>NZ_QPKV01000013.1 GCF_003339865.1 Pedobacter chinensis
CGCTGAGCAATTGGGCTACAACTGCTCAAAAACTTGCCATTTGGTTTCCTGATAGAATGATATTAGATTTGAATTGATTTTTTTGAGAAGCATTATTTTAGATTGACACAGTTTATTTTACAAAGCCGAGGATGATTTAAATATTGTTCAGCTTCATTTTTACTGTTTATAGCATAATATTTAGCAGTGTCACTTTTCCCCAGGCCTTTTATCTGAGGAAAAATATACCACATCCAATGACTGGTTTTTTTTCCTTGCCTTATTTCTGATAATGCATGGTTATAACTGTTTTCCTGTGCATCGATAAATCTTTGTAAAGCTTCCATGTTTTTAAAAAGTATAGTTATATAACTATCTGTATTCAATAAGGTTTGCAGTATATTTAAGATCATCATGGCGTAAGGGCGTAGTTAAAAAAATACAACATTTTAAAAACATTTGGCTTATCATTTGCTTTCAATAGCGAAAAAACTAGATGAACTTCTCAAATAATCCTCCTTATAAATGTGTCATTATAGATGATGATCAACTCAGCATAGATATATTGGCAAACTTTATTAATAAAATGCCAGACCTTTATGTCGCTCAAACCTATTCTGATCCGGCAAAGGCGCTTTCAGAAATTTTTGAGCAGGATAATATTGATTTCCTTTTTCTGGATATCAGAATGGATATTTCAGGTTTGGATGTTGCAAAAATATTACGTGATAAAGTTCGGTTTTTAATTTTTGTAACCTCGTATGAAGAATATGCTTTAGACGCATTTGGTGTTGAAGGCGATAAATTTCTGGTTAAACCGATTGGGTTTTCAAAACTTTCAGCTACTATTCACGACGTGTTGCAAAAAGAAAGTAGGCAAAGAGGATTTTCACAATCCCGCTAAGTAAATAGTTGATTTCCCGTAAAACAATTTTCATTTTTTTGAATTGTAATGAAGGTTTGTGAATGGAGTTATTCCATTTATTAAATCGACTTTATTTACTACACCTATTGATTTTGATTTCTGCAAATGAGCAAAAAGACAACAAAAAAGAGAATTGCAATACTTGGCGGTGGTCCGAGTGGGCTTTTTATGTATAAAAGACTTATTGAATCTGGTTTAAAAAATTTGGAAATCGAAATTTTTGAACGCAAAGGGTTTTTGGGTTCCGGCATGCCTTACAGTTCTGAAGGTGCAAATAAAGAGCACATTACCAACGTATCTGATAATGAAATACCCGTTATTTTTAATTCTATAGAAGATTGGGTTAAAATTGCGCCAAAAAATATTCTGAAAAAATTTAACATCGATTTTGAAAAATTTAATGAATACAAAGTATTACCCAGGTTATTTTTCGGGTCATATCTTTCTGCACAGTTTGAGCTTTTAATGCAGCTTGCAAAGCAAAAATCCATAGCTACGAAAATTCATTTAAACACAGCGGTTACTAATATTTTCGATATTAAGCGGCGCAAGCAGGTTAAACTTGAAATTGAGGATAAGAGCGAGTTGTTTTTTGATGAAATTATTATTTGCATCGGGCATAACTGGCCTAAAAAACACGAAGGAAAAATCCCAAATTATTTTGATTCTCCTTATCCTCCAAAAAAACTGGCTAAAAGATTCAATCATCCCATAGCACTAAAAGGTTCATCTCTTACCGCTGTTGATGCCATTAGAACACTTGCCCGTAACAATGGCGTTTTTAAAGAAGGGCCAGATGGAGAATTTTCATATCAACTGGATTCTAAAAGCAGCAATTTTAAAATAATAATGCATTCCAGAAATGGTCTTTTACCGGCCATACGCTTTCATTTGGAAGATAGCCATTTAGGTAAAGATGCAACGCTAACCAAAAAACAGATTCATCAGAATATAGAAGAAAATGGTGGTTTTTTATCTCTTGATTTTGTGTTTGAGAAAAATTTTAAAGCACAATTTAAAAAGAAAGAGCCCAATTTCTACAAACGCATAAAAGATATGAATCTGGAAGATTTTGTCAATGCGATGATGGAATACAGGGAAGCAATTCCTCCTTTCGAACTTTTTAAAAAGGAATATGCTGAAGCTGAGAAATCAATCGATAGAAAAGAATCCATTTACTGGAAAGAAGTTTTAGCGGTGCTAAGTTTTGCAATGAACTACCCCGCAAAATACCTTTCTGCCGAAGATATGCAAAGGCTGCAAAAGGTTTTAATGCCATTAATTTCTATCGTAATTGCATTTGTGCCTCAAAGTTCTTGCAGAGATTTAATGGCGCTTTATGATGCCCGTGTTTTGGAGATTGTTTCGGTAGGTGAAAAAAGTTGGATTGAACCAAAAACCAAGGGTGGAATAATGTATCATTATGATGATGAAACAGGCAAAGAGGTTTCGGTGAGTTATAAAACTTTTGTTGATTGTGTGGGGCAGCCTCATTTATCTTTTGAAGATTTTCCTTTTAAAGGATTAATTGAAGATGGCACTGTAAGCCCGGCGAAACTAAAATTCAAAAACCCGGAATGCGGTAAAAAAGAAGTGAAAAATAAAAATGAACTTGTTGAAAAAAACGGCAGGAACGAATATTATTTGCGTGTGCCTGGAATAACCATTAATGATTCATTTCAGGTAGTGGATAAAAAGGGCAAAGAAAATGATCGGATATACATTATGGCCGTTCCATACATTGGAGGTTATAACCCCGATTATTCAGGAATCGATTTTTGTGAGGCGGCTTCAGGGCAGGTAGTAAAGAATATTAAGGCATAAAAAAGCCAGAGATTAATGTAAACCTCTGGCTTTTCTTCAAGGATGAAATTTGCTTATTTCATTCCATCTTTAATCCTGTTAATCATTGTTAAATGACTTTGTACTATTGGAGCAGTTTTAGTTGCAAAAGCTTTAAGATCAGCATCTGCACCATTTTTTGATTCATCTTCCATTAATTTTAATGTTGATTTATGTCCGTCAACCATAGCATCAACATATGCTTTATCAAAGTCACTACCTGATTTTTTGCTCAGGTCGTCCATTTTTTTCTGATGTTCTTCATCAACAGTAGTAGGTAAAGTGATGTTTTTAGTGGCAGCTATTTCCATTAGTTCGGTATTTGCCTTACCATGATCGTTAACCATCATCGTTGCAAATTCTTTTACCTGTGCATTATTACTTTTTTGTAGTGCAAGCTTGCCCAATTCAACTTCTGCCATTCCACCCACTGCTGCGCTTGTAGTAAATTTTGCATCTGCTTCATCAACCGCAATCCCACCAGTTGCTGCTACATTGGTGGTCGTATCTTTGCTCATGTTTAAGCTATCAGCGCTTTCTTTAGCATCTTTATCGCCACCGCTACAAGCCTGAAATGCCAGGGCCGATACTGAAACGGCCATTAAATAAATTAACTTTTTCATATTATTGGTTTTTGTTGTATTATAATAACACGATTTATTTAGAAAGGTTTTTTTGTCATGCTATTGCATTGGCGCAATGTTTTTGGCCAGGCTTGTTGTCTGTCATCTTCAAACAGGTAGGAACCTAATGTGATTAAGTTTTAAGACAACCACTGTCATTCTGAGGTACGAAGAATCCGCAGGCGATGGAACACAAACTTTAATACAGCACTACAACCTTCAAAAAACAAAGTCAGCAGTAAACCAAGGTACATGCCTGTAGGTTAGGGATTTACTTCGTAGCTGCTTCGCAGTCTTCGTGCCTCAGAATGACAAATCCCGTTGAACCACTGTCATTCTGAGGTACGAAGAATCTCCAGGCGATGGAACACAAAACTTTAATAACGGCACTACTCCCTTACAAAACAATTCAGCAGTAAAACCAAGGTACATACCTGTAGGTTAGGGATTTACTTCGTAGCTGCTTCGCGGTCTTCGTGCCTCAGAATGACAAATCCCGTTGAACCACTGTCATTCTGAGGTACGAAGAATCTCCAAGCGATGAAACACAAACTTTAATATACAGCACTACAACCTTTAAAAAATAAAGTCAGCGGTAAACCAAAGTACAACGCCTGTAGGTCAGGGATTTACTTCGTAGCTGCTTCGCGGTCTTCACTGCGTTCAGAATGACAAATTTTAAAAAGCAGCACTCACTAAATCTTATCTAATTTAAAATAACCTAAGTGAATTTCATCATCAGGAATTTCTGAGTTTGGAGTTATTTCGATATGGTATTTTTCTTTATGTTTTGGATTCAGAATATCTTCCACTCTGTAAATGTCATCAATGTCAATCCCATATTTTTCATCAATATGTGAATTCGCTCCTTTAACTGAATTCGTTTTGAAAAACACCGTTTTCTTAGCATCCTGAATAGCTGAAGCTCTGTCATCTTTAACTCCCAGCACGATGTAATGCTGTTCTTCCAGTTTTCCTGATTGATAGCCGCCAAGATTGATAAAGAATAATTTATGTGGAGAGGCGGAGGTATCGCTTGTTCTTGGTATTACTTTAATCTGATAACCATCAACCTGATTTACTTCCCGCCATCCGTCAATGTGAATACTGGAGCCGGCTTCCGGCCAAAAAGATTTTATTTCCGGAACCAGATCCCTTAAAGAAGTAGCAATTCCAAAAAAATAATCGTGTTGCTCAACATTTCGATTAGGTGCTTTAGAGCCTAATAACAACATATATAATTTCGGATTTTCATTATCCTGAGGCTGTTCATCCATATTTTATAGCTTTAAATACTATAACCAGCAAAAGATATTATCGTTTTGAAAATTATAAATTTCTTAAATGGGAAAAGTGAAAATCAACAATGCTATTTGATCGATTTCATATGATTGATCTCCGTTTTTAATTCTTTGATCTGCTCCTGAGCCTGACGATTCTCCAGATAAAAATAAATTGCAAAGCCCAGAAAAATTTTACCAAGCACAAAAACAGCGGCAAAAACCCATCGCCAGGCTTTATGTATGCGTATGTGGCTCGATTCTGATTCAACTTCAATATACCGGTCCTGCTTTACATGATCTTGTTCAGAATCTTTATCGGTATCATCCAATTTTTCCAGACTTTGTTCGCGGAGTTTGATTTCGCTTAATTCTTTCTCAATTTTTGATAAAATACCTGGGGGTGGTGGAACAGCCATGTTTTGAGCCAGCACTTCCATATCCAATTCTAATTTTGTTAAAGCCTCTTCAAATTCAGGATACTGTTTTTTAAGTAATAAAACCTGCTGAACCTCATCATCGGTCGCGATACCCATTACATAGGTTTCCATTAGGCCGCTATCTATTAATTTTTTAATTTCCACGAGCTTTCCTGATTTTATCTATTGATGACTTCAATTGACCACGTAATGTATTTTCATTCCTGTTAAGTAAATCTGCTAGTTGAGATAAAGATTTTTTCTGATAATAAACCGCCTGGAAAACAATCCGCTCATCATGATCTAAAAGATTTAAATAGTTGTTAGCTTGTTCGTTGTTGTTTAACTTCCCATTGTTATGTTCATGGTTTATATGTGCTAACTCGATTAATTTACGCTGTGCATATTGCCTTAATTCTAACCAGGATGCTGAACTACTTTTGGTTTCTGATGCAAATGCAGATATAATTTTTACCAAATATTCTTCCGATCTTTTATGATCCTGAACCGTTCCTCTGATAAAACCTAAAAGCATTCCTGCATACTTATCATATAACAGGCGTATATCCTTCCGGCTACCGTGAGGAATGTTTAAAACAACTTCGGACATTTATTAACGGGACTTATTAAATATAATTGCAAGATAAGATCAAAATTTTAAAATACGTTTAATTAACAATAAAAATTAATCTCCCTGCAAGCTTTTTAAAAATTTCCATATCCGAAATGAAAATAAACTGCATTATAAATTTAAATATATTTTCAATTGTAAAACTCAATTTGTTCGCTAATTTTAACATATAATTTATCCTTAAGATGAAAATAGCAACCTACAATGTAAATGGCGTAAACGGGCGGTTACCTGTATTACTAAAATGGCTCGGAGAAACACAACCCGATGTGGTTTGCCTTCAGGAACTTAAGGCTCCTCAAGAAAAATTTCCCGAGCAAGCCATTCTCGATGCTGGCTACCAGGCTATTTGGCATGGGCAAAAAAGCTGGAACGGTGTTGCTATTCTTTCCCGGGGACATGAAATTAAAGAACTAAAACGCGGTTTGCCCGGCGATCCCGAAGATTTGCATAGCCGTTATATAGAAGCAATGGTAAAAGGTATTGTAATAGGGTGTTTATATTTACCAAATGGAAACCCTGCGCCAGGGCCAAAACTGGATTATAAAATGGCCTGGTTTGAACGATTAACACTTCATGCGGCAAAACTTTTAGAATACAATTTGCCTGTGGTTTTAGCAGGTGATTATAATGTAATGCCTACAGAATTGGATGTTTACAAACCTGAACGTTGGGTTGATGATGCCTTGTTCAGACCAGAAGTTCGTGAGGCATTTAAAAATTTAGTTGCCCAGGGTTGGACTGACGCAATGAGAAAACTTTATCCTGATGAAGTTATTTACACTTTTTGGGATTATTTTAGAAACGCTTATGGCAGAAATGCAGGATTGCGTATTGATCATTTTCTGCTAAGCCCGCAACTTCAAAACCGGCTTTTAAATGCAGGAGTTGATAAACATGTTAGAGGTTGGGAAAAAACCAGCGATCATGCTCCTGTATGGATTGAAATTGCCGAACAGTAATCTAAACGGATACTAAGATTAGCAACTTCCAAAGGCTGTTTACATCATAAACTTGCTTTTTTGAGATGAATTCTTGGGTTTTTTAGCTGGCAAATACATTTTACCACAGTTAGTTACCAACCTCTTGGAATGTTGAATAATAAACTGCCAAAAAGATTTAAGAACATCTTAGCCACTTTTTATATTGCAAACCCTGGGAAATAATGCATAATCTTGGGAATGAAAACGGTTGGTAAGCCACCATACATGGCGAGGCAAGTAAAAGAGGCTTAAAGAATTAATCTTTAAGCCTCTTTTACTTTATTCATCTTGTTCCCATTTTTCATGCTTTTCGCTTAGTTCCCTTTGCTTATTTATCAACTCTTTTTGATCGGTTAAATCCTTGTAATAAAAATAGCCGCCAAAACCAAGGATAAGAATGATGTTACTCAATTTAAAGCTGTGATCGAGCCAGTAAGATAAAGGTGGAACATTGCCGCTTAAGCTTTGTTTAATGCTTGACCACGAGTTAAGCGTGAAAATAATTGCGATCATCAATAAAACCTTTAGCAGGGTTTGGATGATGATTTTTTGATATGGGATTTTTTCTGTCTCCATTATTTAAATTCTCTGAAATCTTGTCCGTCTTTAATGTTCAGCAAGCTTTCATAAATCAAGCTGATTACATTATCCACATCTTCTTTATGCACCATTTCTACTGTGGTGTGCATATAACGCAATGGTAACGAAATCAATGCTGATGGAACTCCTCCGTTTGAATAAGCAAAAGCATCGGTATCGGTACCTGTTGAACGGGATGATGCCTGACGTTGGAACGGGATATCGTTCTTTTCAGCCGCTTTAATCAATAATTTGTTCAGGTTGGTTTGAACAGCCGGAGCATATGAAACCACAGGTCCTTTTCCTGCTGATAAATCGCCTTGAGTATTTTTATTAATCATTGGAGTAGTGGTGTCATGCGTTACATCGGTAACAATGGCCACATTTGGTTTAATGTGTTGAGCAATCATTTCTGCCCCGCGTAGCCCAATTTCTTCCTGTACCGAATTAACGATGTATAATCCGAAAGGAAGTTTTTTCTTGTTCTCTTTTAGTAAACGGGCAACTTCGGCAATCATAAAGCCACCAACACGGTTATCTAAAGCACGGCCAACATAATAGCGGTCGTTCAATACCATAAATTCATCCTCGTAAGTGATTACGCAACCCACATGAATGCCCAGTTTTTCCACTTCTTCTTTTGAGGTACAGCCACAATCCAGGAAAATGTTTTTCAGTTCTGGTGCCTGTTCTTTTTCTCCGTGGCGGGTGTGGATAGCTGGCCAGCCGAAAACCGCTTTAATCATTCCTTTTTCAGTATGAATATTTACACGTTTAGATGGTGCAATCTGATGATCGGAACCACCGTTGCGGATTACGTAAATCAGACCCTCATTCGTAATGTAATTTACATACCAGGAAATTTCATCGGCATGGGCCTCAATTACAACTTTATATGCTGCTTTCGGATTGATTACTCCTACAGCAGTTCCATAATTATCTATAAAATGTTCATCGATATATGGTTTTAAATAGTTTAACCATAACTTCTGACCTTCCCATTCATAACCAGTGGGAGCGGGATTGTTAATGTATTCTTCAAGAAACTGCAGCGATTTTTTGGTTACTACAGGTGTGTGTTTTTTCTTCTCGTCTTCTTTTTTCTTAGCCATATTTTATTTATGATTTTTGAATTACGATATTCAGATTTTTGAAATCGTGATTCGTAAATTAATCTGAAATCTCTTTCTCCATTACCACAAAATCGTACCCGTCTTTATAAAAGATTTTTTCGGTTTCGTGGAATCCAAATTTATAATAAAATTCTTTAGCATTTACCCGGGCATTGCACCAGAGCCTGGTTGCTTTCTGAATTTTACAAAAATCTAAGATATATTCCATTAACTGCGATCCATATCCTGATTTTTGAGCTTCGGGCAATACAGCAAGTTTTCTGAATTGATAAACATCACCTTTCTGAAATAAGGATACTACGCCCGTTAGTTTATGATCTGCATACAATCCGAAGTGGATTCCATCAAAATCATCAGGAAGCTTTACATGATCAAAAGGTAATTCCGGATACATCGCTTCGTGACGAATTCGCCAGGTTAATGAAGGGAATATTTGTTCAATTTGAATTAAAGGAGACATTCTTAACTTTTCGTCCGTAAAATAGGTAAATAAAAATATTTAGAATAATGATTCCGGTCATGCCGTAACAAAACAATGCCCATCCTCCCTGATCCCATAACCATAGCCCTAATGCTGAACCACAACTGGCACCGATAAAACTTACCGACATAAAGATTGTATTGAGCCGGTTTCTCGCTTCGGGAATCAAGGTATAAATTCTGGTTTGGTTTGTAACATGAATGGCTTGTTGCCCGATATCAATGAGCACGATTCCAATAACAAAAAGGTATAAATGATTATTAGTGAAATAAAATAAAGCAATACTAATCATCTGTAAAACGAAGCCAATCATGAGGTTTTTGCGTGGATTATTGCCATCACTCAATTTTCCAACAAGTGGTGCGGCTAAAGCACCAGCTGCACCGGCAATTCCAAATAAGCCGATTTGCAGGGTTTGGAGGTTGAAAGGTGGATTCGCTAAAAACAATACCATTGTTGTCCAGAATGCACTTATGACAGCAAAAGCCAAAAAATTAATGAGTGAGGTTTCGCGTAAGGCTGGTTGAGTTTTAATGTAGCCAAACATCGAACCCATCAGTTGTTGATATGTACCCTTAAAAGCAGGGAAACTTTGAGGGAAACGTTTTGCCATCAATCCAATAAGCAGAACACAAATTGCGGCCGCCATATAATAAACGGCTCTCCAACCCAGCCAGAAACCGATACTTCCGCTTACTGCTCTTGATGCCAGGATACCCACCAATAATCCGCTCATGATTATTCCAATATTCGCTCCACGATTTTCATCAGAACTCAAATTGGCTGCCAGCGGTAAAATGAGTTGCGGCACAATGGAGCAGGCTCCGATAAGAAGTGAAGCAACCTCGAGCAAAAGAAATGAGCGCGAAACTGCTGCCATTAACAAAGCCAATATGGCCATGCTGGTAATAACGAGGATTTGCCTTTTACGTTCAAACATATCGCCGAGCGGAACAAGCAGGAATAAACCCAAAGCATAGCCAATTTGAGTGATGTAGGTAATTCTGCCTGCATCAGTTTCTGTTAAACTGAAATCTTTCGCAATTAAAATCACCAGAGGTTGGCAATAATAAATATTGGCTACAATAAGCCCCGTACAAAAGGCCATTAAAAGAATATCTAGCCTGGATAATTTTGAAGTAATCTGCATTTTAGGTAATGAAGTTTAAGGTGTAAGGCATCGGTATGAAATTAGAATGTAAGCAACTCATACCTTAAAACCTTAACCTTACAAAGGTATATTGCCATGTTTTTTTCGGGGATTGTTAACTACCTTATTTTCTAACATCTTGAAAGCTTTTATCAACTTTGCTCTTGTTTGAGATGGCTCGATAACCTCATCAATAAATCCACGTTCTGCTGCACGATAAGGGTTGGCGAAAATATCAGAATATAATTTTTCTTTTTCCAGCCATTTTTCCTGAGGATTTTCTGCTTTGGAAATTTCTCTTTTAAAGATGATTTCGGCGGCGCCTTTTGCGCCCATTACAGCAATTTCAGCGCTTGGCCAGGCGTAATTCATATCGGCACCGATGTGTTTGCTGTTCATCACATCATAAGCACCACCATAAGCTTTTCTGGTAATAACGGTAATTCGGGGGACGGTAGCTTCGCTGAAAGCATAAAGTAATTTTGCACCGTTGCTAATGATTCCGTTCCATTCCTGATCAGTGCCTGGAAGAAAACCCGGAACATCTTCAAAAACAAGCAGTGGGATATTAAAACAATCACAAAAGCGAACAAAACGGGCTGCTTTAGTTGATGAATTGCTATCTAAAACGCCTGCCAAATAAGCGGGTTGATTGGCAACAATGCCGATGCTTCTTCCTGCTAAACGAGCAAAGCCAACTACAATATTTTCGGCATACGCTGCATGCACTTCCAAAAAGCTTTCAATATCCACAACTTCTGAAATAACCCCGCGAATATCATAAGGTTGAGAAGCATTCTGAGGCATAAAAGTATTTAATGATAACCTGCTTTCATCACCAGATTCATAGGGAAATTGTTCGGGGATTTCTTCGCAGTTTTGAGGCATGTAACTTAATAATTTTTTCAAATGATCAATCGCTTCAATCTCATTGGCACAGGCAAAATGAGTTACACCAGATTTAGTGGCATGTGTATTCGCACCGCCTAACTCTTCTGATGTTACTTCTTCATGTGTTACTGTTTTAACCACATTTGGTCCTGTAACAAACATATAAGAAGTGTTTTCCACCATTAAAATGAAATCAGTAATGGCTGGCGAATAAACAGCTCCCCCGGCACAAGGCCCCATAATTGCCGATAACTGAGGTATTACCCCCGAAGCCTGAACATTTTTATAAAAAATATCTGCATAGCCACCTAATGAAACCACTCCTTCCTGAATTCGGGCACCACCACTATCGTTTAATCCAATTAAAGGCGCTCCATTTTTCATCGCCATATCCATCAACTTGCAGATTTTTTCTGCGTGAGTTTCAGATAACGATCCGCCAAAAACAGTGAAGTCTTGCGAAAAGACATAAGTTAAACGCCCGTTAATGGTGCCATAACCGGTTACCACACCATCTCCTAAATATTTTTCACGTTCCATTCCAAAATCTGTGCTTCGGTGCGAAACAAACATGCCAATTTCTTCAAAACTTCCTTCGTCCATTAGGAAATGAATACGCTCACGAGCAGTAAGTTTTCCTTTTTTATGCTGGCTATCAATACGGGCTTGTCCGCCACCAAGATTCGCCTGATGTATTTTATCTTGAAGTAAAGCTATTTTTTTATCCATTGCTGATGTTATGAGAATTTAAAATTAAAAATTACTGGCGGTAATACAAGTAACAGGCGAAGTTTGTATGAGGTATGAACAGGATAGGCCTGCGGAGAGAAAGATGAGTAGGCGCGGCCAAAAATTTCGTTCCGAAAGGAATTTACCTCTAAAAACTATTTGAAAATCAGTTAATTTAACTTTCGATTCATGCTTTTAACACTTATATTACAATTTTTTTACAGCCTAAAGCATTGAAAAACCAATTATCCGTTTATTTTTGTAAAGTTACATTAGAATAAGATTAGGGTTTTATCAATGTTTTTAAGAAAATACAAATATATAATCGTTGCTGCATTTATGTTCATCTTCTCTGCGAAGATGGCAATTTCTGGTGCGCCGGTTTTTTGTAAAGGCATTGATAAGGAAATCATGAACGCTGTAATCATGCAAATTGAGTTAGAGCATGATGGCGGAAAAGACTCCGCCAAAGACACAGTGAAATTTACCGATTTTAAGCTGTTCGAGCTAAATCATCCAATCTTTTCTTATGAATTCTCTTCCAGTCATTTCTTTCTGAAGAGCAGTTTTATCGAGCATTTTAAGCGATATGTAGATCCATATCATCCTACGGTTCCAACACCACCACCTAACTTTATTTAGTTTTTTCATTTGGGGTAGTCCCTTCATTCTGTACATCAACACATACTGACTTGTTTAAAATTCTGGTTTAATTCCAGTGTTAAACACACGTTGTTGCATGATTGTATTGAAGCATTCCCCGCGATTTATTCGTTAAAATTTACTAGATAATTATATCGTTATGCAAAAGTTTAACCCGGCCTTTTCAGGTTCGGACGTGAAGAAATATTTTCTTAAAAAGAATTTAAAGAAAGATCTTCCCGCAAGTATTGTAGTTTTTTTAGTGGCCTTGCCACTTTGTTTAGGCATTGCACTAGCCTCAGGTGCCCCCTTATTCGCCGGATTAATCACTGGTATCATAGGCGGAATAGTTGTCGCTTCCTTTAGCGGCTCACAGTTAAGTGTTAGTGGGCCGGCAGCCGGGTTGACAGTTATTGTTTTAGGAGCCATAACATCATTAGGTAGTTATCCAACCTTTTTGCTTGCCGTGGTGTTAGCAGGGGTTTTTCAATTGATTTTAGGTTTTGTTAAAGCAGGAACTATCGGTAATTATTTTCCATCAAGTGTGATTGAGGGAATGCTTGCAGCGATTGGTTTGATTTTAATTTTAAAACAACTGCCACATGCATTAGGTGTTGATACCGATTTTAGTGGTGATGAGGGATTCTTTCAGCAAGATCATGAGAATACTTTTTCTGCAATTACGGCTGCACTAAGCCATTTTAGTTTAGCTGCAGTAATTATAAGTGTCTTATCAATCGCAATTTTAATATTTTGGCCTAGATTTAAAAAGCTGGCTATTGTACCTGCACCACTTATTGTTGTGATTATTGGTGTAGTCGGTAGCATGGTGTTTGCCGGTACAGAAAGCGCCTTAAGAGCCGATCAAATGGTTAAAATCCCTGTTGTAGGTGGTTTTGGCGAATTTTTAGGCTTATTTACCACACCCGATTTTTCTCAGCTGGCAAATAAAAATGTTTACATTGTTGCTTTAACTATAGCTGTTGTAGCCAGTTTGGAAACATTATTGAGTATAGAAGCTGTAGATAAAATTGACCCAATTAAAAGGGTAACACCAACAAACAAAGAGTTGATTGCACAAGGTTTGGGTAATATCACAAGTGGTATGGTTGGTGGTTTACCCATGACCTCGGTAATTGTTAGAAGTTCGGCAAATGTAAATGCTGGTGGTAGAACTAAAATGTCAGCTATATTTCATGGCGTTTGGTTGTTATTATCACTGTTATTTATTCCGCAATTCATTAATATGATTCCGCTTTCCTGTTTAGCGGCCATTCTGTTGGTAACAGGTTATAAGTTAACACGAATCAGCTTATTTAAACACATGTATCATAAAGGTTGGGATCAATTCGTACCTTTTGTAGTCACTGTTGTTGCGGTATTATTTACCGATTTATTAAAGGGTGTTGCAATTGGGATGCTGGTTTCTATTTTCTATCTTTTACGTACCAACATGCGTAATCCATACTTCTACAGAATTACTAATGAAGGTGATAAAAAGAATATCAGAATTAAATTGGCAGAAGAGGTTTCTTTCTTAAATAAAGCAGCGATACAAGTGGTTTTAACGAATATTCCAAAAGAAACAAATGTAATTATTGATGGTTCAAATGCCAGGTATATAGACCCTGACGTATTGGAGACTATTTTTAATTACAAACATAATGCTTATACAAAAGGCATTATTGTAACCTTAGAAAATGTACAGAAGCATTATACTGTACCAAAATTAACGAACAAAGTGGTAGAAGACATTAACAAATAATTTTATGTGCGCAAAAACAATAGAAACAAAAGATATATCATACGAAACATTATTGCAGGGAAACAGAGATTGGGTAAAGGATATGCAAGATTCAGATCCAACCTTTTTCGATAAACTTTCTGAAGGGCAAAATCCACCTGTATTGTGGATTGGCTGTTCGGATAGCCGTGTTCCTGCAAACCAAATTACGAATACCAAACCTGGCGATGTTTTCGTACATAGAAATATTGCAAACGTAGTTGTTCATACCGATATGAACATGCTTTCGGTTTTGGATTATTCAGTAAACGTATTAAAAGTAAAACATGTAATTGTTTGCGGTCATTATGGCTGCGGCGGCGTTAAAGCCGCTTTAGGAAATAAACAAGTTGGTATTATTGATAACTGGTTAAGAAATATTCGTGATGTGTACCGCACGCACGACCGGGAAATGGAAACCATTAAAGATGCTGAACAAAAGTTCGATCGATTAGTTGAATTAAACGCCATTGAAGGCGCTGCAAATATTATGAACACCTCAATTGTACAAAATGCCTGGTCTAATGGTCAGGAATTATCTGTACATGCCTGGGTTTATAGTTTAAAAACAGGGATTATCAAAGATTTGAAAGTAACCAGTTCGAGCCTTGATGATGTTACTCCTGTGTTTAAAGTAAGTTAATCTACATCCCATAGATGTAATTTTTAGTTTGTTAGGAAGCCCCGACATTATGTTGGGGCTTTATTCTTCTTCTGTATTTGGCATGTTTCCTGCATGACCTTTGTTCCCTTTTTCAGCATCTTCACGTGCTTCCTCTGAACCAAAATCGCCCTTGCCAAAATCACGGGCTAAATTTTCTGCTTCAGATTTAATGCGATTCTTGTCGCTGTTTTCATCGCTGCGGTGGCGGGGAACCTGTTGATCCGGCATATTCGTTTTATCTGCTGAGTTATCCGCATTTTTATCGCGTAGGTTATCGTTTTGATCTTTTTCGTTTTCCATGATCTTTCATTTTGAATCTTATTAAGAAACAGCTGCAAACTGATTTAGTTTTATAATGTCGTAGGGAAGGGGAAGTTCCAGATCTTCATTTCAATGGCCTACCATTAAGAATCAGAAATTTATTTGCACTGCATTTACGATTAAAGCCTGTGAAAAAGAAAAACCCCTGATTACCCAGAGGTTTTAAATGTTTTTAAGCGTTGACAACTTTCCGGCGATTTTTGCAATAAAGTAGTCAACGCTAAATTAATCTGTTTGTGTTTCTATGAACCAAATAATTTTCTTAATCTTCAGCTAAGAAGGGATATCGATAATCTGTTGGTGATTCAAAAACCTCTTTAATGGTACGTGGAGAAACCCAACGCAATAAGTTAATCATTGAACCTGCTTTGTCATTTGTACCAGAACCTCTGGCGCCGCCAAATGGTTGCTGGCCAACAACGGCACCGGTACATTTATCATTAATGTAGAAGTTACCAGCTGCATTACGTAGCGCATGACTGGCTTTTTCTATTGCATAACGATCCTGAGCAATTAAAGCACCGGTTAAAGCATATGGAGATGTGGTATCGATCACTTCTAAAATGGAATCGAAATCCTGATCTGCATAAACATAAACGGTTAAAACCGGGCCAAATAATTCTTCGCACATTGTAGTGTATTTCGGATCGTCAACCACTAAAACGGTAGGTTCAACAAAATAACCTTTACTCTTATCGTAATTGCCACCAGCAATAATTTCCACACCTTTGTCTTTCTTAGCCTGGTCAATGTATTTCGCTAATTTATCGAATGAACGCTCATCGATAACGGCATTGATGAAATTAGTGAAATCTTCAGTCCCACCCATTTTAAAAGTAGCCAAATCGCGTAACATTTGTTTTTTGATTTCTGGCCAAAGACTTTCTGCAATGTAAACACGACTTGCAGCCGAACATTTTTGTCCCTGGTATTCGAAAGCACCCCGAACAATTGCTGTATTTGCGATATCAACCTGTGCAGACGGATGAACGAGGATAAAATCTTTTCCACCCGTTTCGCCTACAATACGAGGATATGATTTGTATTTGTGGATGTTTGTTCCAATTGTTTTCCAGATTTCCTGAAACACTTTTGTTGAACCGGTAAAGTGTATTCCTGCAAAATCAGGATGGTTAAAGATAACCTCGCCGGTTTCAGGGCCATCAGCATAAACTAAATTTACAACTCCGTCAGGTAAGCCTGCTTCACGGAAAATTTCCATTAAAAGGTTAGCTGCATAAACCTGGGTGTCAGCAGGTTTCCAAACCACAACATTACCCATCATTGCGGCTGATGCAGGTAAATTTGCAGCAATTGCTGTGAAGTTGAATGGTGTTAATGCAAAAACGAAACCCTCTAACGGGCGTTGCTCTACACGGTTCCAGCTTCCACGAGGAGAAACAGGAGGCTGTTGTTTATAAATATCAGACATATAACTCACGTTAAAACGTAAGAAATCAATTAATTCGCAAGCGGCATCAATTTCTGCCTGATACGCATTTTTGCTTTGACCAAGCATGGTCGCAGCATTTAATTTATAACGATACTTACCAGCTATTAAATCAGCAGCTTTTAAAAAGATTGCGGCTCTGTGCTCCCACGCAAGATTTTCCCAGTCTTGTTTTGCTGCTAATGCGGCATCAATCGCTTGTGTGATATGTGTTTTATCGCCAATACTGAATTGGGCCAAAACATGCTGATGATCGTGTGGTGGAACAACCTTACCTTTTTTAGTGGTGTGAACTTGTTTTCCGCCAATATACATCGGGATATCTTGTTGATGTGAACGGGCCTCAGCAAGTGCCTCTTTCAATAGTGCACGTTCTTTACTGCCTGGGCCGTAGTTTAATATAGGTTCGTTTACCGGAGTGGGTACGTTAAAAAATCCTTTAAGCATAGTGTATTTTTATGAGTTGCGCAAAGATAAGGCTTTTTAGGCTAGACCATTCTATTATTCTGTAAAGAAAATAGGGCAAACGTTTGAGTGTTTTTTAGCTTTCATCGGGTAATTTAAGATTTATAAATATTTTATTACCTCTCCCCATCAATGTTTGTGGTTTGGTTGCTAAAGTGCTGCCCCTCTCCTTGAAGAGAGGGGTTTGTCGGGCTTTGAGTGAAACCTTGCACTGCCCTAGTCTCTTTTTAGTTTATGGTTAATGGTTAAATGTAAAGGTTCTTGTTTCCCTCTCCTTGAAGAGAGGGGTTTGTCGGGCTTTGAATGAAACCCTGCGCTGCCCTAGTCTCTTTTAGTTTATGGTTAATGGTTAAATGTAGAGGCTCTTGTTTCCCTCTCTTTGAGGAGAGGGATGCACAAAAGTTGCTCAAACTCTTTCTTTGATAGGGAGAGGTTTTTAGGGCTGGGCATCAAACCTCTCCCCATCAATGTTTGTGGTTTGGTTACTGTGGTGCTGCCCCTCTCCTTGAAGAGAGGGGTTTGTCGGGCTTTGAATGAAACCCTGCGCTGCCCTAGTCTCTTTTAGTTTATGGTTAATGGTTAAATGTAGAGGCTCTTGTTTCCCTCTCTTTGAGGAGAGGGATGCACAAAAGTCGCTGAAACTCTTCCTTTCATAGGGAGAGGTTTTTAGAGCTGGGCATCAAACCTCTCCCCCATCAACATATGTGGTTTGGTTACTGTGGTGCTGCCCCTCTCCTTGAAGAGAGGGGTTTGTAAGGCTTTGAGTGAAACCCTGCGCTGCCCTAGTCTCTTTTAGTTTATGGTTAAATGTAAAGGTTCTTGTTTCCCTCTCTTTGAGGAGAGGGATGCACAAAAGTTGCTTAAACTCTTTCTTTGATAGGGAGAGGTTTTTAGAGCTGGGCATCAAACCTCTCCCCATCAACATATGTGGTTTGGTTACTGTGGTGCTGCCCCTCTCCTTGAAGAGAGGGGTTTGTAAGGCTTTGAGTGAAACCTTGCGCTGCCCTAGTCTCTTTTAGTTTATGGTTAATGGTTAAATGTAGAGGCTCTTGTTTCCCTCTCTTTGAGGGGGAGGGATGCACAAAAGTCGCTGAAACTCTTCCTTTCATAGGGAGAGGTTTTTAGGGCTGGGCATCAAACCTCTCCCCATCAATGTATGTGGTTTGGTTGCTAAAGTGCTGCCCCTCTCCTTGAAGAGAGGGGTTTGTCGGGCTTTGAGTGAAACCCTGCGCTGCCCTAGTCTCTTTTTAGTTTATGGTTAATGGTTAAATGTAAAGGTTCTTGTTCCCTCTCTTTGAGGGGGAGGGATGAAGTTGCTTAAACTCTTCCTTTGATAGGGAGAGGTTTTCTCTAAAACTCTCCCTCAGATAAAAAAAATATTCTCAAAAATTAGGAATATTAACAGTGTTAACTATATTTGCAGTGTAAATATTTTGCTATGGGAATAAAAGAGCGTAAGGAAAAGCACAAGGAAGATTTAAGACAACGGATTTTAGATGCCGCTAAAGAGCTTTTTCTGAAAGATGGTTACGATGCTACCTCAATCAGAAAGATTGCCGAGAAAATAGAATTCAGTCCAACGACAATTTACCTGTATTATAAGGATAAAGCAGATATTATGTACGCTTTGCATCAGGAGGGTTTCAAATTATTGAGTGGACAGTTTCTGGTTTTGCAGCATGTACATGAGCCATTTGAGCGATTAAAGGCGATGGGTAGGGTTTACATGAACTTTGCATTAAATAACCCTGATTTCTATGAGCTAATGTTTATTATGAAAGAACCTATCGAATTTGTAAAAGCCCATTGCCAGGGAGAGGAATGGGAAGAGGGGGAGCAGGCGTTTTCATCGTTAACTATGACGGTTGAGCATTGCAAGGCAGCAGGCTATTTTACAAAGTTTGATACAACAACGTTTGCGTTAAACATCTGGTCGCTGATGCATGGTTTGTGCGGTTTGAAATTACAAGGGCATTTAGATCATATGGCATCTACAAAAGTTGAATTGTTTGAAGGGGGCGATTTAATGGAGGTAACTTTTGCCGGCTTTGTGAAAATGCTGGAGGGTTTAAAATAAAATAAATTAACACTGTTAATTATGAAGGTTTTAAAATTAAAATTTCCGGTAGCGTTTCTTTCAATAGTTGTTTTTTCTGTTGCCAATGGGCATGCCCAGCAAGCGCTGGATAGTTATCTCGCAGAAGGGTTTAAGAACAATATTGTTTTACAACAAAAAAATATCTCACTTGAAAAAGCCCAATATGCGCTAAAATCCGCAAAAAGTTTGTTTTTGCCAACGGTTGCTTTTTCAACAACCTGGTCTACCGCAGATGGAGGACGGAACATTCCATTGCCACTTGGCGATTTGTTAAATCCCGTTTATTCTACGCTCAACCAGCTCACAGCAACTAATAATTTCCCTTTAATGGAGAATCAAAGCATTAATTTCCTGCCGAAAAATTATTATGATGCAAGGGTAAGAACCACTATTCCAATCGTTAACACAGATATAGGGTACAACAAGAAAATTTCTGAACAGCAGGTTGCTTTGCAGGAATTTGAAGTACAGATTTATAAACGCGATTTGATCAGGAATATTAAAACGGCTTATTATAATTATCTCAATGCCTTGCAAGCAGTTGATATTTATAAGTCGGGCTTGCAATTGGCGAATGAGGGCTTGAGGGTCAACGAGAAATTGCTTGAAGGTGGTAAAGGTTTGCCAGCTTATGTTTTACGTTCGAAAAGTGAAGTTGAAAACGCAAATGCCCAATTGGTTGCCGCTGAACAACAGGTGGTTAACGCCAGAATGTATTTCAATTTTCTGCTCAACCGCGATTCGAATGAGAAAATTGAAACGAATTTTGATGACAAAGTAAGTTTGACAGAAGTAGAACATTTACTTACCAATTTAATGGTTGCCGATGGAAGAGAGGAGTTAAAGGCTCTAGATCAGGTTATCAATATTAATAAAACTGCTCTTAAAATGAACAAACAGTTCGCTGTTCCAAAATTAGGTGCTTTTGTTGATTTAGGTTCACAATCAGAAGGATTTCATTTTAATGATAACACCCGGTATTATATGCTTGGCTTACAACTGGATATCCCGATTTTTACTGGAAACAGAAATAACTACAAGATAAAACAGAGCAATTTAGATATTAAGAATGCGGAATTAAATGCCAGTTTAGTTTCTCAACAATTAAATCTGGCTGCCAGGACTGCTCAAAATAATCTGCGTTCAGCTTATCAAACCTACCAATCTTCGCTTAAACAATTTGAGGCCGCATCTAGCTATCAGCGTTTAATTGAAAAAGGCTTTAAGGCAGGCACTAACTCATTTATAGAAACAGTTGATGCCAGAAATCAATATACTTCCGCACAACTTTTAGTCAATATTAACAGGTACAAGGTTTTATCGGCAATGGCTGATGTGGAACGCGAAACTGCCCAATACTCAATAAATTAATTTTATGAAAACGATATTCATTTACTCAACCTTAATTGCTGCGGTACTTAGCATGAGTGCCTGTGGAAATCATAAAACAAAAGAAGCTGCAATAGGCGGTCAGGATACGATTCCTGTAAAAGTAATGGCTTTGAAAGTAGAAGATGCAAGTCATGCAATTGCTGCTTCAGGGCAATTTACCACTAACGATGAAACTTTGCTTTCATTTAAAAACGGTGGTATTATTAATAAGATTTTAGTAAAAGAAGGAGATGCCGTTCGCAGCGGGCAATTATTGGCCACTATTAATCAAACTGAGATTTCTGCTCAGGTTCAACAGGTAAATCTATCCTACCAAAAGGCTGAGCGTGATTATGCCCGTGCTAGTAAGCTTTACAGAGATAGTGTGGCCACTTTAGAGCAGATGCAAAATGCAAAAACAGCCTTACAAGTTGCCAGGCAACAATTGGACGCGGTAAAATTCAATCAAAATTATTCAGAAATCAGAGCAACAAGTAATGGCTTTGTTTTGAAAAAACTGGCAAATGATGGGCAAGTTGTTGGTCCGGGAACACCGGTTTTACAAATTAACGGCGCAAACCAGAGCAAATGGATTCTAAAAGTGGGTTTAAGTGATGAACAATGGTCGGTTTTGAAAATAGGAGATCAGGCAACGATCACAACCGATGCTTTACCGAATCAATCATTTCAAGCTAAAGTTACCAGAAAGGCAGAAGGTATTGATCCGCAAAGCGGGACTTTCGGAGTTGAATTAACATTAACAGAAAATAACGTTAAGGGTTTAGCGGCAGGTTTATTTGGCAAGGCGAACATCATTCCAACCAAAAGTGTCAGCAGTTTTATGATTCCTTACGATGCTTTATTAGATGGTGGCGAAAACGAGGGTTATGTTTTCGTTACCAACGATCATAAAACAGCTCAGAAAGTTAAGGTTCAGTTAGGTGCGATTCAAAATGATAAAATCAGCATCAGTGGCGGATTGGAAAATGCAACATCGCTAATAATATCTGGAAGTGCTTATTTAACGGATGGCTCTAAGATTAAGGTAATAAGGTAGAGGGTTTAGGTTTGGATGCAGATAGACCAAAGACTAAAGCGAAAACTCAAAATCTTAGCAAGGAGAAGGTGGGGGGTAAAGGCAGGTTTATGCAGCCGTCACCCTGAATTTATTTCAGAGTCTTCTTTAATAGATGCTGAAATAAATTACTTCGTTGCTTTCCGATTCGCTACAGGTCAGCATGATGAATGGTCTAGCCTTTCCTATGTGTGACATCTGGGTTAAAAATATAAAAACATTAAAAGATGAAAATATCAGAATATGCTGTAAAAAATTACCAGTTTACCTTAATCATGGTGCTCATGGTTTTGGCGCTGGGCATTACCACTATCTTTAACATGCCACGATCAGAAGATCCGGATATGAATGCACCGAATTATCCTGTTGTGGTGGTTTATCCTGGAGCGAGCCCGAAGGATATGGAAGAATTGGTGGTTAAACCACTGGAGAAAAAAATCTATGGGTTGGACGATATTAAATCCATCAAAACCACCATTCGAGATGGTTTAGCTGTAATTTTTGTCGAATACAAATATGCCGTAAACGTAGATGATAAATACCAGGAACTGGTGCGTGAAGTGAACAGTGAAAGGGCAAATCTTCCCCAGGAAATTTACAGCATGGAAGTGCAAAAAGTTTCGCCATCAGATGTGAATGTATTGCAAATCGCGCTGATTTCTGAAAATGCATCCAGAGATAAACTTAAAAGCAAAGCTGAAGATTTGCAGGATGAATTGGAGAAAATCCCTTACCTCAAAAATGTTGAGATTATGGGTTTGCCCGATCAGCTTGTCCGCGTGGATTTGAATTTGGAGAAATTGGCACAACTGCATTTGCCGGTTACCTTTATCGTTAATGCCATACAAAGCGAAGTGGCTAATATTCCTGGTGGAAGTGTAAATGCAGGCACTAAATCTTTCAATATTAAAACCAGCGGAAATTATCAGGATATTGATGAGATAAAAAACACGATCGTTTTCAGTGGGAATGGTAAAAACACCGCACTGAAAGATGTGGCCAATGTATATTTCGATTATTCACAAGAGAAAGATATTACCCGTTTAAATGGTTTTCGCTGCGTGTTTGTTGTGGCCGCTCAAAAATCGGGAGGCAATATTACCAATGCTCAAAAAGCATATTTACCCGTTATTGAAAATTTTAAGAAAACTTTGCCGGCAAATATCGATCAGCAGCTAATGTTTGATCAGGCCGACAACGTAAATAATCGTTTGGGCGGCTTGGGCGCAGATTTCCTTATTGCCATCCTTTTGGTTCTGGTAACGCTTTTACCTTTAGGAACCAGAGCTTCACTTGTAGTAATGGTCTCCATTCCGCTTTCATTGGCCATTGGTGTGATTTTATTGAGTGTACTGGGCTTCAGTTTAAATCAGTTAAGCATTGTTGGCCTGGTTGTTTCTTTAGGGTTATTAGTTGATGACAGCATTGTTGTTGTTGAAAATATAGAACGATGGATGCGGGAGGGGCACAGCCGATTAGATGCAACGCTTAAAGCAACCAGCCAAATCGGGATGGCCGTTATGGGCTGTACTGCAACTTTGGTTATTGCATTTATGCCTTTGATGTTTCTGCCGGAAGCTTCAGGAGAGTTTATCAGAAGTTTACCAGTTGCGGTAATTTGTTCAGTTATTGCATCAATGTTGGTAGCCCTAACTGTTGTTCCTTTTTTATCGAGTAAGTTATTAAAGCCTCATGCAGATGTTAACGGGAATGTTTTTCTGCGCACTTTGCAAAAAATCATCCACGGGTCTTATTCAAAATTATTGGATAAAGCATTGGCCAAACCCATTTTAACCATCGTGATTGCTCTTGGTATTTTTGCAGGTTCAATTCTTTTGATCCCCGTAATTGGATTCAGTTTGTTTCCCGCATCAGAAAAACCTCAGTTTTTAATTAATATTTCTACGCCTTTACAATCGAATTTGAAGTACACCGATTCAATTACCAGACAGATTGAAAAGGAATTAAAGGCAATTCCTGAGGTAAAATATTTTGCATCTAACGTGGGTAAAGGCAATCCGAGAATTTACTATAACGTTTTACCACAAAATGAGCGTACCGATTTCGCTGAACTTTTTGTGCTGTTACAACCCGATATACGTTCTGATCGTAAAATCGAGATCATTGAAATGCTGCGTAAAAAATGGACACCCTATCCTGGAGCTAAAGTAGAAGTTAAGGATTTTGAACAAGGGCAGCCAATTATTTCACCTGTTGAAGTACGATTGCTTGGCGATAACCTTGATACTTTAAGAAGCCTTGCAGCAAAAGTAGAAGGAATGTTGCTGAAAACTCAGGGAACAATTTATGTGAACAATCCACTGAAAAACTTAAAATCTGATATTAAGGTTGATATTAATAAGGAGAAGGCACAGGCATTGGGCATTGCTACAATAAATATCGATAGAACAGTGCGGATGGCTGTTGCGGGTTTAGAAGTCGGAAAATTCCTGAATCCCAAATCAACTGGTGATGACTACAGCATTTTGTTGACTACCAGTCGTCCGTCTTATCCTGACTTATCAGTTTTTAACAACCTTTACATCAACAATAATCAGGGCACTTCAATTCCTTTGCTGCAAGTGGCCTCCTTAAAGTTAGAAACCTCGCCTTTGAGTATTAATCATCACAATAAAACAAGGACTATTTCGGTTAATTCATTTGTGCAAAAAGGTTTTTTGAACGATAAAGTGATTCAGGATGTGGAGGCTCAAATGCAAAACATTAAACTTCCTGGTGGTTATACCTTTGAAATGGGTGGAGAGGTTGAAAGCAGAAATCAAAGCTTCGGTGGTTTCGGTAGCATTCTTTTAGTTACGCTATTTATGTTTATTGCTGTTTTGGTATTGGAGTTCAAAACCTTTAAAAGCACATTGATTGTACTTTCGGTTATTCCGTTGGGTATTGTCGGTGCTGTTTTAGCTTTAATGGTTACAGGGAATTCACTCTCATTTGTAGCAACAATTGGCATCGTGGCCTTAGCGGGCATTGAAGTAAAAAATACCATTTTACTGGTTGATTTTACCAATCAATTACGTTCGGAAGGAATGCCACTAAACCAAGCGATTGAAGAGGCTGGCGAAATCAGGTTCTTGCCGATTATACTCACCACATTTACTGCTATTGGTGGTTTGCTGCCTATCGCATTATCCAGTAATCCACTTATTTCACCTCTCGCCATAGTAATGATTGGTGGATTAATCAGCTCTACTTTGTTATCCAGAATTGTGACACCAGTGGTTTATAAATTGATGCCGCCAAAAGTTGATGTAGATAGAAAAGATTAGGCTCTTTATCATGCTGAGGCACGAAGCGTCTGTTCCATCCGTTGCAGATGTTTCGTGTCTACCATTGATGTATTTTATAATTCACCGTTAATCATAATTTTCGCTCAAATTTTAAAGAAAGAATGTCCCACAGCTTTAAGAAAATTACGCAGATTTTATTTTTTATCTGCGTACTCAGCGGTATCTGCGGGAAAATACCTGAAAAAGATCGACGTCATTTATATTGATTTTTATGACCACGAAGCACCTGCGAAGCAAAATAAATTATCCCTCAGCAAGGACAGTATATTCAGGTTTACGCTACTAAAAAATATTTCCGCATGACTATTCAGGTTTAGAAAGGTGTTCTGCCAGAATACTAATGAACCAATGACTAGTGAACCAATTTATCTGTCACGTCTTTCTTCCATATTAAAAGTAACGTGAGTTTTGGAGCTTAATCCGTCATTGCAAAAGGAATTATTCATTTTCCCATAAATTTCTGACAAACATTTTTTCCTTCTTATGGTTGCTTTATTAGGCATCGTTTTGGCGATGCCTAATTTTTTTAAATAATCAGTATTTTTGAAAACACGACGATATGTTATTTAATTATTTACGCCTTTTACTTCTTCCTTTTTCACTCATTTATGGCATGGCCATTGTCCTTCGAAAAAAATTATACGATTGGGGACTAATGCGTTCTGTTAAATTCAATTTACCAATCATATGCATCGGTAATTTAGCAGTTGGTGGATCGGGCAAAACGCCCACTACAGAGTATCTGGTTCGGTTATTGGCTGAGTATAGGATTGCCATTTTGAGTAGGGGGTATGGACGGAAAACCAAAGGATTCATTTTAGCTGATGATAATGCAACCGCCGAATCTATTGGCGATGAACCTTTACAGTATTATCAGAAGTTTGAAAATATAACAGTTGCCGTTTGTGAGGATCGGGTTAAAGGAATTGAAAAGTTGAAAGAAAATCATGATTTGATTATCCTTGATGATGCTTTTCAACATCGTGCCATAAGAGCGGGGTTAAATATTTTGCTTTTCGAATTTAGAAAATTAGGAACATTACAATTCTTACTTCCAGCTGGTAATTTGAGGGATGTTTTCGCTTCCCGCAAAAGAGCGGATGTATTGTTGGTTACCAAATCTCCGGTTCCGTTGTTACCCGTAGCGCAACAAGCATCAATAAACGAATTGCAACCAAACAATACACAAAAGGTATTACATTCATACCTGAAATATGGCGATCTTCAGCATCTGTACAATAATGAAAGCCGCCCTCTGGAATCAATTAAAGATTTTGAAATATTCCTGTTAACAGGAATTGCCAACCCCGATCCTCTTATTGAAGAATTAGAAAAATATTCTAAAACCATTAAGCACGAAGAATTTTCTGATCACTACGCCTTCAAAATCAATGATATCAGGAAGTTTAAATCAGCCTTCGAAGCTGGAAGCAAAAAAGAAAAAATCATTATCACAACAGAAAAGGATAGCAAGCGTTTAAAAGCTGCGGGATTTAAAGATTTACTGGTAAATTTACCCGTATATTTTTTACCGATAGAGGTTGATTTATTTGAAGAAGATAAGATTACCTTTGACGAACTTATTTTAAACTATGTTAAGAGCGATAGAAGAAACCGTTGAATATATAAAACGCAAAACCGAAAACTTTAAGCCGGAAATAGGAATCATATTGGGCACCGGGTTGGGTGGCTTGGTTAAAGAGATAGAAGTTGAGCATCAGTTAATGTACTCGAACATTCCAAATTTCCCGATTTCTACGTTAGAATTCCATAGCGGGAAATTAATTTTCGGAACACTAAACGGAAAAAAAATTATTGCCATGCAAGGCCGTTTGCATTATTATGAGGGTTATAGCATGCAGCAAATTACTTTCCCGGTTAGGGTAATGAAAGGTTTGGGCATTGAAAATTTAATTGTATCAAATGCTGCAGGCTCTTTAAATCCTGAATTTAAAAAAGGCGATTTAATGATTATTGAAGATCATATCAATCTGCAACCTGATAACCCCTTACGTGGTTTAATTGAAAGTGAATTGGGCCCGCGTTTTCCAGATATGAGCCAGCCTTATAAACGTTCTATTATTACAAAAGCCTTAGCTATTGCAAAAGCTGTAGATATTAAATGCCATAAAGGTGTTTATGTAGCAG
Organism: Pedobacter chinensis; assembly: GCF_003339865.1. Classification (GTDB taxonomy): domain Bacteria; phylum Bacteroidota; class Bacteroidia; order Sphingobacteriales; family Sphingobacteriaceae; genus Pedobacter; species Pedobacter chinensis. The sequence continues at coordinate 26,971 of NZ_QPKV01000013.1, forward strand.
TATCTGGTCCGAATTTAGAAACAAAGGCAGAATATAAATATTTACGTTTAATTGGTGCTGATGCCGTTGGAATGAGTACAGTGCCTGAAGTCATTGTAGCTAACCATGCAGGTTTGCCCGTATTTGCAATTTCAGTTTTAACTGATGAGGGTTTCCCGGAAGATCTGCAGCCTTTTAATCTGGATGAAATTTTAGAGGTAGCGGCCAGGGCTGAACCTAAAATGACAGAGATTTTAACCCGCTTAATTGCAGAATTATAAGATGCGTAAAGTTGTTCAAACCTGTTTTTTTATTCTACTGCTTTTGGGTATACAAAAAGCTTTTGCACAGGATTTAAAAACAAACATCAATGATAAATCAGAAGCGGATTCCATTAGAAAAAGGATTGACGGCAAAGATTCTATAGTTTATACCGCAAAGTTTATTCGATTTACTAAGCTGGCTTTAAGTAAAGACAGTATCGTTTTATTGCCATTAGATACTTCTACCACCAATATTCAGAATTATAGCCCGCTTTTACAGCCACAACATCCTACCATTAATAATGGTAATATGGGTTTGGCAGCAAGGCCACTGCTATATGAGCCCAGTAAAAGAATTGGATTTGATGTAGGTTTTCATTCTTTGGATTATTATGCTTTAACACCAGAAGATATTATTTATTATCAGGCGCGGGCACCTTACACCAATTTGTACTTAATAAGTGCGGGCCAGAAAGAACAATTATTCAAGGCAATCCATAGTCAAAATATTAAAAAGAACTGGAATATAGGTGTAAACTTCAACAGAGGAGATTCGAGAGGTTTCTATAGCAGGCAGCGTGGAGATAACTTAAATGTTGCCGTGTTTTCCTGGTATCAATCACCAGGCAAGCGTTACAATATGTGGGCCTCAGCAATTTTTAATACCATGAGGGCTTATGAAAACGGATCAACATTAGATCCGGATTTGTTTGAGCCGGGATATAATAAAATAAGCAGAGATGCAGAGGAAATCAGATTAAGGACAGCCAGAAACTTATACCGTAAAAATACAGTGTTTTTGAAACAGACTTATTACGTGGGACGTATTGATACCTCTGCTAATGTTAACAGTGCAGTTCTACCGACTAATAAGGTTACCTATACTTTTGCATACGATAATGACAGCTATGATTTTGCGAAAAATGAAAATGATGTAACCGGCGTAATGCCCGAAGGATTTGCCAGCCCAACTTTTACCAATGATTCAACACATGTACAACATGTTAAAAATGAATTTATTTATAGTTTTTTTCTTCGCCCGAAAAATTCAACGGTAATTAAAAATGAGTTAAAGGTTGATGCCGGCATTCGTCATGATTACTATCAACATAAATTTTTAGGCATTAAAGAAGATGGATCAAACTATGAACAAAGTCAATTTGCTTACCAGAACATTACTGTTTTAGGTGCTGCCGGTTATCGTTTTACGAGTAACATCGATTTGAATCTGGACGTGCAACAGATACTACAAGGCGAAAATGCAGGAGATTATCTTTATGAGGCCAAAACAAGGATTTTATTGAGTAAATCTGTTGGTAGAGTTGAATTGGGCGCCTATGCTCAAAATCAAAGTCCTGCGGCATTGTTCAATTATTATCATGGCAACCATTACAGATGGGATTTCCAAAATTTTAAAAATACCAAAATTGCTAACTTATCTTTCAATTTCATTAATGATAAATATGGTTTTACAGCGGGCGCAAAATACTTTTTAACCAGTAATTATTTGTATTTCGCTGCAGATGATACCTATGGCGTTAACGCTATCATGCCTTTGCAGGAGAGCAGTGATATTAGTTTAATCAGGCTGGATCTGTCTAAAAAATGGAAATTTGGCAGATTTGTTTTAGAGAATTACATCGCCTACCAAAAAACAGATAAAAATGCAATATTAAGAACACCAGAGTTTTATACTTACAATAGTTTTTACCTGGACCAAACTTTTTTCAAGGTTTTAAAAGCCAACGTCGGTTTCGATGTTCGGTATAACTCTGAATATGCTAACTATTCATATTCACCCGCTACAGCTCAGTTTTATGTTGGAAGTGACCGGGTTTTTAAATCTACACCAATTGTTGATGTTTTTATAAAGGCAAACTTGAAACGAGCTAATTTATTTCTGAAATACGATTATATTAATCAGGGGCTTTTCTCGCCTGGATATTACACTGTAAACCGTTACCCTATGCAAGATGCATTATTGAAATTTGGCGTGAGCTGGAATTTTTATGATTAATCAGGGCTATTAAATGAAACAAAAAAAGCGATTCAAATTTAATTGAATCGCTTTTTTTGTTATCTGGGGTTATTTCTAGAATGAATAACCTACTGTGAAGCCCAATACTCTGTTTTTTAACTTATCATTGTTAGATCTGGCATCTTTTGGTACCAGGTTGGATAATCCTAAACCATAATTAGCACCAACTGAAATACCTGAGTTTAAACGATAAGCCAAACCAAAATTAGCACCAAAATCAATGCTGCTTAAATCATCGTTGCTTTCACTTCCAAATTCTACATCTCTATCGGTGTAGCTGGAACCTGCAATGGCACTATTGGTGTAAGTTCCGGTGTATTTATTTTTACCTGAAATGTTAAAACCAATATATGGTCCGGCATTAATTTGGAAAGCACCTGCATCTCCCGTTGGGATTCTTAGCACTGCGTTAATGGGAACTTCAATTGCCATCACATCTTGTTTAAATGTTCCGGTTACTGTTGAACCTGCAACAGTTCCTGTGCTTTCTAATTTTGCACCTTTGTTTTGTAATGAAACGGCAGGTTGAATAAAGAAGTTGTTCCCAACACCGAAATCACCGAAAGCCGTTACATTATAACCTACATTGTTTTTATAATCTAAATCATATGCACCTGTTCCACTATAGCTGGAAAGGTTAACACCCGCTTTTAATCCGAATCTGGCAGTAGAACTTGTCATCGTTGATTGTGCAAAAGCTCCGGTAGCTAATAATAATACTGAGGCGCTTAATAATAACTTTTTCATAATATTTTTTTAATTAAAAAATCTTGTTAAAAAATGGGCTTTACCCATTGTTAATTATTAGCCTTATTTCCAAAAGCTGTGCCAAAGTATCAAGCGTGTTACATAATGATTAAGTAAAGTGTTGGTTTACAGGAGTGTTTTAGATGATTTGAGCACTTTAGGCTACGGTAGTAATCGTACTAATTTGATGTTTCATTTTGTATACAGATCAGGAATATTCGCCTATTGGCGACATATTGCGACAGGATAATCAATCAAAACTATGATTTATGTTTTTTGAGGTTTCTTTTTTGCTGCAGGAAACAGAACATTATTCAAAATCAACCTGTAACCAGGTGAGTTTGGATGTAAGTTTAAATCTGTAGGCGGATCACCAACTGCATGTTGATAATCTTCAGGATCATGCCCGCCATAAAAGGTAAATTGCCCCTTGCCAATTTCTCCGTGGAGATACCTTACTTCTGCAGCTCCCTTGTTTTCGCCGAGTACAGTTGCACTGGGTTTAATTACCGATTTTTTGAAAGCCGTGGTTTGCCCCATAAAACCTTTTATAACCTTATCATGGTTTTGAGTGAGCATGGTTGGAACAAGATCCCACTTTGCTGAAAAATCGAATAAAGTAAAGTAATCATTAGCCTGGTTGAGTGTTCTTGTTTGCGTTGCGTCAATATCAGAGAATTCATAATTCATCGGATTATTATCCAGTTTAAAATTCTGAAAAGCCAGTGTTTTGTTAAAATCCAACTTTGATTGTGCATTTGGATCGGCAGGATCTCCATCAAACATTTGTGCGCAAATATCAACTCCATCTGCAGCTAAGGCAATATCAAAACTATCTGTGCCCGAACACATGGCAAACAGAAATCCGCCGCCCGCACAATACTCTTTAATATGTTTTGCTACTGATAATTTCATTTCTGAAACTTTTTTAAAGCCCAATCGTTTCGCTAATGCTTCCTGATTTTTCACATCGTCCTGATACCAGGTTGCATACCTGAATGAAGACCAAAAGCGTCCGTACTGCCCGGTGAAATCTTCATGATGTAAGTGAAGCCAATCGTATTTGGTTAATTTATCCTGCAAAATATCATCATCATAAATAACATCGTACGGAATTTCTGCATAAGTTAACACAAGCGTAACAGCATCATCCCAGGGTAATTTGCTTTTTGGAGAGTAAACTGCAATTTTTGGTGTTTTTTCTAATTTTACCATTTCCATATTAACTGATGGATCGCTGATTTCATTGAGAAGATTCACTACTTTCCCATCGGCAATTACTTCATAAGAAACCCCTCTGATTTTGCATTCATCTTCTACCGTTTTATTATACCTGATCAGAAAACTTCCTCCACGATAGTTTAAAAGCCAATCTACTTCAACTTGTTTGCTGATGGTCCAGTAAGCGATGCCGTATGCTTTGAGATGGTTTTTCTGATCCTCATCCATGTAAATTAACAGTGAAGAAGCTCTGGCGCAGATGCTTATGAGCAAACAAAAAACCAAAATGCAATACTTTTTTTTAATGGTCATATTTACATAAAACACTAAAATAACTGATTTAGTCTATTAACTAAAATATAAATCACTTAATCTTATATACTTCGTTCAATGTTTTGCCGGCAGCACCAGCTTCGTACTTAAACCCGACAGCAACGGCAACCCCAGGGTTTTTACGAGGGCTATAGCGAATGGCGGGGCTGTTGGCCGCCAAGCACTCATTACTGCTGGTTTACTAAAACTAATTTGACAGAATGTTAAGTATATTGATAATTTAAATCATTAAAGATGTTCTATTTATACAAAATTGCTATTTTTGCCCTCTGCTTTTAAAACACAAAGTTTTTTAAGTCATTAAAAATTAAAACCAGTACCACATTTGATATGAGTAAAGCAATAATAAAAACCGAAAAAGGAAATATGACTGTTGAGTTCTTTGAAAAAGATGCTCCAAAAGCAGTTGCAAACTTTAAAAAATTAGCTAACGAAGGTTTCTATGATGGTGTAACGTTCCACCGCGTAATTCCTAATTTTATGGTTCAAACGGGTTGTCCTAATTCAAAAGATGGTGCAACAGGGATGCCGGGTACAGGTGGTCCGGGTTATAAAATCGATTGTGAATTGGATGGCGAAAATCAATATCACGATCGTGGTGTATTATCAATGGCTCATGCTGGTCGCAATACTGGTGGTTCGCAGTTCTTCATTTGCCATAGCAGAACAAACACTGCTCATTTAGATCGTCATCACACTGTTTTTGGTAAAGCGATTGAGAATGTTGATCTTGTAGACGATATCCGCCAGGGAGACAAAATTTTAGGAATCGAAATAATTGAAGATTAAATTGCGTTGAGCGGAGGGCAATAAGCGTTAAAACCCGCTGTAAACCACCGCTAACCGCTTAACAAACATATTATGAATTTAAGAGGAATTGTAGCCGTATCAGGCAGACCAGGTTTATTTAAACTGGTTGGACAAAATAAAGTAGGTTATATTTTGGAGAGTTTAGATGCTCAGAAAACCAAAATAGTAGCTAACATCACCAATACAAAATTGGCTTCATTGGAAGATATTACTGTATATGGCGAGGATGAGGAAATTAAACTGGCAGATATTTTTGCTAAAATTTCTGAAAAAGGATCTACACCAGATTTAAAAGGTGATTTGCGCTCATACTTTCTGGAAGTTGCACCGGGTCACGATCAGGAAAAGGTGTATGCTTCAGATATGAAGAAAATCATTACCTGGTATAACTTATTAAAAGATTTACCTCTTTTTACTGAAGATGCTCCTGAAACCCCAGGTACACCAGCTGAGGTTAAATTATCAGAAGAAAAAGCCGCTGCTGATAAAAAGCAGAAAGCTACTGGTTCAAAAGCAGCTGCAAGTGCTAAGGCAACAACAAAAACATCTGCTCCTGCTAAGAAAGCAAGCATGACAAGTAAGAAAGGCGTTTAAGTTTTTCTGCAATTTTATAGAAAACACCAGGGCGGTAAGCCTTGGTGTTTTTTTATGCAATTAAAAGAAATAATATAGTATGGCAACAACGATCAGCGAAATGATGATGCTAATCCATAATACTTTATTGCTTCCGCTTTGGTTACTTTTATATCTGTACTGACGTTTATATTTATCTAACATATCTTTTTGTTTAATGATGATTTGATGTTTGGTTTTCCATATTCTGATTAAATGCTTTAGGCATGATGATAAGGTTCTCCTTTTAAAATACTAAATCCCCTATATAGTTGCTCTACAAAAAACAGGCGAATCATTTGATGTGAAAAGGTCATGTCAGAGAGTGAAATTAATCCATTCGCCCGTTTGTAAATGCTTTCATCAAATCCGTATGGCCCGCCAATAATAAAAATCAGATGTTGCACACTGCCAACCATCTGCTTATTTAAATAATTGGAAAATGCGACTGATGAATACTTTTTACCTTTCTCATCTAACAAAATAACAACATCACCGTTATTGATTTGTTTGTGAAGTAACTCTGCTTCTTTAGCCTTTTGTTGTGCCTCGCTCAGGTTTTTAACATTCTTCACATCTGGCAAAGCCAAAAAAGTGAAATTAATATAATGCTTTAATCTGTTGATGTACTTATCAATGCCTTCAATTAAATATTTATCTTCTGTTTTGCCAATGGCAATTAAGGTAATCTTCATTTAATATTTTGCCTATCTTTATAATTTTTCGAGATCCAAAGATAATGTTAAAAACACAAGCACAAATAATATCAGATTATAGCCAAAAAATTAGTGAAGTTAATGAGCGTATAAATCAAACAAAAAAGTTAGTAGATCAGCTTTCTCTTGTAAGAATTGGGTTGTTTATTACAGAAATCTTATTTTTTGTTTTACTATTAAATTCTGCGGATGATGGTTGGAGAACACTCATTCAAATTGCATTAATACTACCCATAATTGGTTTTATGTTCGTGGTTAGAAAGCAAAGCCAGTTGGATCGCGAAATTGAATACCAAAAACAATTATTGTGGGTTTATCAAAATGAATGGAACCAGTTAAATGGTAATCCAAATGGTTATGATAATGGAAAATTGTTTGAATCAGAATCACATCCTTATTCTTCTGATCTCGATATTTTTGGAGTCGCATCCTTGTATTCTTTATTAAATCGGTGTTATACCAGAAACGGAAGGGATTTATTGGCAAAGCATTTATCCGAAAAATCATCTGGCGATAAAATTTTAGCTCGCCAAGTGGCAGTTAAAGAAATGCTGACTAAAATTGATGATACATTTGATTTCAGGGCAAATCTTCATGGGCATGACATCGAAAAAATTGAGCAAATTAAAATCCAGTTAAAAGATCAGCTTGGTGAACAGTTAACATTTGTTCGTGGAAAATTTTTAAGGTTTTATGTTGCCTCAGTTCCTTATCTTTCCGTTGTTCTGTTGTTGGCAGCTATGTTTGTTAGCAGCATTTTCTGGAAAGTTCTGGTGCTTTATTTCCTCATCCACACGGGCTGGAACGTACTGCAAAACTCAAAAATAAATAAAGTGTTTTACAGTTTCGGTGGTAGCTCAGGTCTTTTAAACGGATATGCTGATGCTATTTTATGGACGGAGAATCATCATTGGGAAAGCAATTATATCACATCTTTATTCAATTCAAAAGTGCCTGTAAGTAAAGAGATCAAAACGCTTTCTAAAATCATCCAAAACTTTGATGCAAGATTAAATATTCTCGTTGGCGGAATATTAAATGCACTATTGTTATGGGATTTAAAATGCTGCATCAGCTTAGATCGCTGGTATCAATCTTCATCAAGAGATGTGATTTCTGCGTTGAACCATCTGGGTAATTTCGAAGAATTGATTTCTTTAGCAACCTTAGCCCACAATCAACCTGATTGGGTTTTCCCTGAAATCACTGATACCTTTACATTAAAAAGCGAACAGATCGGTCATCCGTTAATTTCTCCAAAAACCAGAATTGTCAATAATTTTCATGTCGAAAATGAACCAACTGTAGATATTGTTACCGGATCGAATATGGCCGGGAAAAGTACTTTTTTACGTACGCTGGGTGTAAACATGGTTTTGGCTTATGCCGGGGCTCCGGTTTGTGCGAAATCGATGAGCTTGTCGGTTTTTTCGATAAATTCTTACATGCGGATAAAAGACTCGTTAAACGAAAGCACATCTACTTTTAAAGCAGAGCTTGATCGGTTGAAAATGATCTTAGATAACATTACGAATGATGAAAATACTTTTGTGTTGATTGATGAAATGTTAAGAGGAACCAATAGCAGAGATAAATATTTGGGTTCAAAGGTTTTTGTAGAAAAGCTAATTGAAGAAAAAACGCCGGCATTATTTGCCACTCACGATTTACAACTTGCTGATTTAAAAAATGATCATCCTGAAACATTGCGTAATTTTCATTTTGATATACAAATTGCAGATGGCGAAATGAAATTCGATTATAAATTGAAGCAAGGGCCATGCTCAACCTTTAATGCAGCAATTTTACTTCAACAAATAGGTTTGAGTTTAAATTGATCTATCTGATCAAGGTAACTGAACCTGTATACTTTACCGTGGTATTATTTAAATGAGTGCCGAAGATCACATAATAGTAAACACCAGCTGGCAAGTCGTTATTTTTGAAAGTCCCTTTCCAGTTATCGAAAATATTGTCGGTAAAAAACACCTGATTTCCATAGCGATTATAAATCTGGATTCTGTATTTTTTTAAATTGGTAATGCCAACAACGAATTCATCATTTACACCATCGCCATTTGGCGAGAATGCATTCGGCGTAAAAATGGAAGCTTCCCTTTTAATAATCAAATCACCCTGCGTGATTGAATTCTTACAGCCATTATTAGAAAATGCAGTTAAAGTAATTTTAAATGTTCCGTCCGTCTGGTAAGTGTGAATTGGATCTTTTTCAGAAGATGTTACGCCATCACCAAATTCCCATTCATAATAATCTCCATATTGCGATGTATTGGTAAAAATGATTGGTGCGGGTACTGAAAATTTAACATTAAAAGATGGTTCGGTGCGAAATCCCGCAATGGGGATTCTTGCAATTGGAGGGATAATAATGCTTGCAGGTTCAGCACTGCAAGATCCCAATGTTAAAACAATACGATATTCACCTGCCTGGTTAAAATCAGTAACAGGTATTTGTACACTACTTGTTGTTGCGGTAAAATTGTTCGGCCCTGTCCAGGCATAACGCATGTTTTCCTGTTCAGGAACAGAAAGCTTAATCACATCTTTAAGGCAAAATAAAGGTTGGTTAACTGAAATTTCAGGTATATCGGGTTTTAATTCAACCAGTATATCCTGACTAAAGGTTGATGTGCAACCATTGTTTGTTTCTATCGTTAACACCACTGTTTTTAAACCTGGCGTATTAAAAGTAATAAGTTTACTATCATGAGCAGCATCAATGTGTGTTCTCACATCCGAACCGAAATTCCAATTTATTTTGGTGTAATTTTTAGATTCATTTACAAAAGAAAAACTTTGATTTGATTCGCATTTATTGTTAATAACCAGCGAAAACGCTGCTTCGGGTTTTAAATCTACGGAAAGGATTTCCAGCGAATTCTCTTCACTTATACAATCTCCAACCTGAACAAAAAGCTTATAAACCCCTACATGTTCAGGGCCAACATTTACAATTGAAGGGTTTTGTTCTGCAGATGTAAAACCATTTGGTCCGCTCCAATGATAAGTGGCAAGGTTTAGAAAAGGTGTTGAAAATTGCAAAACATCGCCTTGACAAAGGGTAACGCCAGATGCCGCAATCACTGGCTTGTCTGGTGTTTTAGCAACAATAAAACTTTGCGTGGTAATTACGCTACAACCATTTGTGGCTTTAGCCTCGAGTACAACAACTTTTTCTCCAGGTGTACTGTAAGTAATGGTGTATGGTCCTTCGCCGTTTGCAGTTGTTATGCTTGCACCTTCTCCAAATGACCATTTAAGCTCAGCATAATTTGAAGCAATGCTTTCAAAAATGTAAGCTTGATTATCTGTACATGGGTTTAATTTCTGAACAGCAATCTCAGCACTTGGACCTGCTAAATCTGCTGTTCCTCCAAATTCAATTGTAAAACCATTGTTTCCGCTCGAAAAATTGTCAATTAAAAGGGCATAGGTATGCCCTTCAATAAGATCAACATATCTAACAAAACCATTCTGACCTGCAGGGCAACCTGGTGCTTCGGTCAAGTCGGTCTCAGTCATGCTCAATCCGGTTTTATAATAACTGGGCGAACAGGTAACCCCGCTTCCTGCTGCACACCTGATTGCTGTTGAAGCATTTACCATACTGCAATCGCCATTAAAACCTAAGTCATAAAACACCCAGTCAATGTCGTTTGTAGTCACGGTAGGGGTTATCACAAAAGTAAAATCGCCTGCTTTCGATGCCCTGAACATGTACCAGGCCGAGTTCGATTCTGTTCCCAGGCAGGTACCAGCAGATTCACGATTATTTGAGCCTGGCCCTGTCACGTTTAATTGTGTGAATGTTTCTTTTGAGCATAAAATTGATACGGTTCCACAGTCCTGCCCTGGTTTTATAGGAGGGAAATAATTATCTAAGCAAAGCTTAAACGTTCCGGTATTGTCGTTTGCTGCACTTACACGAACATAATAAACCTGCCCGATGGTTAGTGCACCTTTATAAAAAGAAGTAACATTATTGGAAGTAAATGATGTACCAACCATTTCACTAATTCCTGTGGTACCCGGCTCAAAAGTGTACAAAGCCACCAAGGGATTAATCATTGTATTGGTACTGCTTGCATTAACCCGGCCGCTAACTGAAATATTGACATCGTATTTTGAAGCAGTAAATTTAAACCAGACATCTTTGCCTACAGTTGCCCAGCCTACTGGGCTACGGTATGTACTTGTTGTCGCTTCTACATTAGTGTACGCCGCATCCGCACTACAAAATGCAGATGTATTGGAAATGTTAATGGCATCAATAAGCTCATCATTTACCGGAGGAGCAAAGTTTGCACCATAGCTAATGCCATAAAAGAATAAAAATAAGAGAGTTAATAAAAAGCGCATAATGTAAAACTATTAAGAAACTTATTAAAAGTGTTATAAAAATATTATTAATAAGTTAAAAAAGTATTGTGCTAATTCTGTTAAAAACTCATCGACTTTGGTCTTTAGGAAAAATGGATGAATCATAAAATTTAAGCAATGTCGGTTGGTAAAAGGTAAAAAATATTTGACTAAGCCCAAACATTATAAATCAAAAGAAAATCAAACTCGTCGTTAACCTGTATAGCTATATACGGATAAGACAGACGACTGTGATTTGTTTACCTGTTGTGGTGACCAGGTTAACCCCTGCTTAACCCTTTGTTAACCCTTTGGTAACCCTTTCTGTACCCTTTGCTTACCCCTGCTTAACCCTTTGTTAACCCCTAGGGTTAATAAACAGTAACGAAAGGGTTAAGGAGTACTAACCCTATGTACAGCAATGTTCCATATTGCATTTAGAATCCGGTGGTTTTTCAGTAAATAAATGGAAAGCTTTGTTTTGCGCTCTTAAAATTATTATTGGGGTTTGCTGAAAATTGCTTTCTTTTTTAAACGTGTAATTGTTAATGATTTGTTAATATTAAACTTGCAATTTGAAACGGGCAATTTTTATGATGATTAAAGCAAGCAATTTTGGTTCAGATTTTATATGGGGCGTTGCCACCGCGGCGGCACAAATTGAGGGAGCTTCTGGAGATTATGGCAAGGGACCATCAATTTGGGATACTTTTTCCAATAGAAAGGGTAAAATAAAAAAAGGCCATAAAATAAATCTTGCCTGTAATTTCTACCATAAGTATATAGAAGATATAGCATTGGTAAAGCACCTGGGATTTAAGGCTTTTCGTTTTTCCATCGCTTGGGCCAGAATTTTACCGCTTGGTAGGGGAGAGGTTAATCAAGAGGGAATTAGGTTTTATCATCATGTCATTGATGAGTGTTTATTGCAAGGCATTGTTCCATATATTACACTTTATCATTGGGATTTACCCCAGGCTTTAGAAGATGAAGGCGGATGGACCAGTTTTAGTATTAATGCGGCATTTAATGCATTTGTAAGCATTTGCGCTTTAGAATATGGCGATAAAGTTAAAAACTGGATTGTTTTAAACGAGCCATTTGGATTCACATCGCTAGGTTACATGCTTGGCATACATGCCCCTGGAAAAACCGGATTGAATAATTTTTTTCCGGCAGTTTTACATACGGCCCTTGCGCAGGCAGAAGGAGGTAAAATCTTACGTGCCGAAGTAAGTAAGGCCCATATCGGCACGACTTACTCCTGCTCAGAAATTATTCCTAATACACAGAGTGATAACGATATTCTGGCGGCTAAACGGGTAGATTGCTTAATGAACCGGCTATTTGTTGAGCCCGCTCAGGGTTTAGGGTTTCCAACTGGAAATTGGGATGTGCTCGAAAAATTTCAAATGGAATACGGAACCTGGCGGTTAAATGAGCGAATGAAATTTGATTTTGATTTTATCGGCCTGCAAAACTATTTCCCGCTCACTATTAAATACAATGCATTCATACCTGTAATACAAGCCTGGGAAGTAAAACCAAAGAACAGAAAGAGGCCGCACACTGCAATGGGCTGGGAAATAAATGCAGAAAGCTTTTATAATATTATTAAACAATTCGCTGCATATCCAAATATTAAAAATCTGATGATTACTGAAAATGGTGCGGCTTATCACGACAAACTGGTAAATGGAAACATTGTGGATGCAGAAAGAATCGAATATTTTAAACTTTATCTGGCGGCCTTGCTAAGAGCAAAAAAAGATGGTATAAATATTACCGGATATATGGCCTGGACGTTAATGGATAATTTTGAATGGGCCGAAGGTTTTAATGCGCGTTTTGGTTTGGTGCATACTGATTTCAAAACATTGAAGCGTACCATTAAATACTCTGGTTATTGGTGGCAGGAATTTTTGAATAACTAAGGTAAACCGGATGTTGATTTTCCTAAAGAACAATCATTTCGTCATAGTTTTTGAGATTTAGTTTTTAAATCGGCAGAAAAACTTTGCCGGAAAATAAGTAAATTAACAAAATGAACGACAGAACACTAGTTTACAGTACCTATTACAATCCAGTGGAAGCTAATATTGTTAGGGCTAAATTGGAAGATGCTGGTTTTGCATGTTTTCTTGCTGATGAAAATGTGGCGACTTTAAATCCACTTTATAATCAAGCTATAGGTGGTGTGAAACTTATTGTATTTGAACGAGATGTTGAGTCAATTAATGCTTTATTAACGGAAAACATAGAATTGGCGGCAGATTCATCCAATATGGATCTGCCAGATAATGCTGAAATTGTTAATGATCTGGTTATTTGTACTAGTTGCGGTGCTAAAGATGCGGGCTACGGAATGGCAACCAAACATAAGCACAGTTGGTGGGTTATAGCTATTTCATTTTTATTGGGTGGCGTTTACCCGTTTAAAGGCAATAAATGTTATCACTGTTATAATTGTGGTTTTGAATTTGAGTAGGTTTTACACTTAAGTTATCCTGAACTTGTTTCAGAAGCTTGATGAGATGAACGCATAGCAGGAAAAATGCTGACCACGAAGTAGCTACAAGACCTTTTAAAATTAATATTTACACTTGTAAATCAAGTTCAGCATGACGTGGTGGCTGGGCCTGCTGCTTAAAACACCACACATGAACGGCCGTCATCCTGAATTTTTCATTTGTTTTTAAGTTTTTATTGGTATTCAAGAGGGCTGTGCCGTTTATTTCAGGACCTTAATGGCATGAACGCATAGCATAAAATAATCTTGCATACATGGATTCATCAATTAATAGAAACAAAAAATCCCGTTCTGATTTGATTCAAAACGGGATTGATTATTTCATCCAGACTTCGGGTTACCGGCCCTGGACTTAAAGCGCAGCCTTTTCAGCAGCTTCTTTTCTGATAATATTCAATGCTCCACCAGCTTTAAACCAGTCAATTTGTTGTGCATTATAACTGTGGTTAACCGGAAACTGTTCTTCAGTACCGTCTGCATGGTGTAATACCAACGTGAGTGGTTTATCAGGAGCAAATTCTGTTAAACCTAAAATGTCGATGGTATCGCCTTCCAGGATTTTATCATAATCATCCTTATCAGCAAATGTTAAACCTAACATTCCTTGTTTTTTAAGGTTGGTTTCGTGAATACGGGCAAAAGATTTTACCAATACGGCACGAACGCCTAAATGACGAGGCTCCATAGCTGCGTGCTCACGAGATGAGCCTTCACCATAGTTTTCATCACCAATTACGATTGAACCAAAACCAGCTGCTTTATAAGCACGTTGTGTTGCAGGAACCGGACCATATTCGCCAGTCAGTTCATTTTTAACATTATCTGTTTTATCGTTAAAGTAATTAACCGCTCCGATCAACATGTTGTTAGAAATATTATCCAGGTGACCACGGAATTTTAACCAAGGGCCAGCCATAGAAATATGATCCGTTGTACATTTACCCTTAGCTTTGATTAAAAGTTTTAAACCTTTTAAATCTGTACCTTCCCAAGGCGTAAAAGGATCCAATAATTGTAAACGGTGAGATGTTGGAGAAACTAAAACTTCAACTTTCGAACCATCAGCTGCAGGTGCCTGATAACCTGCGTCTTCTACGGCGAAACCTCTTTTAGGTAATTCATCTCCGGTAGGTGGATCTAATTTAACTTCTTCGCCTTTATCGTTTGTTAAAGTATCTGTTAACGGATTGAAACCTAAGTTACCTGAAATTGCAATTGCAGCAACCATTTCTGGCGATGCTACGAAAGCAAAAGTGTTAGGATTACCATCAGCACGTTTGGCAAAGTTTCTGTTAAATGAGTGTACAATTGTGTTTTTTTCTGCTTTTTCTGCACCTGTACGATCCCACATACCAATACATGGCCCGCAAGCATTGGTAAATATAGTTGCATTTAAATCTTCGAAAGTTTTTAAGAAACCGTCACGATCAGCGGTATAACGTACCTGTTCAGATCCTGGGTTGATACCAAAATCAGCTTTAGTTTTTAAACCTTTGGAAATTGCCTGGTTAGCAATTGATGCCGCTCTTGATAAATCTTCGTAAGAAGAGTTGGTACAAGACCCGATTAAACCCCATTCTACCTTTAATGGCCAGCCGTTTTTCTCAGCCTCAACTTTCATTTGTGAAACAGGAGTGGCTAAATCCGGAGTGAAAGGTCCGTTTAAATAAGGTTCTAATGTATCTAAATCGATCTCGATAACCTGATCGAAATAGTTTTCCGGGTCAGTATAAACTTCGGCATCCCCGGTTAAATATTCTTTTATTTTGTTTGCTTCATCAGCAACTTCATTTCTGTCGGTAGCACGTAAATAACGTTCCATGCTCTCGTCATAGCCAAAAGTTGAAGTAGTTGCGCCAATTTCAGCACCCATATTACAAATGGTGCCTTTACCGGTACAGCTCATTGATGTTGCACCATCGCCAAAATATTCTACAATAGCACCGGTACCACCTTTTACAGTTAAAATACCGGCAACTTTAAGAATCACATCTTTAGCAGCAGTCCATCCGTTTAATTTACCTGTTAATTTAACACCAATCAGCTTAGGGAATTTAAGCTCCCAAGGTAAACCAGCCATTACATCACAGGCATCAGCACCACCAACGCCAATGGCAACCATACCCAAACCACCTGCGTTAACAGTGTGTGAGTCGGTTCCAATCATCATTCCGCCAGGGAAAGCATAATTTTCTAAAACTACCTGGTGAATAATACCGGCACCTGGTTTCCAGAAACCAATACCGTATTTGTTTGATACAGATGATAAGAAATCAAAAACTTCAGCACTTTCTGTTCTGGCATGAGGCAAATCTATTGCAGCACCTTCTTTTGCAGTGATTAAGTGATCGCAATGAACCGTTGAAGGAACAGCAACTTGTGGGCGGCCAGCTTGCATAAATTGCAAAAGTGCCATTTGAGCAGTTGCATCTTGCATCGCAACGCGGTCTGGAGCGAAATCTACGTAATCAGTTCCGCGAGAGAATGCTTTTTTAGGATCGCCATCCCAAAGGTGAGCATATAATATTTTTTCTGATAATGTCAAAGGTCTGCCAACGATCTTACGTGCTGCGTCAACGCGGCTACCGAAGTTCGCGTAAACCTTTTTAATCATGTCTATATCAAAAGCCATCGATTTTTATTGGTTAAAAGGTAATACTTCTATTCTAATAGCTGCGAATTTACAAAAAAAATGCGCTGCTGTAGGTCATACTTGGATCATTGTATTATTTGGAAATATTCTAAATAAAGCGTAGCAGGCACGGTTAAACCAATTCTTTAATTTTTTAAAGCGTAATGGCAGCTTTTCAATCAGGGGCTGCTGATTAATTTACCTCTGTCCTTCTGAAGGAGGTAAAAACCTGCGAAGAAGTATGAGTATGTTGAAAAGATTGAAAAGAACGTTATTGAGCCAATGTACTGTTCATTAACGGACATTAATGTTCAATTACGAACGCATGGTTTTGAAAAATTAACTCGAAACAGCTATAAATCAATTGATTGAATGGCCAGGCTTTATTGGCACAACAATGGCTAAAAGTTAAAGCGTTGAAAAAGTGAAACCTTTATCAGTAAAATATTTTAATACACGAGGCAATGCATACTCCAGCCGATCAAAAGCTTTTAAACTATCATGGAAAACTATTATAGAGCCATTCTCTGTATGTTTTATAACATTTCGACAGCATTTTTCAGGAGTGAGATTGGTGTCGAAATCTCCGCTGAGTACGTCCCACATGACAATTTGCAATTTAGAGTTGGCAGTTTGGACTGGAAATTGAAAATTGGAAACCGCTAACTGGAGACTCTTGATTTGAGATTTCTTAATTCTTCCGTAGGGGGGTCTGAAAAGCGAAGTGCAGGTAAGTTGCTGACACATTAACGCATTTTTTACATAGGTTTCATCATCGGTTTCCCATCCTTTTAAATGATTAAAAGTATGGTTTCCGATAGCATGCCCGTCGTTTATCACTTTAGCGTACACCTCGGGATGTTTTACAATATTATCGCCAATGCAAAAAAAAGTAGCTTTTGCATTAAAAGCTTTTAAAGTTTTTAATACAAAATCTGTAACATTGGGTATAGGTCCATCGTCAAAGGTCAAATAAATGACTTTTTCGGTGCGGGATTTATTCCATAACAATGATGGATAATACCATTTTAGCAGAAACGGCGATTTGATCAGGTACATTTGCAATCAAAGTTAGCAAATGCCTGTACAGATTGAAATTATTAAAGTTGTTTATATAGATTTGAAGATAAATTATGAAAATGTTTACCACGAATAAGTTAATTACCGGATCTGCATTATTATTGGCCCTGAGCTTTAGCCAGAATATTAAAGCCCAGGAGGTTATAACCATTGAACAAGCAGTTGAAAATACCTTAAAAAACAATTTAAACATTAAACAGGCCGCTTTTAGCGCTGCCATAAGCGAAGAAAATTTAGTGCAATCGAAAAATGCATTATTGCCAACACTTAATGGAAGTATTAATCAATCCATGCAGTGGGGTAGAAGTCAGCAGGTTTCTGGTTTATTTGAAAATACGCAGAATTATAACTTAAATCCAAATTTAAATGCGAGTATAGCTGTTTTTGGCGGAGGGACCAGATTAAATCAGATCAGACAAAATAAATTCTTATTGGATGCTGGTAACACCAATGTTGAGAAAGTTAAAAATGATTTAATTTTACAGGTAGTTACTGCGTATCTTCAGGTTTTAAATAATCAGGATCAGGTAAAAGCCACGCAACAACAGTTAGAAGTGGCGAATTCTACCTTAAAGCGTGAACAAGCATTGTTAGATGTTGGCAATAAAACTTTGGCTGATATTTCTCAGGCTAAATCTCAGGTAGCAACAGCAGAATTAAACCTTACCGATGCACAAAATCAGTTAACAATTTCCTATCTGACATTAGGACAGCTAATGGAAATTCAGCCTCCTATGACTTTCAAGGTGCAGGCGCCATTGGTTAATGAAATCGAAAACATAAAGTCAGATTACGTACCTAATGATATTTACAAACAAGCGATAGCTAATTTTCCAGATATTAAATTAGCCTGGAATTACACCAAAGCCGCTGAAAAAGCAGTAGATGTTGCAAGAGGTGGATTTTTTCCGCAAATTACTTTAGGAGGCGGTTTAGGATCTGCCTATTATTATCAATTTAACGCAAGTCAATTTCGCCCGAATGGAAGATTTAGCGATCAGTTATCTGATAACTTTGGCCAATTTGTGAGTATGGGAATTCAGATTCCAATTTTTAATGGTTTTGCTACCAAATCTAATGTTAAACGGGCAAAAATTACATTAATGCAACGCCGAACTGACGAAGCGCTGGCAAAAAATAATTTAATTAAGGTAATTAATCAGGCTGTTGCAGATTTAAATGCAGCAAGAAGTCGTTATACTTCAACTCAAAATGCTTTTGAGGCTCAAAAAGATGCGTTTTATGTTATCGATCAACGCTATAATGTAGGATTAGTGAATTCACTTGATTATAGTACTGCTCAAACCAACAGAAACAGGGCAGAGATTGATTTTATTCTCGCAAAATACGACCTTATTTTTAGGGCAAAGGTTATAGATTATTATTTAGGTAGACAAATTACTTTTTAAAGCTAAAAAATTAAAGAAAATTTGGATAACGCCCGTGAAAGAAAAAGGACTGAGCCGAAACGCTAAGTAAGAAGCACTAAAAAACAAGATAAAACCGGTGGAACATATAATTTGTGAAATCAACCCAAAGGAAAAAATAAAACAAACGAAATACAATAAACAATTATGAAACTGAAGCACATATTAATTACCATTGGTGTTATCGTTGCTATTTTAGTCGGACTAAAACTAGCTGGGGTTATTGGTGGTGATAAAACCGAAAAAGTAACTATCGAAAAAGTGGCAGATAAAACTGTTGTAGAAACGGTGACGGCAAGCGGTAAAATTCAACCTGAAACTGAAGTTAAGCTAAGCTCGGAAGTATCAGGCGAGGTGGTAGAATTAAAGGTAAAAGAAGGTGATGTGGTTAAAGCAGGTCAATTGCTTTGTAAAGTTCGTCCTGATGTTTTACAATCTGGTTATGAACGTACCGTAGCAAGTTATAATGCACAAAAAGCAAGTGTGGCTGCCGCGCAGCAACAGTTAGCACAAAATGAGGCCAACTTTGTAAATGCCGACGCCACTTATAAACGTAATGTAGAGCTTTTCAATAAAAAAGTAATTTCAGCATCTGAATTTGATGCTGCTAAAGCCGCATTTTTAACTGCAAAAGCTAATTTAGCCAGTGCAAAAGAAAATGTAACAGGTGCTAAATTTACTTTGGAACAAACAGGTGCAAATGTTAAAGAAGCTGGTGCAAACCTGGCAAAAACGACTATTTATGCACCGGTTGATGGTGTAGTTTCAAAATTATCAATCGAGTTGGGTGATCGTATTTTAGGTACTTCACAAATGGCTGGTACGGAGATCATGCGTATTTCTAATTTATCATCAATGGAGGTAAATGTTGATGTGAACGAAAATGACATCACACGTGTAAAAGTTGGCGATAAAGCATCTATTGAGGTTGATGCCTTTTCTGATAAAAAATTCAGAGGTGTAGTAACAGAAATTGCAAGTTCGTCAACCGCAGTGGGCACTACTGCCACAAGTTCGGTTGATCAGGTAACAAATTTTTCTGTTAAAATCAGAATTACTGAAGAAATGGAAGGCAAGCAACAGTCTATTTTCCGTCCGGGCATGTCAGCAACAGTTGATATCGAGAGCGAAACGGTTAAAGGCTTAGCTGTTCCAATCCAGGCAGTATTTACAGAAAGTGGCAAAACTGGCGATGCCAATCAGGGAAACCAGGAAAATTCCGATAAACAAAAATCTAAATTAACTGATAAAAAGATTAAACAGTTTGTTTATAACTATGATAACAAAACAAAAAAGGTTAAAAAAGTTGAAGTTACCACAGGTATACAAAATGATCAGTTTATTATTGTTAAATCGGGGGTTAAAACTGGAGAGGAAATCGTAACCGGACCTTATTCTGCCATTCAAAGTAAATTAAAGGATGGAATGATTGTAGAAAAAACGTCTAAAGACCAATTGTTTAACAAAGACAGCAAGAAGTAGTTTATAATTAATCGCGAGAAATAGTAACTTGCAAAGGTTTGAGGTGTAAGGTTTAGGATTTGGAGCAATTTGCATAAGTCTTATACCTTACACCTTTTACCTTAAATATTTTTATAAACATGGTACCTAAAATAGCAATGATAGGGGGCGGAAGCTGGGCGACTGCCATTGTGAAAATGCTTTCAGATAATTTATCGGAAAAAGAAATTTATTGGTGGATGCGTAACGAGGTCGCCATTGAACACATTAAAAAATTCAAGCATAATCCTCACTATTTAAGCTCTGTTGAAATTAAATTGGTGGAAGAAAATATATCTTCAAATATAAATTCGATTATAAAATCTGCAGATTTGGTTATTTTAAATGTACCGGCTGCATTCTTAAAAGATACTTTATCAACCATTAGCAGCGAAGATTTAAAAGGAAAAAAAATAGTTTCTGCCATTAAAGGAATAGTTCCGGAAGATAATTTGATCATTGGCGAGTTCCTGCATGAAAAATATGCTGTTCCATACGAAAATATCCTGGTGGTGAGCGGCCCTTGTCATGCTGAAGAAGTGGCTTTTGAAAAACTTTCGTACCTCACTATCGCTTGTACCGATGTTGAAAAGGCATCAAATTTTGCATCTCTTTTAAACACCAGGTATATTAAAACAAATGTTTCTGATGATATTTTTGGGACTGAGTATGCTGCGGTTTTAAAAAACATTTATGCCATTGCCAGTGGAATTTGCCATGGAATTGGCTATGGAGATAATTTCCAGGCTGTACTCATCAGCAATGCCATTCGTGAAATTAAACGCTTTGTTGAGGCTGTTCATCCCATCAATCGTGATATTAAAGAGTCTGCATATCTGGGTGACCTTTTGGTAACGGCCTATTCTCAATTTAGTCGCAACCGCACTTTCGGTAATATGGTAGGTAAAGGCTATACGGTAAAATCTGCCCAGCTGGAAATGAATATGATTGCTGAGGGATATTATGCAGCGAAATGTATGTTCATCAAGAATTTGGCCTATAACGTTGAAATGCCCATAAGTAAGGCTGTATACCATGTTTTGTATGAAAATCGCTCGCCACAAATAGAAATGAATCTACTTGCTGAGAAGTTAAATTAACACCGGCTCGGGATAAAAGAATTTTTCTCCCAGCCAATAGGAATTGCAAAGTGCTTCGTTTGGTGGTCCGGCTCCGCGTTATTCACCCGCAGGTGGGAACCCAATGTTATTATTTAAGGAAAAAACAAAAAATAATGACAACGTTGAAATGTGCCTGTCATTCTGAGGCACGAAGACCGCGAAGCAGTTACGAAGTAAATCCCTGACCTGCAGGCATTGTACCTGGTTTACCGCTGAATTGTTTTTGTAAGGGGTAGTGTGCTGTTATTAAAGTTTTGTGTTCCATCGGCGGATTCTTCACTGTGTTCAGAATGACAACGTTGAAATGTGCTTGTCATTCTGAGGCACGAAGACCGCGAAGCAGCGACGAAGTAAATCCCTGACCTACAGTCATTGTACCTGGTTTACCGCTGAATTGTTTTTGTAAGGGAGTAGTGTGCTGTTATTAAAGTTTTGTGTTCCATCGGCGGATTCTTCACTGTGTTCAGAATGACAACGTTGAAATGTGCCTGTCATTCTGAGGCACGAAGACCGCGAAGCAGCTACGAAGTAAATCCCTGACCTGCAGGCATTGTACCTGGTTTACCGCTGAATTGTTTTGTAAGGGGTAGTGTGCTGTTATTAAAGTTTTGTGTTCCATCGGCGGATTCTTCACTGTGTTCAGAATGACAACGTTGAAATGTGCCTGTCATTCTGAGGCACGAAGACCGCGAAGTAGTTACGAAATAAATCCCTGACAGGCATTGTACTTTGATTTGGAGTGCCGCTAAAATCCAAAACAAATTACTTAAAAAATTGTTATTCCATTAAATAAAAGTATAGCTGTCATGAAAAAGAAATTTGCAATAGGATTATTAACGCTCGCATTATTTGGCGGTATAACCTTAAGTGTTAACGCACAGGAAAAAAAGAAAACAGAAGTTGGTCAGGCACTAGATAAAACAGGAAAAGCCATTGGAAAGGGTGCTAAGTCGGTTGGAAATAAAACAGCTGAAGTAGCCGTAAAAGGGGAGGCTAAAGTAGCTGATAAAACCTGGAAGGGTAAAATGGCACCAGACGGATCTAACGTTTACATTAATTCAAAAAATGAAAAATATTATGTTAATGCTAAAGGCGCAAAAATTTGGTTAAAACCAAGCCAGATTAAAAACAGGCCTGAGCCTAAAAATTAATAAGATGTAATTTTAAAGAAGTCAAGTTTTTAAAACTTGACTTCTTTTATAGATACTAACATTTTATAGATACTAACAGAAGTAAAACCGGCGAGATTTAATTTAAACTATCGTTCCGTATAAGTCGAAATCTTCCGCTCTGTCAATCTTTACATTCACAAAGCTTCCGTTAGCAGCATAACCTGTTGCTGCATCAATTAAAACTTCGTTATCAACCTCAGGAGAGTCAAATTCGGTTCTTCCAATAAAGAAATCTCCTTCTTTTTTATCGACTAAAACTTTGAAGATTTTGCCTACCTTTTCCTGGTTAATATCAAATGAAATACCTTGTTGAATTTCCATGATATCGTCAACGCGTTGTTGTTTAATTTCTTCAGGTACATCATCAACCAATGTATGTGCATGAGTTTTTTCTTCATGAGAATAAGTAAAACAACCTAAACGATCGAATTTGGTTTCAGCAACCCATGCGGCCATTTCTTCGAAATCATATTGCGTTTCTCCGGGGTACCCACAAATTAAAGTGGTTCTCATCGCAATGTTAGGAACCTTATCTCTAATCTGGTTGACCAAATCAACCGTTTTCTGTTTTGTTGTACCACGACGCATTGATTTCAACATGTTATCCGTGATGTGCTGTAGTGGCATATCCAAATACTTGCAAATGTTATCACGCTCATTCATGGCATCTAAAATCTCCATCGGGAAACCACTTGGATAAGCATATTGCAGGCGAATCCACTCAATTCCCGGAACATCCGATAAACGACGCATTAATTCATCCAGTTTACGAACACCATAAAGATCCAGACCGTAATAAGTTAAATCCTGAGCGATCAGAATGAGTTCTTTAGTGCCGTTTTTAGCTAATATTTTTGCTTCATTAACCAATTCTTCCATTGGCTTGCTCATGTGCTTGCCGCGCATTAACGGAATTGCACAAAAAGAACAAGGGCGGTTGCAGCCTTCAGCAATTTTGAAGTAAGCAAAGTGAGATGGGGTGGTCAGCAAACGCTCGCCAATAAGTTCGTGTTTATAATTGGCACCTAACTCATGTAATATATTTTGAAGGTCGTTGGTGCCGAAAAAGGCATCAACATTCGTAATTTCTGATTCTAATTCTGGTTTGTAGCGCTCTGACAGGCAACCTGTAACCACTACTTTTCCGATTTTGCCAGCTTCCTTTAACTCACTAAACTGAAGAATGGTATCTATTGATTCTTGCTTAGCATTATCTATAAATCCGCAGGTATTGATTACAACGATATCATTTTTACCCATTTTATCAGATTCGTGAACAACGTTCAAGTTATTTCCACGTAACTGTCCCATCAATACTTCTGAATCGTAAATATTTTTAGAGCAACCCAAAGTGATCACATTGATTTTAGGTTGTTTAATTGCGGTTTTACTTCTTGCTATTTTGGTATTCATATTAATTTTGATTACGCTTTCCTTGCGGTTTGATTCCACAGATTTTAGCGATTCCACATTGGTGTGGTTTTTTATACTGATATTCTTTTGACTTCACAGCCAGTGTTACCAAAATTGATCAATAATCCTGTTTTAATTTTACTGGCTTTTATTTGCCTCGCAGTGACGGCGATATTATTTAAACAAGCTATTTACAAACTCTTTTTTATCAAAAAGCTGCAAGTCGCCAATTTTTTCACCTACCCCGATGTATTTCACAGGAATTTTAAATTGATCGGAAATTCCAATCACTACGCCACCTTTTGCCGTACCGTCCAATTTAGTAATGGCCAGGGCATTTACATCTGTGGCTTCGGTAAACTGTTTACATTGCTCAAATGCATTTTGACCTGTTGAAGCATCAAGTACCAACAAAATTTCGTGTGGAGCGCCAGGCACAACCTTTTGCATTACTTGTTTAATTTTACCAAGTTCATTCATCAGGCCGATTTTATTGTGCAAACGGCCGGCAGTATCGATTATAACCACATCTTCGCCGTTAGCAACGGCAGATTGCAAGGTATCAAAAGCAACAGAGGCCGGATCAGAGCCCATTGCTTGCGCTACTACTCTTACACCAACGCGTTCACCCCAAAGTTTAATCTGATCTACAGCAGCGGCTCTAAAAGTATCTGCAGCACCTAAAACAACTTTAAGGCCTGACTCTTTCAGTTTATGTGCCAGCTTGCCAATGGTTGTTGTTTTACCCACACCATTAACACCAACCACCATGATTACATAGGGCTTATGGTCGCCATATTCGAACTGACGAAAATCGTTACTATTGTTTTCTGATAATAATAGCTGGATCTCATCACGTAAAATAAAATTTAGTTCAGAAGTATTAAGATATTTATCTCTTGAAACACGATCTTCAATACGTTTTATGATTTTTAATGTGGTACTCACACCAACATCAGAGGTAACTAAAACTTCTTCCAGATTATCAAGCACCTCATCATCAACGGTTGATTTTCCAGCAACAGCTTTTGTAATTTTACTAAAGAAACCATCTTTGGTTTTCTCCAAACCTTTATCTAAAGCCTCTTGAGCCTCTGGCGCAGTCTCTTTCTTTTTGAAAAAATCAAATAAGCCCATTATTGTTTATATTTTTCTAGAAATTCAGTAGGTGATAGCGTAGTTATTTTACTGCCGATAAAATCTTTCACATTTCTTGATACAATTAAATCAACCTGATTTAATTCTGCAGATGCACTTTGAACCGCATCTTCAAAATCAGAGAAATTTGAATGTACAGCAAGCATTATTGTATCTTTATTTACATTCAGAACATCAATTGTAGAGAGTAAGGATTCAATAAAGAAAATTGCCTTATCATGATTTGAATTCTTCTTGATAATGTAATAAATATATGTAAAAGATGATGCGGTAATACAGCCTTTAAATTTGCTTCCATCAATAAGTTTAAAAACCTGGGATGAGTGCTCATAAAATGGTAGTCGTATTAAAGCAATATCCAAAATGATATTTGTATCAAATAATAAGGTCATAAATTATGTTTATCCTTAAGATATTCCCATTTAGCTTGATCAGCATCAATGTTTTTTATAACTCCGGAAAACTTTTCAACAAATTCACTTCCAGTCATTCTTTTTGCTACAGGGACAACGTCATCCAGAATAATAACTTCAACTTCTTTGTTTTTTACATCAAAGCGATCAGGAATAATAATTGTTCCATCTTCAGAAACTTTTGTTTTAAATTTATATGCTTCCATGGTTATGCTTTTTTCAAAGATACTCAATTATTCACTGCCATAAATTTCATTAACAAAAAAAGCCCTCCCGGTTAAAACGGAACGGCCTTTAATATTTTCAATATTAAAAAATATTAACCTTATTTAGATGCGATAGCATCTTTTACGTGGTCGTTATGAACGATAAGTTCTTTGAATGAATAAGCACCGGTTTTAGGTGACTTTACCATTGTGATCACTTTCGAATATTCTTTACCTGTACCTGTTTTAAGGGTTGCAACTACTTTCTTTGCCATGTTCTTATAATTTTAATGATTGAATGATGTAAGGATTGAATGAGTGAATATTCCTCAACCTTTAACCTCTCAACCTTATTTTATTTCTTTATGTACGGTTACTTTTCTCAATACCGGGTTGAATTTTTTCAATTCTAAACGCTCAGTAGTGTTTTTGCGGTTTTTGGTAGAAATGTATCTAGACATACCTGGCATGCCACTTTCTTTGTGCTCAGTACATTCTAAAATAACCTGAACTCTATTACCTTTTTTTGCCATTTTAATATTAATTGTAAACTGTTAATCTCAACAGTTAATGTTTTTACAAAAATCCTTTTTTTACGAAACGATTAATTGCTTCGCTAATACCCACTTTATTGATGGTTTTAATCGCTGAAGTAGAAACTTTCAACGTAATCCAACGGTCTTCTTCAGGGATATAAAATTTCTGAAGTTTCAAATTAGGATAAAATTTGCGTTTGGTTTTAACGTTCGAGTGTGATACGTTATTACCTTTCATTGCCATTTTTCCTGTTAAATCACAAACTCTTGACATGACTTGTAAATATAGTTGTTAAATATCGTCGCTTAATTTTTTTAAGAGTGTGCAAATATCTGAATAATAATTGTAAACAGCAAGAGGGTAGTTAAATATTTTCACATATTTTTTGAAATTGGTTTAGCGTATTCATTTTGATACGATTTGAATATTTACCCTTATTAATATTTATTTAAATTAGCCGCTACTAATCAAAACATATAAACAGCGCCATGCAAATTACATCTTTTAAGCAATACGAAGAAGATTATAAAAAAAGTATAGAAAACCCAGAACAGTTTTGGGGCGAGGTAGCGCAGAATTTTCAATGGCGTAAGCCTTGGTTTAAAGTGCTATCATGGAATTTTAACGAGCCTAATATTAAATGGTTTGAAGGTGCCAAACTTAATATTACCGAAAATTGTTTAGATCGTCATTTAGAAAAAAACGGCGATAAGCCGGCAATCATTTGGGAGCCAAACAACCCGGAAGAAGAAAGCGTAACACTTACTTATAAAATGTTGCATGAACGTGTTTGCCGATTTGCGAATATTTTAAAACGCAATGGTGCTAAAAAAGGTGACCGGATTTGTATTTATATGCCAATGGTTCCCGAACTGGCCATTGCTGTTTTAGCTTGTGCCAGAATCGGAGCTGTTCATTCGGTTATTTTTGGTGGTTTTTCTGCTAAATCAATTGCCGACCGGATTAACGATTCGAGATGTAAATTGGTTATTACAGCTGACGGTGCTTATCGCGGAAACAAGCAAATCCCATTAAAAGATGTAATTGATGATGCATTGATCGGCTGCCCGACGGTAGAAAAATGTATTGTGTTAACACATATCCGTACGCCGGTTTCCATGCTGAAAGGACGCGATGTGTGGTGGGAAGATGAAGTTAAGCATGTTAATGATATTTGCGAGGCTGAAGAAATGGATGCAGAAGATATGCTCTTCATCCTTTATACTTCCGGATCAACAGGTAAACCTAAGGGCGTGGTGCACACTTGTGGTGGTTACATGGTGTATGCCGGTTATACTTTTAGCAACGTGTTTAACTATCAACCTGGTGAGGTTTATTTCTGTACAGCAGATATTGGCTGGATTACTGGTCATTCTTATATTGTTTACGGTCCGCTTTCTCAAGGTGCAACTTCAGTTTTGTTTGAAGGAATTCCAACTTATCCAAGCCCATCACGCTTTTGGGATATTGTAGAAAAGCATAAAGTAAATACTTTATATACTGCTCCAACGGCCATTCGTTCACTGATGAGTTTTGGTGATGAGCCTTTAAAGGAAAAAGATTTAAGCACCATTCGTGTTCTTGGCTCGGTAGGTGAACCTATTAATGAAGAAGCATGGCATTGGTTTGATGAAAAAATTGGACATGGCAAGGCACCTATTGTTGATACCTGGTGGCAAACAGAAACCGGCGGAATCATGATTTCTCCAATTGCCACAGTTACCCCAACAAAGCCCAGCTATGCCACTTTGCCACTGCCAGGTATTCAACCTGTTTTGGTTGATGAAAATGGAAATGAAATTGAGGGAAATGGCGTAAGTGGAAACCTTTGCATTAAGTTTCCATGGCCAGGCATGCTGCGTACAACGTATGGAGATCATGAACGTTGTAAGCAAACTTATTTCTCTGCTTATGAAAATTTGTACTTTACAGGAGATGGTTGCCTGCGCGATGAAGATGGGTATTACAGAATCACTGGGCGTGTAGATGATGTGTTGAATGTTTCTGGCCATAGAATTGGAACGGCCGAGGTTGAAAATGCCATTAACATGCATGCTGGTGTTGTAGAAAGTGCCGTGGTGGGTTATCCACATGATGTTAAAGGGCAAGGGATTTATGCTTTTGTGATTTATCCGGAAATGCACGGAGAAGCCGAGTTATCTAAAAAAGATATTCTGCAAACGGTAACCCGCGTAATCGGGGCTATTGCAAAACCTGATAAAATACTTTTTGTTTCAGGTTTGCCGAAAACACGTTCAGGGAAAATTATGCGACGTATTTTAAGAAAAATTGCCGAAGGCGATACTTCCAATTTAGGTGATACTTCTACTTTGCTGGATCCGGCCGTTGTTGAGGAGATAATGGATGCTGCACAGAAACTTTAAACCATTAATTTAAGGATGTACGGAAAGTTTACTTTCACCATCGCCTCATGGTGTTGCGCCCGCAAAGGATGATTTTTGGTTATCTTTTTTTAAACGTTGATTTTAATGTAAAACAAACCAGTATAAATTCTTGTTCTCTTTATAAAACTAAATATTTATATAAAACTACGAATATGGATAAGTTGGAAATTAAAGGAAAGTGGAACGAGATAAAAGGAAAAGTTAAACAAGCATATGCAGATTTAACGGACGATGATTTGAAACATGAAGAAGGTCAGGACGATGAGTTATTAGGAAAATTACAGCAGAAAACAGGTAAAGGCAGGGACGAGCTTGTAAAATGGATTAACTCATTATAAGCATTTTATCAATCACAATGTAAACAGGCGATCAGTTTTTGATGGCCTGTTTTTGTGTACGCTCATTTCTATCCTTAAATCCAAATTTTTTAAGTAGATTTAATCATCTCCGAAGGTTCTATCCAAATAAA
The DNA here is from genome assembly GCF_003339865.1 of Pedobacter chinensis. GTDB lineage: Bacteria > Bacteroidota > Bacteroidia > Sphingobacteriales > Sphingobacteriaceae > Pedobacter > Pedobacter chinensis. The sequence continues at coordinate 56,133 of NZ_QPKV01000013.1, forward strand.
TCGTTTCAATAAAGCTTAATATGAGTAAGGCATTTTTCTTCTTCTTTTTTTTAATGGGTGTTTTGTTCTATCAAAGTGTTCTTGCGGAAGATGTAAAGCCAAGAGTATCTTTTTATTACAGGCAATTTGATAACAGAAACGGATTATCCAACAGTTCTATTAACGCCATTTTTCAGGATAAAGATCAGCTTTTGTGGATTGGTACCTGGGATGGGTTAAACAGATATGATGGGGCACATTTCAGTGTTTATAACCATAATATAGATAAAGTCGAAAACAGTATCGGCAGTAATGTGATCCAGTCGATTAAAGAAGATAATCACAGCAATATATGGATTAATACCATTGGAGGAATTTCACGTTATAATAAGGTTTCGGGAAAATTTAGTCGTTATTTTTATAAAAATACCTCTCCACAAAAAATCCGGGAAAATGAATATGACTTAATCATTAATAAAAATGGAGAGGTTTTTTGTTTCGCTGCAAATGGCACTTTAAGCCAATACGATTTTATTGCCGATAAATTTGTTTTCTTCCAAAAATTCAGCGCTAATGAAAGTATTGTTAAAATGAGCTTTGTTGATGATAAGCTATGTTATTTAAATCAGTCCGGAACCTTGGTTTTAAGCAAAATCGGTCAAAATAAACTACAGGTAATCAGGTCGATATCCAATCCTGATGGGATAAATAATTTCGTTGTTGCCAATAATCAGATCATTTTTACAAACAATCATGATCATCATTTTCTGATTGATGATAATTTGAAGGTAAAGCCACTTGAATTATCAGCACGGAAGATCAAATCAATTACTTTTTATAAATCAAACTATGTTTTAGCCTGGGAGAATCAGGGAATCAGTGTTTTTAATAAAAACTTTGAAGCCACTCCATTTCTTAAAGATGAGGTAAAAGCGGTTGAAAATCTTAAGATTACCGCACTAAATGTTGGTTATGATCAGGTACTTTGGTTAGGTACAGATGGAAATGGTTTGATTCAGATTTATCCAAAAGAGAACTACTTCGGTCTGGTAACCAAAATAAATGGTACAAGTATAAACAAACCGATACGGGCATTTGCTGAAGATGCCGGGAATTTGTGGGTTGGTACAAAAGGAAATGGCGTTTTGGTTTTTAATGATTTTTGGAAACCAGGCAACCAGTTGGCAAAAACTCAAAAAATCGACGTGAATGCGGGGTTGGAAAATAATTCGGTTTTTGCCATTCAAAAAGGTTCCGATCAATTTATTTATATAGGTACTGATGGTAAAGGACTCTCCATTTACGATCAGAAATTAAAAAAGATTATTAACTGGAAAAACATCAAAAATACAGAGCAGCTGCCAGAATTCAGGTCTGTTTATGCTATTATTCAGGATAAGGATGGCTCGGTTTGGATAGGTACAAGTGGTTATGGATTGGTTCATCTCAAAGTTGTCCGAGATCAGGATCAATCCATTTCTATCCAGCATTTTAAACAGTATTATTCTTCATCAATTGAAAAAAAAGGACCGGTTAATGATATCATTTACGCTTTGGCGCAAGGAAAAGATGATCGTTTATGGATCGCCTGCCGCTATGGTGGTTTAAGTGTTCTGGATAAAAAAACGGGCCGGTTTAAAACTTATAAAGCATTTGGTTACGAAGGAAGCTTATCACATAGTGATGTTTTATCATTGTTTTATGATAGCAAAAACCGTCTTTGGATTGGCACGAGCTATGGTTTAAATTATTTGTCGCACAGTGAGTCATTAAAAGATAAACCGAAATTTACCAAAATTACCACTGATAAAGGTTTGCCAAACAATACCATTCACGCCATTCAGGAAGATGGTTCAGGAAACATCTGGTTGAGTACAAATAAAGGATTAGCTAAAATAAATCCAATTAATAACAGCATTGCCAATTATCAGGAAAGTGATGGTTTACAAAGCAATGAATTTAGCGATGGTGCAACTTTTAAAGCAGCCAATGATAATTTGCTTTTTGGTGGGATTTATGGGTTCAACTATTTTTTGCCGAAATACATTACCGAAAATACAAAGCAGCCAAATTTGTTAATTTCCGATCTGCAGCTGGGTGGAAAAGAATTTCAAAGCAACCAATATCTCATTGTAAAGGCTAAACAACAACCGGTTAAGATTTTCGATCTGGAGCGCAAAAGCAATTTCTTCCAATTTTCATTTAATGCTTTAAATTATTTCAATGCCGCTAAAAATGAATTTGCCTATAAGCTCAATGGTCTGGACCAAAGCTGGCGATATACAGGTACTGATGGGAAAATTGCTTACTATAACATTCCACCAGGTAAATATGAATTATTGGTGCGCTGGAGTAACGGGGAGGGAATCTGGACTAAAGACATTGTCGCATTAAAACTAGATGTAAAACAATATTTTTGGCTTACCTATCCAGCTTATGCATTTTATTTTGTACTGCTGATTATAGGTGGGTATGCTTTTCATCTGTACAGAAAAAATAAGCTTGAAATGAAATTTAAGCTTGAACGGGAATATCTTTTCAGGCAAAAGGATGAAGAAGTTCATCGGCAGAGAATTAACTTTTTTACCAATATAGCACATGAAATTCAAACACCTTTAACACTTATTTTAGGTTCAGTGGAGCATTTTATGCAAAAGCGTACTACGATTGATAAGGCGATCGATAAGAATTACTTTTTATCAATTGTACATCAGCATACCGCCCGTTTAACTTATTTGGTACAGCAATTACTAGAGTTTCGGAAAGCTGAGGCAGGTTACCTAAAACGCAGCGATGATTATTTCGATATCAGTAAGTTACTGAATAGCCTTACACAGTTATTTATTCCTGCAGCCGAAAAAAATGAGCAGCAATTTATCAGAGAAATTCAGGCAGGAATTGCCGGGTTTATTGACAAGGATAAATTTGAGAAAGTTCTTTTTAACCTGCTGTCAAATGCTTTTAAACACTCAGGAAAAGGGCAAAAAGTAGTGTTTAATGCTAATTATGATCACGAAGATTTAGAGATTATTGTAGCCAATTCGGGTTGTAAGCTTCAAGATGATGACCTTAAAGATATTTTTAAAGAGTTCCATATTGGTAATGATCATCATTTTGGAAAATCAAGTACTGGCATTGGCCTTGCTTTTACCAAAGAATTGATTTCAATTATGGATGGAAATATTAGCGTTTACCTTCAAAATGATTGGATTTACTTTAACTTTAAATTGAAGCTTCAACAAACAATGGAAGGCAAAGAAGATGAGGTGGTGGCCTCTGCACCTTCTTATTTGTTTGAGTCTATTTTGAAACCCTACCATGAAGAATCAATGGAAACGGTGGAGCAAAATAATAAAATTGCTTTAATTGATGATTTAAAAGGTTTCGCTTCGTCTAGTGTTTTAATCGTGGAAGATGATGCTGCACTTCGTTTCCTGATCAGAAATATTTTAAAAGATCAATACAATGTTTATGAAGCTGAAAATGGCCGTTCAGCGATAGAGTTTCTAAAAAATAATACACCAGATATCATTATCAGTGATGTGATGATGCCTGATATGGATGGATTGGAACTTTGTAAATACATTAAAACGGCCCCTGCCACCTGCCATATTCCATTTATCATGTTATCTGCCAGGGGAACTGAAGAAAATAAAACCGAAGGTTACGAAACAGGCGCCGATGCTTATATTTCAAAACCTTTCCATGTAAATTATTTGCAAATGCGTGTTCGCAAACTTCTGGATTACCGAAACCGCATGAATCATTTGATTAAGGATAGAAATATTAACAATCAGTTTGTAGATGTTGATCTGGAACAAGGAGATAAAGAATTCCTGAATGCTTTGGTTAAGGCCGTGGAAGATAATTTATCAGAACCTGATTTGGATGCATCGAAATTAGAAGATGCATTATGCATTAGCAAAATGCAACTGTACCGGAAATTAAAAACCCTGGCAGGGATGACCCCTTCCGAATTTATCAAGAGAATCAGATTGAAACATGCCGCGGTTCTGCTCCAAAACTCTAAGCTTAATGTTTCAGAAATTTTCTATTTAACAGGTTTCAACAATAAGTCTTATTTCTTCAGGGAGTTCAAAAAAATCTATCATTTAGCTCCAAATGATTATAGGCAAAAGCAACATGAAGGATCGGAGACTACTGAAATTTTTTAGTAAAACCTCCTCTAAATAGCTTTTTGCAACAATAGTGAACTAAAATGTTATTATAGTACACTCTTCTTGCACAGCTGCCAGCCTATATTTGCTCTTAATCAAATATAAATCAAATGAAAAAAAACAGACGTATCTATGCATCGTTGGTTTTCTTTCTGTTGGCCATGTCTGGTTTTGTGGGCTATGCACAAACGAGGGTAACGGGTAAAGTAACAGATGAGAACAACCAGCCTTTACCTGGCGTTGTGGTTATGCAAACCAACACCAATAATAAAACTTCTACAGATGGTAATGGGGCTTATGTGTTAACCCTACAAGCGGGTTCAGCCCAAACTTTAACATTTAATTATATCGGTTATGATGCAGTTACTTTAAATCCGAATGGAGGAAATTTAAATATTGCATTAAAACCTTCATCTCAATCTTTGAATGATGTTGTGGTGGTTGGTTACACCACACAAAGGAAAGCCTCAATTACGGGTTCCGTTGCGCAGGTAGATATGAATGATTTGCAAAAAACCAGAATTGTTGATGTTGCGCAGGCGCTACAAGGGCAGGTTGCCGGTGTTTTCGTAGCGGCTAATACAGGTGCGCCCGGAGATGGAATCAAACTCAGAATAAGAGGCGAGGGAACATTAGGCAATAATGACGTACTGTATGTGATAGATGGAGTACCCACACGTGATATTTCATTTCTGAACCAAAGCGATGTAAAATCGATGACGGTATTGAAAGATGCTGCTGCCGGAGCAATCTACGGTTCGCGTGCGGCTAACGGTGTTGTGGTAATTACGACAATTAGCGGCAGCAAGGGGAAAGCAAATATTAACGTAGAATACTTTTCAGGGTTTCATCAGACCACTAATTTACCAAAAATGCTCAATGCTGATCAGTATTTAACGGTTAAAGACAGGGCATGGCACAATACATTAGGCAATGCAGCCAATGCGGTTAGTCCTTATCAGGCAGCAAGAAGCAGAACGGATTTAGCCGATACAGATTGGTTAAATGAATTGTTCGAAACCGGGAAATCCAAAAACCTTCAGGCATCAGTAAATGGTGGTTCAGATAATGTTCAGTACTTAATCTCAACAGGATATTACAAACAAGATGGTATTGTGGTTCAGGATCACGATGGTTATGAGCGTTTTAATTTCAGAACCAATGTGAATGCCAATGTTACCGACCGTTTTAAAGTAGGAACAAATCTGCAATTAAGCTTTGCAAAGCAAGATAAATTATCATCAAGTGGTGATGTTCCAGGTGTAATTCGTCATGCTTTATTGCGCCCACCCGTTTTAGGTGTTTATAAAAGTGTTACTGATCCTACTTATTCTGCATCAAATCCTTACACCGATTTACCTTTTTATACAGGTAATAATAATGGGTGGGATAAGAATTTTGAATTCAGTTCAAATCCAATTGCTATTGTTAACTTTACTAATGATAAGCGTAAAAACTTCCAGACTTTTGGAAATCTTTATGCAGAATATGCGTTTTTAAGCGATAAATCTCTAACCTTCAGATCCAGTGTTGGTGTAGATATCAGCTTTTCTCACAATAAAAACTTCGCTCAGAATTATGGCGATGATAATGATAACAATCCGGATGAACTTTATCCAGGAATGGGGAGAAATAATAAACCCAATAATTTAGATGAGAACAGGGGAGAAGTAATGAACTTCACTTTTACCAACACTCTAAATTACGTGAAAAGCTTTGCTGAAAAACATAATGTGAATTTCTTACTGGGTGCTGAGAACATTTCAAGTAAATCATCAGCAATTGGTGGCAGCCGGCAGAATTTCGATAAAAGCACTTCAGGATTTCAATATCTTGATTACGGAAGCCTGACCAATATTTATAATTCAGGTTCAGCAAGTGAATTCAATCTTGTATCATTTTTCGGAAGTGGAACCTACAATTTCGACAATAAATATTTCGCTACCGCAACATTAAGAGCTGATGGTTCATCCCGCTTTGGGCCGACTAACAAATGGGGTTATTTCCCTTCAGCATCTGCCGGATGGATTGTATCAAACGAAACATTTATGAGCAATGTCCAGTGGATTTCTGAATTGAAGTTGAGAGCAAGCTGGGGACAAGCAGGTAACCAGGAAATCCCTAATAACACCTACCAAACATTGGTTTCAGAATCTGGAGGCATTGTTAACGTAGTGAGATATGGGAATCCTGATGTAAAATGGGAAACGACTACGCAAACCAATTTTGGGATTGACTTTGGTGTGTTAAAAAACCGGCTTTCATTTACAGCTGATTACTTTGTAAAGAAAACGGATGATATTTTGTTAACTGTTGGTTTGCCTGCGGTATCGGTTGGTGTTATTGATCGTACGTATGTAAATGCAGGCGAGGTTACCAATAAAGGTTTCGAGTTTGGCTTGAATTTCCAAAATCGCGAACATGCATTCAAGTATAATGTAAATGCAAACATTGCGACTTTAACAAACAGGGTAAACAAATTGCAGGAGTTTGTTAAAAACATAAACGATGATCAAACCCATACCCGAACAGAAGTCGGGCAACCAATCAATTCATATTTTGGTTTGGTTTTCGATGGTATTTATCAAACACCAGCTGAAGTAAGTACTCATTTGTATTCTAACGCCAATGGCGCTTTACCAGGAGATATCAGGTTTAAAGATTTAAACGGCGACGGACAAATCAACGCTGATGACAGAACATTCATTGGTAACCCCGTACCAAAATTAACCTATGGTTTTGCGTTTTCTTCATCATTCAAAAAATTCGATTTCTCCTTCTTATTGCAAGGCGTACAAGGTGTTGATCGTTACAATGATTTAAAACAAATCATCAATTTTGATAGCCGGCCGTTTAACTCAATGACTTCAGTTTTAGATAGCTGGAATGGGCCTGGAACAAGCAATACTTTACCTCGCCTTACTTTCAACAACAATGGTGGTGGCAACGTATCGAGCGTATTTGTAGAAGATGCATCGTACTTAAGGCTAAAAAATATTGAGGTGGGCTATACTTTCGATGTGAAAAAAATCGGGGTTAAAAATGTTCGTTTATATGCATCCGGTCAAAACTTATTAACCATAACTGATTACACAGGATTGGACCCTGAATCGACATCATTAATTGATAAAGGGACTTACCCGCAGTCAAAAGCATTCATTGTTGGTTTAAAAATTAATTTGTAAACCTTTTTGCAAAAAGCATTATGAAAAGAATATTATTGATAAGTGCAATGTTTGGTTTGGTAACATTGGCAGGTTGCAAAAAGCAACTGACTACCGAAGCGATAGGTTTAACAACTTTAGAGCAGGTAAATACAACACCAACTTTAGGAACGGTAGAAAACTCGGTTAATTCAGCATACCAACTTTTATCCAACCGTTTGAATATTTTGGCACAATGGGATTGGGGTGGCGGTTTGGTTTTTCAAAATGATCTGGTTATGCAGGATATCGCATCTGATGACATGGAAAAAAAATGGAATCCTGATGGAGATCAGCCATGGATGGATGATGTTAATAATTTTACCTTTACCTCAACCAATGGTGGCCCAAACGGACTTTGGAAATACGATTATGAGGGAATTAAAAGATTAAATATCGCCATTGAGCTGTTAACCAAACCAGATATTGAAGCAATTACAGGCATTACAACAGCACGTAAAAATCAATTATTGGGAGAAGCTTATTTCTTAAGATCTTACTATTATTTTTCATTGGTAACCAACTTTGGTGATGTACCATTGATTCTTAAACCGGTAAGTACCTATCAGGAAGCTTTCGAAGTTGCGGTAAGAGCCGATAAAAACTTAGTTTGGGATAAAATTAAATCTGATCTGAATCTGGCGAAAGGCTTGTTGCCCAATGCAAAATACAGTTCAGCAACTGAAAGGTGGCGGGTAAATAAAGGATCTGTTATTGCCTTACAAGCAAAAGCCGCTTTATATACAGAAAAATGGGCAGATGTGGTTACCAGCGTAAATGAACTGCAATCTTTAGGTTTTTATAGTCTGAATACCAATTATTTCGACAGTTTTGATCAAACCAAAGAATTTGCAGAAAATGAAGTTATCTTTTGTTATGATCATCAGAGCAATCAAAATCCGTTAAAAGGAAATGGCATTTGTGCACCGCTAGGCTGGGGTTTCTTTGCACCAAGCACCGATTTTTTAAATGCTTTTGAGGCGAACGACCCCAGAAAGCTTTATACCGTTGATGTTCCAAATCAAAATGTGAATAAATTATTGGGTAGCACAAACGGATCAAACAAAGGAAATGATGATGCCGCCAACAATAAAATTTATATCAGATATGCTGACGTTTTATTATGGAAAGCAGAAGCCCAGAATGAGCTGGGGCAATACGCCGATGCCATTGCAATCATCAATCAAATCAGGGCAAGAGCGAGAACAAGTGTAAGTGCAACAGGTACTTTACCTCCAGCAGGCACTTTGCCTGATCGGCCTGCATCAACAGATAAAGCAACGATCAAAAACTGGCTGATCGCTGAGCGTAGGGTAGAATTGGGTTTTGAATCGCAAAGGATGCTGGATCTTAAGCGCTGGAAAATTGCAAAAGCAGTGATGACTGCCCATGGCAAAAACTTTCAGGATAAACATTATTTGTATCCTATACCTCAGGCAGAGGTTGATGCATCGGCTGGAACCTTAAAACAAAATCCTGGTTATTAATCGTTCATTAATTGTTGTTTGTTTTGTTAATGATACAACAAGCAACAATTAATTTTTAAACTCCATTCAAGTCAGTTCATTGGCTATTGGATAACTATTCCCAAATATTATGACAGATAGTGCAAAAAGATTTTCTCAGAACCCAATTTTATCGCCAAAAGATTTAATTCCAAGCAGACCCGGATTGGAGATCGCATGTTTATTAAATCCCGGAGTTTTTACATTTCAAAATAAAACCTGGTTGCTGATTCGCGTAGCTGAAAGACCACAACAAAAAGAGGGGATTATATCGTTTCCGGTTTTAAAAGGGGATGGAATTGAAATTATTGAGATTAAAGAGAATGATCCCGGTTTAGTGGCTGATGATCCACGGGTAATTAATTATAAAGGTGCCGATTACCTAACCACACTTTCACATTTACGTTTGGTTTGTAGTGATGATGGCATCAGTTTTTACCAACCTGAAGGTTACCCTTTGTTACAGGGAGAGGGCCCCGATGAGGCTTTTGGCATAGAAGATTGCCGTGTAGCTTTCATTGAAGACACTTATTACCTAACCTTTACCGCTGTTTCTGAACATGGTGTAGGTGTTGGTATGAGGACGACCAAAGATTGGAAAACATTCGGGAAACATGGAATGATTATTCCTCCGCACAACAAAGATTGTGCGCTGTTTGAAGAGAAAATAAATGGTAAATTTTATGCACTTCATCGTCCAAGCAGTGTCGATTTAGGTGGTAATTATATCTGGCTTGCTGAATCACCTGATGGCATTCATTGGGGAAATCATAAATGCATCATTAAAACCCGGAAAAATAATTGGGATAGCAAAAGGGTTGGAGCAGGGGCAGCACCGATTAAAACCGATAAAGGCTGGTTGGAAATTTATCATGGTGCCAATGCCGAACATCAATACTGTTTGGGCGCATTTTTAATGGATTTGAATGATCCATCGAAAGTGATTGCACAAACTGATGAACCCATTATGCAACCAATCGCTGAATATGAAATGTGCGGTTTTTTTGGTCAGGTTGTTTTTACAAACGGGCATACCCTTAATAACGATGAACTAACCCTTTATTATGGTGCCGCAGATGAGTTTGTATGCGGTGCTAAATTCTCTGTTCAAGATATTTTATCGCAATTAAAATATAACCATGCTGAATAAACTAAAATCAGAAATTACGCACTTCAAAAATCAGTCGTATAATTTCAGGGTACTTACCCTAACCAACTTAATTTACAGTATTGTACTCCCTGTAATTGATATTTTTGTTGCAGCCTATGTTATGCGCAGCTCGAACGATCCGGTTAAAGTGGTTATTTATCAACTAACCATCTATACAGGAATTCCCATTACTTTTTTTCTGAACGGATATTTACTGAGTAAGTTCTCCATTAAAACCTTATACTCTTTAGGAATGATGCTAAGCGGTGTTTCCATGATGGTGATGATGTCGCTTACCACACTTGATAATACGGGAATAGGCATAGCCGGATTAATTATGGGAATGTCATTTGGCTTTTATTGGGCAAACAGAGATTTTCTGGCGCTTGCGATTACTAATGATGAAAACAGAAACTATTATTATGGATTGGAGACATTTTTTTATACCATCATCGCTGTTGTAATACCGGTGCTGATTGGCTGGTTTATTGAATTTAATGCAATCAGCGGCAGCGCTCATTTGGCTTATAAAATAGTAACCGGAATGGTTTTCGTTATTACAATTCTGGCATCTGTTATGTGCTATAGGGGTAACTTTCAAAACCCTACTGAAAAAAAGTTCGTTTACTTCAGGTTTGATCCATATTGGTACAAATTATTGCGTTTGGCAACTTTGAAGGGGTTGGTACAAGGCTTTTTAGTTACTGCTCCGGCAATGTTAATCATGCTTTTGGTTGGTAAAGAGGGCGCATTAGGTACTGCTCAATCAATCGGTGCCATCATTGCAGCAGTGGCCATGTACATTATCGGCCGAAATACTTCGCCTAAACATCGTTTATATGTGTTCGGTGCAGGATTGGTGCTGTTTGCGATTGCGGCAATCATCAACGGGATTTTATACAGCAGCTTAGGTGTAATCCTTTTTATGCTATTTTTATTGCTGGCAAAACCTCTTTTGGATTTAGCATATTTTCCGATTCAATTCAGTGTGATTGATATTCTGACCAAAAAAGAAAAGAGAAGCGAATTTGCTTATATTTTAAATCATGAGGCCGGATTATATGTGGGGCGTTTAACTGGTGCAGGTACTTTTTTAATTTTGGCCTATTGTTTTTCTGTCGAGATCGCCTTGCGTTATGCAATCATTATCGTGGCGATTTTACAACTCGCTTCATATTGGGTGGCCAAGGGAATTATTAAACAAGGCAAAATAGAAAACATAGATGAGGCACCAATTTTAAGCAACGAAGAACCTGGTGTGGTTGCACCTATTTGATGACAGAAACTTAAGAAAATAATCAGGGTGCTGGTCATTCTGAATACAATGAAAACCTGCAAAGCAAGCATGAACACAATTGAAAAAATGGCAGCCAGAGATTATAGGTTAAGGATTCTTAATGTGCATTAATGAATGATTATTCTGGCGATAAAATCGCCAATTTCATGTGTCCTCCTTACAAACGACGACAATAAAGTGCATAGTGCCCAGTAACTAAAAATGTGCTTACATGATAGCTTTGAGCGCAACAGAAGGATTTTAAAATGAAAAATATTCTCGATCTCCAGGGATCGAATATGCAAAATTAAACCAGATTCTATGAAATTTAACTTTAAAATACTTTTCGCATTTACGCTAATATTAAACCATGGCATTTCCCAAGCCCAGGTAAAGCAAATTAAGCTGAGCAGAGTAGAGGAAATGGCTAATTTGCCGCAGCCCCTAAAAATTATCGACTGGAAATTGATGGCTCAAAACTTCGATAAAACCATTTATGATTTTAATGCCAAGGGCGATTACTGGCCAATGGTTTGGATAGATAGCACCAGGAAAAACTTCGATCAGCCCGTAGTGGGAATTTACACCGCTGTTGGTGATGTTAGGCAGGGCAAGAATAACAAAGGAATGTTTCATGAGGCATTAGCCAATATGGGGGCCGTGATGGGCGCAAGTTTAATTGGCATTGATAAGAGCAAACAAAATGGCCTGAACTATGCGGGCATGCTAAAGAATTATTTCAATCGTGATACCAAATGGAATATCATGATGAATAACACCGCTCCTGAAGTGGCGCTTTTGGGTGGCGGTTATGGCAGAGATTGGTGGTATGATGTTTATCCGAATGTTTTGTTTTATGCAATTTACGAGCAATATCCTCACGAGAAAGATTTTGATTGGATTGCCAAAAGCATTGCTGAAAAGTTTTATCAGGCCGATTCTATTTTAAAGGGCGACTATAACTATTCTTATTTTGATTATGCACAAATGAAGCCAATGAAAAACCAGATTTGCGCACAACAGGATGCGGCAGCCGGACATGCCTGGGTTTTATATGCTGCTTACAAAAAATTTGGCGATCAACGTTACCTAAAAGGAGCAATCAGTGCGATGACAGCTTTGGAAAGTAATAAGATCAACCCAACTTATGAACTGCTTATGCCCTTTGGTGCCTACCTGGCGGCAAGAATGAATGTAGAGCAAGGTACAAAATTCGATGTGCAAAAATTGTTGGGTTGGACATTTGATGGTACTGCGGTTTGTCGCGAAGGGTGGGGTGTTTTAACCGGTAAATGGAACGGTTATGATATTTCTGGTGTTGTAGGCAGTACGGTAGATCATGGTGGATATGGATTTTTAATGAATACTTTCGATGCGGCATGGCCATTGGTCCCAACCGTACGTTATGACCCTGCTTATGCGAATGCGATTGGCAAGTGGATGTTGAATGCGGTAAATGCATCTCGTTTTTTCTATCCACAATACATGCCTGCCGACCGCCAAACCATTCCTCAGTTTGCTGCGGTTACTAAAGGAGTTATAGCCTATGAAGGCTTCGCTAAAACTTCTACGTTTGATACACTTTATATGGATAAAAAAGGACCCGTTGCTCAGGGTGATGGACCAAAATGGGTGCCGGGAGAAAATCCTGAGGTTTCTCAATTTAGTGTTTATGGTAGTGGACACGTTGGAATATTCGGTGCAATTGTAGAAAAAACCAATGTAGAAGGTATATTGAAACTGGATGTTTTAGCCACTGATTTTTACAGGAATAAGGCTTATCCAACGTATCTGTTGTATAATCCTTATCAGCAAAATAAAACCATTAATTATAAAGTTAAAGGCGCTAAGAAAGTTGACCTTTATGATGCAGTGGCTCAAAAATTTATTGCCAAAAATGTTTCCGTTAAAAGAAATGTCATTGTCACTGGCAATCAATCGGTTTTAATTGTTGAAGTTCCTGCCGGAAGTAAACTGGTTACTGCTAACAAGAAATTACTGGCTAATGGAATTGTGATCGATTATATGAAAAAATAGGTTTCTAGTTATGCTCACAAATTAGTGAAGGCACTGCCAATTGGTGGTGCTTTTTTATTCTTTTCTTGAAATTATATGGGCTGAGATGGCTTTTCAGTTCCGGCCATTTTCATAACAAAACATTAAAGATGTGTGAGATCAGACTAACGAAGTTGCCCCATTCACAATGCGGAAACTTCGTCAGTCAGCATTAGCGCAGAACGATGAAGGATCAGTCCCCGCAAGGACGGCGAGAGTAGAAAAGATAAACTTGAAAAATAAAGAATTAACCTCTTAACCTGAATTCCTTTAGGTTTGCAAAAGGACAATTCCTCAAAGACAGTAAGAATGAAATAATGAGAATCCGTATATAAAAAAAGCGTCCCGATTTTAAATCGGGACGCTTTGGCAAGTTGGATTTTACCTTAAACCCTCAACCTTCATACCTTCTACCTTAATTTAGTATCCAAATATTTGTTCCAAATTTAATTTAGTTACCGTGCCGTACTTAGCTAAATCTTCAAGGTTAATTTTCTTTTCTGAAGCCACAACACAATAGTTGTAAGGTTTGCCAGAAATATTACCGCTATGGAAAGATTTTACATCAGCAAAAGTTAATGGTTTTAAAGCTGCATATTCATCAATTCTCGAATCGTGATCGAAACCTAATTTTTTATCAGCCAAATAAGAATAGATAATGCCATCTTTAGTGATTCTTGACGTTTCTATACCATTTAATGAATTGCTTTTAGAGAGATCAAATGATTTATCAGATTCAGGTAATACGGTCAATAACTCATTCATTCCTGCAACGGCTTCATTCATTTTATCTGCCTGGGTACCCACATAAGCAATCATTGTATTTTCCTTTTCCTTGCTGTTTGGAGAAGAATATACAGCGAATGTAGAGTAGGCCAGCGCTTTAGATTCGCGAATGGTTTGGAATACGATTGATCCCATGCCACCACCAAAATAATTATTGAATAAACCAATTTTTGCAGCGTTTGACGGATCATATAAACCAGCATTACGTACCCAGCGGATTTCTGCCTGAACCATATCATAATCAGCAAAGTAAACTTTGTTTGAATCGGTTGTGGTATAAACAAATTTCTTCATTGGAGCAGCAGGTGTGAACTCTTTTCCTAAGGCGTGAACCTTGGCAATATCTGCAGAAAATGCAGCTAAAGTTTTTGGCCCATAATACGTGATGGTGTGTTTGTAATTGGTTAGGTTATGTAAAAGATAAATCAAATCAGCAGATTTCATGTTTTTGATTTCATCATTGGTTAATCCATAATTGAATGGATTATCTGAACCATATTGCGCATAACTCATCAAGCCACCTAAAATAGATGCCTTATTCAACTTAGCGTTTTCTCTCGATTTTAATAAACGGCCTTTTAAATCTTCTAAAGCTTTTTCATTTGGTTTGCAGTTAGCTAAAACATCTTCTAAAAGCACTACCGCTTTATCAAAGTTTTCTTGTAAGCCATTCAATGAAACGGTGGTTATCTCAGTCCCAACATTAATGCTATAACTGCAGGCAAGGTTGTAAAAGGCTTTACTGATATCTTCTGCTGAATATTTATCAGTGCTTAAGAAAGCTAAATATTGAGATGCATAAGGTAATAATTTGTAGTTATATGAACCCATGTCAAAACGATAACTCATACGGAAAATTCCGTTTTCAGTATTTTGAACGGTGATCACATCTGCAATGCCTGCCTTACCAAAATTAAGATCTTTGGTATAATCTAAAAATTTAGGCGCAATTGGTTTTACAGGAGCGCTTATGATGTTTTTAGTGAAAGGAGAAACTTCATTAGCATTGGTTTTAACGGCCGTAATGGCTGGTTTTTCTACCTTGATAATGCTTTTATCTTCGCCTTTGTGTTTAAAGATAGATACGTAGTTGTTAATGAAAAATTGATTTGCAAAATCTACAATCTCTTTTTTAGTAATCTTGGCCATCGCATCAGTAGAAGCCAATGTTTTATCCCATTCAGTACCGCGGTTTTGAATAAATGCAGTCATTGTGGCGTTTGCACGAACATCATTGTTATCATAACCTTGTAGCTCAGCCAATTTAATATTAGCTATTGTTGCTTTAATTAAGCTTTCATCAAATTCTCCTTTTTTAAGTAATTCTACCTGATCTAACAATAACTTTTGAGCTTCCTCAAGGCTTTGCCCTGCTTTAGGCGAACCAGTTAAAATGAAAATACCGTAATCTTTCATCTGGTTGTAGCCGGCACCAGCTCTCAGCATTTTTTGCTGTTTATTAATGTTGATATCCATTAAGCCCGCTTTTCCATTTGCAAGAATGCTGCTGATCAAATCAAGTAATAAACTTTGGCGGCTGTTTTGAGCATAACCGCGATAAGCTACGTAAAGGCTTTCTGCACTTGGCCCGTAAATATCAACTTTCTGAACCTGAGTAAGTGGTTTTTCAGGTGCCGGATTATAAAGTGATAATGGTTTAGAAACCATGTATGAGAAGTTTTTATCAATTTTTTTGATTAAATCATCATAGTTGATATCGCCAGACATGATTAATGCCATGTTATTAGGCACATAATATTTGTTATAATACTTTCTGATTTCAACTAATGATGGGTTTTTCAAATGTTCGATAGTACCAATGGTAGTTTGCTGTCCGTAATTATGAGTAGGGAATAATGCATTTAGCATTTTCTCATACATTTTGCGGCCATCATTATCCATGCCGATGTTTTTTTCTTCATATACAGCTTCTAATTCGGTGTGGAAAATACGGAAAACAGGTGCACGGAAACGCTCAGCCTGAAGAGTTAAAAATTTATCAATTGCGTTTGAAGGAAGATCTTCTTCATAAACAGTTTCTTCAACCGATGTATGTGCGTTTGTAGAACCACTTCCAATCGATTTCATCATCTTATCGTATTCATTGGCGATGGAATATTCAGATGCTTCGCCAGAAACTTTATCAATTTCTTTATAAATTTCTTTACGTTTGGCCGGATCGGTAGTTTTGTTATAGGTCTCGTAAAGGGCCTCTATTTTATCCAATAAAGGTTTTTCTTTAGCATAGTTTAATGTACCAAACTTATCAGTACCCTTAAATAAAAGGTGTTCTAAATAGTGAGCTAAACCAGTATTGGTTCTTGGATCGGTATTACTACCAGCTCTCACGGCCATTTTATAGGTAATATTTGGTTCTTTGTTGTTCTGCGATAAAATTACAGTAAGCCCATTCTTTAATGTGTAAAAACGAGTTTTTGTGGGGTCGTTGGTAACATACTTATAAGTATAACCTCCAGACGATCCTGTTTTCCATTGATAAGTGGTTTGGGCTTTTACAAGCGAACCTGCAACGAGAAAACAAGCCAATGTAAATAGTTTGATTTTCATTTATTTGATTTTGATTTATGGTTATGATTGAAATATTGGCACTATGCACCAAATACAACATTCATGTAATAAGTTATTTACCCAAATATATATGCTTTAAGCTATCTAATGAAATGCTTTGGAAAATTTATAACTAATAAAATAGTAATAAATGATTTTAGCATATAAAATAATGCTTTATTGTGCCTTGATTTTATATTCTGTATTTTTACCAGCATGACAAAACATAATTCAAAACCGAATATTTTAGTTGTAAATGATGATGGGATTACGGCCACAGGAATTAAAAACTTAATGGAAGTAATGCAAGAAATAGGTAATGTGGTTGTTGTTGCACCAGATAGTCCACAGAGTGGGATGGGGCATGCCATTACTATTGGAAAACCCATTCGTTTTGATAAAATAGATCTTTATCCTGGTGTTGAAATGTACAAATGCAGCGGCACTCCGGTTGATTGTGTTAAGCTTGGCGTAAATAAAATTTTCAAGGGCAAAAAGCCAGATCTTTGCGTATCAGGAATCAATCATGGTTTAAATGATTCTATTAACGTATTGTATTCAGGAACCATGTCTGCCGCGGTGGAAGGGGCGATTGAAAAAATACCATCCATTGGATTCTCTTTAGATGATTTTGCTGCTGATGCAGATTTCAGTCATACTAAAAAATACATTAAAGAAATCTGTTTACAGGTTTTGGAAAACGGATTACCTGCCGGAACATTGCTGAATGTTAATTTTCCGAAAGGAGATAAATTAAGAGGGGTAAAGATTTGCAGGCAGGCCAATGCCAAATGGATGGAGGAATTTGAAGAACGTGTTGATCCATATAAACGCCCTTACTATTGGCTGACTGGTGTTTTTGAAAACTTCGATAAAGGAGAAGATACTGATGTGTGGGCTTTGGAACATCACTATGTTTCGGTTGTGCCGGTTCAGTTTGATTTGACTGCGCACCATGCTATTCAAACTTTAAACGGATGGAATTTTGATCATCAGGCTGATTCAGGATTAAAAGGAAAAAACACCATTTCTGCACCTGACGGAATCAACCTGGGCTAATCTCTCAGAAATGAACGATAATTTAAGGAAATTAAATAATTCTGTTTGGATTGGGTTGGGAATCGGATTAATGGTGCCCGCAATTTTATGTTCAATTGCCTGGTATGTTATTCATCATGTTGCGTCATTAGCAAAGGCTGATTTACTATATATAGGTGGTATCGCCGTTAATGCTTATACCATGCAATATTTTTTTAAGTATAATAAAGAAAACATTGGTAGAGGCATTTTAGCAGCCACATTTCTCTGTGCCTTTATTTTCTTTGCTTATAAAGTTTTTTAAGATAAAAAGTGAAAACCAAGCATGTCTTGATACTTGATACTCAATACTTGATACTAAAAATATGAAATACTACCTCGTGGCAGGAGAAGCATCCGGCGATTTACATGGTGCAAATTTGATGAAAGCATTGAAGCTGGAAGATAACGAAGCGGTGTTCCGTTATTTTGGTGGTGATAAAATGCAGGCAGAAGGAGGCGAGTTAGTTAAACATTACGTTGATATGGCCTTTATGGGCTTTACTGAGGTACTTTTAAACTTGCGGACAATTTTTAAAAATTTAAAAAAGTGTAAGGAAGATGTTTTACACTGGCAACCAGATGTTTTAATCTTAATTGATTTTCCAGGTTTCAATTTAAAGATCGCTGAATTCGCTAAAGCCAATAACATAAAAGTTTGTTATTATATTTCTCCAAAAGTTTGGGCATGGAATCAAAAACGGGTGCTTAAAATTAAGCGGGTTGTTGACAGGATGTTTTGCATTCTCCCTTTTGAGGTAGATTTTTACAAAGAATGGGGAATGGACGTTGATTATGTCGGGAATCCTTTGTTGGATGAGCAGGCAAAATTCTCTCCTGATGCCGGATTTTTAGAGAAAAATCAACTTAGCCATCAAAAAATCATTGCCCTGTTACCCGGAAGCAGAAAGCAGGAAATAGAACGATTATTGCCCGTAATGTTAAGCATTACCGGGAATTTTCCGGATTATCAGTTCGCCATTGCAGCTGCGCCAACTTTTGATGAAAACTATTATCATCAGTTTACCGGTAATAAAAAGGTTAGTCTTTTATTTGACAATACTTATAACTTGTTATACCATGCTCATGCTGCCATTGTGGCTTCGGGTACAGCTACTTTAGAAACTGCATTATTCAAAGTGCCGCAGGTTGTGGTTTATAGAGGTGGTGCAATCTCCATAACCATCGCCCGGATGTTGGTAAAGATTAAGTTTATATCGCTGGTCAATTTAATCGTTAACAAAAAAATTGTAACCGAACTCATTCAAGAGGATTGCAATACCCAAAAAGTGAATGATGAGCTTCAGTTCATAATCTCAGGAGAAGGGCGAAATGCCATGCTTAAAAATTATGATGATCTGCTGAAGCTGATGGGTAAACCAGGGGCATCTGAGAAAACAGCGAGGCTTATTTTTTCCTATTTCAAAAGTCATAAATCAAAGGATCATTAGAACGACATTAGAACTTCAAACGCACTGACATAGCCTTTGTTTATATTCTGTCATATAATCAGACAGAATTTAGTAAAACGTTTTTGTAACGTCTTTTTTACTAATAAAACGATTTAGTAACATTTAACTTTTTTATTATTGACCAATCATTTACTAATTAAACTAACCTAATCAAATACTGACCATGCATTTCCATGCCTAACGGAAATCACAGTAGCTAATCCCTTAAAACCTATTCAATCTTCAACATATAACAAAATAACTGATGAAAATTAATTTACTTAAACTTACTGGCCTCTCCGCAATTGTTTTGTCGAGTTTGCCAGCGTTTTCGGAAAATTCAGATCAAAAAGATCTCAAAAACCTTCTTGAATTTGAAATCCCTTGGCAGCAAGCCAGTGTTAGACAGACCATAACCGGTAAGGTAGTAGATGAACAAAATCTTCCCGTACCAGGTGTAGGTGTTAAAAACGTTACTTCTGGACAATCAACGGTTACTGATGCCAATGGTCAGTTCAAAATTGAGGCAAACGCAAACGAAATTCTTCAATTTACTTATGTGGGTTATCAAACTCAGAATGTAACTTTAGGAAACCAAACCAGCTTAAATATAAAACTTGCTGTTTCATCAGATACCAAGCTTGATGATGTGGTTGTAGTTGGTTATGGTACCCGTAGCCAAAGAGAATTAACATCGGCTATTGCCAAAGTTGATACTGCAGCCTTTAGACAGAGTGGTGCACGAAATGCACTCGACTTATTACAAGGTAAAGTTGCTGGTTTACAAATTACAAGAAGTAGTTCTAACCCGAACTCAGGCGTTGCCATCCAGCTTCGTGGAGTAACATCTATTTCTGGTACATCAAGTCCGTTAATTGTTATTGATGGTATTCCAGGTGGTAATCTGGATTTATTGCAACAAGATGATATCGAATCTTTCACTGTACTGAAAGATGGATCGGCTGCTGCAATATATGGTACCAGGGCCAATGCTGGGGTTATTCTGGTAACTACAAAAAAAGGCCGTAAAGGTGCTACACAGTTTAACTATAATGGCTATGTAAAGCACGAAACCTTGTATGAGCGACCTGACTTTATGAACGCAAGCCAGTTTAGAGAGAAAATAAAAAATGGACAGTACACTGCTCAGGATTACGGAGGTGATTACGACTATTTTTATGATATTATCAATAAAAATAACTTAACCAACTATCAAAATTTATCTATTTCAGGCGGTAGTGATCAATCAAACTATCGCGGTTCATTTACTTATAATAAATTTGATGGTTTTGCTAAAGAAAATAGCAGAGAGCAATATCAGTTTAGAATGAGTTTAACGCAAAAAGGCTTCAAAGATAAAGTAACTGCAATATTTAACGTTGCTTCGAATATAAACAATGCTAACCTGTTAGGTGGCGGAGGCTGGGAAAATGTGTTAACGAAAAACCCAACAGAATCATATTTCAATCCTGACGGATCATATCTATTCACACGGAATATTACCAATGAAGTTGCTCGTTTAGCGCAAGAAACAAGTAAAAGAAACCAGCAAACATATTCTGTCGACGGTAAAATCGATATTGATATATTGAAAGACTTGAAAGGTTCTGCATTTGTAGCCTACCAAAGAAATCAATTTGTTGACAATCAATATCGTTTATTAGGAAGTCAAAACTCTGTAGAAAATGGTGATGCACCTGGTGGTGGATATGCTTATAAAGGAACGGAATTAAACCAAAATTTTAATTTTGAGCCAACCATTGAGTATAGCAAAACCATCAAAGAAAAACATCGTTTAACTGGAATGATCGGATATTCGTATCGATATGAAGTCAACGAATCATTCAGTGCAAACAACCGTGGCTACACAAACGATATTTTTGAGGAGAACAATTTAGGTAGTGTGCCTGTTGCCATAAATAGAATTGGTATAGCCAGTAATAAAAATGATAACACCTTAATTGCATTATTCGGTCGTGTGCATTACACATTTGATGGCAAAGTTAACTTTGAAGCTGTATTAAGGAGAGAGGGGTCTTCCAGATTTGGAGTGAACAATAAATGGGCAAGTTTTCCGGCTGTTTCTGCATCGTGGGAAATTACACGAGAGAAGTTTATGGAAAATACAAAATGGCTTAACTTCTTAAAAATCAGAGCAGGTTATGGTGAAACCGGTAACTCTGGGTTCGCCAATTACGCGTCATTAGTAACATTGGGAACAGGAAATCTTTATCCCTTCCCTGGAAATCAATGGTTGCAAACTTATGGGCCTTCACGTAATCCAAATCCTGACTTAAGGTGGGAACGTAAACGTGAGTACAATTTAGGTTTAGACTTTGCTATGTTCAACAATAAATTGAGTGGATCTATTGATGTGTTCAAACGTAACATCGTTGATTTACTTGATACTTATACCTCTCCTCAACCGCCATTTGTTCAGAGCTCTATCTATACCAACGTTGGAACCATTTCTGCGAAAGGTTTAGAATTAACACTAAATTATGAAGCAATAAAAAACAAAGATTTCAGCTGGAATATTGACTTTGCAGGAAGTACAATTGATAATAAGTTAGAGACTTATTCTAATGATGTTTACAAGCGAGATATGAGAGACTTTGGAGGCATTGGTGGAGCGGGTGCACTTGGTAATGCGTTTCGTACTTATGAAGGCCGCAATATTGGAGAGTTTTGGGGTAAACGTTTCGCTGGCTTTACAGCAGATGGTAAATGGCTGTTTTATAATCGTGCGGGAGAAGCTGTACCAAATGCTCAAATCAATACTTCTCCTTTCCGTGATCAAACAGATTTTCAGCTATTGGGAAATGCAATTCCTAAATATTATCTATCTCTTGGAAATACTTTTACCTACAAACAATTTGATTTAAGAATTTTCTTAAGAAGTAAATTGGATTTTGATGTGCTAAACACTTTAGCCTTATCTTATGGAAACAAATTTGGAACGCAAGGGAACTTATTAAATAATGCCTTTACCAAATATGCTGAAATTAATGACACTTACATGTATTCTGATTACTATTTGGAAAGCGGAAGTTTCTTAAAAGTTGATGAGATAACTTTAGGTTACACATTTAAATTTAAAGATAAAGCTTTCAGAAGTCTACGTGTTTATGCTGTCGGTCAAAACCTGGCATTGTTAACTAAATACAGTGGAAATGACCCGGATTTAATTCAAGATACTGGTTTAGGACAAGAAATTAATGGCCGTAGCTTAGGGATTGATACCAGAAGTCCTTACCCTACAACCAGACAATTTGTTTTCGGTGTTAATTTTGGATTTTAAAATTTAAGAAAAATGAAAAATTTAAAAAAAATCATATTGTCTGCACTTATTGCATTACCTCTTTTATTTAATGGGTGTACCAAGTTAGACGAAAATATCTATAGCCAATTGGTTACAGATAACTATTATAACAATAAAAATGAAGTATTATCTGCGGTGTTGAGACCTTATACGCATGCAAATGCTTGGGCAACACCGTCAGGTCAGGATGGGTGGTGGAGGCCATCAGAGCTTTCTGGCGACCAATTGGCGTGGCCAACAAAAGGGCGACATGGAGAAGATGGTGGTAAGTGGAAACGTTTACATTACCATACCTGGCTGGTGGATGATGGTCCATTAAACAATGCCTGGTCATTAATGTTTGGTGGAGTTGGATTTTGTAATGACCCAATTGAAAATCTAGAGAAGCGTAGCTTATCGCAAATGGGTATAACACAGGTAGAAAAAGACGCTTATATCGCAGAATTAAAGCTTTTGAGGGCATATCACTATCTTAAGCTAATGGATCTTTTCGGTAATATTCCTGTGGTAACACAAGTGGGCATACCTGCGAAGCCCGAAACTAGGCCACGTGCAGAAGTTTTCGCTTTTATCGAAAAAGAAATTAAAGATAATATTGATAAGGCCCCTAAACTATCAAGAAATATGATTGGCCGCATGTCGCAAGCAGGCGGTTATGCCATGTTGGTTGAACTGTATCTAAATGCTGAAGTTTGGACAGGCACTGCTCGTTGGGACGATTGCATCGCTGCTGCAGATAAATTAATTAATAATGAAGCAGGCGGACAAAATGGTGCAATGTCTCTTGATCCAAACATTACTGATCAGTTCAAAAGTACAAATGACTTATCAAAAGAAGTGATTTTCGCAATAGCATATGAGTTTAGAGTAGCTAATTCACAACCGTCATGGACGGGTGAGTTCTTCCATTTCCAGCAAGACCGAATTTACGGAGGATCCAGAAATGGAAATAATGGAGTTGTAATGGTGCCAGGTAATTATACTAAATATAGTGACGATGATTTGAGGAAGTCTACTTGGTTGTTGCAAGGGCCTCAAGTAAGATTCGACAACGGACAGCCTGCACTTGCCTCTGGAGGTAATGAGTATGATGGTCAACAGATTAATTTTGTTGATGAAATTCGTCGTGCTAAAGTGAACTCAACTGTATCAAACATGAGCGAGGGCGAAGAAAATAGTGGTATTCGCTTTAATAAATATAAATTAGGGAATAATATTGCTGGTATCGTAAACGGAAATCCTGTTGCAATAGATCCCAACTACAATTGTAACGATTGGAATTTATATCGCTTAACCTGGATTTATTTTGCAAAGGCAGAAGCCCTAATGCGTAAAAATGGCGGAACAGCTACTGCAGAAGCAGTACAGTTGGTTAACGATTGTAAAAAACGTGCATTTTCTGATGCTAATTGGCCTGCAAATCAATACACCACGGCGAATTTAACACTTGATGAGTTGTTGAATGAAAGGGGGAGAGAGTTTGTATTTGAAGGTTTCAGACGTGATGACCTCATTCGTTTTGGGAAATTTCATACCGCAAGCTGGTGGGACCATACCCCATCTGCTTCTTTCAGACAGTTATTCCCTATTCCATTAATCCAAAGAACATTAAACGAAAATCTGGCTCAAAACCCAGGTTACTAATCAAAAGCAAGAAAGGCACTAAAATAGTGCCTTTCTTGCTTTTGATTAAACTATAATAAACTGTTATTAATATTTTACAAATAACAGTGACTAAATCGATTAATATTTAAAAATTATTATGATTATCCTTTATATTAGCAAAAAATCGAACCTGTAGGTTTAACGCTGATTTGAAACCATCAATAATTTGAAACGCTAATTAATGAAAACTCTTTCTATAAAAGATATTGCTGTAAAAGCAGGTGTATCAATCACAACAGTTTCCTTTATTATAAACGGTAAAGCAAAAGATAAATCAATTAGCGAAGCTGTAATAAAAAAGGTAGAAAAGATCATTAAAGAAAGTGGTTATAAACCCAATCAAATTGCGAGAAGTTTAAGAACAGGGCATTCAAATATCATAGGCTTAATTATTGAGGATATTTCCAACTCTTTTTTCTCACGTATTGCAAGATTAATTGAAGATAAAGCTTATAAGAAAGGCTACAAAATCATTTACTCAAGTACCGAGAATAGCGTAGATAAAGCAAAAGAGCTTATCAATATGTTCAAATCAAGAAAAGTAGACGGCTATATCATTTCTCCGATTAAAGGCATTGAAGAGGATATCCAGGTTTTATTAACAGATAACAAACCGGTAATTTTGTTTGATAGAAATTTATCGGATATAGATACTAATTATGTTGGTAGCGATCATTTCAAAGCCTCCTATCAATCCATTGAAAGCTTTATAAAAAAAGGGAAAAAAAATATTGCATTGGTTACAACAGATATTGATGTAGAGCAGATTGTAGAGCGACTGGATGGATATAAACAAGCTTTGATCGATAACAACATTCCTTACCATGATGATTTAGTGGTTAAAATTCATTTCAACCAGGATGAGAACGAAACCATTGAACAAATGAAATCTCTGTTTCGCTCAAAAGAAATTGATGCCGTTTTATTTGCAACAAACTATTTGGCCATTAGTGGCCTCAAAGCTTTAAAACAGATAAACAAAACGATAGGGGAGGATTTTGCGGTTATCGCGTACGACGATCATGAAGTTTTTGAGCTTCATACGCCAAGCATCTCTGCCGTACAACAGCCATTAGAAGAAATCGCCGAAACTGTTATTCAATTAATATTGAGTCAGTTATCTTCTAAAAGTAAGCTCGAAAATCAACAGGTTATTATTTCCTCCAAATTGATAGAAAGATAATATTTCTTTATTGTAACGCAAATATTGCGGTACATCCCTTTATTTATGGCTTTTTATTTTCTAATATTGAATTAGTAAAACGTTTTACTTTAAAATCGCTTTTTAATACAATTAATCAGAATTGATAAATCATATTATTAATACAAATTAAAATTGCTTTTTGATATTGAATTAGTAAATCGTTTTATTTATTTAATATAGCCAAATAACTAATTATGAGAACCCTTTATTTACTGATGCTGTGTGCATTTTTTAGCCTTCGCTCACTCGGGCAAGATAAAGCGCCTGCCTACCCTTTAATTACACATGATAGCTATTTTAGCATTTGGTCTTTCGGCGATGGACTTAATAACACCATTACCAAACACTGGACAGGTAAGGAGCATGCGCTAACAGGCATTATCAAAGTAGATAATCAGTTTTATCGTTTTTTGGGTGCTGACAGCAAAAGTTATAAAACGCTTTTAGCGGCTGCCGATGAATTAAATTATCAGGCAAGTTATACAACAAAGCAACCAGAAGAAGGTTGGTATACATTTGCTTTTAATGATGGAGAATGGAAAAAAGGGAATGCTCCTTTTGGCGATGACAAGCAAGCTAAAACCAGGTGGAATACTAATGAAATCTTTTATCGTAGAAAATTTTCGATCGCTCAAACATCAACAGCAAAAAAATATTTAAAGCTCAACCACGATGATAATGTTATCGTTTACCTGAATGGTAAAACGATTTATAAAAAGGAAGACTGGGTGCACGAGTATATATATATTCCCATTGAAGATGGTATTTTAAAAACAGGCGAAAATATTTTAGCTATTGATTGTAAAAACACTGCTGGTGGCAGACATTTAGATGCAGGCATTGTCGAAGAAATTCCTCAGGACATAAAAGTTTTAAATGCCGCACAAACCAATGTAACAGTAGAAGCAACCAGTACAACTTATACTTTTACATGCGGTGGGGTAAATTTAAAAGTGACCTTTACTTCTCCATTGTTACTAAATGATATCAATTTAACCGCAAGACCAATCAGCTACATCAGTTATGCTGTAAAATCCAATAATGCCAAAGCCCATAATGTAGATGTTTATTTTAGCGCATCATCAAACATTGCAGTTAACACACCAAACCAGGCTGTCTCTGCCTGGAAAAGCAAAAAGGAGAATCTTGCTATTTTAAAAGCAGGCACTGTGGAACAACCGGTTTTAGAGAAAAAAGGTGATGATGTGCGCATCGATTGGGGATACCTGTATATCGCTATTCCTGATCAATTTAAGCCTGTTCAATTTATTGGAACAGATAAGGAAAGTTTAAATGCTTTTATTAAATCAAAATATCCGGTACAAAATCAGTTTCAAAATTTAAAATCTTTAGCGCTGAGCAGTGTGATTTCTTTTGGGTCCATTTCATCTGCTGAAGTAGAAAAATATGTGATGCTAGGATACGATGATATTAAGTCTGTTGAATATTTTGGTGAAAAATTGTCGCCTGTCTGGAGAAAAAATGGTGGTCAAAGTTTCGAAAGCCAGTTGGTAAATGCGAGTAACGAATACGTTTCTTTAAAATCGAAATGCATCGCCTTTAATGCTCGGTTATATGCAGATGCAAAAAAGGCTGGTGGAGAAGAATATGCAAACTTGTGTAAGTTGGCTTATAGACAGGCAATTGCTGCTCATAAAATTGTTTACGCACCAAATGGAGATATCCTATTTCTATCTAAAGAAAACTTTAGTAACGGATCAATCAATACCGTTGATGTAACTTATCCTTCGGCTCCACAATTTCTGGTTTACAACCCTGAACTGTTAAAGGGAATGCTGAATGGCATTTTTTATTATTCTGAAAGTGGTAAATGGAAAAAGCCTTTTGCAGCTCATGATCTGGGAACTTATCCTTTGGCAAATGGTCAAACCTACGGAGAAGACATGCCGGTAGAGGAAGCAGGTAATATGATCATTTTGACAGCCGCTATAACGAAAGCTGAGGGAAATGCTAAATATGCGGAGAAACATTGGGAGGTAATGTCTGTTTGGGCAGACTATTTATTAAAAGAAGGTTTTGACCCGGCTAATCAGCTATGTACTGATGATTTTGCTGGTCATCTGGCGAGAAATGCAAACCTATCTGTAAAAGCAATTGTGGCATTGGGTGCTTATGCTCAGATGGCACAACAATTAGGCAAGGCAGATGTTGCTTCAAAATACAGAAATGCTGCTTCAGACATGGCCAAAAAGTGGCAGGAACTTGCTGATGCAGGCGATCATTTTGCTTTAACCTTTAACAATAAAAATACCTGGAGCCAGAAATATAACCTGGTTTGGGACAAATTATTGAAACTTGACCTTTTCCCTGCAGAAGTTTATAAAAAGGAAATTAATTTCTATTTGACCAAACAGAATGATTTCGGATTACCACTTGATAGTCGTAAAACCTACACCAAATCTGATTGGATTATCTGGACGGCAACCCTTGCTGATAATCAGGCAGACTTTCAAAACTTTATAAAACCTGTTTACCGGTTTGCAACTGAAACGGTAAGCAAGGTTCCCTTAAGCGATTGGCATGAAACTACCAACGGAAAAATGGTTGGTTTTCAAGCCCGAAGTGTTGTAGGCGGCTATTTTATAAAAATGCTCGCTGATAAATGGAATATTAAATAATACCTGATAACAATGAAAATTAAACAAAAAACAAATTAATAAGATAACTAACCAAGTACAAAACCAACCATTATGAACAAAAAATTTACTAGGCTCATCAAGCAATCGCTTATGACAAAGGACAACGTCTGTAAACTGGGCGCACTATCTTTGGCACTTGGATTAACATTTAATGCATCGGCGGGTGCAATAAATATTAATACTTCGCCAATGGCTAAAAAAGAATTAAAATACCCTTTGGCCGACATTGTAATCCGAGGTGTCGTGAAGGATGAAACCGGCGCTGGGATCCCAGGAGCAAGTGTTAAAGTAAAAGGATCTTTAGCGGTTGCAGCCACTGATGTGAATGGTGCATTTAGCATTAGTGTGCCATCAGAATCATCAGTGTTAATTATTTCTTATGTGGGTTATGAATCTAAAGAAGTAACTGTTGGAAATCAAAAAAATATTTCTATTCAATTGGTTCCGAGTTCAAATGCGCTGGAAGAAGTTGCTGTTGTGGGATTCGGCACACAACGTAAAGTTTCTTTGATTGGTGCACAATCGACAATCAATGCAAAGGAGTTAAAACAACCAGTGGCGAGTGTAACCCAATCATTAGCAGGTAGAATTGCTGGTGTGGTTGGTGTACAAAGAAGCGGTGAACCAGGAAGAAGCACTGCTGATATCTGGATTCGTGGTATTGCTACCTTTGGAGGCGGTAGTAGCGCACCGTTGGTTTTAGTAGATGGAGTAGAACGTTCCATTACCGCAATAGATCCTGAGGATATTGAATCGTTCACAGTTTTGAAAGATGCATCTGGTACTGCTGTATATGGTGTTAGAGGTGCAAATGGTGTAATCATCGTAAAAACCAAAACAGGTAAAGTAGGTAAACCATCAATCTTCTTCGATTATAATGAGGGTATCAGTACCTTTGTCAGACATCCGGAATCTTTAGATGGTGTGAACTATATGAACCTCGCAAATGAGGCATTAACAGGAAGAGGCCAGGCTGCAAAGTATTCACAAGACTATATTAATAGAACTACATCAGGTGCCGACCCCTTGGTTTATCCTAATGTAAACTGGATGAGCGAATTATTCGATAAATACAGTAGTACCCGCAGAGCAAATTTAAATGCAAGTGGTGGTGTAGATAATGCTCAATATTATGTTTCGCTAGCTTATTATAATGAAGGCGGTTTCTTAAAAACAGATGATTTAGCACAATATAATTCAGCCTTAAATTATTCACGTTACAACTTTACGAGTAACTTAAACTTAAAACTAACCAATACTACTAAATTGGATTTAGGTATCCAAGGTTATGCTTCTACAGGCAATTATCCTGGCGAAAATACTGAAGATATTTTCCGCTCTGCATTGGATGTATCACCGGTTGAGTATCCTGTTATGTATCCGGGAGGTTTTATCCCAGGTCGTTCATCAAATGGTGGTTTTAGAAATCCTTATGCAGATTTAACAAGAAGAGGTTACCGTACTGAATTTAAAAATCAGCTGTATACCAACTTGAGATTGACTCAGGATTTGAAAATGGTTACCGAAGGTTTAACCGCAACTGCAATGGTTGCCTTCGATGCTTATAACGAGAACTTTATCAGAAGATCAAAAAGAGAAAGCACATACTTTATTAGAGACATTAATAATCCTTACAAAGCTGATGGTTCTTTAGATTTATTTCAATCATTTACCAGCGGTGGTAACTATTTAAGTTTCGAGCCATCAAGAGGTGGTAATAGAAAATTTTATACTGAAGCCGCAGTTAATTATGATAGGGCTTTTGGAAAGCACCGTGTTGGTGGTTTAATTTTGGCCTATACCCAAGATTACACCAACCCATTCGCTGGCGATTTCACTGCGTCAATTCCTGAAAGATTTATTGGAGTTGCTGCTCGGGGTACTTACTCATACGATGACCGCTACTTTGCAGAGGCCAACTTTGGTTATAATGGATCGGAATTATTTTCTCCTAATAACAGATATGGTTCTTTTCCGGCTTTTGGCATTGGATGGATTCCATCAAATGAAAAATTTTGGGAATCAATGAAAAATACCATTTCTTTTTTAAAGTTCAGGTATTCTGATGGTATTACTGGTATTGGTAAAATCTCTGATGCTAATTTAGTAGGTAGAAGGTTTGCTTATTTAACACTGGTTTCAGATGGTGCAGCAGGTTATCAATTCGGTAAAAATTACGATAATGGAATAAGTGGAATCAATGTGACTGATTATGGTGTTGATGTTGTTTGGGCTGAATCCCGTAAGCAGGATTTAGGCATGGAGATCAGAACTTTGAAAGATAATTTATACCTAATTGTTGATTTATTTAAAGAACAACGTACTGGTATCTTTTTCCAGCGTCAATCTATTCCTGGATATGTAGGTTTAACCAATCAGCCTTATGGTAATTTAGGCGAGGTGGATAATCGAGGTATCGATGCCACCTTAGAGTATAACTTCAAGGTAGGTCAGGTAGATTTTGGTATCAGGGGTACATTTACTTATAACAAAGATAAAATTTTAAAAGATGATCGTCCGGCCCAACCTTATCCATGGATGAACCGCATAGGAACTAACGTATTATCGAGATTCGGTTATGTAGCTGAAAAGCTTTATGATACACAAGAAGAAATTAATGCCAGCGCTGCACCAGGTTCTAAAAGTAATTTAAGGCCAGGTGATATCAAATACAAAGATTTAAACGGTGATGGTTTAATTAACGATTACGATAAAGCTCAAATTGGTAGGGGTGATGTTCCTAACAAAGTTTATGGTTTCGGTTTAAACGTATCATATAAAGGTTTTGCCCTGGCAACTTTCTTTCAAGGTGCGCACGGTGCTGATATAATGCTTGGTGGTTCAGGGATATTTCCGTTCAACGGTGGTGGCGGTTTAAGTAATGCTTATGATATCGCTGTTGATCGTTGGACACCTTCAAACCCTAATCAAAATGCATTCTATCCACGCTTAGCTTATGGTGAGGCAGATAATACGAACAATACTTTAGAAAGTTCATGGTGGGTTAAAGATGTAAATTTCCTGCGTTTGAAATCTGCTCAGTTAAGCTACAATCTTCCGACGAAATTTGCTGAGAAAATTTATCTTAAAAATGCAGCGATTTA
Source organism: Pedobacter chinensis (assembly GCF_003339865.1). Taxonomy (GTDB): domain Bacteria; phylum Bacteroidota; class Bacteroidia; order Sphingobacteriales; family Sphingobacteriaceae; genus Pedobacter; species Pedobacter chinensis. The sequence continues at coordinate 87,316 of NZ_QPKV01000013.1, forward strand.
TTTAATCGGAAATAACCTATTAACATTTAGCGATTGGAAACTTTGGGACCCGGAGCTTAATACTAATAGTGGCGGCAGAGCCAATGGCGCTAAATACCCAATTACCAGAACTTTATCATTAGGTATTAATGTTAAATTTTAAGAATTAGAAATCATGAAAAAATATATATTTGTTGCATTTGTAGCTTGCTTAACCCTTGCTACGTCTTGTAAAAAAGGTTTTCTGGATCAAGTACCTAATGATAGGTTAACACTTGATGAAACCTTTACCAATCGTGCTACGGCAGAAAAATTTTTAGCTAATGTTTATAGTCTTATTCCTGATGAGTTTGGGCAAAGAGATCCGAATACCGGAAGAAGTGCAGGTGTTTGGACTGGCGCTGCCGACGAAGCAGAATTTGTGTGGGGATTTAACCAGGCCAACAACGTAAATATCGGTAGCTGGGATGCTAACTCGGGCTTTGTAAATGCGTATTGGAACAACTTTTACAGGGGTATTCGTTCGGCAAGTTTCTTCATGGCCAACATTGACAAAGTAACTCAGGATATCACACCTCAGTTAACCACTCAATATAAAAATGAAGCAAGGGCTTTAAGAGCAATTTATTATTTCTATTTGGTTCGTATTTATGGCCCGGTTGTTCTATTGGGTGAAAACGTAATTGAACCAGATGCACCAACAGAAAGTATTCATTTGCCTAGAAGTAGTTTTGATGAGTGTATTAACTACATTGCTGCTGAACTTCAAAGTGCGGCAGATAATTTGCCAGTTAACCCAATTAATGATGCAAATTATGGTAGAATCACTAAAGGGCAGGCTTTAGCTTACCGATTACAAGCTTATTTGTTGGCTGCAAGCCCGCTTTATAATGGTAATACCGATTTAGCTAACCTTAAAAACAAAGACGGAAAACAGCTGGTTAGCCAAACTTACGATGCTTCAAAATGGAAAAGAGCATCTGATGCTTACAAAGCTTACATTCAACAATTTGTTCCAGGTACTTATAGTTTGTTCAGAAAAAATAATTCTTCTGGTGTTTTCGACCCTTATTTATCTTGTCGTGATATCTTTTTAGATAAATTCAACAATGAAATTATCATGTCGAGATTAGATGCATCTATTGAAGGCAGACAATATGAAATGACACCCTATCATAGTGGAAAGGCATCTGAAGTGAGAGGTTCAGCTGGTTTAGGAGCAACTCAAAATCAAGTCGATGCTTTCTTTACCGCAAATGGTCGTAGTATTGATGATCCTGCCTCGGGCTATGTAAGCACTGGTTTTACTGATTACAAAGCACCGGGAAGTCCGATTGAAACCAATACTTACAATCAATGGGTTAATCGTGAACCACGTTTCTACGTAAATATCACCTACCATAACAGTGTTTGGCTAAATACTTCTTTTGGCAACGTCATTACAGAGTTTAATAACAACGGTAACTCAGGTAAAGCAACCGGAGGTAACGATTATACAGTTACAGGTTATGCAGTAAGAAAAGCAATGGGCCTGGGTAACTGGAGAGAGAGTAATCGTGCTTGTATCCTTTATCGCGTAGGTAATCTATTCCTGGATTATGTTGAGGCATTAAATGAATCAACTCCAGGTGATCCGGATATCCTGATTTATTTAAACCAAATCAGAGAAAGAGCTGGTATTCCACAATATGGTTCTGGCACGGGTCAAATTCCTGTTCCCGCAGATCAGGCTGCAATGAGAATTGCCATTAGAAAAGAACGTAGATCAGAACTTGCTTTTGAAAATGTAAGGTATTTTGATACCAGAAGATGGAAAATTGCTGAAACAACGGATAACGGGCCAATCTATGGCTTAAATATTACCCAAAATTTACCAGACTTTTTAACGGTGGTGCCTTTTGAAACAAGGGTGTTTACTAAAAGACATTATTTGTTTCCAATCCCGGCAAAAGACGTTAATTCTGATGATTTAATGGTGCAGAATCCAGGTTGGTAATTCATCTTTTGAATTCAAATAACTAAAATCAGGTGGTACTTACATTCATCTACTTATGTAAGTGCCATCCTGATAATTTTTAACCGTACGAACAATGTTTATGGAAAACATCCCAATACCCGCAAACCTGAAGATACTCAAGAGAATTGTTATGCCTTTAAGTTTAATCATAACGCTATTCATCAGTTCTTGCAGTAAAAAAGGAATTGAGGAACCCGCTCCAAAACCATCAGCATTTCCTCCTTCAACTACAACTTTTTCTGCAACAGATGCAACAATAGCATTCAATTCTTTTAACAATATTTATTACAGCCCTACTGATAAACTTTATTACAGCACAACCGAAAAGAAAGGTATTGCAGCCATTTGGACACAAGCGATTTACTGGGATATTGTAATGAATGCTTATGAACGAACCAAAGATCAGGCATATTATAAAATGATAACTGATATGTATGATGGGGGTGCAAAACGCTATGATAATTACAATTGGGATAACTCTGTAGAATGGTTTATTTATGATGACATGATGTGGTGGGTAATGTCACTTGCCCGTGCTTATGAAATCACAAAAAATCAGGTTTATTTAGATAAAGCTAAATCGGGCTTTACCAAAGTTTGGAATGGTTCTTATGATCCGGTAAAAGGAGGCATGTTCTGGGATTTTAAACACAGTGGTAAAAATGCCTGTATTAATTTTCCAACGGTAATTGCAGCCATGCGTTTGTATAACATTACTAAGGATGAATCTTATCTAACTAAAGCCAAAAGTATTTACACCTGGTCAAGAGAAAATCTTTTCGATATTTCAAAAGGCAGAGTTGCCGATCACAAGGTTGGAGATAACAACCCTGGTTTTGAAGATTATACCTACAATCAGGGTACTTTAATTGGTGCTGCAATTTTATTGTATAGAAACACCAATATACAAAGCTATTTAGATGATGCCAAACTTGCTGCAAACTATACAAAAAATACAATGAGCGATCCGAGTGGTATTTTGCCTGCTGAAGGAGACTGGAATGAACAAGGGGTTTTAAAAGCCATTTTTGCACAATATCTTGCTGATTTGGCTAAAGCTTATCCTGCCGGAGATTATGCTAAATGGGCAGTTTTCAATGCAAATACAGCTTGGGAAAATCGCGATTTCGGTCGCGGGACTATGCACAGAAATTACAAAGTTCCTTGTCCAACAGGAATTGTTCAATCATACGAATCGAGCAGCGCAGTTGCATTTATGCAATTATTCGCTCCAACTAATTAGATGTAGAGATGAGAAACTTAAAATATTACACATCGATTTCTGCATTGGCAATCAGTTTAATTGTGCAAAGCGATGTATTGGCTCAGGTTAAATCAAAACAGAAAACTTCTTTTCAGGTTTCTGCTCCCTGGAGTGCCGATTATGATGTTCGTTCTGATATTGCAATGGTTTACGGAATTAATGATGATGGCGGAAAATTCGAAGAGCGTGTAAAAGGTTATAGAGACAAGGGTTACGAAGTGCAGTTTATGACCGGAATTGCCTGGGGTCAGTATAAAGATTACTTTTTAGGCGAGTGGGATGGGAAAAATCATTTAGATGAAGGACAAATGATGCGAAATGGCGAAACCATTTGGCATGGAAAAAATGTTCCCTACATTGTTCCGACAGCCAATTTCCTGACCTATATGAAGAGTCATGTAAAACGTGCTATTGATGCCGGAGTTACAGCAATTTATCTGGAAGAACCAGAGTTCTGGGCTCGCGCAGGTTACAGTCAAACTTTTAAAGATGAGTGGCAGAAATATTATGGTTTTCCCTGGATGGCTCAACACGAATCACCAGAGGCAACATATCTTTCTTCAAAACTGAAATACCAACTTTATTTCAATGCCTTAAAAGAAGTTTTTACCTATGTTAAAACTTATAGCGAAAGCAAAGGCAAGCGGGTAAAATGTTTTGTGCCCACGCACTCGCTGATTAATTACTCATCGTGGCAAATTGTTAGTCCGGAAGCAAGTTTAGCCAATTTAGAAGGGATGGATGGTTATATCGCACAGGTGTGGACAGGAACATCCCGTGAACCTGTATTTTATAATGGATTAGAAAAAGAACGTGTATTCGAAAATGCATTTTTGGAATACGGTTCCATGGTTTCGATGACTGCTCCAACAGGTAGAAAAATTTATTTTCTTACCGATCCAATAGAAGATCGGGCAAGATCGTGGGATGATTACAAGGTTAATTACCAGGCAACTTTTACTGCAGAATTGTTATATCCAATGGTTGATAATTATGAAGTAATGCCCTGGCCAAACCGCATTTACAGGGGGCGGTTTCCTGTAGAAGGCATGAAAGAAAGACAACCTATTTCTCCGGCCTATGCCACACAAATGCAGGTAATGGTTAATTCTTTAAATCAAATGCCACTGTCAAAAAATAAGTTGAATGGAAGCCATGGAATAGGTGTTTTACTGGCAAACTCAATGATGTTTCAGCGTTTTCCAACCCACGAGGGTTATGATGATCCTCAATTATCCAACTTTTACGGAATGGCCATTCCATTGTTAAAGCAGGGCATTCCGGTAGAAACAGTCCATATGGAGAACCTGGCCAATAAAAACACTTTAAAAGACATTAAGGTGCTGATTATGAGTTATGCGAATATGAAACCTTTATCAGCAGATTTTCATCAGGAATTAGCCAAATGGGTAAAAGGCGGAGGCGTTTTACTTTATTATGGCAGAGATAACGATCCATTCCAAAATGTTAAAGAATGGTGGAATACCAATGGTAACTCATTCAAAGCACCATCGCAGCATTTATTCGGTTTGTTAGGTATTACCGAAAATGCAAATAGCAGTGCTTATGAAGTGGGCCAGGGCAAAGTTTATCTGGTGCGTAAAGATCCAAAAGAACTGATCATGAAAGAAAACGGCGATAAAGATTTTATGGCCATGCTTAAACAAGCTTATGAAAATGACGCAAAGGCGGGCGATCTTATTCTTAAAAACAATTTCGTTCTGGAACGTGGCCCTTTTGTAATCTCTGCTGTTTTGGATGAAAGCCAAAGCCAATCGCCTTTAACACTAAATGGAATTTTTATCGACCTGTTCGATCCAACACTTCCAATATTAAACACAAAAACAATTCAACCAGGTGCGCAAGCTTATTTGTTTGATGTAAACAAGGTTGAAAATAAAAATAAACCTCAGGTTTTAGCAGCTGCTGCAAGAGTTACGGATGAAATTTTAACCAAAAAATCTTATCAGTTTGTTGCAAAAAGCCCAGCCAAAACAAATAATATGATGCGAATCCTGTTATCGGCTAAACCAACAAAAATTACTGCCGGTACAGGTGGCAAAGAATTGCCGCTTTCTAAAAGTGATTGGGATGAAAAATCGAAAACACTTTTACTGGGCTTTGAAAATTTCAGCGAAGGTGTAAAGGTTAACATCAGCTGGTAAAAGCATAATGATAAATAAATTTTCAGTCTGAGCTTGTCGAAGACTTTTAATAATAAAATTTGATTTCCTTCAACATTATAGAACGAAAAAATAACCAAACACACACACAAATGAAACCTAAATTAATCGTCACCATTTTAATTTGCTTTGCTGCCAAAGGGTTATTGGCACAGCAAAAAGATTTGGTAAACTATGTAAACACGCTTCAGGGAACCAACTCCAAGCACGAACTTACCCGGGGAAATACTTATCCAACTACTGCCTTACCTTTTGGGATGCACACCTGGACCCCGCAAACGGGCAGAAATGGAGATGGCTGGAAATATCAATATTTTAAAGATAAAATCAGGGGATTTCAACAGGCTCATCAATGTAGTTCCTGGAGCAGAGATTATGCTGTTTTTTCATTAATGCCAATGGTAGATCAATTAATGGTTGATGAGAATCAACGTGAAACCAGATTTAGCCATGCAAATGAAATAGCCAAACCAAATTATTACAAGGTAAAACTTGATAATGAAATCACTACCGAGATTTCTCCATCAGAACGGGGTGCACATTTACGTTTCAGCTATCCTAAAGGCAAAAAGAGTTTTTTAATTCTTGATGGTTATACCCGGTTAAGTGGTGTTCAGATCTATCCTAAAGAAAATAAAATCACTGGCTATGTGAATAACGGCGAAGGATTCAAAAAAGGTTGGAAAAGCTATTTTGTGTTGAAATTTGATCAGCCAATTAAAGCTTTTGGTACCTGGGAAAACAAGAAAAATACCATTAATCCTGATTCTGTTACTGCTGATGGATTTGGAAAAGGTGCTTATGTGGAGTTTAAGGCTGGTGCAAAAGTTCAGGTAAAAACTGCATCATCGTATATTAGTTTGGAGCAGGCCGAATTAAACCTTAAAAGAGAGTTAGGTGCAGATAAAACATTAGAGCAAACCAAAGCTAAAGCAGCAGCGGTTTGGAACCAATCATTAGGAAAGATCGTGGTAGAAGGTGGGAGCCAGGCTGATATGGAAACTTTCTATTCATGCTTTTTTAGAGCAAGTTTATTTTCCAGAAAGTTTTATGAGATAGATGTTAATGGTAAACCACATTATTTCAGTCCTTATGATGGAACGGTTCACGCAGGTTATATGTATACCGATACTGGTTTTTGGGATACTTTTAGAGCACAATTCCCCCTAAACACATTGATTCAGCCAGAAATGCATGGTCGATATATGCAGGCCATGATTGAAGCTTATGAGCAATGTGGCTGGTTGCCTTCCTGGTCATTTCCAAGTGAGGCCGGAAGCATGATTGGAAATCATGCTATTTCGTTATTTACCGATGCCTGGGCAAAAGGAATACACACTTTCGATCCTAAGAAGGCATTGGAAGCTTATCTGCATGAAGCAACCAACAAAGGGCCCTGGGGGCCAGCAAATGGAAGAGATGGCTGGAAAGAATACTATCAATTAGGATACGTTCCCTATCCAAAATACAGAGAGGCAACCGCTAAAACTTTAGAATATGCCTATGATGATTATTGTGGATATGAATTGGCAAAAATGACGGGTAATCAATTTTACATGGACATCTTTAAGCGTCAAATGTATAATTACAAAAATGTTTACGATCCGGGAACCCGATTTATGAGAGGCAGAGATATAAATGGCAATTGGATTCCTGATTTCGATCCGATTGAATGGGGTGGACCATTTACAGAAGGAAATGCATGGCATTGGCAATGGTCTGTTTTTCAGGATACAAAAGGCCTGATCAACATGATGGGAGGGAATCAAAATTTCACAACTAAATTAGATTCCGTATTTTCGGAGCCAAATACGGTAAAAGTAGGTACTTATGGCGGAATGATTCATGAAATGACTGAAATGGTTATGGCGAATATGGGGCAATATGCTCATGGAAACCAACCCATTCAACATATGGTATATTTGTACAATTATGCCAATCAACCCTGGAAAGCACAATTTCATGCCCGCAACGTAATGAGTAAGTTATATGATGCAACAGAAAACGGCTATCCGGGAGATGAGGATCAGGGACAAACTTCATCATGGTATGTATTAAGTGCATTGGGTTTTTACAGTGTTACACCAGGTACGGGCGAATATGTTTTTGGTAGCCCAATGTTTAAAAAAATAACCATCAACTTAGAAAACGGTAAAAAATTTGTAATTGATGCGCCAGCTAACGACGCATCGAATGTTTATATAAAATCTGCAAGTCTAAATGGCAAAGCGTATACACGCAATTTTATTACACACCAGGATTTGGTTAATGGTGGAACATTAAAATTAGAAATGAGCAACAAACCTGAATTAAACAGAGGTTTGGCCGAAAGCGATAAGCCGTTTTCGTTAACAAAGTAGCTTAAAATCAGAGAAAAGAATTTTTACAGAAATATAGAGAAAGAATGGAAAAGCCTGTAGCATTAGGTGTAGATATTGGTGGTTCGCATATAACGGCCGCATTAATAAATTTAGAAACGAGATCACTGGTCAAAAATTCAATTAAACGTAGCGCCGTCAACTCGCAGGAAAGTAAGGAAGTAATTTTAAAGGCTTGGGTTAATATTATTAACGATGCATTCAACGGGATGCCAAATTCATCAAAATTGATTGGCATTGCTATGCCTGGTCCATTTGATTATGAAGAAGGCATTTCTTTAATCAAGGATCAGGATAAATTTAAATCGTTGTTTAACGTCAATGTAAAAGAAGAACTCGCTCAGCGTTTAGAAATACCATCAGAAAATATTCACTTTATTAATGATGCAGCAGGATTTTTGCAAGGAGAGGTTTTTGCTGGCGCAGCCAAAGGAAATGCAAATGTATTGGGCCTTACGCTCGGTACAGGTTTAGGTTCTTCTATTTGCGTAAATCACAAAGCTACTGATGCTGATTTATGGAATTCTGAATTTCTAAGTGGAATCGCTGAAGATTATTTATCAACACGTTGGTTTGTAAAAAGATATAATCAATTAAGCGGGAAAACGCTTGATGGGGTAAAAGAACTTGTTGCGGCTGTAAAAGTAGACCAGTTGGCAATTCAGGTATTTATGGAATTTGGGTATAATCTTGCCCAGTTTCTAATCCCGATCATTAATAAAAACAAAATTGATACTGTTATTATTGGTGGAAACATTGCTCAGGCTTTTAATGAATTTTCGCCCGAATTAATTGCCACTTTGAAAGGAAATGAAATTGACGCCAGCATTAAAATTTCTGAGTTAAAAGAACATGCTGCTTTAATTGGTGCTGCAAGTTGTTGCGATCTTAGTTTTAATGATTTTCCATCAGAGAAATAGACGACTTCAAAAATGTTATAAAGATTCAACTATTTACTAAAACGTTTTACATATTATCGTTATTTTGCAAACGATATTGATCCAGATAAACAAACATAGATTTATGAAAAAATCATCAATTTTAGCTTTTTTTGCATTCATTGCATTATTACCATTATCAAGAGTGTCAGCTCAGGAAACAATCAAACGAAAAGGTTATACTTTAACCTTCGAAAGCAACTTCAATGAGCTTGATCCTCAACTGAAAAAACGATTGATAGAAACATTTTTTGTGGTTTATCCCAAACTTTCAAAAGAGTACAATCCAAATACCCTTAAAACAGTCAAGTTCTTTATTGACACTGCCTACAAAGGTGTGGCTGCAACATCAAACGGAATCGTTACCTACAGCTCTTTATGGATGGTTAAACACCCTGAAGATATAGATGTGGTTACCCATGAGGTTATGCACATCGTTCAGGATTATGGTAACAGCGTTGGCCCGGGTTGGTTAACAGAAGGCATCGCAGATTATGCCCGTTATAAATTTGGAGTGGACAACCCTGGTGCCAAATGGGCATTACCTCCGCTAAAACCTGAACACCATTATAAAAATAGCTACAGAATTACGGCCCGGTTTTTCGCCTGGATAGAAAAGAATGTTAAACAGGGCACAATTAAAGCGGTTGACGCTTCATTAAGAGATCATACTTATAAACCAGAAATATGGACTAAGTTAACAGGTAAAGATTTAGATGGACTTTGGGCAGATTATGTAAATAATCCTGAACTTTAATTGCGATTTACACAAACTCAAACACATAAATAAATAAAAAATGAAACCATCATGATTTTCCGAACCACAAAGAAAGGATTAAAATCATGATAGCTTTATCACAGATAAAAACAAAAAAATTAATCGATGAAAAAATTATTTATCGCTCTGTTAAGCTTCGCAGCATCTGCTGGTTTTGCACAAACAGTTGGCAAAATTACCGATCCGGTAGATTGGATCAACCCTTTGATGGGAACACAATCCAAGCCTAGTTTATCAAATGGAAATACTTACCCTGCAATTGGTTTGCCTTGGGGAATGAATATGTGGACACCTCAAACCGGTAAAATGGGCGATGGATGGGCTTATACTTATGATGCTGATAAAATTCGCGGATTTAAGCAAACGCATCAACCTTCTCCGTGGATGAATGATTATGCTGCATTTTCCATTATGCCCGTTACGGGAAAATTAAGATTTACCGAAGATGAGCGTGCAAGCTGGTTTAGCCACAAAGCAGAGGTTTCCAAACCTTATTACTACAGTGTTTATTTAGCTGATGCTAATGTAACAACAGAAATTACACCAACGGAAAGAGCAGCTCAGTTTAGATTCACTTTCCCTAAAACGGATAGCTCATATGTTGTTGTGGATGCATTGGATAAAGGATCGTACATCAAAATTATTCCGGCAGAACGAAAAATTATCGGCTATACCACTAAATATGCCCGTGGTCCGCTACCCAAAAACTTTAAAAACTACTTTGTTATTTATTTTAACAAAGATTTTAAACTCGCTCAAACCTGGAATGGTAAAAAATTAAAAGACAATGAGCTGGAGTTGGAAAGCGACCATAGCGGTGCTATTGTTGGCTTCAAAACTTCAAAAGGCGAGCAGGTAACGGCTAAAGTTGCTTCATCTTTTATCAGTTTTGAACAAGCAGATCTAAACTTAAAAAGAGAGTTGGCTAACGATAGTTTTGATGCCACAAAAACAAAAGGAAGAGCAATCTGGAACAAAACATTGAGCAAAATTGCTGTAGAGGGTGGTACAATTGATCAGACACGTACATTTTATTCCTGCCTGTACCGTACTTTATTTTTCCCTAATAAATTATATGAACTCGATGCAAATAATAAAATTGTGCACTGGAGTCCATATAATGGAGAGATTCTACCTGGTTATATGTTTGCAGGAACCGGATTTTGGGATACTTTTAGGGCTTTATATCCTTTCTTAAACTTAGTTTATCCTTCTATTAATAAAGAAATGCAACAAGGATTAATTAACGATTACAAAGAAGGAGGATGGTTGCCAGAATGGAGTAGTCCGGGTTATGCAAATATTATGGTGGGTAATAACTCTGCATCGGTGGTTTCTGATGCTTACATTAAAGGTTTACGTGGTTACGATATTCAAACCCTTTGGGAAGCGCTGAAACACGGTGCCAATAATGAGGGGCCAATGGAGGCTGTTGGTCGTGATGGAGTTAAATACTACAATGAATTGGGTTATGTGCCTTTCGATGTAAAGAAAAACGAAAATGCTGCTAAAACTTTAGAATATGCTTATGATGATTTCACGATTTATCAGCTGGGAAGAGCTTTGGGTAAGCCAGCTTCAGAAATCGACATCTACAAAAAAAGAGCAATGAATTATAAAAACCTTTTTGATCCGGCTTCTGGGTTAATGAGGGGTAAAAATCAGGATGGTACTTTCCAAAGCCCTTTTAGTCCTTTTAAATGGGGTGGTGCATTTACCGAAGGGAATAGCTGGCATTACACATGGTCGGTATTTCAGGATATTGATGGATTGGCAAAATTGATGGGTGGCCACGATAAATTTGTAACTAAACTCGATTCGGTTTTCTCTATGCCGCCAATTTTTGATGAAAGCGCTTATGGCGGGGTAATCCATGAAATTAGAGAGATGCAAATTGCCAATATGGGGCAGTATGCTCATGGAAATCAGCCAATTCAGCACATGATTTATCTGTACAATTATGGTGGTGCACCTTATAAAACCCAATACTGGGTAAGAGAAACCATGAACAGAATGTATAAAGCTACGCCTGATGGTTATTGTGGAGATGAAGACAACGGGCAAACTTCAGCCTGGTATATTTTCTCTGCAATGGGTTTTTATCCGGTAACGCCAGCTACAGATCAGTATGTTTTAGGTGCACCTTTATTTAAGAAAGTAACCTTAACATTGGAAAATGGAAAATCGGTTGTGATTAATGCTGCGGCAAATAGTGATAGCAATCGTTATGTACAATCGCTTCAAATGAATGGCAAACCCTATTCAAAAAACTGGATTAGCCATAGTGGTTTACAAAAAGGAGCGGTGTTTAACTTTAATATGTCTTCAACTCCAAATAAGACAAGAGGCGCTAACCCTGCTGATTTCCCTTATTCGTTATCAACAGAAAAATAAAAAATCGGACTGCAACTTGCTACTTACAGTCCGATTTTAACCCAAAATAAGATCAAAAAAGAAATGGGGATTCCACTTAATTGCAGAATCCCCATCATCTAAATTAACGCTCTCAATTATATAAACGCTATAAATGGAAATTATTGCATGATGCAATAATTTTTTTGTTTTAGGTTTTTATTACCCTTTTACCCTCCAAGGTTGGCGACTCACCAACCTTTTTATCCGTTAATAATATTTGACTGATGATTTGTTCGGTGCATTACATAACAGGGGGATGGGTGTTTTATCTTAATTTCCTAACTTTACCTTCATGGAAACGAATAACCAGGATGCCGAAAAATTAGCAGCCGCCATTGAAGCGGTAAAGTTGGTAAAAGATGGATACATTGTAGGTTTAGGTACCGGGAGTACTGCTACATTCGCCATCAAAGAACTGGGTAAAATGGTACAGCAGGGATTAAAAATCAAAGCAGCAGCCAGCTCAATACAAACTGAAGCACTGGCCAGATCTTTTGGCATTGAAATAATTGATATGGGAATACTGTCTTCCATTGATATCAGTATTGATGGTGCAGATGAATTTACAGAATCCCTTGAACTAATTAAAGGTGGCGGAGGTGCACTTTTCCGCGAGAAAATAATGGCTTCATTAAGCAAAAAAACAATAGTCGTTACCGATGCATCTAAAAAAGTTGAACAGCTTGGTGCGTTTACAGTTCCTGTTGAGGTTGTTCCTCTCGCTTATCAATATGTATTTGAGCAAATAATTAAACTTGGTGGCAAAGGAATGAGACGGATCAAAAATGACAAAACTTTTGTTACCGATAATGGTAACTTCATTATTGATGCAGATTTTGGATTAATTCGCAAACCTGTTCAGCTAGCCAGTGAGTTAAACCAAATTGATGGATTGCTTGCACATGGTTTATTTATAAATCTAACATCAAAAGTAATCATGAGCCAGGGCAGTGAAATAATCGTTTTTGAGTAGATTTTACCGGGAAATTTTAACCTGTTAAAAAAGTTCAAATATTTTAACCGACAGTTTTATCTCACTTACCGATAATTTAAACTTATTCGGAGAAAACTCATTCCATAACTTCCAGATCCATGATACATTTGAATATAAATACAAACGGTCATGGAAACTTTAATCAAAAAAAATCAGGCAGAAAAACAATTAGGTTTAGGAATTTTAATTGTTGTAATCGGTTCAGTTTTCTTATTAAGAAACTCAGGCATTGATATTCCACGCTGGATTTTAAGCTGGCACACTATTATGTTAGGTGCCGGTTTATGGATTGGTTATCGCAGGAACTTCCAGGGCGGGGGTTGGTTAGCCCTTACCATTATTGGCGCAATTTTTACCCTTAAACATATCGTTGTTTTCGACTTCGAATTATCAAGGATTACCACGGCATTGGTATTAATCGCCCTTGGTTTATATGTAATACTAAAACCAAAAAAGGTAACAACTTTCAAAAATTATGGGCAGGCCAATCAATCTGATTTTAAAGATTTGAATTCATAAAAATTCTTAACTCCATCATATATCAGAAAGGGACATTATTTGAATTGTCCCTTTTTTTGCATTAACGCTTTTCAGAAAAAAATTTCAAAAAAGAAACGGGGATTCCACCATTATAGGCAGTATCCCCGTCATCTAAATTAACGCTCTCGCATACATAAACGCTGAGAATGGAAAATATTGTATGGAGTTTAATTTTTTTTAAAAAAAATTAAACCTGTAATACCGGTACTTCTTTATGATACTTATTTCGATACTCAATAGGCGTTAAACCGGTAATCTTTTTAAAAACATCTCTAAAGGATTTATTATCGGTATAACCAACATCAAACATCACTTCAGTGATGTTTTTCCGGCTGGATTCAAAACTTCTTTTTGCGGCCTCTACCTTAACCCTTTGAATATATTCAATTACTGTGTTTTTCGTTGCACTTTTAAAACGACGCTCGAAACTTCTTCTACCCAGCGCAAGCATATCTGCTAACTGGTCAACAGTGATTTTTTCCTGATAATTTCCGTCAATAAATTCTTGAGCCAGTTTAATTTTAGCATCTTCATGTCCTTTCTGACCTTGAAACATCATAAATGCAAGCTGACTTTCCCGGTCAATATCGATAGCGAAATATTTTGCGGCCAAAATGGCGGTATCTCTGTCTGTGTATTTCTCCACCAGATATAAAAGCAGGTTCCAATAAGAATTAGCACCACCACTGGAATACAAACCCTGTGAATCGGTAATAATGCTACCATCAACTAAGTCAACTTCCGGAAACATTTCTCTAAATTGATTGGCGAATAACCAATGGGTAGAACATTTCCTGCCATTTAACAAACCAGTAGAAGCAAGTAAAAAGGCGCCCATACATAAAGAAGCAACTTCTGAGCCTTTAGCATGATGTTTCACAATCCAGGGCAATAATTCCTTATTCTTCTCCAATGCATTATCCACATTGCCACTTATTGCAGGGATAAAAATCAGGTCGGTTTGATTAATATCCTGCAGGAGCTTATCTGCATGTACCGAGAACAAACTGTTATTCAACTTCACTTCTTTTGATGCAGCAACGAGTTCAACTTTAAACAACGGTTGTTTGCGCGAAGCCTGCAAAAATTCATTTACAGCAGTAAATAAATACCTTGGATCTGCAATAGCCTCAATAACTGCCGTTTCAGGAACTAAGATGGATATGTGTTTCATCTGTTTGTTTTTTGTCTTTGGTTATCAGTAGGTTGTTCAAAAAAAGTAAATCTCCTTGATAGTTATATTAGCACTGCTATCATTCCGAATCAATTGGAGATAACGACTGAACGATATTTTTCAACATCCTTATTTGAACAAAGATAATGATGGTGTTTGTCGTAAACAACCCCTGCGATTGTCGTTTCTACATGTTTATGCAATTAGTTTATGCCTGTATGTTTGTATGGTTAATCATTTAGCAGCATGGAAACATATATTTTTGAGCATGATATTGAGGTGCTATGTGTTACAGCAGTTTCATTTCCAAACGGGGTATTAAAAGCGCATCAGCAACTTCATGCTTTGTTGCCAGATATAAAACAACGAAGAATTTTTGGAATAAGCAGCCCGGATCAAAATGGGGGAATTATCTATAAAGCTGCTGCAGAAATATTAAATTCAGAAGAGGCTGATCAATCAGGCCAGGAAACCTTTGTTATTAAAAAGGGAACATATATCTCAATATTGATCAAAAATTTCATGGATGATGTTTCAAAGATTGGTAAAACATTTGAAAAGCTGATCAAACAACCCAATATTGATCCTGAAGGTTATTATCTGGAAGATTATATCAATGAAACCGATGTGCGGTGTATGGTGAGGATTAAAAACAAAAAAATAAATTGACTTATATAAATTCATATTTAACCTTTAACGGTAACTGTAGAGAGGCGATGAACTTTTATCGCGATTGCCTGGGCGGAGAACTAATCTTTCAAAGTATTGGAGAATCACCCATGGCAAAAAATATGCCTTTGATCATGTCTGATAAGATATTACATGCTGTACTTACCTCAGAAAACATTGTCATTATGGGGACTGATATGGTAGAAGAAAAAGGATTAATCAAGGGGAACTCGGTATCACTGATGTTAAACTGTGATAGTGAAGAGGATACTAAAATTTATTACGAGAAGCTTTCATCTGGCGGAAAAGCAACCCACCCGCTGCAAAAAACATTTTGGGGTTCGATATTTGGCAATTTAGTTGACAGATTTGGAAATAACTGGCTAATCAATTACGATAAAATATATAAATGAAATCTTAAAACCAATTTTAATGGTAACCAACAAATTTTACATGGTTAATGATTATGGATGGTTTTTATGAAATTGTTGATCGGTGAAAAAGACATGAAATTGTTAAAAATAGTTAAAACTAAACAGGTAGTTGATTTAAAGCTTTTTAAAAAACAATTATTGTTAACTTTGAGTCTTGTGAATTAACCAAACAACTCACAAAACTTATGATGAAGAGAAGTATTTTATTTGTAATTGCATTACTATTTACCACAACCACATTTTCCCAAAACGTTATCCAGTTATTTAATGGAGCAAACGATTTTTTTAAACTTTTACAGGAAGAAAAGTTTACTGATGCACATGCATTTTTCGATGATACCTTAAAAACAAAACTAACTGAAGATAACTTAAAAAAACTTTGGTTAGATATCGGCACTAAATTCGGCAAGGCAGAATCTTTTGATGCAATTCAAAGTAAAGCACAAGGAGAATTTTTTGCGGTTACCGTTGAAGGCAAATTTGCTAACGGAGATCAGAATTTTATTTTGGGGTTTGATAAAGCGCAAAAAATAGTGGGCATTTTCCTCGCTCCACCAAAAAGTACTGTTGCATATGCTAAACCAGTTTATGCAGATACCAACCTATATAGTGAAAAACAAGTATATGTCGGTCCTGCCGGAAGGCAGTTGGCCGCCATTGTTACTACACCGAAAAATATTAAAAACTTCCCTATGGTGGTTTTTGTGCACGGCTCTGGGCCGGGCGATATGGACGAAACTGTAGGCGCAAATAAACCATTTAAAGATCTGGCAGACGGATTAGCCTCAAAAGGCATTGGTTCTATTCGCTATGTAAAAAGAACATTGGTTTATCCAAATGAATTTGCAAATCCATTTACGGTAAAGGAAGAGGTTCTGGATGATGCGGCTTCAGCAATTGGTATGGCAAAAACTGTTACTGGTGCCGATCCAAAGAGCGTTTATGTTTTTGGCCATAGCTTAGGGGGTATGCTGGCACCTAAAATAGCAACAAATTCGCCAGATTTGGCAGGCATTATTTTAGCGGCCGCTCCAGCCAGAAAGCTTAGTGATATCATCATTGATCAAAACAAATACATGTTTGATTTATCCAAAGATACTACTGCAGAAAACAGAAAACATTTAGACGATGCCGTAACACAAATTAACAAAAGCAGAATTACTCAACTAGGTACAACCATAAAACCAGATTCTTTAATTTTAGGCTTGCCTGCAAAATATTGGGCAGATTTGAATGCTTATAATCAGGTAACCACGGCTAAAAACTTATCTAAAAAGATTTATGTTCTTCAAGGCGGAAACGATTTTCAAGTCAGTAAAACCGATTATGATCTTTGGAATACGGCACTGGGGAAGAAAAAAAATGTAACACTAAAATTCTATCCTGAATTAAATCATTTATTGAGTCCGCAAACAGAAAAAGGAAGCATGGCTCAATACCAAACACCGATCAGTGTTTCTGAAACCCTGGTTAATGATTTATCGCTTTGGATCAAAGGAAAATAGAAAAATTGGTTTATTAAAAAATAAAAGCTCTGGGCAAAACCCAGGGCTTTTATTTTTTGTTTGAATAGTTCCGGATTTTATATCTTTAAAGAACGAAACAACTAAATGACAACGCTATATTCAGAGCAAGATAGATTCAACTCCTTAGTCGAGGCATCACCAATGCCAACTGCGATTTATAAAGGAGAGGATATGGTTATTAGCAGTGCTAACCAGGCAATGCTGGATTTATGGGGTAAAAATGACAGTATAATTGGCAAACCACTTAGAGAAGGTGTGCCTGAACTGGAGAACCAATCTTTTTCAGGGATTTTAAAAAAAGTTTATCATACCGGCGAGAGCTACTATGCCGAAGAGGCTCAGGTTGATTTAGTGGTTGATGGGGTTTTGCAAACTTTCTATTTTACGTTTACCTGCAAACCTTTAAAAAATGAGCGTGGAGAAACTTTTGCCATCATCAATACAGCAGCCCATTTAACGGAACTGGTAATGGCAAGAAAACAAATTGCCGAAACCCAGGAGCGTTTGTTTTTTGCATTGAGCGCTGCTGATATCGGAACCTGGGATCTTGATCCGATCAATAACAAAGTGAACTGGGATGCCCGCTGTAGAGAGCTTTTTGGCTTTGCCAAAGAAGGTGATATCAAGTATGAGGAGGTTTTAAGCTGTATACATCCTGATGATAAATCATTTGTAAATGAAGCTGTTCTTAGCGCAATTGATTCAAAAACCGAAGGACAGTACGATATAAAATACAGAACCTTAAGCAAGGAAAACAACGTATTGAGATGGGTTCATTGTAAAGGAAAGGCCTATTTTAATGAGGAGGGCATTGCCTATCGATTTGCCGGAAGCGCCCAGGATATTACCAATGAAATGGCAGCGCGCAGGCGTGAGCAACAATTGATAACCTTAATTAATAATAATGCCGATCACATGACTGTTGCCGATATGGAAGGCAATATCATTTATATGAACAAAGCATCACGATTAATGCTTGGGGTAGATTTAAATGCCGATGTTACACAATTAAGCGCTAAAGATTTTTATACACGAGAAGAACTGGATCGTGTACAAAATCATATCATTAAAGAAATTGATGTTATTAAAGGTTGGCAAGGCAATATAACCCTGCTTAATTACAAAACAAAGGAATCCATTCCATGCAGAGTTAGCTATTTACTAATTAAAGATCCTGTTACTGATGAAATTATCGGCAGAGGTGCCACAGCCAGAGATTTAAGACCCGAACTTAGAGCAAAGGCCGAATTGGAAAAACTTGCTGCAATTGTGGATAGCAGCGAAGATTTTTGTAATTATTGCGATATTAACGGAAACACCGTATACATCAATCCATCAGGAATTGAGCTGATTGGCATTAATGAAAATCATATTTTAAGTAGTAATTTATTCAGTTATCACAGTACCGCATCTAATGATAAAATAAAAAATGAGATTTTTCCCATTCTTTTTTCTGAAGGAAGATGGTCTGGAGAACTGGAATTAATTCATCAGAAGACAAAAGAGATTATCCCTATTCATAAACAGTTGTATATGATCAGGGAGGAAATCACCAATGCGCCGGTTGCCATTGCAGGTATAGCCAGAGATTTGCGACCTGAACTGAATATCAGAAAAATTCTTGCCGATAAAAACGCTGCTTTACAAAATGCAGTTCACGAACTGGAGTTTTTGGCCAATACCGTTCCATCAGTAGTGTGGACAAGTAAATCTGACGGGAATCTGGATTACATCAACCAACGTTGGTTTGATCAAACCGGGAAAAGTGATGAGGAAACATTGGGAGCCCGATGGGCAGAAAATGTTCACCCTGCAGATGCCCCTTACGCATTAAAGGCTTGGAAGCACTCTCTGGAAACGGGCGAACCTTACGAAATTGAGTTTAGATGTCTGGATAAATTTGGCAATTACCGTTGGTACCTGGTTAGGGCTATGCCTTTAAAAGATTCGAATGGAAATATTGTTAAATGGTATGGTACAAACAATGATGTGCATCATCAAAAAGAACTGGAAAAGCAAAAAGATAACTTTTTAGGGATTGCCAGCCACGAGCTTAAAACACCTGTAACAAGTTTAAAAGCTTATGCTCAGGTATTGGAATCGATGTTTAAGCGTTCTGGTGATTTCAAAAATGCAGATCTTTTAAGTAAGATGAATAAACAGGTAGATCGCTTAACAAAATTAATAAGCGATTTGCTTGATGTAACCAAGATCAATTCTGGCCGTTTGCAATTTAATAATACCGAATTCGATTTTAATGAGATGGTTGAAGAAGTGGTTGAAGATGTTCAAAGAACCTCTTTCAGGCACATCATTAAAAAAGATTTGCACTTTAACAAAATGGTTTTTGGAGATAGGGATCGGATTTGTCAGGTAATCACTAACCTGCTAACTAATGCTGTTAAGTATTCGCCTGAGGCAAATCAGGTTATCATTTATACTGAAAATGATCACGATAATGTGAAAGTTTGTGTTCAGGATTATGGTATTGGAATAAGTCCGGCACTTCAGGATCAGGTTTTTGAACAATTCTATCGTGTTAGTGGTAGTAAAGAGCATACTTTTCCAGGTTTAGGTCTGGGACTTTATATTTCTTCAGAAATTGTTAAGCGTCTCGGCGGTAAAATCTGGGTAAATTCTGTTGAAGGGAAGGGTTCAACTTTTGGCTTTTCTATTCCGGTATTGAAGGATTAATCATACCTAAATCTATTTTACAGCATTGGCATCACAACAAAATACAAACAATTCAAAAACTAAGCGGTTTAAGATTTAGAACTTATCATCTTATTCTACTTATGGCAAAGCAAAAAATAACGTTAAAAGGCATTTGGTGCGTTTTAAAAGCATCATTTACAGGATTCAGCGATCATAAAGTTACCAAATTGAGTGGTTCGCTCGCTTACTACACTGTTTTTTCTATGGCACCACTGTTGGTGGTTATTATTTCTTTGTGTGGTATTTTTTTAGGCAGAGAAATAGCCGAAGGAAAAGTTTATGATCAAATGGAAGGTTTTCTGGGCAGGGAATCGGCAAGCTCTCTACAACAATTAATTAAAAATGCTTATTTGGATGGAAAGGGAACCATTGCACTGATTATTGGTATAGTAACCTTATTAATTGGTTCAACCACCATTTTTGGAGATATTCAGGATTCCATCAATACCATTTGGGGTTTAAAACCGAAGCCAAAACGCGGCTGGGTAAAAATGCTCCAGAATCGGTTTCTTTCTTTCTCGGTAATTATAAGTCTGGGATTTGTATTGCTGGTTTCATTAGCAGTAACGGCGCTTTTAGATACTTTCAGCCAAAGTTTACAGGCTCGTTTTGCCGATGTATCGTACTATGTTTTTTATGTGATTAACCAGGTAGTAACATTAGCGGTTATCTCTTTAATTTTTGCTGTTATTTTTAAGGTGCTGCCCGATGCCATTATAAAATGGAAAGATGTTTTTGCAGGAGCTGTAGTAACAGCCATACTTTTTATGATCGGGAAATTTGCTATCTCTGTTTATATAGGACAAAGTGATGTTGGTGGAACTTATGGTGCAACAGGCTCATTGGTGGTGGTATTGCTTTGGACTTATTATTCTTCTATCATTTTATATTTTGGGGCTGAATTTACAAAAGCTTATGCCATTGCTTATGGATCAGAAATTTATCCTTCTCATTATGCAGTAACAACTAAAGAAGTCGAAGTAGAAACAGGAAATAAATCCATTCAGGATAATCACCCTGAATTAAAGGAACAGGTTAAAGAAGAAGGAGGGGAGTAATTGTTGATCAGTCTTAACTTACGAAGCTTCAATCTGCAATGGACCAGGGAAATTTCGATAGTTTTAAAACCTTGTCATTGTGAATTGAAGAAATGACTTGAGAGTTGGAGTGGAGTATTCTTTTCCCCAACCCGCAATCCAGGGGCACTTTGTAGGTAACCACCTAAGGCATTTAAGGACATCTGATCTATATTTCTATATGGCAAAAACTTGAGGCTTGAGTGCTATGTTTTGAGTTGATCGCTGTCTTTCCGCGTAAAAGCCAGATTGCTCCGTCTGTTGAAGAGTCCGGTATGATGGATCAGACTGAAGGAGTTTCCCCAACCCGCAATCCAGGGGAACTTTGTGTGTAAACCACCTCAGACATTTAAGAGCACCTCAGCTATCTGATCTATATTTCCATATGGCAGAAACTTAAGGCTTGAGTGTTATGTTTTGAGTTGATCGCTGTTTTCGCGTAAAACCCAGATTCCTCCATCTGTTGAAGAGTCCGGATGGATCAGACTGAAGGAGTTTCCCTAATCCGCTACCCATCTCAATTTCGTAAGTCGGTTTCAACCTTACTAGCAAAGTTTTAAAACACATATGAGTTTACTATTTACCTGAAGGAACAACAATGTAAATCGTCCCATCGGGACGTATGATGGGTAACAAGGGATCATGACCATGGCGTTTCGTTCTGTAGGAACGTTTGATGGGTTTTAGCTTTGATTATAATAAACTATGGAAATTGAAGGATGAGAATTTCAAAGCATAACCGTTATTCTCCCCAAACAGTAATAACCAATCTTCTTTGTCCGCCATGATTTCGGTGTTCACAAAGATAAATGCCCTGCCAGGTTCCCAGGGCTAAACGCCCATTTCTGATCGGTATAGATACAGAATTACCTAAAAGTGCTGATTTTAAATGCGCAGGCATATCATCCGATCCTTCGTAATCATGTTTATAATCAGGATCATTTTCGCGAACAGTTTTATTGAAAAACATTTCAAAATCAACACGAACTGTAGGATCGGCATTTTCATTGATGGTTAGAGATGCAGAAGTATGCAGAATAAACACCTGACAAATTCCAATTCCGATTTCAGCAATTTCTGGTAAAGCATCCTCTATTTCATCGGTAATGATATGGAATCCTCTTCTTCGTGCACTAAGTGATATGGTTTGCTGATATATTTTCATCCTCAAAATTACTTAACAATCCAACCAATTTGTGAATTTTCATCACTGATGAGTTGATAATTATTAAAGCTGCCTAATACATTAACGGTTTGCCCCGCTTTTAAATTAAGTTTAACAGGAGCTAAGCTATCGGGTTGATCATATGCCTTTTGCTGCAACTCATTTAACTTAAGCCTTTGTAATGGTTTGGTGGTTTGTACCAGTTGATTGCTGTTTACATAACCAATATTCCCATCTGGCAATTCGGCTTTGTAATAATTTCCAGTCGCCGAATTAATGTTGATTATCGTTCCTGAAGCCAGGGTAGAAAGTACAGAGCCCTTGTTTTCCGGAGATTTGTATAAGTTAACGCTGGATGATGTTCGTAAAGTTTTATTTAAATTGGAAACTGATGCACTGATATTAACGGGTGTTTTTGTTATGGGATCAATAAAAGGAAGTGGATTTATGGCTCCGCCGAAAGTATAAATTCCAAAATGGAGATGGGTAGGTGTACTTTTGGCATTCCCTGTATTTCCCATTAATCCTAATGTATCACCAATTTTTACGTCCTGCCCTTCGGTAGCTATTTGTTCATCTAAATGTGCATAATATAATGTGTAATCTTTTCCTTTTGGCCTTAACCAAACCACTTTTCCACCTAAGTTATTTTCATTTACCCGCGTAACAGTTCCATTGGCAATGGCCAGAACAGGACTTCTAAAGCTACCGAAGATATCTATACCTTCATGTTTTCTGGCGTCATTGTCGCGTCCATCGCCCCAATAACTTTTAATGCTATTACTGCTTTTTGATTGTGTTGGAAACGCTAATGATGGTCCGGAAGTGATTTCCAGGGTATATTCTACATTCTGTAGAAGTTCAGGTTGTAATCTGATCATATAATTTCCGGTGTAATCAATCTCTTGCTGAACAGGTGTGTTCAACGTGTCAGCTGATGCAATTAATTTTGGATTATTAATATCCGGCAAATACCACAGATCGAGATAAAGCGCAGTTCCCGCAGGATTTTTAATTAGGTTAATGATAATTTTCTGTCCTTTGGTTGCAGTAAATTTATAGGCTGCAGCAGGAATTTTATCAGCAGCGAAATAACCCGTTTCTTTGTATGGAATGGTAATCGTTAATGCTTTTTGTATGCTTGCTGATGCCGCATTAATCCAGGCGGCGCCCATTGCCGTTTTATCTAAACCAGCGGTTTCCAGTTTTCTTTTGTATTGCTCATGCGGACTAGCCGCCTTAAATAAATTTATTGAACCCGATTTACAAGAATAAAAGGCTAAGGCTATAAAGGAGATGAAAAGTAATGGTAAAAAACGTATCCGCATGTTATTGATCTATAACTGTTAAACAAATAATTTAAGCACAAGTTTTACTCCGTTATCATTTCCAACACTACCTTTCTCAAGCATACTTTCCAAAATCTATTTATACTGTTTCCACTGAAAAGGAGATGATGATTTCATTTTTGTGCTTTTTTAAGATCTGCTGATCTTATAAGCGGTTACTTTATTCGGCAGTGTCAAACATTAATCCATTCAACTTGTTGTTCTCTTAACTACCCAATATATAAGATTATAATTTACTATGGAAAATCAAGAAAAAACAGTAGAGGTTTTGAACGACCTTATTGAGATTAACAATGACAGAGCAGATGGATTTGATAAAGCATCAAAAGATTTAAAGGATG
This sequence comes from Pedobacter chinensis, assembly GCF_003339865.1. Lineage (GTDB taxonomy): Bacteria > Bacteroidota > Bacteroidia > Sphingobacteriales > Sphingobacteriaceae > Pedobacter > Pedobacter chinensis. The sequence goes on from NZ_QPKV01000013.1 coordinate 111,251, forward strand.
AGAATATTGACTTAAAAGCTACTTTTGATAAACTTTCATCAGATAGCAGAACCAATGTAACTGAACTTGCCGGCCTTGTAGGCAGAAATGGTGAAACTCCTGATACCGGTAATACCGTTCTTGGTACTCTTCACAGAGCATGGATTGATATTAAAGCAAGTTTTGGAGGTGATGATCGCCACAGTATTCTGGCAGAATGCGAGCGCGGAGAGGATGCCATCAAAAAGGCTTATAAAGATGCATTGCAGGAAAATGACCTTGGAGAAGAGGTTAGATCCGTTCTGCTAAAACAGCAAGAAGGTATAATTGCCAGTCATGATGCTATCAAAGCATTGAGAGATGCGCATAAATCATTATAAAGATTTCAAGTATTTAATTGAAGCTGTCTGAAAGTCAATCCGTTACCCTCGATCAAGTTGAGTATGAGGTTAAATGAGGCTTTAAGACAGCTTTTTTATGTGATAAATTTGAGGATGATAGAGCATTATGAATTTTGCGATAAGCTATGTCTTTTGAAAGATAAAGAATGTTTTATGTAGGGAAGTATAAAAGAAGTATAAAATTGGTAAATATTTAATATCACATTAAAGGAATAAATCAAATCCTTGTTTTTGTAGCGTTATTGCCACTGAGCTCGTTTAAATAAGAAATAATAACGCTATGAAAAAATTATTACTACCTCTTTTAGCCATTTTGTGCATCTTTTATCTATCCTGTAAAAAAGGAAATGACGGTCCCGGAGAAATTTATGGTAAATGGAAACTTACTGAAACCCTGATGGACCCTGGTGATGGGAGTGGCAAATACCAGAAAGTAAAAGGTAAAGATCAATATCTTATTTTGGAAAAATCGGGTAAGATAGAGGGAGATGTCTTAGCAGAATTCTCTACCTTTAAGATTTTGGATAGCGTAAGAATTGAAATTAAAGCTAAGAGCAATAATCAGGCGCTTACTTATTATTATAAGGTTTCTGCAAAATCATTAACGCTTAATCCTCCATGTATTGAAGGTTGTGGGCTTCGGTTTGAAAGAAATTAATGATGTAAATTTTTAACGTTAAGGATTATCGTTTAGTCCTATCTGACTTGCAACGGTTAAGTTTTTTTATGGGATGATTCATTTCTAAGATTGATATCATGCAATTTCGACTAAGCTTTTTTGAAACTATTGAATACTGCGGCAGTAACGAGTCCGCCGATAAGATACCACGCTACGGTAAGTACTTTGGTTTTATCTGTTTTCGTTACAGGTTCATCATCCAGCCCCATTTTGTCTGGCAGTTTAATGGCACCTAATCCTGCCGTCAAACCCGCAACCGCCCCTTTAAGGTAGATGTTTTTTTTCCCTGCCATGCCAATGGCACTATAATATATGCCGTTACTGAGTATATCGCCAACCAAAGTTACAGCATAGAGATTATTGCCTGTTGGTGCTTGCAGGTTTAGGCTATTCATGGTGCGGGTAACTGCTTCTTCGCCCAATAAATCAACTCTCGGTGCATCAGGATCAAACCGTCGAACAGTTTCATGTAATATGTTCAAGGCTGCGGCACCTGCAAAACCAGCCAGTATTGCTTTTAGAATTTTCATTATGATAAGTTTTTAAATGGTATTGAAGTCATCAGGAAATGGCTCACTATTGCTTGTGAGCTTTATACCGTTATGCTTTCCTATCTTTAAAAGCTTAGCAATTGATAATTTGTTTTAAATAAAGTTAAAATTAAGGTATTAAACATTCGTTCCTTGCATGAACTCGCTTGGGTTTTTACCAAAATGCTTTTTAAACTCCAGGCTAAAATATTTTCTATCGTTGAAACCCACTGCATAGGCCACTTCAGCAATGTTTCCGGCATTTTGTTTAAGCAATTGCGCAGCTCTTTTTATCCTTAACGACTTAATAAAATCGTTTACAGAAAGATCGGTAAGGGCCCTAATCTTTTTATAAAGTACAGGTTGACTCATCCCGATTGCCGATGATAGAGTAGGTACATCAAATTCAGGATCAGCCATGTGATCTTCAATGATTTGAATGATTTTATTCAAGAAATTTTGCTCTGTTGAATTGATTACCATGTTTTTGGGCTCTAACGTGATTACCTGAGCAAATTTTCGTTTAATGGTTTCGCGGGCATTTAAAAGGTTGTGAATGTTTAACTCCAGAATTTTCAGGTTAAATGGTTTCATTATATAGGCATCGGCGCCGTTTTCAAAACCATTGATCTGGTGAACATAAGCTGACCTTGCGGTTAATAAAATAACCGGAATGTGACTGGTTCTTTCATCCGTTTTTAGTTTGCGGCATAGTTCCAATCCATCCATAACCGGCATCATTACATCGCTGATAATGAGATCCGGAATAAGTTCAGTTGCACTTTCCAATCCTTTTAATCCATTTTCACTTTCATAAATATTATAAGTTTCTTTTATTGAATCTTTAATGAAAGCACGTACATCATTGTTATCTTCCACTAATAAAATGTTATATTTTCTCTTCTTCTGGTCAGGCTGCTCATTAACGCCAGTAAGTTGATTTTTAGAGGCTTCAGGCAAATTATAATTTATGGCATCATCATAATAAACATAATCGGTAATAAAATCTGATGGATTAAAATGGGCTTTCCCCGTTTTCAAACTTACCATAAAGCAGGTTGAGCCATTTTGATTCTGGCTTACCGGAGTACTTTTAAATGTAATTTTGCCATGATGTAACTCCACAATGCTTTTTGAAAAAGATAATCCTAAACCTGTTCCAATGGTGGTGTTGGCATTGGCCTGGTAAAAATTATTAAATAAGTTGGATTGATTTTCTAAAGGGATTCCATTACCGTTATCGCAAATTTGAAGGATTGCCAATTGTTCGGTCAGGGTAATTTCCAAACTGATTTTTCCTCCATTTGGTGTAAATTTGAAGGCGTTTGAAAGCAGATTAAACAATACTTTTTCCATCTGCACTTTATCGAAATACAGTTCAATTTCTTCCTTTTCAGATTTGAAAATATAATCAATTTCCTTTGAGAGCGCCATATTTTGAAAGGCGATAAAAATTTCCTTGCAAAACTTAACAAGATTACCAGGGCTTACATTAAGTTTCATTTTACCACTTTCTGCCTTTCTGAAATCGAGTAATTCGGTCACTAAGTTCATTAAACGATCTGCATTGTTTTTAATGGGCTGTAGATCGCGATTTAATGAAGGATTATCTTTTGCATTTTCCATGAGTTTCTCTAACGGACCAACAATTAAGGTTAATGGTGTGCGAATCTCATGAGAAATATTAGTGAAAAATTCAAGCTTATGCTCGTTAATTTCCTTTTCCTTGGTTAGTACAGCCCTGATTAATAAATACCTGACAACAATAAACAGAATAGCAGATAAAACGCAGAAATAAAACAAATAGGCCCACCAGGTTCTGTAAAAAGGTGGATTTACCACAATGGTTATTTGCCGAACGTTAGCACTATAAATACCATCGTTATTTATTCCTTTAACTAAAAAAGTATAACTGCCGGAAGGTAAATTGGTATAACTGGCTGTAGATGTGTTTACATAATTCCAGTTTTTTTCAAAACCATCCAGTTTATAGGCATAACGGTTTTTTTCTGGTTTGATAAAGTTTAACAATGCAAAACTCAGACTAAAAGTATTCTGATCGCTTGCAAAAATAAGCTTATCCTTTAAACTCACATTTTGATCAAGCAGGCCGTCTTCTCCGTTAATTTTAACGGGTTTATTGTGTAGTTTTAGTTCTGTTATGACCAATTTTGAAGCCTTGTTGTTACTCTGTATGTGATCAGGAAAAAAGCTGATAAAACCATTATATCCCCCAAAAAACATCTCTCCGGTACTGCTTTTAAAAAAGGCATTTGCATTAAACTCATTCCCGGGGAGGCCATCAGCCACAGTATAATTTTTAAAGGTTTTATTTTTCCGGTCAAACATTGATAAGCCATTCGCCGTACTAATCCAGAGATTGTCTTTCTCATCTTCCAGAATGCCGAGTATATTGTTGTTAGGTAAGCCATTTTTAACAGTGTAAACAATGGTATTATTCTTTTTTTGATCATAAAGAACCAAGCCATTGTTGTATGTGCCGATATAAATCTCTTTGTTTTTGGTTTCGGTAATACAGTTTATATAATAACTTATGGGTTGCATTGATTGAGGATCGAGAATGGAATAAAATTGCCTGCGCGCTTCATCGTAAATAAAAAAACCATTGGTTGTTCCAAAGTAGGTTCTATAACCACTTACCATTAATGCTTTTACTTTTGCTGATGCTGAAAAAGATGGAGGAAGATTAAACTTATAAAATGTGGTTTTTTCAGGATTAGAAATTTTTATGCCATTACGCTGTGTAGCCACAATTAAATGATGTGTTTTATCTTCAACTATTGCAGTGATCTCATCAGGTACATCCTCATTCTGACTACTGAAATTAAAGCTTTTAAAAGTTTTAGTTTTAACATCGTACACATTTAAGCCTCCTGAATGTGTACCAATCCAAAGTTTTCCATCATGTGCCAGGTATACTTTTTTAACCAGATTAGATCTCAAAGTATTTGAATTTCCGGTATTTTGAAAAGCAGTAAACCGCTGATTTGCCCTGTCAAAGTAATTTACGCCGCCACCTTCTGTTCCAATCCATAAGTTTTTGTTTTCATCTTCCGCAAAGCCACTGATCACATTGTTGTTAATGCTTGATCTGCTCCGGCTTCTGTTATAAATGGTAAATGCAGTGGTGTATGGATAATTAATATTGATCCCGCCAAAATATGTTCCAACCCAAATGGAGCCATTTTGATCTTTATACAACCGATGAACCGAATTTTGATTTAAACTTCTTTTGTTATCGGGATCAAATTGGAGATTTTTACAGCTAAAGTTTTGCGTATCCATTATGCTGATCCCATCGAGCGTGCCAACCCATAATTTGCCTGCATCATCTACCACCATATTTCTAAGGGTATTGCTTATGATGGAATTTTGATCGAGTGCTGTATGTTTAAAGTGCTTAAAATTTTGAGTGGCTGGAATGAACAGGTTTAATCCTTTGCTTTGTGTACTGATCCATATCTGGTGGTTACGATCTTCAATAATATTGGTGATGTAATTTTCGCTGATATCTGCAGCATTGCCATGGTTTTGGAAAACAGTGGTTTTATATTTTCCGTTTTCTGCAGTCATTTTTAATAACCCATTGGAAGTACCCACCCAGATATTTCCTTCATGATCTTCCATCACGGAACGAACATTATGATAAGGGCCATTACCTGTTTTTGTGTTGAAGAATTTTTTGATGTCTGAAAGATTGCCGTCTTTTAAAAGATTTAATCCATTCAGAGTGCCAATCCAGATGTTCCCTTTTTTATCTTCGGTAAAGCAATTAATCACATGGCTGCTGATGCCTTTTGGGTTTTTCGTTTGTGTGATAACACGCTCAAATGCATCGCCTTTTTCGTTATAAAGGTTTAAGCCAACACTTGTTCCTATCCAAAGATTTTTTCTGGAATCAGAAAATAAGCAGGTAATATAATTATTGGAGATTGAGGTGCTATCAGTTTCTGAATATTGATAAACCTTAATGTTATATCCGTCATAACGGTTCAAACCGTAGCGTGTACCAAACCACATAAAGCCATTGCCATCTTGAGTAATGGAAAGTACGGAAGTTTGAGAAAGTCCTTTTTCTATTCCAAGGTGATCAAAAAGTACAGGTTGTTGTGATTTTGCCGAAAAAATAAATCCTAAAAACAAAATTGCACTAAGCAAATATTTTAGGGAATTTAAAAGCATAGCAAATAAAATAATATGTTATTTGGTGGTAATCTGTTAAAAGTATGGTTTAAAAGCATTTCTGCCAAATTTTTAGAAAATTACCCCTATTTATTTAGAAAATTACCCCCTTCAAAGTTGCCTTAAATCATAAGTTTGTTCAAGCCAAAGGGCATTCTTTTAATGAATTCTTCAAAGGCAAAACAATAACCAATCTAAACAATCCATTATGAGTAAACTCTACAATCAGGGTAAAGTGTTCATGCTTAAAAATGTGTGCAAGTTCCCAAAGCTTTTATTAGTGCTCATCTTACTTCTAACCAGTAACTTCAATGTGTTTGCACAAAGCAAAACCATTGTTGGTGTAGTAACTGACGAAACTAATCAAACCATTCCAGGCGTATCCATTTCAGTTAAGGGTACCAAAACCACTACTCAAACTGATGAAAACGGTCGATTTAAAATTCAGGCCTTAACATCTGATCAGCTTGTTTTTAACTATGTGGGCTATGCTTCACAAACAGTGACGGTTGGCAACAGAACTACCATTAATGTTTCTTTAAAATCTTCTGTAACCGGTTTAAACGATGTTGTGGTGGTGGGTTATGGAACAACCAAAAGGGCCGATTTAACTGGCGCGATCGGTTCAGTTAACATGAAAGATTTAGAGCAGGCACCGGTAAAATCTTTCGATCAGGCTTTGGCGGGCCGTGTGGCCGGAGTTCAGGTTTCTACCAATGATGGTCAACCGGGGGCAACAGCAAATATTGTTATTCGTGGTGCCGGATCAATCTCTCAGGATAACTCTCCGCTTTATGTTATTGATGGTTTTCCATCAGAAAATGCTAATGCAAATTCAATCAACCCATCTGATATTGAAAGTATAGATATATTAAAAGATGCTTCGGCAACTGCGATTTATGGCGCGCGTGGATCAAACGGGGTGGTTTTAATTACCACTAAAAAAGGGAAGCCCGGAAAACCGCAGTTAACTTATAATGCTTATTATGGTGCTCAGAAATCACCTAAAAAAATCCCGGTTATGGGACCTTATGAGTATGTGAAATATTTGCGTGATCTGGATCAGGCCGTGGCCGATTCAACTTATCTTAAAAATGGGGTAACGCTTGATGATTACCGGAATGTTCAGGGCTTGGATTTGCAGGATTATGTGTATCAAACCGGGCAGAATCAAAATCATGATATTGCTTTGCGTGGTGGAAATGATAAAACCACTTATTCCATATCTGGCAACTTTAATGATCAAAAGGGAATTATTATTTACGGTGGATTCAAACGCTATCAGGGAAGATTTGTATTAGACCAGATTGTAACCGATAAATTGAAAACCGGCATTAATGTGAATTATGCCTACAGCGAAAGTTTCGGAACGCCAATTTCAGCAACTAACTTCTATGCTTCATCAGTATTGCTTTACTCTGTTTGGGGATATCGGCCAACGAACGGATTATCCGGAAAAGATGCTAATTCTGATCTTCTGGGTGGTTTGTACGATCCGGCGAATGAAGGGAATTCGGCACAGGATTATCGTGTAAATCCACTGATCAGTCTGGCCAATCAGCAAACAAGATATAAAAGTACCAACCTGGCTGCTAATGGATATGCAGAATATGCCTTTACGCCAAAGCTGAAATTGAGAATTGCAGGTGGAATTAACAATAACGGTTACGACACCAATATTTTTAATAACTCACAAACGCAATCGGGAAGTAAGTGGAATTCATCAGGACCAAACGGTACCATTGCCAGTAGCCCGGTATTCAATTGGTTAAGCGATAATACCATAACCTATAAAAACACCTTTAACAAAAATCATAACTTGACCGTACTGGGTGGATATTCAGCACAACGTAATAAAAGTTCGTTCCGGTCCATTTATGCTACTCAGGTTACCAATGAGAGTTTAGGCTTAGATGCTCTGGACCTTGTTCCTGCGGCAAACACCGTAATTTCAGTGAACACATCCAGATGGACATTAATGTCATTTTTGGGAAGATTGAACTATGATTTTAAAGGCAAATACTTAGTTACAGCAAGTTTCAGGGCAGATGGTTCCTCTAAGTTTTCACCGGCAAACCGTTGGGGTTATTTCCCTTCAGCAAGTGTGGGATGGAGATTTAGCCAGGAAAACTTCCTGAAAGAAGTAAAATGGCTGTCGGATGCTAAACTTCGTTTGGGCTATGGTGAATCGGGGAACAACCGTGTGAGCGATTTTGCTTACCTGCCTCAATTAAACTTAGCGAATACGCAGTATTGGTATTCATTTAACGGCAAACCCGTTGCCATTGGTTCGGTAATTACTGCCGCTGGAAACTATGATTTAAAATGGGAAACCAACACGCAAACCAACATCGGTTTGGATATGAGTTTCCTTAAAAACCGATTAGGCTTAACCGTTGATGTTTACAAAAGAACCACTAACGATTTATTATTGAATGCCAACCTGCCTTTTGCAAATGGTGTACAGAGTGGAACAGGTTTTAAGAATATCGGAAGCCTGGAAAACAGAGGTTTGGAAATCACTTTGAACAGCACTAATATCGTTACTAAAAATTTCCGCTGGACGAGTAACTTCAACATCAGTTTCAACAAAAACAAAATTCTGGAATTAACTGAAGGTCAAAATTCATTACTGGCAGGCTCAGGTACTTTCTTCGATACCAGTTTTAGAGGATTATCGCCCTATATTTCAGTAAAAGGCCGTTCTGTTGGTGAAATGTATGGTTTAATTTTCGATGGGATTTATCAATACAGCGATTTCGATAAGATGCCTAACGGTACTTATGCGCTGAAACCTAATATTCCTAATAATGGTGCAGCGGTTCAACCAGGAGATATTAAATACAAAGATTTAAATGGCGATTTAACCATTAATGCCAACGATTATACCATCATTGGAAGAGGCTTGCCGATTCACACTGGCGGGTTTAGCAATAACTTCAGCTATAAGAACTGGGATTTAGGTGTGTTTTTACAATGGAGTTATGGCAATAATATCATTAACGCGAACCGTTATGTTTTTGAAGGCGGAATTGTAAGAAACTTCACACTTAATCAATATGCTTCTTATGAAAACCGTTGGACACCAACCAACCCAAGTAATGAGCTTTACAAAGCCGGTCGTTTTGTCAATCCAAATTATTCATCGAGAGTGGTAGAAGACGGTTCTTATTTAAGGTTGAAAACTGTTCAGTTAGGATATAATTTTAGCAGCAAGCTTGTGAAAAGCATTGGAATGTCAAGATTGCGTTTAAATGCATCAGCACAAAATCTGTTAACCTTTACTAATTATTCAGGTTTGGATCCTGAGGCTTCGGCCCGTCCGGGTAATTTAACGCCAGGCTTTGATTATGGAACATACCCACAATCATTTACGGTAACATTTGGTTTAAACGCAACATTTTAATCACCATTAAAAAATAAGAAAATGAAAAATAAATATATTCTGGCTTTTTTATTCGTGATGGGATTATCTTCATCATGCAAGAAATTTTTAGATACAGAACCCACAGATTTTTATTCACCGGTTAATTTCTACAATACAGCAGATCAGCTTCAAATTGCATTAAATGGTGTTTACAGTACCATGATGCTGGAAAGGATGTATGGACAAGTCCACCATTTTAATTTTGTGAGCACCACCGATGAAATGTTACCTGATAGAGCTACGAGTAATGAAACCAGAGGGCTTTACTATACTTACGATGCAGGACATTCTTATGTTCAGGATTGCTGGCAATATCCTTACATCGCTATCAACAATGCAAATGTGTTAATTGATAATATCAATAAGCCAGCCATGGATGAGAAACAACGTGGATACATTAAAGGACAAGCACTTTTCTTAAGGGCTTATAACTATTTCCTTTTAACCATTCAGTTTGGTGAGGTTCCACTTGTACTGCATCAGCCAGGTATTGCAGAGGTTAATATTCCTGCTGCATCTCAACCGGCTATCTATACACAAATTGTTGCCGATTTGAAAGAAGCTGAAACCTTATTACAGGGACGTACATCGGCAAGTTTAGGCTATAATGATCAGGTAACGATTACTGCGGTACAGGCAATGCTCGCCAGAGTTTATCTTTATTGGGCAGGTTATCCGGTTAATGATACCAGTAAATATGCCGATGCCATTATCTATGCAGATAAGGTTATCAACTCCGGGCAACACGCCTTAAACCCAGATTATAAGCAAGTATTTATTAATCTTTTTCAGGATAAGTATGATGTGAAGGAAGATATTCTGGAATGGGGATCTGCAGGTGCAGCAGCGGGAGTAACCAACAAAACCGGAAATGACATTGGTAATTTTAACGGAATTATTTCGGCTATTTTAATTGTAAACGGAACTTTTGAGCCAACCTCTTATGCTGCAGCAGGGTGGGTGCGGATAACCAAAAAATTATTTGATAGCTATGAAGTAGAACCATCGAGTACACTGGTTAATAAGGCATCATTGGATACCCGAAGAGACTGGAACTGTCCTGATTATATCTGGACAACCAATGCATCAGCCGGAACCCGGGTAAAAACCGATCGCCCCAGTCCGTGGCAAATGAATACAGGTAAATTCCGTCGTGAGTATGCCCCGGCAGAAATACGAAACTCCGGTACCTATAACGCCAATTGGCCGGTGATTCGATATGCTGATGTTTTGTTGATCAAAGCCGAAGCTGAAAATCAGGTAAACGGTCCTACCGCTGCGGCTTATGATGCCATAAATCAGGTTCGCCGCCGGGGTTATGGTACGATGTATGGAAATATTGTGAAAAATATTTCAGTGGTTAATGGCGGTTCCGGTTATTCTGCCACAAATCCTCCGCTAGTTACCATCAGTGGCGGAGGTGGTTCGGGTGCAACGGCAACAGCCATTGTTTCAACAGGTGGTGTGGTTACAGGAATTAAGTTAACCAGTCGCGGAAACCTTACCACTGCTGGTCCATATTTTACCTCTGCTCCTACAGTTACCATTGCGCCACCTGCAACAGGGGTTACTGCAACGGCGACTGCAACCATTACCAATGGAACTGAATATTTATTAACTCCAGGTTTAAGTAAAACAGATTTTCAATTAGCAATTCGTGATGAACGGATGCGTGAAATGTGTTTCGAGGCTTCACGAAAATACGATTTGGTAAGATGGGGGAATTTTGCGGGCGATTTGCAAGCTTTTGGAAATTATGCTGCCGCAGATGGGGTTACAGCTGGAAACGGGAATATTAACGGTTACCAGGGTTTGATTACCGTTACATCACGATACAGCCTTATGCCAAAACCAACTTACGAGTTGAATTTAAACAAGGCTTTGAAACAAAATCCAGGTTATTAATTATCATAAAACTAAAAAGATGAAATATTCATTCTATACCATATTAATTGCCAGCACATGCTTTTTAGCTTGTAAAAAGGATCTTACAACAGATCTGCCCACAGTTGATATTGCATTAACAAATGCCCGATCTACTATTGGCGATACATTGGTTTTCAAACTGGGCGATACTTGTAAATTTGCCTTAAGCGGTTATGCCGATAATATTGTGTTTTGGAGCGGAACGCCTGGAAATAAGTACGAATTCAAATCCCGGTCTTCAGCTTTCGGAAAGCCAACCCTATCTTTCACAAGTACAGCACAGTGGGGTACGCAAAACAATACTTTGCAGGTTTTGGCAACCAATAAATTACCAGCCAAAGATTCAGCTTCTGTTGTGAATGCAGCATGGACAAATATCACATCACGTACGCCACTTGCCATAAGCGCCACAGCTGTAAATACCGGAATAGTTAATTTATCAGATTTGGTTACAGGTGCCAGTGATAGTTTGTTTATTGCCTTTAAATATGATGGTGTTACAGGGTCAACACAAAGAACCTGGACCATTACCGATTATTTTGTAAATAATGTTTTAAGTGATTACACTTATAGTTTAAGTTCATTAGCCAGCGATAATGCATTCTGGACACGCTATGGAAATGTATGGTCGCCTGCAAGTTCGAGATGGGTAGCCACAACAACTGCTTTGACCATTGTAGGCGGAGCAGCTACAGCACCTACCAATACCAGCTGGATTATTAGTAAACCATTGTACGTTGGACGTGTTGCTCCGGATGTTCCAACCGCTACAGTTAAAAACATTACGGCATCAGCGCTTACGGCTTATAGCTATAAATACGCCGCAGTTGGAAAATACAAAATCACTTTTGCCAGTTACAATACAACACCTGATGATAATCAGGTGGTATTAAAAGAGTTTAATGTTAAGGTTATCCTTTAAATAAATATACCGGCTGCACCTCATTGTTTACACGTTGAGGTGCAGGTTGGTTTTTATTACTCACTATGATCGAGTTTACAAACAGAAAATCCATGATAAGCCTTCAATTAAAATTGAAATCGTATTTACTCTTTCCCGTTTTTTTGGTCAGCTTTTCTGTTGCGGCACAAGATGAACCTTTTCATACCATTCAGTCCAGAATCAGCTCAGATTTACAAGCCGGAATTAATGATGATATTCTTGCAGGAAAGATTACTAAGGATATGGTAAACTTAAAACCAGATGGAAGCTGGAGCAATATCGATTATGCGAATGTACAATATGACCCTTTAAGGAAGATTAAAGAAATGGCAACAGCTTATATCCGTCCATCAAATAAATTGTATGGAAATGCCACGATTTATCATTCCATTGTTAACGCATTACAAGATTGGTTGGATAAGAATCCGAAAAATAAAAACTGGTGGTATAATGATATTTTCTATCCACAGGCAATTGGGCAAACATTAATATTAATGCGTAATGGCAAAACATCCTTGCCAGATGATTTGGAAAACGCATTAATCCAGCGCATGGTTCGCAAATTAAGAGCTGGAGATGGTGCCAATACATCTGATGAAGCTTTACATTATCTATATCGTGCTTGTTTAACCAAAAATAAAAGCACGCTTGATTCTGCTGCAAAATATCTTTTTGAACCTATTGCTGTTGAAGATGGTAAAGAAGGTGTCCAGGTAGATGGAAGTTATTATCAGCATGGTAAACAACAGGCTATAGCCAGCTATGGAAGAGTATTCGCAGGAAATTCGGTAAATGCTGCATTTTACTTAAGAGATACAGAATATGCATTGCCCAAAGCACAGCTGGCCATTTTAGTTAATTATTTGAAAAATACCTTCCTCAAAACCATACGTGGCTCTTTTTACGATTTCAATGTGCGGGGAAGAGGAATTAGCCGCAAGGATTCGTTAAATGCCTTAGTCTCCGAAATGGTAAGCAAAATCAAAATGTTCGACCCTGAAAATTCGGCTTATTGGGATGCATCAGGTTTAAGAACTTCTAATCAAAAAACTGCTCGTTATGGAGTAGAACCATCGCATACTGCTTTTTGGAAAAGCGGCTACACTTTGCATGTTCGTCCCGCTTATACTTTTAGCATTCAGGCAGCTTCTGCCAGAACATTAAGAACAGAACGCGGAAATAATGAAAATATTCTCGGTAAGTTTCTTTCTGATGGGGCAACAAATATTCAGCGAAGCGGTTCTGAGTATGCCAATTTAATGCCTGTATGGGAATGGGATAAAATACCTGGAACCACCAGCAGAGATTATTCGACTGATCAGGGAGCTACCATTCAAAAAGAATGGGGTATTCCTGGAACAACAACATTTGTGGGCGGCGTTAGTGACGGAATTTACGGTGCATCTACCTATGATTTAAATAATGACAGTGTTCAGGCCAAAAAAGCATGGTTCTTTTTTGATAGGGAAGTGGTTTGCCTTGGCGCAGGGATCAGTAGTGAAGCAAAAGAAACCGTTACCACAACAATTAATCAAACCTGGTTGAGGGGGAATGTAATCTCCGGCAGCACTCAAAATAAAAGTTGGACACTTCATGACAGTATCGGTTATTTTTTCCCAAACGGAGGAAATGTAAAGATTAAACAACAAATCCAGAAAGGAAATTGGTATCGGATTAATCAGCTCCAAAATAAGGACGAAATAAAACATGAAGTGTTTAAAATCTGGTTTAATCATGGCGCACAACCTCAAAATGCTAGTTATGCTTATGTTGTAATCCCTTCTATTAGTGAAACTGAAATGAAAAAGTACAACGCCAATGGGATAGAAATACTAAAGAATACAGAAGATTTGCAAGCGGTAAAACACATTGAACTGGATATACTCCAACTCGTTTTTCATAAAGCCGGAGCATTAAATACCAATGACCTGCTGGTAAAAGTAGACAGGCCATGTATCATTTATATTAAAGATTTAAACACTGCCAAACCAATTTTGCATATCGCCGATCCTGCCCAGGAGAATTCGAGCATTCGGGTTCAGCTTAAAATGCCAAAGCTTAAAACTGAAAAAACATTAATCTGCGACCTGCCAGTTGGTGCTTTAGCAGGATCTACAGCAATTTTTAGCATCACAAACTAATCTATTACTTAGAAAATTTACACATACAATATGAACAAGAACAGTTTAATCATTACATTTTTAGTGTTACTAAATGCCGTTTCATTTGCTCAGAATGCGGCACGTAAACCAATGTCGCAACTTATTAATGATGAATTTAAATTTGCAGCAAATCAATACAAATTTTTAGCGAAAAACATTCCAGCAGGGAAAACACCTCAATCTTTTCAAGATGGGAAACATGTTAATTATGATATTAAATGGTGGTGCAGCGGTTTTTATTCGGGCAGCTTGTGGTATATATACGAGCAAACTAAAGATGAATCAGTAAAAAAAGAAGCTGAAGAAGCCTTAAAAGTAATTGAGCCCAATCAAACCTTTACAGGGAATCATGATTTAGGTTTTATGATGTATTGCAGCTTTGGAAACGCTTTCCGGTTAACAGGAAAGCCAGAATATAAAGCGATAATTCAGCGATCAGCAGAATCGCTTTCTACCAGATATCATGCAAATGTAAAGGCCATCCAATCATGGAATAAAAGTAAATATTGGGATTATCCTGTGATCATCGATAACATGATGAATTTAGAGATGTTGAACTGGGTAAGCGATAACGGGGGCGACAAGAAATTCAAGGAAATTTCCATTATCCACTCCAATACAACGATAAAAAACCATTTCCGTCCTGATTTTAGTTCATACCATGTAATTGATTATAACGCAGAAACTGGCACTGTGAAAAGAAAGGCAACCTGGCAAGGTGCGGCAGATTGTTCAGCGTGGTCTCGCGGGCAGGGATGGGCATTATATGGGTATACCATGATGTATCGTTTTACGAAAGACCTGACCTATTTAAATCAGGCAAAAGGAATTGCACACTTTATTTTAAATCATCCAAACTTGCCTGCCGATAAGATTCCATTTTGGGATTTCGATGCACAAGGTGTGCCTTTTGCGAAACGTGATGCTTCTGCCGGAGCGATTATGGCTTCAGCATTATTGGAGCTTGCACAATACACCGATGGCGAAGAAAAAAAGGAGTTTAAAAATTCTGCTGAAACGATGATTTATTCATTGGCCAGTGATGCCTATCATGCTAAATTAGGCGAAAACGGAGGTTATTTACTCATGCATAGTACAGGTGCATATCCTTTAAATAGTGAAATTGATGTACCATTAATTTATGCAGATTATTATTATTTAGAAGCATTGGCAAGGTATAAAAAATGGTATTTGTAACCATTAACGAACAGAGATTACTCTCTTTTTGTATAATTTAGAAATCAATTTGATTAAAATCGGCACATGAAATTTAAAATAACCTTTTTTGCCTTGCTGTTAATTTCTTCACTGGTCAATGCACAAAATAAAAAGAGCGTAACGGGAGCAGAAGATCGTGCTTTTTGGGTAAAAACCCTAAATCGAATTGCTTATCCGGTAGTTCATAATCTGGCCAACGAAACATTAAGAAAAAATATGCCGCTAGAAAAAGCACCAGGTTATGGACTGAATTTAACCAAGGTAACTTATTTGGAAGCTTTGGGCAGAACCATGGCAGGATTAGCACCATGGATTGCACTTCCCGATGATGATTCATCAGAAGGGAAGTTGCGTAAAACAATGAGGGAAGAGCTGTTAAAAGGGCTTGCCAATGCAGTAAATCCATCAAGTGCCGATTATTTGAACTTTAGAACAGAAGGACAGCCGATTGTTGATGCAGCCTATGTTGCACATGCTTTTTTGCGTGCACCAAAAGCACTTTGGGAGCCTTTAGATGAAATTACTAAAAAACGTTTTATAGAAGAATTTAAATCGCTTAGAACACGTACCGGCGCTTATAATAACTGGCTTTTGTTTGCCGGTTTAACCGAAGGTTTTTTATTAAGTATTGGCGAACAATATGATCCGGCGAGGGTGCAGTTTTCTATTAATAAAATGAAAGAATGGTATGTTGGCGATAGCTGGTATAGCGATGGTGATAAATTCAGTATGGATTATTATAACTCTTATGTAATTCATCCTATGCTGGTTGATCTTTTGAAAGTATTGGTCGATCAGAAAAAAGCACCTCAGGCTGATTATGATGTTGCGCTAAAAAGGATGATAAGACATGCTGAGTTTTTAGAAAGATTGATTTCGCCTGAAGGAACTTACCCGGCTTTTGGCCGCTCCATCACTTATCGTACTGCTGCTTTTCAGGCTTTGGCACAAGCTGCTTTAATGGAAAAATTGCCTGAATATGTATTACCGGCACAAGTTCGCTGTGGTTTAACTAAAGTGTTTCATCATATGTTTGATGGCAATCAGAATTTTGATGACAAGGGTTGGTTGGTGCTCGGTTTTAACGGTCATCAACCAATGATCGCAGATGTTTACACCTCAACAGGAAGTTTATATTTAGCTACGCTGGGCTTTTTAAATTTAGGTTTACCCGCTGATAACAGGTTTTGGACTGATGCCCCTGCACCCTGGACCAGTTTGAAGGCCTGGAATGGCCAATCAGTGAAAAAGGATTATAAAGTTGAGTATTAATTCCAATAATAACGATCGGATAAATATATTTGCGAATAAGAATGATTTTTCAGTCTTAATCACATTCCAAATCTAATTCAATGAATAAATTCGAAAGCCGCTACGCTCAAAGCCCAAAAGAAGTTAAACAAATGGATACTGCATCATTGCGGGAAAATTTTTTAATTGAAAACCTTTTTGAAGCTAATCAGGTAAATTTAACTCTATCTCATTTTGACCGTTATATTGTTGGTGGTGCCATGCCAGTTGAAGGAAAATTAGCTTTACCAAACCCTGATGACCTTAAAGCAAACTATTTTTTAGAAAGAAGAGAACTCGGTATCATCAATGTTGGTGGAAATGCAATTGTTACTGCCGATGGCGAAACCTTTGAATTAGCATATAAAGAGGCGCTGTATATTGGAAAAGGAACAAGAGAAGTTAGTTTTGAATCAGCAGATTCAGCTCAGCCAACAAAATTATACCTCAATTCTGCACCCGCACACCATACCTATCCAACCAAAAAAGTAAGTAAAGCTGATGCTGAAATTGTAGAGTTAGGTACACCTGAAACCGCTAATCACAGAGTAATCAATAAGCTTTTGGTTAATAGTGTTTTGCCTACCTGTCAATTGCAAATGGGTATGACTGAACTAAAATCAGGAAGTGTTTGGAATACAATGCCTGCACATACGCACGACAGAAGAATGGAGGCTTACTTTTATTTTGAGGTTCCTCAGGGCCAAAGCGTATGCCATTTTATGGGGCAACCGCAAGAAACCCGTCACATCTGGATGCAAAACGATCAGGCTGTAATTTCGCCAAACTGGTCTATCCACTCCGGAGCAGGAACAAGTAATTATACTTTTATTTGGGGCATGGCTGGAGAGAATCTGGATTATGGTGATATGGATCACTGTGCAATAACAGATTTAAAGTAAGAATCTCCATAAGGGCTGAAAATTATCCATGGCTTATATTTTTAGGTATTCAGAAAATGCCAGGAGTTTAATTAAACAAAATTGAGTTAGCAAATAATCAATTGATGAAAAAATTTTTTCACTGCATCTTTTCACTGTTATTTATCACGAGTTATGCATTTGCTCAGGATAAATACCCTATTATCACTATTAAAAATGGTTCTTCAATAGAGAGGGCCGATGTTTTGGTTTCCATTCCATGGACAAAAATTTTAAAAGCTGATCCGAAAATCGATACAGCAAAGTTTTTGGTCATGAATAAATATACAGAAACTGAGGTTCCGCATCAGTTGGAATATAAAGGGGAAAAAGAGGTTCAGAATTTGTTGCTGCAAGTTTCTGTCAAAGCAAAAGAGCATTTAACCCTGATTATTTTTGCGGCAAAACCAAAAGCTGTTACACCAAAAACTTATGCCCGTTATGTTCCTGAACGTAAAGATGATTTTGCATGGGAGAATGACAAAATAGCTTTCAGGATGTATGGTAAGGCATTAGAAAAAACTTCTGAAGATGCTTACGGGATTGATGTTTGGGTAAAAAGGACATCAAAACTGGTTATTAATGATCGCTATAAAAAGAATGATTATCATAAAGATCATGGAGATGGTTTAGATTATTACAGCGTAGGTTTTACCTTGGGAGCAGGAGGAATGGCGCCATACGTGAAAGATAGTGTTCGTTATTCTGGCAATTATAAAACTTCAAAAGTTTTGGATAATGGTCCGTTAAGATCGTCTTTTCAATTAACCTACGATGAGTGGGATGCTGCGGGAATTAAAGTTAAAGTTACCAAAACAATTTCTATTGATGCAGGTTCACAACTCAATAGAATTGAAAATTTATATACATTTTCTGCACAAGGAAAAAATCTGCCGGTAGCCATTGGCTTATCCACCAGAAATGAAAATGAAAAAAAACTCCTGTTGGATAAAAACGGCATACTGGGATATTGGGAGCCCGTTCATGGTGATGATGGCATTACAGGCGTTGGCGCGGTTACCTTAAATTCCCTGAAATCTGCAACAGCTCAATCTAAACAGGCTTTGGGAATTACTGAAGTTAAAAATAACGTGCCTTACGTATATTATGCGGGCGCAGCATGGAATAAAGCAGGTAAAATCACTAATGAAAATGAGTGGTTCAGCTATCTACAGAAATATCAAAATGAATTAAAATCACCTTTAAAAGTAAGTGTGAAATAATAACCAAAAAATAAAGATAAAAATGTCGTCAACTATATTTGATTTAACGGGCAAAACTGCTTTGGTAACAGGTTGCAAAAGAGGAATTGGCAAAGCAATGGCTTTGGCTTTGGCAGAGGCTGGGGCCGACGTTATCGGTGTTTCTGCTAATTTAGAACTTCAGGATAGCGCCATAGAAAAAGAAGTTGTTGCTTTAGGAAGAAAATTTTATGCCTATCAATGCAATTTCGGAAATCGGGAAAGCACATTGGCCTTTGCTTCAAAAGTAAAGGCCGATCATCCTGTTATTGATATTCTGGTAAATAACGCCGGAACAATTTTACGTAAACCAATTGCAGAGCATCCTGATGAAATGTGGGATGAAGTGATTGCCGTAAATCAAACCGCTCCATTTATTTTAACGAGAGAAATCGGCCGTGATATGGTTGCGAGAGGAAGTGGTAAAGTAATTTTTACTGCATCATTATTATCATTTCAGGGCGGAATTACTGTTCCGGGTTATGCTGCAAGTAAAGGAGCCATTGCTTCTTTAACAAAGGCTTTTGCTAACGAATGGGCGGCTAAAGGAGTTAATGTTAATGCCATTGCACCAGGTTATATAGCTACAGATAATACAACTGCTTTAAGAGAGGATGAGGAAAGAAGCACATCGATTTTGGCTCGTATTCCCGCAGGAAGATGGGGAACCCCAGATGATTTCAAAGGGCCAACCTTATTCCTGGCCTCCAATGCAAGTGATTACGTTCATGGAACAATTCTAACCGTTGATGGTGGTTGGATGGGAAGATAATTTAGTCATAAGTTTTTAGTGCTTAGTCTGAAGTCCGAAAGACCGGTGTCCGAAGTCTTGGGGTTTTAAACCACTAACTTCGGGCACTGGTCTTTTTTAAGTTCATCTTTTATATCACTAAACTTTCGACTCCTGACCTCTGACTTCCGACCTTCAACTTTAGTACAGATTATAAATCTCCTTAATATCTTTCAGAATGGCATCAAGTCTGAACGATCGGTGTCCGCAGCCTTGGGTTTTAAACCGCTAGCTTCAGGCACCGGTCTTTTTTAAGTTCATCTTTTATATCACTAAACTTTCGACTCCTGACCTCTGACTTCCGACCTTTAACTTTTCAGTACAGATTATAAATCTCCTTAATATCTTTCAGAATGGCATCAAAATTAATTTTTAAATCAATTAATCTACCAGTGCGGATATCGAAAACCCAACCATGAACGGTTAATCCGCGTTGTGTAATGGCTTCCTGAACAGCTGCGGTTTTAAGTAAGTTCACACATTGCTCCTGTACATTTAACTCTACCAATCTATCATAGCGTTTACTTTCATCTTCAATAGCATTCAGTTCATCTTTATGGATGCGATATACATCACGAATGTTTCTTAACCAGGGATTGAGAATTCCCATATCTGCCGGTTGCATTGCCGCTTTAACCCCCCCACAATTGTAATGGCCACAAACAATAACATGCTTTACTTTTAAATGGCGAACCGAGTAGTTTAAAACGGTCATTACGTTTAAATCAACATTGTTCACCAAGTTAGCTACGTTACGGTGCACAAATGCTTGTCCGGGCTGGATACCCATTAAATCCTCTGCAGTTACACGGCTATCAGAGCAACCGATATATAAAAATTCCGGACTTTGACCTTTTGATAGCTCTGAAAAATATTCAGGGTTAATTGATAATTTGTCGGCTATCCATTTTTCATTGTTCTTAAAAACATTTTCTATATTCATATTTTGTTGCTTTAAAATTTAATAGGGTATACTTTTTTGATGATTTAAATAGTCGTTATTCTGAAATAAAATTAAAAAAAGATTTTCTGATTTCTGCCAGTTCTTCATCAGTTATGGGGTTATTGGCATTAAAATAATGATGTCCTTTAAAAACCATTTCCATGTAATTAGCTGTCATAAAAAATGGCGTTACAAATCCATCAGGTAAATCGCCATCGGTACCTACTGCAATTAGTTTTACTGTTTTGCCTTTTAAATTCCGGCCAACTTCTTTGTTCAAAGTTACCCAATCTGTTAATCGATCGAAAAGATTTTTCATTCTGCCGCTCATTGAATACCAGTAAACCGGCGTAGCAAAAATAATATGTTTGTGATAGAGGATTTCTTTCGCAAAAAGATCAAACTGATCTTCCTGAGGGTATTGATTGTCGTAATTATAAGGTAAGAAATAATGTTCCAACAAGTTTAATCTATTGCAGTCGATTCCCTCCGTTAATTTGCTGATAAACTTATGAGTATCTCCATTTAAGCGGGCACTTCCGTTAATAATTAGAATTTCAGGCATAGTTTATTAACAAAATAAAATTTCAAATGTTCGGTTACTTGCGAAGTTTTGAAGGATGTTGGAAGGAAAACTTCGCAAGTCTTATTGTAGATCAAACTGACGAAGTTCTGCCAGCGCTTCTGGCCGTTAAAACTTCGTAAGTTGGCTGCGCTTTGACTTGCAAAGTTTTGAAAGGGTGTGTGACAGGAAAACTTTGCCAGTCTTATTGTAGATCAAACTGACGAAGTTCTGCCAGCGCTTTTGGCCGTTAAAACTTCGTGAGTTGGCTGTGCTTTGACTTGCAAAGTTTTGAAGGGATGTGAGGCGGGAAAACTTCGCCAGTCTTGATTGTTGATCAAACTGACGAAGTTCTGCCAACGCTTCTGGCCGTTAAAACTTCGTAAGTTGGCTGTGCTTTGATTGGCGAAGTTTTGAAGGGATGTGAGGCGGGAAAACTTTGCCAGTCTTATTTTTGATCAAACTTACGAAGTCCTGCCAGCGCTTTTGGCTTTAAACTTCGTGAGTTGGCTGTGCTTTGACTTGAAGTTTTAGAGGGATGCGGTGCAGGAAACTTCGCCAGTCTTGATTGTTGATCAAACTGACGAAGTTCTGCCAACGCTTTTGGCTTTAAACTTCGTGAGTTGGCTGCGCTTTGACTTGCGAAGTTCTGAAGGGATGTGGGGCGGGAAAACTTTGCCAGTCTTATTGTAGATTAAACTGACGAAGTTCTGCCAGCGCTTTTGGCCGTTAAAACTTCGTGAGTTGGCTGCGCTTTGACTTGCAAAGTTTTGAAAGGGTGTGGGACGGGAAAACTTTGCCAATCTTGATTGTTGATCAAACTGACGAAGTTCTGCCAGCGCTTTTGGCCGTCAAAACTTCGTAAGTTGGCTGTGCTTTGACTTGCGAAGTTTTAGAAGGATGCGGTGCAGGAAACTTCGCCAGTCTTATGTAGATCAAACTGACGAAGTTCTGCCAGCGCTTTTGGCCGTCAAAACTTCGTGAGTTGGCTGTGCTTTGACTTGCGAAGTTTTAGAAGGATGCGGTGCAGGAAACTTCGCCAGTCTTATGTAGATCAAACTGACGAAGTTCTGCCAGCGCTTTTGGCCGTCAAAACTTCGTGAGTTGGCTGTGCTTTGACTTGCGAAGTTTTGGAGGGATGCGGTGCAGGAAACTTCGCCAGTCTTATTGTAGATCAAACTTAAGAAGTTCTGCCAGCGCTTTTGGCCGTTAAAACTTCGTGAGTTGGCTGTGCTTTGACTTGCGAAGTTTTGAAGGGTGTGACAGGAAAACTTCGCCAGTCTTATTGTTGATCAAACTGACGAAGTTTTGCCAGTGCTTTTGGCTTTAAAACTTCGTAAGTTGGTCCTTCTTTAAAACTTCGTGAGTTTAATATTTACCTAACCTTTCTAAAATTTTATCTAAAGATTCGTCTTCATTTTTAGCTTTTAACTGCTGCAAAGTCCTGTTAAAACTTCTTACAGAAATACCCAGATAGGCAGCCATATCTTCTTTGGAAATTGATATTTGTTCGTCGGTTTGTAGTTTTAATAATTTCTGCAATCCATATTCCAAAGTGTATAATTGTTGAAATGATGCTCTTGAACTGGTTTGAATAATTCTGGTCGATAATTCTTGCAGTAAGATTTTAGTGAACGCTGAGTTTTTTTCTGTGAGTGATAAAAAGATATGATCAGGAATGGCGTAAGCGGTAACTTCGCTTATTGCTTCCACATTGCACAGGCAGTCAATTTTCTTGATGGCTTCGAGTTCGCCCACTATTTCTCCCTTTCCCAAAAATTCAATGATAAAATCCTTTCCATTTTCTTCTGAGATGAAACATTTTGTTATTCCATCTTTAATGATGTAGATATTCGTGATTTTTTCGCCTTGCTCGATAAACCTAAAACCAGAAGTAAAAGTCTTCAGGATGATATTGGAATCTTTATTTTCCGCACAAAAACGTTCAATAAAGAATAAAAAATCAAGATTTGTTCGTAGCATATTTTTAAATCAGGACAAATGTCCTTTCTTATAATATAGAGATGATTTACTTTTGTCGCACTAAAAGTAATGCATAACCATGAACAATCAAATTACTGTAATCGCTTTTGATGCCGATGACACGCTTTGGATAAACGAACCTTACTTCCGCGAAACTGAAGAGAAATTTGCAGGCTTGTTGGAAGATTTTATGCCTCATCATAGTGTTCTTGCTGAATTATTGAAAACTGAAATCGGCAATTTGCCACTATATGGTTATGGAATTAAAGGATTTATGCTCAGTATGATTGAAACCGTTTTAAGGATCACCGATGGAAAGGTAAATCCGGAAGTCATTAACCGAGCAATACAATTAGGGCAGGAAATGTTGAATAAGCCGATTGAGTTGCTGGATGGAGTGGAAGAGGTTTTAAAAACACTACACGGAAAATACAGATTGGTGGTGGCCACTAAAGGAGATTTGCTCGATCAACAAAGAAAGCTAACCAAATCAGGTTTAGACCATTATTTCCACCACATCGAAATTATGAGCGATAAGCAGGAAAGAGATTATCAAAAATTATTGAAACATCTTGATTGCAAAGCTGAAGAATTTTTGATGTTGGGTAATTCTTTAAAATCTGATGTTTTGCCTGTTTTGGCCATTGGAGGTCACGCGGTGCACATTCCGTATCACACCACCTGGGTGCACGAACATATAGATCATACCATTGAACATCCAAATTTTTATCAGGTAGAAAGCCTGGCCGATGTTTTACCAAAATTAATTGAATGAGAGAAAAAATAGATATAAACACCTGGATCAGAAAAGATCATTTTAAATTTTTTAGCACTTTCGAAGAACCTTTCTTCGGCGTTACAGTAGATGTAGATTGTACATCAACCTATCAGGAAGCAAAAGAAAAAGAAGTTTCATTTTTCATGCTTTATTTACACAAATCGCTATTGGCAGCAAACCGCGTTGAGCCTTTTAGCTATCGTATTATAGATGGCGAAGTTTGGAAATATGGTGTTGTTCATGCTTCTGCAACTATTAATCGCCCAAATGGAACCTTTGGTTTTGGTTACATGGATTTTTTTGAAGACTTTGAGCATTTCAGAACAGAAGCCTTAAAAGAAATCGAAAAAGTACAAAACACAACAGGTTTAATTCCTTCATCCTCCGGAGAAAATGTGATTCACTATTCTGCCTTACCCTGGTTAAATTTTAAATCGATGTCTCACGCCCGGAGCTTCTCCTATCATGATAGCTGCCCGAAAATCTCCTTTGGGAAAGTCAGAGATGAAAATGGAAGAAAAATGATGTCAGTTTCCATTCATGTTAATCATGCCCTGATGGATGGCTACCATGTTGCTCAATTTGTTGACTTATACCAGAAATTGTTAAATCAGAAAACTCATGAGTTAATATCTGGTTAATCCGTTTTTAACAATAGGAATTTAATTTCGGTCAATGTTTCTGCCCGTAGTGATCATTTCTATTTATGTTTTTGGCATAATTTCCATGTTTTGCATGGATTCATTATATAAAGCCCTTAGTTTTTTTGCCATGTTGCTTGTGGCAACTTTTGTCCTCTTTCTTTTTATCAATTATCCACTGCAATCAGCAATCAGTGTGATTTGCATGATGGCTTTATTTGCTTTTAAGTTAAAAGATTAATTAACATTTGCTTTCGATAAAGTATTTGCTATTTTTGCTGCACAAACAGATGTTTGTTTGATCATTGAAGTTTTTTCGATTATTTAAGAATTGGGGGATTAGCTCATTTGGCTAGAGCGCTTGCCTGGCAGGCAAGAGGTGACCGGTTCGAATCCGGTATTCTCCACCCATAAAAAACCTAATAAGCTGTAAAATAGATCATTAGGTTTTCGTTTTTTTAGGAGGTAGCAAAAATATGATCTAGCTGACAGCACTAATAATTTCAAACATTGCAGCAGATTGGAAATCAAATTACGGCAGCAATATCCTGATTTGTCCGCAGCGGTCGTGAATGCTAGCAATATTGGGTTGACAGCATACCAATTTTATGGTCTTTCCTACCATTATTACTTATGGACAAACGAATTTCACAAGTTTATTGTAATTTGCAGATACCATCGCTGTTCTATAAAATTCAAAATATACCTTTTTCCGGTTAGTTTTCCAAAGATGCCATATCGATCACAAAACGATACTTTACGTCGCCTTTTTCCAGACGTTCAAAAGCCGTGTTCACATTCTGGATACTGATGATCTCACTTTCTGCTGTAATGTTGTGCTCATAGCAAAAATCCAACATTTCCTGTGTTTCGGCAATGCCACCAATGTTGGAACCCGCAAAACTTCTTCTTCCCATTACCACGTTAAATGCCCCTATTTCCAATGGCTCTGGCGGTAATCCTACCAATACCACTGTTCCGTCGTGGCGCAGTAAGTTCAGATAGGCGTTCACATCGTGTTTTGCGGAAACGGTATCAATGATGAAATCAAGCTTGCGGCTGTATTTAGCCATTTGTTCGTCATCGGAAGACAATACGGCTTCATCTGCGCCCAACCTTTTGGCGTCTTCTACTTTGGATGGCGAGGTAGTGAACACGACCACTTCTGCGCCCATCGCCTTTGCGATCTTAATGGCCAGGTGTCCCAATCCTCCAATGCCTAAAACCCCGACTTTCTTGCCGGGTGCTGCTCCCCAGTGTTTCAATGGCGAATACACCGTAATTCCCGCACACAGCAATGGTGCCGCGGATGCCAGATCGTTGAACTCCGGCATGTGCAGCACATATTTTTCATTGCATACATAGGTTTTGGAAAAACCGCCATAGGTAGCACCTCCCAAAATTTTATCGGGACTGTTGAATGAATAGGTCACGCCCTCATCGCAGAACGGTTCCAAATCCGTTTCGCAATATTCACAGTGTCCACAACTGTCCACGATACAGCCCACTGCTGCCAAATCGCCAACTTTGAAATTCTTTACGTGCGTTCCGACCGCGGTTACCCTTCCCACCATTTCATGTCCCGGTACGATAGGGAACATTGTGCCACCGAAATCATCTTTGATCTGGTGCAGGTCTGAATGGCAGATGCCACAATACAATATTTCAAATTCCACATCGTGTGGCTGTACTGCCCTGCGACCGATGGTCATTTCTTCTAACGGCCGTCCTGCCGATGCAGTTCCGTATGCTCTGACTTGTGTTGTTTTCATATCTGAAATTTATTTTTTAATTTATCTTTTTTGCTTCATAGCGTAACCAAAGCCCGCTTTCCTGCTGTCCATATTCCTGGGAGTATACAAATCGCCCGTAAGCGTGATGCCGTAACGGTTTTTGAATGTTACCTTTTGGCGGCTGACATTGTCACTTAACTGAAAAGTGTACTTATCTTCTGTACTGTTCATTTTTTCTGAATTTTTAGTGTTCGTTTCCTCTTTTTGCGCTTGTCGGCAAGAAGTGAATACCAGCAGGAAAGCTGTTATTGCCAATGCTGTTGTTCTCATTCCGCCTGTTATTTCACGGCTTCTGCGTACTGCTCATCGGTAACGGGTTCCAGCCACTTGTTTTCATTCGTTTGAGGGTTGGAGGTTATGGCAATATGCGAAAACCAGCTATCGGGAGCCGCCCCGTGCCAATGTTCTACGTTGGGGGCAATCTCGATAACATCGCCCGGCTCCATACGCACTGCCGCTTTTCCACGTTCCTGATAATAGCCTGTTCCGCCAGCGGCAATAAGAATTTGCCCACCTGTGTGGCTATGCCAGTTATTACGGCAGCCCGGCTCGAACGTAACGTTGTTCATGGGCACGTTCAGGTCTTTGTTGGTGGTCAATGGTGCAAGCCAAGACCTGCCTGAAAAGTATTGTGCAAATGCCTTGTTTTCTTCTCCCACAGGGAAATCGCTGATTTTTGGGACTGGTGTTTCCATATTATTTTCTTTTTTTGGATTGCCGCAGGAAGTACCCAAGATGAGTACGGTTGCCGCAATCATTGTCTGTAAATATTTCATTCTAATTCGTTTACTACTAATTTAATAGTACAAAGTTCGGAAACGCCTATTCCCTCCTTGTATAAAAATCACTGATTTTCATACCATTTTTACTGATTTGGTTTTTACCTTTTTAAATGAGATTGTAATCACGGCTGCAATTGCCGAAAACGCCATAATCCAAGCCATCGTCCAGCCTGTGCCGTCTGAGAGCCAAGCTAAAAGTACCGTAGATATGATACCGCTGCCGTACTGCAAAGAACCCAATAACGCCGATGCTGCACCAGCCATTTCGGGAACACCATCAAGGACGGCGGCTGTCGAAGTAGCTGCAATGATGCCGTTCATAGAGAAAAAGACAAATACGGGAATAACAATTCTGTAAATACCTCCGATATTCCACTTTGCATCTATTGCCAAAATCAAGGCAGCAACCATCGCTGTTTTGGTTGCAACCCGAAGTAAGGCATCCAAACTGAAACGCTTGACCAAAATCCGGTTAAGAAAACTGATAAGCATTAACCCGACAATATTAAAGGCAAACAACCAGCCATAGTGCTGTGGTTCTATACCATAATAGGTGATATAAACAAAAGGTGAGCTTGCGATAAACGCATAAGCACCTACATAATAGAAAGTAACACAAAGTGTATATCGCATAAACTTCCTGTTCTTTAGCAGAACAGGGTATTTTGAAAAGGCACTTGCTATGGAAGCGTTGGTTCTGTTTGTTATCGGCAACGTTTCTTTGAGCCAATAGGTAGCCAATAGGATAAGCCCGCCAATAATGGAAAGAAACCAAAATATACTGTGCCACGAACTTATTTTTATGAGCTGTCCTCCGATAAGAGGACCGACAATGGGTGCAACTGCCATAATCAGCATTAATGTTGAAAGCGTTTCGGCAGCTTTTGTCCGTCCGTACATATCCCTTACCATTGCTCTTGCCAGCATCGGACCTACACAAGCACCAAAGGCTTGTATTACCCGACAAAATATCATTTGGAAGATATTTTGTGATAATGCACAGCCCACCGAACCAATGATGAAAAGAAGCAATCCTAAGATAAGTGGCATTTTTCTTCCAAACCTGTCACTGAACGGTCCCCAAAATATCTGTGCAACCGCAAAGCCGATAAGAAAACCTGTAATAGTGAGTTTTACATTACCCTTTAGGTCGGTCTGCATCTGTGGCAATGCAGGCAAATAAACGTCCGTTGATAAGGAAGTGAATGCCATTAATGCGCCCAAAAGGGACAGAGGGTCGAAACCGAAATCATCAACAATGCGAACACAATCAGGGCATAGAACACAGGCGACTTTATGGCAGAGGTATGATCCACTCCCGATTTTACGGTTTCGGACTGCTTTTCGCCAAAAGCCTTTTGCCCTTTGTCGGCAGGATAATTCCTCAACAGCAATGCCAGTAAAGGGGTGACCACGATAAGGACAATCATACCGAAAATAAGATAGGTGGTACGCCAACCGTAATTGGCGATCAGATAGCCTCCAAAGGGATTGAAAATAACGCCTCCAATTCCCGAAGCCGCACTGCAAAGCCCGATGAAAAACCCAACGTTTGAATTGAACCAACGGTTGACCATTGTTGGGTAGCTGAGGTACAATAAGAATGCGAGCGTTAGCCCGATGACCGCACCTGCCACGTAGAAGTGCCAGACCGCATCAAACCTTGACATTGCCAATAAGACCAGTCCCAGAACTGCCGAACTGATGGTGAGCAGCCACCTTGCGCTGTATCTGTCCATCAGTTTTCCCGCAACGGAAAGCATCAGGGTAGAAAACAGGTAAACGAAAGTCATGTACAGTCCAAAGTCGCCAACCGACACGCCAAGCTCTGTGCTTACGGGTTTATAAAAAATGCCTGCGCAGCTCATGACCAATCCGATATTGATGCCCATGATCAGGCAACAACAAAAAACGATGACGTAGCCGTAATGAAATTTGGACGATTTGGCCATATCTGTTTTTTTAATTGGTTTCGGGCTGGAGCGGTCCATAGAAATATGATGCCGTAGAACCACCATCAATCAGAAAATCTGCTCCGGTGATGAATGCCCCTCTATCGGACAACAACAGTTCTGCCACATTGGCCACCTCATCTGCCGGCCCGGGACGACCTGCCGGGCATTTGGCAAACATATTTTTGTAAAAATCGCCTCTTGGTCCGTTGATCTCATCCAAAGCCAATGGGGTGATGATGATACCAGGCGAAATGGAATTTACCCTTGCGCCTCTTTCTCCCCATTTCACGGCTTCTGCCATCACTCTTTTTACGTTACAGCGTTTTGCCATTTGATAGGCGTGCAGCGTGTCGTTGATGTTTTCGGTTTTCAGCACCTCCAGATCCAACAGTTCTTCGGTGGGCGTCAAGGCCAGTTGCCTGTCCACCTCGGGGCTCAACGCAGGCATCCTGTGTCCTGACTGGCTTGAAATGGTAATGCCCGTTCCGCCCTGTCTGATCACTTTACCGAACTCTTCCAACAAAAGGGCCGTTCCGTATAAGTCCACTTTCAAAATCTGTTCAATGGAGGCCTGGCTCGGGGATACCCCTGCGGCATTGATGAACATAGAGATTTCTCCCTCTTCCTGTGCTGCTTCGATTAATCCGAGAATGGATGTTCTTGATGAAATATCGACCTCGAACGGAACTGTATCAAAGCCGGCCTCTTTCATTATTTGGGTAATGGTGTTGGCGTTTTCAAGTTTCCAGTCGGCCACAAAAATTTTCTTTCCATGACCCATTCGTCTTGCTATTGCCATTCCTATCTGACCTGCTCCGGTCAATACGATAATGTCTTTTTTAGTGTTCATTTTTTGACTGTTTACGGATGTGCGATCTTTATTTTTTCCAGCCACATAACAACTTTCTTCTGAACCTCGATATGTTTTTCCCCTTCCATCACAAACAAAATTCCATCTCTTTCCTTGCCGCCTTCCATACTAAATCCCTCCGGCACCCTGCTTTCGGGACATAGTCCTTTCACGGTATTAAAACCGTTGCCCACGCCATACCCTGCATTCGTGTTGAAGGGTACGACCGTTTTTCCCTTAAGATCATTTTGCCTGAGAAAACTCTTCATTGGAGGCGGCAGCTCCATCCCCCAGGTTGGAAACCCTATAAATACCACATCGAACTTTTCAACGCTGTCGATCTTTGTTTTGAGCGGGGGCAGGTAACCTGTCCGGTTTTCTTCCGCAACCTGGTCAACCGTTTTTTGATAGTCACCAGGGTAGGGATTTTCTGTTTCCAGTTCTACCAAGGTCCCGCCAACCTTCTGATAAATCATCTCGGCCACGGTTTTCGTGTTTTTGGTCCTTGACAGATATACGATCAAAATTTTCTTTTTGTCCACCGGGGTCTGTGCATTGCTGTAGGATGTCATCAAACCAAGCAGCAGTGGAAGCCAGATGGTTTTGGTCAAACTCAAAAATGCGCGGCATGCTGACTGTTTCGATCTCATCCTTATTCTGTTATAAATGCCCGGTTTATTTTCCCACTCTTTTCTGAAGATGTTCAGGGTATCTGGCACCGGCGACCTCAATCTTCGAGGACGCTTCCTCAATATTCTTAACATCTTCTTTTGACAGTTCCACGTTCACTGCCCCAACATTTTCTTCCAAACGATGGATTTTCGTTGTTCCCGGAATAGGTGCTATCCAAGGCTTTTTGGCCAGTAACCATGCCAGCGAAATTTTGGCAGGCGTAGCGTTTTTCTCTGCCGCAATGGCTTTTACCAGATCGACCATTGACTGGTTGGCCTTTCTGTTCTCTTCGGAAAAACGTGGCACCGTGTTCCTGAAATCGGTGCTTTCGAACTTTGTTTTCTCATTGATCGCTCCGGTCAAAAAGCCTTTGCCCAAGGGGCTGAATGGTACAAGGCCAATTCCCAGTTCATCCAATGCCGGCAGTATCTCTTTTTCAGGTTCGCGCCACCACAAAGAGTATTCACTTTGCAATGCGGCAACGGGCTGTACTGCATGGGCTTTGCGGATGCTTTGCACACCTGCCTCGCTCATTCCGAAGTATCTCACTTTGCCTTCCTGTACCAGATCCTTAACGGTTCCGGCAACATCTTCCATCGGAACATCGGGGTCAACCCTGTGCTGGTAAAACAAATCGATCACATCCGTGTCCAAATGCCGCAATGATGCTTCCGCAACGGCTCTGATCCTTTCGGGACGGCTATCCACTCCTTTGGAAGCATCGCCATCCTGAAAGCCGAATTTGGTAGCAATGACAACCTTGTCACGGAATGATTTAACGGCTTTGCCCAACAAGGCTTCGTTTGCCCCCTGGCTGTATGCTTCGGCACTATCAAAAAATGTGACACCCAGTTCATAGGCCTTTTGAATGAGTGCGATTGCATCTGTCTCGCTGGTCGGGGCTCCATAGCCAAAGGTCAATCCCATACAGCCCAAACCCAGTTCGGAAACTTCCAGTCCGCTTTTCCCTAATATCCTTGTTTTCATTTTCTGTTTTTTTTGCTAAAAAGTTGTTGCCACTGATTTTAAAACAATCCATTTGCCGTTCCGCTTTTCAAGCTGCATCGTCTGTTGCAGCCGCCATTTGTTTCGTGAGCCCCAAATTCGAGCATCAAGCAAATTTTGGCCGACAAACGTGGCTTTGTCGCCTTCTATTTTTACCGAGGTCTTTATTTCTTTGTAGGAATAGTATCTCATTCGCTCTGTTTCAATTTCAGCAAACCATTCTCCTTTGGACTGCACATGACCCGTTATGTGAGTGAGCGTGAAATCATTGTCCACAATTTTGTTTATTCCTTGCGTGTTTATCCCGATCATCAACTCTGTGAGTTGACGGGTTGCCTCCAATATCTGCAGTTCGTCGTTATTATTGATATTGTCCTCCATATCACTTTGGGGCTTTGTTTTTGTTTCAGTATTGGTTTTGCCTCCTGCATCTGAACAGCCGGGAAGCAAGGCGAAGATCATTGCCGATCTGGGCCAAGGTAAATGCCATGATCTGCAAAATTTATTTTTCAGCCTGTTGTGCTGATTGTCCCGTGTAACGTTCGCCCACGATTTCGACTCCCGACAGATCCGCCGTCAGCTTGGCCAGTTCGTTAGCGGCAAACCCATAATCTGCCGTCCACATGTTTTCCTGTAGATGCGCCAGTTTGGTGGTGCCTGGAATGGGAACGATAAAGGGTTTCTTTGCCAACAGCCAGGCCAGGGCAACCTGTGCCACCGTCAGTCCCCTGTGGTCGCCAAACTCTTTCAGTATATCGATGATTGCCCAGTTCTTAATGATTGCATCCGGCTGGTACCGGGGCAGTGTCGGCCTGTTATCATTGTCGGGATTGTACTTTGTCCGTTCGTTGATATAACCGGAGATCAGACCACGGCTTAATGGGCTGTATGGTACAAACCCTATTCCCAATTCTTCGCAAAGTTGCAATACTTCCTTTTCAGGTTGGCGTGTCATCGTTGAGTATTCACTCTGCAATGCCGTTACGGGTTGTATGGCATGAGCCTTGCGGATAAGTTCAATTCCATCTTTGGTCTGACTGAAATCCCGTTCACTCATGCCGAAATGCTTTACCTTGCCTTCTGCTATCAGGTCCTTTACCGTTCCGGCAACATCCTCAATGGGCACATTCGGGTCTATGCGGTGTTGGTACAACAGGTCTATGTAATCCGTCCTTAAACTTTTGAGTGAATTTTCGACTGCCTTCCTGATACTGTCGGGACGGCTATCAAGTCCTATCTCCGGCCTGCCTTCTTTAAAACCGAATTTCGTGGCGATGAGGACATCCTTACGGAAGGGTTCAAGTGCCTCTCCAACCAGTTCCTGATTGGTAAAAGGTCCGTAGGCTTCTGCCGTGTCAAAAAGATTGACACCCAAATCAGGGGCTTTACGGATCAAGGCTATCATTGCTTTTTTATCGGGAATAAAGCTTCTGTGGTAGCTCATTCCCATACAGCCCAGGCCTAGTGGCGATACCTCGATACTGTGGTCTCCGGTTCCCAACTTCCGGATTTTAGTTTTTTGAACAGCCTCGCCGCCTTTTTTGCCTGCCGTGTCACTGCATCCAGTTGCCACTGCTCCAAGTGCTGAGGAAGCCAATAATGTCGTTCCCAACATTGCCCCTTTTTTCAGGAAGTCCCTACGGTTGTTATTTTCCATTGCATTTTTGTCTTATGTGTTTACTGATCAACCTTATTCGAAAAATCTTCAAGTGCCCTTTGCCTGATTTTACTTTCATTTACAAATTTCGGTACTCTATATGGGTACATTCTTATATAAATTACTGTTTTACCTACCAAAATCACTGATTTACAGCTTAGAGCAACGTTACCATGCCGGAATGTGTAAATTTGTATCCAGTAAAACAGCCCAATTATGGAAAACATTGTTTATTTCAATACAGTGACCGATTATAACAATTCTTGCAAACAGCCAACTTTACATCCGTTGGTGAGCATCTTGGATTTATCAAAATGTCCGCCAAGAGAGTGGCAAGCCGGAACCACCGTGAAAATGAATTTTGGGATTTATGCCGTTTTTTTGAAGGATGTGGTGTGCGGAGACATCAGATACGGACGCAATTATTACGATTATCAGGAAGGCACATTGGTTTTTGCAGGCCCTGGGCAGGTTTGGGACGTGGAATATGAAATGTCTAATTACCAACCTCACGGACACGTTCTGCTGTTCCATCCTGATTTGATAAAGGGAACTTCTTTGGGGAAATTCATTGGCGATTACCAGTTTTTTTCTTACAAGACAAACGAAGCATTGCACCTTTCAGAAAGGGAACGGCAACTGGTTTTGGACCTTTTTAATAAAATTCATTTTGAGTTGCAGCAATCCATTGACAAGCACAGCAAAAAATTGATCGCCTCGAATATTGAACTGTTTTTAAATTATTGTGACCGTTTTTACGACCGTCAGTTTATCATAAGAGAAAACGTTAACAAAGGCATCTTGGAAAAGTTTGAGGAAGTGATGGCTGATTATTTCACATCGGACAGGCCTCAGGAAATCGGCCTGCCGTCGGTGGCATATTGTGCTGATGCACTACACTTGTCTCCCAATTACTTTGGTGACCTGGTAAAAAAAGAAACCGGAAAATCCGCACAGGAGTATATCCAGGCCAAATTGATAGATATTGCCAAAGAAAAAATATTCGATCCCAATAAATCCGTAAGTGAAATCGCCTATGACTTGGGGTTCAAGTACCCACAGCATTTCACCCGGTTGTTCAAGCTGAAGGTCGGCGTGTCGCCGAATGAGTACAGGTCACTCAATTAATTTCGGAAACGTAAGGTCCCAAGCACCGGAACGCAGCCAGTTTATTTTGCTATATTTTTTATATACTCCTTTCTGTACTGTTTTGCAGTCTGACCGAATGCTGCCTTAAATGTCTTGTTCAAATGGCTTTCGTCCGTAAAATTCATTTCATCTGCAATTTCAGATATGGTAAGGTCACTGAATCTAAGCCTGGTCCGTATCAGTTTAATTTGTACCTGGTGATGTAATCTTTGATGCTTGTCCCGGTTTCACTTTTGAAATACCTGTTCAAATGATCGGGTGATTTATTGAACTTTTCAGCGACATTTCCGATCTTCAGTAGCTCCTTGTCATATATATGCTGCTGGATGTAGGAAGTGATCTCGTGAACCTTGCTTTTGGGGTTCTCCTGTTTTGCAAAAGAGGTGATCCTTTGCTGGATGTTTCGTGCAATAAAATGCAACAGTAAAAAAACGATATTCTGGACGATGATCTCCTGAAAGGGAAATTGCCCTTCTCTTTCCTTGATCAGCTGATCCATAAGAACATCGAAAAGAGGCCTGTCGTCTTCGCTGATGATGTTGCCGGATATATTATGATGGTTATGGAAGATATACTCCAATCTTTTAAAAAATCCGCTCATGTCCATTTTCTTTTCGTGCCTGTGGGCGGTTTTGGCGAAAAGGCTCTGGGTGAAGTCTACAATGCAGAATCTCGTTGGGCTGTCTATCATGAAAGTATGAGCATCGTCCGGTGTCAGCAGGAACACATCCCCCTTGCTGAAAGTGAAGTGGTTGTTGTTGATGTTATGCACACCGGTTCCTTCCAGCACATAGATCATTTCGAAATAATGGTGCTTATGCAGTCCGGACCTGTTTGAACTTATCTCTTTGATCGTTATCTCTACATCTGTAAAAAGTTGCGCTGATTTCATATCACAAAACTACTGAAAGATATCGGTTTTTTACCTGTTTTGCTAAGGCTCCGCAGTATAACTTTGTAAGGAAATTAATGAGCGTATTATGGAAGCTGCACTTAACGGACCTTCGGGAGGGATAACATCTGAGATTTGGGAGAAACACAAAGCGGCCATCGTAACCGCCCTGTGCCTGGTGCTGATCATTATCGCTTACATAGCAGGTAAAAATAACGCGCCTGTTTTGGAAATCGCTTTGTTCATTCTTGCCTATCTTGTTGGTGGTTACCAAAAAGCACTGGAAGGCATGGAAACACTTGTGAAGGAAAAGGACCTTGATGTAGACCTGCTCATGGTTGTCGCAGCGATTGGTGCCGCGGCAATTGGCTACTGGATGGACGGGGCGATCCTCATTTTCATCTTCTCGCTAAGCGGGGCCCTGGAAGAATACTCGATGGAAAAGACCGGCAGGGACATCAGATCCCTGATGGGACTCATACCGGAAGAGGCAACCTTACTTGAAGATGGCAGGGAGCGCAAAGTTGGGATTGGGGAACTTAGGGTTGGTGATATGGTAATCATCAGGCCTGGCGAGAAAATTGCGGCCGATGGGATCATCACTGCCGGCTTCTCCTCGATCTATGAGGCAACAATTACGGGCGAATACCTTCCTGCTGACAAAGAGAAAGGCCATGAGGTCTTCTCAGGCACCATAAATGGACAGGGAGCAATAGAAGTTAGGGTTTCCAAACCTGCGGGGGAAACTACGATTGCTAAAATTATACACCTGGTCCGGCAGGCGCAGGACGAAAAACCTCCGGCACAGCAATTCGTGGAAAGATTTGAGGGCATTTATTCAAAGGCCGTGGTGGCCATAGCGATATTGTTTATCTTGTTGCCTCCTCTGCTGCTTGACTGGTCGTGGCAGGAGACAATTTACCGGGCAATGATCTTTCTGGTGGTCGCTTCGCCATGCGCTTTGGTGTCTTCGATCATGCCCGCAATCCTTGCTGGTATTTCCAACGCTGCAAGGCACGGAGTGCTCTTTAAAGGCGGAGTACATCTTCAAAATATCAGCGATGTAAAAGTAGTGACATTTGATAAGACGGGAACATTAACCATTGGTCAGCCAAAGGTGATTGATATAATCCCCTTTCAGAATCTATCCGAAACCGGGCTCCTGCAGATCACTGCATCTTTGGAATCCCACTCGGAACATCCTATTGCCAGGGCAATCACCCAAGTGGCAATAGAGCGGCAAATCAACATATCAAAGCCTACAGATCTTCAGGCGCTGCACGGACTGGGAATCAGTGCAAAGATTGACAGCAGGGAATACTTCGTGGGTAAAAAGGATGTGCTTAAAAATGTGCAGATTTCGGAAGAACAAGCAATTCAGGTAGAAAATTTGGAAACAGACGGCAAAACCGTGATCTATATCGCAACTGGGGAACGGCTGTTGGGACTGATCACCATTCAGGATAAAATTCGGGGATGGGCAAGCAGGATTGTAGGGGAACTAAAGCAAATGGGCATAAAAACCGTAATGCTGACTGGAGATACAGAAACGACTGCCAGGGCCGTGTCTGAACAGGCAGGTATAGAATTATACTACGCTGAACTGCTTCCCGAGCAGAAAGTTGAAATGGTCAAACAGCTTCGATCAACGTATGGAAAGGTTGCCATGATAGGAGATGGAGTAAATGATGCGCCCGCACTAGCGGCAGCTTCAGTCGGCATTGCCGTTGGATCGGGCGGGACAGATATAGCCATAGAAACGGCGGACGTGATCCTGGTAAGGGATAACATTGAAAATATACCTTTTGCCATCAACCTCGGCAGAAGAACACAAATGGTGATCAAACAAAACATCGTCTTTGCGATAGCTGTAGCGCTTACACTGGTTACGTTGAATTTTATTGGTGGAAGGATCAACCTGCCCGAAGGCGTGATCGGTCATGAAGGAAGTACGGTTCTCGTTATACTAAGTGGATTGCGATTGCTGAGGTAATAAGGCTGCTTTGTTTTTGCCTCTGATATGGGTACGCGAGATAATAATTGAGCACAAAATACTTATAAATTTGGACTTCTTTGATTCTTGTTTTCAGCTTGTAAGAGGTGAACAGAGTGGGGTAAAACAGGAGCGAGCCCCGGGGGTTTGAATCGCCCGGGTTCGCTTAATTTGTTCTTGACCGAGATTGTAAAATAAACTGTGTCAAAAGTCAAAATCACTAACTTTAGATACAGTTTATTATGATGAGAGAAGAACAGCTCGATTATGAGCTAATGAAACAAAAGGCCCTCGAGCAATTGCGCTCAGG
>NZ_QPKV01000014.1 GCF_003339865.1 Pedobacter chinensis
CTGGTATAACAGAAAGAGAAGGCATTCAGCATTGGACTATAACACTCCCGAACAAGCCGGGCAGACCATCGCTGGGGAAAAAACAGAAGCTGCATAAAAAGGTCTCTACTTTTCTATTGCAATTCCAAGGTCTATCTTCGCTGCATTGCGGGTCCCAGGGCAGGAAAAAAGCTCTTTGGTGTGGGCTGGCAGAACGAGTACATGGCCTGGGAAATACGTACCGCTGCCCAGTGGAAGCATTGTCTCGGTCAGAAAGGGATGAGCATTTTCAAAGGCGAGTCAAACCGGCTGGTACTTTTTGAAGGTATGATGGACTACCTGAGCTGGGCGACAAAAAATCCCCAGGACAAATCTTCGGTTTTTGTACTGAACAGCATTGCGTTGATCGACTATGCAATAAAGGCGGCAGTCGATTTTAAGGATAAGACCTGCTTTTTTGACAATGATGAGCCAGGCCGGAAAGCAGCAGCTTCTTTTTTGGCTGTTTACCCGGACGCTGCCAATGGTGCATCAGCTTACCAGGGCTATGAAGATTACAATGCCATGCTGATGGACGAGCCCCAGCCCCGGATGCCCTGGGAAGAAGAAGGGGTGTTCCAAAAGGTCCTGAATACTTATAAACGTTAAACTAATTACTTAAAAAATACAAGATGATGATGTTATGTTTTATCAATTCCAATGTGAATTTTATTTTACTGCTGACAAATATTGTAGCGAACATTCTCCTGCTTATCGCTGCTGTTTATTTTGCATTAGAAGCCATGCGCAGTCAATCAAAGGTCGTCCAGGCTTATGTGACAGGAAGGGCGGATGCGCTTGAAGATGTCCTGAGAGGTTTTGAGAAAATGGCAAAAGATCAGCCTTCAGCTCAAGCACCTGAAGCACCTTTGAAGCCTGAAAAATTTGAGCCGGTTAATGGCTGTTAAGCGGATTGGCCCGCAAATCTGTAAAGCGATTGGCGGGGTCAACAGTTGGCAGCTTGGCAAGCTAAACCCTTTGCATGCCTAATAATAGGCTGGCCAAGTGGTAGGCTCTTTTGCGAGCCGATCAGCCAACCAGCTGATTAGCCAATTTGCTAAAACCCCAAGTTGCGCGGGGTTTTTTACTCCTTTTCCCGAACCTCTCCCCTGATCAGGGGATGAGGCGGGTAAAGGCAAGTTAGTTTTCGGGTACCCGAAAACACAACTTGCCGAATACAAAAAGTCAGTACTTTATCGCGGATTCCTGCAAAACAGCTAAGCACTAGGCCAGCTAAATACGAATTACCGTAAACGGGTGCGTGCTGGTGGCAGGATCATGGCATCTATTCAATAAGATTTTTCTCAAGCGGATGAAAACACCTATAAAAAAAGTAGGCAGACCTGTACTGGAGTCGGGAAGGCGTGAGCATATATTGAAGGCAAAATTGACCGAGGAAGAACATCAACAGGTCATGGCTACTGCCCGGGAGTTAGGCATTTCAAGGACAGAACTCATCCGCACCAGACTGCTTAGTCAGCAAGGGCAGGTATTGGTCAATACATCAGAGCTCCTGGCATCCCTGGATAATATAGGATCGGAATTGGGCCGTAGTGGCAATAACATTAACCAATTGGCCCGGCATGCCAATGTCCTGAATAAGCGGGGAATGCTGGAAGCAGCAGTGATTTCAGAATTTAATGGCCTCTTTTCTATATATCAGCAGCAGCACCTGGAGATCCAGCAACTGATGCGGCTTCTGATCCGCCTGATGAAGGGTTGAAATATGATCGTAAAATTCCTTAGAAAATCAGAGACTTTCCGCGGGATCGGCTACAATTCTGGTAAGATGGAGAAAGATAAGGGAGAACTGATGCTGGTCTCCGGCTTCGGAGCTTTACAGGGAATGGACAACCTGCAGCCCTCAGACTACATCAATTACCTGGCGGCGGTGACTGCCCGAAGTTCAAAGATCGTGTATCCCCAGCTGCATGTCAGCATCTCCTGTAAGGGGCAATCGCATTCCAAGCAGCAGCTTACAGAGATCGCCGCTGAATGGATGAAAGGAATGGGGTATGGATCGCAGCCCTACATCGTCGTCTTTCATAACGACACCGCTAATGCGCACGTGCATATCGTCTCTACCCGTATTGACCGGTCTGGAAAAAAGATCAATGATTCCTTTGAGAAGTTAAAGGCTTACCAGGTGCTGGGCAGGATCATGGCCCAGGATCCTGCGGAGCAGTTTACAAAAGATATTACGGAAGCCCTTGCCTATAATTTTTCCACCCGGCCTCAGTTTGCCATGTTGATGGAAGCGAAAGGATACAGATTGGAAATGAAAGGCGCGGATTACAGGCTCTACAAATTTGGCCATATGCTGGGCAAAGTTCCGCTAAGGGATGTTGATAACCGGATTGCTGGTTATGAAAAGAATAAACCACGCACCAGCCAGCTCCGGGCGATTGTGGAAAGGTACCGCCTGATACATTCCGGGGAGGTCTTTCCTGTATCCAGACCATTGCCTGGTGGAACCGCAGGCCCGGCCTTTACCTATTCGTCAAAGCTATCTGAAGTACTCCAGCAAAAATTCGGGTTGCAGGTTTTATATCATGGCGCACCCGGCAAGCCCCCTTATGGCTTTTCTGTCATTGACCATAAAGAGAAAATGGTACTGAAAGGAAAAGAGCTGATGGACATCAGGGAACTGATTTCTCCTGTCGCCGGGTGGACGGAGGAACTACAGCAAACAGAACTTTATCCGCCAATTGCCGGTTTGGATGAACCGGTAACGGACAGCAGTCATTTGGACATCTGGCTAGCTGAACCCGAAGTAATGCCGGAACCCACCTGGACAGCTGAAGCTCCACAAGATCAATACGATCAATCCGGGCAAGCACCCATTTTATCTGCGCTGGAGGATCTGCGCCTGGATATTTCGGGTGATGTGGATGATGAGCAGATCCTGGGTCCAACCCGCAGGCGGAAGCGCAAGGCCCGAACAAATACCCGATAAATTTTTTTACCCTTTAATCGCTTTTTTATGGTCATTTTAATTGGCAACCAAAAAGGTGGCGCAGGTAAAAGTACACTCACCCTACTGCTGGCAAATTACCTGAGCCAGGTCCGCAGGCGCAGGATTACCGTCCTGGACATGGATTACCAGCAAAGTATCGTCACCAAATATGAAAAGGCGAAAGTACTGGAAAACCCTGAACCCTACGAAGTGATCCCATGCGACCTGAAGCATTTTCCGGTACTGCTGGAAGCCATACAAAGAAAAAAGGGAGAGTTGCTGCTGATCGATCTGCCCGGTAAGATGGACGATGATGGACTGATCCCTGTTTTTCTCTCTGCCGATCTGATCTTGTGCCCCTTTAATTATGATGAATTTTCAGTAGACTCGACCCTGCTATTCGCAATGGTAACCCAGCGGATCAATAACCACGCTCCATTGCTGTTTGTACCGAACCGGATCAAGACCACCGTACGTTATGAGACCCGCCAGCAGGTAGACCAAGTGCTGGAACGGTTCGGCAAACTTTGTCCTGGTATTGCAGACCGCGTGGATTTCCAGCGCCTGAGTACCAATGAAACACCGGCAATCGTGCTGCCTGTGGTGTTGCCCCTGCTGGAACACCTTTATGAAAAATATATTCCAAGGGAGGGCGCTTCATGAACGAGCAGATCAAAAGCCTCGCCGATGAAATCCGGGAGAAACTTCGTGCCAATGAGCCCCCGGAACCAGAAAAAAATGTTAAGCAATCGTTAGAACCGGATCCCGGAATTCAGTTGCCAGCCGCGCAGGTTAGTGATTGTTCTGCATCAACTTCGACCGATCAGGAAACATTGATGCCTGCCGCCAAAAAATATACCGAAGGGCAGGTTAACAAGTTTTTTGAACAATTGGAGGCTTTTAACTATTCGGGCGAGCAAAAAAGTATGATCCGGGTGGATGCGGGCACCATGAAGCTGCTCCGGCGTTTAAAGCTGGTCCGCGGCGTGGAGATGAACAAGGTTATTGTTTTTGCACTGCACAGGCTGCTGTCGAAACATTCCTGGCTGCAGACCTATATCCAAGACTCACTTAAAAATCCTGATTTATGACATGGACTACTTTTGGCCTATGGATAAGCCTGGCTTATCTGGCCTATT
Source organism: Pedobacter chinensis (assembly GCF_003339865.1). GTDB lineage: Bacteria > Bacteroidota > Bacteroidia > Sphingobacteriales > Sphingobacteriaceae > Pedobacter > Pedobacter chinensis. The sequence goes on from NZ_QPKV01000014.1 coordinate 4,114, forward strand.
ATGGCCTCAACCTGGCCTTTGATTTATTGATCTCTGGCCGCTCATCACCAGCCGTACCAGAGCAAGAGGAACTGTTTTTTGAAGAGTCCTCCGAGCCTGAACTGATTTCCTATTTGCAGGATTCCCCTGTTGATGAAATCCCCGCCATTGGTAATGCTATGGCATTACCAGGGACGGTTGTTTTGAGTTCCGGGCAGATCCAGGCAACCGGCGCGGTGAGTATTGCTGAGCTACTGATCCGGGCCAAGGACGAACTGATTCAGCATACCAGGGAGATCCCCTATTGATCTATGATCTTCAAATTTCTAAAGACAGTTCCGGCTGTCTTGTTTTATGCCCTCATTTTTTCCAGCGCCCCGCTCTCACTTTATGCCCAGCCGGGGATCGCTGAGTTTTATAGTGCAGGAAACGAAGTCCACCGATGGTACTTCAGCTTTACAGACCTGGTGCTGGTGATGGCCGCCATTGCCGGGATGTTTGGAGGTCTTCGTGTTTATGCCAATTGGCAGTCCGGTAGCCGTCACATTGATGCCCAGGTCATGGGCTGGTTTTTCTCCTGCCTGTTCCTGCTGCTGGTCGCAGGGTTTCTCAGCGCCCTTTACGGGATTTATTAATTCATCATTTTTTTACCATTAATCTTTCTTTATGACAGTAAAACCCAAAAGTCTATTGTCTTTGGTGGTCATTGCTATGGCTTCCTTCAACTCGGCTAAAGCCCAGGGCGGCGGTGTGACCGGTATCAATGCGGCCACTTCATCTTTAAGCACTTATGTCGACCCGGTTTCTTTTTTGATCCTGGCCATCGGCGCGGTGGTCGGTCTCATTGGCGGTGTGCGTGTATACATCAAATGGAACAACGGGGATCAGGACATCAACAAAGAGATCATGGGTTGGGGCGGATCATGCCTTTTCCTGGTCTTGGTTTCGGTCGTGATCAAAGCCTTCTTTGGCGTCTAATGGTTCGGTATCCAATTTATAAGGGGCTGCAAAAGCCCCTTATTTATCGCGGTTTTCGCGGAAAGTTCATTGCCTGGGGTATTGGCTCGCTTGTCATTGGACTGATTTCGGGCGGTATCATCAGTGCATTATCCAATATGTACCTGGGTGGACTGTTTACCATTCTGAATGCTTCGGCAGGTCTATTCTACACCTTTCATAAACAGAAAGGCGGTCTTTATTCCAGGACACTGCACCGGGGTGTCATGATCCATCCTATCCCTTTTCAAAAATCCTATGCAACATAAACGGGCATTTGAAATGCCTTTTGCCGGAATCGATGAGTTCCAGGGAAAGGCGATCTTGCTGGGAAAAGCCGGGGAAAGCTCAGTGATCATCAGTATCCGCAACCCTGTTATACAATATGGCGCTGATCCCCAGCCTTACCAGGGTTATCAGCAGGTTTTGCTGAACGCCATCAAAATTCTTGGAGAAGGTTATCTCCTGCAAAAGCAGGATGTGTTTTCCAGACGTGCTTTTGAGCCCCGTCCTGCATCTACTTTTCTTCAGCAAAAGTACAATGAGCATTTTTCCGGTAGGATCAGTACACACATCAACACATACCTGATCCTGACCCGGCAGGTGAAGAAAGGTGCATTTTATGTATACAACGAAAAAGTACTCTCCGAGCTGGTTCAGCATGCCGATAAGGTGCTGGACTTATTTTCCGGAGCCGGACTGCGACCAGTACTATTAATGGAACCTGACATCCAGAAATATGTCACCAGGGTACTTGCTATGGAATTTTCTTCCGGGCATCCGGTAATGGACAACCTGCTTTGCGGTGAACAGCAACTGGGGCTTGGGAGTAGGGCGGTGCGCAGTATTTCATTGATCAATACTGATGTGATAGATCTGCCTGAGGAAATCGCGCCCTATAGTGAACGGCAGGAATCTGCTGCGCTCAAAGGCTTTCCCGTTGATAATTTGTTTTTCCTGCACCAGGTGCCGGGTTATCATTGCATGATTTACAACCAGGTCATAGAAATTCCCTCACAGCAGCTGGTGCTCACCAAACTGGAGGTCAAGCGCAAGCGGCACAGCGGGGTGCCAGATCCGGCCAACCTGGTTTGTGTGCAGGATATTGATAGGCTAATGGAGGATGTGGCCAGGGAAAACCAGCTGTTGGTCCAGGCTCACTTTAATATCCTTGTCTGCGCAGATCAGGACAAAATTGCCAGGGCCTGCAACTTCGTGGAATCCTCACTCTTTCAACAGGGCATTTTGCCGAGCAGGCAAAGCTATAACCAGATGGAACTGTTCAGGACTGCCTTGCCTGGCAATGGGGTTGAACTCAAAGTTTACGACTGGTTTTTGACAACGGCGGATGCCGCTCTTTGCTTTTTCTTTAAGGAGAGCTTGCAGCAGGACGAGGATTCTGAATTTCTGATCCGTTTTACTAACCGGGAAGGGATTCCCATTGGCATTGACCCTTCAGATCTGAACTCCGGAAGGCTGAATAATAGGAATAAGCTCATCGTCGGGCCATCCGGATCTGGGAAGTCGGTATGCGTCAATGCGATAGTGGAGCAATATTTATTGTACAATATGGATGTGGTGATCGTTGATGTCGGCCACTCTTATTCAGGTCTGAATACCTACCTGAAGGCCAGGTACATTACCTATACAGAGGAAAGGCCTATCACGATGAACCCCTTTCTGATCAGCCAATCTGAATACAATATCGAAAAGAAGGATTTTCTGATCACCCTGGTCTCTTTACTTTGGAAGGGAACCGAAGGCCAGATCTCCTCTGTTGAACGGGACGTGATTGCCAGTGTCATCTCCGGCTATTATGCGACTTATTTTTCCGGATCAGATCCGGGTGGGGAAGATGCCTTTAAAATTGCCGAGCTGAATTTCAATAGTTTTTATGAGTATGCACTCCGGCGTATTCCGCAGATCAAGGAGCAGGAGCGCATCCCATTTGACCTGGATGAGTTCCGGTTTGTATTGAAGAAGTTTTACAAGGAAGGTGAATACGAGGCCATTTTGAATGAGCGCACGGATGCTTCGCTGTTTTCCGAACCTTTTATCGTCTTTGAAATTGACTCGGTACAGTCAAACAAAATTCTGTTTCCAATTATTACCCTGGCGATTGTGGATTTGTTCATCCAGAAGATGCGCTTTCGTACCCATCAGCGTAAATGCCTCATTTTAGAGGAATGCTGGAAGGCCATCGGGTCACCCCTGATGGCAGGATTTTTATTGTATCTCAATAAGACAGTCCGAAAGTTTTGGGGAGAGGTGATCGAAGTGACGCAGTCGCTGTCTGATGTGCTGGGGAATCCCATTTTAAAGGAATGTATCATCTCCGAGTCGGATACAGTCATCCTTTTGGACCAGAGTAAATTCAGGGACAACTATGGGGAGATTGCCCGCTTATTGTCATTGTCAGAGGCTGAACAAAAGAAGATTTTCACCATTAACAAGCTGGATAACCAGGAAGGCCGCGGCCGTTTTAAGGAGGTTTATATCAAAAGGGGAACCGTCGGAGAAGTATATGGGATCGAGCTTTCGATTTATCAGTACCTGGTTTATACGACCGAAAAACCAGAAAAAAATGCTGTCGAAACCTATGCAAGAAATTTTGGTGATTACTCCGCTGCTTTGAACGCCTTTGTCTCGCACTTAAATGAGAGCGGTTTATCTCTGGCCGCTTTTGTGGCTGAAGTCAACCGAAGCGGTATTTACCCATTTACAACTTAGTTTTATGAAACGATTATTTTTATGGATCGGATGCCTGCTATTGTACGGCTCAAGCTTCTCTCAGGCCATTTATATTGATCCGACTACCTCTGCCGCTATGGCCTCACATGGCAGCATCATCAATTCACAGCTGAACAGAACCAATGATAACCTGACCCTGATCCAGCGGGGACAACTGGCCGTAACTGGACAACTGACCATCGTCAATGATCTGCAAAGCCAGATTTATCGTGGCCTGAGTGAAGTGTCTGCCGTAGTCCGAAATTTACTGGCGGTAAGGGACATAGCTGAAATCAGTATGGATATCGCTTCGGATGCCAATAAAGCTTTGCAGATCGCCGGATCCAACCCTGTACTATTGTTATTTGCCGAAGGCGGAGCCAGGGAATTTAAAAACCGTTCAATAGCCCTTGCGGCTGAGGTCAGCTCATTTGTATTGGCTGGAGGGATAAATAATTTGATGGACTCCGGAGAAAGGGCCAGGCTATTGGGCAGGATTGTTACCGAGCTGACTATTTTGCGTGGGGTGGCCTATGGCATGCACCGGTCGATGTACTGGGCGAAACAGCGAGGCATTTTGAACTCCTTAAATCCCTACAGCGGATTTATGAATATGGACAAGCGCATTGCCGATGACATCATCCGGACGGCCAAATATTTGAAGCAATGAGGTTAGTGCTTTTAATATTGGGACTGTTGAACCTGCATGGACTGGCCATCGCGCAAACCAACGTAGTCCTGCTTCACCAGCTGGTGGACCAGAGCAAGTCGGAAAACACCCGGCAAAAAGAAGCCAGGGACAAACAAGCACTGGCTTCGGCAAACGAGGAAGTCAACCGTGGGCAAATGGCAAAATTGAAGTCTAAGTACAGAGAGCTGCAATCCAGGTTTAAGGTTTTAGGCCTGGCCATTGATGCGGCCCAGATTGGCATCCAGGCCGCACCGATCATAAGTGAGATTGTGGATCGTCAGCAGCAGATTATTTCGCTTGCCTCAGATGATCCCTTGCTGATCGCGCTGGCCCTGGATGTAGAAGCCGATCTGGTCGGGCAGGCACATTTACTTGGCAATTACCTCTATGGCCTGGCCATTAGTATTGGAGACTTAAACCAGATGAAATCTTCAGACCGGAAGATGCTGTTCGGTCATGTGCTGGTTGAGCTCAGGCGCATCGCGGGCACCTCCCGTGGTCTTGCCCAATCCCTGCAATATGCCAGCGGAAAGAAAAAACTGGACAGCCTCAATCCCTTTGCTGCCTTTGTCCAGCAGGACAAGCAGCTGGTAGAGGAGATCATGCGCCGCATAGATATTTTAAAACAGCCCTGATATGAGCAGATTTTTGCAAACGATCCTGCTGGTATTTTTTCTTTTGATTTTCAACCGGCAAGGCTTTTCCCAGCGGGTAGTATTGACCGCAGGCATTTTACTGCGGTGAATGAGAACGGGGCAATGCGGCTTACAACTGAAAATACACATACAGGGTATTTATCGACGATTAAGCAGCAGCTGGACGATATCAATCTGAATGTTTCCTCAGTGGTGCTGGTGCAAGACATCATCCGTGGTTCCTTAATAGAGGTCAACCAGGTGTTGAAAACAGGGATTATGGCCAGGCAGGTCGGGAGTTTGGCTACTGAAATCGTTTCAGAAAGCAATTACATGCTTGATTTGGCAGCCAATGATCCCCATTTGCTGTTATTTGCTGAAGACGTTGCTCGGCAGTTGAAAAACCGGGGGATCAATCTGGTTAGCGAGGTTTCTTCTTTCGTCCTGCGCGAAGGGGAAAATGTACTCATGGACTTTGATAAACGCGATCTGCTGCTGAAAAAGGTGATCCTGGAGTTGCAGGTCATGCGTGCACTGGTGTATAGTCTTGGACGCTCTATGTACTGGGCAAAGCAGGCGGGACTGCTGCGTTCGCTCAATCCTTACCAGGGCTTTATCAACCAGGACAAAAGAAAAGTGGATGAACTGCTTTTGAATTTAAAATTCTTAAAAAATTAATCATGAAATACGTGCTATTGGCTTTGCTCCTTTTGGGGCTGGCCATGCCTGTGGCCTTTGGTCAAAAGGCAATCCGCGATGATGCCATCCGTTACCAGCAGGAGCGTATGGTGTTTAAGCAATGGGACCGGAATAAGTTTGTGCCGGAACCGGGGTTTTTATACCTGAACCCTATGTACTGGCTCACTTGGGGTTTACATCCGAATTACCCTAAAACAGATTTGAGGCCGCTTAGCCCTTACGGTCCGCAGACCCAGCGCCTGGGCTTGGTGCTGGCCATGCAACAAAGCAGCAATTCCTATAAACTGCATGCGGATACCCTGCGAAATACCGCTTTAACAGAAACCTCCAACTATATTGGCGCTGTTTCCGGACTGGATCCGCTTTGGATGCTGTATTATTCCAAAGAGTTTGATCCGCTGACCGGGCAAAATGATGGGGCATTGCTTTCCGGATTGGAAATTAAGGAACGTGAGTACCTTCAAAGTACGGGCTTAGTGAACTGGTACCTGGAAGAGAGCCTTGCTATCCGCGAAAGGCTTGCCGCTTTGCGTACCGCCAATATGGACCGTGGTTCCCGGATCCTGGGCTATCACCGGATCCTTGGAGAATACCGCACGCTCAGGGCAAGCTGGGAAGCTAAAAGGCAAAGGTCTAAACTGTACTTGTCACTGGCAGAAACGGCGGAGAAGGCTAGAAAACCTAATGCACAGGCCACTTCAGCTGGTGAACAGAATGACAAGCTGATCGCCGACAGGATATTGAGTAATTCTAAACTATAGCTTATGGGATCGAATATGTTAGGCAGTTGCCTGTTGCTACAGGCCGCACCGGTTGATCCGGAAGCATTTAAGAATACTTTTAATTTTCTGCAGGGCAATGGGGTGTACGAGGAAGGTATGATGCACTTCTTAAAAGCCATGCGCAATACCGTCTGGACTCATTATGATGCCTTCATTGCTGATGCGCAGGCACTCTCTGCAATCTTCATGCTGATCTTCTTTGCAGTAAAGAGTTACGAAATGATGGCCGGTGACAAGCAGCTGGAGGTGATGCCACTGCTGCGTCCTTTTGGGCTGGTGATGGTGATCTTATGGTGGCCGGTCTTTACAAGGGTAGTGGCTTTTCCGACCGATATTGTGGCCAATAAGACCGAGGCCATGTTCGATGGCAGCCAGGTGGAGGTCAATAACCTGCGTTTGCAGCGTGCCCAGCTCATGAACGAAGTGGCCAATCAGCTGATGACCATTCAGGCGGAGACTGAAACGGCCAAAAAAGAGGCGGATACCTGGTATGAGAATGCCTGGGAGTCGGTGAAGTCCTCGGTAAAGGAAGGGTTTGCTGAAGTCTGGAACCCCATTGTTGAACTCAGGAACCGTTTGCAGGTCAGCTTGCAGTTACTGGCTACCTCTATGCTGGAAACACTGGCGCTTTGGATACTACGGATCTGTGTATATATTATATTTATGGTGCAGATTATTTTCTCGACCATACTGATCATACTCGGGCCATTCGCTGTAGCCATCAGTATTCTGCCTGCCTTCAGGGATTCTTTTACGACCTGGGTGGCCCGGTTCGTCTCAGTGAACCTCTATTCGGGGATTGCTTACCTGGTGCTTTATGTAGCCTCTCTTTTTCAGCAATATGCTATGGAGGCGGAAATATCACGATATCAGGAGTTAGTTGGAGGTGCTGGTTCAAATATGGAAAAGCTGCTTGCGTTCGCAGGAAACGGATTGCTTTCTTTCGGGATGGTGATCGTTACCTTTTTGATAGGCGGCCTGACCATGCTGACCGTACCCAGTATATCGACCTGGGTAGTTTCTACTTCCGGGATTACTTCAGCGGCATCCAGCATGGGGCGGGGTGCATCTAATTTGTCCCGTATGGCCATTAAAATGATGAAGGGGTAAACATATGATTATAAAGAATATTGAAGGAAAAGTCCGGTTGGCAACTTTCCTTTCCGCTGGCTGCTTAATTTGCTCGGTGTTAATAGCCGTCAGTGTCAGTTTTTTTGCCTACCGGCAGGTGAGCAATGCCCGAAAGAGCATTTACATCCTGGATCCTGGTGGCATTCCCGTACTTGCCAGGCAGACGGATGTACAGATGAACCGTGCAGCAGAATACAGGGCGCACATTGCGCGTTTTCACAGCCTGTTTTTTTCACTCACCCCCGATGATAAGTACATCGAATACCAGATGAAACAGGCCATGTACCTGATTGATGAGAGCGGCGCGGCACAATACAACAATTTAAAAGAGCGGAATTTTTTCAATTCTATCTTGTCCTCAAGCTCGGTGCTAACGATCCGGACAGATTCCATTTTTCTGGATGAGGCGCGAAAATATTTCCGGTATTACGGCACTCAAAAAATTGACCGGCGCAGTTCCATGATTACCCGCTCACTGGTTACTGAGGGTTATTTGCGTGACCTGGAGTTCCGTTCGGACAACAACCCCAATGCGGTGCTGATCACCTCCTGGAAGACCCTTCAAAATAAAGACCTGGAAAATGTTCAGAAAAACAATCTCTAAGCGCATTGCCTTCTTTGCGATGATCACGCTCATCCTGGGGTCTGCCCTGCTTGCCTTTACCGTGCTGCGCAAGCCAAAACCTGAAGGGTTTCCCAGGATGCCCGCACAGAGTTTGCCGTCCAGCGGCGGATTGGGCCAGGCTTTATCTATTTACCAGGACCTGGAGCAGCTGGAAGTGTTGAACGGGCAGGTCAGGGAGATACTAAAAAAGCAAAAGCTGTCGGATGCGGATAGCACGCTGCTGAAAGGTAAGCTCAAGCAGATCGATTCCATTTACAAGCGGGCAGGAGCCCATTAACAAAACCGTTATGAAAATGAATTTTAAGCAGCCCAGGTATATCCTGCCGCTGATTTTGTTGCCTTTTCTTTTTATTTTCTTCTATATCTATAAAGGTGTAGCTGACCCCCCAACATCGGGTGATCCGGGAAAAGATTCACTGCAAATGAATGTTGCCGGGGTGTCAGACCAGGTGAAGAATTCTGGTTTGAGCGGTAAACTGGATGCTTACCGCGACCGCTTTAAACAGTCAGATGGCTATACGGCCATAGGTGCGATACAGGAAGAACAAACAGTAGCTGCTGAGCCAGGCTCATTGTACAATGAGCGGGAAAAGCGAATGCTGGATTCCATTGACCAGGTCATGAAGTCAAGATATGGTGGAGCAGGTCATATGGGTAATCCCGGACAGGCTGGCACCTATTCTTCTGGCAGAGGCAGTGCCGGACGTTCTTCCTCTTTTGCCCAGGACAGGGCACTTGCAGATGCCCTGGCAAAAATGTCCAGGCCAGCCCCTGTGATTGGCCCTACCCGGAGCTCAGCTTCCGAGCCTGATGCGATGCAGCTTTTTCGTCAGCAGATGGCATTGGTAGACAGCATGGGTAAGGCCGCGGATCCGGAATACAAGGCAGCACAGGAAAAAAAACGCCAGCATGATCAGCTACAAGGGGACCGGGAATCTGAGAAAAAGCTGCCAGTGAGTAAATCTATTTCTGGATCATCCGTTTTCAATACCATTTCAGCGGCTTCCCCGGAGGGTTTTATTAACGCTATCGTCGATCAGAACATTACCGGGTATGCGGGGTCCAGGTTGCGGATCCGGTTGCTGGAAGATATGATGGCCGGCCGTTTCCTGATCAAAAAGGGGACTTATCTGTTTGCCCAGATCAATGGTTTCAGCGGGCAACGTGTGAACCTGGTCATCAGTTCCATTATGCAGGATGGCCATATCCTGCCGGTACGCCTGGAGGTCTATGACAATGATGGTGCCGCTGGTTTGTATGTCCCTGCTTCAGCTTTCCGGGAATTCTCGCGGGAACTGGGTAATAATACAACTCAGGGACTCACCTTACAGCAGCAGGCAGAAAACAACAATCAGCTGGTGATGGGGCTGCTCCAGAAAATGTTCCAGTCAACCACCACCGCTGTAGGAAAACTGATCCGCCAGAACAAAGCAAAACTAAAGTACAATACACTGGTCTACCTGATAGACCCGGAAGAACTCAGAAAAAATCAGAATAATTACTAAGCTTATGTCAAACCTGATCACCCGCCAGCCAATACGCTCTTTACTGGCATTTTTGTTTTCATTCTCTTTTTTGGCTGTTGCTACCCATGCCCAGCATAGTGCGCTGGTCAAGCTGAACAGCCTGCCAAGGATAGAAATTACCCACGGTGTTTCCTTGCACATCGTTTCTCCGGAGCCTATCCAGAAAGTGGACGTGTCCAGTCATGCTTTAGCCGGGGATTTGCTGGAGGCAAATGTGCTTCGTTTGAAAGTTATCCCGGATTCAGCCTATTTGTTGCTCCGTACTCCCGATGCTTCGGTCGTCGTAACCGTTATTGGAGAAAGCTTTATTGCACAATACCAGCTTTGCTTTGTACCACCAGGCCTGGGGTTGACCCCTACATTGCTAAACATCATGCCGGAGCACTGCCAGCCCCTGGATATTTCCGGTGTAGATCTGTCTACCCCGGCTATGAAAGTCCATGCTTTGAGCTTACTGAAAAGCAGAATGTCCGCTGCAATCCGGAGTGCAGATGGATATGGCATCCGCACCAGGCTAAACCAGGTTTACACATTGGGTGAATACATCTTCCTGGATCTTTCTTTTGAAAACAGGACTGGCCTTAAGTATAACATCGATGAACTCCGTTTCAAGATTGAGGACAAGAAAATCACAAAGGCAACCAATGTGCAGTCCGCAGAGGTCAAACCAGTGTGGCAACTCTACCCGAATACCCCCTTTAAACGGAACTACCGCAATATTTTTGTGCTGAAGAAGATGACATTTCCGGAAAATAAGGTGTTGAATATTGAGCTCACTGAGAAGCAAATATCGGGAAGAACGGTGACCCTGAAAGTGAAATATGGGGATATTTTGAAGGCTGATACTTTTTAGAATGGGTTCATTTTAAAAGCTTGTTCATGATTCATGAACAAATGTAACTGAAAAATAGTATATGCGTTTTACTGAAGTGAAGCCTCTTGTTATCAATTTTACTGAAGCAATAATCATTTTACTGAGATTTTGATCGGGTACAATAGCACTAATTCTGTTTACACATTTTGTAGTTTTCGGCGATGATCGCCGAAAACTCGCGTTTACGTAAATAAAATCGTCTGGGAAAAGAGCTGGAGGAGTTGATTTGTTCATTGAATTTGAATGTTCGTGTTTCATGAACATTTATTGGGATTGAACACGAAATATTGATTGCTTCTCAAGAATGATTAGGGTTTCAATTTTATGTTTGAAAGTATAAATGTATTTTAAATGCAATTAATTATTGCGTATTGTAAAGTATATAAAACAAATTTACTATTTTTGTGGTTATAAACGCATTAAAATATAACGTATGCTTATTAAACGCATTGAGGTCGGCGGGTTTGCGAACCTGGACCGTTTTCAGCTTGAGCTCTCTAAATTTAACGCCCTTGTGGCCTTGAATAACTACGGGAAATCCAACGCAATCTTTGCTTTAGATTTTGCTATTGATTTCATTAAGGCAAATACGGCAAAGAAGGATAACATGATGGCGTATATGCCGTACATCCCGACCAATATCCATAATGATAAATTACCCTATCATTTTGAAATTGAATTTGAAACAGGTCTAAAAAAGGACATTCAGACCGTTCTATATGCTTTTTCATTTGACTGGATCAAGAACAAAAAAAAGGACGGGAAAATTATACGTTCAGAATCGCTTAAGGTGAAAAGCGCAAAAGAAGCTAAGTTTAAGACTTACATTCTGAGGGAATTCGAAAAGGCCACCTATCTTCCTTCTCCCAGCGGAAGGTGTGACCGTACGGTAAAAATCAAATCCGATGAGCTGGTGATCAATAAACTGCTCAACTTTGATGATTTGTTTTATCTGTCCATTCTGGCAGAGATCAATGAGATTTCAATACTGAACGTAAATACCCTGGAACACCCCGACAAATTGTTCCGACGTATCGCTCAAGATGTAGTTAAAACAGAATACTCAGTAAAAGTACCAGAAGAATTTGATGTAGCATTTTTTATCTACAGTCTTGAAAAGCTAAAGTCGCCATTTTATAACATCTTTAGAGATGCCGTGATGACCCTCCTTCCTTGCCTGGAGGATTTTGAACCAGTTGAAATAGATATGAAGGCTATCTCCAGCCGAAAGAAGGTTAATGTTCCGCTGGAGTTCCCTGAAAAAATATATGATATCCAGGTAAAAGAGCGCAACTGCAACCAATACACGGCCATTGATAGACTTTCCTCCGGATCGCAAAAGCTTTTCTATGTACTAGCTATGGCCATTGCTGCTGAAATTAATAAAGTACCGCTGATTACTTTTGAAGAGCTGGAAAATTCCATTCACCCTGGTTTGCTACAAAAGTTGCTTCAGATTTTAAGTGGTATTTTGGAGAATACCAAGATCATGATTACGAGTCATTCTCCGTATTTACTGCAATACCTTGATGCTGAGCAAATCAGTATTGGTATGCCTAATAAAAAAGGACTAGCTACCTTTAGGAAGATTAAAAAGTCCAAGCTGAAAAAGATCACTGATATTGCCCAGCAAGAAGGCATGTCCTTTGGTGACTTCATATTCGATCAAATGATTGACAGTGCCATGGGCGAGTCAGAGGTGTTAAACGAATTGTGTGACTGATGGCCGGGAAGTTAATTGTAATCTTTGTTGAGGGAGAGACAGAAAAGGAGTTTTATAATGCATTGATTCAGTACTATAAGGCTCAGTCCTCTAACAAGCTTCGTGAATTTAAAGTCATTAATCTTGGGGGTATTAATCGTTTTGAAACGAAAATGGCGCTAAAACTTCAAAATGAGATCCTGGTGAAGCATAACCCGAAGGATGTAGAAGTTGTCTGCTGCTATGATACCGATGTATTTGAGTTTGCAAAACGCCCGCCTGTGAATTGGACTAAGGTTAAATCAAGGGTGGCGGATCTAGGCATCTCTGAACTGACACAGGTGATGGCCAGCCGGATGATAGAAGATTGGTTTTTAGCAGACCTGCCGGGGATATGTAAGTTCCTGAAGATTAAAGAAGTTAAAAAAGCAGATGGAAAAGATGGCAACGATAAGATGATAAAGCTCTTTAAAAAGGGCTCTAAACTGTATATCAAAGGTACGCCGACCAGTAAGTTTATTCCTTCGCTTAACATGGAAACTATCCGCAAACATGCTGCCTCGCAATTATCTCCCCTTGAAAAATTGCTGCATGTAAGTCTTGCCGAAAAGGGAAAGCAAAAAAAGAAAAAGTAGTCGATTGCGCTGCCTGTGACCTCAGCATAAGGCGATTTTCTTATCAAACATTCGGCAGTAAATTGGGATTACTGCCAATTGTTTGCATTTCGAAGTGGTTCGATCCAATTTTGAACCAGTCTGTTATGCTAAAGATTATCTGGAGATGTGATAAGGCTGATGCTTTATATCTTTCCTTTTTTATTAAACGTAGTAAGATCAACCCTAACCTAAAAAATTTGCAGAAAATGCCGAGTTAGCATTAAAAATTTGACTTATGACTAGTCATTTCGGTAATTCGCGTTAAAAATTTACCGGTGCATTGGGATGTGCGTGTCCCAGTTGCTTATTACAACAATTGCTCAATGTCTCTACGGGCAGCACCGAGACCCACCTTTCAATAGATTTATGGAAGAATCCAAAGAACAGCAGCACCTGCACAGGCTGCTGCAATTTGGCATATACCTTTCTGTGGCTTTCGATATCCTTGTATTTGTATATGCCGTTAAAATACTTGCTTTCCCCTGGGCGGAACATTACGGTCTTCACCGATTTTTCCAGGGGTTAAGCAAAATGATGATCTACCAGGCTCCGCTATACAGTAAGGCCTTTACCCTACTGCTCATTTGCCTGACTTCCGTAGGAACCCTTAGCCGGAAACAAAAAGACCTCAACCCTAAAAACAGTATCGTTTACCCTATGTGCGCTGCCTTGTTCATTCTGGGTGTCGGACTTTGGTGCTATGGAAAGCCAGGGCAGCAGGTGGTTGCATTGGCCAACTGGTATGAGCTGGCCTATATGGCCTGTTCCTTTACCGGCTGTTTGCTTTTACATCTGGCCATGGACAACATTTCAAAGATCATCAGCTCCAAGCTGGGGAAAGACAAATGGAATGTTGAGGGTGAAAGTTTCATGCAGGCAACCGAGCCCGTTCTTAATTCCCATGCCGTAAACATACCCATGCTTTTTTATTATAAGCGAAAGGTACGCAAGGGATATATCGTGTTACAAAATTTATACCGTGGTATGATCCTGCTTGGGGTTCCCGGATCCGGTAAAAGTTTTTCGGTCGTGATGCCGGTAATCAGGGGGATGATCGCAAACCGGGCCTGCCTGGTGATTTATGACATCAAGTTTCCGGACCTGGGCAAGATTGCATATTACCATTATTTACTGGCCAGGCAAAAAGGAGATTACCAGAATTTTAGGTTTCATGTAATCAACCTTAATGAACCGGAACGCAGCAGGCGCATCAATCCATGGAAAGCAATTTATTTGCAAAGCCTAGCTGATGCCTCCGAGACAGCGGAAGGCTTGGTTGAAGCTTTAAAGAAGGGGGATAAGTCCGGCGGATCTGACCAGTTTTTTACGCAGTCGGCGATCAACTTCCTTGCCGCCTGCATCTATTTTTTCAGTAAACATGACGGCGGGAAATATTCCAGTCTTCCTCATGTACTGGCCTTTTTGAACTGTTCCTACGAAGAGATCTTCAGTACCCTTTTTTCCAATAAAGAGCTTAGCTCACTTTTATCGCCGTTCATGACAGCCTACAAGGCCAAAGCTTTTGAGCAGCTGGAAGGCCAGGTGGGTACCTTAAAAATCTTTATCAGCCGCATTGCTACTAAGGAAACTTATTGGGTGTTTTCCGGTGACGATTTCGATCTGAAGATCAATAACCCGGCCTCTCCCGGAATATTAATCCTGGCGAATGATCCGCTGACCCAAAGCACCAATGCGGCCTGTTATTCCGTGGTATTGAACCGGATAACCAAACTGATCAATACAAAGGGTAATCTGCCTGTAGGATTGATTATAGATGAGGCAGCATCGCTTATGGTAAACCGTCTGGACCTACTATTGGCCCAAGCACGTTCCAATAAGGTCGCCACGCTTTTAGGCTTTCAGTCTATGCAACAGATCCAGCAGCAATATGGCAAAGAGACGGCCGCTACAATCACCTCTATTGTTGGTAATGTTTTGTCCGGATCGGTGCAGAACAAAGACACACTGGACTGGCTGGAGCGCATATTTGGAAAGGTAAAGCAGCTCAGTGAAAGTGTATCTATTGACCGAAGTAAGGTTTCACTGTCATTGAGTGAAAAACTGGAGCCACTGATTCCGGCAGGTAAAATAGCTGCTTTGAAGGCCGGGGAAATGGTCGGTCTGTTGGCCTCTGACGCCATAGAAGAATACACGGGCAGTTTTGAGCCCTCCACCGTTCATTGCAGGGTGAACCTGGATCTGGATGCGATTAAAAAAGAAGAAGAAGCCTACAGGGAGTTACCCCTATATTATGATTTCAAAGGACGCAGGGATGAAATCCTGCTTCAGAATTTTAACCGTATTACCCATGAAGTACAGGAACTGGTCAAGCAGTTTAAACCGGCAGCACGTCCGGCACAAGTTCCTCCGGCAATGAAGGGTTCAATGAGGCCGGGCATGGGCAAATAAAATTTTATTAATCAATTAACTTATGGACGAACTCTTAGGTATGCCAGTGATGGTACATCCCCAGCTCACCCAGGATCCTGTGCTGATGCGTGGGCAGGTGGGAACGGTTATCGGAGCGGATCTGCATAGCGACACCATTGTAGTAGCATTTGGGAACAAAGGTGCTGGAAGTTACCACAGCGATGCACTTCTGGTATTAAAACCACATAACGAATTGTACAAAGATCTTTTAGAAAAAGTAAAGCAACTAAAAATAGCAGATTTTAAAAGTCTGCTCAGGCTCAGCATGCACCAGAGTACGGGTAGCCCCCGTCAGATCATGGAGGCCATGGCAGCTTTGAAGGATAGTCCGCAGGCACTCGATTTCGCAACACGTCCTTTACCAGAAATGCTTGAGATGGACTATGGAACTGACCTTCAGCAGGGCAATAGCATTGGGATGGGCAGATAATGAGTTGGTTCTGTAACCGGCATGGAACATTCATCATGCTTATGGTGTTGCTGTTGTTTTCTCCAGTTTACCTGCCCGCCCAATTTTGTCTCCCTTTAAACTCCCTTAGGCTAACTTCTGGCTTTGGGTGGCGTAAGCATCCGGTCACGGGCAGCAGGGATTTTCATTATGGCGTGGATTTGTCTGCCAAATTTGAGCCTGTATATGCGATTATAGGCGGAAGGGTAACTTCTCAGGGATTTCATCCAGTTTTAGGAAACTTTATCCGTATGGAACATGGCGGATTTGAAGTTGTTTATGGTCATTTATCCGTTTCTATAGTTACCCAAGGGCAAGATGTCCAGACTGGGGAGTGTCTTGGCCTGACAGGTGATACAGGCAGGGCCACCGGGCCACACCTTCATTTAAGCATCAAATTTCGTGGTTATCCTATAAATCCACTACGATTTCTATTAGTTCTGGCCAATAATCAATAGTCTTTTAATTAATTCTTTATTCATGAACAATCCTTATGAATCCGGGGACTGGTATTATAACCGTTCGCTGGAACGGAAGCTCCAGCTTCTTGCTGAAGGAGAAGAAATGGAGCTCACACCAGAAGAGGCCGCCATTTACGGTGCCGATTATGCCGATGAGTTTCCTGAAGACGAATACTTTTTACAGGAGGATCAGGATGAGTACTAAAAAGGAAGCGCCTAAAGCCCTGCATGTGCAGGTTGCGGAAAAACTGATTGAACAACTCAAAGCGGGCACTGCGCCATGGCAAAAGCCATGGACGGCAGCAGGCAGCCCAGCCTTTCAACTTCCCTATAATGTCATTTCGGGTAACCGCTATAAGGGGATCAATACTTTCTCTTTGTTACTTGCCGGGTATGATGATCCACGGTGGATGACCTATAACCAAGCGGCATCCAAAGACTGGCAGGTAAAAAAGGGCGAGCATGGTACTACCATCCAGTATGTCCGCTTTTATGATGAACAGACAAAACGTGACCAGCAAGGTAAACCGATTTTAGATGCTTATGGTAAACCTGAAAAGGAACTGGTGAAGCTGGAAAAGCCGATCATCAATAGCGCGAAGGTCTTCAATGCGCGGCAGGTAGCGGGCATCCCTGAACTGAAAATCATCAATCCGGCAGAGCTAGGATGGGACCCTTTGGAGCGAGCCGAGCAACTGATCAAAAGTACCGGTGCCGATATCGTGTACCGTGCCGGAAACCGGGCTTATTACAGCCTGCTCGCTGATCAGATCACAGTGCCACTGAAAGCGCAGTTTGACAGCCCAGGAAAATTTTACGCCACAGTACTGCACGAGGCAGGTCACTGGAGTGGACACCCCTCCAGGCTTGACCGGAGCCTAATGAATAAATTCGGCTCTGAGGCGTATGCCAGGGAAGAATTGAGAGCAGAAATTGCATCCTTGTTAATCGGTCAGGAGCTTCAGATCGGGCACGATCCGGGCCAACATATCGCATACGTGAAAGACTGGGTCCAAATTCTGACGGATACTCCGTTTGAAATTCATGCTGCGACGGCTGATGCCGAAAAGATCTTCAACTATTTGATGGACTTTGAGCGAACTCGCATCCAGAAACAGGATCAGCAGGAAGAACTTAAAGTGGCTGAGGTAGAAAAGCGACCAGTTAAGAACCTTCAGATGGGGGACGAGATTGGCTATGACAATACTGTCTATCGTGTGGTCAGCCTCCTTAAACAAAGCCGCTTTAGGATGGAGAACTTGGGCAATGGCGCACAGTTTACGCTGTCTAAATCCGACGGACTGTATGCTTCGCTGGTTCAGGCGAAGGCCACTCAAGTCAGCAGACCAGTTCTGGATTTATCTGCGGTGATGGAAAAACAGCACGACCAGGAACCGGAGACCAATGCGGCTTATGGATTAAAACGTTAACCTTAAATCTTAATTTTATGAAACCTTTATTTTTAGAAAATGAACTGCCAGTAGACGGCCTGAGCAGAATTGGGCTATGGAAAGATGGTAAACCGGTGCTGTCGTCTGATGACCTTCGGGCCATGCTTGCCGGACGCCGTACCGGCCTGGTTACCCTGGAAAACGTCCAGGCGGATGGCTTTTTAATCAAACGGCTGGATGTTAAACTGTCCCTGCATAGGTCTGATTCGGGCCAGGTCAGTTTACAGGCCCATCCAATTCACCATGAGATTCAGTCTCATCCTTTGTTAACTGAAAAAGACATGAAGATGTTAACCGAAGGAAAGGTTGCAAGTATTGGAAAGGCGGTGGAAGGACCGGATGGTAAGGTTCAAAGCTTGATTTTTGAATATGACGCGGGCACAAAGGAATTTATATCCTATATTCCCAACCAGGTTCAGGCTCCTGACAGGGTTAACGGGGAGCTACTCACAAAAAAGCAAAAAGAAGCCTTTCAATTTGGGGAGCCGGTGGAACTTTCAGACGGGACAACCTTTCAACACCGCGCTTCAGAACCTAATGGAATATTGTCTGACCGTATCGCACTGGTAGTTTCTGTTCTGATGGATGGAGGCATTTCTTATTTGCTGCTCAGGGGTCTCCGAAATTTGCTAGGGGATAAAAAACCTCAGAAGGATGAGTACACTGCTGGGTTTAAAATGGCTTTGGCCGCAATGGAGCGTCAGCAGGCTCAAAAGGACTTGCCCAATCTTGATCAGCAAGAGTATACTCAAGGACGGGGCCGATCACGCTGAACAAAGTACTAACCCATTGAAATCAAATGATTATTCCTGAGTATTTTAAACAGAATCTGGAGCTGGACATCGTGGTGTTTGATGAGCCCGTTAAGGTTGACTATTGCTTCTGGTGGCCACAGAAAAAAGAAGATGGGAAGGATCCAATGTTTGCTCATGTTGAATTTCGATCCAATTCTGTAGTGATCAGTGAGACTGGTTATCGGTCTCACTTTTTTCATACTGACTACCTTAAGGATACACCTTACCAAAGCATTAACGAATTCGTGCAGGAACTGGCAGAACATTTTGCAAAAGAAATGGGCTATGAGCCGCCGGTACGTGGCAGCCAGCTCCGAATGTTTTAACAGTTAATTATGAACGAGAAAAATTTTGAGTACCTCAAAAAACTTTTAGATAATCTGGGCTTCGGCACAAGGCTGAACGGTGTGTTACAACAGGCGTTGGAAAAGGGCTTTAATACATTTACCCTCGGACTCAACAATTCATACCTTTCTGAGGAATCCAGGATCCTGGGAACCCCAAACAAGGATATTGTCAAATACAGGCTCAACTTTGCAAAAAGTAAAAATTCCGATTCGGTTTTTCTGAATGACTATCAGGTTTTTTTGTTTAAGCCACTGGAGATAACACCACGTTCGCACGCCTTTGATCTGGAACGTGACCACAGGATAACGGCTTTGCAGGCTTATCGGTTGCTCTCTGGATTTTCCATTCAAAAGGATGTTTTTCTGTCCCGCAGGGAAGGAATTGAGCCAAATGAAGCTCAGCCCGAGAGTAAGAAGCTATGGTTAAAGATTAACCTGGATGTAATAGATGCATATGAACAGCATCCGCTTCGGAAATTTTATCCGGAATATGGATACGATCTTGGTGCTAGTATAGATAAATATCCCTTTACCAATCTTTCTTCCGGGCCTATCCGGGAAATGGCTTTGCAGGATCTGGCCAAGGGAAAGCTTTTTAAAACAGAAATGCGGCTGTTTGATCAAGTGTTTCCTGTTTATGTTGCTGCTAATCCGCAGTCCAGATCACTGGAAATATATGATAAAGCACTCAGCAGGATTTCTGACCGGCAGATTTTTCCGGATAAGATCGAAAAGCTGGAATCCGGTGCCAGGCAGGCTGACTTGACTAAATCTTCTGATCTGCCTGAGAAAAGGGATCATCCCTGGGATCAGGATTCTGATCATGACAATCTTCCAAAGATTGGACGTTAAACCAAATATATTTATGCGTAAGGTTCGGTTAAAAACACCTATAAGTTATTATGGTGGTAAGCAAAAGCTTGCCGCGACTATCGTTTCCCTAATTCCTAAGCATACACTGTACTGTGAGCCATTCATTGGCGGAGCAGCGGTGTTTTTTGCGAAGAGGCCTTCGGAGATTGAAGTCATCAACGACACCAACAGGGAGCTGGTGAATTTTTACAGGGTGGCAAAGGAGGACTTTGTTAGCCTGGAGAAAGAAGTGAGGATTAGTCTGCATAGCCGGGACATGCACCGACGTGCATCCGTTATTTATGCGAATCCCGATATGTTTTCTGACTTGAAACGCGCGTGGGCAGTATGGGTGTTGAGCTCTCAAAGTTTCAGCGCCCAATTGGATGGAACCTGGGGCTTTGATATTTCCAGTAACACCACCACTAAAAAAATCCATCATCATAAATCGGGTTTTACCGAAGATCTCGCAATCCGGTTACAGAACTGCCAGATTGAATGTGCTGACGCCCTTTACATCATAGGCAGCCGGGATTCTGACCATACATTCTTCTACCTGGATCCACCCTACTACAATTCTGATTGCGGTCATTACAATGGATATAGCCAGCAGGATTATGAAAGCTTATTGTACCTGTTGAGCAGAATCAAGGGTAAGTTCCTGCTTTCCTCGTATCCCTCACCTATACTGGAGAAGTATATCATTACCCAGAAGTGGCAGAAGTGGTCTATCAGACAAAAGGTCTCGGTGAATGCGAAGGCAGGAAACCAAAAAACAAAAATTGAAATGTTGGTGGCAAATTATCCAATTGCGGAACAATTGAAAATTCTGGAGGCATAGACTATGGCCAATCATGTTTTTAATGAAGTTAATTTTCATGGGCCGGATTCTGATTTAATGGTGGCCGCGCATTTTTTTGAGCAGATGGAAGCCTGTGAACCCAAGACTGAGGAAGGCCAGTGGCCTCATTTTTTTATCGAAATGCCAAAACACTTTTTTGCCTATATCGAAGCTGCCCATCTACCTGGCATGCTGAGGGTGGAATACCAGACCGATTGGTATCCCAATCCCGAAGACTTGGTAATCATCGCCTCACACTTCGGGCTGGATTTCGAGTCCTCCTACGTGGAGCATGGAAATGGCTATTATGGGGCGTGCAGGTTCAGATATGATGATGGCAGATTCTTGCATACATGGCTCCAAGAGAGTGATCTGATGCAGATTGGGTATGATGATCAGAAGCGAGAATATCTGTATAACGAGCTTAGGTTCAAATTTCAGGGCAATTGCTATAATCATGTGCTGAAGGAAAAGCTGGATGCGCTTGAACAGCATCTCGGCCTGTCCAGGGGCAGATAATTTAAAGAATATGAAGTTAGAAATTCCGGAGGTGCTCTACCACGGCTCCTATTACGATTTCGGCGAATTTGATGACAGGTTTAGACGCAGCAATACAGAGTGGGAAAATACTGTACATGGTTTCTTTTTTGCTGATAAGGTGGAAAACGCCCTGCTTTTTGGCCCGAGAGTGTATAGTGCTGAAGTTTCGATTACTAAACCGTTGGATTTAAGGATCCACGGGATATTTTCCACCCTGGAACAAGCGCCTGTGATCTGCGAGATAATTTTTGAAAGGAAACTACAGCCAAGGGCAGCGTTGTCGCTGCTCAACCGGGAGATTGATTTGGGTGAGATTGCAGATCTGTACGATGCTTTAAATACCGAAGAGGCGAACGCGCATTTCAAAAAGTCAGGTTACGATGGAATCATATCCGATTTAGGCGACTATCAAAATGAGTATATCGCATTCAACACCAGTCAAATTAAAATTTTAGAGGCGTTGAATTATGGGGAGGAAAGGCACCTTATTGAGGTTCATGCCAGACGGCGGGGTTAATTAAAATCTGGAGCGTTTGTTTTGCAGGGCTATAAAGTACTGGTAAAACAGGCGCTCTTTTTCACGTTGTCTCGACCTCCTTCTGGATTTTCCGGTAATGTAGCCCATAAAAAGTAGTACAACAGCAAAGGCTATAGCTGGCCCAATATATGGGTAGGTTTTCATGCTCAATGATGCAAGCAGAGCGCCGGTGCTGATGACCATTGTAATGAGAAATAGGATGATGGTTTTCATACGTTTGTTTGTTGCCTGATTAATAAGCTTTAGCAATATTTGTGCCGGATACCATATGTAAGGTCACTTGCATATTTAGTTAGATTTACTCGTCGATCATCTGTTAAAGCCTCTAATCATTTGAATTTACTTTCACCCCCTTTTACGTTTCAGATCGTCTAGGATTTTATCAACAATAAGAAAAGCTCCATCGCTGATATGCGATCAGCTAAATGGCTTGAGATGGAATTATTATGTATCGGGTCTAGCAAAATCAAGTGATCCAGTTTTGACTTAAAAGCGAAATCCAGACTTACCAAATATCATGAGACTTATTCTCCTAAGCATAACCGATTATTAACCTTTAGTAAAGAGGTACTTCTGGAAGATTTTGTAATGATGCAACAATATTTTCTCTATCTTTTTTTTCCATTTTATCCCGGCAGTGGCCAAGTTTATCTTTACCTAGTATTGCAAGTAGAACATCCTCATCTGCGGCATTGAAATCTGCAGTTGTCAATATCCTCTGGCCTAAAAGCTGAAGATATTCTCCTCGACTTATTGCCTTTCCCAATATATTCGAAATCTCAAGCGATTCCGCTGGGATGCCCAGTTCCAGTCTACTCAAGAGTTTCGCCATTTTCTTACTTATAGCTTGCCCCCCAACAGTGAGTTCAGCTATTGCGGCCACTGTAGGGAGTACATCACATGTTCTTGCAACCACGGATCTCAAAGCCCCTGCCGCATCACTTGACACATTGTGCTGCATAAGTATGTTCTCGATATCTGCAAGGCTTGTTTTACTCATCCATATTAGACACGCTATCGTTTTCTTGGACTTCGCTGTAACATCGGCAGTTTGATTGGCGTGTTTTGAAAACGAACTAACAATAGTATGTGCAATGTTCTGCCGTTTTATTTCTGCTGCCCAGGTCGCTGGCTCCATCTGGGTGCTTCTTTTATTAATCGGCATATAGACTTCTTCCAATTCAACGCATAACTGTGTCAGCGCCAATAAATTTGGTTCGGTCATTTGAGCTTCGGTCAGTTTCGACAAACAATCTACCACCCGTATTATTGATTCAACTAACAGGCCGGAATCTCCTGCCAGTTTCCCAAGAGCCGTAGAGCGGTAGAATCCTTCTACGTCCTTATGCACAAGTTGGTAATTTTCTAAATCCGCTAATGCCTTTAAAATCAATTGAGCATTCCATGTCCAGCTTTCAAATCGCAAGCGTTCTTGAAAAGCGCCAAAACTTTGCTCCAAGAATGAAATAATCTGCTCTGGATCCATTCCGTTTTTTCTTCCGGTGGCCGACAGAACCCTTAAGATGAGGGACCTCACATCGGTATTGACCATAAGGAAGTTTGATCGCAAATCTTCTGGGGAAGCCATCACGTACCCCGTCCAATAGGAATGTTCCATTCCTCCCGTCATAGCGATAAGATACGACTCGCCTTTTTGAGAAAATCCCAATCTCCCGGCTCTTCCAATAATGTTTTTATATTCAGCCACCGTATATGGATTATCTCCAGGATGCATCAAGCCGGCAACCACGACCGCATCTGCCGGTGTGTTCACGCCCATGGCAAGCGTTGTAGTTGCCGCTATCACTTTTAGGCCCGAGGCTCTATCTCTGAAATTTTCCTCCACAACATTTCGTTCTTCAGGATCAAGATCTGCGATATGAAATCCAACTCCCTGTGACAAGACTCTTCTAAGCCTCTGTGAACTTCTTGAGGGGTCTTTATCAGGCAAAGCATCCATTGCGGACAAAGCGGGCGGGAGTCCGAGGTTATTTGCGAGGTACTCTGCACAGGCTGCAGCCTCAGGTTTTGTTTCCCTAAAAACTATTATGCTCTTACCTTCGGCAACCAGCTTTCTGACTAAGGGAATGATAACATCC
Organism: Pedobacter chinensis; assembly: GCF_003339865.1. GTDB lineage: Bacteria > Bacteroidota > Bacteroidia > Sphingobacteriales > Sphingobacteriaceae > Pedobacter > Pedobacter chinensis. The sequence continues at coordinate 27,941 of NZ_QPKV01000014.1, forward strand.
TGGCTTGTACCCTTTCTATATTCGGGCTGGATAAGGCGTACATTACTCTCTTCCATTGTATCAGAGCTTACCGACCTATATAAGCCATTTGATGTCAAAATTCCTTCTTGTACTGGGACCGGCCTATCTTTTTTGATCAATAATCTTGCCCCTATCCATCTTTCAAATCCATTAAGATTTCCAATCACTGCAGATAGTGTAATGATTTGCGGTTCAATCCCCTCAAGTCTTTTCAATTTCAACAATGTCAAGGTAAACTCGAGGTTTACACCTCTACTATGATCGGCCAACATCTGGGCCTCATCGATCACAATAGTTCCAACTTGGTTCAGTATAAAAGGACAATTCAATACAATTGATGTAAATTTTTCATAGGTCATCAGGCAAATATCATATCGCCCTTTCATAAGCGGGCCAATATCGTCAGAAGTACTTTCTCCGGTAGCCTTTATTGTTTTGATGTTCAACGGGAGATAGACTTCTTCGAATTGCCTTAATTTGTCGTTTACCAGTGCCTTCAACGGAAAAAGGAAAATGGTTCTCTTCCGCTGTTTAACTCCAAAGATTGCAGCCATTTCTCCCAGCATTGTTTTTCCCGATGATGTAGGTGCCGAAACGACTAGATGAGATCCTTCTAATAATCCATACTCGTTGATTGCGGCAAGCTGCAGTTCATTAAGGGAAGGGATTGAAGCCTTCCATATATCTATTATCTGGTTGTCAAACCCAAGTCCGGAGAGCGAACTGATATCCGATTCGGCTTTTGACCGTTGCAGCTCGGGAAACGCCATCTGATACAACCGGCCAGGAACGAATACCGGTAAGTAAATCTCCTCCACAATTTGTCCAAGCAACATTGGATTTTGCTGTTGCCCTATTATGCTCGCCGAAGTTTTAACATTTGAAGTTACATATTCGAGCATCTTATAAATTCCAATCTTTCCATCCTTTCGTACCTCTTGGGCTCCCTGAAATGCCTGCAATAGATAATAGGTCAGCAGGCCGTGGCCATAACGAACATTTTCCCAAGCTTCCTCATTTGCTTTAGATGCGGTCAGCACAATGCGGCCTCTGCCAGAAAACTGGTTCAGCGCATCTTCGATAGACTTACTTTTTCTGGAAGCAAAATCTAACTGAAGTGCTTTAGCGCCCAGCCCTCCAGAAAAACAACAGTCAATGAAACAGAATACCTGCCTTGCCGGTATCTTACCAAGCAACTCTGCCAATCGATCAAAGGGAACCGTTGATTCATTTAGGTTGAAAATATCAGAATCGTGGGCTACAAGCTGATGTTCTGGGCTGCCGTGTCCTGAAAACGATATTATCACAATATCATCCTCGCTGCATATAGAAAGGTCCGAAATGGCTGACTCAATATTTGCCCTGGTTGCGCTGTCGTCATAGAACAGTTTGTATTCCCCCGGTATATTGTCACTAAATAACGAGAACAGTGCCACTGCGTCTCTCTTTGCACAGCTCAACCAAGGAATCGCCTCGGAACTGTATCGATCAATACCAATAAATACGCCATGTATCTTCATTTTCTTTGTTTTTTGGGCATCATTAAAGATCATTTAAATCTAAGGGTTGTATCTGTCAAACTCAATGATTTGTTTTGAACATTTTAGCAATCCATGACCTATGGCCAAACAACTTTAATATAAATTGCAGAATATAATTCTCCTTTGGCCTATTTGCTTCTGCTGAAGGTATTGCTGATTTTCTTTTTTCTTCAGCAATCGCATGCTGGGAAGCCAAATTTCCGTTCACCTTATCGCCTTGTCCGATAAGCTCTTGGTATTCGCATCCGCTTTTACAATTGAAATCAAAGTCCGCATCAATATTTCCCGTATTAAAATCGAATTCCTTTGGGCCATAATAGATTCCTAGAGGTTGTAGATTTAACGAAAGAAACTGTTGGATTTCCATTCCAGCAAGCCCCAAACTGAATGCGAATACATTTTCTCCCCGTTTCGCAAAATGTTCGTCAGGCAGTCCTTGTATATAGTGCGGATCCTCTAAAAGCCCAGACATTTCCAGCGAAACATCTTCTGGCGAATATTGTCCCAGACAACTCAGGCAAATTCTGCCAGGAGCTGTCACATGACTTTTCCATCTAGCTTGGCCAATATTATCTCTTTTTTTGTTTTGATTGGCATCAATTCCCCCATCGATAACCGGGATCGCATTCGCGTAGGAAATCTTGTTCAATACATACCTTGGCCATGGCCGATCAACGCAAGAAAAGATGACATCACTGGCAAGTATAGCCAAAAGACCCTCGCCCTCGATTAGGCTGTAGGGCAAGCTGATTATCGAGATTTCCAAACCAGGAGTAACGTCTTCCAAATGTTTCTTTATTGCATGAACTTTATGTTGTCCAACATGCTGTGAACCAATACCCTGAAGCCTGTCCAAATTTTTACGTTCTACTGTATCGAAATCCAGCAAAATCAATTTTCTAACGCCTGTCTTTACCAAGGCTTCGGCAATTATGGAGCCGACGCTACCCAAGCCAACTATCCCAACGCATAGCCGTGATATCTGATCCTGTTTGTCTTGTCCCCATGCAGAAATCGTACGCGTGAACTCAACCCCAAAATGGACCTTTGGTGCCAGCTCATCATAATATGAGACGTGGAGTTTTTTACCACTAACGCATACCTTCGAACAAAAGTGCCGACGATAGCTCTTTGGCCTGTCTTTTATCCAGAACCTTGCGCTCCATATACTATCTTCCCCAATGGTCATTCCAAGCAAGGGAAAATCGGTCATGGCTTTGCACCGTGGGGCCAGCATGTTTTCTGCATCTATATCATCACGGCTCATTCCCTGCCAGCCGCGTGCTGGGTGGCTATGCATAAAGCAGATCCCACATTTCTTTTCTCGTGCAATCTTACCCACACGATCAAGGTATTTACTGCTGAAGCTAACATTTCCGTGCACATCACGATCCCCTTGTTCTGGAAGGATGGCCTCAAAGAGAACCGCGCCCGCCATTCCCATTGCTGTAATGGGATTATACAGGGCAAAGCATAAATCCTCCTGACCGTCTGGTCGGATCAGATGGGACTTAAGGACATCATTCAACGCTTCGGGTATATTTACTTTGTAGTTCATTCGAAATCAAATAAGGTTCTTAAAAAAGAGACATAACTTTTAACATTTTTCTCCGCCTCGCTCCAGGAACTGCATGGCCTGCTCCAATACTGGTATTCCGGCGTCGGCATGTTATACTGGTGAACGCCGCCAGTTGGATGGACGCCACCTCCACCTGTTATCGGCATTAAATGCGGCCTGATGTAAGGGCCACTTGGTGGGATACTGGGAAACTGCGGCGCATTAAGGGCTATTTCTACCTCTTGCCCCCGAAATCTTCCATGCGGTATAGTGAATATGAAGGCGACGAAATCAGTGGCATTTCCATTCACGTCCAAAGGTACAGTTGGCTGAAAACCTAGTTCAGCCAACTGTGCTTTTAAAATTTCATTCCCGGTCATGATTAGGAAACTGTTGTGTTACCAATCTTGCAGCTTACAAATTTCATTTTGTGGTGCATTGCTATAACATGAGCCTTGTCGTTTTTGTAGGTAATTTCACGTGCCTCCAAAATCTGCTTGAGGTAATGCTTGTCCGCATCAATTCCAGCAAGAGTCAGGATTTCGGTTGGGGTCATGAAGATATGGGCGATGGGGTAAATCTCATCATCAACCTCAATTACTACCGACGGGTAAGGCTTGATGAAGAACGTCTCAATTCTTGGGTCGGCGAGGTCAACGACTTCATCCAATTGGATTGGCTCAAATTCCTTGCCTACAAGCTTGAACAAAATCTCATAATCGGTAGAGTGGTTCAGCCCGATAAGAATTAAAAGCTCTTTACCTGTAATGGTTGATTTTTCATAGTTGAACGTTCTATCGTTCACACGGATTTCAAAACTATTAGGTTTCATAAATAATAAGGGAAGTTTGTTTGTGCTTCCACCTATTAATGCTATAGTTTCATTTTTTTTTGCCACCTGACGGAAAAAAAATCTAAGTTTATAGCATATATAGTTGAATGCTATGAAATTAACCGACGATTTTATTTCCGAAACTGAATTGAAGGTGCGACTAGATGCCGTTGACTGGGGCGATGTTATTCCCAAACTGCATGCCTACGCGCTATTAAAATTGCAACGGTTTCCTATGCTTGAAGGTAGGTACAATGTAGAAAACCTATCGAGTTCAATCGCAGATGATGCTATTGAGTTGGTATTTGACGAAACGCGCAAGTGGAAACGCAGCGCCTACGCAGATGTATACGCGTTTTTGAAAGGTATCGTAGACAGTCTCATCTACAATTTCAGAAACAAGAAAGAGTTTTTGTTAACAGATCAACTTCCGGAGGATGATTTCGATTTGCAGGATCCAAACGCAGGCGATCCCGAAAATAGCATGATCGTGCGCGAGATAGAATCAGAGATCAGCGCCATCCTCTCTTCCGACCCGGATGCTTTAAGAGTATTTGATTGTTTAAAGGACGGGCTAAAGCAAAGAGAGATTGCGGAAGAGCTGAATATGAAAATAGAGGTTGTACGAAATATTATTAAACGCGTTCACAGAAAACTTAACGATTACAAACTCAAATTAAAAGCGGGCTAAAATGAACAACAATAGAAAAAGACTTAACGACCATCTACTGGACGCAATGATCGAAATAAGCGACAATAATGCCGCAGAGAGCATAAAAATATTGGAGGCCTCAGGCATTGATACAGAAAAAGCCATTTCAAGATCGCTGAACAAAGTCGAAGCGCTCAAAACTGCTCTAGCAGCAAGAACGACCTCAAATTCAGACAGCGTTGTTAAACGGATCAGTGAACTTCTCAAATCTGCACCAATGCAGACGACGAACTTTTTAAAAGATTATCTTAACATAAACGCGCCAACTTTGCAGTATCAGTCACGCTCATTATTCACAGCCTCGATGCTACAAAAAATGGAAGGAAAGATTGATTTTAATGATCTTGAAAAAAAGCTTTCTGAACAAAAGATAGATACAAATGGCAATGATCAAAAAAAATAATGGTCTATTTTTTGTTAATAAATCAATAATAATTGAATTATTTTATTTAGATTAGTTTACAACTAGTATAAATTAATTAATTTTGCGAATCAAAACCAATTAATGACTGGACTTAATATGAGTAAACTTGGTTTCTCAGACATCCTAAAAAACGCTGCTAGCTTCTCCACCAAACCTTCTGTTAAGGAGGATAAAATGGAACTGAAAAAGTTCGTTAATGAAGCTATAAAAAAACAGGCCGAAATCCTTAAACTAAAGGATATAGACGAAAATCAGCTTAAGATTGTGATCAAACTTTAGGTCAGCTGGTGGAAGTATTACCGTTCACCCCTGAAAACCTTGCGCACGCCTTGTCGAACACGTTGACAACGGCCGATATCATTCCGAATAAACGACAATATCATTATTACCTCAATTATTTGGGCGAACATGGATTGTCAGCAAAAACGATAGTAATCGAGGAAAATTATATAAGCAAGGATTTTCTCCATGACCACGCTACTTACTATGTGCTCTGTTTTCAAGATTATAAAAAAGTGTGTAAGCGTGTACACTTCTTTGCAGAAGCTTTTGATGAGCAAACGTTAAATGCCAATTTGCTGACTTCAGAAGAAATTCCTTTTTGGGAATCTTATCTGGGATTTACAGTAGTGAGACCGATTCCATACACAGTTATAGGATATACGGTTTTGCGAACTTATACCGAAGCTGATGCCGACGGTCAAAGGAACTACTGGGGACTTAGGAAATACAAAGTCCATTTTTTTGGACGTGAACTTGTGTTAAAGTCACTGGCATTCCAGGAACAGGATAGTGTACTTGCCGCCTGTGCCACCTCGGCAATTTGGTTCACGCTAAATAAGGCCTCTATTGATTTTTCTACGATCTTGAAAGTGCCAAGCGAAATTACAAAAGACGCCGCTAAGCTTCAGACCGATGGTAACAGACTATTTCCAAACAAGGGACTAACATTGCCGCAAATCAGTCAGGCTATCCACATTTCCGGACTAGCTCCTGAAGTAAGAACTGCTACAGAAGAAAAGAAAGATGCATTGGGTGATGATACGCTCTATGTGAAAAGCGAATTTGTTAGAAAAATTGTGAATGCTTATGCCCCGATTGGTATTCCGATTATCATGGGAATAAAGGTGCCAATGTACGATAACAGCACGGGCAACTCTTTTTACGGCTTCCATGCTGTAAGTATTTTGGGGCATAAGGTTGGTAGTGAAAATGCTCCCTTTGCCTGGAAGTCAGATAATATCACTAAACTCTATATCCATGATGACCAGCATGGCCCATTCGCGCGTGTCAGATTCTTAGAGGATGGGGAACTACAGACTCCTTGGACGGATATTCATCCTGAACAACTTCCAAGTTATATTACTTCTCTTGTGATACCGGTTTATCCAAAGATTAGGATAACTTATGAAGATATTGAAAGCCTTGTCATTGGGGTTTATTATATTTTGATAGCAGCTTTTGGGGAAAATCTTGAGCAACAGTGGGACATTCAAATTAAATATAGCGAAGACTACAAGAAAGAAATCCTTGTTTCAAGTCTGGAAGATGCGGACAAGCTGTCAATTATCAGTTCCAGTATGCCAAAATATATCTGGATCTCCACTCTTTATTCCGGCGAAAACAAGGTAATGGAAATCATTTTTGATGCAACTGGTGTAAAAAATGCGATGATTGGGTTGAGATTGAACACGTTTCTGGACGAAGATGTCAAAGCTTATATAAAGGAATTCATCGTCAACCATACCGATGACCTAAAATCACTTTTTGGTGCTTCGGGTATTAAATACATTGATTTTCTGATTGATAATTTATAGTTGCATTTAAAACAGAGCTTCCATATCTTGTCGCTTAATATAGTTGGCCAACAGCGGAACAGCGAACGAGTATTTACCTCTTCTGTTCTTAAAGATAAGACCAGCTTCTATTAGCTTCAACAGCGAATTGTTAATGTGAGCCGTTTTGAAAATATTTTTTAGTTCGATTGACTTATCTGCGATTTCTTTATTAGTAAACTCGGAATCTGCATTTGGCAAAGAAGCAATAATCATCAACAAATCTCTTTGACGATCTGTTATTCTGCTCCATCTGCCTGAATAAAAGTCAGAATCCAATTTTAAGACCATTTGCGGAACCGAAACATTAGGTTCAGTAACCCCAACCCTTATTTGTTGAAGAATAATATCAAATGCTTCTTTACAGAAAAACTGTATGAAATAAGGATAGCCACTAGAATATTTCAAAATTTCCGAAATGCCATATTCAGTAAATGTTACTGGACACCCCTGTTTATTGATCGGTTTTAAAATCGCCTCTCTACTCTCTTTTTCATCAAGCCGGTCAAGGGTTGTAATATTAAACATTCTCTCCGCATAAGTTCTAGATTCAACCAAATTTGGGAACAGCGTGGGTAAACCAGTAAGTACAAGAAGATAAGGTATTTCCTTTTTTTGAAGATATTGTACGACTTCTAATAAAAGAGAAAGGGGATATTGCTTGTCTGCCGCCTTGTCTTTTAATATCTGCGCCTCATCGTATGCAAGAACAATTCCCTTAACTTTCGTTTTAACAACATCCCATACAATTTCAAGAACTGTTTTCAACTTATCGGACTCTAACCCAGGAGTGTTGTTATAAATTTGAACAAGTGTTTGGTAGTTAAGCTTTATCTCAAAGGTTTCTTTCGAAATACCAAAGCCAATTCTTTTCACCTCTTTTTCTTCCAGAACAAAAGACGAGACTAATGGCGCTATATCAGCCAACACTCTTGTGGATAGAGCAAGTTCACTTACGCTAGCTGATTCACTTAAATCATTTCCAGCCCAAAACCAAGCTTCCTGGAGTGCAATGGGTCTAAGGGTTTCCAAAAGCACGGTCTTTCCAACACCACGAAGCCCAGTCAAAATCACGTTTTTCAATATCGGATTTTGCCCTAATAATTTTTTGAACCCCTCTTTTTCATTGTCACGACCTGCTAGATAAGGAGGTGGCTGGCCCGCACCAGGTCTGAATGGATTTGCAAATTCTTTCATTTGATACAAAATATATGCAAATATATAAATTTAAGTATATATACATTTATTTATATAGAAATGTATATTTAAGATTTTTAACTATTATTTTTTCAGAACTCTTCGATAAAAGTTGTTTTGGACTGGTACAACCAATAGTGGGCGATTTATTTCAAGAATCCGGAATTATACTTAGAGGTTGATTATTTATTCTATTTTTTATATTTTTGAATAGTTTGCAGCTTGAATTAAAAAAGATAGTGAGTAATTCGGTGAGTCCAAAGATCTTAAAGTCTTTAAATTATTGAAAATCAATTGATAAAGTTATGACGGGAGGTTCTCGTCGGGACCACTTCCTTTGTCAGTAGTTATACATAACTGCTGGCTTTTTTGCTTCAAGGGGCGAGTAAATTTGATGAAGATGAATCGGTATTAAAATGATTTAATTTGGGCTTTATCTTTTGGCTTCATCAAAATGGGTTCCTCAAAGCTCAAGAAATTAAATTCCTATATAAAAAATAAACGATATTTAGCAACAATCAATTTCAGTAGTAACATGGATAGATACATCGACTTGATTCTTACTGCAGGCATGTCGCTTGGCTTCATCATATGGAAGGGAGAGTTATGATTAGAACTAATTAGATATTTTGATTTCGTTTACAGGTATTGCAAAGATTTACCCTAATTCGGTAACAAATTAACAATCTATTTACCCTAATTTTGCAAACAACATATCGGAAATTAAATTTATCCGCAGCCAAAATAAGATCATTTACTTGTATTTTGGCTGCGGATAATCTTGTTTGAATTTTTAAAAGGGATGATAAATGATATATCAAGAACATAAATAGAATTAAGGTAAATGTATAAGCTGTCGACATAAGAATTACGGTTTATTAGTGAACGCTGCAAATCTTAATGAATTCGATTCTCTTGAACCAAGTATATTTGGTGGGCATGACAAACTGATAAAAATAGAGCTTTGAACCTCCTGATATATTATACTAAGGTAAAAACAAATCATCCATGGTAACTTCGTTCTGTACCAGGCCAATAGAATACATATTATTTTTAACGCCATAGGTTGTAACCATGGCAAGGAACAGTGCTTTTTTAGTTTTGCTCTCCCTACGGAATATATCAAGTTTGTACTGTAACTCGGCAGCATAGGTTTTATCTATTGCGAACTCAGTATTTGAAAACTTCATTTCACATATGCTTATCACATTATCCTGTCTATCCAGCAACAGATCGACCTGTGCGCCGTTTCCATCTTTTGGAGCATGCCGCCAAGCTGATGTTTCAGTGAACACTCCGGAAATACCCAGTGCCAGCTTGATATTATCTGTATGCTTCATGCAAATCCCTTCAAAGGCATAACCGCTCCAACTCCTCCAGGAAGACGTCGATGATTTTTTTAGCCATGTGCCTGCACCGGTGGCGCGGGAATGTTCGATGAATTTAAGATAGAAAAGGCTGTATTCGTCGCTGAGTTTGTAAATGCTCTGATTGGCATTCTTCTGGAAAGGCAGGTGCGGAGTAATGAAGCCAGACTCCACAAGTTCCTCAAGTAAAAGACTGGTAGTCCCTCCACTCCGTAGGTTACATGCCGCAATGATTTCGTTTCTTGTTAATCCTGATGGTTTATCCGCGAGCGCTTTGACTACGGAAATGTGCCTGTCTGCGTTTTCGAACAGAGAGCGGTATAGGTTTGCGAATTCTGTTGAAAGGAGGCCATCCTTAGTGAAGCAAAGCCTGTCAATGGCCTGAGTAGCACTTTCCCCTTTTTTGAGTTCTTTCAGATAATGTGGCACACCGCCCATTGCCATAAAAATGGTTAGCACCTGGTAACGGTCAATATGGATATTATTGCTTTTTAGGTACTGTTCTGTCTCGTGCAACGTGAAAGGTAACAGGCGTATTTTACGCGTTAACCGATTGTGCAGGCCTCCTTTGCTGTTGACAACTTTTTTGATCATCCAAGTGGCAGCAGATCCACAGATAGCAACAATCAGGTTCGGCTGTTGTGAGGCCCATTGGTTCCAAAAATATTCAAATGCAGAAAGGAAGCCTGATTTATGCGAACTTAGCCAAGGGAATTCGTCAAAGAAAATTACAGCTTTTCTTTTTTTAATTATAGGGGCTGCAAATTCTCTGAGTTGCCAGAAGGCTTCCGTCCAGTTCTTAGGGGCTGCAGGAGTTAATTGGGAACCTAGCGCATCTGCGATGGCCTTGCTGAAATTGAGCAACTGCTCGGCAGCATTCGCATCGTGAACTCCCGAAAGCTCAAAAATGAGCTGTTTCTGGAAGACTGAGCGGATCAGGAAGGTTTTTCCGACCCTTCTCCTGCCAAATACCGCTAATAGTTCTGATGAAGACGAGGCTAGTGCCTCTGATAATATTTTTTTCTCGGCTATTCTTCCAATGAGCAATTCCATTTATTGTCCTTTCTAACGGTTAACGATAAAAAATAATTTTATCCGCAGCCAAAATGTGCTTCAAATATAGAGTTTTGGCTGTAGATAAAAAAATATCTGCAGCCAAAATACCAGAAATAAGCAATGATTTGGCTGCGGATGATAGATCTCATTTTAATGAAAAGGGTCCTTAATTCATGGCGACTTAATAAAGTTGATTTGAAAAAAAAAGTTTCTTTCGCTTTTCTTAATATTTTGTATCTGGTATTCTTAGATGATTTTCTTGTGTTGAACGAATTCATTTCGTAAAATTGAGTGATAACATTTGAGCCTAATATCAGTCATTTTGGATAGTTAGTGAGTTGTTTTATAAGAAATTGTTAGTCAGCAGGTTGTGTGAGCGAAATGTGTTTGCAGGTCGTCAGGACCATAAAATCAGCAAACCTTTGGATTAAAAGTCTAAAGGCTTTTTATTTGGTATGGTACTGATAAACATTGAGGGTGCTACCAATGAGGTATTCCGTTACACTACAACCTTGCACAATGGCGATAGCAAATCAAAGATTTTTGAACTTAAAGCCCAACTTCCGGCAGGCTGGATGATTAGTTACAAGGTTGACGGTAGTGCAGTAATATCGGTAGCAATGGATGCTGGAAAAATTCAGGATATTTTTATAGAAATTAATTCTACATCAACTGCAGATCCTCATAAATATAAAAACATTGTCATTCAATACATTGATTTAACGATAAATAGAATAAAATGTCTCAATTCAAGATAACTTAATGAAGCTCACTAGCAAAAATTAACTCCGATATTTTTCTTAATGCGTTATAGCTAGCTATATAGTTTATTTATTTTTCTTGTGTTATTTCAATTCATTTAGTAAAATTGAAGAATAACATTTGAGCCTAATAACTGTTATTTAAAAGCAGTCGGTTGTTTTGTAAGAATTATTAGCCATGAGTTTACGTGACTGGAATGTGTATCTATTTATCATCGGGACCACCTCAAAAAAAGATGTGCACCTATCGCATCTTTCTTGTTAATTAACCTGTTAAGTTGCTATACAGATTACTTCTGCTTCATTACGTTTTTGCTGCGGTCTGAACTTGCTATGGCAATGAAGCGCATGAATGTGAACTAAAAAACAGGCGTTATTCTGTTATACTATACACTTTTTGGTAAAAAATAAAAAAAAAGCAAGATTTCTTTACTAGAAATTTGTGAGTAACAAATTATTTTCATATGTTAGGTGTTGTTAAACGCCAAACTATGAACCTGATGATTTTATGTGGAGCCGTATTGTATACATCTCTATTGATCTGGCTGATTTTCGATGCGAAAAAAGCCATTGTCTTAGATGAAGATGCATATTGGTAAGTTCTGATGTGGAGCCGTTTTGAACGGCCCCTCATCATTTTTTTATGAAGGGTTACCTTATAGTTTTGCAGACAGGCTAGCGGCTGAGATAATCAATCGAGCTACCTCTTTTGCGTGCGAAATATACACCGAATGACTTGCTCCTGCTATTTCCACTATATTGCTTTTTGCACGCTTTGCATACATTCTTTCCAGATCGGGATTAATTATCCGATCTGATTTGGCAACCATGTACCAGCTTGGTTTTATTTTCCAGGCAGGATTACGGATGATTGCATGAAACACAGAATCAGCAGTTGGTGTTTGGGCGCTAGCCATGAAATGCGCCTTTGATTTTGGCAGGTCGGCCGAAAAGTCGGTCACAAAATGATTGGGATCGATATAGTCCCATCCATCCTTTCCCTTGATCAGCGATTGGTAAGCTGATGGATAAGTTTTACCATTGCCCGCCTCCGATTCTCCATCATCCGGGGCATGAGCGGCAATGTATACCAGTCCGGCAACTTTCGGATCATTGCCAGCTATGGTAATAACAGCACCTCCATAACTATGTCCCACTAAAATGCACGGTCCATCCTGAAGATCAATTATTCTTTTTACTGCAGCCACATCGCCTTCAAAACTTGTAAGACTATGCTGTGTAACACTTACCTTATACCCTTTCTTAGTCAGGATCTGATATACTGGTTGCCACCCGGCGCCATCTACAAATGCACCATGAACAAGTACAATGTTTTGGATCTGTGTTGGTTCCTGTGCTTTTAGCTGAAATCCAAAAGACGTGACCAAACAGATCAGCATATAAAATGCTTTTATGCGAGTATTTAAATTTAAGATCATCAGGGCGGTTTTTTTTAATGTTGTTGTTTTCATGATAACTTACTATTAATTTCAATAGTAAAGTTGCGCAGGAATCAATTCAGTGACTTGTATATTTCCTGAAAACTCTTATACATTTCCGATCCAACATAAGGCACATATATTAACACAAACAGGCAGCGCTGCCTGTTTGTGTTTTTACAGTTGTTGAGTTTAAACTTATTGTGCAGAAAGATCTTGTAGTTTCAGATAAGACACTGTATATATTCTGCGATACATTGTATAGGTTACTGCAACTATCGTGAAAGCAATAATGGCATCTATAGTAGCGGCAGGGCCAATCACAACTAATTTTGAACTAAATGCGAAAATGATATCAAAGAATATTCCGGCAAATACCCATTCCTTCAGTCTTAAAAATTTGTCGGGAATCAGTAAAACAACAATGCCAGCCAACTTTGCAATTCCCAGTACGTAAATGAAGTAAGGAGGGTATCCTAACTGAAGGGTTATATCCCAAACGATGGCGTTTTTGGTAAGTTCACAGATGCCGCTGGTGCCAAACCATAAGGAGGTTAATATGGCTCCGATCCAGTAAATTGTTTTTGTGGTTTTAAGTGTCATAATATTTTCTTTTTAAGTGTAGCACAAAATTGCCTCACAAACAGTCAGAAATTCAGCAGAAAGTATATGAGTTAGACAAATTAAATCGTGAGCCAGACAATTAGGGCTGTGCTGTTAAATCTGTTTATAGGATAAGTTTATTGTCTAGGCACAGATGTTCCTGATAAGTCGATACAAATCTCTAAGCCTGTGTAATTTATGTTTTGTGGCAATCTCATTGCTGTAATTCCATTCTTTAAATAGCTCTCGGTAATTATTTCTGAAGGAGATTGCATAGCCAATGAAGAGTTTGCTTCGCAAGGCCGGCGCCACTGATTCGTCAATGTCGACTGAAGCAGCAGAACAGAGAGGTCTTATGCGGAAATGCCTAAGGTTAATCGCTAGGAAATTGAGGTTAATCTCTGGCAAAATAATGAGGTATTAGATATTTGATAACCATCTGATCAAACATCCAATACTCCACTGGCCTTAATATTAATAGCCAAAATTATTTGCCATTGGCGGCCTCAATAATGACCTTTGCCACTGCCTGAGGCTGCGATGCAAAAACAACGTGGCTGCCTTTTATTTCTGTAATTTTGGTGTTTGAGCGCTTATACATATTCCGCTCAATATCTGGATTGATGCTTTTATCTTCTGTGGCTACAATGCCATACGTGGGTTTGTTTCTCCATGCGGCTTCAGTTACTGGTGTTGTGAAGCTTTCTGCTAAAATTGGTTGTTGTGAGGCCAACAGGAAAGCCGCTTCCGATTTGCTTAAATCAGCAGCAAATCCAGCATGGAATTTTTCTTTGCCATAATAAACAAAGCCTTTGTCATCAGGCGGCAAAATTCCAAATTCAGGAGATGCAGGCAATAAAGAAGCCCATTTTAAAGTATTCTCGCCCTTATCGGGTTGATAAGCTGCCACATATACCAGGGCAGCCACCTTTGCATGTGTTCCTGCCTCTGTTATGACCACTCCTCCCCATGAATGACCGACTAAAATAGTAGGACCATCCTGTTTATCGAGAATTCTTTTTGTGGCATCCACATCGTCCTTTAATCCAGTCAAAGGGTTTTGCACTACCGTAACGTGGAATCCTTTTTTTGAAAGGATATCGTAAACTCCTCTCCAGCCCGATCCGTCAGCAAAAGCGCCATGAACGATAACAACATTTTTTATAGGGGCTTCCTGTGCCAAGGATTTATTGGTCAGAAAAAGCATGCTGCCAATCAATACCAAAAGGGCGAGAATTGCTTCGTAAAATCTGTAGTTAAAATTTAATTTAGTTTTCATCTTTATATATTTAATGTTTTTTATGATTTGTCATTTTTGCCAGAGAGGCGGCGATCGCCTTTACTTCCCTGAATAATGGATTGCCCAACTTGTCTATGCCACCAGTTCATCCTCATCGTTCAGTCCGTTCGGCTTTCTCTTCCCGATGGTTTGTACCATCTCACATTGCTGTGGGTTTTTTTCAAAAGGCGGACTGATGAAAAAAAGCGCTGACATGATTGAAGCAAGTCCGATGAGCAGGTTATGCATCTTGCTATTCACTTGATTTTCCATGTTGATTTGATTTAATTGTTTTGCTATTGAATTACGCTCACGACGTTTACTGCTGAGATTGCTCCTGTTTTTCTGTTCTGGATCATGCCAATTACTTCCCATTGTTCGGCAGCTATACTTTTGGGGATATTCAGTTCCGCCGATCCGGATGGTGTATCCTTTAACGATACCTGAGCCATTTTGCGGACGATCTGGACATGGGAAAACTGCAAGCCTGCATTCTCTCCACGCAATACATTCGTACTGCCGTTTTTCTGTACAAGGGCCAAAAGAAGATCATCACTGGCTTGAATATCTTTGGTTTTGTAGTTTATCTTCACAAGATCGCCATCCCTATGAATATCAAAAGACAGATCAGCAGTATGTTTGATTAACAGTTGAGTCTCAATGGCGTTACGGATTTCTCTTTCATTGCCACCTACAAACTCTTTGGAACCGTTGATGATTAGTTGAGGTGTATAAACCTGCGCATTCAGCCAGCTGCTGTACTTGCGTTGTCGCCTGGTATTGTCAGGGCTGCCAAATACGTCCTTCCATCCCAGGTTATCAAAGTAATCAACATGATATCCAAGCACATAAACGGGTTTTCCGTTAGATTCTTTGTCAATTCTGGCGAGGAGTTGTTCAGCAGGAGGACAACTGTTGCATCCTTCAGAGGTAAATAACTCCAGAACAGCAAAACTTTTTCCGTTAATCGTCTGCTCTATGTTTTTCTTCTTTGGCCCCGTCCAGATAAATGCGGTTAGCGCAATGATCGCGATGATGGTAGCGTTTACCAGAGCTATTTTTGTTGGTGTTTTCATGACTTCGTTCTTTTTTGATCAAAAATATCTGCTTATGAACGGCATGGTGAACGTTAACTAGATGAAATAGACAAATTGGGGGAAGAGGCAGACTTGGAGCGGCTGAAACAGATTGATCAAAAAATGCAAATCAATTAATGACTATGGTATAAGCTATTTGTATGAAAGAATTTTCCTCATGGTAACGAGCTAATGGCTTTTCTTTGTTTTCAATCAGGCATAAGGCAATCTATTTTAGCCTGAAAAATAAACACTAAATATAGTAGCAGGACGAATATTCAGGATTTGTGCACAGGGTTCTGTTGTTCGATTGAACTAATCGCTACATCCCCAATCCCTGTTCATAAAGACAGTATGACGTTTCTTTATTAAATTCAATTGCAGGTATTATTTTGCCTCATTGTTACTGATGCATTCCTGCTGTTTTTTGGGTGTACCACTCCTGACTTAAATCGATATATAACCAGAAAGAGTTAACAAATATTAAATTGAATCAATCTTCTATTTTTGAATGTTGTTTAGTGTCTTTCATCGTGATGTATAAAATCAGTGAAATTAAAATACAACCAGTTACATACCAGTAAAAATAAGATTCATGGCCAATGTTTTTAAACCAAAGTGCAAAATATTCAGCCGTTCCGCCGAAAATAGTAACAGTTAAAGCATAGGGCAAACCAACACCCAATGCCCGGATTTCTGCGGGGAACAATTCTGCTTTCACAACTGCATTGATACTGGTATAGCCGCTTACGATAATCAAAGCACCAATCATCAAAAAGAAAATAATGGTGGTGTTGGTTTCGTGCGATAAGCTTGTTAAAATCGGAACCGTACATAAGGTTCCTAAAACACCAAAGCCGATCAGTAATGGTTTTCTTCCAATTTTATCAGAAAGTAAGCCAAACAAAGGCTGCAAAATTGCAAAGATCAAAAGTGAAACAAATGATAGGATGGTAGATGTCTCCTTACTTAAATGAACAGTGTTCACTAAGAATTTTTGCATGTAGGTACTGAAAGTATAGAATGCTATTGTACCTCCCAGGGTTAAACCAACAACTGTAAAAACTTCCTTTGGATATTTTAATAATACAGCTATTCCACCTTTCTTATCTAGTTTGTTCTTGCTTTTAAAGGCTGAGGTTTCATCAATGTGTCTTCGTAAATATAAAGCGATAAAAGAAAGAACGGCACCTATAAAAAATGGAATTCTCCAGCCCCAATCATGAAGTTCGGCAGGTGTGAGCAACCAGTTTTGTAGGATTAATTGAATACCTAATGCCAGTAATTGTCCACCGATCAGGGTTACATATTGAAAACTCGAATAAAAACCCCGGTGTTTTTTTGCGGCCATTTCACTCAAATAAGTTGCAGAGGTTCCATACTCGCCACCTGTACTCAAACCTTGAATTAACCTCGCAAAAACCAGTAATAATGGAGCAGCTATTCCGATTTCCTTATAACCAGGTGTTAAGCCGATAATCAAAGAGCCAATAGCCATAATCAGTACAGAAAGGGCCATAGATTTTTTTCGGCCTTTTTTATCGGCTATGCTACCGAAGAGCCAACCACCAATTGGGCGCATTAAAAAACCAACCGCGAAAATTCCTGCACTGTTTAATAGCTGAGCTGTAGGATTGCTGTTTGGGAAAAAAGCCGGAGAAAAATACAATGCAAAAGCCGAATAAGTGTACCAGTCATACCATTCTACCAGGTTTCCAACCGAACCACCAAAAATAGATTTTAACCTGTATTTTACCTCATCAATTTCTTGTGGCTGAAAATCATTTGAAGTTTTATTCATGTTATAGAATTGAGTGTTGATTGAATTTTGAATGAGAGAATTAAAACAAATAGCTTCTGTATTGTTTAAATATTTAAATTAGTTAATCGTAATATAACAGGAGAATAATAGAATTGCAAGAACGTATTCAAAAAATCACTCATTCTCATTCAAAATTCAATTATTAAAAAATGAAAGATAACTTCTCTAACCAATCTGCAGAATATGCCATTTACCGGCCAACATATCCTCAGGAATTGTACGATTACCTTTTAACATTAGTTGAAAACCGGGATGCAGCCTGGGATTGTGCTACCGGAAACGGGCAAGTTGCAAGGGTTTTGGCTCAACACTTTAAAGCCATTTATGCAACGGACATTAGTGAGAAACAATTAAGCCAAGCTTTGAAAATACCAAACATTACTTACCATGTTGAGCCCGCTGAAAAAATAAATATTCCCAATGGAAGTTTTGATCTGATTACCGTTGCTCAGGCCATACATTGGTTTAATTTTGAGGCTTTTTATGGCGAAGTAAAACGTACGCTTAAGCCCAATGGAGTTTTAGCCGTAATTGGTTATGGCTTAATGTTTATTGATAAAAAAGTAGATCAGGCTGTCCACAAATTATACGAAGATATTCTTGGTAAATATTGGGATCCGGAACGAAGATATATTGAAGAAGGTTATAAAACCATTCCTTTTCCTTTTGAGGAAATTACTGCACCGCATTTTCAGATTAAAACATCATGGAGTTTTAACCAACTGATTGGGTATCTTAATACCTGGTCATCACTGCAACATTATAAAAAGGCTAACGAGAGGAATCCACTGGAATATATGTTCACAGAACTGAAGGAGGCGTGGGGCAATGATGCGGTTAAGGATGTGCATTTCCCGATATTGTTGCGGGTTGGAAGGTAGGTTTACTGCAATTTAAGTGGTAAGTTTAACCGCTCTGTGGTAAAATTTAACCGCAAAGGCGCAAAGTTTTTCCGCAAAGAAACGCAAAGTTAGGTTGTAAGTTTAACCACAGAGAAAACAGAGAAAAGGCACAGAGAGCACTAAGGAAAGGTTTAACCGCAAAGAGCACAAAGTTTTTTTCGCAAAGAAACACAAAGCTGGGTGGTAAGTTAACCACAGAGAGACAGAGAAAAGGCACAGAGGACACTAAGCAATTCTTAATTTCGAGCATATTTTATAACATTCTCTGTTTGCCTCTGTGAAAACTCAGTGTGCTCTGTGGTAAAATTTAACCATAAAAGCGCAAAGCTGGGTGGTAAAACGAATTTATTAAAAGCTTAGCTTTGGCGATTTTTTTCTTTGTGGTTAATCTACTTCAGCAAATCCAAAATTCCAAGCACCGTTAGCTTTTTCTGCTCGCCACTCTGCATATCTTTTAATGTTAATTCTCCATTTGCAATTTCATCGCCACCGATTAAAATTACATAAGGAATATTCTTCGCATCGGCATAAGCCATTTGTTTTTTAAGCTTGGCCGAGGTTGGATACAATTCAGCCGAAATTCCGGCATTTCTGAATTGCTGTAAAATAGGTAGCGCATATTTTTCTGCCGCCTTATCAAAATTGCTGATCAAAACCTTTGTCCCAATTTCTGCTGATGCCGGGAAAAGATCAAGTTCTTCCAGTACATCATAAATCCGATCTGCCCCAAAAGAAACGCCAACTCCGGTTAAATCCTTTAAGCCAAACATGCCCGTTAAATCGTCATAACGTCCGCCTCCACCAATGCTTCCCATGGCGACTTCGTTGGTTTTAACTTCAAAAATACAACCGGTGTAATAGTTCAAGCCACGAGCCAGGGTAATATCTAATTCTAATTTTGCCGTTAACGGTAAGGCATAGGCAATCAGGTTTTCTACATATTCAAAAACCTGTTCAATTTCTTCAATACCTTTTAAGCCAATTTCAGAAGAAGCCAAAACTTCTTTAAGGCGTGCTAATTTTTCTTCATTAGCCCCTTCCAGCAAAATAACCGGGCGAAGTTTTTCTAAATCATCTTCAGTGAAACCACGTTCCAATAATTCTTTGCTTACACCATCTAAACCGATTTTATCCAGTTTATCAATGGCAACCGTCATATCAATAATTAAATCAGGTTTACCTATAATCTCGGCAATGCCTGATAGAATTTTTCTATTATTGATTTTAATGCTGAAATCTTTCAAGCCAAGTTTACTCAAAGCTTCATTGTAAATCAGGATGAATTCTGCCTCATTTAATAAACTTTCAGAGCCTACAACATCCACATCACATTGATAAAATTCACGATACCTTCCCTTTTGCGGGCGATCAGCACGCCATACTGGCTGAACCTGAAAACGTTTAAAAGGCAGAGTGATTTCATGCTGATGCATGACCACGTAACGTGCGAAAGGCACAGTTAAATCATAGCGTAGGGCTTTCTCTGAAATCAGCGGGATCAATTTATTGCTGTTGTCATCCTGAGCGAAGTCGAAGGATTTCTTTTTAGCATCTTTTAAATACTCGCCGCTATTCAAAATTTTAAAAATCAGTTTATCACCCTCATCGCCATATTTTCCTGTTAAAGTAGAGAGGTTTTCAAAGCTTGGCGTTTGAATTTCTGCGTAACCATATTTCCTGAAAACCGATTTAATGGTATCATAAATAAAATTGCGTTTTACCATTTCCACAGGTGAAAAATCGCGGGTACCTTTTGCTAATGAGGGTTTAATAACTGACATAGCCGCAAAAATACAAAAAGGTTTATTAACCACAGCGGGCAGATGAACATAGGGCTTTATTTCTTTTATCCACAGCTAAAACTTAATGGCAATGAATTTTGCAAGAGATTTTTTAGGGCAATGGTGTAAATCCTACTTTCCTAAAACTGCCTTAACCACTTCCCGATTAGGTTTCGAAACAGGGATTTTATCGCCATTATTCATCAATAAAGTTCCACCGTCTTCTTTAAGCCAGCTTTTCACAAATTTGGGATTAACCAAGTGACTTTGATGTGCCCGAACGAAGCCCTGTGGTTTCAGCAAGTCTGAATACTCTTTTAATGGTTTGGAGATTAAGATTTTCTCATCGCTTGATAAATAGAAAAAGGTATAAGTATTATCTGCAACACAACGAATAATATCATCAACTGAAACATAACGAATTTCATGTTGTTGAGGCAATGCAATTTTGGGAACGCTTGGTTCTGTACGTTTGATTTGATTGAGTAAGAAATTGAGCTGTTCACCATTAATTTTACTTGCTATCCTATCTTTAGCTTTAAATACAGCAGATTTTAATTCATCTGGGTCGACCGGTTTAAGCAAATAATCCAGGGCAGCAAATTTTACCGCCTGGATTCCGTAATTATCGTATGCAGTTACGAAAATGACTTCAAAAGTTTTTTCAGAAAGCAAGTTTAGTAAATCAAAACCTGTGGTTTTACCCATTTGAATATCTAAGAAAAGTAAATCAGGGCGATGCAAGTTTACTTTTTCATAAGCATATTGGATATTGTTGGCAATAGCCACCACCTTAACTTCGGGACAATGCCTAGCCAGCATAACCTGCAGGTTTTCTAAATTTGCTTGCTCATCATCTACTAAAACAGCTCTCATTTCACAGCCATTGTGTTAAAGTAATTGTAACTACCGTTCCGTTTATACCCGATTGAATATCCAAAATAAAAGGTGTGTCTTTATAAATCGTATTCAGTAAAGATATTCGATTTTTGCTGAGTGTCAAGCCTAAACCGTTGTAATCTTTAGCAGTATCGAAACCTTTGCCATTATCCCTAATGCTCAAAATTAAATCCGACGATTGCTTTTTAAAATCGATTTCAATGTTACCACTGGCGCCCTTTTCTGCGATGCCATGTTTTACGGCATTTTCTAAAAATGGCTGCAAAAGCATTGATGGGATTTCTATATTTTCTGTATCTAAATCAGTATTCGCATTTAACTTATATTGAAAACCAAATCGCAATTGTTCCATTTGCAGGTAATCATCTAATAAAGTTTTTTCTTCAGTTAAACTGATCAGCTCTTTACTATCTAAAACATTTCGGGTTAATCGGGCAAATTTATTAAGGTATCGATTGGCATGATCGATTTCGTTTTTGTTCATTAGATTTTGAATGCCTGCCAATGCATTAAATAAAAAATGTGGATTTAATTGAGAACGTACTGAGTTTAGCTGTAGTTGAGCGATTTGTTTTTCTTTAGATTGTTGTGCAAGTTTTTTGGCCTCTTTCTTTTTAATGTAGATAACAGCTACTCCGAGAATAGTACCAAGAACGGCACAAATAATTAATGCATAAATGATGAGTTGTTTTTTAGAGAAAAGTTTTATCTCTTCTTTCTCTGGCAATACAGTAAATTTATAACTGTTTGATTTATTTGACAAATAATGCACAGGAGTTCCTCCTGGTAAGGTTAACTTTGGTGTAAGAAGAAGCTCATACTCTCCTGGAACTTTCCAAAACTCCTTATATATGTAGAACGATTTATCATAATTCCCCAGTTCAAATTTTTCAGGTTTATCTTTCGATTTTTTAATAAGCTCGGCTTTATAATTAAAACTAGTTTTTTTAAATTGAATGTTTAATCTCACAACAGAATCACTCAAAAAGAACTTCTTATCGTTTAATGAAGTTGTACCTATTACATTGTGATATTTTGTAGCTTTTAGTTTATCAAGCGAGGCATAATACAGTCCATCTGATCTGTTTTTCATTTTGTAATCCACTCCAACACTGACTACAGCTTTTGAAACAGGCCTCCAGTCAATCATGATTGCTGCTCTATCAGAATAATCTTTAATATTATAAATTTCTATTTTAATATAGCCATTTACTTGACAGTTATAACTGCCTAAATAAACATAAGTTCCATTACCATCAGTTGTCTTTTTAAAAATAGTTGGGGTAGTCCAGCCAACTATTTCTTTTCTGTCATTTGCAACAACGTGAAACCGGTAGTTTTTTGCATTCTCTCTGGTAATACTCACATCTGCAAATTCAACATTTGCATCTCCTGCTATGATGTAATTATTATAATAAGTCCTTTCTCCCCAAGCAAAGCTATTACCATCATAAACTTTAGAGTTTGTGTTTTGCTGAAAACGTACTGCTAAAGTTTGATTTGTGCCTGCCAATACAGCACCTATTGAAAATCCAAATCTATCTTTTGCGATTGACTTAAGTTTTTCTTGTCGTTTAAGTTGTTCTAATTGTTTTGGGGTTGCGTTTCGGATATCAAACATCCACCCGCCAACATATCTAATATATTTCTTGTATTCTGCACGTTTTTGTTCTAAAAACTCATTATTTTTCATTTGTCCAAAAGACATAATTGAAAGGCTAATCAACAAAATTGAATACAGAAACTTGCTCATACGTTATCTTTTTTTATAAAGCTCCGTTTAAAAGCTGGCTCATAAAATACCAAAATAGTAAATGAAACCATTAACTCAGTATTTGTACGTTTTGGAGCAGAATTTAGTTTCCCTTTGCTAAAGCCGAACAACAAAGAATTTGTGATGCTACTATTCTTGCCGTAGGCTTTAAGTTGCAATGGCGGAAATGGTGCGAAATGCGAATAAGGCACTCGCTAAACAAGCCATAACCAAGAACCACAATCTTGATTACCTAAACCCGATGGCAGCGGAAATACTTTTTAATGAGCAGCAACCCTAAATATGCTGTCATGCTGAGGCACGAAGCATCCCAATGCTATGAAAAACTGATACTTCGTTCAGCATTGAAAGCCGTTGATTAAAAAGATTGCAGCGAATCAGCGGGGCCGAACCAATCCGAAGAACCATTAAAGTACCTTTCCAAAATAAAAATCTGTGTAAACAAACCGAAGGCTAAAATCAATAAAATCATTCCGAATGAAATATCGAATATAATACCTTGCTTTATAGGCAAAAAACTTAAATTTGCGACAACAAAAATCAAAATATAATGAGTTTCAGAATAGAACACGATACCATGGGCGAGGTGCAGGTGCCTGCCGATAAATACTGGGGTGCACAAACCGAACGCTCACGAAATAACTTCAAAATTGGCCCTGAAGGTTCAATGCCAAAAGAAATTATCCATGCCTTTGGCTATTTGAAAAAAGCTGCTGCTTTGGCAAACACTGAGCTTGGCGTACTTTCTGCAGAAAAAGCTGATTTAATTGCGAAAGCCTGTGATGAAATTATTGCCGGTGAATTAGACGATCAGTTTCCATTGGTAATTTGGCAAACCGGTTCTGGTACTCAAAGTAACATGAACGGAAACGAGGTGATTGCAAATCGTGCTCATGTAATTAACGGTGGCGCATTAGCCGATGATAAAAAAGTTCTTCATCCTAATGATGATGTGAACAAATCGCAATCATCAAACGATACCTATCCAACTGCCATGCACATTGCAGCTTATAAACTAACGGTAGAGAATACCATTCCTGGTTTAGAGAAACTGCGTAATGCTTTGGCTAAAAAAGTTGAAGAATTTTCTGGAATTACTAAAACCGGCCGTACGCATTTTATGGATGCAACGCCACTTACCCTTGGACAAGAATTTTCGGGTTATGTACAGCAAATAGACAACAGCATCAGAGCCATTAAAAATGCTTTGGTAATGGTTGCCGAATTGGCTTTAGGTGGTACGGCGGTTGGTACAGGCTTGAATACACCTAAGGGTTACGATGTTTTAGTGGCTAAAAAAATTGCTGAATTAACGGGTTTGCCTTTTGTTACGGCTCCAAATAAATTTGAAGCTTTAGCTGCTCACGATGCCATGGTTGAACTTTCGGGTGCTTTAAAACGCACTGCGGTTGCCTTAATGAAAGTGGCTAACGATGTACGTATGTTGAGTTCCGGTCCGCGTTGTGGAATTGGCGAAATCGTGATTCCTGATAACGAGCCAGGCTCTTCTATCATGCCCGGAAAAGTTAATCCAACTCAGCCTGAGGCATTAACAATGGTTTGTGCCCAGGTTATTGGCAACGATGTTGCGGTTTCTGTGGGTGGTATGTCGGGTCATTTCGAATTAAACGTTTTCAAACCTTTAATCGCTGCCAATGTACTGCAATCGGCTCGTTTAATTGGTGATGCCTGCGTTTCTTTCACGGTAAAATGTGCAGAGGGAATTACCGCCAATTTACCTGAAATAGAGAAACATTTACAAAATTCGCTGATGTTGGTTACGGCTTTAAATCCTCATGTTGGTTATGAAAATGCTGCTAAAATTGCGAAGAAAGCACACAAAGAAAATAAAACTTTAAAAACCGCGGCTGTAGAGTTGGGCTTATTAACCAACGAACAGTTTGATGAGTGGGTTCGTCCGGAAGATATGGTTGGTAGTTTGAAATAACCTCCTAGCCCCCTAAAGGGGGACTTCTTTCTACAGCTCATTTTATGCGCTAGAACGAAAAGTCCCTTTAGGGATTTAGGGTAAAGCAAGGTTATTCGTTCTTCGGATTCGAAAGCCCCGCTTTTTGCTTCAAGTTTTTGTAAAGTTACTCACTCTAACAGGCGATTTGCAGAGTGGAGTGAGTAACTTTTAAAACAAAAAGCTTTCCGCTTCAATCGGGTTTATTTAACTCAAAACAGTACATAAAACTTCGTTTGCAAATAGACACTTCGAAAACATAAAGTAGAAAAATAGGGAGATTCATTCATGACAACGTTATACAGTTTAGTTTCAGTTATATCGCCACTCATTATTTTTATAGCTTGTTGTTATTATATTTCCAGGCAAGTAAAAGCTGATTCAATATTAATTATTATTAATCGGCTCTGGCGTATCGTTAATTTTAATGGGCTTTTACCGCGTTTTAATGCCGTACCTTATTCGGTATGGCGAGATGGTCACCAGCTATCACACCGTTTTTGGAGTAATCAGTTTTTTTGCAGGAATTTGCTTTGCAATAGGTTTTTTTATATTAATTTATAACACTATGAATGCCAATAAAACCTTTCTCGATCAATTTCCTCCGAATGAATTTAAATAAATATGCCTACACCTAACAAGTTTAAGGAGTTGAAAATATCTAATCCTGTTTCAAGATTAAGGCATTTATACTTTTTATTTTTCGCCTTTTATCTTTCAGCTTTTTTCTCAGCATGTTCTCCACTTCCGAATATTCAGGGCAAGGGCGAGGAATTTATGCAAGGCGTGTGGAATCAAGATTCTGTAGCTTACAGTAATAAATTAAGCAATTACACACAACATCATTTTAAATTTACCTGCGATTCTGTGTACATTGACCTGGTAACCCATAGCAAAGTGAATTTCTATGAAGATTCCTGCTATAACAACGGTGTATGGAAAGAATATGCTAAAGGTGTTTATGCTGTTCGTGGCGACACTTTGTTGGTTGGCGCAACGTTTACTCACGCCAATTACAAACAAAAAATTTCTGGCTGTTATCGTATTGGCCGGTATGATAAAAATTTCCTGATCAGGAAAAAAACAACAGACACCTTGGTTTTAGAAAGCATGAGCGACCAGCGAGAAATCACATTATCATTAAAAGAAAAAGTTACCTGCATACAAAAAGAATTATAACATGAAATTCACATCAATAAAAAAGAAGTTAACCACGGCAGCAGCCATCAGCCTGCTGGCTTATTTACCAATGCAGGCAAACGCCTGGGGAATGATTGGGCACCGCGTTGTTGGCGAAATTGCCGATAGCTATTTAAAAGCAAAAACACGTAAGGCCATTCAAAGTATTTTAGGCTCAGAAACACTGGCAATGTCGGCCAACTGGGGCGATTTTATTAAATCAGACTCGACATATAATTACCTATACAACTGGCATTTTGTAAACTTACCGGCCGGGCAAAACAAAGAAGGTATTTTTAATTTTTTAGAAACCGAAAAATCGCCTAATCTTTACAATAAGATCATTGATTTAACTGCTGTTTTAAAGAAACCAGGCAGCACAGCTGATGAAAAGAAACTGGCATTGCGCATGCTTGTGCACATGGCCGGCGATTTATGCCAGCCGATGCACGTTGCCCGTAAAGAAGATTTAGGCGGTAATCGTGTTTCGGTGTTGTGGTTTAACGAAAAATCCAATTTGCACCGCGTTTGGGATGAGCAATTAATCGAGTATCAGCAATTAAGTTATACTGAATATGCGAAAGCGATCAATCATCCATCGGCTGTTCAGCTTTATAACTGGCAAAACACCAGTTTAAAAGATTGCGTTTATGAATCGTATCTGGTTTGCAATAAGATTTATGAAACCATCAAGCCTGATTCAAAATTAAGTTATCGTTATAACTTTGATTGGGTTGACACGCTTAATGAGCAATTATTAAAAGGTGGCGTTCGCTTAGCGAAAATGCTGAATGATATTTACGGATAGTAAAAACCAAGCCCAACAAAAAATGCGCTGATTTTAAAATCAGCGCATTTTTTGTTGGGAATAACTTGAGTTAATAATTTAAAATTATTCCTAAATATTTGTTTTCCGATTATAAATCAGTTTTAATTTTCAATTCTTTCAACTGCTTTTCGTCAATCGTGCTCGGGCTATCGATCATCACATCTCTGCCAGAATTGTTTTTAGGGAAAGCAATTACATCACGAATCGAATCTAAACCAGCAAAAATTGAAGTTAAACGATCGAAACCAAATGCAATGCCACCATGAGGAGGTGCGCCAAACTCAAAGGCATCCATTAAGAAACCAAATTGTTTTTGAGCTTCTTCGGCACTGAAACCTAAATGTTTGAACATCAAGGCCTGTAATTCTCTATCGTGAATACGAATAGAACCACCACCTATTTCTGTTCCATTGATAACCATATCATAAGCATTTGCACGAACGTTTTTAGGATCTGTATCTAACAATGCAATATCTTCTGGCTTTGGAGAAGTGAACGGGTGGTGCATGGCGTGGTAACGTTCAGTTTCTTCATCCCACTCTAAAAGAGGAAAATCCAATACCCAAAGTGCAGAGAATGTATTTTTATCGCGCAAGCCCAAACGGGTACCCATTTCTAAACGAAGTTCGTTCAACTGTTTACGAACCTTATCGGTTGAACCCGCTAAAATTAAAAGCAAATCGCCTTTTTCAGTTGCAAAAGCTTCACTCCATTGTTTTAAATCATCTTCATTAAAGAATTTATCTACAGAAGATTTAATGGTTCCGTCTTCATTATGGCGGGCATAAATTAAGCCTGTAGCACCAATTTGAGGGCGTTTGATAAAATCAGTTAACTCATCCAACTGCTTACGTGTATAGCTTGCTGCTCCTTTTGCATTGATACCCACAACCAGTTCTGCATTGTCAAAAACAGGGAAACCTTTACCTTTTACCAAGTCGTTTAATTCAACAAATTGCATGGCAAAACGTGTATCTGGCTTATCAGAACCGTATAAACGCATCGCATCGGCATATTGCATGCGGGGCACTTCAGGCAAATCATAATTACGAACTTCTTTAAATAAAGTACGAATCAATCCTTCAAAAGTGTTTAAAATATCTTCTTGCTCGATGAAAGACATTTCACAATCAATCTGTGTAAATTCAGGCTGACGATCGGCTCTTAAATCTTCATCTCTAAAACATTTTACAATCTGAAAATATCTGTCGAAACCAGAAACCATCAGCAATTGCTTAAAGGTTTGAGGAGATTGAGGCAAAGCATAAAATTCGCCCTCATTCATGCGACTAGGCACTACGAAATCTCTTGCGCCTTCTGGTGTAGATTTAATTAAAACCGGAGTTTCAACCTCAATGAAATCTAAAGCATCTAAATAACGGCGAACTGATTGGGCCATTTTATGACGTAAAACCAGGTTATTGCGAACCGGATTACGGCGTAAATCTAAATAACGATATTTCATGCGCAGCTCATCACCACCATCAGTTTCGTCATCGATCATGAATGGAGGTAATTTTGCAGCGTTTAAAATTTCTAAAGCAGAAACCTTAATCTCTACATCACCCGTTAACATTTTTGGGTTTTTGTTGCTGCGTTCAACAACCGTTCCAATGGCTTTGATTACAAATTCGCGACCTAATGAACGTGCCGATTCGCAAAGTGCACGGTTATCATCCATGTTAAAAACCAGCTGTGTGATACCATAACGATCGCGAATATCTATAAAAGTCATTCCACCTAAATCTCTTGATTTTTGTACCCAACCACACAGGGTAACACTTTCGCCTAAGTTGTTGAGGGTAAGTGCACCACAAGTTACTGTTCTTAACATATATTGTAATCTAAATTAAGCGGCAAAAATACCGATTTTGTTTCAAACTTTTGAAAAGAAGATTTAAGGAATTTTTAGACTAAAATAATAGATGTAATCTTTGTTGATAGGTTCTGCTTAGTAGATGCAGTTGAGGCAAAAAAACCAATGCAATGACGAATCTTTTTAGTATTTCTCCTCCAATACCACTTCAACCGAAATCACTCTCCATTCACCTGCTATTTTTTTCCATTGGTAAATTTCTTCAGTTTGGATGGTTTGTTTTTTCGAAAACACCAATAAATTTGGCTTTATGATCACAGATTTACGGGCAATTTTTTCATTGAAAATTTCATTTTCAAAAGATGATTTTATGCGATAATGACTGGTTTCGATGCTTTTTGCATTTCTAAAAAGACTTTGAGTATCCAGCTTATAATCACGAAGATTAAGCACTTTGCCATCTGCTCCGGTAAACTGAAACGATTGATCGAAAATTAAAAAGTAAGCCTCAGCATCTTTATTTTCTATCGCTTGGTTTGCTTTTTTATGTAGTGCATCAATTGTCGAAATGATTAAATCGGTTTCCATGGCATGAAGTTAAACGTTTGCATCCTGTTTTCAAATTTATGATGAACTCATTCATTACATTCCACAAAAAAAAACCGCCAAATTCATCATTTAGCGGCTTATTATTGTTAGACTTTGTTAATTCTTCATCCTTCCCTGCTCTGATTCTAAACCAGTACTTCTGTTACGGGCAGGCTTAATTTCATTTTTACCGAAACGGTAAGTAAAAGTTAAACTTACATACTGCCTGTCGTTGACCTGATACAATGAATAATAAAGACCAGGGAAAGCACTGTTAATTCTATTGATCTGCGTATTAAAAATGTCATTTGCAGCCAGTTTTAAACTTGCTTTTTTATTCAATAATGATTTGCTAATACCGGCATCTAAACCATAGCGGGTTTTGATCTCCATCACACCAAAGGTAACCGGACTATCATATCTAAACATTAACTCGGCTGATAATCCTGGCTGGATATTAAAACTGTGCTGCGATTTAAACTGAAATGAAGTGCTCTTATTATCAAGTTTTTGACCCGCAATATCAGGCGCTTTAAAACCTATATAAAACACATTTACACTGTTGTTGCTATTCCACCATTTCGCAAAGCTTACTGGCGCATTTATTACCAGTGAATAGGCATTTTGAGTAGCGATATTTTGGTTAGTTTGGAATAAGGCCTGCTTCTCATTATCAGGCAATAATACTTCTGTAATCACATCAGTGGTTTTGCTGTAATTTAAGGTTAATGAATATTTCTTTTTGAGCAAATAAGTAAATTCGAAATTATTAGTGTATTGAGGGTTTAAAAACGGATTACCCTGATTGTAGGTATATTGATCCAGAAAATACACAAAGGGATTCAAAGCATCATAACTTGGCCTGTCAATCCGGCGACTGTAAGACAGGTTAATGTCATTGTTTTTATCAAGTTTTTGATTAATGAATACACTTGGGAAAAAATCAAGATATTCCCTGTCGATTACCTTATTGGTTGTTATGGAATTACCTTTAGAGTTTGTTTGTTCGGCTCGTAAACCTAATTGAATACCGGTGGTTTTAAACTGTTTATTGAAATTTACGTAAGCTGCATTTACATTTTCATCATATACAAACTGATTACTGAGCAACTGATTGTTTTGCCAATTGTTGCTAATAAATTGCTCTGCAATTAAATTATTATCAGTAGTAACCCAACTGCTTTTTAAACCGGCCTCTAATTTCATCTGCTTTTTTAAGGGAAGCGCATAATCAATTTTGAAAGCTTTTATATTAATCACTGATGGTGTGATATTCCTCGTAATAACGGTAGGCCTTATTAAACTCCCATTATTGAAAAAGTAATCACTAACGTAGTCTGCATTATCATTGCCTTTATATCTGCCATAATCCAAATCAATGGTAATTTCCTGTCCGGCGCTATCCAAAACCGATTTATAGTTTAAATTATATGATAAATTATTGTATTTGTTACGAATAATATTATTGGCTAAAACAGAAGAATCACCTTGTGAAAAAGATGGGCCTATTTGAGTTTTATTTACCGAGCCTTCATTACTGTTGCCCGTATAACCACTCAATAAAATTCCAATGGTATTATTTTTATTCAGAAAGAAATCGGCACCCGCTTTAAAGTTTTGTCCGTCATTTTTACGCCCGAAATTACTTGTCTGCGAAAAATATCTATTGCTGGGCGAAACATTTGCAATCCTGTCAAGTTCTAAAAAAGTTTCCCGCTTTCTTTGATAGTAATTGTAATTACCAAACAGGTTTAAAGATTTAGTGCGATGGTTTAAGCTTCCTCCTGCACTCGACCTAAAATTTGTACCACGCCCGAAAGCTGCTGTTAAACTTCCATTTGTACCGCCACCTTTATTCTTTTTTGTTTTGATGTTAATAATGCCCGAGTTGCCCGCAGCATCATATTTAGCTGATGGATTAGTAATTAATTCGATGGTTTCTATTTCCGAACTTTGCATGCCCCGAAGTAAGTTGGCCACATCTGCATTACTCATATAAGTTTGTTTCCCATCTATCTGTATCAATACGCCTTGTTTCCCCTGCATGGAAATATTATCATTTTGATCTACATTTACACCCGGTGCTTTTTGTAATAATTCCAATGCGGTTGATCCCGAAGCAATTGAGCTATTGGCAACATTCATTACAGTTCTGTCCATTTTACGCTCAACTAAAGGAACGTTTGCAGCAACTGTAACTTCTTTTAAATTTTGAGTTGTAGAAATCAGTTGAGCCGAACCAAAATCAATTTGTTGATCATCGCCCAGTGTTTCTGTTTTGCTTTTAAGAGTTTTGTAACCCATGCTACTGGCTTTATAAAAATAATCGCCTTTTGTAGCAATCGAAAACCCAAAAACACCTGATTGATCTGTAAACGCCGTTTTAACGATGCTGGAATCAGCGGCTTTATAAAGCACAACGGTTACATAGTCAGCAGGTTTTTTATTTTCATCAAGAATTTTTCCTGAAATATTTGGTTTAGATGTGGTTTGGCCAAAAACATGTAAAGAAGTAAATGCAGCGACTATAATGAATGATAATTTGTAAAATGTTTTCATGTTTCTTTCCGTGTATTGTTTAAAAATTCAGGCAAAACAATTCCATAGCGCCTGTTAAGCACTTATCTCAATTTTGCACCCT
Source organism: Pedobacter chinensis (assembly GCF_003339865.1). Classification (GTDB taxonomy): domain Bacteria; phylum Bacteroidota; class Bacteroidia; order Sphingobacteriales; family Sphingobacteriaceae; genus Pedobacter; species Pedobacter chinensis. The sequence continues at coordinate 59,840 of NZ_QPKV01000014.1, forward strand.
TATTTTAAAGTTTAGTTTCGGAAACGAACGGTTTCCATTGTTTAGTTAAAAGTAAGACGATGGTTTTTTGAAAAGGTTACAGGGAAAGATAAAAAAGTAAGATCAGGTTGTTTTGGAAAGGCAAATGATGCGCACAAATCTCTTAATAATGCTGTCATACTGAGTCACGAAGGATCTTTAAGCCATGAAACAGATTCTTCATTGCGTTTTGAATGACAAAGTAAATCATCGCCATTTCAGGAAAATCAGCACAAAAAAACCGCAGATGAGCAGGTGAAAAAATCTGTAAATCTGCGGCTATTCTTCTAAAAAAGAAAATCTATTTTACACCTAATACATCAACACCCTGTTCGAAAATAACATCAACAGGAATATTTTTTCTGGTTAATCTATCTAAATCCTGCTGTAGTTCGGCTGAGATTATGGCCTTTTCTTTTTGAGCTTTTTCCACTGCAACTTTATCTCCATTACCTTGTAGTGTAATAATGAAAGCACTTAAATCGTTCATGGCCGTAGCGAACTTGTCGAAATTCACTTTATATGTTCCTTTACTGGTGCGTTCAAATGCACCTTTCTCCTGAAAATAATTAAAACATTGCATGTTTGCTTTACCGTGAGCTTCAGAAACCCCAAAGCGTACCGATCTTAAAATGCCTGCCATAAAGGTGGTATAATAATCCTTAATGTCGCCTTGTAATTCACCCTTTTTAAGCAAGCCTGTTACCATGTACAAACCTAAAACATCAGCCTTCCCTTCTTCTAACCAACTGTATTGTTCCTTTAATGCTTCGCGAACAAAACCTTTTCTGGTGATTGTTTTCTTAATGCCCAAACCATGAGCAACTTCATGAAACATCACATTGGTAAAAAAAGCATCAAATTTGATATATTTTTGTTGATCGGCATCAATCAATTCTTTCGAAATCGGAACAAGGATTTTATCAAACTTCGCCTGCATGGCATTTTTTAACTGCGATCGACGGGTGCCTTTTTCCTGCTGGATTTTTTCGTCGTTTGGTAGGTTAACCGCAATGGTTTTAGAACCCGCATTACAATCTCCTGCATAATAAACCACATCGTAAGCATTCAATTCAGAATCTGTTCCAGGTGTTTCAGCTTTGTATTTTGCTGCAACAGGTAAATTTTTCTGCAATTCTGGAAGCATTTTCACATATTTCGCCAAACGTTTACTCCATTCTTTATCCTTAATTAAAACATAGGCTTCATAACTTGTACGGGCATTAAAAAGCTTATCTTCATAATTTTCAATCGGTCCGATAATGATATCCAAACCATTGGTTTTCATATCCATCCAGGCATAATCACTTGCTGTAAAATGATCAGTAACCAAAGCATCAGCTCTTAAATTAAGGTATTTTTTTAATCCTGCATCCTCTGCAATCAATGCGGCCTGCTTCAAAAGGGAACTTGCTCTTTGCAATTCTGCGGCAAATAATACGTGATATGGAACCGTACTTAATTTCCCTGTGCTATCTTTTTGAACCACTGAATAGGCGCCAAATTTATCAGCCAGATCAGATTTTTCAATCTCTTCTTTTGTAATTCCATAGGGATAAAAAGATGCACCTTCAGGCTTTGCTCCGACACCAGCAACAAATGGTTTCTCATTATTTAATCTATCCCATGGGCCATAATTAATGTTAATGAAATCGCGTGTTTTCTCGTCTTTTACTGTAGCTAATAAACTATCACGTTGAGGATAAGCTTGTTTCCAATATAATTCGTCCATTATTTCTGCGGCCTGAATCAACAGCGGTAAAATTTTACGATCATTAACACTTAGTTGATTAATATTGGTTGTTAGCTTTACTTTCTCATAAATGGGCAATCGTCGTGCAACATAATCAATCAGGCTATCTCTTTGAACACTGCTTGTGGTATCGCTGCCCGTATTGTTACTGTTGGTACAGGCCGAAAATATACTTGCAGAAATAGCCAATGCTGATAGGTATAAAGTGGATTTGTATAGTTTCTTCATTATTAAAATATATCGCCACTAAATTAGTAAAATTTGAAGGCTTTGTATAAAGTTTGATGCAATGAATGAAGTTTCGCATAACTTTGTAACTTCATCTATTATTAAAATAAAACCATGTTTTCAGTTAAATCTTTATGCTTTAAAGCTACACTTTTGTTAGGATCGGCAATTATAATTTCTTCTTGTAGCACAAACAAATATGCCGCTACAGAGAAAATCTATAAACAAAAAGCTAAAGAATTCTCCAAAGTAATTAGCAGCACCCCACCAGAGGGTCAGCTTTACGATAGTTTAAATGCAACAAATCAACAATGGATTGGTTCTGTAAATTTTGGGATACGGAAACCAAACTTCGTCATTATTCATCATACCGCTCAGGACAGCCTCGCCCAAACGGTTAAAACATTCCATTCAACAAGAGCAGGCACCAGTGCACACTATGTGGTAAGCAGAGATGGAAAAGTGGTGCAAATGGTAAACGATTATTTGAGAGCCAACCATGCCGGAGTGAGCAAATGGGGTAAAGATACTGATCTGAACTCTTCATCTATTGGAATTGAACTGGATAATAACGGCACTACAGATCTCTGGACTGATGCACAAATTAACAGTTTGATTAAATTACTTTCCACACTAAAAAAGAAATATAACATTCCAACAGGGAATTTTATCGGCCATTCGGATATTGCACCAAAGCGTAAACCTGATCCCAATAATTTCCCCTGGAAAAAGCTGGCCTTAAAAGGTTTTGGATTTTGGTACGATGATGTTTTAAAAAATCCTCCCGCAAATTTTGATACTACAAATGCACTTAGACTAATGGGATATGACACCAGTGATTTAGGCGCAACAATTACCGCTTTTAAACGTCATTTCATACAAACCGATATTACACCAAAATTAACGCCTGTTGATATTCTGGTGTTGTATAATGTTTATTCGAAGTACTAGGAAGGTAAAGCCAGAGCATCTAAAATGTTTTGCCACGGAAGTACCGAAAGCACAGATTACTCAGAATGTTTTCTGTGATTTCTGTGTTTCCGTGGCAATTTTTTATAATTTTTTTGAAGCTCCTTTCCGCGGGGAGAGAATGAGAGAGGCTTTTAAGGCTTCTTAAAGGTATCCTTTAAAGTAACCGTTCTTGTCAAGATAACAAGGATTTCAGTTTCCAATAATCATCGCTATGCTTCTCTCTATAACGGTTGTTCTAAAAAGCTTAACTAATATTATTGGGTTCGAAAGTAGAAGGTAAAACCCAAGCATCTAAAATGTTTTGCCACGGAAGCACAGATTACTCAGAATGTTTTCTGTGATTTCTGTGTTTCCGTGGCAATTTCTTATCTGAAGCTCCTTTCCGCGAGGAGAAAATGAGAGAGGCTCTAAGGCTTCTTAAAGGTATCCTTTAAAGTAACCGTTCTATTGAAAACCAATTTATCTTTTGTAGAATCTTTATCTAAACAGAAATAACCTTTACGGATAAACTGATAGCGGCTATCTAAATCTGCATCGGCCAAAGCAGGCTCAATATATGCGTTGGGCAGAATTGTTAGGCTTTCAGGATTTAAATAATCTTTGAAATCACCTTCTTCAGCATCTGGTGTTTCTGATGTAAATAAACGATCATACAAACGAATTTCGGCTGTTTTTGCATGTGGTGCACTAACCCAGTGAATAGTTCCCTTCACATGAATGCCGCTGGTGTCATTTCCACTTTTCGATTCTGGAATATAGGTACAGTGAATTTCAGTAACATTACCGTTTTCATCTTTCACAAAATCTTCGCATTTAACAATGTAAGCGAATTTTAATCGAACCATTGCTCCTGGCGCCAAACGGAACCATTTTTTAGCAGGAACTTCCATGAAATCTTCACGCTCAATCCAAAGCTCATTGCTGAATGGAATTACCCGTGTACCACCACCATCTTCAGCTTCAGGATTGTTTTCGCCAATTAAATCTTCTGTTTTGCCTTCCGGATAATTGGTAATGATTAGTTTGATCGGATCTAAAACCGCCATCACACGATTGGCTGTTTTATTCAAATCCTCACGGATACAGAATTCCAACAAGCTTAATTCAATTAAATTTTCACGTTTTGCAATACCAATACGCTCACAAAACTCACGAATACTTTTTGGCGTGAAACCTCTTCTGCGCAAGCCTGAAATTGTAGGCATACGTGGGTCATCCCAACCGCTTACTAAATTCTCATTTACCAGTTGAAGCAGTTTACGTTTACTCATAACCGTACTGGTTAGATTTAAACGGGCAAACTCATATTGTTTTGACGGAAAAATCTCTAATTTTTCAATGAACCAATCATATAATTCGCGGTGCGAAACATATTCCAAAGTACAAATAGAGTGGGTAATGTTTTCAATGCTATCGCTTTGCCCATGAGCAAAATCATACATTGGATAAATACACCATTTGTTGCCTGTACGATGATGTTCAGCATGTTTAATCCGATAAATAATCGGATCACGCATTAACATATTCGGACTAGCCATGTCAATTTTAGCCCTCAAAATATAAGCGCCGTCCGGGAATTCGCCATTTTTCATTTTAGTGAAAATGTTTAAATTCTCTTCAACACTACGATTACGATAAGGGCTGTCTTGTCCCGGTTCTGTTGGGGTACCTTTTAAAGCGGCAATTTCATCTGCTGAGCTTTCATCAACATATGCCAGGCCTTTTTCTATTAGTTTTATGGCAAAAGAATATAATTCATCAAAATAATCAGATGCATATAATTCATTTTTCCAGTTAAAACCTAACCATTTAATATCCTCTTGCTGACTATTTACATACTCTGTTTTTTCTGTTACCGGATTGGTATCATCAAAACGTAAGTTAGTATAACCACCATATTTTTGTGTTAGTCCGAAATTTAAGCATATCGCTTTAGCATGGCCAATGTGTAGGTAACCATTAGGTTCAGGCGGGAAACGCGTAACCAAAGTTTCATACTTACCACTATTTAAGTCGTTCTCAACAATTTCTTCAATAAAGTTCAATGACTTCTCTTCACTCATAAAAACCTGTAAATTAGGAATGCAAATGTAAAAAGATTAGTGCAATTCTTGTTGTTTTAGTTAATGATTAATTTGAGCATCAAAATCTATACATTTACATTAAACTAAAATATAAATGATGAGCAAAGTATTAAATAGACCGATACGTGTTTTAGTGGCAAAAGTTGGATTGGATGGACATGACCGGGGTGCCAAAGTAATCGCAACTTCGCTACGCGATGCGGGTATGGAGGTTATTTACACAGGTCTTCGTCAAACCCCGGAAATGGTGGTTAATACCGCATTACAAGAAGATGTTGACGCCATCGGAATATCTATTTTATCTGGCGCACACATGACGGTTTTTCCTAAAATCATTCACTTGATGAAAGAAAAACAACTGGATGATGTGTTATTAACCGGAGGAGGAATTATTCCGGAAACAGATCGGACTAAACTTGCAGAAATGGGCGTTGGGGAATTATTTCCTCCTGGAACAACTATGGCCAGCATAGTAAAATATATTCAAAATTGGGTTACAGAAAATAGAAACTTTTAAATTATGGCATATCAAAATTTAATATCAGAAATTAAAGAAAACATACTTTACATTACCATAAACCGTGAAAAAGCATTAAATGCTTTAAATAAAGATACGCTTATTGAGCTTGCTGATGTTGTTGTTTTTGCAGGTAAAACTGATGAGGTAAGGGGAGTTATTATTACCGGAGCCGGAGAAAAAGCATTTGTTGCCGGCGCAGATATTAAAGAGTTTTCTGATTACAATGGAAAACAAGGAGAAGAACTGGCTAAAAAAGGTCAGGATGCTGTTTTTAATGCGATAGAAAAATCTTCCAAACCATTTATTGCTGCCGTTAATGGTTTTGCTCTGGGAGGCGGATTGGAATTGGCAATGGCTTGCCACATGCGGGTTGCAGCCGATCATGCCAAACTTGGATTGCCAGAAGTTACATTAGGTTTAATTCCAGGATATGGCGGAACACAAAGATTAACACAATTGGTTGGGAAGGGAAAAGCAATTGAACTCATTACCACGGCAAGTATGATCACCGCAATTGATGCCAAAAAAATTGGTTTAGTTAACTATGCTGTTCCGCAGGCAGACCTCATCAGTAAGGCTAAAGAAATTTTAGACCTGGTTAAACAACGTGCTCCACTCGCTATAGCCGCCGCTATAAAATCAGTTAATGCATCAATTGACAATGGTAATGGATACGATACTGAAATTGAGGAATTTGGTAAATGCTTTGAAACCGCTGATTTTAAAGAAGGAGTTGCCGCATTTATAGACAAAAGAAAAGCAGTGTTTTTCGGAAAGTAGTATCAATGTATTATTAATTCGATCTTTCTGAAAAAATAGCGTAGAAAAAATTTCCCAATTCTAATTATTTTAACTAATTATGCCCTATCTATATTACCTCCCATAAACACATTTACTGTTGATTAAAGGGATTCTGGAGTTTAAAACAGCTAATTCTGATGAAAAAGAAGATTCTTATAGTTGACGATGAAGTAAATATTGGCTTATTACTTTCTAAATTTCTGATTAGAAACGGATTTGAAGTTGTAAATACGATAACAGGCACGTCTGCATTAGAGACCATGGCCAGCGAAACTTTCGATTTGGTTTTGTGCGATTACCGTCTTGATGATACTGATGGTCGCGAGATTTTAATCAAAGTAAAAGAGAATTATCCCACAACGGGTGTGATTATTATTACGGGTTATTCAGATATTAAGCTTGCTGTTGAATTGATTAAACTGGGTGCTTATGATTATATCACAAAACCATTGTACCCTGATGAGATCTTAAATACCATAAACAAGGCGCTTGAAACACAAAGAGCATTAAATGAAAACAAAAGTTCTTCAGGCAAGAAAAATGATGCACAATCTGATTATGTAAATTACACGGAGTATATTGAAGGAAAAAGTGAAGCTGCCTTTACTCTTTTAAAACAGATACAACTCATTGCACCAACATCATACAGTGTTATTCTGACTGGTAAAAGTGGTACGGGAAAAGAATGTGTGGCAAAAACAATCCATTTAAACAGCTTAAGGAAAGACAAGCCTTTTGTAGCAATGGATTGCGGTTCGCTTACTAAAGAACTTGCAGGAAGTGAGTTTTTTGGTCATGAAAAAGGTGCTTTTACAGGTGCGCTCTACACTAAAATCGGGCATTTTGAGCAGGCAAATGGAGGAACTTTATTTTTAGATGAGATTGGCAACCTATCATATGAAATACAAGCCACATTGCTTAGAACAGTTCAGGAGCGAAAAGTTAAACGCATTGGTAGTACAAAAGAAATCGATTTAGATGTTCGCATCATAGTGGCAACCAATGAAAATCTGTTAGATAATATTGCCAAAGGAACCTTTAGAGAAGATTTATATCACCGCTTTAATGAATTCTCCATCCACATTCCATCATTAAAAAAGCGTGATCATGATATTTTAATTTTTGCTGATAAATTTTTAGCTGTTACCAATCAGGAACTCAATAAAAAAATCAGGGGCTTTTCTGATGGGGTAAAAAACTGCTTTTTAAATTACGGTTGGCCAGGAAACGTTCGTGAATTAAAAAATGTGATCAGACGGGTTGCATTACTTACCGATGGCAATGAAATTCAGGTAGATGTTTTACCGTTGGAATTATCTAATTATGCCAAAGATTATGATCAGGAAAAGATTTTAAAACAAATAAAATCAAAAACCACCAATAAAACCAAAGACTTAAAAGATGCGGCGCAAGAAGCAGAATACGATACTATTCTCAGTGTTTTAAAAGAGGTTAATTTTAACAAAACCAGGGCTGCCCAAATTTTAAAGATTGACAGGAAAACACTTTATAATAAAATTAAAGCCATTAAAATATATCAGGGGGAATAAATTTTTAGCAATTAAAACAAAACCACTCTTTTTGTTATTAAAGAAATACCAAGCAGTAATTTATGTCGGTATTCTCCTATAAACAGCGTAACAATATTAACCTTATTATTATAATAGCACTTGGGCTATTAATAGCATATTCTTTACAAGGAATTTTCAGTGCTATTTTAAGCACACTTGTTTTATATACCATTATGCGTCCTGCATATATTCATCTGGCAGAAATAAAAGGCTGGAATAAACGATTTGTTGCCATTTTACTGATAACCATTAGCATTGTTTTGATTGTGTTGCCTTTCTATGCCTTGAGCAGCATGGTAATCAGCAAAATATCGGAATTGAAAAACAATGAAATCTTCTTTAAAAACCTGCTGGTGAAACTTCAACATTTAGTGCCATTTAAAATAAATCAAGATCTTATTCAGGAAGGCTTGAATAGACTGGGCAATTGGGCCACAGACCTGTTTCCATCTTTAATTTCAAGTGCTGTAAATATTATACTCAGCTTATTGGTTATGTACTTTTTACTCTACTTTATGTTAATAGAGCGAAAAAAATTTGAGTTTTCGTTAATAAAATATGTACCATTAAGAGAACAAAATGCACTTAGATTTGGTAATGAAATGCGAAACACAACTTACGCAAATGTTTTGGGTCAGGGGTTGATTTGCCTCGTTCAAGGTTCATTAGTTAGTTTGTCATTTTACACATTAGGTTACAAAGATCCTGTTTTTTGGGGCGTGATCACTACTTTCATATCATTTGTGCCTGTTTTGGGGCCTCCTGTAGTGTTTGTGCCAGCGGCCATTTTACAAATTGCAAATGGAAATAATTTTGCAGGCTGGGCCATGTTAATTTTTGGTTTTGTGGTAATTATTAATATTGATAATGTTCTTAGATTTATAATAGCTAAAAAAATAGGTAACATTCATCCGATAATTACAGTAATTGGCGTAATTATTGGTATTCCTCTATTTGGAATTTTAGGACTTGTTTTTGGTCCACTACTACTATCTTATTTTATTTTGCTTGTTAAAATTTATGAAACCAGTACGCTGGCATCAGAAAGATTTGAAAGAATTAAAACAAATAATGAGCTTAATGAGTTATAAATTATAGCTTAACAATAAAAATATATAGTAGTTCTTATATTGTAAATGTTAAACCCTTAAAATACATTATTATGAATGATAACTCAAAAGTTGTAGTTGCTCTATTAGCAGGATTAGCTGCCGGTGCCGCTTTAGGTATTTTATTTGCACCTGATAAAGGCGAAGAAACACGTGACAAATTAAGCCAATCTTTAAAGGATTTAGGAGATTCTATTAAAGATAAGGCAGCAGATGAAATTAACAACTTAGCAAGCCTGAAAGATAAAGTTGTAAGCTCAATCAAAACTAAATTGAGAAGCGTTGAAGAAGAATACAGTGACGATGTAGAGCATGCTTAATAAATAATAATTGGGCGTTTATTTACGCCCAATTAAACCCCCATCTAAACTTATGCAGGAAAATAAAGATAAAAGCATAGAAGATCTTATTAGTGATGCCAAAGGATTTTTGGAAGCAAGGATTGAATATACAAGATTGTATCTTGTAGAAAAGGTATCAAAAATATTCGCTGATCTGGTTACCAATACCGTTGTAATAGTATGCTTTATACTCGCTTTTTTATTCGGTAGTGTAACGCTGGCACTTTTCTTATCAGATGTTTTGGGAACTTATACGAGAGGCTTCGGGTGCGTAGCCGGAATATATGCACTATTAGCAATCATCGTTTATTTAACCAAAGATAAATACATCGAAAAAGCGATTATAAACGTTGCCATTAGAAAATATTTCGACAAACTTGCAGATAAGGAGGAAGAGGATGAAAAAGTATAACATCAGAAATCTCGAAGATTTGCAGGCTGCAAAGTTAGAGTTGAAAGTAGCGTATACGCTCAAGCAGAATTTGCTTAAAAATGATACCAAAGTATATTTAAAGCAATTTACCTTAGGCGCATTAATTAAAAAATATGCCACTCCAAGTAATTTATTCAAGGCAGATGAAAAGCTAAATCTCAGTGGTACAGCAATGTCATTACTTTTGCCCATGTTTATGAATAAAACCATTTTCAGAAGCGCAGGTTTCCTAACCAAAGCGGCTGTTGGTTTAGTATCGGGCAAAGTTGGAAAATCTTTAGATGCCGAGCATTTATCAGCTATATTTAATTCGGTAAAGGGCTGGTTCGGGAAGAAAAAAGAAAAAAAAGACAGAAAATTTGTTGATTATGGCATCCCGCCTGATAGCGAAACATATTAAAGAATCCAGAGCCTCTTATTTTATAATATGAGGCTTTTCTTTTTTAGAAATCATATATTTGGCTCCAATTAAACTTTACATCGAATAATTTAAAAACAGATATCACAATGGAATGATTTTATGACTTTGATATTCCCCCTTTTTTCTTTTGTTGTATTTGCCAGCAGAATTTCTGAATACTTTAAAAGGCTTGTCAAAATACCCCTGTTTATTTATTGTCATAAGCTGATCCCTATTCAAAATCGATAGATAATGTATAATTATAATGCGTAAGAGCTAATTGTCGATATATTTGATATTGATAACGGTGTTTTTTGTGCTTACCTTTTGATAACGATTCAATGTCTCATATTTCTTCGTTTCAATCAATATGGTAGAATCATCTATCCAATAAGCTTTTATTGGCAAATTTTCTCCTTTTACACAATATATCGATCCGCTTCCTCCGTCCACTCCAATAACAATGTAAGTTAATGCGCATTCGTTTTTGCCGTTACTCTGCAATTCAATCCAATTTTTACGGTTTGGAGAATTGACTTTATAAAGAAGGCCCTGATCTTTTCTTAATTTGTCATAAGCTTCTTCAGTCAATTGTTTATTATTTACCATAAAAATTTTCTTTTCAACTACATCATCCTCAGTTAATTCTTTTTGAAAATCAATCCTGAAATGTCCTGTCTGGCTAAATATGTCTTCCTTATATTTATCGATTAAATCGTTCAAATGGTTTGTGTCAAATGATTTATTGGCTTCTTTTTCACGTATTTGATTCATAAAATGAACATCACGGAATTCATCTGCATCAGAGATCTTTCCTTTTTGTATAATTTGATTAATTTTCAAATGAAGATCATCATATAAATCTATGCTATAGCCTGTTTGTTCTTTTATATGATTTTGATAGTTTATATCTCTTCTAAAATAAAGGTTTTGAGTAAGTTTAGCAAGTTTAGATTTTATACGGTCTAATCGGCGCTGTTCGTAATACTTTTCTACTTGATTTTTTTCCTGCAGATAATACTCTTTGCCCGCATCATAGTCATCGAAAACCAAAAAACCAGTATAGTTCTCAATCAGGTAATCTAAAGTCACAATAATTATATGTCTGTATTTATCAAGTTCTTCTGGCTTTTCTTTAAATGTCATTAACTGGAATTTTGAAGTTCATAACTTATAAATTAATAGCAACGGTATAGCTGCAAAATACGAATTTTTGTAACTAAGGAACCATCTTATTAAAGCCATTTTTTGATAATAAGTAACTTTTATTTGGGGTATTTCTAAAATCATTCCAATTCTATTTTATTTACTTGACCAGCATTTAATTACCTCTAATGAAACCGAATACAATATATTTGCTTTTTTAAAGCTGAATAATTTTATTATGAAGATTTTAATGGTTTGTTTAGGTAATATTTGCCGTTCACCGCTGGCAGAAGGCATTATGCGTCATCTTGCAGAAAAAGAAAATCTAAACTGGGAAATTGCATCTGCAGGAACGGGGAACTGGCATATTGGTCAATCGCCAGACCACCGGAGTATTGCTGCAGCCAGATCCTTAGGATATGATATTAGCCAACAAAGAGCCCAACAATTTAATCAGGCAATGTTTGCAAAATATGATTTGATTTTGGTTATGGATAGAAATAATTTGACAGATGTGCAAAGCCTGGCAAAAACAAATGAGGAGCGGCAAAAAGTTAAACTATTCCTTAATGAAGCTGAAGTTACTGACCCCTATTGGGATAATAATTTATTTACACCGGTTTGTAAACAAGTTGAGGAAAGATGTAAAGAAATTATCAAACAACTTTCTTAATTTAGCTTCAACTAAAAAATCAATCCTAACCAAATAACTAAACGATGAAGAAAGCTATTTCTTTCTGTATGTTAATCGCGGCGCTTATTTTATTCCAAAGCCATATCTCATACAGAAAAACCCCGCGAATATTAGTCTTTTCAAAAACCACGGGTTTTAGGCATAATTCTATTGAAACTGGAAAAACTGCAATTCTTAAATTGGGAAATGAGCATAACTTTTCAGTTGATACAACAGAGAATGCCGCAATATTTACCGAAGATAATCTTAAGAAATATGCCGCGGTAATTTTCTTAAACACAACGGGTGATGTGTTGGACAATAAGCAGCAGGTTGCTTTTGAACGCTACATCCAGGCTGGAGGAGGCTTTGTTGGCGTACATGCTGCAACAGATACCGAATACGAATGGCCCTGGTATGGAAAATTAGCAGGAGCTTATTTTACGAGTCATCCAGCTGTTCAGGAAGCTAAATTTATCATTAAAGATAAAAACCATCCATCAACCAAATTTCTTACTGATTCTGTTTGGTTACACAAAGACGAACTTTATAACTTCAAGGATATTAACCCTGATATTAAAGTGCTGATCACTATAGATGAAACTTCATATAAAGGTGGTAAGAACGGAAGCTTTCATCCATTTAGCTGGTATCACGATTTTGATGGGGGAAGAGCTTTTTATACTTCTATGGGGCATACCAAAGAAACCTGGACGGATGAGATGTTTCTAAAACACTTAAACGGCGGTATTGAATATGCCATCGGAAAACAAAAACTGGATTACAAAAAAGCACATTCCAAATTACCTTAATTACTTACCGGTGTATGCTAAAAATAGTTATCTATAACCGATTGAATACTGCAAATCTTTAATCTCGGCTGGTAAGACGCCAACCCAGGCTATCGGAAAACCGACAACCGAATAAGTCACATTAGAGACTTTAATTTGCTTTTTCCATTGATTTTTCGTATATTTACACTAAATCAAACAATAATAGCCTATCGAATAAAGACCGACTTAATTAAAATTAATCACATAACTATCCCTTATGAGAAAATACATTTTAGGAATTTCCGGTTTATTATTTGTGGCCTTTTGTTTAATCTTCACTTCCTGGAAGAAAAGCAATACTTTAGAAGAGAAAACAATTAATGCCACTACTATTCCCTTAAAACAAGCCTATTTAAATTATGCCAAACATATTTATGCTTCGGCACATTTAAAGGATTCTGGTTTGGCTTTCCCGGTGTTTGAAAAGGCATTAACGGGCTTTTATAATCTTAAAAAATCTGGCCGTGTTTCAGATAGCCCTTTGTTGACTATTGCTGATTTTGACCAGTCGAGCACTAAGAAAAGGTTGTACATCATTGATCTTGCCCAGGGAAATATCGTACTCAACACCTGGGTGGCACATGGACAGCGCAGTGGAGAAGATCAGGCGGTTACTTTTTCAAACCGAAATGATTCTTTTACCAGCAGCATTGGTTTTTATGTAACTGCAGAGGAATATCAGGGAAGTCATGGCCGTTCTTTACGCTTAGATGGAATGGACCCTGGTTTTAATGATAATGCCAGATTAAGATCTATCGTTATTCATGGAGCGCCTTATGTGAGCGAGGGAACTATTGCAGCATTGGGACGCTTAGGCAGGAGTCAGGGCTGTCCGGCTGTGGCGCCTGAATTTTCAGATCAGGTGATCAGCACTTTAGGTTCAGGAAGTGTATTGTTCATTAATAAAACTGCTCAGGATTATCATTCGCCTTATTTGGATGAAGGCAGCGCTGCGGTGTTAGCGCAGGTGCCTTCAGGTACAAATTCTGATTTAACGCTGGTAAAACACAGCGATTAAATCCGGTTAAGGTGTGTGTATAAAACAGCATCTAAACCGTAAACATCTTTAGTAAATTTGAGTTTCCCGCTATTGCTGTCTTTCCAGCATGTAAAATAACTCAGGTAAACAGGTATTTGTGTAGAAAGGGCAATATCTTCGGCTTTTGGATTTTCGCTGACCATACCTTTTTTAATCCGCTCGAACTTTTCTCCGGCACCAAATAATGCCTGAGCAAGTTCGAGTGGTTTTTCTACCCTCACACAACCATGACTAACCGCTCTTACCGATTGGTTAAAAGCTGCTTTTGCAGGGGTATCATGCAGGTATACACTGCTTTGGTTATTGAATAAAAATTTGATTTTACCTAAAGAATTTTCTTCTCCAGGTCTTTGTTTAAAGGTATATGTTTTCCCGGTGCCTGCCGCCGACCAATCAACCGTTTCAGGATCTTCAACTTTTTTACCCTGATAAAAAACATCAATATTGTTGTTAGCCAGGTAATAAGGATCTTTGGCGGCATATTTTGTAATTTCATTTGTGGCGATGCTCTCCGGGATATTCCAAACCGGATTAACCTGAACACTGTGAATCATGCTTTTTAGCTGTGGGGTTTCACGGTTAAAAGGACGATCTTTCTTCAGGTCATCCTCATCATATTCCACCAGTGAAGGCGCCTGATTGTTATTTCTGCCCTCACCCACACATACCTTCATTTGCAAGGCGGGTTTACCATTTTCCACTACCTGTAAACTAAAATCAGGAATATTTACCCATACATATTTATCTTCAACCGGTTGGTTTTGCCAGCGTAATCGTTCCATGTTAACCAAAAGAATACGATTGGTTTCTTCTGCCGATAAACCTGGTGCAACAGCCTTCTCGCGTAATGCCGTTTGCAGCATTTTGTATGCTTCGCTTTTCGGTTGAATACTGTCCATAAAAGCGACGATATCTCCGGTTTCGAAAGGCTTTCTAAAACTGATTGAATCTGGTCTTTTGGTTGCGGTATAATACTGTGCAAATATTCTGCGTGGACTAACGATACCAAACTGCATGGCATTGCTATAATCACTTAAGGCTGTGCCGGCGCTCAGTTCTAAAGCAATCAACGTTTCATAAGCCTCATCCAAAGTTTTAATCTCTGATTTGTTATAGATTTTTTCCACCAGCTTGTTGAGTTGCTCTGATCCGAAAACCGCAGGAGAAATGCCGTGTTCTTCTGCCCGCGAAATAATGGCTGCAGCCTTTTTTAATCCGCTGCCCGGGAGGTGTTTCATCACCACAATAGGTTCATAATCATATTGCTGATAAAATGAACTCAGAAATGCAGGGTTACGGAATGATTTCTTTTTGGCAGTGATGGCTGCTTTCATTTTTTCTTCAAATTCAGAAGCGGTAATTTCTTTGAAAATTTTATTACCTGTTTCCTTGCTGATTGTTGCGCCAATATCGGAACGGCTTTTCTTACAAGCTTGAAAAATGGTTACAGTTAACAATAACATTAAAAGCAGACCCGAAAGCATCGGTCTGGAAAGTTTTTTAAAATCCATATTCATATAATGAATTTTAAGCTTTTTTGTTTTTCGCTTTGTGCAGATGGCTGATTATTAGCGTGTTTAATTCTTTTTAGGTAATGCTGCAGAGCAAAATTTGGAGATTTTGTCTTTCTTCATCAGAAAGTTGCACTGTGTTTTCCACTAAGGCTAACATGTCTTCGCCTTTGCTCAGTTGTAAACCAATTAAACCTAAGGTTAAACGTTCCTGAGATTCATTGAGTCCTTTAAATAATCGGGGCTGAATGCAATACAACGTCTTGATCAGCTCGGTAAAAACAGTTTTTCGCTGGAGATCAGCTTGCGTTGTTCCAAATTTGGGCATGACATCTGTTTGTTCTAGTTTCCGAATGAGCTCAGTCGCGGCATTTTCTTTAACAAATTCCTTCTGCTTTTGATTAACGATTTTCTGAAGGTCTTTGATTAATTGTCTGAAAATAGGACTCTGCGGATTGGAACCAAACAGATTTGCTGTTTCTTCACTATCGTTGAAATTAAAGTGATTGAAATAATCAGATTCAATGTATACGCTATGATAGAAATTGATTGCATTATTGTTAAATGAGGTCAGCTGTTTAAATACCTCTTTCTTTTCGCTGTTTAAGAAATAATAATAAAACTTATCGCCAATTTTCTCATGCCAGCGAACAAAAGTGATTGTGAACTTAAATCTGGAAGTTGAAGCATCTGCAATTTCTCTTTCAACAACTTCATGATCAGCCAGAAAATCTTCGTATTTGATTCTTTCGCCATTGATGCTTAACTGGTAATCACGCTTGCTATTCAACAACAGGAACCAGCCAAACGCAGATTTAAGGTAATTAATGAAAGCATCACTTGTAAAAGAATAGGCTGTTACACCAAAAAGGTTTATCAATTTCAATCGTGTACCGGTTTCCTTTAATGTGGCCGTTTTTTTATTTTCATCCGAATAATAATCTTTATTGGCTGCATTAATGGTTACATCATAGCTGATGTACTCGCCTGATGGTTCATCAAAATAAGTGGTATTCCAGATGGCGGTTTGTGCAAAGGCAATAAAAGAAAATCTGCCCTTTCCCTTTTTTCCACGGGTATAAGAAGAGCGGTGGTCGGTTCCTCTTTTAAGAGAATCTAAAAAGGCGCCAAAAGTTTGATCCAGATTGTTGAGATTAATGCCGCTTCCATTGTCAATAATTTCTATTGAGGGAATGAAATCAATTTCATTGGGATCAAAAACGAGATCAATTTTGGTGGCACCTGCATCAAAGCCATTCCATATTAATTCGGAAATGGCTTCCATGTAATCTCTCGTAATTCCAGAAAACTCGACACTGTTATTGTTAATGCTGACCTTATTCTCCATGTTGTTATTAAAAAAACGCAAATTACTAAATTAGTTAGTATTTTGGCGGGGAATTATTAACATTTAATCTACAATCCCTGCCTGATTTCCGGCTTACTGCTGGTTCGACTATTACCAATCTGATTTTGGTGGAAAAGGGCCTTTATGATCTGGTTTTGGGTACCATGGACTTTTTACTCCTTCGCGTTCAATGCTTTCAATAATTTCGTTGAGCATTGGAGGCCGGTAACTTGCATCGTGGTAGTATCTTTCCAAAACTGATTGATCAATGGTTTGTTTGGTCTGGTCATCGAGCCTGATTTCGCGAATGGCTTTTGGCGCAATGTTGAATGGAAAGTTAAGGGAATTATAAAGTTTGCCTGTATAAGGATTGGGAGCAACATATCTGTTCAAAAAGTCTTCTTCAAAACCAAGTCCAACAGCCTTTGCTTTACTGACCATCCAACTGAAGGCTATATCGCTCAGCCCGGTTTCACGGTATCCGCCACCGATGTTGGAATGCACGCCACAAAACCACCGCTGTTCCAGTATCTGAGGGTTTTCGGTCCGCTCTGCCGCTTGTTTATCCTGAATCCATAGCGTAGGCGAAAAACTTCCTCGTTTTTCATCTATCGCTAAGGCGTGGTAAGCATTATCGATATAACTGCTGAGTTCGGTATCATGGAACTGGTATTTGGAGGTATTGTATGGCCGGAAAAGCGAAAGTGGAATGCCAAGCGCGCCAACAGTATCCCAAACACCAATAAATTTGATGTGGCTTTCAAAGCTGTTTCGTTCTCTAAATGCCTTCGCTTTTTCCCCACCCGGTGCCCAATCTGCTTCAGCTCTCCGGCGATAGTAATCATAAGCCTGATTGATCAGACTTAAATCATTGTTTTTGATGATGCCACAATTGCGGATCATGCCTGCCAGACTTCTGGCTGTGTACGCACCTCTGCTAAATCCAAAAAGGTAGATTTCATCTCCCTTTACAAAATTCCAAACCAGAAACTTATAAGCACTGATGATGTTATGATCCAAACCAAATCCCGTGGCGCCGTCAAAGTATCGCCGAAGTTTGCTGCCCGAGGTACCGACACCATCCGTATAATATTTGATTTGCTCAATCGTTTTGTCATCAGTATTACAGATGCTTTCGAACATCTTTTGTACATTGGTACGAACAGGCAATCCATCTTCACTATCGCCAGGACTATTCCAGGTTCCGTCGCAACAAATTATAATTCTTTTCATGTCAATATTGACTTAGTCAGGTTATGTGTTTTGACTGTCTGGTTGTTAAACCGGAGCCAGATATTTTGTTGAAACCCATCCTTCAAGATCCATAATGCCATGTACTGTATTCAACACTTCGACAAAGCTCCAGGTGCCTTCCGTTTTTAAAACCACCATTTTTGTGCCTTTAGGCAGTGCATCACATAATAAAGGAAATGTAGCACCTGGCCCTGACCGGATATTTAATGCCACGGTGTTTTTTAATTCTCCAACAGAATCGTCATTTCTTCCCATTGCTTTTGAACGGAAACTCAACATTGGAAAAGCGGGTCCGGGATCTGATTTACGTATTGGAGAAATGTCTTCATGTCCTACCACATCCTTCAATCCGTATGTTTTTACCAACAATGCGGCAATTTCAATTGATGCTTCCAGCTGGGCCTCTGAGTATTCCTGCCAGGGGGACTGAATCCCATCATTTTTATGAGCGGCTATTACCACCTGATCTGCCGGAATAACCCGTTGATCGACCGGACAGATATATTTATCGCCTGCTTTAGCCAAACGCCCCCCATTGACCAATTCTATACCGATGGAGTATTGATTTAGCCCTACCAACCCCATCCAGCTGCTTTTTCCGGCGTGCCAGGTAATGACATTAAATGGGGCAAACTGAGTAACTGCACCATTTCTATCAATTAATAAATGGGCTGATGCCTGTGCTTTCGACTGCGAAAACCAGCTGATGGCAGAAGCCGCTGTTGTTGCCGCCGTATAATGCATGACCAGATACTGCGGGGTAAACTTTCCTGATTTGTTGGGCGTTGGTTTGTAAGATACAGGTGTGCCGTCATCTTTAATAAGCAAGTGATTTTTAATTTGCATGGTTTGGTTATTTAGGTTACTCCAAAGACACTGTTTCAAAGGAAAAACAGCATACTATGGATGGAAATGATTATGCTAAATATTATGCATGTATTGCGATTAATTCTACGATGGAATTAATGTCTGTCTGAATAACGATCGGGACGGATATGTACGAAAGAGATAATACTATAATAATCAAAGTTAGTACATAAACTACTGATTGTCAATACTTAAAAATCAGTATTCTTAAAGAATGACCACAAATTCCCGGTGCTTTGAAAAAACGCTATTCCTGAACGTATTTAATGGTATGTGATGTATTGATCATTTTATCGAATTCGTTATGGAAGCCCGGGCTTAATCAGGTGTTATTTAATTAATGGCTTTAACGCCTACAAGCGATATTTCTTTTTCCTTGCCTCTTAGTTTGATCGCTCCCAGGCGTACGGTATTAAAGCTGGCAAGCTGGAGTTCTTCAAAAAGATCACTGGATACGATCACTTCATGATTGAATGTTTTACACATGCTTTGAATTCTGGAGGTGGTGTTCAGCACATCGCCCGAATAAGTGATGTCTCTTTTGATTATGCCAACTTCCCCTGCAATCACTTTGCCGCAATGAATGCCGGCTTTGAAAGTAGGTAAAAAGCCATATTTTTCATTGTATTTTTGGCTTAGCGCATGGAGCTGAGCTTTGATATCAAAAAAGCATTTAATGCAACTGCTGTTAGAAATTCCATCTTTATAATGCCAGGCAATTACCACCTCATCGCCCACATATTGATAGATTTCGCCCCTATTATCGATGATGGGATTGGTAATGTCGATAAATAAATCTTTAAGTAGTTCATGATATTTTTGATCACCCAAATCTTCGGCAATGGTTGTTGATGAATTCAAATCGAGAAACATAAAGATTTTCAATTCAACTTTCGGTGTATTGTACTTTCCGCTAATAATGTTCCAAAATATGCCCTGACCAAATTTGCTGTTAATTTGTAAGAGCAGTTGAGTGATGGAAACCACCACTGACCAAACGATACCATTTTTCTGAAATCTTTTTATATCGCCCATGGCAAAAAGACCAAGCAATTCGTTAATGAGGATGATAATTCCCAGGAATGATCCTGCTACAATCAGTATGGTGTATCCGTAAGGCTTATCCGTAAATTTGACGTTCACATAAAATACAAGAATACTTCCTCCGGTAAGTGCGGCGAAAAAACCTATTGACATATTCAGTATAACAGATCTCAGTAAAGAATAATGTGGTGCAAGGCCCAACCCACTATTCGTTTGTAATACGAAGTACTCGTAAATAGCTATAACCGCACCTGTCATTATCCAGCAAGCCATAATGACAAGCAGCTGCCTGAGCTTATATTGGGTTCTGCGGTTCATATTAACTAAGTTATTCAATTTTATGCAGTTATTCCCGATCAGTGTACCTGAATGTTTACAGCAAATGATGTTGGCCCCGAAAAGCAAAAGGGTTTAAAATGAGAAAGCCTCATATTTCTATGAGGCCATAATTGAATGTCTTATAAGTATCCACTTGATAAAACTAAACCAAACAAACTGTAACACTAACAATGTGTATGATTGATTTGTTTTAAATTTTCAAAAATATTTTCAGAAGTTTCATTTACTTAACCGGGTTGCTTATCTCACGAAGATAAAGCCTTATTCTATGGGTGGGTATGTAAGTAACCATTCCGTTTGATCTGTAATAATTTGTAATTGCGGTATACAATTGGATTTGAAATTGGTTGTTAACTGTCCAGTGGTCTGTTCTTTGAAGTCCCCCTTGCTGCTCAATCTTCGACAAATCAGTAAGATCTCCCTTAGTGGTTCCTGGGCCGTACAGGAGCGTTAATTGTTCTACTAAGGTATTGTATTTTGCAATTAGCGCCTGATCAAAAGCAAGCGGCTTTACCATATGGTCTGATTTTTCGAAATTCCTGACATCCCACTCATATTGTACGCGTCGAATGGTTGAATCTTTTTTATCAAATGTATATTCAATTATCAGGTTAGGAATGTCTTTTTCAGTTCGGATATACATTATAGGCATTGCCATCCCTCCGGGCACTATAATATCATGATCTGAGGTGTACACTTTACTTTTCATTAGCTCCTCCATTTTAATTATGGCACTCATTTTTTTACCGATCAGGTCGGTTTTGATTTCTTGAGCGCATAAAAGAGTTACCATAGAAATAAGCATCCAGGTGGAGAGTGTTTTTTTCATTTGAGCTCAGGATTTATTTTGATGATTTAATAATATGTTCATTTCAATGCTTTAATCCGTTTTCTGTTCAGGTATTTACGAACCGGAATGTCAAAAAGAATCATGGTTAAATAGGCAAGCGAAACGAGGGCAAGCATTCCGCCGGCAACAATTAAAGCCAACTCCGTTCCTTTGGGTTTATAAGTATTATAGTAGTTGCTAAACATCCAGATGGCGACGTAATGCGTCATGTAAAGCGGGTAAGAGATTTTCCCTGAGAACACACATATTTTGTTTAAGGCTTTTGCTGACACTGTTCCAGCACCCAGCGCAACCAATAAAGGAAAATAAAACACCACTACAAATGTTTCAGTTAGCCAGCTGTATTTGGAGAAAGGCATTAAGAAGGCCAGCATCAGCAGGATTGATAAACCAGCAAAACCCAGTTTGTTTTTTATGATCCAGTTGGAGCGATAGATTAATAAACCTGCCAAAAATGAATAAAATATTCGTGCCCCACCGTCCCAGAAATTATCTCCTCCCCAACCACCCATGAGTGATCCTGATCGATAAGCGACAGTGAAAAGAACTGCCGCAGCAATAAATGTTAAGGCGATATGGTATTTGCGTGCGATTTTATATAATACAAATGCATAAACAATATTAGCCACATATTCCCAAAATAAAGACCATGCTGGTGCATTCAAACCAAAAAGGTTAAAAGCCCGATCTTCCATTGCCGGAAATGGAATAAGTAATGCAGAACTCAGAAAAAGGAGGGTAATATTACCAATGCTGTATTGTGCAATGCTTCCACTAAAGGGATCGAACAGAAAACTCAATAAACCTAATATCGAACCAAATATAACCAGGGGATGCAGTCTGATGATTCGGGATTTGAAAAATTCCATGATACCCATTTTCTCTATACGGTCATCATAAGCATAGGCAATCACAAAACCTGACAAGCAGAAAAAAAAATCGACCGCCAAAAAACCGTGGCCAATAAAGTTTTTGCTGTAATCTGTATAAACCATCTCAAGGAAATGAAAAGCGACTACGGCCATGGCAGCTACGCCCCTTAGTCCGTCAAGAATGGTAAAATGCTGTTTGGTTTTTAGTATACCTGGATTTACATTGTTCATGTTCTGCTTAGCGTCAACCTTAAATATGAAAAGTGCAAGCAACAAGAATACAGAAATAGAGAGAGTCTACCAAATAAAAACGGGGTATAATTGGGGTTGAAAATGTAACAATAAAAGGACTTTTGAAAAAACCAAAAGCCCTTTCTAAGGCATAAAGTTTAATAACTGCCGAAATTGATCATCCACTGAATCCCGAATTTATCTTTAAAACTGCCGAAATAATCGCCCCAAAACATATCTTCCATTGGCATTTCTATTGTTCCGCCTGCTGATAAGCCATTAAAAAGTTTATCTGCATCTTCTCTGCTTTCTGCGGCGATATGAACATACATATTATTTCCTTCTCTAAGTACATGTCCGGCTGATGGCAAACAATCAGATGCCATCAAAATGGTGTGCTCATTAATCGGTAACGCCACATGCATTACACGGTTTTTTTCATTTTCCGGCAATTTATCTGATTCTGGTGCATCGCTCATTTTTTGGAAAAAGCTGAATTCTCCACCTAAAACAGATTTGTAAAAGTTAAACGCTTCTTCAGCCTGGCCGTCGAAGTTTAAATAAGGGTGCATGGTTCTCATTATTATCTCTTTTTTGTTTTACACTAAATTAAAAAAGCAGGAATTGCTTTAATGGGTGCAGTTGAGACAAAAAAGCGGGCGATTTTTGACCCAAGCAATTAAGTTTAGCAAGATGTTGCCGCGTGGTTCAGCGATTGGTGTATTGTTTGCTAAAAATGGGAAAGTTAATGGAAGTACAGCGAAGGGCAGTTGGCCAGCATTTAGCAGCATAAGCTCATGAGTAAGCTTACGCTGCCCTGATCACTAAACCAAAGGGTTAACCACATTTCCCGTTATTTTCTGCATTAAACTGTAAGTGTCGGCAACCACCCAATGCTCGGTAATTTTCTCGTCTTTTAACCTTACGATATTCACTTCCTCGTATTCAATTTTTTTTCCTGTTGCCGGAATATTCATAAACATCTCTTTATGCGTTCCTGTTACTGTGAATTTACACATCACTTTATCATCCTCTCCTAAAATATCACTGAATTTAATTTTTAAATCAGGAAAACCAATTTTAAATATTTCGACAGTATCATAGAAAGCCTTGGCACCTTTTCGTTGCCAGGGAAATGTATGGTGTACAGTAACACCGCTATCAACAAACTTATCTATTGCCTCCAGGTTTGCATTATTGAAAAGTTCATCGAAAAACACTTTGCAAATCGCTTTGTTTTTCTCTACTTGATTATCCATATCTTATGTTTTTTGTTGAAGAATTAATAATTAAACAAGGCAGATTTAATGTTGTTTCCGCAATTTTCAAACTTAATACAGCAGAAACGCCTATTATTTGTTGCGTTTTGTTTCTTTTTTATAAAAATAACATTACATATTATTTCAAATGGTTTTATTTTGTAATTTAGTTAAACCGAAAATTAACTTTTAATCCCTTTAAAGATGAGTGGAAAGTCAATGTATTATCTTTTGTTATTGGCGCTGTCAATTGTTGCCTGTTCCCCAAAAATAATGGCGGTAAAAAGAGATGATAATACCATTCGTGTACTTAGCTATAATATTCATCACGCCAATCCACCCTCAAAAGCAAAAGAAGGGTTGATTGATATTGATGCCATTGTGAAGGTAATAGAGCGGCAATCTCCTGAACTGGTTGCTTTGCAGGAAGTTGATGTCAACACCAAACGTTCAGGAAATATAAATGAAGCGGTGGTTTTGGCCAGCAGGCTTAAAATGAATTTTTATTTTTTCAAGGCAATTGATCATGATGGAGGAGATTATGGGGTGGCCATACTTTCCAGGTACCCTTTAAGCGATCCTCAAACATATAAATTGCCAAGTAACAAAGACCCCAAAGCAGAGCCAAGAGTAATTGGCGTTGCCGCTGCAACCCTTGCCGATGGAAGAAAAATCAGGTTTGCCTCTACTCATCTTGATGCTCAGCGGGAGGAAGAGAACAGAATAATGCAGATTCAAGAGATTAATCGATTAACAAAAGATGAAACCTTGCCATTTATTATTGCAGGCGATTTAAATGCTGGTGCTGGTAGTGAAACATTAAAAATATTTGATCAACAATTCAGCAGAACCTGCTCCGATTGTGGTTTTACCATTCCTGTTATTAATCCAAAACACACTATTGATTACATCGCCTTTAAAAAAGACAACAATTTTAGTGTCATTGAGCATCAGGTGATCAACGAAACTTATGCATCAGATCATTTACCTGTATTAGCTGTTTTGCAACTGAACCACTAAAAATAAAATCAACATCTAAACACGAACTAAAACATGAATCGCAGAAATTTACTTAAAACCCTTAGCCTGAGTTTGGGGGCAACAGTTGTGAGCACTGATGTATTGGCCCGTTTGGCTGAAAATACCTACAGTTACCGCATTCCTGAAAACCCATTACATAAGCCTTTAGATAAACCGATAACGGCCATTACCTGTGGTGCTGGAAACAGAGGGACGGTTTATGGTAATTTTGCCGCTAATTTTCCAGATCAGATTAAAATTATCGGGGTGGCAGAGCCAGTTCCTTTTAGAAATGAAAGATATGCGAAGAAGCATAATATTGCTGATGCAAACCGCTTCAACACCTGGGAAGATGTTTTTAAAAAGCCAAAAATGGCCGATGCGGTGATCATTTCAATGCCCGATAATTTGCATTATGAACCTTGTATGCAGGCTTTAAAAATGGGTTATGATGTTTTACTGGAAAAACCAATCGCTCCAACCGAAAAAGAGTGCAGGGATATTTTAGCCTTAGCCAAAAAAACTGGAAGGATTGTGGCTGTTTGCCATGTATTAAGATACGCACCCTATTTTGTGAAAATGAAAGAGCTTATTGCCAAAGGTGCAATTGGAGAGGTAATCAGTATTCAGCACTTTGAACCCATTGAGCATACACACATGGCGCACTCCTATGTGCGTGGAAACTGGCACAACTCAAAAGAAACAACCCCTATTATTCTGGCTAAATCATGTCATGATTTAGATATTATGAAATGGGTAATTAACAAGAAGGCCAAACGAATTGTTGCCATGGGAGATTTAAAATGGTTTAAAAAAGAAAATGCGCCAGAAGGCAGTACCGCAAGATGTACTGATGGTTGTGCAGTGGAACGTGCCTGCCCTTATTCAGCTATAAAGGAATATGTAGATCGAAATTCCAGAACTTCGGTGTTGGATATTCCTGAAAATACCACTGACAGGAAAGCGGCCATCAGAGAGAAATTAAAAACAAGTGATTATGGTCGCTGCGTTTACAGAATGGATAACGACCAACCCGATCATTACATCACGAGTATTCAGTTTAGCGATAGTGTTACCGCCAATTTTTCAATGGAAGCTTTTACATCCTATCATGATCGAAGGACGAGAATTATGGGCTCTATGGGCGATATGGTTGGAGATATGACTGAACTGGTGGTACATGATTTTAAGACCAGGCAGGAAACTAAATTTATACCTAAGGCCGAAGATGTTGATGGCTATAAAAACAGTGGTCATGGCGGCGGTGACTGGCTGTTGGTAAGAGATTTTGTACAAGCTGTGGCTCAACAAAATCCGGCTCTGCTTACTTCAACAATTGATGAATCAATAGAAAGCCATATCATGGGGTTTATGGCAGAAAGTAGCCGAAAGAATGGAAAAGTAATGGATGTTAAGATTTAATACGTTAAACATTTTTTGTTTTTTACCACCTGAGACACCTTAGAAGACCTGAAGCAGATGTGGAAAAACTTAGGTGTTTTTTACCTCTCCCTATCAATGGCAGTAGTGGAACTCATTTTGGTACTGTCCCTCTCCTTGAAGAGAGGGAGTTGCCAGGTTGTGGTTTTAACCCTTTGTGAAAGTCATCCCTTAAAGTTTAAAGTGTTGGCTTTCAGGTAAGCTTTGTTCCCTCTCTTCAAGGAGAGGGATTTCATTGTCCTAACAGAAACCATTGCCGTTCACAGGGAGAGGTTTTGGAACTTGCCGTCGTTCTTACATGGTTAACAGTTTTTTGTTTTTTACCACCTGAGACACCTTAGAAAACCTGAGGCAGATGTGGAAAAACTTAGGTGCTTTTTACCTCTCCCTATCAATGGCAGTAGTGGAACTCATTTTGGTACTGTCCCTCTCCTTGAAGAGAGGGAGTTGCCAGGTTGTGGTTTTAACCCTTTGTGAAAGTCATCCCTTAAAGTTTAAAGTGTTGGCTTTCAGGTAAGCTTTGTTCCCTCTCTTCAAGGAGAGGGATTTCATTGTCCTAACAGAAACCATTGCCGTTCACAGGGAGAGGTTTTGGAACTTGCTGTCGTTTTTGCATGGTTAACAGTTTTTTGTTTTTTACCACCTGAGACACCTTAGAAAACCTGAGGCAGATGTGGAAAAACTTAGGTGTTTTCAGGTGTCTTAAAAACATTCCACTTCCCAAAAACGTTCCCAATTATTGCCTGGATTCAGTGTGATGATTCCTTCCTTATGTGCTAAGTTCTGGTCGTGGTTTACACCATCCGCAACACCGCACCAGGGTTCGAGGCAAACAAACGGAGCATCTACAGCGGCCCAAATCCCGAAAAATGGAAAATCTTCAAAATGAAAGTGCAAACCATAATCATTTTTATCATTCAACAAGCTGATGCAATTGCTTTGTAAGGTTTTGAAAACCAAAGCATCATTATAGAACAAATCGTGGTTGAGGTTGAGTTTGTGTCCGTCAAGCTCGATTATCTTGGTTTCGTTTGCCACTAAGCCGTCATCCAATGTCCAATAAGTTAGCTTGTCATCCGTATTGAAGGCAAGATAATAATCTTCGTAAGCAGTATTAGGCGTATTGGGAACAGCGAATGCAGGGTGAGCGCCTATAGAAAATAACATTTCATCATTACCCGTATTAATTACTTCGTATGTTAAATTTAACTTACGATCTATGAGCTTATACTTCAGTTTTAATTCAAAATAAAACGGATAAACTTTTAAGGTTTCATCACTTTGTGTTAAAGTAAAAACAACTTCTGTTTCATTAACTTTTTCAAAACTGAAAACATGATCACGGGCAAATCCGTGCCGTGGTAATTTATAGTTTTCTCCCTGATAATTAAAGCTTTCATTTTTTAAAGAACCAACAATTGGAAAGAGTACCGGACTATGTTTTGCCCAATATTCAGGATCACCATTCCATAAATATTCTATTTGCGTTTCTTTACTGTATAAGCTTTGAAGTTCTGCTCCTTTGGCAGTCAGGCTGGCTTTTAAATAATCGTTTTCGAGGGTTATCATTACACATTAAAAGTAATAAATTAACGGGGCTTTAGAAACAATTTTCATTAAATTTGATTGGTTGCCTCTGCAAGGATTTTCAGTTAATCTTTTTGTTTCAGGTACGGGTTGACTCTTTTCAGAAATCAAGAGTCAGTTAAGACTCCTGACTGCGCTATCCTTTCTCTTCCCAGATGCAGGCGATGTTAATAATGGTTTGAACCGCTTTCTCCATATCCTGCACGCTTACCCACTCTTGTTTACTGTGAAAAGCATGTTCACCCGCAAAAATATTAGGACATGGTAATCCCATGTATGATAGTCTTGAACCATCTGTTCCTCCACGAATACTTTGTTGTTTGGCCACTACTCCGGCTCTTTCAATGGCTTCAATGCCATACTGAACAATTTTTGGATGCCGATCCAATACTTGTTTCATGTTTCGGTATTGTGCATTGATTTTTAACGAATAGCTAGAACCCGGATATTTTTTCATGATGCTTTTAACGGTTTCTTCCAAAAATTTACCATGATCAGCTAATTTTTCATCTGTAAAATCTCTGATGATAAATTGTGCTTCAGCTTGTTCCACTTGGCCTGTAATACTTACGGGATGAATAAAACCTTCTTTTTGGTCAGTCATTTCCGGTGTTAATTTATCCTTTGGCAAAGCGCTGATCACATCAGAAAGTATTTTAATTGCACTTTCCATTTTACCTTTGGCAAACCCCGGATGTGTACTCACTCCATTGATGATTAAAGTTGCTCCATCTGCAGAAAAGGTTTCATCTTCAATGGAACCTAATGTTTCGCCATCTACGGTATAGCCAAAATCAGCACCTAACTTTTTAAGATCAACCCGATCCACGCCTCGTCCAATTTCCTCATCAGGGGTAAAAAGAATTTTTATGGTACCGTGCTTTACCTCAGGGTTTTTCATCAGAAAATCAGCAGCTTCCATAATTTCTGCAAGTCCGGCTTTGTTGTCTGCACCCAATAAAGTGGTTCCGCTTGCCGTGATAATATCGTTACCAATTTGGTGTTTTAAGTCTGCGTGATCAGACATTTTCAGCACAATATTGTGATCATCCGGCAAAATTAAATCCTGTCCTTGATAATTGTCATGAATAATCGGTTTCACATTTTCGCCACTGCAATCCGGAGAGGTGTCCATGTGCGAGCAGAAAAAGATTACGGGTATATTTTTATCCGTTGTTGAAGGAATTGTTCCATAAACATAACCGTTTATGTCCATTTCTGCATCAGAAATGCCCATTTCCAGCAATTCCCGAACCAATTCTTTTCCTAAATTCTTTTGCTTCTCAGTTGATGGACAGCTATTGGAATTCGGATCAGATTGTGTATCTATTTTAGCATATTTTATAAATCTGTGCGCTAAAGACTTGTTAAAGTTGGTATACTTACTCATAATTCAAAGGTAAAAATTATAGATTTTCAATAAACATATTATTTTTGTAAAAAAACGATATGACTTTTAGCCTTCTTAAAACTGCATCCCTAACTGTTTTATTCTCGTTTCTGGTTACATTTTCATTTGCACAATCAAATTATTTTGAATGGTCTTGGGCGCTGGGTGGCGGAGCTAATTTTTCTAAAACGGATGTTGTGGAAGGGAATTGGGGTTATACCACTTATGGTGAAATTAATTTTCATTTTACGCCTTTTATAACAGGAGGAATTGAGGCACAATACGGAATGGTTCAGGGCGGAGATATTGTTACTGACCCTCATAACAGACAATTTGTAAATAAATATACCAGCGCTACTGCCAACCTTAAACTTTACCTGGGTGAATTTGTTCAATATGAGAGAAAGCCTGTATTAGATGCATTAAAAGGGCTTTATGCAGGTGTTGGCATAGGTGTGATCAATAATAATATAACCGATATTGTTCGCTATAAGCCGAGTTGGGCTACTATTGATCCTGGTTATGGGCCTTTTCCGGGGAAAGATAAAAGCTTAAACTTACTGGTGCCGATTAATTTGGGTTTTAATTATTATATTAATGATGGCTACGGATATGTTCGTTATGTAATCAACTTCAATGCGCAAAGTAACTTTACCTTTGGCGAGGGTTTAGATGGCTATAATGACCCATCTACAAAATTTAAAAACTACAATCCTGATACTTTTAATGTTTACAGCATTGGTGTGAAATACTTTTTCGGAGGAATAAGAGCATACCGTAAGTTTTTTTAAATCATAAATCGTCTTCTTATTTAAACTTGGTGTACATGAGAAATTTCTATGTTTTTTGTTTTCTATTCTTAACCTTTCAGACAATGGCACAAAAAACACCCTTCGAGAGTAGTGGTAAAAATAAAACAACCACTTATAATGAGGCAATTTCTTACTACGAAAACATAGCAAAAACCTACCCTCAGGCCAAGTTATTTACTTATGGCAGTACCGATTTTGGAAAGCCACTTCATCTTTTGGTTTTATCAAGGGACAGGGTTTTTGATCCGATTGCGATCAGAAAAAATAATAAAAGAATTTTACTCATCAACAACGGTATTCATCCGGGAGAACCCGAAGGAATTGATGCTTCAATGATGCTTGCGCGGGATTTACTGAAAACCGATCAACTTCCGAAAGATGTGGTCATTTGCATCATTCCGGTATATAATATCGATGGTAGCTTCAACCGGACTTCAACATCAAGGGCAAATCAAAACGGACCAATTGCTTATGGTTTTCGTGGTAACAGCAAAAATCTGGATTTGAACCGTGACTTCATTAAAACCGATTCAAAAAATTCAGCTGCGTTTCAATTGATTTTTAACAGCTGGCAACCAGAGGTTTTTGTAGACACACACACCAGCAACGGTGCCGATTATCAGTACGTGATGACACTTATCCCAACGCAAAAAGATAAGTTAAACAGTATTTTGTCAGCCTATTTAACTAAAACCCTGGTGCCAGATTTATATACAGAAATGGAGAAAAAAGGATATCCTATGATTCCTTATGTCAATTCATTTGGCGAAATACCGGAAACAGGGATAGCTGGTTTTATTGAATCTCCACGTTACTCAACAGGTTATGTTGCGCTGCACAACACCATTGGCTTTATGCCCGAAACGCACATGTTAAAATCATACGATTTAAGGGTAGATGCAACTTATAAATTATTGCAAACCTACATAAATGTGGTACAACGGGATGCTAAAATCATTGGCGAAAATAAGCGCAAAGCCGATGAGTTTGTAGCTGCTCAAAAAGAATTTCTGTTAGAGTGGAAACTAAATAAAACGTTGGCGAATGATTTATCTTTTAAAGGATACGAATCTGGTCATAAAGCGAGCGAGGTTAGCGGTGCTGACCGGTTGTTTTATGACAGGAGCAAGCCTTTTACCAAAACCATTAAAGAGTGGAATAACTATGAACCTGCCACATCGGTTCAAAAACCCGTTGCTTATATTATTCCAAAAGCATGGGATAGGATAATTGACTTACTTAAGCTTAACAACGTTCGGGTTGATGAATTGAAATCCGATGTGAAGGTTCCTGTGGAAAGCTATTATATAACTGATTTTAAAACTTCCGCAAAACCATACGAAGGGCATTACCTGCATTCGGCGGTTAAGATAAGCCCGGTTCATCATACTTTGCAGTATTATGCCGGGGATGCTGTGGTTTACGTGAATCAAAAAACAAATCGATTCATTGTAGAGACTTTAGAGCCACAAGCTACTGATTCTTATTTCAACTGGAATTTTTTCGATTCTATTTTAGATATGAAAGAACATTATTCTGCTTATATTTTTGAAGATACCGCTGCAGAGTTGTTAAAGAATAATCCAGAATTAAAAAATAAATTGGCGGCTAAAAAGGCTGCAGATGCAGACTTTGCAAAGAATGGTGCCGCTCAACTTGATTTTGTCTATAAAAATTCTGATTATTACGAGAAAACCCATAACCGATATCCGGTGGCCCGTTTGGTAACAGATGTAAAGCTCGATCTAAAATAACAAAATGGAATACTTAAATACCGCTCCTGTAGCATCTATCATCTTCGTTTTCACAGTAGTAACCAGTCTTTATGCCTTTTACGATCATAGCATTTACGGCAAGTTCATGTTGCATCCATTTAGTGTAGCAAAAGGTCAGAATGTGTATACCTTGATTACAAGTGGCTTAATCCATGCCGATTGGATGCACCTGTTCTTTAACATGTTTACCTTTTATGCTTTTGCCTTTACTTTAGAGCAATTAATGGGAAGCTGGCAGTTTGGGCTGTTGTATTTTTTAGCCCTGATATTAAGCGATCTGCCCACGTTGTTCAGGCATAAGAACGATTTCCACTATAATAGTTTGGGTGCTTCTGGAGCGATTAGTGCGGTGCTTTTTAGTTATATTCTTTTTAAGCCGATGTCAAAACTTTACATCATGTTTATTCCTATTGGCATCCCTGCAGTTGCATTTGGTGGTTTATATCTGATCTATTGTGCGTATGCTTCTAAAAATTCAAGAGACAATATCAATCATGATGCCCACTTTTTTGGTGCGCTAACAGGATTGATTTTTACTGTAATTTTCGTTCCTGGAATTATTCCGCATTTTATTTCGATTTTAACCGGCGGCAGGTAAACATGGTTTTTCAAAGAAACTCATCGGGCGGTCCGGATCTTTGATAATCTCAAACTTGACATAACCCCAGGGTTTCCAGAAATTTTCTAACACCTGAGCATAAATTTTGTGCTGCCAAACATCAAACAATGGCTTGCTCATGTTCCCGCGAAGCGGCATGGCTTCTATGTAGGTTGTGCCTTCTACCGGCATAAAGGTATATTCCGGTAAGCGGTTAAAAAGATAAGCAGAATAGTAGAAACGAGCTGTTAATTCTTCAAACTGCTCAGCGGTTAAAGCTTTGTCTTTTATCTCGTTCAGGATTTCCTGATGATAACGTTTATTGGTTCCATTATCCTGTAAACAGGCAATAAAGCCAAAATCTTTCATTTTTAAAGAGAACGTAAGCGTATTAATCTCATCCCGAAAACTGAATGGTGTTTCTTTGTTTTCGAGTTTTACAACAGTGATGGACCATGGCGTAAAATCTTCAAATTCAATGCTGGTATATAAATTCTGCATCATGAAATTCAGGTTCGCAAATTTCATCATTAATGATTGCGACATGTTCAGGCCATCAGCAGTCATCTCTTTTCGTAATGCAGCATTCATTTCAATATATACGAAACCATACAGGAATTTTCCAATCCAATTGAATAGTTCCAGTTCAGGTAATGCGGCAACGGCATCATGACCCTTTGCAAAAGCGGTTTCAATTTTTTCTTCTAACGGATTTAAAAATTGTTCATTGATTTCACTATTTACAGGGATAACCAGGGTGTTGTAAGAGCGAATGCTTTCATCTAAAAACTGGATCTGCTCTTCTCCGGTTAAGCCAGCCTGCTCCAGTAGCCATTTGGGAATTAACGGAACCTGTACTACAGGAGAGTTAAATGTATTGCCGCTTAGAAAGCATTTTTTATATAAAAAATCGAAGTTTTTGAAAGGATTGTATAAGCCAGTGTTCATTGCTGCAATATTAGGTATTATATTTTTACAGCTTGTTAACGATGTTTTATTTTAACGTTGGGATTACAACAGCATGTGTTTATTAAAATGATCGTCATTGAGAGGCACGAAGCAATCTTTTATGCAAAACAGATTGCTTCGTGCCTCGCAATGACGTTAAAGACAGTTCTTGCTTTAATCTGCGAGAGATGCTCTTAATAATTATTATAAAAATAACTGATGTTATCTACCAGCTGGGTATAAATAGGTTTGGTAAATTCTAAAAATAAAGCATCCGGAGGTGGAGGCAACACCTCTTTTCTTCTTGTCATGGCCAACTGATTTTTATCCAGTGCCCTTTCATCGCCGTTAAAGCTAGCCCAGCTATCTCTCCAAACATAGGTGCCGGGAAATTTTTGCTGGCGAACGATCTTTTTGCTTTGCCAATCCATAATGCTCATGTCCAATAAACCAGATGATGAGATGTTTTTCTCAAAAATGCTTAAAGTAGCCTTAACAGTTCCGTAAACAGGTTTACGATCGCGGGTTTCGCCAACGATAACGCTATCACGTTTCAGCTTTTCAACCCGCTCTTTCACGTAAGTTTGTCCAACCACAAAATCATCAAAATTTAAGCTTAAAACCTGATCAGGAACAATTTTCTGCTTAGTTGCCTGCTCCTCGCCATAAAAAATCACAAACTTGTTTCTGGCATAACTGCTGATGAACTGATCGATTTGTTGCTGAAAATAATCAGCGCTCAATTTATAAGGACTTCTGTTTAACATGATCGGTTGAACCACCACTTTGGTTACTGCTGCCCAATAAGCATCTTCCATTTTCGCTTTTACATCCTTATAGTTAGGCTGTAAATTCTGCACTTTTTCGAATTCATAATAAGCTTTTTTAGCGGATAGGCGATTGTTTGAATTCAGATAGCCCATTCCTGATTCATACCTGGCTGCAGCGGCATTCAGCTTGCTCTCTGCAACTTCTTTTATATATTTTGATGGATTGGGAACCAAAGCCAAACAAGCCGGACAACTGTTAATATCATCAGCCAATTGATTGATTTTCTGGTAATCATACATAATCGATTCCCATCTGAATAAATTGTTCGACATTTTAGCCTCATTGATTTTCCTTAAATGATCTTGTAATGCCAAATCATAAGCTGTTTTTAAAACCTGCATGGCTTCGCTGTTTTTGGGCGAGTTCTGTAATCTGCTTACTGCTTTTGCAACTGAAGCATCATAATCGCCTTTTTGCAAGGCATTTTTCCCTGTGGTACATCCTCCAATAATTATTAAGGATAAATAAATAAAATACCGTAATCTTGAAATGTTTTTCATAACAAAGCGCATTTAGTAGTCACCGGATGAATATAGCCAAATGTTTTTATTCATTCGATGACTAGATTTGTAAAGCGAGAATTAAAAGTGACCGAATGAATATAGCCATCACGGTTCATTCATCAGATGACTGATTTAGAAGTAAGACGATTAACAATGAAAATAAGTTGCAAGCAATTTGAATTAGAATTAAAACACCCTTTTTCAATATCGAAGTTTACCCGCACCAGCACGCCACTGATGCTTTTAAAAATCCAATATGAAGATTTTATTGGATATGGAGAGGCATCGATGGTTCCGTATATGGGTGAAAGTTACGAAAGCGCCAATGCTTTTTTAAGTCTGGTAGATTGGAGCAAGATTCAATATCCGTTCAACTTTCAGGAAATCATTGCTTATTTAGATCGCCTTGCTCCAGGGCAGCCTGCCATAAAAGCCGCCATTGATATTGCTTTAAATGATATTCAGGGAAAGATGCTAAACAAACCGTGTTATGAAATTTATGGTGCTGATCCAGCGCTGATGCCGGTAACTTCTTACACCATCGGCATTGATACCCCTGAAGTGATCCGTGAAAAACTGAAAGATGCTGAAAAATTTAAGGTGATCAAAGTGAAGCTGGGAAGAGATAACGATCAGGAAATCATTGAAACCATTCGTAGTATGACCGATGTTCCGTTATATGTAGATGCAAATCAAGGCTGGAGCGATAGAATCAAAGCGATTGATTTAATTTATTGGCTGCATAATCAAGGTGTGGTTTTGATTGAGCAACCAATGGATAAAATGGATTTGGATGGCAATGCGTGGCTAACAGAACGGAGTCCGGTTCCTCTGCTGGCTGATGAGGCTGTACAGCGTTTGGCAGATATGGACAAGCTGAAAGGTGCATATCACGGCATTAATGTAAAACTGATGAAAAGCTGCGGAATGTATGAAGGCCATCAAATGATTTTGAAAGCCCGTTCTTTCGGGATGAAAGTATTAATTGGCTGCATGAGTGAAACCAGTTGTGCAACCTTAGCTGCGGCTGCTTTGGCACCGCTTTGCAACTGGGCAGATTTAGATGGACCGTGGTTAACCAAGAATAATCCTTTTGCCGATCCGGTTTTTGAAGATGGAAAATATATTTTGAAAAAACGATCAGGTTTAGGTTTGGAAGGCGTTACTTCTGATCTTTTTCTTTAAAGGTTTTCCGGATATCTTTCATGAGCTGATATTTGAAATAAACCAGGCAAGCAGCAACACCTACCAGAAATCCGCCAGGAAGAGGCTTATGGTTGTTATAACACCAAACTATTCCACAAATAGACAAAATAATGGCAAGATTGTAAAAGATATTT
Source organism: Pedobacter chinensis (assembly GCF_003339865.1). Classification (GTDB taxonomy): domain Bacteria; phylum Bacteroidota; class Bacteroidia; order Sphingobacteriales; family Sphingobacteriaceae; genus Pedobacter; species Pedobacter chinensis. The sequence continues at coordinate 95,580 of NZ_QPKV01000014.1, forward strand.
AAAGCGAATTTTTTACCCACGGTGTAATAATTGAATGAGTGAATGATAGAATAACGTGAGCGTAAAAATAATTATTGCATGAGTGAATGAATTTTAAATGAATATTACGCCTTAACATTCACTCATTTAAAACTCATTCATTCTCTCATTTATTAGTAAACCGGCATATTTGGATCATAAGCTTCTTGCCAGGCTAAAATCCCACCTTTTAAGTTATAAAGATTATCGAAGCCATACTGAGCCTCTAATTGCATTACAGCAGCAGCACTTCTTTTTCCGCTACGGCATTGAATAATTACAGGTTTATCTTTAGCAACTTTATCAGCCTCAATTAAAATTCCACCCAATGGAATGTTTTCTCCTTCAAGGTTTGAAACCTCGTATTCGAATGTTTCGCGAACATCAATCAATTGAAAATCTTCATTATTATCAATTTTCTCTTTTAGTTCCTGTACTGATATTTCTTTCATGTTGTTATCTGTGTTTATGCAAACTTAGATAAATTGCCTTTTATATGCAATATAAATGATTGGTATATAAAAGCAATTTACCGGTCTCTCCTCCATCATTGAGAATTTATTTTTTATAACGGAAATATAGGAAAATCGGTTTTGCCTGCACCAGCAAAAAAGAAGCATATATTTTCTCAAAAATCTGTAACATATCAAACCCTTAAGCGTTTAAATATAAAGTTTTATAAATGGACAAACTAAACCGTTTCTTTTGGTTTTGCTCTGGTGCTCACATCCCAACACTGGAAAAGTATCCAACAGAACAAAATAAATATACAGGCATTGGTGCCACAATTTTCTTTACAGGCCTCTTTGCCGCCCTATCTGGTGGTTATGCAATGTATTTTGTTTTTAAAGGCGATGATTTAGCTGTGATTTTCGCCATTGTTTTTGGCTTTTTATGGGGTGCTGCCATTTTTAACATGGATAGATATATTGTGGCCAGTATCAATAAAAGCGCAAGCACCAATAAACAACTCCTGCAAGCCACGCCCCGTATTCTCCTTGCCATCATGATCGGCATGGTTATCTCCAGACCTATTGAACTGAAGATTTTTGATAAAGAAATCAAAGAACGCCTGAAAGTAAGCTATCTGAATGGTCAACGGTCAAAAATTGACACCTTAAACAAAGCCTTCGAGAATAAGTATCAGGTAGAATTTGGGCGTTTAAATCAGCAAAAAGCCACACGGGATTCGTTGGAAAAAGGAATCAAGGCAGACAGGCAAAAGCTGAATTTCGAAATCTTTGGAAATAAAACTGCTGAAACATCAGGCGTAATGGGCTATGGTCCGTACGCCAAACGAAAAGAGGCTGAAATAAAGCAGCGAGAGGCTGAACTTGACACTTTAAAAGCGAATATCAATAAATCAGAATCTTTTATAGATAAGCGGAAAGATTTCGATGGTTTGTTTACAGAGAAACTTTACACCAAAAAACAACTGGATAGTTTATCGGATATTGCAGGATTTGCAGACCGAAACTGGGCTTTAGGCCAGCTGAAGTTCAATGTTGATGGCTCTCGTGATAACAATACCGCTATTGCTGTTACTTTTATTGGCCTGCTGTTCATTTTCTTCGAGTGTTTGCCTGTTTTTGTAAAACTGATGAGCGCCCGCGGACCTTATGACTATGCCACCGCTGATGTTGATGAAGTTTCCATTTATCAATCTAAAAAAGATAAAGATTTTCATTTTGAAGTAGCCGATAATATTCATGAAACCAGGGTAGATGCTGAATCATCCAAGCGAAAGGAAATTATAAAAGGCCAGGCTTACCGCGATCTGGAAAAATACGATTGGGATAAAGATTAGCTGTAATATGGGAAATGTAGGTGGATAATTTAGCCTTGCGTTGGTGCCATTTCCATCTCTCATTTTCCCTCTTACATTTTACATTTCTTTGTTCTCTTTTTCACTAAATTGAGCCCATCAAATCTTTTTTATGAAGAAAATTCTAAGTGTTGCTTTAATCAGCATGTTGTCGCTATCTGCTTTTGCACAAAATGAAATTCGTTATGTGGTTTCATTTCCAAATGCCATCCATCATGAGGCTGAAATTGCAATGGAAATTCCAAATGTACCTGCTGGCAATTTAAAAGTGAGGATGAGCAGATCATCGCCTGGGCGTTATGCTACACATGAATTTGGCAAAAATGTGTATAATTTAAAGGCTTTTGATGCCAGCGGAAAATCATTGGTCATTAAACCGTCTGCAGGCGATGTTTATGAAATATCATCGCATGGGAATGTGGTCAAAGTAACCTATACCTTATTCGGGAATTGGATTGATGGAACTTATGCGGGTTTTGATGAAACTCATGCACACATGAATATTCCGGCTACATTTGCTTTTCCGGTAGGGATGGATGCCCGGCCGCGTTTAGTTCAGTTCAGGTATGCTGATCAGCAGAACTGGAAGGTGGCTACACAGCTAAAACCAATGGGAAATAACACTTATTATGCCTCGAACCTGCAATATTTTATGGATAGTCCTATTGAAATTGCAGATTATAAGACTTCAAGTTGGGAGGTTAAAAATAGTGATGGAAAAGCACAAACCATTCATTTAATTGCACATTCAAATGATACCCAAAAAGCTATTGATCACTATGCAGAAATGCTAAAGAAAATGGTTGACGAACATTTTGCGGTGTGGGGAGAATTTCCGGCTTATGATTACGGAAATTATTACTTTCTGGAAGATGTTTACCCCTCCAATGCAGGCGATGGAATGGAACATAGAAACTCTACATCAATTGTTCAGCGTACACCAAAAATAGAAGGTTATGAATCCAACTTGCTGGGCACCTTTTCTCATGAATATTTTCACAGCTGGAATGTAGAACGTTTGAGACCAAAAACTTTAGAGCCTTTCAATTTCGAACACTCCAATATCAGTGATGAATTATGGCTGGCAGAAGGATTTACCCAATATTATGGAGGCCTGTTGTTAACCAGAGCAGGTTTAAAAACGGTTGATAACTCGCTTCAGGCATTTAACGGAATGGTAAACGCGGTATTAAACTCACCCGGAGCAAAGAATTTTTCGCCAATTGAAGCAAGTCGGTATGCTGTTTTTGCAGATGCCGGTGTAGCGATTGATCAAACCAATAAAGGCAATATCTTTCTTTCCTATTATACTTATGGTGCAGCTACAGCTTTAGCCCTTGATCTTCGTTTGCGTTCGGAATTTAAGCTTACGCTTGATGATTATATGCGGGCGCTTTGGAAAACTTATGGTAAGCCTGAAATTCCTTATGTCGTTTCAGATTTGGAAAAAACTTTGGGTGAACTGACTAAAAATCCATCTTTCGCTAAAGATTTTTTTAAAAAGTATATTTACGGAACAGAAAAAAACGATTATGCCAAACTCCTGTTAAATGCAGGTTTGGTTTTGCGCAAAGCGAATCCTGGCCAGGCTTATACAGGCTTTGGGAACATGAGTGTTTCAGATGGAAAAGTAACCTTACCGCAAACGTTGCAGGGAACGCCAGCTTATCAAGCCGGTTTAGATGTTGGAGATGTGTTGCTTACCATTGATTGGCAGGAAGTGAACGATTTAGCGGGTGTTGAGAAGGTTATAAATGCACATAAACCTGGCGATGTGATTGCCATTACCTATCTTTATCGTGGCCTGCAAAAATCAACCAAATTAACTTTGGCAGAAAACCCGGTTTTGGAAATCATATCCATAGAAAAAACAGGCGGTACTTTAACCCAGGCCATGCAAACTTTTAGAGATAATTGGTTAAACTCACAGATAAAAACTAAATAAGAACTAATAATTAGAACATGAAACCATCATGATTTTTCAAACTACACAGTGGTATGAATAAATCTGATAGCTTCATCACAATTAAAAACAAATTTATACGGATGAAAAAAATATTGCTCGCAGCGCTTGTTGGGATAACTGGTTTACAGGTCAACGCCCAAAATATTGATAAAATTATCACAAGAGAATACACCGATCATTTAATTAAAACTTTAAGTGCCGATGAAATGCAGGGACGCGCCACATTTTCGCCTGGCATTGATAAGGCTGCTACTTTTATTGAATCAGAATTTAAGAAAATCGGATTGCAACCACTAACCGGAGAGAAAGGGTTTCGCCAAACGTTTTATAAATATCAGGTGGCCAATTTGAGTAAATCCATTAAAATTGATGGAAAAGAAATTTCTGCAGATAACCTGATTTTATCAGGCGTAAATGCTGAAAATATCAGTTTAAATAAATCAAATACCAGCGTTGTAAAACTCGATCCCGATCAACCTTTCGTCAATCAGTTTAGAACAATGTTGTCGGCGGGTAAAAATCAGCTGGTATTGGTTGATGCGAAGTTTACAGAGAATTTTAAGCGTTATAAAACTTACTTTGATAAACCAGCAACTCTGGATGAAAAAAGCATGGATGCCGGTGCATCAGCAGTTCAGTTTTTTGTACTGGGCACTGATGTTGCAGAAGATTTCAATGTTGATTTAAAGAGTAAGGTTTCAAAAATGCCATTGTTCAACGTGGCGGGGATAATTCCGGGAAAATCAAAAGCGAAAGAACTGGTTGTTTTTTCGGGTCATTATGATCATTTAGGTGTGGTTAAAGCTGTTGATGGTGACAGCATTGCCAACGGAGCCGATGATGATGCATCGGGAACTACAGCAATGATTGCGTTGGCTAAATACTATAAGGCGCAGAAAAACAATGAACGCACCTTAATTTTTGTGGCTTTTACCGCTGAAGAAATCGGTGGTTTCGGCGCTAAGTATTTTTCTGAAAAATTAAACCCTGATGATGTTGTGGCCATGTTTAATATCGAAATGATCGGTAAGGATTCTAAATTCGGAAAGAATAGTGCTTTTATTACAGGTTTTGATAAATCAGATTTTGGAAAAATTCTACAAAAAAATTTAGCAGGAACAGAATTTACTTTCCATCCTGATCCCTATATCAAAGAGAACCTGTTCTACAGAAGCGATAACGCAACTTTGGCGGCGTTGGGCGTACCTGCCCATACTATTAGTACAGATCAAATTGATGTAGATAAATTTTATCACACCGTAAAAGATGAATACAGCACCCTGGATGTGGAGAATATATTGTCGACAATTAAAGCAATTGCGAAAAGTGCAACTTCAATTGTTAATGGAACCGATACACCAACAAGGATTCCGAAATTGAAACAATAGGATTACGGTGATTAGTGGGCGTTATTTGACACCTATAGGGTCACATTTCTGTCAGAGACGATGAAATATATAAGCCACAGATTCGCAGATTTTTCATCTTGAGCATAGTCGAAGAAATCTGCGAATCTGTGGCGCTCTTTTTTATCGGTTGACCAACCGGGTAATTGGAGCATAAAGATATTATCCTTAGTCATTAATGCACCGAGCCAATCGGAACATTTCAATCGAATAAATCACATTGGGCATGGATCGTTAATTTCGGTTGGTGTGACACAACCGGTAGGGTCACATTTCTGTCAGAGACGATGAAATAAATAAGCCACGGATTCGCAGATTTTTCATCTTGAGCATAGTCGAAGAAATCTGCGAATCTGTGGCTCTCTTTTTTATCGGTTGACCAACCGATGGGGGTAATTGGAGTATAAAGACATTCCTTAGTCGTTAATGCACCAAGCCAATCGGAACATTTACAATCGAATAAATCACATGGGCATGGATCGTTAATTTCGGTTGGTGTGACACAACCGGTAGGGTCACATTTCTGTCAGAGACGATGAAATATATAAGCCACAGATTCGCAGATTTTTCATCTTGAGCATAGTCGAAGAAACCTGCGAATCTGTGGCGCTCTTTTTATCGGTTGACCAACTGGGGTAATTGGAGCATAAAGATATTATCCTTAGTCATTAATGCACCGAGCCGATCGGAACATCTCAATCGAATAAATCACATTGGGCATGGATCGTTAATTTCGGTTGGTGTGACACAACCGATAGGGGCACATTTCTGTCAGAGACGATGAAATATATAAGCCACAGATTCGCAGATTTTCATCTTGAGCATAGTCAAAGAAAATCTGCGAATCTGTGGCGCTCTTATATTTTTACCATAATCATTTTTTAATTCATCAAGTTGTTTTGGGTGCGCCACCGAACAAGGAGATAGGTCTTTTAGAATGATCCAGGTAAATATAATTAAGCATACAGAATGCAGCTACTGCTCCAAAAGTATGCCATAAGAAATGTGTACCAACTTGTAATATCTCCCACTTATCGGCTATGCGAAATGTTAAAGCAAAAATAAAAGCCATAAGCGCAAAACCAACCCACTTTCCATTTTTCCAGTTGGTTTTGAGCAAATAACCAAACAAAGGGAACAGTACCAGGGCAGCCATAAAAGCATAATTAATGTTGATGAAAATCTGGAAATCGCCGTTAGAAAAAAGTTGCCTGATGTAAAACTGAAAGAAAGCATAAATCACCACTATAAAAACAGCAAAATACCATTTTGTTAATTTCGCCAGAAAATAAACACCGGCAGAGAGACAAAGTAACATAATTGGCATCCAATCCATCATGATAAAGATAGGCCAGCGCCTAAAAGTATGATAAGTTGTTCCTCCAATGCCCCCAATATAAAGTAACACCAAGGCAATACTCAAAAATGTATGTTGTTTAAATTTGCCCCATACCTTAAAAGTCCAGTAAATAGCAATAACTAAAAATACGCCACTTGTAATGGCGTTTAAAGGCTCAGGAAATAGATTGTTTAAATTGGTTTCAGTATAAACAGTGCCACCATCTGGTGGAGTCTGAAAAAAAACGCTCATATTTTTAACAATATTTGATGAAATTGAAAGTTTGCAATCTGCATTTATAAAATCAAAAATTCAGATAAATCGTTCTATTTCTGCGTAAAAAAAATGCGACTAACTAAACAACGTTTTATTGTGTCGGGCTACAAAAGGATAACTTCATTTACCATTACCCGAAGGAATTCCTTTTTTAAAAAAATGACAAACCTTTTGTTGTTGCTTATGTTGAACTACTAAACATCAAAATCTATAAAAAACATGAAAACTACAACAGAAACAGCAGAGGTATTGAATGACCTCGTTCAAATTAACAACGACCGTATTGAAGGTTATGAAAAGGCCCGCAAAGAATTAAAAGACGGTGATGCTGATCTAAGATCTTTATTCTTAAATATGATTGAGGAAAGTCAGAAATATAAAATGGCTTTGGCTACAGAAGTTTCTGCACTGGGAGAAGACATTGAAACTGGAACCACAAATTCGGGCAAAATTTACAGAGCCTGGATGGATGTTAAAGCTTTGTTTACAGGTAACGATCGTCAAACAGTATTAAATAATTGTGAGTTTGGAGAAGATGCAGCACAAAATGCATATAAAATGGCGCTTGAAGAAGAAAGCCTTCCATCACATATAAGAGAGCTCATTTCTGATCAGAAAGCATCATTAAGAATATCTCATGACGAAATTAAAAGATTACGCGACGCTCAAGCGTAAGTTAGCTTTAGTCGAAAGAGAAGCGGTTAACCTTTTGGTCAACCGCTTTTTATTTACAAACAGTTCTTATCTATGGGTGAACTGAATTACGATTCTAACTCTTTATCCAGGTGTTCTGTAACACGTTGAATCGTATTATCAATCGTATTGCTCAAAATAGTAAGGTAAGAGCCTTTTTTAGCATGATTTATTGCATCCTGTAAACATTCACTGCTGTTATTATTGATGATGATTTCTTTGTCAGGATCTATTTCTTTAATTCCCTTTACCAGTAGATCGACCAGTTCTTGTTGCTCTCTGCCACGCAAATATTTCTCCTGACAGATATAAATTTTATTGAACATTTGCGCTGCGATTCTCGCTGTTTCAATGATATCTTCATCTCTTCTATCCCCTGTTCCGGAAATTATTCCAACATGTTCAGTTGATTCCACACTTTGCAAATAAGCTTTTACACCGTTAAATCCATCCGGATTATGCGCAAAATCTACCAACACTTTAAAGTCTTTAAATCTGAAAACATTCATTCTTCCAGGCGTGTGTGCTGCCGAAGGGATAAAAGTTTCTAAAGATAAACGGATGTCCTCTGGCTTATAACCCCATAAATAAGCTGCTAATGTTGCTGCTAAAACATTTTGGATCATGAAATTTACAGCGCCTCCAAAGGTTAACGGAATGTGGGTGGCTTTATCAACTCTCAATTTCCAATCGCCTGTTTTAATCGTGATAAATCCATTTTCGTAAATAGCAGCGATGCCACCTTTACGGCAATGCTCTTTAATTACCGGATTATTTTCATCCATACTAAAGTAAGCCACATTACAGCGTGCATCCCGGGCAATTTTTACACAATAACCATTATCGGCATTCAGAACTGCCCAGCCTTTTCTGCGAACTGCGCCGATAACCACGGCTTTAACTCTGGTTAAATCATCAAGGTTATGTATATCAGAAATGCCTAAATGATCTTCCTGGATATTGGTTACCACACCGATATCGCATGCACCAAAGCCAAGCCCTGCTCTAAGAATTCCACCACGGGCTGTTTCTAAAACAGCAAACTCTACAGTAGGGTCTTTCAAAATAAACTCAGCACTTACCGGCCCGGTGGTATCACCTTTCATCAACATGGTGTTATGAACATACACCCCATCGCTGGTTGTATATCCCACACGTTTACCATTACTTCTAATAATATGTGCGATTAAACGCGTTGTTGTTGTTTTTCCATTTGTTCCGGTTACCGCAATAATTGGAATTTGAGATAATTTTCCCTGCGGATAAAGCATGTCAATAACAGATGCAGCTACGTTTCGCGGCAAACCTTCACTCGGAGCCAAATGCATTCTAAAACCCGGAGCAGCATTTACTTCTAAAACAACACCTCCGTTTTCTGTAAGTGGTTGTGTGAGGTTTTGTGCCATAATATCAATCCCACAAATATCAAGTCCAATTACCCGTGAAATTCTTTCACAAATAAAAATATTTTGTGGGTGTACAATATCGGTAACATCAATTGATGTTCCTCCGGTGCTTAAATTGGCGGTCGATTTTAAATAAATAATTTCGCCTTTTTCAGGTACGGTGTCCAGAGTGTATTCTTTCTTCGCAAGCAAATCCAGCGTATCACGATCAACAGCAATTTCTGTTAACACATTTTCATGCCCATAGCCACGGCGGGGATCTTCATTCTCTTTATCAATTAACTCCTGGATAGTATGTATGCCATTTCCCTTAACGTGCGCCGGATCACGTTGTGCAGCAGCCACCACTTTATGATCAATTACCAGAACGCGAAAATCATATCCGGTAATAAATTTTTCGATAATCACTCTGCGGGAGTATGTTTTAGCATATTCGAAAGCCGCTTTTGCAGCCTCCATTGTTTTAACATTTATGGTTGCCCCTTTACCATGATTGCCATCTAAAGGCTTAAAAACCAATGGAAAGCCCACTTTTTTAACTGATGCTTCTAGATCATCAGGATTGGAAATGGTTACACCAGATGCCACAGGTATTGCAGCTTCAGTTAATAATCGTTTTGTTTCTTCTTTATTGCTGGCAATATCAACCGCTATGCTGCTGGTTTTTTCTGTCATCGTTGCCCTAAAACGAACCTGATTTTTACCATATCCCAACTGAACCAAAGAACTTTTATTCAACCTGATCCAGGGAATGTTTCTACTAACGGCTTCCTGAACGATAGAGCCTGTACTTGGCCCGAGGGCTTCGAGTTCACGAATTTCTTTCATTCTGCGGATATCGTGCTCCAAATCGTATTCTTCATTATCAATTAGCGCCTGCGCAATTCTTACCGCAGCCTCAGCGGCATAAACGCCAACTTTCTCTTCCAGGTAACTGAATACTACATTATAAATACCTTCGGTTTTGGTTTGCCTTGTTCTGCCAAAACCTGTTTCCATGCCGGCAATAGTTTGGATTTCAAGGGCAATATGCTCAATTACATGTCCCATCCACGTACCTTCTTTTACCCGTGTAAAAAAGCCACCTTCTACACCTTTTGAGCAACGATGGGTAAACATGCTTGGCAGTAATTTTTCAATACGTTCACTAAATCCTTCAATTGTATTGGTTGGCCTTTGTTCTAATTCTTCCAAATCCAAACGCATTTGAATGAGTTTCTTGCGACTTATCGACCAAATATTTGGCCCTCTTAATACTTGTATGTTTGATATCTTCATGTAATGTTCTGTCGTTTTTTTAAATTAACCAAGGCTGGGATGGTCTTTTTTAAATCAATTTTTAAAGGATGAAATTGATGATTGTAAAATATACATTTATTTTGAAAATCAGTGTCACAAATAGCTAAATCAATTTAAAGAAACATTTGTTTTGTTTTTTTAGATAAGAACAATAGAATTTATTAATAATTATTTCAACGATTGTTAATAATTACGTAATTATTGACAAAAAAAGTCGTGTTTTTTATCTTAAGCTGATATATTTGGGTTTTTTGATAAAGTAATAACACATAAAGAATGGTTCCGAAAGGCAAACTCATCATCATAGGTGGAGCAATAAACACTGGCAGCTTTGCTGAAACGCAATTTGGGCTGCCAGAAAACATGAATTTTTTTGAACGTGGAATTTTAAAAAGAATTACAACGGAATCTATAAAAGATACAGAATCCCGTTTCGAAATTATCACAACAGCTTCCTTAATGCCAGAAAAAGTTGGTGAAGAGTATATTAAAGCCTATGCACAGTTAGATGTTCATAATGTTGGCGTTTTAAACGTTACCAACCGCGAAGAGGCTAATTCAGAAGAGAACTGCGAGCGGATTAAAGCTGCGGAAGTCATTATATTTACTGGCGGAGATCAACTGCGTCTTTCTTCAATTTTTGGCGGAACCAAGATTCATCAAATTCTTCTAGAGAAATACAAAAATGAAGCTGTAGTGATTGCCGGTACATCTGCCGGTGCTGCTGCAAGTTCAAAAAACATGATATACCAGGGCAGCAGTAAAGATGCTTTGCTTAAAGGTGAAGTTAAAATAACAGGTGGATTAGGTTTTATTGATGATGTTATTGTTGACACACACTTTGTTCAACGTGGTAGAATCGGTCGATTACTTTACGCGGCCGCAAGTAATCCGGGTATTTTAGGCATTGGTTTAGGTGAAGATACCGGTCTTTTTATTTCAGACGGACACACAATGGAAGCAATAGGGTCTGGTATGGTTATTTTAGTGGATGGAAGACAAATGGCAGACACCAATTTAACCGATGTGGAAATGGGCCAACCTGTTTCGATCAAAAATATGGTTGTACATGTCATGTGCGATGGTGATGTTTATGATTTAGCCAACCATAGCCTGGTTATTCATCATCCAAAAGTTGTTCCAATAGGATAAAATCAGTTTTCAGTTCTAATGCTGTTCTTGATACTTGATGCTCAATACTTGATACTAACAAAATGAAACTAATTATACATGGTGGCTTTTTTAGTGAGTCATCAACCAATCAGGAGACAAAAAAAGCCAAGCAGGAGGCACTTTCTGAAATTGCTTCACTTGGACATGAATACCTTAAAACGCATACCGCGTTGGAAACAGTTGTTTACACGGTTTCATTGCTTGAGAATAATGAACTATTTAATGCCGGCATCGGATCTCAAATTCAAAGCGATGGAAAAGTAAGACTTAGTGCTTCATTAATGGACGGAAAAACCGAAAAATTTAGCGGTGTAATTAATGTTGAGGATGTTCAAAATCCAATCGGAATTGCGAAAGATCTGATAACCTATGATGATCGTGTTTTAAGTGGCGAAGGTGCTCAAAACTTCGCCCGTAAAAATGGGCACAAATACTTCAACCCCATTACTAAACAACGACAGCAGGAATATGAAGCTAAATTAAATCAAAATAATAATCAGGGAACCGTGGGCTGTGTAGCGCTTGATGTTGATGGAAATCTGGCAGTAGCTACCTCTACAGGCGGTAAAGGCTTTGAAATCCCCTGCCGGGTAAGCGATTCTGCAACTGTAGCCGGAAACTATGCAAACCAATATGCGGCTATCTCCTGTACAGGTGTGGGAGAAGATATTGTGAGCGGTGCCATAGCAGCCAAAATTGTGACCCGTGTTACCGATGGATTTTCGTTAAAAGACGCTTGTGATAAATCTTTTTCAGAGCTAAAAGTTTTGGATGGTTTCGCCGGAGTGATTGGCATTTCCGCTTCAGGGGAAATTTATCACTGCGATTCACACCCATACATGGTTTGGGCAGCTTTTGATGTTAATTTACAGGTATTTAGCTAAAGTTAAAGATAAAGTATTATTTTTGTTGCATGTTCAAATTTGTATTGGCTTTTGTAAGCCTTTTTGCCGCATTACAACTACAAGCTCAAAATATAGATAAAGCTGATTTTCAAGAACCAAACGGTGGTAGTGCAATCACTATTTCCGTTTCTAAATTCGATTTGGAAGATGGAAACTCTTTTTTTGAAGATGCTGAAGATTCTGAACGAAAGGGTGATTTCAATGATGCCTTAACTTTATTTGGTAAAGCAGCGTTTGAATATAATGCAGCTAAAAACTTTAATAAATATGGGCAGGCCATTATTAAAATGAGCAGTATGCATTACCAGCTGGGCCGCTTTAGTGATGCTGAACAAATTCTTTTGAACGTAGCATTGAAGAATTATTCAAAAATGGGCAGCAAAAGCGGCTTAATGAACACTTATAATTTATTGGGTAAAGTTTATCTGGCCAATAGCAAATACACGCAATCCATGTGGTTTTATACCCAGCAAGGCATTTTGGCTAAACAATTAAAAAGTGATAATTCTTATATCGAATCTGTACTAGGAATTGTACAGGTGAAAATCAAAAAGAAAGATTTTACTTTAGCCTTAAGAGATTTAAAAACCGCTGAGTGGCTTGCAAATTCAATCAAAACCTCTCAATACAGAGGTCAGATCAATGATGCCAGAGAAATGATAGCAAGCAAAACTTTACCAAAAAAATCTTAACGAGGCAATTTTAATATTGTATAATTATTCCGAAAACGCCATGTCTTTAAAATAATATCATTGTAATATTCTATTTTAAAGTAACTTACCGCTGTTCATCCAAAACAAAAAACACATAATTACGTTAAAACAGAATATTGTTAAATAAATTGCTTTTAGCTAGATTTGATAAATTTTAACAAGAGACAGTAATAATGCTGTCTCTTTTTTGTTTTTTCGTTAAAATGGTACCATATTGGCTATATAGAATTGAAAATGGATTTTAAATCGTTTAAAGAGATGTTGAAGAGAATATTTTTTGTAATTTTTACAGCTGCAGTACTTGCCTGTCATGCCGCACCAAAACCTCAGCCAATTGTAGAGGGTATTACCAATGTTATGCCCGATGAGCAACAAAGGCTTGTTATTAAAGAAGTAGTAAATCTTATCGAGAGCTATAATTATAAAAAGATTCAGATCAACGATTCTATTTCTTCACTGATTTTGGACAAGTATATCAAATCACTGGATCAGGGCAAAAATTATTTCCTTGCTTCTGATATTAAGGAATTTGAAAAATACAGGTATACGCTTGATGATGATTTTAAAAATGGAGATTTAAGCGCTCCTTTCTATATCTATAATGTTTATGCCAAAAGACTAAACGAATATTTTAAATATTCTCTGGCGCAAATTAAAAGTAAGTATGATTTCAATCAGAACGATACTTATGTATATGACCGTACAAAAATGCCATGGGCGGTTTCTACTACTGCTTTAAACGAAACCTGGAAAAAAAGAGTAAAGTATGAGCTCATTAATTTGAGTTTGGCGGGCAGCACAGAAGAAAAAAATATAGAAACCTTAACTAAACGTTATCAAAATTTACAGTCACAAACATCAAAAACCAATAATCAGGATGTATTTCAGATTTTGATGGATGCATTTACAGAATCTATTGATCCGCATACAAATTATTTTGTACCTACAAGAGCAACAGAATTTAATGAAGAAATGTCTCGTTCGTTTGAAGGAATAGGAGCAAGATTACAATTGGAAAACGAGGTTGTTAAAATTTCAGAAATTATTCCGGGCGGTCCAGCATTTAAAGGCAAACAATTAAGTGCCGGTGATAGAATTATAGCGGTTGCACAAGGAGATGGCGAATTTGTTGATATTGTAGGCTGGAGATTAGATGTTACGGTTACCAAAATTAAAGGGCCAAAAGGCACAAAAGTTCGTTTAAAGGTAATTCCTGTTGGGCAGGAAATGTCATCTAAACCAGTTATTATCGAACTGGTAAGAGAGAAAATCATTCTTGAAGATCAATCGGCCAAGAAAAAGGTAAAAACCATTACCACTAATGGCAAAGATTACAAAATTGGCATCATATCATTGCCTGCTTTCTACGCTGATTTTAAAGCAGCAAATGCTGGCGATAAAAATTATAAAAGCACTACCCGCGATGTTAAGAAACTTGTAGATTCATTAAAAAACATTGATAAGGTTGATGCCATTGTGATGGATTTACGTGGAAACGGTGGTGGTTCACTGGTAGAAGCAATTTCATTAACAGGCTTATTTATTGATAAAGGACCAGTTGTTCAGGTAAAGGATTTAAGAGGAAAAATTGAGGTTGATGAAGATGAAAACGCAGGAGTTGCCTGGGATGGCCCTTTTGGAGTAATGATCGATCGTTTAAGTGCATCAGCATCTGAAATTTTTGCAGGCGCTATTCAGGATTATGGAAGAGGAATTATTATGGGCAGCCAGAGTTATGGAAAGGGTACCGTTCAATCTTCAATTGATTTAAATAAATTGGTTAACCCGAGCATGCTGCAAAAAGTTGCTGGCCTGATTACCAGAGATAGAACAGTAGGAACTTCTCCAAATGCGGCAAATCCTGCCGATGTAAATTTAGGGCAAATTAATTTAACAATGGCCAAGTTCTATCGTGTTGCAGGGAGCAGTACCCAGCATAAAGGTGTTACACCTGATGTGGTTTTCCCTTCATTGTATCCAATGGATAAAATTGGAGAAGATACTGAGCCATCAGCTTTGCCATGGGATGTTATTCCTGGCTCTAATTTCAAAGCAGTGGCTAACTTAGCAGCTGTTAAAGCAGGGTTAATTAAAAACAGCGAGCAGCGCATCGCAAACTCTTTGGATTTTAAATATCTAAAACAAGATATTGCAGAATTAAAGAAACGTGATGCTGAGGTTTCGGTTACTTTAAATGAAAACAAGCTTAAAGCCGAACGTGAAGCTCAGGAAGCAAAATCGCTTGCCAGACAAAATGAGTTAAGAGCCCTGAGAGGTTTGCCGGCAATTAAGAAAGGCGATAAAATTACCAAGCAGGATGCTTTTGATTTCATCGAAGATGAATCGCTTAAAGTAATGGGAGATTTCATGCAGCAATCAGGTAATTACGTAATGAATTTAGGCAATAGTACCTCGCAGAAATTCTAAATAGAATAAAAGGATGTTTTCAAAATAATTAATAAAACATCCTTTTATATTTTATAAATTAAATTATTCCGCTGAATGGCAATGATCCTTAACTTAATAACATTGCATTCTCACGCAGGCAGGAAACTACGTGTGGGTTATCATTGAAGATAAACTTAAAGCTCTCGCTATTAAACACATTAACATGTTCAAACGATATGTTCGGGTGTGAGTCGTAATGGGAGAGAAAAGTTAAAGCGAAACTGTAGTATTCACAGTTTCGCTTTAATGTTTATAAATGATTTTAAGCTGGTTTAACCGGGTTTTGACTCAATTGCATAGCCATCATCTCTTTCATTGTTTTATTCATTCCTTCAGTACTGCCATCCAGGAAAATGATGTTTCCTTCGCCATATTCAGCAAATTGTTTAATGGCTTCTGTCCACATGGTAAATAAAATAACAGAAGTGTCTAAATTTGCCTGTTGCATTTCATGAGCAGCATTGGTCATCCCTTTGGCTACTTCTTCCCTAAATAAAGCAATACCTTGTCCGCGAAGCTGAGCAGCCTCACGTTCTGCAGTTGCTGCAATTTTAATCGCGTTACCATCTGCTTCAGCACCTTTTGTTTTCGTGATCAATAAAGCCTGGCCTTCGTTTTCTGCTGCAGCTTTCAGGTTGTTTGATGCCACAACACGACTCATGGAACGCATAATTTCATCATCAAAGGTAATGTCATTCAATTGAAGATCCTGAAGGTGATAACCCCAGCCATCTAAAACCTGATCAATCTGTTCTTTAACATGCAATACAATTTCATTCCGTTGCGCCAATACATTGGCCTGCTTTTGTGTAGCAACGTACGCACGAATTGATCCTTCAATGGTCCTGATCAAAGCCTGCATCAGATTTGTTGAATCAACGAATTTAAAAGCCACATTTTTAATGGTTTCCTCATCCTGGTTTAATACAGAATATAATAACATTGCTTTAAAATAAACATTGGCCTGATCTTGCGTAACCGCCTGAAAAGATAATTCTACTGAACGGTTTTGGATGGAAATTCTGGAATAAATCTGCTCGATTAAAGGAATTTTAAAATTTAAACCTGGCCGTAACTGACGCTTATATTTTCCAAAAACAGTAATTACGGCAATTGTACCCTGTTTAACGGTAACAAATGAGCTTAAAAGAATAATAATGCCTAAGAAAACGAGAATGTAAATAGTATATTGCATAATAAGTTTTTTTATGAAGTTATAAAAAAAATTCATAGAAAATACATCAAGCTATCCGTAGCTTTATTATAACTAACTTTAAATTCATGAAACATCGTCAAATCACACAACTGCATGAACCAGGCTTGTGGACTCTCGGGTAAAAAAAAAGATAAACACTTGTGAAAAATAAATTATGATCGCTTCATAAATCTTTAAAAACTAAAAATATACAGATGAAACCATCATGATTTTTCAAACCACACAGTGGTATGAATAAATCTGATAGCTTTATCACAATTAAAAACAAATTTATACGGATGAAAAATAAACTTATACTGCCGGCAGCCGTACTACTTTTATTAGCAGCTTGCCAGAACAAAAACCACAAAACTGATCGGGCTGATTTGAAACGTACACTTTTCTTTGATACGGCTGGAATGGACCTTACAGTAAAACCTGGTGATAACTTCTTTTTATACGCGAATGGAAAGTGGATAAAAAACACAGAGATTCCTAAAACGGAAACAGGTTGGGGATCGTTTTACACTTTATACAATGATAATATTAAAAATCTGAAAGGTATTTTAGAAGATGCGGCTAAAAGTAAAGCTGCCGCCGGAAGCGTTGAACAAAAAGTCGGTGACTTTTATGCCAGTGGGATGGATAGTTTAACCATCGAAAAACTTGGATTGGAACCTATAAAGCCATTGTTGACTAAAATTGATTCATTAAAAAATGATAAGGAGCTTTTAGATTTTGTTGTAGAGGAGTTTAAAAATGGAAATGGTTATTTATTGAGTTTTGATGTTGAACCTGATGATAAAATAAGTTCAAAAAATGCACTGATTTTTTCACAGGCTGGAATTAATCTTCCAGATCGCAGTTATTATTTAGATCAGGATGATAAAGCAAAAAAAATCAGGGCAAGTTACCATGCTTATATCTCTAAAATATTTGCTTTAGCAGGAGATTCAATAAATGGCTCAAAAAATGCAGATCAGATCTTAAAACTAGAAACTGCTATTGCACAATCTCACTCTACACCAGTAGAGCTTCGGGATCCGCAAAAAAATTATAATAAATATGCTGTTGCCGGTTTTCAGAAAGAAGTTCCAAACATTGATATAAAAACAGCTTTGAATAAATTGGGCGCAAATACCGATACCATCATCGTGAGGCAACCAAGGTACTACCAAGCTTTGTCTTCGCTTGTAAAAAGCCAACCAATTGATGTTTGGAAAATAAAATTAAAGTTCGATGCTTTAAATAATTCAGCAAATGCCCTTACCATGGCCTTTAGAAAAGCCAGATTCGACTTCTATGGTAAAACATTGTACGGACAGCCGGTTCAAACTGAGCGCTGGAAAGCTATGGTAAGTAATACCGATAGTAATTTAGGCGATCTTTTAGGCCAGCTATATACGGAACAATACTTTAAACCAGCAGCTAAAAAGCGCATGCTGGAATTGGTAAACAACCTGCAAAAGGTTTATGAAACAAGAATTAAGAATGTGGACTGGATGACTGCTGAAACCAAGCAAAAGGCATTGGAAAAACTAAATGCTTTTATCAAGAAAATCGGATATACCGATAAATGGAAAAAATATGATGATGTAGAGGTTTCTAAAAATACCTATTTCGCTAATCTTAAATCTGCCAGAAAACATGAGTTTAAAGAAATGATGAGTAAGCTGGGCAAACCTGTAGATAAAACTGAATGGTTAATGACTGCGCCCACTGTAAATGCTTATTATAATCCGGCTTTTAACGAAATTGTGTTTCCTGCAGGTATTTTACAATTCCCGTTTTTTGATTTTGCCGCTGATGATGCCATCAATTACGGCGCAATTGGCGCTGTTATTGGTCACGAAATGACCCATGGTTTTGATGATCAGGGGCGTCAATATGATGCGTATGGCAACCTGAAAGAATGGTGGACAAAAGTTGATGCAAACAACTTTAAAACCAAGGCAGATAAGGTGGTTTCATTCTACAACAATTTTTCTTTGCTGGATAATCAACATGTGAATGGCTCGCTGACCTTAGGAGAGAACCTTGCCGATTTAGGCGGATTAAATATTGCTTACGATGCATTTAAGCTAACCGAGCAAGGTAAAGGTGACAAAAAGATTGATGGGTTTACTCCAGATCAACGCTTCTTTTTAAGCTTTGCACAGGTTTGGAGAATCAAAGATCGCGATGAGCGGATGCGGGTACGTTTAAAAACAGACCCTCATAGCCCGGAAATGTTTCGGGTAAATGGACCTGTTTATAACATGGAAGCTTTTTACAAAGCCTTTAACATACCAACTACAGCCAAAATGTATATTGCTCCGGCTAATAGATTAGGCGTTTGGTAAAAGGGCTTGTTAAAAGTCGCATTCAGTTGTTATCCTCACTTGACTGGAGAGTCTTTTGAAATGCATTAGAGCATCCAATTAAGTTCGATATGACGCTAAATTCCAGGAATCTATCTATACGATAAGTTTTACGAAATGAAGTGGCTGACCTTTTGGACAGCCACTTTTTTTATGAGTTAAAACAAAACACTGAATTTGTTGTCTTTATTCTAAATCAATTAAAATCTTATGAATGTAAAACGCACTTTCGGAACAGTATTAACCATTTTAGGGATAATAGGATTAATTTATGCAGGTTGGGGATTTGTAAATCATAGCCAAAACTCAAGAGGATTGATCGTTTATGGTGTAATTGGTATAATCTTTTTCGTTTCTGGTATTGGCTTGGTTAGGAATACAAAGGATGAGAGTTAGGCAATAAAGGAATAAATAGGTTGCGCAAGGCATGCTACCCACTCTTAAGAAAATCTCTAAACATGAGGTATGTTATCACAAAAAATGCAACACTAATAATCGTATAACATAGCGTTTTGTATAGAGTAATCTTTTGAAAGTTAGAATTTAATATATAGGCGATCGTTGCTGCATTTAAAAGAAAGATGTTCAAAATTGCCGTAAAATTAAAATGACCAAAATATTCTGATACTGTATAAATATACAAGGTAGTTGCAAAATATTTAAAATAAACACTTCCAGCAAAGGTGTCATAAAAAAAGATTAATATGCTTAAAAGCTCGATAATCCCAAAACAAACAATCAATTCTATAAAATTTTCCCAGAACGAACTCTTCCATCTTTTTTTAATTGCCATGAACATCAGTATTATTAGTACATACCGAATTCTAAGCATCAAGAAACAGATTATAATTTCAAGACTGTTCAATCCTGTGGGAAGACCGTTCTTGCAATACCTGGCAACGAAAAAGATTTTAGCTGGAATATGAAATATCAAACTTAATATAAGTTTGATCGATGTGAAAATACAAATGTATATTGGATAAGAAAAGACTCCAATTGGAGCCTTTTCTTTAATGGTTCTAAAATAAAAGAAAGTAAATATTTTTGAATTAGAACGCATAAGATATTATTTCATAGAAGCGATCACTTCTTTTTTATTTTTACCTGTAAAAGTCAACATGTCATGTTCAATATCAGCGAAGATATTCAGAAGGCTTTCATTTTTTGTTCTTGATCTGTAATAGTTTAACATCTTATCAAACCTATTTTATCTTAAAATCATATAATTGACACAAAATAATGCAGCAGTATTAGCTAATGAACCCCATAGAAAGGTTACTAAGCTTAACTCTGCTGATACAGCATATGTTTCATGCTATCAGCTTGGAAATTCTCCATTGCTCAGTTCCCAATTTTTTCATTTTGTTTAAATTTTAAGTTAAAAAATAATTCATTTCATCACTCGCGAAGCAATAACCAAACTTATTTTCTTAAAACAAATATTCCTAAACGCTATATGTTTAAATTATAGGCCACACGTTTAAAAAATGATATGAACCTTTATGCATGTTAAATATTTTTATAGTTTTGCAAAATCTATTAACGTTCCAATTCATCCCATGGAGCAAAAACGTATTATTGCCATGGATGAAAAAACTTTAAAAAAGATTTCTGATAAAATCAGATCAAAAAGAATAGAGATGGGCTATAGCCAGGAGTATATGGCCAATCAGTTAGGGATTTCTCAAAATGTTTATTCGCAAAACGAAAGAAACATTGCCAGTGTTCCCTTTTCAAGAGTTTTAAAAATGACAGCAATATTGAATATATCATTTGTTCAGTTAATGAACATTTAATTTTTCCGCCTAAACTTTCTGGAGAGTAAAAAAATAATGATCGCAGCGCCAAAAGCCAGGCCCAGATAAATTCCATCTTTAAAATTTTCTCCTTTTGTAGCCTGTAAGATAATTACAATCATCATGATTTTTTCTTGTGTTTAATGATCTGATACTGACTAAAAGCCACTAAACAACCGGCTAAAATTATAATTCCGGCTGATAAAAGATTTTTTGGGTTTTGATTAATGTAATATGCTGCCACTAAAACTAAAACCGCAGCCGCTATGCCAATGATATAGTGAATGAATAATCCTTTTTTCATAACTAATTTTTTAAGGTAATGCTATTGTTCTCAAACTTTAGCTGGTGGCCCACAAAATCCAGGTTGGTTAATGCTTCCATGCGTTTAAAAGCACTATGATTTTCATCAATGGTTAAACGGTTTATTTTATCCTGTTTAACCGAAACCACATCCGCATAAAGGAAATCGCCATTAGCATTGATCTTCAGCTGTAATAACGGGGCAAAGCCATTCCAACCTTTCAGGCTAAACATTCCATAAGTACAAAAATTGCCTAAGCTGTAGGCTATAAACTTATTTTTATAAACCTCTACCGCTCGTGTTACATGAGGTCCGTGCCCCAAAACCACATCTGCTCCTGCATCAATTACAGCATGAGCAAAAGCATAAACATTCCCCCGGTTTTCTTTGTAAAAAATCTCATTCTTTCTCGGAACATGTTCAAACTTTGCGCCTTCACCTCCACCATGAAAGGATACAATTACAATGTCTGCCTCTGCTTTTAATCTTGTTACCAGTGCTTTTGCACTATCAATTTTGTTAATCGAAACCGTGTTTTCATTTGGTGCAAAGGCACAAAAAGCATACTTTACGTTATCCTTTTCAAATATTTCGAAAGGCTTATTTAGCTGTCCCGCATAATGAATTTGCAATGAATCTAAAATACGGGCAGTGTTTTTTCGTCCCCTTGAATCGAAATCACCAACATGATTATTGGCAATGCTCAATACATTAAAACCTGCTTTTTTATAGATTCCGGCATAGCGTTCGGGCATCCTGAAAGCGTAGCAGCTATTGGGATCAACCCCTTTACATTTTGTAGAATTACCAGAGTTTAAAAAACAACCTTCTAAATTCCCAAACACAATATCGCCTTTTAACAAACTATCAACAGCCTGAAAACTATTTATGGCATCGTCAGGTGGTAAATTAACTGTCGATGGAAAAGCTGAACCCAACATCAGATCGCCCACAGCGGTTATGGTTATTGTGTCCTTTGTTTTTATAATAGTGGTATCTTGTTTAACAGCGGGAATAATAACCTGGGCGTTATTACTGGTGCAGCTAAAAAATGCAATAATGCTGAAGAATGATAAAATTATGCTGTTGATAAACTTCATAAAACTAATTTATTTACCCCCCTTATGCAATCCTCAAATTTATGGATTGGCACCCATCGCTTTAGATCTCTGAAATAAATTCAGGATGACGAATGTGTAGAGCAGGTTGCACATATTATAAAAAAAATCCTCCAGAATTTCTTCAGGAGGATTATATTTTATCTTTACCGTTAACGGAAACCAGTTAATCGCAAACTGAATTATTCTACTGTAAATTCTTTCTTAAACGATTCCAATACTCTACCACCCTTATAAAAATAGCGGCTGTAGTAAGGCTCATTTAAGTTGCTGATCACTACGCCACGAGAACTGGATGCGTGCGCAAATCTATTATCGCCTAAGTAAATGCCTACATGAGAAATACTTCTGCTTTTTATCTTGAAGAAAACCAAATCACCCTCTTTTAAATCTTCCTTGGATAATGGATCTACCATGCTAAAAATATCGCGGGAATTTCTTCTAATGGTAGTGTTGAAAACTTTATCATAAATTGCTTTAGTGAAAGCTGAACAATCAATCCCTCTTTTGCTTGATCCACCGTAGCTGTAAGGGGTTCCGATCCATTCGTAAATAAACTTGTATAGTTTTAAATTTGAAGTCGCATCTACGGCAACACCCATCACTTGCGAAAAGTATTGAGATGCTAAGTTGTCGGGATCATTTAATTCTTTACCAGATTCTTTTGTTTTTGTTTGCGCAAATGCGGCTGAGAACGTGCAAATAGCGATTAGGGATGAAAACAAAAATTTTTTAATCATGTTATACAGTTATGTTTGGGTATTCACTTACACAGTAACGTAAACCACATGGGCTTATTGTTGGTTGCCAAAAGTATTAATTATACAAATGTTATCCAAATGTTAACTGTTAAAAAGTAAAAGTTATTAACATTTTAACCTTCTGGTGGGTTTGTAAGCTGATTTATAGAAAGTGATTTTGATTATCCTGAATTAAAAATCAGGTTGATATAATAATACTCGATTTTAGAATAAATTTCTTGATCTCTTCCGTTTCTACAATTTATCCTATTGTTTATACCTCTATAACTGATTAACCATGATTCACAATGGCAAACTTTTTTGCCCAATTTCATTTGGACTTTAGACGGCTTTTGGTCGGATGGAATTGTCAGGAGTCCGAACCAAGTCCGAATCAAATGCGTCTTAAGTGTGTCGGAAGCGTTAATAGCCCTATACTAAAATGATACTTTAACATAAACATGGATAAATGATCATGCAAAGTTTATGGTCGTAATTCAGGAATATTTAAATTAGGGCTAAATATGGTTTTACAAAATTAAATTTCACAATAAATTAAATAGATAATTTGATAAACGGCGAAGTTTAAAATCTATAAAATCAAGGTTCTCATTCAAATTCACAGTATGAAACTTATTTGATTGTAAAACAACTGTTAAAACTACAGTTAAGTTAAAATGCATGATGATTTTACACTAAAAAGTGCCAAAAATTACAATAAAAAAATTAGATTTGCTGTCGCAAAAAAACAAATACCCTAAAATGAGTGCAGTAGAAATAAATAAAGATACTTGGTTGAAGTGGTTCGAATCGATGTTGCTGATGCGCAAATTCGAAGAGAAAACCGGCCAGTTATACGGACAACAAAAAATACGTGGCTTTTGTCATTTATATATTGGACAAGAGGCTGTAGTTGCAGGTGCTATATCTGCAATGCAAAAAGGCGATTCAATGATTACTACTTACCGTGATCACGCTCATGCTTTAGCTTTAGGTGTAAGTGCCGACAGCATCATGGCAGAAATGTATGGTAAAGCTACTGGTTGCTCTAAAGGAAAAGGCGGTTCAATGCACATGTTTAGCAAAGAGCATAACTTTTATGGTGGCCACGCCATTGTTGGAGGTCAGATTCCACTTGGTGCAGGTGTTGCTTTTGCAGAAAAATATAAAGGAACAGACAATGTTAATATTTGTTATATGGGCGATGGTGCTGTACGCCAGGGTGCATTAAACGAAACTTTTAACATGGCCATGCTTTGGAAGTTGCCTGTAGTTTTTGTTTGCGAAAACAATGGTTATGCAATGGGTACTTCAGTACAACGTACAACAAACATGACTGATATATATAAAATTGGTTTAGGTTTTGACATGCCATGCGCTCCTGTTGATGGCATGGACCCGGTTGCTGTTCATAACGCAATGGATGAAGCCATTCAACGTGCCCGTAAAGGTGAAGGACCAACCTTTCTGGAAATGAGAACTTACCGCTACCGTGGTCACTCTATGTCTGACCCTGCAAAATATCGTACCAAAGAAGAATTAGAAGATTATAAAGCAAAAGATCCTGTTGAGCATGCAAGAGAAACTATTCTTAAAGAAAAGTATGCAGATGAGGCCTGGATTGAAGAAGTAGAAGCTAAAGTTAAAGCTACTGTAGATCAGGCGGTAAAATTTGCAGAGGAATCTCCTTGGCCAGATGCATCAGAATTATACAAAGATGTATATGTGACAGAGAACTACCCTTACGTAATGGACTAATATTATTAAGATTTCAATTAATTAGATATAATGGCTGATGTAATTAAAATGCCCAAAATGAGCGACACCATGACCGAAGGGGTTTTGGCAAAGTGGCATAAAAAAGTGGGCGATAAAGTAAAAAGCGGCGATGTTTTGGCAGAAGTAGAAACTGACAAAGCAACAATGGATATGGAATCTTATTGGGATGGTACTCTTTTATACGTAGGCGTAGAAGAAGGTCAGGCTGTTCCCGTTGATGCTATCATGGCCGTTATTGGTAAAGAAGGCGAAGATTACAAAGCAGCTCTTGAAGCTGAAAAAGGTGGTGCTGAAGCTGAAAGCGAAAAGCCGAAAGCTGAAAGTAAAGAAGAAACGCCAAAAGAAGAAGCTGCTCCTGCTCAAGGCGGTGGTTTAAGTGAGGAAGAATTAGCTGCTAAAGGTGTTACGGTAATTCGCATGCCTTTATTAAGCGATACAATGACAGAAGGCGTTATTGCTGAATGGCATAAAAAAGTTGGTGATAAAGTTAAGGATGATGATGTTTTAGCTGATGTAGAAACCGATAAGGCAACTATGGAAGTGATGGGCTATGCAACTGGTACTTTATTGCATATTGGTGTAGAAAAAGGCCAGGCAGCTAAAGTAAATGGAATTATCGCCATTGTTGGCCCTGAAGGAACTGATGTTAGTGGAATTTTAGCCGGAGGGTCTGCTCCAAAAACAGAAAGTCAGGAGTCGGCAAGTCCGAAGTCTGAAGATGCTCCAAAAACAACTGCTGATGCAGGTTCATCTGCTCCTGTTGCCGAAAGTTCATCTGATAGCCGCGTGAAAGCATCTCCTTTAGCCAAGAAGATTGCCAAAGATAAAGGAATCGATTTATCGCAGGTTGCAGGCAGTGCAGAAGGTGGCCGTATCATTAAGAAAGATATCGAAAACTTTAAACCTGCAGCGCAAGCTGAGAGCGGAAAGGCTAAAGCTGAAAGCGTAGCGACTACAGATAAAGCTGCCGCAGCACCTGTTATTCCAACTTATGTGGGCGAAGAGAAATTTACAGAGAAGCCTGTATCGCAAATGCGTAAGGTTATTGCCAAACGTTTAGGTGAAAGCTTATTTACTGCTCCACATTTCTACTTAACCATTAGTATTGATATGGATAATGCAATGAGTGCCCGTACGGCAATAAACACTGTTGCTCCAGTTAAGGTTTCTTTCAATGATATTGTAATTAAGGCTGTTGCTGTTGCATTAAAACAACACCCTGCTGTTAACTCATCATGGGGTGGAGATAAAATCAGATTTAATGAACATACCAACATTGGTGTAGCTATAGCTGTTGAAGATGGCTTATTGGTGCCGGTTGTGCGTTTTGCTGATGGCAAATCTTTATCTCACATTTCTGCTGAGGTTAAAGAGTATGGTCAAAAAGCAAAAGCTAAAAAACTACAACCGTCGGATTGGGAAGGTTCTACTTTTACCGTTTCTAACTTAGGTATGTTTGGTATTGATGAATTTACTTCAATTATCAATTCTCCTGATGGTGCAATTTTATCTGTAGGTGCAATTCAACAAATCCCTGTGGTTAAAAATGGTGCTGTTGTTCCTGGTAATATAATGAAACTGACTTTAGGTTGCGATCACCGTGTGGTTGATGGTGCAACCGGAGCCGCATTCTTGCAAACATTGAAAGGTTTATTGGAAGAGCCAATCAGATTATTAGCATAGTCAGTTAACAGTTTGCAATTCTCAGTTTTTTGAGCTGATGAAACATCATATTAAGCCATTCCTGAAAAGGAGTGGCTTTTTGGTTTTATAAAATTAAATAAAAAACGTGGGCCAATAATTAAAAAATTGACCCACGTTATGTGGCATGTGGACAAAAAAAGCTTAAATTGGCCCACGTATTAATTTTATCAGACTATAAATGGCTAAGCTACATCAAATACCATCATTGCCATTACAGCAAGATGTTGAAACAAAAACTGTGTTAAAAAGACTTAATGCGGTTCGTGCTGCACTAGCTGGATTAAATGGGGTAGCCGAAAGCATTCCAAATGAAAGGATAATATTGAATACGCTTTCATTACAGGAAGCAAAGGATAGTTCTGCCATAGAAAATATTGTCACTACACATGATGAGCTTTATACCAGTGATAGTATTACACGTCAGTTTACCAGTCTTGCAGCAAAAGAAGTTTATAATTATGCTCAGGCACTTTTGGAAGGATTTAATCAGGTAAAAGAAAGTGGATTGATTACGATAAATCATATTCTTAAACTACAAGCTTTGCTTGAAGAGAATGATGCTGGTTTTAGAAAAGTGCCAGGCACTGCTTTGAAGAATGACCAAACAGGTGTAACTGTATATACTCCGCCTCAGGAACTAGATAAAATTATTGATTTGATGGGCAATCTTGAAGCATTTATTAATGATGGGGCACTCACGGATTTAGACCCAGTTGTGAAAATGGCAATTATTCATCATCAGTTTGAAAATATACATCCATTTTATGATGGAAATGGAAGAACTGGACGTATTATTAACATTCTTTATCTGGTAAAGGAGAATCTGCTTAAATTGCCCATACTTTATTTAAGTAGGTATATCAACCAAAATAAAGCAACCTATTACCGCTTGCTGCAAGAAACAAGAGAAACCAATAATTGGGAACCTTGGATACTTTATATACTCGATGCTGTTGAAGAAACAGCATTACAAACTTCGTATATTATTAGGGAAATCAAAAAGCTTATGGTAATTCACAAGCAAAAAATTCGTTCCGAGCTACCAAAAATTTATTCACAAGATTTAATTAATAGTTTGTTTAAACACCCATATACAAAAATCGAATTTATAAAGAATGATCTTCGAATAGCCAGAAAAACAGCAGGAAGACATCTTGACCAACTTTGTGAAACGGGCTTGATCACAAAAAATAAGATTGGGAAAGAAAATTATTATTTCAATAATGACTTAATTGAGCTTCTAATTAATGTAAGTAGTTTAAAGAAAGAAGATGTTGAGCAAATTAATATCACAACAGAGCATATTTAAAGTTTAAATGAAAACAACGTGGGCCAATAATTAAAAAATTGACCCACGTTATGTGGCATGTGGACAAAATATCTAAAAACTGACCCACGTATGGACTATAGAAACCTTACCCTTCTATCTTTTTGAGAAAAAATTTTGGAAAGCACCTGACAAGTGTTTTAGAAATTTAGAATCGCAAAAAATTAAATCCTATTACAGCAACAATTCTAAACCCTTTCCCAATTGCTTTGTTAATTATTAAAACACCTTAATCATGGACAAAGAAAAACTGATACAAGAAGCTTATCTTGTTGCACATAAAATAGAAGAAAACGGGAACTTCCCTAACAATCCGAATTTACCTTTAATGATTTATAAAGGGGCCTTTTTAATTCATCCTGATGAAACAGAAGAGGTAATAAAAAAAGTTTTTGCCAAAAATGGTTACACCAATGCATGGGTAGATGGCATTTTCGATTACCAGCATTACCATAGCAATACCCACGAAGTAATGGGAGTGTACTGTGGCAAAGCCGACGTGCAATTTGGCGGCGATCACGGCGTTTGCATTGAACTGGATAAAGGTGATGTTGTCGTGATTCCGGCGGGTGTTGCACACATGAAATTAAACTCGAGTGATGACTTTACGGTTGTTGGCGCTTACCCCAATGGAACGGATTATAACATCAAATATGGCAGGCCTGAAGAGCGCCCGGAAGCAGATGAAGATATTGCTAAAGTAAAAAATCCGGAAAGTGATCCTGTTTATGGCAGCAAGGGTCATTTGTTTGAATGCTGGTACAATCAAAAATGCGCAAATGTTTAAAACTCTTTCTATTTTAAAGACTAAAATTCTTTAATTTTCGCGTTTTAAACACACTACACCTGATATTAATGAATTTTAAATATATATGTTCAGCATTTGCACTCTCTGTAACTTTATTAACCGCTTGTAATAGCAAAAAATCAGAAGAGAAGAAAGCCGCTGACGCTAAAGTCCGTGTAAAAGAAGATGACAAAGCGGACAGTCTTTTAATTGCTTACGACCCTGCAAAAGGCGATAAATGGATTGCCGATTTCGTTCAGAATCTACACAAAAAATATGGTTTCAATGGAAATATGCTGGTGGCTAAGGATGGAAAAATTCTTTATGAAAAAGCCATTGGCTGGGCAGATTATTTGCGCCGTGATAGTTTGAAAATCAACTCGGAATTTGAACTTGCTTCCATTACTAAAACGTTTACCGGAACTGCAATTATGCAGTTGGTGGAGGCAGGAAAGCTTTCTTTGGATGATAACGTTAAAAAATTCTTTCCTGATTTTCCTTATGAAGGTATCACGATCAAACTATTGCTTACCCATCGCAGCGGAATGATGAATTATGTTTACTTTATTGATGACATTTGGCGCAAGGAAAAACGCAATATGAAGAAGGGTGTTACCAATCAGGAGGTAATGAATATCATTGCCGAGCGGAAACCAAATCCCTATGTAAAGCCTGATAACCGCTTCCATTATAACAATTCTAATTTCATGGTGTTGGGTGCCATTATTGAAAAAGTAACTGGTAAAAGGTATTCACAATATATGATGGAGCATATTTTCAAACCTGCAGGAATGAAAAACACACATGTTTACAGCACAACAGAGTATGAAAAAATTCCTGTTGACGTTGTTGGACACGATCGTACCTGGAGATATTCAGTAGCGCAAAATTTTTTAGACGGCCCCGTAGGAGACAAAGGTATTTACAGTACCGTTCATGATTTGGTGCTTTATGATAAGTATCTGAAAAATGGCCGTTTGTTAGCGAAAAAAAGTACGGATTCCTCTTATGTAGGCCGTAATAAGCCTGTAAATGGTCATTTTAATTATGGGTATGGCTGGCGAATGTTTGAAGGTAAAAATATGGACAAAGTTGTTTATCATACGGGTTGGTGGCACGGTTTCCGTCATATTTATGTTCGCGATTTAGATAAAAATATTATCGTTATTTTCCTCGGGAATTTAACTAATGGAAGTTTAGTGCATCTTGATGAATTGTACAAACATTTAAATATGCCAATTATTCGTAAAGGTGCTTATCATGGTAATGGCAGCTTGCCAGGCAGCGATGAAGATTAATTTATAATGTCCTAAAAAAGATGATATTAAAAACAATTTCCTGTAATTTCAATTTATTATAAAAACAACAGATTATGTTCGATAAATTATTTGCGGCACAACAAAAGGCCGAAGAAATTAAGAAACGTTTGGATACCATTTCTGTATACGGCGAGGTTGAAAATGGTGCGATCAAAATTACCGCAACAGCTAACAAAGCAATAACGGGGATTGCAATTGATGAAGATTTCTTAAAAAACGCCGATAAGGAAGAGCTGGAAGAACTATTACTTACCGCTATTAATAAGGCGCTGGCAAGTGCAGAACAAGTGAGTAATGCAGAAATGCAGTCATCTGCAAAAGATATGCTTGGCGGTTTAGGCGGCATGTTCGGGCAGTAAAAATTGTTCTATGTTTAATTGTTATCAGGCTTTATCACTGATACGCAAATTTTGATATTAATACTATGAAATATACCTATTACGGGCAATCTTGTTTCTTATTGGAAACAACTGACAAAAAGCTATTATTCGATCCGTTTATCACTCAAAATCCATTAGCCAAAGCCATAGACATTAAAACGATAGAGGCTGATTATATCCTGGTTAGCCATGGACATGGAGATCACGTAGGCGATTTGGTTGAATTAGCTAAACAAACAGGTGCAACTGTGATCGCTATCCCTGAAGTGATCGATTGGGTACAAAAACAAGGGGTTGATAAAGTACATCCAATGAATTTCGGCAAGTTTACCTTTGATTGGGGAGTGGTAAGGATGGTTCCGGCCACGCATTCAGCTGGCTTGCCAGATGGTAGTTATGGTGGCAATCCTGCTGGTTTTGTGCTTGAAGTTGATGGAAAACAAATTTATTTTGCCGGCGATACCGGCTTAACAATAGAAATGAAAGTTCTGGCCGATGTTTGCAATCTGGATTATGCTATTTTACCAATCGGTGGAAATTATACCATGGATGTTGATGATGCTTTAGTGGCCACTAAATATTTCGATTGTGATCAGGTAATAGGTGTGCATTACAATACTTTTCCAGTGATTGAAATTGATACTGAAGATGCCCTTGATAAATTCAAACGTGAAAACAAAACTTTATTGTTGCCTCAAATTGGAGAAACAATAGATCTATAAAATAAAAAAGGGGGCCGATTCTCATCGCCCCCCTTCAAATTATAAACCTAAAACTAATTTTTCTTAGCAGCAGCTTTATTCACTTTATAACGCATGTCTGCTGTACCATCTTTTTTAGTTGGCCCTGCAACTTTTGTTACTGCTTTTGCTTTGTTCTCTTTAAAACGCAAATCCGGCGTTCCATCTGCCTTTAATTTTGATGCTGTGGTAGTGGTTTTAGTTTCTACTTTTTTAGCTTCTTGTTTTACCCCTTCCTTTACAGGTGCAGTAGTTGTTTTTACCTCTTTTTTAACAACTGCCTTAGCTGGTGTTTGAGCAAATGCTGTTGTTAATCCAAATGCCGCAATTGCGATTAAACTCAATAACTTTTTCATACTCGTTTCTTTTTAATTTTCACTCGTTTAAATTTGTTAATATAAAGTTGATCAATCGGGATGAAGTTTTTATGAAGAAGGGAAATTTATTTTTAATGTGCAGCCAACCAGTTATCGCCCTCGCCAATTTCTACCACAATCGGCACGGTAAGTTTAATGGCATTGGCCATTTTATCTTGAATAATTGTTTTCATTAGCTCTTTCTCTGATTTCAACACATCAAAAACCAATTCATCATGTACTTGCATGGTCATGGTCGATTTAAGGTTTTGAGCTTTCATTTCCTTGTGAATGTTAATCATTGCAATCTTAATCATGTCTGCAGCAGAACCTTGAATTGGTGCGTTTATGGCATTTCGCTCTGCAAAACCACGTACAGTCTGGTTAGCAGAATTGATATCCCTTAAGTAGCGCCTTCTGCCCATTATCGTTTCCACAAAACCATTCTCACGGGCAAAGTTCATTGTATCACTCATATAACGTTTAATACCAGGATACTGTGTAAAATATTGTTCAATGATTTCTGCGGCTTCTCTGCGGGGTATGCCTAAATTTTGAGAAAGCCCGAATGCCGATTGGCCATAAATAATACCAAAGTTTACTGCTTTTGCATTTCTACGCTGTGTACCATCAACCTCCTCAATGCCGATTCCATAAACTTTGGCTGCGGTTGCAGTATGAATATCTATGTTTTTGTTGAAAGCATCCAGCATATTTTCTTCTTTACTGATTTCTGCGATAATGCGCAATTCAATTTGCGAATAATCAGCCGATAATAAAATATGATCTTCATCTCTTGCAATGAAGGCCCTGCGAACCTCTCTTCCTCTTTCTGTACGGATTGGAATATTTTGCAAGTTCGGGTTGTTTGAACTTAATCGGCCTGTAGCGGCTACTGCCTGATTGTATGAAGTATGCACACGACCTGTTTTGGGATTTACCATTAATGGCAAAGCATCAACATAGGTCGATTTTAATTTCTGCAACTGGCGGAAATCCAGAATATCTTTAACAATGTCACTTTTACTGGCCAATGCCGTTAAAATATCTTCACCGGTTTGATATTGCCCTGTTTTGGTTTTTTTCGCTTTCGGATCTAATTGAAGCTTATCAAATAATACTTCTCCCAATTGCTTTGGCGAAGCCAGATTAAACTTAATGCCCGCCTTATCGTAAACGCTTTGTTCAAATTTAACAATATCGGTCTCCAGCTCCTTTGAATAGGCCTTCAATGTTTCTATATCAATTCGAACGCCTTCTTTTTCAACATCGGCTAAAACGTAAACCAAAGGGTTTTCAATTTCTGCTGCAAGTTTTGCTGCATTTAATTCCTTTAGTTTTGGTTCAAAAATGTGTGCCAGTTGCAGGGTCACATCAGCATCTTCAGCAGCATAATCTACCACATCGATAACCGGAACATCACGCATGGTAAGCTGATTTTTACCTTTTGCACCAATCAATTTAGTAATTGAAATTGGCGAATAACCTAAATAGTTTTCTGAAAGCACATCCATTCCATGTCGGGTATCCGGATCAATCAGATAATGCGCAAGCATTGTATCAAAAAGCTTTCCTTTTACTTCAACACCATACCATTTTAAAACCAGTATATCGTATTTGGTGTTTTGCCCAATTTTTTCAATTTTTTCATTTTCTAAAATAACCCGAAACTCATCAACAACAATTTGTGCCTCTTCTCTGACAGCAGAAACCGGAATGTAGTAACCTGTTCCTGGTTTAATGGAGAAAGATAAACCCACTAAATCGGCCATGTTTGCATCTGTGCCAGTTGTTTCGGTATCAAAAGAAACCCTTTCCTGGGTAAAAAGTAATTTAATCAGATCTGCACGTTGTTCTGACGTTTCAACCAAAATATATTCGTGCTCGGTATTTTCTATCGTTTTAGCGGGAAGCTTTTCAACTGGCTCTTCTTCTAAAGTATCGGTATATTGAATGGCCTCGCCTGGTTGATTACCGAAAAGGTCAGTTTGTGTGCCTTCCTGAAATCTTGCTGTAGTAACCGAAAACTCTTCTCCAAATACCCTGCGACCTAAAGTTCTGAATTCCAATTCGGTAAATAATGGTTCTAATAAATCACGGCTTGGATCACAAAGCTCCAAACTGGCCTCATCCAACTCAACCGGAACATCTAACTGTATGGTTGCCAGTTTTTTAGAAATCAAACCCTGTTCAGCGAAATTTTCTACATTTTCACGTTGTTTCCCTTTCAGTTCATGCGAATTGGCAATGATGTTTTCTATTGAGCCATATTGCTTAATTAAAGATTTTGCTGTCTTTTCTCCAATTCCCGGAATTCCCGGAATATTATCAACAGCATCTCCCCATAAACCTAAAATATCAATTACCTGGAGAACATTATCGATTTCCCATTTCAACAACACCTCTTTAACACCCAGTATTTCCATATCATTGCCCATTCTTGATGGTTTGTAAATGAAAATATTTTCTGAAACCAATTGAGCAAAATCCTTATCGGGTGTCATACAATATACCTGATAGCCTTTTTCTTCTGCTTTTTTGGCCAGTGTACCGATAATATCATCGGCCTCGTAGCCGTCAGATGTAATCACTGGAATATTAAATCCCGTAATCAGCTTAATCACGTAAGGCATAGCCGCTGCCAAATCCTCAGGCATGGCCTGTCGGTGCGCTTTATATGCTTCGAACGATGTGTGCCTTTCCGTTGGTGCATCAGTATCAAAAACAACCGCAATATGGGTTGGCTTTTCTTTCTTCAATACATCGAGCAAAGTATTGGTAAAGCCCATTACTGCTGATGTATTTATCCCGGTTGAAGTAAAACGAGGATTTTTACTTAATGCAAAATGCGCCCTGTACATTAACGCCATTCCATCCAAAAGAAAGAGTTTTTTATTCATGTGATTACACAGATTTAATGATTACCTTGATAAATAGATTTATCAGATGATAAAAGTAACCAAAGTTAATCATATCGGTAAAATGCTTTTTCAACAAAAAAATTAAATTTAATTATTGAATCCTCATACTTTAATCATCATCAGGATAAAACGCTTTATGAAAACATTCTGTACACTTATCTTTTGCTTCATTATAAGCTTAGCCAAAGCTCAGCTTCCATCAGATACCTTAATTACTTATATCACTTTCGAGAACCTGAAAAGCTACGCATCAGGATACGGAACATCGATTGAGCGACCTATAGGCTCTGGGGCATTCATCAATATTGCTGACAGGGGTGCGTTACAAATCAGAATGGCGAAACTGGAGAGTTCTTTTCGCTGGCCTGATGGTTCAACGATAGATTTTTCGAAAAGAGGAAGTATTAGCGGAAAAAACGGAATAGTTGACCAGTATACACTAACAAATCCTGTTAGCAAAACAACCGTAACGCTTTATGTAGATCCATATCATACCGATTCCACTTTTTATGTTCCTGAAGGACTGATCGTTGTAAATGCCGAAATTCTTGCAAAGGAAATTCAACCTCATCTTAAAAAAATTGAGGAACTGGATGCTGCTAAAGATCCTTATGCTGATTTAAAAGAGATGACTGCTCAGGAATTGAATTATATGGCCATGAAGATCGGCATTGCAGCTTTCATTGACCATGATAACCTTAGAAAACTGATGACCGATACCCAGGCTACAAATGAATTGAAAATTTATCTCTTCAATTCTTACATCCTGCATAAGTTTTATGCATTGGGAAAAAATCTTCCAACGCCAAAAGAATACGCTTTCAATAAAATGAAGGAAGATTTCTTAAAATTTCAAAAAAATCATCCTGATGTCGAATCGGGGAACGTTAAAATCCATTTGAATGAGTAAGATTTGATATTTTGTTCCGTTATTTGTGGATAAGCATTATTACTATGAAGTTTTTGTATTCAGCTTTATTGCTCTTTATTATTAATACCGTTTCAGCGCAGGATTTTATCGTTAAAAACAACGATGATGTGATTCGGGGTACCATTAAGGGAACAGATTATTTTTCAGTTTTTATCAGTGCTAATGATGAGGCCGATGTGATTCTTCCTGCAAAAGAGGTAAAGAATTTTTTCTGGAATGGAAATAGTTTTCTGAGTAAAGGGTTTGCAAACGGCAAAAACTTTGAATATCGCTTCGTTAAAGTAATTGAAATGGGAACAGTAAACCTTTATTCTTTTGGTGGTGGAACCTTGGTGCCTGCTGTTAAAGAAAAAAAGGTAAAATTCAGACCTTCAATTGGTATAGGAACGGGTACCGGAGGCTTTGGTGGCATGGGAATGGGTGGAGGAATAAGCATTGGTGGCGGGAATAGAAGCACGGAGCCTGAACGACCTGCAGGAGCGCCTGTAATTCGATATTTTATTGAGAAACCAGGTTCAGGACCTTTACAGGAAATTCCGATGAAAGCACTAACTGATGAGGATAAAAAGGCAGGTGTTAAAGCAATTCTGCTCCAAAAATTAGGCGATCAACCAGGTGTTAAAGCAAAGGTTGAAAACAATGCTGATTTTAACAGCCGTGATGTAATTGAACTGGTTAAGGAATATAATGCAGCAGGGTCAAGATAAAGTTGATGTAAGGATTTTCATGATTAAAAGATTTCCCTTGCGCAACATCGCATCTGGTCTTAGCGTCTCGCTAAGATCAAAAAAATAATCAAATAGGACGTCATTAGTCTTAGCGAGACGCTAAGACGGGTCTGGGACAAGTATGGATTACCAATCTTGGGAAATTATCCATTACCTGGCGCGACAAGTTAATAGGTGATCATTTACCATTCCGGTTGCCTGCATGTGCGCATAACAGATTGTGGTTCCGAAGAATTTAAATCCTCGTTTTTTCATATCCTTACTGATACGGTCAGATAATTCTGTTCGTGCCGGAACATCGCTCATTTTCTCAATTTTATTTTCGATTGGCTTACCGTCAGGAATAAATCCCCAAATGTATTTGGAAAAACTGCCAAATTCTTTCTGAATTTCAATAAACAACCGGGCATTCGTAATGGCACCATTGATTTTTAAGCGATTACGGATGATACCTTCATCCTGCATCAATCGCTCTATATCTTTATCATTAAAAGCAGCAACTTTCTGCACATCAAAACCTGCAAAAGCTTTACGATAATTTTCCCTTCTGCGAAGAATGGTAATCCAGCTTAAGCCAGCTTGTGCACCTTCCAGTATCAAAAATTCGAACAAAATTTTATCGTCATAAACAGGTTTTCCCCATTCTTCATCATGGTATTTAACATAAAGCGGATCGGAGCCTGCCCAGGTGCAGCGTGTTAAGTTTAGAGTCGAGTGTTTGGAGTTTGGAGTTTGCATGGCGGAAAGTTTAACGTATCTTAATTCTTAATAAGAAATTTCTCAGAGTTATTCATCATATAAACTAATAATTTAGCAACTTCCTCTGCCTGATTATTTAATTTTTCAAATTCATTATTGGTAATATACCCGCAAGCCAAGGCAAACTCCAACCAAGTTTGCGTTTCACCATTTTCTGTATCCGAATCAGAAAGCTTGCTTATAAAATGGTTTGGGTACTTTCTTTTTCTATATGCCTCAGCAAGATTGGCACAGACACTTCTCGAGCACCGTCTAATTTGATCTGTTAAACTATATTTTTCTTCAGATGGAAATCTTTTCGAAATATGAAAATATTTCCATTGAGAGTTTGAAACCCTTTTGATAAGCTAATAAATCTTTTATTGTTCCCATTATTAAATATACAAACAATGATACAAGTTACAAGCCACCCAAAACTCCAAACACTCAACTCCAAACTAACTACTTAATTCATCCCAATACTCTACCGCTCTTCTATAATGAGGAATCACGATACTTCCGCCTACCAAATTGGCAATCATAAAAATTTCGTTCATTTCATCGCTGTTCACTCCTGCATCAAAGCATTTCCCTAAATGATATTTAATGCAATCATCACAACGTAAAACCATTGATGCTACTAAACCCAACATCTCTTTGGTTTTTACATCCAAAGCGCCCTCTGCATAAGAAGTGGTATCTAAAGCAAAAAAACGTTTAATATTGGTATTGGCGGTTTCCATAATTCTATCGTTCATTTTTTCACGATAGCCATTGAATTCTTCTACTAACTTTCCCATTATCATTTAGTTAAATTATTTTTAAATATTAATGTTTTGCTTGCCCGGGGCTTTTGCTAATGAATGATAAAAAGCTCCCAACCATCACTAGATAATTTCTTCTAAAGGATTCCAGAATACTTTTTTAAAGTTTACTACTTTATCATTTTTTACCTCAATCCCTTCTTTTAAAAGCAATTCTTCCATCATTTCCGGCGGATCGAAATGGAATTTGCCCGTAAGCAAACCACTGCTGTTCACTACGCGATGTGCAGGCACTTTCGGATGGGCAGTACCTGCATAACTCATGGCATGACCAACCATTCTTGATGATTTTGCAGCACCCAAACTTTTAGCAATGGCTCCATAAGAAGTAACCCTTCCCTTAGGAATTAACCGGGCAATCTCATAAACCTGTTCGTAAAAGTTAGTGTCCATGTTATTAAAATGAAAATTGAATATAATTGATGTTTTTATCGTGAAGCAGATATTTTTTCTCGTAGTATGTTTTTATTGATAAAACGTTGTCAACTAAATCAGAAGTGTACAAATGATCAGTTTTTTTATGAACAACCAAACCAAGTTCTTCGACCTTTTCGCAAGTGTAAGCGTATAGTTGATCGTTGTCGGTTTTAAGATTGACTTTTCCCTCATTTTTTAAGACCACTTTATAGCGGTTTAAAAAAACAGGAAATGTAAGTCTCTTTTTCTCTCTGCTATCTTGCGGCTGAGGATCAGGAAATGTGATCCAGATTTCATCAATTTCATTTTCGGCAAAGTGATCTAATAAATTCTCTATCTGAATTCTTAAAAAAGCCACATTTTTTATGCCTTCTTCAATAGCTGTTTTTGCTCCACGCCAGATGCGATTACCTTTATAATCAACACCGATAAAATTCTTTTCAGGAAATAGTTTGGCTAAGTTTACCGTGTATTCACCCTTCCCGCAAGCCAGTTCCAAAACCACAGGATTCGTGTTTTTGAAATGATTTGCTGCCCAATTGCCTTTTAATGCTTTTCCTTCTTCCAATTGATATACGTTTGCAAAAGTTTCTATCTCTGCAAATCGCCTAAGTTTGTCTTTACCCAAAAGTTTTTTTTGGCAAATTTACAATTAAATCATTTATCAGCATTGCTTTTTACCAGTATAAGTCATGTGTTTTAGTTAATCAATTGTATTTTTGCAGTGCATTAAAATTAATACATTGGAAAAAAACGCTAAAATTTATGTAGCAGGCCATCGTGGTATGGTGGGGTCGGCAATTTACCGTAAACTTCAAAAAGAAGGATTTGAAAATTTAATCGCTAAAACATCTTCTGAACTAGATTTGAGAGATCAGCAATCGGTTAAAGATTTTTTTGCTGAAGAAAAGCCAGATTACGTATTTCTGGCGGCTGCAAAAGTAGGCGGAATTGTCGCTAATAATACTTACAGAGCAGATTTTCTATATGAAAACCTGATGATTCAAAACAATGTGATTCACAATGCTTATTTAACGGGCGTTAAAAAACTGATGTTTTTAGGTTCAAGCTGTATCTATCCCAAATTGGCACCCCAACCACTAAGAGAAGACTATTTGCTAACAGGTACTTTAGAACACACAAACGAACCCTATGCTATTGCGAAAATAGCAGGGATAAAAATGTGCGATGCCTATCGCGATCAATATGGTTGTAATTTTGTTTCTGTAATGCCCACTAATTTGTATGGTTACAATGATAATTATCATCCACAAAACTCGCATGTTTTACCCGCTTTAATTCGAAAAATTCATGAGGCAAAAGCTAATAACGAAAAGCAAGTTACTGTTTGGGGATCGGGCTCGCCAATGCGTGAGTTTCTGTTTGCCGATGATTTAGCTGATGCCTGTTATTTTCTGATGCAGCGTTACAATGAACCAAACCTGATCAACATTGGTACTGGACATGACCTAACCATAAAAGATTTGGCTTTATTGATTAAGGATGTTTTAAGTTATGATGGTGAACTGGTGTTCGATTCATCTAAACCTGATGGTACTCCCCGTAAATTAATGGACGTAAGCAAACTACACGACTTGGGATGGAAGCATAAAATTGAATTAAGAGAAGGAATTGAATTGGCTTATCAGGATTTTATAAGCAGGTATTGAAACTTTTTATAAACTATCCAAACTCAATTATTTTATCTTATAGTCAAAATTGATATCTTTGAAAAGATTAATCAATTTTGGCTATATGACTTTAGTTCAACTAGAATACATCGTTGCGGTAGATACTTACAGAAGTTTTGTAACTGCAGCAGATAAGTGTTTTGTAACTCAACCTACGCTAAGCATGCAGGTTCAAAAACTGGAGGAGCTGTTAAGCGTTAAAATTTTCGACCGCAGTAAGCAGCCGGTAACTCCTACTGAAATTGGTGCTCAGATAATTGCGCAGGCAAGGGTTATATTACAAGAGAGCAATAAAGTAAAAGAACTTATCAGCAGCCAGCAACAAGACGTTATAGGTGAATTAAAAATCGGTGTTATACCTACGGTTGCACCATATTTATTACCGGAAGTTATTTCTGCAATGCTTGAGAAATATCCTGAACTGAAACTTCTTATTTGGGAATACACCACTGAAGATATTATTCATCACTTAAAAACCGGCGTTTTAGATTGCGGTATTTTAGCTACTCCTTTAACTGATTCCAACATTAGTGAAATGCCGTTATACTATGAAAACTTTGTAAGTTACATTAGTAAAAACAGTAAGCTTTATAAAAAGAAAGCTGTTGATGCTGAAGATTTAAATGAGGAAAATATCTGGCTTTTAAATGAGGGTCATTGTATGAGAAATCAGGTGTTAAATATCTGCAGATCGACCAAAAACAACAGGCTCCAGGGGCTGGAATACAATACTGGCAGCGTAGAGACATTAGTTAGAATGGTGGATTTAAACGGAGGTGCTACATTGCTGCCTGAGTTGGCGATTGCCGAATTGAGTGCTAAGCAAACGAACAAAATTCGTCACTTTAAATCTCCGGAGCCTGTTAGAGAAATTAGTCTGGTTACCCACAAAAATTTCGTTAAAAAGAGAATGCTGAATGCGCTGAGAGAGGAGATTCTGACTATCATTCCTAAAACGATGAAGCAGAAAAAGAAAAAAGATATTGTTGGCCTCTAAACCGGAAATATTGACTGTAAAACTTCTTATGTTTAACACTAACTTATAAAAACTGACCGCTGTTTGCATGTGCAGATCTGAACGGTGTTACACAAGTTTTAACGGCCTGCCCTTCCATCATTCCCATAACGCGGATTTATTTTATGCAAGGAGCCCAGTACATCGGCGTCATTTTCGGTGCAGGCGGAAACCTTGATGTTTTCCCTATAGGTTGCAAAAACCGATCATTTCCCAGAAGTTCCATCTATAAGTTGTCATTGCAAGGAGGCACGACAAAGCAATCCGTTTTGTCATGCAATCCCAATTGCAGTATTGGAAAGATTGCTTCACGCTGCCTCGCATATCCTTTTCTTCCGTTCGTAATGACGAGTGTTTCAACAATTTTTCATCAGTGAACAGCATGCGAAAAACCAAAATCAATAAGTTCTTTTACGAGTCCTTTCCCTTCAAGGGGAAA
Organism: Pedobacter chinensis; assembly: GCF_003339865.1. Classification (GTDB taxonomy): domain Bacteria; phylum Bacteroidota; class Bacteroidia; order Sphingobacteriales; family Sphingobacteriaceae; genus Pedobacter; species Pedobacter chinensis. Next base: position 136,656 of record NZ_QPKV01000014.1, read on the forward strand.
GGTGCCGATAGGCGGATAGGGGATTTACTGATGCGCCATGAGGGGAGATTCCCCTCCTTTTTTAAGGAGGGGGTGTGATGGGTAGTGTGTTGGCAGGGGTGGTTTTGTTGTGAGCTCTCGTATTATCCTCATTCCTGTAAAGGTTTAGTAATTCGGTAACAGAATTACTAAACCTTTACAATTGCAAGGAAGTACGACGAAGCAATCTGTTTTGCCAATGAGTTTTTTGAGCTTCCTCGCCGCCGGAAGGGCTCCTACCTTTTTCTTGATAAAAAGGTAGCCAAAAATCAAGGCTTGGCCCCCTCCCC
>NZ_QPKV01000015.1 GCF_003339865.1 Pedobacter chinensis
ATTATCGTCATTGCAAGGGAGCGTAACAACGAGCATCTGTTTTGCCAATGATTTTTAGAGCTTCCTCGCCGCCGGAATGGCTCCTACCTTTTTCTTGATAAAAAGGTAGCCAAAAATCAAGGCTTGGCCCCCTCCCCAGCCCTCCCCTTAAAGGGAGGGAGCTATTTACTAATATCGAAACTTTAATGGCAACAGCGGATGAGGTCCGATGAAGGATCGGACTGACCGCTGTTTTGTGCCTGCAAATCCGAATGGAACTGCACAAGTTTCAACGGCCTATCCTTCCATCATTTCCTATGCCGGAGGACAGGGCGCAGAACCAGGCATCTCTGATAGGTTCATCTATAATAAGTCGTCATTGCGGGGAGGCACGACGAAGCAATCCGTTTTGTCTGTTGTTAATTCACGCTAATTTTAGTTAGAAAGATTGCCTCACGCCACCTCGCATATCCTTTTCTTCCGTTCGCAATGGCGAGTGTTTCAACAATTTTTCATCAGTGAACAGCATGCGAAAAACCAAAATCAATAAGTTCTTTTTACGAGTCCTTTCCCTTCAAGGGGAAAGGTGCCGATAGGCGGATAGGGGTTTTAACCAATGATTTTTAGAACTTCCTATGCCAGAGAATGCGTAACAGGAATTATAAAGGCGAAACAAGTAAGACTTTAGTTTCTCAGGTGTGGTTTTCGCCATTCCCAGGGTGCTACCGGATGCGCATCCTGCCACAAACCTGTTTTATTTTTTCTGGCCATCATTTCTAATTGCGCATATAAGGTATCGGTAGGATATTTTTTGAAATGCCAGGCCATGCCTTGCCTGATCATTTCCTGATTGATGACTTGTTTTTTACTGTTAACCACAACGGCGATCAGTCTTTTATATCGATCGTATTTTTCGCCGTAAACGGTAACTTGTTGTGCGAAACACAAATTGGACAAGGCTGCTTTAGCCTGGTTTCCGAAAGGTTGCGATCCTCTTTTTTCAGGGCAATCTATATGGGCTAAACGGATTTTAACGGGTGTATTCTGATATAAAACTTCCATGGTGTCGCCATCCATAATGCGGACGACTTTCGCCATGAAAGTTTTGTTTACCGGGCCTTCACTCCTGTTCGTGGCGGCAACCGGCTGAAACCAGAGTAACAGCAGAAGCAGGGTTACTTTTCCCATCCGCACAGTGTTTTACCCTGGCTTTTGGCTTTATCCAAAGTGGTTTCGATAATTTTGCGCTGGCAATTGCTTAAGCCCCGGCAGGTGGATTTGTAATGGTATTTCTTGCCGCCTTCACTGTTACAAAGGTAAACGGTCGTGCTTTCTTTGCAGGCAATACTGGTCAGAAAGAAAATAAATAGGGAGAGGGTTTTCATGGGATGTAAAATTATTTTCCTAATATAATTCTTTGTATTACAGGATCTAAATCTGAAGGCAGATCAGCTGTTTTGATCTGGAATTTTTTAATATTCATTGCGTTAAACCAATCAGTCCAATATTGATTGATTACGTCTTCTTCGTAAGGATTTTTTTTGGAAGGATTGATTCCTAAAACAAGAACTTCTAAATCCTGTAAATTGGTGGTTGCAGGTATAAAACCAAGCTGATTATTCTGAATAATTGATTTATAATTAGCGCTTGTAAGCTTTTTGGCTTGAATAAATGCAGGTGTAATATAAGAGCTTTTGTTTTTGTCAATTAATTTACTGTCTTTGTGATACATATAGCCATCTGTTATGATGACTAAAATATTTCTGTGCTTATCTTTGATACAATAATCATGAACCTTAGTTTTAAAGAACCGCCAAATATCAGAACCGATATACTGCCCGTCTTTAATTGCGGATTGATAAATTTTTACTGGAATCTCAGAAAAGACTTTATCTACATTATCTATATCCTTTTTGCTGGAGAATTTATCAAAACTTACTTTTAACTGCTTGCTAAGTTCATTTATTTCGAAGCTTTTCGGTTGAGGGTCAAAGAAAACCTGCATCTGATCATTCAGGGTTATTATTTTTTTCTGCTTCACATTGGAAAGGAACGCTTTCTCTACTGATTTGATATACTGGATGTCCCTTTGATAGTATCCAGGATATTTCTTCGGGTCAATTCTATCGGAAAGATCCAATAAAAAACTGATGTTTAGGTTTTGAGATGTTATTTTTTGCTGTGATGCAGTTTGATTTTCCTTTGTTTCTTCTTTTGTGAAACTTGAGCTGATTGCTATGAAAGGAATTAAAAGTAAAAATTTGATTTTCATGGTAATGGCCTTAAACTACAGATAAATAAACCGAATTTTGCGAGTCTGCACTAGCTCCAACTCCTTCACAGTGATTTTTATATACATCAATACATTCTTTCACTAAATTTTGTGTCTCCGTTTTCGATACGAATAATTTTTCACTGATGAATGTTATCCAGCCCTGTACGTATTCAGAGGCATACAGCACATATTCTTTCGTTGGGATAATAACCGCGTCAATTATTCTCTGTAGCTCCGAAATTCTTCCATTTGATTTAGCAATAAGTTCCTTAATGCTGTTCAATTCTAAGATAACGGCGTCTTTTTGTTTATCAAGATCTGAAATCCTTTCCTGATGAATGAGAATATCCTTTTGTCTCCTTTGCTGTTCATGTTTTATCTTGTCTTTTTCTTTATGTTCTTTCATTATAAAATCAAACACTAAACCCCAAATCACATATACCATGAAACCAGCGAAGATGATGCCCCAAAATTGAATTTTAGTAAAAGCTGTGGGCAAGTCAAATGGGAGCGAATTGAAGGTTTTATTCATATCATAAATTTTTTCTTCAATTTGATAAGCCAGGATTGCATCAAACACAAATGTGATTAGAACTAAAATTCCAATTTTAATGTAGTTTATCGCACTTTTACTTTCACTAAACATGTGAATTAAAAATCCTAACCCCAAGAATACAAATGGGATCAACGTTACAAAAGCTCCTTCTAGTGTTCCGTCCTCCCAAGCCTTATCAAATGCTTTAGGATCAAGAACATTCATCATCAAATTACTATCAGGATCAAATGTTTTGAAGAAAGCGGAGTATGATGTAGAAATATAAAAGGTAAATAAATATAAACTTATCGGAATAAGAATGATCATACCAATCCAAAACTTGGTGGATGCTCCTTTTTTTGCGTTGATGTGGTATTTTTCTGGATCTCGGGCTAAGTCATTAATTTCAAATTTTAAGCTCTCAATGTTATCTTTTACTGATCTAATGTTATCGTTAACTCTATTAATTTGTTCTTCTTTATTCTCTTTAGTTACGGTAAGTGCTTTTATCTCAGTTTCTTTATTCTTTTGCTCATTTATGTATGGCTCTTTAATCTGTCTTTGTTTTTCTACCAATTCTTTTTCTTCATTTTGGAATTTGGCATATATTGCATCTAAACATATAGATAGAGCTTGTGAACCACCAATATTTCTAGAGCCATCTCTGAAACCTGCTTCATGATAAGTTCTTTTTCTTGCTTCCTCTGTTTCTCCAATTTGATTTTTTATCACTTCATCTTTTTCATCTGAAGATTCAGTTACAGGTTTAAGGCGGAATAAATTTTTAATTTGACTGGTCATAATGCTTTAATTTTGAAGTTCGTTAATAATTTCATTCTTGGTTTTACCTTGTTTCACAGATTCCAAAAAGTAGTCGGCAAGTGCAACAATATTTTCATCAACAAAACCAAAAAGTTTGATGTATTTTTGTAAGGCAGAACGTTCATTGTCATCGATCTCATTATCAGCCCAAATCATCACGCTTAAATCATAGAGATAGTCTATTTTTTCTTCCAGAACATTGGGTAAAGTATTTTTTGAATCAATGGGCTTAAGAAGAATTTGGTCGAGGCTTTTTGCCGCAACACCCCTTTCCTCTGCAAATTTGTATAACATTTTTAGTTCGAGTGCGCTAAAGTCTTCATCGCAAATTGCCATTTGGTAAAGTCTCAGGAAATGAGCTTTAAGTTTTTCTGGTACTTGAATAATCTCCATATAATTAGTTTTTAGTTTTGGGTAAAATAATCCTGTCTCTGATATATGTTTTTTTTAGCGGGAGGCTCTTGATTCCTTTTTCTTTTACGACAATCTTTTTTTTCAAAAAGAATACGACCAAAAACAGTATTCCGGTTATAATATCGAATGGAATCCAGATGCTTTTTTTATACATATAAAAAGGGAACACAGGGTTAAAAAGAAAAAGTATAATTGTAAAAACAACGATAAGTGTAATATTTTTAAGTTTTATAAAATGGTAGATTGCCAGGGTTGCGCTTATTGAAACTATAATTCTGAGAAATGTATAATATTCAATCGGCAATTTTACTATAGCAATGAAACAACATACAGCACAGCAGATAAACAGGAATTTCATATCACTTAAATTTTAAAGGTTATTTTTTCAAAATGCGGGATTGCTTTTTGCCTGAACTATTGACTTAGCGGCAATCCCGACATTTAGTTGAGAGCAAAGCGTTACTAATAATTTTCTACCGTTTGATGCAATTGGTTTCTGTAGTCGTATAGTTCATCCAAGCTATTGATCAGTTTTTTCTCTCCGGCATCTTTTCCGTTATGAAAAGTTTCGAGGTATTTGTTTGTGGTATTGAAATGGAATCTACAGATGGGTTTCCGGTTATTATCATCTAATAAAACCCCGAAATAAGATTGGGTATCTCTGGCGGCAATGCGTACCGCAGAAATCTTTTCGCGTAAAATTGCTTTCACAATTTGAAAAGCTTCCAGCTCTTCTTCGGTGGTAACCACTTTGGATTCATTATTTTCATCAATTGAATTGATTTTGATATCACTTGGTGGTTCAGGCTTTTCACTCATGTTTAAGGCTGATTTCAGTCGATCGCTAATGGATTCGTTAATTGAAATGGTTAAGGCCTTTTTGGTATATTCTTTAAAAACCAGCATCCGGTTTGCTGTTAAAGGTTTATCAAAGAAACGGTTTACCAACAACCTGATCATTTCATCAGAAGGTTGATCGATCTCTTTTTCAAATTCTTTCCTGATGGCTTTAATGTATTTCAGTCCTTCGGCCGAATCCAGAATGGCTTCCAGGTTGTATTCGTTTTTGGTAAAACTCTGCAGGATTTTAATGGCATTATCTTTCAGGTCTTCTATATCAATAGTTAGAAAAGGCTTCTCATCCATGATGTTTGGTTTCTCCAGATCGGCATAAAAGTTATATACAGTACCATTGGTTAGTACGCCAAACCTGGCTTTGGAAACATGATAATAGCGATGCAACTGAGAGTTATGGGCATCGGCACTTTCTTTCCAGTGTTTACATTCGAAAATGAGAATGGGCTCATTGTTTTTGCGAATCACGTAATCTACCTTTTCTCCTTTTTTAGTACCGATATCACAAATGTGTTCAGGCACCACTTCTGTAGGATTAAATATATCGTAACCTAAAATTTGAATGAAAGGCATTACAAAGGCGTTTTTTGTAGCCTCTTCGGTATTAATCTGGTCTTTTAATCCGACTACTCTTTGATGTAGCTGTTCGAGCTTTAATTTAAGATCCATTTTAGTTGGGGTTGATTAGTTTGTTTAATCAAATGTATAACAGCTTCAATCACTTTTATTACGGGAAACCGTAAAGCGTAGTGATTCATTCCCAGTGGCTTATTGGATAAATTAATTTGATCGTGAATAAATGATAATGGCACCTTGACAGAGCCTTTAGGAAATTGTTTAAAATAGTTTGTTTGTTTTTACATCTGGTGGTTAGTGAGGACACGTACCACGGCCCGAGCCGCTCTCTGAACAAACTAACCATGAATCTTTCGAACACTTCCTGTATCTTCACAGATCAAACACTTTAATTCCGCTGCTATTAAATCTGCGTCATCTGTGCAATCCGCGGGAAAAAATCTCGCCCGCTGATCACGCGAATCTCGCAGATTCATCCCTGATCAATTTTTAGATTAAGAAATGACGTACCATCCCCGGCATTGGGTAGAATAAACCTTGGTAATGGTACCGTCACAGTGAATCTCCTTCAGAAAGTTATCGTTTTTGGGCTATTTGGTAAATGGAATTGAAACAGTGAGATTGCCACAAAACGATGAACGATCGTTTTTCAATGACGACCGCTTTGGTTCCCATTTGTCGTCTTTTTAGACCACTGTGAAGAGACTGAGTCGTTCCATGATCGAACCTATCATGAACCGGCCGAACACTTCCTGTATCTTCACAGATCAAACACTTTAACTCCGCTGCTATTAAATCTGCGTCATCTGTGCAATCCGCGGGAAAAAATCTCGCCCGCTGATCACGCGAATCTCGCAGATTAATCCCTGATCAATTTTTAGATTAAGAAACTGTTTAAAGGGTTCTAAATAATTCCGAAATCCTTACAATACGCCACAAGTTGCTCATTTTTGGAAAATCCTAATACTTCTTTCATTAAATTGAGGCGCTTTTCTACACTACTCAAACCAGATGGCTTAATATTGTTCTGCTGCAGATAAGTAGGGATATCTTTTTGTAAGGTGCCCTGAGAAAGCAGGGAAATAATGGTGATATCGAAATCTGTAAATTCGTAGGTATTCTTTTGCCTGAGCGATTGGCGGAGATCGGATGAAATATAAATCTTGTTTTGGGCAAGGGCTTCAATGGCCAGTTTAAGCTCTTTGGCATCGTGACGTGCTTTACGAACGTAGGCATTGATGCCCGTTTGTTTAAAAAGGGAATCGATAATGGCTGTTTTGGTTTCTGCGGAGAATACCAGAACCTTCATGTTTGGCTGGATTTGCTTGACTGCATTGATTAAAGCAGTACCATCTTTAATGACTTGAGCACGATGATCTTCCTCAAAAGAAAGGTCGGTAATTAACAGATCAAAGGGTTGATCATCATGGATATTTTTTTTAATGTGCATCAATGCATCGTCACAATAATAGGTATATTCTGTTCGGGTAATCCCAAAATCTTCCAATGTTTTTCTTACAGAAATACTGGTGCTTTCGTGGTCTTCTGCAATTAATACTCTTTTGAACATCATTAATCAATTTAAGATAAAGGAAAAGAAAGTTGAATTTTAAGTCCCTTTTCTGCTTTGGTGTCAAAGTTAATGGCACCGCCTATTCCACTTATACGGTTTCCCGTATTCCTTAGTCCATTATTAAAGGTGGTGCTGGCTTTCATGCCGAGGCCATTGTCAGTATAGAAGATATTGATTTGATTTTCCTTTTGCTCGAACCGCACCGCCACCTTACTGGCGGCACTGTGTTTTTTCATGTTAACCATCAATTCCTGCAGAATGTGTTCTACTTCATATTGCACATTCGGGTTTATTTTTTCCCATAGTTCGGCAGCATTTCCGGCAATAGCGATATGGGTATTCTCAGTAGCGAAAGATTTTAGCAGTTCGGCTATCTTTTCATGGAATGGCTGATTGCTCCTGAGCGGCTCTTCATAGGAAATGTCGCGTGATTTTTCATACAGATCTTCAATCCTGTCGAGTACTGAATCTTTATTGATGTGTTCCTGATTTTCCATTTCGCTCATTACCCGGTACAACCCATTGGCTACCACATCATGCACTTTTTTAGAGGTTTTCAGCTGGCTTTCGCGAATGGCCGTTTTCGCTTCTGATTCGATTTTTTGTTTACGCTTCCGGTACCAGAGCATAGCAATAATGCTTACTGCAATAAATAAGATAAAGCCAGCGGCAAGGAGAAATTCACGAGTGGCTATCTCATATTTTTTCTCGGTATTTTCCTTTTGAAGTTTAAGGTTATCAGCCTTGCTTTTCTCGGTTTCATAGCGAATCAGGGCAAATTGGTTTTTGGCTGCATTTCGTGCGGTTTGAACACTATCGGCCAATTGTTGATAGGTTTCGAAATATTGTTTGGTAGCGTTGGGTGGACTGAGTTTGATGAGTTTTTGTAGTGCTTCTAATTGATCATCCGGGCTTTTTAATTTTTGAGCAATATAATACATTTTAAGAGCATATAGCAAAGCGGAGTCTGGCTGTTTTTTACTGTAGTAATCCGATAAATGCGCATAACTGGCGTTTTGTCCCCATTCATCATTTTCATTTTTGCGGATGTTTAGTGCTTTTAATAAATACGGTGCAGCGTTATAATTTGGGTTTTGAAGCCATTTGGTTTTGGAAATATTGGATAAGATGCGTGCGTATTCTGTTTTGTTGTTGTTTTCTAGAGAAATGATTTGTTGGTAGATTTGTATGGCTTGATTGTATCGTTTTGATTTCTGATACGACAAAGCCATATTGTTTGATATGACTAGTTTAAAAAAGTCATTAGTTGTGAACTGCATGGCTTTTTTGAAATAATTTAAGGCCAAATCATAGTTCCGTAAATTGTTATTGGTTGCCCCCAGTTCATTATAATTAGAAGCCAAACAACTATAATCTGATTTTTTACTTTCGTTAAGAAATTTTAAAGATAGCATAAGACTTTCCTGAGCACCAAAATAATCGCCTGCATCCGATTGGATAATGGCCATATAATTATAAGACATTGCAACCCTCAGACTATCTTTGTTACCAGTAGCTACCCGATTGAAATAAATAAACGCAGAATCGTTATTTTTATAAATCAGGGATTCTCCCTTATCAAAATCAATATCTTTTGTTGAAACAGGGCTGGATATTTTGTCTTTACATGCAAAAAGACTAATCGAAAGCAGAAGAATTAGAATATGATTTTTCAAGAGGATAATATTTCTTCCAAATATAACAAAAAGGGCGGTGTATAATACTGACCGCCCTTTTGTTACAGATTTATGGATTTCTTGGTGGGATATGCCCTTGTTCTCCTCCAGTATCGTCACCGGGATCTTCATTACCTGGATCCTCATCACCTGGATCTCCATTAACATTTACAGTGGTGGTACTGCTGGCGCAGTGCGTATTGGTGGTTGAGGGATTCACTAATCCTAATAAAATTGCAATAAATAGGGGTAAAAACATGATTCAAAAATTTTAGAAATGATAAACTCAGTAGTTCCCCGCGAACCATTCGCGGGGCTTGCTACAATTGCAAATCAGAAGGCCTTCTGAAATTTTTGGGAAGTGATGAGTTTCCATCGCGGGAGCTTTTTAACTGCTTCCCAAACCGGTTATGAACTACCGCGATATCCGCTCTTGTTGAAATCTTTCTTTACATTTATACGATTATGAATAAATGGTTGTCCTGATTTCGGAAACAAAGATGGGGCTGTAATTAGCTTGTTATTAAGAAAAATCCTTTTGTGTCGATTGTTGTTCTCAAATACTGATTGTACTCTAAAAGTCTCAGAAAATCCTCTTACTTTTATAGACTAATGCTCTTGAAAATGCCTGAAGATTATAAAAAAGTAGTGCTATCCTATTATGAAGAAAGAATAAATGACGGGAGTCTTTCTCCAAATTTATTGGATCCTACTCCCGGAAGTTTAAGAGAAGAATGCATTTATAGCTATCGTAAAAGACATTCTTCTAAAGATGATGAGATAATTAGGTCTTTTTTTGGTGATACAGAGCAAGAATGCCTTGATTTGTTAGAGAAATCCTTTGCCATAAAATTCCGGCAGTTACCTAAAATCCTAAAGGGAAAAGTTGAAAATCCTAGTATTAAATATATTGAGCTGATAGCTTGGCTGATAGATTTTCAACCCAGGCCGAGTACTTCTTATTATAAGAGCTTTTACTCACAACCCGAAGCAGAAGCTGAACAACCTCCTATAACTGAAACGGGAACAGATATTAATAAAAAACGGGATGATGATGCTAATCAGGAGGAGGTTGGCGATAAAGAAAAGATAGAGGCAGATATTCCAGGGCAGAGCCATACCCAAGATGTCTTAACGGAAACAGGAGGCCAATCGGCTTCAAAAGAAATTCAAACCCTCTTAACAGGAACCGAACCAGGTTCTGCCATTACTGCCAATGCAGGTAACAACGAGATAGCACCTGTCCAGACATCCAAAAATAAACTTCCAATAGTCATCATCATTTGCATTATTGTTCTTCTTGCCGGTCGTGGTGCTTTTTATTTATGGGAGGAAAGCATCGCTAAAATCAGATTGCCTTTGGCAAATGAGCATTGCATGTATTGGACGGGCAGCCATTATGAGCCAACAAAATGCAATGTGTTAATGGACAATGTTTCCATCATTCCGTTAAACCTTCAAACATTAAAACGTTTGAAGAAAATCAGGCATCCGGAAAAGCTGACCAAGAGCGATTTAGGGAAGGTGTGGTATGCTAAAATTGAGGGGAAACCGGAGTTCTTTACGGATAGTGGGATGCACCCTGTGGATACCCTTAAAAGACTCAGGCCATTAACGCCCTATATCTTGGATAAGAATATAACCAGAACCGTTTTTTTATCTAGTGTACTGGGATGGCTTTATTACCTGACTCTGTTTCTTCTTTTTTCAATGCTTGTGGTCATTTATTTCAGGAGAAGTAAAAATCAGTCGCATCAGGCTTGACTTGTTGCCATTTCGATCTGTGTATGGATTTTAATGTAAGATTTTATATGAGTATCTTACAGCAAATCGAAATCCTATATGAAAATCGCAGTATTTAGTACCTGTAAATATGATCAGGAATTTCTTGAAAAATATAACAGTGGTCATGAGTTGGTGTTTTTTGAGGCTGTCCTAAGCCTGCAGAATGTAGCGCTTACCCAGGGTTTTGACGCTTTGTGTTTATTTGTAAATGACAGGGCAGATGCGGAAGTATTTGCCGCATTGGAAGAAAATGGGGTCAGACTTATTTTATTAAGGTGTGCTGGTTTTAATAATGTCGATTTGCCTGCGGCAAGTGAAGCCGGAATTAAGGTGCTGAGGGTGCCGGCTTACTCGCCCGAAGCGGTGGCTGAACATGCCATGGCCATGGTGCTCACTTTGAACCGGAAAACACATAAAGCTTATAACCGGGTAAGGGAGGGAAACTTTTCACTTGAGGGCCTGATAGGCTTTAATTTGCACCATTGTAAAGTGGCATTGATTGGAACAGGCAATATTGGCAAAGCTTTTTATAAAATATTAAAGGGTTTCGGTTGTGAGGTTATGGCCTATGATCCCTACCCTGATGAATCACTGATAAATGAAGGGTTAAAATACGGCACATTAGAAGAGGCAATTGCTGAGGCGGAGGTAGTTTCCCTGCATTGTCCGCTTTCGGATGACAACCATCACATGATCAACAGTACCACACTCGCACTTTTTAAAAAAGGGGCGATGTTGATCAATACCAGCAGAGGTGGGCTTATTGCCACGCAAGATGTAATTGAAGCGCTTAAGTCGGGCCAGTTGGGTTACCTGGGCTTGGATGTATATGAGCAGGAATCTGAACTTTTCTTCCAAAATCTTTCGGAAGATGTGATTCAGGACGATCAGATTTCCAGACTTATTTCATTTCCAAATGTGCTGATTACTTCTCATCAGGGTTTCTTTACCAAAGAGGCCATGGAACAGATTGCTACGACCACTTTTGCCAATGCCGATGCTTATGAATCAGGATTACCGCTCATGAATGAAGTACAGGCATAACTGATTTAATTTCGGTTTGGTGTGACACCAACCGATAGGGTCAACTGCTTATGCATTTGGAGGAAAGCCATCTTTCAATGATTCAACTGAACACCTGGCAGGGCAGATTGCTTCACTCCAACGCACATTCCTTTTCTTCAGTTCATAATGACGGGAATCTCAACAAAGTTTTATCTTAAACCTCCGGTGTGCCCGCAGAATATCGTCAATAGCAGATAGAGTTGTTGAGTCAACCATGATTCGATATTAACCTTTATCAGGGGCTTTAGACGCACTTGGCTCGGAGTTGGTTCGGACGTGTGACAATCCTACCCGAAGCAAATCCATCGCAAACCTGAATAAAATTTATGCAGATCGTTATCTTTCTATCATACTTTTATTATCTTAGATTAATCATCCCATAATCTCAAAAATTATGGCAATATTAAATGATGGAGTAAACGGTGGTTTCACCGGAAAAGTTGGAAGTGTAATTGGCTACCAGCTAAATGGAAAATGGGTAATAAAAGGATTACCTAAGTCCAGTAAAAAGAACAAAAAGGGAACGGCCGATCAAAATAAATGTCGGAGTAAGTTTACCTTGATGCAACATTTTTTGGCAGCAACTCTCGGTTTTGTTCGGGTAGGCTTTCATCTTGAGGCCAAGGCAAAAAGAATGTCAGCTCATAATGCAGCGAAGTCTTACAACATGTTACATGCATTCAACCAGAATAATCAGATTGATTATTCCAAAATTCGCTTATCCCATGGAAACCTGCTCGGTGCCGAAGAACCGCAGGTTTTGGCCGAAGAACATGGCTTACGCTTTACATGGAACAAACAACAGCTTTCAAACCATCAAAGTGCATATGATCAGGTTATGTTGCTTGCTTTTAACGAGGAGAGTAACATGACCTATTATATGCTGAGTGGAGCGAAAAGAAAAACTGAAACTGAAATGCTTGAAATTAACGAACATGAAAAGGGGAAAACATTTCACACTTGGATTTCTTTCATAGCAGATGACCGGGAAAATATTTCAAATAGTGTATACGCCGGTTCAATTATTTATTAATGAATATCGAACGAAATAGCGAGTCGTCGTGTTAATGGAATTTGTTATGACTTTTCTTATTGAGCAGGAATTATGATTTTCTATATCTTTGCCTGCTCAACATCAGGTTATGAATAAAGGAAAGCAAATCGCTGTTATTGGTTTAGGTTATGTCGGTTTGCCTCTGGCGATTGAATTTGCTAAAAAATATAAAGTAATTGGCTATGATATTAATGTGAATCGGGTTGATGCTTTAAATGACCTGAATGATATTACCAATGAAGCAAACCTGGCTGATCTTAGCTACGTTTTTAGTCATCATAATGAGTCTGCAGGCCTGTTGTTAAGCTCAAAGGCAGAAGATATCGCTAATTGCAATATTTATATCGTTACTGTTCCAACGCCCATTGACAACCTCAAGCAACCTGATCTCAAGCCGCTTTTGTCTGCCAGCAAATTGCTCGCCAGTGTTCTGAAAAAAGGAGATATTGTGATTTACGAATCAACTGTGTATCCGGGATGTACCGAGGAAGATTGCGTGCCTGTGCTGGAAGAGGCTTCCGGATTGAAATATAACCAGGATTTCTTTTGCGGCTACTCTCCTGAACGGATCAATCCTGGTGATAAAATCAATACGTTAACCAAAATTAAGAAAGTCACTTCAGGTTCTACACCAGCCATAGCAGTTGAAATAGATGAGCTATATTCTTCCATTATAGGCGCAGGCACACATCTTGCACCGAGTATCAAGGTTGCAGAAGCATCCAAAGCCATAGAAAATGCTCAGCGTGATATCAATATTTCTTTTGTTAATGAGCTGGCTTTGATTTTCGATAAGATGGATATTGATACCTCGGATGTACTTGCCGCGGCTGCAACTAAATGGAACTTCTTAAATTATAAGCCTGGTCTGGTTGGGGGGCATTGCATTGGTGTTGATCCTTATTATCTGGCTCATAAATCTGAATCTTTAGGGTATAAACCAGAAGTGATCCTTTCCGGAAGGAGAGTGAACAACAATATGGGCATGTTCGTTGCGAATAAGGTAATTAAAATGATTGTGGCGAAGGATAAGATCGTAAACGGAGCAAAGGTGCTGATATTGGGCTTTGCTTTCAAGGAAAATTGTCCGGATATCAGAAATACGAGAGTAATTGATATTTATAGTGAACTCCAGGCTTTTGGTGTTGAAGTTGATGTCTATGATCCTTGGGCAAATGCTGCTGAAGTGAAAACACAGTATGGAATTGAGCTGATAGAAAAAGAAAATTTTCAGCAATATCATGCCTTGATACTGGCCGTTTCCCATCAGAAATTTCTTGATTTAGATTATGCAGCTTTTAAAGCATCAGGTGCCATCATTTTTGATACGAAATCATTTATTGATCGTAATCTGGTTGATGCGAGGTTGTAGTAATTAGCTATTTGCCGATGATTTTTGAACTTCCTCGCCGCCGGAAGGGCTCCTACCTTTTTCTTGATAAAAAGGTAGCCAAAAATCAAGGCTTGGCCCCTCCCCAGCCCTCCCGTTAAAGGGAGGGAGCTATTTATTAATATCGAAACTTTAATGGCAACAGCGGATGATGTCCGATGAAGGATCGGACTGACCGCTGTTTTGTGCCTGCAAATTCGAACGAGTTTGCACAAGTTTCAACAGCTATCCTTCCATCATTTCCTATGCCGGAGCACGGGGCGCAGAACCAGGCGTCTCTTATAGGTTCATCTATAAGTCGTCATTGCTGAGGAGGCACAACTAAGCAATCTGTTTTGTCTGTTGTTGATTCACGCTAATTTTAGTTAGAAAGATTGCCTCACGCCACCTCGCATATCCTTTTCTTCCGTTCGCAATGACGAGTGTTTCAACAATTTTTCATCAATGAACAGCAGGCGAAAACAAAAATCAATAAGTTCTTTTACAAGTCCTTTCCCTTCAAGGGGAAAGGTGCCGATAGGCGGATAGGGGGGATTTACTGATGAACCATGAGGGGAAGCTCCCCTCCTTTTTTAAGGAGGGGGTGTGAAGGGTGGTGAGTTGGCAGGGGTGGTTTTGTTGTGTGCTCTCGTATTATCCTCATTGCGAGGGAGCGTAATGACGAGCATCTGTTTTGCCAATGATTTTTGGAGTTTCCTCGCCGCCGGAAGGGCTCTAAACTTTGTCTTGACACAAAGTTTAACAAAAGTCAAGGCTTGGCCCCCTCCCCAGCCCTCCCCTTAAAGGGAGGGAGCTATTTACTAATATCGAAACTTTAATGGCAACAGCGGATGATGTCCGATGAAGGATCGGACTGACCGCTGTTTTGTGCCTGTAAATCAGAATGGAACTGCACAAGTTTCAACGGCCTATCCTTCCATCATTTCCTATGCCGGAGAATGCGTAACGGGGATTGTTTCATGCAAGAAGCCTAGTACACCAACGTCATTTCCGCGCAGGCGGAAACCTTAAAGCTTTCGCTGTTTGGCGGTCGCTATTGGGTTGAGGGCGGATTTGCAACCCAGTTCTTTTACGAGTCCTTTCCCTTCAAGGGGAAAGGTGCCGATAGGCGGATAGGGGGATTTACTCATGCGCCATGAGGGGAACTCCCCTCCTTTTTTAAGGAGGGGGTGTGAAGGTGGTGTAATGGAAGGGGTGGTTTAATGGGCGTTCTCTCCCATTGTCATCATTGCGAGAAGGCACGACAAAGCAATCCCTTTTGCCGTCGTAATCTCAATTTGCAGTATTGGAAAGATTGCTTCACTCCGCCACACATACCTTTTCTTCACTCCGCAAAAACAGGCGTTTTATCAGTGAACTATCTCTTTATGATTAGGAAAAATGCCAATTGTATCGATGACAGTTTTTTTACCTATAAATAATTATGTATGTTTGCATGCTCAAAATCTACGAAATAATTTATGAAGGTTGCCCTTATCACAGGCGTTACAGGACAAGATGGTGCTTATCTGGCAGAATTTCTGCTCAAAAAAGGCTACTTTGTGCATGGTATAAAAAGGCGTTCATCTTTATTTAACACTGATCGGATCGATCATCTCTACCAGGATCAGCATGAAAACCATGTGAACTTTAAATTGCATTATGGTGATTTAACTGATTCTACCAATTTAATCCGTATCATTCAGGAAACACAACCAGATGAAATTTATAATCTGGCGGCCATGAGCCATGTTCAGGTCAGTTTTGAAATGCCTGAGTATACTGCAAATGCGGATGGGATCGGTACGTTAAGACTTTTAGAGGCGGTAAGAATTCTAGGTTTGGAAAAGAAAACGAAAATCTATCAAGCCAGTACTTCGGAATTATATGGTTTAGTGCAAGCTGTTCCACAAAGTGAAACTACCCCGTTTTATCCCAGGTCGCCTTATGCTGTAGCTAAAATGTATGCTTATTGGATCACAGTAAATTATCGTGAGGCTTATAACATGTTTGCCTGTAATGGTATTTTGTTTAACCATGAAAGTCCTTTACGAGGCGAAACTTTCGTAACCCGTAAAATTACAAGGGGAGCATGTAAAATAGCTTTAGGCCTTCAAAATTGCCTTTATCTTGGTAATTTATCTGCACAAAGAGATTGGGGGCATGCGAAAGATTATATTGAAGCCATGTGGTTGATCTTACAGCAAGAAGAAGCAGAAGATTTTGTAATTGCTACAGGGGTTACCACTACCGTTCGTGACTTTGTAAAAATGAGCTTTGCCGAACTGGGGATTGATCTTGAGTTTTCAGGAAAAGATGAAAATGAGAAAGGTGTGATCGTTGGTTTAGATGTGGAGTTGATTAGTAGTTTGGGTCTAAACCCTGAGAAGTTGTTTTTAGGCACTACTGTCGTAAAGGTTGATCCTAAATATTTTAGGCCAACAGAAGTTGATTTGCTGTTGGGAGATCCCACTAAATCCAAAACCAAACTGGGCTGGCAGCCAAAATATGATCTTCAGGCATTGGTAGAGGATATGATGAAATCTGATCTACATTTGATGAAAAAAGATGAATATTTGAAACGGGGAAATTTTAAGACACTTAACTATTTCGAGTAAAAATAAATTTAAGTGCCTGATTATAAGTTTTTAGTAAATTATTAAGTGGATTTTTTTGAATTTGGCATAATTATGGCTTATTTCTGGTGTTAAACTTATATGGGCTAAAACTTAAGGCTATATAATTATCTATACCAAATATGAGCTATCTAGATTATACTTGCAGAAAATGCAATGCTCCATTTCATTATCAAGTTCCACGAAGTAAATTGTTTAAAATAGTATTTGGCTTTTTACCCATCCGTATTTATTGGTGTCCAAAATGCATGGCCAACAGGTATGTGTGGGTAAATAATAATAATAAAAGGAAAAATTAATTCTCATTCTATTAATGGTTAATGCAAGTCAATTTATAATCTCATTAAGTGGGCTCTTCTGACCGGATATAATGCTCAGGTGTTTCTCAAAGCAGTTAAAGTAGAAACATGCTGGCCCTATTCTTATAAAACATTAAGGTATTTTTAGTATAATTTATAAAGGAAGTGTTAATGAGCTTAATTTTTTCAAAATTGCACAATTTTTTAAATTATTCTGGAGTTAATTTAGGCAGAAGAATTTACCGAAGTGCTTTCAAACTAAATATTTCCGTATGTTTGTAGCCAATTGTTGTGCTACCTATTTGTTTAATAATACAAATACTATCTTTTATACCGTAAAATTTAAAAAGAAAATTCTACCACTTTCCATGAAGTTGAAATTTTATACCTTATTATTGATTTTCCTCTCTTTTTTTATCCGCGAGGCGTCATTTGCCCAAACGAATTATGCAAATGTAAAAGTTGATGAATTGTCAGATACTCAAATCAGGCAATTGATTCAGCGAGCAGAATCAATCGGTTATAATGATGCTCAGTTAGAACAATTGGCTGCGGCACAAGGCATGAGTAGCGCAGAAATTTCAAAACTGAGAATTAGGGTAGAAAAGATAAGAAAACAGGAAGGAAATAATAATAATAATAAAGAAAATAATAATAATAAATCAAGTCGGGAAACTGAATCGGATAGGTCAAGAAGATATGAAAATATTAAGGCAGATACTACTGAAAACAAATCAAATAAACCCAATAAGAATTTAATTGAGCCACAGCAGCCAGATGCAAAAGATATTTTTGAAGGTTTAAAGCCCAAAATTTTTGGTTCGGAGTTGTTTAAAAACGGAGACATTACTTTTGAACCGAATTTACGTATGGCAACTCCAAAAAGTTATATCATTGGACCGGATGATGAGTTATTAATTGATTTAACAGGAGACAATGAGCAGGATTATAAGCTAAAAGTTAGTCCGGAAGGTACAATCAGGCTACAATATGTAGGTCTGATTTCTGTTGGTGGTTTAACCATAGAGCAGGCGATTTCAAAAATCAGAAATGCAATGTCAGGTACATATCCTGCGTTAAGAACAGGCAGAACACAAGTGGCCATAAATCTGGGCAATATCCGCAGTATCAGGGTGGTACTCACAGGAGCTGTAGTAAAACCAGGAACTTATACTTTACCGTCACTGGCAACCGTTTTTACAGCCTTAAATGCTTCTGGCGGCCCCAATGAAAATGGTACTTACCGTAATATACAAGTGGTAAGAAATAATAAAGTGGTTAGCACCATTGATGTGTATGATTTTGTTCGTAATGGCATACAAAAGGGCAATATCCGTTTACAGGATCAGGATGTGATCAATATACCAGTATACCAAACCAGGGTTGAGGTTACCGGAGAAGTGAAAATACCTGCCTTATTTGAAATTGTTAAAGGAGAAACATTACAGGAAGTATTAAATTTTGCCGGTGGCTTTAGTAACCAGGCTTATACCGGAAAAATCAAAATACTACAAAACACGGCAAAAGAGCGCCGCATAACAGATGTAGCCGCTGTAGATTTTAATTCATATTTTCCCCAGAACGGAGATAAGTTTATTGTGGAAACCATATTAGACCGTTTTGAGAACAGGGTTGAAATTTCAGGAGCAGTATTTAGACCAGGAATATATGAATTGGATAAAGGATTAACGCTAAAGGGCTTAATCAATAAATCTGATGGATTAACAGAAGATGCATTTTTAAACAGAGGATATATCACCAGGTTAAATCCAGATAATTCCGAATCTTTAATTTCATTTGATGTTGCAAAAATTATATCAGGAAGTATTGCTGATATTCCATTGCAACGTGAAGATAAGATAACCATCAATTCTTTGTTTGATTTAAGAGATGAATATATCGTTAATATCCAGGGAGAGGTTCGGGCGCCTGGTACTTTTAATTTTGCAGATAATATGACTTTAGAATCTGTAATTCAAATGGCAGGTGGTTTTAAAGAAGGCGCAACTCCCGAGCGCATAGAAATATCGCGTCGGGTCAGAAATAGTGACGCAACTTCTTCGTCTGCACGAACTGCTGAGGTATTTACGGTAAATGTGGATAGGAATTTGGAATTACAGGGAGCCCCTTTTATATTAAAACCCTTTGATATTATCTCTGTTAGAAATGCTGAAGGTTATACCGTACAAAAACAAGTAAAACTGGAAGGTGAGGTTGTTTATCCAGGAACTTATACCATTACCCGTAAAGATGAACATATCTCAGAACTGATTAAACGTGCTGGCGGATTAACTTCTTCTGCCTATGCCGATGGTGCTTCTTTAAAAAGACCAGGTCCAGCGTTAGAACGACCTAATGATAAAAATGCCATTAATTTAAAAGAAGAAGAAAATAAAAAGCTATTAAACCTAAAGCGATTACAGGAAGCGGGAACAAAAGATACGGTGTCTATCGAAGTTGAGCAGCAACTGATTCAAAGTGATTTGGTGGGGATAAATTTGGTAAAAATTTTAAAATCTCCCTTATCTAAACAAGATTTGATTTTGGAAGATGGTGATATTATCCGTGTGCCCCGTACCCTGCAAACCGTAAAGGTTACCGGAGAAGTTTTAAATCCAAACAGTATTGTTTATTTATCGGGTAAAAGCTTAAAACAATACATCAATGGTGCCGGAGGATTTACGACAAATGCCCGTAAAGGAGGAACTTATGTGAAATATGCTAATGGATCTGCAGCTGCGGTTAGTAAATTTTTGTTCTTCAATAATTATCCCGTTATAAAACCCGGGGCAGAAATATTAGTGCCGAAAAGGGCAGAACGAGAAAAAATTAGTGCGCAGGCTTGGATAGGAATTGGAACCGGTGTGGCATCGCTGGCTGCAATTATAGTTTCATTGCTTAGATAATTCTAATCGAACTTAAGAAATATAAATGAACTCGGAAAATATAAACCATCCACCTCATTTGTCAAAAGAGATATCATTAAAGGAAATGGCTGAGGAAATCAGCATGTTATACCATTACCTATTAACCAAATGGGGAGTGATTGTTTTATCTGGCCTAATTGGGGGGGGGGTAGGCTTAGCTTATTCTTATCTGAAAAAACCAACCTATACTGCCATTACAACATTTGTTTTGGAAGATGAAAGATCAAGTAGTGGCGGATTTGGATCTATAGCTGGCTTAGCATCCATCGCCGGAATTGACTTAGGTTCAGGGGGCGGTAATATTTTTCAAGGAGACAATATTCAGGAATTATATAAGTCACGAAAAATGATAGAAAAAACACTTTTAACCAGTGTGGCTATTGGTAATAAAAATCAATTGTTAATCGATCGTTATATTGATTTCAATAAAATGAGAGAAAAATGGTCTGGAAAACCAGAATTACAAGGTATCAGGTTTTCCACCAGAGATACATCAAAAAAGAATTTAAATAAATTTTCTCGGGTTCAGGATAGCATTATAGGAGTAATCGTTACGGATATCAATAAGAATTATTTAAATGTTGTGAAACCAGATAAAAAACTGAGTATTATTAAAGCAGAGGTTGTATCTAAAGATGAGATTTTTGCCAAATCATTTAATGAACAGATCGTTAAAAATGTAAATGATTTTTATGTACAAACTAAAACTAAGAAAGCTAAAGATAATGTAGCTATTCTTCAGCAAAAAACCGACTCTGTAAGAAGCGTAATGAATGGAGCAATATACTCGGCAGCTTTGGTTGCTGATGCTACCCCAAATTTAAATCCAACTCGACAAGTACAACGGACAGCACCAATACAAAGATCTCAATTTTCTGCAGAAACAAATAGGGCAATCCTTTCTGAACTTGTAAAGAATCTTGAGCTTTCCAAGATTTCTTTGAGAAAAGAGACACCACTAATTCAAGTTGTTGATGAACCGGTTTTCCCTTTAGAAATAAATAGGATTGGTAAAGCAAAGGGTATTTTAATTGGTGGAGCTTTAGCCGGTTTGTTGAGCATTGCTATATTAACCTTGCGTAGGGCATTAAAATCAATTTATATTAAATAATAGAAACTTGCAATATGATTGTTTTATCACACCGTGGATATTGGATAAGTGACAATGAAAAAAATACTGTCACTGCTTTTAAACGATCTTTCGAACTTGGCTTTGGTACTGAAACAGATATCAGAGACCTAAATGGCGAATTGGTAATTTCTCATGATATTCCGGTGTTGAGTAAAACAACAATCTATGTCCAGGAATTTTTCAACTTGTATAGAAGTTACAATAAAGATCTCCCCTTAGCCTTAAATGTTAAATCGGATGGCCTCCAAACACAATTGAGGAAATTATTGGAAAAATACGAAATCTCAAATTATTTTGTGTTTGATATGTCTATCCCTGATGGATTGCAGTACCATAAACATGGCTTTAACGTATTTACCAGACAAAGCGAATATGAAGTACGGCCGGCTTATTACGATGAATCAGTAGGTGTATGGCTCGACGAATTTAAAAGTCACTGGATTTCTACGGAGGTAATAGCAGATCATTTGAAAAATAATAAAAAAGTTTGCATTGTTTCTCCAGAATTACATAAGAGAAAGTATCATGAAGAGTGGTCAGATTATAAAAAAATGTCAAATCTGATTACCAATCAAAATAATTTAATGATTTGTACAGATAAACCCGAAGAAGCACGAGCATATTTCAAATGAAAAAAATAAAAGCGGTAATATTTGACATGGATGGCGTGTTAATAGAAGCTAAAGAGTGGCATTATGAATCATTAAATAGGGCATTAGCCTTATTTGGATCTTCGATTAGCAGATATGACCATCTAACAACTTTTGATGGCTTACCTACGAAAAAGAAGCTAGAGATGCTTTCTTTGGTTGCTGGATTTCCTATTGGTTTACACCGGCTTGTAAATGAGCTTAAGCAGCAATATACAATGGAAATCGTTTATGCTAATTGCAAACCAGTATTTCAACAGCAATACGCATTATCAAAGTTGAAAGAGGAAGGATATAAATTGGCGGTTTGCTCCAATTCTGTTACAAAAACGGTAGAGATCATGATGGAGAAAGCGGCTTTAATAGATTATCTTGAATTCTTTTTGTCAAATCAGGATGTAGTAAATGGGAAACCAGACCCATCTATATACAATTTAGCTATACAACGTTTAGGATTACAGCCTGAAGAATGTTTAATCGTCGAAGATAATGAACATGGAATCAGAGCTGCCAAGGATTCAGGAGCCCATGTTCTAGTTGTAGAAAGCCCGGCAGACGTTCATTATTATAATATCAAAAATCGAATTAAGGAGATAGAAAATGCTTAAAATAATTATACCATTGGCTGGCTCATCTGAATTATTCTCGAATGCTGGATATTATTATCCAAAACCTTTGATAGAAGTGAATGGTTTGCCAATGATAGAGATGGTTCTCGAAAATCCGCGAATGGTGGATAGCGAAAAATCTTTCATTTTTATCATTAAGGAGGAAGATGCTAAAAGATTTCATTTGGACAATACGCTGAAAATTCTTGCTCCAAACTGTGAAATCATCAAATTGGCTCAAAATACCAAAGGTGGTTTATGCAGTGTATTAATGGCCATAGATAAAATTAGCGTAGATGATGAAATTCTTATTCTTAATGGCGATCAGGTAATTGATTTTAACCTCGATACAATTTATAAATTTTGGAGCAAAGAAGATGCGGATGCAGGGCTTATTACCTTCAATTCAGTCCATCCGAGATGGTCTTATGCGAGATTGATAGATAATGTTGTCGTACAAACAGCAGAAAAAAATCCGATCAGTAATTTTGCAATTGCAGGAGCCTATTATTTTAAGAATGCCTCAATTTTTTTTGAAGCTGCATTTAAATCTATCAAAGAAGACGTTCATTTAGACGGTCTTTTTTATATTTCTCCAGTGATTAATCAGTATGTGCTGAAAGCCAAAAAAGTAATTACCTACAAAATTGATGGCAAGCAATATCATTTGTTTTATTCGCCACAAGTACTGGAAGATTTTGAACGTAATTTTCAAAAATAATGGAGGTTTATAAAATAAAAGACATGTTTAATGGGTGGTTCATTGGAAATTTTGAACCTTCCCTTCTTAAGACTAATGACTTAGAGGTTGGTTTAAAAGAATATAAAAAAGGGGATTATGAAGGGTTTCACTATCACAAAATTGCAACAGAATATACTGTTATTGTTTGTGGTAAAGTTGAAATGAACGGCATTCAATACGAGGAAGGAGACATCCTTGTAATGAAGCCCTTTGATGTCACAGATTTTAAGGCACTTACTGATGTGAAAACACTGGTGGTAAAACTTCCTGGAGCAAATAACGATAAATATATTTAACATGATTAATATTGTAATCCCTATGGCAGGCGAGGGTAGCCGATTTGTTAAAGCTGGCTTCGAAAAACCAAAGCCTTTCATTGATGTGGAAGGACTACCAATGATTGAAAGGGTAATGGAAAACCTGAATTATCAAAATGCCCATTTCATTTTGATTGGCAGGAAAGATCATTTAGAAAAAGAAAAGAAACTTGTAAACAAAATCATTAATAAATATGATGCAGAGTTTATTGCTATAGATAAACTAACAGAAGGCACTGCTTGTACGGTTTTATTTGCAAAAAAGCAGATAGACAATGATTATCCTCTATTGATAGCTAATTCAGACCAGATTGTAGATATTGAGATCGCTGATTTTATTAATGATTGTTTGCAGAGAAATTTAGATGGATCTATATTGACTTTTAAAGATGAAGAATTGAACCCGAAATGGTCTTTTGCAAAAACTGATGCAAGTGGAATTGTACAAGAAGTAAAAGAGAAAGAAGCAATTTCCAACAATGCTACGGTTGGTATTTATTTATTTGCCAAGGGCAGTGATTATGTGGATGCTGCAATACAGATGATTATTGAGAACGACAGGGTAAACAATGAGTTTTATACTTGCCCATCTTACAATTATGCGATTAGAGATGGTAAAAACATTGGAGTGTATGATATCCCTTTTACTGCTATGCATGGCATCGGCACGCCCGAGGACCTTGATGTATTTTTAAAAAAAAATCGGACATAGGATAAGTGGAGGGCACGGCTTTTATTATTCAAGGACCTACAACTTACTGCAAAGAGGTTGTGGAGAATTATTCGGGATCAGGTCTTGTGATTTGGGTAACATGGCTTAGTGAACCGATAGAAAATATTAATATAATTACTTCATCTGCTATTCAACTTCTTCAAATTGAAAGGCCCGAAACTACTGGTTATTGGAATATTAACTTACAATGTGCAACAACCACTGCGGGGTTGGTATTTATCAAGAAGAATTACCCAAATGTTAAGTTCGCCATGAAAATCCGTTCTGACATGATTATCGCGAATTTTAAGAGATTTTACGCTTCAAATGCCAGATTAATAGCAAGTGAAAGAAATGAACTTATATTTTTGGGCTATGTTAAAAGCCCGAAAGAGAATTATCTTTTAGATTATATTGTAGGCGGACAGGTGGATGCCATGCTAAGGTTTTGGAAAACTTCAGATGATGAAAACTTTGGTCTTCCTTTTCCCGAAGCAGATTTGCAACAACGATATTTTGACTATAATCCAGTTTTAAGTAATCGACTCCCGGCATTTTTTAATATCAATAATACAGAAATATTTTGGCTAAAACCCGGAATTAATTTGAAAAAGTATACAGAGGTAATTTATTTGAATGTTAAGTTTGCTGCTGGCTGGCGTTTGATATTAAAGATGAAGAGAAGAATTAATTTTTACCTGAAAAGATACAAAAAATGAGTGAGCAGCACAAAAACTTTTTTTTTGTAAATTACCTTTTATACTTATTAACGCAGTTTCTAAACTTAGTTACACCATTTATAATCTTACCTATTTTATCTCGACGCTTGGGAGTTGAAGGCGTAGGTAATGTTAGTTATGTGCTTGCGATTAGTCAGGTGTTTATTACAATTAGTGCGGCTGGAATGATAAATTACGGCAATCGTAAGCTATCTGCCTCAAAAAATATTGAACAGGATTTTAGGTTACTTTTTTCCATCCAGTTATTCACATCAACATTAGCAGTAGTTTTCTTTTTAGCTTATACCTTTTTTATAGAAAAAAAATTAACTGATTTGTTTTTAATCTCCTGCTTAGGTGTATTGGCTAACATCTTTGACTTTTCGTGGTATTTTATTGCGGCAAATAAAATAAAAAACATCACATTCAGAAATATAATTGTCAAAGTTATCATGGCGGTGGGAACGTTTTTTTTCGTTAATGATGTACAAGATATTGATATTTACCTTTATCTCTACTTTGGTGCTACATTCTTGCTTAATTTGTTAATGGTTAGCTCGCTTCCGAAAAGTTACCTTTTCATTTTCAAGCTAAAACTGCGTGAGTTTTTTGAAGAGCTGAGAAAAGTCAGTTTATTTTTTGTGCCCACACTACTCATGCTGATGTATGCTTCATTCGATAAAATATTCCTGGCAAAATCAATCAGCAATTCATCGTTGGCCATTTATGATAATGCATTAAAAATTATAACTATTTTATGCGTAATTACGGCTTCATTAAGCCCTTTAATGGTTTCTAAGCTGGCCAGTAGTGAAGAAAAACAAATAACTAGATTAGTTGAAGGATCTGTGTCATTTGTTTGTTATGTTGCTTTTCCCATATTATTTGGGATTATTGCCATAGCAGGTAATTTAGTAGACGTTTTGTTTGGGCATGAATTTATTGAGATGACCAGGGTATTGATTATCCTGTCGCCAATTATTTTTTTTATAGGAATAGGAGATGTTTTGGTAAATCAGATCATTATATCCATGCACATGGACAAAAAATATACTTTGGTAATGCTGGTAATGGTAATACTTTCTGTAATACTCAATATCATATTGATCCCACGCTTTAATCATGACGGGGCTGCATATGGGAATATGCTTTCACATTTTCTTATTCTATTCCTCGAGTTCTATATTTGTGCAAAATATCTTTCAGTTGCAAATGTAATCCGATTGAGTTTGATACCGCTAACCGCAGCCGTATTAATGTTTTTCTCGGTAACATTTTTAGATATATCCAGTCTAGCTTGGGTTAATTTGCTGGTAAAAATTACGGTGGGATTTGCAAGCTATATCTTAGCAGGATTTTTACTTGGATCCAAATTCCAAAAAGATTTTATAATTTACCTACTCAACAAAATAAAAAAAGCATAGATGCAGCAAAAGATCCTACTTGTATTTGGTACAAGACCAGAAGCTATAAAAATGGCGCCATTGGTAAAGCAATTTAGCTTCTTTCCAGAGCATTTCAACCTTAAGGTTTGTGTTACTGCGCAGCATCGTGAGATGTTGGATCAAGTGCTTGATTTTTTTGAAATTACTCCCCATTATGATCTTGATCTCATGAAAAAGGGTCAAAATCTTTTTCAGCTGACCGCAGATATTATACTGGGAATGAAATCGGTATTAGAAGAATTTAAGCCTGACTATGTTTTTGTACATGGAGATACCACTACGTCGATGGCTACAGCTTTATCTGCTTTTTATGCAGGAGCCAAAGTTTGTCATGTGGAAGCTGGCCTTAGAACCTTCGATAAACTTTCCCCTTTTCCTGAAGAAATCAACAGACAATTGACAGGCAGAATTTCCGACATCCACTTTGCCCCCACGGTACTTGCTAAAGAGAATTTGGCCAAAGAAGGCACGACTTCAAGAATATATGTTACAGGTAATACAGTGATAGATGCTTTGTTTTGGGCTACTCAGAAACTGGTCAATTACGAGGACGAAGAAATCCGGTATTTGAAAAGCATTGTTGATTCTTCAAAAAAATTAATCCTGATTACGGGGCACAGGCGAGAAAATTTTGGCGATGGTTTTTTGAAGATTTGTAGGGCTATTAAAAGATTTGCACAAAGAACGGAAGTGCAAATTATCTATCCGGTTCACTTGAATCCAAATGTACAACAGCCCGTTTTCGAATTATTGGATGATCTAAATAATGTACGGCTTATCAAGCCGCTCTCTTACCCTGCTTTCGTATGGCTGATGAATAAATCTTATTTTATTCTCACAGATAGTGGGGGTGTTCAAGAAGAGGCACCTAGCCTAGGGAAACCAGTTTTAGTGATGCGCGATACCACCGAGCGACCAGAAGCTGTAGATGCAGGAACAGTAATCTTGGTAGGAACAAATGAAGAACTCATCTTATCTTCTTGCGAACGTTTATTAGATGATCATGAATTATATCAAAAAATGGCTCAGAGTCATAATCCATATGGTGACGGAACAGCCTGTGAAAGAATTGTAAATGCTTTAATTAATTGATAATGAAAGATGAGCTGTTATTTTTAGCGGAATATCCAAATGAAACCAACATCAAGGATGGCATGATCAGTCGTATTAAAGCCATTGATCAGATTTTTGAAGATGTGCCTAGAATATATCTTACAGTGTCATTGAGGCGTAACATTAAAATGTATCAACAAAAGGTAGGAAAGATTGAGCTTTATAAGCTCAATCTTTTTATGCATTTTTTCAAAATAGTCAGATTAATCATAAATTCTAAGACGATTTACTCACATTCTATACACATGAGCAAGTTTCTTTATATCCTTTTTCCATTTTTTAAGGGAAATCTGATTTTGGACGCTCACGGCGTGGTGCCAGAGGAGGAATTACTATTTCAGAAAAAAAAATTGGCGAGTTTACTAATGTCTATAGTAGAAAAGGTTGTTTTTAGCTATGCTAAATATGTAATATGTGTTTCTAAGGCGATGGAAAATCATTTTAAAAGAAAATATAAAAAATTTAAGGGGAAATATATTATATATAGTATACTTCCTGAGAATTTATTACAAAAACAATTGGAGTCAAGAAGGGAACCCCAAAAAGAAATTAATGTAATTTATAGTGGTGGTATTTCTCCTTGGCAAAACATTTCGCTAATGTTAAAAACAATTGAAAATAATCAGACTCCACATATTAAATATACGATCTTAACTGGGGATTTATTGGGATTGAAGCAGGAACTAAAAAAATTCAAAATTGAACCTGCATACTTAAATGTGCTCAGTGTTCTGCCCTCAGAATTGGATAAATTTTATCAGCAGGCAGATTATGCGTTCATTTTAAGAGACGATATTATTGTAAATAATGTTGCAAATCCTACTAAGATGGTAGAGTATTTATATTATGGAATCATACCTATTGTATTATCGCCAAAAATTGGAGATTATTTTGAGCTTGGTTATGATTATTTTAGCATCAATGAATTTAATACAGATTTGCTGAAACCTGAACAGCCGAGCGTTAAAAATATGCTCGTTGTGAAGCAACTCTTTGAACAAAATAAGGTTATTGATCTAAAGAAAGAAATACTTAATTATAATTAACAATGATTATCATCCTTATCATTCTTTTTGTAGCTGTTTCAATATTATCTTTCTTACCACTTGAATCAAATCTAATTTTAAAGGAAAGTTTGTTCTTTGTGTTGGGGTTGATTTTAATGGTAATTGCAGCTTTTAGAGGTGAAGGGGTTGATCGAGATTATACGACATATATTGAGCTATATCATACGTCTGTCTATGAGATCAATATAGAAGTTTTTTTTTTACTTATCGCTAGTATTGTTAGAAATCTCTTTTTTGATAATGTGCTTTTTCTTTTTTTAATATATGCAATGATTGGAGTTGGCCTGAAGTTCTTTGCTATTCATGAATTGACCAGCCTGTGGTTTCTTTCGGTATTGATTTACATCTCTAATTTTTATATGCTCCATGAAATGACTCAAATAAGGGCCGGTGCGGCATCAGGAATATTATTGTTATGCATTAAACCCATTTATGAACGGAATTTTAAACTCTTTCTGATTTTGGTTATACTGGGTGTATGTTTTCATTATTCGGCTATTGTTATAATTCCTCTGTACTTTATCAATTCGAATAAAAGCAACATGTTACGCTATCTTCTCCTAGTACCGATAGCATACGTTTTGTACTTTTTAAGGATTACCTTAAGCACTGTCTTGGCAACTTTGCCAATACCAGCTATTCAAAGTAAGGTTATAGCCTACAATGCATTGATGGCTAGTGGAGAAATGACAGAGATAAATATATTTAATTTTCTTTTTCTTTTTAAAATAATACTCTGTTTCTTTTTGATTTGGAGACTTCAATCTATTGCCGCAAAAAATAAGTACTTTATTATTTTATTAAAGATATATATCATCGCATTATCTACTTTTGTACTCTTCTCTGATTTCCCAACTTTGGCTTTTAGAATTACAGAACTACTTCAGGTTGTGGAGGTTATTTTAATTCCATTAATAGTCTATGCATTTGTAGAAAAAAGATGGGCAACTCTATTGCCAATATCTTTCGCAGCATTACTGATGTGGCTAATCATTTTTTATACCAAAATCATAATGTAATGAATTCATTATTAGTAACAATAGTTCTTTATAAACAAAGCTTCAATGATACCCCATCCGTTAAAAGCATAGAAACTTCATTAAGTTCAGCACTTGAAAAAGGCATGGTATTCGTTTATGATAACAGTCCCATTCCTCAGCAAATTCAGTCTGAAATTGCAGGATGGAAAATTATATATAAACATAATCCCAAAAATGACGGGATTAGTAAGGGTTACAATGAAAGTGCAGAACTAGCTAAGGAGCTAGGTAAAGAATGGCTTTTGTTTATTGACCAGGATTCTGTTTTTCCAGTAGATTATTTGCAATCTTTGGAAAGCGCAATTAATGAAAATAAGAACACTTTTATATTCGCTCCTATTTTAAAAAGCGGTGCTCGAATTATATCGCCAAATTGGGTGTTTTTGGAAAAAGGGCTGTCTATGAAAATACCAATTACGGGTAATCAACCGATGAAGTTTAAGTCTTTTATCAATAGTGGGCTTTGTGTGAGATTGACTGCCTTTAATAAGGTTGGTGGCTATAATGATAAAATTAGGCTAGATTTTTCGGATACCTATTTCGTGAATAAATTGAAGAGAGCGTTTAATCAAATTTATGTTTTGGATATGATCGTCGAACATTCATTATCTACGTTCTCTGATAATTATAATAGTCAACTAATCAGATTCAGGTATTATTGTAATGGGGCAAGGAATTTTTCTAATATTGTAAACTTTTTCCCCATTTTGGGCATTTGCTCCTTTAGAGCAATAAAACTTAGTCTTTTGTCAAAAAATATGAACTTCTTTACCACCTATTTACAATATTACATTTTGGGGAAATCACTATAGTATTTAAATAGATTTTGCCTACTAATTAACTCAAGTTGCTAGATAAAAAGATAAAAAAGTAAGCATCAAAAAAGAGAACTTTGGTTTACCACAACTAAAAAACTCAGACTGATGCTTACAAAGGATAAAATTACAGGAATATTTTGTTTTATAGATGATTTGTTGAAAATGAGCAGCCATTATGAAGATAGCCGCAGACAGGTTAGCGAGAGCGAGGTAATTACCACTGCGGTGGTATCCTCGCTGTATTTTGGGGGTCATCAGAATAAGGCAGGACAATTTATGAAGATGACGGGAATGGTCCCGGGCATGTTGGACAAGAGCAGGTTACATGCGGTAGCCGAACTGGCCTACAGTTTATTCCTGCAGGTCGGTTATTACTTTTGGTATATCAGTTGCGAAATGAGTGATGTGCTGGATTCCTTTCCCGTGGCTGTATGTGACAATATTCGTATAGCGAACTGTAAAATATTAAAGGGGAAGCAATGGCATGGGAAACAAGCCAGCATGCGCAGATATTTTTATGGGGTAAAAGTACAGTTGTTAATTACCAAAGATGGCATTCCTGTTGAATTTGGCTTTGTGCCGGGCAGTGAGCATGATGCACAGACCTTAAGGAAACTACCGATGGAGCTGCCTGCTGAAAGTGAGGTGTTTGCAGATTCGGCCTATACCAATTATGAGATTGAAGATCAAATGATGGAAACGGACCAGATCGCTTTAAGGGTACATCGCAAATCCAATGCAAAGAGAAAGGACAGCCCAAGCGCTGCCTTTATCAAAGAATACATGCGTAAAAGAGTAGAGACGACGATTAGTGAGATCAAAGGGCTATTCCTAAGAAAGCTCCATGCAGTGACTTTCAAAGGATGGTTGCTGAAAATCACATTGTTTATCTTCGCTTTTACACTTAATAAATTAATAATATAACTAGCACTTGAGTTAATTACTTATCGATAAATATTCTCATGATAAAATTTTACTTGACTTTACTTTTAGAACTCGCTTTGGCTCCGTTACTATATCCATTAAATTCGTTAAAAAACCACTTAGGTAAAAATGATAAAGGAAAACAGGCACTAAGAGCGAAACCGATAGCGGATGAGATAATTTATGCGATCCATGAGTGGGCAGGTTATCCACCAATTAGAAAAAAGAAAATAGCTTACGTTAATAAGGAGTTTACCTGCGGACTCAGGTTCCAGCTTCAAAGAATCTATGCTTATAAAGGTCAGCGTTCCATCAGAAAAATTTTAACAGTGTCTGATTATAATACGCAATATTTTACCTCGTTAAAAGAAACCGAAAGAATTGACGAAGCTCTGGAAATTTATCCTGTGGAAAATAAGGCGATGGATTTTTCCGGATATGCTTATGTTTGCCATAATTTAATTGATTGGAATAAGGAACAAGCGATTTTCTTAACCAATTCGTCTGTAAATTGTCAAATAGATCATTTTATTGACGATTATGTAGATTTGTTAGTGAAATACAAAAATATCGGATTAATTGGAGTTTCCTATTCAACAAAAATTTATCAGAGCCTCATCAAAAATAATTTCAATCCCCACTTACAGAGTTTCTTTTTGCTTACCACAACAAGTGTTCTTAAAGAATTGCTGGCTATAAATAACGGGCTTTTTCCAGGTGAAAATGAGTCGTATAAAGCATCTATCATTAGATTTGGTGAAATAAAACTAAGTAAGCTTGTTCAATCTTTAGGTTATGACATTGCTTTTGTAAGTGAAGATGGAAATTTAAATCTTTTCCCAAAAAAGAACTGGCTTTTTAATGGATATCAAAAATGGAAGTTACCACATGGAGATTATCGGCTTTGGAACGTTCATCCAAACAAAATTTATAAATATGAAAAGGCATACCAAACAATAGGTTGATTAGCAGGATGGTTAATCCTTTTGCCCAATGCTTAACCTAGTCATTTTGAAGTCGACCTATAAAAACATTAGTTATTCTAGTTATATTTGGTTCGATTTTTAATTTAAAATTTAAAACTTTTTGCATATGACCTTAGATAGAATTTCACTAGCAGATTTGATTTTAGAACGACTTGCTGTACAAAAAGATGAATTACGTAAAGAATTTTCTCTAAAAGGACGAATCAATTCATGCTTTATTGATAACTTATTGCCAGTTAATATCGCAAAGAAAATTTATGATGCCTTTCCGTCGCCTGAAGAAATGGCTATTCATAAATCGCTAAGAGAAAATAAAAGAGTTGCCGCACAAATGGATTTATATGACCCCTTGTTAGAGGAAATTGTTTATGCATTTCAAGATCAGCGCATCATTAAAATAGTGGAAGAAATTACGGGTATCGAGGAGATGACACCTGATGAGCATTTATATGCCGGAGGAATTAGCTTGATGGCACATGGTAATTTTTTGAATCCTCACTTAGACAATTCTCACGATAACGATAGGGAAAATTATAGGGTACTGAATCTCTTATACTATGTTACGCCAGATTGGCCTGTTGAAAATGGCGGGAATTTAGAGCTTTGGGATAAAGGAACGAAAAGAACTCAGCGTACCATACACTCTAAGTTTAACAGATTGGTATTAATGATCACAAATAAGTCTTCCTATCACTCTGTTAGCAAAGTGGTATCTGATGGCAAAAGATGCTGTGTATCCAACTATTACTTTTCGAAGATTCCTGCAGAAAATGAAGAGTATTTTCACGTAACTTCATTCTATGGCCGACCAGAAGAACCAATTAAGGATATTTTATTAAAAATTGATTCTGGTCTCAGGAATATGGTTAGAAAGGTGACAAAAAAACGAGTTGTCGAAACTAAGCACATTTATAAAAAGGATTCCAATAAATAATCGAGTGGAAATTTTTTCAGGTAGTATTGTATTATATAATAATGAGGCCACTTCTCTTAAAAAAGCAATTGATAGTTTTTTGAAGGCCAATAATAAGGGAGTTTTATATTTAATAGATAATTCAACGTCGGATGTGTTAAAGAAACTTGCCAATATGGAAAGAATTCATTACATCCATAATCCTTCAAACCCTGGCTTCGGAGCGGCACATAATGTTGCCCTGAATTTGGCCATCGAAGCAGGATATCAATATCATTTTATCATTAACCCGGATATCTATTTCAACGTTGATATCATTACACCAATGCTCAATTATATGCAGGATCGTCCTGATGTGGGTATGCTAATGCCAGAAGTACTGAATGAAGACGGGTCTGTGCAGTATCTTCCAAAGCTCTTGCCAAGTCCGTTTTGGATCTTTAGAAGAAAACTAAAGAAACCAGCCAAGATACACCAGAAATTTGTAGATAAGTATGAGTTACAAAAGGTGGGAAGACGAACCATATATAATTCTCCATTGCTTTCGGGCTGCTTCACTTTATTAAATCTAACCGCAATCAAAGAATTGGGCGGATATGATGATCAATACTTTATGTATTTTGAAGATTTCGATCTTTCGCGTCGAATTCACAGAAAATATAAAACGATCTACTTCCCAAACGTGTCAGTCTATCACAGCTATGATAGCGGAGCAAACAAAAGTTCACGATTATTTAGCATCTTTGTCTCTTCAGCAATTACCTATTTTAATAAATGGGGTTGGTTTTTTGATAAAGAAAGGATAAAAGTTAATAAAGAAACTTTAAAGCAATTTGAAAGCTAAGATTATCATAACAGGAGCTTCCGGTTTTGTAGGCAAAAATATTGTCGATTACCTGGGAAATCAAAATGTTGAATGTCTGGATCGGTTACAGCTTCAACATTTGAATAGTTCAACGCTGCAAAATGCTGCAGCCGTTGTTCATCTTGCCGGTAAAGCTCATGATATAAAAAATGTTGGTAATCCTGATGATTATTATACGGTTAATTTTGAATTAACCAAGGAATTATATAATGCCTTTCTTCAGTCGGATGCAAAAAAATTTATTTTCATTAGTTCTGTAAAAGCTGTAGCAGATACTGTTGATGGAGTTTTAACCGAAGCCATTATTCCCTCGCCGCAAACACACTATGGCAAGTCGAAGTTAATGGCTGAAGAATATATCATTGCCCAACAATTGCCAGCTAACAAGTTTTATTATATTTTAAGACCAAGCATGATTCATGGCCCTGGCAACAAAGGCAATCTTAACCTATTATATCAGGTAGTGAAAAGAGACATCCCTTATCCGTTCGCTGCTTTTCAAAATAAAAGGACTTTCCTGAGTGTAAAAAATCTATGTTTTGTAATAAAAGAATTGATCGATCAAAAAGAAATTCCTTCTGGCGTTTACCACATTGCAGATGACGAATCATTATCAACTACAGACGTAGTACGTGTTTTGGCACAATCTATGGGTAAAAAGCCAAAGCTATGGAAAATTTCAAAATCATTGATTAGCAGCATTGCAAGAGTTGGCAATTGGTTGAGATTACCTTTGAACACTGAAAGGCTATATAAATTAACTGGCGATTATGTGGTAAGTAATCTTAAAATAATGCAGGCTTTAAACGTTAAGCTTCCGGTAAAAGCTAAAGAAGGACTAATTGAAACGGCAAATTCTTTGAGCAATCCAAAAAAAGACAACGAAAGATAAACATATATATGTAGCACAAATGGACATCACATAATTATATTTTAGATGGCAGGAATTCGCTCAACAGACCAAGTATTTAGCACTTGTTTATTAACTGGTGGAAATGGGTATTTAGGCAAACATATCCAACAACATCTAAGCGCATGTAATTTTGAGATTTCCACACTTGGACGAAGAACAACCAATACATATACTGTTGATCTTTCTACCGAAGTTCCTATCATTGATCGGGCTTTTGAAATTATTGTCCACTGCGCTGGCAAGGCACATAGCTTTCCCAGAAATCAAAAGCAAAAACAAGCTTTCTTTGATGTTAATGTAACAGGCACGAAAAACCTATTAAGTGCTTTAGAAGCAGCACCTGTGCTGCCCCGGCATTTTGTATTTATGAGTTCTGTTTCTGTTTATGGGCTTAACCAAGGCCTCGGAGTTAGTGAAGAGCAGCCTTTGCAGTCTCAATATCCGTATGGCCGGAGCAAAATCGAGGCTGAGAAACTGATCATATCATGGTGCGAACAACATGGTGTTACCTACCTTATTTTACGTCTTCCCCTGCTCGCCGGAAACAATCCGCCAGGCAATTTAAAGATGATGATCAAAGGGATCAAAAAAGGATATTACTTTAATATTTCAAAAGAATCAATCCGAAAGAGCATTGTAATGGCAGAAGATGTAGCTAAAATAATTCCTAAAAGCCTTAAAACAACGGGTATATTTAACTTAACTGATGGTTATCATCCATCTTTTCAAGAATTGGCAAATTTAATTGCTGAACAACTCAATTATCCGTTACCTAAAAGTATTCCGAAATGGATTAGCAAGATGCTTATTTTTTCCGCCAAAAAATTTGGCTTTATATCACCAATAAATGCGTATAAGTTTCAGAAGTTAACATCAAGTTTAACTTTTGACGATTCTAAAGCAAGAGAAATTTTGGGCTGGAACCCAGGTAAAGTGCTTGAAAAATTTAAAATAAAGGATTAACTACGAAAAACACCTAATGACAATATTTATTAGTACTATCTTTTTACTGCTTTTTTTTCTTATTGAACTATTATATTTCAAAATCGCGAGTCACTACAATATCATAGACAAACCGAATTTCCGTAGTTCCCATAGTAACATCACTATTAGAGGCGGTGGGATTATATTTGCCATAGGAATGCTGATTTACTTTGTTGCATTTGGTTTTAGCTACCCATATTTTATTTTAGGACTACTAATCATCAGTGCGGTCAGTTTTGTGGATGATATTAAGCCAGTTAGTAATAAATTAAGGATAATATGTCATTTTTTTGCAGTATTGCTACTGTTTTTTCAAACTGGAATGCTCGATCTTCCAATTTACCTTGTGGCACTCTCATTTGTAATTGTAATTGGTATCATCAATGCGATCAATTTTATGGATGGTATTAACGGATTAACTGGTATTTATGCCTTTGTTACACTGATCACTTTGTATTACCTAAATAACTATATTGATACGGATTTTGTAGCTAATGACCTCATTATAGTGGCTATTCTTTCTGTTATAGTTTTTTTGTTCTTTAATCTTCGCATAAAGGCCAAAAGTTTTGCAGGCGATGTTGGCAGTGTAGGAATTGCTTTTATTCTTGTCTTTTTAATTGGAAGCCTGATTATCATGTCTCAAAACTTAAATTACTTGTTGCTTCTTTTACTTTATGGTCTGGATTCTATTACAACCATTGTTTTTCGTTTAATGCGAAAAGAAAATATTTTTAGTGCTCACCGATCTCATTTTTACCAGTTTTTAGCCAATGAAAAAAACATACCGCATCCTTTGGTTGCAATTGGCTATGCTATTGTTCAATTGTTGTTTAATGGAGCACTAATTATAGTTAAACCCAGTTACAGTTTAGCTATAATATATGTAATATTAGTTGGTACTTTATTCATTATGCTGAGGTTTTTGTTAGAAGGGAAAAAGCGATTACTCGAAGCTGTGTTACCTGACAAAATGTAATTGTGGCTAAAACTTATAAATCAGTAAGTTGAGATCAGTTGTTATACAAGGGTTTTATAAATATGGATTTTTAGTTATATTAGCAATTAAAATCATTGTGCAATTAGCATTTAGTGAGTTTTCATCATCAAAGACGGGGTTTAAATGAGGTTGTTATATGATAATTTAATCTATTATTTGCAGAAAAATGGAGGTATTTCTACTTATTGGTATGAACTCACTGTTAGATTTCTGAAAGAAGATAGGGTTTTTCTTAATTTTTATGAACCTAATCAAAAAACAGCAAACATTTTGAGACAGCAATTGCCTATCTCAAAAGAACAAATTATAGATAGGGCTAATCTTTTCACACTTTTGGACCGATTTGTTAAACTTCCAGCCTATAACAAACCTCATATTTTTCATTCCAGCTATTTTAGAACCCCTGTTAAAGCTTCAAATACAATTGTAGTTACTACTGTACACGATTTTACCCACGAAAAATATTACCGGGGACCAAGGTTATGGCTCCATAAATATCTAAAAGATGCAGCTATAAAGGCAAGCGATTGTATTATTACTGTTTCTAAGCATACAAAAAATGATTTATTAAATAGCTATCCACACCTTCAAGAATCAATGGTAAAAGTAATTGCTAATGGAGCATCTGCTGATTTTCAAATCTTGGAAAATGGAGATACTGACTTTAAAAACCCTTTTTTTCTTTTCGTAGGTGCTAGGGAATATTACAAGAATTTTGATTTTGCAGTAAATTTAACAACAGTTTGTAAAGATTTTTATCTGTATATTGTCGGAAACCCACTTACTGCAAAAGAGCATCAATTGCTGAAAAAAAAGTTGGGTAACCGGTTCCTTGTATTTCCAAATATAGATAAGGCCAAGCTCAATTCTTTGTATAATACCGCTTTCTGCCTACTTTATCCTTCTTCTAACGAAGGCTTTGGAATCCCAATTTTAGAAGCTATGCAAGCTGGCTGCCCTTTTATCGCATTACATGCTTCTTCCATACCGGAAGTAGCTGGACAGGCAGGCGTATTATTGCAAGCATTAAGCATAGAGGAAGCCCTTTGTGCCATCGACATAATTGGTAATCGCAGAACAGAAATTGTTGATAAAGGACTTGAGCAAGCAAAAAAATTTTCTTGGGATAATTGTTTTAAAGAAACTTATAGCTTATATAGATCTTTAGCCTCATGACCATTAGTATTATTACTGTAGTTTTTAATAATGAATTGATTGGTTCGGCAATACAGTCTGTTATTGATCAAGATTATAAAGATATTGAGTATGTCGTGATCGATGGTGGGTCAACAGACGGCACACTTGATATCATCAACAATTTCCGTAAAGACATAGATATACTCGTTTCAGAACCAGATAAGGGTATTTACGATGCACTAAATAAAGGCATTCAGCTTGCTAAAGGCCAAATTGTTGGTATTATGAATGCTGATGATCTGTTTGCTGACAATCAGGTTTTAAGTAGAGTGGCTGCAAAATTTAAAAATGAGCCCAATGTAGACGCCTTTTATGCGGATATTGTGTTTACAGATAGGCAGGATACGCAGAAAATTAAACGTTATTATTCTTCAGAGAAATTTAGGCCTTGGATGTTTAGATTTGGTACAGCGCCAGCTCATCCTTCATTTTATTCCAAAAGGTCACTTTTTCAAAAGCATGGAGCATATTCAACAGATTTTGATATATCGGGAGATTTTGATTTATTGCTTAGGTTTCTACTTATTCATAAGGTTAAGGCAAAGTATGTTAAGGATGTATGGGTAAAAATGCGGCAAGGAGGAATAAGTACTTCAGGCTTTGCAAGTATCAAAAAGCAAAACAATGAAATTATTCAATCGTGTAGGAATCATGGTGTTGCAACCAGTATTCCACTTGTGTATTCAAAATACTTATTTAAGTGGTGGGGCTTTATCTTCAAAAAAAGCTAAACCATGGGAGTTTTAAGGAAAAATGCGGCCTACAATATCGTGTTAGCCCTAACTCAGGTTCTTTTTCCAATAATTACCTTCCCTTATGCATCCAGAGTATTAGGGCCAGAGGCATTAGGGGCCGTTAGTTTTGCAGACAATTTTACCATATATTTTTTGATATTGTCTGGGCTTGGCATTCCATTATATGGTGTTAGAGAAGTGGCCCGGGCAAAACATGATTCCAAATTGCTCGGCAAAACATTTTCAGAATTGTTCTCTATTCATGCAATGAGCGCTATTATAGCTACGGGCATCCTTTTTCTGATCAGTTGGTATATTGATAAACTTCATTCAAATTTTGCGTTATATCAAATTGGGATGGCTATTTTGATGGGAAGCATTTTCATATCCGAATGGTTTTTCCAGGGCATGGAAGAATTCCGTTATATTACATTAAGGACAGTTTTAATCAGACTTTTAACAATCTCCTTGATGTTTCTTTTTGTACGTGGCCCCGAGGATAAAAACATATATTATGGTTTAAACCTTTTAATCGCTCTCATCTCCGGTGGATTCAATATGTACTTCATTACTAAACGGATAAAAATTTCGTTTACGAACTTAGCAATCAAAAAACACCTCAAGCCACTTTTTCTTATTCTGGCAAGTGCTATGGTTACTACTATATATCTTGTTTTTGACACGGTTATTTTAGGTTTTTTAACAAACGACATAACAGTAGGTTATTACGCCGCGTCAATGCGTATCGCAAAAATCTCACTTTCTGTAATGGGGGCTGTATCTCTCGCCCTATTACCTCGGCTCACACAAGCATTTTATCAACAAGATTATTCTACAGCCAACGGATTGCTAAACAAGTCTATACGTTTTGTTATTTTTCTCGGTATTCCCATTGCTATGGGGATTTTTTGTTTAGCGAATGAGGTTGTGAATGTTTTTGCCGGGAGCGATTATTTGCCTGCTGCGAATTCGTTAAGGATATTATCCTGTATCGTGATTTTTGTGGGACTTGCTCAGGTATTTAGTAATCAAATTCTTTTGCCGTTAAAACAGGAAAGGAAAATTTTTTATGCCTCAATTGCTGGTGTTATCGTTAGTTTAATCCTTAATTTTATGTTAATCCCTATATTTAGGCATAATGGTGCTGCCATAAGTTCGCTATTAACGGAATTGGTAGTTGTTATCATTTTGTATATCTTCACAAGAACGCTATTTGTAGTATCCATGCCCGTTAGCCTATTGCTGAAGAGTCTATTTACCAGTAGCTTTTTTTTTCTGATCCGATACCTTGTGAGCCAGTTTACAGCACTTCCCATATTAGTTCTTACCTTTACAATTGGAATATGTGTAACCTTTTACATACTTGTACAGTTATTTATCTGGAAAAATAAGGATATGATTGAGGTTTTATCTGTATATCGTCCGTTAGGCTTTTTAAGTAGATTAATTGAGTAAAACGATATGAAGCGCGTCTGTATTGTTATTCCTATCTATAAAGAATCATTGAGTGCTTTTGAACAAATTTCGATTGAGCAATGCTTTCGTGTGCTTAATAAGCATGACATTTTTTTTGTTATTCCCAAGCGGTTGGAATTTGCGATGCTTAAAAACAAATTTATAAGGGAAAAAAAGGCGCAATATAAAATTTTTAAGGATCATTTTTTTTCTAGCCTTGGTGGATATAATAAGCTGATGAAGTTTCCCGGGTTTTATGGTGCGTTTCTCGATTTTAAATTTATGCTGATTTATCAGTTGGATGCGTTTGTATTTAGAGATGAATTGGATTATTGGTGCAACCAGAATTTCGATTATATCGGTGCTCCGTTCATAAAGGAAAGTGGCAATGAAGCAGGTGGTATCATTATTGGACAAGGAAATGGGGGGTTTAGTCTTCGGAGGATAGCCAGTTTTTATAAAATCGGTAGGCAGATTAAAAAACTCCAGTTCAAACACCCTTTTTTTTCTCCAAGTAAGCCTTTTTATATTAATTTATGGAGAGATATTAAATATAATATGATTTATAATTTCTCATTTTATCCACTCCAACCAGTAGTCAACGAAGATATTTTCTGGGCGCAACTAATTCCATCAGCATTTGCCGATTTTCGTGTGCCTGAACCAATGCAAACCCTGCCTTTTAGCTTTGAAGTAAGTCCCGGTGCACTTTATATACTGAATGAATACAAGCTGCCTTTTGGCTGTCATGGTTGGTGGAAATATGAGCCAGATTTTTGGGCTCGTTACATTAGGGAGGTTGGATATGAGATTTAGTAAAATTCACTTGCTGGAATCTCAGGAAAAAGCATATTTTTTAGATGGTATAAAAGAGCTTTATAATACTATCCAAAAGGACAATTCGATTTTGATTACCAGAAAAATAGTAACCAACAGGCGAATAAAATCCTATCTTGTTCGCAAATTAGTCAGCGTACCTTGTCTTTTTGGTCTTAAATTTCGACTATGGAATAATAGAAAGGTGAATTTTGCTGCACTGATAAGTGGCGACTTCAGTGTTCTGATTCCTCATGCGTTCTACTCGCAGCTAAATTTTGTTTATATGCACGATGTGTGGCCAAGGTTCCAATATTGGATTTTTCCATTGCTCGATCTGTTCAATATCAGGCATGTATTTTTCTCCTCTAAACAGGTATGGGCAGATCATCTGAAAAAATTTCCAAAGAGTCGGTGTCAGAGCATGTGGCTTCCAGAGGGTATAGATGCAAATGAATATTCTTTTAGGCCATATCACGAAAAAAAAATAGATGTGCTGGAATTTGGGAGAAGATATGAAAAATATCACCTGCTTATCAAAGACAGGTTGGGCGCTAATTCTAAATATCATGTGTATAAACATAAAGAATCAGATCTATTGTTTCAGGAGAAATCAGATTTAGTAGAGGCGCTTGCAGGGGCTAAAATTGTAATTTGCACTCCTTCAAATATTACGCACCCTGAACGTTCAGAATATATTTCTTCTATGACTTTGCGCTATCTTCAGGCAATGGCTTCGAAATGTTTAATTGTTGGAATTACGCCGTTAGATATGCAAGAACTGTTCGACTACCAGACGATAGTGGAAATAGACATGGAGAATGCCGCAGAACAATTGTTAGAAGTGCTCAGCAATTACGATTCTTATTTTCCTCTTATCGAAAGAAACTATTTGGAGGTCAGAAAAAATCATCAGTGGATTAACCGTTGGGATATCATAAAACAAAAAATAGAAGAGGTAAAATGAGTTTTCCGCTAGTATCCATCATTATTCCAACATATAATTACGGACATTTCATATTAGATGCGCTCCGTAGTATATCGGCGCAAAGCTATACTAATTGGGAGTGTATCATTATAGACGATGGCTCAACTGATGATACCGCATCGATTGTAGCAGAATATATTACAACACATGCCAATCAACATTTTGAATATATTTATATTAGCAATGCGGGATCATCTAATGCCAGAAACATTGGTGTGGAGAAATCAAAAGGGGTTTATTTACAATTTTTGGATGCAGATGATTTATTACAAGCAG
Source organism: Pedobacter chinensis (assembly GCF_003339865.1). Lineage (GTDB taxonomy): Bacteria > Bacteroidota > Bacteroidia > Sphingobacteriales > Sphingobacteriaceae > Pedobacter > Pedobacter chinensis. The sequence continues at coordinate 42,255 of NZ_QPKV01000015.1, forward strand.
ATAAACTGGCTATTCAGGTTAAGGTTATGAAGTCCGAATATTGCGCGCTGGTTTTTTCAAAATCGATTTTTTTTAGTAGCAGTAATGCCATAAAAAGAATTTATCAAGATAAATACCCTGCTGGTTTTCTGGCAACTAAAACGCTAAATGGGATTGATCTTGTAAAATCACTCATAACGAATAATATTTTTCCTATTAGTAGTGCTCTTGTACATAAAGCGCTTGTAAAGAATGCCGGAATGTTCGATGCAGGTTCGAATAATAATGAAGATTGGCTGATATGGTTTAAAATAGCCCTTCTCAGACCAATTTTTGTTTTTGACGACTCAAAAGCGACAGGAACTGAAATCAGAATACATCCGCATAGTATGATGGGTGGGAAAAGAAAAATGTTTGAGGGAGAGGTTTTTGTGAGAAATCAAATCGATAGTATGCTCAAAGATCAATTTAAGGATGATGAGATAAATGTACTAAAGAAATATAACCAGGATTTGTTAGCATTACACCGTATTCGGTCTCTTGATATAATTTCTGGTTCAAAACATGTATTAATGAGATTTATACATTCTCCTATCCGAAATTTCAGGCTATTATACATGGCATGTTTTAAACTAACAATAAGGGTTTTGAAAAAATAATCGAATGGGAATTAAACTGATTATTTTAATGGCTACCTATAATGGTGCGAAGTATTTGAGACAGCAACTTGACAGCATAAAACTTCAAACTTACCGGGATTGGGAATTGTATATTCGTGATGATCAATCTACAGATGAAACACCGGTAATTTTACAATCGTATGCTGCTAAAGACAAGAGGATTAAATTATTGGATATAGCGGGCCCACATGGATCTCCAGGGCTTAACTTCAGTGTATTGTTTAATTATGTGAGCACAAAAAAAAACGACTATATTATGTTTGCAGATCAAGATGATGTTTGGAATTTAGATAAAATAGCAGTTTCCCTAAGTTTTATACAGGCATTAGAGCAAAAAGAAGCTAATGATTTGCCATTATTGGTTTACAGTAATTTTCAGTTTGTAGATGAGAAAACTTCAGTTCTTCATCAAGAATTACCCATGCCTTCAGAATTAATTATGCCTGTTTTACTTACAGCCAACTATGCTTATGGTTGTACAATGATGCTAAACCAAGCATTAGTTAATAAAATCAAGGTAATACCAGAAACCGCTGAGTTTCATGACTATTGGATTTCACTTGTAGCTTGTGTATTTGGAAAGGCGGTGCTCTTACCGCAGAAGCTACTAAAATATCGGCAGCATAATAGAAACGCAAGTACGAATGTTTATAGTCGTTCTATTGCATCTCGATTTCGACGATATATATACCGTCCAGCCGATCGATTACCTTTTTTAACCAGACAGCATAAAATGATTGGTGTTTTTTTTAAGACATATCAAAACGACTTAACTCAAGCAATGTCCTTTTTGATAAAGGAGTATCTTAAGGCTTTTAACCAAAGTAATGTTGCGTTATTGAGTTTCATGCTGAGGAAAAAGCTTAGAATGGTGGGTTTATTGCAAACTTTTGCTCATTTTTATATTGTAATCTACCTTAGAAAAAAAATTATTTCAGTTTAGCATGGTTTTTGCCCCTATGGAAAACGCCTGGAATATTGTTTTTTAAAAGCTTAAAATTAAATATGAACAAATTCTCAAAAAAATTAATTTAGCAACTTGAGAAACATTTACTAATTAAATATGTATACTTTAAAAATTCGAAACATTAGCTTAGGCACCATGTTGCTCATCGGCTCTTTATCTGCATCACTTCATGCACAAACACTACCTGTAGGTTTACTAGAAAATATAGAAGATTCTTATAGAAGACAACAGTTGCTTGGAAATGATACCTCGAATGTTTCTTATATCATCAGGCCTTTACCTATTTCCCCAGCTAATAATTTACTTCTAGGAGAGCAACGTAATGGTAATCTATTATATTTAGATAACTTCAGAAAAGAGCTTTATACTGGTAATGAAGGGAAAATTGCTTTTTATTTGCTTCCAGCAGTAGTACAGCAACAGTTTAATACTCATCACCCATATGGGATAAATGATGGCTCTATGGTTCAGGCCAAAGGTTATCAAACTCAAATCTCTGCCGGGGTATTTGCCAAAATTGGCCCGTTATCTATCCAGTTGCGCCCAGAGTATGTTTTTGCCGATAATACCGGTTTTCAAAAAATGAGTGACGCTAACGGAACCGTTTTCAAGGGGGTTGCTGCAAGAAATTTTTACAATAAGATTGATTTGCCTGATCGATTTGGCGACAGTAATTATAGTAAGTTGAGCTGGGGCCAGAGTAGTATTAGCCTAAATGCTGGTCCGGTGGCGGTTAGCCTTTCAAACGAAAATCTATGGTGGGGGCCGGGGGTAAGAAATTCTTTGCTGATGACCAACAACGCTTCGGGATTCAAACATTTAAGCTTAAGTACGACAAAACCAATCAAAACATATATTGGCTCTTTTGAAGCACAAATTATTGGAGGAAGATTAGAGCAGTCGGGTATTGCTGAGCCTACTGGTGTTGCCTTTGTGACTAAACCTGGTGATTGGAGGTATTTCTCTGGAATTGCATTAACTTATCAGCCTGAATGGGTTCCTGGTTTTTACCTGGGCCTCGACAGGACTTTCATTGTAAACAGAAGAGACATGGGTAGGGGATTTGCTGACTATTTTCCAATATTCAAATCTTTACCCAAAAAAGCATTTGTTAATCCGGATGGAACAAATGCAGAGGAAACCGTAAAGCAAGATCAATATATTTCATTTTTTGCTCGTTACGTATTGCCGGAAAGTAAGGCAGAAGTATATCTAGAGTATGGGCGTAACGATCATGCTTATGATTTAAGGGATGCCATTGTTGAACCTGAGCATACCCGGGCTTACGTTGCTGGATTTAGAAAACTTGTTCCCCTGATCCGTGAGGAGGAATATATACAAGTTGGTATGGAATTTACGCAGTTACAAAAAAACACAACACGCGAAACAAGAGCTAGCGAAACCTGGTATACACACTATCAGGTGTCAGACGGCTATACCAATAATGGACAGGTTCTGGGTGCCGGAATTGGACCAGGCAGTAATATGCAGTCATTAGATGTGAGCTGGGTAAAGGGGTTGAAAAAGATTGGGCTTCTGCTCGAACGTGTGGTTAACAATAACGATCTGCTATATAGTTATGCAGATGCTTCCGGAGAAAAGTCACAATATATAAACAGGCATTGGATTGATTTGGCATTTGGAGGAAAGTTTGCCTGGAACTTCGATAAGTTAATTATTAACTCTCAGCTTACTTATATCCGCTCTCTTAATTATCAGTATCAATGGGAAGTGGGCCCTGATTACTGGGAATGGAATAAAAAAGATGTGAATAATTTGCATTTAAAGGTAGGCATCCTATACCGTTGGTAATATTTTACTTTTTTACCCAATTTGTTGCTTTTGGAGTAATGATGCATCATTTTTTCTCAAAAAAATGCGAACTTTTTTTGTGTAATCCAAAAATATACGTTGTTAGGTGGTAATTTGAGAAAATTATTCATAATTTAGTAATAATAAATTAAAAATTGATTGCTATTTTTGGACATTCCTTGATATCAGTCTAAAATATCAGACTGTTATTTAAGGATTGCCCGTAAAATCTTATTTCAAATTATCTGTTCGTCCCTATGTTCTCTTTTTTCAAGCCGAAACCCCCACTAGTTACCGATCTTGGTTGGCTAGGTATTGATCTTCATTCGCATTTACTGCCGGGTGTTGATGATGGTTCACCCGATGTAGCAACATCTATCTCTTTAATTAAAGCACTCCACGAGTTAGGCATATACAAGTTCATTTGCACGCCACATATTTTTAAAGAATTATATCCCAATACGGCAGAAACCATAATGCCCGCATTGGCGGCTATAGAAACCGCTTTAAAACAAAATGACATTCAGGTTGAGGTTAGTGCCGCGGCAGAATACATGATCGACCATGATTTCCAGCTCGCGAACGATTTACTTTGCGTGGCCAGTAAGCACATCTTAATTGAAATGTCATACCTTAATGAAACGCCAAACATTGAACAAGTCATTTTCGATCTTCAAATTAAAGGTTATATCGTGATCCTGGCACATCCGGAGCGCTATAATTTTTACCATAACGATCATCAGCGTTACCACAGGCTTAAAGATATGGGCTGTTTGTTTCAATTGAATCTGCTCGCCGTCACGGGCTATTATGGCAAAGAAGTTAAACAGGCTGCTGCCTATCTGCTTAAAAATAAACTGTATGATCTTGCTGCTACAGACCTTCATCATGAAAAACATTTAAAGGTACTACAGCAAGTAGTCAAAACCGGAGATTTATTTCATCTGATTGGGCAATATCCTTTTAAAAATAAACAATTATTTAGCTAATTAGCGGAAATGATACCCATAATTAAGTAATTGAGCAATTAACTCAATTGATTTTTGAGTAAATTGTTATCTTTGCCAGCTTAATATTTATTCTATGAACAAACAATTGTCTTTGTGTTTTAAAAGTATTTCATTAATTTATTTGGCCTTAAGCCTTGCTGCCTGTTCATCTGTAAAAAATATTCGTTATTTTCAGGATGTTGGAGTAGCCGATTCGATAAGTCAGAAAAAAATGACTTCCTTTACCGAGCCAACCATTCAACCGGATGATATTTTAGCCATTTCTATCTTTACTACCGATCCCAATACTGGAGCTCAGGTAAATCAGGCTGGTGTACAGTCCATTCAAAGTTCAAATAATAGCGGAGGACAATCATCCCAACCGGCCATTAATGGTTTTTTAGTTGATAAAAACGGGGAGGTAGAGTTATCTATTTTGGGTAGAGTAAAATTATCGGGACTCACTACTTTTGAGGCCAGAGATCTTATACGTGAAAAAGCGGCAATCGATTTTAAAAAACCCACAGTTCAGGTGCGGTTTGCCAATTTTAAAGTTACCGTAATAGGCGAAGTTGCCCGCCCGGCCATATATACGCTTCCTAACGAGAAAGTAACAGTATTAGATGCCCTGAGTTTGGCCGGAGACCTTACACTGTATGGTAAAAGAGATAATATTATGGTAATCAGAGAAAAGGATGGCAAAAAAGAATTTGGCCGGTTAAATTTATACACTGCCGATATATTTAATAGTCCTTATTACTATTTAAAACAAAACGATGTTGTTTATATCGAACCGGTTAATGCCAAAGCATCAGCTTTAACTGCACCCACCCGTACTACTATCGGCATTGCCTTATCGGCAATTAGTATTTTAGTTTTAGCAATAACAAGGATATTTTAAATTGATAAGCAAAATTAGACTATAATCTATCATAATAATGGATATAACTCCTCAACATACACCATTCCCCATCGAAGATAAAGAAGCAACGTTTGATGTTAAGAGATTTTTAAGCCGATTGCTGTCTATCTGGCCCTGGTTTTTGGCCAGTATTTTCGTCGGCGTTCTTGCTGCACTGTTATACCTTCGGTATCAAACCCCAGTGTACAATATTACGGGCAGGTTGTTGGTAAACGACGATAAAAAGGGTGGTGTTTTAGGGCAAACTGATGCCTTGGGTAATATGAGTGGATTATTGGGTGCCAAAAACTCAGTAGATAATGAAGTAGAAGTACTAAAAACCAAAGATTTACTGGAAAAAGTGGTGTTGGATATGAAGCTAAATGTAAAGTATTACAAGAAAGGAAGCCTTCGAGATGTGGAACTTTATAAGTCGCCATTTAGTGTGGTTTTTTTAAAAGAAGCCGATACCATTAAAACCACCACTTTTAACCTGGAGCAGTTGCCCAATGCTAAACTTGCTTTAAAAACAGATGATATTGATATAGTGGTTGATTATGATAAACCAATATTTGTTAAAAATATAGGTTTCTTTCAAATTCACCGTAATGGCCCATTGCTTAATAAGGATATCCAATATAGTTTCCTGATAAAATCTGTTGATGCAGAGGTAGCCTTCCTGATGAAGAAAATTACGGTGGAAGTTACCAATAGACAAACAGCTATTATTAATTTGAGCATGGAATATCCCATACCAAAGAAAGGAGAGGATATTCTAAACAAATTGATTGAAAAATATGTGCAGGGAAATATTGATGATAAAAATATCATTGCCGATAGCACCATTAAATTTATAAAAAACCGTTTGGCCTATATTGGAGGAGAGCTTGGCGGTATAGAGGGCAACATACAAGGCTTTAAGGAACGCAATAACCTGATTGAAATGAGTGAGCAGAGTAAGATGCTGATTCAGAATACTTCGCAATATGTTAAAGGAATTGCCGAAATAGAAACCCAGCTTAGTATTTTAAATAGCCTTAAAGCTTACTTAAAGGATGAAAGTAAAAACCAGCGGGTATTGCCCAGTTCCCTTTTGCTTCCCGATGTCGTGTTTAACGGTTTGGTCGAAAGATATAATGGCCTCTTGTTAGAAAGAGACAGGTGGCTGACCGGAGTAACTGACACCAATCCCAAAATTGTTGATATTGATCATCAAATTGCTGCTTTGCGGGTAGATATGCTATCAAATCTCGAAAATTCGCAACGTAACTTAATCATCAATCGGGATGGATTACGAAGGCAAATGGCTGGTGTAGAAGGCAACATGAGGCAGGTACCAGAAGTAGAACGCAACTATCTCGATTTGGCCAGACAGCAGCAAATTAAGCAGCAGCTTTACTTGTTTTTGATGCAGAAAAGCGAAGAAACAGCCATCTCTAAAACCGCTAACCTATCCAACGCCAAAACCATCGATTCGCCTAAATCAGAGATCAATCCTATAAGGCCCAATAAACAAATAGTAACACTGGTTGGTTTCTTTGTTGGTCTTCTTTTTCCAATAGGCTTTATTTATTTGAAAGATATTTTTAATAACCGAATCGAAACTAAAGATGATATTACCAAGCTAACACAAGTGCCTGTTTTGGGCGAAATTAGCCACAATAAAATGGCCGATAACCTAATTGTATCATCCGATTCGCGGTCGGCAATTTCCGAGCAATTTAGAGGACTTAGAACCAACCTCTCTTTTTACTTACATAATAAAGATGAAAAAGTGATCCTGCTTACATCAAGCATGTCTGGAGAGGGAAAATCGTTTGTTACTATTAATTTAGGCAATGTGCTGGCCTTAACCGGTAAAAAAGTATTGTTAATGGAATTGGATTTACGCAAGCCAGGTTTATCAGTTAAATTTGGCGTAAAACCTCCTATTGGCTTTACCAATTTTATCATTAATGATAGCCTTAAAGCGAGTGAGTTAGTCGTGCCTTTAGCCACTCATCCTAATTTATATTTATTAAGCTCGGGCCCTATCCCGCCAAACCCTGCCGAAAGCTTAATGAGTAGCCGCATGGAAATACTAATGGATGACCTGAAAAAACAATTCGATTATATTATTATGGATGCGCCACCTATTGGATTGGTTACAGACGCACAACTATTATCAGCCCATGCCGATCTTTGTCTGTACCTGGTAAGACAGAAATACACCTTTAAGGAACAGTTGAATATTGTAGATGGGTTGTATAGAAGTAAGAAAATGAAGAAAATAGGAATAGTGGTAAATGATATCGTAGAAAATAAAGGCTACGGTTATGGCTATGGCTATGGCTATGGTTATGGCTACGGTACCTATAATACTGAGACGACAAAAAAGAAGAGTTGGATGCAACGTTTGGGTTTAAAAAAAGGTTAAGGCCTTAATTTAGAATGGCAAAACTTTGATTACTGAAGCGGCTGAATTCACATGTTAATATAGAATAGTGGTAAATCAATCTGTAATACGAAAATGCAAGTTTGAGTAATAACCCAAATTAAAATATTCTGTTATAAATCAAAGAATATATAATGAAAGAAAGCTTTTTTTATGACTTTTTAAGGGGAATTGCAATTGCTGTCATTGTAGTACTCAATTCTTGATCGTTAGCCTCACTATATTTGTTTATGCTCTGTTTGGGGCTTTTTATTAAGAAAATTAATGCTAAGGCATTTCAAGTGCTTAGTTTCTAATATTACTATATGTCAGATTCAAAAAGAATAGCTAAAAATACAATGTTGCTTTACATCCGGATGTTTCTTACTATGGGTGTAAGCCTTTATACTTCCCGGGTTGTACTCAACGCTTTAGGTATTCAAGATTACGGGATTTATAGTGTAGTAGGCGGCGTTGTAACTCTTTTTACTTTCTTTAATTCTGCAATGTCTTCTGCAACACAACGTTTTTTGGCAATGGATGTTGGAAAAAAAGATCATGTAGGACTTCGCAAAACATTTAATTCAGCCTTGGTTATACATATTGGTATTGCTTTATTGGTTTTATTAATTGCCGAAACGATAGGGTTATGGTTTGTAAATTATAAATTGAATTTACCAGTAGGTAGAATAAATGAGGCAAATTTTGTTTATCAGTTCTCTATAATGGCGAGCATGATAGGTATTACGCAAGTACCCTTTAATGCATTGATTATTGTAAGGGAGCGCATGAATGTTTTTGCAGTGATAAGTATAATAGAGGTAATTTTAAAACTGTTAATTGTATACCTGTTATATCTGTCTTCTTATGACAAGTTAGAAACTTATGCTGTACTACTTTTTATAACTCCGCTTATTATTTCTACGATATATAAAATATATTGTTTGAAAAACTTTAAAGAGAGTGCATTCAGATTTTACAAGGATAAGACCTTTTATAAGACGTTGATCTCTTATTCGGGCTGGAACCTGTTTGGAAATATTGCTTATGTAGCTAAAGGCCAAGGAACAAATATGTTATTAAATGTTTTTTTTGGAACGGTAGTTAATGCAGCTTATGGAATTATGAATCAAGTGCAAACTGCGGTAAATTCTTTTGTGTCAAATTTTCAAATGGCAGTTAATCCACAAATTTATAAGAATTATGCACAAGGCAATATGCAGCAAATGCATAAACTGATGATTCAATCATCCAAATTTTCTTATTATTTGATGTTTGTTTTGGTTTGCCCAATTATTTTTAATGTTCATTTTATATTGATTTGGTGGCTCAAAAACCCACCGCAATACACGGCTATACTTGTTAATTTGGCGCTGATAAATTTATTAATAGAGTGTCTTTCCAGGCCACTAGCCACTGGCTCATTGGCTACAGGTAAAATTAAATGGTATCAGATCACAGTTGGCTCTATATTGTTTTTAAATTTACCTTTAAGCTATTTAGCTTTTAAAATTGCTAAGGACCCCTCCCTCTTTTTGTATATCACAATAGTCCTCTCATTAATAACTCTTGTTATAAGACTGATGTTTCTTAAAAAAATGGTGGCTTTAGGTCTCTCAATTTTTGCTAAGGAGGTTTTCCTCCCTATATTATATATTACCTGTTTATGTGTAGGGCTATTATATGCTTTCAATTTTTTTGCCGGGCAATCAGACACCTTCTTCAAATTGATTTGGGAAAGTTTAGTCATCGTCACAGTAACCTTAACGGTAATTTTTTCACTTGGCTTTAAGAAATCAGAGAAAGCAATGGTGTATAACTTGATTAGAAAAAAACTAGGATGATGAAAGTAAACGTAGAGAGGGCATTTGAGCACTAATTTTAAAGATGATTAGTATTACTTTAATTTATAAAACTAGTTTAATATGAAAATACGGAATGTTTTGAACTTAATACCCGGATATAAGTGGGCTTCTGGGGTTCGTAAAAGAAAACAATGGCTCAAATATAATTGGTATGATAAAAACCGCCCAATAAAAGAAGGCGAAGTTAATGTCTATTATTACAAAAGACCTAACCAGATTGATAATGTAGGTGATATGTTATCTCCTATTGTAGTTGATATGGTAAAAGAACATCTTAACCTGCAAAATAAAAAAGGAAGAACAGAAAGAATGTTTGCCATAGGTTCTGTGATAACGGCTGCCAAATCTGATATGGTAATATGGGGTAGTGGGGTTCATTTTGAGAATTCTATTATGCCAAAAGTAGATTTGGACATCAGAGCGGTTAGAGGTCCGTTATCTAAAGAGAAATTAGTTCAAAACAGGTTTAAATGTCCTGAATATTATGGTGATCCAGCGTTACTTTTGCCACTTTTTTATCAACCCAATACAACAAAGCAATACGACTATACAATCATTGCTCACTTTTCCAAAGATAAGGAGATCAGTGATAAGTATAAAGAAAATCAAATTAGCACTTTAACATCTGACTGGAAAGGGTTTATAGATAGACTAGCTTCATCTAAATATGTAATTAGCGGCTCGCTTCACGGAATAATTATCGCCGAAGCGTATGGTGTTCCAGCAATACTTTTAGATCTTCTAGATGGCGATATGTTTAAATATAAAGATTACTATTATAGTACCGGAAGAAAGGATATAATCGTTGCCAAGTCTGTTGAGGAAGCATTGAAAGAAAGAAAGAGTATGCCGCCCATAGGTAATTTAGAGAAGCTTCAATCAGATTTAATTCAATCATTCCCAAAAGATTTATGGGAATAAGGCCTAAAAGAAGCGAGTTTTTTCAGAACATCCATTTGAGTTCAAGGCTGTTCATATTAATACGATAGAAAATGGTTAGTTTTATAATACCCTCCTACAACAGAAACTCCTATTTGATCCAACTTTTGGAATCTGTTATATCTCAAGATTATAAGAATATTGAAATTATTGTAGTTGATGATAATTCATCTGATGAAACTGAGTCTACGATGAGAAATTATGCAGAGCAATATCCTTTCATCCATTATTACCGAAACAAAAAAAATATGGGCTGTGGGTTCAACCGGGGTTTTGGATTTAATCAAAGTAAAGGTGAATATATAGTTTTTGCGGATGATGATGATTATTATACCGATAACGCTTTTTTAAGTAAATGCATAAAAATCTTTGAACAATATGATGATTTGTCTTTTGTATCAGGCTTAACCTATATTTTAATCGAAAAAACGGGTCAAAAGAAAAAAATACCAATGAATATTCGCGGTTACATGGAAAAAGCGAAATATTTAGAAAATTTTAGTTTCAAATATAGTAAACCACAGTCTACATTTCCAACATTATTTAAGCGAAAATCCCTGGAACTGGCTGGAGTGAAAGAAATGGAGATGGTAAATGATGTCTCTATCTATATGAGAATGCTATTGTATGGGGGTGCATATATATTAGATGATTTTATTGGAGTGTATCGCGTGCATGACAATAACATTACGAAATCGCTTACTTCTGATTTTATTATTGAGAACTTAGATGAAAAGAAGTATATTTTTGGAAAGGGCAAGGATCAAAATGTAATATCTGACAAAAACTGGATGACGAAACAATTTTTTTTAACCATCAGTTATTTTTTTAGTTATTCTAAAACAAATATTTCAGATTTGCGCAAAATCTTAAAATGGGGCAATGAAAATCTTTCGGCTGAAGATGCTCCGAAAACAGCTATTATTAAATCCTATTTAAAAGGTTCCTTTAAAAAGAATTTGCTTTTTCCAGCAAAACAATTTGTAAAGAAAATTTTGAAACCAAAGAAATGATATTAATCGAAGTAAACATAAAGGGAGAAAACGGCCCAACTAATTTGGAAACTATTAGTGTTACTTGTTATTTAAAAATTAGTTTGATATGAATATACGAAGTTTTTTGAACTCAATACCGGCATATAAATGGGCTTCTGGGTTAAATCAAAGGAGAAAATGGCTCAAATATAATTGGGGCGATAAAAATCGGCCAATAAAGGATGGAGAGGTAACTGTTTATTATTACAAAAGATTTAATAAGATAGATAATGTTGGCGACCTATTATCCCCTATTGTGGTTGATATGGTAAAAGAGCATCTTAACCTAGTAAATCAAAAGCACATAACCAAAAGGATGTTTGCCATTGGGTCAGTGATTACCGCTGCAAAATCAGATATGGTGGTATGGGGTAGTGGAGTTCATTATGAAAATTCCATAATACCGAAAGTGAATTTGGATATCAGGGCAGTTAGGGGTCCGTTATCAAGAGAGAAATTGATTCAAAGTGGATTTAAATGCCCCGAATATTTTGGCGATCCAGCATTATTGCTGCCTCTTTTTTACAAGCCGAACACAGAAAAGCAGTATGAGTATACAATTATTCCGCACTTTTTTAAGGATGCCGAGATCAGCGCGGAATTTAAGGAGAATCAAATTAGTACCTTAACTTCTGATTGGAGGGGATTCATAGATAGACTTGCGTCGTCTAAATATGTGATCAGTGGCTCACTTCATGGAATAATTATCGCTGAGGCATATGGAGTTCCGGCAATACTAATTGATTTGCTGGATGGTGATATGTTTAAGTATAAGGATTATTATTACAGCACTGGAAGAAAGGACATCATTGTTGCCAAGTCTGTTGAGGAGGCATTAAAAGAACGAAAGAGTATGCCACCTATAGGTAATTTGGAAAAGCTTCAGTCAGATTTAATTCAATCATTTCCAAAAGATTTATGGCAATAAGCCTACAAATATCTTAAAGCTATGCTATACTACTGTAAAAATCATCAAGCGGATTTCGTTCCTGACAAAATAAAAAAGGAATTGGAGCAATATAAATTTGTGTTTAACCCGAGTTTTGTATTATTTAAGAAAATCCAGTATTGGGCTTTTAGATGTTATTCAGAACTTCACAAAGAAATTTTGGCTGTAATTTACATATATGATGAAAATTCGTCATCACTTACAATCCATAACTTGAATCCTATTTTTAAAGAGCAGTATGGTATAAAACCTGCAGATCCAAAATTATTAAGAATTGAAGATAAAGTATATTGCACGCTAAACACTGGTTACAGTGCCAAAACACAAAATAGCGTTTTTTTGATACAAATAACTGGAAATTTGGATATTAAGCGGTGTAATATCGAAAAAAGGAGCATGGTAGAAAAAAATTGGGCTTTCTTTGAGCAGAACGGGAAGTTAAAAATGCTATATTCTATTTCCCCTGTTTGTAAAATATATACATTATCATCTGTAAATCAAGATGAGATGTTTTTTGAGGAGGAAAGACAAGTCAAAAATAACTTAGGCTCACTGAGTATTGGTACCCAGCCAGTATTAAATAATAATACAATCTATCTGATGGCGCATCGGAAATATAGTTTTTTAAAGAAGCGACTATACCTTGGAGTTCCAGTAACGATTGATCTAAATACCTTGGATGTAAAAGCTAGTTCCGTGAGTTTAGTTCATTCGCTAATGTCTATGTTTGGGAGTACTTTTAGGTTTAATAAAAATTTAATTTCTTGTACCTATATATCAGGGTTACAGATGAATTTTGCAGATCAAAAAGCAAAAATAACTTATGGAATTAATGATGTTTCCTGGCAAGCTATGCAAGTAAATTTAAATGACCTATGGTAATTGATGTTTATGCTTTTGGGAATAAAATAGAATAATATAAAAAGTAATTAGCTGTTACAATGAAAAGAGTGCCGAAAAAAAACATCCTTCTGAAAATACCTTTTTTAAAAGGTATCTTACAACCTTTGAAAGAAAAAATCCTTAAAAAAAGATGGTTGAAATACGTTTGGGGAGATCCATCTAGGCCTGTTAAAGAAGGGATGGTAAACGTATACTATTTTAAATGGCATAACGAGGATAATGTTGGAGATTTACTTTCCATAGTAACTGTTAATTTTGTAAAAGAAAAATTAAAATTAAAGGATACTAAAAAAGATAAAACAGTAAGGATGTTTGCTATTGGTTCAGTAATCCATGCAGCTAAATCAGATATGGTAATATGGGGTAGTGGAATAAGAAATTCTCAAACACACCCACCTCATGTCAATTTTGATATCAGAGCAGTGAGAGGCCCCCTGACCAGGAGAAGGATGATGGACAATGGATTTGAATGCCCGGAGATCTACGGGGATCCTGCGCTACTGATGCCTATTTTCTACAATCCAAAAATTGAAAAGAGATATGACTACACTATCATCCCACATTATTACAAGGAGGACGATATTCCTTCTCAATATAGAGATAAAATGATTTCTACTTTTACATCAGATTGGAAAGGATTCATAGACAGAATTGTTGCATCGGAATATGTTATTAGTAGTTCACTACATGGACTAATACTTGCAGAGGTTTATGGTGTGCCAGCTATCTTATATGACGTGGAAAACGATGTATTTAAGTATGAAGATTATTTTCAAGGTACGGGTAGAACTAATATTCCAATAGCAGAATCCTTGGAATTTGCTATTCAAAACAGGCCGGCTACTGTTCCTATTCCTAACATTGAAAAAAATCAGCAAAATTTATTAGAGTCTTTTCCTAAAGATTTGTGGTATTAATTTTAAAAATCAAAAGAATGATGAAGGATTATAAATTAAATAAAGCACTGGTATTATTTGTTGTACTCGGAGCTATTTCATTTTGCGTAAAAGGTCAGTTGAATCATTCGGGTCCGTATTTAATGGATGAGTTAAGCCATCAACAAAATGTGGAATTATTTAAGAAAAAGGATAAAGACTTTCTCAGAAAAGTTCAAATTTTAGTGAAAAAATCTGACATAATACTTAAAAATCCTAATTATTCTGTAACTTTTTTTAAAGACGGTAAAATTGCACCGTCTGGTAATAAGCATGATTACTATAGTATTTCCACCTATCACGATTTAGATGAAAAAGGAAATATACGCTTTAAAGACGGTAAGCGTAATTCCTCGATAAGGGATTTTAGAGACAAACAACAACTATGGGATATGGTTGTTGACTTGCAAGTACTTTCTTTAACCTATTATTTTACTAAAGATGAGCGGTATGGTAAGAAGGCAAGAGAATTATTGAGTGTTTTTTTCTTAAACAAAGAAACCGCAATGAACCCTAATCTCAATTACGCCCAGGTTAGGCCAGATACAAAACTTGGAACTTTTTCAGGATTAGTCGATGTGGTAGTAATTACACAAATTCCAGATATCTTTTACTTATTTAAGGGTTCTAAAAATTTCGATAATCAATTTACGAATCGAATTGTAGATTGGTTTAAACAATATTTACAATGGCTTCAACAAAGTAAACCAGGAAAAATCGCCTCTATTCAGAAAAACAATCAGGTAAATTATTACAATACCCAAGTAGCAGTTTTTAAATTATTTACAGGGAGAGATCCGGAAACGGTAAAAAAGGAAGTTTATGACAAGGCAATCAAAAGCGTTCAAATACAAATTGATTCAGAGGGCAAACAACCTTTAGAATTGAAAAGAGCCACCCCGATTGGTTATAGCGTTTATAATTTAAAAGGCATTATGCTTTTAGCTTCATTATCAGATAATATAAAGGGAAAAGATATCTGGAATTACAGTTATAACGGCAGTAGCTTAAAAAGTGCATTGCAATGGTTAAATAAAACTTATAAAGACCAAGGTTCTAAAAATATTAGGGTAAACGCTAATTATGAAACAATAACATCAACTACTTTATGGGATTTATACATGCGTGCCATTCCGAGAATAAAAGGTTTACAAGTGGATAATACAGTGCTTAATAGAAAAAACGATAATTTACTGGCAACCTATTTTATGTCTAGAAATAAACTAAAATAAATAATAATTAGCTTTTTCTTTCAAAAAGAATTAAATGACTATTTACATAATTTTATACGGGCTACTTTTATTCTCAGTTTTTTTTGACACGGAAGGGGTATCTTTAAAATCCAAAAAGGAAATCCTAATCTGGTGGGTAATAATTTTTACCTTATTTAGAGGCCTTAGATGGGATACAGGTACCGATTGGGATCAGTACTTACACGTTTTTCAGGCTTCAAGAATGGATAATATCTTTAACTATGCTAGAAATGGCGGTGCCATTAGTATGGAGCCAGGATATGTCTTTATTAACGCCATTGTAAAGGTACTTGGAGGGAATTACACAATATTTTTATTATTGACGAATTTGCTGGTGCTATGGGCTTATTACAAATTTTCTGTGACGAATTCAAAAACCCCTATTATGGTTTTTGTGTTAATTATGTTCAGTACACAGTTTTTTCCTGTGAGGATTGGTATTGCGGTAGGGATACTAATGATTGGACTGTTTGATCTTTCTAAATTAAATGTTAAGAAAGGTTTGTTTTTTACCTTCTTAGCATTTACCGTACATTCATCGTCCATTATTTTTGCTCCTGTTTTTGTTTTAGGTACTAGAAGATTTAAGCCTTCGACAAATTTAGCAGTTGGGGTTGCAATAGGTTTTCTCATTTTAGGGGAAACCCCTTTATTTAAAACCTTTTTGACCACTATTTCTGAAAACATTGATTTTTTGGGTGATGATATAGCCCATAAGTTCGATAATTATTTGGATTTTGATATTGTCAAAAAAGGTGCAATTATAGCTGTAGGTGGAATGATTAATAATGTTCTTTTCATTATATTATTGTTTTTATTTGGGAAAATGATTGATAAGGTACTTAAAATCTCTTCTTATAAAGAAAGCGAAATTTATTTCACTTTTCTATTCAATACATTTTTTGTATTCGTTATGATTTCGATAGTATTTCAGGGTGATGCTATGGCAGGATTAAGAAGGTTGCAGAATTATTTTATGTTTGCATTTCCTTTGCTGTTTTCTTATTTCATTTATCGTAATAAAAAAATCTATCCTTATCTGAGCGTATTTTTAACCTTTGGGTTAATATTTTATGCATTATTTAGGTCGTATTCCTTGTTTTTTGGAGGATATCCTGCAGCTCATTTTCCTTATAAATCCATATTTGACTATGCCTTTTAATTATTTATATGAAAAAAAGTAACAATATTTTTTACGCCTGGGTAAAGTATCAAAGAAGAGCAGCATCAATGCAAGAATCTTTAGGTTATGAGTTAAATTTTATAGATTTCAACTTGAAAAAAAAGGTGCTGAAACCTTTGGACTATATGTTAAAATCTTGCAAAACATTAGGCAGCTTAATCATACAGCAACCAACAGTTTTATGGTTACAATTACCCCCAAGTCCTTTGTTATACATCGCTTTGTTTTACAAAAAGATCAATAAAGATGCAATTCTAATAGTGGATTGCCACAATGGAGTATTTTGGGGAAAATGGAAGAAATACCTAAGTGTAGATAAGCTAAATCAATTCGACATAATTTTAGTTCACAATTATTTAATAAAGGAAATTGCAGAAGATTTTGGTTTAGATAAGGAAAAATTGGTAATCTTGGAAGATAAACCAGCAATCAAGAATTCTAGTCTTAAAGGGGATGTTTTGCCTTCAAAAAAAACAACTGTTTTAATGCCTTGTAGTTTTAATGCGGACGAACCCATTGATGTGGTGTTTGAAGCAGCATCGCAAATTCCGGAAATAGATTTTTTAATTTCAGGACCAAAAGACAAAGGTGAATTACTTTTCGATTTTTCAAAAAGACCCGAAAATGTACAATTGATTGGTTACCTGTCTTTAGAGGATTATGAGAGAGTATTCCGTAGTGCAGATGCCGTTTTGGGATTAACGACAGAGGATCATATCCAATTAAGTGTAGCCAATGAAGCAACCGGTTTTGAAATTCCAATGGTAATATCCGATACCCCGCTTTTAAGGAATTTATTTAACAAAGGGGCCGTCTACGTAGAAACCTTGAATTCACAATCTATAGCAAATGGAATTAAGGAAGCTCTAGATAATAGGAAGAAATTAAAAAATGAAGTCAAAGAGTTGAAAACCGAAAGAATTCAAAAGTGGGAAAAAATGGCAGGCGATTTAGTTGAAAGGGTAAATGCAATTTCCGTACACATTAGGCAATTAAGGAGATAAAAAATTTAATCGCTCGAAATTCATTTGGTAAAAGTAGCAGGAAATCATAGAGAATGATTCTAATATAGAGTTTTCTTGCTCAAAGATATTTAGACTAAGAGAAATATAATGACTATACACTTATGGGAAATAAAGTCAAACTTCTAGCCGTTGCCTCAATTGGAGGACATTGGGTACAATTGCTTCGTATTGTCAGTCCTGATAATGCAGAAATTAGCGTAACTTATCTATCTACCCATCCTAAATGTGCGATTATGGTTGAAGGTCAAAAATTTTATGCCATTACAGATTTTAGTCGCTGGAACTTTTATAAATTAATCCCTACGTTTTTTAAGGCCTTAAAAATAATTCAAAAAGAGCGTCCTAATATAGTTGTTTCTACAGGCGCCGCCCCTGGTCTTGTGGTTTTACTTGCTGCTAAACTGTTGGGGAAAAAGACCGTTTGGATAGATAGTATAGCCAATGTACAACATTTGTCATTAAGTGGCAATATTGCTTCTAGATTTGTAACTCGGACCTTTACACAATGGGAATCGCTTAAAACCCATAAAATTTTATATGCTGGGAACGTTTTAGAACAATAATTAATCAATAAATTTGTATGATATTCGTTACAATAGGTACACAAATTTCGTTTGATCGTTTTATAGAAGCGATTGATGAAATTGCCGGTTTGATAGATGAACCTATTATCGTTCAGGGAATTAAAGGTGGTTATCAAACTAAAAATGTGAAGACAGTTGATTTTTTGAATCCTGATGAATTTAATAAATTGATGGAAGGTGCACGTTTAATAGTCGGTCATGCTGGTATGGGCACTGTTTTATCCGCACTGAAATATGAAAAACCCATTATTATTTTTCCGCGTATAGCCTCTTTAAGAGAGCATAGAAACGATCATCAAATGGTTACTGCCATGAGGATGAATGAATTAGGGTACGTGCATGTAGCATACGACAAAAAACAACTTAAAGCATTGATATTAAACAATGATTTGAAACCGTTGAAAAAATTGAATCAGGATGCTTCAAATAATATGATTAATTTTATCATTAATTCGTTGAACAAGAATTAGAAAACGCAAAATTAGAGTTATTAGTACTTGTGTTCATAAACATTATTAGACCTCGAAATAGAGAGAATAATTTAACATCAGGGATTTTCTCTATTGAAAAATATATTAATTATGAAAAACTTAAAAATTAGTGTTTTGTATAAGTAAGCATCAGGTTTAGTTTTGAGAAAAGAGGCGTATTGAGAGTTTAAGTATATTTGGCAGATTCCCGTAAATATATAATGGTTTAGAGATAATGAAAACTTAATGATAGCCTATTTTTAATTTATTTTAACCAACGACCTAAAGTAATGTAATACTTCGTGAGATTGCAGTAGGTGGTCGATTAACCGAACAATAACAAATTACTGAAATTTAAAAAATTATGACGAATAATTACGTTCTAATTATGGCTGGCGGTGTCGGCAGCCGCTTTTGGCCGAAAAGCCGCAATAATTTCCCTAAACAATTTATTGATATCCTTGGGATTGGCAAGTCATTATTACAATTGACTTATGAGCGTTTTTTAAACATTTGTCCGGCCGATCAAATTTACATCCTGAGCAATGACCAGTATGTGGGAGTCATTAAAGAACAACTTCCGGAATTATCTGCTGCAAATATCATTGCAGAACCCAGCAGGAACAATACGGCACCCTGCATAACTTATGCTTCTTTTAAGATTGCCAACCTCAATCCGGCAGCCAATATTGTTGTAGCTCCTTCTGATCATTTGATCTTGAGAGAAGATGTTTTCGTGAACAAAATTAAGGAAGCTTTGGAGTTTGCAGAGCAAAATCCGGCATTGCTGACCCTTGGCATCAGCCCAAGCAGGCCAGATACCGGATATGGTTACATTAACTACAAACGGGAGACTCAAGGCACAATATATAAAGTAGCGAGATTTTTGGAAAAACCAAATCTTGAAAAAGCAAAGGAGTTCTTGTCCAGCGGGGATTACCTCTGGAATGCAGGGATTTTCATCTGGAAAGTATCGAGCATTTTGGATGCCCTGAAAAAGCATGCACATGACATCTATACCCTGTTTTTAAAAGGTGCGGAGTTTTACAACACACCACAGGAACAGGAATTCATCAAAGAGAATTATCCCCTTTCTCCAAACATTTCTATCGATTATGCCATCCTGGAAAAGGCAGATAATGTATACACCATTCCAGGAGAATTCGGCTGGTCTGATCTTGGTACATGGGCCTCACTTTATGAGGTACTGGATAAAGATGAACAGGACAATGTATTTCATGGCTATAATGTGAATTTACAGGATACACGTAATTGCATGATTCAGTTACCTAAACACAAAATTGCGGTTATTAAAGGGCTGGATAACTATATTGTGGTCGATGATGGGGATGTATTGCTCATTTATCCGAAAAATAAGGAGCAGGAAATAAAAGAAGTATCAAAAAATATCGTAGCTGTTTGTGGTAAACAGTTTTCTTAATCTAAATTTAATTACCAATGACTAAAATTACAAGCATTTGCTGCATCGGTGCAGGCTACGTTGGAGGACCTACTATGGCGGTTGTAGCCAAACAATGCCCACACATTAAGGTTACCATTGTAGATTTAAATGAAGCGAGAATTGCAGCCTGGAATGACGTTGATGTGAATAACATTCCCGTATACGAGCCAGGCTTAAGCGAAGTGGTGGCAGAGGCCAGGGGCAGAAATTTATTTTTTTCTACGGATGTAGACCGGGCAATTGAAGAAGCGGAGATGGTTTTTATTTCCGTAAATACCCCAACCAAAACGTATGGTGCTGGTAAAGGGATGGGGGCAGATTTAAAGTGGATCGAATTGTGTGCCCGTCAGATTGCCAGGGTATCTAAAACAGATAAAATTATTGTAGAGAAATCTACATTGCCGGTGCGTACCGCAGAGGCCGTAAGAGATATCTTACACAACACTGGAAATGGTGTTAATTTTCAGGTGTTATCCAATCCGGAGTTTTTGGCAGAAGGCACTGCTGTAGATGACCTGTTGAATCCTGACCGGGTATTGATCGGCGGAGATGCAAACCCGGAAGGACAAGAGGCTGTGCAGGCTTTGGTGGATGTTTATGCCAACTGGATTCCAAGAGAGCGTATTTTAACCACAAATGTCTGGTCTTCTGAATTATCTAAACTGGTAGCCAATGCTTACCTGGCACAAAGGATCTCTTCTATCAATTCCATTTCTGAACTTTGTGAAAAAACAGAGGCAAATGTGAATGAAGTTGCGAGGGCTATTGGTACAGACAGCAGGATCGGCCCTAAATTTTTAAAAGCTTCTGTAGGTTTTGGGGGTTCATGTTTTCAGAAGGATATCCTGAACCTGGTTTATATTTCCCGTTCCTTTGGTTTGCAGGAAGTTGCAGATTACTGGGAGCAGGTGATCATTATGAATGATCACCAGAAAAAGCGCTTTGCACTAAATATTGTAAAAGACTTATATAATACGGTATCGGGCAAGAAGATCGCTTTCTTAGGCTGGGCCTTTAAAAAAGACACAAACGATACCAGGGAATCGGCAGCCATTTATGTGGCCGACGAACTTTTAAACGAGCAGGCCACTATACAGGTTTATGATCCTAAAGTTGAAGATAAACAGATTTATGCAGATCTTGATTACTTAGGCACCAGAAGCCCCGATTTAAATAAAAAGGGAGTAACGGTATCAGAAGACCCTTATGCTGCCTGTGCTGATGCGCATGCCATTGCAGTTCTGACTGAATGGGATGAATTTATAGACTACGACTGGCAGCGTATTTATGACGGGATGCTTAAGCCGGCTAAAATATTTGATGGCAGAAACATTCTGGATCACAAAAAACTCCGAGCGATTGGTTTTAAAGTAAGTGGTATTGGTATGTAAGATATATTTAGAACTTTCTTAGTTATTTATTAGATATGCCAGTATTTATAATGAATGACTTGCAACTATTAGTAATTATCATAGAAAAATCGATTTTTTATGATAATTATTCTTTTTTTTAGATTTTTGCCTTGTAACAGTTTAAAAGCTGTATTGCTAACAAATTGTTTAGTTTTGTATCTCCCTAATCCAATTTTCATTCCTTATGACTTCTTCAACGCGATACCTTTATCTACTAAGGTACATTTTACCGGTTACAGATGTAATAATGCTGAATCTGGTTTATTTCCTGGCCTATTACTTAACGCCGTTGCTGGGAAAGGAAGTGCATGGTGAGATTGACCGTCATCATGTAGTCGTCTATAATTTAATATGGCTGTTTTCAACGGCGATTTTTGGCCTTTATACCTCTTATGGTTCCCGAAAACTGGAACGCATTTACCGGGGTACTTACCGGAGCCTGGTCATGCATTTTGTATTATATATATCCTATCTTCTTTTCTCAGCTGAGGATGATTTTTCGAGGACTTTTTTAATTGTTTTTTATCTATTACTGGGTATCGCCTTTATTTTAAACAGGTTTACCGGAACGTACATTCAATATGTGATTCTCAATAAATTTAAAGCGGCGAAAAAAGTGGCGGTAATGGGATCTAATCCAACTGCGCTGCGCCTTTCGCAATATATACAAAAGCAAAGAAGCCTGGATTTTTGTGGTTTTGTGGGGGATGATGAGGATATTTACGATCCAGACGATGTTCAGGATAACGATTCAGATGATGTTCAGGATAAAGTGCTGGGCACATTGGGAGAAGCGGCCGATTCGGGCGTGAAAGAAATTTATGTAGCGGTGGCACCGCATAGAATGAATGATGTGACCAGGCTGGTTGCTGCGGCTGATCATCAATGTATTCGCCTGAAGTTTATTCCGGATATTGGAGGTACGCTTGCCTCACCTTACACCATTTCGTATATGGGCGGTGAGTTTCCAATCATTACCCTGAGAAATGAACCGCTGGAAATTATCGGAAACCGGTTTAAAAAGCGTGCATTTGACCTGGTTTTTAGCAGCCTGGTCATCATTTTTGTGTTAAGCTGGCTTTACCCGATCATTGCAATCCTTATTAAAATCCAAAGCCCCGGCCCTGTTTTGTTTAAGCAGTTGAGAAGTGGAAGAAACGATGAGCCATTCTGGTGCTGGAAATTCAGGAGCATGCGGGTAAATAATGAGAGCGATAAAAAGCAGGCCACCAAAGACGATGACCGGATCACGAAAATCGGCCATTTTTTAAGGAGAACAAGTTTGGATGAAATGCCTCAGTTTTTCAATGTGTTTTACGGTTCAATGAGTGTGGTAGGTCCCAGGCCGCACATGCTGAAGCATACCGAAGAATATAAAAAAATCATCAACCAGTTTATGGTTCGCCATTTCTTAAAGCCTGGTATTACGGGCTGGGCCCAGGTAAATGGGTTTCGCGGTGAGACTAAAGAAAACGGGGCGATGGAAAACAGGGTTAAATTTGATATCTATTACTTAGAAAATTGGACTTCTATGCTCGATATCAGAATTATTTTCATGACCGTAATCAACGTCTTTCGGGGAGAAGATAATGCCTACTAATTGGGTGTGTTACGGGCGGTCATCACCTGAACTTGTTTGAGACAATGGCATGAACGCATAACAAAAAAGATGCTGACCACGAAGTAGGGCTAGCCGCAGATTTTTAATTGAATATAATCAGCGAATTTGCGGCTTTGTTATTAACGAGTTGGTTAAAATTTTTGAAACGTTCGTCATTGCGAACTGAAGAAAAGACATGTGCGTTGGAGTGAAGCAATCTTTCCGATACTTCAATTGGGATTACATTGATAGAACAGATTGCTTCGTCGTGCCTCCTAGCAATGACGATTTCTGATATGAAATGGCCATTAAACCCGAGGCATTATTTCTCTGGCCATTGAGAAGTTAGAACATTAAGTATGCTTGATTTCTTAATGTCAAAACTCAAGTTAATTAAAAAAGCTTATAAAATTTATATCTACACCGATAACATATAAAGTGCCTGATGGGTAACCATGGGACTACCGATTTGAAGAAGAAAGTCCTTGGAATCCTGTTGATTTCAGGATTCTTACATTTGGGACACTTTAATCTGACATGATGCTCTGCAGATTGATTCATCGTACTTAAAATAAAGAAATGGGGATGGCTTTACTAATTAATGCTAAGATAGGTAAAAATACTTTTTTTAGGCTTTTTTTTATGTTTTTTTTACAAATATTTTAAATGTGCTGTGTTTTTTTTAGTTAGAACGTCATTGTTCTTGTGTATCTGATTGAATTAATGTGTTTTTAATGTTAATGATTTGTTAATTTTATAGTTTTTCTTCTTATTTATGTTTTTTCTATTGATTTTTCTTCGGTTTTTGGTAAAAATAGAATTGGTTTGATGTATTTAGCTGTCTTAATATTTTTTTTAATGTTATTGAAATGTTAATTTATTTGATTTTGCTTTTTTTTCTTGCTCCATTTTTTTTATGATTTTTACTGTTTACTGTTTATTTGTTTTGAAATATCTTAACTTAGCAGTTTTTTAAGCATTGCGAACTTGTTGAGATATACAAGAGAAGTTAAAGAGATTCATTTACAGAATTTAAAATTAAAATCTAGATTACATGCATTATTCAAAACCATCATTAGTTATTTTAGCAGCAGGTATGGCCAGTCGTTACGGCGGCAGTAAACAAACTGAATCTTTTGGGCCTTCGGGCGAAACCATTATGGAGTACTCTATTTATGATGCTATTAAGGCAGGTTTCGATAAAGTTGTTTTTATCATCAGGGAAGAATTTGCAGAATCATTCAAGGCTGCAATAGAACCAAAACTTGCCGGGAAAGTGAAGCTGGAATATGTTTATCAGAGCCTGGAAAAGTTCAGGGGAGACAGGCCCTTGCCTGAAGGGCGTTCAAAGCCTTATGGAACCCAACATGCACTGCTTTGTTGTAAAGACGTTCTTGATGCACCCTTTGCAGTGATTAACGCAGATGATTTTTATGGGTTTGATGCCTTTGAAAAAGCTTATGCGTTTTTAACGCAATCGGTAAATGATGGAAGGTACGCCTGCCTGGGTTATGAGTTGAAGAATACCCTGAGCGATCATGGTGCAGTGACCCGCGGAGAAATAAACGTTGACGATCAGGATTATATTATCGGAATAACAGAAAGAAAAGAGATCTTTAAGCGAGACAATATGGCATTTCGGGTAACTGGAGAACAGGAAGTTGAAATGGATGCAGCTACACCGGTAAGCATGAATTTTTTCTGCTTTACACCGTCTTTTGTTGAGTGGAGTGAACAGGAATATTACCGTTTTTTAGATCAGCATGACGATGACATGAAAGCAGAGTTTCTAATTCCGGAAGTGGTGGATAGCTTGATCAGGAGCGGCGAAGGAGTCGTGAGCCTTGTAAAAACCGATGCGAAGTGGTTTGGTGTAACTTTCAAAGAAGATGCGGGAATTGTAAAATCGAAGCTTGAGCAGTTAACTTTAGCGGGAGAATATCCCCGAAACCTCTGGTTGTAATGAAAGGCCTTAAAAATAGCTCCTTATTTATGTCAATTTAAGCAGCGGAAATGGCAGGATTATTGCTGGTTGAATATTGTCATAGAATTATTACTTAGCCTATAAAAAATTGTTTACTCAAATTAACATCGTCCCCCGCTGGATTATTTTTGCGCTCGATCTTACATGTTGTTCATGTGCGTTGGTGTTTGCGTATATGTTAAAGTTTAATTTAAACCTGACATCCGTTAATATACCTGAACTATCGAGAAACCTGCTGTTATTTATGGCGATCAATTCGATCGTTTTTCTCATTACGAGGAGTTATTCTGGTATAATCAGATATACCAGTGCACAGGATTCTTTTCGTATATTATCGTCAGTGATCATATCCACCAGTGTTTTTTTTATCATTAACCTATTCGCGATCAGTATTTTATATAAGCCTGTCATTTCCAATACTATATTGATCATTGATGGATTGTTCAGTTTTCTTTTTCTGATTACCTACCGGGTTTTTATTAAGTTTTTTTTTATGTACATAAAAAACCTGAAACTGGATAAGAAAAAGGTCATTATTTATGGAGCCGGGGAAGCGGGAATGGCAACAAAAAGGACTTTTGATCATGATGTAAAGGTAAATAAGTATATTGTTGCATTTGTGGATGACGATCAGCGTAAAATTGGTAAAGCAATAGATGGAGTTAAAATTCTGGATGCAGAAAATCTGGAGCACCTGATTGTTAAGTACGAAATAGATGAGATAATTTTTGCTTCCTATACCATTCCTGCTGATAAAAGGGATGCTATAGTGGATTTATGTCTGGAACATGACATCAAGGTACTTAATATTCCCCCTGCAGATTTATGGACTAATGGTAAATTGCAACCAGCGCAAATTCAGAAGTTAAATATTGAAGATCTGTTAAACCGAAAAACGATCAACATAGATATTCAGGGAATCGGAAACATGCTTCACAAGAAAAGAATTCTGATTACCGGAGCCGCTGGCTCAATAGGAAGTGAAATTGCCAGGCAGCTGTCAAAATTTGAAGTGGGATTGATTATACTGTGCGACCAATCAGAAACAGCATTGCACGACCTTTTTCTGGAACTCGATGAAGGTGACAGAACAAAAAATTATCAGGCTTTTATAGGTGATGTTCGGGATGAACAGCGGATGGATAAACTTTTTAAGATGTACAGGCCTGATTATGTTTATCATGCTGCGGCATATAAACATGTTCCTTTAATGGAAGATAATCCGGCAGAAGCCATTAAGGCCAATGTGCTGGGTACAAAAACCGTTGCAGATAAAGCTGTGAAATATGGTGTTCAGAAATTTGTAATGATATCGACCGATAAAGCCGTGAATCCGACAAATGTTATGGGCGCTTCTAAAAGAATTGCAGAAATTTATGTTCAATCGCTGAATAATTCACTGAGTAAGAAAGATTTTGTTTTTAGTAACGGGCTGAGTTATATCAATCGTTTGGAGAAACGGCCTGCAACAAAGTTTATCACCAGCAGGTTTGGAAATGTTCTGGGATCTAACGGATCTGTAATCCCCCGTTTTAGGCAACAGATTGAAAAGGGTGGTCCCGTTACTGTTACTCATCCTGATATCACCAGGTATTTTATGACCATTCCAGAAGCATGCCGGTTGGTACTGGAGGCGGGATGTATGGGAAATGGAGGAGAAATATTTATTTTTGACATGGGTAAATCGGTTAAAATTCTTGATTTAGCGAAGAAGATGATTAAACTTGCCGGACTTGAACCTAACCTGGATATTAAAATAGAATTTTCTGGCATTCGCCCGGGTGAGAAACTCTATGAGGAACTGTTAAATGATAATGAAAATACAATGCCCACTCATCATGAAAAAATTATGATTGGTAAGGTAAGGGAATATGTGTTTGATGAGGTGGCCGGTGATATTGCGGATCTTATTCATTCTGCAACGCAGAATGATGATATGCAGGTTGTGATTAATATGAAGAAATTGGTTCCCGAATTTAAAAGTAAAAATTCGATCTTTGAGGAACTTGATAAAGTTATAAACGACTAAATTTAATGAGAAAACTCTTTTATATGGCCGTGATGGCCATTTTTGCATTAAGCGTAAAAGCACAGGATGCCACCCCAAATCGCAACATCCTATATGATTATCAATTTTATCAGAAACTCAACAGGGAGGTATATAATCCTGAATTGAAATTTCACTCTTCCATTAAAGGTTTTTATGCTGATGACAGTGCCTTGCAAATGCGCTACGATTCTCTAATGAATGCAGGTAAGGATAGTTTGAATAACAGGAGTTGGGTGCATCGCAAATTGTTTCAGGAACATCTTTTAGAATTCAAAAGCGATGACTACAATATCTACGCAGATTTTCTTCCTGATTTCCAAATTGGAAAAGATTTTAGTGGTAACCGCTCAACCTGGTTAAATACCAGAGGATTCCAGATCGGAGGAAATGTTGGAAAGCAATTTTCCTTCTACCTGAATGGATTTGAAAATCAAGGTAAGTTTGCAGATTACCTTAACAATTTTATTGTAGCGAACCAGGTTGTACCCGGACAGGGTTATGGTAAATTGGGTACAGACAAACAAGACTGGTCTTATGTTACTGCATTACTTTCCTATACCCCCAGTAAATATTTAAATTTTGCTTTGGGTTATGATAAAAACTTCATTGGCGATGGTTACCGTTCAATGTTATTATCTGATGTTTCATCGAATTATTCTTTTTTCAGGGCTCGGGCTACTTTAGGTAGTGTGCAGTATCAAACCATATTTGCTTATATGTTAGATCCGGGAGCAGAAAAATTGACTACTGACAGGCGTTTAGGAGACAGAGGAAAATGGATGGCGGCACACTATGTAGACTGGAATGCGACCAAACGCTTTTCTGTCGGTTTCTTTCAGGCCGTAACATGGGCGGATGCAGAGGCGGAAGGCAAAAGAGGATTTGACTTCAATTATGTTCATCCTTTTATTTTCTTACGCCCGGTTGAAAACACTAATACTACCTCTCCGGATAAAATGCGTTTAGGGATTAACCTAAAGTATGAGATACTGGATAAGACGGCCCTATATGGCCAATTTATGTTTGATGAATTTACGGCAAAAGAGTTTTTTGCCGGCAACGGTTATTGGGCCAATAAATATGCGATTCAGTTTGGTGTCAGGGGTTCGGACCTTTTCAAGGTTGAAGGCCTGAATTATTTAGCTGAATTTAATACAGCAAGACCTTATACTTATGCTCATTTTGACCGGATTTCCAATTATGCGAATTATAATCAGTCGCTTGCTCATCCGAAAGGGGCAAACTTCAGAGAGTTTTTAGGGATTCTAAATTATAGCTATAAACGTTTTGATCTTCAGGGGCAGGCCCTGTATTCCCGTTATGGCTTAGATCCCGAAGGAATGAATTATGGAGGAGATATTTTTAAAAGTTATGAAACCAGGGCGGTAGACTACGGCAGTCGTATAGGACAGGGAATTGGCACGGATTTATATTATATGAAAGGTCAGGTGGCTTATTTATTAAATCCTAAATACAATTTAAGATTAGAAGTTGCCGGAACATTTCGAAAAGAAAGCAATGAACTTGGATCAAATAAAACGGGTTTGTTAACCATTGGGTTAAGAAGTTCATTCAGAAATATCTATCACGATTTTTAATAACAACCTGTATATAATGTATTCCGTCATTCCCACGCAGGTGGGAAATTCAATGGCAGCAGTAAACCAGGTACAATGCTTGTAGGTCAGGGATTTACTTCGTAGTGGCTTCGCGGTCTTCACTGGGTTCAGAATGACAAGTATTTTCTTCGATCGGTCGGTGCTCCTCACCGACTGAAGACATTTAAAAAGCCAGTAAACTTCTTTAATTGCGTTTAGTGAGACGCCAACCGATAGATAAAGCTATGGAAAGGTTTATTGAACTTGTATGCAGCATTAAGCATCTCGATGAGCAGTTGCGTGGTTCCCGTTTTCATGGAACGCGCAAGCTATGAATTTGCGTCAGCCCGATAGGCCTGCCTTGAGAGCTGATCTGGCCAGAAACACCCCGTCCTGCGGACACCCCTCTGGAAGAGGGGAATTAAACACACGCAACGCCAAAATATTCCTGATCAGGTTAACCGAAGCCCCTCGTAAATAGCTGGTTTATTTAGCTACTTAGTGCCTAGGAGTCTCATATATATAAAAAGTAGTATTTAAGGGCTATTGATATAGGGAGGGGCTTTAAATAATTTTAGCAATATTATTTACAGGATCGTGGTGTGGTTATTCACCTTATCATCCATCACACTCAAGCTAAAAATCGATGAAAATTGCTATTATAGGTACAAGAGGTATTCCCGATTTTTACCGGGGATTTGAGAAAAGTGCCCAGTTTATCGCCTTAGGTTTGGTTGATAAAGGGCACGAAGTAATGGTATACAGTTCACATAACCATTCTTACCAAAAATCTGAATGGTGTGGAATCAATTTGATCCATGTTTACGATCCGGAATATAAAATGGGGGTAACAGGTAATTTTATTTACGATCTGAACTGTGTTAGAGATGTGATAACAAGGAACTGTGACCTGATCATTCAATTCGGTTGCTCCAGTTCCATCTGGTCATGGCTGCTTGCTAAGAAATCAAAATTAATTTCCAATATAGCAACGATAGAATGGAAACGCAATCGATATC
The DNA here is from genome assembly GCF_003339865.1 of Pedobacter chinensis. GTDB lineage: Bacteria > Bacteroidota > Bacteroidia > Sphingobacteriales > Sphingobacteriaceae > Pedobacter > Pedobacter chinensis. Next base: position 72,261 of record NZ_QPKV01000015.1, read on the forward strand.
ATGGGCTCACGTCAACGTTTCTTCGGCTAGCTGAAAGCACGGCCGTTCGTTATAGCCATTCGCTGATTTCCGATTCGGAAAACATTACTCAGTATCTGACCGGGAAGTACCAAAAAAGAGCCAGATTTATTCCGCAGGGAGTTGATTTGTTTACCAATCCTAGTAATGATATATTAGGATTTAATCAGCTCAAGCCTTTTAACTATGATTTGTATATTGGTAGTTTGGAGCCTGATAATGGTATAGAACAGATTCTGGATGGAGTTGCAACTGCTAAAATGGAGCGGCCGTTTATTGTAATTGGTGGCCATACGCATGAGTTCGGTAAATATTTAAAGTTTAAATATAAAAATGATACCCATATTAAGTTTCTGGGCAGCATGTATGATCCTGCCAAACTCAATAATTTAAGATATTTTTCAAACCTGTATTTTTATGGGGATGCCGGTGGTGGAACAACACATTTAATTTTGGAAGCCATGGCGGCAAGTTGCCTTATTTCGGCTTATGACCATCCTGCAAACAGGCAAATTCTGGGCAGTGATTCTTTTTACTTTACAAGTTCAACTGATGTGACCCGGCAACTGCTTTCTACTGAAAATAAAATGGTTAATTACCGAAACAAAATTGATAATAACATCGGTAAGCTTACCGAGGTTTACAATTGGCAAAATGCCATAAATCAATTTCATGATCATTTAAAATCGCTTTTTGTGAAGAGGATGATTCTGCAGCACAACGATCCTGGTGTAAGTAACCGGTATCATGTTATTCCAAATAAATGAGCTATATAAACAAAAAGCGTGATGTTTTTCAGGATTGGGCCGCAAACCATCATAACCTCAAAGGTAGAGTGCTCATGGTTTTTTTCAGATGTGCTTCCCTCATCAGGCGGAATCTGATTTTAAGGATTATATTTTTCTGGTACTTACTTTTATACAAGTTCATCATCGGATGGATTTTGAACATTGATATTAGTGCGAGGGTACGCATTGGGCCTGGTTTAAAGCTGGTGTATGGATACGGTAGTGTGATTGATGGTGCAACTACCATAGGTACGAACTGTACTTTGCGTCATCTGACTACCATTACCTGTAAAATGTTAGAAGACGGCACCTCCAGTCCCGCACCGGTAATTGGTGACAATGTGGATATCGGAGTAAATGCAACCATAATCGGCGACATCAAGATCGGTAATAACGTAATCATTGGCGCCGGCGCCGTTGTTACTAAAGATGTAGAAAATAATTGCGTGATTGGCGGTAATCCTGCTGTAGTAATTAAAATGGTTTATAAATTTCCGCTCGATGAAAATTTATCTATAGTTAAAGGGTCTGTCATTCTCTAATATGCCTTCTGGTGTTTCAGACCCCTCACTTTGCTATTCAGCTTCTTCGTAAAAATTACCCAAAATCGGTATGTTTACAAGTACTTTAGTGCCCTTGTAATTCTCGATTGTTAAGCTTCCATTAAGTCTTTCTACACGTTGGTTAATATTGGATAAACCCATTCCATTCTTTTTGTCAAGCAGGGGATCAAACCCTACACCATTATCCCTGATACTTAAGGTAATCAGTTCTGGATTTAACGAAATGTTTACAGTAATGAGGTCTGCATTGGAATGTTTTAGTGCATTATGTGCAATTTCTTTGGACAAAAGATAGAAATCTCTCCTGCTTTCGCTCTTAAATTTGATTGCTGGAATGTATTCTGGTAAATTTGATTCAAATTTTATCTCAGAATGCCTAAATAATTTCCCTATTTGCTCCTGAATGTAAAAAATAACGCTATCAAGGTGATCATTTTCGGTACTTGTTGTCCAAATAATGTCATTAATCTTGGTTGAAATTTCTTTAACCATCTCATTAAGCTCTTGTAATTCAATAATTTCAGGTCGGTTTTTGGCCGCTAATTCAGAATATAATTTTATTGCGGAGAGACCTGAGCCAAGTTCATCGTGTATTTCGCTGCTGATTCTTTGTCTTTCTAATTTTATGGCCTGACTTTGTGCTATATACTCATTCTTTCGCGCACTCCCAAATTTGTAATTTTTGTATAAAATGTACGCTATATAGCCGACAGCCAATAAAACAACCAATAAAATTAGTCCATTTATCCATGAAAAATTAAGGCTTGCGCATATAGGTAAGCGGAATAGAAGCTGAGAAATCGCTGTAGATGAGTCCATTAGGCGTATGATTTTTTGTAGAATAATTTATACACAATTTTATTTTTATGAGTATTATTTTGTAATAGTAATTTATATAAATGATTCGATTTTTGTCTATATATATCTGCCGTTTTTTTTTACTAATAGGGTGATTTAAAAGGACATATAAAAATTTTGCTTCATCTATCAATCGTTCTATCTTAGTAAAAATTTCGAGGTGGTCCCGAATTTCCCTCGGATAATTGTTGTCTTTATTTTAAACGCTTATTTCAAGAAAGATTGATTTAATCAGCGCTTGCAGATTAATTTCCTGCATATCAAAAGAGGGACAATAGAAGCTAATATATTATTTTATCCCTAATTTATATAATATGATTTCTATTTCAATTGTTGAGGACCACGAACAGTACAGGAATTTACTTGTTAAAGTGCTTGAAATTAATAAAGCATTTACAATAAAAGGAATTTATTCATCTGCTGAAGAAGCGCTATCGAAAATGCATCTTGATAAACCTGATGTTGCCCTTGTTGATATTAAATTAAGGTCTCTATCAGGGATCGATTTTGTTAAGCGGGCGAAAAGCTTTCTATCTTTTACGCAGTTTTTGATGTGCACCAGTTATCAAAATGATGAAAATGTGTTTAATGCGTTAAAAGCAGGTGCCTCAGGATACATTTTAAAAGGCTCAAGCTTTGAGGAAATCCATTCTGCAATTACTGAACTTCATAATGGTGGAGCATCAATGAGCCCGTATATTGCCAAACGTGTAATTGGCTTATTAAATGGCAAACAAAGCAATACCACTACTTTTGGTTTAAGTGAACGAGAACTGGAAGTTTTGTCTCTTCTTGGCAAAGGCTTGTTGTATAAAGAAATTTCAGATCAATTATCCATTAGCCCGAACACCGTTAAGAACCATTGCAAAAATATTTACAAAAGGTTACATGTTCAGAATAAAGTAGAAGCGCTCAATAAATTCAATCACTACACAACGAACTCAAATTCTTACGCATTTAGCTAATGTTTCTTCCTGATTTATGGTAGTCTTTTCGGGCTATTGTTTTATCAGAATAAAACCCCTCAATTTACATGTATATACCAATTGAATTATTCCCTTATGTATGGTTTTAAAATACAGAACATTATTAAGCCCTGATTATTATGAAGAGCCGTCATGTATTTATATTCATTACTATCTTAACCATATTTGATGCGCTGGCAATCAATTGTTCATTTGCGATCATCTTTTTTTCCGGCCTTTTAAAGGACACTAATCTTGGTGGAGCTGCGCAGTTCTTGATCCTGATTAATTTAACCTGGATGATTTCAGCGATAGTTAATGGAGCATACACCTTTAAGAATGTTCAGAAATTGGAGGTTTTATATAAAAAAGGTGCGTTCACTTTTATTTTACACATTGTTTTACTTACATTAATTGCTTATCTATTCCTACCACAGTTAAATATCACTCCGCCCTTAATTTATGTTTTTTCTCTAGAATTAATTGCTGTTAGTGGCATTCGGTTCATGACCTATGTTTTTGAGCGATATTATTTAAAGATGGATATGTTTAAAAAAAACATTGCAATCATTGGAAATCATGATTTGGGTACGCGATTAGAAAAATTCTTTTTAACCAACCGTTTAACGGTTAACTTCAGAGGCTCATTTAAAAATCTGAACGAAGAAGTTTTGATCGATGAGCAGCCTATTCATCGTTTGCAGACTTCCATTCGTTATGCAATTGAAAATCATCTGGATGAAGTTTATACCACTGAATTTCCTGAACAATGTGTAGAACTTGATGAAGTGATTGCATTGGCGGAAAAACATTGTGTGCGGGTTAAATTTGTCACCTCTTTTATCAAGTATAAACGAGAAGAAGAAGATTTTAAAAATTCTAATTACAGGCTGTCCAGTTATTATGACGGGATCCCAATTTTAGTAAACAGGAGAGAACCGCTAACAAAATTAAGAAACCGTATTATTAAACGGGGATTTGATGTTTTATTTAGTCTGGCAGTAATTGTATTTGTGCTTTCCTGGCTTTTTCCTTTGCTTGTTTTGCTGATTTTAATTGAATCCAGAGGAAACCCGATATTTATGCAGTTGCGATCGGGAAGAGATAACAAGCCGTTTTATTGCTTCAAATTTAGAAGCATGAGGATAAATGCCGACAGTAACACTCAGCAAGCGGCACGAAATGATCCAAGGGTAACTAAAATCGGATCTTTTATGCGTAAGACCAGCCTGGACGAATTGCCGCAGTTTTTTAATGTATTGTTGGGTGAAATGAGCGTTGTAGGACCACGTCCTCACATGCTTAAGCATACTGAAGAGTACAGCCAAATTATAGATCAGTATATGGTTCGTCAGTTTTTAAAACCCGGCATCACAGGTCAGGCACAAGTAAATGGTTTTCGCGGAGAAACAAAGGAAACAGAACAGATGCTGGGGCGTGTAAAACACGATATTTCCTATATGGAAAACTGGACGCTGTTGCAAGATTTCAAAATTATAACCAAAACGATAACCAATGTGCTGGGTGGTGAAGAGAATGCTTTTTAGCCAACCTTATACATCATCGCTTTCTTGCCCGAATTCGGCTTTTTAATTTAAGGCCAGAGGAAAGGGCATTGTTTGTGGCAAGGTGTAAGCCGAGGGCACTTTATCTGCTCTTATAAGGCGCTTATTTTTTAACCGTAACTACACAAACATCTATTCAAAAGTTCTTCGTTGCTGTTGAAGCGAATATTACCGTTTAATTGATTCACTATCCATCCATTGCTTCGGGAGCGAAATCTACCTGAAAAGGCATTAATTCCTGTCAAGGCGTTTTAACTCCTAATCAAGTTGTAATGCCATCAGCTTATATTTTCCAGGCTTATTTCCTGACCTCTATTTTGCAAAGATCCTCATGGCCCTGTTAGATTTAATAATCTATAATGATCGCCTGCGCCATTTCTAAATGCTTTTGAGTTTAACGAATTCCTGCAGATTGATTGCTGTTGTACCGGCACTATAGTTGTTCTACGAAATATCAAACGAGGCTGAAGCAAAATTATTCGCAAATAAAGGATGAGATTTCTTTCAAAAGAAAAGAGGCTGATCCATATAAATTATGAACCAACCTCTAAGTATACACGGATAGGAGGTGTACGCGATTAAATTAAAATTTCATCGGATTCTCCCTTGACATCATTTACAGATTCTTCCATTTTAAAATATTCATTTTGCTCCCTTCTGAGTTTATCGATCAGTCTTCCTTCAGGAAGAATAACATCATCATAGGTTAGTACCTGATCCTTTTGGATATTATGTTTCAGTATACAATTTTCCGCTACACCTATTGGAAGTAGATTTTCAAGATAAGTGGTATCAGCATTTTCACAAAGACCATAAGTCATGTATTCGCCAATCCCATCCAGAATTTCGCCGGCTTTAAGATCGATTTTAGCTGCAGTTACTACTTCTACGTACGGTTTATCCATAGGGGTAAGTGCCGCATCTTTAAATAGTACGGCTCTGGCCACAGTTTGTGGCACCTCAAAATGGCACAGGTGATATGGTGTGTAGAATAAATAAAGGGGTCCCTCGCCGAGTTTATAAAGGTTTAAGTAGTGTTGTTGAATGGGATCATCATGGGTTCCCAATACAAATACGCCAGGAGAAGGTTCTGCACCAACAATATAATCCACTATTCCTGGCCCCTCGGTAAGCTCCTCTAATGGGTATTTATCCAGTACATCCTTTAAATGGGTTCCAGACGGCACTGTTGGCCCAATCATTCCTCTTTTAGCTACCCTCATACCCGTTCCGTTGGCCACAATTGCCTGCTCGAAAGAAATTTTGCTGCCATCAGCAAATGATGTTACCATAACAGGATTTTGTCCCCATTTTTCGGCAAACCCTTTTTGTGTAGTTGGGTTTCTATATGGATCATGTAAGCCTTTGATGTTACCAATAAGAACTGGTTTTACACCCAGGGTTTTAACAAAACGATATAAATTCATCATCACGCCCGGCTGATCACCATCAGCATTGGTTAAAACAACCCCCGCTTTATCGGCGTATACCTTTAAAATCGGACCTACAGTACCATCCAATTCGGCGTCCATTAATATAATATGTTTTTTATTCTCAATGGCACACATGGCTACTTTTGCAGCATATTCTACTGCACCGGTTACTTCAATTATGGCGTCTATGCCAGCCGCTCTACACAACAACATCGGATCGGTGGTTACACTGTATAAGCCATTAAGAATGTTTTTATCGAGCTGTGCAGAAGAAGTTACTTCTATACTTTCTTCGATCCCTGCTTGGTTATATGCAAATTTAGCTTTATCCAAGCTGCGGTTTGCTATAGCCACCAATTCCATTCCCGGTACGTATTTACAAATTTGCAATGCGATACCTTTACCCATAAAGCCAGCGCCGACAAGGCCAACTTTGATGGGTTTATTTTGAGCCTCTAGCCTGGCAAGGGCATTATCAACGATAATCATGGATAGATTAATTTAAATTTTCATTAATTATTGGATTCACTAACGCCATCGCTAATTAAGGCGTGCGACTGATCTTTAGCGGAAATTACAACAGGTGTGATTGGCCATTCGATATTAAACGATGGGTCGTCCCAACGGAAACATTGCTCGAAACCCGGAGTATAGAATTGAGTAACCTGATAAGTAACATCAGTATTATCTTCGAGCGTTATAAATCCATGAGCGAAACCCTCCGGCACGTAAAGCATTCTATAATTATCTGCCGTAAGTTCAACGCCAATCCATTGTTTAAAAGTTTCCGAATCCTCCCGCATGTCAACAATGACATCATAAATTGCTCCTCTGGTGCAACGCACCAGTTTAGTTTCTTCAAAAGGGGCCTTTTGCATGTGCATACCTCTGAGTGTGCCTTTTTTAATATTGTAACTAATATTATTTTGCACCGCATTGGTGTTTAGGCCAAATTCTCTGAATTCATCGCTGCAGTATGATCTTGAAAAAAATCCACGCTCATCAGTAATTGGTTTTACATCGATGATATAAGCACCTTTTAATTTTGTTTCAGTAAAGTTCATTTTTCAGTAACTATGAAGTTAGAATTGATTGATTTTTTTCTGTTGCAACAGATTTAAAATTCCATTGCAAATCCTCGTTAATAAACCCCTTCTCCTGTAAACCATTGAGGATTTTTAAGCGCATAAATGGTGAGTTATGGAAGTTAATATTGTCAAATTCCATCGCAATCAATCCATTGTAAAGTTCTTCAATGGTATTGTCCAAATTACAAACTGGTTGTGCCTCTGGTGCAAGTTTTTCAAAAAGAGAGAAATTTACTTTGTACGATCTTTCATCTGGCGTAGCATTTTTATTGAGATCGATCTGCAGTCCGGGAATGGCTAATGAAACCGCTTTAGCCAAATCGATTACCTGATAGTTCCATCTGCTGCTTCCAGCGTTAACGGCCAGGAATTCGCCGCCAGTGGTGGTTTCTCTGGTAATTGCCCAGCTAATTGCTCTAGCCATGTCTTTAATGTGAATTAAAGGTCGCCACGGACTTCCATCGCTGAGAATTTTGATTTTCCCACTACTTACAGCGCCGGCAACAAAGTCATTTAAAACTAAATCAAGTCTCAGGCGTGAACTCATACCGCAGGCAGTTGCAAACCTTAAGCAGGTAATGGTAAAGTTCTCTGTAGCTAAAGTTTCCAGATCACGCTCGGCATATACTTTGGACTTAGCGTAGGCAGTAAGAGGATTTAATTGCGAAAGCTCGGTTTTAGCATCTCCATCAGCTTTGCCATACATACTACAACTAGATGCAAATACGAATGAACTGGCGCCTGCCGATTTTGCCTGAGATGCAATGGTAATGGCCGCTTTGTAATTAATATCATAAGTCACATTTTCATAACGATTACCCATTGCATCGTTTGAAATGGCAGCTAAATAGATAACTTTATCTACCCCGATCAATATTGCCGGATCCAGTGATCTTACATCGCCGAATATTTGTTGGTCTAGCTGGTTTTCGGGTAAAAATGCCGTGTGGGTAAGGGAAGAAGCAAAGTAACCCATATCGTAGCCAATTAATGTGGCTTCAGGGTAATTTTTGCGAAGGAGAGCGGTTACTTCAGGACCAATGTAGCCCATATTTCCTGTAATCAGTATTTTCATATCTTGATATATTTTGAAAGAAACTTGTTAAATGGCACTCATTTTAGTTAAGGCAATGTTGTGCAATAATAATTCCCAATGCCAAGGGGCTTTTCCTTGGTGCCAAAGCTCTTCTAAAACAGTCTTATCTCGCAATGTATCCATTGGTTGCCAAAATCCAGTGTGTTTATAGGCATTTAGTTGTCCGTCTTTTGCCAGATTTTCCATCGCCTCTTTTTCCCATACAGAGTCATCATCTTTAATATAATTGAAGATTTCCGGCTCTAAGACAAAAAAGCCCCCATTGATCCAGGGCATTTCAGAACCATCGGGTTTTTCTTGAAAAGATTTAACGGAATTTTCTCCTTCGCCAAGGTTAAATACTCCAAATCTACCTGGTTGTTGAACAGCCGTTAATGTTGCAAGTTTGCCGGCTCTTTTATGGGCATTGATAGCTTGGGTAATATCGAGATCGCTCAAGCCATCTCCATAAGTCATACAGAAAGTTTGGTTATCAAGATATTTTTCAACTCTTTTTAATCTGCCGCCGGTCATGGTGTTATAACCAGTATTTACCAACGTGATTTTCCAGGGTTCTGTTTCATTCTTATGAATTTCCATTGAATTGGTTTTCATATTAAATGTAACGTCAGAGTTGTTAAGGCAATAATTGGCAAAATATTCTTTAATTACATGCCCCTTATATCCACAGCAAACGATAAAATCGTTAATGCCGTAGCATGAGTAAATTTTCATAATGTGCCAAAGAATTGGTTTTCCCCCAATTTCTACCATAGGCTTGGGTCTTACCCCACTTTCTTCGCTGATACGGGTACCTAACCCTCCAGCCATAATTACTGCTTTCATAATTTTATTTTTCTTAGTTCTTGTTAGGAATACCCATTATTGAGATATTAATGCGCTTAATTAATTCTCATCAGTAAAGCTATATCTACATTATCACTCAATTTTTTTACGCTGAAGGACCTGCTTAACTCTACAGCTACTGGAAATAAAGACTCACTTGATTACCACTTTTTTAGGAAAAAGGCTAAAAAAGAATGTTGCTGGCTGGTTTCTTGATTTTAAGAGCGCAACACTAAATTATTCCTTCTGCAAGGCGACTACAATAGCCCTTTAAGACTATAAATTGATTTTAAAGAGTTGAAGCCCTTATGGTTAATGTAACTGACAAGGGGTGTGGTTAGAAAAATTATGGCAAACCTACCCGATTCTGACTTTATGAACTGATCATTTTGATTTACTTAAATACGAAAAAGGGAATGTATTTACATTGCGGATAATGAAAAGTGATTTTGAGAAAATGTATTGAATTTCGAATAAATGTTATTGAAAAATTAGGGAGGTAATTATGCTTTAACCATATTTTGTACTTTTAAAATTGATGGTTCTGAAAATTTTCTTCCGGCAACTTCATACAGACATTTTGCAACGTTATAAGATAAAATATCAGCATTGCATTCCTCATCAATAAACTTTCTTGCTTTTTCGCCCATAGCAGAAGCGAGTTCAGGGTTCTGCATAATGAAGTTGATGGCTTTTGTCCAAGCGTTAGGATCGTTGTAAGGCACTTTAATACCTATGCCTTGTTTTTCAACATCAATAGGGAAATAAGGATTGTCGGAAATAATAACCACTTTTTTAAGTGCCATGGCTTCCAAAAGAGAAGTTAAGCCCACTGTATATTTATGTTCATGACAAGAAATAATGGCACATTGGCTCTTGTAAACCTCTTTTGACAAAAATTTGTTTAAGGTGGGTTTGTTCTCAATAATATTAACCTCCACGTTTTTGTGTTTATCGGCATAAGCTAACAAAAGCTTTTCATTGTTCATATTGCCATGCCGCTTAGTGGTATAAATTCTGAGGATACTTTCTGGAGCATTTTCGAAACCCTTAATTAAGGTGGGGAAATCTCTGTTTTCTCTTCCGGTAGAACAAAAATATCTTGGAACCGCATTGTTATCCGTTTCGGCAATTATTTTGTCGAAATAATTGGTGTCTGGTCCCCAGTGCATTTGCATTAATTTATCTCGCTTTGTTATGCCAGTAGCGAGGGTTTCCTGAACATGAAGATCGCTAAACATAATCATCTTACTAAAACCGCTATAATAAACTTTTAAAAGCCACTTTTTGAAAGGATTTGTTGATGATCTAAGTGCCCGGTGTTGCCAAACAACGATGGGTTTGTTAAATAAACAAATAGCTTTTAAGAGAACCAAAAGTTCCAGGCCGTATGGTGTAGAAGCATAAATAAGGTCATGTGATTGGTTAAAAAAAATAATTTTAAAAGCCATTTTTATTGCCAGAACAATTCTATTACCCATTGATGCATCTTCAAGAAAAGATACATTAACATCAAAATTATCAAGATCTAATGCGCCATAAAAGAAATGATGGGGAAGAGAAGCTGCATCTGTACGTTTTAAAAAACGATGATAGAATAGCACGTTCATAGGCTAAAAGGCTAAATTTTTCAAAATTCTTAGTAATTAATCACCTTTTACAGAAACATTTCGCGAAAAATGCTTGCTGTTTAGGGCTATTATTATGTGTACAAACGATTTGAAGCAAACAAGTTATCATGCTCAGCACAATCATCGGTGCACAATATTCATTCAAAAATTATCGGTAAAAAGTTGGAGCAGCATTACAAATGGTTAGAGGTGGTGTTCAAACTAATATATGTGATAATTCCTTACGATCTAAAGCTTATCAAATTAAAACTGCCCTGCTGGTTGATTATTTATTTCTCATACTTTCCCGACATTGGTCGATTGTTTTATAAAATAGAAAGAAACTGAATTTGTGGAGCTATGTTTTTCTTTATTAAGTTAATAGATATGGCAAATATAGACTAAAGGTATAAAGTCTACAAGCAGATATTCATCACTTTTATGAATTCTAATACAGAATACTTAAATGTAAGTATTTGAAAAAGGCCATCAACAAGAATTGAACATCAAAGCTTAATCGTGTTCTTCATTCTTTATGTACTAGCTTAAATTTCTCAACCTTGAATTTCAAAAAAAGTGCTTTTAAGATTGCATTAGCTTAATTATTTATATGTTAAGTAATAATTTGAAATCTTATTTTTTTTAACATTTTAGATAAAAAAGGACTAAAAATAAAGTGTCAAAACCCTCTAGAAATTGTATTACTTATCCTACGATGAAGCTGTTGAATAATAGGCATAGCCCTATGGGGCTATTGCTTTAAAACCAATAATACAGGACTTTCGTATTGGTAATTCAAAATAAAACAAAGTTACCTTGTACTTATTTCAAACACCTAATATGAATAAAAATTATTGTTTTTTGCTTGCAATTGTATCATTATTGAGCTCGTGTGGCTCATATAAAAATATCCCTTATTATCAGGATCTTAACCGCGATATCCCTACTGTGGACCAGGTTAAAAACTATTCTCCGTTAACCATCAGGCCAACTGATATCCTGGCTATTAAGGTAACCAGCAGAACCCCTGAATCTTCATCAATATTTAGTTATGAACCAAATAATCAACAAAATGCTATTCCCGGTTATCAGGTAGATACAAAAGGCAATGTGCATTTGCCAATAGTAGGAAGTGTAAAAGCAGAGGGACTAACCACAACTGAGCTTCAAGAAAAGCTAAACGTGATGCTGTTGAAGTTCTACAACGATCCTGTAGTGAACGTAAGGATATTGAATTTTAAAGTTAGTGTTTACGGAGACGTAGAACGGCCGAACGTTTATTCCCTTCAAAACGAGCGAACTACAATAACACAAGCATTAAGTTTAGCTGGCGATTTAAATATTACGGCAATGCGCAAGAGCGTCATTTTAGTTAGAGAAGAGGATGGCAAAAGACAGTTTATCCCAATAGATCTTACTTCAAAAAAAATATTTGAATCACCATATTATTATGTTCGTAACAATGATGAAATATATGTGCAGCCAGACCGCACGAAATATGCCACAGTAGATCGAGGTTACAGAACGGCAACACTTGTTCTTTCTGGTTTATCGATAATAGCTATTGTTCTTTCTAATATTTATAGATAAACTTTATGATTACACAACAGGCACAGTTTACCACCTACATGATTGGGGAAACAGGGAAATCGAAAGATAACTGGAAAGGAATATTGGGAAAATATCTTTTTCATTGGCCATTATTTTTAATTGCTTTAGTATTTGCTTTGTTGCTCGCTTTTGTTTATTTAAAACGATATAAACCAGTATATCAAATTAGGGCTACCCTGATTGTTAAAGATGATAGCAAATCTACCAATACAAAAGCACAGCTTGATGACATCGGGTTGACCAATAATTCGCAGCTCATTGAAAACGAAATCAAGGTGTTAAAATCGAGGCAACTGGTAAGCAGAATTGTTGATGATTTAGGTCTATGGGTAAATTATTACCGAAAAGACGGATTATTTTCAGAAAATGACGGCCTTTTTTCACTTGATATGTATAAAGATTCGCCGGTTAAATTTGTACTGGAAAAACAAACCGGAAAGCTGGATAATGCGGGCGTAAAAATCAGGATTATCGATGGAAAATCGTTTACCATATACTTGCCAGATAAGAGTACAAGAACAGCGTATTTTAATGAAGTTTTTACAAGTTCTTTTGGCATCTGGAAATTAATTCCTTCGAAAAATATTCTTCAATCAAAAGGCAAAGTATTGTTTATGGCAATTGCCGATCCTGAAACAAAAACGTTAGAATTACAGCGATCCCTAGATGCAAGTTTATCGAGCAAGTTAGGTACATCTATAGATTTGGCAGTTTCTGATATCAATGATGAAAGAGGTAAAGATATTTTGAACGGATTGATTTCAGAATATTATGCTTCATCATCTGATGAAAAAAACAGAGAGTTAAAGAATACCCTTGATTTTTTAGATCAAAGATTGGCATCGTTGAATGGGGAACTATCAACTGCTGAAACAGGAATTGAAACATTTAAAAGTAGCAAAGGCTTAACAGATATCAGTTCTCAAACAAAAATCAGCCTGGAAAATTTGCAAGCCAATGATGCTAAATTAAATGAGGCGAATTTACAATTGAGCGTGATTAACGGAATTGATAACTATGTGAATTCAGGAACGAACAGTAATAAAATCCCTTCAGCAATTGGCATTAATGATGCAGCACTATCCAGCTCAATTGAAAAGTTAGCGAACCTTCAATTGCTGCATGATAAAATGGCTGCCAATATGCCTGAGAGCAACCCTGAGTTTGATCCGATTAACAGACAGATTAAGACCACCAGGGCTTTGATTAAAGAAAATGTAAAGAATATCAGGAACAATTTGCTTGATACCAGAAACAAGTTGCAAATTTACAATAACAAATTTGAATCTTCTATCAGGGATATTCCTTCTGATGAGCGCCAATTTGTGAATATTAAAAGACAGCAATCAAGCAAGGAAAATACTTATACCTATTTGCTGCAAAAAAGAGAGGAGGTAGCCATTAAATATGCCTCAAATCTATCAAATAATAGAATTGTTGATGATGCTTATTCGGAAATCCCTAAAAGCCCAAAACCATTTGTGTTTTTGTTATCCCTGGTTTTTGTGGTCGGAATGCCTTTAGGTCTTATTTACGGAAGAAATGCTTTATCTGATAAAGTTGTAAGCCTAGATGATATAACAAAGGTTGCCGATGTAAAAGTAATTGGTGAAATACCATATGAAGATGGGGGAGAACCAATTGCAATTAGGAGGAATAGTCTTAGCGCTATAAGCGAACAATTGAGAGCACTAAGAATTAAACTTTATTATCTGCATAATAAAGTTGAATCAGGAAGAGTCACACTCATAACATCTAGTGTTTCTAATGAAGGTAAGAGTTTTATTAGCGTAAATATGGGAAGTGCATTATCATTGGCTCAAAAGAAAACGGTAATCCTTGAGCTCGATTTAAGAAAGCCCAAGATTACGAGGTATTTTGATTTACCGCAGGATAAAATGGGCTTAAGTGATTATCTGAATGATAAGGCTAACATTGATGAAATCATTCAGAAAACCTCGGTAAATGAATATCTAGATATTATCCCATCTGGCAAAATTGTAGAAAACCCATCTGAGCTTCTTGAGAAAAAAAAATTAGAAAGTCTCATTTTGGATTTGAAAGAGCGATATGATGATATCATTATTGATAGTCCTCCGGTTCATCTTGTACCCGATGCCATACTTCTATCAAGGTTAAGCGATGTAACACTTTATGTTATCAGACAAGGCTATACAGAGAAATCAGAAATAAAATTTCTAAAATCACTTAAGGATGAAGATCATTTAAAAAATACTTATGTGGTGTTTAATTCTATTGAAAGAGTAAAGCATGGATATGGATACAGTTATGATGAATCTTACTATAATAATAATGCTAAGAGAGGTTTTCTAAAGCATTTATTTAGCGACTTTAAAAGTAGGTTTTAGTATTTTAATTATAGACAATAAATCAAACAAACAATGTTATTCAAAGGCGCTTATAAATTAAATGATTATCCAAGGATCATAGGTATACAGGATTATGATGCTTTGGAGAAAATTGCTGTGAACAACAAAGAAGGCAATATTATTGCTTTTGTCCATCTTACATGGAATCATGCTAAGATTTATAAAATGCTTCAGAAAAAACTTTTTTTTATGAAACTAAAAAAGTTGGGTGTCCAGTCAATGATGATGTGTAATTCTGTCTCTGAAGATAACTATAGGAATATGTTTAACATTGCGGGGATGAAATGTCCTATATATATATATACTAATGAAAATGACTATTTTGTTGATGCTGTTGAAAAAAAATACGACGCAATTTATGCAGCTCAAATTATTCCTTTCAAAAGAATCGGCTTAGCAAGAGAAATCAAGAGTATTTATATTCTTACCTATACCCAGGGTGCTGGAATGAAAGAGAATGATTTGCATTCAGCTTATCCTGAAATGAAGCATGCTGAATTTAATAAAAACTGGAAAAACGTTTCTGAAAAAAATGAATTGTTCAACCAATCAAAGGTAGGGTTATGTCTTTCAAAAGAGGAAGGCCCAATGCTTGCAAGTTTAGAGTATATGTTATCTGGAATCCCGGTAGTAAGCACAAAGAGCTCGGGAGGTAGAAAGGAATATTACGATCCTGATTACGCAATAATTGTGGATGATAATCCAGGTTCAATAAGAAAAGGAGTTGAAGCCATGATAGCAAAACAGGTTGATCCGGAATATATCAGAAAAAAAACTTTAATTAAGTTAAATCATGATAGAGAAAATTATGTTCAGGCTATTCTTGATCAGCATAAGAAATACACCAATGAACAATTATCAGGAGAGAACATCATGAAATCTTTATTTACAAATCCACTTGAAAGGTTTGTCACCCTAGATTCACTGATAGCTAATGAATAAAATAGAAGCAATAATGAATCTTAAAAATTCATTAAAATTTAACCCGACAATAAAAGCTAAAATTAGATCCAAATTAAGAACTACTGGGCTTTATCTTCTTGTGCCCATTGTTAATTTTAGTGTATCGGTTTTCACATCGCCCTTATTTGCAAAATACTTAACTGCAGAAGAATTTGGTTATTTTGGTTATTATACATCATTGATAGGATTTATAAATATTTTCTTTAGCCTCTCCTTTACAACTTACTATATGTCTGTTTATTATGGTCACCATGACAGGAAAAGGGTACTTGTAACATTAACATCATTTCTGATTTTGTGGAATTTAGTATTTCTTCCGATAGTGTATGTGGGTTTTATCTTATTTTTTAAGTTTACCAATTCACAAGTGCCGTTTTACCCATTTGCAATTTTGACTTTTGTTGCAGGATCGATAGGAGTTTATAAGAGTTTTTTACAAGTTAATTATAGACTTGGAGAGAAGCCACTATCCTATTTTTTCATTGTATCCGGTTATAGAATATCATCAATAATTTTAGGGCTTTATCTCATTATTGAAATGAATATGCACCTAGCTGGTAGGATGCTCGGACTACTCATTATAGAGGGAGTCTTTTTTTTGCTGTCTATGATCCATATCTATAAAGGATTGAAATTTAATATTGATCGGAAGATATTAAAAAGTGCAATTAAAATTATATTGCCATTATTGCCTGCATCATTACTTTACATACCCATTATTGGATTTGACAATCTTGTTTTAGAAAGATTAAACCAGCCTGTTGAAATGGGATTCTATAATATTGGAAAAGGAATAGCTGCATATTTATATACCGCTTTATTCCCATTTTTTCAAACCTTTGAACCAGATATTTATAAATATACCAGTCAAAGGAATATCAAAGGTCTTAGAAACACATCGTTATTTCTAATAGGTATAGTTTTATTTAGTATTGCCATTTTTTGGACCGTTTCTCCAATAATTATCAATTATTTAACCGGAGGCAAATATCCTCAAGCCATAATATTTGCGAACATTTTAGTTGTTACGAGCGGCCTAATGATTGTTTTCTCACTGTTTGACGCCATTATTAATGCACTTCAAGCAACTAAATTGCATTTGATAATTAATGGAACTACAGCAGTTTTTTGTATTGGTGCATATTTTATTGGCAGCATTTACTTCAAGCAAATTGGGACTGCTATTGCTTCAGTCATATCTTACATGTTTCTAATTATGCTCCAAAGCATTTTTATTATAAAGAAGTTTGGTAATTATAAACCAGTATTGTCGAATTAACCGTATCAACATGAAGAAGACGCCAGTATTGCTCATTACTTTCAGCCGCCCGGAAACTACCCAATATGTTTTTGAAGCCATAAGAGATTATAAACCAGAGAAGCTATATATTTTTTCTGATGGGCCAAGGACAGATAGATATGATTCAGATAGCACAAAGATTAATGAAACCCGAAATTTATTAGCCCATGTTGATTGGGATTGTGAGGTTGTAACCAGGTTTCTTTTCGAAAATCAGGGGTGTGGGGCAGGGGTTTCAGGGGCTATCAGTTGGGCATTCGAAACTACAGAACGGTTAATTATTTTGGAGGATGACTGTTTGCCTTCTCAATCATTTTTCACTTTCTGCGATCACTTGCTTGAGGAATATGCAATAGATGATAGGGTAATGCATATTGCTGGCACCCGATGGAATGAGGAATTTAAAATTGAAGGTAATAAAAACTATTTTTTTAGTAAATATGGTCACATTTGGGGATGGGCAACTTGGAAACGGGCTTGGCAAACCTATGATTTTCAAATGAAGGATTGGCCAGAATTTGATGAAAAAAGGTTGCTCGATAGAATCCTTGATAATTATTTTCCTTTGGTAAAAAGATGGCAATATATGTTCAATGATATTTACAATCAGAAATTGAAACATACGTGGGATTATCAATGGCAGTTCGCCATATTTAAAGGCAACGGTTTGTGTATCACACCCATTCAAAACTTAATTACAAATATTGGAGATGTGGGTGAGCACTTCTCTGAGGCAACGAGCGCACATCACAGGGTCAGGGCGGAGATAGTAGGTGATTTATCGAGACCAGAATATTTCCATTCAGAATATAAATTTGATGCTTACCATGGACGTAAGTTTTTTTTAGGCGGTAGAAGTAGATTCAAAATACTTTATGATCAGATATTCGGGAAGCTTATGCAAAGATCAATGAGGTACAAAAAAACATAAACAATGAAAGTTCTGCATATATGTTATTCTGATGGTGGTGGTGCTGGAACTGCAGCAGTACGATTGCACAAGGGCTTGCTCCAAATAGGGATTGAAAGTAAGATGCTTGTTTTAAATAAGAAAAACAGGGATGAAAACGATATTTACGAATTTCCTAAAAAGAACATCATTTTTTTACTTTTTATTAGGGTCTTAAAAAAAATAGGATTTCCACAAACACTTGAGCATAAAAATGATAACGACTATAGAAATTTTTCTGGTCACTTTGAGTTTTTTTCTTTTGCTAAAACATCTTTTTCAGATTTAGTTAATCATCATCTTGTGCGAGACAGCGACATAATTAACTTGCATTGGGTTCCGAATTTTGTTGATTATAGTTCTTTTTTTAAAACTTTAAAAAAGCCAATTGTGTGGACTCAGCATGATATGAATGCTTTTCAAGGCGGATTCCATTATAAGGAGGATAATTTAAGAAATGAACATTTAAAAGAGATTGATCATGAACAATATGAATGTAAAAGAACAGGACTTTCCTACCTGGAAGATAAGGATATGGTTGTAGTTTCTCCATCTAAATGGATGTATAATGAAGCATCTTGTTCAGAAAATTTAGGACGTTTTAAACATGTTTTGATTCCAAATGGAATAGATCAATCTATTTTTAAGTATACAGAAAATCATTCCATTAAACAAAAAATGGGATTATCTGAAGGTAAGATTACTGTTCTGTTTGTTTCTGAAACTGTAAAAAGCATACGTAAAGGATTTAATTTTATCATCGAGCTCGTTAATGATCCTGAGATTACATCAAAATTCGAATTTATCGCTGTTGGAAATATTAATATGAACCAAAAACTTGCGAACATTAAATATTTAGGAAGCATTAATTCTCAGCATGATATTAGCGCTATATATAGTGCAGCCGATATCTATCTTCTTCCAAGCAGGGAAGATAATTTACCAAATGTGATGCTTGAAAGCTTAGCTGTTGGAACCCCTGTTGTTGGTTTTAATATCGGCGGGCTTAAGGATTTAATTCGAAATGGAGTTAATGGAGTTCTGGCAACTGAAATTTCTCTCAAGGGTCTTCGTGACGCATTGTTGTCTTGTGCTTATAATCTTAAAAGTTTCGATCGCAGGCAAATTTCCAAAGATATTGGTAAGAAATATAATTTGATTGTGCAAGCAAATGCCTATAAAGCAATTTATAAAGAAATAATTTGGTAAATATGGAAGCGAAATTAGGCCCTACTCCTTTAATTCTTATAAAAATTGCTGCTGCGGTAATCATTGGACCGTTTACGTATTCTATATACGCTCTTCCTGTTACTATTATTGCAATGGTTTCATTGATTTTTTTATTTTTTATATCACTTTATCAAAGGAATTATTTTTCTTTCTTAATGCAGCTTTTTATCTGTAATCATTTTACATATGGTTATGAGATTGGAGGAACATTTAACTTAGCCGCATCAATAGCACTAATAGCTTATTTGTTTCTATATGGAAGGAGCTTTTTTTCTGAAACCAGTTTTACTAAAACCACAGTATTTTTCATTGTTATATTTTGTATAATTCAGGTGCTTAGTCTGGCTAATAGCAGCACACCTTTAAGTTTGTTATTGAGCTCTGCTATCACTTTGTTTAACTTTTTTTTCCTGTTTTATTATTCTTCAAAAATAACCCTAAACCAAAACCATTATATTGCCATTATTGAAATCATCGGAGTGTTTTTTATTTACATGTTTGCTAATGCATTAAATCAGAGATATAACTTTTTCTTCTCCCCGTATGAATTTTTTCCAAATTTAGGCGAAGACACAGTTTGGGAACTTGATATACCACGATCTGCAGGAACATTAGGGAATTTTGAGTTTTACGCTGAATATTCTATTTCTGTAATCGCGCTATGTTTACCCGGAATATTAAGTGGCACATTTAAAAAGATCAGTAATAGGTTTTATATTTTTACAATATTAGTTTCATCGTTAGGATTATTTGCAATCGTATTATCTGGAACGAGATCCTCTATACTTTTACTCCCTGTTTTAATTGTTTTAGCGATAGTTTTTTTAGGAAAAAGAATCAAAATTATAAATATTGCTGGCGGAATATTTGGGCTTTTCTTGCTTTTTATTATAAATGAATCTTATAAATTTTTCGATTTTGAAGTTTTTTCCAAGCGCAGTGAACAAGTAAACATGAATAGTTTATCAGTTAAAAGTATTGTAAGTGGGAAAGATATGAACCGGGGAGATATTTTTGAATATGGTTTTAAGAAGATCGAAAGATCAGGTGGGTTTTTTGGCGATGGCTATTTTACCAAAAGAACTGAGTATGTTGTTGCTCACTTTGATAGTCCAAGAACAGATGATATACCAGACTACCATAATTTATATATGAGTTCAGTTGTACTATGGGGATATTTCGGAGCATTTGTTTTACTTTTTCTCTTTTTTTCCACCATGATAAGAGGTTTTTCGCTTTATAATAAACTGAGGGCTTACAACCATTATTTAACTGATCTTCTTTTAGGATTTAACTTACTCTTTTTGTTTTTGATGATCAACCAGTTTAAGATCCAGTTTATTCGGGATGCCAATTATTTTATGTTAATATTATTAATACTGGTTTTCTATAATTCCTTAATATATCTATTATCGAATACAAAAATTATTTACCACACAGATTCAACGGACAAACTATGAAAATAGCAGTGCTTCTAACGACCTTTAACCGACGAGACAAAACGATACTATGTCTTGAAAGCCTAAAAAATCAGATACTAATTGATGAGAGCGAATTAGAAATCTTCTTAACTGATGACGGTTCTTCAGATAATACAGTGATTGATGCACTTAAGATTTTTCCTAAAGCAAACATCTTTAAAGGTAATGGGCAGTTATTCTGGGCTGGTGGCATGAGAAAGTCGTGGAGTGAAGCGATAAAGCATAACTTCGACTTCTTTTTTTTGGTTAATGATGATACATTTTTATTTGAAAGTGCCCTTTCTACCATGATTAATTGCTATCATAATTTAAAAAATAAACTCGAAATAAATTCAATTATAGTGGGTAGCACCCGTGAGTTGAATGGAACACAAATTTCATATGGTGGTAAGAGATTGACCTCTAAATTCAGTATTAAATACGAAAAGGTATTCAATGAAACGGAAACTTTAGAATGCGATTTAGGTAATGCAAATATAATGTTAGTTCCTAATGAGGTTGTAATGAAAATAGGAATTTTATCCAAAGCATACACTCATGGGATTGCAGATTACGATTATACGCTAAGAGCTAAACGAAACAAATTTAAAGTATATGTTGCCCCAGGAGTTTTAGGTAGTTGTAACGATGATCATGGAAATAGCTGGAAACCCCAAAATACAACTTTGACTGAAAGGATTAAATTTTTAAAAAGTCCAAAAGGTCTTGCATATAAGGAATATCTTTATTTTACATGGACCTTTTTTCCAGCCTCTTTCCCTTTTGCTTTTGCGAAATTATGGTTAAAAACTTTATTTCCAATTGTATGGGACAAGTTTAAAAGCACTAATTAATCAAATTATGGATATTAAAGACGGAAAAATTAAAATAGCATATCTGAGCCAGGTACCAGCTCCATATAGAGAACGTATGCATGAGTTAATTCATCAAGATCATCAATTTTCTTATGATGTAATATATTGTGCAAAATTAGAGCCCAATCGGAAATGGGAATTAGAATATGGCAATTACAAGATGCATTTTTTAACAGATGTAGCAAAAACCTTTAGACACAATAATACAAACGTATGGGCCTTATTAAAAAAACTCAATCCTAATGTGTTAATTATTACAGCCTTTAAGCCTACAATGCTTTATGGGGTTATTTGGTGTTTACTAAATGGCCGTAAAATTATTGTATATAATGATGGAACTTTTAATTCCGAGAAATCGATTTCTATGATCCAAAAACAAATCAGAAAGTTCGTTTACTGGGTAGCATCTTCTTTTATGGCGCCTAGCAAGGGAACTAACGATCTGTATAATAGTTATGGAGTTGGTAATGATAAAATTTTTAGAAGTTGCTTATGTGTCGACAATTCCGTTTTTGACAATCTGCCAGTTCGAGATCGTGAGTTTACTATTATGTTTTCAGGACAAATAATTGAAAGAAAATTGCCGCTTTTTTTTGCAAATATTGCGATAGAGCTGAGTAAAAAAATTCCTGGATTTAAAGCACTGATCATTGGAGATGGTGAACAAAGGGAAGAGATGATAGAAAGATTAAAACAGAACAATGTAGACTTTGAATTCACTGGCTTTTTGGATCAGAAAATACTTCCAAAGTACTACAGCAGGGCTAAATTATTCTTATTCACAACAAAGCATGATGAATGGGGGATTGTGGCCAATGAAGCATGTGCAAGCGGTACACCTGTAATTACATCCGTTGATGCTGGAGCAGCAAATGATTTAATCATTCACAATATAAACGGGTACATACTTCCCATTAATGTAAATATTTGGGTAGAACATATTTTGAAGTTGTTAGGGAACGACAATCTATATAATGAATTTTCTATCAACGCATTAGCAATGGTGGCAGCTTATAATCATCAACAAGCCGCCGGGGGCCTTGTCGATGCAGTAAATTATGCTTTAGCTGAAAAAAATAAATCAACACAATCTAACACCATAACTGCTTAACCAATGTCAACCGCCGATCATAGAAAACTAAATGTTTTATTTATTCTTCATTTACCACCTCCGGTACATGGAGCTGCCATTGCTAATAATTATATCAAAAATAGCCAACTCATTAATAATGATCATAATACGGATTATGTAAGCCTGGCTACCAATACTGTTCTTGCCGAAACGGGTAAAGGAAGTATTAAAAAGGTATTTAAGTTTTTATCTATTCTTGGAAAAGTAGTCAAACTCATATCCACCAAGAAGTATGATTTATGTTATTTGTCTCTTACAGCAAATGGCCCTGCTTTTTATAAGGATATCATTGTAGTTTCGCTACTTAAATTAACCAATAAAAAAATTCTTTATCATTTTCATAATAAGGGAGTGGCCCTGGCTAAGCAAACCAAAATTAATAATCTGCTTTACAGGTTCGCTTTTAAGAATACTCAATCTATATTACTATCAAAATACTTGTATTCAGATATAGATAAATTTGTCAATGAGAAACAAGTTTTTTATTGTTCGTATGGTATTCCGGCAAGTACTATCGATATCCAAAATAAACCACAAAAGAATACAAATAATCCGAAGGTTTCTCTCTTATACCTGTCAAATATGATGATTGAAAAGGGTGTTTACGTACTTCTGGAGGCCTGTGTTTTACTAAAAAAAAGTAATGTTCCTTTCATCTGTAATTTTGTTGGGGGTTGGGTGGATATTACTCCCGGTGAATTCGAAAATTTCGTTATGGAAAATAATCTTTCTGAACATGTATTCGCTCATGGGCCAAAGTATGCCGAGGAGAAGCTTAATTTTTTCAATAATGCTGACGTATTTGTGTTCCCAACATTTTACCATTACGAAGCTTTTCCGCTTGTTAATCTGGAAGCGATGCAACATGGTTTACCAATTATTTCTACAACCGAAGGTGGAATACCAGATATGATTTCAGAAGGAGAAACAGGTTTTCTTATTCCTAGAAAAAATGCTGAAGAGCTAGCCAATAAAATTCAATATTTTATTGACAATCCTGATATGGCCAAAGTAATGGGCGCTAAAGGAAAGGAACATTTTGATGCACGCTTTACAATCGATAATTTTGAAAAAAACATTTCAAAAATTATCAGTGAGGCAGGTTCAAAAGCTATTCAAAACTAATTTTTTTGTATCATTTCTTATACAATTCCTGAAAGGTGTTGAGTAAAATACAGTAATACAAGCGATTATGCTTTTGTATTCTCTTTTTGTCATTTGAATATCTTTTTATGTCTATTTTAAAACAATTTTCTAATGTAATGTAATAACTACGGTTCAAGTCTTGTTCATAAGGTTAATTTTTTACTAGTTTTACCCACCAAACAAAATTAACTTTTTATTAAATGATTAATCGTCCCGTAGATCATTTTCTAAATTTATGTGCTCTCAAATTGTTGTGCCTAAGAATTTTCTTTTGCGCAGTTTTTATTCTATCTTTTAATTTTTGCGTCGCAAGTACATATTATTTTTCTTCCATTTCAGGTAATGATAGCAGGTCAGCTACTGATGCTCAAAATCCAAACACCCCTTGGAAAAGCATTGAGAAGTTAAATGCTTTTTTCCCAAGTTTAAAGGCTGGCGATGTTGTATCATTTAAGAGAAATGAGGTCTTTTCCGGATCTATTATCTTGAAAGCATCTGGCATATCTTTCACTGCGTATGGAACGGGAATCAATCCAATAATCAGCGCATTAACAACTATTAAACAGTGGCGGGCTGTAGGGGATGGAGTTTATGAAAGTACAGACGCGCTAAGAAGCGCAATTGTAAATGTGTTACTAATTAATGATGCAGCCCAAGAATTAGGTAGATACCCAAATAGCAACTCTGCTAATAGAGGTTATCTTAAAATTAAATCCAAAACTGATAACTCCATTACGGATAGCGAACTTGGTTCTGCTATAAATTGGAAAGGTGCGGAGGTTGTAATTAGGAAAACGCATTGGATTTTAGATCGGCATCATATTACCGCTCAAATCGGTACAACTTTAGTCTACGATCGAAGTTCTAGTAATTATACCCCCAATGATAACTATGGTTATTTTATTCAGAATGATCAGCGAACTCTTGATAGGTTTGGTGAGTGGTATTACAATGCCGGAAACGGAAAAATGTATGTTTATTTTGGTGATAATTCTCCATCTTCCTATAATGTTGAAGTAAGTACTATAGATAACATCATAGTATCTAATGCCACTGATGGGGTTCAATCTAATATATCATTCCAAAATATTAGCTTTAAAGGGGCAAATGTAAATGCATTTTCACTAGCCTTAGGAACCAATTTTAGCATTAAAAATTGTCATATTGATTTTACTGGTAACACGTCAATAAATGCAACCGATATTAAAAATCTTACAGTTGAAAATTGTACTATTTCAAATTCATACAACAATGCTATAGCGCTAACTGAACGTTGTACCGGTGCCATTATTAAAGGTAATGTTATCAATAAAACCATGCCGTTTGCGGGTATGAGTAAAAGTGGTGATCACAATGGTATTGCAATTTATGCAACAGCAAATAATACCCTTATCGATCATAACAGAATTACTAATACAGGCTATATCGGTATATATTTTGGTGGAGAAAACTCACATGTAAGAAACAATTTCGTGGATAACTACTGCTCCGTAAAAGATGATGGCGGTGGGATATACACATTTACGGGAATTATTAACACCAATTTCACAAACCGCTCTATTACTAATAATATCATTACCAATGGAATTGGCGTAAAAGAAGGAACCACTGCAGAAAACAGCAGTGTTGTTGGAATTTATTTAGATGACAATGTAACTGGTGTCAATGTTTTAAATAACAGTATTAGCACCGTCAGTGATATTGGTATTTTTGTTCACAATGCTAGAAATAATTCTATCACTAAGAATACGGTATTTGACTGTGGTGCTCAGTTTTCTACAGCACATGATGATTTGGGAAACCCCATCACAAATCTTCAGGTAACTGATAATATCTTTTTTGCCAAGAAATCCACACAATGGGTTTCTAAACTTACCTCAAAAAAGAATGACATCGGCTCAATTGGTACATTGAATAACAATTACTATCAAAGGCCCTTTGATGATGATAAGGTTATTCATACGCAACAATTTATTCATAGCCCATCCTATACTTCAATCAATTATAGCCTACCTGATTGGTCATCGCAATTTAAACAGGATGCGACTTCAAAAAGATCTCCTTTATCCTTACCAACTTATATCTTCAATAAGGTTATTGGTACAAACAGATTTTCTAACGGTAATTTTTCCAGCGATATCACCGGGCCGATTTTTTATGGCTATGGAACCTCATCCTCATCTTGGGATAATACAAATAAATTAGGCGCTGGTGGTTCAATTAGACTAAACAGCAATGCACTATCTTATTTTTTTATAAATATCGGTGCAGTTAGTGCATCTAAGAAATATATGTTACGGTTTAAAGCCGCGGGGAGCAAAGATGCAACTATAACAGCTTTTCTGAGGCATTGGAATGCCCCCTATGAAACAATTTCTACCGTTAGTGCATTCAAACTTACAAAAACAACCAATATTTACGAATGTATATTTGCTTTCCCTATAGATGAGGCTAATACGTCTGTAACTATCGAATCAGATAATGGAGATTTTACTTATTGGCTGGATGATGTTGAATTTTACGAAGCTGATGTTACGATGACCAAACCTGATGATTATATCAAATTTGAGTACAATGCTAGCGATGCAACAAAGTCAGTAATCTTAGATGGAACATATGTGGACCCTAAGAATGTTTCTTATTCTAAAACTGTAACCCTGCAACCATATTCCTCAATAATTTTGATGCGAACTTCGGCTCTAATTACACCCACAGCCCCGCTAGTTACCGGAAATGATGATACCAACAATCTAATCAGTACTCATAACCAATATCAGAATGAGATTATTGTTAGTGAAAACGGGAGAGAGTTCAAGAATTATACAGATACGATAAAAGTTGGTAATGTTGCACGGGCAGTAGGTTATTGGAAGTTCAAAATTAAAGCCGTTGCAGGAAGAAATGAAAGTGCCGAGGTATTGAGCCCGGCTTTTACGATGGCTACTGTGACCCCGATATTGCCGAAAATTACCGCTGATGACATAGCCAACACCCTGACTGCCACCCACGACCAATATTCTTCAGAGATTGTGTTCAGCGAGAACAGCGGAAGCTACCAAAGCTACACCGGTACGATCAACGTGGGCAATGTTTCCAGAGCGGCAGGCTACTGGAAGTTCAAGATCAGAGCGGCTGCCGGGCGCGGTGAGAGTGCGGTGGCATCGAGCCCTGCTTTCACGAAGGCCATCACTCCAGGCGCCCCCGTGCTTGCTGCAGATGATGTTGCCAACACGCTGTCGGCCAGTCACGATACCTATGCAGGGGATATTGTGTTCAGTGAGAACGGAGGTGCCTTCCGGTTGTACACCGGAACAATCAATGTGGGCAATGTCGCCCGCCCGGCAGGTTACTGGAAGTTCAAGCTCCGAACGGGCACGAACCACAGTGAGAGCGCTGTGGTTCCAAGTCCCGCCTTCAGCGTCACGGGAACATCAACATCTCCCACGCTTACCGCTGATGACATAGCCAACACGTTGTCAGCCACCCACGACCAATATTCTTCAGAGATTGTGTTCAGCGAGAACAGCGGAAGCTACCAAAGCTACACCGGTACGATCAACGTGGGCAATGTTTCCAGAGCGGCAGGCTACTGGAAGTTCAAGATCAGAGCGGCTGCCGGGCGCGGTGAGAGTGCGGTGGCATCGAGCCCTGCTTTCACGAAGGCCATCACTCCAGGCGCCCCCGTGCTTGCTGCAGATGATGTTGCCAACACGCTGTCGGCCAGTCACGATACCTATGCAGGGGATATTGTGTTCAGTGAGAACGGAGGTGCCTTCCGGTTGTACACCGGAACAATCAATGTGGGCAATGTCGCCCGCCCGGCAGGTTACTGGAAGTTCAAGCTCCGAACGGGCACGAACCACAGTGAGAGCGCTGTGGTTCCAAGTCCCGCCTTCAGCGTCACGGGAACATCAACATCTCCCACGCTTACCGCTGATGATACAGCCAACACCCTGACTGCCACCCACGACCAATATTCTTCAGAGATTGTGTTCAGCGAGAACAGCGGAAGCTACCAAAGCTACACCGGTACGATCAACGTGGGCAATGTTTCCAGGGCGGCAGGCTACTGGAAGTTCAAGATCAGGGCGGCTGCCGGGCGCAGTGAGAGCGCCGTGGCATCGAGCCCTGCCTTCACGAAGGCCATCACGCCAAGTGCCCCCTTGCTTGCTGCTGATGATGTCGCCAACACGTTGTCAGCTAATCATAGTGACTATCCCGCTGATATTGTGGTTAGCGAGAACGGTGGAAGCTACCAGCGTTATAATGGTACAATTAACGTGGGCAATGTTGCCAGGCCAGCAGGTTATTGGAAGTTTAAGATTAAAGCTGGGGAAAATAGGACCGAAAGTTCAGTGGTACTTAGTCCCGCCTATACTATTATTCAAACTCCAACCCCGCCCAGCCTTTTTGCAGATGATGTTGCCAATACCTTATCTGCTACTCATAATCTTTACCCGAATGACATTGTAGTAAGTGAAAATAATGGAATTTTTCAACCATATACGGGCATAATTAATGTAGGGAACGTATCTCGACCCGTAGGTTACTGGAAATTCAAAATCAAAGCAGCTACCGGACGCATGGAGAGTGCGGTGATGTCGAGCCCTGCATTCACTATTCCGGGGATACCCAGTGGTCCTAAAGTTATTGCTGATGACATTAAGAACACTTTAATTGCAACGCACGAGCTCTACAGGAATGATATTCTGGTAAGTGAAAACGGAAAAAGTTACAAACTTTATGCCGGGACGATTAATGTAGGTAATGTTAACAGGGCTGAAGGTTACTGGAGGTTTAAAATTCAATCCTCAGCCAACAGAGCAGAAAGTGAAGTGATACCAAGTCCCGCTTTTAGCATGTCGGGTGAAACATCGCCTCCTAAGCTTATTGCAAATAATGTTTCCAATACTTTGGTGGCTACACATGAGTTATATCCGGAATATATTGTATACAGTGAAAATAATGGCAGTTTTAAGTTATACGATGGGGCAATTGTTGTGGGAGATGTAGCCCGCCCGAGTGGTTACTGGCAGTTTAAAATAGCTTCCGGAGTAAATAGGAAAGAAAGTATAACCGTTAACAGCCCGGCTTTTAACGGAGGTTCATTGCAGCCAAAGGATCAGTTATTTTTATATCCAAATCCGGTTCAAACCATTTTGCATGTAAAGCATCCGGAAGTAAGCAATGTTGGGTATATTGAAGTAATTTCTACTAACGGACAAAAGGTTAAGAAAGTACCAGTAAATATAGGAAGTACTTTAGAGGAGATAGATGTTTCTAATTTACCGATGGGGACATTTATTCTTATTTTTATTGATGGAATGACCAAATTAGCAAAGACCTTTATAAAAATAGAATAACATTCATGTAGCTTTAATTGCATCATGGGTTGGATGACGTGGACTAAGATTTGAGTAGTTGTTTTGCACTGGTCTTAAATATTGCCATATCTTGTTGATTTTATATAACTAGATGTTAATTTAAAATAAATAAATATCTTATAATCAGATATTTATTTATTTTACATATTGAGATTTGTTTTAATGAAAAGTCGAAAAAAAATCTTCGGTCATGACTGATTTGAGGCCACTTTTTTAACATTCATTGCCATAGTATTAAAGATCGGTTCCCTAACTAGCTTGCCAAAGCGGTAGTCAATTGTAATTCATCAAATTTATGTATGTAAGACACCGTACTCTCGATATTTCTTTGTGAGGATGCCCCGAAAAGAATGGATTCAATATTTGGTAAACCACAAATGTATTCAATGGCTTCTTCAGGTGGTATTGCTCCGCCTGCAAGAACTTGCATGGCAATAAATCTACCTCTTTTTGTTCTTAATACTTCTTCGTATGCTTCTTTACTTCCAGACATTCTGAAACCCACTTTATTGATAGATGAGCAGATGATTGGATTCTCAACGCCATTTCTTTCTAATATTTCATAAAGTTTTGGCATACACATGGTAATAAAACCAGGTTCGGCATTATACTTTTTCTTTACGTGATTGTAGAAAGCCATTAAAATTTCTTCGGCCCTTAAGCCAATTAATAAATCGGTAATTACATTTTGAAGAAAAATAACTGGTGTATTGATGCCTTTAAACATTTTCATTTCAGCATCGATCATCAGCTCAATCAATGAAATATAATCTTTGGTTAGAACAGCCATTCCGCCTTTAAACAAGGAACCGAACACATTACCCGGAACATATTGTTTGATCGTTCCTGCTATGCCCAATTCTGTAGCTGCATTTGCATACTTATGTGCATATGGCATACAGGGATAAATCTTGTAATGCTCATATTTCTCAGGATTATTACGAATCACATCACAGATCCCAATAATCCTGTCATGGGTGGTACACATAAAAGTATTTAAACCGGCTTCACGAGCGCTATCTAAGGTTTTAATGATAGCATTGTCACTTTTAAATTGTATAGACTGTGCACGCGATTTTTCGTCTGATATGTGGTTGACGGCGAAGAACTGGTTATCGCCAAATAATATTCTATCCATAATGTTATCTATGTTGTTTAAGTAATTCAATCACTTTATCGGTTTCCCAAGCTTGCTGAAAGGTATTTATGGTATTGGGCTTTCTTTTCATTACGGCGTCAATGAAGTAATCTACCTGCGCCGAATATTCCTCCCCTCTTAAATTGAAGTTTACCTGATCAGTTAAATCAGTAATGTATTTTACATTCCAGCCTTTGGTATAATCTTCTTTATTTTCATCTTTGAGGTATAATTTTAACTCATTTGCATCGGAAATTATTTTGCCTTTCGAACCCAGAATGGTAACAGTAGTTGACATCTTCCGGTAGGTTTCTTCACTCCAGTTAACAGATAAAATTCCGCTCACATTACTATTGGTACTCATAACCGAATACACTGCATCTTCTACTGTATTGGAATAAATAGATTCAAGTGTAGCACCTTTAACTGAGGTTATTGGTGAAACGATATCATTTACCAGGTCGATTACATGAGAAGCATAATCCATTAAGCAACCACCACCTTCTTCTGGTTTTGATCTCCATGAACTTTGCTTGGACTTGGTTACCACCGGCCCGTAAGATTCAGCAACAAAATGATACACATTACCGATCATTCCTGATTTGATAATTCTTTTCACTTCTTTGAAAGTGCCAACGAACTTGTTGTGATAGCCAACTTGATTTATCAATTGTTTTTTGGCTGCCAAAGCAATTAATTCTTCGCCTTCTGTTGTGTTAAGGCAAAAAGGTTTTTCAGCAAACACGTGAATGTTTTTATCCATTGCCATTTTGATAAGCTTATAATGGAACTTGGTTGGGACGGCTACAAATACAGCGTCAGGTTTAACCCGATCAAGCATTTTTTCAAAATCGGCATAACAATTCAACTTTGAGTAGCGCTCTAAGAAATTGGTAACTATCTTAGAAGTATCGCAAACTCCAACAACTTCAACTTCTGGGTGGGCGCCAAGAATAGACAAGTGGGAAACACCCATTTTGCCTGCACCTACTAATGCAACTTTTATCATTTTATATTCTCTTTAATTTTAAAAAAATCATTATTACATCTCCGAAAAAGGTCATTTGGTTTTTAATATTCCTGCGGAAAATCTCAGGCCGGTAAAAAATTCTGATTAGCCAGGCCATTCTAATCTTAAACCAAAAAGGATGAATTGCTTTTTGCGTACCTGCGAACCAATCGAAAACATTTCCGATGCTAATCACTAAGCCAGCGTTAATTTTACCTCTAAATTCTGTAGCCCATTTTTCCTGTTTAGGGCAAGTCATGCCTACAAATAATATCTCTGGCTTAAACTCGTTTACGGCATCAAGCATCGCTTGGTTATCTGCATCACTAAAATTTTCCTTAAATGGAGGAGAATAGCTTTTGGATTCAATATTGAGATAATCTGTTTTTACACGATTCTCCATTTTTTGAAGCGTTTGAGGACTTGATCCTAAAAAAAAGACCTTTCCACCTTTTTTGTTCACTCGCTCCATAAAATGATAAAAAACATCGGGTCCCTGGTTTTTCTTAATATTTTTTCCTTTCAGCATTAGAGATGCGAATGCGAAATAAACACCATCCAGAACCAAATAATCTGTTTTTTTAAGAGCCGCTTTAAAGGCTTGATCTTTTAATGATAAGCCATAAGAATTTGGGCTGATCGTATTAATCGTCCGACATTTATCACTACCAATTGCAATAGCATTCAAATCGTCAGAAAAAACTCTAAAATCTAAGACATCTACAAATAGTGGCGTGTTCATTTATTTTTAATATTTGGTAATCCCAAGAGGTTTGCAAGAACAATAAATCATTGCTCTTATTAAGTACTAAAGTCTTACTATTTACATCGCAATACAATAGCCCCATAGGGCTATAATTTGTTTTTATTTTGATTAACTTGTTGATTAATAGTTTTTTATTTGGCTGATGTGGTTTTTTGTCAATAATCTGTTTTACCTTTTAAAATACTCTTTTAAGGATAAGCCATTAAAAAGAAAAACCTGATTTTTCAACCAGGTTATTTCTTAATATTAATAGGAATATTTGGTTCAACGGTTATATATTGCAAAATCTTTATGCTCAATTTTAGCTAAATCATTTTCAGGCAACGACCTGAAGTAATTATAAGTTATTTTTAAACCTTCAGCACGGTCAACCTTTGGTTCCCAATCTAAAATGACTTTTGCTTTTGTAATATCTGGCCTGCGTTGTTTGGGGTCGTCTTGAGGTAACTCTTTATACACTATTTTTTGAGAAGTTCCGGTTAATTTGATAATTTCTTCGCAAAATTGCTTAATCGTAATTTCGTCAGGATTACCAATATTCATGGGCTGTGCATAGTCGCTCATCAATAAACGATAGATACCTTCAATCAAATCATCAACATAGCAGAATGAACGCGTTTGGTTGCCATCTCCAAAAACCGTTAAATCCTCACCCCTCAATGCCTGACCGATGAAGGCAGGTAAAACCCGTCCATCATTTAGACGCATCCTTGGGCCATAAGTGTTGAAAATACGAACGATACGAGTTTCAACACCATGGAAAGTGTGGTAGGCCATTGTCATTGCTTCCTGAAAGCGTTTGGCTTCATCATATACTCCGCGAGGTCCTACTGGATTTACATTTCCCCAATATTCTTCTGGCTGTGGGTTTACGCTCGGGTCGCCATAAACTTCAGAGGTAGAAGCAATCAGCATTCTTGCGCCTTTGTTTCGGGCTAATCCTAATAGGTTATGGGTGCCTAAAGATCCAACTTTTAGCGTTTGTATGGGGATTTTTAAGTAATCAATGGGGCTTGCCGGTGAAGCAAAATGCAGGATGTAGTCTAAATCCCCTGGAATGTGTACGAACTTAGAAACATCGTGGTGATAAAATTCGAAGTTTTCTAATTTGAAAAGATGTTCGATATTAGCCAGGTTACCGGTAATTAGATTATCCATACCGATAACATCGTAGCCTTCGTCAATGAAACGATCGCAAAGGTGTGAGCCTAAAAAACCTGCAGCTCCTGTAATTAAAATTCTTTTTCGATTCATGTTAATCTATTAATTTTCTGCCAATGCTGTTATAAAAATGAGCTCGGTCAATCATCTTTTAGAGATTATAAAGATCCGGATCATCAAATATTACTTTTGATTAAGCGTTATGCTGTTTTCATAATCTCATTTCCAGAGATATAGTCAGCATACGCTAAGGCTAAACCTTTACTTAAGTCTGTTTTATGTTTCCAACCTAAACCATGAAGCTTACTCACATCCATCAGTTTCCTCGGTGTGCCGTCTGGTTTTGATGCATTAAATTTTAACTCCCCCTCAAAACCAATCACTTCTTTTATGGATAGGGCAAGGTCTTTAATTGTCAAATCCTCTCCAGTGCCAACATTTACCAGGCCAGCCTCATTGTAATTTTGCATCAGGAAGAAACAGGCATCGGCTAAGTCATCAGCAAAAAGGAATTCCCTCATTGGTTTTCCAGAACCCCAAATCTCCACTGCATCATAATTGTTTTTCTTAGCCTCATCAAATTTTCTAATCAGCGCTGGCAGAACATGAGAATTTTCTGGGTGGTAATTATCGTTATATCCGTACAAATTTGTTGGCATTACTGATATAAAATTACAGCCATATTGCGCCCTGTATGCCTCGCATAATTTTATTCCGGCAATTTTAGCAATAGCATATGGTTCATTTGTTTCTTCAAGCAAACCGGTTAGTAAATAATCTTCCTTTAAAGGTTGTGGTGCTAATTTTGGGTATATGCAGCTTGATCCCAAAAACATCAGTTTTTTAACCTTATTTAAATAAGATTGATGAATAATGTTATTTTGGATAGCTAAATTTTCATATAGAAAATCTGCCCTGTACGTATTGTTTGCAACAATGCCGCCAACCTTTGCCGCTGCTAAAAATACATAGTCAGGCTTTTCCTGCTCGAAAAAATCAGTAACGAGTTGCTGATTGCGTAAATCAAGTTCAAGTGATGTCCTTGTGATTATATTACTGTAACCTTCTCTTTCAAGTTTGCGGTAGATGGCTGACCCAACCATACCACGATGACCAGCAATATATATTTTTGCGTTCTTTTCCAAAGTTAAGTGCTTAATGGTTTTATTCGAATTGATTTTTTACCTGGTAGCCTGCATCTTTAAGCATCAGTTCTTTTTGAAAATGCTCAACATCTGAAGTCATCATTTCTTTAACCAGAGCAGGTAAATCATATTTTGGTTCCCAACCCAATTTTGTTTTGGATTTGGTAGGGTCGCCAATTAAAAGATCCACTTCTGTAGGGCGAAAATAAGCGGCATCTACTGCCACTACTTCTTTACCAATTTCCAGTTGGAAATCTATGTTTGAGCAAGACACTACGTAAGCTTTTTCATCTACACCCTCTCCAATAAATTCCAATTCAACACCAACCTCCCGGAAAGACATTTTCACAAAATCTCTAACCGTTGTGGTTACACCAGTTGCAATTACATAATCTTCAGCAGTTTCTTGTTGTAAAATCAGCCACATTGCTTCAACGTAATCTTTTGCATGTCCCCAATCTCTTCTTGCATCAAGGTTTCCCAGAAATAATTTATCCTGAAGGCCAAGGGCTATTTTAGAAACTGCTCTTGTGATTTTTCGTGTCACAAATGTTTCACCCCTTAACGGACTTTCGTGGTTGAAAAGTATTCCATTACAAGCAAACATTCCATAGGCTTCACGATAGTTCACAGTAATCCAGTAAGCATACATTTTGGCTACAGCGTAAGGCGAGCGAGGGTAAAAAGGTGTGGTTTCACTTTGTGGAACTGCTTGAACTAAACCGTACAATTCGGAAGTTGATGCCTGATAGATACGTGTTTTCTTTTCTAATCCAAGAATGCGTAAAGCCTCTAAGAGACGTAATGTTCCAATACCATCTGCATTTGCAGTATATTCAGGAGTATCAAAACTAACTTTTACATGGCTCATCGCTCCAAGATTATAAATCTCATCTGGTTGAACTTCTTGAACGATGCGAATTAGATTTGTTGAATCACTAAGGTCGCCGTAGTGTAGTTTGAATCTGATATTGATTTCATGAGGGTCTTGATAAAGATGATCGATACGATCAGTATTAAACATTGAACTTCTACGTTTAATACCATGCACCTCGTATCCTTTTTTCAATAACAGTTCAGCTAAATATGCTCCATCCTGACCGGTAATTCCTGTAATAAGCGCTTTTTTCATTTTATGAGATAATTTTTTTGGTTTTTTGTTGAAGGCCTTTATTTAGAAAACTAAAGTATTTATAGTTTATAAATCGAACAATAGCCCTTTGTTACTATGTGGTTTACGTTCAGTTAATTATGACTTGATTTTATTGGTAATCTGAACCCAGTTTAGCAACCACTGCATTAGAAATCTTTTTTATTTCTTGCTCCATGGGCTTAGGATATATTAGTAACACATGTCCATCATCAACAACAATAAAGTTGCTTAAGCCTTTTACCACTGCAATTTTTTGATTTGGTAATTGAATGAGACAATTTTGAGTATCTTCCAGCACTGAGGCTTTCCCCGAAAATGTATTACTATTTAAATCTTTTTCCATTACTTCATGTAAAGATGCCCAAGTGCCTAAATCCGACCAGCCAAAATCGCCCGTAATGGTATAAACATTGTCAGCCTTTTCCATAACAGCATAATCAATAGAGATATCGCTTGAAAGGGGATAGTTCTTAGCAATGAATTCATGTTCATTATCAGTATTGTAGATGTTTTTCTGATTGAAAATTGTAAAAAGTTCTTCAGCATATTTTTCAATAGCTGAAAGGATTGATTTTTACATTCCAAATGAATATCCCTGCATTCCAAACGTATTTTCCGCTTTTTACAAACGCAGTGGCTTTTTCCAAAGCGGGTTTCTCCAAAAATTCTGCTACCTTATAAACATCTCCATTACCTGGCTCGAATTTAATATAGCCATATCCTGTATCTGGCCTGGTAGGGGTAATCCCTAAAGTTATTAGTGCATCATTATGAGTGGCAAAATCAACAGCTTTTTCTAAGCTGGATATGAAAACCTCTTCATTTAATATCAGATGATCGGATGGTGCAATAATAATATTTGCATCAGGATTTAAGGCTTCAATTTTGAATGTTGCATAGGTTATACATGGGGCTGTATTTCTTCTGCAGGGTTCGGAGATAATATTTTTAATTGCCTGGATACCAATTTGCTCTTCAATAATATCTGTATAAATCTCATTCGTTAAAATGTAAATATTTTCACTTGGACAGATTTTTAAAAATCGCTGGTAAGTCAATTGAAGTAAAGATTTGCCACTACCCAAAATATCGATAAACTGCTTGGGAAAATTATTTCTGCTTTTTGGCCAAAATCTACTCCCAACGCCACCTGCCATAATTAAAACATAAGTGTTTTTATCTTGTGTCTGCATCTTATGAGTTTAAATCTTGTGATATGATGTAAAACGGTTTGTTGTTGAATTACATTTTTTATTGATCACAGTTTCATCTTTTTACAAAGAACCATTAATTTAACGGGCCTGGCAATGGCCCTTTATGACTAAGCATTGCCCAAAAAAGTAAACTCTATGTGCAATAAAAAAAGGCAATAACACTTAAGTTATTGCCTTTTTTAGAAGATTGAATCTCAGATTAACCCACCATACTATCCGTTACTCTTTTAAATCCTACTTTTCTTACCGTTTCTATAATTGAATCCTTATCGTACCCACATTCTGCCCATAACTCAGGTTGTTCTCCATGCTCAACAAATTGATCAGGAATACCAAGGCGAATTACATTTGTTGAATAACCGTTATCAGCCATAAACTCCAGCACAGCTGAACCAACTCCACCCTGGAGTGATCCATCTTCAACAGTAATCACATGTTTATACTTTGAAAATACTTCATGCAGCATTTCTTCATCCAGTGGTTTCACGAATCTTAAATCGTAGTGTGCCGGATAAATCCCTTCACTATTTAATTCAGTACGTGCTTCAACAGCAAAATTACCTACATGGCCTAAGGTTAACAAGGCCACATCATCACCGTCGCATATCTTTCGTCCCTTTCCAATTTCTAACGCTTTGAAAGGTCTTTTCCAGTCAGGCATTACACCATTGCCGCGAGGATAGCGGATCACGAATGGTCCAATATTCTCTTGCTGTGCAGTAAACATAAGGTTGCGTAGTTCTTCTTCATTCATTGGAGAAGAAACCACCAAATTTGGAATGCATCGCATATAAGCAATATCATAAGCACCATGGTGTGTTGCACCATCTGCACCAGCCAAACCTGCTCTATCTAAACAGAAAACAACATTTAGTTTTTGTATGGCAACATCATGTATTACCTGATCATAGGCCCTTTGCATAAAACTAGAGTAGATATTACAAAAAGGCACTAAACCTTGTGCAGCCAAACCTGCAGAAAAGGTTACTGCATGTTGTTCAGCAATACCCACGTCAAAAGCACGCTTTGGCATCGCTTTCATCATGATATTTAGTGATGAACCTGAAGGCATGGCAGGTGTAATCCCAACAATTTTATCGTTTGCCTCTGCCAATTCCACCATGGTATGCCCGAAAACATCCTGATATTTGGGTGGCTGAGGTTTATCAGGCACGCTCTTCTTAATTTCGCCTGTTATCTTATCAAAAAGACCTGGCGCATGCCATTTTGTTTGATCTTTTTCAGCTAATGCAAATCCTTTGCCTTTTACAGTAATACAATGCAATAATTTCGGACCCGGAATAGCAGATAAATCTTTTATCGTTTGTGCTAAACGTTTAACATCGTGGCCATCAACGGGCCCGAAATATCTAAAGTTTAATGCTTCGAATAAATTGCTTTGTTTTAAAAGCGTGCCTTTTATACTTTTCTCAATTTTTTTAACGTATTTGTGTGCGTTAGGACCAAGCTTGGAAAGGCCAGCCAATACATTTGAAATATCATCGCGAAACCGGTTATAGGATTTTGAGATGGTAATGCTCGTTAAATATTCTTTTAATGCACCAACATTTGGATCAATCGACATGCAATTGTCATTCAAAATAACCAGCACATTACTGTTTTCAATACCAGCATGATTCAATCCTTCAAAAGCCAAACCAGCAGTCATTGCGCCATCTCCAATTACTGCAACATGCTGCCGGTCTGTTTCTCCCTTTAACTGAGACGCAACAGCCATTCCTAAAGCTGCGGAAATAGAAGTTGAAGAATGACCCACACCAAAGGTGTCGTATTCACTTTCTGAAATTTTCGGAAACCCACTTATACCTTTATAAATACGGTTGGTATGAAATAAATCTCTGCGGCCAGTAAGGATTTTGTGTCCATAAGCCTGGTGCCCCACGTCCCAAACCAATTTATCATATGGGGTATTCAGTGCGTAATGCAGGGCAACTGTTAATTCAACAACACCTAAACTGGAGCCAAAATGGCCTCCATTCACACTCACAACATCAATAATGTATTGACGTAATTCTTGGCTTATTTGTTCTAAGTCAGATTCTCTATGTTGCTTTAAGTCAGCAGGATAGTTGATTTTAGATAATAGGGGGCCAGCTTTAACTTGCATTCAGTGGTTGGGTAAAAAAATAAGATACAAAGTAAGGTATTTTTGTTTTAATACAAAAAAAAATCTTGAGGCTAAATTCAGCTAGCTCCGGAGCAAGCCATGTCCAAATAAATTAAATTGATTAAAGCATATTTACAAGCAATAATCATGTATTATTAATACTACTTAAATTTAGATTTTGGTATCTCTTTATCTATTATCTTGTTTGCTTTTTCGACTAGTGTTCGGCGCTAATCTACTTTGTTTATAATTTTATTTATAAAAGCTCAATTTAGAAGTATGATAAATTTAACGCAAAACACTCCGATACGAAAACTTAACAGTGTAAAAATTGGTGATGAGATCATTGATGACTACTATTCTTCTGGAAAAGTTGTGAAAATTAGAAAAGCAGTAATTAACGACTTGAAGGAATATCTATTTCAATTAGATACGAATCAAACAATTTATATATTAACTGGAAGTAATTAATCTTCGAAAATCTTATCAAACAGTGTAATGTTTTCATTATCACTGTTTCTTTCTGGCTTTTTTTTATTTTTGTATAAATGCAGTCAGAGAATTTTGAAATTAAACTTCCGGTTTTCGAAGGCCCCTTCGATTTACTTTTGTTCTTTATTGAGCGTGATGAACTAAATATTCAAGATATCGAAATTGCAAAGATCACCAATGATTTCCTGGCTTATATCCATCAACTCCTGGCTCTAAACGTAGAAGTGGCAAGCGAGTTCATTCTCGTTGCTGCTACCTTAATGCGAATAAAATCTAAAATGCTTTTGCCTCGGATTGAGGTTGATGAGGCAGGAAATGAAATTAACCCGGAGCAGGATTTGATCGCCAGACTGATCGCTTATAAACAATTCAAATCTGCTGCTGAAGAAATGAAGGTTTTTGAGGAAGCAAGGATGAAACAGGAGCGAAGAGGTAACATTGAATACGATTTAACATTGGCTGCTGAATCCTCTTCACATCAAGATGAACTTTTGTCGCTTGACTTATATAAACTTTTAACGGTTTATCACCGAACAATGCAAAAATATGAACTGCGAAGTGAGGAGGTTAAACATACCGTTGTTCAATACCCTTATACCATTGAACAACAAAAACATTTTATAGCGAATTTACTTGATATTAATAAGCAGATTGATTTTGCCCTGGTGCTTAAGAATTCAGAGAATAAAGTACATTTCGTTTATAATTTCTTAGCGATTTTAGAAATGCTGCAACAGCAGATCGTAGAGATAACCATAGGTAGCGGATTCAATAATTTCAAAGTGAAATCGCTAACATAACTTCATGGTAGTGGCTTACCAACCATTTACAGGTTTTACCAACTATTTACAGGCCTAGCTTGATTGATCTGTTTGGTAAGCTACCGAACAAGGATAGATAATCAAATCCCAAAACATCGGGCATCTGACACCTGACTTCCGACACTCCTTGTAATTAACTCATATTCAACCCCTGTATTAGCGATTAATTTCTTACTTTTGCCAAAAAAATACAAACCTATATAAGGATGAAACGCGACACCCAAATTTTTGAACTTATTGATAAAGAACTTAACCGCCAGGAGCACGGATTAGAGCTTATCGCATCTGAAAACTTTGTAAGCAGGCAGGTAATGGAAGCTGCTGGTTCTGTACTCACTAATAAATATGCAGAGGGATTACCAGGTAAACGTTACTATGGTGGTTGTCAGGTGGTGGATGTAGTGGAACAAATTGCAATTGATAGAGCAAAAGAGTTATTTGGAGCAGCGT
Source organism: Pedobacter chinensis (assembly GCF_003339865.1). GTDB lineage: Bacteria > Bacteroidota > Bacteroidia > Sphingobacteriales > Sphingobacteriaceae > Pedobacter > Pedobacter chinensis. The sequence goes on from NZ_QPKV01000015.1 coordinate 112,987, forward strand.
GGGTTAATGTTCAACCTCACTCTGGCGCGCAGGCAAATGCAGCGGTTATGTTAGCTGTTCTTCAACCCGGAGATAAAATTTTAGGCTTCGATCTTTCTCACGGAGGTCACTTAACACATGGTTCGCCGGTTAACTTTTCGGGTAAATTATACCAACCATTATTTTATGGGGTAGAGAAAGAAACCGGATTAATTGATTATAAAAAATTAGAAGAGGTTGCATTAGCAGAGAAACCAAAATTAATTATCTGCGGTGCATCAGCATATTCACGTGAGTGGGATTACGCTTTTATCCGTTCTGTAGCCGATAAAATTGGTGCTTTGGTGTTGGCAGATATTTCACATCCGGCGGGTTTAATCGCTAAGGGTTTATTGGCCAACCCACTTCCACATTGTCATATTGTTACAACTACTACACATAAAACTTTACGTGGCCCTCGTGGTGGGATGATTATGATGGGCAAAGATTTTGAAAACCCATGGGGATTGAAAACGCCTAAAGGCGAAACCCGTATGATGAGTAATCTATTGGATATGGCTGTTTTTCCTGGAACTCAGGGTGGTCCATTAGAGCATATCATAGCAGCAAAAGCAATTGCTTTTGGAGAAGCATTAACTGATGAATACGGTACTTATATTAAACAGGTAGCAGCTAATGCGCAAGCAATGGCTAAAGCTTTTGTGGCAAAAGGTTACGGAATTATTTCTGGCGGAACTGATAACCATTTAATGCTTATTGATCTTAGAAATAAAAACATCACCGGAAAAGTTGCAGAGAATGCTTTGGAAAGAGCTGAAATCACCGTTAATAAGAATATGGTTCCGTTTGATGATAAGTCGCCATTTGTTACTTCCGGTATTCGCGTAGGCACTGCTGCAATTACTACCCGCGGTTTAAAAGAAGCTGAAATGGAGAAAATCGTTGATTTGATCGATCAGGTTTTAACAAATCCTGAAGATGAAGCAAATATCAATGCAGTTAAAGCAGAAGTGATCAATCTGGTTGGTGCATTTCCACTTTATAAATAATATTATATATATACTTTAGATACATAAAGAAAGCAGTTACATTAGTTTGTAGCTGCTTTTTTGTGCACAAAAGAAGTGTTAAGTCCTTTTTGCAAATGATCCTACTATTGAACAGATCATGGTAATCCTACAATCTTAAAATCCTGGTCTAAAAGTAAAGGGCCGATATTCTTTTGAAGAAATATCGACCCTTACCATCTAAATTAACGCTCTCGAATATATAAACGGCTTCAGACAGAAATTGTTTTGAGAGAAATGAAAAAAAATTAATTTTTCTCATAACAACCTAGCGACGAAGGAAAAAATCTGGTCATATTTTTTATATCCCTGTTAAGATAGCTGTTAAAATAAACATCGGTACTAAGGTCATATCCTTTTTTTAAAGCCGGACTACCACTTGTTAACTCAAAATTTTCTAAGCGCTGCGATACAAATGCCGGGTCTGTGTTTAAAATATTGTCATTGCTGGCATAAGTGGTAACTGTGGTCTTGATTAGATTATTCCAAATATTGCTCTGAACAATGGCTGAAGTTTTTTGCTGGATATCTAACTCATTACTTAATGAACCCCAGATAATATTATTGGTTAAATCCAGGCTAAGATTGTTGTAGGCTTTTGTAGATAAGTAATCTGAAAAGCTCAGCGCTGCGGTTTTACGTGGAAAATTCAAATTATAACCCGCAAAGGTGTTTTGCTTCAAATTATAATGGCCACCCCCAACAGCATATATTAAGTAATTACCACAATTGTAAAACAGGTTATTAAAAGCTAATAACTCTGAGTGATATCCTATGTATGCAGCAACCTGCATGTTTTTTATAATTGTATTACTCAGGATCAACTTCGGATTTGCGTTTATTGAAAGTGAATCTGAGGTTATACCTACTGATGCATTCTTGATGGTAGCGTATTTGATCTCACCGCTACCGGTTCTTTTTAAAAAGATTCCTTTCCATTGTCCCGGCTCATTACTATATAAGCTTTCCAGCCTATCACTACAAAATAATATAGGCTTATTAATCGATCCATTGGCGATTAGATTGCCCTCAATGTTCAAGCTTGCATCTTTATGGAAATAAAGCCGGGCACCAGGCTGTACCGTTAATGATGAGTTGCTTCTAACCGTTACCGCCCCATTAATGATATATGGTAGATCATCTGTCCAGGTGGTATTGGTATTGATTGATGAACCATTAATGAAAACAGCATTTTGTCCATAAGCAGCCAATTGAATAACCTGCCTGTTTCCATTCGTGTTGAATATGATCGAATCTTGCACAATGAAAGGTAATCCGTTTGTGTTTGGATTAATGGTAACCTTAACGAAAACATTTATTGAATCTCTGGCACTGATGATAAGGTTTCTTTTAGTACTGGCGTTTTCCCCATTGATATTAATGTTAAATGCAGATGAATTTCCACCAGCTAAACCGATATCGGAAATACTAATTGCAGCATTGTTCTTATTCAGGATCTTTATGCCTTTAGTAATAGAACCAACGGATGTGAATACAGTGTCGAATAAAACGCTGTCAGTGGAAAAAGCAAGCATTGCATTTTGATCTGTTGTAATTCGCTCTTCTTTTCTGCAACCAGAAGAGATTATTATTAGTATAAAAGCAAAGCAGATCATCTTGGGCATAAATCAAACTTAAATAATTTTTGAGTGATTGCAATAAAGATTATTTAATACAAACAAAGCTATTCAGCATAAGCCAGTGCAGCAATACTTACCTTCGAAGCACCACAACTCAAAAGCTCATTAGCACAAGCTTCCAACGTAGCTCCGGTTGTTACAACGTCATCAACCAATAAAATGTGCCTGTTCTTTAGTAAATCTGGTTTAACGGCCTTAAAAACGTCCTGCATATTTTCATACCTGTTGTATCTGCTTTTTTTTGTTTGGCTTTCCGTTGCAATATTTCGAATGAGATCTGTTTCACTAAATGGAATGCCCATAATATTCGAAATCCCCTCTGCAATATAGGTGCTTTGGTTATAACCCCTTTGTTTTAGCTTTTTCAAATGTAACGGAACTGGAATAATCAAGTCTACATCCGTATATAATAAGCTTAGTTTTAATCTTTCGCCAAGCTTATTCCCTAGTAAAATTCCAATATCAGTTTTTCCATTGTATTTTAAGTTATGGATCAGGTTTTGAACCTTGGTTCCTTTTCTGAAATACAACATGGCCATCGCAGCGTTTAGGGGTAGTCTTCCCCATAATTGTTTGGCCACTCTATTTTCGCTATGAATATGGTAGTCAGTAAAAGGTAAATCGTATAAACATTTTGTGCATATCAAACGCTCACTGTAATATAAAGGAATGCCACAAGCATTACAGAGGTTTGGAAACAGCAATCCTATTAAATCATAACCCAAACGTTTAACGGCTAACATTTATCTAATCTATTAAATTTTGTTTGAATATTAAATCAAAGTTATTGGAAAAATTCCAGCCCGTTCTCCCATATATTCATCATCCGATCCTTCTTTTTGAACGTCTACCGGTTGCCAAACGGCCTTTTATGGAGATGGGTTCAAGGTCATATGCCCCACGTCCAGGCCTTGATTCCCTTAATGACTTGATGGCCCATGAGGGATTTGGCTGTGGCCGCGTTAAATTTTTCCCTTTGATGGACAGTGGCTTACGGAGAACAGCAGAAGAAAAGCGACAAAGGCTTTGGAAATGGGTTTGTTTTTTCTACCTTTGCATCCCGCTTCGGAGGAGACGGTAAGGTTGAAAGGTTGGGCATGGGGATCGTGAGAGAGGAAAAGGGCCTGGATTTTTTTTCAAAATAAATTTGGAGAGAAGAAAAAGATCGCTACCTTTGCGGCCCGGTCCGGAAGGAACGGGGGGCCGGTCGGAATGCCGGCGCATTGAAAGGCAAAAGGGAAAAAGGGACGGCGAAAAAATAAATCGTTTTTTATTTGGAAGTCAGAAAAAGATTCCTACCTTTGCACTCCCAACGGAAACGAAGGGAAAAAAGAGATCAGGTGGCGGATGTCACGACGATCGACGAACAAAGATCAAAACGAGCGGAAACAGGGAAGAGACGAACAAGACTCATGCCCGATGGAAGCGAGAAGATACACAAAGAGGCCGCCGCGAGGTTCAAGGCCGGAGAAGTTCTTAAAAGAGATGTCAATGTAGCGCAAGCGGGGTAATGAAGTACGGATTCAAGTACAGAGTTCCGAAGCTTGATTTTAAAGTCAATGTCTGACAGACATAACAAAAAAAGATGACCAATTTTA
>NZ_QPKV01000016.1 GCF_003339865.1 Pedobacter chinensis
AATTGGGCTACAACTGCTCAGAAACTTGCCATTTGGTTTCCTGATAGAATGATATTAGATTTGAATTGATTTTTTTGAGAAGCATTATTTTAGATTGACACAGTTTATTTTACAAAGCCCTGTGGTATAGTTAACACGCATTTTTATCTCGCCAACCTTACTACTCCAATATAGGTAGTCGGGATAAGCTACGCCACGTGTAAAGATATTGACTTGTGTTGCTGGTACGATTACTTCTGTACTTAGAGGTAAACGAGTACCTACATTGAGTTCTGTTGAAAGAAAATCGTCTTTTACTTTGTTCCAATAAATTATTCCTCCAATTTTAGGATTTATATAACTATACCTAAGAGTATGATTCGCAGCAGCATCCTTCTGGTAAAAATCCTTGTAATTGGCTTTAACAAACCATGTAATAGAATTGCTATTCATGATCGATTTATAGTGGCTATACATCAGATTAACATCAGTTATCTTCAGTGTATAATTTCTTGCTTTAAGCCGTACCAAATCATCATCTCCAGTAGTTTGGCAAGCTCCTAAAGCGATTTGATGGCTAACTTTGCCTAACCTTTTATTAATAATAACATTTGCTTTATATGTTTCCAGTTGAAAAGTGCCAAAGGTTTCATCCTCAATTGATCTTTCTTTTACTAACTGATTAGCTTCTTTCGATATCAGATAAGCAAGTCGGCTACTGAAATCCCAATTAATAAATTTTCCTGTGTAGTTTAATTTTAAACCCGTATATGTATTTCTTCTGATGAAATTGGTTGTGTTAATTTCTAAAAATCCATAGCCATAATTCAAGTATGAAATTCGGTCGGGATAAAGCTGTGAGCCTGCAAAATCTCTGTTTTTATAGCCTATTTCAACTTTTTCATCACCATAGCCTGCAATGACTCCTAGGCCTAGCGTATTTTGATTAAATTTATACGAAACTTCAGGGCTGAAAGTAATTTTGTAAGTTGTTACCAAAGATCTGGGATCGACAGATCGGGCAGTAGAATTGTAAAGATAATCGATTCCCGTTCCGATGAATAATTTGTTTTTTAAAATATTGTAAGAAATCAGGCCGCCGCCCAGGTATTTTTGACGTTCAAAGGTGCCTGCTTTACCGGCGACAAAATAATAAGGTGTATAGGAATCTTCTACTCCTTTCAGGCTAAAAGCTAAACTATCTTGCCAGGTTCTGGCGAAAGAGAAGTAACCATAAAGTTTAAAACGATCAATTGTACTGATACCTTCGCTTGCAAAATATGCTTGTGTAGTTTTTTCAGCTTGTTGTGCCTGCCTGAAATGACCTTTTTGGTAATTGTAATTTAAGTTCAGATAAGCAACTTTATTAATATCAGTGCTAGTCAATTGTGTAATTCCCCATTTTAAAGATTTAAAGTTAACTTCAGCTTGCTTAAACAAATAAATACTATCAGTGGTTGTTTGCTCTTGTGCGCGAACAACTACTGATAGAAATATGATAAAATTGATCGTTATTAAAAACCTCACAATAATTATTTAAAAACTGTTTTTGTAGGATCAGCGATTGTTAGATAATCGAAATCTGCTGTTGAGTTATTAGTGTCTTTTAGGATTCTTCTACCGCCCGCAGTGGTTGAAGTTCTGCGAATAACTGACTGGGATGAGTAAGAACCGCCAGGGGTAAAAATAAATCCAGCGTCCAATGCATCAGGGATTCTTTTTGCAGCACGACTAGAAGCTGTTGTATGAGCGATATCAACAGCATCAATTACCAAGCTGTTTGGTAGTTGCTTATAAAATATTGTTGCACTGGTAATGGCTTTGGTTTCGGGAGAAGGAAATGCAGCAAGCTTTGAAGGATCGTCCATTTTGAAAATTGCAATTGCTTCGTAACCATTGCTATTCAGGATCATATCTCTATCGTCAGTCATTAATACTTTTACATTTGGAACATTTGGATTGTCACTGTCAGATGCTAATGGATTAATTCCAGGGATATCCCCATAATATGTTTCAAAGTCCGCCTTACTTAAGTCAATTGTTAAATCAGGGTTTTTTACTGTAATGGTTTTTCCGTCAGATCCTGTATAAGCACCTTTGTGATTTTGTGCGTTTTGAGCAATTATCAAACTAGTACCAGGTTGAACTGGGTATTGTTTGCCAGTGCCTGGAATCATAAAAAAGCTTTTTATATAGATGAAATCTTCATTTGGTTTGCTTGAAGTCATGCCAATTGAGCTTGCCCAGTTGAGTTGACCATTTGACTGATACGCTGATTGGGTTATATCGACACCAGAAACCTTTGTGTTTTTTCCATAAATAAGTGCTATATATAAGCTGTCGGCGTATAAAACTTCATTTGAATTATTAAAAACTTCAATAAACTGATCACGAAATACAGCACCATTGGAAGCGCTTGAGCCACCATAATAAATTTGCTTAATTACCCAATTTCCTAAAGTTCCAGACTTTAATGTTATGGCTAAATTACCACTAGCGGCAGTTACATTAGTTTCCAAACTACCATTAAAAACAATATCTTGTGCAATATAAGTTCCGGTAATATTTGTATAATCTGCTGCTTTGATTGTTAAGCTCGCTATGGCGCTATAATTTCCTGGAACTATACTTGCAAAAACAACTTTACCATCTTTGTCAGCTTTAGCTTTGTTCACAGTCCCATCCATTTTATTTGTTAGAGTAATTTCTGCATTTGTCAAAGCTAAGCCTAAATCTTTGGTAGCAGCATCAAAGCTTAATTGAAAATTTGCTTGAACGGGCTGTACCTCATCCAGTACATTTTTTTTACATGCTGCAAAGCAAATAACTAAGCAGGCTAAAAAAGGAAGTAGTGATTTTTTCATCATGATTAAAATTTAATAGATAATTCTGCCCCAACACTTGTCGGATAGGAATAAATTGTTACATTACCTGTGTCAGGATTATAGTATCTATATCTGACATTTAAAAAATTGTATGCGTTAACTGATAATCTTAAATTCTGCTTTATTTCTTTTGAGATACGGATTGACATGTTTACATAAGAGAAGGGTAATTTAGTTTTACTGTTTGCAGCACTGGTCAAACTTAAATAACCGTATTCTGGATTATTCCGATCAAAGGATGGTATTTCATGCCTAACCATATCGATATCGTAATAGGCAATGGGAAGATAACTGTCGGATAAAGTTTTGCTAATCGTTTGCCAAGAGATATCCGCAAGTAGATTAATCACGAACCCTAGTTTTGGGATGTGGGTAGTGGAACTGAATTTACTCATTAATGTCCAATCATAATATTCGTTGGCAGGATAAATACCAAACCATGCCACTTTGCCCAAATCAATGTTGTTTTGACTGGTAGGTACAACTCTTTGAGTAGAATTGTGATATATGCTATAATTAAATGAGGTGTTAATATTAAAGATAGTTTGAATTGCTTCTATTTTCTTTAAGGCTAATCCCCATTCTAATCCATAATTTTTCGAATTAAGATCATTGCCAACGGTATTTATTCCAACATATCTTCTGCTGTAAGTTCCATTGGGTTTAACAATTGGTCGACTACCTTGAACATATGTATAATCATATTGAGGTAAAACATAGGTCTTGTATACAGTATTATTGCTGAAACCATTTGTATTACTTTTGAAATAGCCAAATAATGAGGTATTAAAAAGTGGTTTTTTCATTCTAAATCCAAATTCAAACTGGTTGGATTGACTTGATTTTAAGTTTGTGTTATCAGGAATAATCCGATCGGTATATACTAATAATATACTTTCATCCACATAGCCTGTGTATTTATTGAGTAAAATAAGGTCTATGTAAGTTGGAGCAGGATAGCGATGAGCAAGTGTAGGTCCTTTTGTTGAAATGCCGTAAGCAGTATTAAATTCGATATCGTTGCTCAATTTATAATTGGCACTTAATCTAGGTTGAATATTGCCTTGCTCATTTTGTATGTCATATCTAAGACCCAGATTGAAACTCAGATCCCTTTTAAAAAACCTAACTTTAAAATTATCTTGAACATATACACCATAATTGACGATATTCGGAAGACTTTCAAAGTCGTAAGGTCTATCGTTTTGATACGCTGTATTTGCCCATCTTGGTTTAGTTGGGTCTACAATTACACCCATTCCAGCATTTCGTGAATAATAGGCATTTCCACCAATGCTGATCTGATGCAGTAGACCACCCGTATAAATTTCATTTGCTAAACTAATGTTGCCATTAAAGTTTAGTGGTTTTCCTGAAATGTGTTCTACAGCTAAGTAATTCCCTGGAATGTAGTACCCTTCGTAAATTACTCCAGATGTATCTTTATCTGTTATACCTTTGGTTGCTCCGTTAAGATATCTTTGATTGTAGGTTTCTTGATATCCAGAACTGTAACCTAAACTGGCATTCAGAGATTTAATAATATTATGGTTGATGTTTAATGATGTTCGGTTACTAACACTTAGATTTCTGCCCTTAGAATAAGTCATTAGTTCCGTTCCATCATCTGGATCTTGTTTCACATTATCAATTTTATAACTGTAATCAATAGATAATGTGTTTTTTAAGCCCTTTAAGAAATAACTTGTCCACATAATGTTTCCACTTACTCGATCGTAAACTTTCGTTTTGTCGCTAGGATTTTCATTAGATTTAAGATAATTCGTGCCAACATTGATCGCTCCCCATTTATTATCAAGTTTATAGCCTTTAGAGATTGAAAAATTAGTTGAACCCCCATTAATACGTGTACTGAATTGATAAGGCAGTTTTCCTGCTTGTCTGTTAATGATCACTGCGCCATCCGTTAAATCACCATATTTTGCAGGAGCAACACCTTGAATAACTTCTATACTTTCAATATTGTCTACAGGAATATCTCTTATATCTAAACCGCTAAATGGCACATCAAAAGTTCCATAGGTTGCACTTCCTATATTTGAACCAACACCCCATTTGCTTACATTTCTATTTTGCATATTGGCATTGTTGGACTGCTGTATGTCATCAATGATAATGGCTATCCCTAAAGAGTTATTTAACGACTGTAAACCTTTAGCCTCGCTTCGCAATGTAATGGTTTGCGGGTTCTGTAAATCAGGCGCAACTAGTTTTTTACCCGGTAAATTGTTTAAAACATCGGTTAAACTAAAAGCCTGTGTTTGCTCAAGTGCTTGCCTATCAAAAACAATGGATGAATTGGAGTTTTGGGTTTTTCTGACTTGATTTACCTCAACATCTTTTAGGGTTAAGCTTAAATCAACCATTTTAAATATTAATTGAGAAGATAGATTTCCTAATGGAATTTTAGCTTCAATTGCCTTTTTGCCTACATAACTAATTTTAAATTCAAAATCAGTAATATGAGTTTTTGATGGGATAGAAAAACTAAACATACCAAGTGTATCAGTATAGGTGTACCGCTCAATATTTGTAAGATTAACAATAGCAAAGGGTATTGGCTGATTTTTCTCATCTACAACCCTTCCTCTTAAATTAATGTTTTGCGCCATCCCAGTGAAACAAATCAAAGTCAATAATATTAAAATATAAAGTTTCTTCAATTTAGACTAATTCTAATTTATTTTGCAAAGGTGTAAAATTTACACTTATTAAGCAAATTATTTAGAAAGATTCTAATTAGTTATACAGGATTTAACAATTAATATCTCAATTATTTTCTGTCAGTGTAACCTCATCATTAAAAAAGAAAACACTTTTGTTTAGGTTGTAATCATATAAAAGGATAACTTTGCGGCTTCAATCCCACACAATGAGTGATCAGATAAAACACGAATGCGGAATCGCTTTTATTCGCCTGTTAAAACCACTTTCTTACTACCAGCAAAAGTACGGTACAGCACTTTACGGCCTTAACAAATTATACCTTTTAATGGAAAAGCAACATAACCGGGGCCAGGATGGCGCGGGCATTGCAACCATTAAACTGGATATGAAACCGGGTAGCAGATACATTAGCCGATATCGAAGCATGGCATCCAACGCGGTGGCAGATATCTTTGAATACGTGCAGAACAAGTTTGTAGATATACAAGAAAATACGCCTGAATTAATGCAGGATACAGAATGGCTCAAAAACAATGTTAGCTTTATCGGCGAGGTGTTATTGGGCCATTTGCGCTATGGTACACATGGCAAAAACAGCATTGAAAACTGCCATCCTTTTTTAAGGCAAAATAACTGGATGACCCGTAACCTGGTTATTGCCGGTAACTTCAACATGACCAATGTTGATGAATTATTAGAGCAATTGTACGAGTTGGGTCAGCATCCGAAAGAAAAAGCAGATACAGTTACTGTATTGGAAAAAATCGGCCACTTTTTAGATGATGAAAACCAGGAGCTTTTTGATGAGTACAAAAAAGAAGGACATGACAATATAGCCATCACGCACAAAATTTCTGAAAACCTGGATATCGCCAATATCCTTCGCCGCTCGGCCAAAACCTGGGATGGGGGTTATTCGATTTGTGGTATGGTTGGTAATGGCGATTCATTCGTCATGCGTGATCCGGCTGGTATTCGCCCGGCATATTACTACTACGATGATGAAATTGTAGTGGCTGCTTCTGAAAGACCGGCATTGCAAACCGCTTTCAACATCCAGTTTAAAGATGTTAAAGAAATCGACCCGGGGCATGCTTTAATTATCAAGAAAAACGGCGAAGTGAGCATGGAGCAATTCCGTGAGCCTACTGAAAGATTATCCTGTTCATTTGAGCGGATTTATTTCTCAAAAGGCAGTGATGTGGAAATTTACCGCGAGCGTAAACAGCTGGGTCGTTTGTTGAGTGATAAAATTCTTCAGGCGGTTAATTATGATTTGAAAAACACGGTTTTCTCATTTATTCCGAATACAGCAGAAGTGGCCTTTTTTGGAATGGTGGATGGTGTTCAGCAGTATGTTCGGAAGCATCAAAAAGATACACTTTTACACAAAAAAGAGCAGCTAACTGATGAGCAACTGGATGATTTATTATCCATGGCGCCCCGAGTGGAAAAACTTGCCGTAAAGGATGTGAAATTGAGGACATTTATTACGCAGGATGCAGATCGCAGCGAAATGGTTGCTCACGTTTATGATACTACTTATGGAATCATTAACAACCATACGGATACTTTGGTTGCACTTGATGATTCGATTGTTCGCGGTACAACATTAAAGCAGAGTATCATTAAAATCGTAGATCGTTTACACCCTAAGAAAATCATCATTGTTTCTTCTGCACCTCAAATTCGTTATCCGGATTGCTATGGTATTGATATGAGTAGAATGGGACAGTTTGTTGCTTTCGATGCCGCCATTCAATTGCTCACTGAACGTGGGATGTGGCAGGTTATAGAAGATGTTTATACAAAATGTAAAGCATCACTGCTATTACCTAAAGAAGAAATCATAAATCACGTTAAAGATATTTATAAGCCATTTACTCCTGAAGAAATTTCGGCTAAAATTGCTCAGATCATTACACCAAAAGGAACGGTTGCCGAGGTTGAGGTTATCTATCAGAGTTTAGAAAACCTGCACGAAGCTTGTCCGAAGAACAAGGGAGATTGGTATTTCTCTGGTAATTATCCAACTCCTGGTGGTAACAAAGTGGTCAATAAGGCATTTGTTAACTGGAAAGAAGGAAATAATCAAAGGGCTTATTAAGCACGAAACAGATCAAAAATAGCTCACATTTAATGTGGGCTATTTTTTTGTTTTAAAAATGAGCCGGTTACTGGCTTTGTTTTTTAAGAGGTGCGGTGCTGAGTTAAAGTTTGTGTTTCATCGCTTTGAGGTTCTTCGCGATGCTCAGAATGACAGGTATATTCGGGTTTTGTCATTGCACTCAGAATGACAAAAGGTGTTGCACCTGCTTTATTACTGGCTTTGTTTTTTTAAGGGTGTGGTGCTGTATCAAAGTTTGTGTTTCATCGCTTTGAGGTTATTCATTAATAACGTTGTTTTCAATTGTACTCATGCTTGCTTCGCAGGTCTTCGCGATGCTCAGAATGACAGGTATATTCGGGTTTTGTCATTGCACTCAGAATGAAAGGTGTTGCACCTGGTTTATTACTGGCTTTGTTTTTTTAAGGGTGTGGTGCTGTATTAAAGTTTGTGTTTCATCGCTTTGAGATTCTTCGCGATGCTCAGAATGACAGGTATATTCGGGTTTTGTCATTGCACTCAGAATGACAAAAGGTGTTGCACCTGGTTTATTACTGGCTTTGTTTTTTAAGAGGTGCGGTGCTGTATCAAAGTTTGTGTTTCATCGCCTGGAGATTCTTCATTAATAACGTTGTTTTCAATTGTACTCATGCTTGCTTCGCAGGTCTTCGCGATGCTCAGAATGACAGGTATATTCGGATTTTGTCATTGCACTCAGAATGACAAAAGGTGTTGCACCTTGGTTTATTACTGGCTTTGTTTTTTTAAGGGTGTGGTGCTGTATTAAAGTTTGTGTTTCATCGCCTGGAGATTCTTCACTGCGTTCAGAATGACAGTGGTTAAATGGGTTTTGTCATTCTGAGTGCAACGAAGAATCTGTGGCCTACAGGTGTTGCACCTGGTTTATTACTGGCTTTGTTTTTTTAAGGGTGTGGTGCTGTATTAAAGTTTGTGTTTCATCGCTTTGAGGTTATTCATTAATAACGTTGTTTTCAATTGTACTCATGCTTGCTTCGCAGGTCTTCGCGATGCTCAGAATGACAGGTATATTCGGGTTTTGTCATTGCACTCAGAATGACAAAAGGTGTTGCACCTGGTTTATTACTGGCTTTGTTTTTTTAAGGGTGTGGTGCTGTGTTAAAGTTTGTGTTTCATCGCCTGGAGATTCTTCACTGCGTTCAGAATGACAGTGGTTAAATGGGTTTTGTCATTCTGAGTGCAACGAAGACCGCGAAGCAGCTACGAAGTAAATCTATAGCCTATAAGCATTATACCTGGTTTACTGCTGACTTTGTTTTTTAAGGGGTGCGGTGCTGAGTTAAAGTTTGTGTTTCATCGCTTTGAGGTTCTTCGCGATGCTCAGAATGACAGGTATATTCGGGTTTTGTCATTCTGAACGCAGTGAAGACCGCGAAGCAGCTACGAAGTAAATCTGCAACCTACAAGCATTACACCTGGTTTATTACTGGCTTGTTTTTTAAGAGGTGTGGTGCTGTATTAAAGTTTGTGTTTCATCGCTTGGAGATTCTTCGCGATGCTCAGAATGACAGTGGGTGAACGGGTTTTGTGCAAAGGAATAATAGACCAGGATTTGCAACATCGTAAAGGCAAAGCTAGATGACACTTTTATTCAAAATAAAAGTACCTAGGCATAAAACTGAATGTAGGTTTTATAGATCAGCCAAAAAGCAAAAAATATAATAATTACTCCGGCAATTTTGTTCAGGGTTTTTAAAGCATCTTCTTTTATTTTATACCGGAGTTTGCTGGAGTAAAAGCTTTTTGCACCGTCTATACTCAATTGGGTTGCCATCGCAATGAAGAAACAAACCAGTTTTTCATTAAGCATATTATTCAGCTTTACTGAAATAATCCCGCTTACAATAATCCAAAACATCAAAGTGGAAGGAGTTAGGATACACATCAAAAATCCTTTTAGAACAAAACTCCGCTTGCTTACCTTCGGAAGGGTTGTCGAATCGTAGTTAACTGTAATTTTTGAAATGAGGTAATATATTCCCACTGCAAGTAAGAAAATACCGCCAATGCTTCCAACATATTTATCAAAGCTTGCTTTGTATTCGAAAAACTGGCTGCCGAAAAGCACTAAGGCAATCAGAAAAATATCACTAATTATAACACCAATAGCCAAAGAAAATCCGGCTTTGAAGCCTCTCTCTATACTGGTTTTAATCATTGCAAAAAATACCGGACCTGTTAAAAACGACGAAATAATCCCTGCCCCAATACCTAATAATATGGCTTCAAACATGTATTGTATTGTTTATAATATGCGAATATGCAATTTTATACCTAAACATAGGGCATTTATTTTTGTTGCATTAGTTGCATAAAAGTTACTGTTAATTAATTTTTTTTTATTTATGTTTAGCCCCACTAAAACTAAATTATATTAAATATAAAATGACAAAGGAAACGACAAAAAATTATGGTACAGCGCTATACACGATTATAACTGTATTCTTTTTTTGGGGGTTTGTTGCCGCATCAAACGGTATTTTCATTCCCTTTTGTAAAACTCATTTCAAATTAACCCAATTTGAATCACAACTGATCGATTTTACCTTTTATGGCGGTTACTTTATTGGGTCACTGATTTTGTATTTTGCATCTCAAGCAAGTAAAGTCGATATCTTAAACAAAATAGGATACAAAAAAGGGATTATCGCTGGTTTGATAATTTCAGCAGGTGGTGCATTACTAATGATTCCAGCGGTTCATTCTGGGTCATTCTTATTTATTTTATTTGCATTTTTTGTCATTGCATTAGGATTCTCTCTACAGCAAACAGCTGCAAATCCATTTGTTGTTGCTTTGGGCAAGCCCGAAAGTGGTGCGCACCGATTAAACTTGGCAGGCGGTATTAATAACTTTGGTGGTTTAATGGGACCTGTAATCGTTAGTGTTGTTCTTTTCGGAACAGCTAATGACGCTGTTGCTAAAGTGGTAGAAATTTCATCAATTAATAATTTATACTATATCCTTGCAGGTTTGTTCTTGGCGGTGGCGGTGTTCTTTGGCATTTCAAAACTACCTGATGTAACGAGTAACGAAAAAATAGAAGCTAGTAGTAAACCAACAGGATCTTTAGTGGTAATGATTTTAGGTTTTTTAATGGTCGCAGCTGCTGGTCCGTTAGCTAACATGACAGGTATAAGCGCATCAATTTTCGTTTATTCATCTTTCGCAATTATTCTTGCAGCTTTATTGTTTGGCTATTTTGTAAAGAAAGAAAACTTAGCAAGTTGGGGTGCCATGCAATATCCACAATTGGTTTTGGGGATGCTTGCCATTTTCATGTACGTTGGTACTGAGGTAACTATTCAAAGTAATTTGGGTGCATTATTAAAATTACCTGCTTTTGGCGGTTTAGATGACGCAGATATTAAACCATATATTTCTTTATACTGGGGAAGTATGATGATTGGTCGTTGGGCCGGTGCAGTAAGTGCATTCAATTTGACCAAGATGACTAAAAATATTTTAACAGTTATTGTGCCTTTTATTGCTTTTGGCATTATCCTAGTTGTAAATCATGCAACCGGTACTGATGTTGGAAATCTTTACATTTATTCTATATGTATTGCTGTAATGATTTTAGCTGTGTTTTTTGGTCAGGAAAAGCCAGCAAAAACGCTCGCTATTTTTGGAACATTAGGTGCGATAGCAATGATAATCGGATTATTAACTACCGGTCATGTTGCTATTTTTGCTTTTGTAAGCGGCGGTTTATGCTGTTCAATTATGTGGCCATCAATATTCTCTTTAGCTATTACTGGCTTAGGAAAATATACTTCACAAGGGTCATCATTCCTAATTATGATGATTCTAGGTGGATCGATTATTCCTCCAATTCAAGGCGAACTAGCTGATAGTGCTGGTATTCATAATTCTTACATCATTCCTGTTTTAGGCTTTGCCTACTTAATTTTCTTCGCTTGGAAAGTAAGCGGAGAACTTAAAAAACAAGGTATAGATGTCGAAAATATTACTGCTGAAGGTGGACATTAATTTTTAATAAAGTATTTTTACGGCCACAAAGATTAATTTCTTTGTGGCTTTTTTGATTTTTAACCATGACTGACAAACCAAGTTTCAATACCATATTCATGAACCTCGCTACTGATTTAGCTGCCCGTTCGCATTGCGTGCGTGCTCATGTTGGTGCAGTTTTAACAAAAGATACCCGGATTATTTCCATCGGTTATAACGGACCACCCGCCGGAACGCACAATTGCGATGAAGAATGGCCGGAGCATGGTTGTGCAAGAGATAGCAAAGGCAGTTGTTCTTTAGCCTTGCATGCGGAAGAGAATGCCATTCTTTATGCCTCTAAAAACGGATCAAAAATAGAAGGATGCACGCTTTATACTACTTTATCGCCATGCATTGCTTGTGCCAGGTTAATTTTATCGTCAGGAATTAAATTGGTTTATTACTCAAAATCTTATGCGGCATATAAGGGCTTGCCAAGTGATGAAGGTGTGGATTTTTTAAGAAAATTTGGAGTAGAGGTGGAGTTGATTGAATAGCAGGTTAACTGGTTAATTGTTTGAACTGGTTAGTTGGTTAGTTGTTTGAATTGGTTAATTGTTTGAAGTGGTTAATCGTTTGAACTGGTTAATTGTTTAATTGGTTAGTTGGTTGATGTGGTTAGTTGGTTAGTTGTTTGAATTGGTTAGTTGTTTGAACTGGTTAATTGTTTAATCGTTTGGTTGCTTGAATTGGTACATGAACACATAAGAGATAAAATCATTAAACTTAAGCTGTTCTTGACAACTTGACAAGTTTTGTTTGTATTTGATTTATGAAAAAGATGTCGGTTGGTGAATTTAAAACTCATTTTTCAGAGGTAATAGAGCAAGTGAAAGAAGGGAGAGAAATAGCTGTAACTTATGGTAAAAAGAAAGAAGTTATAGGATATTTTGTTCCTAAATTAGATAAAAAAGAAGGTAAACGTAAATTAGGAATATTGGATGGCAAGGCCGAAATCATCTTTAGGGATGATTTCAAAATGACGGAAGAGGAGTTTTTGGGATTATGAGCTATTTGCTGGATACGCACACCTTTATTTGGTCGTTAATGTACTCATCAAAACTATCCGTCAAATCACAAGAAATCATTGAAGATAAAAGCAATATAATATTTGTAAGTGCGATAAGTTTTTGGAAAATATCATTAAAGCATTCACTAGGTAAATTAGAGGCATTAAGGATCAGTCCGGAGGCCTTGCCTGATTTAGCAATCCAAACAGGTTTTAAGCTTTTACCTCTTTTGCCGGCTGAGGCAGCTAATTACCATCAATTAGATACTTGCTGGCATAAAGATCCTTTTGGCAGAATGCTGATCTGGCAGGCTATTCAACAAAATGCCTCTTTAATATCAAAGGATGAAAACATATCAAAATATCAAGCCAGCGGATTAAAAATCATTTGGTAAAAAATAGCAAAATCTAAGTTATGGGCACCAAAATCTCATATCTAATTGCTAACTTTGCGGATGCAAGAAAAAATCATTATCGTCGATTTTGGTTCGCAGTTTACACAACTCATAGCCCGTCGAGTTCGCGAACTAAATATTTACTGTGAAATATACCCATTCAACAACCTTCCCGAAATTACTGAAGATGTAAAAGGTGTTATCTTTTCAGGTAGCCCATATTCTGTTCGTCAGGATGATGCTCCTCAAATTGACTTAACAAAATACCATACAAAATATCCTTTATTGGCTGTTTGTTACGGCGCTCAATATATTGCTCAACATTCAGGTGGCGATGTTCAGCCTTCCTCTACACGCGAATATGGCCGTGCCAACTTAAGTTTTGTAGATCAGGAAAATAAATTATTCAAGGGAATCAATATCGATTCTCAGGTTTGGATGAGCCATGGCGATACCATTACCGGCATTCCGGATAATTTCGAATTGATTGCCAGTACGGATAGTGTAAAGGTTGCAGCCTACCATATTAAAGATTCTGATACTTATGCCATTCAGTTCCATCCGGAGGTTACACATAGTATAGATGGTAAGATTTTGCTTGAAAACTTCCTGGTTGATATTTGCGGATGTAAACAAGACTGGACTTCAGCATCTTTCATTGAAACCACAGTTGCAGACCTGAAAGAAAAACTGGGTAATGATAAAGTGGTGTTAGGCTTATCTGGTGGTGTGGATAGCAGTGTTGCTGCGGTATTGCTTCACAAGGCCATCGGAACAAATTTACATTGCATTTTTGTTGATAATGGTTTGTTGCGTAAAGATGAATATGAACAAGTGCTTGAGCAATACAAACACATGGGCTTAAACATTAAAGGAATTGACGCTAAAGATCGCTTTTTAAGTCAGCTTGCGGGATTAAAAGATCCGGAGCTAAAACGAAAAGCCATCGGCCGTGTTTTCATTGAAGTGTTTGATGATGCTGCACATGAAGTTACCGGTGTAAACTGGCTCGGGCAGGGAACCATTTATCCTGATGTGATTGAATCCATTTCAGTAAACGGACCATCTGCAACCATAAAATCGCACCATAATGTTGGTGGTTTACCTGATTTCATGAAGTTGAAAGTGGTAGAACCATTGAACACTTTGTTTAAAGATGAAGTTCGCAGGGTAGGGAAGGCTTTAGGAATTGATGATTCTATTTTAGGTCGGCACCCTTTCCCAGGGCCGGGTTTAGCCATTCGTATTCTGGGCGATGTAACTGCAGAAAAAGTAGAAATTCTGCAACATGCTGATTCCATTTATATTAACGAATTAAAAGCCGCTGGTTTATACGACAAAGTTTGGCAGGCCGGGGCAATCTTTTTGCCTGTTCAGTCTGTTGGCGTAATGGGTGATGAGCGTACTTATGAAAATGTGATTTGCTTACGTGCAGTTGAATCAGTAGATGGTATGACAGCAGATTGGTGCCATTTACCGTACGAAGTTTTGGCAAAAATCTCAAATGAGATCATCAATAAAGTGAAAGGCATCAATAGAGTGGTTTACGATATCAGCTCGAAACCACCGGCAACCATTGAGTGGGAATAATTTAACTGTGCGTTTTCAGTTTGGGGTTTTCAGCTCCAAACTACATAAAATAAGAATTATGCTGGCAAGGTAGAACTTTTGCCGGCATATTTTGTTAAAAATGATAGGTATGAATTTTAAAAGGATTTACTGGATATTGGTTTTGTTTACATTAGTTTTAGGTGCTTGTTCGCCTAAAATAAGAACGCCGAAAACTGAAACAGCCAAACCTGAAGAAAAAGAAAAACCTGTTGAAAAAAAGGCAACAAAAAAGTTTAATCAGGCGGGAATTTCATTACTCATACCATTCAAGCTTAATGAACTTAACCTAAAAACGGCCACTAAATCTGATATTGAAAAATATGCAATGCCTATTGATTTTTATCAGGGCTTTAAATTGGGATTGGATTCAGCTGCAACATCAGGACAAAACTTTAAACTAAGTGTTTTTGATACTCAGGATGATCATGCTCATATCTCATTGCTTTATAAAAATGACCGGTTTAGGCAAAGTGATCTGATTGTTGGTCCTGTGTTTCCTGATGGACAGAAATTTATTTCTAACTATGCTAAAGAAAACAATCTAACAATCGTTTCGCCTTTGGCTGCTTCGAGTCCGGCTGAATTTAATAATCCGAATCTTATCTCGATTGTCAACAACATTGATCTTCATGGAGAAAAGATTGCTGCATATATTGCTAAAAACTACAATACTGCAAGTACAATTGTGGTATTAATCAATCCTAAAAAAACAGAAGACGAACAGTTTGCATCGCCCATAAGATCATATTTGCAACGCAATACCGGTTTCATTGTTCAGGAATATGCTTCTGCTTATACATTTGAAACGAAAATGATTAAAGGAAAGCAATATGCTGTTGTGATAACCTCTTCAGACCGGGCATTTGTTTTGCCCACCATTGAAAAGCTTTTCAAGTTAAAAAACCTTCCATCCGGTGGGTATAACATCAACCTTTTCGGACATCCGAACTGGGTAAAACAAAATTATCCTACAGAGAAAGTACAGGCACTAAATACCATTATCAGTTCCTCTTATAAAATAGATTACAAAAGTGCTGATGTAATTACTTTCATTAAGAAATACCGATATAAATACGGTTTTGAACCAGGAGAGTATGCTTATAAAGGTTTCGATGTTGGTTTCTACTTCGGCAGGTTATTATCTCTTTATGGTGAAGATTACAGAGATTACATTACAAAGGATAAGTATAAAGGGCTCCACAATAATTTTTCATTTATTCATGATGAAAAATTAGGTTATATTAACACCAGTTTGATGCTGTTGAAATATAAAAACTTCGCATTGAACATTGTCGAATAATTTAAAAATATTTTCTTTTTTCTATGCGAGCTGATCATCAGTTAAGGGCCTTTGAACAGATTCTAATCAGTTATGATGGCAATTTGCCTTTGCATCGTTTCCTGCCAGGCTATTTTAAACAGCACAAACAAATGGGTTCTTCTGATAGGAGATGGGCTACCAGACATGTTTACAGCTTCTTCAGATTGGGTAAAGCGCTTCCAAATTTAAGCAATGAGGAAAGACTATGCGTGGCTGATTTTCTTTGTCACGACACTTTAAGCGCCGTAGTAGAAAAGAACTTTCCGGATTTAAAGGAAAAGACCGAAAGCCCCTTAGCTGAAAAACTAAGCCTGATTAAAGGTAAATACCCGGATTTTATTCTGGATGACGTTTATCCTTTTCATGCAAATCTATCAGAAGGTTTAGACCGGGAAGCGTTTTTTACTTCTTTTTTTAAACAGCCGGATTTATTTATCAGAGTAGCAGCTGAGGAGGCAAAAAACATAGCAACGAAACTTAAAAATGAAGGGATAGGAGTAAATCAGGTTTCGGAAGTGGCTTTGGCTTTACCTAATGGAACAAAACTGGAAACGATCTTGAACGAAGGATCTTACCAGGTTCAGGATCTCTCTTCACAATACACCGGTAATTATTTTAAACCGAATAAATGGGATAAGTGGTGGGATTGCTGTGCAGCTTCTGGAGGTAAAACACTTTTGCTTCATAGTATGGAGCCGGTTATTGAGCTGCTGGTTACCGATTTAAGAGAATCTGTGCTGATGAATTTAGATGAACGCTTTCGTTTGGCTGGCATTAAGAAATATCATAAAAAGGAACTCGATCTGCTAAAAAACAATGATCAGATTCTCCATCACTATCAATTTGACGGAATAATATTGGATGCGCCTTGTACGGGCTCAGGCACCTGGGGCAGAACACCCGAAATGCTTAGTTTTTTTGAGGAGCGTAAGATTAATCAGTTCGCTACCATACAGAAAGCAATAGTGCCCAACGTGATTAAATATTTAAAGCCAGGGAAACCTCTGATTTATATTACCTGTTCAGCTTTTGCAGCTGAAAATGAAGCGGTAATCGAGCATTTGTTAGATACACTACCGTTAACATTGGAAAAAATGGAATTGATTAAAGGATACCAGAACAATGCCGATACGATGTTTGTGGCAAGATTGATCAAAGACAAGCTATGATGTGATGATATGATTTTAAGATCAGGTTGCTTATAAAAATGATATTCAGAAGGTTATTTCACAGTTGACGGCTCATCAACCTTTTTCGATTGATAATAAACTGTTTGGTGCGCCACTGATAGGAACAGGAAGGCTAAAGACGAGCCATGATTTGTAAGATGATATGATTTTAAGATCAGGTTGCTTGCAAAAAATGATATAGGAGAATGCTATTCGCTGGTTGGCGGCTCATCAACCTTTTTCGATTGATAAACTGTTTGGTGCGCTACTGATAGGGACAGGAAGGCTAAAGACTAGCCATGATTTGTAGGATGATATGATTTTAAGATCAGGTTGCTTATAAATGATATTGGGAAGTTTAATTCTATTGCAAGGTTGGCTTATCAACTTTTTTCAATTGACAAGAAATACTGATATTTTAGGCAAAATCTATACGTGTTCAAACCAGGATTTGAAATTCTTTTTAAGGTATTTAACTGCCTCTATTAAAACAGCAATTGCCCCGATAATTAAAGTATATTCTTCAAAGCTGTTCATAGTATAGCTTTCTGTTTAGATCAATATACGAAATTTTTGTTACAGATTAAAAATTCAAGGTTGGTGGCTTACCAAGCTTTTTCAATTGTAATCTGTTCGGTATGCCACCGTCCAGGGATTATAACCCGGTATTATTTCTGAATAATTTAATGGCGATAGCTAATAAAATTACACCAAATGCTTTACGCAGAATGTTTAAGCCTGACTTGCCGAAAAGTTTTTCCAGCCTATTGGTATTCTTCAAAACGAAATAAACAAAAAGAATATTGAGGAGAATTCCTATTAAAATGTTTTGGGTATGGTATTCTGTTTTTAAGGAAAGCAATGTGGTCATCGTTCCGGCGCCTGCTATTAAAGGAAATGCCAATGGTACAATTGAAACCGTTTCAGGCGCTTCTTCTTTAAAAATAGTAAGGCCCAAAACCATTTCCATTGCAATGAAGAAAATCACAAAAGAGCCTGCAATGGCAAAAGATTCTACATCCAGGCCAATTACTTTAAGTAATGATTCTCCTAAGAAAAGAAACAGGATCATTAAACCTGCAGCAACCAATGATGCCTTTTCAGATTCGATATGTCCGGCTTTTCTACGAAGTTCAATCACAACCGGAATTGCGCCCAAAATATCTATTATAGCGAAGAGTACCATTGTGGTTGATAGAATCTCCGTAAAGTCAAACTTCATAAAATCGAATTTCATAGGGAACAATTTTAATCAAAGGTAAGGCAATTTGTATTAAATACTCATTATCAAACCATTTATTAGAAATGGAATTGCGTTCTTAATGTTAATACATTGTCTTTTCTGTCATCTGTGTAACCTGGTATTTGGGTTGATTCATTTTTGATAATATCATAATAAAGTACAGCTTTAAAATGAGGGTTGAAATGGTGTAAAAATCCAAATCCAAAAGTATCAAACCGAACGTCGGCTGCTGTTAGTCCTTTATTTACTGAAATATCCATTCCATTCACTTTTGCATTCGGATCATACCAGTCATATTTCAAGATCAGCTGATTATCTGTACTGTTTAGTGTTTGCACTAAGGTAAAATACGCGCCGTTAAAATTTCGGGTATAATATGGAAGTGCTACAGATTTACTATCAACAGGGTAGGAGCCTGGAGTTGTTGAGGTGGTGGCGGTTGCAGATTGTAAACCAGAAATGACTTCAGCCCTGAATTCCGACTTCCAGCTTTTTGTTAACGTGGCCAGTTGTATATCTGCTCCGTAATATCTGCGTGGGGCTACTTTGTTAATGGTTGTGCTGGAAGAATCTTTTACCATGGCCCATGATCCACCTGTGTTTTCCATTTTGTAACTCAGAGGCAAGCGATGGTTTAGTCCGCCCTGCAAGGTGCTTATTCCTCCGGCGATTGATAAGCCCATTTTTTTTAGTTCATATGCTTTATGACTCAGCCGGGCAATAAAGTCTTTACTATTATCAAATTCTCCGGGACCAGCCAAACCTTGTCCGTTGTAGATTCCCAAATCGAGCACAATATTTTTTAATGCAGCATCCTGCCATCGGGGATTTAAAGTAAATGTTGCACCTAAATCACGTTCAGTTTTCATTAAAATTTGCGACATCCGTCCACGTTCCGGAGCTTCCCTAACCGATGATGACAGTTGTAACTCATTTCCGAACGGGCGACCGGAAAGACCTAATGTAACGTAAAGAATTTTCCATTTATTCTCATAGTACCGACCCCAGAAATCTCTGATGGCTACGCCTTGTTCTGTTCCATCAAATTGTAATACAAAGTAAGTGGATGGATTTCCTTTCTCATCCAGCATCATATAGTCTGCTCTTAATCGCCCCCTTCTTAACCTGAACCGATTATTGGTATATTCTCCAAAATTTCCTCCCTGATATTCAGCCAGTGTTCCGTTTGATTGCGCAACTTGAAATTGTGGCTGTAAATATCCGCTAAAAGATAATGAGCCATATTTTTTAGAGATGATTAATAAATGGTTAACCGTTGTTGAGTCCATCACATCATTAATTGTTCTTTGGGCAAAGGCCTCAGAAGAAATGATCAATAAGATGGAAAGCACCACAATATATTTATTCTTGATCGATGATAGACAATGGTTCATTGTAAGGAATTTTTGCAAAGGTAGATCAATTAAATCTTTTGCAAAATTATTGGCATAAAAAAGCCCCGAATTACCGGGGCTTTAAATATTAATTACAATTCTGGTTTAGGAGGATCGACTGGTTGAACAACTTTTCCCTTGTTTCTCAGTACTGAATTCCCTTTGCCATAGAAGAAATAGATTGCTATACCTAAAGCCATCCAGATCGCTAATCTGATCCATGCTTCCAGTGGTAGTGATGACATTAAATACACACAAACAACTACACCCATAATTGGCACGAATGGAACCAATGGTGTTTTGAAAGGGCGAGGTCTGTCAGGATCAGTTTTGCGCAATAACATTACACCGATACAAACTAATGAGAAAGCGAACAGGGTTCCTATAGATACCATATGACCTAAATCTGTAACCGGAACAAATCCTGCGAATATGCTCACAAATACCATAAAGAATATATTGGTTTTAAATGGTGTTCTGAATTTAGAGTGGATACTGCTGAAGAATTTAGGCAACAATCCATCTTTTGACATGGTATAAAATACCCTTGACTGACCCATCAGCATTACCAATATAACAGAGGTATAACCCGCTAAAATGGCAATAATCAGCCCCATTTGTAACCAACTGTATCCAGTAACTTTAAATGCTGTCGCAGCAGGAGAAGCATCACCTTTAAATATGCTGAAAGGCACTAAACCAGTCATTACATGGGCAAACAACACGTAAAGTATTGTACATACCACCAATGAACCTAAAATACCGATTGGCATCCCTTTTTGTGGGTTTTTAGCTTCCTGAGCTGCTGTAGAAACGGCATCAAAGCCAATAAACGCGAAGAATACCAAAGCCGCACCGGCAGCAATTCCTGAAATACCAAACTCTCCCTTTACGCCAGTATTTTCCGGGATATAAGGAGTATGGTTAGCTGGATTGATGAATTTCCAGCCAAGTGCAATAAACAGGATAACAACAGCCACCTTTACTACCACCAGGATATTGTTAAGGCTTGCGGATTCTTTTGTACCCCGTATTAACATTAATGAAAGTAAGGAAACGATTACCACAGCAGGAAGATTGATCCCTCCGCCATCAGCTTCTGCAAATGATTTTGTTAAATAGAGCGGCATTTCAACACCAAACTCATGTAATAGTTTATTAAAATATCCCGACCAGGAAACACCAACCGTAGCGGCGCCCAATGCATATTCCAATACTAAGTCCCAGCCGATAACCCAAGCCATAAACTCGCCCATAGTGGCATAAGAATAAGTGTACGCACTACCTGCAACCGGAATCATTGATGCAAATTCAGCATAACACAATCCTGCAAAAGCACAACCTACTGCTGCCAGTACAAATGATAAAGTTACAGCAGGGCCAGCATGATCAGCTGCAGCAATACCGGTTAAAGAGAATAAACCTGCCCCAATAATAGCTCCAATACCCAGAGCAACAAGGCTGGTACTGCTCAGCGTACGCTTGAGCGTTCCCTCGCCACTTTCAGCAGATTCTGCTATAAGCACATCAATAGGCTTTTTAAGATTCATAATTTGTTTAGTCTTTTTATGTTTGTTGATTTTATGATAATAAGCGGTAAACCTAAATAAAAATTACGAAAAAGAAAAAGGGATTTTGCTAAAATCCCCCTTTCAGTATTATTATCTCTATGATTTTACAACTAATTTGTTAAAGTGTCTGTCGTATTGGTTAAAGTATCGGTAATTGTGTTGCCTAAAGCATCTGTTTTTTGCTCAATCCGGATTTCTTTACGAACTTCCTGACGATGATCGTTAGTTACAGCCTTAACTGCGATGTAAGGTGCAATAACCAGTGAAACAATCGACATTAATTTGATCAAAATGTTCATTGAAGGACCAGATGTGTCTTTAAATGGATCTCCAACTGTATCTCCGGTAACTGAAGCCTTATGCGGTTCTGATTTTTTATAAAACATTTCCCCGTTGATCATCACGCCTTGTTCAAATGATTTTTTAGCATTATCCCATGCACCCCCGGCATTGCTCTGGAAAATTCCCATCAATACACCTGTTACCGTAACACCAGCCAGTAAACCGCCTAAAACCTCAGGGCCAAAAGTAAAGCCAATGATAATTGGTGTGATTAAGGCGATGGCGCCTGGCAACATCATTTCGCGGATAGAAGCCTTGGTAGAAATGGCCACACACTTTTCATATTCTGGTTTAGCCTTATATTCCATGATACCGGGAATTTCTCTAAACTGACGACGAACCTCCTGAACCATGTCCATGGCTGCTTTACCAACAGCCTGGATGCATAACGCAGAAAAAATAAACGGAATCATTCCGCCAACAAATAATCCGGCCAAAACCGGAGCTTTATAAATATCAATGGCAGTAATTCCTGCAATACCCACAAATGCAGCAAATAAAGCCAGCGAGGTTAATGCTGCCGATGCAATGGCAAAACCTTTACCGGTAGCGGCCGTGGTATTTCCTACGGCATCTAAATTATCTGTTCTTTCACGAACCTCAGGTGGTAACTGACTCATTTCTGCAATGCCTCCGGCATTATCGGCGATTGGTCCGAAAGCATCAATTGCCAATTGCATGGCAGTGGTAGCCATCATACCAGCAGCAGCAATTGCCACTCCATAAAGTCCGGCGAAGTGATATGAGGCCATAATTCCGCCCGCCAAAACTAAAATTGGAATAACAGTCGATTTCATCCCGACAGATAAACCGGCAATGATATTGGTGGCGTGACCAGTTGAAGATTGTTGTATGATAGAGTTTACAGGGCCTTTTCCCATTGCTGTGAAATACTCTGTTACAATACTCATGATCGTGCCCACAACTAAGCCAACTATAATTGCATAAAACACGTTAATGCTCGAAAACTCATAACCGCGTAGGTTTAAAGTTTCGGGCAACATCCATTTCACAATAAAAAAAGAAGCAACCGCAGTAATCACGATTGAAGACCAGTTGCCTAAATTTAAAGCGTTCTGTACATTTGATTTTTCATCTTTAATGGTTACAAACCACGTTCCGATAATGGAAAAGATAATGCCCAAACCACAAATAACCATTGGCAACAGGATAGGAGACATGCCTCCAAATTTATCTATTACTGTAATTTCTTGCCCTAAAACCATGGTGGCCAATATTGTTGCTACGTACGATCCGAATAAATCGGCACCCATACCCGCAACATCTCCCACGTTATCACCCACATTATCTGCAATTGTAGCAGGGTTTCTAACATCATCTTCCGGAATCCCGGCTTCAACCTTGCCCACTAAATCTGCACCTACGTCGGCTGCTTTTGTATAAATACCACCACCAACACGGGCAAATAAAGCAATTGATTCAGCTCCGAGAGAAAAACCTGTTAAAACTTCAATTGCTGTTCTCATTTCCACGCTATTCGCATTGGTTACATGAAATAGTTGAAGGAAAACGATGAACAATCCGCCTAAACCCAATACCGCAAGTCCGGCAACACCCAGCCCCATTACAGTGCCACCGGTAAAAGATACTTTTAATGCCTGTTTTAAACTGGTTCTTGCTGCCTGAGTGGTTCTCACATTGGCTTTCGTGGCAGATTTCATTCCAATATATCCGGCAGTTGCCGAAAATACAGCTCCAATAATAAAGGAAATGGAAATAATCCAGCTGGAATGCATCGGAACACCATTTATTTCTGTTATTGTTCCGGAGTAGGCCAGTAAGGCTGCAGTAAAAATTGCAAAAATACTTAAGACTCTCCATTCCGCCTTTAAAAAGGCCATTGCTCCATCAGCAATATAGCCGGCAAGTTCCTGCATGTTTTTGTCGCCGGCATCTTGCTTATTTACCCAGGCGCTTTTAATCAGCATGACAATTATTCCAACAAGGCCCAAAGCCGGAATACTGTAAATTAAATTGTTTTGTAAAAAATCCATAGTTAAATATTTGGTTAGTTCATTATATCAGGTTCTTAATACACGCTCATTTTTAAAGAACATTGATATTGCAGTTTGAGTTATTAGTTTAGCAATATAATAATTTTATTTTCTTAAGCTTAAATATTTAGGAAACGGAAGAATATTTTTTATTCGATTAAAATAATACACCAGAACAGGTTTGTTTTTCTTTTTTTTAAATAAATTAGCCACAAACTAAACTTAATTATGGAGAAAGAACCTCAGGACCAAACGTTCAAAAGAGCGCTTGGCCTTTTTGATGGTACCATGCTTGTTGTCGGTTCGATGATTGGCTCAGGTATTTTTATTGTAAGTGCTGATATAACCAGGCAGGTAGGCTCTGCAGGCTGGTTAATCCTGATCTGGGCATTAACAGCAGTAGTAACCATTATTGCTGCGATAAGCTATGGCGAGCTAAGTGCCATGTTCCCAAAAGCGGGCGGCCAATATGTATATTTAAAGGAAGCTTATAACAAGTTAATTGCGTTTTTATACGGCTGGAGTTTCTTTGCTGTGATTCAAACCGGAACAATTGCCGCGGTAGGTGTTGCCTTCTCCAAATTTGCCGCTTATTTATATGCGCCCTTAAGTGATAAGAACATATTGTATGATGGAGGTAGCTTTAAACTGAATGCTGCCCAGCTGGTATCCATCGCCACTATAATATTGTTAACATATATTAATAGTAAAGGTGTAAAAGACAGTAAAATTTTGCAAACCATTTTAACCATCATCAAAATTCTGTCTCTTTTCGGATTAATCATTTTTGGTTTTTCACTGGCTGCAAATGCTGAGATATGGAATGCAAACTGGGCTGATGCCTGGTCAACGCGTAGTTTTGATCCTAAAGCAGGTGTTTGGGCTGATGTAGCCGGGAAAGCACTCCTTTCTGGTATAGCTGCTGCGATGGTAGGTTCTTTATTTAGCAGTGATGCCTGGAATGGGGTGACCTTTATTGCCGGCGAAATTAAAAATCCCGAACGCAATGTTGGTTTAAGTTTGTTTTTAGGCACTTTCATTGTTAGTGTAATTTATATCCTGGCCAACCTGATGTATCTGGCGGTTTTGCCATTGCAGGAAATTGCTACAGCTGCCGATGACCGGGTAGCGGTAGCCGCAGCCCAACCGATTTTTGGAAGCATTGGTACTTATATCATTGCCATCATGATTATGATCTCCACTTTCGCCTGTAATAACGGATTGATTATGGCAGGGGCAAGGGTTTATTATACCATGGCAAAGGATGGTTTATTCTTTAAAAAAGCTGCGGTTTTAAATAAAGCCAGTGTGCCGAGCTGGGCACTCTGGGCACAATGTGTTTGGGCATCAGCATTATGTTTAACAGGTAAATATGGCGATTTATTGGATTTTGTGATCATCATTGTAATGATTTTCTATATCCTTACCATATATGGTATATTTATTTTACGCAGAAAAATGCCAAATGCTGATCGTCCGTATAAAGCGTTTGGTTACCCGATTCTACCCGCATTTTATATTCTTGTTGCCATTGCAATTTGTATAGGGTTATTGGTTTTTAAAACCAGTACCTGCGGTTGGGGTGTTGCGATTATGCTGATTGGGATTCCTATTTATTATATAAGTAAGCCTAAAGAGGATCAGGATTCGTAAGATTTAAGGGTTTTAAGATTAGGTTGTTTACCAGAAATGCATTGGTAGTGCTATTCCCAGATTGGTGTATTACCTGCCTGTTTTAGATTGGTAATCTGTTTGGTATGCCACCGACCAGAAGAAAGATTTAACCGTTCAGATTTAAAACCTGAACGGTTTTTTATGCTATAGATGACTGCATATTATCATTCAGGTATTCTTCTTTATGTTCGGAAATGACCTCAGTTTGTAATCTTGAAAGTCAAAAGCTTATACTTAAATGTATTTGTGTATTTTTGTGGCAATGGGAACACAGGTAGATTTAGGTATTAAAGGATATAGGAATTATGGAACGCATCTGCGTGAAAAATACCATGGTCAGCGGGTGTTTAAAGTGATCGTAGATGGTGGATTTACCTGCCCTAACCGTGATGGGAGCAAAGGGTATGGAGGATGTACTTATTGTAATGTAGATTCTTTCACACCAGAGCCATCCCGTAAAATGCCAACCATAAGAGAACAACTCGAAGAAGGAATCAAAAGGGCTAAAACAGGTTATAAAGCCGATAAGTTTATTGTTTACTTTCAACCAAATACCAATACTTATGCGCCAACACATTATTTAAAAATGATGTACGATGAAGCACTTTCTGTAGATACTGAAAATATTGTTGGTTTTGCTGTTGGTACCCGTCCTGATTGTATTGATGCTGAAAAGGTTGCTTTGCTGGAGAGTTATGCTGATCGTTTTGATGTGGATCTGGAAATGGGGATGGAGTCTATCTACGATGAAACCCTGAAACAGATTAACAGGGGCTGTAGTCACGGGGAATTTGTGGCCGCAGTAAAGCTTTTGGAAAACAGCAAACTCGATCTTTGTGTGCATACTATCTTTGGCTTTCCATGGGAAACGAGGGAACAAATGCATGGTTACATTCATGAAATTAATCGTTTTCCTCAAATTAAGTTCGTTAAATTCCATCATTTACATATTGTAGAAGGTTCAATCATGGGCGCCAAGTACAAAAAGGAACCCTTCAAACTTTTTACCCTGGAAGAATACACTGATTTACTTTGTGAGTTGATTCCTCTACTTCGTCCGGATATTGTTATTCAAAGACTTTTTGGCATTTCAGACTGGGATTTACTAATTGCGCCTAATTGGGGACTAAATAAATCGTCTATTCAAACCTATATTGACAAAGAGATTGAAAAAAGAGGTGTGATCCAGGGATCTCGCTATTTATTGTAATTTCTCTAAAAAAAATTTTTTTTAATTAAAAAACCCATGAATTTCCATGGGTTTTTTGTTTTTAGTAAGTTTTTTATGTCAATATCATTCAAAAATTAGATAAAATTATATTATTGTCTTAAAAACAAGTATTTTGTTTTTGTTAAAAATGGGTATAAAAAATATACGTTTTTTGGTTTTATTGCATTTTTATATTAATTTTTTGTATGTTTTTATAAAAATCACTGGTTTTTGTTAGAATTTTTATGTTATATAGTGTAAAAGTTACAATATGTTGTATTTTTATCAAAATAATTATTGAATTATTAATATAATTAAGTGAATACAAACAAATTAAACTAAAAACTATGAGTAAATTTTCCTTAAAACAGTTTGCGCCGTTCGTGATCCTGATGATTGTTGCGATTACGGCCCTATTCATTCCTCTACTTCCTAATTTCGATGACGGTAATTACAGTGCTCCTGATATTGCATTTGTTTTAGTATCGGCGGCTTTGGTGTTTTTAATGACTCCTGGTCTTGCATTTTTTTATGGCGGTATGGTTCATCGCAAAAATGTATTATCAACCATGATTAAAAGTGTGGTCGCAGCCGGTGTAATTACTGTTCTTTGGATTGTGGTAGGTTTCAGTCTTGCATTCGGAGATACGATTGGCGGGTTTATAGGAAATCCTAAGACTTATCTGTTTTTCCAGGGTGTAAACTCCGGACCAGCGTGGGGAACTATTCCACTATCGCTATTTGCAGTTTTCCAGTTAATGTTTGCTATTATTACACCTGGACTAGTTGTAGGAGCAGTTGCAGAGCGTATTAAATTTACCTCTTACATTTTGTTTATTGTATTGTTTGCGATATTTGTTTATTCGCCTTTAGCGCACTGGACCTGGTCTGCAGAAGGATTTCTGTTAAAAATGGGGGTTCTTGACTTTGCCGGTGGTACAGTGGTGCATATTTCTGCTGGTATGGCGGCATTGGCAGGCGCACTGGTTTTAAAACGTAGAAAATCTCACCTGGAGCATAAAGAAGTTCCACCTGCTAACATTCCATATGTATTAATCGGAACAGGTTTACTATGGTTCGGTTGGTTTGGTTTTAATGCCGGTTCAGCTTTAGGAGCCAGCTCTCTTGCGGTTTCTGCATTTTTAACCACAAACACCGCTGCCGGCGCTGCTGGTTTATCCTGGATGTTCTTTGATGTGGCCAGAGGCAAAAAGCCATCCGTATTAGGTTTCTGTATTGGTGCTGTGGTGGGCTTGGTTGCCATTACTCCTGCTGCAGGTTTCGTAAGTATCCCTTCCAGTATATTCATTGGTGTTTTTGCTTCAGTAATTTCTAATCTGGTTGTTTCGTGGAAACAAAAAACAAGTTTAGATGATACTTTAGATGTGTTTCCTTGTCATGGTGTGGGCGGTATTGTAGGTATGATTTTAACAGGCGTGTTTGCTACTAAAACGGTTAACAGTTCAGGTGCTGATGGTTTATTCTATGGAAACCCTGAATTTTTCTTTACTCAGGTTAAAGGCGCTGTAATCGTAGTCATATTTAGTTTCGTGGTTTCATTCATTATCTTCAAATTCATTAACCTGATCCAGCCAATCCGCGTTTCTGAAGAAGAAGAGGAAATGGGCCTTGATGAATCACAACATAATGAAAAATATTCTCAGGGTACATTGCTTGTTGAGGAAAAAGCTATTTATATCGAGAAAAATAGTCCACTAACTGAAACAATAATCTAACCACTTTACCATATCTAAACCCAAATAAAGCTCAAACATGAAGAAATTTTTAACCGCTATTTTCGCAATGGCAGGCACTACGTGTGCCCTGGCTCAAGAGACGCCAACATCACCACTTGAAATTTCAGGATCGGTGGACACCTATTTCAAATACGATTTTGCTAAACAACCCAATAACATCACTACATCTTTTGCTACTGATCATAATTCGGTTTCATTAGGGATGATTGATTTAGTGCTGAAGAAAACTACAGGGAAGGCATCCTTTGTCGGAGAGCTTTCCTTTGGTCCGAGAGGACAAGAACAGTCACTTCTCGATGCTTCAAGCAATGGTTCATCCTTTCATATCCAAAATTTGTATGTAAACTATGATTTTACAGATCAGTTTTCAATTACAGCGGGTTATATGGGAACCTTTGTCGGGTATGAAGTAATCTCTCCTGTTGGAAATTTTAACTATTCAACATCGTATCTGTTTACCAGCGGGCCATTCCAGAATGCTGGTATTAAGGCAACTTATAAATTCTCTGATAAAGTGAGTTTAATGGCTGGATTGTTCAATGACTGGAATGTTTACACTGCAACCCGTGGGGTATCAAGCATTGGTGGCCAGTTAATGGTTTCGCCTGTTGAAGGTTGGACAGCTTATATCAATGTATTATCTGGTGCAGGCGGCGGTGGCTATGGAACCATTGAAGATTTGACCACTTCCTATCAGGTAACGGATAAATTTAAATTGGGGCTAAATGCGGCCAATTATGATATCAATAACGATGGTGGCGGTTATGCAGGTGTGGCTTTATATCCGCAATTTGCTTTTACTGATGCTGTATCTTTGGGCTTAAGGGGTGAGTATTTTAAAACCAAAAATGTTGCAGGTTTTGGAGCAACAAAATATACTGCCGTTACCTTGACTGCAAATATTAAATCAGGAGGTTTAACTTTTATACCTGAAGTAAGATTAGACCATAATGGCGATAAACCGTTTTTTAAAGAAAACGGACTGGCGGCACCAAATGCAGGCCAGTTCTCTTTAGCAGCTGTTTACGCTTTTTAAACGAAACAGAAATGATCATGAGCCGTCAGTATTTAAACTGGCGGCTTTTTTTTACCTTAGTGATCAGAATTAAAATAAACCAAATGAAATACACACTGGCTATAATCTTTTCCATTTTCATTGTTAAACTACCTGCTCAGGAAAAGCAATTTTCCAAGGATGAGCAGGGAAAATTCATTTACTATCAAGTGGTTGATTCGCAGGTGGTAAGCAAAGCAGTTTTATTGGAAAGAGCGAAGCATTTCATCCATTCATCGAACAAAAAGCTGATGAAACCAGAACGCAGTACTGATACTTCTGTTTTAGCGAATGGAAAACTGATAATCGATAAAACAATATTGGTTGCCGGACATCCAAGCGGAGAAGTAAATTACAATTTCGTTTTCGAGGCAAGAGAAGGGAAGTACCGGTTTTGGTTAACTGATTTTGAATATATTCCTTATCAAAGAGATCGTTATGGTAATTTTGTTGCCACCACAAATATTGGTACGCCGCTGGAAAAACGGGTTGATAAATTGAATGCCGGTACCTGGAAAGATATACAAGCCAGCGCTTATGCAAAAGCGGTAAAGTTTGCAGATTCTTTTAAAAAATTTCTGGCCACTGATAAAAAAGTGCCCGAACCCGTTAAAAAAGAAGTTATTTCAACCAGGAAGTGGTAAATGCTTTACATCTGTTTTTACATTTTGCCTAAAAGTTCCTCTACCTTTTTATAGCGAAAGTTAAAAATTTCGTTGATTTTCTTTTTAACCATTACTCCATTTGCAACAGTGCCAATTGGTCCCCAGCCAATGCTGTAATGAAGAATATCGTTCATGGATACACCACCTTCAGTTTTTTGAAAATGATGTTGATGATGCCAGAATGCAAAGGGGCCAAATCGTTGCTCATCCACGAAATATTCTTTGTCTTTTACATGTGTAATTTCGGTTACCCAATCTAGCTTAACGCCAAACAGCGGAGATACTTTATAAGTAATGATTAGTCCGGGATACATTTTTGCGTGTTCCATATTGGGAGATGTGACATCGAAAGTCATATCTGTTGGGGTAATTTCTGCCAGGTTTAAAGGTGATGAAAAAAAATCCCAGGCCGTATCCAGATCAACCGGAATGTGCTGAGTGAACTCTAATCTGTATATTTTCAAAATTTAGCTTTATAAAGCAAACAGCCGAAAAGTTATTTTGTTGGGGATGATGAATTTAATTTATTTCCGATTAATTTCACTAAAGAATTGAATTCGTTCTTCTCATATCCGATGGATTGGTAAATAATTTTTCCATCCTGATCAATCAAAATATTTCTGGGAATAGATTGCTTTGCAAATTTACTGAAAATGCTTCTGTCCAGATCCGGAAGTATTGGAAAGGTAAAGTTATGTTTGGCTTTGTATGGAATTAATTTATCCCAACCTTCTTCTCTTCCAAATACAAAGAATTCAAAATTCTTATTGTCTTTGTATTTATCCCAAATCTGTTTTTGTGCCAGTGGCAACTCAGTATTGCATGGAGGGCACCAGGTTGCAAACAGGTTTATTAAAATCAGTTTACCTTTATAATCTGACAGATTAACTGTTTTACCTTTTTCTATTTCGAAATTAAAAGAAGGTGCCTGATCGCCAATTTTTGTATAGGTGCCATTTTCATCGTTTTGAGCAAAGGCATTAACGGCAATAAATAAACAAAGGAATAGGAGTATCTTTTTCATTATTATAAATTTGTTTTCAAAGGCAATGAAGCTGTCATGATTTATTTATTCCACTGTGTGGTTTTTGAAATCATGACGGTTTCATTAGTATAAATTTGTTTTCAAAGGTAATGAAGCTGTCATGATTTATTTATTCCACTGTTTTGTTTTGAAAATCATGACGGTTTCATTATTATAAATTTGTTTTCAAAGGCAATGAAGCTGTCATGATTTATTTATTCCACTGTGTGGTTTTGAAATCATGACGGTTTCATCTGTTTAAATTTATTAATATATCTTCCATTGTTTTTTCAATGGTTTTTCACTTGTATCTATTTTTTATGGAGTTCAGGAGAACGCTTTGCTAAGTTAATGGGCCTTGTAAGCTCCGTTGGCTTTAACTTGCTGCGTCCGGTTTAATCATTCCCCTGTGAACTTTTTAAAAAAAAATATATGATAGAATTTATGTTAAAGATACTCCTATAATTTTTTTTAGCAAAACTAATGCACCATTTTATCTGCGCAGGTAGAACTTGCAAACGCCTCTGGTTTAGCTTTAAAAATAAAGCCCATGCTTAATATATAACCCATTGCATCATTTAAAGCTTTGTTTGATTTGAATGAAGGATTAGTGTTGATATCAGCATGTACTTCCAATGCAACATCATAAATGTCCAGCAAATCGCAAATAGAGTACGCCGTTTCAATAGATTTTTGTACTTCCATAAGCATTCTTTCCTTTATGCTCACTTGTTGTGTGTTTTTTTCCTGATGAATATACATGAAGCCACCATGATGTTCCCGCAACAACACGATTACGGTTGCAAAATCGGTAACCAGTCCCTTAACCTGGGAATCTGTTCCGATGCAAACTTTAAGCTTGTAGCCATTTTCTGTTTCTCTGATAATTGCTCTTTCAATTTCTTCCAGGATAGAAGATTGGATAATTTCGCCACTAAATTTTTTCCAGGTCATACATTCGGTTTTTTTGGGGTTAACAAATGGTAATGAGGTTTTTATAAAAATAAGTGCTAGAAATTAAAGTATTGTTAATATGAAATTGTTTATTTGCTAACAGACGCTTAGTTTTCAACAAGTTAAGCCTTTTTAGGCTTAAAATTAACAATTGTTTCATATTAATTACAACCGATGTGCCGTTATAATTGTTAAGTTTAATATCATAATTCAACCAGGTATGAGAGCAGAATTGATTCAGGAACTACAGCTGCTGCAAAATAGCAGAGCCAATAAATTTACAGATGATTTAACTGATAGATTAAAATCTTCAGTCGATCTGGTAACGGAGAAAGTAAATTCTTCCATGTCTAAAAGAGGTAATATGTTGATGTTGCTGGAGAGGAGATTTAATTTTTCTGCGTTAAAGAAAATCAAAACCAGGTTTTTAAAGTTCTAAGGGATTTCAGATTCACGGAGATGAGAAATGCTTATCTTTGCTGAAATGATAGAAAACGCCTTAAAAAGATTAAACATTGCTCAGCTCAATGAGATGCAGGAATCTGCACTAAAAGCAGTAAAATCTGGTAATGATGTGCTGTTAATTGCACCTACAGGATCTGGCAAAACCCTTGCATTTTTACTGCCTTTACTGGCGCATTTAAAACCTGGCATTAAAGGTGTTCAGGCATTGATTCTGGTGCCGTCTAGAGAACTTGCTTTACAAATTGAACAGGTTTTTAAACAAATGGGCACTCCTTTTAAAGTGAACTGTTGTTATGGCGGACATGCAGTAAGGGTAGAAAAAAACAATCTGGCCCATCCTCCGGCAGTGCTCATTGGTACGCCCGGTAGAATAGCTTATCATTTAGAACATCAAAATTTTGATGAGTCATTTGTAGAGAATTTAATTCTGGATGAATTTGATAAGTCTTTAGAGTTTGGCTTTGAATCGGATATGTCTTATATCATTGGGTCATTGTTATCATTGAAACAACGCATTTTAACTTCAGCTACCAAAATGGAAGAAATTCCTGCTTTTGTGAAGTTGAAAAATCCCGTTGATATTGATTTCTCCAAAAATGTTCAGGCGAAACCAGATTTAAAACTGAAAAAGGTTACAGCACCTGCTGCCGATAAACTGGAAGTGCTGTTCAAGCTATTAAGCAAAATTGGAGGGAAGAATACATTGGTTTTTTGTAACCATAGGGAAACAGTGGACCGGATTAGCGATATCCTTTTTGAACATGGTTTAGGACATGATGTTTTTCACGGTGGAATGGAACAAACCGACAGGGAAAAAGCACTGCTGAAATTTAGAAATGGGAGTCACAAAATTTTAATTACTACCGATTTAGCTGCCCGGGGTTTGGATATTCCCGAAATTGAACATATTGTACATTATCAATTGCCCTATACCGAAGATGCCTATATACACCGCAACGGAAGAACTGCCCGAATGCATGCCAAAGGTACCGCTTATGCGGTTATCACTCCTGAAGAAAATTACAAATATCTTCCGGAAGATATAGAAGAGGAGCATTTATCAGATCATTACGAAATCCCCGAAGCAAGTGATTGGGTCACTTTATATCTGGCTCACGGAAAGAAGGATAAAATCAATAAAATAGATATTGTAGGCTTATTTTTGCAAAAGGGCGGTCTTAATAAAGATGATTTGGGCTTGATCGAGGTAAAGGATACCACCAGCTATGTTGCAGTAAAACGCAAAGAAGTGAATGGATTACTTCAGGCTTTGGCCGGAGAGAAGATTAAAGGAAAAAAACTCAAATTAGCGGTAGCGAGTTAGGTTCATTGGTCATTGGTCATTGGTCATTGGTCATTAGTCATTAGTCATTAGTCATTAGTCATTAGTCATTAGTCATTAGTCATTAGTCATTAAATTTGGGTAAGCAAGTTAGGCTTTTAAGTTAACACTCAATTATTTACTCATTCAAAATCAATCATTAAATTATGAGCAACAACGACATTTTAAAAAAACTGAGAGTAGCTTTATCATTAAAAACGGAAGACATTATCACGATATGTGATCTTGTTGGTTTTAAAGTGACGAAGGCAGAATTAGGCGATATTTTTAGAAATGAAGATCACGAAAATTTTAAACCTTGTGGCGATCAGATTCTTCGCAATTTTTTAAATGGCTTAGTCATTTATAAAAGAGGGCCAAGAGAAGAGAAAAAATAAAATATTAATACCTTTTGCGGTTTAAAAAATGAAAATAATACTATCCCTATTTATTTTTGTAACCAGTGTATACACTTTACAAGCACAAAATCTAAAGGAAGATTTTTCTGATGATTGGGCAGCTTTATCAAAATATAAAAAAGAAAACGAATCGATCGGACTTCCTAAAAAGAGGGAGAAGCGTGTTGTTTTTTTAGGAAGCTCTATTTTTGAATTCTGGAAGCAGAAAGATCCAGAGTATTTTAGTAACAATGCTTACGTAGATAGAGGAATTAGCGGACAAATTTCGCCACAATTGCTAATCCGTTTCAGACAAGACGTTATTAATTTAAAACCTAAAGCCGTTATTATTTTAGCTGGCAGTAATGATTTAGCCGGCAATAAAGGACATGTTTCGAACGAAACGATTCTCAATAATATTAAATCAATGGCTGAATTAGCCAAAAAAAATCGTATAAAAGTTATTCTTTGCAAGTATTTGCCAGTTTATGAATATCCTTGGAATAAATCGCTTAAAGGAACAGCAGAACAAATTATTTCACTTAATGAAGCTATAGTTGCTTATGCTGAATCGAAAAACTTTACCGTTTTGGATTATTTTACACCATTGGTTGATGAAAGAAATGGCCAAAAAGCTGTATATACAACTGATGGGGTTCACCCTAATTTAGCAGGTTATAAAGTAATGGAAATTGTAACTGATGAAGTTATTAGAAAGACAATAGGGAAATAGCAATAAGCTGAAACAAAAACGGCACGATTAAAATCATGCCGTTTTTGTTAACCTGATTTCCATGGACTGTGGCTCACGGACCATTTGTTGGTTTCGTTCTGTGAGCTATAGACCTTGAGAGCAGGAGCATTGAACAATTTGCTCTTTCTCTGTCAGAAATTATTATTCCGATAAATTTGGTTGTTTTACTTAAATTAAATATTTTAGAGATACCTAATTAACTTGATCAGAATTTATGATGAATCCAACATAATGAAATAATTATTAAACATATTAGACAATAATTATTTATTTCCAATTTATTCCTGTTTTGCAGTCATAGTTTTTTTAGATAAATTTAACCTGGAAAAAAATAAACAAAATAAAAATCCTAAAAAGATGAAAAAAACATTTCTATTATTAACAACTCTCTTTCTAATGCTTTTTGTGGGTTGAAAAAAGACGTTTACAACTCTGAGGTGGAAGATTTTTCCATTGAGAGCATTCAAAAATTTGCTGAAATTAAAAATTTAGCGACATCAGAAGCTAGAAAGATTGCTTTTGGGAAATTGTCTAATTTCGAGAAATCGTCGTTTTGGAGATATCATATATCAGAAGCCATGAAAGATTTTGGAGTTCAACAAAATACGCTTTTAAAAGAAATTTATACCCAAATAAAACCGTCAGTTTATGATTCAATAGGTAATGATCGGAGCAATATTTACTAATGTTATTATACCGAGCTGGATAAAAAGGTCAAAGAATGTCTTCAGCGATAATCAAATCTCTAACTTTTTTATTTTCTTCAAAAAGAAGAGATTCCAAATCAAATAGTCAACGACGATAGAACTCCTTCAAATGCAAATAAGTATATAGCTTTTTCGAATAAGATAAATAAACTGGCTTTACAAGATCCAAATCCTGGCGACCCCCCTGTCCCCGTTAGCGGCGGCAGCGGTGGCGATTTACCTCCATGTATGTGTAATTTGGGAAGTAGTTATACCTGTCGAAAGACAACTACGCACGTAGGAACAGATGGAGTTTGGCAAGAAACCACTTATGGTTCTTGTAGCAACTCAAGTAATAACTGTAAGTCTAATAATTGGGGATGTGGTTTTGCCGGATTATTTTATTGTAATGGTAACCAATGTTCATATTGAAAAAAGATTATGAATTTTTACAAATTAATTTCAAAAACTACCATTTTCTTCTGCGTAATTGGTTTAATATTGGCAATTGGTCAAAATAGTTATGTTAACAGAATTTTTGCAATTTGTATTAATTCGTTAGCTATGTTTTTTTTAATAAGAACTTTAAATTATCCAAATAAGAACAGAGTCGTTTTGCTGATAGTTTATGCTATTCAAATTTTTTCGTTAAAATTAGGCATTTTATCTTATTTGGTAACTATTGGACTTGGTTATATCCCTTATTTTAGTTTCGAAAATCTTAAGCATACCTCGGATCTGTTTACCTTTTCAACGAACAGGATTTATATGCCAACAAACCTAACAGGTATTGGTGTTAATATGTTGTCTTTAGGTATTTTTTTATTTTTGGTATTTTATCGTTATAAAAAAGAAAGCTTATGAAATTAGAAAATATTTTATTGAGGTTGGTTTTTGTGATTTCTGCCTTACTATTAATGCAATGCAGTAATAATCGTAAAGCACAACTGAATTACAAAAATGTCCTGAAAGTAGAGAATGATTCTATAGATTTAGGTAATATTAAGTTATCCGACTCTTTACGGATAACTTATAAGCTTTCTAATATTAGTAGTAATCAGAAAATCAGAATAAAAAGTGTTGGTACATCATGCGGATGTAGCAAAGCCTATTTTTCTGACTCAACAATCAGTCCTGTTTCATCTGAAATATTGAGGGTTTCTTTTTTCTCAACCGATAAAGGAAATTTTAATAAAACTATTGTGTTAGAGACAGATTCAGAGCCCATATACAAAGTTTTGACCTTTTATGATAAGTTGGAGTAGTTTCCATTCTTCCACCCCGTGGTTTGTAGCTCACAGATCTATTTTATTCGTTTCATTCTGTGAGACATACCGAGAGTTTAAAACTTCTCGGTTATTATTTTATTTTTCGGTTTTGCTCTTCCTTTTTTGTTATTTTATTCTTAATAAATAGATAATATATAAAATTTCTTATGGGAGAAATTTTAAAAAAAAGAGATAATGCGTTTTCTGATTTATGATTTTTTGTTTTTTTTCTAAAACTTACAAATACTACAATTTGATAAATAATTACTATAATCAAAAAGATAATTGAGAATAATATTATTTGTTTTGTACTCATAAGAAAAATATGATTATAATTTTATATTACATCTGCACAAGCATCTAGGCCAAATGCGGCATTATCGTAATCATGATGCCAATTCCAATAGGCATCCATAGCGCAATTAATATCAAGAATATTTTCAGGTCCGGCAAAAATGATTGTCATGATACAACCGTTTATAGCTGAAGTATATTGTTGGTCAGCTGCGGCAATCAATTTGTTATAAGCAAACAAACAATTGTCGACTAAAGATAATTTATTCAGTTGAGAAAAGCCACTTTGAAAACCCCCCATAGCAATAATGAATAGACACATTGTAATTAATTTTTTCATTCATTTTTTATTTAAGATGCGTGAAATAGAAGAATTGATACTTGAATTCTGAGATTTTACTCTAATATTTAATATATTTTTGAGGTCTTCCTTAGGTAAGGTTTTCAACTGAGGGTAGTCGAACATTAACGATTTAATGCTTTGGTTTTGGTTGTATAATAGAGTTGCAAATTCTTCCGCCCCAACTACCTTCGCATTTTTCATTATTGTTTTTAAATCGTCTAAACTTTTTGCCTGTTTCACTTGTTTATTGATTAACTCTTTATCAGCTTTACTAACATTAATCTTTCCTTCTAGTGTCAAATTGATTAAACTGTTAGAACTTTCCTGTAAAAGAATAAAACTTTTGTCATGTTGCACGGCTTCTTTAAGGTCAGGCAATGATAGATTTTGTTCATTTTTACAACTTTCTACTAGGGTAAATATAATCGCAATGCATAAAAGGTTTAATTTTTTCATGATCGGTAATTTTTATACTATCAAAATAAAGAAAGATAAAGAAGGATATGTCTTTTTTTTGTAAAAAAAACTTTATTGGATTCTGGTTGGTGTTCATCCAAATTTAGCGGGTTACAAAATTATGGAAGAAATGACTGAAGCTGCCATTAAAAAGGCTTTGAAAAAAACACTGATATTTTTTTAAAATGCTAGTGGTGTTTCTGTAACATTTAGACTTTGCTCATTGTGAACCAGCGAAG
Source organism: Pedobacter chinensis (assembly GCF_003339865.1). Lineage (GTDB taxonomy): Bacteria > Bacteroidota > Bacteroidia > Sphingobacteriales > Sphingobacteriaceae > Pedobacter > Pedobacter chinensis. The sequence continues at coordinate 38,348 of NZ_QPKV01000016.1, forward strand.
AGGTTTGGAGGGTGGCGACTCAATCCTTCTGTAATTGAATCAAGATAACAAACAGATTGCTTCATCGTTCCTCCTCAGCAATAACGGTTGAATGAGCCATCCTGAGACACCTAAAACACCTTAGCTATATTTTCTATATCCATGCGGTAAAAACTTAAGGTTTGAGTGGTATGGCTTGGGGCTGTTGATCAGACTGACGAAGTTTTCCCTGCCCGCCATCCGGCTAAACTTCGTGAGTCAGTCAGCCTCAACTTGCGAAGTTTCAAAGGGCATTGCTGTGGCAGAACTTCGACAGTTTTGAACGGGCCGTCATTGTGAACCAAAGAAAGAGGTTTGTAGGGTGGAGTTAATCAATCTTTAATTGAATCAAGATAACAAAACAGATTGCTTCGTCGTTCCTCCTCAGCAATGACGGTTGGAATGAACCACCTGAGACACCTAAAACACCTTAGTTATATTTTCTATATCCATGTGGTAAAAACTTAAGATTTGAGTGGTGTGGCTTGGGGTTGATTGATCAGACTGACGAAGTTCCCCTGCCCGCCATCCGGCTAAACTTAGTGAGTCGGGGAGCCTCAACTTGCGAAGTTTCCCCAGCCCGTAAGCCAAATGAAACTTCGTAAGTCTATCCCATCTCGATGCGCTGTGCAGACAAAAACCAGCCAACGAATTCAAATTAACTTCTTATATCTAATACGTTTCGGTGCAACATCTCCTAAACGTTTTTTGCGATTTTCTTCGTAATCAGAATAATTTCCCTCAAAGAAATAAACTTCAGAGTTCCCTTCGAAAGCTAAAATGTGCGTACAGATACGATCCAGGAACCACCTGTCGTGACTGATTACCACGGCGCAACCGCCAAAGTTTTCTAAAGCTTCTTCCAAAGCACGTAAAGTGTTCACATCAATATCATTGGTCGGCTCATCGAGTAAAAGCACGTTCGCGCCTTTTTTCAAGGTTATGGCGAGGTGAACACGATTACGTTCCCCACCAGATAAGATGCCTACTTTTTTCTGTTGATCGCCGCCATTAAAATTGAATTTAGAAACATAGGCACGTCCGTTAACTGCTTTATTGCCGAGTTGAATGTTATCCAAACCATCGGTAATATTTTCGTAAACAGTTTTATCGGCATCTAAATCGTTGTGCATTTGATCCACATAGCCCAATTCAACAGTTTCGCCCACACGAAAAGTACCCTGATCTGGTTCTTCTTGTCCGGTAATTAAGCGGAACAAGGTGGTTTTACCTGCGCCGTTTGGTCCGATGATACCGACAATACCAGCTGGTGGAAGCGAGAAATTAAGGTTATCGAATAAAACTTTGTCGCCATAAGCCTTGGTTACGTTTGTCGCCTCGATCACTACATTACCCAAACGTGGCCCTGCAGGGATGAAAAGTTCCAGTTTATCTTCTCTTTCTTTTCCATCCTCTGATGCCAGTTTATCATAATTGGCTAAACGAGCTTTTGATTTTGCGTGACGGGCTTTAGGGGCCATACGAACCCATTCTAACTCCCGCTCTAAGGTTTTCTGGCGCTTGCTTTCCGTTTTTTCTTCTTGTGATAAACGTTTTGCTTTTTGATCTAACCAGCTGCTGTAGTTTCCTTTCCATGGAATACCTTCGCCACGATCGAGTTCCAGAATCCATCCGGCTACGTTATCCAAGAAATATCTATCGTGGGTTACGGCAATTACCGTTCCTTCGTAGTTTTGTAAGAATTGCTCCAACCAATCAATACTTTCCGCATCAAGGTGGTTAGTAGGTTCATCCAGCAATAAAACATCTGGTTTTTGCAATAACAAACGACACATCGCCACACGACGGCGCTCACCGCCAGAAAGCACACCAATTTTGGTTTCAGGATCAGGACAACGTAATGCATCCATTGCCCGTTCTAATCTGGAATCGATTTCCCAGGCACCCAAAGCATCAATTTTATCTTGTAGTTCGCCTTGTCTGGCCATTAATTTATCCATGGCATCAGGATCAGAATAGTTTTCTTCCAGTCCGAAAGCCTCATTCACTTCCTCATACTCCTTTAAAATAGCGGTAACTTCTGCAACACCTTCTTCTACTACTTCACGAACTGTTTTTTCCGGATCCAGAATTGGCTCCTGTGCCAAATAACCAACAGAATAACCTGGAGAGAAAACAACTTCGCCCTGATAGGATTTATCTAAACCAGCAATAATTTTTAGCAATGATGATTTACCAGAACCATTCAAACCGATAACACCTATTTTGGCGCCATAAAAGAAAGAAAGATAAATATTTTTTAAAACCTGTTTTTGTGGGGGGTAAATTTTATTTACTCCCGCCATAGAAAAGATTATTTTTTCGTCCATATCGTCTGTATGTATTTTAAATGTGTATTTGTTTCGAAAAGGGACAAAATCGGGAACAAAATAAAAATGTTTTCAAAGTAAAAATTTAAATTTTCAGCACCTTACATTCATCCTAAAGGGTACAAAGATAAGGAAGGGAAGGATGTAAGCAAATGGTTTATCAGATATAAATCGAATATGCAGAACCATCTACACATTTAAAAAAAATAAGACTTAATCAATATCGTAAAAAGCATGGTACGATAAGGTTTAAAAGGCCTGAAGGGTGGGAACATAGTTAATAATTAATTATGAACCATTAGCAGTTGGTATTGTGATTCCTCATCTTTAAAAAAGCAATAGCATAAAAGGGCTATTCGTGGAAATTATCGATTTCACTATATTTGTGATAGTTAGAATTAAATCAACGGGACGATTTAGATTAACAGTGTAAGCCTTGCCATGAGCAAGGCTTATTTTATTTAATGATTTCCCACGTACCATCTTGCAAACCGAGATGTATAACTCTATCATCAATTCCCATTTTATGTTCACATTCAATTGCCCTGATGGTATAATTACCAGATGCAAATGTATTTACGACTTCGTAGTACTTTTTTTTGGTCTTTAAGATGGTGCCAATAGATAGTTGTTCCCAATTTTCCATAATCAAATATAATGTTAACTCGTTTAAATCAATTACCATTTTTTACCATCGCTTTTCTAAACTCACTCGGTGTGGTTCCGTACCGGGCTTTAAATACAGTTGAAAAATATGTTGCTGAAGAAATCCCTACCATGTAGCTAACTTCAGCAATTGTATGATCCTCATTGCTGAGATAGTATTTTGCTTTTTTCAGTCTCCGGTTTAGGATGTAATCGGATATACTGCAGTTGAGCAGCGCTTTAACTTTTCTGTAAAGCTGTATTCTGGAAATCCCGATCGAGCGACAAAGGTCTTCCACACTAAAGTCTTCATTGCTGAGATTGTGCTCCACAATTCCGGAGAACTCGTTAAGGAATTTTTTATCCAGTAAACTGGCCGTTGTTTTCTTCGCTCCGGCACTGATGTCGCTGGTATAGTGTTCTTTTAGTATGCCGCGGTTCCGCAGCAGGTTTTCAACATTGGCGTGGAGGTAATCAAAGTTAAACGGTTTGGTCAGATATAAATCCGCCATGCTTTGCACCCCGTTAATTTGTTGTTCAATACTACCCTTTGCTGTTAACAGAATAATCGGAATATGGGAGGTTCGGAAATCAGTTTTAAGTTTGTTTGCCAGGTCTGTGCCCGATCCATCAGGAAGTACAACATCGGAGATGATCACATCCGGAATTTTTTCATAGGCTTCTAAAATCCCGGAATGGAGTGTAGATGCACTGAAAACCTCATAATCGTGCTCAAATTTTTCGCTGAGGTATTGTAAAAGATCAGGATTATCCTCCACAATCAACATGGTTTGTTCTTTTAGCGGGTTGAATGTTTGATCTTTTGTGGTTTTGAGGTTCTCTTCAAGATCAGTGGTATAAATTTTTACCTGATCATACAACCTGGAGTTTTTATCCTGATACCTTGAATCTTCAGGCTTAGCGAGCCCGGCATTGTTTAATGGCAGTTTAACGGTAAAGGTGGTGCCTTTCCACTTCTCACTTTCTACATCAATGGTACCTTTGTGCAGTGTGATCAGTTCTTTGGAAAGCGACAATCCAAGGCCCGAACCACGGGATTGACCGGAACCTACCTGATAGAACTCTTCAAAAATATTCTGAAGTGCGGTTTCGTCCATTCCAATGCCGTTATCCTCAATACTGATGATGAACTGTTCAGCAGTTGAAGATAAATGAACATAAATCCGCCCGTTGTCGGCGGTAAATTTAAGGGCGTTCGAAAGTAAATTGAACATCACTTTGTCCAAAATATCAGCATCAAACCAGGCCATCATTTCTTTTCCGCCGCCGATGAGCCGCAAATCTATATTTCGCTTATTTGCCAGGTGCCTGAAATGTTCAAGGAGTTCAGTAAGAAATTGAACCAGATTACCTGCAGCGGCGCGAATCTCAAATTTATCATGTTCAATCTTTCTGTAGTCGATTAGCTGGTTAACCAGTTTGAGCAATCTGAATACATTTTTATTGATCATCCGAAGGTTGTTTCCACTAAGCTGATTTACTTTTGGGTCTTTCAGTAAATCTTCAAGAGGTGATATAATCAGCGTTAAAGGTGTCCGGAATTCGTGAGAAATATTGGTAAAAAAGTTGAGTTTGGTTTCTGTTGCCTGTTCAGCTTTCGCCGACATTTCGATCAATTGGTTTTTCTGATCAATGATTTCAGCATTTTTAAGTTCAAGCCGTTTATTGATCTTTCTGTTCTCCAGCAGCGAATGAAAGGCCAATCCTCCGAATACCACTACCAGAACCAGGGTAATAACAATTACATTGAGTACCAGCCGCTGGTTGTTATATATTTCCAACTGATCTTCCAGTAGTCCCTTTTGTCTTTCAATGTCTTTCTGCTGACTACTGAATTTTGCCCATTGCATTTTCATCAGTTCGACATTGGTACTGTCAATAACCACCGTTTGAAGTACATTTTCTTTTTGGAATGGTTTATTTGAAAGAATGGCAAAAGCAGTACTGATGGCTTCCTTTCCCCCGGTTGGATACAGAAGACTTGCCGTAAGGGTTTTGTTGCCTACAAGCTCCAGGCCTGCACGTGCACCCGGAAGCGCATCAACACCGATTACCTTGGTTTCCTTTTGAAGATCAAGTTCTTTAAGTACATTCCAGCTACCAGAAGCCATGACATCATTATGTGCGAAAATAATATCGGTACCTTTAAGCTTTGACTGATGAGAACGCAATTGATTTTCTGCCTGCTCTTTAAGCCAGTCGCCATAGAACTGAAATTTTACTTGTATTTCCGGATATTTTTTAATCTGATCAATGAATCCTTTCGAACGCTCTATCGCAGGTGAAGAGCCGGGAAGTCCCATAACTTCTCCAACACTGCCTTTCCTTTTAAGTAAAGCATTGGCAATATAGTCGGCAGCCATTTTACCAATCTGGTAGTTATCGGCACCTACGTAAGCGGTATAGTGTGGCGAAGAAGTCTTTCTGTCAATTAGGATAACCGGGATGCCCATGTTATAAGCTTCCTCTACAACTGCAGCGAGGGGATGAGCTTCATTGGGCGAAATAATAAGCAGATCAATATTCTTTTTGAGCATCTCACGTACTTGTTTAACCTGCCGGTTGCTGTTCCCATCAGCATCCATGTACAGGAATTCTGCAGAAGGATGAAGCGAAAGCTCCATTTTCATTTCCTCCAACATCGTTCGTCGCCAATGATCGGAGGCAATGCATTGAGAAAATCCAATGAAGAATTTTTCTTCCTGTTTATGATTATTGCATCCAAACAGGAACATAAGGCCGCACAAGTAGCTAAAAACAACTTTTTGAATGCTCCATTTGTATGCTGCTGGCTGATGTATTTCAACACTCATAAGGTTAGGATATTGGTTAGTTCAGGTTAAAGCTATTAAATGTAATCTGTATTTTAAAATCACGTGGTGCTCTTATCACTATTACATGTAACGAGAACGAAAGATAGCTGATACATGAGTTAAAGTGTTCGGCTTTCTGGTATTTTTATTTGATGTATATGCTTGATAATGAGTGTTTTATTTTTTGTTGCGTTTTTTAATGTTTTTGATATTTTTTTGGTAGTACTGATTAGTGTGAGGAGGTAAATTGCGTCAGATTCACTAACCAAATAATATCATAGATGAAAAAAAACTCTGTCCTGGCCTGGTCCATGGTTGTTGCATTAGGTGGGTTCCTGTTCGGTTTTGATACCGCCGTAATATCGGGAGCTGAAAAGTCCATTCAGCAATTCTGGTCGCTTTCGGTCTTTCAGCACGGTCTGACCATTTCAATTGCTCTTATAGGTACTGTAATAGGTTCGCTTTTAGGCTCAAAACCTTCTGATAAATTCGGAAGAAAGTATACGCTTGTTTTTGTTGCTATTGCCTACCTGCTCTCTTCGTTGGGTACTGCTCTTGCTGATAACTGGTACTTCTTTCTGGCTTTCCGCTTTCTGGGTGGTTTAGGTGTCGGAACTTCTTCGGTAACTGCTCCGATTTATATTTCAAAAGTATCTCCTGCCGAGAAAAGAGGACAACTTGTAGGCCTTTTTCAATTCAATGTTGTATTGGGAATTTTAGTTTCTTATCTTTCTAATTACCTGCTCAGTCAAACAGGTGAACATTCGTGGAGGTGGATGCTTGGTGTTCAGGCCGTGCCTTCGATTTTATTTCTGGTATTAATCCGTTTTATTCCGGAAAGCCCGCGCTGGCTTATTCTGAAAAGAGGAGATACCGAAAAAGCGCTTCGTACGCTTAACATTATCAATCCTCAAAATGCAGAACAGGAACTTGCCGCTATTCTAAAGTCTGATACGACGAATAAAGATCATCATCAAAAGGTACCAGGTCTGTTTTCCGGACAGTACAATTTTCCGGTAATGCTGGCCGTATTGTTTGCTATTTTCAATCAGGTGTCTGGTATCAATGCCATTATATATTATGCACCAAGAATTTTTGCCATGGCAGGATTGGGAGAGCATTCATCACTACTTTCTACTGTAGGAATTGGTGTGGTTAATTTTGTATTTACGCTCATTGCCATCAATTTCATTGACCAGATCGGCCGGCGGGTATTGATGCTTATTGGATCTGTAGGACTTATTATTTCCCTCTTTCTGGTTGCTTTCACATTCTATTATAATATTCAGGGTGGCTTGGCTATACCGGTATTCATCATGGTTTTCATTGCTTTTTTTGCTTTTTCGCAGGGTGCTGTCATTTGGGTTTTTATTTCTGAAATCTTCCCCAACCAGGTACGGGCAAAGGGACAAACTTTAGGCAGCTCTACCCATTGGATTATGGCGGCACTGATTGCATTTTATTTTCCTTATCTCACTGAAATTCTCGGTGGAGCGGTAACCTTTTTCTTCTTTGGAAGTATGATGGTTCTGCAACTGATTTTTGTATGGCGAATCATGCCGGAAACCAAAGGAAAGTCGCTCGAACAAATTGGATCTAACATCATAATGCACTGATATGTCTTTAAAAAATAAACCTATAATATGCTTTGGAGAAGTTCTTTGGGATGTACTTCCTGATGGACCACAACCGGGAGGAGCGCCACTAAATGTTGCCTATCATTTAAATAAGCTTGGACTTCATCCGGCCATTATCAGCCGGGTGGGTAATGATGACAATGGAAAATGGCTCACAGAACTGATGGATCAATGGAATCTTGACAGAAAATTTGTTCAGATTGATGAAGAGCATCAAACCAGTGAAGTAGTCGCCAGCCTGAAAAATGGAAATGAAGTTTGCTACGAAATTGTATTTCCGGTGGCCTGGGATTTTATAACCCCCGAAAACGCTATAGTTCATCAGGCAGCTTCAGCAGAATATCTGATCTATGGTTCACTATCCAGCAGAAATGATATTACCAGAAATACACTCTTCGAATTGCTGGAGGGCGATGCAATAAAGGTACTGGATATCAACCTGAGGTATCCGTTTGTAAAACGTGCAATCCTTGAACCTTTGTTAAAAAAAGCAGATATAATCAAATTCAATGAGGCAGAGCTTGATACGGTGCAAACGCTTTTTGGTGGATCTTATGGCACAGAGAGAGAGAAAGTAGCCTTTGTACAGGAAAGATTCAGTACTCCGGAGATTTTGATCACAAAAGGCGAATCGGGAGCAGCTTATTATATCGGACCAGAGAGATTTTACCATTATGGTGCTGAAGTACGGGTAAAAGATACCATAGGAAGCGGTGATGCTTTTCTTGCTGCATTTATATCCGGACACCGAAAACGCAGCGATCCGGCCCAAATACTAAAAAATGCAATAGCGATGGGTGCATTTATCGCTACGCAGAAAGGTGCTTGTCCGGATTATGAACTGGAAGAGTACCTGGATTTCCAGATCTGACGGCAATTTGAGCCAAGATCGGAAAATTGCTGATCAATTAATTCTAACCAAATAAAACCAATAATGACCAATGAAAAAGATTATCTTTTATTGCTGTTTGATGCTCATTTATGTGCTGGACAGCTCAGCCCAGATTAAAACCGTAACGGGCACGGTAACCGATCAGCAGAACAATGCCATTGAGGGCGTTTCAGTTGTGGTGGTAGAATCAGGAAAAACGGCCATTACTGATGCCAAAGGAAGGTTTAGCATTCAGGGAGAATCGGGGCAAACGCTGAAATTTGGCTACGTAGGTGCCGTGCCTTATAGTTTAAAAATTGGAAATGCCGAAAACCTCACTATACAGCTTGATCTTAATAACTCGCTTAACGATGTAGTGGTAACTGGTTATCAAAAAGAGCGGAAAAAAGACCTTACTGGTGCCGTATCGGTAGTCAATGTTCAGGAAATCAAGGATATTCCATTGGGAAATCCAATCAAGGCATTACAAGGCAGGGTGCCTGGTGTGTTTATCAGTGCCGATGGTGCGCCCAACGGCGGTGCAAGTGTGCGGATCAGGGGAATAGGAACGCTCGGTAACAATGATCCGCTTTATGTTATAGATGGAATTCCCACTAAACGGGGGTTACAGGAATTAAATCAGAACGATATTGAATCGATTCAGGTGCTTAAAGATGCTTCTTCAGCAACCATTTACGGTTCAAGAGCCGCAAATGGGGTTATCATTGTAACAACCAAGCGGGCCAGGGCAGGCTATAGTCGTGTCGATTTTGATGCATCTGCGTCGCTGCAATTTTATACTTCAAAACTTAAAACCCTGAATGCCGAAGAACGGGGCAGAGCTTACTGGCAGGCTGCGGTTAATGATCGTTCTGATCCAAATCTAAATCAGATTTATAAATATGAATGGAACAATAATTTTGATAATCCGGTACTAAACCGGGTGGTGATACCAGAATTTATAGATGCTGCCAAAACCATGAGATCCGCAAATACCAATTGGTTCGATGAAATTTCGCAGCAATCGCTCCTGCAATCCTATAATGTATCTATCGCCAACGGTAACGAAAAAGGGAACAGCTTGTTTTCATTAAGTTATTACGATAACAAGGGAATTATCAGGGAAACAAGAGATAAAAAACTAACTGCCCGGGTAAATTCAGATTATAGTTTGCTTAATGGTAAGCTTCGTATTGGAGAAAACCTGTCGGGCACCTATATGAAAGATGTATTGATTCCTACCGGAGATGTGACCGGATTATCGCAGATCGTGTTCTCCGTTGTGCCCATCTACACCGTGAATGGTGGTTGGGGTGGTCCGGCAGCGGGAATGGCAGACAGGCAAAATCCTGTTAGGCTCATTGAAGATAACAAGCAGAACTTTAATAATTTCTGGAGGGTATTTGGTAATGTTTATGCCGAATTACAGATTATCCCAAACTTATTGCTAAAAACCAGCTATGCCATTGATTATAATGGAAATTATGCCAGAACGCTACGCAAATCCTATACTTCCGGGTTTCTTTCCGATCCATCTAATGCCGTGAATACCAATAGCAACTATGATGGTAACCGAATCTGGCAAAATACGCTTACCTATTCAATAAAATCAGAAAAACACCAGGCGGATTTTCTGATTGCACAGGAACAGATCAACACCATTTATCAGGGTTTCGGGGCGAGTAGACAGGGTTTGGCATTGGAGAATAGCGATTATGCCTATCTTGATGCCGGCTCTACAAATAAGGATAATGGTGGAAACGGTACCAGTAGCGCATTGCTTTCTTATTTTGCAAAGGCCAATTATACCTACAATGATCGATATCTTTTCTCAGCAACTATCCGGAGAGATGGCTCTTCAAGGTTTGGAAAAGAGAACCAGTTTGGTTATTTTCCTGCATTCTCAGCAGGATGGAGGTTAAGTGAGGAACAATTTATCAAAGAGTCGCTTCCGGTTGTTTCTGATCTGAAACTACGCTATGGATGGGGAAAAAACGGAAATCAGGAAATAGCCAATAATGCAACTTATACCCTATATTCAGCAGTTTATGGAACCAATGCAATTGGAAACTATGATGGTGGCACGGCTTATGATATTACAGGATCAAATACGGGACAACTCCCTTCCGGATTCGCATTAATTCAACAGGGCAACAATACACTCAAATGGGAAGAAACCTCTCAACATAATATAGGTCTTGATTTTGCACTACTCAGGAATGAATTGTCGGGTTCGGTAGATTATTTTATCAAGAAAACATCCGATATTCTGATTAGCCCCGCCTACCTCGCTGTAATTGGCGAAGGGGGCGCCAGATTTGCCAACGGCGCATCAATGCAAAATAAAGGCCTCGAGTTCTTGCTATCGTGGTCTAAAAAAATTGGAAATAACTGGAATATCACATTAACCGGGAATGCGGCTTCTTACCGAAATAAAGTAACGGAATTGCCACCTGAAATTTTGACCTCTTATCCAGGCAATGGTACAGATAAAAATATTTTGGGCCGGCCCATCACTTCTATATTCGGATATGTGGCCGATGGCATTTTTAAATCAGCGGCAGAGGTTAATGCACATGCTACACAACCTGGAAAAGGAATTGGCAGGATCAGGTACAAAGATCTGAACGGAGACGGTGTGATCGATGCACTGGATAGGGATTACATTGGAAACAGTGCTCCAAAATGGATATATGGCCTGAATACTTCAATCAGCTACAAGGATTTCGATCTTTCATTCTTTCTACAGGGTGTTCAGGGATCAATGGTAAACAACGGCTATAAATACCTGACAGATTTCTCTTCTCTGGCTCCCGGAGCGAATTTTGGAACACGTACCCTTGATGCGTTTACCCCACAAAACAGCTCATCAGACATACCTTCACTAACCCTGGTAGACCGCAACAACGAAGGGCGCACATCAACGTATTTTCTCGAAAGCGGTTCTTACCTGAAGCTTAGAAATATCCAGCTGGGTTATAATCTGCAAAATGCCCTGAAGAATCTTAAAGTTCAGCGGGCACGGGTTTTCGTTCAGGCCAGTAATGTATTTACCATTAAGAGCAAAAGTTATACGGCAACCGATCCGGAAAATCCCGGAAATGCCTATCCCATTCCACTGATCACAACAGTAGGTTTAAATGTTTCATTCTAAAACGATTAATAAAATGAAAAAAATTATCATATACCTTATACTCTGCCTGATGTTTAGCTCCTGTTCAAAGGTGCTTGACGAAAAACCACAAGGAGTGGTGTCTTCAGAAGATCTCAATACTCCTGAAAATGCAGAAAAAATGGTTATTGCAGCCTACTCGGCTTTGGGTAACGATTATTGGGCAACACCTTATAGCAGTATGTGGGCTTATGGAAGTATCCGAAGTGGAGATGCCTATAAAGGAGGAGATGGTCCCGGAGATGTGGGAGATTTCAATGCCTATGAAACTTTTAACCTTAACCGGGTGGATCTTGGTAATGCAGATGGAACCTGGTTTAGGCTATATGTAGCTATAGGCAGGGTTAATGATGCGTTAGGTAGAGTTAATAACCTTACCACTGCTGAACTTCCTAATAAAACAATCAGACAAGGTGAACTCAGATTTTTAAGAGGTCATTTTTATTTTCTGTTGAAGATCCTCTTTAAACGCGTACCCTTTATTGATGAAACGATTGCAAAAACCGATTACGATAAGATTTCGAACGTTGATCTCAGCGATCAGCAACTCTGGGACAAAATCACTGCTGATTTTCGCTTTGCGGCAGATAATCTTCCGGATGTTCAAGCCGATAAAGGAAGGGCAACCCGATTTGCAGCCAAGTCATATTTAGCAAAAGTGCTATTGTACCAGGCCTATGTACAGGACGACCGGAATAATGTAACCACGGTAGACGCAGCTAAATTAACAGAAGTGTTAACGTTAACCGATGAGGTAATCAACTCTGGAAAATACAGCCTTAGTACTGATTACGCCAATAATTTCCTGTCCAGATTTGAAAATGGCACTGAATCTGTTTTCGCTATACAATATTCAAAAGATGACGGAACGCCGAACGGCAGGACCGACAATGGTCATTCACTCAATTACCCAATGAATGTTGAGTACGGTTGTTGTGGTTTTCACACACCAAGTCAGAACTTAGTGAACGCGTTTAAAACTTCAACAAGCGGTTTGCCTCTATTCGATTCTTACAATATTGTTAATACGGCAGCAGGCGATGATTTTAAGACTGAAGGTTTTGATCCCAGGCTGGATCATTCTGTTGCTATTCCGGGACATCCGTACAAATACAGGCCAAACTTTATTTTTCAGATTTCCTGGACAAGAGCACCGCAAATTTATGGAAGGTTTATGAGCCTGAAAGAAGTGGTATTACCTGATGATCCTGCGTTTAAGAAGTTTCCTCCTTTTATGTCAAGCTCCAAGAACTGGGATATTATCCGCTATGCTGATGTACTTTTGTTTAAAGCCGAAGCTTTGATTGAGTTGGGGAGGTTCAATGAGGCACTTCCATTGATCAATGCGATCAGAACCAGGGCCTCAAACAGCACCTCACTTTTAAAACAGGCAGATGGCTCGGATATCTCCAATTACAGAATTAATACTTACCAACCCGGAGTGAATTGTACCTGGAGCCAAACTTATGCCAGGGAGGCGCTTCGGTATGAGAGAAGAATGGAGTTTGCAATGGAAGGCTACCGCTTTTTTGATTTAGTAAGATGGGGCATTGCTGCAGAATATCTGAATGCTTATTTTTCTGTAGAAAAGAACAGGGCATCACATTTAAGAGATGCTGTATTTAAAAAGAACAGAGATGAGTATCTGCCTATTCCATTAAACCAGATCAATTTTAGCAAAGGCCTTTACAAACAAAATACAGGCTGGTAAGGAGCACTTCTGCCAGCCTTAATTTAGAAACAGAATGATAGTAAATTAAAGAACATGTTAAAAATTCTGAAATTGATTACGTTTATGGTCATTGCTCCGTTCTGCGGAACAGTTTCTGCGCAGCAGGTCGTTTCCTTGTCCAGTCTGTTAAAGGAAATGACAGATACCCGGGCAGTAACCTACTGGCCTGAGCATAGCTTTACCACCAAGCAGGTTAGTAGTTATGACCGTAAATCGGTTTCACCTGATCAACCGGGCTGGTACAGCAATTCAGATTTTTCTCAGTACATCAGAACTGAAGAAAAATCGGGGCGGAGTGAAAATGTAATGCTGGATGTTAATGGCCCCGGTGTAATCGTAAGGTTTTGGCTCACTACTTTCAAAAGAGCCGGCACTTTAAGAATTTATCTCGATCATCAGGATAGCGCTACTATTAAGATTCCATCCTATGATCTGCTCAAAGGCGAATTAGCGCTTGGACCTGCACTGTTGAATCCTCATTCTTCTTATCAAAAGGAAGAAAAAGGAGGAAGTACACTTTATCTTCCCATTCCCTACGCTTCACACTGTAAAATTACCTGGGAAGAAAGTGAGCAAGAAAAACAGCCCAGGTATTACCAGATCAATTACCGTAGCTATACACCTGAAACCAGGGTAATTACTTTTGACCGGGAACAGCTTAATATGGAGAGAGAACTCATTAATCAAACGGAAAAACGCTTATGGAATGAGCAAACAGACAAAAGAGGCACTGGCAACTATTTGAAACAAAAGTTACCAGCAGGGAAAACCGCATCTTTAACGCTTCGTTCCGGATCATCTGCAATTGACCTGATGCAGATAAAAGTTATGGCTCAGGATCCATCACAACAGGAACAGGCCTTACGATCTACCATCATCAGAATTAGTTTTGATGGAAAAGAAACGGTATGGTGCCCTGTTGGAGATTTTTCAGGAAGTGGCGTTGGCGGCAAACCATTAAAGAGCTGGTACCGTACGGTAAATGCCGGTGGAGAGATCATCAGCAGATGGATAATGCCCTATAAAAAATCTGCCAGGATTTCCCTCGAAAATATAAGCGATGTTCCCGTTGATATAGAACTGACCACTTTTACGGATCATTATGATTGGAAGCCCTCAAGTCTTTATTTTCATACCAGCTGGAGACAAAACAGGAGGGAACCGATATTTAAATTCGATGCTCCAGATGCTGCGGAACTCAACTTTATTACTATTTTCGGCAAAGGTATTTATATGGGGAACAGCCTTTCTGTATTTAACCACATGCATACCTGGTATGGAGAGGGCGACCAGAAAATATGGGTAGACGGCGATAAATTTCCATCCGAGTACGGAACAGGCACCGAAGATTATTACAATACTTCCTGGGCACCGGTGGTGCTTTATCAAACGCCTTTTGCAAATGCTCCTCGTGCCGATCATGAGGATTCTTTTGGGTATAATACGTTTACGAGAACCCGAAACCTTGATCGTATTCCGTTTCATGATTTTTTTAAAATGGACATGGAAATGCTTGGATGGCAACAGGGGGAGGCAGATTTTGCGGTAACCACGTACTGGTACGGAGCAATGGGTGCAACCAATAACATTAAAGATATGAAAGCGGAGGCAAAGGCCAGTTTACCTAAATAAGCACCTCATCTGGAATTCAACAAACTGATAATAACGATAAACCAACAAATATGAAAAATACAATAAAGATGATACTGGGCATAGGAATTTTAATGTCTATCTTTCAAAGCGCCATTGCAGATGATATTACCATTAAGATCAGCAAAAGATACCTCAATCTTCCAGTTTCTCAAAAGCAGGCAAGGGGAAATATGAAATTTGAAATCTCCGGAAAAACAGAGCGAACTTTTAAAATCCGCTTATCGGGTGATGAACCTGAATACTGGGTGTTTTGTGATGTCAGTGCGCTGAAGGGGAAAACCATCAAAATCAGTTATGATGGTGTGTCTTCAGGATTGCAGAAAATTTATCAGAATGATGAAATTGCAGGTCAGGATATTTTGTATCAGGAAAAAAACAGACCCCAGTTCCATTTCACAACAAAAAGAGGCTGGATAAATGATCCAAACGGGCTTATCTTTTATGAAGGGGAGTATCATCTTTTTTATCAGCACAATCCTTACGAAAGAGAATGGGAGAATATGTCGTGGGGTCATGCAGTTAGTAAAGATATGATTCACTGGCAGGAGCTGCCCACTGCCCTTAGTCCGGATGAGCTAGGTACCATGTTCTCCGGTTCGACTGTAATCGACTATCAGAACACGGCAGGTTTTAATAAGGGCAATACACCAGCTATGGTAGCGGCCTATACGGCAAATGCAGCCGATAAACAAACGCAATGTATTGCTTATAGTCTGGATAAAGGACGCACATGGACAAAATACAGTGGTAATCCTGTTATTGATTCAAAGGCAAAATGGAACAGCAATGATACCCGTGATCCGCGCATTTTCTGGTATAAGCCAGGAAATCATTGGGTAATGGTTCTTAATGAAAGAGACGGACATTCGATCTACAATTCAAAAAACTTGAAAGAGTGGACCTTTGAAAGCCATACAACAGGTTTCTGGGAATGCCCTGACTTATTTGAATTGCCTGTTGACTGTAATAAGGGTAAAACAAAATGGGTAATGTACGGTGCTTCTAACACCTATATGCTGGGCTCATTTGATGGGAAGAAGTTTGTGCCTGAATCGGGTAAACACTATTATGTTACAGGGTCAATATATGCAGCACAAACCTTTACCAATATTCCCGAATCGGATGGAAGGAGAATACAGCTCGGTTGGAGCAGGATCAGCCACGAAGGGATGCCTTTCAATGGGATGATGCTTATGCCAACTGAACTCACACTCAAAACCACAAAGGATGGCATCAGACTATTCAGTGAGCCTGTAAAAGAAACGGAGCAGCTCTTTAGCAGTTTAAACAAATGGGAAAATCTGAGCGCTGCCGACGCCAATGAAAAACTAAAATCATATCATGACAATGACAGGCTTAGGATTAAAACGAGCATAAAATTATCTCATGCCACAAGTGCAGGATTAAGTCTTAACGGGCAACGATTGTTGGATTATGATATGAACTTCAACCTGGTAAATGGGGTGTTCTATTCGCCACAGGATATGACCAGCATGGAAATCTCTGCCGATATCTACATTGACAGAACCTCTATAGAGGTATTTATAGATGGCGGAGCTTATTCTTATTCGATGGAACGTAAAACAGACCCTAAAAACAGGGAAGGATTACACTTTTGGGGAACTAACATTGAAGTGAAGGGGTTAGAAGTTTATTCAGTAAAATCGATATGGAAATAATTGTCATTCTTGACATAGTGAAGACCTGAGAAGCAAGCCTGAGTATAATTGAAAACAACGTTATTAATGATAATCTCCAGGCGATAAAACCCAAACTTCAATACAGCACTGCGCCTCTTAAAAAACAAAGTTAGTAATAAACCAGGTACAATGCTTGTAGGTTAGGGATTTACTTCGTAGTCTTCGTTGCACTCAGAATGACAAAATCCATTTAACCACTGTCATTCTGAACGCAGTGAAGAATCTCCAGGCGATGAAACACAAACTTTAATACAGCACCACACCTCTTAAAAACAAGGCCAGCAGTAAACCAGATGCAACACCTTTGGGCTATAGATTTACTTCGTAGCTGCTTCGCGGTCTTCGTTGCACTCAGAATGACAAGGCCCAAATATACTTGTCATTCTGAGCATCACGAAGACCTGAGAAGCAAGCATGAAAACAATTGAAAACAACATTATTAATGAAGTCTTCAATCGATAAAACCTTTCTTCTTAGAAACCTATACCTAGAGCAAAAGCTCTTGCCGGGTTTGTGATTGTGGCGCCAGCTGTAGCTGCGCCAGTGGTTAAATTGACACTGTAAACCCTTTGTGTTCCATTTACAGTAAATAAACCATACACCAATCCACTTGTTCCACCAATATCAAAACCATTGTTTGATTCTACGTTAATCCCTAAAGGACCAACATCAATCAAAGTTCCGTTATTAGGTGGATCTTGTTTATATAGTCTATCGCCTGTTGAATCAATATCGTACAGTACTGTAGTTGTTGCGCCAGCGAAATTATTGGTATATGCCGCTCCGGATATTGCTGCGGTTGCTAAAGAAATATTTCCATCAACGATGACACTTCCATCAGCAGGATTGAAACGTAAATTCTGGCCTAAATTGCTTACAATTCTAATCCGGTCTACTGTTGGATTAAAATCAAAACCGAATTGTGTGCCATTTAATAATGCAGTGAGTGGTGCTGTACCAACCACTGCAGCTGCTCCGGATGATGCATTTATGGTATAAATGCGACTTGTACTACCCAAAGCGTAAAGCTGTCCGTTTAGAGGGCGCATATCGATGCCCAAAATATTTTCGCCTGTTTGAATGCCAGTGATGGATTTGATGCTTACAGTTGGAGTGGCTGCCAATGGGTTGAAAATTAACAATTCGTTATTATTGGATACTGCATAAGCCACAGGCTCAGTAGGAATGGCCAATGCAGTGATGTTTACGGGCAGGTTTCCAATTTTAGAAGCTTTTCCGGTATTCGTGTCAACAGTATATAATGCTGATGTACCTCCAACCGATAATGCTGCAATGGCAGCTGATTCATCAGGATTGATGTCGAATCCGCCCATTTCATTAACATCGTAGCCTAAGCTTCCCACCTCAACGAGTTTTCCATCATTCGGTGGATCTTGTTTGTAAAGTTTATCGGTGGCGGCATCAATGTCAAAAAGTACAGTGGTGGTTGCTCCTGCTTTATTTTGCGTGTACGCTACTGAAGAAATTCTGGCATTGGTAATGCCATTAATTGCACCATCTGCAATCATCACAGTCCCGGTTTCTGGATTTAAACGAAGATTTTGACCCGTATTGGTTACTACACGAATCCGGTCTACTGTTGGGTTAAAATCAAAGCCTACCGAAGTCCCGTTTAATGCTGGTGTAAATGGAGCAGTAGAAATTGATCTGGCCACGCCTGTTTTGTAATCGATTACGTATAAACGGCTGGTACTTCCTATACCGTACAATTGCCCTGTTGCCGGACGAAAGTCGATACCTAAAATGGTTTCGCCTGTTTGTAAACCCGAAATACTGACCTGAGCAGTAACGGAAGAAGGGTTTTTAGCATTAATCAACAATAATTTGCTATCGGCAGTTAAGGCGTAAAAATTAACATCCGGACCTGGAACCAGCATTTCATCATTGTTATTGTTTCTGTCTTTTTTACAAGCAGAAAATAAAGCCGGGATCATAAAGGCAAACAGGGCCATTATGATAAAGTGTTTAGTTTTCATCATGGTTTTAAAGTTTAATATGAATAAGATATTTTGGATAGAAGTTTAAACTTCTATTTTGGAGGTTGTTCAGGTACCTGAAGGTGGCAGTATGTTAAAATGAAATTGCCAGAATATAAATTATTCTTTAAGGCATGATTATAGGTAAAATTAACATTCGAGGCATTATCCAGAAACAGGTCTGTAAGTTTAATTTTTTCTTCTAACTGATTTTGTTTTTCTGAAGATTCGGATTTTTCAGCGTTTTCCGAAGGGTGTTCTTTAATCATCTCCGTAGTCAGCTTCGGTAAAGGCATTGCATACACAACAATTCTGCTCGTAAATGCGATAAGCAGAATTAATGTAATAAAAAGCTTTTGATAAAAAGATGCCATAAATCCGCATTTTGGAGTCTAAACAACATATACGTTGAATATAATCACATGGATTTTAGAGATAAAAAATATCTTAAAGTCTGTTGGTTATAGGAGTATCGAAAAGCAATCCCATTCGCTGAAGAAACATCATGAATGAGCCAGCCCTACTTATTTTTGTGTTTAGATTTTAAAACAAAAACGATTATTTATAAGTTGTTTTTACAGGCTTAAGAGGGCTTTAAAAATAACAATTTGATTTTTGTCTGTTTTATGATCAAAAAGGTGTCACTAAACTTTTTATTTTTCTGTCAAAACATGTAAATTGCCTTAGTTAAAAGTTACAATTTGTCAGTTTAAGACTCCTGTAAAATCCTTACAATAAACAGACAATGAATAAGGTAAGAGCGGTTTTTAATTTAGAATACCCCTTTAAAACCTGTAAAACAGTTATTACGTATATAGATATAAGACATTAATTCTTTTATCGCAACGATATTCTTACATTAATTGTTGGGTTTTCGGGCTAGTAAAAGCCTCTTTATCCACCTATATGGCGCAATTGTTGATAAAATAAACAAAACAGCAGATACTCTTTTTATAATTTTATTTTATAGTTTAGGGACGTAGCTGTTAAGAAAGGTATTATGGAAGCAAAATTTTCACCACAGGTTAAAGATGTAATCTCTTTTAGTAGGGAGGAAGCGCTCCGTTTGGGGCATGATTACATTGGAACCGAGCATTTATTATTGGGCCTCATCCGCGAAGGCGATGGTATGGCTATAAAAATTTTACGATCGTTGGGGGTTGATACCGGTAAGTTGCGCCGCTCGATTGAAGATGCCGTTCGCGGTACTTCGAGCGTTACAGTTAACCTGGGGAACATTCCGTTAACTAAACAGGCAGAAAAAGTTTTAAAAATTACTTACTTAGAAGCTAAGATATTTAAAAGCGATTTAATAGGTACCGAGCATTTGTTGCTATCAGTTTTAAGAGATGACGATAATATTGCCTCTCAAATTCTGTTACAATACGGTGTTACTTATGATGTTTTTAAACAAGAGGTTGAAGTAAATAAAAACGGCTTCAGAGATGATATTTCAAACAGCGCCTCCACAGGGGGTGATGATGATTATCGTGAAGAAGAAAGCTTTAGTACACCTAAAAAGGTTTCGGATATCAAATCTAAAACTCCGGTTTTGGATAACTTCGGTCGTGATTTAACTAAGGCTGCTGAAGAAGGTCGCTTAGATCCGATTGTTGGCCGCGAGAAAGAAATTGAGCGTGTATCGCAAATTTTATCCCGTAGAAAGAAAAACAATCCGATTTTGATTGGAGAACCGGGTGTTGGTAAATCGGCAATTGCTGAAGGTTTAGCCTTACGCATTGTACAACGTAAAGTTTCGCGTGTGTTATTTGGCAAACGCGTGGTTACGTTAGATCTGGCTTCATTAGTGGCAGGCACGAAATATCGTGGTCAGTTTGAAGAGCGTATGAAAGCCGTGATGAACGAACTGGAAAAATCTACTGATGTTATTTTGTTTATTGATGAGATTCATACCATCGTTGGCGCTGGTGGTGCATCTGGTTCATTAGATGCATCAAACATGTTCAAGCCAGCTTTGGCAAGGGGAGAAATTCAATGTATCGGTGCAACTACTTTAGATGAATACCGTCAGTATATTGAAAAAGATGGCGCTTTAGATCGTCGTTTCCAAAAGGTAATGGTTGAACCTGCCACTCCGGATGAAACTGTTGAGATTTTAACACGTATTAAAGATAAGTATGAAGAACATCATGGTGTAACTTACACAGATGAGGCTATTCAAGCTTGTGTTACTTTAACATCACGCTATATTTCTGATCGTTTCCTTCCAGATAAAGCGATTGATGCTTTAGATGAAGCAGGCTCAAGAGTTCACTTAACGAATATTCATGTTCCTCAAAATATTATTGATATCGAAGCTAAAATCGAAGATATCAAGTTAGAGAAAAACAAAGTTGTTCGCAGTCAGAAATATGAAGAAGCGGCTAAACTTCGCGATACAGAGAAAAATTTAATTGAAGAATTAGATAAAGCGAAAGCGGAGTGGGAAGCGGAAACCAAAACTAAACGTTACGAGGTATCAGAAGATAACGTAGCAGAAGTAGTTGCCATGATGACTGGTATTCCGGTACAGCGTGTTGGACAGACCGATAGCCAGAAGCTATTGAATATGTACGATAAAGTGGCAGAGAAAATCATCGGTCAGGATGATGCGATTAAGAAATTAACCAAAGCCATTCAACGTACAAGAGCGGGGTTAAAGGATCCTAAAAAACCAATTGGTTCATTTATTTTCTTAGGCCCAACTGGTGTTGGTAAAACAGAATTGGCAAAAGAGTTAGCTCGTTTCATGTTTGATAGTGATGATTCACTGATTCAAATTGATATGAGTGAATACATGGAGAAATTCGCGGTTTCACGTTTGGTGGGAGCGCCTCCGGGATATGTAGGTTACGAAGAAGGCGGACAACTGACTGAGAAAGTGAGAAGAAAACCTTATGCCGTTATCTTATTGGATGAGATTGAGAAAGCCCATCCCGATGTATTCAATATCTTATTGCAGGTTTTAGATGAAGGTCAGTTAACAGATAGTTTAGGTCGTAAAGTTGATTTTAGAAATACAATCATCATCATGACTTCTAACATTGGTGCCCGTCAACTAAAAGATTTCGGTCAGGGTGTTGGTTTTTCTACTTCAGCGAAAACAAACCAGGCAGAATCTCACAGCCGAGGTGTAATTGAAAGTGCTTTAAAACGTGCTTTTGCACCTGAATTCTTAAACCGTGTTGATGATGTGGTAGTATTCAATAGCTTAGGTAAAGATGAAATATTCAGAATCATTGATATTGAATTAAAAGCTTTGTTTGGTCGCGTTCATACTTTAGGTTATGAAATTGCATTAACTGAAAACGCTAAAGAATATATCGCTGAAAAAGGTTTTGATAGTAATTTTGGTGCGCGTCCGTTAAAAAGAGCCATTCAAAAATATCTGGAAGATCCAATTGCCGAAGAAATTTTGAAAGGTGAGTTAACAGAAGGTGATGTTTTAGAAATCGATTACGATAAAAAAACAGAGTTGATTTCCGTAAATCACAAAAAAGGCGAAAAGAAAAAAGAAGAACCTAAAGAAGAAGATTCTTCAAGCAAATAAATTATAGAGGCTGTCCAAAAAATCAATCCGTTATTCCGTGAAAGCCGGGACATCTTGAATGGTAGTAATACTGCCTAAGATTCACAATCATTGGAGATGACAACTGAAAGAGGCTTATTGGACAGCCTCTTTTTTTATGCATAACATATTTGGAACCCCTGCACTCTGGTTTGTGAGGTACCGCCAAATCTGGCATAAATATTTGCAGTTAAGTTATTAAGATAACCTCGCCGCAGATTTTCAGATTATTGTTTTATTGCGAAATAATTGTCATCTATCCGCTGTAACATTTCTGAATTGTTAATGAATAATCTTTAGGTAATGAAACGCAAGTTAAATACCATGATTTTATAAAAACAAAGTCAGTAATAAAGCTGGTGCAATGCTTGTAGGTTGCAGATTTACTTCGTAGCTGCTTCGCGGTCTTCGTTTCACTCAGAATGACAAAACCCATTTAACCACTGTCATTCTGAACGCAGTGCACTGTTGTCCGGTAAAAGACGTTTATTGGGAAAAAGTCATGATTTAGACTCAAATAAGGGGTTTATGTTTTAAAGCCGATATCCAAGCCCCAGAGTTTCAATTGATGTGCCTTGGATTGGCTGAATGGCCGTTCTGGATCATTCAAAAAATCAAACAGGTGGATATAGCTCATCAGATGCAACCTGATGATTGAACTCAGATTTGAGAAGGCCCATTTTCTTTTAAGTTGCACCTGAACGAGTTTGATGAGCAGATCTGCGATAAAAGCACACCATATCTGTGTTTTGATGGCATTTTCATTGTCGCCCAAAAAACATTTAAGTGGAAAATTCTGTTTGACCCTCTTGAACAAAATTTCGATCTGCCATCGTTTTTTATAAAGATCGGCTATCTGTAAAGCCGATAATGAGAAATCATTGGTCAGAAATTCAAATGTCCTGCCTTTTTCCTTATCAAAGAATGTGACCTGTCGGGTCTTAAGCTTTATTTTCTTACGATGGGTCCTTGTGCCGATAACGATCGATCGGTCAGCCATTATCCCGGCATCACTCTCTTCCCCGCTGACCGGGTTTGAACCTGTTTCCACATAACTGGCGCCTTTCCTTTGCCGGGTGATGAAAAAAACACCATTGTCATCCATCCGCTGATATTCGCCATGGTCAACATAACCTTTGTCAAAAACGATGAATGAGCCAGCTTCCAGGTTGATCTCCTTTAAAAAGGACATGTCATTGGCGCTGGCGGCTGTAAAACTTATCTGGACCGCAACATCGTCCAGGGCATCCATGAGCGTATGGACCTTGATGCCCCCTTTTCGCTTTCCATTCAGCTTACCGGGGCTTGGCGCTTTGAGTATCTGTTGAAACAAAGTGATGGTGGATGAATCAGCGATGAAAAGTTTGGAGACCGATGCCTGCCGGCTGTCCGGTAAAAACCGTCCATATCTGCGGTAGAGCTGTTGATACAACTGCTCAAAAACTTTGTAGGAGCGTTTCATGTTCGCATCGCATAAAGTGCTTCTTCCAGGAGCTTTTTTTATGCCAATATGCTGAAGCTTGTTACTGCAGGCCTGCATCCCACTCACCACCTCACGGCTACTTGTGCATTTATTGAGCACACAGTAAAGCATCGTGACCAGGTGCGTATAAGTGTCAAAATAACGATAATAACGGTCATGCTGACCCACCCTCGCCAGTGCCTTTACTGAATTGCGGTCTATCAAATTCAGTAACTGATTCAATACCGGCTGTCCGGTAAAAAAAGTACTTTTGCTCATGTTGAATGTTTAAGTGTGGTAACTCAAATATCAACACAAAAAGGGGAAGCCTAAAGCAACCCCTTTTATTTTATCTAAAATAGTTTACCGGACAACAGTGAACGCAGTGAAGAATCTCCAGGCGATGAAATACAAACTTTAACACAGCACCGCACCTCTTATAAAAACAAAGTCAGTAATAAACCAAGTGCAATGCTTGTAGGTTAGGGATTTACTTTGTAGCTGCTTCACAGTCTTCGTTTCACTCAGAAGGACAAAAAATTGTGCTTAACTTCTGAACTGCTGTTGAACCCAAATTAAAATAAGCTCATCTGATCGCTTGGAACCTTGAACAAACTGTGATCAAGCATAATGTCTTTCACATTGAGTCCATTTAACCTGCAATGCAATTTAAAATTATCTTTAATCATTTTTGAGATGTTTCCATCGCCCCGCATTCTATCTCCAAATCTGCTATCATTAACTTTTCCACCATGACAACTTTGAATCATGTGCCAGACTTTTTCAAAGCGATCGGGAAAATTTTTGTGTAACCAATCTTCAAATATTGGCCCAATGGCGCCATTTAATCTTACAACTGTATATCCGGCATGAATGGCGCCTGCATCTGCCACTGCTTTTAAAATTTTTGGAATTTCGTGATCGCTCAAACCCGGAACCAGCGGAGCGACCATTACACCCACGGGTATTCCTGCTTTGCTCAGCTCTTCCACTACTTTTAATCGTTGTTTAGCTGTAGTGGTTCTGGGCTCCATCACTTGCCGAAGATCCTCATTCAAACTGTTGATGGAAACATAAACCATGCAAAGATTTAACTTTGCCATTTCCTGCAGTATATCACGATCACGCAGGATTAATGAGTTCTTGGTAATCATTCCAATGGGCTGTTTATAAGCCAAAGCTATTTCGAGCAATTGTCTGGTCAGTTTAAACTTCCGCTCAGCTGGCTGATAACAATCTGTATTGCCTGACAAAGAAATTGTGGTGGCATCCCAGCCTTTTTTCTCCAGAAATTTTTTGAAGAGTGCTGGCGCATCTTTTTTAACAATGATTTTTCTTTCAAACTCTAATCCCGCGCTGTAGCCCCAATATTGATGAGCGTTTCTCGCATAACAATAGGTACAGCCATGTTCGCAACCCTGATATGGGTTTAAGGAATAAGCCATTCCCACATCCGGACTATCTACTTTATTAACGATGGTTTTACCGTTTTCAAAAATAAATGAGGTTTTACGATCGCTTTCTTCCCAATCATCAATTCCCTCACTGTATTCCTTTACATAAACATCTTTTAAAAATTTGTTATGGGGATTAAACTGAGCTCCTCTTCCCTTAAAATATGGTTTTTCTTCCTCGCTGATCATAAGTTAAAATTACTAATATTTTTAGTAATTTTATTCAATGTGGAAAGAATTTTGTCAGTTCTGATTTTTTGGAAGGGGCACATAATCCATAGGAACCATATCTGCCACTTTCTCATAGGCCCAATAACCTTCATATAAAAGCGATCTGGAATCGTGAATACCGCCATTCTCATAAAAACGTACGCCTGGACCAGTTAAATTTGCGACAGAGATTTCGTTTTCCGGAACATCTAAGGGCCTGAAAATCCAGAATCCTGTTTTTGAATAAGCTAAAGATTCTTTCTCTTTGGTATATTGAATGATCAACGCATCAGTATAACTAAGGTATTTAAGATTTTCATTGTAGTAGTGCACTAATGTATCGGGCAGTACTTCTGCTCTTGAAAATTTATCAATGGTTCTTGGCATTTCTTTTTGTTTAGTCCAAAAAGCGAGCAACGCAGTGTCTATTTTTCCGGCACTTTTTCTTATCCCTGTTTTTTCCGGCAGTGTTTTTATTTTCTCTAAATTAGTATTAATCACATATTCAGGGTACCGATTCGGATTGGGGATTTTAAGCATTTTATTAATGATGAACCCTTCTTCTTTTGTTGTATTGTTGTATAAAGATCTGAAGAAATGCTGAGAAGAACCATAATAGGCAATCTCACGGGCAGCTATATATTTTTTCTTTTTGGCTGCAGAGGCTTTTAGCTCTTCGAAAAAGGGGTGGCCGGAATAATAAATAATGCGTGTTCTCGAATTATACTCAAAATGATCGAGCATATATTTTAACCGATAACCTAAAGCTTTATTTTCTACAACTAAAAATTCTGTTGTAGAAACGGTTAAAGTACTTTTGGTGATGTCAAAATCAACATTGAGTACCTGTGGGTTTAAAATTTTGCATTGAAGCGCATTTGGTGATTTACCAATGAAGAACTCTTTGAACTGGTTAATATACTTTTGGCGATTAGGGTCAGCCCGAACCACAACCTCATCCAATTGAGCCACATTTTCCTTTAAAATAAGTTCGACTTCAACTGATTTGTCTGAAATAATTACACTTTTGGAGTAGGGGAGATAACCGACAATTTGAACCAATAAGTCATAATTTCCCGGTTTCAGGTTTGACAGTTTAAATTTACCATCATTATCTGCAACTGTAGCAATTTTGTAGCCGCTTAGATAAATACTTGCTCCCGGGAGCCCATCCTTATTATCTCTTACAATTCCACTGATTGTAAAAGTATTTTGAGCGATTACATTAGCACCAGTAAAAAGAAGAATTAGTGATACCAACAGGCTTTTGATCATGACAGCGAATGTAACCAAAAGCTATAATATTACGAATGCAGAAAAATTATTTTAACAATTTTAACGTTTGCGGTTGTTTTGTTGATTTATATCGGGAATATAATCCATGGGCACGCTATCTGCAATTTTTTCCCATGCCCAATAGCCCGAGTATAACATTGAGCGTGGATTATAAATGCCACCATTTTCATAAAAATACACTGGAGCAACCTGTAAGGTTATGGTAGAAATTTGATAATTCGGCATATCCAAAGGTCTTGATATAGATTGTCCAATTCGATTGGAGAACATCGGGTCTTCCATCTCCTTAGTATAAACTATATAAAGTTTATCTGTGAAATTAATGGCTTTTATATTTTCGTTGAAATTTTTAACCAGAGTATCCTGCAAAACGGCCGCCCGATTTAAGATTGATATTCCGTTAGGTAGATTTTTTTTTCTCATCCAAATGCTCAATGAATCATTCTGGTCATGTCCAATCGTGATTCTGCCCGATAAGCTCATTTGCTTTTCAGTTAAGCGTTTTATGTTCGCATTAATAACACTGTCTGAAGGTTTATCTGGATTAAGACTCGTAATTAGTTTATTAATGATAAACCCCTCTTCAACTGCCTTATTCTGGTAAAGCGATTTAAAAAAATGTTGTGGAGAACCCTGATAGGCTATTAAACGTTTCTTTTCCCATATTCTCTTCCTTCTTTCAGAACCTTTTAAATCTTCATAATATGGATAGCCTTCAAAATAAATGATCTTGGATTTATAATCGTACTGAAATTCGTTAAGTAAGTATTTTATTCTGTAGCCAAGTGCCTGATTATCGATAATTAAAAATTGATTTGTTTTAACAGTTAACCGTGAATCATCTTTTTCATAATCGATAATTAAAACATTGGGGTTAACAATTTTACATTCTTCGGCATTAGGTGTTGTTCCAATAAAGAAATTTTTAAAAAGATTGATATAATATTGTCTGTTTGGATCGGGCTTTATGGTTACATCAGCTAACTGTGTAACGCTTTCTTCTAAGATTAAATCGATTTTTACAGCTCGGTCGGTAATAACAACATTTTTATTCAAGGCTTTATAACCAATTAGCTGGACGAGTAAATCATAATTTCCCGATTTTAAGTTTAAGATAAATGCACCGTCATTATCAGAAACTGTGGCAATTTTATAACCACTCACATATATTCCAGCGCCAGGTAGAACATCACCGCGCTTATCTTTAACCACACCACTTAAAGTAAAATTCTGTGCAAATGATGCGATTGCTGTTAAACAAAAAAATAGGATGGAGCAAAACAATTTCATATTTAAAACTAGTGTTTTAGTTTTAAATTGTCAAGAAGTACACCAGAGCAATACTTAACTTTCCATAATGTTTGAGGGTATATTAATAAACCAGAATTAATAGGTTAACTATGTTTATTTTAATTACCCCAATAATTCCTTAGCATTTTCCATTGCCGATGCACCTGGATTTTTGCCACTTAACATTTCAGCAATGATTTCAACTCGTTCTTCTTGCTTTAATTTGCGAATTCCGGTTGTTGTTTTTCCGCCGGTTTCATTCTTATGTACAAAGTAGTGTGACTTACCTTTGGCGGCAATTTGTGGTAGATGGGTAATGGAGATTACCTGCATGTTCTGCCCTAAATCTGAAATTACTTCTCCAACTTTCAGAGCAGTTTCGCCAGAGATTCCTGTGTCAATTTCATCGAAAATAATGGTTGGCAATGAAGTATGTTTTGCCAATAAAGCTTTAATGGCAAGCATCAATCTTGATAATTCTCCGCCTGATGCAACTTTATTTACTGGCGCTGGGGTTTGTCCGGCATTTGCTGTAAACAACAAATTAATTTCATCCAAACCATCCTTGCCTAAATCAGCTAAAGTTTTTTGATCCAAAATCAACTTTGCATTTGACATGCCAACTTTTTTGAGCGTGTTACTGGTTTGCTCCTCTACAATTTTAACTGCTTTTTTACGATTTGAGCTTAATTGATGAGCTAGCCTGATTAAATCACTTTTAAGCTGTTCAATTTCTTGCTGTAGTTTTTCAATATTTTCATCAGAAGATAACAACAGATTTAAGTTTTGCTCTAACTGATTTTGTATTTCTAATAATTCATCATTATTGGAAACGCGGTGTTTTTGCTGCAGTGAATAGAACACATCTAACCGTTGATTGATCATTTCCAAGCGATCAGCGCTATGCAATGTGTTTTCTTCAATACCAGAAACTTCATCGGCAATATCTTTAATCTCGATTATTGATGATCTCAGGCGTTCATAAAGTACATTAATTGTGGGGTCGAACTTTTCAATTCCCTGTAATTGTAACTGTGCCTCTTTTAATACTTGTAGTGCTGAAGGTTCACTTTCTGTCAATAAACCTGAAGCGGTAAGCAAGGCTCTTTTGATTGTTTCAGCGTGCGTAAGTCTTTCTAATTCTTGTTCCAGTTCTTCCTGTTCTCCTGCTTTAAGGTTAGCCTGCTCTAATTCATTGAACAGAAACTGCTCATAATCCTGCTTGCTTCTGGCTTCATTCGCATCGCTAATTAATTTTTTTAACTGATTATTATCTTGCTTCAGTTTTTTAAAACCAGTTCTGTAATCGAATAATAACGCTTTGTGGTTTGCCAGTGAATCAACTATCAATAGCTGGAAGTCGGCATCATTAATTTCCTGTGTGGCATGTTGCGAATGAATATCAATCAGTTTTTCGCCAATTTGTTTCAGTATGGTGAGGTTAACCGGAGTATCATTAATGAATGATCTTGATTTTCCGTCGATTGAAATTTCGCGCCGTAAAATGCTTTCATTAAAAAAATCGAGGTCATTCTCCTCAAAAATTTCTTTTAAATGATCATCAGCTAAAATAAAGCTGCCTTCTATAACGCATTTTTTATCCTGATTAAAAAAATATTTACTTTCGGCTCTCTGACCTAAAATAAGAGAAAGTGCACCTAAAATGATAGATTTACCTGCACCGGTTTCGCCAGTAATAATATTTAAGCCTTTATCAAATTCGATATCAAGGCTATCGATTAATGCGTAATTACGAATAGAAAGTTTTTGTAGCATACAGACTACGAAAATAGTAAAAAGTTATTTTACCAAGGGCCTAAAACAAAAACAGCGAAGATAAATCTCCGCCGTTTTTGGTATTTGTGTGGTTTTAATATTTATTTCACGATAACACTGCTAACCGATCCTGTTAAGCTGGATACATTGATGTTAGTCGTAGCATTCATATTCACAAAACTTTTAACAGATTTCTGATCTGGATTAGAAAAATCAGGACCACTATAGGTAACTACAGCCAATTGAGTATCTAGTGTTTTTACAGGGTTGGTAAAATTCTCATTTTTATAAAGCATTACTGCCGGTGAAACGTAGGAATTTCTTTCATTGGCCTCACTTTTTTGAGGCTTTTCTTTTTTATCTTTCTGTTCGTTTTTCTCCATCTTTTCTTTCAGCTCTTTCACTTCTTTATCAAATTTCTCTTTTAGTTTTTTATACTCCTCAGTTTGTCTTACCTTATTATTTGAATTATCATTAAAGAAATATACTGAACCATCCAAACTGTGAAGCATATTACGATTTCCTTTAAACAAAGAATCTGCACTTATTCTGGTTAGTTCTGTTAATCTTTTCCCATCAACGCTTTTTAATGCTCTTGTTCTTGCCAGATCTAATTGTGTTCTAAACTCAGGAGTGTTTAATTTAATAACCACATCGTCCCCTAATTTTCTCCATTTAGCCTGAGCTTCAGGTGATCCGTATTCTTTTGCCATATCCTCGCTAAGTTTTTTCCATTTGGCCTGAGCCTCTGGTGAGGAAAATTCTTTAGCGATATCTTCACCGAATTTTTTCCATTTGGCCTGTTCTTCAGGAGAATTCATTTTCTTTTGCATTTCCTCTCCAAACTTTTTCCACTTGGCCTGAGCTTCAGGAGAATTATATTGTTTAGCGATATCGTCGCCAATTTTTTTCCATTTGGCCTGAGCTTCCGGCGAATTAAACTCACGATAAATTTTGGTTCTGAATAAAGAATCTCTAAACTTAAAGTTAGAATCAATAGAAAGCCTGAATACGTTTTTACCTTCGAAAAGCTCATCTCTGTAAAAATCCTTGCGAATACTGTCTGGCATTTCTTTTACCGAGTTGTATTCTGTTTTTTTACCATTGGCATCAATGGTAACAATTTTGATTTTACGTTTTTTGGTGGTGTCAATGCAAACAATGGTTTTCTGGTTATTATTACTTGTACCCAGTATTTGCGAAACCTCAATTTTTACAGTCTTTTTGTTTTCTTTTTTCTTCTCAGTTGGATTAATCCAGGCGATGGAAAACAAACAAGCAATACCTAATGTTAAGGCAGCCATTTGCTGTTTCGCGTTTAAATAATTGGTTTTCATGTTTGTTATTCTTTTTATACGTTGATATAAGTTTTGAGTTTTGCCTGTTGCTGCTAAAGCATAAGCCGGACTGGTTTTATCTTTAAGTAATTCCAGTTTGAGCAGGGCATGTGCATAGTTTAAAGGTTTTCCCGTTATTTTTAGCACCAGATCGTCACAAGCATGTTCACGTTCAATATGAATAAACCGCCCTGCCATCCAAACAAAAGGATTGTAGAAAAGCAAAGTTTCAATAGCAGTTTTAATCAGATTGAGCAGGAAGTCGTTTCGCCTGATATGAGATAGTTCGTGAATTAAAATCGCTTCAACCTGATCATTGTCTAACTGATTGATTAATGCTACGGGAAACAATACAACCGGTTTTAAATAACCAATAACCAATGGAACATTCACGATCGAAGAAAGCTGGAATTTAATTGATTTGTTAATTTTTAATTTAGTAATCACATCCTCGAATATGACTTTCCAACTATCCGGAATAGCATTCAAACTATCTTTTTTCAATTTTGATAATTGATGATATCCTTTAACAATTACAAAAAGCTGGAGTAAGATACCAATGATGTAAAACACCACCACTACAGGAAAATATTGCTCTGCCTTACTACTGAAACTTGGAGGCAGATTGTTAAAATATTGATAAACCTGGATGTTTTGTGCATTCATGGCTATCGGTTCTTTAGGCATACTTAACATCATTTGTTTGATGAAGTTATAACCGAAGCCAATAAACATCAGCACGATTGCTCCAAAGGCTAAGTTGTGTTTATACCTCGCAGCTAGTTTCGGCAAGCTAAGCATGATAATAAACAGTGCACCATAAATTAATGCACTTTGCCAAAGTGAGTTTAAAATGCTCCAGCCAAATGCTTTGATAAATTGTTGTACTAAAGTTTCCATAACGGTGGTTTTAATTTTTTAGCGGAATTAATCCGGAATTCATTTTTTAGGGATCCAAACCCTACACCTTTCAACCCTCGGCCTTATTTAAGGCTATCTAAATACTTCTTAATTTCATCAATTTCATCAGCACTTGCCTGATGATTGCCCAATGCCTGCATAACCAATCTGGCAGCTGAGCCGTTGAAAACATTATCAATCATTTTGGTTACCAATTGTTTCTCTGTTTTATCCTGACTTACAATTGCTTTATAAATGTGTGTTTTCTGATTCGTATCTCTCTCCACCATTCCTTTTTCATGCATAATCTGCATTAACTTTAATGTAGTGGTATAGCCAGAATCTTTTTTATTTAATGCTTCATGAACCTCTCTAACCGTTGCCTGGCCTTTTTGCCAAAGTACCTGTAAGATTTCCATTTCGCCTTCTGTTGGTTTGATGTTGCTACTGATCATATGTTACAAGTTGTACGAATTATTTCGTAATCAAATGTACGAAGATATTCGTATAATCAAAATATTTTAACAGATTTTTAACAAAAACAATTTAATCAGTAGACGCTAAATGGAGTAAAACGTTGCACAAGCTCGAAAATAAAGAAGAAAAAGCAGGAATGAAGTTTAAACGGATAAAGGTATAAACTGTTTTGAACGTGTTGTGTTTTTTTGAGAAGTGTGTTTTAATTTCCATGTAATTGGAAATCACAATTGCCCATCGAAGACAATCTGTGTTAAAGACGGTTTAAAGACACGTGATTATTTATTGAGAAAGCAAAGCCTGTTTCATGTAAAGTTATTGGACAAATACCTACAAATGCCCGGATTCATCTGAAGACCTAATGGCACTTGCGTTATTGGCCAACCCTCAAAATCATTTCTTCAAGCCTTCGTACTTACCAATATTAGCAGGATCAATTTCAGCCAACATGTTATAAGCTCTCATGCGTTCCTGAGTATTCAGTTTCGAGAGTACGTTGGTAACTTCTTCGGCTTTTGATGCAAAATAAACATTAGGAAAAATAGAACCTAATTTTTGCTTATCCATTTGTTGTAAAGCAGGAAGAGCAGATAGGATTTGAGTTAAGCCCTTATCATTATCCGTTAATTGATCGAGACCATTCAGGTGGTAGCTATAAATGAAAGCCCTTAATTCACTAAAAATAGGATTTAAAACATTCTCATTGAACCAAAAACGATTACGCAATCCGTCTGCTGCCCTCCATCCGGTATTGCCGGAAGCCTGCGCTAAATTGATCATGTTTTGTGCTTTTTTAAAATAAGGCGTTCCACCCATTCTGGCAAAACTATCTTTATCCAAACCAATAATGGTATATGCATAATAGGATAGAAGTGCACTGATATTAGAGATATAATTCTGGTCTGAAAAATCAATTGTCGCCCCATCATTGTAACTAAAGTCGAAGTTTTTATCGCTCATATTCAATAAAGTGCTGTTGTAGGAGCTGTTAAAAACAGGTCGGCTGCTTTGAATCTGAGCTTCGGCAGTATAACCAGACCCGCCATCCCAGGAATTTATGGTGATCACAAAACTGCAATCTATCCGTTCCTGTGGCTTATAATTTTCATTGCTGAATTTGTTGTTACTCAAAAAATCACGGATTGTTCGCTGCAAAGCATCTAAAGTTGGCTTACTTATGTTAGAAACCTGAGGGGCAAGAACAGTAACCCTGGCATTTAATTCCTGAGCTTGCAGTTTCACAGAGCCAAGCAACAATAAGATCCAAACAATCCTCTTTATCATTTTATAATTTTTAAAATTGCGGCACAAATATCTTTAGCTACTTCAGTTTTTGATTTCGTTTCAAATACAGTTCGTTCCAATGTTTTGTTAAAAATAGTAATTTTATTGGTATCTGATTTGAAACCCGCACCTTTATCATTCAAAGAATTTAGGATCACTAAATCGAGATTTTTCTTCTCTAATTTACCTTTCGCGTAATTTTCTTCATCGTTAGTTTCCAATGCAAAACCGACCAAAATTTGATTTGCCTTTTTATCCCTCCCTAATGATGCTAAAATATCAACGGTTTTCTCTAATGCTAAAACGAGTTCGCTTTCTTGTTTTTTTATCTTCTGCCCAGCTATAACTTTTGGGCGATAATCAGCAACGGCAGCACACATAACAGTAATGTCAGTTTGAGGAAAAATGGATGTGCAGGCATTAAACATCTCCTCAGCACTTACCACATCTATCCTTTTTAAATCAGAGTTTGCTTTTTGAGCGGTCGGACCAGCAATTAAGGTTACATCTGCACCTAATTTTGCAAGTTCATCAGCCAAAGCAAATCCCATTTTTCCTGAAGAGTGATTGCCAATGAATCTAACCGGGTCAATAGCCTCATAAGTTGGTCCAGCCGTAACCATTACTTTTTTACCGTATAAAGGCATTGATTGTTTAATCGCATTATCCAGAAACAATATAATTTCTTCTGGTTCAGCCATTCTGCCTTCGCCGTATAAACCACTTGCTAACTCGCCGCTTCCCGGAGAAATAACGAT
The DNA here is from genome assembly GCF_003339865.1 of Pedobacter chinensis. Lineage (GTDB taxonomy): Bacteria > Bacteroidota > Bacteroidia > Sphingobacteriales > Sphingobacteriaceae > Pedobacter > Pedobacter chinensis. The sequence continues at coordinate 72,749 of NZ_QPKV01000016.1, forward strand.
GTTTCCATAGCTTGAAATTTTGTCTATGTTGTTTTGTGTGCTCTCATGCTTCCACATATCCAGATCCATTGCCGGCGCAACATATACAGGGCATTTAGCAGAAAGATAAACAGCAGTTAATAAATTATCACAAATTCCGGCAGCTAACTTGGCTAAGGTATTGGCACTGATAGGGGCGATGATGATAAAATCTGCCCATAATCCTAATTCGACGTGATTGCTCCAGACACCAGTTTCCTCTTCGAAATACTGCGTATAAACAGGGTTTTTAGAAAGCGTGGCGAGGGTAAGTGGCGTAATGAAATTGGCGCCATCAGGAGTGAGAATAACCTTAACGTTTGCACCAGCTTTTACTAAAAGTCGAACTAAAAATGCCGACTTATAAGCAGCTATACTACCGCAAACGCCAAGGATAATGTTTTTGTTTTTTAGCATCGGGCAAAGCGTTTAAAGCATAGCGCATAGAGCGTATGCACAAAACGCCCTGCTCCAAACTCCATGCGTTATGCTAATGTTATTTTTGTTCTTTAGCAGGATTTCTGTGGTAAACTTTACCATTCAGAAACTCGTCCATAGCAACTAAAACTGGCTTAGGCATACGCTCGTAATGCTTGCTGATTTCAATTTGCTCACGGTTTTCGAAAATTTCCTCTAAATTATCATTGCTAGAAGCAAATTCTGCTAATTTACCGTGCAACTCTTCTTTAACGTTGTTCGAAATTTGATTTGCTCTTTTAGCAATTACAACTAAAGATTCGTATAAGTTGTCTGTAGTTCTATCTAAATCGTGTACGTTTCTGGTAACTGTAGTGTTTGGTACAGCAGGTTTGTTAGTATTCATGTGTTACTTAATTTTTAATATTCGTATTATCAGCGTTAGTTGGTTTTGTAGAAACGGTATCTTTTAGTTTACCGGTTCTAATCAACATTTGCCTGTATTTTTCTTGATCGGCTGCATATAATGCAAGTTCTTCTTTAGTAGCAACAATTCCAGCCTCAGCATCAGCCTTAAGCTGTTTGGCCTCTCTCGTAAATTTACTATCAGGATGGTTTTCAGTAAATTCGGTATATAATTCAATAGCTTCGTTATAACGATCTTCCTGACGAATTACATAACTATTTTTAGCATATAAATATTGTGCTTTAATCATTAAAAAGTCCATTTCCTCAGCATATTTAATGTCAGGATAATCTCTTTGTGCATTTTTTAAAGCAATAACTGCAGCCCTGTAATTATCAACATTACTTGGGCCAGTGGTTAAGTACATTTTAGCATTTTCAAAAGCTTTGTCTTCCAGTTTACCTCTTAAATCAGCAATGTATTTTCCTGCCGCTGCGGCACGATCACTGTTAGGGTATAAGTTGATGAACAATTGTAAAGCATCAAGAGCTTTATAAGTATTTACCTGATCTAAAGAGAAAGCCGGTGATTCTAAATAATAACAGTAGGCAGCCATGTATCGTGCCTCTTCTGCATTTTTACTTGCCGGATAAGTATCTGCAAAGCTCTTAAACTGATATCTTGCAGTGGTATAATCGCCAAGTCTATACAAGGTATACGAATAATAATAATTCAAATCTTCCGCCTGTTCACGTCCACGGTATTTTTGGGCAAGATCTTCGAAAAGCACCAATGCTTTGCTGTAATCTCTTTTATTATATAAACGAATAGCCTCCTGGTACTTTTTTGCAACATCATTACTCGCTCTCAATTTTTCGAAACGACTTTTACAACCCGCAATACCCAAAGCGGCAACAAATACTAAAATAATTAAGTGTTTAACTTTAAACATTCTGCAAAGATAATTAATAATACGATAACATCAATAAAAACAATTGGCCGCTAAGCTATGCAAAGCAAATCACTACATATATACAGTTAACAATTTTTAACATAACGCATCATTGCTTCTCAGTACATATATATACTATGCATTTTTGATATTTTGGAAAGCACTGCTATTACTATTATATGAGTATTGTCCCGCCCTTTGTTTCAAATCCTCGCTCGTACCTCGCTGCGGGTTTTCCACTTCGGTCGGGTTTAGGTGGCACAGCCGCTGCAACAAACAAATGATCACCTGCTCAAAAAAGCGAATTCCCCATCAACCTATATGATCTCTATGTCTATATGATTTAAATAACAGCCCAAACCCTGTTACCAACCTATTTTTCTCTATGCCTAATAAGGTTCAAAAACTAATATACTAACCTGGCAACCTTTTAAAACCTGCAAAAGGTATAAAATGTTTTGCGCTCCCGTTATTTTTTCCCTTTGATGGACAGGGCCTTAGGGAGAACATCGGAACAAAAGCGACAAACACTTTGGAGATCGGTTTGTTTTTTCTACTTTTGCATCCCGCTTCGGAGGAGACGGTAAGGTTGAAAGGTTGGGCATGGGGATCGTGAGAGAGGAAAAGGGCCTGGATTTTTTTTCAAAATAAATTTGGAGAGAAGAAAAAGATCGCTACCTTTGCGGCCCGGTCCGGAAGGAACGGGGGGCCGGTCGGAATGCCGGCGCATTGAAAGGCAAAAGGGAAAAAGGGACGGCGAAAAAATAAATCGTTTTTTATTTGGAAGTCAGAAAAAGATTCCTACCTTTGCACTCCCAACGGAAACGAAGGGAAAAAAGAGATCAGGTGGCGGATGTCACGACGATCGACGAACAAAGATCAAAACGAGCGGAAACAGGGAAGAGACGAACAAGACTCATGCCCGATGGAAGCGAGAAGATACACAAAGAGGCCGCCGCGAGGTTCAAGGCCGGAGAAGTTCTTAAAAGAGATGTCAATGTAGCGCAAGCGGGGTAATGAAGTACGGATTCAAGTACAGAGTTCCGAAGCTTGATTTTAAAG
>NZ_QPKV01000017.1 GCF_003339865.1 Pedobacter chinensis
AAATCCCCCTATCCGCCTATCGGCACCTTTCCCCTTGAAGGGAAAGGACTCGTAAAAAGAACTTATTGATTTTGGTTTTTCGCATGCTGTTCACTGATGAAAAATTGTTGAAACACTCGTCATTGCGAACTGAAGAAAAGGTATGTGCGTTGGAGTGAAGCAATCTTTCCAATACTGCAATTGGGATTGCATGACAAAACGGATTGCTTCGTCGTGCCTCCTCGCAATGACGACTTATAGATGAACCTATAAGAGATGCCTGGTTCTGCGCCCTGTTCTCCGGCCTAGGAAATGATGGAAGGATAGGCCGTTGAAACCTGTGCAGTTCCATTCGAATTTGCAGGCACAAAACAGCGGTCAGTCCGATCCTTCATCGGACCTCATCCGCTGTTGCCATTAAAGTTTCGGCGAGCATAGCCGACATCAGTTCCAAGCCTTGATTTTTGGCTACCTTTTTATCAAGAAAAAGGTAGGAGCCCTTCCGGCGGCGAGGAAGCTCCAAAAACTCATTGGCAAAATAGATTGCTTCGTCATACTTCCTCGCAATGACGACTTATAGGAATGATCGGTTTTTGCACCTATAGCGAAAACTTCAAGATTTCCGCCTGCGCGGAAATGACACCAGTGTCAAGGTCTTTGCGTCAACACCCGATAACGAGGAATATAAACTGGCAACAGCCAGTTTTATACTCCTACACATTACACTTTTTTCTTAAAAACCTCCCGTTTTGCCCTTACATATTGATTGGGCCATTCTATATCATCGCCTAAAACTTGTGCGGCATGTGTTGGGAAATAAGCATCACGCAATGATTCACGGGCAATGAAAATTAAATCTGCTTTATCTGATTGAAGAATATCTTCTGCCTGATGAGGATCAATAATAACACCAACGGCACCAGTATAAATTCCAATTTCATTTCTAATTTTATCTGCAAAAGGAACCTGGTAATTTGGTCCGGCAGGAATAAAGGCATCAGGAACATTTCCACCTGATGAGGTGTCAATTAAATCTACTCCTCTATCTTTTAAAACCGCAGCCAATTGAAGGGAATCATTTTCATTCCATCCATTCTCCGTCCAGTCTGTTGCAGAGATGCGCACAAACAGCGGTAGATTTTCAGGCCATACAGATTGAATGGCTTCTACCACATCGATTACCAGGCGAATCCGATTTTCAAAGCTCCCGCCATAAACATCGGTTCGTTTGTTGCTCAGCGGACTAAAAAACTCGTGTAACAAATAACCATGTGCAGCATGAATTTCCACTACTTTATAACCTGCATCCAAAGCTCTTTTTGCCGCAGCTCTGAAAGCGAAAATAATATCCTGAATTTCAGCAATGCTTAATTCATGTGGCTCAACTTGTCCCTGTTTAAAAGGAATGGGAGATGGACCTACAGGCTTCCAGCTGTTTTCTCCACCGGAAATCTGTTCGCCACCCTTCCATGGCACTTCACAACTTGCTTTTCTGCCAGCATGTGCCAGTTGTATACCTGCAATTGCACCATTTTCGTGAATAAAAGAAACGATTTGTTTTAATTTTGCAATGTGTTCATCTTTCCAGATTCCTAAATCTGCATAGGTAATTCTTCCGTCGGGAGTAACCGCAGAAGCTTCTTGTATGATTAAACCCGCACCGCCAACAGCGCGGCTTCCTAAGTGAACCAAATGCCAATCGTTGGCGAAACCATCAACAGCCGAATATTGGCACATTGGCGAGATTACAATTCTATTTTTTAAGGTTACATCCTTTATGGTAAAAGGAGAGAATAATTTCGACATATATTGTTTGTTTAACCGCAAAAGACACAAAGTTTTTTCGCAAAGAAATAAAAGACCTTAGCCTCTGTGTACTTTGCGCATTCCTTCTTTTCTTTGCGGTTGAATATTAAAAACCTGCGTTTTTCAATTCAGTATTGATCAACTCAATTTCTTCAGCACTTAACTTTACATTAATTGCCTCTGCATTCTGGATTGATTGTTTCTCATTTCTGGCACCAACAAGTGCAATGGTAATGCCTGGCCGTTCCACCGTCCAACGTAAAACCAACTGTGATAAAGTGGCATTTTTTTCATCAGCCAAAGGTTTAATTTTAGCTAGAAATGCATTCGTTTTTTCGATACTTTCGGGTGTAAAGAATTTACTTCCCTGGCGATGATCTCCTTCTTCAAATTTATAGCCAGCAGTCATTTTACCCGTTAACAAGCCTCTTTCCATAGGACTATAAGCTAAAACAGCTTTATTTTTTTCGATGCAATAAGGAACAGTTTCATCTTCTACGCCACGGTTTACCATGCTAAAAGGAATCTGGTTGGAAACGATTTCCAAAGTTTGATCGGCCTCTTTTAATTGCGCTGCATTGTAATTGCAAACCCCTGCATAACGAACCTTTCCTTGTTCAATTAATCGGCCAACGGCCTCGAAAGTTTCACTAATTGGTGTAGTGAGGTCTGGCCAATGGATTTGATACAAATCGATATAATCAGTTCCTAAACGCTTTAAAGATTGCTCACATTCATAAATCACACTTTCTTTGCCGGCATATTTATAAACATCAATATCCTGACCATTATTGTTTTTGGATTTCATTGCCAATTCGCCTTTGGCTAAATCCCAGCGCATTCCAAATTTTGTTACAATCTGGAGTTTATCTCTGGAAATTCCTTTGATGGCATCGCCAACAATTTCTTCGCTATCGCCTTGCCCGTAAATGGGTGCAGTATCAATTGAAGTGACACCTAAATCGTAACCTGCCTTTATAGCATTAATGGCATCGTTTCTGTCGGTGCTTCCCCACATCCAACCGCCAGCTGCCCAGGCACCGAAAGTGATTACTGATAGTTCTAAATCCGAATTTCCAATTTTTCTGTATTCCATAATTATTTTTTAATAATGTGATCAACTGCGTAGCTATTTAGCGGCAGGTAAGCTAATAAGACCGATAAAAATGCGACATGAATAAGCTGAGAAGGTAAAGCTTCCCAGTTTTCAATCAAGGTTGTTCCAAAAATCAGCATCAAAGAAATTAAACCGGCAAGTAATAAGCCTTGCCTGGTAAATAACCCTAAAATGATCAGTGTTCCGGCAATAAACTCAGCAAAGGGTAAAATGTAGCTGAAGGGAATAACCAGGACTTCGGGTAAAAATGATTTGGAAAACTGTCCGGTCATCCAATGGCTAAAATTGGCAAGCTTCGGTAAACGAACCAAACCATGTCCGAAAAAACTCAAACCAATTGCCAATCTGCTCATCAGGTACGCCCAGTTCTTATCCATTTTTTTTATCTGGTTTTTCTACAAACATACAATCCGAATGTTAAGGATGTTTTAATGCAACAGATATTAAACTCAGATTTTACAAAGAGGTTATAAAAAATATTTGTGGGATTGCCTTTTCAAATTTTAATAAGGTTATTTAGTTTGGTATCGATTGATGAATGATACTGATTTCTTTATATCATCAGCCAATATTCGATCGGCATCATTAAAGCTCACGGCCTTTCTATAAGCCGAAACAACCTTTTCAATTTCAGATGATGATTTTAGCGGTTTTCTTAAATCCAAAGCCTGCGTAGCAGTTAAAAGTTCAATAGCCAGAATATTCTCTAGGTTTTTAACCACCCGCAAGCATTTTGTAGCACCATTTGCGCCCATGCTCACATGATCTTCCTGCCCGTTACTGCTTACAATACTGTCGACTGAAGAAGGAGTGCAAAGCTGTTTATTTTCACTTACAATTGATGCTGCGGTGTATTGAGTAATCATCAGGCCAGAATTCAGTCCGGCATCTTTAATGAGAAATGGCGGCAAATTTCTTTGTCCTGAAATCAATTGAAAAACCCTTCTTTCTGAAATAGAACCCAGTTCGGCCAAGGCAATGCATAGAAAATCTAAGCTCAGGGCAAGTGGTTGTCCGTGGAAATTTCCCGCAGAAATAATGCGATCTTCATCTGGAAAAACATTAGGATTATCTGTTACCGAATTAATCTCGGTTTCAAAAACTGAGCATACATAAGCTATCGCATCTTTGCTCGCTCCATGTACTTGCGGAACGCAACGGAACGAGTAAGGATCTTGCGTTTGTTTTCCTCCGCAGGCAATGAGTTCGCTCCCGCTTAATAAATCCTTTATTTTTTTTGCAGTTTCCAACTGCCCCTTGTGCGGTCTGATTTCATGACTTAAACGATCAAAAGGATCTATTCTACAATCAAAGGCATCGATGGAAATTGCGGCTATTACATCAGCCCAATTACTGAGGTTTTGAGTTTTCGATAAAATATGAACACCATAAGCACTCATAAACTGTGTGCCGTTTATTAAAGCCAAACCTTCCTTTGAATGAAGAGACAATGGATGCCAGTTCAGCTGTGCATAAAGATCAGCGGTTTTGAGTTTCTTCCCATTGTAATTAACCTCGCCTTCACCGATTAATGGCAATGCCAAATGTGCCAACGGTGCTAAATCGCCAGAGGCACCTAAAGAGCCCTGCGTGTAAACAACTGGTAAAATATCATGATTATAAAAATCCACTAACCGTTGTACAGTTTGCAATGCAATGGCTGAATAACCATAGCTCAGCGATTGAATTTTCAATAGCAACATTAACTTTACAATCTCCGCAGGTACCTCTTCGCCGGTTCCGCAAGCATGAGAAAGCAGCAAATTATGTTGCAGTTTGGTTAAATTTTCGTCTTCCACCTTAACATTCTGCAAGTAACCAAAGCCTGTATTTATTCCATATACAGGTTCATTATGTTGCTTTAATTTGTTGTCAAGATAGTTTCTGCATTTTTCAATGCGTTCAGTGGCAACGGCATTTAATGCAATTGATTTATTCTTTGAAATGATCTCTGTTAAAACGTCCAGTGTTAAAGGTTGTTCGCTAATATGAAAAACGGGCATGGTTTTTAATTCTATTTGGTTGGTCAAAAGTATAAATAAGTATTAAATTAGTCGGATTAGCTATCAACAATAGCACTAAATAATTTTAACATGAAGAGATTTCTCCTTTTACTTGCTGTTTCACTGTTTCTTTTAACGTCTTCAAAAGCGCAAAAAATTGATACGCTTTCCATTAATCTGGAAAATGTAAAATACCCTTACCCTGTTAAATTTTTGCCGATAACCACAGCGGGACAAGATATTAAAATGGCTTATATGGATGTGGCACCAACTAAAACGGCAAATGGGAAAACAGCCATTTTATTTCATGGGAAAAACTTTGGTGGTTACTATTGGGGAAATGTGATCAAGGCGCTGACTGATATTGGCTATCGGGTAATTGTACCTGATCAAATTGGTTTCGGGAAATCATCAAAACCCTTCATCCATTATAGTTTTCATCAAATGGCCGCCTGGAATAAAAAGTTGTTGGATACTTTAGGCATCCAGAAAACAGTTGTTTTAGGCCATAGCATGGGTGGAATGTTAGCTACCCGCTTCGCATTGCTTTATCCTGAAAAAACTGAAAAATTACTGCTCGAAAATCCAATAGGACTGGAAGATTATAAAACTTTCGTACCCTATGTTAATACGGCTCAACAATATCAAACCGAGTTAAAAACCACTGCCGAAAGTGTTCGGAAATATTACCAAAGCTCTTATTTTACTTATTGGAAACCTGAGTACGAATACCTGGTTAACATTGCCGGAGGAGTTACTTTCAGTGTCGACTATCCACGTTGGGCAATGGTGGCTGCCATGACTTTTACCATGATTTATGAGCAACCTGTTGTTTACGAATTCCAGAATTTGAAAGTGCCAACGGTTTTGTTCATTGGCAAGGAAGATAAAACCATAGTCGGAAAAGGGCTTTTAACTCCAGATCAGCAAGTTTTACACGGCCAGTACAGGTTTTTGGGCAGGCAAACTGCCGCAAAAATTCCCGGAGCAAAAATCATTGAATTTGAGGCCTGCGGACATATTCCACATATCGAAATTCCTACGGAGTTTTTAGTTGCACTTACCGGAAGTTTGTAAGATCCGTTGTCATGGCGAGGCAGAACGACGGGAATCAATAACTCGTGGTAGGTTTTGATAACATGCTGTTGCCATTGAGGGTTAAGACAAATTTTGTTGAAACACTCGTCATTGCGAACGGAAGAAAAAGGATGTGCGTTGGAGTGAAGCAATCTTAATACTGCAATTGGGATTGCATTGGTTAAACAGATTGCTTAGTTGTGCCTCCTCAGCAATGACGACTTATAGATGAACCTATAAGAGATGCCTGGTTCTGCGCCCTGTCCTCCGGCATAGGAAATGATGGAAGGAGAAAACGTTAAAGCTTTTGCAGAAATGTTAATGCTACCACTGCTCAAGGCAGCGCGAACGCCCGATTTTTCTTCGGGCCTTGTGCTTCCGATCTAAAAGCTTTGACATTAATAAATAGCTCCCTCCCTTTAAGGGGAGGGCTGGGGAGGGGGCCAAGCCTTGACTTTTGTTAAACTTTGTGTCAAGACAAAGTTTAGAGCCCTTCCGGCGGCGAGGAAGCTCAAAAAACTCATTGGCAAAACAGATTGCTTCGTCGTGCCTCGTAGCAATGACGATGGAATGGAACAAAACCACCCCTGCCAACGCACCACCCTTCACACCCCCTCCTTAAAACAAGGAGGGGAATCTCCCCTCCTTGCGTATCAGTACCCCCTATCCGCCTATCGGCACCTTTCCCCTTGAAGGGAAAGGACTCGTAAAAAGAACTGGTTGCCAAATCCACCCTCAACCCAATAGCGACAGCCAAACAGCGAAAGCTTTAAGGTTTCCGCCTGCGTGGAAATGACACCAGTGTGCTATGCTCCTTGCGTAAAACAAATTTCTGTTACGCATTCTCCGGCACAGGAAACGCCAATAATCTTTTAAAAACTTCTAGACGATACCAGGATACAGAAACTTAAAATCACTGAATCTCTTTACCTGTTATTTTATTAATACCTTGCAGTTCAAAATCAATAACTTGTCCCTGGGCAGTCATTGTGCCGGCCAAACTCATTCTCAAATGACTTTTTAGTATTAAACCTGTTTTGATGTCCAGTTCAGCATCGCCTGAATTGGTGCCTGTTAAATTGGTTTCCATCTTGTTCCCCATTGTTTCAAAGTTGCCTTTAGAAATCAATGTACCTGCAATATTCAGGTATGCAACGCCATCTTTAACTGCTTTCAGGGTATATTTTGTAATGGTTTCAATTGGCATTGTCATCTGCATCCTGGTATCAACTGTCCAGCTGTCACCAATCTTTACCGGTTTATCAGGATAGATTTTTAGCGATGATTCCATCGTTTGTTTCATCCCTTCGGTATTAAATTGCTTAGCCAATGAAGCCTTTAAACTATTAACAACAGCCGAATCTTTAGACATCTTTGAGGCCATTAATGTAAGCATTTGATCAATACCGATTAATGACCTGATTGTTCCGTTCGGCTCCATCACCATGCGAAAAGCCGCACCCTTTATTCCCCGAAATGGATTTTGTTTGGTCGTATCCGGATCATTTGAATCCATAGACATGGTGTTGCCCATTGCCGATGATGTCATAAAAATCCGGTTGTAGATCACTTCTATATCTTTCTCCAGATTATCTCCGTTACGAATATCGAAAGTGTAATCAGTACCTATGTTTTGCTTCAGGTTTATTTTCTGACCACTAATGGTTTGATTGATGATTTGATCAGAAACCATAGAGAAATCATATTTCTTACCAATTGGCAGGTTTTGTTTTAACACATAGGTTTTCTGGGCGAAAGCGTTTACTGAAACCAGCAAAAACGAAAATAGAATTAATAATTTAGCTGATTTCATAGAGCAATGATGTTATTGTGAATACTATTATTTGGCAGGTTGTTGTGCAAATATGCGGCTTAACTGATGGTATAAATCCGGGTGTTTATCTTTTAAAAGATCTGGTTTCTCGAAGAAATATTCTGATACCACGGCAAAAAATTCTGCTTCACTGGTAATGGCATAGGGATTAATATCAGATTTGTTATCTTCTATTTTTTCCATTTCTTCATGCATCATCTTAATCCAGGGGTAGGTATATTCGTGCGCCATCAAATTTTCGGGAACGCCATCTGTTGCACCATCAGATTTATCTAACAGGTGTACAAATTCGTGAATGGCTGTGTTTTCTTTGCCTGCACTTTTAGAGAATCCATGTCGCAGGGCTGACCGTGATAAAATCATCTGTCCGTTCATGTAGCCACTGCCAACCATTCCCATAATGCTTCTTTCGCCACCTTCAAACTGAAAGTCTTTATCAAAAGTATCGGGATATAATAATACGCTGCTCAGATTTTTATATTGCCAATCTGCAAAACCGAAAATTGGGATAACAGCACTTGAAGCAATCAGAAGTTCATCAAGGGTGGTCATTTCCAGGCCTACAGGCTCAATCCTTACCGTGGCAAAAAATTCTGCCACCTTTTGTTCAAACCTTAATTTATCTGTCGAATCCAAATGATGGTAATAGCTTACATAATCATCCAGAATTTTTTTATCTGTATCTGTTAACGGATCAATTTTAGGCTTCTTTTTTTTCAGAATCAGGTAAAGTGCAATTAAAAAAATTGGGATCAGGTAAGCGAATGGCAGCGAATTCATATTGGTAATTTGTGAACGGATGAACTTAAGATAATTAATGCTTCAGTACAGATTATATATTATAAGCGTATAAAACTTACACGCCTTTTAACCATCGATTAAACCATCAATGTTCTAAAATCTCCAATTGGATCAGGATATCATCTCTTTTAACGGGATAAGGCTTTTGGTTCGCCAATGCCTGGTAAACAGACTCAAAAAGGGCCATATAGCCGCCGCTTTCTGATGGAATAATGGTTTCAGTCTTATTTCCTTTCGCATCTATTGTAGTTAACAAACCCTGTTTTTCTTCAGGCTCGATTCCGTATCCTTCGTCAGTAGGTTTCATGCCGGTTAATAGTTGATCTTCCTGAACATCAGCTTTCTGTTTAATATAACTTCCGTTAACGCCGTGCAGAACAAAGGCTGCCTGAGGATTAACCACCAACATGCTCGAGGTTATAAAAACAAACAGGCTATCCGGATAACTCAGTTGAATGCTGAAATAATCATCCACCTGAGTGCCCACTCTGTTTTTTCCGAGCACTTTATGAAAACTTAATGGCCTGCCAAATAAACTAATGGCCTGATCCAGGAGGTGTGGCCCTAAATCGTAAAGCAAACCGCTTGCTTCTATAGCTTCTTCTTTAAATGTTTTTGGTCCGATTACATTTCTATAACGATCATAGCGCAGATGCATTTCAATTAATTTGCCAAGTTTGCCACTTTCCAATACTTTTATAACGGATTTGAAATCACTGTCCCAACGGCGGTTATGATAAAAAATGATTTGCTTTCCAACCTGATCTGCCAATTCAAATAATTCTTTGGCCTGGGCTGAAGTAGCTGTAAAAGGTTTCTCAACCAAAATATGTTTGCCTTTTTTTAGCGCAGCCTTTGAGTGTTCATAGTGAAGGTAGTTCGGTGTATTAACCACCACCAGCTCAATCTCCTCATCATTCAATAACTCATCAATGCTGTTGTGGCTTATAATATCCGGATAATCATTTACTGCATTTTTTTTACTGCGCTCTACAACGGCCTTTAAATTGAATCCATGATGTGCATTTAAAAATGGCGCATGGAACACTTTTCCCGACATTCCGTAAGACAGTATTCCAGTTGCAATAATTTTATTAGAATTTGTATCCATAGGTTATAAATGTAAAGAAAATTACCTTTTATGAAAACTTCGAAAGCCCGAAGATTTAAAGTTTTACGTTTTATCGTCAAACTTTCCGTTTCGGCTTTAATCTTTCAGCTTGTTTCTTTTAACACTATCTTTGCCATCATGAAACCATCAGAGATTAATGCTAAGTGGAAAGTTTTACAAGAAAGAATATCAAAAGAATTTGATTCTGAATTTCCTGATTTAAAAGTAATGCTTTTCCTGATCGGCGTTCAGGAATTAGGGAAAGGCCCTAAAAAATACAGTAAGCGCCAAAAAGAAGAATTAATGCATATTGCAACCTGTCGCCTGCTAAGCGAAATGGGTTTTTACGAACTGGAAGGACTGGATCAGGATGGCTGGCCACACTGGAAATTAATAAAAGCTATTCCGCCTTACACCATGCTGGAGCAGGAAATGCTCATGAAATCACTGGTGGTTAGTTATTTCGAAGATATTTATTCTTAAGATTAGCCGCAAAAGTTTTTCGGTTTTCTTTTTACAGAGAAAAAATTAACCGCAAAGGGCGCAAAGTTTTTCGCAAAGGGCACAAAGCCATTTTTTTACCACAGAGAACACAAAGGTTTTCACAGAGCGCACGAAGAAAGACAGTATAAACTTTGTGTACTCTGTGTCTTTCTCGGTGCGCTCTGTGGTTATTCATCGCCCATCTGCCTTGGCGTTCTTTGCGGTTTCACTTGAATTCTTTGCGGTAAAACATAAAGATGTTTCCATTATTGAGATAACAGCAAAGGGCACAAAGTTTTTCGCAAAGGGCACAAAGCCATTTTTTTTACCACAGAGGCCACAAAGTTTTTCACAGAGCGCACGAAGAGAGACAGTATAAACTTTGTGTACGCTGTGCCTTTCCCGGTGTACGCTGTGGTTATTTATCGCCCTCTTGTCTGGTTTCACTTCAATTCTTTGCGGTAAAATTTAAGAGATTAACCGCAAATCAAACTAAAAAACCCCAGTGTTTTGCACTGGGGTTGGATATATAATGACCTCATAGGTAGAGGGTAATTGCCTGGATTATCCTTGGCTTTTCGCAGTTTCTTTTAACTGATCGTTTGCTACGATTACAATTTCCACACGACGGTTTTGAGCGCGTCCTGCTTCAGTTTCATTATCGGCAATTGGTTCTGAAAAACCTTTACCAATAGTTACTAATCTTGATCCGGGAACACCTTGAGAAACAGCATAAGCCTTTACAGCTGCTGCTCTTCTTTCAGATAAACCTTGATTATAAACTTCTGTTCCTTTGCTATCAGTATGACCAATAATTTTTATATCCGTATCAGGATACTGATTTAACGATGAAGCTAAACTTTGAATGTTTGTTTTTGCGGCATCTTTTAAAGCTGTTTTATCAAAATCAAATAAAATACCACTATCAAACTTCACAATAATTCCTTCACCTTCGCGAATAACCTCTGCGTTTGGAATCGCTTTTTGAATCTCTGCAGCCTGTCTGTCCATTCTACGGCCAATAAATGCGCCGGCTGTACCACCAATAGCACCACCAATTAATGCACCTACTGCTGTGTTACCAGCTTTTTTCCCGATTAGTGCACCAACCACACCACCTGCAGCAGCACCTATACCAGCACCTTTTTGTGTTTTAGTTAAACTATCACAACTTTGAAATGCTATTGAACCTACTGCTAATCCTATACTTAATGTTGCTATTCTTACTTTTGAAATACTCATAATAATCTAGATTTATAATTCTACGGGTTCATATTCAAACACGATGCCAAAAAATAATCAAACAGCATTTTATTAATAATTATAACTCTTAACCCTAAATAGAATACTTTCTGTCCATAAAAAAAGAGCGACAGTTTATTTGGCGCTCTTTCATATTGTATCATTCTTAGTACAAAGTTATGCTGAAAAATAACTCTCCAACTCTTTTAGTGTATTTTCATCTGTTTTAAAATCTTTAATTATTCGTCCTTTTTCAACTAAAATAATGCGGTTACAAACATCTGTAACATGGTTTAAATCGTGACTCGAAATAAAAGTGGTCATGTTTCCGGGATATTCCTTCAGCAATTTCTTTAAACGGATTTGCGTTGTAGGATCGAGGTTGGCGAAAGGTTCATCTAAAATTAAAAGCTCAGGTTTTTGCATTAATGCCGCAGCAATGCCAACCTTGTTCTGGTTCCCTTTACTAAAATCGCGGATATATTTCCCACTATTTAAAATTTCCCCATTAAAAAATTCCCCATATTGGGTTAAATATGCCGCAACATCGGCCGCACTCAGGTTGTTTAAGCTTCCGATAAAAGTAAAATATTCCTCTGGAGTCAAATAATCAATTAAAAAACCTTCATCTAAAAATGATGCGGTATAGTCTTTCCATTGATCGTGCTGCATCACATTTTCGCCTTTTGATAAAACCTCTCCTTCGGTCGGGCGAATCAAATCCAAAAGCATTCTGAAAAATGTCGTTTTCCCGGCACCATTATTTCCTACCAAACCAATGGTTTCGCCCTGTCTTATTTGTACGTGCTCAATGTTTACAACGGTTTTATCGCCATAAACTTTTTTCAAATTTTTAATTTCTAAAATCATAATTATTCTCTAAAGCCTTCGGCTATTTTATAACGTTGTAATTCTAATCTTTTTGCAATGTAGTTAACCCAGAACCCACGCATCAGTAACATGGCAAGGCCGAAAACAGAAACAGCAATTAAACCCCAGTAAGGTTTGTCAAGCATCCCGAACGGAACATAAATCAATATCGGGGTTAATGCATATGGAAACATTAAAAGCCATTGTGTAGCACCGGTTCCCTGATAATTAAAGCTTGCGGCCTTTGTGATATCTAACCGCTTATAATTTAGCGTGGCAAGATAAAGTACCACGACCGTACCAAAGCCAATGTTGTATAAATATGCCGCCGCATGTAAAAGCAATAGTTTAGGGCTTAAAAACCCGTAAAAACTGGCAAGCAAAGTAATCACTGTACAGCCAATGGTAAAGAGCAAAAATTTGGCTTTGATGAAATCTTTAAAATTGATTTTATTGGCAAGTATCCCGTCAAAGTGGGCACTTTGCCAGGCAAACATAAACTGGCCGTAAATGATAATGGAGATTCCGGTCATGAAGATGGCGCCGAACATCATTTGCCCGAATGCATCTCTGTTGATTGCTTTCTCCTTGTAAAATATGAACCCATAGAATAAGAAAAAGAATCCCATAATGACTGAGGAACGTGATCTTTTATGCCGGAGAATTAATTTTAACTCTAAAGCCGCAAGTTCGCCAACTTTACCGAAGCGGTTTAGAAAAGCGTAATCGGTACTGGCTTTTTTCTCCTGCTTGCTGCTTAATTCTTCCGTATATAAGTTCTTACGAAGAAAATCTGAATTGATATAGAAGATTGCTATGGCCGCCAGAGTAGAGGCAAAACCGATATAAGGTTTTGATGCAATGGCTTTAAAAACATAATCTGATGCTGCCATCACTGAAATAACTTTATAATATTCCAGCGCAGCAAAAGCAGCAAAAATCAATAAACCAAATAGCGTATAAAGCACGTTGCTGATCGATTTTCGTTTAATATAAAGCGCCAGATAATTGTTAAAAACCATTATGGAAAGTATGGTAACGATATACATCAGCGTTGAAAAAGCACCATAAGCTGGTGCGATTTTCATGAAGCAAAATGGCAGAAATATAAAGAACGGCCACAAGTTGAAAGCAGAAAACAGCGACTTAATATTCAGAAAACGAATGATTTTACTTCTTGAAATCCGAAGATGCAGATAAGGAATGATGCTCAGTGTTGGCAACTCCTGCAATTGCAGGCGCATAATAAAATCTAAGGCAAAATAATAAAGAATCAATCCGTTAAAGCTTTTGATCACATCTTGATTTGGGAAAACTTTGGGCAGCAGAAATTGCATTCCGAAACCAGCGCCGAGTGCCAGCACAAGAAAATAAAGCATGAAAAAGCCCAAAACAATTTGACCTGCAATGCTGCTGCCACGGTTCCGTGAACGCCAGAATGATTTCCATTGATGGCTTAAAAAGGTATTCAACATAAATAGTTTAGGTATTAGTTCTGTTAATTAGTATTTGTTTTGATTAAAATGTTACAACTAATAATTGTATTTGTCTTTCCAGTTTTGTCTCAGCTTTTCCCGCAACTTTTCTTCTGCCGGATTTTTACCTGGATTGTAAAGTCTGGTTCCGCTCAGCTCATCAGGAAAATATTCCTGAGCCTCAAAATTGCCTACATAGCTATGTGAGTATTTATAGTCTTTTCCATATCCGATATTTTTCATCAATTTGGTAGGCGCATTCCGGATGTGGAGTGGAACGGGTAAATTCCCTGTTTGCTTAACCAGTGCCTGTGCCTGATTAATGGCTTCATAAGAGGCATTGCTTTTCGCCGAACTTGCGAGATAGGTTACGCATTGTGATAAAATAATCCTCGCCTCCGGATAACCAATCACATTAACAGCCGTAAAACAGTTGTTAGCCAGGAGCAAAGCATTCGGATTGGCATTGCCAATATCTTCCGAGGAAAGAATCAGCAACCTTCTGGCAATAAATAAAGGGTCTTCGCCACCCTCAATCATTCTGGCTAACCAATAAACCGCTGCATTTGGATCGCTGCCGCGGATGGATTTAATAAAAGCAGAAATGATATCATAATGTTGCTCTCCGGCCTTATCGTATAAGGCTAAGTTTTGCTGTGCATGCGCAAGAACATTCTCATTGGTAAGCGTTATTTTATTCCCGCCAATGCCATTAACTGCAATTTCCAAAACATTTAAAAGTTTACGGGCATCGCCACCCGATAGGCGAATCAAAGCCTCGTGTTCTTTTATCGCGATTTTTTTCTCCGCAAGAACCGGATCTTTCTTGATAGCGGTTTGCAATAAACCGGCCAATTCTTCTTCGGTTAGTGATTTTAGAATGTAAACCTGGCAACGGGAAAGCAAAGCGGAAATCACTTCAAAGGAGGGGTTTTCTGTGGTTGCGCCAATTAAAGTAACCAAACCCCGTTCTACAGCGCCCAGCAAACTATCCTGTTGCGATTTGCTGAAACGATGAATCTCATCAATAAATAAAATCGGTAAACCTAAAAAGCTGTCTTTTAATTGTGCTGCCCGATCAATTACATCGCGAATATCTTTTACTCCGCTATTGATCGCACTTAAATTAAAAAAAGGCCGGTCTAAAGTTTGCGAAATAATATAAGCAAGTGTGGTTTTACCAACTCCGGGAGGTCCCCAAAAAATCATGGATGGCAATTGGCTGCTCTCAATCGCTTTGCGTAAAACGGCTCCTGTACCCACCAAATGTTTCTGTCCAACGTATTCATCAAGATTTTGAGGACGCATTCTTTCGGCTAATGGGGCTAGGTTTTGCATAGTCGTAAATATAATAAAAATGATTTTTTTGTGAATGGATTATTACTAACAAGTTCCATACATGGGTTATTATTGCGAGGAGGCACGACGAAGCAATTCATTTACCATCGTAATCTCAATTGCAGCATTGGAAAGATTGCTTCACTCCAATGCGCATGCCTTTTCTTCCGTTCGCAATGACAAGTGTTTCAACAATTTTTCATCAATGAACAGCAGGCGAAAAACCAAAATCAATAAGTCCTTTCCCTTCAAGGGGAAAGGTGCCGATAGGCGGATAGGGGGCACTGATGCGCCATGAGGGGAGATTCCCCTCCTTGTTTTAAGGGGGGGTGTGAAGGGTGGTGCGTTGGCAGGGGTGGTTTTGTTGTGAGCTCCTCTCTCTTTCAAGCTTTCTTCACGGGTAAACCAATCGGCATAATATCTGATGTTTTTTATTAACCTTCGCTTTCGGTAAACCCCATCGCCATCTCTGTTGCCTTCCATAGTGGTATTTCCTTCAATGGTAATGAGCCATTGGCCTTCCTGTTTTTCTATCAGGCCTCAATGTGCAATTCGCTTTAAAGCTGAATAATAAATTCCGAATACCATTGCCGGAGAAATATGCTGCGTTTGCCTTGACAATGGGAAAAGCGCAGGGCTCCAGGCCGTTCTTGGTTGAGGATAACCCGCCTGACCAAATACCCAACTCACAAATGCAGCACACCAGGGCGTTCCTTTATTAAAACCTACGTATTGCAGGTATTCCTCCACCCGCTTGCCATCATTTTTTCCTGTTCGCTCTCGAACCCCAAGTTCTTTTTGAGCAAGTTCAATCAGCGCTTTTTGTTCAGGCACAGTAGCCAGAGAATTTAATCCCGGAAAATGCGGCCATCCTTTTCCGGGTATTACGCCCGTTCTCAGTCTTCGGACTCCAGGTGTTTTTTTAACCTGTATCTCTTCCATCAACACCGCTTCTGATATTAGTTGCCCGATTCCTGATCATCAGGAGCAGGCCGTCTCGTGACATACTTGGGGCCACGCTTGGCTGGCAACAGATCCAATTCATTACCCGATCGCTTAAAGCGATTGTAATACTTAAGGAAACTCCTCGGATCCGTATCATGAGCCAGATAAAAATCTTTGGCAAACCTGAAAAGCGGATGCTCGCCACGCTTCAACTGCTCGTACTCGCTAATCAAAAACCGATATTTACTCAGGTAATTCCGTTTTAAAGTCAGATCATTGTTAATGTTGCGCATAACTTTTAGCTTTATTCTTTAAAGCTAATTCTGTTACCGAATTATCTGACCTTTACAATTGCGAGAAGGAACGACGAAGCAATCTGTTTAACCAATGTAATCCCAATTGAAGCATTGAAAAGATTGCTTCACTCCAATGCGCATGCCTTTTCTTCAGTTCGCAATGATGAATGTTTCAACAATGTTTTATTTTAAACACTTAGTCTGCCAGGGGATGTACGACAGAGATTATGAAGTGTCATGCCAGTACATTCTCTGGTTGTGAATAGTGTGCTTTTCATCTAATCCTCTACCTTTTCTTAACTGTTTCTTAACCATTTGGGTTAAGCCGGGGTAAGCAAAGGGTTAACAAAGGGTACAGAAAGGGTTAACAAAGGGTTAAGCAGGGGTTAACCTGGTCACCACAACAGGTAAACAAATCACAGTCGTCCTTTCCGGTAACTTTCCTGAAAAGCTGCAAGCAGCTCCCTTTTGTAAAAGCGATCGCCACCAGGCATTTTGATTGGTTTTAAGGTGCCGTCTTTTACTTTACGTTTGTAGGTGCTTTCACTGATTTTCAGGTAATCTTTTACTTCCTGACGCGTCATCTGTTCATCATCAGGGAAAGGTACATGAGAAAGCGACCAGTAATCCTGATGGTTTTTTAGCAAAAGATAAATGTTATACAGGATTTTAATGAGTGTATCAATCTTTTTCATATGAGCGTTTTTAGCTATCAACCTGCTCATGCCTTTTAAAAAGGCTTTTTATACATTCCAGAAAGAATGACGGGCAGTTTTGAAAGCAATTTCCAATGCTGCGCCATGACCAATTATTAACCTAAATTTAATTAACACATTTAATATCACCAAGATGGAAAGAATATTTTTTTTTAACAATCTAATTTTTTCTGCGCTGATATGCACTAAAACCCTCCTCAAATGTGGGAAAGAACCGTCGGCTAATGGACACAGGTAGGTCTGACCGGTTGCCTTCTTTTAAAATTACCACGTTTTCCTTGCCGTGCGATTGAATCCCTGCAATTACATCATAAGCAAAAAATATTCCACCTTTTATTTCTACAAAAATATCCGGATCAAGACATTTCCGCAGGATCTTTTTTCTGAATTTCATGTTTATGTTTCTGCCGTCTTTGAGATAAATATCGCCATACACGCTTGCTGTGGCTATGCAAACAATTTCAGTAACAGGATACGTATACTTTTTGTTCTGAATGGAACCCTCCATCACTGCCCAATAACCGTGATGGATAAAAGTAGCTACAGGTTTTGGTGCTTTAGCAGGAAAAGTTTGCAGAACCCCGGTCTCGACTTCGTTCGCGCCACTTGTCACGCTGTCATTATTATTGGATTGCGGAGTTAAATTTTCAAGCTGTGCATCCGTTTTATTGCCTGCGGGATTTGTTGTTGTAAAGGAATACGCAGCCTGTGCAGCTTTGTTTGCCAGATACCGATGGCGCAAATAAAACAATAAATGAGCCATGCAGATGAGAACCGTATTAAGGGGTAAGATTTTCTCGGTAAAACCACTTTCCTCAAAGTTATCATGTGCCATGAAGTACATACCTTTCACCAATAGCCAATCCAGACAGATGAGTGGCAAAACGCCTAATATCAACTGTAAAGGGATTCGCCGTTGCCATTGTTGCCAGGAATAAATGTGATCAAGGAGTACATTTATCCAATGGATAAATTCAATCAGCAACATGGCAATTAGAAAACCAAAGCATAAGGAGGTATAAAACTTAGGGACGATAATCAGTTCGAGAAAGGTTTCCTCTGTGCTTAGCAAAATGAGGGATATGCTAACCACCACTGCTCCGATAGCTTTTGTATAACCAGAAAAATATAGGGATGTTTTAGTAGGAGATGCATTCACATTCATATTAATCCATTAAAACATTCACAAATAAAGCTAAACAGCTTGTATTTTCCAATTTCTGGCATTTTAAAATATCAGTTTGAGAAAAAAAAAGCCCTGCGAATCCACGCAGGAGTACAGGTTCCAATCCATCAGGTTAAAACCACTTATTGACTATTTTGCTCCACTTAATCAATTCCATTCCTTATTTTTTTCATCAGCAGGTTACTTAGAATAGTTTTGAACATGGTTGTGCATGGTGCATGACCATTAAACCTCAAACAATATGAATAAATTTCCATTTAATGAGGCTGGTTTTCAAAAGTTGTTGAAGGAGCTCTATCAACTCCCTGATGAAGCACTTGAAAGACAAGCCTACGCTTTAGCACAGGATTTCAGATCGTGGGTTAATGATCATTTTTTGCTGAGCCCAAGCCAATTAGATTTCCTTCAAAAGATTGACGATCGCTTTATTGACCGGGCCGCGACCCTTACGCCAGGCTTTCTGATCAAGCGCTCGCCAATAACATTGATCAAACCTGAATCTGCGGGTGCAGCCGGGGATAAGGACGGTAAAGGAAAATTGGTCGACCTGAAGAAACAATCAGATGCCAGCTATTCGGATGAAGGCGGCTTTGATGATGAGGAAAGTTTAACGTATACTATTTCCTATCCGGTAAATCAATAAACATGTTGAAAGTAGCCGCCAGCGGCCATGACCAGTGTAAGGCTGGCGGTTATTTTATTACGCTCTCGATTCAATATCATGTACAACGATCTCGAAAAACTAAAAGTTCACCTCCAGTCATTCGGAAGTGTGCGGCCAGAAGCCTGGGCAGTGATTACCGGCCTGCTTCATTTTACTCAAATCAAAAAAGGCGAAAGCTTTAACCGTAAGCCTGGAGAATTGGCCTGGCTATCCTCGGGCATCCTTAAAGAGTACAATACATTTTCAAGGAAAAAGCCTTCAGTCATTAATTTTCTCATTCCGAACGATAGCCTGATTACCCGAAAACTCAATGCCGGTTATTACCTGAAAGCCTGCGTGGATAGTGAACTGTACCATCTGGGTTTTGAAGAACTGGTACAGCTCTATTTACAATTTCCGGAATTAAGGGCCATTTATTTTTCCCTGTGTGCGCAGTATGATGAAGGGCAGGAATTCAGGCAATTGCTACTGGAAGAAAAATCAGCTTCTCAAAAAATCCGGATGATGATCAAAAGATATCGCCATCAGCTTAATTTCATTTCCAGAAAAGACATTTGCAATTATTTGCACCTTAACTACGATTATTTCTGTAGCCTATATGCCAAAATATTGTAGATACACCTTTGGTTAACTGTGCATGCAAAGTGATTTTGCCTTTGCCTTCAAAGTTTAAAGCCCTGGCATTAAGCCCTAATTTGGTTCCTGTAAATCAGGATGGGATGAAGAATTTAAAAATTTCAGCTAAAGCCGTCTTAAATATCATTATGATGTTGCCGGCGATTT
Organism: Pedobacter chinensis; assembly: GCF_003339865.1. Taxonomy (GTDB): domain Bacteria; phylum Bacteroidota; class Bacteroidia; order Sphingobacteriales; family Sphingobacteriaceae; genus Pedobacter; species Pedobacter chinensis. Next base: position 19,727 of record NZ_QPKV01000017.1, read on the forward strand.
TTAGCATTTACATTGGTTTGGTTTTATTGAATGTTTTTGATCAGGTGGCCTGTGCATGGAGAGGTACATTAAAAAATGTTAAACTGCCACAGTCAGCTGATCTTCAATTTGTTTTCTTATCCCTTCATCATGATGATTTACATCTTGTTTCATTTCAGGAAAGGAGGTTTCAGGCAAAGATAGTTGATTAACGCATGAGAAAGCGAGGCTTTGCTCAGGCAGTCATTACATTTCATTCACCACCTGCCTTTAACAGGAGGTATTTTTAACCAACTTTTTCGCTTGCTTTTTCAAAGTAATAAAGCATTCCTCAAACATGAAAATAACATTCAGCAATTTAAGCAAAGGTATAATGGCCGTTGCTTTTGGATTGGCATTGGTATTTGCCGGTTCTGCATTTAAATCTACCGAAAATCAGAATAAAAAGGCACTTCGCTATTGGTATTCGGTTTCTTATGATGATATGGTTAATCATCCAAATGGCTATATTAAAAGTGGAACGCCGGTTTTCGCTTATGCGGAACAAGAGGCTGTTGAATCGCCCTGCGAGGAGGGTGATGAATTGGATTGCTTAAGAGGCTTTGAAGCCCCGATCACTGTTTTTCCCAATGATGATTTAAGCACACCAAAAATTCAGAAACCCATCGAATAATTATAAAGCCCGCAGCATAAAGTTGTTGCGGGCTTTGTTTCACTTTAATTCTTTTAAAATCCGTTCTCCTCTCCTATAGGCCCTATTGAATACAACAGGTTTGTTTTCCATGAGGTTATGTAAGTCGGGTTCTGAAAGGCTGGTTGTAATTGCTCTCACTATCCCTTTAGGGTCAACAATGATCATGTATGGGCAAGGGCCAATGTCAAACTGGTGGAACATGACCGAATCATAGGCAATTGCTAAGTTTAAATGCTGATCTAAGCGGTTCATTTCATAAAGCTTTCTAATTGCAGTATCGTCACTGCGTTTGGTATAGCGGGAACCGTTATATCCCACGAGTAAAAAAATCACTTTTTTATTAAAGGTTTCTCTCATCTTATCAAGCGCGGGCATCTTTTTCAGGCATAAGGAACAATAGCGGTTCCAACAATCCAGCACCAGCCACTGGCCTTCAAAATCACTGTTGCTTACGGTATCTTTTGTGAAGTACATTACTTCATTAAATTTAAAACCAGGCATTGGTTTTCCTACCTCAGGATAATTTTTCCCGGTTTCCTGTGCCTTTGCCTTCATCAAAACAGGTATGAGAATAATTAAACAAAAATATTTTTTCATATTGCATTAGTTAAAATAGCCACTATTTTGAGTGAGATTGGGGTTTTTCTGTAACTCTGCCAAAGGAATTGGATAAAGCACAGCATCGGGCTTCCAGGTAGGTGCCTTTACAACGCCCAGTATTTCATCTGCCTTGTTCATTCTTTTAAGGTCGAACCACCTATGGCCCCATTCACAAAAAAGTTCAACCTGGCGTTCCTTCATAATCAGTTTTAAAAGTGCCTCTTTGCCGATAGCAGGATGAGTTGCCTTGATTAACGGAACGCCCGCTCTTTGCCTGATCCGATCTATATCTGTTATGGCTCCTGCCAAATCATTGAGTTGTGCCTTTGCCTCTGCGCTAATAAGATATACTTCGGCCAGGCGCTGCACCACATAATTCTCTGTAACGGTAGTGCCCGTTCGTATTTTGTACTTGAAAGGATGAGTATAGGTAATGCCTGATACCACATTGCTTTTCAACCAGGTGGTTTTCCTGTTATCGCCATTTTCGAAAGCATCATTTAAAGCATCACTAATCACATAAGCCGGGCGGGTGGTTGCTGATGAGGGAATCAGCGCTGTGCCCTCTGCCGTATTGGCGCCAGGCCTGGCAAGGGAGAGGAGCGCTTCTTTTGAACCCGCTAAAAATACGGCAACCAAAGGTTCCAGGCTATATTTTCCTGAGTTCAGCACTTCTGATGCCTGTGTGGCCGCATTTTGCCAATCGCCCTGGTATAAATAAATTCTTGCCAGCAATGCGGTAACCGTTTCTTTATTTACCCGGTTTTGTTCTGTTGTATTGTTGGTAAGATAAAGCTTTGCCTTAAGCAGGTCATTAATCAGATTCAGGAAAATAACACTGGCTTCTACCCTGGCCATGTTTCCATTTTTCTCATAGTCGGTGGTATTGATCAAAGGAACATTGCCAAAGAGATTAAGCAGGTAAAAATGATGCAGCGCCCTGATGTATAACATTTCGGCCAACAAACGTTCCTTTAATTTCGGCGTGACCTGAGATGAGTTTTGCAACCCCTCTATTACCGCGTTGGCGTGAAAGATGTTTTTATACGGATTGCTCCAAAAGGTGCTGCCGATTGTTGTATTATCAGCAAGCAACTGATTATTTCTAAAAGAATCTGTTAAAGTGCTTGAAGTTACATTTACGAGTTCATCAGCCGATAATGCAGGATAAATTGTCATTCCACCATTGCAGAAGAGCAGGCTTGATGCAATTAACTGCGTGTACAGCCCTGTAGTGGCTGCTACTGCAGTCTGGTCGTTCTCGAAAATCCGACTCAGTTCGGCCTGGTTTTTAGGCGGGGCTATTTGTACAAACTTCTCACAAGCCGAAAAGCCCAGAAACATCAGGCAGGCAAATGTTAATAATAATTTCTTTTCCATGCGTTTATAAGTTTAATTGCAGACCAAATACAAAAGTTTTCAATGGCGGCAGGGTGTAAAAATTCTGGGTTTCGGGATCAGCTCCCTTATAGTGGGTAAGGGTTAAAACATTTTGTGCCTGGGCATATATTTTACAACCAGAAATAGGGTAACGACTTAGCCATTGCTGTGGGAACTGATAAGAAAGGCTTACATTACGGAGTTTGATAAAGGATGCATCGGTATATAAACCATTTGACTGGCGCAGGTTGCTCAATGCTCCGGCGGTGCTGTTGGTTGCTGAGGTTAGTTTTTGAATATCGGTAACATCTCCCTCATTTTGCCACCTGTTTAATACCACTACCGGTTGGTTATATATCTTTCCTGGCGTTGAACTGGATAATTGGTTCACATAATTCAATCCCAGTTGCCTGGTAAACTGAACAAAGAAAGTCAGCTCGAGGCCGGCAATGCTAAAATTATTCTGAAAACCACCATTAAATTTTGGGTCTCTGCTGCCAAAAAGCTGATAATCGGCTGAAGTTAATCTTCCATCGTTATTGAAATCCTCAAAGGTATAAACCCCGGTTTGAGGATTCACACCCAAATAGCGTAAAGCTTGTATCAGGCTTAAGGGTTCGCCTTCTATATAGCGGCTCTTGTAACTCGACGCGGATAAACCGGGAAAAGAAATCAGCTTATTTCGGTTGGCCGATAAATTGAAAGCCGTTGTCCACCTGAATCCATTTCGATCAATGTTGATTGTGTTTAGTGTAAACTCAAGGCCAGCATTTTGTACCAATCCCGGAAAATTTTTAACCACCTGAAAGAATCCTGTTTGACTGGGCAGTGTATAGTTGATCAATTGGTTACTGCATCGGTTGTTATAGTATGCTGCTGAAAATAAGATCCTGTCTTTAAACAAGCCCAGTTCCAGTGCGGCTTCTGCTTTTTTAATCATCTCCCAATTGTAATTCGGATTATATAAGCTCCTTGGGTAAAGGCCAGCCGCACCATTATAAGTGGCCGTGGTGTTGGCCCAAAGATTTAGAAATTTGTACTCCCCAATCTGATCATTGCCTGTGGTACCATAGCTTGCTCTTAACTTTCCTGAGCTTAGAAAAGGAAGCTGTGCTTTGATCGGTTTCTCATTAGTAAACAGCCAGGCTATTCCTACAGCGCCAAAAGTAGCCATTTGTTTACCAGGCCCAAAGCGGCTGGAACCATCTCTTCTGCCTGTAATATTAACGATATACTTTTCATCATAATTGTAATTGATTCTTCCAAAGACCGCGTTATACCGGTATGTGGCCTCATCATTCCCCACGGTAAGCAAACCTGCTGCGGCAATGTTGTTCAGCAGTAAATCTGAACTGTAATTGTTGCCATACTGATAATCTGACTGGCTATTCTTTGACTGGAAGGTAAGCCCTGCCATTAAATTTAAGGTACCGAACCGTCCTGCCCGTTTATAATCTGCCTGCGGTTCGATAATCCAGTTTTGGAGCAAGGAACTGGAAAAGGAAGCAGCGGGCATCACTCCATAATTGGTTATGAGGTTAGGATCAATAGCTTTTGTTGGCTTAATGAGGGTTTCTTTGGTATTGAACTGGTTGTAGCCTAAATTGGTTTTAAAACTGAGCCCCTCTAAAATCTTATAGTTAAGTACCAGATTAGTCACCAGATTACTGTTGTTGCTGTTGAATTTTTCTTCAAGCAGCGCCAAAGGGTTAATGATATCGCCATTGCCAAGTGTGTTGTATACCACGCCAGATTCTTCCCAACTTAAATTGCCCTGATCATCATATAACCGAAGGTTAGGTGGCAGGTTCAGGTAGCGGCTAAAGTCTTTGCCGGGCAGCTTATTGTGATCTCGTGCATACTGCGTTGAAAGCTGTATGGAAAAACGATTATCGGGCGTGCGGTGGTTAATGCTTAGGCTTACCGCACTTACCTCATCGGCAAAGTTTTTAGCAAATACGGTTGTTTGTTTGTGATAGTTACCGCCAAGCCTGAAATTGGTATGCTCATTACCTCCATTTACTGAAAGCTGCAACTGGTAATCGTGTGCGGTATTGCCAATTAATAGTTTTTTAAAGTCGGTATAACGGGTGGTATCCCACAATAGGATATCGGGCGCATTAACTGCTGTTGGAATAATGCCGTCATTTTTAAAAGCTTCTTTCCTTAAGGTAAGGTATTGGCTGGTATTGAGCATGCTCATTGTTCTGCCCACCTGGCTAAAGCCAGTATAGGTATTTACGTTGAAACTGGTTTTTCCATTTTTCCCCTGTTTGGTGGTGATCAGAATTACGCCATTGGCTCCCCTGCTCCCATAAATGGCGGTGGCATCGGCATCTTTTAGCACATCAATACTTTCTATATCCTGTGGGTTAATGGTGTTTAAAGGACTTAACCCTCCTTCATCAGCGCTGTTGTTTGCCGCAGAATTTAAGCGGCCACTGATCGTATTGCCAGGTTCAAAGGGAATGCCATCAATAATAAAAAGCGGATCATTTTGCGATAAGCCGGCATCAAGTGCACTTTGACCCCGAATAAGCACTTTGAAGGCCGAACCTGCCACACCGCTGGTTTGGGTAATACTTAGCCCCGGCACCCGGCCCTGCAATGCGGCCAATGGATTGGTAACGGGCTGCCTTTCCAGGTCTGCTGCCTTTACGGTTGATATGTTACCTGTATTTGTTCTTCTGGTGGTTTGCCCATAACCCATAATTTGTACTTCATCCAGGCTGTTGGTGTTTTCATCGAGTATAATTTGCAGCTGGCTCTGATTGGTCACCTGATAATTTAGCGACTTGTTTTTATAACCTGTAAAGCTAATCAGCAAAGTGCCAGCGGGTTCAGTTACATTGAGCACAAACTCGCCATTGTTATTGGTTGTTGTTATTGCTCCACTCTGTTTTATTTTTAATGTTGCCCCTGGTAAGGGTTTGCCCTCCAGGTTTGCAACCCTGCCCGTTATTTTGGTGAGGGTTTGTGCTATTGCTCCAAAATTTAGGCATAGCACGGCCATTACGATGGATATCGTTATTTTTTTAGTCATTATTTGTTTGGTTTAACTTCTCCCCACTCCCCTTAAAGAGAGCCCTGGGCACAGTTTTGATTTAGTTGATCAATTAATATTATTTGCCTACAGCTCTGTCATTGAAGGAAACCCTTTGCCTGCCGTACTGATCTATCTTTTGCACAAAGCAATTGTATTTCTTTTAATCATATAGGCTTAGTCATCCTAATTCCATTATTGCGTGGGATGGCTTTTCGCCACCGTGGCAATCTTTTTGGTGTATTGTCATCCTGAGTTTCGAAGGATCTCATTCCACAAAACAGGCTTTCGGCCTTAGTATCTGCTTTGGCTTTAATCAAAGCAAAGCCCCGTCCATTCCGTTTACCATTATTAAATCAACCATAATTCTTATGAAAAAACCAGACTGGAACAGGGCTTGCCACCTCAAACTAAACAGGATTTTTAGGTTTCAAAGCGAACAAATAATCAAAGGGGCACTCGATGGGATGGGTAACATAAAAGGGAGGGATCTGAAAGATGGCAAATAGATAGGCATTGCTATTCCAGGCCCTCAAGATAGGGGGAATCGAATAAAACAAGTTTTTTAATTGACTCATCTTTCTGATTGTTTGATTAAGTGGACTGATAGAATGTTTCTCTTGTGTTTATTTATTTGTTGAGCTTATTGAAGTATGTTATATAATTTTCTTTTCATTGTTTTGCCTCATTGGCGGCTGCCTAGTCCTTTATCCTTGATGATAAAGGACCAAACAATCAAGGCTTGCACCTGATGTCGGCTATGCTCGTCGAAACTTTAAAAGCGGCAACACAAGCCCTGATGAAGGATCGGGAGGACGCGTTGCCTTGTTCTGTGGTATTTGAAAGTTTTTGCAAAAGTTTCAACGGCCTATCCTTCCATCATCTGCCAGGCCGGATGGCATGGCGGCTATAGCATGATGCAGCGCCAGGCATTTTCCGTTAGTCATATCCATAACCCGTCATTGCGAGGATGATTCTTCATCAGCCGTGGCAATCTCTTTTAATAGTAATTCTTTCAGCTTATCGGCCCATCTTCGGATCATTTATTTGTTATGTTGAAAAAAATAAAACAAAAACCAGCCCTCAACATGTGTTTTGCATGCTTTTACGGAAAACCGTAATTGTAATTAGAAAAAAGATGCTTACCTTGGGATTGCGATAAACCATAGTACTGCACTTTGCCTAATTAGCAATAAGGGCTGGTACCAAGCTAAATTAACCTTCACTCAGACTTATGTATGCGAACTTCGCAATCATGGCCTCAGTTTTTAGGGCGCTTTTTACTTGGAATTTCTAGCCTGCATTACGATGGAGAACAAATAATGTTCTTTAACAAGAGTTTAAGGGAATAATTGTGCACCACCTCATGGAAGTGGGGCACTTTAATGGAGCTTAATTTTTTCGTTTTCATAAACGGTTAATTTTTATGTAAAACGATGTGTACCCGTAAAAGCAATGAAAGGAAACCTGATTGGTGAGAACCAATAAGGCGAAACTCAATGCTTTTGAAAGAGGTACCGCTAAGAACCGCACAAACCTAGGTTTGTGTTCCACAAAAGACTTACATGAGTTTCGCCCTATTGAATAAGTATGCGAAGATACAAAATCCAATAGAAAGCGAACTCACGGTCTGCTCATGTGGAAAGTTTAGCGGTTTTCTTTCATGAGTGACATCGTAAAAAGCAAGGCTTACACCCAACTCTATTTGTCGCTATAATTAACTGATAACAAATATAGTTAATTGATTATTAAAATCAAAATATTGACTAAAAAAATCATAAATGAAAGATTTCAATAGAATTAAAGTTGTATTAGCCGAAAAGAAAATATCTAACAAGATACTTGCTGAAAAGCTTCAAAGAAGAGAAGAAACAGTGTCTAGATGGTGCAGCAATAAACAACAACCCTCTATTGAAGAGCTTTATAATATTTCGGTTTTCTTAGATGTAGATATTAGGGAATTATTGAATAACACTAAGTAATTGAATTAACAAAAAGAAAAACTAATTAAATAAGTAGTTTCTATTATAATATAGTTTAAGCTAATAAATGAAAAATAGACACATCTTTATTTTAATGTTCGTTTCCGTTATGGCGTTCCTTTTTTCGTGCGGACAAAACAATAAAGGAAAAGTTGGTGTGTTAACTGATAGCTTGATTAGGGCAACTGAAGACATTGCCGTCGGTAATGCGAAGTTTGGTATATCTGAAAAAGAATTTAACGAATTATATCCAGACTCCTTGATTGATCTGGATGGAAACAAATACATTCTTACTTCATTCTTCAACAGTTCAAACGAACTGAATATGGTCTATTTGATTGATAGTGCTACATTTTATAATACAAAATTTGATCAAGCCCTTTTTAACCGAATGGATTTGATTAAGGAATATTTTATGAAAACCTACGGAACTCCACAGCACAACAGTGGTTATCCAAAGGAAAAAAAAATGAAGAATGGCAAAGCCTTTGAAGCTTGCATATGGAATGTAGGTAAAAAGAAAATAGCTGTAGGAGTTGCGTTAGAAGAGACTGATAGAGGAAACATCTATTATGTAATCTCGCATGTAGATAGAAATAACTTATGAAAAAATCCCAAAACTCAATAAAGATGGCAGTGAGAGCAAGCAGTTTGAAGAGAGGGTAATTGAGATTAGAGCAATAGGAAACAAGTAGCAAGAAAGGATAGTTATGGCTAAAGAATTATCGAAACAGAGCTTAAGTTTATTTGAGCAAATTAAACAGATAGACGAAACAGGGAACGAATACTGGATGGCAAGGCAATTAGCCAAAGCATTGGAATATACCGATTTTAGAAACTTCTCATCTGTTATAGCTAAAGCCATTGAAGCCTGTAAAAATAGTGGGCAAGATGTCGAAAACCATCTCGTTGAGTTCAACGAGATGGTAGCCATTGGCTCGGGCGCAGAAAGAGAAATGCAAAGTTACAAGCTGAGCCGATATGCCTGTTACCTTGTAGTGCAAAATGCCGATCCAAGCAAAGAAGTGGTTGCATTAGGGCAAACCTATTTTGCCGTACAAACCCGTTTGCAGGAAATACAACAAATGGAGGCCTACAATAGACTTCAAAGTGAGGATAAAAAAAGGTTATTTCTGAGGGATGAATTGGCAAAGCACAACATTCAGCTTGCCGCAGCGGCTAAAAAAGCGGGGGTAATTGAGAGTATTGATTACGCAATATTCCAAAACCACGGATATATGGGGCTGTATGGTGGTTTAGATGCCAAGAAGATACATGCAAAGAAAGGATTAAAAAACAGCCAACAAATACTCGACCACATGGGGAGTACAGAACTTGCTGCAAACCTGTTCCGTGCAACACAAACAGAAGAAAAACTACGGCGTGAACAGATACAGGGTAAGAATGCTGCCAACCAAACGCATTTTGAAGTAGGAAAAACAGTAAGGAAAACTATCCGAGAATTGGGTGGTACTATGCCCGAAGATTTGCCTACGGCCGAAAGCATAAAAAAATTAGAAAAAGCAGAAAAACCAAAAGCTATAAAGGGAGCATCTACTAAAAAGAAGAAAGGTTAAGGTGAAAGCCGATTAAGAGATTGAAGGAGTTTGGGGAGGGGTATAGGAAAAGCGAAAAATCTAAATTAAAAGTATGCATATAACTGTTTACACAAACGACGCAAAAAAGCTAGTAACTACAATTAAGGAGTATATCAACAATGGAACCTTAAAAACTTGGTCCGTTCATATTGATAGCAAAAACCATTTTATATTCTACCATTCCACCAAATCCGAACAATGGGAAAACAGCCTTTATGTAAAGCCATTTGGGAACAAGCTAAATACAGAAATCTATTTTAAACTAACAGAGGATGATGGCATCCCTATTGAGTGTGATTCAACATATGGATATTTACTGGGAAGATTTGTTGAAATTTTAATAGTACACTTAAGTAATCTGTACGAAAGAATAGAAATAAAATAACTGAAAGTATTATGAAAAATACCAGTCTAACATTTACTCTTCCTTCTGATGGAAATTCCATAACAGAAAACGACATTAAAAATAAGCAGCTAAGAATAACGGCTGCTTTTAAAGGGTTATTTCCAGAGCAAAATGATGAATTGAAAATCACAATTAAAAACGACTACACTATTCCTTTTAAGCATAAAGGTAAACGCTCGCATATTTTAAGATTAGGAAGCGACGCTTTAGAAGAATTAGGGATTAAAGCAGGTGATAAAGTGAAATTTATTAGGATTGGTGCAAGAGAGTTTAAAATGGAGGGAGTTAGGTCATGAAAAGGAAAATTGGCCTATTTCTATTATCAATGTGGTTATTCTTCGTTCTAACAATTATTATAACAGGATATGCGCCAATATGTATTTCTAATGATTGTCATTTTATAGGTTGGCAAGAATTAATTTCAAAAAACATAATCTCGATACTATGTCTTATAGGGATTATTACAGGAGTAGTATCTTATTTTGACTTTTCTTATGAATTGAAGAGTTCAACAAATATGCCTTTTCTAATTGATGAAGTTGAAAATATTAATTATGAGCACTTGACCTTTTTAACAACATATATTGTACCATTGGTATGTTTCAATTTCGCTGAATTTCGCTATCATTTAGTTCTATTAATACTTATGATAGTAATCTGCGCTATTTATGTCAAAACCGATTTATTTTACGCCAACCCTACTCTTGCTCTTTTAGGATTTAAAATATTTAATATAAATGGCTCATTCGAGAATAATGAGAAAAGAAATGGTATCATTTTAATAACTAAACATAATCTAAAAAAAGGAGATAGATGTGATTATATAAAGCTGGATAACAGAATATTTTATACAAAATTAAAATAAAGTATGAATAGAGAAGAATTAACAAACTCATTAAATCTTTTGTTAGAGCAAGGAAATAATCTTTCTACAATCGTTTATGCAGTTATGAAAGATAGTTATCAAGTAAAAAAACTTGATATTGATAATGAAGAAATTACTGTAATACAAGATATTTTTCTCCAAAGTATTAGAGACAAAATCATATCAGTGGAAGAACAAACGATTATCAAAGTTTCAGAAGCAGATAATAGAGCGAATACTGTCTTTGAATATGATTTGGATTTACCAGAAGGTTTAAACTACTATTCCTCGGCTTTAAATGATGAAACACCTATTTTTTCTTTTCAGAATGATGATTTGGCGAATATTGATTCGCTAATTATCAAAATAGGCACAGAAGAGAACCAAATAAAACTATACAAAAAACTTACGAACGTTGAAGTTTTCGGAAGAGGGGGATATTTACTTTGGAAAGCAAACAACAGATTAGAGAGATTCGAGGATAAAGTTTTAAGATTAACACCAAATTTCGATGCTTTATCGATAAATGAGACTTACGTATTCCTCTCTTTAAAGTTACTTGAAACGAGCTTTGGCTTTCACGAAGTAATCGTTAGAGAAGCGACAAATAGCCTTCAATTGTTAACTCAAATTGCTGTTTTAGATTCTGTACAAGGAATACAAGATCTATTAGGCAAGACTAGCTTTGCAAGGAAGGTAGTTAAAATTAGGAATTCTCCTGTATTTACGAATAACATTCCAAATGATAGAATAATAGCTTTTACTAAAACTCACCCATCTTTAATTAATAAGATGAAGTATAATGACGACGGCACTCAAATAATTTTACACACAAAAATATCCAGAGAGCTTTTCATAAAGATGTTAGATGACGCATACCTTATTTCTGAACTAACTGCGCAATACTATGAAAGTTCAGCGAAGGACGTTATTGTTTCTGATGAGATTGCACAAGCAATCTAGACAGTATTTTTTGCTTCTTATGAATAATTATATCATGGAAATAATAGATAGACAAGCACTAGCTTAATGAAAGACAATCACAAATTAGCATTATATGTTTCATATTATCTTGCAAAATATGATAAAAAAGCTCTAAGCGGTTTAGGCTATAAGACTTGGAGCAGTGCGTTCGAAGATGTAAGTTCAAAGCTTAAAATCAATATTAATTCAGTTAAAAATTGGAGAGATGAATTTGATCCACTTTTCGAACATAGAGCCGGATGGCACCAAAGACCTATGAGCATAAGCAGAGTGACAATTGCGCAAGCGTTAGAAAATCTCTCTGAGCTTCAAGTTAGAGAGATCGCAAAAGACATACTTTCTGGAAATATCTATAAAAATTATGAAGAATTAAGAAGCCTATTGACCATCATCAACGAAGATGATAATAAAGAGCTGAGAGATTTTGTTATAAGAGCACCTACTGGAAAAGCTGCAGAAAATTTCTTTATCGATTACCATTCAAAAACAAATGCTCCAATGGCTGGAGAACTCATTGACGTTAGAGACTTTGGAGTCGGGTACGATTTTAAAATCCAGGCTGATGAAGCTGAGTTTTATATAGAAGTAAAAGGTTTATCAAGTGAAAAAGGAGGAATTCTTTTAACTGATAAAGAATGGACAATGGCTCATGAAAAACGAGAAAATTATTTCCTTTGTATCATTTCCGACATAGAAAACAAACCGCGAGTTACTTTTATTCAAAATCCAACAGAAGAACTAAAACCTAAAAAACACATTTATACCTCTATACAAGTTAACTGGATAGTTTCTCCAACCGAGCTCAATTTATTAACAAAATAATTTCCTGATATGAAGAATTTTATAGCCGAAACTGCAAAGCCGAAACCTAAATCGACCATAAATTCTTATCGTAGTTTTGGTTATAATCTGTCTACGGCCATAGCCGATATTATAGATAACAGCATTTCTGCCGGTGCTAGTGAAATCCGTGTTGAATATCAATGGAAAGGACAGAATTCTTTCATTTCTATTTATGATAACGGAAGTGGAATGAATCAGGAGGAATTGGTAATAGCTATGACTCCAGGAAGTAAAGATCCAGAAGAAGAACGACACGAGAAAGACTTAGGGAGGTTTGGCATGGGTTTAAAAACCGCGTCATTTTCTCAATGCAAGAGACTTACCTGTATCACTAAAAAAGAAAACTACAACGTTATCAAACGCTGTTGGGATATTGATTTTATCAATGATGAAAATGAATGGTTTCTTTTAGATTTTGTTTCGGAAAACTTTTTTTTAGACGTTATTGATAAGCAGTTATCTGGTACTTTAGTGCTTTGGGAGAAATTAGATAGAATAGTTGGTAACGCAGACATAAATAATGAAGCAGTTAAAAATGCTTTCTACCAAGAAATGCAAGTGGTGAAAGCACATTTAGCACTCGTATTTCACAAATTTATTGAAACTAAAAAAATCAAGATCTATTTTCAAAATGAAGAATTAGAACCAATCAATCCCTTTCTACTAAATCTGGCTGCGAAGCCAGAAATGGGATTACCAGAAACTTTTGGCAATGTAGAAATTACCTATTTCATTTTACCACATATGTCTGAAATAGGAAAAGATGATTATGAAAAATCAGGAGGTGCTTTAGGCTGGTTTCAACAACAGGGATTTTACGTGTACAGAGGGGATAGATTATTGGTGGCCGGAGATTGGTTGGGCCTAGAAAAGAAAAGAGACTATTCTAAGCTGTCACGTATTGCAGTAAACTTCTCTAATGCCAATGATTTTAATTGGAACCTCGACATCAAAAAGTCTACGGCCACGCCTCCTATTGAAATTAGGAGAGAGCTTTCTAGAATTGCAAAAATTGCAATTATGAAATCAGCAAAGATTTATAACTGGCGGGGACAAAAGACATTGACAACATATACCCAACATAGCTACGAGCCTCTTTGGAAAGATGAAATAACTAGAGAAGGAATTAAAAAATATAGAATAAATAAAAAACATCCAATTATCATATCACTACTGAACGAAAAAAATAAACTGTTAACCAAAGCCTTAAAATTACTTGAAGACAACGTGCCTATCGAATTGATATTAAGCAACCAGAATGAAGACCCTGCTTTTCACGAGTTAGAAAAGCATAATGATATACCTAGCGACGAGCTAATAAGTTTGGCAGTAGAAATTTATCAAGTTTATTCGGCACAAGGAATACCAGAATCGCTAGCTAAACAACAACTAATGAATTCCACTCCTTTTAATCTATTTCCACTTATTAACGACTATCTAAAATGAGTACTTTACTACAATCTGCGAGAGCAATTTCCCACACGCTATTGGCATTACACCAAGGAGAAATTACTGATGACATTTTATTAAATGTGATTGAAAAAGCCTCGGCTATCAACATTGTTGATGGGCAAACTTTAGATAAGCAAGAATTATTTGAAATTCTTCGTGCTGATTTCAGCATTGGTAAAGGAGCAATTACCGAACTTTATGACAAAGACGTAACTCCTTGGTTAAATGATGAAAAAGCAAATATCAATTTTGAATTATGGAATAGGTACAAGCTTTATATGGCTGAAAACGATCCGTCTTTTCCAGTTAACGATTTAGATGATTTTACAGATAAAATATTAGACAAGTGTATAAACCCCAAAGACAATAATTCATGGGATAGACGAGGAATGGTTGTTGGTCACGTACAATCTGGAAAAACGTCTAATTATGTGGGATTAATTAATAAGGCTACTGATGCTGGATATAAAGTTATAATTGTTATTGCAGGAACAATTAGCTCATTAAGGAGACAGACACAAGAAAGGATAGATTCAGGCTATATTGGAAGAAATAGCTCTGCATTCATCAACAATAAGGGAGAGAATAAAATTATCGGGGTTGGTAAATACAAAGTCAATACCGAAATCTACTCTTTAACTTCTTCGTACTACAAAAATAATGACGAAGGGGATTTTAGTCAATCTATAGCAAATAGGTTAAATATTCCAATTGGTAAAAATCCAGTAGTATTTGTTATTAAGAAAAATAAAAGCATTCTTGAAAACCTGATAGATTGGTTTGCAAAAGATGTAAATGCAAAAAATATTGACGGATCACCAAAACTTTTTAATGTCCCCGTTTTAGTCATTGATGACGAAGCCGATGCAGCATCCGTAAACGCTTCAAAAAGTATCGAGGATATAAAGACTATCAATCGATTAATTAGAACGCTACTAAACTTATTCAACCAAAACACTTTTATAGGTTATACAGCAACGCCTTATGCAAATCTGTTTATTGCACAAGAGTATAATGACGAGTTAAAAACTGTTGTAAAAAACAAGGAATATAAAATTGGAGAAGATTTATTTCCGCGAGATTTTATCATCAATATTAAAGCGCCAACAAATTACTTTGGTGCTGCTAAAGTATTTGGATTTGAGAATCCGAATGGTGAAGAAAAAGAACCTTTGGATATATTTAGAGAAATCAATGATTTCGATCCTCCTTTTTTTAAAACGATAAATAAATCTAACAAAGATGATTTACCTGAATATCTCCCATCCAGTTTAGAAAAGGCAATAAAATCCTTCTTTTTAACTTGTGCAATTCGTAGATTGAGAGGGCATGAAAACAAACATAATTCTATGCTTGTTCACGTTGCGTTGCTTGTAAAATGGATAGATAGAGTTGCCTACCTGGTAAACGGAAAAACGAAAGAATTCGCGAATGCAATCAATAGTGAGGACGAAGGCATTTTGGAAGAACTGAGAGTTTTATACCAAACGGACTTCGTTCCTACTACAGACAATATCTTAGACAATCTAGATTATAAAGACATCCGAATTAAACAACATTCTTGGGAAGAAATTAAAAAAGAGCTAAAAAAAGCAGCATCAAAAATCGATGTCCGTGCTGTTCATGGAACTCGATCTACAACCAATTTGGAGTATCATAATATAGAGGAGATTGCTTATGCTAGATACGAACAAGGATTGTCTGTAATTGCCGTTGGCGGAAGTAGGTTATCCAGAGGGATTACATTAGAAGGGTTGTCTATAAGTTATTACCTGAGAACCACAAAAATGTACGACTCGTTAATGCAAATGGGTCGTTGGTTTGGCTATCGCCCTGGCTATGTAGATCTATGTAGATTGTACACCACTGAACAGATTTTTGAATGGTTCAATCATATTACAATGGCAACCGAAGAGATGCGTAATGATTTTGACGAAATGACCACATCGCATCAGCGTCCAAAAGATTTCAGGTTAAAAGTGAGAAATCATCATGGACTAATGACAATTACAAGTTTGGCTAAACTCAATTTCTCAAAAAACATTGAAATTTCCTTTTCTGGAACCAATCCTCAAACTTATCAGTTGCTTAAGACAAAAAAGGCAATTGAAAATAACTATAAAGCATTAAACGATTTAATTTCTGCAATTGGGTTCCCCAAGATGCAGAATAGGCAAGTAACAAGAGAAAAAATAAGATATTTATTTTACCCTAATCAGGATATTAGTCCAATTTGTGATTTCATTGATACTTTTAAAATTGAACAACCGAGCATTAACAATGCAACGTTGAGCGAGTATATTAAAATACAATCTAAAAACTTAAATATTAATGAATGGAGCATATGCATCATTTCAAATACAGATGATAAGGTATTTATTGATTATGCAGGTAATACGCCGTTAAAAGAGAGGCAAGAAAAAGAAAACATAGTGACTTATGACTTGCATTTTAATGGAGAAAAAATCACCTTGGGATGCAGTGTCCGTAACCAACCAAAAATATCTAGGGCAAGTGACTATTATTTAATTGCAAAAAATCAAATTGATGATCTAAAAGATAGACAAGTTGATCTTGTGACAAATGGGTTAAAGAGCAATAAAGAAATCAAAGAACAAAGAGCCATTGAAAAGAAAGGCTTGCTTTTAATCTATGCGTTAGACGAAAGAGGAACACCGAATGTGAATAACGGAATACCTATTATCGGCTACAGTCTACATTTTCCGAAAATTGAAAATGAACTTAAAACCTCATACACAACGACAATTTTTGATGGCTTTGATGAAGAGCCGCAGGACGATGACGATTCTCCAAATAATGATAATGAATAGTTTATGGTAAACATCAAATCAATTTGGGAAACCCAGAAACCAACAGGTGATTTCATTATGAAAACAAGGCTTGAAAACATCTTACATTTAAATTGCTATGCTGGCACCAACAATATAACAGGACAGTATTTGTACATCATGTCTGTTGCAAAAAGTATAATAATTCCTGAGCTCAAAAATTATCGTTTCAGGGGTGTTGAGATATTTTCTTTTGAAACGGATAGCTCTTTAGAATTAAACATTTATCTGATAGATAATGACTTGAAAGATATCTTCGCGTTGTTTGTTCAAAACATTATAGAAGATATTGTAACAACAACCTCCGAAAATGAAGCGCTTACTACAACATTAAATGTAATTTTTAAATGGAAAAAGCTATTTGATAAAATTAGCTTTAGTGGAATGCCACTTGAATATCAAAAGGGTTTAATAGGAGAACTTTTCTTTATCAATTCTTTGATTGACAATAATGTGTCTATTAGTAAACTATTAGGTGCTTGGATGGGACCTGAACAAGATGATAAAGATTTCAGATTTGGCAATATAGGCATTGAAATAAAACTCACTTCATCAAAGCACCCAAGCCTAAAAATCACAAACGAGGGACAACTAGATACTCAAAATGTCAACGAACTTTACCTTATTCTTTATGTCGTAGAAAATGTAAAAGAAAACGGTTTTTCTTTGAACTCTTTAATTTCTCAAATAAGAGATAAATTATATTCAGATTTAGACAAACTCAAATTCTTTGATGAAAGATTATTACTTTTAGGTTACTTAGATGATGACCATTATAACACAATGTATTCTATCAAACAAATACACAACTATAGAATCAGCCGAGATTTCCCTAGAATTATAAAATCACAACTGCCATTGGGAATTTATAATACCTCCTACTCTATCGAACTTTCTGCGGTTGAAAAATTTAGGGTTGAATCAGATATAATAATAAATTCATTTAATTAATGGAAAGGGCTCTTACTAACTATATTGAAGAATTAAAATCAGATGTAGCATCACTAGTTTATTCTGATGGCGAGGGTGCCAGCTTTGAAGATAAATTTACTCAGTACTGTATAGAAGTGCTTGAAACCATAGGAAAATCGGAAGGTGCCAGGGTATTATCGTATGTACATCCAAACAGTCAAGGAAGTATAGATTGGAAATTAAATGGTTATTGTTTGAAAGATCAATTTAAGGATGAGAACAATAAGACATATTTTGAAACTTTAGATTTATTCATCACTTACTATAAAAATGACAGTTATGAATATAGTATTACTCAGGCTGATTACACTAAATCGCTGAATCAAATAAAAAAATTCATTAATGGTGCTTTAAAAAGGCATATAGATTATATAGATCATTCACACACAGAACTAAATGAATTAATAAAAATTATATCAAAACAAGGAAAAGATTTTGACAGAATAAATATATTTTTCTTAATCAATGGTTTTTCAAACCATGACAAAGAGCGGCTTGAAATAAATAATATCGGTGTATTCGTGCATACATGGGATGTTAGTCGATTATTTAAAATCAATGAATCTAACAGTATTCACGAACCGATTGAAATAGAATTCGAGAAATTTAGCGATAATCGCAAAGGCTTGCCTTGTTTAAAGGTTCCTACAATAGACGAAATTTATGACTGTTATCTAGCAATTGTTCCAGGAGAAGTTCTAGCAAAACTTTACAAAGAATTTTCGAATGAGTTATTAGAAAGTAACGTTAGAGCTTTTTTGGGCCAAACAGGAAAATTCAATAAAGGGATAAGGGAAACTATACAGAACAAGCCTCACATGTTTTTACCTTACAACAATGGTATAACTGCAACCGCTGAAAATGTAACGACCGCGGTTTTTGACGATCAACTGGTTATTACCCATTTAAATGATTTTCAAATTGTTAATGGTGGACAAACGACCGCATCACTTTATCATACCCAGAAAAAATATAAAGATGCAGATTTGAACAAAATTTTTGTTCAAATGAAACTTACAGTTATTAAAGATAAGGAGAAAAAAAATGAAGAGGTACCAAATATTGCGAGATTCGCAAATAGCCAAAATAAGGTTACTGAGTTAGACCTATCCTCTAACAATCCTTATTTTGTTCAGATTGAGAATCTCTCCAGAAGAAAGTATGTCGTGAATCCTGAAAACAGAAATCAATCTGTATTATGGTTCTTTGAGCGAGCAAGCGGTCAATACAGAGAAACACTTAATAAACAGACTTTAAGTCAACAAAAAAAGTTTAAAGAACAAAATCCAAATAGCTTTAAATTTGTCAAATCAGACATCGCTAAATACATTAATATTTGGGATTTGGAACCCCACCACGTATCTCTTGGTTCTCAAAAAAATTTTATCCACTACACGAAAAAAATTGAAGAATTAGTCAAGAAGAATAAGTTGCCCGGAGAAAATTTTTATAGAAAATTAATTGCTAACGCAATCCTTTTTAAATCTGTAGACAAACTTTTTGGCAGGAAGAATGTAGATTCAATTGGAGATACTAATTTAAAGTCATTCACTGTAGCTTATACTGTTTCCTATTTCCATTACTTAACTAAAAATAGAATTGATCTCTGGAAAATCTATGATGATCAGAAAACTGATGATGAATTAAATGGTACTTTAAAAAGGTTAATGATTTTTGTTTATCAACATTTATTAAAAGCATCAAACAATACACTATTCTCAGAATATGCAAAAAAGGAGGCTTCCTGGGCAAACTTAAAAAATGCAAATTATCAAGAGAATTTAGAGAAGACGCTAGAGAGTTACCTTATTAGCGAGCAAGAAAGAGACAGTAGAGAAATTGAAAAAGAAACAGACACAAACAACCTTGAAAATGAACTATTTACAATAAGTGAAATAAGAAAAACAGGATTAAGATTTTGGGACGGCTTTAGGACATACATAGACCAAAATAAACCAGAAGAATTTGATTATTATTTAGCTTTTGATTTACTCAAAAAGATAAAAGACAATAAGAATTTATCATCACGGGAGATTTCTTTTGGCAGTAAAGTCATGATTTATATGAAGGAAAACCCTTCATTGATAGAAACTATTAAGGCATTATCTAAGCTACAGGATGAAGACGCTATTGAAGTGAAATTTATTTATGATAAATTTTTACTCCTTTCAAAAGAAGAATGGAAGAGAATTATCGATGTTGCTAGTCAAACCAAAATATTCGATCATTTGGAACTTGGCAATATAAAATCTGTTTACAGCTCATTTCAGAAAAAAGAGAAAGTAAAAGAATTAGCACTAATTAAGGCATTTAATTCTATTAAAAAACTGGAAAAATTTAAAATTATAATTTAAAGGAGATCTTTTATATTAACAGCTATTTGTTGACCAAGTAGGCAAGGTACCGCATTACCAATTTGCTTAAAGGCAGCTGTACGGCTCGCACCTTCTTTTACACCTTCGAAGTAGAAATCATCAGGAAAGGATTGTAAGCGAGCTGCCTCCCGAACAGAAATTGATCTGTTTTGTGAGTTATCAGGGTGGATATAATAATGTCCGTCCTTTGCGATATGAGCAACTATCGTTTGAGAGGCCTCCAGATCAGCTGCCACCACCTTAAACCTGTCAAAAAAAGAAGATCTGTTTTGGTGAGTTTTTAAACGATCTGGCAAATCGTTATAATTTAAGCGCTCTTTATCGTTGTTCCATTTATCAACAGCTATACGGTAAATTTCTTTATCCTGCAAAGCATGTGGCCGGGCAATATGTTGAGTTAGCGTGGGAATTCCATTTCGTATATGAGCTGCTTCAAGATATTCGTTCTTTTTATTGGCATAACTTAAAAACTTATCTTTTCCTTCCCCCGCTTGTATAGCTGGTAAATCGGCAAACAAGCATGATACATTAGCCTTTAGCCCACTTTGATAATTATCTAAATCGGGTAGGTTTGGTGTAAAATCCTGTCTCCAGCCAATAATGATCAAACGCCTTCGCTTTTGTAGTACGCCAAAGTTTTCTGCTTTAACCGAAAAAATATGAATGCTATATCCTTTCTTGTTAAAAAGCTTTTCCATGTTTTGTAAATAGATACCTCCACCTGCAGATTTGAGCCCTAACACATTTTCAAACACAAACATTTTAGGTTGATATTGCGTCAGATAGTTTGCATATTGGACGTAAAGAAAGTTACGGGAGTCTTTCTTCATACCATGTTCAGACCTTGCACGGCCCACCAAAGAGTATGCTTGGCATGGTGGTCCACCTACAATGAGATCTATTTCTTTGTTATTATTTAGATTTCGGTTAATACGGCTAAAAATTTCCTGATTGTTTTCATCGCCAATGCCGAGATTAATAATGGAATTCAATATTTCGTCTGGTATTCTGCTATACAATTCTTGTCTAGGTATTTCTCCTTTCAGATAAGAAAGATACTGATCTAGCTGATTGTTTTCTTTAAGGTGGTAATATGCTGCTCTTGTTCTTAAGGAGTACGATGCAGCAGCATCAATCTCCACGTGTGCAACAGGAGAATAACCTGCTCTTTTGAAGCCTTCTGACAGGCCTCCGGCACCAGCGAAGAGATCAATATAGTTCACATTAAATATATTTAAAGGTCGAAGTTAGTAAAGTTTATTATCTAAACAATAATAAATTACACTGATTTGCATATCAAAAGTATCTCATTTAGATAAATTCTTGTAGAACAATTTTATCTCTTCCTGATCACTAAGGATAAAAGCTTTATAAAAATCTTCTTTAATTTTAACCATTATAAGAAAATCTGTTTCATTAACTTTCCTTTTAGTACAGGTGATTCTAAACTCATCCGAGTACCTTTACCATAATATATAAATCTGGATGCTTCTATTAGAATTCCATCTTGCCATTTTATTGATGCGAACTTTTGCCTATTTTCTCCTTTTTTGCATGGCCTTTCAAACATAAAAAGACCGCTATCTTTTTGAATATAAATCCCTGATTGATGCCCCCTGCTTTTTCCCGCGTCACTGGGGGAAATGTACTTAAAAACTTTTAGTTCGCTACTTTCCCATGCTTCAATTGCTCTAACTATTAAATTATTCATGTATTAAATCATATTATGTGATACCTACCTAGTAACTGTCCAAAAAATCAAATATCATTCTCAGGTATCTGATATAGAAGATTTAAGAAGACCAGTCAAAATTCGTTAACAGAATTATTTGTGTATTTTCCATTCCGGTAAATCAAACACTTAGCTAAATGAATAATTTAAAGTTATCTTATTCCTTTACCGATCGAAAAAAATTAGATTTAAATATTTTAAAATATATTATTGCCAAAGAAAAATAAATAGTTCAAATAAAAGATTATAGCTGTTTATTTCTATAAAGACGACAATAACTGAGTCAAAGTTTCATTTATCAACTTTGGCTTCAACTCGCATTCCCAAATTTCAATCACCTTCCAGCCCAATTGGCTTAACTCCTCGATATTTAAGCTGTCTTTTGATTTGTTGCCATTAATTTTAGCGAGCCACCATTCGGTTTTTGTTTTTGGTACAACGTAGTATCTGCATTGATCATGCCCATGCCAGAAACAACCCTGAATAAAAATAACCGTTTTATATTTTGGCAGTACAATGTCTGGTTTACCGGGCAAATCTTTTACATGAAGACAGTATCTGAAACCATTGGAATGTAGAAATCGGCGCACCAGCATTTCGGGCTTGGTGTTTTTGCCCTTAATGCGGCTCATGTTATAAGAGCGGGTTTCTTTGCTGTGAACGTCTGCCATGCTTTAATAACAATGTAGAGCCGCTAATGTTGTAAAATATGAAATCCTCAAGAAATTGCTGAATATTATTATAATTGAATTTGTTGTTTGTACAGTAATAGATATATTGCAACTGAATGATCCCTTTTCACGACCAATTACCTATAAACCTGTTAGCGGCCAGTTTTAATAACACGGCTGCGGCCTATAAATTTTATTGGTTCCTATCTATTTTAGATGAGGTAGAAGATGGGCAATACCATATTCCCAAGCAAAGATTATTTATTGGAATGGTTGCCACCAGTTGGTATACCATTAATTATTTCCACATCAGTTTCGGTAAGCAAGATCAGTTACATGATAAGGTTAAAGAAGTAGCGGCAGTTGAAGGGATTAGTATAGATGAAGATCGTAGCCGGATAAAAAAACGCCTAAACAACAGTGATCTTCTGTCCACTCAAAAAATATTGTGGCATTTTGACAAGCAGGTGCCGCATCGTTTTTTAAGTCCATGGTTTCCGTCTATAGCCGAAAACCGAAGTGCTGTTTATCAGGCCTCGCAACAGTACGAAAATGATTGCCTGTATTCGGTAGATCAAACCCATATTACCATTAATCCAATCTGGATAGATTATCTCAATAGAAATGTAGGGATTTTAAAAAGCTTTTGCTACTGGAAACTGAGTTTATACCTACAGAAACATAACCCCAATGTTCCGGATATTCCCAACAAGTTGATTAAGCCTGCGCAAAGAAATGGTTTGGCGAAACAGCGAAAAGTTTGGGGTGTGGTCATAGATGAGTTAGGTGGTGTAGATTGCATTTATACCAATACCCGGCTTTACAGGGATCGTTTTGCAGTAGAACATTTTATTCCCTATGCATTCGTGTCACACGATTTGCTGTGGAATTTAATCCCTGCCAACCCTGCTTTTAACAGTTCCAAATCAGATAAGCTGCCTCGAATGGAAAAGTATTTCGAGGCCTTTTATCGTGTACAAAAAACAGCCATTGAAATTATTAAACATAAAATGCCCAAAGAAAAGCTACTGGAAGATTACTTAAGTATATTTCCTGATCTGGAAAGTGTAACGGAATTGCCGGAAGACTATAAGATCAAATTTAAAACTACAATAGAACCGCTGATTACAATTGCGGGAAATAATGGTTTTGAGTATATGTTATAATTAAAGCTCAATAAACATCTGTTATTTTTTGACTGCTTGCTAAATGGTGGTTAATTTTTTCCCTCCATTGTTGCAACAATTTGCGCCAGGGTTTTTTCGCTGAAGTTGTGTTTTCCATCCAGCCATTTGTTCACTTCTGCGATTTGTGTATCAACCAATTGGGCAAGTGCATCAGCATGGAGTCCTTTTTGTTTGAGGAGCGCTGCAACCTTAGTGGCCGTTTCCAGGTTTACTTTTGTTAATTTTTCGATTGCCGGATTGCCATTTTCTTTGATCCAGTTCGAAACCATATCCTCATTTTGGGTATTCATGCTTTGTATAAATGCTTTTGTTAGGGACAATATTTTGCGGCAAAGATATTAAATTGGCAACTGGCTGAAAGGGTTTTTGGATGAAAATTGAAGTTTGAGGCAGGAAAAGGCATAGCAGTATATTTGAATGGATGACGGCAATACGTTTTAAATATTTTCGAAGCCAGCAAAAATGGGCATATTTTGAAAACTGGATTTAGAAAGTTTATATTCGTACAAACAAAGGATCATGCGCTCATTTCTTATTACGACATTTTGCCTGCTGGCGATGTTTGGCAAGGCAGAAATTAAAACATCAGAAATTTTAGGATCGTGGGTGGCCTCGAATGTGAGTTACCTGAGTGGCGATGAATTGCCGGATGAAAATGTTTTAAAGTATAGCTATACCAAATACACTTTCGAGGCACCAGATAAAATGTACTTCGCAGCAGTTTATCATGTGCTGGGATCTGAATTCCGTTATGAACTTAAAGGCAATAGAATTTTACTGAAGTCTGCGGTGGGCTATTTGATAAATACCTTTAGAATTATGGAGTTGACCAATAACAGGCTTATTCTCATCAGTGCCGATTTAAACGGATCGCTTGATAGCCCGACTTCCTTGCGTTATACCTTTTACAGGGAGGGGTTTATACAGCAAAATCTTCCCTTAAGTCCTAATGATATTTACAAAGTTAATGGTACTGATACCTTATTTAATTCAGGGCAGAAGATTTATGCTCTTTTTAAAGGAACCGATTTTAGTGAGCATATATCGCATGAACTATATAAGGTAAATGTGAGCACCAGAACAGGTACTTTACACGCTACCTTTATTGTTGATGCTAATGGTAAGGCCGACGGTTTGAAGATTATTCAGGGCATAAACCCAGCCTATGATAAAGCTTACACTAAAATTTTTTATGCAGCAAGAAACAATTGGAAACCTGCTACGAGAAATGGGAGGCCGGTTAGGGTTTTAATGTATCAGGAAAAGAAATATTTTACTTCCGACGAAGCTATACCTAGTTTTTTTAATTCGCAAAAAGCCAATCAGGCTTATCACAACAAGGATTATGAAACGGCATTATATTACTATGATCAGGCATTGGCAACCAGGCCAGATGAGACAACCGATTTATACCATCGGGGAATTTGCAAACAAATGTTGGGAAATCTAGCGGGCGCATGCAGTGATTGGAACAAGGTAAAGGCTTTGAAAAGTGATGTTGCTGATGGTGTAATGGCGAAGTACTGTAATTAGTGTTTGAGGATAATGATTCTACATTCCATTTGCGTGATTTCCGCGCAAGTGGGAACCACGCAAGTGCTCATCGAAGATGATTTTAAGGCTTTTGCTGTTGTGGTGCAAAACCGATCATTTCCCAGAAGTTTATCTATAAGTTGTTATTGCAAGGAGGCACGACGAAGCAATCTGTTTGCAAATGAGTTTTTTGAGCTTCCTCGCCGCCGGAAGGGCTCCTACCTTTTTCTTGATAAAAAGGTAGCCAAAAATCAAGGCTTGGCCCCCTCCCCAGCCCTCCCCTTAAAGGGAGGGAGCTATTTATTAATATCGAAACTTTAATGGCAACAGCGGATGAGGTCCGATGAAGGATCGGACTGACCGCTGTTTTGTGCCTGCAAATCCGAATGGAACTGCACAAGTTTCAACGGCCTATCCTTCTATCATTTCCTAGGCCAGAGAGTGCGTAACGGGGATTGTTCCCTGCAAGAAGCCTAGTACACCAACGTCATTTCCGCGCAGGCGGAAACCTTAAAGCTTTCGCTGTTTGGCGGTCGCTAGTGGGTTGAGGGCGAATTTTGCAACCAGTCCTTTTACCAGTCCTTTCCCTTCAAGGGGAAAGGTGCCGATAGGCGGATAGGGGGATTTACTGATGCGCCATGAGGGGAACTCCCCTCCTTGTTTAAGGAGGGGGTGTGATGGGTAGTGCGTTGGCAGGGGTGGTTTTGTTGCCATTCCATCGTCATTGCAAGAAAGTACGACGAAGCAATCTGTTTTGCCAATGAGTTTTTTGAGCTTCCTCGCCGCCGGAAGGGCTCCTACCTTTTTCTTGATAAAAAGGTAGCCAAAAATCAAGGCTTGGCCCCCTCCCC
>NZ_QPKV01000018.1 GCF_003339865.1 Pedobacter chinensis
GGAAACCTTAAAGCTTTCGCTGTTTGGCGGTTGCTAGTGGGTTGAGGGCGGATTTTGCAACCAGTCCTTTTACGAGTCCTTTCCCTTCAAGGGGAAAGGTGCCGATAGGCGGATAGGGGGTACTGATGCGCCATGAGGGGAACTCCCCTCCTTTTTTAAGGAGGGGGTGTGATGGGTAGTGTGTTGGCAGGGGTGGTTTTGTTGTGAGCTCTCGTATTATCCTCATTCCTGTAAAGGTTTAGTAATTCGGTAACAGAATTACTAAACCTTTACAATTGCAAGGAAGTACGACGAAGCAATCTGTTTTGCCAATGATTTTTGGAGCTTCCTCGCCGCCGGAAAGGCTCCTACCTTTTTCTTGATAAAAAGGTAGCCAAAAATCAAGGCTTGGAACTGATGTCGGCTATGCTCGCCGAAACTTTAATGGCAACAGCGGATGAGGTCCGATGAAGGATCGGACTGACCGCTGTTTTGTGCCTGCAAATCCGAACGAAGTTGCACAAGTTTCAACGGCCTATCCTTCCATCATTTCCTATGCCGGAGAACAGGGCGCAGAACCAGGCATCTCTTATAGGTTCATCTATAAGTCGCCATTGCTAGGAAACAATCTGTTTTGCTATCGTTAATTCACGCTAATTTCATAGTTAGAAAGATTGCTTCACTCCAACACACATGCCTTTTCTTCAGTTCGCAATGACGAGCGTTTCAACAATTTTTCATCAGTGAACAGCATGCGAAAAACCAAAATGAATAAGTTCTTTTACGAGTCCTTTCCCTTCAAGGGGAAAGGTGCCGATAGGCGGATGGGGGGTACTGATGCGCTATGAGGGGAATTCCCCCTTGTTTTAAGGAGGGGTATGTCAAATGGTGCGTTGGTGGTTTTGTTTACTATTCCCTCTTAATCGTTTAGAAAGGATCCTTCATCATTTCGCGGTAACCTCATTGCTGGCATTCGCATTAAAACCGATTAAAGTACAATAAAAAGATTGCGGGAATATTACCGATGAAATTCGGAGATATTCCCGCAATAACGAAACGCTATGGTTCTCGCTTTAAGATTTTAGTCTTTCAATACAATTAAAACTTCACATTCAAACTCAACAAAAAGTTACGGGTAGCTTGTGGATAGTAATAATTAAATCGATCTAATGTGCCATCATATAAATATGGGTAAGTACCACCATTACTTTCATATAATGTGCTGAAAACATTGTTCACTAAAAGGCTTAAACCAACATTTTTTATTCCTGCTAAAGGCGTGTTGTAACTCAAACGGATATCGTTAACAAAGAAACTAGAAAGTGTACGACTATCAGCCGAAGTATTGTCTAAATATTGCTTGCCAACATATTTACTTAATAATGCAATACTTGCATTTGGTAAAACATTGTAATTGATCTCACTGGAGGCGATAATTGATGGAGAAAAAGCAATGGTTGTGTTTTTGTAGTTATTAACCATTACCGAGGTAAAGGCTGCCGGATTTTCATCATAAATATATTCAGCAAAATCCTTGATTTTATTCCTGCTTAATGTTGCCGTAGCTGCCCACGACAGGTTTTTAAGGATTTGCCATTTCCCATCAACTTCTATCCCTGCACGATAACTATCAGGAACGTTCTGGCGGGTTTGTCCGCCAACATCATTCAGCTTTCCTGTATTAATGAGCTGATCTTTATAAAACATGGCAAAACCGTTCACACCCAAAGATACATTTGAAAATTGTGTACGATAACCTGCTTCAACATCTGTTAAATTTTCAGATTTAGGGCGGCTATTGATATTCGAATCGGTAAAATCTCTTCTGTTTGGCTCTTTATTTCCAACAGCAACAGAGGCATAAACATTGCTTTTTTCGCTTAAATTATAAGTTAACCCCGCCTTTGGATTAAAGAAATTTAATGTGGCATTCTGCTGTGCTGGTGTTCCGTTCGGATCGATACCGAAATAAGAATAATATACCCTTCTATATTGTAAATCACCGAATAAATTAAACTGACCTATTTGATAATTTGCCCGACCAAAAATGTTAAAATCAGATTTAAAAGCATCATTGTCATCATATCTGTGACGGATAGACTCACTTCCATCATAGTTCGCAAACTGCGCCCAGACCACTTCATCAAAATGCCGGCCTTTATATTCATTATAAGCACCACCCAAAACAAAATTCAGATTATTTTTAGGGGTATAATTCAAAGAGTAGGTAACACCATAAAAATCATTATCCAGCCAAAGCCTTCTTACAAGATCTGATGCATCTTGTGTTACTTCGCCAAGTACTACAGCCGGGATTTTGTATTTAGCCAGGCTTTGGTTTTCCTTGTATTCTTCATAATAGCCTCGGCCATAAGTATAATGTAAAGCAGCATTTGCTACTAATTGGCTTGTAATGTTTCTGGTGTAAAATAACTGATAATGATCTTGCTGATAGTTGTCTGTTTGGTTATCGTAAGTAAAGTCATTGTGTGTACGATCGGTTTTTAAGGTTTCTTCACCTACACCATTCCAGGCCTGGTAAGTTTTCTCCGATCCGCTAAAAACATTGGCACGAAGGATATCTTTCTTGCCGTAGTAAGCACCCGAAATGAAGAAAGACTTCAAATTTGAGAAGGCACGATCTACATATCCATCAGATTTAATTCTGGATAACCGGCCATCAAAAGTGAACTTGTTATTAATTAAGCCCGAACCTACACTTACCGTATTTTTCCATGTATCGTAAGAACCATAAGTATTGTTGAGCTCTGCATAAGCAGAATCTCTGCGGGTTGTGGTTTGAATGTTCAAACTTCCTCCAAAAGCACCAGCACCGTTTGTGGAAGTTCCAACACCCCGTTGAATCTGAATATTATCAACTGAGGAAGCCAAATCGGGTAAGTTGATGAAAAAACTGCCTTGACTTTCTGCATCATTTAACGGAATGCCGTTTAGCGTAACGTTAATACGTGTTGCGTCGCTACCACGAATGCGTAAGCCCGTGTAACCAATCCCTGTTCCCGCATCAGAACTAACCACAACAGATGGTGTTTGATTTAACAAATAAGGTAAATCTTGTCCCAGGTTATTTTTTGCTAATTCTTCCTTATCCAAATTACGATAGGTTGTTGCAGCATTTTTTGATGCTCTTGTTGCACTAACCACCACCTCATCGGCGAGAAAACTTTGTTGCTCTAAAGAAAAATTTAAACTGATGTTTTGGGATAAGTCGATTGATTTCTCCTGAGATTTGTAGCCCACATAACTTACCACAATCGTGTAACGGCCTCTTGCCAGATTGCCTAATGTGAAATTTCCATTAGCATCACTTAGCACAGCTGTTCTTTGGTTTTTAATTTTGATGGTTGCGCCTGGTAAGGCGTTTTGACTGTTATCTGTTACTTTCCCCGTAACAGAATTCTGTGCCCATGCAAAGAAAGGCAACATGGCAACAAGTGTTGCATAAAGTAAATTTTTCAATGTTTTTGTTTTTAGTTAAACCCATCGGAAATAGGGGTACTCCCGATTTCAGTTAAACTTCCATAACTCCAATCCCTACGCCGGCATTACCCGGATCAGGTGCATTTAAGGTTTAGGGTTTGGAGGTTTAGGGCTTATGGGTTTGCAACATGCATAACCTTCCACCTTCTACCTTTTACCTTCTACCGTAAAATGGGTATGATCTCAGCCCGTTTTTGTGTTATTTAAAACAAGGCACCCCTAATGATGGGGCAAATGTAGAAAAAAATACCTGATTTGGAAATGTAATAAATCCAAAGCGGTTAAATTCGTAATGTTTTACTTTCTTATTTTATGGTCGTTTGTAACAAATTTTTATTGGTGGTACGTGTCTCCACGCAAGGCAGATTTGTAAAATCAACAAGCTATTTTTATAGTTCTTAATCTAAGAATTGTTTTTATTTGGAAACAAATTCAATTAAAAGTTAGATCTGCGCAATCCGAGTGATCAGCGGGCGAAATTTTTCCCGCGGATTGAACAGGTGACGCAGATTTAATCGGAAGTTGCTTAGATTTTGAGAGGTTGAACTGTTGGTTCGTGAGGACACGGACCGGGCGCTGGAAAAAGTTCTGCAAGATTTAAATCCGCGTGATCAGTTGGCGAAAAGATGATTTATTAAAGTTTTAAAAAATCATCAATCGCATCAATCGCATTCTGCAATCTTGTTTCAATGCCATTGATTACTTTATAATTTGCATTTAAGGCTTTTAATTCTTTATGCCAGACTTCCATAAAATACTCACGTTGGTTTGGAAAATTGCGGAGCGGATCATCCTGCCATGGCAGATCAATATCCATTAAAAGATAAAAATCATAAAATCTTTTTGGTAATGCTTCTAAAACCAATTGAGGTGTTTCGCCAAGCATTTCATCGCTCCAAATTTTTACCGTAACAAAAGTGGTATCACAAATAATAAAATTGTTTTTGGTAGTTGCTAAAATAGCATCTTCCAATGCCAGCTGACCATAATACATATTAACCTCATCTTGTAAAGTACATGGAGCAGTTAAGTTTTCACAATAATAACGGGCATATTCCGGTACCCACGAAACCTGGTAATGGTTTGCCAAAAGTTGCGATATGGTAGATTTACCAGTACTTTCTGGGCCAACTATGGCGATCTTTTTAATTGATTTGTTCACGATATGTTTTTCTCCAGTCTAAATACCCATTAAAAGCGATATAAATTAACACAAGGTATAACACGGCACTTAAATTTAAATGCTTGTAAATAAATAAAGGTACATAACAAATATTGGCGAATATCCAGAGAAGCCAGTTTTCCAATATTTTTCTGGTCAATAATAGTTGAGCAACAAAACTGATAGATGTACAAAAGCCATCTGCATAAGGAACGGTGCTATTAGTGTATTTATCCATAAACCAACCTAAAAATAAACTCAATATTGGGATGGAGATCATTACCTTGATCTGACCTTTTTTGCTAAGCCTGGTAATGGGTTTGTCATTTTCTACCTTCTTTTTAAACCAAAAATACCAGCCATAAAATGCGGTAAAAAGAAAATAAATCTGCAATATCATATCGCCATACATAGCTTCTCTAAAAAATAGAAAACCATAAGCAACTACACTTATAATTGAGATTGGCCAGTTCCAGATGCTTTCTTTTGCGGCGAGATAAATGCAGGCAAAACCAGCAACAACAGCCACCCATTCTAATGGTGTGGTTTGTTTAAATTGCTCGGTTATAAACTGGAAAAATGTTGCTGATAGCAGTGCCATATATTCAAATGTAAAAGAAAAAGGCCTAAAAGAAAAAATCCGGTTGAGGAGGGCTCCTCTAACCGGATAATAAACCAAACAAACTATTTATGAAGAAATCCTCATAGCGGGTAACTAATCCGCTGAGGAAGCTTTAGATCTAACTAAAGTATATACAAAACGCATATATGTTCTGCTTATTACAACATTATTGCCAATAATTATAGATTAAGGTTTTCATGACGAAAACATGACTTCGTGTGATTTTAACACCATGCAAATGTTACATTCTAATCTCGTTTTAACGATTTATTAAGATCAAATGCACGACAATCATAACAGACTATTTACTTCTGTACAAAAAATCAGACAGATGTTTAAATCTAAACAATACAGTGTGCTAATTCTGCGACAAACAATTTAAACAAGACGCTGTTTATTGATGGTATTCTGATTTATTTTTAAACTAAAATATATTAAAATGAAAAAGCTAAGTGTTTTTTTGGTCGCATTAATGGTCTCTTCAGTTTTTTTTATTGCATTTACCTATCTTAAAGTAGGAGGTATAATTGGCAGGATAACACCAACGGATGCTGCCGCAGGTGTTTCATTGGTAGCGGGTACAGATACATTAAAAGTGCAGGTAAGTCAAGGCGCATTTGCCTTTACCAACCTGAAAGAAGGTGTTTATACTGTATGGATTAAAGCAAATGCTCCCTACAAAGATGCACTGATTGAGAATGTTGCAGTAAAAGATAGTGCAACGACAGATTTAGGCGAAATTAAATTGCAGCAATAAGATTAATTCCGAAAGAAAAATTTAAAAAGAGGAGTAAAAAAACTCCTCTTTTTTATTTTAAAAAAACAGCTTAAAATACTATCCAAAGGTGTATCTTTGCATCCCGACAGAACAGTTGGGATTTTCTTCTTAAAAGCAAAAACCTCCTTGCTTCTTAGCCTTAAAAGGCCAACACTTTAGAATTTTAATTATTGTATTAAGCTTTATCATGCCTAAAGACACTTCCATACGCTCAGTATTAATTATCGGATCAGGACCAATTATTATTGGCCAGGCCTGCGAATTTGATTACTCGGGTTCCCAAGCGGCACTTTCTCTAAAAGAAGAAGGAATAACCGTTTCCATCATCAACTCTAATCCGGCTACCATTATGACGGATAAAGTTATCGGCGATCATGTTTATCTTCGGCCGTTATCTGTTGATTCAATTGAGGTTATTTTACAAGAACACATTGATTCTCCTGATTTGCCAAGAATTGATGCAGTTTTACCTACAATGGGTGGACAAACAGCATTAAATCTTTGTAAGGAAGCAGAAGAACGTGGCGTTTGGGAAAAATATGGTGTTAGGGTTGTTGGGGTTGATGTTGATGCCATTGAGAAAACTGAAAACCGTGAATCATTCAGGCAACTGATGGTTGATATTGGTGTAGGTGTTGCAGAATCAAAAATTGCCAATTCCTTTTTAGAAGGTAAAGAAGCTGCACAAGAAATCGGTTTCCCGTTGGTAATTCGCCCATCTTATACGCTTGGTGGTTCAGGTGGTGGTTTTGTACACAAAAAAGAAGAATTTGATGCTGCGCTTAAACGTGGTTTAGAAGCTTCTCCCACTCATGAAGTTCTGGTAGAAAAAGCTGTTTTAGGCTGGAAAGAATACGAGTTGGAGTTGTTAAGAGATAGCAATGATAATGTAATTATCATCTGCTCCATTGAAAACTTCGATCCAATGGGCATCCACACAGGTGATTCAATAACGGTTGCGCCTGCAATGACATTATCTGATCGTTGTTACCAGGAAATGCGTAACCAGGCAATTAAAATGATGCGTGCCATTGGTAACTTCGCTGGTGGTTGTAATGTTCAGTTCTCAGTTAATCCTGCGGATGATGAAATTATCGCTATCGAAATCAACCCACGCGTATCTCGTTCATCAGCATTGGCAAGTAAGGCAACGGGTTATCCAATCGCTAAAATTGCTGCTAAACTCGCTATCGGTTACAACTTAGATGAAATCGAGAATCAAATCACCAAAACAACTTCAGCATATTTCGAACCTACTTTGGATTATGTTATTGTTAAAATTCCACGCTGGAATTTCGATAAATTTAAAGGCGCCAACAAAGAGCTTGGTTTGCAAATGAAATCTGTTGGTGAGGTTATGGCCATTGGCCGTACTTTCATTGAAGCATTGCAGAAAGCTTGTCAGAGTTTAGAAATTGGTCGTGCAGGTTTAGGTGCCGATGGCAGACAAAACCGCAACATCAACGAGATCATGGATGGTTTGGAGCATGCTTCATGGAACCGTCTGTTCTTAATAAAAGATGCCATGACGATGGGTGTTCCTTTGGAATCCATCCGTAAGGTTACTAAAATTGATAAATGGTTCTTAAATCAAATTCAGGAGCTTGTTGCTTTAGAAACTGAATTAAAAAGATACTCTTTAAACAATATCCCTCAAGATTTCTTCATAACCCTTAAGCAAAAAGGCTTCTCTGATATTCAGATTGCCTGGTTGTTAGGAAACGTTACAGAAGACGAGGTTTATGATCGCCGCAAGGCTTTAGGCATAAACAGAGTTTATAAAATGGTTGATACCTGTGCTGCGGAGTTCCCTGCACAAACACCATATTATTACTCGTCATTTGACGACGAAAACGAATCTGTTGCTTCTGATCGTAAAAAAGTAATCGTTTTGGGCTCAGGTCCAAATCGTATTGGCCAGGGGATTGAGTTCGATTATTCATGTGTTCACGGTTTGTTGGCGGCAAAAGAATCTGGTTTCGAAGCCATCATGGTTAACTGTAACCCTGAAACGGTTTCAACCGATTTTAACATGGCCGATAAACTTTACTTTGAACCCGTTTTCTGGGAACATGTTCGTGAAATCATTGAGCTGGAAAAACCAATTGGCGTGATTGTTCAACTGGGCGGGCAAACAGCTTTGAAAATGGCTGAAAAACTCACTGAAAAGGGGATCAAAATTATCGGAACTTCTTTTGAAAACATGGACATTGCTGAAGATCGTGGCCGTTTCTCTGATTTGTTGAAAGAATTAGATATTCCTTATCCTAAATATGGTGTGGCCGAAAATGCAGAAGAAGCTATCATTGTGGCCAATGAAGTAGGCTATCCGGTACTGGTTCGCCCTAGTTATGTTTTAGGTGGCCAGGGAATGAGCATCGTCATCAATGATGAAGACCTGGAGAAGGCGGTAGTGAAATTATTGGGCGATTTACCAGGTAACCGCGTATTAATTGATCACTTTTTAGATCGGGCGGAAGAAGCGGAATCAGATTCAATTTCTGACGGCGAAGATGTTCACATTGTAGGTATGATGGAACACATCGAGCCAGCTGGTATTCACTCAGGGGATTCATTTGCAGTTTTGCCGACTTTCAGCTTATCAGAAAGGGTAACAAAAGCAATGGAAGAATATTCAATCAAAATTGCAAAAGCTTTAGATGTTCGTGGTTTGTTGAATATTCAGTTTGCCATTAAGGATGAGAAAGTTTATGTGATCGAAGCAAATCCAAGGGCTTCCCGTACAGTTCCTTTCATAGCAAAAGCGTATGATGTTCCATATATTAATATCGCTGCAAAAATTATGTTAGGTGTTGCAAAGCTGAAAGACTTTACCATCGAGCGTAAGCTTAAAGGTTATGCTATTAAAGAACCGGTTTTCTCTTATGAGAAATTTCCTGAAGTTTCGAAAGAATTGGGTCCTGAAATGAAATCAACAGGCGAAGCCATTCGTTTCATTAAAGATTTGGAAGATCCTTACTTCCGTAAACTTTACAAAGATAAATCAATGTATTTGAGTAAATAAATAACAGGGGGCGATGGAAACATCGCCTTTTTTGCTTATGTAAAAGCCATCATGTTAATGTTTGTTAAAACTCAGTTTTTATAAATAATTAGTATTTATCTTAAACTGCTTTAATAAATCATCAACAAATGAGATTCTTATTTACCATAACGTTGGTTATTTCTTTTCTGAATGGTTTTACGCAATCCAGGCAGCAGATACGTAACTTAACTGCATTTAGTAAGTTGTATGGCTACGTTCAGTATTTTCATCCATCAGATGAAGCATCAAAAATTGAATGGCAAAGTTTTGCCATTTATGGTAGTCAAAAAATGCTTCAGGTTAAAGATGATCAAGAATTAATATCCACATTAAAAAAATTGTTCCTTCCAATTGCACCGACCATAAAAATCTTTTCTAAAGAAAACCTGGTGTTTGATATCAATGACATAACACCTCAAAGTTTAGAAGGGTATCTACCCATTTATTGGCAACATATTGGATTAAAACTGCCTTATTACGATAATATTTATAATAGCATTAGAATAAACAGATTTAATCCGATATCAGAGGATAGAATTAAACAGAGTGCATTTGCAGTAACATCAACAATTGATGTTACCCGCTTTAAAGGCAAAAAATTTATTTTAAGTATTAATGTTGGTTCAGATATAAAGAATTTGGTTCTAAAACCTTATTTAGGTAAGCTCAATCTTGTTAAAGACTCCGTTGTTTCAAATAACGAAAAGAATTATGTATTCGAGGGTGAGTTTGATGCAAAATTAGAATTGTTTACCGTTGCCATAGAATCGCATATCAATACTGGTGGATCCCTGAACGTAAGTAAAATTGCTTTAAAGGTAATTGTTGAAGGTAAAGAATTGAATATTCCGGTGGTTGAGAAGGTGGTAGCATTGAATCAATTAGATCCTAAGATCGATAAAAGGATAATTCTCTTTTTTAAGGAGCAAGGCGATGAAAAATTGTTCGACAAGGAACTTAAAATAGGTGAGTTTATAGCGCAAAGCTTGGTGCATGGTATAAAATGTATTATTCCTTTAGCTTTATATGGAAACAAAAATAATACCTATCCAGCTGTTAACATTGATCATGTGAACGAAATAATAAATCGCTCTTATGACTCTTGGCCTAAAGATGATAAAGGTAAATTTAGAATTAACGGTTCTGATTTATTGATTCGGTTAGCTGATCTTATTATTTTAAATAATGCATTAATACACTCCTATCCCTATTGGGATGATGTTTCACAAGGCCATGGTAAAATTTGGAATGCAGCAATTTATAGCGCATTTTCCGATAAAACAGACCAAGACTTTTTAAAGACATTGAAATTGATTGGAAATTCGCTCAATGATGGTCATATGTTCATAGATTTACATGGCGATTCTAACAAAAACACAGCTACTTTACCATTAATTTTTGATTTTGCAGAAGGGAAAATAATTGTAAAAAAAGTACTCGACTCGGGGTTAAATGAAAAAATCAAAGCAGGTGATGAACTAGTGCAAATTGATGGCAAAAACTCATTTGATATTTTACGATCGAATGATTCACTTTATTCAGGATCCACACAATGGAAGCAATCAAAAAGCATTTTAAGCATCGCTAAAGGCAAAAAAGATGAAATTGCTCATTTATGTTTGAAAAGGGGAAAACAAACTTTTTTAATCAATCTTTTTAGAACATATCCTTATAATGAATATATTTCTGGTTCTGATCGAAATAACAGAGGGCCGAATGAATGGATTTCGAATGAAATCTTCTACATTAATTTGAATAAAACAACTACTGAGGCACACATGGCCGAAATTTCGAAAGCAAAATCAGTAATTGTTGATATGCGTGGTTATCTGAATGAAGATACCGAAACATTTTTATCGCATTTAACGGATAAGAAGCTGACTGCAAACAGTGGAATGTTTACACCTCAAATTTTGTATCCTGATTATCAAAACGTATCATATACAACAGGTTTTTATGATATTGAACCAACTTTGCCCTTAGTAAAAGCAAAAATATTTTTACTATCTGATGCTACGGGACAAAGTGCTACTGAAAGCTTTTTATCTGCATACAAACAATTTAAAGTTGCAACAATTGTAGGACAGCCAAGCTCAGGAACTAATGGAAATATCAATTTAATTTCTATGCCCGGTGGATATCGCTATTTTTATTCAGGCATGCTGGTTAAAAATCCCGATGGAAGCAAACATCATTTAAAGGGTGTAATGCCTGATGTGATCGTTAAAAATACCATTGCTGGTTTAAAAAACGGCAAGGATGAGATTCTTGAAGAAGCAATCAGGCTAGCCAAAGAGAATTAGTATACAGTGCAAATGGAAGTATCGCCCAATTTGTTTACCATCACTTGGCTAAGCCTTGGCCAATAATGACTACCAGCCCTTATTTAACGTTTCGATGGCTTTTTCAAGAAGTTCATCCTTTCCCTCTTTTATACCGTTAATTGTTGGATAAATAACGGAATCGATTTTTACACCAACTCTTTGAGTTGGTTTGCCATCAGGATAAAACACACCTATTCCAGATATCATCGTACTTAAGCCACCTGGTAAAACAATTGGTGATATATTTCCATCTGCACCTGCGGTGGTACTCCCAATTACCCTAACATTCGGTGAACTTTGAAATGCCATAGTTGTATATTCTGCCTGACTTTGTGAAGTGGAATTTACAATGACTACAACTTTTCCTTTATAATTATCAGATGCTTTTTGACCATTGGTTAATGCAGGTCTGAATTTAAAGGCTCCAGGATAATCTAAATTTCCGATAGTAAATTTCACAAATGGAGTTGATAAGCTTTTGATATAATTCCCAAAAGTAAAAGGCATAAATTCTGATGGATAACAACGCATATCGACAATTATGCCTTTCGTATTTACAAAGAGCTTTTTAATATCAGGAAGAATGGCATTTTTATATTTTCCGGGGAAGACATAACCTATATTCTCATTGATGAGTTTGAAAGGTTCGGCTTTGTCAAAGTCAGGATCTTTACCTCCCCTCCCAAATATTCTCATGGGTAAATCGTAATCAAACTGATTCCCATCTCTATTTATCTTAATTTTCATCCTAACTTCATTTCCTCGAAGCAAATAATTGTTTGGCAGATCACGTAGTTGTGTATCATAGTTTGATGCTGGTGTAAATGCCAGAAAATCTTTAATAAGCAGATCAACATCTTTTCCTTTGATCGCTATAATCACATCGCCCACCTTTAACTTACTTTTCACATCGAGCGTGTCTTTATATAAAGCTGTTATTACTAATTTTTTTTCGATAAATGTTGCCTGAAATGGTGCAGCGTATTTTCCTTTAAAATCATTTATCGCGTTGCTGCCACTCCATAAGTTAGCATGAGTATCATTCACTGAAGCAATTAATTTTAAAGCTGCTTTTCCGTAATCCAACTCATTTTTGGCGTTTACGAAATCAGGTAGGGCTACTTTCAAAACATTGTTCCAGTCCTGACCAATCACATCTTTATAAGGGAAGAAATAATTAATCATCGCCCAATAACGATAAAGTGATAATAAACGGTAACCTGCGTCTGGGTAGGTCATCTCTAAATAAGGCTTTTCGTTTTTAAAGATTGGATTGCTCACGCCAGGAGTCATATCAATATAATAATTTGCATCTGTATTCCGATTGTCTCTTATGAATGCGAGTTTTTGTAAAAGCGATTCATCAACAAATTTGCTGTCGAACAGTGATCCGTAATTGGGTTTTATTTCGTAGGCAATATTGGCTATCGACTTGCAGGTTTTGCATATGGCTGGTTTAGGTAACTTATCTAAAAATGTTTCAAGCGCAGTATTTAATTCATTTTTGTTTTTAGCTTGAATAACCGACGGTAATAGTCTGAATAGTTCAGCATCCCAATTGTAATCGCCTTTTGCAATGGCCGGATGATGGTATTTTAGAAAGCCCCAAAATTGACCTGTAATAATTAAATTTGTGCTTAATTGATCCGTAAGATCGATTTCTTTTAAGCCAGAACTTTTTGCAAAAGCAGTATCAAGATCAGCTTTAGGTACAATTAATTCTTTCAACGGAGCATTGCTGATGGGTTTGTCATCAATAAAAATTTCAAAGTGATCGAACCAGGCTTTTCCGTCCCCTACCAGCAATCCGCCAATGTGCACCGTTCTAACTTCTTCGCTGTTGTAATCCAGTTTAATTGAATATTGCTTCCAGTCGGTAGTTCCTTTAATTCCCCGATCTTGCATATTGTCAAATGCTAGCGTCTTAATGTTTTTATCATCAATTCTTAGCCATAAGCCTGCATAACCGCTTGCCACATTTTCGGTTTTGAGGTAAGCTTTCAGTTCTATTTTCTTACCTTCAAAAGTTTGTTTAATTGGATAATCGATTACGCCAAAAGGAGCTTGAGGTTCCTTCTTTTCAATTAAAAGGCTGTATTTTCCATCCTGTTTAGTAGTACTGTCCAATAGCACAGGATATGCCTTTTTTTGTTCATCAAAAAAGGAGAATAACCATCCTTGAGGGAGCCGGTTTTTATCCAGTTCTTCGAAACTTCCGTTTATTTTAAATTGAGAATGAATTCTGCACGATATTAGTAGCAACGCCAGGAGAAGGTAAGGTTTCATAAATTTAGATAGAGGTGAGTAAATTTGACTGCTGTAAATATAATTCGTCAACATTAAAAATGATAACATTTCATGTAATATTTCTCATGTAAATGCTCAGCCTTTTAACCTGACCAGTCAGCAAGATGGCAAGTCGACTCAGATCACCAAAAAATCTAAATGGATGTCTTTTTGATTTTTTTTCTACCTTGATGCAACGTTTTAAAATCCTGTATGTCTTATTAGCAGAATATTCAAAATTTTGGAAACCGTTTACGTAGATAAAAACTTAGAGTTAGTAAAGGCGTGCATACAAGGCAGTCGGGCAGCGCAGTTTGAATTGTACAAGCTATATGCCAGGGCGATGTATAATGTGGCCTTGCGTATTCTAAATTATGAAGAAGAGGCTGAAGATGTTTTGCAGGAATCCTTTTTGGATGCTTTTACCAGAATTGTGGATTTTAGACAAGAAACTACTTTTGGACTTTGGTTAAAACAAATTGTAATTAATAAATCCATTAATTATTTACGTAAACGCAAGTTTGAATTTGTTGGAACAGATGAAATTTCTGAAATTCCTGATGAGATTAATGCCGATGAATACGAAGTTCATTTACAGGCAGAAGAAATTAGAAAGGCCATTACCGAACTGCCTGATGGTTATAGAGTGGTTTTGAGTTTGTATTTACTGGAAGGTTATGATCATGAAGAGATTGCGCACATTTTAAAAATAAGTGAAAATACAAGTCGCACACAATATATGAGGGCGAAGAAAAAACTAAAAAGTATTTTAGAACAGAAAGGGATGAGAGATGAATAACAGGTTAGAAACTTTTGTTAAAGAAAACCGTAAGGCTTTTGATATAATGGAGCCACCAGCGGGGCTTTGGGCTAAGATTGAGAAGGAATTAGATGCTAAAAAGGAGCAGGAAGCAAAAAATAAAAAAAAGCCAATAAAGCTGTACTTATGGATAAGTGCAGCAGCAACTATCGTAATTGTTTTCGGTTTAACCTGGCTATACGCAGGAAAATTGCAAAACAGCGATTTAGAAATCGCTGATGTAAACGCAGCATACGCTAAAAAAGAAGTTCATTTTGCAGGCTTAATTACCGAAAAAAGAGATAGCCTGGCCATTTTTGCTTCAGCAAACCCTGAGCTTTATAAAAAATTCACAGCAGATTTAGCTAAGCTTGATGAAGAATATGAACGATTGAAATCAGAGCTTCCGAAGTCGCCTAATCAAACTTTTGTGGTTAAAGCGATGGTTAAGAACCGTGAAATTCAATTACAATTATTAAGGCAACAATTACTAATCATCAATCAGGTAGACGATTATAAAAAAGTAAATCAGATTTAAGCTGGAAAGCTAAAAGTATAAAGATCAAAATGGAATGCCAGAATGTATTGCATAATCTGATACTAATAAAATAAAAATGCGCTCACCACATTTAAAAGCAAAACCGGTCGGCAGGTTAAGCTATTAAATGTTTAACAATTAACAGAAAATGAAAACAATTAAAATATTTTTGGCCTTTATGGCTTTCATTGCCGTAAAAACTTATGCACAACAAGCTGTAAGCATAAATTCATCAAATACATATGCCTCAAACACAGTTACAGTAGGAGTTGGAAATATTACTGTAAATCAGGATGTTCAATCAGGAGCTGATGCTGAACGATCAAAAACTTTTACCAAAAGTTTTAGTGTTGATAACAGTGATAAGGTGAATCTTAACAATCAATATGGTTCCATCATCATTAAAAACTGGGATAAAAAAGAGGTTCGGGTAGATATTGATATTAAGGCGTACAGCAATTCAGATAGCGATGCGCAGAAACTAATTGATGATGTAAACATCGATGCGAATAAAAGTGGCGATGCGGTTTCTATTAAAACTAATTTGGGTAATAGAAATGGGCGTTGGGGTAGAAGTGTGAGAAACGGCGTAACCACCTGGAGAAGAGAAGTTAAGATTAACTATATTGTTTACATGCCTTCAGTAAATCCACTAACTGTTCTTCAGCAATATGGCAATGTAGAATTGGGCAATTTCTCCGGGCCAACATCATTAAAAATTCAATACGGGAATCTGGTTGCAGGCAATTTAAGCAATGCCAATAACTACATTAATGTACAATATGGCAAATGTGATATTCAGGATTTAAATGCTGCGGTAGTAAAACATGAATATAATGGTCCGGTAACCATTGGCTCTGTCGGAACTTTAGAGCTGAATGCTCAATACGTTGGTGTAAATATCAACACCATCAGAAAATCTGCTGATATTAAAATTCAATATGGCAAAGGCTTAACAGTAGGTACCATAGGCGGGAACTTATTGTTAAATGCAGAATATGCAAAAGTAAATGTCAATACCGTTAAAGGTAACACGGTTGTAAAACAGGCCTATGGAGATTTAAATATTGCTTCCGCTGGTAAAATTGCCGTGAATGCAGAATACTCAAATGTAACACTTGGTGCGCTAAATGGCGATGCAAACATCAACATGGATTATAACAGGTTAACCGTGAATGAAATTACACCAGCTTGTAAGAACTTCACTTTCAGCGGCGAATATGTAACTGTAGGATTGGGTTTCGCTGATCGTTTCAATGGAAATTTTAATCTTTCAACTTCTTATGCTGGTTTTAAATATGGTGCTAATGTTACATCAAACCTGGTAAGTAAAGATGACGAGAACAAAAAATATTCAGGTAAAATTGGTAGCGGTGGCGTTGCGAACGTGAATATTAAAACAGAATATGGTTCAGTAACCTTTAAATAAGATTTTCCAAATCAAACAAACAGAATCGTCTCACCGTAATTGGTGAGACTTTTTTATGAAACCAGTGTTCGAAAACGGATAACATTGTTCATTTATGAACAATTATTATTTTACAAATGCTTTTTTGAATTAAAAGAGCCTGTTTTTATACATTGGTATAAATATTGAAAATCATGAAGTGCTAAATAAACCGAATAAATCAATATGAAGAAAATTATAGTACTATTGCTTTTTCCGATGGCTTTAATGGCCCAATCGAACAAACTCACAAAATCTGATAAAATTTATGGCTTGTCTAAATTTTGGCAGGAAGTAAACTACAACTTTGTTTACCTTAATAAAGTTGACAGAGTTAAATGGGACAGTACTTACAAAGCACTGATTAACACTGTACCTGAAACCAAAACCGACTATGAATATTATCGCGAAATGCAGAAGTTTTGTGCATTATTAAATGATGGACATACGAATGTTTATATGCCCTCCGGTAAGGATTTCGAGCCATTAAACACCATGTTTGGCAATTATCGTCTATTTATAGAAAATATTGAAGGCAAGGCCATCATTACCAGGGTTAATCTTAGTAAAAAAGAAGAAATTCCCATTGGCAGTGAGGTTATTGAGGTAAATGGCAAAACCACAAAAAATTATATTGCCGAAAACGTTGCGCCATATATTTCCTCATCAACCAGCTACGTTTTAGAAGATTGGAGCAAGTCCAGATTATTACAGGGATTGGAAGGGGAAGAATTCATCATTAAAATAAGAAAACCTAAAGGCGATATCGTTACTTTAAATCTGATTCATAAAACAACAGAAGAAAAGGAGGTTTATCCTGCCTTTCCGCCTGAATCGCAATTATTGGATTTTAAATGGTATCCAAATGATATCGCTTATGTAGCACTTAATTCTTTTGGTGATGAAAAAATAGATTCTTTATTCCTTACCAAACTTCCTGAGCTTTATAAGGCAAAAGCACTTATTGTAGACCTGAGGAATAATGGAGGCGGGAGCACGAGTATTGGTAGTTATATCTTAAAGTACTTAACAAATGATAGCCTGCTTTATGGCTCGCGATATTCGACCAGACAACTGAATTCTGCATTTAAGGCCTGGGGGAAATACACCAGCCCTAAAGATACCGTTAAGAATGCCTGGAATAAAAAAGCACTGCTTACCTATCAGGATAATTATTACTATGATATTGATTATTCTCCTCTTAAAAATAAATTAAAAGAAAAAAGAATTGTAATACCAACCGCTCTTTTAATAGGGCACAACACCGCATCCGCAGCAGAGGATTTTTTGATTTACGCCGATAACCAAAAGCATATGATTAAAATAGGGCAAAACTCTTTTGGTAGCACGGGGCAGCCTTATTTGTTTGATTTACCAGGTGGTGGAATGGCAAGAGTGTGCACTAAAAAAGATACTTACCCGGATGGTAGAGAATTTGTTGGGTATGGGGTTAAACCTGATATTGAAGTGATCCCTACATTAAAGGATTATCTTAATAAAAAAGATGCTACTATAGATAGCGCGCTTGACTATCTCCGTAAAAAGATTAAGTAGTTATTCTTAACCAAACAAACTGAATCGTCTTCCCTAATTGGGCAGGACTTTTTTTATATTTATCCAAGAAAATCTTTCTGTATCTTATATGTACCAATTAAATGAGCAGTACAGGAATTATTGGAAAGGAAGGAAAAATACACTTATGCTGCGCAAATTTTTTAT
Organism: Pedobacter chinensis; assembly: GCF_003339865.1. Lineage (GTDB taxonomy): Bacteria > Bacteroidota > Bacteroidia > Sphingobacteriales > Sphingobacteriaceae > Pedobacter > Pedobacter chinensis. The sequence goes on from NZ_QPKV01000018.1 coordinate 18,202, forward strand.
TATAAATGATAAATTAACCTAAATCGCTTTGTTTGAGGAAAAGCTAAAAGTCGAAGAAGAGAAGAGTAAATAAAGATTTTTGAAATATAAGCAGGATTTCAGGTTTTTTAAGTAAACCCAAACTAATTTCATTAAATCTGGTTCCATAAATCAAGCACCTTTTTTTATATCTTCGTTTATCAGATAAAAATTATATATGGATTTCTTAAGTACTCCAGAAGCCTGGATCTCACTATTAACATTAACGGTTCTTGAAATCGTTTTGGGCATTGATAACATCGTTTTCATATCCATTCTTTCCGGCAAATTGCCCGAAAACCAACAAAAGAAAGCACGCCAGCTGGGTTTAGGTTTGGCCATGATCACGAGGGTTTTGCTGTTGCTTTCTTTGAGCTGGATTATGACGCTTACTTCTCCCTTATTCAACATAGGAAGCTGGGTGGGAATTAATGATGGAGACTGGTATGAAAAACTGGCCATATCTGGCCGCGATTTGATTTTAATTATCGGGGGCTTATTTTTAATTTATAAAAGCACACACGAAATTCACAATAAATTAGAAGGTGAAGAAGAGGAAGGCGGCAAAGCAAAAGTTCATTCTTTTTGGGCAACAATATTTCAAATATTGATTTTAGATATTGTATTCTCTCTCGATTCGGTTATTACTGCGGTTGGCATGGCAGAACACATCGAAATCATGATAGCGGCAGTGGTTATTGCAGTTATTATTATGATGATCTCTGCAGGTTCAATTAGCGGCTTCGTTAACAAACATCCAACTGTAAAAATGCTGGCATTATCATTTTTGCTGTTAATCGGCGTTTCCTTGCTTGCAGAAGGATTAGACCAGCATATCCCTAAAGGTTATGTTTATTTCGCCATGGCATTCTCGGTACTGGTTGAAATGCTAAACCTAAAAATGAAAAAGAACAGCAAAAATCCTGTGGAACTCAAAAATATGCCAAAGACTTAATTTGGCATATTTCCCGTTATACGGCCAAAACAGAGCACGAATAGGAAATCGATTAGATCATTCTATTTTAGAAATTTTTATTCCATTCTGTTTCGGTTGAATTTAAAGTCAGCTTAGACGCACTGAACATTAAAGAACATATTCGTTATTTATAGGTTTAACAGGCTCTGGAATATCATCTTCTTCCAGCATCTGTAAAAGATTGATTTCAATGGTTCTGGTAATTTGATTCAATGGAACACCCGCTGAGTTATTTTCAAAAGGGTTGACCAGGCTCATTCCGTTAATTTGAGTGGACACGAAAACGAAACCGATTAACCAACCCAGGAATATCGACGCAATTCCTGCATCCTGACTAATTACCAGCGTAAAAGTAACCACAAAGAGCCAAATAAAAACCTTGGTTAAATAAGTATAGGTTGTTGGAAAAATGGTGTTTTTGATTCGTTCACTCATTCCCATCGAATCCGAAAACCTGGTTAACATCTCGTTGATTTCAATGAATCTGAAGCCATCAATGTGATTGGCCTTCGATAATTTTTGTAAATCTCTCGATTGAATATTTAAGATTGCATTATGAATATTCGTATGTTTTTCAATTTCCTTTAAATCGGCTTCGGTTAAATATTTCACATAAATTCCATCAACAGTTCCACGTAAATTTGCTTTCAATGCATAAAGAAAGGCGATGTGCCGGCTGATCATTCTTTTGGCAGTGATACCGTCTCCATCAACATAATTGATCAGTGCTCTGGCAAATGATCGGGAATCATTAACCAATGCTCCCCAAATTTTCCTCCCCTCCCACCATCTATCATAAGCCTGGTTATTGTTAAAACCAATAAAAAAAGCAATCGCGGTACCTAAAACTGTGGGTATAATGGAGGGAATAATAAAATGATGGGCAATTAAATATTCCCTAACAAAGTAGGCAGCTGTACATGATGCGATCATGATCAGGTCAACCTGCCAGGTATTTCTTAAAATTCTACTGAGTCTGATGTTTTGTATTAAAAGCATAATTTTTATCTGGAAATGAAAATACAAAACAAAAGCAGAAATGTTTGATCAAGGTAACAAATTTAATGACAAACAGTGCAGGTTGCTGATTGTCATGCAAATGTTTATATTGTGAAACCAAATATTCCTAATCTCACATGAGCGAAAGTTTACCAAAGAACAATATTTTCAAGGTTATAGGTGCATCATCATTGGGCACACTAATAGAATGGTACGATTTTTACATTTTCGGCAGTCTTGCAGTCATTATTGGCCATCAGCTTTTTCCTGAAGATGCTGGTGCCTCGGCATTAATAAATACCCTGGCAATTTTTGCAGCGGGATTTATTGTCAGGCCATTCGGCGCTTTGGTTTTTGGGCGCCTGGGAGATTTAATCGGACGAAAATATACTTTTCTTTTAACATTGGTTTTAATGGGAGGGTCTACCTTTTTAATTGGCCTTATCCCATCCTTTAAAAGCATTGGTTATGCTGCGCCGATTTTAGTTTTGATTTTGCGTTTAATTCAGGGTTTGGCACTTGGTGGGGAATATGGAGGTGCGGCTACCTATGTTGCCGAACATGCACCAAAAAATAAAAGAGGATTTTTTACCAGCTGGATTCAAACAACGGCCACACTCGGATTATTTCTTTCATTAGGCATAATCGTAATCACAAAAAATATTTTGGGGGCCGAGGCATTTGGCGATTGGGGCTGGAGAATTCCTTTTTTATTATCAATATTACTGGTGGTGGTTTCGATTTACATTCGAATGAAGATGCATGAATCGCCCATGTTTTCAAAATTAAAGGCTGAAGGAAATGTTTCTAAAAATCCACTCAAAGAAAGTTTTAACAATAAGGGAAACTTTAAAATGGTGTTACTGGCGCTTTTCGGGGCAACTATGGGGCAAGGTGTGATTTGGTATACCGGACAGTTTTATGCGCAATCATTTTTAGAAAACACTTGTAAGTTGGATTTTAACGATTCGCGCTATATTTTACTTTGGGGAATTGCTTTTGCCACGCCATTTTTTGTGGTATTTGGTGCCTGGAGTGATCGGGTAGGCCGAAAATGGATTATGCTGAGTGGCATGTTATTGGGCATTATATTCTACCGGCCAATCTATCAGATCTTTCTGGATGATACCGATGTATCTAAAATGAACTTAACCGAGGCTGTTTATATGATGCCCAATGTTAAGCATGAATTAATAGCGGGCACAAATGATAGCCTTTATACCTCAACCACAAAAGTCATCTTGAAAAATGGTGCTTCTTTTAACAAAGTTCAGGTAGACACCATCTCTCAAAAAAATGGATTATTGCCTGCCATGGAAATGATAAAGGATAAAGTTTTACCGACTCCGCTATTCTGGAAATTTGTGGGTTTGATCTTCTTTCAGATTTTATTGGTCACGATGGTTTACGGACCAATTGCTGCATTTTTGGTGGAGCTTTTCCCAACTAAAATCAGGTATACTTCCATGTCGTTACCTTATCATATCGGTAATGGAGTGTTTGGAGGTTTGGTTCCGTTTATTGCCACTTTGATTGCCAGTTTTGCGGGTTCTACACCATTATCAGGGTTGTGGTATCCGATTGGAATTGCTGCGCTCAGTTTAATTATCGGCACGGTTTACCTATCCAATAAAAGAGACGAAAATATTAACGATTAAATATTTTAATGATGAACGCGTTAAAGAAATTTTTAGGATTGATCTGGATGGTTTTAGGTCCATTGGCAATGACATTTCTGTTTATTCAGGCAGTGGATAAAGTTGGTTTGGCACATACTGATATTGAAAGAACAAATACCATTTTGCAATGGGGCATTATACTTTTCATCTTTTTGCCCATCAGCCTGGGCTTAATGATTTTTGGCTTTTATGCCTGGAAAGGCGAATATGATAAATTACCTGAAAGTTCAGAAGAGATCTGATCCTTGGTAAGCCACCATATTATCCGGCAAAGCAGCTTAAACTGCATGGAAGGCATCATTAAAGTTATGCCATGATGCAACATGATTTCAAGGTGCCAATATTCCAATATTACCCTTCGTGCTTTAATGCTTGTTAAAGTTTAATGCTGCTCCTGTAGCTTTTCAATAAGAGATTCTTTACTGCGTTCAGAATGACGATGTTATTCCATAAACCGTCATGCGGGGGAATGAAGAAGCAATCTGTTTTACCAAGTATTCTAGTTGGATCATTGAAAGATGGCTTCCCTCCAAATGCATAAGCCGTTGAGCCTATCGGTTGTGTTACACCAACCGAAATTAACGATCCATCCCCAATGCGATCTGTCCCATCGTAAGTATTCTAATCATCATTGCACCGCCGATCAGAGATAAGAATTTAAAAAAGATTTGGGAACACCGATGATAAAGCCTATGTTTGAAATAATTGAAAAATAACATCATCCATATAGCCCTAAAAAACCATAAGATTTCTTTTCAGGAATATTCTGGTAATGCTTTATGCCTTTTTTCAGTAAAATCAGTCGCTTTCTGCAACAGATTATTCTATATCTCTTCCTTCAAGGATTTTGATAATCTGGCCCCAAGCCTTTAAAAAACAAAACGATTCCGGGCCTGGGGTTTTAAACAGCAATTTCTTAAAACATTTTTATTTCCTGCTTGCATGGAGGTGTGATTTCACGCCATCTGTTTTTTCAGCGCTGCGGGAAGATACTATGAGGTTTGAGTCTTACTATTGCTTCTTTTAAGGCTTAGCCTCAACGGTAAGTGCTGTAAAAGATCAGTAATATCCTTTTGTTTTTTGAAGCTGTAAAAATTTCAGCCATTTAAATCATGAAACATCAATATAATAGCTATGAATTTAAACGAAAAAAATCCAGTTATCATTCCCGAAGAAGACTACAATCTGCTTAAACCTCATTTCAGCAAGTTGAAACAGCCGGAAGCAGAAATGTCGCTATCGGCAGAACTCAGCCGGGCCGTCATTATCAAAAATGAGGCTTTTCCTCCCCATGCCATCAGGTTAAATTCAAGAGTCTGGATAACAGAAGAACAAACTGGCCAGGTAATGGAGTTGAGCATTGTATTGCCTCAGTATGCAAATATTAAAGAAAAGAAAATCTCTGTACTTACACCGATCGCCGCAGCCTTAATTGGCTTTAGAAAAGGCGAAACCGTAAAATGGAAAGTACCCGGAGGCTTAAAGGTTTTTAAAATCACTGAAGTAGTGGCGCCCGTGTAAATTCTTTCATTCATAAAGAGACCTTTTGAAAAGTGTGGCCGATCTGGATTTATAATCCAGATTCTGCCCTTTAAATATATAATTTGAACCTTTAATGGATTTGATATGTTGAACAATCGTTCTGGTAAATGGTACCTCCTATGGGGGATGTTGGTGCTCAATCTCATTTTATTAATCTTCGCGATTATAAACGATGGCCTTTGGTACATGCTATCCAGTTTGTTGTGGTCTTTGATTATTTTACGATATCATGCCGTGATCACGAGAATAAAGGGCATAAATCGCTTGAAAAAAACCTATAGAGTAAACAGCTTTAAGCGAAGGGCCGGTCTTCCTGGGAAAAGGAAAACAACCGAAAAGCAGCTGTAGATAAATGCATGGCCGAAAAACGTCATTGCAATGACGACTTATACATGGAACAGATATAAAAAACAACTGCAATTACATCTATAAAATTATTTAGACAAAAAAAATCCCGATGAAAAATCGGGATTTATATCTTATTTAATCAGCTTCAATAAATAACTGCCATAACCACTTTTTACCAGTGGTGTTGCAATTGCCTTAAGTTCTTCAGCGGTAATGAAACCCATGCGATAAGCAATCTCTTCAATACAACCAATCTTTAAACCTTGCCGCTCCTCAATAATCTGCACAAACTGACCTGCCTGCATTAATGAAGCAAAGGTTCCGGTATCTAACCAGGCCGTTCCACGACTCAATACGCCAACCTTTAGTTTCCCACGCTCCAGATAAACGCGATTGACATCAGTGATTTCATACTCTCCACGCGGAGATGGTTTGATATTCTTTGCAATTTCTACAACCTCATTATCATAAAAATATAATCCCGGAACAGCGTAATCAGATTTTGGTAAAACCGGCTTCTCCTCTATGGAGATTGCTTTTTTATTTTCATCAAACTCAACCACACCGTAACGCTCCGGATCAGAAACCTGGTAAGCAAACACTACCCCGCCTTCCGGATTGGCGCTCGCCTGTAATAACTTTGCCATACCATCTCCATGGAAGATGTTATCACCCAATACTAAAGCCACTTTATCCTGGCCAATAAATGCTTCGCCGATTACAAAAGCCTGTGCCAAACCATTAGGTTCAGCCTGTACGGCATAACTGAACTTACAACCGAGCGACGAACCATCGCCCAATAATTTTTCAAAATTAGGCAGGTCGTGTGGGGTGGATATAATCAGGATTTCCTTTATACCGGCCAGCATTAATGTTGACAACGGGTAATAGATCATCGGTTTATCGTAAACCGGCATCATTTGTTTGCTACAAGCAAGGGTTAATGGATGCAAGCGTGTTCCGCTTCCACCAGCTAGGATTATACCTTTCATGTTATTAAGTTTAATCGGTTAATTGTTCAAACCGCTATTCGCATAATGATTTATTTGAACAATATCTACAATTTATTCTCAACAGTTTAAATAATTTAAACCGTTAAACTTTTTATTTTATCAATACATGCCACCAAACTATCTCTCCAATAAGGGATGATTAAGTTAAATGTACTTTTTATTTTATTTTTATCCATCACTGAAAAGGCAGGACGAACGGCCTTTGTTGGATAAGCTGACCCGGGAATTGGATTGACTTTAACCTGTGTTTCGCTGATATCAAATACGGCCCTCGCAAAATCAAACCACGAAGTTACTCCTTCATTGCTGTAATGGTAAAGTCCAAAAGCTTTTGAATCTGATGCAATAATATCGAAAACTGCATTTGCCAGGTCAATGGCATAAGTTGGTGTTCCAACCTGATCGGCAATAATGTTTAATTCGTCTCTTTCAGCACCTAACTTTAGCATCGTTTTCACAAAGTTGTTAGCGTATTCAGAGTATAACCAGCTTGTACGAATGATGAAATGTTCTTTAAGCAATGCAGTTACCGCCTTTTCTCCATCCAGTTTTGTTTGCCCATAAACATTAATGGGATGAGCATCATCATCTTCAGTTAATAGTTTAACTGCATTTCCTTCAAACACGAAATCAGTGGAAATATGAATAAGGGTGGCTTGATTTGATGCGCAAGCTAAGGCCAGGTTAGCTGCCCCTGTTTCGTTAACTGCTTTAGCTAAATCAGCTTCATCCTCTGCTTTATCTACCGCTGTATAAGCAGCGCAGTTGATTACAAAAGCTGGTTTTTCCTGTTGCAACAGCGATTCCAATCCCGCCTGGTTCAGAATATTAGCATCTGCCTCCGCTGGAAAAACAATCTCTGTGATGTCTCGGCGTTGTGCGACTGTTTTTAAACATTGTCCCAATTGTCCACCTGCACCTATGATTAATATTTTACTGCTCATGTAATAAAGAAAATGGCTTTAGAAGTAAATCTTTGTCTGAAACAGACTGCTTTTCGTCAGGAATGAGCCAGTTAATATTAAGATCTGTATCATTATAGATCACCCCTGTTTCTGAAGCTTTATTGAAAAAGTTATCACATTTATACAAAAATTCTGCAGTTTCACTCAATACTGAAAATCCATGCACAAAACCTCTTGGAATGTATAATTGCAATTTATTTTCTGCACTTAAACGGATGGCGACATGTTTGCCATAGGTTGGAGAACCCGGACGGGCATCCACTGCCACATCCAATACTTCACCTTTGGTAACCCTTACCAATTTAGCCTGAGCAAATGCTCCGGTTTGTGCATGTAAGCCTCTGATTACGCCATACGAAGAGAAAGATTGATTATCCTGAACAAAATCTCCAGATAAACCTGTTTTTTCTTCAAATGTTTGTTTATTAAAGCTTTCAAAAAAGTATCCTCTCGGATCTTCGAAAACTCTTGGTTTGATAATCATGCAATCTTTTAAACCCGTCTGCTCAATTTCCATTATTTATTGCTGTATTGTTGTTCATAATACGATTGGTAATTTCCAGAGGTTACATTGTTTAACCATTCTTCATTTTGAAGATACCAATCCACTGTTTTTGCAAGCCCTTCCTCAAACTGCAAACTAGGTACCCAATCCAATTCTTTCTGCAATTTCGTTGAATCAATCGCATAACGTAAATCATGCCCTGCCCGGTCAGTTACATAGGTAATTAATTTTGCAGATTCCCCAGCCTCACGACCGAGCTTCTGATCCATGATATTACACAACAAATTAATGAGATCGATGTTTTTCCACTCATTGTGACCACCAATATTATAGGTATCGCCTGTTTTGGCATGATGAAAAATCACATCAATGGCACGGGCATGATCTTCTACCCATAACCAGTCACGAACATTCTCTCCTTTTCCGTATACCGGAACGGGTTTATTGTTTTTAATGTTATTAATTGCCAATGGAATTAATTTTTCAGGAAAATGGTGGGAACCATAGTTGTTAGAACAGTTAGAGATCACACAATCCATTCCATAAGTATCATGATAAGCCCGTACAAAATGATCAGAACTTGCTTTTGAAGCAGAATAAGGACTATGCGGATCGTAAGCGGTAGTTTCAGTGAACATTCCCTCTTCTCCTAAAGCACCGTATACCTCATCTGTACTCACATGATAGAAACGTTTTTGATCATAACTGCCTTTCCAGTATTCACGCGCTGCATTCAATAAATTTACTGTTCCGATCACATTGGTCATCACAAAGGCTGTTGGATCGGTAATTGATCGATCCACGTGACTTTCTGCTGCTAAATGAATCACTGCATCAAAATTTTCGTTCCTGAACAACTGATTAATTGCGTCTGCATCTGTTATGTCTTCTTTTACAAATTTGTAATTAGGTTTATGCTCAATATCAGTTAAATTAGCCAGATTACCAGCATAGGTTAACTTATCAAGATTAACAATTTCGTAATTAGGGTAGCTATTTACAAATCGGCGGACTACATGAGAGCCAATAAAGCCCGCACCACCAGTAATAAGGATTTTTTTCACAGTTATTAAATGATTTTCAATCGGCTAAAATACCATAGTTATTACAAATAAGCAACTTATCCCCTCAGATTACCCTTTAATTATATTACGATTAATCTTTTAAGCTTCAAATAAATCTATTACTTTATCCTACTCCCTGGTCGGTGGCTTACCGAACAACCAGCGTTATATTGGTTATCGCCGATAAGATAATCGCACAAATAATGTAAACTCAGATCAGCTACCGCCGATTGATTCCTTTAAAAAACCATTAAATCTCATGTTCCTGAAGTATGGATGTTTTTAATAAAGCCTCTTTTGCCACTAAAAGGAAAAATGCTTCCAGTAATTTTTCCAGCTTTTCATAAAGCTGATAGAGATATCGGTTATCGAGATCTGAAATACTGCCCGCTTTGCTCAGGCCACAATGAAGCCATTCCTGTAATCCATAACGGATGTGCTTTATTTTTTTTAGTTTTAAGTTTTTCTTCAGGTATAACAGAGGCTCTTCCTGCTCAAAACGCGTTAAAAATCTCACATCATAATCTGAAGCAGCCTGATCGCCTTCGGCCGCCCATTTGCTTCGTACACTATTTATCCAATCGCCAAAAGTAGCCGCATGATCGCAATATGGTGCATTCCTTTCATAGGGCAAGTCATTTTTAACGATCAGATAACCTGCCTGCAGCAATTGAATCAGTTGTTCGTGAAAATAAACCAGCGAACCTGCTTTCTTAAAGCAAAAACCCTCCGTTAATGCAGCCTTAAACCAACCTTTCAAATCTCTTTGATATTCGCCGAGGCTACAGCCACTGAAAAAAGATTCGATTTCTAAATAGGGATCTTTTAAATGTTGGTCATTTAACAATAATGGGCAGGTATCTTCAAACTGGCTTATTTTATGATGTTTGATCTCATTACTAATTTTGCGGGATAGATGCTCATAAATTAACCAGGCAGCAACCAGTAATTTTTTGGTACAGGAATAAAGGGGAAAAATGCATTTGCCTGCGGAATCGGAAACGCAGGAATGAAGTGCGTTTTCCAGCCAATCGTGAAGCGCCGATTTATAATAAGCAAGATCACTTTTCACGAAAACGGAACGTATGGCTAAAAATGGCGACATGATTTCTTCTTCGGATAAAAGCTCCTTACCAGGTATGAATCGTGGATTGACCTGACGCATAGAAAGGTCAGTTTTCAATCGCTCGAAAGTAGTTTCATCTTCATTTAAATCAGATGAAAGCTGATAAAGTTCAACAAGTTGTTCATAAAAGCAGAGCAAATCGGCAGGACTATTTCTTTCCGTCAAAAATTTATCTGTCACTGCCAATTCCAGCCATTCCTCAACAAATTGTAAATGCCCTTCTAAAGTTTTTGATTCAAAGAATTTCTTTAAGAATGCTGTAAATGGCACATCAGTCAAATCGATATCTTTAATGTCTTTCATATTCATTTTTAGTTATATCTGATTTTATTTTATCTTGCGTATTGCTTAAACGAATATACTCATTAAAGTTAAGTAAAACGAATAAAAATTCGTTTTACTTAAAAATAACCAATAAATGACTGAAAATCAGAGATTAAAAATTATACTTGATAAATTAAATTTTAAAACCCAAAAGGAATTTGCACAACAACTGAATATTCAGCAAGGTTCCCTTTCGGATGTGTTGAGAGGAAGAATCGGGATTTCGAATGCAATAAAAGACCGGCTAGATTTAAAATTTAATGTAAATTTGGAGTGGCTTGAAACCGGAATTGGAGAGCCCTTTTTGAAAAAAGGACCCGTTGTATCAGAAAGCAAAGAAGGCGTACCCTATTTTGACATTAGTCTTTCGGATACCGATACATTATTACTGGAAGAAGAGCAGGCAGATTATTTTGTGAATTATAAGCCATTTAATGATTGTACGGCTTATTTACCTGTTTATGGAGATAGCATGTATCCAAAATACGCCTCAGGCGAAATTATTGCAGTAAGGGAAATAACCAATTATGAGGTTTTGCAATGGGGCGAGGCTTATGTGGTAATGACCAATGAAAAAGCCAATCATCTGCGCAGCATCAAGCTCATTTTTGAACACCAGGATAAAAACAAGCTTATTTTGCGTTCATCGAATCCTAACTTTAAAGGCGACACGGTAATTGATAAGGGGAGTATCAGTTCCCTTTATATCATCAAAGGAAAAATTACCAGAAATTTGATATAAAAGGTGTGTTTTTAGTTTATGATTTACCAACGAAGGGCAAATGGGAAAAATCAAAGCTGTCGTCATTGAAAACGATCTTTCATCGTTTTGTGGCAATCTCCTTCCTTGTTTTCTGAGCATAAGATGCATTTAACCACAGAGGGCACAAAGCTTTCACAGAGGAACACAGAGTTTGATGTTCGCTATTAAATTCGTGTTCTCGATTCTTTCCCCAGTGCGCTGTGGTTATTTCTAAAACTAAGCTTGGCGTTCTTTGCGCCTGCTTTCAGTTCTTTGCGGTAAAATAAAAGATGTTTCCACTATTGATTAACCGCAAAGGGCACAAAGTTTTTCGCAAAGGGAACAAAGCCATTCTTTTTACCACAGAGGCCACAAAGCTTTTCACAGAGCACACGAAGAGATACAGTATAATATTGTACGCTGTGCCTTTCCCGGTGCACGCTGTGGTTATTTATTACGCACCTGCCTTGGCGTTCTTTGCGCCTTCTTTCAGTTCTTTGCGGTAAAATAAAAAATGTATCCGCTATTGAGATTAACCGCAAAAGACCAAAGTTTTTCGCAGAGGAAAACCGAGTTTGGTGTTCGCTATCAACTTCAGGTCTTGATGCGCTGCGGTTATACTGATAGAAATTTACATGTTTCCGTCAACATTTTTCATATCCATAAAAATTTAACTATTTTAACCCAAGATTTGGTAACGCCTTTAAATGAGAGAAGCTTTATTTGTTAAACAAAATTCGGAAAAGTGGCAACATTACGATAGTATGCAACAAGCCAATCCTGACGAAATTGCAAATCAGTTCATTGAAATAACAAATGATCTGGCTTACTCAAAAACATTTTATCCAAATTCTAAAACTACAGCATATTTAAACGGCTTAGCCTCTAAATTACACCAGTCTGTTTATAAAAACAAGAAAGAAAAGTCCAATCGATTCATTCATTTTTGGAAAACAGAATTACCCCTTTTGTTTTTATTTCATCGGAAACAGATTTTTTATGCCCTCGCATTTTTTTTAATCTCCTGCGCCATTGGCGCCATCTCTGCAAAATACGACGACACATTTGTTCGCTTAATCATGGGAGATGGCTACGTAAACATGACCAATGAAAACATTGCAAAAGGAGATCCATTTGGCGTATATAAGCAACAAAACGAATTTATGATGTTTATGCAAATTGGATTAAACAATATTTTCGTGGCATTGTACACTTTCGTTCTGGGAATTATTTTCTCCTTTGGCTCCATTGTATCACTTTTTAGAAATGGAATAATGCTGGGGTCTTTTCAATACTTCTTTTTTAGCAAAGGCCTTGGATTGCAATCTGTACTGGTTATCTGGATTCATGGAACACTAGAAATTTCGGCCATCGTTTTAGCGGGGGCTGCGGGGCTGGTTTTAGGGAACAGCTTTTTATTTCCTAAAACCTATACCAGAATGGAATCGGTGTTAAAAGGAGCCAAACACGGCTTAAAGATGGTACTTGGTTTAGTGCCAATTTTTATTGTCGCTGCATTTTTTGAAAGCTTTATCACGCGTCATACCGAAATGCCAATATACTTTAGCATACTCATCCTGGTGTTATCTGCTGTATTCATCATTTGGTATGTATTTATCTATCCGGTTAAAATTTATAATAAAGAAGCTCAGCTAAATTAATATGACAGGAAAAATTGAATTTAAAAAACGGAGAGATTTTGGACAGGTAATTAACGACACATTTACGTTTATGCGTCAAAACTTCAAGCCCCTCATTAAAACTTATTTTACATTTTGCGGGCTATTTGTTTTAGCCAGTATGGCATCCATGCTGATATATCAATATAAAATGGTTAATATCATTAATACCTTTGGCAATGGGCGAAGTACAAGAGGATTAGGTCTAGGCAATATTTATGGCCTCGAATATTTCCTTTCTATACTTTTTTCACTGGCCACATATGCGAGTATGAGTGTTGCGATTCTTTCTTACATTGCTATATATGTTCAGAAAGGGAATCAAATGCCAACCACTGAAGAAGTTTGGGGGTACTTTAAATATTATTTTTTCCGTGTATTTGGAAGTTCTATAGTGCTCATCCTCATGTTGATTGCTGGTTTCATCTGCTGTTTGTTACCAGGGTTTTATTTGTTCCCGTTTGTAGCCATGATGTTCCCGATCATGGTCATGGAAAATGGCTCATTAGGTTATTCGTTTAGCAGAAGTTTCAAGATTATTAAAGATAATTTCTGGATAACTTTTGGAACATTAATCGTGGTTTGGATTATCTTATATGCCTGTATGAGCATGGTCGTTTTACCTACTACATTGTTTAATATGATCGGGATGTTTACGAGTAAAAATCCGAAAATGTCTTTAAGCTTAAGTATGATCACCGTCGTTTTACAATCGCTTTGCCAGGTGTTCACCATCATTCCGGTTATCACGATCTCATTATCATACTTCAGTTTGGTTGAACAGAAAGAAAACACGGGTTTAATGGAACGTATAGCTCATTTTGGAAACCCAGAGAAACCTATAGATACCAGACCAGAAGAATATTAAAATGCCAAAACTCGTTTTCCGATATGTACTGTTATCTTTACTGTTTTTTGTCTCCATAAATAGTAATGCTCAAACTCTTAAACCAAAGCAGGAGAAGGTTGTTATGCAAACCGACAGCAGTAAAATCTCTGCTGCTAAATTTGATAAAGAAGCGATAAACAATTACAAGGATCAAAAAGAGTTTCAGTATGATGAGATTCAGGCGCAACAACTTTCCTTATGGGATAGGTTTTGGCTATGGTTTTGGAGTTTGATTAACAGACTGTTTGTGGGAGCTGCATCTAATACTATTTCCCGATACTTTTTTATCGGTTTGGGGGTTGCTTTGGTTTTATATATTGTGGTCAAAATCATTGGTGCAGAAAATATTTTTAGTAAAAAATCAAAAGAAGTTATTTTACCTTATGATGTAATAACCGAAAACATCCATGAAATTGATTACGAGCAGGAATTACAACGATTGATCAAGGAGAAAAAATACCGCCTGGCAGTTAGATTGCTTTATCTGCATGCCTTAAAAAAGCTTAGTGATGCTGAAATTATAAAATGGCAACCCGATAAAACGAACTACAATTACTTGATGGAAATCACCAGGCCCGAGCTCAAAAATGAATTTAGCAGGCTTACTGTTCAGTTCGATTATATCTGGTATGGCGACTTCCCTGTTGATGAGGCCAAATTCGGTGCCATAAACCAATCATTTGATCAACTTAATAATCAGATTAAATGAGAGGATATAAAATTTACTTCAGTATTGGTTTGATTTTAATTTTGATTTATCTGGTTGCACAATACAACAAACCAACACCAACCAATTGGGCGCCAACTTATCTTTCAACAGATAAAATCCCTTACGGCACCTTTATATTAAGAGATCGGATTAAAGATGTATTACCAAAAGCACTGATTCAACAATCAAAAGCCGCGGTTTATAATACCTTAAAAAACAAGCATTTTAACAAGGCAGCCTACCTCATTGTTGCACAAAAGGTTGATGTTACCCAAACTGACTTCAATGAAATGAAAAAGTATATGCAAGCCGGTAATGCCATTTTTATTGCCAGTTACAATTTTGGTAAACTTGAAAAAGAATTGGGAATCAAAACATCTACTACCCTATCGGCTGAAAGAAGCTCGCTTAACTTTACCAATCCCGATTTAAAAACCGAAGCCAACTATGGGTTTGAAAGAGGAATCGGAACGCAATTTTTTAGTAAAATAGACTATAAAAAAGCGATAGTTTTAGGGATAAATAATAACCAGAAACCCAATTTCATAAAGTATAATTATGGTAAAGGCGGCCTTTATCTCATTGCTGAACCTGGTTTTTACACCAATTTCACATTGCTGGATAAATATGGTGCTGAATATGCGGCAAAAACCTTAAGTTATTTACAGGAAAGCCACCAGTTAATTTTCGATGAGTATTTCTCCTCGCAAAAAAATGAAACTACGGATCTGCTCAGGGTTTTCTTTAAGCATCCTGAATTGAGGTGGGCATATTATCTTACCATATTCAGCCTGATCATTTTTGTGCTTTATGAAATAAAACGCCGGCAAAGAATTATTCCAATTGCCGATCCGTTTACCAATTCATCAGTAGCATTTGCGAACGTGGTAGGCAGCGTTTATTATCACGAAAGAAATAATCTGGACATTGCCTCAAAAAAAATAAACTATTTTTTAGAACATCTCCGCAGCAGATATTATATTAAAACCAATGAAATAGATAGCAATTTTGCTACTGTATTAATGGAGAAAACCGATATAAATGAGCCATCGGCTAAAACACTTACCAGATACTTTATACAAATACCCCAAAAAAGCGATTTGAGTGATCACGACCTGATCAGTTTAAATCAAAGCATAGAAAATTTTTATCAAAATACGCAAAGCAATGGAGCAGGAACAGTTTAACCAACGTACAGATTTAACCGCTTTAACTGAAGCAGTAAACCAAATCAGAAATGTACTGGGAAATATTATTGTCGGACAAAAGCAGGTTATCGATTTTTTAATTGTGGGCTTACTTGCCGATGGGCACATCCTGATTGAAGGTGTTCCGGGTGTGGCCAAAACCTTAAGTGCTAAACTACTGGCAAAATCAATTGATGCACAGTTTTCGAGGGTTCAGTTTACACCCGATTTAATGCCTTCGGATGTTTTGGGAACGCCCATTTTCAATACCAAAACCGGTGATTTTGAATTTAGAAGAGGGCCAATTTTCGGCAATATTATTTTAGTTGATGAGATTAACCGTGCACCAGCGAAAACGCAATCAGCTTTATTTGAAGTAATGGAAGAACGTCAGGTTACGATTGATGGAGAAACCTACTTCATGGACGAACCTTTTATGGTTCTGGCCACCCAAAATCCAATTGAACAGGAAGGAACTTATCGCTTGCCCGAAGCGCAACTGGATAGATTTTTATTTAAGATTGAGGTAAAATATCCATCATTAGAGGAAGAAACAGCAATTTTAATGGCACAACATAACCTGGTTAATAAAACTTTAGCCAGTGAAGTAAGGCCTGTACTGTCTGTTCAACAAATTCAAGCTGCAAGAGCTATTATTCGTAACTTATTTGTAGAGCCGAAGCTTTTAGAATTTATTGCAAAAATCGTAAACGAAACCCGGAATAATTCATCACTTTATTTGGGTGCATCACCCAGAGCATCACTGGCAATTGTTCATAGCGCCAAAGCTTTGGCAGCTATTCAAAACCGCGATTTTATAACCCCTGAGGATATTATTACCGTAGCAGTACCTGTTTTGGCTCATAGAATTCTGTTATCTCCAGAAAAGGAAATGGAAGGTTTAACCACTAGTGATATCGTTCATCAGATTATTAAAAAGATAGAAATACCACGGTAAGTCAGTTTGCAGTTATCAATTTTCAGTTAAACGATTAAACAATTAATCACATTTTGAAAAAATTCTTTCAGCAATATTATACCAATCTATTTCTAAATGATCGTTTGTTTGCGGCTTTAGCTTTTTGCATTTTACTTTTTTTACTGAAATTTTTCTTTGCGTGGCTCGGCGACATCCCGGAAATTGCAACCGGAGTGCTCGTAGCTTTATTTTTTGTTGATGCTTTTATACTGTACAGGATTAAGGAAGGATTAGAAGCCCGACGATTTACTTCAAAACGATTGAGCAATGGCGATGAAAATCCGATTCAGATAGAAGTTAAAAATCGATATGGCTTTATCGTAAATGCACGTATAATTGATGAAATTCCCTTTCAGTTTCAATTGAGAGATAAGGATTTCAGATTAAGCTTAAAATCTGCAGAAGTAAAATCCATTCACTATAATTTGCGCCCGACAAAGCGTGGCGAATATGATTTTGGATTGATCAGAGCTTACATTAGTTCGCCCATAGGCCTCATTAGCCGGCGTTATAACTTTGATGGTGCAAAGGTTTTGCCTGTCTATCCGTCATTTATCAATCTTGGCCAGTATGAATTAATGGCCATTTCACACCATTTAACAGAAATGGGCATTAAAAAGATCAGAAAAGTTGGAAACAGCAGTGAGTTTGATCAGATCAAAAATTATGTCGGCGGTGATGATATTCGCACCATAAACTGGAAAGCCACTGCAAGAAAAGGCGGCTTAATGGTTAATACTTATACCGATGAGCGCTCACAGAATATTTATTGCATTATTGATAAATCAAGGGTAATGCGAATGCCGTTTGAAGGATTAAGCTTATTGGATTACGCCATTAATGCAACAGTTGCACTCTCCAAAGTGGCCATGCTTAAAGAAGATAAAGCCGGATTAATCACCATTTCAGAAAATATCGGCGCTATTGTTCCTGCAGATCGGAAGTCGGCACAGTTAGGCAATATAATGAACGTGTTATACAAGGAGAAAACAAGGTACCTGGAAAGTAATCTGGAGGCTTTGTACAGCAGTGTTCGTGCAGTTGTTAAGCAACGCGGTTTACTCGTTTTCTTTACCAATTTCGAAAGCTTATCGGCCTTGCAAAGGCAAATGCCTTATTTGAAACGACTTTCAAAATATCATTTATTGCTGGTTGTGTTTTTTGAAAATACAGAGCTGAAAACACTCAGTAATGAACCTGCAAAAGATGTAGAAGGAATTTATCACAAAACCATTGCAGAGAAATTCATCTATGAAAAGAAACTAATGGTCAAAGAGTTAAGTAAACATGGGATTTTGTCCATTCTAACACCACCTCAAAAACTAACGGTTAACGTGATCAATCAATATTTGGCGCTAAAAGCACAGCAGAGGATTTAGTCATCAGTCTTAAGTCCATAGTCGAAAGTCGGCTCATAACTAAAGACCCCGAACTCATGACTTTCTTACTCCTCTTCTCTAAAATACACTTTATAAAAATTCATTGATTTATCATCATCGTAACCTTTTTCAATCATGTCCTTATTGCCATGAATATAGATGTGGAAATTCTTATCCAATTTTAACACGCTTTTATATGCCCGGGCTTGCTTTTTAACGGCAGATTCTGCGATTTCAAAGTGATCGGCAATCGGACTTTCATACTCTGCTTCATAATTCTTTTTGTAATTTTTGAACGATTCAATCCCTTCAGCATTGCCAATTACTTCGTTCCCGAATTCCTCTATATCAAAGGTTTCTTTCTCTTTGAAATATTTCATGGAGCGATTTAAAAGGTCAATCTTATCCGCCTTGCTGATCTCGTATTCATCATCGAGCTTTTGCGTTACAAAGTTTTTGTAAACCCCTAAAACATTGTGGGTTTGGTTATAACTGTCATTTCTGATTTTTAATTTCAAAAACTCATCTTTCCAGTAAACGGCAGATTCATTGTTGCTTTTTGCCTGATCCAAAACAACAACTTTATAACCCTGTTCCTGGTCTACATTAAAAATCAGGCAACCTTTATCCAACTTATTGATACTTATGGCATCCTGTTCATAACTCATATTAAAGCCATCCTGTTCAGGATAAACTTTCAGGTAAGTATCTTTTGTTTCTGATTTAAAAATACCCACAACATCAAGCTGTTCGCCTTCAATTTGCACCTTTTCGAAATAGGCAACGTATAACTCTCCCGATTTAATTTTAGGATGGTTGGCCACATCATATAAGTGTTTTGCCAATTGCTGTGAATCTTCATGAAAAAGTTCATTGTTTTCAAAAATCTCATGTACGAAATGAAAAACCTCATTGAGATTTAAATTATCATTAGGATGATAAAAACGATAAACTTCATTTACTTTTTCGAAAGGTTTTAAAAAATATTGCATCAACAAATTGCCCAATATCTCATCATCAATTTTCAATGGTGCATCAGATAATTTGTAATATTCTTCTACCAGTTTATTTCCTGTGTGGTGAATGGAGAGTTGCTTTAAATTCGCTTCGAAAAATGAAATCATAGCGGCAAAAGTAAGGAAATAATCAGCTTGTTTGGGAAGCTTTTTTACTATCAAAAATGGCTCATAATCTCAGTTTCTTAATAATCTTATATAAAAGCTATTTCAAGGAGAGATTGCTTCGTCGTGCCTCCTCGCAAAGACGAAAAAGGGAGCGATGTGTAATTTTTTGGTCGGCATAATTTTCATTTTTTATAATAAGCTCGTCATTGCGAGGTACGAAGCAATCTTTCCCGCCAAATAGACTGCTTCGTGCTTTGCAATGACAATACTTAGTTTTTCAATCCCAGCCTGAATCGTCTTGCCGTATCTTTTGCAATATCATATCCGGCATCAGCATGGCGAATAACGCCCATTGCAGGGTCGTTATGTAGCACTCTTTTCAATCTGGCTTCTGCTTCAGGTGTTCCATCAGCAACAATTACCATTCCTGCATGAATAGAATAACCAATGCCAACTCCGCCACCATGGTGCAGAGAAACCCAGCTCGCTCCACCAGCGGTATTGATCATGGCATTTAAAACGGGCCAATCTGCAACGGCATCAGAACCATCAAGCATGGCTTCAGTTTCTCTGTTTGGCGAAGCCACAGAACCTGTATCTAAATGGTCGCGGCCAATTACAATCGGTGCTTTTACTTTCCCTTCAGCAACCAGTTTATTGAAAGCCAGTCCGGCCTTTTCACGTTCTCCTTGCCCCAGCCAGCAAATTCTGGCCGGCAAACCCTGAAAGGCAATTCGTTCCTGTGCCATTTTGATCCAGCGGCGAAGACTTTCATTTTCAGGAAATAATTCTAAAATCAATTTATCAGTTTCGTAAATATCCTGCGGGTCTCCGCTCAAAGCGGCCCACCTAAAAGGTCCCTTTCCCTCACAAAAAAGCGGACGGATATATGCGGGCACAAAGCCTGGAAAATCAAATGCATTTTCCACGCCAACCTCTAAAGCTCGTCCTCTTAAATTATTACCATAATCAAAAGTAACAGCACCGCGTTTTTGCAACTCAAGCATTTGCTTAACATGTTTGGCCATTGTGCCGTAAGACTGCTTTACATACTCTTCAGGATTATTTTTCCGTAAATCAGCCGCCGCTTCCACGGTCAATCCTTCCGGAAAATAGCCTATTAACGGATCATGTGCCGATGTTTGATCAGTTAAAGTATCTGGAATAATATTCCGGTCAATCAATCTCTGCAACAACTCCACAGCATTACAAACCACTCCAATTGAAAGAGCTTTTTCCTGTTCCTTATAAGCTAAAGCTTTATCAATTGCTTCATCAATATCGAAACTGATTTCATCAATATAACGTGTTTCCAACCGCTTTTTAATGCGCCATTCTTCTACTTCAGCAGCTAAACAAACACCTTCATTCATGGTTATGGCCAAAGGTTGAGCCCCACCCATGCCCCCCAAACCGGCAGTAACATTCAACTTTCCTTTTAAACTGGATCCAAAATGTTTTTTAGCCAGCGCCGCATAGGTTTCATAAGTACCCTGAACAATACCTTGTGAACCGATGTAAATCCAGGAACCGGCAGTCATCTGACCATACATCATTAACCCTTTATCTTCCAGTTCATCAAAATGTTTTTGGGTGGCCCATTTGGGAACAAGCTGGGAATTTGAAATCAGTACACGAGGCGCATCTGTATGTGTAGGCAAAATGGCAACAGGTTTTCCCGATTGAATTAACAGTGTTTCATCGTCCTCTAAATCTTTCAGTGCTTTTATAATCAAGCTTAACGATTCTTTATTCCTGGCTGCCTTACCTCTACCGCCATAAACAATCAAATCTTCCGGTCGTTCTGCAACATCAGGATCAAGATTATTCAGCAACATGCGTAATGCTGCTTCCTGAATCCAGCCCTTGCAATTTAATTCAGTTCCGTTTGGTGTTTGTTTCTGGCTTAAATTTAAACCATTGGTTAGCGTTGATCTCATCGTACTATATAAGCAATGTTACTTTTCAAAGATATAGAATTGAACAAGAATTACTACTTTTGGCACATTGAAAAAGCATAGTCAAAATATCAGGAAATTTTTATCAGCATTCATGCTGATTGTTTTTGCTGTTGCTTTAACTCCATGGAGCGTTCTGCACCATCACAATCCGGTTCCGGTTATAGAGAAAGAAAAAAACTGCAAGCATGTAAGCCACGTACAATCACATGGCGATACCTGTTTGATTTGTAATGCCAGCTTTGAAAAAAACTATGTTCAAACGCATCACATTTACAGAATTTTTCTTTCGGCAAAAATTTTCGGTGCTACACCACCCATCTTAAAAAGTTCTTATGTCGAACTCTTAAGTACCGGGTTACGTGGCCCTCCTTTAGCCTAAATTTTCCAGAGGCTAAAATCCGCTAACCGGATTATTCAATTATTTATTGTTTAAAACCTGAATCAGGCTGCAATGCAGGCTACTGCTTTGGTTTTTTACATCATTTTCAATTTTATTACACATTATGAAAAAATTACAGCTTATCGGCTTGGTAATTCTATATACATTATTCAGCAGTACTGCCTTTGCAGCTGCTTTAAAAGACATTAAAGGTAAAGTTATCGATGCGAGCAGCAAACAAACTTTGCCTGGTGCAACCATTTATATTCCCGATTTAAAAGTGAGTGCAATAACCAATAATGATGGGGAATTTAGTTTAAATAATTTACCTGCTAAAGGAAGTTACCTGATAGAGGTTCATTATATCGGCTATAAAACGGCCACTAAAATTGTTAATTTCTCAGATGCATCGGCATTGGAATTTGCTTTGCAGCCCACGGCAATTGAAACAAAGGAAATCGTTATTACAGGAAGCATCATCAGCAGTACGAGCAAACGTAACAGTGCTTCATCGGCCGTGGTTGGGAAAGATCAGCTCTTACAGCCATCAACCAATCTGATTGATGCTTTAACCAAGGTTCCCGGAGTATCACAGATTACCACAGGTCCTTCTATTTCAAAACCCGTTATTCGTGGTTTAGGTTATAACCGAATTGTAACATTGGATGATGGGATTAAGCAACAAGGCCAGCAATGGGGAGATGAGCATGGTATTGAAATCGATCAGTTTAAATCAGACCGGATAGAGATTTTACGAGGTGCGGCATCTTTAATGTACGGTTCTGATGCACTTGGTGGCGTAATTAATATTTTAGAGCCAAGCACAGCGCCAGACGGACAAATTAAAGGAGAATTTATTACCAATTATTCTACAAACAACGGGTTAACGGCAAATTCATTAATGCTTAATGGCAATGAAAATGGTTTTGTTTGGAGAGCCCGCGGAACCTATAAAAATGCTTATTCTTTTAAAACTCCTGCCGGATATTTCCCGAACTCAGGTTTCAACGAAACTGACTTAAGCGGAATGATCGGATTGAATAAAAGCTGGGGATATACGCATTTAAATGTTTCCAGCTTTCGCAATAACATCGGTTTTTATGAGCCTGCGGTAGATGATCTTGGAAATTTTGTTAAAGAAGATGGGGAAGCATTTATTACTTCTGATTTTAAAAGTCGTGAACTGGATTACCCCCGTCAGGATATCAGGCATTTCAAAATTGCTTTAAACAACAACTTCATTTTAGGAAATGGCAATTTAAAAGCAGATTTTGGCTATCAGCAAAACCAACGTCGTGAATTGGAAGAAGGGCCAGAACCTTCCTTATTCTTCGATCTTAAAACTTACAATGCCGATTTAAAATACTATTTACATGAAACCAATGGATGGCAACCTGTTTTTGGATTAAGTGCTGATGCAGGCAAAAGTGAAAACAAAGCAGATGATGAGTTCCTCATTCCTAACTACAACACTTACGGAATAGGCGTTTTTGCTTTCGCAAAGAAAAACTGGGACAATAATACTTTCAGCATCGGCGCCCGTTACGATTACCGGAAAAACGATGGAAAACAATTATTTAAAGATGAAGAAGAAATTTTTGCCCCTTTTCAAAATAAGTTTTCAAACGTGAGTGGTGCATTAGGTTTTACGCATCAGTTTAGCGAAGAATGGAATTTTAAAGCCAATGCAGGGTCTGCATTTCGTGCACCAAATCCCGCAGAGTTAGCCTCAAACGGTGTGCATGAAGGTACTTTTCGCTACGAAATAGGAAATTCAAACTTAAGTCCGGAGCGGAGTTATCAGGTAGATGCGGCATTAGAGTATGAGGGTAAAATTGTAAGTGCAAGCGCAAGTATTTATAACAACTACGTTCACAATTTCATTTATGCTTCAAATAATGGAGAAATCATTACGGCTGAGGGCGATGAATACCCTGTTTATCGTTATGGCCAGGTAAATGCAAATCTTTACGGTGCCGAAGCCACTTTAACCATCCACCCCGTTCCGTTTATCCATTTCGAGAATACCTTTGGCTATGTTCATGCCCAAAATAATACCCTGAACAAACCATTGGCATTTATTCCGGCAGGAACATTACGCAATGAATTACGTTTCGAACCTAAAATCAAAGGAACAAACGATGCATATTTATCAGTGGGTATCAATTCTGCATTTAAACAAACGCGTGTTGATGATGTGTTTGAAACGCCAACAAGTGGTTATACTTTATTAAATGCAGGTATTGGCGCAACTTTTAACCTGGGTAAACAACCAATTAAATTTTCTGTTTCGGCAAATAACCTGTTAGATCAGAAATATTATGATGCTTTGAGCAGGTATAAACCTGGCCGTTTAGATTATGAAAACCCGAACCTGGGCGTATATAATGTGGGACGAAACATCACTTTTGGATTATATGTACCTTTTACACTGGTAAAATAATCTAGTTTTCCATCATTAAGAGGAAGGCTTTTCAGCCGACGAAGTAATCTTTTCACATAAAAGATTGCTTCGTCGTGCTTCATCATAATGACGATAATGGGAGAGCACACAACAAAACTACCTCTTCCAACAACCCCTCTTTAAACAAGGAGGGGAATTTCCCCTCATGGCGCATCAGTAAATCCCCCTATCCGCCTGTCGGCACCTTTCCCCTTGAAGGGAAAGGACTCGTAAAAGAACTGGTTGCAAAATCCGCCCTCAACCCAATAGCGACCGCCAAACAGCGAAAGCTTTAAGGTTTCCGCCTGCGCGGAAATGACGCTAGTGTATTAAGCTCCTTACGTAAAACAAATCCCCGTTACGCACTCTCCGGCATAGGAAATGATGGAAGGATAGGCCGTTGAAACTTGCAGTTCCATTCGGATTTGCAGGCACAAAACAGCGGTCAGTCCGATCCTTCATCGGACCTCATCCGCTGTTGCCATTAAAGTTTCGATATTAGTAAATAGCTCCCTCCCTTTAAGGGGAGGGCTGGGGAGGGGGCCAAGCCTTGATTTTTGGCTACCTTTTTATCAAGAAAAAGGTAGGAGCCTTTCCGGCGGCGAGGAAGTTCAAAAAACTCATTGGCAAAACAGATTGCTTCGTCATTACGCTCACTTGCAATGAGGATAATACGAGAGCACACAACAAAACCACCCCTGCCAACGCACCACCCTTCACACCCCCCTCCTTAAACAAGGAGGGGAGTTTCCCCTCATGGCCCATCAGTACCCCTATCCGCCTATCGGCACCTTTCCCCTTGAAGGGAAAGGACTCGTAAAAGGACTGGTTGCAAAATCCGCCCTCAACCCACTAGCAACCGCCAAACAGCGAAAGCTTTAAGGTTTCC
>NZ_QPKV01000019.1 GCF_003339865.1 Pedobacter chinensis
CTGGTATAACAGAAAGAGAAGGCATTCAGCATTGGACTATAACACTCCCGAACAAGCCGGGCAGACCATCGCTGGGGAAAAAACAGAAGCTGCATAAAAAGGTCTCTACTTTTCTATTGCAATTCCAGTCCGAGAAAGGCTTTGGTAAAGCCCAATGTACTTTCCACTACCAAACGGTCGGCAGTAATGGGCGAAAAGATAAAGTCCATTTTTTTTAAGGTGGTCAGAACGCCTTTGGTGTTGGCTGTTCCCGGCAGGTCGAAGAAAATCACATCTGGTACAACCGCCGACTGGCTTCTATATTCCGAAGCTTTCTCCAGAGCCGTTTCAGCTTTGCATTTAATAATCGGGTACGCTTTTTTGTTGATGGCTTGAAACTGCTTCATTGCCGCTTTTTTATGGTAGTCGTTCTGCATTATGGTTCTCTTATCCCGTTCACGCATGTTGTTCAGGCTGTATTGCGGAAAGTCGCAATCCAATACCAGCACATTAAAACCTAAACGGTAGTGAAGCACACTCGCCAGCAGGGTTGTCATCGTAGATTTTCCCACACCGCCCTTTTGGGTGGAGAAGCTGATTTTTAAAGTTTTCTTTGTTGTTTCCATTATTTAAAAATTTATTGTTACACACTTTATTTGTTTTGCAGGATTGAATATTGGTTTATCTGATTATTACCTCATTCCTATATTCCTGCATTCCCTTTTGGGTAATTTCCTGCACAGGTATTTGCTTTCATTTTTGCCTTGTCAGGTACATTCTTTGGCAAGTGGCAAAACTTGCAACAGGTAAATTGCTTTACCGCTTTTATGCTTTTACACTTTTATTGTTTTATGCTTTTAAAACCTTATGCTTTTATTCCAAACTGCCTGTTTGCAAACCTGATTTTCTTCTTTGTTGAAATACTTTTTTTACTACCTGCACTAAAATTATACGGCAAATAAAGCGATTGATTTAACCGCTGATTGAGCTGTGGCAGTGTTTGGCATTCAAAGGCAGTGTTTGGCACTGCTATACAATACACTGCTTTCGTAAACAGGGCTTTACTTTGTACAATGATTTTTATTAATGGATTTATGCAAAAGTCTTTTGACAAATCGGAGGGTAATAGGAACGGCATCGAGCCGCTTTTCCCTGTTACATTTAATCCGTCCCGCAGGGCGGATTTTTGTGTTCGACAGAACACGGCAAGTTGTGTTTTGAGCATCTCGGAATGATTTCCGATGCTCAAAACAACTTGCCCTTTGCAGGGGGCAGAAAACACCTTCCGAAGTCAGGGTTTTGTATGGATTTTAAAATGGATTAGTGATGAACGATAACAACAAAAAGCAATTGAAAAAGACAGGACGCCGCCCCAAAGAAGACCCGGCGACCATTCGCTATACGATTTCCTTTAACGAGCAGGAACACGCCCGTTTTCTTGCCCTTTTTGATAAATCAGGTATGCAGGTAAAGGCGCACTTTATAACGTCCTGCATCTTTGACAAGACCATAAAGACCATCCAGATTGACAAGGGAACGGTTGATTTTTATATGCGGCTGACCTCTTTTCACAGCCAGTTCCGTTCCATCGGTGTGAACTATAACCAAATTGTAAAGCTGTTGTACAAGAATTTTTCCGAGAAAAAGGCGGCTGCGTTTCTGTACAAACTGGAAAAACAGACGGCTGAAATGGCAATGCTGTGTCAGAAAATCATTCAGATTACCGAAAAATTTGAGGAAGAACACCTAAAAAAATAATGTAATAGTGATAGCGAAAATCGGAAGAAGCGGAAATTTATATGGTGCATTGGCATACAATCAGCTCAAAGTGGAGAATGAAAACGGGCAGATTTTGTTTGCCAATAAGATGATTGAAACCGCAAGCGGTCATTATTCCGTAGCACAATTAGCCCAGTCTTTTGCCCCTTACCTGATAGCCAACCGCAACACCGAAAAACATACGTTGCATATTTCGCTCAATCCTGACCCGAACGATAAGGTAAGCGATGATAAGTTTAGGGAAATGGCAGAACAGTATATGCGGGAAATGGGTTATGGCGAACAGCCTTTTATCGTATTCAAACATACCGATATTGACCGCAGCCATATACACATTGTATCGGTTTGCGTGGACGAGCAGGGCAAAAAGATTTCGGACAAATTCGAGAAAATGCGGTCTATGAACGTATGCCGTGAACTGGAAAGAAAACACCGATTGATACCCGCAACGGACAAGGAGCGCAAACAGACAGATAAGGTTTTCCGTCCGGTAGATTATCGGGCGGGCGATGTAAAAAGCCAAATAGCTTTGGTTGTTCGCCACCTGCCGAACTACTACCAGTACCAAACGTTGGGCGAATACAACGCCCTGCTTTCCCTGTTCAATATAACCGCCGAGAAAATCGAGGGCGAATTGCAGGGGAAAATGCAGCAGGGCTTATTGTATATTCCGCTAAATGAAAAAGGCGATAGAGCAGGGCATCCGTTCAAGGCTTCGCTGTTCGGAAAGAGCGCAGGGCTTCCGGCTTTGGAATTGCATTTTGCGAAATGCAAAACAGCTTTGAAAGACAGCCCGACCAAACAGACCCTAAAATCTGCCGTTACCATTGCCCTGAAAACCACAAACGATGAACAGGCTTTTAAAAAGCAGTTAGCAGCACAGGGCATTAACGTAGTCGTGCGCCGGAATGATACAGGGCGTATTTATGGCATCACATTTATTGACCACAATTCCAAAGCAGTTTGGAACGGTTCACGTTTGGCAACAGAACTTTCTGCCAACACCTTTAATGATTATTGGAACAATAACATCAAACCGGATATTAAAGAACCTGCCGTTTTACAACCCAAACTATCCACATCAAATGATGCGGATCTTCCTGCGGAAGAACCACACCATTTGTTCGACTTCTTAACTACTGACAAGCACGAAGACGGTTTGATTGAAGCATTGGGCGGTTTATTACCCGAAGCCCAGGGCGAAGATTACGAGGAACAGGACTTTGCCAATAAGATGAAGAAGAAGCGCAAACGCCAAAGAGGGCAGAAATAATATTTAGCCAAACACTGCCACAGAACGCCACTGGCTGCCACATTTTTAGAGCCACTGCATAGAGCCTTTAAATTCACGCCCGAACATTAAAACTTAAAATAATGCAGGGAGAAGACGATTTAAGAGGACTTGCCAAGATAATGGCTTTTATGCGGGCAGTCAGTATTCTTTTGGTGCTGATGCACCTTTATTGGTTCTGCTACGGTTTCTTTTTAGAACGTGGCTGGACGTTGGAAGTAATCAACAAGATATTAGGCAATTTCGACCGGACAACAGGTTTATTTTCACATACCCTTTATACCAAAGCATTTGCTTTGGTTTTACTTGCTTTGAGTTGCTTAGGCACAAAGGGCGTAAAGAATGAGAAGATAACCTGGTCTAAAATTTACGTGGCTTTGGGCGTTGGCTTTGTGCTGTTCTTCCTGAACACACCATTGCTGAAGCTATCTCCGGCAACAGGCACATTCCTGTATATCCTTACTATCTCTTTAGGCTATATCGCTTTGCTGATGGCGGGGGTATGGATGAGCCGATTACTCCGTACTACCCTGATGGACGATGTTTTCAACAATGAGAACGAGAGCTTTCAGCAGGAAACCAAGCTGATGGAAAACGAGTATTCCGTTAACCTGCCCACCAAATTTTACTACAAAGACAAATGGAACAACGGTTGGATAAACATTGTAAATCCGTTCAGGGCATCAATAGTTTTGGGTACTCCGGGTTCAGGCAAATCTTATGCTATCGTAAACAACTACATCAAGCAGCAGATTGAGAAAGGCTTTAGTATGTACATCTACGATTTCAAGTTCGACGACCTTTCCACCATTGCCTACAATCATTTGCTGAAGCACAGGGATAAGTACAAAGTTCAGCCGAAATTTTACGTGATAAATTTCGACGACCCACGCAAGAGCCACCGTTGCAACCCGCTCAATCCCGACTTTATGACGGATATTTCAGATGCCTACGAAGCCGCATATACCATAATGCTGAACCTTAACAGGTCGTGGATACAGAAGCAAGGGGATTTTTTCGTGGAAAGCCCAATTATCTTATTGGCTGCTATTATTTGGTATCTGAAAATCTATGAGGATGGCAAGTATTGTACATTCCCACACGCTATTGAATTACTCAATAAAAAGTATTCGGACGTATTCACGATTTTAACTTCATACCCGGATTTGGAAAATTATTTGTCGCCCTTTATGGATGCGTGGCAAGGTGGAGCGCAAGACCAGTTACAAGGACAAATCGCATCGGCAAAAATTCCGCTATCAAGGATGATTAGCCCACAACTTTACTGGGTAATGACGGGCGATGATTTTACGCTTGACATCAACAACCCGAAAGAACCTAAAATTTTGTGCGTGGGTAACAATCCCGACCGTCAAAATATTTATTCCGCAGCTTTGGGTTTATACAATTCGAGGATTGTAAAGCTGATAAACAAAAAGGGACAGCTAAAGAGTTCCGTTATCATAGATGAGTTGCCCACAATTTATTTCAGGGGACTGGACAATCTTATCGCAACGGCGAGAAGTAATAAGGTAGCGGTATGTTTGGGCTTTCAGGATTTTTCGCAATTAACAAGGGATTACGGCGACAAGGAAAGCAAGGTAATACAGAATACTGTCGGTAATATATTCAGTGGTCAGGTGGTTGGCGAAACAGCAAAAAGCCTTTCGGAACGTTTCGGTAAAGTATTACAGAAACGCCAAAGTATGACCATTAACCGCAATGATAAATCTACCTCTATTTCGACACAGTTAGACAGCCTTATTCCGGCTTCCAAAATCTCAACACTTACACAAGGTTTGTTTGTTGGTTCTGTATCAGATAACTTTGATGAACGTATCGAGCAGAAGATATTTCACGCCGAAATTGTAGTGGACAATGAAAAGGTAGCGGCAGAAAGCAAAGCCTATCAGCAAATACCGCAAATCTTATCTTTTGTAAATGAGCAGGGCGAGGATAAGATGAAGCAGGAAATAGAAAACAATTACAAGCAGATAAAATCAGACATTCTGAATATTGTTGTTAGTGAAATGGAGCGTATCAAGAATGACCCTAACTTACAGCATTTGGTGCAGAAAGAATGATTATACTAAATATTTTTGTGATTTTTCTATTAATATATTGTTAGAAGAATTAAAAGTAACAGCACCATTACGTCAACATATAAAATGCCAAATTTTAATACTCATAATTTAGCATTTGCTTAAATAAACAAATTAGTTACATTTGCATTATGGATAATACTTCTTGTACACGACAACAGGCAGACATTAAACAAATCAATCGCTGTAAAGAAAGAGTTTCGGAACTCCACAGTTCGTTTGACTATTTGTCGAACGCACTTGAATTGACTGGAAACAATGTAAGACTGAAAATTCTGTTTCTTCTTTATGAAGAAAAACGACTTTGTGTTTGTGATGTGAGTGAAATTCTTGGAATGACAATTTCAGCGATTTCTCAGCACTTGAGAAAACTTAAAGACCGAAAGCTTATTGAAACCGAAAGAGAGGCGCAAACCATTTTTTACTCATTGACAAAAGAGTATGAGAAAATGTTGGACCCATTTTTTAAAATACTTGACGATAAAAAAAATTTAGAAACAATATGGTAACGGACGGAAAACTAATTGGGACTGGACTTTTGACAGCAATAGCAGCTTCATTATGTTGCATTACACCTGTTTTGGCTCTCATAGCAGGAACAAGTGGACTTGCTTCAACTTTCTCTTGGCTCGAACCTTTTCGTCCATATTTTATCGGGTTAACTATTTTAGTGCTTGCTTTTGCTTGGTATCAAAAATTGAAACCGCAAAAGAAAATTGACTGCAACTGTGAAACAACTGAAAAATCAAACTTTATGAAAACAAAATCATTTTTAGGAATTATTACCGTTATGGCGGCTTTACTTTTATCATTTCCGCTTTATGCTCACATTTTTTTTCCAAAGACCGAAAGTAAAGCAATTATTACCCAAACTTCCAAAATTCAGAAAGTTGAGTTTACAATCAAAGGGATGACTTGTTCAGGTTGTGAACACCACGTTAAAACGGAAGTTAGTAAACTAAAAGGAATTGTGGAAGTTGTGGTTTCTTATGAGAAAGGCAATGCCATTGTTAAGTTTGACAACAAACAAACAAGTATTATAGAAATTGAAAAAGCTATCAATTCGACAGGTTATAAATCACTAAAAAGTAAAATTATATCATAATGGAAATTAAATTACAATCAATTATAACTTGCCCAAATTGCGGATACAAAAAAGAGGAAACAATGCCAACAGATGCTTGCCAATATTTTTATGAATGTGAAAATTGCAAGACAAGATTAAAACCATTACAAGGCGATTGTTGTGTGTATTGTAGTTATGCCAGTGTTCCTTGTCCATCAATACAACAGGATAAAAAATGTTGCTATTAGAAACCAATTAAGAGAAAAAAATGTTCAGTTTTTTCAAAAAATATTTTCAAAAATTTAAGAAGAATACTTATGCTATCAACAGAAAAAACATTATCAGAAGTAATTGAAGTACTAAGACAAAGGGGTTATACGGAAGACTTTAATCTATTGGAAGAAAACATTTCGTACAAAATAGACGGAGAGAAAGTTAATTTAAGGGACATTGTTATTGATAAAATTTATCGTTTTACTGGGCTTAATGACTTGGAAGATGAGGCTATCTTATATGCGATGAGAAACCAAAAAGATGGAGCAAAAGGTGTTTTCGTAAATGGTTATGGTACATACTCTGACAGTGCAGCAAACAGCATCATTGAGCAAATATCAGTTGACGAGGACGATAATGATGATTGGACGATAGAAAATTAAATCACAATGACTGAATTAGAAAAAATTTTACAGCAAAAAGCTATAAAACCCACCGCTATGCGTTTGTTGGTGGTTGAAAAGTTATTGAAACAACAATATGCAGTAAGTCATAAAGAGCTGGCAGAACAGTTTGAAAAAGCAGATAATATTACTCTCTTCAGAACACTTAAAGTATTCCTAGAACACAAACTTGTCCATACCATTGATGATGGAAGCGGAGTGATTAAATACGCACTTTGCCAATCAGGATGCAATTGTAATTTATCAGAACTGCACACACATTTTTATTGTACCGACTGCAAACATACTTTTTGCCTTACTGAAACAGAAATTCCGAACATCGAAGTTCCTCAAAACTTTAAATTAGATGGAGCTAATTTAGTTCTTAAGGGGAAATGCGACAAATGTAACAAATAGATTTTTTCAACTTTGCAATTCTATTGCACAATCTATTTATTTATATTTGTAGCTGATGAAACTATTTATATTCATATTCAGTATATATTTTCTGGCATTATCCTTAATGCCGTGTACTGATGCGTGTGGTATGGATACCAGTAATACTTCAAAATCAGAGCTTTCTAATACAAGCAATGGTCAAACGAAAAACGGCGATTTATGCAGTCCTTTTTGTTCTTGTGCTACTTGTCATACCGTTGTGAATTTTACGTTTCAAACGTTCAAAATAAACGAGGCAAAGCCAAGTCTTAGCAAGATACAAAAATTCCCACTTCAAAATTTCAATTTCATTTCCAATTATCACGGAAACATTTGGCAGCCGCCAAAGATTAATACTTAATATTTTCAGCAAATGTATTTATTGGTAATGGATGATATATTCATTTACTATTAGATAGGTGTATTATCTAAATTGCACATTTAGCTGTCCTTTCTGTAACGGACAGAAAGTATTTATATCCATTATTATTAATTATTAATCAAATGAATTGTGTTAGACAGTATCATAAAATTTAGCATTAAGAACAAGCTCGTCATTGGAATAATGACATTGTTGCTCATTATTTGGGGAGTGTGGAGTGCCACAAAATTACCCATTGATGCCGTACCCGATATTACAAATAATCAGGTGCAAATAATTACGGTTTGCCCCACATTGGCGGCTCAGGAAGTAGAACAATTAGTAACTTTTCCGATAGAGCAAAGCATTGCTAATATTCCCGATTTAGAAGAAACCAGAAGTATTTCTAGGTTTGGTTTGTCCGTAATTACAGTTGTATTTAAGGAAAAAGTAGACATTTATTTTGCCCGACAGCTCATTAATGAAAAACTGAAAGAAGCAGAAGAAAAAATTCCGAACGGAATAGGAACACCTGAACTGGCTCCGGTCAGTACAGGGCTTGGTCAGATATACGAATATATAATACATCCCAAAAAGGGAAGTGAAAATAAATACAATGCCAAAGACCTTCGTACAATGCAGGACTGGATTGTTGCAAGGCAACTGTATGGTACACCCGGAATTGCAGAAGTAAATAGTTTTGGTGGCGAGCTAAAGCAATATGAAGTTGCTGTTAATCCTAATCGCTTAAAGGCTATGGATATAAGTATTACCGATATTTTCAACGCTCTTGAAAAAAATAACCAAAATACAGGGGGAGCATATATTGATAAGAAACCAAGTGCTTATTTTGTTAGAGGTATTGGTTTGGTTACATCATTAGAAGATATAAAAAACATCAGTGTAAAAAATAATCCTGGCAGTGTTCCAATTTTTATAAAAGATGTAGCAGATGTACGATTTGGTAATGCTGTAAGATATGGGGCTATGACATATAATGGAGAAGTTGATGCAGTAGGCGGTGTGGTAATGATGTTAAAAGGCGAAAATGCCAATAATGTAATTGAAAAAATAAAAGAAAAACTTCCTACTATACAAAAGTCATTACCTGATGATATTATTATTGAACCCTATATAGACCGTTCAGTTTTAGTTGACAAGGCAATGAGTACCGTAGAAAAAAACCTGATAGAAGGTGCGTTGATTGTTATCTTTGTATTAGTACTTTTTTTAGGAAATTTTAGAGCCGGATTAATAGTAGCTTCCGCTATTCCATTAGCAATGCTGTTTGCCTTAGCGATGATGAATGTGTTTGGTGTAAGCGCCAATTTAATGAGTTTGGGAGCCATAGATTTTGGGTTGATTGTAGATGGGGCAGTAATTGTTGTGGAAGCCACATTACATCACTTAGGCTTACGGAAATCTAAACAAAGGCTTACACAAACCGAAATGGATGAAGAGGTTTTCCTGTCTGCCTCCAAAATTCGTAGCAGTGCAGCATTTGGTGAAATCATTATACTAATTGTTTACATTCCTATTCTTACGTTAGTGGGTGTTGAAGGTAAAATGTTCCGTCCGATGGCACAGACTGTAGGTTTTGCCATTTTTGGAGCTTTGATTTTATCCTTAACATACATACCAATGATGTGTGCTTTGTTCTTATCCAAAAAACCTACGTATAAAGAAACCTTTTCTGACAGAATGATGAATTGGTTACAAAAAAAATATCAGCCTTTGCTTGAAAAAGCGATTAGCATAAAGTATTGGTTCGTGGGTATCGCCATTGCCATATTTGCGGTTAGTATTTTCTTGTTTAGCCGAATGGGAGGAGAATTTATACCCCAGCTACAAGAAGGAGAATATGCGTTTGAATTTAAAATGCCTATTGAAACCTCATTATCACAAAGTATAGAAACTTCGATGCTTGCTTCGAGAATTGCCAAACAATTTGATGAAGTAAAAATGGTGGTAGGTAGAACTGGAGCTGGTGAAGTACCTACTGACCCAATGCCTCCGAGTGCAACAGATTTAATAATTATCCTTAAGCCTGAAAGTGAATGGAAATCCGGAAGGACATACGATGAATTAGGCGATGCAATAGAAGAAAAAATAGCCGTAATACCTGGCATAATTGTCGAAAAAAGCCAACCCATTCAAATGCGTTTTAACGAACTTATGACAGGGATAAAACAAGATGTTGCAATTAAGATTTTCGGAGAAAATTTAGATACACTAGCGTTAAATGCCGATAAGGTTAGCAAAGTTATACAAACAGTAAAGGGAGTTACAGTACCTCAAGTAGAACTGGTAAGTGGGCTACCTCAAATTAATATTGAATACGACCGAACTCGTTTAGCCAATTATGGAGTAAATGTAGAAGATGTAAATAATGTTGTGAGTACTGCCTTTGCAGGAAAAAGTGCAGGTGTGGTTTTTGAGAATGAAAGGAGATTTGATTTAGTTGTGCGTTTAGATAGTACTTACCGGGGTAGTATTGAAGATGTAAACAATATGATGATACCCACCAACATAGGTAGTCAAATTCCTCTATCACAAGTGGCTACAATTGATTATAAATTAGGACCGGCGCAGATAAGCCGTGAAGCGGGAAAGCGAAGAATTGTAATTGGTTTTAATGTAGCAGACAGAGACGTTCAAAGTGTAGTAGAAGAAATTCAAAAAAAGTTGAACAACCAAATAAAATTACCATCGGGATATTATTTCACTTATGGTGGGCAGTTTGAAAACTTACAGGAAGCCAGTAATAGGTTACTGATAGCTGTTCCGGTTTCCTTATTATTGATATTTGTACTGCTTTACTTTACTTTCAGTTCCTTTAAACAGGCAGGATTAATTTTTACAGCCATTCCAATGAGTGCAATTGGAGGTATACTAGCACTATTACTTCGGGGAATGCCTTTTAGCATCAGCGCAGGTATTGGATTTATTGCATTATTTGGTGTTGCAGTTCTCAACGGAATTGTACTGATAGGTATTTTCAATCAATTAGAAAAAGAAGGGGAAAAAGATGTATTGAAACGGGTAATTGAAGGAACTAAAATCCGTTTGCGACCAGTTTTAATGACTGCAACAGTAGCCAGTTTAGGATTTTTGCCAATGGCGTTGAGCAGTAGCGCAGGTGCAGAGGTACAAAAACCATTGGCTACAGTTGTTATCGGTGGTTTGGTAACTGCCACATTCCTTACCCTATTCGTACTTCCCTTATTGTATATCATCTTCAATTCAAAAATTAATTTAAAAAGAAAACTTAAAGTGAAATCCATTACAACTATCGTTGTGTTACTGCTATCAGTAGTAGGTTTTACAGCAAACGCACAAACGAAAGCTTTATCCAGCGTTGATGAAGCAATAAACATTGCGCTGAAAAATAATCAAACCATAAAGGCTTCAGATTTAGAAATTGATGCAAGTAAAGCCTTGAAAAAAACTGCCGGAGAATTACCCAAACTTGATTTTAATGCACAGTTGGGGCAATACAGCAGTATCAAATTCGACCAGTCTTTTCAGGTGTCGCAAACCATTCCATTTCCATCATTATTTGGAGCAAAAAAACAATTGATTAATGCCGAAATAAAAGGTAAAGAATTACAGAAAAATCTTTCAGTGTTGGAGTTGAAAAATCAAGTACGTACTTATTATTATCAAATTTTGTACTTGCAACACAATGAAAAACAGTTACAGCAATTGGATAGTTTGTACAACGATTTTATTAAAATAGCCCAGCTTCGTTATAAAACTGGTGACACCAAAAAAGTGGACATCAGTACAGCGGAAGCTAAGAAAGGCGAAATCAATTTATTGTTAAAACAAAATGGAGTGTTCTTATCCAATGCTGTTGCCAATCTGAAAACATTGATGAACACAAAAGACGATTTTACCATTGCAGAAAACGGAATATTTCAGCCTCTACAAATCAGTAATTTGTTGGATAATGAAGCCGTAGCAAATCATCCTGCCATTCAATCTTTGTATCAGGATGCCATTATTGCCGAGCAAACCAAAAAGGTAGAACGTTCGCAAGGTTTACCAGATTTTACGATTGGCTACGTCAATCAGTCTATGATTGGTTTTCAAAATGTAAACGGAGCCGAACAATTTTTCAATGGTGGAAACCGATTTAGTTCTGTAAACATTGGTATTGCTATTCCCATCACTTACGGTGCTACCAAAGCCAGAATAAAATCTTTAGATTACAGAAAACAAGCAGCCGAAGCCAATGCACAGCAACAGCAAAAAACATTGGCTACGCAAATGCAAAATGCCTTGCAACAATACCAGCAAGACATACAGCAATTCAATTATTTTGAGAAAGAAGCATTGCCAAATGCCAAGGAAATTGTATCAGCAGCACATTTAGGTTATACTACTGGAGAAATCAGTTATGTGGAATATCTGTTTGCATTGCAAACCGCAACCGATATTCAATTAAATTATCTGAAAAGCATCCAGCAGGTAAACCAGTCTGTAATAAATATTTATTCTCTCATTAATCAATAAGCAAAAATGAAATTCAATATAAATAAAATCGCGTTTGTAACAGTGATAACTGTTTTAATATTTGCCTTTTCCGCTTGCAATAATAATAAAGATGGAAATGGGCAAAACCAAGCGAAAGAAATTAATAAAGAAGCCCACGAAGAAGTACCAACCATTGCCACACTTTCAGAGGAGCAATTAAAGATAGTTGGAATAAAAATAGGCACAATAGAACAAAGGGAGCTGTCTTCAACCATCAAAGCAAATGGAATTCTGAATGTTCCCAATAACAACAAAGCCAATGCTACAACTTTATATGGTGGGGTGATAAGAACATTGAAAGTTCAACTAGGGGATTATGTTAGAAAGGGTGAAATAATAGCAACTATTGCCAATCCGCAGTTTATACAATTACAGGAAGAATTTTTGAGTGTAATAAGTAAAATAACTTTTGCAGAGCAAGAGTTAGCAAGACAAAAAGAGTTAAACGAAGGAAATGCTGGCGCAAAGAAAAATTTACAAAGTGCAACAGCCGAATTGAACAGCCTTCGTACTCGAAAAGCGTCTTTACATCAACAACTACAATTAATGGGCATCAATCCCAGCACCCTATCAAACAGTAATTTGAAATCTGCTCTGACAGTAATTAGTCCTTTAAATGGCACAGTAAGTAATGTTTACGCTAAAATTGGAAGTTATGTAGATGTTTCTTCGCCGGTAATTGAAATTGTTGATAACAGCTCATTACATTTGGATTTACAAGTATTTGAAAAAGATTTACCACAAATAAAAATCGGGCAAACTATTCATTTTAGATTGACAAATAATCCAACCACAGAATATGAGGCTACGGTTTTCAATATCGGTTCATCTTTTCAAAACGAGAGTAAAACTATTGCTGTACGTTGTCGTATAAAAGGTAATAAAATTGGTTTAATTGATGGAATGAACATAACAGGGGTTGTAAGCTTAAGCAATGTAACTACACCTGCTGTCCCCAATGATGCCATCGTAAATACTGATGGTAAATATTTTATTTTCGTACAAACCGATAAAAAAGCAGAAGAGCATCACGAAGAAGGAAAAGAAGAAGAAAATCATAAAAATGATGATAAAAATGAAAAGGAAGATAAGGCAAGTATAAATTTTGAAAAAATAGAAATATTGAAAGGGGTATCTGATATGGGGTATACCGCAATAACTTTTGTCAAACAAGTTCCTGCCAATCCAAAAATAGTAGTAAAAGGAGCATTTTTTGTAAACGCAAAATTATCTAATGCCGGAGAAGACGAAGATTAACCAAAAATAACTAAACGATGATAAATACAGATAAAAACCACAAGCATATTTATGATGCAAACGGCAAACAACTCTGCTGCACGGAGGAAAACAAAAACAATCCCCAAACAAATGTAGAGCAAAGTGCTGAAGATGTTTGTTGCTCAACGGATGAAAAAGTCAGCAAAAAGAGTAATGAACGAAGTAAAGTAATAGATAAAATTAGTGTTATTAGAATGTTTTTACCCGGAATTATTTCTTTGGTACTATTGCTAATTGCTATTTACTTAGACAATGCCTTGAAACCTGAATGGTTTCAAGGTTGGGTAAGAGCTGTTTGGTATATAATAGCTTATGCACCAGTCGGATTTCCTGTAATAAAAGAAGCTTTTGAAAGTATTGGTAAAGGCGATGTTTTTTCAGAATTTTTATTGATGAGCATTGCCACCATCGGAGCTTTTGCTATTGGCGAATATCCAGAAGGTGTTGCTGTAATGTTGTTTTATGCCGTTGGCGAAGTATTCCAAACATTGGCAGTAACAAGAGCTAAAGCAAATATTAAAATTTTGCTCGACCAACGTCCCGATGAAGTAACTGTTTTAGAAAACAATCAGCCAAAAATAGTAAAAGCAGAAAGTGTAAACATTGGAAATATTATCCAACTAAAACCCGGAGAAAAATTAGGATTGGACGGAGAATTGTTATCCGAAACCGCCTCATTCAACACCGCAGCACTTACCGGAGAAAGTAAACCAGACACCAAAACCAAAGGCGAAACTGTATTGGCAGGAATGATAAATCTAACGACCGTTGCACAGGTAAAAGTAACAACTGCTTATACTGATAGCAAGCTTTCTAAAATTTTAGAATTGGTACAAAATGCAACCGCACAAAAAGCACCAACAGAATTATTCATTCGCAAATTTGCAAAAATCTACACACCGATTGTTGTACTGTTAGCTATTCTAATTACAGCATTGCCCTACTTCTTTGTAGAAAATTATGTGTTCAGCCAATGGTTGTATCGTGCTTTGGTATTCCTTGTTATCTCTTGCCCTTGTGCATTGGTAATAAGTATTCCTTTAGGCTACTTTGGCGGAATTGGGGCAGCGAGTAAAAATGGAATATTGGTTAAGGGAAGCAACTTTTTGGATGTTCTTGCCAGCATACAAAATGTAGTAATGGATAAGACAGGTACAATGACGGAGGGCGTATTTAAAGTTCAGGAAGTTGTATTTGACAAGGCATTTGATGAGAAAAAAATTTTAGAAATGGTCAATGCTTTGGAAAGCCATAGTAGCCACCCCGTAGCAACTGCCATTCAAGAATATGTAGGCGATGTAAACCACAATATCCCATTAGAAAATATAGAGGAAATTGCAGGACACGGACTAAAGGCTAATGTAAATGGGAAAGAATTATTGGTAGGGAATTTTAAGCTGATGGATAAATTTTCTATTACTTATGACATAGACCCGAACAGCATTGTCTACACGGTAATCGCAGTGGCTTATGATAGAAAGTTTGTTGGTTACATTACCATTGCGGACAGCATAAAAGAAGACGCACAGGAAACCATAAATCTATTGCATAAGCTCAATGTTAAAGCTACTATGCTTAGCGGAGATAAAAGTACGGTTGTAAAGTATGTAGCGGAACAGTTGGGGA
The DNA here is from genome assembly GCF_003339865.1 of Pedobacter chinensis. Lineage (GTDB taxonomy): Bacteria > Bacteroidota > Bacteroidia > Sphingobacteriales > Sphingobacteriaceae > Pedobacter > Pedobacter chinensis. The sequence continues at coordinate 15,116 of NZ_QPKV01000019.1, forward strand.
TAGATAATGCTTTCGGAGATTTATTGCCTGAAGATAAAGTAAACAGAGTTAAAGAAATTAAAGCCAAAGGCGGAAGCGTTGCTTTTGTTGGCGACGGTGTAAACGATGCGCCTGTTGTGGCTTTGAGCGATGCGGGTATTGCAATGGGCGGTTTGGGAAGCGATGCGACCATTGAAACGGCAGATGTGGTAATACAAGACGACAAACCGAGTAAAATACCTATGGCAATCAATATAGGCAAGCAGACAAAGAAAATCGTTTGGCAAAATATAGCTTTAGCATTCGGAGTAAAAGCTATTGTACTAGTTTTGGGAGCTGGGGGCTTAGCGACTATGTGGGAAGCTGTTTTTGCCGATGTTGGGGTTGCCTTATTAGCTATACTAAACGCAGTAAGGATACAGCGGATGAAATTTTAAGATTAGAACATCCTAATGATGAATAAAACAGACAATTCGTAAGAAAGGCAAAAGTTATCAAATGTCAATTTGTCGAAGGAGAAGAAGAAGAAGAAAAGACCTTCGCTCTTTATGATACTTTTTGGGATATTTTTTAGCTCTGTGTCTTATTGCTTTGATATACATAAAATTAGACACTATTATATCTATCCCTATCACTAAAAATGGACTTATTAGTTCTGTATCGAGCAAAAACCAAAGTTCCAAAAGAGAAACCCGAAAATGCAAATTTCTTTCAAATATGACAGTATTTGGGCTTCTCTATTATTGTTTAAAAAATAGATTTAGGATAACGGATGGATAAATTTTATAACGAAACGCTGGCTAAGCTGGAAAACGAAATCAAAGAATTTGAGATTGAAGCAGACTGTTCGATAGAACGCATTGAAGCAGTTATACAACTTATTATCAAATGTTTATTCGACGTAAAAAAATATATTTTAAAAAGAGGATTTAAGAATGTTGATGAAGAAATTCGCTTTTTTAAATATCAAAAGCCAATTATCGTTTCAAAGCTCATCTATTATAATGCCATCTATAAAATCGAAACGAGAAGACCGTATGGAAATAAGCGTACCAAGAAATATTTTGTCAAAGAACTGAAAAAGCTAAAAAGGTTCTTTGAAAATAACCTTGATTTTTATAAGTATTACCGTAGCAATAATTCTTTCTTTGACGAACAATTTTTTGTACGTGGCAAGCACGATATAAGACTATGGTTAGACACTTTTTATTTTGAGGCAGACCATCGCTTTTCTACTTCGCACGATTATAAGGTTGCCAAGATAATTGCTAATGACCTGATACAGGTATATTTGGAAGACAGGTTAAATAACATCAACGTTAAAAAGGTTTCAGATAATTCGTTGATATGGACAGCAAGCAAAACTGCACTCACGGAACTCATTTATGCACTGTACTCCCACGGTGCATTTAACAATGGGAATACAGAAATAAAATTGATAGCCAAAACGTTTGAAGATGCCTTCAATATTGAGTTAGGCGACTTTTACCATACGTTTATGGAACTTAAAGCCCGCAAAATAAACCGAACGAAATTCCTCGACAGGCTGTGTGAAGCACTGATAAAGAAAATGGACGAACAAGATGAAAAACAGTAAGTATATATGTACACAGGCTTTATTCCTCTTGGCAAGAAGTCAGAGTAATTAAACTTAAATTGTAAATTTGTTTATTGCTTATGTATTAAATACTAAACGTAGTCAGTAAATAAATATGAATACAATCTTTATTAAAAATATGGTTTGCGACCGTTGCATTATGGTGGTACAAAACGAATTGGAAAAACTGGGATTAGATGCTAAAAATATAAAACTGGGCGAAGTTATTCTTTCCAAAGAAATAACATCTCTGGAAAAAGAGAATTTGTCCAAAACTTTAGAGCCATTAGGATTTGAAGTAATTGACGATAAAAAAGGCAGGATAATAGAAAAGATAAAGAACATTATCATTGACCTGGTACACCATCAGGATAGTGATGTAAAAACCAACCTTTCCGATGTATTGAGTGACAAATTGCATCACGATTACAATTACCTGTCCAATCTGTTTTCAGAGGTAGAGGGTACAACCATTGAAAAATACTTTATCGCCCAAAAGGTGGAGAAAGTCAAAGAATTGTTGGTGTATGATGAGTTGTCATTAAGTGAGATTGCGAACCGCCTAAATTATTCGAGCGTGGCATATTTGAGTAACCAGTTTAAAAAAGTTACCAGGCTAACACCAAGCCATTTCAAACAGATTAAAGAGGATAAAAGAAAACCGTTGGATAAAGTGTAAGTAAATCTTACAAATCAAATCCAAAATTTCACAACAGTACCCATAAATATAATAGCCAATTTTGTATTGAAAATTAAAGCAGGCAAATATGGCGACAAACAGAGAAAATATATACATTCCATTGGAGGATGTAGAAAGCGAACACTGTGCATTAATCGTTGAAAAGGGATTGGCACAGGTAAAAGGCGTAGAAACCCATAAAGTAGAGCTGAACAACCGAAGGGCAGCGCTTACAGTAGATAGCAATGAAACCGTAGGCGAGGCTGTTAAGGCAATTAAAGATTTAGGTTACGGAGTTCCTACGGTTAAAAGTGCTTTTCCGGTATTGGGCATGACCTGTGCATCCTGTGCGGGCAGTGCCGAAAGCATTGTTAAATACCAACCGGGAGTAGTTAATGCTTCCGTGAACTTTGCAACGGGCAATCTTACCGTGGAATATCTGCCCAATATGACCGATGCCTCCACCCTGCAAAAAGCGGTTCAGGGAGTAGGTTACGACCTATTGATTGAAGACGAAACCAAGCAGCAGGAAACGCTCGAAGCCATCCACGAAAAGAAATTCCGAACCTTGAAAAACAAGACCATTTGGGCAATTATCCTTTCCCTGCCCGTGGTAATCATAGGAATGTTCTTTATGGATATGCCCTATGCAGACCCGATAATGTGGCTCTTTTCCACGCCCGTTGTAATATGGTTGGGCAGGGATTTTTTTGTAAACGCTTGGAAGCAGGCAAAGCACCGTTCCGCCAATATGGATACGCTGGTGGCATTGAGTACAGGTATTGCCTACCTGTTCAGTGTTTTCAATATGCTGTTTGCCGACTTTTGGCATCAACGGGGACTGCACGCCCACGTATATTTTGAAGCGGCTGCCGTTATTATCGCATTCATCCTATTGGGGAAACTGCTGGAAGAAAGAGCCAAAGGCAACACCTCTTCAGCCATTAAGAAGCTGATGTGGAATTGCAATAGAAAAGTAGAGACCTTTTTATGCAGCTTCTGTTTTTTCCCCAGCGATGGTCTGCCCGGCTTGTTCGGGAGTGTTATAGTCCAATGCTGAATGCCTTCTCTTTCTGTTATAC
>NZ_QPKV01000020.1 GCF_003339865.1 Pedobacter chinensis
GTATAACAGAAAGAGAAGGCATTCAGCATTGGACTATAACACTCCCGAACAAGCCGGGCAGACCATCGCTGGGGAAAAAACAGAAGCTGCATAAAAAGGTCTCTACTTTTCTATTGCAATTCCACATTGCTTTACTTTTTGTGGCTTACCAGCTTCAAAGCCTTTATCATTCACTGCTTTTTTTACCTGTTCAATCTTCACTTTTGTAGGGTCAAACGTAAACACAGCATATTTCTTTTCAAGGTTCACTTCCACATCAGTAACACCATCTACAGACTTAATCGTTTTCTTTACATTCGATTGGCAGGCATTACACACCATGCCATCCACAGGCATCTTTACTGTTTGCATCATTACTTGTTTTGTTTGTTCTTTTGGAGTTGTTTTATCTTCTTTCTTTTGCTCTTGGGCACACGATGTTATTGCTAAGGCAATAACCAAAATGCAAGACATTGATACTTTCATAAACAATGATTTCATCGTTAACATAGTTTGTTTTACAATTATTTGTTGATATAACCTTTATAATTCAACGGCATTAAAACCTTCTTTTTCCAGAACCTTCTTTAATTCATCTTGTTTTATTTGTTCAGGATAGAAATTTATCAGCACTTGCTTTTGAATAACTTTCGGCTTTACTGTTTTCACCCCAGACAATGCAGTAAGTGCAGTAGTTATTTTTTCGGCACATCCCTCACACACCATATTTGTTACTTTAAAACTTGTTTCTGTTAATGTTGCTGTTGTTTCTAAAGATACTTTTTCCAGCTTCAATGCTCTTATCCGCAGTGTATTCAGTAAGATGGCGAAAATGCTCACAATCATCACTACTATAGCAAGCATCGGAGTTATGAAGCTTAATGTTGCAAGCAACATTCCAACGATATTAAACAACACAGCTACAATCACATTTCCTGTCATCGTCTTATAGCTTGCCTTACCTAAGATAACAGCATTTAAAACATCTATCAACCTGTCACCAATCAGGATAACACCGGCTGCTTCAATAGCAACATCAGTTCCTGCACCAATGGCAATGCCCACATCAGATTGAGCTAAGGCAGGAGCATCATTGATACCATCACCAACCATTGCAACCTTGTAACCTTTCTTTTGTAATGCTTCAATAGCAGTGGCTTTTTCACCCGGCAGCAATTCAGCCTGTACTTCATCAATTCCCAATCTCTGGGCAATCGGTTCAGCCACTTGTTTAGCATCGCCTGTAAGCATCACCGTTCTCATACCCCTTTGCTTCATCTTTGCTATTACCTGCTCCCCTGTAGGTCGTGGCGTATCTTGTAAAGCTATCACGCCAATAACAGCATTACCCTTGCAAATAAGAACGGCGGTTTTGCCTTCACTACCTAAAGCACTGATTGAATTTCTGATTTCGTTTGCCACATTAATACCGCTTTGCTCTATAAAAGAAGGTTTGCCAGCCAATACAGTTTCACCATTCAAATTACCTGTTACACCCTTGCCTGGAATTGCTTTAAAATTATCGATGGTCAGTTTAGGAGCACCTTCTTTTGAAGCGAAAAAAGTAATGGCTTGCCCAATCGGGTGTTCTGATTTACTTTCCAGTGCTTCAGCAATTGACAACAATTCAATTCTGTTACCATTGAAGGCATGAACATCTGTAACAGTAGGTTTACCATAGGTAAGCGTACCTGTTTTGTCAAACACAATTGTATCTACTCTCGACAATCCGTAAAACACTTCGCTTGCCTTCACTAACAAACCAATAGAAATTCCTTTGCCACCGGCTATCGCTGCAAGCATAGGAGTTGTTATTCCCAACGCACAAGGATAACCCATGATAACAGTAGTGAGCAGCACAAGTGTTGCTTGTATATAGTTGCCTGTAGCAACACCCCATACTACAAAAGCAATGGCAGCTACAATAAAAACAACAGGACCATAATAGTTCATTAGCTTATCTGCCAACAGTTCAACAGGTGGCTTCTTTTCTGCAATACGGCTCATTAAGCTAACTATCTGACTAAGGAAACTGTCTTGACCAATCTTGGAAACTTTTATTTGTAAAGCACCATCAAGATTTAATGTACCACCGATAACAGTAGAACTCACTTCTTTTATAGCAGGTGTGCTTTCTCCGGTAAAACTTGCTTCATCAACACTTGCCCCGCCATTCACTACAACACCATCCAAAGGAATACGTTCACCTGGTCTGACCTCAACAATTTCACCTACGATTACTTCTTTAGTAAGAACATCTACAAACTGTCCACCTCTCAACACCCTTGCTTTAGCAGGTTGCAGATTGATAAGTTTACGAACTGCATCAGATGCTTTCTTACGGGTATCTAACTTAAAGTAACCAAAGAATAAGTGCAGTGACATTAACCATGCAGCAACAGGCAAAAAGTTTGGTAAAACAGGATTATAAAGAGATATAGCACCAACAATAAAAGAACCCCATGCACCGGCAGACAACAACACATTAGCATTGATTACTCTTTGCTTTACAGCCATAATCGTTTTACGAAGTATAGGGTATCCTACCCAAAACAAAACAAATACAGCTACAACCAAGCTAAAGTAACTTCGATACTGCTGCGGAAGCCCAAACAAATTCAAAGGGTCAACCACCAAATCAATAATGGAAGCAACCATTCCAATCGTACCACGTTGCTTTATCAAGCTAAAAAGTTCTTCATCAGTTTTATATTGTTGTACTTCAGTAGAAGAAACAGAATAACCTAACTTTTCAACAGCATCAGCCAATTGCTCCCTATTCATCTTGGCCGTATCCGCTTCAACCAATACAATACCATGCACAAGGTTTACCATCACGCTTTTGATAGCAGGATACCGCCTTAATGCCTTCTCGACACTCATAGTACAGAAGGAACACATTAATCCTGAGACCTTCATTTGAACACTTTCTATTGCCATATTAAATAATTATGTGTAATAATAAATTTCGTATTGATATTTTACGTTCGCAATTAAAAATATCCTTAAATCAATGTTCATCTATATTCCATCTAGATGTAGTAATAGGTATTTAATTGAAATAAAATACAGTACAAAGTTAGAGCAGTAGGGAGGGTGGTCTCCAATTAATTTTTATTATTTTTTTTAAATTTATTTGGTCTTTTAAAAGTATTGAGAATATTTAAGGCTTGACTTGCTGTGTTTGAGACTATATAGAAATAAAAACATAAACTATATAATGAGGTTTGAAGCAATAGCAAGTTCTGAAAAATCGGTTTTCTTCATCAAAATCCTTACAATCTGATGCAAATAGCTTCCGTCCGTTAATGAGTTGTAGCATGATGCAGGTCAATTTTTAGGAATTTTCCCGCATCACGAACTGCTTATTTACCGATTTTTCTACGGTTTTTGCAGTTTCCAACCATTTGGTATTTTATTTTAATATGTCAAAGCAAGCCCTACGCCCCAACCCATATCACTATCATAGTGGGTACGTATACCTATATTTTTATTGATAATATACCTAAGTTCTCCCATATACTCTAAGTCGGTATTCACCATAAAACCACCTCTTAGTCTTTTTGAAATTGGTATATCTTCACGCATTAACTGCAATCTCACAATTCCATCATGATATACTTCTGCCTGAAAATTGACCAGCATAGGTAACGTATACATAAACCCTAAACTGAACGCCCTGCGGGTGTCTTTCTTGTTGGTTTGTCCAAATATGTTCTTTTCGTGTTCATCTTCTCCCATTTTACGGTAGCGGTAATCAAAACCTACAAAGGGCATGAACCATTGCATCTTTCCAATGTATCTACCTAAATGGGTTTCTACTTCATAACCGTGCATACTATTATAGCCTAAACGCCATTCTGTTCCTAATTGGTAGCGTGCATTCATTAGCATAGCTTCTCCATCATTACCATTGGTTGCAAAATCGTTTTGTGCCATAAAATGAGGCATATTACTTTCTCTTTGCAATTCTTTATAGGCTTTTGCCTTGTCGGGTAGATAGGGGTTATTGTAGTCTCCAACTTCAAAGACCCTGTTCATTCCCGCCATCATGTGATATAATATATGGCAATGAAAGAACCAATCACCTTCCTCATTTGCTAAAAACTCAATGGTATCTGTTTCCATAGGCATGATATCCAACACATTTTTAAGCGGCGATTTTTCTCCTTTTCCGTTTATCACCCTGAAATCAAATCCGTGAAGATGCATTGGATGCCGCATCATTGAATTATTATAAATGGTAATCCGTAGAATTTCTCCTTTTTTTACAGGTATTTTGTCAGTTTCCGAAAGTATTTTATTATCCATGCTCCATACATAGCGGTTCATGTTGCCAGTAAGTGTGAATTTCAACTCTTTTACAGGCGCATCATTTGGAAGAGAGGTGTTATAAGGTGATTGCAACATAGCATAATTTAATGTTTTGATGTCTCCCAAGGCATTAGCGTTGTAACGGTTAGCGTCGTTATCCATATCCATACCCTCATGCTTACTGTGGTCTGCTTTTTTTGTTGCATCTCCGGTAATTTCGGGATACATCACTACATTCATGTCCATTTGGTTAAGGCTCATCTTCATGCCCATATCGTCCAAATCGCCATTCATTTTCATCATATCGTTCATCATCTTCATCTCCTCGAAATACTTCAATCGTGGGAGTGGAGAAATAAGCTGTTTGACCCCATCACCTATAAAGTAACTCGCAGATTGTGTCCTGTCTTCGGTTGTTGCTAAGAACTCGTAAGCCAAACCATCTTGAGGGATAGTCACTACAATATCGTAAGTTTCAGAAACGGCAATGATTAACCTGTCCACCTCTACAGGCTCAACATCATTCCCATCATTCGCTACTACTGTAATTTTTCCTCCAGCATACCGTAGCCAGAAATATGAAGACGCCCCTCCATTGGAAACACGCAATCTGACTTTGTCGCCTGCTTTTAGCTTTTTACCATCAATTGTTTTCAAATCGGTGCTATGGCTACCATTTATTAGGATTTTATCATAGTAAACGTCACTGACATCCATCGCCAGCATCCGCTTCCACTCGTTTTTTACCTTTACCCCTAATTTTCCCTCCTTAATAGCTTCAACATATGATTGTGTTGCGCCTTTCTTAATGGCCGCCCAATCATTTGCATTGTGTAGCATACGGTTGATATTATCGGGGTTAAGATTTGTCCACTCACTTAATATAATTGGAACGGTCGGCAAATCGTCAATTCCTTTTCTGAATGTCTTATCATCGCTTCTTTTCTTCATGATAAAACTTCCGTACATGCCAATCTGCTCCTGCAATCCTGAGTGGGAATGGTACCAGTGCGTACCATGCTGGATAATCGGAAAACGGTAGGTGTAGGTTGTGCCCGGTGCGATGGGTTTTTGTGTAAGCCAGGGCACACCGTCTTCTTTATTGGGCAGGAACACACCATGCCAGTGAAGTGATGTGCTTTCTTTCAATTGGTTGTGCACCACTATTTCGGCAGTGTCGCCCTCGGTAAAGGTAAGGGTGGGCATGGGGATTTGCCCGTTTACGGCAATTGCCCTTTTTTGCTTACCTGCATAGTTGACAAGCGTATCTTTTACATACAGCTCGTAATGCACCACTCTCTGTGCAAACAGCGTTTGCGTGCAAAGCAGTATCAGCACTGTTTGCAAAATTCTTATAGGTATTTTATTATATCTGTTCATGATTTGAAAAATTTTATTTAATGCTGTCTTCTATTGTGCTAAACCACGCTATCAAAACCTGCTTATCCTCCGGTGACAATACTGCATTGCGATGAATTAGTGTGTATGATGACAACGGCATTTTCCCGTCCTTAACCTGCCCGGCCATAGCCCTGAACTTGTTTCGCTGCCTGCGGACAGAATAGTCGCCAAATTCGCTAAAGTTGAGTTCCTCTTTCCCCTTTTTTATATGCTCTGCCATGTACCATGCGCCGGGCTGGATACGGCTGTACCACGGATAATGGGTATTGTTGCTATGGCAGTCATAACAGGACTGAACAAGGATAGCCTTTACATTTTGGGGTACGGCGTACACCCTTTCGATATGGGTGGCTGGCACTTCAACCGCCTGGTTCCGTAAGGGCTGAAAGAACTGTATGGCAATCAGGACGACAGCCAGCCCCAATATGATTTTCTTCTTTATGGTCATAATTATTTTATTGTGGCTTCATCTTTTTGTGTCTACTGTTTTTTCACATACTTGGCATAATTCTCCTTGTTTTCAAAATAAGAAACTTCACCGTTATTTCCTGTCACAGCAATCACCGCATTAGCTTTGTCTACCTGCTTATGGGAATAGGGGTCTATCGCCATCCGCACGGTCGCATCTTTTGGAATACGTTCCTTACACATTTCGCAACATCCGTAATAGGTTTTACCATCAAATTTTACTTCAAACTGCTTTTTGCCGATATAGGCATCGTTGACCATGCAGACTTCATCCGATGGAACCAATTCACCTATTTGGGTAGTATGTCCGTTGCTTTCCGGAGTTGCCTGCGAATGCTGCTGTTCCGCTTCATCCTTATTTGACCCCGCCTGACCGCAAGCGGTGAATAGCAGGGTTAATAAGGAAATAAAGCCAATTATTATTTTGTTCATGTCCAAACTTGTTTTTTTAAATTTTATTATTTACTTTCTTCAAACTCTTTTAGCTTGCGCTTCATTAGTTCAATTTCTTCCGCTTGGGTTTTAAGTATATTTTTTTGCAGCTCTATCAGTTCCGGGTCGGTCAGGTGTGCCTTTTCGGACATCAATATGGCTGCTGCGTGATGGGGTATCATACCCTTTGCAAACTGCTTGTCCCCGACATTGATTTGTTCCCTGATACCAAACCATGAAAAGATGCCAACAGCAACCGAGATGATGGCTATCGCCCAATTCATCTTCCAGTTGGGGTACATTACTTTCATTATCGCTAATTCGATAAGCAGCATTGCCGAGGTCATCAGCAGGGTCATGTACAAATTGTTGATATTGGGTATCAGGTTCTGCCACCCGTCAATCATGGCGTACATGATAAAATACATCACTGCGAACATTGCGACAGCCATCACCGCAAAGCGTTTGTACATGGCCGAAGCATGTTTTGTATTGTGCGTGCCATGCTCCGAGGAATGACCCGCATGGTGACTGTTTTGCATATTTTCCATAACCCTGAATTTTATTTGCTGTTAATTGTTTTTTCCACCTTACCGCAGGTCAGCATTTTAGAACCGTAGTAAGGGTTTTTGATTTCCTTGTTTTCGCTGAACCAAACAGCACCCTTACCGTCATTGAACATCGGGCAATGGTCCTGATACAATGTTTGCGATGTACCGAACAAATCAATCAGGTCTTTCAAATCTTCGCCAAGCGAGGCCAAATGTTCCCGCTGGTGGTGGATGTTGCCGACATTTTCCCCGATATGTTCTGCGTGTTCTTTAGCATCGTCCGCTATGTCCATGTACTTTTTGTGCTTATCGGCAGGAACGGCTTTCATGTCCACTTTATTCAGGGTAGCTAACAGCTTTTTCCCTGAACTGGCGGCAGCTTTGTCATCGTCCGAAACAAGGGCGTTCTTTAAGGACAGATAATCGGTAACTATGGGCGCAATAGAAAAGTTTTTTGCTTCTTCTTTTCCTGTTGCTTTTGCTTCCTGACCGTTCGGAGTTTCACTCACAACGGGCGCAGCTACCGTATCATCCTCTTTTGGTTGGGAAGCTGACTGTTCTTGTGATACAACAGCAGTATCACTTGAAGACTGCTCGTTTTTGTTGGATGCCTGATTGCATGATACTGTTACAAATGCCATGATAACAGCAATGATTGATAATGTTAGATTTTTCATTTTTATTTATTTTTTGATTTTTAAAAAACTTGCGTTAATAGCCACTACAATGGTGCTTACACTCATCAGCACAGCACCCATAGCGGGACTTAAAACAAAATTCGGATAGAGTACGCCTGCCGCAAGCGGTATTGCCACCACGTTGTATCCAACCGCCCATATCAGGTTCTGTACCATCTTTTTGTAGGTAAGTTTGCCGAAGTCAATCAGTTTGACCACATCCCTCGGGTCGCTGTCTACCAATATGATATCCGCTGTTTCGGCAGCCACGTCCGTACCGGAACCCACGGCAATTCCAACATCTGCCTGTGCCAGTGCAGGTGCATCATTTACACCATCACCAGTCATTGCTACGATTTCGCCTTTTGCCTGAAACTCCTTTACTTTCTCCTGCTTGTTATGCGGAAGCACATTGGCCAAATACCCGTCCATACCCAATTTTCCGGCTACGGCAGCAGCAATCCTGTCGTTATCCCCCGTGAGCAGAAAGGACTTGATGCCCATTTTTTTGAGTTCCTCAATCGCCTGTGCCGACCCCTCACGGATGCTGTCTGCCAAAGTAATGAGGCCGATTACCCGGTCATCAATGAGAACAAAGTTTACTGTTTCGGCTTCCTGATTAATTTCGGTTGGAATTTCCGGCAAAGAAAGGTGGTTTTCGGTGAAGTAATTCGGGCCACCAGCTACAACACTCTTTCCGTTTACAACACCTTTTACACCTATACCCTGCATATAGCTAAAGTTTTCAGACTTCCATAACGCAAGCCTCTTTTCTTTCAATGTAGCCATAATGCCTTTTGCGATATGGTGTTCCGAATTTTGCTGTACTGCGGCAGCATACTGGATAACTGCATCGGCATTGTATTCGTCCGTAAAGGGAATAACCTTTTCCACGGCATGGGAACCTTTGGTGAGCGTTCCGGTTTTGTCAAAAATGATGGTAGATAGCTTACGGGTGGTTTCAAATGCTGTGCGGTTGCGGATGAGCAGACCATTGGTCGCCGATAGCGTTGTGGAAATGGCGACCACCAACGGGATAGCCACGCCCAATGCGTGCGGGCAGGCCGTTACCATTACCGTCACCATTCTTTCAAGCGCAAAGGCAATATCTCCACTGCTTGCATACCAATAGGCAAATGTGCCTATGCCCACGGCAATGGCAATAAAGGTGAGCCATTTGGCAACTTTGTCCGCAAGGTTTTGCGTATTGGACTTAGTAGCTTGTGCCTCCTGCACAAGATTGATAACCCTGTTCAGGTAGCTGTCTTTTCCAACGGCTGTTACCTTAACTTTCAGCGCACCATCGCCATTGATAGAGCCTGCGATGACCTTTCCGTCCTTTTCCTTTTTTACGGGAACACTTTCTCCGGTAAGCATACTCTCGTTGATATATGAAAGCCCATCCAGAACCAATCCGTCGGCTGGAATTTTTTCACCCGGTTTTATGATAGCCGTTTCACCGCTTTGCAGGTCTTCGAGCTTTATCTTTACAGCTTCTCCGCCTCGTTCCACGGTAACATCGTTGGGCAGTAACGCTACCAATGACTGTAATGCCCGTGAAGCAGCCATTTGGGAACGCATTTCCAGCCAATGCCCTAACAGCATGATGTCAATTAGGGTTGCCAGTTCCCAAAAGAAATCCATACCCTGCAAGCCAAATACAACGGCTACGGAATAGACATAGGCTACGGATATGGCGATAGCAACAAGTGTCATCATCCCTATGGCTTTGGCTTTCACCTCGCCAATCATTCCCTTTAGGAATGGTAAGCCTCCATAGCAATAAATCACCGTACCCAATGCCAGCAACACATATTTATCGCCATTGAAAGCAAGCGAGAAACCTAACCATTGCTGTATCATGTGCGACAGGAGCAGTATAGGGATTGTAATGACAAGGCTTATCCAAAAACGAGTGAGGAAATCACCTGTATGATGTCCCTCATGTTTATTAAAGTTTTCGTCAGCATGGCCATGTTGAGAATGCCCGGAATGCCCATGTTCTGATGTGTGTTCATGAGAAACTGACGCACCGCCAACGGGAACCAATGCCATGCCACAGAGCGGGCATTTGCCCGGTTCGTCTTTTAGCACCTGTGGGTGCATAGGACAAGTATATTTTTTCATAACAAGGGGTTTTAAAAGTTATGTTGCACTTAATTTTTTTGCCATCTCATGGGTCATTTCTTCGGCATAAGTACCATAGGCATCAACAAGTACGCCTTTATTCTTACTATCATTAGACGATATGGCATAAATTACGGCATTGTTATCAGGACTGCTGTCGAGGCTTTCAAACCTATGAGTTTCCGTAACCGTAAAATCCTCCGGTTTTAGTTTCAGGCTCCTTGACGTACAGTACAGACAGTCCGGCAACAGACTAAAGTCCATACTGTACCCACGTTGTCTTAGGTCTTTAAGCGCCTGCACCATGTCATTGTACTGTACCATAGCTTTCAGACCTGTTATTTAATGGTTTCGACCGTACTTCCGCAGGTGAGCATCTGTGAGCCGTAATATGGATTTTTAACCGCATTCTCTTTACTTAGCCAATTGGCTCCCTTACCTCCGTTGTACATAGAGCAGTGCTGGTAATAAATGGGGGTGTCCTGTTTAGAAACTTTGGCAAGTGTGTAGATGCTTTCCGAAAGTGCCGCAAAAGCACTTCTTTGTTTTGCAACATCTTTTGATTTTGAAATGCTTTCCGCATTGGCCGTCAAATCCTGCATCACTTTCATCCAAGCCGTATGTTCCTCTGCCGATAGCTTGTTCATATCGACTGCTTTAAGGGATGCAGCCAATTCAGCGGCTTTGGCAGATGCGGTCGCCGCATCGGTTTTTATCAAAGCGTCTTTCACTGAAAAGTAGTTGTCAAATACAGCTTTTAGCTGTGATTGGTTTTGAGCTGCATCTTTATTAGCTGCCATTTGGCTATGGTCGTGATTGCCATGTCCGGCATTCATGTCCATGCCAGCCTCTTTGTTTTTGGCAACCGTCTTCACGGGTCTATCATACTGGCAGCAACCAGCCAGTTTAGCATATACGTCATCCGGCGCACGGAACTTCTCACTGTCATAACCAGCCAAAGCAATACGTTTCAGGATTTCATCCTGATTTGTTTTGTCGCCGTCATAGGTGAGCGTAGCCATCTTGGTATCTTTGTTCCAGTCCACGCTGGCTACCTTTTTTACGTTACCTGCTTTTTCGATGGTGGTTTTGCACATACCACAATTGCCGTAAATCTTTACGGTTTCTGTTTTCGCATTCTTGATTTGTGCGAAGCCGTTTATTGATGATAGTAACACGGCGATTACCATCACTATTTTTGATAATGATTTCATAATAATTACATTTTGAGAAACGGGGGATTGATAAACCCGTTTCTGTTTTAAATTTTAAGTAAATGATACAAATAGGGGATTTGCAAAAGCCGGAACAGCTTCTGACAGGACACACCTATGGCTATCAGGCCATAGTTTTAGCTTATTTTAGGCGGTAGCCAAATGGAGAAAAAGCCCGAAGAATAGTAGGCTTCTTTGAAACCGAATTTTTGCTTTTTAGCTGCTGCTAAGTGATTTTTTGCCTTTAATTCGATTATGGTTGGGACATTTAGGGAAGTGGTTGAAGCACCGCACCTGCAAGAGCTGTGTGAACAGCCGCCCCCGCATTTGTCACTTTTGCATTTTTTACAGGATTTGCCCTTGCAACCTTTTTTATGTTCTGATTTTTTGGATTTCTCCTTTGAGCAGGAAGACTGCTCGGTCTTTGTTGAATTTTTGGAACAGGCATAGCTCTGACTTGGCATCATAAAGAAAACCAAACAGAACAATGTCAAAATGCCTATATGTATTCTATAATTTTTCAACGCAACAAAGTTACAAATTAGATTGGTTTTTTATATCGTTTTACGTTTTTTTTTGCTATATGGACAAAAAAATGCCATATACGCAATAACCTATCGCCTTTTTTCAGAATTGATAAAATGCCCTTTTTCAGCAACCCAACCTCATAGAAAATTCGGTCGGAAAAAGGGCATTTCAAAAAGTTGTTGGCTTAGGCGTCCAAAGGTTCAATTTTGAAGCCTGCCTTTTGCACGGTCGATATTACTTCCTGCTCGGTAATGCCCTCGGACTTCACTGTAAGTACCTTGTCCTTGTTGGCAGTGTCCACTTCCCAATGGCAGATACCCTCTGCCTTGTCCAAGTGCGGTTTTACAGATGCGATACAACCTCCGCAATTGATGTTCGTCTTGAATTGAAATTGTTTATTTTCCATTGTTAATAAATTTTAGAGTTATCTGATAATGCAAATTTCCGTACTATTCAGTTCAGTATTGTTGTGTAATTTCTTGTTTGATTTGTGAGATTTACTGTTTTATTTCTTCCACTTCAACCGCAGGCTGTTACTGACCACGCTCACGCTGCTCAATGCCATTGCCGCACCCGCAATCATCGGGTTGAGCAGGAAGCCGTTAACAGGGTAAAGGATACCTGCCGCTACCGGAATGCCGATTACGTTGTAGATAAACGCCCAGAACAGGTTTTGCTTGATGGTGGCTACGGTCTGTTTGGACAAACGTATTGCCTGCGGTATTTTGGTCAGGTCGGATGAAATGATGGTCATCTTGGCTACGTCCATTGCGATGTCGCTGCCTTTGCCCATTGCGATACTTACATCGGCTGTTGCCAATGCGGTGCTGTCGTTGATACCATCGCCCACCATTGCCACTACCTTTCCTTTACTTTGCAGTTCTTTCACAAAGTCGGCTTTGTGCTGTGGCAAAACTTCGGCTTTGTAATGCTTGATGCCTGTCTGCTCCGCAATGGCTTTTGCAGTAGCTTCATTATCTCCGGTCAGCATATACAGGTCAATGCCCATTTCCTGCATTTCCCGGATAGCCCGCACCGATGTTTCCTTAATCTTATCGGCGATAGCGATTACAGCAAGAGCCTTTTTGCTGTTTGCAAACCAGATAACGGTTTTAGACTGTTTGCCCCATTCTTCGGCCTGGTCTTGTAATTCGCCGGCAATGGCAATGTTGTTTTCTGCCAATAGCTTTTTGTTGCCTACATAATAGGTTTCGTTGTCATGGTCTGCTTTTGCGCCTTTGCCCGTAATGCTGTCGAACATGGATAAAGAGGTGGTCGCTACATCGTCAAGATGCTTCACTACGGCTTCTGCCAATGGATGCTCGGATTGCTTTTCGATGCTCAAAAGGATTTCTTTTGCGGTGTCCTCGTTGTTCAGCCATTTAATGCCCGTTACCTGTGGTCTTCCCTCGGTGATGGTTCCGGTTTTGTCCAAAACGATGGCATTTACTTTTTTGGCCAGTTCCAAACTTTCGGCATCCTTTATCAAAATGCCATTTTCAGCACCTTTACCAACGCCTACCATAATAGCGGTGGGTGTCGCTAAGCCTAAAGCACAGGGGCAGGCAATGACCAATACCGTAACGGCTGCCAACAGACCTTGAACAACCCCGTTTTCGCCTCCCAAAATCAACCATAGTGTAAATGTCAGGATGGCAATACCTATCACTGTGGGAACAAAGATGCCCGCAATCCTATCGACCAGTTTCTGTACGGGTGCTTTGCTTCCCTGTGCATCCTGCACCATTTTGATGATGTGGGCAAGCATGGTTTCTTTGCCCACTTTTACCGCTCTGAACCGGAAGCTGCCTTTTTGGTTAATCGTTCCTGCAAATACTTTTTCTTTTTCTTTTTTCAATACAGGTACAGGCTCACCGCTTAACATGCTTTCGTCCACATACGAATTGCCCGATATGACCATGCCGTCTACCGCAATCTTTTCACCGGGCTTTACGAGTATCACATCGCCTGCGCTTACGTCTTCGATAGCGGTCTGCTTTTCCGTTCCGTCCGCCTGTACCACGATGACCGTTTTTGGCTGCAAGCCCATCTGGAGTTGCTATCTTTGAGTAGAGACATTTATGGAGCAGATTTGAAATGTAATTTTAAATTTGGCATATATGAAACACAGAGTATTTGACGATGAGTTCAAAAAGATGGCAGTAGAGCTGTCCAG
>NZ_QPKV01000021.1 GCF_003339865.1 Pedobacter chinensis
TTTAAGATTTGGCACCGACCTACTCTCCCACGTGTTACCGCAGTACCATCGGCTCTGGTGGGCTTAACTTCTCTGTTCGGAATGGGAAGAGGTGGACACCACCGATATAGGCACCTGAATATTTTATTGAGGCAAAAGGTGGACGGCATGAAGGTGGAGGGTAACCCCGGACCTTGAGCCATTCGGCCTTGAACCTTGAACATTATTGAAAGAAGTCAATCTGAAGAGCGAACAACGGTCTGTCTGCCTTGAAAGCCTCGGATGATTAGTATCACTCGACTGTGGTGTCGCCACCTTTACATCTGTGACCTATCGACGTGGTAGTCTTCCACGGTCCTGATATGGAACTCTCATCTCGTGGCTAGTTTCGCACTTAGATGCTTTCAGCGCTTATCTATTCCCAGCGTAGCTACTCTGCAATGCCCCTGGCGGAACAACAGATTCACTAGAGGCTGGTCCAACCCGGTCCTCTCGTACTAAGGTCAGCCCCACTCAAAATTCCTACGCCCACAACAGATAGGGACCGAACTGTCTCGCGACGTTCTGAACCCAGCTCGCGTGCCACTTTAATCGGCGAACAGCCGAACCCTTGGGACCTTCTCCAGCCCCAGGATGTGACGAGCCGACATCGAGGTGCCAAACCTCCCCGTCGATATGAGCTCTTGGGGGAGATCAGCCTGTTATCCCCAGCGTACCTTTTATCCTTTGAGCGATGGCCCTTCCATGCAGAACCACCGGATCACTATATCCGTCTTTCGACCCTGATCGACCTGTGTGTCTCACAGTCAAGCAAGCTTATGCTATTGCACTCCACGTACGGTTACCAAGCGTACTGAGCTTACCTTTGAAAGCCTCCGTTACCTTTTTGGAGGCGACCACCCCAGTCAAACTACCCATCAAACAATGTCTCCCTCAGAGAGGGATTAGACACCGAACACAGAAAGGGTGGTATTTCAACGTTGACTCCACGACGCCTGGCGACGCCGCTTCATAGTCTCCCACCTATCCTACACATCCTGTGCCCAATGTCAATGTTAAATTGTAGTGAAGGTGCATGGGGTCTTTCCGTCCCGTTGCGGGTACCCGGCGTCTTCACCGGGACCACAATTTCACCGAGCTCATGGCTGAGACAGCGCCCAGATCGTTACACCATTCGTGCAGGTCGGAACTTACCCGACAAGGAATTTCGCTACCTTAGGACCGTTATAGTTACGGCCGCCGTTTACTGGGGCTTCGATTCAATGCTTCTCCTTGCGGATGACATCCCCTCTTAACCTTCCAGCACCGGGCAGGTGTCAGGCCTTATACCTCATCTTTCGATTTTGCAAAGCCATGTGTTTTTGTTAAACAGTCGCCTGGGCCTTTTCACTGCGGCTGACATTGCTGCCAGCGCCCCTTCTCCCGAAGTTACAGGGCCATTTTGCCGAGTTCCTTAGCCATGATTCACTCGAGCACCTTAGAATCCTCTTCCCGGATACCTGTGTCGGTTTGCGGTACGGGTTTTTATGACCTGAGGCTTAGCGGTTTTTCTTGGAAGTCTGATTACCTGCGCTATCCGCTCGGCCGGAGCCTCGCGGTACTATCAGCTTTCAGCATCGTTGGCGGATTTGCCTGCCATCGATATACCTACGGCCTTCAACGATCTATTCCGTCAGATCGCGGCAGTGTCACTACTCCGTCCCCACATCGCAGTCATAAAAAGTACGGTAATATTAAACCGTTGTCCATCGAATTTCCCCTTCGGGTTCTCCTTAGGTCCCGACTGACCCTGATCCGATTAGCGTTGATCAGGAAACCTTATCCTTTCGGTGGGCGGGTTTCTCTCCCGCCTTATCGTTACTTATGCCTACATTTGCTTTTCCATGCGCTCCAGCACCCATTGCCAGATACCTTCGCCGCACATGGAATGCTCCCCTACCGATATATTTCAATCCCATAGCTTCGGTGCACGGTTTCATGCCCGTTTATTATCCATGCCCGATCGCTCGACTAGTGAGCTGTTACGCACTCTTTAAATGAATGGCTGCTTCCAAGCCAACATCCTAGCTGTCTGTGCAATCGGACCTCGTTAGTTCAACTTAACCGTGACTTGGGGACCTTAGCTGATGGTCTGGGTTCTTTCCCTCTCGGCGCGTGACCTTAGCACCCCGCGCCTCACTGCAGACCATATCTCATAGCATTCGGAGTTTGTCTGGATTTGGTAGGATTTGACTCCCCCGCACCCAATCAGTAGCTCTACCTCTATGAGACTAAATGTCCACGCTGTTCCTAAAAACATTTCGGGGAGTACGAGCTATTTCCCAGTTTGATTAGCCTTTCACCCCTACCCACAGATCATCCGGAAACTTTTCAACGTTTATCGGTTCGGTCCTCCAGTACGTGTTACCGCACCTTCAACCTGTCCATGGGTAGATCACAAGGTTTCGCGTCTACCCCCTCTGACTATGCGCCCTGTTCAGACTCGCTTTCGCTTCGGATCCGTGCCTGAAGCACTTAACCTTGCCAGAGAGGAGTAACTCGTAGGCTCATTATGCAAAAGGCACGCCGTCACTGGACCTGCCAGCTCCGACCGCTTGTAAGTACACGGTTTCAGGTTCTGTTTCACTCCCCTGTTCGGGGTTCTTTTCACCTTTCCCTCACGGTACTGGTTCACTATCGGTCTCTCAGGAGTATTTAGCCTTACCGGATGGTGCCGGCAGATTCCCACAAGGCGTCTCCGACCTCGCGGTACTCAGGATACTACTAGGCCAGCGTTCTATACGTGTACAGGGCTATCACCTTGTATCGCCGGGATTCCCATCCCGTTCCACTTCTGTTCGCTGATGCCACGTCGTAGTCCTACAACCCCACCCATGCCGTGACATGGATGGTTTGGGCTCTTTCCCTTTCGCTCGCCACTACTCAGGAAATCATTGTTATTTTCTCTTCCTCTGCTTACTTAGATGTTTCAGTTCGGCAGGTTCGCTCATATCATGTGACTGGTCTTCAACCAGCCGGGTTGCCCCATTCGGAGATCTTCGGATCAATTCCCATTTGCAAATACCCGAAGCTTATCGCAGCTTATCACGTCCTTCATCGCCTCTGAGAGCCAAGGCATCCCCCGTGTACTCTTTATTACTTTCTTCCACTCATGCGCCTTTTGCGCCGCATGGTGTGCTTTTTCGCTCTTGTCGTGATGTCTCACACTTATCCAGCATTTGCATGTCAGTTAAGTGAGCACAAACACAACAGTCGCCTGTCGTTGTTTGCTCTTCTTTTTTAACTTCTTCCAATATGTCAAAGAACTTTGTTAAGGTTGAAGGTGGAGGGCATGAAGGCAGAGGGTTTCATTCTCCCCCAACCAAGCCTCGTTTCAGCCTTATTAGTAAAAACCGCGGTCTCGAACCGTTTTATACAATAAATCCATATCATATATGCCCCATGGCGTTTTCTTCTTTTTTGATCATGTCAATGTGGATCACCGATCCCGGTGATGTCGTCTTTTGTTGTGGTCTCTTTGTCTCGGCCATGGGTCTCGCCCCACGCCCTCAACCTTTCAACCCTGTCTGGTGGAGAATAACGGAGTCGAACCGTTGACCTCCTGCGTGCAAGGCAGGCGCTCTAGCCAGCTGAGCTAATCCCCCAGATTCAGTTTCCAGCCTTTCGGTTCACAGTGTCATCACTGCCAATTGCCGACTGGGCACCTTCAATGGTAGTCCCGTCCAGATTTGAACTGGAGACCCCTACATTATCAGTGTAGTGCTCTAACCAGGCTGAGCTACGGGACTTCTTGTCAGGTCGCTTGGTCGCGGGTTAGTATGTCACCGCCACCGCTTCCTTTGCCAACCTAGCTTCAGTGCCGTTGTCTTGTTGGTCATTGGGACAACCGTCATTTCTTCTGGGTGTTTCTTTTTTGTTTCTTCATATAAGAGTATCATGTTGCGCAGCGAGTAGTCAACTCTGCTCCAGAAAGGAGGTATTCCAGCCGCACCTTCCGGTACGGCTACCTTGTTACGACTTAGCCCCAGTTATCGGTTTTACCCTAGGACGCTCCTTGCGGTTACATACTTTAGGTACCCCCAACTTCCATGGCTTGACGGGCGGTGTGTACAAGGCCCGGGAACGTATTCACCGCGTCATTGCTGATACGCGATTACTAGCGAATCCAACTTCATGGGGTCGAGTTGCAGACCCCAATCCGAACTGTGAATGGCTTTGTGAGATTCGCATCATATCGCTATGTAGCTGCCCTCTGTACCATCCATTGTAGCACGTGTGTAGCCCCGGACGTAAGGGCCATGATGACTTGACGTCGTCCCCTCCTTCCTCTCTGTTTGCACAGGCAGTCTGTTTAGAGTCCCCACCTTGACGTGCTGGCAACTAAACATAGGGGTTGCGCTCGTTGCGGGACTTAACCCAACACCTCACGGCACGAGCTGACGACAGCCATGCAGCACCTAGTTTCGTGTCCTTGCGGACGCATCCATCTCTGGACGCTTCACTAACTTTCAAGCCCGGGTAAGGTTCCTCGCGTATCATCGAATTAAACCACATGCTCCTCCGCTTGTGCGGGCCCCCGTCAATTCCTTTGAGTTTCACCCTTGCGGGCGTACTCCCCAGGTGGAACACTTAACGCTTTCGCTTAGCCGCTGACAGTGTATCGCCAACAGCGAGTGTTCATCGTTTAGGGCGTGGACTACCAGGGTATCTAATCCTGTTTGATCCCCACGCTTTCGTGCCTCAGCGTCAATAGGACCATAGTGAGCTGCCTTCGCAATCGGTGTTCTGAGACATATCTATGCATTTCACCGCTACTTGTCTCATTCCGCCCACCTCTAGTCCATTCAAGCCCATCAGTATCAAGGGCACTGCGATGGTTGAGCCACCGTCTTTCACCCCTGACTTAACAGGCCGCCTACGCACCCTTTAAACCCAATAAATCCGGATAACGCTTGGATCCTCCGTATTACCGCGGCTGCTGGCACGGAGTTAGCCGATCCTTATTCCTCCGGTACATTCAGCTCCCTACACGTAGAGAGGTTTATTCCCGGATAAAAGCAGTTTACAACCCATAGGGCAGTCTTCCTGCACGCGGCATGGCTGGTTCAGAGTTGCCTCCATTGACCAATATTCCTTACTGCTGCCTCCCGTAGGAGTCTGGTCCGTGTCTCAGTACCAGTGTGGGGGGCCATCCTCTCAGATCCCCTAGTCATCGTCGCCTTGGTGGGCCGTTACCCCGCCAACAAGCTAATGACACGCATGCCCATCTCAATCCCATGAATGTTTGATCATCGCACGATGCCGTGCGGTGATCTTATGCGGTGTTAATCCGGATTTCTCCGGGCTATCCCCCTGATTGAGGTAGGTTGCATACGCGTTACGCACCCGTGCGCCGGTCTCAAGGAGAGCAAGCTCCCCTCTACCCCTCGACTTGCATGTATTAGGCCTGCCGCTAGCGTTCATCCTGAGCCAGGATCAAACTCTCCATTGTAAAATGTGTTGTAAGATTCTGACCAGTTTTCAACCATGTTAAAATTGGTCATCTTTTTTTGTTATGTCTGTCAGACATTGACTTTAAAATCAAGCTTCGGAACTCTGTACTTGAATCCGTACTTCATTACCCCGCTTGCGCTACATTGACATCTCTTTTAAGAACT
>NZ_QPKV01000022.1 GCF_003339865.1 Pedobacter chinensis
AGCTCTACTGCCATCTTTTTGAACTCATCGTCAAATACTCTGTGTTTCATATATGCCAAATTTAAAATTACATTTCAAATCTGCTCCATAAATGTCTCTACTCAAAGATAGCAACTCCATATGATGAGATCGGCAACCTGAAGAGCGATGCTGCCGGGGGCATCAGCAACATCGACTGGACGGTTTACGGCAAGATCAAACAGGTGACGAAGAGCAGCGGCAACATTGTCTATACCTACGATGCCTCGGGGAACCGTGTGAGCAAAACGGCGGGCGGGTTGAAGACCTGGTACGTGCGTGATGCGCAGGGCAACAGCCTGTCGGTTTATGACAATGCGAACAACAAGAGCAACTGGCGTGAGCAGCAATTGTATGGCAGTGGCCGTTTGGGAATGTGGCGGCCAAACCTTAACTTGGCAGTGGCCAATGGCAGTTCGGTATGGAACAGTTACGGGCTGAAGTTCTTTGAGTTGAGCAACCACCTGGGCAATGTGATGGCGGTGATCAATGACAACCGTGTGCAAAACGGCAGCAATTACGAACCTGTCGTGGTGAACGCCAACGACTATTATGCTTTTGGCGGGCAGATGCCAGGCCGTGGTTATGATCTGAACAATGCGGCTTACCGTTATGGCTTTAACGGCAAGGAGAACGACGATGAGGTGAAGGGAGCGGGCAACCAGCAGGACTACGGGATGAGGATCTATGACAACAGGCTGGGGAGGTTCTTGAGCGTGGATCCTTTGCAGGCTGATTATCCTTGGTGGTCTCCTTATGCTTTTGCGGGCAACAGCCCGGTCCTTAACGTGGATTTGGATGGATTGGAGACCTATAATTACAACCTGCTTACCGATAAGAAAACGGGCAAATCCAAGCTGTCCCTATCAAGCGTGGAGCACGGTTCGCTCGCTGATGCGCTTACCGTGCAGAAGGTGGATTACAATGGGGCAACTTACACCATAGATGCGGAATGGAACTATGCACCGTACCACGGGTTTGACAACGTGAAGAAACTTGAAGGGCAGACCCCCGCCCAGTTAAAGGAATATTTTTCAAACAGGAAGACCGACAGCCAACAAGAAGAGGAACGTAGGCAGAAGAGTGAAGAAGCGTATCAACAGGCTGGCTCCATTGTTTTTGGTGGTGCTGCTCTAAACCAAAAATCAAAATCGTCTCCTGATAAAGGTACCAAGGAGCAAGTTTCAAGAGCGAATGGCGATAAATCTGAAGGATGGGATGGGCCTGTTGATTATTCCAAGCTAAAACAGCCTAGGAAGGTTGGGCCTGGATTAGAGACCACGCCAGCCCAGCGAAAACGCATCTTGGAGCACAATAAGAAAATGAACAGAGGGGTTTTAAAGAGCGATGAGGATGGGAGCGTTATGAACATACCTAAAGCGGTTCCAAAGGGGGGTAAGGCAGATATGAATCAAGCAGAGGTAGATCATGTTGTCGAGAGGGTTAATGGAGGGTCGAACAGTAATGGTAACTTAAAGGTTATATCCAAACAACAAAATTTGAAAAAGGAATCAGAAAGGAGAAAACAATGAGTAAACAATTTAAGGAAAACCTAGACACTGCCGTTTTTACCAGCAACTACATAATGAAGGAGAATTACCCAGTTGTGTATGTGGTACATCACGAAGACGGGACTTGGGATTTCTGGGGAGAACAGATTATTGACGAATCTGAAATAATTGTTGTTTCCCTGCGTCAAATCTTAGATATTGACCCAACTATTCTCGAACTAAATGATCTCCCAGTAGCCTTTACAGCTATGCGTAAATCAAGAGAAGATCCTTGGATGGTGGCATCAAAGAATTAATAGGATAATCAGGATTCTACTAACGCAGGTTCGAATACTTCTGTTTTAGTGAATTGAGGGCAACTTGTTCCAACATATGATCGTTATTGGCGGTAGCCAAGCAGTGATTTAGAAACTCAAGAGTTAGTCGTTTGTCCCATCCAGCACAGGCGGCAGCCAATGAATATCTTGGATCGGTATACCCCCTTTCCTTGCCAATGCGGTCAGAGTGTTTGTTTAGGTCGAAGCCAAGTTCAATAAGTTCGATAATCTCATTATTTGGAGGGAGCATCTTATCGTAGGCGAGCGGCATTAGGGCTCCCTCTATGATAGACAAGCTGCCTTTCTTTAATAGTTGAATTATTGGCTGGGCATCTTTTATTGATTTTCTTTGAGATTGTAAAATAAACTGTGTCAAAAGTCAAAATCACTAACTTTAGATACAGTTTATTATGATGAGAGAAGAACAGCTCGATTATGAGCTAATGAAACAAAAGGCCCTCGAGCAAT
>NZ_QPKV01000001.1 GCF_003339865.1 Pedobacter chinensis
GGAAAGTCACCAAAACCAAGGGTGCATTCACATCAGATATGGCTTTGCTGAAACTGATCTATCTGGCGCAAAAGAACATCAGTCAGAAATGGACAATGCCGCTGAGCAATTGGGCTACAACTGCTCAGAAACTTGCCATTTGGTTTCCTGATAGAATGATATTAGATTTGAATTGATTTTTTTGAGAAGCATTATTTTAGATTGACACAGTTTATTTTACAAAGCCTTTTCTTTTAAGTCTTACATAGCTTTGAGCGGCAGCATTGCTTATCATACTATAGGGCTGGTTCTGTCCAACAATGTTATCGATTATAGGTAATGCCTTTTTGTACTCAATCAAACCTAGAGCCTTAATCATTTCGTGCTGGGTCTCCCATGTTTTGGGGCTTTTGGATTCCTTTAAATAAGCCGTTAATAGGCATTCCCCCAAGCTCGTCGTTTTATTAATACCTATTTTCTTTGCCGCTTTTCTTCTTTCAGCTGATTTTCCAGATGAAATAATCAGTTTCATTTGATCTATGGTCATATCAAGGAAATCTTAGCGTATATGAAATATGCTCCCTGTCGATAACGCTCATCACGGCCATGCTTAGGTAATCAAGGAAAACCTCCAATGCACTGACAATCTTTTTGGACACTTCTACATAGTGCAAGGCTTCGTTGCGCCCATACTTGCCTATGATCTTCCTGGATACGCCAGCTATCCTAGCCAAATCGGCATGAAAGTTTTTTTTGAGCTTACGCAATGCTATAATCTTGCATCCTATATTCATAAGAGTTTACAAAAGCGCATTAAAAACCTCGCTTTTGCCCAAAAATAGGGAAGAAAAGTGTATAAATAAAATGATAGTTCTCTTCCAGTATTTGATAAAAACATAATCCCCTTTCTAGCTGTGCTTACTGTACATTGGAATAGACACAAGCGGATGCTTGCTTCATATAGTTGTAACGTCGCATTACGGGGTTTAGTGTTCTGCTTTGCTGTTACGTCGCACAACAGCCTTGCGGTTTACGACAATGCGAACAACAAGAGCAACTGGCGTGAGCAGCAATTGTATGGCAGTGGCCGTTTGGGAATGTGGCGGCCAAACCTTAACTTGGCAGTGGCCAATGGCAGTTCGGTATGGAACAGTTACGGGCTGAAGTTCTTTGAGTTGAGCAACCACCTGGGCAATGTGATGGCGGTGATCAATGACAACCGCACACAAACCGGCAGCACTTACGAGCCGATTGTGGTAAATGCCAACGATTATTCACGGTTTTTTTATTGTTTTCATAGGTGTTCATGAGCTCGGCGGAGCCTCGGTTACTACGCCTTTGGCGGGCAGATGCCATCGAGAAGCTACAGTCTGAACAATGCGGCCTATCGTATGGTTTTAATGGCAAGGAGAATGACAATGAGGTAAAAAAGGATGCCAATGGCAATGATATTGTAGGTGGACAGCAGGACTACGGGATGAGGATTTATGATCCAAGAGTGGGGAGGTTTTTGAGTGTTGACCCGATAACCAAACAGTACCCAGAGTTGACGCCTTACCAGTTTGCAAGTAATACGCCCATTGAAAGTACTGATTTAGATGGGTTGGAACGAAAAAGTAGCAAGGATAACACGCTTAAAGATGGAGTAGGTACAGCTGTAATAGTAAAAGGTTCCGAAAACGTAACGAAACAGCTAGCGAAACAAGCATTTGAAGGTGCTGTTAAAAATGGTGGAACGCAAGCAGTAAAAAATGTTACAGTTGGAGAAGTTACAGGGGGTGCTCTTGCTTTTGTAGGGAGAGCAATTAGTTTAACACTTACATTGGTTTTTTCGTCGTTGGATGCTGGTAAAGGAAGCGATAGACCATATCAGAAAATTACCAATGACCCAACAAAATTATCTGATTTTGATATACAACAAATTAAGGATAGAATTAATCGCTCGGAGGCAACTCCACAAGACCTAATATATAAAAGTAAAATTGATAGCCGCTTAGGGCAAGGAAGTGCACCAGGTTTAGAGAAGTTAAAGTATGATTTAGGAAATCAAGACGCAGATCTAAGAGGTAGTGGAATAAACTTTTTAGATGCATTAAAATACGCCTTTGAAAAAACAGGAGTAGATAGAAACGATTTTACGGTTACTAAATGGGGAACCAATCAATATGGGAAGTCTATTCCTGTTGAATATACAGGAAAAGGAGGTGCGGAGGTTAGTATTGATTTTGGTCATGAAAATAATGGACCTGATAAGCCGCATGTGGGATGGAAAACGCCTGGTAAAGGTAAAGACAAGAAGGTAGGCCATAT
This sequence comes from Pedobacter chinensis, assembly GCF_003339865.1. GTDB lineage: Bacteria > Bacteroidota > Bacteroidia > Sphingobacteriales > Sphingobacteriaceae > Pedobacter > Pedobacter chinensis. Next base: position 2,290 of record NZ_QPKV01000001.1, read on the forward strand.
AATAGTAGATTACGTGCCTGCGGGTAGAACAGATAAAAAGCCCTAATTATGGAAAATTTACGAAATCATAGTAATGAATTTCTAGATGTACTTAAACTTTTAGATAAAAAGTTTGTTCAGCTTTCTGAAAAAGATAAGAATATTCTTATAGAAAAAGTATTGCAGAATAACTCTACCAGAAAAAAATATGTATATCCTTTATGGGAAAATATGCTGGATTTTAGTTCAATAAAATGTGAGTATGGATGGGAGAAATTAGAAAAAATGTTTATGGCAAAAGAAGCTGTGCTTTTTTTTGAGTTAGAAGATGATAAAAATATGTTTTTTTTTGAAGATGGTTCAGTTCTAACGGAGATTTTAGAAAATTGCTATTCATTTGTTTTTTATGTTACAAATATGAGAGGTAATTTTTTAATTGCCTACAATGATCACGATTATTTAATAGGATCAGGTAAAGCTAAGAAGTGGATAGAAGATTTAAGATCTCATCACTAGAATAAGTCCCCATCTAGTCGTAGCGTCCCGCTACGACTTTTTTAGTGTTCTGCTTTCGCTGTTACATCGGGGCAATGTTCCTTAGCTTTGCCGCTTTGATGAAGACATCAATGGCGACAAATACGTGGCTCTTGGTATCGCTGTCGGGTTCCTGTATGGCCCTGGGCTTTTAAGGGGGCTCGTTGTCCATCTGGTCATGTTGGACGGCCAGCGGTTCAAAGAGGATTTCAGCTACGATGGCAACGGGAATTAAATGGGTGGGTGGTAAGCATCTCTCTGAATATAAAGGATCTACTTGGAAACCTGAAAATGATTTTGCAGATTTTAAACCTGACACCCAATCGGGTGCAGCAACTTTCAATAGAGAAATTAAGTCAGGGAAATTGCCAGCAAATACTGAAAGATTACCATATAGCACAACTACAGGCAAATTAAAGTAATAATATATGGAACAAGAAGCTAGTGTATGGGATTTAATCGAATTAGATTTATTTGAAAAAGCGTGTTTAAGGGCAGATAAAGAATTTCTTGAAAAGAATAGTTTAACTAGTTTGAGAAATAAAGTTTACGCTTTGTTTAATTTAGAAAAATACGAAGATGCTGTTAAGCTTGAAAGCGACATTATAAGTATAGATAATGAATCAGCAAGTGATTTTGTTTTTATGGGGATTGCATTATGGAACTTAAGTAGAGAAAACGAAGCTATAAAAACTTGGGAAGAAGCAGAAAAAGTACCTTATCAAGATGCTTCGGGTGGTTTAGATGTCTTATTTTTATTATATTTTGCATCTATTCAATCTGGAAACAAAAAATTTCAGATTGAAATATTAAAACGTATAAAGAAAAAGGTAAAGAATAAATCAAATATTAATTGGCCTGAGCCAATTGCTCATTATTTGTTAGACGAAATGAATGAGGACGAATTGTTAAATTATATTTCTAACGTCCCAATTTTAAGAGAAAGACAATTATGTCAAATGGATTTTGTGATTGGCGTTAAATATTTGGAGAAAAAAGATAAATACGGCTACTTGAAAAAGCTTAAAGATTGTATAAGTTATGGCTCAAATTCATACTTACAAAAATTTTTATATCTAGCCAAAAGTGAACTGAAAAAAAATGAATAACCCCTCTCCATCTAGTCGTAGCGTCCCGCTACGACTTTTTTAGTGTTCTGCTTTCGCTGTTACGTCGTGGCAATGTTTTTTGCCTTGCAGCATGCGAATGGCGGCGAACGGCCACACTGAACGATGCGGCGGGCGTGACCAATGGCACCGATGTGGGCAGCAGCAGCTATGCCTATGATGAGATCGGCAACCTGAAGAGCGATGCTGCCGGGGGCATCAGCAACATCGACTGGACGGTTTACGGAAAGATCAAACAGGTGACGAAGAGCAGCGGCAACATTGTCCATGCCTACGATGCCTCGGGGAACCGTGTGAGCAAGACGGCCAGTGGGTTGAAGACCTGGTACGTGCGCGATGCGCAGGGCAACAGCCTGGCGGTTTATGACAATGCGAACAACAAGAGCAACTGGCGTGAGCAGCAATTGTATGGCAGTGGCCGTTTGGGAATGTGGCGGCCAAACCTTAACTTGGCAGTGGCCAATGGCAGTTCGGTATGGAACAGTTACGGGCTGAAGTTCTTTGAGTTGAGCAACCATCTGGGCAATGTGATGGCGGTGATCAGTGACAACCGTGTGCAAACCAGTAGCACTTACGAGCCGGTTGTGGTGAACGCCAACGATTATTCACGTTTTTTTATTGTTTTCATAGGTGTTCATGAGCTCGGCGGAGCCTCGGTTACTACGCCTTTGGCGGGCAGATGCCATCGAGAAGCTACAGCCTGAACAATGCGACCTACCGTTATGGTTTTAATGGCAAGGAGAACGACAATGAGGTAAAGGGCGCCGGCAACCAGCAAGACTACGGGATGAGGATTTATGACGGGAGGATAGGGAGGTTTTTGAGTGTTGACCCGATTACCGCTAGTTATCCCGAACTTACGCCCTACCAGTTTGCGAGCAACAGGCCTATTGATGGGGTCGATTTGGATGGCTTGGAATGGGCTTTTAATGCTTATGCCAATGGAGTAGCTAGCCGTCGAGATGCTGCTTTGAAAAAGGGAGATTACAAGGAAGCTGAGAAAATTGTAAATTCAGCTAATGCTGCATCTATGACGGCGATAATGGTTCTTGATGCGATATATACAAGAGGGCGCATAACACAAGCTATAGCTGGATCACAGTTTTTTAGTGCATTCGATCATAATCAGGCTAAAACAGCGGAAGGTAGAGCTGCGCAGAACAAAGAGTCTTGGAATAATATAGGGCAGGCCCTTTTTATGTTTGCTGGAAACAAGGTCTTGGAAAAAGCAGGTTCTCTGATATCGCAAATTCCAATTGTTAAAAACATCCAAGCAAGATTAGTAAGTTCTGATGATGTAAATGCTAGCTTCAATCAAAAAGGTTGGCAATCTCCCTATAAAAGCAACGTTACATTGGCAGAGCTCAATCTTACAGACGATGTGTCTGGTTTAGTAAGGTTGTCAGGCCCAAAAAATGCAAAAGGCGATTGGTTTACAACGATGGATGAGATTAAAGGTTTATCCCCTGCCCAGTTAAAAGATAAATTTGCATTGAAACATACTCCAACCTCTATGACGCCTGTAACAATAAAAGGTAACGTGAGAGTTGGGGAAGCTGCTAAAGTAGAAGGTTTTGGCAATGGGGGTGGTTTTCAAATCGAAACTTTACCTGGGAGTCAAGTTAAATATGGTAAAACAGTTGACTTAAAATAAAATTAATGAAATCAATAAGTACACTTTATTATAATCAAAATAAAGTAATTATAAATGGATATGATAACATCATAGCCCCTGCTAAAATTATACAATGTCTTGTTATTGATGATAGGTTTATCATTCTGTTGTTAGATGAGAAAGGAATGTTCTCAAAGACAAATGTTCATTGCTATAATATTGATGGATTATTACAATGGGCTATAGGAGAACTGGACTTTGTTAATGCAAGATATTATACGTCAATTTATGTGCTAAGTGACCTTTTTCTGTATGCATATAATATTTGTGGCGTCGAGGTAAAGTTAAATTATCAAACTGGGGAAGTGTTGCGTACAGAACATATTAAGTAAGATTAATATGATAGCACACCACCTGGGCAACGTGTTGGCCACTATTTCCGACAACCGCCTTGCCAACCCCGACGGGAGTTACAGTGCCGATGTGTTGACTGCAAATGACTATTACGCCTTTGGTAGCGAGATGCCTGACCGAAAGTTGTGGGATGGGGTAACTATTAAGCCTAATGAAGTAACGGGTAGGGCATTAGATTTAGTTATCCCGAAAGGGGCTACCAAAGCACAAGAAGGCGTTATCAAATCTATGACCGAATACGGGAAGTCTCAGGGGGTAAATGTAAATGTTAAAGTTTTTTAGTAAATATTATGTATAAATCAACAGCATATCTTTTCAAGGAGTATGTTTATATTCATTCATCTAATGAAACAACTGCGGGTGTGTGGCTTATGTCCGAGCCTGTTTATAAGGTAGAAAAAAACGATATAGAATTAATAGGTGTTAAAATAAAGGAAGCGCTAAGTTCTTCTAAAACAGGCATTCCCCATCCCACCAATTTTAAAGGGTTAACAGACCCCTTATTAAATCAGGCAAATGTTAAATCGTATAATACATTTGCAAAAAATGCCCTATGTATTAGTATTAATTCAGATGGTCAATTTATTAGACTAATTCCAAGAGTAAACAATGGTCCAAAAGGAGGGTATACAGCCATCGAAGAGCAGGCTGAAAAACTAGAGAACCCTGATCCGAAAGAATTAGGGGAAATGATATTGAAAGTATTCGGTTACTGTAAATAAATTAGCACAGGCCACCTTTTTGGTGGCTCCATCTAGTCGTAGTGTCCCGCTACGACTTTTTAGTGTTCTGCTTTCGCTGTTACATCGTGGCAATGTTTTTTGCCTTGCAGCATGCGAATGGCGGCGAACGGCCACACTGAACGATGCGGCGGGCGTGACCAATGGCACCGATGTGGGCAGCAGCAGCTATGCCTATGATGAGATCGGCAACCTGAAGAGCGATGCTGCCGAGGGCATCAGCAACATCGACTGGACGGTTTACGGCAAGATCGAACAGGTGACGAAGAGCAGCGGCAACATTGTCCATGCCTACGATGCCTCGGGAGCCGTGTGAGCAAAACGGCGGGCGGGTTGAAGACCTGGTATGTGCGCGATGCGCAGGGAAACAGCCTGGCGGTTTACGACAATGCGAACAACAAGAGCAACTGGCGTGAGCAGCAATTGTATGGCAGTGGCCGTTTGGGAATGTGGCGGCCAAACCTTAACTTGGCAGTGGCCAATGGCAGTTCGGTATGGAACAGTTACGGGCTGAAGTTCTTTGAGTTGAGCAACCACCTGGGCAATGTGATGGCGGTGATCAATGACATTGTTTACAAAGGAAAGGGCTATGGCAAACTATATGATACTGCAAAAGGTGCAGCAGTGGGAGCTTATAACTGGACAACCAAAACAACTTGGAAACAAAAAGGAGAGGATTTAAAGAAAGCAGGAACGAACCCTCATACTTATGAAGCAGCTGCCGCAGTGCTTCTTACCCATAAGTTAGGTAAAATGACAGGCCCGCTAATCGCAGATGATGTGACTTTGGCTGTTAAGGATTTTGAAAGTGGTGGAACTAAATTAGTATCTTCTGAAATGCTCGCAAAATATCCGAACAGCAAGACTTTTGGATTAGCTAATGAAATTTTCGTAGCTCCTACAAATGAGGTAAATAGTTTATTTTCCCAAGGCTTGACTAGAAGTGAGATTGCCGCCAAATTAGGAATAAAAGATCCTTTATTTTTGCAAGGGGACTTGATAAGAGTTGATGTTAAGCCTGATATGTTAAAAAACCTTGGTTTAAGGCCGACGACAGGTGGAGAAATTGGAGCTAATGCAGCTTTTGTGCCGGGGGGAAAAACTATTGGTGGTATCACAGAAGGGGTGGTAGATGGTATTCCAAAACAGGCACCAGGAGTAACAGTAAATAAGGTTAAAAATTACTAAAGTAATGACATTAGGAGAAAAGTACATTTTACAATGTAGACAAAATACATTAGATGGAATCACACCGTCTAATCCAGGAAAATATAAAATGAAGGAATATAAAGACTTAATTTCTATTGGAAAATCATATATAGATGAAAAAAGCTTAACTGAATTTGCTGACTTTTTCCAAGGAGATCAATATTTTATAGAATTATGGACGGCTCATATAATAATTGAATATGGAAAGCCTGATATAAAGTTAAAAGAGCAATGTATTGAAATTATTAAAAAATACTCGAACAATCCTTTAGATATAAAGGTCTCGAAAGAAGAAAAAGAATGGTTAAAAAAGCATTCTAGCTGATGGCCCCACCTAGTCTTAGCGTCCGCTAAGACTTTTTTTGTGCCCAACTGGCGTGAACAGCAATTGTATGGCAGTGGCCGTTTGGGAATGTGGCGGCCAAACCTCCGACTAATGAAGTTAACGCATTATTATCCAGTGAAGCGACAAGACAACAAATAGCTTCAAAATTAGGAATAGAGGATCCATTATTTTTTAAAGATGACTTGATAAAGGTTGATATACACCGAGTGCATTGAAAAAATTAAATCTTGAAACTGGAGCAAAGTTATATCGTTTAGGGACTAGTGAGGCGGCTGAAGCACAATTCTCCATCTGTTCATATTGGCCGGCCAGCGGTTCAAAGAGGATTTCAGCTACGATGGCAACGGGAACATCCTGGTCTTGCAGCGCAACGGCCAGAACGGCAACCTGATGGACAACCTGGGTTATGGCCACGCTGTGACTTTGACAGCACCCTGCAGGTTTAAAAATAAATTTAATCATTTTGAAAATTAGAGCACTTGTTATTCAGAATTTGCAATTTCGAACTTATAAGTTTCGTCAGTCATTTTACCATTTTGATGTGTTGAAACGGATGCTTCGTCAAACCAGTTTCTTTTTGTCAGCCAAATTGAAGATTTTAGATTGATTTAATATGGCTGATTAGTAAATGAAAAGGCTTTTGTTTTTAACGGCGTTGTTATATAGTGTCATGAGTCTTTCTGCACAGCAGCGGCCACAGTATACTCAATACTTAGCCAATAGTTATCTGTTGAATCCGGCTATCAGTGGCATTGAAAATTATACCGATGTAAAGATTGGCTACAGGCAACAATGGGCAGGATTACAGGATGCGCCAAAAACATCGTTTATATCTGCACATTGGGCACTTGGAGACGAGTACCTATGGCCGAATGCGTTATCATTCGAGGGTGCAGGGAACGATCCCCGTTCCAGAAGCTATACCCAAAACTATACGGCCTCGCCGGCACACCACGGCATTGGCATTATAGCAGTGTCTGATAAGGCTGGCCAGTTATCAAACATAGGCTTTAATGTAAGCTATGCTTACCATTTACAGTTAAACTATAGCCTTAACCTTTCATTCGGTGTTGCAGGAGGTTTTAATCGCATTGGTATCAATATCAATGCGCTTCTGCTTGAAAATCCTCTTGACCCTGCTCTGAGCAATGCCGCCAACGCAAGGTTGTATCCTGATTTATCCATTGGCACCTGGCTTTATGGAGCCAGTTTTTTTACAGGACTTTCCGTTCAACAGGTTTTACCGCAGAAGATGAGCTTTTCTGCTGATGAGCGCTACAATACCGGGAAACAGGTTGCGCATATTTTCCTGAATAGTGGGTATAAGTTTTACTTATCTGAAGATTTGAACGTTACACCGTCCCTGTTATTCAAATATGTAGATAATTTACCTTTATCAATGGATATTAATGCGAAAATGGGATTCAGAGATCGTATGTGGTTAGGAGCGGGGTACAGAAAGCGCGATGCTTTAATCGTGATGGCAGGCTTCAACATCAATCATCTTTTAAATTTTACTTATAGTTATGATTTCACGGCTTCTGCTTTGAATCAGGTAAGCAGGGGCAGCCACGAGGTTGTGCTCGGACTGTTACTGAACAATGTTTACAAAGTAGCTTGCCCACAGCGGTTATGGTAATTACCTGATCAAGGTAATTGAGCCATTATAACGAACCTCTTTGTTAAAAAGGTCAACTCCATCCAGCACATAATAATATGCACCAACGGGTGCGGGATTATTGCGCCACCTGCCATCCCATGAGTTAAAGATGTTGGTGGTTAGGAAAACTTCGTCACCATAGCGGTTGAATATTTTAAAGCTAAAACGCTTTAAATTGGTCACATTGATGTTCAGATGGTCATTGATCCCATCTCCATTCGGGGAAAAAGAATTTGGGATCAGCGGCTCAGTGCCATTCAGCAACACCAGATTACGCACAGTAAAAGAATCGGCGCAGCCGTTTCTGGTAAAGGCACGAAGTTGGATCTGGTAGGTGCCGGGTTTCTCATAAATATGTGTCGGTTGATATTCAGTTGAGGTCAGGCCATCTCCAAAATCCCATTCAAACCGGTCGGCATGAAGTGAACGGTTTAGAAAGGTAACGGGAGTGGGTGCTGCAAACTTTCCGGGAATGGCTGGATCCGTTTGAAAGTTCGCCACCGGATTTTTAACAATTGCAGGAATATGAACAACAGCTGCATCACTGATGCAATCGCCAACTTTTACGCTGACTGTATAATCTCCTGATTGTGTCAGACTGTTTATAGGAATGCTCAACGTAGCTGTACCCGCACTGAAACCTGCCGGACCAGTCCATAAATATGTGGCATCTGGAATCTCAGGAACACTGAGTTCAAGGTTGCTGCCCAAACAGAAACTGGTTCCGTTACTGGAAATAACAGGCTGATCGGGCTTTAATGCAACATAGAAAGATTGACTGCTGACCGTCCGGCAACCCCGTGAGGAGATGGCTTCGAGCGTAACCGTTTTCATTCCGGCAGTAGTATAAGTAAGTTCAAAAGGCCCAGTTGTATTGGCATTTGCCATACTGGCGCCGGTTCCAAAGCTCCAGTTCAAACTATTATAATTGTTTGCCTCAGTTGTAAATATGAATTTCTGGCTGCTCATGCAGGCGTTCTCTGTTTTCATGATGATGGTGGATTTTGGCCCAAGAAATTCTCCCCGGCCATCAAAGGCGATACTAAATCCGTTATTGCCATTGGAAAAGTTATCGATGAGCAAGGCATACTGGTGGCCCTCAATCATCTCAATCTCTTTGACAAAGCCGTCCTGGTTTGGTAAGCAACCACCCTGTTCAGTTACATCAACAGAAGTGCTGTTCATCCCTGTTAAATAATACCTGGGATTGCAGTTTACCCCGCTTCCCGCTGCACAGCGGATTGCATTGGTGGCAGATGGTGTAATCAGATTTCCACCAGGGCCAAGATCGAACAATACCCAATCAATATCATCAGTAGTGGACGTTGGCATAATGGTAAAACCAAGGTTGCCGTTATTGGCTGCAACCCAGGTGTACCAGGCACTGTTGGATTCTGTACTTAAACACGTTCCGGCGGCTTCGCGGTTATTTTGCCCGGCTCCGCTGATGCTGAGTTCGGTAAAGCTGTCTTTGTTACAAAGAAGCGCGGCAGAAGAAAAATCCTGTCCTGGTTTTTTTGGCGGATTATAACTATTCAGGCATAGTTTAAAGGTTCCGGTAGCTTCATTTTCAGCACTGATACGAAGATAATAGGTTTCGCCGATTGTGAGCCCACCTTTATAAGCCGTTGTGATGTTATGTGACGATGTCATTGAGCCAATTTGTTCGGTAAGGATATTATCCTTATAAGTGTAAAATGCGGCGAGCGGGTCAATCAGTGTGTTATTGTTCTCTGGTGATTTACCTGTTACAGTTGCCATGACATCTGTACCTATCGCAGTAAAGCTGTACCAAACATCTTTTCCCTCACTGCCCCAGAAGGATCCTTTCTTGTAACCACTAGGCGTTGCATTGACATTAACAAATTCAGCGTCGGCAGAGCAATATACAAGCGCACTTTTAATTGGCATTGCATGTTTGATATCATCATTCGGGGGAATCTGTGCCTTTGCATTCTGAAAAAAGATATACAGCGTTAAAAATAAAAAGAATCTCGTGGACATGATTGGATTTTAAGCGTTAGAGGTAAAAATATGGATTATAAAATAATTGGGCAATAGCTGATGCCTCAATGCAAAGCTGATTTTGCACATTGTGGTTTTTGATGGTAAAAATGCATGACTTTTTTCGTTAACCAGATTTTGGAGATTATTTAATACCGAAGAAATGAACTGACTTTTAGAAAGTATGCTCTATAAGATTCATCATTCAAAAAGGCTTATTCGTCAATCAAATAACCAACTACATCAAAAAGGCTTTGCCCATTCTACTACAAGAAATATCTTTACTATAGGCTGCGGCAACAAGCGAATTAAAAACGTGACTAAAGAAGTATAAAAATATGGAATATAAAAAATGCCTGATGTTGGTTTGGTATTCATTGTATCATGTATTTCTTTGAGCGCACAGCGCAATAGCTTTCCTGTAAAAACATCCAAAAAAGATAAAAATAGCTTCTAATAATAAAATGGGTTGAGTTTAAAGAAATTAAAATGAAAAATATCAATATACATCAGGCCTTATTTGCTGTGGTATTCCTCTCTTGTTCGATTCTCTGCTGCAATGTTTTCGGGCAATCGGAGGCGATGATCCCATCTTCAAACCGCTCCACAACCTCGTTGGAGAAAAATTTGCTCTTTTATGCCGATCAACGGTTTTCTGTTACTCAGCAAGGAAGTGTTTCTTTACCAGTCAGTTCTCTTTTTGACGGGAATTTTTCCCCGGTTTACTCCGATCCCGTTAATGAGGCGAATCCTTATGTGTTATTAATTGAGGGATTACCTCGTATCCATACCCAGGCAGGCGTATGGATTGGTTGGACCACACGTTACTGGTGGCCCACAAAATTCAAAATAGAAATTTTTAACACGTACGAAAATGCGAATGCATGGGTGACAATCGCTAATGTTCAAAATCACGATAGCGGAAGTTATATTCTGCCATTTTCCGGCGTAGAAGTCAGCAAGATCAGGTTGACTGTATACAGGGCTGCTGGTGAGAACAATCGTTTGGGGCTATCTGAGTTTTATTTCATACATCCGGAGGCCGCATCGGCCTACGACAATTTATTGGTGCGCTACTCAGGAGAGGGGAATGTGGGAATAGGCACATCCACGCCGAATGAAAAGCTATCTGTTAACGGCAGGATCCGGGCAAAGGAAATCAAAGTTGAAACCGCCAATTTTCCGGATTATGTTTTTGAAGAAGACTATCAGCTTTCATCATTGGCCGACCTGGAAAAATATATTCAAACCCATAAACATTTACCAGAGATCCCCACTGCAAAACAAGTGGAAACAGAAGGTTTAGCCATTGGAGAGATGAACAAGTTGTTGCTTAAAAAAGTAGAGGAGCTGACGTTGTACCTGATCAGGCAGGAAAAGAAACTGGATGATGCCATTGGAGAGATCGAAAATTTAAAAAGCAAAATGAAATAAACCCTGACCAAAAACAAATGAAAACCATAAAGTTACTCGTTCCACAGCTATTGTTGATCACGGCTGTTTCTGCACAAACCAATACATTTCCCAGTAGTGGCAATGCAGGCATAGGAATCCTTGCACCCCAGGCAAACTTGGATTTTTTTAGGATTTATGATGCCAACCAGACCAAAGTGATGAAAATGTTTTACCATGGATCGTGGGGATATTCATCCTATGCAAGCAGCTTTAGATTTTTAGATATTGAAAGTACTGAAGGAGGAAAAATACTGCAATTAAGTGGCTATGGCATGGGCATAGGCTATGATCCTCCTGCTTATAGTTCTCCAGATAAACTATACATTAACGGCAATGTGGGGATAGGGACAACAGCACCCACGGAAAAACTGGCGGTGAATGGAAAAATACGGGCAAAAGAAATAAAGGTGGAAACTTCCAACTGGCCTGATTATGTTTTTGAGGAAGGTTATGATGTTGGAAAGTTGGAAGAGTTGGAAAGTTATATTAAAAAGTACAAACACCTACCAGGGATGCCATCAGCGAAAGCGGTTGAAAGTGAAGGTGTTGAACTTGGGGAAATGAATAAACTCCTGGTTGAAAAAATAGAAGAACTCACTTTGCATATAATAGAGATAAAGAAAGAAAATGAGCAGGTAAAAAGTCGTTTGTACCTATTGGAAAGAAAAAATCCTGAAAAGATTAAATACTTCAAAGCAAAAACTGAATCACATAAACTAAAATGAATCCAACCCATGGGCGCTCATAGAATAATTACTCCACCGATCACAATGGAAACGGCCATGGTCGAAAAAAGAAACTTTGATAACGCGAACAAGAGATATACTGGAATTGAAAAGTGAAAAAATAAATTAAAATCACAGTAATAGGGATGAAACACAAAAAAACATTTATTTTATTAGGAATGATCCTTCACGGCTTTAGTATTGTAAACGCACAGAACAATAGTTTTCCTGTAACCGGAAATCCCTGGATTTATGATTATTCACCAGGCATTGTCTTGAAGCGAAACACCAGTGAAGGAGGTTTCACGCAAGGGATTCAAACTAAACTTGCCGATGGAACTGACAATTGGTATTTCGGGGCATTGCATGATCAACATTTCGTGGTAAGCAAAGGCGACTATCTGGGAATAAAATTTTTAGTCGACAAATCAGGAAATGTTGGGATTGGAACCTTGGCACCAACAGAAAAGCTTTCAGTAAAGGGAAAAATCAGGGCGCAGGAAGTTAAAGTGGAAGCCTCCAACTGGCCTGATTATGTGTTTGAGGAAGGTTATAAGGCTGAAACGTTGAAAGAGTTGGAAAGTTATATTAAAGAAAATAAACATCTTCCTGAAATACCCTCAGCAAAAGAAATGGAGGAAAACGGGATTGAGTTAGGAGAGATGAACAAGCTGCTGCTTAAAAAGATAGAAGAGCTGACCCTGCATCTTATTGAGAAGGACAAGGAAATTACTGCCTTAAAGCAAATGGAGCAAAGGCTTGCTGCATTGGAAAGAACCATAACAAAGAAAAAATAACATTGTGGTCAGCATCTTTCCTGCCTATATTCATATTATTTAAGGTTCTTAAACAAGTTCAGGATGACGATTGTTCAGGTGTGGTGTCTCAATGTTACGCTTAACCACGGGCAATCAGTCTTGGAGAGAGTGAGTAACACTGAAAGCATAAGGGAATGGGAAGAAGGGCCAAATGGAAAGCAGTACCAGATATTAAATCCATCATTCGTCAGAGGAATTAATAATGGATTACTTTTTTATCAAAACTTATGAAGCCATACGTATGTATTGAAAAATTAAGTATCTATATCCATAAAATACTTTCTTAAGTTTATTTCAGCACTGAAAATTAACAAGTGCCAATAACTTAACTATAAAATCATAATGGGTTTAATGTAATTGGTTATTGCATTATTGCTGACTTTTTCTGAGGCGACTGAATGTTTCCGGGGTCATTCCCAGCAGTGAAACAATATATTGCAGTGGTACCTGATTGAACGGTTCCCTGTCTTGTCAAAGTATCTTCCTTCAAAAGCGGAAATAATTTATTATGCGCTTTTTCTCTGAGGCTCAAATCTTCTCGTTAATGGAAACTTTTTCGGAGAAATTACTTCCAACACAACTGTACGCGTGACCAAATGGTAACTGAAGTGGGGAGAAGGCAGAAAAAGTACCTTTATATTTATCAAATTGATATTTGTTTCCAATCGGTCAAATACAAAATGTGGAAGCAGTCTGATAATCAATTCAAATTCTGTAAATGTGCGCCAAAAGAAAAATGATATTTACAGGGGATGTTTTTTTGCTGTGAACAGACTTGCCCCTGTAAATATCATTATATCAATTTATCTGCTAATTTTAGACATACGAAAAGCAGCTACGCATTAAAGGCGTGAACTGTTTTCAATATCATCATCTCCAGTTTGACCAGGAGGATTAGTTGTGCTCTCTTGCGAGGATGTATCAAACGGACCATTAGCCAATCCGCCGCGTCTGTAAAAGTTTGCGCGGTCGAAATGGTGATGCTCATAGAATCTCTCCCTATCATAGTCAACAATTGATTCTTCAATTCGCAAAGCGGCAGGGCTTCCAATTACCTCACGGATATAAACCTCAGTGTCATGGCCAAAGGTATCTCTTTCATAGCGTGGAAGTGAAATCAACTGGTCAGGATGAATGTTCGGCAACACAACTTCATCATCACTGGTATGTAAATGAGCAATGCCTATCGGAACTGCCACTTCTTTTTCTTCCTCTGTCAGGATGGATTCATCAAGAGTAATGATGAGATATCGAACTGCCCTGGACCCCGGATCGAAAAGAAGTTCTTTCACTTTGCCGATGGAGGTGTCATTCTCATTTTTCACTGTCCATCCAATAATGTTTGGCTCATCGCCAACAATCTGGTAATCGCTGCCAGATAATTCCTCCAGCTTATTATAATTATTATCTTCCTGTGACATGGTCATTTATTTTAGTTTTAGACTTACTTATTGTCTTCATTAAATACTACAATTGAAACATTTCTGTTCTGTTTTCTTCCTGCGGGAGTTTGATTGGTGGCAACCGGCTCAGTTTCTCCAAGTGATTGTACAGATATGCGCCCGTTTGGAATATTGCCTTCACTGCTCAACCATGCTTTTACTGCTTCTGCTCTGAGGCGGCCGAGCTCTTTGTTTTCATCTGCTGGTCCCGTAGAGTCAGTACTGCCAAAAACTGCCACTTGTGCGCCTTCAAATCGTTTTTTAAGCGCATCACTGATTTGCCCGAGCTTCTTTTTACCGGCATCAGAAATCGTTTCTCCATTAGTGGGAAAAAGGATGTTTTCTCCTAGGGTATAAATCGTATAAGTGCCATTTCCACTCACTGCTATATCACGATCGGTGATATACTGGTCTTGAATCTTTGCGCTATTGAAATCCACTGAATTCCAGTCTGGAACAGTTGCCGCTATTGTTTCAACAGAATCCGACGAGATTGAATCGGATCGGGTTCCCCCTGTTTCGCTACTACATTTTTTAAAAAGAAGCGCAGCAAGTGCAATCAGCAAAAGCGCTATCAATAACCACACCCACCATGGGCGTGAAGGTTTAGGTTCAACTTCTAAGTGTGCCATAATTTTTCTATATAGGTTTTTGTGCCTGCGGGTTTAGATTGTACAGGCTGTTCAAAGAACACTGCTTATTGTAAAAGGTTTGGTTTATTTGCCATCCTCAGCTCGTGGGAGTCTGGCCGTGGTTCAAAACTCACCGTCTGGTTTTTGAACTCATGGGAAAATTCATCGAACTTTTCAAAGTATTATTTGTTGATCTGTTTAACCAAGGCTGGAAATATCAGCCTCTACCATAAACTTAATATCACTACATGAAAAACATCACCAAAAACGTAATTATTGCCGCAATTGGCATTTCTGCACTCCAATTTGATGCCTGTAAGAGCGGGAACAAGGACAAGGCTGTTACAGACAGCATTGCGACGGACACTTTGACACAGGAATCTGGTCCTGTGATATCGACCGATGAGGAACTTGCCGGAAAGCTCAAAGATGCAACCAAGGACTTCCCCGGGGTTACCGCCACAGCCTCTGCCGGAGAAATAACCCTTGAGGGAAGCATTACCAGAGACAGGTTACCCGCGCTCATGCAGTCGGTAAGTGCATTGCATGCAAAAAAAATAAACAATAAGTTAACCATCAGCAAATAATCTCATGGCATTACAGGAAAAATACGGTGCGCTTATTACAGCAGCGAGGAACGGCGGAATTGCCAATTTACAGGTAAGGGAACAAGATAATGTGCTTTATATTGACGGTAGCACAACAAGTGGAGAGCTAAAAGATTCTTTATGGAATATTTATAACACGATTGATCCTGATTTCAGAACAGGCGACCTGATGTTGAATATCGATGCATCGGCTGCCGCCGGAACCAGGGCAAAGGTTACAACTGAATCTTCAAATTTGAATATCAGGAAAGGGCCGGGCACCGATCAGGAGGTTATTGGCAAGGCGGCCCATGGAGAGACCGTTACTGTGGTCAGCAGGGCAAATGACCAATGGAGCCTGGTACGTACGGATAGCGGTAAAGAAGGTTATTGCTATAGCCGGTATCTTACCCAGCAATAGCATAAAAGCCGGGCAGATTTGCATTTGTCCGGCACTATGATTTATTCTTCGAATGGTCTGGGGCTTATGATTTTTCACAAGCTTGAGTTAATTTTGCGCCTTTACCGTTTGTTTTTCTTGATTACATCTTAGATTTACTGTGGTCGAACACTTTCCTGATCGATTTCTATTGATCCTTAAGGTTCGGATTTATAATACTGTTCCTTTATTTTCGGGATCAACAATGATAAATTTTTTATTCGGGTTTCGTCTGATGGATGGGTAGATAAGAACTCTGGTGTTTTTGTTTTTTGAAGCGCATTCATGCGTTGCCAAAAAGGAACAGCTTCTTCCGGATCATAACCTGCCATGCTCATGAATATCAGCCCCAGTTTATCGGCTTCGCTTTCTTGTTTACGGTTATTTGGGAGCGATATTGCCAAATGGCCTCCAACTATGTATAAGCCCAGAAAAAGCGCCTGTGTTTCTTGTTTTTTTTCTTTTAACGCTTCTTGTAGCGCCATACCGCCTAAGCCAACCAGTACCGCTTCGCTCATCCTTTCATTGCCATGCCTGGCTATGGCATGGCCAATTTCATGTCCCATTACTACCGCCAAACCTGTTTCAGATTGTGCCACAGGCAGTAAACCTGTATAAACAACTACCTTACCACCTGGCATGCACCATGCATTTGCAATTTGCTCATCAATGGTATTGAATGCCCACTGCATTTTTTTAACATCCTTTTGCATATTATTAGCATTCATGTAGGTTTCAACGGCAAGCTGTATTCTAGTACCCACCCGTGTAACTAATTTGGCAAGTTCATCTTCTTGATTTAGGGTTTTACTTTGTTTAACAACATCATCATACTGTGTAAATGCCATCTCCCTGATCAAAATATCTGGCACCAGGTTTAGTTGTTTCCTACCCGTAATGGGAACTGTTTTGCAAGCTAATGAAAGCTGCAATATGAGCAATAAACAAGTGATGGATTTAAGTGATTTCATTATTGATTAGGAGTTACATTAAGAAATGCCACGTAGTACATGTTGTATGCGGGTTCCGAGCAAGGGCAATGGTTTCTCTTCGCCATTTATGGCTGTAATTAAACCGAATATCCATAAAATAAACAAGCCAAGGCCAATTGTTCCTATTAAAATGGATAACATCCAGCCGATGTAAGGGATAAAAAGAAGGAAAAATTGTACCGCGTATAATGCTATTGCGCACAGCATTAAAAATGCCGATTGACGTAAATGGAAAATTCCCAAACTTGTTTTGTTATTGCCATGCATTACAAATGCAATTACCCATCCAATAACGGTAAGGTAACTGATCAGTGCTATCGTTTTACTGTCATTAAACTGATGATCAGATTTTGGCGTAAATTGTTCTGTGTCCATATTATGCTATAGTTTTAATTTTGCTTATTTATCTGGCACCTTCTCCTTCCAGGCCAGCAATATATACTCATTTTATAACTGTCGCCTTGTTTTCAGGGATGACCAACGGTTATGGTATTTTTGAATGTAACTCATGATGGTTTCATTATTTATAGCCGTAAGATGCTGATATAAAGTTAAATAACTGCAGTTGCTTTGGCTATCCCGTAAAAAGGGGATTTTTGCATTAATGGATCAGACCTTTTTTACCACTCATCATTAGAACTCGGTAATGCCCGATTTTACTTCATGTTTTTTCACTTGGCCATAGTTCAGGAGTTCATATTATTCCTACGGAATAGACCTGAGATAAATGCAGGGTAAAGAAAAGGTATAGCGCTATGAAAGAAGTCTGTTTAACTTCCTTGGAGATAGGTAAAAAGTGGTCTCGCTTCTTTCCAGTATATTTCCGGGTTACGCAGAAACACCCCATGCTTTTTTTTAAAACTATCCTGATTGGGGAATTTACTATTTAAGCAGGGAAAGGATTATTGTTTTGAGCCTTTCTTCATTATCATCGCCCCATTGCCCCAGAGCAGCAATAACAGGAATCAAAGTTTTTCCGAAATCGGTTAATGAGTATTCCACTTTAGGAGGAACAACAGGATAAATTTTCTTCGTAATCAATTCGTGTTCTTCCAATTCTTTCAGCTGGATATTCAAAACCCTGCGTGAAGCATCGGGGATTTTGCGTTGCAGTTCGCTTGGTCGTTTGTGCCCTTCGTTGATAAACCACAACAAACGGATTTTCCATTTACCATACAGCACTTCGCCAATCAGGTCGAGGCCACAATTCAGGTTTAATGGTATCTTTTTCTCATACATCAAACAAATTTAGCGCAATGTTCCAAATTGTACAATAAGGGAAAAATTTATCCCTATGCAATTCGTTTTTCCGTACTTGTATGAACCGGGCATAGGCCTGAACTTTGTCCTAAATATTTCAATCAATGGAAGCAGAATTTAATTTCAACAATGAATTATCGGGTAAGATTGTTTTGGTAACAGGCGGCACAAAAGGAACAGGAAAAGCCATTGCAGAACGATTGCTAAATGCAGGGGCAACGGTAATCATTACCGCAAGAAACACACCTGAAACACCAAATGAAAAACTACATTTTATTTCAGCAGATCTGAGCAAATCTGAAGGAACGCAAAAAGTGGTGGAAGAGGTTTTAGCGAAATACAACAGGCTTGATGTGCTTATCAATAATCTTGGCAGTTCTGAAACACAGGGCGGTGGTTTTGCTGTATTGACCGATGAAGATTGGGAAGAAACCATTCAAACAAACCTACTTGCACCAGTTCGTTTAGATAGGGGCTTTTTACCGCAAATGATCGAGCGAAAAAGTGGTGTAATTATTCATATCGCATCTATTCAGGGAAAATTACCTTTATACGATTCTACACTTCCTTATGCTGCTGCTAAAGCAGGATTAATCAATTACAGCAAAAGTTTATCTAATGAAGTTTCGCCAAAAGGCGTTCGTGTGCTAACGGTTTCGCCTGGTTGGATAAAAACGACCTCCGCAATCAGAATGATGGAACGGATTTCGGAGCGCTCGAATATTACCATCGAACAAGCAACGCAGGGTGTGATGAACGCATTGGGTGGAATACCTTACGGCAGACCTGCACAGCCCGAAGAGGTTGCAGAACTAGTCGGTTTTTTGGTTTCGCCAAGAGCCAATTATTTAACGGGAACAGAATTCGTAATTGATGGAGGAACAATACCAACCGTTTGATATTAAAAAAAACAACCATTAAGGCATTAAGCCTTAATGTCCCTTAACTTCTTAATTGTTCAATATTAAAAAAACAAACACGATGAATTTACCAAAAGTAATAGCAGATTTAGTAAAAGCACAAAGCACCTTTGATAGTGTTGCTTATGCTAATTGTTTTTCAGCAACAGCCATAGTGCTCGACGAAGGCAAAACTTACAACGGTAGAACTGAAATACAACACTGGATAAGTGAAGCAAATGAGAAATACAAAGTCGTAATGAAGCCGGTTAGCTTTGAAGAAAAAGAAACAACGAGTATTTTGTCTGCAGAAATTTCAGGCACATTTGACGGAAGCCCTGTTGTGCTGAATTATCATTTTGAATTGAAAGACGGACTGATCCAATCGTTAAAAATAACGGTTTGAAAAGTAGTATCAAATTCATAAAGCTAAAGCAAACATGGTTAATTCAGAACACCCGGGGTAATATGATGCATCATCGTGCAATTTACTTTTCGTGAGGATACGAACCAAGGTATTGAAATATTGTTTCACAGAATGTAGAAAAATTGAAATAAATATTTTCGTTCCGCAGGTGCGATTGATGCGCTTTGTATCAAACGACAATTATTTAACCCGACGGTAATAAGATGTCGTGCAGAAGTAGGATGGAGCCAGATTTTCAAAAGAATTACTACATTTGTTTTCCAAAATAGAAAATAAAAATAAACACACTTGCATTTGTAGAGAAATCGCTTTATATTTGCACCTCTTAATTTTGAAATTATAATAAGATAATATACAGTCATGAAAAGAACATACCAACCTTCGCAAAGAAAGAGAAGAAACAAACACGGCTTCCGCGAAAGAATGGCAACAGCTAACGGCAGACGAGTATTAGCATCACGTCGTGCTAAAGGAAGAAAAAGATTAACAGTTTCTGACGAACGCAAGCATAAAGCATAATTTTTGATTGCTTTTCCGGGCAATCGGAATCGGCAGATCAAAATCTGCAATCATCAATCAAAAATATATGTACACATTCAAGAAAGAAGAACGGTTATGCAGCAGAAAACATTTGGATCTGCTGTTCAAAAACGGTTCTTCTTTTTTATTATACCCATTTCGCATCTCATATCTATTTATTGATGAAACTACTGAGGTTCCTGTTCAGGTAGTGATTAATATTCCAAAAAAAAGATATAAAAGAGCGGTTGATCGTAATCTGCTAAAACGTCGCATCCGCGAAGCTTACCGTTTAAATAAATTAGAGAATTTCTATAGTCAATTGCCAACAGATAAAGGGTTGCTTTTATTTTCCATTCAATTTGTTGGAAAAGAGAAGTATGATTTTGTTTTTATTCAAAAAAAACTGATTGCTACTTTTAAGCGTTTTAAAACTTTAGTTCAGCCCAATGAAGTTCATCAATAAAATATTTGGGTGGCTCTTTTTAGGATTGATCAGAATCTATCAATACGCTATTTCCCCAATGCTTGGTGCAAATTGCAGGTTTACGCCAACCTGTTCGCAATATGGCATTGAAGCTATTCGTAAATATGGGCCATTTAAAGGCGGCTGGATGGCTTTAAAACGTATAGGCCGTTGTCATCCCTGGGGAAAACACGGGCATGACCCTGTTCCATAACTAATCCATTTTTGGTTGATGATTAACAACCAGATCATCATGTAGTATCGGTATCTTTTTTTAACCTCGGGCCATCTGCCTTTTAACCTTGTTCCTTTTACCTTATCTTTGTCGTATGGCTAAAATACTTCAAATAGAAACAGCTACTCAGGTTTGTTCTGTAGCTTTATCAATTGACGGAAAAACTGTATTGATAAAGGAAGAAACAGGGCAGAACCTTCATGCCAGCAGGTTAACCTTGTTTATTAATGAAGTGATGAAGTCGGCTGGATATACTTATTCTGATTTGGATGCTATAGCGGTGAGTAAAGGTCCGGGATCTTATACGGGTTTAAGGATTGGGGTTTCAACTGCTAAAGGGTTGTGTTATGCTTTGGAGAAACCATTGATCAGCATTGAAACATTAGAAATGATGGCCGCGGGATTTATCCATGAAAATCCGGATTACTCAGGGTTGATTTGTCCGATGATCGATGCCAGGAGAATGGAAGTTTATACTGCAGTTTTTGATGCGAAACTGAATGTTTTAGAACCAACATCTGCCAAAATAATCGATGAAACCAGTTTTGCTGATTGGTTTAGAGAAAATCAAATCACTTTCTTTGGGGATGGAGCCGCAAAGTGTGCAGAAACTTTGAGCCGGCCGAACGCCAGCTTTAACAATGCTAATTTTAACTCCGCTCATTATATGTCAAAGTTGGCCAATAAAGTGTTTGAAAAAGCTGATTTTGAGAATGTTGCCTATTTTGAACCCTTCTATCTGAAAGATTTCGTTGTCACTCAACCTAAGAAAAAAGTTTAGTTTTAATTTCTTTTAAAAATTGAAATGAGGTTTTTGAAGAAACTCCTGCCTTCATTATCATTAATGCCAGGCATAACATCACTGAATTGCGGATGATTTACAACATTACCAAATTTAATTCCAATCCCCATATAAAAAGAAGCACCATTCGGGCCTTTCCCAATTTTTGCACTGTTACTTATAATTCCTCTTACCTGGCTTGCTGTTGAAAATAAGTTGTCCGTACCTCCAAAAAGCTCAAAATTTGGCGTTTGATATTTGCCTTGAAGCCCAACCATAAATATATCATTCAAATTGTAAAGCGGCGTAACGCTGGCTGATAAATTGTTATAGTTAAATGTATTTACTAAAGCAATATCGCCGCCTTTGTAAAACAGATTCTTCGAAACAATCAATCCAGGTTTATAAAAGCCATATGTTTTTGAAACATACACATCAAGTTTAGCATTGGTAGCTGCTAAAAATTTTTTGCTTTGTTGAGAAAGTAAAAAGATATCTCTGATTTCTTCATTTGTATTGGCCTGATTAAAACCAATATCTTCTATAATTTTTTGTTGATTAATTATTGTTCTTTGGGTTTCGCTTCTCCACCATACAAAGCCCAGGTCTTTAACATTAGCCATTAAAAACAAGCCTTTTTGAGTTGTATAGTTTGTGCCAAAACTCAGCGATAATCCTGGGTTCTTGAAATTAGGAAAAAATGTTTTTTTATTGATTTCTTCGATGTCATTAAAATTGCTGGAATATGTTCCATTTACCCCAATTAACAATGAATTTGTTTCAGGGCTAATGTAAAGGTTTGATTTTTTGATATCTAAGTCATTATATAAAATACCACTCAATAAACTTGCTTTAATGCCAAATGCAAGTCTTTTATTGTAGTTTTCTCTGTAAGTGAAGCTAAACTGATGGTAAGATTGCTGGTAACCTTTAGTGTTAAAAATATCATTTAACTCTGTGTATGCAGGAAATCTGGTATAGGTATCAAAAATGGCAAGCGTTTCATTGGTATAGTCAACATGCGCATCCGATCTGATTTGCCATGCAAATCCCATTTCCTTTTGATATTTGTAAGATTGGAATATTCTGAATGTTGCTACGTAGATATTATTATTGGTGTATATGTGGTTAATTGCTCCGGTACCAATGGAAAGGCTTCTGGTATCATTAACACCTGCTTGAGTAAGTCTCCTGACTACATATTCAGCATCGCCTCTGTTTGCGCCATTTACACCGAAATAAGGCAGAAAAAAATTAGAAGAAAATCTTCTTGAGGAATCTAGTATAAAGGATTTTTGAGATGGATTTTCAAAAGCATCGAACATTGTTTTAGTGCCAAATAAAGAATATTGTTGAGCACGTAAGGTATGAAAGCTTATAATTATTAATACAGCAAGTAAAAGTTTCTTCATTTATAATTTAGTTTCTGGTCTGTTTCCTATTTAACGATTGCCTAATGAATCTGGTATTTCTGATTTTAAATATTTGTTTAGAAGTAAGTTAGTAATAAATTTATTTTTATCAGAAATCATTTGATATAGAAAAGTATCAAAGTTTCTTAAGCCGCTATCTGCCCGAAGGTGCTTATAATATTTTAATAGAACATTACTTCTGAATATATCCTGTGATTTCTTTAAATTTATATAATAGCTAATATTTGAGGTGTTAGAAATTTGGTTTAATGCATCAAGGTATTCTGGAGTTTGAATAAGCAGTTTATTGTTTCTATAACTGTTTAAAAATGACTGAACCGTACTGGCATTATTAGCCACCACCAAAAAATTATCAATAATGGTATAATAAGGACGACTGAAGTTTTTAAAAGGCTCTCCGAAATAACTTTGTAAGATATTTGATGATTTGAAAAGTTTAATCTCCTCATTATAGTCTGCACTCACATCAAATAAAAGTTGTTTTACTTTTTCGCCATTCACTAACTGGATGGCTCCTAACTTTTCAGCAGTACTTAATTGAAATATAGTAAACTGATTTTTTGTTTGAAGCGGGAAAATAGAATTTAAATCTGTTCTATATTCGTTTTTAATAGTATTAATGACCGTTTTAGCCCGCTCTAATTCTTTAGTGCTTTCCTGAAGTGAACTGAATTTTTTAAACCATGATTCATAATCATCGTAAGCATAAATCACATAATTAGCCGTATTGTCTGGTAAAATGTTTTGTATGGTGGTATTTTGAGCAATGCTGCTTTCAAACAATTTCAGGTAATTGTCATTATTTTTTAGTGTTGTACTGCCATTAAAAAGAATTTTTTCCTTGCTGAAATTATAATTTAAAGCTGCAAAACTGTTTTGCTTATTTAAACAAGAAATCCCACCATTAATATTGCTCGCTAAAATATTCCTTAACAATAAAGGAGCTTGGTTAAAATTGATGTAAATATGCGCCAGAACATTTTTATTGAGCCCATTATTCTCTTTAATATATTCACTAAATGGATTCTCATTTAGCCGAATGGCAGCATCATTTATTAATTTGATAGAAGTAGATAAAGTTATTACACGATCTTGAATGCGGGCAAAGGTTGAAAGTGTATCATTTAATTTTAACCGGTATATGTCTTTTTTAATTTCTGAAATGTATTTTTTTGATTTGATCAGAGCATTAAATTTATTGAGATCTTCATCGGGTTGAACTTCAACGGTTAGCAGAAAATTTAATGTTTTATTAGAATCAGGAAGTACGCTAATATAAATATGCTGATCTTTAATATAACTATTAAGGGCATTATCATTAATCAATACCTCTCTTAATTGTTTCAGAAAGTTGATTTTCTCTTTTCCCAAAACCTGTTGAATAAGATCTTGCGCCTCTATTATTTCGTAGAAACTCTTATCATTTTGAAAGGAAAATACCAGGGCAGCGTTGTTTGTTGCCGATTGTAAAGCCAAATCCTTTGCATTATTCTCCATACCTAATTTGGAGAAATATAAGTAGGCCATAAACGCAACACCTATGAACAATGCACCTAGTAAAATTATGATCTTTTTCATTTGCTGTGCAACAAATTTAATTTATTACATTGATTAGTGAGAAGTTCTTTGTCAATTTATTAATTTAGCGATTGCTTCAAGCAAAAAACATATGAATAAACGAATTATCCTTACTGCTTCTTTTTTTGGTGTTGTTGCTGTTTTACTCGGCGCTTTCGGCGCCCACGGCTTAAAGGCTTCAATTGATGGCCCTTCATTAGAAATTTGGCAAAAAGGCGTTGATTACCAGTTCTATCATACATTTGCATTACTATATCTTTCCACTTTTGCCCGGTATAGAAACAAGCTCATCAATATAGCTTATTTCTGTTTTACTTTCGGAATCATATTATTTTCAGGCTCTTTATACTTGCTTGCTACCAGAAGTATTTTACAGTTGGATTTTATTAATCTGATTGGTCCTTTAACTCCGATTGGAGGGCTTTTATTCGTTCTGGGTTGGATAATGCTTTTTTTTGCTGCTTTTAAAGATAAATAATGAATAGTTTGGGAACTGATATTTTTACAGAAAGAGAAACACTTTTTGTTGAAGTTATTTTGCCTTTATCTTTGGCGAAAAACTATACTTATCGGGTACCTTTTGATTTAAATGATCAGATTGCGGTCGGTAAAAGGGTGGTTGTTCAATTCGGCAAGCATAAAATTTATACTGCTTTAATTAGTGGCGTATCCACTACACCACCCACTGTTTACGAGGCCAAATATATCATTGATGTTATTGATGCTGAACCTGTGGTTACTTCAACCCAGTTAAAATTCTGGAATTGGATGACGAACTATTACATGTGCAACGAAGGCGATGTAATGTCTGCTGCTTTACCGGCCAGCTTAAAATTAGCCAGTGAAACGATTCTCATTCTCCGTGAAGATTTCAGCGATGAGATTGTACTTACAGAAAAAGAAGAAATTATTATTGGAACCTTAAAAAAACAACAAAGGTTAACAGTTAATGATGTATCTAAACTTTTGGGACAGAAAACGGTGTATCCAATCATCAATAAATTACTGGAAAAAGAATTGGTATTGGTTGCTGAAGAGGTTGTACAGAAGTACAAGCCTTTGCTGAAATCATTTGTGCTGCTGAATGATTTTTACAGTGATCAGGAAAATTTGAAACAACTTTTTACTGTTTTAGAAAGAGCACCGAAACAATTGGATGCACTGCTTGCTTATCTTAAACTGCAAAAATCTAATCTTCCGATTGCTAAAGAACAGCTTTTAGAAGAAAGTAATTGTGGCGCGGCAGCATTAAAAGCTTTAACCGATAAGGATATTTTTATCATAATGAAGCGGCCTATAAGTCGGTTAGCTGCTCATGATGAAGAATTTAGTGTGAATTTTGAATTAAATGATGGTCAAAAGAATGCATTATCCCAAATTCAAAAATCGTTTGAAGAAAAAGATGTGGTTTTGCTTCATGGTGTAACGGCATCAGGTAAAACTCAGGTTTATATTAAACTAATTGAAGAGATTATTCAAAATACTGATGGACAAGTTTTATTCCTGTTGCCCGAAATTGCTTTAACAACGCAAATTGTAGAGCGGATCAAGCGCTACTTTGGGAGTTCAATAGGTGTTTATCACTCTAAGTTTAATAACAGTGAGCGGGTGGAAATATGGAATAAAGTAAGAACAGGTGCTTACAAAGTAATTCTTGGTGCCCGGTCGGCAGTTTTTCTTCCATTTCAGCATTTAAAATTAATAGTGGTTGATGAGGAACACGAGCCATCCTACAAACAATACGATCCGGCGCCAAGATATCAGGCAAGGGATGCATCCATTTACTTAGCTTACCTTCATCAGGCAAAAGTTATTCTGGGCTCGGCCACGCCATCATTGGAAAGCTATTATAATGCTTTGCAGGGCAAGTATGGTCTTGTAGAAATGAAAGAAAGATTTGGGGGTGTTCAGTTGCCAAATCAGCAGGTAGTCAGCATATCTGAAGAAACCAAAAGGAAAACCATGGTTTCTTATTTTTCCAGTGTGTTAATTAAAGATATTGATTTGGCGCTTTCAAAAAAGGAGCAGATTGTTCTTTTTCAGAACAGGCGGGGCTATGCCACCATCTTAATTTGTGCAACATGTGGTTATACACCTAAGTGCGTAAACTGCGATGTAAGTTTAACTTATCATAAAAGCAGCGGTAAATTGCATTGTCATTATTGTGGCTATCAGCAAAGTAGTGTTAATATATGCCCCGCTTGTGGGTCTGTTCATATAGAACAAAAGGGCTTCGGAACCGAACGGATTGAGGAAGAACTTAAGCTACTATATCCAGATGTAACCATTGCCCGTCTGGACATGGACAGCACGCGAACCAAAAATGGCTTGCAGCAAATTTTAACAGATTTTCAGGAAAAGAAAACTGATGTTCTCATCGGAACTCAAATGGTGGCCAAAGGGCTGGATTTTGATAATTTGAGTTTAATAGGTGTAATAAATGCAGATACACTGCTAAGTTATCCCGATTTCAGAGCATATGAACGTAGTTTCCAGCTATTGGCGCAGGTTGCAGGTAGGGCGGGTAGGAGAGCTGATCAGGGCAATGTTTGTATCCAAACCTATGATACTGAAAACCGCATTATTAAACAGGTTGTAAATAACGATTACGAAGGGATGTATCATGACGAGATACAGGAACGCGAAAAATTTCAATATCCACCATTTTCACGTATGATTTTTCTTTATGTTAAACACAAAGATTCCCATGTTCTTGATCATGCCGCATTTACCTTGGCCAATATTCTTAAAGCTAAATTCGGTAAACGTGTTTTAGGACCTGAGCAACCCTTAATCAGCCGTGTTAGAAACCTTTATATCAAGCAAATTATTATCAAAGCTGATAAACATACTGCTATCCAAAAAGTTAAAGATGCATTAAAAGAAACCTTAACTCAATTTAATGCCACAAAAGAGTTTAAAGGTGTTTTTACACAAATAGATGTTGATCCCTATTAATTTTTACTGTTTAAGTTAAATTGAAGACCGGCAGAAATTGGGTTAAGTAAAAACTCCCATTTTCTATAAGTAGTTACCGTTCTGGCCACGCCATTTGGTTCGGTAACATCCTGCTTCTCGTATGAATAATAGAAATCTAAATTACTTTCAGCAAATAGATTTAATTGGGGAATAATATTAACCTTTAATCCAATAACAGGTGTTAACACCAGGCCATTCTTAGATGCGTCAGCTGTTTGAATAATATCTCTTATTACGTTTGTTTTCGGAGTTACAGTTCCTGTAAAACGATTTGAACGGTATCCCATGTCAAAACCGAAATAAGGTTGGATCTTTGAATAGTTGAAATTCTTTTCGAAACCAATTTTAAAGGAATAATCAGTTACCTTTCCTTTCCCAATCTCGCATGTTCCACAAGTATTATCAAATTCTAAATCATCTCGAAAATAAGTTCCGCTAATTCTATAACTAATTTGGTTGTCATTAAATTTAAGCATTATTCCGTTTCCAAACATCCTGGTGTAATCCTGAGTATTGGTTTGGTTTAAAACTTTTGGCAATTGCATAATACTAAATGCTCTTGCCGCGATTGAATAATTATAGTCTGCTCCAGTTTGAGCGAAAGTTGATAAAGAAACACAAAAAACGAAAAAACTGAATAATATTTTCTTCATATATAATGATTTTCTTTTAAGATTATAAGATTTCAAAAGTAGAAATAATTCCTCAATACACGCAATTAATATTTTTAAGCCTACTTCAAATGCGAATGTTTTAGTTTTGATTTACTGTCTGTTATCTTAATGTTGATTTCTTTATCTTGTAACACCATTTTAAAAAGTTAATTTTGAGACTTCATGGCCTATAAATTTGTTGATAATTACCGAGAACGTGGTGCGAGAAAAAAACTGGTTGAATTACTTAAGTCTCGTGGAATTGAAGATGAAAACGTATTAAAAGCAATTGGTAAAGTTCCGCGTCATTTCTTTTTTGATGAAACCTTTTGGAATCAGGCTTATAAAGATATAGCCTTTCCAATAGGTGATGGACAAACTATTTCTCAGCCTTACACGGTTGCCTATCAAAGTGAATTGTTGCACATTAAAAAAGGGGATAAGGTTTTGGAAATCGGAACCGGATCAGGATATCAGACCTGTATTTTAATGGAGCTTGGCGCTCAGGTATTTACTATAGAAAGGCAGGAAAATATATACAATAGAACCATTCAGGTTTTACCCGGGATGGGATACCGGCCGACTTTTTACTGTGGCGATGGATCAAAAGGAATTGCACAACATGCACCTTATGATAAAATCATTGTAACTGCCGGAGCCCCTTTAGTGCCCGAAGTTTTACTCAAACAATTAAAAATTGGGGGCATTTTAGTTATCCCGGTAGGAGATGAGAAAACGCAAAAAATGGTAACCGTTATCCGTGTAAATGAAACTGATTATGAAAAAATAGTTTTAGATACGTTCAGATTTGTGCCTTTAGTTGGCGATCAGGCGTGGTAATCTGGTTCAATGGTTCATTGGTTCATTGGTTCATTCGCTCATTGGTTCAATTGTTCATTAGTCATTGGGTTTTGATACTAATGACTAATGAACAATTGAACTAATCACTAATGAACCAATAATTATCTTTTCATTGCTCTATCCAATTCACGTTTGGTATCTCTATCTTTAATACTATCACGTTTGTCAAATTCTTTTTTACCCTGAGCCAGCGCAATTTCTATTTTAGCAAACCCTCTTTCATTGATAAAGATGCGTAAAGGCACTATTGTATAGCCTTTTTCTTCGCCTTTAAGTCTAAGTTTTCTAATCTCTTTTTTCTGAAGTAATAAAGCACGATCTCTTTTTATATCGTGGTGATAAAAAGAACTGTGGCTATATTCAGATACATGAAGATTTCTAACATAAAGGTTCCCGCCAATAAACATGCAGAAAGCATCTGTCATATTTGCCTTGCCCTGTCTTATCGCTTTTATTTCTGTTCCTAACAGCGCAATCCCGGCTACATATTTATCAAGTAAATTGTAGTCAAAATACGCTCTTTTATTTTTGATGTTAATGTCGTTTTTCAAAACTTATATTATATTATTAATGGCCTATTAAGCTGTATAAAAAAATCAGCAGAAAAATGCCGGATTGCAAATATCTTAAAATTTGAGTTATAATTGTATTTTTGTTATCATTCATCATTAGCTGATGACTAATAAAATAGAATATTCATCTGTTTGTAAAAGCTAAAAGATATCTTATTCCGTTAACATTAATTATTTATGTTTGATTTTTTTAAACATCAAAAATGAAAATCAGAAGCCTTCTTTTAATTCTTTTAATTGCCACCATTCATCAAACTAAAGCCCAGCAGCCAACGCTTTTGCCTCAATTTACTTTCTTTAAACTGGATGGTAAGGCATTTTCAAATAAAGATTTGGTACAAGGTAAAAACAATCTTTTTATGCTGTTTGATTGTACCTGTGAACATTGTCAGCGAGAGGCTAATTTGCTGAATATCAATTATAATCAATTTAAAGATGTGAATATTTACATGGTCACTTTAGATGAAGCTTATATTATTCCCCAGTTTTTTAATTCGTACGCAAAGGGCTTAAATACCAAACCGAATGTAACCATTCTTCAGGATAAAAATCATCTGTTTATTCCTGCTTTCCTGCCAAAAATGTATCCCGCAATGTATTTGTATTCACCAGCGGGAAAACTTTTAATGTATAATGCTGGTGACGGTGGAACTAAAAAAATAATGAAAGTACTTAATAAGTAACTCATTATCTGATAATCAAAACCGGGATATTTACTTTGTGCCTT
Organism: Pedobacter chinensis; assembly: GCF_003339865.1. Lineage (GTDB taxonomy): Bacteria > Bacteroidota > Bacteroidia > Sphingobacteriales > Sphingobacteriaceae > Pedobacter > Pedobacter chinensis. Next base: position 32,398 of record NZ_QPKV01000001.1, read on the forward strand.
ACGGAATCAACCGTTGTTCCAAAGATCAAATCTTTCAGGCCTTTGTGTCCGTGGGCACCCATTACCAGAAGTTCCAGGTCGTTTTTGTTACTGATATCTGCAATTTCTTTGGCTGTACTGCCGAACCCGATAAACGGAGTAGAATCATAACCTAAATCTTCCAGGTTTGTTCTGTACTTCTCCAGATTTTGCCTGTCGCTTTGCGTTTCATGATCCATCACTTCATTTCCATGGTATCTTGCGGCCGCAGTTTCAACCACATGTATTAAAAAGTAATGTGCATCTTTTCCGCCCTGAATCAAAGCATGCCTGATGGTATTGCGGTCATTTTTCGAAAAATCAACCGCTATGCCAATTCTGGAATAGCTAATTTTCTCAATTTTACCGATATCCAAAGCATTTCCATGAGGAACCATTTGTTTGGATGACATTTTCTTTTCCAATAAGGGATGAAAGAAAACATATAACAGGAGTAACACAATGAAAATTAAGGCTGGTACCACAACTACATAAATCCACCAATTGTTGGCTTCTTGGGCCCAACCACCAACTTCTTCTATAACTAATTTTACATTTAAGGCGATAATGGCCAACGCGCTTGCCCAGGCTAAAATCTTTACCCAGGTTTTGATCGCAAAATCTTTCATCAGTTTTTTATCTGATGTAAAATGAATCAATGGGATTACAGCAAAGCCCAATTGTAAACTCAATACCACCTGACTTAAAACCAATAATCCTCCAAGAGCATCATCTCCATAATGTAAAATGGTAAAAAAAGCAGGTACAATGGCTAATAAACGGGTAATTAAGCGGCGCAACCAGGGTTGAATTCTTAAATTAATATGCCCCTCCATAATAATCTGACCGGCAAGTGTTCCGGTAACGGTAGAGCTTTGCCCCGCAGCGATTAACGCAATGGCAAATAAAGCCGGAGCTACATTTCCGAATATATTGGAAAGGAGTTTATGTGCATCCTGTATTTCTGCCACTTCATGTAGGCCATTTTTATAGAAAGCTGCTGCTGCTAAAATTAATATTGCGGCATTTACAAAAAAGGCAAGATTCAGTGCGACTGTAGTATCAATTAAATTGAACTTTAAGGCTTCTTTAATTCCCTTATTTGTGCGTTCTATTTTTCTGGTTTGTACCAGAGAAGAGTGTAAATAAAGATTATGAGGCATTACGGTTGCTCCGATAATACCAATGGCAATGTATAAAGCATCGCCACCTAAAACCGATGGTTCGAAACCTTTTGCTATTTCTTTTAATGATGGCTCGACAATAAACATCTCTACTAAAAAAGAAATTCCAACGATGAATACCATGGAAACAATAAAACCTTCCATGGCTCTCATACCCTTATTTAATAGGAATAACAGCAAGATAGTATCAAAAATAGTAATGGAAATGCCCCAGATCAATGGCAGGCCGAAAAGTAATTGTAAGCCAATGGCCATCCCAATTATTTCGGCTAAATCACAAGCAATAATGGCAGTTTGAGCCAATCCAAATAACGGGATGTTTGCCCAGCGGGGATAGGCATGCTTTGAAGCCTGGGCTAAATCCAAACCTCTGACAATGCCTAATCTTGCACTTAAAGATTGCAATAATAAGGCGATTAGATTTGACATGAGTAAAACCCAAATCAACTGATATCCGAATTTACTTCCTCCAGCTAAATCTGTTGCCCAGTTTCCGGGGTCCATATATCCAACACTGATCAAATAAGCCGGACCAATGAAGGCCAAAATTCTGCGCCAACCTTTTCTTTTATCAGTACTTACACTTTGATGTACCTCACTTAACGACTCAGTTTTTGCCATTACTGCTAATTAAAATGTGTTTTGCAACTTCTCTACTAATATTAATTTGTTTATCTGCTACCTGAATTTCTACTGAACCATCGAAATCGGTAACATCGCTGATTTGGATTTGTTTGCCAAGTGTCAGGCCTAATTTTTCCAAATGCTTTAAAAAAGCAGAACTATGCTGGCTTACACCAGTAATTGTTCCGGTATCACCGATTTTTAATTCGATTAGTTTAATGAACTGGGTTTTGGCAAATCGTCCGTTTTTATCGGGAATGGGATCACCATGTGGATCTGATTTAGGGAAACCAAGAAATTCATCCAGCCGCTCTATCAGTGCAACTGATTTTATATGTTCTAATTCTTCAGCAACATCATGTACCTCATCCCACTTAAAATTGAGTTTGTCTACTAAAAAAACTTCCCATAATCTATGCTTCCTGACTATGTCAATTGCTGCGTTTTTACCTTTCTCAGTTAAGGTAACACCCTGGTATTTAATATAATCAACATAACCTTTTTCAGCCAGTTTCTTAATCATATCAGTAACCGATGCAGGTTTGGTTTGCATTTGCTCAGCTATTGCATTAGTTTGAACACTGTTGTTTTTTTCTGCTAGATGATAAATTATTTTAAGATAATTCTCTTCTGTAAAACTTTGCATTTAAATTTATCTAATTTTATTTTTAGGTAAATCTAAAAAATAATTATTAAAATTTATTAGATAAATTTTGTTAAAATTTAGAATATAATTTGGTTATGTTTGTTTTCTCAAATACCTTTGAATTTATATGGCATCAGAATTAGATAAAATTGATTTTAAAATTTTAAGAATCTTACAAGATAACGGTAGAATTACCAACTTGCTTTTATCACAAGAAATTGGATTATCGCCGGCACCAACTCTTGAACGTGTACGTAAATTAGAGATGGCTGGTTACATTAAGAGCTACCATGCCTTGGTTGATGAAGAAAAGCTGGGTTTGGGAATTAAAACCTTTATCCAAATTCAATTGGATTTTCATAAAAACAATACCATTCAAATCTTTTTAGATGAAGTAAATCAAATCAAGGAAATCACTGAATGCCATCATGTAACTGGTCAGGCAGATTTTCTGTTAAAAGTTTATGTGAAAGATATAAAATCATACGAACGTTTAATCATGGAGAAAATCAGTAAAATTTCTGTAGTTAAAACATTCCAAACGATGATGATTATGTCAACTACAAAGAAAGAACCTATTGTGCCGCTGGAGTATTAATATGTTGGTTTTAAAAGTAAATATTACCACCTAAGACATTTAAGGGCATCTAAGCTAAACATCGAATTTGTACATGTATTCGCTTACAAAGGCTCTTTTCCCATGTTGAACGATATTAGTTGAGTTGAAGTTTATTAATAGTCCTTTTGGCACTTTTAAAAGTTTCATATATGTTAAAATCTGTGCTTCATGTATTGGAAGAATATTTTCCACGGATTTTAACTCTACAACTATGCAATTTTCAATCACTAAATCAGCTCTTAATTCGGTATCCAGTAAAATATCTTTATAACTTATTAGAATAGAGTGTTCAGCCGTAAAATTTATTTGCTGTAACTGCAATTCTCTTATAAGGCATTTTTGATAAACACTTTCCAGTAAACCCGGACCAAGCATTTTATGTACTTCTATGCAAGCTCCGGTTACTTTATACTCCAGATTATCAAGAAAAGTTTTCTTCATCATTGTAAAAATCATCAAAAAGTTAAAGTTATAATTGGGATGATTTTTTATGGAGGATTTACTAAGATGCGCTAAGGTGTCTTAGGTGGTATAATTATTTTAGTAATCTAAGATGGTTAAAATCATTGAATATTCCAATCAATTGGTTTCAAATTATTTTGAACCAGCAATTGATTTGCTTTCGAAAAATGTTTTGAGCCAAAGAAGCCATTATATGCTGAAAAGGGTGAGGGATGTGCTGCTGTGAGCACATAATGTTTTTTTTGATCAATCAATGCTGCTTTTTGCTGAGCATATTTTCCCCAAAGTAAGAAAACAATATGTTTACGTTTTTCAGAAAGTGCTTTGATGATTTCATCAGTAAAAATTTCCCAACCTCTGTTTTGATGTGAGCCGGCTTCGGTAGCCCGAACTGTCAGTGTAGCATTTAAAAGCAATACTCCCTGTTCTGCCCAGTGTGTTAAATTGCCATGATTGGGGGCCTTAAATCCTTTAATGTCATCTTCCAGTTCTTTATAAATGTTTTTGAGCGATGGAGGAATAGCTACGCCACGTTGTACAGAAAAAGATAATCCATGTGCTTGTCCAACACCATGATATGGGTCCTGCCCTAAAATCACAACCTTAACCTCATCAAATGGGGTGATATTCAACGCATTAAAAATATCAGAACCCTTGGGATAAACTATGGCGCCGTTCTGCTTTTCATCCCTTAAAAAAGACTTCAGGCTTTTCATGTAGTCTTTTTCAAATTCTTCTTTTAAAACAGCAAGCCAACTTGGTTCTAATGCTACCGACATATATTTTAAATGTAAATAAGTTTAATATTAGCAAATGGTTGATAGATCTCCTTCGATGAAGTTTAAACCATTAATCATGAGGCAAAGTTTTATGATTTCTTTTTGTAAATTTCCAACAAATCTCCCTCAAGAGTGGTTTTAGGCCCTTCAATTATTCTTCCTAATTCTTTTCCTTTGTTATCATAAACAATAAATGTTGGCACGCGCTGGATATCTAAACCATCAATAAGGCCATTTTCAGCTTTTTTTAGTCCATCAACTGCGATGATTTCTACATTTTTTTCTTTAAAATGTAAATTATCAAGCACTTTGAAAAAGTTGGGAACATTTACCTTGCTATCGCCACACCAGCTACCAAAAACAACTTTAATTTTCTCCTTTTTTACTAATTTTTTCAACTCAATCATCGTGGCAGCATCAGGTATATAGGCTGCATAAAGTGGGTCGTACATTTCCTTAAACTCTGGAAATGAGATCATACCGTCCCGGGTACAAATATTAATCAGCACATCTTTGTTTTTGGTTTGATCGTGAATTTTTTTATTTACTTCTTGTGCAGAAACATTCATTGCAAGTACGATTAAGGTTATTGATAAGAGAATTTTCATATTAATTTGATGAATTGTTAAGCCTGTGAAATTTTTAATGAAATTATTGTTTTAAAATCTAATTTCTGCCATTTAAAAACGATATTTGCAAAAAAAAAATAATTATAATAAATTTTATGCCAAATATTATCAGATTAATTGCGGGGTTTGCTTTACTGGGTGGCGCAGTTGCTTTATTTGTTTTCGGTTTCTGGCCATGGGGAATTGTGGCTATCTTATTAGGACTAATTGTTTTGGTAACTTATTTCTTTAATGAGAATATGCTATTGGCACAATGGTACCTTAGAAAAGACAATATGCCAAAGGCAAAACAATTTTTGGATCGCATCACTAATTATGAAAGCCAGTTGATTAAAGTTCAGCATGGTTATTACAACTTATTAATCGGTTTAATTGAAAGCAGAACAGCGCCAATGCAAAGTGAAAAATATTTTAAAAAATCACTTGCTTTAGGTATGCAGATGGATCATAATGTTGCATTAGCTAAGTTAAGTTTAGCCGGAATTGCAATGGCAAAGCGTAATAAACGAGAAGCCACCATGTATTTAGCAGAAGCTAAAAAAGCAGATAAAAACAAATTGCTGGCTGATCAGATTAAACAAATGAAAGATCAGATGGGCATGATGGACAAACAGCAACAAGTTCGTTATAGATAACAGTTAAGTTAAAAAATAAGGAGCCGATTTTATATCGGCTTTTTTGTTAGTAAAACTTAACTGTAAAGCGTCATAATCTAAAATGAATTTTAGACGAGTCGAAGTTTTTTAATATTTTGTGGTTTTTAAACGATTCTTTTAAAATATTTATGGAATTATATTATTCTTTTTCAGTACTCATTGTTTTAGCTTCTTTCTTTTCTTATTTAAATCTTCGGTATCTAAAGCTCCCTTCAACTATTGGTATTATGATTATAGCCATGTTGAGTTCAATTGTATTGGTTTTGACGGGCAGTTTATTTCCAAAAACATTTGATCATTTCTCTACACTGCTGCAGGATGTTGATTTTACAGAAGTGTTAATGGGAGCCATGCTAAACTTCCTTTTATTTGCCGGAGCTATTCATATTAATCTGGTTGATTTAAGAGAACAAAGGGCGCCGGTTATTATTTTCTCGACAGTAAGTGTGGTTATTTCAACCTTTGCTGTTGGTGCATTGGTTTTTTATATCACACCGATTTTTGGGTTCCATATACCTTTTATATACAGTTTGTTGTTTGGTGCCTTGATTTCGCCAACTGATCCTATTGCTGTAATGGGTGTTTTAAAAGAGGCTAATGTTAAAAAATCACTGGAAACAAAGGTTGCGGGAGAATCATTATTTAATGATGGGGTTGCAGTTGTGATTTTTGCAGTAATCCTTCAATTGGCGCAGGGAACTGATGTTGATTTAAGTTTTACCAATATATCATGGTTACTGGTAAAAGAAGCATTAGGAGGTTTTGTTTTAGGGACTATTCTGGGTATTGGTGCATCCAATGCGATGAGAAAAATTGATGACTATAAAGTCTCGGTTCTGATCACATTGTCAGTGGTAATGGGTGGTTATCTCATTGCACATTCCATTCATATCTCAGGGCCTTTAACCATGGTTGCTGCAGGGATTGTAATTGGAAATTACGGTAAAAGGACAGCGATGTCTGCTGTTACAAAAGACTATCTTAATAAATTCTGGGAGCTTATTGATGAGATATTAAATGCAATTTTATTCCTTTTCATAGGGTTTGAATTACTCATCATTCATAATATAACCGATTATTGGTTAATTGGCTTATGTTGTATCGTAATCGTACTTTTTTCCCGGTTCCTGTCGATCTATATTCCAGTTGTAGTGATTCCGTTTAAAAATAAATTCAGCAGCGGAACGATTAAAGTTTTGGTTTGGGGTGGATTACGCGGCGGAGTATCAATTGCCCTGGTTTTATCAATGGATGAAGGCCCTTACAAACCGTTATTAGTAGGGATTACGTATTTTGTAGTGGTGTTTTCTATCATCGTTCAAGGTTTAACAGTTGGCAAACTGGCTAAAAAAGTTCTTTCAGTAGAAGAAGTATAGTGATGTTTAGTACTTGGTTTAAGGAGCGTATCTAAAGTCTACTTCCATTCGAATATTTAAGGCTACGCTTGTGCCGTCATTCCCAAGCAGGTGGGAACACAATGTTATTAAGTTAAGCTTTTTAGAGCGGCCGTCATTGCTGAGAAGGCACGACGAAGCAATCTTTTTCGCTATCGCCAATTGGCAACCTCCAGAGAGATTGCTTCGTTTTACTCGCAATGACAAGCAAGTTTTCCTTAACTTAATGATGACATTAAATGGGGAATCACGCAAGTGTTCATTGAAAATAACCTTAAAGAAAAAGGAATTAAGATACCAAATCAAATTGGTATCTTAATGAGATAGAAAGGTTGTATATCGCATTAAGATTCCCGCTTTCACGGGAATGACAGACTACTATGGATCGGTGTCCATATGATAGGCAAGAACGGAAAAGAGACAAATGAGACTTTTTTGAATTCCTTCATTTATATCTTACGGCTTATCCCTGCCAATAAATCTTTCCTTACCTAACAGAAATTGAATTGCCCGACTGATATTTCGATCAATAGCATCATCCGTTTTCAAATTAGCAATGTAGCGAATAATTTCTAACTGCAAATACGGGGCTGATTGATCAAATATTTCTTTGGCTTCTTTATTTTCAGACAAGGCTTTTATGAGTTTCGGGTGTATAGCAATTTTTCTTTCCTCGGAATCAAATTCAATTTCAAACCTTGCCTGATCTCCAACATCCTTTCCTGCAGCTTTTCGCATAGGCGTATTCAGGTACAAACGCCAGTCTCCGGCATACTTAACTAAAGTTTGTTTAAATAAATGCCCATCTATTTTTATTTGAACAGGGATTTTCCCTTTATTTTTTTCGGCTTGGTTGAAGATATATTGTAAATAAGCTTCAGGAATGAAAACAAATGGATTAATTCCAATGATATGAATCTGTGCGGTGAAAGGTTCTGGCTTGCTTTTACTCATGTTAACCTAATATCATTAAAGTTAGCACTTTCTATTCAATAGCTTTTAATAGTAATGGACATTGCTTTTCAAAATATTAAAACCAAACCCGATTTTTGATTGTATTTCATATAAAATTTATACTATGGCAACATCACAAGAAGGAAGTACTAACAATACTCAGGAAGATGAAAATATTAAAGATTTAGGCGGCAAAGCGGCTATCGAAAAATTACGTGACCTGGCTGGAAAAGCAGAAAGCTGTTTTTTTTGCACTAACATTAAAACAGGCATTCCTTTATCTGTCAGGCCAATGGCTATTCAACAAGTGGATGATGAGGGAAATATCTGGTTTATGAGCATGAAAGACAGTCACAAGAATGATGAAATTTCTGCTGATCCATTTACCCATTTGCTTTTTCAGGCTGGTGCACATTCGGGATTTGTAAATATTTATGGGATTTCAGAAATCAGCAGAGATCAAGCCAAAATTGATGAACTTTGGAGCCCGTTCATTAAAACCTGGTTTCAGGGAGGTAAGGATGACCCGAATATTACACTGATTAAAGTAATTCCATCTGAGGGATATTACTGGGATACCAAGCACGGAACTGCCGTTGCGTTTTTGAAAATGGCAGCATCAGTGATTACCGGTAAAACAATGGACGATTCTGTTGAGGGAACCTTGGATGTTGATTAGTTTGAAAATTTGTCATGCTTACCTTTACCGAAGCGCAAAAGCTGCGAAGTAAATTTAGTTAAAGATCTTATTCGTGAGACTTATGGCCATCCGATGAATCTAAACATTATGCAGTTATTCATCGGATGACTTTTCAAATGAAAACTGGTAGGAAGAATTATTTGTCTTCTAAACAATCATAACCTTCAAGTTCTTCTCTTTTAGATCTTTTGCTTAAAATATCATCTTCCTCAGCTTGTGCTCTGGAGAAAAATAAAGCTTCGGCCTGGATTCTTTTAATTAATTGACGAACAAGGGTTAAATCAAAAGCATCTTTACTTAGTTTGATGCAATATTCTCTTTCGTTGATTTCTAAACTTGAAGTATTCATAGGGCAATCATTTTTAATTTTATCGATTGCTGTAAATATAGAAAAGGCTTGCTAAACAATTATTAGCAAGCCTTTTAAGTTTATGTTATGTTTTTGTTAATAGCAAACTTAGCGTTTACTTTTTAAGATATTTGACTATTTGTATGATAAAAACAAACCATCATCTGTTTTGGATACTTTCAAAATTCCTTTACCGGTCAAAGCTTTTAAAGTGGTATCCCATTTTTTATTACTCCAGTCAGTTAGTTTTGCTTTAACATCAGTTAAAAGAGCTTGTTCCCCTTCGTTAACTAATGAGAATAATTCAGTTTCATCTGGAGTCAATTCTACTTTCTTTTTCTCCGGACGCATTTGCGGGAAGAATAACACTTCCTGAATGGTGCTTTGATTGGTCATGAGCATCACAATTCTATCGATGCCAAATCCTAAACCTGAGGTTGGAGGCATTCCGTATTCCAAAGCACGAACAAAGTCATCATCCATGGCCATAGCTTCGGCATCACCACGATCGGCAAGTTTTAACTGATCTTCGAAGCGTTCTTTCTGGTCAATCGGATCATTCAATTCTGAATAAGCATTTCCAATTTCTTTTCCATTAACAAATATTTCAAAACGCTCTACTAAACCTGCTGCTGAACGGTGTTTTTTAGCCAATGGAGTCATTTCCAACGGATAATCTGTAATGAATGTTGGTTGGATTAAGTTGGCCTCGACTTTTTCACTAAATATCTCATCAATTAATTTACCACGACCCATTGTAGAATCGATTTCTATACCTAAATCTTTACAGGTTTGTACAAGTTGATCTTCAGTCATTGCCGAAACATCAATTCCGGTATATTTTTGAATCGACTCGTACATCGTAAGTTTTTCGTATGGCCCCTCGAAATTGATTTCGTTTTGACCAACTTTAACCACTGCAGAACCGTTCGTTGCGATAGCCACTTTTTCCAGGCATTCTTCAACCATGCCCATCATCCAGATATAATCTTTGTAGGCCACATAAATTTCCATTGAGGTATATTCAGGGTTGTGCGTTCGGTCCATTCCTTCATTACGGAACATTTTACCGAATTCATAAACCCCGTCAAAACCTGCAACAATTAATCTTTTTAAATACAACTCATTTGCAATACGCAAATAAAGGGGCATATCTAAAGTATTGTGGTGTGTTGCAAAAGGCCGGGCTGCTGCGCCACCATGAATTGGCTGAAGAATTGGCGTTTCAACTTCCATCCAGCCTTGATTATCAAAATAATTTCGCATGGTATTAATTACCTTGCTACGTTTAATGAAAATCTGTTTATAATCAGGATTTACGGTTAAATCCACATAACGCATTCTGTAACGTAATTCAGGATCAGTAAAACCATCATAAATATTGCCATCATCATCGCGTTTTACCACTGGCAGCGGACGTAATGATTTAGCTAAAACTGTTAAATCAGTAACGTGAACAGAAATTTCTCCCGTTTGAGTAGTAAAAACATAACCTTTAACACCAATGTAATCACCAAGATCCAGCAATTTTTTAAAAACAGTATTGTATAAGGTTTTGTCTTCATCAGGACAAAGATCATCACGCTTTAAATACAACTGAACACGGCCTGTAGAATCTTGCAGTTCAGCGAATGAAGCGCTACCCATTATACGGCGTGTCATTAAACGTCCGGCAATGCTAATGGTTTTATAGGCAGTTTTGTCTTTTTCGTAATTTGCATTTATATCTGCAGCATACGCATTGATTTCATATGATTCGGCAGGATAAGGCTCAATGCCCAACTTGCGTAATTGTTTTAGCGACTCACGTCGTAATATTTCTTGTTCTGATAATCCTATACTCATTTCGGGTATTTTTTGCAAAAGTATGAATTTTGCAAGTTCTTCGTTTTTATTTAACTAACTGTATTTTTCGTCAAAAAAAAGGCGCTTTTAGGGCAAAAATGAATTTATAACTAAAGCAAATTCACTATTCTACACCATTTGTTTGCCTGTTTAAAACAGAAAGTCACAAAGATACGAAAGGTATTGTAATTACTAAATGGTTTGTTGGATATAACATCATTATTAGAAGAACAAATCTGAAAGCTATATGATATCTTAATTGGCCTTAAGAAATACCAGTCATCAGGATTAAAAGATGCACCTGACGTTCCAATGTTTGAGAATATAAAATGATGAAGGTCACTTTTTCAAGTAATCACCATCTTCTGAAACCGTTGTCATATTGATAAGTTTGCTGAAAGTTCAAAAAATCATGCAACATACTTTTCACATTCCGGTTTTAGGTTTAGGTTACTCTATTGATACGCCCTTAAAAGTTGCCCGTTATGGCATTTCTTCTACATTATCTATTGTAGATGATGAATTGATTGAGCGTATGCGGGCATATCATGAAGAACAAAATGGCATCAATCATCAGCCCATCCCCAAATCAGAAACTGATTACAGAGCTAAACGAATCACAGCTTACCTCAATTTTTTGGATCAAATGATCAGGAATCAATTTGAGAAATTGAAGCAATCTGCATTTGAGCCTGGAAGTGAAATATGTAAGTACTTCGAACTTCTGCCAGAATCATCACCGTTAAAGCATGGCTATGAGCTGATGATGGATTATCCTGAAGGAGAAAGTAAATCAATCTTCCAAAATGTATTACGTAGCGCAATGAAAATTGGTGCTGCAGATGTGAACATCATGTCGAAGGTTGATAAGATGAATTTTATCAATGGAGAATATACTGGTGATGAAAATACCGATGCCTTAGCTGCATTCAGAGGATTTGCAAACAGCACCCTGAAAGCAGCGGTAATTCTATCTGCCGGGATGAACCCGAGACTATACAGTTATGTAGAGGGGTTTAAGGATTTTCTCCCGGATGATCGGGGTCACTTCAACAAAAGAATTATTTTGAAAGTAAGCGATTTCCGTTCGGCATTTATACAGGCAAAGTTTCTGGCTAAAAAAGGAATTTGGGTTTCAGAATTCAGGATAGAATCGGGCCTGAATTGTGGCGGACATGCATTTGCGACCGAAGGTTATCTTTTAGGACCAATTTTAGAGGAATTTAAGACTAAAAAAGCAGAAATGCTTAGTGAATTATTTTCTTCTTATCAGCTGGCGCTGCAACAAAAAGGCATTGAACTTAATCAAAAACCAGGGCAGCGAATAAGCGTACAAGGTGGAATTGGCACAGCTGAAGAACAAAGTTTTTTGCTTAAACATTATCAGTTAAGTACAACAGGATGGGGGAGCCCGTTTTTGCTCGTACCTGAAGTAACAAATGTTGATCATGAAACGCTGAACAATTTAATGAAAGCAAAAGAAGATGATTTTTATCTGAGCGAATCTTCCCCGCTTGGCGTCAGGTTTAATAATTTTAAAAATTCTTCTTCAGATATTCAACGAATTGAACGCATTAGAAAAGGCAGACCCGGAAGTCCGTGCACTAAAAAGTACTTGTGCAATAATACAGAATTTACTCAGGAGCCGATATGCACGGCATCAAGAGAGTATCAGCACCTTAAAATAAATCAACTGCAATCTTCCCGTCTATCGGCAGAAAAATATGAGATTGAATTTAACAAGGTAACCGAAAAAGTTTGCCTGTGTGAAGGCTTATGTGCATCTGCCTATCTAAAATATGAAATCATCAAGCCGAAAGAAAATAAGGCTGTATCGATTTGCCCAGGGCCAAATTTGGCATACTTTAATGGATCTTATTCATTTGAAGACATGGTTGGCCATATTTACGGAAAAGTAAATCTGCTTGCGAACAACGCAAGACCGCATGTGTTTATTAAAGAACTTAACTTATATATAGATTACCTTCAGGCAGAGATAAAAGATCAGTTTGCCAATTTGAATGATAAAAAGAAAAAGCAGCTTAATAACTTTAAAGCTCAATTAAACGATGGTATTCAATATTATAAAAATCTTTTTGGCCAAACCGCAGGTTTTAAATTCTCTAATGTGAAAGAATGTTACCACTTGCTGGAAATTTCTCAGCTTAAACTAGATCAACTAAGTATTTGAGCATAAAATAACAGATAGTAATTTTATATTCACCTCCATAAATAAAGAGGCATGAAATTCATTGACAGGTCAAAATTTTTAGATGCGATTATTGAAAATGCCATTGATGGCATTATTACCATAGATGATAGAGGGATTATTGAACATCTTAATCCTGCAGCACTGGAACTTTTTGGTTATTCAAGAGAAGAGTTAGTAGGTAAAAATGTATCAGTTTTAATGCCTCAGCCAGATAAAGCAAGGCACGATAGCTATATCCAAAACTATCATAACACAGGGATAAAACACATTATTGGCATTGGCAGGGAAGTTCGGGGACAACGTAAGGATGGTTCTGTATTTCCTTTCCGGTTAGGGGTTAGTGAAGTTAAATTTAGCGACAGGAAAATTTACACTGGTTTTGTTCACGATTTAAGTAAAGAGAAGGCAAACGAAGAGCAGATCAAGTCTTATACCGAAAAACTAGAGGTAAAAATTAAAGAGCGAACCCGCGATCTGGTTAAACTGGTATCTGAACTGGAAACAGCCAAAGAGAATATGCAGGCGCTATTTCAAAAAGAAAAGGAGCTTAACCAGTTAAAAACCAGGTTTGTTTCCATGGCATCGCACGAATTCAGAACTCCTTTAAGTGCCATTCAGTTATCGGCATCTTTAATTGATAAATACACATTGAAACATGATGTATCGAATGTTGAAAAACATACCTCAAAAATTAAGAATTCCATTAATAATTTAACCACCATTCTGAATGATTTTCTGTCGCTGGAAAAACTGGAGGCAGGCAAGGTGGAAGCATCAGCCAATTGGTTTAATATCATCAGTTTTGCTGAGGAAATTACAGAAGAAATGCAGTTGATGACCAAGGAAAACCAGCACATTATTTATGAACATACAGGTATTACTGCTGATGTTTACCTTGATCCTAACCTACTCAGAAATTGCATCATTAACTTAATCTCAAACGCCGTAAAGTATTCGGGTGCCGATACTTTAATTCAGTTTAACACACGGCTTATGGATAATCAATTAATACTGGAAGTAAAGGATAATGGAATTGGAATTCCGCAAACTGACCAGAAAAATCTTTTTGAGCCTTTTTTCAGGGCGCATAATACGGGAGATATTCCAGGAACAGGATTAGGCCTGAATATCGTTAACCGTTACGTGAACTTAATGGGTGGAACTGTTAATTGCGTAAGCGAACAGAACAATGGCACAACATTCACCCTTAGCTTTAATCAACCCGCTTAAATTACAATCCCATGGACAGAAAAGTTTTAATTATAGAAGATAACGACGATATACGTGAAGGTACAGCCGAAGTTCTTGAGCTGGCCGGATACCATCCTATAACTGCTAAACATGGAAAAGTTGGTGTAGAAATGGCACTGCAACATGATCCCGATATTATACTTTGCGATATCATGATGCCCGAGCTGGATGGTTATGGTGTACTTTATCTGTTAAGCAAAAACCCAAAAACGGCTAATATACCGTTCATTTTCATCACTGCTAAAACTGAAAGGGCAGATATGAGAAAGGGAATGGAAATGGGTGCTGATGATTACCTGACCAAGCCTTTTGATGATATTGAATTATTTAAAGCGATAGAGAGTCGATTCAAAAAGAAACAACAATCTGTTGCTATTGGTGCAAATGCAGGCAGCGTTCAGGTAGTATTGGAAGAACTAAGAAAAAAAGGGAAATCCAGGTCGGTATCGGGCAAGCAGGTGGTTTATGTTGAAGGCGATGAGCCCACACACCTTTATTATCTGGTAAAAGGACAAGTAAAAACTTATAAACGTTTTAAGGATGGGAGAGAGCTCTCTTCGGCACTTTATCATGATGGTGATTTTTTTGGATTTGAAAGCCTTTGCAACGGAGAGTTATATGCAGATAATGCAGCTACATTGATCGATTCTGAAATTATCCAGATTTTAAAGGCAGATTTTATGGAGTATTTGCTTAGCTATCAGGCTGTTTCCAAAATGTTTATCGGATTACTTTCAGGAAGTGCAAGAGATAAAGGTAAACAGATGTTGCAGCTGGCTTACTCATCGGTAAGAAAACGTGTAGCAAATGCCATATTGCAGGTTGCCGATAAATTTGGGCAAAGTGCTGATGATAGCTGTACAATTAAGATCTCCAGAGATGACCTTGCCGCTCTGGTAGGTACAGCAAGTGAAACTGTAAGCCGGATGCTTGCCGATTTTAAAGAAGAAAAACTGATCGATAAAACGGGCAATGCGATCAATATCTTATCCATAGAAAAGCTTCGAAATATCAAACAATAATATTTTTAAGGGCAGAAATCGATAAAATGTGATCATGATCATTTTTTAGTCTAAGCAACCTCACGCACATACTGCCTGTCACGCTATAGCTTTGTGTACATAAAAATTGTGTATGAAAGCGATAGCGTATAACATTAAACCCGATGAAAAGGAATGGTTGGTACT
Organism: Pedobacter chinensis; assembly: GCF_003339865.1. Lineage (GTDB taxonomy): Bacteria > Bacteroidota > Bacteroidia > Sphingobacteriales > Sphingobacteriaceae > Pedobacter > Pedobacter chinensis. The sequence goes on from NZ_QPKV01000001.1 coordinate 47,907, forward strand.
CGCCAACTATAAAAAGCATGATATTACCATAATAGCCAACAGTTTAACAACTCATACGCTTTCGTTTGCTAATGGAAAAGAAGCATTATTGGTATTCAATAATGATGCTTTAACCGCAGAAATGATAGCAGAATTAAAATCGTTGGGTGTAAAGTACATTGCTACCTCATCTTTTGAAACAGATCATCTTGATTTAAAAGCCGCAGGTATGGCGGGCATGAAAATCGCAAATGTTCCCTTAACCAATGCGGTTCAGGATCCCAAAGGGAGAATGGAACAAGTGATCAAAAATCTCGATCAATGGGCTGCAGGTAAATGCGTGGGCAAGGCCTGTTGCTGTCAAAATAATTGTGGTGTTACTAAATCTTTAAAATAGTGGAAACATCATTGCTCAAAAAATATAATGTTGCAGCGCCGAGGTACACTAGTTATCCCACGGTTCCATATTGGGACACCGCAAAATTCACATCAACAAATTGGTTAAGTGTGGTAAAAGAAACCCACTCTTTATTTGCTGATGAAGGGATAAGCTTATATATCCATCTTCCTTTTTGCGAAAGCCTTTGCACTTATTGTGGCTGTAATACCCGGATCACAAAAAATCACGATGTTGAAGAACCTTATATCACAGCTTTATTGAAGGAATGGGCCATGTACTGTAATGTTCTAGGCACTAAACCTAAAATAAAAGAATTACATCTGGGTGGTGGAACACCAACTTTTTTCAGTGCTGAAAATCTGGGATGGATGATCGATAAAATTCTAAAAAATGCCGAACTTTCTGCAAGTTCACAACTTTCATTTGAGGCACATCCTGCAAATACCACATCCGAACATTTAAGCGTACTCTATTCTCGAGGTTTTCGCAGGTTAAGTTTGGGGATACAGGATTTTGATCCAAAGGTACAATTGATGATCAATCGATTTCAAACACCAGAACAAGTTTTGAAGGTTAGCGATGAAGCACGTACAATTGGCTATGATTCTATTAATTTCGATTTGATTTATGGTTTACCTGCTCAAACATTACAGGGTTTAACTGAAACCATAAATGAAGTCATCCGCCAAAGGCCAGATCGGATAGCTTTTTACAGTTATGCTCATGTACCCTGGCTAAAACCAGGTCAACGCCATTTTACTGAAAAGGATTTGCCTGTGGGCGATGCGAAATTCGCACTTTATCAAAAAGGTAAGGAAATGCTGATTGATGCAGGCTACCAGGATGTTGGAATGGATCATTTTGCACTAATGAGCGATTCTTTATTCCAGGCGAGCGAATCGAAAAAATTACATCGAAATTTTATGGGCTATACCGATCAGCATACGCATTTGCTTATTGGTTTAGGTGTTTCATCCATTAGTGATGGTTGGAAAGCTTTTGCACAAAACCCAAAAACAGTTGAAGCTTATCTTCAGAAAATAGCAGAAGGTGTTCTTCCTGTTGAAAAAGGACATATCCTGACAGATGAAGACTTAGCAAGCAGGCAACATATTCTAAATATGATGTGCAGAGAAAAAACTGTTTTTGATACCGAAATTCCGGAAAATATCAAGGAAAGATTATGGCCTCTTTTGGAAGATGAGCTCATCCGTTTTGATCAGCATTCCATTGAGTTGACCAGATTGGGCAAATCATTTATCAGAAATGTTTGCATGGCCTTTGATGATCGATTATGGTTGAAAAAAGCCGAAACACAACTGTTCAGTTCATCAATTTAAATACAAAAGAATATGGAAGATCAAAATAACATTGCAACCAAAGCATTGTGTTATCACTGTGGAGAAGATCTGCCCAAGCTTAGCTATTCAATTGACGATAAAAATTTCTGTTGCGCAGGCTGTCGTGGCGTTTATAAAATTCTGTCAGAAAACAATCTTTGCAACTATTATTTATACAACAACAATCCTGGCCGGCAGCTAAAAGAAGAAAGCCATCTTGAATATCTGGATGAACCAAACATTATTGCTCAACTGTTGGATTACAGACATGAAAGTTCAAGTATTATTACCTTTTACATTCCTGCAATTCACTGCAGTTCATGTATATGGTTGTTGGAACATCTTTATAAAATCAATCCCGCCATATTTAGCTCCCGAATAGATTTCCTTAAAAAACAGGTTACGATCAGTTTTAATCACGAAGAAATTTCTTTAAGAGAACTTGTAGAAACACTGAATAAAATAGGATATGAACCTTTAATCAGTCTTCAGGATGTTGTAAAAGAACATAGCAGTTCTGTAGATAAAGCGCTTGTGCTTAAAATTGCTGTTGCCGGATTTTTGATGGGCAACGTAATGCTCTTCAGCTTTCCTGAATATTTCGGGCTTTCTGGTTTGGAAAAACAGTTTCAATATTTATTTGGTTGGCTGAATCTTGCTTTCTCTATTCCTGCCACATTTTATTGCGGCCGGGATTATTTTGTTTCGGCAATTACCAGCTTAAGGCATAAACACATCAATCTCGATACACCTTTAGCATTAATTATTGCAGTATTGTTTTTTAGAACAGCTTTTGAAGTTATTTTTAACACAGGGCCAGGTTTTGCCGACACACTTACAGGTTTGGTGTTTTTGCTTTTAATGGGCAAATGGCTAAAGCAACGTACCTATCATCATATTTCTTTTGACAGGGATTACCGTTCCTATTTTCCAATTGCAGTAACAACAATTCAGGATGGAAAAGAGAAACCCGTTTCTATAAATGAAGTTAAAATTGGCGATCGTTTGTGGATTAGAAACGGAGAGCTTGTTCCTGCAGATGCCATTTTAATGAAAGGAGATGCCTGGATGGACATGAGCTTTGTAACAGGAGAATCAGAACCTGTTCACAAAGTGTTGGGAGAAATTATTTATGCTGGTGGCAGGCAAACAACTGAAGCAATTGAGCTGGAAGTCATCAAACCTGTTTCGCAAAGTTACCTTACGGGCCTTTGGAATAATGAACATTATAAAAACAGCATCCAAAAAGAAACTTTTAATGATAGCATAGCCAAATATTTTAGCCTGGGTGTGTTTATTATTGCATTTTCCGCAACTGCTTACTGGCTTTTTCAGCAAGATAGTCATAAGGCCTGGTCGGCATTTACAGCTGTTATCATTGTAGCCTGCCCATGCGTTTTAGCTTTGAGCACACCTTTTACATTGTCGGCAATATTGTCTGTTTTTGATAAGAAAGGGTTTTACGTTAAAAATACCGATGCGGTGGAGGAACTGGCCAAATGTGATGCTATCGTTTTTGATAAGACAGGAACATTAACCAGCACTGAAAATGCACAGATAACTTTCAGTGGTTCATTGGATGATGGAGAAAAGATTCTTATTGCTTCTTTATTGAGGAATTCCAGCCATCCCTTAAGCAGGCATATTCTCAAAATATTAAACGTGGATGAATTTTGTTCATTGGAAGATTATCGGGAAGTACTGGGCAAAGGCTTAACCGCAAAAGTTGGTCATCATACTATTTATGCAGGACATCTATCGATGTTGCCTATCACAGTAGAAAACATAAGTAAGTCTGGAGTACATATTGTAATTGACAGGGTTTATAAAGGTTACTTTGATATTGAACAAAAGTGGAGGCCAGGCTTGACACACCTGATGTCAAAGTTATCTAAATACAAAATGCAGGTATTATCAGGAGATACTGATAGGGATTTGTGGATGTTGAAAACCATCTTTCCTAAATCTACCAGAATAAAGTTTGGCCAAAGTCCGCATGAAAAACTTAACACCATTCTGGAACTACAACAAGGTGGCAGTAAAATAATGATGCTTGGTGATGGCTTAAATGATGCTGGTGCACTAAAACAGAGTAATTTCGGAATCGCATTAACTGATAATATCAACAACTTTACTCCTGGTTGCGATGCTATTTTAAAAGGTAGCTCACTCAATGATCTTCCAGGTTTTATTCAGCTCAGTAAAGATGGACTGAAGATCATTAAAACCAGCTTTGCTATAGCAACGGCATATAATTGTATTGGGGTCTATTATGCGGTGCAGGGAACTTTGTATCCCTTGGTTGCAGCAGTGCTCATGCCCATCAGTACCGTTACCATTATCTGTTTTACCACATTCGCTACCCGAATTTTCGCCCGTAAAAACAAATTGATATGAACATTCTGTATTTTTTAGTTGGCTCAAGTGTCCTGATGGCACTTATTTTTCTTGGTGCATTTTTTTGGGCATATAAAACTGGTCAAAATGATGATGTCCACACACCAGGAATCAGAATCCTTTTTGATGATGAACCTCAAAACGAAAAAAGTGAAGAAGATCACTTTTACAACTAATTTCTATCATCCTTCAACAGCCAGGGGCTAAATACCTTTGGTGCATCAAAACAAACAAAACTTTTCCTTTCTATTATGCAGTTAGAAAAATTTACTTACGATAACAAGATTGTCAGAAACTTCGGTATCGCCACCCTCGTTTGGGGAATTGTAGGAATGACCGTGGGCTTACTTGCCGCCATGCAGCTGTTTAAACCAGCAATGAATTTGGGCAACCAATACACTACGTTCGGGCGAATCAGGCCATTGCATACAAATGCGGTCATATTCGCCTTTGTTGGTAATGCCATTTTTATGGGCGTATATTATTCACTCCAACGCCTGTTAAAAGCAAGAATGTTCAGCGATCTGCTGAGTAAAATTCATTTTTGGGGATGGCAACTCATTATAGTTGCTGCCGCAATTACACTTCCACTAGGTATTACTACTTCACATGAATATGCCGAGTTGGAATGGCCGATTGATATTGCCATAACCGTTATTTGGGTGGTTTTTGGCGTTAACATGTTCGGTACAATTATTAAAAGAAGAGAGCGACATTTGTATGTAGCCATTTGGTTCTACATAGCAACATTTGTAACCATTGCGGTTTTGCACATTGTAAATTCCTTTGAACTGCCCATTTCTTTTCTGAAAAGTTATTATGTATACGCGGGCGTACAGGATGCGCTGGTACAATGGTGGTATGGACACAATGCTGTTGCATTTTTCTTAACCACACCATATTTAGGTATGATGTATTATTTCTTGCCTAAAATGGCTAACCGACCAGTTTACTCCTATAAACTGAGTATCCTTCACTTTTGGTCATTAATTTTTATTTACATCTGGGCGGGTCCGCACCACTTGCTTTATACTTCACTACCAGGTTGGGCACAATCATTAGGCGTAGCATTTTCAATTATGCTTATTGCACCAAGCTGGGGAGGGATGATTAACGGTTTGCTCACCCTGCGTGGAGCCTGGGATAAAGTTCGTGAAGATGTTACGCTTAAATTTATGGTGGTTGCCTTAACTGCTTATGGAATGGCAACTTTCGAAGGGCCGATGTTATCCCTCAAACAAATCAATGGAATAGCACATTTTACCGACTGGATCGTTGCTCACGTGCACGTTGGCGCACTGGGTTGGAATGGTTTCTTAACATTTGGTGTATTATACTGGCTAATTCCAAGAATTTATAAAACACAATTATATTCTAAAAAGCTGGCGGGTTTCCATTTCTGGATTGGCACCTTGGGGATTTTGTTTTATGCAGTTCCAATGTATTGGGCAGGTTTTACCCAAGGGTTAATGTGGAAAGAATTTACACCAGAAGGACTCCTTAAATACCCAAACTTCTTAGCCACAACTTTGCAGATTATTCCAATGCACGTGTTAAGGTCAATTGGTGGGGCTTTGTATTTAGCTGGCGTAATCGCAATGACCTATAACCTTGCAAAAACCATGCGTGGTGCAAAACTTGTTGCAAACGAGCCAGCTGAGGCCATGCCTTTATCAAAAGAAATTGTAGATAGTTCTTCAGCTGATAAAGCCTGGCACAGGGTACTGGAACGTAAACCGATGAAGTTTATGGTGCTGTCACTAATTATCATTCTGATTGGAGGAATGGTAGAAATGATGCCGACTTTTACCATTAAATCAAACGTGCCAACAATTGCCAGTGTAAAACCTTATTCTGCACTTGAATTGCAAGGAAGAGATTTGTACATCAGAGAAGGATGTGTAAGCTGCCACTCACAAACCGTTCGTCCTTTCCGTTCAGAAACGGAGCGTTACGGAGAGTACAGCAAGGCAGGAGAATTTGTTTACGATCATCCGTTTTTATGGGGAAGTAAAAGAACAGGACCAGATTTACACCGCGTTGGCGGAAAATATTCTGATGCCTGGCATTATAATCACTTAATTGACCCGACTTCGATGTCACCCGGAAGTATTATGCCATCCTATCCATGGTTAACAGAGCAAAAACTTGATATTTCAACAACGGCATCAAAAATTAAAGCGATGCAAACTTTGGGTGTTCCTTATGCTGAAGGTTATGATAAAAAAGCTAATGATGAGTTAATGGTTCAGGCTGAAAAAATTTCTGCAGAACTTAAACAGAACAATATTAATGTAAAAAGCGACCGCGAAATCATCGCAATAATTGCCTACTTACAACGATTGGGTACTGATATTAAAGCAAATAAACAAGAGATTCCATCTAATCAATAAAATTATGTTCAACCAGATCAAAAACTTAGCTGGGGGAGAAATTTACCTCATCAGCTCGCTGCTTATGTTCATGGTGTTTTTTTTAATCGTGGGTGTTTACCTGATCAAACTAAGCAAAAAGCATGTCGAAATCATGAGCAATATGCCTATTCAAGAAAATCAAACCGAAGCACATGAAGAAGATTAAATTCGCCATATTATTCATGATTTTATCATCAACTGTTTATGCTGCAGATGAAAAAGCCGTTGCAGTAAACACTGGTCCGGGTTTAGGGCTTAGCCAATCGGAAATGCTGATCGTCATTCTGGTGATATTTGCTTTCGTTCTGCTTTTTGTTTCTATTACCTTACTTAATGCATTTAAGGTTATGTACCGGGAGCAGTTGAACCCTACACCATATTCAGTACCTGTAAAAGAACCGGTATTGGATTATGAAGCCTGGTTAGGTCAAAAGAAAAACAAACCATCGGTTTGGGAGAAACTTTTGAGTTTAAAACCAATTGAGCAAGAAAAAGATCTGGAAATTGATCATGCCTATGATGGCATAAAAGAACTCAATAATCCTGTACCAGCATGGTTTAATGTTTTGTTTTTCGGAACAGTGATTTTCGCCGCCGGTTATCTGTTTTATTATCATATTGGTGGTTACGGTGATTTACAGGATCAGGAATATGTAAATGAAATGGTTAAGGCACAACAGGAAAAAGCTGCCTTCCTTGAAAAATCTTCCAATACAATTGATGAAAATTCAGTAAAATTTGATAATACACAAACGGTATTGGAGGAGGGAAGAGGGATTTTTAACAGCAATTGTGCGGTTTGCCATGGAGATAAAGGACAAGGTATTATTGGTCCAAATTTAACCGATGAATTTTGGCTTCACGGAGGCGGAATTAACAATATCTTCAAAACCATAAAATATGGTGTTCCCGATAAAGGAATGATCAGTTGGGAAAAAAACCTGAGTCCAAAGCAGATCAGTGCAGTTTCGAATTTTATCATGTCATTAAAAGATACAAAACCAGTTGGAGCAAAAGCACCTCAGGGAGAAAAGTATGAAGAAAAAGATCCGCAGGATAATGAGATGAAAAGTGTTAAAGATAGTTTGAGCAAAACAGATGCTACAAAAGAATAAACAGAAAACCAAAGGCAGTGGCAGGGATTTTCTTTATCCTAAAAAACCATCTGGCAAATTATATAACCGCCGCAAATGGGTAAGTTATGTATTGCTGCTGCTTTTATTTTCTTGTCCTTTTGTAAAATTGAATGGAGAACAATTGGTCTTGCTCAATTTCTTAGAACGAAAGTTTGTGTTCTTTGGCTTAATGTTTACCCCACAGGATTTTTACCTCTTTGCATTGGCAATGCTCATCTTCATGATGTTTATTGTTTGTTTTACGGTGGTGTTAGGCAGGCTCTGGTGCGGTTGGGCCTGCCCGCAAACTATTTTTATGGAAATGGTTTTCAGGCGAATTGAATACTGGATTGAAGGAGACGCCAATAAACAGAAAAAACTGGACGCTCAAAGCTGGAATGGGGAAAAGATAATCAAGAAAGGAAGCAAGCACTTTGTTTTTTTATTGATTTCTTTTTTCATTGCCAATACTTTTCTAGCCTATATCATAGGTGCTGATGTATTGGTGAAAATTATTACTGAACCTGTTACTCTTCACGTTTCTGGTTTTGCATCCATTTGTTTATTTACCTTGATTTTTTATGGGGTATTTGCTTATGTCAGGGAGATAGTTTGTACAGTGATTTGCCCTTATGGCAGGTTACAAGGTGTTTTACTTGATAATCAAAGCCTGGTTGTTGCTTATGATTTTTCGCGTGGAGAGCCACGTGGTCATCTTCAAAAAAATAATGCGGGGAACATTAAGGGTGATTGCATCGACTGTAATTTATGTGTGCAGGTTTGTCCAACAGGAATTGATATCAGAAAAGGCACACAGTTAGAGTGTGTGAATTGTACAGCTTGTATTGATGCCTGCAACGAGGTTATGCCTAAAATCAATAAACCAGAAAATTTAATCGGATTCTACAATCAGGATTTTGTACAACACCGCAAGCCTTATAAAATCAGTTTGAAATCTTATGGTTATGCTGCTGTTCTTTTTGTAGTGGTAATGATTTTTTCATCGCTCATTTATAAAAGGGAAGATGTGCAAACAACGGTTTTAAGAGCAAGTGGAACGCTTTATCAAACCAGAGGTAATCAGGAAACGAGTAATCTTTACAATGCTGAGTTGATCAATAAAACGAATAAACCCATGAATTTTCAATTTAAATCAAAAAATAAAGGAGATAAAATTGAATTTATTCAAGCCGCTGGTGTATTACCAAAAGAGGGAAGTGCACAAGTTACTTTCTTCCTTGTCAGAAAAAATAAAACAATAAAAAAATATAAAACTGAAGTCGTATTTGAGGTTTTGGTAGATGGTAAGGTTATTAGCGAGGCCAGTACAAGTTTTTTTGCACAGCCTGAGTTTAATGATTGAGAGGCGAATGATTGAATGAGCGGATGACTGAATGAGTGATCTGATAATATTAAATAAAGAGTATATGAACTGGGGAACGAAAATAGTATTGGGCATGGCAACTTTTATGCTCTTCATCATTGCTATGGCAAGTTATATGTTTTATGTGCACGGCCGTGATGCCTTGATCGAAGATGATTACTATGAACAAGGGATTAACTACAATAAAGAATTTGATGCAACACAACATACTTTAAATGCTGATGCCGAACCTGAAATAAAGCTTTTGCCACAACAAATTGTGATTAAAATGAAAGATTCTGCAAGTTATGAGTTGTTTCTAAAAAGAGCATCGAACAATGTTGATGACAAAAAATATACAGGTAATACAATAAGTAATGCTAATCTGATTCTGATTAACAGAACTGACTTGCCTAAAGGCTTGTGGTTCTTAAAACTACAATGGCAGGTTAACGGAAAGGATTTTATGTTTAAAAGAAATCTCACTTTATAATGGATTTTCTACCGCTGGCTTTTTTAATGGGACTTTTCGGGAGCTTGCATTGTGCTGTAATGTGCGGTCCAATCATGCTTAGTTTTCCAATTGGGAAAACCCGCAACCTCCATTCGGTTTTTCAGCTTTTTCTTTATCAGTTGGGGCGAATACTAATTTATACTTTGCTCGGCTTTTTGGTGGGACTTTTGGGGAGTACAATTAGGATCTTCAGCGATCAAAGGGTGCTGAGTGTTGGTGTCGGAGTTTTACTGTTATTATTTGCGTTATTACAATTTCGGGAACATTACCGAAATAAATTTTCAATATGGCAATCCAATTTTTTTAGTCCACTTGGAAAATTAATGGCCAGAGTTTATAACAAGCCTTATTGGGGTTTTGTCGCAGGTTTAATTAATGGTTTAGTACCCTGCGGAATGGTTTATCTGGCGCTCTCCACTGCTTTAAATGCCACTAATATCCAATCTGCAGCTACTTTTATGTTTTTGTTTGGCTTAGGTACAGCGCCATTAATGCTGATGATTTCATTGGGAGGGATTTATCTCAAAAAATATATCCGTTTTAACACACAAACACTTGTACCCTGGTTTATGGCTTTTATAGGGTTGGTATTCATTTTACGGGCAGCAGAATTAGGTATTCCATTTCTTTCTCCGCACACAACAAATAGTTTTGGAGCAGCTGGTTTGTGCAGATAGTTGCAAAAATAAGCTTAAATTTATTTGTCAGGTTGCCCATTCAAATACTCAGCTACATAAATAAAGCTCAAGATATTTAGAAAGATTGTAATAAAGGGCAGGGTAGGTATTTCAAAAAAGCTACTGTTTTGCTTTCCAAATTGTAAAAATGTCTGCCTGTCATGATTTTATTTTGTCAAAATGAAATCTCATAAAAAATAATTAATCCAGAAAAATTGATTTTCGACCGTTTAAACAGAGATTTTATAAGCGATAAATTTCATTTGACAATTGAATGATTATCAATTTCTGAAATGGTTCTACATTTGCTTAACGGTGTTAGATTATTTACACCTTATATTCCAGTCATGGGAAGTAAAGAAAGAATTCTACGTTTAAAAGATGAAACCAGAACAAAAATTCTGGATGCGGCCTTAAATATTGTACAAACAGAAGGTTGGCAGGCATTGAGTATGCGTAAAATTGCTGACCAGATCGAATATACTGCACCAATTATTTACGAATATTTTCCAAATAAAGATGGAATTTTAGTGGAGTTAACCAGAAGAGGTTATCTGATTCTGGCAAAAGACATTCGTGAAGCCAGAGATAAACACATTGCTCCGGAAGATAAAATGGAAGCCATGTGGGTTGCTTACTGGAATTTCGCTTTTACGCATAAAGAATTTTATCAGTTGATGTACGGTGTGGATATGGTTTGTTGCAACGTTAAAAATTCAATGCCTGAAGCTGAAAATGTTAGTACAATGCTGGGCGATGTAATAGAATCGCTATTCACTAAGAAACCGGTTTCCGAAGATGACATCTGCATGAAATATTACACTTACTGGTCTATCATTCACGGTTTAATTTCAATCAATTTGGTGCGTCCGAATGGAAGAACCACTGATGAATTAAATCAGCAAATATTAAAAGATGCCATTAAGGGCATTACATTATCTATTAATAGCTAATTTTTTTTAAAATCTAATTTAACACTGTTAGATTATTTATACACTATAAATCACAATAAATTTAATCATATGAAATCTCTACATCGCTTGCATTTATCACTTAACACTGTTAAACAGTTTAATGGTGTTAAATCACTATTTGTCATTTCTATTCTTTCCATAATTCTTTCAAGCTGTAAATCTTCTCCGGAGCAATCGGCTGCTGCACCACCGCCACCAGTTTTACCGGTAAGCATGATTGCTGAAAGTACCCAAACAACCTTCATTGAGTATCCGGCTTCTGTTCAGGGCGCAGTTGATATCGATATTCGTCCGCAGGTTAGTGGTTATTTACAAAGTGTTCTGGTTAATGAAGGTGCATTTGTAACTGCAGGGCAAACCCTTTTTAAAATCAATGAAAATCCATATCGGGAGGCATTAAACAATGCAAAAGCAAGTTTACATGCTGCTGAAGCAGCCATTTTAAATGCACAGCTGGAGGTTGATAAATTAACACCATTGGTACAAAACAAGGTTGTGTCTGAATTTCAATTAAAAACAGCCAAAACAGCTTATAAAATTGCACAGGCAAATGCCGAACAGGCTAAAGCAAGTGTTGCAGCAGCTCAAATTAATTTAGGTTATACCAATGTTAAAGCAACAGTAAGCGGTTACATTGGCCTTATTCCAAAAAAACAGGGTAGTTTGGTTTCCCCGTCAGATCAAACAGCGCTAACACAATTATCAGACATTCATGAAGTACATGTTTACTTTTCGTTAGCTGAAAATGACTTCAATAGCTTCAATGCAAACTATCCAGGAAAAACACCTGCCGATAGAATCAAACGTCTTCCGGCGGTTGATTTGGTGCTGGCTGATAACTCAATTTATCCTATAAAAGGTAAAATCGATATGATTGATGGTCAGTTTGATAAAAATACCGGGGCTATTACGTTAAGAGCCAGTTTTCCAAACGCCAGCGGTACCCTGCGCTCAGGTAATACAGGAAAAATCAGGTTAGGTTTACAACATGATGATGCCATTTTAATTCCTCAATCTGCAACGGTAGAAATGCAGGATAAAGTTTTTGTTTTCGCCTTAAACAAGGGAAACAAAGTTACTAAAATGCCCATTACCGTTATTGGTAAAAGTGGTAACAATTATCTGATTAAAGATGGTTTAAAATCCGGAGATCAAATCGTATTAAGTGGGTTAGATCGTTTGCAGGAGGGGCAGGTTATTCAACCCGAGAAATCAACAGATAAAGCAGCTCAAATAATTAATAAAAAATAAGCTTAAAGCAATGTTTAAAATATTTATACAAAGGCCCGTACTGGCAACCGTTATCTCCATATTGCTGGTCATATTGGGTGTACTTGGCCTTACAAAATTGCCTTTACAACAATTTCCTGATATTGCACCACCATCGGTTTTAGTCACAGCGGTTTATCCGGGGGCAAATGCAGAAACGGTTTTACGTTCAGTAGCACCATCGCTTGAAGAATCAATAAATGGGGTAGAAAACATGACCTATATGAGTTCTACCGCCAGTAATGATGGCTCATTGGCGATCACTGTTTTCTTCAAACTCGGTACAAATGCCGATCAGGCTGCTGTAAATGTTCAAAATCGTGTAGCTCAGGCAACAAGTCAGTTGCCGGCCGAAGTGGTTCAGCAAGGGGTAACCACAGCGAAACAGCAGAACAGTTTCATTATGGCCATCGGGATGTACACTGATGATGAATCCAAATATGATCAGACGTTTGTGGCCAATTACGCTCAAATCAATATCATCCCCGAAATTAAACGTATTCCTGGGGTCGGTTCAGCGGCTATATTTGGTGGTGTAAAAGATTATTCAATGCGTGTCTGGTTAAACCCAACGCAGATGTCGACCTATAAAGTTACGCCAAATGAAGTAATGAAAGCCATTCAGGATAAAAGTCTGGAGGCTGCGCCAGGTAAATTTGGTGAGAGAAGTAAAGAGGTTTTCGAATATGTAATTAAGTATAAAGGTAAATTAACTAAACCCGAAGAATATGAAAACATCGCTATACGCGCTAATGCCGACGGTTCTATTCTGCATTTAAAAGATGTCGCCCGGATCGAATTAGGTGCTTATTCTTACAACAGTTTGACCCGTTTGAATGGTAAAAAAGGTATCGTCATAGGAATTATTCAGTTAGCAGGTTCTAACTCGAACGATATTCAGGTGGCAATTAATAAAATGATGGTAAAATCTGCTAAAGATTTTCCTGCAGGAATTAAACACAATATTTTTTACAGTACAAAAGTTTCATTAGATCAATCGATAGAACAAGTTGAACATACATTAATTGAGGCTTTTATACTGGTATTTATTGTTGTATTCCTCTTTCTGCAAGATTTCAGATCAACATTGATTCCGGCAATTGCGGTTCCGGTAGCCATTTTGGGTACGTTTTTCTTCATGCAGTTATTCGGATTTTCGATTAACCTGTTAACATTATTCGCATTAATATTAGCCATTGGTATTGTGGTTGATGATGCAATTGTTGTTGTAGAAGCTGTACATGCAAAAATGGAGCATAAGCGCCTGGCGCCAAAAGCAGCCACACATGAAGCCATGCATGAAATAACAGGTGCCATTATTTCCATCACTTTGGTCATGGCAGCAGTGTTCCTGCCCGTTGGCTTTATGGAAGGCTCTACAGGTGTTTTCTATCGCCAATTTGCCTTCACTATGGCCATTGCAATTGTAATTTCGGCGGTTAACGCGCTAACTTTAAGTCCTGCATTGGCAGCTTTATTTTTAAAAGATAATCATCATGCTGCCGGAGAAAAAGCAGATGTTAAAACGGGATTTAAACAAAGATTTTTCAACGGATTTAACAGCAGCTTCAACGCTTTAACCAATCGTTATGTTGGTGGATTGAAATTCCTGATCCGTCATAAATGGCTTAGCCTCGGAGGTTTGGTTGTGATTACATTAGCTACAGTTTTCATGGTTAAAACAACACCTTCAGGATTTATTCCTACTGAAGACCAGGGCTTTATTGCCATTGCAGTAAATACGCCATCAGGAACATCGTTAGATGGAACACAAAAAGTAATGACAGAAGCTGAAAATACTTTGAGAGGTTTGGATGCATCGAGATTTGTGACTGCCATTTCTGGTTTTAACTTATTAACCAATTCAACCAGCCCATCATCAGCAGTTGTTTTCGTATTGCTTAAACCGAATGAAGAGCGGGGGAATGTTAAAAATATTGAAGAGATCATGAATCAGGTACGCGGTAAGCTAGGCGGTATTTCCGGTGGAAGTTTCTTCGTGTTCAGTTTTCCAACCGTTCCAGGTTTTAGTAATGTGGAGGCTTTGGATATGGTATTGCAGGATAAAACGGGCGGTAAGCTTGATAAGTTCAGCGGTATTTCCCAAGCTTTTATCGGCGAGTTGATGAAGCGTCCTGAAATTGCAGTTGCCTTTACCAGTTTCAAGGCCGATTATCCGCAATTACAATTGGATATCAACGATGAAAAGGCTGATCAATTAGGGGTAAATGTGAAAGATATTCTGCAAACCATGCAGACTTATTTCGGTAGTGCTCAGGCATCAGATTTTAACCGTTTTGGTAAGTATTACCGCGTGGTGGTTCAGGCCGATGTTCAGGACAGGGCAGATCCATCATCAATCGACCGGGTTTTTGTGAAAAGCAATCGGGGCGAAATGGTTCCTATCAATACTTTGGTAAAATTAAGCCGTATTTATGGCTCTGAAACCGCATCAAGGTATAATCTGTTCAACTCTATTTCTATCAATGCCATTCCTAAACCTGGTTTTAGTTCTGGTGATGCCATCAAGGCGATTGAAGAGGTTGCTGAAAAACAACTGCCAGCGGGTTATAGTTACGAATTTTCAGGCCAAACACGTGAAGAAATTTCTTCAGGAGGTCAATCTACAGTGATATTTTTATTGTGCCTGGTATTTATTTACTTCTTACTTTCTGCACAATATGAGAGTTACATTTTACCTCTGGCTGTAATTTTATCAATTCCTGCCGGGATATTTGGTGTGTTTGTGGCCATTGGTTTAACAGGGATTGAGAATAACATTTACGTTCAGGTGGCACTGATTATGCTGATCGGGTTGCTTGCCAAAAATGCGATATTGATTGTGGAATTCGCAGTACAGCGAAGACGGGCCGGACAACCTCTTGTCGCATCAGCTTTAGAGGCTGCGAAATTAAGATTGCGTCCAATCATCATGACCTCGCTGGCTTTCATTGTGGGATTAATTCCAATGATGGGTGCTACAGGACCATCAGCTCAAGGTAATCACTCGATTAGTATTGGTGCGGCAGGTGGTATGGTATCTGGAGTGATTTTAGGTTTGTTCATCATTCCTGTACTCTTCATTGTTTTCCAGTATTTACAAGAAAAAATTTCAAAAAAATCACAAGCGGTTGTTCGCCATCACGAAGAACCAGTTAATCATATAGTTTATGAAACGGTTTAATATTTTTACCATCCTGCTCCTGGCTTTGATCTGGAGCGGATGTTCAGTTTCTAAAGATTTATCTCTGCCAAATGTTGCGCCGGGATTATTTAGAAATTCAATACCCAAAGATTCATCAAGTATTGGCGATTTGCCTTTAAAAAGCTTTATCAATGATCTTACTGTTCAGAATTTAATCGATACGGCATTGATTAAAAATTATGATATGCAAATTGCATTGAAAAATATAGATGCAGCAGAAGTATTGTTCAAACAATCAAAACTAGGTTATTTGCCTGAATTGAAACTACAGGTTGCAGCGAGTTCAAGCCGCCCATCAGATAACAGCTTAAACGGGTTAAGCTTAAATCAATTTACAGGCTCAACCCATATTGAAGATTATAATGCCAATCTTGGCGTATTTTGGGAGGCTGATATTTGGGGGAAAATCCGTAATCAGAAAGCTGGCGCTTTAGCCAGTTTTTTGCAGACCGAAGAGGCACGTAAAGCAGTTCAAACCCGTTTAGTTGCCAATGTTGCGCAGGGTTATTATAATTTATTAATGCTCGATGCACAATTGGAAATTGCAAAGAAAAACCTGAAACTGAGTGATAGTACATTAAGAATCATCAATTTGCAGTTCGAGGCAGGTCAGGTTACTTCATTGGCTATTCAACAAGCTGAAGCCCAACAATTAAATGCAGCGCAATTGATTCCACGCCTGGAGCAAAATGTAACTTTACAGGAAAATGCCCTGAACATATTAATCGGCACATTACCAAAGGCAATTAACAGAAACAATCGCCTGGATAAGATGAGTATTCCTCAGGATTTAAATGCTGGCTTTCCATCAGCACTGTTAAGTCGGAGGCCGGATATTAAATCAGCAGAATTGGCTTTAAATGTGGCTAATGCTAAGGTTGGCGTGGCGAAAGCAAGCTTATATCCTTCGTTAGTTATTACAGCTAATGGTGGCGTGAATTCGTTTAAAGCCAGCAATTGGTTTAGTGTGCCTGCGTCATTGTTTGGTATAGTTTCCGGTGGGGTCACACAGCCCATTTTTCAAAGAGGACAGTTGAAATCGAATCTGGAACTGGCCAAAATAGATAGAGAGAAAACAGTTATTCAATTCCGCCAATCAGTTTTAAATGCAGTAGGAGAGGTTTCTGATGAGCTTACCAAAGTGGAAAAATTGAAAATGCAATATAGCATTGCTGAAAAGAGAGCACAGACTTTGCAGCAAGCATCTAAAAATGCCAGTTTATTATTTAAAAGTGGAATGGCCAATTATTTAGAAGTTATTACTGCCCAAGGAAATTTATTACAAAGTGAACTGGAGTTAACTGCAATCAAAACAGAACAATTAAATGCAGTTGTTGGTTTATACCGTTCGCTAGGCGGTGGCTGGAATTAGATTTGTAATACCGCTCACAAATTAACCGCAAAGAACGCAAAGTCGAGGCGCAAAGAACGACAAGGTAGGTACACAATAAAATAACCACAGAGTACACCGAGTAAAGGCACAGAGGACACAAAGCTTTATGTTTTTCTTGGTGTTCTCTGTGAAAATCTTTGTGTTCTTTGTGGTAAAAAAACTGCTTTGCGTACTTTGCAGTTATATGTTACACTTCCATTCAAACCAAAGACATAGGGAACAAGAGCTTTATGTTTTTCTTGGTGTTCTCTGTGGAAATCTTTGTGTTCTTTGTGGTAAAAAACTGCTTTGCGTACTTTGCGGTTAAACTTTTTTTACCGCTTTCAAAAACACAAAACCAATCATTCCTGATAGCACAGATGCTGTTAAAATTGCAAACTTAGCTTCTAAAATATGTAGTTCATCATTAAATGAAAGCATTGCAATGAATATCGACATGGTAAAACCGATACCTGCCAGCATTCCTAATCCCAGAATATGTTTCCAACCTGCTCCCGTTGGTAAATCAGCCCATTTAAGTTTTACTGCCAGCCAACTGAAGAAAGTAACCCCAATGGTTTTCCCGGCAAATAAGCCAATGATAATTCCAAATCCTAAAGGAGAGATTAGGCCTTTAAACATCTCTTTTTCAATAGTGATATTGGTATTTGCCAAAGCAAAAATTGGCATAATCAAATAATTTACAGGGATAGTTAAAGCATGTTCCAGTTTCTCCAAAGGAGATAAAACATCAGTTTCATTGGTTGGAATGGTAAAAGCTAAAAGTACTCCGGCGATGGTTGCATGGATGCCGGAATGATGAATGAAATACCAAAGAAATATGCCTGGAATTATATAGAAAATGATGCTCTTTACACCGAGGTAATTCATCAAAGCCAGCAGCACCAAAACTCCACCAGCCATTGCCAGGTATTCGAAATGAATTTGATTGGTATAAAATATGGCAATAACCAGAATGGCCCCCAGATCATCAACAATAGCGAGCGCCGCTAAAAATATTTTCAAACTTGCCGGAACATTTTTTCCAAGCATGGCAATGATGGCCAATGCAAATGCAATATCTGTTGCCATTGGAATTCCCCAACCGCCAGCAGTAGCTGTTCCATTATTGAATAAAGTATAAATTATGGCAGGCACAAGCATTCCGCCTAGTGCTGCTATAACTGGCAAGGCAGCACTTTTCACTGAAGATAACTCGCCCTCAATTAACTCCCGCTTGATTTCTAACCCGACCAATAGAAAGAATACAGCCATTAAGGCATCGTTAATCCAGGCTAAAATGCTGTAATTTACTGCTCCAAAACCAAGTTCAGTTTCTAAAAATGTTTCAAAGCTTTCTTTTAATGATGAGTTTGCGATTAACAAAGAAATGGCTACGCAAATCAATAATAAAAAACCACCTACCTGACCCGATCTTAAAAAACGCTTGAATATTTCCAGATTGATGATTTTCGTCATGCCGGTAAAAATAAGAAAAAAAGGAAAGCATGGTCACAGAATATTTTCTTCACTGATTTCCAGTGTGAGGCGAAGCAGGTTTAATTTTTAGCAAAAAAATCACTACGAAAAAGCCGCAGAATCATAGATTTAAAATCTACAAATCTGCGGCTTTAGAAATTCGTGATGAACTCAAGTACCGATTATGGTTTCTTCCCGATATTCAAACGGATATTTATTTCAAAATCACCATCAGTATAGCCACTAATGGCAGAAGTTGCTGTATTGTAATAAGCCATGAAATATAAAGTCGATTTATAATTCATTCCAAAACCAACAGTCGCGTTTTGAGTATTATGGTACATCGCCATCACATATAATTTATCGTTTGCAAAATTGGCATTTACACCGGCATCCCATAAATTTTTGTAATTTTTAATCCCCCTGAAAACACCTTTTGGTTCCAGACTGATTCCATTTATTCCGGTTCCCAAATCAAATTTATAGCTTATTGCAGAGTAAAAGGTTGGTTTATCAGCGAAGTTTAAATCATCATTTCTGAACACTGAACGCATATTCGGAATGGCACCTTCAACAGTTAAGCCTTTTGAAGTATAGGAAACGCCAAAATCGCCATCCAGGTAAGAACCCCTATCATTAAAGCGGGCAATTGATGGATCATTGAGGTCGCTGTTTCTAACACTGCCTAAATCAAGCCGATCTCTGCTCACGCCAAAGGAAACACCAAAGTTTAACTGTTGTTCCTGATCACTTAAGGGTAAATGGTAAGCAAATGTTCCTACGGCTTTTGTACGTTGAAGTCCTCCTGATTTTTCATTATAAACATTTACTCCCCAACCCACTTTATTTAGTTTTTCATCCATTGTTACACTTTGGGTAATCGGTGCACCTGGAATGTTAGACCATTGTTTACGGAAACTTCCATTAATATTGAAACCGTCATTTATACCTGCCATGGATGGATTGACTAAATACCGGTTCTGGAAATATTGAGCATTCAATGGAAGGATCTGTGCCTTTGCTGAATTAAAAAATAATAGGCCTGTAGCAAATAGAAACGTTACGCGACGCACTTGCTTTATGTTTTTTGTAATTGCTTTCATGTCTGTAATTAGTCTCTAATAATGTTAATGTATCCCTTGAAAGTGCCGATGCCATTACCTAAATCGATAATGTAGTAGTATGTTCCTTCAGCAAGCGGACTTCCGTTTACTGTTCCATCCCAATCATTTGTATAAGTTTTTTTGGTGTATAAAATACGCCCGGCCTTGTCAAAAATTTTCAAGGTGTTGTTCGGATAATAATCAATGTTTTTAACAATGAATTTATCATTATAACCATCTCCATTTGGTGTTATAACTGTACTGGCCTCTAATTTATAATCATCCATAACAGTGATGGTAATGCTTTGTTCAGATGTACAGCCATTGGCATTCGTTACCACAACTTTATAGGTACCACTCTGTTTTGGTCTGATTGTTACTGCTGCGGCATTCTGCCCGCTAATGATTTCAGCACCGGTCCAACTATATTGATTACCACCGCTTGCAGTTAACAGAATGGCATCTCCTTTAGAAATTGACGTTCCTTTATTACTATTAATGATAACAACTGGCAAAGGATTTACCGTTATGGTTGCTGTTCCGGTTTGCGCTTGTCCGCAGTTTGCATCTTTCACATTTACTAAGTTATATGCAAAAATACCTGCCACATTTGTTGGTGCTGTAATGGTTACTGATGAGCTTGTTCCATCTGTTGTGATGGTTTGATTTGTCCCTCCGTTAATGTTATAAGTAAAAGTATAAGGTGCTATACCATTGGTACCATTAAAAGTTATGGTCGGAGCCGTTCCATTTAAACAAACTGCTGTTGTTCCGGCAATTGTTCCTGTAGCGGTTGCAGTAACTGTTAGTTTAAATGTTTTTGTAATTTTATCAATGCCCCCAAAATCTGTCCCGCCATTATCCATTGCCGTTACCGTGATATTGGCCACGCCGCTTACATTGTTTTTTAAATGGTAAGTGATTGTTCCCTTATCTGTTCCATTTGCAGCGATAGATAAAACATCGAATAAATTTGCATGATCAGAACTTACTGAAAGTGTGATGGTTTGAGTGGTTTCAGGGCCTGCTGATATTCCTGTAACGGCAATGGTTTGATTCGCTGATGAATAACAAACGTTTTGATCAGCAATTTCATCCATTGTTGGAACGCCATTTCCAAATAAATATCTTGATTTAATTGGGTAATGATCAGTCGTTGTAGAACTATAATTGGTAACCAGGTTTTTAACTGCATCCATCACTTCTGCAGAGGCCGGGATATAATTTTTATTTAAATCTTTTGAGATGATCACATTATCAATAACCGTATTAAAGCCAGTAGTGGATTGCTTGCCTGCCAGGCTTAATGGTAAAGTAATAGGGAAATAATTAGCAACATCCTGAGTGAAATCAGAATAGGATGTGCCTGTTCCTGCCGGCATAGGGGCAATGGTTTTGTCGGGATCCAACACATCGTTAAAATCACCTAAAATAATTACTTTTTTACCAGCAAGATTAGAGTCAATCCAGTCTTTTAACTGTTTATTTCCCCCTTTTCTACGGTTGTAAGAATCAATCTGATCGGCAGTTGTTCCGGTATTGGCTTTTGCATGGATTTCAATAAAATAAACTGTATCCAATTTGTTGTTGATTTTTATCTGGGCCTGCATCATATAAGGGAAACGACCAGATGACCAATTTTTGTAAGGTGTTCCATCAGCGCTGGTAGAAGCAACTGCCGGATCGTAAGTATCTCTCAAAACACCTAAAGTTGAAATCGGTTTGATTTGATCTGTACGATACATGAATGCTAATTTCTGTGCTAATGGATAGTCAGCATCTGCTTTATCATCAGCATAAGAACCAAATTCACTAAACAGAACATTATATCCAGCAGGTAAAACCGTATTTCTAAACAGGGTAGTATCAACAACTTCTGCGAAACCATAAACATCTGCATTTAAATTGTTTACAATTGTTCTAACATTTGCAGCCTGTAAAGCATCATTGGTTGGGGCCTGAGCAGGACTTCCAAACCATTCGATATTCCAGTTTACAACTTCCAGGCTGTTTGCTGTGTCAAAAGTATTTCCTATAAAGCTGATTGTTTTATTGGCTGATCCGGAAGATGTAATGCTTAAATTTCCAATATAGTTTGTATTGGCTACAGTTGGAGAAAATTTAGCATAAACCGTTGGAGAAGTGTTGTTAATATCAGCTTTAGCGTACGTTACAGATTGACCAAAACTACCTCCGGTTGTTTTGGAGATGCTGAAATTTGCAGGGGCAGTTAAGGTCACGTCGCCTGTTAAATTTCCGGCAGAGAAAACAAATGTATTTTCGGCAGAAGTAGTACCTGGCGCCTGAAAGCCAAAATTTAAACTCGTTGTAGATGTTGTAATATCAACAGCCGGAGGTGTACTGGAGTTGGTTACAGCAAAATCGTCAACTGTCCATCTACTTGCAGACGATGTGGTAGAATTATAAACAATAGCCACATAAACCGGCGAACCTTTATAAGCTGATAAATCAATATTATCTGACTTTATCCATCTGTCTGAACCAGTTTCCGGAAATTTACCATCTAAAGAAGTCCAGGTTGCTAAAGCCGGATCTCCTGTTCCACTGTAATTGCTTGATACCTTTAACTGAAGTTTATCTCCTGCAAAAGCAGACCTTGTCCAGAAAGATAAAATGGCATAATTAAATGATGAAATATTTAGTGCCGGAGAAATTAACCAGTCCTCATTCTGAACATTTCCGCCTGAATAACCATTAATTTGCAGCGCATTACCCAAACTGGCGGCTCCTGTTGGGTCTGAAGCATCATGTCCAAAAGTAGTGGTACAACCCCAGGTTTGTGGGCCTGTTACACTGTATTGATAAAAACCATCAGACAGTGCAGAACTTCCAACAGTGGTGCAGTTTTCAAAATTAAAAGCAGTTTGATTTGGATCGATTCCAGGACCGGTCAGCGCAAGTGTAACAGTAGGTGCGCCAGCACTGGAATGTAAAATTGCTCCCGTTGAATTTCCTGTTGTAGTTGGGCTGAACTTTACATAAATGGTTTGGTTAGCAATTAAATCTGCAATTGTATAATTTAATGAGGTAGAAAAAGTAACATTATCTTTTGAAATTGAATAGGGTGCTGTTGTAGTTACAGTTGTGGCATTAATTAAATTTCCGGCAGATAAAATGTAGCTTTTTGATACTGAGGTAGTATTAATGGCCTGATTGCCAAAAGCCAGGGTTTTAGGCGTTGTTGCCAAATATGGGCCTGTCATTGATGTAGGCTCGGTAACCGTAGAGTTTTGTGGATTGGCAACTTTGGCCACAAAATCAAATGAATTATCATCGCTGTCGTAACCGTTTCCATCAAATTCTTCTGTCCCGCCAGCGCCTAAGGTTGTTGCATCAGAAGTTGCACTTGCTTTACGTTCAACTGAAAATGTTGCAGTTGGCACAGGAGCAGGACCAGAGCCTTCAAACCCAACAGCTGTGGTTCCATAACCCACTAAGTCAACTATTTGTGGTCCTGCAGGTAATGTTCCGGTTTGTGCGGTAGTAACATTGGCTAATAAAACTTTTCCGGCACCCGCTGCCATTGCAATTGTTCCTGTTTTATCTGGTGTTGGTAAATTAGTTGTTCCGGCAGTTCCGGCAGCCTCTTGGATCAGGTAAAAACCTTTTGGAGCAATACTTCCCGATAGTGTGGTTACCTGCCACGAAGTACCGGCAGCACTTGCATATTGAACAGACCATCCTGTTAAATCAACAGCAGTTAAAGTTGGGTTATAAAGCTCAATAAAGTCATTTTTGTAAACAGCACCTGAGTTTCCACCACCCCCGTAAACTTCGGAGATTACAATATGATTAGCACCCGTAGGTTCCTTTACAGCGGTGTTTTGAGGGTTTGGCGCTGTAATTACAAAATCAGTACTGTTATTGTCGGTATCATAACCGTTACCATTAAATTCTTCTGAACCACCTGTTCCCAAAGTTGCAGCTGTTGAAGTTACACTGGCTTTTCTTTCTGCTGATGTGGTATTGGTAAGTACAGCAGTTGGTGCGGTTTCGAAACCAGTTGCAGTAGGTCCAACACCAACTTTATCTATAACAACTGTGCCTGATGGATTAGCACCGGTTAAAGCTGTAGTAGCATTACTTAAAATAACTTTAAATGCGGTACCAGCCATATTGATGGTTCCAATCGCATCGGGCGTAGGGAGGTCAACAGTTCCACCGGCGCCTGCAGCTTCCTGCACTAAGTAAAAACCTTTAGCAGGAATACTTCCTGTTAGTGGAGTTACTTGCCATGATGTTCCTGTAGCCGCGCCGTATTGAACACTCCAACCCGTTAAATCCACGGCAGTATTTCCAGGGTTATATAACTCAATGAAGTCATTTTTGAAAGTAGCGCCAGAATTTCCACCACCACCATAAACTTCAGAAATTACAACATGATTTGCTGTAGTGGATGGCGTGGTCCCGCTACCTGTTACCGCAATGCTTTGTGTGGTAGCGCCCAAACTCGTAATGGAAATATTATTCGAAGAATTGGTTGCAGAAGTAGGTGTAAAACGAACGTAAACAGTTTTGCTTGTAGCCAGTTCTGCAATAGAGTAGGTTACTGCGGTACTAAAAGTTATGTTATCCTTCGAAATATAAAATGGTTCGGCAGACGTTATATTAACCTCATCAGTTAATCCCGTTGCGCTTAGGATATAAGTTTGAACAGTGGAATTTGTTCCTGTATTTTGAGTGCCAAAATCCAATGAGGTTTTATCAACAGTTAACACCGCCGATTGGCCGATACCTGTTAGCGTAACTGATGAATTTGCCGTTGTTCCGCCGCCTGAAATGGTAATTGCTCCGTTTGAAGCGCCTACAGATGTGGGTGCAAATTTAGTGTAAATGGTGTTACCTCCCGGAGAAAGTTCAGCATTGGTATAGGTTAATGAAGTTGAAAAAGTTCCACCAGATGTTTTTGAAATGGAATAGGGTGCTGTAGTTGTTAAACTAACATCATCTGTAGTCAGATTCGAAGAATTCAAAACAAATGTTTTTTCTGCCGAAGAGGTATTTGTCAACTGCGTTCCAAAATCTAAAGCATTTGGTGTGGCCGTTAAAGTTGGGCCGGTTACAGTACCTGAGGTAAAGCTTAAATTGAAATTATCAATAGCTGTGGATGCTCTATTACCACTTCCGGTTGTTGCGGTTAAAGTAACAATACGAATCCAAACTGGACCGGCCTGATTATTTAATGCACTGCCAAAATCAACATTAACAGTTGAGTTGCTAAAAATTGAATTACCGGTAGTTAAGCTTCCAGCACCTGCATTAGTAAAGCTTGTTGGAGTTGCTCCAAATCCATAATCTACGCTCCAGGTGGTTAATCTGCTAGATCCGGCATCTAAAGATTGCAGGTCGAAACTGAGTTTGAAACCAGTTTTGGCTGTGGTGTTGTCGATTTGAAATACAAATGCAGCACCGGGGTCACCAATAGCAGCTGTTTGCCTTACACCTAGCGCTCGATCAGTCGAGGCATTTTGAGTGGCCGTTGTGGCTGCAGCACCAGCAGTAGCGGATGCGAAATTTTTAAATGCTCCTGTCGTGTTATTCCAGACTGTTGCTGCTGTAGTTAATGCAGCTGTAGCGCCTAAAGCATTTGCATCTGCTCCGGTTCTAACCGTAAAACCCGCTGGTAATCCAGTTCCAATCCCATCAAAATTCTCAACATATGGAGATGTTGTTAATGTTACCTGGGCGAAAACTGGAAATGAGACCAGAAGAATTAAAATGAGAAGTAAGGGTCTTTTCATATAGTTGTTTTGTTTACAACAAATGTATATGCAAAAGCCTTATTGTCAGATTAATTTAATGTTAATTCAATCAATTGTGGAAAAATAAATATGGTGACAGATAATTTTTGAATCTAAAGTTCGTTCTGTTGGAGTTTTTAGGCTAATGCTATAAGAAATCTTCGATATTGCCTTTACCTTCACGAATAACTTCAAATTCTCCGTTTGTGCAGTCGATAACTGTTGATGCTTCATTATCGCCATAGCCTCCATCAATGACTAAGTCAACCAGATTTTCATATTTTTCATGAATCAATTCCGGATCAGTGGAGTATTCAATAACATCATCATCATCTTTTATGGAAGTGGAAAGAATCGGATTATCCAATTCCTTAACAATACACCGGGCAATGTTATTATCCGGAACACGAATACCTACAGTTTTTTTATTTGAACTCAGTAGTTTAGGTACGTTATTGTTGGCGTTGAAAATAAATGTGAAAGGACCAGGCAAAGCTTTTTTCAAAACCCTGAATGTAGTGTTGTCAATCGGTTTTATATAATCTGAAATGTGTTTAAGATCATGGCAGATGAATGAAAAATTCGCCTTCTCTGGTTTTATACCCCTTATTCTGCAAATTTTTTCGATGGCTTTCGGGTTAGTGATGTCACAACCCAGACCATAAATAGTATCAGTAGGATAGATGATTAAGCCACCTTTTTTAAGCACTTCAACAACTTGTTCAATTGCTTTTTCATTAGGGTTCTCCGGATAAATCTTAATTAGCATAGCGTAAAAATAACAATTTAATGTGTTGGTTGTTTAAAGATTTATTGGTTACAAAGATTTTTATGATGTACAAATTGTTATACATAGTATTTATTATCCTTAATTTTGAGGAATATTAAACTTACTTGGAAATCACTAATGATGCATCATTCAGGCAAAACCTAAATCTTATTTAGATGAAGTTTTTCTAATCACTCCTTTGTTTGTTACCAGAGCAAAAGGAGGAGGATATTGTGGTTCTGTCTAAGCAGATTACGATAGCATGCAAGAAACTTTTTATTTATTAAAAAGTCCAAAAAATGCACTTAGATTTGAACAAGAATTAAAAGATTATAAAAAAATAGCAAAGGAGCAAGACTTGACTGATCATGAATAAGTTATTTCTTGATGTGGCCTGGGAGACGATCTCTATTAGCAATCTGTTGATGAATCGATTCTCAGGCAAATAAATACTTTGATAAAAGAAATTGAGTATACTCCTGAAGAAATAGAAGCCCCGGGCCGCTAAACATCAATATTTGGATAGTGGTCCGGGAGAATTAATTTAGAACATAGAATTGGTATATAAAGTAGAAAATAACAAAGTTGTTATTCTACAATGTAGATACTACATATAATTTAACAAAACATGAGAAAAGCTTTCATCGCGATTGCCGCATTTTTAGTTGCCCTAACCATTATGCTGGGCCTGTACCATCCCTTTCTATGGTGGACTTTCATCTTCACGGGTCCGTTTGTAATACTAGGCATTTATGATTTATATCAACCGAAACATAGCATAGTGAGGAATTATCCTGTTTTTGGCAGGTTAAGATATTTCATGGAAGAATTAAGGCCAAAAGTTTATCAATACTTTGTAGAAAGCGATACGAACGGTACGCCGTATAGCAGATTGAACCGATCTTTAATTTATCAACGTGCAAAAAAAGATAACGATACCATTCCTTTTGGTACACAGCTTAATGTTTATGATAACGGTTATGAATGGTTAAGTCATAGCATAGCGGCCATTTCACACCATGAATTAAATTCCTATCCCCGGGTTTTGGTTGGCGGTCCGGATTGTAAAAAGCCATATTCAGCAAGTATTTATAATATATCGGCGATGAGTTTCGGCTCACTCAGTCAGAATGCAATTCTGGCCTTAAATGGTGGTGCTAAACTGGGCAACTTTGCGCACAATACCGGCGAAGGTGGAATAAGTGATTATCACCGTCAACCTGGTGGGGATTTAATCTGGCAGATTGGTACTGGTTATTTTGGTTGCCGGAACGATGATGGGACATTTAACTACGATGCTTATGCAGAGCGGGCTAAAACTGATCAGGTAAAAATGATCGAAATAAAGCTATCTCAGGGTGCTAAACCTGGTCATGGCGGTATGTTGCCTGCAAAAAAAGTAACGGCAGAAGTGGCCCGAATCCGTTTGGTTCCTGAAGGTAGGGATGTTTTATCACCTCCTGCACATTCTGCATTTAGTACACCAATTGAATTATTGCAGTTTGTGAAAAAGTTAAGAGATCTTTCTGGTGGAAAACCTGTTGGCTTTAAATTATGTATTGGTCGTAAGAGTGAATTTTATGCCATTTGCAAAGCAATGATAGAAACGGGTATTTCCCCTGATTTTATTACCGTAGATGGAGGAGAGGGTGGAACAGGTGCAGCACCCCAGGAGTTTTCAAATTCAGTGGGTATGCCATTGCGTGAGGGGGTTGCTTTTGTTTATGATGTATTGAATGGCTTTGACCTTAAAAAACACATCAAAATTATCGCATCAGGAAAAGTATCAACCGGATTTGATTTGGTAAAAAATATTGCTTTGGGTGCAGATATGTGTAATGCCGCCCGCGGAATGATGTTTGCCTTAGGCTGTATTCAGGCTTTGGAATGCAATAGCAATACCTGTCCGACTGGTGTGGCCACCCAAGATCAAAGCCTGATGAAAGGTTTAGTAGTCGAAGACAAAACGGTTAGGGTTAAAAATTTTCATAATTTAACGGTTGCCAGCGCAGTAGAGTTGTTAGGTGCTGCGGGACTTCGGGAGCCTGCTCAACTTAGCCGGGCATATATTAACAGAAGGGTTAGCCCGAGCTTAATGCAATCGTATTTAGAGAGTTTTCCATATATTCCGGCAGGTAGCTTATTGCAAACGCCATATCCAACCCGTTTTGAGTTGGGAATGGCTTTAAGTACTTCGCAAAGTTTTGCACCAACTGATTATAAAGTTTCTGCTGTTGATTATGCTCATGCGAATTCATACCATGATACCATGCCTAATGAGGGACATTAACTTTTTAGGTTTGGATCAGGGTTTACTTCGTAGCTGCTTCACGGTCTTTACTGCGTTCAGAAAGGAGAGCATGTGGATGTGCCTGTCATTCTGAGGTATGAAGAATCCGCACCCGATGAAACACTAAACTTTAATAACACCAATAACAATTCAGCAGTAAACCAGGTACAATGCCAGTAGATCAAGGATTTACTTCGTAGTTGCTTCGCGGTCTTCACTGTGTTCAGAAAGACAATTGGAAACTCTTGCCCAATGATTATTAAAAAAGAAAAACCAGCATTCATTGTCTTGAGCTCCAGAACAATGAATGCTAGTTTTTTCACTATAAAAAGGCCTTTAATAGACCATGCTGATAATAATAACGGTTCTTAGCAGGTGGTTTTTACAACCTTCTGCCTTCAACCTCAAACCTTCTACCTTTCTAAAACTCTGCGTTTTTAGGGAAACGAGGAAATGCAATTACATCACGGATGTTTGTCATGCCGGTAACGAATAATACTAAGCGTTCAAAGCCCAAGCCAAAACCTGCGTGTGGTGCAGAACCGAAACGACGGGTATCTAAATACCACCAAAGTTCATCTTGTGGAATATTCATGTCTTCCATCCGTTTGGTTAAACGATCAAGGCGTTCTTCACGTTGAGAACCACCAATCATTTCGCCAATGCCTGGAAATAAAATATCCATTGCCGCAACGGTTTGTCTGCCTTCAGCATCAGGTTCGTTTTGGCGCATGTAGAAAGATTTGATATCAGCTGGGTAATCAGTTAAAATAACAGGTTTTTTAAAATGCTTTTCTACCAAATATCTTTCGTGTTCACTTTGTAAATCAGCACCCCACTCATCAATTAAATATTTAAATTGTTTTTTTTGATTTGGTTTTGAAGACTTTAAAATTCTGATCGCCTCAGTGTAAGTTAAACGCTCAAAATCGTTAGCTAAGCAAAAATCTAATTTTTCTAGTAAACCTAATTCACTGCGCTCGTTTTGAGGCTTTTGTTTATCCTCTTCAGCCAAACGTGTATTTAAGAATTCTAATTCCTCTTTGCAGTGATCTAAAGCATATTTAATCACATACTTCATCATGTCTTCTGCAAGTTGCATGTTATCTTCTAAATCTGCAAAAGCAACCTCTGGTTCAATCATCCAAAACTCAGCCAGGTGGCGGGTGGTATTTGAATTTTCAGCCCTGAAAGTTGGACCGAAAGTATAAATTTTACCGAAAGCCATTGCAGCTAATTCACCTTCCAGTTGACCTGAAACCGTTAAATTTGTAGCACGGGCAAAGAAATCCTGTGAAAAATCTACTTTGCCATCATCGGTACGTGGTGTGTGATCAAAATCCAATGTGGTTACTTTAAACATCTCTCCGGCTCCTTCAGCATCGCTGGCTGTAATTACCGGAGTGTGCATATATACAAAACCACGTTCGTTATAAAACTGATGAATGGCAAAAGCCAATGCATGACGAACCTTGAAAACAGCATTGAAAGTATTGGTGCGGAAACGCAAGTGAGCAATTTCACGTAAAAATTCGAGGCTATGCTTTTTAGGTTGTAAAGGAAATTTTTCAGGATCGCTATCGCCTAAAATTTCAACGTTTGTGGCTTTAATCTCTACTGTTTGGCCTTTTCCTAACGATTCTACCAGTTTACCAGTAGCAGAAATGGCCGCACCAGTGGTTATTCTTTTTAACAGCTCATCGGGTAAATTATTAAAATCGATAACTATCTGGATATTGCCCATGCAACTTCCATCATTTAAAGCGATAAACTGATTATTACGGAAAGTTCTAACCCATCCCATAACCGTTACTTCTGTGTCAAATGCTGTCGACTTTAATAAATCCTTAATTTGCTGTCTTTTAATCATATTCTTATTTGTAAAAGCCGCAAATTTAGAAAAAAAAACTGTATCAGTTAGTAGTTTTAAATTGTCAGTTTACAGTTCTGTGCTTTAGCCCCCGCAGATCTTAAAACCTATGAGCGTTTTTGATGCTAACCGCCAACTGCGATCTGCCTACTGAAAACTGAAAACTGCCTACTGTTGTTGCTGTTGCTGCATTGCCTCTATATATTGCTGGTAGCTGTTTTGTTTTCGGGCATTGGTTATTATTCCTGATGGTTTGGTATAATTCACTTCTTTTGGCTGGAAATAGTTCTCATGATCATTAAAATCTTCATCATTATAACCAACGGAAACATTTACCTCCATAATGTGTTCAAAACCACCTTTATAAACGCCTTTCACTGGTGAGCAATCTGCAAAGTTTCTGCCAACAGCCAGCCGCACATGGTTTTCATTTGCAATGCAGTTGTTTGTAGGATCTAAACCCAGCCAGCCGTATTCTGGTAAATAAGCTTCTGTCCAGGCATGAGTAGCGCCTTCACCACGCATGCCATCTCTGTTCGGACAAATATAACCACTCACATATCTGGCTGGGATGCCGGTTAAACGAAGCATGGCTGTAAGAACGTGCGCAAAATCCTGACAAACACCTGCCTTTAATTTTAGAATTTCATCAATAGTGGTATCAACAGCCGTTATACCTTTAATATATTCATAATTGCTGAAAACATGCGCACAGTATTTAATCGCGGTTTGATAAGGCGTATCATCCTCATTTTTAATATTCAGTACAGTTTCTTTTAACTGAATAATTCCATCAAAAGATTCCTGTCTTAAATAATCAATAAAAGGGACTTCATATTTTATGGCCGCTAAACTGTTCCATTGTTCACTGCTAAACATATCATCCTGCGGTAATGGCTTTGGAAAGGTTTCTACACTAACTTTAGAGAATATCTTTAACTGCGTATGGGGTTCATTCTGAGTAAAGGTACCAACCTCGTTTCCATAGTAGTCAATAAAGATTTCAATTTCAGGACTACCTGAAATATTCAGATCATGTTTGATCACTTTTTGAAAATCATCCTTTATCGGGAACAGAATAATCTGGTTTGCACTATCCCGAACGGGCGATTCGTACTTGTAGTTGGTAATATGTTTGATTTTAAAAACTGGCATAAATGTTATTCTGTTTAATAAACTAATCGTGGTGATTAATTTAAATTTTATGAATTTGCGAAATAATATTCATTTAAAAGATTGCCGATCCCGAAAAGTTCGGCCCTTATTTCTGTTAAATAATGATGAAGTTGTTCTTCTTCCATCGTATTTACTGAGCTATAGGTAATCATACTTTTTAATCTTCCTATTTTGAACGATAGGTTATTGTAATGTTCTATATTGCTTTCACTTTTTAATCGATTAAAATATCTCTCAATATTATTCATCGAGTAAAGTGCCGACCTCGGGAAATCGTTATTCAGCATAACCAATTCAATGATGTTTTTGGCATCAAAACCCTGTCTGTAGGTTTTAAGGTATAGCTCATACCCACCAATGGAAAGCAATAAATGTTTCCAGTAAGCAATGTCTGTTAGCAGATCCGGGTTGCTGCTAATGGAGCTAAATTTGATGTCTAAAATATCAATAGATTGAATACTTCTTTCTAAATGTTTTCCAATCTTCATAAAGCTCCTGCTTTCGCCGCGTTCCATTGCGCTATCAGCAGTACCATGATAAAGCATTACCTGTTTAATTAAAACATCCAGTGCTGTGATGGGGTCATCTTTCTGAACATACCATAGTAGTTTTTCATCTTTTACGGTATGATAATATTCATTTAGGCATTGCCATAAATCTTTAGGAATATGCTCCTGTACACTCCGTGCGTTTTCTCTGGCAAGTGTAACAATATTTAATATTGAATTTGGATTATCGCGGTTTAACAATAAATATTCAATTACCGCCCTGCTGTCGTGCTGGATGTTTAATAACTCATTCTCATCATCAGAAGAAAAAATTCTGATAATTGGTTTCCAGGTAAATTCCTGAATGGTATCCTGCGATGATGCATAATTTATTTTTAGCATGCGAAGCATACCATCGCTGCGCTCCACATACCTGCTTAACCAATATAAACTTGATGCTACTCTGCTTAACATATTATTATTTTAAGAAGTTAAAACCCATGTATCTTTGCTGCCGCCACCCTGCGAACTATTCACTACAAGTGAACCTTCTTTAAGTGCAACCCTTGTTAAACCTCCTGGAACAATCGAAATCCCATCAGGACCGTTTAAGGCAAAAGGCCGTAAATCTATTCTGCGTGGCGCCAGTTTTCCATTGATGAAACATGGGGCAGAAGACAGGCTAATGGTTGGTTGAGCAATGAAATTACGTGGATCTTTTAAAATCTCTATCTTATATTCTTCAGTTTCCTGCTCGGATGCTGCGTGTCCCATCAACATTCCATAACCACCACTTCCATTGGTTTTCTTGATTACCATGCTATTGATGTTTTCGAAAACATAGTCCAGTTCATCGCGATTGCTCAATTGGTAAGTTGGTACATTTTTTAGGATCGGCTCTTCATTCAAGTAATATTTAATCATTTCGGGCACATAGCTGTAAACCGCTTTATCATCAGCTACACCATTACCCACTGCATTTACAATGGCAACATTGCCTTTGCGGTATGCACCCATCAAGCCCGCAACACCCAGCACACTGTTTGGATTAAAGACCAGTGGATCAAGGTAATCATCATCAACACGGCGATAAATAACATCAACCTGCTGTAATCCTGTTGTGGTTTTCATGAAAACTTTTTGATTTTTAACCACTAAATCCCTTCCTTCAACCAATTCAACGCCCATTAAACGGGCCAGCGTAGTATGTTCATAATAAGCTGAATTATACATTCCCGGACTTAAAAGCACAATAGTGGGATTGGAAACAGCCCTGGGTGATAGTGCCATTAAATTTTTATAAAGAATGGTTGGATACTCCGTTACACTTCTTACACCGCATTGCGGGATTAGATCGGGGAACAACCTCTTTGTTATTTCACGGTTTTCAAGCATATAACTCACTCCTGAAGGGGTACGAAGATTGTCTTCCAGAACGTAAAATGTTCCGTCATAATCTCTGATCAGATCAATGCCTGCTATGTGGATGTAAATATCATGCAATACATTTACATTATGCATCTCCCTTAAAAAGTGAGGGCAGGAGTAAATCACATTTATAGGAACAATCTGATCTTTAATAATAAACTGATTGCTATAAACATCTTTCAGAAAAAGATTTAAAGCTTTTAGGCGTTGCTTGATCCCTTTTTCGATAAACGACCATTCAGCAGAAGTGATAATACGCGGAATAATATCAAAAGGAAATATCTTTTCAATTCCTTCGCCGCTGTCATAAACAGTAAAGGTAATTCCCTGACTCATAAAAAGTTTTTTTGCTAACTCTTCTTTTTTGTTGAGATTTTCAAGAGATTCTTTTGAAAAATTATTAATGAAATTTGAATAGTGATTTCTGTAATTGTCACTATTTAGGAACATTTCATCGTATGTTTTTGGATGATTTAAGTAATTTTTAATAAAATTTTCTACCATTTGACTTAAATATTTGCTTAAAGTATGATTTTGAAAGCAAAAAATTATAAAAAATTATATAAAATTTTAATTAAAATTAGATTACTGATGTTATTATTTATTTTTTATTGTTGATTTTTAGTTGTTTGTGTGTTTTTTGCAAAATATTTTAAATTATTTTCAATTTTTTGTTGCTAATATCAATTAATGTTGTACTTTTGTAATGCTCGTTAATTATTATTATATATTTGGTTTAAAAAAAGCGCTGGCAACGGCGCTTTTTTTATAAAACAATTAAGACTTATTCATAATCAACATAAACCAAACAACCTAAACTACAAAAGCTTCCAAGGGTAACTGAGGAAGCTTTTATTTTTTATGAGATTCGGTAAAAAAAATATTGAAAAGAAAAAAGCCACCTCAATTTTAATTAAGATGGCTTATGGATATATGTTTTGTTAGTTGTTATTCTTCTGAATAGGAGATTTTATTAACGTGCTTGTCAATTTCCCATCTTCCCATACCTTCTTCACCAATTACCTCAAACAATTCAAGTGCTCTACGTGCTTTGTACTCTTCTTCACGTTGCTCTTTTAGGAACCAGTTTAAAAATTCCATTGTAACAAAATCTTGTTCTTTATGGCATTTTGCTGCAAGATTTTTAAAACTTTGAGTGATCGCGATTTCTGCTTCAAGTGCATCTTCAAAAACTTCTCTAAATCCCGCAAAGTCAGTTTTAATTCCAGTAACTTCCGGAGATATGGCATTTCCTCCCATGTCTAAAACATATTTAAACAATTTTAACTGGTGCATTCGCTCTTCTTCAGATTGCTTTGTGAAATAATCAGCAGAAAAGTCATAACCATTCTGGTTACACCATGATGCCATTGATAAATATAGTGATGAAGAGTGTGCTTCTTTTTTTATTTGCTGATTTAAAAGTGTTTCAATATCCTGAGATATTAAACATTTTATACGCATAAGATCTTTCATAATTTCTGTGCTTTAATAACAATACAAATGTAAAGTGAATTTGTTCATTTGTAACATTTATTTGCAATATGAAATTAGTCTAAATTGCTGATCAATAAGTGTTTATAATCAGTTTAAATAAGGATGAAATGATGGGGGATGAGGACAATAAGGAATTGGTTGGTAATCGCCTTTATAAGCATATGAGTCAGTGAATTAAACTACCAATCTATAAAGACAATCGCTAATTAAGTGATTCAACTTAAACATTGTAAATGTGCCCTGCAATAAATCTTTAAGTGCCACTATTTCTAATGCGTTAAGCAGGTAAATATGCTCACAACCGTTAAAAGTAACCAATTCGAAATCTGCTCTGTGGGTATTTAAAAGCAGTTCTTCAATATCAATTTGCTCAACAACCTTTTTTAATTTTTGAAGAGACAGGCAATTGTATTTAGCGAATTTACCGCCAAAATCAACATAAAAGCAATTTAATTTATCTGACTGATAAATAGAACCGTGAACATTTGAGAATACGTTAACCAGTTCATTGATATCGATACAAGCTTTTTCCATCTGATGCAAAAATTGGTATTATTTAGATTAAATACAAATAAAAGATCAAATAAATTTTTAATATGACACCAGATCGGGTTTCATTATAGATTGGCTCCGTTTCAACATCATGAATTTCAAAATGGCATTGGAAGTAACATGAAAAGTTTGACTTCATAAAGGTAATTAAGTTGGAAGGAAGGTTGCTGATGTTAATGCTACCGTATTTTTCTGGGCTCAGTAATGAGTAATTATTGCTGAAGCTTGCGAAGTTTATGGATTGTAAAGCAGCCGTAGATTATATTTTGCTACGGAAACACTGAACGCAAGGAACAATATTGAACTTGATTCTGTGTTATCTATGTTTCCGTGGGCAATGCTTATAAGAATGTTTGCCTGATGTTAAAGCGAGCGCATTTTTTCAGGGCTCAGATAAAAGGCAATTGTCGCTGAAACTTGTGAAGGTTTATGGATTGTAAAGCAGCCGCAGATTATATTTTGTCACGGAAACACTGAACGCACAGAACAATCAATAGTGCCATAACTTTAGCGTCAGCCGGTTATCCTGTTTGATCATTTATATCTCACTCAATTTAAAAGTTTGAGCCACCCGAATTCCTTTTTCTGTTCTTTGTAAGGTGCAGCATTCATTAACCGGATCATGTTCCAGGTATAATATATAATCATTATTCACTGCCTCTTCTAAAAAAGCCTGTTTTTCAGTTAACGTTTTTAAAGGGAACATATCATACGCCATTACATAAGGCAAAGGTAAATGACCAACTGAGGGAAGGAGATCGGCCATATAAACGATAGTTCTACCTTTGTGGCTTATTTTGGGCAGCATCATTGCATCGGTATGGCCATACGCAAACGTAATGTTGATGTTCTTTTGCCATTCAATGTTTTCCTTTTCTGGTATAAAATGCAGTTGTCCGCTTTCCTGAATAGGCAGTATGTTTTCCTTTAAAAAGGAAGCTTTTTCCCTTGCATTCGGTTCAACAGCCCACTGCCAATGCTTTTCATTGCTCCAATAGTTTGCGTTTTTAAATGCAGGCACTAACTTTTCATTTTCACGGATAATTGCACCGCCCACATGATCGAAATGCAAATGCGTTAAAAAAACATCAGTAATATCAGCTGTGCTAAAACCTAAATTGGCTAAAGATTTTTCCATTGAATCGTTGCCATGCAGGTAATAGTGGCTGAAAAATTTTTCGTCCTGTTTATTTCCAATACCAGTGTCAATTAAAATTAATTTATTTCCATCTTCAATAAGCAAACATCGCATCGCCCAGGTACAAAGATTATTGGCATCAGCAGGGTTTGTTTTCTGCCAGATTACTTTCGGGACAACACCAAACATAGCGCCGCCGTCTAATTTAAATAAACCTGTATCAATGGTGTGTAAAGTCATAACCCTATTATAAATGTATTGGCTTTAAAGTTATGATGTTTTGTGTTGATGAGCAATATCAATTTTTTAATCGGGTTATATACAGCTATTGGATGAGATTGCTTCGTCGTTCCTTCTCAAATACGATAATGAGGCTTTAATTTGTGAGTGGGGTGAAGCACCTGTCGTATATATATTGACCGGACTTAAATTATTAAGCAGACTTATCTGGTGTAACTAATTTTAAGCCTATAATAGATATGATCAATAATCCGATGAAAAATATTCTCCAAAAATTAGCATCTTCTTTAAAGTATAATATCCCAACGAGTACAGTTCCAACCGCTCCAATACCCGACCAAATTGCATAAGCGGTACCTAGTGGGATTTGCTCAATTGATTTGGTGAGAAAAACGAAACTGATGATCACGCAAACCACAAATCCTACTGCCCATTTCCAGTTTGTAAATCCTTCTGATAATTTTAGAGAAGTTGTAAATCCAACCTCGAAAAGTCCGGCGATAACAAGTAAAATCCAATGCATAGTGTTGATTATTTAAGTTGAAAAAATGATTTGTTATATTTTGAACAGGTAAAGAGCATAAATGTTTTAACTGAGCGTAATGGTTGGTGAATAGGAAGGTTTGATTAATAATGGATCAAACGGGTTTGTCATTCTGAGGAATAGTTTATTTTGCTTCGCAGCTTCGCAGTCATAAGAATCAATATGAATGACATTGAGATTCTTTCAGTATTTCCCGCAGATGCTGCTGATTACGCAGATAAAATAAAGTCTGCGTAATTTTTCTCGAATCTGCGGGATATTTCTTTATAAATTTAAGTTAAAGTATTGATTAACAGAAAATTGTCAAAACAAGTCATTGATAATGTGATGAAGAATATCTGACTCATAGGCTTTGGTTACCGTTTCGCTCAGGATTGGTTGTTGAATTATTTATGTTAGCATCTCATCGCTTGCAGATTATTCATTAATAAAGTTATTTTCAATTGTACGCATGCTTGTTTCGCAGATCTTCACTGCGTTCAGAATGACAGCGCTAAACGGGTTTTTAAACCAAAAAAGGTGTCCAAATAATTTGAACACCTTTGACTTTTTAATGCATGGAGCTCTGCGCTCTGACTTCGGACCTCTGACTCCGGACTTCCGACTATAAGTGTATTACTTCGCCGTAAGCGTCTGCTGCCGCTTCCATAATTGCTTCACTCATTGTTGGATGAGGATGAACAGATTTAATCATTTCATGGCCAGTA
The DNA here is from genome assembly GCF_003339865.1 of Pedobacter chinensis. GTDB lineage: Bacteria > Bacteroidota > Bacteroidia > Sphingobacteriales > Sphingobacteriaceae > Pedobacter > Pedobacter chinensis. Next base: position 85,969 of record NZ_QPKV01000001.1, read on the forward strand.
GTTTCCAGCTTGCGGGCCACTACGATTTCAGCAATCATTTCGGTAACATTAGCGCCAATCATATGAGCACCTAATAATTCACCATATTTAGCATCAAAAATTAATTTCACAAAACCATCTTTTGCACCGGCAGCACTGGCTTTTCCAGAAGCTGAGAATGGGAATTTGCCGATTTTTAATTCGTAACCAGCTGCTTTAGCCGCTTTCTCGGTATAACCAACAGATGCAATTTCTGGTGTGCAATAAGTACAGCCCGGAATGTTGTTGTAATCTAATGGCTCAACATGCTGACCAGCAATTTTTTCTACACAAATAATACCTTCGGCAGATGCCACATGAGCCAGTGCCTGACCACCTACAACATCTCCAATGGCATAATATCCTTTAACCGAAGTATTATAAAATTCATCAGTAACGATTTTACCTTTTTCAGTTTTAATGCCTGTTTCCTCCAAACCGATGTTTTCGATATTTGCAACAATACCAGCTGCAGAAAGAACAATATCAGCTTCGATTGTTTGCATGCCTGATGCCGTTTTAACTGAAACTTTACAACCTGCACCACTGGTGTCAACAGATTCAACACTTGCTGAAGTCATCACATCAATGCCTACCTTTTTCAAGCTGCGCAACAATTGTTTAGATACGTCTTCGTCTTCTACCGGCACTACATTATCCATGAACTCGACAATGGTAACTTTAGTTCCCATAGTAGCATAAAAATAGGCAAATTCCACTCCAATAGCTCCAGATCCAACAACTACCATACTGTTTGGTAATTCGGGAAGAACCATTGCCTGGCGATAGCCAATGATTTTTTTGCCGTCTTGCTTTAAGTTGGGTAACTCTCTTGAACGGGCACCTGTTGCGATAATAATGTTTTTAGCTGTTAATTCTTTTTGAGAACCATCAGTGCCTTTTACTTCTAATTTGTTGCCTGGTTTAACTTTACCAGTCCCCATGATTACGTCAATTTTATTTTTCTTCATTAAAAATTGAACGCCTTTGCTCATTCCGTCTGCTACACCACGGCTGCGTTTTACAACTGCTGCAAAATCTGCTGTAGCGCCCGATGTAGTAATTCCATAATCAGCAGCATGGTTAATATATTCGAAAACCTGAGCGCTTTTCAAAAGTGCTTTCGTTGGGATACAACCCCAGTTTAAACAAATACCACCTAATGATTCACGCTCAACAATAGCAACTTTCATTCCTAATTGTGAAGCTCTGATTGCAGCTACATAACCACCTGGGCCGCTGCCTAAAACAATAACGTCGTAATTCATCTGTTTTTTTAATTTGTTTTTTATCTTTCAGATGGAGCTTACCATAATTAAAAATCATCATTCGTTTATTCAATTGCGATTTAATTATGGATGGTTCAATCTATTTTAAAAGAGATTTGCTTTTTTGTTCTATTATAAAGTATCTTTTGGTAAAGTAGCCCTCGTACTAACGGATATTTCCGGTTTGATGATTGCTTACAGTCCTCATTACCATCTGTCGAGCACTTGTTCAACAATTGCCAAAACTAAAAAAAAAATGTTAATTGATGGGATGATTATTAAGATACCTTTATCAAATACAGAAAAATTGACAAATCAAGTAAACATCCATTTTAAGTTTATTGATGGGAAGAGATTCGTTTGAATTACAAATAACATCATTATTTGTCATGATCCTCAAATTATAAATAAAACTCATCTTTTATCCATATTGATTGGTTTTAATCAGCTGATTTAAAACTTGTGAATTGATTTTTATGATTTTCAACGTTTTGTTCGGAAAACTTCTGATCAAAAGAAGAATTTCTGCTTTAGTTGGTCTTTTGTAAGTTTACTTATTCAAAAAATAAATTGTTGGAATATGTTTTTTGGTAAAATGTAACGAAACTCCGTTTTTTGTTTGATATATTGTAATATTTTTGTTCTTTTTTTGATAGTTATTCATTTCTATATTCAAACTGTTGATAAAGTGAAAGTTATCATGCCAATAAAACATGTTAATTGTTGAAAAGTTTTATAATACTTAACGATAATTTAACATTGGATGTTAAAATGTGTTAAATATTATTGAGTACATTTGCGGCAATAAAAATCACCCCGATTATTATTCAACAAACAAAAACAATTAAAAAAAGAAGTATGAACAAATCTTTACTTTTAAGATTAGTATTCGTTATTGTTGCTATTGCAGGTATTACTTTTAGTGCTCAGGCACAGGTAACCACATCAACAATGACAGGGACAGTTAGAGATGCAAAAGGTGCTCTACCTGGCGCGAGTTTAAAAGCTACGCATATTCCAACTGGTACAGTTTATTCTGTATCAACCAATAACGATGGTCGTTACACTATTTCTAATATGCGTGTAGGTGGTCCTTACACAGTAGAAGTAAGTTACATTGGTTATAATGCGGAAAAAATTAATGACTTAACTTTAAAGTTAGGTGATCCTTATGTTTTAAACATAGTTTTAACAGACAACAGTAAACAGCTAAATGAGATTGTAATTACTGGTAAAAATGATCCTGTTTTCAATAGTAAAAAGACAGGGGCTTCTACTAATATCAGTAAAGAACAATTGCAAAGTCTTCCATCATTATCACGTTCATTAAGTGACTTTACCCGTTTAACACCACAAGCAAACGGTAACTCTTTCGCTGGTGCAAATAACAGATTTAATAACATCACCATTGATGGTGCTGTAAACAACGACGTTTTCGGATTAGCTAGTAGTGGTGCACCAGGTGGTCAAGCCGGAACTCAACCAATTTCATTAGATGCTATTCAGGAATTACAAGTAGTGTTGGCTCCTTTTGATGTAACTTTAGGAAACTTTGCAGGTGGTGGTATTAATGCTATCACTCGTTCTGGTACTAATAAAGTTGAGGGTTCTGCTTACTTTTTTGGTAGAAATCAAAATACTATTGGAAAGAGTGTTGACGGTTTAAATACAAAAGCGGCTGATTTCTATAATACTCAATATGGTTTCCGTTTGGGCGCTCCCATTATCAAAAACAAATTATTTCTTTTTGTTAATGGAGAAATGGGTAGGATTCAACAGCCAACCACTTTAAATGTAGGTGATCCTGGATCTGTTCTAACAGCTGCAGATGCACAAACAATCGCTAATACTCTACAAACTAGATATGGCTATGATGCCGGAAGTTCAGGCGCAATAGATTCTAAAACACAAAACAATAAACTTTTTGTTCGTTTGGATTGGAATATTAATGCAAAAAATCAGTTAACATTACGTCATAACTATATTAAAGCATTTGACGATAACATTAGCAGAAGTACAACCCAGTTCCGTTTTGGAAACAATGCTTATAGATTCAATAACAATCAAAATGTATCGGTATTAGAGTTAAGAAGCGCAATCTCTCAAAATGTATCTAATAATTTAATAGTTGGTTACCAAAGAATTAGAGATTTCAGATCAACAGCAGGGTCATTATTCCCGCAAATCCAAATCAATAACATTAATGGTATCTCTGGTAACTCTGTATTGGTTGGTTCTGAAAGAAGTTCTACAGCCAATGAATTAGATCAGGACATTATCGAATTTACTGATAACTTAAAAATCTTTGCTAACAAACATACCTTTACTTTCGGTACACATAATGAGTTTTTCAAGTTTAGAAACTTATTCATGAACAACTTTGCAGGAAGTTATACTTATAGTAACTTGAATGATTTTGTAACGAATGCAAGACCAAACATTGCAGCAGCAACTTATTCAGTGGTACCTGGAGACCCAACTCCTGCAGCGAAATTTAACGCTGCTCAATTAGGATTTTATTTTCAAGATGAAATCGATGCTTTCAAAGGCTTCAAGTTAATCGCTGGATTACGAGTTGATGTACCATTGTTTTTTGACGATCCTGCTGCTAATCCTCTCATTGCCTCTACTTTTGCTAATCAAAGAACAGATCAAACTCCAAGTGGTCAGATTTTAGTTTCTCCACGTTTAAGTTTTAACTGGGATTTAACTGGTGACAGAGCTTTACAATTAAGAGGGGGTGCTGGGTTATTGACTAGTCGTGCTCCATTCGTATGGTTATCAAACCAATTTACTAACAGTGGAATGTTATATGGTGCAGTAAATGCAACTAACGGTACGGGTACTTTTATTGCTGATCCTGCGAATCAAAGAGCCGCAGGTGGTTCTGTTTCAACTTATGAAGTGAACCTAGCTGATAAAAATTTTAAATTACCTCAAGTTTTTAGAACAAATCTAGCAGCAGATTTTAAATTACCTGGTGGAATTACAGGTACTTTAGAGGCTTTATATAGTAAAACTGTAAATAACGTATTATATAAAAACATCAACATGAAACCTGCTATTGGAACTATTCCTGCAAGTATCACAGGTGGTGCCGATCTTCGCCCTTTATATAACTATCCAGCAACGGCTGGAAAAGTAAATACTACTTTTACCAACGTTTATTATTTAGATAACACTGATAAAGGAAGCAGCTATAACTTAACAGCTCAATTGCAAAAAGCTTTTAATTTTGGATTATTCTTATCAGGATCTTATACCTATGGTAAATCTAAGGATGTTAACTCTGGTGCTAGCAGTACAGCTTCTTCAAACTTTGGATTTGTTCAAATCGTCAATGATCCAAATAATCCTGATTTAGCTTATTCTAACTTTGATGTTAGACATAGAGTTACTGGTGCGTTGAATTATGCAATTAAATATGGTAAAAATGAGTCATTTGGAACTACATTCTCATTATTCTATGTAGGTAAATCTGGGTCTCCATTTACTTATTTATATTTTGGTGACCTTAACCAAGATGGAAATAATCAAAATGATTTACTTTATGTACCTAAAACTCAAAGTGAAATTAACCTAACTCCTTTGACAGTTGGTACACAAGTTTTCACTCCTGCTCAACAATGGACTGCTTTAAATGATTTCATCAACAATGACCCATACTTAAGCACTAGAAGAGGTCAATATGCTGAACGTAATGGTGCAAGGATGCCATGGGAACATCAATTTGATGTTCGTGTTATGCAAGATTTAGGTGTAGTAGGTGGTAAAGGAACTAAGAATAGTTTGCAATTATCATTAGATATCATCAACGTTGGTAATTTAATCAATAAAGATTGGGGTAAATTATACTCGTTATCAAATGGTGCATCTACTTTAATTAATTATAATTACAACGCTACTACTGGTGGTGGTTATACTTTCCGTGCCCCAACCAATGGTACAGCATATCAAGTTGCTCCATTTGCTTCGAGATGGCAAGCTCAAATAGGCGTTCGTTATAACTTTAACTAATACTTGATTTAAATATTTAATTGAAAGCTCCGACTGAAAAGTCGGAGCTTTTGTTTTAATGAGGATTTCCAAAAATCTAAAATCATGATCTGAAGGCTCGTAATAGCGTTGATTTGGAATTCTTTTCTGTTTTAGCTTATGCTTTTTGGGAGGTCGTCTTGCTTTTCGTCTTTATTTACATCTGATTCTTTTCCATTTTATGATTTGCTGTTTTTAAACCAACAAAGTAGTTGTTATGCAACAGCCACGAAATGCGGATGCTTTTTATTGATGAAAATTTCTGAAAAGATGAAAATTATAAAATCTGTTATCTTTTTATTGTCGTATATATAGCAAAACCCTTAATGAATAACTTAAAATATCTAACATGAAAACAATTACAAAACTTTTTGCAACGACATTTACCGCTCTTGCAATTTTTACGATGACAAATTTGCATGCACAAACAATGACTACCATGGATGGAACGATGATGGATAATGGAATGGGATTTAAAGTGGGAGTTGGAATAAGTGGTGGTTTATTTAGAGATAAATCTCCAATGGATTATGCCTATGGTGCTGATTTAAAATTGCAATGGGATCTTACAAAGGATGTTGCCATCACTGCATCAGGCGGTTACACTAAACTAATGGGTAAAAACAATTCTCTTGATGTTGATTTTATTCCTGCTAAAGGTGGTGTAAAAGTGTTTGCCATTAAAAGAATGTATCTGGCAACTGAGGCCGGAGCAGGATTCGCCATCCAGGATGGTGCAAAAACCAATTTTATCTATACAGGGGGGGTTGGTTATGAATGGAACAGTGGATTTGATATCGGTGTAAGATATGAAGGTTATGTAAATAACAGTTCATCAACCACCTATTTCAGACAAACAGGTCAATATGCTTTAAGATTGGCATATAATTTCAAATTATAATTGAATCATCATATATTTCCGAAGCCTCGCAATTTGCGGGGCTTTTTTTATTGATTTAATATTAAAATTGCTATTTTGAGCCGAAAACCAAATACAATGAAAAGGATATTAGGAATTGCCATATTAGCTACGTTAATGGCTTGCAATCAGGCAGAGAAAAAATCAACGGAAAATACAGACTCTTTACAACAAGATTCATCTCTGGTAAGCAATATTACCATCAAGGATGAAAAAAAATCTAACATCTTAAAACAGTATATAGATTTAAAAAATGCGCTGGTTTCTTCAGATGCTGATGCTGCTCAAAAATCTGCAACTGTGCTGGAAACCAGTCTGGCCAATTACGAAGGTTGCGAACCTACTGCCGAAATAGCTGCTAAAATCGCTTCTACCAGTGACCTTGTTACTCAACGTAAAAATTTTACAGTTTTAAGTGCAGATGTTATTGCGCTGTTAAAAAATACTGATATAGAAGCAGGAACTATCTATGTTCAGCATTGTCCTATGGCCAACAAAGGAGATGGAGGAGATTGGCTATCAACAGAGAAAGAAATTAGAAATCCGTACTACGGTAATGAAATGTTGGAATGCGGCAGAGTTGCCGAAGAGATTAATGGAAAATAATTACAAAACCTGATTAAATTAAGCATGATTGTTACGTCTTTTTGACCGATTATTCATATTAATTTAACAGATTTGTTATGCATGTATATTAATTTTATATAATTTAGAAAGCTATAAACACAATACAATAATATGTCAGATATTGCAGAGATTAAAGTCGATGGTAAGACAATAGAATTGCCAGTAATCACAGGAACAGAAGATGAAAAGGCCATTGATATATCGAAATTAAGAGATCTTACAGGTTTTGTAACTTTAGATACTGGTTTTAAAAATACGGGGTCGACAAAAAGTAAAATCACTTTTTTAGATGGGGAAAAAGGTATTTTAAAATATAGAGGTTATTCTATTGAACAGCTTGCTGAAAAATCAAGTTTTTTAGAAGTTGCTTATCTGATCATTTACGGTAATTTACCCACTCAGGAACAATTAGATGGCTTTCAAGCTGAAATCAGTAAGCATACATTGATTCATGAAGATATGAAGAAGTTTTTTGATGGTTACCCATCAAGATCTCATCCAATGGGCCAATTGGGATCGTTGATTTTTTCATTATCTACTTTTTATCCTGAATGTTTAAAACCTAATCAAACAGCTGAAGAACAGGATTTAACCATCATCAAATTATTGGCTAAACTGCCTACAATTGTTTCATTTATTTATAAAAAATCTTTAGGGCATCCACTTATTTATCCTAAAAATAAATACGATTATGTTACTAATTTTCTTTGGATGACATTTGGTCAGCGTACTGAAGATTATGAAGTAAATCCGATTGTGGTTAATGCAATGAACAAATTGCTTATCCTGCATGCTGATCATGAACAGAATTGCTCAGCATCTACAGTTCGTATTGTTGGTTCTTCTGACTGTAACCTTTATGCCTCTATTTCTGCAGGTATAGCTGCATTGTGGGGTCCGCTTCATGGTGGCGCAAATCAAGCGGTAATTGATATGCTGGAGTTGATTAAAGCTGACGGTGGTGATACTGAAAAATGGATTAATAAAGCAAAAGATAAAAATGATCCTTTCCGTATGATGGGTTTTGGGCACCGGGTTTACAAAAACTTTGATCCACGCGCTAAAATCATCAAAAAAGCATGTGATGATATTCTGGAGAACTTAGGCATTGATGATCCAATCTTAGAAATTGCTAAAAAGTTAGAAGAAGCTGCTTTAACAGATCAATATTTTATTGATAGGAAGCTTTATCCAAATGTAGATTTTTATTCCGGTATTATTTACAGGGCTTTAGGTTTCCCTTCAGAAATGTTTACAGTATTGTTTGCTTTGGGGCGTTTACCAGGATGGATTGCTCAATGGAAAGAAATGCATGAAAACAAAGAGCCTATTGGTCGTCCCCGTCAAATTTATGTTGGTGAAACAGATAGGGAGTTTGTTGAAATCAAAAATAGAAAGTAAGCCGTTTCACAAAAAAGCCTCAGATTTTTCTGAGGCTTTTTTGTGAAAACAGGAATTTGCTTAATAGCAATATTCAAATCTTCATCAGGTTGGAGGCGATTACTGAAACGAAAATTTTTAGAGCGCTTTTTTTTGATTAAGTGGCCACATAATAAATTAAATTAATCATAACCATTTCGGTTAATTTTAAAGCCACAGCATAGAGAATTAAAATCATGATCATTTTACCGATTACTTTCTTCCTTTGATAAAATACCTTAAGCGCATGGTAAAGATACCAGCATATCCATATTAATACTCCAATTCCAATAATACTCGAAACTACAGAATCAGTTCCAAAAACATATTTAATTAATGGTTTGGTAAATATGGATACAATGAAATATGCAGTCATTCCATGTATCGTAAAAATCAGGTGGTCGAGGTAATAAATGTGGTTTTTTCTAAAATTCCACATAATAAATAATGCCAGCAGGGGCATTAATAAAAAATATTGTTTTGGGCGATTATGCTCCAGGGTTTCTTGGATTACTTCAGATTTTTCGCCAATGGTAATCGAGCGTTTTTTAACCATTCGCTCAAACCAACTGTCCCTTTCAAAAAGAGGTAATCTTTTTTGTCGGGCTAAATAAGCTTCATAGGTACTGTCATTTCTGTTGTCGTGAATCAGGTTGAATTTCTTGATCACATTTGTTAATGAATCTGATTTCTTAGTCTGGTTAAGTTTCTTTAAGTCGGCTAATACCACACTTTGCTGCTTGAAACTTAATGCTCTAAATGCACTTCTATCCAAGCCTTCCTCAATACCTTGTTTTGTTCTATTGATAATATTTGGTGCTTTACTTTTCAAGCCTATTGCGCTAAGTACTTTATTGGCACTGTCTATAGCAGCTTTTTGTTCAGCCGTTACTTTTTTTTCAACATGATCGTCACTTTTTTTAACATGCTCCGGAGAGTAAGCAACTAAGAAGTAAACAATCGATACAAAAATATACATGCTTACCGGATTGATATATCTGGCTCTTTTACCAGCTAAATAATCTAAAGTAACTTTTCCAGGTTTGGTAAGGAGAGGGGTAAGGGTTTGAAAAAATTTATTGTCGAAGTGAAAATAATGAGCTATGCTATGGCTGATAAAACCCCAGAAACTTTCTTTTAATTCTAAATTTGGTTGGCCACAATTGCTGCAATAATGTGTTTCTACATGAGAACCACAATTTAAACAGTTATGTTCTTTTCTATACTTACCGGCTGACATAAGGAGATTCGTAGTATGCTTTAATGAGTTATTGCGTCAATTGCTTTCTCTTCGGCTTTAGTGTGTTTGTGTTTGAATAATATTGCAAACAAAACGGTAATAATCAAGGCATAAATGGTAAATGAAAGCCATATGCTATGCCAATCTTTCATGTGAATGGTTTTATCAAATGTTCCATTGTTTAAAATGCTAACCCCCTGGCTTTTAATAAAATTAAGTAAATGGTTATTGGTTGGTTCTGAACCGACAAACACTGAAGTGGCCTGAATATCATTGAAAGACTTGGTAAAATATTTATCAATCATCCAACCTGAAACCAAACTGCCAAATACAGCGCCAAAACCATTTGTCATCATCATAAACATTCCCTGGGCTGATGACCGGGTTTTTGCAGTTGTTGAAGTCTCAACAAAAAGTGAACCCGAGATATTAAAGAAATCGAAGGCCATACCATATACCACACACGATAAAATAATCATCCAAAGGTTTCCTGCCGGATTACCATATGCAAATAACCCAAAACGAAATACCCAGGCCAGCATTGCAATGATCATTACTTTTTTAATGCCAAATCGTTTTAAAAAGAATGGAATGGCTAAAATAAAAAGCGTTTCAGATACCTGAGAAATTGACATGATAATTGTAGAATACTTAACCACAAATGATTCGGCGTATTTTGGAAAGTTCTTAAACTCATCTAAAAATACATCTCCATAGGCATTGGTAAGTTGCAAAGCACCTCCTAAAAACATCGAAAAAATAAAGAATAGAGCCATCTTATAATTGGCAAATAATTTAAAAGCCTCTAGGCCTAAAGTTTCCATTAATGATGCTTTTTCAGATATTAACCGAGTCGGTTTACATTTCGGTAGCGTGAAAGCATATAAGCCCAATAATAGTGCGCCGCTTCCTGCAATGTAAAACTGGTAAGCACTAGCTTTATTTCCTGTTAAATTTGTGATCCACATCGCAGCAATAAAACCAATTGTTCCCCAAACGCGGATGGGTGGAAAATCTTTAACCACATCTAAATTTCCTGATTTTAAAGTAGTATAGGAAATAGAATTGCTCAATGATATGGTAGGCATATAAAAGCACATCGCCATAAGTATGGTCCAGAAAAAGGCATTCGGACTTTCAACCTGAGGTAAATAAAACAAAACACAGGCATAAAAAATATGAAGTATCCCGTATAACACTTCTGCATTTACCCATTTATCTGCAATAATACCTGTTAAAGTAGGCATAAACAAAGATGCAAAACCCATTGTTGCGAAAATTGCACCAAATTGAGTACCATCCCATTGTTTTGTGCCAAACCAGTAATTTGCGATAGTGATAAGCCAGGCGCCCCACACAAAAAACTGCATAAAGCTCATCAAAGTTAAGCGAAACTTAACGTTCATCATATTTTTTTGTTTGATTTTTGAAAGTAAAGGTTGAATATAGAACTATTTTAAAACATAATTCAAAAATGAACCCAAATTATTTTAAACAATTTGGGTCATTTGAAATTTTAGCTTTTTATCTAAGAAAATTTTAAAAAAAATGAAGATTGGAGAAAGAACTAAGCAATTTATGATGTTCCTCTTTTATTTAATTCATCTCTTAACCGGGCTGCTTTTTCATAAGCCTCCTCGGCAATTGCTTCCTGCAGCTTCTGCTGTAATTCTTCCAATGTTAAATCTCCAAAACCTTGCTGTTTTGATGATGTTGGCAAGCTATCTGCATCAGGTTCTTTCGCAATTGAATCCATGTTTTCTAAAAACAGAAAATCATTACCTTCAATCACAATTCCGGCAGATGCCAGGATGAATTCATAAGTATAAATCAATGCGTTGAACCGAACAGCCAGGGCAATGGCATCAGAAGTTCTGGCATCAATTTCATGTGTGTTTTTACCATCGCTGCAAATCAGTTTGGCATAAAAAACGCCATCAACCAGATTGTAAATAATAACCTCCTGAATATTGATATGAAAAGTATCGGCCATTGATTTAAACAAATCATGTGTTAATGGCCTACTGGGCGTCATCTTCTCAATTTCAATTGCAATAGCCTGCGCCTCAAATGCACCTATTATAATAGGCAATCTGCGGCGGCCGTTTACTTCTCCTAAAACAAGGGCATAAGCACCAGATTGAGTCTGGCTGTAAGATAAACCTACAATATCTAACTTAACTTTTTTCATAATCTGTTATGTCATGTTGAGCTTGTTGAAACATTTTTTAATCCTTCGACAAGCTCAGGATGACAAAAATTATCCTTTATGTGCTTTTAAAGCTTCGATTAATTTAGGTACAACTTCGAAAGCATCGCCAACAATACCATAATCGGCAACCTTAAAGAATGGTGCTTCCGGGTCTTTGTTAATGACAACAATTACCTTTGATGAACTCACACCAGCCAGATGTTGAATTGCTCCGGAAATACCGATAGCAATATACAGGTTTGGACTAATGGCAATTCCTGTTTGGCCAACGTGTTCAGAGTGCGGCCTCCAATCTGCATCAGATACTGGTTTTGAACATGCTGTTGCAGCACCTAATAACCCGGCCAATTCTTCAATCATTCCCCAGTTTTCTGGTCCCTTTAGGCCTCTGCCAGCAGAAACCACAAGTTCAGCATCTGGTAAAGAAACCTTGTCAGTTGCCCTGACAATATCTTTGATAACAGTTCCCAGGTCTGATTGTTTAATATCGGCAGAGAAGTTCTCGATAGTAACATCGGTGGCATTTTCCTTAACACCAAAAGCATTTGGATTTAAAGCGATTACTTTGTTCGCTGAAGTTAATTCGGTAACGGCAAAAGCTTTTCCTGAGAATGCTGTTTTCTTAACTGAGAATTTGCCATCATTACTTGGCAATTCCACGGCTCCATCAGCCAAACCGGCTTTAAGTTTTACCGCAATACGTGGCGCTAAACCTTTTCCGGAGAACGAGTTAGATAAAACCACAATATCAGCACTTTCTTTTTCGGCGGCGGCAGCAATAACACTTGCATAAGCCTGATTAACAAAAGTTTTCAGTTGATCGGCACTTACATTTAATACTTTCGAAGCGCCGTATTTACCCAATTCTTTTAATTCACTTTCTGCCACATCACCGATGGATATTGCCGTTAAATGAGTGGATTGCTGATCGGCAATGGCTTTTGCATAAGAAACGGCTTCAAAAACGGATTTCTTAAATTTACCTTCGGCTTGTTCTACATATACTAGTACTGACATATTTTTATCGATAAACCCCATGAAAGGGATTTTTATTTTATAATGAAATTAATGCTATTAATTATCTCTCTATTACAGACAACTGGAAATTGAAAACTTCAAACTGCCAGCTTAATTTATATTACCTTCGCTTCTGAGTGCAACAAGTTTATCAATTGCTCTGTTTGATCTGCAGGAATCAGCTTTACCGTTCCTCGTGGGGCAGGTGTTTCATATTTGGTTACTTTGGTTACCTCTTCAATTGAAACTGCATCAACAACTGTCAATGGTTTTGTTCTGGCACTCATGATTCCACGCATGTTGGGAATTTTAGGTTCTGCAACACCTTCGGCACAACTAGCAACAAATTTTCCTGAAACTGTTACAACCTCTTTACCACCTTCAATTTCTCTTTCTACAGTTGCATTATCTCCGTCAACATCTAATTTTTTAATGATTGAAATGGAAGGAATATCTAAAAATTCGCCAACCATTGCAGCAACCTGATTTCCATTATAGTCGATAGATTCGCGACCAGTTAAGATCAGGTTAAAATCTTTGTCTTTTGCATATTCTGCAATTTGTTTAGCCACAAAATAGGCATCGCGGGGAGCAGCATTCACGCGTACAGCATCGTCAGCACCAATGGCCAGTGCTTTTCTGATGGTAGGATCATTTGTGGCTTCGCCAACGTTGATAACGGTTACCGTGCCTTTACCACCCTCCGTTAACTCAATTGCTCTTGATAAGGCAATTTCATCATAAGGATTAACAATATATTGCACTCCTGCAGTATTGAATTCGGTATTATCGTTGGTAAAAGTTATTTTTGTCGTCGTGTCGGGCACGTTACTGATACAAACTAATATTTTCATATGTTAATAGTGGTTTAAATAGATATGATTGAGTCGCCCCGCTGATTAAGAGGGTTCGATTAAATCATATTCATTGTATTATTTATATAAGGTCTTTCTGCAAATTTAATTAAAAAAGCAAGGAAATAAAATGTCATCTAACCGTTTAGCAAAGTTATTGGAGTTTTTAGAAAGTGATCCAAATGATCCGTTCATACTATATGCCTTAGCTACAGAGTATAACGCTCAAAATGATAAAGAAAAAGCTTATTCTTTTTATCTTCAATTAACTGATAAACATCCTGATTATGTAGGAACTTATTATCATTTGGGTAAATTGTTCGAGAAAGATGATCAAAAAGAAAAGGCGATAGAAATTTATCAAAAAGGAATGAATGTAGCCCGAAACAAGAGAGATATGCATGCTTTTTTTGAATTACAAAGTGCCTATAATACAGCAGCTGGCTTAGATTACGAAGATGATTAACCCAGTTTGCAATTTTAAGTATTCAGTTCTCCATTCTAGAAATCATATATAAATGCAAACTAAACCTATCGCTGCTAAAAAGCAGTGGCTGTTTATCAGGAACGTTGTGTTTTTTACATTTACCTCTTTTGGCGGGGCGCAGGCTCACTTATCTTTACTGTTGAAATACTTTGTTCAAAGCACGAAATTTATTTCTGAAGAAGAGCTGTTAGAGCTAAATGCTTTGGCACAGGTTTTACCAGGACCCGCATCTACTCAAACATTAGTTGGCATTGCCTGGAAAGTAGGTAAATTGAAGCTGGCCATTATTACTTTTTTGATATGGATTCTGCCAACCGCCTCCATCATGACTTTTGCTGCGATCAGTTATGCTTTGCTCGATCAAAAACAGAAATTTAACGATGTTTTAGAATATATACAACCAATTGCCCTGGGTATTGTGGCCTATGGGGCATGGAAATTAGGTAGAAAAGTGCTCTCCTCGCAGGTTTCGGTTTTTTTAGCTGTCGGATCGGTAGTGGCCACATTCGTTTTAAGAAATGCCTACGTTTTTCCGTTAGCGATTTTAGTCGGCGGAATCATTTCATCAGCCATTGAAACACCAAGAGAAGAAACCGAGCTGCGTGTCAAATTATTCTCCAATATTAATCCCCGAAAGCTGATCTATTTTTTAGGCGCATTACTTTTATTTGCCCTGGTTGGAGCAATTATCAACAGAACTTCACCTTTTAGCTTACCGATTCGTTTATTGGAGAACTTTTACCGTAACGGAATTTTAGTTTTTGGTGGCGGACAGGTGCTTGTTCCGCTGATGTTTACAGAGTTTGTACAAATGAAACATTATTTACAGGCACCAGGATTTTTATCTGGTTTTGCGCTACAACAAGCACTTCCAGGACCAACTTTTTCCTTTACCAGTTACCTGGGTGCTTTAAGTATGAAAAACTTTGGTTATGGTTTATGGGGACAGATTTTGGGGGGATTGATTGGAGTTATTGGGATTAATCTGCCGGGTTTGATTTTGGTCTTATTTATTGTTCCATTTTGGGATGATCTGAAAAAAATCTCAAGAATCCGTCACAGTCTTTCTGGCATTAATGCAGTGAGTGTTGGATTTATTATAGCCGCTTTTATCCTCTTACTCATCCCAATGGGATTTAACTGGTTGTTTTTGAGTATTATGCTGATTACCTTTCTTTTATTGAATTTTACTAAAGTAAGTCCTCCAATTATTGTTTTAGCCGGGATTTTGATTGGATATATTTTTTAATTAGCACGTACATCGTAAGGGAGAGTTGGTTACATATTGAGCATATGAAAATGCTTTTCCTTAAAATTAATCGAAATTCAAGTTAATCTCTTAAGCAGTTAATTTTCCATTTTAAATTTAAAACGGTGGATCATCATCGTTATAATCATCCATTTTAGATGGCCGGATGATTACATTGCTTTGTTTTTCAAAATCTTGTGAAGGATACATTCCCGCAGAAGGATCTGCAGCTGCAAATGAAGCTGGAGCCGTGAAATCTTCTTCTAAATCGGCGAATTTAACAAACTTACCAATAAACCGAAGCGGAACGATTCCGGTTTCACCGTTACGGTGTTTTGCAATAATAACCTCACCAATACCAGCTTGCGATCTTCCTTGCTCATCTTCGGTAATGCCGTAATATTCAGGACGATAAAGGAATAATACCATATCCGCATCCTGCTCAATTGATCCCGATTCACGTAAATCGGATAACATCGGCCTTTTACCTTGTAAACCTGGTCTGCTCTCTACTGCACGACTTAATTGTGATAAGGCTAAAACAGGAACATCTAATTCTTTAGCAACTGATTTTAATGCCCTTGAAATACTACCAATCTCTTGCTCACGGTTACCGCCACCTTTGCCACCTTCACCCTTGCCATGCATTAACTGCAGGTAATCGACAATAACCAGTTGGATATCATACTGCGATTTTAATCTTCTGCATTTTGCCCTGAATTCAAAAATATTCAAAGCCGGGGTATCATCAATAAGTAGGGGAGCTTCAGTTAAACGGCCAATCTTGCTATGTAACTGTTGCCATTCCCATTCCTGTAAATTTCCTTTTCTAATTTTTTCCTGTTCAATTTCTGCCTCACCTGATATTAAACGATTCACTAACTGTACAGATGACATCTCCAGAGAGAAAACCACAGTAGGTTTTTGAAAATCTACAGTTGCATTTCTGGCACAGGTAAGTACGAAAGCAGTTTTACCCATCGCCGGACGAGCAGCAATAATAACCAAATCTTGTTTTTGCCAACCTCCGGTAATTCGGTCTAGTCCGGTAAAACCAGTTGGCACACCTGTTAAACCATCGGTTTTGGTTCTTAATTCCTCAAGAGTTGCTAAAGATTGTTTAATGATATCATCCATTTTTTGCGTATCTCTACGTAAATTGTTCTGGGCAATATCAAATAGTCCTTTTTCAGCGTGGTCCAATAAATCGAAAATATCTGTTGTATCCTCGTAAGCATTTGTGATAATGTCTGTTGAAATCCTAATCAACTCACGTTGAATATATTTTTGAGAAATGATACGGGCATGGTACTCAATATTTGCCGCCGAAGCTACCCGATTGGTTAGGTTTGTAATGTAATAAGCCCCGCCAACCATCTCTAAAGTACCCATCTGGCGTAACTCCGAAGTTACCGTTAAAATATCAACAGGTTTTGATTTTTCGAACAGCATATGTATTGCTGCAAAAATCTTCTGATGTGATTCCTGATAAAAAATTTCTGGCTTTAAAATGTCAATTACCGCAGATAACGCATCCTTTTCAAGCATTAAAGCACCCAATACTGCTTCCTCCAAATCTAATGCTTGTGGAGGCAGCTTGCCCATTGAACTTACCGTGCTACTCAGTCTTGCTTTACGGGATGATATACTGTTTTTTCCGCCCTGTTCATTATCGATACTCATGTAACAAAAGTAGTTAATTTTTGACGCGGTTGTTTTAACAAGTTACTAGCTGTTTGTTAACAAATTGAAACCTAATCAGATTAAATTTTTCAGCTTTTCAAAAAAGTAATAAATTTTTGAACAATTAAATGTTAATAAGCAGAGATAGATTAGGGGCTAAACATTTATTTGAATACTTTTGCAAACAATTTCAGAACATGGATAATTTTAGAAGACCTCAGAGGGCAAAGGAAAATAATGAATTCGTATTTGGCATTAGAGCTGTAATCGAAGCAGTTAAGGCTGGCAGAGATATTGAAACGATTTATCAGCAACGTGGGTTGGGTGGAGAGTTATTTCTAGAGTTAAAAGCACTTCTTAAAGATACTTTAATTCCTTTAAATTCTGTTCCAATTGAAAAGTTGAACAGAATGTCTCAAAAAAATCATCAGGGTGTTATTGCCGTTATTTCTCCGATTACTTATCAAAACATTGAAGATATTATTCCTGCTGTTTTCGAAAAAGGAGAGATACCCTTAATTTTGGTTTTAGATAGTGTAACTGATGTTCGCAACATGGGCGCAATTGCCCGTACAGCGGCATGTGTTGGTGTTCATGCAATAGTTGTTCCTTTAAAAAATGCGGCGCAGATTAATGCTGATGCCATAAAAACGTCTGCAGGTGCTTTATTCAGTATTCCAATTTGCAGGCATTCAAACCTTCATAAAACTTGTCTTTTCCTGCAAGATAGTGGTCTGCAAATTGTGGCGTGTACGGAGAAAACAAATGATTTGATTTATGCTCCTGATTACACCATGCCTACTGCAATCATAATGGGTTCAGAAGATGAAGGGATTTCCAATGATCTTTTAAGAGTTGCTGATCATCTGGCAAAAATTCCAATGGCAGGTAAAATAGAATCTTTAAATGTTTCTGTTTCTGCCGGAGTGATTTTGTATGAGGCTGTAAGACAAAGAAATATCTAAATTTTTCTTATTGGTTTGTTTCCTGATTAGAAATATAATTATGTATTTTTATTTAGAAATCAAACCTTATGCAACCTGCAAAAACCATTGCTGAAGTAATTTCTCGTTTAGATGAAATCATTGATTCCAGTATTGTGAAAAAATCCAGAGCGGGTTATTTTGCCTGCCTGTATCGTAAAATGACCGTTGCTGTTCAAAATGGAATTAACGATGGGCTTTTCGCCGATGGACCAAGAATGGAAAAACTCGATGTGATTTTTGCTAACCGCTATATTGACGCTTATTACTGCAATTCAAAAAATACACCCTTAACTTCATCATGGCAGGCTGCTTTTAATGCTGCCTTGCAGCCTTATACGGTTATTCAACATTTGTTGCTGGGAATGAACGCCCATATCAATTTAGATCTTGGAATTGCTGCTGCCGAAACCAGTAAGGGAACAAACATCCAGCTGATCAAAAAAGATTTTGATCTGATTAACAATATCATCGGCAGTTTAATTAATATCGTTCAAAAAGATCTGGAAGAAATATGTATGCCTATGAAGTTGCTTCAATATGTTGATAACAAAAGCAAAGAATCTGTTATTAATTTCAGCATTACGGCGGCAAGAAATACAGCATGGGCTAATGCTGTTGGGCTTTCAGCTGTTTTACCCAATATGTATGATCGGTATATCAGCACCCTTGATGGCAAAATTGCCATTGTAGCGAAGAACATTATAAATCCTAACTTTTCTCAAAATTTACTCTTAAGAACAGTTAGGATTTTTGAGCCAAATGATGTAGGCGAGATTATTAAATTTTTAAAGGACTAAATAAATTTATTTCCAAATCTCGATTTTACCTCTGCAACAAACTCTTTTACTTTTTGCTCTTCATTACGAGGACATATCATCAGCATGTTATTGTTTTCTACCACAATATAATCATGAAGCCCCTGAAGAATTACAAGCTTATCTTTGGGAACATTTACCATACAATTCGATGAATCGAACATGATAACCTGTTCTGAAGGAATTACAGCGTTACCCACATAATCTTTCTCTGCCATTTCATAGATGGATGCCCAAGTGCCTAGGTCAGACCAACCAAAATCAGCGGGAAGAACATAAACATTATCTGCTTTTTCCATTATACCAAAATCAATGGAAATATTGGTGCATTGCAAGTAAGCGTTGTTTATGAAATCTTTTTCCCGTTCAGTATTCAATTCAGATCGGCCAACATTGAAGATTTCGTACATATCGGGCAAGTGTTTTTCAAATGCCATTAAAATTGATCTTGCTGACCATATGAAAATTCCTGCATTCCACAAAAAATCTCCGCTTTGCAGAAAAGATTTAGCTAATTCAAGATTAGGTTTTTCAGTAAAAGTTTTAACCTTATGTAAATCGGTATCGGTATTTAAAACGTAATCTGTATGCTGGATGTAACCATATCCCGTATCTGGTCTGTTGGGCTTAATACCAAGCGTTATCAGGCAATCGTTTTTCGATGCCGCATCTAAAGATTGTTCAATAGATTTGACAAAGCCATCAATATTTGCAATCGTATGATCAGATGGTGCTACAACTATTGTAGCATTAGGATTGAGTTCAGCAATTTTTAAACTGCCGTAAGCAATACAAGGACCAGTATTTCTCAATAAAGGCTCAGCCAATATTTGATTGTCAGATAATTGAGGGAGTTGCTCTTTTACCAAATCAGAATATATTTCATTTGTTACAATGAAAATGTTTTCTGGCAGGCAAATTTTTAAAAATCTTTCGTAAGTACTTTGAATTAGCGTTTTACCAACTCCGAAAAAGTCGATAAATTGCTTCGGGTATTCGGTTCTGCTAACTGGCCAAAAGCGGCTGCCGACTCCACCGGCCATAATTAGTGCGTAATAATCTTTATTCATTTTCTATTTTAAAATTACACAATACCTTCATTCAAAAGATCGTGCAAATGGATGATACCAAAGTAAGTGTTTTGTTTCAGAACTAACAACTGTGTAATGTTATTTTCTTTGATAATGTGAAGTGCATCAATAGCGAGCGCGTCAGATTGTATACTTTTCGGTGTTCGTCCCATAATATCTTCTGCTTTTAAGTTTGCTATCGAATTATTATTTTCCAGCATTCTTCTTATATCCCCATCAGTTATTACTCCAACTACGTTATTCTTCGCATCAACAACAGCTACTGCACCTAAACGGTTTTTGCTAATTTCTATTAAAACATCTTTTACCGGTGCTGACGGGCTAATGGATGGTTTCTCATTTGAAAGTGCTAAATCTTTTGCTTTTAAATATAATTTTTTTCCTAATGATCCTCCGGGATGGTATTTGGCAAAATCCGATTCATTGAATTCTCTGCATTCTAACAAACAAATGGCCAATGCATCTCCCAAAGCCAGTTGTGCTGTTGTACTTGTGGTTGGTGCTAAATTATGCGGGCAAGCTTCCTTTTCGAACGAGGTATTTAAAATCAAATCAGCCTGATCTGCTAAAAAAGATCCTAATTCGCCAACCATTCCAACGAGCTTGTTTCCGGCAGTTTTTAATAATGGTACTAAAACTTTTATCTCTGGTGTGTTACCGCTTTTGGATAAACAAATGATCACATCATTTCTTTGAATCATTCCTAAATCGCCATGTATCGCATCAGCAGCATGCATGAAAATTGCTGGTGTACCTGTCGAATTAAAGGTAGCAACAATTTTTTGAGCAATGATTGCGCTTTTCCCAATTCCGGTTACAATTACACGTCCATCACACTGTAATATGGCAGATACCACTTTTTCAAAATCATCGTTAATGTTTTTCGCAACATTTAATATTGCTGCAGCTTCAAGCTCTAATGTGCTTATGGCTGATTGGATAATATATTTTTTACTTTTCAAAGAGAAAATAATTGTTGGGTGATACTTGAAATTCTTGTAAAATTATGTTATTTTGGATACAAAAATAGCATCGCATATTTTATTACACAAAATGGACGTGAAAAAGTCGTTATTTGACAACCTGCAAAATTTCTTCGGGTTTGATAATTTCAAAGGTGATCAGGAGTCGATCATTACAAATATTTTAGAGGGCAATAACACTTTTGTTATTATGCCAACGGGCGGAGGGAAGTCTATTTGCTATCAACTACCTGCTTTAATGAGTGAAGGAACAGCAATTGTGATTTCTCCATTAATTGCATTAATGAAAAACCAGGTTGACCAGCTAAGGGCATTTGGTGGAAATGATAGTATTGCTCATTTTCTTAATTCATCCCTGAACAAATCTGAAATTACCCAGGTTAAATCTGATCTTTTAAGTGGACAGACGAAATTGCTCTATGTTGCGCCAGAATCATTGGCAAAACAAGATAATATCGAGTTCTTAAATCTGATTAAAATTTCATTTGTTGCAGTTGATGAGGCACATTGTATCTCAGAATGGGGCCACGATTTCAGACCTGAATACCGTAAAATTAAACAGGTTATTGCAGGCTTGGGGAATAACATTCCAATCATTGCATTAACGGCAACCGCTACGCCTAAGGTGCAGCAGGATATTATGAAAAACCTTGGCATGTCTGAGGCTACCTTATTTAAATCATCATTTAACAGGCCGAACTTATTTTATGAAATCCGTCCGAAAAAAGATATCACAAAGGAAATTATAAAATACATCAAATCCAATCCTGGTAAATCAGGGATTATTTATTGCCTGAGCCGTAAAAAAGTTGAAGAAGTTGCTGAAGCGCTAAACCTGAATGGAATCAGTGCTTTACCATATCACGCAGGGTTAGATCCAAAAGTGAGGGCTGAAACTCAGGATAAATTCCTGATGGAAGATGCTGAAGTAATTGTTGCCACTATTGCTTTCGGGATGGGAATTGACAAGCCTGATGTTCGTTTCGTTATTCACCACGATGTTCCGAAAAGTATGGAGGGTTACTATCAGGAAACTGGCAGGGCCGGCCGTGATGGAGGAGAAGGAGTTTGTATTGCTTTTTATGCTCAAAAAGATGTAGATAAGCTGGCCAAATTCATGAAAGATAAACCGGTTTCTGAACGTGAAATTGGTACACAAATATTAAAGGAAGTAATTGATTATGCTGAATCGGGCGTTTGTCGCCGTAAACAAATTCTTCATTATTTCGGAGAAAATTTCAACGAAACAGGTTGTAATTGCATGTGTGATAACTGCAAGAAACCTAAAAAACAGTTTGATGCTGAAAATCAATTATCAACACTGTTAAAATTTATTGAAAAAACCGGGGAAAAATTTGATGATGCACATTTGCTGAATGTTTTTCTGGGTTTGGAAACAGCGCAAACCATCGCTTACGAACATAGTAAAGTTCCTGAATTTGGAATTGGTAAAGAGGAGGGAGAATTACTCTGGAAATCAGTAATCCGCCAGGCAGTTTTAAATAATTACCTTTTTAAGGATATTGATAATTACGGTTTATTAAAATTAACCAAACAAGGAAAAGATTTTATCATCAATCCTTACAGTTTGAAATTTATCTTAAATGAACCAATCGAGAGTGGTGCAGATGATGATGACGACGATGTAAAACAAGGATCTGGCGCTTTGGATACCCATTTGCTGCAACTTCTTAAAGATTTACGCAAGAAAATTGCCAAGCAAAAAAATGTGCCGCCATTTGTGGTTTTCCAGGATCCATCGCTGGAGGAAATGTGTACCCATTACCCTATTACAATGGAAGAACTTCGCCAGATTTCTGGAGTCGGATCTGGTAAGGCAATGAAATTCGGAGGACCTTTTATAGAGTTGATCAAGAAATATGTGGAAGATAACGACATTGAACGCCCTATAGACTTGATTATTAAAACTCAGGCCAATAAGTCGCAAATGAAGGTTTCTATTATTCAAAATATCGACAGGCAAATCGGATTAGAAGATATAGCCGATTCAAAAGGCATTACTTACGAAGAAATTTTGAAAGAAGTTGAATCTATCGTTAACTCAGGCACAAAATTGAATCTGAATTATTTCATAGATGAAGTAATTGATGATGATCGGCAAGATGAAGTTTTTGATTACTTCAGAGCCGCTGAAAGCGATTCAATTGATGAGGCGTTAAATGAATTGGGAGAAACTGATTACACCCGTGAAGAAATTCAGTTAATGCGGATTAAATTCATGTCAGAATTAGGAAATTAAAAATAGATTTTAGATATGAGATTTGAAACGGTCAGCGTCCTATATTCTCATGTCTCACTTCTCATATCTCAACTATGTTAAACTATTTAGATAAATTAAAAAATACCGATTCTGGAAATTTCTTTTTAATGGCTGGTCCATGTGCAATTGAGGGCGAAGAAATAGCCTTGAGGATTGCTGAAAAAATTGTTTCTATTACGGATAAACTTCAGATTCCATATATTTTTAAAGGTTCTTACCGTAAAGCAAACCGAAGTAAGGGAAGCTCATTTACAGGAATTGGAGATGAGAAAGCACTAAAAATTTTAGAGAAAGTTGGTCGTGAATTTGGTGTTCCAACGGTTACCGATATACATGAAAGTGATGAAGCTGCCATGGCCGCTTCTTACGTTGATGTACTACAAATCCCTGCATTTTTATGCCGCCAAACAGATTTGCTTATTGCTGCCGCTGAAACGGGAAAAGTAGTTAACGTTAAAAAAGGACAGTTTCTTTCAGCTGGTTCAATGAAATTCGCCGTAGAAAAAGTTAAAGAGGCTGGAAATCACAAAGTGATTTTAACGGATAGAGGAAATACATTCGGTTACCAGGATTTAATTGTTGATTATCGGGGATTACCAGAAATGCAAAGTTTTGGTGTTCCTGTGGTAATGGATTGTACCCATTCCTTGCAACAACCTAATCAAAGTAGTGGTGTAACAGGTGGAAAACCCGAGTTGATTTTAACAATAGCAAAAGCAGCTATTGCAGTTGGAGCAGATGGATTGTTCATTGAAACACATCCTGATCCAAAAAATGCAAAATCTGATGGTGCCAATATGTTGCATTTAGATTTGTTGGAAGAAACATTAACTAAACTGATCAGAATCAGACAGGCAATTTTATAATCTAAAGGACAAGGTTTTAATTATTTGTTTGATGTTGTTATTCTGAGCCCGCGAAGAATGTAATCAATTAGCATTGGCTTTTAATTTATGGTAACCGGTAGCAAATAATGCTTCTACCTTTGGTTGCATGGAGGTTATTCATAATAATGTTATTTTAAATGGCACTCATGCTTCGCAGGTATTCACTGCATTACCATTGATGTTTTTTGTAACATATTATTAATCATTTTTTTAACTCAAATTCTTAAAGAAAGAACATCCCGCAGATTTAAGAAAATTACGCAGACTTTATTTATCTGCGTAATCAACGACATCTGCGGAAAATTACCTGAAGAATCTTAACATCATTTATATTGATTTTTATGACCACGAAGTAGCTGCGAAGCAAAATAAATTATCCTTCAGAATGACTGATTTACAATTATATCCGGTGATAATCTCCTCGCCAGTTTTTAATCGCTTTTTTAATCTCGTCAGGCAATAATTTCTCTGAAATTGCCCGGTCAACCAAAACTAAAAGCTCTTCATCACTTGCAAAACGCAAAGCTAGTATTTGTCTCATACTAAGTTCTTGTGGCAAAGCTTTTCCAGCTAAAATATAATACCTTAGCTTTTCTTCAGCTCTGGCTGCTCTGTCTTGTGCTTTAAGTGCAAACATCCTCGCAAATAATGCAACAATACCAATTAAAAGAAAAGCGAGTACAATTAAAGCTGTAATTATAGTTGGGACAGCAATGTAAGAGTAGATTGCAAAACCAAGCCCAAAAGCGATCAGAGGAACAGTTAAAAAGTGGAATAACTTATGAAATCTTTTATGGTTGCCGTAATGTTGAGACATAATTAAATTTTAGTGATGATGAATGATGTTCTTCGGTTATTTTTTCTGCCTGTTTCAGTTTTGTTGTCTGCGATAGGCTTATTGGCCCCGAAACCTTTAAAGGTAAGCCTGTTTGCATCAATATGGTTTTTTATTAAGTATTCATAAACTGCATTAGCCCTGTTAAATGATAATTTCTCATTCAATTTATCGTCCCCAACATTATCTGTATGGCCTTGAATTTCAATGTTTACCCGTTCATTCTCATTTAAGAAATTAATTAAAACTTCTAATTCTCTTATCGAAGCGGGTAAAAGGTTGTACTTATTGGTGTCGAAAAAGATATTTTTTAAAGTAACATTTGCACCAGCTTTAATCTTTTCTATGTAAACCTCAATTTGATAGGGTTTGTTAATATCTCCAGATTTTAGCTCAAAGTTTTCTGAGTAAAATAAATAACCTTCAGCATTTACGTTGAAGAGATAATTACTCCCAATGGGCATTACAGCTAAAAACTGACCAGTTTCGGGGTCTGTATAATCATCAAATACTGTTTTATTTGTTTTTAAATCAACTACCTGTACATTACTCTCGATAGTTTTTTGAGTATCCTTATCTCTTACAATTCCTTTCACATATGAAACTTTTAAGGGTTTAGCCTGTTCAGGGATTCCAAAACTATAAATATCCTGTCCACCAAAACCATCTTTTAAATTTGAAGAGAAAAGTCCGAAATTTCCATCAGCGCTAACAATTAATCCGCTTTCATCCTCAAATGAATTAATGGGATATCCCAGATTTATGGGTTTTTGGAATTTCCCTGCATCGTCCATTCTACTATAATAAATGTCCTTGTTGCCAAATCCGGGCCATCCATCAGAAGAGAAATATAAGGTTTTACCGTCAGCGTGAATAAATGGTGTATTCTCATCATAAGGTGTATTTATTTCTGAGCCAAGGTTAATTGCAGGTCCCCATTTAGCATCGTCAGTAATTGTACTTTTCCAGATATCATAGCCCCCAAAACCACCTGGTCGGTTACTGATAAAATATAAGGTCCTTCCGTCGGGACTGATTGCTGGCTGGGATTCCCAGTATTCAGAATTTACTGGTTTTCCGATATTATAAGGCTCTCCCCAATCTTTACCCTCACGATGGGATACATAAATATCGCATCTTCCTAAACCTTCTGGACGATTACAGCCAGTAAAAAACAAGTATTTTCCATCTGGAGAAATGGTTTGAGCGCCCTCATTATATTGAGTTGTATTTATTTTAGTTGAAAGTGGGGTAGCCACATTCCAAACATTATTTTTGAATTGTGATGTCCAGAAATCCTCATTTCCATTTACCTGACGAGTGAAAATAAGTGTTTCTCCATCAGCGGTTAAAGCAGGAAAATATTCTGCATCTGTAGTATTTACACCATTGCCAAGATTATTAGGAACATATTTTACTGGTTTTTTGATGGCTACGGCTGCAAAATCACAATCTAATAAATATTTTCTTGCCTTTTTACTTCGATCAGATGAAGAGTCAAGAGTTAAGAACTCTTCGAAATGAGCTTTTGCTTTCGAATATTCTTGTGTGGCAAATTCCGTTTCAGCCAATCCAAAAATTACTGGTGGCTTTACATTCTTGTCAATTGAAATTGCTTTTTGAAATGAATTTTTGGCTTCTGTATATTTCTTTTGAATGCGATAAATATCTGCCAGGAGAATGAATGCACTTTGAAATTTTGGATCTTCATGTACCGCAATTTCCAGATTTTGTGCAGCTGACACATAATCTTGTTTTTGTATGAAGGGGCCTGCTTTTTCGAAGTAGATTTGAGCTTTTCTGTTTGTTGAATTTTGCCCAAAGCAATAAATGCTCAGCGTGCTAAAAAAGAGGAGAAGCCAGTATTTCATACATTAACATTTGGTTATCAAAGCTAATGTAAACTATTTAAGGAATATTTAAAAATTTATGCGTTTGTAAAGAAATCTCCCATTTTGGGTTAGCCATTACATAATCAATAATCAATGGCGTAATTTCTTTTGATTTAGACCATTCTGGTTGAAGATACAGTTTGCAGTTTGGAGAAACCATTGCCGCATATTCCTCAGCCCACTTGAAGTCGCTTTTGTTAAAAACAATTACCTTCAGTTCATTTGCAAAAGGTGTAATATCTGGTCGCGGCGCTTTAAATTTTTTAGGGGATAAACAAATCCAGTCCCAGTTTCCCGAAAGCGGATAAGCACCTGAAGTTTCAATAAAGGTTAAAATCCCTCTTTCTTTAAGCCTGTTGGTTAAATAATCCAGATTGTAAATTAAGGGCTCTCCACCAGTTATAACCACAGCTTTACCTGGAAAACGGTCAGCATTTTCTACAATAACATCAGCATTGGTTAATGGGTGCAATTCAGCATCCCAGCTTTCTTTAACATCACACCAGTGGCAACCAACATCGCAACCGCCCAGGCGAATAAAATAAGCCGCTTTGCCTGTGTTAAATCCCTCGCCTTGTATGGTATAGAATTCTTCCATTAAAGGAAGTAATGTGCCGTCTTCTGGTATGTCTTGTTTCATTTTTGAGGATGCAAATATCTTAAAAAAATATGGTGTAGCAGTTTATGATTTAAAATTTAATCGAAAGATGAAATAACACTGATATTTAAATGCTTAATTTGTGATTATGAAGTGGCATAAAGCTTTAAATACAGTCCAAATTCCTGCTGATGGTTCCATTAAAACAATCTCGGTAGCAGGGAAACAGGTATGTATAATTAATAATGAGAATAAAATTGTGGCAACGCAATCAACCTGTCCGCATGCGGGAGGACATTTTTCTGGAGGCTGGTGTAAAAATGGAAATCTGGTTTGTCCGATTCATCGATATGAGTATAATCTAAGAACAGGAAGAGGAGCAGACGGACAAGGAGATTATATTAATATTTATCCTACAGAATTACGGGAAGATGGATTGTATATTGGTTTTGAAGAGAGTTGGTGGAGCAAGCTTTGGGGATAAGCTGAAAGCCATCCTATTGATCCATTTCGATGTCTTTTTAAGACGCTGAAATGTATTCAGAGTAATAATGTATTGAAAAAATCAATTAAGCAAATGCCTTTTAAAAAACTCCTGACAATTGAGAACCTCAATCTCTGAAAAATAAAAATCTTGAATATCTTCAGTAATGATGCATTTGCAATTCGCAGATTCTGCTGCGTAATATTCTAACCCATCCTCAAAATCGTGAATAGATTTGTTTGATAAAGTATTGAAAACACCAGTTGATGAATTTGGTGCGATTTTAATATGCAGGCAAAGCAAATCGATTTTTTGTTTTGCCATCTGTGAATTGTGTTTCTTTTCAGCAAAATAAAAAGCGATAGCCAAACAAAGGGGAGAGGTGTACACCTCGAATTTTGGATGTGATGCTAAACTTAAAATCCTCGAAGAATAAGTAAAAAGCGGATATTCTTTATTCAATACCGAAACCAGAACATTCGCATCTAAAAATATCTTCATCAATTATTTTTTAGAAGAAAAGAATTCATCTTTTGATGCTTTACGAGATTGTTTAGGCGTTTTTTTATATTCTACCTCGCCCTCTGCAACCATGCTTACCCAATCAGAGATAGGGTAATCTTCTAATGATTTATAATTGCTGGCAGTAACCTGGGTTAATAAATGCTCAATTAACCGCGATAAGCTGATGTTGTGATCAGCAGCGTATTTTTTTGCCTTGTTAACCACCTCCTGGTTAAAGCTTAAAGTTAATTTCGCATCCATGATTATTTTAATTTTGAACAAATATAAAACATTTACGTGTAAAATAAAATTTTTACACGTAAAAAAAGCAACTCAAACTTGAGTTGCTTTTTTAGTTTAAACCTTCTACCTTAAGAATAAATCTCTTTTCTGGCAGATGCCAATGTGTTTTTAAGTAAACCGACAATCGTCATTAAACCAACACCGCCCGGAACCGGAGTGATGTAAGATGCTTTTGGTGCTACATTTTCAAAATCTACATCACCATAAAGTTTAAAACCAGATTTAGTTTCAGTAGAACTTTCGCGATTAATGCCCACATCAATAATAATGGCACCAGGTTTTACCATATCAGCAGTAATGAAGTTCTTTTTACCTATGGCGGCAATAATAATATCGGCCTGCAATACCTGCGCAGCCAGATCTTTTGTGCGGGAGTGCGTAAGTGTTACTGTACAATTACCCGGGTTGGCATTGCGTGCCATTAAAATACTCATTGGGCTGCCAACAATATTACTGCGGCCAACAACAACACAATGCATTCCGGTTGTATCAATATTGTATTCTTGCAGCATCAATAAAATGCCATAAGGAGTAGCAGGAATAAAGCAAGGTAAATTACGCATCATCCGGCCCAGATTAACAGGATGGAAACCATCAACATCTTTTCGGTGGTCAATTTTCTCTGTTACTTTTTCAGGGTCTATATGTTTTGGTAAAGGCAATTGAACAATTAATCCATCCACATCAGCATCCTGATTAATCTCTTCAATTTTTGCAAGTAATTCAGCTTCGGTTACCGAATTATCGTATCTGTGAAGCGAAGATTTAAAGCCAACCTTTTCACAGTTTTTCATCTTACTGGCCACATAAGTTTCGCTTCCGCCATCGTTACCAACCAATATGGCAACTAAATGGGGTTTACGTCCACTTTGCGCTAAAAAAGCTGCTGCTTCTTCTGTGATTTCTGTTTTAATCTTTTCTGATGCGAATTTGCCGTCGAGTAGTTGCATATTTATAAGTATCGAGTATCAAGTATCGAGTATCGAGTATCGAGAATTTGCAAGTGGTCTTGCTACCTGATACTCATATCTTGATACTAATTAATCTAATTTCAAAACTGCCATAAATGCCGTTTGAGGAATTTCTACGTTTCCAACCTGGCGCATGCGTTTTTTACCTTTTTTCTGTTTCTCCAATAATTTACGTTTACGGGAAATATCGCCACCGTAACATTTAGCAGTTACGTCTTTACGTAAAGCACTAAGCGTTTCACGGGCAATAACTTTCGCACCGATTGATGCCTGGATTTTAATTTCGAATTGCTGACGAGGAATTAATTCTTTCAATTTCTCACAAATTTTCTTCCCGAAATCGTAAGCATTGCTTCTGTGGATCAAAGATGATAAAGCATCAACGGGTTCTTCGTTAAGCAACATATCCAACCGAACCAAATCTGATTTACGGTAGCCCACCTGATGATAATCAAAAGAAGCATAACCTTTAGAAATGGTTTTTAGTTTATCATAAAAATCGAATACAATCTCGCCCATTGGCATTTCGAAAATCAATTCCACTCTATCAGATGTCAGGTATGATTGATTAACAATAATTCCACGTTTTTGAATACAAAGTGACATTACCGGACCAACGAATTCCGCCTTGGTTATAATATTCGCTTTAATATAAGGTTCTTCAACAGAATCCAATTTACTTGGGTCTGGTAAATCTGATGGATTATTTACTATAATTTCATCGCCCTTAGTAGTGTGTGCAATGTACGATACGTTAGGAACCGTGGTAATTACGGTCATATCAAATTCGCGTTCCAGGCGCTCCTGGATAATCTCCATGTGCAGCATGCCCAGAAATCCGCAACGGAAACCAAAACCCAAAGCCGCAGAACTTTCAGGTTCGAAAACGATAGATGCATCATTCAGCTGCAACTTGTGCATCGCCTCACGAAGCTCTTCAAATTCATCGGTATCAACAGGATAAATACCAGCGAAAACCATTGGTTTAACTTCTTCGAAACCTTGAATCGCCTCTAAAGATGGCCTGTCGACAGTGGTAATGGTATCGCCAACTTTTACTTCGCGGGCTTCTTTAATTCCAGAAATAATATAACCTACATCGCCAGTTTTAACCACATTACGTGGCGACATATCCAGTTTCAAAATGCCCACTTCGTCGGCCAGATATTGCTTGCCCGTGTTGATAAATTTAACTTTATCGCCTTTTTTAATTTCGCCGTTTACCACTTTATAGTAGGCAATGATTCCCCTGAAAGAATTAAACACTGAATCAAAAATCAAGGCTTGTAATTCGCCGTCAGGATTTCCAACAGGAGCAGGAACCCTGTCCACAATAGCTTGTAAAATATCAGGAATTCCCATTCCGGTTTTACCTGATGCAGGGATAATATCCTCACGTTTACAGCCAATTAAATCAATAATCTGGTCTTTCACTTCCTCAGGCATTGCCCCAGGTAAATCCATTTTATTTAAGATTGGAATAATCTCCAAATCGTGCTCTAATGCCAGGTATAAATTCGAAATAGTTTGCGCCTGAATCCCTTGTGATGCATCTACAATGAGTAATGCACCTTCGCAAGCTGCAATAGAACGCGAAACTTCATAAGAAAAATCAACATGTCCTGGTGTATCAATCAGGTTAAAAACATATTCCTGACCATCAACTTTATAGTTCATTTGTATGGCATGACTTTTAATCGTTATGCCCCGTTCACGCTCTAAATCCATGTTATCGAGCAATTGCGCCTGCGCCTCACGCTGCGAAATCGTCGCTGTATATTCTAATAACCTATCGGCCAAAGTACTCTTGCCGTGGTCAATATGTGCAATAATGCAAAAATTACGTATATGCTTCATCTTTGCGCAAAGATATGCTTTTTAAGGTAATTTTTAATCTAGAAAATATCACTCCTAAAGACATTGTTTTGAAAAGCCAAGGCAGTGGTTTTTCGGTTATGATAGCCCTGCTTTTCGTTACAATCTTTTTGTAATTGTCATCCGCTCAATTCACGTTATTGGAAGGGGAACGGTGCGGCAATCTATTTTGGTAGATTAACAAAAAGTATTTTCACTTCAATCAGGTTTATTTAACTTAAAAACAGTAATTCTTTTTCAGGTTTCCTCTCATCCGCCTTATTCTCAATTGAAAGTAACAATACAACAATCGCATCATCTAACAACAGACTAAACTAAATTACCTTGCTTAGCTTAACCAACATCAATAAAAAATATGGTAGCCACGAAGTGTTAAATTTTGGCGAATGGAAAATCAATAATGGTATTTATTGGCTAAAAGGAGGGAATGGAACTGGTAAATCAACTTTGTTCCGAATCATTTCAGGGCAAACTCCGTTCAAAGGTGAAGTAGAATTGAATGGAATCAATCTGAAGGAAGAACCTATAAAATTCCGTTCCAAAATCAGTTTTGCAGAGGCCGAACCTCAATATCCTTTGTTTATTGCAGGCAATGAATTAATAGGTTTCTACATTGAAGCGCGTAAAGCCGAAAGAAAGCAGGCCAATGAATTTGCCAACTATTTCGGACTAACTGCTTTTCTGCAAAATAAGATTGGCAGTTATTCCAGTGGAATGCTAAAAAAACTTTCCTTGATTTGTGCTTTCATCGGAAACCCTGATTTGTATGTTTTAGATGAGCCACTGATTACAATTGATGTAGCATCTGCAGATAAATTATATGCTTTAATTAAAGAAAAATCATTGCAAGGAAAAGGATTTCTTTTATCCTCACATCAAGAGGTAAGTAACGACAAATTGAAATTAGATAACGTATTTCAAATTATTGATAAACAAATTGTTAAACATTAAATGTTAAAGTTATTAATCAATAGTTTAGCGAAAGAATTCTATCAACAACATGTTGGGTTTTTTCTGGTTGGGATTTATGTTTTGTTTGGTGTAGTAGAACCGTCGCAATTAATTGGCTATCAAAAAGCCTTGTTATTGGCCGGTATCTCGTCACCTGCTGGTCTGGTAATCATATTTATGTCTTGGTTTTTATATTCAGTCAAAGTTCATTTCTTTATCAAACAGAAACTTTTGAGTCCAAAGTATAACTTTCTAAAGGAAATAGCTGCATTGGAAAAGAATATTCAAATAAAATTATGGTTAAGGCTGTATTTGGTTATCCTTTTACCCATTTTAATTTATGTTTTTCTTTTAATGGGATTAAGCTTCGGTTACCATCTTTTTTTGAGCGCAATTAGCGTTTTAATCGTTTTTGCAACCTTAACCTGGAGCCTGTCTTGGCTCACTTTTTATTCATTAACCTTTGGTTTGCTAAAACAAGAAAAACAAATAACAAGTTCGAGGATAAAAATCAAAAAAACATTCCTTACCTGGCCATTGTTTCATTTGTTTAATGAACAGCCATTAATGCTGTTGATATGCAAGGTTTTATCCTTAATTTTATTTAAAGGAATGCTGTGGATGTTTGCTGATGTGGGGTATGATCTTCGGGTGCTTTTGATTGCTCTTTTAGCTTCGGTTTTATGTCATGCTGTTTTGGTTTTTACTTTGCTGAAATTCGAAACAGAATATCTGAATTTTAGCAAAAGTCTTGCAATATCAACTTATAAAAGATTCATGAACTGGTTGTTTATTTTCGGATTTATCTTGATTCCCGAATGGATATTTTTAATAACCGCGTCTCACTTTGATTTATAGCAAATTATTACCTTTCATTCAGCTTAATTTTATTAAGCATTTGCAAAATATACTATGTGAGGATGTTTAATAAAACCGATTTGAAAATTTTAGAGAACTCATAAATTGTCATTGCGAGTCACGAAATAATCTTTCCTGTAAAATAGATTACTTCGTGCCTCGCAATGGATGGAGAATTTAACCTAAACCATCGTTTTCTTCCATTTACCTTTTTTAAATAAAATAAATGCGGTTATTGCAATGCCAGCTTCGGCACTTGGAATGGCGACGAAAACACCTGTTGGGCCCATGTTTAAATACTTTGCCAGGAAATAGGCAAAAGGAATCTGGAATAACCAAAAGGCAAAAACATTAATTTTAGTAGGGGTCCATGTATCTCCAGCGCCATTAAATGCACTGATTAAAACCATTCCCATTCCATAAATAATAAAGCCAATGCTCAAAATCTTTAATGCTCTGCCTGCAATCTCAATAACTTTCGTGTCTGATGTAAAAAATGACGCAAATAAATGCCCGCAAGTTAGAAATAGAAGACTCACAACAGCCATGAAAACTAAGGTGTACTTCATGGTTTGGAAAACTGATTTTTCAGCTCTGTCGATATGACCAGCTCCTAAATTTTGTCCAACCAATGTTGCTGCTGCATTGCTTAAACCCCAGGCCGGAAGCAGGAAGAACATCATTAGCCTCAAAGCTGTTTGATACCCTGCTGAACCTTCATCGCCACCTGTTGTTGCCACCAGTTCTGCCAGAAATATCCAGCTACAGCTTGCTATTACAAATTGAAAAATAGCTGGTGCTGCAATTTTAACAATCGCTTTAATCTGATTAAAATCTGGAATAAAATGGCTGACACGAATTTTTAGTGCATTTTTTCCACTAAATAAATTATAAACTTGGTATATAACGCCTAAACTTCTGCCAATGGTTGTGGCAATTGCGGCCCCGGTTAATCCAAATGCAGGTACAGGACCAAAACCATTAATAAAAACAGGGCAAAGGATGATGTTTGCAATATTAGCTATCCATAAACTTCTCATTGCAATTGCGGCATTACCTGCACCTCTAAATATTCCGTTGATTAAAAACAATAAAACAATGATGATGCTTCCACCCATCATAATCCGAACGAATGTAGTTCCATGGTCAGCAGTTTCTGTCGATGCACCCATGATTAAAAGGATATCTCTGGCATAAATTAACCCGCCAATGCTAATTAAAATATTAACGCCAGCTGCAATTATAATAGTTTGCATCCCTGCTTTTGATGCTGCCTCGGGTTTTTTTTCGCCAATTCTTCTTGCCACAACTGCGGTTGCCGCCATGCTTAAACCAATAGCTAATGAATAAATGATGGTTAAAACTGATTCTGTTAAACCTACGGTTTGTATGGCATGACTGCTGTTTTCCAAATGGCCAACGAAATATAAATCAACTAAGGCAAAAACTGATTCCATCGCCATTTCCAACATCATTGGGATGGCCAATAAAATAATTGCCCGTTTAATGCTGATTGACGTTAAATCAACTTCATGACCTTTTAAAGATTGTTTAAGCAGTTCGAAAAAAGAAGATAGTTTGCCCTTTGTCTTTATTGACTGTGACATAAAATAAATATAAAATATAAATGAATAAACCAAAAGATACGCGTCTAAGCGTACATATCTGAATGAAATGGGAGGTAATCCTCGGTTGCTTAGAACCTCAAGCGGATTGCAGATACTATCATGGTTCTGTTCTTTTTGATGAGGCAAATATAAATAAATAAATTTTCTAATTGTCAAATTTTGATGACTGATTTTTAGATACCTGGTTGATCATCAAGGGCAAACGGCAGGACAGTTATTTAAATCAGCGAGCTTCTTAAATTGTATGCTTTTTTTTGAAATTAATTTGAAATTTCTTGCATTTGGTTAGATGTTATAAAAAGCCTTTGCATTATCCGAGAATATCAATTTTTTCTCTTCATCACTAAATCTTGCAACATATTTGTTTACCAGATAAAACCAATCCTGGTAAGGCCGGCTGATGAGCATAACAGGCCAATCACTGCCATACATCACACGTTTGGTTCCAAAATTCTCGAAAATGACATCAAAGCAATTAAAAATCTCAGTCTCTTTCCAGTTTTTCCAATCGGCCTCTGCCAATAATCCTGATACTTTGCACAACACGTTTGGATTTTGAGCAAGCGTTTTAATATTTTCAGACCAGGCTTTTAAATCCTTGTTTTTTATATCGGGTTTACCGCAATGATCTAATACAAATGGTTGATCAGGAATCTGATCAACCATTTTAATAATATCTGTTAACTGATTATGATAGCAAAGCAAATCGTAAGTGTAGCCGTAATCTTCCAGCTGTTTAATTCCGGAAATAAAATTTGGATCAAGGATAAATTCGCTGCTTTCAGCTTGTAAAACATGTCTCCAGCCTTTAATTTTTTTAAAGTTGTTCCAGTAATTTAACCGCCCTGTAAGATTTGGGTTTTTAAGGTCAATCCATCCAACTATGCCTTTGATTATATCATTCTGCTCTGCGAGCGTGAGCAAAAATTCGTTTTCCTCTTCCGATTGACTGGCCTGAACGGCAATACATCCGGAAATTTGAAGCTCGCTGTATACCCGAATCAGATTTTTTGGAGCAAAATCTTTGCGAATGGCATTCATATCTTCCGAGATCCAACCATCTCTTACCGGATCGAAATTCCAGAAATGCACATGTGTGTCAATCATAAAAAAACAAGATTATAATTTGAAAATCTGCTCCATCAATCTCCATTTTTCCCCAGGTTTAGCACCTGGCAATGCCTGCTGGTACTTCCACATTAAGGTTTCCCACTCTTGTACCTTTGAGTTCCGGAGATCAGCTTTTGCTTTTTCCTCGAAAGAGAAACCATCATTTACATCCATGATCATAAACAAACGGTTTCCGGAAAGATAAATTTCCATATCGGTGATTCCCGAGTTTTTGATGCTTTCCAGAATTTCGGGCCAAACCGCCTGATGATACTGTTTGTATGCTGCGATGCGTTCTTCGTTGTCAATCAAATCGAGGGTAAAGCAATATCTGTTCATCTTAATTTTCGCTATACGCTTTAACAGTTTGTTTACTGCTTCCCAGTCCATCAATGCCCAATTCAACCACATCGCCTGCTTTTAAATACCAGGGTTCAGGTTTTTGACCCAATCCTACTCCGGCAGGCGTTCCTGTGGTAATCACATCGCCAGGTAAAAGTGTCATAAATTGGCTGATGTAAGAAACCATGAATGGAACATTGAAAATTAAATTCGATGTATTTCCATCTTGCAGGGTTTTTCCGTTAACCGTTAACCAAAGGCGAAGATTGTGAACATCACTGATTTCATCTTGCGTGGCAATAAAGGGTCCGATAGGAGCAAAAGTGTCGCAGCTTTTTCCTTTTACCCATTGCCCGTTTCTTTCCAATTGAAATTCACGTTCGCTGTAATCATTATGCAAAACGTAACCTGCAATATGATCCAAAGCATTTTCTTCAGCAACGTAACTTGCTTTTTTACCAATAACAATTGCCAGTTCTACCTCCCAGTCAGTTTTTTTACTGTTTTTTGGGATCACTAAATCATCATTCGGACCAACAATAGCAGAAGTGGCTTTAAAAAATAAAATCGGTTCAGCCGGAATTGGTGCATTTGTTTCTGCGGCATGGTCTTTATAATTCAAGCCAACGCAAATCAGTTTGGATGGCCGTGCCAAAGCCGGACCAAGGCGAACGCCCTTATCCACTTCTGGTAAATTAGCAGATTCAATATCGTTTTTCAGTTTTTCCAATCCATCGCCGCCAAAAAATTCTTCGTTATAATCTTTAACCAATTCAGAAACATCAAAGTATTTTTCATTTATAATAACACCAGGTTTTTCAAATCCAGGTTCGCCAAATCGTATTAATTTCATTTTAAAATGGTATTTATCTTAATTTATGTTTTGTTTTTTTAGTTGTTTAAGGTGGTAAAACCACCATCAATTGGGTAGTCGCAGCCGGTGATAAAAGAAGCCTCATCACTGCATAGGTACAGCGCCAATGCTCCCACCTCCTCCGGCTTAGCCATTCTGCCAATTGGTTGTGTTTTAGATAACTTCTCGAACATCTCATCAATATTATCTGGATAATTTTTTTGTAGAAAGCCATCAACAAAAGGCGTGTGCACTCTGGCCGGAGAAATTGAATTGCACCTGATATTTTCGCCAATATAATCTTTGGCAACACTCATTGTCATTGCCTTAACTGCACCCTTTGCTGTACTGTATGCAAAGCGATCGGGTAAGCCAATCAATGCTGCAATAGATGCCATATTGATGATTACACCACCACCAGCCAAACGTATTTGAGGAATTGCAGCATATAAACAATTGTAAACACCTTTCACATTTACACGTATGATTCTGTCAAAATCTGATTCTTCAGTAGTATCTGCCTTGCCAATATGTGCAATACCAGCATTATTAATCAAAATATTGATTTTTCCAATTTTGCTGAAAACATCTTTAACCGAGTTGTGATCAGAGACATCGCAGGCATAACCAAATCCCTTGCCACCTGAAGCTTCAATTTCCGATAATGCCGTAACAGCTTGTTCTGTTCCTAACTCAATGATGTGTACTTCTGCTCCTTGTTTGGTCAATATGGTCGCAATTGCTTTTCCAATCCCGCTTCCCCCGCCAGTAACTACAGCTCGTTTGTTTTGTAGTGAAAACATATTTTATATTATGGGTTTAAATTAGAGATAATTTAGTTAAAATATAAGTAGACTAATGAATCATCATAAAAAAATCTTCTTCTCCAGGCTATCTTAATACAAATAAAACAGATATTCATGATTAAAAACTTTAGCTTATTACCAAAATATTGCCTGATATTGTCATAGCGTGCTTAATTATTCTATTTAATTCTACCTTGCAGAAATTTTACACAATTCAAAACGCTATATTACTTATATTTGAATAATATTTTTATATTTAAATATTATTTTAACCAAATATCTTTTAAATCCTTCTTAAAGAGGGTTTTGTTATTATAGCCAAATTGAATGAGAAATTTTCTGATTTTTACTTTCCTGTTTTTTATTACGCAAACAGTAGCTGGATCAGCAGCGTCAGCACCGAAAACCAAAACCATTTATATATCCTCACAAAGCGGACAACGTGTTTCATTCGGGGTAAAACGCTTATTCGATGGGCTAGTCAAAGCAGGATATCAGGTTAATTTAACTGTTGTTGATTATCATAAAAAATTACCAAAAGGCATTAAAGGAATTGTAATCGCCACTGCTACTGATAAGATTTTAGCTTCACAATTGCCATTATCAATTAAAAATAAAGCATTAACCGCAGGTAAAGAGGGTTTTTCCATTTCATATGGTCAGGATGGAACCTTATATGTTGTTGGGGCAGATTATTCCGGAACATTGTACGCTTGCTTAGCGCTAAAAGAAAAAATAGCTGAAAATCAAAAGCTCCCTACTCAACTTTCTATTACCGATCATCCTGAAATGATACTGAGGGGAACTTGTATTGGATTGCAGAAACCTGATTACTTGCCAGGTCGTGATGTTTACGAATATCCATATACACCAGAAACTTTTCCCTGGCTTTATGATAAGGAGCTGTGGGTTAAATATTTGGATATGATGGTTGATAATCGCTATAATTCGCTTTACTTGTGGAACGGTCATCCGTTTTCATCCTTGTTGAGGCTTAAGGAATACCCTTATGCTGTAGAGGTTGATGACGCCACTTTAAAAAAGAATGAAGAAATATTTCGGTTCTTAACTAAGGAAGCCGATAAACGTGGAATTTGGGTTATCCAGATGTTTTATAATATTATTATTCCGAAGCCATTTGCAGATAAACATGGGTTGAAAACGCAAGACCGCAATCGTCCCATTATACCTTTGATTGCTGATTATACCAAAAAATCGATTGCTGCATTTGTAGAGAAATATCCAAATGTTGGTTTAATGGTAGCGCTTGGCGAAGCCATGGAAGGTGTTGGTCAGGATGATATTGACTGGTTTACCAAAACCATAATTCCGGGAGTCAAAGATGGTTTAAAGGCTGCGGGAATTAAAGAGGAGCCGCCAATTGTTTTAAGAGCACATGATACAGATGCGCCAAGTGTGATGAAAGTTGCTTTACCGCTATACAAAAATCTTTACACGGAAAATAAATTTAACGGCGAAGCTTTAACTACTTATACGCCACGGGGTACCTGGGCTGAATTGAACCGGAAACTCGCAGATATTGGTAGTGTAAATATATCCAATGTACATATTTTGGCCAACCTGGAACCTTTCAGGTATGGATCGGCAGACTTTATTCAAAAATCCGTTCAGGCAATGAATAAAATTTATGGTGCCAGAGGTCTTCATTTATATCCACAGGCAAGTTACTGGGATTGGCCGTATACTGCTGATGATGTAAAAGGCCGATTGCTGGAAGTAGATCGTGACTGGATCTGGTATAAAGAATGGGCGAGGTATTCATGGAATTCGCAAAGAGACCGTAAACAGGAAATTAATTATTGGGGCAAAGAACTTGCCGATAAATATGGTGTTGATTTAGCCAGTGGTAAAGCAATTTTAAACGCTTACGAAGAATCTGGAGAGATTTCGCCTAAATTGTTGCGTAGATACGGAATCACAGATGGCAACCGGCAAACTTTAACGCTTGGAATGTTGATGACACAACTGATCAATCCCTTCCGTTATGGCTTGTTTACTTTAATGTATGAATCTGAAGCACCAGAAGGTGAAATGATTATTGAGTATGCGGAGAAGGAATGGAAAAAACAAGGCCATATTGGTGAAACACCTGTTCAGGTGGCAAAAGAAGTTGTTGAACATGGTAAAAAAGCTTTAGCATCAATCAATTTGGTGAAAGCACCAAAAGACACTGATGAATTTAACAGGCTTAAAAATGATATATATTGTTATGATGAAATGGCTAATTTTTACGCTGAAAAAGTAAAATCTGCACTTTGGATTCTGCGGTATAAATACTCTGGCAATGTGGCAGATTTAGAACAAGCTTTGCCCTTTTTGCAAAACAGCGTAGAACATTATTCCAAATTGGTACAACTTACAGAAAATACATATTTATACGCCAATAGTATGCAAACCAAACAGCGTAAAATACCAATGAGAGGGGTTGATAAAACCTTTATTCATTGGAAGGAAATGTTACCGGTTTTTACCAATGAGCTTAACCACTTCAGGAAAAGCATTGATTCCTTAAAATCAATAAAAGGTGATGTTATTGCGAAAATTACACCTTATAAACCGGCAGAGGTAAAGCTGCTGAATGAAAATGAAGGTTATATCATTGATAAAAATGTTGCTGTTTTTATTGATACAGCTATTCAAATTAAAGAAGTTGCAGCACAATTGGTTGGTTTAAGAGGGATCAAACAAGCTAAAGATACACAGATTAAAGAAGGTACGGAAATCAGGTTCAGTACTCAAAATCCTGTAAAATTATTAGTAGGCTTCTTCAATCAGAAAGATCCTGAATATCTGGCGCCGCCGCAATTGGAAACCGATGCCAGTGCCAATAATTACGGTCAATCCGAAATCAAAATATCAAATGCATTAGTGTTAAACGGATACCCGCCGGCAAATGTTCATGCTTATTCTTTTCCGGCCGGAACACATACCTTAAATTTAGGTAAAGGCGAATGTTTGTTGTTGGGCTTTATTGATGATCAGCAAGAGCTGAGGATTTTTAATGCGGGATTGGACGGCCGTGGGAAAGACATAGATTGGTTATTTGAATAATGATAAATATGCGAAATTTAATTACAACCGTTTTGTTGCTGTTTACAACATTAACAGGTTTTGCTCAGCGACAATCAATTTTAGGGACTGAGAAGTTGAAAAAATATGTGACATATTTTAATTCGATTGATACAGAGGCCGTAAAAAATTATATTCCAAATGCCGAAGCCTTTGCCTGGTTAGCAGATCAGGCACCTTTGTTTGAATGCCCGGATTTAATTTTGGAACAAAATTATTATTATCGTTGGTGGACCTTTCGCAAGCACCTCGTTAAAACACCTGATGGGTTTATTTTCACTGAGTTTATAGAACCTGTAAAACATGCGGGAAAATACAATTCCATCAGCTGCGCATTGGGTCATCACATTTACGAGGGAAGATGGCTAAAAGACAATAACTATTTGAAAGATTATATCAAGTTCTGGCTTTATAAAGCAGATGCTGGCGAAACCAGGCCGCGTTTTCATCAGTTCAGCAGCTGGATAGATGATGCCGTTTATCAAAACTATTTGGTAAAACCTGATCAGGAGTTTCTGAAGGCAATTCTGCCTGATTTAGATCGGGATTATGAAAAATGGGAGTCGGAAAGGCTGCTTAAAAATGGTTTGTTCTGGCAGCATGACGTTAAAGATGGCATGGAAGAATCCATCAGTGGTTCAAGGAAAGATCAAAATCAAAGACCAACAATTAACAGTTATATGTATGGAAACGCTGTGGCTTTAAGCAAAATTGCCAAAATGTTGGCTGTTCCGTCATTGGTTTCAAAATATCAGGACAAAGCGGCAAAAATTAAACAACTGGTTCAGGATAGCTTGTGGAACACTTCGACAAATTTCTTTGAAACCAGAAAAGCAAAAGGAGAATTGGCCAATGTACGTGAGGCTATTGGTTTCACACCATGGGATTTTAATTTGCCAGATGATAAATTAACATATGCCAAAGCATGGAATCAATTACTGGACACCGCAGGTTTTAAAGCACCATGGGGATTGACCACCGCCGAAAGAAGA
Organism: Pedobacter chinensis; assembly: GCF_003339865.1. Taxonomy (GTDB): domain Bacteria; phylum Bacteroidota; class Bacteroidia; order Sphingobacteriales; family Sphingobacteriaceae; genus Pedobacter; species Pedobacter chinensis. Next base: position 128,132 of record NZ_QPKV01000001.1, read on the forward strand.
GATCCGACTTTTAGAACCCGTGGTTCAGGACATAGTTGTGAATGGGATGGTGCGCTTTGGCCTTTTGCCAGTTCACAAACATTGAAAGGCCTTTCAAATTTGCTTACCAATTATAAAAATCATGGTAAAATGAATGCTGAAGTTTTTTACCAGGAATTACACCGATATGCTGCATCCCACACCAAAAACGGCAAACCTTATATTGGGGAATATCAGGATGAAAAAACAGGCGAATGGCTGAAAGGAGATAATCCGAGAAGCAGTTTTTATAATCATTCCACTTTTAATGATTTAATCATCAATGATTTGATTGGAATAAAGCCCCGTCAGGATAATATTCTGGAAATCCATCCTTTAATCCCGAAAAATAAATGGAGTTGGTTCATACTTGATCAGTTGACTTATCACGATAAAATAATTACCTTAATGTGGGATAAAACCGGAAAGAAGTACAATAAAGGAAAGGGCTTTGTCATTTTTGTAGATGGAAAGGAAATTTACCGTTCCAAAACTGTTAAGCCTGTAAAAGTTCAAATGAACTAAGAATAAAATAAACTGATCATGTTTCAAAATTCAATTCGCTCTTTAAAATTTACCATCGTATTAAGTATGCTCTTAGGATACTTTAATTTTGCCGATGCCCAATCTTTTTACAACGTAACCAAATATGGCGCTAAAAACGACAGTAGTAAATTAGCAACCCTGGCCATAAAAAAAGCTATTGATGCGGCATCAAAGGCTGGAGGTGGAACGGTTTATTTCCCGGCAGGAAAATATTTAACAGGAGCTATCCATTTAAAAAGTAACATTACCATTTTTATCGATGCCGGTGCTGAACTCCACTTTAGCGATAACTTTGACGATTATTTGCCAATGGTAGAAAGCCGGTATGAAGGTGTTGATGTGAAAAGTTTTTCGCCATTATTTTACGCTTATCGGGCAGAAAACATTTCCATTACAGGCAGAGGCCTTATTGATGGACATGGCAAAAAATGGTGGGATTTTGTAGAAGGTTACAAGCAGGATCAGCCCCGTTCGGAATGGCAACACCTGTTCGACAAAGAAAATAAAGATATTCTTCTACCTGATGATCCAAAACAGATGAAACGTGGTTTCCTTCGCCCGCCTTTTATTCAATTTATGTTCTGTAAAAATATATCGATAGAGGGCATTACCATAAAAAATTCTCCCTTCTGGACGGTTAATCCGGAATTTTGTGAGAATGTGAAAATTCACGCCATAACCATCAATAATCCTCACTCACCAAATACAGATGGTATAAATCCTGAATCTTGTAAAAATGTTCATATATCCGATTGTCATATCAGCGTAGGAGATGATTGCATTACCATAAAATCAGGTAAAGATGAACCCGGAAGGAGAATGGCAGTACCTGCAGAGAATTATGTGATTACCAATTGTACCATGTTATCTGGTCACGGAGGCGTGGTAATTGGCAGCGAAATGTCTGGCGATGTAAGGAAAATTACCATTTCAAATTGTGTTTTCGATGGTACGGATAGAGGAATCAGAATTAAAACAGCAAGAGGTAGAGGAGGTGTTGTTGAAGAAATCAGGGTAAGCAACATCATCATGAAAAATATTAAGCAACAAGCTATTGTTTTGGATATGCAATATGCCAAAACGAATGTGGAACCTGTTTCTAATCGGACACCAAAGTTTAGAAATATACATTTTAGTAACATTACCGGTCAGGTAAATCAGGCTGGTTATTTGAATGGTTTAGAGGAAATGCCAATAGAAAATATTTCATTTAACGATATTAATATGGATGCTGAAACAGGATTCAATATCAGTTTTTCTAATAAAATAGAATTTCATAACGTTCAGGTAAACACAAAGGTTGGCCCGTCTATAACAGCATCAAGAGTTAATCATTTGGTAATTAATGGATTTAAAAGTTATAAACCACATTATGATGCTGCAGTAATTGATTTAAAAAATGTTAGTGATTTGTTCCTCTATAATTCATTTCCAGTTGCAGGAACCGGAACTTATTTGAAGTTAAGTGGCGCCGGAACTAAAAATATATCAATAGGAAACAATAATTTCAAAAATGCAAGAATGGGGATAAAGAAAGATAAAGATGTTTTTGAAACCATTGATGTGATATCCGGAAATAAAGGACAATAATATGAGTTTAAAATTTTTAGTACTTGCTTTCTTTTGTTCCATTTATGGTATTTCTGCCTATGCACAGGAAAACAATCATACACTCTGGTATAATAAACCGGCAGAAAAATGGACAGATGCCTTGCCAATTGGTAATGGAAGACTGGGAGCAATGATTTATGCCGGTGTTGAAAATGATCATATCCAATTCAATGAGGAAACACTTTGGACCGGAACGCCCAGAGATTATAATCGTAAAGGTTCATCAAAATATCTTTCTGAAATCAGAAAGTTGCTTTTTGAAGGAAAACAAAAGGAAGCGGAAGATTTAGCACAACGGGAATTTATGGGTTTGAAAAGTGAAACCGGCAATCGAGCTATATGGGTAAATGATATGAGAAATGGTAAAGGCATTAAGGGAAATCCAGCTTTACCATTGTATGATGATAAACTTTGGAAAACAATTAAAGTTCCGGCTTACGAGGGATGGGAAACAGTAGGTTTGGCAAATATTGATGGAGCCGTTTGGTTCAGAACTACTTTCAATGTTCCTGCAAATTGGGCAGGTAAGGATTTGGTGTTAGACCTCAATAAAATATTTGATCAGGATTTTACTTATATCAATGGCGAATTGGTAGGGAACACGGATGGAACTGATTCCAGGAAATATGCAATTTCATCAAAATTAATTAAACCTGGTAAAAATTTGATTGCAGTTCAGGTGCTCAATTATTCTGATCGTGGAGGTATTGGAGGATATAAAGATGTAAAAAAACCAATCGGTATTTATCCAGCAGGCTCAACAGTTGAAGAGGGGATTTCACTGGTAAAAACATGGAAATATAAAATTCAGGATCAAAATCCGCCACTTGCAGCACAATATCAGGCCAGTTATCAACCATTTGGAGATTTAAACCTGCAGTTCTTTCCAAAAACCACTGCTATCAATCATTATAAAAGATCGCTTGATTTAAGTACGGCCATTTCGAAAACCACCTATACTTTAAATGGTATTAATTATACCAGAGAATATTTTGCAAGCCAGCCTAACCAGGTAATCGTTATCCATTTAACTGCCAATCAATCAGGTGCGATTACTTTTAATGCTGAACTTTCCAGTTTGCACCAAAATTCATCTGTCAGGATTTTAGGAAATAATACCATATCGCTTTCTGTACAAGTTAAAGGCGGCGTTTTGAGAGGCGAAAGCAGATTAACAGCCATTGTTAAAAAAGGATCTGTTAAGGTTTTAAATAATAAAATCAGTATTAATAAAGCAGATGAAGTAACACTGTATTTAACAGCAGGAACTAATTTCGTAAATGCTCAGGATGTTTCGGGTAATCCTGCTTTGGCAAGTACCAAAGCATTGGCTGCGTTAACAGGTAAATCGTATACAGAGATTAAGAAAAATCATATTCAGGAGTACCAAAAGTACTATAATACATTCAAAGTGGATTTTGGCAGATCAGAAAATGAAAGCTTGTCCACAGATGAGCGTTTGGCAAAATTTTCGACATCGAATGATCCTGCTTTTGCGGCATTGTATATGCAATATGGAAGATATTTGTTAATCTCGAGCTCACGCCCGGGCACTCAACCGGCGAATCTTCAAGGCATATGGAATGATTTATTAACACCTCCCTGGGGAAGTAAATACACCACCAATATCAATTTAGAAATGAATTATTGGCCGGCTGAAATTCTAAATCTTTCGGATTTAAACGAACCATTGTTCAATAAAATAAAAGGATTATCAAAAACCGGTACTGAAACCGCGAAAGAATATTATAATGCCCGTGGCTGGGTTTTGCATCACAATACAGATTTATGGAATGGTACAGCACCAATTAATGCTTCCAACCATGGTATTTGGGTAACGGGTGGTGCGTGGTTAAGTGAGCATTTGTGGGAACATTATCAATTTAGTCAGGATCGAAGCTTTTTAGAAACAGAGGCTTATCCATTAATGAAAAGAAGTGCCCAGTTTTTTGAAGATTTCTTAGTTAAAGACCCAAAAACGGGATGGCTGATCAGTACGCCATCAAACTCGCCTGAAAACGGAGGTTTAGTTGTAGGGCCAACTATGGATCATCAAATCATCCGCTCATTGTTTAAAAATTGCATTGCTGCTGCTGAGATTTTAAAGGTTGACGAAAATTTCAGAAAATCTTTGGAAGAGAAAGTGAAAAATATTGCACCAAACCAGATTGGCCAATATGGACAGTTGCAGGAATGGCTGAAAGATCAGGATGATACCACAAATAAGCACCGTCATGTTTCTCATTTGTGGGGTGTTTATCCTGGAAATGATATTACCTGGGATGGAGATGCAAAAATGATGAATGCTGCCAAACAATCATTGATTTATCGTGGCGATGATGCTACAGGATGGAGCCTGGCCTGGAAAATTAATTTTTGGGCAAGATTTAAAGATGGCGATCATGCGATGAAATTGGTAAAAATGTTAATGAAACCAGCCAATAGAGGAGCTGGTTCTTATGTAAATCTTTTCGATGCACATCCACCTTTTCAAATAGATGGAAACTTCGGTGGAGCCGCTGGAATTGCGGAAATGATTGTTCAGAGTCATCAGGGGTATATTGATATTTTGCCGGCTTTGCCTACTGAAATCCCACACGGAAACATTAGCGGCCTACTGGCAAGAGGTGGCTTTGAATTAGATTTATCCTGGGATAATGGAAAATTAACTTCGCTTAATATAAAATCCGTTACTGGTAAAAAGTGTAAGATTAAATATCAAAACCAAGCAATAGAATTTAACACAAAAGCCGGAGAGAGTTATAAATTGAACGGAAATTTGAAATGATGCGATTAAACCAACTTACAAAATTTGGAAAGACTGAGCATGAGGGAATTTCGTCAGTTTCAAGTGGTGACGCTTTAAAGACTGACGAAGTTTGCCACCACGCATTTCCACAAAACTCCGTAAGCCGGGATTGTCAACTTACGAAATTTAGGAGGGCTGAACATGAGGGAATTTCGTCAGTTTCAAGTCGTACTTTAAAGACTGACGAAGTTTGCTACCACACATTTCCTCAAAACTTCGTAAGCCGGGATTGCCAACTTACGAAATTTAGGAGGGCCGAGCATGAGGGAATTTCGTCAGTTTTAAGTCGTACTTTAAAGACTGACGAAGTTTGCCACCACACATTTCTTCAAAAATTCGTAAGCTGGGATTGTCAACTTACGAATTTTAGGAAGGCTGAGCATGAGGGAATTTCGTCAGTTTCAAGTAATGACACTTTAAAGACTGACGAAGTTTGCCACCACGCATTTCCACAAAACTTCGTAAGCCGGGATTGCCAACTTACGAAATTTAGGAGGGCTGAGCATGAGGGAATTTCGTCAGTTTCAAGTAGTGATGCTTTAAAGACTGACGAAGTTTGCCACCACGCATTTCCACAAAACTTCGTAAGCCGGGATTGTCAACTTACAAAATTTAGGAGGGCTGAACATGAGGGAATTTCGTCAGTCTCAAGTAGTGATGCTTTAAAGACTGACGAAGTTTGCCACCACGCATTTCCTCAAAACTTCGTAAGCCGGGATACACAACAAGCCTTTACTTTTTACCGTTTAGTATTTGTATTGCTTTGTTTTTTTATTTCAGTAGAGCTTTCCGCACAAACCAGGCAAGATGTTTCGTTAAATGCCAATTGGGAAACCATTGCTGATGAAAAGAACATTAAAGCGTTTGATGGTTTTCAGTCTGATGGTTACAGCGTTTCTAATTGGAAGAAAGTTAATGTTCCGCACAATTGGGATCAGTACGAAGGCTATCAACGTAAACTTCATGGCAATAAACATGGTTATGCCTGGTATCGTAAAACTTTTAAAAGCAATGAAATTAAAGCAGGGAAACGGTTTTTCCTCTATTTCGAAGGCATTGGATCGTATGCAACGATTTGGCTCAATGGAAAACAGGTGGGTTATCATGCAGGTGGCAGAACCACATTTACGATAGATGTAACTCCGGTTATCAAATTAAATAATCAAGAAAATCTTTTGGCGGTTCGGGCAGATCATCCTTCAAATATTCAAGATTTACCCTGGGTTGATGGTGGTTGTTCTACTGAACGGGGTTTTTCTGAAGGGTCTCAACCCATGGGGATTTTTCGCCCTGTTCATTTAATTGTAACCAGCGAAACCCGGATTGAACCTTTTGGCATTCATATCTGGAACGATAATAAAACTTCAGAAAAATCGGCAATTTTAAACTTAACCACCACAGTAAAAAACTATAGTTCCAGAACTAAAAATATTACGGTTTTAAATCAATTGATAGATGCTGCCGGTAAACAGATCAAACAACTAAAACAAAGCACAAACATTCCGGCTGGAAAAGAAACTGTTATATATCAAAAAACAGATCAGATAATTAATCCAAAACTTTGGTCTTTAGAAAACCCTTATCTCTATACATTAAAAACTTCCATTGTAGAAAATGGTAAAGTGATAGATGAAATAAAAACGCCTTACGGCATCAGGTGGATCAGCTGGCCAATTGGCGATCAGGCTAATCAAAAAGTATTTCTGCTAAATGGAAAACCCGTTTTTATAAATGGAATAGCAGAATACGAACATTTGATTGGGCAAAGTCATGCTTTTACGAACGAACAAATCCGTTCCAGAGTAATGCAGATCAAAGCAGCTGGCTTTAATGCCTTTCGTGATGCCCATCAACCGCACAATTTATTATACTCTGACTATTGGGATAAGGAAGGCATTTTGTGTTGGACACAAATGGCAGCACACATTTGGTACGATACTCCAGAATTTCGAAAGAACTTTAAAGCACTTTTAACAGATTGGGTTAAAGAGCGGAGAAATAGCCCGGCTGTAGTTTTATGGGGTTTAGAAAATGAAAGTACCTTGCCCGAAGATTTTGCCAGGGAATGTACAGAACTGATTCGTGAACTCGATCCAACGGCATCATCACAAAGAAAAGTGACCACTTGTAATGGGGGAAAAGGAACCGACTGGGATGTTCCACAAAACTGGACAGGAACCTATGGAGGAAATCCGTTAACGTATGGCGAAGACCTGAAAAGACAAGTTTTAGTTGGAGAATATGGTGCCTGGCGAACAATTGATCTCCATCAGGTTGATGCGAACGGTAAGGGCTATACCGAAAACAAAATGACTGACTTAATGGAAACGAAAGTTCGTTTAGCTGAAACGGTAAAGGATAAAACAGCAGGACATTTTTTTTGGTTATACAGTTCACATGATAACCCCGGGCGTGTGCAGGGCGGCGAGGGGTTGCGTGATTTAGATCGGGTTGGTCCTGTAAATTACAAAGGAATGTTTACCCCATGGGAAGAACCTACTGATGTTTTTTACATGTTCAGAGCCAATTATGCACCGAAACAAACTGAACCAATGGTGTATATCGTTTCACATACCTGGCCAAACCGTTGGTTTACACCAGGTGTAAAAGATAGCATTGTGGTTTACTCCAATTGTGATGAAGTGGAACTTTTCAATGATATTAATGGACAATCTTTAGGCAAGAAAAAACGTGGTGCTATTGGAACGCATTTCCAATGGGATAAACCTAATATTCAATACAATTTGCTTTATGCAGTTGGTTATGTTAATGGAAAAGCCGTTGCTAAAGATCAAATGGTGTTAAATAGCCTTCCAAAATCTCCAAATTTTGAGCATTTAATTGATGATAAAAATGTTTTAGCAGCTCAGAAAAACTACAACTACTTATATCGTTTAAATTGTGGTGGTCCATCTTATCAGGATCAATTTGGTGAAATTTGGTCAGCCGATCAGCAATTATCTTCCGGTAAAAAGTATGGTTCAACTTCATGGACTTCATCTTTCCCTGGCGTTCCATCGTTTTTTGCGAGCCAGAGAAGAACCTTTTCTCCAATAAGCGGATCTCCGGATTGGAAGCTTTTCCAATCTTTTAGGTATGGAAGAGATCAGCTAAGCTTTCATTTTCCAGTTCCGGTTGATGGAGAATATTTAGTGGAAATGTATTTTATTGAACCCTGGCTCGGAATAGGTGGAGGAATGAATGCTGAAAAAATGCGTTTGTTTGATGTGGCAATTAATAATAAAACAGTCATTAAAGATTTAGATATCTGGAAAGAAACAGGTGCCAATAATGTTTTGAAGAAGACTGTAAAGGTAAATTGTAAAGCTGGGCAATTGGTTGTTTCATTCCCACAAGTTAAAGTAGCACAGGCCGTTATTTCTGCAATTGCGGTTGCAAGCTTAAATCAAGGCATTAAGCTCAATGATCAAAATAATACTATCTTAAACGTGCCAATAAGTGAAGAATACAAAGTTACCAGTTGGATGGATATTGGCGATAAACAATTTCTTGATGGAAATGAGGAATTTGCCTCTCTTCCACCAAATTTATATGGTGCAGAGTGGATTCAAATGGCGAAATGTAAAAAATCATCTAAATTGAATTTTACCGTTAATGCAGAAGCCGATGTTTTTATTGCACTTTACAGGAATACCCCAAATCCTGAAGGTTTTGAGGATACAAAAACTCAAATTGAAAATAGTGCAGGAGAAAAGCTTACCGTTTATCGTAAACGCTTTAAGATGAATGATCGGGTTATTCTGGATGGGAATGTTGCAGTTGTTGCTGCAATTCCACCAAGTGAACTTGAGCCTGCATACGATTTAAAAACAGTGACGAGTTATAAGGCCACGGATGCAAAACTTAGTGGCGATCATATTGTGCAAGAATCTTTAATGGAAAAGCAACGTGTTGTTTTTAAAGAAGATGGTGGCGGTGTTTTAGAGTGGAGCATTGCTGTTGGTGTGGCTGATACTTACTCTTTAACCATTAAATATCATAATCCCTTTGAGTACCCATTAAAAGGTAAAATTGAATTTTTATCTGCTGATGGAACTTTAATGAAAACCGAACAGGCAGACTTTGCACCAACGAAGTCTGGTAAATGGAACTACCTCAATACGAACACCGGGAGCATGGTTAATGCAGGAAGTTATAAAGTTCGGTTAACAGCAACTGCAGCAAAAGGTTTAGCGATTGATGCTTTGGATGTTCAATAAGATAAGATGATACAATATGTAGCCAAAATCTTATACTAATATTGATCTTTAGAAATGGATATTTGTTTTAACCAAATTAATAAACGAGCCAACAAATAATGAAGGGTCTTCCAGTTTTCGATCTTGCGATAATCTTCATTTATCTTGTTGGGATGATATTAGTTGGGGTTTATTTTTCAAGGAAAAATAAAAATTCCGAGCAGTTTACAAAAGCCTCGGGCCTGATTCCCGGATGGGCAATAGGTTTATCCATTTATGCAACATTTTTAAGTAGTAATACTTTTTTAGGTGTTCCCGGAAAAGCTTTTGGTGCAAATTGGAACGCATTTGTGTTCAGTATTTCAATGCCTTTAGCAGCCTGGGTAGCATCAAAATATTTCGTTCCATTTTACAGAAATACCGGAGAAATATCAGCTTATACCCATTTAGAAAAACGTTTTGGCGCATGGGCAAGGGTATATGCAGTAGTTTGCTTTTTGCTTACTCAGCTTGCCAGGATGGGATCTATATTTTTTGGGATTGCATTGAGCTTACAAGCTTTAACCGGATACTCTATGCAGATGATCATGATTGTAATGGGCATTTGCATTATTTTTTATACTGTTTTAGGAGGAATTGAAGCGGTAATATGGACGGAAGTGGTACAGGCTGTAGTCAAAACATTTGGAGCATTGCTAATTCTTTATCTAATCATCAGCAATATGCCGGGAGGCGTTTCAAAAATTGTAGAAATTGGAAAATCAGCAGATAAGTTTAGTCTGGGAAGCTTTAGATTGGATTTTGCCGGATCTTCATTTTGGGTGGTATTGCTTTACGGATTTTTCATCAACCTGAACAATTTCGGGATGGACCAAAACTATATCCAAAGGTATCATACAGCATCATCAGGTAAAGCGGCATCGAAATCAATATGGTTGTGTGTTTGGTTGTACATTCCGGCTTCGCTGTTGTTTTTTATTATAGGATCTTGCTTGTTTGCATATTATGAAATCAATCCTGAATTGGTTCAATCCATCCGGCATCAGGTAGCAGTTGAACGTTTGCCTTTAAGTGCCTCAGCAGCTGAAATTTTGAAAGTACAACAGGCCTTACAACCAGCTGATTATGGAGATAAAATAATGCCTCATTTTATGGTAACAAAAATTCCGGTCGGGTTGGTTGGACTTATTGTTTCTGCCATTTTATCTGCCGCGATGAGTACCATAAGTTCGGGAATGAATGCTTCAGCCACTGTATTTTCGGTTGATATTTACAAGCGATACATTAAACAGGATATCACTGAAAAGCAAAACTTATCATTGTTACATATGGCAACAGTGGGTTTCGGATTACTTGGAATGATAGCTGGTATTGCAATGATTGGCGTAAAAAGCATATTGGATGTTTGGTGGGAGCTATCGGGTATTTTTGCCGCAGGTATGCTTGGCTTGTTCTTGCTTGGCATTGTGAGTAGGCAAACTAAAAACCACGAAGCAATCATTGCAACCATTATTGGAATCGTAGTGATTATATGGATGACATTTTCCTCGCTTCTTCCGGTGGAGTATGAAGTTTTTAGAAATCCACTACATAAGAATATGATTATTGTTGTAGGTACTTTAACCATTTTTCTGGTGGGAATTTTTATTACCAAAATTAAAAACAGAGGAATAGAAGCAGCAAATTAAGATCGGCTGAATTTGATCAAAGCCATTATTTAAAAACACATTTTACCATATCATAATACAATGGAAAACTCACAAAAAGGGTTCATCCCGGTCATGCTTACGCCTTTTTTAAGCAACGGAAATATAGATTATCCAGTACTTACCCAATTAACAGAAATTTACCTGCAAGCAGGAGCATCGGGTTTATTTGCAAATTGTCTATCCAGCGAAATGTTTGAATTAACAGGCCGCGAAAGGATTCAAGCCATTAAACATGTAATAGAAGTGGTTGGAGGTGCAGTACCGGTTGTAGCTACCGGAACTTTCGGCGGATCGATAGCTAAACAGGCTGATTTTGTAAAAGAAGTAAGCGATTTAGGGGTAGAGGCTGTTATCGCGATTACCAGTTTATTGGCCGAAGAAAACGAGACTGATGACGTTTTCAATGAACGTGTTTTCGATTTGTTAAACCAAACCAATGAAATTCCAATCGGTTTTTATGAATGCCCTGTTCCATATAAACGAGTTTTGAAACCTCAGCAACTAGCTGATTTTGTTTCGACCGGCAGAGTCATTTATCATAAGGATACCTGCCTGGATTTGGGGCAGATTAAAGAAAAACTACGCTTAACTGAGGGAAATGCATTTGGTTTATATGATGCGTATATTGTACATGCCGTAAAATCTTTAAAAGCAGGATCTTCAGGTTTATCCTGCATTCAGGGAAATTACTTTCCGGAGTTAATTGTTTGGCTGTGCGATCATTATAATGATGAAAACCTTAGAGATGAAGTTGAAGTGGTTCAGCAGTTCTTAATTGATAACATGGATGTAATGCATAATGTTTATCCTGTGGTTTCTAAATACTTTTTACAAAAACGAGGATTAAACATTTCTACTTTTACCCGTAGAAAAGTAGGTTCATTCACACCGAATGTGGTTAAAGAAGTGGAGAAGTTATTTGATGATTACACTGCCCTGCGTAGTGACTTAAATATTCAGGTATTTATTTAAGCTATTCAATGGAGATGATGTGGCCTCAACTAACATATTTGTCATTGCACAAAACAATCCTTTATCGTTTTGTGGGCAATCTCATTGTGGTTATAATGCAGGAAGAAGGGTGCATGTCTAATGAATAGGCATGTATTTAATTCAAATACTTCCTTTTATAATCTAAAGGAGTCATTCCGGTTACCTTTTTAAAGTGCCTGTAGAAATTAGATACATTATTGAAGCCACAATCAAAACAAATCATTTCTGTCGGTAATTTATTTTCAATTAAGAATCTACAAGCATGGCTTACCCTGATCTCGATGAGAAAATCATAAAAAGTCTTCTTCGTCATGAGTTTAAAATACCTGCAAAATGAAGTTACGCTCAAGTTGCTTAATGAGGCTACTTCTTCCAGCGTAATATCCTTTTTATAATTGCTTAGCGTGTAGTTGCAGATTTTATTGATGCGTAAAGTTTCTGATTCATTTGACTGGTAAAAAGTATTTTTACTCGTTACGATGGTTGAATATTCATCAGTTTCTGCTAAAGTTTTCAATATAGAAAGCAGAATTATGATACGGTCAAGGTTTGTGGCATCAACTGCTGCCCGCATCAAATCAACCAGCTTATCTTTTGCTTTTCCATGAATAACCATTCCATTTTTTGCCTTTTCAAATAATTTCGGAATAAGGTAAGCTTCAGGTAAGGTAAGCATATATTTTCCAAGGCAATCAGGCAGAAAATGAATAACCATGGCTTCCGTATTCAAATCAGGATTGTTTTGGAAATATTCATCTTTACAACGCCAGGTATGAGGAAGATTTTCGCCTAAAAGTATCATTTCATCCGGTTCAAAATTGCTGATATTGTCGCCTATAAAACGCAGGCCCTCACCTTTTATCACATAGTGCAATTCCAGCTCTGGGTGATAGTGCCAAATGTTGCCGAAATCCGGTTTGATATCATGGCGAATGCTAAAAGAACTTTGTAATGTAACCGGTACTTTATGAAAATGAGGTTTCATATTTATTATTCAAATATTTGGTTAGTGTTGTTGTTTTATGATTACTAAATCATGCAGGTAATAGCCCTAAAGTTAGATAGTTTTATGATAATATCCTATATTAATTTGATAAAAAGTACTATTAAATAGTGTTTTTGTTTGTTGAGTTTTGTATTATAGCCCGTTAGTGCTAAACCAAATATAAGAAAGCAAATTATTTTTATATAAATTTTTTGTTCATTAATGAATTATGAGACAAGGTAAACAAGGAGAAATTCTACTGGTTTCAAGTGGCGATTTACGACTTTCAGCAAATCAAAATTGCTGGCCGGCGCAAATCGAAATGGAAGAACAATTGACGACAGCCATTGAAAATCTGGGCTGGAAAGTTGAACGTGCTCATGCTTATCATTCAGACAAAAAACACGGCTTTATTGATTCACAAAGAATGGGTATGGATATCTTTAGAAATATCGATCCCAATCAACCTTTAATTGTGGCTGAAAGCGTATGGCAATACTCTCATCATGTTCTTGCTGGTTTAACCACGCATAAAGGCCCGATATTAACTGTAGCGAATTGGAGCGGTCAATGGCCTGGTTTGGTTGGTATGTTAAATCTTAACGGTTGCCTTACCAAAGCACAAATTCCTTACAGCACATTATGGAGCGAAAACTTTACTGATCAATTCTTTATCGATGGTTTGCAAGAGTGGTTATCAACAGGTAAGGTAAGTTATGATCAAAGTCATGTCAAAAGTTTTGCGCTAAATAAAATCCCGTTAAGGGATGATAAAACGGGTAGAACTTTTGCCCGTGCATTGAAAGAGCGCAAAGTGATTATGGGCGTATTTGATGAAGGATGTATGGGCATGTATAATGCCATCATTCCAGATGAATTGCTGCACAAAACAGGTTTTTTCAAAGAACGTTTAAGTCAATCGGCGCTTTATGCCGCCATGCTTGATGTTACGCAGGAAGAAGCTGAATCCGTTTTGCAATGGTTGCTTAATAAAGGAATGACTTTTAACTGGGGAACACATGAAGCAACGGAACTTACCCGAAACCAAACCCTGGAGCAATGCAAAATGTATATTGCAGCATTGAGAATTGCTGACGATTTTAGTTGTGATACCATCGGGATTCAATACCAGCAAGGTTTAAAAGATTTAACAGTTGCCAGCGATTTGGTTGAAGGACTGTTGAATAATGAAGATCGTCCACCGGTGTTTTCAAAATCGGGTAAAGAACTTTATGCAAAAAAGGCATTGCCTCACTTTAACGAAGTTGATGAATGTGCAGGTTTGGATGGTTTGCTAACTTACCTTCTTTGGAAAGAGCTTGGTATGACGGGCGAAAACACTTTGCATGATATCCGTTGGGGCGAACATTATCAGGATGGAAATATTAATGGATTTATTTGGTTGTTCTTAATTTCGGGAGCCGCACCACCGGCCCATTTTATTAATGGTTACGCTGGCGCGAGTAGTGACAGGCAACCAGCCATGTACTTCCGTTTAGGTGGCGGAACATTAAAAGGAATAAGTAAACCTGGATTTATTGTGTGGAGCAGGGTATATGTAATGGATGGTAAATTGCAGTGCGATTTAGGAGTGGGAGAGGTGGTAGCCTTACCAGTGGAAGAAACAGATAGACGCTGGAATGAAACCACGCCCGAATGGCCAATTATGCATGCTCTGTTAAAAGGTGTAAACCGCGATCAGATGATGGCCAGGCATAAGGCTAATCATATCCAGGTGGTTTATGCCAAACACGAGACTGGTGCGCACGAGGCTTGTAGAATTAAAGCCGCTGCACTGGATGAATTAGGTATAAAGGTGCATTTTTGTGGAGACGTTGACTTAATTGGAAAAAGAAATTCAATATAAAATATATTCAAATGATGAAATTATCAATTTTAGCTTTGCTGTTAGCGTTCTCAGGAGTTGCTGCAACCTTCGCTCAGGAAATGACTGCTGAAGAAAAGACCAGGTATGTGAAAGCCATTACTGAACGTGCAGATAAAATAGTGGTCAATCTTGGTATTTCAGATCATAAAAAATCAGAAAAAGTGAGAGACATGATCAGAGATCAGTATAGCAATCTTAATGATATTTACACCACCCGTGATTTAAAAATCAAAGAAATTAAAGCAAAGAATGAAAGCAATAAGGTAGAAAGAGATTCAGCTTTAGCCAAGGAAGACCGTGAGGTCACAAAAGCGTTAAACAAGCTTCACGAAAAATACATCAACAAACTTGCTGCACATTTAACCAACGAACAAATTGATCTGGTAAAAAATGGGATGACATATAATGTGTTGCCGATTACTTACAAGGCATATCAGGAACAGATTTTAACTTTAACAGAAGAGCAGAAAAAGCAAATCTTGGTTTGGTTGACGGAGGCCCGTGAGCACGCAATGGATGCTGAGTCATCAGATAAAAAACATGCCTGGTTTGGGAAATATAAAGGCAGAATTAATAACTATTTATCAGCAGCAGGATATGATTTAAAACAGGAAGGCATTGAGTGGGAGAAAAGAAGAAAGGCGAAAGCACAGGCTAATTAAGGTTTTTTGACCAAAAATAGGATAAAATATGGGTGGTCATTTTTTTTAACATTTTTTATTTAAGAATATTTCATTTATATATGAATTTTATTTCTATATTGTATCGTAAATAAAAACATTAAATAGTTTAAGCTTAGGCTGTTATTTAATAAACATATTTTGCCAATCACATTGACGTAAAATAGAATTTCTAACCAACAAATATTAATTGAAAAAACAAAGATATGAGCCATCTTGATGAAAATTTATTTTAATCATATTTATAAATGCAGTTACCTGATTCTTATGCCTGACTAGCATTTTAAGAATCAACAAATCATCCCAAGCTACTCATTCTAACCAAACTTATTATTAAACTGAACCATTATAAGCGAATTAATACCTGCTTGATATCACATGATATAAACCAAATGAAAATTGCAAGCTAAAGCTTGATTAAGATTCATTGAACATAATCAGTATTAAAAACTAACCAAATAATAAATATGAACTTAAAATTTTTACGCAAATTATCTTGGGTTTTGGTACTCTTGACAATTATCAGCACTTCGTTGTTTGCCCAGCAGCGACAAATTACTGGTAAGGTTGTCGATAAGAAGGATGGCCAGCCTGTTCCCGGTGTAACTGTTGGGATTAGGGGTAAAACAAACAATGTAAGCACCAATGATAAAGGTGAATTTGCATTAATCGCCGATCCGGCAACAGATGCCCTGGTTTTCTCCTTTATTGGCTATGTCAGGCAAGTTGTTCCGTTAGCTGGAAAAACAAATTTAACGGTAAGCTTTGTTGAAGACAATAAAGCATTAGAAGATGTAGTTGTGGTTGGATATGGAGTTAAGAAAAGATCGGAAGTACTCGGTTCTGTGGCAACCATTACAGGTGCAGAGATTCAAGATGTTCCGGCTCCGAATTTAGCTGGTGCATTAAGAAACAGAATTGCTGGTGTTGGTGTAAATCAAACGTCTGGTCGTCCAGGAGCTCCAATTACATTAAACATTAGGAATTCTACCGTTTCTGATCAGGCCCGATTGAGTGGTGCAACAGATGAACCGCTTTATGTTGTAGATGGTATTACCGTAACCAGAGATGCATTTGATAATATTGATGCATCGATGGTGGAGAATTTAACATTCTTGAAAGATGCATCGGCTTCCATATATGGTGCATCAGGAGCTAAGGGTGTGGTTTTAGTGACTACAAAAAGAGGCAAAGTTGGCAAACCAAGCATTAGCTATAATGGTTATTTAGGAATTTCTGATGCGGCAAAGGTACCGGAAATGTTGTCCGCTTATGATCATGCGGTTCTATTGAATGATACTTATCGAATACAAAGTGCCGCATTGTCGAACTTTTTCTTGCCAGAAGACCTGGAGTACATCAAAACATTAAATTATAAAAGCTGGTATGATGAAGTATGGCAGGCATCAACGATGCAAAGGCATAACGTTGGTATTTCAGGTGGGAGTGATAGAATTACTTTTTTCGCCGGCGGTAATTATCAAAGTGAAAATGCCAACTATGCAGGTATGAAATTTGATAAATATGGTTTCAGAAGCGGGGTTGTAGCTACCCTGGCTAATGGACTAAAGGCCGATGTAAACTTTAACGTAGATTATGGAACAAGAGAGCAACACCATAATGCACAAGATAATGATGCTGCGTTTTTCGAGAGAATTATAAGCATTCCAAGATGGGTGCCGATCAGTATCAATGGTAACTATGTTAATTATAATGCCAATAGTAGTTCAATCAATCCGAAAGCGGTTGCAGAATCTGGTTATTATAACAATGCCAGTACTAAAGGATATCGTATCAATGCTGCTTTAACTTATCAACCCACCTTTTTGAAGGGTTTTACAGCCAAGTTACAAATTTCACAGGCCAGCGGCTCTTCAAAATCTACACAATATGTACCACCTTACAGGCTCTATAATTATGTTAGACAAGGAAATAACCAACAATTGTTTACTGATCAGTTAGTAAATACTTCAGCAACTTCTTCTTATTTTGAACCTACCAGTGCAACCAGTGCCACAATCACACCTGGTGTATCTGAAAATAATAGTTACCAGGGCTTTTTGACTCTACAATACGGAAGAACATTTGCAAAGCATTCTGTAAATTTATTGGTTGGTGGCGAACAAAGTGAAGGTAATTCACAACAATCTGCAGTGCGTTATAGCAACCAATTAATTCCTGCAATAGATCAGTATTGGGCTTTTGATGCCACTACCTTAACGCGTCAGAATTTTAGCAGAACAGCTGTTTCAAAACGTTCTTTCTTCGGTCGTTTCGATTATGATTTTGATAAGAAATATTTATTAGAGATTATTACCCGGGTGGATGCATCATCTAACTTCGCCACAGGAAATCGTTGGGGAGTTTCTCCAAATGCAGGAATTGGATGGGTAGTAAGCCAGGAAAACTTCTTTAAAAACACCGACTTTTTACGCTTTATCAATTTCTTTAAATTAAAATTAAACGTAGGTATAACTGGTGATGACAGGGTAGATCAACGTTTATGGCAGGATAGGTTTCTAATCGATGTAACCAATGGTTATCTTTACGGAAACTCCAATCAAAACAGCTTAAACCGTTCTCGCCTGGCTAACCCAGATATCACTTGGGAAAAGAAAAGAACAATTAATCTTGGTTTAGAAACTTCAATGTTTAATAATAAGCTTGATTTTAGCGTTGAAGTATTTCAAAATCGCAATTACGATGCCTTTGATTTAGGCGGAAATAACCTGTTTCCGCTATATTTCGGTACGGCAGCACCTGTTATTAACTATAGAGAAACCTACAATTGGGGGTCAGAGTTTAGCATTGGTTACAAAGCAAAATTAGCTACCGACTTAAACCTTAGTGCGAGCATGAACTTTGGTTATGGCAATTCGGTGGTTGATAGAACGCTTTATGCACCTGGTCAATTGATTAATAATGTCGCACCAGACTGGCAAGTTCAGTTTGGAACCGATCCCCGGGTATACTCTTCAAGTAATATTGGTTTAAAAACAATTGGTATGTTCAGAACACAGGGAGAGGTTGATGCATGGATGGCTAAATATCCTAACTACCGTTTGTATGATCGCATTCCTCAACCAGGATGGCTATACTTTGAAGATACCAATGGTGATGGCGTAATTAGTGATAGCGATATGTTGCCAATGTTTAAAAACACCAATGCTTTCTTGTCATCAGGTATCTCATTAAATTTAACCTACAAGAACTTCGCATTAAATACGAATATCAATGCAAGATTTGGTGGTAAAGTATTTTATGATGGCAGGGCGAGAATAGCCCCTTCTGCAACGAGAAATATTTTAACCATCTGGCAAGATCGTTGGACTCCGGAGAATCCAATGGAAGGTAAGTTGCCACGTTTTGATGATCCGGCTTTAACCAGAAACTCAGATTTCTGGGCTGTTGATGGAACAATGATCCGGATCAACACCATGACATTGAGCTATAAAGCGCCTACTGCATTTGCAAACAAGCTCGGGATAGGTGGAGCACGTATTTTATTGACAGGAAATAACCTGTGGACAATCGTAAACCCACTTCCATACAAGGATCCGTACACCTCAAGTGCCTACGACTATCCAATGTTGAGAACAATATCTTTGGGATTAAGTGTTAACTTATAATTTTTGAGCGATGATTAAGCAATTAAAAAACAATATAAAAAAGTCTTTGCTGATTTTAATACTGGCAGCAGTTTTGCCATCATGTGTAAATAAAGACAAATTTTTCCTTTTGCCCGATACAGAGGGGATTGATGCAGCGATTTGGGATAATGAGGGTTCTGTGCAACTGCACTTGAATAGAGTATATGATGTAGTGGTACCCTGGTTTCCTATACAAATACAACCAGATCGTTTTGGTGTTCATGTTGCCAGTGACGAAAGTTATTTTCCTGATGGGAATGACCACGCCAAAGCAGCACTCGGATTAGTTGGGGTACTTGGTGTTAATGATGTGAGATTCGTAGGTAATCAATATCGTGGTAATCCAGGTGACAACAAATATTGGGACATTGCCAGATGTAATGATGCCATTACCAATATTCCAAAAGGTTCAATGGCTCCTGACAGGCAGCGCATATTGTTAGGCCAATATTACGCGTTAAGGGCAGTAACTTATTTTGAATTGGTTAAAGTGTATGGCGGTGTACCATTAATATTAGAGCAGCAACTCGAGAATTCTGTTTACATGGGCGGTAGAAAAAGTGCCAGAGAATGCTTTGATGCTATCATATCAGATTTAAATACTTCTATAGCAATGCTTGAGGGTTTTAATCCCGGAGATGGTGATGGAAGAGGTAAGGTTACAAAGCTGATTGCGGCTTGTATAAAGGCCAAAGTTTTATTTTACTGGGCCAGTCCACAATTTAATCCTACCAACGATGCTAAACATCCTTATCAGGCAGGAAGATGGACTGATGCACTTCAGGCAAATAAAGAAGCTTATGATTTGTGTGTTGCTGCCGGAAAAAGATTGATGCCAAATTATATTGATATTTTCCGCACAGAAGGAACTGCTAATACAGAGGCGATTTTTGTAAGAACTTATTCAAGTACAATAAACGCCAGAGGCCATGACGGCGAATATCGCAATAGGCCCAATTCTGAGGGTGGATCTTACAACTCATTTTACACGCCAACCGTAAAAATGCTTGATTCCTATCCAATGAGAGATGGAAAACCAAGAGGAACATCTTCAGCATACCCTTATGATGAGACAATGTTTTGGCAAAACAGAGACCCTAGATTTGAGGCAACTTTTGCTTACAATGGTAGTGTTTATCCCTTAAGCGGTAATGCCACCAGAAAACAATGGACTTATAATACTGCTGTCAACGAATCAAATGGTAATGCCGTATATGTAAAGCGTTTTACAACTCCAGGATTAACATCGGGCGCCGTAAGGTACTCCAACAACCTGGGTGGAAGTGGTATGGATTGGATTGATTTAAGGTTTGCAGAGGTCATGTTAAATTATGCTGACTGTTTGAACGAAACAGGAAATATTGCAGGGGCAAAAGATTTGGTCAGACAAATTAGAGTTAGAGCAGGTGTGATACAGGGCGATGCTGATTATGGATTGGGTTTAGCAGGAAGTACTGCGGATCTTAGAACCTTAATTCTGAACGAAAGACAAATTGAGTTTGCATTTGAAAATAAACGTAATGCTGATTTAAGAAGATCCCGTACGATGCATTTGTTAACAGGAAGTATGTCTAAACTTGAAATACAATTAAGCTCAACCGCAGATAAAGCGATTCTGGAAGCAGTTACAAACGGTGTCATGTTCAGAGAATCGTTAAATGTTAATGATAAAACAACATACACCAGATACTTCAGGAATGTAACTGTTGCCAATGCAACTTATCTGCCTTATAACGTTCCTGAATTTCATTATTTCTACACTTTTCACAATGATTTCGTGAATTTTGGAGCCAATATCGCTACCACTATCGGATGGCCGGGTGGAACATTTGATCCGCTTGATTAAGTTTAGAAATAGTTAACTGAGCATATTTGATTTAAAAAGATTAAAAAATGAAAACTAAAAATATTCAAAAGTTATTCCTTATCGCATTAAGTGCACTGCTATTCGCTTCTTGCAAAAAGGAATCTGAAAATATATTTACCATGTTTACGGATGTAACCGTAACCTACAATAATAGCGATCCGCGTTGTGTTACCGATTATAAGGTAGTGAATGATAAGGATGAAGTATGGATTGACTTTACTATCAATTCGGCTTCAGAGGATATGTATTCTTATACTGTAGAGAAATCTTCAGGTACACAAACTCCTGAGCGTACAATATTTACTATTAATGATCCTACTAAACGCAGGAGCTTTTCGAATATCCTTAAATTGATCATGAACCGCGATGGAAAAACAACATATCGCATATATGCCTTAAACCAAAAGGGTATTTTCATTGGTGATGGAAAGAAAAGTGTAACCATTGATGTGAATCCAAGTTATATGATTTATGCCAACAGGAATATTTATTTACCTGATTCAGTTGGAAAATCATTGCCAAGTTTCTTTTCATTGAATGATGCATCGGGTTTCAGCTATACAAGTGCAGCATCAAATTCTGCAAAAATTGATTTTGGCATTTACAGAAAACTAGCTACAAATTCTACACCAACTGCTATATCGTATACTTATAATTTATATTCTCCTAGTGTGGCCACTAATCCACTTACTGTTTATGATATCAGTGCCTGGACACCTAAAAGGACAACGAAATTTAGTGCACCAATAACTGGGCAAAATACAGCATTTCTTACCGGTGCCGTCTCAGGTTCTACAATTGAAACACTAGCCAAGGCAAGAACAATTAATCTGGATGCAACTGCAGGTACTACTTTGGCCAACGGCCTCAATGATGGTAGTGCAGTGTTTTTCCTTACTCCCGAAGGTAAATATGGTATGATGTATATTAATATAGTTACTTCTGATTATCAAAAAAAACCTTACATTAATGTTAGTGTAAAAATACAACGCTAATCATTAGCTTTTTCTGGCGGCTGGCACCGCCACTATTTTATATATATTTGGTTTGAAAAAAGAGAGCAGCGATTGCTCTCTTTTTCATTTAAGAATGTTACATTTATATATGAAATTTATTTCTATCTTGTAACGTGGCTATGAAAATGATAAAAATTTGTTGCAGGAGTTTTTTCAATTGGTAAGATTGTATAAAACCTGGAGAAAATTCTACACGAAATAGCCATAATATGCTTTTAAATTTGAAATATAATATACTTTCTAACCAAAAATTTACCAGGAGAGAATAGGGAATTAATCATGAATTTTTTAACATTTTAAGTTGATCAAATTTTGATTTAATTTCTTAGCAATTCCAATGAGCGAAACATAAATGAAAAAGAACTTTTTAAATCTGTTGACTGCAACAGTATTGATTTTTACAGCAAATTATTCATTTGCTCAATATCCGAAAATTCCTGAATCGGTAAAAAAAACATCTGATTCGATGATGAAGGAAACTTATCGTCAATCCGATATTGCATGGGAAAAAGCAAAACCTATTATCGAGCAGGAAGCTAAAATGGGTAAACCTTATATTCCTTGGGCTGGCAGGCCTACTGATTTGCCTCAGGCAGAGATTATAGCCTTTCCTGGCGCTGAAGGTGGTGGTGCTTATGCCTTTGGAGGCCGTGGCGGAAGAGTTATCGTTGTTAAAAATTTAAATGACAGCGGTCCGGGTTCCCTGCGCGAAGCCTGCGAACAGGGTGGTGCTAGAATAGTGGTTTTTAATGTCTCAGGGATTATCAGGCTTAAAACGCCTTTAATCATCCGTGCTCCTTATATTACCATTGCGGGTCAAACTGCACCTGGAGATGGCGTTTGCGTTGCCGGTGAATCAGTTTGGTTAAATACACATGATGTTGTGGTGCGCTTTATGCGTTTCAGAAGAGGAGAAACCTTTGTTGGCCGTCGCGATGATGCCATTGGTGGTAATCCAGTGGGTAATATTATGATCGATCACGTTTCTGCAAGCTGGGGATTGGATGAAAACATGTCGATGTATCGCCACATGTATAATGACAGCACAGGTAAAACAGAGGAAAAACTTGGAACAGTTAATATTACCATTCAAAATTCAATTTTTTCTGAAGCTTTAGATTATTGGAATCATGCGTTTGGTTCAACGTTAGGTGGCGAAAATTGCGCTTTCGTTCGTAATCTTTGGGCAGATAACGGTGCCCGTAATCCATCAATTGGATGGAACGGAATTTTTAATTTTGCCAACAATGTGGTATTTAACTGGAACAACCGCTCTACAGATGGTGGCGATTATACTGCTCAATATAATATCATCAACAACTATTATAAACCCGGGCCGGTTACCAATTTAAAAGATCCAATCAGTTATCGGATTTTAAAACCAGAATCTGGCCGTAGTAAATTACCTTATGTGGTTTTCGGCCGTGCTTATGTAGAAGGAAATGTTATCGATGGCAATGAAAAAGTAACCAAAAACAACTGGGATGGTGGCATACAGCTGGAAGATAAAAAGGGCAACTTGATGACTTTTGAGCAAGCCACGCCTTATTTTGCAGCAATGAGGGCAAAGAAACCTTTTCCAATGCCTAAAATTTCAATTATCCCAACTTCACAAGCTAAAGATTACGTATTGGCAAATGCCGGTGCAACGCTACCTAAGAGAGATCCGGTTGATACTCGTGTGATTAAGCAGGTAAGCACAGGAATAATCGAAGTTCATCCTGATGCTAAACCTTCTGCATTTCAATTTGAACACCGTCGCCTGGCCAAAGATTCTTATAAACAAGGTATCATCACTGAAATTTCACAAGTTGGCGGTTACCCTGAGTATAAAGGAACACCGTATAAAGATTCTGATGATGATGGCATTCCTGATGCTTACGAATTGAAAAATGGCCTGAATCCTAATGATGCATCTGATGCAGCAAAAATCACCAAAAGTGGCTATTCCAACATTGAAGTATATTTAAATAGTGTTGTTCCGGTTTCAACTGTTAAACCTAATTAAGATGAGAAAGTTTTATGTTGTGGCCATTCTGACTGCTGTTTGTGGTTACTCAAATGCTGTTTTTGCGCAATATCCAGTAATTCCGGAGGCGATGGAAAAAAAAGCCGATTCACTGTTGAAAAGTATTGAAGATAAATCCGAATTACAGTTTTTAAAGGTTAAACATATTATTGACGAGGATGCAAAACATGGTAAACCCTATATTCCGTGGGCAGCAAAACCTGATGATTTACCTCAATCAAAAATGCTTGCTTTTCCGGGTGCTGAAGGTGGTGGTGCTTATTCTTTTGGTGGTCGCGGTGGCAAAATTTATGTAGTAACCAGCCTTGATGATTCAGGAAAAGGAACTTTACGCGAAGCCTGCGAACAAGGTGGAGCGAGAATTATTGTTTTCAACGTTTCTGGAATCATCAGGCTTAAAACACCTTTAATTATTCGAGCACCTTATATTACTATTGCAGGTCAGAGTGCTCCGGGCGATGGAGTTTGCATCGCCGGGGAATCAGTTTGGATTAATACTCACGATGTGGTAATCAGGTATATGCGTTTCCGTCGTGGTGCCACTGATGTAACCCGCAGAGATGATGCTCTAGGCGGAAATCCTGTTGGAAACATCATGATTGATCACGTTTCTGCAAGTTGGGGATTAGATGAAAACATGTCGATTTATCGCCATGTTTACGATCCAAAAGATGGTTCCAAGCCTTTAAAACTTCCAACCGTTAACATTACAATTCAAAATTCTATTTTCTCTGAAGCGTTAGATACCTATAATCACGCATTCGGGAGTACCATTGGCGGTTTGAATTCAACTTTTATGCGCAATCTTTGGGCCTCAAATATCAGTCGTAATCCATCAGTAGGCATGTATGGCGATTTTGGTTTTGTCAATAATGTGATTTTCAACTGGTGGAACCGTAGTGCTGATGGTGGTGATAATGCATCATTTTACAGTTTCATCAATAACTATTACAAACCAGGCCCAATCACACCTGCGGGTGAACCAATTTCTTATCGCATTTTAAAACCAGAATCGGGGAGAGATAAAAAATTTGCAAATGAATTTGGGAAAGCTTACGTTACCGGAAATATTGTGGAAGGAAATGAAAAAGTAACTCAAAATAATTGGGATGGTGGTGTTCAACCCGAAAGTAAAAGAGATAAACAAAAGTTGTTGGATTCCATGCGTGTAGATAAACCTTTGCCAATGGCTAAAGTTTCTGTCATCGATACCAAAAAAGCATATGACTATGTTTTGGCTAATGCAGGTGCCACTTTACCCGTTCGCGATGCCGTTGATCAGCGTATCATTAAACAGGTTACAACTGGTAAAATAGAACATGTTGAAGAGGATAAACTGCCCGCTAAGCAGAATTATGTAAAACGTCGTTTACCTGATGATTCCTACAAAAAGGGGATCATTTCAGATATTGCACAAGTTGGTGGTTATCCTGAATATAAAGGAAAACCTTATGTAGATACTGATAATGATGGAATTCCTGATGCGTGGGAAATTAAAAATGGCTTAAATCCAAAGGATGCTAAAGATGCCTCGAAAATTTCAAAATCGGGTTACTCAAATATTGAAATTTATTTAAATAGCTTAGTGGATATTGGAAAAGTGAGACCGTAGATTTCCGATTGTCATTCTGAGGCACTAAGACCTGCGTAGCAAGCATGAATGCATTTAAAAACAAATAAAAAATAATGAATAATCTGCAAGCGACTAAAGCAAAACTTTAATAAAGCAATGAACCATAATTATTTTGTTTACATTCTAACTTGAAACTGAAAATCCTGATTGGAGATTTTTGTATGAAGAAATTATCGAAAGATAAAACCTCATCAACTAGTTTTGTCATTCTGAATGTAATGAAGAATTCGCAGGCTATGAAAATGAAATGTTAATACTACTAACAGAGGAAAAGCTTAAGCAGAGTTATAAAATGTTGCAGATGCTTCGTGCCTCAGCATGACAAAAAGTAAAAAATGCCAAAAACTAACCACATATATAAAATTAAAGTACTGCCTTTTTTGGCTTTACTTTTTCTGGTTACAAGTTTTTCTTTCGCTCAAAAAACAAAACCTGTTGACCCACCAAAACCAATTTTTAAAGGTAAGGATGGTAAAATGGCTTACACATCAGATGAACAGGGAAATCGAATTCCTGATTTTTCTTATGCGGGCTACATGGCGGGTGAAAAAGCCATTCCAAATGCGGCAATAAAAGTTACTGTTCCGGTAAAGGATGGCGATGCTACTTTAAGAATTCAATCGGCTATTAATTATGTTGCTAAATTACCAATTGGAAAAGATGGTTTGCGTGGCGCTGTTTTATTAGAAAGAGGAACTTATGAAGTCGCCGGGACTTTAAAAATATCAGCATCCGGAGTTATCCTTCGTGGAAGCGGAATGGGCGAAAATGGAACCCGGATTTTTGCCACAGGGTTGGATAGAATTGGGGTAATCAGAATTTTAGGTAAAAAAAACCGTGTGGAAGAATCGCCGATTGCGATAACAGATGCTTACGTTCCGGTTAATGCAAATAAAATTACGGTAGCAAATGCCAATGGATTTAAAATTGGCGATAAAATCATCATCCATCGTCCATCTACTAAAGAATGGATAGAAACGCTCAAAACTGTTGAATTTGGAGGTGGAGAAAGTGCTTTAGGTTGGAAACCAGGAACAAGAGATGTTTATTGGGATAGAAAAATCATTTCTATAAATGGTTCTACCGTTACTTTTGATGCACCCATTACCACAGCACTGGATGCAAAATTTGGCGGAGCCACTGTTTCAAAATGCCAATGGGGGGGAAGAATCGCTCAATCTGGTGTCGAAAATCTGCAAATGGAATCAGATTATCACAAAGAAAATATTAGAGATGAATATCACCGGTGGACAGCCATTGGTTTGGAAAACGTAGAAGATGCATGGGTTCGTCAAGTGGTTTTTAAGCATTTCGCAGGTTCTGCAGTTAATGTACTGGAAACAGCAAGAAGAATCACTGTTGAAGATTGCAAATCACTGGCACCAATTTCTGAAATCGGTGGTGGAAGACGTTATACTTTTTTAACCACAGGTCAGCAAACGTTATTTCAAAGATTGTATTCTGAATATGGCTATCACGATTTTGCTGTAGGTTTCTGCGCACCCGGACCGAATGTTTTTGTTCAATGCCAGTCTTATTTGCCATTTAACTTTAGTGGCGCAATTGATAGCTGGTCGTCCGGTAATTTATTTGATATTGTAAATATAGACGGACAGGCTTTAAGCTATTTAAACCGGGGTCAGGATGGGCAAGGTGCAGGCTGGTCGGCGGCAAATAGTGTTTTTTGGCAATGTAGCGCAGCTCGAGTAGATAATTATCAGCCACCAACTGCTCAAAACTGGGCTTTTGGAACCTGGGCACAATTTTCAGGAAATGGTTATTGGGATATGTCGAACGAACAGATCCAACCCCGAAGTTTATATTATGCACAATTGAAAGACAGATTGGGTAACGAGGTTGATGCCAGAACTTTCCTGCTTCCTGTAGAAACGGAAGCATCCAGCAGTCCCTCGGTAGAGGTTGCACAAAAACTGACCAAATTAGCTTATAAACCTGCTTTAACAGTTTTAGAATATATTGATTCTGCAGCAGATAGAAATAAAATCCAGGTTGATGCCGGGGCTGCAAAAAACATCGATAAAATCGGTTTGGAAAAAGTAGTTGAACCGGTGTTTGCAAGCGCAATGGCTATCAAAAACGGATGGTTGGTTCGTGGTGATGAAATCGTTTTGGGTAATCGCCAGGATGTTCCATGGTGGAATGGAAGTGCTCGTCCTCATGGATTGAAAAACACTAAATTTCATGTTACCCGTTTTGTTCCGGGGCGTGCAGGGAATGGCTTAACAGATGATTTGGATGAGATTACAGATTCAATGAAAAGTGGCTCGGTTAAAGTACTTGACCACAATTACGGCCTTTGGTACGATAGAAGACGAGATGACCACGAACGTATTCGCCGGATGGATGGAGATGTTTGGGCGCCCTTTTATGAATTGCCTTTTGCACGCAGCGGACAAGATAAAGCCTGGGACGGTTTGAGTAAGTACGACATTACAAAATACAATCTTTGGTATTGGGACAGGTTAAAGCAATTCGCTAATCTTGCCGATCAAAAAAGTTTGGTTTTGATTCATGAAAATTATTTTCAACATAATATCATTGAGGCAGGAGCGCATTACGCAGATTTTCCCTGGCGTACGGCAAACAACATCAACAATACCGGTTTCCCTGAACCAGTGCCTTATGCAGGTGATAAACGTATTTTTATGGCTGAACAATTTTACGATATCAGCAACGAAAATCGCAGGGCAATCCATAAGGCCTACATTAGAAAATGTTTGGAAAATTTTAATGGAAACTCAGGTGTCATTCAATTAATCGGTGCCGAATTTACCGGGCCGCTAAACTTCGTTCAATTCTGGATTGATACCATTAAAGAGTGGGAAAAGGAAACAGGCAAGCATCCGATTATTGGTTTAAGCGTTACCAAAGATGTTCAGGATGCTATTTTAGCCGATCCAAACCGGGCAGCAGTTGTTGATTTAATTGATATCAGGTATTGGCATTACCAGGCCGATGGAACGGTTTATGCACCACAAGGCGGACAAAATTTAGCACCGAGGCAACATGCCCGTTTATTGAAACCGAAAAAAACTTCTTTTGAAGAGGTTTATCATGCGGTAGCTGAATATAAAAATCAATTTCCTGAAAAAGCAGTTATTTATTCAGGAGATAGTTTTGATGGTTTAGGGTGGGCGATTTTAATGGCAGGTGGTTCATTGTCAAATGTTCAAAATATTGATAAAGCTACTTCAAATGCCATTTCTACAATGAAACCTTTTCTTCCGGCAGGAAAAGACACTAAACAATACGGTTTAGAGAATGCGGGAAAATCTTATGTTTTATACAATGCCACAAAAGAACCAGTGAATTTAAATCTGAACAAAATCAATGGAAAATTTAGCCTGAAAATATTGAATACTAAAAATGGAAACGTGCTTAAAGAAGAAAAAATTAATGGCGGTTCTACGATAAAAATTAACAAGGTAACATCGGCTGATGAAGTAATCATCATCAATAAAATTTAAACATGAACCTTACATCTAAAATATTCCTGTTGGTTGTTGTTTCAATTCTGGCATTAGGTTGCAGGAAGAAACCACATTTTGGCGATAAAAGCCTTTTAATTTCAGCAAACGGAAGGTATCTGACCACGGGCGATGGCAAACCCTTCTTTTGGTTGGGTGATACAGGTTGGCTATTGTTTAGCAAGTTAACCCGCGAGGAAGCGAATACCTACCTGGAAGATCGTAAACAAAAGGGCTTTAATGTTATCCAGGTAATGGTTTTACATGAAGTTCCTTCTGTTAATGTGTATGGCGATTCTTCAGTGATCAACAAAGATGTATCGAAACCTGCCGTTACCGAGGGCAATAATTACAAAGATGAAAAAGCTTACGACTTTTGGGACCACGTAGATTATATTATTGATTTAGCTGAAAAGAAAGGAATCTACATGGCTTTGGTACCGGTTTGGGGAACAAATGTGAAAGAGAAGAAAGTAACCAAAGCTCAGGCTAAAATTTATGCCACGTTTTTAGCTAAAAGATATCGTGACAGGAACAATATTATTTGGTTAAACGGTGGAGACATTAAGGGTAGCGATGGTTTAGAGGTATGGAACGAGATAGGAGAAACCTTAAGAGCCAATGATCCTGATCATCTCATTACTTTCCATCCGAGAGGAAGAACTGCTTCGTCGCAATGGTTTCACAATGCCAAATGGAATGATTTTGATATGGTTCAGTCAGGGCATCGCCGCTATGATCAGGATACTTCTGCAAAAGAAAAATTGCATTATGGAGAAGATAACTGGAAGTATATCGAATCAGACTATAAATTGAAACCAACTAAACCAACCATTGATGGTGAACCATCTTACGAAGGAATTCCACAAGGGTTACATGATACCACTCAGCCCCGTTGGATGGATAGTGATGTACGGAGATATGGGTATTGGTCGGTTTTTGCAGGTGCTTTCGGTTATACTTATGGACACAACTCAGTGATGCAGATGTATAAAAAAACTGATTTAAAACCTGCCTACGGTCCTAAAGATCAATGGATAACGGCGCTGAATGCACCTGGTGCTGTTCAAATGAAGTACCTTAAAGATTTGATGCTTTCCCGCTCATACTTTGATCGTGTACCTGATCAAACCCTGGTTGCAGGAAAAAACGGAGAAAAATATGAGCATGTTCTGGCAACAAGAGGAGAAGAATTTGCGATGCTTTATACCTACACGGGTAGAAATTTCAGCGTGCAAATGGGGAAAATTGATGGAGATGATGTAAAAGCCTCATGGTTCAATCCAAGAACCGGAAAAACAACATTCATTGGAAAATTTGAAAATAAAGGGATAAAAGAATTTAATCCTCCGGGCGAACCCGCAAATGGAAATGATTGGGTTTTAATATTGGATAAAATATAAAAAGGTAGAAGGTTAAAGGTTGGAGGGTTTAAGGCTGTTAAATCAGGAACTCACAATTTCATGTCTGTCTGAGCGTAGCCGAAGACTAGTTAATTCAAATAAATAGTGTTTAAATCAAACTTCATATCATCATTTCGTATAGCCATAATTGGCCTGGTTTTGTGTGGATTAACATCTTGTTCAAAACAAGCTTATTTGTTTACCTCTTTCCATGAGCCTGCAAACGAGGGCTTAAGATTTTTATACAGTGATGATGCTTACCATTGGACAGACCTGAACAAAACTTTTTTAAAACCCGAGGTTGGTACACAAAAAGTAATGCGTGATCCATCAGTTGTTCAGGGGCCTGACGGAACTTTTCATCTGGTGTGGACTTGCAGCTGGAAAGGCGATAAAGGTTTCGGTTATGCAAGTTCAAAGGATTTGATCAATTGGAGCAAACAGCAGTTTTTGCCGGTAATGGAAGATGAACCAAAAACAGTTAACGTTTGGGCACCTGAAATTTTCTACGATGATGAAAAAAGGGAATACGTTATCATTTGGGCATCTACAATACCTTTTCGTTTTGAAAAAGGAATGGAAGAGGAGGAAAACAACCATCGCATGTATAGCATTACGACAAAGGATTTTGTTACTTTCTCGAAACCTAAATTGTTTTTAGATCCTGGTTTCAGTGTGATTGATGCGGTAATTGTGAAAAGGGCAACTCAAGATTACGTGTTGGTTTTGAAAGATAATACACGTCCAAATCGGAATTTAAAAATAGCCTTTAGCAATGATGCTTTAGGGCCTTATGAAAATGTTTCAGAAAGTTTTAGTCCTAAATTAACAGAAGGGCCAACAGTGGTAAAAAAAGCAAATGACTGGTTGATTTATTTCGATGCTTATGGACAAAAAACTTACTCTGCTTATAAAACAGCTGATTTTAAGAGTTTTAAAGATGTGACATCCGAGGTTTCAATCCCCGAGGGACATAAACATGGAACAATTATAAAAGTGAAGCGGAAAGTGATTGAGAATTTAAAAAAGTAGAATCATTAACCAATGCTGTCATCCTTCATCAGAATGGCAGAGATTAAAATAGAAAATGAAAATATTTAAAATACTGAGTTTAACCTTGTCATTTGCGGTTGCGATATCAACCTTGCAAGCGCAAGATACGGTGCGGTATACGGGTAAAACTTTAGTAAATGCAGATTATCATCACGGGCAACTGTCGCCGGTAATGGGTGTACACAGCATCCAGACTTTCAGAGCGAACAGAGAACATCCTGAATTAGCTGAAAATTTTGGTTGGACCTATAATCACGCACCCATGCTGGCTTATTGGAACAACAAATTTTACGTCGAATATTTAAGTGACCAGGTCGGGGAAAGCATTCCGCCAGGGCAAACCCTGTTACAATCTTCAAAAGATGGCTATAACTGGAGCAAACCCGAAGTAATTTTTCCGGTTTACCGAATTCCCGATGGAACCACAAAAGAGGGAAGAACCGATGTGGCAAAAGATTTAGATGCCGTAATGCATCAAAGAATGGGTTTTTATGTTTCTACGAAAAATGTGTTTCTGGTTTTAGGTTTTTACGCCATCAGTTTTGATGCAAAAGACGATCCGAATGATGGTCATGGAATTGGCAGGGCAGTAAGAGAAATTCAAGCCGATGGAAAATACGGACCAATCTATTTCATTCATTACAATCCCGGTTATTCTGAAAAAAACACAAAATATCCATTATACACCAGAAGTAAAAATAAAGCTTTTGTTGAGGCTTGCAAAGAGTTGTTAGCGAATAAGTTAATGACACAGCAATGGAATGAGGAAGCCGACAGAAAAGATCCTTTAATTACGCTGCAAAAACAATACAAGGCTTTCAGTTATTACCACTTACCTGACGGAAGAGTGGTGGGTTTATGGAAAAATGCGTTAACAGCAATTAGTGCCGATAATGGAAAAAGCTGGCCGGAAAATGCCGCTCGTGCACCAGGTTTCGTAAACAGCAATGCCAAAATCTGGGGGCAAAAAACCGCTGATGGAAACTATGCTACCGTTTATAATCCTTCAGAATACAGGTGGCCTTTGGCCATTTCAACCAGTAAAAATGGTTTGGATTATACCAATCTATTATTGGTGAATGGCGAGATTACACCAATGCGCTATGGCGGGAATTACAAATCTTATGGCCCGCAATATGTACGGGGAATTGAAGAAGGAAATGGAAAACCTGCCGATGGAAAATTATGGGTGACTTACAGTATGAACAAGGAGGATATTTGGGTTTCTTCCATTCCTGTGCCTGTTAACGATAAAGCAAATCAACATGTAAATGATGATTTTGAAAAGATGCCAAAAGGTAAAGAGCTCGAAATGTGGAATATTTACAGTCCGCTTTGGGCCCCTGTAAAAATTGAAAATGGTCATCTCGTTTTAAAAGATAAAGATCCCTTTGATTATGCTAAGGTGGAAAGAATGTTTCCTGCAGCTAAAAAAATCATTACTTCATTTTCAGTTACACCAAAGCAAAATAATTTCGGGTTGCTGGAAATTGAATTGCAGGATACGAAAGGACTGGCAACAGTCAGGTTGACTTTTGATACTGCTGGAATATTAAGTGCCAAGGCGGGTGCCCGTTATAAAAACTTTATGAAATACGAGGCTGATAAAAGTTATGATATTAAGATAAAATTAGATGCTTTTACCAGGTTTTATACCGTAACGGTAAATGGAAAAGATGTATTAACGAGTTTGGCATTCCAACCTGTAGCCGAGGTTTCCCGTATTGTTTTCCGCACAGGGGATGTTCGCCGTTTTCCTGATGTAGATACCCCCGCCGACCAAACTTATGATTTGCCCAATGCAGGAGAATCAACAAAAGAAGCAGTTTACTCGATTAAATATTTAAAAACGGAGGGATTTTAGATGAGAAAGCAGTTTGAAGTTTTCAATTTTCAGTTTCCGCTCTTCCCGTCATTGCAAGGCGGAACGACATGGCAGTCTTTCCTGTTGATGTTACTTCTTTCCATGTTTTCCTTATCAGCACATGCAAAAATCCTTTTGCCACAAGTTTTATCCAGCGATATGGTTTTACAGCGAGATAAGCCTATTAATATTTGGGGTTTTGCGTCTCCTGATGAGAAAATAGAAGTAACTTTCGCTGGTCAGAAAAAGGAAACAATAACTGATAAAAATGGAAACTGGCAGGTGGTTTTATCTCCATTAAAAACATCTGCAAAACCGCAAACCATGATAATTTCTGGTTCGAATAAAATCACGCTTACGAATATTCTGGTTGGCGAAGTCTGGCTGTGCTCTGGTCAATCCAATATGGAATATGCAATGCGTAAGCTGGCCAAAATTCCAAAACCTCAAAATGAAAAGCTGGGCTTTCCATCAGATGAAGTGGAAAAGGCGAAAAATACTCAAATCAGGATTTTTCTGGTTAATCGCAAAACACTAAATAAACCCGATTCGGTTCATAAAAGCTGGGCAATTGCGCAAGATTCAGCATTACGTTCTTTTTCTGCCGTTGGTTATTTCTTTGCTAAAGAAGTTCAGGAGAAATTGGGAATTCCTGTAGGGATGATTTCCTCGGCCATACCTGGTAGTGCCATCGAACCATGGATTTCAGAAGATGCTTTTACTCAGGAAGATTATTTTAAAAATCAGAAGGTGGGTAACGACCCTGGGAAGTTTTATCCTACGATGATTGAACCTTTAACCAAATTCAAAATACGTGGTTTTTTATGGTATCAGGGCGAAACCAATTGCTTTTTGAACGAAAAAATCAGTTATGCTTATAAAATGAAAGTGTTGATTAACAGTTGGAGAAAAGCATGGAAAGAGCACGATTTGCCTTTTTATTATGTTCAGATTGCTCCTTTTAATTACGCCAAAACCAAAGGAAAAGTTTCTGTAGATGAAAATACTGAACCTGAATTTTGGGAAGCACAAACTCAACTGTTAAGATTGCCCAACACAGGAATGATTTCTACGAACGACTTGACCGATTCGAATGAAGATTTGCACCCAACCTATAAATGGGAAGTAGGCAGAAGATTGGCACTTTGGGCTTTAGCCAAAAACTATAATCAAAAAATAGATTTTTCTGGGCCGATTTACAAAAGCGTTGCTTTTAAAGATGGAAAGGCTTTGTTAGATTTCGATTATCTGAAATCAAAAACATCAAATCCAATAACTGGTTTTACCATTGCTGGTAAAGATGGCAGATTTGTAAATGCTGATGCCGTGCTTAAAGATGGAAAAGTCGCAGTTTTCTCAAAAGAAGTTAATGAACCAATTGCCGTTCGCTACAACTGGACAGAAAATCCATTAGGAAATTTTTACGACAACAATTTACCAGCCTTGCCTTTTAGAACCGATAATCCACTAACCAATCAATTTAAAACCAATTAATGCTGAAACGGTCATCATTATTTCTTTGCTTGTTATTAATGTTTTGCCTGGTAAAAGCACAGCAAACAGAAAAGTTATACCTTTCGGGAACTGGAAACGATCACACTGTAAATTGGGATTTCTTTTGTACCGCAGGCTTAAATTCTGGTAAATGGACAACTATTCCCGTTCCTTCAAACTGGGAATTACAAGGCTTTGGAAAGTACGATTATGGTTTCGCCAAAGAAATAAACAAAGGAAAGGAGCAGGGACTTTATAAATACAAATTCAAAGTTCCGGCTGATTGGAAAAACCGAAAAATCAATGTTGTTTTTGAAGGCTCGATGACGGATACAGAAGTTAAAATCAATGGAATATCTGCTGGCGAAACGCATCAGGGCTCATTCTATGTATTTAGATACGACATTACAAAACTGATCAAGCTTGGTAAAGACAATTTGCTTGAGGTAAAAGTATCCAAGCATTCAGCAAATCAATCAGTTAATGAGGCAGAACGCAAAGCTGATTTTTGGATTTTCGGGGGCATTTTCAGACCAGTTTATCTGGAATCTTTACCTCAAACCCACATCGATAGGGTTCAGATTGACGCTAAAGCTAATGGTAATTTAAATGTTCAGCTTACCTATACAGGCGATGCCGATAAAATTGAAGTGGAACTTTTCGGAAAAGATGAAAAACGATTTGGCGAACGGTTTAGAACTTCAATTAAAAAAGAAACTTCAAAATTAGCGTTGAATCATCAGTTTTCGAATCCTGCTTTATGGTCTTCAGAATTTCCAAATTTATATACCGCAACATTTACTCTAATCAAAAGCGGCAAAGAAATTCATCAGATTTCTAAAAAAATCGGATTCAGAACTGTTGAAGTAAAAGAACGCGATGGGGTTTATGTGAATGGTGTAAAATTGAAATTCAAAGGGGTAAACCGTCATTCTTTTTATCCTTCATCAGGCAGAACAACAAGCAAAAAAATCAGCATTGCCGATGTTTTACTGATGAAAGAAATGAATATGAATGCCGTTCGGATGTCGCATTACCCACCAGATGGACACTTTTTAGAAGTTTGCGATTCGCTTGGATTATTTGTGATGGATGAATTGGCTGGCTGGCATGGAACTTACAACACTGCAACAGGAACTAAACTATTGAAAGAAATGATGCTGAATGATGAAAATCATCCATCAATTATATTTTGGGCGAATGGAAATGAAGGCGGGCATAATCGCGAACTGGATCATTTATTCCTGGAAGAAGATATACAAAAGCGGCCTGTTATTCATCCCTGGGAAGTTTTTGGCGGATTTGAAACCACTCATTATCGCGAGTTTAATTATGGCATCGGCAATTATGATCATGGTCACAACATATTGATGCCAACAGAATTTCTTCATGGAATGTGGGATGGTGGCCATGGTGCCGGCATTGAAGATTATTGGAATGCGATGTGGAATAACCCACTTTCTGCTGGCGGTTTTCTTTGGGATTTTGCCGATCAGGGTGTGGTTCGTACCGATAAAAACGGCGAATTAGATACAGATGGAAATCATGGTCCTGATGGAATTGTAGGTCCTTACCATGAAAAAGAAGGAAGTTTTTATACCATTAAAGAAGTTTGGAGTCCTGTTTTTATAGAAAAAAGAGAAATAACCTCAGGCTTTGATGGTTCGTTTTTGTTAGAAAACCGTTATGCTTTTACCAATCTCAATCAATGCACTTTTGATTGGAAATTGAAAAAGCTCAAAACCAGAAACGATGTTGAGTTTAAGGCTGGAAAAGCAGATGCACCTGATATCAAGCCTTTCGAAAAAGGAAAATTACAAATCAATCTTCCTGCAGACTGGAGAAATTTTGATGCCTTGTATTTAACGGCTAACGGCCCGGATGGCCGAGAATTATTTACCTGGAGTTTCCCGATTGCACTGCCAAAAGATGATGCGGAACAAATTGTAGTAAAAACAGGTTCATCAAAAGTAAGTTTAAAAGAAGATGTGAAAACTTATCAGGTTTCTGCAAATGGAATTGATTTAACTTTCGATAAAACAACCGGTTTATTACAACAGGCTAAAAATGCTAATGGCATAATTCCATTCTCAAATGGCCCGGTTTTGCAGGAAGGCGTGAATAACTTCAAAAATTTCACACAGAAAATGGATGGCCAAAACCTGGTTATTTCATCCACGTTTGATAAAAAAGAGAGTTACAATACTTTACAATGGACAATCTATCCATCAGGTTGGTTAAAAATGGAAGTAAAGTATTTTCCATCGGCTTACTTTACCACCTTCGTTGGTTTGAATTTTTCTTACCCTGAATCAGAAATTAAAGCGGTAGAATATAAAGGTAACGGCCCATACCGCGTTTGGAAGAATAGAATGAAGGGTGCCCAATTCGGAATCTGGAAAAAAGATTACAATAATTCGGCAACAGGCGAACCGCCATGGCAGTATCCTGAATTTAAAGGTTACTATTCGAATATGTATTGGTGTGAATTTATCGGGAAACAGCAATCGTTTAAGGTCGTAACAGATAAGGAAGACGTTTTTTTAAGATTATTTACGCCTAAGAAATCGAAAGATACAGAATACGATAACATGAGCCCGACTTTCCCTAATGGAGATATTTCATTTATGAATGGAATTTCGGCAATTGGCACAAAGACACAAAAACCTGAAACAACCGGCCCGATGGGAATGAAACATGTGTTTTACGATTTTGAAAAGGAACCAGGCAGGGCTTTGGAAATGACTTTATATTTTGATTTTTCCCTTAATAGTTCGTCATTGCGAGGAGGTACAACGAAGCAATCTTCTTAAGAAGATGAAAGTTAGAACAAAAAAGATTGCTTCGGCTCGCTCAGGTCCAGCTTCGCAATGACGGCAAACTTTAAAGAAAAAATAGAACAACGAATGAACCTTAAACTTTACATATCGCTAATTAGCATTTTGCTACTGCCATTTCAAAAAATGGTGGCTCAGGTTAACTTGCAAAATTTAAAGTGCGAAATGTTAACCAATCCGTTGGGAATTGATGTTGTGCAACCTCGCTTGAGTTGGGAAATTGTTTCCAATAACCGAAATGTGATACAAACCGCCTATCAGGTTTTAGTTTCTTCTTCACTCGAAAAATTAAATGCCAACGAAGCAGATTTATGGAATTCAGGAAAGATAAATTCTTCTGAATCCATTCATATTAAATATAATGGAAAAGCTTTAAAAAGCAGATCAAAAGCGTATTGGAAAGTGAAAGTGTGGACAAGCGATGGTCAAAGCGAATGGTCAGCAAACCACTATTTCACTATGGGTTTGCTTCACTACAAAGATTGGCCAAAAGGTTGGATTGGATTCGACAGAGCTTTCCCCTGGGATAACATTAAAACTGATTCACGCTTATCTGCAAGGTACTTTAGAAAGGAATTTCAAAGTGTAAAAGAAATCAAATCTGCAACGGCATCCATTATTGGTTTGGGTTTATACGAACTTTTCATCAATGGTAAAAAAGTTGGAAACGATGTATTAACACCAACAGCTACAGATTACACCAAAAATGTAAAATACAATACCTACGATGTAACTTCTTACATCAAAAGCGGAAAAAATGCTGTAGGAACGGTTCTTGGAAATGGCCGTTTCTTTGCCATGCGACAACATTCTAAGCCTTATAAAATTAAAACTTTCGGTTTTCCGAAGGTACTGTTGAACATCAATATTGTTTATACAGATGGAACAACGGCAAATATTGATACAGATGACAGCTGGAAAGGCACAGCCGATGGACCAATCCGAACCAACAATGAATACGATGGTGAAGAATACGATGCAACCAAAGAAATGCCAGGCTGGAATAACATAGGTTTTGATGACAGTAAATGGTTAAAAGCAGAATTTGTACAGGAACCTACAGGCACGATCGAAGCACAAATGAATGAAAACATCAAAGTGATGAACACTTTAAAGCCTGTTTCCATAACCAAAATTGCCGGAGGGAAATATATTTTAGATATGGGGCAAAATATGGTTGGCTGGTTACAGATAAAAGTTAAAGGAAAAGCTGGCCAGCAGATTAAACTTCGCTTTGCAGAATCTCTTCAACAAAACGGAGAACTTTTCACAACAAACTTAAGAGATGCAAAATGCACCGATTTATATACCTTAAGAGGTAATACTCAGGAAACCTGGGAGCCAACTTTTGTTTATCGCGGATTCAGATATGTAGAACTTACGGGATATACCGATCAGCCATCGCTAAATTATTTTGTAGGAAAAATGATTTACGATAACATTAAAACTGTTGGAACATTTGAAACTTCAGATGCATTGACGAATCAGATTTTCAAAAATGCCTGGTGGGGAATTGCCGGGAATTATAAAGGCATTCCATTGGATTGCCCGCAACGTAATGAGCGTATGCCCTGGCTTGGCGATAGAGGAGCCGTGGCCTATGGCGAAAGTTTTGTTTTCGATAATGGTCGGTTTTATTCGAAGTGGTTGCAGGACATCAGAAATTCTCAAAAAGAAGATGGAGCCATTCCAGATGTTGCACCCGCTTTTTGGCGATATTACAGCGATAACATGACCTGGCCAGGCGCCATGCTTTTGATCACAGAAATGCTTTACAAACAAACTGGCGATGTTGAAGCTGTTCGCGATAACTATCCGGCGATGAAAAAATGGCTGAATTATATGCAGGACCGTTACATGAAAGATTATATTCTGACCAAAGACAGCTACGGAGACTGGTGTATGCCTCCAATTACCATAGAGTTTGGCCGGGGTAAAAGTGCTGACAAAAAGTATCCATCAGAATTGATTTCAACAGCTTATTATTACCATTTTACCCAGTTGATGATTCAATTTGGCAAGGCAATAAATAATAAAGATGATGTTACAGCTTATGAACTTTTAGGCAACAAAATAAAGGATGCCTTCAACCAAAAATACTATAATGATAAAGGTTATTATGCCTCCAATGCTTTAACAGATAATATCATCCCGCTTTATTTTGGAATGGTTCCCCAAAACAAAGTAGAGCAGGTTTTTAAGAACATTACTTACACCATAGAAGTAACGAACAAAGGTCATTTAAGTAATGGATTAGTTGGTATTCAATGGTTAATGCGTTGTTTAAATGATTATGGCAGACCAGATTTGGCATACACTGTTGCTACACAGAAAAGCTACCCAAGCTGGGGTTATATGGTTGATAACGGCGCAACAACCATTTGGGAGCTATGGAACGGCAATACCGCCGATCCGAAAATGAATTCACAAAATCATGTGATGATGCTTGGCGATTTATTGATCTGGTACTATGAAAATTTGGCTGGAATAAAATCGGAAGATGCAGCTTTCAAAAAAATCATCATGAAGCCTGAAATGATTAACGGATTGAATGCCGTAAACGCCAGTTATCATTCAGTTTATGGATTAATTAAAAGTAGTTATAATAAAACGGCCAATCAGTTTAACTGGAATATAACCATTCCGCCAAATACAACAGCAATGGTTTATGTTCCTGCAAATAATAAGAATGAGGTTTCAGAAAAACTGAAATCAATTAAGGATTTAAAATTTATAAAAATGGAAAATAACAGAGCGATTTATGAAATTGGTTCCGGCGATTATTCTTTTGAGGTAACAAAGAAATAAATTAAGATAATTCGTCATTGCAAGGAGGAACGACTAAACAATTTTTCTAAAGAATCTGCTTAGCCTACTAATTACACCCTGTTTTGGTGTCTGTCATTCTGAACGATGGAAAACCATAACTGGTACAGCACTAAACCTCAGAATCATGGCATTAAAAACAACCGTTCATGTATATGGATAGGAAAAGTTAAATAACCAATAATTAAATTCAATTATGAGAAAGTTTATAAAGTCATTTACATTATTCGCATTACTGATTAGCACCGTAAATGCATTCAGCCAGACAAAGGATGTTGTGGTTCCCGAAGAGATTTTAACCAAAGCAAAAGAATGGGTTGCCGCATTAAATTTAACCGGTGCAACTAAGAAAAATGCTGTAGAAAACGTAATTGCGGTTCACTTAACCACCATTAGAGACTGGCACAATTCACATCCATCATCAACTGTTCCAGATGGGATAAATCCGGTTACCGGCAATAAACTAAGCGATTTGGATAAACAGATCATTGCCGATTCTGCTATCCCGGGAAGTGTTCATCTGGCACTAATGGATGGTTTGAACAAAAATTTAACGCCAGAGCAGGTAGAAACAGTTTTAGATAAATACACCATTGGCAAGGTAGATTTCACAATGAAAGGTTACAAGGCAATCGTTCCAGACTTAACTACCGATGAAGAAGCAAAGATTTTAGCTTTTTTGAAACAGGCTAGG
Source organism: Pedobacter chinensis (assembly GCF_003339865.1). Classification (GTDB taxonomy): domain Bacteria; phylum Bacteroidota; class Bacteroidia; order Sphingobacteriales; family Sphingobacteriaceae; genus Pedobacter; species Pedobacter chinensis. The sequence goes on from NZ_QPKV01000001.1 coordinate 169,424, forward strand.
GAACAAGCGGTAGACTATAAAAACATGAAACAGATTTCGGCAATTTTTGAGATTTATAAAACGAAATCTGAACAAATGCTTAACAATAATGGACGCAGCTGGAGAGCACTTTACAGTGCTTACACCAGGAAGATAAAAGAAGAAAAAGCGAATAAGGCAAAACAGTAAAACATTATCGTCATTGTGAGGAGACACAACGCGGCAATCTATCTTCAAATAGATTGCTTCGGTTGATGAAAAATCGAATCTCGCCATGACGAAAACTTTCAATATTATGTTAAAAAGAAAAATACATTTTACTCTAGCACTTGTTTTCGCAGTAGCAATAAGCACTAATGCTCAGGTGGAAAAATGGCAGAAAGGAATTGTAAAGCAAGAATTTCTATATGATAAAGCACCATTTCCTTCGTGCCATTCGGCAACAATTGCCGAAACACCAGCAGGCTTAGTTGCATCTTACTTCGGTGGAACCAGAGAACGTGACCCCGATGTAGAAATTTACATCAGCCGTTTTGTTCACGGGAAATGGCTGGCGCCTGTTGCTGTGGCAAATGGCATTCAGCCAGGTGGTAAAAGATTACCAACCTGGAATCCGGTGTTGTATCAGGTTCCTGCCGGCGATTTATTGTTGTTTTACAAAATTGGCCCAAAACCATCTGAATGGTGGGGAATGATGAAAACCTCAAAAGATGGTGGGAAAACCTGGTCTGCTGCTACCAAATTGCCTGACGGCTATATCGGTCCCGTAAAAAATAAACCTGTTTTATTAAGCAATGGAAACCTTTTTGCGCCATCAAGCAAAGAAGGAGATGGCTGGAAAATTCATTTTGAAGTAACCAAAGATGATGGTAAAACCTGGCGAATGATTGGTCCGCTGAATGAAAATGGAATCAAAGCGATTCAACCAAGTATTTTACAACATGGAAAAGGAAAATTGCAGATTCTGGCCAGAACGGCGAACAGAGCAATTGTAGAATCCTGGTCTGAAGATAACGGAGAAACCTGGTCTGCATTAACCAAAACTTCATTGCCAAATAACAACTCAGGAACGGATGCAGTAACCATGAAAAACGGTCGCCATGTTTTGGTTTATAACCATGTTTTGCCACCTGGCGATTTAGCAAAAGGAGCAAGAACCCCATTAAATGTTTCAATTTCCAAAAATGGAAAAGAATGGTACGCAGCCTTAATTTTGGAAGATTCGCCGATTAGTCAGTATTCTTATCCCGCAGTAATTCAAACTTCTGATGGAATGCTTCATTTTATTTATACCTGGAGAAGAGAAAAAATCAAACATGTAGTTGTCGATCCTTCAAAATTGAAATTGAAGAAAATCAGGAATGGCGTCTGGCCTAAATTGAAAGGTTATACTGCACCTGTTATTACTGAAACCAAAAACGAAGAGCCATGAGAATGATAGAAAATCGTCGTTGCGAGGAGAAACGACGAAGCAATTTTTTTTCTAAGATCAGATTGATTCAATCCGTTTATGCCGGGCTTGTTCAAACTTTTCAGAGAAGTAATTCCTATCAGAAATTAGATTGTTTCAGCTTGCTCATATCCAGCTTCATCATGACAACAATACTTTCGTCATTGCGAGGAGGAACACCGAAGCAATCTGCCTTATCAGTAAAGATTGCTTCGGTTGATGAAAAATCAAGCCTCGCAGTGACGACCACCATACCATCATTGGGATGCAAAGCTTGCCTTGACTTTTTGGGAAAGCAATCTCTTATAAAAGTGGATTGTTCGAGCTTTCATAAGATTGGCTTCGCAATGGCAGCTACCATACCGTCATTGCGAGGAACGAAGCAATCTCACTCCGGAAATTCGGATTGCTTCAACTCGTTTATAGTCAGCTTTGTTACAAGCAAGGTATTTAAGTGTTTCGCGGTATTGGTTATTTATTTATCATGTGTAAACAATCTCTCTGCCCAAAACCAAAATACTGATAATCCTTATAAAAAACCGCTTGCAGAGGTTTTAAAAGAGATTCAAACGCGTTTCAAGGTTCAGATAAAATATTCAGACCCACAGGTAAAAGATAAATGGGTAAACTATGCAAGCTGGCGTTTTCGTGCAGATGTTGATGAAACACTTACCAATGTACTGATGCCTTTAGATATGAAAGTAAACAAGGAAAAGCCAGGTGTTTACAAATTAAAAGAATATGAATATTATCGCTGGGAAGTTCAGGAAGGTTGGGCTTATTTGGATAGTCTGGCAACCCAATACCACGACCAGGCCAGTTGGGAAAAACGCAAGGCAGAAATCAAACCTGAGTTATATAAAGCTTTACTGCTAGCACCTTTGCCGGCAAAACCAAATTCAAAACCGATCATTACCGCAAAAAGAATTTTCGATGGTTATTCAGTGGAAAATATCGCTCTGGAAATTTTGCCGGGTGTTTGGATCAATGGCTCATTATATAAGCCACTGAACTTTAAAGGTAAAATTCCAGTGGTTTTAAGCCCTGACGGGCATTGGGAGAAACAACGTTACAGACCTGATTGCCAGATTCGTTGTGCTATGATTGCCAGGATGGGCGCCATGGCTTTCAGCTATGATTTATTTGCCTGGGGTGAATCCATGCTCCAGTTTAAATATGAAGACCATCGCCGAAGTTTAGCACAAACGGTTCAAACCCTTGGCGGAATCAGGATTTTGGATTATTTCACTGCTCTGAAAGAAACCGACACCACCAGAGTAGGAATTAGTGGAGGGTCTGGCGCCGGAAGTCATTCCATTTTAATGACGGCTATGGATGCCCGAATTAAACTCAGCGCACCAGTGGTTGCCATGTCATCATACTTTTATGGTGGTTGCCCTTGCGAAAGCGGAATGCCCATTCATCAATGTGCAGGCGGAACAGATAATGTGGAGCTGGCTGCCATGGCGGCACCACGACCTCAATTATTGGTTTCTGATGGCAGCGACTGGACTGCTCATACTCCCGAACACGATTTTCCGTACCTGCAAAAAATGTATGGTTATTACGGCGTCAGAGACAAAGTTGAAAACGTTCATCTTCCTGATGAAAAGCATGATTTTGGCATCAACAAACGCATCGCACTTTACGATTTTTTAATCAGGAATTTCAAACTTAACGGCACTGCCGCCAAAGATAAAACGGGTAAATACGATGAAAGTAAAGTTACCATCGAGAAAGAAAATGCCCTGTATGTTTTTGGAGATAAGGGCGAAAAATTACCCAAAAATGCAGTTATGGGATTTGAAAATTTGGAGAGGTTATTTCCTTTAAACGCAACTAAATAATGGATAATCAGCATCAAAACAGAAGAACTTTTATTGGTCAAGTCGCCTTATTAACAGGAGCTTTAATGATCCCTGATCAATTGCTGGTAGCGGCTGAGAAAAAGAGCAGGTATAAAGTGGCGGTTATTGATTTAATGATCCTGAAACGACAGAAGATAAGTGCTTTACCACTTGCAAGAGAAATCGGAGCTGATGGAGTGGAAATTGATATGGGCGGATTAGGCGATAGAGAAACATTCGACAATAAATTGGCCGATCCGAAAATCAGGCAAGAATATCTGGATAAGGCAAAAGAACTGAACCTCGAGATTTGCGCTTTGGCAATGACTGGATTTTATGCGCAATCGTTCGCTAAACGTCCAACTTATCAAAAAATGATTCAGGACTGCCTGGACACAGCAAAAGCGATGAATGTTAAAGTGGTTTTTCTTCCGCTAGGTGTTCAGGGCGATTTGGTTAAAAACCCTGAGTTGCGTGAACCAATTGTAGAAAGGCTTAAAGTAGCTGGAAAAATGGCCTCAAAAGCAGGAATTGTCATTGGGATTGAAAGTGCGCTCGATGCGAAGGGCGAATTGCAATTGTTAAAAGATGTAGGTTCTAAACAGGTAAAAAGCTACTTCAATTTCTCTAATGCAATAAAAAACGGAAGAGATTTACAGGAAGAATTAAAGATTCTGGGTAAGAAGAATATCATTCAAATCCATGCTACCAATGAAGATGGCGTTTGGTTGAAAAACGACTCGAAAATCGATTTAAATAAAGTAAAAGCAACACTTGATGCTATGGGTTGGAGGGGTTGGTTAGTGGTAGAAAGAAGCCGTGATGCGACACAACCCACAAATGTAAAATATAACTTCAGTGCCAATACAAGCTACCTGAAATCAGTTTTTCAAGCTAAATAATATGAGTAGAGTTAAAAATTGCTTAAATATGATTTGTTGGTTTTGCAATATGGTTGCCCGTGGAGAAACGTATCACAGCTCGGGAATATTGATGCCTTGGTACATGTTCCCACAAACCAAACAATTCAGTTTTTCAAAATTTAAACTGTTTTTTAGCATAATTCTGCTTTTATGGAGCATTAAATCAAATGCAGCCGATATTTATGTCTCGATAAATGGCGCTGATACGAATATCGGTACCAAAGATAAACCTTTGGGCACACTTCACTTTGCAATCAGAAAAGCTCGTGAACTGAGGCGTTTGAACGATGTTTCAATTAAGGGAGGAATTCGAATCATCATCGGTAAAGGTTTTTATCAACTGCACGAACCTGTAGTCCTTCGTCCTGAAGATTCTGGAACAAAAGACAGTCCCACGGAAATTATTGCAGAATCCAATGAAAAGGTTATTTTAAGTGGCGGCATAAAAATAAAAGACTGGAAAAAACTTAATGGAACAATTCCAGGTTTGCCAAAAGAATCTATAGGAAAAGTTTGGGTTACTGATGTTCCAAACTTCGATGGAAACGATTTAATATTCAGGCAACTCTGGGTAAATGGTAAGAAAGCCATCCGGGCAAAAAATTATAATGGCGGGGAAATGGGCAGGATACTATCCTGGGATGCCGGGAAGCAAACCTGTAAAATTCCAATCATAAAAAACATCAGCTTGACTGATATTAAGGGAATGGAGATGCTCATTCATCAATGGTGGGCAATTGCAAACCTTCGGGTAAAATCAGTTAACGTTGTCGGAAATGTTGCTGAACTATTTTTTATGCAGCCCGAAAGTAGAGTTCAATCCGAGCATCCATGGCCAGCACCCTGGATTTCAGAGAAAACAGGTAACTCTGCTTTTTATCTGACTAATGCAATTCAGTTTTTAAACGAACCTGGCGAATGGTTTGAAGATTTACAAAACCATAAACTTTACTACTGGCCCAGAGCATCAGAAAATATGCTCAATGCAGAAGTTATTGCTCCCGCTATCGAAAATCTTGTTAAAATCGAAGGCACTATTGATCGTCCCGTTTCTTATATCCGATTTAAAGGCATTTCATTCGAGCACTCTACCTGGTTGAGGCCATCACAACAGGGCCACGTTCCACATCAGGCAGGGATGTACATGCTCGATGCCTACAAACTAAAAACACCAGGAACACCAGACAAGACAACTTTGGAAAATCAGGCTTGGGTGGGGAGGCCTGCATCTGCAGTCGAAGTGGTTTATGCAACAAATACTTCGTTTGAATCCTGCCGGTTCGAACATTTGGCATCAACAGGTTTGGATTATAAGAAAGGAACAGCTGATAATAAAATCAAAGGGAATTTATTTAAAGATATTGGCGGCTCTGCGATTTTGATCGGAACTTTTTCTGATGAGGCAACAGAAGTGCATCTGCCTTACAATCCTTCAGATCAAAGAGAGATTTCGACAAATGATAAGATCGAAAACAATCTGATTACGGATGTGACCAATGAAGATTGGGGCGCTGTAGGCATTGGTGCAGGTTATGTTCGGGGCATTAAAATCCTTCATAATGAAATCAATGAGGTCTCTTATTCGGGAATCAGCATGGGTTGGGGATGGACCAAAACGCAGAATGCAATGAAGACCAATACCATTAGCGGTAATAAAATTCATCACTATGGAAAACACCTGTATGATGTGGCTGGTATTTACACTTTATCTGCCCAACCCGAATCATTTATTACAGAAAATGTAATTGATAGTATTTACAAAGCACCTTTTGCACATCTTCCTGAACATTGGTTTTACCTGTATACCGATGAAGGTTCATCATACTTTACCATCAAAAACAACTGGACACCTGCCGAAAAATATCTTCAGAATGCAAATGGTCCTGGCAATTTATGGGAAAACAATGGGCCAAAAGTTGATGAAAATATAAAGTTGAATGCAGGTTTGGAAAAGCCTTTTCAATATTTATTAAAGGAAAAATCTGCTTATTCAAAAAGAGAAATCAATCAGGCTGAGGATAAGTCAGTTGTATTTGAATTGATCTTTAAATCTGATCATCTTCCGGGAGACAATGTTTTAAGAGGTTTTGCAAAAGGAAATAACCTTCTGCCAGGTTCAATTTGTAAATGGAATAACCGGTTAGTCATTTACACCTCAAGCTTAAAAGTAGAAAGCTTAAAACAAACTTTGAAAGGTTTGAACGCAACTGAAATTAAACTGTATGATAATTTGTTTTACGATTTCAACAGACAAAATAATTGCGGCGAAAAACCCGTGGGAGAATGGGATAATATCATTTTATCGGCGAATTTGGTTAAGGATGAAAAACTGCAAAAGGAATACCTTGATTATCATAAAACGCAGTTTGAAAAATGGCCTGAGATATCAAAAGGATTTTGCAATGCAGAGTTTCAACGGTTGGCAATTTTTAAAAATGACAGGCAATTAATGCTGGTCATTAGTATTCCAAAAGGAAAAAGTTTAGATGAACTCAATCCAAAAACAACAGAAAATAATCCGAAAGTGGATGAATGGAATGCCATAATGAAAAAATATCAGGAAGGAATTGAAGGTACAAAACTTGATGAGGTTTGGGTTTTTTTTTAAACCGATAGAATAAATACGTGTTGCTGGGTTTGTCATTCTGAACAAAGTGAAGAATCTCCAAGCGATGGAAAACCGGCTTAAATTAAAGTACAACAAAAAACCCGGATAGATGCGGGTTCTGTACTTTTCGGTTAGAGATTCTTCCTGCGTCAGAATGACAACAATTGATGAAAAAATAATAACGCTTATAAAAATAGATCATGTTAAGATTAGAGGGTTTGTCATTCTGAACAAATTGAAGAATCTCCAAGCGATGGAAAACCGGCTTAAATTAAAGTACAACAAAACCCCGAATAGATGTGGGTTCTGTACTTTTCGGTTAGAGATTCTTCCTGCGTCAGAAAGACAACAATTGATGGAAAAATAATAACGCTTAGAAAAATAATATCATATTAAAATTAGAGGGTTTGTCATTCTGAACAAAGTGAAGAATCTCCAAGCGATGGAAAACCGGCTTAAATTAAAGTACAACAAAAACCCCGGATAGATGCGGGTTCTGTACTTTTCGGTTAGAGATTCTTCCGGCGTCAGAAGGACAACAATTGATGGAAAAATAATAACACTTAGAAAAATAATATCATGTTAAAATTAGAGGGTTTGTCATTCTGAACAAAGTGAAGAATCTCCAAGCGATGGAAAACCGGCTTAAATTAAAGTACAACAAAAACCCCGGATAGATGCGGGTTCCGTACTTTTCGGTTAGATTCTTCCTGCGCCAGAATGACAACAACTGATGGAAAAATAATAATGCTTATAAAAATAGATCATGTTAAGATTAGAGGGTTTGTCATTCTGAACAAAGTGAAGAATCTCCAAGCGATGGAAAACCGGCTTAAATTAAAGTACAACAAAAACCCTGGATAGATGCGGGTTCTGTACTTTTCGGTTAGAGATTCTTCCTGCGCCAGAATGACAAAACGAAAAATAATAACGCTTAGAAAAATAATACCATGTTAAGATTAGGGATTTTAGGTTTAGGAGAGGGCAGAAGTACGATTTCTGCATCATTGGCGAGCAAAAAATTTAAGCTCATTCAAATTTGCGATGCCAATAAAAAGCTTTGTAAAGAACGCGCTTTGGAATTCGATTTTCAAAACTGGACAACCAGTTACGAGGATATGTTAACCAGTGACAAAATCGATATGATTGCAATTTACACGCCAGATCATTTGCATTTTGAACACATTAAACAAGCTTTGCTACATGGAAAACATGTGGTTTGTACAAAACCTTTCATTGACGATTTATCACAGGCAAACGAACTTCTGGAGCTGGCTAAAAAATCTAGGAAAAAGATTTTCGTAGGGCAAAGCTCTCGTTTTTTTGAACCGGCCATGCGCCAAAAGAAAGATTTTGATAAGGGCTTGATTGGCAATTTAATCACGATTGAAAGCCATTATCACGCCGATCATCGTTGGTTTTTAGAGAAAGGCTGGGCACTAAAACAATCGTTCAAATGGCTTTATGGTGGCTTAAGTCATCCGGTCGATTTTGTGCGGTGGTATATGCCAGATATTGAAGAGGTAATGGGTTATGGTATGTTGAGCAGCAATGGACTGAAAGCGGGTTTGAAAAATCAGGATACGATGCACTTCATTTTTAAGGCAAAAGATGGAAGAATAGCAAGAGTGAGCGGCGCTTACACGGGTCCAACGCAACCTGCAAGTCGCGACAGTGGAATGAGTTGTATTTTACGTGGAACCGAAGGCGCCAGTCAGGCCGATTACCATGAATTACGTTATTCTGTTACCACAAAAACTGGCGAAGAAAAGATAATTACCTGGGGCGACTCTACCTTAAAACATTACTTTCGTTTCGAAGGACAAAGCCATCATGCAGGAGAATACCAAAATTACCTGGACTATTTTGCAGATAGCATCAACAATAAATTTACAGCCTATCCTGATTTGAAAGAAGGAATTGGGACAGTTGCACTTTTACAGGCAATGGATCAATCTTTGGAAACAGGTTTACCAGTAAAAGTTGATGAGATATTGAAAGCAAACAATATTACCCGGGAATCGATAGGATTGTGATTGTTTACCACGGAAACATACAGCGATTGTCATTGCGGGGCACGAAGCAATCCTACAATTTTAGGTTGGGTAGCAAACACATAAAATTCCTTCGTGCCTCGCAACTACGGGGCGCATAAAAAATTATCTCCGTGAATGCTATGAGTCCGAGGCAAAACAAAAACCAAACTAACCAAATGAACCAATGAACCACATTGTAGAACGTTTAACCAGCTTAGATTACCTCATCGTAATCGCCTACCTCATTATTTTGATCATAATCGGGTATCGGGCCAGTTTTTCGAAGAAGAAAAATGAAGATGAAACCTTATTCCTGGCTAATAAATCATTAAACTGGTCGAGTATCGGCTTTAACATGTGGGGCACAAATGTTGGTCCATCCATGTTACTGGCTTTTGCAAGTATTGGCTATAGCACAGGCATTGTAGCGGTCAATTTCGATTGGTATGCTTTTATATTTTTATTCTTATTGGCAATTGTTTTTGCTCCGAAATACCTTGCAGCAAAAGTGAGTACCATGCCTGAGTTTATGGGAAATCGATATGGCGATTCTACTCAAAACATATTGGCCTGGTATGCGTTGATTAAGATCTTAATTTCGTGGTTGTCGCTCGGGTTATTCGCAGGAGGATTTTTAGTCCGCCAGATTTTGGGCATCCCGATGTGGCAATCGGTTACGGTTTTAGTGGCTTTCGCAGGATTATTTACCTTTTTCGGCGGATTAAAAGCCATTGCAAAAGTGAACGTTTTCCAGATGATTTTATTGATAGCTGTTTCACTTTCACTAATGCTTTTGGGGCTAAACAAAGTTGGAGGAATTTCTGCTTTGTATGCAAAAACACCACCTCATTTCTGGAATTTAATCCAACCTGCCAGCGATCCGAAATATCCATGGTATGCTATTTTATTAGGTTATCCGGTTGCTGCGGTGGCTTTTTTCTGTACTGATCAATCAATGGTTCAATCCGTTTTAGGAGCAAAAAACCTAAAGCAAGGGCAATTGGGCGTAAGCTTTATTGGCTGGTTAAAAATTCTTTCACTACCACTATTTATCGGAACAGGAATACTTTGCTATGTATTATTTCCAAATTTAAAAGATCCGAACGAGGCTTACATGACAATGGTTACCAATTTGTTTCCTCCTGGCATGAACGGTTTGGTCATCGTGGTATTGATTGCGGTTTTGGTTGGCACAATAGGTTCATCTTTAAATTCATTAAGTACGGTTTTTACGATGGATATTTACGTTAAGAAAATTAATCCTCAGGCAAGCAATAAACAGATGATCAGTGTAGGCAGATGGACAGTTGTTATTGGCTGTATTTTCGCTGTAATTGTGGTTCTGGCGATTGACAATATCAAAGGATTAAATTTATTCGATGTATTTCAATCGGTTTTGGGCTTCATTGCACCACCACTCTCCGTCGTTTTTTTGCTAACCGTTTTTTGGAAAAGAACAACCAGAAAAGCCGTAAATTTTACCCTTTCTATCGGCTCAATTTTGAGTCTGGGCGTTGGTGTAACTTACCTTTGGATTTTACCATCAGATAAATATGCCTTCTGGCCCCACTACCTCATGCTTTCTTTTTTGATTTTTACAGGATTGCTGTTCATCGCGGTTTTGATTTCTTTATTGGATAGAATGCCAAGCATTTACGCCATTAACGAAGAACACGAAGCGAATATCGAAAAGCCAGCTCGTGCGGTATGGATTTCGTGGATTGCACTTGCCATTGTGATGGTAGCACTTTATATTTTCTTTAACGGTCATTAAAAAAGTCTGAAGTCGGGAGTCCGAAGTCGGATGATAAATAGAATACATGGCGTTATGCATAATTTCAATAATATGAAAAACTTAAAAAAAATAATTCTGGCAACAATTTTCACATGCTTGATAGCACCTGTATTTGCTCAAAAAGCATCATGGATTTGGTATCCTGGCGATTTTGATATTTACATGAGCAACGTTATGCAGAATCGCAGAACAGAAAGAGGTTCGTTTTTTCCTGTTTTTTGGAAAATGGATAGTCATTATGTTTTGGTCGATTTTCACAAAGAATTCAACCTCGCCCAGGCCGAAGAAGTTAAGCTTTTTGTAGAAGGAACTTACAATGTGAAAATTGATGGTCAGGCGATTTCAGGATTTCCAACAAGCATTCAAATTCCTGCAGGAAAGCATAAATTGAGCTTAAAGGTTTACAATCAGGCTCATGTTCCGGCTATTTTTGTTCAGGGCAAAACGGTGGTTTCTGATGAAAGCTGGTTAACTACCTTTGAAGATAAAGAATGGATTGATGCAAGTGGAAAAACCTCTGATAAATCAGGTACAACATTTGTTTCTGCAGGTTCGTGGAATTTAACCGATCCAATGATCCTGCCATCTCAATTCAAGTTGCCTGTAGTAGCTCATTCAGCCATTAAAACTGAAAAGGTAAATAATGGTTTTGTTGTCGATTTCGGCAAAGAAACATTCGGTTTTATCAAGGTTCATGGTTTAAAAGGAAAAGGCAGATTGAGCATTTACTATGGAGAATCAAAAGAAGAGGCTTTATCGATCAATAAATGCGAAACTTTGGATAACCTGGATATTGATCTAGTGCAGAAAAAAGACTCCGTTATGCCGCTTTCCAAGGCTTTCAGGTATGTGAATTATCAATCTGAAAGTGGGGTTTCAGTAGATTCAATTTCAATGCTTTATGAATACGCACCAGTAACCGAAAGAGGAAGTTTTAAATCTTCAGATGCAGAATTGAACAAAATCTATGAGGTAGCTAAATATACTTTCCATCTAAACACGCGTGAGTTTTTCATCGATGGTATAAAACGCGATCGCTGGGTTTGGAGTGGCGATGCTTATCAAAGTTATTTGATGAACTATTATTCTTTTTTTGATGCTCCAACAGTTAAAAGAACTTTGCTTGCCCAACGTGGGAAAGACCCTGTAACAGCACATATTAATACCATTATGGATTATTCTTTCTATTGGTTTTTAGGGATTTATGATTACTATAAATTTACTGGCGACCAAAAATTTGTACAGGATATTTATCCACGGATGCAATCGTTAATGACTTACATCGATGGCAGAAAGAATAAAAATGGTTTACTGGAATGGATGCCAGGCGACTGGATTTTCATTGACTGGGCCGATAAATTGAGTAAAGATGGAGAAGTAAGCTTTGAGCAATTGCTTTATGCCAGAAGTTTGGAAACCATGGTGTTGTGCGCCAAACTGGCAAATGATGTTGAAAGTGCTGCGAAATACGATAAACAGGCAAAGGAAATAAAAAGCAAAATTTTCGAACGCTATTGGAATCAGGATAAAAGTGCTTTGGTGCATAGCAGAATCAATGATCAGCCAACGGATAATGTAACCCGATATGCAAATATGTTTGGAATTTTCTTTGATTACTTTACCCCAGAGCAAAAATTAGCCGTTAAAAAGAATGTGCTTTTGAATGATAACATTGCCAAAATCACAACACCTTACATGCGTTTTTATGAACTGGAGGCTTTATGCGCCATGGGCGAACAGCCTTACGTATTAAAAGAAATGAAAAACTACTGGGGTGGAATGTTAAAACTTGGTGCAACTTCTTTTTGGGAAGAATATAATCCTGATAAAAAGGGAACTGAACATTTAGAAATGTATGGTCGCCCATTTGGAAAAAGCCTTTGCCACGCCTGGGGTGCTAGTCCGATTTATTTGTTAGGGAAATATTATTTAGGCGTTCAACCTGAAACTCCAGGTTATGAAACGTATACCATTGAACCAAACTTAGGCGGTTTGGAATGGATGGAGGGTAAAGTGCCAACAGCCAACGGCGATATTTCGGTGTATTGTAGCCAGAAAGAAATTAAGGTTTCTTCGGCAACAGGCACAGGAAAGTTAAGGATAAAAAGCAAATCAAAACCTGTGGTTAAAGGTGCTGAAGTTAAAGAAGTATCAAAAGAATTGTATGAGATAAAAATTGAAAAAGGAAAAGAATATAAGGTAAAGTATTCAGGATAGCCATTTCGAGCGTGTTGGTTGTACATAAAGGCAAGTTCTGAATTTTTACTTTGCCGTCATTGCCTTTGCTTAACAAAAGGCAATGACGAGATAAATTTACACCCCAATCCTTTGTTCAATCTTTTTAACACATTTATAAGCTTCGGCTAAAATTACCTCGTTTTCAATGGCGTGATCAGCATTCAATGCATTCAACATTGAAATAGTTAAACAAGCAATAATGCCGTTGTTTCCACCAATTCCAATGGGTACAGAAATATCAGTTACTCCCGAAACGGAATCACTGTTTTTAAAATAAGAACCTGTTTGCTGAATATCGGTTAAAGAATTTAGAAAATCTTCCTGTTGTGTCTTATGATATTTCTTAAAAATAACGTTGTTCTTTAAAGTAGTTGTACGTTCAGCCTCGGGCATATAAGCCAGTAAAACCTTACCCGATGCCGTTAAAGGCAATGGAAATAAATTTCCTTCCTCTATTGAAAGCGCAATTGGCCCTGGACTTTTAGCATGAATAATAACCATTACCTGGTTCATGTACAAAATACTTAAATGGCACGATTGGCGAATGGTATTGGCCAGCTCTTCCAATGGAAATTGTGCCGCTTTGCGTAACTCATCAATAGGCGAGTGCCTGTGCGATAGGTAAAAAAGCTTTAGCGAAAGCCTGTATTTTCCCGAAACTTCATCACGCAGAATATAGCCACGACTTTCCAAACTCATCAACATACGGTAAATTTCGTTTGGCGTTTTCTCGATTCCGATGGCTATTTCAGTTTGAGACAATGGAATGGATTGTGCTGATAAATATTCCAATATATCAAGTCCCTTATCTAATGCGGGGGCTTGGTATTTCGATTCTTTCTCGTTCATACAGGATTAAATTTGGCTGTAGCGTTATTTTTACAATTTCAAACATACAAAATGCTTTCTTAATTATTGATGAGAAGATTTTGTATAATTTAAATACGAATATATGTTTTCATATTTAAAAAAAACATTTATATTTGAATTGATGCTTTTTTTCTGATTTTAAGTTGGCTTTTATTAGCTTAAGGTATCAATAACCATTTATAAACCAAAATTTAACTATTGCTTTTGCGTAAAATAATTAACGCAGTGCTAACCATAAGATAATGAGTAAAATCCTGATTTTTTCTTGGCTTTATCTTTTAAGCATTCCGCTTTTTGCGCAGGAGATTAAAATTGCTCACTTAAGCTGCGAATATCGGAATAATCCTATTGGTATTGATTTGGTTTCCCCGGGTTTGAGCTGGAAATTACAGTCATCAAAGCACAGCGTAATGCAAACAGCTTATCAGATTTTGGTATCGAGCAGCGCTGCAGGTTTGAAAAAAAACGTAGGCGATATTTGGGATACTAAAAAAGTTAATTCGGGTCAATCGATTCAGATAAAATATAAAGGCGCTAAACTTTTATCAACAAAAACTTATTACTGGAAAGTTCGCGTTTGGGATAATTCGGGAAATGAATCTGCCTGGAGCAATTTAGCTTTTTGGCAAATGGGATTGCTAAATGCTGATGATTGGAAAGGTGCGAAATGGATTGCTTATGAAAAGCTTGCTGATTCAAATGTAATTAGCCTGCCCACTGATGGTAAAAAAGATAAATTCAGTGGTAATAATATCTTGCCAATGTTTCGTAAAGCTTTTACAGCAGCAAAACCGATCAGGAAAGCAACTGCATTTATTTCTGGTTTAGGTCATTTTGAAATGACTTTAAACGGCCAAAAAGTAGGCGATGATTTCTTAGCGCCAGGCTGGACAAAATATGACCAGGAGGCTTTGTATGTCACTTACGATTTAACCAAACAAGTTAAAAAAGGCGAAAATGCAATAGGGGTAATGTTGGGTAACGGTTTTTATTACGTTCCGCCAGTGAAGGAAAGATATAGAAAATTAAAAGCTGCTTTCGGTTATCCGAAAATGATTTGCAGATTATTGATTGAATATACTGATGGAACTTCTTCAAATATCATCAGTAATCAAACCTGGAAAACGGCGCCATCGCCAGTTACTTTTTCGAGTATTTATGGTGGAGAGGATTATAATGCTAACCTCGAACAAAAAGGCTGGGATTCGGCTGGTTTTAATGACATGAAATGGAAATCGGTGTTTCTGGTTGATGGACCGAAGTTAAACGCACAGAAAGAAGAGCCTGTAAAAATTTTTGAAAACTTTTCCCCACAAAATAGCTACGCCGTTGCAAACAATGAATGGGTTTATGATATGGGGCAAAATTCATCAGCCATTATCGAATTAAAAATTCGGGGCAAGAAAGGCGATACGGTTCGCATCACACCGGCTGAATTAGCAAAAGCTGATGGTTCAGTGACCCAAAAAAATATCGGAAGCCCATCTTATTTTACTTACATTTTAAAAGGCAACGGTTCGGAAACCTGGAGGCCAAAATTCTTTTATACAGGATTTCGATATCTGCAGGTTAAAGGTGCTGTTCCTGCAGGAAAAGAAACTGCAACAAACCAAGCTGTTATTGAAGATTTAAAGGCATTACATATCAGAAATGCAGCTGAACAAGTGGGTAAATTCTCTTCGTCCAACGAGTTATTCAATAAAACTTTTAGCCTGATTGATTGGTCGATTAAGAGTAATATGGTCAGCGTTTTTACTGATTGCCCGCACCGTGAAAAACTGGGTTGGTTAGAACAATTACATTTAATGGGTAACTCAGTAGTTTATAATTATAATGCTGCACCTTTATTTAAAAAGGCTTTGCAGGATATGAAAAATTCCCAATTGGCTAACGGATTGATTCCTGAGATCGCACCTGAATATGTAAAATTTGAATGGGGTGGCGATATGTTTCGCGATTCTCCGGAATGGGGAAGTAGTGGAATTTTACTGCCCTGGTATCTATATCAATGGTATGGCGATAAACAAGCTATGGTTGATTATTACCCAATGATGCAACGCTATATCAGCTATTTGGGTACAAAAGCAAATGGTCATATTTTAACTCAAGGCTTAGGCGATTGGTATGATCTGGGACCAAAACCTCCTGGTGTTTCTCAATTAACCCCAATGGGTGTTACCGGAACGGCGATTTATCATTACGATTTAAAAGTGTTAGAGAAAATAGCAACACTTTTAGGCAAAAAGGCCGATGCTATGGCTTATGCAGAATTGGCTGCTGAGGTTAAGAGCGCTTTTAACAACAATTTTTTTGATGCCAAAACCAAGCAATATGCCACTGGTTCGCAGGCTGCAAATGCAATGGCAGTTTACATGGGTTTAGTTGAAGATAAATATAAAAATGAAGTAATCGATAATCTGGTTAAAGACATTAGAGATCGAAAAAATAGCTTAACAGCTGGTGACATTGGCTATCGTTATGTTTTACGTGTTTTGGAAGATGCAGGGAAATCAGACGTGATTTTCGATATGAACAGCCGCTCGGATGTTCCTGGCTATGGCATGCAGCTGGCCAAAGGTGCAACCGCATTAACCGAAAGTTGGGCGGCATTACCAACAGTTTCCAATAATCATTTTATGCTCGGCCATTTAATGGAATGGTTGTACAGTGGTGTGGGTGGTATCCGTCGGGCAGAAAATTCCATTGCTTTTAACCATATCAAAATTCAGCCTGAGGTAGTTGGCGATTTAACATCGGCCAATGTGAGTTACCATTCTCCTTATGGAGAAATATCTGTAAAATGGGAAAAAACAGATAAAACTTTTACGTTGGAGGTTAATATTCCTGTAAATACAAAAGCCGACGTTTATTTTCCAGGTGAATCAAAACAGGCCATTACTGATAAACTGAACCCAGGAATGAATACTTTAAGTTTTGAAAATGGGAAAGCAAAAGTTACTATAGGTTCAGGACATTATAAATTTTTATGCACTAATGAGTAGAATGAAGATTATCCTATTTCTGATTTTTATCGTGTCCGGAGTGCAGGCGCAAACTGCTAACCCGGTTTCTGCAAAAACGATGGAAGAGATTTATCAGGAAGTGAAAACACCATATAAGTATGGCTTGGTGATGGTTCCAGAAGATAATCAGCATAAAATGGATTGTCCGACCGTTTTTCGTAAAGGGAAATTTTGGTATATGACTTACCTGATATTTAGCGGACGTGGTTATGAAACCTGGCTGGCCAAAAGTAAAGATTTATTGCATTGGGAAAACCTAGGTAAAATTATGTCGTTTGGTGATGCCGGCCATTGGGATGACAACCAAAAAGCAGGCTACAATGCTTTGCAAAACACAGCATGGGGTGGAAATTATGCCTTAAATAAATTCGATGGCAAATACTGGATGTCATATTTTGGAGGCAAAGAAAAAGGTTATGAAGTGGAACCATTATCAATAGGAATGGCTTATACTCAAAAACATCCATCAATTGTGCAGGAATGGAGCCGGTTAGATCAACCTGTTTTAACTTCTGCAGATGCTGATGTGCGCTGGTGGGAAAATAGAAATAAGCTTTTTAAAAGCACAGTAATTGAGGATAAACAAAAATTAACAGGACATCCGTTTGTAATGTATTATAATGCTGTTGGAGATTCTTTAGCCAACAATAAAAAAACACGCTGGTACGAGCGAATTGGCATGGCTGTTTCTGATGATATGGTACATTGGCAGCGTTTCAATGAAAATCCTGTGGTTCATCATCCTGTTGGTATTACGGGAGATGCAGTTATTCAAAAAATAAACGGAACCTGGGTAATGTTCTACTTCGGTGCATTTTGGCAAGATAGAAAAGGTGCTTTCAATCGGTTTGCTGCCTCAAATGATTTAGTAAACTGGACAGATTGGACAGGCAATAACCTGGTTGAGTCATCAGAAAAATATGATGAATTGTATGCTCATAAATCTTTCGTATTGAAATACAAAGGAGTGGTTTACCACTTTTATTGTGCAGTAAATAAACAAGATCAACGCGGAATTGCCGTAGCTACTTCGAAAGATTTAGGTAAAAGCCAATTGAATTTTGTAAGCGAAACCGATAAATAATATGAAGATGCTTCAACTGAAATATAGAATTTTTGGGTTAACGCTTTTGGTGTTTCTTGCATCACGTTATAGCGAGGCGAAATCTACGAATACCGTTCTGCCGGGAACCGAAGCAATCTTCGCAAAATCAGATTACTTCAGTTCGCTCAATCCAAGCCTCGCAATGACGACTGTTTCCGGGGCACGGACTAGAACCAGCTTTAATAAAAACTGGAAATTCTTTTTAGGCGATGAACCAGGGGCTAAATCTCCCGTATACAGTGATTTGAAATGGAGGAGGTTAACCTTGCCGCATGATTGGAGCATCGAGGGGGAATTCGACGAGAAAAATCCTGCAAAACCTGAGGGTGGTGGTTTGCCAACTGGTATTGGCTGGTACAGGAAAGAATTCACAGCACCTGCTGATTTTCAAAATAGATTAATAACCATCGAATTTGATGGCGTTTATAAAAACAGTGAAGTTTGGATTAATGGTCATTATTTAGGCAAACGACCTTATGGTTATAGCTCATTCTCGTACGAGATCAGTAAATTTCTAAAACCTGGAAAAAATATTATCGCCGTTAAGGTTGATAATTCGGCACAACCCGATTCACGCTGGTATTCAGGTTCGGGAATCTATAGAAATGTCTGGTTAACATCAACATCAAAGGTTGCCGTTGCAAAATGGGGCGTTTTTGTCACAGCTGATGCTTCGGGTAAAGTTGATATTCAGACACAAATTCAGAATAAAACTTTAAAATCACAATCTGTAATTGTGGTAAGTTTGATTTATGATACTTCAGGGAAATTAATCATCAAGAATAAACCTCAGCTGGTTAATGTTGATATTTCGGGTGCAATCATAAAAGGAAATCTGGAAGTCAAAAATCCAATTCTTTGGTCTGTCGAAAATCCTTATCAATATAAATTGCTTATTCAAATCCTTCAAAATGGAAAGGTAATCGATACTTATGAAACCAAATTTGGTATTCGATCTTTCAATTTTGATGCAGAAAAAGGCTTTTCGTTAAATGAAAAACCAATGAAAATTTTAGGTGTTTGCCTGCACCATGATTTAGGTGCTTTGGGTGCTGCCGTAAATGTTAGGGCCATGGAACGCCAGCTCGAAATCATGAAAGCGATGGGCGTGAATGCGATTCGTACAGCTCACAATCCCCCGGCACCAGAGTTTTTGGATTTATGTGATAAAATGGGTTTTCTGGTAATGGATGAAGCATTTGACATGTGGGCAAAAAAGAAAACTAAAAATGATTACCACTTGAATTTTCCTGAATGGCACCAAAGAGATTTGGAAGATATGATAAAACGCGACCGCAATCATCCGTCAATTATCCTTTGGAGCATTGGTAACGAAATTCGGGAACAGTTTGATAGTACAGGCATTGCGATTACGAAAAAATTGGTGGGCATTGTTAAAAATCTGGATAAAACCCGTCCTGTACTTTCTGCTTTAACTGAAACAGATGCGAAGAAAAACTTTATTTATCAGGCCAATGCACTTGATATTTACGGACTAAACTACAATCATAAACTTTATAAAGATTTCCCTAAAAACTATCCCGGAGTTAAATTTTTGGCCACAGAAACAACTTCAGCTTTAGAAACAAGAGGTTTTTACGATACTGCAGATACCATTCGCCGCTGGCCGAAAGATGGAAAAACGAAATTTACAGAGGGCAATGCAGCATGGTCGGCATCTTCTTATGATAACGTTTCGGCATACTGGGGTTCAACGCATGAAGAAACCTGGAAAGAAGCCAAAAAATATGAGCATGTTTCAGGTTTATTCGTTTGGACAGGCTTTGATTATCTCGGCGAGCCTTTACCTTATCCCTGGCCAGCCAGAAGCTCATATTTTGGAATTGTGGATTTAGCAGGTTTCCCAAAAGATTCTTATTACCTGTATCAAAGTGAATGGACAAACAAACCTGTACTACACATTTTGCCACATTGGAATTGGGAGCCAGGGAAATCAGTAGAAGTTTGGGCCTACTACAACAGTGCCGATGAAGTGGAATTGTACTTAAATGGAAAATCGTTAGGGAAGAAATCAAAGCAAGGTAATGATTTACATGTACTTTGGAATGTGGATTTTGTGCCTGGAACCTTAAAAGCAGTATCCCGTAAAAATGGTAAGGATGTGTTAATTCGTGAGGTAAAAACTGCCGGAGCAGCCGCTAAAATCGAGCTGATGGCCGATAGAAAAAACATCAAGGCAGATGGAAAGGATTTATCTTTCGTTACCATTCGCATTTTAGATGCAGCGGGCAACTTAGTTCCGGATGCCGATCATCTGGTTGAATTTAAAGTGGAAGGATCTGGTTTTATTGCTGGGGTGGATAATGGATTTCAGGCCAGTCTTGAACCTTTTAAAGCAAACCATCGTAAAGCTTTCCATGGCTTATGTCTGGCCATTCTTCAATCAACAGAAAAAAGTGGAAGCATTAAATTAACTGCAACATCTAATGGTTTGTCTTCTTCATCAATCACAATTAATACAGGTAAATGATGAAGAGACCTAATTATATAGAGATTGCTTTCCCGAACGGTCGGGATAGACTGTGCATCGCAATGAAGTTCCCATTGTCGTCATTGCGAAGAGGTACGACAAAGCAATCTTTTTGCAAAAGTTTTTCAGCTTCGAAAAACTTAGATGTTCTTAAACGTCTTAGATGGTTAAAATTCATATGCTTAACCTTGCTGGCAACTTCGGCATCCGCCCAACTCGTTGATAAAACGCCAACCGCCGTTCAAAAGGTGCCTCAAATTTATAGCAAAGAACCTTGGGAAGATCAGCTTGTTAGCGGCATAAACCGCGATGCTGCTCGTGCAACCGCTTATTCTTTTACCAATGTAGACGAAGCAAAAAAAGGCAACAGAGATCAATCTACCAGAATGATTAGCTTAAATGGCGATTGGGACTTTTCTTTTGCCATTAAACCTGCAGATGCACCAAAAGATTTTTATCAATCTCGCGTGAGCGGCTGGAAAAAAATAGAAGTTCCATCCAACTGGGAAATGAAAGGTTATGATAAACCCATTTATAAAAGTGCGGTTTACCCTTTTCGTCCTGTTAATCCGCCAAATCCACCAATGGATTATAATGGAGTAGGCAGCTATCAACGCACTTTTTCCATTCCTCAAAACTGGAAAGATATGAATATTACGCTACATTTTGGCGGGGTAAGTTCAGGCTATAAAGTTTGGCTGAACGGTAAATTTTTAGGTTATGCCGAAGACAGTTTTCTCTCTTCTGAATTTAACATTACACCATATTTACTGGCTGGAGAGAATATTTTATCGGTTCAGGTTATGCGGTGGACAGATGGAAGTTTCCTTGAAGATCAGGACCATTGGCGTTTAAGTGGCATTCATCGCGAAGTAATGCTTTTAGCAGAACCGAAACTGAGAATCGCCGATTTTTTCGTTCAAACCAAATTAGATAAAGATTATAAAGACGCAACGTTAAGTATCCGTCCGAGAATCGAAAACCTAACGGGTAAAGAGGTTAAAGGCTACAAAGTGAAAGCATCGCTTTTCGATAAAAATGGCGCAGCTGTTTTAGATAAACCTTTGGAAAGAAGTGCTGAAAGCATTATTAATGAAATCTGGCCTCGTTTAGATAATGTAAAATTCGGCTTGCTTGAAACTAAAATTAAAAATCCTGCAAAATGGAGTGATGAAGTGCCAAATTTATACACACTTACCATTTCTTTAGAAGATAGTTTGGGTAAAGTTTTGGAGGTTAAAAGCTGTAAAGTTGGTTTTAGAAGTGTTGAATTTTCTAAAACGAATGGCAAACTTTTAATTAACGGAAAAGAAACTTATTTATATGGGATCAATCGCCCGGATCATCATCCTACCAAGGGAAAAGCATTAAGTCGTGCTGATATTTTGAATGATGTACAAACCATCAAACGGTTCAACTTCAATTGTATTCGTACCAGTCACTACCCAATGGACCCATATTTATACGATTTATGTGATGAATATGGCATTTTGGTAATTGATGAAGCGAACCTGGAAACGCATGGTTTAGGCGGTAAATTAAGTAATGATCCAACCTGGACAGCAGCCTATTTAGAACGCAGCAGCAGAATGGTTATGCGTGATAAAAACCATCCGAGTATCATCATATGGAGTTTAGGAAATGAATCGGGAAGTGGGCCAAACCATGCGGCAATGGCAGCCTGGATTCACGATTTTGATATAACAAGACCAGTGCATTATGAACCTGCAATGGGAAATCCTCGTTTGGATGGCTATATAGATCCAGGCAATCCAATCTATTTAAAGCCAAATGATCATTCGCATCGCCTGCAAAATCCGCTAGACCAACCTTACGTGGATATTGTGAGTAGAATGTATCCGGGTATTTACACCCCAAAAATGCTTGCAGAACAGCAGAATGGTGATAATCGGCCCATTTTCTTTGTGGAGTATGCACACTCAATGGGAAATTCAGTTGGTAACATGAAAGATTTTTGGGATGTTTTTCGCTCTACACCCCGTGTAATTGGTGGTGCCATTTGGGAATTTAAAGACCAGGGAATTTTACAAACCGACAGCGCAGGTAATAAATTTTACGCTTATGGCGGAGATTTCGGCGAAAAGTATTTCGATAATTTCACGATTAAAGGTGTGGTAAACTCTGATGGAACACCCAAAGGTGCAATGTACGAATGCAAGCGGGTTTATCAGGGGGCAGAAACTGAATTAGCTGATCAGGCAGGAAAGACCATTAAAATTACCAATCGCCATGCGGTTAAAAACTTAAATGCTTACACCGTTACATTAATTGTTCGTAAAGATGGAGCCGTGGTTAGTCAGAAAATCTTACCAGCGATTAATCTGACAGCAGGGAGAGATACCTTATTAAATATTTCAAGGTATTTGCCAAAGATGGAATTAGGTTCAGAATACTTGGCCGATATCCATTTCGCTTTAAGTCAGGATGAACTTTGGGCGAAAAAAGGTTTTGAAGTGGCTTCCAATCAGTTTGCATTAACAGGCTTGGCCAAACCTAATACCATCGATAAAATCACTCCGCCAAAATATTTCAGCAATTCAGATTTAGATAGCTATTCGGGACAAAATTTTGAGATTGGAATCAGCAAAAAGAATGGTGCATTGGTTTCTTATAAATGGAAAGGCAAAGAGCAAATTTTTGCACCGTTGTTGCCCCATTTTACTCGTCCGCTAACGGATAATGACAAACGCGGCTGGAAATCGAACAAAAAACTTAAGCAATGGTATGCGAATGATTTAAAGTTTTTATCGGGCACAGCAGCAAAATTTGATGGTAAAAATGGTTCTGGATTATTGATTACAAGCGAGTACAGTTTGATTAACGACAGTGCAAAAGTTAAAGTGAGCTATCAAATCTCCGGAACAGGAACCATCAAAGTTGATTACGCTTTACAAGTAAAACCAGGTTTGCCCAATATTCCGAAAGTGGGGATGCAAATGGGAATTCTTCGGAATTACGATACTATTTCCTGGTATGGAAAAGGCCCGATGGAAAATTATATTGATAAAAATTACGGTTTTGATGTTGCAATTTATAGCGAGCAGATTAATGATTTTATGGAACATTACGCTGTTCCGCGAGAAAATGGAAACCGTACCGATGTGCGTTGGATGTACTTTTCAAACCCATCAAAAAAACAAGGTTTAATTTTCGTTGCCGATAGCTTGTTAAGCATGAGTGCCAGTCCTTATACGGATGAAAATGTTCAAACAGCAAAACATACCAATAAATTAAATGATGCAGGTTGTTTGACTGTAAATGTCGATTTAATCCAAATGGGTGTTGGTGGAAACGATAGTTGGAGCGATGTTGCTGAACCGTTACCGCAATATCAAATTCCATCTAAAGATTATAATTACAGCTTTTATCTGTTGCCTTTTGAGGGTAAAAAGGAGGAAGTAAACAATAAAGTAAAAAGAATAAAATTTTAAACATGACTGGTATAAACGACTCGTCATCGCGAAGCTGGGATTGAGCGAGCTGAAGCAATCTATTAGTTAATGAGATTGCTTCGTACCTCGCAATGACGGCAAAGTTTAGAAAATAAAAAAAGGAAATTAAGTGGAGAAGACAATTAATTTAAAAGGAATAACCTGGAATCACAGTCGTGGGCTGTTGCCGATGGTGGCAACAGCACAGCGATTTTCTGAATTACACCCAAATGTTCACATCACTTGGGAAAAAAGAAGTTTGCAGCAATTTGCCGATTTTTCGATTCAGGAATTGGCAGAGCAATTTGATTTATTGGTTATTGACCATCCCTGGGCTGGTTTTGCAGCAAAAACAAAATCAATTTTGCCTTTAGATTTTTACCTTTCTGATGAATATTTGAAAGACCAGAAAGAAAACTCCGTTGGTCAATCTTACGAAAGTTATTTTTATGATGAACATTTATGGGCTTTGCCAATTGATGCAGCAACACCTGTAGCCGCATCCAGACCAGACTTATTAATCGAAAAAGGACTGCAATTGCCCAAATCTTTCGAAGATTTATTAGCCCTTGCCAATAAAGGATTGGTTGCTTTTGCAGGAATTCCGATTGACGTTTTAATGAATTTTTATACGCTTTGCTGCTCTTTAGGCGAAGACCCTTGTCAAAATGATGAGAAAGTTGTTTCCACAGAAACTGGCGTTAAAGCTTTGAAAATGTATTGTGAATTGGCGTCCGGAATGGATAAGGCGAACTTCAACAGAAACCCGATTCAGGTTTACGAGGCGATGACTTTAACCGATGAGATTGCTTACTGTCCTTTCGCTTATGGTTATTCAAATTACTCGAGAAATGGTTACGCCCGCAAAATACTTCATTTCCACGACATGATTTCACTTAATGGTAAAACAAATTTGAGAAGTACTTTAGGGGGAACTGGTTTGGCCATTTCTGCTAAATGTGAGGAGCTTGATATGGCGGCAGAATACGTAAAATTTGTAGGTTCTCCAATTTGTCAATCCACATTGTTTTTTGAAAGCGGTGGACAACCAGGGCATTTAGCTGCATGGAAAAATGAAGAAGTAAACCGTCAAAGTCAGAATTATTTTTTGAATACTTTACCCGCTTTGCAAAGAGCTTTTCTTCGCCCGCGTTACCACGGTTCGATGTATTTTCAGGATCATGCAGGCGATGTTATTCGGGATTATTTAATGAACGGCGGCAATGAAACTCAGGTTTTATCGGCTATAAATGAATTATATCAGAAATCTAAAAGCTTAGTGTTATCATGAACAGACCATTAGAGGGACTTTTAGTTTTAGAGTTTTGCCAGTTTTTGGCAGGACCATCTGCTGGCTTAAAACTGGCAGATTTAGGCGCTCGTGTAATCAAAATCGAACGGCCAAATACAGGCGATGCTTGTCGCCAGTTATCCATTAAAAACCTTTTCGTTGATGAGGATAGCCTGCTCTTTCATACCATTAACCGTAATAAAGAAAGTTATACTGCCGATTTGAAAAATCCAGAGGATTTGAAAAGGTTGAAGAAATTAATCAGCAAAGCTGATGTAATGACACATAATTTCCGCCCGGGTGTAATGGAGAAGATCGGGTTAGATTATGCAAACGTTCAGAACATCAATCCTAAAATAGTGTACGGCGTAGTTACAGGTTATGGTAGTGAGGGGCCATGGAAAAATAAACCTGGCCAGGATTTACTGGTACAAGCGGTTTCAGGATTAACATTTTTATCAGGTGTAGATATTGATGGGCCAGTTCCATTCGGGCTTTCTGTTTCCGATATTATGTGCGGGAACCACCTGGTACAAGGAATTATGGCCGCTTTGATCAAAAGAGCAAAAACCAATAAAAGTGTATTGGTTGAAGTAAGTTTACTCGAATCGATTCTTGATGTACAATTCGAAGTATTGACTACATATCTTAATGACGGTGGAAAATTACCCGATAGAAGCGGAGCAAAAGGTAGCGCACATGCTTATTTGAGTGCACCTTATGGCATGTATGAAACCAAAGATGGTTATATCGCCATGGCAATGGGTAATCTGCCCAACATTTGTTCAATCATTAATTGTGACATTGCTGATTTATATGTAGAAGCGGGTTCTGCGTTCGAAAATCGGGATCAATTGATTGTTCGCCTGTCTGAAACATTTAAAAGAGAAAATACCAAAACCTGGGTTAACCTTTTAGAAGATCGTGGAATCTGGTGTGCTGAAGTGTTGAACTATCAAACCGCTACAACGCTGGATGCGTATAAGATTCTCGATATCGAACAGAATCTGGATTTAGGTGGTGGTAAACAAATAAAAACGACCGTAAGCCCGATTCGATTGGATAATGAAAAGTTATTTGCTGCAAGGCCAGCACCAAAACTGGGTTTAAATACACCAGATATTAATAAAGAGTTTGAATTAGAAATCCATACATAAACAGTTGTCATTCTGAACGTAGTGAA
Organism: Pedobacter chinensis; assembly: GCF_003339865.1. GTDB lineage: Bacteria > Bacteroidota > Bacteroidia > Sphingobacteriales > Sphingobacteriaceae > Pedobacter > Pedobacter chinensis. Next base: position 195,715 of record NZ_QPKV01000001.1, read on the forward strand.
GAATCTCATGCCATGGAAAATTGCAACAGAATATACCACAGAACCAGATTAGGTGGGATGGATTATGGTAATGCTAATCCGTTGAAGATCTTCGTTGCACTCAGAATGACAAAAGGAAATAAAATAAATTGAGCCTGTCCATTACCTTGAATTCATTTCAGGGTAATGATGGCAAAAAGATGCTGAAATGAATTCAGTATGCCAAGGTTTGTAAGAAAAAATAAAATTATGCTACCGCTTGAAGATTATTTAGTTATTGATTTTAGCCAGTTTCTTTCGGGGCCATCGGCAAGTTTACGCCTTGCCGATCTGGGTGCCCGTGTAATCAAAATTGAACGTTTAGGGGTGGGCGATATTTGCCGTACACTTTATACTTCAAACCTGATCATGAATGGCGAATCATCGGTTTTTCATGCCATCAATAGAAATAAAGAAAGTTTTGAAGTCGATTTAAAAAAAGAAGAATATTGCGAAATGGTCCGCGAACTGCTTAAAAAAGCAGATGTAATGATCCATAATTTTCGTCCGGGTGTAATGGAACGTTTAGGCTTTGATTATCCATCTGTAGCAGCGCTAAATTCTAAAATCGTTTATGGCGAAATTTCAGGTTACGGAACGGAGGGCGAATGGAAAAACAAACCTGGTCAGGATTTGCTTTTACAATCTGTTACCGGCCTGACTTCATTAACCGGCAATGCTGATAGTGGCCCTGTCGCAATGGGTTTATCCATTGTGGATATGTTGGCGGGTGCGCATTTAGCACAAGGACTTTTAGCCTGCTTATATCGTAAAGCGATAAAAAATGAGGGCGGATTTGTGCAGATAAGCATGATGGAATCGGCTTACGATTTCCAGTTTGAAACCATCACCACTTTTATGAATGATGGCGGATGTTTACCTGAACGCTCGCAAAAGAACAATGCAAACGCATATTTAGGTGCTCCGTATGGTATTTATCAAACAGAAAACGGATATTTAGCCCTGGCAATGGGTTCAATTCCTCAGCTTGGTAATTTACTTGGCTGCGAGAAACTGGAAGATTATATTGAACTAAGCGAAGCTTTCGATAAGCGGGATGAGATCAAAACAATTTTGGCTGAACATCTTTTATCAGCAACTACGGAAAAGTGGCTTTCTATTTTGGAACCAGCCGATATTTGGTGTGCCGATGTTTTGAACTGGAATGCATTGATGGCTCACGATGGTTTCAAGGTGCTGAAGATGATCCAGAAAGTGGAAATGGTTGATGGTTACAAATATGAGACTACCAGATGCCCGATTCGTATTGATGGAGAATTGCTTACTTCATCGAAAGGTTCGCCAAAATTAGGACAGGATAATGAAAAAATTATCAAAGAATTTATAACACAGAACACGATTGCAAATGCATAACCAAATAAAAACCTTCAAAATAGCCGTTCGCAAATTTGCCCCGTTTGAATCTGCCATGCAGAAATTCTGGGATAAATATTGTGCGTTTTCGGGCTGTACATTAAAGTTGGAAATGGTGGTAATGGATTTGCATGAACTTTACAGTGCAGCCATCACTCAAAAAGGTTTGGCTAATGGCGATTTCGATATCGCTCACATTAGCACTGATTGGGTTTTGGAGGGACATTCCAACCAGGATTTCGAGATTTTAAACCCTTACATCAATAAAAACAAACCCGAAGATTTTCCGAAAGGATGGAGCAAATCGCTTTTAGGCTTACAACGATTTGGCTGGGAAATAGTGGGTTTTCCATTTCACGATGGCCCAGAATGTTTTATCTACAGGAAAGATTTATTTGAAAGCGAAACCGAAAAAGCCAACTATTTAGCTCAATTCGGTAAGCCTTTAGAAGTACCAAAAACCTGGGAAGATTTCCATCAGACAGCGCAGTTTTTTAATCGCCCGGCTAATAACCTTTATGGTAGTATTTTCGCTTGCTATCCTGATGGCCACAACACGGTTTTTGATTTTTGTTTGCAATTATGGACGAGAGGAGGAACATTGGTTGATAAAAACGGGTTCATCCAAATCAATACACCAGCTGCGGTTGATGGATTGAATTTTTACCGCACAATTGTAAACGATCAAACTGCAGTTCATCCAAAATCCGCTGAATTTGAATCTGTAGCGGCAGGAATTGCCTTTTCACAAGGAGAAGCGGCGATGATGATCAATTGGTTTGGCTTTGCCGCCATGTGCGAAGTGGATGCAAATTCTAAGGTAAAAGGTAAAATCGATGTGGAATTACTGCCATCAGCTGTAAATGAAAAATCAGCTTCTTTAAATGTTTATTGGCTTTATACCATCGCTAAGGGCAGCAAAAATAAAACCATTGCATACGATTTTCTTCGCTTTGCATTAGCTGAAGAGCAGGATAAACAGCTCACTCTGGAAGGTGGAATTGGTTGCAGGCTTTCAACCTGGAAAGATGAGGGAATCAATGAAATCATTCCCTACTACTTTAAATTAGCGCAATTGCACGAGGTGGCGAATACGTTGCCTCAAAAACAAAATTGGGCAGCAATTGCTGCGATAATTGATAAAATGGTTTTGCAGGCGATTAATACAAATGTGTCAACTGAAGAGTTAATTCGAATTGCACAAAACCAGATTAATGAAATTGACAAATGAGTATCGATATTAAATATAAGCCAGCATTACCTCAAACCAGGCAGCCCATCATCATCATTGGTGCCGGTGGAATTGTAGCTGATGCGCATCTTCCTGCTTACAAAATCGCAGGTTTTGAAGTTCATGGGATTGTGAACCGGACCAAAGAACGTGCACAAAAACTGGCCGTTGATTTTGGAATTCCAAATGTTTATAACTCAGTGGCCGAAGCTGTAAAGCTTGCGCCAGAACATGTGGTTTACGATTTAACCATCATGCCTGAGCAATACATTGAAACCTTAAAGCAGTTGCCCGATGGAAGTGCAGTTCTGATCCAAAAACCAATGGGCGATGATTTTGCGCAAGCCAATGAAATTCTCGAATTGTGCAGAGCGAAAAATTTAAAGGCAGCCATAAACTTTCAGCTGCGTTTTGCACCTTTCGTAAGTGCAGCAAAATATATGATTGATCAAGGTTTGATTGGCGAGTTATACGATATGGAAATTCGGGTCACGATTAAAACACCCTGGGAGATTTTTCCCCATGTCATTATCCATCCGAGGCTCGAAATTCAATATCACAGCATTCATTATGTAGATTTAATTCGTTCGTTTTTAGGTAATCCTCAAAGTGTTTTAGCAAAAACCTTAAAACACCCTGCCAAGAGTTTATCGTCTTCCCGTTCTACAATTTTACTGGATTACGGCGATACCATGCATGCAGTAATTAATACCAATCATGACCATGATTTCGGGTCGAAGCACCAGGAAAGTTATATTAAGTGGGAGGGAACGAAAGGATCAATTGTAGCTAAAATAGGTTTATTGATGGATTATCCGCATGGTGTTCCTGATGTTTTTGAATACTGCATTGTAGAAGATGGGAAATCTCCGGAATGGCAAACCATAAAACTGGATGGCTCCTGGTTTCCTGAAGCTTTTATTGGAACAATGGCCAATTTAATGCGGTATAATGAAGGATCAACAGCTGTCTTGCATACAAGTGTAGAAGATGTGATTCAAACCATGGCTGCTGTAGAAAGCGCCTATAAATCGAGTGATATTGGAGGAGTAAAGGTTAGGTCACAAATAGATAAATCGTCATTGCGAGGCAGGGAATGAGCGAGCCGAAGCAATCTGTTTTAAAAGACAGATTGCTTTATTTCGATGAAAAATATAAAATTATGAGGGGAATTCCCCTCTTAAGGGTGCCTGTAAGGCGGGGTGGTTCTTTTAGTGATGTCTTAGCCAGACGGGTTTTTTTCATTTGACCGCAAAAGACCTGCGAAGCAAGCTTGAGCACAAGTGAAAAAATAATAACTAGTGAAAACACAAAACTCCCGGCTTAAAATTTTTCTTTTGAAGTTTCTGCTTAGGCTTGAAACTGCACCCTGAAAAATTTGTTAGGCCGGATTTTAGTAAAACGAAGATGTAGTAAGTAGGCCAAGTTGGGTGCACATGCAAAATTTATAAATATGATCCATGATTTTTAATCTTGGTAAACTAAAAAAATAAAAATATTAAAATGTATTTCAAATCAACATTTTTTGAAGATTATCAATTACAGGATAAACGTGTAACCTTGGGTCGCACGATTACAGAAACCGATTTCGTTGTTCACGCTGGTCATACAGGTGATTTCTTTCCACATCACATGGATGCAGAGTGGTGTGCAACCCAACCTTTTAAGCAAAGAATCGCTCATGGAACCATGATTTTCAGCATCGGTATCGGTTTAACCGCATCTGAAATTAATCCTGAAGCAATGTCAAAAGGTTATGATAAACTGCGTTTTGTAAAACCTGTTTTCATTGGCGATACCATTCACTCTGAAGTGACTATATCTGAAAAAGGAGAGAGTAAAAGACCAGAATACGGAACTGTAACCGAACATGTAGAAATCATTAACCAACGTGGAGAAATCGTACTCGTTTGCGATCATCTTCTTGTAGTTAAAAAAGTTCATTAGTTCATTTGCCCACTCGTTCATTAGTCAAAATGCCTAATGCAATCGCAGCCTAATAAACTTAATGACCAGTGACCAATGAACTAATGATTACCAATGAGCCAATGACTGATGAACCATTGAACCAAATGAACCATTGAACCAAATGAACCATTGAACCAAATAAAAACCAAATATAATGAACCACAACACACAAACAGAAATGATAACAACTGGCGATCCGTCATCAGGGAAAAAGTATTTATTGCCTTTTATCCTCGTTGTAAGCCTGTTTTTCCTTTGGGGAATGGCACATAACCTGGATTCAGTATTGATTCCACACTTAAAAAAGGCATGTGATTTAAATAACAGACAATCTACTTTAATTGATACCTCGGTTTTCTTTGCATACTTTTTAATGGCTATCCCAGCGGGAATGATTTTGAAAAAATGGGGCTATAAAACCACAATGATTTCTGGCTTACTGGCATTTGCTTTTGGTGCATTTTTATTCGTGCCTGCGGCAAATAATCTTTCATACATCACATTCCTGGTTGCGCTTTTTATTATCGGTTGTGGGTTAACAATGCTTGAAACCTCTGCAAATCCGTATGCTGCAATATTGGGCGATCCGGCGAAAGCAACAAGCAGATTAAATCTTGCGGCATCTTTTAATGGCTTAGCCGCAATGGTTGCACCAATGATTGGCGGCTTGTTCATTCTTTCAGGAAAATCACATACCAAAGAGGAATTAGCAGCGATGACAGAGGTCAGCCGAAATAATTATTTCCTTGAAGAGGCTGCATCTGTAAAAACACCATATATTACATTGGGGATAGTTTTACTCATTATTGCAGTTGTATTTTACTTTATTCATTTGCCTGAAATTAAAACGAAAAGCATTGATGGCGAAGCAAAAGGAAGTTTTTTTGGCTCATTGCGGCACAAACATTTGAGGTGGGCAGTTATAGCGCAATTTTTCTACGTGGGGGCACAGGTTTGTGTAACCAGTTTCTTCATCAGAATGGCACAACAGGGTGGTGGTTTTGATGAGAAAACAGCCGCATCGTATTTAGCCGTTTATGGATTTTTATTTACGGCTGGTCGTTTTGCGGGAACAGCCCTTTTGCAGTTTATCGCCTCAAATAAATTGCTGGCAATTTATGCTGTTGTATCGATTCTTTTATGCCTGGTTGCCATTTTAGGACAAGGTTCTTATGTTGTTTATGCCTTGGGTGCTATTGGATTTTTCATGTCTATCATGTTTCCAACCATTTTTGCATTGGGAATTGATGGAATCGGCGATGATACTAAGCCAGGTTCCTCATGGCTGATCATGTCAATTGTTGGCGGCGCCATTTTGCCTTTTGGTATGGGAACATTAATCGATATGTATGGCGATAATATTCAAATTGGTTACAGCATTCCGTTGGTATGCTTCCTGTTTATTCTTTATTTCGGCTTACGGGGTTATAAAATCGCTCATAAATAATATAGGATAAGTTCGTCATTGTGATGCATGAAGCAATGGCGATATAAATTATAAAAATGAAGCCAACGTCTAGTAAAATTCTATTATTTGTTCTGTTGTCAAGCTTTTGCTTTGCAAAACCTACTTTTGCACAACAAAATGAAAATGCAAAGCCCTGGGTATTTTGGTATTGGGTTAAGGGTGCAGTTTCAAAAGCGGGTATCACAGCCGATTTAGAAGCCATGAAATCGAATGGAATTGCTGGTGCATATTTAATGAGCATTCAGGGTCCGGATAAAATGCCTGTTTATACGCCTCCTGCGGTTCAACTTACACCAGAGTGGTGGGAATTGGTTGGTTTTGCCATGAGTGAAGCTAAACGATTGGATCTTAAACTCGGAATGCATGTTAGCGATGGTTTTGCTTTGGCAGGTGGGCCCTGGATCACGCCTGAGCTTTCCATGCAAAAGGTAGTTTGGTCAAAGTTGGTTGTTAAAAATCCGATAACTAAAATCAAGTTAGCCCAACCTGAAAAGAAAGAAAATTATTATAAAGATATTGCTGTTTATGCTTATCCAACACCTGTTGGCGAAAATATATCAACAAGAAGCGTTATTCCAAAAATCATTGCCAGCAATGGTGCTGATGCAACAGGTTTGGTTCAACCTGGAAATAAGAGGAATTTTAGTTCAAACGAGCCATGCTATATTCAATATGAATTCGATAAACCCTTCACTTGCCGAACAATAACCATTAAAATTAGCGGTAATAATTACCAGGCACAGCGTTTAGCCATTGAAGTTAGTGATGATGGAAAAAACTTTCGTTCAATTGGCCGGTTGGAGCCACCTCGCCATGGTTGGCAGGATACTGATGAAGATGTAACCCATTCCATTGTACCTGCAACGGCGAAGTTTTTCAGGTTTATTTATGATAAAAAAGCTTCGGAGCCAGGTTCAGAAGATTTGGATGCAGCAAAGTGGAAACCATCTTTAAAGCTTGTTAATCTCGAATTAAGCTCAGCGGCACAGATTAATCAGTTTGAAGGTAAAAACGGTTCGGTTTGGCGGATAAGTAAAAGAAGTACAGAAGCGCAAATCGCCAAAAACCTGTGTGTTCCTTTAAATAAAATCATTAACCTAACCAATCAATTAAAGCCCGATGGAACTTTGGATTGGAGAGCGCCAAAAGGAAACTGGACAATTTTAAGAATCGGTCATACTTCCACGGGGCATACCAACGCAACAGCGGGTGGCGGAATGGGCCTTGAATGTGATAAATTTAATCCTGAGGCGGTAAAACTTCAATTTAACAATTGGTATGGCGAAGCTTTAAAGCACGGCGGACCTGAAATTGCAAAGAAAGTTTTAAATGTTTTTCACGTGGATAGTTGGGAATGTGGCAGTCAGAATTGGTCGCCGGTATTTAAAGCGGAGTTTTTAAAGCGAAGAGGTTACGATTTAACGCCTTATTTACCCATCATGACAGGTTTGCCTGTAGAAAGTGTATCAGCATCTGAAAGCTTCCTTTATGATGTTAGAAAAACCATTTCTGAATTGGTGGTAGACCAGTTTTATAAAACGCTGGCAAATCTGGCAAAGGAGCAGGGCGTAACTTTTACGGCTGAAAGCATTGCACCAACCATGATGAGCGACGGTTTGATGCATTATAAAACCGTTGATGTGCCAATGGGCGAATTCTGGTTGAACAGTCCTACACATGATAAACCAAACGATATGCTGGATGCTATTTCTGGTGCGCATATCTATGGAAAAAATATCATTCAGGCAGAGGCTTTTACCACGGTTCGAATGGATTGGAATGAAAGCCCGGCAAATATGAAGACCTTGCAGGATAGAAATTATGCACTTGGCATTAACAAATTAAGCTATCACGTTTTTACACATAATCCCTGGGTGGACAGGAAGCCAGGGATGACGCTGGATGGTGTCGGTTTGTATTTCCAACGCGATCAAACCTGGTGGAAAGCAGGAAAAGCCTGGGTAGCGTATGCGGAGCGGACTCAAAATTTATTGCAGCAAGGTAAGCCTGTAGTGGACATTACGGTGTTCACAGGGGAGGAATTACCTCGTCGTTCAGTTTTGCCCGATCGATTGGTGGAAACTCTTCCTGGGATTTTTGGTGCGGATGTAGTGGAATCCGAAAAGAAACGTTTGGCAAATGTTAATGAACCTTTAAGGCAGATTCCTGCTGGCGTAACACATTCAGCCAACATGGCCGACCCTGAAAATTGGGTAAATCCTTTGCGGGGCTATGCTTACGATAGTTTTAATCCTGATGCATTAGCCACAGCAACGGTTAAAGGCGGTGACGTAGTTTTCGAAAGTGGCGCAAAGTATAAAATATTGGTATTTACCGGGAAACTGAAAATGAATCCGAACCATGAATACATCAGCTATGAAACTGTAAAAAAACTAAGAGACCTGATAAAAAATGGAGCTAAAGTAATTGTTGCAGATAGGCCATTATATCAGTCTGGTTTAAAGCAAATTAAATCATCAGAATTTAATGATTTAGTTGAAGAGATTTGGGGTGGAAATTTCGATTCGTTTAAGAATGGTGGTAAACCAATTTATGTTAAGAAACTTGGTTCAGGACAAGTTTTTAGAGCTCCGTTTGAAGGTAATGATTTCACAAGCATTGGTTTAGAAAAAGATTTGAATATTGAGGAGATCTCTGCTCAAAATGATTCGTCAATATCTCATGCCAAAAATGTAACTTTTTCTCATAGAAGTGATGAAAATTCTGATATATATTTTATTTCAAATCAGGTAAATAAATATAGAAATTTAAATTTTTCATTTAGGATTAATAATAAAATTCCTAAACTTTATTATGCAGTGTCAAATGATACGATTGTTTTGAAGAATTGGATAATTAAAGATGGAAGAACAGCGCTTTCATTAAGAATGGCACCTAACGAATCTTTATTCATCATCTTTGATAAAGAGACTAATGAAACTCAGGTTACTAAAGGTAATAATTGGTCGAGCTTTAAGACTATTCAGGATATTTCTAAATCATGGCAGGCGAAATTTGATCCGACTTATGCCGGGCCATCAAAACCAGTTGGTTTTGCTAATTTAACCGACTGGACCCAAAATGCCGACAGTTTAGTTAAATACTACTCAGGAACTGCGGTTTACACTAAAGACTTCATTTTTAATGGCAATCCTGATGGTAAAATCTGGATTGATTTAGGTGCATTTTCAAGTATTGCAGAAGTAGAAATCAATGGTATAAACTTCGGTACATTATGGACTGCTCCCCATCGCCTGGAAATTAGTAAAGCTATTAAAAAAGGTAAAAACCAAATCATAATAGAAGTTACTAATACCTGGGCTAACCGTTTAATTGGCGACAGTAAATTGCCTGAAAATAAAAGAATTACTAAAACGACTGCGCCTTTCCGCTTGGAAGGGAAGCCTTTAAGTCCTGCTGGATTATTAGGACCAGTGGTTATTCAAGTGGAGGAGAAATAAGATATGAATGCATTAAAAATTAATTTGTTTATAGTTTTATCTGTGATTTCGCTCTGCATAAATGCCCAGGATAAAGCTTTGGTTAACACTTCTAATTCGCCTTACACGAAGTTACGTAGCATCAACATGGCAGATGTAACCTGGACAAAAGGTTTTTGGGCAGACCGGTTTAAAGTAGCAACCGAAACCATGGTTCCAAATATGTGGGCAATTTACAACGATCCGAAAATCAGTCATGCTTTTAAAAACTTCGAAATTGCAGCTGGTTTGGATACAGGTTCGCACTCAGGACCATCTTTTCATGACGGAGATTATTACAAAACCTTAGAGGCTGTCGCGAGTTTGTATGCATCAACCAAAAACCCCAAGTTGAATGAAATGATGGATAAAGCTATTCAGGTAATTGGCAAATCGCAGCGGGAAGATGGTTATATTTATACCAAAGCCATGATTGATCAGCGTAAAACGGGTACTAAAAATCAGTTTCAGGACAGGTTGAGTTTTGAATCATACAACATTGGCCATTTAATGACGGCTGGTTGCATTCATTACCGGGCAACTGGTAAAACCACTTTGCTCAACATCGCAAAAAAGGCCACAGATTACTTATACCATTTCTATAAATCGGCATCGCCAACTTTAGCCAGAAACGCCATTTGTCCGTCGCATTATATGGGTGTGGTAGAAATGTATCGTACCACAAAAGATCCCCGCTATTTGGAACTCGCCAAACATTTAATTGCCATTAAAGGTAAAATTGACGACGGAACAGACGATAATCAGGATAGAATCCCTTTTTTACTGCAAACCAAAGCAATGGGACATGCAGTCAGGGCAAATTATTTGTATGCTGGCGTGGCGGATTTGTATGCAGAAACTGGAAAAGATTCGTTGTTGAATACTTTAAATTTAATGTGGGATGACGTAAATCAACACAAAATGTACATTACAGGAGGTTGTGGTTCACTTTATGATGGAACTTCGCCCGATGGTACTTCTTACAATCCTGCTGATGTTCAAAAAATACATCAGGCTTTCGGTCGTGATTATCAATTACCAAATTTCACAGCGCATAATGAAACTTGCGCCAACATTGGAAATGTACTTTGGAACTGGAGGATGCTACAAATTACTGGCGATGCAAAATATGCTGATGTAATGGAGCTCGCGCTGCACAATAGTGTGTTATCTGGTATCAGTTTGGATGGAAAAAACTTTTTATATACCAATCCTTTGGCGCAGTCTGATAATTTACCGTTTAAACAGCGCTGGTCGAAAGATAGAGTAGCTTACATCAGCTTGTCAAATTGTTGCCCTCCAAACGTGGTTAGAACGATTGCCGAAGTGAGTAATTATGCTTACTGTATTTCAGATAAAGGTTTATGGATCAATTTATATGGTGGGAATAACTTAAGTACAAAATTAACTGACGGAACTAAAGTTTCTCTTGCTGAAGAAACCAATTATCCCTGGAACGGAAAGATCAAAATCAATATCAAAGAAACTGCAAATAAAGCATACTCTTTGTTTTTAAGGATACCAGGTTGGACACATGATGCCCAAATCAGCATCAACGGAAAAATCGAAAATGTTAAAGCCATCGCCGGAACATATGCAGAAATTAATCGTATTTGGAAAAAGAATGATGTTGTTGAGTTAAATCTTCCGATGGATGCGCTTTTGATCGAGGCAAACCCATTGGTTGAAGAAAACAGAAATCAGGTTGCCGTTAAACGCGGGCCAATTGTTTACTGCCTGGAATCAACTGATTTGCCAGGTAAAAGTATCTTCAATGCTTTTATTCCAATAGCAACAAAGTTTGAGGCAGAACCAATAAATATTGATGGAGCAGAAATGATGAGTTTGATTGGAAATGCAAAAATAGTTGAACCTAAAAATTGGAAAAATGTTTTGTACAGGCCAATTGATAATCAAAATACAGAAACAGAAATAAAACTGGTGCCATATTTCGCCTGGGGAAACAGAGGACACTCTGAAATGTCGGTGTGGTTACCAGTAAGCAGATGATTTTTTAAGCGCTATCAAAGTTAAATAATGATTTTAACCACTAAGACACAAAGTACCCAATATATTGTGGCTAAGAATTTAAATATTCTTATGCATCTTGTATGGGTAAAATCATCAGTAATGCTGAAAATTAAAAACGCTTTCTCAGGTGTTCTGAGGTGTTTAAGGTGGCCGAACCTTTTCCTTTTGTTCTTCGTGTCTTTGTGGTTCATTACAACTGGGAAAGCACAGGAAAGTATTATCTGGACTTCCCAAAGCCGTAATTCTTCAGAATCAATGCCTGTCGGTGGTGGAGATATCGGCCTGAATCTCTGGGTTGAAAATGGCGAAGTTTACTTTTACTTATCCCGCAGTGGAACCTTTGATGAAAACAACACTTTGCTTAAACTCGGTCGCGTAAAACTGAAATTGAGTCCGAATCCTTTTGAAGGAAAAACCTTTAAGCAAGAACTGGTTTTAAAAGATGGTTATGCCCGGATTTCAGGCTCAAATGGTAAACTAAATGCGCAAATCAGGATTTGGGTTGATGTTTTTAATCCTGTAATTCATTTAGATGTTAAATCAAATCAAAATATCACAACGGAGGCGAGCTATGAAAGCTGGCGTTTTGAAGATCGGATTACCAAAGGCAAGGAAAACAACCAGAATTCCTATAAATGGGCGACTCAGGGCGTTGTAAAAACCCTGAAAGATGAAATCGCTTTTAAAAACAGCAGTATTGAGTTTTTCCATCAGAATAAACCAGAAACTATATTTGATGTAACAGTGAAACAACAAGGATTGGAAGATAGAAAATCAGAATTATTCAATCCTTTAAAAAACCTGATTTTTGGTGGTTCGATGCAAGGTGACAGTATGATTCCGGCTGGGTATTATAACGGAACATATCTTGGTACACCGTTTCAAGGTTGGAAGTTAAAAAGTAAAAGACCGTTAAAGTCTCTCAAAATCAATATCACATTAAACACTTCAAAAACTGAATCAATTCAAGATTGGAAGAAGAATTTAAGTGCCATAAAAAATAAAAATGACCAGCAAGTCAGTATAAAATGGTGGAACAACTACTGGAAAAAGAGTTTTATTTACATCAATTCGAAAGATGAAACTGCTAATCAATCTGCTAAAAACTATCAATTGTTTAGGTATATGTTGGGTTGTAATGCCTTTGGCAAATATCCTACAAAGTTTAACGGAGGTTTGTTTACTTTCGACCCTCAGCTAACAGATACCACTTTAAAATATACTCCTGATTTTAGAAACTGGGGAGGAGGAACGCATACAGCGCAAAACCAACGCTTAGTTTATTGGCCAATGCTAAAAAGTGGTGACTTCGATATGATGAAACCGCAGTTTGATTTCTATTTAAATCTATTAAAAAATGCAGAAATCAGAACGGAATCTGCCTGGGGACATAAAGGTGCAAGTTTCACGGAGCAATTGGAGAATTTTGGTTTGCCAAATCCTGCTGAATATGGATGGAAACGTCCCATTGATTTTAATCAGGGAATGGAATACAATGCCTGGCTTGAATACGAATGGGATACAGTTTTAGAATTCTGTATGATGATTTTGGAAAGCGAACGATACAATGATACAAACATTGAAAAATATGTTCCGTTGATTGAAAGTTCGCTTGCCTTTTTCAAGGAACATTATACTTATTTGGCAAAGCAAAGGGGCACAAAGGTTTTAGATGCTAATGGTCATTTGGTTTTGTATCCCGGTTCTGGAGCTGAAACCTATAAAATGGCTTACAATTCAACTTCGACAATTGTTGCTTTAAAAACGGTTTTGGAACGACTAATTGAATACCCTGCTTTATCTGAAAAGCAAAAATACGATTGGAAGGAAATGCTAAAAACCATTCCTCCGATAAATTTCAGGCAATTCGATGGGCATGCGACAATTGCTCCTGCAAAACTTTGGGAACGAATTAACAATACGGAAAGTCCGCAGTTGTATCCTGTTTATCCATGGGGCATTTATGGTATTGGAAAACCTGGGTTAGACACTGCGATTAATACTTTCAGGTATGATACAGATGTGTTAAAGTTCCGTAGTCATGTGGGTTGGAAACAAGATAATATTTTTGCGGCAAGGTTAGGTTTAGTGGAAGATGCAGCAAGATTAACAACACTCAAGCTGCAAGATTCAGAAAGAAGATTCCCCGCATTTTGGGGGCCTGGTTTCGATTGGACACCAGATCATAACTGGGGCGGATCGGGCATGATTGGTTTGCAGGAAATGCTGATGCAGGTTGATGGTAAAAAGATTTATCTGTTCCCTGCATGGCCAAAAAACTGGGACGTTCATTTCAAACTTCATGGACCATACCAAACTACAGTTGAGGGAACTTTAAAGAATGGAAAACTGACGAATTTAAAAGTGCTGCCTGAATCAAGAAAGGTAGATATAATTAATAAAATGATTGAATGATTGATTTTTGAATGAGTGAATGTATCAGACAAGTTGCCTAACCCTATCGTCATGCTGACTTGTCGCAAAGCGGAAAGCTACGAAGTAAATTTATTTTACAAGTATAAATATTGATTTTAAAAAGGTCTTGTAGCTACTTCATGATCAGCATCTTTTGATATTTGACCATGAAATAAACGGCGCAGCCCTCTTGAATATCAATAAAAACCTAAAACAAATGAAAATTCAGTTGACGATGAGTTATAATAATTAAAAAAATATGGATTTACAATTAGAAGAAAAAGTTATTGTGATCACAGGTGCAGCAAAAGGCATTGGTCGCAGTATTGCAGAAGTTTTTGCAAAAGAAAATGCAATAGCAGTAATTGTTGGCAGAAAAGCAGAAGATAACCAAAAAGTTGTTGAGGCAATTACAGAAAATGGCGGGACGGCAGCTCACTTTGTAGCTGAACTATCAAACCCTGATGAATGTGAAAAAGTAGTTGCTGCTATTGTTGAAAAATTTGGGAGAATTGACGGCCTGGTCAATAACGCTGGTGTTAATGATGGCGTAGGTTTAGAAAGCGGAAACTACAAAGATTTCATGGCTTCACTGCACAAAAATGTAGTTCATTACTATTTAATGGCACACCATGCTTTGCCTGAATTAATTAAAAGCAAAGGTGCGATTGTAAACATTACCTCAAAAACTGCCGAAACGGGACAAGGTAACACATCTGCTTATGCAGCTGCAAATGGAGGAAGAAATGCCTTAACCCGCGAGTGGGCTGTTGAGTTGCTGAAATATGGAATCCGTGTAAATGCGGTTGTAGTGGCCGAATGCTGGACACCAGCTTACGAAACGTGGATTGAAACATTGCCCGATGCTCAGGCTAAATTAGACGAAATCACTTCTAAAATTCCATTAGAAAACAGAATGACAACTGCAGAAGAAATCGCGAACATGACAGCCTTTTTAATGTCTGGTAAATCGAGCCATACCACGGGGCAGATTATTCATGTAGATGGTGGTTACGTTCATCTCGATAGGGCTTTGGCAAACGCTTAGTCAGTTTTAAGTTAACAGTTTACAGTTAGCAGTTTGCAGTTAACATTTAGCAGTTTGCAAATCACAGTTAACCAATTAACCAGTTTATACAATTAACCATGATTATTCTTTATTCAGCAGTCTTCAAATCACAGTTAACCAATTAACCAGTTTATACAATTAACCATGATTATTCTTTATTCATTAACAGTCTGCAAATCACAGTTAACCAATTAACCAATTTATACAATTAACCATTATTACCCTTTGTTCATTAACAGTCTGCAAATCACAGTTAACCGATTAACCAGTTTATACAATTAACCATGATTATTCTTTATTCAGCAGTTTGCAAGTCACAGTTAACCAATTAACCAATTTATACAATTAACCATGATTATTCTTTATTCATTAACAGTCTGCAAATCACAGTTAACCGATTAACCAGTTTATACAATTAACCATTACTACTCTTTATTTTTATTCAGCAGTTTGCAAATCACAGTTAACCGATTCATCAATTTATACAATTAACCATTACTTTAATGAAAACCCTTACCTGCACAACACCTGGAACTTTTGAGTATTCAGAAACAGAAAAGCCTGAACTTAAAAAGAACCACGCCGTCATCAAAATAAAAAGAATTGGTATCTGTGGAACTGATTTGCATGCTTTTGAAGGTACGCAACCCTTTTTCAATTATCCAAGAGTTTTAGGTCATGAGCTTTCGGGAGAATTGGCAGAGGTTGATGGAGCAGAAGGATTTAAGATAGGAGAGGCTGTTACTTTTATCCCATATTTCAATTGTGGAGAATGTATTGCTTGCCGAATGAACAAGCCGAATTGCTGTGTGAAAATGCAGGTTTGCGGGGTACATGTTGATGGAGGCATGCGAGAATATTTACAGGTTCCTTCAAGAACACTTTTGCATGGTGAAGGATTGAGTTATAATGAACTGGCTTTGGTTGAACCTTTAGCTATCGGTGCGCATGGTGTTCGCCGGGCGAATGTTCAGCCGGGCGAATTTGTGCTCGTTATTGGCGCCGGACCAATTGGTTTGGGAACCATGGAATTTGCACGAATTGCAGGTGCAAATGTGATCGTTCTGGATATTAATGAAGATCGCCTGGCTTTTTGTAAGGATCAATTGAAAGTTGCTCATGTGGTTAATGCGCTTTCGCATGATGTAACGCAGCAACTAAGTGATATTACCAGCGGCGATATGCCAACGGTTGTGATCGATGCAACAGGAAATCAAAAAGCAATTAATAATGCCATTAACTATATGGCGCATGGGGCCAGATTTGTATTGATAGGGCTTCAAAAAGGCGATTTAATCTTTAATCATCCTGAATTTCATAAAAGGGAATCTACATTAATGAGTAGCAGAAATGCCACTATTGAAGATTTTGAACACGTAATTAAATCTATGAAAGCCGGCCTGGTTAACCCAACAAATTACATCACGCATCAGGTAAAATTCGAAGATGTAAAAGATGAATTTGAAAGCTGGTTAAACCCGGGTAATGGCGTAATTAAAGCGATGGTTAAGATAGAGGAATAAATTGCGATTAAATTTGATTCATCGTGATCCTGAATTTTTCATTTGTTTTTAAGTTTTTATTGGTATTCAAGGGGGCTGCGCCGTTTATTTCAGGACCTTAATGACATGAACGCATAACAGGAGAGATGCTGACCATGAAGTAGCTACAAGACCTTTTTAAAAATCAATATTTACACTTGTAAAATAAATTCATCATACGAGGAGCGTAGCGACTAGGTGATCTGTTTTGCTATCGTAGTTGCATTTGGAAAGATTGCTTCACTCCACCTCACAAATCCCTGCTTCAGTTCGCAATGACGAGTATTTTAAAACAGTCGAAGTTCAGCCACTTAGATCCCGTCATTGCGAGGAGGAACGACGAAGTAATCTTTTTCGCTGTAGTCAATTTGCAACATTTGGAAATATTGCCTCACTCCACTCCACAAGTCCCCGCTTCAGTTCACAACAAGTAAGTTTCCCTTAACTTAATAACATCGGAGTTGAGCATAATACTTTAATACTTACACTTGTAAAACGAGTTCAGCAAGATTGTTAAGACCAATAAAAACTCTAAAAAAAACTATAAAAAGATAAAGCTCCCCATCGCGGGGAGCATCTATCCAACTAACAAAACATATTTTTAAAATTTGAGGAAGATTTAAATCTTATCCCTTTTTAACTAATTTGTATTCAATTACTGGTTTGCCACGTTCGCCGCCATCGTTTCCAACGCCCATACTAACAAATCTTAGTTTATAATAATTCCCAGCACTGTCTTTCAAAATGTAGAAACGATTGGTTCTAATTCCTGTACCTGTTGTTACTCTCCATTTATCTCCAATAGCATCTCTGGTGGTAAGGAAAGTTAAGCCGGAGATATTGCTTTCGGCAAATGATGAATAAGTCAGCGTGCCTGTTTCTTCAATCTGAGCAGCAGAAACTCCAGCTAAATAATTTATTGAAATAAAATCCTGGAACCAATATGGAGAGCCTAAACCAGAATTGTAAGTACTATAACTCCAGGAAAGATCCCATTCTAATTTCTTAGGTTCAGCATTAACGGTCTTGTTGTTCTCTAATGAAACAAAAACAAGATTATAGTCTGCGTTTTTGGCTATATCTAAAGTTTTAATAATTGTTTCGCCAAGTCTTGCATACTGTAATTTGTATCCTGTACCATTGCGGGATATTTTAACCTTAAACCATTTATCTTTGTCTTTACTTCCTTCGAAACTGATTAAGTAAACCTTGTTTTCGGTATCTGTAGCACTAACTTCAGCAAACACTGTTTTAGTGATGTCGCCATCCCAACTATCAACTAATGAAGCAGTAAGTGGATCACTAATATTGTGATTAAGTTCTGTAGTTGTACCAGGATCAGCAACAGTAACCACATTAATATCAGTTTTAGAAGTTGCAACCGCTGTAGTTTGATAAGAGGCATTAAGCACAGCCCTAAATCTGCTATCGGATGTTAAACCGATATTGAAACTCTTTCTATCTACCGCAGTTGATTTATCCGTACTTAAATCCACATAAGCGATATTTGCATAATTTGACTCAGCAGTTTTACCGCTTAAGGTAATTGTGGAACCATCAGAAGGTGGAACGACAATAATAGGCTCTTCAGTGTTTTTTTTACAAGCTGTAAAAGTTATCGCCAAAGCAGCGATTGCGATCATTGAATTAAGTTTGTTCATGTTTTTATTTTGTGTTTAAAAATTATTTATTCCAGTTAAAAGTCATACCAAGCACATAAGAGCGACCGTAACTATAGGGAACAGTACCTCCACCTGTGCTATGTGCGCCCCCCGATGCTGTGGAAGTATTACTTAATTGAGTTACGTTAAAAATGTTTTTTACCCCCGCATTAATAGTAAAGTAATTATAAATGCTTTTATTTAGCATTAAATCAGCTAAGCTAAAATCCCCAATTTCAACTAGTCTGTAATCTGCGGCGCTTGTTCCACTGTTTTGGTAACTTGGTACTTTACCAGAGTATTTGTAAAACAAGCTTATATTTCCTTTAACTTTTGTAAAATTGTAAAGAATAGTTGCAGTAATTTCTGGCGACCATGCAAATTCAGGAATTGCTAAATCCGGATTATGCTCTAGCTGATCATTGTAACGACCAATATAAGAAGCCCCAATAGTTGCATTTAAGTTTTTATAAATGATCGTATTATCTAAAGTGAAGCCTGTAGTTTTATACCTTAACACATTAAATAGTGTTGTCATGGTGGCATCTTGTGTTGATTGCGCAAAAGTTATTCGGTTTTTAAACAGATTATAAAAAGCAGCAAAGGTTGAGCGGATTTGTAAACTGTTGATATTTAAACCTGCCCATGTTAGTGAACCATTGAAACTATTTGATTCTTCTGCTTTAAGATTTGGATTGCCAATAATATTGTGACTTGCATCAACAAAATCGTAATATAATTCACGCAAAGCCGGAGATCTAAATCCTCTTGCGTAAGCTAACCTCAAATCAAAATTCTCGCTTAAACCAAACTTAGTGTTTAATGATGGAATAATTGGCGGAGCTGGATAGATTGAATTTTTGATAAATCTTAACCCCGGTCTGATATTGATTCCGTTAATTGGTTTAATTTCGGATGAGATGAAAAATGCGTAATCATTAATTACTGGTGATCCTTTAATTCTTTGGCCACTTGCTGCATCTCTATTGTACTCAAATCCTGGTTGAAATGAAACTTTTGAACTAAGTTGATATTGTAATGTGGTTCTAAATATTGTTGAGTTAAACTTAGCTGTATCTTGTTTGCCTTGTTCTGTGCTCAAAACATCAACACCAGTGCTAAAATTATGATTGATTGTTCGCGTTAATCTTTTCAAATCAGAATATCCGGCAATTGCAGTAAGCTGTAGTGAAGGGTGTAATCGCCATTCAGATTGCAATTGGTTGGTATATCTCAGTGTTTTATAAGTTTGCCATTCTGCAATGTAGTTTAACGGGTTCATACCTCCACGACTGATAATCTCTTCCTGTAAACCATCCAATCTATACCAGATATTGAAATTTTCATTTCTGTAGCCAATTTTAGTATTGGCAAGCCATTGTTCTTTTGGTTTCCAACGATTTCCGCTTGCTAAATCTTGATCAACAATATCTCTTGATGTGGTACTTGGCTTAATATTCCAGCCGGCAAAATCATTATGTGTAGTGCCAATCATTGCACTCCAGCCATTGTTTTGCCAACTCACACCAACATTTTGTATATGATTTCCTTTATTAGAAAACGCCTTGTATTCTTCTCCGGCAGTTTCTTCTTGTACACGCGCAGTAACGTTCAAAAGTGATTTTCCTGCATTTTTCGTAATAATATTAATTACACCTGCTAAGGCATCCGTACCGTAAACCACTGACATTGGCCCTTCGACAATCTCAATTCTATCGATGGTGTTAATATCAATTTGACCTAAACTTTCCCGTGTATCTGAGCGATCAACCATTGGTACGCCATCAAGTAATATTTTAATATTTCTTCCTGTCATTCCCATTAATGAAACATCAGTAGTGCCAAGGGTTAAATCATTACTGAACCTGAAACCCAATTCTGTATTTAAAACCTGCTGAACATTTACGGCTCCACGCAACCTGATTCTTTCAGCGCTGATTGTTCTCACATTGTAGACCGAATTTCTTAAAGTTTGTGGCCCATATTGGCCGGTAACCACCACATCTTTTAAATCATTTGCCTTAGCGGTGTCAATTTTAATTTCTTGAGCCACAGTTACAAACACACTTAATGATAAGGCAAGTGATAAATATATCTTCATTTATTTAGACTAATTATAAATAATTGTGCAAATTTGTGCATAATCATAAAAATAAGATAACGCCAAACGGATAATTAATGCCGTAATACGGATTAAATAAAATGGAAGTTAAACTGTCAGAACATGCTACTGGTAAGGTTGTGTATACGAACACGTATCCTCATAATTTTGATGGAAAGAAAGATATTGATGAGTGTGAAAAGGAATTTATCGGAGAAACTTATCAAATCAGGTTAAAGGAAAAATGGTTTGAGGGGATCCACATCAGTATTACAGAGATTGAATCTGTTAAAGACATTGATTTTTTATTTGAGTTATCACAGCAAAACATTACTTTTTTATATTGTTTGGACGGTAGCTTAAACTATTATTGTAGAAATAAGCTTGATCATTTTCTGTCGATTGAAAAAAATCAGCAAAGTATTACAGTCGGACAATTAAATCATGTGGTTTTTAATTCTGCAGGCAAAACACGTTATATTTATATTCAATTAACTAAACCTTACTATAGTAAAATAGCTAACTCTGAATTTAAAAGTGATGGTTCCTGCAACAAAAAAAATATCGCTCCTGAATTGGCGTTGATATTGCAAGCCTTGCTCAACCATCAGCACACCGGGCGGGTTAAGCGTTTATTCATTGAGGCAAAAATTTTTGAGCTGATAATTTTTTATATCAATCAGAAAAGCGGTAGAGATAATTTTTCACTAAAGAAAGATGATGTCGATAAAATTCAGTTAGCCAGGCAGATTGTGGAGAGTAATTTGCAAAAGCCTAATTCTTTAATTGAACTATCCAGAAAAGCTGGCATAAATGATTATAAGTTGAAGAAAGGTTTTAAGGAATTAACCGGTTGTACTGTTTTTGGCTATCTCTATAAAATAAGGATGGAAAAAGCATACCATTATTTAGCAAATGAGAAAAAATCAGTTAGCGAAGTATCTTTTCTGGTCGGATATAAAAATGCACAACACTTTATTACAGCCTTTAAAAAGCGCTACAATATTCTTCCAGGAAGTTTGAATAAAAACTAAAAAACTCAACGCAAACGTTTGATTGAATTATTCTTTTACTTCGTTAACTACTAAATCTGATTCAACAATGGTGTTATAAAACGCTTGATTTTCAGAATTGGGGCTGGCAATTAAATCTAAAAGTATGTTTGCTGCCTTTTGGCCCTGAAGATATGGGTACTGCTCAACAGATGCAACGGGAGAATGATCTAAATAACTAATAATGGGTAAATTAGCATAGCTTACCACATCAAAATCATTGATCACGTTTAATTGTTTAAAATATTTGATTAAGAAAAGTGCTACATAATCATTAAAAGCAACAATGGCAGTAGGTTTTCTTTTATGATTTAAAAACTGGTTTGCAGCTTCAATTGTACCTTTTTCGGTTAAATCGCAATTAACAATAAGTGAAGGGTCAAATTTTAGTCTGTTGAATGTGATGGCCTGCATATAACCTTCTTTACGCTCATCGCTGGCATATAATGTGGTAGGACCATTGATCATTCCAATACTTCTATGCCCTTTTTTTAACAGATAGTTTACCGCTTTTACAGTTGCACTTTCTAAACTGCAAGCAACGTAGTGCACATTTTTAAAAGGAGGAATGCGATCGAAAAACACTACCGGAATATTAAACGAATTTAATTTCTCAAAATGATCAAATTTACAAGTGTCTTTACTGATGGAAACCAATAAGCCATCAACACGTTGATTTTTCATTTTTTCAACCAGTTTTACTTCCTGCTCATAATCATCATGAGACTGTGCAAAAATTACAGTATAATTTTTCTTTAATGCCTCATCTTCAATGGCTGAAATTGCAGTTGAAAAAAAATGTTCCGAAAGTTCGGGTAAAATTACACCAATAGTATAGGTTTTGCCTTTCTGGAACAGAATTGCGGCATTATTAGGTTCGTAATTAAGTGACTTTGCCAGTTGTTTAATTTTCTCTCTCGTAACGGCTCCAATACTGGGATGGTCATGTAATCCCCTCGATACACTAGAGGGAGAAATATTTAAAATTCTGGCGATTTCCTTTATTGTTGTCGGTTTCGATTGCATTGTAACTGCTAAACTACATTATTTCTTCGAGTTGTAATAATACGAAATTAATCAAACGTTTGCGTTGTTTTTTTTGCTTCATTTCTTTTATTCCGAATATAAATATCAATACATTCGAGAATCATTAACCATGATAGCCAAACAAAACACAAGGAAATCAACAACAAAACTTTATGAACAGAAGACAATTTGTAAGAAATGCCGGATTAACAACAGCAGCTTTTGCAACCATTCCAGATCAATCCATCTTTGCTTCAACTGCTGAAGATAAAATTAAGGTAGTGATGATTGGAGTTGGATTAAGAGGACAAAACCACCTCGATTTACTTTTAAAAAGAAAAGATGTAGACTTAGTTGCTATTTGCGATATAGATGAGAGAATGTTAAAGATGAGCAAGGCAATTATTGCAAAAAGTGGTAAACCCATGCCGAAAATTTTTACCGGAGATGATGATGCGTGGAAAAAAATGCTTGAAATCAAAGGAATTAAGGCTGTTGTTATTGCAACCCCATGGGAATTGCACAAACCAATGATTTTGGGTGCTATTGATGCGGGTATTAAATACGTAGGCACGGAGGTAATGTTGGGAATCAACTTACAAGACCATTGGGATGTTGTTCATGCAGCAGAAAAAAGCAATGCACATGTAATGATGTTGGAGAATGTTTGTTACCGCAGAGATGTACTTGCTGCTTTAAACATGGTTCGTCAGGGTGTTTTCGGAGAAATATTACATCTTCAGGGGGGATATCAACATGATTTAAGAGAGGTTAAATTCAATGATGGAGTAAATGCTTATGGCCACGGAGTTGAATTTGGCGAAAAAGGTTTTTCTGAGGCAAGATGGAGAACCAATCATTCAGTTTACCGCAATGGCGACTTATATCCAACTCATGGCATTGGCCCGGTAGCACAGTGTATTGATATTAACCGTGGAAACAGATTTTTAAAATTAAATTCATTTGCTACCAAATCCCGTGGTTTGCACAATTATATTGTAGAAAAAGGTGGCGCTGATCATCCAAATGCTAAAATAAATTTCAGATTAGGGGATATTGTAACCACAACCATTAACTGTGCAAATGGCGAAACGATTATCTTGCAACATGATACCAATTTACCCAGACCATATTCTTTAGGTTTTCGTGTTCAGGGTACCAAAGGTTTATGGATGGATGTAAATAAAAGTATTTATGTAGAGGGTGTGAGCAAACCTCATACATGGGATAATGCTAAAGAGTGGTTAGAAAAATATGACCATCCACTTTGGAAAAAATATGGTAATGATGCACAGGGCGCAGGACATGGAGGCATGGACTTTTTCGTGATCCACGCTTTCATTGAGTCAGCAAAACGTAACCTGCCAACACCTCTTGATGTTTACGATGCGGCATCATGGAGTGCAATTACGCCATTAAGTGAGCAATCTATAGAAATGGGTAATGAAACCATTGATTTTCCGGATTTTACCGGAGGAAAATGGATGAGCAGAAAACCAGTTTTTGCTTTGAACGACGATTATTAAATCAAGAATTACAACTACCAAATGAATATAAAAAGAGCTTGTCCGAAAAGTCGATCCGCCATTCCCTTGCTGGCTTTGGCTGAACGAGGTTTTTGGACATCCTCTTTAATTTAAACCGTGAAATGTTATTGTTAAAAGGCAAATGTTTTTATTAAGTTCACAATAGGTTAATGATGATGCAGTTATTTTGAGCAGGATAACAAACTTAATCGAGTCATTTCAGTTTTTTTTCCGATCCTTAGTTATACTATGTGTATTATTTATCTCATTGATGTAGATCGATATGTATAAAGAATTAGAAAGTAATTTTTTTCTTTTAGTAAAATCGGATAAGAATAAGGCTTTTCAACTTGTTTTTGATGCCTATTGGGAAACACTTTACAAACAAGCTTGTAAAAAAATCTATTCTGATGATATTGCTCAGGATCTGGTTCAGGATGTTTTTATTTCCCTTTGGGATAAAATTGAACTACTGGACGCCGAAAAAAGTGTACTAGCTTATTTATATGCTATTTTAAGAAATAAGATTTTAAAACTGTATGAGAAAGATGAGGTTAGGTTACGTTATGCCATAAATGTAACCGCGAAAGAAATATCTTCTGATATTCATTCTCAAAACATTCTTCTCGAAAAAGAACTTAAAAGGATCATCGATCTAGAAATTGAGCGGATGCCGCCCCGCATGAGGGAAATTTACATTCTGAAAAAAGAAGATGACCTTTCCATAAAAGAAATTGCCGATGACTTATCGTTGTCAGAACAAACCATCAAAAATCAGCTTCAAAGTGCTTATAGCCGTTTAAGAATGAGGGTAAAGGATTATGACTCTTCATTGGCACTCTTAACGATATTTATAGTCAACCATTTTTAGTTTGAATTACTGATAAATTGGTTATTTATCCCGCTCTGCTTTCCTGGCTTTCCTATAAAAAACAGAATAGTTTCATTTTATTAGATGAAGTAAATCTGATATCAAAAAAAAATATTTAATGGTATAGTACTTTTGATTATTGCAGCGGATATGTAATAAACGCCATTATTTTGAATCAAGACGAATTACAACATTTATTAAGTAAGTACAATAGCCAAACTGCTACACCCGAAGAAAAAAGGGTTGTAGAGGAGTGGTATGAGCATGTAAATGGCAATGAACCTGATGCCGGGAATTCAGATCTTTTTGCCGTAAAAAATAAAATTCACAAAAAAATTCAGCGTGGGATTAAAAAGAAAAGAAATCATACAAAACTAAAACTCAAGTCATTTTATATTAATTTATTTAGAGCGGCGGTTTTAATATTGGCTTTACTGGGTGGTACCTATTTATATTTAAAACAATCAGATTCCGGCGCTTCGACAAAAGTTTCCTTATCAAAGGAAAAGCCCATTAAGCCAGGCGGTAATAACGCTGTATTACTTTTGGCCGATGGTTCGCAAGTTATTTTGAATGAGGCTGTAGATGGTCAGGTAGTCGATCAACCGGGTGTTAAGATCACAAAGACTAAAAGCGGAGAACTTGTCTATCGTTTTATAGGCAAATCAAATTTAGAAGAAGCGCAATTTAATACTGTTACAACACCCCGGGGTGGTCAATATCATTTAATTTTGGTAGATGGAACGGGTGTTTGGTTAAATGCCGGCTCATCAATCAAGTTTCCTACCGTATTTTCAGGAGCCAGCCGTAAAGTTGAGGTAACGGGAGAAGTTTACTTCGAAGTTTCAAAAAATAAATCTAAACCATTCATTGTTAATACCGATCAATCAGAAATTAAAGTATTAGGCACCCATTTTAATATCAATGCTTATCCTGATGAAGATTATCAGCGTACTACTTTATTGGAAGGATCAATTGAAATTAGCAAAGGCCGTGAGAAACAACTTCTAAGCCCAGGCCAACAGGCTAGTATAAGTAAGTCATCAGATGTAATTAAACTGAAAGAAATTGATGATGTAGAGGCTGTAGTGGCATGGAAAAATGGCTATTTTCAATTCGAAAAAGCTGACTTACAATCAGTAATGAGGCAGATTTCCCGCTGGTATGATACCGAAGTTAGTTATAACGGACAAATACCTGTAAAGGAATATAACGGCAAATTGCCTAGAAATGCAGAGGTTAAAAAGCTAATTGAAATGCTATCATACACCGGTATTCATTGTAAAGTGGAGCGAAATCAGATCACTGTAAACCCTAAATAAATAACCAAAACCAAACTAACTGCAAAACTGATTCTAATATGAAGAAATAATACTAAAACAACCGAACTAGTTAATTGCCCACAATAAAAAAACGAGAAGTGTTCGTACCACTTCCCGTTATAAAGTTTGGGATTAACAATCCTACGCCGATAAATCTGCAATAGGACAACAATAAGTTATCTAAGCTATAATGTTTTAAACCCAAATTCAAAGTTATGAATTTTAGTACATTCTTTAATACTGTATTTGAGATACTGTATAAACCAAAACAACTCATACTGGTTATGAAGCTAACAACAATACTTTTACTCACTGTCCTTTGTCAGGTTAGAGCGAGTGTTTATAGCCAAAACATTACCCTGAATTATAAAAATGTTTCAATGGATGCCATTTTTAAATCAATAGAAAAACAGAGTGAATATGTTTTTTTATATGATAATTTAGAACTCACAAAGGCCCAGAAAATATCAATTGATGTTAAAAATGCATCAATTGATCAGGTTTTGGATTTGTGTTTCAAAGATCAGCCTTTAAGCTATAAGATTTTTGAGAAAACCATAGTACTCAAAAAAAAGGACCAGATTACTAAACCTACGGTATTTGAAATTATCCGTGGTAAGATTTTAGACGAAACAGGAGCGCCCATTATTGGAGCAAGTGTTTTAATTAAAGGAACTAAAATTGGTACTACAACTGATGCAAATGGAGTGTTTTCAATTAATGCACCTGCGGGCTCTGTATTAGTGGTTTCATATCTCGGATATATTTCAAAAGAAGTATCGGTTGGTGAAAACAAAGATTACAACATTACTTTAGAACCTGCTCCTAATAGTTTAACCGATGTAGTGGTAACTGCATTGGGGGTAAAACGTTCAG
Source organism: Pedobacter chinensis (assembly GCF_003339865.1). GTDB lineage: Bacteria > Bacteroidota > Bacteroidia > Sphingobacteriales > Sphingobacteriaceae > Pedobacter > Pedobacter chinensis. Next base: position 222,744 of record NZ_QPKV01000001.1, read on the forward strand.
AAAAATCGTTGGGATATGCAGTGCAAAAAGTTGCAGGTAAAGATTTGCAAACGGTAAAAGGTGTTGATATAGGAACTTCTTTAACTGGTAGAGTAGCTGGATTAGTAGTCAAAAACTCAACAGAATTTAACGCAAGACCAACAATCGAATTAAGGGGCGAGGGTGCGTTATTGGTTATTGATGGCGTTCCTTATGGCAATTTAACCTTAAGAGATGTTCCAACTGACGATATTGAAAGTATGGATATCTTAAAAGGCCCTACAGCGTCAGCACTTTATGGCTCCAGAGCTTCAGGAGGTGTTTTATTAATTACAACGAAAAAAGGTTCGAACACGAAAGGATTCTCAGTTGATTTTAATAGTAATACAATGGCTCAACTTGGATATTTAGCCATTCCGGAAGTTCAAAGTTCTTATGCAAGAGGTCAAAATGGCGTAATTGATAACGATTATGTTTGGGGGCCAAAACTTGATATCGGTGGTACAGCCAGAGATTGGAATCCTATAACAATGCAATTTGAAGACAATCGCCCATTATTGTCAGTAGGGAAAGACAATTTAAAAAACTTCACGAGTACAGGCTTCATACTTAACAATAATATTAGTTTGGCCCAAACTGGAGAAAATGGAAGTTTTAGAGTTGGCATTAACGATATTTATAATAAAGGTCAGTTCCCAAATCAAAAACTAAACATGTTAAATCTTACCCTTGCCGGAGAGATAAAACTAAGTGATAAATTTAAATTAGAAAGTCATGTGGGAATGAGCAGACGTTGGTCTGACCAGATTTGGGGTGGAGGATATAATGACCAGGGTTATTTATATCAGTTGATTATGTGGACCGGACCAGAGTATGATATTAGAGACTATAAAAATTACTGGAAAGAACCCAATAAAACTCAAAACTGGATATACTCCAACTGGTATGATAACCCTTATTTGATCGCTTACGAAAAATTAAGCGGATATCAGCAAAATACCGTTAATGCAAACATTACGGCAAATTATCAAATCACGCCAGACTTAAATTTCCTGGTTAGATTAGGATACGACAATTATAACAACAAGTCGACCATGCGTAATCCTGCTGCCAATATTTACTCCACAAGAGGTGGATGGAATGCCAGAGGAATGTACTCGATAACAGATTCGAGGGGATTTAGTACAAATGATGATGCGATATTGAGTTATAAAAAGAAAATTAATAAATGGTCATTTGATGCTTTAGCCGGAGGAACAATTTATTATTGGATTGATGAATCTTTAAGTGGTACCACAAGAAATGGATTGATAAGTCCAACATTTTACTCTTTGGCCGGCTCAATTGAACCACCAACAGTTTCTCAATCTTATTCAACCAGACAAATTAATAGTCTCTATGCGAGGGCATCAATTGGCTGGAATGATGCTGTGTTTTTAGATTTCACGGGTAGAAATGACTGGAATTCAGCTCAACCTAAAAGCTCCAGATCTTACTTTTATCCTTCAATTGGATCAAGTGTGGTTATCTCCGAGTTGATTAAGATGCCAGAACTAATTGATATGTTTAAAGTGAGAGGTTCATGGGCAGTGTTCAAAACCGCATTGAATCCTTATGCAACAAACAGAAATTATGGTACCACTACATCAGCCTGGAATAACTTAAATTCTGCCAATTATCCATCATCATTACTAGGCGCAAACTTACTTCCAAGTTCGCAAAGAACTTATGAAATTGGTGCCGCAAGTTACTTATTTAAAAAACGCCTGCATTTTGATATAGCTTATTTTAATAAACTTTATTACAACCAGCAAGTAAGTACACCGATACCGGCAACATCGGGGTTTTCATCAACACTGGTTAATACTCAGGAAACATTTGAAAGAAAAGGTTTGGAGGTTACTGTTGATGGATCAATCATTAAAAACAAAAACTTCGAATGGTATTCAACAATCAATTGGTCGAAACAACATCGCTATTATGTAGATCTTGATCCGGTTTACTCAGCAGATAATTTGTGGGTTAAAAAAGGAGAAAGATTAGATATTTACACCGATAATTATTGGTTAACTGATCCAAATGGAAATGTAATATACGAAAGTGGCTTTCCGGTGTGGAGCAATTATGTTAAAAAGTATGGTTACAGGGATCCTGATTTTACTTTCGGTTTCATCAATAACTTTACTTACAAAAACTGGAATTTAGGAGTGAACATTGATGGGAGAATTGGCGGCTTAATGTACAACTACGTGTATGACAAAATGTGGGATTCTGGTACAAATCCTGAATCAGATAATATTTATCGCTACAATCAGGTGGTATTAGGTCAAAATAATTTTGTTGGCCAGGGAGTTAAAGTTATCTCCGGAACCGTAACCTATGATAAGTACGGTCAAATTACCAGTGATACCCGTCAGTATGCGCCAAATGACCAGCAGATTGGATACCAGGATTATGCACAATGGTATAGAGGTGGTGACGCGGGCGCGCAAAAACAATCTTTTATTAAATTAAGAGAAGTATCGTTAGGTTATCAATTCCCATCCAGGTTTGTGAGTAAGCTCGGTTTGAAAAATGCTTCATTCTCATTAACCGGACAAAATCTTTACATGTGGACCAAATTCAAATTCTCAGATCCGGATGTTGATACCGAAAACCTAAATTCCCCATCTATGAGAATGATTGGTTTTAATTTAAAAATTGGATTATAGTGTTATTCAGGCAATTCTAAAAGAGATTTTTATGAAAAATAATATGAAAAAAATTATCCTCTTAATTCCCATAGTGGTTTTAATGATTGGTAGCTGTAAAAAGTTTGAGCAAATAAATACAAATCCAAATGCAACAACTCAGGTTAACTCGGCAATGCTTGCAACAAGTATGATTCTGAGCATTACCAGGGGCGATATCAGCACTCAGAAAAGTTTTATGCAACCTTACCTGTTAGGAAAATATCTTACCTGGGGAGAAGGTCAGGAAAACGCCCAATACAACAATATCAGCAGAGCAGATTTTGGTCGTATAACGCTGTTAAGAAATGTTACTCCTATGGTGAATTATGCAACAACAGATGGTTTGAAAAAATCGTATGATGGTTTAGGTCATTTTATTCGTGCCTGGCAATTTTTTATGGCAACCATGCAAGTAGGAGATATTCCGTATTCTGAAGCTGTTAAAGGCGAAACTGATGCTATACTACAACCTAAATATGATTCGCAGAAAGCTGTTTTTTTAGGCATTTTAAACGAACTCGATCAAGCTAATACCTTGTTTTCGCAAGGTACAAACTTTGATGGTGATCCTATTTATGGCGGTAATGTAGACAAATGGCGAAGATTGACCAATAGTTTTCAATTACATGTTTTAATAAATCTGTATAAAAAAACAGCCGATGCAGATTTAAAAGTTATTGAACGTTTTAAAGATATCGCTGCAAACAGACCAATAATGAGAGATTACAGAGATAATTTTGCATTAGCTTATAATTCAACCGCAGGGCAAAATTATCCATGGAGCGATGTACCCGCAGGCTCAGGAAACTCGTTCGTAAAATCGAATTATACGATGTTAACGAACGTATTGCTGGAACCCTTGAAAACACTGCAAGACAAGCGTTTATTCTATTTTGCCAAACCCTCACCAGTAAAAATAGCAGCGGGCTTAAGTGAAACAGACTATAATGCATATCCAAGTGTAGAACCTTCTGATTCTTTTTCAAGTTTACAAACCAGAAGAGTAAATAAAGATTATTCTGATATTAATAACAGATATGTTCAATTGGTAAATGCCGAACCAGTCGGTGTATTTAATTATTGGGATCAAGAGCTTGCACTTGCTGAAGGTGCAGTTAGAGGATGGATTACTACCACACCTGCTCAAACTCATTATGCATCAGCAATTACAAATTCAATGAATTTTATAGTTGCTTACACACCAGATGTAGCCGATTACCACCATAATATGAAAATGGATGCTGCGTATATTGCAGCCTATCCTTCAACACCTGGCGTGGCTTTAGCTGGAACAGCCGAGGAACAAATCGCCCAAATTATTACACAAAAATATCTGGCAAATTTCTTGCAGGGGCCCAAGTATTTAGGTTGGTTTGAGAATAGAAGAACTGGTTATCCGGTATTTAAGTTAAATTCTTCAACAAATTTAAATACTCCTTCAAGCAAATTTCCACTACGTTGGTTATATCCTTTAAATGAGCTGAATTACAATGGAGCCAATTTGGCTGCCGCTGTAGCAAGTCAATATGGAGGTAATGATGATCAAAACCAAACCATGTGGTTATTGAAGTAAAAGCGCTCTTAGGTATATTAATGATTGAAAAGCTCCAATTTATTGGAGCTTTTTTATTTTGCTTTCCGCTGACGTAATTATTTTAAACATCATTTATCTAATACGTACATTGCTTAAAATTTTAATTTCATGATTGCTGTTTATATAATACTGATTTTAACACTGTTTTTTCTCCTGATTCTAAACCTTCCCGTATTCGGAAGGTTGCCACATGGATTGAGGTTAGATAAAATTCATCATCTGTCAAACTATCGTGATGGTGCGTTGCAAAACCTTTCCGTTACACCAATGCAGCCAGAGGGAGTTAGTTTTTTTAAAGTGCTGAAGGCTTTTTTATTTGATAAGCAACCAAACAAAATTCCGCAAAAAGAATTAAGTTTTGTTAAACCCGATTTGAATGGTAAAACAAGAACCCAATCTCCGGAAGTTATCTGGTTCGGGCATTCTTCATACCTGATTAAAGTTGATGGTTTAAAAGTTTTAGTAGATCCCGTATTTAACAAATCCCCGTCTCCGTTTTCTTTTATTGGGAGCAAGGCATTCCCTGGAACAGACTTTGTTAAAGCAGACGATTTTAAAGAAATCGATGTGATTTTGATCACACATGATCATTACGATCATTTAGATTACCAAAGTATATTGAAATTAGCCCCTAAGACAAAAGAAATCATTACTTCGTTGGGTGTTGGAGCTCATTTGGAAAGATGGGGGATTAATGCATCGAAAATAAAAGAATTGTGTTGGGGAGAGTCTTTAAGCTTTTCCAATGGAATAAAATTCACAGCCGTTCCGGCAAGGCATTTTACTGGCAGAAAATTTAAACGTAATCAAACACTTTGGTCGGCTTTTATAATGCAGGCCGCCCATAGCAAACTTTTTTTAGGTGGCGATTCAGGCTATGATACCCATTTTGTTAAAATCGGAGAAGAGTTTGGTCCGTTTGATTTGGCCTTATTGGAATGCGGACAATACAATGCATACTGGCCATATATCCATATGTTCCCTGAAGAAACCGTACAGGCCGCAATAGATTTAAAAGCAAAAGTTTTAATGCCAGTACATTGGGGCAAATTTAGTTTAGCCATGCATCCCTGGAACGAGCCGATCACTCGTGTAGTGGCTGCAGCAGCAAAAAAACAATTACAAATTGTGACGCCAAGATTGGGTGAAACCGTTGTTTTAAATGATTATTTGCCAACTACTGCGTGGTGGCTTGATGATAAAACTTAAACAATATTTCTCTTTTGATGTTTAAAATCTAAAATCAAAATACATTATGAAAACTGACCTTGTAGAAATCTTTCAAACCATAAGGGCAAGCGTTCAACCTTATGCCACGCTTGGCTATACTGTACATGAAAACTCTGAAACCGGATATGATCTTTACAGTGAAAAAAACATTGAAAAAGATGGACAAAAAGTTACTGAACGTTTTTTTGCAGGCATATACATTAATGGAGATGTGGTAGAAGTAAAAGTTAATACAAGCGAATTCTCTGCTTCCAATCAAAATCTGGTAAGTTTTGGTAATGATATAGCAGGGTTGAAAATTGATAAACTTGACGATGCTCAACTCAAAGAAGTAGAAACATTAATTGAAATTATTCACGTTAACTTCAAAGAAAAAGAATGGATTTAAAATCAGTTGGTTAAATTTGCGTGGATTTTAAAGCTATTCAAATAAATTAATTGAACAACTCAATACCTGAAAAAAATATTATCTGGCATCATCAATTATGTTCGGCGTTAGCCGAATTAAAAATTGAATGCCATTTTTTTTGGTTTAATGATTTTGAATTGCTCAAACTGGTTGATCATGATTTTACCATCCATTTGGTTAATTTAAACCATCATTTTTGTCCGGAAGATCTTACTAAGCTACAAGGTGAATATACCGCTAAAGGACCAAAACTAATTCATTTATGGGAAGATGTTTGGATAACCAGATCGAAACAAGTTCTTGGCCGGATTGCTTCTCTGTTAGGTTTAAATAACCGGATTCACGGAAGAAAAACTACTATTCAAAAAATAACAAAGCCGATTGCTCAATCATTTTTAAATGAAAACCATTTACAGGGATATGTGAGCAGCAGATATAAGCTTGGATTGTTTGACAAGGAACAGCTTGTGGCGGTGGCCACTTTTTCAGCTTTACGTAAAATGAATTACGAGGAAAATTACAAGTCTGCAGAATTAATCAGGTTTGCCGTTAAAACAGGTTATTCAGTTACGGGTGGTTTGAGTAAACTGATATCTCATTTTTCTGAACAATACAAGCCAGACGATTTAATGACCTATGCCGATCGGGATTGGTCAACAGGAGGAGCTTACGTGAAGTTAGGCTTTATTAATACAGATTCATTACCGCCACAATATTTTTGCCTCGATGAACACTTTAATCGTTCCTTAATAAAAGAAAATCATTTTCCCAGGAAAACGGTATTTAATACAGGCAGCTTAAAATATATCTTAAAGTTTTAGCATGATTGATTTTAATCTGATTATTATTTTAGGTGCAACCGCGTCGGGCAAAACCAAGCTGGCAGTTCAACTGGCTCAGGCTTTAAATGGAGAAATAATCAGTGCAGATAGCCGTCAGGTTTTTAAACACATGGATATTGGAACAGGAAAAGACCTTCAGGAATATCAAGTCGATGATCAAAAGATTCCCTACCATTTAATTGATATATTGGAAGCTGGTGACCGGTATCATGTTGATGCATTTAAAAATGATTTTTATAAAGCTTTTGATGATATCACTAAACGGGGGAAAGTTCCGGTTTTATGCGGAGGTACCGGAATGTACATTCACAGTCTTTTGCAAAAACAAGACTATACATCCATCCCTGTAAATGAAAATTTAAGAAAAAGTTTGGAAAAATATGAGAAGGATGAATTAATTGAGAAGTTAAATACCCGTGATAATATAGAATACGTTGACTTAAATTCTAAAAAGAGAATAATAAGAGCAATTGAAATAGCTGAATTTTTAAAATTTAATTCTTTGGAAACAGTTAAAAGACCCGAGCTTATGCCTATAATTTTTGGTTTAAAAAATCAGGTTGAAATTACCCGGGCTAAAATTTTAACCCGATTGGATGAACGATTGAAAAGCGGGATGATTGAGGAAGTAAGAAAGCTTATTGACGATGGAATATCAAAAGAAATTTTAATTTTTTACGGCTTGGAATATAAATTTATTGTCAATTACCTGGAGGGGCAGTTAAGCTACGATGAACTTAAATTGCGATTAGGAACGGCAATTTGTCAGTATGCAAAACGTCAGAACACCTTTTTTAGAAAAATGGAAAAGGATAAAGTGGATATTATCTGGCTGAATGCAAATGAAGAAATAAACCAATTAAAACAACAGATTCTAAATAAAGTTTCAATTAAGATTAATTAACAAAAATTGCTTGTTTTTGACCTGTTTATGGCTCAAATGATGCTAAAAAGGCCCTTTTGGCACAACCTTTGTGTTTATGAAAAACATATTAGTTTAACTCAAAAACAATATCTTAAAATGAAAACAATTACTAAAATCATTGCTACCTCAGCAGCTGTTGTGGCATTATTCTTTACTACAAATGTTAAAGCTCAATCAACAAATTTGGGAATAGGATTAAATGTAGGCGCTGGAACATCAACTGGTTACGGCCTGGTTCTAGGTGGAGATATCAGATATCAGTTTAATGTTGATAAACAGTTGTCAATTCCAATTACAGCTGGTTATAACAATTTTTCTATTAAAGATTCTTACGGAGGGGGTAGTTTTGGAGTTATTCCTGTTAAAGTAGGAGCAAAATACTTTTTTAGTGATTCTGGTGCAGGTGCTTATGGCTTAGCTGAACTTGGTGCTGGATTTGGTACGAATAAAGGCGCAGGAACATCATTTGTGTATTCTCCTGCTATCGGATATTCTTGGAGTAACGGCTTAGATCTAGCTGCTAAATACGAAGGATATTCAAACAACGGCAGCATCGGTTTTGCAGGTATCCGTTTAGCTTACGGATTTAGCTTGTAATTTAATTTGAAGAGCCTCAGCAAAAGTGGCTGTTGCACAAATTAAAATAAAAGGCCGAATAACATTTTAAATTAAATGGTTATTCGGCTTTTTGCATTTTAAAATAGATGAATAACCATCAATGTGCCTAAATCCAATTCTTTTCTATAAGTACATTACGCCAGCCAGGAACTCTCGTTCAACAACACCCTGTATAGTAGCATAGGCTGTCCATGACCAACCTTTTAACCAATCCCTTTTCAATCTACTGGTGATACCAGCTTTAAATATGGCAGTAATTCTTCACTGTTAAAAAACTGCCTCATTTGACTTAAAGTAGAATGCCACTGAAGTTCCTCATTAAGCTCTTATCCAAAAATAAAGGATATCCAATCGCGTCCACGTAGCGGCAAATCATGCGCCTGTTAGCGCTCAGGTTCTCTGAAGAATCAACAATTATGAAGTTTGAGGGAAACAACCAGATCAATGCCCTTCTGATCTTCTTTTCCATGAATATTTGCTATATAAAAAGTTAACATCATTTTTAATGCTTTGTATAGCTAATATAAAATAGTAAATACCTGAATGTCAATACATTAATTAAAAAAAAAGTAATGAATATTTTATTGTTGGCTCTTTTTTAAGCCAATGATGTTGTAGTTAGGCAATGAACAATAAATGCTGCAGATTTTTTTGTTAATAAAATTTAAATATGATTGATAATCAATTGTTTACGATTATAATTTACATTTTTTAAACAAAACTTTTGCCCATGTGTTAGTACAGTAATATTTACTTAAAAAATTAACACTATGGGAAATTTATTGTATTTAGTCGCAGTAGTATTGGTTATACTATGGGTGATTGGTTTTGTATTCCACGGCTTCGGCGATGTGGGAGGAATAATTCACGTTTTATTAGTGATCGCAGTTATTGCAATCTTGCTGAAAGTAATCGGCAGAGCAGCGTAAAATATAAACGAGCATTATTGATTGGTAGCATTGCTACAAAATCAGTAGAACTTAAAAGAGGAATCTCATTAGAAATTCCTCTTTTTGTTTATTCTTTACAAAGTCAAGATAACAATATTGATGTTAGATGATTTTATATCACTTGTTTGTTTACGCCAATTATTTTTTTAATAATAATTCTGCCAGTTCCAAATCAATAGGGTAAGTGATTTTAATATTATTTCTCTCCCCCTCAACGATATTGATTTCATAACCAATCGATTCGACAACACTTGCGTCATCAGTAAAATGAATAGAATAATCTTGCTGATAAGCCTCCTTTAAAATTTCAGAACCAAAAGTTTGAGGTGTTTGAACAAGATAGATTTCATCGCGCTTTAAGGCAGAAGTTTTATCATCTCTAAGCATTCTGACACTGTCGCTTGACTGAACAGCTGCAATTACATTTCCTTGCATTTCTGCGCTCTTAAAACAGTTATCAATCAATTCTTTTGATACCAATGGACGAACTGCATCATGAATAGCAACAATGCTTTCCTCGTTAATGGTTTCAAGCGCATTCTTAACTGAATAAAAACGTTCTGAGCCTCCATCAATAACTTCATGAGGGATGCGGAAATTAAACTCTTCACAAAGTCTTTTCCAGTATCCCTGCTGTTCCTTGTTTAAAACCAATAAAATTTTGGGTTGAGAATCGCTTTGTGCAAATGCTTTTATGGTGTGCATTAAAACCGGGAGGTTTTTGAGCAACAAAAATTGTTTTGGGGTTTCTGTCTGCATCCGATTTCCAGAACCGCCTGCTACAATTATAGCGTAGTATTTCATGTGGTAAGATATGAGATTATAGATTTGAGATATGAGATTTTGAGCCCTAAACTCAAATCTCATATCTCCATACTCAAATCTATATAATTAGCATGGCATCACCATAGCTATAAAATTTGTATTTTTCTTTAACCGCTACTTCGTAAGCATTCATTACGTTTTCGTAACCACCAAACGCACTTACCATCATCAGTAAAGTAGATTCTGGTGTGTGGAAGTTAGTGATCATCGAATTTGCAATGCTAAAATCGTAAGGAGGGAAGATGAACTTACTAGTCCAGTCGTTAGCGGCCTTCAAAGTTCTGTTTGCCGAAACTGCTGATTCGATCGCACGCATAGATGTTGTACCCACCGCACAGATTTTTCTTTTCTCTTCGATTGCTTTATTTACGATGTTGGCATCCTTCTGCTCAATAATGAATTGTTCAGAATCCATTTTGTGTTTGGTTAAATCTTCAACCTCAACGGTTCTGAATGTGCCTAAACCAACATGTAAAGTAACCTCTGCAAATTCCACACCTTTAAGTTCGAGGCGTTTCATTAACTCGCGGCTAAAGTGCAAGCCAGCCGTTGGAGCAGCTACAGCACCTTCATGCTTTGCAAAAATGGTTTGGTAACGTTCTTTATCTTCAGCAGTTGCTTTGCGTTTAATGTATTTAGGAAGTGGTGTTTCACCTAAAATCTCCACGTTTCTTCTGAATTCTTCGTCGGTGCCTTCAAATAAAAAGCGGATGGTACGGCCACGGGAAGTGGTGTTGTCTACAACTTCAGCAACCAATAAATCATTATCGCCAAAATATAACTTGTTTCCAACACGGATTTTACGTGCCGGATCTACTAAAACATCCCATAAACGTAACTCTTTGTTTAATTCGCGTAACAAGAAAACTTCGATGGTTGCACCGGTTTTTTCTTTGTTTCCATATAAACGAGCAGGAAAAACCTTAGTATTATTTAATATCATTACGTCTTTGTCATCGAAATAACCTAAAACGTCTTTGAAAATTTTATGTTCAATTTTACCGCTGTCTTTGTGTAAAACCATTAAACGTGCTTCGTCGCGTTGTTCTGCAGGGTTACTAGCTACTAATGATTCTGGTAAGTTGAATTTGAATTGTGATAATTTCATTCTTGATGAATTTTTTGAGGTGCAAAAATACGAATTTAATTTTTCTTTTTCGTATTTTATCAAACGCAATTATAGTATATTATGTTTTAATCCTTTTCTAATTAAAAAATATTAGGTTTAAACCTACAGCACATATAAAAATAACTAGTTTTGAAAATGAGTTGTAACCTTTTTAAGGGCTTTGCATCTAACCATTAATTATGATAATCTTTAGGCTTATAGGCGAGAGTTTCCGTTTTGCTTTTGATGCATTACGCCAGAATAAATTGCGTACCATGTTATCGCTTTTAGCGATTACAATTGGGATTTTTACCATTATTGCTGTTTTTTCGGCGGTAGATACTTTTCGTGGGAAACTTCAGGCTAGCGTAGATAAGCTTGGATCAAATACCATTTATGTTCAGAAATGGCCCTGGAGTTTTGGTGATAATTATCCATGGTGGAAATACATGAATCGTCCGCAACCATCACTTCGCGATTTTGAAGCATTAAGGGAACGCATGGGCAATGCACAGGGTATTACTTTTGAAATCTCTACAAACGATAGAACCATTAAATACAGAAGCAATTCCATTGAAGGAATATCAGTTTGGGCAGCCTCTCATGATTTTAATAAAACCTGGAGTTTTGAGTTGCAGGAAGGAAGATATTTTACAGAAAACGAAAGTAAAAATGGTTCGCCAGTATGCATTCTGGGGTCAGATATTGCAGATGGCCTTTTTGATGGTGATGATCCGGTTGGAAAACAGGTTCAGATTTTAGGCAGGCGATTAACAGTTATCGGCGTTTTCAAAAAAGAAGGTGAAGATATGCTTGGAACCTCACTGGATAAAAATGTTAATATCCCGATTAATTTTGCCAAAGGGATATTGGATATTCAAAATGAGCGTTATGGGCCACAAATTACAGTTCGGGGGAATGACAATGTTTCGTTGGAAGAGGTGGAAAGTGAACTTAAGGGTTTAATGCGTTCTATTCATAGAATTAAACCCGGACAAGAGGAAGACTTCGCTTTAAATAAAACAACTATTATTTCCAATCAATTAGACTCTATGTTTACGATGGTAAATTGGGCGGGGTGGATAATAGGTGGTTTCTCTATTTTAGTAGGCGGTTTTAGTATTGCAAACATCATGTTTGTATCGGTAAAAGAAAGAACGAATATTATTGGAATTCAGAAGTCGCTCGGAGCTAAGAACTATTTTATATTGCTTCAGTTTATTTTCGAATCCATTTCACTCTGCATTCTTGGAGGATTATTAGGTTTACTACTGGTTTATTTAATCGCTTTACTGCTCGGTGCGGTAACAGGTTTTTATATTATTCTGGGCTTAAATAATATTGCCTTAGGGATTTGGATTTCGATTATTATAGGAACGATATCTGGTTTTTGGCCAGCTTATTCCGCATCAAGATTAGATCCGGTTGAAGCGATCAGAAGTTAAACACCTAAATCCCTTAAAGGGAACTTGGCATGGTGTAAATATAAAAGGAACAGATTTATAATTCTTATTTGGAAAGCAAGGTACTGTTCTATTTTATAGTGGTCGTCCTGCTTTTCGCTATATCCCTGATGAAAAATCAGGGGATGCCGCTTCAATCAGGTTTAATTATACAGAAATAGTACAAGCAACCTAAAACGATCGTCATTGCTGGGCACCAAGGAATGTTACTATCGCTGGTCTAAAACCTAATGTTTTAAGATTGCTTCGTGCCTTGCAATGACGAATTTATTATTATCGTTTTAATATATTAATTAAGTTTAGCTAATGCTTCTTTAATTCTCCTCAATGCTTCAACTAAACTTTCATCAGATGCTGCATAAGATAAACGAATGTAGTTGTTATTGCCAAAAGAATCGCCACCAACGGTAGCCACATGTCCAACATTCAATAAGTAAAGGGCTAAATCAGATGAATCTTTGATCACATTCCCGTCAGCATCTTTTTTGCCAAAGAATGAACTGATTTCAGGGAAGAAATAAAATGCGCCATCCGGAAGGTTAGTTTTTACTCCAGGAATTTCATTTAGCAGGTTATAAACCAGTTCTCTGCGGCGCAAGAAAGCTTCTTTCATTTTTAATACGCTTTCTAAGCCTTGTTCGTAAGCAACAATACCGGCTCTTTGTGCAATAGAGCAGGTGCCAGAAGTTGTTTGTCCTTGAAGTTTGTCGTTAGCTGCAGCTATTTCTTTATTTGCAGCAATATAGCCTAGTCTCCAACCCGTCATTGCAAAAGCTTTAGAGAATCCATTCACGATAATCACACGATCTTTTATGCTCTCAAATTGTGCAATCGATTCATGTTTGTCAACAAAATTAATGTGTTCATAAATTTCATCAGACAGGATGTAAATGTTTGGATGTTTTTCGAAAACCTTTACCAAAGCCGCTAATTCTTCTTTACTGTAAACCGATCCGGTAGGATTACAAGGTGATGAGAACATAAAAAGCTTGGTTTTTGGTGTAATTGCAGCTTCTAATTGCTCAGGTGTAATTTTAAAATTGCTTTCAATATCTGTATCAATAAAAACTGATTTACCTTCAGCTAAAACCACCATTTCTGAATATGAAACCCAATATGGAGTAGGGATGATTACTTCATCATCAGGATCAATTAATGTTAAAATTACATTTGAAAGTGATTGTTTTGCCCCTGTTGATACAACAATTTGAGAAACATCGTAATCTAAATTATTTTCAGTTTTCAATTTATTCACAATGGCCTGACGTAAATCAGGGTAACCTGGTACAGGTGAATAGCGGGTATAGTTTTCATCTAATGCTTTTTTTGCTGCATCTTTAACATGGTCTGGCGTATTAAAATCGGGTTCGCCAACACTCAAACTGATGATGTTAATCCCTTTGGATGCGAGTTCGCGGCCAAGTTTGGTCATTTTAAGGGTTGCAGATTCTGATAAACTATTGATTCTTTTAGATAAGGTGCTCATGGTTAATTACTTTGAGCGCAAATATATAAACCAAATATTATTCTGCACTAAAAAAGCTATAGTTTTTATCATTTAATTTATTTGATAAGCGTATTTTTGCTAAAAATAATCCCGTGACGGTAAAAAAGAAAGCTATTGTAATTTCGTTAATCGTGAGTGTTGTACTAATGCTGGCGAAATTTGTGGCTTACTTTATCACAGGTTCTAACGCAATTTTAACCGATGCTGCAGAAAGTATTGTAAACGTAATTGCCGGAAGTTTTGCATTTTACAGTATTTACCTGAGCACGCAACCTCGAGATGAAAACCATCCTTACGGACATGGAAAAGTAGAATTTTTTTCTGCATTTGTAGAAGGGATGTTGATTTTAATTGCTGGTGTAATCATCATTTTTAAATCTTCTTATAATCTGGTTTACCCACATGTTGTTGGTCAACTTTTGGAAGGAACACTTATTATTGGCATAACAGGCCTGGTAAACATGATTGTGGGCTTGTACCTTATTAATGTTGGAAAAGATCAACACTCAGTTACACTACAAGCTGACGGTAAACACCTGTTAACGGATACTTATACAAGCGTAGCTATTGTTTTGGGATTAATTTTAATTCAGTTAACAAATATTATTTGGTTAGATAGTTTTTTATCTGTTTTGGTAGGTTTTTATATCGTTTACTCAGGTTACAAACTTACGCGAGGCTCCGTTGGTGGTTTAATGGATGAAAGTGATTTTACCCTTGTAGAAGAAGTGGTTGATGTATTGCAAAAGAACAGGCACAACCCGTGGATTGATGTTCATAATCTTCGTACGCAACAATATGGACCTGACTTTCATATCGATTGCCACGTAACGCTACCTTATTATTTTGATTTAAACCAAGTTCATCGGGAAATCTCTCAAATTGATGAATTAATTAATAAAAATGGGGTTCGCAAGGCAGAATTATTCATTCATGCTGACCCATGTTTGCCCAAATGTTGTCATTACTGCCACATGAGCGAATGTCCGGTTAGGGCAGAGGCCTTTAGAAAAGAAATTGTCTGGACTCCGGAAATTGTTATTAAAAACAAAAAGCACTTCGAAAATGAGCTACTTTAATGTAAGAGTTTATGGTTTGTTAATCAATGAAAATAACGAAGTTTTGGTCAGTGATGAGGAGGAATATGGTATTCGTTTTAGCAAATTTCCTGGTGGGGGACTTGAGTTTGGTGAAGGATTAATTGATGGTTTGAAACGTGAATTCATGGAAGAATGCAATGCCGAAATTGAAGTGCTATCTCATTTTTACACTACCGATTTTTTTGAAAAATCTTCATTTAACGATAGCCAGGTCATTAGTGTTTACTACATGGTAAAAGAAAAGGCGCCACTGCAATTGGCTTTCAAAACTAAAATATATGATTTTGATAGCGAAGGCGAAATCCTTCAGGCTTTTAGATGGGTGGCCATAAAAAAATTATCCATAAATGAAATCACATTCCGAACAGATCAAACCGTTGCTCAGCTTTTAAAAGACCAATATTCGGGTTAATTATAATTTTATGTCAGATACCTTCAATACACCAGCTCCAACTTCAAACCTCAATTTAACAGAACGAGATCAAAAAGTGATCTGGCATCCCTACACGCAAATGAAAAATGCGTTGCCTCACATTCCAATCGTTAGAGGCGAAGGTGTTTATGTTTTTGATGAAAAAGGTAAAAAGTATATTGATGCAGTTTCTTCATGGTGGGTAAACATTCATGGGCATTCCCATCCTTATATAGCTAAAAAAGTTGCTGAACAGCTTAATGTTTTGGAGCATGTGATTTTTGCTGGTTTTACTCACGAGCCAGCAGTATTGTTGGCTGAAAGACTTCTGCCAATCTTACCAGGACAACAGGATAAAGTGTTTTATACAGATAATGGCTCAACTGCTGTAGAGGTAGCATTAAAAATGTGCCTGCAATATTGGAATAATAAAGGGATACCTAAAACCAAGATTCTGGCATTCAAAAATGCGTATCATGGCGATACTTTCGGCGCCATGTCTGTTAGTGGAAGAAGTATTTTTACCGATGCTTTTAATGGTTTGTTATTCGATGTGGAGTTCATTGATTTGCCAAATGAGGATAACATAGCAAATCTCAAATCACAAATTGCAAATCTCAAATCTAAAACAGCCTGCTTCATATTCGAACCTTTGATTTTAGGCTCAGGCGGAATGCTGATGTATGAAGCTAAATACTTGGATGAGTTGATCTTTGCCTGTAATGAAGCAGAAATTTTAACCATTGCTGATGAGGTAATGACTGGTTTTGGTAGAACGGGAACTTATTTTGCCTGCGAAAAACTGACGAATAAGCCTGATATTTTCTGCTTAAGTAAAGGGTTAACCGGAGGAACAATGCCTCTTGGTATAACCACTTGTAGCAACAAAATTTTTGAAGCATTTTTAAGTGAAGATAAACTTAAAACTTTGTACCATGGGCATTCTTTTACTGCTAATCCAATTGCTTGTGTGGCTTCATTGGCGAGCTTAGATATTTTGTTAGATAGTAAAACGCTTCAAAACATAAAACGAATAGAAAATAAACATGCCGTATTTCTGGAGGAAATCAAATCTCATACAAAAGTAAAAGCAGTAAGACATACCGGAACCATTATCGCTATTGAATGGGAAACAGGAAATGAAACTTCTTATTTAAGCAGTTTGCGTAATTTACTTTATGCTTATTTTTTAGATAAGGGAATTATCCTTCGTCCGCTAGGAAACATTATCTACATTTTACCACCTTATGTGATTAGCGATGAGGATTTGGATTATGTTTACAGCGCGATAAAATCTGCTCTTGAAGAAATTTAAGAAAAGATAGTACACGAAATTCACTATTTCAAATGAAACGCAGTAAATGATTAGAGCTCTTTGAAATGAATAGAATAGACTCTTCGAATCCTATCTTTTTAAAAGATTCTACGTTTCTGGCTCAAGAAAGTTCTTCAATGCATCGTTTACGAAATAATTCCAGCCACCAACAAAATTTTCTTTGCTGAAATCTTTCCCATTTTCTGCGAAGCTTTCCAAACCGGTATGCGATAACTTAAGACGGGTTTGATCTCCTTCTTCAAACAATTCCCATATTACTTCTGTGTTTCCGGGATAACCATCATATTTCCAGGTATAAGCAATCTTTTTTCCATCAACAACTTGTGTGATTTCACAAAGATGGAGAAATTGAGGGCCATCTTCAGGGCCACCACTAAAGTCGAATTTAAATCCAATTTCTGGTTTGAATTCCTTTATTTGAAAATACCACTTTTTGAGTTGATCATGATCCGTCAAAGCATTCCAAACTTTTTCAATTGGTGCATTGTAAACACGTTCTACGATAACTGGTTTAGTATCCATTTTTTTAATAATGTTATTTTGTAGTTAACCTAAAGGCATTTTACTTAAATCCATATAAAGAATACTCCATCTTTGTCCATCTAAATCAATAAAGCCACAACCATACATCCAACCATCTTTATATGCAGGCTCCCCATATAAAGTACCGCCAGCTGCTACAACTTTTTCAGCCAGCTCATCTACTTCTTCCGGGCTTTCCGCATCGAAGGAGAATAATACTTCACTGCCGGAAAGATCATCAGCAATTGAGGTTCCGGCAAAACCTTCATACAATGATCTTTCGAAAAGCATCAATACCAAATCGCTGTCGCCAATCATAAAGCTAGCAGAATCATCGCGAACTCCATATTGCTGGTTTAATCTGAAACCAAGTTTGGTGAAAAACGCTTTTGATCTGTTGATATCCTTCACGGGAAGGTTTATCCAAAGTGATTTTATCATAATATTTTATTAAGTAATAAAGATATTAAACAACAATTTGAAAGATGATAGCTAAAAACGAAAATTTAGAGGGTAATTTGAGACAGATTGATGTATCATTCAGCTACATCCTGATATTTAGCTGCAAGTTTTTGAGGAGCTACATTACAATAAGAAAGTGTTAATGCATCTTTTATCATTTCAGGCTCAACAAACTTAATTTCGAAAATTGTCCAGCCTTGCTTACCCCAGGCGCCTGTTGCAGGGTAAATAGCTGATGGATCGAAATCAGAAAATACAGATTGATCAACTTCTGAGAGTTTAAAAACCGCTTTTAAGTTTTTAGTATCGATCGTTGCAAAAATTTTATCGTTAACTCTAAAAGAGTTCTTATCAAAGTGAGGTTGTTCAGTAGCCTCATCAAAAGATAGGGCCAGTTTTATAAAAGTTGATATATCCATAATTATTTTGTTCTAACTATTTGGTAACATTGCGGCAAGCATAACATCGATGGCAGATTATCAATAATCTTAACTTTGAAAAGTTTTTCATTGACTTGCTTGAAATCATGGTGTCATACTTGAAGCCCACTTCATTAAATTTCTTACAATTTATATAATTTCTGCGGAAATTGTTCTGCGTGGTTTAAAATTAAATTAAGAATATAACTATTAGATTGATAAACAGACAAATCATTTTTGATAGGAGCTAAGCCATCAGATAAATAAGTTTTATCAGTGAAATATCCCATCCCGTAAAATTTTCCTTTTTCTATAACCAGACAGCTAAATTCTTCCTCTTTTCTTCCTTCATCAACAAGCGCAAAACTGGGTTGTAAATTTTGAATTTCATCCAACGCATGGTTAAGTCTTTTATTGTAAACCGACACGGTTTCAATCCCGCTACAGGCACCAAAACATTGTCCGTTTTCATGTGCCGTACATTTTGTAGCTGTTTTTTGAAGATAACATAATTTAGCGCAGAGCTGATATTTCTCTATTAACTGGTTTAAAAAATGATATCCCTCCAATAAGCTGTTGAAGCTTTGAAGAGACTTATTGTTTTTTTTGTGTTTATCTATTGCCAATCGTAAATAACCATTCTGATCTTCGAAAACGTATAAATCATATTTGTGCTCATAACGCTTCATTGCCCGGTTGTTTTCTGGCCAAAGCCGTTTAATCTCATTTGCCTCTAAAATCAATGCCATGAGTTCTGTGCCACAAACAACAAAATCCACATGATGAATGGTTCGTAAAAAATCCTGACGTTGCTTGTTTGGTTTATTCCCGGTAAAATGACTGATCACTCTTTTTTTTAAATCTTTAGCCTTACCCACATATACAATTTTACCTTTATTATCCTTAAAATAATATACTCCGGGCTGATTTGGCAACCTTAAAATTGAAGCTTTATCTAAATGAGGCGGTAAAACCTGCTCTTTGGATGCTTTCTTTAGCATTTCGGCAATTACACCTTCATGATCATTTTCCAATAACAGATTAAATAATATGCTGGTGGCATCAGCATCGCCGGCAGCTCTGTGCCTGTTTTGAATTGGTATTTGCAGTGCACTACACAATTTCCCTAAACTGTAAGAAGATTTTCCAGGGATTAACTTCCTGCTGAGCCTCACTGTGCAAAGTTTTTTACAATTTAAATCGTAACCAAAAGCAGCTAAATGATGTTTCAGAAAAGAATAATCGAAATTTACATTATGGGCTACAAAAATCTTATCGTTAAGTAATTGGTAAATTTGCAAAGCAACATCTTGAAATGTTGGCGCATCTGCCAGCATTGCATCGTCAATTCCTGTTAAAGCTGTAATATAAACAGGTACAGCTTGCTTAGGATTAATCAAAGTTGTAAATGATTCAACTACTTGATTTTCATCATGAATATTGATGGCAACTTCTGTTATTCCATTGGCCGATGCATGACCACCCGTGGTTTCGATATCTACAACTGCGTATAACATGAGGAAATTTTACACTACAAATCTATACTAAAATAGTTAGTAATAAAAATATGCATCGTGATTTGTTGATTATTTTTTTAGCTTTTAATCTGTCGAAATAAACTTCATAAAAAAAGCGATTACGTATTTAACGCAACCGCTTTAATAAACGTATGATATTATTTTAAAGTTTGCCCAATAATTTACTCAAATTAGGTTTGATTCCTATGGTAATTGGAGCAGTGTTAAACATCTTGTTTTGAATTTTGCTAAAGCCATGCATATAACTGGCTTCTACAAATAAATTTGCACCACCAACATTATACTCAATGCCCGCGCCTCCTTCAGCAATTCCTAGTCCATTGGTTTTATTATCCATGTTTACTTGCAAAGTAGATGTGTTTACGGCTGCCTGTGGAGTAAGTATAAAGCCCCCACCAGCTCCGGCAAATCCATAAAATGCCCATTTGTCGACTATTTTGCGATATCCTAAAGCAATATTCAGCAAATAAGTTGTGGCCCTGCTTTTTTGCAAGGTATAATTAAAACCAGCATCGGGTGTAATTTGATTAAAAGTAAAAGCGTGTAAACTTACTTTAGGGTAAACAAATAAACCACCATTTCCAACAGCTAAATTAAGCCCAAGTGAAGTGGAAAATTTTGGTTTAAAATAATCTGATGTTTCTCCGATAGGGAAAGCAAAACCAATTCCACTCATAGAATAAAGTTTATCAGGACGGCTACTTTGTGCATGAACTTTCACAGATATTGCGGCACAAAGCAATATTATGGGGGTTAATATTTTTAATTTCATCGCTGTTGTTTTAATTTGCGGTTAGTTTGTTTACTTTTTGAAGTAAATCTGAAATGGTAAAAGGTTTCTCTAAATAACCACCAGGATTATACTTTTGTGAAGCAATGTAATCTTCATCATATCGGGCTGAAGCCATTATAACAGGGATATTTTCTGTTGTTGGATTTGATTTTAATTCCTTAAAAACTGCTCTTCCATCCATGCCATCCAACATGATGTCTAAAATGATCAAATCCGGATCAAAATCCTTAATCGTTTTAAATATAAATCTTGGTGATAGTAAGGGGTAAACGCTATAATGTTCAGTTTCTAGTGCAACTTGAAAAACCTCCAATATATCAGGGTCATCATCTACAACTAATATTCTTTTCAAAGTGGGTAATCAATTTTTAATTAAATGGACTATTTCTAATACAAAATTTTGAAAGGAATGTTTTAACAGGATATGGAAATATGCAATAATTACATTAAAAACAGAAAAAACGTACTGACTAAGCTTTACCCTTTAGCAGGTTCATTTTAATGAAATTTGAGAAGAGTTCTTTATAACTGTCTGTTGCCGTATAATTTACCTCACTTGAGAGTAGTATCTGATCGCCCAGAACACTCTTGATATGTTGTTTCGATATAATCACGCTGGAACTGATTTGAATAAATCCAGGATGTTTTTTAAGCATTTTAATCATTTTGGCAAAATTTATTTTTGCATTAACAAACGATCCCTTAGTGGTCACAAAACTAATATCTTCCTGATGATTTTCTATCGCAATTAGCTCATTAAGATCAATCCTTACCAGTTGATTGTTTTCATTTTGAAGTGGAATGTAAAAAAAATGATCTTCAAAAATAGAAAAAGACTGCTGTTCATTGGTTCCGGCAGGGTAAAGGTTGTTAATTGTTTTGGCAAAATGAAGAATGGAGTAGGGTTTTAACAAATAGGCATCTGCATCTACTTTAAAAGCGTCTATAGCATATTTTGCATGTGCTGTTGTAAAAATAAGGTACTTTGCTTTCTGTCTTAATAAACCTGCAAGCTCGATTCCTGAAAGTGATGGCATTTCAACATCCATAAAAATTATATCTACAGGGTTTGCTACAGATATTTCTGCGAGTGCTTGCAGGGGTTCAGTAAAGGTTTGCACAAGTTTAAGCTCTGGCAGCTTATCCATGTAATCAATTAAATTTTCTAAAGAATGAGGATCATCATCGATGGCGATGCAACTTATTGGCATTTTTCAAGGTTTAGATTATGCAAATTACGATTTCGTTAATTAAAATGGAAAAAAATAAATTTCGAAATGGATTATGGTTGGTTCATCAAGGTTTTGTAGTGTTAATTTGATTCGTATGAATTAAAAATTAGTATCAGTAAAATTTTGACATATTAATAGACAATGTTTTTTATAATTAGTTTTACTATAAAATAATGATTTTGATTAGCATAATGGTCAAATGAATATCCATCTCCGTAAGCATAATTCAATCTTTTAGTAATGTTTTCAATTCCTGCATTTAAGCCTGAATTTTCTTTGTTAACGTTAATCAGGTTTGATGTTTCGATAATTAAGTCGTGATGATCTGTAGACAATTTGATTTCTGCAGGATGGGCTTCTAAAAGCAAATTACCATGTTTAATCATATTTTCTGTTAACGTGATTAACACCAGCGGGATAATCTCAATTTCCTTTATTTCGTCATCATACCAAAATCGAATCTGAAGCTGATGATTTTTTCGAAGCTGGTGCAGATTAATAAAATTTTCAACCTGGTTTATTTCTTCTGCCAGTGGGATAAAATCTTTATCCTTATTGCTATCTACTGAATAACGCATCATTTCCGATAGTGATAAAATCGTTTCGGCAGCTATTGGAGATGTATCTTTTGCATTCTGATAAATAAAGTCAAGGGTGTTAAATAGCAAATGTGGCTGAACCTGCGCTCTTAAAAATGCATTTTCAGATCTGGCTATCTGTATCATGTTATTTAAGCGTTGCAATTCCAGATCCTCAGTTTTTTTTCTTTCACTTAAAAATTTAAGCAAGAAGTAATAACCTGTGGAAAAGAACATGAAATAAATAGCCCTGTAAACGGGACCTAACAAATAAGGCATATTAAAACCCATTTTTCGAGGACCATCATAATCAGTGAAATTGATCACCAGATAATCCATGCCAAACGTAACTAATAAATAACCTATTATTTCCAGTGTTAAGAACAGCGGTAATTTCCACCAAACTTTT
Source organism: Pedobacter chinensis (assembly GCF_003339865.1). GTDB lineage: Bacteria > Bacteroidota > Bacteroidia > Sphingobacteriales > Sphingobacteriaceae > Pedobacter > Pedobacter chinensis. The sequence goes on from NZ_QPKV01000001.1 coordinate 245,727, forward strand.
CTGGTGTTCTTTAAGCCTTTCGATAGTACAACATGGGTGTGCACATAGAAAATAGTAACATTAAGGGCATAATAAAAAATATAATTACTTAGTTTACCAAATTTTCCGGTAAATAATCCAATAATTACCGATTCATATATGATGAATACAATCCATATAATGATGTGGAATTTTTTTGCTATTAGCCAATTTCTGATACTGTATTTTAATGTTGGCTTTGTTTTTTTTATAGTACCCATTTAGTGGAAATTGCTTGTTAATTCGGGATCGGCTAATCATGATGATAAAGATGATAAAATTGCATAAAGATTTTTCAAATCTTCAGGCCCAATCAAAGATAAAAAATGATCTATCTTTTTAAGATCGACTGGTTTTTATCGTTTTTTCTTTGATGTAATCTTGTATTTCTTCCCGGTAACTGTTACCTACGTTAACCGTTAAGTTGTTTATCATTTTGAGCGTATGACCTTCAACTTTTTCTATATAATTTTTAGCAATGATAAAAGAGCGATGTGCCTGGGCAAAGTTTGTATATCCTTGCAGGATTACTTTAATTTCTGATAATGCGATATACGTAACAATTGATTCATTGATTGTATATATCCTCACATAATTTTGTAAACTCTCCACGGCAACGATATCGCTGTAACGAACTTTAATTAAATTGTTCTTTTCAGTTTTATTTCTTACAAAAAAGTAATCATCTTCTTGTTGTACAGAAACATTTGGTAAGCCAGGCGATTTAGGAAATAAACGGTTTATGGTTTCAGCAAAACGGGCAAAAGTATATGGTTTAAGTAAATAAGCACTGGCGTTCATTTCGAATGCCTCATAAGCATATTTTGAATGTGATGTGGTAAAAATAAGTTTATTCGTTTTATGGCGTATGGCCTTTGATAGTTCAATTCCGGAAATCATTGGCATATCAATATCCATAAAAATTATATCCACATTATCGTTTCCCGTAATTTCAGTAAGTGCTTGTAAAGGATCGGTAAAAGCTTTAATAAGTGATACATTAGACAGTGTATTCAGGTAAGATTTTATACCGTTGATGGCATGAATATCATCATCAATTACGATACATTTTAATTTCATTTGGCAGATAGACTAGAGGCATGCCAAATTACAGGTTGATTTTTAAATAATGAAATTTATAATGTTCGTAAAGTTTTAATGGTTGTTCGTAACGTATTTTGTTAATTTCGTTTAGCTCGTGTGAAAAAAAATAAAATATGAAAGGGCAGTTGGTTAAAAATAATGAACAGGCTAACTGTTTAAAAATAAACAAAACAAATTTATCCAATTGCTTGTATAACAATATATTGTATTTGTATTCGTAATAATAATATGCTTTTGTTATCAAATAAACTAACAAAAGTCATTATCCCTAAAACCTATATCTTATGAAAAACAGAACCTTAAAAACCAATAGACTAAACGTCTCCATCACTAAGAAAGTTATCGAATTGCAAGAGAAAGGGTATGATTGCGATTTTCTTTTGTTAGCTAACGGAAGTTTACTTTGTATGCAAACTAACAGAAAATATCCAATGAACACTGTTGCCATAAAAGCGATGGAGCACGGATACGATTTCTTTAGCCATTCTTATAAACATATCCATACAATTGAAACTGGTAATGGCGAAAGAGGGGTTCTCTTAACTGAAAAAGCTTTTAATTAACTCAAGTTGCTAGTTAATATATAAAAAAGTAAGCATCAAAACAAAGAACTTTGGTTTACCACAACTAAAGACCCCATGATGATGCTTACGAGTGATAAAATTATAGGAATATTTTGTTTTATAGATGATTTGTTGAAAACAAGCAATCATTATGAAGATGGTCGCAGACAGGTTAGCGACAGTGAGGTCATTACTACCGCTGTGGTTTCCTCATTATATTTTGGCGGGCATCAGGATAAAGCAAGGCAGTTTATGAAAATGACAGGAATGGTGCCTGAGATGCTTGATAAAAGCCGTTTTAACCGTCGCTTACATTCCGTGGCTGAACTGATATACAGTCTGTTTATGCAGATTGGCCATTATTTAAAGTATATCAGTTGTGAAATGAGTTATGTGTTGGACTCTTTTCCCGTTGCTGTATGTGATAATATCCGCATTTTGAATGCCCGAATATTGAAAGGTAAGCAATGGCATGGTAAGCAAACCAGTATGAGAAGATATTTTTATGGTGTAAAAGTTCAGTTATTGATTACCAAAGATGGCATCCCGGTTGAATTTGGCTTTGTTCCAGGCAGTGAACATGATGCACAGGCATTGAGAAAACTGCCTCTTGAACTGCCTGCTGAAAGCGAAGTGTTTGCAGATTCTGCTTATACCAACCACGAAATCGAGGATCAATTAATGGAAACCGATCAGATCGCTTTAAAGGTACACCGCAAATCAAATGCAACAAGAAAAGACAGCGCAAGCGCTGCCTTTATTAAAGAATATATGCGTAAAAGGGTGGAAACAACGATCAGTGAGATTAAAGGATTGTTCCTTAGAAAGCTTCATGCTGTAACTTTCAAAGGATGGCTGTTGAAAATAACCTTGTTCATCTTCGCTTTTACGTTAAACAAAATAATACCTTAACTAACAACTTGAGTTAATTAGATAAACAGATTTATATTAATTTGGTTGACTTGAAGATTCCTACCTGTAGTGGACGACATAATTAAATAGCTGAAAAATATTTATTTCAACGTTGTCAACTTTCTTCCATAAAGTTTTACTCCAGAGTTGACAACTTTCTTTCCCTGTGGCTATTAAAGTTGTCAACTCTTAAAACTGCCAATGCCCCATTTTTTAAGGTTGACATGTTTTGGAGTGTTTATATCCAGAGTTGACAACTTTCTTTCCCTATGGCTATTAAAGTTGTCAACTCTAAAACTGCCAGTACCCAGTTTTTAGGTTGACATGTTTTGGAGTTTTGTGGCATATCTATTTAATTGGCGGTAGTGTTTATTTCCAGAGTTGACAACTTTCTTTCCCTGTGGCTATTAAAGTTGTCAACTCTTAAAACTGCCAATGTCCGTTTTTAGGGTTGACATGTTTTGGAGTTTTGTGTCATATCCATTTAATCGGCCATAGTGTTTATTTCCAGAGTTGACAACTTTCTTTCCCTGTGGCTATTAAAGTTGTCAACTCTTAAAACTGCCAATACCCGTTTTTAGGGTTGACATGTTTTGGAGTTTTGTGTCATATCCATTTAATCGGCCATAGTGTTTATTTCCAGAGTTGACAACTTTCTTTCCCTGTGGCTATTAAAGTTGTCAACTCTTAAAACTGCCAATACCCGTTTTTAGGGTTGACATGTTTTGGGTTTTGTGTCATATCCATTTAATCGGCCATAGTGTTTATTTCCAGAGTTGACAACTTTCTTTCCCTGTGGCTATTAAAGTTGTCAACTCTTAAAACTGCCAATCCCCAGTTTTTTATGGCTGACATGTTTTGGAGTTTTGTGTCATATCCATTTAATCGGCCATAGTGTTTATTTCCAGAGTTGACAACTTTCTTTCCCTATGGCTATTAAAGTTGTCAACTCTAAAACTGCCAGTACTCAGTTTTTTAGGGTTGACATGTTTTGGAGTTTTGTGTCATATCCATTTAATCGGCCATAGTGTTTATTCCCAGAGTTGACAACTTTCTTTCCCTGTGGCTATTAAAGTTGTCAACTCTAAAACAGCCAGTACCCAGTTTTTTTAGGGTTGACATGTTTTGGAGTTCTAAAGTGGTTAATTTTTTTAAAAAACTTTTAACAATTCTTTTTGTTTAGATTTTATTGAATATATTTAAACAAAAATGATTTATACTATTTCAGATCTTGAACAACTTTCGGGCATTCAATCTCATACGATAAGGATCTGGGAGCAAAGGTATAATGCCTTAAAACCTATGCGCTCGCAAGGTAACACCCGGTTATATGATGATAATCAATTAAAAAGATTATTAAATATTGCCAGCTTAAATCGATCTGGCTTAAAAATTTCGAAAATTTGTAGCTTATCCGATCAGGCAGTTGATGAGCTGCTGGATAAGCAACATGATTACCATTCAAACGATGAATTAGCTGAATTTTATGTTTCCAGATTAATAAAGCATGGCTTAGAGTTTAATGACTTTTCATTCAATACCTTGTTAGATGAGTGCATTTCAAGGATAGGTATCCCTCCAACCTACAAAAGAGTGATATATCCTTTGCTTGTCCGGTTAGGTTTAATGTGGCGTAAAGATGATATTTGTCCTGCGCATGAACATTTTATGTCTAACCTTATACGGCAGAAACTTTTTGCCGCAATAAATAACTTTCCCAATGAAAATGCCGAAGCAAAAACATGGGTGCTTTTTTTGCCTGAAGATGAAGATCATGATATAGGGTTAATCTTTGCCAATTACATGTTAAGAACATATAAACAAAAGGTTATTTATTTAGGAAGTAAAGTACCCATTAACTCTATTGAAGCCGTGTTTTCTACAGTTGATGTAGATTACTTGTTGTTATTTATGGTAAGATCCAGATTGGCAGATTCAGCCCAAAAATATATTGATCAATTATCAGAAATATGCAAATCAGCAAAAATACACTTAGCAGGTAACAGCTCAGTGATTGAGAAATTAAAAAATATAGATCACATCAACTGGTTTAAAACGCTTGATGAGTTTGAAAAATCAATTCAAAACCCAATTTAAAATGAAAGAAATATTTGATCAATTATCTGCTAACTGTAGCAAACTTACCACTACAAGTTATAGTACAAGTTTCTCTTTCGGGATTTACTTTTTGGGAAAAGAATTGCGTCAGCCGATATATTCTATCTATGGTTTTGTTCGTTTAGCGGATGAAATTGTTGATAGTTTCCATAATTATGACAAAAAATACCTGCTTAATAAATTTAAAGAAGATACCTTTGAAGCAATTGAGTTAGGAATTAGCTTAAATCCTGTTCTGAATTCTTTTCAAAAAGTGGTTAATGAATTTGGGATTGATCATAAACTGATTGATCTGTTCTTAAAAAGCATGGAGATGGATCTGGAAGCAAAAGATTATACCCAGGATTTGTACAATGAATATATTTTGGGCTCAGCTGAAGTGGTTGGTCTGATGTGTTTAAAGGTTTTTACCAACGGGGATGAATTGGAGTATAAACGCTTAAAACCTTATGCAATGAAACTTGGCTCCGCATTCCAGAAAGTTAATTTTCTGCGTGATGTGAAAGCAGATCATCTATCATTAAATCGTAATTATTTTCCAAACGTTAATTTAGCGGCCTTTTGTGATAATGAAAAAAGAGAAATTGAGCGAGAGATTGAATGTGAATTTGAAGAGGCTCTGGTTGGGATAAAAATGCTTCCTTTGAGCTCGAGAAACGGGGTTTATTTATCTTATATCTATTACAAGAAACTTTTTAACAAGATCAAGGAACTGAGTGCTGAAAAAATTATGACTAAGCGGATACGGATAGCTAATCATCATAAAATACGATTGATGTTTGATTCCATGATCCGTCATAAATTAAATGTGATTTAAATTAATGAAAGAATATGTAATACTTGTAGATAAAAATGATCTGTTTACGGGTAAAATGGAAAAATTAGAGGCACATCAAAAAGGCTTGCTTCATCGTGCATTTTCAATTTTTATTTTCAATGATAACAATGAGCTGCTCCTTCAACAACGGGCTAATAATAAATATCATTCTGGTGGTTTATGGACAAATACATGCTGTAGCCACCCACGCATGGGAGAAAGTAATTTAGAAGCTGCAAGAAGAAGATTAAAGGAAGAAATGGGGTTAGAGTGTGAACTGCATTATGCATTTAATTTTTTATACAAAGCTGATTTTGACAGTGGATTGACCGAGCATGAATTGGATCATGTTTTCTTTGGCAAATCAAATGAAGTTCCTGAAATTAATGAAGAGGAGGTAGAAAGTTATAAGTATATTGATTTAGAATCACTTAAAATTGATATTGGTAACCATCCTGAACGTTATACACCTTGGCTTAAAATATGCTTGGATAAGGTTATCGAACATACCGAAAATATCATTCAATAAAAAACGGGCATACAGCCTAAGCCATATACCCGTATCTAAATTAACGCTCTCGAGGACAAATATAATACTAGTTTATATATTTCCTAATAGTTTAACATTTCTTTTACTTTAAAATTATACTTTCTCTATGTAGTTAGCAATTTCATTTTTTTTTAATGAATTGATTTTCAGCATTTTAATTTAAGTCATTGATGGTTTGATTTTTTATTAACATCTATTAGGACAGCACTTGTATTTTAGGATAAGCAGGAAACAATGCTTTAAATTAATTATTCATATTTTTTCTGGCACTTTACACAATAATATGTCTGCCTGTGTGTTTTTCCCAATTCTTCCTTTATAATCGGGTGGCCATTTGCGCATTCAGTTTGGTGGTAAACTTTCCAATTTCTACTTAACTTATTTTCTTTTTTCCATTCCAAGAAATCAAAACTATACTGTCGGGCTTCTTTAACTAATTCTTTTAGTTTGGCTGGTGGCAGGTTCTCAATTTTGCTTAAAGGATGAATACGGGTGCGATAGAGTACCTCGTTCTTGATAATGTTGCCAACTCCGGAAAAAATGTGCTGGTTTAACAGAACATCGCATACTGCAGCGTCAGGAATTTCTTTTAGCTTTTTAATGGCCAATTTACTATCCCATTCATCAGACATGACATCCACTTTCCAATCGTAATGTTGATTAATATCACCCTCAAGCAGATCAATTTTACAAGTATAAAAATTTAGCTGATCTTTTTTAAAAGTAAGACCAAGTTTTAAAGGCGTTGTCTTTGTATCGTTAATTAAATAAGTGCCAAATAGCATAAAGTGAATCCGAATGGTAAAATCTTCAAAACAAATGAGAAAATGTTTACCCCAGCTTTTGAAATCTTTGATTTTCTGATGGATAACTATGTTTTTATCAATGGTTTTTACATTTCCTGAAACGCCCAAAACTTCAGAATTATTCAAATGAAGGTTTTTTACCAGGTCTTTTAATATTACAATTGATGGTCCTTCAGGCATGTTATTCTTCTACTTTTTGAAACTTGTACTTATCTTTAATGTAATGGTTAAAATATCTTCCTTTGGAACCAGCAGCTTTGAGCATATTAAACACCTTTTGTGGTACACCTTTGTACTGATAAACCATTCCTGTAACAAAAGTTATTTGGAGAGATTTAGCATCAGCATCATAACTAAAGTGATTAATGACAGATGAAGGCATATCTTAAAAATATACTTTTAAAACACTGGACCAATTAAATAGTTTCAGTCTCCTTTAAGTTCAGATTCTTCTTTTTCAGCACGGATTTTCTCTTTTTTAAGATCAATTCTGATGATATTATAAATGCTCATGTAAACATTGGCAATCCACACGATAGCAAAAAAAGCAATGATATAGCCACGCCAATCAAGGTAGAGCAGTTTAAAATTGGTAATAAAAAGAATAAGTATGGTTACGTAATGACTAAAACAATACTCGCAGGTAAATACATAAAAGAACTTACGTTTAACCAGCCGACTGCCATTTTTTGACCTGTCAATACAAAATTCTCTGGCCTCTCTAAAAATCTCTTCTTTAGTAACGGTCCAGGCTATACAAGCTACAGGTAATGCTAAAACAAACAAATAATAAATGTGTGATTCCATAAGTTGAACCTTTTAAATACAACCTTTAACCTCATAAAATGTTTAAACAAAGGTGTAAACATTTTGCGGTGATATATGTTAAATTAAATCTAACCACTAATTAATATGGAAAGATCAGAAATCATATCTCTACTTGAGGTAATCAATCAGCAAGTTAGTTCTTCAATTTTAGGTGGAATGGAAGAAGATTATGAAGAATTGGAAAGCATGGGTTTAATCAAAATAAATCGCGATGATGTACAGTGGTCAGCAGCGATGACACCAGCAGGAAATGCCTATTTAGGGCACGACTAGTCACTACCCTCTGCCAAAATCTTTACAAAATTATTGATATAATTCTGCTAAATTTGTGGCAGGTTTAGAAATGCGCATGGTTTGCAACTGTCTTTCTAATCATGCTTATGAACGATTTTCAACTTAGAACAGTTAATGTTACCCGGTATGTTACGCCCTTACGTGAGGGAGGTTCTATGCCTGCAATTGCAGAAGCTGATGATAATTTTCTTTATGTTCTTAAATTCAGGGGAGCGGGACAAGGTGCAAGGGCGCTGATTGCTGAATTGATTGGCGGGGAAATTGCCCGGATTTTAGGATTGCGGGTGCCGGAATTGGTTTTTGCCAATTTGGATGAGGCCTTTGGCAGAACGGAACCTGACGAAGAAATCCAGGACTTACTGAAGGCGAGTGTTGGATTAAACCTGGCACTTCACTATTTGTCGGGGGCGATTACATTTGATCCGACAGTTACCACAGTCGATGCTAAACTGGCATCGCAAATTGTTTGGTTAGACTGTTTTTTAACCAATATGGACCGCACTTGCCGAAACACCAATATGTTGCTTTGGCATAAAGAATTGTGGTTAATTGATCATGGAGCATCATTATATTTTCATCATTCATGGCAAAATTGGAAAGAACAGGCTGTAAGACCGTTTTTCTTGGTTAAAGATCATGTGTTATTACCCTGGGCATCTGAGTTAGATACTGTAGATCAGGAATTTCGTTCCATTCTTAATGCTGAGAAAATTAAGGCCGTTATTAATTTAATTCCAGATGATTGGCTGAAAGCCGAAACTAATTTTGAAGACAATAATGCCCATCGCGAAGCTTACGCTTACTTTTTAGAAACGCGTTTAGCACATTCTGATATATTTTTAAAAGAAGCACAGCATGCAAGAGAGATTCTTATTTGAGTATGCCGTGATTCGCGTGATGCCCAGGGTAGAACGTGAGGAGTTTCTGAATGTCGGTATTATTTTGTTTTGTGCCAAAAAGAAATTTTTACAAAGCATTTTTGTATTAAATGAGCCTAAAATCAAGGCTTTTTCAGCAGATATTGATATCGAAGAGCTTAAAGCAAATCTTAGCGCTTTTGAAAGGATCAGTGCCGGATCAAAAGGCTCCGGGCCGATCGGGCAATATGATCAGGCATCGCGCTTCAGGTGGCTCACGGCAACCAGGAGCACAGTGGTTCAATGCTCAAAAGTGCATCCAGGCTTTAGCGCAGACCCGCATGAAACCTTGTTGAGGTTATACCAGGAATTGGTTTTGTAAATTAAAAACAATTATTTTCTAATAATTCCAATTTCCCAGTAAATAATTATACAATTAACCAATTAACCAATTAACCAATTAACCAATTTCCCATTTAACCAATTAACCAGTTTTTCTCTTGCCAAAAGAATATTTTAAAAACCTTCAGGATTTGCTCAACATAGAGCGGGAAGAAGATTTACGATCTTATTTAAAACTTACTGAAAATACTTCGGCAGCAGATAGGCGTGCTTTAGGATTAACCTGGTATCCAATAGCGATTAGAAACACAGAAATTGGAAGAGGTGATTATTTAACTGTTGATCTCGAACGCACCACACATCAGGATTTTTCGCATCAGTTTAGGTTTGGCTCTTCAGTGGTTTTATTTTCCAATCATGATTCAAAAGAAGACAGATTGGAAGGAACAATCACACATCTAACAGGTAATAAAATGAAAATCAGCCTTCGGGTTGATGAATTACCAGATTGGACCAAAGATGGAAAACTCGGCGTTGATTTACTTTTTGATAACAACAGCTACGATGAAATGCAAAATGCACTTAAGCAGGCAACACATCTGGCTGAAAATGAATCAGAAAATAAACTCATTAGAATTCTGACTAAGGGCGAAAAACCTTCATTTCAAAATGAAGAAAAGTTTATCATCCCGAATAAATTAAATGAATCGCAACAATTAGCCGTTAATAAAATCATTTCTGCCGATCATTTGGCCATTGTTCACGGCCCACCGGGAACTGGTAAAACAACAACACTGGTTCATGCCATAAAATCGTTGGTTAAACACAATAACCAAAAGATTTTGGTGGTAGCACCAAGCAACACTGCAGTTGATTTATTAACAGAGAAATTAGCTGCTGAAGGTTTAAATGTTATCCGTATAGGCAATCCTGCCCGTGTTTCTGAGCATTTGCTGGCTGCAACTTTAGAACATAAAATGGCAGATCATTCAGAAATGAAAGTCATTAGATCTTTAAAAAAACAAGCCAATGAATATAAAAACATGGCTCATAAATATAAACGAAGTTTTGGTAAAGCAGAGCGCGATCAGCGAAAAGCCTTGTTTGAAGAAGCGCATAAAATTGGCAGGGAAGTTGAGAAAACTGAGCAATATATTATGGACAATCTGTTTAACAAAGCTCAGATTATTACCGCTACTTTGGTTGGGGCAAACCATTATACCGTAAGGAATTTAAAATATAATACCATTGTAATTGATGAAGCCGGACAAGCGTTAGAACCAGCCTGCTGGATACCCATACTTAAAGCCCAAAAAGTAATTCTTGCAGGAGATCATTTCCAGTTATCGCCTACAATAAAATCTAATGAAGCAGGTAGAAATGGTTTGAGTAATACTTTATTAGAGAAATCGGTGTCCCTTCATCCAGAGTCGGTTGTGCTTTTAAATGAGCAATATCGAATGCATAAAGATATTATGGGTTATTCTTCAAAAGTTTTCTATGAGAATAAATTACTTGCAGATGCTTCTGTAGCTAATCGAACACTTTTTTTAAACGATGAACCATTAACCTTTATCGATACAGCTGGTTGCAGTTTCGATGAAAAGCTTGATGGAACAAGCACCACAAATCCTGAAGAAGCTGCTTTTTTAATCAAACACTTAATTAATTTAGTTAAGGAAATAGAATCTTTAAATGCAGCAGAATATTTCCCATCAATTGCTGTTGTTTCTCCATATAAACAACAGGTTCAAATCTTAAAAGCACTGGTTGATGAAAGTGAAGAACTGACAATTCATCAGAATAAAATTTCGGTTAATACCATAGATAGTTTTCAAGGACAAGAGCGCGATATCGTTTACATCAGTTTAACCCGGAGTAATCAGGAAGGATCAATCGGGTTTTTATCAGATACCAGAAGGATGAATGTGGCCATGACCAGAGCAAGAAAAAAACTGGTTGTAGTGGGAGATAGTGCTACGCTTTCAAAATCGAAATTCTATGCAGATTTCATTGCATATTCTGAAAACCTTAATGCTTACCATAGCGCCTGGGAATTTATTAATGCTTAACGGTTTTTGAGTTTTTGCTAATCTTTTCAAAGCTCAAATAAATTATTAAATTTGAAAAAATCATCCCAAAACTTGTTTTATTGCTGAATTGATTGCCTTTATGAATGTAGGAAGTACATTTCATTTTGCAGTTTTCTGTGTTTTATGAAGATGATTGGAATGAGTATCAAATTTAATACAGAGCGCTCAAATGAACACAAACCTTAAAGTTTTAATCGCGGATGACAGTGAATTAATGCGTATGATTGTGAAAGGTTTTTTTAAAAAGCTACTCCCATCTTCAACTATTACCGAGGCATCAAATCTGGTTGATACATTTACTTTAATTGAGAAAGAGAAATTCGATTTTTTAATGCTTGATATCAATATGTCAGATGGCGACAGCAGTCCGGATACCGTTAAGAAAGTTCTCGCCATCCAGCCAAATATAAAGGTTTGTATGTTTACCGGAAACGACAAAACAACTTTTGAAAAGCTATATATTGAGGCTGGTGCATTTGGCTTTATTCAAAAAGATGAAAATATGGGAGTTTCTCTTGGTGAGATCTTAAAACGGGCACTTAATTAGACTTTCTCTAATTTTTTATCTTCTAGCTTATGTGAAATAGTTGCACCTGCAATTAACAATTCATTAGTGATCATTTTGGTGTATTCTGTAATTTCTGATTTGAAATCCTTAACTGATGACCCTGAACGAATTTCCTCAAGACGTTTTTCCCATTGACCTGTTAATTCAGCTTGTGCAATTTGCTTATCCTTAACCACTTCATAAACAGCAAGGCCTTTTGTTGTTGGCACAAGATTACGCTTTTCACGGGTAATATATTCGCGGGTGATTAAAGTTTCAATAATTGAGGCACGAGTTGCAGGGGTGCCTAAGCCACTGTCTTTCATGGCGTAACGTAATTCCTCATCTTCAATTTCCTTTCCGCAAGTTTCCAATGCCTTTAAAAGCGATGCCTCATTATACATTGATTTTGGTTTGGTTTGTTTCTCCAATAATGATTTTTCGGTAACAGGAAGTTGCTCACCAACCGTTACTTTTGGCAAGGCCGCATTATCTTCATCTTTTTTATCGTCTTCTGTTTCATTAAATACAGAACGCCAACCGGCTGAACGGATCACTGTTCCATTGGCAACAAAAGTGAGTCCAGACTGAACAGTGATCTTTGTGATTTCTTTTAAACATTCCTGATGAAAAGCTTCAATCATCCTGCCAACAACCATATCATAAATGGCTTGTTTGTCGCTGCTTAAACCATAAGCTTCTTCGCCGGTAGGTAGAACAGCATGGTGATCAGTTACTTTTTTAGCATTAACACTTCGTTTATTTAAACTTATTGTTTGAAGGAATTGTGCTTGCTTTCCAAAATCCGGATGATGAATAAATTTTGCGATCAAATCGGGCACCCCGGCAAAAATGTCGTCTCCAATATATCTCGATCCTGTACGTGGATAGGAAACAAGTTTGCTTTCATACAAATTTTGCAAAATATTTAAGGTTTGATCGGCAGTAAAACCTTTCTTTTTATTGGCTTCTTGCTGTAAACTGCTCAAATCATGCAAAAGTGGTGGTGGTTCTTTTCTGGGTTTGGCTTCAACAGCCGTGATATTTCCTCCTGTCGGAAAACCCGATGCCACATCCTCAACCAAAGCAAAGAGCTTTTCGGCCTCTTCTTTATCTTTATAGTTTGATACTGAAACGGCCTTAAAAATTTGCTCATCTTTGATCAGCTGAATACTAATTTGATAATAAGTTTGAGGCACGAAATTTTTGATCTCCAGAAAACGGGCACAAATCATGGCTAGCGTAGGAGTTTGAACCCTCCCTAACGATAAAACCGTTCTGTTACCAGCAGATATACTGAGCGCCTGGGTAGCATTCATGCCAACCAACCAATCAGATTCTGACCGGCAATGTGCAGAATTGAATAAGGTGTCGTAATCTGTTCCTGGTTTCAGGTTTCTAAAACCATCCTTTATTGCTTCATCAGTTTGAGAAGAAATCCAAAGTCGTTTGAAAGGTTTTTTACATTTCAGATAATAGTAAATATATCTGAAAATCAATTCGCCCTCACGCCCGGCATCTGTTGCAACAATGATTTCAGTAGCCTTGTCAAAAAGTCGTTTTATGGTATCCAGTTGTTTTCTAACTGCAGGATCTTCTACAAAACCGTCTTTAGTTTTAATTTTTCTTACAGCCAGCTTAAATTTAGCCGGTAACATGGGTAAATGTTGTTTTCTCCAGCCAATAAAACCATAATCCTGCGGAGGAGCCAATTGCAGTAAATGCCCAAAAGCCCAGGTAAATGAATATCCTTTACCTTCAATATATCCATCTTTTCTGGTGGTCGCTCCAAAAACTTTGGCAAGTTCACGACCAACCGAGGGCTTTTCTGCAATAACAATCTTCATGAATTGGGCTTATTTTTCCAACCTCAAAGATGATTAAAATATTTGTTCAAACGTTAAAATTTTACTCACATGCCAACCCATTGATCATTAAACATTTTCGTTATTTTGCTGTTACGCATGCATAATTTGGTAACAAGAAATACATTTCTGAATCTAAAAAATAAATGAATAAAATCTACGAACTGGAAAGTTGTGATATTAAAGCCTGTTTAGAACCAGGATTGATCCGTGTTTATAGCGATGCAGAACTATGGCGTTTTTTAGATGGAAAAGCAGATGAAAGATTCGCTTTATTAGTAGAAACCATAAAAAACGATTATGAGAATCATTTTAACAAATCTTTAGCCATTTCAAATAACTCACTCATTGTAGAAATATTAGTGCATGTTTATTGCGATTACCTGGGTTTGAGATTTAATCGGACAGTCAAGATAAAACCCCTGAACAAATTAGTTCACAAACTTTTAAGAAGGGCAGAAGTGGTTGATTGTGGCGAGACCGCCAAAGATTCCAATCGCTGGATTTGGGATGCTCTGGCAAGTTTCAGGTTTTTATTTATAAAATTATTGCCTAAAAACTTAAATAAAAGAAAACTCAAAACTTATTAATCCATTTGTGCTGCTAAAACTTCTCCCTGATTTAAGGCTACGTTTGCTGCCAATGTTTCATTTAAGAATGATGAGTGATACTTTTGATCAGAATTGTTGATAAATAAAACCGTGCGATCAGAAATTGCATCAATGACTTTATCGGCAAGGTTTGCAGCTACAGCGGGGCAACCTTGACTTCTGCCTAATCTACCCAACTGATTAATGGTTTCCTGACAAACATAATCAGCTCCATGAACAACAATGGCCCGTTCTCTGGCATTGTTATTAAAACCTTTGTCCATTCCATCTAACTTTAAAGAACGGCCATGCTTGCCGTAATAAATTTCTCCTGTTAAATAAAATCCTAAACTACTTTGATTGGAATTTGGGGTATTTGAAAAATAGGATGGTTTATCGCCTCCACTGTTTTGTCCATGTGCTACCCAAGTATTCAGAACTAGTTTTTTCTTGTCTAAATCAATGATATACAAGCGTTTTTTACAACTTTCCTGATCAAAATCAGCTATGGTTAAAATAGATTTTGAATGTAACAAACCTGAATATTTCATATTGTAAAAACCAGTAAGTGCTTTTTCAAAAACTTCTTCATTTAAGCCTGCTGAATCCAGTTGTGCTGTATGATACAGATTCTGTATATATTGATTATAAAGACTATCTGCAGCTATGTTTTTTACTGCTTGTTGTTGTGTTTGTGGAGCCTCCACCGCTTTCCAGCTCGTTCCGACAATGCTCATACTCACTAATAAAATCGCAGCAATGCCTAAAATGTATTTCTTCATTCAGGGATGTTTGGTTTAATATTGAACTACTTATACGATGATTTTTAACATTTGTTGCGCTAAAAATTATGTGAACTTAATAATACGTTGCGTTTTACTTAAAAATGACTTTAATTTATTGGATTATAGCTTTTAAGAGTTGACAACTTTAATAGCTAACGTGAAAGAAAGTTGTCAACTCTATTCATGGAAGGAAATTTATATTTATAAGCGATTGAAAGTTGTCAACTCTATTCGTGGAAGGAAATTTATACTTATAAGAGATTGAGAGTTGACAACTTTAATAGCTAACGTGAAAGAAAGTTGTCAACTCTATTCATGGCGGGAAATTTATTCTCAACAAGATATTGAGAGTTGACAACTTTAAATAGCTAACGTGAAAGAAAGTTGTGAACTCTATTCATGGCGGGAAATTTATTCTAACAGAGATGAGAGTTAACAACTTTAATAGCTAACATGAAAGAAAGTTGTCAACTTTATTCATGGCGGAAATTTATTCTCACAAGAGATTGAGAGTTGACAACTTTAAATAGCTAACGTGAAAGAAAGTTGTGAACTCTATTCATGGAAGGAAATTTATATTTATAAGCGATTGAGAGTTGACAACTCTATTCGTGGAAGGAAATTTATACTTATAAGAGATTGAGAGTTAACAACTTTAAATAGCAAACATGAAAGAAAGTTGTGAACTCTATTCATGATGGGAAATTTATTCTCACAGCGATTGAGAGTTGACAACTTTAATAGCTAACGTGAAAGAAAGTTGTCGACTCTATTCATGACGGGAAATTTATTCTCACAGAGATGAGAGTTGACAACTTTAAATAGCAAACATGAAAGAAAGTTGTCAACTCTATTCATGGCGGGAAATTTATTCTCACAGCGATTGAGAGTTGACAACTTTAAATAACAAACGTGAAAGAAAGTTGTGAACTCTATTCATGGAAGCTAACGTTAAAGAAAGTTGTCAACCCTATAATTAAAATTTTTAGCTATTTTTGCAATTCAAAAAACAAAAATGCCAAATCAAGAAAACGATTATTCTTTCTGGACCAAGTACAAACGCTTTGCTACAACAGAGATTTTGATGTATTTAATTATGATTGTTGGTATTGCTTTGGGGATTATTTTTTTAAGCTAAGCGCCAACTTTAAATAATCGGCAGCATTTACATTACTCATAAATTTAGAAAACTCCTCATATTTACTGGCAGGGAAAGTTCCATCATTGATCATGAGTTTTCTGTAATAAATAAGTTTTTTACCTTCAATGGTAACCTTTACCTGGTATAAGCCAAAATCATTTTTAAAGCTTTTATTTTCCGGAATGATATCATCTGTTTGAACATTTTCAGGAAGCAGGTAAGTAATGGTATCTTCATCTGTAAAGCCTCTGTTGATGTAAACGGGTAGGATTCTGTTCTTTATTTCAGGAATTGATCTCGTAATATTGAAAGCATTAAGTTGCAAATACATTTTATTTCCATTTATTGGCGCATAATTTCTGATATTTACTTTAATATCTTCTGTGAGTTTTGGATCAATGTTCTTTTCCTGAGCAAAAACAACTGTTTCAAAATCAATATTATCAACGTTGTAGGAAACTTTAAGGGATTTATGTTGTTCAGTTATTGATTTGCCAATTAATGATTCATGATTATCATATTGTGATCCTGAAAAAACAGTATTCATGTTTCCCGTAGCTGTGCCGCTTTCATTTATTTTTAATTCCACATTACGGATTTGAAGGTTGTTTTTTGCTGTTAATTTTGGCGTACGAAGTAATTTTCCACCATCTGCTGTGCAAGCAAGAACCAGTCTGTCATCAGTGAAATCACCTAAATACCCGAAAGGAATTTTTTGGCTGGTGCATTCCAACCAGGTAGTATCGCCCTTTAAGGGCATACATAAGATAATATGATTGCCTTGCGTCATATCTGCAAATTTCGGATCAACACCTTTCTTTTCGTTACCAGCCTCAACCACACAATAATATGATTCAATGTTAACAGCATTTAGCATACTTTGCATATAATTTACCAATGCCTTACAATCGCCATAACCCAAACGGTCTACCTCACTTGCTGCAATTGGCTGAAAACCACCAATGCCTATTTGCACGCTGATATACCGGGTTTTATTTTGTAAATATTGATAGATTTTTCTTGCCTTATCTTTATCTGTTTTTTCATCTTTAACCAACTCCTGCACCATTTGAATGGTGGCAGGAGGTAAGATGTTTCTTTGTTTTAAAAGATCAGCATAAATCCATTTTCCTAATTCTTCCCAATTCTGGTAAGTGCCTTTATGGTTATAATAAAAAAAATGTTTTGGTGCAATTTGTACACTTGTTCGGTAAGTTTCAGGATCAGGACTGTATGGCTCAGGTTTAATTGCAACAATGTTGTCGATTTTCCAGATCATTTTTTTCTGTTTTTCATCCGTTACAACCTCCGGAGAGCCAGTGTAATTCAAGGTTTTAATCCGTACTTCATCTGTAGGTTTTGAGATGAATGTATATGAACTCTTCTCAACCGAAACATCATGAGCGGGTTTAGGTATCCATCTTGGAATAATTAAATTTTGTTTATTTCTGATCTCATAGTTATAAACTATGGTATATGGATATTGATTTACATTTGGTAAATAATGTTTTACCCGGCTATCCATAAATAAAGAAAAACCATCAGCGGCACTTACATCAGCAAAATCACTTTGTGTAAACTTGCTGATTGGCTTTCCTACGGCATTATAAACCTCACCCTTTATTCCTTTTATAGCGGTGTTCTTGTCATAATACAAAACTAATCTTGCTTCATCTTCTCCGTTTTCATTAAAAACCGTTATGGCTTTTTTAACGGTTAACATCACATTTTCCGGAGCCCGCATATCCACAACGGTCTCCTCATTTCTGATACAGGAGTTTGCCCGGTTCCTGAGATTGCCGGGAATTAGATCCACATCATAATTATCCTGAGCAAACCCGGTATTTGCAAAAGCCAAAAAACATAAAAAGAATAGTATAGATCTCATTTTAATCAGCTTTTTTTAATAAGTATTCTGCCTTTTGATTCTGAATGATTCTGCTGTAAAATTCCTTTAAATAAGGATATTCTTCAGGCTGATAAATGGCATTGTTAAATTGTAAAATCTGACTTAAAGAAAGGGTGTTATTATCCAGATTTGTTTGCAATAAGTATCGGCCCCCGCTGTTTGGTAATCCGATAGATAAATCCTTTGGTTTTTCTAAAAGGTTATATTTTTCAGGAAGATCGATGTTGATAATAATCCGCTCATCTGATGCCGCACCTAAATCTACAGGATAAGTTCTTACATTTAAATTGAATGGATTTTTACTAATGGCATTGATAAAAAACGGACTTAAATAAAATTGATTTTTGATTGAGCCATCATTTACCGTAAACTCTATTTCGTATTTTTCAGTAAGCAAATTCTCTACACTATCAAGATTACTGATGCTGTGATCTAAAATCCTAATCTTAGTTAAACGCTCATCCAATTTTTCTACAAATTCATCAGGAGAGCTGTATTTCTTAATTTCTTTTCTTTTGTTAAAAGCAGCATATCCTTGTGAAATCGTTGTTAAAGTGCCTACAACTTTTCCTTCAGCATTTAATTTTCCGCTCAAAATATAGTTTGTTGATGTTTTTTGACTGGCTTTTAAGTCAATCCAATAAGATGGTTTTTTAAGATTGATTACTCTTCCCTGATCATTCATGCATCTTAAAGGTAATAATCCAAACGGTAAAAGCGGTTCAGTAGCATCGAGCATGTAACTTTTATCTCCAATGTTAACTTTAGCTATTACATAATTAAAATTAGAAATAACCGGGTAAAGTTTATTGATGGTTCCATTGTCTCTGGTAGAAAGTATTACAGCTTCGGCATCCAGGTTGGCGGCAGAAAGTGCAGCAACCAGGCTTAAATTAATATCGGCAACATTCCCTGATCTGCTATCTAAAGATTTTTTAATGTTATCTTCAGTATATAAAGCGTAATAATTATTCCATTTAATTTGTTTTTTAATGTAGTTGAAAATTGCCTGTGCTTTTCCTAAATCATCTGTTGCATCTTTTATAATTGAGGGAATTAAGTCTTTATAAACATCTTTTCGTTTCATTTGCGATCCAAATGATTTATCAGATGTAAGCTCATAATCTATATCTTTCCAGGTTTTGGTATATGATACTTTTCCTCCACTTGGATTGGTATAATCAGAAAGCTCAAAATAAACAGCCGATTTAAAATTACTTGGCGCTGTCATATTGTCTTCCTCAATGAAAGCCGGGATATCTTTCATCAGGTAAGTAATTTTTGAGCAATCTATATTAGCGCCCGAAATGCGCAGACATTCTCTGGATATTTCAGCCTTTTGATCGGTAAGCTTCTGGAAGCCACGAAGAGATACATTGTAATTATAGATTCCGGGAATATAGACTACATATTCACTGACCACTTTCGGAATTTCACTTTGAAATTCCCAGGTTTTAAAATTAAATAACCTGGGGGATTTTAATCGATAACTGTATTCAATGATGGAACCTTCCGTTAAATTAGGCAAGGTAAACTTCAGCAGTCTGGTGTATTTAGATCTGTTTTCAGTAAAAACAGCTTTTTTATCCATTACCGTTTCCACAAAACGCCCACCGGTGTAATTAAATGTTGACGCTTTTAAATCATTAATAGATTCTTCACGTGTATCATCTTTATACAACGGAACGATTACATTGGCATTTGTGAAACCTTCTTTATTATAAATTTTAATCTTGACGTGGTAATCAAAAACAAGTTCAAGCCTTCCTGTGGCGTCATCCAATTGAACAGAAGCTGTTCCAAACTCTTTTAACACGATAGCATTTGCATTGCTATCTAACTTTTTCCTGTCAAATTCATAATCATCGTATGTAATTGCTCCGAAATTAAAGTTTTGCGAAAAAGCAGTTAAGGATATAAAAGATACTGATAGTAGAATTAATAATTTCTTCATCGAGGCGTTGTTTAATTTGGGGCAATTTAAAACTAGCATTTAATATTTAAAAATATTTTCATAATTATATTTTTGAATTTAATAACCATGTTTTATAAACTAATCAAACCTTTTTAGCACTTTTGGATAAACATATATTAATGATGAGGCTGAGGAAGCCAACATCGCCTCTTATATTCAAAAAAATGAAATTAAATTTAAAACGTCCGTTAGCATTTTTCGATCTGGAAGCCACTGGTATAAATGTCGGAGTGGATAGAATAGTTGAAATTGCAGTTTTGAAAGCAATGCCGGATGGAACTGAAGTTGTTAAAACCTGGCGTGTTAATCCTGAAATGCCAATTCCTTTGCAAACTTCTCTAATTCATGGGATTTATGATGAAGATATAGCTAATGAACCAACTTTTAAAACATTGGCTAAAGAAATAGCCGACTTTATTGGCAATAGTGACCTGGCTGGTTACAATTCAAATAAATTTGATATTCCAATGCTTTTAGAAGAATTTCTGCGTGCAGATGTTGATTTTGATATGAACGAACGTAAGTTTGTTGATGTTCAGAATATTTTCCACCAAATGGAGCAGAGAACATTAAAGGCTGCCTACAAGTTTTATTGCCAGGAAGATTTGATTAATGCACATGCTGCTGAAGCAGATGTAATTGCCACGTACAAAGTATTGCTTGGTCAGTTGGAAATGTATAAAGAAACTGAATTTGAAGATAAACAGGGTGTTAAAAGTATTCCTGTGGTTAATGATGTAGATGCGTTACATGTTTTTACAAACATTCATAAACCAGTTGATTTTGCGGGTCGTTTAGTTTTTAATGATGCCAATGAAGTTTGTTTTAATTTCGGTAAACATAAAGGTAAAACAACAGCGCAGGTTTTTTCTGTTGAACCAAGCTATTATGCCTGGATGAAACAAGGCGATTTTCCGCTTTATACTAAAAAGAAATTAGATGAAGAATGGGCAAAATTTAATGCAAAGAAGAATGAAAATCGCGCTAATAAACCTAAACAAGCTGCTTCAAATCAAAAAACACAATACCAGTCAAAGCCTCAGCCAAAACCTGAAAAACCTGCGCAACCAATTAATAACGACATGTTGGAGCAATTAAAAATGAAGTTTGGTAAATAAGCAGAAGGCTAACGCGAACACAAAAATGAAGGTAATAAAAATACTGTGCCTGCTGCTTTTTTCTGCAGCAAGCATAAATGCTCAGGTTCAACTTCCTGTTGTGCCTGTTTTTCAAAATACTTACGAAAAGGGAACACGTAGTGCCAGTGGAAAACCAGGCAAAAACTATTGGCAGAATTCATCCAAGTATGATTTAAAAATTAATTTTAACCCTGCCAGTAGATTGTTAAAAGGAAATGTTGAAGTTGTTTACACCAATAATAGTCCTGATACGTTAGAAGAAATCTGGTTTAAACTTTATCCGAATTTATACAAAAAGGGAACGCCAAGAAAATCAAAAATTGCCGAATCTGATTTAGGAGAAGGCGTAACCATCGAAGAATTATTTTCAAATGGAAATTTAATCAGCGATTTTAAAATTGAGGGTACAAACATGATCGTTGCTGTTCCTGCTGTTTTACCTGGAAAAACCATTAATTTTTCGATAGATTACAACTACATTTTAAATAAAGGTTCGCATGTGCGAACAGGACAAGTAGATGAAGGCTCTTACTTTTTAGCATATTTTTTTCCGCGCATCGCTGTATATGATGATGTTGATGGCTGGAATAAATTCCCTTATACAGGAGCTGAAGAATTTTATAACGACTTTGATCAATTCAATGCCGACATCACTGTTCCGGGTGGTTATGGTGTTTGGGCAACAGGCGATCTAAAAAACTCATCTGATGTTTTTCAAAAAGAAATTGTATCACGAATTGCAATAGCTGAAAAGAATGATGGCATTGTTGATGTGATTACAGATCAGGATTTAGCCAGTAGAAAAGTTACGCTGCCTAACGAGTTCAACACATTTAAGTTTGAGGCCAGGAATGTAACAGACTTCGTTTTTGCGCTTAGCGATCATTATTTATGGAAATCAACCAGTTTGGTGGTTGATCCTAAAACGAAGCGGAGAACGAGAGTTGATGCTGTTTTTAATCCAAAGCATAAAGATTATTATGAAGTAATTGATTTTGCCTGTAAAACAGTTGAGGCAATGAGTTATAAATTCCCAAAATGGCCATTTCCTTATAGCCACGAAACCATTTTTGATGGCTTGGATCAAATGGAATACCCAATGATGGTTAACGATAACCCGGTTAATAATCGCGAAGATGCAATTACGTTAACGGATCACGAAATTTTTCATACCATGTTTCCTTTCTACATGGGGATTAATGAAACTAAATATGGGTGGATGGATGAAGGCTGGGCAACAATTGGTGAATGGTTAATTTCGCCGATGATCGATTCTACTATTGTTGATGAATATGGCATTCAACCAACAGCTTCTTCCTCTGGCAGTAAAGATGATTCTCCAATTATGACTTTAACCCCTGATTTAAAAGGAACAGCAGGTTTTACTAATTCTTATCCCAAACCGGCCCTGGCTTATTTATACGTAAAAGATTATTTAGGTGATGAACTATTTACCAAAGCTTTACATACCTACATTAAAAACTGGAATGGAAAGCATCCAATGCCTTACGATTTCTTTAACAGTATGAATGAAGGAAGTGGCAAAAATCTGAATTGGTTTTGGAAACCATGGTTTTTTGAGGGAGGAGTTTTGGATATGGCCATTAAAGCCGTTGATAAAACAAATTTCGGTTACACCATTACTATTGAGAATAAAGGTATCAAAGCTTTACCGATCGATTTAACTTTAACTTACAGTGATGGCTCAAAAGAAATAAATCACAGTACTATAGGTGTTTGGGAGAAAGGGAATAAACAAGTGGAAATTAAAATAAAAACTGCTAAAAAACTTTCTAAAGTGATAATGGGCAGTAGCCATGTGCCTGATAAGGTTAAAAGCGATAATAGCTTTACAGTTAATTAATAACTAAATAAAACACAAACATATTAAGATTTCGCATCAAGTGCTATTGCGTGGACACGTCTTTGGATATCCTAATGCCGTTTTCAATAACGAAAGCTTTAAGATTATCTTCAATGAGCTATCGTGGTCCCTAGCTGCGTGGGAATGACGGCAAAATGTAATTAAACGGGTTTTTCCCTGGTTTTGTCATTCTGAGTGCAACGAAGAATCTCCAACCTATATGCTCTGACTGCCGTTTCGCTAAGATTTGATTGTTGGTTTATTCACATTAGCATTTCGTTGCCTGGGGATTTATTCATTGATAACGTTATTTTCAATAGCAATTTTCCCTTAAATAATGACATTGGGTAGAAACCGAAGATAATCTTAAAGCTTTCACTATTTAATAATTTTCAAAAACTGGATAGAAAGATTTTTCAATTGAACCTTCATCACTAAAAATCAGATTAAATTTCGCATTTCTTAAAGCCTTTTCAAGAGATGTTTTTTTTTGATTAACATAGATTGTTTTTTGGACGAGTCTTATTCCATGACTATAATCTGCCCAGCTATTGGTGTGTTTGTTATAAACAGGTTGAATCACTTTTCCATCTAACTTATGCCAGCCATAAATAACAACCCGGGGCGATATTTCTCCATAAATTTTATTCGAGATAATCACATCTTTTTTATTTCCCGCAACCAGTTCTCCTAAATGACGTGTGGCTAAAATGGATGTTAATTGCGCCAACACACTGTCTGTATGGGCAATAAATACTGGTACGGTTGTCATCGCTTTTGTGGGTGGAATAGGTTGCGGACTTAATTTTATTTTAGCCTGGCTATAAATGTTATCAACTATTTTTTTTGTTGGCAAGCTGCACTTAGTCAGGTTTGCTACCTTTTGAGCCAGAATAGGAGTCATAGGAACATAAAAGAAATCATCATCACTACCAATTGAAAGATAATCTGCCAAAACATAGTAACTAACCTGTAAATCCAAACTCGTATCGCTTATTTCAACAAGTTTTCTTAAAAAATCAGGAACATTTCCTTTCTTGATCTCCCTATAAATTTTTTGTTCCCTGTCTTGTAAACTTAAAGTGCTGTCACTAATACTTAAAGCAAATGCTTTACCTCCTAAGGCATCTGTTGATCGCTTTTTTAGTTTTAAAGTTTGTGCATTTCCAAATATCGAAATCAATAGGAGGAGAGTAAGTAAAAGCTGTTTTTTCATTTGTATAAAACTGTTCTTTCAATAGCTTTTATTGTTTCAAAAGTCTTCAGACTGCTTTCGGCGGCTCAATGATACTGAAGTTAACATGATTTATTATTCACTGAAAAGCTTTGGTAATACTAGGACGATTATTTTAAGATTTCAGAAAGTCTATATTCCTTTTCAATCCGGTAAGCTTGGTTCTTTTTACTGCCGATCCTTTAAAAACTTTTTTAAAAACCTCATCTGTAATTTCAGTTAATTCTTTTGCGCTCAAATCCAACAAGCCATTTCCTGGTTTAAATGCTTCTTCGTCATGAACCTTTGAGAATCTATTCCATGGGCAAACGTCCTGACAAATGTCACAACCGAACATCCAGTTGCTCATTTTATCTTTAAACTCAGCGGGGATTTCATTTTTCAGTTCTATGGTCAAATAAGAAATACATTTTGTACCGTCAACTACTTGCGGTGCAACAATGGCGTCAGTTGGACAAGCATCCAGGCAGCGCGTGCAGGTTCCGCAGTGATCGGTTTGAAAAGGATGATCATATTCCAGTTCCAGATCAACAATAAGTTCAGCCAAAAAGAAAAAAGATCCATTATTTTTACTGATCAGATTTGAGTTCTTTCCAATCCAGCCAATTCCTGATTTCTTCGCCCAGGCCCGATCCAGAACCGGAGCAGAATCTACAAAAGCCCTTCCGGAAACTTCGCCAATATTCTCTTCAATAAAATAGGTAAGCGCCTTAAGTTTTTCTTTGATCACATGATGGTAATCTTGTCCGTAAGCATATTTGGAAATTTTAGGTGCACTTGGATCTGTTTGTTTTTCTTCGGTATAATAGTTTAATGATAACGAAATAACTGATTTGGCACCATCAACAAGCAACCTGGGATCAAGTCGTTTATCGAAGTAATTTTCCATATACTTCATTTCGCCATGATGGTTTTGAGATAACCATTTCTCTAATCGTGGTGCTTCTTCTTCGAGAAATTCTGCCTTGGAAATTCCACACGACAAGAAACCTAACCTAATGGCTTCGTCTTTTATCAGTTGGCTATATTTTGCAGAATGGTTATACACGAGTTTGCAAAGATAAGGCTTAGGAATTAAAACCTTTTTACTAATCACTTGTTCTAACTACAGAAAACTAAATTAATTAATAGCAGTTCTTCAAATTCGATAATTGAATAAAAGGAACTTTATTCAGTAACAAAACATGGAAAATATAGATCCACAACATACGGAATCGGGAGAAGCTCCTAAACCGATAGAACAAGATTACGAAAGTCATAAAGAAGACCCGGGACCAGCAAAGCCTGCTGTTACCGAAAAGGACGAAAATGGTGCAGGGCAGGCCTTAAAATGGGTTATTCCAATTGCTGTTATTATTGGTTTAATTATATGGTTTGCCATGAGAAAATAATTAGCTTAGTGTAAAATTTGAAATGCCGGTTGTTGATGCGACCGGCATTTTTTATGGAAAATACAGCCATTATTTCCCCCCATGATCAGGATTTTTAATTATAAAAGATTCAAGTCTGTTTTGTAGAAATATGATTTCAAAACGCTATTTCAACAGCTTAACCTGATATAAATCCGCTCTTCTATCTTTTAATACCTTCACTGTTCCATAATGATGTAATTCATCCAATAAATGAAGATCTACATCAACAACCAAAACCATTTCAGTATTAGGCGTAGCCTCAGCTTTTATAGCATTGGTAGGAAAAGCAAAATCAGATGGTGTAAATACTGCCGATTGCGCAAATTGAATATCCATATTATTCACTTTAGGTAAATTGCCCACACAACCTGCAATGGCCACATAACATTCGTTTTCAATAGCCCTGGCTTGCGCACAATGACGAACACGCGTATATCCATTTTGTGTATCGGTTAAAAATGGAACGAAGAGAATCTGCATTCCCTGATCGGCGTAAATTCTGCTCAATTCCGGAAATTCTACATCGTAACAAATTAAGATTCCCACTTTACCGCAATCAGTATCAAAAACCTGTACTTTATCTCCGCCAACCATGCCATAGTATTTTTGCTCATTTGGTGTGATGTGAATTTTTCTGTATTCATCTATTTTACCAGTTCTATGGCAGAGATAAGTGGCGTTGTAAAGTTTGCCATCATCAAGGAGAGGCATACTTCCGGTAATGATATTCACGTTGTAACTTAAGGCATATTCATGCATTTTTGCCACAATTTCTGCTGTTTTTTCTGCCAGTTTGCGCATCGCTTCAATTTCTGGCAGATGATTATAAGGTTGAAGCAATGGTGTGTTAAATAATTCAGGAAACATAATGAAGTCTGATTTATATCCACTTACAGCATCCACAAAAAACTCCACTTGTTCATAAAAAGATTCCATATCTGGAAACAAACGCATTTGCCATTGTACCAAACCTAAGCGAATGGTCATGGCTGAGCGTGCCGAAGCATCTACGCCCTGATAATAAATGTTGTTCCATTCTATTAACGTTGCATATTCCTTTGATTCATGATCACCCGGAAGATAGTTTTTAAGCACTTTCCTAACGTGAAAATCATTCGAAATTTGAAAGGTTAGGGTAGGATCATAAATCTCTTTTGTTTTTACCTTATCAATATATTGCCTCGGACTAAGTTCATTTGCATAAGCATGATATCCGGGAATTCTACCACCGGCAATAATACTTTTCAGGTTCAGACTTTCGCATAGTTCTTTACGGGCTTCATATAATCTTCTTCCTAAACGTAAACCTCTATATTCAGGGTGAACGAAAATCTCAATGCCATATAATGTATCACCATTTGGATCGTGTGTAGAGAAGGAGTAATCGCCTGTGATTAATTTATACGTATGCCGGTCTCCATATTCATCATACTCCACAATGATTGAAAGTGAACAGGCAACAACCTTATCATCTACTGCAATACAAAGCTGCCCCTCTGGAAAAATATTTAAAAGTTTTGCAATACTTGATTTTGGCCAAATCGATCCACCCATACTATCGTATGCCTGTAACATGGATTCTTTTAAATCGGCGTAATCTTCAAGCGTTAATTTGCGTAATTCTATATTCATAATGTTTGATTTCTAATCTATGAACAGAAAAAGTCCACTAATGTTTTTTGCTTATTGAGAGGTTAATTGTTTTAAAATTTTCTTCAATATGTCTTATTCTTTATCGCACTGAATATTCTGCATTTTCGAAGATAATATTTAAAAGACTTGTACTTACTCCTTAATAAAGGTTTATTGAAAGAAAGATGCTGAACAGGTTCAGCATGACAAACTAGGGAATAGATACTGTTAGAATTTGCGTGAATCAGTCAATTTATCATTTTAAATTTGCGGGAAACTAAAGGCACGCTTTTAAAATAACTTTCCTGTTTGTCCTGGAAAATTTTTGTTTAGGTGCTTATAAGCAGCTTCGGTGACTTCACGTCCACGAGACGTACGCATGATGTACCCTTCCTGAATCAGGAAAGGTTCATAAACCTCTTCAATTGTACCTTCATCTTCTCCTACAGCAGTTGCAATGGTTTTTAAACCAACCGGGCCACCTTTAAATTTATCGATGATTGTCATTAAGATCTTATTGTCCATCTCATCCAATCCATGTTCATCAACATTTAATGCATTAAGTGCATAATTTGCAATTTCAGGATCAATATTTCCAGTGCCCTTAATTTGGGCAAAATCTCTGGTTCTGCGCAATAGCGCATTTGCAATACGCGGTGTACCGCGGCTTCGCCGGGCAATTTCATAAGCCCCTTCATCACTAATTGGTGTATTGAGGATATCTGATGATCTTAAAACTATCGTAGTTAAAAGTTTAGCATCGTAATAAGCAAGACGACAATTGATGCCGAACCGGGCACGTAAAGGAGCAGTTAATAGGCCTGAACGCGTTGTTGCGCCAACAAGTGTAAAAGGATTAAGTGATATTTGTACAGAACGGGCATTTGGTCCTGTTTCCAGCATGATATCAATCTTGAAATCTTCCATGGCAGAATATAAATATTCTTCAACCAATGGAGATAAGCGATGAATTTCATCAATAAAAAGAATGTCGCCAGTATCTAAACCAGTTAATAAGCCAGCTAAATCGCCTGGTTTATCCAGTACAGGGCCAGAAGTTACTTTGATTCCGGCACCCATTT
The DNA here is from genome assembly GCF_003339865.1 of Pedobacter chinensis. GTDB lineage: Bacteria > Bacteroidota > Bacteroidia > Sphingobacteriales > Sphingobacteriaceae > Pedobacter > Pedobacter chinensis. The sequence goes on from NZ_QPKV01000001.1 coordinate 274,204, forward strand.
CATTGGCGATAATGTAAGAAAGCGTAGTTTTTCCCAATCCGGGAGGGCCGTGTAAAAGAACATGATCTAATGCTTCTCCACGAAGTTTAGCCGCCTGAACAAAAATCTTCAGGTTTTCCATCACTTTTTCCTGCCCGGTAAAATCTTCAAAAGCCTGAGGCCTCAAAACTCTTTCAATATCTCTATCGGTTGGCGTTAAGTGGCTGGAATCTGGATCAAGATTTTCATTCATACAGCAAATATAAAATTAAATGCTAAAAAAATTAGGATTTTTTAAATTTATCTGATACTACCAATTCTTTCGTTCCTGCGGTATACTTATAAAAACCTTCTCCTGTTTTTACTCCTTTTTTACCGGCAGTAACCATATTAACCAATAACGGGCAAGGTGCATATTTCGGATTTCCGAAGCCATCATGAAGTACTTTTAAAATGGCCAGGCAAACATCTAATCCAATAAAATCTGCCAGTTGCAATGGCCCCATTGGATGAGCCATACCTAATTTCATTACGGTATCAATTTCATAAACACCCGCAACGTTCTCGTATAAAGCATATATGGCTTCATTAATCATGGGCATTAAAATTCTGTTCGCCACAAAACCAGGATAGTCATTTACTTCAACAGGTGTTTTCTCCAGGTTTTGTGAAAGTGCCATTACCGCTTTTGTGGTTTCATCACTTGTTTGATAAGCCCGGATGACCTCAACTAATTTCATTACCGGAACCGGATTCATGAAATGCATTCCAATAACTTTTTCTCCACGATGAGTTACCGATGCTATTTGTGTAATCGAAATAGAAGAAGTATTTGATGCTAATATGGTATGTTCCGGAGCTAATTCGTCCAGTTCTTTAAAAATCTTAAGTTTTAAGTCGATGTTTTCCGTTGCTGCCTCAACAACCAAATCAGCATTTTGAACACCTTCCTTAATGGAAGTATACGTTGTGATATTGGTAAGTGTGGCTGATTTTTGATCTTCAGTTAAGGTTCCTTTTGCGATCTGTCTGTCCAGGTTTTTCGTAATTGTTTGTATGGCTTGATCTAAAGCAGTTTGATTGATATCTATTAAATTTACCTTGTAATCAAATTGGGCAAATACGTGAGCGATACCATTTCCCATTGTTCCTGACCCAATAACTGAAATATTTTTTATCATTTATAATACTATTTTTTAATGAACAACAACAAGTTTATACAATATAACCGATGTGGATTTTAACCTTTATTAAGGAGCCAATCTTGTTTTAACCCAGGTTCCTTTTGCAAGTTCAAAGTTTATCCGATCATGTAACCTGTTGCTCCGGCCTTGCCAAAACTCGATACGGGTTGGCTTAACAACATAACCACCCCAATGTGCAGGTTTTAAAATAGTTTTATGCTCACTTTTCGATTTTAGTTCTTCAAATTTTTCTTCTAAAAACTGTCTGTTTGGAATTATCTGGCTTTGTGGTGATGCAATTGCCCCAATCTGGCTGTCAACTGGTCGTGTGTTGAAGTATTCTTCAGAGGTTTCCTTATTCAGTTTTTCTACAATACCTTCAATTCTTACCTGGCGTTCCAACTCGGGCCAAAAGAACACTAATGCTGCATATGGATTTCGTTTTAACTCTTTTCCTTTTGCACTAAGATAATTTGTGAAAAATTTAAAGCCTTCCTCATCAACTCCTTTTAACAACACAATACGGGCATCAGGTTTGCCAGCTTTATTGGCTGTAGCCAGAGTCATCACATTAGGCTCATAAATTTGTGCCTTCAGGGCATGTTCAAACCATTTTTTAAATTGAACAACAGGATTATCATCTACGTCAGTTTCATCTAACGTTGCGCTTTTGTAATCTTGGCGCAGGTTTTGTAGAAATTCATTTGTAACTTGCATAGAGCAAACTTAACGCATCTTTTAATGGCTTACAAATAAATATCATCATGCTTAATTCTATTAAACCCAAAACCGGAAGATTACTTGTTTCTGAGCCTTTCATGGCCGATCCAAATTTTAAAAGATCTGTTGTTTTATTAACGGAGCATGGCGAAGAGGGAACAGTTGGTTATATTCTAAATCAAGCAGGGAACCTTCTTTTAAAGGATGTAATTCAGGATTTATGGGAGGCAAACAACTTGATTTATTTCGGAGGACCAGTGGCCGCGGATACGCTGCACTTTATCCACCGTTGCTATGATAAGTTACAAAGCGGGGAGCCAATTGGTAATGATTTATATTGGGGAGGCAATTTCGAAACGCTAAGAATCTTAATCAATACGAATGCAATAAGAGAAGATGAAGTTAAATTTTTTATGGGCTATTCTGGTTGGGATCATGGACAGCTTGACCGGGAGATCGATCAAAATGCCTGGATGGTTAGTGATATTTTTAATCCTGACTTAATTTTTAATAATGATGATGAACAACTTTGGAGAGATGTTGTGGTAAACCTGGGACCAAAATATGCTCATGTGAGCAATTTCCCAATAGACCCAAGTTTGAATTAATCAGTTTTGGTTGGTGATGTTTAGTTAAAATTAAACTGATTAACTTTACTGTTATGATAGTTCTTTAATAATCAGAATAATTTGTTCTTTAAGTTCAGGGATATCAGTAATAATAACATCCCAAACAATATCATAATCAATTCCAAAATAGTGATGGATAATTTTATTTCTCAAGTCAGACATTTCTCTCCAAGAAACAAAGGGATATGTGATTTTTAATTCGGGATTTATTTTTGAGCTTGCTTCTCCGATTATTTCTAAACTTCGACAAATGGCTTTTGATAAGCGTTCGTTACTGATAAAATCATCATAAGTATTTTGCCTACTTTCTCTGATTAGATATTCGCACTCGTTTAAAATATGCCTTAAAAATTCAACTTGAGAAAGGAACATATTCAACCGAATTTAAAATATGTGGACCTATATATGGACTAAGCGATTGTTTTGTAACCAAATCTACTTTTCTATTAAACAAATGCTCTAAAAAATAATTTAATGACATAAAATTTTTAAAGGTTTTATACTCTTTTTTTATATCAACAAGCAAATCTATATCGCTGCCATTATTTGCATCATCTTTTAAAAACGAACCAAAGAGGCCAATTTCTTGTACGCCAAAACTTAAAAGAAATTGTTTGTTAGACTTAAGCTGGCTTATAATTTCATTTTTAGTGATAAGTTTTTCCATGTTTAAAAATAGTTAATTAAATTAACTTTCTATCTCAACTGCACTTTCCTCAACTTTTCTTCTCAACTCATCTTTGTAAGCTTGCATTTTTACGGTTAGAGATTCATCGGCAGTAGCCAAAATCTGAGCAGCCAGTAAACCTGCATTTTTAGCAGCATTTAAGGCTACTGTTGCAACAGGAATACCATTTGGCATTTGTAAAATGGATAGAATACTGTCCCAGCCATCAATCGAGTTTGATGATTTAACCGGAACGCCAATAACAGGTAACGTTGTGATTGAAGCTACCATTCCTGGTAAGTGAGCGGCGCCACCAGCACCTGCAATAATTACTTTTAAGCCTCTGCTTTGAGCTTCTTTAGCATAATTAAACATGCGTTCTGGCGTTCGGTGCGCTGAAACCACAGTGATTTCATAATTGATTCCAAATTCTTTTAATACGTCAGCAGCATCTTGCATTACAGGTAAATCTGACTTGCTACCCATGATTATTCCTACAACTACCCCTAAATCCCCTAAAGGGGACTTTGAATTTCCAGCGTTCATATATCGTTTAGTCTTTTATTTAAAAATTGTTTTTAAGCTTTGCTACATCCACCTTGCCTGTAGTTCCTCCTTTAGGGGCCTAGGGGGTATTATGCAATTACTTTCAATGTTTTTTGTACGTATCTGGCCTTTTCAATTGCCTTTTCTCTGTCGATATCAACAATAGTTACATGCCCCATCTTGCGAAAAGGTTTAGTATACTTCTTTCCATATAGGTGGACAAATACACCATCAATAGCCAGTATTTTTTCTAGATTTTCATATTTGGCAACCCCTTCCGATCCTTTTTCGCCAAGCAAATTAATCATGATGGCATTGGTAATGCTGGTGGTATCGCCTAATGGTAAATTGTAAATGGAGCGTAAATGTTGCTCAAACTGCGAAACGTAATTGCCCTCAATGGTTTGGTGTCCGCTATTGTGTGGGCGGGGAGCAACCTCGTTTACCAGCAATTCACCATCCTTGCAAATAAACATTTCAACTGCTAAAATACCGGTAATGTTCATCGCTGAAGCGATGTTTTTGGCAATGTTTTCTGCTTTCTGCTGCAGGCTTTCGGCAAACGTTGATGGCGAAATCAAGAATTCAACAAGATTTGCTTCAGGGTTAAATTCCATCTCAACCATTGGAAAAGTTTTCATATCGCCGTTTGAATTACGCGCTACAATCACGGCAACTTCCTTTTCAAAATCTACTAATTTTTCAATGATGCAAGGGGCGTTAAAAGCTTTGTCTAAATCAGCAGCGCTATTTATTTTCATTACACCTTTACCATCATAACCATCTTTTCGCAGCTTTAATATGTATGGAAAATGAAAGTGGCTGTTTACCATATCGTCTTTAGTGTTTACAATCTGGAAAGGAGAGGTAGGGATATCATTTTCTTTAAAAAATTGCTTCTGTACACCTTTATCCTGAATTAAGCGAATAACTCTTGATTGAGGAAAAACCTGCTTGCCTTCTTTTTCCAGTTGTTCAAGGGCATCAATATTTACCTTTTCAATTTCAATGGTAATGATATCTGCTTTTTTTCCGAATTTATAAACGGTATCAAAATCGGTTATTGAACCGTTTTCGAAATAATTTGCAATGTGTTTACAAGGCGCATCTGGGTCGGGGTCTAAAACTAATGAAGTAACGTTATAGTTAATTGCTTGTTGGATAAGCATTCTGCCTAATTGTCCACCACCTAAAATACCTAATTTTAATTCGCTAATCTGTTTTGCCATGCGCTTGAAAATAATGCTACTTTTGCACAAAAGTAACCATAATAAATTTATTGATGAATGCTGATGCAATAATAATTGGTGCAGGCGCTTGCGGATTAATGTGTGCTGTGCAGGCTGGCTATCTTGGAAAGAAAGTGATTGTGCTCGAAAAGAACGAAAAACCTGGAGCCAAAATTTTAATTTCTGGTGGCGGACGCTGCAATTACACCAATCAATTTGCATCTGCTGAACAATTCATATCTGCCAATCCACATTTTGTAAAATCATCTTTTACCCAATGGACTGTTGATGACACCATTAATTTTTTTGAAACTTACGGCATTAATGGCAAGGAAAAAACATTAGGTCAATTATTTCCTGATGAAAAGAATGCGAAAGATGTTGTTCAGGTTTTTACTTCAATTTGTGATGATTTTGGCCAGGAAATCAGGTGCAATGCCGATGTTAAAGATATTGAGATTCTCGACAATCATTTTCAGGTTACTTACGAAAAGAACGGCAAAAAGATTGTGTTAACAGCTGAAAAGCTGGTTATTTCAACTGGCGGATTGCCCATCCCGAAAATGGGTGCTACCGATTTTGCTTTACGTTTTGCCCGAAAACATGGCTTAAAAATAGTTGAAACGGCGCCTGCTTTAGTTCCTTTAACCATTACCGGAAAAGATGAAGAATGGTTTGCTCAGCTTTCTGGCAATTCGGTTTTCTGCGAAGTAAGTAATGATCAGATTTCTTTTGAAGAGAATATTCTATTTACACACTGGGGGTTAAGCGGACCGGCAATTTTGCAGATTTCTTCGTTTTGGAGAAGAGGCGAGGTTATTAACATCAATTTATTACCCCACCATCATATCGTTTCACTTTTAGATGAGGAGCGAAGATTAAATGGTAAAACACTTTTATCAACTTTATTAAACCGTTTTTATACTAAGAAATTTACCGAGGCTTTAGGAAAGTTTTTGCCTTTAGGGAAACCCGTGGCATCCTTAACCAATGCTGAAATTCATCTGATTGAACAAACTATACACGAATTTAAGGTTAAACCAGCAGGTGATAAAGGTTACGATAAAGCTGAAGTAATGCGTGGTGGAATTGATACAAATGAAATTTCCTCCAAAACTTTGGAATGCAAAAAAATCCCCAATTTGTTTTTCGGTGGCGAATGTTTAGATGTTACAGGCTGGTTGGGTGGTTATAATTTTCAGTGGGCCTGGGCAAGTGGTTTTGTAATAGCACAGAATTTGTAAAATTCGTGGCAATCTCCTTTGGTTTTTTTTGAATTTGAGGTTGCAACAATGACGGGCGTGTAGCAGAGTGGCAATTTCCCTCTCTTTTCCATCCTTACGAGAATATTCTCCATTTTTTCATCGGTAATATTAGTGGTAATCTCCTTTTAGATTTTTGTGTTGCAGTGTGCAGCAATAACTATTTAATAAACTACAAATAAACATTCGGCATAATTTCCCATGCCCAGGGTTTTTTAAACGTTTTAAAAGTTCTCAGTTGTGAAAAATACAAAACCTCGCTGGTTTTACGATTGGCCACATCTCTTCTGTGTAAATTACCTACAGTTGTAAACAGCTCACGAGTTTTAAAATCGTAAACTCTTTCCGTCATATCGCCGGTATTTTGATTGAAATAAAGGTTTATAGCACTGGTTAAAAACCAATCTTTATTTTCAAACTTGAAAGTATAACCCATTTCCCAACGCCATTCGGCACCGCCTTGAAAGCGCAGATATAATTGTTGGTCTTTGATTCCGATTTGATTAAGCGGGTCGCCGAGTTTGCCTCCTTCTTTTTCTCTTAAAATAAAATCGTTGTTCTGAGTGGATAAACGATAAATTCCTGTTGCTTTATCTTTAAAATAAATCGCTAAAATCCTTGGCTTTTGTGTTTCCTCAATGATTTCAGAGTGGTTATCGCCATAAGTCCTTTTTTCATCAGTGATTTTGTTTGATTCAAAAATGATCGCCAAATCTTCAGTTCCATCACTGTTCAAATCGCCATTTGCAGTTTCAATAACCGTCCAATTAACAGGGGTAAGTTGTTCAATTGAAGCACCCTGTGGTTTTACTTTAGGAAATAAAAACGTTTTTTGAGCAAAGCTAAATTGCGCAAAGAACATCAATAAGAGGAAATAGAAAACTTTCATTCAGGCAGAACAGTGTTGATGTATTTATGAAACGTTTGGATTGGTGTTTTAGTTTATTGAATCATATCGCGGCATTCGTCATGCTGATCGTAGCGAAGTAGAAAGCTGAAGTAAATTTATTTTAAAAGGTCTTGTAGCTATTTCGTGGTCAGCATCTTTCGGGCAAAATTGACCCTGAAATAAATTCAGGGTAACGACTGTATAAAAATTCCCTTACTTTTGCAGAAAAACAATTCCTTTTGAAAACCGACATCTTTGCCATTACACCGCCGTTTACCCAACTGAATACCCCATATCCAGCAACGGCGTATATAAAAGGTTTTCTGAATACAAAAAACATATCTGCTACTCAGGCAGATTTAGGTATAGAAGTTATTCTCGAGTTGTTTTCAAAAAAAGGTTTAACAGATTTATTTGGTCACACCGAGCGTGGTCTGAATGTGGATAATCAAAAGTCAAAAAGCGATAATGCAAAGCGAATTTTGGCTTTGAAAGATGAATATTTAAAAACGATTGATGCTGCAATTGCTTTCCTGCAAGGCAAAAATCCAACACTGGCTTTGCAAATTTGCGGAGATGATTTTCTTCCGCAAGCTTCCCGATTTGCACAATTGGAAGAATTAGACTGGGCTTTTGGTGCCATGGGCACACAAGATAAAGCGAAGCACCTGGCAACACTCTATCTTGAAGATATTTCAGATTATATTGTAGAGTGTATTGATGAAAACTTTGGTTTCAGCCGTTATGCAGAGCGTTTGGGCAGAAGTGCAAATTCATTCGATGAATTATACAACGCACTTTTAAAAGTCCCAACCTACATTGATAACATCCTGATTTCAGTTTTAAAAGCAAAAATTGAAATAATTCAACCTAAGTTATTTTTAATTTCTGTTCCCTTTCCAGGAAATTTATATAGCGCTTTTCGCTGTGCACAATGGGTAAAAGCGAATTATCCTGAAATTAAAATTTCAATGGGAGGTGGTTTCCCCAATACAGAACTACGTTCTTTATCTGATCCCAGAGTTTTTGAATTTTTTGATTACATTACTTTGGATGATGGTGAATTGCCAATAGAATTGCTTTATCACAACATTACGCATCCAACTCCTGTTGAGGCACATTTTTATAAACGTACGTTTCTACTGGAAAATGGAGTGGTGGTGTATAAAAATGATGCATTCAGGAATGATTACAAGCAAGCTGATGTAGGTACGCCAGATTACTCGGGATTACTTCTGGATCAATACATTTCAGTAATTGAAATTGTAAATCCGATGCACCGCATGTGGAGCGATGGGCGTTGGAATAAACTGACGATGGCACATGGCTGTTATTGGGGAAAATGTACTTTCTGCGATATTTCTCTGGATTATATTAAAATTTACGAACCTGTTGCCGCTAAATTAATTGTAGACAGGATTGAAGATTTGTATGCCAAAACCGGGCAGAATGGTTTTCACTTTGTTGATGAAGCTGCTCCACCAGCTTTAATGCGTGAAGTGGCCCTTGAAATTCTCCGTAGAAAATTAGCTGTCACCTGGTGGACGAATATTCGTTTTGAAAAAAGCTTTACCGCCGATTTATGTGTACTGTTAAAAGCATCTGGCTGTATTGCAGTTTCAGGTGGATTGGAAGTGGCTTCTGATCGATTATTAAAACTGATTGATAAAGGGGTAACAGTTGAACAAGTAGCAAAAGTTACCCGAAATTTTACTGCTGCCGGCATAATGGTACATGCTTATTTAATGTATGGATATCCAACACAAACGGTTCAGGAAACGGTTGATAGCCTGGAAATGGTTCGCCAATTATTTGAAGCTGGTGTGTTACAATCTGGTTTCTGGCATCAGTTTGCCATGACTGCGCATAGCCCTGTTGGAATGTACCCGGAGAAATTTGGAGTGGTCAAAGAAACAGAAACCATCGGAAATTTTGCCAATAACGATATTAATTATATAGACAAAACGGGAATTGACCATAATAAATTTAGTTACGGATTGAAAAAATCGCTGTTCAATTTCATGCATGGCATTTGTTTCGATTATGAACTACAGGATTGGTTTGATTTTAAAATCCCAAGGACAAAAATTCCAGTTGATTTTATCGAACGTGCTTTAAATGATGACGATCATTTCAATACCAAACCAACGGCAAAAGTGGTTTGGATAGGAGGAAAGCCATCTGCCGAATATTTTACCAAATCGAAGAAGGGTAATACATGGGAAATGGCATTGCTAACTTTTCACGATAAACGAGAAAGTTTTACCGTTCAAACCAACGAAAATGAGGGTAAGTGGTTAGTTTCAATTTTGGAGAAAATTCACATTTCTGCTGAAAGTGTTTATACTTTTGCTGAAGTTAAAGCCGACTTTGAAAGAGAAATGGAGAATTTTGAATTATTCTGGTATGCTAAACCAATTAATACTTTGAGGGAGTTTGGGTTGTTAGTGTTGTAGTTTTTCTCGGGCTCGTCAATACCCTGGCCATCTGATTAGAGAGAATTTGCGAAGTTGATGATCGTGAAGTAATCGCAGATTATATTTGCCACTGAAGCACTGAGCACACAGAAATAATATTGAACTTGATTCGGTGTCAATCTATGTTTCCCGTGGCCATCTGATTAGGGAGAAGTTTGCGAAGTTGATGAGCGTGAGGTGGCCGTAGATTATATTTGCCACTGAAACACTGAACACGCGAAATAATATATAAAATTTGATTCGGTGTCAATCTGTGTTTCTGTGGCCATCTGATTAGAGAGAATTTGCAAAGTTGATGATCGTGAAGTAGCCGCAGATTATATTTGCCACTGAAACACTGAACACACAGAAACAATATTGAACTTGATTCGGTGTCAATCTGTGTTTCCGTGGCCATCTGATTAGAGAGAATTTGCGAAGTTGATGATCATGAAGTAGCCGCAGATTATATTTGCCACTGAAACGCTGAACACACAGAAACAATATTGAACTTGATTCGGTGTCAATCTGTGTTTCCGTGGCCATCTGATTAGAGAGAATTTGCGAAGTTGATGAGCGTGAGGTGGCCGCAGATTATATTTGCCACTGAAACACTGAACACACAGAAACAATATTGAACTTGATTCGGTGTCAATCTGTGTTTCCGTGGCCATCTGATTAGAGAGAATTTGCGAAGTTGATGAGCGTGAGGTGGCCGCAGATTATATTTGCCACTGAAACACTGAACACACAGAAACAATATTGAACTTGATTCGGTGTCAATCTGTGTTTCCGTGGCCATCTGATTA
>NZ_QPKV01000002.1 GCF_003339865.1 Pedobacter chinensis
ATCTGATTAGAGAGAATTTGCGAAGTTGATGAGCGTGAGGTGGCCGCAGATTATATTTGCCACTGAAACACTGAACACACAGAAACAATATTGAACTTGATTCGGTGTCAATCTGTGTTTCCGTGGCAATCTAATAAGGAAGTGGTTTGCGAAGTTGATGATCGTGAAGTGGCCGCAGATTATATTTGCCACTGAAACACTGAACAAGCGAAATAATATATAAAACTTGATTCGGTGTCAATCCGTGTTTCCGTGGCAATCTAATAAGGAAGTGGTTTGCGAAGTTGATGATCGTGAAGTGGCCGCAGATTATATTTGCCACTGAAACACTGAACAAGCGAAATAATATATAAAACTTGATTCGGTGTCAATCCGTGTTTCCGTGGCAATCTAATAAGGAAGTGGTTTGCGAAGTTGATGATCGTGAAGTGGCCGCAGATTATATTTGCCACTGAAACGCTGAACACACAGAAACAATATTGAACTTGATTCGGTGTCAATCTGTGTTTCCGTGGCCATCTGATTAGGGAGAAGTTTGCAAAGTTGATGATCGTGAGGTGGCCACAGATTATATTTGTCACTGAAACACTGAACAAGCGAAATAATATATAAAACTTGATTCGGTGTCAATCCGTGTTTCCGTGGCAATCTAATAAGGAAGTGGTTTGCGAAGTTGATGATCGTGAAGTGGCCGCAGATTATATTTGCCACTGAAGCACTGAGCACGCGAAGTAATATATAAAACTTGATTCGGTGTCAATCTGTGTTTCCGTGGCCATCTGATTGGGAGGGAAGCTTGCGAAGTTGATGATCGTGAAGTGGCCGCAGATTATATTTGCCACGGAAACACTGAACACACAGAAACAATATTGAACTTGATTCCGTGTCAATCTGTGTTTCCGTGGCAATCTAATAAGGAAGTGGTTCGCGAAGTTGATGATCATGAAGTAAAAGGGAGAAGATTCTACATCTTCATTTTAAAATGCGTTAAAAAGTAGATGATGCAGATCACAATAATTGAATTCAGAGTAAGCAGTAACCATGCAATAACAGATTTCCTATCTTTCATTAAACCGATAAAAGAAGTCACGTAAGCCATTACCATAAGCGCTAAAAATAAATCGATCACACTAACGCCAAGGAAAGAATATCCTCCTAAAAAGAATATCAGTAAGCCTAGTATCAGAAACGCTATAGAGGCAAGGATGTAAAGTTTGTTATGTTTCATTCAGTTGAATCTGCCGTCACTTTCTTTAAGTTAATCACAATGAGGAACTGTAAAAGTCCAGGTTTCTGATTCTCCGTTCGGAATAACGTATCCGTTTCCTCTTGCATCCTCAAACCATAATTTTCCGCGAAGTTTTTCTCTGGTGCCCACTTCATTCATGGTAGCGCTATCATAAAGACGACCGTTAATCATCACATATTTAATCTTTTCAGAATTACGGATATCATCCAAAGGGTTCGCATCCATAATAACTAAATCGGCTAATTTTCCAACTTCTAAAGAACCAATTTCTTTATTCATCCCCAAATAACTTGCACCGTTTAATGTGGCATTTCTAATCGCCTGTAGTGGGGAAAAACCACCTTGAACCATCATCCAAAGTTCCCAATGCGCACCTAAACCCTGAATTTGTCCGTGAGCACCCAGGTTTACTTTTGTACCGCCATCAGCAATTTGTTTAGTTGCTTTTGCAATATCAATATGGTTATAGTCGCTATATTCTGAAGTGGTTCTGCGCCTTGACCTGGAATCGATAATTGAACGTGGCGTATAAGTCATTAATTTTTCATTCTCCCAAACATTCGTTCTGTCGTACCAATAATTTTCGCCCCATTGGCCGCCATAAGCTACAATCAGCGTTGGGGTATAACCAACCTCGGTATTGTTCCAAAGTGTGGTTACATCTTTATAAACAGGTAAAACAGGAATGCTGTGTTCAATCCCGGTATGACCATCTGCTACCATATTCATATTGTGGAAAAAAGTTGAACCACCTTCAGGTACCACTTCCATTTTTAACTGGCGGGCAGCTTCCAGAATTTGCTGACGTTGCTCTCTGCGTGGTTGATTGTAAGATTTTACAGAAAATGCTCCAACTGCTTTTAATCTGCGAAGATGGGTCAAAGCATCATCTAAACTGTTAATAACAACTTTGAAATCGCCATCTGCACCGTAAAGAATCGAACCTGTTGAATAAACCCGTGGTCCAATCATTCTGCCTGCTTTAAGCATTTCGCTTTGACTGAAAACCATTTCCGTATTACTTGATGGATCATGCGAAGTGGTAACACCAAAAGCCAGGTTTGCCATATAACTCCAATCACTTTGTGGGGTAATCCCATCAGGACTGGTGCGTAAATGAGCATGAACATCAACAATTCCAGGCATTATCGTTTTGCCATGCACGTCAATCACTTTTGCGTTAGCTGGAATATTAACGGCATCAACTTTTCCAATTGTCGTGATTTTATTGCCGTCTGTTAAAATCGTACCATTTTCAATTACTTCATCGCCCTTCATAGAGATGATTCTTGCACCTTTCAAAGCGACAATTCCTGTTGGAGCATCGCTTTTTAGTGTCAGATTGATATCAACTGAACTGGGCTGAGTTTTAGGAGTAGAACCATCGAAATTGAAAGCACTGTTTACATCAATGGTAAAATATTTTGGTCCTAAAGTCCAGTGTAAGTTTTTGCTGTCAGCACTCCATTGCATGTAGGTTCCGCCATCAGTAGTAACTTTTGCAACAGGGATAGCTTTATTTCCTGCTGATGCGTCCTGGGCAGTTCCAACATTGATCATCGGAGTGATATAAACATTAAAAAGTTCATTAAAAGCAAGCCACTTATTATCAGGACTAACCACAAACTGATTAGCGTACTGAGAGGTAAAATGCGTTCTTTCATTTGCTCCGTTTAAATCAATGCTTTTTAATGCTTTTTTGCCATCAGCATAACTTTGAAAATAGATGCGGGTATCGGTATTGTTAAAGGATGGTTTGATGCCACTTTCAGAAACCAATGTTTTAGCTCCTCCATTTGCAGGGATAATGAAAATTCCTGTTCCCCGACCATAATTATAACCTAAAACATCATTTCCGCTTCCTTTTCTAAAAACAATTTTATCGCCTTTGGTTGAATATTGAGGCGAATAATAAAATCCTTTTTCATCACTTAAGGTAATCGTTTTTCCGGATTTGATTTCTGTTCTTTTTATTGCTCCACGAAGTTCATCGCTCCAGGTAGTATAAACTATAAATTTTCCGTCAGGACTAAAGCTCGGTTCAAATTCAAAATCCATTCCATTGGTCAGCCTTTCTGGTTTGCCGCCACCCAATTCTTGTTTATAAAGGAAACCGGCAGCATTAAAAACAATTGTTTTTCCATCAGGAGATGTTGTTAATTGCCTCAACATTTTAGCCGAAAAATCATTGCTAAAAACCTGTTGCTCAAAATGTAAAGATTTTTGAACAGTTTGAATGGTATTTGCCTGAAAAGGAATAATTGAATTTACCAGTGTTCCGATTTCAGTTTTTCTGATCTTTCCCTTCGCATAAAATACCAAACTTTTACTATCTGGTGTCCAGGCGAAGTTCGGGTAAACGCCAAAAATGGCCCAGGTTTCTTGCTGATCGTGAGATAAATCTTCATTTACCGGCCATTCCTCTCCGGTTTTTAGATTTTGAACGTAAAGTGTCGATTTCAAGCGGACACGCTTAACAAAAGCGATTAAGTTTCCATCAGGAGAAACCTGCGGACAGCAGGCGCCGCCTTGTTCATTAATCAGCGTAGTTAGCTTGCCAGTAGTTAAATCCAATTGTCGAATGGCATAAATTGTTCCGTTCGGGTCTTTACTGTATTCGAAATTTGGCCCCGGACTTACGTCTTCACTAAAATAAACATATCTGCCGTCGGGTGAAACATTTGGTTCTCCGGCATCTTGTTGGTCATTTTTACGTTTCGTTAACTGAACACCGTCGCCACCATTTATACTGTACATCCACATTTCTCCGGCACCCAAAGAGCGTCCGGCAGTAAAGTGTTTACGGGCAATGATATATTCACTATTTGGCATCCAGGTAGCATTATTTAAAAGCCTGAAGGTTTCTTTGGTAATCTGCTTTTTACCGGAACCATCACGATTCATGATCCAGATGTTATCGCCACCACTCTTATCGCTCGTATAAGAAATATATTTTCCGTTTGGACTAAACCTTGGCTGCACATCCCAGGCTATGCCTCCGCTTATTAACCTCGCAACGCCGCCAGAAATTGGCATAATGTAAATATCGCCTAATAAATCAAAAACGATTTCCTGTCCATCTGCACTAACATCAAGGTTCATCCAGGTGCCTTCATCAGTATTTAAAGTGAAATTTTTCGTTGTGCCTTGATATTTTTCTACATCCCATTTCTTTTCCTGGGCATTTGAAGTGAAAAATAATAGAGAAAGAGCAGATAGAAAATAGAGGTGTTTCATTAAATTTTGATTAATTGAAGCGCAATTTAGCAATATCAATAGCTTTTTTATAGTTTTGATACCGCCGATTTATGACAGCAATAGAGATTTTACAAAAATATTGGGGACACCAGGCTTTCCGGCCGTTACAGCAAGAAATTATTACCTCGGTTTTGGAAGGAAAAGATAGTTTAGCGCTTTTGCCCACCGGAGGAGGTAAATCCATTTGTTTTCAGGTTCCGGCTTTAGTTAAGGAAGGAATTTGCATTGTGGTTTCGCCACTTATCGCCTTAATGAAAGATCAGGTTGAAAATCTAAAATCAAAAGGTATTGAGGCCATAGCGATTTATGCCGGAATGGGTAAACGGGAAATTGATATTTTATTGGATAACTGCATTTATGGCAAAATCAAATTCCTTTATTTATCGCCCGAAAGATTGCTTTCAGATTTAGTTCGGGTACGAATTTCGTACATGAATGTTAACCTGATTGCGGTTGATGAGGCACATTGTATTTCGCAATGGGGCTATGATTTCAGACCGCCTTATCTACAAATTTCTAAGTTGAGGGAAATTCTTCCCGATATACCTGTTTTAGCCTTAACGGCAACTGCCACTGAGTTTGTTCGTCAGGATATTATTGAAAAACTGGAGATGAAAGATCCGCAGGTTTTTATTAAAAGTTTTGCCCGTGATAACTTAAGCTATGTTGTTTTCGGACAGGAAGATAAATATAAGAAGCTGATTGATATTTGCAGAAATGTAAAGGGAACAGGATTGGTTTATGTTAGGAATCGGAGAGAAACCGCTGAAGTTTCAAATTTTATCAATCGCAATCAAATTAAAGCAGATTTTTACCATGCAGGTTTAGAGAGAGATGTGCGTTTTCAAAAACAAGAAGATTGGAAACAGAACAAAACCCGGATCATTGTTGCCACCAATGCATTTGGAATGGGGATTGATAAAGCCGATGTTCGTTTTGTGGTACATTTAGATTTGCCTGAAAGTTTAGAAGCGTATTATCAGGAAGCGGGTAGAGCAGGACGTGATGAAAAACGAAGTTATGCGGTTTTACTGGCCAATCAATCTGATGTTTTGAGTCTGGAATCAAGGTATATTAACAGTTTTCCATCTCCGGAAGAAATCAGAAAAACTTACCATTATTTAGGAAATTATTTCCAATTGGCCTTTGGAGCAGGAGAGGGATTAACGTTTACTTTTGATATAGCTGATTTTTGTAAAAGATTTAATGTTAGTGTTTTAAAAACCATTTCTGCACTTAAGTTTTTAGAACATGATGGATATATCACGGTATCAGAAAGTGTTTTCCTGCCATCAAGGCTTATGTTTATTGTTAGCCATGAAGATGTATATCGTTTTCAAATTGAAAATAAAGCTTACGATGGCGTGATCAAAACTATTTTACGATCGTATGGTGGTGCTTTTGATGGATTTGTAAAAATAAATGAGGCAGATTTGGCTAAAAAATTAGGCTTATCTTTTAAAGATGTAATCGTACTGTTAAATAAATTACAATCTATAGAAATGCTTACCTACATTCAGCAAACTGATCAGCCACAATTACAATATGTTCGTTCGCGGGTAGATATGGACCATTTTGATCTTGACGTGAAATATTTAGAATTGAGAAAGGAAATTTTACTAAAACAGGTTAATGCAGTTGTTGCTTATACCTCTACCAATAAATGCCGGAGCATACAACTTCTAAACTATTTCGATGAGCGCAATGCAGGCAAGTGCGGTGTTTGTGATGTTTGCCTGGCCGAAAAAAGAGCAGAGAATGAAGTTCAAATGAATGATGAAATCGAATTTGAAATTGTTTCTTTGTTGCAGCAGCAACCTTTAAGCTTGGATGATCTGGTTACCAATATAAAAAATGGTGCTGAAAATGAACGCATCGATGCCATTCGCGAATTATTAGATGCCGGCAAGATAAAAACTGATGGGAAGAAATATTATCTTTAGCGAGGAAAGGTTAATCTCTTTCTTGGCGAGAAAAGGTTAATTGTTTAAACTGTCGAAACTGGTTAATCGAATTGCAGTTCGTGACTTAAGCATTTAACAAGAGTTAATCTCTTTCTTGGCGAGAAAAGGTTAATTGTTTAAACTGTCGAAACTGGTTAATCGAATTGCAGTTCGTGACTTAAGCATTTAACAAGAGTTAACCTCTTTCTTAGTGAGAAATGGTTAATTGTTTGAACTGTCGAAACCGGTTAATCAAATTGCAGTTCATGACTTAACCGTTTAACAAGAGTTAACCTCTTTCTTGGCGAGAAAAGGTTAATTGTTTGAACTGTCGAAACTGGTTAATCGAATTGCAGTTCATGACTTAACCGTTTAACAAGAGTTAACCTCTTTCTTGGCGAGAAAAGGTTAATTGTTTAAACTGTCGAAACCGGTTAATCGAAATTGCAGTTCATGATTTAACCGTTTAATGACAGTTAACCAATTAACCAATTTATACAATTAACCTCTTTTTAAATACAGTTAACCTCTTTAAAAACAAATGATAGAAAAAAACAATAAGAAAACCATTCGTTCCTGGGCTTTCTTCGATTGGGCAAACTCTGCCTATAATTTAGTGATCACTTCGACTATTTTTCCAGCTTATTATACCATTATTACCACTACAAAAGAACATGGAGATAAGGTGCAGTTTTTCGGAAGAACTTTTGTAAATACATCACTTTCCAATTATGCCTTATCTTTTGCGTACCTCGTTATGGCTTTCGCTTTACCTATTTTATCATCAATAGCAGATAGAAGGGGTAATAAAAAATCATTCATGAAATTTTTTACCTATATGGGTGGTTTGGCATGTATAGCATTGTATTTTTTTAAGCTGGATACTTTGGAAATGAGTATTATTTTCTTTGCGCTGGCGGCGATGGGTTACATCGGAGGTGTGCTTTTCAGTAATTCTTATTTACCAGAAATTGCAACAGAAGATCATCAGGATAGGGTAAGCGCACAAGGTTTTTCTTACGGTTACATTGGTTCGGTTATATTACAGTTAATATGCTTTCTGTTTGTTTTAAAACCTGAGTGGTTTGGAATCGTTGATGCATCATTTCCTCCACGATTATCATTTCTTTTAGTTGGAGTATGGTGGATCGCTTTTTCGCAAATCCCTTTTACGGTTCTGCCAGGCGGAACTCCTCAGGCTGGAAAAATAAAGACAAACATCATTAAAGATGGATTCAGCGAATTATCTAAAGTTTGGGGACAATTGAAGCAAATCAAAAAGTTAAAAGGATTTCTTTTCTCCTTTTTTTTCTATTCAATGGGCGTTCAAACTATCATGTTGGCTGCTGCTGGCTTCGCCGAAAAAACATTAAAGCTTGGAACTGCAAAACTGATCGCAGTGATATTAATTATTCAGCTTGTGGCTATTCCAGGAGCCTTATTAATGTCGTACCTGGCCAAAAAGATTGGAAACGTAAATGTTTTAATCATGGTTGTTTTAATATGGATTGGCTGTTGTGTTTATGGCTATTTCATTACCAACGAATATCAGTTTTATTCCCTGGCTGCAATTGTAGGCTTAATCATGGGTGGAATCCAGTCTTTATCACGTTCTACTTATTCGAAATATTTACCGATAAATACGCCAGATACCACATCATTTTTTAGCTTTTATGATGTAACAGAAAAACTGGCTATTGTAATCGGGCTTTTTAGTTTTGCTTATATTGAAGATTTGACAGGAAATATTCGCTACTCCATTATCGCTTTGGCATCATTTTTTATAATCGGATTGGTGTTTTTAGCAATCTTGAGAAAAATCGAACACAAAGAATTGCTAAAATTGTAAGTTTGTAGCCTGAAGAATATTATGAAAGTAGAATTATTTGTACCCTGTTTTGTAGATCAATTATATCCCGAAACCGCTTTTAATACATTGAGATTATTGGAAAAATCGGGCTGTAAGGTAGAATATAACTCAAAACAGACTTGTTGTGGCCAACCTGCTTACAATGCTGGTTATTGGGATGAGGCAAAAGAAGTAGGCACAAAATTCTTAAACGATTTTACTGAAAATACCTACGTGGTTGCACCTTCTGCCTCGTGTGTTGGAATGGTAAAAGGCGGTTATAATGATTTATTTACCAATACCATTGTTCATAATAAATGTCGCAGTTTACAATCAAACATCTGGGAGCTTTCTGATTTTTTAATCAATGTGGCTAAAAAGGATTACTTTGGGGCAGAGCTGGAAGGTAAAGCTGTTTATCATGATTCCTGCAGTGCACTACGTGAATGTAAAATCAAAGATGAGCCTCGCCAGCTCTTATCAAAAGTTCATGGACTGGAAATGCTCGAAATGGAAGATACAGACATGTGCTGTGGCTTTGGTGGAACATTTGCGGTTAAATTTGATGCAATTTCATCTGCCATGGCAGAACAGAAAGTTAATCATGCTTTGGCGCAACAGGCTGATTATATTATCTCTACAGATTTATCATGTCTTTTACATCTTCAAGGTTATATCGATAAAAACAATTTGCCGATTAAAACCATGCATATTGCAGATGTTTTATGTAACGGTTGGCTAGAAAGCACTGAATATTAAACCTCAACCCGTAAGCGGGAGAACCGATTTGTAAAAAAGAAATTACATATCAAATTTGCTGCTCGAATGTGCGTTTTAGAACGATTTTGGAATGTCTTTAACACTTTTTAACAAGTTTGACGTTTTAACTATAATAACTTTGTTAAACCTTTTTTAAACTTTCACATCTAACAAACAAAACATGAAACCATCATGATTTTTCAGACCCACACAGTGGTATGAATAAATCTGATAGCTTCATCACAATTAAAAACAAATTTATACGGATGAAAAAATTATTTTTCGCTTTATTAAGTGTTTTCTCCATCGTATCTGTTGCAGATGCACAAAAGAAAACTTCGGGCGCTATACAGTTTGAAACTATTATAGATCCTGCTGCAATGATGGCAGCTAGTGGAGTTAAATTGCCCGAGCAGGCTGTTGCCCGCATGCCCTCAACCAGCAAATCAAACTTCGAATTACTTTTTAATGCTACAAACGCAAGTTATATGCCAGTTGAAGAAACTGAAGACAGTAATGGCGGCGGTGGCGGTGGTGGTATGGGTAGAATGATGATGCGTTTTGGTGGTGCCGGTGGAAACAGAGAATATTACTATAGTTTCGCTGATCAAAAGCTAACCGAAGTTTTTGACCTCAATGATACCACCTATTATATGCCAAGCAAGTTAACATTATCAACTACTGGTCCGATCAGTTCATTTAGAATGGGGGGTAATCCAAACGATACTGCCAAAGCTAAACCAGTTGATCCGCCGAAAATTGAAGTTGTTAAAACCGATGCCACTAAAAAAATTATAGGTTTTGATTGTAAAGAGGTGATTGTGAAATCGACCAGATCTGTTAAAATTTTAGACATGGATAAAGATGTAACCGAAGAAACGCACATTTGGTACACAAACGATTTAGGTTTCAATTTCTCGCCTAATCCTAACATGTGGACTGAAGGTGCTGTTTTAGCAATCGAAAGCAGAGGAAATACTACCATTGCTAAAAGTATTGAATATCGTAATGTGAGCGCCAAAGATGTTACGGCACCTAAAAAAGCTAAATTAATTACCGAGGAAGAATACAAAACTAAAATGGACAATATGATGAAACGTTTTAGAAATAACAGACCCGGTGGTGGTAATTTTGGAGGTGGAAGAACGGTTGTAATCGGTCAATAATTCTCAAAAAAATATTAAGGGCCTGCTCATTTTTGAGCGGGCTTTTTTATTTGTAAAGCAATTGCAGTAGTAATTTGGTTAATTCTATTAATAACGTTTCGTCAGTACTTAAACTTAACTGATTTCCGTGGATTCAGTGTTTCCGTGGCAAAAATGTTTGCTTGTTCATTGTGCCACCAATGAAAGGCTGGAGAGATGATTTTGCAATGGCAGAATTATTGGCTTTTGCTTGCGAAAATCAACTGAAAAAATCAGAACCTGATAAAAATTTCCTATCTTCGCGACAATTAAAAATCACTTGGTATGTGATTTAGAACTAACATTATTTTTAAACCGTTCCGAAATTTTAATAAAAGGATTAGGAACAAATCATAGTTGTAGATGATTAATATTACTTTACCTGACGGCTCCCTTCGTCAGTATGAAAAGGGCACTTCTGCCCACCAAATTGCATTGTCAATTTCTGAAGGTTTAGCCCGAAACGTATTAGCCGCAGAGGTTAATGGCGAAGTTTGGGATTCAACACGGCCAATCGAATCTGATTCATCAGTAAAATTACTAACCTGGAATGATGCTGCCGGAAAATCAACTTTTTGGCATTCATCAGCCCACTTAATGGCCGAAGCCCTAGAGGCACTTTATCCGGGAACAAAATTCGGCATTGGTCCGGCCATTGAAACTGGTTTTTACTACGATGTCGATTTTGGCGATAAAGAATTTTCTTCGGATGATTTCAAGGCAATCGAAACCAAAATGATTGAATTAGCTAAGCAAAAAGAAACTTTTACCCGTGAAAGTGTAAGTAAAGCTGATGCTATTAAATATTTCACTGAAAAGGGCGATGAGTACAAACTGGATTTAATTGACGGTTTGGAAGATGGAAAAATCACATTCTATACTCAAGGGCGGTTTACCGACCTATGTCGTGGTCCGCACATTCCAAATACAGGTTTTGTTAAAGCCGTAAAACTGATGAATGTTGCCGGCGCTTATTGGCGTGGCGATGAAACTAAAAAACAGTTGACCCGTATATATGGCGTAACTTTTCCAAAAGCGAGTGAGCTTACTGAATATCTTGCAATGATTGAAGAAGCCAAAAAACGAGATCACCGCAAACTTGGAAAAGAACTTGAATTATTTGCTTTTTCAGAAAAAGTTGGAATGGGTTTACCTTTGTGGTTACCTAAGGGAACTGCTTTACGTGAACGTTTGGTTAACTTTTTAACTAAGGCACAAGCTAAAGCAGGATACGAGCAGGTGGTTACACCTCACATTGGTCATAAAAACCTATATGTAACTTCTGGTCATTGGGAAAAATACGGTAAAGATTCATTTCAGCCGATAAAAACGCCACAGGAAGGAGAGGAGTTTTTCTTAAAACCGATGAACTGCCCTCACCATTGTGAAATTTACAAAACAAAACCACGCTCTTATAAAGATCTTCCGGTTCGTTTTGCAGAATTTGGTACAGTATATCGTTACGAACAAAGTGGCGAGTTACATGGTTTAACTCGTGTACGTGGCTTTACTCAGGATGATGCACACTTATTCTGTATGCCAGAGCAAGTGAAAGAGGAATTTAAAAAAGTAATCGATTTAGTACTGTATGTATTTAAATCTTTAGGATTTGAAAACTATACAGCTCAAATTTCGTTAAGAGATCCGGAGAACAAAGCAAAATATATAGGTTCTGATGAAAATTGGAGGTTATCTGAAAATGCAATTATTGAAGCTGCAGAAGAGAAGGGCTTAAATACTGTTGTAGAATATGGCGAGGCTGCTTTTTATGGCCCTAAGCTAGATTTTATGGTTAAAGATGCCTTAGGTAGAAAATGGCAATTAGGTACCATACAAGTAGATTACAACTTGCCTGAACGTTTTGAACTGGAGTATACAGGCAGCGACAACCAAAAACATAGACCAGTAATGATTCACCGTGCGCCGTTTGGTTCACTGGAAAGATTTATTGCCGTTTTGATAGAACATTGTGCAGGAAATTTCCCATTATGGTTAAGTCCTGAACAATTTATTATTCTTCCTATTTCAGAAAAATATGAAGATTATGCAAAAAAAGTTTTAGATGAACTAAATAATTCCGATATTCGCGGGCTGATTGACTTTCGTGATGAGAAAATCGGACGTAAAATCCGTGATGCGGAAGTTAAAAAGATCCCATACATGCTCATTATTGGCGATAAGGAGATGGCTGAAGGAAAAGTTTCAGTTCGTAAACATGGCGAAGGAGATTTGGGCGAAATGACGTTGGAAGAATTCAACAGTTTATTAAGAAAAGAAATAACAGTTTAAATTAAAATAAATACAATTTGGCATTAGGAAGACCAGGATTTAACAGGGGACCACGTCCGCCTTTTAAGAAAAAAGAAGCAGAACATAACATTAATCAGTACATTAAATCGCCTGAAGTGCGTTTGGCTGGCGATAATGTTGAACCAGGGATTTATCCTTTGGCAAAAGCTTTGGCACTTGCTGATGAACTGGAATTGGATTTGGTTGAAATTTCTCCAAATGCAGTGCCACCAGTTTGTAGAATTATTGATTACAGCAAGTTCGTTTACGAGCAAAAGAAAAAGCAAAAGGAAATTAAAGCCAATGCCAAGCAAACTGTAATTAAGGAGATTCGTTTCGGTCCTAATACGAACGATCACGATTTCCAGTTTAAATTAAAGCATGCAATAAGCTTTTTAGAGAACGGTGAGAAAGTTAGGGCTTATGTGCATTTTAAAGGTAGAGCAATTGTGTACAAAGAACAAGGCGAGATTTTATTATTGAAATTTGCCCAGGCTTTGGAAGAAGTTGGAAAAGTTGAGCTTTTACCTAAATTAGAAGGTAAACGTATGTTCTTAACAGTTGCGCCTAAAGTAGTAAAAAAATAAAAATAGGTTTATAAATTAAAAAACAGGTTATGCCAAAAATGAAAACCAATTCCAGTGCTAAAAAGCGTTTTTCGCTTACTGGAACAGGTAAAATCAAAAGAAACAAAGCATACAAAAGTCACATCTTAACTAAGATGAGTACTAAACGTAAACGTGCTCTTGGAAATGCAGGAATTGTAACAGATGCAGATTCAGGTAACGTTAAACGTATGCTTTGTATCGGAAAGTAATTTATTAATTCACCAGGTATCAGGCATTAAAGATCCTAATTGGACGCCGCTTACCAAAAAACAACAACAACATGCCACGTTCGGTAAACGCAGTAGCTTCGAGAAGAAGAAGAAAAAAAGTCCTTAATATGGCCAAAGGCTATTGGGGCGCAAGAAGTAAAGTTTTTACGGTTGCTAAAAACACAGTAGAAAAAGGTTTGCAATATGCTTACCGTGACCGTAAAGTTAAGAAAAGAGAATTCCGCGGATTATGGATCCAACGTATTAATGCAGGTGCTCGTCAGCACGGTATTTCTTACTCTCAATTAATCGGTAAACTTGCTTCAAAAGAAATCGGTTTAAACCGTAAAGTATTGGCTGATTTAGCAATGAATCATCCTGAAGCTTTCAAAGCTGTAATTGATGCAGTAAAATAGAAATTTTCGCTGAAGCGATAATCATATTTGAAAAAGGGAACCAATTCGGTTCCCTTTTTTGTTGCTGCTTTTTACAATTGGGATTCGCTTCTTTACGGGTCCCAATGCAGAATTGTCAATCCGAAGTAAGTTCATTAAAGTATGTATACCCGCAAATTATAATTCCATTTGGCATATAGCCAGGCGAAAAAGACAGCTCCTGAAAAAGTAACTATAAAAATTCCGACTAATTCACTTAAATTCTTACTTTGATATAAATGTCCGGAAAATGAAGCAAATCCTTACCTGCTGTTTTTCTTAATTATCTCTTTGAAGGCTAAAAAGATAGCAAAAACTATATATTGAAACTATTGGTAAATCTCATTTTAATTCCTGATTGAAAGTTTAAAATAGTTTTGAAGATTTCAACCAAGGTTACTTTTTCGATTTTAGTTAGTTTATTTATTTCAATAAGATTGTTTGGTGCTGCATTATCTCTGATAATAAGATTGGATTGATGTTTTAATCTTAATGCCATTAAATAATAGTAGCATTGCACTAGCTCATTAAATTGTGTTTCGCTAAAAAAACCGATAGATTTTAATTCGCGTAACCGTTCTCCGGTATTTTCTTTTTGAAAAATTCTATTCTGCAAAGCGTAAACCCTAACCAGATCTACAATGGGTGTCATTGCTGTTTTAATATCAAATACTTCTTTACTTTCTATTTTCTGAGTTTTGATATTTTTAAAATAGGTTAGTGGAGGTTCATAAAGAAGCGCATTCTTTGCCAAATACAAATAAAACCGTTCCATTGGTTTTTTAAGTTCATCATCAACAAATTCTCTTAAGTGCTGCATAATCTCCAGGTCGCCATAAATTGCTCTGCAATCAAAAAACGCTGCAAACTTTACTGCGGTTTCAGGTAAGGCTTCTTCAATCCAGTTTTTATAATTGTATTTCCAATGAGATAAAGAATGTGTCCAGTTGGGATTAGTAGCCATATAATCTCCATCGCAATAAACAAATCCAACATAGTTTAGTTTATCTGAAACCTGTGTGGCAAAATCGAGGAAATAGGAACGAACCATGGCCCGCCGATCTTCCGGCATATCTTCGTAAATGATTGCATTGTCCTGATCAGTTTTAAGCGTAAGTTCTTTTCTACCTTCACTGCCCAAAACCATGAAGACAAATTTGGCTGGAGGCGGACCGAGCTTCCGGATGACTTCTTCAATAATTTTATTTGAAATGGTATCGGCAATTGTAGTTACCACTTCATTTACAATTTCTGCATGAACTCCTCTTTCCAATAACTGAGCAACAATGCCTGGAACTTTTTGCCATTTTGATTTTAGGTCGGCAGTGTTCGATGCTGATTTAACCGATTGTATAAAAACAAGTGGAGATTGTGCTTGCTCGCTCAATAATCTGTTCCGACTTAAAAAGCCAACATATTTGTTTTCATCCTCGATTAATAAATACCTTGATTTGCTACTGAACATTAATAAAATTGCCTCATATACATAAGCATTAGCAGAAATGCTGACAATTTTTGTGTCCATGATTTCATTAACCGGAAGGCCAGGATCAACTTGTTGCGCAATTACACGATCTCTCAACGTGATATCAGTTACAAAACCTACGTATTTTTCTTCACTATTTTTGATGAATAAGCAACTGGTTTTGTTTTCAGCCATTTTAATAGCAGCCTCAAAAATTGGAGTTTCAGGGGCACAACTAATAATGTTCTTATAATTGATATCACTTATTTTTAAGGAATAAAGCTGATCAACGACCAGATAATTATCTTCAAGTGAACCATTGGTTTTATAAAAATAGGCATACTCTTCATCTAACATTCTTTTGCCAAAATCATTGGCGAAAAAATCAAAAAACACTTCAAAATCGGCACATATTTTTTTGAAATCTTTTCTGGGGAAAAAATATACTTTGGTACCTGCTTGAGCGATTACTGTTTTTAATGATTTTCTTTTGTTGAAAAGAATAGAAATCCCTCCGCAGGTAGATCCAACTTCATAAGTCTCTATTTTTTGTTTTGTTTTTTTGTTATCAGTAAAAAAGGTTTCAAAACTACCTTTAATAATAATTTGAACGCCTTTTAGTTTTTGAACGCCCTGATCGTAAATTTTGGTTTCCTCAGTATACAAAATCTCTTCTAATGTTGAAGCAATATCTGATAAAACTTCATCAGATAATAGGTTATATGGAGTTGTTTTTTTTAAGAAATCTAGTTTACCTTCCATAAAATTAAAATGAAAACAACCTGTTAATGAATTTTTTGGCAGAAGATATTTCCGTATTTGATGCCTCATTAGTTAACGAAAAATCATTTACCTGCTGGTTGATGCTATTTTCTGTTATTTCGCCATTTTTAAGCAAGTGGAAGAAAATTCTCGCGGTATTAAGTGCATCGGATAATGCATCATGAAAGTGTTTTGGTTTCTCATTAAATAATTCAAAATAGAAGTCATTTAACTTTAGCAATTCCACATCTGGGTTTTTAACATGTGGTTTGCTCGCTTTCATGGTGCAAAATAAAGGTAAATTTGCTAAAACATCAGTCATTCCGATTCTTTGAAATTCCACGTTAATCATGTGATAATCAAATTCCATGAAGTGCCCTATAACGATGGGCTGGTATTTTTTCACATCCTGATAAAAGGCCATCATCACGGTTTCTCTTGATTTTCCATGAAACTGAAGATCATCTGCTGTGATGTGATGAATTTTTTGAGAAGATTTTTCGATCTTAAAATCAGTATTTTTAATGAAATGATTTTGTCGTTCCACTTCATTTAAATCTTGATCATATACAATCCATGCGATTTGAATAATATATGGCCAGTTTTTTTCCTTATCATAGGAAGCTTTCCAGTTTTTTGGCAAACCAGATGTTTCTGTATCTATAAAAAGGAAATAATTTTGCAACAGTGAGTATATTGATTAGAAAACAGATGCTTAATATTCAAATATAATAATTTAATTGTTGTTTGTTTTTATGTCGATGAGGGAAATATGTTTTTAGTGATTTATCAAAGAAATAGCAAACCAGCTTATATTTTTTAATTATATCTATTGGTTAGACTGCAATTATTTTTTAAAAAAAAAATCTCTATTGATTTAGCAATAGAGATTCATTGACTTGACCTATAAATTTAAGGAGAGATAGAGCAAAGCCGCCAGAGTTGCTCCAATAACCGGACCGACTATTGGAACCCAGGAATAGCCCCAATCGCTCGTTCCTTTTCCTTTCATTGGAATAAGGGCATGAACAATTCTTGGACCTAAATCTCTAACCGGATTGATGGCATAACCCGTTGTGCCACCTAAAGCCAGCCCTATTACCCATACTAAAAATGCTACAGGTATGGCACCCAACGAGCCTAAGCCAATGGGTGTTTTTTCGCTTCCCATTTCTGCATTGGTAAAATAAAAGATCACAAAAATTAACACAAAAGTTCCAATAATTTCAGAAAATAAATTTGACTTTAAATTTCTGATTGCTGGAGCCGTGGCAAAAGGAGCGGCTTTTAAGCCTTTATCTTCAGTAGCATCAAAATGATCTTTATATATTAACCATACTAAAAATGAGCCCACCATTGCACCCGAAAGTTGTGCTAAAATGTAGTATGGTACTTTAATCCAGTGAAATTTCTGTGCTATCGCTAATGCTATGGTTACTGCCGGGTTTAAATGTGCCCCACTATACGGTGCGGCAATTACAACACCAACAAATACGGCAAGTGCCCATGCGGTTGTAATTACCATCCAGCCACTATTATTTCCTTTTGTGCCACTAAGCACAACATTTGCAACAACACCATTTCCAAGTAAGATTAAAAGTGCTGTGCCGATAAATTCTGCGACAAATTCTGTCATGATAAATATTTGGTTAAAAATCTAATAGATGATGAATTTAAATAAACTAATCTTCGGCACTTGCCTTAGCCGCCTTTATAGCCCTGTTCCAACCTTTAATGCGTTCTGTATTATCAATCCCTTCTTCTGCAATAAATGTTTTATCTATTTTCCATTGCGAACGTATTTCATCTATGCTGTTCCAAAAACCAGTGGCTAAACCAGCTAAATAAGCAGCACCTAAAGCCGTTACTTCTGTGATTTCAGGTCTGATCACTTTGCTTTTTAGTAAATCTGCCTGAAATTGCATCAATAAATCGTTTGCTGTAGCACCTCCGTCAACACGGAGTTCGGCAATGTTTACACCGGCATCGGCTTCCATTGCTTTTAATACATCCATCGTTTGATAGGCAATACTTTCTAATGCTGCTCTTGCAATGTGCGATTTGTTTGTGCCACGGGTTAATCCCGTAATGGTGCCGCGTGCATGTTGGTTCCAGTGCGGGGCACCTAAACCTGCAAAAGCGGGAACAATATAAACGCCATCAGTATTTTTTACTTTTTGTGCCAGGCTTTCCACATCGGCCGATTTAGAAATTAAACCCATTTCATCCCTTAACCATTGTACAACGGCCCCGCCGATAAAAATACTGCCTTCTAAAGCGTAATGAACCTGATCTTTGATTTTCCAGGCAATAGTTGTTAACAAGTTGTTAGCTGATATTTTAGGTTCGTTACCAATATTCATTAACATGAAACAACCTGTACCATAAGTGTTTTTGACCATACCCACTTCGGTACACATTTGACCAAAAAGAGCAGACTGTTGATCGCCGGCAATACCTGCGATCGGTATTTTAGCAGCCAGAATTTTTCCCGCAGTTTCTCCGTATATCTCGCTTGATGACTTCACTTCGGGCAACATGCTTTTTGGAATGCCAAACAGATCAAGTAATTCATCATCCCACGCTAAAGTGTGAATGTTGTAGATCATTGTGCGAGATGCATTGGTAACATCCGTAACATGTTTTTCGGCTCCGGTCAATTTCCATATTAACCATGAATCTATTGTTCCGAAAGCAAGTTTGCCGGCTTCGGCTTTTTCTTTTGCGCCTTTAACATTTTCTAAAATCCATTTCGCTTTGGTAGCCGAAAAATAAGAATCGATGATTAAACCCGTTTTATCCTGGATTTTTTTAGCCAGGCCTTGAGCCTTAATTTCATCGCAGTAGGCCGATGTTCTTCTGTCTTGCCAAACAATGGCGTTATAAACGGGTTGACCTGTTTCCCGATCCCAAATTACTGTGGTTTCGCGTTGATTTGTTATGCCTATTGAATCTATGTCTGTTGCAGAAAGCCCGGCTTTTACAATAACTTCTGCTGCAACTGATAGTTGGGTAGACCAAATTTCTAACGGATCATGCTCTACCCAACCTGCCTGTGGGTAAATCTGAGTGAATTCTTTCTGTGCTACGGCAACAATTTCGCCATTATGATTAAAAATGATTGCTCTCGAACTTGTGGTTCCCTGATCGAGAGACATGATATACTTACTCATAGTTTAAAATTTGGTTAGTTATGATTTGGCCACTGTGGGTTCTTCTTCAATTAATTCTGATTGATAGATATAGCCGTTGGCTAAATTATTAAAAATATTGATTTGATCTTTTTCCCAACTAATTTGTTGCTTAAATTCTTTTGCAAGGAGCGAGGCTACTTTTGGAGCCATTTCTTTTGCCGCATGAGCATCAATAAACAATACCCGCAATCTTCTGCTCAAAATATCTTCAACTGTTTCTGCCATTTCATTTCTTGCAGACCAAACCACCTCAGCTTCCAGGTAAGGGAAATGAGGGTGAAGCTTTTCGTTTAATTCAGGTTCATTCAGTGCCAACGCCTCAATGTTTTTTCGATCTGTACCATAAATATCTAAATGATGATCTCCTCTAACATTATTGCAACCGTGTATTTTTAGTCCTTTTGTAATACAGGGAGTGGCATGAAGATTCGCATGATTTATCGCTAAATCCACTGTTTCTTCCGCCATGCGACGATAGGTAGTCCATTTACCTCCTGTAATTGTAAGTAATCCTTTAGCAGATACCATTAATTTATGATCGCGACTAATTTCTTTTGTGCTGTCTCCATCTGCATTGGTTGGTGCAGCAAGAGGCCTTAAGCCAGAGAAAACACTTAAAATATCTTTTTCCTTAGGTTTTTTGGTAAAATAGGCTGAAGCAGTAGCCATAATAAAATCAACCTCCTCTTTCAGCGCCCTGGGTTCCAGGCTATGTTCATTTAATGGTGTGTCGGTAGTTCCGACCAGTAAATGTTGATGCCATGGAACTGCAAAAAGCACACGTCCATCAGAAGTTTTAGGAATCATTAAGGCTGATTCGCTGTTTAAAAAATGCTTATCTAAAACAACATGAACACCTTGACTAGGACGTACCAGTTTTTTTGACTGAGGATTATTCATTTGCAAAATATCATCAACGAATACGCCAGTAGCATTTATTACAACTTTTGCAGATTGTTTAGATGTTTCGCCCGTTATGGTATCAAGAATTTCAACACCAGTAACTTCATTATTGGAGTTCTTTAGCAAAGAAACCACTTTCGTATAGTTACACAATGTTGCTCCGTTTTCTTTTGCAGTTTGTGCAATGTTAATCGCAAGTCTGGCATCATCAAACTTACCATCATAATACCTGATACTTCCTTTTAACCCTTGTTGTTTAATACCAGGCATTATTGCCAATGTTTCTTTTTTAGAAAAATATTTCGATTTCCCAAAACTAAATTTACCAGCTAACCAATCGTAAAGTGTAAGGCCTGTCAGGTATTTTACTACAGAGAACCAATCGTAACAAGGAATTATGAATTCTTCTTTATTAACCAGATGATTAGCATTTTGCTGCAATAAACCCCGTTCCCTCAGGGCGTGTTTTACCAGGCCAATATCACCTTGCGCTAAATAACGTACTCCACCGTGAACCAATTTTGTACTGCGGCTTGAAGTTCCTTTTGCAAAATCTGATTGTTCTACCAATAAAGTTTTTAAGCCGCGGGTTGTAGCATCAAGCGCTGTGCCCAAACCAGTTGCACCTCCTCCAATTATGATGATATCCCAAATAAAGTTGTTTGGTAAATGATGGTTATGTAGTCTTTCCATTTACTTCTAAAAATAATAAAACGAAACAATACGCAATTATAAGTAATCATTATCGAAATAATATAATATATGTGTTAAAAAAATATTAAATATTTTTAAAAATCGATTTTGTGAGCATATTATTTGCTATTTTGCGAGATACATAATAATAAAAGTTTATGATGAATTTAGCTGAGAGGCACCAGTTTATTTTAAATCGTCTGCAGAGAGATCAATATATCAATGTTGTAGACTTATGTAAGGAATTGAAAGTGTCATCTGTAACAATAAGAAAGGATTTAAAACTTCTTGAGGATAAAGCATTGCTTTTTAGAACCCATGGAGGAGCAACAGTAAACAACCCTTATACCATAGATCGGCCGGTTAATGAAAAAGAAAAACTGCAATCAACAGAAAAAAACAAAATTGGTTCGGCTGCAGTGTCATTACTTAATGAAAATGATTCAATTGTAATTGCATCAGGCACAACAGTATTGTATTTTGCTAAAAACATAGCTCCAGGCACAAATTTAACTGTGGTAACATCGGCTCTAAATGTAGCACTTGAATTGATGCGTGAACCGAGCATTGAAGTGATACAATTAGGGGGCTTGTTAAGAAAAAGCTCTTCTTCTGTAATGGGTGCTTATGCAGAACAGGTTTTGGGAGATTTTTATTTTAATAAACTTTTTTTAGGGGTTGATGGCATAGATTTGGATTTTGGTTTAACCACCACCAATGCAATGGAAGCACACTTAAACCGCAAAATGATTAATGCATCGCAAAAAACAATAGTACTTGCCGATTCCACTAAATTTGGAAAAAGAGGGTTCGGAAAAATTTGCGGATTAGATGAAATAGATCACATTATCACAGATAAAGGAATTTCTGAACAAATTGTAAAACATTTAGAAAGTTTAGGTGTTACTGTTACTATTGTGTGATAAAACTCGCACGAAAAAAACCAAAACGATATAATTTGAATATGGAAACTAAACGAATACACATTTTAGAAGACGACCAGGAAATTAGAAACGTAATTGAAATTCTTTTAAAGGAAGAAGGGTTTGAATTGCAATTATCTTCTTCATTTGCAGAATTAAAAAGAAATATTCAGGATGCAATGCCTGATCTTTTTTTACTTGATGTGATGTTACCCGATGGTAATGGCGCTGAAATTTGTGAAGATCTTAAAACAGACATTTTTACTAAACACATTCCAATCATTGTCATGTCTGCCCAAAATAATAGCGAACAAAAGGCAATCGCGGCATTTGCGAATGACTACATTAGTAAGCCTTTTGATATTTACGATGTTTTAGAGCGGATAAATAAACAATTAAAGATTAGTGCTCAAAGTAGAATAACAAACGTTTAATAATTATTTGCACTAGTATAAGAAAGAGGCCTCATAAAGCCTCTTTCTTATTTTAGCTTAATTCCCTGTTTTAATAATATGTGCCGTAATTGATACCAATTTTCTGCTTGCCTCAATTCCTTCACAAAGTTCACATCACGGGTCATAATTTATCGGTAAGATTTGCTGATTTGATAGTTAATAACATGAATTAGAAGTGTTCGGGGCGCATTCTTCCTCTTTGGTATTTTTTGAATTTTTATCAGAATTTTAGATAAGATGAGGGGTTTCCCTTAAAAAGGATTGAGAGTAGTCTTTACCATTCAATAAACTTATTGGCCTACAGTTACTCATAAAAATAAAATGCGAAAAGGTGTTCTAATAAAAACACTTTTTCGCATTTGGCGGAAAGCGAGGGATTCGAACCCCCGGACCTGTTACAGTCAACAGTTTTCAAGACTGCCGCATTCGACCACTCTGCCAGCTTTCCGGAGGCAAAAGTACAAACTCCCGTTAAATCTGCAAACAATGATTGCGTTTTTTTTATATTAAGTTGATAATTGCTTAACACAGAGGAAGAAAAAATTATTTCTTCTGTATGTTTTCTTCAATCGGATCGGTTTTTTTAAATAGATTGAACGTTGGACGAATGATTTTAACACTTCTTTTGCTTACATCAACACTTGCGTTGAGCTCGAAGCCAATCAATAAAATCAGTGAATTTAAATAAAGCCAAATCATTACAACGATTAATGTTCCAATAGAACCATATACTTTATTGTAAGAAGCAAAATGATTAATATAGAATGAAAATCCCCAAATGGTTATAAAAGCCAGGATGGTAGCTAACCATGAGCCAGCACTGAATAATTTCCATTTTTTTGTATGAGAAGGACCATAGCGGTATAAAATTGAAATCGTGATGAAATACAAAATAGCTAATAAAGCCCATCTTGTAAACTGAATGGCGTAAACCGCTAAACTATCTTTAATGTGTAATTCTCCTTTAATATAGTTTAAAAGTACTTCTCCTATGGCCATAGCACTAATACACACAATAATTGAAAGGCAAATAACAGATGTGAGAATAAAAGCAATTAAACGCTGCTCTAACCAACCTCGCGTCTCAATGATTAATGATGACTTGTTAAAGGCTTTCATGAGGTTTTTTACTCCATTTGTAGCAAAGAAAATAGCTGATAAAAAACCGAAAGATAGTAAACCTTTATTTTGATTTTTAACAATGTCTTTGAGTGTAGATTCAAATGCATCGTAAGCATTATGTGGCAATACCAATTCAATTAAACTCAGTAACTGATCCTGGAAGCCTTTTATCGGAATAAACGGAATTAATGTAAATAAGAAAATAATTCCCGGAAAAATAGCCAGCATAAAGCTGTAAGCTAAAGAAGATGACTTATTAACAAGTGTATCTTTACCAATTTCCTTAAAAAAGAAAGTGGCAACAGTATATAAGGGCAAAGGGCTAAAACCAGGTAATATGCAACCTTTAGTCCATTCGATAAATTTCGAATAGATTTTAAGATGTAATAATTGCCTGTGTACCCATTCCATTAATCTACAATATAAAATGTTGTTTTACGCCATCCATAAAATTCTGAGGTGGATGACAAGGCCTTCTGGTATGTTTATCTACAAATACCAAAACGGTTTTCCCGATATTGATCAATTCGTCCTTTTCGTTATAAATCTCATATTCAACATTTAAACGAACCGTTGGTAATTCTTTAACAATACATTTAACCGTTAAAACCTGATTATACAATGCAGGCTTTAAAAATTTAGATTGAAGCTCTAACAATGGTAGCATTACACCGCCTGCCTCCATTGATTCGTATGTTATTCCGGAACAAGCCTCGAAGCATTCTGTTCGGGCAATCTCATAATACAATGCGTAGTTGCCATGATGAACAACGCCCATTTGATCGGTTTCAGCATAGCGAACTTTTACTTTCGTTTCATGTACAAACATTACCTAAAAATATTTCTTTTGTTTAAAGCATCACGATATTTCTTCGCATTGATTTCGTGTTGAGCTTTTGTTTCAGCAAAATTGTGATAGCCGGAAAAATCTTCCTTGGCACACATGTAAATGTAATTATTTTGATTGCGGTTTAAAACGGCATCAATGGCATTGATACTTGGCATCATGATAGGACCAGGAGGTAAACCAGCATATTTATAGGTATTGTACGGCGATTGTACCTGTAACAATTTGCCTGTTACCCGTTTTACCGTAAAATCATTATTAGCAAAAATCACTGTTGGATCGGCCTGCAGCAAAATCCCTTTGTTTAACCTGTTTAAATATAAGCCAGCAATGATTGGCATTTCTTTATCAAAAAGTGCTTCAGCATCAACAATTGAAGCCAGCGTATAAACCTGAGCAGGAGTAAGGTTTAAACTTGCTGCTTTCAGCTTACGGTCAGCAGTCCAGAACCTGTCGTATTCTTTATGCATACGCTCAAAAAAGTCTACCGGCGAAATATTCCAGTACATTTCATAAGTATTTGGAATAAACATAGCATATACATTATCTTCATTGAAGCCATATTTGCCAATTAATGCGGTAGAATCCAATACATTGATAAAGCTTAAAGAATCGGCCTCTAAATTACTTGCCAGATAAGCAGCGAAATTTTCTTTTTTCCGGATGTTTTGAAATTTCAATTTAACAGGCTCCTGGTTTCCGGCTTTAATCAAATTGATCAACGTGCGGTTGGTCATTCCTTTTTTTAAGCGATATCGTCCAGGTTTTAAGTTTTGTGGTAAATCCATTTTACCAGCAGCAGTGGCAAATGAAGAAACACTATTTACGATATCTTTCTTCTTTATGTTGGTGATCAATTCATCGTAGTTGCTGCCCGTTTTAATATACAAATATTTTTGATTCTCAGTAACGTTAGGGGCAAAGTAAAGCCTGTAAAAGTTTAAAGCAAAATATCCGGCAACCAATACAATTAAAACAATGATAGCAATTACAGCTTTTTTCCCAATACTTGTATTCTTTTTTTCTACTTCAGTCATTCGTGTGTTATTGTTCTTTGTTTGATAGCGTGATATTAATTCTTGTTCCAATGGCAACTTTGGTTACCGAATCAGCAGGCATTGGATTTTGTTTAGTAATAACGGCATTTGCACTGTCGGTTATACTTCCTTCATAAATAATGGTACCTAAGCTCAGGTTTGATCCTTTCAAACTGAATTTTGCTTCATCTATTGTTAATCCGACCAATTGCGGAACATCAACCTCTTCACTTCCTCTGCCATCTCCTAAAACCAAATTAATTCTTGAGCCAACCGGGATAATATCGCCAGCCT
Organism: Pedobacter chinensis; assembly: GCF_003339865.1. Classification (GTDB taxonomy): domain Bacteria; phylum Bacteroidota; class Bacteroidia; order Sphingobacteriales; family Sphingobacteriaceae; genus Pedobacter; species Pedobacter chinensis. The sequence continues at coordinate 25,478 of NZ_QPKV01000002.1, forward strand.
GGATTGGAGATCCACCAAATGAAGCTTCTAAAACCACATCTCTGCTCACATCCGGTTTATATATAGTATCTCCAAGTTTCAATCTGGAACTTTCAATAATTGCCTGGGCTTCTCTTAAAGTTTTAAACGCAATATCAGGGAATTTTGTATCCGGAGTTTTTCCCGCATTAATAGTTAAATAGATTGTTCTGTTGTCTTTAACAAAGGTATTTGGATCAGGGTCCTGATCAATTACAATCCCCGCTGGTTCGTCCATAATAAAAACAGAGTCAACCTCGTATTTTAAACCAACATCTTCGAGTTTTTTAACGGCTTGTTCAAAGGATAAGCCTTTAACCATCGGTACATTTAAACCTTGCCCATGTTTAGTGTAATATCTTAGGCTAAAAAAAGCGATAAGCAGAAGGCCGATAACAGTTAAAACTGCTGCTAAAAGGTTATTCCTAAAGGATTTGGTTTTTAAATAATCTATAAATTTAGACATGAATCTTAAATTCTGGTGTTATGCGTACAAACTCAAATGTAGTTAATTTAATTAATGAGTGAATTATTGAATGATTCAATTGTTGAATAATCATGATATTTATTCAATCACTCATGCAATCAATTTCTCTGTCAAAATTAAACATTGCACAAAGATATTTATATTTTTGAGGATATATTTACGATCATTTCTATTTATAATTAAGGATTTCTCTAATGAAAAAAACGATTGCATTGTTAACAGGCGGTACCACAGGCGAATGGGTTGTTTCGGTAAAAAGTGCGGCAACTATTATTCAAAATATTGATGCTGATTTGTACGATGTATACAAAATCATGCTAAATGATAAAGGATGGTTTTATGAACCTGCTGATTCTATTAAAATAGAAATTGATAAAAACGATTTTTCACTCACTCTTGAAGGCCGTAAAATTAAATTTGATGGTGTTTTTATTGCCATTCACGGTTCTCCGGGCGAAGATGGGAAGCTTCAGGGATATTTTGATATGTTGAACATTCCATATACTACCTGCGATGCTCTGACTTCATCTATTACGATGAATAAAGGTTATACCAAAGCCATTGTAGAAGGCATTGATCATTTGTATACGGCAAAATCTGTTCAGATATTTAAAGATGGGAATTACGATATCAATCAAATTAAGCAAAATTTGAGATTACCATATTTTGTTAAACCAAACAGTGGCGGAAGTAGTATTGGAATGAGTAAAGTTAAACACGCTGATGATTTGGAAAATGCGCTAGAAAAAGCCTTTCAGGAAGATAGTCAGGTGCTTATTGAAGAGTTTGTAAGCGGAAGAGAGTTCTCGATTGGCGTTTTCAGTGCTAAGGGAAAAATCACCGTTTTACCTACCACAGAAGTAATTCCAACCAATGAATTTTTTGATTTTGAGGCTAAATACACTCCTGGTTCCACACAGGAAATTACCCCTGGAAATATGAGCGATGAGGAATATTCAAGGGTTCATCAAATCGTTAAAGATATTTATAAAAAATTAAATTGCAGAGGCATTGTTCGTATTGATTACTTTTTGGAGCATGAAACCGGGAAATTCTATTTTATTGAAATCAATACCATTCCAGGGCAAACAGCTACAAGCTTCATTCCACAGCAGGTTGCCGCAATGGGCTTAACGTTAAAACAGTTTTACGCAGATTTAATGAAAGAAACCATCGGGTAATTTCTCATTTTAAATTGATGGATATCCAACAACTCATAAATAGCGGTTTTTTAATAAAAGAATATCCGAAGGATGCTATTATTTATGAGCCTGGTATGTTCCCAAAATATGTCTATTTCATCAAATCAGGCGAGGTAAGAATGGTTACTGTAAATGAAGATGGGAGAGAGTTTATACAGGGAATTTTTAAATCAGGGCAGTATTTTGGAGAACCTGCATTAATTGTAAACCGTAGATATTTAGCTTTTACGATAGCGAGTAAGGATTCTGAAATTATCCTGCTTGGAAAAAGCGACTTCTTCCACCTTATTGAAAGTATGCCTGATTTTAGCACTGAGATCATTCAAACATTAAGTAACCGGTTATTTTATAAATCAATGATGCTTGAAGAGCTTGCCAATGAAAAAGCTGAACATCGCCTTCTTACCATTATAAAGTATCTATTGAATGATATTGAAATAGGAGGACACTTAAAAGTGACTCGTCAGGAACTTGCTGATATGACAGGATTAAGGGTTGAAACCGTTATTAGAGGTGTTAAACTACTGGTACGGAAAAACTTAATTTTTACTAAAAAGGGTAAAATAATTAAAGTGGCCTGATTACACAAAACAGTGAAGCAAAATAAGTGTTGTAAACATGACATAGGTCATGATTTTGCGACTTATTTAAACCTAAATTTGCAGCATCAAATAATAATATTATGGCTGAGTTGTCTAAATTTCAAGCTTTTATAAAATGTAAATGCCCGCGTTGCCGCCAAGGCGATATTTTTACAGGAAGTGCTTATGCTTTTAAACTGCAAAAAACCAATATTTACTGTCCGGTTTGCAATCTAAAGTTTGAACGCGAACCAGGATTTTTCTATGTGGCCATGTTTGTAAGTTATGCAATGAATGTGGCTGAGATTATTACGATAGGGGTGGCCTCTTACATTCTTGGTTTGCCACTGGTTTATGAAAATCTTTGGTATTATGTAGGACTAATTCTTTTTGGAGTGTTATTGTGTTCGCCAATAAACTACAGGTACTCGAGAGTAATTCTGCTTCATTACTTAACTCCAGGATTGCATTATATTCCTGGAAGTGGCGAAAAACGTTAACTTAAATATGATGCTTAAAAGTCATTTAATATAGGAATTCTCCTTTTACGATAATGAAAGGTTGACTTTTAAGCACCTTCTTCTTATTTTTTCATTGGGTGCTGAGCGTATTCCGATAAACCGGATACTTTGCCATCTTTTAATTTTATATCATTAAACAAACGCACAGTATCACTTTTGCCGTCCTTTGTTGTAGAAACCTGAGTATACCAAAGGCTAACCCATTCTTCACTTTTATCTTTATTGATCACAGATTCCATATCTTCCATTTCAATTTTGAATCCACTCATTTTCGCAAATTCTGTTTGTATCTCGTTTAAAAACTGTGTTTTTGTGCCTTTGAATTTGTAACCATCCAGGTTAAACCAAACGCTATCGGTCAGAATTTTGCTCATGCCAGCCGTGTCTAAGTTTTCAAAAGCTTTAATGAGCGTCATGGCAGTCAAAGCATTTTTGCTGTCATTATTCATTTCCCAGGCTTGTGCATTCTTAATGGTATAAGGATACTTCGTACTATCAGCTGATCCGGTGTCAGCGGTTTTCGCCTCTTTGTTTTGACAGGCTGCAAATAATAATGCGATCAGTATTAGAGATGAGAATTTTTTCATAACAATTAGTTTTTGTTTTAGTTGATTAAATATAACTAAATATCTGGATATTAAACTATTGTGAATATTTTTGTTCTCTGTTTTACAGTTATTGAATTATTTTACAAGTGTTCACATATAGTGTTTTAAGCGTGATGCTTAACTACCACGTCATGCTGACCTGCAGCGAAGCGGAAAGCTACGAAGTAAATTTATTTCCGCATCTTTTTTGCTAAGTGTTCATATCATTAAGGTCCTGAAACAAGTTCAGGATGACGACCGTTCATGTATGATTTTTTAAGCGTGATGCTTAACCACCACGTCATGCTGACCTGTAGCGAAGCGGAAAGCTACGGAGTAAATTTATTTCAGCATCTTTCTTGCCCAGTGTTCATGTTATTCAGGTACTGAAATAAACGGTGCAGCCCTCTTGAATACCAATAAAAACTTAAAAACAAATGAAAAATTCAGGATGACGACCGTTCATGTATGATTTTTTAAGCGTGATGCTTAACCACCAAGTCATGCTGACCTGTAGCGAAGCGGAAAGCTACGGAGTAAATTTATTTCAGCATCTTTCCTGTTATTTAATTCTAGAAAAATGTTCAGGATGATGATATGCGCAATCAATTTATTTTAAATTTTCCCGATAATTTCAACCAGTTCTTTTACCTTTTCTGTAGAAGTCAATTCATATTGATACTCATCTTCAATACTGCCCATTTTGGTTTCGTTATTTCGAAATTCCATTTTACTTGATACAAAAACCTTTGCAGAAGCGTGGAATTCAGTGGCTCCGGTATTTACTATCAGTTCTTGAATATTGCTTTTGTTTATTCCTGCCCCAGGCATTATGCTAATTCGGCTATTAGCTTGTTTGATCAGTTTAGCCAGTTTTTCTGCTCCATGAATAGCAGAGGGTGCCCCACCTGAAGAAAGAATTCTTACCATTCCCAAAGCAATCAGATCTTCCAATGCTTTCTCCTGATCATTGCTCATATCAAAGGCCCGGTGAAAAGCTACTGGCATCGGTTTTGCAATTTCGATAATTTCAGCACATCTTTCCAGATCTACGTTTCCATTGGCTTTAAGTATTCCTATAACTATTCCATCACAGTTTAATGATTTACAGATTTTTACATCTTCTTTCATTAACTCAAATTCTGTATCAGAATACAGAAAGTCTCCACCACGCGGACGAATAATCGGCCAGATTTCGATTGATAAATTCTTTTTTGATAATGCAATTTGCCCATAACTTGGAGTTGTTCCTCCTTCAGCCAGATTATCACACAGTTCTACCCGTTTAGCGCCCCCATTTTGTGCTGCCAATGCAGATTCGTATGAGTTCGCACAAACTTCTAAAACACCAATTGTTAAATGATCTGAAGGAGATTTTGAATCACATGAATTTATATCACTATTCATTAATGAAGCTTTATGAAAGTTTTTTGATTTATTATTTTTTAATTTATCACAATTAGGAGATTGAAGGATTCATTCATCCAAAACAACTCATCCTTTTGGAGATTTTAAGTACCTAGTTTAACAGAGAGTTGATTTTATGGGATGTTTATATTCATTTAATAATAGCTTTTTCCTTTTATTAAAAGATCTTGCTTTTCTGCATTGCAAACAGCATAACTAAATCCCTGTTGAATGGCATAAGCACCATATTCTCCTTTTTTATTGATGGCCAAAAAACCGACTTGAATGTTTTTAGCCGTTTCTGGTTTCTTTTTGATAATGCGCATAACGGCTTCTTTACAGGCGGCTTCGGGCGTGTAACCCTGGCGCATCAGTTCAACCACTAAAAAAGAGCCCACATTTCTAACTACTTCTTCTCCAACACCAGTAGATGTTGCGCCGCCAATTTCATTGTCAACATATAGACCTGCACCGATAATTGGGCTATCACCAATTCTTCCATGTAATTTATAGGCCATTCCACTCGTTGTACATGCGCCAGAAATATTCCCCCTGGCATCAAGTGCAAGCATGCCAATAGTGTCATGATTGTATTGGTTACCAGGTAATTTTTGAGGTGCTGCTTTTTCATAAAGCTTGTTCTCAATATTCATTACGGGCTCATACTTAGCCGTTTTTAGCCACTCTTTCCAGGCTTTCTCACTTGATGGTGTTAGTAAATTTTCTTTTTTGAATCCTTGTTCTAAGGCAAATTGTAAAGCACCATCTCCGGCAAGCATTACATGAGGTGTTTTTTCCATTACTTTTCTGGCAACAGAAATAGGATGCTTGATATGTTCTAAAGCCAAAACAGCACCGCAGTTTCCATTTTCATCCATGATACAGGCATCAAGCGTAACTTTACCATCCCGATCAGGTAAACCACCATAACCAACAGACTGATTTTTTTCATCGGCTTCGGGTACCCAAACGCCTTGTTCTACGGCATCTAAAGCGCTGCCACCATTAGATAAGACTTTCCAGGCATCTGCATTAGCCGCGATACCAAAATCCCATGTCGAAATGACGACAGGAAAATTTGCAACATTAGTTCGTTGTGTTGGAATTGTACTGGCCATGCTCGTTTTATCGAGCGCTAATAAACCAGCCGAAAGGGCAGAGGCTTTTATAAATTTACGGCGATTGAACATCTATAGTTATTGTTGAATGGGTTGTTTGTTAGAATTTAGTTTTAATGGAAATTGAAAAATGCTAACTGATACTGAACTGGTCTGCATCTTTTAAGAATGGGAATTGTCGCCTTATTTTAACCAGTTCCTCGTAATTAATGCTAAACGTATATAAATCTTCATCTTCAGGCTTGTAATAAACAGTGCTTCCATAAGGATCAATACACATGGAATGACCACTGTGATAAACCTGATTACCATCATGCCCCACACGGTTTACTGCAATTACATAACTTTGATTTTCGATAGCGCGGGCAGGGATTAAAGCTTTCCAATGGCCTGATCGTTTATCTGGCCAGCTAGCTACCAAAAGGAGAATATCATACTCTTCATTTACATTACGTAACCAAACCGGGAAACGTAAATCATAACAAACAGCCAATCGAATTTTCCAGCCTTTTAGTTCAACAATCAACTTATCATGGCCAGCACTAAAATTTTTATCCTCTTCTCCTAAGCCAAATAAATGGCGTTTATCATAATGTTTATGCTCACCATTTGGTTCCATCCAGATCAAGCGATTATAATAATTTCCATTTTCTTTGATAATTAAACTTCCTGTTATTACGCAGTTGTATTGATATGCCATTTTTTGCATCCACTGCATGGTAAAACCACCCATTTCTTCAGCCAAAGCTTCCGAATTCATACTAAAACCACTATTAAACATTTCAGGTAAAATGATCAAATCAGTTTTTTCTCTAACTCCCATTGATAACCTGAGCGCTAGGTTTATGAGGTTTTTCTCTATGTTTTCCCAGAAAAGATAAGCCTGAAACACAGTGACTTTCAGGTTTTCCATTTGGGTATAAACAGGTGTTTCCATATGTTTAGTTTTACGGGATGATTAAACATTCTTTAATTTTTCTGCAGCTAATGCAAGTGTTGAATTTTCTTTGGCAAAGCAGAATCTGATAATTTTATGATCTGTTGCTTTTTGGTAGAATGCCGAAACAGGGATGGTGGCAACTCCAAAATCTTTGATCAGTCTCATACTGAAATCCACATCCTTTTCATCGCTAATTTTGCTATAACCTGCACATTGAAAATAAGAGCCATTACAGGGTAATAGGTCAAAGCGACTTTCAGCCATCAGCCTTCTGAAATAATCGCGTTTCTCCTGGAAGAAAGTCGCGATTCCATTATAATGGCCTGGTTCTTTAATGTAATCGGCAATGGCTTGTTGCATTGGACTATTAACGCTGAAAACATTAAATTGGTGTACTTTTCTAAATTCTTTAGTTAGTTTATCAGGTGCGAGGCAATAGCCTAATTTCCAGCCTGTGGCATGTAAAAGTTTACCAAATGAGGCTACAATGAAGCTTCTTTCCCTTAATTCAGGAAAAAGCATTACACTTTGATGTTGGTGGTCATCATAAATCAGGTGTTCATAAACTTCATCGCTTAGAATTAAAATGTCGGTTCCGTTAATCAACTTGATCAACGATTTCATATCCTCTTTTGATAAGATGCTTCCAGTCGGATTCTGTGGAGAATTCAAAATAATCATTCTCGTATTTGCCGTGAAAAGCTTTTTTACCATGTCCCAATCTATAGCATACTGAGGTGGCGCCAGTTCGTATGTTTTTACCAGTCCACCTAAAAGCTTAACAGTTGGTGCATAACTATCATAAGCCGGTTCAAAAATAATAACCTCGTCACCAGGATTAATAATGGCAGTTAATGCCGTAAAAATAGCTTGAGTTCCACCAGCGGTAACGGTAATTTCAGTGTCGGCATTATATTTTACATGATATAGTTTTTCAACTTTTTCAGCAACGGTTTCTTTTAGAAAAATGTTGCCAGGCATAGGTGCATATTGGTTAAAACCGTCTTTCATGGCTTTATTTACCAATTCAACAAGTTTCGGATCGCAAGGATAATCAGGGAAACCCTGCGATAAATTAATAGCATTATATTCGGCTGCAATTTTAGACATTACCGAGAAAATGGTAGTGCTTACGCCTGGAAGTTTAGATTGTAGATTCAACATGTTATAAGCGAAAATAGGAAAAAAAAGCTTAAAGAATAAAAGCAAAGCATTTAAGGTTTTTCAGCTGATGGATCAATACCTTAAAAATTTAATAACTTCCTGTATCATTTCAATTATATTTAAGCGTTATCTATAATTAATCCAAATAAAACTTTTTCTTTGCAATTAAACATTAAAATTTCTTCAATTATGAAATTTAAACACATAGTTGCCATTGGTTTACTGATTATTGTGGGCTCTGGATTTGTAAAGCCAAAAAAAACAATGCAGGTTTTTGTTGCCAATTATGAAAATGTATTGGGAACTTCATTGGAAATGAAATTTAAGGCAGAAAATCAAGCTGATGCAGACATTGCCGAACTAAATGCTTTAAATGAAATTGATCGGCTTGATGATATTTTAAGCGCTTATAAAAACTCTTCTGAATTTACGCGATGGATGAAAAATGGTCAGCAAACTACCAAGATCTCTGCTGAGTTGTTTGAAGTACTTCAACAATTTGAACATTATAAAGAATTGACCAACGGAGCTTTAGATGCATCAGCTGAAGTGATTAATCGAGTTTGGAAAAAAGCCGCAGCTGAAAATAGTTTGCCATCAGCTGCCGAATTAAAAACTGCATTAAGTGCCGTAAAACAAAAGCATTATATCTTAGATGAGAAAAATTCAACGGTAACGCGTTTGGATGATGCGCCACTTGCTTTAAATTCTTTTGCAAAAAGTTACATTATCAATAAAGCGGCAGAGAAGGCCATTCATACAGCAGGTATTGAAAATGTAGTTGTTAATATTGGAGGTGATATCGTAATAAAAGGAGGAGGAACCGAAATAATTGAAATTGCAAATCCCAAGGCTGACGCAGAAAATGAGACAGCTTTATCGACGATAAAAGTATCAAACAAGGCTGTTGCAACCAGTGGAAATTATCGCAGAGGTTATCATGTAAATGGAAAATGGTATTCTCACATTGTTGATCCACGCACTGGAAAACCTGTTTCTGAAATCATCAGTGCTACTGTAATTACTCCAAATGCAAGTGAAGCAGGGGCTTTAGCAACATCTTTCAATGTGCTTTCTGTCGTTGAAATAGAAAAAATCGCGGCATCGAGAAATGATATAGCATATATGTTGGTTACAAAAGATGGTGCTGAAATTAAAAACCAGGCATGGACAAAATATGAAGTTGAAATAATTAAACCTGCAATCGCTTCCCTTAGTAAAACCAAAGCCGATAAACTTTGGGACACAAAAATGGAGTTGATTGTAAATTTAGAACTAGCGAATATAGAATCAACAGATGGAAGGCGTGTTCGTCGTCCTTTTGTAGCGGTTTGGGTAGAAGATGACACGAAAAAGCCCGTGCGCAACCTTGCCATTTGGTACAATAAACCTCGCTGGCTTCCTGATTTAAAATCGTGGAATCGTTCTAACGGAGAAGAGTTTCAAAAAGGAGAAGACAGCAAATTGAGTTCTACAAGTTCCGCAACGCGTGGTCCTGGAAAATACAGCCTGGTTTGGAATGGTAAAGATGATGAAGGGAAATTGGTTAAAGAAGGAAATTATACCGTTTTTATTGAGGTTGCGCGTGAACACGGAACTTATCAGATTCTTTCACAATCCATGAAATTTACCGGCACGGCTAAAAAAATAGAATTTAAACCAAATACAGAATTATCATCAGCATCACTTGACTACAGAAAAATCACAACCGCAAAAAAATAATGTCATAACTGCGCCAGCAGGTCTGGGCAGAAAGGTCTTAAAAAATGATAAAGGAAAGGGAAGAGGTAAAAAACGTTTTGCCGCTTTATCGCGCTGGTTGCACATTTATTTATCGATGGTCAGTTTTACTATCCTGCTTTTTTTTGCGGTTTCTGGACTAACTTTAAATCATGCAGATTGGTTTACTTCGGGAAAAGAAGTTGTGACCAAAGATTCTGGAAATGTGAATTTAAGTTGGGTTAATCAATCAGATACGGCTAAAATTAATAAACTTCAGCTGGTTGAATACTTTCGAAACAAACATGAGGTTAAAGGTGCAGTGAGTGATTTTAGAATTGATGACAATGAATGCAGTATAACTTTTAATGGTCCTGGTTATATCGCTGATTCTTTCATTGATCGTGAAACAGGAAAGTATGAGTTAACCGTTACCCGGTTTGGCTTTATTGCCGTGATCAATGATTTGCATAAAGGAAGAGATTCGGGCAAAGCATGGTCGTGGATTATTGATATTTCGGCGGTATTAATGACTTTGGTTTCTATTTCTGGAATTGTACTGATCTGTTTTATAAAAAAGAAAAGATTGAGCGGATTTATTATTGCTGCCGTAGGAACCATAGCTTGCTATTTGATTTATAAGCTGTTTGTGCCGTAATTTGAATTTAAAGAACAGGTCTTCGATTACGCTCAGATTGATAGAGATTATACAGAACTTAATGACATTGCATTTCTATGCTTAGTCTTTTGCTTTTGTCGTCATTTCACGCGAGTGGAAACCTTAAAGCTTTAGTTATTGAAAAAAATGCATTAAGATTCCCAACTAATTTAATGTCCGGCAACTGCTGCATCCGCAGAGGCCTCAATTTCAGCTGTTATAAACTTTCTTCCTATGAGAAGACAGATTAACGCAATAAAGGCCGCAACCGTCATTACCAAAGGCATTGGAACCACTGAATGTTCGCCTGATAAACTTACCATAACTGATGCTAAAGCACCTAATCCCATTTGTAAGGCGCCCATTAAAGCTGATGCACTTCCTGCGTTTTTGCTAAATGGAGCTAATGATAGAGCTGCTGCATTTGGGTTGATAAATCCTAAACAGCCCAAAAATAATGCGATGAATCCAATCGTGGCATATACATTTAACCAGTTGTTTAAAGCAAAAATTAAAAATACCAGGCTGAACATACATTGGGCAAGAAGTGCCCATGTTACTATATTTTTACTACTGAACCATTTTAAAATCAAACTGTTTATCTGACTACAACCTATAAAAGAAACAGATAACAATGCAAAGATCCAGCCGTAGCCAGTTTTACTTATTTGGTAAATATTCATGAATATGGTTGGCGAAGATGACACATAAGCAAATAAGCCAGAAAACGTGATTGAACTGATTAAGGCATAAGTATAAAATTGCGGTTCTTTTAAAACGTTTATAAAACTAGTTATAATGGGTTTCGGCTTAAGTGAATAGTTCGGATCGGGTTTATAACTTTCTGGTAATTTAAAGATGGTGGCCAATAGGATCAATATCGCCATCAATCCCAAAAATACAAACACATATTTCCAACCCAAAATCGAAATTAAATAGCCACCTGCAGTAGGGGCAAGCATTGGCGAAACCGCAATAACAAGCATTAATGATGCAAATACCTTTGGACTTTCTTCTACTGTGAATAAATCGCGAACCATTGCTACAGAAGCAACTGCAGTTGCACAACTTCCAATGGCTTGTATAAATCGAAGAACAATTAATTGATTAACATCAGTAACGGCTAAGCACAAAAATGAAGATATGATATACAGTACCAAACCGAAATATAATGGTTTTTTACGTCCGAATTTATCCAATAATGGTCCATATAATAATTGTCCAGCGGAAATTCCGATAAAGAAACTGGATAAAGATAAGGCTACAGTAGATTCGGTGCTTTTTAAGTCTTTGGCAATATCAACAAAGCCAGGTAAATACATATCAATAGAAAACGGACCAAGGGCTGCCAATGAACCCAAAATTAAGATGAGATAAAAGTGTTGTTTGTTAGCCATGGAAATTTCCGTTTTTTTAGCAGCTGCAAAGATTGGGAGATTTAAGTTCTTAAACTATTTTTAAAATGGACTGATTGTAAAATATAAAGGTCTGTTAACAAATTAATTTAGAATTTTATGCTCAACCTGCATTTCTGAAACTATTTATTTCTAGATTTATGCATTATGACTTTTAAAACTAAAGAAAGCCGTTTATTGCTCATTCTGGGTAGTTTTTTCGTGGCAAATGCCATATTATCAGAATTTATAGGAGTTAAATTATTTAGTGTTGAGGAAACGTTGGGCTTCAGAAAGTTTGATATCAACTTATTTGGAGTGCCAAATTTATCATTCGTGATGTCGGCAGGGGTTTTGACCTGGCCCATTATTTTCATCATGACTGATATCATCAATGAATATTTTGGCATTAAGCAGGTTCGTTTTTTGTCTATTCTCACAGCTATTTTAATCGCCTTTGCTTTTTTGGTGGTTTGGGGCTCCATGCATTTAAGTGCAGCCGATTTCTGGGTTCATCAAAAAATAAATGGCGAAGATTTAAATATGAATAATGCTTTTTCCGGCATATTTGGGCAAGGCATGTGGATTATTGTAGGATCAATCATTGCATTTATCATCGGTCAGTTGGCAGATGTTCTGATTTTTCATCGGATTAAAAAAATTACAGGGGAAAAGGCGCTTTGGTTAAGAGCAACAGGCTCAACGTTGGTTTCTCAATTTATTGATAGTTTTGTTGTTATTTTTATTGCGTTTTACCTTAATCCTCAATATGATTACAGTTTAGAAATGGTTGCCGCAATCGGCCTGGTAAACTATACTTATAAATTTATAGTTGCAATTTTAATGACACCGATTTTGTATGTTGTTCATGCAATTATAGATGGTTACCTTGGAAAAGACCTGGCAAATAAATTAACAGAAATGGCAGGTAGAGGTTAATTATCCATCTCCTTAAAACCTATATAATATGAAATTAAACTTATTGGTAATCTTCGCAGTAACCTTATTAACCTCCTGCAAAAGTAAAAGTGATACAAATCTTGAAATTCAGGGTACGTGGCAATTGATATCTGGAACAACCATTGAAAATGGATCGAGTAAGATAACTGACTACACCAAAGATTTTAAAATGATCAAAATTATAAACAACACACATTTTGCCTTTTTAAAACATAGTATCAATCCAAAAGATACTGCCGATTTTGATGCTGGCGGTGGAAGTTATACTTTAAATGGCGATCAGTATATTGAGCATCTTGAGTATTATAGAGATAAAAATTGGGCAGGAAAAAGATTTGAATTTAAGCTAGCTTTCCATCAGGATACCTTAATCCAAACTGGTGTTGAAAAGGTTGAAGAGGCTGGGGTAAATCGGGTGATTATAGAAAAATATATTAAAGCACCTTAATTATTAATATCCCTGGTTTGAGAAACTGTTTAAAATTTGAGAAGCAAATTTTTTATAAAATCTCAGGCTAACAAAATACTGCTCATAAAAAAGCAAAAGGTCGGACTCGCTCCAACCTTTATGCTTAACAACAAAACAAATAAAAAAATTAACCTTAAAATATTATAGTACAGCTTCTTCGTAAACTTGAGCAGCTATTTTTTCTTCTTTATAAATTTGCCTTCCTGTATAGGCGATGAAAACGTCTTTATCTAAAAGTAAATCACGGTTTTTGATTAAACTATCTAACCTCACAGTACCAATAACATATTTAAATTCATTTGCAGCGTAACGTTCACTGATATCATCAAACTCCAGGAGACTGATTAAATCCTCGTCGGCATATCGTAAATAAATCTCCAGAAGAATGTTTTCGGTATGTTTTACACCATTTTCTGAATGGTATTTTTTGTACTCATAACGATAATCGTAACGTAGAGCTGCAATATCAGATAATACCGCTGCACCCGTTGGGTGGCCACCAGCACCCTTGCCAAAGAAAAACTGTTTATCGGCAAACGCAGCCTGAACAGTTACTGCATTATATTCATTCTCAACATTATATAAGAAGTCATCCTTCGCCACTAATTTTGGCAGCACATAAGTTACAATCTGTTTAGTATCTACCTTTCTGGCTGTTGGAACAAGTTTGATTTTGAAATTTTTCTCACGGGCATATTTAATATCATGCTGAGAAAGGTTTTGAATGCCAATGTTCAGTATGGCATCAGGATTTATGAATAAGCCGTAGGCATGCGCGGTTGCAATGGCAAGTTTATATTTAGGATCGTAACCACCAACATCAAGAATAGGATCTGTTTCTGCAAAACCCAAATCCTGAGCTTCTTTTAAAGCAGAGCTATAGCTTTGGTTTTCGTTAAAAATTTTCGATAAAATATAATTTGATGAACCATTGAAAATACCACTCAAAGCATGAAAAAGCTCATTGTCATAATATTCTTCCAGGTTACGGATGATTGGAATACTACCACAAACTGCACCTTCATATAATAATGAAGTACCATGTTTTTGCTGTAAATCTACCAACTCTTTCAAATGTGTAGCAATCATTTTCTTATTCGCCGAAACCACATTTTTTCCATTTTTCAATGCTGTAGTTACAATTTCATAAGCAGCTTCAGCATCATTTATTAATTCTACAATGGTATTGATTTCTGAATTGTTCAGAATTTCATCACGATTAGTAGTAAACAGATCTTTATTAAGGGTACGTTTTTTTCTTGGATCTTTAATGGCAATTTTAATTATCTCAAGGTTCAGATTCTGGCTTTGGATAATATCCAATAAGCCTTGTCCTACAACTCCGAAACCAAATAAACCAATTTTTAAATTCTTACTCATTTTTGTATTGTGATTACAACGATTTTAATCTGCTATTTTATTTTTACCACTGATTTTTAACTTCTATCTATGGTTAATAGTTATTTTAACACTTTGGGCTTTGCCTTAAGCAAGCCTTCTGCCTTTTAACCTTCTACCTCAGTTAAGCTGTGTGCTGCAACTTAATGATCTTTTTATTTCTGCTTTCTTTAATAAAAGTTCCGATAATATTGGTCAGGGCATTTGTTTCAATCAGGAAACCGTCATGGCCATATTCCGAATGGATAGTCGCGAATTCTGCATTAGTGATATGATCTGCTAAATATTTCTGTTCTGAAACGGGAAACAAAAAATCATTTTCGATCCCTATAACCAAAGTATTGGCTTTAATGGTTTTCAACGCATCAGCAATACTCTTTCTGTTTCGACCAACATTATGACTATCCATTGCTTTGGTTAAATAATAGTAGCTATAAGCATTAAAGCGATTTATTAATTTTTCGCCTTGATAATTTTGATAGGATGATGCTCTGAAATGATCGGTTTTATCATTTACACTTTCAACCTGCGTATTACCATAAGCACTGTAAGTTCGGTAGCTTAAAAGCGCAATGCTCCGGGCTGTTTTTAAGCCTTTGCTACCACCATCAGGTTGGTTTGCGTAAAAAGTCCTGTCAGTGGTAATGGCCAGGCGCTGACTTTCATTAAAAGCGATTCCCCATGGAGAATGCACTGCATTTGTTGCCACCAAAACCAGATTCTCAATTCTTTGTGGTTCAATTATTCCCCATTCAACAGCTTGTTGCCCACCTAAAGAACCACCAATTAAAAGTTTAATCTGATCGATACCCAAATGATTGGCTAATAACTGATGTGCAGAAACAAAATCGCGAATGGTAAACTGTGGGAATGATAGGTAATAAGGCAAGCCATTTACAGGATTGGTGCTTAATGGACTGGTTGTTCCGTAATTAGAACCCAGAACGTTTGCACAAACAATGTAATGGTCGTTTGGATTAAACAGCGCATTCTGGCCAAATAAACCTTCCCACCATTCAAATACATCTGCATTTGCAGTAAGGGCATGGCAAACCCAAATCACATTATCTTTACTGGCATTTAATTTACCATAGGTTTGATAGGCGATTTGAAGGTTGCGAATTTTTTTTCCGCTTTCTAATTTAAATTGTTTTGGATGATTATATATAGCTCCTAAATCTCCTGAAAGGGATTTTGAAGTACTAATGGTTTTACTGTTTTGCATTTTTTTTAATATACTGAGGGGTAAAAACCCTTTTAGGATTTATGCTTGTAAACTTTCGGTGTTAACTTTTAGACCAATGGCAGCAAAGGCTTGCTCAAAATCTGCTTTAATATCATCAATATGCTCAATACCAACTGACACTCTTAAAGCATTCGGTTTTACACCAGCGGCTAATTGTTCTGTATCGTTTAATTGCTGATGAGTAGTTGCCGAAGGTTGGATAATCAGCGTTTTCGCATCGCCAACATTTGCCAGGTGAGAAACCAATTTCAAATTGTCAATTACCTGAGTTGCATTTTCTTTGGTTCCGTTTAGTTCAAATGATAACACACCTCCGAAACCGTTGCTTAAATATTTTTTAGCCAGGCTATTGTATTTACTGCTTGCTAAACCAGGATATTGTACTTCTTTAACCAATGGATGATTTTCTAACCAGGTTGCCAGTTCCAGCGCATTATCTACATGGCGCTGCACACGAAGTGATAAAGTTTCTAAACCTTGTAATAACAAAAATGAATTGAAAGGAGACAGGGCCGGGCCTAAATCTCTTAAACCTTCTACCCGGGCACGAATGATAAACTGAATATTTCCGAATGGACCACCAATTCCAAAAATATCGTTAAAGATCAATCCATGATAACCTTCTGATGGTTCAGTGAACTGGGGAAACTTACCATTGCCCCAGTCATAATTACCACCATCAACAATTATTCCTCCAATGCTTGTTCCATGGCCGCCAATCCACTTTGTTGCAGATTCTACAACGATGTTTGCTCCATGTTCCAATGGCTTAAATAAATATCCACCAGCACCAAAAGTATTATCTACAATGAATGGGATATCGTATTTCTTTGCAATAGCTGCAATTTTCTCAAAATCAGGAATGCTGAAAGCAGGATTTCCAATAGTTTCTAAGTAAATAGCTTTGGTTTTATCTGTGATTTTTTGTTCAAATTCTTCAGGAACATCAGGATTTGCAAAATCAACCTGAATACCTAAACGTTTAAAAGCAACTTTAAATTGATTATATGTTCCGCCATAAATATGCGATGAAGAAATGATGCTATCGCCAGCTTCTAAAATATTATGCAAGGCAATAAACTGTGCCGCCTGGCCAGATGCAACCGCTAAAGCTGCCACACCACCTTCTAAAGCAGCAATTCTTTTTTCAAAAACATCAGTAGTTGGATTCATCAGGCGGGTGTAAATGTTTCCAAATTCTTTTAATGCAAATAGATTTGCGCCATGCTCGGCATTTTTAAATCCGTAGGATGTAGTTTGATAAATCGGAACTGCTCTTGAGCCTGTGGTAGGGTCTATTTCTTGTCCGGCATGTAGTTGCAGGGTTTCAAATTTATATGAGCTTGACATAAAATTAAGATTGAATAAGTAATTGTTAAATGCTTGCTTCGGAGTTAGGCAAAATCCTGAAATCTGATCATCCTAAAATCCTGGTAGGGTGTACCCTCGGCAATAAGGGCCTTCCAATTTGAAAAGAAACAAAAGAGGAAGATTTTTTAAATTACTGTATGCAACAGCACATACAGGTAATTCCCCGCATATCATTACAAATAAACGAAATAGAAGAAATTTCTACCTGCTTTAGGTTTAGACTGGGCTCGCTCTGCGATTGAAGATTTAATGCTTTCATCAGTTCTAATTTATATCTCCAAATAACACCATGTTATCTGGTCAGGAATTGGCACCTTCTCTTTCTGAGGGTTGCCAGTGGGTCATAGAGCCAGTCTCTCGCCACTTCTTTATAAATCAATCTGATCAAGATTGACTTTTATTTAGCTGTTTACCAAATAATATTTCAAATGTCTGAATTATATTTCAAACAACAAAATTAAATTTTGATTTTTTATTAACTTGTTGTAAAACAATCTGAAATGTTTGAAGTAATTGCGGTTTTTTGGCATGTTCGATAATTACTTTGGCAGGAAGAATTCGCAACGATTCTTCCTGCAATAGAATGACAACACATGCAAAAAGATGTTTAACAACTAA
Source organism: Pedobacter chinensis (assembly GCF_003339865.1). Taxonomy (GTDB): domain Bacteria; phylum Bacteroidota; class Bacteroidia; order Sphingobacteriales; family Sphingobacteriaceae; genus Pedobacter; species Pedobacter chinensis. Next base: position 43,336 of record NZ_QPKV01000002.1, read on the forward strand.
ATTCCTTTCGCTCTTTGTGTTTTATATTTTATGCTAAAGCCTGTTCCAAATCAGCGATGATATCATCTACGTGTTCCAGGCCAATGGAAATTCTTATTAAATTCTTTGGCGTTTTACTATCAGGCCCTTCAACTGAATAACGATGTTCGATTAAGCTTTCTACACCGCCTAAGCTTGTAGCTTGTGCAAATAACTGAACTTTGTTAACGACCTTGTTAGTCGCCTCAACATCGCCTTTAACTAAAAATGACATCATTCCACCGAAATCTTTCATTTGCTTTCTGGCAATTTTGTGCTGTGGATGCGATTCTAAACCAGGGTAAAAAACCGCTTCAACTTTTGGATGGTTGACTAAATATTGTGCAACTTTTTTCCCGTTTTCGCAATGGCCTTTCATACGGTAAGACAAAGTTTTTATACTTCTACAAAGCAAGAAGCAATCAAAAGGAGACGGAACAGCGCCTCCCGTTTGCTGAATATTTTTGATTTTCTCCCAAAGTTCATCCTTTTTAGCAGTAACTAAAATTCCGCCCAAAACATCGCTATGTCCGCCAAGGTATTTAGTGCTGCTGTGCATTACGATATCCGCACCCAAAAGAATCGGATTCTGTAAAATAGGAGAGGCGAAAGTGCTATCGCAGGCTAAAGTGATGCGATGTGCTTTTGTGATTTTTGCGATCTCTTCTATATCAGTAATTTTTAATAATGGGTTTGATGGTGTTTCAATCCAGATTAACTTAGTATTTGATTTTATCGCAGATTGTATTTGATTCAAATCTGTTTGATCAACAAAATCGAATTCCAAAATCTCATTGAAAATGGTTAATAACTGCTTTTTTATTCCCCAATACATATCATCAGGAGCTATTATATGACTTCCGGGTTTCAGGGCCTGAAATAAACTCATTCCGCAATTGTTACCTGAAGAAAAAGCCGCTGCATCTTCGCCATGTTCTAGTTTGGCCACAGTGTTTTCTAAAGCAGACCTATTTGGATTGCTTACCCGACTATACATATGTCCGCCAGGATACTCTCCATGTTCATCGCGAAAAAAAGTTGTAGATAAATTTATGGGTGGGGTAACATCTCCGGTAACATTTTTAACAAGATTAGAAGCATGAATAGCAAGGGTTTCGGGTTTCATGGTGTTTTAATTTATGAGGATTTAATCGCAATGCAATTTAATAATTTGGCGCTAATTTAAGGTTCGTAATTGTTTTGGCAAGATTTATGTAATTAGTTTCCCGAAATTTAAATTAAACTAAAATGAAAAGATTATTTATAGCTATCGCAATAGCATGTTCTACTTTAGTAATGTTACAAAGTTGTTCTTCAACAAAAAATGCTACAACAGGTATTAATGGCGGTAGAGGTACAATTACTGGTACATGGATCCTAAACAATGTGGCTTTAGAGGGTTTGCCTGATCAGGCTGTTCAAGGTTTATTCGGAGAAAAATCTTACAAATGCTTTCAGGGCAGTACCTGGAAATTAACCAATAGTGGTAATGGTTCATATACTTTACCAGCATCAAGTACTTGCGGTTCTGTAATGCAAACCATTTTCTGGTCTGCAACGCCATCAGAGGAAACTTTCCAGTTCAAAAAAATATTTGAAGGAGATAAAGCTAAAAACGTAACTGATGGTTATCGTTTGGTTCTTACACAACTTTCAAAAGAAAGCATGGTTATGAAATCGCCAATAGAATTCGGTGGAAAAACAGCTAACATCATATTAACATTCTCTCCGGCAACAAACTAAATTTGCCTATTTTAAAATAAATAACCTGTGAAAAACATATAGTGAGAGCACTTCTGAAAAGAGGTGCTTTTTTGGTTATAGTTAATCCAGGTAGCCGCAAATTCGCAGATTAATTTTTGTAGCGGATACGGATTGCCAAGGAATTAGGTAATGATTTTCCGTGATTTCTGTGTTTCCGTGGCAAACAACATTAAATCTATATCAATCAATCCAGGTAGCCGCAGATTCGCAGATTAATTTTACAGCGGACACGGATTGCCAAGGAATTAGGTAATGATTTTCCGTGAATTCTGTGTTTCCGTGGCAAACAACATTAAAGTATCCGTATCTATCCAGGTAGCCGCAGATTCGCAGATTAATTTTTTGCAATGAAACACAGATTGCCAAGGAATTAGGTAATGATTTTCCGTGAATTCTGTGTTTCCGTAGCAAACAACATTAAATCTATACGTATTTATCCGGGTAGCCGCAGATTGGCAGATTAATTTTGCAGCGGATACGGATTGACAAGGAATTAGGGTAATGATTTTCCGTAAATTCTGTGTTTCCGTGGCAAACAACATTAAATCTATATCAATTAATCCAGGCAGCCGCAGATTCGCAGATTAATTTTTGCAGCGGATACGGATTGCCAAGGAATTAGGGCAATGATTTTCTGTGAATTCTGTGTTTCCGTGGAAAACAACATTAAAATCTATATCGACCTGTTATCACCTACTTCATTATAATAAATACCAAAATCTGCGAATCTGCGGCAAACCAATCGTTTGTTACAAGAAAATGATTTACAAATCGACCCAATATTGTATTTTTGTTCAAAATAAATCAGGAATGAATACAACTGCGCAGGTTGAAAAAATATTAGCTGATACTTCATTATCAACTGAACTACAAAACATAGCACAAAAAGTCCTTAATAAAGAACGTATTACTTTTGATGAGGGCGTTTACCTTTACGAACATGCAGAATTAGGTTATCTGGGTGTTTTGGCTAACTTTATCAGAGAAGAAAAGCATGGCGATAAAACTTATTTTAATCGCAATTTCCATCTGGAGCCTACAAATCTTTGTGTTTACGATTGCAAATTTTGTTCTTATTCTCGTTTAATTAAACAAAAAGAAGAAGGATGGGCTTTAACAATGGAGCAAATGCTCGATATTGTTAAAAAATATGACGATGAGCCAGTAACTGAAGTTCACATTGTGGGCGGTGTTTTACCTCAATATGATGTTGCTTTTTATTCTGCTTTATTTACAGCTATTAAAGAACATCGACCTGACTTGCATGTTAAGGCCCTAACACCGGTTGAATACCATTACATTTTTAAGAAAGCTAAAATTGATTACGCTACAGGAATGAAATTGATGAAAGATGCAGGTTTACAATCCATGCCTGGAGGTGGTGCTGAAATCTTTCATCCAGAAATTCGTGAGCAAATTGCCAAAGATAAATGTACTGGCGAACAATGGTTGGCTATACATGAAGAATGGCATAAATTAGGAATGAGAAGTAACGCAACAATGCTTTACGGACATATCGAAAAATTCTGGCACCGGGTTGATCACATGGAGAAACTTCGCGAGTTGCAGGATAGAACAGGTGGCTTCCAAACATTTATTCCCTTGAAGTTCAGAAATCAGCATAATCAAATGAGCAATGTACCAGAATCTTCAGTTATTGAAGATTTAAGGAATTATGCAATCGCTCGTATTTACCTGGATAATTTCGACCATATTAAAGCATATTGGGCAATGATCAGCCGTGAAACTGCGCAGTTATCTTTAAATTATGGCGTTGATGATATAGATGGTACGCTAGATGATACCACTAAAATTTACTCCATGGCTGGTGCTGAAGAACAAAATCCGGCGATGAGCACACGGGAATTGGTTAACCTGATCAAACAAGTAGGTAGAAAAGCAATAGAACGCGATACTTTATATAATGTAGTGACCGACTTTGAAAATGTAGTTTTTGAAGAGGAAAAGAAACCACAATATTATAAATTGCCCGTAGTTAATTAATTCTGAATGAATATTGTCATGATACAAAATTCAATCATTCTCTAATCAAAATTCAAATCGTTTAAATGAAGAATATTTATATTATCCGCCACGGCGAAACGGAACTTAACAGACAAGGCATAGTACAAGGTAGAGGTATAAATTCTGATTTAAATGATACAGGCAGAGCACAAGCTGAGGCTTTTTATCAGAAATATAAAAACATTCCTTTCGATAAAATCTACACTTCTGACTTAAAACGTACCTGGCAAACGGTTCAAAAATTTATTGATGCTGGCTTGCCCTGGGAGAAACTTTCGGGTTTGGATGAATTGGCATGGGGCGTTTGGGAAGGACAACCAAATACAGAAGATTCCAGAGATGCCTTCCGCGAGATGTTGCAAACCTGGCAGGATGGAGATTATACTGCTCATTTTGAGGGTGGGGAAAGTGTTCAGGATGTTTATGAACGCTTAAAACAACCAATGGAAGTTTTAATGACCAGACCTGAAGAAAAAACCGTTCTACTTTGTATGCATGGTAGGGCAATGCGTGTTTTTCTTTGTTTGTTGCTTGGGAAACCATTAAGTGAAATGACCGAATTTCCTCACCAAAACACTGTTTTATATAAAATAGGTTTTGAGGATGGAAAATTTTCTGTACTTGATTTTAATAGTGCCATTCATTTAGATGGTTTGGTAATTAAGCAATAACCAACTCGTTATTAGAATCTGACCAATGATAAACATTACAACACCATTGCCTCGGTTCGTTGACAGATGCTGAAGCAAATTCAGCATGATAAACATGATAGTAAAAAACATTACAACACACCTTGAATAAAATAAAAATATCGGCTGTTGCTTATACCAACACCAAAGCTTTTATATACGGATTAGAACATTCGGATATTATTAATAAAATAGATTTAAGTTTAGATATTCCATCAGATTGCGCTGCTAAAGTAATCAGTGGTCAGGTAGATATTGGTTTAATGCCTGTTGCTGCAATTCCTTTGGTTTCTAATGCAAATATTGTGGCCGATTATTGCATTGGTAGTGATGGTGCGGTAAATTCGGTTTTCATTTTTAGTGATGTTCCGGTTGAAAAAATTAAAACTTTAAGATTGGATGGACACTCAAGAACTTCAAACAATCTTGCTAAAGTATTGTTGAAATTTTACTGGAAGCAGGAAGTAGAATTTACAACAGATCCAATTGTGAAAACGGATGCTATTGTATTAATTGGCGACAGAACTTTCGGTAAAAAAAATAATTTTGCTTTCGCTTACGATATGGGCGAAGAATGGAAAAAATTTACCGGATTACCTTTTATGTACGCGGCCTGGGTAGCCAATAAAGAAATTGATCAGGCCTTTAAAGATGAATTTAATGCTGCTTTAAAATTTGGGCTTGAGCATAGAAAGGAAGTTTTAAAAGAACTGCCTAAAACTGAAAACTTTGATTTAGAAGATTACTTATATCACAAACTTCAGTTTGACGTTACAGAAGATCGAAAAAAAGCCTTGAATATGTTTTTGGGATATATTGAGGAGTTGTAAGTAGAATAGCTTTTTACCAATTCTAATCTTAAATTAGCATAAAATCTATATGCAATAATGCTTAATGAACTGAAGATTATACCTGTCGAATTACTTGAAAATTATTGTTTACAAGTCGATAATGATTTGCAATTAAAATTCGAAAATCTACAGGATGCAGAAATTTCAACAAGTGAGTTTAGTTTTTATACATCTGTTTCTTCCGTTTATTCAAGTAAAATTGAGGGAGAAGACATTGAACTAGATTCTTATATTAAGCATAAAAGATTTGGAATAGAGTTCTTACCAGATTATACCAAGAAAATAGATGATTTATACTTTGCTTACGATTTTGCAAAAGCAAATTTGCTGAATGCCGATAACCTTGCTAATGCCTATGAGTTTTTAAGCAAACACATTGTAGCTAAAAACTATCAAGGTAAACTTAGAAGCAGCAACATGTATGTTTCTACACCTGATGGACGTATTGAATATTTTGCAATTTCTCCTTTCAAACTTCAGAAGGAAATGGAAAAGCTATATTATGATTTAACTATTTTGTTGTCTGCAAAACTGAATATTAATGAGGTTTTCTTTTTTGCCTCTATGATTCATTTGGTTTTTGTGAAAATACATCCTTTTAATGATGGAAATGGCAGAACGGGGAGATTGCTTGAAAAATGGTTTCTGGCTCAAAAGCTAGGAGAAAATGCCTGGTTCATAGAATCTGAAAAGATGTATTACGAAAATCATCAAAAGTATTATGAGAACTTAAGAATTTTAGGCTTAGAGTATGAGGAACTCGATTATAAAAAAGCAATGCCATTTCTATTAATGCTACCTAATAGTTTATAGCTTTTTGGGGATAGCTCAAATCAAATTACCTCTTTTACGCTAATTGTTACCATTCTGTGGCATAATTTTTCATAAAAAATAATATAAATCATGTATTCTGCGAACTACAACTGAAGATCTAAGGTAACCTTTGTTAAGATTCACGTCATTGTGAGCTGAAGAAAAGGTATGTGTGTTGGAGTGAAGCAATCTTTCAAATACTCTTCATTACCTAAAACAAAGCTTTAAGGTTTTCGCCTGCGCGGAAATGACGCCAGTGTACTATGTTCCTTGCGTAAAACAAATCCCCGTTACGCATTCTCAAGCCCAAGAAATTGATGGAAAGAAAAAACGTTAAGCTTTTGCAGAAAATTAATGTTATGCTGCTTAAAGCGATGCATTTTCGCGATTTTCATCGTTAAGAGTCATCAGTTATTTTCCCGCAGATGCCGCTGATTACGCAGATAAAAATATAAAAATAAAATATGCATAATTCTCTTAAATCTGCGGGATATTTCTTTAAAAACTCGAATTAAATCGAAAATTCAAGTCAGTGCTAATCGGTAAGGGATTTACTTCGTAGCTGCTTCGCGGTCTTCGCCGCGCTCAAAAATGACAATGAACGTTATTGATCGTCTAATAACTCTTCATTTTTCCCGCCACAGTTTCCAGTGTACTTTTTAATTTCGTCAAAGCACCAGTAATAGCCAAATCATAATTATTCCCTACGTTAGTAACCGCTATGGGTTCCTTTCCTGAAATTCTGGCCTCTAATAAACAACGTTTGTCTTCCAAACCATCTTTGCTGCCATTTTCGTCAGATAAATGAACTTCCAATCTTGTTATCAAATCGCTGAATCGGCTTAAGGCCTCTGTAATTTGAGTTTGTATTTTGTCTTCGTATTCCTGGTGTATCGTTAAATTCTTGTCGGTATTCAGTTGAATCGTCATAGTAAAAATATTAGTTATATAAGACTAACAGCCAGAATCAAGAAACGTTTTGAAATAGTGAAATAAACCGTTCGTTTGGACACCTTAACAGACTTTCATCCTAAACCTGATAGGAGCGGGCACGGAGTGTAACGAAGTAAAGCGGATAGCAGGGCGGTATAATCCTAAAAGTACAGAACCTTTCATTTTCAAATTATGGGTTAACTGTTTAATTGTATAAAGTGATTAATTGTTTGATCCTCACTTGACATTCATTTTCAAATTAAGGTTAACTGTTTAATTGTATAAAGTGGTTAATCGTTTGAATCCTCGCCTGACATTCATTTTCAAATTAAGGTTAACTGTTTAATTGTATAAAGTGGTTAATTGTTTGATCCTCACTTAACCAATTAAACAAACTAACAATCTTTCAACTTTTCAACAAAACAGCCATAGAATGCGTAATCATGCTATCTTTATAGCTTTTGCAAATTAACTTAAATTTTGGCTAAAGATACGAATAAAGAAACCCCGTTAATGCAGCAATACAACGCGATCAAAGCGAAGTACCCGGGTGCACTTTTACTTTTTAGGGTTGGAGATTTTTACGAAACCTTTGGCGAAGATGCCATTAAAACCGCACAAATTTTAGGCATCGTTTTAACCAGGCGCGGTACTGGTCCGAACGGTGGCGCTTTGGAACTGGCTGGTTTTCCTCATCACTCTTTGGATAACTATTTATCCAAATTGGTTCGGGCAGGGCAGCGTGTAGCCATTTGTGATCAGCTCGAAGACCCAAAAACCACTAAAACCATCGTTAAACGTGGTGTAACTGAACTCGTTACTCCAGGTGTAGCTTATGGCGACAATATTGTAAATCAAAAATCGAACAATTACCTGGCATCGGTTTTCTTTGATAAAACACAAATAGGCATCTCGTTTTTGGATATTTCTACAGGCGAATTTTTGATTGCCCAGGGAAACAGCGATTATATAGATAAGCTTTTGCAGGGTTTTAAACCCACAGAAGTGATTTTTCAGAAATCCAAGCGACAGACTTTTATAGAACAATTTGGAGATCGGTTTTACACTTTTGGTTTAGATGAATGGCCTTACACATCAGATTATGCTGAAGAAACTTTAACGAAACATTTCGATGTAACATCTTTAAAAGGTTTCGGAATTGAGCGGTTGCAAAGCGGAATCATCGCTGCTGGCGTTGTTTTGCATTATTTAGGTGAAACAGAACACCGTAATTTGCAGCACATTACTTCCATTAGCAGAATTGAAGAAGACCGGTACATGTGGTTAGATCGGTTCACAATTCGCAATTTGGAACTGGTAAATTCTGCCAATGATAATGCTGTCACGTTATTCGATATTTTAGATCATACCTGCACACCAATGGGCGCCAGGTTACTGCAAAAGTGGATTATTATGCCACTCAAAGAGCTGAAACCCATTGAAGAACGCCTGGGTATGGTTGATTTCTTTGTGAAAAATGAAGAATTGCAACAAGAATTTTTAACTCATATTAAACAAATTGGCGATTTAGAAAGGCTAATTTCTAAAGTTGGTTTACAACGCGTTGGCCCCAGAGAATTGGTGGCATTGAAAAGAGCATTAACGCATATCGAGGCCGTTAAAAACCTGGCAGCAAATTCTAAAAATCAGTTCCTGATTAAAATTGCCGATCAATTAAATCCTTGTTTAGCCATTCGTGAGAGAATTGAAAGAGAACTTCAACCAGAGCCACCAGCTTTGTTGGTTAAAGGAAACGTGATTGCCGATGGTATTGATGAAGAACTTGACCGCTTACGTAAAATTGCTTTTGGTGGCAAGGATTATCTGGTTCAGATTCAGAAACGTGAGGCTGAAGCAACTGGAATACCCTCCTTAAAAATTGCCTTTAATAATGTGTTTGGCTATTATCTGGAGGTTACCCACACCCATAAAGATAAAGTTCCGGAAGGTTGGATTCGTAAACAAACTTTAGTGAATGCAGAACGGTACATCACACCTGAGCTTAAAGAATACGAAGACCAGATTTTAGGAGCTGAAGAAAAAATACAAGCTATTGAAGTTCGTTTGTATAACGAATTGATGTATGAAACTGCAAGTTATATTAAACCGATTCAGCTTGATTCATTTTTGATTGCACAACTGGATTGTTTATTGTGTTTCGCCCAATTAGCTGAAAAAAATCACTACACTAAACCTACAGTTAATAAAGATAAGATACTGGATATTAAAGGTGGTCGTCATCCGGTTATTGAAAAGCAATTGCCAGTTGGGCAAGAATACATTACAAATGATGTTTTCCTGGATACCGACAGCCAGCAAATCATTATGATTACCGGGCCAAACATGGCCGGTAAATCGGCCATTTTAAGGCAAACAGCGCTAATCGTTTTAATGGCACAGATGGGAAGTTTTGTCCCTGCGAAAGCTGCAGATGTAGGCTTGGTGGATAAAATTTTTACTCGTGTTGGTGCATCTGATAACATCTCGTCAGGCGAAAGTACATTTATGGTAGAAATGAACGAAACGGCTAGTATTTTAAATAATATTTCTGATAATAGTTTGATTTTGCTGGATGAAATAGGTCGTGGAACAAGTACTTACGATGGTATTTCTATTGCCTGGGCTATCGCAGAGTTTTTACATCAACACCCAACGTCTCGTCCGAAAACCTTGTTTGCAACACATTATCATGAGTTGAATGAGCTGGCCAACACGATGCCCCGTATCAAAAACTTCAATGTTTCTGTTAAGGAAATGACTAATAAAGTTATTTTTTTAAGGAAACTCGTTCCTGGTGGAAGCGAACACAGTTTTGGTATTCACGTAGCTAAAATGGCTGGAATGCCACCTAAATTAATCGGCAGAGCGAATGAAATTTTGAAAAAACTGGAAATTGACAGAACCGAAGGGCAAAGTATTAAAGACAGTATTAAAAAAGTGCAGAATCAGGCTTATCAGTTACAAATGTTTGCTATTGATGATCCCGTTTTAGTTAAGATTCGGGATACATTGAATAACCTGGATGTAAATGCATTAACGCCAGTTGAAGCTTTACTCAAATTGGATGAAATACAGCGATTGATAAAGAATTAAAATAGGTTTAAGGCCTAAGGTTTTAAATCCTATGCCTTGACCTCATGTTTTGCTATGGAAAGAACCCTAAACCTTAAATTTTACACCCTTTGCCTAATAGCAATTTTGCTATTCCTATCTTCTTGTGGAAGTCGAAAATATACTGTTAGAAGTGATACCAAAGCGGCAAAAGCCGCAGATGCAATGGCGAATTTAAAAAGCAAACAGCTTTATAAATTTATTACAGATTGGGTTGGCGTAAAGTATCGTTTTGGTGGTTTGGATAAAAATGGGATAGATTGCTCAGGTTTTGCTTTTTTATTACAGAAAGAAATTTATGGGGTTACACTTCCAAGAATTTCCCGCGATCAGGCAAATGTGGTTAAACGTAAAAGTATTGATCATTTAAAGGAGGGCGATCTCGTTTTCTTTTCTTTCGGCGGAAATGACATTGATCATGTCGGAGTTTACCTTAATAATGGTTTTTTTGTACATGCAAGTACAAACAGAGGTGTGATTGTAGATGATTTGAACCTGCCCGCATACCAAAACGTATTAGTAAAATCGGGTTCAGTAAATTAAATTCCGGTTTTTTAAAAAAGCCGGATAGTATAAAAAACTTAAGGCTACCCATCGCGGATAGCCTTTTGCTAACAACAAAACAAATATAAGATAACCAAATCTTTCCTGATCTGAGCAGAAATCAGGATTTAAGTGCCATGAGAATACACTTAGCGGCCTAGTAGTGGATTCGAACCACTGTGCAAAAGTTTATGAAACTTCAACCTTCCAATCGGTCAACTGGCCGTATATGTTAAACAGGTTTTAATGTTAAAAAATCTTTCAGTTCCATGATCTGTTCCTGATTTAAACTATCTTCATTCTTTGAATCTTTCTGATCAACAACCTCAATTTTTACAGGATAACTTAGGTTTGGATATTCATCAATAGTGGGGTACTGAAAATAGATTGACATGATTTCTACATTTAATTGTTTAACATAATTCTTAGTTATTGATTAATGTTCAGCAAATATATAAATAAGTATATAAAATCTATAGAATTAGTAGTATTTATTTTAGTTTTACTCATAACTTATTTTAAATCAGTATTTTAATTTTTAAATTTTATATATAAAAGCTATTGTTCAAAAAAAATGAACAAAAAAAAACTATTTTTCATTTTCCATAAAGCATATAACGAGTGAAACGGCTAAAGATTAACAAACATTCATTTAAGGCGTTTAAATTGAATTTCTTAAAAGCTAATTATTTTGAGGATATTTGCATTTTCAAACATTAAAATAGTAAACGTGTCATTAGATAAATTAAAACTAAGCAAACCACTTGTTACAGCCATGACTGATGCAGGATTTTTAACAGCAAAAGAAATCCAGGCGAAAACCATGTCGCGTATTTTAGGTGGGCAAGATGTTATAGCGGTAGGGCCGGAAGGGGCTGGGAAAACAACAACTTATGTTTTAGCTACTTTAATGAAGTTAAAGTATGCTTTTGAAGAAGCTCCGCGAGCGCTGATTCTTGTTCCGGATGCAGAACATGTTGATCACGTTTTGGAGCAATTTAAATTATTGAACCGTAACAGTACTTTCAGAATTTTAGGAATTGATAGCCGTGGTGTTGTTGAAACGCAGATGAATGAAATTACCGACGGCTGTGATATTATTGTTGCCGTACCGGACAGAGCGCGGGCTTTATACTTGAAACTGGCATTGAACACTAATAAAATTCAACTGTTCATCGTAGATAATGCTGAATTAATTGTTAAAAAAGGATTACAATTACCTGTGGTAGAACTGGCAAATAGTGCATATAAATCACAACATTTGGTGTTTACTGAGGTTTTGCATGAAAAATTAAATCACATGATTTCTCCTTTCATGAAAGATTCGGCCGCAACAATAGAGGTAGATGAAATCAGTGAACAGCAAGCTGAAGTTTATCAGCAAATGCTATATCAGGTTCCAAATTTTAGAACTAAGCTAAATTTATTAACTCTATTACTGGATGATAAGGAGGTTTTTGATAAGGTATTGGTTTTTGTGAACACTCGCTTAACCGCTCAAACGGTTTATAAAAATTTCAATAATAAAACCGAAAGTGAGGTTAGCATTTACCGTCCGTTATTTTTCGATGATTTTGGATTTGACAACATCGATGACTTCAAAGAAGACCCTGAAGCCCGTGTTTTAATAGTTGCTAATGAAAATTTAGGCGATTTAGATATTCATGGGATTCCATTCATACTTCATTTAGAATTGCCGGAACAAAAAGAAATTTTAATACAACGCATTATTAAACATGGGGATGATGATGTAGTTTCGATAACTTTCTCTACTGATATCGAACTGATAGAAGTGAAAAAGATTGAACAGGCAATAGGGCAAAGAATGGAAATAATGGAATTGCCCGAAGATTTAAAAATTGTTGATGTGGCTCCTAAACCAAAGAAAAAGAAGGTTGAGGATGATGAAGATACTGAACGTGGTGCAGCTTTCCATGAAAAGAAAGCTAGCAACTTAAAAAATTATAATTATAGTGCTGGCACGAAAGCCAAAATGACCTATAAAAAGAAAAAGGGATTGAGTTAACATTTGGTATGACGCCGTATTAAGATTCCCGCCCAATGTCATGAGTTAAAGAAAAAATAATTGTCATTCTGAACGCAGTGAAGACCGCGAAGCAGCTACGAAGTAAATCCCCGACCTATAGACATTGTACCCGTTTACTGCTGAATTGTTTTTGTATGTGTTCCTAAAATAAACTCAGAGCAGTGAGCAAAATAAAAGCCCCGATGAAAATCGGGGCTTTGTAATCTTTATAATACTATTGATTAGTATAATGTAAATTCTACACGACGGTTTTCCTGGCGACCAGCTGCAGTGCTATTTGTTGCAATTGGTTGGTCAGGTCCGTAACCTGTAGCTTCAATTCTTGATGCGTTTGCACCTTGAGAAACTAAATAAGCTTTAACTGATTCTGCTCTGTCTTTAGATAAACGTAAATTTAATTCTCTGCCGCCAGTGTTATCTGTATGTCCGGCTAATTTCAAACTAAAGTTTTTCTCAACTAACAAACCAGCTACTCTATCTAAAGTTGAATAAGATTTAGGTCTGATGGTTGATTTACCCAAATCGAACTCCAGGTTAGAAATCGCATCTTTAACTACTTTACGGTCAGCTTCAGTGATTACTCTTGTTTCTTTAACAATTTCACGTTGAACTTTAATTGGGCAACCTGAACCATCTACAACAGTACCAGATGGAGTACCTGGACATTTATCAAACTTATTAGCTACACCATCACCATCATCATCTCCCATATCTTTGGCATATTGTTCTCTATCTCTTGCTGCATTTTGTTCCGCAGTAGATAATGCTCTTCTTAACTCTGAACTTTCTTCAGCTGTTTGTTTGTTCAGATTAGCCAATGAACTGTAGTTTTGTAATTGAGGTTTTGATTTATCTCCGAGGGCGAACTCTAAACCAGCATGTCCGTAAGAGAATCTATCGTAGCCACCAATGTTATAACCATCAAACTTGTCTGATTTAACAAAGTTTACATCATAACCTAAATCCACGTTAATTCCTTTGGCAACAGCAATTTTGAAACCTGCACCAACCGGAATAAACCAACCTTCTCTGTAATGACCCTGATCTGTTAAAGCCGCAGGAGTACCTGTTGTAGTTGCTCCAGATGACATATAACCCGCACCACCTTTTAAGTAAGGAATTAAAACACCATCGGTTTTATTGATGCTGATGTTAGCTACATTCCATACCGCAGATAAAGCACCAGACCATTGGATGTTTGTTTTAAACTCAGATCCATTTGCATAAGTGTAATTTCCATTAGCATCTATACCTGAAATGCCTCTTAAACCTTCAACTTTACCAGCCAAGAAATCTGCCTGGATACCCAATGCCGGGAAAATCTGTTTTTTGATGTAACCGCCATAACCGATATTTTCTTTAGCGGTTTGAAAATCGCGATCTTTTCCATTAAAGATGGTATTTGGACTTAAAACTCCTCCATGTACACCTACAGACCAGGTACGGAACTGGGTAGGAGAAAAACGACCAACCGATGTTGGTGTTTCTTGTGCAATTAATTGTGATGATAAACCTAATAATGCAATCAACATTGTTGATTTTGTAATTCTCGAATTCATGTTTTTCAATTTTTGTAAATGATAGTCTCTTAACAGCAATACTTTGATACTGTTTTGCTACACCCCATGAAAAAACCTTGCCAAAAGAAGTAATTTACCTTCAATTAGCAATGAATCAGAAGATTAAGTGTATAAATTTATTTCACAAAAAAGTTACTTAATACCTATAAATTTTGTGAAATCTGTATACTATTTTGTACAGAAATTAGATTTTCATTAAATTATCAGCTTTTATCAGATGGATTTTTCTTCCCATTTAATAACATTTCAAGCATTTTTTCAATTCTGGATAGCCTGGTTTTTTCCTGTTTCGCTGATAAAATCCAAAGCACATACTCTTTTCGATGACTATACGCTAAGCTGTTGTAATAATCCAGAGCTGATGGATGTTGGATTAAAAGCGATTTCAAATCCTCAGGAATTTTCACTGTTTTTGTTTGAGGATTAATATAATCGCCATATTCATTGGTTTTAATATGGTCATTTCGCATCCCGGAAGGCTTTATTGAGCTCTCCGGCTTTAAACGTAAACCTGTCCAGGTTTCATTTACAGCTGCAGATGCACAGGGTGCCAGGCCATAATCAGCTAATTCCTGCCAGGTTTTCATTAAATCTAAATCAGATTTGATTTTTGATGACTTTTTTGGATAGAAAACCCAAAAAACAGTTTTAGCATGAATACTTTTTAAATTGCTTTCTATTTGATGGTTGAGTTGCTTTTTATCAGTTGTAAAAGTGATCAATACATCGAAGTTTGATGCTTCGCCATATTGAAAAGATACGTTGGCAGGAATTTCTCCAAATATAGCAGCAGCACTTTCTGGTGCATCAACCACTTTAACCCGATGGTTTGGTTTTATTTGAAGTTTTTTGAGAAGCAAATTTTCCATTACCAATAATTTAAAGCTTCAATTTAGCGAAGAAATCCCAAAAAACAATACCTGCAGAAATTACAATGTTAAAAGAGTGTTTGGTTCCAAATTGAGGAATCTCAATACATTCATCAATCTTAGCCATCACTTCATCGCTAACTCCATCTACTTCATTTCCAAATATTAATGCATATTTTTTAGTAGGATCTGGCTGGAAGGTGTTTAACATTTTACTATTCACTGCTTGTTCGATAGCTACAATTTCATAACCTGAATGCCGCAAAGCATCAATTGCCTGAAGGGTATCGGTATAATGAATCCAATCAACTGATTGGGTAGCACCTAAAGCTGTTTTCTCAATTTCACGATGGGGTGGCTGTGCGGTAATTCCACACAAAATTACTTTTTCTAAAGCAAATCCATCGGCAGTGCGGAAAACCGAACCAACATTATGCATGCTGCGAACATTATCTAAAACCACTACAACAGGTAATTTTTCCTGTGCTTTAAACGCTTCAATATCGGGACGATTCAGTTCGTCTAATTTTAATTTTCTCATTTGTTTGTCTGCAAATTTGCAGATTTTAAACATATAAAAATAATCGGCGGCGATATAATGGCCGCTTAATATTTTTAGAGTTTGATTGGTCCATTGCTGATTTCACTGATATAAATTGCTGCCGGATAACCAATTTTTCCAGTATAATAATCTGTTAAATGTTTTGCAAAATTTTCTTCAAAGCCTTTTTCCAGTAAAGCAATGGCACAACCGCCAAAGCCGGCACCTGTCATACGAGCGCCTATTACATGCTCGTATTCTGAACAAAAATCCACCACTGCATCCAATTCTTTGCCACTTACTTCGTAAAGTTCTCTCAGTGATTTGTGTGAAGCGTACATCAAACGGCCGAATTCTTCTAAATTCCCATTATTTAAAGCTTTAGCAGCTAGATGTACCCGATCATTTTCTTTAACTACATGGGTTGCCCGATTAAGAATTGTTTCATCTGTGATTAGGTGGCTGTGTAATGCAAATTTTTCCGCATTTAATTCGCAAAGGTTATGCAGTGTAATCTCTGTATTTAACAGGTTTAAGGCCTTTTGGCATTCTTCAACACGTTTATTGTATTGAGAATCGGCAAGTTCACGTGGTTTATTGGTGTTAATAATGGCTAAAACATACTTACCTAAATCAACATTCACCGTTTTATATTTCAGTGTTTCACAATCCAGAACAATTGCTTTACCTTTTTCACCAAAAGCAACGGCAAATTGATCCATAATGCCAGAGTTTAAGCCAATGAAATCATTTTCAACCTGTTTAGCTATTTTAACAAGTTCAAGTCGATCATAACCTAAATTCAAATGATCATTTAATGCAAAAGCAGTTGCTATTTCAATTGATGCAGAAGAGGAAAGCCCCGATCCAATGGGAATATTACCATAAAAAAGAAAATCAAATCCGCCGATTTCTTTACCACCCCTAATAAATTCATTGATTATGCCAATTGGATAATTGGTCCATAAGCCATTATCTTTTGGATGTATCTTATTGCTGTCGACCTCAGTTTGAACATCAAAGTTCAGGCTTTTAAATCTGAATTTTTGATCGTTGTTAGCCGCAATTGCAACCCAGGTTCCCAATGTGATGGCGCACGGCATAACCAAACCACCATTATAATCTATATGTTCGCCAATGAGATTAACACGACCAGGTGTAAAATAAATTGCATCAGGATTTCTGTGGTATTGTTCGGCAAATTTTTCCTCAAGTTTAATCTTCATTTGGCTAAAAATATTTATAAAAAGCAACTAATAATGCTATGTTTGTTTAGGAAACAAAAATCCTAAGTTACAATTTATGAGCGTTCAGCAAACATCAACCGGAAAATTTATTGATGGCGAAGAAGTTATCGCAATCGAATTAACCAATAACAAAGGCACTTACGTTAAAATTTTTAATTACGGTGCAATCATTAACAAATTCATTGTTGAAAATGCCAGAGGAGAAATGCAGGATATTGTACTTGGCTTTGATACTTTTGAACAATATCTCGATCCTGGGTATTTGAAAGACTACCCGTATTTAGGAGCAGTTATCGGCCGTTATGCCAACAGGATTAAAAATGGTCGCTTTATCCTAGATGGGGAAACTTATCAATTGGCTCAAAATGCCAGTACTGATACATTACATGGGGGAACTGTTGGTTTTGATAGAAAAGTTTGGGATATAGTGGAAATCAACGAAGGAGAACAGCCATCGGTTACTTTAGAATATGAAAGTGAAGATGGAGAAGAAAATTTTCCTGGAAACCTGGTGGTTGCTTTAACTTTTGAACTCACTGAAAACGATGAACTGATATTGAGTTATGAAGCTGAAACCGATAAAGCCACCGCAATTAACTTAACCCATCATGGTTATTTTAACTTATCTCCAAACGGAGGAAACATAGGCAAACATAAACAGCAGATTTTTGCTTCCAATTATTTGGAGCAGGATGACAACTATTCGGTTACAGGTAAATTAATTCCCGTTGCCGGTACACCGCTTGATTTTACTGAACTGAAAGAAATTGGAAAGGATTGGGACCCAGATGAAGGCTATGATCAAACCTTTGTTTTGGATAAGATTTATGGCGATTTATCACTGGCAACTAAAACAATAGAGGAGGATAGTGGTTTAACTTTAAGTGTTTATACAACGGAACCTGTTGCACATTTATACACTTCCAAATATTTGGATGTAAAAAACGGAAAGGGTGGAAAAGACTATGTAGGTTACGATGCCTTTTGTGTTGAAACACAGCATCATCCCAACGGTATAAATATCCCTGAATTTCCGAGCACTGTATTGCAACCAGATGATTTGTACACGCAAACAACCATTTATAAAATATCGTTAAACAAATAAATTATGTTTACCATCGAAAATATTCAGGCAGCGGAATCAAAAATTAAAACTGGCGCTGATTTTCCTCAGTTTATTAAAGAAATTAAAGAAATGGGGGTGATTAGAAATGATGTTTATGTTTCTAACGGTTTATCCATTTATTTTGATGATGAAGATAATGCCCAGCAAGCCAGTCCTGCAGAATATCCAGCGGTAATCATTAACGAAGAATCTTCATCAGAGAAGTTGAAACACGCTTTAAAAATTCATCAGCAGGGTGAAACAGATTACTTTACTTTTTGCAAACAAGCTGCAGATGCCGGAGTGGAAAAATGGGTTGTCGATTTAGAAGAAATGACTTGTACTTATTTAGATCCCGAAGGAAATGAACTGGTAAAAGAGACGATTCCCAGCGTTTAAGCTGTTAATTTAATAGCGATTGTCAAAAAAGACAGCCTGTTATTCTATGAATAACCTACCGTGTGCAGCAAACACTGCGTTCAGAAGGACAGGTAGATTCGAATTTTGTCATTCTGAGTGCAACGAAGACCGCGAAGCAGCTACGAAGTAAATCTATAGCCTACAGGTGTTGCACTTTGTTTACTGCTGACTTTGTTTTTTAAGAGGCGCAATGCTGTATTAAAGTTTGTGTTCATCGCCTGGAGATTCTTCATGCCTCAGAATGACAGCTGTTGTCTTAACTGACATTGGGTGGGAACCGCAAGTGCTCATCGAAGATAATCTTAAAGCTTTCGTTCCATTGAAAAACGCTTTAAAATACCCAATCATCTAAAAATCAAGACTTGATAAAAATTTAGACAAGACTTTTAAGCACTAATCCGTTCCAAAACCAGCTTTATAGCCTGTTCTACAATTTTATTAGGTTCATTGCTAAATTCAAAATTCACTCTGCTCGCCAGTATTGCATTGATAGAAAGCGCTTTATGGTCCAATACTTTTGCCAATGCATAAATACCGGCAGTTTCCATTTCTAAATTGGTAATACGATGTTGCCCGCTGTTAAAGCTATTTATAAGACCAATAAAATCGGGAACAGCATTCTTTGCACGAACAATTCTGCCTTGTGGTGCATAAAAACCTGGCGCTGTTATGGTAATCCCTGTCGGCAAATTTTTTCCTATGGTATTTAATAACATTTCGTCTGCCGCAGTTAAGTATGGATTAATGTGTTTAAGATGCCCGAAGTGAGCTTTTATATCATCCATTAAACTTCTTTCATCTCCAGATAGTTCATGAATATAATAATTCATCAAAGCATCCATGCCCAAACCATAACCCGATGCTAAAATAGTTCCCATCGGTATATCTGGTTGAACAGCTCCTGAAGTACCTATGCGAATAATATTTAATGAAGTAAGATCTTTTTTTATTTCGCGGGTTTCAAAATCTATGTTAACCAGGGCGTCCAATTCATTGAAAACGATATCTATATTATCAGTACCAATGCCTGTAGAAAGCACCGTTACACGTTTTTTACCTACATAACCCGTATGCGTGATAAACTCTCTTTTGCCTTTTTTAAGCTCAATACGATCAAAATATTTGCTTACCCCGCTCACACGATCAGGATCACCAACTGTGATTATGGTATCGGCAACATCTTCTGGCAAAATGTTTAAATGATATATACTTCCATCGGGATTGATGATGAGGTCGCTTTCTGATATCTTCATGTTTTTAATATTATCTTATTTGGTTAGATGGTCTTACAAAAATGCGTTGCCTATGTTGTTTGCAAGTATTTAAGCTTAATGCCTTCAATTTTATCAAACTTACTTAAAACCTGGTTCAATTGCGCTTTTCTAATTTCAAATTTTAATACACATTTGATATCAAATTGTTGATTCAAGATCAGTAAACTTTCCTCTTTTATCAATTTCATCACATCATTCATTTGCAGATATTCAAAATGAACTTCATACAAATCATTTACAGTTTTTGTAATAATGGATGATGTAGCAATTGCTTCTAAACTGGCATTTTTATAAGCATTGATTAAGCCTGGAACACCTAGTAAAGTTCCGCCAAAATAGCGAACAACCACAATTAATACATTGGTAATATCGGCAGATAAAAGACAATTAAGGATAGGCCTTCCTGCTGTTCCTGAAGGTTCACCATCATCATTAATCCTGAAAACAGAACGGTCTGGCGTTAAACGATAAGCATAGCAAAAATGTCTGGCTTTAGCATGTTCTGCCCTTAAGTTAGCAATAATTGGCTTTACCTCTTCCTCTTTACGAATGGGGTAGGCATAAGCGATAAATTTACTTCCTTTATCCCGAAATATACCTTCTGAGGTATTTTCTATGGTTTGATAAGAATCATCGAACAACATTTTGCGACAGGGTAATAAAAATAACAGCAGCAAGTGCTAAAATAATCCCGGCGTAATTTAACCTGGTTAGTTTTTCTTTAAATGCAATAATGCCGATCAAACTTCCAACTATGATTACGCCTAAATTCATAGCCGCGAAAACAGTTGATGGGTTTTCTGCCAGTGCTTTGTGCGCTTTCATGTAAAATAAAATATTCCCGAAATTAAATATTCCCAAAATCAATCCACAAGCAAGGTTTACCAGTTGAATTTTAGTTTTGCCCGTAATAACCATAAAAGCCACAATAACCAATGAAACCAGAAATGCCAAACAAAAAACAGTAAAGAGGGAAGTGGTATAAGGCAATGTTTTATATAAAGCTATTTGTTTGAAAAGTACATCTATCACGCCAAAACCTATAAAAACCATTACCGGATAAATCCAATTTCCTTTTTCATTTTTTAATTGATTTGATTTGCGGAGAAAAGTTAAGAATATAGCTGGAAAACCAATTAGTAAACCGATAATTTTTAGGGAATTGAAGTTTTCGTTAAAAATAAAATATGCAGCTAAAATTGGAATAAATAACGATAAGCGCTGTGCAATATCTGTTTTAACGATACCCAGATTTTTTATTGATGCTGCCAGAAACAAAAATATTGATGGCAACAAGACAGCCAAGGCGATGTAAATAGGCCAGGGTGCACCGGCATTCAGGGCTTTTACCTCTGGTTTGAAAAATAAAAAGCAGAGTGTTAATGCGGCTAAATAGTTTATGGTAACGGCTTGAATAATACTGATTTGATAACGTTTGCCCAATTTTAATAAAACCGCAACTGTAACACTACAACAAATGCTTAGTAAAATGTATATCATTTAACGACATGGATTTATATAAATGGATAGTTTGTCATGACCGATCTGGATTTGCTCCTGTAGCTTCCCATTGATTACAGGCGATGGAATACCTTCATCCCAACTCCCGGAAGAACTGAAAATACGGGCTTCATCCCAAAGATTGGTATCTAAAAATTGCCTTAAAATGTTAGCGCCGCCTTCAATTATTACAGACTGTACATCCATTAAATAGAGCTGAAATGCTATTTTCTGAGCCAAATAGAAGTGCATATCTTCCATTTGGATATAATGAATGTTATCTGTCACATCGGTTTTAATCTCATTAAAAATGATGGTTTTGGCTTCATTGTTATAGATATGGTTGCTTGCGGGGATTTGAAGATTCTTGTCTATTACCAATCTAACCGGATTTTTTCCCGGCCAATCTCTTGCAGTCAACTGCGGATTATCCATTATTGCAGTTTGTTTGCCTATTAGAATGGCATCCTCTTCTGTTCGCCATTGGTGTGCCAGTCTTTTTGCTAATGCTCCGCTAATCCATTTTTGATGCCCGTCTTTAGTCGCAAAATAGCCATTAGCTGTTTCAGCCCACTTAAGAATGATATAAGGGCGTTGCTGTTGTATTCTGGTAAAAAACCTGCGATTGAAATACTTGCATTCATCATCAAGAACACCGCTGATTACCTCAATCCCTGCATTTTTTAGTTTTTCAATTCCTTTACCATCTACACCAGAAAACGGATCACGGTTGCCAATCACAACTTTCCTTAGCTGATGTTTTACAAATAAATCTGCACAGGGAGGGGTTTTACCAAAATGAGCACAAGGCTCCAGATTAACAAAAGCTGTGGCTTGTTTTAAAAGATTTGGTGCTTCATCACCATATTGATCAAATACCGCTTTTACTGCATTCGGCTCCGCATGAGCTTTGCCATATTCCTGATGATAGCCCTCGCCAATAATTTTTCCATTAAGAACAATAACGCATCCAACCATTGGGTTGGGGCTTACGTTACCTATAGCCAGCGACGCCAACTCCAAACAGCGTTTTATATAAAATTCATCGCTCATTAGCGCAAAAATAGTAAAAAATGAATGATGGAGATCATAAAACAGACCTGATATGGTTACAAATAAGTAATTTTACAACAATGAAAATCGGAGAATTAGAAGAACATTACGCACTAGAGTTGGCACAGCTTTATGATGAGAATGAAGCCAAAGCATTATTCAGTCTGGCAGCCGAGCGTGTGTTGCAATTTTCGCCAATGAAGTTAAAGGTAATGGGCGATAGTTCAACTGATTTTATTCATCTCCAAAAGATGCTCAGTATACTTAATGATTTGTTGATTGGAAAACCGATACAGCATATTTTAGGAGAAGCACATTTTTATGGTTCTGTTTTTAAAGTTAATGAAAACGTGCTCATTCCACGCCCGGAAACGGAAGAACTGGTAGATTGGATTATTTCAACCTGCAATTCGAAATCTCCATCGGAAAGACTTGATATATTGGATATTGGCACAGGCTCTGGTTGTATCCCTATTTCTTTGAAGAAATATTTGCCATCTTCTGAAGTTTACACATTGGATGTATCTGGAGCTGCAATTGCTGTAGCCAGGGAAAATGCGGCAAATACTGGTATTAGTATTAACTTTATTGAAGCTGATATACTAAACTTTTCAGCTAAAGAAAAATTTGATATCATTGTAAGTAATCCGCCATATATCAGAGATTTAGAAAAGCAACAGATGCACGATAACGTATTGATGTATGAGCCACATTTAGCGCTTTTTGTAAGTAATGAAAATCCGCTTATTTTTTATAAGGCAATTGCCGATTTTGCTAAAACTAATCTGAAATCTGATGGCCTGCTTTATCTTGAAATTAATGAATACCTTGGCTACGAAATGGTTCAAATGTTAAAAGAAAAAGGATTTCTAAATATTGAGTTAAGGCAGGATATGCAAGGTAAGGATCGGATGATTAAAGCGAACCTGCCAAGCTAAAGTTACAAAGGTAGTCTTCATTTTTCTCACGTCATTAATAAAGTTATCTTCAATTGTATTTATGCTTGCTTCGCAGGTCCTCACTGTGTTCGGGAATTACAGTGGCTAACGGATTGTCATTCTGAGTGCAACGAAGACCGCGAAGCAGCTACGAAGTAAATCCCTGACCTACAGGCATTCTACCTGAGTTTACCGCTGACATTTTTGTAAAAGAGTACTCTATTATTAAAGTTTTGTGTTCCATCGCCTGGAGATTATTCGTTAATAACGTTATTTTCAATTGTACTCAAGGTCTTAACTGCGTTTCAGAATGATTAGGCTTAAGACCTCGGATGAAACTGCGTAATTACTTCCCGTAAATAATCCCGATCAATATGTGTATAAATTTCTGTAGTGGTAATGCTTGAATGTCCTAACATTTCTTGCACAGCCCTTAAATCGGCCCCGCCTTCAATTAAATGTGTGGCAAAAGAATGCCTCAACGTGTGCGGGCTGATTGTTTTCTTCAAACCTGTTGCTATAGCCAGACTTTTAATAAGATTAAAAATAGAAATCCTTGAAAGCTTGGCGCCAAAACGGTTTAGGAAGATAAAATCTTCATTGCCCTTTTTGATTTTTACATGAACCCTTACTTCATTTAAATAAATATCCAAAAGTTTTAGCGCCACACCTCCAATTGGTACTAAACGTTCTTTATTTCCTTTACCAATTACTTTAATAAATTCAATTTGTGGAAATAAATTAGAGATTTTTAATTCTGTTAATTCGCTTACCCTTAATCCGCATCCGTACAAAACCTCAATAATCGCCTTATTGCGCATACCTTCAGGTTTTGAAGCATCAATAGCGGCGATCAATTCATTGATTTCATAAATATTAAGCATATCTGGCAGCTTTCTGGTCAGTTTGGGCGCTTCAACTAATTCCATCGGATCATTTTGAATAATATCCTCAATTAGTAAATAAGTGAAAAAAGCCTTTAAACCAGAAATTACCCTCGTTTGTGTGCTGGCATGCATGCCTAGTTCATTGGACCATGAAATGAAAGATTTTATGTCTGCGGCTTTAATTTCGGTTAAGTCTGGTTCCTGATTCAAAGCCTGATAATATTGAATCAGTTTTTTGATATCATTGAGATAGGCATCTACAGAATGATCAGAAAGCGAACGTTCGAGCTTTAAATAAGCTTTAAATCCTTTAATATATGATTGCCAAAGCATGTTTTATTTAAGATTTTTTATAACATTGCAACGTTACAATATTTAAAGTTATAAGTATCATGAAATCATCATGATTTTTCCAACCACACAGGAGGAATGATTAAAATAATGATGGCTTCGTGAAAAATAAAGATAAGCCAGGTTTATGAGTCTATTGATAGCCTTGAAAACAATAGACGAATATTAATAAATTTAAACAGATGAAAATACAAATAATTAACGGCCCTAATTTAAATTTGTTAGGTGTTCGTGAACCATCGATTTATGGAAGTACAAGCATTGAAGATTATATCAAAGAACTGAGATCGCTTTATGCAATTATTGAAATCGATTATTTCCAGAGTAACGTTGAAGGGGAAATCATCAATAAATTACATGAGGTTGGTTTCAGCTATGATGGTATTGTGCTTAATGCGGGTGGTTATACTCATACTTCTGTAGCCATTGCTGATGCAATTGCAGCCATTAAAACGCCTGTAGTTGAAGTTCATGTATCGAACATTTATGCCCGTGAAGAATACCGCCATGTTTCCTTAACTGGTAAAAACTGTCAGGGTGTATTAACAGGATTCGGTATGAAAGGTTACCGTTTAGCCATAGAAAGTTTGTTAATCAATTCATAAAAGTAAAAATCATGATTAAAAAAGTGCTCTCCATTTTATTCATTTCTATTTCCCTTTCGGCCACAGCCCAGGAAACACCTCAAAAACGAAATGTTCTGAATGAACAATCTGTAGTGCGGGGAGAGGATGGAATGGTTTACCCTTACAGTGTTTGGAAAAAAATGATGGCCACTGGAAAATATGGCTTAAAAGACAGAAAAACCAAAACAGAGAGCGGCAAGCCTGAATATGTTATTACCAAACTGGATGAAAAACAGAAAGTGGCGTATTTTGAAGGGGCTCAAAAGCCAAAACCAAGCGAAGCATTCGTTATTTATCAGGTTTTCACTGGCATAAAAGTTACTGATATGAATGGTCAGAAATTTGACTTGAGAAATCTTGATGGAAAAACCCTGGTACTTAATTTTTGGTTTACGGATGGCAATTCCTGTAAAACCCTTATTCCGCAATTGAATGATCTTTACGATGATTATAAAGACAATAAAGATGTAATTCTTTTAGCTGTTTGTAATAACGATAAGTACAAAATCAATGATTTTTTGAAAGAAATTCCCTATAAATTCAACATCGTGGCTGATGCCCGTGATGTATCAAAAAAATACAATGTAAAAAGCTATCCAACTACAGTTGTTATTGATAAAAATAATCAAGTGAAGCTTAGCAGTGAAGGTACTTCATCCAGTACTGGTTATTGGATTAAAAAAGCCATAGAAGAATCGCTTGCCCGTTAATTCAACTGTGTAAAATATTTTATTTTTTTGATAAAAAATGCCCAGACAATACTTTTATGGTAAACACCTTCGTGTTTTGTATATGGTTTTTGAATGGCTGTTCTTTTTTTGTTGGTTTTGAAAATCGACTTGATAAAGTGCCAGTGTCCTTTACTCACAGCCATGGTAAATTTTGGTTTTCCAGATAACAGAAAGTGCCACCAGGCTATAAAATCGATCCACATTCTGATGAAAATTCGAAATAATGCATCTTTTGCAGGAAGATTTTTCTGCATAATGATGAGGTTGTTTCTGAAGTTAAGATACGTTTTAAAGGGATTTTCTGTTTGCAAAGTTCCTCCACCAACATGATAAACTTCTGCTTTAGGGCAGTACATAATCTTGTAGCCCAGATTTTTTAATCGCCAACACAAATCGATTTCTTCCATGTGTGCAAAAAGATCGGCATCTAAACCACCTGTTTCTTTCCAATACTTACTTTTAATGAAGAATGCCGCACCGCTGGCCCAGAAAATTTCTTTTTGCTCATCGTATTGGCCCTTGTCATCTTCATAAACATTAAATAACCTACCACGGCAAAAAGGATAGGCATAAATATCAAGATAACCACCCGCTGCACCAGCGTACTCAAATTGATTTTTATTAAGTTGCCATTTAATTTTAGGCTGAGCCGCAGCAATCAGTGCATCGCTTTCCATTAAATCAATTATTGGTTTGATCCAATTCGGTGTTACCTCAACATCAGAATTTAACAGCACAAAATAATCAGCTTCAACCTGTTCTAAAACTTTGTTGTAACCACCTGCAAAACCGTAATTTAATTCGTTTTTAATTATTTTAACGGTAGGGAAATTTGCTTGCAAAAACTCCACAGAATCATCAGTCGAAGCATTATCGCCAACAATTATTTGCAGGTTATCATATTCAGAAAGTAATATTCCTGGTAAAAATTGTTTCAGAAATGCACTACCATTCCAGTTTAAAATTACAACAGCTACTGAGGGATTCATTCTTGTTATTCGGGTTTAAATTTCCAGCGTTTGTGGCTCCAAAGCCAGTATTGCGGCTGTTCCTTAATAATATCTTCTAAAAATTTAAAGTGTAAATTAGTAATTTCAAATTCATTCATGGTTGATGGATTAAAACACATTGGCAAAACATCAACATGATAATAACCTTTTTTAACCACCCTTACCTTGAAATAATAAATTGGGCGATTTGTGGATTTTGCAATTTTTTCTACTCCCAAAAGTGCGGCGGTTGGCTGATGCAGAAAATCAACAAAATACTTTGTTTCTTCACGTGTAGGTGCCTGATCACTGGCAAAACACAATAACGTAGGTTCATTTTTATAGGTTGCCATCCCTCTTAAAGTCTGCCGCATGGCAATAAAAATATTGCCATATTTGGTTCTGAAAGCATCAAACCACGATTCGAAAATTTTATTGCTAATGGGTTTATAGATAACCATTGTTTTAGCGGAAATGCTTAAACCTAAAGCTAAAGTACCCAATTCCCAATTCCCATAATGCCCTGTACAAGCCAGTACACTTTCGCCTGCTTCAAAATGCTTTTCAATTTGTTCCAATCCGGTAAACTTCACTCTTTTTAAAGTTTCCTTTTTAGAAATGGTTGTCATTTTAATGATTTCAAAAATCAATTCAGCTAAATATTGGAAGAATTTCCGTTCAATACTGATAATCTGATCAATTGATTTTTCTGGAAATGAATGAATTAAATTCTGCCGAACAACTTTTTTTCGGTAACCGATTATGTAATACAGAAGATAATATAGTAATCTTGCAAAAAAAAACAAAAGGGGCAGGGGCAATAGCGACAATAAGTATAAAAAAAATACGCTAAGGTGCGCAATCCCTCTTTTAATCATTATTTTTATTCGTTTCAGCTACAAACATAAATTTTCAAATGCAGAATACAGCTATACTTCCATTATTTTATCTTCCTCCAGTTGGTTATTTTAGTTTACTACAACGTGTTGGTCAGGATTTTTTAATTGAAAAACATGAACATTTAGCTAAGCAAACTTACCGTAACAGAGCCAGCATTTATTCTCCAAATGGAAAATTAGATTTAACAGTGCCCTTGGTTAAAGGTTCAAAAACACATACTAAAATGAAAGATGTACGGATTAGCTATGATTTTAACTGGCAACGTTTACACTGGTTAAGTTTAGAAACCTGCTATCGCAGTTCAGCTTATTTTGAGTATTATGAAGATGAATTATCTCGTTTTTATAAAGAAAAATTTGAATTTTTATTTGATTACAATCTGGAGCTTATGGAGTGGCTTAACAAAAAACTTAAGTTAAGCGTCACTCTAAATACAACAACATCTTATGAGGATGAAATCGTACCTGAACTGGACTTTCGAGGTATGATGAATCCGAAAAAAACTGATGATATTGTAAACAATAAACCATATTATCAGGTTTTTGAAGACAGGCATCAGTTTTTGCCTAACTTGAGTATTGTGGATTTATTGTTTAATCAGGGTCCGCAAGCCAGATTATATTTATAAGTAATATGAAACCGTCATGATTTTCAAAATGACACAGTGGAATGAATGAAACATGACAGCTTCATTACCTTTTAAAACAAATTTATACGAATGAAAAAAAACAAGCCTCGTAATCGTCATAAGCACTATAAAGTTCCTGAACCTGGTACAAGTCCTGGCTTATATACCATCGATGAGGAGGCTTTGAAACCAGTCATTATTCTGCACACCTACAATGAAAAATCATATAAAAAAGAGGAATTAAAGAATATCAATAACATTGATAAACTAATTCAAAGTAAGGATTTTTGTTATTGGTTTGACATCAAGGGCTTAGCTGATCCAAATATATTTGAAACGCTTTATAATAAACTGGATATCAGTCGATTGGTTTTAGAAGATATTACCAGTACTTATCAACGCCCAAAGCTCGATGAATACGATAATGATAAGTATATTTTTGCCGTAAGCAGACATCTTTATTTAAATGATGAAGATGTTTTAAATAATGATCAGGTATCATTTATCTTATCAGAACGTACACTCATTACTTTTCAGGAAACCTATGCAGATTGTTTTGAACCAGTAAGAAAACGTTTGGAAGTAGGAAAAGGTAACATTCGCATTGGCGGAAGCAGCTATTTGATGTATGCGATCATGGATGTGATTGTTGACAATTATTTTACCCTATTGAATTTTTGGGGAGAGGAATTGGATGCGATTGAAGACAGGCTTTACGATCATCCCGATAAAAGGATCATGTATGATACACAGGCCATAAAAAGATCATTAATTACGATTAGAAAAGTAGCCTGGCCAGAACGCGATAAACTGAGTGACATCATTCGTACTGATAGTCCGTTAATATCTGAATTAGCGAAAACCTATATGAAAGATGCCTATGATCATTGCATTCAAATCATCGATTTTATCGAATCGTTAAAGGAAATTGCTTCTGCTAATATTGATATGAATCTCTCCATTATCAGCAACAGGATGAATGAGATTATGAAGGTACTGACGATAATATCATCAATATTTATTCCTTTAACCTTCATTGCGGGTATTTATGGAATGAACTTCAGTCGGGAAGATCCAGTGACAGGAAAGGTAATGCCTGCTAATATGCCCGAGCTTTATAGTCCGCATGGTTACGTGTGGACATGGATTGTGATGGGTGTTATTGCTGTAGCACAGGTTATTTATTTTTGGCGCAAGGGTTGGTTTAAATAATTGACACACCAAATATTCATTGGGGTCATTTAACTAAATTGAGCATAATGCTTTAGTTTTTGGTCAGGTTAAGATATGCAATCATTCGAGATAGATAAGAGCGATGTACTCAAGGTTAAAAATGCGATTTTAGCCGGAGATGAAACCTTAAAAGAGGTGTTGGAGGAATATCATGCCTCAGAAATCGCCATTCTATTTGAACGTTTAGATAAATCTGAGCAGCAACATATCATCAACTTACTTCCTGCCGAAACAGCATCTGAAATTATCTCTGAAATGGATGAAGAATCTCATCCTGAGAATTTACTTTTTCAACTTCATCCCGATAAGCGTACTGAAATTGTTGAGGAACTTGATTATGATGATGCCACAGACATTATTTCCCAACTTGAAGATCATGAACAGAAAGAGATCCTTGAAGATCTGAACGAGGAAGATGCATCAGAGATCAGAAATCTTTTAACTTACGACGAGAAAACCGCTGGAGGTTTGATGAATACAGCATTGATCTGCGTAAACATCAATCTTACAAAAAAAGATGCCATTGATGAAATTATCCGTCAGAGCGAAGAGATGGAAGAATTCTATACCATTTACGTAGTAGATGACGAAAAGATTTTCAAAGGCATTGTCTCTCTTAAAGATATCATCAAGGCAAAACATAACGCTCAAATCACTGAGCTGGTAAACATGGATGCCGTGTATGTCCACCCGAATACCGATCAGGAAGAAGTGGCTAATTTAATTTCCCAATACAACTTAACCAGTATTCCGGTAATTGATGATACCCAAAAGTTATTGGGGCGTATAACATTTGATGATGTGATTGATGTAATGGAAGCAGAAAGTACTGAAGATATTTTGAAGATTTCTGGTGTATCTGAAGATGAAGAATTGAGTGGCAACTGGATCGAGGCAGTAAAATCGCGTTTGCCCTGGTTAATCATTAATCTCGGAACTGCATTTTTAGCATCATCAGTAGTTCGGTATTTCGACCCAACAATTAAATTAATTCCATCGTTGGCTGCATACATGACCATTATTGCAGGTATGGGAGGAAATGCTGCTACCCAGGCACTTGCTGTAACGGTTAGGCGTATCTCACTTTATGATTTAACAGACAATCAAGCTTACAGAACAGTTTTAAAAGAGTTTACAGTAGGCTTAATTAACGGTGCTGTAAATGGTTTAATTGTATTTATTTTCGCTTTCTTTTTTGATGGAAATCCAATGCTTGGTTTAGTTATCTTCCTGGCAATGACGGGAAATCTATTGATTGCCGGAGTAACTGGTGCGGGAATTCCGCTAATTTTAAAGCGTGTTGGAATCGATCCGGCCATTGCATCCTCTATTATTATTACTACTTTTACCGATGTTTTTGGCTTCCTGCTGATTTTAGGATTGGCCAGTAAACTATTATTATAATCAGGATTGCTTGATTTTGGGATTTCGATATAAAAATGAAATATTGTAACCTAAAACTTAAAATCCTGTAAATTAATTGAGATGATTTTTAATCCTTAAATTCAAAAATTCTGATCCCGATGCAAACAACAAGACACGATTGGACCAAAGAAGAAATATACGAAATTTACAACAGGCCATTTTTAGATTTGGTTTATGAGGCAGCAACTATCCACAGAGAAAATAAAGATTATAATGAAGTTCAGGTAAGTTCATTAATCTCAATCAAAACCGGTGGCTGCGCCGAAGATTGTTCATACTGCCCGCAAGCTGCACGTTATCATACCGACTTAGAAGTGCAACCTTTAATGCAGGTAAGCCAGGTAGTAAGCGCGGCTGTTAAAGCAAAAGAGGGTGGGGCCTCACGTTTATGTATGGGAGCAGCCTGGAGAGAAGTTCGCGATAACCGCGATTTTGATCGTGTGATAGAAATGGTAAAAGCGGTTAATGATATGGATATGGAGGTTTGCTGTACATTGGGTATGCTTACAGAAAATCAGGCTCAACGCTTAGCCGACGCAGGTTTATATGCTTATAATCATAATATCGACACTTCTGAAGATGACTACAAACGCATTATATCAACCAGAACTTACGATGATCGTTTAAACACGATCAAAAATGTAAGAAAAGCAAAATTAACGGTTTGCAGTGGTGGCATTATTGGTTTAGGTGAAACAGTTGAAGATCGGGTATCCATGCTTCAAACTCTATCCAACATGGAAAAACATCCTGAATCGGTTCCGGTTAATGCCCTGGTACCCGTAAAAGGTACTCCGTTGGCAGATCAACCTCGCGTTCCAATTTGGGATATGGTAAGAATGATTGCCACAGCACGTATCGTAATGCCTAATTCGGTTGTACGTTTATCGGCAGGAAGAAATGAAATGAGCACACTTGAACAAGCTTTCTGTTTTATGGCCGGAGCTAGCTCTATTTTTGCGGGCGATAAATTGTTGACTACGCCAAATCCTGCTTTTGTAGATGATATGGCCATGTTTGAACTCCTCGGTTTGAAAACACGCGATGCATTCAAAAACGGCCGGCCAGCAAATACCAGAATTGAACAGGAAGCAGTTTAGCTTCTAAAAAGGATAATAAAAAAAGCGGCCGAAGCCGCTTTTTTTATTATAAGCAATTTAATTTTAAACCGCTGTTACTCTTACTTCAATATTTCCTTTTGTAGCTTTTGAATATGGACAGGCTCTATGAGCCTTATCTGCCAATATTTGTGCTTCTTCATGTGATATTCCTGGAATATGAACGTCTAAATCAGCCGATAACACAAATGAGTTTCCATCTTTATTAAACGAAACCAGCACTTTCACATTTGCTTCACTAACATCTACACCCTCACGTTCGGCAACTGAACCTAAAGCACCTAAATAACATGGACCCCAAGCCGCTGCAAATAATTCTTCCGGATTGGTAGCTCCTCCCTGTCCGCCAAGTTCTTTTGGTTTTCGTAATTCAAAATCCAGAATCCCATCGCTTGATTTAATGTGTCCATCTCTTCCTCCGGTTGCTGTAACTTCAGCTGTATATAGCTTTTCCATAATGTTTTTTATTTAGATAAGATTAACAAACAGTTCTAAGCATTGTTTGGATTTAGCTGTTTGGATTCTTCTGATGGTAAGCTTTGGTAAAAGGTTGCCTTATAAATAATAAGTAACCAGACAATAAAAAACGGCACACTTAACATCGACATGAACATTGGGTATTGCTTGCCTATTTTCGGGAAAATGGCCAAAGGTAAATTACAGGCAAAAATCAATAATATCGCGAGGATAATCTTTTTTGTCCGGCCTGTTTTATCGGATATATACCAAATGCCAACTCCGGCAATACTGATGATATAAGTACAATCTTCTGCACCAGAGCTGAACAAAACCGGAAATAATAATGCTGAAGCTAAAATATAGAGCTGAAACTCCTGTTTTCTATAATTTTTAATGTTTAAAAAAGGAAGCAAAAACAAGATACATCCGCTGATAATGGCAGGAGCATTTGACATATTGGGCAAGTTCAGGATACTTCTTATAAAGCCCAAAATTGATAAATCAGAAGTGCTATCTGCAATGTTGGTTTGATTCTTATGCACCAGAGAGTGATACCAATCCTGATAAGATTGAATAATAAAATCAGGGGATGAAAACAACATGGGAAACACAAACAAGATAATCGACCAGATAATAAGGTATAAAATAAAACGAGGTTTATCTTTTACAAAAAAGAAAAATGCCAGTCCCATAATGCCATATAACTTTATAAATGTACCTAACACAATAAAAGCTGCAGACCAAAACCCTCGATTTCTGTTCAATTGAGTGAAACTTAGAATGATCAGTGCACCAGCCGTTGGGTTAAACTGTTCACTAAGCATTGATACAACTAAGCATGGTAAAGCAATATAACCAATCGTTCTTTTAGCCTGATCAGAAATATTTAAAGTTTGAATTGCCTGAAATAAAACTATACCATTGAAAATATTCCACAGAAATAACCCGATTCCATTGGGTAGCCAGGCAAACGGTGCTACCAATACACTAAAGATTGGTCCGTAGTGATTGGAATCTTCGTGATAACCGGGATAAAGCAGGTATAAGTTTTGTTGATGAATAAGATTTCTCCAGGTGTTTTCAAAAATCAGATAATTGTTATACCGAAACGTAGCCAGTCCTTGTATGGAAAAAATAATGGTAATGATTAACCAAACAATCAATATAGAATGGTTTTTATTTAAGGAATGATAGAATTTTTCTAGGTTTCGTATAAAAAAAGCTGAATGCATTAGGAATAAAACATTAATTTGATTAGTGTCAAAAATAGCTCTTTTAATAAGAATATGAAATAAATGATTACCCTTATAGTAACAGCATCCAGATTATTGATTCAACTATATTTAAAAGAAAGGATTTGGAAGATAAAAGTTAGCATGTAATGCTCAAATAGTGTTCAACCTAAATGTCGATACCACTTATTAGATTTTGATTTTTACGGTCAGTTTATAAATATCGTAGGCAACTTTCTGAATCAAATCAAATTGTTCAGGAATGAGATCTTCTCCCTTTTTAATATTCAGCCCTGTATCATTTAACCTGATCAGTGGCACATTGTCAATCGTGTTTTTTCCTTCAATCAAATTGTTGATCGCGGTATCGAGCAAATAATCAGTATTTTTTGCCATTGGTTTCAACACATCAAAATTTTCAAAAATAAACTGATGTTCCTTATTATATAACGATAGTGTTGCCACGTAAGAAGAAAGCAAATGGCTTAATGCTGTGAATTGATGAACTTCTTTAATAAATAATTGCTTGCTTTTAGGTTCTGAAAACATCCTTTGAAATAAGGATGCTAAATTAGCTGTACTTACGTAAACTTCCTTTCTGGCTAATTTATATTCTGTACGGTTATAAACTTTTTCAAAATATAACCGAACAACCTGTTCATAATAAGCTTTATTTGCTTTAATAATATTTACCATGGCCTCCTTAAGTTTTTCATGTTCCCAGGTAGGGAAAAGTGAATAACTGGCTAACAATGCAATTCCAGATCCAATAAAAGTATCATAGATTCTCTCTCGGGCCAGTGCGATAGATCCCATACCTAAAAAATCGAACAGAATTAAGATATAGGGCGTCATGAAAAGTACACTGACAACATAATTTTTCCTTTGGAAACTATAACTGCCAATCATGCAAATCAGCAATATTATAAACAATATATTTTTGTCATGAATGTAACTCAGCACCGCCATTCCTATAAAAGCACCAATGGTTGTTCCAATTAAACGCTGATAATTGCGCTCTTTTGTTAAGCTAAAACCAGGTTTTGAGATAACTAAAATGGTAAGTAGAATCCAATAGCTATGAGAAAAATCCAGAATTTGAGAAACCACAAAGCCCAGCGACATTACAACTGTTACCCTTAACGAGTGCCTGAAAGTTGATGAACTATAAGTCAGGTTCTCTTTAAATAAGTCGAAATCAAATTTTTGCCTGGTAATAAATTTTTCTGTATCAACCTCAGCCTGTCGTATATCCTTGCTGCTTCTCACTTTAAAATAGCTGAATATTGTTTTAACCCTCGATAAAATATTTTCGATGTTAACCTCAATGTTTTTCAGGGCAATAATTCCAATTGTATTATATTCCTGATTGGTATTGTTTTTCTCTAAATTATTGATCTTGATTTTTAATCGTTCAATTTCAATCAGTAAACGTTTTGATAAAACGGGTTTTCCGCCACTTTTCAAAGCAAAGGCAACATCATCAAGTGCATAAGAAATACGTTTTATGGCCATTTCATAATCAGATAATATGCCGGCTTTATCAAATTGATCATGTAATTGCTGATAATTATAGTAGGTAGACATGACTTGCTCAAACAAATCCACCATATCTACAAATACCAGAAGCAAAAAGCGACCTTCAGGGGTAGAATCCCTTACAATTTCTCTCGTTCTAAAAAGCAATTCTCTAACGGCATCTTGTTTTTCATGAACAGAAACCTGTAACTGTATTAAATCAGCATAGGTTTTTTCATAATTGTTATTCTGATGGTAGAACTTTGCTTTTTCTCTCAAAAATTCTGCAACTTCTAAAATAGAATCACTTAACGATTGCTGAACCAAACGGAAGGGGCGAAGGCGATAAACAAAATAGCTTAAGCCAGTGTACCAAAGGCTTCCTGCAAGAATCATTAGAGCATGAACGATCACTTCTTTCCATGGACGAACATCATCTATGCTGAGTACCATAATGAGTAAAACAGCTGTTCCTACTGCGGCAGCCCTAACTCCATAGATGTAAAACATGGAAAATATAAAGCTTGATATCGCCAATAAGAAACCAATGAAATAATGATTTTTATTGGTTAAACCCGTTATAATGGAAAATACAAAAATCAGTGCCGTGGTAATAAACATGGCATTGCGCCTATGAACCATTGGCCCCGGACTATCTACCACACTAACACATAAAGCACCGAGAGATAGCGTCATGCCATAGGTAAGCATTCCAAATTGTGCTAAAATAAGTGAGGGGAGGAGAACGCCAATGGTAATGCGCAAGCCGTCGGCAAAGTACGTACTCAATAAAAAATCTTGAATATTTCTAATCGGTTGCCTGATCTGCATGTTACAAAAATAACATAATACAGATGTTTTTTGTTGTGATGAAAATTAAGTTTTTCTAAAATATTTAAATTTTAAGCAGAATTACACTATCAAACTGAATACTAAAATGTTACATTTTGTTTATAAGTTTAAACTACCTAAATGTTAATAACCTTTAGTAAACGTTACTCATTACACTAAAATCAGCAAAAAAGCGAATTTAACTTGTTGATAAATAGCTATTTTACGTTAATAACTTTGTTTATAAAAACAAGTATTTTTCTCTTGACAAAATACTGATTTGACACTAAATTAGATCATATCAATTACGAAGTACTTTGAATTCTGATAAAACAATCCAAAAGAAGTGAGGCACCGAAAGGGAAATCGTTTCGGATGTGTTAACAGGGAAAACGATTAGCTTCAGAAAGGGTTAAACCGAGTAAGAATATACATTAGCCATCGAAAGATGGATAGTAAGAAAATCGCACAGGCCCAAACAGAGCTTATTGAAAACTAGGAAGTTTACGGACGGAATAGTTGGAAATAAATTTTCACGAGTCGTAAAAGTTGCAAAACCTAACGAAAACGGAAAAATCAAAGTAACAGGAATTAGATGCTTTAAACACAACTACGGTTGTTTTAAGGTTAAAACGGGGAACTGAATCGAAAGAAGAAGAACCCCGTTTTTATTTTGCCTGAATTTTAATCGTATCACATAAAAAGAATAGCAAATTTTTCCGCTTATTATCCCTAAAACATTAAATTTACCAAATGGCCACAAAAGGTAAATTAGCTTCAAATCCATCAAAAAAGATTTTCGTTTTAGATACATCGGTAATTTTATATGATCACGATGCTATTAATAATTTTCATGAGCATGATGTTGCCATTCCGATTCAGGTTTTAGAAGAGCTGGACAATTTTAAAAGTGGCAACGATACCCGTAATTTTGAGGCAAGAAGTTTTATCAGATTAATAGATCAAACATCAAAGCAGAAACTAATTAGTGATTGGGTTGCACTGAAAGCAGAAAAAGCAGGAATGTTCAGGGTTGTCTTCAACGAAAAACCTTTAAAGGTTGATGCAGAAGAAGTTTTTGGAAAAGGTAAAACTGACCATAAAATTTTAAATGCAGCTTTAAGTTTAAAAGAAGAAAATCCGGATAAGAAGGTTGTTTTGGTTTCGAAAGATATTTGCCTGCGACTAAAAGCCAAAGCACTTGATTTATTTGCTGAAGATTATGAAACAGGAAAAATCAAAAACGTTGACGAGCTTTATGCGGGCAAAACAGAACTAACAAACTTCTCAGAAGTTATTATTGATGAAGTTAAAAAAGGAAACATAATCAATACAACAAGCATTGATTTTCCCTTTAAAGATGGAAATCATTTTTATGTATTAAAGAATAAACGTAAAACTGCAAATGTGTTTTATAATCACAATCTTAAAACCATTTCTTCTGTTTCTATCGATACTGTTTTTAAAATCAGACCAAAAAATATAGAGCAGGCTTTTGCCATTCATGCATTATTAGATCCCGAAATCAAATTGGTAAGTATTCAGGGTAATGCCGGAACGGGCAAAACATTATTAGCCATTGCGAGCGCTTTAGAACAACGCAAAAATTTCAGGCAAATTTATGTAACCAGGCCCATTGTTTCTTTAAGTAATAAGGATATTGGCTTTTTACCTGGAGATGCAAAATCTAAAATTGACCCATTTATGGCTCCGATATGGGATAATTTGCGCTTTATTAAAGAGCAGTTCATTGGCGATGATAAAATGTCGGAAAAGATTGATGAATTGATTACAACCGAAAAAATCGCCATTGCACCTTTAGCTTTTATAAGGGGTAGAACTTTAACCAAAATTTTCTTCATCATTGATGAAGCTCAAAATCTAACACCTCACGAAGTGAAAACCATAATATCCAGAGCTGGCGAACATACCAAAATCGTTTTTACAGGCGATATTTACCAGATCGATACCCCTTATCTGGATTCAGAAAGTAATGGTTTATCTTACCTGATTGAAAATGCTAAAAATCATCCGCTTTACGCACACATTACGCTGCAAAAAGGAGAACGAAGTGAATTGGCTAATTTAGCCAATGAGCTGCTTTAATGATATTTTTTTAGCGCCCTTATTGCAATGAATAATCCGATCAAGGTAAGCAATGCACTAACTATAAATGGTGCACCGGGAAAATATAATGGTGTTCCATCCTGAATAAAGTAAACGAAAATATGGCTGGCCAACCAAGGGCCAATAATAGCCGCCAAACTCTGCAAGCTTGTGGTGATTCCTTGAATTTCGCCTTGGGCATTCTCAGGTACCTGATTTGAAATAATACTTTGCATGGCTGGTCCGCCAATTCCAGCCAAACAATACGGAATGATAAAAAGCATCATCATTAATCCACTGGAGGCAAAAGCAAAACAAACAAAACCGATCACATATAATGTTAATCCAAAATAAATGGCTTTTCGATTTCCGATTTTAGGAATGATGATTCTGATTAACCCTCCTTGTACCACTGCAACCATTAAACCAACTACGCCAAGAGAGTAGCCAATCATTGTTGAATCCCATTGAAATTTTTCGATCACGTAATAAGACCAGTTGGATTGAACGGAATGACTGGCGATATATAATAACAGAAGTGTAGCCAGTAAACCTAAAATGGCTGGATATTTTGATGCATTTAGAAATGAACCTACAGGATTGGCTCTTTTCCAGGAAAAATCTCTTCTTTTTTCTTTTGATAAGGATTCAGGGAGGATGAAGTAGCCATAAAGCCAGTTTACCAGTGCTAAACCAGCCGATATCATAAATGGAACGCGTAAGCCAAAAGTACTGAACAAGCCTCCAATAACAGGACCCAGAATAAAACCAACACCAAACGCTGCACCAACCATTCCAAAATTTTGTGCCTTCTTTTCAGGTTCAGAAATATCAGCAATATAAGCCATTGCTGTTGTAAAACTTGCTCCGGTTATTCCTGCTATAATCCTACCAATAAAGAGCCAGAAAATAGAGGGAGCAAACGAAAGAAAGATATAATCTATACCCAAACCAAATAATGAGAAAAGAAGAATAGGCCTTCTGCCGTATTGATCACTTAAACCACCCATAATAGGCGAGAAGATAAACTGTGCCAATGCAAAGGCAACCATTAAATAGCCACCATAATCTGCCGCTATGCTAACACTACCACCAGTAAATTCCTGAATCAATTTAGGTAAAACAGGAATAATAATTCCGAAACCTGTAAAATCAATCAGTAGCGTTACCATGATGAAGATCATGGCCGATTTTTTCTTTTTTGCCATTATAATATTGGGGTTATGAAGCAAAAATAGAATTTTACCGCAATTTAATTTTAAGAGTTGACAACTTAATAGCCACTGAAAAAGAAAGTTGTCAACTCTGGAATAAAACTTAGTTTGTCTCAGAGTTTATAGATAAATAAGTTTCTGAATCAATTTTAAGAGTTGACAACTTAATAGCCATTGAAAAAGAAAGTTGTCAACTCTGGAATAAAATTTAGTTTATCTTAGAATTTTTATAGATAAATAAGTCCTGAATCAAATTTTAAGAGTTGACAACTTATAGCCATTGAAAAGGTAAGTTGTCAACTCTGGAATAAAACTTAGTTTGTCTCAGAGTTTATAGATAATAAGCCCTGAATTAATTTTAAGAGTTGACAACTTAATAGCCATTGAAAAAGAAAGTTGTCAACTCTGGAATAAAATTTAGTTTATCTTAGAATTTTTATAGATAAATAAATCCTGAATCAATTTTAAGAGTTGACAACTTAATAGCCACTGAAAAAGAAAGTTGTCAACTCTGGAATAAAACTTAGTTTGTCTCTGAGTTTATAGATAAATAAATCCTGAAATTTTAAGAGTTGACAACTTAATAGCCATTGAAAAAGAAAGTTGTCAACTCCGGAATAAAACCCACTTAAATCAGGCATGAGGTAAACCCTCAAAACTGCCAACGTTAGAATAAAAAATTAGGATAGACAAAGAATAGTTGCAAATTGTATTTTTTATGAAAATGATTTAAACTAGGCTTCAATGAATTAAAAGCAAAGCAAGGTTTTAAAACCTATACCCAAAGCTCAAAACTTTTCCACAATGCCTTAATTCGGCATATTTTTGCTAAATTCGCAAGGTTATAATAATACCTTTTTTAAATATCGTTTTTGATAACGAGAATAATAATTTATGGCAGAAGATTTAGAAAATCAGCAAAACGACAAAATCATTCAAATTAATATAGAAGAGCAGATGAAATCGGCCTACATTGACTATTCAATGTCGGTAATCGTATCAAGGGCTTTGCCTGATGTACGCGATGGATTGAAACCGGTTCACCGCCGTGTTTTATATGGCATGCTCGATTTAGGTGTAACCAGTAATAAACCGCACAAAAAATCGGCCCGTATTGTAGGGGAGGTTTTGGGTAAGTATCACCCACATGGCGATGCATCAGTATATTTTACTATGGTGCGTATGGCTCAGGATTGGAGTTTACGGTACCCAATGGTAGATGGTCAGGGAAACTTTGGACACATTGATGGTGATTCTCCAGCGGCAATGCGTTATACAGAGGCACGTTTCTCTAAAATTGCAGAAGAAATGCTTGCCGATATCAATAAAGATACGGTAGATTTTCAGTTAAACTTTGATGATACTTTGCAGGAACCCACGGTTTTACCGGCAAAAATCCCTAATCTTTTAGTTAACGGATCATCGGGTATTGCGGTAGGTATGGCAACCAATATGGCTCCTCATAACTTAACAGAGGTTATTGATGGCGTGGTTAACTATATCGACAACAGAGATATTACCATTGAAGAACTGATGAAGTTTGTAAAAGCTCCTGATTTTCCTACGGGCGGTATTATTTACGGTTATACAGGTGTTAAAGAAGCTTTTGAAACTGGCCGCGGACGTATTGTTATGCGTGCTAAAGCTGAAATTGAGAATATTAAAGACCGCGAAGTCATTATTGTAACCGAAATTCCCTACCAGGTAAATAAAGCACAAATGATTGAGCGCACTGCTGAATTGGTTGGCGAGAAAAAACTGGAAGGTATTTCAAACATTAAGGATGAGTCGAATAAAGATGGTATCCGTATTGTTTATGAAATTAAGCGCGATGCAAATGCATCTATCGTTTTAAACAACTTATATAAGTATACTGCCTTACAAACTTCTTTCAGTGTAAATAACATTGCATTGGTAAA
The DNA here is from genome assembly GCF_003339865.1 of Pedobacter chinensis. Taxonomy (GTDB): domain Bacteria; phylum Bacteroidota; class Bacteroidia; order Sphingobacteriales; family Sphingobacteriaceae; genus Pedobacter; species Pedobacter chinensis. The sequence goes on from NZ_QPKV01000002.1 coordinate 84,824, forward strand.
AGGTCGTCCGCAAATGTTAAATCTTAAAGATTTGATCGTGCATTTTGTGGATCACAGACATGATGTAGTGGTTCGCCGTACTAAATATGAACTGGCAGAAGCTGAAAAAAGGGCGCATATTTTAGAAGGATATTTAATTGCTTTAGATCATTTAGATGAAGTTATTAAATTAATCCGTGCATCAGAAACTCCTGAAGAAGCTCGTGTAGGCTTAATGGAGAAATTTGGCCTGAGCGATCTTCAGGCTCGTGCAATTCTGGACATGACGCTTCGTCGCTTAACAGGACTAGAACGCGATAAGATTAAAGAAGAGTATGCTGAATTGATGAAAACAATTGAATATTTGAAATCTATCTTAGCAGATGAAGGTTTGCGAATGAAGATTATCAAAGATGAATTAGAAGAAATCAAGCAAAAATTTGGCGATGAACGCAGAACAACAATTGTTCACTCAGCCGAAGATATGAGCATGGAAGATTTCATCGATGATGAAGAAGTTGTGATTACCATTTCTCACGAAGGTTACGTAAAACGTACTCCGGCAACCGAATTCAGAGCGCAGGGTAGAGGTGGTAAAGGATCAAAAGGCAGTACTTCAAGAAATGAAGATTTTATTGAGCACATGCTTGTTGCCACAAATCACAACTACATGTTATTCTTTACCGAGGCCGGAAGGTGTTTCTGGCTGAGGGTTTATGAAATTCCGGAAGGTTCGCGTACAAGTAAAGGAAGAGCGATCCAGAATATCATCAATATTCCAAAAGAAGAAAAGATTAAGGCTTACATTAAAGTAAAAAATCTTAAAGATCAGGAGTATTTAGAGAACAATTTCATTATTATGTGTACTAAAAAAGGTACCATTAAAAAAACTTCTCTTGAGGCATACTCTCGTCCGCGTGTTAATGGTATTAATGCAATCAACATTAACGATGGTGATGTTTTATTGGAAGCTTGTTTAACCAATGGAGAAAGCGAAATTGTAATGGCTTTACGCTCAGGAAGAGCTATTCGTTTCAATGAAAAAACTGTTCGTCCGATGGGTAGAACAGCTACCGGCGTACGTGGTGTTAGGCTTGCAAACGAGCAAGATGAAGTTGTTGGCATGATTGCTGTAAACAATCCTGAAGTTACGGTGTTAGTAGTATCTGAAAAAGGATATGGAAAACGCACTGATATTGAAGATTACCGTGTAACCAATCGTGGAGGTAAAGGTGTTAAAACTATTAACGTAACTGAAAAGACCGGACAATTAGTTTCCATTAAAGACGTTACTGATAGCGAAGATCTGATGATCATTAACCGTTCAGGAATTGTGATCAGAATTCCGGTTTCTGCTTTAAGGGTGATGGGGCGTGCAACACAGGGTGTTCGTTTAATATCATTAAAAGGAGATGATGAGATAGCATCGGTTACAAAGATTGATCACGAAGAGGAGGAAGAAACAGTTGATTTAGAAAGTGTGGTTGTTAAAGATGGGGAAGAAGTAGAGCCAGATACAACAGAAACTGATGAAACTGAAGAAGAAGAAACTGATTCGGATAATGAAACGGAAGAAGAAAATTAACTAAATTAAGATTAGAATAAAAATTATGAAAAGAGTATTTCTAGGTATAATTTTAGCAGGAGCTGTAAGCTCTGCATTTGCTCAGAAAAGTGAAGTTAATGAGGCAAAAAAGTTATGGGGCATTTTTCAATTAACTTCTCAAAATGCTTCAACGCCATTAGACAAGAAGCTAGAGTCAGTTAAGAATGGTTTAGCCCATACAGACAAAGCAATTGCTGATGAGAAGTCTAAAGTAATGCCTGATGCATGGTCATACCGTGCTTTATTCGCATCATCGGCGGCCATTTTAGATACGGTTAATGTTGCTAATGCCGACGCTAATTTGAAAATTGCTCAGGATGCAATAACTGAAGCCAAAAAGTTAGATACCAAAGGAGCAGAAAAGGATAATATTGCCTTGGCAGAAACCAATATAGCCAACGCTGTTAGAAACGCTGGTGTAGTAGCTTACAATAAACAGGATTATAAAACTGCCTATGCAAAATTTGTTCAGGCAACAGTGATTAACCCTACAGATACTGCTATGTATCTAAATGCCGGTATTGCTGCCCGAAATATTGAAGATTATCCTGCAACCGTTCAACAATTTAAAAAAGTAATTTCTTTGAATTCTCCTCAATCACAAGAATTATACAATGAGTTGGTTGATATTACTTTAAGAAAGCAAAAAGATACTACTGCTGCATTAGAATTAATTAAAGAGGCAGTAGCTAAATATCCTGATAATGCCGATTTGATCAAAACTGAAACTCAAATCTATATTGACAGGGGAGATGCTGCAAAATCAGAGCAAATGTTGAATGCATTAGCTACAAAAGAACCAACAAATCCAAATTATCAGGTATTATTGGGTAATATCTACTTTTCGCAAGCATTAAAATTGCAAAATGATAGAAATAAAATTGACTCAAAAAAAGTAAAAGAATTTAATGAGGTAACCACTAAAATGAATGGATTGTTAGATAAATCCTTACCTTATTATAAAAAAGCATTGGAAATTGATCCAAAAAATGCTGGTGCTTTAGAAACATTAAAAACCATTTATGCCTTCAGAAACGATACTAAAAACTATGAAGACATTAAGAAACGTTTAGATGCTTTGCCAAAGCAATAATATTTGTTAGTGCTAAAAAAGAGTCTTGATTTTATCAAGACTCTTTTTTTTTGTTTATTTTTACAGCATTAGCAATACATTTTACCAATTATCATACAAATATTATCATTTATGCAAATCGGTTCCAGGTTATTATTATCCTTCTTGATTTTATGTTCATTTAATGCACTGGCTCAAAAAAGTCAAATATTAATTGCCAGAAATGCAGTAGGCAAACTACAAGCTGCCATTGCGAACAAGGATGATGAAAAGAAACAGCTGGCTATTATTGCTGAGGGATTAAAATCAATTGAATCTGCAGAAAAAGACAATAAGACTAAGAATTGGGCAGAAACCTGGTCAATAAAATCTTATCTCACATCATTTGCATCATTAATTGATACTGATAAAGGAAATGCTGATAAATTTTATGATGCCGCTGTTGCGGCTGTAAAACAGGCCAGAAGTTTAGATAAATATGAAGACAATTCAGGTTTGATCAAAGCTTCTCATCATAATATCCTCATTAAAAAGCAGGATAAAGGAAATGCATCATATTTTAACAATGATTTTCGTGAAGCTTATACAGACCTGAAAGAAGTTAGCGACAGCTTTCCAACTGATAGTACTTTAGCATTAAATACGGCCATTTGCGCGCTAAATATCCAAAATTACGATGAAGCTATTCATTATTTTAACAGAGCCAAAGATAACGGAATTCGCAATGCTGGCATGTTTCAAAAACTGGCTCAATTATATGTTGCGAAATACGATAATGAAGCTGCTATTAAAACATTAGAAGATGGTTTGCTAAAGAATCCTTTTCAGCGTAATTTAACGAATGATTATATTAATCTTTTATTAGATACAGAAAACTATACAAGGGCTGCATCTTTAATAGAAGGCAATTTAAAAGTAGAAAGAGGAAATAAACTGTTGTATTTTTTGTATGGATATCTACAACAAGTAAATGGAAATAACTCTACAGCGATTTTGGCTTATGATAATGCTTTAAGCACAGATCAAAATTATTTTGACGCTTTATATCAACTAGGTTTGGCTTATATAAATAGTGCCAATGAAGTGATCAGAAAAAATGAAGCTGATAAATTAACAAATTATAATAATTTGATTAACAGAGCTCAGTTTGCTTTGCAACGCGCTAATGAAATCAATCCAAACGATAAAAAAACTGTTCAGTTACTAATCGAGATCTACACCCGAAAACAAGCAACAGATAAAGTTCTCGAGCTCAATCGCAGATTACAGGAATTATAGGAAAAGGTAAACAAGCATAATATATATTTATTCGAATAAATTTAACCAAGCATTAAAATGAAAAAATTATTATTTAGTTTTCTGGCCTTGTTTTGTTCGGTTTATGTTATGGCCCAAAATCAGGGCACATATTTGGTAAACTATAATGACAGTGCTTATGCAAAGGCCTATGTCTACAAGAAAAAAACATCTGGTTATCTAATTTATTTAGATGTTAATAGTGGAAAACCTAGCTATAACATGGGAGGCGGCATGTTCAACGTTAATTATGATCGGGTAAACGGCTTTTGTAAAATTGACACTGTTCAAAATTTTTTATATAAGTTCCGTTTTAAAGGCAATACTTTGACTACTAAATTGCAATATGGTGATTTAGGTTGGGGTAATGGCGTTAGTCCTAACTTTACTGCAAAAAGGCTAACCCGTAAAAACCCATTGTATTTTAATTCCGTTGGTACGGGAGAGAAAGTTTATTTTCGTAATGTTTCAAATAACGGGAGTTTCTAAGCAAAACTTTGATTTTTTTAGGAAGGCAAACTGTACCATCAGAATAGTCAAGGTTGATTGGTTAAATACCACGTAAAATAAAGTAATATATTGTTCCACTGTCTTGAGGGGATAAGCACCTATTAACTTAACATAATGTTAATTATAGGACAAATATAATAATATAATTAGTCAGATAAAAGTTATTAAATTTTCTAATCAATTAGCTTTTTCAGTTGTTAAAGAATATATGTATGATCATTTCTCTTTTGAAGATGCAACTGCTTTACAAAATCAACTAGCAAAACAATTAAAATTTCAACATCTCCAGGGAATTTCTACAATAGCTGGCGCAGATATATCCTTTAACAAAAACAGCACAACAATGTATGCTGGAATTGTAATATTGAATTATCCTGAGATGGTTTTAAAAGCATTTGCATTAGAAACCTTTGAAACAAATTTCCCTTACAAGCCAGGATATTTGGGTTTCAAAGAAGTTCCTGCGCTTTTGAAAACCTGGAGTTTAATTTCAGAAAAACCTGATGTTCTCGTATTAGACGGAAATGGAATATTGCATCCCCGTCGAATGGGTGTCGCATCACATTTTGGAATTTTAGCTGATCAACCGACTATTGGTTGTGCTAAAAGTATGCTTTACGGAGAAAATCATGTTCCTGAAAATGTAAAGTTCGCTAAAACTGAAATCAAAAGTTATGGAGAAACATTGGGCTTTGCTATGAGAACCAAAATGAATTGCAGTCCAATTTATGTTTCAGCAGGACATTTAATTACACAAGAACAAAGTCTCGAAATAATTAAAAAATGTGTTGGAAATTACCGGATACCCGAGCCAACCAGAATTGCTCATGAAATGGTAAACAATTTCAGAATCGGAAAATTAAAATCAGGATATCATTTAATTAACCAGCCCTTAACCTTATTTTAAATCCATTTAATTCCTTTTTTGAGTAACTGCAAAGTTTTGTATTCCTCAGAATTAACCTCAGGTTGAAAATTATATGCCCAATTGGCTTGTGGAGGTAAACTCATTAAAATTGATTCAATTCTGCCATTTGTTTCCAATCCAAATTTAGTTCCTGAATCATAAACCAGGTTAAACTCAACATAGCGGCTGCGTCGTTGATATTGCCATTGCTTTTGAATTTCAGTAAATTCTTTATCCCGGTTTCGATCAATTAACTCGGTATAAACAGGCAAAAATGTTTCGCCAATATTTATTGAAAAATCCAGAATTTCCTCCCAACTCAAATTTGTATTTTCTGGTTTCAACCGATCATAAAAGATCCCTCCAATACCCCGTGTTTCTTCGCGATGTTTGATGAAGAAATAGTCATCGGCATGAGTTTTGAATTTTGGATAGAAATCTTTGTTGAAATCATCGCAGGCTTGCTTTAATTTGTGATGAAAAAAACGGGCATCATTTTCAAAAACGTAATGCGGTGTTAAATCGATACCACCACCAAACCACCTTGTATTTTCATTTAATTCGAAATAACGAATATTCATATGAATAATTGGAACCAAAGGATGATTTGGATGAATAACAATAGAAACACCAGTTGCAAAAAAATCATCTTCTGTAACCTGAAATGCTTTTTTCACGGCCTCAGGCAATTTTCCATATACAGCAGAGAAATTAACGCCGCCTTTTTCAATAATAGCACCATGCTGCATAATTCGTGTACGGCCACCTCCCCCACCTTCTCTTTCCCAAATTTCTTCCTCGAATTTCCCTTTGCCATCAGCAATTTCCAATCCCCTGCAAATTTCGTCCTGAATTTGCTGATAACGCGCTGCTACTTCTTCCTTAAACATGGTAAACCTTGTATTTCAATACAAATTTAAGTCTATTAAAATAGCTATGACGATTTATGTTTAGATAGTACATTTTATTGACAATGCGCGGAAAGAAAACTAATCTTCCAAATAATCTAAATCTTTACTGAAACTTTCTTTTAACTGGCTTAAGCCAAACATTGCTATGATGGTTAGAATAGCCATAACTAAATATCCGGCGGTAATTAAACCGTACTTTTCAGCCAAAAATTCAAATAAAAATGTAATTGGGATTAAAGCACCGCGAACAAAATTGGGTGCCGTTGTGGTTACTGTAGCACGAATATTTGTTCCAAATTGTTCTGAAGCAATGGTAACAAATGTTGCCCAGTAACCTACAGAAAAGCCCATAAACAGGCAAATCCATACAAAGGAATCGCTGTTCAGGCCGAAACTGGTTAAATAAACAATCACACTAATAACAGACAATAAATGAAAGATGAACACCGTTTTCTTTCTGGATTTGAGTACTTGAGAAAGTAGTCCTGTTACTACATCGCCAATAGCGATGCCAAAGTAAGTGAACATAATCCCGGTACCTGCTTTTAATGGTTCGGTGGCACCTAATGCTTTTCCAAACTCGGGTGCGAGTGTAACCAATATACCAACCATAAACCATAACGGTATGCCAATTAAAATACAATACAGATATTTCAGGAAACGTTTCTTGTTGTTAAAGAGCATGAAGATATCTCCTTTAGCAACTTCCTTTTGATTGGCTGCGTGTTTGAACATCCCCGATTCAAAAGTGCCGACACGAAGTAAAAGTAAAATCAATCCCATTCCTCCACCTACAAAATATGATGTTTGCCAGGTATATTTAGCGGCAACTGTAGCGGCAACTGCTGCTCCCAATAAGCCAATGGCACCTACGATCATTGTTCCGTAACCGCGTTTTTCTTTATCCATTGTTTCGGCAACAAGTGTAATTCCAGCACCAAGTTCTCCTGCCAATCCGATTCCTGCAATAAACCTGATTATTGCGTAACTGTTTACTGAGGTCACAAATCCATTTGCAATATTGGCCAGGGAATATAAAAGGATTGATCCGAACAGTACTTTTATCCGGCCAAGTTTATCGCCCATAATTCCCCAAAGTATACCACCTAAAAGCAAACCAAACATTTGTGAATTGATGATCAAAAAACCGTCAGATTGCATGTTTTCTGCAGGCACGCCAATTTCAGTTAAACTCTGTACACGTACAACAGAGAATAAAACAAGATCATAAATATCTACAAAATAGCCTAATGCGGCTACAATGACTAAGAAAACAACATTTCGGTTATTGGCTTTTAATTGGGAATCCATTTAAGTATTTGGTTTATTTGCTGAAAATACAAATAAGCACAAATAAATAAAATAGATATTAAAAAATAAAAGCCACTCGAGGTGGCTCTTATCTGCCTACATTGGAGGCGTAGTTCTTGTTGTGTCAGGCGGCGTTGTGGTTGATGTTGTATCCATTGGAGCCGTCGTGGTCGAATCCGTCAATGTACTGTCTGAAGAACCAGCCATGTTTTTAGACGAATTGCATGCTGATGTAGCTATCATTAATGAGCCGGCAAAAGCAAGACTTAAAATTATTTTTTTCATAGTTTTTATTGTTATCTCTAATCTTAACAACCTTATAATCATTTGGTTTTATTTTTTTTGGTTTTCAGCGCAACATATCAAACAGATCGTATTGATTTGCAGGTAATTACCAATAAAAATATAGCGTTGAGCAATAATAACTTCAAATATTTAATGATGAATTTTTAATTTATCCAACAAATCCGGAGAAACATTTTCTGCGTAGACCCCATAAGCATCAACCAAAACTCCTTTTAAATTACCAACATTTGATGAAATGGCGTAAACCACGGCACTATCTGCCGGATCGGTCATGCCTTCGAAGCGATAAACTTCATCTATTTCGAATTCTTCGGGCATTAAGCGTAATTCAATCTCTTTACACTCTAAAGCATCGGGGGTTAAATTAAAATCTAATTGATAACCCCGAGTGTCTAAATCGGCTAGTGCTGCCGTAACGGTATCATATACATGCATAGCTCTAATTTACTAAAATATTACTAAAACATCGTCTATAAAACTTTAAAAGGTGGCAAAACTTTCTGATATTAGTAAATATGATTATTTCTCAAAACACCCTAAAATGGGTAATGCGTCTTTATCCGCCATTGTTTTTCCAGCGCATTTGGGTTCAGAAATTTGAAGATGATTTTAAAAGTTGTACTGTTAAACTGAGCAAAAGTTTCTTAAATAAAAACTATAATGGCTCTATTTTCGGAGGTACGATTTACGCTGCAACAGATCCGTTTTACGCGTTGCTGTTTGATCAATTGATGCAACGACGGGGTTTCAAAGTTCGGGTGTGGTTAAAAAGTGCATCAATACAATATTTAAAACCTGGTCGCTCTAATTTATATTTTACCATTCGTGTTACTGATGAAATGATCAATGAAGCAGAGCAGGCATTAAAAACCATCGGAAAGTTTGTTAAAGCATATCCAATGGAAATTATAGATAAAAACGGAGTGCTTTGTGCTACCGTAATGAATGAAGTATATATCCGAAATCTGCACCAGGGCGAAACGCCAACTGTTGCTTATTAATTGTAATATGGCGAGTATTAAGAGTTTGATTTTGCAGGGTGAGGGCGTTACGCTCGATTTTAAAAAAACCATTACCAATACAGGAAAAATTGCAAAAAGTTTAGTGGCTTTCGCTAATAATAAAGGTGGGAAATTACTGGTTGGTGTTGCAGATGATGGCACAATTAAAGGTGTAAAATCAGAGGAGGAAGAGAAATACATGATTCTTACCTCCGCACATCAGTTTTGCAAACCGGCCATAGAACCATATTTTGAGGAGGTTTATGTTGACGATAAACTTGTATTGGTGGTCAACATTCCTGAAAGCGACACAAAGCCCCATTACGCCTTAGATGATCAAAAAAAATGGTGGGCTTATATTCGGATAGATGACAAAAGTGTTTTGGCAAGTAAAATTATAGTGGAGGTTTTAAAAAATGATTATAAAGATAAAGGAGTACTCATTTCTTACTCTGATAATGAAAAAAAACTTCTGGAATATCTCGATAGCAACGAACGAATCACACTTAAAGAACTTAGTAAACTGCTTAGATGTTCCTATCGTAAAGCTCAAAAAATTCTGGTAAATCTAATTTTGACCAATGTAATCAAAGCATATACATCAGAAAAAGAAGAATATTTTGTGGCCGTGTAGTAGGCCGAGCGAAATGCTTGAAACTTCGTAGCTTCCCGCTTTGCTAAAAGCCAGCATGACGTGGTAATTAGTCATTATGCTTAAAAAACCATACATGAACGTTCGTCATCCTGAACTTGTTTCAGGACCTTAGTAGCATGAACACATAACGGAAAAGATGCTGAAACAAGTTCAGCATGACGTGATGGTTAGGTATTATGCTTAAAAAACCATACATGAACGGTCGTCATCCTGAACTTGTTTCAGGACCTTAATAACATGAACACATAACGGAAAAGATGCTGACCACGAAGTAGCTATGGTGGCTAGGTATCATGCTTAAAAACCACACATGAACGGTCGTCATCCTGAATTTATTTCAGGACCTAAATGGCATGAACGCATCGCATAAAAAGATGCTGATCACGAAGTAGCTACAAGACCTTTAAAGTTAATACTTACACTTGTAAAACAAGTTCACCATGACGTAGTGGGTTGGTAAGGCGCTTAAAAAACCATACACGAACGGTCGTCTTCCTGAACTTGTTTCAGGACCTAAATGGCATGAGCATATCGCATAAAAAGATGCTGATCACGAAGTAGCTACAAGACCTTTAAAGTTAATACTTACACTTGTAAAACAAGTTCACCATGACGTAGTGGGTTGGTAAGGCGCTTAAAAAACCATACACGAACGGTCGTCTTCCTGAACTTGTTTCAGGACCTAAATGGCATGAGCATATCGCATGAAAGATGCTGAAACAAGTTCAGCATGACGTGGTGGCTTGGTAAGGTGCTTAAAAAACCAAACATGAACGGTCGTCATTCTGAACTTGTTTCAGGACCTAAATGGTGTGAACACATAACGGAAAAGATGCTGAAACAAGTTCAACATGACGTGGTGGCTTGGTAAGGTGCTCTTAAAAAAACATATATGAACGGTCGTCATTCTGAACTTGTTTCAGGACCTAAATGGCATGAGCACATCGCATAAAAGGATGCTGAAACAAGTTCAGCATGACGTGATGGTTAGGTATTATGCTTAAAAAACCATACATGAACGGTCGTCATCCTGAATTTATTTCAGAACCTAAATGGTGTGAACACATAACGGAAAAGATGCTGAAACAAGTTCAACATGACGTGGTGGCTAGGTATCAAACTTAAAAAACCAAAAATGAACGGTCGTCATTCCTGAACCAAATGCCATGAATAATTAACTTTTGGCTAATCGTTTCTTTTGAAATTAAAAAAACCGACCTTTGCAAACTTATGTTTTCTAAAATTTACGCCAGATATAAACCCTATTATAAAGAAAATCTTCATCTGGCATTACCTATTGTAGGTTCTCAGGTTGGACATACTTTAGTACATATGGCCGATAGTATCATTGTAGGTCATTTTACTGATACCACTCAACTCGCTGCCGTATCGTTAGTGAATAGTATTTTTATTCTGATCATGGTTATAGGTTTAGGAATTTCCTACGGATTAACCCCATTAATTGCTCAGGAAAATGGTCGCCAGAACTATGAAGAATGTGGAAAGCTTTTATCCAATAGCTTGATCATTAATATTCTGATAGGAATCTTTCTATACTTGCTTGTTCATTTTGGTGTATTATTGATCATAGATCATTTAAATCAAACTCCTGCTGTTGTTTCTTATGCTAAGCCTTATTTAGGTTTACTATCGGTTTCTATTATCCCCCTTCTGATCTTCCAAACCTTTAAGCAGTTTGCAGAAGGATTGGGTTTTACAAAACAGGCTATGTTTATTTCTATTTGGGGCAATGCATTAAATATTACTTTGGGCATCATTTTCGTAAAGGGAATGTTTGGCATAAAATCAATGGGGGTTAGCGGTGTTGGATTAAGTACTCTTATTGACAGGCTTTTGATGGCTACCGTAATGGCTATTTATGTTTTACGTTCAGAGAATTTTAAGAAGTACCTCGTTAATTTTAAGGCAACGTTTATAGATCAGATCAGAGCGATTAAAATTATTAAAATTGGAGCTCCTGTTGCTATGCAGTACGCTTTTGAAATCAGCGCTTTTAGTGGGGCCGCCGTATTGATTGGTACAATCGGTGCTGTAGAACAAGCTGCGCATCAAATTGCGATTAGCTTGGCCGCTATGACTTATATGATTGCCAGTGGAGTGGCCTCTGCCGCAACCATTAAAACGGGCAATAATTTTGGTAAAAATAATTTTGATGATCTGCGCAAATCGGCGATTGCCAGCTATCATGTGATTCTATTATTTATGTCATGTACAGCTTTGATTTTCATGGCTGCAAATAAAGTATTGCCTTTTATCTACACAGAGGATTTAAAAGTTGTGCCTATTGCAGCACAGCTGCTAATTATTGCAGGCTTTTTTCAATTGTTTGATGGCACTCAAGTTGTTGGGCTTGGTGTATTAAGAGGTATTGGGGATGTAAATATTCCAACTTTCATTACATTTTTAGCTTACTGGGTAGTTGGGATTCCAGTTGGTTATGTTTTGGGCTTCCATTTTGGCTTAGGTGTTAACGGAATTTGGTATGGTTTAACACTTGGTTTATTAACCGCCTCTATCCTATTATTTTTGAGGTTTCAGAATAAAACAAAGAATTTAAATCGCAGTAGTGCTATAGTGTAATAGGGTTACGTTTATTGTAGAGCTTAATAGTATTTTTAATCCCTTCTACGCTAAACTCATCCTTAGCCAAAAAAAGTCTAATAATTCCTTATCATTCTTTGCTTTTTGAAAATGACAGTATACGGTTTAGCTGTTATTTACCCCCCACATTTACAACTACACCAATAGTGAAAATTGAGTTTCCTGCAGACATGTAATCTCTATTCTTCAATCCAATATTACTACTCGTGGTGTATTGAAGCTGAATTACCTTGCTAAGTGCCATTCTTGTGAAGAAAATAGGTTCAAAGAAAATGTTATCTTCCTTACGTTGAACAACACCATTTAAAAAGAATCGATCCATTTTTACATGACTGATTCTTAATGCCGTTCCGTAATTTATTGGAAAGTCTTTTCCAAACAACCTCAGGTTATTTTTCTTTTTAGAACTATAATTAACTTGTAAGAATGATTTTCTATAATCAACCTCCTGCAACTCACTACTAATGAGTACATCATCTTTGTAATCTCTGAAAGTAATATCGCTCCAACCCTTTCCAACACCACCATAAATTTCAATGATTCGATTGTTATCAGGACCAAAAGTATCAAAATAACCTCCGCCAATTTCAATTAACTTATGATCAAAATCTTTCGATTTTCGTTCGCTATTCATTGCTGAACCACTAAAAAGAACACCTAGGTGATTAGACACTGCATATGCACCATTGATACTGGCATTACCTTTAAGCGAAATATGTCCGCCACCACTAAACTCGCCTTGCTGACTAAGCATGGGCGTATTGGGAACATTAGGCATATAAACTGAAGAACAACTGCTGGCAAAAAGTGCTAAAACGGGGAAAGCTAAACGTAAGTATTTATTCATAGATGATTTATAAACAGTTTTTCCTGACAAAAATTGTGCTAGAGTTTCATTTTCATGAAATCCATCACTCTTTTAAACTCACTATGCAAATCAGCTTTTAAGTGAATTCTTTCTGAAGTAACTGGATGTGAAAAGCTTAACGCTGAAGCGTGCAAAAGCATGGTGGTCATATTCCATTGTTCTAAAAAGAACTTGTTTTGTTTATTGCATCCGTGCGTTCTATCTCCTATTATTGGATGAAGGATATGACTAAAATGCCTTCTTAACTGGTGCATTCTACCTGTTTTTGGAGTTGCGCTTACCAAAGAGTATCTGGAAGTTGAATGTTTTCCAAATGCGATGTCAACTTCTGCTCTTTGCAATGTTTTAAAAGATGTATATGCATCCTGCATGGTTCCATTTTCTTTTGCCAAAGGATAATCAATATCCATGCTATCAGGACTAAAACCTCTTAATATGGCTAAGTATTCTTTATCAGTTTCTCCATTCATAAATTGCTGATGCATAGCAATTTCAGATGACTTATCAAAAGCAAAAAGTAAGATCCCGCTGGTCTTTCTATCAAGCCTGTGTACTGGGCTAACATGCTTTCCTACCTGATCGCGAAGCATTTGTAAAGCAAATTCAGTAGCATCTCTGGCAATAGATGATTGATGTACCAACAAACCATGAGGCTTGTTAATGGCAATTAAATGTTCATCCTGATAAATAATCTCCAACATGCGGCGAAGATAAGGATATTGTATTAAGTAACTAAATCAAATGCTAATCGGTAAGTATTGCAATGCGCATCTACAATATCTTTAATATCTGCAGAATAGCCTCCACCCATACTGATTTGAACAGGTAAATTTTTATTTTTACAGGCTTGCAAAACTATTCTGTCCCGTTCTTTACAAGCGGCTTTGCTCAGCGATAATTTACCAAGCTGATCGGTGGAAAGCACATCAACTCCTGAAAGATAAAACACGAAATCGGGTTTAGACTTTTCAAATGCCACTTTCAAGTTCATTTCCAGTAAGTTTAAATACTCCTCGTCTTGAACGTGATCTTTCAACGGAACATCGAGGTCTGAAATTTCTTTTCGAAATGGAAAATTTTTGTCGCCATGTATGGAAAAAGTAAATACTCTCGAATCTTTATTAAAAATTTCTGCAGTTCCATTTCCCTGGTGTACATCTAAATCTATAATTAATATACTTTTACTTAATTTACTATTTAATAGATAATTAGCTGCAACAGCCTGATCATTTAATAAACAAAACCTTCTCCCCAATTACTTCCTGAATGATGTGTCCCGCCAGCCACATTAAATGCAATTCCATTATTTAAAGCAAAACATGCTCCATCAATAGTACCTTGTACAATTCTTAATTCACGCTCCACCAATTGAGCATTTAATGGAAAACCAATTCGCCTTTGTTCTTTTGCTGGTAACGTTAAATCTCTCAATTGTTCCCAATATTGTTGTTCATGAGTGAAAAGAATTGTCTCTTCCAAAACAGGTTCAGGGCTAAACAAATTGATATGCTCTATTGTTCCTTCGTGAAGTAGTTGCTCAGGGATCAACTCATATTTCAACATTGGAAATCGATGCCCTTCTGGTAAAGGATGGGCGTACAAAGGATGCCATGCAATTCTAATCATCAACTCAGAATCTCTTCTACATGTTTTTCAATATTATTGCAAATCTGATCTACAGGCAGGTCGTTTGCATCCTCGCCGAATGGGTTCTCTATTTCTTCAGCTATAAGTTCCAAACTCGCTAATACATAGAGAATAAACGGTACGATTAAAACTAAATAATACCCCAGACTAAATACCCATCCGATGGGAATGGTAAGGACATAAATAAAGATAAATTTTTTGATAAATGCACTGTATGAATAAGGAATTGGGGTGTTTTTAATACGCTCACAGCCTCCACAAATATCAGTGAATTGATTTACATCAATAGTTAAAATGATTAATTGTTCCTGTGAAATCAATCCTTTCTCTAGCAACTCATAAAGTCTGGTAATCATGCTGCTGGCAATTTGATTTGGGATATGCTTTCCATCCTCTACTTCAATTAAAAAGCTGTTTTTTCCGAAATATTGTTTCTCGCGAAGGTGCTCCTTTAAAGCAAAGGCATATTTAGGAATGCCGTATTCGAAAAAGCGAACATCATCATCAGGTAATTTCAAAGCCTTAATTTTCATGGCAAAATTTCTGCTCACATTGGTTAATGATCCTAGAAGCTTGCGTCCATCCCACCATCGATCATAGGACGTGTTGGTACGAAAAACCAAAAGCATAGAAATAACAAAGCCCAAAAGGCTGTGCATCATACCAATATTACTAACATAATCGCTTTTGGAAAGTTTAAAAACATTAAGTTCCAGAAATGCAACAAAAGCAGAGAATATCGATATGCTAATCATAAGCGGCCATAGCTTTCTAAAAGTGTCCGCTTTGTGGATATGAAATATAAATGTAAACCAGTCTTTCGGGTTGTAATTAATCATAAGTTAACTTGATTTTAAAATTTTCTTAGTAATAGCAAGTAATGCCTGGCCAGTTAGAAAAACATCTTCAAAAGAATTATAAAGGGGTACTGGACTCAGGCGAATCACATTCGGCTCACGCCAATCACCAAGGATGTGATTCTCCATCAAACCATCAAAAATCTGTTTCCCATTTTGCGATGCAATGATTGATAATTGAGCACCACGACTTGCAGGATCTTGTGGAGTAATGATTGTATATTGATTGGTTCCTAATGATTTATTAACCTCATTTATAGTAAATTCAAGATAATTAGTTAAAGCAATACTTTTATTTCTTAATTTCTCAAAACTTCCAACCTGATTGAATATTTGTAAAGATGCATGATATAATGCCATTGGCATAACCTGCGTACAACTAACCTGCCATCCGTCAGCCCCGCTTTCAGGAATAAATCCTTTTTCCATTTTAAAACGTTTGTTCTCCTGATAACCCCACCAGCCTGCAAAACGATTTAAATCCTGATTGGAAAAATGTTTTTCGTGAACAAATATCCCGCTTATTCCACCAGGACCAGAATTCTGATATTTATAGGAACACCAACAAGCAAAATCGACACCCCAGTCATGCAATTTAACAGGAACATTCCCGGCTGCGTGCGCCAAATCCCACCCAACAATGGCGCCGATTTCATGTCCTGCCTTTGTAATGGCTTCCATATCATACCATTGTCCTGTATAGTAATTTATGCCCCCAAAAAGAACCAGTGCTATTTCGTCTTTATTTTCTTTGATCTTAATGATAATGTCTTCTGTTCGAAGCACATCTTCTCCTTTTCGCGGAAAAACTTCTATAATAGCTTGATCTGGCTCATAACCATGAAATTTTACCTGACTTTCTATTGCATACTGATCTGATGGGAAAGCTCCGCCTTCCATTATGATTTTAAAGCGTTTTCCTTTCGGTTGGTAGAAACTTACCATTAATAGATGGAGGTTAACAGTGAGCGTATTCATCGGGCAAACCTCTACTGGAAGCGCGCCGACAATTGGCGCTATTAGTTTTTTTAGCTCCTTATGATAAAACATCCAGGGTTCATTACCATCGAACCAACCCTCAACTGCATAATTAGCCCAGTTATCCAATTGATGGCTCATAACCTCTTTTGTCACTTTAGGTTGCAAGCCTAAAGAGTTACCACATAGATATATAAAATTTTGATCTTCATGCTTTGGAAATAAAAATTGATTCCTGAAATCTCTTAGTTCGTCGGCTTCATCTTGTCTTTTAGCGAAGGCCAAAGTATTTTCTAAATTCATTACCTCAATATTACAAAAAAAGCAGGTATTGTTTCCAATCCTGCCTAATAAAGAAAGTATTTAAAATTAAAATTTCATGGTATCATGCTTACCCAGATCTGGTGTATCACCAGTAACAACAGCTTTCAACATGCTAAACAATACCACTATTTTTGATGATGAAGCATCCCAATATTCGGCTTCTTCAGGTGTAACTTTAATTAGAATTAACCTGGGATCATCTGCTCCATCGGGAAACCAGGCCTTAATGAAGGGAGAAAAATAAGCTTCCTTTCTTACCTGATCATCTACTAATTCAGCTTTACCTTTTACAGTTAAATAGGTGTTTTTTGATGGATCGCTGTAAGCCAGCAATACATTGTTTTCTTTTGAAATCTCTTTAGATTTTAGTGAATATTCATTTGTAAAAAACCAAATACTACCGTCATCTTCAATTTTAGCGGTGCCCATTGGCCTGCTTCCAAATTCATCACTTGCAGAGAAGGTTGTAAACATACAGGTACGTACACCCTCTGCCATTTCTTTTAAAATTGATATATTCTTTTCGTTTTTCATGCTATTGGATATTTGAATGAAAAACAGCGTGAGGAACGAAATGTTTTGGAAAGCTAAACCTTATTTGGTTTGCTCACATATTTATTTCCCTTAACAAAAAATCGACAGGGCAATAAGGCATGCTCCTGCGCGTAGGCAATCCCCACACGCGGACTGGCCGCAATGGCTTCCTCCGGATAAGAAATCTGATGATCTTCTATCCATATTTCATTACCATTTAAGTTTTTGGAGTTGAAAGAACGGTCAATTCCCAGTGCTTTTGCTGCTGAGCCAGGTCCAGAAGTAATCGCACCCTTCGTAGAAGGCATATTTCTTCTCTCTTCCATGATGTCTTTACCAACAAGGGGTTCGATAGCTCTGATTAGAACAGCATGTGGATCATCAATAACAGAACTTACAACATTAAAAAGATTGTGCATGCCATAGCATAAATATACGTAAGCGACTCCACCCGGAGCATACATGGTTTCTGTGCGATTGGTTCTACGCCCACCATAAGCGTGAGATGCCTTGTCCTTTATTCCAAAATATGCTTCTGTTTCAACGATTATTCCAGCAGAAATCTGCCCGTTAATGTTTGTATAAAGTACCTTTCCTAACAAGTCTTTTGCTAAACTGACCACATCGTCATTTAGGTAATATTCGGGAGATAACTTCAATTTTATTTGATGTATTGATTTACTAAAACAGTTATAACTTTCTCTAAATAAATATGATCTGTTTCATCAAAGTGATTCAGAAATTCACTATCTACATCTAATACTCCAATTGCTTCCCCATCCTTAATCAATGGTAATACTATTTCAGATTTAGAGGCCGATGCACAAGCGATATGTCCTGGAAATTCATCAACATCAGGTACAATCAAGGTTTTCATTTGCGCCCATGATGAGCCGCAGACACCTTTTCCTTTTTTAATTCTTGTACAAGCTACCGGACCTTGAAAAGGACCCAAAACCAATTCATCGTTTTTAACCAAGTAAAAACCAACCCAAAACCAATTGAATTGCTCTTTTAATGCTGCAGCCACATTTGCCATGTTCGCTACAAAATCCGTTTCTCCCATTAGCAAACCTTCAATTTGAGGGATCAAAGATTGATATTGTTCTGCTTTCGTGGTGGTTCTGATGATCATTAAATCTTCTGCCATAAACCAAAGTTAAGGAGGATTTTGTTGATTTTAGGATCAAGACATGATAATGACAAAAATTTGAATGAAGATGATATTTTAATTTCCTTAGTTTTGACATCATTATCAATAGCCATAAACATAAATGATTGCAGCTTTAACCATTACCAAGTTCAGAGGGTATACTATTCCATTTGCTTTTTTAGGAATGGCTATTCTGCGTATTCCATTATGGTTAAATAAAAGATGTCGGTTCTGGAAGCTGATGGGAAGTGGTAAGGATGCTCAGGTAGATTTGGCGCCCGATTTTAGGCATTGGGCTTTACTTACAACATGGGATAACCAAAATGAGTGTAAGGATTTTTACGATAAGTCTTTCGCATTAAAATGGTTCCGTTTTTTTGGAAAAGAAGAATTTACCGTATTACTTAAACCTTTATCTTCACATGGTTTGTGGTCTGGTGTACAGCCATTTATAGTAGATGATAAAAATAATAATACTAATGGAAATATAGCTGTGATTACCAGAGCAGCAATCAGGTTAAATAAAGTAAAAGAATTTAGAAGCAACATAAAACGGGCAGCGAATTCCATGCGGCAAGCCGATGGTTATATTCTTTCAGCAGGTATTGGAGAAAATCCATTTTTAGATCAAGCCACCTTTTCCGTATGGAAGGATGCGGAAAGCATGAAAAATTATGCTTATAAATCAGTTGATCATTCAGATGTGATTAAGCTTACCAGAGCACGCCAATGGTATTCAGAAGAACTATTTGCCCGGTTTGAAATAATAAAAAGCTGGGGCACGTTAAATGGAATTTCAATTACACAAAATTTAAATTAAATAAATAACTATTCAATTATTAAAAAATTAAGCCATAAAATGAGAGTTATAGCAGAACTTCCACATCCAGAATGTAAGATTAGTATATTTCTTATGAACCAGAAATACATTGTGAAATTTGAGCAAGGCACTTTCGAACAAAGCTATAAGCTTGCAGAATTAGATCTGAGTGGAGGTGGTGTAAATGATGTGTTTGAAATCTTAGATGAAGAGTTTATTGCCACTGTGATTGAACGCTTCAAGTCCATGCGCACAGATTTTACATTAGCTTACAAAAGACATCAGTTTTAGTTAATGTAATCATATGTAAGTTATTGATTTATAGTAGTTAATTAACATAAACAAAATTTTATTTTGATAAACTAATGTCTTTTGGTCTTAGCGCTAGTCTACTTATTAATTAATTAATTTATGTAAATTTGATTAAATAACTGATAATTAATTAATTAAATTTCAATACGAAACTTTATTTCGGGTATGTTTTTAACCAAATTATTAGTAAGTAACCTGGTAATTACTCCTAACTCAAAACTTTACCTAATAAACCGTAAATTTTCAAAAACAATAATTGAGCTCGCTTCTTAAGCTTTTAACTAAAGAGTATGTGAGAATTATCGATCAAAAACCTCAACAAGCAGATAAGTTTGCTTTAAGAATTTTAAGAAATTAACGTATCATGAACCACTACTCTGTACCAGTTTTTTGAGAATTTTTCTACAGCATCTAAATGGATCTGATCTTCCTGATAAGCATTATGATCTTCAATACTGTTAAACGTAATTGTGAGTGAATAAGTAAATGAATTATCTGTTACGGAACGTACAGGTGTATTTGCAGCCAACCCATAATGAAGGGATTGAATAAGCTTAATCGGCCTTAAGCTCTCAAAGAAATTTGCAAAATCGATTATCTCAGTTTTTGTAAGTTGAGGCTTTAACCAAAACATAACGAAGTGCTGAATTTGTCCTTTGTGATTATTATTATTCTCTGCCATGGATTTTTGTTTTTCTAAATATAGAATGATTTATTCAGATGTTCAAAGATGTCTTCAAAAGAAAAGCTGTAGCGCAGGGAATATTGCAATGGTCTGTGGGTCACACACCATAGGATAAATGCTTCAGGTGGTTTCTCTCTCAATTGTCATTGCGTTGAGAAATTACGAAGCAATCTATTTTGCTGTAGTAATTGTGTTCTGTATTGGAAAGATTGCTTCACTCCACGAACATATCTGTTCTTCAGTGCTATGATGATTTTTAATCATTGAGATTCATGAACACAAACCCTTTTAACATATTGAACAAAACTGACTTTAAATATTTTCATTTAAAATTAAAGCATAAAAAAAGAGTGTCTTTTGAACACTCTCTTTATAACTTAATTCTTAAAAAGAATAGTTGAATTAAAATTATTTACATAACTAGTTTTTAGGTTGAACGCGGCCAGATTTTTTATCTTCACCTCTACCGATTAAATAGCCACCACCAGCTCCAACCAATCCGCCAATCACGGCACCTCTGCCTTTTTTCTTGTCAATTAAAGCACCGCCCACCGCTCCAGCTGCACCGCCAATCACCGCTCCTTTAGCAGCATCACTCCAGCCTTTTTTCTTAGCGGTTGGTTGTGTACCACCGTATGAACTTGAGTTACTGCCCCCAGAACTTGCATACGACCTGGCAGAACTAGCACCTGCTCTTCTTGCTGCGGCCACTTCAGCCTGATGCTTAGCTTCTTCAGCCTGTTCTTTTTTTACAATTTCAGCTTTTTTGAAGCTATCCAATCTTAAACTATCTTTAACGGCTTTAATTGCCAACTGCTTTTCAGCTTCCTTCTGTTTCAATTCGGCTTCTTCTTTGGCCTTATTATTACAAGCAAACATAACAGAACTTAATGCGATTACTACAAATATCTTTTTCATAACTTTTTGTTTTATGTGAATCTTGCTTTGCTACCTAACCTCGCTTAGCAGGTTTCATTAGGATGTGTTATTTTAGTTAATTATAACTTATAAAGAAAAAATGATGCCAAAGTGTTTTAAAAATTCAAACTAATTTAACAAATCGATATACCAGAACCCTAATGATGATGCTGATGGAAGATCATTTTCTTTATCGCCATCCCCTTCTTTTGGAGCATGATATGTTCGAAAAACCTTATTTCCTAATTTAAATGGGATTGTATTTTTGAAGATTGGTCCTTCAAATGCGAAGGTATGGAACTCACCGTTTTCGCCACAAGGATCAACACCGACAGGAAGTTTTGCAATTAAATCTTTGGTGATTATTTTTCCACAAAGGTGTTCTAAACTTTCTTGTGCGCAAACTATGATTGTTTTATAGTTCAAACTTAAGAATTCATTAATTAAGTGATCAGTATCCTTTTCCCAAAGTGGGAAAATAGCAGTAAGTCCAATTTCATTTAGCTTGGTTTCGCGATAAATGCGAAGATCTTCCAAGAAGATATCGCCAAAAATAGAATGTGTTATTCCTTCTTCTTTAAATTTCGAAAGATGTAAACGCATCGTGTTATCATAAGTTTCCATATCAGGCATTTCCCCCAATCTGATTTGATAAAGTGGAATCCCGATGCTTTGAGCCTGGCTGATCAATAAAGCTTCCCGTACTCCATGCATGGAAACTCTGTTATATTGTTCAGTGACCGTAGTTACCAGATATTTAATTTCAATTGTAGGATCTTGCAAAGCATAATGGAGCGCTAAAGTACTATCCTTTCCTCCGCTCCAGTTAAAAATGCAAGTCTTTTTATTTCTCATCCACAAGAATTTTTTTCAAATCAGCAACGCCCGAAACCGCATTCTTCTCAATGTTTACGATATTATTATATCGCCTAACATCAGGGGTTTTAGGATCGATGATATATTTTGGAGCCATTGACGGTACAAAATCGATTAAACCTGCAGCCGGATATACTGCTAAAGAAGTGCCGATAAGTACGAAAAGATCCGCTTGCTGACATATTTTCGCTGCTACTTCGATCATTGGCACGGCTTCTCCAAACCACACCACATGAGGACGTAATTGAGTGCCCAGTTCACAGAGCTCACCCATTTTAATTTCCGAGCCTTTTATTGGGTAGGTTAAATCTGATTTACGATTTGATTGTGATTTTGTTATAATGCCATGAAGATGGGTAACCTTTGAGGAGCCTGCTCTTTCATGTAAATCATCAATATTTTGAGTGATAATTTCAACATCAAAATTTTTCTCAAGCTCAGCTAAAGTGTAGTGAGCCCTGTTCGGTTCAGCTGCTAAAATCTGTTTTCTTCGTTCGTTATAAAACGCTTGTACCAATTCAGGATTTCTTTCCCAGGCTTCTGGTGTGGCCACATCATAAACATTGTAACCTTCCCATAGTCCATCTGAATCTCTGAAAGTCTTTAATCCACTTTCAGCGCTTATTCCTGCCCCGGTTAAAACCACTAATTTCATCATTCTGGAAAATGTTAAGCATGAAAGATAAAAAAAATCCCCTTTTGAAATGAAACAAAAGGGGATTTTAATGAATTATTTAATTAAATATTAAGCTTTTTGAGCTTGTAATTTTAAAACAGGATACTTCGTTTTCAATATTTCAAAAGCGCCAAATAAAATTGCTCCATATATTAACGTACCTTCTAAAAACCTAATCTCGAATGGAATTGCTCTTTCCAGGCACAACCAAAAACCAGCAAAATTCTGGGGATAAGATGGGTTTTGAAACCACACACCAAAATCAGTTACGATCCAATGGATGAAAACAATTGTTAAAGTTGATGCCAATAAAGTAACAACGTTAATTTTTTGTAATAGTACCCTGCCAGTAAGAACCATTAAGGCAAAAGCAATATAAGTCCAATACCAACCTTCATATAAGAAACCAGTACTGTATTTGCTAAATATTGTTGTGGCTAAGATGAAATCGCTTAAAAATAAACTTAATAATGGAAAGGCAAATGCTTTTAAATTATCTTTAAAATAGGCACCACCAAACAAAGCTACCGCTCCTATTGATGAGAAGTTGGCAAACTTCAACTCATCTGAATTGAAAGTAACCAGCAAGCGAAATCCCGTAATTGCCAATATCATTAACAATAAAATAAGATTACGTGGATTAAATTTTAGGTTTGACATGTTTTTAGTATCAAGAATTGAGTATCAAGTGGCAAGATGAAAGTCTGAGATTTTAAGTTTTAAATTTGAAAAACTGTAATCCTTTTTACCATACATCTTTTACCTTTAGTGCAAAGTTATATTTTTCTTAGCGGATATTAAAACTCACACCTGCATTAAAATTGAAACCTAAACTATTGTAACCTATAATTTCATTGTATTTTTCGTTCAGTATATTCTTGGCATCGAAGAAAATTTTAACGTTCTTTTTAGCTAATGAATATTCAGCGTAAGCATTAAACAACTTGTAACCTGGTAAGGTTTCTACTAAATAATTTGCAAAATTACCATCAGTACGCTCGCCAAAATATCTATAATTTGCACTGAGGTATAAATTGTCAGTCGCCTGGATTCCGGTTGTAATACCGAAGGCATGTTTTGGTCTTCTAAAAAGAAAATCTTCTACCTTGTTATTGATACTATTATATTCATTACCATCAGTAAAAGAATAATAACCGTTAATATTCAACTTCCAAATTTTTATTGCAGGCTCAATTTCAAAACCTTTTACCTTTTGACTTTCCTGATTAATATAACCAACAGCAAAATCATAAATAATGGCATCTGTTAGGTCTCTTTTAAAAGCAGCCCCGCGTAAAGAAAACCGATCATCTGCAAGGCTTAAATTAAAACCTGCTTCATAGTTTTGTGATTGCTCTGGTTTTAAATTTAAATTAGCTCCATATTGCCCAAATAACATACTAAGTGTAGGGATTTTAAATGCAGTAGACACTGTTCCAAATAATTTTAATTCCTTAATCACATTAATACTAGGTGTAATCGTATAGGTATAATTTTCGCCATATTGCTCATGCTTGTTGTAACGGCCGCCAACTTCTAAGTTAAACACGCTTAAATCATGCAGAAATAATGAGCCATATGCCGCAAAGATGTTGGTTTCTGGCTTATTTGCACCAGAAGAAAGTTTCATAACCCTGTTATCTATGCCAACTAATAAATCAAGTTTGTTTCCTAATTTTTGATTATAAAATAAATCAAGCAAACTGATTCTGCCAGATCCTATACTTTCATACGGAAAACCTGCATAACTGCCAAGCGTGTTATTTGAACTGGTTTGGTAGCTATAATTTAAATTGATTTTACCTGTACCGAATTCATATTTTGAATTTACACCACCGCTAAAATTTTTAACAATGGAATGATTTGCGGCAATGCCATCTGTAAATGCACCTTCATCAATTTTATAGTTACCTTCAAAATACCGGATAAAGGGATTAACAGAAAAGTGTTGATCTAATTTTATCCCAAAACTGGCATTAACTCCATCTGTTTTGAAGCCATCTTTATCAAATTCATCTGAATTGCCGGCCGGATTTGCAGCCTCAGATATACCATCAGTTTTATGGTGAGTATAATTAACATTATAAGTAAATCCATCTACACTGCCGTTTAACCCGATAGTACCTTTATAGGTTTCGTAACTACCGGCGCTGGCCACGCCATATATTGTATTACCTTTTGGCCCACCTTTTTTGGTAATGATATTGATCACACCGGCAATTGCATCAGAACCATAGATTGTAGATTGACCACCACGTAAAATTTCGATATGATCAATCTGGTCAATAGAAAACAACCGCAAATCAAATGCGCCACCGTTTCCTGATGGATCATTTTGAACAATGCCATCAATTAGCACCACAGCGTAAGCACTTCCGGCACCTCTGAAAAATACAGATTTATTTACCCCCGGATTACTACCCGAACCTGCAACGATGATGCCTACTTGTTCACTAATTAGCTCTGGCAAAGATTTTCCGTGGCTACGCTCTAAAGTTTCGCGACTGATAATGCTTACCACTTTACCAGTTTGCGACTGTTTTTGGTCATTTTTAGTAGCAGAAATTACAACATCCTTAAGCTTTAAGGTATCTTGTGCTTTAGCTGATTGATTAATCGATAATTGCACAAGTCCTAGACCTGCGGCAATTAAAATTTTTGTTTTGTTCATTTGATTGTGAGTTTTGCTCACAGCCAACAGATAGAAAAGGAAATGAAAATACGAACACGCTAAGTATCTCAATCCAAGCTTCAATCCCCGAAAGCTATGAAATTATACGCTAAGGCAGGTCTTCTGACTTACTCCCGATTTTTAGCCTTCCCATTCGAACCAGATTGAACAGTGGCATAGATTTAAAAATCAATATAGAGCTTACAGCTGCGGGACAGTTTTGGAATTACACCAAATTCCCTTTTAATTTCGTGGCAACACGAAAACCAAAGCGTGGCAAAATTAGTAAAATAAAGCAAGTTGTAAAATGAATGATGAGAAACTACTTTTTTAATTCAAAAGTTTAACTTTAAAAATCAAATCCAAAATAATGAGAACCCTGTTATCTCTACTCTTTTTAATGAATAGTTTTTCCTTAATGGCGCAAAAAACTGATACAACGTTCCTAAAGAAGCTGATGGAATCAAAGCCAGAATTATTTGGTTCTGTCCTCAATCATCCAGAGCAGAACCAGATCCAGATTTTATACACCCAAATTACCCGCAATGCCCAAAACAAACCAAGTTTTAAGAGTTATAGTTACCATTTAGATCCTCATCATTATTTCTATCCGGCCAGTACAGTAAAACTTGCGGCAGTAATATTTGCATTGGAGAAAGTTAATCGATTAAGAAGTACAGGTTTAACGACAAAGAGCACAATGATTACCGACAGTGCCTACAAAGGACAAACCAGGGTTTTAACGGATACAAGTGCTAAAAATGGCTTACCATCAGTAGCACATTACATTAAGAAGATTTTGCTTACCAGTGACAATGATGCATTTAACAGATTATTTGAATTTATAGGTCGTTCGGAAATCAACGAGAAATTGAAAAAGTATGGTTTTAAAGATAGCAGGATATTGAACCGGTTGGCCATTGGCGATGCCGGCGAAACTGCAAAACACACTAATCCCATCCGGTTTTATAATGATGATCACTTGGTTTACGATCAAAAAGCTCAATATGATCCAAAAGAGTACAATCTGGAATTGACCAACCTGGTTATGGGCAAAGGTTATCTGGATAGCGCAGACAAATTAGTGAACAAACCTTTCAGCTTAGCAAACAAAAATGCATTTGCCATTAATGATCAGCATCATTTGATGCAAAAACTTATTTTTCCGGAAGCCTTCCCTGCAAACGAAAGATTTAATCTTACTGCCGATGATTACAAGTTGATTTATACTTATATGAGCAAGTATCCAACAGAAAGTGATTACCCAAAATATGATGCAAAAGAATTTTGGCCAACTTATGCCAAGATGCTTTATTATGGCAGAGAGAAAAATGTTGTTCCTGATTCAAATATTAGAATATTTAATAAATACGGTGATAGTTACGGTTATATTATTGATAACTCATACTTTGTAGATTTTAAAAATGGAATAGAATATTTTCTTACCGCAGTTGTACAGAGCAATGAAGACGGAATCTTCAATGACAACAAATATGAGTATGAAACCGTATGTTATCCATTTATGAAAAACCTGGGCAGAACCATTTATGAGTTTGAATTAAATCGTAAAAAAAGAAAACCTGATTTAAGTAAGTTTGAAATGAATTACAGATAAGTGTTATGCCGCCACATCTTGCTGAGCTTGTTTTAGCATCTTTTGCGCCAGGCGCTTATACCATTAAAAGGTCCTTAAATAAATTACTTCGTAGCTTTCCGCTTCGCTACAGGTCAGGATGACGGCCATTTATGCATGGTTTTTAAGTTTCAGCAATCCTTTCAAAAAACTCTACTCGCTCAATAATAATGTTTTGGTTTCCAGTAATTTATCACGTTCTGCTTTATCCAAAACCGGGAATTTTAAATTCAGGCTTTCTAATTTATCAGCGATAATTTCACTAATCGCTAATCTGGCAAACCATTTTTTATCTGCCGGAATAATATGCCAGGGAGCGTTTTTTGTGCTGGTTTCGTTAATGGCATCTTCATAAGCTTTCATGTACTTATCCCATAAAGCTCTTTCTTTAACATCTCCTAATGAGAATTTCCAGTTTTTTGCCGGGTCCTCTACCCGATCTAAAAAACGTTGTTTCTGCTCATCCTTACTCACGTTTAAAAAGAATTTAAGAATAACGGTTCCGTTGGCGGTTAAATGTTCTTCAAAATTCCGGATGCTTTGATAACGTTGTTTCCAAAAATCTTTATTAATTTTTTTTACCTCATCAAAGCCAGGTATGTTTTCACTTAAAATGTATTCCGGATGTACTTTGCAAACCAACACATTTTCATAATGTGACCGGTTATGAATTCCGATTCGGCCACGTTCGGGTAGCGCCTTAAAGTGTCGCCACAAAAAATCATGCTTATACTCTTCAGAAGTAGGAACTTTAAAACTAAATACCTGGCAGCCCTGAGGATTTAATCCACTCATTACATGTTCTATGGCACTATCCTTACCTGCTGCATCCATTGCCTGAAAAATAATCAATAGTGAATGGGTTGCAGAGGCATACAGCTTTTCCTGTAAATTGCTGATCTTTATTTTAGCTTGCACTAATGCGTCTTTTGCTTTCTCCTTATTATATCCACCTGTGAAATCAGTTTTGGCACCTTTAATAGAAAATTTTTTATCGCCCTGTACAATTAGCTCCTTAAATTCGTTTTTCATACTTATGCATTGTTGTTAGATTAATTACGGCATCAATATTTTAAATATAGTACTAAAAAATTAGTAAATTAAATACGTTAATTTACGTATAGAGTTTTTTATATTTAACGCCTACAGCATTTACCAAAACATCAGCTCATTTAATATGTTCAAAGAGATAAAAAACAAGTACTTACGTTATTTTACAATAGTTTTATTTTTTATAATAATTTTCTTTTCTGCACTTCAACTCAATTTTTTATGGTTGTTTGGTTATTCTCCCAGCTACAGAGATATTCAAACACCAACCCTGAGAGTAGGCTCAGAATTGTATACATCTGATGGAAAATTAATTGGTCGTTACTTTAAAGAGAACCGTACGCCTGTTAGTTTTAACGAGATTGCGCCTGGTGTAATTAATGCTTTAGTAGCTACGGAAGACGTTAGGTTTTACAAGCATTGGGGAATTGATGTACAGGCAGTGGGCCGTGCTGTTATTGGCTTAGGTAAAGATGGTGGGGCCAGTACCATTACCCAACAATTAGCAAAAAATTTATATAGAACACGATACAACAAATCTCAGGGTTTATTAGTTAAAATTCCGTTGGTAAGAACCTTAATTGTAAAGCTTAAGGAGTGGTTAACAGCTGTTAAACTGGAATCTAATTATTCTAAAAACGATATTATAACCATGTATTTAAATACGGTATCGTTTGGAAATAACACTTATGGAATAAAAACTGCGAGTCGAATTTACTTCGATAAAGAGACTAAAGACCTTGAAACGGCTGATGCAGCAATGCTTGTTGGAATGCTTAAAGGAACAACACTATATAATCCTACCAAAAATCCTGAAAAAGCTTTGGAACGCAGAAATGTTGTATTAAGTCAAATGAATAAATACAAATATTTGAGTAAAGACAGCCTAACCATTCTTTCGAAGGAACCGATTAAATTAAAAGAAGGAAAAATGGAGGATGGAAGTGATGGCGACTCTTACTTAAGGGCAGCTGTTGCTAAATATTTAGAGAAATGGTGTACGGATAACGGTTATGACTTATATGAAGATGGATTGAAAATATATACAACCATCGATTCAAAACTTCAAAAATACGCGGAAGAGGCTGTTGCTGATCAAATGAAAACATTGCAACGTCGATTTTATAGTGTTTGGGGCAATGAAGATCCCTGGTACGATTCTGAAAAGAAAAAAGTAAATTACCCAGACCGGGCAATGAAAAATTTGCCGATATATGGTTTACTTCAAAAAAAATTCCCTAATAATCCAGATTCAATTACTGCTTATTTTAATAAGAAGAAAAGGATGCAGATTTTTACTTATAAAGGAGATCGCGATACCCTATTTTCTACATTAGATTCTATTCGTTATTATGGAAAAATATTGAACACTGGCATGATGACAATGGAACCCGCCAGTGGAAAAATTAAAGTATGGGTTGGTGGGATTGACCACAAGTTTTTTAAATATGACCATGTAAATCAGGCAAAACGCCAGGCAGGTTCAACATTTAAGCCTTTCGCTTATCTTACCGCATTAGAGCAAGGAATGAGTCCTTGTGATAAATTTATAGATAAACCTGTAAAGATTGAATATCAAAACAAAGGCGAAACCAAATATTGGGAACCCAAAAATGCTGATTATAGTGTTTCTTATCGTGAAATGAGTTTGCGCTGGGCAATGGCCAAATCAGTAAACACCATTACGGCTCAGCTTACTGAAAAGGTAGGTTGGGACAATGTGGTAAAATACGCCCATGAATGTGGCATTGATAGTCATTTGGAATCAGTTCCATCTGTTAGCCTCGGCTCTAATGACGTGACAGTTTATGAGATGGTTAAAGCCTACTCTACCTTTATGAATAAAGGGATAAAAACAGATCCTATTCTGGTAGAAAAAATTACCGATCAGGATAATAACATCATTGACGAATTTAAACCTAAAACCAAAAGAGTTCTCTCAGAAGAGATTGCCTGGTTAATGACCTACATGTTTCGCGGTGGAATGGAAGAACCTGGAGGAACATCACAGGCATTATGGGAATGGCCAAATCTTTTTAAGAAAAACAACCAGATTGGTGGTAAAACAGGAACTTCTTCAGATTATGTTGATGCCTGGTATATGGGGCTTACCAAAGACCTTGTAACCGGGGTTTGGGTAGGTTGTGATGAAAGAACTGCTCATTTTAAAAATGGAGAACAAGGCGAGGGATCGAGAACCGCCTTGCCGATTTTTGCTAAATTTATGGAGAAAATATATTTAGATCCTTCTTCGGGATATACCTACGGCCCATTTCCAAAAGCAACTGTTAATATCGACAGGCCCTATAACTGTCCGAGTCCGCAAATTATTCGCGATACAACTTCTACCGATAGTGTAATTGTAGATTCAATGGATTTTGAAATTCCTGAGATTCCTGAAATAGCACAACCAGTAACTCCAACCGAACAAGAAGTTAAAAAAGAAGAAA
This sequence comes from Pedobacter chinensis, assembly GCF_003339865.1. GTDB lineage: Bacteria > Bacteroidota > Bacteroidia > Sphingobacteriales > Sphingobacteriaceae > Pedobacter > Pedobacter chinensis. The sequence goes on from NZ_QPKV01000002.1 coordinate 115,452, forward strand.
AGAAACCAGAACCGATTCAAAATCAACAAACTCCTACTGTGCCTTTAACAAAAAAAGAAGAGCGTGAGTTGAGGAGAAAACAAAGACAAGAAGAACGTGAAAGGAAAAAGAATGAAAATAATGGCAATTAAATTAAGACACTGAAATAATCGTGTTTACTACGTATTCCCGATTTAATTCCTCTAAAAAGTGTTAAATTTTAAATAGTGTTTTAAAGTATTGCTATTTTTATTTTTCAAAATCCTGTACATTTTAATTTGCAAATTATTGAAAACAATTACTAACCACACATATATGAAAATAGGCGCTACACTTACCAGGCAATACCTTACTATATTGCTTTTGCTTATTATTTCTTTTTCTGCGCAGGCTCAATATTTCGGGCAAAACAAAGTCAGGTATAAAAAACTTGATTTTAAAGTTTTGCAAACACCGCATTTTGAAATTTATTATTATCTAAAAAATGATAATATGCTTAAACGGTTCTCTCAGGATGCGGAAACCTGGTATAAAATGCACCAGGAAGTGTTTAGAGATACTTTTTTAACTAAGAATCCAATTATTCTATATAATAACCATCCAGATTTTCAACAAACAACGGCACTTCAGGGAGAAATTGGAATTGGAACAGGCGGTGTAACTGAAGCATTAAAAAACAGGGTAATTATGCCCGTTATGGAGTTGAACAGTCAAACCCGTCATGTTTTAGGACATGAATTGGTACATGCATTTCAATATCACATTTTATTGGAAAAAGATTCCATTAGTCTTGAAAACATAGGTCAAACACCGTTATGGATGGTTGAGGGAATGGCTGAATACTTATCCATCGGTAAAAAAGATGCATTTACTTCTATGTGGATGCGTGATGCCATGCTTAACAGAGATATTCCTTCGCTAAAAGATCTTACTAATTCCAATAAATACTTTCCATATCGATACGGACAAGCATTTTGGACTTATATCGGTTCACAATATGGAGATACCACTATAGTTCCGTTATTTAAAAATACAGCCAAATATGGTTATGAAAATGCGATAAGATATACCTTCGGCTATGACGACAAAACGTTATCTGGTTTATGGAAAAATTCGATTGATGCGCATTATAAACCCATGTTAAAAGCAGATAGTTCACAAATCAGGATTACCGGAACCAAGATTATAGATAATAAGAATGCAGGGAATATGAACGTTGCCCCTGCCCTTAGTCCAGATGGAAAATATGTAGCTTTCATGTCGGAAAAAGACCTTTTTGGAATTGACCTCTTTTTAGCAGATGCAAAAACAGGAAGAATTATAAGGAAACTAAGTAGTCAGATTTCAAACGGGCACATCGACGATTTTAACTTTATAGAATCTGCAGGTGCATGGTCACCGGATAGTAAACAATTTGCTTTCAGTATTTTTAGTCGGGGCAGAAATCAAATGATGATTATTAACGTGGCAAACGGCAGTACGGTCTCTCGAACACCTATGGATCAGGTGCAGCAATTTGGAAATTTAACATGGTCACCAAATGGAAAAGACATTGCATTTTCAGGAATGGTTGAGGGTCAGAGTGACATTTTTTCATACAATCTGGACACTAAGGAAATTACCCAAATCACTAATGATGTGTATTCAGACTATGCACCAAGTTATTCTCCAGATGGGAAAAAAATAGTTTTCTCATCAGATAGAGCTGCCATTCAGGCAAACAGCATCAATGCCGTATATCCGATTAACCTGGCCGTTTATGATATTGCAAGCAAAACGGTAAGCAATCTGGATGTTTTTCCAGGTGCCAATAACTTAAACGCTCAATTTTCTGCGAATAGCCAAAACATTTATTTTCTATCCAATAGAGATGGTTTTCGAAATTTATACAAGTACAATTTTGAAGATAACACCGTTGATCAGTTAACTGATTATTTTACAGGTATTAGTGGCATTACAGAGTTTTCTCCTGCAATTTCTGTTTCAGCCACTGACGATATTGTGTATAGTTATTATCGTTATCAACGCTATACACTTTACAATGCCCAATTAAGTAGTTTTAAAGCTAAAAGAGTAGGCAATCAGGAAGAGAATTTTGATGCGGCCATCTTACCACCGATGGAAAACCATGGCGTAAACATTATTAATTCCAACCTTAATAACTTTGATCGGTTTGAAAAAATTATTGCCGATTCGATGAAGACTGTTCCTTACAAACCAAAATTCAGGTTAGATTATTTAGCCAATAGCGGTGTTGGTGTATCTACTAGTCGGTTTGGTACCGGTGTTTCTGGTGGTATTGTTGGAATGTTCAGCGATATTTTAGGCACCAATCAAATAATAGCTAATATTTCTGTTAATGGTGAAATTTATGATGCTGGTGGTTTGGTGGGCTATATTAACCAGAAAAGCAGAATTAACTGGGGGGCAGCAATTTCTCATATCCCTTATGTTTCAGGCTTTAGCTCTTATGGTTATGAAAAGCTTCCTGCTGATAATAATACAACAATAGATGCCCTAAGTGAAAGAACAGATATCATTAGAACTTTTGAGGATCAGGTTCAACTTTTTGGGGCCTACCCTTTCAGTAAGATTCACCGGTTTGAAGTTGGAGGTGCATTTTCGCATTATAGTTATCGAATTGATCGTTACAGCAACTATTATAATACAGCTGGTTACTACATTGGATCAGATAGAAAAAGGATCACCAATGATCAGGCGACACTGGATTATGGAGTTCCTTTCAATTCATTTACCCTTTATCAGTTAAACGCGGGCTTTGTTGGCGATAACTCTATATTCGGCCTAACTGGTCCATTAGATGGTTTTAGATACAGAGTTAGTGGTGAAAAATATTTTGGAACATACAATTTTGCCGGGGCTACTGTCGATTTAAGAAAATATTGGAGAGCAAAGCCAGTAACAATTGCAGCAAGATCTTACAATACATTTAGAATTGGAAAAGATGCCGACCGATTATATCCAATGTATGTGGGCTATCCGTACCTGATCAGAGGCTATGAATCTAATTCGATTTACAGAACGACTTCATCACAATCATCAGAATCATTTGATATTAATCAGCTAACCGGAAGTAAAATAGCCGTTTTTAATTTCGAACTGAGGTTACCTTTTACCGGGCCGAAGAAGCTAACTGCAATTCCATCAAAATTCTTATTTAGCGATTTGAATTTATTTTTTGATGCTGGTTTAGCCTGGACGAATGACACAAAAGTGAAGTTTAAAAGTGAACCAACTTATACTACAGAAGTTGTTCGCGATGCGAATGGACAACCGGTTCTTGATAGCCAGGGAAGACAAGTTACTTATCAATCGACAAATGAGAGAGTACCTGCTATGAGCGTTGGGGTTTCTTTAAGAGTAAACATATTTGGATACTTTGTATTGGAGCCTTATTATGCTATTCCATTTCAACGTAAAGATGTTAAAGGTGGAGTTTTCGGATTGACCTTTGCTCCGGGATGGTAAAGGATTATAAAACACAAGCAGATTAAAGGCTTATTTTGTTAATGAGCTTTTAATAATTCTTCTGAGCAAAAGCGTTTCCATTCGCTTATTGCTCAGAAGAAAACCAACGAAATGAGCAAGTACACATTTAAAAAAGCTAACAACAATTCTTAAAGAGACTTGTCTTTGGCACACGGTTTAGAGGGTGTTTGAAAACCCACCAAACGTTCCTATGGAACGAAACAATTTGGTTAACTCTTTAGTTACCTGGCATACGTCCCGATGGGACGATTTTAATTGTGTGTTTTTAAGCATAAGCCCTCTTTTGTGTTCACCAGAAGGAAATCAAATGATCCACCATATCAATAACCGTCATTGCCTTTGGTTAATCAAAGGCAGTTTGTTGTTTATTTAATGTGGTTATCAATATGGTAATGTGTGCTTATGAAGAACTAAAAATGAGATAAGTAACATTTTAATAAAGATAGAATGAACTTTCGTCATTGCAAGGAGGAACGACGAAGCTATCTATTTTGCTATAGTGCTCTTAGTTGCATCATTGGAAAGATTGCTTCACACCACTTCACAAGGTCCTGCTTCAGTTCGCAATGACGAGCGATTCAAACTATTGAAGTTTTGCTGATCTATTGGCCCTTGAAACTTTGCAAATTGTAGCTGATGTTGACTTACGAAGTTTGGTTGAATTGTGGCTTGGAGAACTTCGTCAGTCTGATCATTATGATTGTTTTTTTCTACCTCACAATCTGTTTTTGCCATACATATAAAAAAAATATAAGGCAGATAGCTAAGGTGTTCTTAAATATCTTAGGTGGTTCAATCCCCAAAACGCCATTGAAAGAAAGAACGACAAAGCGATCTTTTTAGCTGCTATAATCTTCGATACTAGAAAGATTGCTTCACACCACTTCACAAGGTCCCGCTTCAGTTCCCAATGACGAGCGTCCAAACTATTGATTTATGCTGAGCCATTGGCCCTTGAAACTTTGCAAATTGTAGCCGATGTTGACTTACGAAGTTTGGTTGAATTGTGGCTTGGAGAACTTCCTCAGTCTGATCATTAATTGTTTTTTACTACCTCACAATCTGTTTTTGCCATACATATAAAAAAAAATACAAAGCAGATATAAGGTGTTCTTAAATATCTTAGGTGGTTCAATCCCTAAAACGCCATTGAAATAAAGAACGACAAAGCGATCTATTTAGCTGCTATAATCTTCGATACTAGAAAGATTGCTTCACACCACTTCACAAGGTCCTGCTTCAGTTCGCAATGACGAGCGTTTCAAACTATTGAAGTTTGCTGATCCATTGGCCCTTGAAACTTTGCAAATTGTAGCCGATGTTGACTTACGAAGTTTGGTTGAATTGTGGCGCTTGGAGAACTTCGTCAGTCTCATCATTAATTGTCTTTTACTACCTCACAATCCGCCTTTGCCATACATATAAAAAAAATACAAAGCAGATAGCTAAGGTGTTCTTAAATATCTTAGGTTGTTCAATCACCAAAACACCATTGAAAGAAAGAATGACAAAGCAATCTTTTAGCTGCTATAATCTTCGATACTAGAAAGATTGCTTCACACCACTTCACAAGGTCCCGCTTCAGTTCGCAATGACGAGCGCTTCAAACTATTGAAGTTTTGCTGATCCATTGGCCCTTGAAACTTTTGCAAATTGTAGCCGATGTTGACTTACGAAGTTTGGTTGAATTGTGGCTTGGAGAACTTCGTCAGTCTGATCATTATGATTGTTTTTTTCTACCTCACAATCTGTTTTTGCCATACATATAAAAAAAATATAAGGCAGATAGCTAAGATGTTCTTAAATATCTTAGGTGGTTCAATCTCCAAAACGCCATTGAAATAAAGAACGACAAAGCGATCTTTTTTGATGTCATAACCCCAGTAGCGGTATAGAAAAATCGCTTCACTCCTGCTCACAACTCATCCCTTCCATTCACAAATGACAATGTTGATTTTTTAAGATAAACTGGTAAAAGCAAGTTTTACCTGATTCGTCATATTTCTATGTAAAAGAATATTTTCAAAGTCTAAGCCAATAGTCAAATCAATCCAATCCGGATTACAAGATCTAACCAGTCTTTCTTTCTGCATACGCGTAAAACGACTGATAACCTTAAATCTTGCCAGAGCCTGAGGTTCAGTTTTAAACTCTTCAAAGTAAACTAAGCGTGTTAGCTGCTTTCCATTATCAAAAAATAAGTTTGGCATCTGCTTATAAAAATCCAATGTTTTAATTAAATCAGAACTCATACCTATGTGCATGCTGGTGCGATTTCTGTCGGTAACGATGTAAACAAACTTTTTCATAATAAACGAATTAAAAATTAAAACTAAACTATTTAGTATACCCTCTTGCAAATCAAAATAATATTACTAACTTTATGAGCATAAAATTACTAACTATTTTAGTAATTCCAAATTTATTTTAAAATTTATTTTTATGTCGAATATTTCAAATAATTTAAAGTACCTCAGGAAGAAAAAAGGCCATACACAGCAGAATTTCGCTGATATTATGGAAATTAAGAGATCACTTATCGGAGCTTATGAAGAAGACCGTGCTGAACCAAAATATGATTTACTAAAAAAAATAGCAGAATATTTCGATTTAACCATTGATGAATTCATTAATGAAAAGATAACAGATAGCTGGAAGCCCAAACCAAAAAGCTCTGGTTCTAATTTAAGAGTGCTCAGTATTTCTGTAGATCAGAATGACAGAGAAAATATTGAATTGGTTCCGGTTAAAGCAAGTGCTGGGTATCTGAATGGTTTCTCCGATCCTCAATATATTAGCGAACTTCCAAAATTTCAGCTTCCACTTCCCGCCTTGAGGCAGGGTACTTTTCGTGCTTTTGAGATTATGGGTGACAGTATGTTGCCAGTTCAGCCGGGCAGCGTAATTATAGGTGAGTATTTGGATAACTGGAATGAGGTAAAAACAGGCGAAACCTATATAATAATCAGCAAAAATGAAGGAGTGGTTTACAAAAGAGCTGGAAATCGCTTTAAAGAAAATAAAGATTTGAAATTGATTTCAGACAATAAAGTTTATGATCCTTATACTATTGCAGCTGATGATATTTTAGAAATTTGGAGAGCTAAAGCATATATATCTACATCACTGCCTGAACCCGCACCAGATCCAACAATGGAAACATTGACACAAATGATGGCGCAAATGCAGAAATCAATTTCGCAGTTAAATAAAAATTAACACTTTTTAACGTATGTGCGATTAAACTGTTTAGCTTTTCTCCTATCTATTAGAACAAACACATAAAAAAATAGACATGAAAAAAGCGATTTTAACAATAGCGATTGCAGTAATGGGTTTAAGTGCTGCATTTGCTCAAGACACTACTAAAAGAATGAGAAAGTCAATGCCAAAAATGACTGCTGAACAAAGGGCAGAAAAGGCAACGGCAAGGTTGGAAAAGCAATTAAGCTTAACGGCCGATCAAAAAACTAAAATTTACGCCATTGAATTAGAGAACGCAAAAAAAATAGATACCTGGAGATCTGCTGACAAAGGCGATATTAAAGGCAAAATGAAAGAGCGTAAAGCAGCAATGGATGAGCAGAAAACTAAGATTGACGGGATTTTGACTGCCGAGCAAAAGACCAAAATGGAAGCTTTTCGTGCTGAAGCCAAAGAAAAGGCAGGAAAAATGAGAAAAGGATGGGATCGTGGTGGTAGAAAAGACAAAGCCCCTGCCGTGTCAACTCCACCAGCACAAGGCTAAATTAAACTTAAGGTTAAATAATATTCGATATTTTTGAAAGCGTTCCTTTATTAGGAGCGCTTTCTTTATTTTTGACCAATGAGCAACATTGAGCATTTTCTTAATGACAAACTTCAGCAGCGAAAAGATAATCTATCGATAAGAAACCTTTCTACCCACTTTCCAGTTTTTGATTTCTCCTCTAATGATTATCTGGGTTTTGCCAGATCGAATGAATTAAAGCAGCTCATAGATCAAAATTTAAAACAACTATCTTTTTATCAAAATGGATCTGGTGGCTCGCGTTTGCTGAGTGGAAATACAGTATTTACTGAAGAAACTGAAGAATACATCGCTAACTTCCACCATGCAGAAGCTGGTCTGATATTTAACTCTGGCTACGATGCTAATCTTGGCTTACTATCCAGTATTCCGCAACGGGGTGACACCATAATCACAGATGAGCTTATTCACGCCAGTATAATTGATGGATGCCGGTTAAGTTATGCTACCCGATACAAATTCGCTCATAATGATTTAAGTGATCTGGAAAACAAATTGAAAATTGCAAAGGGGAATATTTTCGTTATTGTGGAAAGTGTTTATTCCATGGATGGCGATTTGTCTCCTTTGAAAGAAATTTCTTCACTTTGCGAAAAATATCGGGCTAATTTAATTGTTGATGAGGCCCATGCAACAGGTGTTTTTGGCTACCAGGGTAAGGGGTTGGTTAATCAATATCAATTGGAAGATAGAGTATTTGCAAGAATAGTAACATTTGGAAAAGCGCTAGGTAGTCATGGCGCTATTATTTTGGGCAGTAAAAATTTAAGGCATTACCTCATTAATTTTGCGAGATCATTTATTTACACCACTGCTGCTCCTATTCATAATATTGTATCCATAAAATCAGCTTATGAGCTTTTACCACAAATGGATCAAAAACTGATTCATCAAAAAATTACCTTATTTAAAAAACAAGTTTCTGAGTGTAATATTAATGTTTTGGATAGCGAAAGTACTATTCAAGGCGTGGTATTCTCAAATAATGAAAACACCAAAAATGCGGCAATTACTCTGCAGAATAAAGGTTTTGATGTGAGGGCAATATTAAGTCCTACAGTTGCTGTTGGCAAGGAAAGACTAAGGATTTGCCTTCATACGTATAATACTGACGAAGAAATTAAATCATTGGTTTACAATCTAAAGGAAATTAAAATTAATGGCTAAATATTTTATAACTGGAATAGGGACTGGAATTGGTAAAACATTGATCAGTGCAATTTTAACCGAAAAATTGAAAGCCGATTACTGGAAACCAATTCAATCAGGAGATTTGGAAAAAAGCGATAGCATGACAGTTTCTGACTTAATTAGCAATTCAAAAACCATTATTCATCAAGAAAGTTATCAATTAACTCAACCATTATCCCCACATTTATCAGCAAGATTGGATGGTATTGAAATTAATTTGAATGATATTCTTATTCCGGATACTGAAAACGATTTAATTATTGAAGGCGCCGGAGGGCTGATGGTGCCACTGAATGAGAGGGATTTAATTGTTGATTTGATCAAAAAATTAGAGGTCGAAGTCATCTTAATTTCTCAAAATTATTTAGGGAGCATCAACCATACCCTGTTATCAATCAACTTGCTCAACCAATACGGCATAAAAATAAAAGGTATTATTTTTAATGGCGATGAAAACCGTGAAACTGAAAGATATATTCAGCAGTATGCCAAGATAAAAAAACTAGGATATGTTCCTGGTTTAATAAATGTTGATAAACAAGAAATTATTAAAGCTGCTGATCACATTTTAATTTAGAGATGTATTGAAATATACTGTGCTTCAAGAGAGCAGGCGATATAGAAATATACCATTAAGAATTAAGTCTCTGATTAATTTTCTTAATCCTTAATGGTAATTGAAAAACATTGACTTGAATTCAATGTTAGTATGTAAATAAGAAATTAATTTAAATAACCGGTTTTCTTTAAAAAATCAGCCCAAACTTGATAACCTTCTGGTATTAAGTGTAACCCATCTTTAGTAAGTTCTGCCCTTAAATGCTTATCCTGATCGGTAAAGTTTGGATATAAATCAACTACAGTGACATTTTTTACAGCGAATTTTCTGATCTCATCATTTAACCAAAGAATGTGTTCATCCTTTCCATAGTGGTTTTTAAATTTCTCAAAAGCACTATTTACGGGCAAAAGCGTATTAAAATAAATCTGGGTTTTCTTTGAGCCTTTTCTAATTCTTGATATCATCATTTTATAATTTCTAAGAATGATGCTGTCTGGAATATTACGTGAAATATCATTAATTCCAATTAAGATAAATACTTTTGATGGTTTTCCATCAATCACATCCTGTAAACGTTCCAATACTCCAAAAGTAATGTCTCCTGAAATACCTCTGTTTTTTGCTTGAGAAAGGTTAAGCAGTTTAGCCCAATCCGTTCCAGCCGTAATGCTGTTTCCTAAAAAAACGATATCCTTTTTCGATTTAGGATCGGCTTTGAATTTATTAACCAGTTCAACATACTTTGCCGGGCGATAAGTACTATCCCACTGTACCGTTTGAGCCTTGGTATAATGCTGAAACAATAGAAATAAACCTATAATCAGGATGTTTTTATATGTATTTTTCTTCATTTTTTTAAGGAATTAAATGATTTGGTAATATTAAATTTTGTCTCTCTCTTTACGAGGTAAATCAGGTAAATAAAGTGTTACTATTTAGCCTGAACTAAAATATCCGGATAATCAGAAATGATCCCGTCAACCTTTAAAGCTTTCAGTTTCTTAATGTCTTCTAAAGCGTTTGGTGTCCATGGGATTATTTTAACACCATCAGCATGCGCTTTTTTAACCATTTCTTCATCAACCATTTTCCATTCCGGGCTTAAAATAAATGGCTTGAAGCCCAAATCGGCAATATTTTCTTCGTATGTTTTTTTATTGGCAACCAAAAAAGAAGTTTTAACTTTTGGGAATTTTTTATTGATGATTTGTATTGTTCTCTTATCAAAAGACTGAATGACAACGTAAGGCGTAATCTTCTTTTTCTCGATGACATCCATTAACAGTTTAACAAATTCTTCTGGTTGGGGATTGGTAACACCATCACCTTTTTCGCTGCATTTTGTTTCGATGTTATAAAAAAACTGTTTACGTTTATTTACTTTAATATCATGTTGAACCGAATCAATTAAATCGGCCAGTAGCGGGATATATTGTTTGGTTTTTTGTTGTTGAGGAAACAGATCGTAATATTTAGTTCCAAGATCGAATGCACGGAGCTCGTCATAATTCATTGCAAAAATTGGATATTTTTTCGCGTCAGTTTTTGGAATTTCCTTTCCATCCGGAGCAAGCATAAATGCAGGACTTAAATAATCGTCATGTGTTACCACCACTTTTCCATCTTTAGTAATGTGAGTATCCATTTCTAAAGTTGTAATACCATCGATTTTCATGGTATTCAGCATGGCAGAAATTGTGTTTTCAGGATAAAGCCCTCTGCCGCCTCTATGTGCTTCGGCACTAAAAGCAGGAAATTTTGATTGTTGAGCAATAGCCGCTGAAGTAAACAACAACGTTGTACAAAATGTAATGATCGGTGTTTTAAATTTCATAATTTCTGAGTTAATAGTCTTAAAATAGATCAGGATAATCAGACATGATCCCATCAATTTTTAGCTTTTTTAATTTCTCTATTTCTTCTTTGGTGTTTACAGTGGCTGTTAAAACCTTAACTCCATCTGCATGTGCCTTTTCTATAATATCCGGATTAAAACCTTTGTAAGAAGACCCGATGATGAAGGGCTTAAAACCCAAATCTGCCAGATGTTCCTCATAGCTTTTATCATTATTTGCTAGATATGAAAGTTTGATTTCAGGGTATTTTTTATGGATAATTTGTAGCACTCTTTTATCAAAAGATTGAATGATGGTATAATTTAATATTCCTTTTTTTTTAACCACGGCCAAAACCAAATCAACGAATTTTTCAGGCTTGGGATGCAAAATATCGTCGCCTTTTTCTGTTGATTTAATCTCAATATCAAAGAAACACTGTTTTAAATGATTAACTTTTATTTCATGTTGAACAGAATCAATTAAATCACCAAGACGGGGAATGTAACTTTTAACTTTCTTTTGCCTTGGGAATGCCGGATAGGCTTTTGATCCAACAATAAACTGTTTCAGTTTATCATAGTTCATGCTGTAAACCACATACTTTTTAGCTTCCGATTTTGGAATTTGAGATCCTTCTGGAAAAGATGTAAACGCTTCGCTTAAATAATCATCATGCGTAACAACCACTTCATTATCTTTAGTGATATGGGTATCCATCTCTAAAGTAGTTACACTATAATTTTTTAAGGTAAACAACATTGCCGGAATGGTATTTTCTGGCATTAGCCCTCTCCCACCGCGATGCGCTTCACTGCTAAATACAGGATATTCCGGTAAACTTTTTACAGTTGTAAAGCTATTTGAAGACACGGTTGCCAATACAAATAAACCAGAAACCACAGCAAGAACTTTCATTACTTATCCCTTAAATTCAACCTCAAACTTTTCTCCAAATCTATCGGTAGCGACCACTTTGACATTTTTTACCGATGGTTCAAAGTGTGCCACAAATAAATGTTCCGTTGAATGTGGCTCAGGGAAAGTTCTTCCGGCAGGTAAGGTTGGACCTTTATATAAAGTAACGGTTTGAGGATCGTATCCTTTCTGGTTTTCCATTTCGCCCATTGCTTTGCCATCCAGGAAATACTCAACTTTCCACATCGGATCCCAATTCCATACATTGGCAATTAATCTTTTTTGATTGGTTAATTCATCAACATAAATATGAACCTGCTCTTTTCTGCTTAAGCCCGTTGGTTGATAATACCATTTTAAATTGGTATCATCTACCTCATAAACACCATAACCTCTTGGAGTTCCATCCTCACAAACAGGACCAGTCCACCAGGCTCCACAAACTGCGCCATGATTATGCTCAAAAATTCCATTCGTAATCACATTACGTGTATAATGCGTATGTCCGGACATGATGTGCACATTTGAAAATCCCTGTAGGATGGCATACAGATCACTATTGTTCTTTACTGAATTATGAACAGGAATATGAAGATTGATAATTACCAAAGCATCTTTTGCAACAAATTTTAAATCTTTTGCAAGCCAGTCTAATTGCGCCTGGGTAATAAATCCATCATATTTTCTTTCTTCTCCAAGGTAACGAACATCATCCATTACCACATAATGTGCTTTTCCGCGATTAAATGAGTAATACGTTGGGCCGTAATGTTCCTGAAATGTTTTATCCGATGTTTCATCGCCTCCCTTTCCATAATCCATATCATGGTTACCCAGGCATTGGAAGAATGGAATACCCATTTCCTTTACAGCTTTATTATAATCGGCGAAAAGTTCATGATTATCCCAAACAATATCGCCAACGGTTATTCCGTGAACGGGAATATTGCCCATAGTTCTAATAACTTTTTTGGTATCAGGAACAGAGGTTGTCATCATTTTCTCTACATCCTTTTTGTTTTTTACCTGAGGATCGGCCCATATAATGAAATTATGGCGATCATCATTTTGCTTCATTGCCTTTAACTCAAAATTTAGCACTGTTTTGGCATCTGCTTGCTCGTAATATTTTGCGAGATAACTGTCTGTAGTAAATTCGTAACCAGACGGCGTACTAATCCAGATAAATTTAGCCAATGGATTTACTTCAATGGAATAATTGCCATTTTTATCTGTTTGTACCACACTGAAACCATCAGAAACAATAACATTCGCTATTCCTTTTCCTTTACTGGTTACCCGTCCATTGATTTTATTATCAACATCTAAAAATGAAAATGCTGAATAAGATTTTAAGCTAACGAATAAAGTGGTAGTTAATAATCCTGTTTTTTGGATGAATGATCTTCTGTTCATTTTTAAATAAGGATGTGGAGATTGATTAAGAAACTAAGGAAGCCTTTTGAGCTTCCTTAGTTAAATTTTGTGACTATTTTTTATTTAAGTGCTGTAGCTGGAACGCCATCTGGATTATCAGCTGACGGTGCAGGGAAAACACCTTCAATTTCGTTTAACTGAGATGTTTTGGTTAACTGGAAATGAGTTGCCGACCTTACTTTAACCCATTTACCTAAAGTTACACTGTAAATACCGCCAAACTTATAGTAATATCCCTGATCTGCAACAGTATTAGGATGATAAGGAAAGAATAGTGTATTTGTACCTTGTCTGTAAAAAGGTTGAGCAGCTAACGTAATAGGATTAATTGCGTCATAAAAATCGTTATTCGCAATTCTATACCCTACTGCAGGTGGCCCCGCTGAAAACAAACTACCGCCACTTGAAATAAATACACAGTCAATTGGCCTGGTGTTTACATCAACCGCAGTACCCTCAAATAAAGCCACGCCATAAGCATTACCACTATTGGCTAATAAATTGGTTGTTTTAGTTCCAAAACCATCCCCATCAGTGGTAGAATAGTTGAAGGATCTTATCCACTTAGCTGAAGCAATGCTTGTAGAACCCGTACTGTTAATTAATTTATTGGCTCCTCCTACATAGAAGAATTCACCTTTTGAAACCGTACCAGATGTTAAATTGAATTTATATGTTCTCACATCGCCTGTTGCCCAACCTCGTGTAGGAAATCCCGTTGGAGTTGACGCTCCGGCATTATTTGTGGTAACAACAGAAAAAGGAGTAACAGCGAAATTAATATCTCTGGTCGCAATAAACTGTATATATTCATTGTTAGCGTCTGTACCCATAGGATCGGCTATTAACCCTGAAATAATTGCTGAAGGAATTTCAACAGTAGAACTTAATACGACAACATCATCAAGCGTTCTGATGCGGTGTTGAGCAACAAGCTTTCCATCTGAACCTATTTTTGGAATAACTATACCATAGTAGTTTGCGCTAAAAGGTAGTCCGGTATTGTTGGCAAATGTGGCGGTAGCCTCAGTGTGCAAGATAATATTATCAAAGCCATCATTTAATAATTTATCGCCCGAATAAGTATCTGTAGGTTGGGGAATCGGATCGAAACCGCCTTTTACAATGGCCACTAACGAACTTTCATAATCCTGAGGTCTGGCTAATACTAAATTACTTCCCACCCGATTCGGAGTAATCGTTTTACCTGAACCCAATTTAGTAACAGCTGTTGGTGCTATTCCTGTAACTTGTAAAAGTCCGTTTGCTCTTGTCAGTACGCCACCACTAATGGTAACAGCCACTGAATCACCAGGCACATACTTGGTGGCATCAGCACCGATTGGAATTGAAATACCCCTAACCAATGATAGACGTTTTTTATCTTGTATAATTAACAAACCAGCTGGTAAATTACCTCCCGAATGATCGGAAATAACCACACCACTAATTGCGTTGGAACCATACATTAATTCTGCAGTAAGGGTTAGATCAGAACCTTTATATAAATTTTTAAGGTCGTAAATAGGAATGTACGGACTAATTACCCCGCCAGGATACTTAGTTTTTTGGCAACTGTTTATTAAGACTGTTAATAACAATAAACCGTAAATTATATATTTTTTCATTTTTAATGATTTTATCTTTTTATAACTTTTATCAGATTTATGGTTTTTGCCACCAAACCTGAGTGTTTTTTTCATCTGGCCCCTGATTAGCTACTGCATTTTTATAGTTAGTAGGATTTGCTGATTGAACATATACCGGATAAGTTAATCTTGCAGGCATCATTCCACCATTTCTTAAGCCAGGGCCTTTAGGTAAAACAGGGTGCCCTGTACGGCGGTATTCTACCCATTGCTGTAAATCCTCCAAAAATAAAGCATAATATTTCTGTACGTGGATCTGTTCCATTTTTGTATCAAAATCATTTGAAGGAACCCACGCAATATCAGCATTGGTTAAATAAGAATTAAAGATCGGATCATTTATGGTTGCAGGAGTTGTAGTACCGGTGGTTGCCGTAGGGTTTGGATACAATGGCAGCCACGTTGTAATAGTAGCTAACACGCCTGTTTTATAATAGGTTTCTGCATTTCCTGATATATAACCTTTAATGGCAGCTTCTGCTAAAATGAAATTCAGCTCTGCATAATTCATGATCATCCCGGTTAAAGGATCACTTTGCATACTTGTAGTGGAGGTACTTGAATAAAAATAAGATCCTTTTTTGACACCGGTACCTGGTAAATAACCGCTTGGTGTGCCAAAAAAGCCACCACCATTAGCAGCAGAAGCCTGTGCAATTCCCCATCTGTTTATTCCATTTTTTCCATAGGTATTCAGATCAAGGAAAGGACTGTTCCAATCCGTTAAGTTTCTCATAAAGAATTCACCAATTGCTGGCGCAGTAAAATCCTGTGTTCTTACGTTGTTTACATATGGAGAAGTGTATGCACCGGTACCTGTCCAACGCAGGATCGCAGAATCGTCGTTACTAGTAAATTTAGGATAAGCAGAGGCTCTTGTATCAACTATTTCCTTGATTTTTGCAATAACATCTGCAGAAACTTCAGCTTTACCAGATAATCTCAATAATAATCTTAAATACAATGAGTTGCCAAATTTACGCCATCTGGAAACATTACCACTAAAAACCGGATCGCTTGAAGAAATAATTGCGGTATTTTTAGTCAATAAAGTGTTGGCCTCTTCTAACTTTTGAAATAAATCCAGATAAATATCTTTTTGTTTATCAAAAGCAGGTTCAAGAATAAATTCTTTGGCTTTATTTGAATCGAAATAAGGAATATCGCCATAAGTATCTGTCAACATGGAATATATCCATGTCTGACAAATTAATGATATTCCCTGATAAGATTCATTAAAGGTTACAGCTTCAGAAGCTTTGGCATAAATATCTTTATAATTCGTTAACTGAACATACCAGTTATTCCATAAATAATCGGAAATGGTACGGTTAAAATCATATCTGAATACCTGATAATCAGCATCACTCATGTTAACTGTAACCTGCATTAATTCATTATTAAAATTCCGGTTACGAATCATGTTAACTGTTACCGTACTGCTTAACGCCGGTGCCAAAAGCTGGGCAGGAGTTGCTGAAGGTGAATTGTTAGGGTCTGTATTTATTTGTGTGAAATCCTTTTTGCAGGAAGACATTACCACAATGGTTGTCATTATGGTCAGAATAATTTTATTTTTAATCTTTTTCATGTTTAGTAGTGTTAAATTCCGATTACTAAATTTAATCCAAAAGTTCTGGTAGAAGGAAACTGTCCAGTTTCAAATCCCTGTACAATGTCAGTTCCTGCCAGCGTACCAAATTCAGGATCGAACATTGGCCACGGTGACCAGATATATAAGTTACGGCCATAAGCCCCGATTGTTGCACGTTGTAAACCTATTTGTTTTAATAGTTTTGGAGACAATGTATAATCTAAACGTGCCTCTCTAAATTTAACAAAATTTGTACTAAATGTACTTCCTTCTGCATTATCAGCACCCATTTGTGCCCTGTAATAATTATCAACATTAAAAGCAATCACATCATTTTTGCGATAAGTTCCATCAGGATTTTGAATTACCCCATCACCAATAATACCATTATATCTACCAGGTAAGGTGTTTGCTGTTTTACCTTGTTCAACTAATTTATAATTCATCAATGAGTGAGCAACACCACCAACCTGAGCATCGAACAATACATTTAATCTGAATCTTCTATAGCTAAATTCACTACCTAAACTTAATTTATATCTAGGTATTGTATTTCCAAGAAAAACAACATCATCAGTAATTTTCGCAACGCCAGTTGTTTCATCGTACACAATTTGTCCGTCAGGAGAGCGTACAAAACCTCTTCCGTACATATCGCCCATGCTGCCACCAACTTTTGCTACGATTTGACCACCAGCTACAGGACCATTTCTTAAAACTACAGAGGTATCTCCGTCAAGATCAATGATTTTGTTTTTATTGGCTGCGAAAGTGAAATTTGCCGACCATTTAAATCCATCCTTAGTTTGAACAGGAGTACCATTTACGGCAAGCTCTATACCTCGGTTGTTTACCTGGCCTGCATTGATAACGATTTGATTATATCCAACAGCACGATCTACAATTCTATACAGAATCTGATCTTTTGTATTACCTGCATATAAAGCCAGGTCAAAATTCAATCTGCTTTTAAATAATCTGATATCTGCCCCAACTTCATAAGCAGTTGTTCTCAAAGGCCTTAAATTTGAATTGGTCAGCACAGAAGGATTTTGTAATGCTCCTCCAGGAAATAAACCACCACTTGCAACCGGATATGTATATGCGGTTAAGTATGATGTAGTACCACCACTTCCCACTTGAGAATATGAAGCCCTTAGCTTGGCCAGGTTTATAACTGTTGGTAGTTTAAACAAATCAGATGCGATGAAACTTAAGCTGGCTGATGGATAGAAGAAACTCACATTATCTGTTCTAAGTGGCGTGGCCAATACACTGGTCCAGTCACTTCTGCCGGTTAAATCTAAATATAAGTAGTCTTTGTATGCAGCAGAAAATACTCCATAAAAACTATTCACATTAAATTTAGATTTGTAGGGAAGACTTACCAATGTTCCGGCTGCATTAGAGAAAGAATAAATTTGAGGATAGATTAATGAATCGGCACGAATCTCATCTCTATTATATCTGTTTTGCACCATGCTACCTCCTGCAGTAGCGGTAAGCTCCAAATCTTTTACTACTTTTTTATTATATCTTAACAAGAAATCACTTGATGCTTCCTGTGAATAGATGTTTTGGGTACGAAAAGATCCTTTCGGTAATTTCGTTCCGGCATCATAAGGTCTGTCCTGCTCACGTTGCTCATAACTAAAATCAAGAGCAGTTCTAAGTTGTAAGCTTAATTCTTTAGTAAAATTGTAGGTTGCCTGTATATTACCAGTTACGCCATTACGATTCGATTTATTTAAAAACTCGTAAGATATAGCATAAGGATTTTCAGGGAAAGAGCTGAAAGGATATTGAATCACTCTTCCTTCCTGGCCATTTTTCCAATAATTTCTTAACCATTCCGGATCAGCATTTGGCTGCCAGAAAATGTACCAATACATTAATGATTGATTACCATAACCTGCACCAGGTAAATTATCACTGAATTTATTAGTATAATTTACTTTTGATGAAATGGTTAGCTTATCATTAATTTTAGAATTAACTGAAAGCGCTACCGAATTACGTCCATATCCGGTATTAGGAGTAATCCACTTATTTTCTACATTGGTAACTGAAAAACGTGCTGTAGTTCTGTCTGTACCTCCATCAATACTAACAGAATTGGTAAATGTTTGTCCGGTTTTAAAGAAATTATTTACGCCATTAGTGTAAGGAACCCAAGGTGTTCTTTCTTTGCCCTGTGCCTGAGTGATCGGATCATATTGATAAAATTTAAGATCAGGATCAAATTTAGGTCCGTATGCAGAACTTGTACCACTTGTGCTTGCACCATCTGGCCCGGCCAGGAAAGAATAATACGGCGCACCATCTAAACCTTGTCCGTATTCTTATTGTAAATCCGGCCAGCGGTTTACACTCTCAATAGAGGCATTCGAATTTACACTGATTCCTAATCCCTTACGTTTAGAGCTTCCCGATTTAGTTGTAATAATAATTGCTCCGTTCGCACCACGCTGGCCGTAAAGTGCAGCCGCGCCAGGTCCTTTTAAAACACTAACACTTTCTATATCTTCAGGGTTAATATCGTTTACGCTACTACCATAATCTGCAGGCATATTATCGCTTCCTGTACCATAAACCGACTCACCAGCAACAGCAGTACGTCTTCCGCTTCCAGAGTTTATAATCACTCCATCAACCACAATTAAAGCTTCATTTTCTCCTGTTAAATTGCTTTCACCACGTAAAATAATTTTATTTGAACCGGTTGGACCACTGTTTGACCTTACCATGTTTAAACCTGCTACCTTACCAGACAAAGCATCAATCCAGTTGCCTGAAACTGCATCTGTTAGTTGTTCTCCCTGTACAGTTGTGGTAGCATAACCTAAAGCCCTTGCTTCCCGTTTAATACCTAAAGCAGTTACTACAACCTCATTCAACTGACTGGACGAAGGCACTAGCCTGATCACTACATTTAATTGTGTTGTGGCATAAGTTTTCTTTATGGTAGTATAACCTATCATATTGAAATTTAGTTCTGTTCCCTGCGGAACGGTAAAACCAAATTCACCGTTGTTTCCTGTTTGTCCAAGAACCTTCTTGTCAGATGTACTTACAGTGGCACCAATCAACGGGCTTCCATCACTATCGTCAAGAACTCTACCCTTAATCAACACGTTACCTTGTGAAAATGAAGATAAAGAGTAAGATAATAAAACACCTAAAAGAAAAATTCTGATGTAAAATGAAGAAGGGCGACTCGCTGTGTTTAGAAACGATTTCTTTTCATTTTGCTGGGAATGCTTAGGAGTTGCAGGCCCTGCATTTAATCCATGCCGAAACATGGAAACTGTTCGAGTAAAAAGTTTGTTCATATTATATCCGGTTATAGGTTTATTCATTAGTAATTTTCGTTTTGTTTCGTATTCGGATTAGCGGCAAAGTAAGCCCCCTAAGATTAAGGAAGTGTTAAGCCACTGTTAAAAAAACGAAAGGAACGCTCATAAAATTACGAATTGTTCGTTTTACCATTTTTAATGGTTTCGATAATTAAATCTAGTAAAACGAATCGAAACTAAAAACAAAATATTAAATTCAGAAAAAATATTTAACATTTAACAATTCAATTTCTTGTATAAAGTTAATTTTAACTCAAAATAATTACCCGGAAAACTATAGTGGAAGAAACTAAAAATAGCTTTAAAGCTTTTTTAAGAAAGATTTCAATTAAAATTTAAGATTTGAAGATTAAAAAAACCTAAACGTAACAAATCCAATACATTAAAACTTATTTAAGTTAAGTGAAATGTAATTTAAGTTTTTTAAATGAAATTAAATATTCTATGTAACATTTTTGTTTGCGAATAAGCGAAACATAAAGAAACACTACTGCTTAGTTTTGTGATAGCTAAATACGTATCTAATGTAAATTTTACTTAAAGAAAAGGTTCTCTCTAAAATAATAAGGAGTACTATGGGAAATACAACCCATTCAAATATTTCAAAGGTGTAGAAGAAATAGGCAAACACAAGTATCAATCTAAAACATTCCAGATAATAAATCCACTTGCGTTGTTCCAGTAGCGCACCAATATTGATTAAACTAATGATGATAAAAATAAGGATTGCCCATCTATCCAATGTTGAAATAGCGTTATAAAACATGGTTGCCGCCGTTAACATGGCCACCACAAGAACCAGCTGAAAGTTTAAATAAGATTTGAACCTCAAGCCCGAATTTTTATTCTCCTTATTTTGAAAATATCTTTTTTCTAAGATCGGTCTGATATTTTGATCCATTAATGCAGGACTTCCGAACAGTGCATTCCATTTAGCTTTAAAGCCATTTGCTCTTTTATAAGCCTCTCCTATTTCAAGGTAATAATGAAAGTGCTGCCATAAGAAGCTGTAACTTTTAAGCGGGTGGGTTAATCCATACTTTGGTGGTTCTTCTTCTTTTTGAAAGGTACCGAAAAGCTTATCCCAAAAAACAAAAACATCTCCATAATTTTTATCGAGGTACTTTTCATCCGATGCATGATGAACACCGTGTAAAGACGGAGTAATGAATACATGCTCTAACCACCCCAGCTTACCCACTAATTGCGTATGGGTAAAAAATGAATAGGCACCATGTGCCAGCAATATGGTTATGATCATGTTTGGATGAAAACCGACCAAAGGTAAAGCACACCAAAATACATTTCTAAAAATAGCCTGTATGGTAGTAATTCTTGCTGCGGCAGATAAATTAAACTCTTCGCTTTGGTGGTGTACTATATGAGCTGCCCATAAAAAATTAATCTCATGTCCTAAGCGATGATACCAATACCAAACAAAATCTGTTGTCAGCAATAACAATATCCACACATACCATTTGTTTGGGATATTAAATAATGCATAATGATCATAAACCCATTGATAAACCTGATAAAAACTGGCCGCAATAAAAAGATTTAACAATCGTTCTGCAATACCCACACTGAAATTTGCAACGGAACTTTCGTATTTAAATACCTTATCTTTTTTCCTTTGCTGAGCAATCTTATACTCAATGAAAACAAAAATGAAAAAAGCAGGAATGGCAAAAGCTAGGTAGTTTACAGTCATAATGGTCAGGGTCTGTTTTTTGATAAACGCTACAAACTTAAAAATATTCTACTAATTACGTAGATTTAATAGTTTACTATTTCAAATTAGTTTCTATTCTATTCGTTTAATGTTTTTTGTTTCTATTAATTTGCATAATCAGTTTATATAAAAGCAAAAATATGGCAGCACAAAAAAAAGGCGATCATTTAAATATCCTATCCATTGATATTGGTGGAACGAGTATTAAAACTGTCTTACTGGATGAAGACGGAAATATGTTATCAGAATATTTAAAGAGTAAAACGCCAGAAGGTGCTACTCCAAAAGATATAGTTACTGGTATTGAAGAGTTAATTAAACCAATACCAGATACTTTTGACAGGGTTTCCATCGGCTTTCCCGGATATGTTAAAAATGGAATCGTTAAAACAGCACCAAATCTGGCTAAAAACAAATGGACAGATGTAGATTTAGCTCAACGTGTTGCAGATGTTTTGAACAAACCGGTAAGGTTGGTAAACGATGCCGACCAACAAGGCTTGGGAGTTGCAGAGGGAAAGGGATTTGAAATTGTGTTTACTGTTGGCACGGGTTTTGGCACAGCACTTCTATTCGATGGAGAACTTCTTCCTCATTTGGAACTCGCTCATTTCCCTATTAATAAAGAAGAAGATTACGATGATTATATTGGTAATAGAGCCTTTGAAAAAATTGGGAAGGAGCGTTGGAACAAACGCTTAAAAAAGGTTATTGAAATTTATAAAACGGTGTTTAACTATGACTATTTATATATAGGAGGTGGTAATTCAAAACAAATAGATCTGAAACTGGATGATAACATCAAATTAGTAACCAATAGAGATGGAATTAAGGGCGGAGCAAAGCTTTGGAAACTTGCAGATAAATACAACATCTTCACTGTTAAACCGAAAGTTTAAGAAACTGCTTAATTTTGAGGAGTTGAATTGTTGGGTTCGGCGGGGTAAAAACCAACATGGGGCATTGCAGGTGTTTTTTACGCATAGCTCAGTAATAAAATCAACAAATCATTTTAAACAATACGATGTAGAATTTATTACAATCTTTTAACAACATAATCTATAATATTAATTTGTAAATCCTAATTTTGAACGCAATCAAAAAAACAAAAAATGGCAAATAGCGATTCGAAACAATATAAATTGGGAATGATAGGTTTAGGTACAATGGGCCGCAATCTATTATTGAACATGGCTGATAAAGGCTTTTCAGTTACAGGTTATGATAAAGATCATAAAATGATAACCAAACTCGAAGAAGAAGGCAAAGAACATCATCTTAAGGGTTTTGCTAACATTGAGAACTTTATCAGCAGTTTGCAAACTCCCCGAACGTTAATTCTATTGGTCCCGGCTGGCCCGATTGTAGATAATGTTATCGCTGAATTAAAACCTTTGTTAAGTAAAGGAGACATTATTATTGATAGCGGAAACTCTCATTTTACTGATACTAACCGCCGTGTGGATGAACTGGAAAAAGAAGGTTTACATTTCTTTGGAATGGGTATTTCAGGCGGAGAAGAAGGAGCTCGCTTTGGTCCGAGTATGATGCCAGGTGGCGATAAACAAGCATACAATGTTGTAAAAGAAGTTTTTGATGCTGTTGCTGCTAAAGTTAGCAGCGATCCATGTGTAACTTATATAGGCCCGGGTGCATCTGGTCACTTCGTGAAAATGGTACATAATGGTATAGAATATGCTATAATGGAGCTTATTGCAGAAGTTTATGGTGTACTTAAAAATGGCTTAGGCTATTCAAACGATGATATATATAAGGTATTCAAAAAATGGAATGAAGGCAGGCTTCAATCTTTTCTGTTAGAGATTACTGCTGAAATATTTGTTTTTAAAGACACCGAGACCCAAAATGATCTTTTAGATCAGATTAAAGATGAGGCCCGCTCAAAAGGAACCGGAAAATGGACTTCAGAAGTTTCTATGGAACTTCAACTTCCTATACCTACCATTAATGAAGCCGTTTCTAATCGTGATTTATCTAAATTTAAGAAACTTAGAGTTTCTTTAGAAGAAGCTTTTGGTAAGAAAGAAAATCAGATTGATGTTTCCATTGATGATTTGGAAAATGCTTTTTACTTCTCTATGATTAGCGCTTATGCTCAGGGCATGCACCTTCTTGTACAGGCTTCTAAAGAATATCAATACGATCTTCAATTACAGGAAATAGCGAAGATTTGGCGTGGAGGATGTATCATCAGAGCTAAGTTTTTAGAAGACATTTACCAGGCCTATGATAAGAATAACTCTTTAGAGCACTTGTTTGGAGATGCTGGTATTCAACAAATTATTAAAACTACTTTAAGTGGAACCCGTAAAACCATTTCAGCTTGTATCAATGCAGGAATTGGCATCCCGGCCTTTGCCTCTACCCTAACTTATTTTGATACCATTACTACAGCCAGAATGCCATCAAACCTTATTCAGGCTCAGAGAGATTTTTTTGGCGCGCACACTTTCGAGCGTATTGACAAGGACGGTGTTTTCCATGCAGACTGGAACAAATTATCGTAAGTAATAAATAGAATTAAGAATCCCGACATAAAATGAAAATCAAAACCGCATTAAACCCGACAATATTTGTAATATTTGGTGGTACAGGTGATTTAAACAAAAGAAAACTGGCACCTGCGCTGTACAATTTATTTATTGAGGGTTACATGCCTGAGAAATTCGCCATCATTGGCACTGGCAGAACTGAATTTACAGATGAAAGTTATAAGGGTGCTTTGGAAGAGGCTGTTAATGAATTCTCACGGACTGGAAAAGTAAAAAAAGATAAATGGGATGCATTTGGAAACACCATCCATTATTGTCCGACAGATTTTGCACATCCGAAAACCTTCGAAAATTTAAAAGCATCAGTAGAGAAATATCAAAACGAATATGGTGCCGATACACAAGTTATATTCTACTTAGCGGTTGCACCAAATTTCTTCCCTGTAATTGCAGAGTGTTTACAGAAATACAAACTCACTCAAAATGAAGATAATAGCCGTATTGTAATTGAAAAACCATTTGGTCATGATTTAGAATCGGCAAAAGAGTTAAATGCTTTACTGAGTACTATTTTCACAGAAAAGCAGATTTATCGTATAGATCATTATTTGGGTAAGGAAACTGTTCAGAATATGATGGCTTTTCGTTTTGCAAATGCTTTATTTGAACCTTTGTGGAACAGATCATATATTGATCACGTTCAAATTTCGGTAACGGAGCAATTGGGTGTTGCCGATCGCGGTGGTTATTATGAAGGTGCCGGGGCATTGCGTGATATGATTCAAAATCACCTCTTACAATTATTATGTTTAATTGGCATGGAAGCCCCTATTAATTTCGATGCTGATGAAATCAGAAACCGTAAAGTAGAGGTTTTAAGAGCCGTACGTGCTTTTTCGGCTGATGAAATTCGCTTTAACACAGTTCGCGGTCAGTACAGCAAAGGTTGGGTAGAAGGAAAAGAAGTACCAGGCTACCGCCAGGAAAAAGGCGTAGATCCGCATTCCAATACAGAAACATTTGCTGCGGTTAAATTTCATATTGATAACTGGAGATGGCAAGGTATTCCATTCTATTTAAGAACCGGAAAACGTTTAAATCAAACTTCCTCACTAATCACTATTCAATTTAGAGATGTGCCTCATCAGATTTTCTCTTCAGGAGTAACTGAAAACTGGCAGCAAAATCGTCTGGTAATCAGCATTCAACCGGAAATGAGCATTCGCATGCAGGTTCAGGCAAAAAGACCAGGTTTAGATATGGTTTTAAACCCTGTTGATATGGTTTTTGATTATAAAGGAACATACGATAGCGATTCACCGGAGGCTTATGAAACATTACTTCTTGATGCAATGATGGGTGATCAAACTTTATTTATGCGTGGAGACCAGGTTGAAGCTGCCTGGGAATTGGTAATGCCAATTTTAAATACCTGGGAAAGTAAAAAATCAATTAACTTCCCTAACTACCCTGCAGATAGCTGGGGGCCGGAAGAAGCAGAAGCACTTATTGCCAGAGATGGTTTTCACTGGTTTAATTTGCCGTTGAAGAATAAAGATTAAACCTTCATCCTGTCATTGCAGGGTAGGAAGCGATTTAACAGGTTTGCTGTTCAAAATTTACAGCATTAAGATTGCTTCGTACCTCGCAATGATGATAAAAGATAAAAAATGAATTTACTGATTTACAAAACGCTTGAAGAACTTACGGAAGACCTCGCTGATTATATCATCAAGATAGCAGAATTTTCTATAGAAGAGAATGATCGTTTTAACTTCGTGCTTACCGGCGGAAGTTCACCTAAAGCGCTTTACCAGTTTCTGGCTAAAGAGTGTGAGCATCGAATTGATTGGGAAAAGGTTTACTTCTTTTTTGGTGATGAGCGTAATGTTCCGGCTGATGATGAGAATTACAATGGCTTAATGGCGAAGAGAACTTTGCTTGATCCATTAAACATAAAAGATGATCATATCTTTTATGTGAATACTAACCTTGCTCCTGAAAAAGCAGCCATAGAATACAAAAAATCAATAGATAGGCACTTTAAAGGTGAAGACATTGTATTCGATTTAATTCTGTTAGGCATGGGTGATGATGCACATACAGCATCAATATTTCCTCATACCAGTTTAGTAAAAGATGAAGAAGTAAACGTAGCTTCCGTTTTTGTAGAGAAGTTAAATACTTATCGAATTAGTTTTACAGCTCCACTCATAAACAAGGCAGAAAACATTGCTTTCCTTGTTTTTGGCGAGAATAAAGCCGAGGCTATAAAACATGTTATTGGTGATGAACAGAAAGATGTGGACCAGTATCCTTCACAATTGATTAATCCTATTGATGGAAAATTAACTTTCTTTACTGATGAGGCCGCCACTAAATTGTTAGAAGATTAAAATATATGTCTGGCGATAAACAACTATCAGACTTTTTAAATGGAAAAACGGAATACACCCTGGGGTTATTCCGTTTTTTTATAGATGAACTGAATACTTTTGGACATGTAAGTCTTCATCCAACAAAATCAATGATTGCGATAGCATCCACACGGCGTTTTGCCTACATCACACAATTGGGTAAAAATTTTGTTCATGTGGTTTTTCCTTTTAACAAATCATTTGATGATAATTTGTGCTTTAATAAAATTGCCAATGTTCCTGGTACAAATCAATTCAATCATCATTTAAGAATTTACTTAAAAGAAGACTTGAACGAAGAGGTTAAGTATTTTATGAAATTAGCCTTCAATGGAAATGATACTGCTTAAGCTAATTTCTCTTCAATCAATAACTTTATAATACCATCGGCCATGCCTACTTTAGGTACATAAATTTGCTTGATTCCGGCCCATTTCATTAAAGTTAGGTAGATTTCACTGGCGGGAATAATCACATCTGCACGATCTGGATTTAAACCCAAAATATTTATACGCTCTTTTAATGAATAACTGATCAGTTTATTATAAAGAGAATTTAATTTTTGTAAAGACATTGGTGCACCATCCTTTTCATCACTCATCCTGAACAGCTTATTAATATTTCCTCCTGTACCAATTGCTGCTAAATGTTTATTTGCTTTGGTATTATCTTTAACCCATTCTTTCATTTCTTCCCAGGTTTCCTCTTTGTCCTGATTATCCAGCATCCTGATGGTTCCAATATTAAAAGATCTAGATGCTTCAGGTACACCTTTCACAAATACCGATAATTCTGTACTGCCACCACCAACATCAATGTACAGGTAAGTTTTGTTTTCGTCTAAGTCTTCTTCAATATGGTTGGCATAAATAATATTGGCTTCCCGTTGCCCTTCAATAATTTCAAGGGTTAAATCAGTTTCCTGCTTAATCAGTTTTACAATATCCTGGCCATTTCTGGCCTCACGCATCGCTGATGTAGCACACGCTAAATATTCAGAAACATGGTAAACATCCATTAGGTTTTTAAAAGAAACCATTGTTTTTATCAAATCTCCAGCTTTCTTATCCGATATATATTGATCCAGAAAGGCGTCATCTCCCAAACGTAAAGGCACACGGATTAAAGTGTTTTTTTTGTATTTATACTTTCCGTCTTGCCTGCTAATATCTGCAATAAGTAACCTCACTGCGTTCGAACCGACATCTATAGCTGCGTATCTTAACATTATGATTGGTGCTTGGTTTTTAAATAGTTATAAATATCCACTTGCGCTCTGATTTTTTTACTTAATCTGTTTTTATGGTATTTGTTATTATTTAGTGAATTAATTTGTCTGGATTTTGTGTTATCCTGGAGTTGCAAATCAATAATATCCTGAATTTCCTGCTTAACATCCGGGTCTAATACAGGGAACCCTACTTCTACCCGATGTTCAAAGTTTCTGCTCATTAAATCTGCTGATGAAAGGTACATATCGTTTTTGCCATTATTGCTGAAAATATAAACACGGGCGTGTTCCAGAAATTTATCGATAATACTAATTGCAGTGATATTTTCACTGAAGCCTTTAACACCTGGAACCAGACAACAAATTCCTCTTACAATGAGCTGAATTTTAACACCGGCATTACTGGCATCGTAAAGTTTTGAGATGATTCCTTCATCAGCAAGGCTGTTAACTTTCAGCATGATATAAGCCAGCTTACCTGCCCTGGCATTTCTAATTTCCCTGTTAATGAAATTAATCAGTTTTGAACGACTCTCCAGCGGAGAAACAATTAAATGCTTAAAACCTTTTGTTACGGTCCTTTTTCCAAGCGCGTCAAAAAGTTTTACCAAATCGTTGGTGATCTCTTTTTTGGCCGTGAAAATGCTATGATCACAATATAAGCCAGCTGTTTTTTCGTTAAAGTTACCTGTGGCTAAATTTGCATAATAAACCGCTTTATCTTTTTCCATGCGCTTTACGAGGCAAATTTTAGAGTGAACTTTATAATCGGTTAAGCCATAGTTTACTTTAACACCTTCTTCCATTAAACGGGTTGTCCAAAAGATATTGGCTTGCTCATCAAAACGCGCTTTTAGTTCTAATACTACAGAAACCGCCTTACCATTTTTAGCCGCATTAATTAAAGCATTAATTACTTTTGAATTTTCAGCCAGGCGGTAAAGTGTAATTTGAATCTCTGTTACTTTTGGATCAATCGCCGCTTCACGTAAAAATAAAATAATGTAATCGTATGATTGATAAGGGAGATTGACGAGGTAATCTCTATGAGCAATTTTATTAAAAACACTTTGAGTTCTATGCAAATCACGCACTTTTAAAGGTACATTCGGTGTATACTCCAACTCTTTCTTTCCTACATTAGGGAAAGCAATGAAATCGCCAAATTTATGATAGCGATTGCCTGGAATTAAACTCTCGGCTTCTAATTTAAGCTTGTTAACTAAAACAGTTAACATATTTAAAGGCATTGCAGAATCGTAAAGTAAACGCATTGGCTTGCCTTTCTTACGTTTTTCCAAACTATTTTTTAAGTCTTCAATAAACTTATCATTAATGTTTTTATCAATATCCAGTTCAGCATCACGGGTAAGCTGAATGGAATAAGCCTCTAGGTTATCGTAAGTGAAAACATAAAAAATATCATCAAGGCAATAACGGATGATATCTTCAGCAAGAATAATAAATTTCAAATCATTGGTTTCGGGCAGCACCAAAAATCTGGGTAAGCTCGGTGGCATTTCAATTAATGCATATTTCTCTCTTAACCTCGTGTCTTTTTTTGATAGTTTTACAAAAAAATATAGAAATCTATCTTTAAGCTCTGGAAATGGTTTATCCATATCCAGCATAATTGGAACCAGGTTGGATAAAATTTTATCTCTGAAATGATTTTTTACAAACTCGCCCCTGCTTACGTTTAATTGAGTATCATTTAAAATGAAAATTCTGTTTTGTGCAAGTTCATTTATTAGCGTAGCCTGGAACAGTTGGTCAAATTTCCGTTCTTGCTTTACAACAATGTTCTTGATTTCATTAAGAATCTTTTTAGGATTGAAACCTAAAAGCGCTTTCGCCTTATCATTCAAATTGGTAAGCCTTGACATTGTGGCCACGCGCACCCGATAAAACTCTTCTAAATTTGAGGAAAAGATAGATAGAAATTTGATCCGTTCGATAAGTGGTACAGTTTCATCTGCTGCTTCCTGCAATACCCGGTCATTAAAATATAACCAACTTATTTCACGGTTTAAAAACGGTATCTTCTTCTTGCTCATTAAAAAAAATAAAAAATCCCACCTATACAGGAATGCTCAAAACTGCACATTAATTTGTTAAATCAATGTTAATAAATCTAATTGTTAACGTTAACAAATCATTTCTTTACAGGCCCTTTAGGCGCTCTTTTTGCTGTATTTGCTTTAACGGCACTTGTTGGTTTGGTGGTTTTTACAGGTGTAGATTTAGCCTGATCAACTGTTTTGTCTATATCTTTTTTTACAGCTGCCTGGGTTGTTGCCGGTGCAGTCGTCTTTTTATTAACTGCTGTTACTTTAGGTTTTGCTTGGTCTGTTACTTTACTCACAACCTTTTTTGCGGTAGATAATGGCTTTGACAGCACTTTTTCGGCTTTTTCTTCAGAAGCTATTGTTGCTACTTTAACACTTTGAACAACAGGCTTAGCTTTTGAAACTGCTTTTTTAACTACTTTTTCTGCAGATTTTTCAGCCTTACTGACTGCTTTTACTACTGGTTTCCCGGCTTCTTTGGTTTTTGCTTTTGAAGTATTCAATAAATCATCAATTTTATGACCAACATCCGATTTTATGACCGTGAATTTCTTAGTCAGTTTTTTAGCTACACGCTTACTTGCTTTCGCCACTTCGGTACTAATCTCTGATGCATCATGGCCTAAACTTTTAATTACATCTAAAAACTGAGCAGTAATAGATTGCTCTAATTGTTTTTTAGCTTCTTTTTTGGTTGCTTTTTTTTGAGACTTTGCTTTAGTGGTTTTCATATTATTTTTCGTTTTTTTGTGAGATCGATTTAATTGTTCTTAAATCTACTTAATTTTTTAATTTAAAGCTAAAACCATGCCTTCTTTTGATATTGTAAGTAAAGTTGATGCGCAAACACTTGATAATGCGATTAATAATGCCAAAAAGGAAATTCTTAACAGATTTGACTTTAATGGCTCGAAAAGCACCATAGATTTAGATAAAAAAACAAATATTGTAACCATTGTTACCGAAGATGATATGCGTTTAAAGGCTATTGAGGGTTCTATTATATCCAGAATGATGAAACAAAATTTGGACCCGAAAAGTTTGGATTTTGGCAAGGAGACCATTGCATCTGGAAATATGATCCGTAAAGAGATTTCCATTAAGGAAGGGCTGGATAAAGAAGCTGCCAAAAAAGTTGTCGCCAAAATAAAAGCAAGTGGTTTAAAGGTGCAACCTGCAATCATGGATGATCAGGTTCGCGTTACTGCAAAAAAAATAGATGATCTTCAGGCAGTAATTTCCGTTTGCCGTGCTGAAGATTTTGGCCAGCCATTGCAATATATTAATATGCGTAATTAGGGTGGTTGTTTAAATTGGTTAATTGGTCAAATTGGTTAACTGTTTAAATTGATTAACTGTTTAAATTGGTTAATTGTATAAATTGTATAACTGTTCAAATTGGTTAATTGTTCAAATTTGTTAACTGGTTAATTAACTGCACATTGCAACTAAACAGTTTACCAGTAAACAACATTCAAATCATTTAACCATTATTACGATTAAACAGTTAACCGATTTAAACAACTAAACAGTTAACCATTATTACGATTAAACAGTTAACCGATTTAAACAATTAAACAGTTAACCATTATTACGATTAAACAGTTAATCAATTTAAACAACTAAACAGTTAACCATTATTACGATTAAACAGTTAACCAGTTCAACACTTAAACATTATTCAAATGCAGATAAGCGAAAACGGATTTATTTTTTCTGATAAAAAGGAATTGCTCAAGTTAGATTCTATCCACCGTTATTTAAGTTTGGAATCTTATTGGGCTAAAAACATTCCTTTTGAAACCGTTCAACGCTCCATAGAACATTCTTTGTGCTTTGGTATATATAAAGATGATTTGCAAGTAGGCTTTGCTCGCTGGGTAACTGACCGGGCAACTTTTGCATGGCTTTGCGATGTTTACATTGAAGCTCCTTACCGTGGCCAGGGATTATCAAAAAAACTGATGTCATTCATGATTTTCCATCCTGATTTACAAGGATTGCGCCGTTATCAACTGGCCACTTCAGATGCACATGGTTTGTATGAGCAATTTGGTTTTACATCGCTTCAAAATCCAGAAACACATATGGGAATTGTTGTTCCTGATGTATATCAGGATCTTGCCTGAGATTAAATTCAAAAACCTTTTCCTGCCTCTGGTGTTTTCAATACACAACAAAATATTGGAAAAAATGAAAAAGATCTTTTTATTATCTACTGCAATTGCACTACTCATTACTTTTGACGCTTGCCAAATAGCAGATAAAAAATCATCAACAACTAAAGATAGCGTTTCAGGAGATACCACCATGGTTAATGGCAACCACGTTACAGGGGCCGAAAGCACTGAATCAGGTTTGGATGAGGCTGGTGCAACCTTTCTCAGAAAAGCAGCTGTTGGTGGTATTATGGAAGTTGAAGCAGCGAAAATAGCACAGAAGAATGCTAAAAGCCAGGAAGTAAAAGATTTCGCTGCAAAGATGCTGGAAGATCATACTAAAGCCAATGTAGAATTAAAAGAATTGGCAGTAAAGAAAAAGATAATTACTCCTGATGCTTTACCAGCTGAAGATCAGATTCATCTGGATGAAATGAAAAAAACCACAGGTTTAATATTTGATAAGCATTACATGGGCATGATGGTTGCCGATCATGAAAAAACAGTGGCCCTATTTAAAGAAGGAGCACAAAACCGCGATACTCAGCTTAAAACCTGGGCAACCAAAACCCTGGCCGTTATTCAACAACACGATGAAATGGCTAAGAAAATTGCTTTAACTTTAAAATAACCCAATATATAAATATAATTTATCAGAACGATTTAAATCCCAAATTTAATCTATTTGGGATTTTTTATGATTTATAAATGTGTGAAAAGCATTATTTTTAATACATTTTATAAGAAATGGAAAAATTAAAATTAACTTTCGCCGTTTAATACAAAAATAAATAAATGAATAAGAGTAGAATTTTTAGAGCGCTGTTAAGTGCTGCATTCTTAAGTGTAGTTCCTTTTTTAGCAAATGCACAAAAAGCAAACTGGCAAAATCTTGATCTTAAAACGGATTCTATATTCGGAATTAGTACAGAAAAAGCATACAAAGAACTTTTAAAAGGTAAGAAATCTACCAAAGTAATTGTTGCGGTTAATGATGGCGGTGTTGAGGCAACACATGAAGATCTTAAACGGATCATGTGGGTAAATACAAAAGAAATTGCGGGAAACGGAAAGGATGATGATAAAAATGGATATGCAGATGATATTCATGGTTGGAATTTCATTGGTGGGCCAAAAGAGTCCATCAACTATGAAACTTTGGAGTTAACCCGTTTAGTTCGTAAAAATCAGGCTCGTTTTACAAACACTACTGATGCAAATGTTGCCGAAAAAGACAAGAAAGATTGGGAAGAATTTAAAGCTCAACGAGCAGATTTAGAGACACAATTAGCCGAAGCTAAACAAGGACTTGCAGGTATAAGTGGCTTTAAAAATGCATTAGATGGTGTGGTAAAGAAAATTGGTAAAGAAAACCCAACCCTTGAAGACATCAAAAACTTCAAACCATCATCTGAAGTTGAAGGACGCATTCAAAACATTTTGATTAATCAGCTCGCTAATGCTAGTTTTAAAGACTTTTATGAAGATCAAATTGTTGAAGGTTTAGAATACTACACCCGCCAGGCTGAATATAATTTGAATATTGATTATGATCCTCGTGCCATCGTTGGAGATAATCCTGATGATTCTAAAGAAAAATTCTACGGAAATAATGACGTAGCTGGCCCTGATGCAATGCACGGTTCTCATGTTGCTGGTATTATTGCGGCAGACAGAACAAATAATTTAGGCATTATGGGCGTTGCCGATAATGTAGCAATTATGGGTGTTCGTTGTACGCCAAATGGCGATGAACGCGACAAAGACGTAGCAAACGCTATTCGTTATGCGGTAAATAATGGTGCAAAAGTAATTAACATGAGTTTCGGTAAAGCATATAGCTGGGATAAAGCAGTTGTTAACGAAGCGATGAAATACGCAGCATCAAAAGATGTTTTAATTGTTCAGGCAGCAGGTAATGAAAACAAAGATATAGATGTAGAGAACAATTTTCCTAATCACAAAGACTTAGATGAAAAAACCATTGCATCGTGGATTACAGTTGGTGCCTCTGGGCCAAAGAATGATGAGACACTAAAAGCCAGTTTCTCTAACTTTGGCAAAACACAGGTAGATGTTTTTGCACCAGGTGTTCAAATTTACTCTACAGTTCCTGGTTCTAAATACAAAAATTTAAACGGAACGAGTATGGCTTCGCCAGTTGTTGCCGGCTTAGCAGGTTTAATCCGTTCTTATTATCCTAAATTAACTGCAGCACAAGTAAAAGAGATCATTGTGAAGTCAGTAACCAAGGTTAAC
The DNA here is from genome assembly GCF_003339865.1 of Pedobacter chinensis. GTDB lineage: Bacteria > Bacteroidota > Bacteroidia > Sphingobacteriales > Sphingobacteriaceae > Pedobacter > Pedobacter chinensis. The sequence continues at coordinate 149,653 of NZ_QPKV01000002.1, forward strand.
CACAACGTTTCATATAAAAAAGGAGAAGACGAAAATGCCGAAACAGTTTCAGTTCCTTTTTCTGACTTATGTATCAGCGGTGGTATTGTTAATGCTTATGAAGCGTTAAAATTAGCTGCTGCTTATGGCGGTAAAACTACTGCAAAATAAATTGCAGAATATATCAAAAACAAAAATGGCGAACTAATTTTGGTTCGCCATTTTTGTTTTGTGACTGGTCATTTTTACAACAACAGTCATCATACTAATCCATTTCAAGCTAATTCACTATTAAGATGCAGCATTAAGTATGACGACGTGCTGAGAATTGCAGAACACTAAATCGTATCCATATCAATAACAAAACGATATTTAACATCGCTGTTTAATACTCTTTCATAGGCTTCATTTACGTAATTGATATTGATTACCTCTATCTCCGAAACAATGTCATGAGCGGCGCAGAAATCAAGCATTTCCTGAGTTTCTTCAATACCTCCAATACTAGAAGCAGTAAGTACTCTATTTCCATGCATTAATGCAGAGCCTGGAAACTTTAACGGCTCTGGAGGTAAACCCACGCAAATATGAACACCATTAACATTCAATAATTTGAAATACATTTCATAATCATGTGGAGCAGAAACTGAATCAATGATAAAGTCAAAATGTTTAGCATACTTTACAAGCTGTTCCGGATCTTTAGTAACCACAAAATTGTGCGCTCCTAATTTCTTAGCATCTGCTTCCTTTGATGGTGAGGTACTTAAAACCGTTACTTCTGCACCAAAAGCCACAGCAAACTTAACTGCCATATGACCTAACCCACCTAAACCTAAAATGGCAACTTTGTGCCCTTTTTTAATTCCCCATCTTTTTATTGGCGAATAAGTGGTAATACCTGCACATAGCAAAGGTGCCACGCCAGCTAAAGGTAACTTATCAGAAATATGAACCACAAACTCTTCGGTACAAACAATTTTGTTTGAGTAGCCACCATAAGTCGGTGTAACTTTATCACGTTCTACACTATTGTATGTCCAAACGGTTTCGGCTTTCTCGCAAAATTGCTGTTGACCGCCTTTACAAGTTGGGCATTCTTTACAGCTATCTACCATACAGCCAATGCCGGCTAAATCACCAACTTTAAATTTAGTAACAGCTGCTCCTACCTCAGCAATTCTACCAACAATTTCATGCCCGGGAACCATTGGGTAACGCGCTGGCCCCCATTCACTTCTTACCTGGTGAATATCAGAATGGCAAATTCCACTAAATAAAATTTCAATCAAAACATCTTTTGGTCCAACGTTTCTTCTCTCGAAACTCCATGGAGCTAATTGATCTGTTTGGCTGTGAACAGCATATCCTTTTGCGGTTATCATATTTATTAAATTTAAAGACAAAGCTATCAGATTCGCAATAAACGTTCGTCATGTTGAATTCATTTCACTGTATTGTGACATTCAGGGTCCCATAATCTTTTTATTGAGTCTTTGGAACTTAGATTAATCACAAATAATTTTCGAAATGTGAAGTCAATTTCTATTTTTATAAGATGGAAAATGTAAAACCACTCCCCGATTTATCAGCAGAAGAACAACGCGTTTTAGGTTCGTTAATTGAAAAAAGCAGAACTACCCCTGATTATTACCCAATGACTTTAAATAGTTTAACTGCGGCTTGTAATCAAAAAAGTTCCAGAAATCCGGTAGTAAATTATGATGAAGAAACCGTTACTTTAACTTTAAATTCATTGAAGATAAAAGGCTTGATTTCCACTGCAACTGGTGGTTCGAGCAGGGCAACCAAGTATAAACACAATCTCGGAATTGTTTATCCACTGGTTCCATCAGCGCTTTCCATTATTTGTCTTTTACTTTTACGCGGGCCATTAACTCCTGGTGAAATCAATAGTAATTCAGGAAGGTTATATGAATTTGATCATATTGAAGAAGTTTTAGAACAACTCCAAAAACTTTCGGATGAGGAACCTGCATTTGTAAAGCAACTACCTAAAAAGGCGGGGCAAAAAGAAGCCAGATTTGTTCATTTGTTAGGTGAACAAGCTGAAGAGAACGCAACAGAAAATGAAACCCAGACTGTTCAAATTGCAGATAATTCTGAATGGGAAAATCGCATTACAAAACTTGAGCAAGAAGTAGAAGAATTAAAAGAGTTGGTAAATCTTTTAATGGATAAATAAAGTATAAGGCAATTAAGCCTTATACTTCTTAAAAATTGTACTTGCCGTATGTCCGCCAAAACCAAAAGTATTGTTTAACACATAGTTGATTTCTTTTTTAACCGCTTCATTTAAAACAATATTTAATCCTTCGGGGATATTTTCATCCAGGTTTTTAGTATTTATTGTTGGCGGAATAATACTATCTCTGATGGCCAGAATACTGATTAAACTTTCCACTGCTCCGGCAGCACCTAACAAATGACCTGTAATGGATTTTGTAGCGCCAATAATAACGGGCAAATCGTTAAAAACAGTTTTGATGGCATGCAGTTCACTCAAATCACCTAAACCTGTTGAAGTAGCATGTGCATTAATATAATCGATTTTGTCAGCAGAAATCCCGGCATCTTTTAGTGCTTTTGTCATGCCTAAAAAAGCACCAATTCCATCAGGAGGTGTTCCTGTTAAATGATAGGCATCAGCAGCCATACCACCACCAACAATTTCAGCATAAATATGAGCACCACGATTTAAGGCGTGCTCTAAATCTTCAAGAATCAATGCGCCCGCACCCTCTCCCATCACAAAGCCATCTCTGTCGGCATCAAAAGGTCTTGATGCACTTTGTGGATCATCATTTCTTTTAGATAAAGCCTGAGCGGCATTAAAACCTCCAACCGATGCTTCAGTTATTGCAGCTTCAGATCCACCTGCAATCATTACAGTTGCTTTTCCTAATCTGATGGTATCGAAAGCATTTATAATCGCGGTGTTAGATGATGCACAAGCCGAAACCGTACAGTAATTAGGTCCACGTAATTTATGGCGGATTGAAATTACACCAGCGGCAATATCCACAATCATTTTTGGGATAAAAAACGGACTAAACCTTGGCGTTCCATCACCTGCATGAAACTCTGCAAGTTGCTGCTCGAAGGTAGAAATTCCACCATTTCCCGTTGCCCATATCACACCAACTTCCGCAAGTTGGTCATTATCCATCGCGGTAAAATCCAATCCGGCATCTTTAATTGCCTGGTCACTTGATGCAATTGCATACTGTGTAAATAAATCAAACTTTTTAAGTTCTTTTTTATCCAGAAATTCTTCAGCATTAAAATCTTTTACTTCACTTGCGAATTTGGTTTTGTATTTTTCGGTATTGAACTTGGTAATCAGACCTACACCGCTTTTGCCTGCTAAAATATTTTGCCAAAAGCTTTCTACAGTATTACCAAGAGGTGTTATTGCGCCTAAACCTGTAACTACTACTCGTTTCATTTATTATTTTATTTTCTATGAGAACAGATCATCAACTAAAGCCTGTACTTTTGGTGCAATTATTAATATAGCAGGAATGGCTACTACATAAGAAATGCCCCATGATTTTAGCCAAACTTTCATAAAACTTGCTCCAAAACCCATATTTACACTTATCGCCGCAAAGGTCACGATTCCTGTTGTGAAAATTGCCATAATAAAGGCAAATATTATTTTCTTCTTCATTCCTGCTATTAAATTATTTAGTTGATCTATCCGCATTCATAACACTTAATGCATCAGCTGGCGAATGTCGAAACAACTCGTAAATTTTAGCTGTATCTCCAACTCTGATTTCGAACTCATCCTTTGCTAACGCAGCAACAAGTTCATTGGCAACAACCGATGGTTTGATTCCGTTATGACCACCAATTTCTTTAGAGAATTCGGTATCAACCAATGGTGGCATCAATTCAAAAACCTTAACAGAAGTATTTTCCAGGCTTAATCTTAAAGCGGTTGTGTAAGAATGTAAAGCAGCTTTACTTGCAGCATAACCTGGTAAATTAATGCCAGGTACGTAAGCCACAATTGATGAAACATTTACAATTGCAGACTCAGGCTGTTGTTTTAAAATGGGTAATAATTTTTGATTCATTCTAACAATTGATAAATAATTGGTCAGCATTTCCTCTTCGGCATTGGCAAATGCATCCTGAGTCTCATCATTCAAATTGTAAAGCAAAGCTCTCCCGGCATTATTGATAACCACATTTAAATGCGGAAAATTCTTGCCGATACGCTCAACAAGATTTTCAACCTCATTTGCTTTGCTTACATCAAAAGGAATTGCAGTAACGTTTTTTAGTTCTGCTACAGCAATATCCAAACGGTCTTTATTTCTACCCGTAACAATAACATGGTTATTCAATGCGGTTAGTTTTTTAACAATTTCTAAACCAATACCAGCTGTTCCACCGATAATTAATACTGTGTTTTGTGAAGTTTTCATATTTGTGATTTTTATTTTATACCAATCGGTATATTTTAGTTTAAAATTTTTTAGCCGAGGCTGTTGATATATTTTTTTAATGAATCCATAATTAAATCCCAGTGAGCAAGTTTATTCGTTAAGCGTGAAATCATAATGCCGCCTTCAATCATTGCAATAACTGTTAGCGCGATCTGCTCAGGATTTGAATCTGCTTTGATTTCCTTGTTGGCAATCCCCTCCTCTACCAATTTTATTATTCTTTTTTTCCAGGACAAAACAGCTTTCAAAGCTTTTTCCCGTAATGCCGGATGAGTATCATCAGCATCAGTAGCGGTGTTCAAAATCGGGCAACCGCCTTTAGAAATTGTTCCGACAATGAAATTTTGATAAATACTTACATAAACCAGAAGTTTTCCTTTAGCTGTAGCTTGGGCACTCATTGCAGCCTCTATCCTGGAAACATTATTATTCAAATTATAATCAAATGCTGCTAATGCAACCTCATCTTTATTGGCAAAGTTGCCATAAATACTGCCTTTTGTTAAACCAGTGGCAGCTGTAATGTCATTTAAAGATGTGCCTGCATAGCCCTTCATATTAAAAATCGGTGCGGTTTTCTCTACAATGAAATTTCTGGTTTTCTCTGCCTTGGTCATGTTGTTTTGAATTACGGCACAAATATATACCGATTGGTATATTAAATCCAAATCTATTTATCATGAGAATCTCCTTTTTGAGATGATAAGATCTCTTATATTTTTAAAGGATTTTCAAGCATAATGAAATGATTATGTTTTATAGAGATATTAGTTTGAATTTTGTAACTTTGATTAATGAGCACAACAGAAAGTATAGAAGATTTTTATCAGAAGAAATTTAGTTTCTTGCCCGATAACCTGCAAAATAATGTTGGCCATTTTAATGTTTTTCGCCTTGAAGATTGCCTTAGCGATCATACACTCTCAATGAGCTATAACCGCAGGGATTTTTATAAGATATCACTTATTCGTGGTCATAACGTTTACCATTATGCGGATAAAAGCATCGAAATAAATGGAACAGCATTAATGTTTTTTAATCCGCTTGTTCCTTATACCTGGGAACTTGCAAGTGGCGACATGAAAGATGTAACCGGATTTTTCTGCATTTTTACAGAGGCTTTTTTTAATGAAAAAATCAGGGGAAACATTGGCGATTTACCTACATTTGCTGTAGGTGGAAAGCCTGCTTACATTTTAGATGAGCATCAGGATAAACTGACAGAACGCATTTTTTTGAAAATGTTTGAAGAAATTAACACCGATTATATTTACAAATACGATTTATTACGTAATTACATAACAGAAATTGCACACTTTGCACTTAAAATGCAACCTTCAGAAACGTTATTTAAACATACTGATGCCAATACAAGAATTACATCTGTTTTTACAGAATTGCTGGAACGTCAATTTCCAATAGAAAATCCAGCGCAAAGGTTTACAATGCGCTCGGCTAAAGATTATGCATCCCAACTTTCGGTTCATGTAAATCACTTAAACCGGGCAATTAAAGAAACCACAGGTAAAACAACCACTCATTACATTACCGAACGATTATTGAGTGAAGCTAAAGCCTTGCTAAAACATACGGACTGGAATATCTCAGAAATCGGTTATTGCTTAGGCTTTGAAGAACCGGCTCATTTCAACAACTTTTTCAAGAAACTCACCAATCAAACACCTACCTCCTATCGAATTGTTTGAATTTTGCAATCATCGGTTTGAATGGCGTAATAGCCAATGGTCATTCTCCATGTAATTTTGCCTTAAATAAAAAGGATAAAATCATGGAAAATAAAAAAGTATGGTTTGTTACGGGTGCCTCTAAAGGTCTCGGACTTACATTAGTTAAAAAATTATTAAGCAACGGAAACAGTGTTGTTGCCACATCAAGAAACCTGAACGACCTATCAAAAGCAGTTGGTGAACATGAAAACTTTTTGCCTTTAGCCGTTGATTTAATCAACGATGAAAGCGTTGGAGAAGCGGTTGCAAAAACAATAGCTAAATTCGGGCAAATTGATGTAGTGGTAAACAATGCCGGTTATGGTATGATAGGTGCTTTGGAAGAACTGAGCGACAGAGAATCGCGTGAAAATTTTGATGTAAATGTATTTGGCTCGCTTAATGTAATTAGAAAAGTATTGCCACAAATGAGAAAACAACAATCAGGTCATATTTTTAATATTTCATCTATTGGTGGTTTTTACGGAAACTTTCCGGGTTTCGGAATTTATTGTGCAACTAAATTTGCAGTTTCAGGTTTTACTGAATCGCTTGCGGCAGAAGTAAAATCTTTCGGTATTAAGGCAACAGTGGTTGAGCCGGGTTATTTCAGAACGGAGTTTCTTACACCAGCTTCATTAGCTGTACCAAACATGCCAATTGGCGCTTACCAAGAAGTACGTGATGCACAATCTGCACATCAAAACGATATTAACAATAACCAACCAGGTAATCCGGCAAAAGGCGCCGACGTAATTATCGCCGCTGCTGATGCTGAAAATGCACCTTTGCATTTATTTTTAGGTCCTGATGCTTACCACTTAGCTAACTTAAAAATTGCTGACGTGCAGAAGGATATGGAAGATTGGAAAGCTTTAGCTACTGCAACTAATTTCGATGAAGTTGCGTAACTCATTTTCATGCTGAACTTATTGAAGAATCTCAAAGTGTGAAAAAACATCTTTGACACCGAAATAATTCATGTCGGTACACATGAGAAGATCCAAACTACATTCAGAATGATAAAAAGAAAAGGGATATTACTATCCCTTTTTCCATTTTATGCTACAACCAACTGCTTTTGTTGATGCAACTTCAGGTTTCTTTCCTGCTGACAAATCATTGATTGCATTTTGAACATAATTTACCTTGCTGGCATTTTCTCCTTCCGGATCGCTATCAATTGCACCGATGTATTCTACAACATTACCTTTATCAGTTTTGTTCAGGATGAAAACATGAGGTGTTTTCAAAGCACCAAACTGTTTAGTAACCACATGATCTGGATCTAATAAATAAGGGAAACCAAAATTCTTTTCCTTAGCCAAGGCTTGCATTTTTTCAAAGCTTTCATCAGGCACCGCTCCTGCATCGTTAGGATTAATTGCTAAAACCGGATAGCCTTTACCAGCATAATTTGCATTTAATGTTGAAATCCTATCCTGATAAGCCTTTGCAACCGGGCAGGTATTGCAGGTAAAAACAACAATATATCCCTTGGCATCTTTATAATCTGCAAGCGAAACTGTTTTATTATCAATGTTTTTCAGCGAAAAATCTTTAACCACATCGCCAACTTTATATCCTTCTGTTTGTGCAATCGCAACACTTGAAAGCAACAAAAAACCAATTAGAAACAAATTTTTCATGATCATCTTATTTTAAGTTTAACAAAGTATTTTTCAATTCTATCTCAGTAAATTCCTTTTCATAAAACCGCCTGACTTTTTTATTTACGAATAAGGTGGCGGGTATGGCGCCTGACCATTTACCATCTATTCGTTCAATGTATTGCTGTTGATCTGGTTCGTTCAAAAGAAAAACCTCAGCTTTAATGTTATTCTTTTGTACAAATGGAATTACTTCCTTTTGCAGTTTTGATTTAAAATCCAAACTCACGAGAAGCACTTTTACAGGCTTCTTCAAATTCTCTGCACGTAATTTCTCAAAATTGGGCAATTCAGCAACACAGGGAGCGCACCAAGTAGCCCAAAAATTAATCACATAAGTAGTATCTTTTCCATTAGCGATACGTTTATCCAAATCATCAAGCGTAAGTATTTTCACTTGTGCAACAGCTGAATAAGTAATTAAAGATAAGCAGATTATAAAAAATATACGCATAAAATGATAACGAAAATTAGGGTGGTTTAGTTTGAGGAATTCTGAATTTGGCACGAAGTAGTGGTTAAGCATGGCTCATATTTTTTTTTCCAAAATCTCAAAACAATTTATTTCATTCGAGGTTATCTATATAATTCACATTATACTAATCTTTTACAGATTAATTTGTTTGGTTTAAAAAAAGGGATTTATGGATATAAATCCCTTTTCTTTTGTGCCAGAATTTTAAATCTTATATTAGCTTTTTGCTAATGATCATATTCTAAAATCTAGATGAACAGAAAACATTTCCTTTCTTCATTTATTGCTGCCGCAACAGTACTTCCCACTTTTAAAACTTTTGCAAATATAATAGAAAACGAAAGTTCAGCGTTTAAAATTCCTCCATATTTAAACCAGGGCGATATAATTGGAATAACAAGTCCGGCGGGTTATATTACCATGGAACAAATTCAACCCTCGGTTGTGCAAATGCAAAGCTGGGGTTTTGGCGTAAAGGTTGGCGAAACTATTGGGAAACGTGATTTTACTTATGGTGGAACGGATGAAGAAAGACTAACTGATTTTCAACAAATGCTGGATGATCCGAATATCAAAGCGATTATGTGCGCACGCGGAGGTTATGGTCTTGTCAGAATAATTGATAAACTGGATTTTACCATGTTTAGAAGAAATCCTAAATGGATAATCGGTTTTAGTGATATTACTGTTTTACATTGCCATTTAGCCAGAAATTATGAAATTGCATCCATTCATTCCAAAATGTGTAACAGCTTTCCTGATGATTGGACCAAGGCCGAGCCTATTCAAATTGAAACGATTTTATCTATTAAAAATGCATTAATTGGCGAGCAAATTGCCTATACCGCTCCGGTAAACATTAACAACAGAATAGGAAAAGTAGATGGTGTATTAGTTGGCGGAAACTTAAGTATTATCGAAACATTAGCCGGAAGCCATTCGGATTTGGCTACAAAGGACAAAATTTTATTTATAGAAGATACCGGAGAATATCTTTATAGTATAGATAGAATGCTTTGGAACCTAAAGCGCAGCAACAAGCTTAAGCATTTAAAAGGTTTAATTGTTGGAGGATTTAAAGTTAAACCAGATGATGTTGGCGAGGAGTTTGGCAAAACCATTTACGATATCGTTTTGGAAAAAGTGAAAGAGTACAACTATCCTGTTGCCTTTGATTTCCCGGTGGGCCATCAACGAAATAACTTTGCATTAAAGTGTGGTATAAGCCACAATTTGAATGTAAGCGGTTCGGGTTCTATATTAAGAAGTCTATAATTTCAAAACCAAAGATGCTTTTGTTTAGCTACGATCAAAAAATGATTGAGATGTGGTTAACGAAAAAATTGTTTCTTAAAATCAATCCCCTAAAAAATCTAAACAGTTTTTACCTCATCATCGCTGTAATCACGAATATCTGTAATATATCCATTGATTAACAAGAAATCAAAAAGAGGTTTTGCCTCTGGCGTTACAGGCATATTTTCCGTTGTAATGACCTGATTCGTCTTTTTATCTAAAAATGGATAAGCAAAAAGCCGTACATTCGTATTAAACATATCATTCACGTAACTTAACAACTGACCAGAATAATTTTCGCCACTAAAGTTAGTTGAATTAAACACAAATTTTAAGTTGTTAATGTTGGTGGCCAGGCCAACACTTTTAGGTTTACAACGGGCCAAATATTTCGCCAGGCGATTATGACGTGTAAAGTTTGAAACGATAACGATGTTTCCTGTATCACACATTTCTTGTGTACGTTTTGCCACAGCTTCCAGGTCAATATCGTCAGGCGTTTCCTGCGCATCAGTTAAAACATTGGTTAACAATACTTCAATCATTACCGCAAGGTTTTCATCATGCACCTGGTTTGTACGTTTAAACTGTTCTGTCGCTTTATTAAACAAATTAAAGTTCGGCAATGATTTTTGCCCATACTTGGTTCTTAAAATCATGATATCTTTCTTGTATAATAAATCTTTAGCTTGTCGGGGGTGCGCGTCTGCATCAAAAATAGCTGCTGCAGAAAAATCTTTCATAATCATATACAGATTAAGTAAGATATTATCCACACCGGGAAAAGCAGGGCCTTTAACAGAGATTAAATCGATTTCCACTGAACCAATGGTTAAATTATCTGCTAACGATTCAACCATCAACTTCGGATCCTGATAATGATAAAATGCGGCATAAAGTAAATTCACGCCTATAATGCCCAGCACACGCTGTTGCATATTCACATCGGTATCAAGCAAGCGAACGTGAAAAAATATTTCATTTGGTAAGCCTCCGGGTTCATTTTGAAAACGAATCCCAACCCATCCGTGTGGTTCATTGGTACGTTTATAATTTAAGGTTGTAACGGTGTCGGCAAAGGCAAAGAATGTTCTGCTTTCATATTTTTCGCCTGATAAACGTTCATTAAGCAGGCCAAACTCATGGTCGAGCATTTGTAAAAGTCTGGTCTGACTTACATATCGTCCATTTGTTTCTGCTCCGTAAATGGCATCACTAAAGGTCATATCATAGGCAGACATCGTTTTAGCAACAGTTCCAGATGCTGCACCAGCATTAAAAAAGTTTCGTGAAACTTCTTGCCCGGCTCCAATTTCGGCAAAAGTGCCGTAAATTCTTGGGTCAAGGTTTATTTTAAGTGCTTTACGTTTAGTATCCAGAATTTCTCTTTCCATGCCGCAAAAGTACGAAAATGGTTCATTAGTTCAATTGGTAATTAGTAATTGGTTCATTTGTTCACTATGCTAATAGTAATAAACTAACAACAAATGAAGCAATATCATATAACAAAATAAGGTTAGCGTCATCCAACGCTAACCTTATAAAACCTAAACTTAAACTATTATGAAAAACCCTCTCTCGAGAATATCTTAATTATGATACTACAATTTCTTTGTGTTGTAATTTAGCATCATCTTTCTTGCTGATGTTAATGGTTAAAATACCATCTTTATATTCGGCAGTAATTTTATCTCCATCAGCACTATCTGGTAAATTGAATGACCTCGCAAATGAACTGTAATCAAACTCTTTACGGGTATAATCCTTTGCAATCTCTGTTTCAACAGCTTTTACTTCTGCCCAAACAGAAAGCGTATCTTTTTTCAAATTGATTTGAAAATCTTCTTTCTTTAAGCCTGGAGCTGCGATATCAATAACATAGGCAGTTTCATTTTCGCTGATGTTCACATTTGGAGATTTATCAACCATTTTATTTTTAGTTATCGCATCGCTAAACAATGAATCGAAAACATTGTTAAAGTAAGGAGCTGTGTTACGGGTTCTGTTGTTAAATTTTACTAGTGTCATATCTCTTATTCTTTATTTTTTTTAATTTTAAATTGATACTACACCTTATTCAACTTATATACCAAACCAAATATTTATGATTTTTAAGACATTTTGGCAAAATATTTCCAAATCAAAAGACAAATTGACAGAAATTCAACGATTTTCTGATGAATTTAACTATAAAACGAATATTCACCTTCGGTTTGTAGATTTTGATATGATGGGCCATGTAAACAATTCGGTTTACTTTACTTACCTAGAAATTGCCAGAACTAAATATTGGGAAGAGATCGTAAAATGGGATTGGAAAAAAACAGGGATAGTAATCGCTCATGCGGAATTGGACTATATTCTACCAATCGTTACGAATGATAAAATAGCTGTCCACGTTAAAACATCAAGAATTGGGAACACCAGTTTCGACCTCGACTATCAAATAGTTAAGATAAAAGGATCAGAAGAAGTGATCTGTAGCAAAGGAAAAACGGTTTGTATAGCGATTGACTATACAACAAACAGACCTACAGTGATTCCTGAGGCCGAAAAACAGAGGATGTTGGGCTTTGAGCAGTTAACCTCTTAGCCCGCTCAAGGGAAAATTACTTTTCTAATGTTTACATTGAAAGAATTTAAAAACGCCAATTTAAAACATACATTTCTTCTTGATTGTATTTCCAAATTTATGGAGATTGTTTTTATAGCTTAGGGGTATAAAGTATCAGGCATTATTTTTCCAGGATTTAATATGCCTTTCGGATCAAAAACCTTTTTAATGCCACGCATTAAATTTAAATGAATTTCTGAATATTTAATCGGCATGAATTCTTTTTGTACCAGGCCGATTCCGTGTTCTCCAGATATGGTTCCGCCCAAAGCTGTGGTAAGTTCAAAAATTTCTGTAATGCCAAACTTAAGTTTACCATTCCAATCCTCATCGCTCATTCCAGCTTTAATAATATTCACATGAAGATTTCCATCTCCTGCATGCCCATAACAAATGCTCTCAAAACCATATTTAGACCCGATTTCTTTGATTCCATTGATCAATTTCGGCAAAGCTGCACGCGGAACGACTGTATCCTCCTCTTTATATACCGAATTTGATTTTACTGATTCGCCCATCGTTCTTCGCATTCTCCAAAGTTCTTCTTTTTGAGCGGCCGTATCGGCAAACAAAACATCCTTGCAATTATGTTCTTCTAAAACAACATTGGTTTTTTCACAATTTTTAAAGATATCGTCCAAATCATCTCCATCAAATTCAATCAATAATAAAGCGGCAATATTATCTTTTAAATCGAATTTGATATCATCGAATTTAATTACCCACTCCACTCCTTTCCGTTCCATAAATTCAAGAGCTGATGGCGTAACCCCAGCCCTGAAAATTTCAGAAACTGCGGTACAAGCATCTTCGTTGGTGCTGAAGGAAGCCAACATTAATACAGATTGTGTTGGCTTTGGCAAAAGCTTGGTCACAATTTTGGTAATCACGCCCAAGGTTCCTTCCGAACCAATCATTAATTGTGTTAAATTATATCCTGACGCATATTTAAGTGTATTCGCGCCTGTCCAGATGATATCGCCGCCGGGCAAAACCACCTCAAGATTTAATATATATTCGCGAATAGTTCCATATTTGACAACTCTGGGTCCGCCAGAACCATGAGCAACATTTCCACCAATAAAGCAAGAACCTTTGCTGCTTGGATCAACAGGATAAAGCAACCCTTTTTCTGCAACAGCGTTGATAAATTCTTCAGTAATTACACCTGGTTCTACAGTAGCCTGCAGATTATCTGTATCAATATCAATTATTGATTTGAATTTCTCCATTGATAGCGAAACCCCGCCATGTATGGGTAAGGCAGCACCACTCAATCCGGTTCCTCCGCCACGAGGTGTTACGGATACGTGATATTTGTTGCAGATTTTAAGTATTTCGGAGATTTCTTCCGGAGTGGTTGGTTTAACTACAACTTCTGGTTGGTAATGTAAGTCCTCTGTTTCATCGTGACTATAGTTTTCCAAACTCTCAATATCCGTGAATACTTTTTCTTTACCTATGGCTACTTTAATCTCAGCTAAAATCTCAGCATTTATCCGTGTAAAATTCATTTCCTATTTAGATGATTGATAAGACAATCTAACTAGTGAATGCCCTACCTGCCCTGGCATTGGTGGATTTAGTTTCTTCACACTTACTTTAACGGTTTCAACAAAAGGATAAAGTTTAATAACTCTTGAAATAATATTGTTTAGCACAGTTTCCAAAAGTTTTTGGGTGTTCTTCATTTCGTCTTGGATAATTGTATTCAGATCCTCATAATTTACGGTTTGAGCAAGTTCATCATCAAATCCCCAGGGTATAAATTCTGTTTCCAAATCAATAACGAATTGATTTCCAATAAGTTGTTCTTCAGGGTAATAACCATGCCTGGCAAAGCACTTTACATCTTTTAAAGCAACGGTTTGTTTAAATTGACTCATGTATGTTTCGTATCTGACAAAATTAAATTTTTATTCACGAATATAATGCCCATTGCCGTAAATTGTTACCTTTGAAATGAACGCAATTTCTTAACCAGATAAGAAAATATTACATGAGCAAATCAACAAAAACTGATTTATACGAAGCCCCCGATTATTATTTATTGGATGAATTATTAACAGATGAGCATAAATTAATTCGGGCAACGGCAAGAGAATGGGTTAAAAAAGAAGTTAGTCCTATTATAGAGGATTATGCTCAAAAAGCAGAGTTTCCCAAACATTTAATAAAAGGTTTGGCTGATATTGGTGCTTTTGGACCAACAATTCCTGTTGAATACGGAGGTGCTGGCTTAGATTATACTGCTTATGGAATTTTAATGCAGGAGATTGAACGTGGCGATTCGGGAATTCGTTCCACGGCTTCAGTTCAGGGTTCATTAGTTATGTATCCGATTTATGCTTATGGAAGCGAAGAACAACGAATGAAATATTTGCCAAAACTAGCAAGTGGAGAAATAATGGGCTGTTTTGGTTTAACAGAACCCGACCACGGTTCTAACCCTGGTGGGATGGTAACCAATATAAAAGATGCAGGTTCACATTATATATTAAACGGTGCAAAAATGTGGATTAGCAATGCACCTTTTGCTGATATTGCTGTGGTTTGGGCCAAAGATGAAACTGGTAAAATAAGAGGAATGGTTGTTGAACGCGGCATGGAAGGATTTACTACGCCAGAAACGCACAACAAATGGAGCTTAAGAGCATCAGCAACAGGAGAATTGGTTTTTGATCACGTACAAATTCCTAAAGAAAATGTATTTCCGGAGATTAGCGGATTAAAAGGTCCGTTAGGTTGCCTCAATCAGGCTCGTTACGGTATCGCATGGGGTGCTTTAGGTGCTGCGATGGATTGTTACGATACAGCTTTACGATATTCAAAAGAAAGAATTCAGTTTGGAAAACCAATCGGTGGATTTCAATTGCAACAAAAGAAATTAGCCGAAATGGTAACCGAAATCACTAAAGGACAACTGTTGGTTTGGCGTTTAGGTATGCTTAAAAGTGAAAACCGGGCAACTGCTGAACAGATATCAATGGCAAAAAGAAATAGTGTGGAAATTGCTTTGG
Source organism: Pedobacter chinensis (assembly GCF_003339865.1). Taxonomy (GTDB): domain Bacteria; phylum Bacteroidota; class Bacteroidia; order Sphingobacteriales; family Sphingobacteriaceae; genus Pedobacter; species Pedobacter chinensis. The sequence continues at coordinate 164,915 of NZ_QPKV01000002.1, forward strand.
ATATTGCGAGAAATGCTCGTCAAATGCTTGGTGGTATGGGAATTACAGGAGAATACTCTATTATGCGTCACATGATGAATTTAGAATCTGTAGTGACTTATGAAGGAACGCATGATATACATTTATTAATTACCGGGATGGATGTAACCGGATTAAATGCGTTCAAGTAAGGATCAGGATTAACATGATTTAAGGGTTAACGTGATGAGTTGCAAAATCAGATATTTAAAAGAATAAATTTGTAAATTGATAATTCTTTCCCTGTTGTTTAAGATTTCTTTCCATTAATTTAAATAAAATGGATATTGAAAATTTAACTTATAAAATAAACGGTTGTGCTATGAAAGTGCATAACGTACTGGGAAATGGTTTTCAAGAAGTTATTTATCAACGTTGCTTAGCAATTGAATTAAAAAAAGCTGGTATAAGTTTTAAGAGAGAGGTTGAGCAAGAAATTTTTTATGATGGCTTAATCGTTGGCAAAAGACGTGCAGATTTTGTTATTGAAGATATACTAACCGTGGAGCTTAAAGCATGTGTTAACTTAGAAAATCATCATTTAGCACAGGCCAAAAATTACGTTGTTGCTTATAACTTCAATATCGGATTATTGATCAATTTTGGTGCTACAAGTCTTCAATTTAAAAAAGTTTATAATCCAGGAATGAGGATTAACAAGATTTAAGGATTAGCAAGATGAAGTAGCCAAAAAAAATATAAAGCAGGATTAAACAGGATTTAAGGATAAACAGGATTAAGTTATTAAAAGAAACGAATTAAAAAAGATATAGAGCAGGATAATAGGATTAACATGATTTACACGATAAGATTTCAAAAAATAAAATAAGATTTGAGGATTAACAAATCAGATTAGCGAAACATACTTTTAGTGTTCTTCCATTTTTAACAAAAAACTTTAATTAAATTTGCTTTCCTGAATTATAATCTTTGAAAATCTTAAAATACCCATGTTTTATTTGAACTATAATCCTGGGCATCCTAAAATCCTAAAAATCTTGATCCAGAATGGACTATAAAAAATATACTTACATACCTGCAACACCTGAAGAGGTTTATTTAGCGTTAACAAAAGACATTAGTATTAAACTCTGGACTGGCGCCGAAGTAGAATTTGAAGAAAAACCAGATACTGAATTTTCATTTTTTGATGGTGACATTGTGGGTAAAAACATCGAGTTTGAAACCAATAAAAAGATTGTTCAACAGTGGTATTTTGGAGAAGATGCTGAACCATCAATTGTGACTATAAAGCTTCATGAAGATAAGAAAGGAACATCGTTAGAATTTAAACAAACCAATATTCCTGATGAAGATTACAAAGATTTCACTGAAGGAATTGAAGAATATTTTATTGGTGGCTTAGTGGATTTTTTTGACGAATAAAATATTTGAGTTTTTTTATCAGAAAATACTTTATACTTTAGAATTATGAACTAAATTTTCCTCTATTTAAATTAACTTATGCTCATTATCAGGAACAACTATCAGTTATTAATGTTACTTGCCATTGCCTTGCTTACATCATGCAGTGGCGTTGTTAATAATTTACCTGTCTTTTACACGCCTGCGGCTACGTCTAATCACGTGTCATACCTGCCAAAACCTATGATGTCTGATAGTGTAAAAGCTAAAAATTACATCAGCGGGAGCTTTGCAAATAATACTCTCCCCTATGAAACCGGCGATATGGCCATGGGTTTCGTTAATTATAATCGTTCTCAAATAATAAACAATATTAACTTTTCCTACGGAGGTTTTGCTTATTTTGGAGGTACATCAAGCGGTTATGAAAATTCTCAGCGTAAAATAAGAGAGGAGTTTTACGAAAAAGGATTTCATGGTTTAGGATTAAGAACATCTATCGGATTTGCGGAAAGATCTGGTAATACCGAATTCAGAATATTAAATTGGGAAAATGCATTTGTATATGAAGGCGGAAGTTATGCATCGTTCAGAAAAGGCTTAAGAGATCAGGCTGACCCTTTATCAGTCAGCTCAAATAAAACGACATTGTTTACTACTGGTGGTTCTACTGAGATCATCTGGCATGGCCGAAGAAATACAGATAGGCAATATGGCTTTCGTTTATTTTTAGGAAGTACCATCGGCTTACAACGTAACGTGAACTACACAACTGAAAAAATTAGTGGGATAGCTTCTGATTTCTCGTTTTTTCTTAAAATCAGGAATGCTTACGGAGTGCTCGGCAGCGGCACCAATTTAATGAATAATTCAGGTAAGATTACGGTAGGTTATTCTTTTTAAAACTTAAAACAAACCCATAGCACCAGATGTTCCATAAATAAAAAACATCATGAACAAATCAGTAGGCCTTGTATTAATCGTTATTGGAATTATAATGCTGGTTTGGACTGGCTTTTCCTATACTAAAAAAGAAAAAGTGGTTGATGCTGGTCCGATTCAAATTTCAGCAGATAAAGAAAAATCGGTTAACTGGTCACCGTATGTTGGAGGGATAATTTTGGTTGCCGGCGTATTTATTTTTGTGGCATCGAAGAAGAAGAATAGTTAACCAAAACGTTATTGCGGGGCACGAAGCAATCTGTCTTGCTAATAAGATTGCTTCGTGCCCCGCAATAACGAATATTTTTATATCTCCGAACTATAAACCGACCTTATGGCATCTCTTAAATTATATTTTGAAGCCATCACTTCTCCGTATGCACCAGCACTACGAATGGCAAAAATATCTCCTCTAAATGATTCTGGTTGTTCAACTTCCTTTCCAAAACAATCAGTGCTTTCGCAAATTGGTCCAACAATGTCGTACTTAATCACTTCCGACTCCAAACTTCTAACTTCCAACTTCCTGCTAAGATTCTCAATTTTATGATAAGCCTGGTATAAAGCCGGACGCATCAATTCTGTCATACCAGCATCTAAAACCACGAAGTTTTTCTTCTTGCCGTTTTTGATGTATAATGCTTTGGTAATTAACGATGCTGATTGTCCGACCAATGCTCTGCCTAACTCAAAATGCACTTCCTGATTCGGTTTTATTTCCAGAAAATCCTTAAAAATTTTGAAATATGATTTAAAGTCAGGGATTTGATTATCAGGATGATGATAGTCAATACCTAAACCACCACCAACGTTTAAAACTTCAACAATAAAACCTTTGTCTTCAAACCAGGCACAGAACTCATTTACACGAACACAAAGATTTTTGTAAACATCGAGGTTGGTTATTTGAGAACCAATATGAAAGTGAATTCCAATAAATTTAAGATTTGATGATGCTTTTAATGTTTCAGCACATTCGGACAAATCCCATGAATTGATGCCAAATTTATTTTCATCTAAACCAGTTGTAATATTATGATGCGTATGTGCATCAACGTTTGGATTGATACGGATAGCCACTTGTGCAGTTTTCCCTTTCTTCGCTGCAAGCTCATTTAAAACCTCCAATTCTTGAATAGATTCTACATTAAAGCAAAAAATATCCAAATCCAAAGCTTCATTTATTTCTTTGTCAGATTTACCAACACCAGCGAAAACGATTTTTTTATTGTCGAAACCAACTTCAACAGCTCTTCTAACCTCTCCGGCGCTTACACAATCAGCACCAAAACCAATATTCTTGATTTGTTCAAGTAATACTGCATTGAAATTTGCTTTCAAAGCATAGTGAATGTGGAATTGATAAGGAGCAGCAGCTTCAGCACAAATGCTCAAAGTTTTTTGCAATAACTCCGTATCATAATAGTAAAAAGGTGTTTCTATATTGTCAAACTTTGATATATCTTTATCGGCAAACATGTTCAAATTCCTTATTATAATTTTAATTTTATTTTTTGGGCTGATTTATTGGGGTAACTACCTTGATTTAAAGCACGGAAGAATTACCCAAAAACAATACAATGGAAAAATTCGATTCTTTATTGTCCTTCTCCTAATTGTTTTGTTCCTTTTATTTCTTAAAAAATGAATATAATCGCCGCCATTTTCATCGTTCTTATCATATCTGCAGGATTATTTAACTCTTACAGAAAGTATAAAAATGAATTATTACCATCAAGCTTTTTGGCTTTTCACTGCCTGCTTGGATTGTTGGTAATAATTGGCGCCTTTTATTTATTATTCGAATAATCTATTTTAAAATATCGACCTTGGAGATTTTCAAAAACTCACTTACATCACTAACTTTTGATAATAATGTGCCTAATTTTAAAGGATTATGATTTGGAATGGTAACGTGATGCGTTATTTCTCCAACAGTAACTGATAACCGAATATGACTTCCTTTTTACCTGGTAATTTCATATCCAAATTTCCTTAAAATTTTAATTAAATCTTTAGCTGATAAATCACGAGGCACTTTCATTAAAAAAGTTATACAGTTAAAAGTTCTTCTTTAACAGAATGAATGCGAATAATTTTAGGCATTTTATCTTCATCAAAATGACAAAGAACTGCCTCTTTAATATTTTTTTTTAAGTCATCCATATTATCTGCTTCAGTAAAAATAGATTCTCCTAAAGCCTTGGCAACATAGCCTCCCTCTAAACTTTCTTCTACTAAAAAAAATACCTCATTCATAATGCTAATATAAACTAATTTATTCGAATAATCTATTGTGCAGGCTCCTTAAGGCTTCGGTTTTATATTCGCTTAATATCAATAACGAAACATTATAATTACTTCCACCATAAGAAATCATGCGAATTGGAATGTGCTTTAAACCTTCTAAAACTCTGCTTGCAAAGCCATGTTTCTCGGAACCAAAATCGCCCACAACACAAACTATACTATGGTCGGTGTCTACTTCTACCGTTCCGAAACTTTCTAATTCCTCGATTATTTTTGGAAGATTTCCAATTTCATCAATGGTTAAAGAAACCGCAACCTCAGAGGTGGTAATCATATCGATTGGCGTTTTGTAGCGTTCGAATACTTCGAAAACACGACGCAAGAAACCGTAGGCCAGCAACATTCGGCTGGATTGAATGCGAATTGCTGTAATGCCATCCTTTGCTGCGATAGATTTAATTTTACCTTTTTCGCTGTTATGTGTAATTAAGGTGCCAGCAGCAGATGGCTCCATCGTATTTAATAAACGCACCGGGATCTTATATTTTTGTGCTGGAAAAACAGATTGCGGATGCAAAATTTTCGCTCCGAAGTAAGCTAACTCAGCCGCCTCATCGAAAGATAATTGTGCAATTGGTTTAGTTCCCTTAACAATACGAGGATCGTTATTATGCATCCCATCAATATCAGTCCAAATTTGAACTTCTTCGGCAAGAATTGCAGCACCTAGTAAAGATGCTGTATAGTCACTTCCGCCTCGGCGTAAATTATCTACCTCTCCAAAACTGTTGCGGCAAATATATCCTTGTGTGATGAATAATTTATTGTCTTTGTACTGCGCTAATAATGGCGTTAAATGTTTAGTTGTGAAAGGAATATCAGGCTCGTTATCTTCATCCGTTTTCATAAAATCCAAAGCAGGCAATAATACCGAAGGTATACCAATAGATTTTAAATAGATATGATATAATGTAGTAGACAATAATTCTCCCTGCGCCAGAACAACTTTCTCTTCAATGGAAGTGAAAATATCATTAGCCAGACCTGCTAAAAAGTTAAAATGATAATCAATCACTTCATTTCCCTGCTCCTGAAATTCTGTCGCTGGCAATAATTCAATAACGAAAGTTTTATATTTTTGATACAGATTTTCAACACATTCGCTTCCCTTCTTCTTATCGCCGGCTAAAAGATAATTTGCAATTTCTACTAAACTATTTGTGGTACCAGACACTGCTGATAAAACCACAATCTGCTCTTCATTTGGATTAATGATATCCAACAACTTCGTCATGCGCTCAGGACTACCTACAGAAGTACCCCCAAATTTTAATATTTTCATTTACCTTCTTATGTTTTATTCACAATGAAGCTATTATAATTTTTCAAAAAGAAAAAAATTATAATGGTTTCATTTTATACTGGAATATGTAATTTTCTTTATTATTGTATCGGGGCGTGAAATTAAGCAAAAGGAGTTTAAAAGCAACATCCTCAACAAAATAAAATTTGGAAACATGTAAAATATTTTAATTTCAACCAAACTTCAAGAGAGAAAATTTTGTTCAACACCAGATATTAAACTAAAAACACATCTCAATGCAATTAATTGACCAATCAACCCAAACCACAATTAATCAGTGGTTAAGTGGAAATTACGACGAAAAGACTAAGGCAGAAATACAAGCCCTTGTAGATCAAAATGCAACTACAGAATTAACCGATGCTTTTTATAGGAGCTTAGAATTTGGAACAGGTGGTTTACGTGGAATTATGGGTGCGGGTTCGAATCGCATTAACAAATATACCATCGGAACAGCAACTCAAGGTTTAGCAAATTACTTAAACAACAAATATCAGGGAGAAAAAATTAGTGTGGCCATCGCTCACGATAGCCGTAATAATTCTGATTATTTTGCAAAAATTACAGCTGATGTTTTCTCGGCAAATGGCATTCATGTTTATTTCTTTTCGGCTTTAAGGCCAACGCCCGAACTTTCATTTGCAGTTCGTCACTTTGGCTGCAAAAGTGGTGTAATGTTAACAGCATCACATAATCCAAAAGAATACAATGGTTATAAAGCTTATGGTGCTGATGGCGGTCAGTTTACTTCTCCTGATGATAAACTGGTTATCGATGAAGTAAATAAAATCAAAAGTATAGATGAAGTCAAATTTGATAGAATTGAAGCAAATATTGAATTAATCGGCGAAGAAGTTGATAAACTTTATTTAGATGGAATTACCGCGCTTTCGATTTCTCCTGATGCCATTAAGAGACAACATGATTTAAAAATTGTTTACTCTCCTATTCACGGAACCGGAATTACTTTAGTTCCAAAAGCGCTTGAACAATTTGGTTTTACCAATGTAACTGTTGTGGAAGAACAAAGCAAGCCAGATGGAAATTTCCCAACTGTTGTTTATCCAAATCCGGAAGAAAAAGAAGCGCTAACCTTGGCAATGAACAAAGCGAAGGAAATTGATGCTGATTTAGTTTTAGCAACCGACCCCGATGCTGACCGTGTTGGGATTGCGGTAAAGGATAATAATGATGAATGGGTTTTATTAAATGGAAATCAAACAGGAAGTTTATTGATCAATTACCTTTTAACAGCCTGGCAGGAAAGCGGTAAGTTAGATGGAAACCAGTTCATTGTGAAAACAATAGTAACTTCTAATTTAATCGAAGAAATTGCTAAAAAGAAAGATGTAACCTACTATAATACTTTAACTGGATTTAAATACATCGGTCAGTTAATGACTGAATTAGAAGGTAAAAAATATTTTATTGGAGGTGGAGAAGAAAGTTACGGGTACTTAATAGGCGATTTAGTTCGTGATAAGGATGCTGTGGTTTCCGCTGCTTTTATTGCCGAAATGACCGCCTATTACAAAGATAAAGGCGATAGTTTATATAATGCCTTGCTTGATATGTATGTTGAATATGGCTTGTATAAAGAAGACCTGGTTTCGTTGACTAAAAAAGGTAAAACTGGTGCCGAAGAAATTAAAGCCATGATGGTTAAGTTTAGAGAAAATCCGCCTGCAACGTTGGGTGGTTCTAAAGTTTCAGTACTTAAAGATTACGAACTAAGTCAGGAAACTGATTTAGTTACCGGTAAAGTAACAAAGCTTGATTATCCAACTTCTGATGTTTTACAATTTATTACTGAAGATGGAAGTATTGTTTCTGCTCGTCCGAGCGGAACTGAACCTAAAATTAAATTCTATTGCAGCGTGAATGCACCATTGGCCGATAGAAAGGATTTCGCAAAGGTAAACGAAGAGTTGGGCAATAAAATCAAAGCCGTGATGGCTGATTTGCAGGCTTAGTTTTAGCGGTTTAGCCGCAGATTCGCAGATTAATAATTTGAAAACACAGATGATAATTTCATCTGTGTTTTTGTTTTTATGTGATTTGAAATTTGTATGATTATTCAAGAAAATGCTTTTCAATATCTTTACTATTATTATCTCTGGAATCTATAAATCTCCATACGCGGTTCGTGCAACATGAATATTTCTCCAAGCCTGAATTTACTAGTTTTATGCGCTATACCTCTATCATTTTTTAAAATGATATTTTTTGATAAAAAAAATAAGCCTTATTTTAATAAATACTTTGAATTCATCTTTGGGAATTTGTGCCTAAATAAACTTTATATATCTTATATTTACACTATTGTAATCAATAATATGACTGAAATAATTTTAAAAGACGATATAGAGCAAAGCAAAATAGATGCTTTATTATTCTTCCTAAAATCATGGGATATTGATGTTGAATTAAAAACAACTGTGTCAAAAAAAACGACTAAGTCAAAAGAATTTTCTTTATCCAAAGGCATCTGGAGTGATTATGAGATTAATGCAGATGAATTAAGAGACAAAGCCTGGAGAAAATAGATGGTTTTATGCGATACAAATATCTTCATTGAAATTTATAAGGGCAATGAAACAGTTATTGACGTTTTTATAAAAATCGGTCAAGACAATATTGCCATTTCAGATGTTTCTTGTGCGGAGTTACTATATGGAGCAAGAAATAGAAAAGAGTTAGATTTAATCAGAAAAGATATTGATAAGTTGATTGTTTTACCAATTTCTTCAACAATTTCGACTAGAGCCGTAAAGTTAATCGAGCAGTTCTCGCTATCACATAATCTTAATTTGCCAGATGCTCTTATTGCATCAACTGCGATGGTTCACAACATAGAATTATATACACTAAATCTAAAAGATTTTAAATTTTTAAATGATGTTAATTTGATTTAGCTCTTTTATAATAGCTTTCTCATTTTTCCTTTGCTGCAATCAATTTCTTTAATACTTTTGCAGCACAATATTATGTTCAAAAAAATCCTGATATACATTTTAATTATTTGCTCCGTTTCGAACGGAGTCATGCAATTAGTGGTATATTCCAGTTACAAAATGAACAAAGAATACATAACAAGTGTATTCTGTATTAATAAAGAACACCCTGAATTGCATTGCGATGGACAATGTTTTTTAGCGAAAAAACTGAAAGATCTGGATGGCAAGAACAAGCAGGTTCAGGAAAACTTAAAAAGAGTTGCCGAAGCTGAACCAAGATTTCAGGTCATTGCAATTAATCATCAGATTCCTTATTTCATCATAAAATCAGAAAGCGGCTATATCGAAAAGCCTGTAAAAGACCTTTCTGTATCTATTTTTCATCCACCGAAAACGGTTTAAGCAATTTTTTTACATTATGGCTTTGCTGTTGCAAGTTTTTGACTGTTTGTCATTCTGAGCGCAGCGAAGAATCCCATTTTACGAATTATTAATCTGCTATTCAGTGCAATGTTAATTCCTGCTTAAATGCCAGAAATTGTTCATCAATATTGATGTTTTTAATTGAGTTTATGCTTGCTACGCAGATCTTCATTGCATTCAGAATGACAATAAATCCTTTTTACTTAACTCAATTTCATAAAATGAAATTATCACAATACTTCCTGGCATTTTTATGCCCTATTATACTTTTTACATCATGCAAAAAAAGCGATGATGAAATTACAGCAGATGCAAAATCCAGCTTTACAATTGAATTTGAACACCAGGTAAATGGTGTTCCATTAGTACTTAACAATGCCACATACAAAAATGCCAAAGGCGAAGATTTCAAAATCAGCATTTTTAAATACTATGTGAGTAATATCAAATTAACTAAAGCTGATGGAACAACTTACCTCCTTCCAGAAAGCTATTTTTTAATTGACGAATCAAAAAATACATCAAAAATCATCACGTTAAATAATGTTCCAACAGGAGATTATACCAAAATCGAATATACCATCGGTGTAGATTATGCCCGAAATTTTGCAGGTGCACAAACTGGTGCTTTAGATCCGGTCAATGGCATGTTTTGGACATGGAATAGCGGTTATATCTTTGTTAAGTTAGAAGGAACGTCGCCACAATCTACAGCTGCAAATAATGCACTAACCTTTCATATTGGAGGTGTAGTCGATCCGAACAATACAATCAGAAACTTTTCTACAGAGATTAATGCGGCAAATCCATTAAGAATCAGAACTGACGGAAAACCCAATATGCATTTCATCGTAAATGCTGCGGCCTTATTTACCGGGAAAACAGACATTAGTTTTTCTACGTTAAATTTTACAATGGGAGGTGCAAACTCAGTGATTGTAGCCGATAATTATGCTAAAGGCTTGTTTCGTTTAGATCATATTCATAATTAAAATGACGAATAAAATCATAGTCATCGCAATGCTTTTTCTAAGCATTGTGTTGATGTATGCCTGCAGCAAAAATGAAGATGAAATAATAGCACCGGAAAAGCAAATCACTTTTTCAGTCCCATCGAATTTTACTGCTCCAGCGTATCATTTTGAAGATAATAAGATAACGAATGCTGGTTTTGCCCTAGGTAAAAAATTGTTTTATGATGCCCGTTTATCAGCAGATAAAAGTGTTTCCTGTGGTAGCTGTCATCAACAATTTGCGGCTTTTGCAAACCTGGATCATAAAGTTAGCCATGGTGTAAATAATTGTCAGGGAAAGCGTAATGCACCTCCCCTTTTTAACCTGGCCTGGCAAAAGGCTTTCTTTTGGGATGGCGGTGTAAAAAACATCGAAACATCTCCTCTAAATGCAATTACCGATGCCTGTGAAATGGGAACAGATGTAGAAACTATTATCAATTTGCTTAAAAACACATCGCCCTATCCACAGATGTTCAACAAAGCTTTCGGTTCAGTTGAAATCAATTCGCAAAGGATTTTGAAATCAATCACACAATTCATGGCTGTGCTGGTTTCAGGAAATTCTAAATATGATCTGGTAATGCGTAAAGAAAATGGTGCTTCTTTCAATTCATTAGAACTGGCTGGTTATCATCTTTTCAAGGAAAAATGTTCTTCATGCCATGCCGAGCCATTATTCACGGATTTTTCGTATCGCAATAACGGTTTGGATTTAGTGAGCGCGGATGAAGGTCGTTCACACATCACGGGTTTGGCCACGGATTTTGGAACTTTTCGTATCCCGACGCTTCGCAACATAGAATATACAGGTCCGTACATGCATGACGGACGCTTTTACAGCTTGGATGAAGTGTTGGAGCACTACAATTCTGGGATTAAGCCATCACCAAATTTAGATCCTCTATTAAAAAGTGGCATTCCATTAAATTCATCAGAAAAAGAACAAATCAAAGCATTTTTAAAAACATTAACTGACAATGAGTTTATCAAAAATACATTATATAGCGAATCGTAAAATGTTGGTTCTGCTTTTCATTTTTATGAGTGGACAGGCTTTTGCCTGCGATATTTGCGGTTGTTTTATGGGAATTACGCCGTATTTTAATCGCAATAACATTAGCCTCTTGTATCGTTATCGTTCATTCAACGGTTATGATGGGCAATCGCATTCATTATTTCCTAATGGAGGAAATTTCTTCATTCCTTCCCGAAATCAGCATTCGCCAATTACGAGCCATGCAGGAAATCCAGAGGATTATGAATTATACCGTTCTCTGGAAATCAGGGGAAAATATTTCATCAATAGTAAATTGGAAATCAATGCCATTCTTCCCTATGTTTCTAATAGTGAAAGATATAATGGTTACACTTCTTCCATTTCTGGCATTGGAGATGCAAATCTTTATGCAGGCTATCATCTCATTCAAAAGCAGAACGATAATTTTAAACAACAGTTAATTGCGGGGGTTGGAATTAAGCTCCCGACAGGAAAAAATGATTTCAAAAACAATGAAGGTATTCGTTATTCATCGTTGATGCAAGCTGGAACCGGAAGCACTGATGGATTTGTCTATCTGAACTATATGGTTGGCATGGGCAAATTTGGCGCCAGTTTAAATACATCCTATAAAGTTAATGGCACAAATAACCGCGATGAGGGAATTGCAAATAGCACCACCAGTTTCCTTAATGTTTTTTACATGCAGAGAATTGGAAAAGAGATTCAGGTTATGCCATCTGCCCAGTTTTTTTATGAATATTCTGGTGGAGAGCAATACAAAGGCATAAAAACCGGAGAACATGTAATGAATAATTTAATGGGTGGAATTGGTGCAGATATCTTTTATAAAAACATTGCGCTAAATACAGGAATTCAAAAAAATATCTGGGAAGCCGAAACGGATCATCCAATGAGTGCAGGAAAAGTTTATATCGGAATTACCTATCATTTTTAAATTAATAGATATGAAACAAATAATAACATTGGCATTTTTTGCCATTATACTGCTCCTTAATGCATGCACAACAGAAGCTGACTCCAAAGCAGTACGCAATGAGATTCTGAATATCCATGATAAATTAATGATGGATGGAGAAAAAGTGATCAGAAATAGAATCAAATTAGATTCGGTATTGAAATCGGATACAATAAAAGCAATTAACGATTCAGTAAAAATTGCAGATTTAGTCGGTCGGTTAAATGCTGCAGATGAAAAGATGATGGATTGGATGCATTTATTCAAAAACGATTTTAAGGGGAAGAATGAACAGGAAAATTTGGAATACCATAAATCAGAAATGATCAGAATAAGAGATGTTGAGGATAGTTATATCAAGGTTACGAGAGAATCAGATTCAGTTTTGAAAGTTTATAAGATTGTTCCTGATGAAAAGATGAAAATGCAGCATCATCAGCATTGAAAAACCTCTCCCTGTTAACGGTTGTGGTCTAGTAAATTTCTACCTTCCCCTTCCTTGAAGAAAGGAGTTTAACAGTTTGGCGATTAAAGCCATTCAATTAGAAATGGAGGTTAGCGCAATGTTTTATGATTCCTCAAAATTGAATAATTAATTCCCTTCTGCAAAGCAGAGTTGTATATTTACACTTTAAAATAAAATCATGAATAAAATTATTTTCTCAATAGCAATCTGTGTGCTATCAATCACTATACTTTCATCTTGCCAACAGGAAAAGAAACTTCCGTTTTATGGCGAACGCCATGCTGAAACCGTTAAAGATGCAGCAGGAGTTGAAAGGATTGATACGGTTTATCAAACCATTCCAAACTGGTCTTTTTTAAATCAGGATAGCGTGGTTACCACAAATAAAGCAACAGACGGAAAAGTTTACGTAGCTGATTTCTTTTTCACGTCTTGCAGTACCATTTGCCCAACCATGCATCGCAACCTGATGACGGTTTATAATGATTTTAAAGCTAATCCTGATGTAATGTTTGTATCGCATACCATCGATTTTAAATACGATAAGCCATCTGTACTAAAAAAATATGCGCAAAAACTAGGAGTTGATGATGCTAAATGGCAATTTCTTTACGGTAGTAAAGACAGCATCTACACTTTAGCCGAGAAAAACTATCTGGTTGCGGTTGGCGAAGACAGCACGGCAAAAGATGGCTACATTCATCAAGGCTATTTGGTTTTAATTGATAAAGACAGACGTATTCGTGGCGCCTACGATGGTACGAAAGAGGATCAGGTAGAACAATTGAAAAAAGATATTCCAGTTTTATTAGCTGAATATAAAAAATAGAACATTTAGCCACTGAAACACAGATTTACACGGAATTGAAGTCTTATTTTCCAGAGTGTTCAGTGCTTCCGTGGCAAACATGATAAAAACGAATATAAATAGAACATTTAGCCACTGAAACACAGATTTACACGGAATTGGAGTCTTATTCTGTGTGTTCGGTGTTTCCGTGGCCGATCATGACAAACGAATATAAACAGAACATTTGCCACGGAAACACGGATTTACACGGAATTGAAGTTTTATTTTTCCGAGTGCTCAGTGCTTCCGTGGCAAACATAACAAAACGAATATAAACATGACATTTAGCCACTGAAACACAGATTTACACGGAATTGGAGTCTTATTCTGTGTGTTCGGTGTTTCCGTGGCCGATCATGACAAACGAATATAAACAGAACATTTGCCACGGAAACACAGATTTACGCGGAATTGAAGTTTTATTTTTCTGAGTGTTCAGTGCTTCCGTGGCAAACATGACAAACGAATATAAACAGAACATTTGCCACGGAAACACAGATTTACGCGGGATTGAAATTTTATTTTTCCGTGTGCTCGGTGCTTCCGTAGTAAACATGATAAAACAAATATAAATAGAACATTTAGCCACGGAAACACGGATTTACACTGAATTGAAGTCTTATTTTTCCGAGTGCTCAGTGCTTCCGTAGCAAACATGACAAACGAATATAAACAGAACATTTGCCACTGAAACACAAATTTACATGGAATTGAAGTTTTATTTTTCCGTGTGCTCAGTGCTTTCGTGGCAAACATGACAAACGAATATAAACAGAACATTTGCCACGGAAACACGGATTTACGCGGAATTGAAGTTTTATTTTTCCGTGTGTCGTGGCAAATTATAACAAAACATCAATGCGCAAACACATCATCAATTCTATTTTTCTGTTGTCAATTATCGCTATAATTATCTCTTGTCAAAGCCAGGAAACTATTGATTTACAGAATTATATGTCAAATGGGAAAGACATCTACAAAGCTAAATGTCAAAATTGCCATGGCCAAAATGGCGAAGGATTAGGCCAGCTTGCTCCTCCATTGACAGATTCAGTATTTCTGAAGAACAACAAAACCCGTCTTGCCTGTATTATTAAAAACGGAATTGATGAGCAATTAATTATCCATGGTAAAGAATACAAAGAAAAGATGCCAGGATTCCCCGAACTGGCAGATATTGACGTGGCTCAGGTCATGGTTTATATTACCAATTCATTTGGAAATAATCAGGGCTTTGTTCCTTACACTCAAGTTTCTACCCAATTGCAAAATTGTAAATAATTCAATTTCCTTAACTTCTTTACAGCTTTGTGGTTAAAAAAAGCCATCTTTGCGCAAAATGCAGGTTGTTCTATCGCTGTCCCGATTTATCGGGAGAGAGGAAAGTCCGGGCAACGCAGGGCATCTCGCTTTCTAACAGAAAGGGATTCAGGATTGAAAACCTGAATTACGGATCAGTGCAACAGAAAATATACCGCTTCGATTTATCGGAGTAAGGGTGAAAACGTGCGGTAAGAGCGCACGACAATATCAGGCGACTGCTATTGATTGTAAACCCCGGGAGTTGAAAGACCAAATAGGCTAACGTATGTAGGGCTGCCCGTCCGATGTTAGTGGGTAGGTCGTTAGAGGTAAACGGCAACGTTTATCCTGGATAAATGATAGAAATTCTGAATAATCAGGAAACAGAACCCGGCTTACAGACCTGCATTTTTTATTTTTTTTCAGAAAACTTAGATATGTTTAGTTAAATAGGAAGAAGATAAACCTCTTTTAAAAACTAAATAAAAGTTTTTTCCTCTGTTTATAACCAATTAAAACCTTTTACTTCTTTTACCGTTTATAGCGTATTCATTGTATAAAAAACTATACATTAATTAAAAAATAATATATTCGCATTTCATATAAAGAATAACAAGATCCCGAATGGCTAAACTATTAATAATTGATGATGAGCGAGCAATAAGGAGCACCTTACGCGAAATTCTGGAGTACGAGAATTATGACGTTGAAGATACCGATAATGGTATTGATGGATTAGAATTGATAAAAAAAGGGAACTTCGATCTTGTTCTCTGTGATATCAAGATGAATAAAATGGATGGCATGGAAGTGCTTGAACAGGCACAACTAATCAAACCAGATTTACCATTCATCATGATTTCCGGGCATGGAACAGTTGAAACCGCAATTGAAGCAAGTAAAAAAGGAGCTTTTGATTTCATTTCAAAACCACCTGATTTAAACCGTTTATTAATTACAGTTCGTAATGGTTTAGATCGTGGAAATTTAGTTACCGAAACCAAGGTTTTAAAACGAAAAGCCAGTAAAACCCGCGAAATTTTAGGCGAATCGGAAAGCATTTCTAAAATTAAAGAAACCATTGAACGCGTTGCACCTACCGAAGCTCGCGTGCTAATTACAGGTGCAAATGGTAGTGGAAAAGAATTGGTAGCTCGTTGGTTACATGAAAAATCAAACCGTGCAGATAGTCCGCTGATTGAAGTTAACTGTGCGGCAATTCCATCAGAATTAATTGAAAGTGAATTATTTGGCCACGAGAAAGGTTCATTTACTTCGGCGGTAAAGCAACGCATTGGTAAATTCGAACTGGCCAATGGCGGAACTTTGTTTTTAGATGAAATTGGAGATATGAGCCTTTCGGCACAAGCAAAAGTTTTACGTGCTTTACAGGAACATAAAATATCTCGCGTAGGTGGCGAAAAAGAGATCGATGTTAACGTTCGTGTTTTAGCCGCAACCAATAAAGATCTGCTCAAAGAAATAGAAGATGGTAATTTCCGTATGGATTTGTACCACCGGTTAAACGTAATTAATATCCATGTACCGCATTTAACCGAGCGTACAGATGATATCCCCGTTATTGCACAGAACTTTTTAGAAAGTATTTGCAGTGATTATGGCATGCCTGTAAAAAAAATTAACGAGGGTGCAATGGCCGCATTGCAAGCTTTGCCGTGGACCGGGAATGTTCGTGAACTGCATAACATGATTGAACGTTTAATCATATTAAGTGATAAAGTAATTACTGAAAATGATGTGCGTGCTTTTGCTAATCCTGGTGGTGGAACTAATATCGGTGCGGCTTCAAGTAATCAGATTGCAGGTAATGCTGGTGTTGGTTTAGCTTCTTCTTTTGATAGCTTTAACAATTTTCAGGATTATAAAGACCATGCGGAGAAAGAATTTATCAAATTCAAGCTGGAAAAAAACAATTGGAATGTATCAAAAACAGCTGATGAAATTGATATTCAAAGAAGTCATTTATACAGCAAAATAGAAAAATTTGGATTGAAAAGAGCTGAATAATCTATTATTAAAATTGCAGAATATAAAGTTGGAATGTTAAAGATTTATCTTGAAACATTCCAACTTTTTATTTTAACCCGGGTTTGATAATTATTCGTTAGATAATCCGTGTTAATATGCATGTAAGCTAGCCAAAGTCTCTTCCAGGAAATTTAGGAGTTAAGCATCAAACTTATCTAAAAGTTTAATCAACGTAGCAAAATCTTTAGGGTATGGGGCATCAATTACAATATCCTGATCATTTAATCCTTTGAAAACCAAATGCCTTGCATGTAATGCGAAACGTTTCATAATGGGTTGCTCTTCTTCTCCTTTGGTTAATTTATAACCACGTTTAATTGAGGAAAGGAAAACAGGTTTCCCCTTATACATATCATCACCAACAATTGCAGCCCTTTGCGTTGCTAAATGAATGCGGATTTGGTGCATTCTGCCTGTAATTGGTTTGCATTCAACCAAAGTATAATGCTTGTAATATTTTAAAGAATCAAAGATGGTTTCAGCTCTTTTACCTTCTGCCCTATCAATGGTTACGTTTTTATTCCCGTCATTTAAAATAGGCAAATCAACCAACAATTTATCGAAAATTACATGACCATCTACAACTGCATGATAGGTTTTGTTCACTTTTCTACGCTCAAACTGCATGGAGGCATGGCGATAAGCATCTGGATTTTTAGCAATAATTAAAGCCCCTGAGGTTTCCTTATCCAAACGGTGACAAACCTGAGCATCATCGCTATATTGTTTTGCTAAACGTAAAACATTTGTTTCTCCTGCAGCTCCTCTTTCATCAAGTGAAGCCAAGAATGGTGGCTTATTGATTACAATAAAATCATTGTCTTCGAAAAGGATCAGGTCTTTAAAATTTGGATACTTCAAATTGTGGTGTTCTTAATGTGCTGCAAAAATACGATTTTATTTTTTTAAGGCGGTCGTTACCACGAATATATTTCAGGTTTCAATTGCAGAAAGATGCTGAAATTCATTTCAGCATGACGAGTTGGATAAAATGCATAAAAAAAGCCGCAGAGTTGCTGTAGAATCAGCTGATCTGCGGCCTAATATCTTTATTAGTAATACCTAAGAAAGTTCAAACTTATAACCAACACCTTTTACAGTTGATACATAAGTTTCGCCTAATTTTTCCCGTAGTTTACGAATGTGAACATCAATGGTTCTATTGGTTACCACAACTGAATCTTCCCATATATTTTTCAGAATTGATTCACGGGTATAAACTTTACCAGGTTTTGATGCCAGAAGATATAATAACTCAAATTCTTTTTTGGCTAAAACCACCTTGTTTCCACCTTGAAAAACCAAATAGGCTTCACGGTCGATAACTAAATCACCAATTTCCAGTTTATTTTCAGAAACCTCTTCTGTACCAGAATTTCTTCTTAAAATGGCATTGATCCGGCTTACTAAGGCTCTTGGCTTAATTGGCTTTGCGATATAATCATCAGCGCCAACATTAAATCCAGCAATTTCAGAGTACTCTTCACTCCTGGCAGTTAAAAAAACCATGAATGTGTTTTTGAATTCAGGAATTGCCCGCATTAAGCGACAAGCCTCAATTCCATCCATTTTTGGCATCATGATATCCAGAATAATCAAATCAGGATGAACCTTTTTGGCAACAGTAATTCCCTCTTGTCCATTTGAGGCAGTAAAAACCTGATAACCCTCTTTTTTTAGGTTATATTCAATTAATTCCAGAATATCTGGTTCATCATCAACAATTAATATTTTCTGACCTGCGTTATTCATAGTTAAATATTTGTTACGAAAGTACTGTCTGTGATGTAATTTTTAGTTAAGCCTAAGTTAAGAAATTGTTAACGACTTAAATTAGTTTAACATTGAGTTTCTTTTAACGTAACGTTTTAGCTAGAAATGCATCCAGTTCTTCTCCCCGTAGGTTTTTTGCAGCGATTTTTCCTGCAGGATCAATAATAAATGAAGTTGGAATCGCTTGAACCTGATATTTTTTTATAGTTTCCCCATTAAAATCTTTCAATTCAGAAGCATGAGCCCAGGTTAAACCATCAGCTTTAATTGCGCCTAACCAAGCAGCTTTATCCGTATCTAAAGAAATGCCTAAGATATCGAAATTTTTATTTTTGAATTTATTGTATGCCTTAACAACATTTGGATTTTCCTGACGACAAGGCTGACACCAGGATGCCCAAAAATCAAGCAGAACATATTTTCCTTTATAATCAGATAAACTTATAGCCTTTCCATCTACATTATTGATCGTGAATTCAGGTGCCAATTGCCCAACCTGAACGGCTTTTAATAAAGCCATTTGCTTAACAAATGTGTCAACTGTGGCGTTACCTTTAATTTCGTCCTTAACTTCATCAGCAAATTTTACCAATTCTGCTTCAAACTCCTGCGGACTTAAAGTATTCATAGCATAAAAACTAGCTAAAGTTCCTTTATTGTCCTTAGCGAATTTAATGATCTGCGAATTTAACTGATTGATATAAGACTGATATTGTGGCCTCATTTCCTCTAAAATCTGTGCTCTGTTTTGTGGTTGTGCAGAAACTTTTGCTTCAAACTCTGTTTGTAATTTTTCTGCCTGTTTAGCAAAATTGTTTCTGATGGTATTTAACTCCGATAATTTCTCTACTTCATTAGCGCCTGAAATTTTGTAAGCCATTGTTTTATCAGCTAAATCGGCCTCTAATTTAATTTCATCACCATTTTTAGCAATCAGCATAAATTCATGATTACCAATAGAAACCCTAAAGAAATCTACAGATGGCGTTTTACGAATAAATTTGAACTCGCCCTTTTCTGACAGATTAGTGGAATCAATGGCTACCATCTGGCTACTTTGCATCCCGTATAAGAACACTTTTTTCTCCTCGCCCGTATTTTGAAAAGTTCCATCAATCGTAAAACTATCTTTTTGTTTACAAGCCGTAAAAGCAATTGCAATTAATATGATTAAGCTTAAGTTTTTCAATTTCATTGTTTATTTAGTTTTTCAAGTATCAATTCATTTAATTTTTTAGCATCAGCTTTACCCTTTGCCAATTTCATTACATCGCCAACAAACAAGCCTAACACGCCTTTTTTTCCTTTTTTATATGCCTCAACCTGTTGAGGATATTTACTTAACACTTCATCAATAAAGCCACCAAGTTCATCGCTGTTTTCAGAAATGAGAAGATTTAACGACTGTGCCAAATCAGCAACATTTGCATTTTCCTTTTGTTCTACAGCAGGCAACAACTGTTGTATGGCAATTTGTTGGGTTAATTTTTTATCATCAACCAGATTTATGGCAACAGCCAACTGCTCTGGTTTAACATTATAATCGGCGATAGTAATTCCTTTTTCACTTAAAACAGCCCTGATTGGTCCAATTAACCAGTTAATTAATGTTTTTTTTGTGTTCACATTTGGTAAAGCCTGATGGAAATAATTCAATAGGTCTAAATCATCTGCAAATAATGTTGCATCGGCTTTGGTTATACCGAATTCAGCAATCATTTGTTTTGAAATTTCATTCGGTAAAGCTGGCATAGCTGATTTAATTTCAGCCAACCAGTCATCAGAAATATAAATGGGTTGTAAATCAGGATCAGAAAAATAGCGATAATCATTTGCTTCTTCTTTGGTACGCATTGGCGAAGTTGTACCTTTATCCGCATCGAAATTCAATGTGCTTTGAATAATTTTTCCTCCATTAGAAATTACCTCAACCTGACGGCCAAATTCAAAATCCATCGCTCTGCGTACATTACGCATAGAATTCAGGTTTTTCACTTCGCAACGTGTTCCAAATTCTGTTGTTCCCTTTTCACGGATAGAAATGTTTGCATCGCAACGCAAACTCCCCTCTTCCATATTCCCATCGCTCACATTTAAGTGGCGAACCAATTTTCTAATCTCGCTCAACAAAGCAGAAGCCTCTTCCGAAGTACGGATATCTGGCTCGGTCACAATTTCGATTAATGGCACGCCGGCACGGTTCAAATCAACCAACGAATAGTTATCATCCTGATCATGAATGCTTTTACCCGCGTCCTCTTCCAGATGAATGCGATTAATTCCTATTTTTTTCGTTGAGCCATCTGCCAGCTCCACTTCTAAAAAACCGTTTACACAAATGGGCTGGTTATCTTGTGTGATTTGATATCCTTTAGGTAAATCAGCGTAAAAATAATTTTTCCTGTCGAAATGATTGATTTGATTAATGGTACAATTCAAGGCCAAACCAATACGAACTGCTTTGGCTACAACTTCTTTATTTAATTTAGGCAGCGCACCAGGCAAAGCCAACGAAACGGTAGAAATATTTTGATTGGGCAAAGCTCCAAAAGATGCACTATCAGCCGAAAATATCTTGGTATTTGTATTTAACTGAACATGTATTTCCAGTCCTGAAACGAGTTCGTAAGCGGTTTTTGGGCTTGTTTCTTGTAAAGGCATTTAAAGCTCTGTATGTATATTAAATTTTATTAACTGCTGATGAACATCATCCTAAATAAATCAGATTTTATCTTTTCATCAGTGATTAAATATTACTAGCGCAAATATAGTTATTATTTAATCTTTCGTTAAAAAAGGCTTGATGGAGAAATTTTTAAAAATTCCTGCCACGGTAAGCCTCCTGCGCCAATCATCATAATCTTATCAGGTTTATACATTTTACTAAATGCATTCATTCCTGAAGTACCTGTTACCAGACCGGTACTTTTAACTTCGAGCCCTATAATTTTACCCCGTTTTTCCAAAATGAAATCTACTTCGTCATTTCTATGGCGCCAGTAAAACACTTTATACCCCTCTGCGAGAGAAGAATTTAGCAGATGTGCCCCGATTGATGATTCTACCATTCGTCCCCATTCTGCTGGCTGCTTCTTTATTTCTTCAAAAAATTCATTTCTTTGAGCACTGACCAAAGCATTGTTATGCACTTGGAATTTAGGGCTCGATGAACGTTTTCTAATTACATCTGCAGCAAATTTTTCAATACCCCCGAGTAATCCGGCTGTATCTAATAATTGCAAGTAATGAGATAATGTTGTTGTATTTCCTGCATCAGAAAGTTGTCCTAAAATTTTTGTAAATGAAAGAATTTGTCCCGAATACAGGCAACCCAACTCGAATAGTCTCTTCATTAAAGCTGGTTTATCTACTCGTGTGAGCATTAATATATCTTTGGAAATACTGGTTTCAATTAATGCATTTGAAACGTAATTTTTCCAGCGCTCTTCATCATCAATCAGACCAGCTGAACCCGGATAACCACCAAACCAAACATATTCGTCTGCACTAAAACCAAATGCTTTTTCCATTTCTACGAAGCTCCAATGCCCCAAATAGGTTAATTCAAAACGTCCCGCCAGTGATTCCGTTAAACCTTGCTGAATAAGCAATCGGGATGAGCCCAATAAAATTACTTTTATATTTGTACCGTTCCGTATATCTTCATCCCAAAGGCGCTTTACAATTTCGCTCCAATTATCAATTTTCTGAATTTCATCTATAACCAAAAGATAATCATCTGAATTATTATTTTTTATAGATTGTCGTATATTATTCCATATTTTTTCAATCCATGTTTGATCTGATGCTACCACTGCATCGGCAGATTCAAATAAATAAGGCATGGTAATTTTTTGTACCAATTGGTTTATTAACGTAGTTTTACCTACTTGCCTCGGACCAACAAGTACCTGAATAAATCTTTTTGGTTCATTCAAAACCTTTATAATTCTTTGTAGTTCAGGAAGTTCAAACATATTTAACAAATTACTCAATATATTGAGTAAAATTACTCAATATATTGAGTAATTGAAAATTATAGTTAAAGAATGTTAAAACGAATTGCCGTAATTAAACTACCATCTAATGGCTATGTCTATCTCAGTAATTAACACACAAAAGAAACCTTTAAATTAAAAACATTATGAAAAAGTTAGTATTATTTGCTGCAGTTCTGATGGTTTCATTATTCAGCATCAACAATGCCAAAGCACAGGTTAGCTTAAATATAAATATTGGTTCACAGCCTTTGTGGGGTCCGGCCGGATATGATCATGTAGATTATTATTATCTTCCTGATATTAACGCCTACTATTATGTTCCATCTGGTCAATATATTTATTCAAACGCAGGACATTGGATTAGTGCAAACAGTTTACCTGTTCAATATCGTAACTTCGATTTATACAGCGCTTATAAAGTTGTTATAAATGAACCAAAACCGTATTTGAGGAACAATGTTTATGTTGCTAAATACAGTAAGTATAAAAACTATGGAGGGCGTCAAACTATAATAAGAGATAGCCGCGATACTAAATACAATATAGTAAAAGGTCATCCCAATTATAATGGTAATAAAACGGTTGTGATAAATGGCAGTCGCCCCAGCCGCAATCAAAAAACTTTCGTAAGGATAAATCAACCCGTTAAACCTGTACAAAACAACGGCCGTATAAATACTGGTAAAGGTAATGATAACCGTCCTGAAAGAAATGTAGGCCAAAGAATCAATAGTAGAAGATAGTTCGTATTTTAGTTGTAATGTGAGGAGTTTCTAAAAGAAACTCCTTTTTTATATCTCTGTTACAATAGAAATTTTGGCACACCGTTTGAATTTGTAATACTACACACAAATTAAATGGATTACTATGAAAAAGTTATTTATTGTTGCTGCGATTGTAGGTATTGCGGCTTTAACATCTAATCAATCTAACGCCCAGGTAAGCATCAATGTAAATATCGGACCACAACCAGCCTGGGTTCCTGTCGGTTATCAAAATGTTAACTACTATTATCTTCCAGAGGTACATTCCTATTATTATGTTCCGCAAAGACAATTTGTTTATCTAAGTGGAAATAGATGGGTTAAATCAAGATATTTACCATCAAGATACAGAGGATATGATTTAAACAGGGGCAGAAAAGTTGTGGTATACGGAAATAGTCCTTACCGCAGTTACAACGTTCATAGCGTTAAATATGCAAATCATGTAAACGTTGTTCACTCATCGTACGGAGGTGGAAACAGGATTAAATACAATTCGCCCAGAAATAATTACCGACCACAACGTGTTGATTACAGACAACATGATAGACGAGTAAATTCAAGTTTATTCTCCAGAGGACACAGGGAAAAACACGGTCGACATTAAAACAAAAAGAGGCTTTAAAGCCTCTTTTTTTATGCGTTCTTCACACTGAGTTTATTTTAAAGTTTTTATAATTTTTTGAAAAGCAATTGCAGTAGTTCTTCGGTTAATTTAGTCCCGCTTTTTGTTCCAATCTTTTAAAAAACTCCTGTCTTTCTGAGGAATGAAAGATCTGTTTCATCTGTTACTTTATTACAGGGTATTCAGGGGTAATGCACTTTTTAAAAGTATTTCCACTGCAATCGGGTTTAAATGGGTAACTTATTGAGTTACAAATCCCTCAGCTTTTTCTAAAACAGTTTTTAAACCAGCAGGATTTTTACCACCTGCAGTTGCATAGAAAGGTTGTCCACCTCCACCGCCTTGAATTTCCTTTCCTAACTCACGAACGATGTTCGATGCATTCATGCCTTTCTTAACCAAATGATCAGATAACATGACCGTGATTCCAGGTTTACCATCAATTTCTGTTGTGAAAACCAGGAACAGGTTATCAATCATGTCTTTTAGTGAAAAAGCTAAATTTTTAACTGCATCTGCACTTGGCAAATCTATATGTCTTGCTATTAAGTTAATTCCGTTAATTCCTCTAACATGGTGCACAATTTCGTGCTTTAAGTTATTTACACGTTCTAAAGTGGATTTTTCAATTTCTTTTTTCAGCTTAGCGTTTTCTTCAAGCAACGCCTGAACAGATGCTGATAAATCTTTAGTTCCGTTTAACAACGTTTTTAAATGAGCCAACTCTTTTCTCTGATCTAAGAAATATTGTTCAGCTTTATCTGCGGTAATTGCTTCAATACGGCGAACACCTGCAGCAACCGCACTTTCAGAAACAATTTTAAATGAACCAATTTGCCCGGTGGCTTTTACATGTGTACCTCCGCAAAGTTCTTTAGAAAAATGATCATCGAAAGTTATCATTCGAACAAAATCGCCATATTTCTCACCAAATAAAGCAGTAACGCCACTTTCTATCGCATCTTGATATGGAACATTCCTCTGTTCTTTTAACTTAATATTCTGCCTGATTTTCTGATTAACGATCACTTCGATCTGAGCAAGTTCTTCATCAGTTACTTTAGCAAAATGAGAAAAATCGAAACGCAAATAATCAGCATTTACCAAAGAACCTTTTTGATTCACATGCTGACCTAAAACCTGCTTAAGTGCAGCATGTAATAAATGAGTGGCGGAGTGATTATCTTCAGTTAAAATACGTTTGTCCTCATCAACAACTGCCCAGAATTTACCTTCTAAATTATCAGGTAAAATATCAGTGAAGTGAACCGTTAATCCATTTTCCTTTTTAGTATCAGTAATATCAACCCAAAATTGGCGACTATGATCTTCTAATCGTCCGGTGTCACCTACTTGTCCACCACTTTCTGCATAAAAAGGAGTTTGGCGCAAAACAATCTGATATTGTTCTTTCCCCTTCGCCTTTACTTTACGATATTTTAAAATTTCAGTTTCAATTTCTAAATCGTCATAACCAACAAATTCACTTTGATCATCAGCATTCACAATAACCCAGTCTCCTGTATCAATTGCTGTGGCCGCACGGCTATCATCTTTCTGTTTTTTAAGGGCTTGTTCATACCCAGCTAAATCAACACTCCAGCCTTTTTCTCTCGCCATTAATTCAGTTAAATCAATTGGGAAACCAAAAGTATCTGATAATTCGAATGCGAAATTCCCTTCAACCAGATTATTTATTGCCTGGTACTTTTCAAAACGTTGAATACCTGTAGATAGCGTTCTCAAAAAAGAAACCTCTTCTTCCAGAACCACTTTCTGAACAAAATCCTGTTGAGAGATCAATTCATCAAAAACACCTTTAAATTGTTCAGCCAATAAAGGGACCAATTGATTTAGAAATGGTTCTTTGAAATTTAAGAAAGTATAAGCATAACGCACTGCACGGCGTAAAATTCTGCGAATAACATAACCAGCCTTGTTGTTTGAAGGCAACTGACCATCGGCAATAACGAATGAAATAGCCCGAATATGATCAGCCATAACGCGCATTGCAACATCAGTTTTCTCTTCAGCACCGTATTTAATTCCAGATTTCTCTGCAATGAACTGAATTATCGGTTGAAAAACATCTGTATCGTAATTAGAAGTTTTATCTTGTAAAACACGAACCAAACGTTCAAACCCCATTCCTGTATCAACATGTTTAGCAGGTAAACTTTGCAATGAACCATCTTTTAAACGGTTAAACTGCATAAATACATTGTTCCAGATTTCGATTACCTGTGGATGATCTGCATTAACCAAAGTAGCGCCATCAACCAGAGCTTTTTCTTCATCAGTACGACAATCCACATGGATTTCGGAACAAGGACCACACGGACCTGTATCACCCATCTCCCAGAAATTGTCTTTTTTATTCCCTGGTAAAATGTGGCTTTCATCAATGTATTGTTTCCAAAGATCATAAGCTTCCTGATCTTTTTCTAAACCTTCTTTCTCATCACCTTCGAAATACGTTACATATAATTTTTCCTTTGGAATTTTATAAACTTCAGTCAATAACTCCCAGCTCCAGGCAATGGCATCTTTCTTAAAATAATCTCCGAAACTCCAGTTACCCAGCATTTCAAACATGGTATGATGATAGGTATCAATGCCTACTTCTTCCAAATCGTTGTGTTTTCCTGATACGCGTAAACAACGTTGGGTATCGGCAACCCGTGGATATTTAATAACCGCTTCTCCTAAAAACAAATCTTTAAATTGATTCATCCCGGCGTTAGTAAACATTAATGTAGGATCATTTTTTACCACAATTGGTGCAGATGGAACAATATGATGTTGTTTCTCTTTAAAAAAATTTAGGAATGCCTGTCTTATTTCTTGTGCGGTCATCGTTATATTATTGGAGGAACAAAATTAAAATTTTATTACGTTATTAAGGAAAAATCGAGCTACATTTGAATACTTTAATTAATCGATATAAAACACTCATAATCAAGCACCAATTATGCCTTATAAAGAAAGAGACATCAATAAAATGTATTATACTATGGGCGAAGTGACCGAAATGTTTAAAGTAAATGCATCACAAATACGTTTTTATGAAAAAGAATTCGATATTCTTCAACCTAAAAAAAACAAGAAGGGCAATCGACTTTTTACTCCGGAAGATATCGAAAATTTAAAGATTATTTTCAATTTGGTGGATGAAAAGGGCTTTACTTTAAAAGGTGCCAAGGAGTATTTAAAAAACAATAAATCTGATGTTAAAGAAAATCAAAAGATCATTGATTCTTTGGAAAAACTAAAAGGCTTTTTGGTAAATTTAGCGCAGGAGTTGTAGTAACCAAGCATCATTTATAAAACTTCTCATACCGTAAGCACAAGTAGTCGTTACCCTGAGTTCATTTCTGGCATGATGATGTAGCTAACATTTATTTCTAAAAAAAAATAATTCCCTAATTCCCAATTCTGATTTAATTTTTCTACATTAGAATAACCAAACAACAATCACCCTATTTTTTTTAACTGGTTTAACGCCCTTTTATGAGAATATGGTATGCATTGTTAGTCTTCCTTACTCCTTTTTATTTATCTGCCCAAAACAATTTAGGGGCACGCCTAACAGCGATTGGCAACAACGGCACTGCCGTACCCGATGTCTGGACTTTGCAGGCAAATCCATCTGGAATTACGGGCATCGAAAAACCCGTCATTTCATTAAGCTACATCAAACATCTTTTTAGTGATGAAATTAGCACACAAGCTTTTGTTGCTGTTATTCCTTTCAAAAACAACTTTTTAGGAACAAGCTTTCAGCGGTATGGATTTGTTGAATACAACGAAAGCAAAGTTGGCTTCGCTTATGCAAAAAAGTTTGGCGATAAACTGTCTACCGCAATCAATGTAAATTATCATCAATTGAGAATTACCAACTATGGTACTTCAACGGGGTTTTCTGTTGACATTGGTGTGATTTATTGCTTTGAAAATCAATTTATTTTTGGAGCTTTTGTTAGTAATCCTTCTAAACAAAAATTTAGCAGTACCGAAGCTTTGATAGAAATTCCAACATCATTTAATATTGGGGCAAGCTATTTCGCATCAGATAAGATATTGATTGCCAGTTCAGTCAGTAAAATATTGAATCAATATATAGATGTTAGTTTAGGCATTGATTACAAAATAGTTGATTCATTTAGCCTGAGAGGTGGTTTGAGTGCCAAACCTTTTAAGCAGTATGCAGGTTTTGGCTTAAATTACAAAAAGTTGTTGTTAGATATGGCAACTACTTATGATGCTAGTCTTGGTTATGCACCTCAAATTGCAATTGGCTATGCGTTTTAAAATAATGACCTTGCTTTTCGTGATGCTGGGTTTCATCGCAAATGCTCAAATTACTGAACAAGAGATCCACATTCAGGACATTTTGGAAAGTGTTGCCGAAAATCTTCCTGATGAATATGACATGACTGAATTGATTGATGTTTTGACCAGGTTAAAAAAACATCCGATTAATTTAAATAAAACCTCTCCTCAAGAATTAAAAACATTGGTTTTCTTATCGCCATTACAAATCAGCAATTTCTTTGATTACGTCAAAGAAAATGGAAACCTGGTTGATGTGTTAGAGTTGCAGAGCATTAATGGTTTTGATATTAAAACCGTTCAAAATCTTTTGCCATTTATTACGTTAAATGCAATCACTGAATATGAAAAACTCACTTTAAAAAATATATTCAGCTTAGGGGAAAATGATGTAGTGATGCGTTTCGCCCAGACTTTACAAAAGCAGAAGGGTTATACCGATTTACCAGGAAACAGATATTTGGGTACACCCGAAAGATTTCAAGCCCGTTATAGATATCATTATGGATCAATAGTTTCGGCTGCAATTACCGTAGATAAAGATGCTGGTGAAAAATTCATAGATAAACCTTTCGATTTTGTTTCTGGCAACGCTGCTCTTTATAAATTGGGAAAGATAAAGAAATTAGTGGTAGGTGATTATAATTTACAATTTGGACAGGGGTTAACGCTTTGGTCGGGCTTTTCTTTTGGTAAAGGGCCGGATGTAACCAGTGTAGCCAAAAAAGATTTAGGTTTGCGCCCATATACATCAGCAAATGAGTATTCATTCCTTAGAGGTGCATCAGCAACCATAAACTTATATCAAAACATTGATATCACACCATTCATATCTTTAAGAAACCTGGATGCTAGCCAGAGTATAAATTTTGAAGGAGATTTAGTTCAGGCAACAATTAATCAAACAGGTTTACACAGAACACCATCAGAAATTAAAAACAGAAATGTATTAAGTCAACAGGTTTTTGGCGCTGTTGTTCAGTACACTAAAAATGAGTTGGGAATTGGAGCAATTGCCCATCAAAGTAAATATGGAAACAGTTTTATTACACAGGCCGCAGTTTATGATCAGTTCAGTTTTACCGGAAATTCATTAACTAACCTCGGCCTTTTTTACAATTACACTTATAAAAACATTTATTTTTTTGGCGAGGTTAGCAAAAGCTTAAATAGTGGTTTAGCTTATGTAAATGGGGCTTTGGTTAGTTTATCACCAACAGTTTCAGCTGCAATAACTTATAGAGATTATGCTAAAGATTTTCACAACTTTTTTAATCAGGGCTTAGCTGAAGCAAGTGAGGCTGTAAATGAAAAAGGGCTTTATGCAGGATTAAATATTATTCCAAATAAACGCTGGTCATTTTCCTTTTATGGTGATTATTTTCAATTTCCATGGTTAAAGTATAGAGTTGATGCACCATCAAAAGGTTATGAAATTTTAAGTCAGGTGGTTTATACCCCTACAAAAACCTTTAAAATTTTAACCAGATTTAAAACAGAAAACAAACAGCAAAACACAGATTTAAATGTTCTGGTTAACTTTTTAGATGATGTAAAAAAAGAAAGTTACCGCACGGAAATAAGTTGGCAATTAAATAAAAAATGGAGTTTTCAAAACCGGATAGAGGTTTCACAATATAAAAAAGGAGAAGCCAATAGCGAATTTGGTTGTTTAATTTATCAAGATATAAATTACGCTCCCAAATTTTCTAAAATTACCGGAAATTTAAGAATTGCCTACTTCAATACACCGAGTTATAACAGTAGGATTTATGCTTATGAAGATGACGTTCTTTACAGCTTTGCTTTCGGAATGTATAGCGGAAAAGGTTTCAGAACGTATTTAAATCTGAAATATAATCTGGCTAAGAAACTGAATATCTGGACAAGATATGCCATGTTCATTTATAAGGATGTGGAAACCATAGGAACATATCTTGATGAAATTCAAGGAAATAAGAAATCGGAAGTGAAAGTTCAGTTAAGATACCAGTTTTAGTATGTTTAAGGGAGAATATATTTTTGTGAGGATATTAGCTCCATTTATTTCTGGAATTGGAATCTTTTATTTTCTGCCTCGGGAAAAATTTATTCTGATTACTGAAATGATAGCGGGAATTCTTCTTCTGGCTATTTTGTTTATCAATGTCTATTACAAAAAGCTAAACGGCTATCGGTTTAAAGGTTTAACTGGCATACTGATTTTACTGTTTTTCTTTGCTTTTGGTGGCGTGCTTTGCTTACTGAACAACGAAAAACTCAAAGCCAGTTATTTTGCCAGAAATAATAATACTTATTTAAAAATCTGGATTAACGGGGAACCTGAAAAAATCAATGATATTCTTCGTTTTAAGGCGAGAATTGTTTCGGGTTATCAAAATAACAAGCAAATCAGACTTAGTGGCCAGTTACTTTTGGCATTAAAACTAAACAATGTAAATCCAATAAAATTAAGATATGGAGATGAATTGATTATCCCAGCTCATCATTTTGAAGTTGAACCGCCGTACAATCCTGCAGAATTTGATTTTAAAGGTTGGCTGGCGATTCATAATATGTATGAACAAACATTTATTGATCAGACCCATTTATTGAAAACGAATAAGAACATTGGAAATCCAATTATAAAATTTGCTATAAATCTAAGAGAAAAGCAAATTGACAAGTATCGTAAACTTATTAAAAATGATGAGGCTTTTGCTGTAGCGTCAACATTGATTTTAGGCTATCGGGCAGACTTGAGTAAGGAAACATTGGCTGCTTACTCCAAAACCGGAACCATACATGCACTTTCAGTTTCAGGTAGCCATGTTGCGATTATCTTCTTTGTTCTGGACTTTTTACTGATGTTTCTCGACAAGAAAAAAACTTTACGAATTTTCAAATTCATTTTGATTTGCAGCCTGATCTGGGTTTATGCTTTAATTACAGGTTTATCGCCGTCTGTCGTTCGGTCTGCCATTATGATAACCATTTTCATTACTGCTAAAACTTTTGCTAAAAACAAAAACGGTTATAATACATTGTCATTCGCGGCTTTTTGTCAATTAATTTACAATCCATTTCTAATTTGGGATGTTGGTTTCCAATTATCATATATCTCAGTATTTGGGTTAATTTACCTCCAGCCTAAAATTTACAATTGGATTTACGTTAAAAACAAATGGCTTAACAAAGTGTGGGAATTAACCGCACTTTCATTAGCTGCGCAGCTTATCACTTTTCCGCTTTGCATTTATTATTTTCATCAATTCCCGGTTTACTTTTTGCTGGGCAATCTGTTTATTTCCATCCCATTAATTATCATTATGATTTTAGGAATAGCTGTGCTCATTCCTTTTTTAGATAAACTTTCGCCAATATTTGAATGGATTATTACATTTACAAACAACGCTCTGAAATGGATTGCCGATTTACCCTACTCTACTTTTTCATCCATCTGGATAAACTTACCAGAATTAATTTTGTTGAGTTTTGCTTTAGGATTATTGGTTTATTCATTTTCAAAATATAAGAAATGGGCTTTATTGTTGTCGCTGTCTATTTATATCATCTACCAAATGCTGATTATTTACGATAGTTATACAGCTGTTCATCAAAAGAAAATTATCTTTTTTACGCTAAGAAAAAATTATGCAGCGGCGTTTGTTAACGGTAACCAAACAGTTTTACTTACCGATTTAAGTGCTGATGATAAAAATTATCTATTCTTTATTAAACCAGCCCTGGAGCAGTATCAGATCAGTAAAATTAATTTCATCACTTTAAAACAGGATACTATTCTCCATCCGTTTATTAAGAAAGATCATCAAATCATTTTTGATAAATTCAAAATCTTACTGGTTGATGAAGCTTTAAATCGTAAAAGATTAAATATTATCGGCAAATTCTCCGGAATCTGGATAACCGGGAACACCAGATTTACACTGGAAAATCTTCCAAAGGAAGTGGAGTATAAATCAATCATTATCGATGCTACAAACAAAGATTATAAAATTGAAATGTTCAAAACCTTTGCTGAAAATATTAAAGTAGAACATCATGTTTTAAAGAAAAATCCTGCATATTTGGTTTACCTAACCCAATAATATGGAACCATCATGAGCATACTGCTTATAAACGGCAGTGATATGCTCGTGATAGCTTCATCACTTTTAAAAAACAAGTTATATATCGATGAAAAACCTGGTTTTGTATAGTGTGGAAGATAGAATTGCCACCATAACCATTAATCGACCGGAGAAGCGGAATGCTTTAAACCCAGATCTGGTCAAAGCATTAACCAATGCTTTTATACAGGCAGAAGAGGATGACTTAGCCAAAGTAGTTGTTTTAAATGCTAATGGTGGTACTTTTAGTGCAGGCGCAGATTTAGAATACCTTCAACAGTTACAATATAATACCTTTGAGGAAAACGTTGCAGATTCCAATAATCTAAAGAAACTCTTTACCACCATTTATTATTTACCTAAAGTGGTTATTGCACAAGTTGAGGGCCATGCAATTGCCGGCGGTTGCGGGTTAGCAACTATTTGTGATATTGTTTTCGCAACTCCTGAAAGTAATTTTGGCTATACTGAAGTTAAAATTGGATTTGTTCCTGCAATTGTTTCCTGCTTTTTAATGCAAAAGGTAAATGAAACCATCGCTAAGGAGATTTTACTCACTGGAAAAATTTTTCATGCAGAACAAGCATTGAAATATAATTTGATAAATTTTGTAACAAATTCTTCAGAAATTCATCTAAAGGTTAGAGAATTTGCACTAAGTTTGTGTAAAGAGAGTTCGGGCAATTCGTTAATGATCACAAAACAGCTGATAAATCAAACTACAAAGCCCTTACTTGAGAAAACTTTAGAAACAGCAATACAAATTAATGCTCGTGTTCGGGAGAGCGAAGATTTTAAAAAAGGTATCGCTTCCTTTTTAAATAAAGAAAAAATTAACTGGTAAATTACTAAACTGAAATAAAAACATGTTCAAATCAATTAAAACAAGTGTTGTAGCCTTTATATTAGTAGGTACAGCTGTAATCGCTCATGCGCAAAAGAAAATAACCGAAGGTACAATTACTTACGGCTTGCAATATAAATTAACCGATGAGCAGAAATCTGCCATGGCTGGACAAGAACCGCCAGCAGAAATGAAGGTTAAATTCAATAATGGTTTAACTAAAATTGAAATTGAACAAGGTCCGGCTTTAATTGGTATTGTTTCTGATAATAATGCCAGAACTGGTTTGCTTTTAATTGATGTGCCTATTGCACAAAAACAATTTGCTGTAAAACAATCAAAAGAAGACGTGGAGAAAGCAATGGGTGAAATGCCAAAATTTTCTGATTTTAAAGCTACCGGTGAGAAACAAACTGTTGGTGGTTTCAGCGCTGAAAAATATACATTTAAGGATGATAAAGGCGCTTCGCATGAACTTTGGGCTACTAAAGACATCGAATTACCAAACGTTGGTGCTCAAAACTATTTTCCGGGTTTAGGCGCATTTCCAGTAAAATATACAATGGTTCAAAGAGGAATTGAAACTACTACAACATTAAAATCAATTGCAGAGGGTAAAGTTGGTGTAATTTCTAAAGATGTTCCGGCTGGTTATGAAGTGGTTACCATGGAAGATCTTGCAAAAATGCAAGGTGGTGAATAATTAACCAATATCTTAAAATAAACGGCTTTTTAACTGCCGGCTTTTTTTTAAATTAGCCCGAAAGTTAAAAAGCTTTTTTTATGTCTGATTATTTATGATAAAAAACTTATTATTCAAATTATCAATTACCTGCATTTCAATTTGTGCATTAATTGAAGCAAAAGCTCAAGGTATAAACTGGGCAAAAGACGGTAATTCTTATTATCAAATTGCCAGTGGAGAAGTTGTAAACATCACACTCCCTAAAAGTGACAGAAAAACCATTATTTCCAGAGCACTCCTCACTCCTGCCGGAAAAGATTCGCCAATTGCAGTTCGAAGTTTTCAATTATCGTCAGACGGCACTAAAGCATTGATTTTTACAAACAGTAAAAAAGTTTGGCGCTATGATACCCGTGGAGATTATTGGCTGGCAGATTTAACTTCAAATAAAATAACCCAAATTGGGAAAGATAAACCTGCATCATCTTTAATGTTTGCAAAATTATCGCCCGATGGAAGTAAAGTTGCTTATGTGAGTAAGCATAATTTATATGTTGAAAATATAGATGGAACTGGCGCCAAAGCTTTAACAACAAATGGAACCGACCGGATGATTAATGGTACTTTCGATTGGGTTTATGAAGAAGAATTTGACTGTAGAGACGGTTTTAGATGGAGTCCAGATGGAAAATCAATTGCTTATTGGCAAATCGATGCTACGAAAATTAAAAATTTCTTAATGATAAACAATACCGATTCTATTTATCCTTACACTATTCCGGTTGAGTATCCAAAAGTAGGAGAAAATCCATCTGCATGTAAAGTTGGTATAGTTGATATTGCTACTGCCAAAACCAAT
This sequence comes from Pedobacter chinensis, assembly GCF_003339865.1. Taxonomy (GTDB): domain Bacteria; phylum Bacteroidota; class Bacteroidia; order Sphingobacteriales; family Sphingobacteriaceae; genus Pedobacter; species Pedobacter chinensis. The sequence continues at coordinate 199,884 of NZ_QPKV01000002.1, forward strand.
TGGTTAAATGTTCCCGGAGATAATATTCAACATTACATTCCTCGTATGCAGTGGGTTCCAAATAGCAATGAAGTGATTTTACAGCAACTTAACCGTGAGCAAAATGAAAGTATTGTTTTCATTTGTGATGCAGCCAGCGGTTCTGCCAAGGCTATTTATACAGAAAAAGCAAAGGCCTGGATTGATGCTCAGGATGAATGGAAATGGTTGAACGACAATAAGGAATTTACAATTTTATCAGATAAAGATGGTTGGGATCATTTATACAGAATTAGTAAAGATGGTAAAAAAACAACTTTAATTACTAAAGGAAACTACGATGTTATCTCTGTAAAACTTATTGATGAGAAAAACAATTATGTATATTTCATTGCATCACCAACCAATGCCACACAACGTTATCTTTATAAAACCAGGTTGGATGGTAAAGGTAAACTCGAAATGGTAACACCATCAATCCTGCCAGGCACACACAGTTATGATATTTCTCCTAATGCTGCTTTTGCCCGCCATATCTACAATAGTTCTGTTGTAAAACCAGTTGCCGAATGGATGAACTTTACAACTGGAAGTCCTCTCACTATGGATGGAAGCATCACTACACAATTAGCCAAGCAAGAAGCACCAAAAAATAAAGTAGAATTTTTTAAAGTAACGACAGAAGATGGGATTGAATTGGATGGGTGGATGAAAAAACCTGATCATTTCAATCCAGATAAAAAATATCCTGTTGTATTTTTTGTATATGGCGAGCCTGCATCACAAACAGCTGCTGATACTTATGGCGCAGGCAGCAATGGATTATATGGTGGAGATATGGCGAATGATGGTTATATTTATATTTCGATGGATAACCGCGGTGCCCCGGTTCCGAAAGGAGCAGCATGGCGTAAAAGTATCTATAAAAACATTGGTATAATCAATATCAGGGATCAGGCTATGGCAACTAAAAAGTTATTGGCAACCTATCCTTTTATGGATAAAGATCGTATTGCTGTTTGGGGCTGGAGTGGCGGAGGTTCTTCAACCTTAAACCTGATGTTCCAATACCCGGATATTTATAAAACAGGTATCGCAATTGCAGCTGTTGGCAATCAGTTAACTTATGATAATATCTATCAGGAACGCTATATGGGCACTCCTTTTCCAAGTAAAGAGGCTTATGTAAAGGGCTCTCCTATTACTTATGCCAAAAATTTAAAAGGTAATCTGCTTTACATTCATGGTACCGGCGATGATAACGTTCATTATCAAAATGCTGAAATGTTAATTGATGAATTGATTAAAAACAAAAAAGTATTTCAATTGATGAGTTATCCTAATCGTACACATAGCATTTCTGAAGGCGAAGGAACCGACGAGCATTTATCACTAACCTTTACTAAGTTTTTAAAAGAAAATTGTCCTCCGGGAGCCAGATAAAAAATTAAAAGCAGCTTTCGGGCTGCTTTTTTTATGCAATAAATGTTTGTGTAAGCATGCTGATGATGATTGCAATCCCAAAACTCAGTAAAGTACCAATCAATACATACTCAGTTAATTTCAAATCATGTGCCTCTTTTAAATCGCCAAAACGGAAGATGGATTTTGCTGCAAGTAAAAATCCGACAGCTTCAAAGTGATTGGTTAGGATAAAAACAAAAATCAAAACACGTTCTAAAATCCCAATATATTTGCCCGCATTTTGTAACGATTGAGGACTTTCACTATCGTTCTCCGGTAGCCATTTGGCAATAATTACCTTCATTATTATCGATGTTGGCATGGTTAAAAACAAAGCCCCAGAAATTAAGATCCAGGTTTTTACTTCATTAAAGTAGCTAATATCAAGATAACCCCTGTAGAAAATATGCCATATCAGTACAATGGAGCTTAAATGTAAAACCTGATCAATAAAAAACAATGTTCTGGCATTCTTTTTAGTTTGAAACAGCGTTTTTAAGGCATCAATCACGAAATGAAGTACACCAATACACAATGCGACTTTCCAGGCTTTGAAACTCAGAAATATCACAAATATCAATGTAATATGCACCAGAACATGCAAGTATAATTTTCCCGATTTAAGTTTTTTTCTTTCTTTATCCTTAACCCAGGAATTAGGTTGAAGAAAAAAATCTCCGATCAAATGAGCAAGGATGATTTTAACTAAATAGATGTCCATTATTTAGAAAGTATTTGGTTCAATTTTTTACGATAAAGCTTATCCATTTCCATAAGTTCTGAATAATGGGCCCTCTTTAAAGCTTCACTTACAGATGATTGCGTTCTACCAGAAATAGCAGCCAACTCACTTTGAAGTAAATTTTCATTTTCAAGCGCCAGTTTTATCATTTCAGCCGCAACAATTCCCCAGCTATCCATTGTAATTAAAGATAGCTTAATTAGTACATTAATTTCTTCATCAAAATCTGGGAAATCAGTTTTAATAGCCAGATTAACCTTAGCTTGCTTTAAACTATCAAAGGCGATCCCGGAGTTTACAAATGCATCTCCACTTGATTCTGAAAGCTTTTTTCGTTTGTGTTTTACTTCTCCGATTCCAATGCCCATTCTTACATCCGCAGGTTTGTTTATTCTGATACAGGCTTTCAAATAAGCAGCGGTTTTAATCGCATTTTCTGGTTCTACCTCCAGCTGAAAGCTATCTCCACGATATATTTCCCATTTGTTATTTTGCCCGGCGGCTAACTTTAAAGCAGTTTTCAAGCTCAATAGCCAGCTATCTTTTATTTTCCTTGAGCCTACAATATCACCTGTTATAATGCAAATCATAATACCAATATCGAATAAATTAATTGAATTTCAAAACTAATATCGGCTAATTAGCCGATATTTCAATTTATCGGGTAATTACCCGATATTTCAATTTATCGGGTAATTAGCCGATATGACATTAAAACTTATAATCAGCTTTATTGTTTATTAGGCATGGCATTAATCGAATTCACTAAAAAAGGCATTTATTGTAAGCAGGGCGATTTCTATATAGACCCCTGGTGGCCTGTAAATTATGCCGTAACCACACATGGCCACAGCGATCACGTACGTTTTGGCAATAAATATTATCTCTGTCATACGCTAACAAAACCAATTATTAAACGACGCATTAGCGAAGATTTAAATGTAGAAACCCTTGATTATGGAGAAAGCATTGTCAGAAATGGTGTGAATATTTCTTTTTTCCCCGCAGGCCATATCATCGGTTCAGCTCAGGTACGTTTAGAATATAAAGGAGAAATTTGTGTCGTTTCAGGCGATTATAAAATAGAAGATGACGGGATCAGCACTGCTTTTGAACCTGTAAAATGCCATTCATTTGTTTCTGAAAGCACTTTTGGTCTACCTGTTTACAAATGGCAAAAACAAGATATCGTTTTCGATAAAATTAAAAGTTGGGTAAGTGATAACATCACTCAACAGAAAACAAGCATACTCATTGCTTATAGCTTAGGCAAAGCACAACGCTTAATTAAAAACCTAACCGGTAATATTCCTATTTATGTTCATAATAGCATTGCAAACCTGAATGAGGTAATCATAAATGCAGGCGTAAATTTACCTGAAACCATTAGAATTACGCCCGAAATTACTAAAGATGAATTACAAAAGGGAATTGTGATTGTTCCTCCGGTTATGAGAGATAGTCGCTGGATTAAAAACCTGAGTCATCCGGTAACCGGAATTTGCTCCGGTTGGATGCAAGTTCGGGCACATCGCCGCTGGCAAAGTGCTGATGCGGGTTTTGCCTTGAGTGATCATGCCGATTGGACTGGTTTAATGGACGCTATTACTGCAACCGGTGCAGAGAAAGTTTATGTTACGCACGGTTTTACGGCTGCTTTCAGTAGATTTTTAAACGATAATGGCATCGAATCTGCTGAAGTGACAACTAAATTCGGACAAGAAGATGATGAAGAGAATAAAGTTGATTTGGCTGAACAAAATGAAACGAAATAAGCTATGAAACGTTTCGCACAACTCATCCAGCAACTCGAACTCAGCAATAAAACCAACGATAAAATCGCTGCTTTGGTTAATTATTTCAATTATGCCGATGACAAAGACAAAGTTTGGGTGATTGCATTATTTACAGGCAAAAAACCGAAACGGCCAATTAAATCTGCTTTATTAAAATATTGGGCAATTGAAATCACTCAAACACCAGAATGGCTGTTTTCTGAAAGTTATTCAAATGTTGGCGATTTAAGTGAAACCATTGCCTTACTCCTGCCGCCTGCCGAAAATACTTCTGATTTCCAACTCCATAAATGGATTGAAAATTTACATGAACTGGAAGGAAAAGACGATGAAACCAAAAAAGAGTTCATTTTAAACGCCTGGAATACTTTGGAAACAAATGAACGCTTCATATTTAACAAGTTAATTTCTGGTAATTTCAGAATCGGGGTTTCCAACAAAATGCTGGTAAATGCACTGGCAAAACAAAGCAGCTTAGATAGTGCCCAGATTATGCACAGCATTATGGGTAAATGGAATCCCTACGAAATCACTTTTAACGAATTAATTAATGGAATCCACGTTAATACCGATAACTCCTGGCCTTACCCCTTTTGCCTGGCTTATGCATTGGAAAATGAACCTGAAACATTAGGAAGTATTTCAGAGTGGCAGGCAGAATGGAAGTGGGATGGCATCCGTGGGCAAATTGTAAAACGAAACGGCGAATTATTTATCTGGTCGCGGGGAGAAGAATTAGTAACAGAACAATTTCCGGAGCTACATTTTTTGATTGACATTTTACCAGATGGTGTGGTTTTAGATGGAGAAATTTTAGCGGTTCAGAATAAACAGGTTTTATCATTCAGCACATTACAACAACGTTTAAATCGTAAAACGATAAATAAGAAACAACTTGAAGATGCACCAATTGGCTTTTTCGTTTATGATATTTTAGAATATGAAACAAATGATTTCCGGGAGCAGCCCTTAAGTGAGCGAAGAAAAATATTAGTGCAATTAATTGGTGGATTAAATGAAAGCCCAGTGATTTTGTCGCCAGTGATAAACTGTAAATCATGGGAAGAACTGGCAGAGCTAAGGTTAACCTCACGTTCTATTAACAGCGAGGGGATTATGCTTAAAAAGTTAAGTTCACCTTACCACAGTGGCAGAAAACGTGGCGATTGGTGGAAATGGAAAATCAATCCATATACGGTTGATGCCGTGATGATTTATGCCCAGAAAGGTAGTGGCCGCAGAGCAAATTTCTTTACCGACTACACTTTCGCTGTTCGCGATGGCGAAAATCTGGTTACCATCGCAAAAGCCTATTCGGGTTTAACTGATAAAGAAATTAAAGAAGTAAACTCATTTGTTACCAGAAATGCAATCGAAAAATTCGGACCGGTACGTACTGTAAAACCTGAACTTGTTTTCGAAATCGCTTTTGAAGGAATTGCCCAAAGCAAAAGACATAAAGCTGGTTTAGCCTTACGTTTTCCCCGAATACTTCGTTGGCGTAAGGATAAAAAAGCCGATGAAATCAATACTTTAGAAGATTTAAGGCAATTGTTGAAATCAACGTTATAAAGTATTTCTTAAGCTTGTTTGCAATGATGATCATCACCTAAATAAAAAGATTAAATTAGTTCTCTCATTAAAATATGGATCAAACAAAAACCAAAGGCTATAAAAAAATTAAGCAGTGGCTTAAAGCCAATGGTCGTAAGCCGTTTAAGTTTCAGGAAGATGCCTGGCAATACTATTTAAATGGTTATAGTGGTCTGGTTAACGCTCCTACGGGCTTCGGGAAAACATTTTCTTTATTTCTTGCTGTTGCGATAGAAGCTTTAAATTCATCAGAAGCGAATGGTAAAAAAGCAAAAGACCGCCTTCAGTTAATCTGGATTACTCCACTCCGCTCCTTAGCTAAAGACATTGCAAGAGCCATGCGGGAAACATTGCTGGAACTGGAATTAGATTGGCACGTTGGTGTTCGCAATGGCGATACTTCTCAGGCAGAAAAAGTTCAGCAGAAAAAATCCATGCCTGAAATACTATTGATTACGCCTGAAAGTCTGCATCTTCTTTTAGCACAAAAAGGTTCATCAACATTATTCAGAAACCTTAAATGCATCGTTGCTGATGAATGGCATGAATTGTTAGGCAGCAAACGTGGCGTATTAGTGGAACTTGCCATTTCAAGAATCAAAGGCTTACAAAAACTGGAGAAAAACCAGTTCTTGAGGGTTTGGGGAATTTCTGCAACCATCGGCAATATAGAGGAGGCACTGGATGTTTTAGCGCCAAACCCGGAAACCAAAAGAATTATCGTAAAAGCTGATTTAGAAAAGAAAATACTCATCAAATCCATTTTGCCTGATGATATTGAAACATTGCCATGGGCAGGCCATTTGGGTTTAAAACTGGCTTATAAACTTTTACCAATTATTGAAAAAAGCAAAACCACATTGATTTTCATCAACACACGCGGTCAATCAGAAATGTGGTATCAGCATTTGCTAAACATAGAACCTGAATTGGCCGGAAGAATTGCAATCCACCATGGTTCTATAGATTTTGAATTACGCAACTGGATTGAAGATGCATTGCACACAGGTCAGTTAAAAGCAGTGATCGCTACTTCATCTTTGGATTTAGGTGTCGATTTTAAACCTGTTGATACTGTTGTTCAAGTGGGGTCGCCAAAAGGAGTTGCACGATTTTTACAGCGTGCAGGCCGTTCAGGGCATTCTCCCCACGAGATTTCTAAAATATACTTCCTGCCAACTCATGCTTTGGAATTAGTAGAAGCTGCCGCCATTAAAGAAGCAGCGAAAACCAACAATATTGAAAGCAGAGAACCTTTTATTATGATTTTCGATACACTGATTCAATATTTGGTTACGCTGGCCATTGGCGATGGTTTTGATGATAAGGTCATTTATGAAGAAATTAAAAACACCCATGCATTTAAGCTGATTTTACCAGAAGAATGGAGTTGGGTAATGCAGTTCATCACATCAGGCGGCGATAGTTTAAGTGCTTATAACGAATTTAAAAAGGTTACTAAAGATGAAGATGGCCTTTGGAAAGTGAAAAGCAGGCAGTTGGCCATGCGCCATCGGTTACATATCGGAACGATTGTGAGTGATGCCATGCTGAAAGTTAAGTTCATTTCTGGCGGTTACATTGGCATGATTGAAGAATTTTTTGTCACCCGCCTGAAAGCCGGCGATAATTTCAGATTGGCTGGCAGAGTATTGGAGTTTATACAGGTAAAGGATATGACCGTGGTGGTTCGTGTAAGCAAACAGAAAAATGCAATTTCTCCCAGCTGGAATGGTGGTAGGTTGCCACTATCTTCAAATTTGGGTTCGGTTCTCCGTAAAAAATATAATGAAGCCCTTAATAAAACTCATCAGGATGAAGAACTAGATGCTGTTTACCCTTTATTTCTATTGCAAGAGAAACGCTCACATGTACCACGAAATGATGAGTTATTGATTGAGCTCATCAATAATAAAGAAGGATTTCATCTTTTCGCTTATCCTTTTGAAGGGCGCTTGGTTCATGAAGTTTTAGCAGCGCTCGTAGCCTATCGTTTAAGTAAACTTCTGCCCATTAGTTTTTCCATTGCCATGAACGATTATGGCTTTGAGTTATTGAGTGAAACTGAAATCCCTATGGATGAATCAATTGCTTATGAAATTTTCTCTCCAAAAAACCTTACAGAAGACATTACTTTAAGTATTAACTCAACAGAAATGGCCCGACGTAAATTCCGTGATATTGCCTGCATTTCAGGACTGGTTTTTCAAGGTTACCCTGGAAAGTATGTGGCAAATAAACATCTCCAGTCATCTGCAGGTTTATTTTTTAATGTTTTTAGCGATTACGATAAACATAATTTACTTTTGCGGCAAGCTTACGATGAGGTATTTTATCAGCAATTGGAAGAACCCAGATTAGCAGCCGCTTTAGAAAGAATTCAAAACGGCACAATTATTATTACCAATCCGAAGAGTTTTACACCATTCTCTTTCCCGATTAAAGTAGATAGTTTGAGGGAAAACATGAGTTCAGAAGAATTGGAACAACGAATTGCAAGAATGAAAGCCGAATCGGAGAAAATTAAGTAACCTCAATAAGTAAAGTGGAGCTTGTTAAAATGCCTGGAAAGTCGTTTAGCAAGTTCAGAATGACAAGAAAACTACATGACGATTACAAGCCACGGAGAAGAATTGATTTTAGATAAAGAAAGGGCTTTATACTTACCTCAGCACCAACTTTTAGCCATTAGTGATTTACACATTGGTAAATCAGCTCATTTTCGTAAAGCTGGTGTTCAGGTGCCATCAACCATAGCACAAAATGACTTACAACGTTTAAGCTTGCTTATTGATAAGTACAATCCAAAAATGTTATTGGTTAATGGAGATATGTTTCATCATGGTTTAAATACAGATATTGATGAATTTTATGAGTGGAGAAAGCGTTATCAGGAATTGAATTTTATACTTGTTAAGGGAAATCACGACAGATTATCCAAAGCAGATTATAACAAAATGAGCATTGAAATCCATGAACCAAGTTTCTGTCTGGGTCCATTTTGCTTTATTCACGATGCACCTCAGTGCACTGAAGAAGAGTTATATCCCATTAGCGGGCACATCCATCCAGGTGTTACTATTGTTGGCAAAGCAAAACAACGTTTAAAATTTCCCTGCTTTTACTTTGGTAATGATTATGCCGTTTTACCCGCTTTCAGCGCATTTACGGGTTTGTATAATATCTATCCGAAAAATTCAGAAAGAATTTTTGCCATCACTCCAAAAAATGTTGTACAAGTATAATCAGGCATGTGAATCTATGATTTGCTTCAGTTGGGATGCTTGCAAAACCCCGCTCTGACGCCAGATTTGTTTGCCATTTTTAAATAACATAAGCGTTGGTACACTTTGAACACTGTAAGCGGCAGCAGCAGCCTGATTCTTATCAATATCAACTTTAATAATTGAAACAGAATCACCAACCTGAGCTTTCAATTGTGCTAAAATTGGTTTCATCATTTTACAGGGGCCGCACCACTCTGCAAAAAAATCAACCAATACAGGTTTATTGCCATTTATTAATTCTGAAAACTTAGCCATGATTTTAATTTTTATTTACAAACAAATACCTGATGGTTTTGGTTTTAAACGAAAGAAGTCAAGCTTTTAAAAACTTGACTTCTTTAATATAACGTTAATCATTTACGATTTAATCTCTTTATCAGTCAGCAACTCTGCATTTAATGCTCCTACCCAGCTATCAAACAAAGCCTGCTCAATTTTAATTACTTCAGCAGCGTGGTTTTCCCAATCATCAGAAAAAGCAACCAGTTGATTGATCATTTCTTCAAGATGGCCTTCTTCTTCCAAAATAATCGATTTTACATTTACCTTGCTTTTAGCCTCATCCAATACTGATTGATAAACCGGGTAAAGTTCATCTGCACGAACTTCGATGGCATAAGTTACAAATAGATAAGCAGCAAATTTCAGCTCATATCCTGATAGATTAAACTTTGCTTTTAAATAACGGCAAACAGCGATATCCAAAGCATGTAAATAGTATTTTGTTTGGTTAGGAGAAAGTAATTCTGTATTGGTATAAGTTTTACATAAATCTTCTCCAACCTTTGCAATTTGCTTTTTTAAATAATAAGCATGACGATGTTCTTCAGCAGCATGTTTAAGAATAATGAGATTTACATTTTCTTTATGTTCTGATGCCGAAATCTTCTTTGCACCTGCATTTTCCATATAAGACAATGTATTTAACCATTTGGCATGTAATACATTATCAGTAACTATCGATTGTAAAACTGAATCTAACATCTCTATTTTTTCATTGTTAAACTAAGAAGTGGCTGGCATTTCATCTAACTGAAAACTAACTGGTAATTGCAAACTAATTAGATTTCTCTATTCAAGTCCCACGCTTCCAAATAATCAGCTACTCTGCGAACGAACATCCCTCCTAATGAACCATCAACTACTCTATGGTCGTAAGACAAAGAAAGGAACATCATGTGGCGAATCGCAATTACATCACCATATTCGGTTTCTAAAACGGCTGGTTTCTTTTTAATCGCACCAACAGCTAAAATGGCTACCTGAGGTTGGTTAATAATTGGTGTGCCCATTACATTTCCAAACGAACCCACATTGGTTAGCGTGAAAGTACCGCCCTGAGTTTCATCTGGTTTTAATTTAGCGTTTCTTGCTCTGGTTGCTAAATCATTAACTGATTTTGTTAAACCGACAAGATTAAGCTGATCAGCATTTCTGATCACAGGAACAATTAAGTTTCCACTTGGTAAAGCTGCAGCCATACCAATATTGATGTCTCTTTTCTTAATGATTTGAGTTCCGTTAACAGATACATTGATCATTGGAAAATCTTTAATTGCTTTTGCTACCGCCTCAACAAAAATCGGAGTAAAAGTTATTTTCTCATTCTCCCGCTTTTCGAAGCTGTTTTTCACTTTATTGCGCCATAAAACCATATTGGTTACATCGGCTTCAACAAAAGAAGTTACATGGGGCGAAGTCGTTTTGCTCATCACCATATGATCGGCAATCAACTTACGCATCCTGTCCATTTCTATAATTTCATCATTACCACTTACACTGGTTGTTGATGTTTTATTTATAGCTGGAGTTTGTGGAGCAGCAGATGCTGTTTCTATTGTTGTTTTTGCAGCTTGTGCTTGAGAAGTTTCAACTGGCTGACCTCCATTTTTACTGGCGATATAATTTAATAAGTCATCTTTATTTAAGCGACCATCAGCACCAGAACCTTTAATTGAATCTAATTCAGCTAAAGTAATATTCTCTTGTGCAGCAATACTTTTAACCAGTGGAGAATAAAAGCGATCTGAAGTGGCAAAATCATTTTGAGTCACTGTTTTTTCAACAGCCAATTGATCAATGCCAGGAATGGCCTCAGCTTTTTCTTCCACAATCGGAGCAGCAGCAGGTTCTTCTGGTTTTACATCATGACCACCTTCTGTTTCGATAATTGCAATGATATCACCAACCTGAGCAACTTCATCTTCCTTAAATAATTGTTTAACCAATTTACCGGAAACAGGTGATGGCACTTCAGAATCAACTTTATCAGTTGCTATTTCCAGAATAGTATCATCTAAATCAATAGAATCGCCAACTTGTTTTACCCATTTAATCACTGTTGCTTCTGCAACACTTTCACCCATTTTTGGTAACAATAGTTCGTATTGAGCCATATTAAATTACAGTATTTTATATTGGTAACCCGACAAAAATACAGTTTTTATTCGTTGTCTAGGTCTTCCTTAAGTATATTTAACAACATAGTCAAAGCTGATGTTGCTGCTCTTTGGATGTTTTGAATGCGTTTATTACTGAAATTAAACACTTTAGCTATGGTTTTGTGCTTTGAAGAAATTGCAATCCAAACCATTCCCACCGGCTTCTCTTCTGTTCCGCCATCGGGCCCGGCAACTCCACTTACCGCAATGGCGTAATCCGTTTTAAAATGTCTTACAGCACCTTCTGCCATTTCAGTTACCGTTTGCTCGCTAACTGCACCGAAAGCAGCTAAAGTATCTTTCTTAACACCCAAAATGGATTCCTTTAGCTCACAAGCATAAGTAACTGCCCCGCCAAAGTAAACCGAAGAACAACCAGGGTGCTGCGTAATCAAGTGTGCAATATAACCTCCGGTACAGCTTTCGGCAGTCGATAACGTCAATTGATTATCTTCCATGATATTCAAAATCGCTTTCTCTAAAGGAATATCCTCATCGACAACAACAAACTTCTTAACTTTTGCAATAATTTGTTGAGCGTATGCTTCCACTTCGGCTTTTAAAAGAGTTTCTTCTTTGCCACTGGCAGATAAACGTAAACGGACCTGACCCAATTTGGGTAAATAAGCAAGTTTGATATGTCCTGGTAAACTATTCTCAATTTCTTCAATCTCTTTAGCTAAAAAAGATTCTCCAATATTTACAGTGAGAATGGTTTTATGAATGATAGCCGGAAGTTTGAATCTAAGTTTAATTCTGGGAAGAATTTCATCATCCATTAAATACATCATTTCATGAGGAACACCAGGCATTGAAACAATAATCTTATCATTTTGCTCAAACCACATGCAAGGCGCTGTTCCATTTTTATTTACAATAACTTCACAACCATCGGGAACATCGGCCTGTTGAATGTTAACATCAAGCAATGGGCGCTTATATTTTTCAAAAATCTGACGTACCATTTCCAATGCGCCAGCATCACTGCGAAAGCCCATATTAAAATATTTAGCCAGAGTTTTTTTGGTAACATCATCCTTCGTCGGACCTAATCCGCCGGTAATTAAAATGATATCGGCGCGTTTTTCCGCGTCAGCCAAAGCTGATAAAATATGTTGTTCATCATCAGAAATTGATGTGATTTGCTTAACAGAAACACCTATTAAATTTAACTGTTTAGCTATCCAGGCTGAATTGGTGTCAACAATCTGACCGATGAGAATCTCATCACCAATGGTTATAATTTCAGCTAACATATTTATTGGTATGTATTATAGAAACCTTGTCTTTTGCTCAATTTTAAATCCTGAAGGATTGATGCCTTCACTTTTAATGTCAAAGAATAACTTTTGTATGCACCATAGGGTACCCAGTTAATGCTCATATCCCAGCAATGTAAATCGCGGTAAATACCTATGTTCATCGGTGTTAAGCCATTATTCTGAAAATCATAACCTGAATTAAAAGTCACCTTCCATTTTGGTGTTAGATTCAAATCACCATTAAAATTCAATGTATTACTTGTGGTACTCATACCAAAATCATTACTGTATTGAAAGCTATAGGAGAATGAAAAATTCCAGGGAATATTAAAATCAACAAAAGCATTCGGATCTCGGCTTATTGCGGCTAATTGTTCTGATTGTAAAGGTGATAAACCTCTTTCCTTAGCGGTTTCGCTGAGTTTATCATTTGCATCATTTTTCCGTTTTAATGCATCAGGGTTTAAACTGTAATCAAAAGAGAAACCAATTGAAGTTAACCTTGGAAATCTACCTCCTCTACGCCAGGTAAATGTGTTACTTCTTGTAAATGTCTTCTGTCCGGTAACCGGGTCAACGGTTTCATCTAAATCATAGGGGTCAAATGTTCCGTTGTAATTTATCCCCAATTTATCTGTAAACTGAGAACGTCCATTAAAACTAAGCGTAGAAAGTTTATTTCTAGGCGCTAAGAAATTATAAGAACCCGTAATACTTAATCCTTGAATAATCGGAATTTTACGTTCACCTGTTCCGGTTGTGTCTTTACTTGATTTAACTTTTAGTTCAACAGTATTGTCCACTCCGAAACCTATTGAAGCGGCTCTTCCAGAAAACGATCCCTGGTAAGCCATTCCCTGAAAAACAGAATATGTTAAGGGTTGTCCGTAAGTATCTAGTACTTTATTTCCATTTTGATCTATTGCTGCCAGAAAAGGACCGCTTCCCGCTCTTGTAAAGTCTGGAGAATAGTTAAAAGACGCATTTGGAGTCATCACATGTCGTAATGCCTTAATATTTCCCAAATTCTTAAATTCTTTCTTTCCATAAATCTTGGTAGAAAGACTGGTGGATAGGTTATAACTCCCCGCTCTTTTGAAACCACTTAAGGTATCAATTCTTTCTGTATAAGTTCCATCATCAAAAGTAGTGAACCGCTTTTGGATATGTTGAAAATTCCATACTTCATTATAACTTCCACCCATTGAAAAATTCAGATACTTTAGCGCAGTAAATGACATATTGATCGGAATAGAGTGACTAAAGCCTGATCTTAAGCGTTTTAAACCATCATTTTGAAATAACAAACTATCTTTAGTATCAATTGCATTTGTTCCCTGAAGCGCATAACCGACAGTAATTTTCTGATACCACTTTTGCTCTCCTAAACGATTTTTTGAATCGAAAGGACTAAAAGTAGGCACGTTGAACGTCGCATCTGGCAGCCGGATTGATACATCACGGGTTCTTAGCGTTTGATTACTCGTCATGGATAACGAGTAGTTCATGTTATTAGAAAACGTTTTGGAATAACTGATACTACTATTAGTGGTATTATTAGCAATCGCACTTAAATCATAATTAAGGTTTGCAGGACTATTAGTATAATAGCTACTTGAAGTAATGTTTACGCTGGCGCTAAATGTAGAACCAGGGTGAGCATTTGCATTTTGTGAGTGCGACCACCTGATACTAAAATCCTTATTAGGGTTTTTGAAAGCTTCTGTACCTTCTAAACCATTTTTGACGCTATTATAACTTAACCCAATGTTACCACTATATTTATATCTTTTAATATAGTTGGTAAGGACGTTTGTTTCATAAGAACCATTGGTATAAATACTCCCGAGTATTTTTGCATCCCAATAATCGTTTAAACCGAGATAGTAACCACCATTTTGTAAAAAGAATCCCCTTGTTATATCTTCCCCCGGAGTCGGCAGAATTATACCGGATGTTCGTTTATTGGGCTTAGGAAAAAACGCAAATGGTAATCCCAAAGGCGTTGGAACATCTTCAATAATCATATAAACAGGGCCGGTGATAATTTGCTTTTCGGTAACAACCCCTTTTGAAATCATTAAGCCAAAATGTGGATGGGGCAAATTACAGGTACTGTACATTACATTTTTAATGTGCAGCTCATCATCTATTTGTTTTTTACTCTGTCCACCAGAAAAGAAACCACCTTCCTGTTCAGAGAAAACACCAAATACTTTTGCCCGGGTGGTTTCAGAATTATAGTAAAGTGAGTCGGCTATAGCAGATCCTTCAGCGCCAGATTTGAATATTGGTTTCCCAATGTATTTATTCGTTTTAGGATCTATTCTACCGCTGGCAAAGATTTCTTTCTTTTCTGAATCATATCTGATGTAATCAGCATCGAGTTCAAAATCACCATAATTTACCCTTGCATTACCATACATGTAAACAATGCTTTTGCTTTTATTAAACTTAACAGAATCGGCTCTATACTCCACTTTTTCCTCCAAACCACTATTGTTTTTGGTTTCTTTTTTGGATGTATCCCTTTTAGAAGTGTCTTGCTGAATAATTTGTTGCAATGAAAAAGAAGAAAATGCGTTAGCTTTACCAACACCATGTGTTAATAAAATGACAGAAATTAGTAAAATAGAGCTCTTAAGAAGTTTCAAATTCGTATTTGAATGTTATTTTTGCACAAATGTTTAATCAAAAACGTTCAAAATTAGTGAAAAATATACCATTGATGTATCTTAAAACCATTTTAACACTTATTATTTGTTTTGCACTAACCAATACAATTGATAATCAAGCCTTTGCACAAGATTATAAAATTAAAACAATTGTAATTGATGCGGGTCACGGCGGCAAGGATGGGGCAACTCATGGCCTTTATTCAAAAGAAAAAGATGTTGCACTAAAAACAGCGCTGAACTTAGGGAAGGCACTTCAGGACAGCATTAAGGATATTAGAGTTATTTATACCAGACAAACCGACGTTTTTATTCCTTTATACGAGCGGATTAATATTGCAAATAATGCAAAAGCAGATTTATTTATATCAATTCACTTAAATGATATGCCTGTAAGGGTAACTAAAGTGGTTGATTATTACAAAAAAGTTAAAGGTAAAAGCGTACCTGTTTACCGCTCGGTGGTTTCAAAAAGCACTTCTACTAGGGGAACAGAAACATTTGTATCTGGTACAGGACGTTTAGGCGAGCAGGATGAGGTAATTAAACGAGAGAATGCATCTATGTTTCTGGAAGATAATTATCAAAAAAATTATGAGGGATTTATTGCTAACACACCTGAAAACGACATTATGCTTTCTTTAATGAAACAAACCAACAGAGAAAGAAGTTTAAAGTTTGCCTCACTTCTACAACAGGAATATATAAACGCCGGTAGAATTAATCGTGGAGTACAGGAAAAAAGTTTAGCGGTTTTAGCAAGAGCATCTATGCCTGCAGTTTTAACTGAAATTGGCTTCGTTAGTAATCCTGAAGAGGAAGATTACATGAACTCATCTGAAGGCCAGAACGAAATTGTTAACGGTATTATAAAAGCAATAAAAAATTATAAACGCATAGCAGAGACATCATTCTAATACATCCCTAAAAAATGAAGATTAAACTTCTTGCATTACTATTTTTTCTTTCTCCAATTATCTCAAATTCGTTATTTGCACAGGGATATAAAATTAAAACCATAGTGATTGATCCCGGACATGGAGGCAAAAAACCTGGCGCATCAGGTAGTTTCTCAACAGAAAAAGATATTGCACTGAAGGTTTCATTAAAGCTCGGCGCCAAATTGAAACAGGAATTACCAGATGTTAAAATTATTTATACCCGAACCAAAGATGTGGATGTGGATTTATATCGGAGAGCCGAAATAGCAAATGATGCAAATGCCGATATTTTTATCTCGATTCACTGCAATTCCATGCCACCAGGCAACAAGCATATTAAAGGTGCCGAAACACTGGTAGCAGGTTCACATCGATTGAAAGAGCAGGATGCTGCAATACGTGAAAATGCCGATATTAAATTAGAGAAGAATTATAAAAGTAAATATGATGGTTACGATCCTGCCAACCCCAGTACTTTTATTCTTTTATCATTACTAAAAAACACCTTTCGGGATAAAAGCATTAAATTTGCCAAATTAATACAAAACAGCTACATCAGTAGAGATAACAGATTAAGCAGAGGGGTTAAAGAACAAGGTGTTTTGGTTTTACAGCGATGCGGAATGCCTGCTGTTTTAACAGAAGTGGGTTTCATATCAAACAAGGAAGAAGAAAAATATATCAACTCTGAAAACGGCCAAAATGAAATAGCAGCTTCTATTTTAGCTGCCATTAAAACTTACAAAAAAAATATAGAGATTGAATAACTGGCATTATAAATGTTAGTCGTTCAACAAAAAAATAAATCAAATACCAAACAAAAAGATACATGTAAGCATTATGTAATAACATTTACATATTTTACATCTAACAAGAAAGAATTACGCTCGGGCAAGTATTAATTACTAATTTTAGCACTTGTAGCCGTTAAATAAAAAACACTCATGAAGATTAAGAACGAAACCAAAGTAGGTATTTTAGCTGCATTTGCTATTGCTTTATTAATTATTGGATATAATTTTTTAAAGGGAAATTCCATTTTTTCAAGTGAAACAACCTTATTTGCAAGGTACACCAGAGTTGATGGCTTAACCGTTTCAAAACCAGTTTTAATTAATGGTTACCAGATTGGTCGCGTTGCAAAACTACAGCTTGAACCTGGTGGAACTATTTTGGCAACCCTGAGCATTAATAGCAAATACGATATTCCTGAAAATAGTATTGCCCGTTTAGAAGGCACGGATTTATTAGGTAGCAAGGCAATTGTAATGTCATTAGGAAATTCAAAAAAAATGGCTGAAGATGGATTTACATTAAATGCCAACGTAGAAAAAGGCTTAATGGAACAAGTTCAACCTGTTCAAAAGAAAGCTGAACTGATTATTGGTAAAATGGATTCAATTTTAAGCAGTGTGAATTCGATTTTAAATCCTAATTTTCAAAAGAATGTTGACAGAAGCTTCAATAGTATTGCCGGTACATTGGCTTCATTGGAAAATACTTCTAAAAAAGTGGATGGATTAGTAGGTTCTGAAAGCGCTCGTATCGAAGCCATATTTAGAAATGTAGAAGGCATTACGGCTAACCTTAATAATAACAACAAAAAAATCAGCGATATCTTAACCAATATTAACACCGTTACAGATAAGTTCGCTGCTGCTAATTTTAAAGAAACTGTTGATAATGCAAACAATGCCATTGCCGATTTACAAGGCTTAATTTCTGGCATTAAAAATGGAAAAGGAAGTTTAGGCTTATTGTTAAATGATGATAAAATGTACCAAAACCTAAATAATGCATCAAAAAATCTTGATGACTTAATAATAGATTTAAAAGCAAATCCTAAACGTTACGTTCACTTCTCGGTATTTGGAGGCGGTGGCAATAAAGATAAGTAATCAATTTTTATAAAGTTGAAAGCCTTGCAGTGTATACTGTAAGGCTTTTTTGATTTAATGATTTATCTTAAGATGATACTCTTTTTCCAGAGCTGACAACTTTCTTTTCGTATGGCTATTAAAGTTGTCAACTCTTAAAACTGCCCATAGCCAACCTATTTAGAACTTACTGAATGATTTTCAGCAACTTTCCATCTTAGGCATTAAGTTACAAGTGGAAGGTCCTTCCCTCAACTGCTAATTCAGTATTTTCAAAAACAGACTGAGTTTCTTCTAAAAGCATCTGGAGTGTTTTATAACGGGATGAAAAATGTCCGATTAACAATTTCTTTACTCCATTGATTTTGGCCACCTCTCCTGCTTGTAATGCAGTTGTATGATGAGTTTCTATGGCTCTATCTAAAAGATCGTGCATAAAGGTTGCTTCATGATAAAGTGTATCACAACCTTTTATTACCGGAAAATAGCTTTCGTCATATAATGTATCAGAGCAATATGCATAACATCTTGGTGGATCTGCTGGTGTAGTATATTCTTCGCTTCTTAAAATGTCACCGTTCGGCAGCTCCACATCAATACCTTTTTTCAAAGCTGAATAATAAGCCATCGGAATTTCTTCAGTTTTGTCCTTTATTAGTTTCCTCTGTCTTTGTTTCTGTTGAAAAATAAAACCAGTAGTTGGAATTCGGTGGTTCAACACAATAGTTTTTATGATTAAATCACTATTCTCAAATATCTGTTGAGATTCGTTTGCCTCAATCGGGAAAAATTCAATTGGATATCTTAAAACCGTATCCGAATATTTAAACTGAATCTCTAAAATTTCAAGCAAGGGTGTTGGTCCAAAAATTTGCATTGGCTTGGTTCGTCCATTTAAATGCAAACTGGAAAGTAAACCAATCAGGCCAAAATAATGATCGCCATGTAAATGGCTAATAAAAATATAATCTATACGCGCGGCTTTTAAATTGTATTTGGTAAGCTGTTGCTGAGTTCCCTCACCACAATCAATTAAATAATATTTTTCGTTGCAATTTAAAAGCTGTGCAGATGGATTCCTGTTAAAAACAGGAGTTGCCGAACTACATCCTAAAATTGTAACTTCAAATTTCATAATGGTAGTATATAAAAAGCCTCGTAGGTTTTAGAAACTACGAGGCTTAAAGATTTATAAAATGTAGATTATTTATCGCCTCTAAATTCTTTTTCTAACTCATCCATAAAAATGAAATCAGTCGCTTCCTCTAATGTATTAACAAACGTTACAGATTGAAATATGTTTGATAATTCAATGATTGGAGCGATTTCATCATTAATTCCGGTTACAATAAATAAACCACCTGCGGCTTTGCAAAGCCTGTCTCCAACTAAAAGACAGCTTAAATCCTGTGCATCATTACATTCTTTTACATGGCTTAAATCAACAATGATATTTTTAAAACCCTCTGCATTAAGTAAATATAATTCAGATTTTAAACCAGGTGCATTATCGTTTGTAAACTTAGGTTCTTTTAACTTTAAGGTTACATATTTGTCGTGTTTATCTACTGAAAATTTCATCTCTTCTAATCTTTATTTCACTAATGTATAAAATTCTTTCGAATTCTAAAGCGTTTCCAATGCCTTTTGAACATTACTTTCGATACGATTTGAAATCGCGTCGACATCGGCTTTAATAAACTTATCACCCACAATCTGTTCATAAAGTTCTATGTAGCGTTCTGAAATTGAATTTACTATTTCAGGTGTCATTTCAGGAACAACCTGCCCGTCTTTGCCCTGAAATCCATTTTCAATTAGCCATTTTCTTACAAATTCTTTAGAAAGTTGTTTTTGAGGTTCGTTATTGTTTTGGCGTTCTTCATATCCATCGGCATAGAAATAGCGTGATGAATCTGGCGTATGAATTTCATCAATTAAATAAATTACGCCATCGGCCGAACCAAATTCATATTTTGTATCAACCAGAATTAATCCACTTTTAGCGGCGATTTCAGTTCCTCTTTGGTATAATGCGTATGTGTATTTTTCTAACTGCTCATAATCGGTTATAGAAACGATTCCTTTAGCTAAAATATCTTCTTTGGAAATATCCTCATCATGCCCAACAGATGCTTTTGTTGTTGGTGTGATGATGGGTTGAGGTAATTTATCATTTTCTTTTAATCCATCTGGTAAGGAAACCCCACAAACTGAACGTTTGCCGGCACTGTATTCACGCCAGGCGTGTCCCGCTAAATAACCTCTTATTACCATTTCAACCTTAAATGGTTCGCAAATTCGGCCTATGGTAACCATCGGATCGGGAACATCTAAAACCCAGTTTGGAACGATATCCTGCGTAGCAGATAAAAATTTGGCAGCAATTTGATTTAACACCTGACCTTTAAAAGGAATGGCTTCGGGTAAAACAACATCAAATGCCGAAATGCGGTCTGATACCACCATTACCATCAATTTATCGGCAATTGTATATACATCACGTACTTTACCTTTATAGAAATTGCTTTGATTTGGAAAATTAAAATGAGTTTCTTTTAGTGCTTTCATGAGGGCATAAAAATAAGTAAAAAAGTTGGGAAGTTGGGAAGTCGGGAAGTTGGAAGATAAAATGTCTTAATAAAAAACCTTGTAAGCTGAGTTTGAAAATTAAACTCCATAAATGGCGCATAATTTATGCTTTGGGCCAGGGCGGTCGTCACGCCGAATTTCAATTATTTTTAGTTTTTATTGGCATTCAAAAGCGCTTCGCCATTTATTTCAAGGTCTTTTTGTTATTAAGGAACTGACCATGAAGTAACTACAAAGCCATAAAAACACTAATTCATCTTTATAAATAATTCATCCTGATGTTAGGCTAAGGAACGCTACTTAAAGAACTACTAGGTTTAATTATTTCAATTTATTTAAGGCTTGTTGAAAGGTCTCCGTTGAGATAGTACTGATAAACTCATTTTTAATTTTAATTTTACCATCAGATTTAAATAATTGAAGTCTTCCCTTAAATAGAGGTTCCTGATCAAGCTCCAGAAAAGAAAATAGCTTTTTGAGCTTTTCTTTGCGGCAAACCCATTCTTCATCATTTTTTGAAACAATTAACCGTATGGTATGAGGCAATTTTTCAAAAGAAAGCTTTAAACCATCATCAAGAGAAATATTTATCATAATTTATCTTTATATCTTCCGACTCTGACCCGAGACCTCCGACTTTACTGAATATCTCCGTAAGCTTTCAGGATGTCTTTAACCAGTTTATGGCGCACAACATCTTCCCCGCTTAAATAAATGATATCAATTCCCTTAATGTCTTCCAAAATTCTTAAACCATTAAACAAGCCCGACATTTGTTTTTTAGGCAAATCGACCTGCGTAACATCACCTGTAACAATGAATTTAGCCGTTGGCCCCATACGTGTTAAAAACATTTTTAACTGCATATCGGTTGCATTTTGGGCTTCATCTAAAATTACAAAGCAATTATCTAAGGTACGACCACGCATAAAAGCCAGTGGAGCAATTTCAATAGTCCGATTTTCGATATAAAATTTTAACTTCTCTGCCGGAATCATATCATCCAAAGCATCGTAAAGCGGACGCAAATACGGATCGATTTTTTCCTTTAAATCGCCAGGCAAGAAACCAAGATTCTCTCCTGCCTCAACAGCAGGACGGGTTAAAATGATGCGTTTAATTTCTTTATTTTTTAATGCACGTACTGCCAAAGCTACTGCAGTATAAGTTTTTCCTGTTCCGGCAGGGCCAATTGCAAAGAGAATATCGTTTTTTGCAATGCTGCTTACCATTTTGCGTTGATTTGCAGTTCTGGCTTTAACCAAAAGTCCATTTGTACCAAAAACAATTACCTCCCCGCCTCCGCCGGTAGGTTGTTCAATATCTTTCTTTGCTACACCACTAGCTTTTTCACCCAAAATAGATTCAACATCATTATTGGTTAGTGAGCTATATTTTTCAAGATGAGCAATGAGTTGATTAAATTTATTTTCGAATGCCTTAAGTTCCTGTTCATCACCGAGAACCTTAACATCACTTCCTCTCGCTACTAGTTTCAGTTTAGCGAAAGCACCTTTAATCATTTCGTAATTCTCGTTATTCGCCCCCCAAAAGTGAGCAGGATTTACGGTATCTAGAGTTAATTTTAATTCGTTCAAACTGTAGTATTTTAAAAAGTTATCGGGGTATATTAATTAAAATTTGAATATTTGTAGGCGCTTATGCCTGTACACAAGAATAAGCAATAATAATGAATTTTTAATGGGGATAATTACTTTAACAACAGATTTAGGTTCAAAAGATTTTTACCAGAGCGCTCTTAAAGGTAGTCTGTTGAGTCTTATGCCTAATGTTAATTTAGTTGATATTACCCATGAAGTTCCATCATTCAATATTTCTTATGCGGCATTTGTTTTAAAAAACGCTTATCCCTATTTTCCAAAAAACACCGTTCACTTAATTGGTATTGATTCCGTTTATAGTGAAAATACAAAATACATTGCTGTAAAACACCGCGACCATTATTTTGTTGGCGCAGATAACGGTATTTTTTCTTTACTTTTTGATGATCTTCCCGAAGATGTTGTTGAATTGAATATTATGCAGGATTTAAAATATCTCCACTTTCCGTTGGTAGATATTTTTGTTAAAGCTGCTACTCATTTGGCAAAGGGCGGCCGTTTAAAGGATATTGGTTTACCTGTAGCAGAGATTGAACAAAAGATGCTTTTACATCCTGTAATTGAGCGAGATATCATTCGGGGAAGTGTAGTGTATATTGATACTTTCTGCAATGTAATTACCAATATCACAAAAGATCTTTTTACCAAAATTCAGAAAAACCGTGACTTCACTTTATATTTTAGAAAAAGCGAAACCATCACTCAATTAAGCTGGCACTATAATGAAGTTCAGGAGGGCGAAAAACTTTGCTTATTCGGAATTAGTAATCATTTGGAAATTGCGATTAATAAAGGTAAAGCCAGTGGATTATTAGGTCTTCATTTAGGAGATATCGTGAGAGTTGAGTTTCATCCTTAAGGGAGCTGAATAGTTCATTGGTTTCACTAGTTCATTGGTTTCATTGGACAAAGTGCATAATTAGGAATGAAAGAAACTTACAGCAACACCATAATTTGGTTTTAATCGCAAAGCATTTAGTTACGCTGTTAAACTGATGAACCAATGACAAATGAACGAATGAACAGTTTCAAAACAACTTAATTCATTAGTTCATTGGTTTCATTGGACAAAGTGCATAATGAGGATTGAAAGAAACTATGGCAACACCATAATTTATCTTAATCGCAAAGCATTTAGTTATGCTGTTAAACTAATGAACCAATGGCAAATGAACGAATGAACAGTTTCAAAACAACTTAATTCATTAGTTCATTGGTTTCATTGGACAAAGTGCATAATGAGGATTGAAAGAAACTATGGCAACACCATAATTTATCTTAATCGCAAAGCATTTAGTTATGCTGTTAAACTAATGAACCAATGGCAAATGAACGAATGAACAGTTTCAAAACAACTTAATTCATTAGTTCATTGGTTTCATTGGACAAAGTGCATAATGAGGAATGAAAGAAACTATGGCAACACCATAATTTATCTTAATCGCAAAGCATTTAGTTACGCTGTTAAACTGATGAACCAATGACAAATGAACGAATGAACAGTTTCAAAACAACTTTCACACTTTTCACGTTTATATCGCATGAAGAAATATTATTATCTGCTCTCCATTATCCTATTTAATTTTCAGGCTTTTGCTCAACAAGATACAACTGCTTATGCTGCTCAACGGGTTAAGGTAAATTCCTTACTGGCAGAACGAAGTGCAAAATTTGGCCAATATGATGAAAGCTTAAACCAGCGTACTGGAATATTTGGCTGGCAAACTAAACGTGATATTAAAAATTCAAATGAAATTCTTCGGCAGGTGGTTTTAACCGATAACAATATTTTTAAAGAATTGAAGATTTTAATGGATTATAAAGACTTGCAAAATCAACAAAAAGTAGCTGTTGCTGATCATTCTCAGGAGAGAATTGAAAATTACATGCGAACAATTAAAAAGTTGCAGGATCAAAATACTGAACTTAGAGAACAGATTGATAAAAAAGATAAAAATAAGAGTTTGTCGACCTATATTATTGTTTTTTTAATTTTAGTGATGGGAGGTGGATTTTACTTTTTCAGTAAGAAATTAAAGAATTATGAAAAAAGAATTATTTAAGGTTTTAGTAAAGATTAATAAGATTGTATTGCCAAGTTTATATAAAAAAGACCCTAATAAATTGACAGCATTTCAAAAAGCGATATTGGGGTATCGTTATTGGGTACTAACAAATGCTTTGGATTGAAAAAGAAAAAGAGTTACTAACTTTAAAAATTAGTAACTCTAAAATAATTATTTCTTAAAATGCTCAATAATCAAAGTCGCTAACTCTGTACCGATACGTTCTTGTGCTTCATTGGTTGATGCACCAATATGAGGTGTTAAAGAAATTTTAGGATGTGTTAAAATCTCTGCTAAAGGCGTTGGTTCATTTGCAAAAACATCTAAACCAGCAAAAGCAACTTTACCAGAATTTAAGGCTTCAATTAAAGCTGTTTCATTAATAGTTCCTCCACGAGAACAATTTACAATACCCACTCCATTTTTCATTTTAGCAAATTCTTCAGTACCTAAAATGGGTTTATCGGCAAATGGAGTATGCAACGAAATAAAATCACTTCCTGCGATAACCTCATCAAGTGAAACGGTTTTAATTGGAACGTTTACTGATAATCCACCCTGAAATGTTAAAGTTATTTCAGTTTCAAGAGGAGATAGGTCATAAGCCAAAACATTCATTCCTAAACCTAAAGCTACCTTAGCAGTAGCACGACCGATACGTCCGAAACCAATAATCCCTATTGTTTTCCCACTTAATTCGGTCCCCTTTGCATAAGCTTTTTTAAGGTTATTAAACTGCGTTGAGCCTTCAACCGGCATTTTACGATTGGCATCCTGCAAAAATCTGATGCCGGTAAATAAATGAGAAAACACCAATTCTGCAACGGATAGTGATGAAGCAGCCGGCGTATTTACAACGGCAACGCCCTGGCTCCTGGCATATTCTACGTCAATATTATCCATGCCAACACCGCCTCTGCCAATCAATTTAATATTTGGAACGGCATCAATTAATTCTTTTCTAACTTTTGTTGCACTACGAACAGTAATGGCATCATAGTTTTTTAAAGCTTCAGCTAACTGATCTTGAGGAATAGTTTCAGTATCAACCTGAAACCCCGCTTTTTCTAATAATTCTTTTCCGATAGGATCTATTCCATCGTTTGCTAATATCTTAATCATGTTTATTTATGATTTAACTGAGTGAACTGAATGCATCAACTTAAGGTGCAAATCAATCTGTTAAAATTTAAATTATTTTGCTTTTGCTTGTTTTTCTTCAAACAGTTGCATGGCATCAACAAGTGCATGAACACTTGTAATTGGTAAAGCATTATACATCGATGCGCGGAAACCACCTACACTTCTGTGTCCTTTAATGCCCACAATGCCTTGCTCCTCTGCATATTTAAGGAATGGTTTTTCCAATTCAGGATTTTCCATTACAAAACAAACATTCATTCTCGAACGATCTTCAACTGCACAAGTACCTTTAAACAATGGATTACGGTCAATCTCTCTGTAAAGTGCCTCAGCTTTTTGTTTGTTCTCACTTTCAATTTGCGCTACCCCACCTTTTGATTTTAACCAGCGAAGATTTAATAATGCAACGTATATTGAGAAAACAGGCGGAGTATTGTACATTGAACCATTATCAATATGCGATTGATAATTTAGCATTGATGGGATTTTGCGATCGGTTTTGCCCAGAATCTCATCTTTAACAATAACAACGGTTAACCCTGCAGGTCCAATATTTTTTTGAGCGCCAGCATAAATCAAGTCAAACTGAGCAACATCAATTACCCGGCTCATGATATCAGATGACATATCGCAAACAACAGGAACATCAGTTTTTGGAACTTCGAAAAGTTCTGTTCCGTAAATGGTGTTGTTAGATGTATAATGGAAATAAGCACTATCGGCAGGAATCTCGAAATCTTTTGGAATAAAAGTGTAATTCGAATCTTTTGATGATGCAACAACATTCACATTACCGATAAATTTTGCTTCCTTTAAAGCTTTTGATGCCCAAACACCAGAATCTAAATAACTTGCAGTTTGTCCATCGCCTAATAAATTCATGGGAACCATTGCAAACTGTAAACTTGCCCCACCTTGTAGAAATAAAACGGAATAACCCGATGGCACATTTAGTAACTCTTTTACCAATTTTTCGGCTTCAGCAACAACTGCTTCAAATTCGGTTGTTCTGTGTGAAATTTCTAAAATCGATAATCCATCGTTAAAATCTAAAACTGCCTGTGCAGCTTGTTTAAACACTTCCTGAGGTAAAATACAAGGGCCTGCGCCAAAATTATGCTTCATCTTATTATATAATGTTTTATGGGCGTAAATGTAAAATTTTTAAAGCAGTTATGCCTATAAAATCGTATCATAAAAAATTAAATTTTGTTAAAAATTCATTGAATTTTAATCATTTTATTGCGGTTTTTGCAATTAAAACGATTAATCTGAAATTGAGGATTTTTTAGTTGTTTTAAAAAAATCTCAATGATTGAATCATGGGCCAAATGCCGTTCATTTTACCCTGAACCATGCTATATAATCCGCGATTGAAATCGTAGGTTATCAAGGCTTATTCTTCAATTTTACAATCAGCTTTAAATTAAACTGTCTGCCTGTTAAATAATTCGGAATCGCATATTGTACATTATCAACATCTTTCAGCCAAAGGTAAGAAACCGTATTATTGATATTTAACATATTAAAAACCTCAAAAAACAGAATTACTGAATTAAAATTTTTATCTAAAAACTTAGGCTTGTGTAGGGCTGCATCATCCAAGAAATCTTTTGAGAAACCGATATCTACACGTTTATAAGATGGAATATAAAACTTATCCAGATATCTTGGTGTTTGCGAAGGGCCAATTGGTAAGCGAGAGCCATACAATGCATTTAAGTGTACTTTATAAGTTGGACTATTCAATAATTTATCCTGAAAAAAGATTGAAAAATTTAAACGTTGATCGGTTGGACGTTTTAAATAACCTGGATAAATGATTATCCCGTTTTGTATATAACTATCGCCGATAATATCTTCATTGGCACGCATGACCGACATCCGGAAATACGAAACCAGATCTTTAACAAATTCACCACCGATACTGAAATCGGCACCATAAGCATAACCTCTGGAAATTTCGTTTGCCAAATATTTAATTCTCAGGTTATCTATTTTATAAGGGATTAATCGATCAGAGTATTTGAAATAAGCTTCAGAAGTAAACTTCAAGCGTGTTCCAAAAGCATCAAAAGCATAATCATAACCTACCGAAGCATTATAGGAACTTTGTGCTTTTTGGTTAATATTTAATATGCCGGAAAAATCACGAATTGTTCTGTATGATGGTGGTTGTTTGTAAACACCAGCTGTAAATCTTAAAATTTTATTATTTGAATTCGGTCTGTAAGCAATCAACATCCTGGGGCTAATGAGCAGTTGTTTGCTTAATGAACTGTACGTAGCACGGGCACCCAATTGTAGTTCGGCATAATCAGAAAGTGAATAACTATCTTGAATATAAGCACTGTAATTGTTAATATCTATATTATTCTCTACATTAATTACATTTTGTAAAACAATGTTTCTTGAGTTATTTGGTAAAATGAAACCTGCAGAATCGGTATAATTATATTCACTTAACCGGTCATCATATCTATATTTATCAAATTTTAATCCCCAGGAAAAAACATGGCTATCGAAATTTTGGTCTACTTTAATTTCAGAGGCAAAAACCTGAGTGTTTAAATTATTGCGAGCGTAGTTATAATAACTTCCAATTCCCCGGTTTTTACTTATTACCCCAAAGTTCTCTCCTGAAAAAGCATTGTCAATTTCGTCGAAAACATAACTTCCATTTATATCAAAACGCTCTCTTTCTATTGTATTAAAATAGCTGTTGATGAATTTTATCACCTGATTTGGTTTGGGAGAATACGTTGCTGTTATTGCGGTTCCCAGAGTTTGGTAATCATCAATCTCTTGTCCTGTATAATCAACATTTAAGCGCAAGGTTGTACTTAAAGTACCAAATTGGGTTTCTCTATTGGTAGGCACCAATTTAAATTGCCCCAAATTAAAATTCCCTAAAAAACTGATACTGAATTTAGGAGACAGGTTATATTGATACATAACTTGTGCATCAGCAAAATTCGGATTATAACT
The DNA here is from genome assembly GCF_003339865.1 of Pedobacter chinensis. GTDB lineage: Bacteria > Bacteroidota > Bacteroidia > Sphingobacteriales > Sphingobacteriaceae > Pedobacter > Pedobacter chinensis. The sequence goes on from NZ_QPKV01000002.1 coordinate 228,352, forward strand.
TCCCTTTTCATCCTGTTTAATCAATACGCTTGAGTTATTTTTATATCGCAGCCCCGCAAGTAAAAAACTTTTCTTAAAATTTCTTTTCGTGGTTAAAGAAGTATTTAAAAGACTGGTACTTAAAATCGTTTGACTGCTGTCTGGTTTATCATAGCTTATATCCAACACGGAAGAAAGTTTATCTCCATATTTTGCCTCAAAGCCACCAGCGGAAAACTTTGCCTTTGTTACTAATTCTGCATTGATAAAACTCAGTCCCTCCTGTTGTCCATTACGTATTAGTACAGGTCTGTTAATTTCTACATCATTGATGTAAATTAGATTTTCGTCGAAATTACCTCCCCTAACACTGTATTGAGCACTCAATTCGTTATTTGTTGAAACACCTGGCAAAGTTTTAAGCATGGTTTCAAAATTTCCCGAAACTAAGGGCATTGAAGCGATATCAGCTATATTAATGGTTGTGGTGTTACTGAGCTGATTTTGTTTGTTGGTAATGTTAACTTGTTCCAGCTCATTAATATTCGCCGCTAAAGTTACATGTTGCATTATCCTTGCCCCCGAACGTTCATTAAATTTTAACGTTTGTGGCTGATAGCCAAGCAGTGAATACTTAATGCTGAAAGTTCGTGATTTTGAATAAATGGTATAAACACCAAACTCATCAGTAATGGTAGATTCTAACTGACCTAAAACAATAACGGTAACATGAGATAAGGGTAATTTTTCTTCATTGTAAACTATCCCCGAAATCCTAACTAAAGGTTGCGCTACAGCAAGGCTGCAACCAATAACTAAAAAGAAAACGATTAGCCGAAATTTGAGCATTTTTTAGTATCGGGACTGTTAAGCAATTTTGTCTTGAAACAATATAGCAATAAAGCAGTTAAATATTAATTCTGCCTGTTGTCAGGCTTTTCATTTTAGAAATGGTTTCTGCCGGATTACCGGATGCAAAAATTGCATTTCCAGCCACAAAAGCATTGGCGCCAGCTGATGCTAATGTAGCAATATTTTGTAAGCCCACGCCGCCGTCAACCTCAATAATCAAGTCTTCATTTACGCCCCGGATCAAGACTTTTAAATCCTGGATTTTCTTATAGGTATTGTGAATAAACTGCTGCCCTCCGAAACCTGGATTAACCGACATAATCAGTACCAAATCCAAATCAGCAATTACATCCTGCAATAAATTAACAGGAGTATGTGGGTTTAAAGCAACACCAGCTTTGCAGCCCGATGCTTTAATTAATTGGATGGTTCTGTGTAAATGTGTACAAGCTTCGTAATGCACTGTAATTCTATCAGCTCCGCCTTTAGCAAACTCCTGAATGTATTTATCAGGTTCTACAATCATCAAATGAACATCTAAAGGTTTTGTGGCACTTCTTTTAACCGCCGCCAATACAGGAAAACCAAAAGAAATATTCGGAACAAAAACACCATCCATCACATCAACATGAAACCAATCGGCCTCACTTTGATTAATCATTTCGATATCGCGTTGTAAATTGCCAAAATCGGCAGAAAGTATGGATGGGGCAATGATATATTTCATTTTTTATTATGTTTTCGTTATTGCGGAGTATGAAGCAATCTAAATGCATTAGCAATGAACAAAGGAGATTGCTTCGTGCCTCGCAATAACGATTTGGTTATATAATATTAGTAACAATGCAAGTTACAAAATCATTTTAAAGATGACCGAAAGATTTTGATCCGAAAGACCGAACTTTATATTGCTCAAACATTTAAAACAAAAAACCCTTCCAGTTAAACTGAAAGGGTTTACAATATCTCCCGACTCCGGAATTCCGACCTCGGATTTTAACTACGCTTGTGGCGCCGCTGGTTTTTCTGGTCTTGGCAACAAAACTTTACGGGAAAGCTTCATTTTACCTTGTTTATCGATATCTAATAATTTAACCTCGATTTTATCACCTTCTTTCAATACCCCATCCATGGTTTCTAAACGTTGCCATGAAATTTCTGAAATATGTAATAAACCATCTTTACCTGGCATAATCTCAACAAATGCACCAAACGGCATAATTGATTTTACCTTACCCTGGTAAACCTCACCAATTTCTGGTTTGGCAACTATATTGCGAATGCGGGTAAGCGCAGCATCAATAGAAGCTTTATTATCAGCGAAAATTTCTACGATACCTTTGCCGTCAACTTCTTCGATAGAGATTGATGCGCCAGTTTCGCGTTGCATTTCTTGAATAATTTTACCTCCAGGCCCGATAATTGCACCAATGAATTCTTTCTCAATGGTTAAAGAAACAATACGTGGAGCATGTGGTTTGTAATCTTCATTCGGCTGGCTGATTGTTTTCTTCATCTCATTTAAGATGTGTAAACGGCCTTCTTTAGCCTGTAATAAAGCTTTTGTTAAAACCTCGTAAGATAAACCATTGATTTTTAAGTCCATTTGACATGCAACAATACCTTTTTCAGTACCAGTTACTTTAAAGTCCATATCACCTAAATGATCTTCATCACCTAAAATATCAGAAAGGATTGCATATTTTCCGGTTTTCTCATCAGTAATTAAACCCATCGCAATACCCGAAACAGGGGCTTTGATTTTAACACCTGCATCCATTAATGCTAATGTACCAGCACAAACTGTTGCCATTGATGATGAACCATTAGATTCTAAGATATCAGAAACAACACGGATTGTATATGGATTTTCAGCACCCTGAGGCAATACTTTTTTCAAAGAACGCATGGCTAAGTTACCGTGACCAATTTCACGACGGCCAGCACCTCTGTTTGGTCTAACCTCACCAGTTGAGAAACCCGGGAAGTTATAGTGCAATAAGAATTTTTGGTAACCGTTAAAGAAAGCTCCATCAATCATTTGCTCATCATCTTTACTACCTAAAGTAACCGATGTAAGTGATTGTGTTTCGCCACGAGTAAATACCGCTGAACCGTGTGCAGCTGGTAAATAACCAATTTCGCTCCAGATTGGACGAATTTGAGTAGTAGAACGGCCATCTAAACGGATGCCTTCATCTAACAACAAATTACGAACAGCATCATACTGAACATCGTGATAATAATGTTTAGCCATTGCTTTTGTCAAATCAGGAGTATCTTCTGGCATTGCCTCAAAGAATTCGTTAATGATTGCAGTAAAACCTTCAGCACGTTCATCTTTACCAGAACCAGATTTAGCTACAGCATAAACTTTATCATAAGTATCAGCGTAAACTTTAGCTTTTAGATCAGCATCATGGTCTTCGTGATTATATTCACGTTTAACCGTTTTGCCGGTAGCCTCAGTTAATTCAACCTGAATAGCACATTGTTTTTTAATGGCATCGTGTGCAAATTTCAATGCCTCAACCATTTCCTCTTCCTGAATTTCATCACATTCACCTTCAACCATACCGATATCGTATGCCGAACCAGCAACCATAAACTCTAAAGTAGCACGTTCTAAATCGCTGGCGTATGGATTGATTACCAACTGACCATCAATTTTAGCAACACGTACTTCAGAAATCGGACCATTGAAAGGAATATCAGAAACTGATAATGCAGCCGATGCCGCTAAACCTGCCAAACAATCTGGCATGATATTTTTATCAGCAGAAATTAACGAAATCATCACTTGTGTATCAGAGTGATAATCACTTGGGAACATTGGACGTAAAGCCCGGTCAACCAAACGGGAGATTAAAACTTCGTAATCAGATAATCTTGCTTCACGACGTAGAAAGCCTCCTGGAATACGGCCAGTTGCCGCATATTTTTCTTGATAATCAACTGATAATGGTAAAAAATCAGTACCTGGTTTAGCACCAACGGTAGACACCACAGTTGCTAACAACATGGTATCGCCCATTTTTACTACCACTGAGCCATCAGCCTGTTTTGCTAATTTACCAGTTTCAATTTCTACAATTCTGCCATCGCCCAAATCGAACGATTTTTTTATTACATTCATTTAATTAGAATTATGGCGTGTTTTCCTCTTTTTACACACCGTTGTTTATATATGTTTTTGTTTTTGCAAACGAAGATAAGATTTAAAATCCCATCTGTAAAAATCCCTTAAAATAAATTTTATTCGGGAAGTAAAAAGCCATTCCCTAAAGAATGGCTTTTTATGATAAACTTGCGCTTATTTTTGTTTAATGATATCACGCAGCTCTAAAGCTTTGATGATAGCACGATAGCGCTCAATATCTTTTTTGTATAAGTAAGCCAAAATACCGCGGCGTTTACCTACCAATTTTTGAAGTGACAACTGTGTGGAGAAATCTTTACGATTTTTCTTTAAGTGTTCTGTTAAGTGCGCAATACGGTATGTAAACAACGCTACCTGACCTTCTGCAGAACCCGTGTTGGTTTCTACTTCGCCGTGTTTTTTGAAGATTTCGGCTTTCTTTTCTGAACTTAAATACATTTCTTGAATAATATTAAAGCGATAAAAAATTAATTAATTGTGGCGCAAAGATAAAGCTATTTTTGTTTATAAGCAAGGGTTATTAAATGATATAAATTATGAGCTAACAGATTGATTATTTGGAAAGCTATATTCAAGTTTCATTCGGCTGCTATCTTCTTATTCCTCTTCATTTGTCATCATTGCCAGGAGGAACAACGAAGCAATCTCATTTGGCAAGTGAAACAAAAAGTATTTCCGCTAAGCCGGGCTTATAAAGTAAAGATCGCGCAAAAAACTTAGTTTTTCTTATTGATACGTTCTAATTCTAAGACATCAATTTGATCTTTTGGCCTGTTGGTTGCCCGCTTATTATCCAAAAGATGGCTATAATGAAGAAATCTGGCTTTAATTCCATTTATTTCATCAACAGTAGCCATTTGAAAATATTCATCAAACTTATGTTTATCGAGGCCGGGAATATCGGTCATTAAATCTGCATACATTCCATCATTCATTAATACTTCGCAATAACCGGCAATAATAGGAACATCCAAAAGCATATCATATTTACCATATCCCATCTTATCTAAAGCATCAATCAAATTTTGTCTGTTTTCTTTTGTATCCTTTAAATAAATGTCTAAATCGCCGGTAGTACGGTTGTAGCCGTAACGGTTTACGGCAAAACCGCCAACAATAAGATAATGTAAATCAAACTGCTCAAATGTTTCCAACAACAAAAGCATTTCTGGATTTTCTTTATCAAAAGACATATTAAACTTAAATGCTTGGCTTACGAATGATTATTCCTTTTCCCTGAGGAGATTTTATAGGTTGGCCGCCATTCATGGTAACCGAAATATAGTTGAGTTGCAAAACACTAAAAAAACGCTGCTCAGGGGTACGACTTAAATAAATACTTTCGCGCTCCTCTACAATTTTTTCGCGTGGAATTGAAGTATCATATAAAGTTAATTTTCCCATTTCATATCAAAAATACGAAAAATGCAACTAATACATTACACCAACTTTACATTTTGTCAAGTATTATTTTTACAACCAACTTTATTAATACTTTTGCACAAAACATTTATCCATTGGAAAAGAATCAATATAGCATTTTCGAAAGCGAATTACGTGTACGTCCTGATGACATAGACATGTTTAATCATGTACACAACAGCAAATACCTGGATTATGTATTAGCGGCCCGTTACGAGCAGATGGAAAAATTTTATGGAATGCCCTGGGAACATTTTACCAAACAGGGATTAGGTTGGGTAGTAAGTCACGTTGACATTAATTTTAAGCGCCCACTTTTAATGAATGATTTAATGCTCATCAGAACCGGAATTTTAACGATGCATGATAAGGGATGCTCTGTTCAATTCGAAATCATTAATAAGAAAACGGGCAAAGTAGCATCAGATGGTATTTTTGATTACGTACTGATCGACATAAATACCAGCCGTGCAACAAAAGTTACTGATGAAATGATTAAGGCATATAGTATATAAGTCAAATTTAGATAACCTGTTGCACAATTGAAGCATGGCAAAATGGAAAGCTTTTGAACCATGTATTATTTGCATTCAGACTGGCGTGATAGTTAAGTATGATGCTAATAAAACGCCATACATGAACGGTCGTCATCTCAACTTGTTTCAAAAACTTAATGACATGAACGCATAACAGGAAAGATGCTGACCACGAAGTAGCTACAAGACCTTTAAAGTTATACTTACACTTGTAAAACGAGTTCAGCATGACGTGGCGGCTAAACCAAGCGCTTAAAACATCATACATGAATGGTCGTCATACCTCCAATTTCATAATCTGCGAATCTGCGGCTATACTTTAAAATGTATTCTTCAACAAAAATATCGTCATACTTCTTGCGCCATGAGCGCCTAAAACCAACGACTGCTCAATATCTGCAGTTTTCGATGGACCAGCGATAAAAGTTCCAAATCCATAATCAGCATTACCAATCCAATTGTAAGCTTCGTGCATATTGGAAACAATGTTTTCTTCTGAAACCAGCATACCTAAATGTTGGCAAATAAATGGTAAAACCCTGGCGCCCATTCGATCTTCGGTAATCCAAACTGCACCATTTTCTGCCACGGCAAAGTGAGTTTCAAATACTGCAAATTCAGTATTTACAAATTGATGCGGTAGCTCCTCGCCAGTAAACGGAGTATAAAAATCAAGTTCTTCTATTGGTGTTACCAATCGCTCGCCTGCCCCAAAGTGTTCTGAAGCGTAAAGATTAATATCTTCAACTCTCTGAATTTCTACTACCCTACCGCCAATAAGATTAACCATTTGAATGAATTTTTCAGTTACTGCAGCTCCGGCTGGCAAATCAAATTGTAAATCTTTTGGTAATGATATTTGCTTAGGTTGGTTATTTAGAATCGCTGATAATATTGCTGCTCTGCTCATTTAATTTACTATAGCTTGTTTTTGGTTATTAAGGGTTTTATCTAAATTTCGGCTGGTATTTTACCAACAAATTGTAATTTACATTTCTTCACACTATAATAGAGATGACGACTATTTATTATTCTTTTTGTACCATTCAGAAAATGATTCTTTTGGTGCTTCTGGCATTTCTCTATTCTTAAACCATAAGTTTAATTGATTATTCACGGTAAAAGGCGCATTCTTCAATGTCCACCTCCCAATTTTACCAGCTAATTTAAATCGTGTCGATGAAGATAATGTGAACTCCATCACTTTCATAGCTACAGTTTTTGCCGTAGAGGTATAACCGCCTTTTACGATCACTTGCCTCCATTTGTAAAGTTGGTCATGAATATCAATTTTAACCGGACAAACGTTAGTGCAAGAACCACAAAGTGTTGAGGCGAAAGGTAAATCTGAATATTCCTTCATATTCAAATTAGGCGCTAAAATCGCCCCAATCGGACCAGCAATGGCATAATGATAACTGTGTCCGCCACTTCTTCGGTAAACCGGGCAGGTGTTCATGCAAGCACCACAGCGAATACATTTTAACGAGTTTCTAAAATCCTCACGGCCTAGTTGCACGCTTCTGCCGTTGTCAACCAAAATGACATGCATTTCTTGTCCTTTACGGGGCTTTTTGAAATGGCTGGAATAAGTGGTAATGGGTTGTCCGGTTGCACTTCTGGTCAATAGCCTTAAGAAAACGCTTAAATGTTTCTTCTTTGGAATCAATTTCTCAATTCCCATACTGGCTATATGGATTTCAGCCAGATGTGCGCCCATATCTGCATTGCCCTCATTGGTACAAACTACAAATTCTCCTGTTTCTGCTATAGCAAAGTTTACGCCTGTTAAAGCCGAACGACGTGTTAAAAAGGTTTCACGCAAGTGAATCCGGGCAGTTTCTGTCAAAATCTGTGGGTCAGAAACACCAGCTTCAGTGCCCAGGTGCTCATGAAATATTTGTCCGATTTCTCCTTTCTTTTTATGAATACAGGGCAAAACAATATGGCTGGGTGGTTCTTTCGCCAGCTGAACAATGCGTTCTCCTAAATCCGAATCGATCACATCAACGCCATTTCGTTCTAAATATTCATTTAAATGGCATTCTTCAGTAAGCATTGATTTGCTCTTGACCATTTGATTAATGCCTTTGCTTTGCAGTAAAGAAAGTACAATTTTGTTATGTTCTTCGGCATTGGCTGCCCAATGTACTTTTATGCCATTGGTTTGTGCATTAGCCTCAAACACCATTAAATAATCATGAAGATTAGATAGTACATTGTTTTTAATTTGTGATGCAGTTTCTCTTAATATTTCCCATTCAGAAATACCATGGGCTACCTTATCACGTTTGGCCCTGATCCACCAAAGGGTATCATCATGCCAGTTTACACGCGCTTCATCTTTATTAAAAATATCAGACAACGCTGGATGTTTAATGCTACTACTCATCTTATTCAGCATTTAATATTTCAGCAATATGCAATACTTTAACCTGGCTGTTCTTACGTTTCAAAATCCCTTCCATGTGCATCAGGCAGGACATATCTGCGGCAGTAATAAACTCCGCACCATTCATTAGATGATCTTCTACCCTGTCTTTTCCCATTTTTGCTGACACAGCCTCCTCTGCCACGCAAAAAGTACCACCAAAACCACAACATTCATCAGGACGTGTTAATTCAATAATTTCCAACCCTTTAACCTGATTCAATAGTTGCATAGGTTTTGAGAAAGGAACATCAACCAGTTCTGTCATCGAAGAAAGATGCAGTCCTCTTTGCCCGTGGCAACTTTGATGTAACCCAACTTTGTATGGAAATGAAGCGGTAATATTTTCAACTTTTAATACATCAGTTAAAAACTCTACCAATTCATAAACTTTATGGCGAATATTGCGCGCATCCTGCTCTCGCTGATCATCATGCAGATGATCTTTAATGTGCAAAACACAACTACCTGATGGCGATACAATATAGTCGAACCCGGCAAAATTCTGAATAAATAAGCTATTGCAATTTTTAGTCAGATGCTCATAGCCAGAATTGGCCATCGGCTGGCCACAGCAAGTTTGATTTAATGGATAATAAACATCCACACCAAGCTTCTTTAACAAATTCAATGTGGCTATAGCAGCATTAGGATAAAACTGATCAATATAACATGGCACAAACAACCCTACTTTCATTATTTATAACATCCTTTCATATTCGTGGCTAATGACCTCATTTTACTGATTTTTATTGGTTAGAAATCAATGGAGCAAATTAATCATTTTTACCAGCTTGAACTGTTATGAACAGTGCTGTTTATTATGTTAAATCAGCTTTTAATTAAACAGGATAGGCCATTTAAGCCTTATCTTGTTTAAATTTTATTTTGAAAATTTATAAGTGGTACTTGTTTGATAAGTTTCTCCTGGCTTAAGCACTGTTGATGCAAAATTAGCATGATTTGGTGCATCAGGAAAATGCTGGGTTTCCAGGCAAAAAGCTGAACGATGCGGGTAAGATTTACCGCCTTTTCCATCTTTATCCTCGCCAGTTAAAAAGTTGCCACTGTAAAACTGTAGCCCTGGTTCAGTGGTATAAACCTCTAAAATAATACCTGTTACAGGGCTTTTTACAGTAGCCACCGGTGTTTTGCCATCATGTTTATTTAGAGCAAAATTATGATCGTAACCTTTGCCAAATTTTAACTGCTGATTATTTTCATCAATTGATTTTCCAATGGTTTTGCCTTTATTAAAATTGAATGCTGTTCCAGCTACAGGTTGCAATTTACCTGTTGGAATCAAAGTGGAATCCACAGGTGTGTAAGCATTTGCATCAATCATCAATTCATGATCCAGAATGGTTTTGTTCCCCTCCCCGTTTAAATTGAAATAAGCATGATTGGTTAAATTAACCACAGTAGCCTGGTCGGTGGTAGCCCAATAATCAATTTGTAAAGCATTATCATCAGTTAAAGTGTAAGTAACCTTTACATCAAGCTGACCAGGATAACCAGCCTCCCCATTTTTAGAAAGATAATGCAACTCCAGTTTTTGTCCGTCAACCTGCTTTGCATCCCAAACTTTAGAGAAGAAGCCATCAGTTCCGCCATGTAGCGTATTCGGGCCATCATTAAGCTGAAGTGAATATTCTTTACCATTTATTTTAAACTTCCCCTTTCCTATCCGGTTTCCATAGCGGCCAATTAATGCACCAAAAAACGGTTCTCCTTTTTTACGGTAAGTACCAATGCTGTCATAACCTAAAACCACATCGGTAAGTTGATTATCTTTATCAGGTACTAAAAGCGAAATTATTCTTCCGCCATAATTGCTGATGGTAACCAGGGCACCCTGCTTATTTTTCAAAATATAAAGCTTAACATTTTTTCCATCAATTGTGGTGTTATATTTCAGAGAATCTGTTACGGCCGTTGTTTCAGTGCCCTTATCGTTTTTTGAATGACAGGAATATAAAACAACAGCTAAACAAAATGCGGCGATTGGCAAGCCTTTATAAAATGTTTTTTTCATTTGTATATAATTATTAATTAGTGATCTCTTGGGTTTTTAAAGGTAAGGATCAATCATGATTTATTTTTCAAATGCCCTGATATGATTATTCGTATCGTTATTATTTTCTGTTGGCACTCAATAACCCCAAAGGAATTTTGAAAATCATGATGGTTTCATAAAGATTATTTTGGTTAAGGCTAAAAGTATGAAAAATAAATTAACGTTGCTTTAACGATTATCAATAATTTCGGTTAATATTGAGCTGATTTTCAAACCATCAAAAAAATCACATAATTTAGCAGCCTATGCAAGATTTGAATTTCAAGCCCAAAGCTTTTTTGTTCGATTTAAATGGAACAATGGTAAATGATATGAAGTATCATACCTTAGCCTGGCATTCGATTATAAATGAAGATTTAGGTGCAAATCTGGACTATGAAACTGTTAAAAAAGAAATGTATGGCAAAAACAAAGAAGTTTTAGAACGCGTTTTTGGTCATGATAAATTTAGTGCCGATGAAGTGGAAAGATTATCGGTTAACAAGGAAAAACGATATCAGGAAGGGTATTTACCACATTTGGCTTTGATTAACGGTTTAGATCATTTTTTGAAGAAAGCGGAGGCAAACAATATTTTAATGGCTATTGGTTCTGCTGCCATTCCTTTTAACATCGATTTTGTGGTAGATGGATTACATATTCGTGATTATCTGACTGCGATTATCAGTGCCGATGATGTTAAAACCAGTAAACCTGATCCTGAAACATTTTTAAAGGCAGCGGCAGCCCTGAAAGTAAAGCCAGCTGATTGTCTGGTTTTTGAAGATGCACCAAAAGGTGTGGAATCGGCCCTCAATGCTGGAATGAAATGCATGGTATTGACCACAACCCACACTATTGAAGAATTTAATGGATATCCTAACATTTTAGGCTATATTACCGATTACAACGACAAAAAATTAAGCTCTCTTTTTAAAATGGCAAAATATTTAAATCAGAAACCAGTACTTGTTGCTGTAGATTGCATCATTTTTGGCTACGATGGAGATCAGCTTAAACTTTTGGTTATTAAAAGAGCAATTGAGCCCGTAAAAGACCAATGGAGTTTAATGGGTGGTTTTATCAGTGAAAATGAAGATCTGGATGGCGCTGCAAAACGAATTCTTTTAGAATTAACGGGCCTTCACGATGTATATCTGGAGCAACTCCATACTTATGGTCGCCCCGATCGTGATCCAATTGAACGAACGGTTTCAGTGGTATATTTTGCACTGATTGATATTAATAAATATAGCAAACAAATTAATGATCAATACCATGCAGAATGGTTTAAGCTGAAAGAGGTACCTGCATTAATTTTTGACCACAATGAAATGGTTAAAGCAGCAATGGCTAAAATCCGTTATCAGGCAGCACTCCATCCTATCTTATTTGAGCTTTTGCCCAAGAAATTTACCATCCCACAATTGCAGGCACTGTATGAGCAGGTTTATGATTCGCCAATTGATAATCGTAACTTCATTCGTAAAATTACTGCAAGCGGGCTGTTAATTAAGCAAACTGAAAAAGACAAATCAAGTTCGCGACGTGGTGCCTTCTATTTTAAACTGGATAGAAACAAGCACAAGGCACAATTTCAGTCATTTCTGAATTTTATTCCCAGACCAGAAAAATAATTTAAAAAAACATTTACCTTATAAGGGGTGTTACAAAATTATTAATCAAGCACTTGACTTGCCATTTTTTCAACATCAAATAAAACAGCTTAAATAATTGCAAAAAATTATTTGCACGATTAATATTTATCTCTATATTTGCACCTCCTTAAACAAAAGGAAATGATTCCGTAGCTCAGCTGGTAGAGCATTACACTTTTAATGTAGTGGTCCTGGGTTCGAATCCCAGCGGGATCACAAGAAACAATATCAAAGAGAACTAAAACCCTGCAAATCAAATGATTGCAGGGTTTTTGCTTTTGCGGGTTATGCCAAAATATGCACGAAATCGCATATAAAATGTGCGTCATTCGGAGCGTCGTTCTTTATAATATCAAACTCCCCTAATTTATATTAAAGTATTGATATTCAACTAGTTTAATAGATAAACATCTTGTGTGAATGGAACTGCAAAGCTATTTTTGTTTAACCTTAATGTTATCGTTATGAAAACTAATTTTAGCGTGCTTTTCTTTTTGAAAAGGCCAAAAAACTACACAAAAGGGGCTGTTTACTTTATCTTTTTAAGAATTACGGTTGACGGGATTCGTGCGGAAATGTCAACAAGCAGAAATTGCGAGCCAGAGCGGTGGAATGCAAAAGCCGGAAAAGTCATCGGTACAAAGGAAGAAGTTAAAATACTGAATGCCTATCTGGAAAATATGAAAGCGGAAGTTTATGCAGCACATAGCCAGCTAAGCGTGGATGGAGCAGAAATAACCGCCGATAGTGTAAAATGCAAATTCTTGGGCAAAGAAGAAAAAGCACACACCATATTGGAGGCCATTAAAACCCACAATGAAAAAATGAAAGCATTGGTGGAGAAAGAAGAATATGCGCCTGGAACGCTTAGAAGATTCGAGGTGCTGGAAAGACATGTGGAAGAATACATTGCCGCCAAATACAATAAATCGGACTTTAACGTAAAACGTATAGACCACGAGTTTATCGACGGTTTTGACTTCTACCTGCATACGGTAAAGGAAAATGATACCAATACGGCAAACAAGCATATTAAAAATCTCAAAAAGATCGTCAGCATCTGCCGGAAATATAAATGGATCAGTACTGACCCATTCTTTGGCCATACGTTAAAATCCAAACCTGTCCACAGGGAGTTTTTAACCGCTGATGAATTGCAGAAGATTACCCAAAAACAGTTTACTACTAACAGGTTATCGCAGGTACGGGACTTTTTTCTGTTCAGTTGCTACACTGGACTTTCCTATGCGGATGTTCAAAAACTTAAACTAGCCGATGTAAGTATTGGGGTTGACGGAGAAAGGTGGATATTTACCTACCGAAAAAAAACAGATACAAGGGTGGCAATACCCTTGCTTCCAATAGCGGCAAGTATTCTTGATAAATATAAAGATCATCCTTATTGCCTCCTTAACAACAGGGCTTTACCAATTTCCAGCAATCAAAAGATGAACGAATACCTAGTCGAAATTGCGGCACTTTCTGGGGTTAATAAAACATTGGGCAACCGGATAGCAAAACGGACTTTTGGTACTACGGTAACTTTATTGAATGGCGTACCTATCGAAAGCGTGTCTAAAATGCTTGGTCACACCAACATACGTACCACGCAATTATATGCAAAGGTATTGGACACCAAAGTAAGTGAAGATATGGCGCCGCTTATGGGAAAATTTGTTGCCCAACATATCAAAGCTAATGAAGTGACCGAATCGAAAATAAGCGAAGACATTGCCTTAATCCGGGAAAAATATATAGTAAAAACTTATATGGAAGAAGCTTTCTGACTTTCTGTAAAAGAATTAATACCAATTTGTTTTGTATTTGTTAAGGGGTTGCAATAATTGCACCCCTTTAGTATTTGGATATGCTCGCCCCATAAACGAGGCTTTAGGGGAATGTCATAATAAACATATTTTGGTAGCAGATCGCAGAATAATTTGCTTTTTTCAATACAATAACAATTTAATAGGTATATTAGCGGCAGGAAATGGTGTCCTTCCTATTCAACCGCTTTTAAAAGCTGATGGCGCCTACAATATACTCCAATGGGTAATTAAGCCTAATGGAATAAACTATTGTAGGTGAAAAAAAATAAGTCAGTATCAGCTCAGCCTTCTTTCCCTTTTTCAGGAAACAATATTTTCGGATTTTGTCTTAAACAAAGAATGCCTAATTGGTCACTGCAATTTGTTAGAATGCAGCAAATTCGACCTATCTATTTTAATCGAGGCTATTCCAATTTTCCTTATTCCCCAACCTTCGATAGTAAAGGATCAGAGCCCCTATTATTCTTAATGCATTTATTATTTATACGGCAAAAATTCAAGCTTAGACCCTCTTAAAAGACGTAATACCCATTGACTTTTCTTGCAAAGAATTAAAGTGTATGGAATTCCGATCATCCTTTTAATCCATCTAAAAAAAAATAAATATCATCGTTTAAATCTAAAAATATGAAATTAACAAAAATTCATGCCCGCGAGATCCTAGATTCAAGAGGAAATCCTACTGTAGAGGTAGAAATGACACTAAATGGAGTTACGGCAAGAGGAATTTCTCCTTCCGGTGCGAGTACGGGGCAAAAAGAAGCAGTTGAACTAAGGGATGGAGATCCTAAACGTTATAATGGTAAAGGGGTGGAAAAAGCGGTGAATGGAATTAATATAGAGGTAAGAAAATCCCTTGTTGGCTTATCTTTTGACAATCAGGATGATTTTGACAAACATTTGATTGCTCTTGACGGAACTGAAAACAAATCAAGGTTGGGTGCCAATGCAATGCTGGCAGCTTCTATTGCCTATGCCAGAACATCATCCGTTGCAAACAATATACCATTATACAGACAACTTGTAGACAAGGAAAATTATGTGATGCCCGTTCCCTGCATGAATGTTATTAACGGTGGAAGACATTCTGATAACAATATAGATTTTCAGGAATTTATGATTGCTCCACATAATGCTCCTTCATTTAAGGAAAGCCTCCGCATGGGAGAAGAAGTTTTTCATTCATTGAGAAGTTTGTTGAAAAGCAAGGGGTATTATACCGGAGTTGGCGATGAAGGTGGATTCGCACCTAATTTGAATTCAAATGAAGAGGCTGTCCAAATCATAATGGAAGCTATAGTTCAGGCAGGATTAACTCCCGGTAGAGATGTTTCGCTTTGTCTTGATCCGGCAACCAGCGAAATGTGGAAGGACGGTAAATATGAATTTTATAAAAGTTCAAAAGAAACAATTAATACAGATGAAATGATCATTTTTTGGCAAGAATGGCTAAACTCATATCCTATAATACTATTGGAAGACGGACTGGGTGAAAATGATTGGCAAGGCTGGGAAAAGCTCACACGCATCTTGGGAGATAAGGTTGAACTAGTTGGCGACGATATATTTTGCACCAATCCAAAAATTATTCAACAGGGAATTAGTCAGAAAATAGCTAATAGTGTTTTAATAAAACTGAACCAGATCGGCACTGTTTCTGAAACGCTAATGGCAGTAGAACTTGCGCAAAGCAATGGCTATAATTGCTTTATTTCGCATCGCAGTGGCGAAACTGAAGATACAACCATAGCAGATCTTGTTGTAGCGACAGGTGCGGGACATATCAAAACCGGAAGCGGTTGTAGATCTGAAAGGGTTGCCAAATTTAATCAGCTGCTACGTATTGAGGAAGAGCTAGGCGCTCAAGCCACATTTGCAGGAATAAACACATTTTATAAAAAATTATAATTTTGAACATCAATTATCAATGATGAAAAACAAATTTTCATTCGAGCATTTCCATATTTTAAAATTTTCAGTTCGCTGGACATTACTGATTCTTCCTATTGCGATAGCAATAGGAAGTACTGTTGCCTTATTTCTTTGGCTACTAAACTGGGCTATTCATTTTCGGTTCAGCCATACCTGGCTACTTTACCTTTTGCCAATTGCCGGGGTAGCCATCCATTTCATATACAGATCTGTTGGTAGGTCTTCGGAAAAAGGCAACAATCTGATAATGGATGAGATCCATCAACCAGGTGGTGGTGTACCCCCACAGATGACGCCCGTGATATTAATCACAACAGTAATTACTCATCTATTTGGGGGCTCGGCCGGACGCGAAGGTACAGCAGTACAAATCGGCGGAAGTATTGCTGGGATGTTTAGCAAGTGGTTTAAGTTGAATGAGCTTGATACGAAGATTGTCTTGACAGCGGGAATAGCGGCTGGTTTCGGTGCGGTATTTGGCACCCCACTAACAGGTGCAGTATTTGCAATGGAGGTGCTTACAATAGGAAAGATCAAATACAATGCACTTCTCCCTGTGTTGATTGCAAGTGTGATCGGAGATTTGACAGTTTCTGCATGGGGAATTCATCATACTTTATATCATATTGACATTTTGCCTAAAAGTGACTATGTTCTTTCCAGTTACCTGCCGCTAGACATTCTTTTGCTGGCCAAGATCATTTTTGCTTCTGCATTGTTCGGTTTGGCTAGTTATCTTTTTGCTACAGCGGTACATAAAATTAAAGCCTTCTTCTCCAAAGTAATTAAAACACAATGGTTGATACCTGTCATCGGAGGGTTAATAATTATCGGGCTAACCCTGGTCATCGGCAAACCTGATTATTTAAGTTTAGGTGTCGATGGCGAATATCCTGGGGCAATCACAATTCCTTCTGCTTTTCATCTTGGTGGTGCTGATACTTGGAGCTGGTTATGGAAAACAATATATACAACGCTAACCTTAGGAACAGGCTTTAAGGGCGGAGAGGTTACACCTTTATTTTACATCGGAGCTACTTTAGGCAATGCACTCTCCATATTATTGGATGCGCCCGTTAGCCTCTTTGCTGCGTTAGGTTTTATAGCTGTTTTTGCTGGTGCAACAAATACACCGCTTGCCTGTACAATTATGGGGGTTGAACTTTTTGGAAGTGAATACACTTTGTTTTTTGCAGTCGCTTGTTTTACCGCTTATTTATTTAGTGGTAGTTCTGGAATCTATTCAGCACAGCGTATTGCTGTTCCAAAAATATTTATTGGCAATAAAGTTTAATGGTTAGGGAAGTATCATTTAACACATTTATAAAATGTCACCTTATGCATTTCCAAATAAGGGAAAACTACGATCTTATGCAGAAATAGCCGAAAATTCATAAGATAAGCCGCAGATTAAGATCACAAAATTGCCTGTTCATGTTGTACATGATATAATCTATGTATACTTTATTCATGAACAGGCATTTAATTTATATTATTGTCGCTTGTCAGTCGCTACCTGGTAAGTTGGATCTTCAATGATGTTCACATCAATAATGTCTCCAGCATTTTTTAGCAATAGTATGCAATCTTTACTAAGGTGCTTTAAATGAAGTTTTTTACCCAGCTGATGGTATCTCTCGGTAAGTTTATTCAATGCTTCTATGCCGCTCATATCGGCAACCCTGCTTTCTTTAAAATCAATAATGACTTCATTGGAATCCTCCTGTACGTCGAATTTCTCATTAAATGCTGCAACGGAACCGAAAAATAGCGGGCCATAGATCTCATAATGCTTCACACCATTTTCGTCTATATATTTTTTTGCACGGATTCGTTTTGCACTTTCCCAGGCGAATACCAATGCTGATATAATTACGCCTATCAAGACCGCTAAGGCCAGGTTATGAAGCCAAATTGTAATCACCGCAACCAGTATTCCGACAAAAATATCTTGTTTGGGCATTCTGTTGATGATACGGAAACTAACCCATTCAAACGTTCCTATCGCTACCATAATCATAACTCCGGTTAAGGCTGCCATTGGTACACGCTCAATAATTGGCGCACCAAATAAAATAATGGCTAAGATAGTAAGAGAAGCAATTATACCCGACAACCTGGCTCTTGCACCAGCGGACAGGTTCACTAAAGTTTGGGCGATCATCGGACATCCTCCCATACCAAAGAAAAAGCCGTTAGCTATATTCGCTGCTCCCTGCGCAATGCACTCTTTGTTGCCGTTGCCCTTTGTACCCGTCATCTCATCTACCAGATTAACAGTAAGCAGGCCTTCAGTTAAACCTACCCCGGCCATAATCAACGCATATGGAAATATAACTTGAAGTGTCTCTAAATTAAACGGTATCATAGGAATATGAAAAGGTGGGAACCCTCCGCTAACAGATGCGATATCTTTAACCGTTTTTGTGTCAATATTTAATCCGAAGACCAACAGGAAAACAACGACAATAGCCACAAGTGATGGCGGGACAGCTTTTGTGATTTTAGGCAAAAAGACCACGATAGCAATGGTTAACAGAACAAGCCCCGCCATAATCATCAAAGGTGTACCACTTAGCCAACTAACCTGCCCATTTACAACGGTTTTAAATTGTTCTAACTGCGCCATGAAGATAATTACCGCAAGACCATTTACAAACCCGTACATTACAGGTTGTGGTACAAGCCTGATAAATTTTCCCAATTTAAGGACACCGACAAGTATTTGAATAATACCTGCTAGCGCAACGGCGGCAAATACATATTCGATGCCGTTGGATTTCATTAGTGCGATGAGTACCACAACTGTTGCACCCGCACCACCTGAAACCAATCCTGGCCTACCGCCAAATATCGAGGTGATTAGCCCCATAATAAAGGCAGCATATAAGCCTACCAGAGGAGGAAATCCGGCAAGTATGGCAAAGGATAAGGATTCCGGCATCATTGTCATCGCAACCGTTAAACCTGCAAGAATTTCATTTTTGTAATTAATCTTTTGCGAAAAGTCAAAGAGACCTAGATAAGTTTTAGTCATGTAATAAAGTATATAAGTGAAAAATAAAAGATTCAATAAAAATTTCGAACAGCATTTGGAGCTGAACGACATTTAAACTTTTAGAAATGCCAAAAGGAATTTCAAATAAAAAACTGTTTTAAAAATTTGGATATAGAGAATTTGCCTTGCTTAGAACAGCTAGTGCATAAAAAGATGTACTGATATTAATCAGTGCTTTGTCACTCGGTTATATGAAACTTTATCCTTTTTTCTCATTTCGATTACTGCAAAGATATAAAAAAACAGCATTTCTGCGAAAATGATTTATTTTATATATTCTATCTTTGGCGATATGGAGAAATCAGCAATAGATAAAATCATGGCTCCGGTAAGCCGATTCATTCATTTAGAATATACCAGCGGCATCGTGTTGCTTGCTAGTGTCATTGTGGCTATTGTTTGGGCAAATTCTGGTTACCATGAATTTTATGAGCATTTGTGGCACATTAATTTTTCAGTGGGGTTTGATAACTTTATGCTAACCCACCCAATCCACATCTGGATTAATGATGGATTAATGGCAATTTTTTTCTTCGTAATTGGCTTGGAATTGAAGCGGGAATTTATGGAAGGAGAACTTTCTTCATTGAAAAAAGCATCCTTACCCATGACTGCGGCGCTTGGGGGGATGTTATTACCTGCACTGATATATTTTGCAATAAATAAAGGTACGGATGCTGATCATGGCTGGGGAATTCCAATGGCAACCGATATAGCTTTTGCCCTTGCACTTTTATCCATGGCAAGTAAGAACATTCCAGTTTCAGTAAAAGTATTTTTATCCGCATTGGCCGTAGCAGATGATCTCGGAGCTGTGCTTGTAATAGCCTTTTTTTATACAGCTGAAATAAATTTCATATCTCTCGCCGTTGGTGGCGGTTTCCTTTTGATTTTAATCGCAGGTAATTTAATAGGCATAAGAAGCAGTCTGTTTTATCTAATTATAGGCATCGGTGTTTGGATAGGATTTCTGCTTTCCGGTGTACATGCAACAATAGCCGGAGTGTTAGTAGCTTTTACTATTCCTGCGGTGACTAAAATAAATGAACAAATTTATTCAGATAATCTTAGGAAGCTCTCCTATGATTTTGAGACGGACATACCGGAAAAAGGAAGTCTTATCACACCTAAGCAAAATAAAACCATACAAAACGTAAAGCGTTTAAGCATGGCTGCTGAGACACCCTTACAAACAATTGAACACGCCCTGCATCCATGGGTCGCTTTTGGTATCATGCCATTATTTGCTTTAGCTAATGCTGGTATCGTTATCGGATCAGATTTCTTTTCTTCTATCATAAATCCGGTATCAATTGGTGTGGCAGCAGGATTGATAATAGGAAAATTTGCAGGGATTCTTCTTTTTTGCTGGATTATGGTTAAACTCAAATTGGCCAGCCTTCCAGAGCAAGCCAATTGGAAGCACATCGCCGGGGTTGCACTGCTTGCGGGTATAGGCTTTACGATGTCGTTATTTGTAAGTGGACTGGCTTTCAAAAACCCGGTTTTCATCGATCAGGCCAAGTATGGAATTTTAATCGCTTCAGTTCTTGCTGGGCTACTTGGCACTGTTGTACTCAAACGCATCGGAAAATCCGGTAGTTGACAAATTTGACATACATCTTTGGTTTCTTTGCAGCCCTGTCTTTAAGGAGGAGAACCCGAGTGCTACTTTCCGTAAATGCCCAGAGCGAGAACTGCGGGCTGGCCGTGGGAGAAGGGGTTTCGCAGGCCGCACCGTGCGTGGGGAATATAAATTTAGGGTCTTTTTTAGAAAATCTATTATAAGTAGAAAGCCATTGCGGTTTGCAATGGCTTTCCTGGAATAAAATATCCTCGTCTAATTCTTATTTATTCTCCTGTGCTTTCAATAAACGCTCGTAGAGTGCTTCTTTTTCTGCATGAAGTTTTTTAAGTTCATCTACCGTTTCCATTAATTTATCTAATGGATTGAATGTTGGATAATAATTAAAAGGCGCATTAGCCGTTGCATTATCTTTAAAATCTGAGAAATTATTAGATATAATATTTACAGCTCTTTCCTCGTCAAAATTCCTGATTGCCTCCTCCGGTACCTTCAATATCTTGGCAATTTCAGCTAAAAGTTCATCTTCAATTTTTTCTTTGGATTCCAGAACTGAAATCTTTTTCTGGCTCCAT
Organism: Pedobacter chinensis; assembly: GCF_003339865.1. Classification (GTDB taxonomy): domain Bacteria; phylum Bacteroidota; class Bacteroidia; order Sphingobacteriales; family Sphingobacteriaceae; genus Pedobacter; species Pedobacter chinensis. The sequence goes on from NZ_QPKV01000002.1 coordinate 249,425, forward strand.
TCCTCACCCAAAGAAGCGGCAAGGCCTTCCTGTTTAATCCCCATCATTTCACGAAAACGCTTGACGTTTCTGCCTTCATGCACTTTATTTGGACGATCAGTTGTAGTACTCATATATTGGTAATTTGAATCAAATGTAATAAATCTTCTGTTGTGTGGTAAAATAAATTAGTTGTCGCTTTATTCGGGAACCTGTTTTAACAGCTCGGCCAGTTCCGCATCTGTTAAATTAGACTTTTCAGATTTATCGTAAATGGTTAGCAAATAAACAGCGTCATCTTCAATAACCAAATTTGCGATCACTCTGGCACCGCCGGATTTGCCCTTTCCTTTTGAGGCAATGGCTAACCTGATTTTATAACACTTGTTGCCTATCGCTGTGCCCTGTTCAGGATTATTCTCTAAAAAATCAATAAGATCAATATATTCCTTTTTTAAAGAGGGGTATTTCTTTACCAACCTTTTTAGCTGCTTATCAAAGGGGCGTAAGGTATAGACATTATAGCTCATTGATCAAATCCCTTGCAGGACGGGCTTTAAGTTTACCCTGACGTACCAATTTAAGGTCTTCAACCGCTTCTTTAATCTCGTCAACTAAAACAGCATTTTCATCGGAAAGTGGCCTTGCCTTAACAAAAGACAGGCTACTCAATAGCTCCATTACAAAAGCGGCCTTACTGTCCTTAATATCTAATATTACTTTCATGATCCGTGTATTAAAGGGGGTTAATACACAAAGATAACTATATCTTTTCAAACATAAAAGCAAACCATCTGGATTGAGTTTCCGTCTGAAATAGCGTTTAAAATATGCCCCAAATCGTCTAAAAAATGGACTGGAAAATTAATATAGACTTTGCAGGTTTTGGTTCTTTGGCTTGAACTAATTAAAGCCTAACATGAAACAAGAACCAACCGTTAGCGAAGAAACCTCTTTCCGCTATTTAAAAGAAAAAGATATAAATAATCCGCATTTTCAAATCGTATGCTTTTTCTGCGACGAAAACCATATTGAATCTTTCCGCTTTGGAATGATCGACCTGATTAAAACAGCCTGTTCCGACCAGCACTTCGGCAAAAGGGAAAGCTATTATTATAATCAACAGCAGTTTGTCAAGCTACTGGAACTGGCTTACATCCTAAAGGACAGCAAGGAAGATCTAAAACTAAATGCCGATCACCCGCTTTACCGATTTTCAGACCACCCTTTTGAATTGTATACGGAACTGAAAAACAAGCCGTTTCCGGCGCTGCACTTTCGGACGTTATCTGGAACTGAATTAAATGATGTGCGTATATTTTTAGAAGAGTTGTTCAACTTCAAGAGTTTAGACGATTGGAGAGCAATTTTAGATTCTCTTTTGTATTGTACAAAAGGTGACGTGAAACTAGATGACATCTATGATGAAAAAGTCTATGAAACGGTATTGATCAGGGAATATATAGAGAAAACGATAGAGGCTATGGGGCTGGTCTGTGAAACTAAATCTCTGCCTTACATTAAACTGCATCACGCCGGGGATTTCAAATTTGAAGATGAGGAAGAAGAGGCCGCTCTAATGGTCAACCCTATCCCGCTGATGAGATTTACCGAAAAGAACTTCCCGGCAGTTATCAACTTTATTGCAGATGTTATCGAGCCGGAAAAGATTTACTGCTTAAACCATCGAAGTGACCCGGATGGTAAAGACCATGCTGATCTGATCCTGGTCATCCCTGAAAAATATCCGCAGACATTCGAGGAAATAGAGACTATCGTAAAATTCGCGTTCCTCAAACACCTTCATTTGAGCTGTACCTTATTTAAAAGCTCTTTTTTTCATAAGATGGTCAGTGAAGGACATATTTATTTTTCCATGGCCTGTAATGCTGAAAGCCTGGTATACGATGACGGTAGCAAGCCTTTGCCAGCATTGCGACTGGATAGCAGGACTGAAAAAATAGAAAAGACCAGACAAGACTTTTCTACCGGGCTTACCAAAGCCAAAACCTTTTATACTGCTGCCCAGACCTACCGAAATGAGAACGTGATATTATCGGCCTTCATGCTGCACCAAGCCGCCGAACTATCTCTAAGGGCGTTAAACAGGTCGCTAACCACGCAAGACAAAACGACCCATAGCATAAAAGCATTGCTTAAATTCACCTTACGCCTCACCACGGAATTATCCTTACTGATGGATAACGGCAGTGCTGAAGACGAACGCCTGTTGACCATATTTGAAGGTGCTTACCTGGGCTACAGGTATCATGAGAAATACACTATCGAACGTGCCGACCTGGATATTCTTTTTGACCGGGTCAAAGAACTGCACGCCATTGAGGAAGAAACTTTTGCAAACTGGATGGACAATTATGAACGCCTGATAAATACTGCTCAAGATGAACAATAAAAACCCAGAAAACACACCAAAAAGGAAAGCATCAACCCCTTACAAATTACTGCTGGATGAGGTAACACATTTACCACACCCGGCTGATCTGATCACCGTAGAAGAACCGGAAGCGGGAAACTACCCGTACTGTAGCTATGAAATTACACGGTTTAAAGGCCGTACATTGACCATTCGTTCAGGATGGCGGGATTATCATCAGCAGGAAATCATCATGATCAAAGATTATATCCTGGTGTCCTGTAACTGCGGAACTGAAGTCACACGGCTTTGCTGGCACGTTACCAAATTATTCACCAAGATGATTGAAAGAAGGGATTTTGGTTTTTTTGAGCGTTTTAAAAAATATCCCTATAACGATACCGCTTTCTTTGAAAAGTATCTGACGCTGAAACCGCATTACCAATATAGTGTTACGGCTGTACCTAAACCAGAATACGGCCATATCTATAACTACGAAAGTGCTATAGAGCCCAGACGCTTTATACAGTACCCTTCGTTTTTCCCATTGCCAGTAAAAACAAATGAAGAAGATTCCGGTCTGGTGGCTTATGTCATTGCGACGCACTCTGGTTTTAATGTCCCTTTTCTGATCCCTTGCCAGGCACTAAGGAATGCGGACGGTACGGCTATAAAATCCTTCGCCAACTTTTATGATCCTGCAACTGCACCGGAGCGCTTGGATTCAGCAGGTAAATTACTACATTCCTACAGCCGTGATTTTGATCAGCTCTTAAATTTTGAAACGGTACACAAGCAATACAAATATGCTTCCGATGAAGAAAGAACAGCCTTGCGGCATACCGCTTTTAACTATTGGAAAAGAATAGTGCCAGTGTTGAAAGCGCGAGGTCAACTGTTTTACCACACCTTTTATAATAAGCTGGCCTACAAAGGGAGCCTCCCAAAAAACACGATGAGACCGATTGCGCTATCGGATGAACGGGTATCATTCCGGTTTACCTTTTCCCAACATACGGGGCATTACAGGCTTAAAATTAATGTACAATTAAACGGAACCGATTTTGAAATTGGCGAGGTATTGCCTGCCGGAGATCCATTTTTCTTTTCACTGGAACAGGTATCCGGTTTGTTTTACCAATTTTTTAGCATGGAAGAAGGCCAGGCCATCGGCGAACTGGTTAAAGCCGGAGGAACTTTTACCGTTCTTGAAAATGACCTTGAAGAGTTTAACCAACTCATTTTATTAAAACTGGCATTGAATTATCCGGTAACGTTCGAGCTGACAAAACGAACAGCGCCGCAGGTGCTTACTTCAAAATCAAAACGCATCAGGACGCTGGATCAAGGTGAATATGTTGCTTTTATCCCGGAGATATTATACGAGGGAGGATTAGACATTCCTGTTCAGTCCGGTGGCATGGAATTGCTACAAATTAAAAATGGCCAAGTGAAAGTCTTGCAACGTAACAATGCGGCGGAATCCGCTTTTAAAGCTTTTTTTATGGAGTTGCACCCTGCATTCAGGCAACAGGAAGCATTGCCCTATTTTTACCTGTCCAAAGATACCCTTAGAACTGAACTCTGGTTTGCCCGGACGATCTATAACCTCTATGATCCAGATGTTACTTTTACTGGTCTGGAAAACCTCACGGGAATTGATTTCCATATACAACTACCGGATATAGCTGTAAACGTGCAGGAAGAAAAAGGCTGGTTTGATATTGGAGTATCTGTGACTTTTGGCGAAGTTGAACTAAGCCCGGAAGAAATCCAGAAAGCCCTTAAAAAGCGATCCACTACCTTAACGCTTTCCAATGGAAAGACTGCGCATTTACCCGATGATTTTTTTACAAAGCTAAGTACCGTTTTCCGAAGTGGTACACTGACCGATAAAGGTGTAAAACTTGCCGGGCAACACTATACTTTGATAGACCAGCTTTATAACAAAGCCGAAAGGCCTGATCTGGCGAAAATGGTTGCTGCAAGGGAAAAGCTATTCAGTGAGCAGGAAAAAATACCGCTTGTACCCATTCCCGGCAATCTAAATGCGGTACTGCGGCCATACCAGTTAATAGGTTATAGCTGGTTGTGCCACCTGCATTCCTTAAGGTGGGGCGGTCTGCTGGCTGATGATATGGGGCTGGGAAAAACATTACAGGTACTTTCCCTGCTTCAATATATTAAAAATAAAGGGCTGGCTGATGCTCCGCATCTACTGTTAGCCCCAACGTCTTTGCTATATAACTGGCAGGAAGAAGCGGCAAAATTTTGTCCGCAATTAAATGTGCTGGTATTTCATGGAACCGTGCGGGAAAAGGATGTATCTGAATTAAAGAAGTATGATCTTATTATAACTTCCTATGGTACAGCTGCCGTCGATATTACATTTTTACTCACAATCAGCTTTGATTATGTGATCTTGGATGAAGCGCAAGCAATTAAGAACCCATTTTCACAAAAGTTTAAAATGGTAATGCTCTTAGAGGCTCAAAATCGACTTGCACTAACCGGAACACCTGTAGAAAATAGCTCTTCCGATCTGTATGCACTCATGAATTTTGTGAACCCCGGATTTTTCGGTAGCCTAAGAATGTTTAAGGACAACCTTGCAGCAAAGGGAGACAATGAGGATAACGAGCGGGCTGGAACATTGCTAAAAATGACAAAGCCTTTTATTTTAAGGCGTACTAAAAAACAGGTAGCTACTGATCTGCCACCTAAAACAGAGATGACGATATGGTGCGAAATGGAACCTGCCCAGCGAAAAATTTATGACAGGTACCGTAAACAGTTTAAAGCTTATCTGAACGATAAAATTAACACTATTGGACTTGAAAATTCTAAGCTGTACGTATTGAAAGGCTTAATGACACTTAGGCAAATTTGTAACTCTCCTGTGTTAATCAAAGATGCACCTGATTTTAATGGACATTCTTGTAAGATCATGGAACTTATGGAGCACATTATAGAGAAAACAACAGGCCATAAGCTGCTGATTTTTTCAGCTTTTACCGGAATGTTAGGCTTAATCAGATCGGGACTGGAACAGCAGGGCATAGATTATTCCTATCTGGACGGAAAAACGAAATTGAATAAAAGAAAAGATGCGGTAACCAACTTTCAGGAAAATGAAGCTTGCAGGGTATTTCTGATTAGCCTAAAAGCAGGCGGAACAGGATTAAACCTGACCGCTGCCGATTATGTCTATCTGGTAGACCCTTGGTGGAACCCCGCTGTAGAAAATCAGGCAATCGATCGCTGTTATCGTATTGGGCAGGATAAACACGTCATGGCCTACCGTATGATCTGTAAAGACACTTTAGAAGAAAAGATTTTGGAGATACAGGATAAGAAAAGAAAACTTGCTGGTGAACTGATCCCGACCGATGAAGGGATATTAAAATCCCTAGGAAAAGATGACCTGCTCAAATTATTTGGATAGTTATACAGTTCTACCATTAAAAAAAACAAAGGGTTTGAAATGATCGCCCCCTCTGATTTGCCATTCATTATTTGTTGAATGGCAAATTATTTCAAATCATCACCTAGATAGCATTTAGTCGCACCTCATACATTTATCATTTCACATAAACAAACTCAATCTTTCTTTTTCAGCGAATGCAGTCGCTTTCTAGCTTGCTTCGCCTCTTCAGCCGTTTGTCTGGCAACTTCTTCCGCATAGGCTTTTTCCAACGCCTCGGCTTCCAGCTTAATGGTATTCTCTTCCATTGTCTTAGGATTACGGATGTAGGTCGTATCTGCCCAATGCCCCCAAGTGGGAGCTGTCTGCCTGATCGCACGAAACTTGATGTCATTGGCACTCATGCGATTATTTTCGTGGTTCAGGTACAGAGCTGTTCCGAAAGATGAGGCTGTGATTAGGAAACAGGCTGCTACACCAATGATGAGGTTTTTTGACCATGCCCCGAAATGGTGGTGATGTTCGTTTTTTACGGTAACGACCTTGGGCATGGTACCCACAAGGTCTTTGACCTGATAGATCTGCTGGCTGATTTTCTGATCGTCATAACGCTTGTTGGATTTTTCTATCTGGCCAGAGATGTTAGCTAAAGTCTCTTTATACTGTTCTAAAAACGACTTTAAAAATTCTGGCAGTTCGCTTTCAATGACTTCCATTCGCTTAACTAAGCCCAGAATAAGCTCTTCTGCCATTGTTACTTTTTCTTCTAATTCGTCCTGTTCCATAACATTGAATTTTGTTGGTGAATTTTTGTTTATTTATCTGGTTACTCCTTGGGATTGCTCTGCCTCGTGTTTCTTTCGTTTCCTGCGGGATATTTCTGCGTCTCCGACTGGGTCTGGTGCCGATGGAACAAACTCCGGGCTAAGCAGGATATTCAACAGGTTTTCAACTACACCAGACGCATTCGGACTATGCCCATGCTCGGCATGAATGCCCTGCCGGATTGCCTCCCGCAACTGCTGCGCCAATGAGGGCTGATGCGCCTCCCTTGCGGCATGGTAATCCTGTACCTGCTGGTTGCGGTTCAACTGTGCATCCATACGGGAAAAGCTTAAACTCCTATCAATGGCGGAACCCTTCATTTTCAGCCCGCCCTTTTCAAAGGAAATGCCCTGCACTTCTTTAGTGCCGCTTTTAAATTTGTAGGCGATACCAATACCCCGAACGGTCAGCTTCGCTTCCAATTCTTTCCAGTTCGTGGACGTTTTCATAGCGGCCTTGATCGCATCGTAAAGTTCATACCTGATCTTTTCTTTGCCATTTAAAGCCTGCCTGTTGACTTGCTCTTTGCCCTTGCCCCAATGGTAACCGTATTTTAAGGTAAGCTCCCTACAGGCTTTGATATTGCGTGCGTAATTATTCTTATCGGTGATCGTCGCCCCCTTGTTATCGACCCGGTTATAAACCACGTGTAGATGAGGGTGTAATTTGTCATGGTGACGTACCACTACATACTGCGTATTCCGGATACCCATTTTTTGCATATACTCTTTGGCATGTTTCAGCATGATCTCATCTGTCAGTTTCGGAAGGTCTTCGTTGCTCCAACTTAAGACCAGATGCCCGACCGCCTTGCCCAGCTCCGGCCTCATTTTGCGTTGCAGGTTAAAATCATTGGTTAGCGTGGTTGCGTTCTGCATCCTTACACCCTCGGCAACAAGGATCTTCGCTTCGGGCTTATCTACGATATAGCGGACACAGCCCCCGAAACTTCTTCCTGTGATCGGTTTACCGATCATGGCTGTTGAGTTTGGTTAACAGTTCTTCTATTTGCCTGACCAGTGCCTGGCATTTTAAAGCCAGCGTAGGCAACCCTTCCACATGGGCAAGATGGGTCAACTGGTTGAGGTTATTTGCCATCCCTGATAGCATCCTGAACCATCCGCTTTCCTCTGGGGTAAAGCGGGGAAAAACCCTTGCACTCTTTGCCGCCCTGCGGAACCATTCACTGGGTTTCAGCCCCGCATTTTTTGCCCGTTGCCCGATCAGTTGTTTTTCCGTTGGGGTTAACCGGATCATGAGCAGGTCACTACGGCTAATCGCTTTTTTGGGTCTGCCGGGTACCCTTTTTTTCTTTATTTCACTACCAGTTGTCGCTGTTTTCATGCGCTGTGTTCCTTTCCAAATCTGTAGTAGATCCTTTCTTTTTTTAACCGACCAACGGGAGCGAGTCCGGGGCATCCCTTTAGGGTGAATCCGGGTTTTTGTATAGCAAAAACATTAACTCGCTCCTTACAAAGCGCATAAGTTTGACGTGCTAAAAGCTTCGGCAAACCTATGCGGTTTCCATGCCCGGAAAGCTCCTTTAAGGAGCGTCAGGCTTCAAAACTTCGCCGGGATTTCCGGGCACCTTTTTCTGGTCTACTGCCCACATCAACTGGGCGGCCAGTAGACCAGGCTTCCCCTGATCGGATTATAAGATGGCTGGTATCTGATGTACCCAAATGCATCCAGTTCTCTGATGCATTTGTGATATGTGGCAATCGATGCGATCCTGCTATAGGCCATCAGTTTTTTGCGGGTAACTGCAAAAGGGCTGATAAATCCCCCATGCTGCCAGCAGACAAAAAGTGCGGCGAATAGGCTGACATGGGTAGCCAGTATCCGGCTGTCTGCACCCATGCGCCTGACCAGTTTGCCGTAGTCCGCCACCTTGTAATGGGTTCCTGTTTCTGTCATTGGTTACCTCCCTCTAATAGCCTGTTGATGTCTTCCAGTTTGTAATACATCATGCCTCCAATCTTTGTAAATCGTAGCGTACCGTTAATGCGCAGGTTTTGCAGGGTTCCAGGTGAGATGTTCAGCAGCTTGCGCACTTCGGCACTTTTCAGCCATTGCTGAGCTTTTTCCTGTGGTTTAACAATATCTTTAATGTCGTTCAGCAGTTCATTCTTAAACTGCTTTAAATCGTCTTTCGTGATAATTTCCAGTTGCATTCTTATTTCTCCTTTAATTGATGATTAGTATACTCTTTAGTGTATATTATAGCTGAGTAACGGTATAACTATGGGGTTGTTAGGCTGGATATACAGCTAATGAGTTAGCTGTATATCCAGCTTAGCGCTTAGGAACTATCAAGCCTAAGCAATGATCCGCCAAGTTGAACCGCACTGATTGCATCATGTATGCAATGGGAAGGGAATTTTTTGTTCGTGATTTCCATAACCTTTGTTTTGGAACAAAAGAATGCTATGGAACTAACTTTAATTTACCACGAAGTCTGGGTGGTAAAATGATTGATTTGGATGTCTTTGCCTTAGTTAATTAAACAGCTCAATACCAATTGATTAAAAAACTATTTCTTTGGTGGATTTCGGCAAACCACAAAACTCTTATCTATTTATTTTGATCGGGAGATCGTGTAAAGTTGATGTTTTTTCGGTATCTCGTGTTCCCTTTTTCTAGGGTCTTTAGGGTCAATACCCCGTAAATAGTACCTTAATCTTTCTATTTTGATTTCCTTGGTCTGACCTGTATTTTGATTATCAACCTCCCTAAAGTATTTACTGATCATCTTTGCCCAAGTATTTTGTGCAGGAGTAATTAAGAAAGCTCCATCGTCTGTGGCTTTCAGCATTTGCATTTTTATGCATAAATCTAGTAAAGCCAATGCTTGCCCGTCTCTGATTAAAATGTAACCATCAAATTGCCGGTATTCTGCTAAGTCTGCTGTTAACTGGGTGTTCTTTTGATTTAAGGCATGGATTTCTAATTCCTGCGCTGCTACAACTGCTTCTGTAGATTTATGTAAATTCCACTGGTCATGTGAGATCAATACTTCGGTGAATTTTTTAAGCTTTCGGATTTCACGCTCATTTCGGATATGGTCTTTGTCATAAATATCTTTTAGCAGTAGTACTTTAAGTTGACGATCTATCAAATCCCATAGATGCCTAAAAAAAGTTTCTTCGTTGCCGTTGGGATGTTGTTCCAAATAGTAATTAAGATGCCGTTGGTAAAATTTTTCAATGCGCTCTTCTCTGACATCAAAAATTCTTATAAACAAATGCCTTAAAAAATTTTTACGGCTCCAAGATATGGGGTTTCCAATGTCCAAGGTGTCAGTACTAAAATCAAAACGGTCACGGAGTTTAAAATAGCTAATACTCATAAGCAGCTGATTGAAAGTGTTTTTTCAAATTTACACATTCTAACGCTTATGTAAATAGCACTTAACCGGATCAGGAACATTGTCCAATCAAATTCATTTTTGAAGAAGAAGAACTTTTTTTATATAAAAAATTTGGAATATGTCAAGATTCATCGTAATATTGCAATATAAAATTATGGGACTTACAAAAACAGAAATATTTACAGATGAGCAGAACCAGCTTGCAACTTTATTGAAGGCTATGGCTCATCCTGCACGTATCGCTATTCTTCAAAGAATACTGATTTCTAATACATGCATTTGTGGTGATCTCGTTGGTGAACTTGGATTAGCTCAGGCTACGATATCACAACATTTAAAAGAGCTGAAGAATGCAGGGATTATACAGGGCACAATAGAAGGTGTTAGCGTTTGTTATTGTATCAATCCAAAAACATGGAAATTATTGGAAACACAATTAGGTGCGTTTCTTGGGGAATATAAAGGAGAAACAGCTTGCTGTTAACCTTTTTTTATTCAAATCAATCGTTAAATTGCAATAATACTTTAAATATATAATTATGAAACTATCGGAAATAAAAGAAATCCTTGCTACGGCTGAAGGTGTAAATTTTAAACTTGAAAATGGCAGTTCAGTACCTGAACATTTCCATGTAACAGAAGTAGGAATGATCACAAAGGACTTTATTGATTGTGGTGGTACCGTACGCCATGAAAAAGTGGCTAATTTCCAATTATGGGATGCTAATGATTATGACCACAGGTTGAAAGCAGGAAAACTGCTAAATATCATTTCACTTTCAGAAAAGGTATTGGGAATGGAAGATTCAGAGATTGAGGTGGAATATCAGGCAGAGACCATTGGTAAATATGACTTGGGTTATGATGGAGAAAACTTTCTTTTGACCGCTAAGAAAACTGCATGTCTTGCAATGGACAAATGTGGTGTCCCAGCTGAAAAACAAAAAGTTGAAATGGTAAATCTGGCTTCTGGTGCAGCTTGTACCCCAGGTGGTGGCTGCTGCTAATACCTTTAATATGAAGATTATTGAAATGATGCCTGTTCATTGGGAAGATATTAGGTTAATCTATCTGCAAGGAATAGCGACAAAACAAGCGACTTTTCAAACAGATGCACCGTCATGGGAAGAATGGGATAAAACCCATCTTCCCGGTTTTAGATACCTGGCAATTGTCAATAACATTATTGCAGGATGGGCAGCATTAACTCCTGTTTCCGGAAGGTGTGTTTATGCCGGGGTAACAGAAGTCAGCGTATACATTCATGAGAGCTTTCGGGGTCAGGGTGTAGGTAAATCATTGCTTCAAAAATTGATAACCGAAACAGAAAAAGAAAACATTTGGACGCTTCAGGCTGGAATATTTCCAGAGAACCTACCAAGTATAGCGCTGCATGAAAAACTTGGATTTCGGCAGGTCGGCTACCGGGAAAGAATTGGAAAAATGGATGGAGTGTGGAGAGATACAGTATTATTAGAACGAAGAAGTAAAATAACAGGTCAAGATTAAATTTAAGTATAAATGAAAAAAGTATTGGTGCTATGTACTGGCAATAGTTGCCGCAGTCAAATTGCAGAAGGCTATTTGAGACACTTCGCAGACGGTAATGCGCAAATTTACAGTGCTGGAATTGAAACGCATGGGGTTAATCCCAGAGCAATTAAAGTAATGCATGAAAGAGGGATTGACATTTCATCCCATACGTCGAACAACATCAACGAATACATGGATATTGATTTCGATTTTGTAATTACCGTTTGTGACAACGCTAAAGAAAGCTGTCCATACTTTCCGACTAAAGCTAAAAAATTTCACTATAACTTCCCTGATCCGGCAAAGGCAACTGGCACTGAAGACGAAATAATGGGGCGCTTTAAAATGGTCAGCGAAATGATTAAATCGTATTGCTTTGATTTTGTTCAGGAAAACTTAAAAGACGAGGTGATTACCTCATAAACATTATAAGATATGTCAGCAACAAATTGCGCACCCGCAAGTGAAAGAAAAAAGCTAAGCTTTTTAGACCGTTACCTTACCTTGTGGATTTTCCTAGCCATGGCTATCGGTGTATCTATAGGCTTTTTTATTCCATCATCTTCAGGTTTCATTAACTCCTTTTCCAGCGGTACAACAAATATTCCATTGGCAATTGGATTAATCTTAATGATGTACCCGCCATTGGCAAAAGTTAAGTATGAGCAGATGGGCAAAGTCTTTAAAGATACTAAGGTGTTGAGTGTATCTTTAATACTGAACTGGGTAATTGGCCCGATATTGATGTTCCTCCTTGCCATTACCTTTTTACGTGACTATCCAGAATATATGGTTGGTCTGATCCTGATCGGACTGGCTAGATGTATTGCTATGGTTGTTGTTTGGAATGAACTTGCTGAAGGAAACCGTGAATATGCAGCCGGATTAATTGCGCTGAACAGTATATTTCAAGTATTGCTATATAGTGTGTTTGCCTATATTTTCATTACGGTGCTTCCGCCATATTTTGGTCTGCAAGGTCTTGATGTGAATATCACGATCTCTGAAATAGCAAAAAGTGTAGGTATTTATTTGGGTATTCCTTTCGCTATGGGCGTGATCAGCAGATACGCACTCATTGCACTTAAAGGCGAAGAATGGTTTCAAAACAAGTTTATCCCACTTATTTCGCCAATCACTTTGATTGCACTGCTCTTTACTATTGTAGTGATGTTCAGTCTGAAAGGTGAACTGATTGTTCAAATTCCTATGGACGTGGTAAGGATCGCCATTCCGCTTGTGATTTACTTCTCCATCATGTTTGTGGTTAGCTTTTTTGCAGGACGATATTTTGGAGCTGATTATTCTAAGAGTACGTCAATTGCTTTTACTGCTACAGGAAATAACTTTGAACTGGCCATAGCCGTTGCCATTGGTGTATTTGGCATCAATTCGGGGCAAGCATTTGCCGGGGTTATCGGCCCTCTGGTTGAAGTACCTGCTTTAATTGCTTTGGTAAATCTTGCTTTCTGGTTCAGGAAAAAATATTTTAAAACAGCAAATGCTAGCCTGTAACCTTAAACTAAACCCACAGGAATGACTTCATATGACATCATTATCATCGGGGGTGGACAAAGTGCACTAGCTTGTGCTTACTTTTTACAGCGTAGCGGCTTAAATTATATGATATTGGACGATCAACCCATGAGCGGTGGGGCTTGGTTACATGCATGGGATTCTCTAACGTTATTTTCTCCTGCTGAATATAGCTCCTTACCTGGATGGATGATGCCGAAGTCTGAAAGTAAATTCCCGTTAAAGGACGAGGTAATAGCTTATTTAAAAGCCTATGAAGAACATTACAAGATTAAAATACAAAGGCCTGTTCTTGTAAAGGATGTCAATAAAACAAGTGATGGTTTTGAATTAGAAACCAATGAGGGTCTATATCATTGTAAAGTTTTAATCTCGGCAACTGGAACCTGGAAGAAGCCTTTCATACCCAAGATAACAGGTGCTGAACTATTCACTGGAAAGCAATTACACTCCGCTCATTATAAAAATTCAGATGATTTTAAGGGTAAAAAGGTATTGGTGGTAGGTAGCGGAAATTCCGGTGCCCAGGTTTTGGCCGAAGTGTCTAACGTGGCAACAGTAGTCTGGGCGGTGCAGAGTAAACCTGAATATTTACCGGATGAAGTAGATGGCAGGGTGCTTTTCAATGTAGCCTCTGCAAAATACCATGCCATGCAGTCTGGAAAGGAATTCGATGCTACTCAATACAGTTTAGGTAAAATAGTGATGGTGCCCCCGGTTGTCGAGGCCAGGGAGCGGAATGCACTACTATTCAACCTGAGTTTTAAGGCCATCACTGAAAAGGGAGTAATATGGCCTGATGGTACCGAAGAGATGTTTGATGTGATCATCTGGTGTACGGGATTTAAATATGCAACTGATCATCTAAAATCATTAAACATTGTTGATGAAAACGGGAAAATTGAAACTATAGAAACTAAATCAACAGCTTTTTCAGGATTATTCCTCGTCGGCTATGGAAACTGGACAGGCTTTGCCTCAGCTACTTTGATTGGTGTTGGCCGTTCAGCAAAACAGACCGTTAAAATGGCTGAAGAATATTTAAATCTCAACATCGAAGATTAAACCTAATTAAAAACTTATATGAGAAAATATTTATTACCCTTTTTATTGATTCCCGGATTTGCAGGATCATTAAACGCACAGCAAATAGAAAAACCAAAACTTGTCGTGATGATGGTCGTAGATCAAATGCGTTCAGATTATGTCAGCAGATATTGGAGCAAATTTGGGGAAGGTGGGTTTAAACGGATTGTAAAGGGCGGTTACAACAATAAAAATGCAAATTATAATTATTTCCCAACTTATACCGCTGCCGGGCATGCCAGCATATCAACAGGTTCAGTACCATCAATAAATGGAATTGTAGGAAATGATTGGTATGACAAAAATAAAAGTAGGTCAGTATATTGTACGGAAGATGAGAACGTGGAGACAGTAGGTTCCGAATCAATCGCAGGGCTGCAATCAGCTACTAATTTAATGGCTACAACGGTTGGTGACGAATTGCGTTTGGCAACCAATTTCCGTTCAAAGGTAATAGGGATTGCATTAAAAGACAGGGCGGCTATACTAACGGCTGGACATAATGCATCTGGAGTATATTGGTTTGATGAATCAAATGGAAGCTTTATCTCTAGTACATATTATACCAAAAATTTACCCGCTTGGTTAGTACAGTTCAATGATAAAAAGCTAACCGAAAAATATCTTTCTGAAAAATGGGAAACTACCTTGCCAATTGTTGAATATGCGAATTTTGCCACAGCCGATAATGTTCCCTATGAGGGTAAATTCAACGGAGAGCAGTCCCCTGTATTTCCACATGATATTCCTGCAATTCGAAAAAAGGAAAATTTAGGCCTGATTAGAAGTACACCCAATGGTAATCGGTTAACATTCGATTTAGCAAAAGCGGCAATTGAAGGTGAAGCGCTCGGTACTCATGAAACAAGCGATCTGCTTAATGTTAGTTTTTCTTCACCAGATTATATTGGGCACCAGTTTGGCCCACGTTCTATAGAAGTAGCAGATATGTACATCAAGTTTGATAACGAGCTACAGCATTTTTTTGAATACCTAGATAAAAAAGTAGGTAAGGACAATTATGTAATCTGTATTACAGCCGATCATGGGGCAGCAGACAATCCAAATTTTCTTAAAGACCATAAATTTCCTGGGGGCTATTCCAGTGCTAAAATAAAAGACAGTCTCAACATTTTCCTTAAAAGCCAGTTTGGTGTATCCCCCGTTGCTGTTTATAAGAATCAGCAGTTTTACCTTGATCAGGTGACACTAACCAAAAATAAACTCAATTCAGAAGAGGTAGTTACTGCAATGAAGACTTACTTGATGAAACAACCATACGTACTTGCTGCATATAGTAAAGAGCAGATTATGGTTTCAGGAAACCCGTCAGGGATGCTCCCATTGCTTCAGAATGGGTTTTACTTTCAGCGGTGTGGAGATGTTACGGTAGTGTTTAACAACGGTTATCTGGGAGGTCCATCCGGCACTGGAACCACGCATGGATCGACCTATAGATATGACACGAATGTGCCACTCCTTTGGTACGGCAAAGTAATCAAAAATGAAACTGATTTTTTAGAGGTAAAGGTTAGTGATATTGCCCCGACACTTTCGGCTATCCTGGACATACAAGCACCTTCCGGTAACGTTGGGACAGTCATTAAAAATATATTTAAATAACAGCAAACTATAACAAAATGAAAATTGCATTATTCTCTGACATCCACGCAAATCTACCCGCGCTGGAGGCCTTTTTTAAAGATGTGGAAACACGAAACACAGATGCCATTTATTGCCTGGGCGATTTAGTAGGCTATAACATCTGGCCGAATGAAGTGATTGATGAGATCCGCAGACGGGGAATTCCGACCATTGCGGGAAATTATGACTGGGGTATCGGCAGATCAAGCGACGATTGCGGATGCGCTTATAAAACAGATGAAGAAAAAGAAATGGGCAAGGTATCTATATCTTATACGAATGAAATTGTAAAGGATGAACAACGTGCTTATTTGAGAACGCTTCCAGCGCATATCAGACTGGAATATCAGCTGAATCATGACAAACGGAATGTACTTTTTGTTCATGGAAGTCCACGTAAAGTAAATGAATACCTGTTTGAAGACCGCGACGAGAGAAGTATGCTCCGCATTATGGAACAGGCAGAGGCCGACATTATGTGTTTCGGTCACACCCATCAACCTTACCATCGTATTCTAAATTCGGGTACAGATGGAAATAACCATTTCCGTCATGCCATCAATATTGGATCGGTAGGTAAACCAAAGGATAAAGACCCACGTGGAGGTTATGTAATCCTCACGATCAATCCTGACAGTACAGTAACCGATAAGGATAGCATTAAAGTGGAGTTCATTCGCTTTGAGTACGATATCGAAAAGGCGGCAAAAGCTGTTGAAGACAGCCCTTTGCCCAATGGATATGCAGATATGTTACGTAAGGGATAAAGTATGAAGATCGCACTATTTTCAGATATACATGCCAATCTTCCAGCCTTTGAAGCAATGCTACAGGATATGGACAACCAAAAGCCAGATGCTGTTTATTGTCTCGGTGATCTTGTTGGTTATCATATATGGCCAAATGAAGTGATTGCTGAAATACGCAAGCGTGGAATTGCTACATTAAAAGGCAACCATGATGAGAAGGTTGAAAAATTAACTACAACGCCTGAAAACCTTAAAGAACCAGGAAAGAAATATGCTTATCACCTGATTGAAGAGTCCGGTCGGGAATATTTAAGAACGCTTCCAGCGCATATAAAGTTAGAATATAAACAGAATGATGATCAATTTAATCTTGTGTTTGCTCATGGCAGTACACGTAGTATTGATGAGTATATATTGATTGATACGGAGGAAAATTATGTCTTGGACATGATGCAGGAAGCGAATGCCGATGTGCTTTTTGTTGGTCACTCACACAAGCCTTATCACAGGGTCGTAAGCACTCCTGGCGGGAAATTTAAACATGTTGTTAATCTAGGTTCTGTTGGTAAACCAAAAGATGGTGATCAAAGAGCTTGTTATGTGATGTTAACGCTTAACAGGAATAGCTCAATCTTAGATAAAGATAGCATCCATGTTGAATTCAGAAGAGTCGAATATGACGTAGAAAAAGCGGCAAAAGCCATCGAAACTAGTTTATTGCCAAGAGAATTTGCAGAAGCACTAAGACTGGCAAAATAAGATCAATAAACACGTGTCCGGCTTTATATAGGAAATGTAACCCATAAAAGATAACCCAAAATAGAGCCTCCAGCAATAATAAATGCACTGTTTATTTTTTTGAACCATGAGGTAACAGCAAAACTTGCAATTGCTATTACAGTTGTTCTCCAGTCGGTTATCGATGTTTGGCCCATTTCTATGCAAATGGCCAAAATGACTGCGATAGAAACAACATTTACTGAATCTAAAAATGCGGACATCACTTTTGATTTCCTCAGTTTAGGGAGTAAAGGGTTTAAAAAGAAAACAAATAGAAACGAAGGGAGGAATATGCCAATCGTTGCTGCGATGGCTCCAGGCAGACCACCAATCTGCCAGCCAATAAAAGTTGCAGAAGAGAAAACAGGCCCTGGTGTTAACTGGCCTACTGCGATAGCATCGACCAATTCCTGCTTGCTTAGTAGTCCAGTTTTTACTAATTCGGTATCCAGAAAGGCAAATAATACATAACCACTTCCATACAGTATTGCACCTATTTTAAGAAAAATCGCAAAAAGTCTCCAATCAAATTTATCGGTCCACGTCATTCCGATCTGTAATAAAGCAACAGGGGCGAAGCTATTTAACGATTGTCGGGTTGACTTTGCCATATATATTAAGGCACCTATTAAACCTCCCCCAAACAGAATATATATTTCATTAAATCCATATATCGCCAATCCCGCCGCAATAATTCCAATAACGCCCAATTCGACAGTTTTTAGCGCTTTTTTTCCTAACGAGATCATCGTTGAAACAATGATAGATATGACTGCTGGTTTGATGCCGTAAATAAAGGGGGTTACCTGGGGCAGTTTGCCATATTGCTGGTGAGCCCAGGCAAATACAGCTGTAATCATTACTGCCGGAAATATAAAGCACAGACCGGCAACCAAAAGCCCTCTCCATCCAGCTCTTTCATGACCAATATGCATGGTCATTTCCGTTGAATTAGGACCGGGTATTAAATTGGTTGCGCTAACCATGTCAAGGAAATATTCAGAAGAAAACCATTTTCGTTTTCTCACTACTTCGTCTTCCATCATAGCAATGTGAACCGCAGGGCCACCGAAACCTATGCAGCCTAATTTAAAAAATAGTTTTGCCAGGTCTTTTAAAGGCTTTTGTTCTGGTTCCATAAGCTTTTATCCAGTGACCATCTTCCCCCACCCTTTATATTTAAAAAGATGCTACCCAATAACATCGCCCAATCTGTCCGGCTGTCATGGAGCATAGACCAAAAGCCATTGTCTATGTATAACTGCATTTTGGTTGTAGCCATTGCAACTAGCATGATAATGAGTAATGGAATAGCCGAAAGTCTTGTAAACAGACCTATTAATATTAATATGCCGCAGGTAATTTCAAAGATTCCAACAAATGGACCCAAAAAATCGGGGTTGGGTAAGCCTATTTTAGCAAAGCGGCCTGCCCCTAATTTCTCAGGAAATAAGAACTTCTGAATCCCCTCAGATAAGAAAACAGCACCTATCATTAGCCGGATGATGATGGTCGAACCTGCATTGTCAGTTTTTAAAGTCTTTTGAAACATGGTTTTCAGAGTATGGTTAAATAGCCGCTAAGTTAAGGCCATAGAAATAAATTATTCTGGTATATTTGAAAATAGGATGGTATCAAGATTGTCATTCCTCTTAATATAATTAAATGAATCACTCCATAGCTGTTAAAGACAAATTAAGTTCTAACAGAATCATCAAGATAGCACCGTTTAAAAAGGAAGTAAGGGTGACTACACCCCATAAACATAACAGCTATTTTGAAATCATTTATCTCTCCAAAGGGGGAGGGTTTCATTCTATTGATTCACAAAGGTATAAGATTGTTCCGCCAATAATTTTTTTTGTAAGAAAGGAACAAATTCATTACTGGGAATTAGATGCTGAGCCTGATGGTTATGTGGTGATCATAAAAAGGAAGTTTGTGGAAGTTAGTTTAGATAAAGAAATCAAAACCCTTTTGTATAAACTCAGTAAGACCGAAATGCTTCATCTTAAAGAAACGGAGACCATCACTGCTATACTTCAATTATTGGCAAAGGAAAGTTTAAATGAAAATGCGATCGCTAGTCCAATAGTTGAAGGGCTTTTGAAAGCTTTATTGGCGAAGCTCCTGGTAGAAGGCAGTTCTTTTGTAGGGGCTAATGTTCCCGAAGCGAATCTTTATCATTCTTTTCGGGAATTGTTAAGTCAGGAAAATCGGTTAAAGAATAGTGTTTCCTATTATGCCACGGAACTGAACACCTCACCGCAGAACCTTAATGCGGTATGCCGGAGGGCCGCAAATTTGTCTGCTGCTGATGTACTATCTGAATTTATCATCAGTGAAGCAAAGAGGCTCCTGATATATACGGACAAAACTATTTCGGAAATTAGCTTCCTACTTAGCTTTAATGACTCATCTCACTTTGTTAAATACTTTAAGCGTTTCACCAATCGTACCCCAAAAACATTTCGAATAGAACAGGAATGATACCGTAGTATTTTCAAATGTACCATGTAAACAACTTGGTATAGTGCATTTTTGGTTAAGAATTTAACCATACAAATTTCGATGAATACAAAAGTTTTAAGAATACCACGGAGCCTTGATTTCTTGTTCCTGGTGTTTTTATTTATCCTGGTTTCCATAAATGGAAATGCCCAGCAACGACTATCCCTTAAAGATTTGCCATCCTTGGTAAAAAACAATTTACCCCAGTTAAATTCAGCTAAAGCAAACGCGGAAGCGGAAAAGTTGTTGATCGATTATGAAAAGCGCGGCCTGATGCCAGACCTAAATATCGGTTATCAGGCAAATGTCGCGACTTTCAATAATATCACAGGAATGAGCTATCCGGGCCTGATGATGCCGATAAGTGGCCCGCCATCTCAAAATAATGATTTGAATTTTGTACCCGGATCGGCGGCTACTGCTCTTCTGACCTGGAAGCCAATCTCATTTGGACAACGCAAATCGGCTATCGATAGAGCCACAGCCCAATTTAAGCTTGCCAATGCTGATTATAACGAACAGGCCTTCAGATACCAATTTGCAGCTATCCATACTTATCTGGAAGCAGTTTTCTTTAAGCAGGTGATTTCAAATAACCGCGCTAGCATTAAAAGATATTCGAGCAGTTTAGAACAGGCCTTGGTGTTAGCTAAAACAGGATTAAGACCTGGCGTAGATACCATCCAGATGCAAAGCTCGCTTGCTCAAGCCGAAATAGAGCTGCTACAAAGTGAAAATGCCTTTAAACAAAAATTGATAGTGCTCGCTAGCCTCATTGGAAGTGCTGAAAGAAGTGGGAATTTAATACTAACAGATACTACTTTTAAAAATATTAGTGTATCTGCTGATACCTCATCAGGTAATGTAAAACATCCCTATTTTATTACCGCTGTTGCCCAGAAGGAACTTACAGAAGCTAAATTGGACGAATTAAAGAAGACCTGGAGACCCAAGCTAGAGTTTTGGGGCAATGTATATGGCCGCGGTTCCGGAATAAATGCATCAGGGACGATCAATAAAACTGATGGGTTTAATTTGAGCAGGAGTAACATTGGTGCCGGAGTACAGATCAGTTTCCCTGTCTTCCAGTTTTATCAGTTGAATGCTAAGAAAAAGCAATATGGACAGTTGGTACAGGCGGATGAGTTCAAGCTTAAGCAATTGCAATTAGATCTGAACAAACAGACGGATATTGCCTGGCAACAATACAAGTCTAACATTGCTATTTTAAATAAGCAAGTTGTCCGCTTAAAGAGCGCTACAGATGCCTTCAACAGCTTAAAGCTTAGTTATGAAAGTGGATTGATTGATTTTGCGCGCTTAGCCCAGTCACAGTACGAACTCCAGCAGGCCGAAATAAACAGCGCAGCTGCATTATTGGTTATTCAGCGTTCTTTGCTGGATATCAGCATAGCCAAGGGAGATTTAGACCTATTTTTTCAACAGATTCAACAATAGATGAAACTCATTATATCAGCGCTTAGGCATCCCATAACGGTTCTTGTAGCAGTTATCGCAATTGCCTTTTTTTCTTTTATTTCCATTCGTAATAGTAAGATTGACATCTTTCCGAAATTAGGATTGCCAACTGTTTATGTTGCGCAACCGTATGGTGGTTTGTCTCCTGAACAAATGGAAGGTTTTGTTACTTCATATTATGAATACCATTTTCTTTACATCACTGGGGTTAAATATGTAGATTCAAAGTCCATTCAAGGGGCTGCACTTATAAAAATTGAGTTTAACGAAGGAACAGATATGGCTCAGGCTATGGCTGAAGTTGTGGGATATGTAAACCGATCACGAGCATTCATGCCTCCCGGCACCGTGCCGCCTTTCATAACCCGGTTCGATGCTGGAAGTGTGCCTGTTGGTCAATTAGTATTTAGCTCAACTACCAAGTCATTAGGTGAAATCTCAGATCTGGCTTTATTCCGGGTAAGGCCGATGTTTTCTACATTGCCAGGAGTTTCTGCGCCGCCACCTTTTGGCGGGAATAACAAAACCGTGATTGTAAACGTAGACCCGGATAAGATTCGTAACTACCAATTGACACCAGAACAGGTGATGCAGTCTTTAGCCACCTCAAATACCATATCTCCCGCAGGCAATGTGCGCATAGGTGACAGCACTTACCTGACGCCCCAAAATAGTGTGATTGAAAATTTACAGGATCTGGAAAATACGCCTTTACAAAAAGGTAGCGGGGCTTCTGTTTATGTTAAAGATATCGCAACGGTAAGTATTGGGTCTGATGTGACCACCAGTTATGCTTTAGTTAACGGAAAAAGATCAGTTTACATACCTGTTACTAAAAGGGCAGATGCCTCAACCTGGGATGTTGTTAAACTTGTAAAAGCTTCTTTACCTGATATGCAGGCAGCTATTCCTGATGATATTAAGGTTTCCTATGAGTTTGATCAGTCGGATTATGTAGTGAATGCTTTGGAAAATTTGCTTTTTGAAGGTGGACTTGGTGCTATTTTAACAGGACTCATGGTCTTGCTTTTTCTAGGAGATAAGAGAGCTGCATTAATCGTGGTATTAACTATTCCTCTGGCTTTATTGTGTTCAGCTACAGTATTGTACCTTATGGGACAAACAATCAATATCATGTCCTTGGGAGGATTGGCGCTATCTGTAGGGATATTGGTTGATGAGGCCACGGTAACCATTGAGAACATTCACCGTCATTTAGAAATGGGGAAAAGCAAGGCCCGGGCAGTTGCGGATGCCTCCAAAGAAATTGCCACACCAAAATTATTGATATTATTAAGTATTCTTGCCGTATTTGTTCCGGCGCTATTCATGAATGGTGTGCCAAAAGCGATGTTTGTTCCCTTATCCCTCGCGGTTGCGTTCGCTATGATTGCTTCTTTCATCTTATCTCAAACTTTTGTGCCAGTAATGGCTAACTGGATGATGAAAGATCATATCAAACAAACTTCATCTGGCAAGTTTTATGAAAAATTCAAAGGATGGTACGAGCGTAATATTGTCCGCGTTTCAAGAAAAACAGCCCGTGTTACCTTAGTATTTGTTACGTTATCCTTAGGCACGGTAGTATTGTTTTTTATGTTAATAGGTACCGAATTATTTCCTGTTGTAGATTCCGGCCAAACACAGGTAAGGCTTAGATTACCAGTTGGCACCAGGTTAGAGCGTACTGAAGATGCAACCAGAAAACTACTTGCGTTGACGGCAAGAATTGCTGGCAAAGAGAATATTGAAATAACCTCGGCATTTGTTGGAACCCAGCCTTCGAGTTTCCCAGTAAACTACATTTACCTTTGGACTGGTGGGCCACATGAAAGTGTCACCAAAATAAAATTGAATAAAGGATCAATTGGTATTGAAGAATTTAAAGAAAAACTGAGGGCTGAAGTAAAAAAGGAATTGCCTAAAGCGGTGATCTCTTTTGAACCGGGGGATATTGCCAGCCAGGTCTTAAATATGGGAACTACCAATCCTATTGAAATTGCAGTAGTTAATAAAAACTTAGACCAGGGCAAGGCAACAGCAAAAAAAATGGTTGCAGCACTTTCAGCATTGCCCTATATGCGTGATGTTCAAATTGCAACACCACTGGATTATCCTGCAATAAAAATAGATGTAAACCGGATCAAAGCGGGGCAGCTTAATTTAACCTCTGAGCAAATTACCCGCTCGGTCGTTGCGGCAACATCGAGCACAAGGTTTATGTCGCCGGGCTATTGGCTTGATAAATCAACAGGCACAGCTTACATCGTTCAAGTTCAGTATCCGGAATACAAAATGAACTCTACTTCTCAAATTGAAATGATCCCGGTTGGCGGAGGAAATGGGAAAACCCATCTTTTGAATGAAGTGGCATCATGGAAAAAAATTGCGATGCCAGGCGAATACGATCGTTTGAACCAGCAAAGGTATATCACAGTTACAGCGAACGTATACAATAAAGATTTGGGTGCTGCCTTCAAACAAACGGAAGAGATAGCCAGCAAGTTAAGAGCCGGTCTTCCAAAGGGAGCTAAAATTTTAGTGAGAGGTCAGCCTGAATTGTTAAACCAAACCCTTAATGGTCTTGAATTTGGATTACTCGTTGCCATTGTTGTTGTATTTTTATTAATGGCGATATTCTTTCAATCTTTCCGGGTTGGATTTGTAATGCTTTCTGTTATTCCTGCTGTGATATCAGGCTCGTTGCTGTTGCTGTTAATTACGGGGCAGTCTATGAACATCCAATCGTATATGGGAACTATAATGGCAGTCGGTGTCGCCATTGCAAATGCTGTTTTGTTTGTAACCAATGCAGAAGTGTTGAGGAAAGACGGTGATAATGAAAATTCACATTTGCATTCAGCCAAAAGCCGTTTACGACCTATAATCATGACGACATTAGCAATGATTGCGGGTATGATTCCAATGGCTATAGGAGATGGTATGATCGCTCCTCTTGGGATCGCAGTTATAGGAGGATTAATCACTTCTACAATTTGTGTTTTATTCTTTTTGCCTTCAGTATATCAAACTACTGTCGGCTATAAAAAATACAATCATTTCTCGCTGGACCCGGATGATCCCAATAGTAAATTCTCAAAAAATAGTTAAACTTTACTTATAAAGAAATGACAAAGCTAATATTCAAATTATCAATAGTTGTACTGTGCTTTTCAGCATGTACAGAAAAGAAATCCTCACAAAATGCAGCAACAACTGAACTGACAGATACAGTGCCTGTATTTATCCTGTCAAGTTCGGAGGTGAATAAGTCCATTGAACTTCCTGCGGAATTACTACCTTATGAAACGGCAAACCTTACGCCAAAAGTTGAAGGGTATATTAAAGAAATCAAGGCGGATATAGGAGATAAGGTTCGCAAAGGTCAGGTGCTGGCGGTAATTGATGCTCCAGAGGTAAGAACCAAATCTGCCGAATATAAATCTGCGCTATCCTCAGCACAGTCCAGGTATCAGTCCAGTAAGGATGTTTATGAGAGATTATTCAGAGCATCGCAAGCAAAAACTTCCGGCATTGTTGCCCCGGTAGATCTGGAGAAAAGCAGGAACCAGAAGCTGACAGATAGTGCTGCTTATCAAAGTGCAAAAAGTCTTGCTCAGTCTTATAAAGAAGTGGCTGGTTACCTAGTTATCACAGCTCCTTTTAATGGAATGGTCACTTCCAGAAATGCAGATAGAGGCGCTTTGGTGGGACAAACTTCTCCAATATTTACCATCCAGAATACAAGTACTTTAAGGTTAAGAGTTGCAGTGCCTGAAACATATATTTCGGCAGAGACGACAGGTAAGGATGTTGATTTTAGGGTTGAAAGTAATCCCAATAAGCGCTTTTCCGCTCAGTTGGCACGAAAAGCGGGTGCCATTGATCCTCAAAATCGTACGGAGACATGGGAATACAAATTCAATAATCCAAATAACGAGTTAAAAGCAGGAAGTTTTGCGTATGTGAAACTTAAGCTTCAGCGAAATTCCGCTTCATTTGTAATTGCTCCGACTTCTATTACTACCAATCAGGAGCGTAAATTTGTAATTGCGGTTAAGAATGGGAAGGCCGAATGGATCGATGTGCGTCAGGGAATGAGTACAGAAAAAGGACTTGAAGTTTTTGGGGATCTAAATGTAGGAGATACACTAATTGTTAGAGCAACAGATGAAAGGAAACCAGGAGCTACCGCTTATTGGAATGTGGGTAATAATTAGTAAGCTTTTCAGTCGATTTCATGAGGTGTAATTTTAAGCTCAATATGTAAAATCCCGCTACTAGCTGCTACAAAACGTGCATAGGTACTTGTTAATATTATTCTTTTTTACTATTTTTAACTTATAGGATTTGCAACCATTATTAATTAAAAAAAAGGTGCGTTATTCGGGGAGTTCGAATTTCAAAGCCACTCTAAGATATTGCAAACGTTGATTTTTACACTAGGTGTAAATCCCAGCGGGATCACGAAAATTCAAAAACCATCTTTATTTAATTTAAAGGTGGTTTTTTGTTTTTGCAGTATTTCGTAATCGTGCTTATAATTGAATAAAAACTCTTTTTGTGTTAATCTTTACCGGACGATTGAAATTGCTTTCCGTTGGATAAATTTTATAAATATTCATTAAAGAGATTAGTAAGGCCAGGCCAACAACATACAATTTGCTTATTGTTGGCCTTCGCCTATTCAACAAAACATTATTAATTGTCTATTTGTTGAGATTACTTTCGGTCTGCAACAATTTCAATATCCTCAACTACGTGATTTTGAAAAAAAGATCTAACCGCGGGTGTCCATGATACTTTATTTTTAATCACAAACGCATCGACTTCTTCAGCTTCCAATGGCTTTTTAAAAAAAAATATTGAGCAAAACAGGTGTTTTTTTGAGTTCAAGTTTGCGATGAATGCTCAAATCATTTTCAAGTTTAAGTCTAATACCCCTAACCTCTTTTTCGTATGGAGGGTAAGAAGACATGGTGCCGTAACTCAGCACAGGCAATTCGAGCATGTCTAAAAGCCTATCCAGCGGCTTATTTTTGTAAGCTTCCTTCCTGTCGACAAAATTTTTAACCAGATAGCCCAATGAGTCATTTTTAAAGTTCTCCCATTTGCCATAGGGTGTTATGTTTCGCTGTAAACTATCTGAAACTACCGTATCTGTATGGCGTAATTCCGAATTGTTTTGTTATTCCTTTGGTGCGTTATTACACCCAACAAAAAGTAGTGCTAACAATAATATATTAATTTTCATCTTTTATTAATCTGGACAGTCTGAAATTTGATATTTTAAAACGCCGTTTTCTGTATTGGTACTTACGCCAACACTGCTGAAACTAAATACGTAGTCGATTTCCTGAAAATATATATCAAAATGTTCCATCTTTAGTATAAATTAAAAAACAGTTAGTTTATTGATTCCTACACAAATCTGTGCTGTGGTTAGCCGAACAGGCAGAAATTTCAGTATAAAGCTAATATATTATGATTTAAGTGCCATTATTTTCTCTCAATCTTTAATAAACCATAGCTTACCGATATCTGTAAAAACGAATAAATGGTTATTGGCAACGTTTTTAGATATCTATATCATCAGGTTCACACTTTTCAAAACCATCTTATCGAATGTAGTTTCTTTAATTATTTAAACAGTTTGTCATATCTAGAAACAAAAATACTATTCCTTGTATCAAAGTATCAAAAAGATTATTGCTCAATGAATCTGCAAGCAATCTTAAAAAAATGAGGGCTATTGCTTCTGATTGGGCTCGATATGATGGTAATTATGACCACATCCAATCTAACAGAACATTTACCCGTAACCTTGAAGATCTCGGTATTGAGCATGAAGCAGAAGAATACCGTGGTACGCCCTGGAATAAAACCTGGACAGATGATGGACGATTTTATACCCGTGTTCTGCCCTTTCTGAACCGATATTTAGTGTTTGAATAATTCCATTCATATTAACCCAATCTGTTTCTATTTAAGTTCCAACATTGCCTGTTTTGACTTCTCCTGCTCGTTTATAATTAGCAACGATAACCCCGCCTGGTGTGACAATGCTCTCTGTTAATGTAAATGCTGCCGGAATCGGACCGTTATCAAACAACTTTTTTCCTTTGCCAAGCGTTAACGGATGAATTTTGAGGCGTAGTTCATCTACCAGATCATTCTTAAATAGCAATTGAATAAGTTTACCACTGCCCCAAACGTGAATATCAGAACCTGCTGAATTCTTGATTTTTTTGATATCTGCAACACTTTTGATGAATACAGAATTTTTCCAATCTGATTTTTTCATGGTCTTTGAAAAGACATATTTTGTCCCTTCATTAATACCTGGCCAAAAATCAGCATGTTCAGGCCAATAGTCGGCCCAAATCTCAAATGTTTTTCTACCCAAAAGATAATCTGCAGGAGTCAACTCTTTTTCCAGCACCTTGTCGTAAACTTCGTCTTCGTAAGGCGCTGTCCAACCACCATATTTGAAACCGCCTGATGTATCCTCTTCAGGTCCACCTGGTGCCTGTATTACTCCATCTAATGTGATCATTGATAAGACGATTATTTTTCTCATAATAACTGGTTTTATTACAATATAAATTTCGTCAACAATAATGTGCCATTTACGGTGCAATTGTGACAATCATGATGGCTAAATGCGAAAACTGTAAATAGAATAAGTTGTTACTCTAAAAAAGAAAAAAGAGTAAAACCATAAAATTGAATATGGAGTATCAAGGAAATAATTTGGATCATCAGCATACATCTGGTTTAGTATTCTGTAGATGAGCTTACTACACTTTAAGCAACAAGGCCGCCTCAAATAAATGCTGAAGCGGCCTTGTCTCTAATATAACAATATGTTTAGTTTACATCAAACCATAACCTGGTGGTTAACAGATCTGCTCCCTGACTGGCAACTGCATTTTTGTAACTCTGCCCGTTTAAAGATTGTTCAGTTCCGGGATAAATAAAACGAACGGGAATTTGTCCATTCAATACTGTATTTACCGATGCCGTTAATTGAGGATAATCAAGTCTGCGCCTTTCTGTCCAGGCTTCCAACCCTTGCCCAAATAAAGCAATCCATTTTTGTTCGCCAATTGACTTTTTATAATTCGATGCATTATATTGCACCGAAGCCTGAGTCAGATAAGTTGCTATCTGGGTATCAGAAATGCCGAACTGTTTCAACGATGCTGTAATTCCCTGTTGATATAAATCAGCTGCATCTTCTGTGGTCAACCCTCTGGCGGCCGCTTCTGCCCGATCAAATAATAATTCTGCATAACTAAAAATTACAGCCGGCGATTGGGCCGCCAGAAAATATGTACCTGGTTTGGATGTCTTTGCAAAACCAAGATTACTCGCTTCAGAATTGGTTAAGCCATTAGGCAAACCCACATATTCTTCTGGTGTAGCAGTTTGCGTTTTACTGGCGTAAACCGGTAAACGTGGGTCATTTAAACTAAATAATTTATCTACAATTGTTTTGCTGATTCGATAATCGTCTCTTGTATCAAACTGAGCACTAACCGGATTTTGTTGTGGAGATATTTGATAAATCAGCTGTGCAATTTCTGTATTATCACTTATATAAAGATCGCCATCGCTTTTAATCTCATCTAAAACCTGTTTTGCCTTAGCAGGTTCTCTGTCAGCAATACGAAGTGCGATTCTCAACCTTAGCGAATTGGCGAATTTCTTCCATTTGGTAATGTTTCCATTATAAATGTTATCACCTGCAATTGCTTTTCCTGCTGGATCCAATGCAGTTTTTGCAGCTTTGAGGTCTTCCAACAAACCAAAATAAACATCTTTTTGTTTATCATACGCAGGCGTGATGAATTCGTTCAACTTTCCAGCCTGACTGTACGGAATATCACCATAGGCATCGGTAAGCAAAAGGAATGACCATGATCTTAATGTCAAGGCCACGCCTTTATAATTTGGGTTATCAGTATTATTTCCAATTTCAATAATCTTGTTAAACCCGGTAATACTTTGCGAATATAAAGTTGACCACAAGGCGGTAAAACTACTATTGGAATAAATGAATCGATCTTCTTCAGTATATTGAACCTTTGCCCAATGTTGCGCAAAAAGCAAACTGGAATTCATATTATTAGTTGTGCCCCAATAAGCATCTGTAGTATTTTTAATAGCAGCAGTTAAAAGATAATCGGGTTGCGCATTTTCAGTAGCATTGGGATTGATGTTTACTTTATCAAGCTCTTTACCGCAAGATGCCAATAAAAGAGATGATAAAATGAATGTATATATGATGTTCTTTTTCATGATGGGAAGATTAAAATTTGATGTTCAGATTTATTCCGTAAGTACGTGTTGTCGGGTTTGAAAGACTTTCCAAACCCTGGCCGTTGCCTGTATTAAAAGCAACTTCCGGATCTATATCAGTAACATTACGGTGAAGAATAGCTAAGTTTCTGCCAACTAAAGCAACCGATACGGCTTGTAAACTCAACGGACGAATCCATTTTGCAGGTAAATTGTAGCTCAATTTAATTTCTCGAAGCTTTACATAGGAAGCATCAAAGATATTGGCTTCATCAATTGTACGGAAAGATTTATAATACGTTTGCGCCGGAAGGATTTTTTCATTACGTTTTCCGTCAGCAGTTACGCCATCGAAAATCATTCCATCATCATAAACGGTTACACCTGATGGAGCAGTAGCACCATCGGCTAATCTAACCGTTCCATTTGCTTTTACATTTCCTGGGTAATAATAGGAAATACCGCCAAATTCTGCACCTCTTCCGGGTAATGTAGAAGCCAGCACGCCAGTGTAAGTACCTGTGGCATAAGTTCCATTATAAATTGAACCACCAAAACTGGCATCAATTAATACCCCTAAACTAATTCCTTTATAGCTGAATGTATTTGAAATTCCTCCAATCCAATCCGGAGTATATTTACCTAGAACTTTTTTGGTTGGATCAGTTTGTGGCGTTCCTGTAGCATTTACCACAATATTTCCATTCGCATCTCTTAAAAATGCATTCCCGAAAAGTGTTCCGTATGGCTGGCCAACAGCTGCAATTACCTGAGCAGAATTTGTAGCAACCACATAATTTTGCAATAAACCTGCCTTATCAAGTTCTATTACCCTGCTCCTGTTCGCGGCATAATTTACATCGATATCCCAGGTAAATTGTTTTTTAACTGGTGTGATCCCTAACTGTACCTCTATACCTTTATTGTTGATTTTTCCTGCATTAAGCAGTTTCGAGCGAAAACCCGTGCTCTGGCTAACATCTACACTCAGAATCTGATCGTAACTGTTCGTGTTATATAAACTTACATCAAAACGAAGTCGTTTATTGAACAAAACCGCTTCAGCACCTAATTCTGATGAAGTAGTTGTTTCGGGTTTTAAATCTGGATTAAGGTCGGTTGTGGAGGCAGTGAGCTGTGGATTACTTCCAAATGGCGCTCCGAAAACATAAGTATTGATTAAGCGGTATGGATCAGCATCTTTACCTACCTTCGACCAGCCACCACGTATTTTCGCATAATCCAGGATATCGCTCTTAATATCAAAAGCCTCTGTAAGCACCAGACTTCCGTTAAAAGATGGATAAAAATATGATCGGTTTTGAGCTGGCAATGTTGATGACCAATCGTTGCGGGCAGTTACGTTAGCAAAAAGATAATTTCTAAATCCAATTTGCGCTGATGCGTATCCGCTGTAAGATTTAAGCCGGCTATAATTGTTTGATGAAGTTAAGGGATCTCTTGAATTGTTTAATGTATATAAACCTGCAACGGCTAATCTTGGTGCACTCTGATCGTTTTGTTCGATATAACGCGAACGAATATTACTTCCCAATAACGCCTCCAGGCTGAAATCATCATTTAATTGTTTGGCATAGCTTAAGGTTGCATCAGTATTATTTTCATTTACCGTAAAAGCACTTTCCGTGTAAGATCCGAATGGCGTACCGTTTGTGCCATAAGCTATCTTAATTTTACGGCGATCATTATAATAATCTGTTCCCGAACGGAAGTTAAAGTTCAGGCCGTCAATAATATTGTAGTTCAAGCCAATACTTCCTATTAATCTGTTTCTGTTTTGCGATACCGTATTTTCATAAGCCACCCAATAAGGATTGCTGTAATAACTATTGTTCCAATTGAAAGTATTTCCATTTTCATCCAAATAATTTTTCAACTGATTAATATCCACTTGCCTGCCAAACCAGGTAAACTGTAACATGGTACTTGTAGATCTTGAACCACCTGTTCCCGGCAGATTATCAGAACCAAGCTTACTATAATTTGCATTGGCTGTAATGCTCAACTTCGGGGTTATGCGTAATGTTGTATTTAGTGTAAAAGAGTTTTTCCCTTGTCCTGAATTTGGTATTACGCCTACCTGCTTTAAGTTGTTGTAAGAAAAACGGTAATCGAATTTCTCGTTGGCATCCTCTATAGCGATACCATTAGTTAAAGAATAACCTGTTTCAAAAAAATCTCTCACATTGTTTGGGTGTGCCACAAACGGAACAGCTACTCCTTTCGAAAAAAACTGAGGAATCAATCTGCCATCCATTCTTGGCCCCCAGCTTTCATCAACACCATCATTTGTGCCCGCACCTTTTCCGTCAACATAGCTAAACTTTCCTTCTGAACCCTGACCGAACACATCCTGATATTTTGGCAAGGTTAACAGACTTTCTAAAACAGTATTAGAATTTAAGGTAACGCCTAATCCTTTTTTTGATTTACCCGATTTGGTTTTGATAATGATAACACCAGCAGCAGCTCTGGAACCATATAAAGCGGCAGCATTTGGGCCTTTTAAAACACTTATTGATTCTATATCATTTGCGTTGATATCAGAAATGGTATTTGCATAATCTCTGGCTCCGGCAGAATTGAGTTGTGAATTATCTACAGGAATCCCGTCTACCACAAAAAGTGGTTGATTGTTTCCTGAGATAGAGGTTTCGCCGCGAATAACCACCCTGGAAGAACCCATATCACCCTGGCTATTGGTAACCCTAACGCCTGCTACTTTACCTGCGAGCGCATTTACCAGATTAGTTTCCTTTGCCTCGGCCAAACTTTCGCCTTTCAGCTCCTGAACGGCATATCCCAGCGATTTCTTTTGTCTGGAAATCCCCAACGCGGTTACCACAACTTCATCAAGTGCATTATCGCCATCATTTAAAGTTATAGTCAACGTTTTAGAGTTTTCCGTTACTTCAATTTCTTTGGTTGAAAACCCGATGTAAGAAAAAACCAATATACTTTTCCCTGATATTGAAATGGTAAATAAACCATCATTGTTAGTGGTAACAGCTTGTTTTGTGCCCTTAACAAATACGGAAACACCGGGTAATGTTTCACCTGAAGGGCCCTTAACGGTACCCGATATGGTTATATTTTGGGCACGAACGAATTGTGAAAGCAGGAGCAAAAAGAATATTGCCGGTAGCTTAATTTTCTTGAACATAATTGGGATTGAATTAATGATTAGTTAAAGCGCATGTAAAAAATCAGGGCAAAGCAATTCCACTTCGCTTTTTTAGCGATTTTTTTATTTGCATGAATAATTAATTTATTTTGGAATGAAAGCTTTGGTATTGGTTGTTATTTACATCAACAAATACCAGGGCACATTCGAAAGTTTAAACAGGTTTTTGAAATACCTAATTGAATTGATTTTTGCTCGTTAGTTTTTTTCATCAGAATTTAATTTTAGCTGTAAATCAATACTTATCAATCAAGTGCAAGTGGCTTATAAAAAAAGCACTCCCGTAAATCAGGAGTGCTCTCATATATTATCATTAATAATTTTGCATTCAACTGACTTAACTACCCCAAATATTTTGGGATGGAATTAGCACCATACCCTATTTAAGGCTGGTTGCTAAGGTTTCATAGGGCCATTCCCTCCACCTTTCTTGATAAGTATTTTAAAATAACTGGCGCAAAGATAGTATAAAAATCAAATAGTCTATAAAATCTATAGATTTTATTTAAAAAATTTTTACTTAGCCAATTTGATGCTTACCTTTGCTGGTATCATCCAATAGATTAGATCATCCCATGAATATAAAATCTTTATTGTTTCTGTTATTTGCGAGTGTGTTATCACAAAATCTGCAGGCACAAACACAAAAAAAACAGCCAGCGCAGTATGCAAATCTGAAGAGTACATTTGTTCCAAATGGTACCTGGCGGGGCACTTTCAAAATTAAACCTGATGTAGAAGTTCCCTTTAACTTTGAAATCAACGCAAAAAATACAGGGAAAGCTCATCTCACTTTTTTAAATGCAGAAGAACGTTTTGATGGTGGTATTGTCAATCAAACCACCGATTCAATTTTTATTAAATTGGATCAATTTGATAACGAACTTGCTTTTAAAATTGAAGGAGATTCTTTAGTTGGTGTACTAAGAAAGCAAGATCAATCAGGTAAGCCGTTAACAGTTGTTGCAAGCAGAGGAACCAATTATCGTTTTAAAACAACTGGTAAAGCCCCAACTGCAGATTTTTCAGGCACGTATGACGTAGCTTTTAAATCGCCAAATGGAAAAGATGAAAATGCAGTTGGACTTTTCAAACAAAATGGCAATAAAATAACCGGAACATTTTTAAGAGTTACAGGAGATTCACGCTATCTGGAAGGAATTATTGAAGGTAATGATTTCTATCTCTCCAGTTTTATTGGCTCTTCCCCATCCTATTATAAAGGAACTTTCTCAACAGATGGAACCATAAAAGGAGAAGCGGTAAGTGCAAGAGGAAATATAGAATTTAGTGGAAATCAAAATCAAAATGCGGCTTTGCCTGATGCCTATAAGCTTACGTTTTTAAAGGAAGGCTATAAAACCTTAGATTTTTCATTTCCTGATGTTAATGGTAAAAAAATATCATTAAGTGATGAAAAGTTTAAGAATAAGGTGGTAATATTAACAATTACCGGAACCTGGTGCCCGAATTGTGTAGATGAAGCATCTTTTATAGCGCCCTGGTACAAAGAAAATCGCAATCGTGGTGTTGAAGTCATTGCAATTCACTATGAAAGGCAACTCGATTCAGCTTATGTAAAAAAGGCATTGACCAGATTCAGGGAAAAATTTGACATTCAATATGATCAGGTAATTGCCGGTAAACCAGATAAACAATTGGTTGCCGAATCTCTACCAGCTTTAAATAATTTCCTGTCCTTTCCAACCACAATTATCATTAACAAAAAAGGTGAGGTAGCCCAAATCCATACGGGTTATAGCGGCCCTGCAACAGGAAAATATTATACCGACTTTGTTAAAGAGTTTAATGCTGAAATTAATAGCTTACTGGAGCAATAATTTGTTGTACGACACTTGCTATTTGGATTTATCGGTCAAGAAGTCTCTGGAATTTAGCTAATCGGAACGTTTCTAAACTGCAATCTGTTCATTCAAGTTAGATCAGTTTGACTTAATTTTGCAGCACACTAACAAAACATGATGTCTAAAACAAAACTAACAATCAACAATAACGGATCGGTAAAAATTGAGGGTGAATTTGAAATTGTGGATAAAAACGGAAACATTTATGGTTTACAAGGTAGAGATGTACTATCTATTTGCCGTTGTGGCCTTTCAAACAACAAACCATTTTGCGATGGAGCACATAAAGGGCATTTCGAACATGAAGCCATTGCTTTCGATTTACCTCCTAAAAAAGTGTAAAAACATTTACCCTTCTAAAAGCCTTACAGAAATGTGAGGCTTTTGTTTTTTATAAAAGTCTTGTATAAAGCACTTAATCAAGTTTCTTGTAACAAAGTATCTTTAAATTTTTTATTTCAAATAAATAAACGTTAATTAGACGATTATTTAGGATTATGAGCACAGCAAACTATGTAATTGGCGTGGATTACGGGACGGATTCTGTTCGGTCTGTTTTAGTAGATACCGCTAACGGAAAAGAAATCTCCTCTTCTGTATTTCTTTATCCCCGATGGCAAAAAGGTTTATATTGCAAGCCGTCTATCAATCAATTCAGACAACATCCATTAGATTATATTGAAGGTTTAACCCATACCATTAAAGATTGTTTAGCGAAAGCCGGAGGATCAGAAATTGCGTATTTGGTTAAAGGAATTTCTGTCGATACAACAGGATCGAGTCCGGTTGCTGTTGATGCCACTGGAACTCCCCTCGCCCTTACCCCGGGTTTTGAAGAAAATCCAAATGCCATGTTTGTGCTTTGGAAAGATCATACAGCTGTTAAAGAGGCGGCCGAAATTAACGAACACGCCACCAAATTTTCGTTAAATTATTTAAAATATGTGGGTGGAATTTACTCATCAGAATGGTTTTGGTCTAAATTACTTCGCATTCTGCGAGTAGATTCTGCTGTTAAAAACAACGCTCAATCGTGGGTTGAACATTGTGATTGGATTCCATTTTTACTTTGTGGTGGAACTGATGTTTCCACCATGAAACGCAGCCGCTGTGCTGCCGGTCATAAGGCTTTATGGGCGGAAGAATTTAATGGCTTACCTCCTGAAGATTTTTTTAGCAGTCTGGATCCGCTTTTAGCTGGATCTAGAGATCGGTTATTTGTTGACACCTACACTTCTGATATTTCAGCAGGAACATTGAGCGAAGAATGGGCTCATCAGTTGGGATTAACCACTGATGTAGTGGTTGGTGTTGGTGCTTTCGATGCGCATATGGGCGCTGTTGGCGGGCAGATTGAACCTTACTATTTGAGTAAGGTAATGGGCACCAGCACCTGTGATATTTTGGTCGCTCCGAATCAGGATTTGCATGGTAAACTGATTAGTGGGATTTGCGGTCAGGTTAATGGCTCTGTTATTCCGGGCATGGCGGGTTTAGAGGCAGGACAATCGGCTTTTGGCGATGTTTACGCCTGGTTTAAAAACTTAATCTGCTGGCCATTAAACCATTTACTCACTGAATCTGACTTGATTGATAAAGAAACAGTAATTGCATTGAAAGATGAATTAGAAAGTAAAATCATTGCTAACCTGAGTACACAAGCCGAAGCTTTAGAAGATGATGATTATGCTGAATTAGCAATAGATTGGCTAAACGGAAGAAGAACACCCGACGCCAACCAGGAACTTAAAGGCGCTATCACTGGCCTGGGCTTAGGAACTGATGCACCAAGATTCTTTCGTGCTTTGGCTGCAGCAACTTGTTTTGGCGCAAAAGCCATTGTAGATCGGTTTAAAGAACAAGGTGTTCCGGTTAAGGGAATTATTGGTATTGGAGGCGTAGCGAAGAAATCATCATACATTATGCAAATGATGGCCGATGTTTTGGAAATGCCAATCAGAATTCACCGTTTTGAACATACTTGTGCGCTTGGTGCAGCAATGTTTGCAGCTGTTGCTGCTGGTATTTATCCAAGTATTGAAGCTGCAATGGCTGCAATGGGAACTGGCTTTGAGAAAGAATACAAGCCCAATATTAAAAAGCAAAAAATGTATAGAATGCATTATCAGCAATATTTGGGTTTAGGCCGGTATTTAGAGAAATACAACAAGAAAGATGTAAAACCTTATTTATCATGAGCAACTATCAGGATATAAAAGAACAAGCTTACCTTGCCAACATGCAACTGCCCAGGTTAGGTTTAGTACTTTTCACATTTGGGAATGTAAGTGCGGCCGATCGTTCTAAAGGTGTTTTTGCCATTAAACCGAGCGGTGTTCCTTATGAAGATTTATCTGCGGAGAAAATGGTTATTGTTGATTTCGACGGCAATACCGTTGAGGGAGATTTACGTCCGTCTTCTGATACCAAAACACATGCTGTTTTATATAAACATTGGGAAGATACAGGCGGAATTGTACATACGCATTCTACCTATGGCACAGCCTGGGCACAGGCGCAAAAGCCCATTCCAATTTATGGAACCACACATGCCGATCATTTAACTGTTGATATTCCTTGTGCACCACCAATGGATGACACCATGATTAAAGGAAACTATGAATACGAAACCGGTTTTCAAATTATGAATCATTTTGAAAGCTTAGGCTTAAGCCATAAAGAGGTGGAAATGATTTTAGTGGGCAACCACGCTCCTTTTACCTGGGGAAAAACTGCCGAGAAAGCCGTTTACAACAGTGCCGTATTGGAGGCCGTGGCACAAATGGCATTGTTAACGCAGCAGATTAATCCACAAGCACCGAAATTAAAAGATTCGTTGATTGAAAAGCATTATGAGCGCAAACATGGTGCCGGAGCGTATTACGGACAAAAATGAGTCAGGAGTCTTTAATCCTGTGCACAGACAATTCACCTTTGTCATGCTGAGGCACGAAGCACCCTAACCTATGAAACAGACGCTCCGTACCTCAGCATAACAGCATATTCCCGGGTTGCGAAAGGCACAAAATACATCGCTCCTGTCGGGTTTAACAGAAAGGTTTACCTGAGTTAAATAAACCTGATTGGAGTGAGCATGCCATTTTTCATGGCCGGAATAAAACGGAAAGCAGGGCTACCATAACCAATGAAAAACAGGAACCTGCTTTTCAAAACAGTTAAATGATAAAATACTAGCTGAATGTTATTTCAGTTAACCGATTAAACAATTAAGCGATTTAACAACATAAATAATGATTGATTTAAAAAAATTACAAGTTTGGTTTGTTACCGGAACACAGCATTTGTACGGTGAAGAAACCCTAAAACAAGTGGCAGAGCACGCTCGACAAGTGGCAGATGCATTAAACCAAAACAAGAGCATCTCCGTTTCGGTAATATACAAGCCCATAGTAAAAACTACTGAAGAAATTTTTGAAACCTTACAACAAGCCAATATTGATGAGAATTGCATTGGTGTAATGACCTGGATGCATACTTTTTCACCTGCAAAAATGTGGGTCAGAGGTTTAAATGTGTTACAAAAACCTTTGTTACATTTACATACTCAATTTAATCGTGACATTCCATGGAGTACGATTGATATGGATTTCATGAACCTGAACCAAAGTGCACACGGCGATCGTGAATTTGGTTTCATGGTTTCCCGTATGCGTAAAGATCGCAAGGTGGTAGTTGGCCACTGGCAAGATGAAGAAGTGGCAAAACAAATTGATACCTGGTGTAGAGCTGCTGCCGGATGGCACGACTGGCAAGGTGCTAAATTCGCCCGTTTCGGTGATAACATGCGCTTTGTTGCTGTAACAGATGGTGATAAGGTGGAGGCTGAAATGAAATTTGGTTTCTCTGTAAACACTTATGGAATAGGCGATTTAGTAGCTGTAATTAATGAAATAGATGACGAATCGATTTCGAAATTATTGAAGGAATACGAAGAAACTTATGAGATGGATGATGATTTAAAAGCTGGCGGGGCCAGACATTCATCGGTTTATGAGGCTGCTAAAATTGAACTGGGCTTAAGAAAATTTTTAGAAGATGGCGATTTTAAGGGTTTCTCTGATACTTTTGAAGATCTGCATGGAATGATCCAATTACCGGGAATTGCAGCACAGCGTTTAATGGCCGATGGATATGGTTTCGCTGGAGAAGGTGACTGGAAAACCGCTGCATTGGTTCGTGCATGTAAGGTAATGGGCGCCGGTTTAGCAGGTGGCAATGCTTTTATGGAAGATTATACTTACCATTTTGATCCTGCAAACGCCATGGTTTTAGGCTCGCACATGCTTGAGGTTGATGCAAGTCTGGCAGCTGGTAAAGCAAGCCTGGAAGTTCATCCCTTAGGCATTGGCGGTAAGGCAGATCCTGCCCGTTTGGTGTTTAATGTTGGTGGTGGCGATGCTTTAAATGCATCTTTAATTGATATGGGCAATCGCTTCCGTTTGTTAGTGAATGAAGTAAAAGCTGTTGAAGTTGAAAATGATTTACCAAATTTACCTGTTGCCCGTGTACTTTGGAAACCACTTCCCGATATGAAAACAGGTTGTGCAGCATGGATTTATGCTGGCGGTGCGCATCATACAGCTTACAGTCAGAATTTGACCACCGAACATTTATTAGATTTTGCAAATATTGCTGGTTTAGAGTATGTGAATATTGGTGCAGATACCAAAATCAATCAGTTCAGAAATGAATTGCATTGGAATGAGGTTTTTTATAAATAATTACACGATGCTTTAAGCAGATAATTTCAGTATCCTTCTTGCTATATGTTCATGCCATGAAGGTCCTGAAATAATTTACTTCGTAGCGTTCCGCTTCGGTACGGTCAGTATGACGATCGTTTATGTTTGGCGTTTTTTATGCGTTATGCCTGACCACCACGTCATGCTGAATTTATTTCAGCATCTTTACTGCTTTGCGTTCATGCCGCGAAGGTCCTGAAATAATTTACTTCGTAGCTTTCCGCTTCGTGCTACAGGTCAGGATGACGATCGTTTATGTTTGCGTTTTTTATGCGTTATGCCTGACCACCACGTCATGCTGAATTTATTTCAGCATCTTTACTGCTTTGCGTTCATGCCATGAAGGTCCTGAAATGATTTACTTCGTAGCTTTCCGCTTCGTGCTACAGGTCAGGATGACGATCGTTCATGTTTGGTGTTTTTTATGCGTTATGCCTGACCACCACATCATGCTGAATTTATTTCAGCATCTTTACTGCTTTGCGTTCATGCCGTGAAGGTTCTGAAATAATTTACTTCGTAGCTTTCCGCTTCGGTAGTACAGGGGCAGGATGACGATCGTTCATGTTTTGGTGTTTTTATGCGTTATGCCTGACCACCACGTCATGCTGAATTTATTTCAGCATCTTTACTGCTTTGCGTTCATGCCATGAAGGTCCTGAAATAATTTACTTCGTAGCATTCCGCTTCGGTACGGTCAGTATGACGATCGTTCATGTTTGGCGTTTTTTATGTGTTATGCCTGACCACCACGTCATGCTGAATTTATTTCAGCATCTTTACTGCTTTGCGTTCATGCCGTTAAAGTACTGAAACAAGTTCAGTATGATGGCCGTTGGCATTATTTCATATCCCTAAACGCAAAAAGGGTTCCGAAAAACGGAACCCTTTTTGTTTCTTACTCGCGAAATATTATTTTCCAGAGTTTTTCTTTTCAGTTACTTCTGCACGGATTTCTTGTGCTAAAACTTTAAGATCTTGCATTGCTTTACGCACACGAGTACCAGCAGCTGCATTGCCAGCATTATAAAATTTTTCTACATCTGCTTCAATCGCAGCAACAGCAGCTTTAACTTTTGAGAATTTTTCCATCGCTAATTGATGTTTTTAAGGTTTAAAAAATTTATTTTTTTCAATAATACATATTTACCTTGAATTAACAACAGAAAGCAAATATTAATTTGGAAGAAGTTTTGCACATTTTCACAATCAAAAAAATGCCCTGGCAGTATTATAGAAGTATTTTTTAAATTTTACAGCTCAAAATCAACCATCTCAGCTTAACTGTTTAGACAGCTTGATTAAGTTATTAAAGGTTTCATTTGCACTTTTTATGCAACGCTCATAATCGGCTTCTACAACACTTTCATTTAATACAGAAACAAAAGTTTTCCATTTAGTGCTTAACTCTTCTCCGTATACACCGTAATAATTTAAACCTTCTTTATGCGCTCCAAAGTTTGGATTTGCCAAAATATGCTTCTTAATCACGTTTCCGCCGAGTGTAGCGCCCTCAAGTACATATAACGCCCCTAAAACCTCAGCATTATTTTTTTCCGGAATAAACAATTCAAAATCCAAACCTGGTAAGGTTAAACTATCAATTTTCCAATAATTTAAATCTTTTTCAAGAGCGGATAATTTTAGTCTGTTCTTCATGTCCAATTTATCGGCCAAATCAGCATCGAGCATATTTGCTAATTTATTCTCTAATTTTTGATGAATGATATAATTGATTGTTAAAAGCTTTTTGTAATCATCAATGCTTAATGAATTGTTCATAATTTCATTAACAAACATTAGTGATTCTAATGTTGCATGGCATTCTGCCGTTTGAGTTCTCAATAAATTGGCAATCATAATTAGGATTTATCTAAATTTAAAAGGTTATAAAAAGAAAAGATTCGAATAATGAATCCGAATCTTTTAATGCGTTAATCAGCTTAATTTAATCTTAAATGCTGGTTAAACCAAAAATCGTGAACAGAGTGTACACATTTCACAAGATTATCATAACCATCGGGTTTGGTTAAGTAAGCATTGGCTCCAAATTCTATTGATGCCTTAACATCGTCAGGATTATCAGAAGTTGAAAATAAAATAACCGGAATGGTTTTCAAATAAGGAATGTCTTTTATAAATTTCAATAGATCCAATCCTGATAAACCGGGTAAATTTAAATCTAATAAAATCAGCTTAGGCTTGGTTTTACTATCAGCAAATCCCTGTAATTTAGCCAATGCTTCCTTACCATCTTCAACTATGGCTAAATCCAATGTGTTTTTTACCTCCTGCACAGCACTTTGCATAAAAAATGCATAATCTGTATCATCTTCTACATAAAATATATCTGGCGTTTTCATTCTTATCTGTTTTTAAAAGCTACGTAAAAAGTAGAACCTGCATTTAATTTACTTTCAAACCAAACACGTCCGTTATGTCTTTCAACAATACGTTTTACAATAGCCAACCCCACTCCTGTTCCCTCTATGTCTTTAACATTGTCCATTCGCTTAAATAGCTCAAAAACCCTGTCGTAATAACGGTTATCAATTCCCATACCATTATCCTTCACGGTATAAATCGTTTCTCCACTATCTACATACGCAGTAACTTCTATCTTTGGTTTATCAACCATTGATGAGTATTTTACTGCATTGCTGATTAAGTTTGTAAATACTTGAGCAATCATCGTTTTATCACCTTTTAAATCTGGTAATTGCCCTAAAATAAGTTCGGCCCCATCTGCTTTATAAGCTGCCCATACTTCTGTTCCAATCTCATTTAACAAAGATTGCATATTTACTGTTTCAAAATTTATTTCAGAGCGCCCCACTCTTGCTAAGTTCAGGATTTCCTTTATCAGAAAATTCATTTTATCAGCACCAGTCAAAATCCGGTCCAGCATCTTCTTTCCATGATCGTCAATGCTTTTATTTTTCAGCATTAATTCTGCGTAAGTTTTTATTGAGGTAAGCGGAGTTCTTAAATCATGTGAAATGGTGTAGCTGAAAGTATCCAGTTCTTCATATGCAGCCTGTAACTTTTCATTAAGCAACCGAATTTCATTTGCTTTTTTATTAATATAGGTAACAATGATTTCCCGAAGGCGTAAAACAGAAGTAATTTCTTCCGAAAGCCATTTTTCTGAAGTATTATTTACCACTTTCGACCATATTTCGAAAGATTTCCGAGGCGATAAACTTGCCATTTCATTCTCTCCCGGAGAAGCCGGCTTGTCAGGATTTCCTGCCCAATTTACAGTTGTAATCTGCTCAGGTTTAAACCAAATGATAATTTCATCGGGGTCTTTGCTTACCGAACAAGCTAATATACCCGAAGCAATACTTTTATATTCTTTTGCCGGATGGAATATTTCTGATAACCGATGTGTATAATATATTGATTCATCACTGTTGGTTTTGATCCAGTTTGCAAGTTCAAAAATAGCCCCATCATCCGGAACACGGCCAATTGTTTTTAAAACATTCTCATAAATGATGGCAACGCCCGTTCCTTTGGTCACATCCAAAAGCGTTTTACTATGTGATGTTAAGGCATCAACCAAATATTTGTCTTTATTCAAATGCTCTAAAAGAACAGCAGCAGTATCTTTAAACTGTTCAATAACTTCTGAATCTTCTTCTGTCTGGCGATATTCCAATGCCGATGAAAGAATTTCGCCTATCAGCTTAGCGCCTTCTCTTGCTTTATAATCAATAAATTTCGGACTATAATTATGACATGCGATTAAGCCCCATAATTCTCCATTAACAATTAAAGAAATACTGAAACTGGAGCAAACCCCCATATTCTTTAAATATTGGATATGAATTGGAGAAACGGCTCTCAAACTGCCATTGGTTAAATCAAGCGGAGCATTTTCCTTAAATGTTATAATCGGAGAATCATCTGTATTAACATTGGCAATTAGTCTGGTTAAATTCAGTTTATATAATTCCCTGGCTTGCTTTGGAATATCTGATGCAGGATAATGCAAACCGAAAAACGGCTCCAAGTCATCATCCTTCTCTTCTGCCACAACTTCGCCATGACCATCATCCTGAAATTTGTAAATCATGATGCGATCATAATTGATCAGTTTTTTAACCTCAATAGCAGCGCCCTTAAGTAAAGCCAAAACCGACTTACCCTGCAACATTGAAGAGGCCGACCTGCCTATTAAACTCTGAATATCATATTGTAAAGTAAGTGGCTCAAATTCCAGGAGCCAATCTGTTACTGATGGATTAATGATGATATAAAATGGATTGCCATTGATTTCAACAGGATATGGACTAATTGCATCGAAACTTTTTCTAATAATGCCAAGCTTCAACAAGTCTTCTATATTAAAATTAAGTTCCTGTTGTTTTACGTAATCAGAGAGTATTGAAATTGGCTTTTCTAATAAATCCTGTGCAGGTACCTCAAGAAAATCTCCTGTGTTCTTACTTAAATAAGTAATGGTAAAATCGGTTTTATCAATTGCAATTAAGAAACCATGCGATTGAACTTTACCTGGAATATGGATGGGTTCTTTATCACAATTGGTTAAATCGACAGAAAATTTATTCATAATAGGATTAGATCTTACAAAAATATCAGATTTTTCGAATTAACAAATATTGCGCCTACTTTTAGAATGACTATAATTTGATATATTCGGTTTAAGGATTTATTTTTTATTTTATATTTGTTCAAATTTTAAATAATCATCCAAATCTTGGCAAAGAAAAACATTTTGGTTATAGAAGATAACCATGCAATTTTAGATGTTATCACTCTTATTTTAGAAAGCGAGGCTTTTAATGTAGCTGGTTTAAACAAAGGGGCTGATTTTATCGATCATGTACAAGAATTCAATCCTGATGTCATTATAATGGACATTATGTTGCCAGATATTGATGGCAGGGTACTTTTAAAGGAATTAAAAGAAACTCCGTCAACCAGTCATATTCCTGTTTTAATGATCTCAGCCCGCTACAATTCTACCAATTACACTTTGGATGGAATTTCAGCAGATGATTTTATGGCCAAACCTTTTAACATTGATGAATTGATGGATAAAATTTATGCATTGTTAAAAAAGTAACATTTTTAATCGGTCATACCTGGCAACTTCACTCCTCCCAGTTTTAGCTTTTTCATTAATTCTTGTTGAAATGATAATTTAGTATCTGTAAAACCATGTGCATTTACCCAAATATTCATTGCA
The DNA here is from genome assembly GCF_003339865.1 of Pedobacter chinensis. Lineage (GTDB taxonomy): Bacteria > Bacteroidota > Bacteroidia > Sphingobacteriales > Sphingobacteriaceae > Pedobacter > Pedobacter chinensis. The sequence continues at coordinate 294,070 of NZ_QPKV01000002.1, forward strand.
ACTTTATATCCACTATCTTCTAAAGCAGACACTCCAATTCTACGTTTGGGAGTTTTCAGGCATTCTTTAAAATCATCTACCGTTTGATTAAAAACAGACACGATCTGATCATATTCAATCCCATAACTGAATTTAATTTCAATGTCCAATCGCCTTACTCCTTCCCGACTAATATTTATAATAACCTCATTAGATAATTTACTATTTGGAATAACAACTGTTCGGTTATCAAAAGTTTTAACTATGGTATAAAATATCTGGATTGACATTACTGTACCTTCCTGGCTTTGCGCAATAATATTATCGCCTACCACAAAAGGTTTTAACAACAGAATAAGTACCCCACTGGCAAAATTCTGAAGTGTGCCTGAAAGTGCTAAACCTGCCGCCACCCCTATACCGCCAATTAAAACAGTTAGAAATGTTAGCTGAATGCCAATGATCTGCATTACGGTTAACACCAATAATATCCTTAGCGTAATAATAATCAGACTGGTAAGAAACGGGGCAAGAGATGGATTCACAGATTTCCTGGCCATGGCAGCACGAGACCATCTGCTAAATAATTTAATTAGCCACAGGCCTAGAAATAACAAGGCAAACCCTAAAAGAACCGAAGGACCTTTTTCTATAATCCAATCGTATGCTTTATCATAAAAACGATTTATATTTCCGGCATCTAAACTCATAAAATAAATTAATTTTACTAAGGCTTTTTATGTTTTACGGGAGCATCTTTCGTTACATTTACTTTTTTAGCATCTTTTGCTGATGTTACTTTTTCATCAGCTCCTTTGGCCTTTTCATCTTTCGGCGCTGTAGCTTTGCTATGTTCTGCCGATGTTTTTGAATTTTTCATAATCAATTTTTAATATTTTAATCTTCAGCAATCAACCACCTTTTTGCTTCCTCTATCTCATCGGGTTTAAAGCCTTTAGAAGATCCCGGAGTTACTACTGTAAAAACATCAGTAAACCATTCAACTCCCTTTTCATGACTTACAACTGCTATTTTTTTCCATTTTGTGAAATTTTGAAGTCCTGCTTTGGCATCCTGAACCCATGCACCTGTAGTAAAGTTTTTTACATCTGTTTCTAAAACGAGTAAATATCTTATTTCATTAAAACGATCTGCCGTGCGCTTTAAACCCGGAAGTAAAACATTCTTCAAATCATCACTGGTAACTTCGCCAGTTGCCCTAACTCCAAAAACCTGATCCGGTAATCCTGTTATTTCTGTTAACATATGTATATAGTTTTTTGATAGAACAACCTAATTACTAAAGATGTTTGTATATTAATTAAATTCTAAAAAGTTGTAAGTGTCAAAAAACTCTTATCTATTTGATAATGTTATAGAAAACAACAGTTATAAAAACAAAAAAACCAACCAATGAAAAACAATTTATTAAAACTCTCTGCTTTATTTTGTACAGTAGGGATAACTATTTCTGCTTGTACAAGCGGAGATAGAACAACAAATACAACAGATTCAGTAATGGCCGACTCATCAGTTGTAGTCGCATTAAAGCCAGCAGGCCCTGCGCCAGAATGGGGGAAAACCATTAAAACAGAGATGCAAACGGTTATTGAAAAATTAACCAGTTATGGCGATAAGCCAATAGAAACCCTTAATCCAACCGATGCCCGCAAAAATCATACACCCACTGATGCTGTAATGGATTTAGTTAAGGAAAACAACATTACCATACCGCAACCTCAGGTAGATACCACAGGAAGAGATATTGATGTAAGCGGTGGAAAAATCCATTTGAGAATATATACCCCAAAGGCAGGTAACGGACCATTTCCATTAATTGTTTATTATCATGGTGGTGGATTTGTGATTGCAAACCTGGATGTTTACAATGCATCGGCCCAGGGTTTAGCGGAGCAAGTTGGAGCAGTTGTAATATCAGTAGCGTATAGATTAGCACCGGAGCATAAATTTCCCACCGCGCATAACGATGCTTTTACGGCTTATGAGTGGGTGGTAAAAAATGCAGCAAGTTTAAAAGGAGATCCGGCTAAAATTGCCGTTGTGGGTGAAAGTGCAGGTGGAAATCTGGCAGCTAATGTTTCTATTACGGCAAGAGACAAAAAAATCATGATTCCGGTACATGAAGTTTTGGTTTATCCAATTACGCAAGCCAACATGAATACCGAATCTTATAAACTTTACGCGCAGGCAAAACCACTTAATAAAGCAATGATGGGTTGGTTTACTGAAAAGTATTTAACCACCATGATCGAGTCACAAAATCCAAAAATATCGTTGGTAAATGCAAATCTGAAAGGCTTGCCTCCTACTACAATCATTACTGCTGAAATAGATCCTTTACATGATGACGGAACCATGTTCGCCAATAAGCTTTCTGATGCAGGTGTTAAAGTGAACAGTAGAAATTATGAGGGCGTAACGCACGAATTTTTTGGAATGGCCCTTGTTGTTCCGGAAGCTAAGGCTGCGCAGGCATATGCTGCAGCACAATTAAAAGAGGCTTTCAAATAGATGAGGTTCAGTTTGGAGCCAGCATAAAACTGCTCCAAACTAAACTTATTTGGTTCCCGAAGATTCAAAATAGATTTCCAGAATCCCGATAAATTAAATTAAGCCCCTTTTTTTGACCCAAGGCTTTGCATTAATTGATCATATAAATCGTCGCTTGTGGCTTTTTGAGGTTTCATTTTCTTAACTGTAGCACGTTTTCCCTTTGCTTTCGCTTTAATTATTTTCAAAAGTTCGTTGCTGTAATCATCTTTAAATGCACTTAAATCAAATTTGGAGCTATATTGTTTAATTAATGCCAACCCAACATCCATTTCCTTTTTTGTAATCGTGATATCAGTAACTTTAGTAATTTCTGATAAACTTCTAATCTCCTGTTCAAATCTGATTTTAGTAATAACAATTACATTTTCCTTTGGATGGATCACACAAAGATTCTCTGTATTTCTTAATACAAAACGGGCAACACCTGCTTTTCCTGATTTTTCCAGCGCTTTCAATAATAAAGCATAAGCTTTTCGTCCCTGCTTTTCGGGCTCAGTATAGTATGAAGTTTCATAGTAAACAGGGTTGATTTCTTTAATATCCACGAAGTTCTCCAGCTCAATAATTTTAGTTTTCTCCGGAGATGCCTCTTCAAAATCATGTTTATCAAGTATAATGTATTTATCCTTTAAGAAATATCCTTTTACAATTTTATCAAAAGGAACTTCTTTATGGGTTTTCTCATTAACCCGCATGAAACGGATTTTTTCGTGATCTCGTTCATCAAGCATATCCAGATCAAGATGACTGGCCTGTACGCCAGAAAATAATTTTACAGGAATATTAACCAAACCAAATCCAATTGAACCTTTCCAAATCGATCTCATAGCGATGAAAATTAAAATTTTATAGTTAACAAGGGCTTAATTCATATTGTTTTGTCATAATATGCAGAAATCTATTCAAAACAAAACCATTTAGCCTTCATAATGTTATTATAAGTACATTAATTTATCGAAGTACTTATGAAAATTGCATATATTTCCACTTATCCCCCACGCGAATGCGGGTTAGCTACATTCAATCAGAATTTAGTTAACGCTTTAAGCTTAAATCCATCATATAATGCGCAAAAAAGTTTTGTAGTAGCTTTAAACGAATCAGATAATCTTGATGAACACGCGTATCCGAAAGAGGTAAAGTTTGTTATTCGCCAACAAAATCAACAGGATTATTTAGAAGCTGCAGATTTCATCAATAAAAGTGATATTGATACCTGTATTATCGAGCATGAGTTTGGAATTTTCGGTGGCGACAGTGGCGTTTTTTTACTTTCTTTTATCAATCGCCTTAAAAAGCCTTTCATTACCATTTTGCATACGGTTTTAAAAGAACCAAATTTTATGCAACAAACCATCATTAAAGAGATTGCTTTAAAATCATCAAAAATTGTGGTAATGAGTAAAAAGGCAATATTATTTTTAACCACTATTTATCAAATACCAAAATCATCTATTAAATTAATTGAGCACGGTGTTCCTGATCTCGAACCGATATTAAATAACGAGGTTTCAGAAAGTGCATTGTTTAAAAACAGGAAAGTGCTTTTTACTTTTGGGCTGATCAGCAGAAACAAAGGAATGGAAACGGTAATAAAAGCACTTCCCGCAATTGTTGCTCAACATCCTGATGTATTATATGTCATTCTTGGAAATACGCATCCTGGTGTAGTAAAGCATAACGGCGAGGAATATCGTGATAGCTTAAAAACATTAGCTAAAAATTTGGGCGTAGAAAATAACATTGCTTTTGTTAACAAATTCGTTTCGGAAGAAGAGTTGCACCAGTATTTAACTGCTTGTTATTTATACATTACACCATATCTTAATGAGGCCCAGATTACGAGTGGAACCTTATCTTACGCCATTGGTGCCGGTGCAGCGGTAGTTTCAACACCCTATTGGCATGCACAAGAATTATTGGCAGAAAACCGTGGAAAGTTGTTTGATTTTAAAAATGATGAGCAGCTTGCAACCATTGTTAATGAACTATTAAATGATGAAAGCAAGCATCAAAAATTAAAACAAAATGCTTATCAATACGGATTGAAGTTGAGATGGCCTGCAATTGGGAATGTTTATTTAAATGTTTTAAGAGAAGCAGTTACCGCTGGTAAAAAACCTGAAAGAACCATTCCACCGATTATTGATGTTGAACGCATGCCTGCATTAAATTTAAGCCATATCTCTTTGTTAACTGACGATACCGGAATTATTCAGCATGCTCGTTTTGGCATTCCGAACCTTAAAGAAGGTTACTGTATTGATGATAATGCAAGGGCTTTGATTATGGCTTTAATGGCTTATGAACAAGATAAAAATCAACAGGCATTAAAACTCATTCCTGTATATTTGAGCTTCATTCAATATATGCAACGTGAAGATGGAAACTTCAGGAATTTTTTAAGTTTTAACAGAAATTATTTAGATGAAGTCGGTTCAGAAGATTCCTTCGGAAGAACCATCTGGTCACTCGGATACCTTATTTGCGTTGCGCCAAACAACTCTTACCGGGAGTTTGGAAGAGAATTGTTTTCACATTCCATCTCACATTTTAAGGATTTAAAATATTTAAGAGGCATTGCGAATACCATTATCGGTGTTTCGTATTATTTATGTGCTCATCCTGGCGATAAACTTTTAATTAACGAAGTAAATGCCCTGGCTAAATCTTTAATTCAATCATATCATGCCAATAAAGATGGCAACTGGCACTGGTTTGAAGATATTTTGACCTATGATAACGCCATATTACCATTAGCATTGTTGCATCATCACGAGGTAACAGGAAATATGGAATCGTACAATATTGCAATGGAAAGTATTCAGTTTCTAAACAGCTTCTCATTTGAAAACGGATACTTAAATCCGGTTGGTAATGCTGGCTGGATGAAGAAACATGGTAAGAATCCAATTTATGATCAGCAAGCACTCGAAACGATGGCTATGGTTTTACTTTATGCCAAAACTTTTGAAATCACCAAAGATGAAAAGTATTTAAATCTAATGCATATTAGTTATGAATGGTTTTTAGGCAAAAACAGTCTGCATATTCCTTTGTATGATTTTGAAACTCATGGTTGCGCCGATGGATTACAATTCGGCAGTGTGAATAGAAATCAGGGAGCAGAAAGTACGTTGGCTTATTTTGTATCACATCTGGCTGTGCTAAAAGCAGCTGAAGCCGAATACCAAACATTATCTTCTCCCTTAGTGGAACAAGATAAATGTGCCTGAAATATAGCAGCCAATAAGTTCCTGGCTAAATCTTTATGATTAGGGTTGACAACTTTCTTTCTGATACATTAGAAAAAAAGTTGTCAACTCTCTGAAAAAAATATTTTGTATTAATGTGTAGTTAAGCAATAAGACTGTCAATTTCGTGGCTCCCACCCTATGTCCTTATTGCAATTCCCCCTCTTTTAGAGGGGTGCCCGCAGGGCGGGGTGTCTTTTGTCCTGGCCGGACGGGCTTTTTTCTTTTGACAGCAAAAGAAACAAAACTGTCGGCTTAAAATTTTTCTGTTAAAGTTAGTAATAAGGCCTTGACAATGCTTTCCGAAAAATTTGTCAGGCCGATTTAAGAGGAACGAAGAAACAGTACTTTGGCTTAGCTGAACGGAAATTCAATATTGAAATGAATAACGGTATTTCATAAATAACGTCAATGGCAGGCACGAAGAATCCTTTAGCTACACAGGGTATGGCGAGGTGTCTTTTGCCTGGCCAGACGGGCTTTTTTCTTTTGACAGCAAAAGAAACAAAACTGTCGGCTTAAAATTTTTCTGTTAAAGTTAGTAATAAGGCCTTGCCAATGCTTTCCGAAAATTTGTCAGGCCGATTTAAGAGGAACGAAGAAACAGTACTTTGGCTTAGCTGAGCGGAAATTCAATATTGAAATGAACAACGGAATAACGGTGTTTCATAAATAACGTCAATGGCAGGCACGAAGAATCCTTTAGCTACAGGTATTGGTTTATAATGAATTGCTTTTTGTTTTCCATTGCATTAGATTTATTCATTAATAAGTTATCTTCAATTGTATTCATGCTTGCACGCGGGTCTTCTACTATGCTCAAACTGACAGCGGTTAGGCAATAAGGGCTTCCAAATGAAGTTAGGATAAAAAAGAAGAACTTTTGGATAACCCCTATTTTGTTTATTAATCACTAACAAGATTTATTCATCATTATTTTCCAATAACTTGTTTAATAACAGTTCGAGATTAACCGTGGCAAATGAAGAACTATAATCGGATAACCCATAAGGTATGATTAATTCTCCATTGCTGATAATCGATCCGCAAGAATAAACCACGTTTGGAACATAACCTTCCCTTTCATCGTTATTTGGGATGATTAACGGTTCTTTCAGGTGTCCTATTTCCTTACTTGGATCTTCCAAATCCAATAATACTACACCAATACAATATCTTCGCATAGGCCCAACACCGTGTGTAATAACCAACCATCCTTTTTCAGTTTCAATCGGAGAACCACAGTTTCCAATCTGCACTAATTCCCAGCAATATCTTGGTTGTTTCAACAGTATTGGATTTTCCCAAACATTTACTTTATCAGAAAACATTAAGTAATTGTTCCATCCATCAATTCTGCTCATCATCACATATTTTCCATTTATTTTTCTTGGAAACAGCGCTAAATTTTTGTTTTGTGCACCATCACCATAAAGCGGAATTACTTTAAACTCATAAAAATCTGCTGTTTGTACCAGTTTAGGTATGATCAGAGACCCATCAAAAGCCGTATATGTAGCATAGTAAAGAATCTTTCCATCATCTTTTATAAACTTAACAAATCTGGCATCTTCAATTCCTTTACGTTCAAATTCAGATATGGGAAAAATTACACGATCTGAAATGTCGGTATCTTTTGAAAAGGTAATGGTATGATAGGTATCAGAAAGCCAAAGCACTTTATCATATTCGATCAATCGGGTAGGATCTTCTTTATGCAGGCTTTTGGAATCTTTGATGATGTTGCTCAAACTCGTGTATTCAAACTTTTCATCAAGCTTGGCTTCTATTTCTTCCAAAACAGATGGATCTATTTGTGCATATGCCGCTTTTTTAAAAAATAATTTCTTTACATAAATGGCATTTTTAACAATTTCTGCTTCATCTACATAGTTCCCAACAGGTAAAACCTGAATATTATTATTCTTATCAATTAGTGCTCTGCGAAACACAATTGATGAAATATGCCCTTCCCCTACGGCTCTGAAACTAATGATCACTCTTTTCTCTCCTTCAACAAGATCAGTTTGATCAGGATCATCTACAATGCTGGGATTAAAAAAAGCAGCAGACTCTATGGAGTATTCATGTGTGAAATAAGCACCAATCAGCAATCTGGTATATTGATCCAGATCTTCCATATCTGTTCCCAGGGCTAAAAATTGTTTTTTTAATTTTTTGCAATGACGGTTTAAAATCTTTGTAATGTTGCGGTGGCGTTTGGAGTACTCTTGTAATATGGGAGATATTAAAGAAAAAATTTTTTCATCAGAAAATTCTAAAACCTTTCTAATTACTTCTAATGCTCTCTCTTCTCCGTTAAAAAAAAACCGGGCTATAACTCGTTTGGTATCTGGGTTAACCTTAACAGGCTTTCGTTCTATATATAATCTCATTCTTAAGATGTTTTGGTAGCTAATTTAATCTTTCAGTCTTATAATTTGCAAGTAGTATAGTAACTAATTTACGAGTTAATTGTTTCTGTTTTTATCGTTTTGATGAGAATATTTACCTTAGCATAAACATCTGTTCAAACGAGATCATCCATGCAAAGCAAGTCGCCAGAAAATATTATTCCTGATCATGAAAAATTACGTTTACAAAAACTTTTTTACTACGAGATTTTAAATTCACCAGCAGAAAATACTTTCGATAATATTAGCAGTTTAGCCAGTGAAATTTTTGAGGTACCTCATGCCGGAATTTGTTTTATAGAAGAAGAAAATATTTTTATAAAATCCCAAATTGGTGCTGCAGTTGAAACCAAAAGAAAAAATAGCCCGGTTTCATTAGCCATTTTAGGTAATGATGTTCAGGTAATCAGTAATAAAGAGTTTAGTTCGGACAATGAAAAAATAAAATTTTTCGCGGTTGCACCCATTCAATCTCCCGATGGATTTAACATTGGAGCTATTTATGTTTTTGATACAGTTTTTAAAACACCATCAAACAATCAGATAAAAATGCTGGCCCGTTTAGCTGAAATGGTTATTGATAAACTAGAAACCAGAATTGCCATTAGAAAATCGTTAAGTGCTCAGGATGATCGGTTACATGTTCTTATTCATGATTTAAAAAACCCGATGACTACGATTTCTCTGCAATCGGAGTTAATTGGAAGAATATCAAATATTGATGAAAAAGCAGTTTTAATAGCTTCTAAAATAAATGTCCAATCTAAAAAGATTGTTGATAGCTTAAACGAGATTTTAATTTCAGCCAGAAAGGAAAGCGGCTCTTTTAAACCACAAAAAGTAAAGGTTGATTTAAAAGAAATTTTAGAAATTGTTACGAAAAACCTCGCTTTAACTGCAAATCAAAAAAAGCAATCATTTGTGATTGATATTGATAGCGCATTGGAAATTTTTGGCGATACCGATAAACTTAAAGTATTGTTTTTCCAGCTACTCCATAATGCAATTAAGTTTTCTGATGAAAGTACAGCGATTATGATTAGTCATCAAACTGAAGAAAACCTTATTACCATTGCAATAAAAGATCAGGGAGTAGGTTTGTCAGCCGAAGATTTAGAAAAATTATTCATCAAATTTGCCCGTTTAAGCGCCATACCAACACATAAAGAAAACTCGAATGGATTGGGGTTAACCATGGCTAAAATGTTTGTTGATATGCACAAGGGCAAACTTTGGGCAGAGAGCGAGGGTAAAAATAAAGGCACAACTTTTTTTGTGCAATTACCTGTTAAATAAATAGTTTTCAATTTTCACATGATCAGTTAAAGAAATCAATTAATCCAACAACTCCACTAATTCCATTTCCTCTAATAAAATCCGTTCAGGGGTTCCGGTTTTAAGGAATGACCATTTAACAAGCCGGATAAAGCCGTTTTCAATTTCAATGCCGGTAATGTCGCCATCGCTAAAACAACAGCAGCCAGTGTTAAAATAACCAGGCTTATAGGGTTTAAATTCTGGCGCCATATCTCCTTCCTTAACCCGCTGTTTTAGTTCGGCATTCAAAAAATCTATTTCCTGCTGGTTACCGGCAGTTGTAGCGCGCTTGAGTTTAACATAAATTCGTTCTAAATGCGTGAGGGAAGCAAATACAGGCTGGTGGGTATGTCCGGTAATTAGCACCGTATTTGTTTGTTCAGCTTGCCAGTTGTACATCATTCGATTATGGTCGGTTTTCAGTTGGTTATCATAGGCAGGCGTATTCGGATTTATTTGTAAATAAGCTTGTAATGGCGCCCATATTGTACTTATAAACCATTTACTGAACCAGTTTCCATCGCTCTGCAAATCTCCCTGATGGCCATGGGTAAGAAATATATCCAGTGTTTTTCCTGAAAGTTGAATTTTTAATAAGGCACCTTCATATATTGAGATTTTTTTACCGTAAATTCTATTTAAAGTAAAACCAGCTAAGGGATCATTATCCCAATACAAATCATGGTTTCCGAATATTTTGGTAAAGGAATTTTTTTCTATAAATGCTTTTTCGATATCAAAAGTGGCTTGATTATGTTTGATAACCGATTCCATTAAATTCTCCCAAAGTTCTTCGCTATCTCCAAGATTGATGTAATGAAAATTTTCATCATTGTAATGTAGCAGTGCTTTCAGGTAGTTCTGTTCTGATAAAGAAAAATCATCAGCATAATCTCTGGCACCCTTGTGCTGATCAGAAAAAATAATGAACTTATCTGCGGTAGTGATCTTAAAAACCAAACCCCGTTTGCCTGGATTTTTTAAAATCTTTTTATAAAGCGTGGTCAATGCATCATGAATACGTTTCTGGTTAGGGCGAGAGCCAAACTTATTCGATAATCCAATTATCCAATTGCCTAATAAACGTTGTAACAGTTTCCGCATCAAAAAATGTTGATCATGTATTCAATCAAACTTAACAAAATATAATAGTAAACGTTTTAAAACCCTGGCATAATTCCATATTAACGGAGCATGAATTCAATTACATTTGTTGTGTTGTAATTGCTATATTTTTTTTTGAAAATGTGTTTTTTGGTTGAAGAAAAAATTTTCTATCTTCTATTTGCAAAGTAACATTTACTTTAGATTCCTTTCAAATGATCAGAATGTTTTTATTTTCGAGAAAACTAACCAAATAAAACAAAAATGATAAACATTCAACTTCAAAATTTACTAAAACCTTTTAGTTTATCAGTATTAATCCTTTTTGGCATTTCTAAAATCAATTTTGCTCAGAACCAAACTAAAGAACTTCAACTCAATAATATTCAAAAAATTTCTCGCTTAACTGGTACGCCACTTAAAGGTGAACAGCTTCCAAGCCCAAACAATACTGCTGAACAGTACGATGTTGGTGGTACCGATCTTGGAATTTTTTGGCAAATGGAAGGTTCAAAAGTTGGAATTTTCTTTGGTGATACCCACGGAAGGGAATTTATTGCTGAAAAAGATGGTAAAGGTGGAGGTAATGGAGCAAATTGGCGATCAAACGTTTTAGCTTTTTCGAGTGATGACTACTTAGAGGATGGAATAAAAATCGATTCAATGGCTTTAGATGATCAAGGCAGTGCTCGCGAAATTTGTGCAGGTGGCAAAACCAATCCTCAAAAATATAACACCTCTATCCCCACAGCAGCCATTAGAGTTAAAAACATAGATTATGTTCATTACATGAATATTTATGATTGGGCAGGTGGAAATGGCCGATGGTTAACCAATTTTTCTTCTATATACACCTCTGCAGACAATGGAAAAACCTGGACGAGAAGAAATGAAATAACTTTTAAAGGCGACAGTAAATTTTCTCAGGTTTGTTATGCAAAAAAGGATGGCTATGTATTGATGATAGGCAGCCTGTCAGGCAGAGGCGGACCTGGTTATTTAGCTCGTATCAAGGAAAAAAACATGCTAAACCTTAATCAGTATGAATATTGGAATAGCAACTTAAAAAAATGGATTAAAGGTGATGAAAGCAAAGCGACAATTATAATACCTGGACCAATTGGTGAGGCATCGCTACTTTATCATGAAAAATATAAAAGATGGATAATTGCTTATAGCTATGATTCGGCTTACGATCCAAATGTAAAGGATAAATTTCATGCAATCGTTTATCGTGATGCAAAAAACATTAACGGAACCTGGAGTGATTTAAAAATATTGGCCAGCGAAAAAGAATTTAAAGGCTTGTATTGCCCTTATATTTATCCATTAAAAAATAAGAGTGATAAATTATATTTTACCATGTCGCAGTGGGAACCTTACAATGTTTATTTAATGACTGCCGATATTAGCACAAAATGAATTAAGCATCTTCTCCATTCCAAATATCATCATCAGCATGTTTTACTTCATCATGGCTCGATGATGATGTTTTAAATTCTTCATGATGATAATTTCTTTCCGGGTTTTCGGGTAAACCACTATCATGTTCCGGAATGGCTTTTCGCAAATGTTCAGGCTTTTTTACCTCTGGTAAATCATCGTGAATAACAGCAGGTTTTAATATTTTCTTATCGGGATTTGATTTATTTTCCATAATATCAATCGCTCAAATTTCAAGCCATACCTAATATTTTAAATAAATGAAGGCATGTTTTTTGAAATTGGTGACTATTGATTGTAGCGCATTTTTGCTTTTAACATTTAACAAGATGCGATGCGACATATAATTGTCGGCTCCAAGCGGCAAAGAAATTCAATATTGAGAAATTAAGAGCATTAAGCAAAGCGTTTAATTTCCTTAATTTCTCAATGGCAAAATAAAGGCGGCAGCCTGATTTTGCTATAAAACTAATAGTTTCCGGTAACACCGATTTCTAAACCTCTTAATTCAGCCAGGCCTCTTAATCGACCAATTGCAGAATAACCAGGATTTGTTTGTTTGGCCAAATCATCAAGCATTTGATGTCCGTGATCAGGGCGGAAAGGGATGGATTTATCACGTTTTGCATTTTCTTCAGATAGCGCTTTCATAATTTCGTACATATTAACGTCTCCGCCTAAATGATCTGCCTCATAAAAACTGCCATCTTCATCTTTGGTTACATTACGTAAATGCGCAAAATAAACACGTTCTTTAACTGTATTGAAAATCTCTAAAGCATCGTTTTTCATTCCGGCACCTAAAGATCCTGTACAAAAGCAAACTCCATTGAATGCCTGATCAACTTCACTTATGATGTATTTGAAATCTGCTAAAGTACTGGCTATTCGTGGCAAACCTAAAATAGGATAAGGTGGATCATCAGGATGAATGGTCATTTTAATGCCTTCTTCCGTGCAAACATTGGCAATTGATGAGAGAAAATATTTCAGATTCTCTTTTAAACCTTCTGTACCGATGGCTGCATATTCACTAATGCTTGCCCTTAGTGTTTCCAGCTCAATTTCTTTTTCATTCGGAATGCCCATTAAAACATTGATGCGCAAATCATCCAGTTCTTTATCATTAAGCGTTGAGTACTTTTCATTTGCCCTTTGAAGAATTGATGCTGAATAATCTGCCTCAGCATTTTCTCTTTTCAAAATATGCAGATCAAAAATTGCCAGATCGATCCAGTTGAAGTACAAAGCTTTTGAGCCGTCTGCCATTTCCAAATCGAGTTGTGTACGTGTCCAGTCTAAAACCGGCATAAAGTTGTAACAAACGATCTTGATTCCACATTTAGAAAGATTTTTTAATGAATTTCTGTAGTTTTCCAAATATTTTTCAGCATCTGCTCTGCGGGTTTTAATGGCTTCGTGCACAGGTACACTCTCTACAACCGACCAGGTTAAGCCTGCGGCTTCGATAATCTCTTTTCTTTCTTCAATATCAGCCAATGGCCAAATCTCGCCATGGGGAATGTGATGTAAAGCCGTTACAATACCAGTTGCCCCGGCTTGTTTAACATCTTGTAAGCTTACCGGGTCGTTTGGGCCGTACCAACGCCAGGTTTGTTCTAATTTTTTATATTTCGTTTCCATAAATTATACTCCAGAATACGCACAAAATCCACCATCAACTTTAATGTTTTCGCCATTTACAAATTTAGAGGCATCGCTTAATAAATAAATTAAAGCCCCAATTAATTCCTCAGGATTTCCAAATCTTTTAAATGGAGTTTTTGAAATGATGGCCTCTCCTCTTGAGGTTAAGGAGCCATCATCATTGGTTAAAAGCGCTCTGTTTTGATTGGTAATAAAAAAGCCAGGAACAATAGCATTCATTCTGATTTTATCCTGATAACGGTTGGCCAACTCAACTGCCATCCATTTCGTATAACTATCAATAGAAGCCTTGGCAAGTGAATATCCTAAAACCCTGGTAAGTGCCTGTGTAGCGGATACTGATGAAATATTCACGATACTGCCGCCATGTTTTGCAATCTCTTTGCCAAAAATTTGAGTGGGGATGATTGTTCCAAATAAATTCAAGTCGAAAGCCTGTTTTAGGGCAGAAACATTCAGATCGAAAATATCACTGGTGGGTTGAATAACAGCATCGGCCACATTGCCACCTGCAGCATTTACCAATGCATCTATACGGCCATATTCGGCAATTATCTGTGTATTTGCATCAATCAAATTTTGTTCGCTAAGTACATCAGCAATAATATAAATGGCTTTACAACCAGCATTACGTGCTTCTTCTACTCTATTTTTCGCTACATCTTCATTTCTGCCGATGACTACAATTGTTGCCTTCGCGGCACACAATCCATTAATAAAAGCCTCTCCTAAAACACCTGTTGCTCCGGTAACAACAACAACCTTGTTTTTTAAAGAAAAAAGGCTTTCGACTTCTTTTACCATTTTATTTTGTTTTTTATTTGGTTACTCTACCACTAATGTGGCTATGGAGTGAGGCAAGCTTGTTGTTGTGGCTGCATTACCCTTAATCCATAAACTATATTTTAATTTTTCGTCTGATTGATTCATGACAACGACTACCAACTTTCCATCAGCATTTAAGAAAGCTGTAGATTGCAATTTATCGCGGCTTGATGCAGCGCCTACTCTTTTTGCACCCGGGCGAATGAATTTAGAAAAATGGCCCATGTAATAATATGCATTGGTATAAATCAGTTTATCATTTTTGGTGTCGGCATGCACAGGTGCAAAACAGAAATTCCCCACATGATTTGGTCCACCGTTTTCATCTAAAAGAATGTTCCAGTCTGTCCAGGCAGCGGTTCCTGCATTAAAATCATTAATCATTGAGTAACCATAACGCTCGCCTAAAGTCCAGTCATCTAATTTTTTCACGTCATATTTTTCTTTACAACCTTCTGTAAAAATCAGAGCTTTATCAGGATAAGCTTCATGCGTTTGGCGAACATTTCCAAATTGCATATCACTTCCAGTCCATGTTTCATACCAGTGGAAACCAATGCCCCAAACATATTTTGCTGCATCTTTATCGTTTAAAATGGTGCTTGCTCTTTGAAAAATCTGATCGCGATTATGATCCCAGGCAATTAATTTTTTAGCTGCCAAACCTGACCGATGTAAAGTTGGACCTAAAAAATTCTTGATAAAATCACGTTCTTCTTCAGCCGTATAAATACATGATTCCCACTTCTGCTTAGCCATTGGTTCATTTTGAACAGATAAACCCCATACCGGAATTCCCATTGATTCATAAGTTTTAATGAACTTAACATAATGATTGGCCCAACTTTGGCGATAAGCTGGCAATAAATGGCCGCCCTGCAATAAACTATTATTATCTTTCATCCATGCTGGTGGTGACCAGGGACTTACATATAATGGCAATTTGCCTCCTGCTGCAGCAATAGCTTGTTTAATTAATGGAATTTTAAACTGCTCATCGTGCGCGACACTAAAAGTTTTTAAATCTTTATCATTATCCTGAACATAAGTATAACTTCCGCTCGAAAAATCGCAACTGGCAATATTGGTACGCGCTAAAGTATAACCTATGCCCTCTCTGCTATAATAAGCTTTCAATAATTCCTGTTGATTTTTTTTCGAAAGCTTAGCAAAAGTTTCAGCAGAGGCATCTGTTAATGCACCACCAATGCCCACTAAAGTTTGATATTTAACTGTCGGATCTACAAAAATACAAGGCTCTGTTTCAAATGGTTGTTTATTCTCTACAAAACTTAAGGTTTCAGTTTTACTGATGCGATAATCAGATTTTTCAGCAGTTGTGTAAACCGTTACTTTTTTGTTGCCAACCGCATACGTTTGAACAGTTTTTGCGACTGCTTTAACGGCTTTTTTGTTCTGTGCGGCTGCAGTAAATGCAGTTGCCAAAACCAATAGGATGCTCAGATTTTGTTTCATTATCATTATTTATTTACGTTTAACGCCTTACAAACGACGCATTTATTTTATTTCACGATCCGAATTTCCGAATAAATCATCCATTTAAGTCACAAAATCATAAATATTACATATCATTTTTTATCTCTCGTTTTTACTATTCCTCATAACGTTTTATCTCTTAGGAAAATAACTCATATCATGCGTTACCTAATTATTTTAAGCTTTTGTTAATCTGATCAAGCAGATACCCTTTCAAATCAGAATCGTATTCCCAAAACATTACTCCTCCCATTTTATTTTTATTCACATACTTGCACTTTTCCGTTACAGATACCTCATCGTCATAAGTCATGTATTCGCGGGTTACAGAATTAAAAATATAAGAAGCTTTTGCATCTTTATCATGGTATCTGGTAAATCCCTTTTGATTGATTAAACTATCTTTAATAAAGGTATAACCCTTTCCATACTTAGTACTTAGAACCGAATCACCTAAACCTTTTGTTGAGTTTGGTTTTAATGTAAACGAACGACTGTAAAAAGCAATTCCCATGACCAGCTTATGGGCCGGAACTCCGGCCGTTAGAAACTCTCTGAAGGTTTTATCAGCATAATTTTCAGCAGGGCGTATTTTCGAGTTGTAAAGATTCGTGTGATGACCGGCAAAATCTCTGTTATAAAAATCATATGTCATGAGGTTTACAAAATCAAGATATTGTTGTGCTTTATCCATTTCAGTGTGATTGATAAAGTTGGTAAAACCACCCACTGCAATAGTTAAAAGCTTTTTGGTTTGTTGTATCTTTTCTAAGCTATCGAGTTCAAGCCGAACTTCTTTTAACATTAAAGTAAAGTTCTGCTTATCTTCAGGTCTGTACACATTACCTTCTTCGCCAGGAATTGCAGGGTATTCCCAATCAATATCCACCCCATCCAGATTATATTTTTCAATGATTTTCACCGCGCTTTCGGCAAAAGCTTTCCTTGACGTATCTGAAAGTGCAGCATCAGAAAAATTTTCACTCCAGGCCCATCCGCCAATGGAAATTAAGATTTTAAGATTTGGATTTTTAAGTTTAAGCTTATTTAAATTTTGCAGATTTAAAGTATCTGTTGCCTCTTTACTTAACAAAGCACGGTTGTTTTTCACATTAACAAAAGCATAATTAATATGTGTTAATTTTTCAGCCTGAATTTTATTTATATCCACTAAGCCTCTATAACCACCCACATAACCGATCACAACTTTTGTTTTAGGCTTCCGTTCTGATCGCATGGCGTTTAGTGTAATTACACTAAACAGCGCAAGAATAAACAGCTTAATTTTCATCTGTATAAATTATTAATTGTGTTGTTTATTGTTTTAAAAGGTATTAATGAACTCACAGGCTCGGTTTGTTTTTAATTGTGAGAAGCTATTAGATTTATTTACTTCTTAAAAGCGCTTCCAAATAATAGTAATCTGCATAGTTTATAGGCACATCTATTTCAGATTTTGCAGGGCGATGGCCGGTGCTGTGTTCTAAAATAAAACCATAATTATCTCCTGTTTTACTCGTGTATTTTGTACTTAATGAATATAAGATTTTATCAGCTGCTGCTTTATATTTCTTTCCATTTTTACCATATCCGGCAAGTTCATACAAAGCAGATGCCGTGATTGCTGCCGCTGATGCATCTCTTGAAGTATTTGGGATTTGTGGATCATTATAATCCCAATATGGAATGCCATCTTCAGGAGTGATTTTATTGTTTAATATAAAACCAGCAATTCCTTCTGCCTGAGCTAAATAAGTTTTATTTTTTGTTTCACGATAACACATCGTGTAACCATATAACGCCCATGCCTGACCACGTGCCCAGGCCGATTCATTTGCATAACCCTGTGCGGTTACCTTTTGCAAAATATTTTCGGTTTTCAGCGTATCATAATCCACTACGTGATAAGAGCTGAAATCTGGTCTGAAATGATTTTTTATCGTGTTGTTTGCGTGTGAAATTGCAATTTTATAAAAAGATGAATCGCCGGTCATTTTAGTGGCTTCAAAAAGTAATTCTAAATTCATCATGTTATCGATAATGACAGGATACTGCCATTTATCGCCGTTATGATCCCAGGATTTTAAAACACCCGCAGTGGTATTAAACCTTGTTGATAAAGATTTAGCCGCCTGAATAATAACCGAACGATAAGCGGTGTCTTTAGTAAGGCGATAACCATTTCCGAACGGGCAATAAATCATGAAGCCCAAATCGTGCGTACCTTTGTTGTATTGTTCCTTTTTAATATCTTCTGAATATTTTCTGGCTAAATCAAGCCATTTTTTATCTTTTGTGTATTCATAGAAATACCAAAGCTCGGCGGGAAAAAAACCACTTGTCCAGTCTTTTGAAATAACCATTTTAAACTGTCCATTTTCTACTGTTCTTGGCGAAACCAGATTTGGCTTGATCAAACGGGCAGAATCTACATTTTTAATGAGTACATCTGTTTGTTTTGCTGCTGATGAAAATGCTTTGGCAACATCAACTTTTTGTGCCTTTACCATACTGAATGACAGTACACTTAATAACGTTATCTTAATTTTTAAATTCATATTATAACCAGATTAAAGGATTACGAATAGGTAGATTCCTGATAACCTCCTCTACCTGAGGTTTATGATCTAACTTAGCCCATGTACTATACCAATTCGCCTGATCGAATTGAACTGCCCCGAACAGCAAAAACGGTTGTGCAACGGGCCAGTTATCCCAATACATTACATCAGGCTTTAAAGTCCATTTATTTTTATCAGCGATGAATGGATAAAGATACTGAATACCTTTCTTGATTGATTTTCCATCTTCCGTTTCAAAATCCCAAAGATTATCCTTTGGAGTAGAAAGGATTTGGCAAAGCATGGTCATTGCATCTAAATTAAAAATAGAATAACCATAAGGTTTTGTTCTTGCTATTTCTAATGGGAAACTACCATCCATCCCCATTTGATTGGGCAATAAGATTGTTTTATAACTTATACGCAGGGAATCAAGCATATTATCATCTTTGCATAATTTAGCGAAAGATGCGACTTGCATGGCCCAGCAGGTAGCGTGGTTATTTTTAACTGTCTTTTCCTGAATGCCAGGTTTAGAAGTGTTCAACCATAAAATATAATCAGCGAACCATTTTTTTACGCCGCTTAAGGTTTTTTTATCAAACGCTTTAGCATTTTCCATTACCAAAGCTCCTTGTGCTACTTCCATTAAGTGAATGGTATCAATAATACCATAATTACGGCCTGTAAATCTTCCTTTTACCGCTTGTGCGAAAAGCAAATTTGGATTCATTAAGGTTTCTGCATTTATAAACCATGCTTGAAAATGTTTAACAGCTTGTTTAACATACTTTTCATCGCCTGTGATTTTATATGCTGATGCTAAGGCACCGATAACTTTGCTGAAACGAATCATTGCCTTACGATGCGCCACAAAGTTGTCAGGATTAGTTAATCCATCCCTGTTGATATATGGCCCGTCAGGATTTTGAGGATCTGGCCAAAAGTAATCAGCTTCTGAGAAAAAGTCGTGCTTTCCTCCTGCGCTTCGCGGCGATGAAGATGCCGTTACCGTTATGGGATCTTGTTTCATTGCCAAGGCTGCTTCTTCCAAAACTTGTTTTTTCAGTAATGTTTCAGCCTGCTTCCTCATATTTGCAGGATCAACATCTTTTTTGAAAGAAAATGCTGTCGCAGTTACAAATACAGTTGTAAAAAATAGTATAGGAATAATTCTTTTCATATTATAACTCCATAAAAATTGTTTTTAAACCCTCTGAAGAACCTGAGATGATGCTTTTTCCTTTGTTTAACCTGACTTTAATAATGGCTCTTCCGTTATATGCCTGTACTTTTCTGGATCCTGAAGAAGTACCTTGATTATCAATCATTTTACCATCTCCGGTTAAACCAAAATTAATCCAGTTCACAGCATCTAAACACTGAACACCTTTATTGTCAAAAAGCCTGATTTCAACCGTGGCAACATCGCCTTGCTGATCTACCTTTGTTAAAGTCATTTCAACAGGCTTTGTCCATTTTTCTATTTGATAATTGAATTTGATTTCATCGGTAGCAATTTCTTTTCCTTTTTTAGCGATCACTTTTACCGTGTTTTCGCCTTTAACAAACGGAAAATTCCAACGCAATCCTGCTGCAGGGTAATCCTGACTATTTCTTTTCTTCGAACCAAAACTTTTTCCATTCAGGAAAATTTCTGCTTCCGTAGCATTCGAATAAACCTTTACCATCTTCTCTTCTCCTTCTTCGCCCCAACGCACTGGCCAGGTATGACCGTAAATATGAGCCATTGGTTTTTCTGTCCAGTAAGATTGAAATACATAGTAGGCTTCTTTTCTGGTAAAATCTCTTTCAATTACACCTTTTTGGTTCATGTAAGGCACGGGATTATCAGGGCGAACAGGTGTTGAAAAATCTTTAAAAGGCCAATAAGCCGTTCCACTTAACCAAGGCATACTTTCTTGTTCTTTTAAATGCCAATCGATCAGGTTTGTAATATAAGATTCGCTCCAATCGCCATCTTTTGATATTCTGGCTGCACCTCCATAAAGTGAGGCATCGCCCGCTCTTTCATCAGCACTTCCACCTGTTTTAATTTTGCTTAGCGCTTTATCCGGATTTTCTGAATGACGCATGGCGTGGCTATCGCCACCCCACTCTACGTGTAAAAAGCGCTTCACTTTTGAAAATTCGTCTTCCGATGCTTTTTTGTAATCGGTATAAGCACCACGATACCAACCCGCCCAGATAGAAGGAGAATACACATCAACGATATCTGCACAAAAATCGCAACGCCTGATGGCGGTATAACGAGCAGCATCCATTTGATGGGAAAGATCATTTAATTCTTTCATAAATGCTCTGATTTTCTCTTTATCGAACGCTGGAAAATCTCCCGGCCAATCATTTTCATTTCCTAATCCCCAAATGATAATAGATGGATGATTATAATGTTGCTCAATCATGTTTGTCAGCATTCTGCGAGCTTGTTGCTTGTAAACATCGCCACCTAAACCACCACGGCACCATGGAATTTCTTCCCACACCAGAATGCCCAAACTATCACAAAGGTTTAAAACAATGCGGGATTGCTGATAATGCCCCAAGCGAATAAAGTTTACGCCCATATCTTTCATCATTTGCATTTCGGTCCGAATCATGTCTTCTGTCATTGCGGCTTCAACACCAGCATGATCTTCATGGCGATGCGTGCCACGTAACAACAAACGTTTTCCATTTAAATTGAATGGGCCTTTCTCTACAAACTCAATATGCCTGAAACCAATTTTTTCTTCTCCATTATAATTTCCCGTTGGAGAAATCACTTCATATTGCAAGCGATACTGCAATGGGTGATCAGTTGACCATAATTGGGGTTTCTTAACTTCCAGGTTCCACAATTCAATGTCAGCAGTAAGATTATTCAAGCGCTTCTCGCCTTTGGAAACCACCCTGCCTGCAGGATCAATAAGTTTAAACTGAACCCGGGCATCATTTACGCCAGCTGGATTGTAAAATCTTGCTTTAACAGATAATTTACCTAGCTTTCCCTGTGCATCAACTTCTGCTTTAGCAAACATTTTATCAACAGAAAGTGCAGGTACGTAAACTAAATTAAGATAGCGATAAATTCCTCCGTAAACATTAAAATCAGAAAGGTCGGATGGAATCATCTCCAGATCTCTGGAATTATCGGTACGGATGGAAACAGGCACTTTACCTTTAAACTGTTTTTGATAGACTTCAGTTTTTTGAAATGCTGCAACTGCATCGGTAATGTCAACTGTCCATTCATCGTAGCCGCCCACATGCGAGCCAACCTTGGTTGTATAAACATACACATCGGTTTTTTGCCCCGCACCTTCGAAATGCAAAATCGTTCTTCCTTTTTGATAAGGATTTTCAATTTTTAATTGTGTGCGATACCAGGATGGTCCCTGGTAATAATTCACATCAGGGTCAACAGCATCTTCTGCGTTTACACAATGTGGCAAATTCACGTTTTGCCATAGTGGAACAGATTCAGGATTACCTAACCCAACCGGACGAACAGCCTCCCAAATTCCACCTAAATCTTGTTTCAAAAACTCCCAATCACCGTTTAGTCGGATTGATTGTTGTGCAAAAGATAACTGACTTGTAATCAGAAAGATTGTAAAGATTATATATTTCGTTTTATTTAACATTTGATTAGTACACTTTTCTTAATTGAATTGCATTTAAAACGGCTTTGCCTTCAATGGAATTAAAATCGATAACAATCCCTTTTCCATTTTGAACTGTAATTCTTGTTTTCTTTTGTACGGCAGTTGTGTAACCAAAATCGGCGGCAAGGTTTACCTGATTCATGAAAGAAGAGCCATTTATTGAAACACTAAAAACTCTCTTTTCTTCTGCTTCTTTTTTGTGGTTATTATCTAAATTATAAGCCAATGCCTCTTTCGATTCGCCACCAACCAGTTCCGCAAAGTGTAATGCAAGTTCATATTCCCCATCCGGAACATCGAACTTAAATTGCTTAATACCAACTTGCTGTGTTTGGTAAATTGGATCATTATCCGTACCCAAAATATTTTTATCGCTACCATACATGATCCGGTTATTGGTTCCTTTGTAAGGCTCGCCACCTATCCAACCCCATGAACCGACTCTGTAAGGTTGATCAGGCATCCATAACTGATGTTCTTTTTCATCGATATAGAAACGTTTGGAACCTAAAAGCACGTTCATGTTGGTAAAAGCAATTTTCGAATCTGTAAACTTAAAAGGCTGTAGCTGGAAATTGATATCAGCCTGATCATTCTGATCACCGGAAACCACTCTCAACTGATTTAGGCCATTGATAAATGGTACATTCCAGTCTATAATGTGATCGACTGCTTCTTTAGTCCCTAAGCTTTTTCCATTTAAAAACAATTCAGCTGATTTTAAATTAGTGGCCACTTGTACAGGTTGTGTGCTTGCGAGTGCTCCCGAATCTGCAATTCCTGTCCGATCTTTCCATTGTGCAGATGTTATTTTCAAATACGGTTTTCCAGATAAATAAGCCTGATAAAGGAAGTAAGTATCTTTAGGTTGACGGCCAATGGTTAACAACCCTTTATTATTGATATGCGGCATGGTTTCCTCACGGGTTTCTGAATTGAAATCAGCCAGATTCCAGGCCATTCCGCCCGCAACAAAAGGCCTGTTCAGCATGGCATTTAAATAAACCTGATGAAATTGTAAGGCGTATTCAATACTCTTGTCGAAACGAATTGGTGCAAAAGATCTGATTCTCGGATCAGCATCTGCTCCATATTCCGTTACCATAAATGGCGTATTGGGTAGTTCTTTATGATGGCGATCTAAGAACTTAGCAAAATCTGCAGGAACGCCGGAATACCATCCGGAATACAAATTCCAGCCTACTATCATCGGGATTTTGGTTAAACCTACTTTGTTGTAAATATCCCAGGCACCATGATTAACCAATAATGTATATCGAGATG
The DNA here is from genome assembly GCF_003339865.1 of Pedobacter chinensis. Lineage (GTDB taxonomy): Bacteria > Bacteroidota > Bacteroidia > Sphingobacteriales > Sphingobacteriaceae > Pedobacter > Pedobacter chinensis. Next base: position 317,658 of record NZ_QPKV01000002.1, read on the forward strand.
GATCTAACCTTCTCGTTAATGAATCTAACTTTTGAGCCAGTTCACGAACATGGTCAAAGTAAATTTGTTGCCGAGGCTTATCGTTTGAAAACTTCAACCTCAGTAAAATTTCATTCATATATGCCCAAATGATAATGCTCGGATGATTAAAATTTTGTTTGATCATCTCCGTTTGCATATTCAGACAGTTGTTGGTAAATGCCTCGGTTTCCGTAATGGTATTTACAACCGGAATTTCTACTGACGCCAGAATCCCTAAACGATCACAAGCTTCTAAAATTAATGGATCTTGTGGGTAATGCGCCACTCTTAAGAAGTTTCCACCCATTGCTTTAAGCCATTCTACATCTTTAATCTGCAAAGCATCGGGGGTTGCATTCCCCAGGTTTTCATAATCCTGGTGCCGGCTTGCACCAATTAATTTAACAGATTTACCATTCAGGAAAAATCCTTTATCTGCATCGAATTTAAACCAACGAAAACCGAGTGGACTGGAAACCTGATCAACAACAACCTTTGTTTTAGAATCGATAATTTTTGTAACAACGCGATACAGATACGGGTTTTCCGGCGACCATAATTCTGGTTTTTTAATCGATTTAACATTCTGACTAACAGACTTTTTTTCGCCTTTATTTAAACTAAGGGTAGCAGTTTGAGAGGCAACCTCCTCGCCTTTTGAATTAAATATTGTGGTATTGATTTGTAATTTCCTGGCTAGTGTTGAAGTGTTTTCAATGTAACTGTTGATGTTAACATCAGCTGTTTCAGCCGAAACTTGTGGAGTAGTAATAAACACCCCGGAACTTCCATTTTCATGTTGAGAAAAGTGAACTGAATTGGTTATTAATAAAGTAACATTACGGTACATTCCGCCGAAAAAGGTAAAATCGGCAGTTAATGGCGGGATATCTTCATTGAAACGATTATTGGCCCTAACCTCAATAACGTCATTAGTGTAGTTCAGGAATTGTTTTATCGGAACAATGAATTTTGCATAACTTCCGATGTGTTTACCAGCAGATTTACCATTCACTAGCACTTCAGATTCCTGAGCTATTCCATTAAATACCAGAAAAATATCTTTATCCTTTGCCGATTCATCCAGCTTTAATTTTCTTTTGTATATTCCCAAACCGCGATAATAACCCGGTGTATCATCTAAAACATCTTTGTTATTCCAGGTATGGGGAATATTAACCTGCTCAACAGAACCGTTTTCTTTTTGAAATTCCCATTGATCGTTTAAACTAATGGCTTTTCGACCAGCATCTTGCGCAAAACTATTCAAACCTGATATGGTAAAGAATAGTATAAATAAAATTGATTTCGCTTTTAACATTTGTTTCTTTTTTATTGCAAATAATTTTGCCAGTCTTTTCATCTTATCGTTATGCTGCCCTGTAAGCTACTAAGTAATCAGTTCAGCTCCTTATAGCATCATCCAAAGGCGTACGCAAAGCCAACGCATTTAGGGCCCCAATTAAATTGGGGATGACGACCGTTCATAGTATATGTTCTATGCATCACGCCTTTCTGTCCTGAAATGCCGTTCAGTTAAACATCCATTCTTGCGAACAAATCTTTCTTAATTAACCAATGTAAAATCTTTTTCCAGCTTAATGTCGTTTGATGCTGTTCCAATCATCAGTTTAAAATCTCCTGCTTCGGCTACCCATTTTAATTGTTGATTGTAAAACGAGAGCTTTTCTTTATCTATAGTAAAATTGATGGTTTTGCTCTCTCCCGCCTTCAACATTACTTTTTGAAAGTCTTTAAGCTCTTTTACAGGCCGGACCACCGAAGCAAACTTATCCTGCAAATACAATTGAACAACTTCTTCACCAGCATATTTCCCTGTGTTTTTCAGCGTAAAACTCACTGAAATTTTATCATTTGCAGTAATTTGCGTTTTACTTAATGTTAAGCCTGAATAATCGAATGTAGTGTAGCTTAACCCATAACCAAATGCAAATTTCGGGCTGTTAGGCATATCCAGATACGCAGAACGATAACGTGTGTCTTTATCATTTTTGGCAGGACGACCTGTGCTCAGGTAATTGTAATACAAAGGAATCTGCCCTTCATCTCTGGGAAAAGTCATGGGTAATTTTCCGCCTGGGTTGTAATCACCGAATAAAACATTAGCCATTGCATTACCAGCTTCGCTACCTAACCACCAGGTGTACATAATTGCAGGAACGTGATCTGCTGTCCAGTTGAAAATTAACGGCCGGCCGGCCATTACCAACACCACAACAGGTTTTCCTGTGGCCTGAATAGCTTTGATTAAATCTTCCTGAACACCGGGAATATGAATATTAGCTCTGCTTTTTGCTTCTCCACTCATATCCAATGTTTCGCCAACGGCCATTACAATTACATCAGCTTGTTTTGCAACCTGAACAGCTTCAGCAAAACCTGTTTTAGAGGAATCGGAAATTTCACAGCCCTTTGCATAAAGCAATTCGGTCTTATCTCCTACTTTATTTTTTAATCCCTCATAAAGCGAAACCAGTTTATCGTTCTCCCAGGCAATTGACCAAAATCCTTGCATATCTTTTTCAGATTTACCCAGCGGACCAATCACTGCAATTTTTTTCAGACTTTTTGATAAGGGTAAAATCTGATTTTCATTTTTTAAAAGCACAATGCTTTTCTCAGCCATAGATAAAGCCGCCTTTCTGTTTTCAGGAGCATTTAATTCCTTTTCCTGGCGGGCTTCGTTACTGAAACGATAAGGATCATCGAATAAACCCAATTCAAATTTCTTGCGAAGAATTCTGCGGACAGCATCATCAATTAGAGAAACAGATACTTTTTTATCGGCCACCAATTTAGCTAAGCCTGGTAAATAACTCCTGCTTTCCATATCCATGTCGCTACCCGCCTTAATGGCTAATTCAGCAGCTTCTGCTTTGTCTTTTGCATAACCATGTGCAATCATTTCACCAATTGAGCCCCAATCGCTCACTACAAAGCCAGTGTATTTCCATTGGCCTTTTAAAATATCGCGTTGTAAATAAGAACTTCCTGTGGCCGGAATGCCATTTAAAGTGTTAAAAGAGTTCATAAAAGTAGCTGCACCAGCATCAACAGCAGCTTTAAATGGCGGAAGATAAGTTTCCCATAAAGTATGTTCACTCATATCAACAGCATTATAATCTCTACCTGCAATGGCTGCTCCATAAGCAGCAAAGTGTTTAGCACAAGCCATAATAGCATCAAGATTGCCTAAACCTTTGCCCTGAAAACCTTTTACACGCGCAAAAGCAATTTTCGAACCCAGGTACGTATCCTCTCCGGCACCTTCCATTACTCTACCCCAGCGTGGATCGCGGGCTATATCCACCATTGGTGCAAATGTCCAGTGTACACCAGATGCAGCAGTTTCTCTGGCCGCAACGCGTGCACCATTCTCCATCGCTTCTAAATCCCAGCTTGCAGCTTCAGCTAATGGAATTGGAAAAGTAACGCGATAACCGTGAATAACATCTAAACCAAAAATCAAAGGAATTTTCATTCGCGATTGCATCGCAACTTCCTGAACTTCGCGGGTTTCTTTAGCGCCACGAACGTTAAGCATTGAGCCTAATTTACCATCTCTGATATCTTTTAGTTTATTTGGATTATTGGTAATAGGCCCCGTTGCATCCCTGTCACCTGTATATTGATTTAACTGACCAATTTTTTCATCCAAAGTCATCAGTTTTAAAACTGAATCTACCTTCTTTTCAATTTTTTTATCCTGCGCCAGAGCAGAAGAAAAAGGTAACACTAAAATTAAGGCTAATGGTAGGTATCTTCTCATGTTTATATATTTTCTATTTTACACCATCTAAAATTCCCTGATAAGCTGCTTTCTTTTGATACAATGCATCAAAAGGCAATGGCCAGTCCGGGCGGTTATAGGTCGATGGAATCCAGCTATCTGAGTCAGTGACATTCCATTGGGTAATGCCAAATTGTTGTGCTTTTGAAATGGCGTGGTAAGCCTTTACAATCGTTTTATATTTTGCGGCTTGTTGGTCACCCATTGCTGCTGTGTAAGTCATGTTCTGAATATTATCAGGATTTAAAGCAATATCAATTTCAGAGATATGAACCCTTAATCCTGTAGCGGCAGCAGTGGAAATTGCCGCAGTTAAATTAGCATCATTTTGGGTTACTCTTATGTGCATTTGTAAACCAATTCCATCAATAGGAATGCCTTTGCTTTTTAAATCGTTTACTAAATTTAAAATGGCTGTCCTTTTGGTTGGTCCAAATTCATGACCATAATCGTTGTAAAAAAGTAAGGCATTAGGGTCGGCCTGATGAGCGTACTGAAATGCTCTACCAATATAGTCAACACCCAGTTTTTGTACCCAAATAGTATTCCTAAAGCTTCCATCGTCATTAATAGCCTCATTTACAACATCCCAGGAAACCACTTTACCTTTAAAATGCCCAACTACTGTTTGTATGTGAGTTTTCAATAAATTTTCCCATTCGGCGGTTGTGCCTTGAAAATTTTCTACCCAATCAGGCAATGATTTATACCAGTTTAAAGTATGTCCGTGAACACGTTTTCCATTTGCAATGGCAAAATCAACTAAATAATCTGCATCACTCCAGGTATAAGTATCTTTTGATGGATGGAGTGAAGCAAATTTCATTGCGTTTTCTGCCGTTATGCTGTTAAACTCCTTTGTAACAAGATTTCGATAGTTAATATTGTTTTTCAGTAAACTAACATTAACCGCAGCACCCATTGGGAAAGGCATATTGCCTTGCAATGTAGTTTCAACTGTTGGAAGAACAGGAACAGCATCAATGGTTGTGCTTTTGTATTTAGCGCACGATATGCTTAAAAATGATACCGAAATGATCAATTTCGAAATCATACTAACACTCTTTAATCTTATCATCTTATTTGTATTTGACCTGCATCTGATCGTAAAAATCTTTCAGCACATAATAAGCTTTTTTCTTTTTGCCTGTTTCGCTGATCAATCCTTTACGGTTCCAAAAATTCTGATAAATGGGGTGTTGCCTTCTTGGCGACCTGAAATCGGCAAGGATCCATGGTGTCATTCCACGTAAAGCACTGATTTTGCTTAACATGGTAATTTGGTTTTTATATAATGCTTCCTGATATTCTTCGCTCCATCGTGTATTTTCATCAGCATGGAAACCACCTAAAGCATCGCCACCAAATTCAGTTATTACAACAGGTTTGGTATACTTAATATTGAAACTATACTTTGTGATTTCTGAAGGCGTTCCACCCCAATACCACCCGGCATATTCATTAAAGCTCACTAAATCAATCTTCTCTCCCAGCGGATCATTTAAAATAATTGAATTTCCTTCGCGATGAACTTCTAATGCTGCCGCTATTAACCGGCTATCATCCAGAGAACGGGCGGTTTCTGCTAAATTACTCATGAAACTCAGGCGGGCATCACTTAATGGTGTTTCATTTCCAATTGACCATACAATAACACTTGCCCTGTTTTTATCTCTTAAAATTAAATCAGTAAGTTGTTGCTTGGCATTTGCATAGGTTGAGGGGTTAGTCCAGCTGATGGTCCAGTAAACAGGAACTTCGGCCCAAACCAATAGTCCCATTTCATCGGCCAAACGAATCATTTCTTCATTGTGTGGATAATGCGCCAAACGAACATAATTACAGTTCATGTCTTTTGCCCACTGCAACATCATACGCATATCACCTTCAGAACGTAAACGACCGGCCAGAAGCGGGTTTTCATCATGAAGGGAAATTCCTCTTAAAAAAACCGATTTATTATTCAAAAGGATACTATCGCCCTTTACTTCGATGGTTCTGAAACCAATTTTATCGCTGATGTTTTCTTTATCGCTCCTGATTGTTACACCATAAAGTTTCGGATTTTCCGGCGACCAGAGATTTAAATTATTCCAGGTAAACTCATCAGCTATTTTTCCTTCAGCATCTGTTTTATATTTTTTTTCAAGCTTCAGTTCAGGTATTGAAAGCGTTACTTCCTGTCCTGCCGTTGCATCTGCCAGCTTCACTGAAAAATTCAGTAAATTGTTGTTGCCTTTAACGAGTTGCAATTTGTAATCACTTATAAAATGATCTGGAAATTCCGCTAAATAAACATCGCGGGTAATGCCGCCGTAATTCCACCAATCGGTATTTACTGTTGGAATTTCATCCTGCTTGCGAATATTATCAACTTTTAGCACGATAGAATTTTCTCCAACTTTTAAGTTATTGGTTACATCAAACTGAAATGGAGTAAAACCGCCTTTGTGAATACCTAATTTTTTACCGTTCAGATAAACATGAGCCTCATAGTTTACCGCACCGAAATAAATAAAGTATTTTTTTCCTTTTTCAGGTTTAGCATCAAACTTTTTGCGCAACCAGATATTTCCTTCATAAAACTCTAGTCTTTCAGATTGAGAATTCCAGTCGCCCGGAACGTTCATTTGTGGAGAATGGTCAAAGTCATACTCAATCAATTCTGATTTATCCTTTTGAATCTTATCGTCAAAGTAGCCTCCTGTACCGGTTTTTGATTTATCAAATGGATCATGCCTGTAATCATAATATCCATTCTCGTAAGGATCTATAATATAATTCCATTTTCCATTTAAACTTTGGATTTTACGAGCTTGAATATTTTGTATAGAAGCAACCTGAGCGTAACTGATTGACGTAAAAAGCAATAAGCAGATTAAAAGAATTCTATAGGTTGATTTTAGCATAACTTGTGTTTTAATATATTAATTAATTGATCTTTTCAAAACTAACAATTAATTAACGGACGGCGTTGCCGCCGTCCGACTAAATTTGAGCAAAATTTAGTTTATGATTAATAGCCAGGGTTTTGTCCTAACGCAGGTGCTCTGTTTAATTCGTTTTGAGAAATTGGATATAAATAATTTTGTGCTGTAAAAACTCTGTTTTCTACTGTAAATGGTGTATAGGTAAAGTTGTTTGCCGATACTTGCGTAATCCTCATTCCGGTAACGGGTTTATTAAAGGTTTGCTCGCCTTCTTTCCACCTGCGAACATCATAAAAGCGATGTTCTTCAAAACATAACTCCACCCTGCGTTCATTGCGAATTCTTTTTCTTAACTCCACTTGTGTTGGAGCAACATAACCTGCAGCTGATGCATTAGTGGTTTGCAAAGGTGGCATTTGAACACCTGTTCTATTTCTAATCAGGTTTAACACTCTTAAAATTTCAGTTTGTGCAGTTGCGCCCTGAGCTTCATTAAGCGCTTCAGCATAATTTAGCAACACTTCAGCGTATCTGAAAAATATCCAGGGACGACGAATATTGGTTGTTGTTCCTGCCCAGGATGCGCCTTCACTTAAATATTTACGTAGATAATATCCTGTTTTGGTTGCATTAACATTTAAATTCAAACCATCTCTACCTCCAACAAAAGTTTCAACAGGCCTACCTTTAAAGGTTTGTCCGTTGTAAATGATGGCGAAGTTTAAACGAGGATCGCGGCCGTCATATGGGTTACTTGCATTGTAACCTGATGAAGGATCGGTAATTGGCCTCCCTGTGGTTCTCATCTCAAAAGCATCAACCAATTCCTGAGTTGGATTGGTTCGTCCGTTTGCAGCATCATAACTAATAGGTGCATTATTAACCTCAATGGTATTGGTATTAAGTGTTGAGGTTGCAAAAATAGTCTCCACGTTATAAGCACCGGCATTCCATAGCCAGATATTTGGATAAGAAGAATAAATGTTATGCTTATTCGTATCCATTAATCTTTTTGCTGCATCTGCTGCTGCCTGCCATTTGGTAACATCTCCTGATGGATTGTATTGCGGGCTTGCTGCGTACAACAATAATCTTGCTTTTAATGCCATGGCAGCAGTTTGTGTGGCTCTGCCTCTGTTTGAAACATTCCATTCTGTTGGAGACAATGGTAATCGTGAAATTGCATCTTCACAATCGGCAGATATTTGTGCCACACATTGATCAAATGTATTTCGCGGTAAATCTAAATTATCATCAACCGTTAACGTTCTGGTAACAATCACAAAACTGCCATAACGTTTAAGCAATTCGAATTGAAAAAATGCTCTTAAAAAATAAGCCTGTCCTTTCAAACGATTCACCTGAGCGGCATAAGTTTGATTGGCAGCTACGTTTGCAGGTAAAACTTCATCTAATGGAATAACTGCGCTTCCATCTATATTTTCCAAAAACATATTGGCTTTGCGAATACCAACGTATAAACTGGCGTAAACGTCATCAAATGTTCTTGCTGGGCCCCAGGTGCCGTTGTTCAAAATATTTACATTGGAGTTTAGGTTTGAATTAACGGCTTCATCAGAACCTGATGCGAATAATGCCCCGGCATTATCTACATTGTAGCGATCAGAAAGTTCTGAATAAACGTTGTTCAAAAAGTTTCTGGCATAATCAGGATTGGCCCAGAGTTGTGCCTGAGTAATATCATTACCCCCACTAAACGATCCATCTTGTAAGAAGCCATCTTTTTTACATCCTGCAAATTGTAAAGCAACAATGGCAAGGATTAAATAGAATATATTTTTTTTCATTTTCTTATCCATTAAAATTTCAAGTTCATACCGAATGAATATATTTTCATATAGGGATATGATGAATTAAAACCAGATTCAGGCAATTCAGGGTCGATATTAAGATCTCCGAGTTTATCAAACGTTAACAAGTTTAAGCCTCCTGCATAAAATCGCAATTGCCCTATTTTCAATTTTTTAGTGAAAGAAGAAGGTAGCGAATAACCTAACTCAACATTTTTTAATCTGATATAATCACCTGAACGAATCCAGAAATCGGAGTTTACTGTATTATTGCCTCTATCTGATAGTAGTAATCGAGGATATGGAGCACCTGGATTGCTCGGTGTCCATCTATCAACACTGAATTGATTCAAATAGCCATTATTTGCATTTCCTGCGTTAACCAACTGCTGAATGGTAATCGATCTGCCACTTGTTCCCTGGAACAGGAAGTTGATGTCGAAATTTTTAAAGCCAACAGATGAACCGAAACCGAAATATGCTTTAGGTACAAAGTTGAAATCAGTTCTTACCCGATCTAAATCGTTAATGATTCCATCTCCATTTTGATCTACATATTTAATATCTCCAGGTTTTACATCTCTTGAAAAGATTTGTTTTGGCGATGCATCAATTTGAGCCTGACTTTGGAATATACCATCTGAAATTAACATACTGCTGATATAACCTGCAGCTGTATTAGCTGTTGCAGCAGGCGAAATAACACTCGAAATAGGATGTCCAATCGATTTTTGATAAGCAGGTAAGTTAGCGGCTTCGTTTATTGCAAGAATTTCACTGATGTTGTATGTAAAGTTTCCAAAAACATTAAGGCTTACCTGACCAATTTTTTTACTGTAGTTGATTCCGGCTTCAAAACCTTCATATTTAGCCGCACCTTCGTTTACGTAAATCAAACTTTGCCCCAGTAAACTTGGCAGCAAAGAACCCGTTGTTAAGTCTTTTCTATATTCATGGAAATAATCGGCACTGATTGACAATGACTGTTTAAACATTTTAGCATCAAAACCAACACTGGTTTTATAAGCTTTTTCCCAGGTTAAGTATGGATTTGCCAATGCCAGTTGACCAGTACCACTAACACCTGTGTAAGATGTACCAAAGTTATACCCGGTTGTACTTCTGCTAAAGAAATCATTGTAAGCAAATCTTCTTGCCGATCCAATCGCATCATTACCTACCAAACCATACGATCCTCTGATTTTCAGGAAGTCAAGAAAACCTGTTGATCCTTTCATGAAATTCTCATCAGAGATGATCCATCCGGCAGAAGCTGCCGGAAAAAATCCATATCTGGAGCCTGGAGCAAAATTTTCTGATCCTACATATGATCCTGTTAAATCTATAAAATAACGTTGGATGAAATTATAAGATAAACGGTTAGACCAGCCTTCTCTTCTTACATCTAAATTTCCGAAAGATGAAAAGTTTGCTCTGGAAACCCTTGTACTGAATTTGACATCATGTTTTCCAAAGGTTCGGTTATAATCAAAACCAGCCCAAAACTCGCTCTTCCTAATGTTTCCAGAGAACGAGTTACCCTGATAGTTTACTTTAGCCGCCGTTCCATAAGTAGCATAAGAACCTGTTGAACTTAATTCTGAAGTAGAATATGCCTGGCTAAAGCCCGAACGATATAAACCTGCAATATCATAAGCATAAAAAACCTCAGCTGATAAGCCTTTTAAAATACCATCCATTTTTTGTTTAGCACTGATTGTTGCGATCATATTCCGCAATAAATCTGTACTGGCGCCACCAGCCTCTAACATTGCTAAAGGATTGCTTGCAGTGAAAATTGATGTTCCGCCATAAGATCCGTTAGGATTCAAAATTGGAAACGCATTGGCAGGCGTTGAATAAACGGTGTTCAGGAAATTAGCCGTACCAGCATTTGGAAAAGTTAAGTTGGTAATCCTTCCACCAATATCCAAAGCCACATCAAGATTTTTATTTACATGCAAATCAAGGTTGGTTCTTAAATTATATCGGGTAAAATTAGTATTGGCATCGTAAGTGTCATTGTGGCCACCTTTGTAAAAACCACCTTGCTGATAAGCACTCAATAAGGTATAGTATTTGATAAAAGCATTTCCACCGGTTACCGATGCCACATAGCGTTGAGTTGGAGCAACTTTTTTAGTAAAATCTCTAACAAAATTATTGTTCGGATATTTAATCGGATCTGAACCATCCTGATAAGCTTGCAATGCTGCAGGGCTGTAAACTGCTGCACCACCACTATTTACAGATGCTTCGTTATAAAGTGTTGCATAACCATAGGAATCGAGAGGGGATGCAATGGCCAAAGGTGCCTGCAAACCTGCCTGAGCATCTACCGTTACCTTGGTTGAAGTAGCACTACCACGTTTGGTTTTCACATAAATTACCCCGTTTGCGCCATACATTCCATACCAGGCTAAAGTTGCAGCATCTTTTAGAACACTTACACTCTCAATTTCACCTAAATCCATCGCACTAAAACTCCGTTCAATACCATCAACCAAAATGAGCGGTTCCTGATTACTGTTATAGGAAGAACGACCTCTAACCAGAAAGCTAGACACATCATAACCAGGCTGCTGAGAACCGCTTGGATAAATGGCTAATCCAGGTAACCGACCTGTAAATACATTGGTTAATGAGGAAGAAGGAATTTGAGGAAGATCATCGGCTTTGATTGTACTGATCGTTGCCGTAACCTCTCTTTTCTTTCTTACTCCAAAAGGGATATAAACATTATCATCATCACCAGCATAAATTAAAGCCTTGATGAGTTTTATATCGTTATTATTTGCCTCCCCTGCTGGTTTAAGCAAAGTTCTGTACCCTGCGTATTGAAATACCAAAACATCACTGGTTGTTGCATCAATGGAGAAAGTACCATCAGCGGCAGTTGATACAGATTTGTTCGTTTTATCTTCCTGAATAGAAATAGCCACTCCTGGCAAAGGTTGATTGTTTTGATCTAAAACTTTCCCCTTAACTGTTAAACTTTCATCAGGCTTCTGTTGTCCGTAAACGTGGAGCATGGAAGCCCATAAGAGTAAGAGACAAACTATATATTTTGATTTTATAAATTTCATATTGAATAAATCTTTAAGCGTATAAGAAAAACTGATTATTCCCAACCTGGATTTTGTGTTAATACACCCTTACTCTTATAAATCTCATTTCTAGGGATCGGATAAAGGTTTTGTGCTTCTGTCCAGGTTTTTTGGAAAGTGGCACTCAAAACAATTGGTGTGTAGGTAAAACTTCCGTTTGATTGCTTCACTACATCCATACCTTTCATGGGCACTGCAATTGTTTCTGATCCTATTTTCCAACGCATGATATCATACCAGCGATGATCTTCGAAAGCCAATTCTATAGCACGTTCATGTCTGATTGCTGCACGCATTTCGGTTTGGGTCATGCTGGCTTTTAAACCGTAAAGATTATCTGCTCCAGGTTGTATTCCGGCACGTTTACGAATTTCAATGAGTTGATTGTAAACTGTTTGATCCGGACCAACGGCTTCGTTTTGTGCTTCAGCATAGTTTAACATCATTTCACCATAACGGAAATAGATATAATTTAATAATGTTGTGCTTCCTCCAACCGTTCTATAAACTTCCGGCCAGTATTTTTTACAGTAATAGCGGGTAGCTGTATAGGTAATAGTTGGGTTATAATCCTTGCCATAAAGCGTTCTACCTTGTGCATCTAAAGTAGACCACATTTCAATTTTACCACCTTGCCAAGGCCTGTCATTATAAATAATATTATCGTAGAAACGTGGCTCTCTTCCTTCATAAGGTTTTTGCGGGTCGTAACCAGAGGTAGGATCGGTAATGGGTTTTCCATTCGCCATTTCATACATGTCAACATGGTTTTGTGTAGGATTCATTTGTCCCTGCGCTCCACCAGAACCTGGCGACATAGAAAAATCCTGCATCATTTCGCCTGCCAAAGGTGTATTGCCTTTAATTCTGATCATGATATACTCGGGAGATGAAGGAACATTTAATAAATCTCCATAAGAGGCCTGCAATTGATATCTTCCATCCATTAAAATCTTTGCAGCATCTGCTGCTGCCTGCCATTTTGTTTTGTCGTTTGTTGGATTGTTCAAAGGACTGGCAGCATACAACAAAACACGGGCTTTTAAAGCCTGGGCAGCGCCAATTGTTGGACGGCCATAATTTGAAGCGCTGTAATCAGCATCATTACCTAATTTGGTAATTGCAATATCTAAATCGCTAAGAATAAACTGGGTCACCTGGGCAAATGAACTTCTTGGAAGGTTAATATCTTCGTTTACGCCATAAACTCTATCTACAATCGGAACACCACCAAATCTTTTAGTGAGTTCGAAATATGATAAAGCCCGTAAAAAACGCATTTCGCCTTCCACACGTTTGGCATCAAAAATTGGAACTGTTGCATTTGGAGATGGCGGAACCTCGCCAATTCTGGCCAGCATTTTATTATGAACAGCAATTCCTGCGTACATTAAACGCCATACACCATAAATATCATTTAATGATGGTCCGTTAGAATGATCGTGATATAAGCCTCTGTTAAGGGAAGTAACCGATCCTTCAGAGTTTCCGGAAACGGCCTCATCCGAAGCCTGAGCTGTGCAGCCACGATGGTCGTTAAAGCGAACATACTTTGTAATTACATAATTATATGCATTATCTGCAAATCTTGCGGCCAGCGCAGGATCTGCAAAAATCTCATCCTCACTGATGGCAACACCTGGCGTTCTTTCCAAATAATCCTTTTTGCAGGATACGGAGAACAGCGTTAACAAAATGATTGCGGTAAATATCTTATAGTTTTTCATTTTCTTAGAATTGAACATTTAAACCAAAATTGTAAATCTTAGAACTAGGGTAAAGTGCCTGTAACGGGAAAGCCGTATTAATGGTGTTCACATTTTCAGGATCTACATAGAACCTGTATTTAGTCCATGTGTAGAGGTTTTGTCCTTGTAAAAAGAGCCTAACATTGCTTAGTTTAACTGCAGATGACCATCTCTTTGGTAAGTTCCAGGCTAATTCGACATTTCTGATTTTCAAATACGCGGAGTTTTGAAGCGTGAAATCATTCAAAGCATAGTTTAATGATGCTGTTCCCCTTGCGTGTAATGCCGGCCAGGTTGCATTGGCTGCATTTGCCGGTGTCCAGGCCTCCGTCATGAAAGGATACATTTGCTGACCATTGTTCTGCTCATTTAAAATCACATTTGAACTTACATTTGCCACACCTTGAAATAGTGCAGAAAGCGTAAATCCTTTATATATGATTCTAGGACTGAAGCTGTAAACATATTCCGGCGTATTGGAATATCCGATAGCATCCTGATCTAAACTGGTAATTACACCATCGCCATCTAAATCCTTAAACTTTAAATCACCAGGAATTGGGCTATAGCCTTGCAATTTTGGCGATGCAGCAATATCTGCGACAGATTGGAAAAACCCGTCACTTTTATATCCGAAAAACTGCCCCACTCTGGTTCCTTTTCTTGCAGCAGAAAATGGTAAACCATCAGGTTCATCGTTTTCTAAAATTTTATTTCTGGCAAAACTTAATTGCGTGTTTAAACCTAGTGTCACGCTTCCAATTTGTTTTTGATAATCCAGCTCAATCTCATAACCCTTATTATATACAATTCCCTTATTTAAATTTGGATAGGTATGACCAAATAAAGCCAGGCCACTTAATGATGGAGTTAAAATATCTCTACGTGTTTCATCAAACAAATCAACCGTAACTTTTAAATTATCTTTTAGTAATCGGGCTTCAAAGCCAATATTTCTTTTCGTTCCGGTTTCCCAGGTTACCTGATCATTTCCTAGTGCATTAATACTTGCCCCAAAAAACTGAGGGTCACTGATCCAAAGTGTTGGGTAACTGGTAATTGATAATGGATTACCGAAAGGTGCCGCCTGGGCACTTCCAGAAGCATTTGTAGAGTAATTGGTTAAGAATAAGAAACGATCCTGAGAAATTCTGTCATTACCTACTAAACCGTAACTTCCCCTAAGCTTAAAATAAGTTAACACATCGTTCTTTTTCCAGAAAGGCTCATTGGTTAATGTCCAGCCCGCAGAAACCGCCGGGAAAAAACCATAACGTAAACCCGAGTTGAAGTTCTCTGAACCATTATAGGAAGCATTGAATTCTGCGAAATAACGCTCATTGTAATTATATGTTGCACGACTTGCAATACCTTGAGATGCCCTTGGAGGTGCGGTAAATGCAGTATTACCTGTCGATTTAATCAATTGCCTTGTTCCTAAAAATAATCCACTAACATTATGATTTCCAAAGCTGCGATTGTAATCAAATCCCACCTGCAGGTTCATATTTGTACTACCTTCTGTAACACCGCCATCCTGAACAGCTCCTAAAGGTTCATCACGGTTACGGGTATCGGTTGATAAAGTAGCCTGACCAGTTGCCGGATTATACACGTAAGCAGCCCAGTTGGCATTTCTTCTTTCAATATTATTGTAATATGAATCATAACCAAAAACCGTTTTAAATCCTAATCCTTTGGTAATGAAATCCAGTTTATAGTTTAAGTTGAATGTACTTTCTATGGTATTATTATCATCGTTACGTGTTCCAAACCGGGTTAGCACGGCATAAGGATTCCAGATATTGGTACCAATATTTGGGTTTGCCGTAATTCTACCATCAGGTAATGTTACCGGATATGCATAAGCCGGAACCTGGAGAATACGGGAAATCATCCCTTCTATTGTATCGTAAGAAAATACTGATGATGATCTTAATCCTGATGGTTGATATCTATTAGCAAAACGACCACCTAATTTAATACCTACCGTAAAATCTTTATTTAAAGTTAAATCTACGTTTGAACGGAAATTATAACGATTGTAGTTTGGAACAGTATTGATGCCATATGGAGATTCAAATTTCTTAAAAATACCATCCTGAAAAGCATAACCGGCAGAAACAAAATATTTTGCAACTCTGGTACCACCATTAATATTAACATTATGCTGAGTTTGGGAATAATATTTTCTTGTTAAAAAATCAAACCACTGTACATCCGGATAGCCAATGGGATCAGAGCCATCTTTAAATTTCTGTAATTCAGCATCGGTAAAATAAGGCGGCTTACCATCATTAATGTAAGATTGATTTAATAGTGTAGCATTTTCTAAAGCTGGTGAACCAACCGCAAGCCCTGTATAAGTTTGCAATGCGTAATTACCAGTATAAGTTACTTTTGGTGCACCAATTTTACCTTGTTTTGTGGTAATTACAATAATACCATTTGCACCACGAATACCATAAATTGCCGTTGAGGCTGCATCTTTTAGTATCGTAATGGTTTCGATCTCATTGGCATCAACATCTGAAAAACTTGGTCGCTCTACTCCATCAACCACCACAATTGCTGAATTGTTCACACCATAAGTTGCAACCCCTCTTACCTTTAAAGAAGCACCATCTGCTCCTGGCTGCCCACTGGTTTGCACAGCTAATAAACCAGGAAGCCTGCCCACTAAACTATTGGTTGGGTTTGGGGTTGGCGATTTCATGATCTCCTCAGCACCTATTTGGGCCACAGCACCAGTTAAAGTTGATTTCTTTTGAGCACCATAACCAACTACCACTACTTCATCCAATCCCTGGGAATTATCTTCCAGAATGATCGTTAATGTGCTTTTGCCATTTACCGCCACTTCTTTGTTGGTATAACCAATGTAAGTAAATGTTAATGTAGCATTGTCTGATGCCTTAATCGAGAATTTCCCATCGTTATCCGTTACAGCACCTACCGAAGTGCCTTTAACCCGAACACTCACGCCTGGTAAAGTTACTCCTTTGTTATCCTTAACTGTTCCTGTTACGGTTGACTGCGCAAAAGCAGAAAAAGAGCAGGCAACAAGTAAAAGAAAAGTAAATGAATATAGGATTTTTGATCGCTGAATGCTTTCGAACATTGCAAATGGCAAAACCCGCTTCAAAATGTAAAGTCTATCCATAATTGTTATAAATATTAAATCTGTTTGTTTGAAATTTAATGTGCACTTACATTGCTTTGAATAATTTACGGTGATTAAACCCACTTTAAATTTTCAAAGATTTTGTATGATTTTGCTCCTCAATAAATTTGAGGTCTTAAGAAATAAAGGCTTGTTTATTTAAATAAATGACCTCTAAAATTGTATGATTTTGTCATCGGGAAGTAGTATTACAGATATAAAAAACGACCTGACTTTTTGTACATGTCCGAACATTTTTTTGAATGCTGTTTCCGAATGCTGGTGATTGAGTAATGATTTCATCGTATTTATTTGGTTAGTTAGTGTTAGCGGTAACGAATTTAGAAAAGGAAAACACATAAAAGCGTTTTTAAATAGCTTAAAACGCCATAAAACACACTCTAACCATATTTCAAACGTTTGAAATAATTGCAAAATTTTTCTTATCTATGCATTGAGATTGGAAAAGATGACGAATAATACCCCGGTTACATTAAAGTTCTTGGCTGAAAAGTTAAAGATGTCAGTATCAACAGTATCTAAAGCATTAAATAACTACCCAACCATAAACGAGTATACCAAGAAACGTGTTCAGGAAATGGCTCGTGATTTACATTTCACGCCGAATAAATCTGCCATTAATTTAAAGGAAAAAAAATCGCGGATTATTGGTATTATCTTACCTAACCTGCTGGATCACTTTTTTACAAGAAGTATTTATGGAGTGGAACAATTTGCCACTAAAAATGGGTACAATGTTATCATTAGTCAATCTCATGATGATTTGCAAAAAGAAATCCAGTCTGCCAACATGCTTTTAAGAAGCCGTGTTGATGGTTTAATTGTAGCTATTTCTAAAAACACACAAGATTTTGCCCATCTTGATCAGTTTGAGAATATGGGCACTCCGGTTGTTTATTATACCAGAAACCCAAGTTTTAATTTAAACTGTCATAAAGTTTTAGGGAATACCTTTCAGGGATGTTATCAGGCAACGAAATTCTTAATTGACAGGGGGCATAAAAAGATCGCTTATTTAGGAGGACCAAAAATGATCAATTTTACCCATGATCGCTTTAACGGCTATATTAATGCATTAAAAGACAATAATGTGCCATTTTCTGCTGAACTTGTTGCTTATACAGATTTTGATCAGGAAAATACGGTTTCAGCGATAAAGAACCTGTTCGCAAATCCTGAGAATATGCCAACCGCCCTGGTAGCTTTTAAAGAGCCGATATTATTTGATGCCATTAAGTATCTGAGATCATCAAATCATCCTAATTTTGAAGAAATTGAATGTATTGGATTTGGGAACACTTCTTTCATTAGCTACCTGGATTCTCCCCCAATTGCGTCAGTTGAAGAAAATCCAGAATCTGTTGGAGAAAATGCAATCAAGCTGCTGCTTCAATTAATCAATAAAGAAATCGGAATTCAGGATTATCAAAAGGTAATGGTAGATTGTAAGCTAGTGATTCATTAGCTTAAAGAAATTGCATTATGTTTAATATCATTTCGATGCTTTTCATTATAAACGAAAGCACCAACAATGAGTAAACCTGCAACGCCTTCAAAAGCAACCACTGATTGCGTACCAAACTGATGTGCCAAATAGCCCATAAGCAAACTTCCAATTGGCAACACTCCCTGGTAGGCCATTATGTAATAGCTTAACGTTCTGCCACGCATGGTATCTTCGGCATGGGTTTGCAGATAAGTGTTTATAGAAGAGTTTTGCGCCATTAATCCTAAAGCTGCTAAACCTGTACAGATTAACGCCATAATCAATGTTGGCGAGATTGCCAGAGCCACCACCGATGCAGAAAGTAAAATACCGGAAAAAATTACGATTTTTTGTAGATTTTGATTAGCTTTCAATGTGGCCATATAAATTGCACCGAAAAAAGCACCAAAACCTGCTGCACTTTCAAACCAGCTAAAAGTGGTAGCATCTCCATTGAAAATATCTTTTGCAAAAACAGGCAGCAGAGTTGTAAAAGGAATAACCAACAAACTCGATCCTGCCATCATTAACACCATAGAGGCCAAATCTGGCGAAGCCTTTAAATAATCATATCCTTTTTTGAGATCAAACCAAATATTTTCTTTTGATTTAACTTGCTTGGTAAGCTTTAACTTCATCATGATCATACAGCCAAGTACTGCTATAAAACTGACAAAATTAATAAGGAAACAAATATCTTCGCCAAGGGTGCTTAAAATTACGCCTGCCAAAGCCGGACCAACTAACCTTGCTGCATTAAAAACCGATGAATTGAGCGCAATTGCATTTGGCAAATCTTCTTTATCATCAATTAAATTAACCATTAGCGATTGCCTTGCCGTTACATCAAAGGCATTTACCAAACCCTGAACTAATGACAGTGCTGCAATCCAAAACATATCATACACTTTAAACCAAATCATGATGGCTAATGCTCCGGCTTGCAACATCAAAATGACTTGTGTAATGATTAAGATCTTGTATTTGTTATGTCTATCCACATAACTCCCGGCATATGGAGCCAAAATTAAAGATGGGATTAAACTTAGAAAAGTGATCAGACCTAAAAGAAACGCAGAACCTGTTAAACGATAAACCAGCCAACTAACCGCCACTCGTTGCATCCATGTGCCAACTAAAGAAATAGCTTGTCCTGTAAAAAATAACCTGTAATTATAATGTCTTAATGAACGAAAAATACTCATGTATAAAATAGTAAAGTAACTTTACAAAAGTAATGATTTATCCTGACTCAATAAAGCAGATAACCTGTTTTTTTATCATATTAAAACCATAAAACAAATTAAATCAGTAGGCAACTTCGCATTTTTTATATATATTAAAACTATATTTGTAAAGTTTATTTACTATATAATGCCTACGCAAACACAAGAAATTGCCGCAAAATTACGGAGTACAGTTACCCGCCTAACAAGACAGCTTCGCAAGCAGAACGTGAGTTCTGAATTTAGCAATGCCGAACTGCTGACTATGTCGCTTTTAGAGCAACATGGTAAAATGTTGTCAACGGAACTGGCCGAAATGGAGCGGGTATCAAAACAAGCCATTTCACAAATTATTAACCGTTTGTTTGATGCAAAATGCGTAGAAAGGTATCCCAGTAAAGAAGATAAGCGAAAAGTATTTATCAGTTTAACCAAACTTGGAGAAAAACATATTATTGCCAGCAGAAAAGTAAAAGAAGAATGGCTTGTGCAAACAATGGAAAAAATATTTTCATCTGAAGAGATTACATTAATACAAGCCTTTTTACCATTACTTTCCAGGTTGGTTGAACACAACGGAACGAAAGTATAATTTACCTTTATCTGTAAGCAAATAACCCGTATCTTGCGCCACAGAAAATGGCATTATATTTTACTTCAATAAATTCAGGAAGCAATGGCAATTGTTACTATGTTGGTAACGATGATGAAGCCATTTTGGTTGATGTGGGTTTAACATGCAAAGAAGTAGAATTTCGAATAAACCGACTTGGTTTGTCACTTCAAAAAATCAAAGCCATTTTTATTTCTCATGAACATAGCGATCATATAAAAGGATTAAGTGTTTTTGCCAAAAAACATAAACTCCCTGTTTATATTAGCACACCTACTTTAAAAAGCAGCAAACTATTATTAAACGAGAACAATACTTTTTCAATTTCTCATTTACAAAAATTTCAAATTGGAAATTTAAATATTTCTGCTTTTTCCAAATTTCATGACGCGGCAGATCCTTATAGCTTTACCATTGAATGTGATAGCGTAAGGGTTGGTGTTTTTACAGATATTGGTTCTGTTTGCGATAGATTAATCAATGAGTTTAAAACTTGCCATGCAGCTTTTTTAGAAGCCAATTATTGCCCAGAAATGCTGGCGAATGGAAGTTATCCTTATTTTTTGAAGAGAAGGATAACCAGTGGTCATGGCCATTTGAGCAATGCACAGGCTTTAGAATTGTTCCGAAACCATAAGCCTGCTTATATGAGCCATCTTTTGCTCAGCCATTTATCTAAAGATAATAACGATCCGGATTTGGTGGAGCGTATTTTTAAAAGTGTGGCAGGCAAAACCTTCGTTAAGGTGGCTTCCAGATATGAAGAAACAGAAGTGTTTTACATTGGTAAAAATGAAGAGAATAAATCGTCTTATCATTTTAATCCTGAATTATATCAACCAGATCAACTCCTTCTCTTTTAATCGGATAATTCAATAAAGTTCGGTCATTTTCATAATCTGCCATTCTACGAAAACGAATAAATGTATTTTCTCAAAACTTTTTTTTGAAGTATTGGTTATTTATATACTTCATAAATAGTTTGTTTGGTTTATTGGGGGCTTAAGGATTTAAGCCCCTTTCTCTTGCCAAAAAATTTGTTAAAAAAATCGAATTCTTAATTATTTAAGAATTTTAATATTGCGATTTTTCTACTACATTTGATTTAAATCTCCCCCTATTGTTGTTTTTTTTAAAATCTTTTAAATAAAAATAACATGGAAACGAGTAAATTCTCAAAATTCAGTGCCGAATTTCTTGGCACTTTAGTATTAGTTTTAATGGGTTGTGGCAGCGCTGTAATTGCGGGTGCAGACGGCACAACGGGTGTAGGTTTGCTAGGCATTTCTTTTGCCTTCGGTTTATCAGTTGTCGCGATGGCTTATGCAATAGGACATATTTCCGGTTGTCATATTAATCCTGCAATTTCAATTGGAATGGTTGTGGCAGGCAGAATGAAAGCCGGTGAAGCAGCTTATTATATAGTGGCACAAATATTAGGAGGTATTGCGGGAGCGGCATTACTTTATTTAATCGTGAGCAATCAAGCAAATTTCGAAATGGAACCCTGGGCCTTGGGCTCAAATGGTTGGGGAGCCGATTATCTGGCAGAATACAATGCTACTGCAGCCTTTATTGCAGAAGCTGTTTTTACATTCATTTTCCTTTTGGTTATTTTCGGCGCAACTTCTACAAAAAACATTAATGGAGGTTTCGCCGGTTTAGCCATTGGACTTTCGCTGGTTTTAATTCACATCGTTGGCATTAAAATTACCGGAGTATCAGTAAATCCGGCGCGTAGCATTGGCCCCGCATTATTAGCAGGCGGAGAAGCACTGGAACAAGTTTGGATGTTTGTTGCAGCACCGATAGCTGGAGCCATATTAAGCGCGGTAGCCTGGAAAACCATTTTGGAGAAAAACTAAGCGAGGTGAGTGTATGGTTTAGAGGTTAGGGTTTAGAGGTTAGAGTTTAACCCCTAAACTCTAAACCCTAACCTTTATAAGTTCTTTACAATTACCTCATCTAAAGGTTTTGTTTTAGAACGGAAACGGTGTACCAATTCACCTTTTTCATTAATTAAAAATTTCTCAAAATTCCATTTAATATCTCCTTGCTCTTCAGTATTGGTTTGAGCAGTTAAATATTTAAAAAGCGGACTGATATCATCTCCTTTTACGCTTGTTTTCTCAGCCATTAAGAATGAGACATTATATTTCCCAGTGCAAAACTCTTTAATCTCCGCATTGGTAGAAAATTCTTGTCCGCCGAAATTACCTGCCGGAAAACCAATTAAAACCACTTTTTTACCATACTGTTTTTGAAGTTTTTCTAAATCTTCATACTGAGGGGTATAACCACATTTAGATGCGGTGTTAACAATCAGAATTTTTTTGCCTTTAAATTTCGATAATTTGATTTCTTTGCCATCAATGGTTTTAAAACTGAAATCATAAACATTTTTGGGCGGCGACACCAAAAAGTTTAATAGGATGAGGATAGTGCTTATCATTGTTTTTTATTTTTATATACGAATATAGGTACAAATAGATTTTAGTGAAGTAATGTTGGTGTAAATAATACATTGTGATTTCAAAAACTTAGATCTAAGCAAGAGCTGTTTAGTGATTTCTGTTCCATCACAAGCTCCAATCATTTTAACCACTGTCATTGCAGGGGCATGAGGTTGAAGATTTAAAACAGCGGCCGGAGCAAGACCAAACCCAGGAACCAAAGTTATTGCCTTTCAAAAATCTATTCTAAAAACCAATGATTTAAATACATTTTATCTTAAAATATGACAACAATTATTTAAAAATTTCAAAAAAAAATTGTATTAATTATTACTAAGGTTTGGATTTATACTTTAATTATAGCTTTATTTGCACAAAAACGTATTTCATGGCCAAAAATTTATTAATCGTCGAGTCACCCGCAAAAGCTAAAACTATAGAAGGCTATTTAGGTAAAGATTTCCTGGTGAAATCCAGCTATGGCCACATTCGGGATTTAGCCAAAGGCGATATGGCGATTGATATTGAGAACAATTTTGCTCAAAAATACGAAGTTCCTGCTGATAAGAAAAGCCTGGTAGCTGAACTAAAAAAACTCGCTAAAGAAGCCGAAATGGTTTGGCTAGCATCCGATGAGGACCGCGAGGGAGAAGCGATTTCCTGGCATCTGTTTGAGACTTTAGGTTTAAAACAGGAAAAAACAAAACGCATTGTTTTTCATGAAATTACCAAGCCTGCCATTTTAAAAGCAATTGATAGTCCGAGAGGCATTGATTATAATTTAGTAAATGCACAACAGGCACGTCGTGTTTTAGATCGATTGGTGGGTTTCGAACTTTCGCCCGTTTTATGGAAAAAAGTAAAACCATCGCTTTCAGCAGGCCGCGTTCAATCTGTTGCTGTACGTTTAATTGTTGATCGGGAAAGAGAAGTTCAAAATTTCAAGGCAGCTGCAGCATATAAAATAACTGCTCAATTTTCTACAGGAAAGGGAAAAGAAACGGTTAAGGCAGAATTGCCACAACGTTTCGAGAGCGAAGTGGATGCAGAAAAATTCCTTCAAGATTGTGCCACTGCAACATTTGATATTACCAGTTTAGAAACTAAACCAGCTAAGCGTAATCCTGCGGCCCCATTTACCACTTCAACTTTACAGCAAGAGGCATCAAGAAAGCTAGGCTTTTCTGTTGCACGAACCATGCAAGTTGCACAAAGACTTTACGAAGCCGGTAAAATCACTTACATGAGAACTGACTCTGTAAATTTATCTGAAACGGCTTTAAATGCTGCAGCAGCTGAAATTAAATCCGCTTACGGAGATAAATACCACCAACAAAGGGTTTACAGAACAAAATCTGCAGGTGCGCAGGAAGCTCATGAAGCCATCCGTCCGACTTATTTTGATCGACATACCGTAGATGGAGATATTTCAGAAAAACGTTTATATGATTTGATATGGAAACGTTCCATTGCATCTCAAATGAGCGAGGCTTTATTTGAAAAAACAACAGCTCAAATAACAGCATCAACCAGAAAAGAATACCTGGTTGCTGAAGGTGAGGTTTTAAAGTTTGATGGCTTCTTGAAAGTTTATTTAGAATCTACAGATGATGAAGACGGAGAAGAAAAAGAAGGTGGTTCAATTTTACCTCCTTTAGCTAAAGGACAAGAATTATTTTTGAAAGAAATGCAGGCTACGGAGCGCTATTCCCGCCCGCCAGCCAGATATACTGAGGCCAGCTTGGTTAAAAAATTAGAAGAACTGGGCATTGGCCGTCCATCTACTTATGCACCAACCATTTCTACGGTTCAAAATCGTGGCTATGTAGTTAAAGAGGATAGAGATGGTAAGCAACGTCAGTTCACTTCTATCGTTTTGGCAAATGGAACGGTAAGAAAAGAAACAAAGTCAGAAATTACAGGCGCTGAAAAATCAAAGCTCTTCCCTACTGATATTGGTGAAGTGGTAAACGATTTCTTAGTTGAACATTTCAAAGGAATTGTAGATTTTAATTTCACAGCCAAAGTAGAGAAAGAGTTTGATGAGATTGCACAAGGTTTGCAGGAATGGACAAAAATGTTGCGTTCATTCTATAGCCCTTTCCACTCAGAAGTTGAAACCACTTTAGAAAATGCTGAACGTGCCACAGGGGAACGTTTATTGGGCTTGGATCCTGCAACTGGTAAAAACGTTTACACAAAGGTTGGTAAATTCGGACCATTGGTACAAATTGGTGAGCTTGACGAAGAAGAAAAGCCGCAATATGCAAGTTTAATGAGAAACCAATCGGTAGCTACCATCACTTTAGATGATGCACTGGAATTGTTTAAGCTTCCATTTCAATTACCTGATTTTGAAGGAAAGGAAGTAATGATTGGGGTTGGCCGCTTTGGCCCTTATGTAAAATGGGGCGATGCTTTTATTTCATTGCCTAAAAATGAAGACCCGCTTTCTGTTACTTATGAAAGAGCGGCAGAAATTATTCAGGAAAAAATGGATGCTGATGCGCCTATCGCTTATTACGAGGGCTTGGGTGTAACAAAAGGTAAAGGCCGTTTTGGTCCGTTTATAAAATGGAACGATTTATTCATTAACATTCCGGCAAAAGGTTATGATTTCGACAATCTCACTCAGGCTGATATTGAAACCCTGATCAGTAAGAAAGTAGAAAAAGAAGCCAATAGATATATCAAAACCTGGGATGCCGAGAAAATTTCCATTGAAAATGGCCGTTGGGGCCCATTCATCCG
This sequence comes from Pedobacter chinensis, assembly GCF_003339865.1. Lineage (GTDB taxonomy): Bacteria > Bacteroidota > Bacteroidia > Sphingobacteriales > Sphingobacteriaceae > Pedobacter > Pedobacter chinensis. Next base: position 342,799 of record NZ_QPKV01000002.1, read on the forward strand.
TTTTGGAAAGCTCATGCTAAAACTGAGGAACAATGAGGCCACAAAACAGAAATACACTGCAGAAGAACTTGCAGATATTGATTTGGATGTAGTTAAGAAAATGATTGAGGAACAGGTTCCGAATGCCTTTGAAACTAAAAAGAAGGCTCCGGCAAAGAAAAAAGCTCCTGCTAAAAAAGCAGTGGCGAAAAAGAAATAAAGATAATATTGTCATGCTGAACTTGTTTCAGCATTTTTCTGCGAGAAAGACTCTGAAATGAATTCAGAGTGATGACCAGACTATTATTATGAAAGCAGATTTACCTGAAAATACGGTTGAAGATATCGCAATGGCTGTTGTGTTGATGGGCGAAACTCCAGAAGTAAAAAACTGGACGGTATATCTTGTAAACTTAAAAAATGAGCCGATTAGCAATGTTTTAATTAGCTCCAAAGGATATGGCGAAAAAGATGGGAAACAAGTTAAAACTTCTGTTTTGAGGCATTTTATAGGCGATATGACCGCCAATTCTTTTGCTGGCGTTGAAGCGATTGATCCTGAAGTTTTTGGACTGACAAATGAATACTGGTTAAGTTACTATATCGGCAAAACCATTTACGATAAGAAATTCATCTTCTTACCCGAAAGTATTATTGATTCTAATTTGATTAAAATTCCCTTGGTTAACAGGCCTGGAGTGATGATAAAATAGTTCATTTGTGTCACTAGTTCATTAGGTATACAACATGAACAATGATACCAATGAACTAGTGATACTGATGAATTAATGAACAGGCCTAAGGTACCTTAACCGCCTGCCTGCCAAGCAACTTCCACCCTGCCTTTTCTTTAGTCCAGATTAATAAAATATATAATTTAACGTCTCCAGGAACATTTTTATCGTTTGTTTTAGCATTTAAGGTATGACGAACTAAAGCGGTTTTACCATGAATAATTACGGTTTGGTCAGTTAAATTAATATCAACGAAATCAGATTCTCCAGATAATAATGAATGTATGAACTCTTGCCTGGTTTGTACCTTTCCGCTTGAATGGCCATAGCTTAAATTATGCAAAATCATTTTGTCAAGAGCTGCACTATCAGGCGAAACCATCAATTCGGTTAACCTGGTAACGGCATCTTCTACTTCTTTTTTTTGCGCAAAAGAGAAATTTGCAAATAAAATCAGGCCTGAAAAAATCAATATTTTTTTAATCATATCTGGTTAAAATTAGGTTGATGTTGTAAACTTATCCAAATCATAGCAAAGGAACAAAACCTGGGCGTTTAATTATCAACATAATTTCTTTTAACGAGAATTTTAGTTAATTTCCATTTATATCTAATTGTAATTTTCAAAAATGGAACAACCCTCTACCTACCAATCATCCTCCAAAAAGAAATTTATTTTTATCGGTTTACTTGCTATTTCAATTGCTGCAATAGTGCTCATTTATTTCAATCGAAAAAAGAAAACAAATGAAGAAAATCAGGCTTATGCAAAATATGTTGAAGCTTACACATCAGGAACTATCTCTAAAAAGAGTTTTATCAGACTTCATTTAGCAAATGCCGCAACTGGAATGCAGGATTTGGGAAAAGCAGATTCACGTAAACTATTTGATTTCTCTCCATCTATTTCTGGTAAAACTTATTGGATTGATCCACAAACGGTGGAATTCAGACCTGATGAAAATCTAAAGCCGGGTAAAGAATACGAGGCTACTTTCAGGCTATCGGAAGTTTCCGTTACGGAGAAAGGTCTGGAAGATTTTGATTTTACATTCAAAGTAATTACACCCGGTGTAATGCTTTCGCAAAATGGTTTGGTTTCTCAAAATAATACTTCATTGGATTACATGAAATTAACTGGAGAGGTTGCTACTGCTGACGCTGAAGAAACCTCCAGAATTGAGAAAATTATTGAATTGGATTCCGACCAGAAATTAAAAGTGAAATGGCAGCATGATCCGGCAAAAAACACATCAAAATTTACAATTGACAGTATCAGGAAGAAAAATTCTGACCAAACATTAAAGATAAATTGGGATGGCGATGCCATTAACGCTGAACAAAAGGGCAGTGAAGAAATTCGGATTCCTGCCTTAAATAAATTTGAGATTTTAGCTATAAAAGCCATTCAGGGCCAGGAAGATTATGCACTGGTGCAATTTTCAGAACCTATTGGTGTCGGACAGGACCTAACTGGAATGATTTCGCTTGGCAATTTAAGCGATCTACGCTATACAATAGATGCCAGTCAGGTTAAAGTTTATGCTGCAGAAGAACTAAAAGGAAATTATACCTTGAATGTAAATGCAGGTGTAAAAAATATCAATGGAAAAACATTAACAGGCGGCAAAACCACAAATCTTATTTTTGAAGATAAACTTCCTGCCGTTACCATAGCCGGCGCAGGAACCATTTTACCAAATTCCGGCAAATTGGTTTTACCATTCGAGGCCATTAATCTTAAGGCTGTTGATATTACAGTTATTAAAGTGTATGAAAATAATATCCCTCAATTTTTTCAGACAAACAGTTATAAAGACGGAAACGAACTTCGTCGTGTAGCAAAACCAATTTTACAGAAAACCATTCGACTGGATGAAGATAAGGCACTAAATCTCCATAAAAAAAATCGTTTCACTTTAGATTTGGATAAAATGATTCGTACCGAGCCCGGTGCAATGTATCGCGTTACCATCGCTTTCAGGCAAGAATATAACGCATACAACTGTAAAGCAGGAGAAGAAAAAGATGGAGATGGCAAAAACGAATATGAAGAATATGATGGCTATGGCGAAAAGATTGATGAAGATGATGATTTTTGGATGCGTTACAACAATTATTATCCAAATAATTACCGTTGGAATGATAGGGACAACCCGTGTACACAATCATTTTACACTACTCAACGCTGGGCCAGCCGAAATTTAATTGCCTCAAATATCGGTTTGGTTGCTAAACGCGGTAATGATAATAGTATGTTCATCGTGGCAACAGACTTATTAACGGCAAAGCCATTAAGTGGGGTAAGTTTAGAGCTGATGGATTATCAGAAACAAATTATTTTCACTACAAAAACTGATGGAGACGGCATTGCCAGATTTGATTTAAAAAGGCAACCGTTTTTATTGATTGCCAAAAACGGCTCAGAACGTGGATATTTAAAGTTAGATGATGGAAGTTCCCTCCCTTTAAGCCGTTTCGATGTTAGTGGAGATGTGATTCAAAGTGGGTTAAAAGGATTTATTTATGGCGAACGAGGTGTTTGGCGTCCGGGCGATAGTCTCTTTGTGTCTTTTGTTTTGGAGGATAAACTGAAAAAACTGCCCGTTAACTATCCTGTTACCATGGAACTCTACAATCCAAAGGGACAACTTTATAAACGCCTGATTAACGGAAAACCAGTAAATGGATTTTACGCATTTAAAACAACAACAGAAAGCACCTCCCCTACAGGTAACTGGATAGCAAAAGTTAAGGCAGGTGGAGCAACCTTCACTAAAACTTTAAAGATTGAAACTGTAATGCCAAATCGTTTGAAAATTGATTTCAATGTTGGCAATAAAACATACTTAACCGCAGGAACATCAGCGGCAACCTTATCCGCTAAATGGCTTTTTGGAGCAGTGGCGCAGAATTTAAAAGCCAAAGTTGATGTAAATCTGAACACTACAGAAACTAAGTTTAAGGGGTTTGATGGCTTTAGTTTTGATAATCCGACAGTAAACTTCGAATCGCAGGTAAAAACTATTTTTGAGGGAACATTAAATGCAGCAGGTATAGCTCAAATTAATACAAATTTAAATGAGAACAACACTGCACCGGGAGTGTTAAGGGCAAATTTTACGACAAAAGTCTTCGAACCAGGAGGTAATTTCAGCATTGATAATTTTAGTATTCCTTACCATGTTTACAAAAGTTATTTAGGTATTCGTCCTGAAAAAGGAGATAGATTAAGTGGTATGCTGGTTACAGGAAAAGATCATAAAATTGAAATTGTAAATGTAAATACAGATGGAAAATTACTAAGTGGAAGTAAAACCGTTCAGGTGGAATTGTATAAAACACAATGGCGTTGGTGGTGGGAACAGGATGATCAGTATACCTATGCTAATTTCACTCAAAATCAATTTAATAAATTAGTAGAAAGCCATCAGATCACTTTATATAATGGAAAAGGAAGTTGGAATTTACGTATTGATGAACCCGAATGGGGACGCTATTTAATCCTTGTCCGCGATTTAAATGGTGGCCATGTTACCGGTAAATCAGTATATGTAGATTGGCCGGGCTGGGCGCAACGTGAGCAAAGCAGCAATCCTACTGAAGCATCAATGTTATCGTTCACTGCTAACAAAGAAAAATTTACGGTCGGAGAAGATATTACCCTAACCATCCCGACAGGTAAAAATGGCAGAGCCTTGATTTCTATCGAAAATGGTAGCCGGGTTTTAAAAACGTTCTGGGTAGATACTAAGGCTGGCCAAACTCAATATACGTTTAAAGCAGAGAAAGAAATGGCGCCGAATGTTTTTGCGAACATTACGCTGTTGCAGCCTCACGCACAAACTGTAAATGATTTGCCCATCAGAATGTACGGTGCAATCCCGATTTCGGTTGAAGATCCACAAACCGTTTTGAAACCCATCATCAAAATGGCAGATAAAATAAAACCTGAAACTGAAAATATCATTACCGTAAGTGAACAAAACGGCAAAGCAATGACCTACACCATTGCACTGGTTGACGAAGGCTTACTTGATTTAACAAGATTTAAAACACCAAATCCACACAGCGCATTTTACGCCCGCGAAGGCTTAGGCGTAAAAACCTGGGATTTATTTGATTATGTATTAGGCGCATGGGGTGGTAATTTAGAGCGTATTTTAAGTATCGGTGGCGATGGCAGCATCAATAAAAACTTAAATCCTGCTAAAGCAAACCGTTTTAATGCCGTAGTTAAATTTATGGGGCCATTTACCATCGGAAAGGGTGAGAACAAAACTCATAAATTCAAATTACCACAATACATTGGCGCTGTCAGGGCAATGGTTGTTGCAGGGCAGGATGCAGCTTATGGCTTTGCAGAAAAATCAGTTCAGGTTAAAAAACCATTAATGGTTCTGGCCACATTGCCAAGAGTTATTGGTCCGGGAGAAAGTTTTACCCTACCTGTTACTGTTTTTGCCACCGAGAACAATTTGAAAAATGTTTCTGTTCAACTGCAAACAAACAACCTCATTGTTCAGGGAACCAATACACAACAGCTGTTTTATAAACAAACTGGTGAACAAATGGCCTATTATGAGGTCAAAGCACCAAGCACTGTAGGCATTGCCAAAGTAAAAGTAATTGCGCAAAGTGGTGCTGAAAAAACAGTTTACGATGTGGAAATGGATATCAGAAATCCGAATCCTTATGTAACCAATGTGGTTTCGGCCACTGTTCAACCGCGTACAAAATGGGCGGTAAATTATCAACCTATCGGAATGGCGGGAACAAACTCAGGAACATTGGAAGTTTCTTCTATTCCTGCAATTAATTTGAGTAAACGGTTAAGTTACCTGATTCAATACCCACATGGTTGCGTCGAACAAACTACATCGGGTATTTTCCCTCAGTTGTATCTGGATCGGTTAAGTCCTTTGAATGAACAGCAAAAAGCTAAAACCGAATCAAACATTAAAGCAGGGATTAACAGATTAAAAAGCTTCCAAACAACAGACGGAGGCTTATCTTATTGGCCTGGTGAAGGCAGTTCTGATGAATGGGGCAGTAATTATGCCGGACATTTCTTAGTTGAGGCCCAAAGTGCTGGCTATACTTTGCCTGTTGGTTTATTAGATGAATTATTACGCTACCAAAAATCAAAGGCAGCCAACTGGGCACCAAACAGTAATAATTTTTATGGAGGTGATTTATCGCAGGCTTATCGTTTATATGTGCTGGCGTTGGCTAAAAAGCCCGAAATGGCAGCAATGAATCGTTTAAAAGCATTTGAATATTTATCTGTTGCCGCTAAATGGCGATTGGCAGCTGCTTATAAACTGGCTGGTCAAAATGAAGTGGCACTAAACATGATTAATGGCTTAAATACTACAATCGAGCCTTATAAACAACTGGGTGGTACTTATGGATCTGATGTTCGTGATGAAGCGATGATTCTGGAAACATTAACCTTGCTTGGTCAGAAAGTAAAAGCAGCAAGCTTATTACAACCGCTTGCAGCAAAACTTGGAGAAAATACCTGGTATAGTACCCAAACAACAGCCTATAGTTTATTGGCTATCGCTAAATTCTGCGGTTCCAATCAGTCTTCCGGTAAGCTGCAATATCAATATGTACTTGATGGTAAATCTGCTCCGGTAAATTCAAATCAATACATGAACAGTACAGCAATTAATTTTAAAGGCAATACGGCATCTGTTACCAATATCGGCAATAATGTGTTGTTTGTGCGCTTGGTTTTGGAAGGACAACCTGTAGCTGGCCAAAATGACTTCTTGCCGAACCGACCAGAGGTTTTATCCATGAATGTTATGTATAAACAACTAAATGGTAAACCTCTTGATCCAACAACTTTGAAACAAGGAACTGATTTTTATGCAGAAGTGACGATTAAAAATCCAGGCAGAATGGGATACTATGAGCAAATGGCTCTTACCCAGATCTTCCCATCGGGATGGGAAATTATCAATACCCGTGTTAACGATAATCAAAGTATTTTGGCGTCGTCTCCTTTCACTTATCAGGATATCAGAGATGACAGGGTTTTTACTTATTTTAATATCAGGGAGAATGAGAGCTTAGTTTATAAAGTATTGTTGAATGCTTCGTATTTAGGCAAATATTATTTATCTGCGGTTCAATGTGAAGCCATGTACAATAATGATATTTCTGCTACGCAAGCCGGTAAGTGGGTACAGGTTGTGAAGTAAGGAAGAAGCTAACTTACGAAGTTATGTTTGGCTCATTGTCTCTAAAACTTCGAAAGTTTAATAACTCATAATAATCTTTCGAATACTTGAGTAGTAAGATTGCTTCGTTCCTCGCAATGACGATCATCAAACCCGTCATTGCGAGGAACGAAGCAATCTAATTCAATTATTTACAATACAACTGATGCCTCGGTTCGTATCCTCACGAAACGAAAAACATAAATGAACTGAATGGTTCGTGGGGACACGAACCATGGCATTGGGTAGATTCAATTATTACAATACAACTGATGAACAAAACCACAAAAGCATTTCTAATTTCAGATATCATTTGCCTTACCTTGCTTTTGGTTTTTCTTTTTTCATTGCCTCAAAAACTCTTCAAATCCCCTACTTCATTTGTGATTGAGGCAAATAATGGAAATTTGCTAAGCGCAGCAATAGCCAGCGACGGACAATGGCGTTTTCCTGTTGCAGACTCCGTCCCGATAAAATTTAAAAACTGCATCGTTGCATTTGAAGACAAACGATTTTACAATCACTTTGGAATTGATTTTCTGGCCATGAGCAGGGCCATGCGACAGAACCTGAAAGCCAAAAGTGTGATAAGCGGCGGGAGTACGCTGACCATGCAGGTTATTCGTTTATCAAGAAAGCAAAACAGAACGATTTGGCAAAAATTACTGGAAGTGATTTTAGCCTTACGACTTGAACTCAAATATTCAAAAGAAGAAATTATTGGCTTATACGCTGCGAATGCACCATTTGGCAGCAATGTTGTTGGCTTAGATGCAGCAAGCTGGCGATACTACGGCCGTGAGGCGAACACACTTTCCTGGGGAGAAATGGCGACTCTGGCCGTTCTTCCAAATAGTCCGTCATTGGTTCATCCGGGCAAAAACTCGGCACGTTTAATTAAAAAACGGAATGATTTACTGGATAAGTTAGTCAGGTTAAATTACATTGACCAAGCAACGGCTAACTTATCAAAATTAGAGCCTGTTCCAGGTAAGCCACTCCCACTGCCACAAAATGCACCTCATTTATTAAACCGCTTTAAAGCAGAGCGATCCAATCTTGACGTAATTTCCACCAGAATTAAATCAACACTTGATGAAGATATTCAACTGAAGATAAATTCTATTTTAAAGCGTTACAATAATCGTTTCAGAGCAAATGATATTAACAATATTTCTGCTCTGGTTTTAAATGCGAACACAGGCCACGTTGTCAGCTATATCGGAAATATCTATCAACCTGAAAATGCTGATTTGCAAAGCCATGTAGATATGATTAAAGCACCCCGTAGTCCTGGAAGCACATTAAAACCTTTGCTTTATGCCAGCATGCTAACTGATGGTTTTATTTTACCACATACACTGGTTCCTGATGTTCCTACTCAAATTGCAGGATATTCTCCTCAAAATTATGATTTAGGCTACGATGGAGCAATTGCCGCTGATAAGGCCTTAAGTCGTTCGTTGAATATCCCGGCAGTTAAAATGCTGCAACAATACAAGTACGAACGCTTTTACGATAAACTTAAGAAATTAGGCATAGGAACCTTAAATCAACCTGCAGATCATTATGGCTTGTCGCTGATTTTAGGGGGAAGTGAAGTTACCATGTGGGATTTAGCAAATACCTATATGGGTATGGTTCGCACTTTAAATCATTTCAACACCTATAAAGGCCTGTACAACCCTGATGATTACAAAAGCGCAACTTATATCTATTCTGATCATAAAGATGAGGAAGATTATCAACGGAATTCATTTTTAGATCACGGTTCGATTTGGGCTACTTTTAATGCTATGGAAGAAGTGATGCGGCCAGGCGATGAAGGCTTATGGGAACAATTTTCATCATCTCAACGTATAGCCTGGAAAACAGGAACAAGTTTCGGCTTTAGAGATGCCTGGGCCATTGGTTTAACACCACAGTATGTTGTATGTGTTTGGGTTGGAAACGCCGATGGTGAGGGTCGGCCGGGTTTGGTAGGTATTGAAGCTGCCGCCCCAGTTTTATTCGATATTTTCAGATTATTACCAAATGGAAAATGGTTTGAAACACCAACTACTAAACTCAAAAAATTAAAAGTTTGTAAGCAAAGTGGTTATAAAGCAGGAGAATATTGTCCTAATCCGGTTGAAGAGCTTGTTCCTGTAGCCGGTATAAAAACAACTGTTTGCCCTTTTCATAAATTAATTCATTTAGATAGAACAGCTACCTTTCGGGTTACCGATCAATGTGAAAAGGTTACTAATATGCAGCATAAAAGCTGGTTTATCCTGCCGCCAGCGATGGAATATTATTACAAAATAAAAAACAGCGATTATAAAAGTCTGCCTCCTTTTATGGCGGGTTGCGATAATTCTGGCGGAAATAACGTAATGGAGCTCATTTATCCAAAAAATGGTGCAACTATTTATATTCCTTTAGAGTTGGATGGTACCAGAGGCAAAATCATACTAAATGCTGCTCATAGAAATTTAAACTCAAAAATTTACTGGCATATTGACCATGAATATGTGGCAACCACTACAAACTACCATCAGTTGGCAATCAATCCGCCACCCGGGAAGCATACTTTAACCTTGGTTGATGAAAATGGAGAAAGATTGGTACAGGTTTTTACAGTTTTAGATAAAGAGAAGAATGGTGTAAGATAAAAAGATTTAAATCTCTGTTTTGGTAACAATCAGTTTCCGTTGCACTGTACCATAAACAATTAAATATTGGGCAATCATATAACTTGCCATGATTAGAATTCCACTTTGTGGAATTGGTTGTGCAAATTTATTAACAGCTAACGCACTATCTGATAAAAGAAAAAACAAAGCCCCGTATAAAATAAGCTGATAACTGAAAATATTTACTTTTCCATAGCGATTAACTGCCATAATAGCCATTACGGTAATGATAATGGCATACATCAGCACGGCAAACTGTAAGCCGCCAAGAAAGGGTTGCAGGTAAAAAAACAGTCCTGCACAAAAAATAATTAGAGCACCTGCTATCCACAAAAAGAATGGATTTTTCTCATTAGGATTAGATTTATGATCCAGAATAAAAGCGCCGATATAAAAGAGGTGACAAAGCAGAAATGCAACCAAGCCATAAATGAAAAAGTTTGGCTGATCAGATTGCATCATTAAAAAAATGTCACCAGCCAATGCAAAAATTAAACCTGTAAATATGCGTTTATGAAATCGCCCGGTAAGATTTGTGCTGAGATAAAGCCAAATTAAAAGGGTAAATACAATTAATGGTTTAGAAAAATTTCGCAATTGAATATTACCCACAGCTTCTGCGTAAAGCTGAGTAATAAATACGACCGCAAAAATAAAGGAGAATAATTTAGTTTTCATCAGGATTAGGATTTGCTTTTTGCAAATTGTAGAACCAAATTACGGATATTAACTGAATGGCTGCAAATATTACCTGATAGCCTATTGGAAATTTTAAGGTAATAACAATTACAAGTCCTAATATTAATCGAAAATATTCGAACTTAACTAACCAACCCTTTTCTTCTAATAAAGCGCCACAGGTTATCAAGGTAAAAATAGTAAAAACAGCTCCCGATAAAAGAGAACCTGTTTCCATTTTGGTATAAGAAAACAGTATCGCAGAACCCGCGATCAAGGCAATAGTAAATTGTGTCAGCACGTATCCTGTTAATTTGGTCTGGTATTCTGGGTTATATTTCTGATAAGTTTTAGCATCTATTTCTGGTGCAGATTGAAAGCCACCCAAATGTTCGGGAAACCAGCCTGGGGGCTTTAAAAAAACTTTAACCTTATCGCTTAATCTTGGAGATTTCTTCGCTGTTTTCAATAAATCATCCCAATAATGAAGATTAGCCCAAACCGGATTCCAACTGGCCAGGGGCTTGGTAATACCATAGTAAACCTCTTCTTCCTCCTTCTGAAATGTTCCGAAGATTTTATCCCAGATAATGAGGGTTCCTGCGTGATTTTTATCAATGTATTTAGGATTTGAACCATGATGAACACGGTGATGCGAAGGCGTGTTCAAAATATATTCTAAAAAACCCATTGACTTGATTGCTCTGGTATGAATCCAAAACTGATATAAAGTATTAAAAGAACTTAGCGTTAAAAACATGATGGGATCAAAACCAATAAAAGCCAGCGGCAAGTAAAACACCCAGCTAAACCAACCCTGAAACCAGCTTTGCCTTAATGCCACAGTTAAATTATATTCTTCTGATTGATGATGGACAATGTGTGCCGCCCAAAGTGCATTAACCTGATGGCTCATTCTATGAAACCAGTAATAGAAAAAATCTACACCGATAAATAAAATTATCCAAACCCATATTGCTTTTGGCAACTCAAATAAACGCCAATGCTCAAATATATATTTGTAACCAAAAAACAGCGCTGTTTTCATGAAAATACCTGTAAGCTGCTGCCCTATTCCCTGACTTAAATTTGAAATACTATCATTAAGCCGGTAATAGTTAAGTTTTTTATAAAAATTATAGGCAAGCTCTATCCCAATGAGAATAAAAAATACAGGAACAGATAGCGCAATGTAATCCACTTTCATAGGGGCGAAAAATATATTTGGTTAGAAATATTAAGATACAATGTAAGGAATATCACGAATAAGATAAAATCTATGTGATAAAAGCTAATAAATTTTAAAGTGCTATGATGGTTTAATTTTTAAATATTGATCTGTATCTAAAATAGCTTTTAAGAATAATTCGAGAAAATGTTGTGAGCTATTTAACTGGATGGTTTTGAATTTGGTACAAATTCGTGGCAACTCTTTTTCAATAAATTATATTTTTAAAAAAAAAGTAACATAGCACATAAAAATATACTAATCAACTATTTAATTAAAAAATATGACTGTTTAGATATACAAAACATCAGTATTTTGCACATTTAGGCACAACTTTTGAATAAAACGTTTTAGTTTTTTATCTTATTTAGCAATCTCAATGCATTTACCTAAAATAATATGAGAGATAAAGTTTTAATCGTTGATAGCGAAATCCTGATCAACAAGTTTTTAGAATCAAGATTAACTAAAGAAAACATAAACGTTGATGTTGCTTTTGACGGAATACAAGCCGTAGAAAAAATTCAAAATGAGAAGTATGATCTGATTCTTACTGATTTAATGTTACCTTATGTAACCGGAATAGAATTGATCATGAAAATCAAAAAATCGGAAAATAATCAAGGTACGCCAGTTGTTGTCCTTTCTTCCTTATCTGCAGAAGATGTGATCGTTGATGTACTTGCCATCGGAGCCCAGGATTATATCATCAAACCATTTTCGATAAATGTAGTATTAGCCAAAATAAAGCAGCTTATTCAACTAAATAAAACAGCAGCTTAACCCCCATTTAAATTATTTTTTATGCAGAACTATTGTGATCTGTCGGGTAAGCTATGTCTGATATTTTCAAAAGTTAGCTATCGTGATTATCCGCTATTAATTCAAATAGCCATCCTGGTAAGTATATTGGCGCTGTGCGTAATTACATTTACTTTGAGCTTTATATTTTACAATCGTACAAAAAAGCAGCGTTACAAACGGAAAGCAGATGAGGCAGAAAGTTTAATCCTTGATGAGTTGAATGAACATCTACTTGTTTATGACTCCATTACCGACATGCCTCAAGATGAGCTGAACTCTACAGTAAGAAAACTAAATGAACTGAAAAACAAAAACGCTATTTTTAAGGAGGTTTTGGTTAAACTTTTAATTTATTATAAACATAACTTAACCGGAAACATTTCGCGATTAATTACCTCAGCTTATTTCAGTTTAAGGTTAAACGAAATTACTTTAAGCAAGTTAAAAAGTTCATTCTGGTTTATCAAAGCTCAAGGGCTAAAAGAATTACAGGCCATTCATGATTATGATTCGACAGAATCTATCCAACTTTTGCTTAAAAACAAGAATATTGATGTTCGTGTTGAGGCTTATGCTACTCTGTTAAAGCTTCAAACTCATTTATCTTTAAACTTCTTAAAGAATGAAAAGGAAGATTTAAGCAATTGGCATCAGATTTTATTGTTCGATGCTATTACCAAGTCAGAATATACAGAAATACCTGATTTCAGCTATTTTCTTGCCAGTCAAAACAAAACGATAGTTATCCTGAGCATCAAGCTGTTACTTCATTATAAACAGTTTAAGGCAATACCAGAATTGATTAAGCTTTTAGCGCATCGCGATGAAAAGATCAGAAATGAGACAATTTATACTTTGGGTGCTTTAAATGCTGAAGATGCAGAGCAGAAATTAATTTCGATTTATCCGACCGAACGTAATCTAAATAAATCTCAGATTCTATTGGCACTGGGCGCAATTGCCAGTGGAAATGCATTGAATTTCTTGAGAGATAAATTTCTTCAGGCAGATCACTATACCATTCTTAAAAGTGCAACAGCAGCAATAATGTCGCACCCGGTAGCACTAAAAGAGAAAATTCTGGAAAGCCTTAACGATATAGATGAGGAGCAAAGAGCAATTATTAAACATTTTGAAGACCCATTAATTAAGCTGCATGGAATACGTTAAAGTTAAAGAAGTTATCAGATTTACCTTTGAGCATGGCATATTTTACTACGGCATATCTATTATGGGCACTTATTTAATGCTTATTATATTTAGCATTATAGAAATTATAAAATACCAGCGTAAAAACAGCTTCATTAGCTATGAATCATTGTTAACATCACAACACACACCTGGGATATCGGTAATTGCGCCTGCCTATAATGAGGGCGAAATCATCAGGAATGGCGTTCATACGCTGTTATCTCTTAATTACCCAAAGTTTGAAGTAATTATAGTGAATGACGGAAGTACTGATGACTCGTTACAGCAATTGATTGATGAATATGAATTAGTAGAAGTGAATTTCGCCTACCACGAAGAAATCGTCACCCAACCCGTCAAAAAGATTTATAAATCAACAAATCCGGTTTACGCCAAATTAATGGTTATTGACAAGGAAAATGGAAAAAGCAAAGCTGATGCCTCAAATGCAGGAATCAATGCAGCCTCCTATCCTTTGTTTTTGTGTACAGATGTGGATTGTATTCTTCATAAAGATACCTTATTAAAAATGGTAAAACCTTTTGTTGAAGAAAAAACAAAAGTTATTGCTACTGGTGCGGTGATTAGAATCAGCAACTCTTGTGAAGTCGAAAATGGCTTTCTTAAGAAAGTTAGAGCACCAAAACAGTTTCTTCCTCTCTTTCAGGAACTGGAATACATCAGAGCATTTTTGATGGGTCGGATGGCGTGGTCCAGAATTAATGGTTTGATGTTGGTATCAGGTGGTTTAGGTTTATTCGATAAAGATATTGTTCTTAAAGCCGGTGGTTATAGCCATGAATCTTTTGGTGAAGATTTAGAATTAGTTACGCGGATGAGGATTTACATGGAAGATAATAAACAGAAATATAAGGTTAAATATATTCCTGAATCAATGTGTTGGACTGAGGTCCCGTCCACCTTGAGCGTGTATTCACGACAAAGAACACGTTGGGCCAAAGGTTTGGCGCAAACGTTGTGGTTCCATAAGAAAGTATTTCTAAATCCAAAATACAAAGTTTTTGGCCTGGTTTCGTTTCCATATTGGGTGTTTTTTGAATGGTTAGCTCCTATTTTAGAATTCGGAGGGATTATCTATTATATCTATATCATTATCACTGGCCAGATTACATGGTCTTATGCAATTGCATTATTAATTTTCATTTATTCATTTTCGGTTATGATCACCATTATTTCTGTTCTGTGGGATGAAATTACTGGCATGAAATATCAGAAAAAATCAGAGGTATTGAAGCTTTGTGCCGCAGCTGTTATAGAGCCATTAGTCTATCATCCACTCGTATTATTTTTCTCTATCAGAGGAAATTGGTTTTTCCTAACCGGGCAAAAACTACATTGGGGAATTATGACAAGAAGCGGATTTAAAAAAAAGAACAACAAATTATCAGATTATGAACAAAGGAAATTATAATATGTGTTGCTCAAAATTTAGTAAAACAGGGCTCATATTATTAATGTGCCTATTTATAAAAGTTTCTTTTGCACAAAATGTATCATCAGATGATCTTTTGAAACAAGCGGTTAGAGAAACCAATGTCAACAAAAACTATCCAAAAGCAATTCAGTTAGCTAAAAGAGGGTTAGCAATAAGCCCAGGATATCTTGATATCAGATTACTTTTGGGAAGACTATATCTATTGACCAACAGAAATACTCAGGCAGAAGTGGAATTAAATAAAGTTTTATCACTAAAGCCAAATCAAAAAGATGCACTTAATTATCTTGTTAATTTGAGCTATCAGCAGAAAAATTTGGCAAAGTCCATCGGCTATGCAAATCAGTATTTGAAATACTTTGCAACAGATAAAGCCATGGAAATAAAAAGAGTGGCAATGCTTTACGAGTTAACCGATTATAGCAGTGGTGATATGGCCTGGCGAAACTTGAGTAAAAAATATCCAAACGATGGTGCGATCAAAAACCTTTATATTGATGCGCATTTAGCTGCCGGACAAAATTATCGTAAACAGAATGAGCTAAATAAGGCCATTGAAGAATATGAAAAGGTACTTGCACTTCAACCGGATCATTTAGAGTGTTTGGAAACGCTTTACAATTTAAATATTCAGGCTGGAAATAACGAGCAAGCCTTAATTTATTCAAGCTTGCTAGAGCATAGTGGAGATATGAACATCACGATGAGTAAGGCCGATTTATTGCGTACAATGAAACGCTATGATCAAGCACAGGCAATAGCAGAAAATTTAAGGAAAAATAATCCAAATAATCAAAAAGCTGAAGTTTTGTATAAGGATATTTTATACTCAAAAGCTAAAGATCAACTTCAGAAAAAAGATAGTTTGAATGCATATCGCAGTTATCAGAAGATTTTAACTTTCTATCCTGCAGATACATTTTCGAGAAATCAATTGATCAACCTTTCGCTAGCGAATGGAGAGCGAAACAATGCGATAAAATATATTAATGAAGGAATTCAATATTATGATGACCCTCAAAGCATTCAGTTGAAAAAGTTAAGCATTACTCAAAATCAAGGCGATAAAAGCATGGCCTATCAACTTTCAAAATCCTTATTGAACAAATATCCACAAAACGAAAGCATAAGGAGTATTAATCATGATTTATTCATTTTAACCAGGCAGAATAGAATCGGCTTGAGCTACGGAATAACAGCTTTTGACCAGCAAGGAAGAAAACCTTGGAATTTATACAGTGCTTATTACATGCGTACAGAAAAAGGTGGATCATTGATTGCAAGGGTAAACTATGCTGACCGCAATGATGCACGAGGATATCAGTTTGAGGTTGAATCTTACCCAATCCATAATACCGGATATTCTTACATCAATCTGGCTTATTCCAATGCGATTATTTTCCCTAAATTCAAGTTTGCGTACTCCTACTTTTTACCATTTAACCAAAGCTGGGAAGCAGAAATGGGTGTGAGATTTTTGAATAGTTATTTGAATTATTATAGTGTTACAGCTGGATTAGGTAAATATTTTGGCAACTTTTGGTTAAATGGAAAAACATTTGTTATGCCAAATGGAAAACAAATTGCAAACTCTTATATCCTTTCAGGGCGCTATTTCATCAATGATTCTACTGATGATTATTTTACAGCGATTGCTGGTTATGGTTTCTCACCTGATGACAGAGGTAGAAATTTTGAAATTAAGGAGAGATTAAATTTAGAATCTATCCGTTTTACCTTAGGCTATCAAAGAACACTATGGAAGCGAAATATTTTGGGAATTTTTGGAACCTGGAATAATCAGGAATACATTCCTGGTAAAAAAAGAAATGAGTTTGATGCGCAGATCTCTTTCCAGCATAAATTTTAATAGAAAATGGATATGTTGAGGCAGAAAATTGGTTTAATAATTATTGCATTTGCCATGCTCACTAAATCATATGCTCAAATGAACCTGGTTATTAATTCTAAATCTGATTACAAAATTATTTTACCCAAGCACGCCGGCATTTCAGAAAACAAGGCCGCAGAAATATTAAAATACTATCTTGAAAAAATCTCAAATGCAGCCCTTACTATTGAAACTGATGTTGAACAAGCCAGTAACCTGGAAATTTGCATTGGTAAAACCAATAGAACCAGTGTTAAAGAAGAATTTCTGACCGATGGCTTTGTGATCAAAACCATCGGTCAGAAATTATTTATTTATGGAAATTCCGAAAAGGCAACCCTGTACGGGATTTATCATTTCCTGGATCAATATTTAGGATGCAAAAAATACACTGCTGATTTCAGTTTTATTCCACAACAGAGCACAATAAAACTTCCTCCAATTAATGATTTGCAAAACCCGCAGTTTCATTTCAGGCAAGTTTATTATCCCGATCAATATAATGAAGAATATAGAAACTGGCATAAACTGCAATTATTAGAAGATGAATGGGGCCTTTGGGGACATACATTTGATAAATTAGTGCCAGCCAAAAAGTATTTCAAAGATCACCCGGAATATTACGCTCTGGTAAACGGCGAGAGAAAAGCCACGCAATTATGTTTAAGTAATCAAAATGTTTATCAAATTTTAGTTCAAAATTTAAAGGAAGAAATCCATAATCATCCTGAAAAGAAATACTGGTCAGTTTCTCAAAATGATGGCTTTGGTTATTGTACTTGTTCCAGTTGTGCAGCAGTTGATAAAAAATATGGCGGTCCGCAAGGTTCAATAATCAATTTCGTAAATAATGTAGCGGCAAATTTTCCTGATCAGCGCATTTCTACCCTGGCTTATCTTTACTCTAAACATCCACCTGTTGGAATAAAACCACGAAAAAATGTAAGTGTAATGCTTTCGACAATAGATTTGGATCGATCGAAACCAATTGAAACTAATCCTAAAACGAACGGTTTTAGGAATGATTTGGCGGGTTGGTCGGCTATAAGCAAAAACCTTATGATTTGGGATTATGTGGTACAATTTACAAATTATTTAAGCCCGTTTCCTAATCAGAATTCTTTAAAAGAAAATATTGAATTTTTTGCCAGGAATAAAGTTGCAGGGATTTTCATTCAAGGGAGCGAAGTTACAATAGGCGAATTCACAGCATTAAAATCCTATCTATTGGCTAAATTAAGCTGGAACCCAAATGTGAACATTGACATTGAAAAACAGAATTTCATGACTGCTTATTATGGAAAAGCAGCTCCTTTTATAGAAGAATATGAAAAAACAATGGAACAAGAGTTAGTAGCTTCAAAGCGAATTTTGGATATTTACGGCGATCCGTCAGCCGAGTGGAATACCTGGTTAAAACCTGAACAAATAGAAAAATATAGTGATATTTTAGACAAAGCGGAGCAAGCAGTTCACAACGAACCATTATCTTCTCATCATGTTTTAATTGAGCGGTTATCCTTAGAATATGCTGTTTTACAACAAGCACGCTTTTATGGTTTAGAAAAACATGGTGTTTTTGTTGTGGATGGTAAAAATTGGAAAATCCGTCCGGGCTTCGAGAAAAAAGTGGAACGATTTATAGCTGCCTTAAAAAATAACGGAATAAAACAACTTACGGAAGATGGTGTAACTTTTGATGATTATGCCTCAGAATGGAATAAAATTTTTAAGGACGGACCACTACTGCATTTGGCTACTGGTAAAACGGTAAAGGCAATAAGTGAACCAGATACCGAATATTTAAGTAAAGGTTTGAGAACACTGACTGATGGTTCAAGAGGTTACAATAATTTCCAATACAACTATTTAGGATGGTTAGGAAAAGACATGGAGGTAATTATCGACTTGGGAAGCATTCAGAATGTAAGAAAAGTAATTACTGGCTTTTTGAATGATCAAAGACATTGGGTTTTCTTACCTAATAAAATTTCTATCTATACCTCTACAGACCGTAAAACGTATCAACTCGCAGGAGAATCAATTCAACCTGAGCTAAGCGAAAACTACGATAAAGAAACGTGCAGATTAGCTGTAGATTTTAAAAAGATAACCAATACAAGGTACATCAAAGTTAAGGCAATTAATCTCCAAAAATTACCAGAATGGCGAGATTATCCTAATCGAAAACCCTGGATATTTGTTGATGAAATTGAAGTTTATTAAGGCTATGCAGATAAACTTAAAACTTTAGTTTCCAGATTATTGTACGCAACAAAACTATTATTTTTGAAAATTTGATTTAAATCTTCCATCGCAGAATCCAATATTGTCTTATTAAAATCTGAGTTTTCGATTTTAGCAAGATTCATTTTCAGAACATTAAAGTCTGCACTAGAAAAATTCATGCCATAGGTTCTTTTCTCTAAGCATTCTGTGATATGGTTAACAAGAAGAGAAAACTTATATCGATAATCAGATTTTAAACTTTCAAAGACAAAAAGATCTTTGCAAAGTTCAAGTTTACAAAGTGCCAGTTCCATTCTAATATAAAAGTAAGCGTGGGTTTCTAATGCAAGAGGATCAAAACAAATGGATTTTATAAAATTTATGTAAGCGTTCATTTAAATAAAAATCATTCAGGGGCAGCAATATTGTAAAGGTAAGAATTTTAATTCTGACGTGATTTATTTTACATGAAATGCCAGCTTTCTTTACACGAAATGGATTGTAAAATCGGCAAAGCAAACATTTGTATCAATAAATAATCGTTTTAACTTTACAATCAATTTCAAATTTTTATGGCCATTACCAATCAAATTTTAGATGAACACAATTCAAAAGTTGTGGTTCAGGATTTTATCGGCGCACTAAATGCAGAAGATTTTGAGCTTGCAAGAGCACAATTAACCGATGACATGACTTTTAAAGGTGTATTAGGTGAACGCCATGGCGCAGATGTTTACATCGATGATATGAAAAAGATGAAGTTCAAATATGATATCAAGAAAACTTTCGTAGATGGTAACGATGTTTGCCTTTGGTATAATATTAACATGGGCGAAAAGGAAATATTTTCATGTGGCTGGTATAAACTTGAAAATGAAAAGATCAGATCATTTCAGGTAATTTTCGATCCACGGCCAATATTATAGTTAGCAAACCTGCCTGATCTTTTTGATCACGATTTCCTGATTGTTCTCTAGCAGAAACAGAAACATCAAATACTCATCGGTTTCCTGAATGCTGATATTTTTTACGCTGCCTGATATTTGACCATTATCGATGTTATCTCCCTGCTTTACTTCAAGAAGACTTGAGGTTGGTGTTTTATCATCTACAAAAATCATTTCAATATTGGCAATGATAAGGTAAAACAGGTTTGTGTTTCACTGGAAGAAACCGCTAAGGAGCCACCGTGTGCTTTAGCAATTTCGGATGCAATGTATAAACCCAGGCCCAAACCTTTTTGATTAGGTTCCACCTCCCCTCTTGAGAATGGCTGAAAAAGTCGCTCCATTGCTGCTTCCGGAATTTTCTTGCCCGGATTGGCCACGCATAGTGTAAATTGTTCATCATCACTTTCAGCAGTGATTTCGATAGTTGACTCGGCAGGACTATAACTTAACGCATTGCCCAATAAATTAGAAAACAGTTGGGCTATTCGCTTACCATCGGCGTTTACCGGATGTGTAACATCAAAATTGAGTTTCATTTTTTTATCAGGAGAAATTGCATGTATTTCCTCAATAACCTGAAATAGTATCTTTTCTAAATCTTCATCGGGTGTAGCCGAAATCGTAATTCCACCACCCAATCGTCCACTTGCAAAATCAAGCATATTTTCAATCAAACCATTCATCCTAAACGACGAATCTTTAATGATGTTAACAAGTTTTTGCGTTCTGTCTTCATGATTAATTCGTGCTAAGAGCTGTGCACTATTTGCAATAGCATTTAGCGGGTTGCGTAAATCGTGACCGAGAATGGCAATAAATTGTTCACGTAGCTCAGAAGTTTCCCTTTCAACCTGCAGCCTTTCTTCCGAAATGGCTAATTGCTCTAAAGTATCTAAATGAAAAGCGATAAGGTCGGCAAACATCTTAAACATGCCGATTACCGTTGGATTGTTCAATTTAGCGGGCTTTGGGTCTATTGCGCAAAGTGTTCCAAAAAACGATCCGTTTTTAAGAATAATAGGTACCGAAATATAGCTTTGAAAGCCATACAATAAAGCAGTGTGATGGCTGGAAAAATGCAAATCTTCTGCCACATGATTAATCACTACCGGATTTTGGTGCTGCCTTATTTCATTGCAAATTGTGGTTTCCAATTTTAGTTCACCACCTGCTGTTAATCCGAAGTTAATCTCATCATTTACAGCACATGCCACCCATTTTTCAGCCGTAACTCTGGCAACAGCAGAAAAACCCATTCCTGTTGTTTTACAAATAATTTCTAAAATATTTGTAACTGCAGGAATTTGATTGATCGACTCAATATCTTTAAGAATGTTTTTGTTGTTTTTTTGCAAGGCTTAATGGATAATCTTGCACAATTTACAAAAATTTGGATTTAAAAGTGATTAGGCAATGTGTTCTAACATTTGTTTTACATTATACTGTCTCTTTTATTTACAAATTGCATGATAATCGTAAAAAAGTTAAACTAAAAAGGTTGTCCAAAAAGTCAGTCTGCCATTCCAATGAAAATAGAAATCTTCCTAATTGCAGTTGCAATTAATCCTAATTTAAGATTCTCAATTAAGTTATAATAACGGCGATTGGGTAAGACTTTTTGGACATCCTGTTTCGTTACGCTTTTAACAAGGCTGGTTTTTCATGGTAAGTTTTCCAAAGCAACTCACCAAATAAAGTATTAGACCATGCAAACCAGGCACGGGTAAAATTCGCAGGGTTATCTTTGTTGAATGATTCATGCATAAAACCTTTTCCGGCATGAGTTTTACGCAAGGTATCAATGCAATATTTAATTTCTGCATCATTTTTCGAGGTTAGTGCACGCATCGTAATACTCATTGGCCAAATCATATCCTGGCCAGCATGTGGCCCACCGATACCTTCGGCAGCAGTGCCTTTAAAAAAATATGGATTATCTTTAGAAAGCGCGAATTTTCTGGTGTTTTGATAAATTGGGTCTTCTACCTTCATAGCACCTAAATATGGTAAGCTTAACAGGCTTGGAACATTTGAATCATCCATTAAATAAGCGCTTCCAAAACCATCAACTTCAAATGCATAAATTTTTCCATATTTAGGATGATTTACAATGGCGTATTTTTGAAGTGCAAGGTTTACCTCATTTGCCAGGTTTAACAGATTACTTTCTAAAGTTTTATCAGGTTGTAGTGCTTTAATCATTTCGGCAGCTTGTTTTAAGCTGGAAACTGCAAAAAAGTTAGATGGCACCAGAAATGGGAAAATTGTGGCATCATCACTAGGGCGAAAAGCCGAGCAAATTAAACCAACGGGATTTACCGGGAAACCATATCCTGCCATCGGCAAAGAATCTGTTGGTTGAGTGGTTTCACGCTGGAAATGATAAGGTCCTTTATCATGCTTACGTTGTTGTTCTTTAAAGGTTTTTAAAGTTGCCTCGATTCCTTTTTTCCAATCTGCATCAAAAGGTATTTTATCTCCTGTTTTTTTCCAATAGTGATAAGCCAACCGAATAGGATAACATAAAGAGTCTATTTCCCATTTACGCTCGTGCACACCCGCCTGCATAGCAGTTTTATCCGTTTTCCACTCGCCAACTTTATTTGCATCACCATAAAACGCATTAGCGTAAGGATCTTTTAAAACACATTTAGTTTGATGGATAATAACACCTGCAATTAATTTTTTTAGCGGTTCATCCTCATTAACAAATTGCAGATATGGCCAAACCTGTGCAGAACTATCGCGTAACCACATGGCATCAATATCACCAGTAATAACATAAGTATCTGGTCTGCCATTTTTCTCTTCATAATAAACTGTTGTATCCAAAGTATTTGGAAAACAGTTTTCAAAAAGCCAGGCTAATTCTGGATTTTTAACATTCGATTGAAATGTTTTAATAGCAGCATCAACTGCTTTACTTTGAAAATGCCTTTTCCCTTGTGCTACTCTTACTACCGGAAATTCTGGAACTAACCCGGCAGCAAGTGAAAACTTTGATGCTAGAACACCCGCACCCAATAAGCCCGTGTTTTGTATAAATGCTCTTCTTTTCATTATTTATGTGTGATTATGATTTGGTTAAATGTAGTTGCGCCAACCGGGCATAAAATTCTAACATGCCCGCTTGCATGATTAATGATTTGTTTTTTCCCTTCCCGAGTAAATTATTTTCATCTCGTTCATTGTTCCAGATTCTTTCTGCATCTTTTATCAAAAAATTCAATCTGTTTAAGTCTTTTTCTATCTTATACAATTCCAGATAGCCACGCATAAAAACAACATTAAACCAGTAATGATCAGGCAATTTATCCTGCTGATAAAAATGCTTTTCTGCAGCCGTAGCTATTATCTTAGCTTCATTGAGATATTTATCATCATTTGTGATCTCATATAGCAATGCGTTTGCCTGTAACATTGTACCCGTATTATAGGTATAAGTAGCATAATCTATTTTTGACGAAGCAACTTTAATGGCATCGTAAAATATACCTTCAGAAGATCGGAGTGTTTTATTGGTCCAATCGTAAACCAAAAGTGCAGTATCTAAATATTTTTTCTCTTTGGTAATTTTGTATAACTGCAGTGATATTAAAATGTTTGGCCCGTTTGAACAGGTGTTTTTGGATGTTTTTTCATCTTCTTTCCAATAAAGGCCACCCCCCGTTTTTTCATCATACCCGGTTAACAACCAGCTATAAATTTCTTTCGACTTATCTAAATAAAATGCGTCTTTAGTTCGGTTATATGCATCTAAATAAGCAATGGCAATCCACTGATTATCATCGTAAAAACGAGAACTTTTATTAATGTACGATTGATAGGATGGCGAAGGCGGTTCATTTGTATAATATTGATTTATTGCTTTTACCACTGGTTTCATTGTGTTCTTGTAGCCCAACGTTTCTGTTTCATTGGTAGCCTGAATAAGTGCACATAATGGCCATAAATAGGAAAATGGCTTTTCGTGTTTGCCAATGGTTTCCAAATACAAGCCTTTATCTTCAACATAGAAAAACTTGTTGATGTTCTGTTGGATGATATTGATCCGGTTTAAATATTCCTTTTTACTGTTTTGCCCAAAAGAGTGCTGTGTAAAAGCGGTAACTGTTATCGCAAAAATGAAACAGCTGAAATTTCTAAAATAACTTCGCATTTAATAAAATTTTTGATCTTTTTTTAAAAGATCGTAATTATCAATATTAGTTCATTGGATCAAAAAGCAATAAGAATGTTCGAAATCTTATTACGATTATTTGGTCAGAGCCAAAACAAATATTATTATAATTTTTTTAACATCAAAATCAAAAACGTCAATTAAAGTATTTCTAAATCGTTTTTACAACTATATCCATCTATGGTATTAATAGAAAATATTGTTATTGATCTGGTATAGAATTTATATCTTTAATGAT
Organism: Pedobacter chinensis; assembly: GCF_003339865.1. Lineage (GTDB taxonomy): Bacteria > Bacteroidota > Bacteroidia > Sphingobacteriales > Sphingobacteriaceae > Pedobacter > Pedobacter chinensis. The sequence continues at coordinate 367,265 of NZ_QPKV01000002.1, forward strand.
ACCAAACCTGACACCATGACTATTGATCAATCACTATCATCAAAACGTATACTTTCAATTGATATCCTGCGTGGATTAGTAATGATTATAATGGCTCTTGATCATACCCGTGATTTTTTTCACATTGGCGCTATGACGAGCGATCCGCTAAATCCGGAAACAACAACAGGAGCTTTATTTTTTATCCGATGGATTACACATTTCTGTGCGCCGGTTTTTGTTTTTCTTTCGGGGCTGTCTGCTTACCTTTCTGCACAAAATAAAACTTCTGCCGCGGCAAGTTCGTTTCTGTTAAAACGTGGTTTATGGTTAATTGTGGTAGAAATACTGATCATAACACTCGGATTAACATTTAATCCGTTATACAATTTTATCATCTTACAGGTAATATGGGCAATAGGTTGCAGTATGATTTTTTTAGCCTTAGCCAGCAGAATCTCATATAAAACCGTTTTGATTGTAGGTTTATTGCTCGTATTCGGACATAATATTTTTAATTTATTGCCCGTTCCAAAAAACCCGGACATGGCTTTAATATTAAAGGTATTTTTTACAGCGTTCGGAACAATTGTGCCTTTGCCAAACAACCATTTTATTGGAATTTTTTATGCTATTTTACCATGGACAGGTGTAATGTTTGTTGGATACGGAATTGGTGCCTGGTATAAAAAGACATACGATGCAGCCAAGAGAAAACGAAACCTGTTGATTGTTGGATCATTATCAGTTTTCTTATTCTTACTTTTAAGATTCGTTAATATTTATGGCGATCCTGTGCCCAGAAAGGAATATGGCGACCTGTTCAAAAACCTGCTTGCCTTTTTTAATGTGAGTAAATATCCGCCATCTCTGCAATATATCTCAATGACATTGGGCCCTGCGATGTTATTTCTGGCTTTTACAGAAAAAATAAACAATTGGTTCACCAGAATTGCATCAGTTTATGGCGCTGTGCCTTTCTTTTACTATGTCATTCATTTTTATCTTTTACACACCATATTGGTAATAGCCTTTTTTACAACCGGATATACCAGTCAACAGATTGTTCAAATCCCGTTTCTATTCAGGCCAGCTGACTTTGGATTTGGTTTGCCCCTGGTTTATTTGATTTGGATTGCCGTAGTAGCCATTCTTTATTTGCCTTGTAAATGGTTCAAGAAATATAAGGAAACGCACGGCCAATGGTGGTTGAGTTATATTTAATATTGAGAATAAAGAAGTTCTCCGTTTTTCCTTAACTAATTACTATACATTTATCAATGTAGAGACCTCCTATTTTTTATAGGCCATCAATCCACTTCAAATTTCAGTTGTACGATTTTTTCGTACAACTGACTTCCTTCTTTTGTTAGCTTCTTTTTTAAGTCACTCCAATATCTCTTGGGAATACTACTGCCTGTAAGAATTTCTATTATATCAATAACAGAGAAGTACCATGTTTCCTCTTTGTCATCCCAATGTGTACGGACTTTTTTATCTTCAAACAATTTTATATTCTTCATTGCATGGTTTTCTATTGAACAGATAATATTACGAATTTACATAATAATCCAAGTTACGATTAATTGGGGAGTGACGGCTTTTGAATAACTAATATTTTTAATGGGCGTCGTAAATCACCACTTTATCAAAGAAAACCCTAAATTCTTCTAAGAAAGCTTTATGCAGTGGATGTACCTGATAAACATCATGAGCGGCCAGGTCTTCGAAAAATAAGATCAGGCTAAAGGTATATGTTGTATCTACAACAGCTCTTTCGATTGGAGCCGGGGTTCCGACATGAAAATTTTTAACAACTTCGATGTCTTCAAGGGTTTGTAAACTTTTACGAAAAGCAACTTTTTGATCTTCAGTAGTGTCGGCCTTAAGCCAGAATAAAACGTGGTGGGCTATCATTTTTTATATTTTTCCCAAATATAGTGAAACCCTTAAAGATCATTTATGGTTTAGCCAAAAACACTTTTTGCCTTGCTGATTGCCTTTTTTAAGTCGATTCCTTTTCCCAGTACTCCTTTAAAAAGATCACCCTCCACTTTTAACCGGTCAATGACATTGAGAATATTAAAATCTTTCATTTTTAAGCCTGGTTTAACTTCATCCCAATGGAGTGGTGTAGATACTGTAGCGCCTATTTTTGGGCGAAGAGAGTAAGGACCGGCAATGGTTGCCCCAGGCCTGTTCTGTAAAAAATCCAGATACATTTTCCCTTTTCTGGCTGAAACCATTCGTTCGAGCGAAGTGTACTCTGGAATTTGCTGATGAACCAGATTCACAATTATTTTAGCGAACATTTGGCTTTGATCATAGCTGTATTTGGCATTTAAAGGAATATAAATATGCATTCCCGTTGAGCCTGATGTTTTACAATAACCCGGAACATCAATCGCATCCAATACTTTTTTAGTTTCCAGTGCCGCTTCTACAACCTGATCGAAAGTATGCTGATCGGGGTCTAAATCAATCACACAATAATCCGGATTATCAGGACTTTGAATACGACTAAACCACGGATTCATTTCAATACAACCTAAGCTGGCCATCCATAGTAAAGATGCCTCATCAGTACCAACCAGATATTCTTTTGCTTCTCCATCTCCGGTTTCATAAGGAAAAGTTTTGGCCCAATCCGGTGCTTTACCTTTTACATCTTTTTGATAGAAACTATTGCCATGAATGCCACCAGGAAAACGGTTGAGCGACTGTGGTCTGTCTTTTAAATAAGGAAGAATATAATCAGCAACCTGATAATAGTAATTAAACATGTCCCTTTTGGTCACCTTATCTTCCGGCCAGTAAACCTTACTTAAATTGGTAAATTTAAGTTCATGGCCTTTTATTTTCCTTACCTGCGTTTCATCTTTTGGATTTAGCAAGGTTTTAGGTTCTTTTCCTTTTGGAGGTTTTATCGCTTGTGCGTGTTTATTTTCTTCTTCTTCCTGGCTATCAATTATTTTTTCTGTCGATGCTTCTTTTTCCCTTACTACATCTTTAGCTGCTTTATCTTCCCTCATCCCTTGAAAAGAAGGATGACGGAAAACGCCATCATCGGTTACTTCGGTAAAGGCTACTTCGCAAACCAATTCTGGCTTTAACCAGGTTGCTTTGGCCTTCGGCGGATTTGGCCTGAACCTCGATGGCTTATTTACATCAGGAATGGCCTTAAAAGGACTTTCATTAGTAATTAAAGGTTCAAATTGCTTTATCATATCCCTTTGTATCCGATCAGAAAATCCGGTACCCACTTTGCCTACATATTGTAATTTTCCTTTTTCGTAAACGCCTAGTAATAATGAACTGAAAGGTTTTGAAGTATCTTCATTTTTGGTATATCCGGCAATTACCACTTCCTGCCTTTTATGGATTTTAATCTTCAACCAGTCTTTCGATCTGCGGTCAGATACATAAGTACTGTTTATTTTTTTTGCAATGATTCCTTCCAGTCCCATTTTTTCTGCCGCAGCAAAAAAATCTACTCCGCTTGCTTTAAACACTTTACCCAGTCTGATCCGATCATCATCAGTGGGAAGAATCTCATTTAATACCGCTTGTCGTTGAACTAATGGAAGCTCCATTAAGTTTTTACCCTCATACCAAAGCAGGTCAAACACATAAAAAACAAGCTCGCCATCAGCTTCGCTTCGCCAATTCTGTAATGATCCAAAGTTGGAAATCCCTTTATCATTTAAAACTAAAATCTCACCATCCAAAACGGCATTTATTTTCCATTCCTGAAGTAAATCATAAATGGGATAAAACTTTTCATTGAAAGATTTATTGTTTCTTGAAAATAAATCAACGTTCTTTTTATTAATGAATGCCAAAGCTCTGTAACCATCCCATTTTACTTCATACTGCCAATTGTCGTCATCAAAAGGTTCATCTACAAGGGTTGCAAGCATTGGTTTAATACCTTTTGGCATTGTCGCTTTTGGCGCTTTTTTTAAAATTGATTTGGGCTCAAGATCAGCTTCTGCCCCTACCTCTTGCGTTTCCTTTTTTTTACCCTCCACGGGATTTTTTTTATCATCTTTTATTTTTTGTGCTTTTCCTTCTTTCCAAACTTTTTCTGAAGTTTTCTCCATGCCAGCAATTGTTTTTCCGGACAGGACTGATTTATCCAGTTTGGTAATATCTTTGGTGGAGGCATATTCATCGTTATGTTTGATTAATAACCAACCATTTTCGCCCATGCCATGGGTTTTTACCAAAGCGAATTCGCCATTTAACTTTTCTCCGTGTAGTTTTATTTTTAGCGAACCTTCCTTTAATTGATTCAACAGATGTTTTTCCTGGGCTTTTTTCCCTTTAATCTCCGCTATTGGTTCATACGTTCCTTCATCCCAAACAATTACTGTTCCGCCACCATATTCTCCCTTAGGGATAATACCCTCAAAATTTCTGTAATCGAAAGGATGATCTTCCACCATCATGGCCAAACGTTTATTTTTAGGATCAGTTGAAGGGCCTTTAGGTACGGCCCAACTCTTCAAAACGCCATCCATTTCCAGCCTGAAATCATAGTGTAAACGTGATGCATCGTGTTTTTGAATTACAAAAAGCAGTTCAGTTTTACTTTTACTTTTTCCAGCTTTAGGTTCTGAAGTTTTAGAAAAATCTCGTTTAGCAACATATTTTTGGAGACTCATAGTTTAATTGTTTACTTTTTTAAGAATTCTTCAACAGCATCTGCCGAGGTTCCGACTGTTTGTACTGCTGCCTTTAGCTTATCTTTACTAACACCAAATTTGTTAGACCAATAATCTACCTCATAACTTTCGTTGATGTTGATTCTACCCCGATCAGCACCACCTGTTTTCTGTTTATCATCCATGATTTTTTGATTAGATTATTTTAAAACAGTTAATAAATAGAAAAGGTTTTTAAAGGATTAACCCACACTTTCATCTGTATCGAAATCACGTCCATCAAGTGTTTTACCTTCTTTAGAATAATCGCCCCCTTCCAGGTCTTTATTTAATTCAGAATCTTCATGATCCATAATCTGATCTGCATCTTCATTTTGTGATCCACCAAAGCTAGTTCCATCTACATTCCTTCGCTGTTTTCTGCTATTTGTTCTTCTTTTTTTCGTTCACGAGGATTAATATCCTGATTTTCCATGGTATATTTCTTTAAATTAAAAATGGATAATAAAGTTATAATTCGTTAGCTCACAGAAAGTTTACATTATTTTAAAATTTATTTACTTTTCATAAAACCATATTTATTCAGATGGTGTTATTGCTAATAACCAATTTATAAACCGATGGAATATCAAAACATTTCGACAACAGCCAGAAAAGAGCTGATCGATATTGCTGATGAACAGGATCGCAATTACTGGGCAGCAAGATTAGGCGTAAGTAGTGAAAAATTAAAGTCAGCAGTGAAAGCTATCCAGAGCATGGAGTTCTCCAAGTTAAAAGCTTATTTGAGTATTGACAAAATTACATCTGCAAGCACATATCAACGTTTTGTTAACCAGTAGTGATTATTTTACCATGAATAATAAAATCAATGCAGGGTAAAACCAACAGAATGAATTAGATTGTATGATTACTGACTGTGCCTATTTAATAGATCTTCCGCCGAATGAAACCGTTTTTTTCAAACAAATTGTTGGGTATGCATTAAACACCCAAAAGCAAAAATTAAGATATTAACGATGCCTTATCCTAAAATGGTTTATCAAATTTACTTTAATAGTAGTGTGAACTGCTTCGGATGAAATGTAGTGGAGTTGACAAATTTTGAATAAATGTTTGTATTAGACCTTCCGCTACATTTTATTTTAAAATGAATAAAATAAGACTTTAAAGCGCCATTATTATTCTGATTTCAGTACCAGAACAGATCTGCCGCTTACCTTTAAATTTTCAGCAGCTGCATACAGCTCCAATTCATTTTTAGAAATCTCTCCGCTGGCAGTATCTAAAATCTTTCTCCATTTATTACCATAATCTGCTTTAGGGAGTTTATAATTCAACTCCTCATAGTGTGCATTAAAAATAATGAAGAAGTGGTTGTCCAAAATATCCTCACCCATTGGTCCTTTGCTTTGAATGCCTTCGCCATGAAAATAAATGCCAATTGAGCGGGCAAAATCTTTTTCCCAATTATGGCGCTTCATTGGGTTGCCATCTGGCGTAAACCAGGCGATGTCCTTAATCCCATCTTCGCCAACTTCCTGGCCATTAAACCATTTCCTTCTCCTTAAACTAGGATGGTTCAATCGCAACTGAATCAGTTCTCTTGTAAAATTCAGCAAAGATTGATCTGCAGATTCCCAATTTAACCACGAAAGTTCGTTATCCTGGCAATAGGTGTTATTGTTTCCAAACTGCGTTTTACCAATTTCATCACCTGAAACCAACATTGGTATTCCTTGTGATAAAAATAAAGTGGCCAAAAAATTGCGTTTTTGCTGCATACGCAGATTATTAATTTCCTGATCATCAGTTTCTCCTTCAACTCCGCAATTCCATGATTTGTTATGGTCTTCGCCATCTGTATTGTCATCAAGGTTAGCTTCATTATGCTTATGGTTGTAGGAAACCAGATCATGAAGCGTGAAACCATCATGTGCGGTAATAAAGTTAATGCTGGCCGTTGGTCTGCGGTAATCTTCCTCATACAAATCAGGACTGCCTAAAAATCGCTGCGCAAATTCGCCCAGCATATTTGGATTGCCACGCCAGTAATCACGCATCACATCGCGATACATCCCATTCCATTCTGCCCAATCCGGAGGAAATTTACCAACCTGATACCCCCCTTCACCCACATCCCAGGGTTCGGCGATTAATTTTACTTGTGAAATAACCGGATCTTGATGAATAATATCAAAAAAGGCACTTAACCGGTTAACTTCATGTAATTCTCTTGCCAGGGTAGAAGCAAGATCGAAACGAAATCCATCAACATGCATTTCTAAAATCCAGTAACGCAAACTGTCCATCATAAACCGTAATACATTTGGCAACATCGAATTTAAGGTATTTCCTGTTCCGGTATAATCAGTATAATAACGCTTGTTTTGTTCTAAACGGTAATAAGAACAATTATCAATGCCTTTGAATGATAATGTTGGACCAAGCTCGTTTCCTTCACCAGTATGATTATAAACTACATCCAGAATCACTTCTATGCCAGCCTGATGCAAAGCTTTAACCATATCTTTAAATTCTTTAACCTGTTCTCCGCGGATATCTGATGATGCATAGCGGGAATCGGGTGCAAAAAAGCCGATTGTGTTGTAACCCCAGTAATTGTTCAGTCCTTTTTCTTCTAAATGATGATCGGATATGAATTGATGAACAGGCATAAGCTCAACTGCCGTAACACCTAGGTTTTTTAAATAATCTATTGCAACGGGATGTGCCAATCCGGCATAAGTACCTCTTAAATGTTCGGGTATATCCGGATGGGTTTTGGTAAATCCCTTAACATGCAATTCATAAATAACCGTTTGATGATAATCTGTTTTAGGATGCTGATCATCTTCCCAATCGTAAGTCGGATCTATCACAACTGATTTTGGAACGAAGGCTGCATTATCGGTTTCACTGAAACTTAAATCCAATTCTTCAGCACCCAATTGGTAACCAAATAAAGATTCATCCCATTTAATATTGCCAGCTATTGCCTTAGCATAGGGATCTAGCAAGACCTTATTTCCATTAAATCTATGTCCTAAACAAGGTTTATAAGGACCATAAACACGGTAGCCATATAATTGTCCTGGGTTGATATCCGGAATATAGGCATGCCAGATTTGGTGCGACCGTTCCTGAATGCTAATTCTTACTGTTTCATTTTCTGCATGTTCATGATCAAAAAAACATAAATCAACAGCTGTAGCGTTTTCTGCATATAGCGCAAAGTTTACTCCCTTACCATTCCAAGTTGCACCTAATGGATAAGCATCTCCAGGAAATTGTAAATATTCAGGCATTCTTTAAAAATTTAGAATGTTAGTTCAACGTATTTCGGTATCGCAGTTATAATTCATTTTGAAGTAGAAATGTTTTAAAAATCTAAAATGAAATTTGAAAGCATGGATTTTTTTACAGGAAAATATCCCGCAGATTCAAGATGATTTACACAGACTTTATTTTTATTTTTTTCTGCATTGCGAAACCACACGCCCAACGCATTAAGATTCACTCAAGGAAGGAATGAAGATGTGGTTAAAGGTGTAGCAACATGAGATAAGATTTCCCACCTTGAATTTATGTTACTTTATAAAATTCTGATAGAGGCTATTGATGGCGGCCCTGCTAAAATCAGGAAAATCATCTGTATAAGTAGCGTTTATTCCGTTGGTAATGATAACAATTCCAAATTTTTCCTTCGGATTGAAAAACATGGTACTATAAAGTCCGTAAGCCGAACCAGTATGTCCTTTCAGTTTAACACCAGGTATTAAATTATCTGCACTCCTGATCGCAAAGCCATAACCTTCATCATTGGTGACTGCGGTTTGCATCAGCTTTGCACTCTTTTTTGAAATAATTTTCACACCATTTGATTTTCCGTAATTCATGTGCATAATCATGTATCTGGCTAAATCTGTTGCCGAAATTTTCATCCCACCTGTAGGCGAAAAAATCGGGGTACTATAACCCATTACATAATGCTGAATTTCAGTTCTACGAGGTGCATAAGCTGTTGGCGATGGTGTAAATTTCCTGTCGTTGGGATTGTATTCGTAAAGCTTAACAAATCGGGTACTATCTAAAGAATCAATACAATAGCCTCCGTAAAGTCCTAAAGGTTTTAGCACATGATTTTTAACGTAATCGTCAAACCGCTCGCCGGATTTTTTTTCTATGATGGTACCTATTAAGTTGAAATTAAGGTTACAATAATCAAATTTGGTTCCTGGTAAATAATCATTATAACACTTTGCCCAATTTGGATTTTTATCGGGATTGATGAGATCGAGATTCAAATATCCCTGCGAATCATTTAAACTTGAAGTGTGAGAAAGTGCCATTCTCAATGTAATTTTTTGATCCGGATATTTTGGATTTCTAATTTTAAAACCAACCAGGTCGCCAAAATCATTATCCAATGATAGTTTGCCAGCTTCTACCAATTGCATAATTGAGGTGGCAGAAAAAGATTTGGATATTGATGCAATCCTAAAAATATCCTGGTCGGTAAGAGGAATATTACGTTCCAGATCTTTCAAGCCGAACGAATGCGTGTAAATGATCTTTCCTTTTTTAACCACTGCAACAGAAGCACCAACGGCATTGAATTTTTGCATAACAGCACCGAAATCAGTTTCTGCTTTTTCAAACTGTGCCCGAACGGTTAAACAAAAGAATAAAAATGGCATCAATGTCAACAGGCATTTAGAACGGTAAAGTTTCATAATAGGTGGTTAGGATTTAAGTATAGCGTTTAATGGTTTCTTGTTGAATTGAAAAATTTACTTGGCATCATTTACTTCTAACCAATGTCCGTCTGGATCTTTGAAATAGATTTGTTTTACTCCATCTACACGAATGTTAATTGCGCCTGATTTCCCAGCCCAATCTTCGAAATTAATATTTTTGCTTTGTAATTTTTTGATAAAATCATCAATTGATGGTACGCTAAAGCATAAATGGTCATTTCTATCAAAAATCTGATTGTTTTTTGCTCCTTCTATTAAATGAAGGGCACCTGCGCTCCCTAAAGAAAACCAGGTATGTTTTCCATCTTTAAAAGGTTCGGGGATAATGTTCAAGCTGAAAACGCTTTCGTAAAAAGTGGTTGATTTACCTAAATCATTTACATAAACGGCGATATGATTTAATACGGCTGGTTTTTGTGCCATGGATTTTTGAAAGATAAGTATTGATAATAGAAATGTAAATAAAGCTATTTTTTTCATACTCAAATATCAGATTTATTTCCTTCAATTGGTAATTACGGCGGCATTAACATTATAGCATGAGGAAAAGAAAAAGCAATCTTCTTTTATGCCATAACCTGAACGCTTGGACCATCATTCAGCGCTGGTTTTTGCCATATAGAAATATAGAGCACATAGCTGTGGTGTTCTTAAATGTCTCAGGTGGTTTTACTCCTGAATTGTCATTATGACGAAGAAAGAAAAAGTAATCTTAATTGTTAATTATTGAAACACGAGCAGCAAAAACCTGTATTTTACTAACTATTAAGTATATGCAATAACTTTCTTATTTAATAATTTTAGTAAAAACTAACAACATGGGAGTATTCGCTGCAAATAACGAGAAGCTTTTTAACCAGGCAGAATGGGAAAGTAAAATTGCACCTGAAAATCATAATAAAAGCATTTTTGAGAATGCCGCTAAAAATATAACTGATCCAACTCAGTTTATTTTGCTGCAACTATCTGATGGGGATAAACGTGTTTTAAATACCAGTGAAGTTATACCTGGTTTAGTTGGAACAGCTGAACGGCCCGATATTAATATGCTTCTTGATTTTGAAGGTTTTAAAATTGGCAGCAATGAGGATATTGATCGTGATACCAAGGCCACACTGCAATTGCAGATTGGGCAGGAACAAAAAATTGGTGCATTGGAGAAGCTTTTTTATTGTATAAACGGTGGTTTAGATTTATATAACGAAATTAAAAGTGCAAAATCTCAATCTAAAGATTTTAAGAAAAGTACAGAACAGGCCCTTGGTAACAAACCCATTTCTTTACCAGGTGGGGTTGGACAAATCTCACTAAAGGTTGTAAAACATGAAAAACCATCCTGGTGGAATCAGGTTTTTTCATTTGCCAAAACCGATGCTGCAAAAGAACTTTTTTCTCTCATCGGTTTTCCTGGAATTACAGAAACTGCGGTCAATTGTATCAGTGGGATGTTAGATAACCTTTTCGATAAAAACCCGGAGGTACTTTTTCAAAGTCAGCCTGTAAAACTGGGTTTTACCCAAACGGCCAGAGATGAGTTAAGTGGTGGACTTTCTACAAATTTTGTAAGTTGCCTGAATCCTGGTTTTTGGTTAATGGTTAGAAAATCAGATTACAATACAATCATTAATGCCAAGCCCATTTATTATGGGGGCTATGGAATATTAGCACCCGATGGAATGAACGAAATAGATGCAGTAAGAGATGCGGCCAACAATCCATTTTCGCAAATAACCTATGCAGTTATCAGAGCCAGGATGAAAGAGGTTGATTTAAAACAAGGCTTGTTTTAGGGGTGTTGGTGTTGCATTAATTGAATCTGTTTAAATTGGCTTAATTGGGTTGGCATCTAAAAACCGGGAGAATTCTCTTTTAATGGATTCTATCCAGATCCCTTCATTTGCTTCATATTCGCCTGGTTTATTGTTTAAGCAACGCATTTCGGCACTGCCTGCATGGTGTAAACCTATCAAATCCCATTGCTGGTTAAATACAGGACTTCCGGAGCTCCCACCCTCTGTTGGCGTACGGTAGTGTATTTTAGGATCTTCATGATCAAGCAGTACGTTATCTTGAAAAGACAATTGCAACGTGCCGCCAAAAGGATGACCAATGATATATATTCTTTGAGATGGGCTTTCCTCATCTATAACCGGCAGGTATTTTGAAACCGGATAAATCTCCACTTTCTCTGTTAGCTGTAACAATCGCTCGTGTTCATCGGCACTAAATCTTAAAATACTCACATCCAATGCTGTACTTGGAGAAGACCATATAATTTCTGAAGGCTTAAATTCTTCATCACGACTTAATGCTTCGAAAATAATTGTTACTTCTTCCGGACGAAGTGATTTTTCTGCAGGATCATTGCTTACAACATGCGCATTGGTAATCAATACCAGTTCATTTCCTAAAGATTCATGTAATGCTTTTCCTTTCAATAAAAAACCAGTTCCAAACCCCTTTGAACTGTCTCGTCCTAATCTGGCCACCGCCAGGCACCTATCAGAACCTTTGGCATACCATTTATAGGTTTTAAAAGAGTCTTCGCCAAAAACCTTTTCCAGGGTTATACCAAGAGTATCACTTTTCGTATCTTTTTTAATCGACTCATATTTTTGCAGAATATTTTCTGAAGCATCTTTTTGATCTTTTAAGTTTTGGGCGTCAATAATCATGCTTCCACCCTCTTTTTCTAATAATTTGGAGCGTAATAGTGGGAGTAAAAGTAAGCCAGATTCAGATTCAATGGTTAATTGCCAAACTTCTTCAAGCTGCCTTAATGTGCTTGCTAACTGAAATGAAGTAACGTAAGGCATCCGCACATAACCACTCATCCATTCCAGCGCGTCACTGGCTTTTCCTAAAGCGATGCAAGCTTCAGCGGCAGTAGAAAAATCCCAGGCTGATGCTTGCTGATCGTAAACGAGTGTTTCAATTCTATCCAAAATTGTTTGGGCAATCACATCTTCATCCGGAAACTGATCAAAATCAATTCCATCTGCCTTAGCACGTTTTAGCAATGTAACAACATTAATTCCATGCCAGGTGTTAGCATCAGGATCTATCAGGTACCCTCCATAATAGTATTGGATGGCTGTTTTTAAAAAATTCTGATTTTGCAATTTATTTGGATTGTCCGCATCTACATAAACCTGCTTATAAGCCCGCCCCAAAAGACCTTTACATTCCAGGTTAATCTTTTTATTGCCTAGAACTGTTTCATCACGGGTTTCCAGCTCTAAATCTTTCAAGATACTAATGGCTGCGATTAAATTATCCTGATCAATCAGTGCCTGGGCATATTGCGATATAATTTTGCTTGATGATCGCTCTGTTTGAATCAATGCATTGCCAACATGTTGCAACAACGGGAACAATCTGTTATCTCTTAAGTCCTGAATAATTTTTTCTAAGTCGGCGATTTCAAAAATATCATCGGTTTTATATAAAACCCTAACAAATTCATTGCAAATTCTTTCTACACTTTTGATGTCGTAAGTTTTTAGTGCTTTTTTAATGTTACTATAATATTCTGCGGCGTTCATATTGATAGAAATTATAATTTTAACATGCCTTTTAAAGCAGCCCTTAATTTTGGTCCGCTTAAATAATTAGTGATATTGTGTCGCCAGGAACCCCAGTTTTGTTCATTGATTACTTCAATAACTTCTTCCCCACTTAATTTATAATCATTGGCAATATTCCCGTCAAACCCGGCAACAGGATCAAATGAGTCATAAACGTTTATCCATGGTCCTTTTATTTTTTCTGCAAATCCGTTTTCCCTATTCCATTCCGGTGCAAACTTATCCTGTACTTCATCAATTCCAAGCGGACTACCAATCGTCATTAATCCATCGATAGCAGGACATTCGGCTACTCTTTTTAAGCAGTCGTAAATAATCACGGTGCCCATGCTATGACTGATTACAATATGCAGATCCGTTTTTACTTCATTTAGCTTATTTAAAACCCGACTGCGAATTTCATCCTGAACGATAAAACTTACGCCTGCTCTCGGGCTAAAAGTTTTGTTAAACAAATAATGATGTACATCTTTTAACAACCATTTCATTAGTCTGCGTTTAACAAACCAGGGAAGTGGGATTCGCTCCAATGTTCTGGCCATTTCTTTTTCATCTGGAACTGCATCATCATTCATTAAAACATCAAAAGATAATTTTGAAGCCAATGAATCGACCATTTTACGTTCGTCTCCACTCAAATGTTCTCTCCACGCCATGTCGGGATCTGCAGAAGATTCAGAAATAATGGCTTCATTACTTTCATAGTTACTCACACTTTCAAAAATGGCATCTTCCATTGGCTTATCGTACAGTACATCAGCCCAATAAATCATAGAAGTTGTGATTCCAAGTGCTCCTAAATCAATGGCATCATCGTTATTGAGTGGATCTTGAGCCAAGGCATCAAGCCAGATTTTTTTAAGTTTCTTTTCTTCCGGCTTATTGGCTATTCCATGAATGAAGGTTACATGTGGCATATTAATTTTTGATTATAGCTAACCTATTCATACCACTTATTAATGGTTTTAGTATAACAAACTTAAAATGGGTGTAACTCTTTGGCCTTTAATACCAAAGGCAATATTAGAAGAATTTTCATCTTCTATCAGGAATGTATGAATGGTTATTCAATAATAATGAAAGCAATTTTAGCATAAAATACTTAATATTAAGTATTTAAGAAATTGTAAACCAAAAATATAAATGGTTACAGAAATAATCAACCATGACAGGTATTATTTCGAAGTATTTTTACTCTGTAGAATCTATTCGGGTTCCTGTTCTAAAATCATAACCAAACTCATCTGGGTAGACTTTACCATCATCTTTAGGATCGTTTCCATATTTATTTCTACCCACATTACCGCTGCTAAACAACATTATCAAGAAATAAAATGGAAAGAATTGCCACCAACCTGATGCGCCTATATCATGACATCGTTTAGCGCCTTGTGCGTACATCACATATATAAATGGTAAAATGAAAATAATCATCCACTCCATCCCTTCGTCTTTTGCTAAATAAGCAACGCCAAAATACAAAAAAATATAAATTATAATGCTTAATCCGTACTCTAAGCGACGAATTCTGCCTTCAAACGAAAATGGATCTTTAAACACGAGCGTTAACTTTTTAATCAGTAATCAGATAATTGAATGATGCAAATTAAAAAAATCATTAAAATTTTTATTCGTGTGTGTAAAAAATCAGCCGCTAAACTAGCAATATTTATCTATAAAAAGCTTTTTACTAACCAATTGAAGGTAATTATAATTTGCTGAAATTTGATGTCTCTTTCTGATTCTATATAAAAAATGACCACCAAAATCTATAAAAATCGGACAAGATGCTTTAAGCCAAACCTGATGGGCATTTCTCCAGCTAAAGGAATAAAATTCAGTTGAGAAAGAGATATGCTTTAATTCCTGATGATAGAAATTCAGGATCTCAGGATTTATTTTTTCTGATAATGCATCCATTTTCCTGATCATAGAAAGGTGTTCGGTATTGCAGAATTCAAACTCGTTGAGCAAAACATCATTTGGATTTGGAATTGATTTTAAAATTTTAAAGCCTTTAAATTTTAATCCATTCACTACCCAGATTAATTTACTGTAAAATTGTTCTCTTGATTGAAGTTCATTAAAAGGTATTGGGGAATTTTGAAGTTCGATGGTAACTCCTGCCTGTGTATGTATATCTGCACGATGAAACTGGCAAAGTTGATCATCATAGAAATTAACCTCGCGAAAGTGTTCAGGAAACTTTTCTTTCCATTCCCGATGCCAAATCGTTTCACTCTCCCACCAGGAATCACAATTGGCTAAAAAAGCATGTGCCCAATGATGAATTTTTATTGAACCGCACTTTGCAAATACTTTTTGCCCGCAACCTATGCAAATGGCACTTTTACCTTTTATGGCATGAATCCGTTCTCCATTTAATAATGCATATTGCATATTAAACTGTTACTGTTCGCTACCCTTAAAAATATTCATTACTGAGGTTTTCCATTGGATATAGCCCAAATCGCCACATGTACGGGCAACAAACTCTTCAACTTCTTCTGCAACATCATTAACTATGCGCCAACGGATTTTATATTTTGGATTATAACTAATATAAACAACCACATCATCAGTACGTTGCCCTACAGATTCCAAACCCTGTAAGTGTATATCTCTCAAATCCTCGGCGGCTACTTTCAATCTTTCATTCATGATTTTACCTAAAGAAAGATCTGGTTTAAAATCTGTTTCTAATATTGCTAAAACTGTAACAGTCATATCACTCCTATTCAATGAAAGCACAAAAACGGCTTTCCTGCTAAATTAACTTATGTTCGCTTAGGCGAATAAAGCAAATTTATACTAAAATAATTAGCAAACAAAAATGTAGCATGTTATTTTTTTTAGTTAATTCAGTTTCAAACCAAACATACTGATAACCAGATCAATAAAATAAACCGGAATTAAAAAAAGAAAAAGAAAAAATTTTGAAAAAAAAGAGAGATTAATTGAATATTAATCTCTCCGTTTGTTAATCTAAATCGTCCCGTTGATTTAATTCTAACTACACAAATAAAGCACGTATTTAAAACTAAAACAATACCTATAAGTTGGTAATTTTTTGTTGTATGTGCTAGTATGATAATTAAGAATGCAAACAGGGTATATTTACGGTAATCGTAAAACAGAATTTTAAATAAATATCACACACATGTCATTACAGGCATAATCATGTGCATAAAATCACAAAAAAATAAATTTGGATTAGCTGCTTTGTACGCATCTTTGTAATCATTTCTCATGAATTTTAAAAAGAGCTTAAAGGAATAAGATGCATAAAACAGAAAGTGACAATCATTCAAAGCAAAATAATCAGCTTATTCTCGATTTTATAAAATACACCAACCAACCTGTTCTCTTAACCGGAAAAGCCGGAACCGGAAAAACTACTTTATTAAGAGAAATTAAAGAAACAACAAAGAAAAATTTCGCCGTAGTTGCGCCTACTGCTGTTGCAGCCATTAACGCTGGCGGTGTAACTATCCATTCTTTTTTTCAGATGCCATTTGGCCCTATAATTCCAGTTACCGGTGAACAGCAGTTTAAAGAATTAAAATATGCTGAAGAAAAAACCAAGGTATTGAAATGTCTTGAATTACTCATTATTGATGAAATCAGTATGGTTAGGGCTGATATGCTCGATTTTATTGATCAATCATTAAAAAAGGTAAAAGGAACGCATTTACCTTTCGGTGGCGTGCAGGTATTAATGATTGGCGATTTGTATCAACTTTCGCCAATTGCCCACGATGCATGGCATATCTTAAAAGAATACTATTTAAGTCCTTATTTTTTTGATAGCCAGATTTTAAAATCAATTTCATTAATCACCTTCGAGCTTAAGAAAGTTTATCGCCAGTCTGATCCTTTATTTCTTGATATTCTTAACAGGATTAGAGAGAACACCCTTACGCCTGAACTGTTAGAAAAATTAAACACTCATTTTGACCCGGGCTTAAATGAGGTTTGGAAAGATGAATACATTACCTTAACCACTCACAACAACCTGGTTACTCAAATTAATCAGGATTGCCTTGCAAAATTAGAAGGCGAACTTTATTCTTTTAATGCTAAAATAACCGGAGATTTTCCAAAAGATGCTTATCCTGTTGATGAAGTTTTGCAACTGAAAGTTGGCGCCCAAGTTATGTTCATTAAAAATGACTCATCAGGAAAAAAGCAATATTACAATGGTAAAGCAGCAAAAATTGTTGCCATAGCAAATGATCGCATCAGCGTTCAATTTATTGATGATTCTTCACATTTTGAAGTAGAGCGTGAAGAATGGCAAAACCTTAAATACAATCTTGATCAGGAAGAAAATAAAATTGAAGAAGTAAATACCGGCTCTTTTTCTCAATATCCATTTAAACTTGCCTGGGCAATTACCATTCATAAAAGTCAGGGCCTGACATTTGAAAAGGCCATTATCGACATTAGTTCATCCTTTACCCACGGGCAGGCTTATGTTGCATTGAGCAGGTGCAAAAGTTTGGCTGGATTAATATTGAAATCTCCTGTAAAAATGGAGAATATCATAACCGATCAACGCATTATTGGCTTCACGGCAAATGCGGTAAGCCAAACACCTACAGCAAAAAACCTTGATCATTATATCAAAAAATACACATGGGATTTAATTGATGATTTATTTGATTTCAGTTCCTTAAAAGAAAACTGGATTAGCATTAGCAGTGCAAAATTTAGGGCCTTTGATGAAAATGCTGCTTTTAAAACCCTGCTTGATCATACATCAGTTATCCTGGATAAAGAATTGATTAATGTTGCCGCAAAATTCAGAAGTCAGGAAGTTGCCAAAATTTCAATCGAAGCAAATTTATCAGATGAAAAATTATTTCTAGATCGATTAAGTAAAGCCGCTGCTTATTTCACACCAAAAATCAATCATGTTATTTCTGAGATGTCAAAGTTTACGGCCTTAAAGCTATTGGCAGATGAAAACGCTGAAAAAACTTTGAATACATTAATTTCATGTATGAATACCCTTAATGTGAAATTATCATTGTTCAATTTTTCCTGGGAGGGTTTTTCGATAGCGAATTATACCAGAACAGTTTTAGAGGCTGGTAATAAATACGATGTGGCACCAAAAAAGACCTTTACAAGTAAAATAGAACTTCCGAAAGAAATTACCAATCAAAAACTTTATCAGAATTTAGTTGAATGGCGCAGTCAATTAAGTAAAAAACGAAACGTTCCCGAACATACAATTCTCTCTGATGTAGCATTACTGAACATTGCTTCGAAGCCACCAAAATCAACCGATCAACTGGCTGCAATTAGAGGCGTGGGGATAGGAAATGCAGTAGATTTAGGGAACGAGCTATTGAAAATTGTAAATACTTATATGGGTGCAAGTACCCTTTTTTAACTATTTAAAGATAAGGAAATAACAAATTGTCAATGCCATTCCTAGCAGCATAAAACCAATTCGGGCCAGCCAGTTATTTAATATGTTTTTGCCTTGTTCTGTTATATTTTGTTCAAGAGATTTAAGGAGTTTTTCTTGTTTAACAACTTTATCTTTAAGATCTAAATTCTCATTTTTAAGATCAAAAATGCTTTTTCCGGTATCTTCTTCTAATTTATTTAATGCATAACGCCTTTTAAAACCGCCCTCATTAATAAACATATCCACACCTGCTTGTTTGCCAACCATTGCCGGTAATGGTACACCATCAACCTGCCCAACAAGAATTACCAGGTTCATCTGAACCAAAAGGTCAAGATAATCAGCCGCTAAACTTCCATTTCCTCTAAATATTTTAAGCACCCGATCAGACTTAATGTAAATTTCTTCGTCAAATTCATTAAGGATATTGTCCAAAAGCTCACATTTAGCTGGAGTTAAACTTATGGATAGATTTTTCATTTAGAGAACATAAAATTATTAAGCAATAAAGCAAAAATATATTTAACCTAAAAGTTTTTATCGGTAAAATAACAGATCTAAGACCAAATGGATTATAAAAATATTATTGCAATCTACCTAAAAAGTTAATTTTCAGGCAAAACTTAATCCAGTTGAACGATGTTTTAACTCATAAAAAGCAGTTATGAAAAACCCAGATCAAGAACCAAAAGAAAACGATGAAATTGAAAATATCGAGCAATTTCAAATGCAACGTTCGGGAGGAAATGCCGCTGAAGGCCATCCTTCAAATGAAGATAATGATGATGAAGGTTATACGGAAGATGAAATACCTTTTGCTGATGGAGAAGGCACTCAACTCGACCAACTGATTGATGAGGAGGAACAGGATGATGAAGATTAAAATAAAAAGAGCGTTCAATCACTTGAGCGCTCTCTCATTAAATGTTTAATCTAAATGGTCACGTTGATTTAATTCTGATGTATCCAACTTGACATTTCCTGTTATCAATAACTCTCTTTCTATTTAACATTTGACATGGCCGTAATCTGGGCCAGATGGGTTTTAAATTTTGGTAAATATTTAAGCGAGTATCTTTTTACTGCAGCATCAGAAGATTTCGAGCCAGCTTCAAAAAGTGCAACAATGTTTCTATGATCTTCAATACTCATTGCAATATAGGCTTCATCAAATTCATTCCCTTTTAGATCGGTAAGCTTATTTACCGAATTTAAAACATCAGCATCCTGAAGCATTTTGAAGCCCTGGAACATGACACCTTTTACCTGTCCCGAGTTTCCGGCTTCCCCTTGATTTTGATTTCTTGATGTATCTTGTAAATTATTGGGAGATGAATCAATTCTACCATCAGGTCTTTGTCCGCCCTGTGGTTTACTGGTTGGCAATGTAATATTCCTGGCTTTTGCCAACGTTAAAAGTTCTTCTTTCGCTGCTGCATGGTCATCCAGAATCCTTTTTGCAAATGTTTTAATTTTCCGGTCGCTGGAGTTTTCCACTGCAATACCACTCATTTGTGTTTCTTTCATTCCATAACGCATGGCCTGCGTCATAAAAACTTCGGGTGGTAAAATATTTTGTAATGGGGCAAATACAGGGTGCTTCAATTTGATTATTGGCTCCTCCGCTGCAATTAAACCGTTTCCCATTGATAATGCTATTAGCAATACAAATGCCGATTTGATATTTTTCATAATCCTGATAAGTGAGTGTACCTAAATCAACCCCTAAAACCATTAAAAAGTTTGCAAAAAGTGAGTTTTCGTTTTAAAACCAAATTAAAAAGTTAATAACTCAGGCAATGTGAATAATTAACTTAAACATCTGAAAATTAAATGGGTTAAGCTTATATTACTAAACATAAGCTTATGAAAAAGTGCATATATGTTGTAGAAGATAATCCAAACATCAGAGAGATTATCGAATTTTTGTTAACAGAGGAATTATATGATGTTAAGGCTTGCCGAAACACCAGTGATTTTTGGAAACAAATGCAACAAAACATCCCGGATATGGTTATTTTAGACATTATGTTGCCTGATGGAAATGGAATTGACATTTGTACTCAACTTAAGCAAAATGCGAAAACGCATAATATTCCGGTCATGATGATGTCGGCTAATAATCATTTGAACGCTGTTAAATCAAAATGCACCGCAGAAGATTTTATTAATAAACCTTTTGATTTGAATGATTTTGCGCGTAGGGTGGAAAGATATGTGCCAAATTAGCATTGCCGATGCTGATTTAATTATTTGCGTACACGCATATCAAATGTTCCTAATGGAACAAACAGGGGATTTTAAAACTGGCGAAGTTCGGCCAAACTATGCCCCTTGAAACTTCGCAAGTTGAGGTTACCGACTTACGAAGTTTAATTGGGTGGAGCGCAAGGGAAACTTCGTCAGTCTGATCATATCAATAATCGTCAATGGCGAGGAGGAACGACGAAGCAATCTGTTTTGCCATGTGATTACAGAAAATTCCTTCATTCCAATTCACAGTCCTTTCCTCAATTCGCAATAAGGTGGTTTTAAAACTGGCGAAGTTCTGCCAAACCATGCCCCTTGAAACTTCGCAAGTTGAGGCTACCGACTTACGAAGTTTAGTTGGGTGGCGCAAGGAAAACTTCGTCAGTCTGATCATATCAATAATCGTCAATTGCGAGGAGGAACGACGAAGCAATCTGTTTTGCTACGTTCCTCATTACAAAAAAATTGCTTCATTCCAATTCACAGTCCTTTCCTCAATTCGCAATAAGGTGGTTTTAAAACTGGCGAAGTTCTGCCAAACCATGCCCCCTGAACCTTCGCAAGTTGAGGCTACCGACTTACGAAGTTTAGTTGGGTGGAGCGCAAGGAAAACTTCGTAAGTCTGATCATGATTACAAAAACCGTTTAAGAACGCCGTTCAGTTGCCATAAAGAAAATATAAACCAGATAGCTAAAATGTTCTTAAATGTCTTAGGTGGTTCATCTTGTGAACCGCCACCTGTAAGAAATTAATTCCTTACCCACAGCTTCATTTTAGCCGTTTACCACCTCACCACCATTTACATGAATAACCTGACCTGTAATAAAAGAAGCATCTTCAGATGCCAGAAAGACATATGCAGGTCCAAGCTCCGAAGGTTGTCCTGCTCTTTCCATCGCTGTTTCTGAACCAAATGATTTAATTTTTTTCTCATCAAATGTGGATACAATTAAAGGCGTCCACACTGGTCCTGGCGCTACTGCATTTACTCTTATCCCCGATTTAGCTAAATTGGTAGCTAATGAACGGGTAAATGAAGTTATAGCGCCTTTTGTTGAAGAATAATCGATCAAATTTGGCGAGGAACGATATGCAGTTACAGATGTGGTGTTAATAATACAATCGCCAGCTTGAAAATGTTCCAATGCCTCATGCGCAAAATAAAAATATCCGAAAATGTTTGTTCTAAAGGTATCTTCCAATTGTTTATCATCAATTTTTTTTGGATCCTTTTGAGGAACCTGAATACCTGCATTGTTTACCAGAATATTAATTTTTCCGAATTCTTTGATGACTTGTTCAACTGCTTTTTTAGCAAAAGCAGGTTTCTTAACATCTCCCTTAATAAGCAGGCAGGTCCTTCCCTCTTCCGTTATCATTTTCCTGGTGTCTTTGGCATCTTCTTCTTCATCAAAATATACAATGGCGATTTGTGCACCTTCTCTGGCGAAATGAACTGCTGCCGATCTCCCTATTCCGCTATCGCCTCCAGTAATCAGGGCCACTTTATCCATTAATTTCCCTGAACCTTTGTAACTTTCTTTAATCACTTCAGGAGCAGGATTCATTTTGGCTTCTATGCCTGGCTGCTTATTTTGTTTAGCCGGGGTTTTCTGTGTTTTCATCCGTTTAAATTTTTAATTCGTCCATCGTTTTAATGGTATTAATGAGCTCGTAAACTTGGTTGTTTTGATTTGTGATGAATCCATCAAATCAGTATTGATTACTTTACTAACTGAATAACATCAAAAACTATTCAAAGTTTTATTCATAAAAGTTATGCTATGAACAGGTATTGTTTTTACATTTCGATAAACATCCTTGATATAAATCTGTTAAAGTATTTATGAAGATATTTGTACTGCTTTTATTCCCGGTTCTATTTTGCCTCAAAACATCA
This sequence comes from Pedobacter chinensis, assembly GCF_003339865.1. Classification (GTDB taxonomy): domain Bacteria; phylum Bacteroidota; class Bacteroidia; order Sphingobacteriales; family Sphingobacteriaceae; genus Pedobacter; species Pedobacter chinensis. Next base: position 389,831 of record NZ_QPKV01000002.1, read on the forward strand.
GCACAATACAGTGATAGTACAAACTACCATCTCCGGCTTTCTTCGACAGGATCAATTAACCGAACAAATGACCAACGTGCTTATTTGCTGAACAACAGTTTAAATTTTGGAATGAAAAAAGAAACTTTCGTTTTAAATTCAGCTACAACCTGGCTTTATGGAAAGCAAAATAAAAACCTGAGTAACAACGATTTTTCGAGCACACTGAATTTTAATTTATACAAAACCTTTCCTCATTTTTATTATTGGGGATTGCTTAACTACAATACGAGTTATTCATTAAAACTTAGAAATCAATTACTGGCTGGTGGTGGCATTGCTTATAGCTTTCTTGATGAAACAAATGCGTATATTAATCTGAGTAATGGGGTTCTTTTCGATCAAAGCAGCCTGGTTATTGGAGAAAGTTATCATACTTTCCGAAATTCTTTGAGGTTACAGTTCCATTTTGCTGTAAAGGAAATTTTAACCATCGATGGAAGTCATTTTCTGCAAAATTCTTTCTCCAGACGAGGAGATTACATCATTCGGTCATCAACAACGGTAGGTTTAAAACTTCGAAAATGGATCAGCTTAACCACTGCCTTAAATTATAACCGGCTGAACATTACTGAAAGAGAAAATCTAAACTTAACTTATGGTTTAAGTTTGGATAAATATTTTTGAAATGGTTTATTATCATCAATTAACCTCAACAAAAGTGAACATCCCATTTTTCAGGATTATTCCAGTTTTCTCCTTTGAAACTACCAATAGGTGCTTTTATTTTGATTGTATTCCAACCTTTTTTTAGTTTTAGAATGCTTGGTTGCGTGAATCATAACCTTCATTGGCCAGTGGTATTTCAATATTACCTTTTTGCCCGGCATGCAGCCACATTGGTAGCTGAACCAAAGTTTCATTTACCCATATGTACTCAGATCACCCCTAATGCCAAAGTTTATTATCGATGGATCATTAAAAATCGCTGACCATTCTGCCCCGTCGGTAATGCTATCGCCAATGAAAATAGTTTGAGCTTTGGTTTTAGGAAGTGTTTCAAAGTGGCTTACCTTTTGCCAACAATAAGTTGGGAAATCATTTTGCGAATAGGTTGGCAAAATATTTTGCGCATAACTACCTATAAATGAGCAAAACAACATAGCAATTAGTAAAAAATGGTTGAACAATTTCATTCTCTGATTTGCTTAGTCTAAATCCTGTAGTAATTGTGCGCAGTACCATTCCTGCCGTGGCAAGTGAAAAGGTCCTTTAAACAAATTTCCTTTGGCAGTTTGTGCAATGGTGCCATCACGATGCAGGTAGCCAAACCACTCCCCATTTCTGGTATCATGAAATTTGCTATAAGCATAATCGTGAATCATTTTATGCCAACGGGCGTATTTCTCATCTCCAGTTAATTTATAGGCCAGTAATGTTGCTATGATAGTTTCATTTTGAGGCCACCAGAATTTCATATCCTGCCAGTATTCCTGTACGGGTTTATGGTAAACATCTCTGAAATAAAGGATGCCGCCGTATTCTTTGTCCCAGCCACGCTCCCACATATAATCCAGCATCTTACAGCCCAATGCTATTAACGCTGGATCGTGATTACGGTATTTTGCCTCATGAAGGATAAACCAGGCACCTTCAATGGCATGGCCCGGATTTAAGGTTCTTCCATCAATATGATCTATTATAGAGCCATCAGGGGCAACCTGCTCCATTACGCATTTAATGTCATCCTTAACAAAGTCGTTTTTTATTTCTGCTATCCATTTTGAAATCCATTCATCGCATCTTTCATCGCCAATTGTTTCTCTCAGCTGTTGAGCAGTGTTCATCATAATCATTGGCACACCAATGCCTTTTGATGGCCGTATGCCTGTAAATTTTGCGGGCAGTAATCCTGGCGTAGTAGAATATTCAATACATTTTCCAAATAAATATCTGGCTGTATCGGCTGCTTTTTTATCACCACTGGCTTTTGCATAAGCTGCATTGGCAATTACGGCAAAGGTTTCAGAAAAATAATAGCGACGTTTCCTGATCGGTTTTCCATCTCGGGTTACATGAAAAAACATCTGGCCATCCGTATCAAAACAATATTGATTCAAGAAGTCAATGCCCGATTTTGCACCTTCTAACCATTCTTTTTTCTGTTCAATGGTATTGTAAAGTGTAGATAGTAACCATGCTGCACGGCCCTGAATCCAAACCGCTTTATCGTCATCTATTAAACTTCCATCCTGATCACGCATTAATAAATAACCACCATAAGTTTTATCAATCGATTTTGGAAACCAAAATGGAACGGTGTTGTTCAATAATTGATTTTTATAAAATGCTGAAAGTTTTTGCAGCTCTGCAGTGGTATAACTCATATCTTTTATTTTATTGCAATGGAAAATGTGGAAGCAGGCAATCCACTCCCGTTAACTAAATTGGCTCTTGTAAAGGGTTGCCAGGCATATAATATTTTTTTGATGATCTGCCCATCCGGGATATTTAAATACACTTTTTGCTTATAAATTATTCCCCGAGCTTCTATTCTTTCGCCTTGTAGATTGACCATTTCAAAACCAGTTAATGCTTTGTTATCACTTGTTTTTAAATCTTTATCGTGCGAAAAAGAAATCATCAGCTGATGGCCTTCTTTTTTAACTGAAAGCGGTACAGGACCCGAAAATTCGTTTTTTTTACCATAGGTTTTATGGAGTGCAATAAGCGCTAATCTGTTTCCTATAGGCTTTTTATTTACCGGATGCACATTTAACGAATCACCCAGATCATAACTAACAGCCATTCCCAAATTTGGAAGAATATACTGCAAATCGTTTTGAATGCTTCGAAAATTCGGCCATTCTGCCCTATTTATGCCAGATAGCTGAACATAATAAAATGGAAATGAATTATGCCATTTTTGTCGCCAGCTGTTTATTAGTGTTAGAAATGAATGTTGGTATTGCTCAGGGTTTTGGGCATTGCTTTCTCCCTGATACCAGATTACACCTTTTATAGGGAAATCGATCAATTTCGCAATACCAGCTTCATAATTGTAAGCCGGCCCATAGGGATGACGCTGTTTTGGATTTGCTGCATTTTTTAAATTAACATCAGCTCTTTTTCTAACCCATTCCTGTACAAAATCAGATTGCCGCCAGTTGTTAAGGAAATTGATGAGATTATCATCATGTTCAATGGTTGCCCTGTCAATCCATGCTTCAACGATACTTCCCCCAACAGCCATTTGAATCAGTCCAATAGGAACATGTTCTTCGTCTTGAATTTTTTTGCCGAAATAATAACCGACAGCAGAAAAATCAGCAAGGTTTTCGGCCGTTGCATTTTGCCATTTGCCATCGAAATATTGCAACTGGTTAATTTTGTTCAAAGTTGTGCTATCCCATGGTACATCATTGGTTTCTGCCAGAAGATTGTATTTCAAAATTCTTAATAAAGGATTTTCTTCGAGGCTTTTTAAATCTACTGCTCCGGTTGATGTCGATTTTAATGGAAAGACCATATTGGATTGACCCGAACACAGCCAAACATCGCCGATTAAAATATCTTTTAAAACAACACTTTCATTTCCATCATTAACTATTAGTTCGAGAGGGCCACCATGGGTACGTGCAGGAAATTGAACTTGCCATTTTCCCTCATCATTGGTTTTAGCTGTAAGTTGGTTTTGCCCAAATGAAACTCGAATGATTTTACCGGCATTGGCTGTTCCCGAGATTACAATAGGCTTATTGCGCTGCAAAACCATGTGATCGGCAAATATTTCAGAAAGTTTGAGCTTTCCATAATTCCCGGTAATCCGTTTATAAATGGTTTGGGCAATGATAACAGCGCCATCCTGATCTGGATGGAGGCTATCAACAAACAAATCTGGCCTGTTGCAGAGTGGTAAATTTAAATCAATCAGACTAACTCCGTTTGCAACTGAAATTTCCGGAATAAGCTTTTGGATTTGCCAATACCAATCTCTGGTGCCTGATTTAAATCGCGGATGGTCACTGAAAATCGGTGTCAGTTTACAGATATAGATTTTAATTTTTGGATTATTTTTTTTGAAACTGTCTATCAGCCATGCATAATCTGCTTCAAAATCGTCCCTGTAATTTGGCCAATTTCTGGGATCGGTATCGTTCAAGCCCAAATCAATAATAGCGATATCGGGTGTAAAATTTAATGCTTCTGAAAATGCTTTGGTTTTGTAATAAGGATTATGTCCGTTCTTTAACAACGTAGCACCACTAAATCCAAAGTTTCGAACTACATATTTTTCTCCCAGCAAATTTTGCAACACCGATGGGTAAGATTGTGATGGATTTGTTAAACCATAGCCAAAGGTTACTGAATTGCCAATACAAGCTATTTTTAGCGGTTGGGCAGCACTAAAAAGTGATATTAATAATCCAACCGCCAGTAGAATAACCTTTGAAAGTGCTTTTTTATCTGATAACATCTTTAACCGGAATACTTACAAAAAACAAATCCCGAACACCTTCGTAAATTAAACCGATGGTATTCTCATCAATTAATGTGAGTGCAGAATAGCCAAAAGATGAGCGTTCATCAATTAACAATTCATGGCTCTCCATCCATGTTTCGCCTAAATCCAAACTGGCTTTAATGGTCAGGTTTTTTCTATCCTTTGTAGAATTCACATTGCTAAAGAATAGCACATCTTTTAAAACTCCTTTAACCCGTACCTTCGCTTTTATTAAACTTGCCATACAAACCGGATCGGCCAAAGTATTTGCAGAGGTTGAATGTGTAACCCAGGTTTGCCCAAAATCAGTAGTGGTAGAAATGCTTCTGAATTTCCCCCTATTATCACGCATGTTCAACATGAGTGTGCCTGGCGTTGTTTCAACTACTGCACTTTCTGTGGTATTGCTTTTGGCACCTATGCCACTATTCCAGCTTTTTCCATGATCTTTGCTGTAAATGATTGTAGCGTGTGGCATTTTATTTTCATCCCAATATTGTGCAGGAAAAACAAGCGTTCCATCTTTCATAACTGACCCTGTACCAGGCCCATTGAAAAAAAGATTCCACTTGGGGTTTTTAACCTGACTGGTAATACTTACTGGTTCTGACCAGGTATTGCCATCATCCTTGCTGTGAACAATCACCAATTGACCTGTTTCATCAGGCAATAACCCTGGCTTTGAACCTGCTATTGAACGATTTCCTTTACTCCAAAGTGCCACAACCCAAATCGTTTTGGTTACAGGATCATATAAAACAGCAGGATCGCCAACACCATTATTGTCATGTGGTGCACCCATATCCATAATGATTTTCATTGGCTCCCAGGTTTTACCCTTGTCAATACTTCTGCTCATGCCCACATCAATGTTTGCAGGCAGGTCTTTCGAGTGATCATACCTGATATCATAAACTGAAATTAAAGCTCCTGATTGAGTGGTAGCAATGCCAGGAATACGAAAAGTGTTAATCTGATCGGTTCCGTGTTTTCTAACTACACTTCCTGTTTTGAAAACATAATTATTTTCAGGAACTGAGATTTTTTTTCTTAATAAGGTTAGTTGTTTAATTGAAATGCCAATATGGAGATCAATTGCAGTATTGGGCTTTAGTATGATATTTAACCAGAGATAATGATTCCCTGCGTTTAACCGGCTTGACAACGGAACACTGAAATGTCGATTTTTGATCGAAACCGAGCCAATCATTTTATTTGCAGAAAAACGCTGTAAACTATCGGTATCATAAACTTCAATGTTTTGAATATGATTGATGCTTTTTTTATCTAATGAACCAGTTAACGAAACACCTGTTAAATTTTCATTGCTTTTTACAAGTAAACGAATAACAGGGTTTGTTAATTCGTTATTAAAAATGGGCTGCCTGATTTGATTAATTTCAATATCCGGCTGAGCGATTTGCTGCCCAAAAGAGATATTGAAGCTAATGATAAAGGCTATATAAAGGATGATATTTTTCATTTGGTTAAATTTGTTTTTTCAGTAGTTTTTATTTTTTCCAATTGTCTTCATTCAACCATTTAAGCGGTTTAATGGTAATTGGTAATGAGGCCATCAGATTTTTCATGTGTTATAAATTATTAATATTTCGTCCACTGTTTTCAATGGTATCAATAAGCTCGTAAACTCGGTTTGCTTTTTTGTTCAAGAACTCTCAAACCTGGTTATTCATTCCACTGTGCAGGTCGAAAAATCATAATGATTTTTTTTTTATTTTAAATCAGGTCTCTTCAAAATCATTGAATTTTGGACGTAAAAAATACAGCTGAACCGTTAGAGCGATGAATACGATTACCGAAAGCATGGCGAAATCTCTTCCCAAACTACCTGAATCGGTAGATTTACCGAGCAAATCGGTAATAAAGGCCCCGGCAAAAACGCCCGTCATATTCATTATACCATAAGCCGTCGCGCGGTATTTTGAAGAAACAAACTGGCAAAGTATGGGCATATTATTCGCATCGAACATTCCATAACCAAAACCGAAACAAAAGGCTGCTCCAATAATGTTAAATAAAGAATGACCAAAGCCAATCAGTAATAATGACGGAATGGTTAATCCCAAACCGATGGCACTGGTATAAATGCGGCCCTTAATGTTTTTTTGCACCCACCTATCTGATAAAATGCCGCCAAAAATTACTCCTAAAAAGGAAGAGGCGGCGATAGTTATGGTAGAAATCGGACCTGCCTGCGCCATATCAATCCCTAAATTATCGGCAAAAAGTGTTGGCAACCAGTTTTTTGTGGCCCAACCCGGCAAACTTGGAATGGCAAAATACATCAGTATGATCCAAAATGAAATATTACTGAACAAAAGTGCCAAACCTTTAAAAAGAGAGGGCTTTAACTGAATCATTTTCTCTTCAATAATTTCCACGTTCTTTTTTTCCCTTAAAAAAAACACCAGAATGAGCGCATAAGCAATTCCAATAAAGCCAAAGGAATGAAAAGTAACCTGCCAGGAGAATTTTGAGGCTATTGTAGCACCAAATCCACCAAGTGCCTGTCCCATATAAAGGCCTGTCATGTGAATCCCAACAGCAATAGATCGCGTTTTGGAAGTATGATAATCGGCGATTAATGATAGTCCGGCTGGAATGTAGAGTGCTTCACTAACGCCCATTAATGCCCTGAGCCAGTAGATCTGATTAAACGTAGTGGCGTAACCCATTAAAAAAGTAACGAGCGACCATACCATTAAACTTCCAACGATCAACCATTTCCTGTTTAATTTATCGGCAATGATTCCTGCAACCGGGCTCATAAAGCCATAGATCCAAAGAAATATTGCCATGAGATATCCAAAATTAGTTGCCGATTTTAATTCGACAATGTCGATTTGCATTGCGGGCTTCATGGTGGATAGCATCTGCCGATCCATATAATTTAGCAAAGCCACAACCCATAGCAAAGCCACTACAACCCAGGCATATCTCTTAGTTTCTCTCATTGATTGAATTTTAATTTTCCTCTCAAAATGGATGGTGTTCTAACACCAGCTTTAATTTCGCCACCGGGTATAAAAACCAGGTCATTTGATATTACTGCATTTACTGTAACTGTTCCATAAGGCATCTTATCTTTCAATGTTGACCATTGATCTGTTAACAAATTGTATTTCAATACTTTTTGATTAAAACCTGGATGATTAGACTGAATTTCAATTTTACGTTGGTTCAAAATTTCTTTTTTTGCCGGATCTTTCTCTTTGTTAATATTGATAATCAATTCCTCTGTTTTATGAAATGTTTCTCCTTTATCACCACTAAAAATGAGGATATCATGTCCCTTTACCACACCAGAGGCTGCAGACAGCGGATAGGAAAGCGATTTTTTTTCATCCCAGGTATTTTTTTTGATATCATAAGCGTATACTCCGCTAAATAATGTACTAATCTGGCCCGGTATCTTGCTTCTTCCACCAATAAGAAATATTTGATCAACCTGTGCAGCTCCGAGTATAACAGCATGTGAACAAGGATGTATTAAGTTTGGCAACTTTTTCCACCCCATGTATAATCGTTTCAAGTCGAGGGATAGAAATTGTTCGCTCACTCCTGAGTCTGTTTCGCCACCACCAAGATAAAGCGTTTGATCAACGATTGTGATCGCCGCATTGGTAACCGCAAATGGAAGATCTGGTAAAAAATCAATTCCCAGAATTTCATCAGCTTTACTCCATTTCAATAACAGAACTTTTTTGCTCAAGCCGTTTTCATTGTCGCCACCGGCAATAACTATACCCTGTGGCGTACTGCAAACAGCAGCATAGGCTAAGTTAAATGGTAGTTTGTACCTGATTCTTGATACCTGAAAAGATGTGTTTGAGTTTATATCCTGATAAACAAAAATATCATCATAATATTTTTTTGTACCGCCTAACCAAGGCATTTCCTCTGGAAAATTTGTTCCTCCGGCAACAATGAGCACGCCATTGTGCATACCCGATATTGCCCCGGCTAAACCAATGGGTTTTATTTGTTTTACTGATGGAGGGATTTGTGCAGGAATACCCCACTCAATTTGACTGATGGATTTTTCCTGTCCCATTAATGCTGGTGTTATTGTTAAAGTAAGCAAGAAAGTAAGGTATATGATTTTCATTAAACTATTTGGAATTAGGTTAAGACAATATCGCAAGATTTCGGTTATGCTTGCGATATTTAAACCTTAAAAGAATCTCTTAATTCTGCTGACGATTTAAATGCTTGAAAGTTCAGATTTTCCACATCAGTTTTAAACTGATCAAATTTAGATTTATCCATGTTTTTTACCGGTAACCTGAATTCGCCACAATCTATTCCAACCATTTTCATATAAGCTTTGCCTGTTGCAATTCCTCCATATTTACCCAGCAATCGTATAAAATCAATTGATTTTTGTTGGAGTTTGACTGCCGCATTTAAATTGTTTTTTTCAAAGGCTTCAATTAACTGGTGGTATAAAGGAGCAATGTAATTAAAAGTACTTCCTACAGCACCTTTGGTACCCAAAACCAGAGCCGAAAGCATGTTTTCATCTCTTCCCCAAAGCATATCATACCTGCCATTTTCAAAGTTCATGCAGGATAAAAAGTCCATAAAATCTTCATGCGTATATTTGATTCCAACAAAATTTGGAATGTTGTTTACCGCAGTTAAAAGATCAATCATTGCAATATCAGCTCCTGTTAGCACTGGAATATGATAATAATAAAAGGGCATATCAGGAACTTCAGCCGCAATTTCAGCACACATTTTGGCAAGAACACTGGCATTAGCTGGCTTAAAATATGATGGCGCAGTAAATGATACAGCATATAAACCAATTTCAGAAGCGTGTTTGGCCATAACTTTGCAATCTTCCAGGCAGGTTCCTCCAAGTAAAGTCATCACTTTAAAATCCTGATCATGTGCTGTTGCTTTTGCCCAAGCAGAGGCAACATCCATCTTTTCTTCTCTGGTCATGGAAACTCCTTCTCCGGTTGAACCGCAGATGAATGCACCTATAACTCCGTTTGCTTTTAGAAACTGATAATATTCTGGTATAATAGATAAATTTAATTTTCCTGTTTGATCAAATGGCGTAAATGGAGCGGCAATTAACCCCTGTAGATGTTCGTATTTCATTTATAATTATTAAAATGACTAAATATATATAGCTTGTAAGTAGTATTATTTTAATATTGAGTGCGATTAGCACTCAATATTAATTTTAGTGGCTTAGGTTCCTTTATAGCCAGGATTTTGATCTCCTTTTAAGGTTTCATCCTGATTTAGTGTTGCCAAATCAATAGGCCATAAAATCTTATGATTTTGTCCTGTAATATTATCTAACACACCAACCAAAGGCAAATCTTTGCGGAAAACAAGTGGATTTCCTGATGCATCCTGCATTCTGAGTAAATCGTACCAGCGCTTGCCCTCTCCAACAAATTCCTTGGTTCTTTCTGTGAATATGGCCAATTCATTTTGCTCAAAAGTTCCGTTAACAAAAGCTGGTGCAACACTTGGCGCATAGGCTCGGTTACGAATGGTCATGATTTCGGCTGCCAGACTTTGGCCTTGTTTATTTTTTACTTCCGCAAGCATTAAATATGCATCAGCAACACGATATACTGGAAAATCATCAGAGAAGTTACGTGCCCCCTCTACAACCACGCCTGGAAACTTGCGAAGATTTGTGGCCCGGATGGTTCCTTTATTGAAATTTAAAAAGGTAGCATTTGCCCGTTTATCATCAGCATCAAACAAATCGTAAAGCTCTATTTTATATTCATAACGAATGATGGTGCCACCACCATTCACTTGCAATGGATCAGCTGGAATTGCAACACCTTTATCATCAACATAACCACTCAATGGATCTGTAATGGCATAAATGAACTGAGCATAACTGTTGGTTGCTTCGCCAAATTGATTTCTCATGGCAAATATGATTTCACTGTTTCCTTTACTCGCGGCAATGCTTGCCGATTTAAATACATTTCCAAAATCGGTCAATAATGTATATTTAGGAATTACATCTTCCAGTGCTGTTCTTGCAATGGCTAAATCTGCTACAGTTGTTGTTGATGCTACACCATCTATTTTAACCTTTGCCGACCATAAGTATATTTCAGCCCTTAACATTTGGGTGGCACCTAACGACCACTGTGCTTTTTGAAATTTGGTGGTGTAATTACCTCCAAAACTTGACACGGATTTATCAACATCAGCTTTAATAAAATCAAGTGTTTCTTTCTCTGTTTTGGCCCGTGGCAAGTACATTTCCTGAGCAGATTTTGGATTTTTAAGCAACAGGGTTGGTTCCATAGCCAATGGCACACGTCCAAAAGTGCGAAACAAATGGAAATAATAAAATGCCCTTATTCCATAAGCCTGGCCTAAATAGTAGGCTTTATCAGCAGCTGAAAGATAATTGGCCTGTTCCACCTGATAGATGAAATTATTAACATCAAAAATAGGGCGATAAAATCCAGACCAACCCGAGATTCCAGGACTTGATTCGCGAATATCCTGATTGATGATGCTGGCAGAATTCAAGGAAGCCGTTCCGGTAAAACTGGTTCCTGTTCTTAAAGTTCCTCCACGCAACTCCCCAAGATTGAATATTGTAAATTGGAAACCTCTTAGTTGATTATGAAGGCCAACCATCCCTCCTTCTACCTGAGCTGGATTTTTCCAGAAACTCTCACTGGCGAAATAATCTTCAGGCGCCAATTGTAACTTTTTACAGGCACTAAACGTAGTGCTCAATATGATTGCGGCAAAGCCTATTAATATCTTTTTCATTGCAGTTTGATTATAAAATAAATTGAAGACCAAAAGTTATGATTCTCGGTAGCGGATAACCTCCTGTTCCGGCACCAGCGGTACCAATACTGCTACTTTCTGGTGAATAAAGGGTTGATTCACTGAAATAAGCTAAATTTTGCCCGCTTACAGATAAATTAATTCCTTCACTTTTTAATTTATTAGTCCATTTGGCAGGCAGCCTGTATGTTAAATTAATTTCCCTTAGCGATAAATAATCTCCCTTATGGTAGAACATGCTCGACTCGCGGAAGGTATTGTTTTTGTACAATTGATCGGCCCAGTAATAAGTTGGAAACTTAGCATTGGGATTACTCGGTGTCCAGGTATCAAAAACCTCAGATATGGTATTGAATGTACCTTGCGCATTACTCGCAAACCATGTTCTCGGTCCATCATATGCCACAAAGCCTAAAGCATAGTCAAAGCGAACACTTAAGTTAATTCCTTTCCAGCTTGCGTTTGCACCAAAACCTCCTGTAAAGCGTGGTACTGTGCGCCCCATATAAACACGGTCAAAGCTGTTAATCACATTATCGCCATTCACATCGGTCCACATCACGTCTCCCAATGCAATTGGAAAATGCAGGTTTTTATCGGCGGCGCTCATCGCATTATAAACATTAGGATGAACAAGTCTTCTTGCACCAATCAGATCAACAAAACCTGATGAAGCATAAGCATCCAGATCGGCCTGAGTTCTGATAATCCCTTTGGCTTGATAAGCATAGGCAATATTCGGGTCTTGTCCCTCTTGCAATCCACCAACCCAAATCAATTGTTTGCTATTAGGGTCATAAACCTGAAAACCGCCTTGTCTGTTGTTCTCCAATCCATTCTCCGGAAGTTTTAAAATCTTATTGGCGTTATAGGCCATTATGAAATTAAAGTTGACGTTCCAATCTTTGTTCCTCAAAACATTATAATTCAGGTCGATCTCCACACCCTGGTTTTGCATGTCGCCATTATTAGTAGTAATTGAGGTAATGCCCGCACTGATTGGAAAAGTTAATGATGCGATTTTGTCACTTGTTGTTCTGTGATAGTAAGCTACCGACAGATCGATTTTGTTCAGTAAACGGGTTTCTAACCCAACCTCTTTGGAAATTAAACTTTCCCAACGTAAATTGGGGTTCGGAATATTACCAAGTAAATAACCAATGCTACTGTTATATTTGTTGGAGCTATATGAGCCTTGCAAAGTATATGCACCAATAAAATCATCGCTTACATTACCAATAGCACCATAACTCGCTCTTAATTTCAAATTGTTTACTACATCGGTTAGTGATTTAAAGAAATCCTCTTTATGTAAATTCCAACCCACTGAGAGTCCTGGGAAATTACCCCAACGATTGTTCAGTAATCTGGAATAACCATCCCGACGTAAGGTTGCGGTTAACAGGTATTTTTCATCATAATCATAATTTACACGACTTAAGAATGATAAAATACGCTGACGTGTATGATAGGTATCGGTAACCCTTCTATCCTTGTCTGAATTTGTTAGTATTAAATCAGAAAAATCATCTGTAGGTGCGCCGCTTCCCGAAGCCGACAAACCTTGTGAATAAACGTCAAAGTATTCAGAACCTGCCATTGCATCAATGTGGTGTTTAGAAGCTATGGTAGCCTTGTAGTTAACTACTCCATTATAAGTTTGACTCAGGGCTTTATCAAATGACGCTGATGAAGAACGGGTTCTATTGTAATTTCCAGGGCTTGACAAGAAATCCCTGTTAAAAGATTCATAATTACCATTGTTAAAGAAGTAGTTCCCACTAACACTTAATGATAGGTTTTTCAAGAAATCCACTTTAAAGGATTGGGTTAAAGTGAATTTATCAGTGTTGTTTTTTCTAATGAACTTATCATCATTAACCGCAGGGTTGCCATCCAGATAATCTCTTCCAACCAACAAATCTCCGTTCTCATTTGTACCCCGCATTGTTGGAGGGGCACCAAGTGCACGGGTAAGGTAATTACCTTCCGAATTGATGGCGTCACGCCATTTTGCATTGGCAAAATTTAAACCCGAGCTGGATGTTAACCAAGGCTTGATTTTATAATCTCCGTTGAAAACGAAGGTCAGACGTTTATAAAACGTGTTAATTGGCATTCCTTTCTCATCGTAACTGCCTAAACCTGCATAATATTTACCCTTTTCATTACCACCAGTCATCGATACATTGTAATCCTGGGTTAAACTGTAATCTCTTAATGCGTAATCTGAGTAATTAAAATCTTTAAAGATGATTTCTCTATTAATCCCATTTGGATCGTAAGCGCCTGCCGCATTCGTTTTTAGGGGATCGATCATCACTTTCCAGCCTTTTGATAATAACTCCTCATTGACCGCACTTCTGAACATTGGACTCCAAACCGCCGATGCATTTAAATTTCCATCAAGAACATTTCCCGCAGCATCTTTATATAAGTTGCCCGTACCAAATGGACCAGTTGTATTTAGCTGAGTTAAACGACTAGGCTCGTACATTCCTGAGGTTTCTATCGCTTTTCTTGACCAGTATATATATTGTTCAGCATCCAGAAAATCAAAAGGGATGTTCAACTTATTAATACCTACTTTAGATTTGATGGAAATATTTGAAACACCTGCCTTACCTTTTTTAGTTGTGATCAAAACCACACCATTAGCCGCTCTGGCACCATAAATAGCAGTGGCAGAAGCATCTTTCAAAACCTCGATTGATTCAATATCATCCTGATTAATGTCACTAAACCCAGATCTTAAAAAGCCATCAACCATTACCAATGGTGAACCGCCACCCGTGTAACTGGTTCCCCCACGTAAAATAACGCTAGGTACCGCACCCGGACGACCAGAGGTTTGTTGAACCCTTAAACCTGAGATTGTTCCGGCCAGGGCCGATGCCGGATTAGCACGAATACCCGATTCCAAAACCTTAGTATCAAGTTTTGAAACTGAACCTGTCAGTTTTGATTTTTGGATAGTACCATAACCTAAAACAACAACTTCATCCAGATTTTTATTATCTTCTTCTAAACTCACATTGATGCTTGAGCTACTGCCCACAGCAATTTCTTTGGTTAGGTAACCTGTAAAGGTAAAAACCAGCACGTCTCCCTGTTTTGCACTGATCCGGTATCGCCCGTCATTATCAGAAGAAACCCCGGTTTTGGTTCCCTTTATAAAGATGCTTGCACTTGGAATGCCACTTCCAGAAACATCAGTGATTTTACCGGATATAATACCCGGTTGTGCGATGGCTGCTAGTGTAGTTAAGCAAACAGCCATACTAAGCAGCAAATGCTTAGCAAATGTTTGGTAAATTTCTTTCATAATTTGGTTACAGTTTAAATTATTATGTCATACATAATAACACTAAGTACAGAATTATTTTATAGTTTTGCAAATAAAAAATCAATTTTATGTGGATAATTTTTGGAACATATCCTATATATTTGCTTTTAAATGGTGTTAAGCCACATTTATCATTAAAAATAAATTATACATAATAATGGACGCGCTTACAAATTTTAAACAGGTAGATACCAGTTCTTTAGTAGATCGGGTTGAAGATAACCTTGTACAACTTTTACAAGAAAGAAAGCTTAAAGTTGGCGATAGTATTCCAACAGAACTGGAATTGTGCAGCAGTTTAGGCGTGAGTAGAACCGTTGTGAGAGAAGCGCTGTTAAGGTTGAGGCTAATGGGCTTAATCGAATCAAAAAAGAAAAAAGGCGCTGTCATCACCTCTCCAGATATATTTGGGGTTTTGAGTAAAAGCATGAATCCACACATTCTTGATCAGGATACGCTTAGAGAAATATTTGAAATAAGGCTGGTATTGGAAATTGGGATGGCTGACTTTTTATTTCAACGAATTACCATAAAAGATATCGAAGAACTTAAGAAAATCGTAAACAACGAACCAGATGCATCACAAGATCATATTTTTAATATTGAACATGAAATTGCTTTTCATGGGAAATTATATGATATCACAGGGAATGAAACTTTAAGGAAATTTCAAAATATGTTATTGCCCATATTTGATTATGTGCATAACAGCGGCTTGCTTAAAAAGCAAATTAGCCTGCATAAGTATGTTTCACACAAAGGTCTTGTTGATATATTGGAAAACGGATCTCCTGAACTCTTTCGCAATGCAATGAGAAATCACCTAGAAAATCACTTTAGCAGATTATTTTCTTAATTAGCAGATATTCACAAATCCAATTTCAAAGATTCTTTACTCAATGGGTACCGATGATGGAGAAGATTTTCCATTGATGCACATAACATGGCGTAAAAATCCTGAGTGGCTATTTGATCAAAAATTTGCAAATGACTAACGCAACCTTCTTTTTGATGCTTGGCGATAAATGATGCAATAAACATCACAGCTTCCCAAACCCCGTCCATTAAGAAAAAGTTAAACGCAGTTAAAATGGTATTCCATTCAGTATAAAGTGGGCGGAGCAAAAACTGTCTTGATACCGGTAACATGTTCTTTTTGAAATGTTCATAGTCATCCATGCAAGCATCAGTAACCATCAATTCAGCATTTGAAGGATAGTTTGATTTTTCCTTGTTAACTTTTTCTTTTCCATTGGTATAAATTGTAGCCGCACATACCGATGATATGTTAATTAAAGCCAAATGATCATAAATTTTTGGATGCATGGTTTTCCTGGAATCCCGAATTAATTTTAAGCCTACTATTCCAGCTTTACCATTTGGTTTGGCATTCAGGTCGATATACGATAATTCAAATTCCTGCTGAAAATTCAAGGCCATCACATAATGAGCGGCCTCGGTTATAAAGAAACGCAAATCAGAAAGTACAACAGGGCGATCTTCCTGAAAGGATAAAATAGAGAGTTGCAAGGGTAATTAAAATGTTCGGTTCCTATAATCTTCGAATACTAAATCAGTATTCTTTGAGTTGTAAACTTAATGGTTTGTGCTTAAGCGACAAAGCAACATACATATATCTGCTTGTTAAAACGCGTTACTGGCTGTATTTCAGCGGCTAAAAATATTCACATTTCAGCCGTTGAAAATGTTGAAAATTTATAAATTTTATAACCTTTTGATAAACAGACAAAAGCCATTTAAATATGATTAGTGGGTAATCAACTCACACTAATTTAATATTCAAATCATAATTTTGTAGTATGGCAAACACAAACGTTAGAAAATCAATTCAAAGCAAAATAGAATCTTTAAGTAAGGAAATTGAAAATCTTCAACTTGAACTTAAAAAGTGGGAAAAGATAGCTACCGATTACGAAACAAATTCGGAGAGCATCGATTTAATTCTTTCCATTCAGATCCCGGAAAAGGCAGA
Organism: Pedobacter chinensis; assembly: GCF_003339865.1. Lineage (GTDB taxonomy): Bacteria > Bacteroidota > Bacteroidia > Sphingobacteriales > Sphingobacteriaceae > Pedobacter > Pedobacter chinensis. The sequence goes on from NZ_QPKV01000002.1 coordinate 406,472, forward strand.
AGGAAAAGCAAAAAAAGTCAAAGCTTAAAAAGGCAAATTACACCAATCGTTATTTTCCTAAAAAAACAGATGGAGATCTTTTGGATCTCCATTCGCTTTTTCATTCTATTCTTACATTCCAGGTTTGTACCATCTCATTATTTTTTTTCAAAAACTTAAAACCATCAGATTAATCATACGGTTTTACAGTTAGTTACAATAAAAACACTAAATCCTATGAAAAAACTAATGATTTTATTGCTGCTAGCTTCATTTAGCTTGGGCACAATTGCGCAAACACGGCCTGATACCGTTAAAAAGAAAACCGAATGGCCAAAAAAACAGGACAAAAAAGATCCCTCTAAAAAAGATACGCTAAAGAGGGATACACTGAAAAGAGATACCACCAGAAAACTGCCACCGAGGTAATTGAATGAAGAGAAGTCAAGTTTTTAAAAACTTGACTTCTCTTATTTTAAGCCGTTTTTTACAATAACATCCACTTGTGTTTTCTGATTTGCATATTAAGATATTATTTATCGGAACAATAACGAATTAATGATTGTTACTTGAAAACACTTAACCAAGATTGAATATGAGTTTAACATTAGAATCAGCTGAAAAAATGTCATCGGCTGCTAAAGCAAAAGCAAAGGAAATCGGCGTGGCTATGAATATCGCCGTAATTGATGAAGGTGCAAACTTAAAAGCGTTTCATAGGATGGATAATGCCTGGCTTGGATCAATAGATATTTCAATAAAGAAAGCAAAAACTGCCAGGTTTTTTGATATGGATTCTGGCGAGATAGGTAAACTATCACAACCCGGACAACCATTATACAATATTGAACATTCGAATGGTGGGTTAATCACTTTTCCCGGCGGTGTGGTTTTAAAGGATGAAAGTGGTACGGTAATCGGTGCCATAGGCGTTTCAGGAGGAACGGTAGATCAGGATCACGAAGTTGCCAGCGCCGGTGCAGCAGCACTTAAATCATAATCATAAAAGAGTGTCCAGAAATTGTTTCCATTAATGGGGAACCAGAGTTGAATATAGAAATCTGAAATAGATGATTTTATTTTAAAGATTCATAACTCATGATCCGGCTATACTTCACTCAGATAAACAAATTTTGGACACTCTCTTTTAATTTAGTCAAACTCACGCTCCCTATTCAAATACGCTTGCAAATAATTGATTTGAATATAATTTTGCCTGATGATCATAAATATGAGAGGTACTCATGATCTCATTCACACCGAATTTTGATACAAATGCAGTGAGATTTTGCTTAATTGTATCTCTACTTCCAATAAAAGAATAATATAGCATTTGCTCTACAGCTTCTTTTTCTAATTCATCCCAATGCGCATCAATATTTTCTACAGGTGGTTTTAAACGTTCTCTTTTTCCCGTGATCACACCAAGAAACATCTTCTTAACTGAGCTTGACAATATCTCTGCTTCATGATCTGTATCTGCTGCAACAACATTAACGCAGGCCATTACGTAAGGTTCAGCAAGATAAATGGAAGGTTTAAAATTGTTTTTATAGATGGAAATGGCCTGCTCAAAAAATGCAGGAGCAAAGTGACTGGCAAAAGCATACGGCAAGCCTTTTTCTGCAGCTAATCTCGCACTATCAGTACTTGAACCCAGTACCCAGATCGGAATATCAAGACCTTCACCTGGAATAGCACGAACATTGGAATGGGCATTATTTATAGAGAATAGTTGTTGTAAACGATCAATATCTTTTGGGAAATTGTGTACAGCATGGAAGTTTTCTCCTCTGATGGCCATTGCAGTAACCTGATCGGTGCCTGGTGCTCTCCCTAATCCCAAATCGATTCGGTTAGGGTATAAAGAAGCCAGTGTTCCAAACTGCTCTGCTACAATTAATGGGGAATGGTTTGGTAACATAATGCCACCCGAACCAACCCGGATAGTTTTAGTACCACCCGCAATGAAGCCAATTAATACAGCAGTGGCAGAACTTGCTACTCCAGCCATGTTATGGTGTTCTGCAAACCAATAGCGTTTGTAACCCAAATTTTCTGATTGCCGGGCTATTTCCAGGCTCGCTTTAAAAGTATCAGCAGCGATGTAGCCATCTAAAACAGTGGCCAGATCAAGTACAGAATATGGGATTTTTTTCAATAAGCTAATATCCATGTGCGGCATTTTATAAATTACGGCACAAAAATATCCTTTAAATAAAAGATCCACACATCATTGTTATTGATATGACCTTAAAGATACAATGTGTAATTATTCAGCCAATAATTCATCCATCATATTGATGAGCTCTTCCATTTCAAATGGCTTCTGCATAATTGCATCTGGGCGACAATGAGCATCATCAATATCTATCAATATGGCTGAGATAAGCAGAATCGGGATATGGGCGGTTGATTCATGGCTCTTTAAGTAATTACAAACCACACGGCCATCAATTTTGCCAATCCAGATATCCAGGAGAATTAAATCTGGCTTATAAGACGATATGATCTCATCAATGTTCTCTATATCCAGCAAGGGTTTCAACTCATAATCTTTGTGCTTAAACATGAGTGGAAATACCTCCTGTAGATCATTGTCATCATCTATTATGAGAATTTTTTTCTTCATACATTGAGTTTCATGTTTTATTCTTTTTAAAAAGGTTTTTTCTTTTAACCACAGGTTTCGCCGGACCAATGATAAAGCCATAAGGATGCAGCGCCGGAACACGATCACAAATGATTTTAACAATCCCTAAAAGTGGAATAGCCAGGATCATTCCTGCAACTCCCCATATAAATTCGCCTAAAACTATCGCCATAATGGTAAAAAGCGGATTAATATCTACCTGTTCGCCAACAATTAAAGGTTCCAGAACATAAGTTTGCACCAATTGTACAGTTCCGTAAACAATCAGCACACCAATTATCATTTTAGAATCTCCTCCCTGAGCCAGTACTGCAAGAACAGTAATGCTCGTTCCGGTAAGGTTACCAACAAATGGAATAATTTCCAGTATTCCGCACAATACAGCGAAGAAAATGGCGCTCTCTACTCCTACCAAACTAAAACCGATGCCATACATAATCCATAAAACTCCAATCATTGCGCCCAAACCACTTAAATATCGCTGCGCAACCTGACCACTTTCATGCACAATATTTGCCGCTCTGTCCTCCTCCTCATTTGGAACAAGCTTTAAGATAAATTTCTTGATATGTGAACGGTAAAACAGGCACAAATACATGTAAACCAGCACCAGAATTGCATTTACAGCAATACTAACCACATTCACAGCAAAACCCGCTATCATAGCGCCAGTTTGATTATTCCCTTGTTTAACAATCTCTTTTTGCTGATTCTTGTCTATCCCAACTTTTTGATTGATCCATGTCCGGATTTCCTGTATCATACTGGTCAACCTGGTCTTCATTTCATCCAGATTTTCGATCAAACTACCCATTTGCCAATATAACAAGCTTACAATCAATAAAATAGAAGATACAAATATCAAAATGCAAATCAATGCTGATATAGATCTGTTTATTTTTTTAGATTCAAAATAATTGCATAAACGAATAAACAACATAGAGAAAACCGCCGCAAGTGCCAGAGGAATTAAAAATGAGCCCGCTATATAAAGCCCGCCAAAAAAAAACACAATCAATAAAAGTATATAAACGCTACGTTGAAGTTTATCCATGCCTATTGTAACAGACAAAACCATAAAAAGTTTAAACCCTTCTTTCAGTAATAAGAACATTTAACCGGAATTTTATTTTGATGGAAACTAAATTACAACTACTCCTGTTATTTAAGAATCATATTTTGGATTATGAAAAAGGCAGAATCAAAAAAACAAGATGGCACCAAGACCAAAAAATGGTCGGCAAAAGTAACTGAAGAAAGTGATGCACTTGATTTAAAAGCTCATGTATTTGAATCCACAGATCCAAAAAAGATTGCTGCATCATTAAAAAAATCTGCTGAAGAAAGCGATAGAAGAAAATCTTCTCCATATCGTTCTGCCATGTCTATGTTAACTTTTTACATTAACAGAGCGGGTAAAAATTTAGATAATGAACAAAAGGAAGTTCTTGAAGATGCCAAGAAAGAGTTGAGGAAACTCTTTGGTAAAGAACCCAATACTTAAATGCAAATGGATATGAAAAAGCACTTATTAATTTTTTCAGCAGCAGTGGTAATCGCCATTTCTGCTTGTAACAGCGATAAAAAAAGCAACAGCTCAGACACCACTTTGGCTGATAGCTCATTGATCGACTCTGTAGATACAGATTCAATGGGTGTTATGGATACTACAAACATGAAACTTCAGGATAGCTTAGGAAACGCAACAAATCCAAGGCCTTAATCATTTTGACGGAGATTTTTTTTCAAAAAATAAAAACCAAGCTAAAAATAGGTGGGTTATAAATAACATACCTATTAAAAACTTGAAATATGAATACCGAAAACAAAATGACCCGAAGAAAAGCCATTGGTGGTTTAGGTTTGGGATTAGCGGCCGTTGCCGTTTCGCCTGTTTTAAATGCAGCTGAGCAGCCACAACACCAAAACTTCTTTGCTTTGGCACTTGAAGATCCGACTACGAAATATCCAAGACCTCCTTTTATTCATCAAAATCAACCCTGGCCTGCATTGGCAAGTAAAATGGACCCAAGGCCAGATCACGGAGAGACCAGTTACAAAGGATCGGGAAGATTAGCTGGCAGAAAAGCGCTGATTACCGGGGGAGATTCAGGTATGGGAAGGGCTGCTGCCATTGCCTATGCAAGAGAAGGCGCTGATGTAGCTATTGGCTATCTTCCACAAGAAGAAGCAGATGCAAAAGAAGTTTTGGAATTAATAAAAAAAGCTGGCAGAAAAGCTGTTGCCATACCTGGTGATATCCGTGATGAATCATTTTGCAAAAAAATGGTAGATACAGCTGTTACTCAACTTGGTGGTTTGGATATTGTAATCAGTAATGCGGCAAGACAACAAAGTAATCAATCCATTTTAGATATTACCACTGACCAGTTCGACTGGACAATGAAAACCAATATTTATGCACCATTCTGGATTATTAAAGCAGCACTGCCACACTTAAAACCAGGATCATCGATTATTGGAACAACCTCAGTTCAGGCAACAGACCCCTCTCCTGATTTATTTGATTATGCGCAAACAAAAGCAGCGACAACAAATTTCGTTAAATCATTGGCTAAGCAACTGGGACCAAAAGGAATCAGAGTAAATGGCGTTGCACCAGGCCCGATATGGACACCACTGCAAATGGGTGGAGGCTCCACACCCGAAAAACTGAAAGAGTTTGGAAAAGATACACCATTGGGCCGACCAGGACAACCAGCAGAACTTGCATCGATTTATGTACAGCTCGCAGCGAATGATGCAAGTTTTTCAACCGGACAAATCTACGGTGCCGCCGGAGGTGCTGGTCAGCCTTAAGCCGAAACATATAGGTTATGAGCAGTCCTGACCCTGTTTATCGACACAATAACAACTAAAACATTAAAAGTAGTTTTACGCAAATAAATCTCATTTATCATTATCGGTATGAAGTTTGCCGCTTTATAATCACATACCCTAAAACATTAGAACCCCTATGAACAAAACAGAATTTAGCTGCATTGTTAACAATAATGCAAGCTCACTTCGCTCTCATGCGCTGCAGTTTACAAAGGATATTGATGATGCTAACGATTTGGTACAGGATACCCTGATGAAAGCCATCAGATTCTTTCATAAATTTGAGGAAGGCTCCAATCTTAAGGGTTGGCTTTTTGTGATTATGCGCAATACCTTCATTAACGACTACCGTAAAACAACAAAGAAAAATGCGCTCATCACAACTGAAGAAGAGATTACTTACGCGAATCTAAGTCATAGTGCCACCAGAAATGTTGCTGAAAATAAATTTATGATGAATGATATCCAAAAGGCATTAGATAGGCTTCCAAAAGTTTACAGAGATCCTTTTGTACGCTACTTTGAGGGCTACAAATATCATGAAATTGCAGAGGAACTGGGTTTACCTATTGGAACGGTTAAAACGCACATCCACCAGGCAAGGATCGAACTTAAAAAGAACCTTAAAAATTACAAGAATGATGCTTATTACAGAGCATAAAAAAAGATTGTCTAAAGTCAAATCTGTCCTTTCTCTGAAAACTATTGTATAGATGCAATATTTTCAGAGGGAGCGATAGAGAAAGGCAGAAATATTAAGCTTTCACATTGAAACGCATTAGGATATCCAATTCAATTGGGAATTGGGTATGACGCAAAATTTTAAAATGCACCCACAACGATAGGTTTTTACCAATATGACCATCTAATAAGACTTTTACACAACTTCCCTTTCATCATGATATCTTTTATTCATCAGGGTCAGCATCTGAGCCCTTTTTATTTTCTTTAGATTTATCATCATTTGAAGTAGCGGGATTCTTAAATTCTCCCTCTTCATTGTATGCAAGATCAGCATCACTCCCACTTAAATCAGAATTTGGGATCACACCTGTTTTTTCAACATGATCAGCATTTGTTTTTTCATTATCTTTTTGCGGGTTGTTCTTGTTATTTTCCATCATTAAAATTTAAAAGCCGATTAAAACCATAGATTTCTAATGGTATAACCATCCCTCAGGCAAAACAGTTTTCCTCTTTAAAATAAAATCTAATCCCGATCTCTGTATACATACTTCAAAATCAGCATTAAAATATCCATGCTAAATGAAAATGCATTGGTAATAATGATAGGTAAATCGGAGATCAAAAAGCCATAATAACACCATAAACCGTTTCCAGCCAAAAGCACCAAAAACATAAATGGAGAAACATGGGCTGCTTTTTTAGTCCGAATGGTTTTTACAACCTGAGGAACAACAGCCAATGCCGTTAAAATGCCTGCAGATATACCAATTACTAATTTTAAATCCATATTTAATTTCTTTATACAATCCCGATTTGTAGCGAATTGTTTTAATATACGAATGTGAACAGCTTGCTAAGCTTTTAAAATTGAATTAGCGAAAACATCGGGGTCACACTTACCTTAAATGGATATCTTAAAGAAAGGTATCTGGATTGTGCTTTACAATTAGCTGCATTGAGCATTTCGGGTCTATAAAATCAGCTTGATCCGCGGGAAATTAACACCATTTCAACGTTTATTTTACTTCTAAAAAAGTAATAATAACATGAACAATACAGATTTAAAAATGTATTTATACTGAACATGCCAAACATTAAAACTATGTGGTTTTAATTTGGTTATTCAATCAAACATCAACCTAAAATAATATGGCAACGACAACAAAAAAAACAAAAGCAAACACGAAACCTTCAGGTAAAACTGGTAAAATGGAAGACTCAGAATTTCATAAATTCTTTGTTGATGAGCTTAAAGACATTTATTGGGCAGAAAAACATCTGGCCAAGGCTTTACCAAAAATGAAGAAAGCAGCAACAAGTCCTGAACTTGCAGATGCTTTTGAAAAACACACGCAGGAGACTGAGCAGCACATTGCTACATTAGAAGAAGTTTTTTCTTTATTAGATGAAAAAGCAGTTGCTAAAAAATGTGATGCAATGGCCGGACTATTGGAAGAAGCCGATGGGATTATTGAAGAAACTGAAAAAGGTACAATGATCAGAGATGCTGGATTAATTCTGGCCGCACAAAAGGTGGAGCATTATGAAATTGCAACTTATGGAACGCTACGTGTTTTTGCTGAAAATATGGGGCATACAAATGTTGTTGAGCTTTTATCTCAAACCCTTGAGAATGAAAAAGCTACCGATGTAGCTTTGACAGAAATTGCAGAAGGAACAATTAATGCTCAGGCTGCTGACGAATAAGTTATAATCTTCAACAATTAGAAAAGGCTTCCAAATGGAAGTCTTTTCTTTTTACAGGTAAAGTGCTACAGCATTCCCCATAGCTATGCTTTTAGGACTTATTTTTTAAACATTTTTTTAATATTGCTTGTCCTAAATATAAAAATCAATACTATGAACCATCCTGATTTCACTAAAGCCCCCCAGGGTAATCATTATAAATCATGATCGTTTCATTACCCATAAAAATATAAACAAATGAAAAAAACAATTGTATTTGTACACGGAATGTTCCAAAACCCGAAGAGCTGGGAAAAATGGATCTCATTCTTTGAATCTAAAGGTTATGAATGTATATCGCCTGCATGGCCTTATCATGAGGGAGAGCCTGTTAAATTACGCAATCATATTTCTGAAAACCTTGGGAATTTAGTACTGGATGATATCATCACTCCACTGGAAACAATGATATTAAAATTAGATGAAAAGCCAATTGTTATCGGGCATTCAGTGGGCGGTTTAATTGCTCAACTATTGCTTGCAAGAGGAACGGTAAGTGCAGCCGTAGCAATTTGTTCGGTAGCGCCAAATAATATGATCACCTTCGATTGGTCTTTCTTCAAGAATGCAGCAACGATTGCCAATCCACTTAAAGGCAATGAGCCAATACCAATGGATTTAGAAACATTTAAGGGAGCATTTGCAAATACGTTGAATGACGATGAAGCACAATTTGAATTTGAAAAAACCGCAACGCCCGATAGCCGGAATGTATTTAGGAGTTGTATGAGCGACTCAGCGGATATAGATGTAGAATTACCTCATGCGCCATTACTATTCCTTTCAGCATCTGAAGATATGATCTGCCCGGCTTCTTTAATTGAAAAGGAACATAAAGCCTACACTGATGAAAACAGCGTGACTGACATAAAAGAGTTCAGTGGCCGAAGTCACTATATCTGCAACGAAACAGGTTGGGAAGAAGTAGCTTCATTTACGGAAGAATGGATCGCAAATCAGGTGGGGAAACCACTGGTAAATGAGAATATACAGCAGATCTAACTTCTGCGATAATAAGCTATTTAAAGTCCAACCAGTTTTTCTATAGGATATAAGAGCACTCATTAAAGATAGTCTTAAACTTTCTCAATGGAAAAACCTATTAAGATCTCAATCGAGTTGAAGATGATGACTGAACAGGACTTTTTGATCTCTCTTTTTTACTCTGTAATTTCCTTTTGAGCATAACAATTACAATTTATTAAAACTTTAAAAAATAAATGGTGTTGATTTTAAGTGATTAACAAATGGCAAAAATTAAATTGTTAAGCCAAAAGAATTACTGATGATAAAAAGCAGAAGTATCAATGTTTTCGAAAATTTTGGACAACCACCATTAATTTATGAAAACCTTTACAAAGGTCTGGTTGAAATACAGAAATAACAAGGGCAAGTATTACTACAATTAATATACTATAGAAATTAGCTTTCACGCTATGTTCTGTTTGCTCTGGTCGCCTGCCTTGTTCCATTTTATTATGATTGAGAGGATGATTAAGATATTAATAACAAAACAACAAAATATTTGTGATTGTTTGAACTAATCCAGGTAATATGTAAACAATAGACTTTACACATTAACATATTAAAACACAACAAAATGACAGCAACAAACACCAAAAAAAATTTGATCTATCGCGTTTTAATTGAAGGAATTAGAGCTGCAGGAATGGGATTTGGCATATATTTAACTAAACCAACGCTCGAAAAAAGGATAGCAAAAAGTCTTAGTCTTGCTGATTCAAGTGTAAACACCACTTTGTCTCATTCTCCTAAGAGGGATCTTGCCAGCCCGGTTAATTTTGAGTTGGCTGGTTTAGGTGGTATTGCTGCCTATAAAATATACAAAGGGCTAAGAAGAAAGAAAACCGCCAATTTAGTAGAAGGTATATTTTTAACGGCAGTTTTAGCCGCAGCAGTGGTTTATACGGCCAAACTAACAAGAAATCAATCAGTTGAATCAGAATAATATTAATATTATTGGGACATTATTTTTAATGTCCCAATAATCCCTTAATTAAGGGTAAATCAATAGTAAATACCAATTAATTTTCAATGGTTGAATACCAGTTAATTGGATGAGAACGGATGCTTAAGCCGTCACGCTCTACATGATAAAGAATAATGGGAATACTAAAGTCGATCATTCGTTCAACCTTTTTTGACAGGCGCCCGAGAAAATCCATACTGGATATTCCCTCTTTTAAATGAACATAAATAACTGTAGGCGTTTTGAACTCAAAGCGATCGATCATTCCAGGCCATTCATTCCTAATGCGATCAAGGAAATTAGGAATTTTTACATACTCTTGATTTTTTTCCATATTTCAAGGATTTGATACTCTTAAAATAGCTAATCATTTTGATTTTAAAAAGAGATTTTTGAAACCACAACAACTTTTTTACAAATGCGGTTGATACAGGTTATTTCTATTAAAACGTTACCAAAGATTCATCAATAAACGTATATAACCAAGTATTTATACTTAAAGCCTACTGTTTTTAAAACTTAACTTTAGTGCTTTGAATTTCACAAATACGATGGTTAAGCGAATATTGATTCTTGATGATGACCATTCCAATGCAGAAGTGCTTTCCATGATCATGGAACAAGGGGGGTTTGAGGCAGCTCACATTCAATCTTCCAGAAAACTTCTTCCCTTAATCAAAGATTTTAAGCCACATGTTTTGTTTTTAGATATTCAATTGGGCCAAAGTGACGGGCGATTGATTTGCAATGAACTTAAAGCAAATAAGGCCACCCAAAATTTACCTATTGTTTTAATTTCCGCTTTATTGCCCACACAAATCGAAAAAATTCCTTCAAAGGAAGATGGTATAATCAATAAGCCGTTTGATATGGATGAGGTAATTGGAATGGTAAAGCGCTTAATTTAATGAGCATTTACACAACTGATATTTAAAGAAATGCTTAATGCATAATTCAATTTTTATCGACAGCTTTAAATCCTATTTAAAGCCAGGCTCGGATAATTTATCGAGTGGGCAATTACCGTGGCAAAAAGTATAAATACGCAATAATATACTGATTCTGTAAATAATTGTTTTTTTACCCCAAAAATGAGGTTTTTCTTTAAACGGCATACCCGTTTAATATGGAAAAACGAACTAAAGCTGCCGTATTTTTACAGCCTGTTCTATCAATAAGTGCCTGCCTTAATCCTTCAACAGTTCGTCTGCTTAAGAACAATCTGTCGGCCATTTCCTGATTTGTCATTCCTTCACCTATTAGCTTGAGTACACTCAGTTCTCTTTCCGAAAACTGTAGCCGGTGGCCCTGTTCAGGAGAAAGCATAACAAGCTGTTTGTTAAAGCGTTCTAGGATTGAAATACAAAGACTTGATGAAACATATTGATGTCCTTTCATTACATGTTGCAGGCAAAACATCAGCTCATCAGCACCAACACTTTTAAGGAGATAGCCACTCGCTCCAGCTAAAAAAGCATTCGAGGCATATTTTTCATCTTCTAAAATACTTAAGAGAACGACTTTTAGATTTTTAGACCTTTTTTTTACCAATGGAATCATTTCAATTCCATCCATTTCAGGCATTAACACATCAGATAGAATGATATCAGCCTGTATACCAGCATCTATTAAACTGAGCAGTTCACGTCCATTAGCAACATCTGCCACAACTTCAACCGATTCGTATTTATCCATAAGTGCGGTAAGCGACTCACGCATTAAGTGATGGTCATCTACCAGGATTATTTTGATCATAAACCAAATATAATTGAAGGAAAGTAATTCAGAAAACAGCCTATATTTGATATGCTCAAAACTTGTGCATTTTGTGTGAAATCACGTATTTATTTGGGTAATTCTACATAAAAGGTTGTTCCTTTTCCGGTTTCAGTTTCGAACCAGATTCTACCATGATGCATCTCTACGATACTGTAAATTATACCCATGCCTAAACCTCCGGAATCTAAACCTATTAAGCCAAGCTTTAAACCCTGTTCTCCCCGTTTAAATAAATCAGCTCTCAGTTCTTCCGGAATCCCAATACCATCATCATATACGGAAACGATAACAGTATTCTCTTTATCCTCGGCTGTAATTCCTATCGTTCCGTTTTCATCTGTAAACTTAATTGCATTCGATATTAAATTATTGATTACCTGAAGAAATTTCATACTATCCAATGCCAGATAAATTCGGTCTTTATTGCTGCTGAATTCAAAGTTCCTTACCTCCCGTAACCTGGATCTCCGGTAAAAGCGCAATGCATCTTTTAACTCCCAAACCAAATCTACCCGCTCCTTTTTAATTTCCACCTCACTTGATTTTAAGAATTCATGATTAATGAGACTTCTGACCAAACGATTATTGCGTTCACACATATCTACAATAAACCCCATCGATTCTTGCAGTTCTTTATCGCCTATTTTGGCGATGCCTTTCTCCATGGATGATGCTGTTAATTTCATCATGCCCAAAGGTTCTTTCAAATCATGGGATAATACTTCCAGGGTAATATTTTTACGGTAATTAATCTGCTCAATATGTAATTTATTGTGGCGCTCAACAGTAATATCTTCCACTATTCCACAAATTACGGTGTTTTTAAATTGCAACGGATAAATGCTGGCCTTAACATATTTCTCTCTTGAATTGGAAAACCCAAGTCTGAACTCATATTTTTTGGGCGTCATATCTTCCAGGCATTCTTCATAACAGAATACAACATGTTCCTTATCATCTTCATATATTGCATTAAAAAGACTATGGGTTTGTTTTAAAATGGTTTCTTTATCAATTTCCCAAATCTTGGCCAACCCTGAATTGATATAGGCAAAACTTTCAGTTTTTAAGTGATAGATGAAGTAACCGTCATTAGAACTTTCTCCAATCTGACAAAATAATTCACTGTTTATTTCTTTCATTTGGCTGATTTTTTAATTAGGCTGCAAGAGCAAATCAGAAACGCAGAATCTGGAAAATGGTTTTGTTTTTTTTGTAAATACGTATTAAATCTCCTTTTAAGAAAAGCAGGATTTTTGAAAAAACAATGTTCACAATTAAATAAGCTGAAAAATAACAAGATAGCAGAAGCAGCAAATTTTATTTAAATCTGTTGGATATTCATTTGTAACTTCGGGGCATGACAATGCAGGAACTTCAGGAGTTAGAGGATTTTTTCAGAAACGCAGGCAAACAGCAGGTACCGATTTATTTAAATCAGGCAACAGAGATAACCGATTATGACCTTTTTCTTCAAAGTCATTTCCACCCGTTAAAAGCAAATTTAACAGCCAAGGTAAACCAGCCGTTAATTGAAAGACTAAAAACATTAAAGCTCATTATAGAATCTAATGCTTAATATTAAGCTATTAATTACTTATGTTACTTATGATCAGTATGGCCGAGATCCTTTTCAGGACTTACATGATCGCGAACCAAACGCTTGAGTTCTTTAATTTCAGGAAATCTTTCCATCTGCTTACGATCAAAAATAAGTTGATCATCAATTGAAATGAAAAAAGCGCCACCAATTTCACTTGGTATAAGCATTACACCTTTAATTTCTTCAGTAAAAGCATGAAGAAGCTCCTGAGCCATGTAAGCGGCACGAAGCATCCAGCCACATTTTGGGCAATACTCAATGGTAATTGTGGGTTTCATAATTGGAGCAAGATAAAAATTTAGACTAAAATAAAGGCATGATGCTGATAAAACACCTTACACGAACGGTCGTCATTCTGAACTTGTTTCAGAACCTTAATGGCATGAACATAAAGCATTAAGTATGATGCTGATAAAACACCATACACGAACGGTCGTCATTCTGAACTTGTTTCAGAACCTTAATGGCATGAATATAAAGCATTAAGTATGATGCTGATAAAACACCTTACAAGAACGGTCGTCATTCTGAACTTGTTCAGAACCTTAATGGCATGAACATAAAGCATTAAGTAGGATGCTGATAAAACACCTTACACGAACGGTCGTCATTCTGAACTTGTTTCAGAACCTTAATGGCATGAACATAAAGCATTAAGTATGATGCTGATAAAACACCTTACACGAACGGTCGTCATTCTGAACTTGTTTCAGAACCTTAATGGCATGAATATAAAGCATTAAGTATGATGCTGATAAAACACCGTGCAAGAACGGTCGTCATTCTGAACTTGTTTCAGAACCTTAATGGCAATGAACATATAGCATTAAGTATGATGCCGATAAAACACCTTACACGAACGGTCGTCATTCTGAACTTGTTTCAGAACCTTAATGACGTGAACATAAAGCATTAAGTATGATGCTGATAAAACACCTTACACGAACGGTCGTCATTCTGAACTTGTTTCAGAACCTTAATGGCATGAACATAAAGCATTAAGTAGGATGCTGATAAAACACCTTACACGAACGGTCGTCATTCTGAACTTGTTTCAGAACCTTAATGGCATGAACATAAAGCATTAAGTATGATGCTGATAAAACACCTTACACGAACGGTCGTCATTCTGAACTTGTTTCAGAACCTTAATGACATGAACACACAGCATTAAGTAGGATGCTGATAAAACACCTTACACGAACGGTCGTCATTCTGAACTTGTTTCAGAACCTTAATGGCATGAACACACGGCAGGAAAGATGCTGAAATAAATTCACTTCACAGCTTTCCGCTTCACTGATCAGCAATTGCGAAACCTCAAGAACCATCCCAAATTAAGCAAAAAAGCCAACACACAAACAGAAACAATTTTTTAATACGGATTTAAAAAATTTCCAACTATATTGGCAAGAGTTGGTTATTCTAATCAGTATAATCCTATTTTTATGACAAAGAACATCTTTATAGCATCTGCCGAACCCTATACCGGAAAATCAGTAATTGCATTTGGCATGATCAACATGCTTTTAGCCAAGACACAAAAAGTGGGTTATTTCAAACCTATCATTGCGCAGGAAGACCCCAATAAAAAAGATGAACATGTATTAGCCATGCTTGATTATTTTGGGCTACCCATACGTTATGAGGATGCTTTTGCTTTTACCAGACAAGATATGCTCCATCAATCTGAAGACAGTGGAGTGGTGATCAATACCATTATCAGCAAATACAAAAAGCTTGAGGATAATTATGATTTTACGGTTATTGAAGGAAGTGATTTTCTTGGAGAAGGAAGTGCATTTGAATTTGAATCGAATGCATTAATGGCCAAAAACCTTGGCGCTCCGGTATTAATTGTTGTATCAGGAAAAGGCAAAACGGCCAGTCAATTATTTAAAACGGCAATAAATATTTATCGAAATTTCCTTTTAAGAGATGTTCAGGTTCTTGGCGTGGTGGCAAACATGGTTAATCAGGAAGAAGCAGAACGGATTAAACAAGCTCTCACTAACCAGCTGCCACCTGAGTTGCTCATTGCGGTAATTCCAATGGAAAGCGGACTGCAAAGCCCAACGATGAAAGAAATCACTGATGCATTGGATGCTGAAATACTTTTCGGGGCAGATTTAATGGATAATCAGGTCGATAATTTTGTTACTGGCGCCATGATGCTACCCAACTTTTTAAGGCATATCAAAGATAATCTGCTCATTGTGACCCCTGGCGATAGAGGCGATATTATTATTGGCTCATTACAGGCAAACTTATCTGCTAATTATCCAAAAATTGCCGGTATTGTGCTTACAGCAGGCAGTTTGCCTGATGAACCAATGATTAAGCTGATTGAAGGTTTACAAACCATTATCCCGATTATTTCCGTTCAAAAAGGAACTTTTGAAACCACCACAACCATTGGCTCAATTCACTCTAAAATTACCATAGACAACAAGAAAAAGATTGCCCTGGCTATCGACATTTTCGAAAGACATGTAGATTTAAAAGCGCTTGATGATAAAATCATCACTTTCAGTTATCAGGGCATTACGCCACACATGTTCCAGTATCAATTGGTAAAATGGGCGAAAAGAGAAAAAAAACACATCGTGCTGCCTGAAGGTAATGATGACAGGATATTAAAAGCTGTTGAAAAGCTTATTGCCCAGGACATTGTTGATATTACACTGCTCGGCGATCCTTTGGAGATAGGAAGTTCGATTAAAAGATTGGGATTAAATCTCGACATTAATGCCATTCACATCCATAATCCTGCCCTCTCCGAACATTATGATTCGTATGTTGAAACCTTACATGAATTGCGTAAAGCAAAAAATGTAAATATGGAAATGGCAAGAGACATGATGACAGATGTTTCGTATTTTGGCACCATGATGGTTTATAAAGGCGATGCCGATGGAATGGTTTCTGGCGCTGTGCACACGACACAACATACCATTAGGCCTGCACTGCAATTTGTAAAAACCAGACCAGGCGTTTCGGTGGTTTCCTCCATATTTTTTATGTGTTTGCCAGAACGGGTGGCCATTTTTGGCGATTGTGCGGTAAACCCTAACCCCACCGCACAACAACTGGCTGAAATCGCCATTTCATCAGCAGAAAGCAGCGCTAAATTTGGTATCGAACCAAGAATTGCAATGTTGTCTTATTCATCAGGAACATCAGGCGAGGGTGAAGATGTAGAGCGGGTAAGGGCAGCAACTGCAATTGTGCGCGAAAGGCATCCCGAACTTAAAATTGAAGGACCAATTCAATATGATGCCGCTGTTGATCCGATGGTTGGAAAACAAAAAATGCCTGATTCTGATGTGGCAGGAAGAGCGAGTGTATTAATTTTCCCTGATTTAAACACTGGAAACAACACTTATAAAGCTGTACAGCGTGAAACCGGCGCATTGGCAATTGGTCCGATGTTACAGGGATTAAACAAGCCCATAAACGATTTAAGCAGAGGTTGTACAGTTGATGATATTTTTAACACCGTAGTGATTACCGCCATACAATGCCAGGATCTATAAATTAACATGAATATATTAGTCATTAATTCAGGGAGCAGCTCCCTAAAATATCAGTTCTTTAAAATGCCAGTGAAAGCACCAATCTGTAGTGGGTTGGTCGAGCGGATCGGCATTGAAGGTTCATACATTAAACACACTGTTTTTCGGGGTACAGAAAAGTTCATTACTGAAAAATCAGCTTTTATTGCTGATCATGGAGAAGGGTTAAATCAGGTATTGGCATTACTCAGCGAAGGAGATCAGGCCGTAATTGCAAGTCCGGATGATATTGTAGCCGTAGGACATCGGGTAGTACATGGCGGAGAAAATTTCTCCGGTCCTGCTTTGATTACAGAAGAAGTAAAAGTGCAGATTAAAAAATTATTTTCTCTTGCTCCTCTTCATAACCCTGTAAACCTTAAATGTATTGAGGTAGCCGAGCAAACTTTCCCAAAAGCGAAACAAGTTGCAGTATTTGATACCGCTTTCCATCAAACAATACCTCAGCAAGCTTTCAGATATGCCATTCCTGATCATTATTATAAGGATCATGGCATAAGGGTTTATGGTTTCCACGGCACCAGTCACAAATACGTAAGCGAGGAAGCCATCAAATGGTTAAATAAAAAAGATTCGAAAATCATTACCATTCATTTGGGTAATGGTTGCAGTATGGCAGCTGTTCACGACGGAAAATCTGTTGATACCAGCATGGGATTTGGCCCGCTGAGTGGTTTGGTAATGGGCACCCGTTCCGGAGATATTGATCCTTCGGTTATCTTCCATTTGATTGAACATGCTGGTTACAGCCTAAGTCAACTGAGTACGTTGTTTAATAAACAATCAGGTTTACTTGGTGTTGGCGGTTCAAGCGATATGCGGGATATTTCAAAGCTGGCTGCTGAAGGAGTTGATGGTGCGATACTTGCGCTCGAACTGTATGCCTACAGAATTAAAAAGTTTATTGGTTCGTATGCAGCAATTCTTAATGGATTGGATGCTATTGTTTTCACTGCCGGTGTTGGCGAGAATGATAAATTTATGCGGGCTTCAGTATGTAATGAATTAAATTATCTTGGCATTGAAATGGATAATGCACTTAATGCACAATATACCGGAGGCATTGCAGAGATAAATACAAGCGAATCAAAAGTTAAAATTTTGGTCATTCCAACTAATGAGGAATACGAAATTGCGCATCAATGTTTTAGCTTACTGGCTTAAATTGATAAAGTAATCCATCAGCAGCAGGTTAAAACTGATGATGGATTGAATATTTTATTCTTCTATTACCGACAAAATATTACCTGAAGGATCTTTAAACCAGGCAATCTTTGGGCCTGCCCTGAAAATCCCCTTTTCATCGGTTTTTAAATCCTCGGTATCATATTGTTCAAACTTTATTCCTTTACTGGTAAGTTCATCAACAGCTTCTTCAATGTTTTTCACTAAGAAATTTAACACTGTAAATGTTGCGGCTTCATGATTATCTTTAGGATAAAGCATGATATTTGCAGAGCCATTCACTTCCAATTCGAGCACACCCATTGAGCCTTCTTTGGTTTTTAGGCCTATTGACTGATAAAATGTTTTTGCCTCGTCTATATCCTTTACGGAAAAAGAACTGAATGCTTTGTTTTCTTGTAACATGGTTTTAGTTTTTTAATGAGAATAGTACCTTATTTTTCAGCTGATTATTAAATAAGTTTAGCTTTTCCAGGCACCAATTAACCTTCTGATCACGATAATTTCTGCAAGGTGATAAGCATTATGATCTGCGATTTGCAGTGCTTCACGCAGAAGTGTCTGCCCGTTGCCATGAGGAATTTCGCAATATAGATCTTGCGATTCAATTAGTTTGATGAATTCTTTCAGATCTTTTTCAATATTCATAAGAGTATTTTTCCAGCTTTGCTCATCTTTTGGGGCAGGTTCTTTTGGCCAATATTCATCAGGCCATTTGGGCGATTGATGGTTGGCATCTTTACTAAATTCAAACATGTCCCATTGGGCAATACGAATGTGCTCAGCCAATTGCCAGATGCTGTAAGGCAAACCATAAGGCCTTTCGCTAATTTGATTGAGGGAAAGATTTGCTAAGGCCTCTTTCAATCCAACATGAGCACCGCCCCCATTAAGGAGTTTTTTAAGTTCGTTTATTAAAATTGAAGTGTGATTATCCATAATTGTTTTGACCAGTTATTAAATTAACAAAGTTGAATAACGATGGTTTGAACGAAAAAATGAAAGATTGCCACGATCCTTCATCGTTTTGTGGCAATCTCATTGCTGTAACCTCAAAGTCAAAACCCAAAAGAAAATCGCCACGATTATTACCAATGAAAAATCGGAGAATATTATTGCAAGGAGGGAAAAGAGAGAATGTCGCTACCTATCAACACGCCCCATTATTGCTACACTCTCAAACATTTTCATACAGATGAAAAGCAAATTCTCCAATTTTCTTTTATTTTTGAGGATGAACTTTCAAGATATCTTCCCTGTCCTTAAAGAATATACTTATTTAAACACGGCTAATTCCGGAATTCTTTATCAACCCCTGGCACAATGGCGTACAGAACACGATCAGGAATTTATGGATGGTGGAAGTAATTTCAGGTTGAAGCATGCAACAATCATTGAAGATTTACGACGAAAACTCACTGAAATTTATAATACATCAACAAGCAACGTGTTTCTCACGCCAAATTTTTCTTTTAGCTTTAATACACTTTTAAATGGTTTGGATAAAAACCATCGTTTTTTGCTTTTGAATGAAGAATACCCTTCTGTGGCGTATCCGGTAACGAGCAGCGGCTTTGAATATCAACTTATTGATATCGATGAAAATCTGGAAGAAAACATCATTAAAGCAATCGACCAATTCAAACCAACTGCATTTGCTTTCAGCCTGGTGCAATACATCAGCGGATATAAATTATCAGAAGATTTCATTAAAAAAATTAAAGAAACTTACCCTCAGCTATTACTGCTGGCCGATGGAACTCAATTTTGTGGCACTACTAATTTCAACTTCTCAGCTTCTGGTCTTGATGCATTAATATCAAGTGGCTACAAATGGCTGCTCGGTGGTTATGGAAATGGATTCAGTTTACTTTCCGATCAGATTAAAGCTGAGATTTATCAGGATCGGCTAACGAAAGATCTGCCTACAGCACCATTTTTAAAGGGAAAAGATCATTTATCCATGAGCTTTGAACCCGGGCATTTAGATACCTTAAACTTCGGATCGCTTTATCAAAGTCTTAACTTTCTTCAATCTATAGGAATAGATAATATTGAGAAAAGTAATCAACTGCTTAGTGAAAAAGCCAGATCAGAATTTTACAAACGAGGTTTACTACCCGAATGGATGGTAAGCAGGGACAGTCAGTCGAACATCGTGAGCTTAAAACTGGATGAGCAAACGGTGCAAAAACTCGATATGGCTAAAATTCTTTGCTCAGCAAGGGGCGCAGGAACCAGGTTTTCTTTTCACTTTTACAATACTTTAAATGATTTGGAAAAACTACTGGATGTGCTGGATGGAAAGGATTAGCTTACTTTCCAAATGGCATCAACAAAGTATTCATGATGATCAAAGAAACGATGAACAGGCATAAAACCAGTTTTATTGGCTAAAGCGTCAATCTCTTCTAAAGCATATTTTTGTGAAATTTCCATGTAAATGTATTCATTCTTTTTAAAATGAATGGTTTCATCGCTAATGTTAACCGTCTGATTTTCCAGGCTGATGAGATAACTTTTACATGCTCCTGATTCCGGATCATAAGAAGCGTAATGATCAAAACACGACACATCAAAATCGCCGTTTAATTCTCTGTTGATGCGATGTAAAAGATTCAAATTAAAAGAACGGGTAATCCCGGCAGCATCGTTATAAGCTGCAAGAATTTGTTGTGGATTTTTTTTCAGATCGAAGCCAATAATCAACAGATCATTGGGCGATAATTCATTTCGGAGATCAAGGCAAAATGCTTCAGCTTCCATTAAATCCATGTTACCAATATTAGCGCCCATAAATAAGACCACTTTTCTCCGGTCAGAAATTTCCTTGGCTTTTTTAAGCATTTTAAAATAATCGCCGTTTAATCCTTTCATTTGTAATTGAGGTAATTTTTTCGGCAAATTTTCTTCCAAATCGCTGATTACATGTTCAGAAATATCAATCGGCAAATAGGTAAATTCCAGTTGTTGCTGTACCAATGCCTTTAGCAAATGAATAGATTTAGTGGCATCTCCTGCACCCAGTTCTATTAAATCGAAAGCATCATCGGTGGCAGCAATAAACCTGGCCAGCTTTGACGATTGCTCCTGAAGGATTTCCATCTCCGCATCGGTCAGGTAATATTCATCCATTTCCATGATCTGCTGAAAAATTCGATCACCATTTTCATCATAGAAATACTTCGAGCTTAGAAACTTTGGTTCAGCCTGCAATCCATTTAAAACATCGGTTAAAAACTGCGAACCAACCGTGACAATGGGTGGTGTAATCATTGGATTCATGTGTATTTTATTTAGCTAATCGAATTCCTGTAAATTGCCATCTTAAATGCGGATGGAAAAAATTTCTGTACGTTAAACGTTCATGCCCCTCAGGTGTAGCAACTGATGCGCCACGGAGTACTTTTTGATTGACCATAAATTTTCCGTTATATTCTCCAATCGCACCAGGTGCTTTATTAAAACCAGGATAAGGTAAATAGGCACTCTCTGTCCACTCCCACCTTTTGCCCCAGCTAAATTGCCGTGCAGCAATTTCCCATTCAAATTCCGTAGGTAAACGCATACCCTTCCAACTGGCATAAGCATATGCTTCGTAATAGCTGACATGAGTTACGGGTGCTTTAAAATCAATATGCCGCAGGCCATGTAAGGTATAATTAAACCAGGTATCATTAATTTCGTTCCAGTACAGGGGTGCTTTAATTTGATTGTTTTTTACCCAATCCCAGCCTTCTGCATGCCAATAAATAAAGTTTTGATAGCCTCCTGCGATGATAAAATCAAGATATTCTTCATTGGTCACTAATGATGTACTGATCGAAAAATCCTGCAGGTAAACCTTATGTCGCGATAATTCATTATCGAAACAAAATCCATCGCCCTGATAACCAACCTCGTAAACACCCTCAGAGATATTGATCGCATCAACTGCTGAAACCCCATCAGTTTTATCTTTCCAATTCCTGGAATATGCAGGAAATAACGGATTGTTTCCAAGAATGTATTTAATATCAGTGAGTAATAACTCCTGATGTTGCTGTTCGTGGTTAAAACCAAGTAAAAGCAATTCCATTAATTTTTCATCAACAGCACAAGCAAGCAACCTGGTCATGGCTTCATCTACGTAAGCCCGGTATTGATAAACCTCATTCACACTTGGTCTGCTTAAATTTCCACGATCTGTACGAATTACCCTCGCACCCACCGTTTCATAGTAGCTGTTGAAAACATAATTATAATCTTCATTGAATTCCTGGTAACCTGCTGAATATGGCTTCAAAATAAAGGTTTCGAAAAACCAGGTGGTATGACCTAGATGCCACTTCGGTGGACTCACATCCACAATTGGCTGAACAACGTAATCCTCCGTTTGTAAGGGCTCACATATTTCTTCTGAATATTTTCTGATTTTTAAGTATTCGTTTACCAAATTCATTAGTTTTTATCTAGGTAATTTTTGAGATCGGTAATGCTATAAACAGCCAGCGCTTTTGATTGTTTTCGCCTCATCATTAAAGCATAAGAATTATTAAAGCCAATAGGTGTTAACCACTTGATTTGGAATTTCTTAAGAAATTCATCTTTTACATAATGATAGGTTTCATCTTTATTGTGTGCAATTTTCTTTGCAAAATTAGCTTCAGGTTGAAGCAGAACCAATAATCCCGTTCCGGTATATTCCGGATAAAAATCAATCTGATTATTAACTAAAGCATCAAAACAAATTTTAGTGCCACCTAAACCGGTTTTGGTAGAAACCTGATAATGAGTATTTCCCTCAATGAGCATTTTGTACATTTCGGCAAGAATATATTGCTCTCCAAAAATTTTCGAACCAATTCTTACTATTTCTCCATTACCATTTCTGGGTGCTTTATATAGTTTTTGTGCGGTCAGAAAATCTTTGGCCACCTTTTCAGGACTTTGATGAAGGTAATCGGTTTTGTAGTTCAGATCGGTCATGATGGAATCTGTGATTTTCCCGGCAAGCAAATCCAGCACATTCTCCAGTTCAGGAAATTTTTTCAAAGCAGATTGACGGACAATTGGTGCTGCATAGTATGGTGGAAAAATAGATTTATCATCTTTCAATATCGTTAAATCAAATGCCTTTAATCTTCCATCGGTAGAATATCCGCTAATCACATCCAATTCTTTCGCATAAGCTGCTTTGTACATTACTGCATCACTGATTACGATGGTGCGAATTTTGAGTCCATAAACGGATTTCAACCCTAAATCGCCATCTTGCCTGCCCATAAATTCGGGAGTAAAACCTGCAGTGAGCGAACTACCATAAGTTTTGGGAATTAAATATAATCCACTCAACAAAAGAATAGCAAAAGGCAAAACAAACAGAATTTTTCTTAACTTTTTAAAATTGAGTTTTTGCAGCAATGCCAGTGCACCATCTAAAAAAACTGCTAAAACGGCTGCAGGAATAGCACCAGCCAAAATCATGTTGGTGTTGTTTAGAGAGATACCACCAAAAATAAATTCACCTAGTCCACCAGCTGCAATATACGAAGCCAGGGTTGCCACTCCCACATTAATCACTGTTGCTGTACGTATTCCCGCCAAAATAACAGGCATAGCTAATGGAAGTTCTACTTTAAATAAAATTTGCATAGCGCTCATTCCCATCCCCTTTGCTGCTTCTCTTACGCTTGGTTCAACCCCAATAATTCCAGTATAGGTATTTCGAACAATTGGTAAAAGCGCATAAATAAGTAAAGCTACAATTGCTGGCTTAGCGCCAATTCCAAGCAGTGGAATCATAAAACCCAATAAAGCAATGCTTGGAATGGTTTGAAGGATGCCTGCAAAACCAAGTACAGTACCCGAAAGCTTTCTTTTCCTGGCGATCAAAATGCCCAGCGGTAAACCAACCAGCACTGCAAAAAACAGCGAGATGAAGGTAAGTCCTAAATGCTGCAGGGTTTGGTTGAACAATTTATCAGATTGCGCTGCCATGAACTGCCACAAGCTTTGTTGAGTTTCATTCATGGTATTGATTATTTTGGTAATGATTAAACGCTGTTGTTAAAGCATTGAAGTCAATTGTTTTTTGTTCGTTTGATTGTCCATTTACAGTGAGTTTATTTTCCTGTTGCGATTGTAATTTTTCCATGGCATCCCAAATGCTTTCTGTTGATGAAATGGACGCATTACCGTCAGATTTTAAATTTGGTAATAAATCCCAAATATCATTTAGTGATATCATTTTGAACTCTAATGAAAGCCGCTCGCTGGCTAAAAAATTTCTGGCAAATTCATTAACCGGATGATAAAGCAATTCTTTAGGTGTACCTATTTGAATGATTGTGCCTTGATCCATCAAACAAATCCGATCGGCCAGATCGAATGCCTCATGAATATCATGAGTGACCATTACAATTGTTTTTCGCTTAAGTTCTTCAAGGGCTTTGAACTCTTTCCTGATGCTTAAACGCGTGATATTATCTAAAGCGCCGAATGGCTCATCCATTAATAAAACGGCAGGATCAGTAACCAAAGCACGAGCCAAACCCACACGTTGCTGTTGCCCGCCACTCAGTTCATTCGGAAACATAGATGAATATTTCCCGGGAAGATGAAGTTTTTCCAAAATCTCAGTGCTTCGCGATTTAATTTTTTCCTTATTCCACCCCAGTAATTTTGGCACAACTGCTATATTTTCTGCAACGGTATAGTGCGGAAACAAGCCAATATTTTGCAATACATATCCGATTCCACGTCGTAATTTTTCAGTTTGTTCGTTTGCAATATCTTTTCCATCAATACTAATACTACCCGAATCAGGTACAATCAAGCGGTTAATCATTTTAAGTGTAGTGGTTTTCCCACAACCACTTGTTCCCAGCAAGATCAGATTTTCTCCTTCTGAAACCTCAAAAGAAACATCCTTAACCGCTTGAGTATCACAAAAGCTTTTATTAACGGCATTGAGTTTAATCATGCTTCATCCTTAAATTTCATAAAAAGATTATTTAACGACTCTGTGTAAGTCGGATGTGCAAAAACGCAATGCCTGATTCGATCATAAGTGATTCCACCTTCCATAGCCATTTGCAATACCGACATAATTTCTCCGCCCTCCGAAGCAATAATCGCTGCACCTAAAATCCTTTTGCTTTCTGCATCTACTATTGCTTTCATTAAGCCCATTGTTTCACCTGTTTCAATCCCTCTGGCTACCTGCGACATTGGAAGTATGGCAACCCTATAGTTTAATCCTTTTTCTTTTGCCTCATTTTCCGAAATGCCAATCCTGGCCAATTGAGGATCTGTAAACATGCAATACGGAATGGGCCTGTTTTTTATGGAAAGCTTAGCGCCCTCAATCAGATTGCGGTAAACAATGGTATAATCATTATAGGCAATATGCGTAAAGGCAGGCCCACCCTTCACATCACCCAATGCATAAATACCCTTAATATTGGTTTCCAGTTTTTGGTTGACAAGGATATGTCCCTGATGATCTGTCTTAACACCACAGTAAATTAAACCGAGATCTTCAGTTTGAGGTTTACGTCCGGTAGCGATGAGCACATGACTACATTTTATTTTTTTTGCTGATGATTCTGAATTGAGTTCTACTTGTAAACCGCTTTTTGCTTTTTTGATTTCAGTAACATCAACACCCGTTAATACCTCTATTTTTTCATTGGTCAGTACATTGCATATCTCCTTAGAAATATCCTGATCTTCTTTGGCCAGAATATTCGGCGATTTTTCAAGAATTGTAATTTTACTGCCGAAACGGCTAAACATTTGTCCGAATTCTAAACCAATATAATTCCCGCCGATGATGACAATATGTTCCGGAACCTCATCCAGTTCTAAAATAGATGTTGAAGTGAGATAATCAACTTCATTTAAACCTTTTATAGGTGGAATAATGGTTTTTGCACCCGTATTAATAAAAATAAGATCTGCACTCAGGTTTTCAATCTTACCATCCGCTAAATCAACCCTCAGTTCTTTCGTTCCCGTAAAAGTAGCTCTACCCATTAATAGCGTTAGCCCCTTTGTCGATTCAATGCCTCTTTCAGATGAAGCCCTGAATTGTTCAACGATTTCATCCTTTCGTTTTTTTATTTTTTTAAAATCAACTTTAACCTGCCCAACCTCTATCCCCAAATGAGTTGCATTTTTTGCCTGATAAGCTGCTTTAGCCGAAGCAATCATTGTTTTAGTGGGCGTACAACCATCATTTATACAGGTTCCACCGACCAATCTTTTTTCAATTATTGCTGTTTTCTTCCCGGCTTCTGCTAATTTCTTCGCCAATGGAATACCTGCTTGCCCGGCTCCTATAATAATTGCGTCGTAGTGTTTCATATTTACTGATTACAAAAATAAAACTAGAAAACCCGGGCATTGTTTGTGTGGTTGATATTTTACATACTCAGAACAAGATTATCATTCTTCATTTTGTACTGAAAATTGTGCTGAGTCAGCATCAGGTTGATTAAAAGTGCCGGTTTTGATGTCATAACCAAAAGGATCCTGATAAATATCATTTCCTTCGCCTTTCGGATTATCTCCATATTCATTCGGACCGTAATCACCCGGCCCAAAAAGCATCACAAATCCATAAAAAGGAATAATAATCCACCATCCAGACCTCCCTAAGTCGTGACAACGTTTAACGCCCTGGCTAATCATTAAATATACGGGCAATAAAATTAAAATACCCATCCATTCCTGTCCTGCATTTTCTGCCAGTGCGCTAATAATAAACAGGATGAAGAAATAGCCAATAGTAGTGAGTGCGTATTCTGTACGACGAATTCTGCCGTAAAATGAAAAAGGATCTTTAAACATTAGAGCGTTGGTTTTAATTTCAAATAATTATTGAAAAATAAAACTAATTTTCATATTTATCAAGAATTCATGGTTTTTGTAAAATACTTTTTATACAGGGCAAAATCCGTTTCCTACATTACCTGCGGTGATTTGCCAGCAAGAAAACGGTAACAAATAATTTACCCAAAGAGATCGCTGCTCAAATAACGATCGCCCCGATCACATGCAATAAAAACAATCATTCCGCTTTCCAATTCTTCGGCAAGTTTTAATGCAGCAGCACAAGCGCCTCCACTGCTCATGCCGGCAAACAATCCTTCTTCCTTTGCCAGTCGGCGGGCCATTGCAGTAGCATCTGCCTGATCGATATCCATTACCCGATCCACACGCTCAGGTTCAAATATTTTAGGTAAATATTCCTCTGGCCAACGGCGTATGCCTGGAATGGATGAGCCTTCTGTTGGTTGGCAACCTATAATCTGTATATTATTATTTTGTTCTTTTAAAAAACGGGAACACCCCATAATGGTACCCGTTGTACCCATTGAGCTTACAAAATGGGTAATTCCACCATTGGTATCTTTCCAGATTTCCGGACCCGTACTTTTATAATGTGCACCATAATTATCGGGATTGGAAAACTGGTTCAGTAAAAAATAACCTGGTTTTACTCCTTTTTCCTCAGCATAATCACGGCAAATCTCAATACTTTCCAACAGGGTTACTTTTGCACCAAAAGCTTCCATGGTTACTTTGCGTTCTCTGGTCGAATTTTCGGGCATAACGAGTTCAATTTCTAAACCATACAAACTGGCAATCATAGCCAATGCAATACCTGTATTGCCACTCGTGGCTTCAACCAGCCTGGTTTCCTTTGTAATTTCTCCACGCTCAATAGCGCTTCGAATCATATTTAATGATGCCCTGTCTTTTACACTACCGCCCGGATTATTTCCCTCCAGTTTTGCAAAAATCTGAACATGAGGATTGGTATGAAGTCTTTTAAGCTCAGCCATTGGCGTATTGCCTATCAAATCAATTATTCCTGCCATTTTAATTGGTTTCTTTAATATTACGAATGGTAATGGTTGGTGAGTGGTAAGCTGTAGAAAAAGGCGCAAGGCTCTCTGTTAACCACACGTTTCCACCAATAATGCTATCGTGACCAATAACAGTTTCGCCACCAAGTATGGTTGCACCTGAATAAATCACTACCCTGTCTTCCACTGTTGGATGTCGTTTACTGCCAGCCAGTGTTTTTTTAACACTTAAAGCTCCCAAGGTAACACCCTGATACAATTTAACATATTTGCCAATAACGGTAGTTTCTCCAACCACGATACCAGTGCCATGATCAATGTAAAAATATTCACCAATTTCTGCTGCAGGATGAATATCTATTCCCGTTTTAGAATGCGCATGCTCGGTCAGTATCCTCGGAACAAGTGGAATATCCAAATTGAAAAGCAAATGGGCAATTCGGTAAAGGCATATTGCATAAAATCCAGGATAAGTTCTGATTACCTCAAAACGACTCCTTGCAGCAGGGTCTCCCTCATAAATCGCGTTAATATCAGTATCCAGAATCCGGTACAACTCAGACAATTGTTCAAAAAAACGTGCTGCAGATTGATGACATGCACCACCTTTTAGCTTGCAACTGGCTGAAATTATTTTTGAAAGTTCTTGTTCCAACTCAAATACATGCGCCTTAAGCGCAGCTACACTTTCAAATTTTTTATTGGTATTTTCAATAAAAAGTAAGTTCATAACCTGTTCAGCCCACGCTGCAATAACTTCATTTGTAGGAATATTAATATCGCTATGTGTTTTTTCGAAAAGGTAATTGTAAAAATTGTGGTCCATTAATTTGGATTGTTGTTGTTAGCGCCTCAAAGTAAAAAGCACTTAATAATATCTATAATAAAGGTAGGTTTTGTTTCCTCATTCTTAAAATAAATGTTCTTCTTATAACATTATCAATACATTTAAAATACTGCTGATAAAATTAACATATGTAGAAAACTTTTGTGTTCAAAAAATGTTTTCATCCTGAAATTTAACAGCTCAACACAAATCAAAATGAACCAAATCCTTACCGACCAAGAGTATAAAAAGGTTATTGAGAGAATTCAACAGCTTTCTGAAATTAAAAATGCTCATTCCATTTTCCTGCCAGAGATTGATGCACTTCGCCAACTGGCAATTAATTATGAATTTAAACGCTATGATTTAACACTCGTAAAAAGCAGTCAGCAACAACTTCCTGCAACAGGATAATTCCTCCTCTTAAATTTCATTGAACATCCATTTCTTTGGCATATTTGGTTAAATCAAACGTGTCGATTAGCCAAATACTCTATTTTGATGTAAGGAAAAGTAATTTATGGAGAAATTAAGGATAGTTATAAGCAAGAATAATTAAATTGCATTACCTTAAATCATCCTTATGAAAGAAATTTCAGATATACTGGTCGCCTATCAAAAGGCAAAAAAGGAAAGGAAGAAAACTGCCCTGGCCACCGTTGTAAAAGTTGAAGGTTCCTCGTACCGTAGGGCGGGTGCCAGAATGCTCATTACTGAAGATGGGCAACTTACCGGCGCCATTAGCGGTGGATGCCTGGAAGGCGATGCTTTGCGTAAAGCGCTTTCAGCAATTCATCAACAGGAAAACAAGCTTGTTACCTACGATACTACTGATGAAGAGGATGCCAAATTTGGTATTCAACTCGGGTGTAATGGCACTGTTTATATCTTATTTGAACCAATAAAAGATGATGTAGAGGTAAATCCGATCACTATCTTATCTGAACTGGAAAGCAAAAGAGAATGTGCAGTTTTAGCCACTTTATTCTCATTGGAGTGCAAAGCCCAAATCGGAACATGCATATTACTGAGAAGTTCAGGTTATACAACCGCAACCACAACAGAAATTAATAATAAGTTGCTGGCCGATTTAAAAGAGGTACTAAATGACAAAACCTCAAAAGTTGAGCATTACACTTTAAATGAAGAGCCGGTTATTGCTTTTTTGGAATTCATCAATCCACCCGTTTCTATCATTATCGCTGGTGCCGGAAACGATGCTCAACCACTAGCTGAAATGGCTTACTTTTTAGGTTGGCAGGTTACGGTTGTTGATGGAAGACCAACGCACGCTACTATACAACGTTTTCAAAAGGCTAATCGGATATTGGTTTTAAAACCCGATCAGCTTCTAACACAAATTGATATAGATGAGCAAACAGCGTTTGTTTTAATGACGCATAACTACAATTACGATTTCGATCTTTTAAACCGCTTACTACCGACCAGAGCACAATATATTGGCACGCTAGGACCCAAAAAAAAGTTAATCAGAATGCTTGATGAGCTGGGATTGAATACTGATGAAAATCAATCGAGAGTACATGGACCAATCGGACTTGATATCGGTGCAGAAACAGCAGAAGAAATTGCCATTTCCATCATCGCCGAAATCAAAGCTGTTTTTTCAGGTGCATCTGCCGGGTTATTGAAAGAAAAAAAAGCACCTATTCATGTTTACGACTAAAATGATCAAATGAAAACGGGAATCATCATATTGGCCGCAGGTAGTTCAAGTCGTTTAGGAAAGCCTAAACAGTTGCTAAGCTATAAGGACAAATCCCTTATCAATATAGTAAGTGATGCCGCCTTTGCAACTGCTTTTACTCCCGTTATCGTAGTTTTAGGTGCAAATGCAGAGTTGATTTCTAAAAATTTAAAACTTGATTACATTATAAATGATAGCTGGCACGAAGGAATATCAGCAAGTATAGCAGCGGGGATGTCGGCAATATTGGAAAAGGAACCTGATCTGGAAGATGTAATTTTAGCGGTTTCTGACCAACCATTTATCAACGCAGAAATATTTGCCAGGCTTTATCAACAAAAAATCTCAACAGGAAAAGGTATTATTGCAAGCCGTTATGCACAAACAACCGGCACACCAGTACTGTTCAACAAGAGGTATTTCCCTCAACTTTTAGCTTTACAGGAAAACAGCGGAGCAAAACCAATATTGAACGAGAACAGAGATGATACTGAAACGATTGATTTTGAACATGGTCATATTGATATCGATACGGAAACAGATTATAACAATTTAATTAAAGATTAATGATAGCAGATTCTTTTGGACGGGTACATGATTACTTGCGCATATCGTTAACCGATAATTGCAATTTCCGCTGCTTTTATTGTATGCCCGAAGAGGATTATGATTTTACTCCCGCTTCGCGATTAATGCAAACTGATGAAATTGTACAACTGGCCAGAATTTTTGTGGAACAGGGTGTTAAAAAAATCCGGCTTACAGGAGGCGAACCTTTGGTACGTAAAGATGCCGCAACAATTATTGCAGCATTAGGAAAGTTACCAGTAGAATTGGTTATCACCACTAACGGCACACGTATTGCAGAAATGCTACCGATTTTTAAGGAAGCTGGTATAAAAACCGTAAACATCAGTCTCGACACCTTACAGCCAGAAAAATTCATGCTTATTACGCGTCGCGATGTTTTTCATCAGGTACGTAGCAATATTGAATTACTGCTGCAGGAAAAAATCACTGTTAAAATTAATATGGTGGTCATGAAAGGGTTAAATGATGGCGAAAT
Organism: Pedobacter chinensis; assembly: GCF_003339865.1. GTDB lineage: Bacteria > Bacteroidota > Bacteroidia > Sphingobacteriales > Sphingobacteriaceae > Pedobacter > Pedobacter chinensis. Next base: position 437,967 of record NZ_QPKV01000002.1, read on the forward strand.
AAAAGATTTTATCAACTGGACAAAACACAATCCTATTCAGGTTCGGTTCATCGAATTTATGCCGTTTAGCGGAAATAAATGGACGAGCAATAAAATGTTTTCTTATCAGGAAATTCTAAACCAGATAGAAAAGGATTTTACGGTACTCCCTGTTGAAGGCTCGCCAAATGATACTGCTAAAAATTTCATGATTCCCGGGCACGACGGTTCTTTTGCCGTTATCAGCACCATGACAGCACCTTTTTGCAATACCTGTAACCGAATGCGCTTAACAGCTGATGGAAAACTAAAAAATTGTTTATTCTCTGATGGAGAAACAGATTTACTTACTGCATTACGAAATCTGCAAGATGTGGTTCCGATGATCAAGGCCTCTATCTGGAGCAAGAAAAAAGAACTTGGCGGACAGCTGATGACCCATTTCGAAAAGCTAGATGCCGATGCCATTAAAAACCGGAGTATGATTACCATTGGAGGATAACCTTAATGATTACTGTAGAAGAAGCCAAACAGCTCATTTCCGAAAACGTTAGTGCACTTAAACCGGTCACACTGCCTCTTGATCAGCTTGCCGGCCATGTACTGGCCAAAGATATTTATGCAGCTTATGATATTCCAGCCTTCAAACAATCTTCAATGGATGGCTATGCTTTCCGGTTTGAAGAAAATTTAGAAGTGCTGACCCTGATTGGGGAAATGGCCGCCGGCACCAGCCATTCTTTTGAAGTTAAACCTGGAGAAACGAGCCGGATTTTTACAGGCGCACCACTTCCTGATGGTGCAGATACGGTGGTGATGCAGGAAAAAATTGAAAAGCTGGAAAATAAAATCATAGTGAATGATTCTCAAATCTCCATTGGCACAAATGTCAGGGAGAAAGGCACTGAAATTAAGGCCGGAGCATTGGCTATGCAAGCAGGAGATTTAATTGGCCCGGCAGCCATTGGTTTTCTTGCCGGAATCGGAGTCACTGAAGCAAAGGTTTTTCCCATGCCCAGTATAGCTATTATTGTTACAGGCAATGAGCTTCAGCAACCTGGCTCAACGTTGAAATTTGGTCAGGTTTACGAATCAAATTCCTATTCCCTGTCGGCAGCACTGAAGCATGAGGGCATAACTCAAATCGAATCACTTTGGGTCAGCGACGATCTGAAACTTTTAACAGCAACCTTAAACAAAGCACTAAATCAAAATGATGTGGTTTTACTTACCGGCGGCGTTAGTGTGGGCGATTATGATTTTGTAATCGAGGCTGCTAAAAACTGCGGTATTGATCAGATATTCCATAAAGTAAAACAAAAACCTGGTAAACCTTTGTTCTTCGGAACTAAGAACGAAAAACTGATTTTCGGTCTTCCCGGAAATCCATCATCGGTGTTAAGTTGTTATTATAATTATGTTTTACCTGCAATAAAAACCCTTTCCCACAAACAAAATTCTGTAAAAACATTACAGGCTAAACTAACAGCGGGCTATCAAAAACCTGCCGGACTTACACATTTCTTAAAGGGCATTTACAAAAACGATCAAGCCACTCCTTTAAATGCGCAGGAATCATATCGTTTAAGTTCCTTTGCACAATCAAATTGTTTAATTTGCTTAAAAGAAAATCAACAATCTTTTGCACCTGGCGAAACTGTAGATATTATGCTCTTACCTCATTAATTATGCAAGAAAGCTTTATTTTATTTTATTGTTTATTATTCATCGTAGCATTTTTATATGCTTCGGTTGGACATGGAGGGGCCAGTGGCTATTTGGCGCTCATGGCAATTTTTGCCATTTCACCTGCCGTGATGAAACCCACCGCACTGCTCTTAAATCTTTTCGTTTCCTCCACATCATTCATTCAGTTTTATCGGGGAGGGCATTTTAAATGGAAAATGTTTTGGCCGTTTGCAGCAGCCTCTATCCCACTGTCATTTGTTGGTGGAACAATGGCCATTGAGAGTGCTTTATACAAAAAAATACTCGGTGTGCTGCTGCTTGTCCCGGTAATCAGGTTTTTCTTTTTTAAAAACACCGATCCAAAGAATTTCAATAAGACAAATATTCCGCTTTCTTTAGCCATTGGGGGCATTATTGGTTTGCTCTCTGGTATGATTGGCATTGGTGGTGGTATTATCCTTTCTCCTGTTTTGTTACTACTAAAATGGGCTGATCAAAAACAAACCGCAGCAATCAGTGCAGCATTTATTTTTGTAAATTCGGTAGCAGGTTTAGGCGGTCAGTTAATTAAAGGTTTCCAATTTAATAACGATATGCTCGCTTACGTTGGAATTGCTTTTTTAGGTGGAATATGTGGCGCCTATTTTGGAGCGCTTAAATTCCCCCAAACCGTGTTAAAAAATGTACTGGCCTGTGTATTGGCCTTAGCAGCTTATAAATTATTATTTACCCACGCATAATATGAAATATCTTATCCCCATTCTTTTATTGTTTAGTTTCGCTGCCACGGCGCAGGAAAGCAAAGAGTTTGTTGTCGACGGAAAAGTGAAGAACAAATTAACTATCGATCTCGCCTCCCTAAAGCAATATAAATCGATCAGCATCGACAGCATGACGATTTTTAACCACCTGTTGCAACGAAAAAGCAGTATCAAAAACATTAAAGGGGTTTCGCTGAAGGAAGTCTTATCAAAAGTGGATATCGATGAAGAATCGCCTAAAAAACTAAGTGAATATTATTTGGTTTGCACCGCGACAGATAATTATAAAGTGGTTTTCTCCTGGAATGAAGTTTTCAATGCTAAAAGTGAAAACAATATTTTAATCTTAACGAGTTTTGATACCGATCCTGCAAAAGCAGAAAAGGGGAATATTGCGATGATCACCACGAGCGATGCCGCAACCGGAAGAAGGTTTGTAAAAGGATTAAGTAAAATAAGCATCTTACAGGTAAATTAGTAATGGAAATACAGTTGATCAGCTTTGGAAAGATTTCAGAATTCATGGAAAGTCAGAAAATGGAAATCCCCGACATGAGCAATACAGATGAGTTGAAAACCTATCTGGAACAGTGTTTCCCAAAACTGGTGGGCATGAAATACAAACTGGCATTAAACAAAAACATGGTACAAACCTCACAAGAATTAAAAAACAATGATACCATTGCTATTATGCCGCCTTTTTCCGGAGGATAATCAATGAATAAAGAGCGATACAACAGACAGATCATGTTGCAAGGATTTGGAATGCCTGCACAAATGCGGTTAACCGGGTCTGCTGTCCTCGTAATCGGTGCTGGTGGTTTGGGTTGCCCGGCCTTGCAATATCTTGCTGCTGCTGGTATCGGTACAATTGGTATAGTTGATGATGATGTTGTTTCGCTGTCCAATCTCCATCGGCAGGTACTTTTTACAACCGAAGATATCGGCAAACTTAAAGTGGAAATTGCCGCTAAAAGGTTGCAGCAAATGAATCCTGAAATTTCTATAAACACCTATGCGGTTAAAATTGACAAAAGCAATGTAATCGACATTTTAAACTATTATGATGTTATTCTTGATGGAACCGATAATTTTGCCGCAAGGTATTTAATTAATGATGCCTGTGCCTTGTTGCATAAACCATTAATATTTGCAGCAGTATCAGGGTGCGAAGGGCAATTGGCTGTTTTCAATGTTCCGGATAATCAAAATGAAAGCACCAATTATCGCGACATCTTTCCTGTTCAACCCAAAGAGGGAGAAATTCCAAACTGTGCAGAAAATGGTATATTAGGCGTTTTACCTGGTGTTATCGGTACCATTGCTGCCACAGAAGTAATTAAGTTCATCACAAAAACCGGAACACCATTAATTAACAAATTACGCCACTACAATATACTTAGCGGTGAGCAGTATGAAATAAATATTAGTCCTGCTAATCATTACACTTTACCCAAAACAGCAACAGAACTATCAAACATGGAATATGAAGATTCGTGCAAAGTATCGCAAAATTATATAGAAATTGATGCGAAAGAATTAAAATCACTTCAAAATCAACCTTCAACTTTAGTCATTGATGTGAGAGAACGCCATGAATTTCCTAAATTAAATGATCCTTTCATTACTCAGGCACCGATGTCTGAGTTGGAGGAGCTTTTAAATCAAAATATCACTCAGGAAAAAATTGTTTTTATCTGTCAGCATGGGATTAGAAGCTTGAGTGCTGCAGAAGCCTTTCATGAAAAATATGGAAATACTAAAAAAATATACAGCCTTAAAGGTGGAATAGTTAAATGGAGAAATCATTTTTGAGGGAATCAAATGAGTGAAAAAAAAATCAGGAATATATTCATTGAAGGCGCAATTAGTCCTTCATTTATAGCCGACAGCATTGCCGGGCATAGCAGTAAAACGACAATTGGTGGTCACAGTATTTTTATGGGGCAGGTAAGGAATGATGAGGTAGATGGAAAATTGGTTACAGCAATAGAATATACGGCTTACGAAGATTTGGCTTTGGAAAAAATGCATGAAATCAGGGAAGAAATTTTTGCAAGATATCCACTTCACTGTATGCATGTCCATCACAGTTTAGGAAACATTAAAACCGGCGAGATTTGCCTCTTTGTATTTACCTCCGCTGCACATCGCAAGCCAGCCATCGATGCCTGTACGGAGATTGTAGAAAGAATAAAAGCTGAACTACCGATTTGGGGAAAAGAAATATTTGACAACAAAACGCATCAATGGAAAGAGAATAAGTAATATGGTAAACATCACTAAAAAATCGAATACTTTACGAATAGCTGTTGCGAGTGCTACGGTTAAAGTGTCAAAGCAGGAAACTATTGATGCCATTTTAGCGCGAAAAATTCCAAAGGGAGATGTATTCGAATTTGCCCGTGCAGCAGGCTTGTTTGGCGTAAAAAGAACGAGCGATGTTATTCCCGATTGCCATCCTTTGCCCATTGAATATACAACCATCAGTTACGATATTGATGGTTTAAATATCATGATTACCGTAGAAGTACATACCATATATAAAACAGGTGTGGAAGTTGAGGCCATGCATGGTGCTTCAGTTACGGCACTAACCATGTATGATATGCTTAAGCCAATCGATAAAGGCATTGAAATTCAAAACATTCGCTTACTTCAGAAAAAGGGCGGAAAATCAGATCTGAAAAATGTAAAATTCCCTGAACTTAATGCTGCAGTGGTAGTTTGTTCTGATTCTGTTTTTCAAAAAACCGATGAAGATCGTTCGGGAAAAGTAGTGATTTCAAGACTGGAGCAGTTTGGAATCAATACAGAGAAGTATGAAATTGTACCCGATGAACTTGAAACCATCCGATTGAAAGCAATTGAACTGAGCAAAGCTGGTTATAGCCTTCTTATCTTTACAGGCGGAACAGGCCTCTCGCCAAGAGATGTTACCCCGGAAGCTGTAGCGCCATTAATAGAACGTAAAATTGATGGGATCATGGAAACCGCCAGACGATATGGTCAGGAAAGAATGCCTTATGCCATGTTATCAAGAGGAATTTCGGGTTTCATTAATGAAACCTTAGTGCTTACGTTTCCAGGTTCAAAAACCGGAGTGGAAGAAAGTATGGATGCGCTTTTCCCTCAAATATTACATCTGTTCAAAGTAAATAAGGGACAAAAGCATTAGTAGTTGTCAACAATCATTCGATTAGTCACTGTCATTCTGAACGCATTGAAGAATACAAAATAATCTTAAAGCTTTAGATATTAAAAATCGCATTAACATACCCAAATTGGGCATAAAGTACACTAAAAACATGATGTAATAATTTGCAGGCAATCAGTTGCTGGCCATGAATACCCCAACAACGGGACTAAACAAAACAACAGCCAGTGCTTGTAGCTTAGAGATTCTTCGTTGCACCCGGAATGACAAAACTTGTTAAAAAAGCAAAACCCTGACCACTCCTTTACCCATAATTCTTACGAAAAACTGGAGCAGTACAGGGCTTGCTACCTCAAACTAAACAGAGTTTTTAGGCCTTAAAGCGATTAAACGGGCACTCAATGGGATGAATAACCAGACTATGCGTTTTATCAACACACAATTACCAGGTTAAAAGACTGCTCCGGGATGAAGTCAATCGAACAGTATTTATTTCAACGTAAATATATACACCTACATATAAATTCGGGTATTAATCTGATGTCTTGCATTACAATGTGAGATTTCATACTTACAAGACTCTTATTAATATCCAATTATAATTATAATAAACGAATATAAGAAATAAATTTAAAAAGGACAAATAAGTCCTAACATTAATTATTTTAAATTTTGACTTTTCCACTGTGGGAAAACAGTACAAGGATCAAAGTTATTTACAGAAAGTTGGATTGCGATTGGCACAAATTCGCGATAGTAAAAAAATAACCCAGGAAAAACTATCCGAGCTGACAAAGTTTGATACAAGACAAATTGGAAGAATTGAACGGGCAGAAACTAATGCTTCAATAAGTATTATCAAAGCAATTGCCGATAAACTGAAGGTTAATGTTAGCGAAATACTGGATGTTTAACATGGACTAATTCTGCACTTGATCACTACCATTAAGCCAAGCTTTCCCTGGCCTTTATCTATATAAAATAACTCAATCACAATTCCAGCTCTTCTATTCAGGAATACTTACCATTTGAAAAGACTTAAGATAATTAATCCCTATCTCTTCTGGATAAATACCTGCTGTAAACAGTTCGCAACAAAATACGATTAGCTAAAACCATATGCCAGTGCTGCTGTTTAAATTAAGCCACTGTTTTAATAACTTAATCAGCAGCACATTAACTGTTTTAACCTCAAAACAGCAACATGAAACAAAACAAAACTCAACTTACTCCTGAAGAGCAAAAACTCTTCGGCGACCTCATGCCAGAAGAACTTGAAGAAGTTATCAATTCTGGTTTTAACCGGCGGCATTTTATTAAGCTGATGGGATTGGCCACAGCTGGTCTTCTGGCTAGCCATGCAATTGGTGCAGAACAGCTATTTGCCAGAGCAATTGAAACAGATGAAATCCCTGATCTGATACCTGAAGCCATTGAAAATGGCATTAACGTAAGTTTCAAGGTAAATTCAAGTGTTAAAAAGGTATTAATTGATTCAAGAATGACTTTATTGGATACGCTTCGTGAACGAATCGGTTTAACAGGATCAAAAAAAGGTTGCGATCACGGTCAATGTGGTGCCTGTACGGTTATTGTGGATGGTCAGCGTGTTTTATCATGTTTAACGTTGGCAGCAACCTGCGAAGGCAAATCAGTCATAACAATTGAAGGATTGGCTAAAGAAAATGCGTTAAATCCAATGCAAGCGGCGTTTTTAAAACACGATGGTTTTCAATGCGGCTTTTGTACTCCCGGCCAAATCTGTTCAGCAGTTGCTTTAATGAAGGAAGCTAAAGAAGGCAATGCCAGTTATGTCACTAAAAACATAAGGGAAGATGGAAAGTCACTCTTGCTTTCTGATGAAGAAATCGCAGAGCGAATGTCAGGAAATATTTGCCGATGTGGCGCTTATCCCAACATTGTGGCAGCAATCAAGGAAGCCCAAAGCGGAAAGAACATTACGCAAAATTGGCTTTTTGCAGGTTAAACTAAACAATCAATTATGAGACCCTTTAAGTTTACAGCAGCTGATAGTCTGAATACAGCGATTGGCATACGCACTAAAAATCCTGAAGCAGCCTTTTTAGGCGGAGGAACAAATCTTCTCGATTTAATGAAAGAGCATGTTGCTTTGCCAAACGAAATTATAGATCTGGGAAAACTGAATCTGAAGACTATTAAGGCAACCCCAACAGGTATTTCATTAGGTGCATTGGCAAAAAACACAGAAACAGCGAATCATCCTCTGGTCAGAAAGGACTTTCCATTGTTGAGCAAAGCTATCTTGGCCGGGGCTTCGGCACAAATCAGGAACATGGCCACCAATGGCGGAAATTTATTACAACGTACACGTTGCAGCTACTTCTATGATATTTCCATGCCGTGCAATAAAAGGGTTCCTGGAAGTGGTTGTTCGGCTATAGAAGGCTTTAACAGAATGCATGCAATTTTTGGTTGGTCAGAACAATGCGTTGCCGTTTATCCATCCGATATGGCAATTGCTTTATCAGCTTTAGATGCCACCGTAAAAGTGATGCAAACCAACTTTTCTGAGCGGTCCATCTTAATGAAAGATTTTCATATACTTCCGGAAAATCATCCCGAAATAGATAATAGTTTAAAACATGGCGAACTGATTACTTCCATTGAAATTCCAAAAAACAACCTTGCCTCCCACTCCGCTTATATCAAAGTGAGAGACAGAAACTCTTATGCTTTTGCACTGGTTTCAGTTGCCGCAGGTTTAAATCTCAACGGAAATATAATTCAGTCTGCGCATATTGCCATGGGTGGTGTAGCCCATAAGCCCTGGCGGGCCATTCAGGCCGAACAGGTTTTAAAAGGCAAACCAGCTACATTAGCCAATTTTACAAAGGCCGCAGAAGCTGAAATGAGTGCTGCAAGAGCTTTATCGCATAATCAATTTAAGATAGAAATGGGCAAAAAAACTTTGATCAATGCACTGGAGATGGCGTTGAATGGTTAATCTTAAACAATTGCAAAATGATGAATATGGAAGATAGCAAAAAGTCCATCGGCAAAGGGATTAACCGCATTGACGGGATTTTAAAAATCACAGGTAAAGCAACCTATGCCACTGATTATCCGGTAAAAAACATAGCTTATGCAGTGTTATTCAAAAGCACCATAGCTGCTGGCCGGATCAAAGAAATCTCTACTCGCGAAGCAGAGGAATCAGCTGGCGTTTTGAAAGTGATCACACACAAAAATGCACCCAAACTGAATGTCAAAGGTGGTTTACGAGGTGGGGCTTTACTACAAGGACCAGAAATTGTATTTCACGGACAACACATTGGAATGGTGGTGGCCGAAACCTTTGAACAAGCCACTGCCGCTGCTCATTTAATTAGGGTAGAATATGAACAACACGAAGAAAAAACTGATTTTGAAAAACTTGCCCCTGCAGCTGTACTACCTAAAGGAAAAGAGCTTGCAGATTTAGTTCGTGGCGCTGGAAAAGCGGCCATGAACACCGCTGAAGTTAAAGTAGAGGAATTATATGAAACCCCCATTGAGCATCATCATCCAATGGAGCCGCATGCAACAGTAGCCGTTTGGGAAAACGATAAATTAACCCTTTATAACGGTTCACAAATTATTAATGGCGCACAAACTTCGGCAGCTGCAACGCTAAACATCAAGCCGGAACAGGTCAGGATTGTATCGCCTTACATTGGCGGCGGTTTTGGCTCAAAAGGAGGCCAGTGGGCAAACCTGGTACTTACGGCGGTAGCTGCAAAAATGGTTAACCGACCGGTAAAACTTGCACTTACCCGTCAGCAAATGTTTAATTCCGTTGGTTTGCGACAAAGAAATATGCAGAAAGTAAGTATCGGTGCAACAAAAGATGGAAAGCTGATTGCACTGGCCCATGAAATTACTTCACACACTGCAGTGGATAATGAATATATTGAACCTTGCGGCGATTGTTCTAAAATTATGTACGAGGTTCCGAACGCCTTGATCAGCTATCGGGTAGTGCCCATGAACCTCATTTTGCCTACCTATACTCGTGGACCAGGGAAATCTACAGGAAGCTTTGCCCTTGAATCGGCAATGGATGAGCTTGCTTATAAACTGAACATGGACCCAATCGAATTGCGGATTAAAAATGAGCCGGAAAAAGATCCATCGAATGGAAAGCCCTGGTCGTCAAGAACAACAATAAAATGTTTAAAGGAAGGGGCCAAAGCATTTGGATGGGACAAAAGAAAAGCTAAACCAGCAACCAATAAGATTGGGAACGATTTGATTGGTTATGGCGTAGCTTGTGGCACTTACCCGGCAAGGCAAAGAGATAGTTCGGCCATCATTAAACTCATTCGTCAGAATAACCTGGTTCATGCAACGGTAGAAATTGCCGCATCAGATCTGGGCACGGGAACCAATACAATATTGGCCCAAACCGCTGCTGATGGTTTAGGCTACCTGTAAATCAGATTACGGTAAATCTGGGCGATTCTGATCTCCCTCCTGCTGCCGGCTCCGTGGGTTCAGTCGGTGCATCGAGTTTTGCAAATGCAGTTAATGATGCTTGTATCAAAATTACTGATGAGCTATTGGCTAAGTCGGGGAAACAGTTTTTTGTTCGCCCCACTGCAAACCAGTTGATGATTTCAGAAAACATTGATGTTTTTCAAACCCGTTCTGATTCGAAAGCGCCAGCTGAAGCAGAAAAATATTCATCGCACAGCTTCAATGCAAATTTTGCCGAAGTAAGGGTAAACAGCATTACGGGAATGGTAAAAGTAACGCGTTTTTTAGCGGTTACCGGAGCGGGAAGGATTTTAAATCCCAAAACAGCCCGTTCACAAATTATTGGTGGAAACGTTTGGGGCATCGGTATGGCGCTCACAGAAGAATCAATCATCGACCCCAGATACGGAAATTTTGCCACCAGGTCTTTTGCAGATTATCATGTACCGGCAAACCTTGATATTGGCGATTTAGATGCCATGTTCATTAATGAGGAAGATTTAATTCCAAATAAAATGGGCATCAAGGGAATTGGCGAAGTAGGTATAGTAGGCGTTGCTGCTGCCGTAGCCAATGCGGTATTTAATGCTACGGGAAAAAGAATCAGATCACTGCCTATTACACCAGATAAATTACTTTAGTGTGAATTGTATAATTTGCATCAAGATTTCTCAACTTACGAAGTTTTACAGGCCGCTAGCGTGGATAGAACTTCGTAAGTTTAACCACCTTTATCGTCCTCGTTTGTAATGAGGATGAACGAAACTGGCGATTTTATCGCCCGGATAACAATCAATTCTCATTAAGATAATACCTAATTTACCGGTTTAAATATGGCCTGTTGTACAGAAAACTCTTTTGAAGGTACAAGTGTTGGGTTTGAAAGTTCATTCAGTTTTGAGTTTAATACCCAAACCTGTCCGTTATTCATAATCGCTGTTGAGGGTTGCTGAAAACGATCTTCACCTGCAGTAGCTGCTTTTATTTTCGCAGTTTGCCAGTTATCGCTGCTACTAATCCGGTAAACTCTGTTTACACTTTTATTTTGTACCAGTATTAAATCGCCCTGATCGATTAAAAGCCCATCGGCACCCGGAAAAAGTGCATCTATCTTTACCCTGGTTACTTTTTTTGGATCTTTAACATCAATTTTCAATATAGATCCATTGCTATTGTTTACTGCAATTAAATAACCAGCCGGATTAAAAGCAATTCCGTTAAGTCCAATATCTTCAGAGCCAAACATTTCGTTCTCGGCAAACACGCTCGCCTTTCCACTGGCATCTACCTTATAAATAACAGGAGAGAAACTATCTGTAAGGAAAAGATTACCTACCACGTCCATAGTAAGATCGTTAATGAAATGATCGCCTTTATAAACTTTTGATAAGTCGACATCCATAACTTTTTTGCCCTTTTTAAGATCAATCGCAATCACTCTGGCCATTTTCTTAAAAGTTTTTGGGGTACTGTATATGCTATAATTGGCATTAGGGTCACTTAAACACACAAAAAGTTTGCTGCCATTGGCATCAACCTTCATCCCAAAACTGGATATCAAATCTTTATCCTGATAAAATTCGGTATAATTTCCTGATTGATCTACCTTTCCAATTGTACCTGTTTTAACCGAGCTTACAAAAAAATTCCTCGTTTGATTATCATAAGCAATACCTTCCGGATAAAGCAAGGGAACTTTAAAGGTAATTCTCGGGGTTTGTGCTTTTAGTGAAAAAGCAATCGCCATTGCAGCGATAGTATAGATTAATTTTTTCATGGTTACTTATTTAATGGGATAACAGAATAGATTACACCACTTTCATCATCAGATATATATACCGTTCCTTTATTCGATATTGCTAATCCGGCTGGACGGCCAAATCTTGTTTTACCATCAGAACTTAAAAATCCGCTAAAGAAATCTTCCACTCCCGTTGGTTGTCCGTTTTCAAATTTAATTCGCTGTACTTTATAACCTTCTGGTTTCTTACGATTCCATGAGCCATGCCAGCAAACCAGTGCATCATCCTGAAAATCTTTTGGAAAAGCAGTAGCCTTCGTTAAAAACTTAAAATCGATTGGAGCCGAATGTGCAGGAAATTCCATGACTGAGGGCTCGGTTGTTTTCGCGTAAGCAGCTTTTGTTGTACCAATTGGATCTTCACGTGTTTCATCTACCTGTTGTTTCGCAAATACCCGGGGCCATCCATAATCCTTATCTGGCAATATTTTGTTCAGTTCTTCTGGGGGCATATCATCACTTCTCCAGTCAGTTCCGTTATCTGCACCCCACATTTCTTTCGTTTGAGGATGCCAGTCAAAACCAATGGTATTCCTTAAACCTCTGGCATATATTTTTCGGGTTTTAAAATCGGATTGTACTTGAAGAATGGTAGCATGTTCAGGATTGGTTTCTGCACAATCATTGCAACTGGACCCTACGCTGATGTAAAGCAAATTATCCGGGCCAAACGCAATTACCCGGTTATCATGCTGACTTCCCTCGGGCAAATCTGAAATTAGTGTAACTGTGTCGTGTAAAGAGCCATCAGGATTTAACTTTCCTCGCTTAAGGGCTTTGTCAGAACAGAGGTATAAATAACCATCATGAATGGTAATGCCATGAACGCCCAAAAAATTTGACCAAACGGTTTTTAAACTTTCCAGTTTTCCGTCGCCATCCTTATCTTCCAGCAAAAGCACATCACCAACATCCCGGCGGGTAATATATAATCCGCCCTGGTCATTTACCGCCATCATCCTGGGTTTGCCAAGCCCTGTAGCTACGGCTTCTACTTTATATCCGCTGGGAACTTTAAGCCTGGAAATCAGTTGCTGATTAAAATCTTCATGTTGAGGATAGAAAGTGCTGACACTTACCGTTGTGGGCGTTTTTGCCGGATGCCCTTTTTGTGCGAAGGCGTTGGAAACAAAGAAAAACAAACAGCTCAGTAAGCCAATTGAATTAAATGCTATCTTTTTCATATGGGATGTTTTTTTTGCTAACACTAAAAAAACAGCAAAAGTTTGGAAGAAATAAAGATATCCTACAACCGGATCATGATTCTGGCTTTTTCAATATTGTTAATAAGTGTATGGATCTTCCGAACGATACAAGTATTATTTCAAGTATAAATACGATAAATATTACCTATAAGCTAAAATGGCTGAAAATTGAAAAACCATATTTAAAATAGGCTGTTATCAAATCTCCTGACATTAACCAAAAGAATCAATAATTAACGTATTTTTTAATAACATCCTCAAACGAAAATAGCAATGAATCAGAAAGAATTTAGTCAAACCGCAGATCAGCATTCCTCTTCCTTACATTCACACGCTATGCGTTTTACCAGAGACGAAGATGAGGCAAAAGATCTTGTACAGGAAACATTATTAAAAGGAATAAGATTCTGCCATAATTTTGATGAGGGAACGAATATCAAAGGCTGGCTTTATGTGATTATGCGAAACACATTTATCAACAATTATCGGAAAGATCAAAAACGAACGGATTTAATAACAACCGAAGAAGAAATTTCCAATGCATATTTATTGAAAAGTTCATCCAGAAATGATTCTGAATCGAAATTTGTAATGGGCGATATCGAAAAAGCGTTAAAAAGTATTCCTGCTGCCTATAGCATACCTTTCCAGCGTTATTTTGAAGGTTACAAATACCATGAGATTGCTGAACAACTCAATATACCATTAGGCACGGTTAAAACTCATATCCATCAGGCCAGAATTGAACTGAAGAAATATTTAAAAAATTACAGGGGAAATTATCATTTATGATTGACTTAAGCATCGTATGGACACGAATATTTTTCAGGCCATACTTGTTGCCGTCATTTTCACGCAGGTAAGAATCAACCTAACCACCATTTCCTGCTGACCTGCAGCGAAGCTGAAAGCTATGAAGTAAATTTATCTCAGCATCTTTCCACGTTCATGCAATTAAAGTCCTGAAATAAACGGCGCAGCCCTCTTGAATACCAATAAAAAAAAACGAAAAATTCAGGATGATGGCCGTTTGTGTATGGTGTTTTAAGCGTGATGCCTAACCATCACGTCATGCTGAATTTGATAAATTCAGGATGACGACCGTTCATGTATGGTGTTTTAAGCATGATGCCTAACCACCACGTCATGCTGAACTCGTTTCAGCATCTTTCCTGCTATACGTTAATACTATTAAGGTCCTGAATAAACTGCGCAGCCCTCTTGAATACCAATAAAAACTTAAAAACAAATGAAAAATTCAGGATGACGGCCGTTCATGTATGTTTTTTATGCTTAATGCCTAACAACCACGTCATGCTGAACTTGTTTCAGCATCTTTCCTGCTATGCGTTAATACTATTAAAGTCCTGAAATAAACGGCGCAGCCCTCTTGAATACCAATAAAAACTTAAAAACAAATGAAAAATTCAGGATGACGACCGTTCATGTATGATTTTTTAAGCGTGATGCCTAACCACCACGTCATGCTGAACTCGTTTCAGCATCTTTCCTGCTATGCGTTAATACTATTAAGGTCCTGAAAAAAACGGCGCAGCCCTCTTGAATACCAATAAAAACGAAAAAAAACGAAAAATTCAGAATGATGGCTGTTTGTGTATGGTGTTTTAAGCATGATTCCTAACCATCACGTCATGCTGAACTTGATAAATTCAGGATGACGACTGTTCATGTATTGTGTTTTAAGCGTGATGCCTAACCACCACGTCATGCTGAACTCGTTTCAGCATCTTTCCTGCTATACGTTTATGCCATTAAGGTCCTGAAATAAATTCAGGATGACGACCGTTCATGTATGATTTTTTAAGCGTGATGCCAAACCAATAAAAACTTAAAAACAAATGATAAATTCAGGATGACGATCGTTTATGCATTGTGCAAACCACAACATCTTGTTAAATCTACTCAATAAACTACTAAATCTATAGATTTAATTGTATTTAATGGTTTTATTTTTATATTTGCCTCAGATAACCACCAATAAATAAAATCATGTCAACCCAAACCATCATCCCTCATTCTGCTTACATGAAAAAAATTAACAATTTTTCCATGCACTTATTGATGATGTATTGTTGTTGCAAATAACCATAACTGTTAAATCTTGGCAGTTGTAACATAATACAAGCCAATCTTAAAGGCTATCGCTTTCTCAAAAGATTTTTTTCTTAACATCAAAAAGTTTCAAATTGAAGAAATTTTACCTCGGTATAACTATGTTATTCGCGCTAATATCTTGTAAGCAAAAGCAAGCTGCACAGGCTACATTAAATGTTAAAAATGCATTTAATAAGAATGTGGCTATTTGCTGTGAATCGA
This sequence comes from Pedobacter chinensis, assembly GCF_003339865.1. Taxonomy (GTDB): domain Bacteria; phylum Bacteroidota; class Bacteroidia; order Sphingobacteriales; family Sphingobacteriaceae; genus Pedobacter; species Pedobacter chinensis. Next base: position 453,393 of record NZ_QPKV01000002.1, read on the forward strand.
ATATTCCACCGAGATTCATGCCTGCATCACATTCTACATCCGAAAAATTTCAAAATCTGCTGACCATAAAAATATGGTTTGGATACCCGCGGGCGATTTTATGATGGGTGGCGACAATAAACAAGCATCAGCAGATGAATTTCCGAAACACAAGGTTCGGGTAAATGGTTTCTGGATCGATCAAACAGAAGTAACGAACAAACAATTTGCAGCTTTTATTAATGCAACAGGATATCAAACCACCGCAGAAAGAAAACCGAACTGGGAAGAACTGAAACGCCAGGTTCCGCCGGGAACACCCAAACCACCAGATAGTGTTTTGGTCGCAGCATCATTGGTTTTTAAGCCCGCAAAAGGCAAAGTAAGTTTAAATGATTATTCGCAATGGTGGACCTGGCAAAAAGGTGCCGATTGGAAGCATCCGCAAGGACCAAAAAGTAATATTGCAGGTAAGGAAAATTATCCGGTAGTTCACATCTCTTTTGAAGATGCCCTGGCCTATTGCAAATGGGCGGGCAAACGCTTACCTACTGAAGCTGAATGGGAATGGGCTGCAAGAGGCGGATTAAAAAACAACATTTATCCCTGGGGAAATGAACCAGTAAATAAAGGCAAACCTAAAGCCAATAGCTGGCAAGGTAATTTCCCTTATAAAAACACTTTGGCAGATAAATTTTACGCCAGTGCCCCTGTAAAATCCTTTAATCCGAATGCATATGGTTTATATGACATGGCCGGAAATGTTTGGGAATGGTGCGCCGACTTTTATGATTACCAATATTATAGTACAATAAATAAACCAAATGGGGTGGATAATCCGAAAGGTCCCGCCATTTCAAGAGATCCTGATGAACCTTATGCGGTAAAGCATGTGGTTAGAGGTGGTTCATTTTTATGTAATGACAGTTATTGCTCTGGTTATCGCGTAGCAAGAAGGATGAAAACGACAGAAGACAGTAGTATGGAGCATCTCGGTTTTCGATGCGCTCAGGATAAATAGATTTAAAAAAGGAGGAAAAACGAAAAAAAAATTACTAAAAGAATAAATAAAAAAGAGGAATGCATTGCATCCCTCCCAGGTTCAAGTTAATGAAACAGGCTATCAATTGGCGTTGGCGCCTGTTCCAACCGATAAAATAAACCCATTAAAGATATGCAAATAAATGAAAAGGTCAGGAAGACCTTTCAATCTATGCTGGAAAATAGTTTTCTGAAACTGAAGCATAGATTTAAAATAACAAGAAAAGTTACGGCCAGTCTACTGGTTTTTAGTCTGTATCTCTTTCATGCTCAGGCTCAAATCAAAACGCAACCATTGGTAAATTCTACCCTTACAGGAAGAGTATTGGATGCCAAAAATAAATTACCAATTCCAGGAGCAATTGTTCATATTCAAGGTACTACTCACGAGGTAGTCACTGATGATCAGGGAAGATTTAACTTCGTTACCGGCCAAAAGTTCCCTTATACACTTTTGGTAAGTTATATTGGCTATAAAAAAGCAGAAGTTATTGCTACGGGCAAGCATCTTGATATTGAACTTGAAGAAACGGCCAATAACCTCAACGATTTAGTTGTGGTTGGCTATGGCACACAAAAGAAAAGTGATTTAACAGGATCAATTTCTACCATTCCGCAAAGCGCATTGAAACAGCCCGTTTCTTCGTTAGATCAGGCATTGAAAGGTGCAGCAGCAGGCGTTCAGGTTACGCAAACTTCAGGACAGCCCGGCGGTGGTGTAAGTATCAGAATCCGCGGGGGAAGTTCAATACAAGGTGGAAATGAACCTTTATATGTTATTGACGGTTTCCCGATTTATAACAGCCCAAGCACTTCTGGTGTAGTGAGCGGTGCTTTGGTCAATCCATTATCAAGTATTAATCCATCCGATATTGAAACAATTGATATTTTGAAAGATGCATCAGCCACAGCTATCTATGGATCAAGAGGTGCTAACGGCGTTGTAATTGTAACGACAAAAAAAGGTAAATCAGACCGGAGTAATATCAGTTATGAGGGAAGTTTTGGCGTACAATCCCTTCGTAAAAAGATTGATCTCCTAAATGCCCGCGATTTTGCCATTTTAAGAAATGATGCACTTTTTGATGCCACACCGGCAAATGGCCGCTATCAATATTTAAGTCAGGCGCAAATTGACAATCTTGGTGCCGGAACCGACTGGCAGGACGAGGCCTTCGGATCTGCAAATGCACAAAATCACAACCTTTCCTTTAGTGGAGGAAATGCAAAAACACGGTATTTACTTTCAGGAAATTATTTCAAACAAGATGGAATTGTAAAAAACACCGATTTCAGCAGATTGAATTTCAGGGCAAATATTGATGCCAATCCTTTTGAAAAGTTAAAAATCAGTGCAAGCCTCAACTTCAGTAAATCTGATGCAAACCTTGCTCCATCGGGTATTATCAGCGGCTTACTTACCATGCCCGCCACAGCAAGTGTATATCAGGCCAATGGAAGTTATACCCTTCGAAACCCATTTGAAAATATTTTTGCCAATCCGATAGCTTCGCTCAACGAGCAGATCAATAAATCAACCACCAATCGTTTATTAGGAACTGCCTTTGCAGAATATTCCATTATTCCTGGTTTAAATGTTAAAGTTCTTTTTGGTACCGATGTAACTAACGGCATTGAAAAAAGCTATATTCCAAGTACCATTTACGAAGGCAGCTTAACAGGAGGAACGGCAGCAAGAGGTTCGCTCAACTCCTATTCCTGGTTAAATGAAAACACCATAACCTATAATAAAACCATTGGCAAACATAATTTTGATATACTTGCAGGTTTTACGCAACAAGAGTATAGAGTAGAGGAATTTAATGCTGGTGCGCAGAAATTCGTACTTGATGATTTAAATTATAATTCGCTCCAAAGCGGATCTACTTTGGTTCGCCCGGCATCCGATGCATCTCAGTGGATCCTTCACTCCTATTTAGGCCGCGTTAATTATAATTACGATCGTAAATACTTTTTAACAGCAAGTTTGCGAACAGATGGTTCATCAAGATTTGGCACTGGTAACAAATGGGGGTATTTCCCGTCTGCTGCCCTATCCTGGAAAGTAAGTAGCGAGAAATTTTTCGAACCTATGCTAAATACCATCAGCGATTTAAAATTCAGAGCCAGTTTTGGTACTACAGGAAATCTTGAAATTGGAGAATATCAATCTTTGGCTACGTTAGGTACTTATACTTACATCATCGGAGGAAACATCATCACTGGTTTTGCACCAAACAGAATTGCAAATGATAAATTAAGCTGGGAAACCACCTATCAGTATAATACCGGTTTAGATGTTGGTTTATTCAACAACCGGGTTCAGCTAACACTGGATGGTTACTACAAAAAAACCACCGATTTATTATTGAATGTAGAATTACCCTGGACAACAGGCCAGGCTTCAGTTCTGCAAAATTTTGGATCGGTTAGCAACAAAGGTTTTGAAATCGGCTTAAATACAAGAAATTTAACGGATGGCTTTACCTGGAATACCAATCTTAACTTCTCTGTAAACAGAAATAAGGTATTAACCATTGGAAATGGAGCCGCTTCTTACATTACCGGAAATTATATTATTCGTGTTGGAGAACCATTAGGTAGTTTTTATGGAACAGTTACCGATGGTATTTTGCAGCCTGGTGAAGAAAGTACAAAAGGAAAATACACGGGAAGTGCTGTACCTAAAGCAGGTGATAGATTATACAAAGACCTCAATGGCGACGGAACATTTACCACTGCCCTGGATAGAACCATTATTGGAAATGCACAGCCCGATTTTATTTTTGGTATTACCAATACGTTTGAATGGCGGGGCATCGATCTTTCCATATTTCTTCAGGGTTCTTATGGTAACCAGATACTGAATGCCAACAAGCAAACACTCGAGCTTTTTACAGGTCAGCAAAATGCATCATCATCTGCATTGGATAGATGGACACCGACGAACCCCAGTCAAACGATACCAAGAGCAAAGCTTGATCCAGCACCAGTATTTTCCGATAGGTTTATTGAAGATGGCTCTTTCCTGCGGGTTAAGAATGTGAATTTAGGCTATACCCTACCCAGAGCATTTACCCAAAAAGCCAAAATTAACAATATCTATTTGTACCTAAGCGGACAAAATCTTTTAACCTGGACAAAGTATACCGGTTTCGACCCTGAAATTACCTCTGGAAGCAATGTTTCACCAGGAACAGATTCTGGTATATATCCTGTTTCAAGAGCATTTTACGCCGGTGTAAAAATTACTTTATAACCTGATTAGATATGAACCATCATGATTTTGCAAAAGTCAACAGAGGAATAATTAAAATCATGATAGCTTCATCACAATTAAAAACAAATTTATAAGGATGAAAAAAAATAAAATATTATTCGTTTTCGCTGTCGGTTTACTCACTTTTTCGAGCTGCAGTAAACTTGATGAAAAGCCGGATGCTTTACTGGTAACAAGTGAATTTTACCAAAACGAATCGCAAGCTACTGCTGCCATAACTGCCGCATATAGAAAACTTTATGAAAGCGGCCAATCGCTTTACAACAGTTTGTTTCAAATAGGAGTTGAAATGGCGACTGATGATTATGAAGCTGGACCAAGGGCCAGAAATGCACATGTTAGGGCTATTTCAGGTTTAACACATGATTCATCAAACGATAGAATGGAACAGCTTTGGAAACAGAGTTATGATGCCATTAATGTTTCAAACATCGCCATTGAAAAAATCGCGTTGATCGATGCTGATAAAATTAGTGTTCAGGTCAGGGCACAACTGATTAATGAAGCCAAATTCTTAAGGGCACTGCACTACTTTAACCTGGTCAGATGGTTTGGCGATGTACCATTGGTATTAAAAGAAACGACAAGCCTGGATCCTGAAAGTATATATGTGGCAAAATCTCCCGAAGCTGACATTTATGAGCAAATCATTAAAGATTTAAAAGATGCAGAGGCACTGCCAAGCCCTACAGCACAAAATACTAAAGATATTGGTCGTGCAACTTCCGGCGCATCAAAAAGTCTTTTGTCAAAAGTATACCTTACACAGAAGGATTGGGCCAACGCCGCAGCAAAAAGCAAGGAAGTGATTGATAGCAAATGGTACAGTTTATTTGAAAATTTTGCCGATGTATTTAATGTGGCCACCAAAAATGGTAAGGAACATATATTCTCCGCACAGTTTCAGGGTAATTCGGGTTATCAGGGAAACAGTCTGGCCAGCAGATCAGCATCAGCCGATGTTCCGGGAATTAATGGCGATTATGCCGATGCACTCCATACTGCCGGCGGACTTTACAACACTTATTCAAATGAAGATACCCGCAAAGAAGTGACCTTCGTTACCCAGCTGATTAGTCCGACCGATGGCAAGTTATACACCTTTGCGCCACAATTCAATAAATATTACGACCCTGCTGTTATAGGAAATCAAAGCCAATCTTCTAAAAATCTTCCCATTATTCGTTATGCTGAAGTGCTGTTAATTTATGCTGAGGCATTGAATGAACTAAATCACGGACCTAATGCTGATGTTTATGCAGCTATTGATTTGGTTCGTCAAAGAGCGCACATTGCCAAACTTTCTGATATTTCCCCAGCCTTGAACGAGAGCGATTTTAGAGAGGCCGTATTCCTGGAGCGTAGAAAAGAACTGGTTTACGAATATCAACGTTGGTTTGATCTGGCCAGAAGGGGTGCCGATTATTATATCGCAACGCTTAAAGCCTCCGGTAAAACGCTCGCGGCAAAACGTCATATCCATTTTCCTACGCCAGCAAGAGAAATCAGCCTGAATCCAAAACTGAAACAACATCCGGATTGGGTTGGCTATTAACCAGAAATATAAACCTTAATGCTTACCAGATGAATCCATCATGATTTTCAGAATTACCAGTACATAAACAAAATCCTGATAGCCTCATTACCTAAACAAATTATACGGATGAAAAAATCAATCAAACATTCAGTATTTAAAACAGCCATGTTAAGTCTTGGATTGGGTTTAACCTTTTCAGCAAGCTTTGCACAACAGAAAAAACCAAATATCATTCTCATTCTTGTTGATGATTTAGGCTTTTCTGATACGGGCCCTTATGGTGCGAATGAAATTCAAACCCCAAACTTAAACGAACTTGCTCAAAGCGGATTAAAACTGAAGGAGTTTTACAACAATTCCATTTGCGCACCAACTCGTGCATCAGTGTTAACCGGTCAATACCAGCACAAAGCTGGCGTAGGTTATTTCAATGTAAATTTAGGCTTACCTGCTTATCAGGGCTTCCTGAATAAAGAAAGTTTAACCCTTGCAGAAGTGCTTCGAAATGGAGGTTACTCCACATTAATGTCGGGTAAATGGCATGTAGGTGATGATCAGGATCAATGGCCAAATCAACGCGGTTTTGATAAATTCTTTGGTTTTATCGGCGGTGCAAGCAATTATTATGAAATTGGAGATCAGCAAAACCCAACTGTTCCGCTCATCAAAAACAATAAGCCCTTGTACCTTGAACCTGGAAAATACCTTACTGATGAGATTACAAACAATGCCCTGGAATTCATTACAGATCAGGACAAAGAGAAAAAGCCATTTTTTCTGTATTTAGCTTTCAATGCACCACACTGGCCGCTGCAAGCTTTACCAGCCGATATTGAAAAGTATAAGGAAACTTATAAAATCGGTTGGGATTCTTTACGTAAACAACGTTACGAAAATGCAATCAAAGCAGGTGTAATTTCCCCTGACCAGAAAATTGCCCAACACGATGAACAGGTTAAACCCTGGAATAAATTAAGTTATGATGAGCAACAATACTGGCAACTTCGCCAGGCTGTTTTTGCTGCAATGATCGATCATGTTGATCAGGGGATTGGTAAAATACGCTCGAAACTCAAAGAACTTAAAAAGGATGACAATACCCTTATCATTTTCATTTCTGATAACGGCGCACAAGGTGGAAATAACCTAAGGCTTTACACACAACGCACCACTGAAACGGTTGGTGCTCCTGGTTCTTATGAAGTGCAAAACAGCAACTGGTCGCAAACTGGCAACTCTCCATTACGAAATTATAAAGCAACACCATACGAAGGCGGTATCAGTGCACCATTTATTGCCTGGTTTCCCGGCAAAATTAAGGCGGGTACCATTAAAAAGGGCACCGGACACATCATTGATTTAGCGCCGACATTTTACGAATTAGCGGGTGTAAAATATCCGGTAGAATTTAATGGCACTAAAATCAATCCACTCGCCGGACAAAGCCTGTTGCCGTTATTAACAGGAAACGCAAATGAAGTGCAAAGAAAAGAACCATTGGGTTGGGAACGTGGTGGGAATAAAGCCATTCGCAATGGAAAATGGAAATTGGTTTCCATAGCTGCATCAGGAGGTAAATATGAATTGTACGATATTGAAGCAGACAGAGCTGAAAATAATAATCTTGCTGCATTACATCCTGAAATTGTGGAGAAGCTGAAATCGGAATACAATGAGTGGGCCAGGAAAAACGATGTGGTTGACTATGAACTTTTAAAACCTAAACCAACAACACCGGTTATCCGAAGTGGACAAAATCAAGGCAGTGGTGCAAGGTTGAACTAAATCATGAAAATAAATTTTTACAAATGAAAAAATCATTTTTAACATTGTTTGCCTTGATGGCATTAAATGCTATCAACCTGCAGGCTCAAAAGAAACAACAACCAAATATTATCCTTATTCTGGCTGATGATTTGGGTTATTCCGATTTAGGCGCTTATGGCTCTGAAATTCAAACACCAAATTTGGATAAACTGGCAAATAAGGGCATTCGGTTAAAAGAGTTTTACAATAACTCCATATGCGCACCAACAAGAGCTTCTTTGTTAACGGGGCAATATCAACATAAAGCTGGTGTTGGTTATTTTGCTAATGATTTAGGACTACCCGCTTATCAGGGATACTTGAACAAAGAATCATTAACCCTGGCAGAAGTACTTAAAAACAGTGGTTACACTACCCTGCTATCTGGTAAGTGGCATGTTTCAGGCAATCAGCAAAGTTTTCCCTGGCAAAGGGGCTTTGATAAAAGTTTGATGGCTAATAATGGCAGCTATTTTGATCAGGGCGATTATAATGGCGGGAAGAAACAACCCTATTTCCAGGATGGAAAGCCCTATCCTTTAGAGGCCGGAAAATTTTACCAAACCGATGTGGTTACCGAGCAAGCCGTGAAATATATTGAAGAAAGTAAAAAAGATAAACCATTTTTTCTATATCTGGCTTATGCCGCGCCGCATTGGCCGTTGCACGCTTTACCAGAAGATATTGCAAAGTATAAGGGCAAATACGACAAAGGTTGGGATGAATTGAGAAAAACACGGTTTGCCAGGCAAAAGGAGCTTGGTATAGTTGATCAAAACACGAAACTCTCGGTTAAGGATGATGACATTTATGATTGGGGCAGACTTTCTTATGATCAGCGCCATCAATGGGCCGCTAAAATGGAGGTTTTCTCCGCCATGGTTGACCGAATGGATCAGGGCATTGGCAAGGTTCTGGATCAACTAAAGAAAAGCGGTGCAGATGAAAATACGCTTATTGTTTTTATCTCTGACAATGGCGCTCCAGCTGAGGAAATGATTAAATGGCACAACGGCGCAACACGCAATACCGGCCCTGTTGGAACGATTGGTTCTTATGAATCGCAGAGTAAAAACTGGTCTTATGCATCTAACACACCCTTTTTAGCTTTTAAAGATTATATGTACGAGGGAGGAATCAGCTCTCCTTTTATCGCCTGGTATCCATCAAAAATCAAAGCAGGTCAAATTAGTAAAGGAACTGGTCACATTATTGATTTAGCACCAACATTTTATGAATTGGCTGGTGCATCCTATCCAAAAAAGTTTAATCAGGTTACACCAAATCAACTCCCGGGAAAAAGTTTGCTGCCTGTTTTATTTGGAAAGCAAGATACTGTTCAACGCAATGAACCTTTATTTTGGGAAAGAGCCGGTAACCGCGCTGTAAGGTGGGGCAAGTGGAAATTGGTATCGCATTGGCCAAGTTACGCCTGGGAGCTTTATAACCTGGACGAAGACAGAGGAGAAACGCAAAACCTGGCTTCCAGAAACCATGAATTAGTTAGTCAACTATCTGTTAAATATTTTGCTTGGGCAAGGAAAACGGGCGTGGTTGATTTCAGTACCCTGGCAGATAAAGAGCCTCAATCTATGAAAGATTTCAGGAAAAGCAAAGTTCAGGAACCCGCTGGCGGTGGTTTTGGATTTTAAAACTCACTGCAGCAGTTCAGGTTGAAAAAAGATCAATTATTAAAAAAGCAGCAGGTAGTTTATATCTGCTGCTTTTTTAATTAGATAATGCAATTACGTTTAGGCAGGCATCATTTCAAACTGAAGAAAGGATATTTGAGGTGGGGGATAAAGAGTTTATCCCGTAAAATTAGCATAATAGATAAATTCTTAAACTTCTATGACTAAAAACAAATAAAATCTGATTATTAATTAAATATCTCCGAAATAATTTAAAAATATTAAAAATTTTAGCTATCTTGAAAGCAATTAACAGCAACTAAATCAGATTGTTATGAAAAATATCCTATTTTTCTTATTTTCTTGTCTGATATCTGCTACTGCACTATTATTTTCTGGTAAAATTGCCGATATCGAATTAGGAATAAGTACCGTAATTTGTGTATGGATTATATTTGCCTGGAGCATTATTAACAGAGTTAGCCAGGGTCGTGATAGCCAAAGCTAATGCTCATACTAATGAATGACCTCAGGCCAATATCCTTTACAGCATAATGATTAAGTAAGTAAATACTTGCTCTGGCTATCTTATGCTATTTATTTAAAGGATTTATTCAATAAATAGTAGTTGTATTTCTCAAGTAAATCAATATATTTTTGCTTCCAGATGATTACAGAATCATTTACAACAAAAGTTTTATTAAGTGTTTTTAACTGGCGAACATTTTTAATCGAGGGCATTGCACCATTTCTTTTTGTGCACAACCGCACCCCTAAGCCAACTTGCAATTGATCAAGCTGGCTTTGTGTCAAATCATCTTTCAGAAACCAATTGTACAGTGTTCTCCTGCTGATTTTGAGCTGTTGAGCGATACCAGAAACACCTCTTGGATCATTTCTTACAAATTTTTCTAACACTTGTCCAAGAGTATAAGAAACTTTCATTATCAGTCTTCGGGATTACCTGCAGCATTGCCAGCCAAATCTCCAGAAACATCCTCTTCGTCGTCAGTTTCACCGGTCAATCCTTCCTGTACATCATTATCTTCCGTTTTTTCATCCTCATAGCCTGATTTTTTGTGATTCTCGTCCTGATCATCCCAATTCTTTTTATCCTTTGGATCTTGATTAATCTCGTTCATAGCTTTAATTATTATTTTGATTAATAACCAAATAAACCAGTTAAAGGTTTTGTGCTTTTTGAGGTTAAATACAACTGACGGCTCTGTAACTACTGCCAGTTGACTCCATCAGATGACTAAGCATGTTGATGCTCTGGCTCCAGCCGATCCAGCCTGAATATCTTGGATCGAGAAAAGAAAAATCCTGATGTTTTCCTGTGACAAACCAAAAGGACCTATTCTGCTGTTCTGACTGGTAAAGAATACAATAATGTACAGCCCTGAACCGAAAGCCATTTATTTAATTTGAATGACAAGGTAATTCGAATCGATGAAGAAGGTTAAAGTAATCCCAGCTTCCCTGGTAAACATATTATGAACTGATTTCAGGATGAATGGAATCTTCCTGAATGGACTGATTTCTGTGCGAAACCCATTCCCCCGGTATATAATTTTTCAGATTTCCTGCCATTCATACCAAACTTTAAAATATTGTAAAAGTGCTTGCTACCGCCTTATAAGCAAAGTTAAAATCTGTGGTTCCATTGGTGCCAAAATAAAATTTGTGGTATTCTTTAAAAGCAATATTGATCAAGCCCAGCAATTGTACTGATAAGATTTAAAACCATTGAATCTCCGATATGTTTAAAATTGAACATATCCTTTTAATTGATTTATGAGCATACTTTGGAAATATCTTCAACCACACCGTCTATTGATCATCCTGTCGTTAAGCCTAGCTGCAATAGCACAATTACTTAATTTGCTGGATCCTGTTATTTTCGGGCGGATTATTGATGAATATTCTACCAATAAAAATAATTTGGGCGAACGGCAACTCATTATCGAGGTAACTTATTGGCTGTTTCTGGCTTTGGGAATCGCTGTTGTGGCTAAACTCTGCAAAGCCATCCAGGAATTTACCACAAGAAAAGCAGTGGCCAGATTTGGCATGAGCATTTTCAATGATGGACTGAAACAGACTCTGCGACTTTCTTTTCAGGAATTCGAGGAAAGCCGGAGTGGAACAACACTTTCAATACTCCAAAAAGTAAAAACCGATGCAGAAAGGTTTATCAACGCATTTATTAATATTCTCTTTTCCTCTACAGTGGGCATAGGTTTCCTGCTCTGGTACAGCATAAACAAAAACTGGTTACTGGTTCCGGTTTTTTTTATTGGAGTTGTATTGCTTGGATCTCTAACCGGATTAATTTCTAAAAAAATCAAAGGCATACAACGTTCCATAAACCGACAGGCGGATAGTCAGGCCGGTGTAATCACTGAAAGCCTGCGTAACATCGAACTGGTTAAAAGCTTGGGATTAACCTTCTCAGAGATCCGCAGGCTTAATATTCAAACTCTCAAAATTTTTGACCTGGAAATGCTGAAAGCAAAAAAGGTAAGCATGCTCTCCTTTTTACAAGGAAATATGCTCAATCTGCTCAAGCAGTCTGTACTATTCATTCTGCTTTGGCTCATTTTTCGTAAAGTGCTCTCTACAGGAGAACTTATTGCCATGCAATTCATTTCCACCGCCATATTCACACCGCTTCAGGATCTTGGAAACATGATCATTCTTTACAGAGAAGCCGATGCTTCATTGAAAACCTTTGACAAGCTCATGAACAAGCCGGTAGAAACCAGGCCAGATCACTCCATTGAACTTGGAAAATTAGAAAAGCTGGAATTCGTAAATGTGGTTTTCCGACACAAAACGGCAAATTACAATGCCATTGATAATATCTCATTTAAAATTAATACAGGACAAACTGCGGCGTTTGTGGGGCCTTCTGGCTCAGGAAAGTCGACATTGGTTAAACTTTTGGTGGGCCTTTATCTTCCGGTAGAAGGAGATCTGTTGTTTAATGGCATCAGCTCCAAAAGCATTCGGTATAACCCTTTACGCAGACAAATCGGATTCGTTACGCAGGATACCCAGCTTTATGCGGGCTCTATTCGGGATAATATGTTATTCGTGAATCCCACTGCAAGTGAACTGGAGATTGAACAAGCACTTCAGAAAGCCTCAGCTACAGGCTTGATTGAGAGGGCTTCACATGGACTCGATACTATCCTTGGCGAAAATGGAATGAAACTATCCGGCGGAGAAAAGCAACGCTTGTCGATTGCAAGAGCATTATTACGTCATCCGCGTTTACTGATTTTTGATGAGGCTACCTCGGCACTTGATTCCCTTACCGAAGAAGAAATATCAGATACCATCAGGGAAATATCAGACCGGAGAGAACAAATGACCATTCTGATTGCACACCGGCTATCCACAATCATGCATGCAGATACCATTTACGTACTTGAAAGAGGTCGGGTATCAGAATCGGGAACCCATGATGAACTTCTGGAACTCAAGGGCTTATATTATTCGATGTGGAGGCAACAGATTGGCGAGCGGCGTTAAAGTGCTTTACATCAGCATTCAAAATGACGGTTTAATGTCCTTGTTCCAAATGTCATTATAAACATCAGGATGTCTTTTAAATTGCAAAGCGACATAAGTACATAGTGGAATAACTTTTAAACTTTCCGTTCGGCAATGGTTGATCATGGCATCCATCAGTTTTTTTGCATAACCTTTTCCTTCCTGATTTTCATCGATTTCGGTATGGTAAACCTTAAGATTTCCATCAGTTATTTCCACAATCATTTCTCCAATCTTACTGCCACCATCATAAAGATTAAAAGCGACAGGTGCTATATTGTTTTCAAATCTTACTTCAATCATATCAATTATTATTCATGATCTGAGTTCTCCTCTGCTTCGCTTCCCTTTTCGTAACGCGCATCTCCCTCTTCGTCTTCGTGAACAATAAGCGAATCTGGTGCTGCCGATGGGAGATTAGAACCCGTTCCTGACGATTTGGGCACATTTAAAATATCATTATTGTTTTTTTCAGGATGCTGTGTTATATCTGTATTTCCAAGGGCCTGCTGGTTTAATTGCTCCTGATCTTTTCTTTCATTTCCGTTTTCAAGTTTCGAATCACTTTTATCTGTAGTTGCCATAATTTTTTATTTAAATGGATAACAAGTCCGGAAAGTTAAAGTTTGAGAAAATATTATTGGAACGGAAGTTTCAGCAATTCATTTACCAAAACAGGATGTGCAAACGCTCAGAGTTAACATTTGTACTTGTTTACGTGTAAAAAGGCTGCTTTATCATCGTACACGTCTATAATGCGTTGATGTACTTTTCATTGGGGTTTTTCCAGGTTACTTTCTCCCTTTCGATAAGATCAATTCTTGTCCCGGATTTGGTAGCAAAAACTTTAACATTGAATGAATGCCGTTTTTAAAATTATTAATCCTATAAACTTTCTTCTTTTAAAAGTAAATCTCGATCTTCATAATAAGATGGCAAATAATTCAATAAAATTGATGCATTATACGAAGGCAAACTCCCCTCTCTCGAAACGAATGAATTTTTAGAATTGCATGAAACCATCGTTTCAGAAACCCTGAGCCGATGCACTAAATTGTTACAGGAATATTTAGAACCCATCAATAAAAAAGCACCTATGGAACGCAAGACGAACAAATCAAAAAAAAACTGGCTCTACCGAAACGGATTATCGGTATTTTTTATCACTATTTTTTTAATAACCCTTATGGCTCAGGCCTTAACAGGATGGAATACTCATAATAGTGAACTGTCCGATCTCGGTTCACCAGCACTCTCCTTAAGTACTTACCTCATTTCAGGTCATTTTATCTCAGCCACTTTTGAGAATTTTGAAAGTGAGTTCCTGCAAATGGCATTATATGTTGTACTAACCATTAACCTTCGCCAGATCGGTTCAGCTGAATCAAAAAAACTTGATGAAGAAGAAGATGTTGACAGGATTCCGGTACCATCAAAGGATGCTCCGTGGCCAGTAAAAAAAGGCGGATGGATCTTGAAAATCTACAGCCATTCCCTTTCCATTGCTTTTGGTTTACTGTTCCTTATCAGCTGGGCATTACATTTTTATGGCAGCTGGCAGGACCATAATATAGAGCAAACTTTAATGGGCAAACCAACAGACAGCATGCCAGCGTATCTTGGCCAGGCCAACTTTTGGTTTGAAACTTTTCAAAACTGGCAAAGTGAATTTCTATCTGTGGCATCTATAGTGATCCTGACTATCTTTCTTCGTCAGAAAGGGTCTCCAGAATCGAAACCAGTTGATGCACCCCATATGGAAACAGGAAAATAATCTCTCTAAATAAAGATAATTTATGTATGATAATCAATACAAATAGCTAAAAACAATAGCAGTAAACAAAGTATTACATAACGCCAGATTTGTTGATTAAACTTATTCAGAACACATTTTAGCTCTCTCTGATGATTTAGGATCGCATTATTTGCTTATTTCAATATTTGATTTGTAACTTAAATACTACACAAATATAATTGAAATAAGCATTATATTAGTCACAATTAAAAGTTTAGTTAATAATAAAAGGGTAAAAAACATTCGTACAAGCCGGATCAATCAGATTGTAACGAAAACCACTTATATATGATCTTTTCCATCTATCTATGGAAGCATAAAACTTTTAAGTTTAGTTTGGTTTGGGGTAGGTTAGGTTTAGGCCTACCCTTTTTTAGAGCATCGTCTATAAATTGAAAACCATTTCACGGGAATAGTGTTTATGCATACTTTGATATGTTAAGAAACATAAATGCTCATACAGGCAATAAGGGTATCTGTTCGGTATCCTTTTTTCTTGCGATGAGCATCTCAGAGCGGAAATAATCTTGTTTATGATTCTTACCTAAACTATCTATGATAAAAAAAATAATGTTGGTTGAGGATGAGGCATCAGTAATGGAAGCGACACAAATCGTATTGGAAATGTACGATTTTGAAGTACTGGCATTACCGGATGCAGAACATATCTTCGAACAAATTGAAACCTTCAAACCCGATACAATCTTAATGGACTTCAATATTGGCTTACACAACGGCAGGAAAATATGTGATCAAATTAAGGCCAATCCTTCTATCGCAGGCATCAAGGTATTATTATTTAGTGCTGCAGTTAATGACGATAATGAATTCAATAATCCGATATTTTCAAATTTCGACAACTACGTTGGCAAGCCCTATGCTATTGATGAGCTTATTGAAAAAATAACCTGTTAGCTCCAGTATTCGTCATCTTAAGTAAGAATAAACTAAACACATAAGGTTTGCTCTCCCCTGCTAGATCTATCTATGAGCGTTAAGCAGTTCCAGACTGGGCAACCTGATTCTGCTTACGTATCTATTGAAAGAGCGTATTTACTTTTTTGCATATACGAATCTGTTTTTAAGGATGTCTATGGTTCCATCTCCTAAGATTCTAAAATAATATTGCTCAAACTTCCGGTATTTGGATATGTCAATTTTAGCTACAGTGCCTTTGTTTCCATTATCATCTTCAATCGTATCTCCCACCTGAATTTTATCCAAATCGTTTTTGGACGTATTTTCATTAACTTTCATAATCTTTTAAACTACTTAGGTAATATACACATAAAAATTGACCTGTGTCAATTAGCGAATGCTTTTCCAATTCGTTTGACTATTAGTAAAAAGGCCGGTGGGAAAGGCTTGTCTCAAATACCGAACAGACTGATAATCAATAATCATTACTGCAAGGTCAATGCGTACACATGCAATTGGAAATTCAGCATATGATTAGTCAGGTTTGTCCTGACCTATCAACTATGATTGCAAAAAACAGCTGTATAACGAAAAAAGAGGCAAAAGCCTCTTTTTTCTAATTTAACATTTTTTGTCGGGGTGGCAGGATTCGAACCTACGACCTCCTGCTCCCAAAGCAGGCGCGATACCGGGCTACGCTACACCCCGAACTTGGTATCACCTTTTTTTAAACCTTTTTGTAAAAGTAGGTTTGAACTTTTTGTCGGGATGGCAGGATTCGAACCTACGACCTCCTGCTCCCAAAGCAGGCGCGATACCGGGCTACGCTACATCCCGAACTTGGTATCTTCTTTTTCCCTTTTTCCAGGGGCTGCAAAGTAACGGTTTTAAAATGATAATTCCATTTTTTTTGTTACTTTTTTTTGCGGTGAGGGCGGGATTCGAACCCGCGGTACCGTTACCAGTACGACAGTTTAGCAAACTGTTCCTTTCGGCCTCTCAGGCACCTCACCTCAACACTCAAAATTTTGTCCTACCGACCTTGTTTTGAGGTCTGCAAATATAGTAAAACAACCTATTCTACAAAAAAAAATTACAAAACTTGTTGATAATCTATTCGCACATGATAGATACTCATCAGCATTGTCTTGAAAATCAATTTGATAGTTTCAATATCTTTTAATGTTAAATCGCAATCATCTAACTGATTTTGCTCCAATTTATAGTTAATGATGCGTTCAACGATGTCATTTATATTCTGAGCATCGGGATTTTTCAGACTTCTTGAGGCCGCTTCTACAGAATCTGCCAGCATTAACACCCCTTGTTCTTTACTAAAAGGAATAGGTCCCGGATATCGAAAAATATTCTCATCGACAAATTTTTCAGGGGTATTTTTCAAAAATGACTGATAAAAATAATCAACCCGGGTATTTCCATGATGGGTACGGATAAAATCAATAATGGCTTCAGGGATTTGATTTTTTCTTAAGATCTCAATTCCTTTATGCACATGCTGAATGATGATTTGCGCACTTTGTTCATACGGCAGTTTATCATGCGGACTTACGGCTGTATTTTGATTCTCGATAAAATATTGAGGGTTATCAACCTTTCCAATATCATGGTACAATGCTCCCGCCCTAACCAAAACAGAGTTTCCGCCAATTTTAAAAATGGCGGCCTCTGCCAAATTTGCAACCTGTAAGGAATGCTGAAATGTTCCGGGAGCTTTAAAAGCCAGTTCTCTGAGCAATTTATTATTGGTATTGGTTAATTCAATTAAAGCTACATCGGATGTGATACCAAAAATTCGTTCAAAAAGATAAATAAGTGGGTATGCTAAAAGCGAAAGCAGTACACTAAATACAAAAGGCACAAAATTAATCCATTCAATTTCTCTAAAAGAACCTTCGCGCAGTAAAGCAATGCCCACAAAAGAAACAAAATAAGCTAATAGTATAAACAGCGCCGAAACGAGAAAACGCTCTCTTTTTACGAAATTTTTGATACTGAAAATGGCAACCATCCCGGCAGTTATCTGATAGAACACAAATTCGAAACTATTGGCCACGAAAAATCCCGCAATGAGAATAACCAGCATGTGCAGATAAAGTGCTAAACGTGTATCAAACAAAATCCTGATGATAATGGGCACTACACAAAAAGGAATGTAATAGAGGCTTGGAATCTCCATTTTTATGGCCCAGGTTAAGGCCAGTAGCATCCCAGTGGTAACGATTAAGATAAGAGAAAGCTGACGATTATCAGCAAAAATATCTTTCCTGAATAGAAAAAGGAAAGACATTAATATGGTGACGATGAAACCAACCAACACCACCTGGCCTAAATAAACCAATACCCTGCTGCCTATTGTTTTGGTTTGTGCATCATAAGTTGTTTTATACGATTCCAGTTTCTGGTAGATTTCTTCATCAATCACATCATTTTTTGAAACGATCAACTCCCCTTTCTGAACCATTCCTTTTGTGGTAGAAATGTTATTGATGGTATTATCTTGTATGGTTTGCGTTAGGCGCTCATCAAAAATAATATTAGGAACAATGTGATCTAAAGCTAAATTGGTTATCAAATCGCTCATTACCTGATTTGGGGCTTTGAAATTTTCCTTAAAAAACAACAATGCAGTTTCTGCCGTAAATACATCCTGAGTATTTTTCGTTTTAGCAACATTGTTCTCCATTAAAGAAAAATCGTAATTTTTAGCACCGGCCTGGTGTTTAACATTTAATCCGATAATCCCTTTCTGGTAGATGCTCTTTAAAAGATTATAAGCTTCATTTTTATATAAAGCCCTTTCTTTTTCATCCAACTGTGTCGATTTCCATTTAATATCAAAATCGTTGGAAAATTCTTCCAGTGAATTATTTGCAATCCCTTTATCGAACTGGTAAACGGGCAGGATATTTTTTAAAGCATTTTTTTTATCATTACTAACCTGCGGGTTGGTTTTTAAAATCGCAAAGCTAAACGGAGAAATCAGATCCTTGTTTTTCCAAACCGTGTTTTTTTCGAATTCATACCTGAAACGAGGTTGCTTTGGAAGAAAAAGTGTAATAATGAAAACTGTAAAAATCATCATCACATATTTCAGGTTTGATGAATATTTACGGTAAAGTATTTTGTGCGAATTTTTCTTGATTTTGGCCAAAACGATAAGATTATTGTGCTTTCAAAATTAACATTTTTATCTAATATACATTTTCCTGATTTTGTTTGCAATTACCAGATTTTTTAATTTACTTTATGATATCAAATCAATATCAATTATGTATCAAGAAAAAATTATCAGTCCTCCATCAGGTTATTTAACCTTTGTATTATTTTTAGCGCTTTTAGGTGCTGCAATTTTTTGTTTTGTTACTGAAAGCTTTATTTGGGGAGGCATTCTGTTAACTGTAGATATTTTTCTAATATTTCCTGGTTTTCTAATCATCAACCCTAACCAATCGATGGTTTTAACCTTGTTTGGAAAATATATGGGAACTGTGAAAGCAGATGGTTTTTTCTGGGTTAATCCTTTAACTGCAAAGAGAAGATTATCATTGAAAGCCAACAACTTAAACGGGCAGCAACTAAAAGTTAATGATAAACTGGGCAATCCTATTGAAATTGCAGCCGTTGTTGTTTGGAAAGTTAATGAAACCGCGAAGGCAGTTTTTTCTGTAGAAAACTACACGCAATATGTAAACATTCAGAGTGAAGCAGCGGTCAGGCATCTGGCCAATATTTTCCCTTATGATCATGCCGAAGGCGAAGAAGATAGCATTACTTTAAAAGATGGAGCTGAAAAAGTAAGTGAATTACTCGAAAACGAATTAAATGAAAGGTTATCCAGAGCCGGGATTGAGGTATTGGAAGCCAGAATTTCTCATTTGGCTTATGCCCCTGAAATTGCCAGCGCCATGCTCCAACGTCAACAGGCAACTGCTGTTATTGCAGCTAGAAAATTAATTGTTGAGGGTGCAGTAGGAATGGTTGAAATGGCATTGGAAAAACTTTCGCAAAAAGGCATTGTTGATTTAGATGAGGAAAGAAAAGCGGCAATGGTAAGTAATCTGCTTGTGGTGTTATGCGGAGATCGGCATGTTCAACCTGTTGTAAATACCGGCACATTATACAATTAACATCATGGAATTCGAGGAGAAACAACGCCTTAATCTCTGGTGGCTTTATATTCTGCTTATGGCCGATGCAATTATAGTAGCCTGCATTGTGCTTTTCGATAAGGGCGGGATGAGTTTCCAGGATCTGAAAGATATCTATTTTGCACCCATTTGGGCCGTTTTGTTTCCTTTTGTCCTTATTTTTGCCATTCAAAAAAGCACTTTAACGTTGAGCATTAACCAGAATGGAATTTCATATCGTTATTTCCCTTTCATACTCAAATTAAGGTTGATCAGTTGGGATTCCATTCAAAGTGTTTACATTACTAAATTTAATGCATTGGGCGATTATGGTGGTTACGGCTTCAAACACAGGCTTTGGTTCAACTTTCGGGACAAGGCTTATATTTTGAATGATCAATCAAAAGGCCTTCAAATTGAATTTAATGATGGGAAAAAACTTTTGTTCAGTTCAAACAAAATTGAAGAAATGGAATTATTTCTAATCAATTTAAAAACAAGATATCACATACAAGCAATAAGTTAAAGGATGGCTGAGAAAGATAAAAAAGCTTTTGTATTGAGAATTAGTCCTGCTTTATTAAAAGAAGTAGAAATCTGGGCTGCTGATGAATTCAGAAGCACAAATGGTCAAATAGAGTTTTTGCTTACGCAAGCATTAAAATCGAGAAAGAAAGGAAAAGCAAAAGAAGAATAATTTCGTTCATTTGATCATGAGATCGGCATTTTTATGCTTTTATCATAGCGATAAAATCGCTTTTTCACTCATTCCCCTAAAAATGGTAACGATGGAAATAATGAATATGTGTCTATGCTAAAATGGCCAGATCTTCGTTATTGCAATATTAAAAAATGTATAACTTAGCGGCCTAACCAAAAATCATAAAAAATTTATTCATGAGAGAAGTTGTAATTGTATCAGCTACGCGAACACCGATTGGAAGCTTTGGTGGTTCATTAGCTCAATTTTCTGCTACACAATTAGGTGGATTTGCCATTAAAGCCGCTATTGAGAAAGCTGGTTTAAAGCCAGAACATATTCAGGAAGTTTATATGGGCAATGTGTTATCTGCCAGTTTAGGACAGGCACCTGCCACCCAAGCTGCTAAATATGCCGGACTGCCAGATCTTCCTGCAACAACCATTAATAAAGTTTGTGCATCTGGTACCAAAGCAATTATGCTTGCTGCACAAAGCATTGCCAATGGCGATAGTGACATTGTGCTTGCCGGCGGAATGGAAAGCATGAGCAATGTACCCTACTATTTAGACAAAGCCAGAAATGGATACCGTTTAGGACATGGGCAGGTTACAGATGGCCTGATAAAAGATGGGCTTTGGGATGTTTACAATGATTATCACATGGGTTCGGCCGCAGAACTTTGCGCTGTTGAATGCAGTATCAGTCGTGAGGAGCAGGATAATTTTGCCATAGAATCATACAAAAGGGCTCAATCAGCACAAACTGCCGGAAAATTTGCAGGAGAAATCACTTCAATAGAGGTTAAGGATAAAAAGGGTGAAGTTTCTGTAATTGATACGGATGATGAGCCGGCCGCAGTTAAATTTGAAAAAATACCAGGCTTAAAACCGGTATTTAAAAAAGACGGAACAGTTACAGCTGCAAATGCATCAACCCTTAATGATGGTGCTGCAGCATTGGTTTTAATGAGTGCTGAAAAAGCAAAAGCGCTTGGAATTAAGCCAATAGCTAAAATTTTAGGTTATGCCGATGCGCAACAAGCACCAGAATGGTTTACAACGGCACCTTCGAAAGCTATTCCGCTAGCGTTACATAAGGCTAACATCGACATCAAAAATGTTGATTACTTTGAGATTAATGAGGCTTTTTCTGTGGTTTCAATAGCAAACAATCAGTTGTTAAACCTATCAGATGATCAGGTTAATGTTAATGGAGGCGCCGTATCGCTAGGTCATCCGCTGGGCGCTTCAGGAGCGAGGATTATGGTAACGCTGATCTCGGTTCTTGAACAAAATGAAGGAAAAATAGGCGTTGCTGGAATATGCAATGGTGGCGGTGGCGCGAGTGCAATCGTAATAGAAAAACTATAACAGCATGAGGTTGTCCGAAAGTTTCTTTCTTCGTCAGCCCTGCGAAAATGGAAATCCATTAATGGCAGCATTAACATCGCTTTAAGATCTTCAATCAGGTTAGGGACGACGAAGAAGCATACTTTATAAACAGCCTCATCATTATTCACAAATGAAATTTAAAAGATTATATATTTTATTAATCGTAATGCTGGCTGGTTTTAATACCAAAGCTCAGCAAAACATACAGAAACTTGAAATTTTTCAGGATACACTGATTAAAATTTCCAATGCTGCTCATGCAGAAGCTTTTGATGAAAGCAAGCTTAGCATTAATGGCAGGTTTGTTAAAACCCTGGTTGATGCCTTAAAAACTCCAAATTCCTTCAACTATCCATTCGATTCATTAAAGAATGTATCGGTAATCAAATCTCCAGATCAGGCTTTCAGGATATTAAGCTGGTACTTACAATTGGAAAATGGCACCTATCGCTATTATGGAGCAATTCAAATGAACACGAATAATGGGCCTTTAAAACTTTTCCCTTTGATAGATCAAACCGAAAACATGAATGATCCAAACATCATTACCGATAATCAAAAATGGTTTGGTGCCCGTTATTATGAGATCATTCCTGTTACCAGTGGCAATCACCTTCCCTATTATGTTTTATTAGGATGGAAAGGAAACAATCAAAGCACCACAAAAAAAGTGATTGAAATTCTTTCTTTTAATAAAGATAATTTGACATTCGGTGCTCCTGTTTTCGATGGCAAAGAACTTAAAGGAAAGAACAGACTGATTTTTGAATACACCAAATCGAACGCCATGTTTCTTAAAACAGATAAAAAAGCGGGAATGATTGTTTTTGATCATATTGCTCCTTTTGATCCGGAAATGGTTGGAAGATTCGAATTTTATGGATCGGATGGAACTTTTGATGGTTTCAAAATTATCGGAGGAAAATTAAAGCTTCAGGAAGGCTTAGAACTGAATAATGATCCGAATGCCACTGATGAGCTTTATGCAGACCCTAAGAAAAATGTTAAACCCATCAGAAAATTTTAGCATTTAACAATTCTTAACAAATCATTACGCTTCCACCGCACTAAAAATTTGTGAGTTTGCCATTCACTGCCTATATTGCGCCCTGCAAACTAGCTTAAACTACACACAAATTCTGAATTCATAAACTAAAACCAACAAATGTTTTATGCAAACATCGATTGAAACCAAAGACGATTTCTTTAGTAGCAAAGTATTGGGTCATCCGGCAGGATTATTCGTGCTTTTTTTTACAGAGATGTGGGAAAGATTTTCGTACTACGGCATGCGGGCACTGCTCGTTTTATTTTTGACCTCATCAATGTTTGGTGACAATCCTGGATGGGGATGGCCTAGAGAACATGCACTTGCTATTTATGGTTCTTATACATCTTTAGCATACTTAACACCAATTTTAGGTGGTTTTATTGCCGACAGATTTATCGGTTATCGCTGGGCGGTCATCCTTGGTGCACTATTAATGACTCTTGGTCACTTATCGATGGCTCTTGAATTCAATCCGATTTTCATGTATTTAGGTTTATGCCTTTTGGTAACAGGGAATGGCTTTTTTAAACCAAACATGACTTCGATTTTGTCGCACATGTACAAAAAACATCCTCAGAAAAAAGATGGCGCATACACTATTTTTTACATGGGTGTTAACTCAGGAGCATTTTTGGGCATGTTATTATGTGGTTATATTGGCGAAAATCCAAACTGGGGATGGAGCTATGGTTTTGGCCTGGCAGGTATTTTCATGTTTGTTGGAATGCTTCAATTCTACTTCACGAAAAATATTTTTGGCTCTATTGGGTTAAAACCTGAGAAAAACAATGTTGTAGTTGACGAGGATGAAGATCCGGCTGAAGCTAAGAAAAATCCCTTCTCTATATTTGACATCGTTCTGATCGCTTTAATTTCAATTGTTGGCCTGGTTTGGATTATCAATGATCCAGTCTCTAAAATTACAGGCTCTACCGTGTTCAACTTTAATGTTGGTGCTTTAACGGGAGATAATTTTGCCATTATTGTTGCACTGACATTATTTATTTTTATTTTGATAAAAAGAATTGCTCAATATACGCCTCAACTTCGAGATAAGATGATCGTTGTAATTGTGCTTGCTTTCATTACGATTTTCTTTTGGGCATCATTTGAACAGGCAGGAGGTTCAATGACAATTTTTGCAAAAGACTATACTGCCAGATTGCTGGAAGGAAATGCAAAGATCACTTTCAATGTTGCCAATACATTAATTACCGTGATTCCATTAGTAATTATCACTTATGTACTTTTCAGTTTATTCAGAAAAACCTTTGCCAAATTCGCTTTGGGCAACATCATACTGGCTACGGGTTTTGCAATCATTTGGGGATTGGTAATTTACATGCTTAAAAACCAATATGCCGACGTTCAGGCAGAGGTTCCGGCAACATGGTTTGGTGTATTAAACTCTTTATTCATTATTTCTTGTGCACCAATTGTTTCGAAGCTTTGGGAAAGCAAATTCAATCCTACAGCAACCGTTAAAAATGGTTTAGGAATGATTTTATTGGGAATAGGTTTTGCTGCTTTGGCTTATGGATCAAGTACCATTCCTTCAGGAGCAAAAGTTGCATCAGTGAGCATGATCTGGCTTATCCTGGCTTATTTCTTTCACACCATGGGAGAGTTATTCATCTCTCCGGTAGGCTTATCATATGTTTCTAAACTGGTTCCTGGTCGAATGATCGGAATTATGTTTGGCATATGGTATTTGGCCATTGCGATTGGAAATAAAATTGCTGGCACCATGGGTGGAATGATTGATAAAATTACAGCTCAATATTCCATGTCAACATTCTTTTTGATATTCACATTGATACCAGTAGGATTGGGCATTTTCATTATGCTCCTCACTCCTATCATCAAAAAACTAATGCACGGGGTAAAATAACATGCAGATAGCTACAGAAAAAACACCTTCTATAGAAACCTTAGAAGCCATTCAAAATTTTGAAGGTAAATACCCTAAACAACTTTGGCATTTATCATTAGTAGAAATGTGGGAACGATTCTGTTTTTACGGAATGCGTGGCGTTTTGGCTTTCTTTATGGTCGATCAGTTAGGTTTAACTGATCAAAAATCAAACCTGCAATATGGCGCTATTCAGGCCTTCGTTTATGCTTTTACTTTTATAGGTGGAATATTTGCCGATAAAATTTTAGGGTTCAGAAAATCTCTGTTCTGGGGTGGCTCCTTAATGATTATCGGAAACCTGATTCTTGCCTTTTCACCACATGATTTATTTTATGTGGGCATTACCTTATCCATCATTGGCACAGGTTTTTTCAAACCCAATATTTCATCAATGGTTGGAGAACTTTATCACGAAAAAGACAATAGAAGAGATGCAGGTTATGGCCTTTTCTATGCAGGAATTAATGTTGGCGGTCTTTTAGGTGGCGCCATGTGTATTTACCTGGGTAAATATGTTTCGTGGCATTTATGCTTCCTTTCGGCAGCTTTAGTCATGACATTTGGTTTAGGTACTTTTATTTTTACCAAAAAATACTTAGGCCCGATTGGTAATTCTCCGCTTCTTCATTTAGAAAAAGCCAAAAGAACAGCTTACGAAATAGTGGTTTATGCAGGCTCATTATTTTGTATCCCTTTGATTTTTATCATGGTTAGAAATACTGCGTTTACCGACTACTTCATGTACACAATCGGCATAATTGCTTTGGTTTATTTCTTTTATGAAACCATCAAAATCAAAGATAAAACAGCTCAATATAAATTATTAGCTGCTTTTGTATTTATCTTTTGCTATTTCATTTTCATGGCAATTTCTGAGCAAAGCGGCGGTTCATTATCGTTATTTGCGAAAGATAATTTAAATCATAATCTGCTCTTTTTTAATGTCGACCCTAATGTGATTAACAATAGTGTAAATTCATTTTTCGTTATTGTGTTTAGTCCTATTGTTGGTATTTTATGGCTGGGCTTATACAAACGTAAAATCGAACCTAATACCGTAGTAAAATTTGGTTTGGGTTTTGTGTTATTGGCTGCAAGCTTTTACGTTTTTTATGCAACAAGATTCTTTGCAAATGAACAAGGCATCAGTTCTTTAAATGTTTTTACTTTTGCTTATTTACTGCTCACTCTTGGCGAATTGTGCATTGGTCCAATAGGAATGTCAATTATTACCAAGCTTTCTCCAAAGAAAATGTTTGGCATGATGATGGGATTGTGGTTTTTATTTAGTGCTTTCGGGCAATTGGCGGCTGGTAAATTAGGCGCAGAAATGTCGAGCATTGACAATGCAACTTTGCCAACTAAATTGATTGCTTATACTGAAGGGTATAAATCACTTGCTTTATATTCCTTAATTGCCGGATTAGCTTTAATTGTCTTTTCACAATTAATTAAAAAATTAATGCACGAGGTTAGATAAAACATTTAACAAGATTTAACCTGTATTGACTTAGTTAATACGGGTTTTTTCATATTTAATATTTACTTTCGCCCCTTAGAAAGTGAAAGGCTAAAGCTTAAGATCTAAAATATTAAAACCACAATAAGTGTCAGACAGTTTAGTTATTATTCCCACCTACAACGAGAAGGAAAACATTGAAAAGATTATTCGTAAGGTATTTTCTTTACCTCAGGCTTTTCATGTTTTAATCATTGATGATGGATCACCAGATGGGACGGCTGAAATTGTAAAAACTCTTCAGCAAGAATACAATGGCCATTTGTTTATTGAAGAACGTGCCGGTAAACAGGGTTTGGGCACAGCTTACATTTATGGATTCAACTGGGCTTTGCAGAGAGAATATGCTTATATATTTGAAATGGATGCCGATTTTTCTCACAATCCTGATGATCTTGCCCGATTACGCGAAGCTTGCGTAAATGGCGCTGATGTAGCAATCGGATCCAGATATGTTAGAGGCGTTAACGTTGTAAACTGGCCAATGGGCAGGGTTTTAATGTCTTATTTTGCTTCTATGTATGTTCGTTTCATCACAAGAATAAACATTAAGGATGCTACTGCCGGCTTTAAATGTTACAGAAGGACTGTATTGGAAACCATTCCTTTAAATAAGATCAGATTTGTGGGTTACGCCTTTCAAATCGAAATGAAGTTTACAGCGATTAAATTTGGATTCAAGGTAGTAGAAGTGCCGATTATATTTACAGATAGAACGGAAGGGACTTCTAAAATGAGCACCAAAATTTTCAGAGAGGCTTTTTTAGGTGTCATTCAAATGAAAGTGAGCAGTTGGTTCAGGGATTATAAACGGGAATAAGGTTCATTAGTCATTTGTTCATTACTAAAATAATGACTAACGACTTTAGACTCAAGACTTCTTACCCTGACTTTCCCGTATCATCGCACCAAAGTCTTGCAGTTTTTCCATTGCTGTTACGGTCATGGCCAGTCGTTTAGTTCTTGTGGCTTCAGTTTTAGCCTCATTAATCCACTTGATGAAATAATTCTGATGAGATTTCGGTTGCTGGAGAAAACAAGTTAACAAATGCTCTTCTTCAGTTAAACAGATTTCTAAATCCTCAGGCATTTCGATCTTAAAATCTTTATCTTCTTCCAGCCATAATTCTACCTTTGCACCCGCTTCTTTCTTTAACTTTTTACGAAGCTCTGCTTTTAATGCAATAATGAAATCACCTGCTCCCATCGGAATGGTGGCCATGCCGCCAATTTCAACATGATCAATTTTCCCTTTTACCCTGAATGATACTTTGCAATCAGGTTTGATATCATTAGCGATTGCTGCCGGAATAAAAACATAACTCCAACCTGTTTTTTCGCCCATTTGTTCAAACCGTTCTATTTCTGCATTAAAGTGAATCATAAATAAAAATATAATATTTATTCGGCTCATAAAACAACTAAATCATGAGCCGAACAGACCAGTTAATTGGCTCATTTATTCAACTGCCACCGGATTCATATGTATATCCAGTTTGGCAAACTTTAAAACTTCTACACTTTGAAAACCAAAATCCTCAACTATTTTGCCTAAAATCAAATAACATCCTTTTCCTTTAAAAGGATAGATCGGAGTCGTATCGGGGAAATGTGTGGTGTCAAAAAAATCGCCATTGGCATCTAAAAAGGTACCAAACCACATTTTAGTACTTTTAATCGTATGAACTGTTTTTTCGCAAACATAGTTACCAACCATTTTTACCGTTTGGCCAATGTGTTTATGCATATCGGCAGCCATTACATTGCCACGATAGCTGGTTTTTAAAAAATCGAACATGTTAAAATTTAAAGGATAGCCCAGTAACTCCAGTTCAGTATAAGCATCTTCAAGTTCTGAGTTTTCGAGTTCTGGCAACACATATTGTTTATGTTCGAGATTAAATAATTCAGTGGCGTTTATTTTTTTCTGTTTATGCCCCAGGTAATTATAAATATCCCAAAGCAATGTCTTTTTATCCTTACCTGTAAATCTCAAAGCACCTAACCTGATCAATAAAATTGCCTGATCTAAAGTGATTTGCGTACGTTTTACAAATTCTTCCAGATCTTTAAAAAACCCATTCAACCTACGTTCACGGGGAATAGTTTCAATAAATTTGCTTTCCAGGCCTTGTATACCAATAAACCCTAAATAAGCATCATTACCATTTATATTTACCACTTCATCACTATGATTTACGCAAGGCAAGTGAACCTTTGCTCCGGTTTTTTGAAGTTCATGCACATAAACCCAACGACTGTAAAAACCACCGTAATTATTTAAAACGGCAACCATAAACTCTTTGGGATAATAGGTTTTAAGATATAAACTTTGATAGCTTTCTACTGCAAAAGATGCAGAATGTGCTTTTGAAAAACTATAACCTGCAAATGAGGAGATTTGACGCCAAACTTCGGTAATTAATTTTTCCGAATGCCCCTGCTTACGGGCAGAAATAAAAAATTTATTAACCAGTTCTTCAAAAGCAAGTTTCGACCGGTATTTTCCGCTCATGGCCTTACGCAAAATATCTGCATCAGCTAAATCCAAACCAGCAAAATAATGGCAAACCTTAATTACGTCTTCCTGATATACCATTACGCCATAAGTGTCTTTCAGTTGTTCTTCCATTTCTTTACATAAATACACTACCTGATCCGGGGCATGGTAGCGTTCAATAAAAGACTTCATCATTCCGGAACTTGCCACCCCTGGCCGAATAATAGAACTTGCGGCCACCAGAGTAAGGTAATCTTCACATTTCAGCTTTTTCAACAACTGACGCATGGCTGGCGATTCAATATAAAAACAACCTATCGGCTGGCCTGCCCTCAAAATACCGTTGAGTTTGGGGTCGTTTTTGAAAGTCTTGAAATCGTGAATATCGATATCACAATCACAATTTTGCTTAATGATTTGTACTGCCTCGCGAATATGGCCAATACCACGCTGGCTTAAAATATCGAACTTTTCATAACCAATGGCTTCTGCTTCATACATATCCCATTGTACCGTTGGAAATCCCTTTGGTGGCATATCTAAAGCAGTGTAATAAGTTATAGGTTCTTGAGAAATAAGAATTCCTCCAGCATGAATAGAACGCTGATTAGGTTTACTTTTCAGGTGCTGATGTACAGCAATGAGCTTTTGATAGGTGGCATTTTGCTGGTTTTCCCGCTCTCTTGCAGGATCAGTAAAACCATCAATTTCTACTTTCGGCAAGCCCAAAACTTTCCCTATTTCCCGAATAATTGCCCGGTCTTTATAAGTGCTCATCGTTCCTAAGAAAGCAACGTGCCTTTTAGGATATTTTTTAAAGATATATTCCTGAATGGTTTTCCTTTCATCCCAGGCAAAATCAATATCAAAATCAGGCGGACTTGTTCGTTTCTCATGCAAGAAGCGTTCAAAGTAAAGGTCGAGGTCAATGGGGTCAACATCTGTAATACGCATACAGTATGCAACAATACTATTGGCTCCTGAACCCCGGCCAACATGATAAAATTTACACTTACTTATTGCGTAACGAACAATATCGAAAGTGATTAAAAAATAAGCACAATAATTCTTTAATTCAATAATCCGCAACTCCTTTTCCATCCGCTCCAATGCAACGGGATTGTTTTTTCCATACCGGTATTCCAAGCCTTTGTATGCAATTCTTCTAAGTAACAACTTATCAAGTTCTTCACCCTCTTTACAATATGAATACCTGTTTTTGGATTTTAACTCAGGCTCAAAATATATGCTTAAATCACAAGCATCAATTAACTTTTGAGTATTTTCAACAATAAAAGGAAATGTTTCGAACTTGATTTTCAACTCTTCCTCAGGAATTAAACATTCATCTTTAGCACATTTCGATTCTTCGGGAACCATACTTAAAAGGGTGTTCAATTCTATGGCTCGTAAATATTCGTGCAGACGATGCTCCACTTTATTACCTATGGTAACAGGATGCCAAACCACAAGCTTTTCTTTTTGCTGAAGTAAAGGATGTTTGAACAAGTAATTTATTTGATTACTTCTTATGCCTACAAATTCATTTGGTTTTAAAACCCGGTTGAAGATTTTAGTGAAAGGATAAATAATAAAAGCATTTTTGAAAACAGGCGCATCGCTTGGTAAGGGAATATCTTCAATGTTGTGAGCACTTAAAAACTCATTCAGTTCTCTCATCCCTTCTTTACTTTTAGCAATGCCAATGTATAAGGGTTGATTGTCTTTTCGAAATTCGATACCTGCAACAGGTTTTATATAATACGGAATATTACCCTTTTGAACCTCATCGGGTTCTTTTGTTACTCCTTGTTTTAAGCATTCCCTTATAAACTCTATTGCTCCTGTAGAGTTATTAATATCGGTTAAAACCATTTGATGAATCCCTAAAGCACGGGCATTTGAAACGATTGCCGGGATGTCCATCGTTCCGTATTTCAGGCTATATGAAGAGTGTACATTAAGAAACATTTGGTATGTTTATTTTCTCTTTATGAATGATGAATGATTTCTTATCCTGCGTAGACATTAGTGTTTACTTACCCTCAATCCCGTTATTTCAGATGGAATCCAAACGTCGTTAACTTAACTGGAAAGGTGCTGACCACGAAGTGGCTACAAAATCATTAAAAACAAAACTCTATCTTGTAAAACAAGTTCAGCACGTTAATAGCAGGAAAGTTGCTGACATAAATTCAGCATGACGACCGTTTTAGTCAAGCACTTGTTGCCAACGTACTATAGCCGC
The DNA here is from genome assembly GCF_003339865.1 of Pedobacter chinensis. Classification (GTDB taxonomy): domain Bacteria; phylum Bacteroidota; class Bacteroidia; order Sphingobacteriales; family Sphingobacteriaceae; genus Pedobacter; species Pedobacter chinensis. The sequence continues at coordinate 484,416 of NZ_QPKV01000002.1, forward strand.
CTTGCCATAACATCATGTAATACTGAACATGGTTCAGCACCCTAATAGCAGGAAAGTTGCTGAAATAAATTCAGCATGGCGACCGTTTTAGCCAAACACTTTTTACCAACGTATTATAGCCGCCTCGCCATAACAATCACGTCATACTAAATGCGGTTTGGCACCCTAATAGCAGGAAAGATGCTGAAATAAATTCAGCATGACGACCGTTTTAGCCAAACACTTGTGCCAACGTATTATAGCCGCCTTGCCATAACATCATGTAATACTGAACATGATTCAGCACCGTAATAGCAGGAAAGTTGCTGAAATAAATTCAGCATAACGACCGTTTTAGTCAAAGCCTGACCACCGCGCTAACCAAACGTCTGTTAACGCCAGGTTGTGCCCTTTCCGCTATGGCCACCGCGCTATGCTGATCGCTTTAACCAATTCAAACAATTAACCAATTAACCAGTTTACCAGTTTACCAGTTTAAACGATTAACCAATTTACCAATTCAACCAACTAACCAATTCAAACTACTAACCAATTCAAACTATTCTCTAATCCAATTTCGTCGCTGTACCTAAATCAGAATTGATAAAAGTCCGAATTCTCGATCTTTTCCTTTCCTCTTCAGTTTTGTGCTCCTCTCCTTTTATTTTTCGCGGATTATATTTAATTACTTTTCCATTTTTATCCCTTTCCGGTCGTTTAACGATACAGGCTTTTACCACCGATTCTACACCGTAATGATCTCTTACCTTATCCATTGCCTGATATAAATCGTATTCTTCTTCCGAAGTATGGTACAAACCAATTTGTTCATACCCATTTACCAAATGCGAAAGTTTTACACCAATTAACCGTAATAACATACGCTTGGTATAAAGTCTTTTGAACAAATCATGTGCTTTAGCAATCAAGAAAGAATCCAGTGCAGTGTAAGGAATCCGGGCTTGTTGGGTTACCGTTTCGAAGTTCGAATAACGAATGGTAACTGTAATACATGCCGTTAATTTTTGCTGACTCCGAAGTTCGTATGTCAAATTGGTAACCATCCCACTCAAAATGGCTTTCATGCTGGAAATATCCATACTATCGCTCTCAAAAGTAGTTTGTGTACCGATCGATTTTCTTTCACGATAAGGAACTACAGGCGATAAATCTATCCCGTTTGCTTTTTGCCAAAGGCCCAAACCATGTTGTCCCAAAATTTTAAACATCAAATCCTGAGGAATTTCAGCTAATGTCTGAATTTTACGTACTCCCATTTCACTTAGCTTTTTATAAGTTGCATTACCAATACCTGGTATTTTATGTATAGCCAATGGATTTAAAAACGGTCGGACCTCGGGAAAAGGAACCTCCTTTTGTCCATTAGGTTTACATTCATTGGTTCCTATTTTGGCGACAGTTTTATTTACCGACAAGCCAAAAGAAATGGGTAATCCTGTTTCTTTAATTATGGTTTGCCTTAATTCAGAGGCAAACTTCATACAACCAAAAAATTTATCCATTCCAGTCATATCGATATAATGCTCATCAATGCTTGCTTTTTCAAATAAGGGGACGCGATTAACTATAATTTCGGTAATTTCCTGCGAGGCCTTTGAATATTCATCCATACTACCACGCACAAATATGGCCTGCGGACACAGTTGTTTCGCCATCCTACCAGGCATTGCTGCATGTACGCCAAATTTACGGGCTTCGTAGCTACACGAGGTTACCACTCCACGATCGGCATTACCACCAACAATTATAGGTTTACCAATTAAATCTGGGTTTTTCCGTAGTTCTACCGATACGAAAAAAGCATCCTGATCCATGTGAATAATATGTTTTTCCTTATCTGTCATTCAGTTAATCATGATCAATTTGCCATTAAGCTGTATTTCATTAGTCAAAAATACTAATATTAATAGTAATAAAAACAGAAATTCAAACTTTTTTCTTAAAAAAAACTAATTATATTAGACAAAAAAAAGAAGAATTAATTCTGATCTCTCATTAGATCAATTATTTGAATAAGTAGAGAAGTAAGTTTAAGGAAGAAAAGCCCTGAAATAACGGGTAGCCTCATTTATAGGAATGCTGTTAACCGAATTGATGAAATAAGTTCAGAATAAATGGGAACAACAAAACAAGAAGAACTAATATAGATTAGCAAAAAAAATGCCCTGGCATTTCCACCGGGGCACCCACTAAAAAAATTAATTACTACCGTTATAACCTTAATTTACAATTATTGTTTAACAATTTTGGATTCGGTTCTTCAATTTCCTCAATTAAACTTCGGGTTATTCATTCAATGGCTGCGCTTTGGAAACTTCGATTTAGAAAGCGAAATAAAAAACCTTCAGCCATCAACATTGTTTATTTTTAGTATCAGTAAAGTTTTATTAAACGAAAACAGTTATGAAGAAACAGAAAACGGAAGATAGCAAAAGCAAATCAAGCGGCACTTCTAAAGAAAAAGCCAGTTTTGATCAAAACGGAAAAGGGGCTTCTGACAAATATGGTCAGGCAGGTACTACCCCGAACGAATCAGGTGATGAGAACGGCGTTGGAACTACAAATAAAAACAGAAAATAAAGGAGTGATGGTCACTCCTTTATTTTTCGTAAATACTCATTTTCTCAGCGAGTTCAATAATACTTTTAATCTTCAATTTCTGGAAGAGCCTAAGCTTATAGGTGCTTACCGTTCCCATTTGTAAGTTCAACTGGTTCGAGATTTCTAATACTCCAATGCCTTTGGTAAGCAATTCAGCAACCTCTAATTCCCTGCCAGATAGTTTGGTAAAAGGATTATCTGCATCGTTACCTAAAATGCTATTAAACATATTTTCTTTAACATTTCTACTGGAGTAACGGCTTCCTGCCAGAATAGTGGTAATTGCAGTTACAATTTCAGATTCTTCGGCATTTTTAGTTAAGTATCCGGATGCACCTGATTTTAAATAAGGAACTGCATAAATATTTTCATTTAAAGATGAAAAAACCAATATTTTAGCGTTTGGCTGAACCAATTTAATCTGATCAATTACTTTCAAATTATTACCGCCCGGCAAATTAACATCGATGATAATCAGGTTTGGCGACTTTTCTGTTTCAACCAATGCCTGTTCCAATGTGGAGGCATGAATAATTTCAACACCAGCCCAAAAATCAGATATTAAACTTTTTAATCCCCGACGAATGATTTCATGATCATCTGCTACCAGTACGGTAAATGTACTTCCTGTATTTTTTGATTTCATTATATTAAGTATTATTCAATTCTTAAAGTTATATTTTTTATGCGATGATGTATGCAATTAATTATTAAAAAGACTATTTTGTATACCTGTAAATGTAAACATTATTATACAATTTCACATGTTTTTACACTTTTTGCACTTAAAAAACTCCAATACACTTCTTTATTTGTAGCGGCAACATCATCATTCAAGTTTGCCAGGGCAATAAATTCCTTATCAAAAGGCAATATCAGCAGCCCATCAAATTTATATCTCAACGCCATTGGCCGCTAATGCTGACCACAAAAGCGCTGACACCTGCAGTCCAATTCTTATTAGCCGTTCAGTTTTAATAAAACGTGATTGAGGATGTTAAAAAAGTTTACTCATTTTCCTGTATGATGTATATAGGTAAATTCTGTTTTTGTTTCTCATTTCCATGCATCAAGCCCCATTTAAATTTGATCAGGAAAAAATCATCCGATAAACAATTTGAAAAACCGGTTATCATTTGATTTAAATCACGCTCATTAATAAAAACAGCGGCTAAACCCAATGTTTTAAAAAGTCATAAAATGTGTCATTTTCACGTTGCTTATTGTACAATTATTAACAAAAACTGTATTACCAATACTACAAAGTAAACAAAAAAAGAGAATAACTTTTTTGATATCTGATTACATAGCAATAGAAGAGCGTTTTGTTGACAATAATCAACAACTATAATCACATATAGTGTTATTGTATGGATTTTAATGAAAAATGTAATTTTAAAACAAGGTAAATGACCCGGGATTTTTATAATCTCAGCCATTTAAAGAATGTATATTCTGATGATGAAGCGACGGCTTGGAATATTGCTATATTTTGGCTCTAACTCTGCTTAAAGTTTCTAATCTTATAGCCAAAAACGATGCAATATATTTGAGTGAAACGCGATTGATTAAATCTGGGAAAGATATTAAAAATCTTTTATACCTCATTTCAGCCGATGAGATTCTACATAAATATGCCCGCTCTTCTGCAGATCTATAATAAATTTCCATCAGCTTTCTCCCCACAATATTTGCTTCGGCAAAGTTTTCATATAAATATTCTGAAAGTACATGAGGAATCGCAATTAAATCAACGTCTTCCAAAGCCTGTAAATATTCTTCTGAATCGCCATCAATCCATAAATTCCGGATTGTTCCCACAATTTCATTTTCTTTGGCAATCCAGGTTGTTATTTCACTGTTGCCATCTTTGATAAATCCTCTTACAACACCTTTAACAATAAGAAAGAGATATTTATTTCGATCAACCGGAGAAACCAGATATTTATGCTTTTTATAGCTAATGGGAAATGTATGTTGATTAATACGTATTTCTATCTCATCATTGAGCGGATGAAATTTTTTAAAAATTGAAATCAATGGAGAAAAATTATTGTATTTCTTCCACCTATCTTTATCAGATAAATTAACTGCAATCATTTATAAATAACTATAGGGATAGATTTTATTCTAAAGGTTTTTTAGAATTACCATGTAAGTATATAAATATTGATTGAAAAAAAGAAGTTTTTTTTGACTTTTCTCAATTTTTATGTCCTTTTTACAGTATTTTTTCAACTCCTAACCCAAATAAAGCAAAATCATATTTAACCGGGTCGTTTATATCGAATTGTTTCAGATGATCAGTTAATTCTAAAGCTGTAAACCAATCGGTTTGCTTTCTGTTGATTAAGCCTAATAAACGTCCTACCCTATCCACATGAACATCACAGGGACAAATCAGATTTCGGGGCTTTAGTGTCTCCCAAATTCCAAAATCAACACCCTGATCATCTTGCCGAACCATCCATCTTAAAAACATATTTAATCGTTTACAAGTAGATTTTTGCCTTGGTGAGGAAATATGTTTCTTCGTTCTGCGTGGAAAATCTTCTAATGAGAAAAAATAATCCCTGAAATAATTCAGAGATTCTTCGATACTAAAACTGAGCGCTCCTGATAAACAAACCGCTGATGATAACCCGACACCATCGTGATTATTTGTTATTTCCATATAATCACTGATAAAAACGGCTTTCTGCGGAATAAAAGCTTGTTCTAAACTTTCAAAAGTTGAATAATGTGTTTTAAAAAAAGATATAAAATAGAGTAAATCAGTATCGTTAAAAGTTCTGTGTTTGAAATTTAGCAGATTCTTGAGATCATGATCTTGATGATTTAATACAAAATCAAATGGTGCATTATCCATTCTGGCCAGCAATTCCTTACATTTATTAATGATCGTTTTTCTTTGGCCCCAGGCTAAAACAGCTGCAAAAAAACCTGAAATCTCTATATCTTGTTTTTTTTGATAAAGATGGGGAATGCATATCGGATCATTTTCGATAAAATTGGGCTGATTATATTGTTCTACTTTACTGTCAAGAAAATTTTTAAGATCTAAAAAATCCATTCTTACTTTATATTAAAAAGTCATCCAATTAATATGCATGAGCTTATCAGTTGGATGACAAATAAATATCTACACAGCCTATTTGAAGCTGAAATCCGATCAATTTTATTTTAAGGCATTTTCTAAATCTTCAAGCAAATCATCTATATCTTCTACGCCTACACTAAGTCGTAATAAATTATCTGTCACGCCAACTTTTTCTCTCTCCTCTTTAGGGATAGATCCATGTGTCATGGTTGCAGGGTGATTGATTAATGACTCTACTCCGCCCAAAGATTCTGCCAATGTGAATACTTTGAAATTCGATGAAATTCTAAAGGTTTCTTCTAAATCTGCTCCTTTTAAAGTGATGGAAATCATTCCTCCAAAACCCCGCATTTGTCTTTTAGCCACATCATGATTAGGGTGATCTTCAAAACCTGGCCAATAAATCTGATCAACTTTAGGATGCGTTTTTAAATAATGAGCGATACGCTCGCCATTTTCACAGTGTGCTTTCATTCTGAGATGCAAGGTTTTTATCCCTCTTAAAACTAAAAATGAATCTTGTGGGCCAGGTGTTGCACCACAGGCATTATAAATAAACCAAAGATCTTTATATAATAGCTCATCATTGGTGATAAGTGCTCCCATCACTACATCAGAATGGCCGCCAATATATTTGGTTACAGAGTGCATTACAATATCAGCGCCTAAATCAATAGGATTTTGCAAATAAGGAGATGCAAAAGTATTATCAACGGTTAGAATAAGATTTTTCTCTTTGGTAATTTTTGCAACACCTTCAATATCGATTATCTGCATTGTTGGATTTGTAGGTGTTTCAATCCAAACCAGTTTGGTTTTATCATTGATATACGGTAACATGTTCTCTGGTTTTGAAAGATCCAGAAAATGAAATTTTATACCATATTTAGTGAAAATTTTAGTGAAGATCCTGTACGATCCTCCATATAAATCATTACCGGTAATAACCTCGTCACCAGGCTGAAGTAATTTCAATACTGCGTCGGTTGCACCCATGCCGCTTGAAAAAGCTAAACCATATTTTGCATTCTCTAAAGCGGCCAGGCAGTCTTCTAAAGCTTTCCGGGTAGGATTGGTTCCTCTGGAGTATTCATATCCTTTATTATCTCCGGGAGATTTTTGCCAGTAAGTTGAAGTCTGGTAAATAGGTGTCATTACAGCACCAGTTGTTGGATCAGGCTCTTGACCCGCATGTATGGCTTTTGTTCCGAATTTCATTTTTTATAGTATCAAGATATGAGTATCAAGTATCGAGATAAGATTTCAAAACATCTGTATCTCTGAAACTATTTTTACATTAACGTTTAAATCGATAACAAGAACTCCAAATTAACAATTCAAAGACTTGTCTAAGTTGTGAGCTGGAAGAACTCACGACTCAAGACTAACCTAATATGCTCTTGCGAACAATACTCTTTGTGTAGACGGTTTTCCGGAATAGATGCATACACCATCTTCCAGTTTATTATCTAAAGGAATACAACGAATAGTTGCTTTTGTTTCTTCTTTAATTTTTTGCTCGGTTTCCGGTGTTCCATCCCAGTGTGCAGAAATGAAACCTGCTTTGCCATCCAATAGTGCTTTAAATTCTTCATAGCTATTGGCCTCGGTGATATGTTCATCTCTGTAAGCCAACGCCTTATTAAACATACTGGTTTGAATATCTTCAAGTAATTTCACAATGTAAATATCCAATCCTTCCTGAGGAACTGTTTGTTTTACTTTGGTATCACGGCGAGCAATTTCTACGGTTTTATTTTCCATATCACGACCACCAATGGCAATGCGAACAGGAATACCTTTTAATTCATAATCTGCAAATTTAAATCCAGGACGTTGTGTATCTCTGTCATCGTATTTCACGGAAACACCCATTCCTTTTAAACGCATGGTAAGCTCATTTACGTAAGTAGAAATTTTTGCTAAATCTTCATCTCCTTTATAAATTGGCACAATTACCACTTGAGTTGGTGCTAATTTTGGCGGAATAATCAACCCTGAATCATCACTGTGTGCCATAATCAAAGCCCCCATTAATCGGGTAGAAACGCCCCATGAGGTTGCCCAAACGTGATCTAATTTCCCATCTTTACCTGTGAATTTAACATCGAAAGCCTTTGCAAAATTTTGCCCCAAAAAGTGAGATGTGCCAGCCTGCAAGGCTTTCCCATCCTGCATTAAAGCTTCAATGCAATAAGTATCAAGTGCTCCTGCAAATCTTTCATTAGGAGATTTTCTTCCCCGAATTACCGGAACGGCCAGCCAGTTTTCAGCAAAATCGGCATAAATGTGTAACATGCGTTCCGTTTCCTCGATAGCTTCTTCAGCAGTGGCATGTGCAGTGTGCCCCTCTTGCCACAAAAATTCTGCAGTACGTAAAAACAACCGGGTGCGCATTTCCCAACGTACAACATTTGCCCATTGGTTAATTAAAATTGGTAAATCTCTGTAGGATTGAATCCAACCTTTATACGTATTCCATATAATGGTTTCTGAAGTTGGACGAACAATTAACTCCTCTTCAAGTTTTGCGGTTTCATCCACTACAATATTACCATTACCATCATTTTTAAGACGATAATGTGTAACAACTGCACATTCTGTCGCAAAGCCTTCCACATGAGAGGCTTCTTTAGAGAAAAATGACTTCGGAATGAACAAAGGAAAATAAGCATTACTGTGCCCTGTATCTTTAAACATTTTATCGAGTACAGCCTGCATTTTTTCCCAAATAGCATAGCCATTTGGCTTTATTACCATACAACCTCTAACTGCTGAATGCTCAGCAAGATCGGCCTTTAAAACAATATCATTGTACCATTGCGAATAATCTGCGTCTCTGCTTGTAATTTCTTTGCTCATATTATGTATTTGGAACGTAATTTGTGTGTTAAAAAATGTAAGATTCGATCACAAATTTATAAATTTATGCCTACAAAACGATTATGAACGGCCGGCATTTATTTAAATACATAAATCTGACTAATTAAATAGTTGATTTTTAGTAAATTTGATCTATTTTTTAGTAAATTAGTACAACACACAACTAAATATAAACACAATGAAACCAATTAAATTTTTACCCATTGTTATGATTGCCGCCGCCGGGTTGGTGGCATCATGCTCTACATCAAAATTGGCTCAGACAAAAGCTAATGATGATGTTTATAATACTGTAGCGAAAGCGAGGGAGGTAGAAGCTTACGTTCCACCTCAAACTCAGGTTCAGGCGCAGGGCCAGCCTGATTACGATGATGAATATTATGGAACAAGTAATCCTTATTACGATATGGATTATTCATCCAGAATTAATCGATTTTATAACGGTTACAGCTGGCGCGGATATTACGATCCCTATTACGAAAACTTTTATTATGGAAATAGTTACGGCGTAACCAACTATTTAGGTTATGGCTTAGGCTGGAATACAGGCTTTGGGCTTGGCGGCTGGGGCTGGGGCGGTGGTTTCGGCTATGGCAGCATCTGGAACAATCCATTTTATTATGGCAATTTCGGTTACGGATGGAACAATTGGGGCTGGAATGCCTGGGGTCCATATTCATACTACGATCGCTTTGGTTGGGGCGGCGGCTGGTACGGTGGAGGCTGGGGTGTAGGCGGCGGCTATTATGGCGGTGGCATTTATACCAATAGCAATTACAAACCAAGACCAAACAGAGATGGCGACAACCGTGGAGCGTATGGTAACAGAGGAACAAGTAATATTCCTTCAAATGGCAACTACGGCCGACCTTCAACAGTAAATAATAACGCGGGCCGTCCTGAAAGATGGTCTAACGGCAACAACTCAACAGTAAGCGGACGTCCGGCTGGTACAAGTTCAAGACCAAGTCGTGATGATAGTTACAGGCCACAACCTCAACCGCAATCAGTTCAACCATCAAGCAGACCAGATCGTGGTAGCTACTCTCCTCCCCCTGCTCAATCTTCAGGTGGTGGTGGTGGTGGAAGCACCAGCGGCGGCGGTGGCGGCGGCAGACCAACAAGAGGCGGTAACTAATTGTAATACACACACATATTTATAAAATGAAACTAAGATCAATATTAATTGTGGCAGGAATAGTTTTTGCCAGCAATTCTTTATATGCCCAATACACAAGTGATGTATTACGTTTTTCTCAACCAGAGCAAGGATCTACTTCAAGATTTAAAGGCTTGGGAAATGCTCAAACTTCTTTAGGTGGCGACATTAGTGCTTTATCATCTAACCCGGCAGGTTTAGGTTTTTTTACCAAATCGGAATTTAACTTTACTCCTGAATTTAATAACTTTAAAGTTGGCTCTTCATACCTGAACAATGGAATTGATGATAGCAAAAGCAGAGTAGGAATCAATCAAATCGGGGCGGTGTTCTATTCTCCTGTAAATAAAGTTAAAGGATCAAATTTGAATGAAGGATGGGTTAGTGTGAATTTTGGCATTGGTTACAACAAAACCAATAACTTCAATACCAACATTACTTATGGCGGTGTAAACCCTACAAGTTCAATGGCAGATTATTTTGCAGACTTAGCTACTACTTATGGTAATGGTAATCCTGCAAATAATACCAATGCACTTACACCGGGCTCACTTGAAAGCATGGCTTACAAAAACTTCTTGATTGAATATGATCCAGCAGGATATTTTCCAACAACTAATTTAAACAGTAATCAGCAGAATATCATTAACCGTTCTGGTTCTCAATCTGAGGTTAATCTGGGAATGGCAGGCAACTATGGTAATAAATTATATCTTGGTATTTCTGTTGGTTTAGCTAACATTAACTATACTTCAGACCGGGCCTATACTGAAAGTGGTACAAATAGAACCTTTGCCGGTCAGGACCCAGTATTTGCTGGTGGAACTTACAGTTTTGCATATAACTCCATTCAACAAACCAAAGGTAATGGTATTAATGCAAAATTAGGTTTAATATATAAACCAGTTAATGAATTGAGATTAGGGTTAAGTTTTATTACACCGACATGGTATAGCTTAACAGATAGATTTTCTGAAAACCTGAGCACCAGGTACAAACAAGCTAATGGAGTTGCTATTCCAGAATATACAAATGCATTAGAGACTTACGATTCTGAATATCGTTTAAGAACCCCTTATAGAGTTAACGGTGGTGCATCTTACATCATTGGCAATAGTGGCTTAATTAGTGCAGACATTGAGTATGTAGATTACAGCAGCATACACTTCTCTTCTGATTTTGTTAATGAAGAGAGAAATACCAACAGGGATATAGCTGCTCTTTATAAAGGAAATTTCAACTACAGAGTTGGTGCCGAATTTAAGGTAGTAGATCAATTTATGATTAGAGGAGGTTTCAACTATGCCGGATCACCTTATAAAAACATCGATATCAATACCACTTCATACAGTGGGGGCTTAGGTTATCGTTTTGATAATTATTATTTAGATGTAACTTACAGACACACTAAATTTGATTCGACAAGTTCTCCTTATACCATTTCGGCCGACTATCCAGATTATAACTTTACAAGTGCAGGTCCAACTGCTAACTTAAAAAACACAGCAGATAATGTTTATGTGACTTTTGGAGTGAGGTTTTAAATAACAGGCCACTAAAATTTTAATTAGCAGACACTAAAACTCCCGATTAAATTCGGGAGTTTTTTTATGGATGCTTAATCGAAATATACTTTTCGCCATACACTACGCCATTTCTGGTTACTCCTTGAATAATAATTTTAAAACTTCCTGTTAAATCTCCTGTATTAAAGGTAACGTTGGCCTCTCCCTCATTGTTCAATTGTTTCTGGTAATTCCAATATACGGTGGCAAAATTTATAGGTTCATTCTTATTTTTAATATCAGAGACATAAAATTCTTTGGGAAGATTTATCCCCTTAAGCATGTAAATATTGGATTTGTTCCCTTGATCTCTGCAACCTCCATAAACAATTGTTCCCCCTCGTCCGTTCGAATATGATTTACCTTCTATTGGCGGTTTATTTGTGGAGTTAAACTGATGGTTTGGACAATTTAAAATATTATACGGACAAACATAATCGCCACATTTATTAGAGACAAAGGTAAAATTATCCTGACCACCTTTAATTGTAACTTCTTTCAGATTGATTCCACCTGGAGCAGAAATATTCTGATGGTCGATCACAATCATAGATCTGGTTATTTCTGTTTCGTAATGTTGTTTTTGCAGCTGTTTTTTTATTTCATTAACCGGATCATTTATGGTTAAAGTATAGTTTGCAGGATTTTTAACGCCTAAATTTAACCATATTTGATCCTTATCAGTTGTAATTAAACTTTCGAACGGGATATTGAAACTACCCGAATCATCACTAGTTACAGAATGAATAGTGTTTTGTGTGATTGCATTTATCGTTATTGGCTCTCCGGGTTTTTTCTTCCCTTTGAGTATCTGGCCTGTAACTTCAGCACTTGATATCCTGTTCTTTAAATCATTTTGTTTAATTAATGGCCATTTATATTTCCGCCATCCTTTAATTAAAAGAACATCATTGAGAAAATCCCGATCTGAAATCTTTAATCCCATCGGATTAACCGGTAGTTTTACCAGTTCTTTTTCAAGCAAAGAGTAATCCACAATATTAATGTTGTTTGCAGTTGAAAACCGATTGGTTTGAACACAAGCTATTGAAACCAATCCCTGAAAGGAAGCACTTATACCTGAAGCTACTTTTAAAGAAAGCTGAACACTATCTCTCGTATTGTATTCTTCTTTATCAGTTAAGATTTGTAATTGATTAAGCTGATCATAATGGGCAAAAAAAATTCGTTCAGCAACAGGCTTGAATGAACTATCAAGAATTGTGAGTGTATTTAATCCTATTGGAACAGAATCGAGGTTAAATTTCACATTTTGAATTGACATTTGCTTTAAATCAAATTCACTTTGAAGTGAAACATTTAAATAATCATGCACAATTGCATATACTTTAGTATTAATGTTGCTCTGTAATTGTACTCTTAAATCATTATCAGCAACAACATCCTTTGCATTAATGGTAACTCCGTTCTTCAATATTTCCGGTAATTCAAACCAATACTCTTCCTGATCTGCTGTTAAAAGCTTAATGGTGTATTTTTTATCAATATTTGGTTTAATATGAAACGAACCCAAACCAACAGTATTCGAGCTTATGGTATCTATCACATTGTTTCCTTGGTACAATACAGCCCTCAGCTTAATCACATTATTTTCTAAATCCTTAACTTCAAATCCAACCTTACCATTCAATCCATTGACCAAATAACCGCTTTCAGGATAAAAGTTAACTTTATATTTTTTAGGTTTAAAAATCGGCAAATCATATTTTATATACCTCAGCTGATTATCTTTTTTAATACTGATGGTCAATAAATTATTCTCAGGTTCAATTTTATCTGCAGGAAAGTCGATCATCAGTTCTCCAATAACGCTGCTTTTCGCACTTCCACTTCTCATTATTTTATTTCGCCCGATGGTATATTTAATTTCGGCGTTTTCTACAAATCGATTGTCGCTTGTTAAAATTTTGAGAAGAGCTGTTCCGTTTTTTGTTTGTTCATCGTACGATTTAAAAATGGAAACATTTGCAATCAATGGATTTTTGGTAGTGGATTTTATTAAAATTGGTTGAATAAATTCTCCATCGATTTCGCCTTTAACTTTAATATTTGTACTGACCACAAAACGATAGGAACCACCTGGCAAGGAATCTGGAAGTGTTAAATTTCCAAAAGAAAATCCGCTATCGATAAGGAACTTATCCTGAAGAACGACTGTACTGTCTTTATTGTTTACTAAAGAGACATATAAAGTATGGTAATTATTTAAGTTAGTAATGGTTTTGAGCAGGTAACCAGTAAACCAAACCTGATCATTATTGGAATAAATGTTCTTATCAAAGTGTACAAATAAGGTTGATTCTGCATTTTGCAAACCGTGATGATATAAATTAGAAGCGACACTGTCAAGTTGCTGAGCTGATGATTTGAAACAACAAGTTAGCGTTAAGATGAAAAAACAAAAAGCACTACAAAATTTAGGAACCATAGAGAATCATGTACCTAAAAATCAATAAATTATTTTAATTTTTCAATTAAATTATCCCTTGAAGTGATTTTCCATCTTTTGCCAACTGATCAATTTTATGCTCAATGGCAGAATCCTTTATCAATTCTGGTGCATGATGAGGTTTTTTTCTGGCATCAATGATGAGCGAACCTTTGCAGCCCCAATGTTTGTTAATGGTAAAATCGTTTACACCATAAATGTCAGCAGCAGGGTTGCTTCTTGTAAATGCGATCCAAACCAGGTTATCAATATTCGCTGCCGTAAATGCCGAGTCATCTGCAAGAATAATCAGTGGCAAACCGGAAAGATTCTGATCCATTAAAGAGATGTTCAATAAGGCAATTTCTGTTGCTGTTTTCTCTGCACTTAAATATTTATCGCATTCAATAACCATTACCCCACGCATGGCAATACGTGCTTTGTAACAACCATTGCATAGTTTCAAATTAGAAGGCACTTCGCTCCACAAATTGCGTTTCTTCTCTCCCGCTGCGGCGATTACAACTTTCGAACCACTATTCAAACCATCTCCACTATAATCCAAAGTATCAATAGTGGTATTGGTGTAAAAGTGGATATCTCTGGTTAAATCAACACGTTCTAAAATATGGGTAATAAAGGCTTCAATATGATGGGTACTTAGATTTTCATCATCTTCTTTAGCTGCAATAAACAAGTATTTTGCCAAGCTTAATTGATTTTTCCCTAATATATGATTGGCAATGGTTAATATTTCCTGTGGTCTTCGTTCCTTTAAATAAGGTGTATAACGCTCACTTCCGATAGCAAAGAGTAAGGGATGAACACCTGCAGCATCTACTGCGTGAACCTCTTTCAAACCATGAATTTCCTGTGGAATTGCCGAGCCTGTGATCTCATGAATTAATGCCCCAAAACTGGTATCTTCCTGTGGAGGACGACCAACTACAGTAAAGGACCAAATGGCATCCTTTTTATGATACACATTATGCACTTTCATTAACGGGAAAGGATGTGTCAAACTATAATATCCCAAATGATCACCAAAAGGTCCTTCGGGTTTATTTTCATTAGGATAAACCGTTCCTGTGATAATAAAATCGGCATCAGCAGAAATACAAAAGCCTTCATCATCATAAAAATAACGAAATCTTCTATTGCCCAAAGCGCCTGCAAAAGTCATTTCCGATAACCCTTCGGGCAATGGCATAACTGCAGCTAGAGGATGAGATGGAGGCCCACCAACGAAAATGCTAACTTTTAAAGGTTGTCCTGCTGCATTTGCCTTTGATTGATGAACGCCAATCCCACGATGAATCTGATAGTGCAGCCCTATTTCTTTATCCTGAATGTAATCGTTTCCGCCAAGTTGAATGCGATACATACCAAGGTTTGCATTCAAAATTCCTGGTTTCTCTACATCTTCGGTATAAACCTGAGGCATCGTAACAAACGGACCTCCATCCATTGGCCAATTTATAATTTGTGGCAACTGACTTATGCTGGTTTTAAGGAATTTATCTTTGGCAGCAGGTGTTTTCATTGGCAAAGCGGATAATGCCGACATGGCAGAGCCCGCATATTTAAAAGGATTTTTCAAAGCTTTTATGGGATCATTCCTTAAAGAAACCAGTTGCTGAACTTTTGGTAAGGTATCTCTAAAGATAAATTTGGATCGCTCCAGCGTTCCAAACAGATTTGAAACAGCAGGGAAAGGACTCCCTTTAACCTTTTCAAATAACAAAGCGGGACCTTGATTTTCATAAACCCTTAAATGGATGGCAGCCATTTCTAAGTAGGGATCTACTTCTTCTTTAATTCTGATTAAATGACCATGTTTTTCTAAATCGGAAACACATTCTACTAAACTTTTATATGCCATGCCCAAAGATAAATAATTAGATCTTCTGTGAAACGAAAAAGCCTTAGATAAACAGATTTTACAATTCTTCCATTTAACTAAGGCTAATAACCTGTTATTAAAACATTATTTCTTTCCAGCGAAAGAACGCAACATCCAGGTGTTTTTTTCTTTAAATTGCATGAAACGGTTTACCATGTCATTCGATCCATCATCTCCGGCTTCAGCAGTAGCATCCAAAATCTCTCGCTCTATTTCTATTAATTTAGCCATATCATCTAAAACTGCATCAACCATATCTAAATCTTTCATGCCAATGGTATCAATTTCTTTGATTTGCGATTCTTTAATATAATCAGCAAAACGGCTGTGTGGCGGTTTACCTAAAGTTAAAACACGTTCAGCAATTTCATCGATGGTTAATTGTGCATTGGTATAAAGTTCTTCGAACTTAATGTGAAGGGTAAAGAAGTTTTGCCCCTTTATATTCCAGTGGCAACCTCTTAATTTTTGATAGTGAATATGATAATTAGCTAAATAGTCATTTAAAAGATCAACAACTGGTTTAACCTCTTTTTCATTTAAGCTTATTTCTTTAGCATCCATTTTAATTAGTTTTATTTGTTTTTTGATGAGTACCTAACAATCCAAATTTACAAAAGTTTTAATCTAAATTCCTGTTTATACAATACCTTATTTATTAGTTCGTTTATTAATCAATATTGAATCAGTTTAACATTTCACAAGTAATTGTTAATGAATTATATATCATTCAGATGAAATTGAAGTCATTGTATTTTTACTTAAAATCGGCTTAGCGATGTAAATATGGTTAATAATATTATTCGTATAATTGCTTTCTTTGACTTAGAAATTTATAGAAAATAAATGCACAAAATATACTTATCTGCTTTTGTTCTATTTGCTTTAAACGTTGCAAATGCTAAAGCAAACACGGGTAGAGACTCTATCGGCGTTGAAAACAATAATGGCAAGAAACTTATCGTTCATCAAACTGTAGCCAAAGACACCTACTATTCTATTGCAAGAAGATATAATGTTTCTCCTAAAGACATTATGGCTTTTAATGACAACAAATATCTCCAGGTTGGTGTAATTATCAAAGTGCCTACAAATATTCCCTGGGGATCAACAAGTGGCTCCACAATTCAGGTTTCATCAGCAAATAATGGCATTATTGAACATACCGTTAAAGCTAAAGAAAACTTAAACATGCTTGCAGAAAAGTATGGGACCACCATTAATGAAATTAAAAACCTGAACAATTTAACCGGGAATAATTTAAGCATTGGTCAGGTTTTAAAAATTGCACCAAAAAATGGTGCTGAAGTTTCAACTTCAACCTCATCAGTTTCGCAACCAGCAAAAGTAAATTCTGCTCCTATAGCTGAAAATAATACGACATCAACTGATGGAACCATGATTGAGCATACCGTTGCGCCAAAGGAATTTTTGAACAAAATTGCGGAAAAGTATGGAACAACGGTTGAAGAAGTTAAAAAAGCAAATAATTTAACCAACAATAACCTTCGAATAGGCCAGGTTTTAAGAATTCCGGCTACAAAAAACATTGAAGAAAATAAAGTGATCAGTGTCTCAGAAGAAAAACCAGTTCAGGAAAGCCAATCTGCAGATGCTGCCGGAAAACATACGGTTTTAAGAAATGAAACCATTTTTACCATTGCTAAGCAATATGGAGTTACCGCATATCAGTTAAGAAAACTAAATGATTTACCTGACAATTCAATTACCATCGGGCAAGTATTAAAAGTTCCGGGCGGTATTATAACAGAAGTGCAGGTGCCTAAAGAAAAACAAGCTGAGCAGGTAACTAAAAATCCGGTATTACCGAAAGAGGAAAGCTTTATCCATACTGTTGCGAACGGCGAAAATATTTTTACCATTGCCAAAAAATATAATTTAACAGCTTATCAAATCAGAACAGCGAATAACCTGACTGACAATTCAATTAAAGTTGATCAGAAATTGATTATTCCAAAACCTCCGCAACCGAAATCGGTCAACGAACTTTCAAGAGAAGAACAAGAAAATGAACCTGATAGCACCATGGTTAAAGATCCAAAGCTTCGCCGTGACCCAAGCGTATATGGTTTAAGTCAGATTGAAGAAAAAGGCGCTGCTGTTTGGATAGCGGATGCAGATTTAGATGGCTCGAAAATGTTGGTTTTGCACCGCACCGCTCCGGTTGGCCGGGTAATTAAGATTACAAATCCAATGACTAATCGTACCACTTTCGCTAAAGTTGTTGGTAAATTTACAGAGAACGAATCCACAAAAGATGTTATCATTGTAATGACTAAAGCCGTTGCTGATTCATTAGGCGCTTTAGACAAACGTTTTTTCTGCAATTTAACATATAGTGCTCAATGAGTTCGAACAAAAAACCTTTTATAATAGGTATTGCCGGTGGTAGTGGTTCCGGTAAAACATTTTTCTTAAACTGCTTTCTTCATCATTTTAAACAAGATGAAGTAACCTTAGTTTCTCAGGACGATTACTATATTCCTGCTGGTGAAATGACACAAGAGGAAAACAAATTATATAATTTTGATCTCCCTTCTACCATTGATAGTGAACAATTTTTAAAAGATATTAAGCAATTGATGAATGGTGAAGTTGTTTACAAAAAAGAATACAATTTCAATAACCCATTAGCTGTGGTAAAGATTTTAGAAATTAAATCTGCACCTATTATTATTGTCGAAGGGCTTTTCATCCTTCATTTTAAAGAGATTGCAGCTTTACTTGATCATACCATCTTTATTGATTCTGATGAACAAATCGCTTTAGATAGACGCATTAAACGCGATGGCCTGGAACGTGGCTATCCTGAGGATGATGTTTTATATAAATGGTATAATCATGTGGTACCCGCCTATAAGGAATATTTATTGCCTTACAGGGAACAGTGCCATAAAATCGTAATGAACAATACCGATGAACCAGAAGAGATCATCGCAGTCACTGAAGAAATCTCCAATGATTTAAAAAGGAATATTTTAGTAGACGTACAATAGATAAGAGAAAATTCAAT
Organism: Pedobacter chinensis; assembly: GCF_003339865.1. Lineage (GTDB taxonomy): Bacteria > Bacteroidota > Bacteroidia > Sphingobacteriales > Sphingobacteriaceae > Pedobacter > Pedobacter chinensis. Next base: position 503,110 of record NZ_QPKV01000002.1, read on the forward strand.
ATCAAAGAAGTCAGGTTTTGAAAACCCGACTTCTTTGATAAATAATATAAATGGTTGGCACGCCACTAACCATGGAGCGCATATTAATCCAATCTCATTTCGGGAATCTCTCCTTCCACTATTAATTTTCCAGCAGTGGATTGTTTAATAAAGTCAATGCTTACACCAGGCGCACGCTCCAGAAGCTTAAAACCACCTTCAGGCAATATATCCAGAACGGCGAGCTCTGTAACAATCTTTTTAATGCATTTTACACCAGTTAACGGTAATGTACATTTGGGCAATAATTTGCTCTCTCCTGCTTTGTTGATATGTTGCATGGCTACAATAATGTTTTTGGCTGATGCCACTAAATCCATCGCCCCACCCATGCCCTTAACCATTTTTCCAGGAATTTTCCAGTTCGCAATATCACCGTTTTCTGAAACTTCCATAGCACCTAAAATGGTTAGGTCTACTTTCTGAGCCCTGATCATCCCAAAACTCATGGCTGAATCAAAAATTGATGAACCTGGTAAAGTGGTAATCGTTTGTTTTCCGGCATTGATTAAATCGGCATCTTCTTCGCCATCAAATGGGAAAGGTCCCATCCCTAACAAGCCATTTTCTGATTGTAAAACAACATTTATTCCTTCTGGAATGTAATTGGCCACCAGAGTTGGTATACCAATTCCAAGGTTAACATAATAACCATCTTTAATTTCTTTAGCTATACGCTGTGCAATTTCTTCTTTTGAGAATGACATAATTGAAATGAGTGAATTTTGAATGAGAGATTGATTGAATGCCAATGAACTATTGAACCTTTCTAACCGTTCTCTGTTCTATTCTTTTTTCGTAATCTTTACCTTGAAAAATACGATGAACATAAATTCCAGGGGTATGAATATAATCGGGGTCAAGTTCTCCAGCCTCCACTAATTCTTCTACCTCGGCAATGGTAATTTTACCCGCCATAGCCATAACCGGATTAAAGTTTCTACTGGTTGACCGAAAGATTAAATTACCGGCAGTATCACCCTTCCAGGCTTTTACAATTGCAAAATCAGCGTCGAAAGCATATTCCATTAAATAATCCTTTCCACCAAAATTCCGAATTTCTTTGCCTTCAGCAACTTCAGTACCAACACCCGCAGGGGTAAAGATCGCAGGCATTCCATATCCCGCAGCTAAACAACGGGTGGCTAATGTACCTTGTGGAATCAAATCAACTTCTAATTCTCCACTTAACAGTTGCCGCTCGAACTCTGCATTTTCGCCCACATAAGAAGATATCATTTTTTTAACCTGCCGCTGCTTAAGCATTAACCCAATCCCAAAGTCGTCAACTCCCGCATTGTTTGATATGCAGATCAGATTTTTTACCTGTTTGTTAACTAAAGCATTGATACAATTCTCCGGAATGCCACAAAGCCCAAAGCCACCAAGCATAAGCGTTGCCCCATCTGAAATATCTTTTATGGCTTCTTCTGCACCAGATACAACTTTATTTATCATTTTACGAAATTTTGGTTAGTTTGCTAAATTACTAATTGCCTTTAAAAACCATGCATTAATAATTTTAAATCTCTTAAGAATAGTTTTTAATTGGAATTGTTCTAAACAACACTTACCTTTGTGCTGCAATGATTTACGAGAGAGAAGAAGACATATTTATCCTACCCACCGATCCGGAATTTCAGAAAGGCATGGGATATATCTTTAGCTGCACAGCAGAACACAAAAAGTGTTGTGAGAAATTTAAGAAAGGGAAACGCTGCAAGAAATGCCCGGGCAATAAGAAGAAAAAATAGTTATTTGGTTTTCATCAGTCTTATCTATCATCGCTTCATTACTCTTACAGATATAAATTTTTCCCTTAGCGATTGATATACGACCTCTTATTCTATTGTAAGTATTTGCATAAAAATCTTTCGTATCTGTTATTTTCGATTGTGAATCATCAAGTTTCAACTACATCAATTTTGTTCTTTTTAAAACCGCAAAGTATCGAGGGATATACCAGCGTTAAATAGGCTATTGGCTTCAGGTGGTAAAACTGAAATAAATCGCTATTTATATCATAAATATTAACCCTAACTCAGTTTAAATTATAGATTTTGATCAGAATCTCTTTAATTTGCCAACTATCAGTATATAAAATGAACAAAAATATTTCAGAAAACCGTTACGAGAAAATGTTATATAACCGTTGTGGTAACAGCGGGTTGAAACTGCCGGCAATATCTTTAGGCTTATGGCATAATTTTGGGCATGTAAACGTGTTCGAAAATAGTAAAAACTTAATTTACACAGCATTCAATAATGGTATCACCCATTTCGATTTAGCCAATAATTATGGTCCGCCCCCCGGCTCCGCTGAAGAAGTTTTCGGAAAAATTCTTCACGAAGATTTTAATGGTTATCGTGATGAAATGATTATTTCCAGTAAGGCTGGGTACACCATGTGGGATGGCCCTTATGGCGACTGGGGATCAAAAAAATATTTGGTTTCAAGCCTTGATCAAAGTTTAAAGCGAATGAAATTGGATTATGTTGATATCTTTTATCATCATCGTCCTGATCCTGAAACGCCTTTAGAAGAAACGATGGGTGCTTTAAGTTTATTGGTACAACAAGGAAAAGCACTTTATGTTGGTATTTCAAACTATAATGCAGAAGAAGCTGAAGAGGCTATCCAAATTCTAAGAAAAAATGGAACACCATGCTTAATTCATCAACCAAAGTATTCAATGTTTGAACGTTGGGTGGAAAACGGGTTGCTTGACGTTCTGGAAAACAACGGCGTTGGCTGTATTCCTTTTTCTCCACTTGCGCAAGGATTATTAACTGATAAATATTTACATGGCATTCCCACCGATTCACGGGTTGCAACAAGTGGTGTATTTTTAAAAGAGAGCAATATCACGCCAGAAAAAGTTGAAGTAATCTCCAAACTCAATGAAATAGCAAAATCACGTGGGCAAAAACTATCGCATATGGCACTTTCGTGGATACTGAAAGACAAGAGAATCACAACGGTTTTGATCGGAGCCAGTAAACCGGAACAAATTACCGATTCCATTAAGGCTTTAGATCATACGACCTTTACTTCAGATGAGATTAGAATAATTGATGAAATTTTAAAATAAACGCTTTTACAAAAAGTTAAGCACCAATTAGTCATGACAAGAAATCTCGTTATGCTTTTGGTGCTTTTTTTAATGATATGCCGATGCTTAAAGCAAGTCGTTAAATCTATTTAAACTACCTGTAAAACAATTTTACCTCTTGTATGTCCTTGCTCACTTTCAATTTGAGCTTTTTTTGCATCAGTTAAAGTCAATACTTTTTCCACAATAGGTTTTACCTTTCCATTATCAATGAGTTTGGCAATTTCTGTTAATTGATCGGGAATTGATTGTGCTGTAAAACCAATAAGATGCACTTTTTTGGCTTTTGATTCTGCTACATATTCGGGCATCAAAGTGGTAATCAATCTGCCACCGGCTTTTAAAACATCGATGGATTTTAATTGTATTTCACTACCTAAAGTATCCAGTACCAGATCAATATCCTTTAAAACCTTTTCAAAATCTTCCATATTATAATCAATCACTTCATCGGCTCCCAAACGTTTTAAAAAATCAATATTGTGTGCTGATGCAGTGCCAATAACATGTGCGCCTTTGCATTTAGCAAACTGAATGGCATAGGTACCAACACCACCAGCAGCGGCATGAATCAAAACCTTCTGTCCCTCTTTTAACAAACCGTGATCGAAAAGGCCTTGCCAGGCAGTTAACCCTGCAAGTGGTACTGCAGCAGCTTCTGTATGCCCGATATTTGTAGGTTTAATACTGATCTGATTTGCATTCACCACAATATATTCTGCATAAGCACCATTTTTTGTGGGTTCTGGCCTGCCATAAACCTCATCGCCTTTTCTAAAAGTTCCAACCTTCTCTCCAAGTTCTTCTATCACGCCTGAAACATCCCACCCAAGTGTTAAAGGCAGCTTGGAAGGAAATTTTGTCTTCCTTAGTCCTTCTCTAATTTTCCAGTCGACAGGATTTACGCTTGTAGCGTGTACTTTGATTAACACTTCATCTTTATTTGGTTTTGGCACTGGAATATCATCAATTGATAAAACATCAGGGCCACCAAATTCATGAATTCTTATCGCTTTCATAGGCTAGGTTATTTTATGTATACAGTTTTAATATTTACAAATTCATGGATGCCGAACATGCTTAATTCTCTGCCGTATCCTGATTCATTAATTCCACCAAAAGGTAAAGCGGGATCTGATTTAACTCCCTCGTTAATGAAACATGATCCGGCATTGAGTTTATTTCTGGCAATATCTTCTGCCAGCGCAGCATTTTTGGTAAATACAGCTGCACCTAAACCAAAGTTGGTATCATTGGCAATTTTAATGGCATCTTCAATATCTTTTGCCGAAATGATAGCGGCAACCGGCCCAAAAATTTCTTCGTGGTAGGCCAGGTTTCCTTTTTCAACAGCAGTTAAAATAGTAGGCTGATAAAAGGCATGATCACCTTCTATTTCAGGGATTGTTCCACCAAGAATACATTGAGCCCCCTGCTTTATACTTTCTAATACCTGTTGGTGCAGTTCGTCCCTCAAATCTTTTCTTGCCATTGGTCCCAGTTGCGTATTTTCTTCCAATGGGTTCCCTGTAGTCTTGCCAGACATCGCTGCTTTAAAAAGCCTGGTAAATTCATCCAGCACTTCTTCAATCACTATAAATCTTTTAGCGGCGATACAACTCTGTCCGTTGTTAATTAAGCGGGCGTTAGCACAAACTTCTGCTGTTTTAGCCAAATCTGCATCGGCTAAAACCAAATAAGGATCGCTGCCACCAAGTTCGAGAACTGTTTTCTTAATTAATTTTCCAGCCTGAGCAGCCACTTTTTTACCAGCCTCGGTACTGCCCGTGAGCGTTACAGCTTTAATGAGCGGATTTTCAATAACTTTTGAAATTGCTTTGCTGTTACAGATGAGTGTTTTAAAAACATCTGGCGGAAAACCGGCATCTGCAACAATTTTTTCAATGGCCAGTGCGCAACCTGTAACACCTGAGGAATGCTTCAATAAACCGCAATTCCCAGCCATTAAAGCGGGAGCCAAAAACCTGAAAACTTGCCAGAAGGGAAAATTCCATGGCATAATTGCCAATACAATACCTATAGGTTGAAAACTCACATAACTTTTGCTGGCGCTTGTATTAATAACCTGATCAGCAAGAAAGTCTGCTCCATTTTTAGCATAAAATTCACAAACTGCTGCACATTTTAATATTTCGGCAATACCATCCTTTAACGGCTTACCCATTTCAAGGGCCATTAATTCAGCCAGTGATGCTTTACGTTCAATAAGTAATTTTGAAACTGTTAATAATAGTTTAGCCCTGGTTTGAAAATCTACGTTTTTATAATCCAGCCAGCATTGATGAACCAGATCAATTTTATCATTGATTTCTTTTTCTGAATGCTCCTGATATTCCTTTATGATTTCTCCATTAAAAGGATTAATTGATGAAATACTCATATGCTTTTAACAAAGCGTACAAAATTTTGTGTTCGATAATTTTTATTAATTGCTTACAGGCGTTGGGTTGAAGATGGTAGTTGCTTTAAACTTTTAATTTTCTGCTTTAAAATACCTGCGGCTTTGGTATAACCACCCTCTGCACCATCAACAAAATGAATATGATCATCTTCCAGATCGCGGACATAACAGGACATTACCGACTCACTACTAACATAAATGCCGTATAAAATTTCATTATTATTTTCAAATTTATCCAAAGCATTTTCAAGCATTTTGCGTTGTTTTTCAGTTCCCGTAATTACAGTATTGATTCTGCCATCAATCACTAAAGTATCCGACATTTCAACCAATTGTTTAAGATATCTTTTACCATGTGCAGTTCTGAAATAGATGTATCCATAAGCATTGATAAACCAGGTTTTAACTAATTCTAAAAATCTTATTTTCCCTAATCTATGGCGCATTTCCCTGCCTAAATTGTTAAAGCTTGTTCTAAAAATCAATTTTGGAATTGATATCGGTTGCCGTTTTTCCGGTGTCCCGTAAATATGATCCAGTTGTTCTATTATTTTGCTAAAAACTTCGGCTTGTTTGGTATGGTCTTGTGCAATAGCGATCAACGTTACCACTTCTTCGCTGTTTTCCGGTGGTTGAATTTTATCCCAACGGCATTGCATGCCACTTAAATCCAATTCGCCCTGGTCTTCGGTTTGATCGGAAAATAAATAATTTTCTCCTTTTATTATTTTTTCAGCATAATCCAGACCATTTCCTAAAACAACTGGAATAGAAAACATCCTGGAGATACTAAATCTGCAAATTTTTAAGCTATGCCCCATATCATAAGTTTCTTTTACCGATACAATGCCTGCTCTAATGTCCAGATTAAAATTTTGTAAAGTATTGCGGCGATAAATCATGAGTGCTTTCATGGCTTTATCAACAATAACCGGCGGAACAATAAATGTTGCACCATCACCACCAAAGAAAAAAGGAATAGCAACGTTAGCTTTAAATGCAATATTTAATACGGTAACAATACTTCCCGTAGCGATTAGATTTACATTTTCATGCAATCCTGAATTTACAGCAGCTGTTGAACTTTTAATATCAGTAATGATAATGTGCCAGTCATCCGGAACTTGACTGAATAAATCTTTTCTCCTAAGCAAATGATGTAAAGGGATTTTATTGATCTGAAGATTAGCAAAAAAATGATCCTGATTAGTCAACATAATGAACCGTTAATAATATTTAATATACGAAAATGATTCAAAAGGGTTTCAACATCACTAAGAATAAACTTAAAATATTATTTGGAATTATTCTAAATAATCTGATATTTGCTTAAGTCAAGCAAGAATTAAAAATAGAGAATTATGTGCAAAACAACTGTTCTGGCTCAAAACAAAAACATTACCATTGCACAGTGTAATAACTGCAAGGTATTAAATATCTGGAGATCGGGTGTGTTAATGAATTTCTCATTCGAGCAATTTGATGCATTTTATAGTGCTACCAAAAAGCTTCGATTTGATGACTATTTAGAAAATCGTCCTGATGGAAAAGAAGTGGTCATCCTGTCTACCCCATTTCCTGATATCAGTTTGGTTTTTACGAGAGATGAATGGAGTGAATTTTTTACAAAAATAGACGAAGCCTTGTATATGAAAAGGGTTTACGAAATCGTACATAATTAGATCATATCCCGCAGATTTAAGAAAATTAAGAAGACTTTATCTTATCTGCGTAATCAGCGGTGCTTGCGGGAAAACACCTGAAGAATCTCAACGTCATTTACAATGATTTTATGGAGTAAATTATCCCCCCAAGAATGACAGATATATTCGGACCTTCTCACTCTGAACGAAGTGAAAACCTGCGAAGCAAGCATGAGTACGATTGAAAATAAAGCTATTAATGAATAATTCTTAAGCGATGAAATACAAAATTAATACCGCACTGATTTACTTAAATTTAAAGAAATAATAATCCCGCAGATTTAAGAAAATTACGCAAATTTTATTTCTTATCTGTGTAATCAGCGGCATCTGCAGGAAAACACCAGAAGAATCTCAACGTCATTTACATTGATTTTTGTGAAATAAATTATCCCTCAAGAATGACAGACATATTCGGACCTTCTCACTCTGAACGCAGTGAAGACCTGCTAAGCAAGCATGAGTATGATTGAAAATAACGTTATTAATGAATATCCCCAAGCGATGAAATGCAAAATTAATACCGCACTGATTTACTTAAATTTTAAAGAAATAATATCCCGCAGATTTAAGAAAATGACGCAGATTTTATTTTATCTGCGTAACCAGCAGCATCTGCAGGAAAACACCTGAAGAAGCTCCACCTCATTTATATTGATTTAATAAAATAAATTATTCCTCAAGAATGACATACATATTCGGACTTTGTCATTCTGAACGCAGTGAAGACCTGCGAAGCAAGCATGAGTACGATTGAAAATACGTTATTATTGAATAATTCCTAAGCGATGAAATACAAACCTTAATACCGCACTGATTTACTTAATTTTATTTCTTATCTGCGGCATCCGCGGGAAAACACCTGAAGAATCTCAACGTTATTTATATTGATTTTTGTGAAATAAATTATCCATCAGACTAACAACAGTTATAATGAAAGTGATTGATAATCACAGAGATATCTAAAACACAAAACCAATCGCTAATGATCTTTTCCGCGCAGGCAGAAACCAGAAAATGCTCATCGAAGATAATCTTAAAGCTTTCGCTATTGAAAAACGCATTAAGATACCCAATTAAATTGGATATGACGCAAAGTTTTAAAGATGTTCACAGGGTAGTTTTCAGAAGAACAACGAGGCTGGCCAGAAGCCAGCCTCATTTGATAATAGTTAAGAATTTGAATTATTTCTTCGGTTTCGAACTCATATAAAAAGTAAGCTTTCCTCCATTGGTTATATCTAAATGTTTAATTTGATGATCAGTAATTTCCTTTCCATTCAACATTACTTTTTGAACGTAAACATTTTTATCGCTTTGCTTAATGGCTTCAACAGTAAAGGTTTTGCCATTTTCTAAATTAATGATGGCATTGTTAACCAACGGACTGCCAAGTGAATACACATCAGAACCAGGAGCCACAGGGTAAAATCCCATTGCCGAGAACATATACCAGGCACTCATTTGTCCGCAATCGTCATTTCCACCTAAACCATCAGCAGTAGGCTTATATTGCATATTTAAAATATGGCGAATCTGCGCCTGACCTTTGTAAACCTCATCTGTCCAGTTGTACAAATACGCAACATGATGCGCGGGCTCGTTGCCATGAACATAACCACCAATAATGCCTTCGCGGGTAATATCTTCAGTGTGAGCGAAAAACTCATCAGGTAAGTGCATGCTAAATAAAGTATCCAATCTGGCTGCAAATTTCTTTTTGCCACCCATTACTTCAATTAATGAAGCAGGATCATGCGGAACAAAGAAACTGTAATTCCAGCTATTGCCTTCAATAAAACCTTGTCCTTCTGTATCTTTCGGATCAAAAGCTTTTTTGAATGTTCCATCAGCTAAACGTGGACGCATAAAACCCGATCCACTATCGTAATTATTTCTCCAATTGTTAGAACGTTTTATAAACTCTTCATAAACATCCATGCGGTTTAATTTCTTAGCCAACTGGGCTATCGACCAATCATCGTAAGCATATTCCAAGGTATTGGAAACCGATACCCCGCTCCTTTCGGCAGGGATATAGCCTTTATCCATATAGTAACCAATTCCTTCATAGTCGCGGTGTTTAGCAGTCGTCACGCAAGCATCGAGCGCTTTATTGGCATCTCCGTTATAAGTGCCTTTAATAATTGCATCAGACAAAACTGAAACACTATGATAACCGCTCATACACCAGTTATCATTTGCATAATGCGACCAGATGGGCAACATTTTCAAACTACTCTGATCGTAGTGCGCCATCATAGATTTTACCATATCATTACTGCGGACAGGTTGTACAATATTAAAAAATGGATGTAAAGCCCTGTAGGTATCCCATAAAGAAAAAGTGGTGTAATTAGTAAAACCTTCCGCTTTGTGAATGCCTTGATCCAGGCCTTTATATTCTCCGTTAATATCAGTATAGGTTGTTGGATTAATAAAGGCGTGGTATAAAGCTGTATAGAAATTAATTTTGTTATCGTTGGAAGTAGATACCTGAATTTTGTTTAATTCCTTGTTCCAGGTAGATTGTGCCTGCGCTTTAACCTTTTCAAAATCCCAGCCCGAAATTTCTACCCGCATATTTTGCAGGGCATTTTCCTGACTTACCGGCGATAGGGCAAATTTAATCTTTACTTTTTCCCCTTCCTGGGTATCAAAATCGAAGAACATTTTTATCTTTTTACCAGCAATTTCCGGAAAGTTCTGATCTTGATTAAACTTGCCCCAAAAACCTCTGTAAGCTTGTTTGGCATCATAACTTCTTCTGCCATAGCTTTTAAACGGTTTGGAGAAACTCATTGCGAAATAAACCGTTCTTGTTCTCGCCCATCCATTGGTTTGGCGATAGCCTGTTATTAAAGTATCATTAACCACCCGAACATAAGTCCAAACGGTTTTATCTTCATAGTTATAAATTCCTGCCATCAAATCTAAAATGATGTGCGATTGATCTGATTTTGGGAAAGTATATTGATGCATTCCAACTCTGTTGGTAGCAGTTAATTCAGCAATAATGTTATCGTCATCCAGTTTCACTTTATAATAACCAGCCTCTACCTGTTCATTTGCATGTGAGTAAGCTGAGCGGTAACCACCTTTGGGATTATCGGCAGTACCAGGATTTAATTGCAGTTTACCTTGGGTTGGCATAATTAAAAAATCGCCCAAATCAGAATGACCAGTACCGCTAAAATGGGTATGACTAAAGCCAGTGATTGTTTTATCTTCATACTTGTAACCAGCGCAATATTTGTAAACATCGCCGTTATATTTCCCATTTACTTCGTAAGAGAGTGTATCTGTTTCAGGACTTAATTGCACCGCACCGAAAGGAACTGTTGCGCCCGGATAGGTATGTCCCATCTTTGATGTACCGATAATTGGCTTTACATATTGAACCAGATTCTGCTGTGCAAATGCCATAAATGAAGAAAACAGCAGACAGGGAAGGATAACTTTTTTAATCATATTTGTTAAAAATTGAACTTATTTTTTTTAAAATTCTAAGGTATTAATTAAAATGCAAATCTGTTTAAAATCTTTATCTAAATCGTTTAACCAACATAAAAAATACAATCATGATCTAATTCATTTGTTGTGGCTAAATAAAATAGTCTGTGCGCCATACACCATAGGAATCAACTCTCCTTGTATCGCTAATTTAAAACCCAAAAGGAAGGTTGTCGCTAATATTACCGATGAAAAACCAGAGAATATTCGGGCAATAATGGGAAAGGAAAGGATTGTCATTTAACCGACAATTCTGCTTTTTACAAGTAACTGACTTGCTTTAAATAATTTCAGCTAAATAAACCTTATTTTTGCATCCAATAATTTAAAAATGAGTAAACACGGTAGAATTCTGGTTGCCATGAGTGGCGGGGTTGATAGTTCAGTAGCAGCTGTAATGTTGCATGAGCAGGGTTATGAGGTTATTGGCTTAACCATGAAAACCTGGGATTATGCAAGTTCGGGGGGCAGTAGCAAGGAAACTGGTTGTTGCTCTCTGGATAGTATAAACGATGCCCGTACACTGGCTGTGAACTACGGTTTTCCTCATTATATATTAGATATTCGAGATGAATTTGGCGATTATGTTATCGATAATTTTGTAGATGAATATTTAGCCGGAAGGACACCAAATCCTTGTGTATTGTGCAATACCCATATTAAATGGGAAGCATTGTTAAAACGTGCCAATAAATTGGATTGTGAATTTATCGCCACTGGACATTATGCAAATATCCGCCAACAAGACAGCGGGCGTTATGTAATTTCGAAAGGTAAAGACGAAAACAAAGATCAATCTTATGTGCTTTGGGGGGTTTCACAAGAAAACCTTTCCAGAACGAAATTTCCTTTAGGCAGCTTTGCTAAATCTGAAATCAGACAGATGGCTTTAGATATGGGACAGGAAGAACTGGCTAAAAAATCAGAAAGTTATGAGATTTGTTTCGTTCCAGATAATGATTACAGAGCCTTCCTAAAACATAAAGTTGAAGATTTAGAAAATAAAGTTGCCGGTGGTAACTTCATTCTGAATAACGGAATGGTTGTTGGTCAACATAAGGGCTATCCTTTTTACACCATTGGTCAACGTAAAGGTTTAGGCGTAGCATTTGGAGAACCGATGTTTGTTACCCAAATTTTACCAGAAAGCAATACGGTGGTTTTAGGCAGAGCGGAAGAATTAGAGCGCAAAGAAGCAATGGTTCGAAACATCAACTTAATTAAATATGCCAGTATTGAAGAGCCGATGAATGATGTAATTACCAAAATCCGATATAAAGATGCAGGTATGCTCAGTACAATTGTACAAGAGAAAGATAAAATGCGTGTGGTGTTCGATCATCATGTTTCTGCCATTGCACCCGGTCAATCAGCCGTATTTTACGAAGGAAACGATTTATTAGGTGGTGGTTTTTTAGTTTAACCCCCTTGAAAATGATCTCAATCCCGGTTAATACAAAATTAGCTGGGATTTTTTTATGTAATATTCTGAATGGTGCTATTGTTAATCCACAGGTTAATCAAACAAAATGCGGCTGACTTTCCTTTATTAAGAAATTAGAAAGTCAATCCATAAAGATTATCCTCATATGAATCATACCAAAAGACCTTTCCAACCCATAGAAAATTATGGAATCATTGGAAATCTTAAAACAGTGGCGCTTGTTTCGTTACAAGGATCAATTGATTTCATGTGTGCACCAAAATTTGATTCGCCAACGGTTTTTGCATCCATGCTGGATGCTCAAAAGGGAGGTTTCTTTGCAGTGGAACCAGATTTAGAAAATTATACCAGCAAGCAACTTTATTTACCGGGAACGGCTATTTTATTAACCCGTTATTTTTCAGACGCGGGCATAACTGAACTTACTGATTTCATGCCAGTACAAGAAGGCAACAAATCACATAAGAGCGCCATTGTCAGGCAGATTAAAACCATCCGTGGGAGTATCAAATTTAAAGTAAGTTGTGTACCAAGATTTGGTTATTCTGCCAGTGAACATGAAGTTGAGTGTTTAGAAAAAGAAATTCTGTTTACCTGTAAAAAAGAAAAATCAGTAATCAGAATGCTTTCTGATCAGCCCCTGATAGTAAGGCGTAAAAATGGCTACGCAGAATTTACGCTAAAAGAAACTGAAATTGCTACCATTGTTTTAGAATTTTTATCGCCTGGTGAGCGGGGAGAAAATATAAATTTTTACCTTCAGGATGCCTATCATCAAACAAAGGATTTCTGGATTAAATGGATTAATAAAACCAGTTACCAGGGTAGGTATAGCGAACTTATTCGCCGATCGGCAATAACACTGAAATTGCTAACTTCAGTAGAATTTGGTTCAGTAGTGGCGGCACCCACTTTCGGCTTGCCAGAGGTTATCGGAGGGAACAGGAACTGGGATTATCGCTACACCTGGATCCGTGATGCTGCATTTACCATGTATGCTTTTTTAACCTTAGGTTTTTACGATGAAGCAACGGCATTTATTGATTGGATTTTTAATCTCTGTCAAAAAACTGATCTCCAACTGGTTTATCAAATAAATGGCGATTCTGATATTCATGAGAAAGAACTGGCACAATTTGATGGTTATCACTCATCAAAACCTGTTAGAATTGGAAACGCAGCAGCCACCCAGTTACAAATTGATATTTATGGCGAACTAATTGATACGATTTACATTTACAATAAATCATATAAACCCATTACTTATGAATTTTGGACTTTAATTGAAAAACAAATTGCTTGTGTGGTCAAAAACTGGAAAAAGGCAGATCATGGCATTTGGGAAATCAGAAGCGAAAAGAAACAATTTCTGCATACGCGTTTAATGTGTTGGGTAGCGATGGATAGAGCAATAAAAATTGCTGAGCACCGCTCCTTTCCCTACCCTGAAAATGAATGGCATAAAATCCGCAGTAAAATTTATAACGACATTTATCATAATTTCTGGAATGAAAAACTAGGTGCCTGGGTTCAGTATAAAGGCGCTCAACATGTTGATGCCAGCGTGCTGCTCATGCCCTTAACTCACTTTATCTCTCCGATAGAGCCCCGATGGCTGTCTACTTTAAAAACAATTGATGAGGAATTGTTGCTTGATGTTTTGGTTTATCGGTATAACAACGGAATGAAAAAAATTGATGGACTGGATGGAGAAGAAGGCACCTTTAACATGTGCTCATTTTGGTTTATAGAAGCCCTTGCTAAAAGCGGAAATCTGGAACGTGCTGTAGAAAATTTCGAAAAAATGATTGGCTATTCCAACCATTTGCTTTTGTTTAGTGAAGAACTCGGGAAAAAAGGAGAACATTTGGGCAATTTCCCGCAGGCATTTACACATTTGGCTTTAATTAGTGCAGCAGTTGAACTTAACAAACAAATAAGTAGAAAAACAGGTAAACCATAATCTACTGTTCTTCATAATGATAAGTTAAACCTCCATCTACAAAATAAGTAGATCCGGTTACATAAGCAGCTTCATCAGATGCCAAAAATGCAACAACGGCTGCAACATCCTCTACTTTTCCCATCCTTTTCATCGGAATATTCTGAAGTACTTTCTCCAATTGTTTCTTATTGCTTAAAAGGTCCTGATTAATTGGAGTGGAAACCGCACCTGGCGCCACATTGTTGATTCTAATATTTAAGGGTGCCAGTTCAGTTGCTAAATTTCTGCACAACATTTTAAGCGCACCTTTGCTGGCACAATATGCAGCAAAGTGAGGGAAAACTATTTCCTCATGTACCGAACTCATATTGATGATTGTACCAGGTCTTTTTTTGCTTTTACAGTATTTAACAAAAGCCTGGATTCCAAAAAAAACGCCTTTTAAATTGGTATCCATAACAATATCGTAGTCTTCTTCAGTCACTTTCCAAAAATCAGCTTTCTTTTCCAGTCCCGCGTTATTAATCAAAATATCTAATGAACCAAACACGTCAACCGCATCATCAACTAACTTCAGCACCTCTTTCGTTTTACTTACATCAGCTTCGAGAAATTTAACTTTTCTGCCCATTCCTTCAATTTCAGCAATCAGCTTCTCTCCTCTTTCATCAAATTGATGTCCGTTAAGAATAATATTTGCGCCCTCTTTTGCCAATCGCAATGCGCAAGCCGCACCTATTCCCTGGCTACTTCCTGTTACCAATGCTGTTTTATTTTGAAAACGATTCATTTTTGAAATTGATTTATAGAATATAAGATGATTTCTTGGGAGAATGTTTTTAAAAGAATGAAAAACATTACGTTTAACACTATGTCATTGTTAACTTGAAATGATGATCTGCTAAATCAGAAAGGTGCTTTATGAATTAGAATAACCTGATCAATGTTTAAGACTTAATATCATCAAGTGAGGTTGCACCAGGCGAATTTGATTTTTTTACAACAGTGAATTCTCCATTCAGTTCCATTACCACAGCCTTAACATCTTCAAGCTTATGAATTCTATATTTTCTGATTTCAGCATATATCTCCTCCTCCGTGATTACTTCTTTATCCATCGCCTCCTGAAGAAATTGCCCGTTATAAAACACCAGCGTTGGAGATGAATTAATCACTTTTTCCATTTTATGCGATTTTTTAGCCATTAAAGCCAGAACATACTGCAATAATATAATGACAAGCAGACCAGCAATGCCTTCAGCTAATGGAACTTTTCTTAAAATCATCGAAGATAAAGTAGATCCAAGCGTTACGGTTACCACAAAATCGAAGGCATTAAGTTTGGCCAATGTTCTTTTCCCTGAAATCCTGATGAAAACAAACAGCGTGATAAAAGATATTACCGCACAGATGATCACATAAATTACACTGATCCAATCTTTAAAAAACAAACTTTCCATTTTTAGCTAAGTATAGCTTAACGCCACAGTCTCCAAAGTGGTAAATCATTAGCCGCTATTTCATTATTTATTTCATCCCAAAAGGAACGGCTAATATCATTTATACCGGCTACAGTAAGATTGTGATCTCTATTGACCGCCTGAACTGATTCGCTGTTGTGGTTTGAATTGTAGTTCTTCTCGTTCTTAATTTCCATAATTAAATGCATTGTGATATTAATTTTAACACCAGCAAAGCAGAAATGTTTATCGGAAACTGCTACATTTCATAAAATTTTAATTACTTCCCGAAATTACATGCACTCATCGAGCATATAAACGATAGATTCATAATTTTTGCCTACGGCTTCTGACATGGCAATTTCGCAAGTTTTACCTGATGAATAATATCCATCATAGTGGTCTTTTTTAACCTCGTTTGCCTCTGGTAATGTGGCTGAAGCTGTTAATTCAGGAAATAGAAAACCTCTATCTCCAGCCATGCCGCAGCATCCGGAATGCAAAGGTACCATAACCTCATCTGCCAGCTGATTGGCTATTTTAACAAATTTTCCCTCTAATCCCATTTTTTGTAATGAGCAAACCGGATGAAGTGCAATTTTTTCCTTTTTTCTTAGAATATTTGCATGCGGAAGAACATAATCCAGAATATAGTCTACACTATCTATAATGGTAAGTGCATCAAACTTTTTCTTATTTTCATCATTTAAAGAGGGCCTGCACTCCTGAAGCGTGTAGGTACAGGAAGTAATATCAAGTACAACGGGGCTTTTTCCATTTCCGCTCCATTCCCAAAGTTTGCTTACCGTATCATTAATGGTAAATCTGAATGCATCATTAAACCCCTTTGACGAAAAAATTTGTCCGCAGCACGTACTTTGAATATTATTAGGGATTTTAAAATCAATTCCGGCTTTTTTTGATATACCAATAAATGTTTCAATGATATTTTTTTGTCCGGTTACTGCTCCTCCCATTGTTCTGCTTATACAAGTTGGGTAATAAACCACCGACGGAATATTTGTTCCTGTCAATTCACTTTGGTATTTCGAAAATGAATTTGTTGGCTTAATCTGATTAGACCATAACGGGATCGCAGGAACAAACTTTTTAAATCCTTTAGTAAGGTTTGTCATGGTATTGGCACCAAACACCGAATTTATTCCTGATGCCACATTAATACCGAACTTTACCACTGAGGTTACGGGTTTAAAGTTTTTGGCTACGGTTAAAGCTAAACCATTGGCCAATTTACTATGATTCTCCCTTCGTAAACGTTTAACCAAAGATCCCGTATTGATATCAACAGGACAGGCCGTTGCGCACAATCCATCTACGGCACAGGTATCTAAACCATCATATTGATATTCATGGAGAAGTTCCCGGTAACTCACTTTCTCATTGTTTCTTTTTAATTTAAGTAGTTCTCTTCTAACAACAATCCTTCTTCTGGGGGTTAAAGTGATATTTCTGCTCGGACATTTATATTCGCAGAAACCACATTCCATGCACTTATCAACTTCCTCTTCCACCTGAGGTAAATCTTTTAAATTTTGAATATGTGCGTGCTTATCTTCATTGATGATTACACCCGGATTTAAAAGATTGAGTGGATCTATTAAATTTTTAAGCGATTTCATTACTTCATATATGCCCTCGCCCCATTCTGTTGCTACAAATGGTGCCATGTTCCTGCCGGTTCCATGCTCAGCTTTTAAAGCACCTTTATACTGTTGGGTAACCAATGAAACCACTTCTTTTAAAAAATTATCGTAGCGGATAATCTCTTCTGTTGTATCAAAAGCCTGTGTAACCACAAAGTGAATGTTTCCATCTTTCGCATGCCCAAAAATGATCGCATTTTCATAGTGGTACTTTGCAAAAAGGGATTGTAAATCTAAAATCGCGTTTCCCAGTTCTTTTACCGGAACGGCAATATCTTCCAGGATAACCGTTGTTCCACTTGCTCTTACTGAACCAACTGAGGGGAACATTCCTTTCCTAATCTTCCATAAAAAAGCCTGTTCAATCGGGTCATTGGTAAATTCCGGGGTGTAGATTAACTCAAGCTGATCAACAACAGCCAGAAACTGAGCCGATTTTATATCCAGTTCAGCTTGTGTATGGTCCTGATATTCTACCAAAAGTGCTGCTGCTTCAGCCGGAAGTATTTTGAGCACTTCGGGCACGCCTTTAATATCTTCCACTGACCTTAAGGATGCCCTGTCCATTAATTCTACGGCCTCTGCACCAGAAACCGTTAGCGGCAAAATCGCGTTACATGCTGCATAGATATTAGGAAAATACAACAGCGATGTGGTTTTTAAAGGGTAATCAGGTACTGTATTTAAAACCGCTTCGGCAATAAAACCCAGCGTGCCCTCTGCCCCAACCAGAACATGGGCCAAAATATCCAATGGATGCTCATAATCTATAAATGCATTGACTGAATAACCAACTGTATTTTTTGTTTTATACTTACTTCTAATGAGATTAAAAATTTCAGGATCGGAAACGATCTGATTTCTTAAGGATACAATTCCACTAAAAATTTCAGGACATTCATTTTCAAAGCGGGCATAATCTGCAGCTTGTTCAGTAGAATAACATTTTCCGTTGGGCAGCGCAAATTTAATGAACTTTAGAGTATGATAGGAGTTTTTACTCACTCCACAACACATTCCACTGGCGTTGTTGGATAGAATTCCACCCATCATTGCCGAATTTATACTGGCAGGATCTGGTCCGATTTTTTTACCGTATTTTTTTAATTCAGCATTAACGACCGATCCGGTTACCCCGGGATGAACACGAACCTGCGCACCACCGCTTTCTACCCTTACCAAATTCCAATACTGGCTAAGATCTACAAGAATACCATCAGAAACAGATTGTCCGGAAAGACTTGTCCCCGCCGCACGAAAGGTAATTGGAATTTGATTTTGCTGAGAAAAACCAAAAAGCTTAATAATCTCTTCAATAGAAATTGGCTGAACAACAGCTTTCGGCCTTAAATAATAAAACCCGGCATCCGAAGCATAGGAAACTAAATCTATCAGTCTTGTTTTAATTCGATCTTCAGCAATTATCTTGCTTAATAATTTTCCAATTTCATTCATCACTTTTTATCCTGAATAACCTTTAAGGACCATCAAAGATAGCTTAAACTATCGTTCAATTATAAAACATATCCACCATATTCATCAGTAACAAAATGGAAAGATAATCTAAAGACAAACTAAAAAGCCCTGAACATTGTTAATGAAAGATTTACAAAAGCTTATGAAAAATTTGATTTATCTTTTTGCCTGTTTATTTTTTGTGGCTTGCCAACAAAAACAGGAAACAAGCAACGAACTGCCTGAGACAGATGGAAACGCAAAAACCAGATCAGTTGTTCAAGGCAATTCAGTTCATTCTGTTCCTTCTTCAGTTGCTGAGATCAAACAAGCTTATAAATTCACAATCGAACAACTGGAAAACAAACAGCTAGATTCCATATTAATCAAATATGATTGTGATCACGAGCGAACAGGCATCATCACTTACTTTTCACATCAGGGAAAGTTGAGTATGATCAGGCATCGTTACAACGAGTACGACCATTATTCCGCTACGGATGAATATTTTGTGAAGGATGATACCTTATTCTTTGCATATTTTAAAAGTGTATTATGGAGTTTTGAATCTGGAAGTGCTGTAGAAGGGGCAACGAAAGATAATATTACCGAGAAAAGGTTTTACATCTTCAACCAAAAACCCCTTCAATGTCTTGAAAAAAAATATACATTTCGTTCGCATGCCGCTGATAATCCTGCACCAGAAACCATTATGAACAAACAAGTTCCCTGTAAAACCATCGAACCAATTATAAAGGATTTTAAAAGACTATTGGTCTTTAAAAACAACTCTCAACACAATTGTCTGGAGAAGTAGCTGTTTCTGCGCCACAAACAAAAGACTGATTATCAATATCCTAAGCCACAGGTAATTTCCAGAAATTTTCATAATGCCCGGTTTACTTTAGAAACCAGAGAAGAAAGTACAGCACTGTTTTTTTATTTATTTTTTCTATTTTTAAGAACTTATGAAAAAACTTGTCCTTATTTCTTTCTTTTTTTATTGCGTTAATGCCTGGGCTCAAACCCCGAATGTAGATCGCTCCGGATTTAAAAATAACGGTTCAGCGGTAACAGTTAACCAAAAACTGATTACAGTAACCTGGCCTGCAGGTAAAAGCGGCACTGCAAGAATGGTGCTTGATCTCGATAACAACAATCCTCTTTTCAGCAGTATTCAATTGGGAAAAGGAAAAGCATTAAAAGAAATTACTTCGGGTTTAGACCCCGCCTTTGTGCTCACTGTTGGAAAGCGCACACTTAGCCCAAACAGCGGGGGGTGGGACGTTTTTTTTGATCGTGTGCCGCGTAAACCTTATAAATCTTACGCTGTAGCCATAGTTAAACGCAATGCAAAAGTAACGACTAATGGCCAGCAAACCATTATTAACATTTCAGGAGCAAACGCTGATCGTTTTAAAGGCTCACTTGAAATAACCCTCTATAATGGTAGTCCATTGTTTAACGTAGCAGCGGTATTATCAACCGAAGTAGATTCCACAGCAATTCTTTATGATGCAGGATTAGTAAGTAAGAAATCACTTTGGAAATCCATGGCCTGGTCAAATGTAGGTGGTGAAATGCAGAAAGCAACACCAACGCCAGCAGATACAAGCAGAAATGTAGAAGTAAAATATAGAACCATTATTGGAGAAAATACCAATGGTAGTTTGGCGCTGTTTCCTGCACCACATCAATATTTTTATCCACTTGATGAAGCTTTCAATTTGAAATTTACCTGGTATGGAAAAAACTACCATAACCTTATTCCCGGATTTGGTATGGGCATCAGGCAAGATCCTTTGGGAGATAACCGATATGTTCCATGGTTCAATGCTCCTCCGGGCACCCAGCAACGGTTAAACTTTTTCTGTTTATTAGATACAGGCAATGCTGCTCAGGCTTTGGATGAAGTAAAAATGTTTACGCATGAGGATGCTTATAAAGCTGTGGCAGGTTATAAAACGATGGCCACACATTTCCATAATGAGTTTACAACAGAAGTGGCACTCTCCGGTAAACCCGTTCCCGAAAAACCAGAGTTTGTGGAGGTTTTGAAAAAGCATGGCCTGGATATTGTAAAGCTTGCTGAGTTCCATGGCCCAGGACATCCTAAAGGTCCTGATGCGGAGCGGCTCAAAGAATTAAAAGCACTGTTTGAACAAACCAAACGCCTGTCTGACTCAAGTTTTTTGCTGTTGCCCGGAGAAGAAGCCAACAACTTTTATGGTGGCCATTGGCTGGCTTTTTTTCCAAAACCGATCTATTGGGTAATGTCGCGTAAACCCGAAGAACCCTTTGTAAAAGAAGATCCTTCTTTGGGAAAGGTTTATCATATCGGCAACAAGGAGGAAATGTTAAAACTTCTTGAACTCGAAAAGGGGTTAGCATGGACCGCCCATGCCCGTACCAAGGGATCAACCGGATACCCGGATATATATAAAGAAGAACCATTTTTTAAATCAGATACATTTCTGGGTGCCGCATGGAAAGCAATTCCCGCAGATCTGTCAATACCAACGCTTAGTCAACGGGTATTGAAATTATTGGATGACATGGCTAATTGGGGATTAAAGAAACACGTCATTTCTGAAGCTGATATTTTTACAATAACCCATCAAAATGAAATGTATGCGCACTTAAATGTGAATTATCTGGAAATGGACAAATTGCCATCATACGATCAGGGTTGGCAACCAGTACTGGACGCCATTCGTAACGGAAAGTTCTTTGTTTCCACTGGCGAGGTACTTATCCCATCATTCAGCATTAATGGTAAAAAATCTGGCGAAACACTGAAGATAGATAAAACAGGTAAAGCAACAGTTAAAATGCAGCTCGATTGGACCTTCCCGATGAACTTTGCAGAAATTGTTTCGGGGGATGGCACTCATATTTATCGCGAACGCATTAATTTAAATGACACACAAGCTTTTGGCAAAAAAACTTTCAGCTGGCCAATAAATCTAGCCAATCGTAAATGGGTTAGAGTAGAAGCCTGGGACATTGCTGCAAATGGCGCCTTTACACAGATGATCTGGATTGATAATTAATTACATCATTTACATTACCGAAAATAAAAGAACTTTAACGAGGTAGCAGAGGCATTAACAAATGTTTTGTAGAAATTTGCGATTTTACACCCTTTAGTATAATTTATTATTAAATTAGAGGCGTCGCTCCCTATGAAAAAAATACTAATAATCGAAGATAACCTCTCTAATGCCGAAATGATCGCTGCCATCTTCGATGAAGAGGGATTTGAGACCAGAACACTTTTGAAAGTCGAAGATTTATCAAACATACTGGCTAAATTTAAACCTGATTTGATCTTGATGGATATTCTTTTAGAAGGTGAAGATGGAAGGATTTTATGCAATAAAATCAAATCTGATATTCAAACAAGCCATATCATTGTGATTCTGATGACGGCAGCTTTACTGCATACCATCCCGGAGATTCCATGTAATCCTGATGCTATTGTGACCAAACCGTTTGATATCTATAACCTGTCAAAACAAGTTAGTGAGTTGCTTAATTAGCCATAAATGATACTGTAACTAATAACCCATTTCTAATCCTTAACAACTACAGCATGTTAATATTGAATTTATTATTGCCTGTGGGTGTTTTCAGGCAATACTATAGTCGTGTATTCCTGATGTAGATATATAAATAAGCCCGGAAAATATTACATTCGCATCAAATTAATCATCCCAATGAACAACTCCCTATTTAATCGTCCTACAGTCGGTTTTGTTTTTTCCATCATTTTAACCATTGCTACTTCTGCACTCTCCTACTATTACGTACAGAGTTTCTTTGACAGCGAGAAATGGGTAACCCATACCAATCAGGTTCGTGGCAAATTAGAAACCATTATATCGAGCATGAAAGATGCGGAAACCGGTCAGAGAGGATTTTTGTTAACAGGAAATGAAAAATTTCTTGAGCCATATATAGGATCTAAAGACAATACACTCGCTGCATTCGACACCGTTAAAACGCTTACTTTGGATAATCCAGCACAGCAAAGCGAATTCAAAGGGCTTAAAGCATTGATCATTGAAAAATATAGAGTGATGGAATCTACCATTTCACAAAAAAGAGATGGTGGACAAATTAGTGAAGAAGTGTTGTTGATGGGCAAATCTTACATGGATCGCACACGCACCATTATTACCCGGATGGAGAGCCGTGAAGAACTCCTTCTGGCCATCAGACTTTCTACATTGAATCTCTATGCAAAAATTTCATTGGTATCCATAGTTGTTGCTTTTATTTTTGCGTTAGGTAGCACCTTGTATTTTTACAGACGTGCATTGAGCGATTTTGAGGATCGGGTACGATTGGAGCAGGAAGTAAAAAAACAAACATCCGATCTGGAAAAAAAGATCAATATCCTTAAAGATTTTTCAGAAAAAGTTGGCAATGGGGAATATGGCGTTAAAATAAAAAAAGAAGATCTGGAATAATAACAAATGAGATTCTTTAGTGTAGATCATCCGTCATGACCTACATTCCTTTTATGTCTTATTCTTTCATTCAGATAATTTATTTAACAAACACAAATATACCTGAGCAGATTTTATTGCAATACGTTTCGATTTCATTAAATATATTGCTAAAACAATAAGAATTCAAGTGCTGTTTAAAGAACAATCAGGCAGTGTAATTTCATTTTTCCATGCTGCCCGGTACTAACCAGATTGTTAATATGAAGCAAACAATAATGAAAAACGTGGGCTTGATGCTCATTGATAAAAAGCTTACCATTGCATTTGCCGAGAGCGCCACTGCAGGCTGGATATGTGCTGAATTCTCATTAATTGAAGATGCGGGGAAATTTCTTAAAGGGGGAATAGCCTGTTATGATGCCTGCATAAAAGAAGATCTTTTAAAGGTAGATCCCCGGCTAGTCGAGGATTTCACTCCCGAATCTATGGAAGTAACTAAAGCCATTACCGAAGGATTAACCTCCATGATTTCTGCTGACATTCACATTGGAGTAACCGGACTTGCCTGCCCGGGTGGAAGTGAAACACCTGAAAAACCCGTGGGCACTATGTTCATTTACGCATTACACAAAGGCAAACTTGCCTTTTCCGAGCGGATGAATTTCTTAGGATCGCATGAAACCATCGTTTCAGAAACCGTGAACCGATGTGCCAAATTATTACAGGAATATTTAGAATCCATCAATTAATCCCCTGTTTACTGAATCACTAAACTAAGCCCAATTTACAGCTCGTAAAGGAATTCTTAATTGTTTTTCTCTACTTTCGGGTATGGCTTCGATGTCTGCTCAATCTTTTGAAAATTCTGATTACGTGGACAGCATGTAATATTTTTGACTATACATTAAGCCAATGCTGTTCCAGGAAAGATTAGCAATATTGACAAGAAAGCCTATTATATAAGCTGAAGGTGCGGTCTGATTTGCAAAGATATTACTTCTGAACGATCTGGCTGCACCAGACAAAATGCTACGGCTATGGCAATATCTTCAGCTTTGAGCATTTCCTGCTTTTCAATCTTAGTTAGTTTCTCTGCTGCTTCACCTTCCTGCATGTCAGTATCTACTGCTCCGGGCTCGAGCAGAGTTACCTTTACCCCTTTCGGATTAATCTCTTTTCTTAACGCTTCAGAAAAACCCTGAATTCCGGCTTTAGCCGCAACATAGATGGAGCTTCCTTCTCCCCGCACATCTGCACTCATTGATCCGATATTTACAATATGTCCTTTGCCGTCTACTTCCATTCTTTTAGCCGCCTCATGGCAACAAGCCAGGTAGCTCAGAAGATTTGTATCAATTGAGTATTTCCATTCTGCATAAACCCCATCTAAAATACTTCCCGATCCTATGGCTGCATTATTAACCAATACATCAATTCCTCCAAGTTCACGATCCAGAGTGGTAAAAAGTTGCTCAATTCCTTCTTTATTTGCAAGATCAACAGCAAGGCCAATACAATAGCTTTCAGGGTACACCTTCTTTGTTTCAGCAATAGTCTCATCTATTTGTTCCTGATTGCGACCACAAATCATACATTTTGCACCAAGCGTAGCCAGTAGAATTGTCACTTCCCTTCCTATCCCGGTGCTACCACCTGTTATCAATACTCGTTTGCCTGATAAACGTTGTTTCCAATAACTGTTCAAATCTTTCATACATTTCAATTTTAGGATCAGGATGATTCAGGGAATCTTATTACTTTAAAAGCTTGCCAGTATTTCAGTCAAAAGCTGCACCTGCAAACTCTCTTTTTTAACAAATCCTTTAGCTCTATTGTTTTAAAAGTAACTTTAATCAACTCCTGCCGCTAAATAACATATGCGTTTGAAACTTTTCTAATTAAATTTATTGAGAAGCTATATCATCATCTCAGTGATAACTCTCCTGAAACATTTTTAATGGCTATCTCTACCAATCCTTGATCTCAACCTGCTTAAGGTTTCAATTCTTACTCCCAGGTAGGAGGCCAGGTGTTGAAGGGGTATTCTGCTAAGTAGATGTGGATGAGTTTGTCGCAAACGTGCAAACCTTCGTTCTGTAGTAGGAAGTCTGATCATGAAATTCCGTTCTTTCGATTCATGATAATGAAACTTCAGCACTTTTCTGCCAATGATAGACATTTCATGAAAGGATAGGTATAACATCTCAATTAATTGATATGGAATTACGATAACCTCTGTTTCCTCTATGGTTTGAATGTAATCGTTCTTTTCTACTTTAAATGGCGAATCATTTGAGAAAGTACCAACAATATTATCTTCTACGCTAATCCAGGTTGTAATCTGTTGTCCCGAATCCTTAACAAATCCCCTTACAGCTCCCTTAACAATGAAATACACTGCATCTTCCAAATCTATCGGACTAACAATAAACTTATTTTTTTTGTAAACGACTGAAGTGGTTTCTTTGATAATCAGCTTTTTCATTGCTTCAGGAAGGGAAACGAGCTTTTCGAAATAAGTGATTAATGGTTGAATCGGCGATATATCTTCTGCCTGCGGATCGATCATAAAATACTTAGTTTTAGGTATTTCTGGCTATCATAAATGGTGCCAAGCTAGAAATGGCAGGTTGTATTTGTTAGTGTGCTGTTAACAGCCAAAAATATTAAAAGCATTTAGCACAAGCAATCTTTAGTACTATTTCCCTACTGATGTTCATCTACAAGTTTACATTTTGTTGCGTCAGATCATTAAACAGGATTTTTAAACGGATTTATATGGATTATTTTGGGGAGTGCAGGAATATTTCCTTTTGGTAAAATGAAATTCATCTGCCTTTATAATATCAGGCTCACCGCCTCTCCATTTACAAATAGCATAAATCGACTAAATTGGATCATCTGGTCTTCTGCCACTACAAGCACAGGGCAATTGGATCTGTCAGTGATAAGTGATAACGATGGGTTCAGTACAAGATGACCATCGTTCCATCCAGATTTCTTTCTATCCATAACAACTAACAGATAATCATCTCCTAACGTTAGTTTTCAGCCTTTCTAACGTAGCAAGCAGCAAAAGAAAGTAGCCTATACAGAGGAAAAAAGACGGCATATCTATATTTCAAATAGCTTTTTTCTGTAATAATTTAATTATGAAATTTAATTTACTAAATTTGTTAGCATTGAAAAGATCAGGAAGCGCAGATTTACCCTTACATTATGGCCATGTTCCACCATGGTTAGCCCAACGCATGGCCAAACTTGGTTTAGCCATTACAGAATCTATTCTATTAGAATATGGCAGAGCCGAAGTTATTCGACGATTAAGTAATCCTTTTTGGTTTCAAAGCTTGGGTGCTGTGATGGGAATGGACTGGCATTCATCAGGCATTACCACCTCCGTAATGGGAGCTTTGAAGAAATCAATAAATCCTCTTTCAAAAGAACTGGGCATTTATATTTGTGGTGGAAAAGGAAAATTCAGCAGAGAAACTCCAAATGAACTTTTAAAAATTGCTGAAAAAACTGGTTTGAACGGGCAGGAATTGGTACGCTCAAGTAAACTGAGTGCCAAAGTTGATAATACGGCTATTCAAGATGGATTTCAACTTTATCTTCATAGCTTTATTCTAAGCAGCGATGGCGACTGGGCGGTTGTACAGCAAGGAATGAGTGATGCAAATTCAACAGCGAGGCGTTACCATTGGCATTCTGAAAACCTTAAATCTTTTGTTGAGGAACCC
Source organism: Pedobacter chinensis (assembly GCF_003339865.1). GTDB lineage: Bacteria > Bacteroidota > Bacteroidia > Sphingobacteriales > Sphingobacteriaceae > Pedobacter > Pedobacter chinensis. The sequence continues at coordinate 530,068 of NZ_QPKV01000002.1, forward strand.
CATACCGGTATTTGTGGTATTAATCAAGGCAAAATATTAAATCTTACGGCAAATGAAGCGGATTTAACCAGAAAAACGATGATGAGTATAACTGATGAATCTCCAAATCGGATGATAGCTGAGGTACAAAAGTTAGTCATGCCGAATCATCATGATGTAAGGTCAAAGGATATCGATTTAAAACGATTAGGGAGTATTTTATGGTTGGCGCAAGAGAAAAAACCATCAGATTTTGAAGAGCTTTTATTGCTTGAAGGCATGGGACCGCGAACACTTCAATCTATGGCGCTGGTAAGTGAGGTAATTTATGGCACACCTTCCCGCTTTTCTGATCCCGCTCGTTATTCGTTCGCAAACGGTGGTAAAGATGGGCACCCATTCCCTGTACCGGTTAATGTTTATGATGAAACCATTAGCGTATTACAACATGCTGTTGAAAAAGCAAAAATTGGAAATACAGATAAACAACAAGCTATAAAAGCTTTACATCAAATTACCAGAAATGCTGAAAGGGATTTTACCCCAAACATGGATTTTGATAAAGTAATTGAAAAAGAAAGAACGGAAAGCTGGAAATATGGAGGAAGGACGGTATTTGGAAGAGAACAACCTCCAAGAGATAAGCAACTGAGGCTGTTCTGATTAGGCATATAAAAGCACAATCACTACCGCTGTCATATTATATCTGAATTTATTTCTAGACTTTATTGTACAGCTACGGAAAAGATGCTGAACCAAGTTCAGCACGACGAAATGGTTAAGCATCATGCATAAACGCCAGACATGAACGGCCGTCATCCTGAATTTTTCATTTGTTTTTAAGTTTTTATTGGTATTCAAGAGGTCTGCGCCGTTTATTTCAAGACCTTGGTGACATATGAACACAGTTAACTTAAACAAAAAAAGTCGTGGCTTTCGCCACGACTTAAAAATATAAAAATTAAACCTGTACTAAGCATAAGCAATAGCATCTCTTGAGGCTAATTTGGTAGCACCCATTAAGTATTCATCTACTTTACGAGCTGCTTCCCTACCTTCAGAAATTGCCCAAACCACCAATGATTGTCCTCGGCGAACGTCACCTGCAGCAAAAATCTTAGCGATATTGGTTTGATAAGTATGTTCGGAAGCTTTAACATTTCCGCGATTATCCAATTCTATACCTAATTTTTCAATTAAACCTTCTTTTTGCGGATGCAAGAAACCCATTGCCAGGAGTACCAATTCACACGGCAAATCTCTTTCTGATCCTGCAACCTCTTTAAAAGTAACTGGCCTTCCATTGGCATCAATTTCCCATTCTACATCAACAACTTTTAATGCTTTCAGATTTCCATTTTCATCAGCAATGAAATTTTTGGTGTTAACTGACCAGGCTCTTTGAGCACCTTCTTCATGCGAAGAGGTATTTTTAAGAAGCATCGGGTAAGTTGGCCAAGGCATATTTGCATTTCTAGCTTGAGGAGGCATAGGCATAATTTCAAATTGCGTAACTGATTTTGCACCATGGCGATTTGAAGTTCCTATACAGTCAGAGCCCGTATCGCCACCGCCAATAACAATTACATTTTTACCACTTGCGAGTATATCTTCAGTATTTACTTCTCTATTCGCAACGCGTTTATTTTGTTGTTTTAAGAAATCCATTGCAAAATGTACTCCTTTGGCTTCTCTGCCAGGAATTGGCAAATCTCTTGGAATGGTTGAGCCTCCCGCTAAAACAATTGCATTAAAATCCCTCAACAAGGTACTGATCTCTACATTCTCGCCAACATTAGCATTGCATTTAAAAACAATGCCCTCTTCTTTCATCAAATCAATACGGCGATCGACTACATTTTTTTGCAATTTAAAATCAGGAATACCATATCTTAATAAACCTCCGGGAGCATCGTCACGTTCGAAAATGGTAACTTCATGTCCAACTTTATTTAATTGAGCAGCAGCGGCTAACCCTGCCGGACCTGAACCAATAATAGCTACTTTTTTACCAGATCTTATTAAAGGTGCCTTTGCCTTAATATAACCTTTATCGAAAGCGATTTCAATGATATGCTTTTCAATTTCCTCTATGGAAACCGGTGGACGATTAATCCCTAACACACATGCAGATTCGCATGGTGCAGGACAAATTCTCCCTGTAAACTCAGGGAAATTATTTGTGCTTAATAAAATATCAGCAGCTAACTCCCATTTAGCCTGATAAACCGCTTCATTAAATTCTGGAATAACATTGCCTAATGGGCACCCTGATTGACAAAACGGAACACCGCAATCCATACAGCGGGCCGCTTGTCTGTTCAATTCTTGCGCAGGTAATTCATTTAAAAATTCCCCATAATGTTTTACACGCGTTGCAGCCGCTTCTCTTGTGGGCGCAACTCTATCGTATTCTTGAAATCCTGTTACTTTTCCCATGGCTTAGTGCGTTTTAACTTGTGATGTTCTTTTATTTAATACCGCTTTGTATTCTTTAGGGAATACTTTTACAAAATGATTAGATTGAGTTTTCCAATCACTTAAGATGAATTCTGCTACCTTACTATCGGTCAACCGAATATGTGTTTTTAGTAAAGCTAAAATTCTTTCTTCATCCTCAGCTAAAAGTGGATCTAAATCAACCATCTCTTTATTGCACTTACGGGCAAAAGTCCCATTCGCATCATATACCCAGGCGATACCACCGCTCATGCCTGCTGCAAAATTGCTTCCTGTATCACCAAGAATTAAAACTTCTCCGCCAGTCATGTATTCACAACCGTGATCTCCAACACCTTCTACAACAGCAGTGGCACCAGAATTACGAACAGCAAAACGTTCACCTGCTTTTCCACGGGCAAATAGCTCGCCCGAAGTGGCACCATAAAGCGCTACGTTACCAATAATGATATTTTGTTCAGGAACGAATGTAGCATTTGAGAAAGGATAAATCGCCAGTCTCGCTCCTGATAAGCCTTTCCCTACATAATCGTTTGCTTCGCCTTCCAATGATAAAGTTACACCACGTGTGTTAAATGCCCCAAAGCTTTGTCCTGCAGATCCCACAAACTTAAAGTTAATGGTATCTGGCGGTAAGCCTGCGCCTAAGTGAACCTTTGAAATTTCATTAGATAACATGGTTCCAAGTGCACGATCGGTATTTTTCACGTTAAAACTGGCAAACACAGGCTCATTATTGGTAATTGCCGGCTGTGCTGCAGCAATTAGCTGATGATCTAACACATTAGCTAAGCCATGATCCTGCTCCTCTGTATTAAACTGAGGCAGGCCATTATCTTCAGCCTTATATAAAATTGCAGATAAATCTAAATGTTTTAACTTCCAATCTTCTTCCGGCAATTCACGCACTTTTAAAATATCTGCCTGGCCCACCATTTCATGAATGGTTCTAAAGCCAAGTTCTGCCATAATCTCGCGTAATTCTTCAGCCAGAAAACGGAATAGATTTACAACATGATCTGCATCGCCGGTAAATAATTTCCTTAATTCAGGATCTTGAGTAGCTACCCCAACCGGACAAGTATTCAAATGGCATTTACGCATCATAATACATCCTGCGGTTACTAATGCAGCTGTTGCAACACCAAATTCTTCAGCTCCAAGTAAAGCTGCAATTGCAATATCTCTACCTGTTTTTAGTTGACCATCTGTTTGCAGAACGATGCGATTGCGCAATTTGTTTTTCACTAATGTTTGATGTGCTTCTGCCAAACCAAGCTCCCAGGGCAATCCTGCATGTTGAATCGAAGTTAGAGGAGATGCTCCTGTTCCACCATCAAAGCCTGAAACCAGAATCACATCGGCATGTGCTTTGGCAACCCCTGCAGCGATAGTTCCTACTCCTGCTTTAGAAACCAGTTTCACGTTGATTCTTGCGGCGCGGTTGGCATTTTTCAAATCAAAAATCAGCTGTGCCAAATCTTCAATCGAATAAATATCATGATGCGGAGGAGGAGAAATCAAACCTACACCAGGTGTTGAGTGACGAACTTTTGCAATCCAATCATCCACTTTATGTCCTGGTAATTGACCGCCCTCGCCAGGTTTTGCACCCTGAGCCATTTTAATTTGTAACTCATCAGCATTGGTTAAATAGTAACTTGTTACCCCAAAACGCGCAGAAGCAACCTGCTTAATAGCAGAACGCATACTATCGCCATTTTCCATTTTGGTATAGCGCATTTCGTCTTCACCACCCTCACCAGTGTTGCTCTTTCCGCCAATCCGGTTCATCGCAATAGCTAAAGTAGAGTGAGCCTCATGTGAAATGGAACCAAAAGACATTGCTCCTGTTGCAAATCTTTTTAAAATCGCTTCTGTTGACTCCACTTCATTTAGCGGAACAGCCGGACGACTATAGTTAAATTCAAACAACCCACGAATGGTATAAGCCTGTTGGGTTTGCTCATTTACCAGTTTAGAGTATTGTTTAAAGATATTGTAATCATTTTTTCGCGTTGCATTTTGCAACAAGTGAATGGTTTGCGGATTAAACAAATGCGCTTCACCACGACGACGATATTTATAAGTACCTCCAGCCGGCAACAAATTCTCAATTTGAGTGATTGGGCCAAAACTGCGACGGTGTTTAATTAACGTTTCATAAGCAATTTCATCCAACCCTAACCCACCGATACGGGAAACCGCTCCTGTGAAATAGGTATTGACCACCTGTTTATTTAAGCCTAAAATCTCAAAAATCTGTGCTCCCTGATATGACTGCAAGGTTGAAATTCCCATTTTTGAGAAGATTTTAAGCAAGCCGCTATTTACTGCATAAATATAATTTTTGGTTAATTGTTCAGCTGATAGGCCCGCTTCTTCCTGAAAGCCATTAATCGTTTCAAGTGCCAAATAAGGATTGATCGCAGTGACACCAAAACCCAATAAGGTAGCAAAATGATGAACTTCCCAAATATCACCAGCTTCAATCACTATACCAACGGCCCCACGATATCCTTTACGGATTAAATGATGATGCACCGCTGAAACCGCTAACAATGATGGCATAGCCGCATGTTCAGAATCTATAGCTCTGTCAGTCAGCACGATAACCTGAAAGCCATCTTCAACCGCATCTACCGCATAACGGCACAAACGGTCCAAAGCTTTTGCCATGGCGCCGGGTGCACCATCAGCCCTGAAATAAGTTTGCAAAGTTTTGGCCTGGAAAACACCGGTATCAATACTTCTTAATTTTTCTAATTCCTGATTCGTTAAAATAGGATGTTTTATTGCTACACAGTGTGCTTGTTTAGGATTTTCATCCAGCAAATTGCCGTTGCTGCCCATAAAACTCGCTAAACTCATTACCACTTTTTCACGGATCGGATCAATCGGTGGATTGGTAACCTGAGCAAATAACTGTTTAAAGTAATTGGATAAATGTTGCGGACGTTTTGATAAAACCGCTAAAGGCGTATCAGTTCCCATTGAACCAATTGGCTCTTTACCCTCAATAGCCATAGGTTTAAGCAAAAGCTCAATATCTTCTCTGCTATAGCCAAAAACCTGTTGATATTTAAAAACCGATTCAGCCGAAAGTCCTGTGAACATTACACGTGGCTCAGGTAACTCCTCTAAACGAATTTGATATTGATTAATCCAGTCGGCATAAGGGCTTTTGCCACAAACCTGCTGTTTAATTTCATTATCACTGATGATTCTACCCTGCTCCATGTCTACAACGAACATTTTGCCAGGTGTTAATCTGCCTTTTTCAATAATAGTGCTTTGATCAATCGCCAACGCACCGGCTTCAGATCCCATAATTACACGATCATCAGAAGTAATTGCATAACGGGAAGGACGAAGACCATTACGATCTAGTGTTGCCCCGATTAACTTACCATCAGTAAAAGCAATGGCTGCCGGACCATCCCATGGCTCCATTAAAGTTGCATGGAATTCATAGAAAGCCTTTTTAACCGGATCCATATCCTCATTACCATCCCAGGCCTCTGGAACCAACATCATCAAAACATGCGGTAATGTTCTGCCAGCATGAAGTAACAATTCAATAACATTATCCAAACAACCTGAATCTGAGTTAGTTTCGTCAATAACCGGCAACAGCATATCTAACTCTTCAGGAGTGAAATATGCAGAAGCAAATGATTTAACACCAGCCCTAAACCAGTTTAAATTTCCTTGTAAAGTATTAATTTCTCCATTGTGTGCAATGAAACGGAAAGGCTGAGCCAATCTCCAGGAAGGGAATGTGTTGGTTGCAAACCTGGAGTGAACAAGTCCCAAGGCAGAAACCACTCGTTTATCACTCAGATCGGTAAAGTAAGTACGAACCTGCAAAGAGGTAAGTTGCCCTTTATATATAATGGTTTGGGCAGAAAGAGAAACAATATAAAAATCTTTACCGCCATGAACTGTATTGGTTATCAGCTTGATCAGGTAGTTTTTAAAAATATAAAGTTTGCGTTCAAAATCAGCTCCCCTGGCTATTGCGTAAGGACGGGCAATAAAAACCTGCTCAATTTCCGGTTCAACGGAAAGTGCCATGTTACCGATATCTGTTGTATCAGTGTTTACTTTTCTGAAACCTAAAATTTCCAGTCCCAGCTTTTCAGCAGCGCGATAAATAAGCTCTCTGCATTCTTCTCTTGATCTGATATCTTTTGGCATAAATAACATGCCTACACCATAATCTTTGGTTTCAGGCAAGCTAAATCCAGCTTTCAGACATTCATCGTAAAAAAATTCATGGGGAATCTGAATCATGATCCCGGCGCCATCGCCAGTGTTTGGTTCTGCTCCACATGCCCCTCTATGATCAAGATTTTCTAAAATTGTAAGTGCATCAGAGATGATTTGATGCGATTTTCGCCCTTTCACATGTGCAACGAACCCAATACCGCAGGCATCGTGTTCAAATTGCGCATCGTACAATCCACTGTTTGGTTCCATTCTTTGCTCGTTAGTTGTTAGTGTATAGGAAACACTAAGATATAAAAAACGAACTTTAAATTACAGAGTTGCTATGACTTTTAGGAAAATTTTAGTTTTTAAGCAAAGTTTAAACATTAAATTAAAATATCAGCAATAATTTAATCTTATTTTTAAAAAATCAATAATGACAATATCATACAATAATTCCTTCTTCTTTATGAATTTTAAGTATAAATCGATTTATTAAAATAATTCACTTATAAATATTTAATTCATAAATAAATATAACAAATCTATCATCATCTTAATCGCGAATGTATATTGATTGAATAAAAAATTTTATTAATTTATTAATCAGCTACATAGCCTAAATGACCAAAAAATTAAAAAAATGCATTTTGCAAAACAACTTCTTTTTCTACCTTTGTGCCGGGCAAGTCTTCTACGACCAGCTCCCTTTGAACTCCCCCAGGGTGGGAACGCAGCAAGGGTAGAAGGTTGTAGCGGTGCGATAGAAGGTGCTTGCCCTTTTTTTCTCCCCCAATCCCCTGAAGGGGGAATTAAATTCTTCAGGGTTTCTGAAATTGAACCTAATAATCATTTTAAGAATTTATAAGCATGAAATTTTTTATTGACACAGCTAACCTTGATCAAATCAAAGAAGCTCAAGATCTTGGCATTTTAGATGGCGTAACCACCAACCCTAGCTTAATGGCTAAAGAAGGTATTACCGGCGAAGAAAATGTAATCAATCATTATAAAGCAATTTGTGATATTGTTGATGATAATGTAAGTGCAGAGGTAATTTCTACCACTTTTGATGAAATTGTAAAAGAAGGCGAAGCATTGGCAGCTTTGAACCCTAAAATTGTGGTTAAAGTTCCAATGATCAAAGATGGTGTTAAGGCCATTAAATACTTCTCATCAAAAGGAATTAAGACAAACTGTACTTTAATTTTCTCTGCCGGACAAGCATTATTGGCTGCAAAGGCCGGAGCAACTTACGTATCTCCTTTTTTAGGCCGTTTGGATGATATTTCCAGTGATGGCTTAGTTTTAATCGAAGATATCAGAACAATTTTTGATAACTATGGATACGAAACTCAGATTTTAGCGGCTTCGATCCGCGGACCATTGCATATTGTAAACTGCGCTAAATTAGGTGCTGATGTAATTACAGCTCCATTAGCAGCAATTGTTGGCTTATTAAAACACCCGTTAACCGATAGCGGTTTAGCAACTTTCTTAGCAGATCATGCTAAGGCAGCGGGGAAATAAGTCCAGAGTCTTGAGTTCGGAGTCTTGAGTCTCCAACATAAGAAGCCCTAAGACAGTTGGTAAATAAGTTTGGAGTACTGAGTTTGGAGTGGAAGTTCCAAGCGCAAAAAAAGTCCTAAGTATCATTTAACTTAGGACTTTTTTATTTTATGATAGATGTGAGAAGAAAGTGGATGATGGACAGATTACACTTTTATCTTTTCAATTTTGCACAGTTCGTGTGATTACAAATTGCAGGCTACATCATCCGTTTTCCCTGTCCCATTTTACATCTCTTGTTTTTGTATTCAAAGAATTAGATCTCCGGTGATTATATGTTTGTTGCGGTTTAGGCACCTGGGAAACTCCAAACTCCCAGCCCCAAACTCCAAACTAGACTAAAGACTCACGACTTAGCACTTCCTTAATCTTCTCATAACTGATCTGTTCATCGGGCTCAATCAGAATTCCTTTCACTCCTGCCCCATTTGCAGCTTCCACATCTCTGGGTTTATCGCCAATCATTACAGATTGTGCAGGATCAATGTCATACATATCAATGGCATCTAAAATCATTCCCGATGCGGGTTTGCGACATTTACACGCTCCTCCTACAGTTGGATGGTGTGGACAATAATAAAACCCAGCAATATCAGCTCCTTTAGCGACAAAGGCATTTCTTAACATCTGATGCATGACAGCCAGTTCTTGCTCGCTATATCTTTTTAAGGCAATACCACCCTGATTGGTAATCACGATCAGTAAATAACCTTCATCAAAGAATTTCTTTAAAACAGGAATTTGATAATCTAAAATTTTAAAGTCTTCAACACGACAAATGTAATCGTAGATTTCGTGATTGAGAACGCCATCACGATCGAGAAAAATAGCTTTATTCATATGAAATATAACATGGATGATGAAATGAAAATGATTATAGCCATCCAAACTTTGCGCCCAAAAATAGGCAAAAATTAATCACAAAAAAACCCAACCTGATTTGGATTGGGTTTAAAGGCAGAAGATTTAATATTATTTAATGTTAAGTCCAACTTTATGTCCCTTAACAGCAAAGTATAGAATATACAAGTAGCAGGGCATTACCGTTATAAAGTACGATAGCTGAAAATCAAGGTGCAAATGATCTTTAATATAGGCATATAATAATGGCCAAACCGCTCCACCAGCAATACCCATAACCATAATGGCCGATCCGGTTTTAGTGAACCTGCCCAGATGACTTATTCCGAGCGGAAAAATTGCAGGCCACATTAATGAATTTGCTAATCCTAAAAGTGCAATGAAAATCACTGATGTGTATCCTGATGTAAGATAGGCGGCAATGGTAAAAATTAAGCCTAAAATAGCACAAACTCTTAGTGCAAATTGTTGAGAAATGTATTTCGGTATGGCGATAATTCCAATAATATAGCCAACAAGCATCCCTCCAAGTGTTAGTGAGGTAAAATATTTACTAATATCGGCACTGATACCTAAGGCTTTGCCGTAAACGCCAATAATATCTCCGGCCATTACCTCGGCTGCAACGTAAACAAAAATACAAAAGGCACCCAAAAACAAATGTGGAAACTGAAAAATACTTTGGTGCCTAACCACTTTACCTTCGCTTTCATCTACAATATCTTCTTCAACATTAACTTCAGGTAAATCTGTAAACTTTATTACCAACGAGAACAATAAAAAAATAATGGCTAAAACAATATAAGGCATATTTACCCGACCCAAAACATCATTTAACAAAAGTTCTTTTTTAAGTCCTGTTGCCGCAAGAATTTTGGCTTCAATTTCAGATGCATTTTTCAAAAATAGTGTCCCCATGATAAAGGGAACAATGATCCCTGCAAACTTATTACAAATTCCTGCAATACTAATTCGTTTTGCGGCACTCTCAATAGGACCAATTATGGCTAAATATGGGTTAGATGCAGTTTGAAGCAATGCCAATGCTGCTCCCTGAACAAAAATTCCTGTTAAAAACAAACCAAAGGTTCTGGTTTGTGCAGCGGGAATAAAAAGCAGTGAACCAGCACCTAAAACAAAAAGTCCGAGGATGATACCGTTTTTGAAACCAATCTTTTTCAGTATCCAGGATGAAGGTAAAGAAAGAAAAAAATAAGCCATATAAGAGGCAAAAGTTACAAGAAAGGCCTGAATATCAGACAATCCAAAAGATAATTTGAAGAACGGAATGAGCGTTCCATTTGCCCAGGTTACAAATCCAAATATGAAAAATAACGCACAAATAATAACGAGTGGTTTTGGTCCTCTGGTTTGGTTAGGACTGACAATACTTAACATAAAATTTAGCTTGGTTTAAGTTGCGGAAGCCAAACTAAGCAATTAAATTATCAATTTTCAACTCAAACGTTTGCGTAATTTTCAATTAATTTTAATTTGAGCTGACGCATCTGAATCCAGTGTGTTCTAATCCTGTATCTGTTGAAGTTTTCATTCTCGATGTAACCCGGTAACCTTTGCAATAAGAAGCATTACACATAAATGAACCTCCTCTAACCACTTTCTTTGGTACTGTTGGTTCCATTGGATCGTAACTATCAGTTGGGCCCTGCGGATTAGCAGTTACGCGGCTCAAAGTTTGATAATAATCAGGACGGTACCAATCGCTGCACCATTCCCAAACATTGCCTGCCATATCATATAAGCCATAACCATTCGGTTTAAATTTCTTAACCGCAACCAACCCATAAAAACCATCTTTACCTGTGTTTTTTAAAGGAAAATTGCCTTGCCATGTATTTGCTTTACTTAATCCCTTCTCAACAGCTTCATTTCCCCATGGATACAACGCATTTTTTATTCCGCCTCTGGCCGCAAATTCCCATTCAGCTTCCGTTGGCAGGCGTTTTCCTGCCCATTTGCAATATGCCATTGCATCATCCCAGGAAACATGAACAACAGGATAATTTTCTTTACCATTAATATTACTTTTCGGGCCTTGCGGATGTTCCCAATCTGCTCCTTTAACCCAGCTCCACCATTGCGAAGCATCATTAAGTGTTGTTATTGATTTGGGTTGATGAAAAACCAAAGAAGCTGCCACAAAAACACTATCAGGGGGTTTAGGTGTACCTGCCGGAAGTTGTTTTTTCATTTCTTCCCAATCTGGTTTTCTTTCAGCAGTGGTTACATAGCCGGTGGCACCAGTGAACCTTTTGAAATCAGCATTGGTAACTTCTGTTACATCAATCCAAAATGAATTCAACTTAACCGGATGTTGGGGGTATTCATCCTCCCCCCCTTCCTGATCAGCTGCGCCCATATTAAATTCGCCTGCAGGAATATAAACCATTCCGGCATGATCAACTTTGTTTGTTGAGAAAGTTGAAGTATCTCTTGTAGCGCCAAAACGGCCTGGAAGATTTTTTTCACATGATGCCATTGAATCTTGCTTTCGCTTAACTTCATCGGCCTTTTCAGGATTGGATTGGCAGGAAAACAAAAAAAGAAGCGGCAAAACAAGTGATAAAACAAAAGATCTGGACATGGAGTGATGCTAAATGTAAGCCTTAAAATTATCGATTATGTTTAAAAAAGCGAAAGCAAAAATTAATTAGCCTATAAATCAATATGGTATAACATTTCCTCAAATTTTATTTGCAAGCAATTGATGTTAACCCTATATTTGCACCACTTTAAAGAAAACGGATAACGTTTTTAACAAAGTAGATTCCGTAGCTCAGCTGGTAGAGCATTACACTTTTAATGTAGTGGTCCTGGGTTCGAATCCCAGCGGGATCACAGAAAATAGTATAAAAATTACGTAAAAGCTTGCAAATCAAATGATTGCAAGCTTTTTTTTTGTTTTAGTAGAAAAACCAAGATACTTACCGAATCTCATATTAAAAGTGTGTGATTCGGTAAGTAATTCTGGGACTAACAGAACTTACCGAATTATTTATAACCACTTGTTTAACAAGATGTTCGACCATCGAATATCTTGACGTTTTCAGACTGCATGGCTAATTTTGTTAACCTTAATTCAGTTTATGTGAAAACTAATTTTAGCTTGCTTTTTTATCTTAAAAAGCAGAAAAACTACCATGTTGGGGATATCAGGGATAGTAGACACCGGATTTCAATCCAAAGTGTGCTCCCGGCTTTAGTCCCTGGATGTAGGGAAATCTGAATCAATCTGTCCCAAAGATAAAAGTTCATCCGAAATTTCAGCTTTCAGTTTTTAAGTGCGGCGATCCGCTCCGCGAGGTTTCCAAGATAGATTTTGGATCCCTGAATCTCCAAGAGGCCCAATAGGTATCATTCAAAAGGTGCCCAGGCACGAAAAAACAGCCCATCTAAACCAGATCACACAGAACAATCTACACTTTCTTTTTTTGCGGATTTTAAAGCATCTGTAGCGCGTTCTGTTATCGAGTTGATGAAGATTCCGGAAGCCTGAAAACGAAGTTTAAAAACGCTAAAAATCAGCCAACTGCACACTTTAAACGGTAATCAGTGCACATTTTGGAGCGAAATGAGTGGCCATTTTGGTCAGGAATGAATGGCCACTTTTCGGATAATCCCCACACATACATCATTTATTTTCGCCATTTTACCCTACTTTTCATCTCTAATCAGCAACATTTCATAATTGCTAGTATCCATCCTCCCTTTTAATTGAAATCCATCTTTAACTCCAATCAGTTGACCTTCAAAAGCTGGAAGCTTATTATCAGGATAGCGCCACTTCATAGTAATTCGTCCTTGGTTGCTTAACCGGTACCGTCCTATACGTTGCCTGCGATGATCGTTCCAACGCAAAACCACGTCATCATCTAAATCAAAGTAAACAAAAGTAAGAACGCTATCTGTCGAATATTTAGCCTTTTGGGACAATCCTTCAATTTTTAAGTCTGCTACGGCATATTTACCAGTTAGTTGAGGATGCAAATCTGGATGTCTCCTGTTAATCAGACAAAAAGCAGAAATACCCATCAATAGTAAAATCCATAACCAAGTGTAATGAAAATTTACCGATGACACATTAATCCAACAGATAGACAATAGCCGCTTACGATACAGCCACAAAAAATAAAAGATGGCAGTTAAGAGAATTGAACCATGGAGCAAAACACCCGTTGGCATTTGATAAAAAAAATCCATTAGCCAAATAAATACCAGCATCGGCAATGCTATCAAACTACCAAACAACCTAGTTTTGGGAAATAATAACAATATTGCCGAAGCCATTTGCATAAAGGCAACTACACTTGTAAAGGCGTACGAATGCTTAAAAAAGGCCCAAACCAAATCTTCGCCCGAGAATGACGAGAAGGGCGTGTCCAGCAAACCCAAAGGAACAATCATTTGAAACCCTAACAATTTCTGAAAGCCGAACATGGTCAAATCCAATGCCAGGGCAAAAGCAATAAGCTGTACCAAGCCATGCTTGTAGTCTAAATTAACTTTCTTCCTTTTTTCGCTATAGTGCCAAACAAAGGCAAATGCAATTCCTGATAACAAAAACAGGTAAGCTAGTATAAAAATTACATCTAGTGGAAGGTAATGAACAAGGTATTTAGAACCAAGCCGCCTGAAAACCGCGCCAGTGGTTAATCCAGTAATTAGGCTTGCCATTAATTTGTGGGTAAAGGAAGTCCGTGTCATCTTTTTTACTAAAAAAGATCAATAAAGCCAAAAGTGGCTCATAAAGAGTAGTTTACAAGAGTCGGAAATGTTATCGGTAACGATTTAGTAATGGTGCTAGATGCATTCATTTTCACTAAAAATCCTTGTAATTCAATCGCTAATTTACGAAAATATTAGTGCATTATGTATGGTTCACTGTTTTTCTTCTTGTTCATCCATTTTCTTGATTAAGGACTCCCTTAACGTATCTAAGAATTTGGTTCGGCTCATTTTTCGATTTCGTAATTCTAGATAGGTATGATAAAAATCGCCTAATTCAATATTAAAAACGCTTTCAAAATATTTTGCAATTAGTTTAACATCCGCATTACCATTATCAAAAACTCCTTGATAGTGTAGTGCATATATCAATTCTATCAATGATGTCTTACTTGCTGTCCAGTTTAAACTTGTTTGAATAGTTGAAGGTTTATTAATTTTATGCAAGCACGCCAGTTGATCTTCAATATACACTTGTATTAAATCATTGGCTAATATTTTTGCTACTTTATAATCATGAGAAGTTGAAAAACTATGGTCGGATTCAAAATAGTACGTGTCAAGGCTTAATTTTATATCGTGCTTTCCTCTTAGAAAGTACTTGTTATCTAAATAACTGCTGTCCGTTCTAAAATATTTATAGAACTCCAGATTGTTATCGAAGAACTTCCTTAATCTTATCTGCTCATTGGTAAGATACTTTTTGATGGATTTGAAACCGCCATATGGCTTTTTTGTTTCAATCTTAAAGACGGCATTATAGTATATCAATTTTGAAAGTATGCTTGGCTTTAGTTTTTTAAAGAAGTGTATTTCATCTTTCTCTTCAATAAAACCTTTTTCCAGAACATAAAGCTTGATGTCCTTAAGATAACTAAGTATGAGGTTAACAGCCATTTCTGATAGCTGAATAGGCTCATCAAATTCGATCTTAAGTTCTTCTAGTCTACTATCAAGTTCTCGAAGTTTATCTTTGTAAAATTTATGCATTAGAAAAATATGTGGAAGTTTCCACGACGAGCTTCAGATCATGTCAGCTCAGAGACGTTGAAAATTACTGATTAATATTAAATATATTGAGTGTAAAATAGAAAGTACTTCCTGCACCGTACTCACTCTCGACCCATATTTTACCTCCCTGAGCCTCAATAAACTCTTTGCTTATACTCAGTCCTAAGCCGGTTCCTTCTTTTTTAGTGCCGGGAATACGGAAGTATCGTTCAAAAATCTTACTGAGGAACTGGGGCTGTATACCTTGCCCCGTGTCTGTTACAGAAAATTGAATTACATTTTCTACCTTTTCTGTTATTACATGAATCGTCGAATTTTCGTAGGAATATCTAACTGCATTAGAGATTAAGTTAGTCAGCACCCATGCCGTTTTTTCGCTATCCGCTGCAACAAGATCATCGTCCTCTAAACTGATTTCAATGTTTATGTTTTTATGTTCAGCAGCTGATTTATTTGCATTTACAGCATAATCAACCATAGGTCTTATTTCAGAAGCAATAAGATTTATCTGAATAGCCCCACTTTCTACCTGTGTGATGTTTAACAATTCTCCGGTAATTCGTAAAAGTCTCTCAGCATCATCTTTAATCCCTTTTATCAATGTTATCTGCTCTTCATTTAAGCTCCCTACCTGATTGTTTTCTAGCAGTTGAATACCCATTTGGATAGATGAAATGGGTGTTTTAAATTCATGGGAAACCGTTCCCATAAAATTGGTTTTTGCTAAATCCAGCTCTTTAAATGGTGTAATATTTCTCAATAGAATAACCTGACCGATAAATTCACTATCTGCTTCTCCGGTAGGAACGATGTTGATGTCCACAACCTCTTTTTCAAAGTAGCTTTCCTTTCTGTCTGCGTAAATTTTTAATTGTTCGGATTTTACATTTTCAGGTTTCGGAATAAAAATATCCTTGATAATATTTCTAATTAAATCATTGGTAACGGCTATATCCTGTATTTGTTTACCAATAAATTCGTCTTTTCTTAAACCGCAAATATTCAATGCTTCTTCATTAGCAAAAAGAACTTTTTTATTTTCATCGATACCAATAACCGGATCATGCAGGTTATCAATCAGAGTTTCAATGCGTTTTTTACCTTTTAGGATTTTATCCAATTTACTCTCGGAATATTCTTCCAGTTTCTCAGCCATTGTGTTGAATGATTTTGCCAAGTCACCAAATTCATTATGTCCTTCAAAATGTACCCTCTTTCTATAGTTCTGTCCTGCTATTTCTTTTATACTATCGGTTAACTCCTTAATAGGATTGGCTATACTAGAAGGTAAATTGACCAGTAAAATAAATGCAATCATGAAACATAGTGAGCCTGTAACTGAAATAATGACAATTGCGTTTTGAGCCGTATCATCGGCAATGTCACTTTTCCGGTTAATAGCTTCCATATTCAAGCGCATTAGTTCCGTAATATCTTTCCGAATGTTGGATATCAAAGAGGAATCCTCGGGCTGTATCTTTAGCTGCTTAAAATGTTTAATGATTAGGTTGGTGGCCTCTACTTCTCCTATCTCGGTTACATTCTTCTGTTGCAGATCCAGATTCTTTTGAAAGGTGTCCAAAGCAGATTTGTCTATTGCTAAATCTTCCAAAGACAATAGCATATTTCTGGAATATTGCAAGGTATTGTAATTGGCAACAAGGATATTATTCGTATCTTTTTTGAGTTGGTTTACATACCAGCCACTAACAACAGCTAATGCCAATATGAGTAAGAACAGAGCACCAACTCCAACCGTTAATTTTGCTTTTATTTTCATCTTACGATAGTATTACGAGATCTATATTTTCATGTGACAACTTGTTCAGCAAAGCATTAAAAGTATCAGTCGCTAAAATGATTTTTGCCAATGTGATATGTGGTTTGCCAATGCATACCGTCGTTATCTTACGGTCTTCACATTCTTTAATAATCGCTTTCGTTGTATTCTTTGATTTAACCTTTATAATTTCAGCCCCCAGCTCAGTCGCCAATTTGAAATTATTAATCAAGTGTCTTTGTTTATCCAATGCGATTTTATCGGCACTTTCTCTAGGGGTCTGTACATACATCACATACCATTTGCTGTTATAATAATTTGCTAAACGTGCGGTCTTTCGTATAACGTTTTTCGCTGTTTTTTCATTAGAGCTGATACAGGCTAAAAAGCGTTCTTTCTTAATATTTCTTGTCAGTACGACTTCTGTCTCTACTTTTCGCTGAACTTGTGAAGCCACTTCTTTTAAAGCTAGTTCTCGAAGCTGTAGGATGTGCTCACTCTTAAAAAAATTACCCAGAGCCGCTGCTATTTTAGAACTTTCATAAATTTTACCTTCCTTCAGACGATCGATCAGATCCTCTGCCGTGAGGTCAATATTGACTACCTCATCCGCTTGGGCTACAACACTGTCCGGCACACGTTCCTGAACATCTATCCCTGTAATATCCCGTACTTCTTCATTCAGGCTTTCAATATGCTGGATATTGACGGCACTGATCACATTGATACCTGCGTCTAAAATATCCAGGACATCCTGCCAACGTTTTTCATTGTTGCTTCCTTCTATGTTGGTATGAGCGAGTTCATCTACAATGACCACTTCCGGTCGCAGATTGATAATGGCCTGCAAGTCCATTTCTTCTAATTCTTTACCCTTATAAAAAAGCTTACGTCTTGGTATTAATGGAAGCCCATCCAGCAGAGCATGTGTTTCAGGTCTTTTGTGTGTTTCAACATAACCGATTTTTACATCAATGCCATTGCGCAAGAGTGTATGAGCCTCTTGCAGCATACGGTACGTTTTACCTACACCGGCACTCATCCCG
The DNA here is from genome assembly GCF_003339865.1 of Pedobacter chinensis. Taxonomy (GTDB): domain Bacteria; phylum Bacteroidota; class Bacteroidia; order Sphingobacteriales; family Sphingobacteriaceae; genus Pedobacter; species Pedobacter chinensis. The sequence goes on from NZ_QPKV01000002.1 coordinate 547,732, forward strand.
ATGTAGAGCTTAAATTTTCCTCTTCGCGATTTTTGGATCAGATCCAAAAAATGTTCGGCATTTTTTCTTTCGTCCATAATTATTGTTTATTAGCCCGACCGATAGCTTTACCTTCGATTATATCTATCGCATTGTTTATTCCATTTTCCATGGATAGGTGTTTCGCAAATAATTCAGCATTCACATACAGGTCGTTATTATTAAACAATCCACGGACACTTTTAAGAAAATTATCAGGTGTAATTTTTTTTAAAGGTAGTGGATATTGAGCTACACCCTTATCATACGCAATTTTACCCCAAAAAAACTGGTCGCCTAAAGGATGTAATACCGGGCAGGTTAAAAAGGGTTTGCCCGCTTTAAGGCAAGCAGCAATTGTTCCGATACCACCATGATGTATAACAGCTCTAACGAGCGGAAACAATTTATCATAAGGAGCGGAATCTATTACTTTTATTCCCCTGTTGAAATTAGATATTTCCGCATCTGAAATTCCCCAACCCTTCACGACGATTATTCTGGTGTCTAAGTCTTCACTTATCATATTGACAAGGTTAGGAATATTGATTTTTTTGCTAAAGGGCATACTTCCGAATGTTATCAGCAAGGGTGGATTACCATTGGCAAGGAATTCGGTTAAGTCCTGACCTAGTTCAGAAGAAGAATCAGTCGACCAAAAGCCTGTAAAAAAGCTATTCCTTGGGAAATCATCCGGCTTTCTTAAAACTAGCTCGCTTATACCATATATTGACATCAGGTCCGGCTTCCTGAACTTATTGGGAAGTCCAACGGTTTGCCGAAACTCCTGAATAGGCTTTTTCCACATCCTTAGCCCTAATTCTGTCAGTTTAAATGTTAGTTTGTTTAAGAAGGAAGGCAGCGATAATGCACTGAAAACGGGATTGGGAAATGCCGAAGTTGGCTGACTGGCAGGAACCACATTGGCGATGATCATTTTCTCAGGAAATTGATCTGCAAAGCTGTCTGCCAGTGTCTTGATGTGAAACAAAACCTTGTCACTGTTTTTGGACAAATCGAAAAAAGTTCTCAGCGCATCTTGTACCAGTGGAGCCATCATCTTTTTAAGGTTATTCGCTGAACGAATCGCATTTAAAGGGTTTTTCATCAAATCGCCTGCTTCTTTTGAATTAACTAATTCTTGGAAGTCCAAATCAACTGGAACAAAATCGAGTTCATACGATTCCACAAGGTTCTGAAAGTTTTTCGCTGTGGATAATACGACGTCATGCCCCTTGTCTTTAAGCGCTTTTCCTAATACAGCGTAAGGCTGCACATCTCCTCTTGTTCCTAATGTCAATATGGCTATCCTCATTGTTTGCTATTATTACGTAAAGATATTAATTATTGAAGGGTGGTATTGATTAAATACCACCCTTTTATCACTAAAAACGTATCGCAAGCGATGTAACCGCCATCACATTATCTTTCTTCATTTGTTCATCTCTATTCAGGAATACAGCATCCTTACTGTTCAGGCTTTTCACTTCGGTACGCCAAACCAGATTAGGCAAGATTTGGTAATCTACATTGATCGAAGCTCCAAAAGTCTGAAATCCATTTTCTGTACCGGAACCGATGATAACTCCATTCTTATCTTGATAATATTCTCCTCTGGCAGCAATACTTACTTTTTCAGTAGGGCTGTATTTTGCAATCAGTACGGGTGTGTACCATGTATCATAGTCATCACTTGACTTTTCTTTCTGCTGTGCACCAATATCAAATCCGGCAATCAGGGCAAATTGATTGCTGATCTGAAACTGTCCGTACAGATTGTGGAAATAACGCATTCTACGTTCATCATCCGGAAAATCGTTGCCTATAAAGGAACTGCTGTTCAAGGTGATCCTGTCTGATGGTTTGAAAGTTAACTGATGTCCGAAGGCGGGCGTTGTATTGCCTTCTACACGTTGAATGCGTTGCCAGCTGTTTAATATCAGTACCGCCATATTCCACTTGCCGTTGTCGGTTGCATAGGACAATTTGGCCCCTGTTTCGAAATAAGGTGAATTGTCGGCCATCATACTTCTCGTCAATGTAAAGCAATCTGCTCCGATAGCACTTTCAAAACCTATATGCGACGGTAGAATACCGGCATCTATCCAAAGATTTTTGGTTTTCGATACCTTTACACCCACGTTAGCTTCGTAGATGTTTTTAAGCACACCTTCTTCAGCGGCATAGTTGGCATTCATATAGGAACCCACTCCAAGAACCAGATTAGCCCGCATACGGTCTGTTTCATAAGCGGCTTTTATGAAACCTAAGTTTAAGCTCACTTCATTGTTACGGTTATGGCTGTACACAAATCCGGGTCTCGTGTTCGACTTTGGATTATTGAAATCCTGTTGGTAATAAACTTCTGCATATCCGCTGATGGTCAACGGTTTTTTTTCTGTTTCCTGAGCACATACACTTCCTGTTGCTCCCAGCAGGATCGCTGAGAACATAATTATTTTTTTCATTTTTGAATTATTAAAATTTAAACTGTTTTATTGAATTCCTCTCACGCCCTATATTTAAAATGGCTACACATACATTTGAATTAACGGCTTGAAAAGACTGAGGTTGCTTATTTGAGTTCGTCCAATGCAATATTTAGTTTCAGTACATTGATCTTTTCTGGACCAAAAATGCCCCATAAAGGTTTTTCAGTCTGCTGATCAATTAATTGATTCAACTTGACTTCATCAACACCTCTTATTTTAGCTATCCGCTTTACCTGTACTTTGGCGGCTTGAACGGAAAAGTTCGGATCCAATCCGCTTCCGCTGGCTGTCAGCAGATCAACAGGTATTTCAGATTTATCAACCTCCGGGTTGTGTACTAAAAAAGTGTCAATTCGTGCCTGAACGTCTGCTAAATATTCCTCATTGGAAGGGCCTTTGTTACTACCTCCTGAGCCGGCAGCATTGTAATCCACAGCGGATGGTCTTGACCAGAAATAATTGTCGTCTGTAAAAGACTGGCCAATATTCACATAATGCTTGTTTCCGTTGTGTTCAATAATTTCTCCTTTTCCAGCATTGGGAGCAAACTGTGCGATACCCCAGACTGCAAGTGGGTAGATGACTGTAAAAAACAGAATCATAACAGCAGTCAATTTTATAGCGGGCAAAATATGTTTTTTCATTACTATTATTTTTTATAATTGATTAAAAGAAAACCGAGATAAGCATATCTATCAGCTTGATTCCAGCAAAAGGTATCAGTACGCCACCTAAACCATAAATGAACAGGTTTCTTCTAAGTAATGCACTTGCTCCAATAGGTTTGTAAGCTACACCTTTCAATGCCAATGGAATCAACATCGGAATGATGATTGCATTGAAAATTACAGCTGATAATATGGCACTCTCCGGACTGTGTAAATTCATAATATTAAGCCCTTGTAATGCAGGAATCGCTGTGATAAACAGGGCAGGAATGATGGCAAAATACTTAGCCACATCATTGGCAATACTGAATGTAGTCAATGTACCACGGGTCATCAGCAATTGTTTTCCGATTTCCACCACTTCAATCAATTTGGTAGGATCGTTGTCCAGATCCACCATATTACCCGCTTCCTTCGCTGCCTGTGTGCCAGAATTCATAGCAACGCCTACATCAGCCTGAGCCAGCGCCGGAGCATCGTTGGTTCCGTCCCCCATCATAGCTACCAATCGACCTTCTGATTGCTCTTTTTTGATGTAATTCATCTTGTCCTCGGGCTTTGCTTCAGCAATGAAGTCATCGACACCCGCTTTCTCTGCTATAAATTTTGCAGTTAAAGGATTGTCTCCGGTTACCATCACGGTTTTAATACCCATTTTACGCAGACGTTCAAAACGTTCCTGGATACCGGGTTTGATGATGTCCTGTAATTCGATCACTCCTAAAGCGACTTCGTTCTCTGATACGACCAGCGGTGTACCACCATTAGATGAGATAGCTTTAACTTTTTCCTCAACTTCTTTTGGAAACGTATTGCCTGCTCGTGTAACCATGCTTTTAATGGCATCCGTTGCACCTTTTCGGATACGTGTGCCTTCATAGTCTACACCTGAACTCCTTGTCTCCGCCGTAAACTTGATAAACTGAGGGTTTCTTGCTTCATAGCTTAATGGATTAACCCCGGCAAGCTCTATAATCGATTTTCCTTCCGGTGTTTCATCCGCCATGGAGCTCAATACCGCAGCTTTTATTAATCTTTTCTCATCAATACCATTGGCGGCATGAAAATGGGTTGCTTTACGGTTACCAATGGTAATAGTTCCTGTTTTATCCAATAGCAAAACATCAATGTCACCAGCGGTTTCAACCGCTTTGCCACTTTTGGTAATCACATTGGCTCTCAGGGCTCTATCCATTCCGGCAATCCCAATGGCTGATAATAAGCCTCCAATGGTGGTGGGGATCAGACAGACAAACAGGGAAATAAACGATGCAATGGTAATTCCCACATTGGCGTAATCAGCAAATGGTTTGAGTGTCACACAGACGATGATAAATACCAATGTAAACCCTGCCAATAAAATCGTTAAAGCGATTTCATTGGGTGTTTTTTGTCGCGCAGCACCTTCTACCAACGCAATCATTTTGTCCAGGAAGCTTTCACCAGGCTGCGTTGTCACCTGCACCACGATTTTATCCGACAAAACTTTGGTACCACCCGTTACGGAGCTTTTATCACCACCCGCTTCACGGATTACAGGAGCAGACTCTCCGGTAATGGCACTTTCATCAATGGTAGCCAAACCTTCAATAATTTCTCCATCGGTTGGGATTATGTCGCCTGCTTCACAGATGAAAATATCGCCTTTTTGCAATTGCGCAGACGAGATGGTTTTTCCGTTTTTCAATCTTGCAGGAGTTTCCTCTCTCGTCTTACGCAGACTATCAGCCTGTGCCTTACCTCTTGCTTCGGCAATAGCTTCCGCAAAGTTGGCAAACAATAATGTCAATAACAGGATGATGAAAACCGTAAAATTATAGCCAAAACTTCCTTGTCCCTGAGCTCCTGCCAATGTCCAGAGGCTCACGGCTAACATGACCAAGGTACCGATCCATACAGTAAACATGACCGGATTACGGAACATGGTTTTCGGATTGAGTTTCACAAAAGATTGCTTCAATGCTTCCTGAACCATATCTTTTTGAAACAATGATGTATTGTTGTTCATTTCTAAATTCTTTAATCAGTTTAATAAAGTGAGAAGTATTCTGCAATTGGGCCTAATGCCAAAACCGGGAAGAATGCCAACGCAGCTACAATAGCGATTACGGCGAACACCATCAGTCCGAAAGTGGCTGTATCGGTCTTCAATGTTCCGTCACCTTCCGGTACAAATTTCTTTTGTGCCAATAAGCCTGCAATTGCAACGGGACCTATGATCGGTAAGAATCTGGAAAGGATTAGTACAAATCCAGTACTGATATTCCACCAAGGTGTATTATCACCCAGCCCTTCAAACCCGCTACCGTTGTTGGCAGATGATGAGGTATATTCATAAAGCATTTCGCTAAGTCCATGAAATCCTGGATTATTGAGAGAGTCAGCCGTATACTGTGGTAAAGCTGCTGCCAGTGCTGTTCCGACAAGTATCAGGAACGGATGTAACAGGGCGATAATCATGGCGATTTTCATTTCTCTCGCTTCTACTTTTTTACCCAGGAACTCGGGCGTTCTTCCCACCATCAATCCACTGATAAATACAGCCAGTATGATGAAAATAAAGAAGTTCAATAAACCAACGCCGACACCGCCGTAGAATGCATTGATCATCATGGCCAGTAATTCATTCATCCCGGATAACGCCATCGAACTATCATGCATGGAGTTCACTGAACCCGTAGAGATCACGGTGGTTACGATACTCCAAAATCCGGAAGCAGGTGCTCCTAATCGGATTTCTTTCCCTTCCATTGCTCCCAATGAATTATCGATACCCATAGCTGCTATAGCAGGGTTTCCGTTCATCTCCATATTGATATTTGGAATAGTCAGCATTAGAAAACCTACCGTCATTACGCCGAATATCATCCACGAGAGTTTTCTTCTTCTGATAAAATAGCCGAAAGCAAAAATCATAGCCAAAGGCACGATCAGCTGGGCAACCATTTCTACCATATTGGATAAATAGGATGGGTTTTCAAAAGGGTGAGCAGAGTTTACACCAAAGAATCCACCACCGTTAGTTCCTACGTGTTTAATGGGTACAAAAGCAGCTGCTGGCCCTCTTGACACCTCTACAGAATCTCCCTGTAAAGTAGTGATGGTATCTTTTCCCTCAAAAGTCATCGGCGTGCCTTCAAACGCCAATATGATGGCTACTACAAATGATATGGGTAGTAAAATACGGGTACATGATTTTACAAAATTGCTGTAGAAGTTTCCCAAGGTATCGGCGGTTTTATCCCTGAATGCCCTGAATAATACTACTGCGGCTGCCATACCAGTTCCTGCACTTACAAACTGTAAAAACATCAGCCAGTACTGTCCCAGATAGCTTAACCCAGACTCCCCCGAATAGTGCTGTAGATTACAGTTTACCACAAATGATATGACAGTATTAAATGCAAGGTCTGCCGACATACTCGGGTTTTTATCCGGGTTCAAAGGAAGATTTCCCTGATTCATCAAAACAACCATTCCTAATAGGAACCAGACCATATTGATCGAGATCATCACGACCATCTGCTGTTTCCAGTTCATCTCTGTATGTGGATTGATACCACTGATTTTGTAAAAGATCCGTTCTATTGGATTAAAAATCGGATCGAGCAGCGTTTTTTCGCCGCCATAGACTTTTGCGATGTATTTACCCAGCGGTATTGCCAGCAATATCGACAAGGTAAACATTACGATTATTCCTAAAATTTCTGTGTTCATTTTTATTAATTAAATATGGTTTTAAACATCCACCCAAGCAGCTTGACGAATGCCAATACGATCAGGAATATCAAGGCAATTCGGGCTACATCTTTCATTTCATTGATTATCTTTTTCATAGCAATATTTGAATTTTTAGAAACGCCAAATAGATAATAGAAATAAAGAACAGCACCCAGAATATAATGGATATCCATACCTTGATCTTCACCTTTGTATTTTTCTTCATCTACTGAAACGGTTTAAAATTTTTCCGGTTTAAGCAATACGTAGCAGATGTAAGCAAATACACCTATGGCTACTATAAATAATGCGGTCATAGACTTGTTTTTTGTATTAAATAATTTGTATGCTGAAACTGATAAACATGTTTCAGGTTATTAGGGATAAGTTGATACACGTATATCCATTGTTCTGCTGTACAACGCCTTTTCATTCCTTCAAAAGAGCGGACAAAAAGATTCTCAATAATATACCTTACGTATTCATTTCCTCTTTTATGGAGCCAACCGATAAACTTAATTCTCACCCCAATTTTCTCTATCTGTCCCTTGGAGAGTAGAAGATTGATATGGTTAACGATTGCCTGAAATATGCCTGCAAAGTTTCTTTTCGAGGATAATTCGGTGATTTCTTCTTGAATTTCCCCATAATGCTGAGCCAGATAAACACTGGCTGCATTTTCGTTTATTTCATTCATTGTTCTGATTGTTTTTTATTTGCTGAAAAACATCCCATAGAAAATGCAGAAGACAATAAATGCTAAAAGTATTTTTGCCAATATATCTGTAACTATTTCTCTGTTTGATTTTCGTTCTTTTTTCATCTGCTGATTAATTGAAAGAATAAGAAGAAAAAGACAAAGCCAATTAAAAGACCTGCAAACCCACCAAGCTTTACAGAGGCTGCAAACAGGAGAAATAATAATATTGCTAATGCTGCCTTTTTTATTTTAGAAGACCACTGTTCTTTCTCTTTTGAAACTTTCATGTTTACTTAGTTTTCCAAAATGGTTTTGATATATCCTTTTCGCAATTCGATCGGAAATAAATCCAGGTGTTTTTTTAGACTACCTGGGCTCTCATCAAACGACAATGCTGTCAGGAACTCATTTTCAATAGCATTTCGTGTGTATTGATTTCCTCCCTGGTACAAAAGATTAATTACTTTCGCTATCTCCTGAACCCGCTCTAATTCATCCTCCAATCCCGAACAAATTTTTTGGGAACAAACTTCTGCCAATTTGTGAAGCAATAGGTAGTCTGCAATAGCGTCATCCAGATTATCCAAATCGGGAATTAGTCTTGCAGCTTCAGGAGCCCATTGTTGTATCGTATTTATTATTTTTGTTTTCATCTATTTATTTTCCTTAAAATGGTCGATGAGAGCTCAATGTATTCACATCTTTTTTCATCTTATTTTAGATTTTCTCAAAGAAGTCGATTGACTTTATGAACAGGCCGAAGCAGGCTAACCCTGCGAGTACTAAAACTGTTGTTATCATGTTATAAATTTTAAGATTATACCTCACTAATGTGCTTCATAATGGCTCCGAATATCAACATCACGATCAATGCAAAAAGCAATAAATGATATGATTTGAGCCATTTTGGAAACGACGGCGGTTCTTTTTGCTGTTTCCATTTGACATTTCTTTTTCTCATTTTTAATTTCGTTTGTATACACTATGCCAATATTCATTCCAGTGAAAACAAATACAGTATAAACAACTGTAAATAAGTTTGTTATTTAAATTCCTTTAATTCTTTCTTCCGAAAAACCTTCTCATAATGATAGGGTCATTCTCATAATGATACGACCATGTCAATTGATGATAAAAGGTATGCTGTCTTGGTGGAGCGATATTGCCTTGATTAGTAAGGAGAATCGTTTTGAATTTTATATTTTTGTACTTTATAAAATCGCAAATTGACTTTCTTCTAAGTCATTTTCAGCATAAACAAGAGGGATAATTATAAAAGATGAATAAAGTAAAAAGGACACCTATTGAAAAAATTGTATCACCTATACAGAGCTTCATTAAGAATGAAAAAGCAGGTGGAATCGTATTGGGTATTAGCGTAGTTATTGCTTTGATATTAGCAAACTCACCATTATCGGAAGAGTATCACCATATTCTAGAGCACAGGTTTGGTTTTCAATTAGACGGAAATACTTATTTTGAGTATAACCTGCATCACTGGATCAATGATGGTCTGATGGCTATATTTTTCTTTGTGGTCGGTTTGGAACTAAAAAGAGAGATTGTCGGAGGCGAGTTGTCCAACCCACGTAAAGCGCTATTACCCATTGCTGCGGCATTTGGTGGTATGGCTGTACCTGCCGCTATATATCTCTTCCTGAATCCAACAGGTGAAGTACACAGTGGTTGGGGAATACCCATGGCAACAGATATAGCATTCGCTCTAGGCGTACTTTATTTATTAGGAAACAAAATTCCGCTAACGCTCAAAGTATTTTTAACGGCTTTGGCTATTGTTGACGATTTGGGAGCCGTGCTGGTCATCGCTTTTTTCTATACATCGGACATATCCATGTTTCATTTGATCATCGGTGCTTTGGTACTGTTGACGATGTACATTGGTAATAAAATGGGCGTGCGAAGCATTTTGTTCTACGCGATTTTAGGGATAGGTGGTGTTTGGACTACATTTTTGTTGTCTGGCGTGCATGCGACAATTGCCGCAGTACTGGCTGCATTTACTATTCCGGCAGATGTGAAAATCAATGAAAAAATATTCAGCAATAATATTCAACGGTTGCTGGATAAGTTTAAAGGAATAGATCCGGACAACAGTAAACCTACGCTGACGAATGAACAGCTGCATATTCTCGAAGAAATTCAAAATAGTACGGTTGCAGCGACTCCACCATTACAACGATTGGAACATGCGATGCACCCCATGGTAACGTTTATAATCATTCCGATATTTGCACTGGCAAATGCGGGCGTTTCATTGGCTATAGATATGGAACATTTGTTCAGTACGAATGTGGCATTGGGCGTCGCCTTAGGCTTGTTGGTCGGTAAAGTAGTAGGCGTTGTCGGATTTACATGGCTTCTGGTTAAGCTTAAAGTTGCTCCTTTCCCGGAAGGGATGAATGTACGAAACCTATTTGGTGTAGGTTTGCTTGCTTCTATTGGATTTACGATGTCATTGTTTGTGACTTCATTAGCTTTTTCGCATGAAGAATATATGACACAGGCTAAAATAGGAATTTTTGCAGCATCTATTATCGGCGGTGTGTTGGGGTATTATGTACTCAGCAAACAGGCGAGAAAGAAATCTTAATATTCAATAGCAGATGAGTAATAAAATATGGGATTTTATCAACCTGCACAATGGTGAAGAAGATAAACAAAAAGTTTTAGAAAACGTAACGGCTAACATTTCCTTTCGTGGATCCAACCTTTGGATATTGGCCTGTGCCATCATTATCGCTTCTGTTGGATTGAATGTCAATTCCACAGCGGTGATTATCGGTGCGATGCTGATATCACCCTTGATGGGACCTATATTAGGGGCAGGATTTGCGTTAGGAACCTATAACTTCCTGCTGTTAAGGAAGTCAATCAAAAACCTGTTAATTGCCACAATTGTCAGCTTGCTGGTGTCGGCATTTTATTTTTATATCAGTCCGTTTAAAGACGTGCAATCTGAATTGTTGGCTCGTACTTCGCCCAACATATATGACGTGTTGATTGCTTTCTTTGGCGGTTTAGTAGGTGTTATTGCCATCACCCGGGTAGAGAAAGGAAATCCAATTCCGGGAGTTGCCATTGCAACAGCATTGATGCCGCCGTTGTGTACCGCAGGATATGGTTTGGCAACCTTTAATTTTAGTTATTTCTTTGGTGCCTTTTATCTGTACACGATCAACTGTTTCTTTATATGTATTGCCACTTTTTTGGTAATCAAGTATTTAAAATATCCTGCATCCGCAACGATCGAGCCTAAAAATGAAAAGCGTATCCGATATGGTATTACGACTTTAATGATGGTCATGATTATCCCTAGCTTTTATCTGGCTTATAATCTTTTTGAAGAGAAAAAATTCACAAAAACAGTAGAAGAGTTTATCAGTTCAGAATTTAGCAGCAGAGGTTATACCGTGATTTATAAAAAACTGAATTATAACTCCAAACCTAAAAAAGTGGATATTGCTTTCCTAGACAAAAAATTGAGCAAAGAAGAAATGGAGATGTATAACCGGCTATTGGATGAAAGAGGTATTCATAATACAACGTTGGGTTTTAGACAGGACGATGCAGATCTCAAATCTGAAATTCTCAGTGAATTGAATAAGCAGGATGCTTCTTTATCTGAAAAAGATGTTACCATCAATAATTTGAGGCAGGAATTGAATAGATATAAAGTAAGCGAACCTGGTTTAGTGAAAGAGATCAATGTCCTTTTTCCGGAACTTGAAGATGTGTCCCTCGGCAAAATAGAAAAATATACCGGGACCGACAGTGCAAGGATTGAATGGGTGGTTTTATACCATCTTGAAAAGGGAGCAAAAGAAACTGATAAAACCAAAATAAAGAAATGGCTAAATGAGCGACTTAAGGTCGATAACACACTGCTTTTGCAAGATACACAGTCAGAATAGCCGCAGAGAAAAAAATAATGAAAGATTTTTTATATGCCAGATGGGTGCAGCGACTTATTGTTGTCCTTCATTTGGTAGCACTTACAGCACTTATAGGGGATTATGGCTTTATACTAAATTCAAGCTTACAATTGGGTATCATTTCATTGTATTTGTTTGTATTGGTTATTGGTGTTTTTTATACTGTACTGAAATACTATTATCATCGGAAAGAATTCATATTAAGTGTTTTTGTTTTTGACACATTGAGTGTGTTGTTTGTGCTCTATTGTTTGTACAAGCAATTATCAACAGATGGATTATCAGACATAAGCCCTTGGATAAGGTGGGCTGTTATTTTGAAATTGGTAAGGGAATTTACTCGTCCACGAGTAAGTTATAAGCGTTCTTTACTGAATCCTGCTCAATTGTTTATCATCAGTTTTATAGGTCTGATCGTAATCGGTGCTTTACTTTTAATGCTTCCTAAAGCAACTTATGAAGGGATAAGCTTTGTAGATGCCTTGTTTACTTCCACCAGTGCCGTATGTGTTACCGGGCTTATCGTGGTAGATACGAGCAGTTATTTCACCTCTTTTGGACAAACATTAATCATGTTGCTGATACAGGCTGGTGGTTTAGGTATCCTCACATTTGCCAGCTATTTTAGTTACTTTTTCAAGGGTGGATCCACCTATGAAAATCAACTTGCATTAAGTGATATGACCAATTCTGAGAAAATTGGCGAGGTTTTTACGACGGTAAAAAGGATTTTGACCATTACATTTTTGATAGAATTTATCGGAGCAATACTCATTTTCTTGAATCTGGATAAAACTTTAATTCCATTATTTTCTGAGAGAGTATATTTCTCCGTTTTTCATTCTATTTCGGCTTTTTGCAATGCCGGTTTTTCAACATTGCCAAATGGCATGATGGAAGCTAGTTATGTATATAATTATCCGCTACAATTTATTATTGTCATCATATTTGTATTCGGAGGATTAGGATTTCCGATCGTGATCAATTCCGTACGGTATATAAAACATCTGATAGCAAGGTATATTCTTTGGTTTGTAGAAAAGAAGAACAACTACCGTCCATGGATTTTGACCTTGAGCAATAAAATAAATTTATTGACCACTTCCATCTTGATAGTTTTAGGAACCGTCATTATCTACATCAAGGAATATCACAATGTTTTGAGTAATCATGAAGGGGTCGGGAAAATTGTCACGGCACTGTTCACAGCCACTACACCCAGAACGGCAGGTTTTAATTCCATTGATTTTAGTCAGATGCACTTTTCGTCTATCATCATCATCATTTTTTTAATGTGGGTAGGTGCATCTCCTGCCTCAACCGGTGGAGGTATTAAAACGAGTACATTTGCGATTGCCACCTTAAACTATTTGAGTTTGGCAAAAGGCAAACGTAAAATCGAAATTTTCCGACGGGAAGTAGCAGACATTTCCGTACGGAGGGCTTTTGCTGTGATGAGCCTATCTTTATTGGTCATCGGTTCTAGTGTTTTCTTGATTTCTCATTACGACAATCATGTTCCTCTATTAGATATCGCATTTGAGAGCTTTTCCGCTTACAGCACCGTTGGTCTTAGTTTGGGGATAACAGGAGATTTGAGTAGCGAGAGTAAAATGGTGTTGGTGGCTACGATGTTTATTGGCAGGGTAAGTATGCTGACTATCCTTATTGCCTTTTTTAAGAAGGTGAAGCAAGGTAATTATCATTATCCATCGGATGAAATATTAATCAACTAAAAAGAAGATTTAAAATGAAATTTATAATTATAGGTTTGGGCAACTTTGGAGGCTCATTAGCCGAAAAACTAACCCAACAGGGAAATGAAGTAATCGGGGTAGATTCACGTGATGAAAAAGTAGTGGCATTAAAGGATAAGTTGTCTCATACCATCTGCATGAATGCAACCGATCAGTCTGCTATAGCACACCTTCCACTAAAGAACACCGATGTAGTGATGGTTTGTATTGGAGAAGACGAAGGTGCTAACATTATGGTAACGGCACACTTCAAAAATTTAGGTGTAAAAAGACTAATCAGTCGTTCCATTAATCCTTTGCATGAAAATGTACTACAAGCTCTCGGTGTGAATGAAATTGTACGACCGGAAGAAGAAACTGCTGAACGTTGGGCTAAAAAGTTATGTCTAAAAGGTGTAGTAGATTCTTTCGAGTTAAACAAGAATTTCAGTATCGTAGAGATTATTGTGCCTGAAAAATATGTCGGCAAAACCATAGAGGAAGTTAAATTCAGAGAACTTCACAATGTGTTGATTCTAACCATTATTCGAGATACACCGGAAAAAAGTTTTTTGGGCAGAAGCAAAATAGTAGCCAATGTACAGGGAATTCCAGAACCAACTACTATGCTTCAGCGGGATGACATCATAGTAATTTATGGAGCTAATGAAGATTTACAGAAATTTGCTAAAGGGAAATTTGAATAGATCATTTTTTGCATAAACCAAAATGGATAAAATCAATAGGTACCAAACGATAGTTATTTTAATCGCTGTAATTGTAGGTCTACTTCTTGGGCAATCTTTTACGATTTCAGATTTTTCGTCATCCTTGATTATTCCGCTGTTGATGGTAATGCTCTTTGGGTTATTTCTGACCATTGATCTTACAGAACTAAAGCACGCTTTTCTGAATGTTAAATTTTCAGTAACCAGTATTCTTATCAATTTCGTCTGGACACCTGTATTCGCTTATTTACTGGGAAGTATATTTTTACATAGTGATTTAGCTCTATGGATTGGTTTCGTCATGCTTATGGTCACACCTTGTACCGATTGGTATTTAGTTTTTACAAATGTAGCTAAAGGAAATGTTTCTTTGTCAACAGCCATTCTTCCAGCGAATTTAATATTACAGGTTTTACTTCTACCAGTATATCTCTTGTTCTTTTTTGGAAAATCAGGAAATGTAGCCTTAGGGTCACTTGCGGAGAGCATCTTGATTGTTTTGGTGTTACCGTTCATTCTGGCACTTATAGCCAAAACAATAGTGAAAGGCAAAAATGTAAGCAAAAGCAGCTTTTTAAATTTTTTTGAGACTTCTCAAGTCTTTTTTTTGGCTTTAGCTGTAGTTGCTATGTTTGCGTTTGAAGGAAAAGATTTAATCAGCCATCCAAGTATTATTTACAAAATGCTTATCCCGGTTTTACTTTTTTTTGGGGTAGCATTCCTTGTCGCATTTCTTGCAAGCAAATTACTCCGGTTCAATTATGCAGACAAGGTAAGCTTAACGTTTACTACTATGGCAAGAAATTCTCCAATTTCATTAGCCATAGCTGTTTCGGCATTTTCCGCAGAACCAATGATTGCTTTGGCTTTAGTGATTGGTCCATTAATAGAGTTACCTATTTTAGTTTTGACGTCACAAATACTTTTAAAAACACAAAAAGAATAGCTCACTACTGAATTTTGTATTGCTCCATTTTTCTGTAAAGTGTTGCTACCCCAATTTCCAGTAATCGGGCTGCTTCCGCTTTATTACCTCCCGTATGATTAAGAATTTTCTGTATGTGCAGTTTTTCAGCACTTGCCATAGAAAATGCGGACAACTGTTGCGCATTGGATTTGGCATATTGTAGGTCAGCGGGTAATGTATCCAGATCTAGCACGTCAGCATCTGCCAGAATTACACTTCTTTCAATCACGTTTTTTAATTCACGGATGTTACCTTTCCATGCATTGTTCTCCAGAGCCTCCATGTATTCATCCGTTAACCTCAAAGGTTTTCTGTTTGATTTTAGTGCGAATATACTGGCATAATATTCTGCTAATAATTTGATGTCTTTGGGACGTTCCCTTAATGAAGGCAGGTGAATGCCAAAGACAGAAAGACGGTAAAAGAGATCGCTTCTAAAATGTTCTTTCTCTATTTCCTCTTCCAGATTACGATTTGTCGCAGCAATGATACGTACATTGACCTTAATGGGCTTTGCATCCCCCACACGAAGCAATTCGCCTGATTCCAGTACCCGCAAAATCTTAGCTTGGAGATCCAGTGCCATTTCCCCGATTTCATCCAGAAAAATAGTGCCGTTATGCGCTTCCTCAAAAAGCCCTTTCTGGTCTTTTGAGGCTCCTGTAAAAGCCCCTGCTTTGTGCCCGAACAATTCGTTTTCCAACAGATCTTTACTAAATGCTGAGCAATTGATAGCTACAAAGTTGTGGTTAACCCGTTGACTTCCCTGATGGATGGCTTGTGCAAAGACTTCTTTACCAGTACCTGTTTCTCCTGTCAATAAAACAGTCGTGTCTGTGCCAGCCACTTTTCGGGCTAGCTCAATAGCTTTGATGATAGGCTTAGATGTACCGATGATTTTATCGAACGAATGTTTTTCGCCTAATTGTTTTTCTAATTTTTGAACTCTCTTGTTTAAAGCAACCTTTTCACTGGCTTTATATAGAAGCGGGATTATTTTATTGTTGTCATCACCTTTCGTAATATAGTCGAAAGCCCCGTTCTTTATTGCCTGTACACCATCAGAAATATTTCCGAAAGCGGTCAAAAGAATTACCTCTACAGCAGGATATTTTTCTTTGATAACTTTTGCGGTATCTACACCACTTCCATCCGGGAGTTTTACATCGCATATCACCACATCTATTTCTTCTACATCTAATCGTTGCAATCCCGATTTTATGCTAGATGCCTGAAAAACCTCAAAACCTTCAAAACCAATAATTTTTGAAAGTAGATTTCTCAATTTTTCCTCATCGTCTATTATTAAAACTTTTACCACTTTTTTGCTGAATTATAGGGAACAAATTTACTAAATATTATGTCCGTTTTGATAATTATAACGCGAAGCGGATAAATAAAATCTTTCCCAGCTTGGGATAAGCTTGGGCAACAAATTCTTTTTTATTCAGAATATTTGCAACAATACTTTCAAGTCTAATGAATCTGAAAACCTACTGTGATAAAAATTATGAAGAACTCATTAAAACACATAATTTTAGAGATACATAGAAAAGAAGATAAACTTGCTTCTCAAAACAAGAAATTGATTGAAGAAGCATATGAAATGACCACGTATCTTCAAAACTTATTATCTTCCGTTAAAGACTTTGTAACCAATGATGGGTTTGAAACAGACGTTGAAGAAATTGATTTCTTCAGGAATATCAAGCCCCAAATACTCGGAAAGCTAATTTACTACAATAAAGTTTATCGAATAGAAACATCCTGTCCTGTAAATAACGGGAAGCTATACAATAACTATTTTTCAAACCAACTCGCACAATTGAAGCGTGAGTACATTAAATATATCTGCAACTCCGATTTTTATAGGTACTATCGATCAGGCAGAACCGACCGTGATACTATTTACTTCAAAAGAGGTAATATAAATTATCACGATGGCTTAAATAGTATCGTCTTTGAGATGGATCCATCTTTTTCCACTTTCTTTGACTATAAAACAGCCAGGATTATTGCCAATGAATTGATCTATACCTATCTTCTTACTAAAATTAATCCAGCCGAAGACCCCGATATGATTTTTCAAAAACCCGAAAACTCAAAAGATATCTTCTGGACAGAAAGTAAAAATTCACTTGTGGAATTAATTTATGCATTACATGCTTCTGGAGCTATCTCACATGGAAAAATTGGGATAAGAAAAATTAGTCTATTGTTTCAAATAATTTTCCGTGTTAATCTTGGCGACCTTCATCACTCATTTCATAGAATGAAAACAAGAGCAGGTTCCCGAACTGCATTTTTAGACCAACTCAAAATATCCCTCGAAGAGTATATGGATAAAGACCTTTAGCCATTTCAATACAGTAATTTAAAAGCAGTACCCAAAACGTACTGCTTTTTCTTTTGCCCATATATGCCAATTGGCAAATGTAGGCAAAACTCCCTCACAAAATATCTCCAATACATTTAAACCCTTATCAAACAAGAGTTTTCCCTGTTTGCAAAAAAATTCAAAAAACTGCCAAACCAATTGGCAAGGCTTGGCAGACAAACACTACCACCCTTAGCAATTTTGCATTGTAAACATTATAGGATCAATGCGATGAAAATAATTACAATCGAAGAAGAAGCGTGGCAACAGCTAAACAGCCGTATCAATGCCATTGCCGATTACCTGAAAAAACAGGAAGATAAAAGCTATGATGACCTGTGGCTAAATAACCACGAGGTATGCCAATACCTGCACATCAGCGAAAAGACTTTGTGGCGTATGCGTACCAAAGGCGAAATAGCCTACTCCAAAATGTACGGACAATACTTCTACACCATCGGAGCAATTAAGGATATGCTTAATGCCTATGCCGTACAGAGCAGTGATGAGTTTGTACAGGAACTTATGGCAAAAGGTAAAAGCTATATCGAAAAAGGTAGACAATTGAAAACGGATAAAAAGTAGGTGCTATGAATATTGATAGAATGGAATTTTTGGCGTGGATGGAACGCTTGATAGGTCGCCTCGATATGCTGGGTGATAATATAGATGAGTTGCAAAAGAAACGCAACAGTATAGACGGAGAGGAATTGTTGGATAATCAGGATTTGCTTCAAATGCTGAAAATCAGCAACCGTTCCCTGCAACGGTATCGCTCCATCGGCAAACTACCCTATTATACTATTAGCGGCAAACTGTATTACAAGCTATCCGATGTGCATCAGTTCATAAGAGAGAGTTTTAATCCACCATCTGCAAAACTATAACGCCTTTGAGTGACAAACACTGCCTTTAAGTGCCACTTCGGGCAACGTAGTGAACGCTTCCTTTACATTCGGCGGTAAACTTTTAAAATTTTCATATTATGAGTGAAGAAACCACAAATAAACAGGAAATGCCCGAACAATTATCGGACATATTATTGGTACTGGACAAAGAAAAAATGAAAATCCAAGCCGTAAAGAGCATAGACGAAAACGGGAAAATGGAAACCGTTGACCCCACGAAGAAAAACCAAAACCAGTTTATGCGTGTGGACAAGAGTGGCGATTTCTTTTCCAACTTCTTTTCCAATTTTTTTAGCCAACTAAAGAACCCTACCAATTTTTCATTTTTCAAAGTGCCTGCACCTATCGCCGTTGAGAAAGCACAGGAAATGCAAAAGCAGGTAGATAAGCCAACTTCGGAAGGCGAAAAAGTGATGAAAGAACACGAAGTCAAAACCGCCACACAAGAGAATAATAAACAAGAAAATAAAAATGATATGGCAACAGCACAGACAACGCCGGATGTAAGCGAATACCGCTATAAGCCGGAGCAGATTGATTGGGATACAATGACCAATCTCGGATTAAGCAAGGAATACCTTGAAAAAAGAAACCTGCTTGAACCTTTATTGAAAGGTTATAAAACCAATGAACTCGTACCGATAGGGGTTAATCTTGGAGGTACTATTCTCCGCACAGACGCCCGACTGTCATTACAGCAAGCCGAAGACGGAAAAATTGTTGTGGGAATACACGGCATCAAAAAAGAGCCTAATCTGCATTTTGAGTTTTTTGGACACAAATTTACTGATGAGGACAAGAAAAACCTGCTCGAAACGGGCAATATGGGGCGTGTGGTTGATTTGAAAAATTCCAAGACTGGCGAACTAATGCCGTCCATTATCAGTATTGACAGGCTTACCAATGATGTCATTGCACTGCGAACGGATTTTATTAAAATTCCCGATGAGATTAAGGGTGTAAAACTCAATGATGAGCAAAAGCAAACCTTAATGGAGGGCAAACCGCTCAAATTGGAGGGTATGATTTCCACAAAAGGAACGGAGTTTTCGGCAACGGTACAGTACAATGCCGATAAACGCTATACCGAATTTCTGTTTGACCGCAGTAACTACAACGGACAAAAGCAAAACAACCAACAGAATAATCAACAAAGCCAACCACAGGAAGCTCCAAAAACATTTCGTGGCAAGGAACTGACCGATGATCAATACAAGGATTTCAAAGCGGGTCAAACCATATATATGGCAGGTCTGGTTGATAAGAAAGGGCAAACGTACAACGGTTACATCACGTTCAACAAAGACACCGGAAAAACTGGCTTTGAGTTTCCAAATCAATATAAAGAAAGAATGCAGCCAACCGAATCCCATAAAACGCAAACTGCGGTCAATTCGGAGGGCAAGACCAACGAAGCGACCAAAAATATCAACGAGCCTTTGAAGTCCGGACAGCAAACACCGAAAAATAAACAACAGCAGGAACAACAGGAAAAGCCCAAAGCACCTGCAAAGTCCAAAGGCAGAAAAATGTAGTAAAATATGAAAACAATAATTGCAGAAAAACCAAGCGTAGCAAGGGAAATAGCCGGACTTGTGGGAGCATCCGATAAAAAGGACGGCTACCTGACAGGTAACGGCTATTTTGTTACGTGGGCATTCGGTCATTTAATAGGATTGGGAATGCCCGAAGATTACGGGATTACGGGATTTGACAAAGCATCATTGCCGATACTCCCCAACCCGTTTTTACTGACCGTCCGGAAAGTGAAAAAAGACAAAGGTTATACCGCTGATGCTGGTGCGTCAAAGCAACTGAAAATAATAGACCAGCTTTTCAACCGTAGCGATAGCATTATTGTAGCTACCGATGCAGGACGTGAGGGCGAACTTATCTTTCGCTATATATACGAACACCTCAAATGCAAGAAACCGTTTGAACGGCTTTGGATTAGTTCGCTTACCGAAAAAGCCATCAAAAAAGGCTTTGACAACCTGAAAGACGGAAAAGCATTTGACGGGTTGTATCAGGCAGCACAAGGCAGAAGCCGTGCCGATTGGTTGGTGGGCATCAATGCTACACAAGCATTGAGCATTGCTGCAGGCAATGGAGTTTACTCGCTCGGAAGAGTACAAACACCCACACTCGCTTTGATATGCAAACGTTATTTGGAAAACAAAAATTTCTCGGTAAAGAAATATTGGCAGATACAGTTGTTGCATCACAAAGCAGGTATTGATTTTAAAAGCCTTTCTAAAACTAAATGGGAAGACCAAAAACTCGCCAATGATACGCTGAAATCCATTCAGCGAAGCGATACGGCAACAATTACATCGGTAGAAACAAAAAGCGTTACGGAGCAACCGCCTTTGTTGTTTGACCTTACAGGACTGCAAAAGGAAGCGAACAAAAAGCTTAACCTTTCTGCCGAAGAAACGCTGAACATTGCCCAAAGCCTTTATGAAAAGAAGTTTATCACTTACCCTCGCACCGGAAGCAAATACATTCCCGAAGATATGTGGGCAGAAATTCCCAATCTCGTGAGAGCATTGCAGGACAGGCAAACCTGCAAACAAGCTGTAACCAAAGTGAAATGGGGTCGTTTCAACAAACGTATCGTGAACGACCTGCGTGTTACAGACCATCACGGTTTGTTGATTACGGATAAAATACCGTCTGCCCTGAACGCAAAGGAAAATGCGGTTTATGATATGATTGCTTTTCGACTGCTCGAAGCTATTTCACAAGCCTGTATCAAGGAGATAACCGATATTGCTATACAGGCATTGCATTACGATTTTACGGCAAAAGGATGTAAAATTATTGAACCAGGTTGGCGTTCCCTTAAAGGGACTTTTTCGGATGATGATACCGAACCTGTACAGGATTTACCTGAACTGAAAAAAGGTGATGAACTCAAAATTAAGGAAGCCACCGTTTTGGAAAAGCAAACCAAACCGCCTGTGCTTTATACCGAAGCAGGGCTTTTGTCGGCTATGGAAAGTGCCGGAAAGGAAATCGAAAACGAAGAGGAACGGAAAGCCCTGCAAAATATCGGTATTGGTACACCTGCAACAAGGGCGGCGATTATCGAAACCTTGTTTACCCGAAATTATATCCAAAGGGATAAGAAATCCTTAATCCCAACCGAAAAAGGATTGCAGGTATATGAATTGGTTAAAGACCGAAAAATTGCAGATGTGGCAATGACCGCCGAATGGGAATTGGCTTTACAGAAAATCGAAAACAACGAAGCAGATGCAAGTGCGTTTCAAAAGGAAATGGAAACCTATGCTTCTACTATTACCAATGAGCTGTTGCAAACCTCCATTGCCAAAAGCAACCTGCCTAAACTTACCTGTCCGAAATGTAAAAGCCAGCAACTCATTATCCGTGACAAGATTGCCAAATGCCCTGATGAAAGATGTAATTGGGTACAATTCCGCAATGTGTGCGGTGTACAAATCGGCATAGGCGATATTGAAAGCCTTGTTAATAAAGGCAAAACCTCACTTATCAAAGGAATGAAAAGCAAAGCCGGAAAGAAATTCGATGCTTACATCGTGTTGAATGAGCAAGCCGATAGTTCCTTTGAATTTGAGAAAAGTAAAAATTACAAGAAGTAATGGAAAATAGACCTAACATTAGTACAACGGAAATCAGAAACCTGATTTATACCATACGTGGCAAGCAAGTAATGCTGGATAGCGACCTCGCTTCCTTATACCAAGTGGAAACAAAGAACCTCAACAAAGCCGTAAAAAGAAATATTGAAAGGTTTCCGGCTTCTTTTTGCTTTCAACTGACCGAAGAGGAAGCCAGCAACTTGAGGTTCCAAATTGGAACCTCAAGTTTGAACTACGGCGGAAGACGTTATTTGCCCTATGTTTTTACCGAACAAGGGGTTGCAATGGCTTCTGCCATACTCCGTTCAGATATTGCCGTTAAAGTCAGTGTTGAAATTATGGAAGCCTTTGTAGAAATGCGGCGTATGCTTACTAGCAATGCTTCTTTGTTTCATCGGTTGGATAAGATTGAACTGAAGCAATTAGAAGCTGACGAAAAATTTGAAGAGTTATTTAAGGCATTGGAAAACGACAAGCTCCACAGCGAAAAAGGTATTTTCTATAACGGACAGGTTTTTGATGCCTACGCCTTTGTATCAGATATTATCCGAAGTGCCGGAAGCTCCATTATCCTGCTTGATAATTATGTGGACGATACGGTGCTGACCTTGTTAGGCAAACGCAATACGAATGTAACTGCCATCATCTATACCAAAAGCATCAGCACTCAATTACGGCTGGATTTGCAACGATATAACAGCCAATATCATCCGATTGAGGTTGAGGTTTTCTCCGATGCTCACGACCGATTTTTGATTATCGACGATACGGAGCTTTATCATATCGGAGCATCACTCAAAGACTTGGGCAAAAAATGGTTTGCCTTTTCACGAATGGATATTGAAGTTGGCAGGATGCTTCAAATCCTTAATCAACAATAAACCCTCCATTCAGAGGGTTTATTGTTATACTATAACTGTAATTGGGCTGTGATACTCTTATAATAAACTTTTAGTGCATCACGTTCATCTTTACCAACATAACTATTGTGAGCAACCAAACACCGTATTTTGTATAATTCATCAACCATTACATTCAACCAATGTTCATTCTGCTTAGGAAAATACTTCCCAAAAATTGTCCAATTCCCAACTATTATTTTTCCTAACTCAATAAAGTCGCAGTAAAATAAATCACTATTACCTCGAATGGGCAAATATTTACTTTCTTGTTCGCTTTTCTTTAGTTTATCTATGGTTTCTTGTACTTTTCGGGGAATATTTATTGTTTCAGTCTTCATAATTTCTTCAATAAATATTCTTAAAGAATTTTCAATACAATATAAATACAAATAGACTTCCGACATTTCTCGTCCTTTTTGTTGTATGTCTTGCGGCAAAAGGTTTAAATGCCCAAAGTTTACATTTTGTTGTATTTCCTCGATGCTATCTAATAGGGAGTTTTCATCTGAAATTAGAGGGTAGAATATCTCATTAATATATTTTCTTCGTTCCGCATATCCTCCTTTTGCTTGCATTTCTCTTCTAAATTCTTGAAGAGTAAAGCAAATTTTAAATTCCTTTGGTTGGTTGGTTTGGAACTTCGCAGATTTATTCAGTTCACTTTTCAATCTTTTATATTCTGCTTCATTATCACTTGTTATAGTAACATCGGTAGATGCTCCTGTAAGTAGTATTTTTAAGCGTTCAATGTTTTCTGTATAATTCATTTACATAAATATTTTAGGTTATTCTTCTATACTATGTTCTTCTTCTGGAAGCATAAAATCAAGAAATAATAATTCTGCTTTAGCTTCATCATCTTCAAATTTCAAATCCCAGCGTTGCTCCATAAATTCTAATAATTTATTACCTCGGTCAAGTATAGCAACCGGGTTCCAAACATCATATCCAGACACTTCAATCTCTGAATGCGAACCGTCAGAATATCCTTGTCTTATTTTTTCCTTTCTGTCATTATATTTTGCTGTTTTCTTATCTTCAAAGCAATCATTTTGTAAACTTGAATTTATACTTTGCGACAATGGTAAAAGATTGCCCAATGTTCCCTGAAAAAAAGGATGAAAATTCTTTTTATATTCCTTAAAATTTTGTTTCCAATATTTATCTGTTGGTGTCTGTGGATAAATATGCTCAATAGAAACCTTATCTTTTTCGCTCTTAACAAACAGTTTCCAATCTATCTTTTGGCTTCCTCTTTGTCTAACTTTCTCCATTTCATATTCATATAAGAAATATCGAAGCCCATTCCAAGAATAGAAACCTCCTCCGCTTTTAAACTTCTTGTCAATGAACTTTTGAAAATAGGTATAATCAAAGTAGATTTCTTCAGAATTTTCAGGTGTATAAAAACAATAATCCATTCTTTCATTCAATCTGTGAATGATATTGTCAATTGTTAGTTCCCCATTTCGCAGTTGTCTTGCTGCACGATAAAATTCACTGTTTCTGTATGTTGAAAAAGCTCGGCTAAGCCTGAATGTAATAAAAATGAAACGCTCAATTGCTCTAAAGAGCTGAACTCTCTTATCAGGATTAACATTCTTACTCAAATAAGCTACTGTTACGAGTGGACGAAAATAGATTATACCAATTCTATTCAAACGGTCTATCCAAAGACTTTCCTGTGTGGTTAAGTCCGGATTATTTACAGGGTTATGGGTATTATACCAATGTACAGCGGCAGCCTTTAAGCTGTTCACATAATCTTCTATTTCTTTGGGAGAAAGTTGGGAACGCATAACAATTACTTCTTCTTCGCCGTTTATTTCAACTTCTTCTTGGTCGGTATCTTCATCCTCCCGAACTTCTTCAAACTCTTGCAACGAACTTATTTTCACCTCTGTTTTTGCATAAATATTTTGAGGTGTAAATTTCTGTTCCAGCAAAAAACGGATATAATCATCTCCTTTCTCCCTCGTGTATTGAAAGTACATTATCCAATGAGCCACTAAAAAATCATCATCATTAAGTGGATTTTTCTTGTTTCTCCCAAGTTGATAATAAACTTCTTTCCAAGCATCATTGATTTTTTCACGCAGAGAATTTCTCTCATCAGTTTTTAACTCCTTTTCATCATACAAAGTCGTCAAATAAATTAGCCTGTTTTTGAGAAGTTCCAAATTTGACAGCTTTTTGCCACGATTATTCATCGTTTCAAATGCTACGAAAACATCAAAATCGTCACTTATTTCGTAAACATTGAACATCAGGTTTTGCGTAACTTTTTTGAATAATGTTTCTATCTCGGTTAAACCGTATGTTTCAAAATAGTTTTGCAGATTTTCCTTGAAAAAATGCTTTGCATTTTCAAGATTGAGCGTGTAAAAAGTTTCTTGTACTGTTCCGCTATTTGGTTCTAAGAAAACCTTATGACGTAAATATTTAAAACTCGGATTATCGATCTCATAGCCAAACTTGTAGGTTGTAACAATAAACTGAGGAGGTTTTTCTATTACTAAATATTCTTCTTTAATAGCCTTTAAGCTAAAAGAGCCAAGATAAATTTCTTCATCTTTTTTGCCTTTGTTTTCCGGTATTGCTTTTAATTGTTCCGAAATGGCTTGAATGAAAATTACAAATGTTGTCAATCGCTGTTGCCCATCAACAATATGGAAAGGTTTAAATCCTCTATCTTCAATTAACCATCGTTCGTCATTCCAGTTATTCCAGATATTTTTATCGACTTTTTTCAAAGAGAGTAAACCTGTATAATGAAATCTATCGGCAGGAAGATTGACTAAATCTTCCCAAAAATCTTTCAGTTGTCTTGTTGTCCAAGCGTAACCACGCTGATAATCGGGTATTTTAAATATTCTGTCTTTAAAAATACTTTTTAAGGGTTCTAATTCATTCATTATTTAATGACCGTTCTTTAATTGTTGATTTTATCAATTATCAAAAATACAAATTAAACTCTTCGTTATTACGTGGTTTTACGCCAAATCCCGCCACTCAAAGCCAAACCCTGCCACTTCTGCAAAGGCTCTTATCTACTGCTATAATTTTAGGCTTCAAGTAAATTTCTAAACAAAATTATAGTATGGATACACAGCAAAAAGACCTATCGTATTTCAGATTACTACTGCAAGAATTATTAAACACGAGCTTTCCCGAAAAAGCCAACGACCAAAAGTTTATAGACCAGCGTTCTTCGTGGGCTGCCAATGCCTACGAGGGTGCTTTTCGTTCGGGAAATACCATTGAGCAATGCAACGAAATAGCCAATTATATCCTGTTTGAAAAACTGCATTTCTCCAAATTCGATACGGTTTTCCAAGTCGTATGCGATGAGTTTGATACCCTAATGGCAGACGAGGAATTGCGACCGTTCGCACTAAAAATGTTCCCTGTTTGTGAGGCTGTTTTTGCAAAGTATCAACTAACCGATGATTTCGCTTACGGGTATGAGTTTGACCTGCTCTACACCGAAATAACAGGAACCATCGCAATATGGATAGAGGAAAATGGGCTTCAGTAAAAAGCAACATCTCCAACAAAACATTGATGCCCTGCGAATTGCTTTTAAACTGGAAAAGGAGAACCGTCAAGCCACCGTAGGTGAAAGACTGCTAATGATGCAATACAGCGGATTTGGTGGTCTTAAATTCGTGCTGAACCCCATAGCGGAAGAAATAGACATCAACAATTGGAGAAAGACGGAACACGACCTGTTCCCAATCACGCAGGAACTCCACCAGCTACTCAAAGAAAATTCCGAAGACGATAAACAATACCGCCGATATGTGGATAGTATGAAAAGTTCCGTACTGACGGCTTTTTATACGCCTCCACAGGTTATAGATGCTATTTCTGCATCCCTGCGTGAAAGCGGTCTGAACATTCAGAAATTCCTCGAACCCTCCGCAGGTATCGGTTCATTTGTTCAATCCTTTGCAGAGAGCCAAACCGAAGTTACAGCCTATGAAAAGGATGTGCTGACAGGAAAAATTTTAAAACAGCTTTATCCTGAAAGCAATATCCGTGTGAGTGGCTTTGAGGAAATCCCCGAAAAGGAACACAACACCTATGATGTTGTTGCCAGCAATATCCCCTTTGGCGATACTTCCGTCTTTGATTTATCCTATTCCCGAAGTAAGGATAGTGCAAAAGTACAGGCTGCCCGAAGCATTCATAACTATTTCTTTTTGAAAGGAACCGATATGCTCCGTGAGGGTGGCTTGTTGGCTTACATCACTTCACAAGGCATTCTGAATAGCCCAAAGAATGAGCCGATACGCAGGGCGTTAATGCAGGATAATAATTTGGTTTCGGTTGTGCGGCTGCCAAACAATCTGTTTACAGAATATGCAGGTACAGAGGTTGGAAGCGACCTGATAATCCTGCAAAAGAATACGGCAAAACAAAGCCTGAACGAAACGGAAGAACTATTTTGCCAAAGCAGGCAAACCAAATACAATACGCCAAGCAATGCTTACTTTCAGAATGGTACAAGGGTCATACATACCGACCGTAAGATAGATACCGACCCTTACGGACAGCCCGCAATTATCTATATCCATAAAGACGGTGTTGCCGGAATTGCCAAAGATTTGAAAATGATGCTTTCCGATGATTTTGGAAAGCACCTGAATGTGGATTTGTACAAAGGCGAACGGAACGATGAGCCAATCGTACAAATTCCGGTACAGCCAACGCCTCCGGTCATTGAGCGTGAAATCATTCAGCCGGAACAACCTCGTTTTACGCAAACAACCATAGTAAAGGAAAGCTCACAGGAAAAGCAGTTAAGCATTTTCGACCTGTTTGAAAATGTGAGCGAACCTGTAATGGCAGTTGCTCCACCCAAAAGAACCACGCAAGCCAAAAGACAAACCGCTAACAAAAGACGAGGTGCGATAGGTCGCCAAACTGACCTGTTCAGTTCTGCTACGCAACAGCCTTACACACCTCCGGTTTCAAACGGTACTACAAACGGAACAACGGCTACCAATAGTAATAAACAAGAAGTTATTGGCGATTTGTTTTCGGGTATCAACGGGAATGGCCAAGCTGATAAGCCAGCCGTTCCCGATACCATTCCCGAACCTGCTCCTTATAGTGGCAAGTTGCAATCGTTCCACCGAAACGATTGCCTTGTGGTGGATAATGGTTGGGTAGGTCATCTGCAAGATGTAGATACAGCAGACGGTACGGCTGTTTTCCACCCGCTGCAATTACCAACCTCACAGAAAGCAAGAGCCGAAGCGTACATAGCGGTACGGGATATATACCAAGAGCTTTACAATAAGGAGGCAAATTTTCAGACCGAACACAAAGAAGAAAGGGAAAATCTTAACCGCTTATACGATGCCTTTGTAAAAAGGTACGGAAACCTCAACAGTGCCGATAATGTCAAGCTCATTAAAACGGATAGTTCCGGTAAGGAAATCCCTTATTTGGAGCGTGTCGTTGGCGGTGTGGTACACAAAGCGGATATATTCAGCCGCCCTGTAAGTTTTTCTACCGTAACCATAGCAACGGACAATCCCGAAGAAGCATTAGCGGCATCCCTTAACAAATACGGAAGCGTGGATTTGGGCTATATGTCCGAAATAAGCGGAATGCCTGACGATGCTTTGAAAGAAGCCTTGAACGGTCGTATTTACTACAATCCATTGCAAAAGGAATATGAAATATCCGAACGCTGGATTGCGGGCAATGTGGTGGAGAAAGCAGAGGACGTAAGAACCTACATCGAAAACAATCCTGATGATGCCCAGGCTAAAGCAAGCCTTACGGTATTGGAGGAAGCCCGACCAAGACGTATCGAATTTGAGGAACTCGATTTTAATTTGGGCGAACGCTGGATACCCACAGGCATTTATGCCCGATTTGCTTCACATCTTTTTGATACGGACGTACTTGTTCATTATTCTGAAAGCTCCGACGATTTTTCAGTAAAGTGCGACCGTAAGAATTTACACATATGGGAAAAATATGCTGTCAAAGCCGAAAGCAGAACGTTTGACGGGATTGCTTTACTAAAACACGCCCTTGTCAATACCACACCGGATATTACCAAGAAAATCAAGGTTGGCGACCAAGAGGTCAAGGTACGGGATATGGAAGCCATACAAATGGCATACACCAAGATTGACGAAATCCGTACCGCATTTACCGAGTGGCTTCACGCCCAAAACGATGAGTTTAAAAACAGGCTGACCGACCAATACAACGATACGTTTAATTGCTTCGTCCGCCCCAACTATGAAGGAACACATCAGGATTTTCCGGGATTAGACCGTAAAGCATTGGGCATTAAAGACCTGTATTCGAGCCAAAAGGACACCGTTTGGATGATAAAACTCAATAACGGTGCTATCTGCGACCACGAAGTAGGTGCAGGAAAAACCCTTGTGATGTGTGTGGCAGCACAGGAAATGAAGCGTTTGGGTTTAGCCCACAAGCCTATGATTATCGGGCTGAAAAGCAATGTTCACGAAATTGCCGAAGCCTACCGCACTGCTTATCCACACGCTAAAATCCTGTTTCCTGGCAAAGAAGATTTTACGCCCCAAAAACGCCTGCGGATTTTCGGGGATATTAAAAATAACGATTGGGATTGTGTAATCCTTACACACGACCAATTCGGAATGATACCCCAAAGCCCCGAAATACAAAAAGAAATCCTTGAAATAGAATTGGACAGCGTAGAGCGTAACCTCGATGCCCTACAATCGCAAGGCAAGGAAGTGACCAGAGGAATGCTTGCCGGAGTAATCAAGCGGAAAGAAAACCTCGAAGTAAAGCTCAAAACCCTACAACACGATATTCAAAACCGCAAAGATGATGTGGTGGATTTTAAGATGATGGGTATAGACCATTTGTTCGTGGACGAAAGCCATCAGTTCAAAAATCTGATGTTCAATACAAGGCATACACGGGTTGCCGGATTGGGCAATGTGGACGGTAGTCAAAAGGCAATGAACCTGCTCTTTGCTATCCGTACCATTCAGGAACGCATCAATGCGGATATGGGAGCAACTTTCCTTTCGGGTACAACTATCAGCAATTCATTAACGGAATTGTACCTGCTGTTCAAATACCTGCGACCAAGAGCAATGGAAAAGCAGGGTATTCATTCTTTTGATGCGTGGGCAGCTATCTATGCGAGGAAAACAACCGATTATGAGTTTTCAGTCGCTAACAATATCGTGGCAAAAGAGCGTTTCCGATACTTTATCAAAGTGCCGGAGCTTGCCCAATTCTATTCTGAAATCACGGATTACCGAACAGCAAAGGATATAGGCATTGACCGCCCGAATAAGAACGAGGTGCTGTATAACATACCACCTACTCCAGACCAAGCTGAATTTATCCAAAAACTAATGGAGTTTGCCAAAACAGGAAATGCGGAACTGTTGGGCAGACCAAAGCTAAGTGCCAGCGAAGAAAAAGCAAAGATGCTTATTGCTACGGATTACGCCCGTAAGATGTCGCTCGATATGCGAATGGTAAGCGGTGCTTATGAAGACCATCCAGATAATAAGGCTTCGCATTGTGCCAATAATATTGCTAAGTATTATAACCAATACAACGCACAGAAAGGAACACAATTCGTTTTCTCTGATTTAGGAACCTACAAGCCGGGCGAATGGAACGTGTGCTCCGAAATTAAACGTAAGCTCGTGGAAGACCACGGTATACCTGCGAATGAAGTCCGGTTTATTCAGGAAGCCAAAACGGACAAGCAACGTAAGGAATTGATTAAGGGAATGAACGAGGGTAAAATCCGTGTGCTGTTCGGTTCTACAAGTATGCTGGGTACGGGCGTGAACGCACAGAAAAGAGCCGTTGCCGTTCATCATTTAGATACCCCTTGGCGACCGAGCGACCTTGCCCAAAGGGATGGCAGAGCTGTTCGTAAGGGCAATGAGATTGCCAAGTTTTTTGCAGATAACAAAGTAGATGTAATCATCTATGCCGTAGAAAAATCACTGGACAGTTATAAGTTCAACCTGCTGTACAATAAACAGCTATTTATTGACCAATTAAAAAACAATAATCTCGGTAAACGTACCATTGACGAGGGCAGTATGGACGAAAAATCGGGAATGAACTTTTCGGAATATGTGGCTATCCTTTCAGGAAATACAGACCTGTTGGACAAAGCCAAATTAGAAAAGCAGATTGCAGGACTGGAAAGCGAAAAGCAAGCGTTCAACCGTTCTAAATTCAGTGCTAAATACAAGCTACAAGACTTTACGGAATTGCTGGAAGCCTCCCAAAGTTGGTTAAACCGAATGAGCCTTGATTGGGAAAATTTACAGCAACGCATACAAAAGCGTTCTGACGGCACTATCGCAAACCCTGTTCAGTTGGACGGCTTACAGCCCAATGCGGATATAAAACAAATCGGAGCGAAACTCAACCAGCTTGCGGATAAAGCCCGCACCGGAGGTCAGTATGAAGAAATAGGAAGCCTGTATGGATTTACCTTATTGGTTAAAACCGAAATATCCGAAAAAGAGGGCGTAGATATTCGGGTAAACCGCTTTTTGGTACAGGGAGAGGGCAATATCAAGTACACTTACAACAATGGTTTAATGGCGAAAGAACCCGAAACCGCATCATTGAACTTTTTGAGGGCATTGGAAAAATTGCCCGGCTATATTGACCAGGAACAAAAGAAGATTACTGAAATTAAAAAAGACCTGCCTATACTTCAGGAAGTAGTGGGCGGAACGTGGTCTAAGGAAAGCCGATTGAGCGAACTTAAAACGGAACTGGCTGCCGTGGAACGAAAAATACAGTTATCCATTACCCCTGACTTAAAAAATCAGGAGACTGAGCACCATGAGGAAACCATTAATATTAATGATTTACAAGGGAATTCTGTACGATTACGGACAATGTAGCTGTATCTGTAAACAAAAAATAGCTACCCTAAAAAAGATAGCTAATTTTTTTATTCTTTTTGCACCAGATGTTGTAAGTCAGGATCATTCTTAATCCTTTCCAACTCACTTTCGATAATATGAACGATATCCAGTTTTATTTGTCTATAATTAGCCTCAATGTCCCGTTTCATATTGTCTTCACCGTTTTCATCAACAAAGGATAATATTTCTGGTATCTTCTGATAGGCTTTGGTTTCGACAGCTACCTTGTCATTGTCCACCACGATTTCAGCGTGGAATATCTTTTGCTCGATACGCTCGTCAAAGTTATCAGATACCGAACCCACGAACATACCTTGTGTAAGTGTTGAGATTTTAGAAGCTGGTATCAAACTATCCAACTGCGTAGAAATTGAAGTTGATTTGTCATTTCGGTTGATGGTCATACTTTGGCGTTTCTGTAATACCTTTCCGAAGCGTTCCGAAAGACTTTTTGCCGTTTCGCCAACCACCTGACCACTGAATATATTACCAACCGTGTTCTGTATTACCTTGCTCTCTTTGTCGCCGTAATCCCTCGTTAACTGTGAAAAGTCCTGAAAGCCCAGGCACACAGCCACCTTGTTACTTCTCGCCGTTGCGATAAGATTATCCAAGCCCCTAAAATAAATTGTGGGCAACTCATCTATGATAACAGAACTCTTTAGCTGTCCTTTTTTGTTGATGAGTTTTACAATTCTTGAATTGTATAACCCTAATGCTGCGGAGTAAATATTTTGACGGTCGGGATTATTGCCAACGCATAAAATCTTTGGTTCCTTTGGGTTGTTGATGTCCAACGAAAAATCATCTCCGGTCATTACCCAATAAAGGCTCGGAGAAATCATTCTTGACAAAGGGATTTTTGCCGATGCAATCTGCCCCTGCAACTGGTCTTGGGCTCCGCCTTGCCAGGCATCGAGAAAGGGAGATAAATAATTCTCTAATTCATAATAAGAGGTCAAAATCGTAAATACGTCCGAATACTTTTTATTGAGTAATTCAATGGCGTGGGGAAAGGTGCAATATTTACCATCCTCATAAATTTTCAGATACCAAATTATTGCTGCAAGCAAGATAATTGGACTTTCCACGAAGAAATCCCCTTGCTTCTGTATCCACGACCTGTTGAGGTTTAACATTATCGTATAAGCCGCTTCGTAGGCATCTGAAATATCCGTCATAAAGTCGGGATTTAATGGATTACACCTGTGGCTCTTTCTTGGGTCGTCAAAGTTAATCACGTAGAATTTCGGATGAACTTTGTACTTATCCCTGTTCTTCAGTAAATGATTGTAAGCAATCGTAGATAGGTCGTCAAACTTGAAATCGTAGATGTACATTGAGAAGCCTTTCTCAATCTGCTGTTTGATATAATTGTTTACAATGGCATACGATTTTCCGGAACCTGGAGTTCCCAACACAATCGTTGCCCGAAAAGGATTGACGATATTAATCCAGCCATCATTCCATTTGTTCTTGTAATAAAACTTGGTAGGTAGATTGACCGAATACTCGTTTTCCATCAGTTTGGTTTCCTGCTGAAAACTCTCATTTTCATTATTGAAAACATCGTCCATCAGGTTAGTACGGAGCAATCGGCTCATCCATACTCCAGCTACCATTAAGGCGATATAACCTAAACTTGTGGTAAGTATATACAGAAATGTAGCTGTGTTCAGTGGTAGCTTTAAGAGAGGAAAGTTCAGAAAGAAAAGGACAAAGCCGATAGCTAAAGCCACATAGATTTTAGACCAGGTTATCTTTTCGTTTTTAACGCCCTTAGTACCCAAACAGCTTAATGCCAATAATACTAAAGCAAAAACTTTCGTATATAGTGTATGTGAAAACAGTCCGGCGGTACGCTGAAAATTGCTTAATATTTTGTTGATGATTTCTAACGTCCAGCCACGTTCTATAAAGAAACCGTAGCAAAACCAATACAAGTGCATCAATACTATAATGATGCTTACTGCTCGCATAAAAGCCATAATCTTTGCAAGCCCTCTTAAATCGTCTTCTCCCTGCATTTTTATAAATTTTTAAATGTTCGGGCGTGAATTTATGAGCTATATAGTGTGACTGTGAGATTGTGGCAGTCAAAGGCAGTACGTGGCAGTGTTTGGCTGAATATAACTACTGACCTCTTTTGCGTTTCCGCTTTTTCTTCATTTTGTTGGCAAAGTCCGCTTCATCGTAATCTTCTCCCTGTGCTTCGGGAATGAGCAAACCACCAAAGGCTTCAATCAAACCGTCGTCTTTCTTATTGGTATCATCAAATTCAAACATAGGGTGCGGTTGCTCTGATGTTAATTCCTCTCTGTCCTCTAAACGGGATATTTTTTCTTGTGGCTCGTCCAGCTCTTTGATGTCGGGCTTGATGTTATTGTTCCAATAATCATTAAAGGTATTGGCAGAAAGTTCCTTTGCTAACCGTGAGCCATTCCAAACGGTTTTTGAATTGTGGTCTATGAACGTCATACCGTAGATACGTCCGGTGTCGTTTCTGCGAACCACCACGTTAATACCTTGCTCGCCCAACTGCTTCTTAAAGCTCAATTCATTATCCGTAGATTGCAGGGCAATGGTAACGGCTGTTTTTAACGTCTGCTTGGTCGGGTGGTCTTTCAAAGCCGTTTTGCATTTCGCAAAATGCAATTCCAATGCTGGTAGCCCTGCATTCTTTCCGAATAAGGAAGCCTTAAACGGATTTCCTGCTTTTTCGCCTTTTTCATTCAACGGAATATACAGCAAACCTTGCTGTGGTTTTCCCTGCAATTCGCCCTCCACTTTCTCGGTGGTAATATTGAAAAGAGAAAGCAAAGCATTGTATTCTCCCAAAGTCTGATATTGATAATAGTTCGGCAGGTGTCGGACAACGGATGCAATCTGACTTTTTACATCGCCTTTACTGTAATCCACAGGGTGGAAAATTTTATCGTTCTGGCTACGCTCTTTATCTGTTGCAGGTATCAAATGGTGTTGTTTTTCGAGTTCACGGCAGATGTTCATCGACCGCATTTTCTCGAATTTGTCCGAAATCTTTTTTCCGTTTTCGTCCACACAAACCGACACGATATGGATATGGGTACGGTCAATATCGGTATGCTTAAATACCACAAAAGGCTGTTCGCCATATCCCAACTCCCGCATATACTGCTGTGCCATTTCCCGAAACTTATCATCGCTAACGGTATCTTTCGGGTCGGGATTGAGCGAAATATGCAGGGTATGTTTCTCTGTATTTTGATTAGCTAACAGATAAGGAGCAAAAGATTGTGCTAATTGTGCAACGGAATACTGCCCGTTTGCCGTTTCAATTATCTTATTTGCAAACAGAATTTGTCCGTTTTCTTTCTCTACTTTCAGATTATTATACGCCAATGCTCCGTATAAATTTGCACTTCTTCCTATTTTCGCTATCATTACTACCGCTGTTTTTTGAGGTATTTTTTATCGAACTCTTCGGTTATCTCCACCACTTTTTTGAACAATTCGACCATTTCTGCTGTCTGTTTTTCCAATTTATACAGGTAAGCCGATGCTTTTTTCTCGGAAAAACTCTTGTACAATAGCTTCACAATCTGATTATAATTGACACCAATTGAGCGGAATTGACTGTGAAACGAAGTCAGTCGCATATAGAAATCAACCGTTCCTTTGTCGATATGCACCGATTTTATCGTCTTATTGAAGATACAGGACGTTATAAAATGTGCCTTTACCTGCATTCCCGATTTATCAAAGAGGGCAAGAAAACGGGCGTGTTCTTCCTCGGTAAAGGAAATTGTGTAGCGGATTTTCGCAGGGTCGTCTTTAAGCGGTCGCCCCGTCTTTTTTAACTGCTTTTTGCTGTTCTCATTCATCACTAATCCATTTTTAATTCACACAAAAACGCCGACTTCGGAGGACGTTTTCTGCCCCCTGCAAGGGCAAGTTGTTTTGAGCATCCGAAAAGTTTTCGAGATGCTCAAAACACAACTTGCCGTGTTCTGTTGAACACAAAAATCCGCCCTGCGGGACGGATTGATTTTAACAGGGAAAAACGGCTCGATGCCGTTACTGTTAAATTCCGTTTTGTCCATTCGATTTTGCATAAATCCGTTAATAAAATTCATTTTACAAAGTAAAGGCCTCTTTCTGAAAGCATTGCAGTGTAACAGAGTGCCAAACACTGCCTTTGAACGCCAAACACTGCCACCTGTGTACAACAAGGAAAATAACATTGGTTCTTTGTATCAGATTTCAGGCAGGAACGCTATCAGACCATCATTCAGAGCGGATAGACAGCGTTCAGAAATGCAGGCCATTCTGCAAGCCGGATTGCAAGACTGCAAGATTGCAGGATTGTAAGAAAGCAAACGAGATAGACTGACGACAGGCAATCACGCAAGACAGACTTCCTGAACGTATGCAGGTTTGCAGGAGTACAGGAATGACGGCTATACTGACTGATAGCAAACAGGAACGGGTGCAGTCCTGCCGTATTGCAGAGAGGCAGACAGTCACAAGTTCAGTAAAGCAAGATGGCTGGCTATCCTGCAAGGAAGCCGGAATGAAATCAGGAATGACTGACAGACAGTCCTCAGGACGGGAAGCCTGCAAGAAAGTAGAAACTTTAATTTTTTAAGATATGGAAACAAAAAAGAAACCGCTGTTCATTGCCTTTTCCTCTCAAAAAGGCGGCGTTGGCAAAAGCACATTTACGGCACTTGTTGCCAGCCTGCTCCATTACCGGATGGGCTACAATGTAGCCGTGTTGGATTGCGATTATCCGCAGTACAGTTTATTGAAAATGCGTGAAAGGGATTTGAAAGCCGTAAGGGAAAACGAACACTTTAAGCGGATTGCCCACAGGCAATTTATGACCATTAATAAGAAAGCCTACACGATAGAGCAATGCAAAGCGGAAACCGCTTTGAGCGAAGCCGATAATTTACTCCGTTCCTCAACTATTCCGTTTGATGTAGTTTTCTTCGACTTGCCCGGAACGGTCAACTCTGCCGGAATACTTCATACCCTTATGGGAATGGACTACATTTTTTCGCCTATCACGGCTGACAGGGTTGTCGTGGAAAGTACACTGAGCTTTACACAGGCTCTTACTGATATTATAATGAAAAACGGGGGAAGCACTATTAAAGGTATCCACCTGTTTTGGAACCAGGTGGACAGACGTGAAAAATCGGAACTCTATGATTTGTACGGCAAATTCATAGCGGACTTGGGTTTCTCCCTGATGAAAATTTATGTAACGGACAGCAAGCGTTTCAGAAAAGAAAGTGAAGCGATGGAAAAAACGCCTTTTCGTTCTTCTTTGCTACCGCCCGACCAAAGGCTGATGGCTGCTTGTCAGTTGGATTTATTTATCCAGGAATTTTTAAGAACCATTGAACTGTAACGATTATGGAAAAAGGAAATAAAAAAAGAAACAGCCCTGAAATTGACGAAGAATATGTGATGTCATTAATGGCTGGCGGTGTCCGCAAAGAGGGAATGAAACAGCCACCCGCCGAGACGCCCAAAGAGCCTGCCAAAGAGCCTGCCAAAGAGGAAATCAAAGAAGTAGAAATTGCTAAAGAAGAGGTCAAGGATCAAATACAGGAGAAGCCTGTGCAAAAAGAGCGAACAAGAGCCAGAAAAAATTCAGACAGTACCTACGGTGAACGTTTTCTCAATACGCACTCAATGGAAAAGCGGGGCGACAAGAGCATCTATATCCGGCAGGAATACCACGAACGCCTTTCCCGTATCGTACAGGTTATCGGGAAAGATAAGATACCGCTGTATGCTTACCTCGATAACATTCTCGAACATCATTTTGAACTGTTTGAGAAAGCAATTACCGATGATTTTAACGAGAAATTTAAACCCATTTTTTAAAGCATCTGATTATGAAAAATACAAACAAAAAAACAGACAAAGCCTTACGCACGGCTCAATACAAATCCACTTTCCTTACACCTACAGAGTTTATGGCAAGGAAAGGGAAAACGGTATATATCAGCAAAGAGTTTCATCAGAAACTGAACCTGCTTGTATTTATGCTCGGTGGTGGCAAGCTGACCCTTGCCGATTATTTACAGAATTTGCTTCAGCATCATTTTGATGATTTCGGAACGGAAATGAAAGAGCTTTATGGTAAAGCAGATAAACCAACTTTTTAAAAATTATAGCGATGAACAACAATAGAAAAAACCAGAAAAATATAGAGTGGAAAAACCTTTATCCCTCTCTATTCCTCATCAACCGCTTTCCGTCAGGACGGCACGGAAAAGTAGTGTACATACGCCCCGAATACCACGAACGTTTGCTCCGCATTGTACAGGTGTCAAGAGAAGAAAAAGCCACGCTTTACTCATTAATAGACAACATTCTTGAGCATCACTTCAAGGAATTTGGCGAAGACATCATCGATTATTACAACAAACAGAACAAACCAATTTTTTAGCGATGGAAATAGTAATTGTAGTATGCCTGCTGATAGTTATTGCCCTGCTTTTGCAGGACAAGATTGTCATTAAAAGAAAGTCGGAACAAAAGCCGAAACAGGACCCGAAACTGCCCGATATTATGGGGCAACCAAAGCCCGTAAGAAGCCAATCCCTGCCAAATACTGCCAATGAAAGCCAGATAGCGGAACCGGAGGTAGATATTGATAATTTAGACATCGAATACGACACAAATGAAAACGTAGGTATTCAACAAATTCCGCAGGAAGAACTGGACGAGGTGTTCAGTAATAATGTACCCGATTTGGCAGAGGAAGAAGAAGATTTGAACAGGTACAGAACTTCCGGTAGCGATGACGGTTTTGCCCAGGGGGTTACCTTTGAAGAACTAAACAGCGTGGGGGTGTTGCTCCAAAAAGAAACATTGGAACCAGCCCAAAAGGAAACAGCGATTGATATAGTTCAAAGATTACAGGGAACCGAATTATTTGCTCTACTCGAAAGTTCAATGCAAGGTGCTTCCAAAAAGATTGCCGAGCTTCTGGACAGCACACTTTCATCATCTGATACCGAAGCCGGTTCTTCCAATTTGCGGAAAAGTGATTTAAGTGATTTTGATATTGGGGAGTTTGTATAGGAAATATTTACGTTTGTCAGAAATTGTAGAAGCAAGAAAACTGAAGTTTTCTTGCTTCTTTTGTTTCTACAATCATGATAAAAATGGTTTTAACGAAAAAAAAATCGCCAAAAATTTTGACGATAAAAAAATAGTCACTATTTTTGACAAAATTTTTATCGTCAACTATGAGTGAGCAAGATATATTTTTAAGAAACAATACGGGGAGCAAATCTAAGTCTGCGATAGTAGATGGGTTTGTTGTACGAACAAATGAGTTTGATTATATCAAAGACATTTTAGTGAATGGAGATATTAAAAGTAAATCTTTAAACACTATTATTATTGGACAGCGCGGTGCTGGAAAAACAACATTAATGCATAGACTGAATTACGCTATACTTGATGAAAAGCTGCTGTCGGATATCTACCTTCCTATTATGTTCTCGGAAGAACAATACAATTTATCTGATCTAACGAATCTTTGGGAGGCTATAGCTATGGGAATTGATGATAATTTTTATAAGGAAAAACTATCTGATTCCATTGAGAAGATTATTGACACGGAAGAAGATTATGAAAAAGCATCATTTAGTTTTTTGCAAAAGTTTCTGAAGTCAAAAAACAAAACGGCCATTCTTTTTATCGAGAATGTTAACTTTTTTTTAAAGAAGCTAAATGAATACGAAAAAAAGCGACTTAAGTCAATTTTAACCTCTGAATCTCATTTTAGGATAATAGGTTCTTCAACTTCTTTCAATGATGGAACAATTGACTTTGGCGATCCATTTTATAAGTTTTTTAATACGGTGCAATTGGATGGGCTGAATCAACAAGATTGCGAAAAACTTCTAATAAAAATTGGTCAACAATATGGAGAGGAGAATCAGATTAAAGAGATTATTGAGAATTACCCCGGTAGAGTTGAAGCGTTAAGAAGATTAACTGGAGGTGTACCAAGAACAATCTCTTATCTTTTTCAGATTTTTTTAGATAATGAAAATGGCAAGGCTATTAAAGACCTTTATCTTCTTATAGATACATTAACACTATTATATAAGTCTGAGTTAGATCAACTTTCAACTCAACAACAGAAAGTAATTGATGCTATAGCTAGAAAATGGGACGCGATTTCTGTTAAAGAAATCGCAAAGCGGACTAGATTGGAAAGCAAAAATATATCATCGATACTATCATATCTAGAAAAAAATCAATTGATTGAGAAGGTGCCTACTTCTACAAAGAATCATTTATATAGAATAAAGGAACGCTTTATGAATATTTGGTACTTAATGAGGTTTGGAAGAAAACATGATAAGGAAAATGTGATATGGCTAGTTCGATTTTTTGATGCTTGGTGTGACGAAAGTGAGCTAACTAAAAGACTTAAAAATCATATTAGCAACCTTAAAGATGGTAAGTATGACGCTGTTGCTGCAATAGATATGGGTAATACATTTTTATCTTGCGAGAACATCCCGGAGAATTTAAAGGAAGAATTGATTAGTACTACTAATTCTATCTTACCAGACAGAATATTAAAAGGGGCAAAAACTGCTGAAAAGGATGTATTAGATGACATTAAAAAGCTCTTAAAAGATGAGCGTTTTGATGAAGCTGTTAGTCGACTCAACGATGTAGAAAATAAAGATATTGATTATTTCATGTTAGCTACATCTGTTTATTTAATGCAAGGAGATCATGAAAAAGCATTAGACGCAGCAAAATCAGCTTGGAATTTAGATGATCAAAATACATTTACATCCACCACATTAGGAGTTATTTATGACATGCACTTAAATGATCCTGATAAAGCTATAGAATATTATGAGAAGTCATTGACATTACCACATCCTCATCCATATGCTGCTAATAGGTTAGGTAGTATTTATAAAAAGAGAAAGGATTACGAGTCAGCGATAAAATATCATAAACAAGCTGTGACAAAGAATTTTAAACAGTCATTGATTTCCTTAGGAAATATTTATTTAGATCTTAATGATTTTGAAATGGCAGAGAAATATTTTAGAGATGCTGTAGAGGCTAAATTAGATAAATCTAATACTGCTTTGGCAAAATTGTTTTCTAAAATGAAAAAGAAAAAAGATGCTGAGATAGCTCTTTTGAATGCGGTTAAGGAGAACGAAGAGGATAGTAATATTAATCTTGGAAGACTCTACATGTTTAAAAGCAAACCAAGTTTCAAAAAAGCGGAGGAGCAATTTAAATTAGCCATTGACAAGGGAGAAATTGATGGGTATACTCAATTAGCAAGATTATATCTTAGACAGAAACAAAACGACATGGCAATTGCTGTTCTTGAAAATGGAGTATCACATAATGATGCTGAATCAGCACATCAGTTGGCTCATCTCTTTCACAGAGAAGGGCTGTTTGAGAAGTCGGATAAAATGTTTGAGAAAGCAATAGAATTAGGCGATACTTCTGTGATAGGATGTTGGGTACAGAGCATCTATAGATCTAAGAGAAATAATAGGAAAAAATTCACAAAAGAGTTGCTTGAAAAATACAAACCAGACGATATAAATAGTCGCTTTGAGTTACTTTATGCTAAAATACTATTGTGGAACGACAATTTGACGGAAGCAATAGGCATTGTAAAAAAGCAAGCTGCCATTTTACATAACAGCACTGATGATGATAGCTATGCTCACAGAAATATTTCAGAACTTGTAGAATTTTTCCTGTTACTGATTGCTAAAAGAGAATATGATATTGCTTTAGATATGTTTAGTGATAATAATGATTTGGATCTTAGAACTATGCTGAAGCCTATATATTACCTAATGATGAATGAGCTCAAGGAAGATTATCCAATGGAATACCTTAAGGCTGGTAAAGAGCTAACAGAAACTATTAATGATTTAAAAAAGGAGGTGGAAAATTTGAGAAAAAAATAGAATAAAAACGTAAAAAAAAATATTAGAGAAATTTAAGCATAGTTTAAGAAATGCGACAACTTAAACTATGCCTACTGTTTCTTTCAAGTGTCCACTTATGAGAATGGATAAATGATATTGTGATTGGAATAGCACAAAAGTAAACAAACTTGTTATTTGTGCAAATATAATTGTCATTTTCTTTTCTTATAGTGGTCAATGATCGTCTGGCTTTGCTAATGTTTATGCTAGGACTACCATTTTTATAAAATTAGGTAGACGATAATGATAAAAGTATTAATTAAATAAAAAAGAAAATTAAATGGCAAACGCTACTATTAAGTATTACCCAGTTGGTAATGGAGATACCTCTCTAATTACTTTGGAAGACAAAACAACCATTGTGGTTGATTGTAACATCAGGAATTGTGACAACGACGAAACATATGATGTTAAAAAAGATTTATTGCAAAGCTTGCAGTATAGTAATGGTATACCCTATGTTGACGTATTTATCTTAACTCATGGTGATCAAGATCATTGTAGAGGCTTTAAAAAGCACTTCTATCAAGGAGCTCCCGAAAAATATTCAGAAAGTGATAAGAAGGAAGGGCTTATCAGAGTAGACACAATGTGGTTTTCTCCAATGATTGCTGAGGAACATACAAATGATGATGAAGATGCTTACCAAAAGGAAGCAGAACGCCGGCTTTCACTACATCGAAGCAAAGACCCTAAAAAGGATAATGCAGGAAATAGAATTAAGATTATCGGGTATGACGGAAGTACAGATTATAAAGACTTAGATCATTTAAGAGCTAAACCAGGAGACATAGTAGACCGCTTTAATGACCGAAATCAAGTATTGTTTTCAATATTCATACATGCCCCCTTCAAGGAACATCTTGAAGCATTAGGTGACGATAAAAAAAATTCAACGAGCATTGTGTTTCAAGCGAGATTTAAAAAGACATCTTATCAGCAAGATTTCTCAACTCTTGCAATGTTTGGGGGGGATTCTGATCACACTTCATGGTGTATTATTTTAGAAAAAACTAAAAAGTACAAAAATGAACATGCTTTGAAATGGGATTTATTTCTTTCTCCTCATCACTGCTCTTGGTCATTCTTTAACGATAGGCCACAAGAAGAAAATCCTGATCCGAAAGATACTTCATTGGAAGTTTTAAACTACAGGAGGAATAATGCAAAGGTTATTGCATCAAGTAAAAAAATCTTAAATGACGAGGATAATCCACCTCATTATGAGGCTAAACGCGAGTATGTTAAAAAAGTAACGGATGGAAATTTTCTGAATACTACTACGTATAACATAGTTAACAAGATTCCGCAACCAATCGTGTTTGAGGTTACTTCTCAAGGAATAGTAAAACCTAAGCATGTTGAGGGTTCAGCTAAGGTTGCCGGAGGAGCTGGTTTAGGTATTGTAAACACCACTTCAAAATACGGAAATGGAGAAGTTTAGTGATAGCCTACCGTTATTTACTAATGATATAGAGAATCCTGAAATTCAGGATTCTCTAAAATCATTATGTCAACTTCAAGGTGATCAAGTAAAGATTTTGGATTGGGGAAATAGTAGAATCGCTATTCCAATTGAGATCAATATTGACTTACCTAGTCTGGGGAATTTTGACGATTTAGACATTAGAGAAAAAGAGCCTGTTATTTTTGTGTTTGATTTAATTAATTATCCAGTTTCAGCTCCTCGAGTTTATACTGACAGGTTAGATTTTCCTAAAAACAATCTTGCTCATCTTTATGTAGCAGTTAATAATCGCCCGCCGGCCTTCTGTTATGTAAGAGGAAATGCAGACGAATGGTATGCAAATAAAAGGATTGAAGACCTCGTAATACGAATAAGCAACTGGCTTAGAGATGGTGCTACAGGTGAGTTAACTGAAAATGGTGAACAATATGAACCATTGAGATTAGAGGGATACTCGGGAAGTATAATTTATGACTATGATACCCTTCTGACTGTTGTTGCTAATAAAGCAGCTTTTGAATTTGGAGATAAGTTTTCAATTGTCTTGTTCGAACGTCCGAGTAATTTGGGTAGGTATACGTATAAATTTGTTAGGCCGATTACTGATAAAAATGCACTTACTACTATTAAGGAAGTTGACGAGGAACGTAAAAAAGACAAAGAAGATGTTACAAGAAAGAAATATTATTACGGATATGTGCTATGGAGTGAAGAAGATGTGATAAGACGAGAATATGAAGTAAATATTCCAAGGTCATGGGACGAGTTTAAATTGTTTTGTGAGTATTATCATATTAAATATAAAGAGTTTGAAAAATTCATTACTACCTATAGTAAAATAAACGAGTATATCTATTTTCCTGTAATAATTGGAATACGTAGACCTAGTCAACTGATTGGCTATTCATCGAATGTAGAATTCATAAACCTACGCTTTAAGGTAACTTCCAGTGACATCGAACAGGAAAAAATTGTCAATAACGTACCGATAGATATGTTATCGCACAACCAACCTCTAACTAAAAAATTAGCCGGTCATATATCAGGATTGGACAAAATTTCAGACAGCAAAAGAAATGTTATCTTTGGGTGTGGTGCAATCGGATCTAAGATGATAATGCATTTAGCGAGATCTGGACAGACAAACTTAACTTTGATCGACCCAGATTATATTTCTCCGCATAACTTAGTTAGACACACATTATTTGGAGAGGATGTAGGTCACAATAAAGCCGAAGCATTAGCAGAAAAAATAGAGAAAATTTACCCTTATGAAAATACAAAAATAATAAGTGGTACTTCTTTTAAGGATGGGCTTATAGGCCAAAAAGAAACATTTGAGAAATATGATTGGGT
The DNA here is from genome assembly GCF_003339865.1 of Pedobacter chinensis. Taxonomy (GTDB): domain Bacteria; phylum Bacteroidota; class Bacteroidia; order Sphingobacteriales; family Sphingobacteriaceae; genus Pedobacter; species Pedobacter chinensis. The sequence continues at coordinate 592,300 of NZ_QPKV01000002.1, forward strand.
ATTAGATTTTACTGCTTCCGAAGCATTTTTTAATCGATTGTCTACATTAAGAAATATAGATAATAATCATGTAGTAAGTGCCTCAATAAGTGATTTTGGAAATTTGGGGATAATGTACAAAGAAGGTAATAATAGAAACCCCAGATTGGATGATTTGCAAGTGTATTTGTTTAGTCTTGCTGAAAACGATTTGAATATTAGAAACTGGCTTAAGAATGAACAGGCATCCGCTCACTCTAATTTAACAGTGCATGTTGGTGTAGGCTGTAATTCGGAAACGACAGTTTTATCAGACCATAAAATTTCCTCTCATGCATCTTATTTTTCTGGTGTTCTACAGAAAGAAATGAGTATGATGTCAGCGGAAGGTAAAATATATTTGAATCGCATTATAGATTCAAAAGACTATAGAATTGAAACACAGGTGTTTAATGTAAAACCATTTGATATGTTTCAGGCAGTTAACAATACTAATTGGGAAATTCGATTTAAGCAAGGTATTGTAGAGCAATTGACTAAAGAGTTTACGATTGCTGGAAAAAATGAGACGGGAGGTGTATTTGTTGGTGTTTGTAATTATAAAACGAAAACAATTCATATTACTGGTTCGATCAAAGCTCCTTTGGATAGCAAAGGTAGTACAACACAGTTTGTCAGAGGACAAAATGGTTTAGCGAATGAAATTTCAGCAATAGAAAAGAGTTCAGGAGGTCAAATTGGTTATGTCGGGGAATGGCACACTCATCCTGATGGACCTAATTGTCTTAGTAAACAGGATATGGAAAGCGTGAAGAAGCACAAAGAAGAATGTAGTAATCTTCAACCGCCATTGCCTGTGTTTTTATCCATTATTACTCCAACCGGTATATTTCCTTACGTATTTTAAATTGAAGTGAATATGGAAAAACCTGTGAATTTAAAGGCAAAGAATACTCCACAATTGTGGATCCTACTGTCAGCAAATATTTTAATTATATGTGGTATAATCTTCCCACAGTATTTTAAAGAAATAGCAAATGAATTCGATATCGTTTTAATAATAAAAGGTCTTGGTGCATCTATAGCTCCATTACTGCTGTTTTTATTGAATGGTTTATTATCAAGCAATCAAAAAGCTATACTGGTTTTTTGGAAACTCAAAAACCCCTTGCCAGGCTCAATAGCGTTTTCAAAACTAAGTAAAGAAGATCCTCGAATAGACAGAAAAAAACTGAAAGAGATTCATGGGAATTTACCTAAAAATCCCAAAGATCAAAACAGGCTGTGGTATAAAATTTACCAGAAAAACACTTTAGATATTGTAATTTCCGAAAGTCACAGAACGTTCTTGTTAGCTAGAGATTCTGCTTCATTGTCCTTTCTATTTATAGTCTTTATTGGAATTCCTGCTCTTGTTATTGCAACTTGGCCGATTAACATATATTATTTTTCTTTCTTACTGGTTCAATATATAGTTGTAGTTGTAGGAGCACAAAATAGAGGACGAAGATTTGTTACCAATGTTTTGGCTGTAGAAAGTAAATAGTTATAGTAGTAACTTTGGTATTTGAAAGCATCAAGCCTAATAGCTTGATGCTTTTTTTATATAAGTCAGTTCTACAACGCCACTCAACGCCAAATCATTCCTTTGACAGCCACTTTGTTAGATTGCTTTGATTTCCGAAACACCTTTGTTCCGAAAGCCCGCAAGGTGTGGGCAAACTGTAACAAATTAATGTGTTTCAATTATGGAAAAACAGAGAAAAAAAGTTTTGCTGGCAGCCGTGGCAATGCTGTCAGGAATTGGTGCGTTCGCACAGGGAAACGGTTCGGCTGGTATCAACGAGGCTACCCAAATGGTAACGTCTTATTTCGACCCCGCAACCCAATTAATCTACGCCATCGGTGCGGTGGTTGGGCTCATCGGAGGCGTTAAGGTGTACAACAAATTCAGTTCGGGCGACCCTGATACATCGAAGACTGCGGCAAGCTGGTTCGGTGCGTGTATCTTCTTAATCGTAGCGGCTACCATCCTGCGTTCATTCTTCCTTTAATCCTTTGCTTTATGAACAGTTACAACATAAACAAAGGCATTGGCAGGACAGTGGAATTTAAAGGACTGAAAGCACAGTACCTCTTCATCTTTGCAGGTGGGCTACTCGGCACACTCATTTTCGTGATGATACTGTATATGGCTGGCGTAAACTCTTACATCTGCCTGTTCCTCGGAGCAGGCGGTGCTTCGCTCATTGTGTGGCAGACCTTTTCACTAAACAAAAAGTATGGCGAACACGGACTAATGAAAATTGGTGCGAATAAAAGGCATCCCCGCTACATCATCTGTCGCAAACCTGTACACCGCTATTTAAAATTCACTCCTAAATCGAATGCCCTATGAGAAACGTTGCAAAGACAACAACGCTGGAAAACAAATTTCCATTGCTGGCAGTAGAGAACAACTGCATCCTTTCCAAAGATGCGGACATTACCGCCTGCTTTGAAGTGCGTTTGCCGGAGCTGTTTACGGTAGCATCTGCGGAATATGAAGCCGTTCATTCCGCTTGGCACAAGGCAATCAAAACCTTGCCCGATTTTACGGTAATCCATAAGCAGGATTGGTACATCAAAGAAAACTACGCTCCCGATTTAGCACAGGAAGACCAAAGTTTCCTGTCTAAAAGCTATCAAAGTCATTTCAACGAGCGACCATTTCTGAACCACTATTGCTACCTGTTCCTGACCAAGACCACTAAGGAAAGAATGCGTATGCAAAGCAACTTCAGTTCGCTTTGCAAAGGAATGCTGATACCAAAAGAAATCAGGAACAAGGAAACGATACACCGCTTTATGGAGGCGGTTGCTCAATTTGAGCGTATCGTAAACGATAGTGGTTTTGTAACGCTTAGACGATTGACCGAAGATGACATTATCGGCACTGATGAAAAGCAGGGATTGTTAGAGCAATACCTTACGCTGTCAAGAGAAGCCGGAACCCCAATGCAGGACATCGCATTGGGGGCTGAAGAAGTCCGTATCGGAAATAAAAGGTTATCGCTGCATACCTTGTCCGATACGGACGATTTGCCTGGAACGGTATCGGCAGATACCCGTTTTGAAAAGCTATCTACCGACCGGAGCGATTGCCGTCTATCATTCGCCGCACCTGTGGGCTTGTTGTTAAGCTGCAACCACATCTACAATCAGTATTTGTTTTTAGATAACAGCGACGACAACCTGCAAAAGTTTGAGAAGTCTGCCCGCAATATGCACTCATTGGCTCGGTACAGTCGTGCGAACCAAATCAACAAAGAATGGATAGAAAAATACCTGAACGAAGCACATTCGTTCGGGCTGTCTTCCATAAGAGCACACTTCAACATTATGGCGTGGTCGGAAGATCCTGCGGAACTGAAACAGCTAAAGAATGATTGCGGTAGTGCGTTGGCGTTGATGGAGTGTAAGCCCAGACATAACACTACGGACGTAGCCACTTTGTATTGGGCTGGAATGCCGGGCAATGCCGGAGATTTTCCTTCCGAAGAAAGTTTTTACACGTTCATTGAACCGGCACTGTGCTTCTTCACGGAAGAAACCAACTACCACAATTCGCCCTCTCCGTTCGGTATCAAAATGGCGGACAGGCTTACGGGAAAGCCTATCCATTTGGATATATCAGACTTACCGATGAAACGTGGGATTATCACGAACCGGAACAAGTTCATTCTTGGTCCGTCAGGTTCGGGTAAGTCTTTTTTTACAAATCACATGGTTAGGCAATATTACGAACAGGGTGCACATGTACTTTTGGTAGATACCGGTAATTCCTATCAGGGCTTATGCGAGCTGATTAAAGGAAAAACCAAAGGCGAAGACGGGGTTTACTTCACGTACACCGAAGACAACCCGATTGCATTTAATCCCTTTTATACCGATGATGGCGTGTTTGATATCGAAAAACGTGAAAGTATCAAGACCTTGATACTGACACTGTGGAAGCGTGATGATGAACCGCCAACCCGTTCGGAAGAAGTTGCTCTTTCCAATGCGGTTTCCGGTTATATCGAGCGTATCAAACAGGAAGATATTTACCCGTCATTTAACGGTTTCTATGAGTATGTAAAAGGCGATTATCGTAAGGTACTCGAAGAAAAACAGGTAAGGGAAAAAGACTTTGATATTGCCAATTTCCTGAACGTACTCGAACCCTATTACAAAGGTGGCGAGTATGATTATCTGCTCAATTCAAATAAGCAATTAGACCTGCTTTCCAAACGCTTTATCGTGTTTGAAATTGATGCGATAAAAGACCACAAAATCCTCTTTCCCATAGTAACCATCATCATTATGGAAGTCTTTATCAACAAGATGCGGAGGCTGAAAGGTATTCGCAAACTCATTTTGATTGAAGAGGCCTGGAAAGCGATTGCCAAAGAAGGAATGGCAGAATACATTAAGTACCTCTTTAAGACTGTGAGGAAATTTTTCGGAGAAGCCATTGTGGTCACGCAGGAGGTGGACGACATTATCCAGTCGCCCATTGTAAAGGAAAGTATCATCAATAACTCCGACTGCAAAATCCTCTTAGACCAACGTAAGTATATGAACAAATTCGATGACATACAAGCGATGCTCGGATTGACGGACAAAGAGAAAGGTCAGGTACTTTCCATCAATATGAACAACGATGCGAGCCGACTGTACAAAGAGGTTTGGATTGGCTTAGGTGGTACACACTCGGCAGTATATGCCACCGAAGTTAGTTTGGAGGAATATCTTGCATACACCACCGAAGAAACCGAAAAAATGGAAGTGATGCAGCTCGCATCGGAACTCGACGGTAACGTCGAACTCGCCATCAAGCATATCGCTATGCAACGGCGTGAACAGGTAAATCAATAATTATTAACAATCAAAAATTTCAAGACAATGAAAAAAGTAATGTTACTGGTGTGTACGGCACTTATGCTTGCCGTAGCACCGTCCGCAAATGCCCAATGGGTTGTAACCGACCCTGCAAATCTGGCTTCAGGTATTCTCAACTCTGCGAACGAAATCGTACAGACTTCTTCCACCGTGAGCAATGTGGTCAAGAACTTCAACGAAGTGAAGAAAGTATATGAGCAAGGCAAAGAGTATTACGATAAGCTCAAAGCAATCAATAACCTTGTGAAAGATGCCCGTAAGGTTCAACAGACTGTTTTGCTGGTAGGTGATGTGTCCGAAATGTATGTGCAGAATTTCGGCAAGATGATGAACGACCCCAATTTTTCGCCACAGGAATTGGTAGCCATTGGTAACGGTTATTCGGCATTGCTGAATGAAAGTACCGAACTGCTGAAAGAACTCAAACAGATAATAACAGCATCAAGCCTTTCACTGAACGACAAAGAGCGTATGGATATTATTGACCGTGTGTACAAAGAAGTTAAGGACTACCACAGCCTTGTTCGCTACTACACCAATAAGAATATTTCTGTAAGCTACCTGAGAGCGAAAAAGAAAAACGATGCCCAAAGAGTGCTTGAACTCTATGGAACTGCTAACCAAAAATACTGGTAAAAATGGAATGGGATAATCTTCACGAACTCCTGCGTTCGCTTTACGACGATATGATGCCGCTTGCAGGCGATATGGCGGCAGTGGCTAAGGGGCTGGCGGGATTGGGAGCATTGTTCTATGTGGCATTAAAGGTTTGGCAGGCATTAAGCCGTGCCGAACCTATTGATATGTTCCCTTTGTTACGTCCGTTCGCTTTGGGGCTTTGCATTATGTTCTTTCCGACTATCGTCTTGGGAACCATCAATGCGGTTCTAAGCCCGGTGGTTATAGGGACTCACCAGATACTCGAAGACCAGGTGCTCGACCTGAACCAATTGCAGCAACAGAAAGACCAATTGGAATACGAGGCAATGGTCAGAAATCCCGAAACCGCCTATATGGTATCAGACGAAGAGTTTGATAAGAAACTGGACGAACTCGGTTGGTCGCCCTCCGACATTGGCACAATGGCAGGAATGTATATGGACAGGCAAGCCTACAAGATAGAAAAAGCCATAAAAGATTGGTTCCGCAATCTGCTGGAGATACTTTTTCAGGCGGCGGCTTTGGTTATTGATACAATACGAACATTTTTCCTGATAGTCCTCTCCATACTCGGACCAATAGCTTTTGCTATTTCCGTATGGGACGGGTTTCAGTCCACGCTCACGCAATGGCTGACCCGGTATGTAAGTGTTTACTTGTGGCTTCCCGTTTCGGATTTGTTCAGTTCTATGCTGGCAAGAATACAATCCCTCATATTGGAAAGGGATATAGCAATGCTGGCTGACCCTACCTATATACCTGATACGAGTAATACGGTGTACATCATTTTTATGATTATCGGCATCATTGGGTACTTCACTATACCGACCGTAACAGGGTGGGTAATCCAAGCCGGAGGTGCAGGGAACTTTACCCGCAACGTAAACCAAGCTGCAATGAAAACCGGAAATATTGCCGGAGCTGGTGCAGGCTCGGCGGCAGGTAATATCGGTGGGAAATTAATGGGAAAATAAAAACAATCAAATCATTTAAAAATGGAATTTAAAACGCTAAGAAATATAGAAAACAGCTTTAGGCAGATACGTTTGTATGCCATTGTGTTTGCCGTTCTCTGCATTGGCGTGGTAGGATATGCCGTATGGCAATCCTACCGCTTTGCAGACGAACAACGCCAGAAAATCTATGTACTGGATAATGGTAAATCACTGATGCTTGCCTTATCGCAGGATGCAAGTATCAACCGACCTGTGGAAGCAAGGGAACACGTCAGACGTTTTCACGAGCTTTTCTTTACGCTTGCTCCCGACAAAAATGCTATCGAAAGCAATATGCGCAGGGCATTCAACCTTGCCGATAAATCGGCTTTCGATTATTACAAAGACTTGTCGGAAAAGGGCTATTACAGCCGGATAATTTCGGGTAACGTGCAGCAGCGCATAGAAGTAGATAGTGTTGTCTGCAACTTCGACACCTATCCGTATGCGGTACGAACCTATGCCAAACAGTTCATTATCCGGTCGAGCAACGTAACCAGACGCAACCTGATTACTTCCTGCTATCTCGTAAACTCCGTTCGCTCCGACAACAATCCCCAGGGCTTTAACATCGAAAAATTTTCGGTGGTAGAAAACCGGGATATAGAAGTCATCGAACGCTAAAAAAATAAGTGATATGAAACAGTCACTTGATTTAGACACATTCGCAAAAACCCTGACCGATAAAGGGTACGATGGTTATTTCCAAACGGAGGCAGCCTATGCCGACAAAATCAAAGACAGCATCAGCAGGTTTTTGGAGGCTTGTAAAAACGGAATGGATAAACCGATGCTGCCCAACATCCTGATGCTGAAAACTTACCTGCAATGGAATGGTGACGATAAGCCAAAGGTTGAATGCAATATGTGGGTAAAGTATGAAGACGGTCTTTTCGATGTACAGAAAATGAATATTGAAAGAACAGACCGGTACGGGCAATTACTGAAGCAATCGAAATTGACAGACCTCTCAACAAGTTCGCTTCCGACAAGGAAAGAAGCCATTGCCCAGGTAAGCGAAAAGCCTAAAGAACAGCTTGCTCCCCGCAAAAGAGGGTTCAGAATGTAATAACCTCAAACAGTAATAGTATGAAAAAATTAAGGGAAAATATGGACAGGTATTTTGACAAGCTGGATGACCGTTGGCGGGCATTGCCCATAAGGAAACAGCACCAATATACGCTGTACTTTTTTGTGGGCTATCTGCTGCTTACCACAGGGGTTGTTCTCAAAGTATGGTATGATGCCGGAAAGTCCAATGATATAGTCATTGAACATATCGAAAACCCTGTCCTCAAAAAACGTGAAAGTCCGGCAGCCTTGCGGGACACAGTATCAACAATTTTAAAAAATCAGATTTATGAAAGAAAATGAGAACAAAAAGTCGGTTGTTCGGATAACAGAAGGTAGCCCGAACGAAACCGCCGATGTGCTGCAAGATGGCACACAGAACAAAGCCGAAAAACTCAAAAAGCCGCTCATATTTGGCTTGATGGGAATTGTCTTTGTAGGCTGTATGTACTTGATATTTAAACCCTCCGCAGACAAAAACGAAATCGAGAACATCGGGTTGAACGATGCCGTACCACAAGCTACAGGAGCAGGAATGCCTGCCGACAAAGGCAAGGCTTACGAGTTGGAAATGCTCGAACGCAAAGAGCAGGAAAAACGCAATGCACTTGCAACACTTTCGGACTATTGGAATACCGAAGACAAAGATGAACCCATAGATGAGCTTCCCGAAGAAGACGAAAGCAATAGCTATGTTGGTAGCAGAGGTTCGGGAAGAAACGGCAATCCTGCATTGAGCAGTTACCGCAATATGCAAAGCACCTTGGGTAATTTCTACCAGGACGACAATTCGGAAACAATTGAACTCCGCAGACAGTTGGACGAACTCAAAGAGCAATTAGCTGAACGGGATATACCTAAGCCTACAACCGTTGATGACCAGCTTGCCCTAATGGAAAAATCTTACCAGATGGCGGCAAAGTATCTTCCACAAGGTACTACGAACACAGCAGAAGCCACTCCTGCTAATAGTGGTACAGCTTCAGCAACTTCGGGAACTAATCAAAAAGAGCATTTTGTGGCGTTCACGCCTACAAGGAAAAACACCGTATCAGCCTTGTACCGTGAGCCAAGTGATAGTGCATTTTTAGCCGATTGGAGTGAAACCCGAAACAGAGGTTTTTATACCGCAGGTGCTGCCGAGCAAATGGTGCAACCGAAAAACAGTATCAAAGCCTGTGTACACGATGCACAAACGGTTGTCGGCGAAACGGGTGTAAGATTGCGATTATTGGAACCTGCAAAAACGCCAATCCGCACCATTCCGCAAGGAACGATTGTAACCGCCAATGCCAAATTTCAGGGCGGACGTTTGCAACTCAAAATTACCAATATCGAATTGGAGGGTAATATTATCCCCGTGGATATTACCATTTACGATTTGGACGGACAACCGGGACTATACGTGCCGTATTCTCCCGAAATGAATGCTCTTACCGAAATGGCAGGCAATATGAGCCAGACAGGAGGAACCAGTGTAATGCTCACGCAAAATGCCGGACAACAGGTCGCTGCTGATTTAAGCCGTGGCGTGGTGCAGGGTATTTCGGGCTATTTCGCCAAAAAGGTAAGAACACCCAAAGTTACCCTAAAGGCAGGTCATCAGGTCTTCCTCGTTTCTAAAAAATAATGTTGAACTCAAATAAATAAAACAATGAAACCTGTCCTGTACAACAGGACAAGCTTCATCACCATTAAAATTAAATATTATAGACGATGAAAAATCTTTTTAAAACCTTTTGGGCATTCGCCCTTACTATCGGCTTTGCCGTAAGCTCTTTTGCACAGGATAGTGTAAATGCAAAAACACCGCTTGCCCTGGGCAAGATAGAACCGTATCGTATGGAAGTTACTTACGATAAAACTTCGCACCTTATTTTCCCGACCGCCATTCGTTATGTGGATTTAGGAAGCGAATACCTGATTGCAGGTAAGGCAGAAGATGCGGAAAACGTATTGCGTGTAAAGGCAACCGTAAGGGATTTTGAGCCGGAAACGAACTTTTCTGTGATTACCAATGACGGACGTTTTTACAGCTTCAATGTGTATTACAGTTCTTACCCGGAAGCATTGAGCTATGACCTGCTGACTATGCAAAAGGCAGTAGATAAAGCCAATGGAAACGATGTGCTTTTCGAGGAATTGGGCAACAATTCGCCGTCATTGGCAGGCTTGTTATTGGAAACCATTTACAAGAAAGACAAAAGGATTGTAAAGCATATCGGGGCTAAGAGTTTTGGAATACACTTCATTCTGAAAGGCATCTACATCCACAACGGGAAATACTATTTTCATACGGAAGTCAAAAACAAGTCCAATGTACCATTTCAGATTGATTTTGTGAATTTCAAGTTAGTAGATAAGAAAGTAGCCAAACGTACCGTAGTGCAGGAACGACCATTGATACCATTAAGAACTTATAAGCCATTGGAGGACGGAATAAACGGAAAATCGACTGAACAAAATGTGTTTCTGCTTGACCAATTTACCATTGCCGATGACAAGGTATTGCTGATTGAGATTTTTGAGAAGAATGGCGGCAGACATCAAACGCTTCAGGTAGAAAATTCCGACTTAATCAAAGCTCGTTTGATTAACGATATGCACCTAAAATTTTAATAACCTTTTAAAGCAGATAATATGAAAAAGTATATCTATACCGTGATGCTCATCTTTATGGCCATCACGGTTACACAGGCACAAAGAATGTTGCCAAAGCAAAAAGGATTGGAAGTGAGTACAGGTATTTTGTCCGATGACAAAATCGGCAATGACTATTATATCAATATCGGTATGACCGTGAACGGTAAAAATGGCAATTATCAGATTTGGGCGTTGGAATACACGCACCAGTACCACGATTACAAAGACCTCCGCATCCCACAGGAAACCTATTCCGCAGAGGGCGGTTACAGCTTCTTTTTGTTGGGCGATGCCCGAAAAAATATCACGCTGAATTTTGGGATAACTGGTGTGGTCGGTTACGAAACCATCAACCGGGGCGAAGCAATGTTGTATGACGGAGCTCAGATACTGAGCGAGGATAATTTCATTTATGGTACAGGTGGTCGCCTGACTTTTGAAACGTATCTGTCCGACCGTTTTGTACTCGTCTTACAAGGGCGTACAAAAGTCCTTTGGGGTACAGACTTACAGCAGTTCCGACCATCGGCAGGTTTGGGATTAAGGTTTAACTTTTAAAACGTAAAAACGATGATAGCAATATTCAATAAATTCAGAACGGGATTACTGCCAATATACCTATTATTGGCAATCCTGACAGGCTCAATTTCGCTGGTATCTTGTAGCAAAGACGATGAACTCGAAATACAGAATGATTTTCCTTTTGAGGTAAAAGTGATGCCTGTACCTAAAGATGTTGCCAATGGGCAGACCGTTGAGATACGCATTACCATACAGCGAACAGGAAATTACAGCAACACGCAGTATTTCATCCGTTACTTCCAGTTTGACGGACAAGGCATATTGCAGTATTATGATGAACCGCCGTACCTGCCCAATGACCTTTACCAATTGCCCACAGAGCAGTTCAGGTTGTATTATACTTCCGCTTCTGCCGTATCGCAATCCTTTGAGGTTTGGATTTCCGACAGTTTCGGGAACGAAAAACAGATAAGTTTTCAGTTTAACAGTAGTGATTAAATTGGTTTGTATGTTTCAGAAAAAACGGCTTATCGAAAGGTAAATCGTTCTGATTTACAGCATATTGAACAGGGATAATTTTAAAGGTTCGTCAATATTTTTTAAATTTATCAACTGGAATACTAAAAGCATAGGTTATGGTCGCTTCATTGGTTATAGGTATAATATTTTTGGTTGCAGGCTTGGGGCTTCGTTACTGGATTAACCGTAGAAAGTTTTACAGGCGCAGCCCTATGGGAGCAGAGGGATTTTCCTCTTATGAAAGTTCTGTCTTTATTAAATTTGTCGAAAGGGTTGGCAAATGGATAGCTTATGCACTGATTATATTCGGATTGTTGTCATTGTGGGTGTATTCCCGTGAGAAAAAGGAAAAACAACAGCAGGAAGTGAATGCAGAACAACCTGCCCAACGCTGATACATATTCTTCTGACAAGATTTAAAACAAAATCGGGTAGCCCAAAAGGTTATCCGATTTTTCATTTAATGACAATAATAAACTGCCAAATACTGCCTTTCAAAGCCAACGGGTGCAACCTTTCCTAACCCTGCAAAAAGCCTTTATAAATTCGACTTCCACAGAAAAATTGAGCAGACTATGGAAGTTATCGCAGTACAGAAATCCGCATTAGACGGAATGAAGAATGATATAAAGGAGCTTTTGGAACTGACCGAAAAAGCCACTCGGAAATACACGCCCATTTTCAAGGAAGAGCAATGGCTCGATAACCAGGAAGTGTGCCTGATGATGAACATTACCAAACGGACTTTGCAGACCTACAAGGACAAAGGCTTGCTGCCTCATTCAAAACTGAACCGTAAGAACTATTATAAACTTTCGGATGTACAGGCTTTGCTCGAAGCCGGACAGCCGTACAATACTGTTGAAAATGGATTTATTCACGAATGACAATGACGAAATCATCGCCCATAAGGAAATGATTAGGCAGCTAAGAAACCGTATTGAAAGCATATTGAAAAACTACCGCCCTGTAATGAACGGAGAAATTTACTTGTCGGGCGAAGATGTCTGCAAGCTGCTCCATATCAGCAAGCGGACTTTACAGCAATACCGTGATGATAATATTCTGCCGTATATACAAATAGGCGGTAAAATTATTTATAAGGAAACGGATATTATGACCATACTGGAGCAAAATTATAGCAGCATTAAAGTATAGCTAAACGCTTCTTGGGTCGGGTTTAATGGGCATCATCGCACAGCGATGTACTTCTATGGCGGGACTATCGTAATCTACAACTGCTTTGCCTTCTATCAGATAAAGACCATTACCCCGCAATGGCGATTTTTGGAGGCTTTGCGGAAAATGTACCGTATCAATAAAATCGCCGTTCACATCAATGAATGTTCCGAATTTCATCAGACTTTTGTTTTTAGTCCGTACCGTTTTGGATGCAACCAAATGAGCAACTGTTCTCACAATCTGCCCACGATATGAAGCCAGTGTTTTTGCATTTGCATTACCCCGATAATCCGATTTGGCGAGGTCAAAAATACTGCCCGAAACGGGAAAGCCCATTAGCTCAATTTCATCATAAAGGTGCTCCAATTCATCGGTAACGAATACAGGCAATTGTGGTTTTTCGGTACTACTCTCGAACAACTGTCCGACCTGTGATTTGGTATTCCTGCTTTTATTCAAAAGCAAATGTGCTTCCCAAAGCAGTTCCTTTTTTCCTACTCCCAAAAAACGGAATGCTCCACAACGAATAAGGATAATTAGCTGTTCTAATCCTGCACCAGTACGCAGGTTGAAATTTTCCAGACTTAGGTAAGCTCCGTTGCGTTCCCGCTCTTCAGGGATAAGCTGAGCTAATCTATTTTCGAGGTTCAGCAGACAGTCAAATCCTAAATAGATATCGCTCCCGTCAATGGACGTATCAAAGGCACTTTTGTTTACACAAGGTAGGCAGATATTTCCACCTGCTTTTCTCGCTTCATTTATGTAAACCTCACGGGAATAAAAGCCACCGTAGTTATTAAGTACACTAACCATAAATTCCAATGGGTAGTAGGTTTTTAAGTATAAGCTCTGATAACTTTCTACTGCAAAAGATGCACTGTGCGCCTTGTTAAAGCTGTATCCTGCAAATGATTGCATTTGCCGCCAAACCTCTTTGGCTACCTCATCGGGATAACCTTTCTCACGGCAATTGCTGTGATATTTGTCTTCAATCTCTGCCAAATGATTAACGTTCCGGTATTTTCCACTCATCATACGCCTCAATACATCGGCTTCCGCTAAATCCAAACCTCCGAAATGATGCCCTATTTTCATCACATCTTCCTGATATACCATAATACCGTAAGTGTCCTCCAACTGCTCTTTAAAAGCAGGGTGGATATACTCAACCTTTTCGGGGTTCAGATGCCTTTCAATATACGCTTGCATCATTCCTGATGAAGCCACGCCCGGGCGAATGATAGAGCTTGCAGCGACCAATGTGAGGTAATTATCGCACCGTAATTTGCCTATCAGTTGTCGCATTGCCGGACTTTCGATATAAAAGCAACCGACAGTATTTGCCGAACGCAGTTGCTCCGCAATAACAGGGTCGGTAAAGAACCGTTTGGGGTTTGAGGTATCTACCGTTATATCTTTGTTGGCACGTATCAATTCCTTGCAATCTTTGATGTGTCCAATGCCTCTTTGGGAAAGAATATCAAACTTTTCAAAGCCAATATCTTCTGCCACATACATATCATACTGTACGGTAGGCAATCCTTTTGGTGGGTAGTCCAGTGCAGAATAATACGTGAGTGGCTTGTCAGAAATCAAAACGCCCGAAGCGTGTATCGTTCGCTGGTTCGGAAAGTCTGCCATCTGATTATACACAGACAATATTGTATTGGTTACTTCATTTTTATTGAGCATACTTTCCGGCTCGTTTACAAGACGGTCTATTTCACTTTTAGGCAGTCCATAAACCTTCCCCAATTCACGGATAATGGAACGGTCACTGAATGTTCCCATTGCACCCATTAGTGCGGTATGTTCACTCTGATATCGCCTGAAAATGTAATCGTACATTTCGTCACGGTCACGCCACGAAAAGTCAATATCAAAGTCTGGTGGGCTTTTACGCTTGGGGTTCAGGAAACGTTCAAAATACAGGTTCAGTTCAATGGGGCATACATCCGTAATACCTAAACAGTAGGCTACAATACTATTTGCCCCGCTGCCTCTGCCAACATAGTGAAAATTTCGGCTTCTCGCATATCGACATATATCGTCTGTAATGAGAAAATAGCTGGAAAAATTGAGGTTGTCAATTATATCCAACTCCTTTAATACACGCTCTTTCGCCTGTTTGTCATTTGCACCATATCTTTTGGCAAAACCGTTAATAGCGTATTTGTATAAGAGTTGCTTGTCATCAAATCGGTTTCCCGTAAAGGTCTTACGGTTTTTTGTGCTTTTAAAATCAAAACTAAAACTGCATTCAGCCAGTAAACGGTTGGTGTTTTCTATCAATATAGGTACTGGATTGTACGCTTTAATAAGTGCTGCCTTGCTTATGAAAATTTCACTTTCCTGTGCGATTTGCTCCTGCGACAATTGGGAAATAAGAATATTGTTATCAATAGCCCTCAATTGCTTGTGGAGTTGAAAATCGGCTTGCAGGAATGAAATAGGTTGTAATACTACATAACGTTCCCAATGCTTTTTGGGAGCAACAATAAATTTATTGATTTCCTGTGGACGGATGCCGATGTATTCATTATCCTTTAGTGCCTGTTCCTTAATCGAGCCAAAGGGATAAACCACAAATGCGTTTTTAAATTCGGGTGCTACGGTTGGTAAGTCTGATTTGTTACGGTTGGCAAAGGTCATTAAATCGTTCAGTTCCTTAAAGCCCTCTTCGTTTTTAGCAATTCCAACGTATAAGAACTGATTGCCGTTCCTGAAATCCATTCCTGCCAATCCATTTATCCCTGCTTCACGGCATTGTTTGATAAAATCCAATGTTGCCGAAGAATTATTAATGTCCGTCAATACTGCCGTATCATAACCATATGTACGAAGGTTCTCAATGAGCGTTGCAAGGCTCATTGTACCGTACCTCAAACTAAAATAGCTGTGCAGATTAACTAACATAACAAAATTGAATTTTAAAGTGCAAAACCACGCATTACCGATTGATGCCCGTACCGTATTCTGATATTGTCCATTGCTCGGGAAAGGTTTATGTCTTCAAGCGTATCATCAAATAAATCTGCCTGATACGAGCCTGTTATCAGATTGCTGAATTTGACCCCAATCAGGCGTATGAGCATACGACGGCTATATAACTTTTTAAAAAGCTGAAGTACCTTTTCGGAAATTACCCGCTCTGATGCAGTAAATGCAATTTTGGCTTGTGTAGTATGGGTATCGAAATTGCTATAACGGATTTTTATCGTAATGCAGGAAGTCAATTTGCCATCTTTCCGAAGGTCAAAAGCGAGTTCATCTACCATTGAAAGCATTATTCTTCTCAATAGTTCCATATCAATAGTGTCTTGCTCAAAAGTGTGTTCCTTGCTCATACTTTTTTGCTGATGAAATGGCAATACCTCACTGTTGTCTATACCATTGGCTTTGTTCCAAATGCTGATACCATTTTCGCCTAATACCTGCTTCATTGTAAATACGTTCATCTGTTGCAAGGTGTAAATATGGGATATACCCATATTACGGAGTAAAGGATAGGTCTTTTCGCCGATGCCTGGTATTTTACGAATGGAAAGCGGTGCTAAAAAAGGCTTTTCTGTTCCGCCATCTACTTTGCGCTCTCCGCAGGGTTTGGCTTCTCCGGTAGCAATTTTGCTCACGGTCTTATTTGCTGATAAACCAAACGATATGGGTAACCCTGTTTCTTTGATGATACGCTGCCTAAGTTCCTGTGTCAGCTTCCACGTACCAAAAAACTTATCCATTCCGCTCATATCCAAATAGTGTTCATCAATAGATGCTTTTTCCACTACCGGGATTTTTTCTTCGATGATTTCTGTAACGATATTGGAGTATTTGCTGTATAGGTCGTGGTCGCCCCGCACCAATATAGCTTCGGGGCAAAGCTGTCTCGCCAGTCGCATCGGCATAGCAGAATGCACACCGAATTTACGTGCTTCGTAACTGCACGAAGCTACAACACCACGGTCGGAACTGCCTCCAATCAATACAGGTTTTCCAGTAAGGTTGCTGTTTAAAAGGCGTTCAACAGAAACAAAAAAGGTATCTAAATCGCAATGTACAATGGTACGTTCCATAACTCACAAAATCTTAATTGTCAAAATTACTAAGATTTGTAGCAAAATATTTTATCTTTGTTGCTACAAATCTTCGCAATGTTGTTGCTATCTGAAAATATAAGGTATTTACGTGGTCAGCTTGGTTACTCTCAACAACGGGTAGCTGATGACCTTATTATAACCCGTGGTCGTTATGGGAAGTATGAAGACAACGTAGCAGAACCACCAATTGAAATTCTATTAAAGATTTCAAGATATTACAATGTCAGTATAGATTTATTGGTCTCCGTGGATTTAAAAAAATACCCCTTAAAAGATATTTTGGAATTGCCAGACAACCGAATTTTATTGCCTGTAAAGGTTGATAATAGAGGGGAAAACAAAATTGAAATTATACCGCATAAAGCCTCAATGGGCTACCTGAACGGATATGCAGACCCCGAATATATCGAAAGCCTACAAACCATTTCTTTGCCTTTCCTGACATTTGGAAAGTACAGAGCTTTTCCTGCCGATGGAGGTTCTATGCCTCCCCATCAGGATAGTTCGTATATTATCGGAAAGTATCTGGAGCAACTGACTGATTTAAAAGTAGGGAAAACCTATGTTTTTATAACTCGAAGTGAAGGGATTACCTATAAACGACTATCAGGTGTTTTTGATGAAGCGTTGGAGGTGTGTCCCGACAATTCTTGTTTTAAACCTTACAATATTCCGCTTTGGGATATATTTGAAATATGGGAATATGCTTGCAGTATTGCAACAAAGGAATTTTCTAAAGATGATTTGCAGTTGGATAGTGTCGCCATTATGCGAATGTTACGGGAATTAAAAAATGAAGTGAAAGAATTGAAGGAGAAAACTAGATAAAGCTATTTCTCATAGGCTTTGGTAATTATTAACCAAATATATGTTGCTGAACTTTTATAGCTTCACTATATTTGTATTTGAAAATATAGAAAATACTTAAAGTGTTTTTGCTTTAGGTCTTGGTACTAAAAACTGGTAATTTTTGTAACCCCGAGGCAATAAGTAAGAACGCTCACGTTATGGCGTGGGCGCTCGCTTATTCGGGGTTTGGGCGTACCAGTGCCTTAGTATCGGTAAGTGTGGTTGCCTACGCCTCTTTTTTTGTGCAGGGTTCCACTTACTAAACATTAAAAATTGGTATTATGAACACTGTAAACAACCCCGAACAAACCAACATTGCCTTTATCAATGATAAAAGCCCGATTTTGGATTTGACCAGCAACGACCTCGTTGCTTCAGGAATTAATGTATTGTTCCGTTCAGAAAGCATTGAGGACGGACTATCGCAATTATCCGCTTTAAAAACACTTCCTAAAGCCTGTATTATTGACCTTGATTTTCACGACAAGAATGTGCTGGCACAGCTTCGGGAATTAAAGTCGAAATATCCAAATATCAAACTGATTGCCCATAGTGATATTGATACAGATGAAACGGTAAAAAGTCTTTTGGGAATTGGTTTTGAAAATTATCTGCTTATCGGTAGCGATGCGGACGATTTTAAAACAGCAATTGAGGGAGTTATCAATGACAAAAGATATTTTAGTGTGGGAGTATCGAAAATTGCCCACGAATATTTTGACAATAAATAATCATCCAGCTTCAATAGTATAAAAATATCTGTTCTAATCAGGCGGCGTTCTTTTGCTTCTTTTCTTTGGTCGCTTATGTGGAAAGAAAAGAAGTCGTCTAAAACAACGAAAGGGATACCGAATATCCCACGCAAATAATGTCGCAACCTGTTTGATAAAATGTGAAGTGAGGACGGTGCGATGCAATACATTTTGGCAAAGTGGTTGCACCGATTTAAATGCGAAAAGGCGGTTCCGACCAACGGAAGGAAGTGTCTTTTCGCCGCCCGATTTTCCCGTCAGGCGACTTTTATCGGTTGGGTGCGGTAGTCTTTCAGATTGTGGAAAAAACCTCTGTATTCGGTCATTCCGTTGCGGAATAAGTTCCATAGTAAAGAGCAACCCATTTGGGTCAATGATGAATTGATAAACAATTCCTGTTTTTCCAATGCTTCAGCAAGTGAACAACTTGGGGTGTTGTCCTGTTGTTCAGATTGCTTCAGCAAATCACCAAATTCTTCGGTAACAAATGGCAGGCTTGCCACCGTTTCGTATTTTTCTGAATTGGGTTGTTTAATAGTTCCTATTGTAGATAGTAACACTTGCCCTGTGTGCCTGCTGTTCCCAAAATCTAACCAATACTTTGGTTCATCTCGGCTGTAGTTTCTACGGTAGCTGATTTCCTTTAGAATTTCGGCTACACCAAACCTTGTCTGTACATTATCCACACACGTAATATAAATAGTGGATTTTGCATTTTCGGGTAATCGCCCGAATTTATCCTTTTCAAACTTTTGGGTTTCTGCTTTCCAACTTGTACCCGAAAAGCGGTTGGCTCGGTTTACTAGTGATACGGATTTGTACAATCCTGTTTCGCATTCTGCAAAACGCTGTCTGCCTAAATTGGCACTTGTGATGATGTCATCATCCCAAAGTCGGACTTGTAACCCTGCGTGTCCCAATTCAATTAAGCTGTGGTTCATTTCCATTAAAGCTGTCAATACCTTTGACCCTGTGCCACCTGCTCCGATAAGGTTTACCGTAATGGGATTGGTCGGATTGATCAGATAATTATCCGTAAAATGTATTTTTGTTTTCTCGGTATTCATCACAATAGATTTTTAAGGGTTTTGTTGGTCTTTTTCAATGTTTCTTTCGGAAAGGGTTTATCCGTATTGATAAGGTCTTTCCAAAGGTTTACAATATTCGTTTTGGTTAAGTTTTCGCATAATGAATGACTGAAATAGGAATTGAAAAAATAATGCTCCCAAGCCTGTATAAATTCCTCAACCGAAGCCGAATTTTTAATATCAATGCTTACCGTTCCCATACATACATTGCCCTTTTCGTAGATATTGAAGAAAGGTACATAGTGCAAAGGTGTTTTTTCGGTGGGTCTTCTGTCGTTTGCCAAAGCAAAAACAGTCAGACTGGTTTTACTCGCTAACCAAAGCATTGCGGGTACTTGTGCCTTTCCGTTGGGTATGCCCAGACTATCGACAAAATACAGTTGTTTTTGCTGTGATTTGGTGTACCATAGCACCTTACCTTTATCATTGCTCGGATTGATGTGCAGAATGTTAGTCGGCAAAATTCCCTTCGGTTTTAAAAATGCCTTACTCTTTTCTTCATCAGTCTGTAAAGACTTTGCCAATACTTCGGCTTCCTTTACGCTCAATGGGTGTGCATTAACAGGATTGCCATTTTTATCCATATCAAAATGCTCAACATACATTGTCTTTTCCGTTCCTTTGGCTTCATAAAAAACCAAAGCAGATTTTGGCAGGTACAATGTTCCAAAATTCCCTGTTATGTCGTTTACGCTGTTCATTACGTTGTGGTTTTAATAGTTATACAATAGCGAACACAATTCGTCTAACAAGGCAAAAAGACGGTTTTCAAAATCAAGGTTGGTTGCGGTTATTTCGCTACCGTCAAAGGTTTTGTGAATGGTAGGTTCTTCCATTGTTCCGCACTCGTTAAATTCATTGTTGATACTATCGGTAAGGTTTTCATATAACCAACCTTTAGTGTCTGCTGTAAAAGAAATGTACTTTTCCATTCCGATAGCTTCATTTTCGTAATCATCGTTATAAGGGTCTTGTTCGGGTATGGGTGCATTTCTGAAAATACTTGCTGTCGGATATTCCGTATAAAGGGCAAAGGCATTAGAAGCTATCTGCCAACATTCGTTGTCAAATGTATTACGGCTTTTGAAACGGCTTAAACGCTGTTCAAATACCGTTAAATTGATGCGGTTATATAGTTTCTGTTCTATATTGTCGCCAATTTGCTCCGCCTTGTTCAACTCATTTTTGTAGGTATCTGTTTCTTCTGTTTCGTAATCATCCTCTATCCAATCTTTGTGCATTTCGTAGAGCCAATACAAATAGCTGTTTTCCTGTCTGTAATAAGGAATGTCGGCAATGTGATAGAGGTAACTGCAAACTGAAATCAACAATTGGGCGTTCTTTTTATGCTTCGTATTGTGCAACATTTTAAAAAGTGGCAGGATTGGAATATAATAAAGGGTTGTGCCTGTATCATATCTTTCCTCACTCACAAAATAGGTTTTCTTACTGTCCTGTATCAATTTGAAATTATCCCAATTTGCATTGGTACGTTTTAGTTTGGCTTCAATATCCCACATACCCAAAGCAATATTGTACGGAAATTTAAAATCTTTGGTATTCATTGTTTCAATGCTGTAATGCTCGGCAAGATTGGAAAGGGACTTGTAAAAATCCCTCTCCGTTTTTGCGGTTTCCTTAAAAGCCTGTACGGTTTTCGTTTCTTTCAGTTTAGGCAGGAATACCGATTTTAAAAAACCATTGGTAGCATTGCAATCGGTACGGATTTCTGCTTGTCTTTCCGCACTTCGTTTGCATCTTTTGGTCTTTGCATCCAATGGGCAAACTCGCTCAACTGTCGGTGCAATTGCCGTTGGCGTTTCTGTTCGGGTATGCTGATAGTTCCCGATATGATGTTGCGTTGCATAATTCATCGTTTTTGATTTTTGGTTTAACCTTTCGTTCCCATTACGCTTTCAAATTTGTATTCTACCGCATCATCTTTGATTTGTGGTGCGGATACTTTTGCGGTTGTAAGTATCGGGTACATATTGGCGTAAAAATTCATTACTGCTTCCACACTCCAACGTGGTTCGGGGTCGGTCAGTCTGATGTCCTGTCCTTTATCTTTGAGTATAAAAACTCGTTCTAATCGCGTTGCTAATAACATACTATTCGTTTTTAATCGTTAATATTCTGTTTCTTCTTCCTCTACTTCATCAATGGGATAATCTGCCGTAACTTCTTCCGCTTGTTTTGGCTCTTGCGGTTCGGGTGTTGGTTCGTCCATTGCTCCGAATAGGCTCGGTGTAGCGAATTTGTCGGACAATGATGTTTTGCGTTTGCGTATTTCGTCCGCTTTTTCGGGAAACTCGGTAATGTCGGGTACTTTAATCCACGCTTCACGGAACTTGCCCTCTTTTTCGAGTTCGTCCACTTTTGCCATACCGTCTTTGTATTTTTTGTCTTTGGCTTCTTTTTCCTTTTTGGCTTTCTCGGTTTTTTCTTTCTCCATTGCCGATTGCTTTTTGACTTCTTCCATTTGTTTTAGGAACTTTTCCATATCCACCATTACACCCGAAACGGTTTTGACAGGTGCTTTTATCTGCTCAAAAAATCCCTCGTCAAACTCTTGGGGTGTGGCGTTGAACGTCAATGGGGGAATGAGGTTTTTGGCACTATCTCCGCATTGCTCGTTATTGAGCAATACCGATACGATTAGGTTATTTTCTGCTCCTTTGGAAATGTTCAGTTGCAATACTCCTGTAAAATCCAACTGCTGTATCTGATTGAAAAAATTTGTGTTCATTGCTCTTAAATTTTAATGTGTTGTTACTTGTTCTTTGATTGCTGTTAGTTTCTCGTACATATCCGTCCAATAGGCTTTTTGCCTTTTGTCAAACTCCGAAAAACTTTTGTCTTTGTGCCTGTATTCCTTGTAGTCTGCCGTTATTCTTATGGCTTCGTCAAGGTCTGTTACTTCAATTAGGCAACCGTTTAAATCTGTTATTTACATTGCTATCCTGTTAATTTTTGATTTCTGCTATTTGGTCAATTCTGCCGTAAACAATGCTTTTAAGACTTGTTTTGTCGGGGGCATTGTATTCGTGCCAACTGTCGTACTGCTTAACCAAATAGGTTTTCAGCACATCCTCAAACCCAAACCGATAACCCTGCAAGGGAACTGCTTTTTTGAAAAAGGCATTTCGGTTTACGGCTTCTGCAAGCCAATTTTTCTCGGCTCTGTTCATCTTTTCGCCCTTGTTCAGTTTTTCCCTTAACACGTACACTTTAGCGTATTGCAGGGATTGTAATTCGGGTACATCGTGACGGACAAACTTTGTGGCTATTGTTTCAGTTTTCATTGTGCTTGGTTTAAAAGTTGATGATTTTTAATTTTCCGCTCCAACAAGGTTTCCAATATTTCACAGTCGCTACCGTATTCCTCACCCTCGAAATGATAGATGTCGGTTTCTTCTTCAAACTGATAGGCTTCAAAATCCTCATCTTCCAAATAAATATCTGTGAGTAGCTTGTCATAGAATGTTGACTTACCATATACACCATTTCCCAATTCCTCATAGTCCTGTACAAAATCAACTTCGTACTGTTCTGCTATCTTTTTCAAAACTTCGGTATTGGGCGACCATTTTGTTTCGTATTGAAAAATCCCTTTATCTCCCTCGTTCCAATAGATGTTGAAGAAATAACCGCCATTGTTGTCCTCTACGAAATCGGGCAATTGTCCGCATTCTTCTTTTTTCTGTTTTTCAGCCATTGCCTTGAATAGCTGTTGTATCTGTTCGATTGCTTCGGGTCTTCCCTCGAAAACAACCGCATTGTTACACCAATTTGCCATAATCAAATGTTTTATTGTTAGTTAATCTTCTGCGGTATAAACCCCATTTACATAGTAGCCGTGCGACTTTTCCCAAAGGCGTATTAAACCGTCCGTATCTATGTAGAAATGCTCTGTACGATTGCAGTAAATAATAAATATGCTTTCGTCTTTGTGCTTCTTTTCAAGGCTCTTGGCTCTCGCCCGACTTTTTGCTTCCCCAATTGTTGTTGCTTTCATATCCTGCTGTCTTGTATCGTTAAAAATTTCTACTATACCCACAATGGCACATTCGGGACAACCCTCTGCGGTTGTTATCTGCTGTATAGCTCCCTGCTTTCCGCTTAGTGATACTACTCTGAGCGTTGTTGTGCCTGTGTCGTGTTTCAGCGTTGCTTTATATATTCCTATTGTCATTGTTTTAGTTTATAGTAGGCTACCACCGATTAAGGCGGTAGCCTGTTGTTATTTAATTAAGGTTTAGGATTTCCGCACCTTCCGAAGCAAAGGCGGTACACAATTCAAATGCTTTCTGTGATTTGAGTTGAGCCGTTCCACCTAAAACAATGGATTGTAGTTTGGCTTCGTTGTCTTTGTAACTGCGTACATTTTGGAAGTAGCCTGTAACAGCGTTGTACGCTCCGAACAAAGTGCCTTTGGTGGTGTCCATTTGTTGGGTATCGCTTGTCATTGCATAGAGAAAAGCATTATCAACGGTGTTTTTGAACACGGTGGACATTTCATCCTCCGCACCTTTTTGGATAAGGTCAAGCGTTTCCTTGTTTGGACAAAGTGCCAATTGGATTAGTTTTCTTACTTCTTTATCTGTGGCTCTTACCTTTGTCCAATCATTAAAAATGCCCTCTAATTGGTCGCTCAATGTGTTTGCCAATCCCATAATCTTGTGGGCGTTCTCAATACGCTGTTTTGCTCCCGAAGTATGTTTGATACGGACAACATTGGTCATAGTACGTAAAGAAGCATTAAGGGTGTTTTGGCAAACGATACGGATAGGTGTAAACGCTGCCGTAATACTTCCGCTACCATCGTGCGAAGTGGTAAGGAAAATGTATTTTTCGGTTACATCATCGCCATTGCCTACACGGATATAGTCGGGCAATTTGGCTGTGATAAAAATGCGTTCTCCTTTGCCTAATGCTCCTGCGGTTTCGTATAGAATACCCTCACCACCGCCTACAATAGCATCAAAGAAATTAAAGGCTTCACGGTTTTGTACGATATGGTAATCTTTACCCACTACGCCCAATACAGTATTGTTATCGGTGCGAATGTTGGCAAAATAGTTGGGCACTTCCAATTCGCTACTGCCTATTTCTATGCCGTTGGCTGTTTCGATAATGTCCGAACCTTTGGTAAATAGTGGGGATTTTACGACTTCGTAATCTAACCCAGCGTGTTTGATTGCTTCCTCGCTCGTTGGGTATTGCTCCACGATTTGCCCCAAACCGTGCCACGCTTTTTGCTGTACTGAAAAGAAACTGTGCTTTCCTGTTCTCTCATTGAAATAAATATTATGTGCCATTTTGATAAAATTTTGATGTTAAAAAATGATTGAATACTCGTTTAGTTGTTAGAATGGTAGGTCGTCCTCTGTTCCCTCTGTTGTAAATCCGTTGCTTTCAGATTGTGCAGTAGCCTGTACGGTTTCGGCTCTGTTTCCACCTCCGTGCAGTTTGATTTGTGAGGTATGGAAATTCAGACCTGCTTTTGCTTCGCCCTCTTTGTTTACCCACGCTCTCGGACTTACTCGTCCTGTGAGTTCTACCAAAGTGCCTTTTGTCAGTAGCCTTGCCACGTTTGCGGTTATCCAATAGGCACAATCGAAGTAGGTGGTTTGCTCTACTCGTTCGCCCTGTTTGTTCCGATAGCTGTCGTTTACCGCTACTGAAAAGTTTACTACCTGTTTTTCGTTCGACAATGTGCGTACTTCCGCATTTCTTGTCAGTCTTCCTGTAATGTTCATCTTCTTTGATTTTTAGTTATTGATTTCGATTTGATTTTTTTTGATTTATTCGGCAATGGGAGGAGGTGCTGTTTCGTTTCATTACCATTTTCAATGCTTTTAATCTTCGTATCTGACATTTTTTTTATTCGTTTAAAGAGCCGGAGTATGCTATGTTTCGTTTCACGAGCATAAAAGGTTCGGGTTTAGCCGACACAAGGTTTTGGAAAACAAATACTACCCAAGGGGTGGAGATTTTTTTCCAAACTTGCGTGACCTTTTGTCGGCGTTAAGAACACGGAAATACCTTTGCTCTTGAAATGGGACAAAAAAGCATACGGCACTTTGGATAAAAACTATTGTGGAAGCCTAAGAAGATGGCATTGGAAAATGGTTCGTAGTGATTTGAAATAACACTTCCAATTAGCTGGATTGATAAATGTTTTTTTTCTGTGTGGCTTTGACAGCCACATTACCAGGGATTTTAAAAATGTTGTAAATGGCTTTAGCGGAGATGGAGCATTTTTCAAATGGCTGTTTCAGAAGTAGCCGAAAAAACTCTTTTACAGTGAGGGAATAGGAAAGCGGTAAATGTGCTTTGGCTATCAAAAAGTTTGGGCAAAAAAAAACAGAGCCGTCAAGCTCTGTTCTATAAGTTGTGTTGGATTTAATTAAATAGCTACCGTTAAAAACGCATCTTCCATAGCCTTAAACTTAGGCGAAACCAAATCCATATCCCTGCTGATTTTTTGGCTGGTAATCTTTGCATAAATCTGTGTAGTAGAAATATTTTTATGCCCCATCATTTTGCTAAGGCTTTCAAGCGGTACACCCTCTGTTAAGAACATTGTTCCGAAAGTATGCCTTGCCGTGTGGAAAGTTACTTTTTGTTCCGTAATAATTTCTGCTTTCTCAATCAATTTACCAACGTGAGTATTGCAGGTCGCATTGGTCGGAACCGGAAAGATAAATTCATTACGGGTTGCACCCTGATACTTTTCAATGATGCGTTTCGGGATTTCCATTAACCGAACATTGGAAGCAACATCTGATTTCTTTCTCCTGCTGATAATCCACTGATGACCGTCAAAGAAAGATTGAATATTGTTCCTTGTCAATTTTTTAATATCCGCATAAGCAAGCCCGGTGAAACAACTGAAAATAAACAGGTCTTTTACAAGTTCGTACCGTGGGTGTGACGGCATACACATCATCAATTTTTCTACGTCTTCTTTTAGAATATAACCCCTGTCGGTTTCTTCCATACTAATTTCGTAATCCTGAAACGGATTATTACGTATCAAGCCCTTCTTAATAGCTAACTCCACCAGACTTAATACAGGCATTGTGTAAACCCAAACCGTATTATGTGCACACTGTAAATCGTACCGGAGGTAAAAATCAAACTCACGGATAAAATCGGCAGTCAATTCCCGAAAAGCCATATCATCACGATGATAGCGTTCTTTTATAAACGTGCTAAGATGGTTGTAAACTGTGATGTACTTATTATAGGTGCTTTCAGACCGTTCTTCTTTTTCGACCAATTTTTTAAAATCTTCATTTTGGTCGTTGAACACTTTCAATATGGCATCATCCATTACACCAACACCCAAAAACGAAAGTTTTACTTTCTGTGCGGTTGCAAAGCCCTCGTGCTTCAGCATATCTTCGTATATTTTGTCGATACGCCCACGTATGTTGTCCAGCTTTTTGTTAATGCCCAAAGCTGTGGCACTCTTGCCTTCAACTCTTCCGTATTTTAAATCCCAATTGTTAGGGTCAATTTCTAACTTTGTTCCCAAAGTTTTAGCTGTTCCATCAATGGTAATACGTGCCATAATCGGGGCGTTACCATTCTTTTTCAGTTCGTTCTTTTTCAAATAGAAAAGCAGTTTGAACGTCGATTTTTTTGTCTGCTCCATAACTCAAATGTTTAATGTTTAAAATTAAATTACATTGAGTTACAAGGAAATATAAAAATGGGTGCAAAACGCTGAAATATAATCAGTTAAGTTATATAGTTGCCTTTATCAATCGGTAACGAATTAGTAACCTAACCTTGTCGTTTTAAGCCCAAAACCTATCAGACACCGAGTTCCAAACTAAGACTACTATTTTATAAAGCATTGTATAGCAACGGTTCTAACCGTTTTGCTTACTTTTGCTTTTTACTAATCTTTTTTAATGAAAATAAAAAGCTAATGTTAACTTCAAACCCAATAAAAAATCATTCTTCGCATTATGGATAAGATTAAATGGGGAATAATTGGTTGCGGCGATGTAACCGAAGTAAAGAGCGGACCTGCCTTTAACAAGGTTCCGAATTCATCATTAGTAGCAGTAATGCGAAGAGATGCTATTAAAGCGGCAGATTATGCAAAAAGACACGGTGTTCCGAAATGGTACAACGATGCAGATGCATTAATTAATGATCCGGAAATAAATGCGATATACATTGCCACTCCGCCGCTGCAACATGAAGAATATACCATAAAAGCACTTGCAGCCGGAAAACCAGTTTATGTAGAAAAACCAATGGCTTTAAACAGCGCTGCTGCTAAGCGTATGGTGGCTGCAGCAAATAAGTACAACGTGAAATTAAGTGTAGCTCATTACCGGAGGGAGCAACCTTTATTTATAAAGATAAAAGATCTGTTAGAGAATAAAATTATTGGAGATATTCGTTTTATCGATCTAAGAATGCTACAATCTGAAAAAACAGATCTTATTGCAAAATCTGACTACAATTGGAGATTGGATCCCGGAATTGCCGGAGGTGGTTTATTTCACGATCTGGCCCCGCATCAGCTCGATTTAATGCTATACTTCTTCGGAAAAGTAAAGAATTTTCACGGCGTATCATTAAGCCAGGCTACCGATCGGGAAGTGGATGATTTAGTCACGGGGCATATCTTATTTGAAAAGGGCATTATTTTTAATGGCACTTGGTGCTTTACGGTGGCCGATGGCGAACAGCAGGATGTTTGTAATATCTACGGATCAAAAGGAAAAATCAGTTTCCCAATGTTTGGTCATCAGATTAAACTTACTGTAAATACTATTGTAGAAACACTTGATTTTCTGCCTATAGAACATGTAGAACAACCCATGATTGAAAAGGTAGTGGCTTATTTTTTAAATCAGGCGGACAACCCCTGCAGTGGAGAAGAGGCTATAAAAACGATGGAGTTATTAGATGGCTTTACGTACAAGTAAAAATTATAAGCTAAGTAATTGTAAAATTACACTTCAATAACTAAACTATATTTCAGTATTTACAATTATACATTGTTTTCTATTAAATTCGTTTTTAACTTTGTTCTGCTAAACAAAAGCGTAAAAGTATTTTAGCCAAACAACTCATCCCATCAATATGAAAAAGTTCTCTCTCCTATTTTTGATCGTTCTGGCGGCTGGCGTTGCCAAAAGTCAAACATTAATATTGGCTAAAGATGCCGCTCAGTATATCGGGAAAACTGTAAGCGTATGTGATTCTGTGTATAGCTCAAAGTTGTTGGATAATTTAAGTTTAATTAATCTAGGTGGAGCTTATCCAAATGAGGTTTTAACAATCGTAATCAATAAAGAAGATCAGGCCAAATTTACCTCTGAGCCATCGGCAATGTTTATCGGAAACAATATTTGCGTAACTGGCGTGGTTTCTGAGTTCAAAGGAAAACGCCAGATCGTGGTTACTGATCCAAAACAAATTGTAGTCAAATAATAAGTTTTAAAACGAACGGATAATTAATCATCTAATGTTGGAAGTACTCCCATTTTGGCTGCTTCTATAAATAATGTTATTTGATTGACACATAATGCCAGTTTTTCCTTGATCTGGTGTTCCCAAAATCGCATTACAGTATAACCTTTGGCAATCAACAGTTCATTTATCTCCTGGTCTCTCTGCATATTTCTTTCAATTTTTGGAATCCAGAAGTCTACATTTTTTTTAAATGCTTGTTTTTTCTCTTCCCATTGGTAACCGTGCCAAAAATCGCCATCAACAAAAATTGCTAAACGATATTTATTGATAACCAAATCTGGCTTCCCCGGAAATCCTTTTGGATGAATTCGAAAGCGAATGCGTTTAGCCCATAACGCTTTACGTAGTTTTAATTCAGGACCACTATTTTTTCCCCTGTTCTTAGCCATCGTTTTGCTGTGCTGTGGAGTAGTGTAAAAACCAGCACTTTCTTCAAAGCGGGGAACTTTAATTTTGCTTTTGTTAGTATATGGCTTAGTGTCCATAAACAATAAACCATTAAAGTTTAGCTATTGTTTACTGAAGAAGTTAAAAAGAGGAAAATCGAATCAACCTGATTGCCTCCTTTTTTGAAGGAGGTCAATTTCGGTTGGAGCGTTAATTTTTGGGAATATAACTTTAAGAATGATTTTTCTGTTGTTACTGATTTTGGCCTTTCAGCTGGCAGATCACTAAATCTGCCAACTATAAAAGCATAGATATCCTTACTATCTGATGTGAAGATTGTAAATCAATTTTAAATCTCCTAACCGTTTATACATAAAAGCATTTTTCCTTGATAGATTGCATCATTTCCTTTATGGATTTAAAACCAGATGCTGGTGTTTAACTTAAATTTATTGCTGCAAACATTTCTTTTACCCTTCGTGTTATCAATACATCAGAAAAGGCTTGATCAAATGAAGAAACTAATTTACCTATTGTTACTATTTTGGGGAGTAACAAACACGAACATTATGGCGCAAGGCATTAATCAGGATACCACCAAAAGATATATCAAAATACCAACAGGTTTTTTAATGGTATTACGGCAAGGAGATGACGTTTTAGCACATCTGGAAAATTTAGCAAACCAGGAAAACATCCCAAGTGCAAATTTTTCAGGAATGGGATTTGTAAATGCAAAATTTGGTTTCTTTAACTTCAAAACAAAAGAATATGAACCAAAAGAATTTAAAGATGTAGAACTGGCAAGCATGAACGGTTCAATTGCCTGGCAAAACGGAAAAGCGTCTCTTCACACGCATGGCGTTGTAACAGGCAAAGATTTGAAAGCACATGGTGGTCATTTATTAGCTGCAACCGTTGGTACCGGATCGGTAGAAATTATGATTACGGTACATCAACAAAAACTGGAAAGAATAAAAGAAGAGCCCCTGGGTGCAAATGTACTTAACTTAGGTAATTAAGTTTTTGCATAAATGATAAGGTACAATAATTAGAAAACGATAGTTTTGAGAAATTCATTTCATCTATCATGCAGATAAAACGCAGCACCTTAAGTATTATACTTACTTTACTTATTTTAGCCTTTACCCTACTCAGCATTTTCATTGCGCACAATCCAATAATACCGCTCGATATAAAAATCTCGTTATTGATACAGAAATATCAGGCAAGCTGGCTGGATAAAACCATGCTGGCCATTAGCTTTTTCGGAGAACTTCCTTATTCCTTATTATCTGTTTTAATTGTCGCGGCGATATTTTACTGGAAGAAGTTCAAGCGTGAAGCACTGTTTATTTCCACCATTTTATTTTCGGGATTGATTATTTTAGGAATAAAAAATGTAATCAATCGTCCCCGTCCTACTACATTTTATGTAAGATTGGTGGAGGTTAATAGATTTCAAAGTTACCCAAGCGGGCATGTACTTTCCTATGTTTTGTTTTTTGGTTTCCTGATTATACTAATGAACAAGCTCAAAGACATCCCCAAAACAACAAGAAACATAGTTACTTATATCTCTGCTTTCCTTATGATTTTTATTGCCCCATCACGGATATATTTAGGAGCCCATTGGTTCACTGATACACTATGTGGATTTTTGCTGGGATTGATCTGTTTGTTCCCATTGTGTTATTTTTATTTTAAAAAAGGCACATTAAAAACTGATCAGCTTTAGGCTATCCATCTATTTCTCTTTTTTTCTGATTCTACTCAATGTCTCAATCCTCATCCCCAGGTAGGTTGCTAAAAATTTAACAGGCACTCTGTTTTTCAGGTTAGGATAAATTTTCCGGAATTGATTATATCTTGCTTCTGCCGATGGAATTCTTGATAAAATTGCTCCTTCTTTCGACATATGGAAGTGAATAGCCAATAATTTTCTACCCAAGATATTTACATCAGGATATTGAAGGTACAGTTGATCTATTAAACTATGACTAACAACCAGCAATTTGGAATCTTCGAGTGCCTGAAACTGTTCCTGATAAACGGGCTTATCCGGGTAAGAGTTGCGAACATGGCCGATTAAGTAATTTTCCTCCATAATTGAAGTTGTAATATCTCTCCCATTATCAACAATAAAACCCCTTACTATTCCCTCCAGGATGAAAAACACACCATCTTCCCCTTGCTTAATGGGACAAGGCAATACCTCATTCTTTTTCAGGAACACTTTAAAAGTTTCCTGTTTAGTTAAAGCAATAACCTCTTTACCTAATGGATGAATATTGTTTAAAAATTCGATCAAATGCTCACTATCGTCTTTTATTACACTCATAAGTTCATCTATTAATATCCTGAGACCATTAACGTTGCAATGTATTATTTGTAAAACAATTTTCCAAATACAAAACTTTTAAATGGAGGGCTTGCTATGGCAATATTAACCCGGGTTTGAATCATTAAACTAAATTTAATATAATCATTAAAAAATTCTGATAATTTTGCTTCCATGATGGATAAAAAACCAAAAGCATTTCTCTTCGACCTGAATGGTACAATGATTAACGATATGGAATTTCATAATCACGCATGGCATTCTATATTAACAAAAGATTTAGGTGCAAGCATAAGTTTCGAGGCAGTAAAAAAAGAAATGTATGGCAAGAATCAGGATTTGTTGGAAAGAGTTTTTGGTGTTGGCCATTTTTCTCAGGAACAAATTGATCAGATTTCAATAGAAAAAGAGCATCGCTATCAGGCAGCATACAAAAAACACCTGAGCTTAATTGCGGGTTTGGCTGATTTTCTGGAAAGTGCAAAGAAATCAGGAATATTAATGGCCATTGGTTCTGCTGCCATCCCTTTTAATATTGATTTTGTTTTAGATAATTTACAGGTACGCTCGTACTTTAAAGCCGTTGTGAGTGCAGAAGATGTTTTGAACAGTAAGCCTGATCCTGAGACATTTTTAAAAGGAGCAGCTATTTTAGGTATTCCGGCAGATGAATGTGTGGTTTTTGAAGACGCCCCAAAAGGTGTAGAAGCTGCTCAGAATGCAGGAATGAAATGTATTGCTTTAACCACCATGCACCATGCAGATGAATTTTCTGCTTACAACAATATCATCGCTTTTATTGAAGATTATAACGATCCGGTTTTAAAAAGCTTATTTTAAAAAAACGGACCGTTATTAGCAGTCCGTTTTTTATAGATATTATACGTGGAGCCGGTTTCTAATTAGAAAACTTATAAATAGAACTCGTTTTATAAACCTGCCCTGGCTTTAGCACTGTTGAGGGGAAAGCTGGTTGATTAGGAGAATCAGGAAAATGTTGGGTTTCCATGCAAAACGCGGTTCTGAAATCATCTTTAGCGCCTGTTTTAAACGTATTTTTACTTTGCATGAAATTACCACTGTAAAACTGTAGCCCTGGCTCCTCGGTATAAATATCCATTACAATACCTGTTTTATCTCCTTTAACACTGGCCGCATGAAACATGTTCATCGCTTTGGTTTTATTTAAAACATAATTGTGGTCATAACCTTTGCCATAAGTGAGCTGCTCATTTTTATTATTAATACGGGCACCAATTTTTGTAGAACTGGTAAAATCAAAAGGAGTGTCTTTTACTTTTTCAATTTTACCCGTCGGGATAAGGGTCGAATCAACAGGAGTATATTCATCGGCAAAAATTTTAACTTCGTGATTTAGAATATCGCCACTTCCCTCTCCATTTAAGTTAAAAAAGGCATGATTGGTTAAGTTTACAACTGTTGGCTGATCTGTTGTTGCCTGATAATCCATTTTCAATTCGTTATCATCAGTTAAAGTGTACGTTACTGAAACTTTCAAATTACCTGGAAAATTCTCATCACCATCTTTTGATAAATAATCGAACTGAACAATGTGATCATTAATCTGTTTTGCATCCCAAACCACATATTGATAACCTTTTTTACCGCCATGTAGTGTGTTTTGGCCATTATTTGTAAACAATGAATACTGTTTGCCGTTTAATGTGAACTTGCCTTTAGCAATTCTATTTCCATATCGACCTATCGTTGCCCCAAAATAAGGCTCTGTTGAGGTTTCATAATCACTTACACTTTTAAATCCCACTACAACATCAATTAATTCTTTATCCTTATTGGGAATTAGTAAACTTATCAATCGGCCTCCATAGTTGGTAAAAATGGCTTCTGCATTATTTTTGTTTCTTAATGTATAAAGGCCGGTGCTCTTTCCATCAATTTCTTTTTGAAATGAATCGGCAACTAATTTAACCACTGCAGCAGAATCAGCTACAGTTGATTTTTTACTTTCCGACTGGCAGGAAACCAATCCTAAAACTGCAATGGCCAGTAAGCCATTTAAAGATTTCAACATCGTCATATATTAATTTGGTTAGATCATTGGGTTGGTAACAACCATTTTAAAATTTATCAATACAAATAAAACGATTTAGAACTAAATTAAGATCATTTTCATTGTATTTATTATGTTATCAATTATAGGCTTATTGTTATGGCAATCTCGTGGTTGTTCATATCGAAAACCCAAAAGGAAATCGCCACGATTATTACCAATGAAAAATCGGAGAATATTCTTGCAAGGACGATGTACGAAAATATTCCGCGTAAATGCGACAGAAAAAACTTAACGCGAAATATTTTAAATTTTAATTCAAATAAACATAGGTAATCCCATCCCCACCTCTATCAGCATGTTCATCTTCCATTCTATTCACCTGGCTGTATTTACGAAGATACTCCCTAATCATTTTCCTGAGGATACCATCGCCCTTTCCATGAATAATCTTAATTGATGGAAAACCAAGCATAATGGCTTTATCAAGATACTTTTCTACTTCAAATAAAGCATCTTCTGTACGCTTGCCGCGAAGATCCAATTCAGCCTTAAACCCTGAAACTGCATCATTCATTCTGCCGGCAAAAGAACTACCACTACTTTGAATAACTTTTTTAGCTTCTTTATTGCTGATTTTTTGAACGCGATTCTTTTTTACATTAGAACGTAAATCACCAATGGCTAAAACCAATTCATTGCGATTGATTTCCAGAACCTGACCTGTGGTTTCACTATCTGTAAATTTTACCCAGTCACCAACTTCAATTTCTCCATCAACAACAACTTGCGATGGTTTTGGTCGTTCTTTCGGAATACTATTTTTAACCAATTCACGCTGCAAATTCTGACGGAGTTCTTTCGTAGCAAGTTTATCAGCCTGCTTTTCTTTAATTTCAGCAATAGTGTTTTCAACAAGCTTATTAGCGCTTTTAATAATATTTTGAGCTTCCTGTTTGGCTTCTTTGATTAAAACTTTTCTATTCTCCTCTAAAAATGCTTTTAATTTCTCATTCTCAGCAACTAAATTTTTAGCTTTATTCTGTTGATTAGCCAAGCTGACTTTGGCATCATAAACATTTTTCTTTTCACGTTCCAGATCGACAAGCATTGTATCTACCCGATTTTGATTCGACCCTGTTTTTTCTTTAGCTAACCGGATAACTTCTTCCGGCAAACCGATATTCTGAGCAATTTCAAAAGCATAAGAACTTCCGGGTTTACCCATTTCCAAAACATACAAAGGCTTCATTTTAGCATTATCAAAAAGCATCGACGCATTTTCTAATCCAGGTGTGTTCCCCGCAAAAAGTTTTAAATTGGAATAGTGAGTGGTAATCACACCGCGAACCTTTTTATTATTCAAAACTTCCAGAACAGCTTCAGCCATGGGTCCGCCGAACTGCGGATCAGTACCTGTACCAAACTCGTCAATTAAAACCATTGTTTTTGGAGAGGCATGCTCAACAAAATAACGCATCTTTTTTAAATGCGCACTGTAAGTACTTAAATCGCTTTCGATGGATTGATCATCTCCAATATCAGCAAAGATATTTTCAAAAATACCAACCTCACTATTTGCATCAACTGGAATTAATAAACCGGTTTGTAACATAATTTGCAATAAACCAACCGTTTTCATGCAAACAGATTTACCGCCTGCATTCGGCCCCGAAACTAAAACCACCCGGGTTTCTGCATCAATATGGATATTTAAGGGCGTAACCGTTTTTTGTTCAGCAGCAAAAGAAATGGATAGCAAAGGATGCCTTGCGTTGATCAACTTCGTTTTAGGTTCTTTAAGCAAACCGGGCATTTCTGCCTCAATATCCATAGCAAATAAAGCCTTCGCCCTAACAAAATCCAGTTTCGTTAAAAATCCGTGATAAGATAATAGCAAGGGCGAATACGGACGTAAATCATCGGTTAAAGCAATTAATATTTTAATGATTTCTCTGCGTTTATCAAATTCTAAATCACGAAGCTTATTATTTAACGTAAAAACTTCTTCCGGCTCAATATAAACAGTTTGGCCAGTTGCCGATTCATCATGCACAAAACCTTTCAATTTTCGTTTATTTTCAGCCAAAACAGGAATACACATCCGCCCATCGCGAATGGTTAAACTACCATCGGCCACCCAATTATTGGCTATGGCCTGTTTATAAATGGAGTCCATTCTTTTACGAACATCTTGCTCTGTTCTGGAAATTGCTGAGGTAATTTCCTGAAGTTCTTTCGAGGCATTTGGCTTTATCTTGCCTTTAGGATCAATAACCGTTTCAATTTTGCGAAGGATATTTTTTTCAATAGGCAAATGTTCAAACAAAGCTTCCAGCGTAGGGTAAACTTCTGCTCGTTCTTCAAAAAAACGCAAAACTGAAAAAACAGTTTGCAAAGATGTATATACTTGGAACCACTCATCTTCTAAAAGATAAGTACCTTCTACCCTGATTTTTTCAACCAGTGATTTAATATCAAAAAAGGTGTTAATTTGTAATGGCTCCTGGTTTTGCAGGATACTCTTAAACTCATTGGTTTGGCGTAAAAATTTATCGATTTGATCAAAACGGTTCATTACCTGCATCTTTTGCACCATTGCTTGCCCCATCGGGCTTAAACAATGTTTGCTAATCAGCTGTCTTATCTCTACAAATCCTAAACGTTCTAAACAATTTTCGGGATATAACATATTATTGTACTAATGTAGGCACAACTTGTAATTCACGTCCTTTTTTTGAATTAAGAAGTGAATCTGCCTGTGCTTTTCTCTTTTTAATTTGGGCATCAGCCTTGGCTTTCGATAAAGAATCTGGTTTCATCTTTTTTCTAATCGCTAAAGAGTCTGTTTTAAAATTTTTAATGATCT
This sequence comes from Pedobacter chinensis, assembly GCF_003339865.1. Taxonomy (GTDB): domain Bacteria; phylum Bacteroidota; class Bacteroidia; order Sphingobacteriales; family Sphingobacteriaceae; genus Pedobacter; species Pedobacter chinensis. Next base: position 628,716 of record NZ_QPKV01000002.1, read on the forward strand.
TGAGCGAATCTGCTCTAAATCTCTTTTTTTGTATAAGCGAATCTGCCTTTTGCATTTTAATCTTTTGATCCTCTAGTTTCTTAGCGATCCCCTTATAAATTTCCTGTAACACTTCAGGGTTGCCGTTATAATACGTTAAACTCCTCGTGTATTGAACAGAATCTGTATTGTATTTTTTATAAATGCCATTATAGTAAGCAGCACCAACCTTCCTGGCCGAATCCTGCATATAAATGGTAGAAAGATAACCGTCAACCAAATGAATATCATATAATATGTCTTCCATTTTATCACGATTTATAATTCCATTCGGCACTTTTTGTTTACACCCCAGCCATAAAACAACTACTGCTAAAACCCAAACTAGTTTCTTCATTATTAATTTAAAACATTATTTTTTGCCCAAATTGCGGCAAGGTTGTTAATTTTACCCAAAAATAGTTATAAATGAGCATAGCTGATAATCTTAAGCAATATAAAAGCGAAGTAGAATCTGATAGAGTTAAATTAATTGCTGTTTCTAAAACACAATCTGTTGAAGCTATATTGGAAGCGTACGAGGCTGGTCAAAGAGTTTTCGGAGAAAACCTTGTTCAGGAAATGGTTGAAAAGCAAGAGCAGCTTCCAAAAGATATAGAATGGCATTTGATTGGTCACTTACAAACGAACAAAGTTAAGTATATAGCTCCGTTTGTTAAGTTAATTCATGGGGTTGACAGCTTAAAACTGCTTCAGGAAATTAATAAACAAGCTTTGAAAAACAAAAGAATAATTGATTGTTTATTACAGGTTTATATTGCTGATGAAGATACGAAATTTGGTTTGGCTTTTGATGAAGTGATTGAGCTTTTGAGATCTGAAGAATACCAGGCACTACAAAACATTCGGATTGTAGGCTTGATGGGCATTGCCACCAATACCAAAAATGAAAAACAAATCGCAACAGAGTTTAATGAATTGAAGGTATTTTTTGAGGGCATCAAAATAAGCTTCTTTCACAAGGATGATGCCTTTAAAGAAATATCAACAGGTATGAGCGCTGACTACAGAATTGCTATTGAAGAAGGCAGTACAATGGTGCGCATCGGGAGCAGCATTTTTGGTAAAAGAATAATCAAACATTTTAAAAATCTCTCTGCAAATTAAATGAATTTAAACATCAGAATCGCTAAGGCGGAAGATTGCCCTAGAATATTGACATTAATTAATGAATTGGCGCTTTATGAAAAAGCGCCTGAAGAAGTTACGGTAGATTTAAATCATTTCATTGAAGCAGGTTTTGGTGAAAATCCGGTATGGAAAGCTTTCGTAGCTGAAGTTGATGAAATCATTGTTGGCTTTGCCCTGTTTTACACCCGGTATTCAACCTGGAAAGGATGTAGATTATATCTCGAAGATTTTATCGTAACCGAAGATATGCGTGGAAAAGGCATTGGGAAAGTACTTTTTGAAAAAGTGATTGAAGAGGCAAAAGACAAAAAATATAATGGAATGGTATGGCAAGTACTGGATTGGAATGAGCCTGCAATAAATTTCTATAATAAGTACAAAGCACATTTAGAAAGTGGCTGGCTTAACGCAGCACTTTCTACTGAACAGGTTAAGGCATTTTAATATGGATATTTTTAAGTTTGGTGGTGCATCGGTTAAAGATGCTGCTGGTGTAAAAAATCTGGCCAATATCGTTCGCGATTATAAAAACGGAGAACTGCTTATTGTAATTTCGGCAATGGGCAAAATAACAGATAAACTAGAAGATTTAACTCTTGCTTATTTATCGCAAAGCGATAATACACATGCAATTTTCGATAAAATTAAATACTTTCATTTTAATATTATTGAAGAATTATTTGAAGGCAAATCAAACCCTGTTTATGATGATATTGCTAATTCTTTCGTTGAAATTGATTGGTTAATTGAAGATGAACCAGATCATGATGAAGATTACATTTATGATCAGATCGTTTCAATTGGTGAGGTGGTTTCTACGAAGATTGTTGCTGCATGGCTAAACGAAACCGGCAATAAATCACTATGGACTGATGCCAGAAACTATATCCAAACAGATAATACTTATAAAGAAGGAAAGGTAGACTGGGTTAAAAGTAACCAGATTATTCAGCGTGATTTAGTTCCTTTATTGGCCGATAATATTATTGTAACCCAAGGCTTTATTGGCGGAACGAGTGAAAATTACACTACAACCCTAGGCCGGGAAGGATCAGATTATTCAGCAGCTATATTTGCTTCTTGCTTAGATGCTGCTGCACTTACCATTTGGAAAGATGTTCCAGGTGTTTTAAATGCTGATCCGAAATGGTTTGATGAAACGGAAAAAATAGCACAGCTTTCTTATCATGATGCGATTGAGTTAACTTATTACGGAGCAACGGTCATTCATCCTAAAACCATAAAACCTTTACAAAATAAAGGAATCCCGTTATTTGTGCGGTCTTTCATTCAACCAGCAGGAACCGGAACAGCCATTACGAAAGATAACAATCCACTTCCTATTCCCTCTTTTATTTTCAAAATTAATCAGGCCTTAATTTCCATATTTCCTAAAGATTATTCTTTCATCATAGAGGAAAATTTGAGTAACATCTTTGAACTTTTCCATAAGCATAAAATTAAAATTAACACCATGCTGAACTCAGCCATCAGCTTTTCAGTGAGTGTTGATGATCATCCGGCTCAAATTGAAAAATTAATTAAAGATTTATCGGAAAGTTTTGCCGTGAAATACAATAAAGATTTAGAGTTGGTAACAATCAGATATTATAACCAAAACACTATAGACCGCGTTACGGTTGATAAAGAGATCCTTCTTGAAGTTAAGAGTCGCCACACTTGTCAAATGGTAATGAAGAATAGAGTGTAATTGATTTCCCGCATATCATATTTTCAGGGATTTCTTATTCAACTGCGCCCCAGTTGAAATAACGATAATTTTTCAATAAAGATAATGAACGATAAAATTTTAGCCAAAGCCGTACAGGATTACATCCATTTAAACTTAAATGCAGATGTAGCTCAAATCGCCTTAGCTAAAAGTCCTTTTGTAGGCGTTTCGTCGGCAGAACTTGCGGCGCAAATTTTAGCTAAAAAGAAATCTCAAAAGAAACTTCCGACCTGGTTCAATACCTCAAACATTTATTATCCCCCACCTTTATCCATTGAGCAAACATCATCAGAAACCACAGCAAAGTATAAATCCAGAATAGCAAAAGGCAATTCTTTAATTGATTTAACCGGAGGATTCGGGGTTGATGCTTATTATTTTGCAAAAAAAGTTGAACAAATTGTTCATTGCGAAATCAATGTTGAATTATCTGAAATCTCAAAACATAATGCAGAAGTTTTGCAAATAGATAATATCGATTTTCTGCCTTTGGATGGAATTAAATATATAGAATCTGGTTCCGAAAATTTCGATACTATTTACATCGATCCGGCGAGACGTGCTGAAACAGGAAAAGTTTTTATGCTAAGAGATTGTACACCTGATGTGGTGAGTCATTTAGATAAACTGCTGTCTAAATCTGCAAGAATTATTATTAAAACAGCTCCGTTACTCGATATTACTGCAGGGTTGCTCGAATTAAAATATGTAAGTGAGATTCATATTGTAAGTTTAAAAAATGAATGTAAGGAACTCCTTTGGGTAATTGATAAGGATTTTGACGGAACTGTAAAAATTGTCGCAGTAACGCTAAATCAAACGGAAAAACATTTTTCTTTCTTACAATCAGAATTAAACGATGAGGTTCATTTTGCCGTACAAATTTCTAAATCAAATTATTTATACGAACCTGATGCCGCATTACTGAAATCTGGTGCATTTAATCTTATAGGTAAGAAATATAATTTACAAAAGCTGCATCCTTATACGCAATTGTATATTTCAGATGAATTGAACACTGATTTTGCCGGAAGGATATTCAGAATAGATCAAGTTTTATCGACAGGAGAACTAAAAAAAGCTTCTGAGCTATCTGGTAATATTATTGTGAGAAATTACCCTGCTAAACCAGAGGATTTAGCTAAAAAGTATAAAGTAAAGCCCGATAAAGATCGCTTTTTGATTTTCACAAAAGATATTAATGGTAATAATATTGTTTTAAAAACAACAATTGTACAGTACTATTAGTCAAAAGAGGCCCTCCAAAAAACTCGTTCTGTCGTAATCTCCAGTTTAATCGGGTATCTTAATGCATTTTCAATATCGAAAGTTTTAAGATTATCTTCGATGAGCACTTGCTTGTGGAAATGACGACATAATCATTACCTGAAAATATTTGTATCTGCATGATAGGTTTTCACGGGAATGACGGGTTGACTTTTTGGACAGCCTCTTTTTGCTGGATGAGATATATAGTTTTCGCTTAAACTTTTTTAACGTTTACTGCCTGTAAACCTTTTCTGCCTTCAGCTACTTCAAATTCAACTGCATCGTTTTCTTTTAAGCTTTCGATTCCGCCTAAAACGTCTTTAAAATGTACAAATAGATCTTTATTGTCTTCTTGTACAATAAATCCAAAGCCTTTTTGAGTGTTAAACCATTTAACTTTTCCGGTTGCCATAAAAAATAAAAAATTGTATAAAATAAATAAACTCTTACGCTTTGATCAGTATTTCAATCAATCATTTTCATCATTTAAGTCAATTAAACAATAAGATTAAGCGTTAATATTGAAACAAAACTATCAAATATAATAATTTAGGCATATAACGCAATCCTATTTCGATAATTCAACAAGAAAGTTGCGAAATAGAAAAAAATTAATGCAATTATTTATTTGGTTGAGGGGTTGTACGCAAATATGGCTTTATGATTTGATGTCCTTTTGGAAATTTTGCCGGAATATCTTCAGTTTTAATACTATTCACAACAATAACATCTTCTCCATCTTTCCAATCAGCCGGAGTGGCTACGCTATAATTGGCAGTAAGTTGCAAGGAATCAATAACCCTTAAAACTTCATTAAAATTCCTTCCGGTGGACGCCGGGTAGGTAATTGTGAGCTTTACCTTCTTATCAGGGCCAATTACAAAAAGAGATCTAACTGTTAAAGTTTCTGATGCATTAGGATGAATCATATCATAAAGATTAGCCACAGTTCTGTCTGAATCGACAATAATTGGAAATTCAACAGATGTGTTTTGCGTTTCATTGATGTCGTTGATCCATCCTTTATGAGATTCTTCTGTATCAACGCTTAATGCCAATACTTTTACATTACGTTTCTCAAATTCATCTTTCAATGCAGCCGTGCGACCTAATTCTGTTGTACAAACGGGTGTATAATCTGCCGGGTGAGAAAACAAAACTCCCCAACTATCTCCTAAATATTCATAAAAGTCAATTGGACCTATTGAAGTATTTGCCTGGAAATTCGGTGCGGTATCGCCTATTCTTATACTCATAACTATTTAATTTTAAATTGATTTAAACAAATCTAAACAATAGCATAGTAAATACATAGACTTTATATTATTTTAATACAATCAAATTATAAAATCCAATAAAAAACCCTGAGGAGATTAATCAACAGGGTTTCAAGAATATTAATTTATTTGGGTAATTAATTATTATAAACCTTAATCATAAATACATAATCTTGTATTTTTTCTATTTGTTTGGTACGTTTTAAGCCTGAAAGCAAGCTTTTTTTACTGGCAGACAACTTGTTCGCTCCTAACGAATCTTGAGGGATAGCTCTCATCGCTTCTAAAATATATTTAGATTTGATGGCAAATGCTGCACCTTCTGTTTGATCAGGTTTTCCGCTGATGATACCAACAAGATTACCGTTGTCATCTAAAAGCGGACCACCACTATTGCCAGGGTTTACCGGAATTGAAACCTGATATTGAGTGGTATCACCAATAAATCCATTTTTAGAGCTCACGTAGCCTTCTCCTAAAACTGCATCATCTTTCGGATAACCTAAAGTATAAACCGTTTCTCCAATGCTACTGGTACTTCTCTTAATTGTATAAGGGATAGATGAAAGATGACTGAAATTTTTATCACTGATTTTCAATATCGCGATATCGTTTTGAGAATCGGTGTAAATTGATTTTACTTTAAAAGATTCACCCTTGTTATTTTGAACATATAAAGAATCTGCACCATTGATAACATGAAGATTGGTTAAAATATAACCATTTGTAGAAATAGCAAAGCCTGTTCCTCCAAAGTTACCAGGATTGGTACTTTTAGAAGGTGTATCAGACGATGCGTTTGATTTTATAGTCCTGATTAAGTTATTGGTAGAGTTTTTAACACGCGAAAGCTCTCTGCTCATGTTTCTGTAACGTTCTTCCTGCTTGCTATTGTGTTGAATAGAATAAACCGAAACAAAAGATAAAACCAGGAATGATGCAGCAACAGCAATTGCAGATTTATGTTTACGCCATAACTGAATCACACGAGATGGATGAGGCCTTAAATCAGCAGCCAGGCTTTCTACATCAATTTCTGCATGTATGTGATTTAACTGTTCTTTTAAACGGGATTGTGAAGCAAACATCTCCATAGATTCCAAAAAGAATTTATGTGAAACCACTTTATGATCTACAGCGGGATCATTACGACGCAATTGTTCAAAAGCCTCAGTTTCATGCGGATTAAGTTTACCTAAAAGATAATCTTCAATAATTGCATCTAACTCCAAATCGTTTCTCATTTCAATTATTATGGTTGAAAAAATATTTTCTTTAACCTTTGCAGGCATTTATATTTCTGTGTTTTTGCATTATCAGTATTGGTATAACCAAACTTTTCACAAATATCCTGCATGGATAAATTGTGGATATAAAAATCCTGAATAATGGTTTTGCAGGGTTCACCAAGATGATCAAGTGCAGATTGCATTTTAACAAACTGAAGATCTTTTTCTTCATGTTCTTCTACATCCTCTTCAACTATCAACACATCTTCATAATCAGTTATGCTACCTGCTTTTTTACTGTTTTGACTTAGCTTTTTAAGCCAAATTCGCCTGCAAACTGAATAAATATATGTTTTAAGTTTACTGCTCAATTCAAAATTGCCTTCCCTGATTTTGTTATAAAGAATTATTATAGCCTCCTGATAAACATCTTTTGCATCGTCCTCATCTCCATTATTATTAAGAATAAACTGCAAAACCATTGCATAATAAGCCTTGTATAACTTGTTAAGTGTATCTGCCGAGTTATTTAAAACACCTAAAATAACTTCTCTATCTGTTGGAACTGAACTCTTTAAACTGTTATTCACTAGTTAATACATTTTTCTAAAAATAGTAACCCAATATTAGACAAAAAAATATTTATAGCCGCTATGATTGCTTAATACAATCTTAACATAAAGGGTAACCCAAAAGAGAAAGAAAAAAATCTTCTGTTTTTTTTAAATTAATGGGTTACCTTTTTACCTTTGCGGCATTAACAAGAAAATTAATTACTCAATTACTTAAAAAAATCAAAAAATGAAAAATGCATTCAAATTAGGCTTTTTAGCTTTAGCTTTATCTTTATCAGTTGTTGCTTGTAACTCAGAGAAAAAAGCTGAAGGTGCTGATACTACTTTAACTGATTCTTCTACTATCGTAACTGATACTACTTCTGTAGATACTGCAGCTCAAGATTCTACTGTAACTACTACAACTACTACTGAAGAAGTTAAACACTAGTTTAAATCTTATTCATAATAAAAATGGCCCTGAAAAGTATTTTCAGGGCCATTTTTATTTTTTTTATTTTTTTGGGTTACCTTTTTAAGTTTCCTGTATTAAATGTAAAATTAATTACTTAAAAAAACTTCAAAATGAAAAATGCATTCAAATTAGGCTTTTTAGCTTTAGCTTTATCTTTATCAGTTGTTGCTTGTAACTCAGAGAAAAAAGCTGATGGTGCTGACACTACTTTAACTGATTCTTCAGCTATCGTAACTGACACTACTGATGTTGATACTGTTGTTAAAGATTCTACTGTAAAAGATACTACAGTTGCTGTAACTACAGAAAAAACTGAAGTTAAACACTAATTTAACTTTACGTTATAAAAAAAAGACTTTAAGCTCGCTTAAAGTCTTTTTTTTTATAACTTATTTTTTCATTGGGTTACTTTTCAAGTTTCTGGGTATTAATAGTATATATTAACCCTAAAACAATATTAAAATGAAAAATGCATTCAAATTAGGCTTTTTAGCCATAGCTTTATCACTAACAATTGCTGCTTGCGGTTCTAATCAAAAAGCTGATGGTGCTGATACAACTGTAACAGATTCATCAACAATTATTAATGATACAACTGATGTTGATACTATAGTTAAAGATTCTACTATAAAAGATACAACAGTTAAATCTACTACTACTAAAGAAGAAGTAAAACACTAATTTATTTTAGGTTTTCACATAAAAAAGGCTTTAACAAAAATTAAAGCCTTTTTTATTGGGTTACTTTTCGTTATAAAACGTATTAATTAATAATTAACCCATTAAAAACTTCTATACAAAACAAAAAACATGAAAAACACATTCAAATTAGGATTTTTAAGTCTTGCTTTATCTTTAGCTATGGTAGCTTGTAGTTCAGATAAAAAAGCTGATGGTGCTGATTCTACGGTTACTGACACTACAATTGTTGACACTACAATTGCTGATACTACACTTACTGATACAACAGTTATTGATACTGCTACAAAAATTTAGTCGTTTTCTACATCACTAAAAGGCTTTAGGTAATCCTAAAGCCTTTTTTGTTTTTATCTGCTCTAATTGCCCCAAAAATCCATCAATTATCGTAAATTTGCGGCAAAATTATAATCTGCATAAATGAAATTAACTTCGCTACAAGCAATCTCACCTATTGATGGTCGTTACAGAAAAACAACTGAAAATTTAGCTGCTCACTTTTCTGAGGAAGCATTAATCAAATACCGTGTTTTTGTAGAAATAGAGTATTTCATTGCTTTATGCGAAATTAATTTGCCAGGTTTAGAAAATTTTGATAAAAACCTTTATGCTGATCTGCGTAAAATACATGAAAATTTCTCGGAAACTGATGCTTTGGAAGTTAAGGAAACAGAAAAAACCACCAATCATGATGTTAAGGCTGTAGAGTATTTTATTAAAAGTAAATTTGATCAGTTATCCCTTCAGGATTATAAAGAATTTATCCATTTTGGTTTAACTTCTCAGGACATCAATAACACTGCGATTCCTTACTCCGTTAAATTAGCTTTAAATGACAGCTATTACCCGGCAATTACATCATTAATTGAAAAAATTAATGCTTTGGCTACCGAATGGAAAGACATTCCAATGCTGGCGCATACTCATGGTCAGCCTGCCTCTCCAACTAAATTAGGAAAAGAGTTTCTGGTTTTTGCCGAAAGATTAAATATTCAGGTAGAAAGTTTGAAGGCAATTCCAAACAGTGCTAAATTTGGCGGAGCAACTGGAAATTTCAATGCTCACCATATCGCCTATCCACAGATAAACTGGGTAGATTTTTCCAACCAATTTGTCAATCAAACTTTAGGCCTGAGCAGAGCACAACATACTACTCAAATTGAGCATTACGATCAATTTGCTGCACAATGTGATGCTTTGAAACGAATTAACAATATCATTATTGATTTAGACAGAGACATCTGGACTTATATTTCCAAGAATTATTTCAAACAAAAAATTAAAGCCGGCGAGATTGGTTCATCGGCAATGCCACACAAAGTAAATCCAATTGATTTTGAAAATGCCGAAGGTAATGCAGGCATTGCCAATGCATTATTCGAATTCTTTGCTGCGAAACTGCCTATTTCTCGTTTACAACGCGATTTAACAGATTCAACTGTATTGAGAAATATTGGTGTTCCATTAGCACATACCTTAATTGCAATTAATGCTACACTAAGGGGGTTGAATAAAATTTTATTAAATGAATCTGCTTTACACGCCGATTTAGATGATAACTGGGCTGTTGTTGCCGAAGCCATCCAAACAGTTTTACGCAGAGAGAACTTTCCAAATCCTTATGAGGCCTTAAAAGAACTGACCAGAACAAATTCAAAAATAAACGCAACAAGTATTGCCGATTTTATTGAAGGATTAGCTGTTTCTGAAGCAGTAAAAATACAATTGAGAACAATTACACCGTTTAATTATACAGGCGTCTTTTAGTCAAATTAAATTTACGCTAAACAGACAGCTCACAAAAGTTTTATTAGCGACTAATTGTTAATTTTGTTTATTCAAATTGATAAGACATGACGATTAACGTATATACAGAACAAACCCCTAATCCAGCTACCATGAAATTCATGGTTAACAAGCTGTTAATTAACGGAAGTGAAGATTTCGCCACTAAAGAAAGCGCTGAGCATTCTCCATTTGCGAAAGAGTTATTTAAGTTCAACTTTGTTTCTGGTGTATTTTTCGCCAGCAATTTTGTAACCATCACTAAAACAGATGATGCAGATTGGGCTGATGTTGAAGCAATCTTAAAGGAATTTGTTAAAGGTGCTGTAGAATCTGAATTAAAAATTAAGGAAGCAACAGCAGAAGAAGCCCCAGCATTTGAAGGCTCGGAAACGGAAATTAAGATCCAACAGATTTTACATGATTATGTTCGCCCGGCTGTAGAACAGGATGGTGGTGCAATTACTTACAAATCTTTTGATGAAGGAGTGGTTACCGTGGAGTTACGTGGTTCTTGCAGTGGTTGTCCGTCTTCTACCATCACGCTTAAATCTGGTATTCAAAACCTTTTACAAAGAATGGTTCCGGAAGTTACGGAAGTTGTTTCTGAAGCATTATAATAGCGCATTTTTCATAGTACATAATTGAAGAAGTCTTGATGAAAATCAGGACTTTTTTTGTTCAACAGCAATTTATTTTAATTAAACGCAAAGTTTTACGAAGAATATAGGGGGGGTACCATTAAGAAATGAAGAACATTAAGCTTTTGCGCCAAACCATAGCGGTCGTCCTTTCGAATTTATGCAGACACAAAGCCTTTTTTACCACGGAGAACACAAAGATTTCACAGAGAACGCAAAGAAAGTTTACGCAGAGGATATAGCGGTTTTACCAGTAAGAAATGAAGAACATTAAGCTTTTGCCCAAGCCATAGGAGTTGTCCTTTCGAATTTATGCAGACGCAAAGCCTTTTTACCACAGAGAGCACAAAGATTTTCACAGAGAACGCAAAGAAAGTTTACGCAGAGAATATAGCGGTTTTTACCAGTAAGAAATGAAGAACATTAAGCTTTTGCGCCAAACCATAGGAGTTGTCCTTTCGAATTTATGCAGACGCAAAGCCTTTTTACCACAGAGAGCACAAAGATTTTCACAGAGAACGCAAAGAAAGTTTACGCAGAGAATATAGCGGTTTTTACCATCAAGAAATGAAGAACATTAAGCTTTTGCGCCAAACCATAGGAGTTGTCCTTCCGAATTTATGCAGACGCAAAGCCTTTTTACCACAGAGAGCACAAAGATTTTCACAGAGAACGCAAAGAAAGTTTACGCAGAGAATATAGCGGTTTTTACCAGTAAGAAATGAAGAACATTAAGCTTTTGCGCCAAACCATAGCGGTCGTCCTTCCGAATTTATGCAGACGCAAAGCCTTTTTTACCACAGAGAGCACAAAGATTTTCACAGAGAACGCAAAGAAAAACATAAAGCTTAGTGCCCTCTGTGCCTTTACTTGGTGTACTCTGTGGTTATTTATTGCGTATCAGCCTTGGCGTTCTTTGCGCCTTCACTTTGCGAACTTTGCGGTTAAAATTGTACTTTAGGTTAAAATTGTACCTTGCGGTTAAAATGAAATTACCCGAAATACCTCTTAATTGCCTCTAGCATCTCTGCAGTTAGTTTTCCGTTGGTAGCCAATATCTCTCTTTTATTGAAATAATCATTTCCACCTGAAAAATCAAAAACTTCTCCGCCTGCTTGCTGTATAATAAAGCAACCTGCTGCAAAATCCCATTGTTGTAGATTGTATTCAAAAAAAGCATCGAAACGACCACACGCAGTATAAACCAAGTCAACAGCGGCGGCTCCGATACGACGAACACCGTGACTCTTTTGCATCATCTCTTCTAAAAGCTTTAAATATTGAGGCTGTTTATCAAATTGATAGTAAGGGAAACCCGTTGCCAATAAACTCGATTTTAAATCAGGATTTACTGAAACATGAATCTCCTTCTTATTCATAAAAGCACTTCCACCTTTATATGAATAAAACATCTCGCCTCTATTTAATTCATAAACCACACCCATCACAGGTAAACCACCTTCATATAAGGCTACACTGATGCCGTAAGCAGGAATACCATGTATAAAATTGGTTGTTCCATCCAAAGGATCAATAATCCATTTATAGATTTTTCCTTCCCGGTTTATGGTTTTTTCCTCTGTAATGAAACCCGCATCGGGAATTAATTTTTCGAGATTTTGTACCAGTTTCTGTTCTGCTGTTTTATCAACATAAGAAACCATATCATTTAAGCCCTTATATTCAATCTTATTGGCATCGAACTGCAAAGATTCCTTACGGATAAAGTTTCCGGTAAGCTTTACAATCGAAATCACCTTATTGCACAGTAATTCGTAATTCATAGCTATTTAACAAACCTCAGTGAATGTTGTTGGATTTAAAATGAATTTATAAACCGATGAACTTAGGCTAAGTTATTCTTATTTCTTAAAGCATAAGCACTTAACGCAATGCCACCAATTACTAAAAAAGTAGAAATCATTTCTGCTTGTGTAAATGACAAACCAAAAACATGGTATTTAGAATTTACCCGAATCAATTCAATACAGAAACGCTCGATGCCATTTAATATCATGTAAATACCAAACATTAACCCTGGTGCTTTTATTTTATCTCTGATGCTCCACAGAAAAGCGAAAAGCAGCAAGCAAATAATTACCTCGTAAATTGGCGTAGGATAAACCCCTTGTGCTAATTCATTGCAAAATTTACCAGGACAACCCGGAATTGGGATTCCTTCACCTACAACGTTATTTGGATATTTGTATGACCACAACCAATCTGGCAACCATGAAAAAGGTTTTGGATTAGGATTTACAATGCCCCAATCACCATCTCCGGCCAAATGACAACCAATGCGGCCAACAGCATAAGCAAGCATCATACCCGGGCCACCAACATCCAGCATGTGCAATGGTTTAATCCCATTTTTCTTAGCAATAACAAGCACTGCAGCTCCACCACAAATTAAACCACCATAAAAAGTTAAACCACTAAATGACAGCAATCTTTCGATTGGATGTTGTACAAAATCATCCCAATATTCCAGGTTATCAAAAAACTTAGCTCCTAAAAACCCCCAAATGGCCGCCCAAACCACAATATTGCTCATTAATTGATAAGGATGAACGGTTACCTGTGTTTCTTTTGGTTTAGTTAATTTATGCTTGTCTTTTTCTTTGTAATCCCAATAGGCAAATAAACCCGCGAAGAATAAACCACCAATGATGTTTCCTTTTGACGACATTAAAATTGATTGTGCATCATTTACAAACAACGAATAGTTTACCAATGCATAAACCAGTTTATAACCGATGATGAAACCGAATAGTCCATTCAAAATCAGCTCCGAAGTAGTTGCTGGTTTTCCAACAATGATCGTTTTTTTGATGGGATGCAGAATGCCCAAAGCCTCTTTACGTTTCAATTCTTTGGTAAAAGCCCAATACCCCGCCACAAATGCAAGAGCAACAAAAACGCCAAAAGTGTTAAAAGGTAAAGGCAGATTAACGCCAAATAAATATTCTAAAAAATGTGAAACGGTAGGAAACATAAAAGTAATTTGTTGCGAAGATAGGAAAGAAAGACCAAAGCTGAAAGCTATATAAGAAGTCTTAAGTAGACAGTTCTGAGTCTGAAGTATTTGTACAAATTACATGATAAGGATTATAAATAATAAAGATGCTGACCAAGAAGTAGCTGCATGACTTATAAGGCAATTATTTACACTTGTAAAAACAAATTCAGCAGGACGTGGTAATTAAGCACAACGGATAAAACACTAAACATAAATGCCTTCATTAAATAAAAACGAAATTTAGTGGTATGCGTAAGCAGTTTCCAACTCAGCTACTTCCACCTCTCCGTCCGCAGTAATTTCCAAAAGTTTCACAGCTTTAAGCTCATTAACCATAAGCGGATCATACTTAGCCTTAACTTTTACATAGTTTTTGGTAAAACCATGCATATAACCCATTTTTTGATCGGCTTCAAATAACACTTCAGCTTCACTGCCAATTTGAGATTCGTAGAACGCTCTACGTTTTTTATCGGAAAGGATATGCAGCATTTTACTTCGTTCGTTCCGTTCGCTCCCGGCAACCACACCTTTCATTTCGGCCGCCACGGTTAATTCACGCTCTGAATAAGTAAATACGTGTAGATATGAAATATCCAGCTGATTTAAGAATTGGTAAGTATCTAAAAAATCCTCTTTCGTTTCACCCGGAAAACCTACAATAACATCAACTCCAATACAACAATTTGGCATTACTTCTTTAATTTTGGCAACACGTTCCACATATAAATCTCTACGGTAACGGCGACGCATTAAACCTAAAATCTTATCAGAACCTGATTGTAAAGGAATATGAAAATGAGGAACAAATCTTTTAGAGGTTGATACAAATTCGATAATTTCATTGCTCAACAAATTGGGTTCAATTGAAGAAATACGAATTCTTTCGATTCCCTCTACCTCATCCAGTGCTTTAACCAAATCAAAAAATTTATCTTCCCGTTGACCATTGCGAATACCGAAATCACCAAGGTTTACACCGGTTAATACGATTTCTTTTACACCACTTTCTGCAATCATTTTTGCACGGTTAACCACATTTTCAATGGTATCACTACGGCTTGCACCACGTGCTAAAGGAATGGTACAATAGGTACAAGGATAATCGCAACCATCCTGAACTTTTAAAAAAGTACGCGTTCTATCGCCAATTGAATATGATGCAATGAAATTATGGTTTACCTTTTCAATACTCTGTTGATGAACAACAGCTTTTGGCTGCTTCGTTAAATCGGTAATGTATTCTACAATTCTGAATTTTTCTGCAGCGCCTAAAACCATATCAACACCTTCAATTTCAGCAATTTCCTGTGGTTTTAATTGAGCATAACAACCGACGATGGTCACAAAAGCATTTGGAGAATATTTTAAAGCCTCTTTAACAACCTTACGGCATTTTTTATCAGCATGTTCGGTAACAGAGCAAGTATTGATCACATATACATCAGCCTGATTCTGAAATTCTACCACTGCATAACCTGCATCGGTAAATAATCGTCCGATTGTTGAAGTTTCAGAGAAGTTGAGTTTACAACCTAATGTATAAAATGCGACCTTTTTCATTGAGCCTGCAAAGATACAAAATTACTTTGGAGTTAGGCGTTTGACGCCTTTACAATGCACAAATTACAGTGAGATAACAAATTCAATACTGAATTTTAATTGGAAATTTCAACACAGTTAATTTTGAACAGAAAATCACTGCTCTTGCCAGCGATAGCTTTCTTGTTCAAATCCGGCCAAATCCAGCACACGACTAATTACAGTTCCGGCAACTTCTTCTATGGTTTTGGGCAAACTGTAGAAGGATGGATTTGCCGGACAAATAATTCCTCCGGCTTCGGTAACGGTTTTCATGTTGTTGATGTGGATTAGACTAAAAGGTGTATCTCTTACCACAGCAATCAATTTTCTTCGCTCCTTTAATACTACATCTGCCGCCCTTGAAATCAAATCGTTCGATATTCCATGTGCAATACGGCCTAAAGTACCCATTGAGCATGGAACAATGATCATGGTATCGTATTTTGCCGATCCTGAAGCAAAAGGCGCATTAAAATCATTCTTATTATAAAAAGTAAAGCCTTTAAAATCGTTATAGTTTTGATTGCCAAGCTCAAATTGCCAAACTTCTTTAGCATTATCACTCATTACTACTCCAACCGCCTCTATCTGATCCCTCAATTTTACCAACTGATCAAATAAAACTTTTGCATAGACAGAACCACTTGCCCCCGTTACTGCAACAATCACTTTCTTTTTAATCATAAAACAAAAATAGCTTTTATATATAGTTTAATCATAAAAAAAGGGCCAGAACAAAGTTCTGACCCTACATCTACCTATGAAAAACATACCCTCGAAAGGGTAAGAACAAATATATATATTTTTTTAAAAAAAGATAACGGAGAAGTGTTAAATCGGCTAAATAGATCATTTATTCTTTATAAAAACTACAAACATCTGATTTACAGTTATTTATTTTTAATCAAAAACAAAAAAAATATAGAATTTATCTAAAGAAATGGCTAAGAAAACCCAATTATCAATTGAAAAATCTATTATTTAAAAGCATTTTTATTCTTTAAAGTGATAAAAAAACAAACAACAGCATGCTAAATCCAACAAATTACCGTATCGTAAAATTAACTTAACGTAAGCATGAACATGTTAAATACATTAAAATTCTCCGTCAAGTAGAAGTGGTGTATAAACCTCCAAGTGAGAAATAACCGGATGGTTAATCCATCCGGAAGATGTGTGAGAAATATGGAATATCCATCTAACCTCACACGTCTTTCCCGCGAAGGTGGAAATCTTAAAGCTTTCTCTATTAAAAAGTGTTAGCTTTTTTCAGTCACATTATTCTTTTTATATTGTTCAGAAAACTCTGTTGGTGTTAAGTGAAATTGCGTATAAAAACATTTACTAAAATATGAATGTGAATTAAATCCCACCATATAACCAATTTCAGATATGGTATATTCTTGTTGCACCAATAACTTCGCTGCAGTTTTCAACCTGATCAACCGTACAAACTCATTGGGCACATGACCTGTTTTAGCTTTGATCTTTTTATACAGACTCGACCTACTGAGCCCCACCTCTCTACCCAGATCTTCTATAGATAGCTGAGGATCAGAGATTCTTTCTTCAATGATCGCCGTAATCTTATCCAGAAACTTCTTATCTCTGTTACCACTAATCAGAATATCCGTTCCTTCAAAAGGGCTCTGAGCAAAACGTTGTTTTAAATTGAATTGCAGTTCCAGTAAGTTTTTAATGATTAGGGAAAGTTGTTTCCATTTAAACGGCTTGGAAATATAAGCATCGGCACCACTCTCCAGTCCTTCTATTTCGGCATCAGTATTTGTTTTCGCGGTAAGCAGCACCACTGGCAAATGACTATAGTTGATATCGTTTTTGATGGTTTTGCATAACTCAATCCCATCCATTACAGGCATCATTACATCAGAAATTACAATATCAACTTGATATTTGTCTAATTGCTTTAAAGCTTCTTTGCCATTTTTAGACCTTAAGGTATGATATCCTTCAGCGGCAAAACTTTTGGACAGAAAATCCAATAAAGACTGGTCATCCTCTACAACAAGTACTGTTTGCTGTCCTTCATTCTCTTCAATAATTTCATCCAGATCAATGGTTGAAGTCAGTTCATTTTGTTTAAATGGAATGAGTACCGTAAAGACCGTTTTTACCCCTTCTTCGCTTTCCACGGCTAAAAGTCCACCATGTTTTTCGCTAAGCGATTTTGCCAAGGCAAGGCCGATTCCGGTTCCGCCCAGATTACTATATTGATGCTCTTCTGTTGAAACTTTGAAGAATTTTTTGAAGATAGAATCCATCTGATATTTTGGAATCCCGATCCCATCATCCTGTACACTTATGGAAATCATTTCCTCTCCTGTAGCAGTTAAGTAGAGATCATTAATTTTAATCTCCAATTTCTTTCTTGCAAACTTGAAGGCATTGATCAGGAGGTTACTCAAAATTTTCATTAATGCTTCGGGATCTGCGTTGACATCTAACTTTTTAAATTTACTGTTAACTGAAAATTCAAGTCCTTTTTTAATTGCAATCGGAGAAAAACGGTCACGAATACTATTAATTAAATATATTAACTCAATGGGTTCGGGATGTATCTCGAAAATATCGCTTTCAATGCGCCTGAAATCGAGTAACTGGTTAACCAGTGTAAGCAAACGATCAGAATTTTCTTCCATTACCTGCAATTGATCCAAACTTTCCGGATCTCTTTCTTTTTTAGAAAGAAGTTTTTCCAATGGTGCGATGATCAAAGATAAAGGTGTGCGAATTTCATGCGCCATTGCAGTGAAAAATTCGATCTTCTGTTTATAAAAATCTTGTTCATTCTTATTTTTTAATCGTTCCAGTTTTATTTCATTCCGTTTGCGTTCTTTATTGTAAATATATCGTCGCAACAATACGATTATCACAACCAGAATGATAAAATAAAAGATATATGCAGGGATTGTTTTATAAAATGGTGGAAGAATTTTGATCTGAATGCTGGAAACCTGACCACCATCTCCCCCTAAATCATCAGTTACCTTTACTTCAAATTTATAGTCGCCTGCCGGCAGATTGGTATAAGTAGCTTTTCTCTGGCTACCCACATTATTCCAGTTTTGATCAAAGCCTTCCATTTTAAAAGCATACTGGAGTTTATTAGGGGCAATAAAACTTAGTGATGCGTATTCAATACTCAGAACAGACTGGTCATGCTTTAAAACAATTTGCTGAGTATAATTGATCGATTTTTTCAAAGGACTATTTTCATCACTAAGATCCAGATCCTTGTTGAAAAGTTGAAAATTGGTAAACGAAACCCGGGGTGTGGAAGCGGGGCTTTTAATCTGGTTTGGATAAAAGGCATTAAATCCATTAATCCCTCCAAAATACAATTTACCTGATGAATCTTTATAGTAAGCTTTGTAGTTGTATTGCTGACTTTGTAAATTATCCCACTTCCCAAAGCTCCTTTTACCTTTTGATTTAGGATCAAATTCGAATACTCCGTTATTGGTAGAAAACCACATTTTCCCGGAATTATCCTTAATGATCCCGTAAACCACTGCACTCTTTATCCAGTTTTCATCATCATAAACTTTAAATTTTCCAGTTTTTTTGTTTAAAACATTTAGTCCGCTACCATCGGTACCTAACCATAAATTACCTTCATCATCATCCAGTATGCAGATAATTTTATTGGAGCTAATTGAGCCTGGTTTTTTAGAATATGCATATTGGGTAAGATGATTTTTCTTATCCATTCTAATCAAACCATTATCATAAGTTGCTATCCAGATGATACTATCCTTATCTTGATAAACCTGATAAATGCAACTTTTATCGAGGTTTTTACCCTTGATTCTGATGAATTTATCCTGTTCCTTATCGTAAAGATTTAAACCTGAAATGGTAGAAACCCAAATTCTTCCCTGCCGGTCTTCTTCAATGGAATAAACACTGTTATCGCTGAGCGTATTGGGATTATTCGGATCGCTTTTATATCGTTTTATTTTTCCGGTGACAGGATTCAAAACATTTACTCCACCAGTGTACATGCCAATCCAGATATGACCAGACTTATCCTGGTAAAGGGCGTGAATATTATGATAAGAAAGACTATCCTGATTAGCTGAAAAAGGGAATTTTTTAAATGTTTTATCTGTGGAGTTGAAATAATTTAAACCACCATCTTCAGTGCCAATCCACATATTTCCTGGTGAGGTTTCCAAAAAAGCACTTACTGCATTTCCCGATAGTGAATTCTTTACCCCTGATGGATAGTAAAATTCAAAACCTAAACTCCCTTCATGGTAATAGTTTAAGCCACCAAAATAAGTTCCAACCCAAATACCACCTTCCCTATCTTTAAAAACGTTGTAAACCGCATCATCATTAATACTAAAAGGATCGTTGTTTTTGTTCTGATAAACCGTAAAACGATTGCTTTGCCGATCAAGAATATTTAGGCCCTTTTCTGTTCCTAAGCAAATATATCCTGGTTTTGGTTCGTAAATTGCCCTGACAATATTATCGCTAATGGAATTTCCTGAAGATTTCTGGTAAACTGTAAAACGATCTGAATGCTTATTCCAAACATTCAAACCACCTGCCATTGTTCCAATCCAAATGTCGCCTTTAGCATCTTTATATAAGTCCAGAATTACATTACTGGAAAGTTTATTATCAGAAGAAGATGAGTTATACCGGCGTATCTGATTATTTACCGGATTTAAAACATCAATGCCTTTTCCATATGTTCCAACCCAGATATGCCCTGCATCATCCTGCAATATTTTAGAAACTTCATTTGATGATATTTTCGGAACTGATGAAATGGAAAAATTTCTGAGTTTTTTTGTTTCGGGTTGAAAGCAAAACACACCATTTTCTTTTGTTGCTATCCAGATATTTCCATTTCTTGACCTTATAACATCATTAATAAAAAAATTTTTGAGTGGAGCAAATAGTGTAAATTTTTCAGTTTCCAGATTGAAGATGTAAATGCCCTCATCAGTACCTATCCAAAAGGTTTTTGCATCATATTTGAATATTTTCCTAATGAAATTATTTCCTAAACTTCCTGAAACTCCCTTTTGGTATTGAAAAGATTTAAAACTATACCCATCAAATCTACTTAGCCCATATTTGGTACCAAACCACATATAGCCCTGATCATCTTGCTCAATATCCCAAATGGTATTTGCACATAAGCCATCCGTTACCGTGTAATGCCTGAAAAATATTTTTTGGGCAACGGTTATTGGTGTTATAAAAAAGCTAAAAAAAAGCAACAGGGCTATTGCCCTGCTTAATTTTTTGATCATCATAAATGGCTAGATAGGTAACACAATATAGTGATCTTTATACAGCTGAATCACTATTTAATATCATTTAGTTTTTTTATTAAATCAACTTCATCTTTTTTATATGGTGTTCCATCTTTACGAAAAACATCGTGAAACCATTCTTTTGGTTCTTCTCCGTTTTTCAAAGGTGTATCCCAGGCATATTTTGTATTTGATTTACCATCTACTAAACCCCAGTTTATGGCACCAACATTTTCTTTCTTTAACAATGGCATTACATTTTCGAAACGACTGCCACGGGTTCTGGCCATATATTCTGTACAAATCATTGGTCTGCCATGAGATCTTAGCATTTCAATCACTCTTTGATGCCATTGTGGTTCTTCATAATCATGATAAGTGATCACATCTGAATTTAGCGCCTGAAAAGCATTTAATTCCTTATAATCCCAAGCCCAAAGGCCGGCACTAATTGGCTGCTCCGGATTAACCGATCTTGCCCAGGTAAACACACTTTTTAATAAAGGTAAGGAACTTGTTAATTTTCCAGAATTACCTGGCTCATTGTACAAATCCCACAAAAGAATGCGCTTATCAGTTTTAAAACGACTCATCACATCTTTAACATATTTTTTCAGTGCTGGAAAGTTTGCCTCTTCTTTAGAATTCGGATCGCCAGGATCTTGAACCCATCCGGAATTATGAATACCTGGTTTTGGTTCTGGTTGTTTCCCGATTTTTGCCTGTTTGTTCCAGCAATCATCAAAAAACACAAAAATGGTTTTGATTTTATGTTTATCAGCAATAGCCAGGTACTGATCCACTCTTTTCTTAAAACCTTCTTTATCCTGTTCCCAGGCCAAACTGTGCAAGTAAACCCTCATGGTATTAAAACCAATGCTTTCTGCCCAACCAAGTTCTTTATCAATAGTTTCCGGATCAAAGCTATCAGCCTGCCACATTTCCAATTGATTAATGGCGGTGCTAGGCAAAAAATCTGCACCATTTATCCATTTATATTGCTTATACCAGGCATTCGCCTTTTCCAGCGACCATACCTTTCCTACTATTGGAGTTGTATTTTGAGCACTTGCAGATGCCGTAATGATCATACCGATCAATAGCAAATAATTGAAATATTTTTTCATAATGAATCTTTATATAATATCTGAGCTTGTTGATGTGGTTATTTTTTTTCTGATGGAATATTAAGTTCCTGATCGGTTTTTACCGGTATCCCAAAATTTGGAGAACCATCAGCATTCCATGTAAATTTTTGTGCTCTTGGCGAACGCTGCCCGCCGCAACCTTGCCCCGGTCCTGAGTTTGCGTGATAAAGAATCCAATCCTCCTTGCCATCCGGAGATTTAAAAAAAGAGTTATGGCCGGGGGCATATACACCGTTTTCAGGAGATTGCCTGAATACAGGCTGATTACTTTTTTCCCATGATGATACATCTAAAATATTTTTCCCTTTTAATGTGAGCATGCCCAGTGCATAAAAATCAGTCCAACAACCACTCGCAGAATAAATCAGGAAAACTTTACCTTTATTCATTAAAATTTGGGGACCTTCATTTACATCAACATGTGGCGGATTACCTGCATCATTTAAATCTCCATGTTTTTCCCAATCAAATTGTGGCGAAGATATTTTATGCCTTTCCCCATCAATTGTCCATGGATTTTTCATTTTGGCAATATAAATCTCTTGTTTTTGGTTGATGTCTCCCTCCCATCCTGCCCAAACCATATAAAGTTTGTTTTTATAAGTAAACACAGAACCATCAATTGCCCATTTATCAGTTGCATCTCCAACTTTACCCTTAAAAATCCACTCTCCATTTAGTGGATCTTTACTGGAGTTTTCCAACACATACATACGATGATTGTTATTATTTCCATCATCTGCAGCGAAATAAACATACCACTTACCTTTAATAAAATGAATTTCGGGTGCCCACAATTCTTTTGAATAAGGTGTATCTGCAGGCGGAACAAAAATAGTTTTCTTCTCTGCTGTTTTTAAATCAGCTAAATTTTTCGTTTTCCAGATGACCAATTTGTTCTGCATGGAATGGGTATAATAATAATATCCATCTTTATAAATGCTCCATGGATCAGCTCCTGATGGCAATAAGGGGTTTGTAAAAGTTTGTGCTGAACCAAGGTAAACACTAAAAATCGCCAGAAATGTTAACGTAATTTTTAGGAGGATTCTCTTTTTTGTCATCTTATTTTTCTCCTGAAGGTTTAGTGATTTGCAATCCGGTTGCTACCGGCTCTCCAAAATCCGGGCTACCATCTGCCTTAAATGTGAATTTTTGCATCCTAATATTTCTTTTATCTGCGCAGCCTTGATTTGTGGCCGAGTTAGCGTGGTAAATAATCCAATTTTCTTTTCCATCAGGTGATTTGAAAAATGAATTATGCCCAGGACCGAATGCGTTGTTTTGAGGCTGCTTTACAAATACTGGTTGTGCTGATTTTGTCCAATCTGCTTTTACTAAAGGATTTCCTCCGGCTTTCAGGCTCATCATTCCAAGGGCATAATCATCGGTACCACAATAACTTGCTGAATAAATTAAAAACGGCTTATTATCGGGAGAAACCAATACCTCAGGTCCTTCATTTACACCAAATCCATTTTTTTCCCAGCTAAATTCCGGCTCCGTTAATTTTGTTGCCACACCCTCTAAGGTATAAGGATTTGTCATTTTAGCGATGTAAATATTTTGTGTCAAATTAACATTTGTTAAATCGGGTCTTCCACACCAAAGGAAATATCTGCTTCCGTTAAATTCGAAAACAGTACCATCAATTGCCCAAAAATCGGCATCGGGACTAAATATTTTGCCTTTATCTACCCAGGTTCCTGTTGTTGGGTCTGCACTGCTATTTTCCAAAACCCAGGTTCTCTGACTAATATCAGTTCCATTTCCAGCTGTGTAATAAATGTACCATTTGCCGTCCAAATAAAACATTTCCGGCGCCCAAACATTTCTGGAGTTTTGGCCCCCTGCTGCTGGAGTAAATATGGTTTTAGGAGTTGCCGAAGCCAGCTTAGACATGGCAGTGGTTGTCCACAAATTAATTGAACTTCCATTGGTTTGCAGATAATAATAAACGCCATCTTTTTGAAAAACTGACGGATCAGCCCCATTCATTAACGGATTGGAGAAAGTGCTTACTGTTACAGGCGGATCAACAGGGTTTATTGGTGTCGGGTTACTTGATTTTCCACATGATAAGATCACAGAGATCATCATCATACTGAAAATCAAACGGTAACATTTCAATTGTTCAAATATTTGATTGTTCATCATAGATATATGTTTTGGATAAGGTTAGCAAAGAAAACTCTGCTAACCTTATTGTTAATATTTAGGGTTTTGTGTTAAGTTGGAATTCAAATCTATATCGCTCTGCGGAATAGGGTAAAGTTCATGTTTTCCAACAATAAAGCCTGTAAAATCAGCATCTCTGCTCGCTAAAGCTGGACTTAAGTCTCCCCAACGT
This sequence comes from Pedobacter chinensis, assembly GCF_003339865.1. Taxonomy (GTDB): domain Bacteria; phylum Bacteroidota; class Bacteroidia; order Sphingobacteriales; family Sphingobacteriaceae; genus Pedobacter; species Pedobacter chinensis. Next base: position 652,945 of record NZ_QPKV01000002.1, read on the forward strand.
GCTAAATCTGCCCAGCGCCAGCCTTCACCTGCCAGTTCCGTTAAGCGCTCGTGCTTTAACTGTGTTAAAAACTGTGTTTGAGATAAACCAGGTTTAGTTGCAGTTAGGGTAGCCAGGCCTGCTCTTTGCCGTACTCTATCAACATAAGGATAAGCCTCAGCAGTTCTGTTCAAACCATTTAAACATTCGGCATACATTAGTAACACATCTGCATAACGAATTAAGCGATAGTTATTTGGTGAACGGAAACCTTCCTGGTTTTTCCAATGATCGTTTAACAATTTACGAAACCAAACACCATTTGCATCTGGCCCGTTACCATAACGACTGGCAAATGTTTGTCCGTAAACCATTGTTGCTGTCGGGCCGGCAGGATCAGCGTTATTAAAAATAAATGAAACGGCCAAACGGGGGTCTTGAGCACCTGCTACTGTTTTTTCCTGTAAAAACTCGTCAATTAACCACCTACGAGCTGCCCCATCAGAAAAACCAACTCCCGGAGGAGCAAAAAATTGAGAAATCGATGTACCTGTGTTATTTATTCTGGTTTCATCTACATCATCATCAGTACTTTCAGATTGATTTTCGCTAAACTGTATCTCAAAAACAGATTCACTATTATTTTCTCTGGTAATGATAAAATTGTCACGGTAATCGGCTGTTAAGCTATAGGTAGAACTACCGGCACCGGTTACCAAATAAGCAAACGCATCAGCCGCTTGTTGATACATGCGCTGCTGAAGATAAGTTTTTCCCAATAATGCATACGCTGCTCCTTTAGTAGCTCTTCCTAAGTCTGCAGCAGGATAACTTACTGGTAAATCTGCTATCGCTTCATTTAAATCTTTGGCAACCTGAGCATAAGCCTGTTCTGTTGTGGCATTTTCAGGCACATCTTTTGGTTGCGATGGAGACAACATTAATGGCGGCCTGCCGTAATAAAGCGTAAGATTGAAATAGAACAATGCCCTCAAAAACTTTGCTTCAGCAATAATTCTTCTTTTGGTTGTTTCATCCATACTAATTTCAGGTACATTGGCAATTACCTGATTTGCTCTGAAAATACCTACATATAAGGTAGACCAGGTTTGTGCTGTCAGGCCATCATTATAATTGGTTTGATTAAAACGCATCAGGTTGTTTAATCCACCGTCTCCTCCGGAACCAAAACCTTCATCAGATTTTAATATGCCATGGTAAAACATCCAACGGGAATATAAACTTGCTGTACGATAAAAAGTGCTGTAAACCGCATTAATTCCCTTTGTTGCATCTTGACTGGTTTTCCAAAAACTAGCAATGGTAGGTGCATTCGGATTAACAGCATCAAAATCTCTTTTGCAGCCGGAAATGGCAATAAAAGTTGCAGCTAATATGACTATATATTTTTTCATGATTTTCTTTTTATTAATAATTAAAATCCTACACTTAAACCAAATGAAATAATTCTTGATGATGGATAATTTCCATTATCCACGCCTGGCTCAAGATTAGGATTTGCGCCAACAACATCAGGATCAAGACCTTTGTATTTGGTAATGGTAAATAAGTTTTGTCCACTCACATATAAACGGGCACTGCTGATACTCGCTTTCGAGATCAGTTTTGACGGAAAATTATATCCCAGTTCCACATTACGCAACCTCAAAAATGAACCGTCTTCGATCCAACGATCCGTATTACCCCTTGCATTTTCATTTATACCTCTGTCGTTAGCTGCAAACTGATAGCCCAATCTCGGAAAAGTGGTATCTGTATTTGCAAGTGTCCATGGATTGATATCTCTTCTATAGTTGGAGTTACCATAACTGTCAAGCTCTCTTAACACATCATTATATAATTTCTGTCCGAATGCACCATAAAGCTGTATGGAAAGGCTAAAATCCTGATATCTGCCATTAAACTGTAAACCCGAAGTGAACTTTGGAAAAGGAGAGCCGGCAAAAACGCGATCCTTATCGTTAATATCGTCATTTGTACCTCCATCAATGGTGTTTACATAACGAATATCGCCAGGTTTAGCATAGGCACTTTGTGCTCTGTGTGCATTGATTTCTGCTTGGTTTTGAAAAATACCGTCGGTTTTTAACACATAATATTCGCCGATTGAACGGCCAACCTGTGTTCTGGTATTACCCGATTGGATGTAATTTTTTGGCAGTCCGGTATCTAAATCGATTCCTAAATTACCCAACTCCAATACTTTGTTTCTTACCACGCTAATATTTCCTGCAATATCCCATTTAAAAGCACCATCTAATTTTGGCCGGTAGCCAAGGTTCAGCTCGATACCTTTGTTTTGGATCGAACCGATATTAACAATAGGATCACCTTGTAAATTTCCAAGATAACCTGGTAAAGGCTGGCTAAGCAAAACATCTTCAGATACAGATCTGAACACATCAAAATTAACGGTAAACTGATCCCTGAAAAGAGATGCATCAAAACCGAGGTTAGTTGTTTTTTTCTTTTCCCATCTTAAATCTCCTGAAGCCAGTTTGGCCTGGATTGCACCAGCATTAGTTGTTTGGCCTGTGCCAAATATTGCATCCGGAGCCTGATTTAAGAAACCAATATATTGATATGGACTTAATGTATTAACTCCCAATGCACCATACGATCCACGAAGTTTTAAATCAGAAACCCAATCCACTTTAAAGAACTCTTCCTCTGAAATCCTCCAACCTAAAGCGCCCGAAGGGAAATAACCTGTTCTGAATTGAGGCGAGAAACGCGAATCTTTATCGGCACGGAAGGTAAATGTGAGCAAATATTTATCGGCATAAGTATAGTTTAACCTACCTAAATAAGAATTCAATAAACTTTTAAATAATGTTCCGGATGAGTTACGGCCATCGCCTGCAGTTGAAGTCAGCGTTGTAAAATAATCGCCTCCAAATTGCGCAAGCCTAATACCGCTGCCAAAAGTATTATCAGTTTGAGTGGTTTGTTCAGTATAACCAACCACACCATTAATACGATGTTTACCGATATTGTAATTGTAATTTAAAGTATGTTCGAGAAGATAACTCAGAAACTGAGAGCGATTATCACTCAACTGGCTAAAATCCGGGGATTGATTTTGATACCAGGAACCATCTTTCCTTACTGATTTGCTTTTATCGAAACTCGTTTCAATACCGGCATTGAATTTATAGTTTAAACCTTCAATGATTTTAAAATCGATGTAGGCATTTCCCAGTATCTTGGCAAAATTTGACTTTACTGAAGTGATGTTTGCTATGGCTATTTGGTTACGGGAAAAAGTATTGATACTTGCATTCGATCCATAGCCCCAACCGCCTGGATTGTTCGTGCTGATTAAGGAATTATCCTGAACAGGGATTAATGGAACGCTGGTAAACATATCATACCATGGATTGCCTGCAAAAGCCCCTCCCTGAAATGGAGCTCTGGCTGTAGAAGAAGAAATGGCCAGATTTTCGCCGAATTTAAACCTGCCTTTAGTGGTTTCTGTATTTACCCTGAAAGATGCACGCTCAAATTCTCTTGCAATTAATACACCTTTATCTTTAAAGTAACCGCCAGAAATTAAATATCTGGAGCCATTACCACCACCCGAAATACTGGCATTGTAATCCTGAACAGATCCCGTTCTAAGGGTTTCATCAATCCAATCTGTATTTATTCTTCCATTGTAGTTGGCAACACCAGGTTGAATAGCCATACCTGAAGCCTGATAAGCCCTGGTGTTGGTTGCAGCATATTCCGCAGCATCCATCATATTATAGGTTTTCGGAACCTGAGAAACACTGTATCTTGATGTTATCGATATTGTGGCCGGTCCCTCTTTTCCCTTTTTAGTCGTAATTAAAATAACACCATTACCAGCTCTTGAACCATAAATTGCAGCGGCTGAGGCATCTTTTAAGATTTGAACATCTTCTATATCATTAGGGCTGACTGTGGTATTCGGGTCGGCAATCATTCCATCGATAACATATAGTGGATTTGCATTACCAAAAGTTGCCAAACCACGAATATTTACAACAGCCTCCTGCCCTGGTGCACCGCCATTTCTTACAGCAACACCTGGTGTTTGGCCTTGAAGCGCTTCTGGCAGAGACCGGGTTACCAATTTTTCTGTATTACCGGTATTAACAGAACCTGTTGCACCTGTTAAATCTTTTCTTCTGATGGTTTGGTAGCCAATAACCACAACATCATCCAACGCAGTGTTTGATGGTTCAAGTGTAACGTTTATTACCGGATTAGATCCCACCAATATTTCTTTGGCATTATATCCGACATAGTTAAAAACAAGTGTGGCGTTTTCGGGAACGGAAATACTATATTTTCCGCTTGCATCGGTCATTACCACTTTGTTACCACCTTTTACACTTACAGAAACTCCAGGCAGTGTTTCTCCTGTTGATGCCCTTACTGTTCCTGTAATTTGAATATCTGATTTTTCCGCTCCAATTTTAAAAGCGGTTTTATTTATCCCTGAGGCATAATTTGGAGATACCATTGCTGTCGATATCAGCGAAAAAACAAGTATTCTCTTTAAATTACTTACCTGATAAATATGAAATAGATTAAGTAAAGTTTCTTTTTTCATAATTAGTTTACATTTGGTTTTGGTTAATAAATGGATGGTTAAATTGCTCTTTAGCAAGACAGTCTATGAGCATGCGCAATTGGCTTCTTTTCATAAATGGAATAAGTTTATAAGTGGTTAGTTTATGTGTTAAACCGATAGATGATTTAACACAAACAATTTTAGAGATTTGCCACCCAAAAGGATATAAAAATTGATTCTAAATCTGTAACAAATGTTGATTTTTAAACAGCGAACATATTATATTCACATTTTAAAAAAAGGATATAACACATTTAAAATCAAATAATTAAATACATGAATATAATTACTGCTACCTGGATTCGGGTATAAAATCCTTATAAATTATGTTTTGAGTTAAGGCGATTGTTAATCCGAATTATTTTAAGGTATTCTTTTATTGAATAGTGATGAATGCGTAGCAGGGCGCAGAAAGAAACCTTTATTTAACAATCAATTTAGACCTTATGCGGCTTAACGTTTCTAAGCGCATGCAAAGAAAAGAAGCAATATATTTAAGAGGAACTCTATTTACAAGCTCGGGATAGGAACGGGTAAAACGCAGATACCTGCTTTCTGCAGATTGTAATCTGGAAATATAAGCTCGCTCGCAGGCATGAAGATAATGTAACTCTGTCATTTTTCTACCTACATAATTAGCAATACTGAAGTTATTATAAAGATGCCTCGACATGGAATGTGGAACAGCAATGGCCACAACATCTTCAAGCGCCTGAACATAATCTTCAGTGGGTTGATCTTCATCCCATAAATTCCTGATATTACCTACCAGCTCATGTTCTTTTGCAATCCAGGTGGTTATTTCTTTGTTTCCATCTTTCATGTAGCCTCTTGCCACGCCTTTGAGCAAAAGAAATATAAACTTGTTGCGGTGCAGCGGAGATGAAATAAATTTATTTTTCCTGAAAAGTACCGGAAAGGTTTGGGTGTTTATAATTTGCTCTATCTCTGGAGTAAGCTCATGAAATGAACGAAAGACTGTTATTAGTGGGGAAAACCCATTATAGGCCAACCATTTATCTTCAGTATAAAGTCTTTCAGGATTCATAATCAATTAAGGATTTGCAAATATTTAATATTTCAAGCCTTTAAATTAGATATTATTGAACACCTACAAAACATCAATTCGTAAAAATTGTTTTTTCCTATTTGTTTATATATGAAAATTTGAATTATAATTAAGATATTCCAACAGTCCATCGCCATATCACTATTTAATATCGAGATTAAAACATGCTGCCTCGAAAAGAGATAACCTATTCTTATTTGGAGTGCATTTTATCAGGGATTGATTGTTCTGAATGATTTTTAAAAGACTAAAAACGTCAAAAGCAATCTTTTAAGCTGCATTTTTTAATCAAATTATGTGCTAAGCAATTAATCCCATTTCAATTTCAACCTTGTCGTGGCTATAAAAAGCTTATCATTTCAAAAACTTATAAATCACTGCATATCCTGGTAAGAATAAGGTTCAATGTCCGGAAGGATTTGAAATTCTATGTAAGCTTTTTTCGCAGCCATTTGCGAACAGGCTCGTCGTACCATTTTAATGCTGCATAGGCCAAAACTATTCCACCTATTAAAATGAGCAATGCATAGGGCCACGCCTGCACAATCGTTATGCCTTTATGATTGCTGATCCATGCAACGTAAAAATACACCAGCGGATAATGTACCAGATAAAGTGGATAGGATATATCACCCAAAAATTTGCATATCCTGTTTTCTCTCTGTGTTTGCATCACACCACTGGCGCCAAGGTATACGATAAGCGGGAAAACAATGATAATGCAAACAGATTCATAAATTCCGTTCATCCAAACATTCCCAGCGCCGCCAATGCGCGGCATATAAAGTACAACGGCCAATAAAAGGCTGCACCAGAAAAAAGCATTTTTTATTCGGGTTGGTTTTGCTATACGTGAAAGCAACAGACCGGCAAAGAAAGGGTACATGGTACGGGTCAACCCTATGCGTACTTGTTCCACATTCAGTGTCCAGCCACCACTAACGTCACCATTAGTAATAGCCAGATGTGCGAGTGCGATAGCAGCGATGCCGACTAAGATACTTAATGCTGTTTTGGAAAATTTCCTGATCCAGACAGCATAAAGAATGTTGGCAATATATTCAAAGAACAGTGACCATCCCACACTATTCAGGGGGTGCATCTCTTCCCATCCACGTATATCAAGCGACAATGGTACAGGAAGAATAGTATAACCGATCAGCATTACCAGCAGCATTTTCCACACAGGAATGGTATGAATAAGCGGCCATAACGTAGAATCTGTAAAATAGAATCCGATAGCGCCGAGGGTCATCCCTAAAACCACCATTGGTTGAAGACGTTCGATGCGACGTTTGAAAAAACTGCCAGTGGTCATTTTATCCCAGCGGTCGTCATAAGCATAGCCGATCACGAAACCCGATAGTAAAAAGAAAAGGTCGACAGCCAGATAACCGTGATTGACGAGATTATCTAAATGACCAGTAGCCAGTGGCTCGGTTAGGTGAAATGTTACAACGATTATGGCTGCGACACCGCGAAGACCATCTAATATGGGGTAGTGTGGCTTGGTGGCCAGCTCATTATTGTTCATTAACTAAATCGGATATACAGACTATAAAAATGACGCAAATTATAAAAAAAATGCATAGGTGGCAAGCTGGGCAGTATGAACACAAACCAGGAAAAACATTCATATCGCTCTTTTAAAGCAATTGAAGTCAGCTTTACTGTAATGGGATTAGCATTTACCTATATGAATTATAAAATATTACTTTTCTGAAAGTTGAAGCGGCGTAAAACGATTAAGATAACACCTCCAAACATTTATATTTCGAAATTGAATTTCCAAAGGCATGGATGGTTTGGTACTTCAGCAAGAAACTGTATATGGACAAGGAATCCGTGCATAAATCGTCCACATAAAAAGAGGCTGCCTTTATGAGACAGCCTCTTTATCATAACTAAGACTATTTATCTGTGAACAGATAATTGCGATTAATTAATCGCCATCAGTACCATTTTTTCAATCCTGAGCAAAAGATACCATTCCCGTATTCAAAGATTAAAATCTCTGAATAACTAAAATTAAAAAATGCCTCATATTATTAACAACGAAGTAGATTAAACATATAAATAAATAGATTATAATAATAGTGGAAAAGATAATCTTAAATAGCGACAATATTTGTAGCGATTAACCCATTATCACTTAATACGATTTCAAAGTAAACCCATGAATTAATCGTGACAGAACTTAGAAGATCCTTGAAAGAAAAGTAAATATCCTGACAATTTTCATCGATAATAATTCCGCTGTTTTGCTCAATATCAATATGTGCAACCACTCCTTTTCTTTGTTGGCTCATTTATATCATTGCGTATAAAACTTAGCAATTATACTTAAATAAGTATAATTAAACATACAAAGTTATTTTTTTAACACAACATATAGCTCTTTTTGGTTTTTAAAGTAATGTATAATCAAAATGACACCAATAATATTATGTAAAAAAACTGATTCATAGACAAATAAATCTTGAAATGTTTAAATTATTTGTATATTTAGATTAGTAATTCTAAATAACCACTAAAACCTCCCATTTAATTGTTATAATAACCTAAAAACATTTATTATGAACAATAAAGCCCAAAACACCATAGAAAAAAATGAAATAATTGATATTTCAGAAGAAAAAGATTGCAATTACTGGACAAACAGACTCGGTGTGACAATCGAAGTATTAAAATCAGCAATAAGAGCTACCAGATGCGTTGCATTAAATGAGATTTCTGATTATTTAAGCCGAAATGAGAATAAACGTTTCGTGGTATAGTAATTGAAATATCTTTTTTAAAGAAACAATTCATTTCATCCTTCCGTAAACTTCAACCATTTCACTTAGCCATTTTTTGACAGGGGGTAGCATTGCTGTGTTTAACCGCCATAACCAATTGCCCTGTGCATTTCCTGGAGTATTCATCCTTGTTTCTCCGTAGAGGCCTAAAACATCTTGAATTGGCATAATGGCTATTTCTGCAGATGAGGAATATGCAAGCCTGATCATTTTTTGATGAATGTTGTCTTTATTCACTTCACTCCCTATATATTTGTTTATTCTTTGCTTTGTCAGATCATCAATTTCCTGAGTAAACCATCCTTTTAGTGTATTGTTATCATGTGTTCCTGTATAAACCATACAATTTTTCGTATTAAAATTATGAGGGATATGAGGCGACGAAACCAGATCGGTTCCAAAAGAAAATTGTAGTACTTTCATTCCAGGTAGTTTAAACCGATCTCTCAATATTTCTACATCTTCGGTAATTTCTCCTAAATCTTCAGCAATAAAAGGCAATTCGGGCCACTCGCTTTGTATTGTTTTAAAAAAATCAGCACCCACGCTTTTTTGCCATGTCCCATTTATGGCGTCATCATTCTCTGCGGGAACTGCCCAATACGATGAAAATGCCCTGAAATGATCGAGGCGCAATAAATCGAACATTTCCATGTTTTTCTTTAAACGCTTTATCCACCAATCGTAACGATTACGCTTCATTTCCTGCCAGTTAAAAACCGGCATTCCCCAGAGCTGTCCTTTTTCGCTAAAATAATCTGGTGGAACTCCTGCAATTTGAGTTGGTTTCAAATCTTTATCAAGCTTAAAAAGCTCAGGTTGCGACCAAACCTCAACTGAATCGTAATCCAGATAAAAAGGAAGATCGCCAATAATTTTGATTCCATTCTGATTTGCATACTCTTTTAACTGGACCCATTGTTTGAAAAAAACAAATTGCTGCCATTTAAATTCATCAATCTCCGAAAAATGTTTTTCAGCAAATGATAAAATTGTTTTATGATCTTTTATTTTGAATTCACGAGGCCATTTGTACCATTCTAAATGCTGATGATTCTTTTTAATGGCACAATAAATTGCATAATTGTCCAGCCAATTTCTCTCCTGCTCACAAAATTGATAATATTCATTCAGAAGTCCTGAATCTTTCGATTTAATAAAGTTTTTATACGCCTTTTTAAGCAAGTTACCCTTCAGTTTTTCTACTTTTTGAAAGTCAATTCTATCATCTACGGGTAATTTGGCCAAAACCAAATCTTTTTCTGTCAATAAATCGCGGGTAACCAATCCATCAGGAGCAATTAAAAATACATTTCCCGCTTTGGCAGAGTTGCTTGAATAAGGAGAATGACCATTCTCTGCTTTTGTTGGATTGAGTGGCAATAACTGCCAATAGCTTTGATTTGTCTCCTTAAGAAAGTCAATGAATTGCATGGCTTCAGAACCAAAATCTCCAATTCCGTAATTAGATGGCAGTGATGTAATGTGCATTAAAATACCAGCAGATCTTTGATTTTCTCTGGTTTTCGATTCAAGTATTCCAATTGGAATTTCATCGAATATCTGATTTAATAATATCCCTGCATTTAGAAAATCCTTTACATCGTTTTTGCCTGATATTACATTACTCCAGGTTGTTGGTGCTTTTTCAGGAAGGATAACCTGAGTGTCGAGCCAGTCAAATTTGTTAACTTTTTCATTGCCCGCTATCGCTGCCATGCCCAGCGGCACAACTATAAAAATCCAGTGATCGTGATGTTTCCTTGCAAAAGCAAACACATTTGAAGCATAAACTCCCTTAATTTCCAAAGGAATGTAATCACCGGATATAAAAACATCGGCGTTTTGTTTCCTGAAGTTAATTAACTGTCTGGTTAGCCATAGCTTTATTTTGCCAGAATAACGTTCATTCCACAACACTTCAACCGATTGAGTATCTGCAAGAAATTTTTTGCGCTTAGGATAATCTACAGGCCTTCGGTTATCGGGATCAACTAAACTTAAATCCCAAAGTTCTGTGCCCTGATAAATATCGGGAATACCAGGACAAGTGAACTTCAACACAAGCTGTGCTAAACTATTTATGATGCCAAAATCTGCTATTCTATTCAAAAATTCTGTAATGATGCTGAAATTCTCTCCTCTTTCACTCCACAAATTAGCTGCGAATTCTTTTACCAATCGTTCATAATCATCATTGGGTTCAGCCCAGTCTGATCGTTTTTTAGCTTCTCTTAAGGCTTTTTCAATATATAGCTGCAGGCGTCCAGGAAGATTATCTTCCTCTTCTCCAGGCATTGGCAAGGCTCCTAAAATCGTTTGAAGAATTAAATAGGAATCATTTTTATGTACATCACTGAAAGTGTTATTATCCTTCTTTAATTTTTCAACTACAGCTATAAAATTGTTTACTACCTGTGCCCATTCATTAGGAAGATCAGTCAATACATTTAATCGTGCCCTAACATCCTCCCCCTTTTTCGTATCGTGGGTCGAACTGCCGTTCAATGAAAGCGGCCAGTGTAATTGGCGGTTTATCATTTTTGCATGGAATTCGGCTACACTTAAACCAAAGGCATCCGGAGCATCTCCAACTTCAGTGTGCCCTACAAATCTGTTATAGGTAAACATTACTGTATCTTCCACCCCTTTTGCCATTAAAGGCCCTGTAAATTGCATTAACCTTTGATAAAATCTGGTTAATTTTTGATTGTAAAGTTTATTGCCTCTCTTTGGTTTTTCAAGAAAAATCTTTTTTAAAAACTCAGCAACTTTATTCTTATTAATTCCACTTAACAAGGTTTTTAACTTTACATGATCATCCTGAGCCAATGGAAAATCATAATTGTAATACCGGTAAACAGGCATTTGGATGAGCATTTCTCCAATTCCGGTTTTTAACTGCTCTTTTCCAATGGCTTCAATTTCATCTTTTGGCGCCAAATTCAAAGAGATAAACCATTCAAGGAGATTATTAAGTTCACCTTGCATGTGGTCAAAAAGAATAGCGGTTTTCTTTTCTTTAATAAGCATTTGAGGATCTAAATCCTTACCCGTGATTTTTTTATAAATATGATCGAAATTTCTTTTGGTCGATTGATTTGTGAACAGGTTATTCATCATGGCCAAAAAATCGTAGCCTGTATTACCTTGTGCATTCCAATCATCTGGCATCTGTTCATTAAGTTCCAAAATCTTTTCGACAACGATATAAATATCATCACCCGCAGCTTTGCGCAAGCGATCTAAATATTGTTTCGGATCATAAAGCCCATCAATATGATCAATTCTTATGCCTTGAAACACACCTTTTTGAACCAGTTCCAATATATATTCATGATAAAGATTGAAATTCTCGTCATCCTGAATGTTTAAACAAATTAAACTATTAACAGTAAAAAAGCGCCTATAATTTATAGTGCTATTGGTTTCCTGCCAGTTGCAAAGCCGATAAAATTGTTCATTTGCAATTTCCTTTATGATTGTTTTATCATTAATTTCCTTTAAACTCTTTCTCTTAAGTTTTTTCTCAGATGACAAGCGCAACGGCCAGTTTGCTCCACCATAACTGAGATAGTGTTTTTTATTAATCTGTACGATCTTTAGCTCCGATTGATCAATTACTTCAGTTAAATCATCGCCTAAAAACGGGACCATCAGCTGTTGATGATTTGAAATATCAATATCGAAAAATGATGCGAATGAAGATTCCACTCCTTTTTCCAATACATCCATTAACCATTTATTTTCCTGATGAAAGGCCATGTGATTTGGAACAATATCCTGTAACCAATTTATTCCCGCAGCCTTTAATTTTTTTGAAATGGCCAGCAATTCTTTTTCTGTGCCAATTTCAGGATTTATACGATGAGGATTTACGATATCATAACCATGAGTACTGCCATTAACCGCCTCAAATATGGGAGAGGCATAAATCGTATCAATACCAAGTTTTTTTAAATAAGGTAAAATCTTATCCAGTGATTTAAAATTAAAATCTTTATGAAATTGAATACGATAAGTAGAAGTTGGCTTAAACATTTGGCGCTATAAAAATTAGAATCGATTCAGGAGAAATAGAAATATCATTTTTAGGAAAAGTGCTGCAATTTTCATCTTTACCACCCCACTCCTGAGCCGCAGAATTAAATATTAATTTGTGATCGAATGTATTTGTGACACACAAAATCTGTTGTTGTCTGGAAAAATTCATCAGACAGATTATTTTTTGTTTTTCTTCCCAGCGATTAAGAATCAAGCAATTCTGATCTTTAAATACATCGACATTTAAATGATTTCGGTTGAGCTTTGACAAGGCGGGCAATGATTTGCGCAGCTTGATAATTGATTTATAATAAGTATACAGGAGTTGATGCTTTTCCTTTTTTAAATTATCCCAGTTTAACTTGGCACGATTAAAGGTTTCTTCACTTTGAGGATCTGGTATATTCTGATCATCATGAAATGCGGCAAACTCTGCTTTTCTTCCCTTTCTTACTGCTTCAACTAAATCTTTATCGCTATGGCTTATAAAAAACTGGAATGGATTTGTTTCTCCATATTCTTCTCCCATAAAAATTAGTGGTAGAAAAGGGCTGCATATCACTGCAGCGGCCATAAGCTTCAGCATTTCAAAACTCACTAACTTACTGGTTCGCTCGCCAAGCATACGATTCCCGACCTGATCGTGATTTTGAGAAAAAACCACAAATTGCTCTCCTTCATTCTCAGTAGCTTTTATACCGAACTTTTTCTTCCTGTGAGGAGAATATTGCCCATCATACACATAAGCATCATGAAAAGACTTTGCCAAATCTTCAATACCATTAAAATCTGAATAATAACCTTGTTGTGGTTGCCCTGCAGTTACCCGCAGTGCATGATGAAACTCATCAATCCATTGCGCATCCATGCCATAGCCTTTTTCTGCTAAAGGATTGATGTATTTATTATCATTTAAATCAAGTTCAACGATGAGGTAGTGATTTCTTTTACTCCATGCAGAAAGTTGAGCAACGTATTGCTTTATTTCGGCAAGAATATGTTTCGTGCTAAAATCTTTAATGGCATGAACAGCATCTAATCTTAGCGCATCGATATGAAAATCCCGAAACCACATTAATACATTCTCGATAAAATAATGACGCACAGGATCGCAGTCAGCATCATCAAAATTTATAGCATTGCCCCATGGTGTTTGATATTTATTGGTAAAATAGGGTCCAAAATCGTTAAAATAATTTCCTTCCGGCCCCATGTGGTTATAAACCACATCCAAAATTACGGCCAGGCCTTTTTCATGACAGGCATTTACCAAATGTTGCAGGGACATTGGTCCGCCATAAGTATTTTGAACCGCGAACGGATAAACGCCATCATAGCCCCAGTTTCTGCCTCCGGGAAATTGAGATACAGGCATAATTTCAATGGCTGTTATCCCTAAATCAACTAAATAATCCAGTTTTTGTTCAATGGATGCAAAATCTCCATTTGGCGTGAAAGTTCCGGTATGCAGCTCATAAATAACGAAATCAGCTAAACACATACCCTTCCGGTTTTGATCAGTCCAATTAAACGATTTTAAATTTAGTGCTGTTGAATAACCGTTAACGCCATTTTTTTGAAAAACCGATGCAGGATCAGCTCTTCTTAATTGTTTTATTTCTGATTGATTTTGCGTTGTTTCATCTGAATGTGAAATTTCAAAACCATATTCGTATGTTTCTCTGATTTGATCAGTTTGAAGAAACCAATAACCAAATTCTTGTTTAAGCATTGGCAATTTCAAATCCTGATCAGGAAGCAATACCGATACAGCTATTACGTATGGTGCCCAAAGCCAAATTTCAGCTTTACCGCAATCTAAAAACCTTAAACCTATCTTTCGCTCCCGAATGTCAATTTCCATAATCTATGGCTTAAGCTCCTGCGTTTCTCTTAAATTCTGTTGTAAATAATTTACCTTATTCTCTGCCCATATTCTTACATCGGTATTTTTTAAACCTTCTGGATTTATCGCTTTTACGTGGTAGCCGATCATATTCTGATCACTCTCTACCAGCATGGAGAACAAATTAATCTTGTAATCTGAGGTTGATTTTTGTAATTGTTCAATTTTATTTTTCTGTTGATCAGAAAGCATTACCATCTGCCAATCAATGTCAAGGGTTAGAGATTTTAGTTCGGATAAATAGTTTTCCAAATTTCTTGTCCTTTTTAACCCCAGATTAACCAAATGATTATCGTTCGCGTTTTTTTGTAACTCCAGATTAAGCTGTTGCTGAAAAATCAATTCGGAATTTACTGTAGAAACAAATGTGGTATTTTCAATTTTATAATCACTTAAACCGTCGTTTTTGCAAGCGGATAAGGTTACAATTGCGATAAATAAGAATGTTAACCTGTAAAAAGCCATAATTTTTACTTTTTATTTTTAGCCTTATTCATTCTAATGTTCATTTCTTCTTTCACTTGCCTCTCATTTTCTCCACTATTAGCTGATTTATTTTTTTCAAACTCACTTTTAGCGCCAACAGCGGCAATTGCTTTATCTTCATCGCTACCTTTTTTACTGTCAGATTTTGCCATAATACCTCGTGTTTATTTAACTGAAACAATAATCAAAATCAAAAGGTTTTAGAATTCAGCATCCATATCAAGCGTTTTTAAAAACTAATCTTTCAACTATTGATTCAGCGAAAAGCTATCAATCTCCTGACCATCAGATGTTACAAAACTTATTTTAGCTAAAGTATTTTCATCAATGATTTCTACAATATGGGCTTTTAATTCTTCAGATAAACCTTCCACATCTTCTATCTTATTTACTGTAATTTCTATTTCAGCAGGCCCTTTTTGCTTAATGCTTTCAACTCTTTTTCCTAAGAAAAGATTTAACAGATCAATTAACTCTTCCATAATTTAATTTTTATTTAAGAATAAGCGGAAAACATTATAAAATGTTTGATTTAAAATTTAGAGCGCATCATTCTGCACTGTATTAAAATAGGAGCAGATAGTTAATATTGCCAAAAACAGCAGGAATTTAATTGAGTATAAATACTGAAAAATGCAATTCACGAAAATATTACCGTGCTAATTAAATATAAGCCTACATGAGCTTAAACATGTTTATATGCTTTTAAGAAAGCATTTCCCCTTACCAACCCCCTTCAATTGGTATAACATTTGTTGAAATTCAGGTCATCATCCTAACCAGAAATATCATGACTCAAATTGAATTTAACAACATGGTTAACAGCCATTCTTCATCACTTAGATTGCATGCCTTAAATTTCACAAAAGATGTAGAAGATGCGAATGATCTTGTTCAGGACACCATGTTAAAGGCGATTAGGTTTTACCAGAATTTTGAAGAAGGAACGAATTTCAAAGGCTGGCTCTTTGTGATTATGAAAAATACATTCATTAATAATTATCGAAAAAACACGAAAGCCAAAATCTTAATTACGCAGGATGACGACATTTCTTCGGCCAATTTATTACTCAGTGCAGAAAAAAACGGAAGTGTGAGTAAAATGATCGTTGATGATATTCAAAAAGCGCTTGATCATTTACCGGAGGCTTATAGCATTCCATTTATTAAATATTTTGAAGGTTTTAAGTATCATGAAATTGCCGATGAGTTACAGATACCGCTGGGAACGGTAAAAACACGAATCCATGTAGCCCGTGAAATGCTTAAAAAATACTTGAAAATGTATGCTAAAGATGGCAGCGATTTATAACTGAGCGTTTAGTCAGTTGGAGCTTTCAGGCTAACTTAACACACCTTTTACAAGCAATTTCCATTGCAATACCGATATGCCAAGGAATCCTGACACTGCAATTATCGTATTTCTGGCTTTATCAATTAATTTATCTGTACTCATATTCGGAATTTCATTACGCCCATGAACTTCAGCAGAAACCGTTTTCGCTTTTCTGGTAACCATAAAAGTTGATGTGGCATCAGCCTTAAAGAAATGTGCTGTTTTATCGCGTGGTTTTCCGGGCGGCGCAGATGGACGAAATCTCATATAAAAAACAGACTCATCCTCGCCATCACTAATTTCTTCCAGATGCTCAACCTTTATATAATCATTACCGTTACCAATTTTTGTACCGGGCCCTGGAATATCTATGCTGACAAAATCGCCAACTTTTACGTTTCGGTTTACCTGCTTTCCATCAGAATCAAGGAGATTGAAAACACTGGCCTCCATCTTAGAAATCTGATGCCATTGACCAACATTTAACATTCGGCTTTTAGCAAGTTGATAAAATTCTTTAGCTTCTGTTTCGTTAGAGAAACTACGCTGCTCAACCGCATCTGTTTGTTGCCCAACCAATTGTTCAGGAATAAATTCTTTTATATCCATAATAATGCTACTGTTTTTATAATAATCATAGCATTTATGTTTTTGTTTTATTTTTCGAAAAAATCTACTTCCTATATCTGCGCCAAACGCTATATTTCGATGTGAGGTTCGTTATTATTTATCAAACAGCGATAAAATCGCTCTCATTACTAATGGACTTAAAAAAAGAGCCTGATCATGTTGTAATTGATACAGGCCCTTTTAAAATTATATTTTAGTTTTATTGCTGTGAAGTTTCAGGCGCCTTGCCAATCAAATCCATAAACTGATCCAGTTTAGGCGTAATGATAATTTGTGTACGTCTGTTTTTAGCCTTACCAGCAGTAGTTGCATTATCAGCAACCGGATTAAATTCACCTCTGCCGCCCGCAGTTAATCGCTTAGGATCAACTCCATACTTGTTTTGTAATACCTGAACAACAGATGATGCGCGTAAAGCACTTAAATCCCAATTATTACGAATATTGGTTTGTGAAATTGGTACGTTATCAGTATTACCTTCAATCAATACATCATAAGTACTATAATCTTTAATGATTTTAGCAATTTTGCTTAATGTTTCGCCAGCCTTATCGTTTACTTCGTAACTACCAGATTTGTAAAGCATGTTATCAGCTAGTGAGATATAAACCACTCCTTTTAATACCTGAACATCAACCTCACTTAATTCTTCTCTACTTAAAGAACGGGTCAAATTATTAGTTAACACCATATTAAGCGAATCACTTTTATTTTTAGCATTAATTAATTGTTTAATGTATTTGTTTGAACTGTTGATTTCATCAACCAGTTTAGAAATGTTAACATTACCCTGGTTACTCGAATTTAAACATTTATTTAAAGCATCCTGTAGTGCAGAAACATTTGCCCTTTCTGAAGAAATTTGTTCTTCTAAACTTTTAACCCTACTGCTGGCGCCTGAAAGTTCGCGCTGGCTGTCCTGGTATTTATTACTAAGCTCTTGATTCCTTTCTCTCAACTTTGAGTAAGTATCCTGAAGTTCAGTATATTTCTTATTGCTCACACAACCAGAAATAAGAACAATTGAAAAGAGCATTATTGGGATTGATTTATAAAGTTTCATAATCTTATTTTTTTTAGCTTAATTTTAAACAAATTCCTTGCCGTAATGTTTTAAATGCCCTTTCCAGTTTGTTAAAGACTGTTAATCTTTACAGAATCGAAAGTTGCCAAAGCTTTATAAGTTCTAAAACCTATGCTTCCGCTTTGATATTGATCATCTTTAACCGTGAGAAGCGGCTTTGTAAAATCATCAATAAAAATATCAATTTTATTATTCTTAGCCATAATTTTTATTTCATAAACTTTATTCATCTCTACAGGATAATTAATTCGATCAAGTACTGTCCATTCCTTACCATTTGCTTTTCCAATTTGAATTTCTTTCCCCGAAGCACTTAATCCAACGTAATACCCCTGATATGCATCAGGTCCGATTGCTGGTTTGGTAACCCTGAAGATCAAGCCTGCATCTCCATCAGTGGTTATTTTAATATTCGCCTGATAGGTAAAATCATGAAAATCAGTATTGTTGGCTACATATTTTGAACCATTTATTCCATAACCGCCAGAGCCTGCGTTTGATGAAGCATTTACAGCTCCATCTTTCCAAAACCAGCCTCCGCCATAAAATACCCAGTTTGGTGGAATCCCGTTATCAAAATTCTCTGATAAACTGCCGTGTATTTTTTCTGAATTGCCAATGGTTGGAAAGCAACTTAAACGTATATTTTCAGATCCAAAAGGCACCAGCATAATTTCTTCTGGTTTTTCGTTTGATACCACCGGACTAAATGGAACATCAAAAGCAGCGATCTGGTTATAGGTTAAACTCCATGAAGGGATTTTTTTTGCCTGAACTTTAAGTTTTATAGGAGCAACTTCGGCAACAAACGGATTTTCGGGCATGGTAGATTTTACTACACTGAACAATTTATTCAGCTTTCCCTTATTTAACAATAAACCGTAGTTCCAGGGAGATTCCGGAAGAATTTCATAATCAGCAAATCCTTTTACAGTATGCGTTTTGATCAATTTGTTTTTTGCCTTAATTTCCAAAGCATAAACAATCGGTCCACGCTCAATACTTATGGAATTATTAACTTGATTTCTGGTGCTGATTTCCATTGGAAAATTCAGTTCCAGTACGTCCTGGTTTGCCCATTGACGATCAATCCTGAACATTTCTCCGGCTTTGACTCCTTTCAAAGTTTTTTCATTTACTTTAATGGTTGGCTGGATACACCAGGTTGGGATGCGAAACGTAAATGGAAACGATGTGGGTTTGGCCAGCGATATTTTCAGTGTAATTTGCTCATCAAAAGGATAATTGGTTTCTTCGGCTATTTTAATCTTTTCATTACCCGAAACCAAAGTTTCTATTTCCATTGGGCCATAAGTAATTAATGCCAGGCCCTGATCAGGTGTGGCTACCACACTGTTTTTCACAAAATATGGCCAGCCCATATGCATATTGTACCTGCAGCATCCGTAACCAGAATACGGACTGGAAATCAGGCCCGAACCATAATCCTGATTAAAACCCTGACCGCCATTTACACTTAATACCTGGTTTGGCAAAGCATAATAAGAGTGATTTTTAAAATCCCTGCTAAATTGAGCTGGTAAGGCATTAAATGCTACTTTCTCCAGCTGGTCGCCTATGTTTGCCTGATGGATAACTTTAGCAGCCGTTTCTAAACTTTGCATCCATTCTACAACTGTACAGGTTTCCACACCTCCGGTAGAACTTCTTCCAGATAGAAACTCAGTTCCGGAGCCTAATCCCTGTGGTTGACCATGATCATGCATAATATGTTTAATGCCTTTGGTAAAAGCATCAAGATTAGCTTTTGTATCATTAATCTGAGCATATACAACTGGGAATTTTAAAGCTTGTGCTACATTAACCATGTGTTTTGGCTGAAAGTCATCGCCAAAAAAATAGAATTGGTTATTGGTGTAGATATCAATCCACGGATATGCCTGTTGCTTTAACTTCTCAACCAGCCTGATCAAATCCCGGTCTCCTGTTTTATTATAAAGCCAAATCGCAATTTCCATGTTATCAGCCGCTCTTGATTTTCCCCACTCATTCAGTGGATCAGCATCAAGATTTGCCAATTCATATTTGAAATATTTTGACAGAAAAGGAATTACCCTTTTATCTTTTGTTGCTTCATAATAACTTTGCAATGCATACATCATCGGCATTCGCGGCCACCAATCTTTCATTTTCTGCGGGCCGAACAAACCGTTAGGTTGTTGATTGTTTAATGTCCAATCGATATATTTTTTTGCCTTTTCCTTTAATTTCTCATCATTAAGCGTGTATGCTAAGGCAACCAATCCTTTTACATAATAAGGAACACGTTCCCAGCTATTCCCTGTTCCACCCAACCAATCTGTATCTTTTCCAAGATTATCTTTTTCTGCATATAATTCTTCTGCCATCCCTGTTGCACCATCACGTTGTTGTTCTAATTGTTTTAATAACCAACCCCGGGCTTTGATACTGCCCAATGGCAATTGCACATAAACATTTTGTTTTAAAGGAGCCTTATTGAAATCGAATGGTTTATCCTGAGCATACAGAGATGAAGCAATCGCTGAAATTATTATTGAAATTTTAAAGCGTTTATAAATCATATTGGTTAGAAAATTAATGGATCTATGAATCTCTCATAAAAATAGGATATAATATAACAACATAAAACGTTTTACCAAATAAATTATATTTAAGATTAAGTAGTTTAACCTATAAATCATTTAATAAAAATCAATTTTTATTCATTTTAAAACTTATTAGTTATAATTGATTTGTTTATGGTATTATAATGTTTATTTTGCAGCATTATTTATATTATCGTATTTTATTAAACTTTAAGTTTAAAAACGTAAATTTTCCTAAAGTAACTTTCTCTTTATGGTTAAGCTTTTTGTAGGTGGTCTTGCAGACAATATTCAGGAAATGGACTTGGCAATTTTTGTGAGCCTCCATGGTAAAATTGAAACAATTAAAGTTGTTAGAGACAGGGCAACAGGAAAATGTAAAGGTTACGCTTTTATAGAAGTGGCGAGCCTTGCCGACGCAAACAATATTATCTCTATGCTAAATGGAGAAGGTTTTAAGGGAAATATCATTACCGTTAAGTTGTGCGAAGAATCGGCTCCTAAAAAAGTTTTTAAACCTAAATCTGCGCAACCGCACAAAGGTAAACGTCCAAGAATGCAGCGTTAAGTTACATTTACCAGAATTTAACGAAATATACAGCTCGTTACGATAAAATTTGTGATACCCGGTAAGCCTTTATTTCAATATGGAAAACTATAGTATCATTATATTTATTTTGGCGATAATGATCGGACTTTCAGCCATAGCCGATCGAATTAAAATCCCTTATCCCGTTTTATTAATCATTGCAGGAATAGCTGTTGGTTTTATCCCATCTTTACCACCTATTGATATCAATCCTGAAATTATATTTTTGATTTTCTTACCTCCTTTATTGTATGATGCTGCTTTTAATATTTCATTTAAAGATTTTAAAACCAATATCAATACCATTTCTACGCTGGTCATTTCGCTGGTTTTTATCACTGCACTTGGTATCGGTGTTACGGCTCACTATTTAATTCCGGGAATGTCCTGGCCGCTATCTTTTGTTTTGGGCGCCATACTTTCTGCTACTGATGCCGTTGCAGCCATGAGCATTACCAAAGGATTAGGTTTATCTCATAAAACCAATACCATTCTGGAAGGCGAAAGTTTGGTAAACGATGCATCGGCATTAGTTGCTTATCGATTTGCCGTGGCAGCTGTTACCGGAACAGCATTTGTTTTCTGGAAAGCATCGCTTGAATTTGTCATATTGATGGCAGGTGGTTTTTTGGTTGGAATGTTCATGGCAAAAATTCTGGCCTTTATTA
Source organism: Pedobacter chinensis (assembly GCF_003339865.1). Classification (GTDB taxonomy): domain Bacteria; phylum Bacteroidota; class Bacteroidia; order Sphingobacteriales; family Sphingobacteriaceae; genus Pedobacter; species Pedobacter chinensis. The sequence goes on from NZ_QPKV01000002.1 coordinate 674,746, forward strand.
TCAAGAGAATTCAACAGAATAGCCTGGCCACGATTAGCTTTATGTTACTTATGCCATTTGTTACTTACCTGATCGCCGAAGAAGTTCATGTTTCTGGCGTGATTGCTGTGGTAATGTTAGGTTTAGGAATTTCGAGATTCAGTAACAAGGTTTTTCCCGAAAAGCTTAGAAATCAATCTAAAAACATTTGGGACATTATTATTTTCCTTTTAAATGGATTAATATTTATTCTTATCGGTTTACAGTTTCCGTACATTTATAAGAGTTTCGAAAGCAGCGATATCGTGGCATATATCGGATATTCATTTGTGATTACCATTGTTGCGTTATTACTCCGGATCATGAATGTTTTTCTGCAAAAACGGAATCTTCAAAATGCATTTAATAAAGGGAATAAACGGGTCTCTGAGGATGCATTATTGGATTTTAAAAACAGTTTAATCATCAGCTGGTCTGGAATGCGGGGAATAGTTTCATTGGCAATAGCGATTGGTTTACCAATTACATTAAAAAATGGCACAGCTTTTCCTCAACGAAATGCTATAATTTTTATATCAATTGTAGTGGTATTATTTACCTTAATTGGTCAGGGATTAACGCTTCCATGGTTGGTTAAAAAATTGACTTCAGATACGAAAAATCAATAAAGGGATCAAGCCAATCTTCATCCCTTTAGATCATTTCTTTTTATTAAAGCACTAATTCTGATCCATTATCGGTTTCAACCACATAAGAATCAAGGTTTAAATTAAACTCCTTGTGATAAGAAAGTGTGATTTTTTCAATCAGGTCTGCAATTTTTTCGTCTTTAACAATATTAATGGTACAGCCGCCAAAACCACCACCCATCATCCGTGCACCCAGTACGCCATCAACATTTTTAACAAAATCAACTAAAAAATCCAGTTCATTGCAGCTTACCTCGTAAGCTTGACTTAAGCCCTTGTGGGTTGCAAACATCAATTGCCCTAAAGCTGTTAAATCTCCACTTTTTAGTTTTTCAGCGGCCTTGCCAACCCGCTCAATCTCCTCAACAACATAACGGCATTTTTGATAAACTTCCGTATCTTTCGGTTTTACAACTTCATCTAGCATGATCAAATCAACATCACGTAGGCTGTTTACATCCGGAAAATATTCTTTTACCCAGGCTACGCCTTGCTCACATTGAAATCTTCTTTCGTTGTAGGCAGAATCAGAAAGAGAATGTTTAACATTAGTGTTGAACAAAACAAGCTTATAACCATCCAATTTTAAGGGAATGTATTGATATTGCATAGATCTGCAATCAAGCAAAACCGCCTGATCTTTTTTACCAAAAACCGATGCAAACTGATCCATGACACCACAATTAACACCAGCAAAAACATGCTCTGCTTTTTGAGCAATTAAAGCCAGATCCATTTTGGCAATACCAAGATTATTTAAATGATCAATGGCAAAGGCCGTTGCACATTCAAGCGCAGCAGAAGATGATAAACCAGCACCAAGAGGCACATTTCCATCTAAATAAAGATTAAAACCTGAAAAATGATATCCTCTTTTCTGTAACTGATCAGCCACTCCAAGAACATAATTTGCCCATCCCTTTTCTGATTTCAAAATGTTTGTTATAGAACAAGTATGAAATTGCTGATAACTTTCTGAGTAAAGATGAATTTCATTATCGTCTCTTTTAGAAACAGCCACATAAATAGCCTTATTTATTGCTGCTGGCATCACAAAACCATCATTGTAATCAGTATGCTCACCAATAATGTTTATACGGCCAGGCGATTTTACTAAAATTGGATCAGCCTTAAAAATATTTTTAAACGTGGCCTTTAAACGTTTTATATCCATAATCTAAATCAGAGTTTTATTTATTTTTATAGTGTACTGATGGTAATTCTCTCAATCTGTTTGCTGCAAACTCCGGTGTGATATCTCTTTGTGGATTAGCCAACATTTCATAACCAACCATGAATTTTTTAACTGTTGCAGAACGCAATAAGGGTGGATAAAAATGCATATGCCAATGCCACTCAGGATGATCTCCGTGATTTACCGGCGATTGGTGCATACCTGCAGAGTAAGGAAAAGCGGTTTCGAAGAGATTATCGTATTTAACCGTTAGGATCTTAATCGCATCAGCCAGCGATTTCTTTTCATGATCGGTAAAAAATTTAATGCTGGTTACATGTCTTTTAGAGATAACGATGGTTTCATAAGGCCAAACTGCCCAAAAGGGAACTAAAACAACAAAGTGGTCATTTTCATAAACTATTCGGTCTTGTTTTTTAAGTTCGAGTTCAAGATATGAAGAAAGCAAACTTTTACGGTGTACCGCGTAATGACTTTTTTGTCGCTCGGTTTCCTTTATAATTTCCATTGGGATATCGCTTTGTGCCCAGATTTGCCCATGTGGATGCGGATTACTACAACCCATTATTTCGCCTTTATTTTCGAAAATCTGAATGTATTTAATCCATTCATTCTCTGCCAGATTATTAAATTCCTTTTGCCACAATGATATTACATTCTCGATATCACTCAACGCCATTTCAGGTAGTGTCAAATTGTGTTTCGGACTAAAACTAATCACTTTGCAAAGCCCTTTTTGGTTGTTGGCTACCAGTAAATCATCTTCATTGAAATTAGCTAAAGGAGTGTCTTCCAACAGTGCAGAAAAATCATTTTTAAAAACGAAACTCTCTGTATAATCTGGATTTACATCGCCATCTGCCCTATCGTTTCCCGGGCATAAATAACATTTCGGATCGTATTCCGGGCGATTATCCGGACTTACATCTTCTACCTTCCCCTGCCATGGCCGCTTTGTACGGTGCGGAGATACCAGTACCCATTCTCCTGTTAAAATATTTAACCGGGTATGTGGATTTGAATCGAGTTCGAATGTATTGCTCATTATATTTGATTATTACCTGTCTTTGATTAGAATGGCGTTGAGCAAAGCTATAAATAAATTATTAAATGTCAAAATGACATTTAATAATTTATTTATTTATAATTACTATTTTCGTAAAAAATGAAATCTTCAAGAACGCTTAATCGAATAAAAATGATAGAATATTCTGGTCAACCACATTATTTAGTTGCTGTAGATTGCATTGTATTTGGATTTGATGGCGAGCATTTGAAAATATTATTGGTAAAAAGAGGTTTAGAGCCCGAAATAAATAAATGGAGTTTGATAGGTGGATTTGTTGGCGCACAAGAAAGTCCTGATGATGCTGCTAATCGTGTGTTGAAAAAAAACACTGGTTTAGAAGGTATTTATTTAGAGCAGCTTCAAATTTATGGAGAACCACAGCGAGATCCTATAGAAAGAACTTTATCTGTTGGTTATTTCGCATTAATTGATATTAATAAATACCAAACACAACTAAGCGATGATTATCATGCCGAATGGTTTTTAATTAATGACAGACCAAAACTCATTTTCGACCATGACCAAATGGTAGCTGATGCAAGAAAAAAACTACGGTATAAAGCAGCATTACATCCGATTTTATTTGAGATGTTGCCCAAAAAATTTACCATCCCGCAATTGCAAATCCTTTTCGAAGAGGTTAACGATACTAAAATAGATACGAGAAATTTCAGCAGAAAAATAAGTTCAACCGGATTACTGATTAAATTAGCAGAAAAAGATAAATCGGGTTCAAAAAAAGGTGCATTCTATTTTAAACTGGACAAGAAGAAATACAATGCTAATTTTCAAGCCTTTCTTAATTTAATTCCAAACTTAAAGCCCTGATCAATAAGATCATTTTAATCTCGATTTAAGATGAGATATTTATTTTTGCTACATGCTTAAAATAGGAGTAGCTGAAGATGATGTAAAGATTGCCGATCTTTTACAATCTGCTTTGGAGGAGAATGGCTATCAGGTCCAAACCGTTTTTAATGGAATAGATGCGTTCGATTGCTTTTCAACCAGCAACTTCGAATTACTCATCATCGACATCATGATGCCAGGTCTGAGTGGCATACAAGTTTGCAAGGGGCTTCACGAAAAGGGCATTCAAATTCCTATTTTAATGCTTACAGCGATGGGTACAGTTGATGATAAAGTTACCGGACTGAATGCCGGAGCTGATGATTATCTGGTCAAGCCGTTTCACTTAAAAGAACTTCTGGCTCGTGTTTCTGCATTATTGAGAAGACAACCTCCGGTAATCAGCGCTTCAAATCATCAGCTTAGTTTTGAAGATTTATACATGGATACCAGTAGTAAAGAAGTAACCAGATCCGGAATAAACATCGAATTAAGCGCAAAAGAGTTTATTTTGCTTGAACTTTTCCTGCGTAACCCCAATCGATTACTGTCCAGGCAGTTTATAGCTGAACAAGTTTGGGATATCCACTTTGATACGGGCACAAACGTAATCGACGTTTATATTAACTTCCTGAGAAAAAAGATAGAAAAAGGCTTTAACCGCAAATTGATTCACACCAAAATAAACATGGGGTATATTTTAAAGTAATGAGAATAAAAGACCGGATAGCACTTTATTTTACACTGATTAGTACTTCCATGCTTTTCGCCGTGCTATGCATGATATATTTTACTTTCATGAAATTTTTGGAAGCAGATTTTTTTGAACGCCTGACAGATAGAACCATGGTTACGGCTAAACTGTATTTAGAAGCCGATGAAATTAGCAGAGATGCCTTAAACGATGTTCGCCACCAATATTTGCAAAAACTAAGTGGCGAAATAACCAGAATTTATGATTATAAAAATCAGGCAACTTTTATTGGCGATTCTGCACAATACTGGACAAAATCTACCATTGAGCAGGTTAGAAAACGTAAACATTTAAAATATTCAGATGGCCAGAGGCAGGTTGTTGGGATTTATTATAAAGATAATCAGGGCGATTTCGTCATTCTGGCTTCTGCAACCGATCAAGGCTCACATAACAGGTTAACTAAGCTGCTCAGGATCATGATTTTTGTGTTTGTGATCATTTCCTTTATTGTACTGTTACTGAGCAGATGGATTGCGGAAAAGATGTTGCAACCATTAAAAAAATTCATGCTGGAGGTAAAACAAATCGGCTCTCAAAACATGGAATTCAGAGTAGAGGAAAATGACACAAAAGATGAAATTAATCTGATTGCCAAAAGCTTTAATCATTTGATGAATGAGCTTGAACAGGCTTTTATTTTGCAAAAAACATTTGTTGCCAATGCTTCGCATGAATTACGAACGCCAGTGACCAGGATGATGATGACTGCTGAGCTGGCTTTATCTAAAGATCGCGATCAGGTAGCCTATCAAAAAGTCATTCATTCTGTTTTGGATGATGCCGAAAGGATGGAACACATCATTACCGGATTGCTTGCGCTGGCAAAAATGGATCTTGAGCTTATTAATTCCCAGCTCTCTCCTATTCGTTTGGATGAATTATTAATTAAAATTCAATCAGAATGGAAAGAGCAAAAAAATCTTGAACTGGAGTTTTTTAGCAGCCTGGAAAGCAACGTGAAACCAACTGTTTTAGCTAATGCCATTTTGCTGCAAATTGTTTTAGATAATATTGTTTCAAATGCTTTTAAATTTTCTGAAAATCAAAAAGTGATTTGCAGATTAGAACAATCAAATGAAAGTTTTCTGATCAAAATCAGCGATCAGGGTCCGGGAATACCGTTTCTAGAGCAGGAAGAAGTATTTAAACCATTTTATACCCGCTCAGCGGAAATTGGTCAAAAAGGAGAAGGAATGGGCTTGTACATGGCTCAGAAAATCATCAGTTTATTTAAAGGGAAAATAGAAATTTCACTTTCTGTTGGGCTTGAGAATACCTTTACCGTTGTGATACCCAAACTTTAATCTGCTTTTAATTTCGATTTAATTCGCGTTTAATTCGGCAAAGATAGCTTTGCCGCATGATAAGAATAGGTAAGTTACTGCTTCTTTTAATGGCTATTTCAGCCAAAGCAACCTTTGCACAGAGTGATTCATTAAAACTAGATTTAAAACAGGCTGAGTTACTTTTTCTAAAGAATAATTTCGAATTAATTGCAGGTAACTATCAAATTGATCTTGCAAAAGCTGAAGTGATCACAGCAAAGCTGTTTGATAATCCGGAATTGGAATATGAGAATCTTTTTTATAATCATGAAACAAAAAAGTTTCTTCAAACCTCTTACGAATACGGACAATTTGCAGGCTCCATTTCACAACTGATTAAACTTGCCGGCAAGCGCAACAAGAACATTAAACTTGCTCAAACAGGAATAAAACTTGCTGAATTAGAATACTTCGACTTAATGCGCACCTTAAAATTCGAATTGCGCAACACTTTCTATAAAGCCTATTTTTCAAATCGATCGGTTAAAGTTTATGAAGATCAGATTAAATCAACCGAAAGCCTCTTAAAAGCATATAATGTTCAATTAAAAATGGGCAATGTCGCTTTAAAAGATGTGATTAGAATTAAATCGTTAATAATTGGTCTTAAAGCCGAGCAAGCCAGCGTATTAAATGAGCTGGAAGATCATTACAAAGACCTAAAATTGCTTTGTGGCTTAGCACCTGCAGCCAGTTTATCATTGATTTTACCAACAAATGATGATCAAAATATCATGGTAGATAAAATCCCTTATGCCAATCTACTGGATTCTGCCAGAACAAACAGAGCTGATTTAAAACTGGCAAAAACAGATCTCGAATACAATGAACTGAATCTTAAACTGCAAAAAGCAATGGCTATTCCTGATGTTGAAATATCACTCAGTTATGATTTAAAAGGAAATTATCCCGAAAAATATACGGGTTTGGGTTTAAAAATTCCGGTTCCACTTTTTAACCGAAACCAGGGGGAAATTAAAAAGGCAAAAATTGGTATTGATGCTGCAACGAGCAACGTCAAAAAGCAAGAGCTTCTATTATCAAATGAGGTTTTTAACAGCTATAGAACAGCAATCAGGAACGAAAGATTATATGCGGAAATAGATCCGGCTTTTAGTCACGATTTCGATAAATTAATTGTTGGTCTGATCAAAAATTTCAAGGAAAGAAACATCAGCCTGATCGAATTTCTCGACCTCTACGAATCTTATAAGCAAAACATTCTTCAAATGAATAAACTACAATTCGAAAGAATGAGTTCGAGAGCAGAACTAAACTATGTAACAGGTTCTAACATTTTCAAATAATCAATTATGCAAACCATCCACAGGAATATCATCAGGGGATTAATCATTTCTTCAATAAGTTTAGGATTTGGCTGTAATCGCAATAAAACTGAAACCACTCCGGAAAAATTTACCATAACAGACTCTTTGCTGAGCAGGCTTTTAATTGATACTGTACAACAAGCAAACGGTAAAACAGATATTATTTTTTCAGCAAAAATCACAGCCAATGAAGATCGTAAATCGGAACTGTTTCCTATGGTAAGCGGATCGGTTAACCGCGTAAATGTGCGATTAGGAGATCAGGTAAAGGCCGGACAAACTTTGGCAACCGTAACGAGTGCAGAAATGGCTGGTTTTGACAAGGAAGTCATTGCGGCAAATGCAGAACTTAAAACGGCCGATCGCTCTTTAAAACAAGCTGAACAGCTTTATGAAAGCGGATTATCATCGGCTAAGGAGTTAGAAGAAGCCAGAAATGATTATCAAATTAAAAAAGCAGAGTTAAAAAGAGCCAATTCGGTTTTGAAAATAAATGGTGGAAGCAACACTGGCCTTTACGCGATAAAATCTCCGTTAAGTGGTTTTGTTATCGAAAAAAATGTTACCGATAATATGCAGTTACGCAGCGATAATGATAAAAGTTTATTTACCGTAGCCGATCTTTCGAATGTCTGGGCAATGATCAATATTTACGAATCGGATATTTCCCGTGTTAAAGCAGGTGATGAAGTTAATCTATCTACCCTATCCTATCCTGAACAGGTTTTCAAAGGCAAAATTGATAAGATTTATAACCTTATTGATCAGGACAGCAAAGTGATGAATGCAAGAGTTGTGATTCCAAATCCTGATTTCCTGTTAAAACCCGGAATGCTTGGAACCGTAAAAGTTTCAGCAAGCTCAGGCATTGATCTTCCCGTGGTAAATTCAAGAGCCATAATTTTTGATGAAAACAAAAACTATGTACTGGTATTAGGAACCGACAATAAAGTTCGCATTCAGCAAATAGAGATCGGCAGAAAAACTGCTGATAAAATATACATCAGCAAAGGGGTAAAAGCTGGCGATCGCGTAATTGCATCGAAACAGGTTTTCTTATTCGAAAACTTAAAAACACAGTAATATTCTTTCATCTACTAGATTTTCATCATGAATAAATTTATCAAAAGCATTATCGGCTTTGCGCTGAAAAACAAATATTTTATCTTTTTCGCCACTTTTATTCTCATTCTGGCAGGCTATTTAAGTTTCAAAAACACCACAATTGATGCTTTTCCTGATGTGACCAATACGAATATTACCATTATTACACAATGGCCGGGCAGAAGTGCCGAAGAGGTGGAGAAGTTTGTGAGCCGGCCGCTGGAAATTGCAATGAACCCGACTGAAAAAAGAACCAGTATCCGTTCTTCTTCTTTATTTGGGTTATCAATTGTTAAAGTGAGCTTTGAAGATGATGTGGATTATGCCGAAGCTCGTGTACAGGTAAATAACCACCTCAATGAAGCAGATCTTCCTGAAGGGATTCAACCCGAAGTGCAGCCACCTTACGGACCAACGGGTGAAATTTTCAGATATACTTTAACCAGCGATAAGAAGTCTGTTCGTGAACTTAAAACCCTGCAAGACTGGGTTATTCAACGAGAATTATTGTCTGTTTCTGGCATTGCCGATGTGGTTAGTTTTGGCGGAGAAGTTAAAACTTACCAGATTACGGTCGATCCTCAAAAATCAATTCAGTATGGCGTTACCGCAACCGAGCTTTTCGAAGCAGTTTCCAAGAGCAATATAAATGTTGGTGGCGATGTAATTGTTCAAAGCGGACAGGCTTATGTTGTTCGTGGAATTGGTGTGCTCAACAACATTGATGAAATCAGAAATGTTGTCATTGATAATTTTCACGGAACACCGATATATGTAAAAACCATTGCTGAAGTTACAGAATCAGCATTACCGAGATTAGGGCAGGTTGGAAGAGATAGGGACCCTGATGTGGTGGAAGGCATTGTAGTGATGCGCAAAGGTGGCAATCCGAGTGAAGTAATTGCCCGTTTAAAAGAAAAAATCGACGTAATAAACAGCAATGTTTTACCTGATGATGTAAAAATAAACCCTTTTTACGATCGCGAAGATTTAGTAAACTATTCAGTGCATACTGTAATGGGCAATATGCTCGAGGGAATTTTATTTGTTACCTTAATTGTATTTCTTTTCATGGCCGATTGGCGAACCACACTCATCGTTTCCATCATTATTCCACTGGCACTACTTTTTGCTTTTATCTGCCTGAAGTTGAAAGGAATGCCTGCCAACTTACTATCAATGGGAGCAATTGACTTCGGTATCATTATCGATGGAGCTGTGGTAATGGTTGAAGGAATTTTCGTTGCACTGGATATGAAAGCCAAGAAATTCGGGATGGATCGATTTAATAAAATGAGCAAGCTCGGCTTTATTAAAAAAGCTTGCATGGAGAATGGAAAGGGAATTCTATTTGCTAAATTAATTATTATTACAGGTTTATTACCAATTTTCACTTTCGAAAAAGTAGAAGGTAAAATGTTCTCTCCGCTTGCATGGACATTAAGTTTCGCCCTCCTGGGTGCTCTTATTTTAACTTTCACACTCGTTCCTGCAATGGCAAGTGTGCTTTTAAAAAAGGATGTAAAAGAAAAACATAACATCTTTTTGGAGTGGATAACAAAAGCCACTTTAAAATTTTACGATAGCTGTTTCAGTAAGAAAAAACTGGTATTTTCCATATCGATTATTGTGCTCATTTTAGGCGTGTTCAGTTTTAAATTTTTAGGAACGGAGTTTTTACCAAGCCTTGATGAAGGCTCAATTTATGTGAGAGCAACAGGCCCGTTGAGTATTTCTTTGGATGAAACCAAAAAATTATCAAACGATATGCGCAAAATCTTTTTGAGCTTTGAAGAAGTGAAACAAGTGATGTCGCAAACTGGCCGGCCAAATGATGGAACAGACGCAACAGGCTTTTACAACATGGAATTTCATGTAGATATTTACCCGCGCAAGGAATGGAAACGCAAACAAAGCAAAGAGCAGCTTATTGAGCGTATGCAGGAAAAATTAAAAAGCTTTCCCGGAATTAGTTTAAACTTTTCACAACCCATTTCTGATAATGTGGAAGAAGCCGTTTCAGGAGTTAAAGGATCGATTGTGGTAAAAATGTTTGGCGAAAATTTCGAATTCATAGAGCAGGAAGAAGAAAAAATAGAGCGCATTTTAAAAACCGTTGAAGGGATCGAAGATCTGGGAATTTTACGAAATCTGGGCCAACCAGAGTTACAAATTAACCTCGATCAGAAGAAAATGGCGCTTTATGGCGTAAGTACTGCTGATGCTAATGCCGTAATTGAAATGGCCATCGGCGGTAAAGCTGCTACCCAAATTTATGAAGGAGAAAGAAAGTTTGATTTGATTATCCGTTATCCTGAAGATTTTAGAAATGATGAAAGCTCGATCAGTAAACTCCGGATTCCAACACTATCGGGCTCAAATGTTCAATTGGGAGAAATTTCAAGCATTAAAAAAATTACCGGGCCAAGCATGATTTACCGCGATAAACACAAACGTTACGGGGCAATAAAATTCTCTATCCGTGGCAGAGATATGGGGAGCGTAATTGCAGAGGCACAACAAAAAGTAAATGCGCAAATAAAACTCCCGAAAGAGTACAAACTGGATTGGGCAGGAGATTTCGAAAATCAACAACGAGCCATTGCCCGATTGTCGCAGGCTGTTCCGGTTAGTTTGTTATTGATATTTTTCATTCTGTTTGTACTGTTTGGAAACATCAGAGATGCCTTATTAGTATTAAATAATGTGCCTTTTGCCATGATTGGAGGAATTTTAGCCTTACTGGCTTCTGGCGTAAACTTTAACATTTCTGCAGGTATCGGCTTTATTGCTTTGTTTGGTATTTGCGTTCAAAACGGAGTGATTTTAATTACCCGCTTTAAAGCAAACATTGCCGATTTAAAGCACCACCAAACCTGGACATTTACCGATGCCATGCGTGATGGAATTGCCAGCAGATTTAGACCTGTATTAATGACCGCATTGATGGCTGCGATCGGTTTAATGCCTGCTGCATTATCAACGGGAATTGGTTCTGAAGCTTCCAAACCACTAGCAATCGTTGTGATTGGTGGATTGATTACCAATACACTTTTCAACCTATTTGTCTATCCAATTGTTTTTTATTGGTCTTATAAAAAGAAGGTACAGAAAATCAATCCGGCTCAGGTTTAATATTACCCATACATAAATGCATGCTGAACGCCGGGTAATATTTTGGTCAGGAAAATTTAATTTATCTTCTTTACGAAATGGAAAAAGAATGCAAATGATATTTCCAATGTTAGCCATTAAACAATCGTTCAAAGATAGGATATTTTAACATGGTGGAATCAACTAACAAAAGCTTTAAGATTATCTTCGATGAGCACTGGACAGTGGTTAACAGGTTTTGTCATTCTGAACGCAGTGAAGACCGCGAAGCAGCTACCAAGTAAATCCCTAACCTACAAGCATTGTACTTACTTTACCACTGACTTTGTTTTAAGGCGATCAGTGCTGTATTAAAGTTTGTGTTTCATCGCTTTGAGATTCTTCGCTATGCTCAGAATGACAAGTATATTCGGGTTTTGTCATTCTGAGTGCAACGAAGAATCTATAGCCTAAAGGTGTTGCACCTGGTTTACCACTGACTTTGTTTTAAGGCGATCAATGCTGTATTAAAGTTTGCGCTTTATCGCTTGCAGATTCTTCGCTATGCTCAGAATGACAGTGGTTAAATGGGTTTTGTCATTTTGAGTGCAACGAAGACTGCGAAGCAGCTACGAAGTAAATCCCTAACCTATAAGCTGCATGAATGCCGGCAAAAGCAAGCAAACCAAACTTCCTTAAACGGTTTAATCCAATTTCCAATCGGGTCTTTCAAAATGACAGGTATAGCCGTAGGGATATTTTTGAAGATAATCCTGATGTTCCTCCTCAGCATTCCAGAAATCGCCGGCAGGAACAACTTCAGTTACAAATTTACCAGGCCATTTACCCGTGCTTTCCAGTTCTCCGATTAGTTGATTTGCAGTATCTTTTTGAACATCATTTTCATAAAAAATAGCCGAACGGTAAGATGTTCCAACATCATTTCCTTGTCTGTTTTTTGTGGTTGGGTCGTGAATTTGAAAGAAATATTCAAGTAGTTTACGGTATGATAATTTCTCAGGATCAAATACAATTTCGATAGCTTCAGCATGGGTTCCATGGTTACGATAAGTTGCATTAGGAACATCGCCTCCGGTATATCCAACAACAGTTAAAACAACGCCCGGAAGATTGCGAATTAACTCTTCAACTCCCCAAAAGCAACCGCCGGCCAGAATGGCTTTTTCAGTATTCATATATTTTATTTTTAGTTAATTTAAAGTTACGTCACAGTATGTTAATCAGCAAAAAGTTTAATCATCCTCATGTCTTAATAATAGGAACCAGACCTGTATCGAATCAACTATGGAGTAAATTATGGGAGATTTCTTATATCATCTCAGAGAATCATACTGTTTTGTTAAATCGAAAGATAGAGCATTAATGTCTTTTAATTTTTGCTGAAACAGATTATATGATTGATTTTTAAGGGATTTATATTTTATTAAATCATCTTCAACTGAAAGAAAACCGGTTTGATTTTTCAACTGTAAATTTGTAACAATGCTTTTTATTAAAAAATCGTCCTCTCTGTTTTCTGCGATGTCAGTTGCGAGATATATTGATGTAATCATTGCATTGATCTTGTAAATAATAACCTGCAATTCATATAAACTCTTCAAGTTTATATTTGATTGCCATGGTTCCTGGCTTGCTGATTCTATGGATTCAGACAAATCCGAAAGACTTAGATTGGCATTTTTTCTGGCCATTCTTGCTTTATTTTCATCATGCTTACTGGGTTTAGCAATTGCAATGAGAAAATAATTCAAACTTGAATTTGTGGCTTCTCTAATTTTTCCTCCAAGCTGTTTACTATCCCGTATTGGGAAAATATAAGTGGCAAGAATAGCGATTCCGCAGCCAATTATGGTAAACAAAATCCGGTCGTGTACAATATGGTCGAAGTGACCATGATAGCTTCCAAGTGTTAAAATAACCGCTGGTGTGATGAACAAAACGCCTATAGTATAGTTTATTCGGTTAAATGCATAAAAGCCCAGCAAACAAATGGCTGCAATGCTAAGCAAAACCACTGGACTTTTGATAAAAAAAATTAAAAATAAACCAATGATAACTCCGCCCAAACTACCTTTTAAACGCTGAAAATTGCGTTTCCAGGTAATTGAAAACTTTGGCCGGGCCACAATAACCAGGGTTAAAAAAAGCCAATAACTATATTTACTCGGGGCTAGCTGCCAGATCAGTATAAAACCAAAAAGAAAACAGATTGCCATTCGTAGCGAAAACCTAAAAATAGGCGATTTTAAACTGAGATGATCTTTTAGCGAAAAACGATCTGAACTCACAAACAGCGGATAAGATATTTCTTCACGATTTTTCAAACTTTGTTTACCCGGCCATTCATTTTTACGGATGGATAAAATAATGCTGGCAATATCATCGATATTGGCGACTATATTTCTAATAAATTCAGATTGGTCAGTACTCAAATACGTCATCTCTGAAAGTAAAAGTCCCCGGTCATTGCTGTATTTTGAATGGGAGGTAAATTCCGGATCAGAATCTTGAATCGATCGCACATGTTTTCCCAAATCCTCGATCTCTTCTGCAAGAAATCTGATCAGATTTGCAATAAGTTGTAAACCCGGGCCATTTGCCAGAGATTTTCTAACGAATTCATAATCAAAATGAACCGCATTTAATTGTTCATAAAGATCAATAAGTAGGCCTGCACGTTTTAAAAGAATTTGTCCTTTCTTATTATCGGGATTCATGGCATAACGATCAGTCAACAACAAATTCCGTATCAGTTCATGTTTTTGATTCACACGAATATGTAACTTGATAATATCTTTTTGCTGATGATCAAATGGTATGGAAGGATCGTAATTTTTAGCTTTTGCCTTTAGAAATGCGGCACTGGCAATTAAACATTCAAAAATTGCATGATTAAGCGAGCGATAAGGCCTGATCAAAGTTTGAATAAGGCTCACAACATAATACCAAATACCTCCAACTAGCATATAACCACTAAAATAGAGTGGCCTTTCAGGATGAAGTCCCATTACAAAAGCACATACAATTAGTGCCATCGTACCGATCAATCCCATTTTTTGGCCATAAACGGCCAGCAGCGATAAAGCAAAAGCCAATGACGTGATCATTACCGCCGATAAAACCGGGTAATCTAAAACCTGGGAAACCAACAGTGTGGTAAAAAAGAAAACGATTATGCTGATTATTGCAGTTTTGAGTTTATTTAATCTGTTATCAGGGAGATCAGTAAGGCTGATCAGTAAAGCTCCTACCCCAATTCCTGTGGCTGCTTCCTGATTGCCGAAATAAAAGAATACAACGATTGGAAATAGAATGGTTAAAGTTGTACGCAGCGCATCAGAAAAATATTCTCCAAGAAAAAAATAAGTAACATTTAATGCAATAGCCTTTTTGCCTCGATTAATCAAGATGGAATAATTTAATATCAGTTAGCAGTGCAAAGGTAAGCTAACAAATTAAATTTTCTGCTAAGGGAAATGAGGATTTAATTTCCAGGACGACCACCTTTGCAAGGCTGTCGTCCTGGCCTGTAGCGAAGCGGAATACTATGAAGTATTTTCAGCGGCCTAAAGAGATTTAATGGCTAAAGCTTTAAGATTCCCACTAACAAGGATGACATAGGCATAGCCCTGACATACAAGTTATTATTTAAATTTCTTCATAAAGTTGCTTACACTTTCCTCTAAATTTCCATCGGCGATGGCTTTAACGAAAGCTGTACCTATAATAGCTCCATTTGCATAAGCACATGCTTTATCGAAAGTTTGCTTGTCACTAATTCCAAAACCAATCATCGTTGGATTTTTCAGGTTCATATTCTTGATTCTGCTGAAATAAGTTTCTGTGGTATTCCCCACCTCCAGATTTTTACCTGTTGTTGCCGAAGAAGACAACAAATAAATAAATCCATTGGTTAATCCGTCAATCTTTTGAATGCGCTCATCGGCCGTTTGAGGTGTAATTAAAAATACGTTGCTTAGGTTGTGTTCTTCAAAACAGCCTTTATAAAATTCTTCATATTCAACCATTGGCAAATCAGGTACAATACAGCCATCTACGTCAACTTCGGCACAAGCTTTACAGAAATTTTCTACCCCAAATTGCAAAACCGGGTTAACATAGCCCATTAATAAAACAGGAATGGTTACGTTTTTACGCAAATCTTTCAATTGCTCAAAAAGCAATTTCAATGTCATACCCTGATCTAACGATTGCTTGCTACTCGCCTGAATAACCGGACCATCAGCAACGGGGTCAGAATACGGAAATCCGATTTCCAGCATATCTGCACCAGATTTTTCCAAAGCTTCTGCGATTTGAATGGTATCGCCTAAATTTGGATAACCGGCAGTGTAATAAATTGACAATATATTTTTCTTCGTTTCGAAGAGTTGTTTGATTCTATTCATGTTTTTATTCTTTTCGTCATTGCGAGGCACGAAGCAATCCTACAACACTTGTTAGGAATCATGATCCATAAGTTAGATTGCTTCGAGCCTTGCAATGACGACTTTTCTATAAATTAAAATATTTAATGTAAGTATCCAGATCCTTATCACCTCTGCCCGAAAGGCAAATAACCACATTTTCGCCTCCTTTAAATTCCATTTTCTCTAAATATGCCAATGCGTGTGCACTTTCAATTGCAGGAATAATGCCTTCTAACTTGGTGCAAAGCAATCCGGCTTCTAAACTTTCTTCATCGGTAATGGAAACGTACTTCCCTCGGCCGGTTTTAAACAGATGTGCATGTTGCGGACCAATACCAGGATAATCCAATCCGGCAGAAACTGAATGTGGTTCTACAACCTGCCCGTCTGGCGTTTGCATTAAAATACTTCTGCTTCCATGTAAAACACCTTCTTTGCCAAGATAAGTTGTTGCGGCAGAAAATCCGCTGGAAACACCTTTTCCTGCGGCTTCCACTGCAATCAGTTTAACATTTTCATCATCCATAAAATGATAAAACATGCCCATTGCATTACTTCCACCACCTACGCAAGCCAGAACGTAATCGGGTTGATCGCTTCCGGTTTGTTCTAAAAGCTGCTTTTTGGTTTCCTCTGAAATAATGGACTGAAAAATTGCCACCATATCAGGATAAGGATGTGGCCCGACCACCGAACCGATAATATAATGGGTATCAACCGGATTGTTAATCCAATCACGCATGGCCTCATTAGTGGCATCTTTCAGGGTTTTGCTACCAGAACTTGCAGGGACAACCTTTGCGCCCAACATTTTCATGCGCGCCACATTTGGCGCTTGCCGCTCAATATCAACCTCTCCCATATAAATCACACACTCTAAGTTACGCAGAGCACAAACGGTGGCCGTGGCCACACCATGTTGCCCCGCCCCAGTTTCGGCAATGATTCTTTTCTTACCCAGTTTTTCAGCAAGAAGAATTTGTCCGATGGTGTTATTGATTTTATGTGCGCCGGTATGGTTTAAATCTTCACGTTTCAGGAAAATATTAGCTCCATAACGTTCTGAATAGCGTTTTGCCAAATATAATGGAGAAGGGCGACCCACGTAATCTTTCAATAACTGATGAAATTCCTTTTGAAAATCAGGGTCTGCAATGATTTTTAAATAATTCTGACGTAATTCCTCAACATTCGGATAAAGCATTTCGGGGATGTACGCTCCTCCAAAATCTCCGTAATATCCTTTTTCATTTACTTTGTATTTCATATCTTTTTTATCAAACCTATCGGTTAAAACCGACTCTAATTCTCCCCATGATTGAAATCATGGGCTATGTTTTACCTACCAATTTTTCTAATAAATCTCTTAATCTTCTCTGCATCTTTTACGCCAGGTTCTGTTTCAAATCTGCTGTTAATATCCAAAGCATATAAACGTTCATCATTAATTTCTTTTATCGCTGGTGCGTGTTCCAAATCAATACCTCCACTTAAAAAGTAAGGCTTGTTTAATGTGTATTTTTCCAAAATCTTCCAATCGAAAGTTTTCCCGGAACCACCATGAGCTTTGGTTTTAGTATCAAACAAAAAGTAATCAACAGCATCTTTGTAAGTGCTCAAAAGAGAGAAATCAAAATCTTCATCAATGCCAAAAGCTTTGATTACTTCTAAATCACTGAATTCTGATTTTAAATCCATACAATATTCGGGTAATTCCGTTCCATGTAACTGAACAGATTTTAATTGATATAGATTTATCTTTTTCTTAACAAGCACTAAATCTTCATCAACAAAAACCCCAACTGTTTTAATTTCCGATGGGATGTATTTAATCAATTCTGCAGAAACATCACTAATCAATCTTGGTGATTTTTCATAAAAGATGAAACCTAAATAATCTGGTTTTAATGCTGCTACGGCTGCAATATTGGCTGCCAGTCGCATTCCGCAAACTTTAAGTTTTAATCCGTTCATTAAGCAATTAATTTTTTAAAGCTATCCAATGCTTTTTTACTCGCCAACGATTCTTCAGCTTCATAATAACAATCTGCAAAAGAAAGCTGAGGTTTAATGGTTCTGATGGCCAGCGCAGAATTGCATAAAACCACATTGTTTTGTACATCAGTTGCCTCTCCGTTTAAAACATTCATAAATATTTTAGCAGATGATTCGACTGTATCTCCCCCCTTGATCTCATCTACAGAAACCTTTTCAAAACCCATATCATTCAGGGTTAAAATGCTTTCACCTTTATTGTTAAAGGTTTTTACATCGCAGGTTAAAGAAATTTCATCATAACCTTCAAGCGCATGAACAATGGTGTAATTTTTAGTGGTATCCTGATATAAATAATTGTATAAACGGGCCAGTTCCAGGCTGAAAACACCAACCATCTGGTATTTTGGCTGTGATGGATTAACCATTGGACCTAACATATTGAAGAAAGTTTTTACGCCTAATTCTTTACGTATAGGTGCCACAATTTTCATTGCAGGATTAAACAAAGGAGCATGTAAAAAGCAAATGCCGGCTACATCCAGGTTTCGTTTTAAAACATCCTGATCGTTAGTAAAATCATAACCTAAATATTCCATCACATTTGATGAACCACAACCTGATGAAACGCCGTAATTACCATGTTTTGCTACCTGATACCCGGCTCCTGCCACCACAAAAGAGGAAAGCGTAGAAATATTGAATGTGTCCTTACCATCTCCTCCGGTACCGCATAAATCGATTAAATCATACCCGGCCAAATCTGCTTTGATACCTAAATCGAGCATTGCATCACGAAAACCCTGCAACTCATCAACAGTGATGTTGCGCATGGCATAAGCGGTAATAAATGCAGCAATCTGCGATGAATTAAATTCGCCTTTCGTAATCGAAATCAGGATATTTCTCGCCTCTTCCCTACTGAAACTCTTATTTTCGAATAAATGATTTAATATTCTTTTCATGTTAATGTGTTCAATTCAGGTTCATGTTTCCATGAACCGGCTAATGTTTCTGTCTCGTTTCGTGAGACACGAACCGGAGCATTGTTTAAAAAATTGCATAAAAAAAGGATTGCTTTTTGGGCAATCCTTTTCGTTTGTATAAAAATATTTTAAAATATATAACAATAGAATTTGCCTAACGAATTTCGTTATGCCACCACCAATTGTTATTTAAGTTTTTAGTCATCATGTTTGTACAGAACAAATATTGATATACTTTTTTATAATTCCAAGATCTTTCTAAAAATAATGGCTTTTCTAAAGAAATCACTGTTCAATAGATTTAAGCTTTAATCAATGGATTCTTTTCTTTAGCGAATAAATTAAAAACCTTTTTATCAACAAAAGCCGGAAACAATTTATTCATCCAAACGGCCAGTTTTCCCTGACCTGTCATAATCAGGGTACGTTTGCGTTTCTCTATACCATTAGCAATAATGCCTGCTACTTCTTCAGAAGTCATCATTTTACCCTCTTCCATGCTGGTTTCGCCATGAGCGGCACCATCTTTGGATAATGCTGCTACACGAATATTTGAAGCTGTAAATCCAGGACAAGCGACCAATACATTTACATCCGTTTTAAGCAGCTCAGTACGTAATGATTCCATAAAACCGTTCATTGCAAATTTAGACGCCGAGTAACCGGTTCTTCCCGGTAAGCCCCTGTAACCGGCTATTGATGAAATTCCAACTATTGTTCCTTTGGTTTTTAAAATTTCAGGCAAGGCGTATTTAGTACAATAAACCGTTCCCCAGAAATTTACATTCATCAGGTTCTTAAGTACCGATAAATCCAAATCATTGAATAAAGCCCGCATAGATAAACCAGCGTTATTAACCAGTATATCTATTTTATTAAAAGAAACCAGCGTTTGCTTAATAATCAATTCGCAATCTGTCTCTTTACTAACATCTGCCTGAACCGCAATTGCCCTAATGCCGTATTTCTTTTCCAAATCGGCCGTGATTTCGCATAACGTAACATATTGACGAGCCGCCAAAACCAGGTTTGCGCCTCGTTTAGCAAATTCTTCAGCGCAAGCTTTACCAATTCCGCTTGATGCGCCTGTGATGATGATTACTTTACCTTTTAAGTTCATTTTATAATATCGAGTAGTAAGTATCCAGTAGCAAGACCAGATACTATTAGTTTGTTTTAAAATAGTTTGTTGCTGTGGCAACCTGATCTGTATTGATGATATCTGCACCTAAGCTGCAAAGTAACTCCCAGCAGGCCTCATAATCGGGTGCATTCCAAAATCTAAATGGTTTTCCTATTTGATGTGCATCATTGATTACTTTCTGCAATTTTTCTTTATCCTGATCAGAAATTTCGCCTACACCTTTCCATTTAGAGTAAGTGGCAAAATTATCGCTGATCATTACCACTTTATTTAAATCTTCTGATGGATACTGATGGTTGGGTAAACCATCAAAAAACAGTTCTTTGTATTGATGAAAAGTGGAATCTGCCGGCCGATTACCACTGATTACAACAGAAATCTTCATCCCATTTTTCTCAAAACTGTTCTTATACTTTTTCAAAGCCTTAAGCAATACAGGGTAAGTTAAATCAAAATTATCCTTAAAATCAATCATTAATTGAAAAGTATAATATTTATCTTTTTTAGATAATGCCCGAATGGGTTTCAAATAAAGCTTCTCCAATGTATTTTTGCCTTTGATTTCTTTTCTGCTATGTGCCACAATTAAAGTGTGTTTTACTAAAAAGACATCTGCTTCTATAGAAAATGCTTTATTCTCAATAGCATCATAGAAAGGTTTTGGATGTGTATAATCGTTATGCGAATGAATTTTAACCTGAGCCTGCACCATAAAGCTCAAAATCATTAACGAAAAGAAAACGACAATCCGCTTAGCCATTATTTCATCATTGCGTTTTCGTAAGGAACCCGGGTAATTATCGATCGGCCCAAAGTAATTTCATCGGTATACTCCAGTTCGCCACCAAAAGCAATTCCTCTTGCAATCGTGGTAATCGGGACATTAAATTCTTTCAATCTTTTGTAAAGATAGAAGAGTGTGGTATCGCCTTCCATATTTGGGCTCAAAGCCAGAATAACTTCCTTAATATCGCCAGCCGAAACGCGTTGAACCAAACCATCAATATATAAATCTGTTGGCCCGATGCCATCCATTGGTGAAATTAAACCGCCTAAAACATGATAAACGCCAAAATATTGAGCAGTATTTTCAATTGCCATCACATCCCGCGTGTCTTCTACCACACAAATGGTTTCTTTGTCCCGTTTATGTGAGGTACAGATTTCACAAATGGTATGATCAGAAATGTTATAGCAAATGTTGCAGTTTTTAATTTTCTGTTTTAACTTGATTAAAGTATTTCCAAACTGGTTTACCTCTTCTTGTTCCTTGTTTAAAAGGTGTAAAACCAATCTCAATGCAGTCTTCTGCCCAACACCAGGTAATTTAGAAAATTCGTTTACCGCATCTTCAAGCAGTTTGGATGAAAAATTCATATCGCAAAAATATGTAAAAATGTTCATTAGTCATTGGTTCAATTGTTCATTGGGTTAGGCGCCCAGACAAATGAACTATTGAACCAATGACTAATGAACTACTAACAAATGAACTATTGACATTAGTAGGTAATTTCTTACATTTAGCAGCTTAAAATAAAACTATGTCACCAACCATTCTATTATGTTTTTTAATCGGCTATTTTTTATTGCTGATCATTATCTCATTTGTTACCTCCAAAGAATCATCAGACAACTCTACTTTTTTCATTGCCAACCGAAACTCAAAATGGTATCTGGTTGCCTTCGGAATGATTGGAACCGCGCTTTCCGGTGTAACATTTATCTCTGTTCCGGGAGAGGTTGGAGCACCGGCAGGAAATCAATTTCAATATTTTCAATTCGTTCTGGGTAATGCAGTGGGGTTTATTATCATCGCGACTGTTTTATTGCCGTTGTATTACCGGATGAAATTAACATCCATATACAGTTACATTGAGCAACGTTTAGGTTATTATAGCTACAAAACTGCTGCATCGATATTTTTATTAAGCCGTACGCTTGGTTCTGCAACGAGGCTTTATTTAGTTGTAATTGTTTTACAACGCTTCATATTCGATAATTATGGTGTGCCTTTTTGGTTAACAGTGCTGATATCTTTGGCACTGATTTGGTCATATACTTTTAAAGGCGGATTAAAAACCATTATCATAACCGATACACTTCAAACATTTTTCCTGGTGCTTTCGGTTTTCCTGACCATTTACTTCATTTGTAACAGCCTGAATTTCAATATTCCCGAAGCCTTTGAAACTGTTAAAAACAGCAGTTACTCTAAAATATTCTTTTGGGATGATTTTTTGACCAATAAATTCAATTTCAGTAAACAGTTTATAGGGGGTATTTTTGTTACCATTGCCATGACAGGGTTAGATCAGGATTTGATGCAAAAAAACCTGAGTATGAGCACCATCAAGGAAGCTCAAAAAAACATGTTTACTTTTACAGGAGTATTTGTCATTTTAAACGTATTTTTCTTAAGTGTTGGTGCTCTGTTGTATATTTTTGCCGCAAAAAACGGCGTTGAAATTCCATTAGATCACATTACCTCAAAACCACGAACTGATTTATTATTCCCTGAAATTGCTTTAAACAGCTTGGGGGCAATTCCGGCAATTATATTTATGCTGGGCTTAACCGCTGCAACATTTGCTACTACCGATTCGGCTCTTACTGCATTAACCACTTCTTTTTGCGTAGACTTTTTAGGCATGAACAAAGCCGAAAATGTAAATGCTGCAGATGCTGTAAAAAAACGACACACTGTTCATGTGGCCTTCTCTATTTTAATGTTTTTGGTAATTATTGTAATCAATATACTTAATAGTTCATCCGTTGTAAGTTTAATTTTTACCATTGCATCCTATACTTATGGGCCCCTTTTAGGTTTGTATAGTTTTGGATTGTTTGTAAAAAACCGTGGTTTGCATGACAAATTAGTGCCAATTGTTTGCATTTTATCACCTTTTTTATGTTACTTGCTTTCATCGTATTCAACTGTTTTATTAGGTGGCTACGTTTTTAGTGTTGAACTGATTTTGATTAACGGTTTAATCACATTTATTGGCTTGCTTTTCATCAGTAAAAAAACTGATGCGCAAACCAGATTTTAATATTAGAATACAGTATATATGACGAGTGAAGAAAAAATCAGAAGTGCTTTTGAAAACAAAGACTGGCAGGAAATTAAGGTAACTGATTCCTGGCAAATTTTTAAAATAATGGCCGAGTTTGTAGATGGTTTTGAAAAACTGGCGAAAATTGGTCCTTGTGTAACCATTTACGGTTCTGCCCGTACGGCACAAACGAACAGATATTATCAATTAGCAGAACAATGTGGCAAGCTTTTAACCGATCGGGGTTACGGTGTAATTACCGGTGGCGGGCCAGGTATTATGGAAGCTGGTAACAAAGGTGCCCATACCAATGGAGGTAAATCTGTTGGTTTAAACATCGAACTACCTTTCGAGCAGTTCCACAATAAATACATCGATCATAATAAATTATTAGAGTTTGATTATTTCTTTGTGCGCAAAGTGATGTTTATGAAATATAGCCAGGGATTTGTGGTACTTCCTGGTGGTTTTGGCACCATGGATGAACTTTTTGAAGCTTTAACCCTTATTCAAACCGGTAAGATTGCCCGTTTCCCGATTGTTTTGGTGGGCAGCGATTATTGGAGTGGATTAATTGACTGGATTAAAGGTACCATGTTACAGAAAGAACATAATATCCATGAGGAAGATTTGAACTTATTCCGCCTTGTAGATACTGCTGAAGAGGCCGCAGAACATATTTTCAGATTCTATAATAAATATGTACTTAAACCGAACTTCTAACGAGTATTCTCGAATTTACTGGTTTAAGACATTAACATTGAAAAAAATAACACCAAAGTGCTTGTTTTCGCGGGCGCTTTTTTTGTGTCTTTATTTTTTGCTGTAACAACTGGCAAAAACCATCATCTAAAATATAACGTATTTCAAATGGTAAAATTCGTTGACTGAAAATAATCGATTTATATAAAATTTAACTGTTTTTTATAACATGTTTATTTAAGATGCTTGTGTTGGTTATGGTATAAAATACAACAAGACATCACTAATTAATTTTTGATACACAACCTTCTGAAATGGAGAAAATATTAAATTGGAGAAAAGGGTTATTTGATAGCAATTATCAGGTATTTGGAGATGGTTTTTTAAAATTTTCGCTGAATTTTAGTTCATTAAAAAATTCTGCCATTGCTACAACGCAAGGTGGAATTTACCTTTTACGAAGTGAAGGATATAGCAACCCGGAAACTAAAATATTAAATAACCAGAATGAAGTTTTGGCCGTAATTCGATATGATTGGTTAGCCATTAAAGCGAGGGTTATTTTCACATCAGGAGCCCAGTTTGATTGGAGCTTTCAAAATAGCTGGTTGAGCAGATGGTCATTAAATAATCGGGCGGATAAACAGATAATCTATAACTCATCTACCACGAGCGGACTTATTCACACCAATGTGAATGATGATATTTTAATATTTACAGGTTTATTTATTCGGGAATATTATTCCAGAATTCTTTATGCTTTTGTATTCTTTGTGATCTTTTTATCGTTTGTCAGGAATATTTTTTAGGGTTGGTACAAGAAAGAATTTCCCAATCATTCTGATCTTCGGAGAAACAATAATCTCATTATCAAAACTTAAATTGAGTCATTTTTTTATCTCTACCATTAAGAAATTAAGAGCATTAAGCTCGTTTGCCTTAATTTAAAGCCTTAATGGTAAAATCCCTTATGTCAGGTCTTTTTTCTTGTAACCATTGAGAAGTCAAGAACATTTAAGCTCCATTGCCTTAATTTTTCTTAAAGCCTTAATGGTAAATTTCTCGGCATATTATGGGGTAAAATCCCTTTATGTCAGGCCTTTTTTCTTGTAACCATTGAGAAGTTAAGAGCATTTAAGCTCATTTGCCTTAATTTTTCTTAAAGCCTTAATGGTAAATTTCTCGGCATATTATGGGGTAAAATCCCTTATGTCAGGCCTTTTTTCTTGTAACCATTGAGAAGTTAAGAACATTTAAGCTCATTTGCCTTAATTTCTTAAAGCCTTAATGGTAAATTTCTCGGCATATTATGGGGTAAAATCCCTTTATGTCAGGCCTTTTTTCTTGTAACCATTGAGAAGTTAAGAGCATTTAAGCTCATTTGCCTTAATTTTTCTTAAAGCCTTAATGGTAAATTTCTCGGCATATTATGGGGTAAAATCCCTTATGTCAGGCCTTTTTTCTTGTAACCAATTGAGAAGTTAAGAACATTTAAGCTCATTTGCCTTAATTTTTCTTAAAGCCTTAATGGTAAATTTCTCGGCATATTGTGGGGTAAAATCCCTTTATGTCAGGCCTTTTTTCTTGTAACCATTGAGAAGTTAAGCTCATTTGCCTTAATTTTTCTTAAAGCCTTAATGGTAAATTTCTCGGCATATTAGGGGGTAAAATCCCTTTATGTCAGGCCTTTTTTCTTGTAACCATTGAGAAGTTAAGAACATTTAAGCTCATTTGCCTTAATTTTTCTTAAAGTCTTAATGGTAAATTTCTCGGCATATTATGGGGTAAAATCCCTTTATGTCAGGCCTTTTTTCTTGTAACCATTGAGAAGTTAAGCTCATTTGCCTTAATTTTTCTTAAAGCCTTAATGGTAAATTTCTCAGCATATTAGGGGGTAAAATCCCTTTATGTCAGGCCTTTTTTCTTGTAACCATTGAGAAGTTAAGAACATTTAAGCTCATTTGCCTTAATTTTTCTTAAAGTCTTAATGGTAAATTTCTCGGCATATTATGGGGTAAAATCCCTTTATGTCAGGCCTTTTTTCTTGTAACCATTGAGAAGTTAAGCTCATTTGCCTTAATTTTTCTTAAAGCCTTAATGGTAAATTTCTCGGCATATTATATTATGGTATATCTGAATCATTTTAACAATTTATAATCCACTAACGCCACCACTAACAACCAATTTCATGGCATCAGCAGCGCTCATATTCAAATCTTCAACCTTATCTCTCTTTACGATACAAAGCTGGCCTGCAAAGGAATAAGATAATGGAAAATACACAGCAACTTCATCAGGCAAATTAAGTTTATGCAGATCGTTTTGAGTTAAAAATCCAATTTTTTTCAGCCCTCCTTCCACTTCGACCAACACCGGGTGATTAAATTTCTTTTCATCGCCTACAAATGCTTCCGTTAAATCTTTAATTGAAGAATAGATAAAATTGAACAGCGGTAGCCGGTGCATCAAACGCTGAAACCAGTTATACATCGGTTCGGTAACCAAATTGGTTACAAAAATCCCTGCAAGCAAAATGATTGTAATAACGGTTAGCAAACCTAAACCTGGAATGTTTCTGCTTTCGCCGGTTTGAGGGTTTACGCCTAATATGTTATTGACATTTAACCAGCTATCAACGGTAGTAACGGCCCAAACTACAATAAAAATGCTCACTGCTATGGGCACAACAATTAATAAACCTTTAATCAAATAGTTTAAAATGGCTTTCCCGACTTTGTTCATGCTGCAAATTTACCTAAAATTTGGTTAATTGCTTAACTGTTTAATTGCTTAGAAAAGTTCAGTATTTCATCTGCTTACTGATTTATCCTGTTAAGTGCCCCAACAAATGAACTGATGATAATAATGATACAAAATCAGCCAGGAAAATTATTCATAAAAATAAACTCTTTTTACTCTTTGAGATATATTAGTCAGAATTTCATAAGGAATGGTATTAATATCGCTGGCTAATTGCATGATCGTATGCTCGTGATTGAAAACGATTGCTTCATCGCCTGGTTTGGCATCAATTCCTGTAATATCGAGCATGGTCATATCCATGCAAATTGAGCCAATTGTTGGTACCAAATGGCCATTAATAAGCATTTTGCCTACCCCATTTCCAAAGGCACGACCATATCCATCGGCATATCCGATTTTAACAGTTGCAATTTTGCCGCCATCAGGCATTACTCCGCTTCTGCTATAACCAACGGTTTCTCCTGGTTCCAGGGTTTTAATCTGTGTTACTGTTGTTTTCAAAACCATCACGGTTTGCAATCCACGGTTATGTACAAGAGCCGAATCAAAACCATATAAGCCAATTCCTAAGCGAACCATGTCCATTTGTCCATCTGGCCAGCGACTAATTCCCGAAGTATTCGCAATATGTAGTAAAGGTTTGTAACCCAAAGCAGCAATTAACAAATTGGCTGTTTCTTTAAATTTTTCAATCTGCTTTTGTGTAAAACCATCATGTTCAGCTTCTCCACTAGCCACCAAATGAGAAAATATGCTTTGAACCTTTAATCGTTGAGCATCTTTTAACAGTTCTGCCAATTGATCAATTTCCTTTTGATCAAAACCTAAACGATGCATACCGCTATCAATTTTAATGTGGATCGGATAATCGAAACGATAATCGCTAAGCGCATTCAGAAAGCTGTTCAGAATTTCCAGACTGTAAATCTCAGGTTCAAGGTTGTGCTTAATAATCGCATCAAATGCCGATTCTTCAGGACTCATGACCATGATTGGCAAAGTAATACCGGCCTTTCGCAAGGCAATACCTTCATCTGCATAGGCTACAGCTAAATAATCAACTTTATGAAATTGCAAAAGATTTGCGATTTCGAAACTACCACTGCCGTATGAAAAAGCCTTAACCATTACCATTATTTTAACTCCCGGTTTAATTTTAGAACGATAAAATTGTAGATTCCCCGCCATGGCGTTTAAATCAATTTCCAAAACAGTATCGTGGATTTTCTGGGTAAGCAACTTACTGATCCTGCCAAACCCGAAACGCCTTGCTCCTTTAACCAATATCGTTTCATGATTAAATTGTAAACCCGGAAAAGCCTCAATAAAGGCATTTGTATCTTCAAAAAATTGCGTTTCACACTTAAACAATTCAGCATAACGGGAAAGGTGAGTTCCAATTCCAATCAGGCGGTTTACTTTCTTTTGTGCCAGCAAATCGGCAATTTCTGTATATAAATCCAAATCGTCCTGCCCGGTTTCGAATAATTCAGAAAGAATTACAGTTTTCTTAGGATGCTGATTTTGTTGATTTAGAAAATCGAGTGCTATTGCCAGTGATGAAATATCAGCACTATAAGAATCATCTATGATTGAACATTGGTTGATACCGTTCTTCAGCTCTAAACGCATACTTACATGGCTTAATTTCTCTAAACGTGTGTCTGCCTGTTCAGGTGAATAACCCAGCGCAAGTAATGTTGCCCAGCAAATCATGCCATTTTCTATAGACGCCTTATCTTTAAAAGGCAGCATACATTCTATTTCTCTGTCTTGATAAATCGCTCTTAAATAACAATTTCCCTCGATAGGTTCAACTGCAATAATTCGTAAATCAGCGGCTTGCCTGCTACTCCAGCTAAAGTGTTTCTTTCCCGGCAATTTTTTGAAATTGATTTCAGTTACATATTCCGGCGAATAAATCAGCAATTCCACATCTTTAAAAAGCTTTAATTTTTCAATAAGCTTTTCTTTTTTAGAGCTAAAACCTTCGGCATGAGCCTCTCCAATATTGGTTAAAATGCCTATTTGGGGTTGAATGATTTTAGCGAGGTCTTCCATTTCATTCACTGCCGAAATACCAGCTTCAAAAATTCCGAGGGTGTTATTGGAGTCGATTTGCCAAACGGAAAGTGGAACACCAATTTGTGAGTTATAACTTTTCGGGCTGCGAACAATATCAAAATCTGTAGCCAGAAGTTGATATAACCACTCCTTAACAATCGTTTTACCATTGCTTCCGGTAATACCGATGGTTTTTAAATCAAAATGCTTTCTATGCTCTATTGCTAATTTCTGAAGAGATTTGAGAACGTTATCCACCACTATAAAATTACAATCGGTATACTGTTCGATGTATTTTTTCTCACTGATCACAAAATTCCGGATATCTTTTGAATAAGCATCTTTTATAAATTCATGACCATCGCGATGAGAGGACAAGGCAAAAAACAAAGAATTTTCAGGTACTAAAACCGAGCGACTATCAATAACCAAATATTGTATAATAGTTTGTGCATCAAATAGTTTTACTTCAGCATTTAAAATATCCGCTATTTTGGAAATGGTATATATCGGGTTCAGCATTTTATTATATTCAGAAAAATACGGTAATCGTTTTTATTTTTACGAAGTTCAATAAATAATTATGAAAAGTGGTAAACAAGAAGCAGCAATATTAGATAAAAAACAGGCATTAGCCAAGGCTGAAAATTTTTGCGTTTACCAGGAACGTTCGCAAAAAGAAGTTCGATATAAACTGGTGGAATGGGGAATTAGAGGAGATGAATTGGAAGAAATTCTGTCAGAGCTGATCATGAATAATTTCTTAAATGAAGAACGTTTTGCAAAATCATATGCATCAGGAAAATTTAACGTCAAAAAATGGGGCCGGGCCAAAATAAAGCAAGGCTTAAAATTGAAAGGAGTGACAGATAAACTTTTACAGAAGGCATTATATAGTTTGGATGATGATGATTATCTTGAAACCTTAACGGCATTAGCAGTTAAAAAAGCCGAAACTTTGAACGAATCCAATCCATTAAAAAGAAAAATGAAGTTAATGAACTACCTGCAGGGAAGAGGATTTGAAACTGATTTAATTTTACTTGCACTGAAAGCCAGCAATTTAAATTAAATATTAAATTTTTAATAAAAAATCTCTTGACAGAAATAGAAATCTGTCTATATTTGCATCACCAAAACGAAACAACATATATGTTTTGTGAATGCGAAAGTAGCTCAGTTGGTAGAGCACGACCTTGCCAAGGTCGGGGTCGCGAGTTCGAATCTCGTCTTTCGCTCTAAATGCTTTCCTACCAGAAAGCATTTATTTTAAAAGGTTAATTACCTGCTCTGGTGGTGGAACTGGTAGACACGCAGGACTTAAAATCCTGTGCTTTCAAAGGCGTGCGGGTTCGATTCCCGCCCCGAGTACAATAAACAAAATCGAACTAAAGCCATCAGAAATGATGGCTTTTTTGTTAGGTACGATATTAGTACAGCAGATTAAAAATGATTTCTTCTGCAATAACTTTCCCCTGATCTACCTGACTTACCTGAGAAATTTCATAATTATCCAGAATTAAATCGTGCAAGATATTAAATCTATAATTTCTCGGAAATGTATAAAAGCCAACCGGAAATATATAAGTCGGCTCATGCAGTTCTGCTGAACTTTGCTATGTAATTTAAAACTACATAGAAATGGAAATAGAAAACAAAAAAAGAAAAATCGCCCTGATAACTGGCGGCAGTCGTGGAATAGGAAAAAGCATTGCATTGAATGCAGCTGAGCGTGGAATTGACGTTATCCTCACTTACAACAACAACTCCGATCAGGCAAATGTAGTTGCCAATACCATTAACAACAATGGTGGCAAAGCGGTCGCACTGCAACTGGACAGTTCCAAAACCGCTTCCTTCAGCAATTTTACCGCGCAGGTTTCCCAAGTACTTGCCAAAGAATGGAACAGGGACAACTTCGATTACCTGGTAAATAATGCGGGCATAGCACAAAGAACACTCATCAAGGACACTACCGAAGACATATTTGATGAACTTGTAAATACGAATTTTAAAGGTGTATTTTTCCTAACACAAAAACTTATCCCATTAATTAGTGATGGCGGCCAGATCATTAATATTTCTTCGGGCCTTGCGCGATTTGCTTTTCCTGGTGTTGCTGTTTATGGAGCACTTAAAGCGGCAACAGAAGGCTTGACCCGCTATTTTGCTAAAGAATATGCGGAAAGAAAAATTCGTGTGAACAGCGTTGCACCCGGCGCTATTGATACCGAATTTGGTGGTGGGAAAGGCGATGAAAGCCACTGCAATCAGATTGCCTCTATGACTGCGTTAGGTCGCCTTGGAGTAGCAGACGATGTAGGTGCCTTTGTTGCCTCACTCCTTTCAGACGATAGTCGATTTGTGAACGCGCAGCGCATCGAAGTATCAGGCGGATTATTTATTTAACCCTGCAGAGGTACCGTGGCCTCGACAATATTTACAATTCTTTAATAGTTAAAACAACAGAAAATTTCACTTAAAAAAACAACAATGAAACATACAATCGTCGTTATAGGAGCCAGCGGCACCATAGGTGCACATCTGTCAATGAGGCTTGAGCAAACCGGCCATAAAGTCATACGGGTATCCCGTTCCTCCGGAGATTACAGGGCTGACATTACAGATCGGGCAAGCCTGGAATTGCTCTTTAAGAATATAGGCACTTTTGATGCTGTGGCCAATGCAGCTGGAGATGTGATTGCACTCCCGCTTGAACAAATTACAGATGAAAGCATCAACTTCTCCATTGCCAATAAGATGATGGGACAGGTAAATCTCGTGCGCACAGCATTGCCTTATATTGCCAACCGGGGTGCATTTGCACTAATATCAGGTGTTTTAACAGATGAACCCATCCTGGGAGGTGTTATTGGTACAATGATTAACGGAGCCGTTGAAGGTTTTGTAAAGTCAGCAGCACATGAAATGCCGCGAGGCATTCGTATAAATTGTATCAGCCCAACAGTACTAACAGAGTCGGAAACTTACCATGATTTTTTTCCAGGTTTTATTCCCGTAGAGGCCAGCAAAGTGGTAACAGCTTATGAAAGGGCATTACTGGGAATTGTTAATGGCAGGATAATCAAAGTTTAAATTCTTTTCTTAGTAAATTTACATAAGTCAAATATACCATAAAATGCAACAATCATTCATCGATATCAATACCATCCATGATATACACACGCTTTACGGATGCGAGCCGCCGAAACACCCTTTGGTCTCTTTTATCCAGCTTGCGCAGATCAGCAGGGATAACTTTCCTGAAAAAGAGACTGCTTTCCGGCTAGGATTTTATTCCGTATATCTCAAACAGTTAAAAGGATCAATGGGATATGGACGCTCAAATTACGATTTCGACCAGGGAACACTGGTGTTTACTGCGCCGGGGCAGGTGGTAACCACGAAACGGTACATTTCCTTTGATGATGGTTGGGCACTGTATTTCCATCCTGATTTGCTTTACCGGAGCGGACTGGGCAAAAAAATACACGGGTATTCATTTTTCCACTATGATGCCAGTGAAGCGCTCCATGTGTCCGAAGATGAAAAGAAGACTTTGCGCAATTGTGCAGATAATGTCAGAGCGGAGTATTCGCAAAACATCGACAAATATTCGCAGGAACTGATCGTAAACAACCTTGAATTGCTTCTCAATTACTGTACGCGATTTTATGACAGGCAGTTCTTAACCCGTTCCAAACCCAGCCATGATCTGGTACAGAACTTTGAAAGCCTGCTGTTGGAATACTTTTCAAAGGATTCACTTATCGACGAGGGAATTCCTGATGTAAAGTACTTTGCGTCCCGGTTGAATCTCTCCCCTGATTATCTTTCCGATCTGCTCAATAGATATACGGACAAAACCACCATTGAACACATACATCTGCAACTGATAGACAGGGCGAAATCATTGTTGTGGAGTACCGAAAAAAACATCAGTGAAATTGCCTTTGAACTGGGTTTTGAACACCCGTCCCATTTTACAAAGATTTTTAAAAATAAGACCGGGCAATCACCCTCCGACTACAGGCACATGAACTGAAAAGACGCACTGCTGCCTGATAAACAAATTAATATAATATTATAAATTCATTACCAATCTTCATATCTGCGATACTGATTCTCTGTATGATAAATCATAGTATTTGCACGACTTAATAAAATACAGCAATATAATGAAGAAATTAAATATCACAATATTTTTCATACTGGGTATGATTATTTCAGAAGGAGTTTCAGCTCAATCTGTAACTCCAGAAGTTAAAGAGTTGCAAGCGGGCAAAGAATACAATAAGGCACAAGTTCAGACTTTTCCTGATTTCGGATATCAAGATGCAAATTCGCCGGAATTAAAAAAGATAAGAGAGAAATATAATCTAGATGCAGTTGCAGGAGCTGGAACAGATGTGGAGCGCGCAAAACATTTATTAAAATGGTTTCATAATGAAGTTCCTCATAATGATGACTTAAATATTGATCCTTTAAATGCCATAAGTATAATCGACAGCTATAGAGAAAAAAAGCAAAATCATGGATGCTATCCTTTGTCTATAGCTATGAATGAGATTTTTCTTGCTATGGGTTATAAATCAAGAAGTG
The DNA here is from genome assembly GCF_003339865.1 of Pedobacter chinensis. Classification (GTDB taxonomy): domain Bacteria; phylum Bacteroidota; class Bacteroidia; order Sphingobacteriales; family Sphingobacteriaceae; genus Pedobacter; species Pedobacter chinensis. Next base: position 707,894 of record NZ_QPKV01000002.1, read on the forward strand.
TAATTTGTTTTTCCGGACATTATCCGGATTCTGACGGAGGGCATGTTATTAATAGTGTTTTCATACCATCATTGAAAAAATGGATTTATATGGACCCGCAAGATAATGCATATGTTAGTGACGAAAACAACAATTTATTAAGCATCGCAGAAGTGCGTGAGCGTTTAATCAGTGGTTTGCCATTAAAGCTTAATGAAGATGCCAATTATCATCACGTTCCCACTAATATCAAAGATTATTTATACACTTTTATGGCAAAAAACCTGTACAGGCTTATTTGCCCATTGCAAAGTGAATTTAACTCCCAAACTATAACCAGTGGAAAGACAATGCTATATGTGGAATTGTTACCTGTTGGCAGTAAAGATCCAGTAATAGATAAATTCGAAACCAGAGTGGATGAGAAGAAAAACGTTAAAATCATTAACTATCATACCAATAATAGTGAATTATTTTGGAAAATTCCTGGATAGAGAAATGACTACTTCTACTAAAAGAATTTTAAATTGGCTGATTTCGAAAACATAGTGGCAAAGTTCGATTTCTGCCCTAAGCACAAAAACAAAATCGAGCTAAAGCCTTCATTTCTGATGGCTTCTTTATAAGTTCAAAATCGATTTTGTGCCGTTTGATCCAAATTCACATTACAATTATTTTTTTTTAAATATTTTTGAAACTGAAACATTAATTTCTATATTTGCAGCCCCAAGGAAACACAGTCAATGTGTAAATTGCGAAAGTAGCTCAGTTGGTAGAGCACGACCTTGCCAAGGTCGGGGTCGCGAGTTCGAATCTCGTCTTTCGCTCCAAATGCCTTCCTACCAGAAGGCATTTTATTTTAAAAGGTTAATCACCTGCTCGGGTGGTGGAACTGGTAGACACGCAGGACTTAAAATCCTGTGCTTTCAAAGGCGTGCGGGTTCGATTCCCGCCCCGAGTACAATAAACAAAATCGAACTAAAGCCATCAGAAATGATGGCTTTTTTTGTATTTAGTTATTCGAATTAATCAGATTTACAATTACCTTAACCATCATATCCTTTTCATCAGGTTTACTTTCTGCGATCATTAAAGTCAATGCAACCAATGCATTGTCAGCAATGCGTTTAGACCCGTCATTTCTATACAAGATTTTGTTCTTATCCAAGAACCATACAAATAGATAAGCTGCGATACGTTTATTCCCATCAGAGAAAGAATGATTTTTAACCACAAAATATAACAAGTTTGCGGCCTTTTCTTCAACACTTGGGTATACATCTATCCCTCCAAATGTTTGGTAAATGGCTCCGATAGAACCCTTAAACGATGCATCTTTTTCATTCCCAAACAAAGAGCTTCCACCAAATTTGTCCTTAAGATTACGAATAGCTTTCATCGCTTCGTCATAATCGATTATGAACAATTCCTCTGATGTAGTACCATCGATGGCTAGTTGTTGATGGTCGTATTTGTCCAGAATATCTAACGCGTAGGAATAATCGGTTACCACCTTTAGCAAACCAGTTGCTTCGTCTGAACTAAGCTCCTTACTTTCCAGCACGTGACTCAATAAATTTACAGTATTTTTTAAACTTGCCAACTGCTCTGCCTGTTCCTTTAACCTTTTCTCGTTTATTGAATAGCCCTTAATTAAATATTCCTTTAATACTTTATTTGCCCAGACCCGAAATTGAGTACCCCTTAATGAATTAACTCGATATCCTACTGATATTACCAAATCTAGATTATAATGGTCCAAATTCCTCATTACGCTTCTTTCTCCTTCTTCCCTAACTGTTCGGAATTTCCGAACAGTTAATTCCTTATCCAGCTCACCAGATTCGAAAATATGCTTAATATGTTCACTAATGTTTGCCTTACTGCTCTGGAAAAGTTCGACAAGCTGGTTTTGGGTCAGCCAAATCGTTTCATTTTCAAGTTTTACATCAATTGCAGTTTCTTCATCCTTGGTTTTATAAATGATAATTTGATTTGGCTCCATATAGCTTTTGGTTTAAATGTAAAGATAGGATCATTGCATACCACTAACAATATCCATTTTTACACATCACAACGCTATTCCTTTAACGATCCAATAACTCTCTTGATATAGTTTGATCAATAATTATCAAATTAAAACGATGTAATAAATTTACCGTCGCCCTTTAAAAATGTGCGTTCTTTGGTATTATTCAGCTAATAGTTTCAAATCTTTTTCAAAATGGTTCGTGATTTGTAGCTTCGTCAGTGCAATAAACAAAATCGAACTAAGCCATCAGAAATGATGGTTTTTAACCAAATCTAACGCAGCAGGATATATTGGGAAACATGAAGCCAAAGAATAACCAGCAGAAAAAAGCTAAAATTGCAGTAACCTATCGGAAAGGATAAAGAAGATCGGTATAATTGATTTAAACAATAAACCCACCTAAAGCTATAACCACATATGTACAATTCGCAGCATTGAGACTTTTCCGAAAATAATTAAACCGTACACTTAAATCCTGCCCACAAACTCTTCAGTTTTATCCAGACAGGATCAGTAACCAGCTTTGGTGAAACCTGATAAAAAACAATGGTTTTCGAACTTCCCGGACATTTTTTAACGTGGATTAACGCCTGAAGTATGATCGGCCTCTGCCCCATATAGTCCAGCATGTTAATAGTGCCTGCGAAGGTTTGAAGATCTCCCTTTTCTGTTTTTATTGCACGCAGTTTGGTTTGGGTTTTGATAACCAATGATTTTGGAATATTCCGTTTGGTAATATTTCTGCCCACTAGCCCATCATAATATACGTTGAGGTTTTTCTGGATGATTGCTGTAGTTTGAGTTGGATTACCATCCAGTAACCATAGGAATGCATAAGACCAATACTCAGGACTTTTTTCATCTCCCCAGCCTCTTGTAAAACGGACATCTTCAACACCAGAGTATTTGATAGACGGTGCAAAATCAATCGGGATCAGAAAACGTTCGATCCCCCATCCATCCAGCTCCAGGTAATAAGGTGGTTTCCAGGATGGCCCATCAAATGCGGGTTGACTTTGTGCTACTGTTGCTGGGCATACGCAGCTGAACAACAAAATGAGGATGTACTTATTCATATTTTAAGGCTTTATTAGGATTTGATTTAGCAGAGGAAATATCCTGGCAATTAATTGCCAGGAAAGTGATCGGCACCATTATTACACAAGTTATGTTGGGCAGCTCAACAATGGCAACTTTTAACTCTCTCATAGCATAATTAATACAGGTTAACAACATGCCTGAAGCGACCTTTAAAAAAAGGAATTATATCAATTGCAGTTCTCCCATCTTTGGTTTGATAAATGCAATTTGATTAGATTCCATTAGCTATTGGTTTAAATGTAAAGATAACAATAATCATAAAGCCGATACAAGATTTAAGCTCAGGCAATATTTAAAATCTTACTCATTGATCAAGTTATTGCCCTGTCTAAGTGTACATATCCTCCATCCACATAAATTAACTGCCCTGTGGTATGACTTGAACGTTTTGACAACAAAAATACCACCATATTTGCAATTTCCTCTGTTTTTGTCATCCGTTTCTCCAAAGGAATTTTTTGAGTAATCATTTTCAATTTTCCCTCCGGATCATCAAAAGTATCTAACCACTTTTGATACAGTGGGGTCATGGCTTCTGCTACGATGACTGCATTTACCCTAATTTCAAAAGGCAATAATTCAACAGCCCATTCACGTGTGAGTGCATTGCGTCCACCGTTTGCGGCTGCATATCCTGATGTTCCACCTTGTCCCGTATCAGCTGTTTTACTTCCAATATTTACAATTGTGCCCTTACTTTTTTTAAGTGCGGGCAATGCATGATGAACCAATGAGTAATAATGTACTAAATTTTTATGCAATGATGCTATAAAATCTTCATCATTTCCAGTTTCAAGCCCTATGCTATCGTTCACACCTGCATTGTTAACAATACCATCTATCCTTCCATACTTCTTTAACACATCATCAACTACGATTTTACAGCTACCTGGTTGTGTCAGTTCTGCTGTTTGATAATCTGCATTATAATTTAATAACCTAATTTCTTTTAATAGTTTCTCATTGTCAGTTTGGTTTCTGCCAATGATAATTGGAAAGGCTTGTTCTGCTGCCAACATCTTTACAATGGCTGCACCTATGCCTTTTGCGCCCCCGCTAACTAAAATAACCTTATCCTTTAAGTCAAGATTCATATTCTATTGTTTTGTTAATTACCATCATTTATAGAAAGAGATTGTATAGCCAGTTCATGCTGTTCCAAGTGTCTCTCAGCTTAAATGAACAGTTGTTTTAGTAAAACTTATTGAAATTAAAGACTTACTCCTCTTTTCCAGGGAATAAAATCATCCTGATTTAGCTGAACAGCCTTGGGCACCTCTTCTCCACTTGCTACTTTAATGCAGTATTCCAGAATATCTTCACCCATTTCGGTAATATCTTTTTCACCACGGATAACGGGGCCAGTATCAATATCAATAATATCGGCCATTCTTTGTGCCAATGCGGTATTGGTAGCTACTTTGATGGTCGGACAAACCGGATTACCAGTCGGCGTACCTAAACCTGTAGTAAATAAGATTAACGTTGCACCGGCCGCAGCCTTACCGGTTGTGGCTTCAACGTCATTTCCTGGTGTGCATACTAAACTCAAACCTGCTTTTGTTGCAGGCTCTGTATAATCGAGTACATCAACAATTGGTGAGTTTCCCGCTTTTTTTGCTGCTCCGGCAGATTTAATGGCATCGGTAATTAATCCATCTTTAATATTTCCCGGCGAAGGATTCATATAAAAACCTGATCCAACCTTATGAGCTAATTCATCATATTCTGTCATTAAACGAATGAACTTTTCTGCGGTTGGCTGATCAATGGAACGATCGATTATTTCCTGCTCCACACCACATAATTCAGGAAACTCTGCCAGTAAAACTTTGGCACCAAGCCCCACCAGTAAATCTGCACAATGTCCCACTGCCGGGTTAGCTGAAATACCGCTAAAACCATCGCTTCCACCACATTTTACACCAACACATAATTTACGAAGTGGTGCTTCCGTTCTTTCTATTTCATTAATAGCCATTAACCCCTCAAAAGTTTGCTGAATCGCCTGCCTTACCAACTCTTCTTCACTTTCAGTTTGCTGCTGTTCAAAAACCAGTAATGGTTTATCAAATAAAGGATTTCTGGCCAGTAAATCTTTCTTAAAATCACTTACCTGTAAGTGCTGACAACCAAGGCTTAGGAGTGTAATACCCGCCACATTAGGATGATCTGCATAGGCAGCCAGCAAATGGCTTAACACTTCTGCATCTTGCCTTGTTCCACCACAACCACCGCTGTGATTAAGAAATTTTATTCCATCAATATTTTTAAAAATTCTCGATGCTTTAGCATCATGAAGTGGATCAAAAGACACATCCTTAATATTCTCTCCATTCTTCAAAGCATTTACCAGTTCATTGGCGTAATGTTTATATTTATCATCAACAGCATAACCTAAAGCATTATAGAGCGCTTCTTTTATAATGTCCAGATTTCTGTTTTCGCAAAAAACAGTGGGAATAAAAAGCCAATAATTTGCCGTTCCAACCTGTCCGTTTTTTCTATGATAACCTTTAAATGTACGATCCTGGAATTTGCTTACATCAGGAGCCTGCCACTTGTAATCCACTTTACGATATACATACGGCTCGGCTGCATGTTTGGTGTTTTCTGTATTCATTATACTTCCAGCGCCTAAATCATACTGTGTTTTACCAACCAGTACGCCATACATAATAACCTCAGATCCATACTGCATATCCTGCATGAAAAATTTATGCTTTGCAGGTACATCATTTTGCAGTGTATAGTTGTTACCTTCATAGCTGATCACCTCATGCTTATTTAAGTTTGTTAAGGCAACCAAAACATTGTCGTTGTTATTTATTTTAATCACTTTTTTCATGATAAGCTAATTTTGCGATGGTTTATATCCTGATTTACCAAAATAAAAAACGACTAAAAAACAAAATAACGGTACTACGTATCCATACTGAATACTTCCCGAAACATCTGATATATAACCCAATAAAAGTGGCAAAAAAGCTCCACCAACAATAGACATCACAATCAGGGAAGAAGCAATTTTGGTGTCCTTTCCAAGTCCCTGTATTCCTAAAGAAAATATTGTGGGAAACATAACAGACATAAAAAAGGCTGTTCCGATAAGTGCATATACGGTTATTAATCCATGTGCAAATATGGAAATCAGCGTCAGGAGCGCACTCATTAAGGCGTAGCACATCAGCAATTTATTAGGTGCCATATACCGCATAAAAAAAGTACCGGCAAACCGGCCTAACATAAAAGCCAGCCCGGCTATACCAGAATACCAGGCAGCAGATGCTAAACTAATTCCTGCAGATACTCCAACAAACCGCACAAAGAAACTTAATATACATACCTGCGCACCTACATAAAAAAACTGAGCAATTACACCCCATCTCAGTTGCCTGAACTTAAGCGCATCAGCAATGCTTGATTTTTCTTCTGTTTCATTTGATTTTATATCGGGTAGTTTAGTAAAGGCAAACAAAATGATAACGAGCACAATGGCGATACCTAAAAAAGTATATGGCCCTTTTACGCTTGCGGCTTCTGCAGTAACATACCTATTATATGCTTCTTGCGACATTGCATTAATTTGCGCCTCGGTTTCAGTTGAACCGGTAAAAATAAATTTTGATCCAATTATGGGAGCAAGGAAAGCTGCCAAACCATTGAATGACTGAGAAAAATTTAAGCGTTGTGTAGCAGACTCAGGAGGACCAAGTACAGTTACGTATGGATTCGCTGCTGTTTCTAAAAAAGCTAAACCGCAGGCTATAATAAATAAAGCACCCAGAAAATAAATATAAACTTTCGTATCAGCAGCGGGAATAAACAGGAATGAACCTATGGCAAAAAGCACTAACCCTAAAATAATACCACTTTTATATCCCCAACGCTTCATTACATAACCTGCAGGCAAGGCCATAGCAAAATAAGCAATGAATATAGAAAAATCCACAAATGATGATTCAAGATCATTGAGTTTAAAAGCTTTACGTAAATGCGGGATAAGTATGGGATCCAGATTATGTACAAAACCCCAGAAAAAGAATAAGCTGGTTACTAAAATAAGTGGAAATAAATAATTACCCGGTCGGCTTTGATTAGGACTTAGACTGAATTTTTCAGTTGTTGTATGGCTCATCGATTAATCGGTTTTGGTTTTTCTTAATGTAAAATGATATTTAACTGTTAAAGCCATTTGCTTCTGTAACCAACGCTGCCCATGTTGGCCGTTTATATCATTAAAATACTGTCAGTTCAAAAAGAGAATGAAATTGATTTATGCACTAAGCATAAATAAACAAACTCCCGTGAAATACAATACTGGTTCTACATACAAATAAAACTTTTAAATCGGAGCTAAATGTTTACGTTATCATCAAATTATTAAGCTAAATTGGATATTATATTATTTTTTATAATATTTATTGCAATTTAAGTTAGTTTTCAAATTCAGTAATTCCATTTATGAAACCTCACTTATTAAAAGTGTCTCCTACATCTGCACAATCTTTTAGTGCCCGGCGAGATATGATGCCAAACGTGAATAACCGATGGCACTATCACTCTGCCCTGGAGTTAATTTATTTAAAAAAAGGAAAAGGAACGCAATTCATTGGCGATAATATTAAGAATTTTAGTGATGGCGAAGTGGTTTTAGTAGGAAGTAACCTGCCCCACTACTGGCGTTTCGATCATGAATATTTTGAACACTCCGGTCAATTAACTGCAGATGTGTATGTTGTTCATTTTGAAGAGTTATTTTGGGGTAATGATTTTTTAAATCTTCCTGAAAATATGGAGATTAAGAAAGTTATAGCGAATGCTAAAAGAGGCATGCAGATCAACGGAAAGTTTAAAAAAGTTGTGGCCAACCTGATTGTTGAGATTGTTGAAAGCAGTGGCGTGAAGAGAATTTTGCTTCTGTTAGAAGCTTTGCTTGCTATAAGCCAGTGCAAAGAGATTAACTATCTCGCTTCGCTGGGATTTCAATGCAACTTTCAGGATGCAGAGAAAGACCGCATTCAGGCTATATATAATTACACCATTAGTAATTATAAAAAGAGAATAGAGTTAAATGAAATTGCTGAAATAGCCAAGATCAGTCCTAATTCCTTTTGCAAATTTTTTAAATCCAGAAGCAGAAAAACCTACACTCAGTTTACTAATGAAATCAGGATTGGTCAGGCTTGCAAACTGCTTATTGAAAACAGCATGAGTGTAAAGGAGATTTGTTATGAAAGCGGATTCCACAATTTTGCCAGCTTTCACAAATGCTTTAAAGATATCATTGGCAAAACACCCTTAAAATATCAACAGGAATTTATTTAATTGGTTGAAATAAAAAATTAAAATGAATTACTTAGGCGATTAAATCGCCGTCTTCAAATATCATTATTAAAAACGAGGACGATAATCTATTAATGGCATTTTTTTTTCCCCAAATAGAAAGATCTCTATTTTACCAATGTCATTAAGTCAAAGGAAACTTGCTCGTCAATTGCAAGTAAAACGAGCAATCTTGCATGCATGTGAGTAATGAAGATGCAAATACAAAAAGATTGCTTTATCGATATGCCTCCGGTGACTGTTATTCTTAATTATGATCACACTGACGAAGTTTCCCCAACCCGCAATCCGGCAAAACTTCGTTAGGTTTGAAACACCCGTCATTGCGAACTAAAGGAAGGGCTATTAGACGAAGTGAAGCAATCTTTCAGTACTATAATGGGTTTTTGACAGCAAACAGATTGCTTCGTCTTTCCCCTCCTCAATGACGGCCGCTCTATAAAGCTTATCACTGGCAGTCTTATTTCATAAAAATCAATATCAATGACGTTGGAACTCTTCAGATATTTCCCGCAGATGCCGATGATTACGCAGATCAAAATAAAACTCACGTAATCTTCTTAAATCTGCGGGATATTGCTTCTTTAAAACTTAAGTTAAAATCTTAATTAACAATAAATCACAAAAATATGTCAATGTTAGCGTGGTCGATGATAAAAAATTGATGAATTTAACGATTTTAACCTCTAAGAGGTGTCATTATCTCTTATCCAAACTCACCTTTGGTTAAATATGACATCGGGTGGGAATCATGCATTTATATATAAATTCTATTTTTCAACTGAATATTCCCACTTAATAGTATCTGTATAATTCTTGCCATTCTTTTTTAAAGTGGCCTTAATGGAATTCTTACCTTTTTTTAGATTAATGTTTTCAAAAACATATTGAATATGCCCGTCTCTCAACTCGGGTTTAGTGCTCAGTTTTTTCCCGTTGATGAAAAGTTCAGGCGCTCCCTGATTGGAATAAACCGTAACCGGAGTTATGCTGTTTTTGCGTTTTATCGTTCTGCGCTCGGTAATGTATAACACGGGCTCCTTACTCCAGTTAGCTTTGTACCAGTAAAAAGCATCTTTCTTCAATTTACGATCAAAAGTAACGAGGCCTTTCATATTTCTTGCTGCCATACTCCCCCTGTTCCACATTGGCGTGGCAAAATCAAACATATTCCATACATAAGAGGCTAAGATAATCGGATGTTTAGCAATTACCGGCCACTGTTTTTCATGGGTTTTAGTTTCGTAGTTTTCGGGATATTGCGGAGAAGTATAATTCCAGCTTTCAGGCAATGTTGATTGCTCTTGCTGTTGTAAAACATTTCCATCAGCACCGTATTCAGAAAGAATCAACAGGTTTTCAGGATAGTTTTTCTCCATTCCCGATGCCCATCTTTCAATATCATCTATCTTTCCATCGTACCAGCCAAAATAATGGTTAATCCCCTGAATATCTGCATTCAGATTCGTTGGCCGGTTCATTTCTTCATAGCCACTAACAGAAACGGTATAGCGGTATGGATCGAGTCTTTTTGCTAAATCATTCAATTCCCTGGTTAATACAGCCGGAAAATCAGCTGGCGTTTTGCCATAAACTTCATTGTGTAATCCCCACACATAAATAGATGGATGATTATAATTCTGTAAAATCAATTCCTGAAGCTGTTGTTTAGCATTGTCGCCTTCTTCACTGGTATAAGTATTCACAAATGGAATTTCTGCCCAGATTACAAAGCCCATGGTATCGCATTGCGAGTACAAATACTCTGCCTGCTGATAGTGTGCAAAACGAATAGTGGTAGCGCCCATTTCTTTTATCAGATCCAAATCCTCTTTATGATGCGCATTACTGAGTGCATTGCCGTATTGCCACCTATCCTGATGACGGCAAACACCATTCATGGTATAAGATTTCCCGTTAAGAAACATTCCTTTGCCTGCCACCAATTCAAATTTCCTTAAGCCAAGCGGCTGGCTAACCTCATCCATCACTATATTATCTTTCATCACACGACTTACTATCTTATACAGATAAGGGTTGTTAAATCCATCCCAAAGGATAGGATGAGGCACCGTTAAATCTTGAGTAAATTGCTGGCGACCCTGAGTAAGCAAGCGGTGTTGGCTGGATTTTTCCAGCACAACCTTCCCGGTTTTATCATATATGGTATTTTTAATTGTAATATCTTCTGCCCTTGTAGAAATATTTTCAAGTTTTAAAGCGATATTAATATCGGCTGCTTCCTTCGTTACATTTTTTTGTGATATATATACCCCGGGTGAGGCGTAATCTGTTGTAGAAATATTAATCTTATTGGTAACAATTAACTCTACAGGGCGATAAATTCCTCCATAAATACCGAAAAGAAAATGATTTACAGGAAGTACATCTTTTCTGGCCTTATTATTAACTTTTACCAGAATTGTGTTTGACTTGCCCAATTGAACAGCATAGGTTATATCGAAACAGAATGCACTATAAGATCCTTTGTGAGTACCAACCAGCTTATCATTTACATAAACCTGGGCAACTGAGCCTACACCTTCAAAGCGCAAAAACAAACGTTTATTTTGACATTCCTCACCAAAAACAATTTCCTTTTTATACTGGCCTTCTCCTTCGTAAAAATTTTTGCTTAACTGCATATCAACCGCGTTCCAGGTATGTGGCAACACAACCTTTTCCCAATCATTGGTTTTAGTAATGGTATCGATGGTTTTCTTAAAAGCCCAGTTGGTATTAAAGTTCATGACTTTTCTTGCCTCTTGTGCTTTTGTTATCCCCAAGCTGAACAAAACCATTAAAACACTCATCAAGCTAATCTTATTCTTCATTATTTAATCTTTGTTATTCCTTTATATTTTATTTTTTGAAATCAGCCTATTCCCGAATGGTTATTATCGCAAACACTTTAATGCCTGAAATCATTTCTGATCACTTAACTATAAGCTATGTTTTTGCTTCTCCAAAAGATTTGCCTTCGCCTTTCGACTGGTTTAATTCAATCGTAATCACAAAAGGTTGATTTAAGTTTTGTCCTTCTGGTAAAGTGATATCATAGTATAGGTTAGCATCTCCGCTCATTCCCATATCGGTTACCACAAGAGGTAAAGATTGCTGATTACCTAAAATTGCTTTTATAGGTTTCTGTGCATAAGAACGTGGTATAGGGAGTCGTAAGATATGGTTAACAGGGCTATTAAAAACTGTTAAATAAAGTTTATTGTCTTTTTTGGTATAATAGCCATATTCAGGTTTTGGAAGTCCGGAGTATCTTGCGCCATATATGGCCTCACTATTTTGCTTTACCCATTCCCCCAGTTTTTCGGCCGTTTGTCCTTCTTCGGTTCTGATATTCCCCTTTCCATCGGGTCCGAAATTAACCACCAGATTACCATTCATAGAGACAGCATGAAGTAACATATTGGTCAAATCATTTGCGGTTTTAATGTATGATGATTTCCAGTCGGAGTTGTATCCCCATTGGTTTGGTGGAATGGTCATCACGCAATCCCAATCCCGCCCCTTAACCACGTCAATACTTGCCGGTAATTTGCGTTCCCAGCCTTGCTCATAATCACCCATCATTTTTCCGTTGCTATCAAAATGGCGTTTACCGTATTCATCGGCCCTGAAACGGCTTCCAATAATAAGCCCTGGACGAAGTTTTCTGAGTTCTTTTTCTAAATCGTCGGCAAATTTGCTTTGTTTTACCCAGGCGGCATCCCAGGTGCCATCAAACCAAAGGCCTTTAGCAGTAGGGTATTTGGTTAGCAGTTCGATCAGTTGATTGCGGGTAAATTTTTTGAAATCTTCATAAGCCACACTATCGGCAGGCGTTTTAGGAACGCCAGAACGGTATCCTTTATGGTTCCAATCTATGATAGAAAAATAGAGGTAAACATCAACACCTTCTGCATTATAGGCATCTACCACCTGTTTCACAATATCTTTTTTGTAGGGCGTGTTTTTGATGGTGTAATCGGTGTACTTGCTTGGCCACATGCAAAATCCATCATGATGTTTGGTAGTAAAAATCACATATTTTGCGCCCATATTTTTAGCCTGTTTTGCCCATTTTGCAGCATTGAAATCTGTAGGATTAAATTGTTTATACAGGTTATCATAGGTGTTTTTCCAATCATTCGGAGCAGTATTTCCAGACCACGACCGAATCCATTCTGCAGCACCATTATAGCTCTTGTCCTCCCAATGTCCGCCAGGTATTGCATACACTCCCCAGTGAATAAATTGCCCAAGAGCATAACTTCTCCAGCGTTGCATAACTGAATCTGTACGATTTCCCGTTCTATGTGATCCGTATTTTAACGGAATCGTATCGATTGCGGGTGTTTGTTGCGCGATTGCTGAACTTCCACCGAGGCCGATTGCAAGCAAGCTAAGCAGACTTAATTTTTTAAATAGGTTTAAGGATCTTTGTTTCATTTTTATAATATTTCACTTGTGTTATTTTGATGCATTTTTTAGATTATTATCACGCATTAAGTTTCAACTTCAAACCATTTCTGCTCAATTTACAGAGAAGAACAATCAGTTTTTTCCATAGATTTTGATACAATTGAAATCAAACGTTTGTCTTTTAATTAAAAGATTAAAAAAAATGTTTTTTGGTTAAAACTTTGCCAGCCACATTACAAATGAACTGTCAAAGTTAATATCAGTAAAAGTGCAATCTAAATTTGTTTCTTCTGTTTTTCATAGTTGATTTTTGTTTTTAGTTCATTTGCTGAGGGTAAACCTTTAAAATTTAATTTTTATAATTGCTTGTTGGTCATTTAATTCTTCATCGATAGATGTGGGAACAATTATTTTCAGGCCTTTAAAATTCTGTTTCCACGATAGTTTGCTATCATTCTCAAGCAAAGTCACTTCTCTTACCGTGATCATTTTTTTAGAAAGCGATTTAATGATCAGTTCTCCCCTATCTTCCTTACTTAAGTGAATGTGTAATTCATCATTTTTCCCGGAGTAAAATATAATAGGCTCCAGTGTTCGGATATCAATTGATTTTCTGAGCTGGGTTAATGCAGATATGGCTTTACGTGTGGAAGGCATTTTAAAAAATTTAATTTATTTTGTAATGAGTTTGGCGCTGGCTTTTAACACCAGTATTTCCAACCCAATTGCTGCCTGCTTTACATAAACAGGCAGCCAGGTTGGCGCTAACTCAACTAAAAAAATAAGGATGTTTCAGTCAATATTTTTGTTTCTAAAAAGGCAAAACAACACTGGTATTAAGTTAGCGCCTATCCAGGACACTAACTTAAACCAGATTTTTATAACTAATCATTAACTAATTTTAACTTAATTACCAGCCTGGATTTTGAATCAACAAACCTTTTGATTTTGAAATTTCGGCAGTTGGCAGCGGAACGAAATACATTTGCGGCGCAATAAAAATGGTTGTCAGTGTAACGAAGGTTTCCATATTGGTGGTGCCATTCTGTTCTTTGTAAACCCTCATCCCAAGTATTCCTTCCGATTCGGTTTGTTCTGCCGTTTTCCATCTTCTTGTATCGTAATAAAAGTGACCTTCCTGAAAAAGTTCTACCTTATATTCGTTTCTGATTATATCCCTTAAGCTCTCTTTGCTTATTCCTGCGGGAATTCCATACCTGTTGTCTGCCCCGGGTAAAATACCTGCCCTGTCCCTGATTTTATTTACCCAGGTTACAGCTTGCTCAACCTGCCCTGTTTCATTTAACGCTTCCGCATAACCCAGATAAATTTCTGCTAACCTGATTATTGGATAAGCCCGGTCAACATTTAAACTATTATAAGGCAATCTGTCATTACACATTTTACGGTTATAGTAACCTGTTACTGTTTTATACTGTGCAATGCCATCTTCAATGGGCAAATTGGTTGATCTTTGAGTTTGAATGGTAACGGGTTTCATTACATTTGAGACCCTGTCGGATACCTGTGCCTGATCATAAATAATAGAATAATAAAATCGTGGATCGCGGTTCACATAGGGATTTGACGCTACATATCCAGAATTCTGGTCAGTAATGGCCTTACCATTTCTCATCCCAAAACTTCTAACCATATTCTCCGATGGATTGCTGTAGGTGGTTCCGCTACCTCTTCCTGTCAAGCTCCATGGAAACCAATAATTTTCAATTGTTTTTCCCCGGGCAATGTTATAAGCGAATATATATTCAGTGTTTTTTCTGTTTTCAACAAACATTTTCCAAAAGCCATTACCCGGGTATGCAGGTAAAGTATGATCAATTACGAGGGCATATTCTGGCAAATCAATTACAGCTTTGCAGGCATCGGCGGCTTTTTGCCACAAATTTTGATCGTATGTAACCGAATAAGCCACCAATGAAGCAACAGAAGGATTAGTTGATACCGGACTGCCGTTAAACAGCGGACTAGCTGCCGTAATGAATAACCTGGCTTTTAACGCTTTACAAGCTCCTGATGTAGCTCTTCCGTAGTCTACTGCATCAAGCGTTAAAGATGAAGGCAGATCTGCTGCTGCCTGATCGTATTCTGATGCGATATAATCTACACATTCTTTATATGTATTTCGCTTGTACTCATAAGTAGGGAATTCATCGCTTGCATCATCGCCCATTAATTGTATCCCACCATATAATCTTACCAATGCCTGATAGTAAAATGCTCTCAAAAATCTGGCTTCGGCATTTAAAGTTTTCTTTTTAGCTGCAGAAAGCGGTGCCTTAGGCAGGTTACTCATGAATTTATTGGCAAGCCTTATTTTTTGATAATATGCTGCATAAGTCGCAAAAAATGGACCGCTTGAAGGACTCGAGGCTCCTTGTAAAAAAGTGGTTAACCCACCATAACCTGACCGGCAATTGGTTGTAAATTCTTCTAAACTGGCATTATTATCACTGGCACCGGCGTTGCTTACCAGGTCATTTCGCTGAGGATGAACATCCATCCCAGTTGCGGCATAAATGGGGTTTAAAAAATTGATCGTCAATGCACTATCTGCAAAAACTTTATCCTCTGATAATGGCTCGGTTTTAGGATCCAATAATCCATTCTTTTTACAGGAAACCATAGCAGCCATGGCTATCAAAGTTCCGATTATAAAATATCTATTTTTCATTCCAAAAAATTTATAAGCCAAATTGAATTCCAAAATTAAATACACGTTGCTGTGGATATTCTCCAACACTGGTAGATGCTACAGATTCAGGATCTATTGCTGCAGGGAGGTTAGTGTAAAGCAAGCCCATATTGTAGCCATTCGCATAAACCCTTAAGCTGTTCAATCTTATCTTTTTATAGATTGCAGATGGAAACCTGTAACCTATCTCAACGTTTTTCCAACGGATATAATCGCCCTTTTTATACCAGAATGTTGATTCGACGGTGTTTTGTGAATTCCCTGAAAGATCAGGAAACATGGCATCGCCGGCGGTTATTGGGGTCCATCTCGCCGAATTCAGGGGTACGGAAACCCGCTCTGGCCTCGCATAACTAATAGAACCCCTGTTCATACTGAGAAAGTTTCCAAAAGCTCCCTGAAACAGTGTAGACACATCGATTCCTTTATAAGAGAAGCCGAAGCTAAAGCCTGCAGTATAAAAAGGATAATTCGTACCGATGTATCCACGGTCATTTGCATCTATAATGCCATCACCATTTAAATCTTTTAATTTAACAGAGCCTAAAAACAGGTTTCTCAGTGGTACCGCTGTTGCCATTTTAGGCGCATTGTACAACTCATCAAGCGTTTGGTAAAAGCCATCAAAAGTGTAAGCAAATATTGGGTTGGCTGTTTGGCCTGTTTGTGCTAACCATGGATAAGGATAGTCTGGCTCATTTCTGTAAGTAACCTTGTTTTTGGCGAAGCTTAGGTTGGTATTTGCAAAAACAGTTAAGTTAGAGCTTACCCGGTCATTATAGGTAAGGTTCACCTCAAAGCCTTTGTTCTCTTGCATACCTAAGTTATATGGTGGTAAGCTTGCTCCAAAAGTACTTGGAATAGATCCGGGTGTAGTAAAGATATTCTTTGTTTTTTTCTTAAAGAAATCAAGTTCCATTGAAAATCTTCCCTTAAACATCTTCAATTCCATACCAATGTTTGCATCACGGGTTACCATCCAGGTAATGTTGTTATTACCCAAAGTTGGTTCTGTTATACCGGTGTAGCTAACCGGATTTTCGCCAAATACGTAAGAAGCTCCCGAAGGATTTGTATAGCTTTTTACATAAATATAAGTGCTCGTTCCAATATTGTCATTTCCGGTCAAGCCATAAGATCCTCTGATTTTGAAAAGATCGATGAATTTGATATTGTTCTTAAAAAATGGTTCTTCGCTAATGTTCCACCCTGCCCCAACAGCGGGAAATAGTTGATATTTTTTATCTGAAACGAATCGGTCTGATCCATTATATCCACCACTAAAATCAATTAAATATTTCTGTTTATAATCGTAGGTAACTTTTCCGGTCAAGCCACGAATATTGAAAGGTTCGGTTACAATAGCGCCTGAGCTTGGATCTTTGTTGTATCTGGCCTCTGTAGCAAGAATTAATGCCGTTACGTTGTGGTTACCGAAACTTCTTGCATAATTAAGGTTGAAACGCAGGCTTAGGTTTTTAGACATGGGCGAATTGGAAGAGCTTCTCGTCATTGGCCCCATGCGGTACAAGCCTGTAACTACCGGATCATAAGCTTTGGTTACCGGATTGTAAGTGTAAGCCAAAATCTCTGATGAGTTTCTCGTTAAATTGATTCCAAAATTATAATCTGTTGCATAAGATACCAAACCGTTTACAGCCAATCCTTTGGTGATAAAATCCAGTTGCTGATTAATTTCCGTAACCATATTCAGGTTATTGGTGTAACTACGGTTATAACCTGCGTACATTAAATTGGCTATAGGATTCGGCTTTATCGCTGATGGGTTGGTAGAGCTGGCAATTAAGCCATTAGCCCAGTAAACCGGATACGAGAAGGAGTTCAGCTCTCCGTTCCAAAGATATTGAAAAGTGGTACCCCCACCATTCCATGGTTTATCATTTGGTTCATTGGTTACACCAAATCTACCTGATAAATCAATTCTGATTTTTAAGGTTTTGGTTGGCTTTAAATCTACATTGGACCTGAAAGTATAACGGTTATAGGTATAGTTGGATTCATACCCCTGATCCTTAGAAAACTCTTTAAATAAACCTCCCTGCGACAGGTAGCCTAAACTGATAAAATACTTGGCATTATTGGTTCCTCCGTTTACATCAAAGTTCAATCTGTTCTGGACACTAACCTTGCGCATTACCTCATCCCACCATTGTACATTAGGGTAATTGTACGGATCATCATTCAGTTGATAGTGTGATAAAGCGTTGTTTGCATAAAACCTTGCGTACTCGCCGGTTTCGGGGGTTACCGTTGTTCCAACATATTGTCCAATTAAGCGTTCTCTTAATAAACTTAATGTGGTATAACCATTATTTACCTCCGGCCTTTGGGTAGGAAGCTGTAAACCAGTTTCACTTTTAAAGTTAAGTTCTGGTTTACCCGGATTACCCCTTCTTGTTCTGATGATCAACACGCCGTTTGAACCGCGTACACCATAAACTGCAGTTGTTGATGCATCCTTTAAAATGGTAACACTTTCCACTTCGTTTGGATCCAGTTGATTTACCTGATCTAAAGTGTATTCCACATCATCAACGATTATCAAAGGGCTACTACCACCTGCATAAGAGTTAATACCTCTGATTTGAAAAGCTGCACCATCTCTGCCAGGTTGCCCGCTACGCTGTTGCGAAAAGAAACCAGGTAAACGGCCTGCCAGAGAGTTTTGTAAACTTGCAGAAGGACTTTGTCTGATCTGAGCACCGGAAATTGTACTGGTAGCACCTGTATTGGTTACCTTTTTTCCTATCTGACCTACCCCTAAAACAACCACTTCTTCTAAGCCTTTTGCATCTTCGGTTAAGGTAATTGACATATTGGTTTTATTCCCGAAATTGATTTCTCTGGATAAATAACCTACTGATGTAACAATAACAATGCGGTTACTTCCTTTTAATTTCAAGGTAAATCTTCCCTGTTCATCGGTTTTAACACCATTTGAGTTAAAATCTTTTTCATAAACACTTGCAGCAGGAATGGGACCAATGTTATCCCCAACTATCCCCGTAATCACTTGTTCCGATTGGCAGAAAGCTTTATTAAAACTTATCGTAAAAATCAAAAACAATAAACTGTATATAATTTTTTTCATTTGATTTCTTTTAAATGTTACCAATTTGGATTTTGAGTCATGGATGGATTTGAAACCAACTCATTAAATGGAATTGGATATCTGTACATTTTACCGGCATTAAATTTTACAGGAATAACATCAACGGTTTGATAGTTAACTGCTGATCCGGACAGTGTGCCCTTAATGCCATGTAACGTTCCATTTAAAACATTTTCGGCAATCTTCCATCGTCTGATGTCCCAAAAACGCTGTTCCTCAAATGCCATTTCCACTCTGCGTTCGTGTCTGATTCTGGTTCTCATATCAGTCTGGCTTAACCCGGCTGGAAGATTAGGCATACCCGCTCTTGCCCGTATTGCATTTATGGCTGAATAAACAGTGTTATCCGGACCTACAGCTTCATTTTGCGCCTCTGCATAGTTTAACAGAATTTCTGCATATCTGAAAATTGGGAAAATGTGGTTGGTCGCTGTAAAACTGGTAGCCGATGAGTTACTGGTCATAAATTTTCTGAGGTAATAACCTGTTCTGGTTTCGCCGCTGTTTCTTAATCCGTAGCCAAAAGGTCTGTCTAATCCTCCATCATAAGTTTGTACAGGTCTGTTTAACCAATAAAGACCGTTATATATAATTGTTGATGGAAAACGGGGATCTCTGTCGTAGTATGGATTGGTTGCGAGATAACCTGACCCGGTTTCGCCAATCATCTTTCCATTGGTCATTTCATACTCATCAACCAATTCTTGGGTTGGGTTTGTTTTACCAGCTCCCGCCCGCGTGTATCCAACAGGATCATTATTGGTTTCTACACTTGTATTTGTGGCAGACATGTAGGGCAGAATAATTTCATTATTGGAAGCCGTAGAGAAAATACTTAAAAACTTGTTAACTGATGTTACATAAGCAGATAAGTTGGCTGTTGTTGTTACTCCTGCTAAAGTTGTTGTGCTATAGTGCGCGGTACTTGCCGTATTGTGTAAAGCATATATAAATTTACCCGCACTTACACTATCTATAACAGCCTTTGCTGCCACCGCCGCGGCAGACCACTTAGAAAGATCATTAGTCGCATTGTTTAGCGGACTCGCTGCATATAAAAGTAAGCGGGACTTAATGGCCATGGCCGCTCCCCTGCCAAATCGGCCATAATTATTGGCTGCAAAAGTTCCGTTTGAACTTGCATTGGCCGTTAGCAAATAAGGCATTGCAGCATCCAATTCTGATAAAATATATGCCTGAACTTCGGCATAACTATTTCTTGGCAGATTGATTTGTTCAGAAGTTGCAAACACTTTATCTCCAATTAAAGGTATGCCGCCCCAACGTTTAAGTAATTCGAAGTAAAACATAGCTCTCAAAGCTCTTGCTTCTGCTTTCCAGCGATCTTTTAAGCCTTTTGTAAATAAGGGTACGCGATCTATTTTGCTTAAAAAAATATTTACTTTTCTAATACCAGCATAGTTAGCATTCCAGGTATTATCAGGGTTTACGCTGGCACTGATTCCATCCGTAGAAAAATATTGCACCTGATCGGTAATGGCATTGGGTACTGCATCATCAGATCCAGCCTCAAGCATGTTACCCACATTTGCAGTAATGGAGAATAAGGCTTGAGAACTGACATTGATCCGGTTAAATCCCCGTGGCAAATCAGCATAAATATTATTCAGGAATTTCTCTGCATTTACACCTAAGGAGTCTTTGGTATCGAAAATTAGATCGTCTCCAATCAGTTCAGCAGGAGGAGTATCATCAATAAGCTTTTTACAGCCAACGGTTGCAAAAATTAAAAATGCAGATAAAATGGCCAAAGAAGCGTGTTTATATATTTTAATATTTTTCATTATTATAATTTTAAAGTAACACCACCATTAATTATTCTGTTATTGGTAAAGCCTGATGTTAAGGATTCAGGATCAAGATATTCCAGCTGAGAAACAGTAAATAAATTGTAAGCATTCACAAAAAATCTTAGTTTACTGATTTTAGCTTTATTGATTAGTTTAGACGGGATACTGTAGCCTATTTCGAGGTTTTTTAATCGCAGATAGTTTGCTTTTCTTAACCAGAAGTTAGAAACCTGTGTATTATTGGTATTGCTGCCTAAGGTTAACCGGGGCAAAGTTGCCGATGTAGAATTTTGTGGTGTCCAGCGATTTTCTGTTGTATAATCCAATACATACCCTGTACTGTTATTA
Source organism: Pedobacter chinensis (assembly GCF_003339865.1). GTDB lineage: Bacteria > Bacteroidota > Bacteroidia > Sphingobacteriales > Sphingobacteriaceae > Pedobacter > Pedobacter chinensis. The sequence goes on from NZ_QPKV01000002.1 coordinate 728,776, forward strand.
AAGGCCGACATTGCAGCTGCATTAAGCTGAACTTCTCTGTTTACAATTCCTTGAAATAAGCCACTTAAATCAAAATTTTCATAGTTTAAATTAAAGTTCAGACCGAAAAACACTCTCGGTTTATTTGTTCCGATTTGTTTGACATCTAAAAAATTAATGGTTCCGTCGCCATTTAAATCTTTATACTTGATATCTCCCGGTGTTGGGGTGTAGCCCTGTAGTGTAGCCGTATTACCAGCATTTTCTCCTGCCTGATAAAAGCCTATGGCTTCATAACCTCTTCCAGCCGTTACCGGAGTTCCGGCACTGTATAACCAGCTATATGGTAGGTTTTGCTCATCATAAGATAATATTTTACTTTTCTCAACAGAAACATTCAGGCCAAGTGAATAATTAAAGGAACTTGCTTTCTCATTGGCAAAATTGATGGTGGTTTCAAAGCCCGAAAATCTTGTTTTACCAATATTTTCTGATGGATAACTTTGTCCGAAAATTCCGGTATTGTATCCGTTTCCGGGCGTTCTTATTAAATCGTAATATCGGTTTTTATAATAATTGATGCCTAAGTTTAATTTATTATCTAAAAAAGCTACTTCGGCACCTAAATCATATTTCCAGGCTTTTTCACTGGCTAAATTGGTTGCCACCCCGCTTTCTGAAGCCCCGGCCACACCAGCAAGACTGGTTCCAAATACGTAGCCAGCTGCTCCTGTGGTAAACCGCTGAATATATGCGTAATAACTATCTGGATCTGCCCAGGCTGTCTGACCAATCGTTCCCCGTAATTTAAGGAAACTGATAGCAGAAGATTTAAACCAGGATTCGTTGCTGATTAACCAACCTAAACCCAATGATGGCAAGAAATTCCACCTGTTTTCAGGAGCATAGCGATTGTAGCTGCCAAATACACCGGATATTTCTGCCAGGTAAGTTTTATTGTAATTGTAGCTGGCTGTTAAACCTGCATTTTTATAAACCTGATTTAACTGCACATAATTGATCAGGCTATTATCATTGTTATAAGTGGCAAGTAAATTAATTTCGTGATCGCCGATTTGCTTATCGTATCCCAATAGAAAGTTAATATAAGTTTGCTTCAATTGCCCATTATACAGATAAGCTGCCTTTCCGGCTTCTAAATTTCCATCAGTACCAGATTTAGTATAAGAAGTTACACCAGCAATCGTGGTAGGATAATAAATGGCAAAAGTTTTGGTTCTGCTGGCATATTGCTGATAATAATTATTAATGGAGAGCATACCTTTAGCCCATAATCCCTTTGTAATATCGTCGAGTTTATAATTTAAGCTAACATCAGCGCTCAATGTTCTGGTATCTACCGGAATATAACCCGTACTAATGGTATTGGCTAAAATATTGTTGGTGATCTGCGCTGTACCCCCAAAAGTTCCATCAGGGTTTCGGGGTGCGTATGCCAATGGAGAAGTTGCAAATATGGAGCTCATAATAGAAGAAACCCCTAAATTCGGCAACGGGGTAGCTATACTTCCTGGCCCATTATTATTTTCGATAGAACCAAAAACATTTAAAATGACGGTTATATCATCATTAAAATCCATTTGGGCATTCGTTCTGATGCTGTATCTTTTGTAAAAATTATTGGTGTTGTAAGCATTTGCCGGATCGGTAATGAAATTGCCATCCTGATTAAAATTCTCTAAACTGACATAGTAACGGTAAGTTTTAGAATTTCCGGCAACATCTAAATGGTAACGTTGTTGCGCACTGTTCTTCTTATAAACTAAATCATACCAGTTGGTATTGGGCTGTAGAAATGGATCATTAGTGCCATTTTGGTAAGCATTAATGGTAGCAGCATTGTATAATGGAGTAGAACCCGGATTGGTGTTCTGTTGTGCTTCGTTATACAAATTGGCATATGCCGCACCCGTTATAAAATTTGGTGTCTTTAAATTATTTAAAAGGCCATATTGTGCACCAAAGCTAATTTCGAAGGGTTTGTTTTCAGCCCGATCTTTAGTGGTAATATAAATGACCCCTTTTGAAGATCTTAAACCGAACATTGCGGTAGAAAGGGCATCTTTCATTACCGTAATTGTTTTAATATCATTTGGATTAAAAGATGTAAATGACCTTACTACCCCATCCACAACTACAATTGGATTTTGCCCTCTCAATCCGATATTTGCGTTATCATAACCGGTGGCTCCTGATGACTGGATCGTATATAAACCAGGCAATCTGCCTGCCATTACATTGCTGATATCCGCTACAGGAGTGGTTCCTAAATCTTTTCCATATATGGTTGAGGTTCCCGCAATCTGATATTTTTTAGTTGCGGTCCTGTTCCAATTGTCAACAATCTGTGAAGAGAAAACACGGGAACTATTATGTGTTACTGTATCCTGATTTGACTGAACAGCACCTTGTGCAAAGAGAAGGTAAGGTATAAAAGGCAGTATAAAAATGCCGGTCAACTTTATCCATCCTTTGTTAAGTATATTGAGTGTTATTTTTTTAATCATATCAATTAAGTTTAGTTTGGGATATTTGCTGATCTTTATCTATAACTGGCCCCTAACCAATCCGGCAGGTTGCTGGCTTGAAGTAACGTTCAGGTAAAGATTGCTTTGATTGAGTAAGGCATTAGCCGTTTCAGTATTTAATGATATTTTACCGTTGTTTTCCAGTTTTTCATTAAAAGCAGACGTTTCAAGATTGATCAGTAAAGTGCCGTTAGTACCAGCTGCACCAATGTTAATACTGCCTTTACCAGGAGTATCACCATTGTTTAATGGCTTGTCAAAATAGATGTAATAATGCAGTTCATTATTATCCATCAAATAGATAGAAGCAACTGCATGATCTGTTCTTCCGGTAATTTGTGGCACAATGGCACTGACAGATAAATCTGCCCTCCATTGTTTTTTGATGTAAACGTCTGAGGTTTTGAGTTCCTTTTTACAAGAAACCAGAAATACCAGCAGCACCAGGAGAAATGAGGCAAAGTGTTTTAGTATTCTTTTTTGCATATTAAAATTAGTTTTTTGGACATAGGTCACCTGGCCAGTAACACTATAGTCTGGTTCATTTTAGATTATAAAAGCAGTCGATATTCGAAGTCTTACTCCGAAAAGTCAGATTTATTCCCTTCGTTTAAAATGGGAAAAGTGGTTTTCTATTTGATTCATTAGTTGGGATGGTTGGTTGATTTTGTTGATATGCCAAGATAGTACAAAGGGAAATCAAATTATTCTGTCAATTATTAGACAAACGTTTGATTTATTATTTCAAACGTTTGAAATAATATTTAAAAGACTTTTAAAGTTAATTAATGGATAAAATCGCTTAATAAATTGAACCAAAATTATCGATCAGACACCATAAAGCCATATATCACAGTGAAGCATCAAAAATCAGATCAAAAACGTAGTTAATACATGTTTTTTTTAAGCTATGGCAAATATTTTTTAATCAACTTTCCATGCAATATTTGCGCAATCGTTTGAGTAAAAACGGGAATATTTATAATCTTAAACAAAACGTGTGAGATTTACGAATCCATTATTATGATTTCAATTGACATTTAATCAGTACAATACGGCAAATAATTAGACCTGAAATCAAAGGAAATACGGACAAAAAGAAGGACACAAAAATTCGTCTTTCCGAGCAAAACACACCTAAATCCGGAAATTTTTATTTTGTATATTCAGTTAAATAAACTGCTTCAGGTTCTGGCAAAAGCAAGGAATCGAAGCATTTTTTATGGCAGTCGACAAACCTGAAAATCAGTGAGCTATTGTTCAGGTAGGTTAGAGAAAAAGATGTATACCATCCATAAAAAGCCAGCACCTGAAGATTGATTCTTTATCTCTTTCAAGATGAATATAAGTTTTTCAGATTCTACTGATGGGTATTATATAATTCGGTAATTTACATTTACCCTTTTAGGATAATTACTTTCTTCTTCATTCAATGATATAAAAGCGGCCTGATCATGAACCTCATTCTTCAACGCATGTTCATAATGAAATTGAAAAGTCTCTTTATAATTTTCAGGCTGGTGTTTTGTTGCTTCAATTAAAAGATTTCTGTCACTTAAATTTTCCGGCAACAAAGTAATATCGCAATTCCCTTCACTTATTTCTTTAACTAGGTATTTCATTTCGTATTTAAAACTCGCTTAAGTTCATCCTTTAGGGAGAAGGCAAAAATATGTGAAGTGGATATTTTTCATGTAATCTAAAAGTTAATTTTAAGATCACTTATCTTTTCACACTGATGTTCAATACTTTGCTGATTACAGGAATTGATATGATACCGTTAAAAAATGAAAAAAACCTCAGATTATTAGTCTGAAGCTTTAATGTTTTTCGGTAAATAGATTGTTTTTCAGGGTATTTTTTAAGCTTCCTTCTGAACTTTTGGTTCATCCGTTCCTTCTTGTCCGTTCTTAAATTCTTTTATACCTTTTCCTAATCCTTTCATTAATTCCGGAATTTTCTTTCCACCAAATAATAAAAGGATGGCTATGCCTAAAATGATCATTTCCGGTCCGCCGAGTATTGCTGTAATGGTAGTATTTAACATTTTCTTGAGTTAAGATGTTTGATGTTCATTTACTGAATTCAGCTATACGTACGATGATTTATCTTCAATGGTTTTATTCCTGCTGAAATAAGTTTAAGAAGGTAAATTTATTTGATGATCCACTCGTTTTAACAAATCATAAATATCAAAAGGTTTTGAAATAAACCCCTGGGCTTTACAGTGGTCATTGATTTCACTCATTTTTGCATGTGCACTCATCATTAACACTGGAATATTTTTGGTATGTTCTGATGCTTTTAGCACAGTACATATATCCAAGCCACTTCCATCGGGCAGCATCACATCCAGAAGAAATAAATCCGGAGTAAGATTCTTAGCATTTAAGTTGAAATCGGCTATACTCGAAAAACCTGCCACATCATAGTTTTCTTCTTTTAATAAAAGGAGAATTACGTCTCTAATTCCCTCATCGTCTTCAAGCACACAAACACTTTTTCCCATTTCTTTATTTTTATTCTAATCCATCAACACTGTTCAAATATTTAGAAACCAATTTATTAACCAAAAATTTTTCAAATTGTTTTCAATCATTTAGAATATAGGAAAGTATACTGTCTTTGGAATCAATTTTTATAGGTTTAAATAAAATATATTCTTTGATTTGCTGTGGAAGAAAATCGATTGATGAAAGGAATATCGCACCCCAAATTTGTCGTATACACCCTTTTCTGGTTGCAATAAGTTCAGCTAATTTTACATTAACAATTTAAACTTATCATAATGGAAAACAGAACATCGATTACAGTAGAAACAACAGTGAACACACCAGTAGAAAAGGTTTGGCAATATTGGTCCGCACCAGAGCATATAACAAAATGGACATTCGCCTCTGGCGATTGGCATGTGCCTTACGCCGATAATGATTTAAAAACAGGTGGGAAGTTCAAAACCACCATGGCCGCTAAAGATGGAAGTGAGGGTTTTGATTTTGAAGGAACGTACAGTGCTGTAGAAGAAAATAAATTGATAGAATACAACATGGCAGATGGCAGGCAAGTAAAAATCACTTTTGAAGAAAATGATGGTAAAACCAGAATTGTAGAAACTTTTGATGCGGAAGAGCAAAATTCAGTTGAAATGCAGAAAAATGGCTGGCAATCTATTTTAGATAACTTCAAGAAATATACAGAAGAAAATTAAGTTATTATTCCGTTCATGGTTAGTGATTTACAGATCACATAGAGGCACCCGTCATTGCGAACTGAAGAAATGGACAAGTGAGATGGAGTGAAGCAATCTGTCCGGTACTGTAAACTGTAGCAAAACAGATTGCTTAGTCGTTCCTCCTCGCAAGGACGCTGCGGGGAATGAAACCACCTCAGACACTTGAGAACACCTCAGGCCACATAGAGGCACCCGTCATTGCGAACTGAAGAAGTGGACAAATGAGGTGGAGCGAAGCAATCTGTCTAGTACTGTAAACTGTAGCAAAACAGATTGCTTAGTCGTTCCTCCTCGCAAGGACATTGCGGGGAATGAAACCACCTCAGACACCTGAGAACACCTCAGGCCACATAGAAGCACCCGTCATTGCGAACTGAAGAAGTGGACAAAGTGAAGTGGAGTGAAGCAATCTGTCCAGTACTGTAAACTGTAGCAAAACAGATTGCTTAGTCATTCCTCCTTGCAATGACGTTTCGGATGATGAACCACCTGAGACACCTGAGAACACCTCAGCTATCTGACTATACCTCTATTCCATGACCTGCATATCGCAGACCATTCATTACTTGTTAAGTACACTGCAGGCCACATAGAAGCCCCGTCATTGCGAACTGAAGAAATGGACAAGTGAGGTGGAGTGAAGCAATCTGTCCAGTATTGTAACTGTGGCAAAACAGATTGCTTCCTCGTTCCTCCTCGCAAGGACGTTGCGGGGAATGAACCACCTGAGAACATCTTAGCTATCTGACCTATGCCTCTATCCTATCGTCTGTAACTCACAGACCATTTTATTATTAATTTACCTTTAACCATCCGGTTATACTCATTCTTTGTTTATGCGTAATTAGAACTTCATGCACTAAATCAGAACTTTTAAAAAACACACTTTTGCCGTTGTTGGGCGAAATATTTTGTAGTGATTCATGTTGATGAATACAAAGTTCTCCCCCATCTTCAATTTGCCAATCTGCATTTAAATACATGATCATTGAATATTGCCTGCTCCCATTATTTTGAAATTGATCAATATGTTTTTTGTAAAATGTTCCAGGTTCATATAGGGTATAATGAAACTCGTAACCGGTAATTCCCGTATAACAGGTACTGTTTAAATAAAGCACAAATTTATCCATTAAATCAAAAAAATCATTTTCGTATTGATTATTATGCTTTCTATCCAGCCAATAAATCACATCACTTCTAATTGATTTATTTTGAGTAATCACAGTATCATTGCCAATACCAGCACTTAAAAGCTGATGATCATGAAATAAATGTTTTAAATTATCTTTCAAATGAGCTGCTAAAGAAACACTCAAAAAATCTTCAGCAATACCAACCCTATCTTCGATGAAACTATTAATAAGGCAATCAAATATCTTTTCCAATAAATTAACATTAATCTAAACAACCTGCTTAAACATTACAAGGTAGTCTTAAATAACAGTTAATCTTTAGTTTTTCTAATCTTTCCAGGGTAATATCCTTTCCGTAATATTATTGCTGTTATCCTGAAAAACGATTAAATGAAACCAAGAGAAAATTTCATTGTAACTTTTAGGCAACGTCACCACAAAATCTCATTAAGCTTATTATCTTGTATAAATAAATCAATCCCATGGATCAGAAAATTATCAATCTTTACGATGAATATACGCATAGTCAGCTGAGTAGAAAAGATTTCATGAAAAAGCTGGCGGTGCTTGCAGGCAGCACAGCTCTAGCCATGACCATTTTACCGATGCTTGAAAACAATTATGCCGCTGCCGCTGGCTTTGATAGTGATGACATTGAAGTTGAAAACATCACTTATCAGGGTGTTGAAGGCGAAATGAAAGCCGTTTTAGCAAAACCGAAAGGCAAGAAAAAATTGGGCTGCGTGTTGGTTATTCATGAAAACCGCGGACTAAACCCACATATTATCGATGTTACCAAAAGAGTGGCAGCCGAAGGTTTTTTAGCATTGGGTGTTGATGCGCTTTCACCTTTCGGCGGTACCCCTGCTGATGAGGATAAAGGTCGTGAATGGATTGGTAAGCTGGATCCTGAAAAAAACCTTCAAAATTATTTGAAAGGACTAGACTATTTACGCAATAGAAAAGATGGTAATGGCAAGGTAGGTTGTGTTGGTTTCTGCTGGGGTGGCGGAATGGCAAATAAACTTGCCGTAAATGATCCAAAGTTACAAGCGGCTGTTGCCTATTATGGTGCACAGGCTAATGTTGCTGATGTACCTAAAATTAAAGCCAGCCTCCTGCTACATTATGGCGGATTGGACGAACGCATAAATGCAGGGATTCCGGCTTATGAACAAGCTCTAAAGGATAATAAAATCGATTACAAAATTTACATTTATGATGGTGTAAACCACGCCTTCAACAATGACACCTCGCCAACCCGATACAATGAAGCCGCTGCAAAACTGGCCTGGCAAAGAACAATTGATTTATTTAAAAGAAAACTCGCAATATTAACCAGATAATTATTCAAGAATCAACTGGTAAACCGATCCTTTCTCTCCGGCAAGGATTACCATGTTGCCTGTTTTTGCTTTTTGAACAGCATTAAAACTTTTGTCAGATATATGCTTCCAGTTTTGTCCCCCATCAACGGAAACATCTGTACCTGAAGTTCCTGTTGCTACAAGCGTTTTAGCATTAATATACGTTACTCCCGATCGATAACCTGAAACGGGCGTAACAGGTTTTTGCCAGGTTTTACCACCATTTTTGGTAATCAAAACATTATTGGTATTTATCTTATCCTGAACATAGTTGCCCCCAACAACTACGCCGTTTTTTGCATTGTAAAAGTCCATTGAAAATGGTCCTGTTGTTGGTTCGCCCTGCCAAATCGGGCATTTAAAAACTTTCCAGCTCTTTCCATAATCTGCCGAGTAATAAATATTTGAAACTGCACCACCGCTCGAAATCCAGACTTTACCACCAGTTAATGTTTTAATGGTTGTTCCACTGGCAGCAAAACCAGCCTCGCCTTTTGCCAATGGTAATTTCAGATTTGAGGAAATATCCATCCATGTTTTACCTGCATCAACCGTTTTAAGCAATTGCATTTTATCATGAATCGGATCGCCAAAAATAATTCCCTGGTTCTTATCCCAAAAGCCTAAACCATCTAAAAAAATCGCAGTATCAGTATTTTTGTAGTGTTCTGTCCAGCTTTCGCCGCCATCCAACGTTTTTAAAATGTAAGCCGGCGATCCTGCATTTACAATAATGGCTTGCTTATCGTCAAAAGCTTCAATATCTCTAAAATCAAGCTTTTCATATCCTTTGGGCTTTATCCATTGCCAGGTTTTGCCTCCATCAGTAGTTTTACCAACCGAACCATTGCTTCCACTAACCCACGTAACCTGATCAGATACCACACTTAAACCACGTAAACTCGTTTTAGTATTCTCGGTTAAGGGATTAAAAGAATACGATTGTGCAGCGCAAAAAAAAGGTGCCAGTAAAAGGCACCATATTAATTTTTTCATTTTAGTTATTTAACCCGTCTAAATGTTTCTGAACGACCTAATAGAGAAATACCAACGTAACCACGAACGTTTAAAACATCAGCACTTTTCAAAGTCATGTTGCAACTGTATGTTTTACCACTTTTAGGATCATAAATTGTTCCATCGGTCCATTTTCCACTTTCATAAACAAAATCTTTTAAAATTTCTAAATTAAGCAATGGCCTTTTTTGTAGCGCTTCGTTTGGATTTTTAGTATCTAATTTTGGTTTTCCATCTAAATTTGGCTCTTTCATCCAGGCCAGTTTACCATAATATTTTTCGCCTTTTTTATAAATTTCAATTTGTCCTTCTCCGGATGGATTAAGCCATTTACCAACAATAGCATCTTTATTTTGTGCCAGTGCTGAAAATGATACTGTTATAAAAAGTAGCATTAAGAATGGGAACTTTCTCATATTTTTTATTTTCTAGTTAGTTTCTAAAGATAGTAATTTGACCTTTATAGTGAAACACTAAATAAAGCGAAAAAGTATGAGAAAGTTTTAAATTCGTAAAAAATTACTTTGAAACGATTGGCAAGTATTTTTGACGGTATGCATAAAGCAGGAACAAATTAAAAATCAGCATTACTGTAACTATTGGCAATTCTTTCGGACCTAAAAAGGCATGGTATAAAAAGATATTTAAGGTTACCGGAAACACAATAATAGCCGCTAAAGGCGCTGTTCGTCCAATTAACAATAATATTCCGCTTACTAATTCTGTAATTTTAATCAACGGAAATAAGTAAACTGATGCGGTTACACCCGCCATAAAAGTAGTTTGGTCTGCTGTCATTTCAGGCTGTTCTCCCGGCATCATATTTAAAAAATAAGTTACAGAGGCAAAAAGAAACATAGCGCCTAAAAGTACGCGAATAATGATTACTGCAATTTTCATCTTGTGATTTTTTTAGTTAATAAATTTTTATGCATTGAAAAGTCCTTATTAATTTTGATATTAAGTTACAAAAATTCTATTGTAAACAGATTTCCATTCCTGCTCGTACCTGTTAACAATTATACCTTCCGGGCCAGCTTTATATCCATCCAGGGCAACCAGTTTTCGCCATCGTGTTTTTCCCAGCTGCCTTCAATACTGTTTGATTTAAAACGCCCCTGAAATCTTTCATCATCCGAAAATATCAGAATAATATCATCAATGATTTTAATTGTTGAAATTGAAATATTTCCATTGTTATCAAAACTTTGCGACCTAAAAACATCTTCCAAATCATCGTAGTAAATAATCTCCAACAATTTTATCTTCTTGTTATTCAAGCTGATATCCACTTTATGAGATAAGAAAAATTCTCCATCTAGCCATTCATAAACATCAGTACCGATAATTTCAGTTCCATTTACAATTTTTCCTTCGGTATTCCAGGTTCCAATGTAAGGCGCTAATAAATTCAGCTTTGGATTTTTCATACAAACCAATTGCTTTACGCTAATTTACTATAAATATTCTCTAATTGTTTGGTATGCCTTTGGGTATGATAAATTACGAAATAAATGGCCTCTAATCTGGTTAAAAAGCCATATACCGGTAATTCAAACGAGGTACAGGTTTTGGTTAAATCTAAGTGTGTAACCTCATCAGTGATGTCTCTTTTAACCCGGTCAAGTTTTTGAAGCAACTCATTTTTATCATAGTTTTTGGCTTCAGGACAAATGAAATCCGGAGATTCCATTTTGATATCAAAATTTAAAAAGTCCTTCTTGATCCTTTCGATCATCAAATCTGCCGGACGATTGGTTTCTTCAACGGGTCCATTGATCATTTCAACAAAACCTGAGTTAGACAGCAGCATATGTTGAATGAGTTGTCCGGCCGTCCAGCTTCCTTCAAATGGAATGGCATTTATTTTGGAGCTTTCAAAATCATTAAAAAGTGCTTCAAATTTCGATAGCGCAGGCGTTAAATCTTTTAGGGGTTTTTCCATCTTTTTACATATAGTTCATTCCAGCGTAGCCCAGCAGTCTTCTCCATAGTGCAATTTGCCCAATGCAATTTGCTTCACGGTAGCTGGTAAAACTGATCATCTCAAATAAAGTGATTTCCATTCCAGGCATTTCTAGTTTTTCATCTAGTTTTTGTGCCGTTGCACCGCTCAATGCATCTTGTAAAAGTGGCGAAACCTTTTCCCAGTCTTTTTTAAATTCAATTAAAGAAGGGTAAGTTGCATCATCTATAATCCCTCTGTTATCTTTAAAAAGTTCAATAGTAGAGAGTTCAACTTCAACACCTAATGATTTGGCCAGATAGTACCGGCCATATACTACACTTCCGGTAATCCAGGCGATGTGATTGGCTTTTGTATCCAATCTTTTTTGAGCATCTTTTTGTGCTATCCCATCTAATGCCCTGATTAAAAAATCTGTTTGCATTTCATAGAGAACAATTATTCCATACAGCTTACTGCTTTTTGGTTCAGTTTTCATAATTTCCGTAGATTGATTGACTAACCTAAAATTAGTATATAATTAGTGCGAATGCTGTTGCTGTTAAAGTCAATGTTGGGGGGCATTTCAGACATTTTTTCTATATTTACGATACCTAAAATCTTAACCAAATGATACAAGTAGGTATTCTACTAACCAAACAATATAAGTTATTAAGCGTTGCAGCTATTCTTGATGTATTTGAAACAGCAAACCGGTTTCATACCGAAAGTGGCATTAATGCACCATATAAATTGACTTTTTTAAGCTTAGATGGTCAAATTGACGGCTTCTTTAACGACTATGAAATAAGACGTATCAATAATGAAGAAACCTATAATCTTATACTCATCCCTGCTTTTACCACCAATGATATTAAAAACGCCATTGCAGAAAACCAGGCATTTATCCCCTGGTTAAACAGACAATATCAGCATAATGCAGAAATTGCCACTGTTTGTACGGGCGCCTTTTTACTTGCAGCTACAGGTTTACTGGATGGAAAAGTGGCTACAACTCATGTTGACGCTTGTGGTGCTTTTGCTGCATCATTCCCTGCTGTTAATTTAAAATCAGATAAAACAGTTACACAAGATGGTAAACTTTATACCAGTGGTGGAGCAACCTCTTCATTTCATTTACTGTTACACCTTTTACAAAATCATTGCGGAAAGGATGTTGCAATTAGAGCAGCAAAGATTTTTGCTATTGACATGGATCGCCACAATCAATCGTACTTTAGCTCATTTCAACCTACCAGGCATCATAATGATGAGTTGGTCGCCTCTGCTCAGGAAAAGATTGAGCGCAATTATCAAGATGTAGCCACAATCGAAGAAATGATTAAAGACATCCCTTCAAGCAGGAGAAATATTGTTCGCCGTTTTAAGCAGGTAATTGGAATAACACCCATTGAATATTTACAACAAACCAGGATAGAGGCAGCCAAAAAATTATTGGAACAAACCGCTCAGCAAATGACAGAGATCATATACAACTCCGGATATAACGATCCCAAAGCCTTTAGAAAAGTATTTAGAAAAACCGTTGGAATGACACCCACACAATACAGAGAAAAGTTTCAGGCCAGGTAGATAAGTATACTGATTGGTTTTAAAGCCAAACCGGCCAGCGTACTTTTTAATCTTCACTTATTTATTGAATGATATTTTTATCTGTCCTCCATCCACAAAAGGAAAGCAGGTGTTTTTTCTTTATTGATCAGCAATTTATCTGGTGTTTCGATAACCAGCCTGACAAATAATTTTCGTAAAAAATAATGTTCTATTTCCTTAATGGCTTTGAAATTTACGAGGTACTGGCGGTTGACCCTAAAAAACTGTTTAGCGGAAACGAGCGCAGTAATCTGATCTAAAGACTGATTAAGCACAAACTCCTGCTGATCAAAACACATGATGGTTGATGAATCATTATGAATATAAAAGAATGCAATGTTTTCCGTTTTAACGGTGGTGTATTTTTGACTTTTAAACACCAGAAAACTTTCCTTTCCCGCTGGAGAACTTAGTTTTGCCAATAAATTGCCAATATCAGGCACTATCTTTTGCTGAAAGAAATTTTGCAACCCATCTACCTTTTTGAATGCAGATTGAATATCATCCTTGGAAAATGGCTTAAGTACATAATCCACGCCGTTGCGTTTGAAAGCTTCCAATGAATATTCATCAAAGGCCGTGCAAAACACAACAGGGCTACTAATTTTAACCTGCTTAAATATTTCAAAGCATAAACCATCGGCCAGTTGTATATCCATAAATATCAGGTCAGGCTGATCCTGCTGAGAAAGTGCCTTAACAGAACCTTCGATACTTTGATATTGGCCGATTATTTTGGAATCGGGCCGGATGCTTAAAATAATATTTTCGAGCGATTTAGCTGTTCTGAGCTCATCCTCAATGATGATAATGTTCATGGATTAATGGGAGTTTAATTTTAAAAATCTGGCCATCGTTGACTATTTCAATAGGCTTTTCTAAAAGATGCTGATAACGTAAGGCAATGTTTTTAAGCCCCACACCTAATGAATGGTGATCCGCTGCCTTCAGTTGAATAGGGTTTTCTACAATGATTTGCCCGTCACTGAAATAAATGCTGATGTGAAGAGGTTTATCAAGCGAAACGATATTGTGTTTAATACAGTTCTCTATCAGCAATTGTAGTGTAAACGGAGGGATAAGCGTTTGCATTACCTCCTGATTTAAATTGGAGACAAAAGTAAAACCACCATCAAATCTTGCTTTTTGCAAAAACAGATAGGCATTGAGTATTTCCATTTCTTCGGCTACATGAATCAGATCCAGCTTGCGGCTTTCCAGCGTATAGCGATAAAAATTGGAGAGTTTAAGAATGAAATCGACCGTATCCTGATCGTTGGTTTCTACCATGGCCTTTAAAGTATTGAGGCTATTGAAAAGAAAGTGAGGATTAACCTGCTGTTTGAGCAGCTCATACTGAGCACTCAAACTATCACTTTTAATTTTTTCCAGTTCCATGGTTACCTGCTGATTTTCATAATTCTGTTGCAACAAATGAAGAAACATATAAAATATGAGATTGATCAGTATACCACGCACCTCAACCATCAACATTACAGGGCCAAAATTGATATGTGAAAGAATAAGCTGCTGTATCCAGGCCAGGCAAAACATAACCAAAATACCAATAAGAAGGCTTTTCAATAGTTTTGAATATGAAATCCCTTGTTTAACAGGGCTTTTAACTTTTCTGGAAAGCATAAAAATGTTCAAATACCACATCAACAATGCAAATGTTGCGGTAATACCTGCATTAACGGCAGCTTCTGCGAGATTGAAGTGATGCTGCGCAATTTGTGGAACAGAGGATAAAAGCCCCAGAAAAATGGAACTTATCCAGATAATAGAGGGTGAAATTTTTAAAGGGCTTTTTGTCATAATGGCTTTTTTGTTAAACCAGATATAAAAATACAGTAATAACAGGATTAACCGGAATCTTCTTTACGAGTTTTACATGGTACATCCATGTTATTATTTTAATCGAAATTATATCAAAGTATACATCGGGAAAACGATCAAAACCCTGAACCGGACAGATTGAAACCTGAAGCAGACAATATTCAATTTAAAGCCATATTAATTCCATGAAAAAAAATCATATTTTTATTTAACAATTTTGTTAAACAAAAATGAATAATATGTTTTATTTTTGCAAAAACATTATTCATTTCTTTATTAAAAACATGATGAGCATAACGATCAGATCGCTCTCCTACATACATCCGGATAACGAAGAACTTTTTCATGAACTTAATCTTTCAATTGCCGATGGAGAGAAAGCTTCATTGGTGGGGATTAATGGTGCCGGAAAATCGACGTTGCTTCAAATTATTGCAGGTCAAATCCAACCCACCTCTGGAGAAATTTTTTATGCCGAAAAGCCCTGGTATGTTCCTCAGCACCTGGGCGAATACGATGATCTTTCAATTGCGGGTGCATTGGAAGTAGAACAAAAAATCAATGCGTTGCATGCAATTCTGGAAGGAGATGCTGATCCAAAGCATTTTACCGATCTGGAAGATGATTGGGAAATTGAGGAAAAAGTTAACAAAGCACTGGAAAAATGGGGGCTTGGAAATTTCGGTCCGAAGCAGCCGCTTGGCACACTGAGCGGCGGACAGAAAACAAAAGTCTTTCTTGCAGGCATTGACATACATCACCCCGATGTTATTCTTTTGGATGAACCTTCCAATCATCTGGATGCTAAAACGCGTAAAAAACTTTATACTTCCATCCTGCAGAGCAAGGCTACAATTCTGGTAATTAGTCACGACAAAACATTGTTAAACCTGATGAACAAAACCCTCGAACTTAGTAAAAAAGGTATTGAGGTTTTCGGAGGGAATTTTGAATTCTATCGTCAGCAAAAAGCAGAAAAAGTTAATGCACTTCATGCCCAGTTAAATGAACAATCCAAAACATTAAAACAAACAGAGAAAAAAGCTCAGGATATGGCCTATCAAAGGCAGAAACAAGAATCGAGGGGCAAAACTGCCGGACAGAGCAATTCATTGCCCCGCATTATTGCAGGCGGATTAAAGAGCAAATCAGAAAGAAGTACAGCCAAGGTTTTAGATGCACACAATGAAAAAATATCCAACCTGGCAGATACCATCCGGGAAACCAGAGCTCAGATTCAACAATATCAGGTACTAAAGATTAATATCGGATCTTCTGATCTGCACCCTGGAAAAGTTCTGATCGATGCAGAGAACATAAATTTCGGCTATGATGGCAAATTCTTATGGAAAGGGCTGACTTTCCAGATCAGGTCTGGCGACCGTGTACAAATTGAAGGCGAAAATGGAGCAGGCAAAACAACCTTGTTAAAAATAATTACCCGCCAGCTTGAACTTGCAACTGGCAACTACATGAGCCCGGAATTTTCTTATCTTTACCTCGATCAGGATTACACGATGATTAATCCTAAACTTACCATTTATGAACAGGTTCAGGAATACAATAGCAGCGGATTAGAGGAACATGAGATTAAGGCTTTGCTGATCTATTCACAGTTTGACCGGGAAGCATTCGACAGGAAATGTGAGGGATTAAGTGGTGGCGAAAAAATGAAGCTATCTTTGTGTTGCATGTCGGTAAGTAATCATGCACCCGATATTTTAATTCTGGATGAACCAACAAATAATCTCGATGTACAAAGCCTTGAGGTACTCACTTCAGCAGTGAAAAGTTTTGAGGGTACTTTATTGGTTATTTCACATGATGAGTATTTTACCAGTGAGATCGGAATAAACAGCAGAATTAATTTAAGTTAAAAAGCTCCAATTTAAAAACATGCCACTTAAAAATACCGGTACAGAACAGCTCATTAAAGACACCGCAAAAAGATTATTGTTTGCTGAAGGCAAGCTTCATGCCACCACTCAGGAAATAGCTGATGCAGCAGGAGTTAACAGAACAGCATTGCATTACTATTTCCGCTCCAGAGATCTGTTGATTGCTGCCGTATTTCAGGAAGCCATGCAGGGCCTGAGTCAGCGGCTGGATGAATGTATGGAGTCTGAAAAACCTTTTAGAGAAAAGATAGATCATCTGATAACTGTTTTTCTGAAGGATATGATTGCTTTCCCCTACCAGGAAACTTTCCTGATCACCGAAATTAATACGCTGGGAAAGGAATTGATGAACAACATCCAATCAGGTCCCGTTAATAATTTTTTAAAACAGGTACAGGATGAAATGGAAAAAGGAACAATTGAAAAAATTAACCCCATTCATTTCCTGATGAACCTGTTTTCACTATTGTCATATCCGTTGATTATGGCACCGCTCTACCGGCAATTGTTTCAAATCTCCGGTAAGGACTTCAATGCACTTATAAATGAGCGCAAAAAAATGATTATGCACATGATTTTTAAAGAAGATTAAATTAATTAATCGTCATTGTTGCTTTTCAGGCGTGATCTGTGAGCTTTCCCCCATTTGATCATTTCCAGGATAATATCACCGAAAGATCTGCAATAGTCGGTGGCCGTATATTCTATTGATACAGGCATATCGTCTATTACTGTTCGCCTGATCAGCTGATTTGCACTCATCTCCTTTAGCTCTTTGGAAAGCATTCGTGTGGTAATTCCTGGAATGCTTCGTTCAATATCCCTGAATCTTTTATTTCCATTGCAAATCGAATTGATGATGGGCAGCTTCCATTTCCCTCCGAGAACGTATAATGTGTCTTGTAAAGCCTGTATTTCTTCCTGCTGATTTCGCGGGTTTGACAACACTTCACTGGCTATCTTATTCCTTTTTTCATCTTCCATATTGGTATACTCTGTTATACTACTTACAAAAGTATATCAATATTGATTTATTTTTGCATCAATAATTTATTTTTTTTTTAAAATGACTAATCTACAAGAAAAAAAGGCTCTGGTTACCGGAGGAAACAGTGGTATAGGCTATGCCGCTGCAAAGGAATTAAAGGCACAGGGTGCTGAAGTGATCATTACAGGAAGAAGAGCAGATGCCGTTCAAAAGGCCGCAGCTGAACTTGGTGTTACCGGTCTGGTTGCCGATCAGGGGCAGTTAGCCGCGATAGAAAAACTCGCAAATGAGGTAAGCAAAAAATATGGCAAAATCGATATATTGTTTATTAATGCTGGTGTGCTTGAAATGACAATGATTGAAAATGCAACAGAGCAGAACTTTGACAATATCATCAACGTCAATTTCAAAGGAGCTTATTTCACGTTGAGCAAATTTATCCCGCTTTTAAACGAAGGTGCATCAGTTGTTTTTCTGTCATCAAACACCGCAAATATGAGCGGCGCAAACTCTTCTATTTATTCCTCAAGCAAAGCTGCCATCAACTCCTTGATGAAAATCGCTGCGATTGAGCTGGCACCACGTAAAATCCGCGTTAATAGCGTTAGCCCGGGACCAACCCAAACTGAAATCATGAAAAAGGTTGGATTTAGTGAAACGCAACTTCAGGAGGTAAATAACTGGATGATAGATCAGATTCCATTGAAGAAAATAGGAACAGCTGAAGACGTTGCTAAAATGGTCGCTTACTTTTCAGGAGATGCAGCCAGCTTTATTACCGGTGCCGAAATCATTATGGATGGCGGGATGAGTCTTTGAGAAAAGCTCGATTATCCAATCCGATAGCTCATTATTTATTGGATATGCTATCTAAATTAACGCTCTGTAACAACCATTGATATGTGTCTCTTCAAGCAGTGGTACATTAATTTTCTGCAAAAGCTTTAACATTTCTCCTTCCATCATTTCCTGAACCTGGGAATGTGTAACGAGGATTTGTTTTATGCAAAGAGCTGTAATACACTGCCGTCATTTCCGCGCAGGCGGAAATCTTAAAGCTTCCGCTGTTAAGGTAATAACGAGCGTTTCAACGAAGTTTATCTTAAACTTTCAACATGCGTCCCACAGAACTCCGTTATTGAGGAGGCACGACGAAACAATCTATTTTGCTACAGTTACAATACTGGACAGATTGCTTCACTCCACTTCACTTGCCCATTTCTTCAGTTCGCAATGACGAGTACGTTTATGCGGGTTCATCATCCGAAACGTCATTGCGAGAAGGAACGACGAAACAATCTATTTTGCTACAGTTACAATACCGGAGAGATTGCTTCACTCTACTTCACTTGCCCATTTCTTCAGTTCGCAATGACGAGTACGTTTATGCGGGTTCATCATCCGAAACGTCATTGCGAGGAGGAACGACGAAGCAATCTATTTTGCTACAGTTACAATACTGGACAGATTGCTTCACTCTACTTCACTTGCCTATTTCTTCAGTTCGCAATGACGAGTACGTTTATGCGGGTTCATCATCCGAAACGTCATTGCGAGGAGGAACGACGAAGCAATCTACTTTGCTGTAGCATAATCGTTCAGTATGGAAAGATTGCTTCACTCCACCTCGCAAGCCGCTGCTTCAGTTCGCAATGACGAGCGTCTCAAAAGGTTGACTAGCATGCTTAAAGGCGTTCAGAAATGACAATTATTTTTGTTTTTTCCTCAAGCTAATGACATTGGGCGGGAGCCACGAAGTCCTCATCGAAGATAATCTTAAAGCTTTAGCTATTAAAAGTTAGGATACCAGAACCAAATCCTAACATCACATTCCCGCGCCATAACCTATGTCAAAGCTGGAAATGTATAACTGAAACATCATTATGTCCGGTTCACACCTATTCAGGTTCCCCTCAGTACCCATGTTAATTAATTTTGTCATACCTAACTGATTGATATAGAATCAACAGCTTTAGTTATGAAAGATTTAAAATTATGGAAAACGAATCTAATTACAGTCGAAGGCGCTTTTTAGGCATGGCCGCCATGACGGTTGTTGCAGCAGAATTTGTTGGATTAAATCTGCTCAATGCCCGGGAGATACCAAAAAATTCAACCGGCAGCAGGAAGACTAAATCATCAACTGCATCTTTTAAAAAAATAAAACAGATTAATGCCGGCGTACTAAACGTAGGCTATGCGGAGGTTGGTCCTGTAAACGGACAGCCGGTTATTCTTTTGCATGGCTGGCCTTATAGCATCCACAGCTATGCTGAAGTGGCTGGTTTGCTTGCGGCTGATGGATACAGGGTAATTGTGCCTCATCTGCGAGGTCATGGAACAACTGCTTTTCTTTCAGCGAAAACCCCCAGAAACGGGCAACAGTCGGCAATTGCTGCAGATATTATTGCACTGATGGATGCTTTGAAAATAAATGATGCTGTAATTGGAGGGTTCGACTGGGGAGCACGTACGGCAAATATTATGGCCGCATTATGGCCGGAGCGATGTAAAGCAATGGTTTCTGTAAGCGGATACCTGATTGGCAGTCAGGAAGTCAACAAGAAACCACTTGCTCCAAAAGCAGAACTATCGTGGTGGTACCAGTTTTATTTTGCAACTGAACGCGGTCGCCTTGGTTATGAAGCTAACCGAAGGGATTTTGCAAAGCTCATTTGGCAAACAGCCTCTCCTAAGTGGGAATTTGACGAGCAAACTTTTGAAGCCACAGCAGTTGAATTAAACAATCCGGATCATGTTGCTATTGTCATCGACAATTACAGATGGAGGTTGGGGCTTTCAGACGGAGAACGTCAGTATGATAAATACGAAAAAATTCTGGCTACAGCTCCGGTAATAACCATTCCATCCATTACACTTGAGGGTAATGAAAATGGCGCACCGCATGCAGATCCAAGCATTTATGCTGTTAAGTTTAAAGGGAAATACGCACATTATAATCTTCCAGGTGGCATTGGGCACAATCTTCCTCAAGAAGCACCCAAAGCCTTTGCAGATGCTATTATTCAGGCCAATATGATGGCCGGCAAACCTTAAGATAAACCAAATTAATCTCTAAAAAAGAACATGTTAAAATCCAAAAAAATCAAATCATAAATAATCACAATTAAATTTTAAAAAAATGGAAAATCAAAATGTAATAGAATCAGCAAATGTCTTGAATATCGTAATCAATAAAGTTCTTTATACAGGAAAAGTACATGTGAATGGCGGACGAGAAGGATTTGCTAAAAGTGAAGACGGACTTTTGGACACCGCACTTTCAGCTCCGGGCAGTAATGGAAAGGGTACAAATCCTGAACAGTTGTTTGCTGCCGGATGGGCTGCATGTTTTATCGGTGCAATGAAACATAATGCTCCGCATCTGCAAATTTCACTTCCTGCAGATACAGCAATCAATGCAGAGGTTGATCTGGCTTTAGTAGATGAGGGTTTCAGTCTGCAAGCCAGATTAAACGTGATCTTGCCAGGGCTAACGTATGAAGAAGCTAAAACGGTTGTTGAGGCAGCTCATCAAACCTGTCCTTATTCAAAAGCAACCCGTGGAAACATCAATGTACAGATCAATGTAATTATTTAGAATAACCAAGCGCCCTAGTTCGTATCCAAAATAAATGGCTCTTGCGGACGCGAACCAGGGCAAAAGGAAAATATTTTTTAACGTCAGGAAATATTCTAAAACACTAATTTATAATACAATGCCCAACCAATTTATAAATCTTTGAACTTTAATTCTTAAACTTATTTTTCCGCCAAAAGCAACGCCTAAGGCTTTTTTTGAAGGATTTTTAGGTTAACCCTCACAAAAAGAACATCAATATTTTTTCTCTTTCTTTTTCCACCCTTAACACACTGACTGTTAACAATTTATTTTTATTTTAGAAAACTTTATTTCTATATTTAATCATTAGTCACTGTTTATGAGCAGTGTAAACATGTCGTCCCAACAACATATACTCCCTGTTTTGAATTGCCGACAACCCTAGTTTTAAGCCGAATCCATTGTTTTTTAATCCAAATTAATAAAATTCAAATGGCTAAATCTACCGCTTTAACCAACCATCTAAATTTGGTTCATGATGTTTCACTAAAAGCTAATGAAAATCCAAAAAAGCTTGATACATTACTCAATAAACTTAAAACAGCCGATGTAAATCAGGAAAGTGTCCGATTGCTAAAAACAGATGTTCCGGAGTTGATCAACCAGAACATCAGCAAAAGCAATCCGCTAACTGAATTTCTGGAAACCAAACCCGGTAAGGCGACCAGTGAAGCATTGGTGGTAAGACGAGAAAGTCCTTTTGTAAATTTAAATGCAAGCGGAGGATTTTCAGCACTTAACATCGCTAAAGCCACCGAAACCCTTGGTCCGTTTACAGCCAATGACGGCAGATTCTACTGGTATGATTTTTTGAGTTACGAAAAATTGGTTCCCGTTTACGTTACCGGAGATGCTGCACCTTTAATGCTCATTCCTTTAAAACTATCGGCATTATCAAGAGCAACCAATGTTTACACACTCAGCAAGGGAAGCATTTGGCTAAGGGCAGATTTATTTGCAACCGCAGCAGGAAATGCAAAATATGCTGGTTTTAAAATCAGTTCCGGAAAACTTACACTAAGCAAGGCACTTGGCATCACTTCAGATACCTTACGCATAACCGCTGAGGTAACTTTTAGCCTGGAACTGGTGCTCGATAATACTTTTACCCTCAAAGGCGAAGGTAAATGCGGCTCCGATTCAAGAAGTGCAGAAATCAAACTGCCTCCTTCACTAAACCTGCAATATGCCGCCAAAAAAATTTCCATAAGTCAAATGGGAACCTCATCATGGGCCTTATACGGAGATAAGCGACAGTTTTCCTATAATGCCAAGGTTGCTGTTTACAATGCCGATCTCGACAAAATATTAATTCCACTTAAAAGTGATTTACCGGAGTTTTCAATCAAAAAAAAGACTTCCGAATTTTTCGACATTTCGGGGAACGCCCTTGTTCGTGATTCGGTATGGTGCCTTTCTTTAGCTGCGCTGGATATTACCAAACCCTTTACCATTCGTAATAATGGGGCTTTAGGTGTAATCTGCAGACCCGGATTGTCTTGCCGCTGGATAGGTTTGGATGCAAATGCAATGGTAGATTTAAAAGGACCTTACATTTTAGCCGAACCAGGCTTATTTCTAATTCACGAAAACAGTGCAGACTTTAAAGGCTTAAAAGAAAATTATAAGCTTTGGGATTTAGATGAGCAATCGGGTATAAAAGCAGGGATGGCCCTTTCCTTTATGCGTAAACGCAAGCTCGATTACAGTTGCGCAGCAGAGGGCGCAGAAGGCATTTCTGCTTTAGCTGATGCCATAATAGATGCAGATAAACCCATTAAAGCCGATGGCCAGCCGGTTGCACCGCGAAGTAAGGATAGCATTTATGTAAAATATGTAACACCGGTCCTTTCGCAGGTAATGGTTTACGATCAGGATATGCTCAGCGAAAACGAAGCTGCGCCATCTGAACAATTACTTTCCAAAACCGCTTTCAGCGAGCAGAAGAAAGCAGCGGCCGCTCCTTATCAGTTTGCGCTGGAAAATGCCTATCTGCTTTCTACTCCCCCTGCAGCCATATTATTAGCCGGGAGTTTCGATATCAATAACACTTTATCAAAAGGAAAGCTTACCATACTTTATGGCTTGCTTGATTTGGTTCCAACTTTGCCGCATCCATATACTTCAGCTTCATTGTTTACCAACCGCCGTGCCATCAATACCTTCAGAGATGCGGCCACATATAATCAAAGTATGCTGGGTTTGTTAACTTCCCTTTGCAATTGGGAAAAAAGCGAATCAGGTATGGCATTGGTTGATATTGATTTTCAGCTTTTGTATAATCAGGCCCAGGCAATTCCGCAAATGGCAGGTGCATCCCTTACAGGAAACAACAACCAACTTAGCGGAATGGAAGTGTTTACTTCCGGGAATGTTACCGAAAATTTCAAAATTGCCGGAAACCGTTTAAATAATTCCGAAATTTTCCGCACTCCAAATGTTTTTTCTCTTTTGGATTTAAGCACCAATTACGATTTACTTGGGGTATCGATGTCTTTCAATCAGGTTAGAATGATAACCGAAAGCATTGCAAAGGTAAACCAGCAATCGGAGCAATTGGTTACCATTGAGAAAATGAATTTACGAACACCAATGGCTTTGCTAAATGGTTTTACGCTGCCTCACATTAGTTGGGAACCTTTGGTAAATATCAGCAAACCCGATATAAGTGCCGATCCGGAAGAGGGAATCTTAAGCTTTTCCGATCAGGGGCCATCAACCATTTTCTCGCAATTCGATACCCAGGTTATCGATATCGATCCGATGAAATACATCAAAAGGTTCAAAAACAATTTAAAATCTGCCAGTGATGGCTTAACACCATTAAATCCTGATCTAAAACAAAAAAACTTTACCAGTAACATTCTTTTTGCATTACCTAACGGCAAAATTTCCCTGGCAAATCTTACACCGTATAACCCGGCTCGTGCTACAATGAACAATCGCCACCTTGACTTTATTCAGCCTGAGTTTGAGATGCAAAACCTTAAGTTAAAAGGAGGTTTGCAATTCAGAATTTCGGCAAATAAAGCCTCCTCTTCTGATTTCCCGCCAGAACTTGCCGGCTTAACCATTCAGCTTAAAAACCTGATCGATGCCAATGGCAATTCGCTGCCTCAAAGTATTTTAGGCGAAAGTGTACATACCATTTTTAACAATGTGTTTGCATCGGGCATTAGTGCTAAAGGTGTGCCTGTTACGCATATTGATTTTTCCGGTTATGGAGCCAGCACCTATAGCAACTGGTTAGCGCCGCTGGCAAAATTTGGAGATATTGCCCAGGTTAAGTTTGATGTAATGCGGGGCAGGCTTTCTCATGAAGTGGTGCAGGCCGTAAGTATGATTTATCCTTATGGAATTTGCGTAGTCCGAACCATCACTTTCTATCGCCGCAATAACGCCATTATTTTTAGAGAAGATAGCGGCTGGGTTGCCAAAAGCCCCGGAACATTCGATTTTTCTTTTCAGGCAAAAGGCTCAAACGGGCAAAAAAAGGACTTTAAAAATCCGTATATCTTCCACCCTGGCCTCATCAACGGGTTGTTCGAGGTATGCAATATTAAAGAGGTCGAAAGCGATTACATCAGCATCCCCTATACCCCTTCCGGCGGAGATTATTATTCCAACAGTGCATCAGATTATGTTCACGAAAGCGGCACTGGCAATGCGCAGATTGCAAAGTTTGTTGGCGTTACATTCGATGCCAATGCCGACCTGGATATAAATGGCAAAGGACAGATCAAAAAAGTACCCGGAAAACAATTCAAAGGCTATTTGCAATTAACACCACAGGGCGTACCCATTCCAAAAGCGGTTTTTAATGAATTGATGAAGCGAAATCAAAATTCTCTTGGCGGAAATGTAGATACCGAAATTAAACTTGGTGGTAGTCTGCAAAAAGTTCAGGTAGGCCGCCTGGATGTTTCTGCATCCTATCAGAATGACAACAAAAGTGATGTGATTTTTGTAACGGCTGCAAGAGGTTCAGTACAGTTACCTGCCGATGGCAGCTGGAGCATTGTTGAACTGGATAAAACCAGCGGCGATGTTCAGCCCATAACCAACAAACAAAGTGTACCCATCATCAGGGAGGGCGTAAGAAATCAATCAGGGCCTAAATTTACATTGAGTAACGCAAGTCAGGTTTCAAAAGTTACCCCGCCGGATGCACTTAAAAATAGCGCTGCAAATTTTGCAAAACGCTTTGGTTACATCCAAAACACGGGTACACAAAAATTATTGCTTACCGACCCGAGTTACGACAGCCAGAAAATAAACAAGCTGATTTCTGAGGCTCCCTTGCTTGCAGATAGTTTCCGCCTGCTCAACAGTAAGGGACCATTCCCGAATTTGGGTAATGCCATTAAAATTGAGAACGTAACCAATTCACTTACCAATGTTCTGGAAAATGGACTTTCCAAAGCGATAAATGATTTTAAATTACCCGATAACTTTACTTTTGATGTAATTGGAAAGGACGGCGATCCGTTCAGGATGTATATAAAATATCAAAGCGACGCCAAAAATGGTACGAAGCGAAATACTTTAGTCAGCTACCTAACTGATTCTGCTGCTGGTGGAAACTGGAAAAATGACCTTAAAGATTTAAGTATTGTTGTCGATCTGGCTTCTTTTAAGTCGCTGATGACCATCAGTGGTGATTTCTCTGCCAAAATCGCAGCAGAACCAGGCATCGGTTCGGGCAATGCACCTCAGTTAAAACTGGCAAAACCACTCGAAAAAATTTATCAGATCCTCGAATTCTTAGATAACCTCGATCCAACAAATGCAGTTGAAGCCGTGCAAAAAGGCTTAAAAATAGCCATGAGTAACAGCGCTGATAGCTGGGATTATAAATTTAAAGCCAGCAAGGAAATTCCATTTGTAAAATTCCCTTTCGATCCGATTAATTACAATTCGCCTACTACCCCCTTAAAGCTCGATGCCTATTTCAAAATCGGCTGTTATTTTAACCAGCCCATAAAAATCCCGAATACCATCGATCAGCTGATGCCTTCGGCAGGTGCATTTTTAGAATTGGGTGCCGATTTAAGGGTAATGTGCGTTTCCCTGGCTGCAGCTACAATCTATGCCACAGGAAGAGCCGAGGTAGGCTTGGCTGCAGATTTAAAAAGTTCGCCAACCCTATATTTTAAATTTGGTTTCGGTGTGGAGCTATGCGTGGGCCTTCCGGTTATTGGCAGCGTTGCCGTGCTGTACATGGTCGGTGTAGATATGTCGCTGAATACAGAAGAGCTTATTGTAGGTGCCTTTATTTATTTCAGAGGCCGGGCCGAAATTTTTGGAGGAATTGTAACCATTACCATCGCCATTGAAGCAGCAGGCAAAATTCAGAAACAACTCGGTGGCGGACCAACAAGCTGCATAGCCATGTGCACATTTGCGCTAGATATCAGCATTTTCTGGGTTATCGATATCAACTTTACCGAAACCTGGGAAGAAACCCGTCAAATTGCTTAATTAATGAATTTCAAAACATTACCATGGAGCCAACAACATTATGCATACTCACTTTCCCGCAATATTTTAAAGCCGGAAGAATTTATTTCAATATCTTAATCATTCCCAGAAACCTGAATCCTTTACTGCCGATAAAAACCGGTCAGCCGGCATTTGCCGATGCAAAACTGGAATTTAAAGTAATGGTAATAGATAGTTTGGAAGGACTTCCAATAACACCAAATGTTTCTTCCTCGCCGGCAATTACGCTGGAAAACCCGGTTATTTCAACCAGAAATGTCTGGCAGGCCCTAAAAGCACAAATGGAAGCAAGCGATGGGATGAAAATTGATGATAACGAAACGAAAAAACCAGCTCAAAGAGCGCAGGCTGACATTGAAAAATACAAGGATCGTTCAATCAGAAAATACCTGCCAGAGAGTTATCGTGCTTCATTCAACTTTGTTAAAGCTAAAACCCGTTATGCCTTAACAGGTGATGAGTACAGTTGTGCAGTTAAAAACAAAAACCAGCCAACTACCGATGTAAGTACAAACCGTAACACTTTATCGTGGGGCAAGGTGGTGGCATTTTGTCTTCGAAATCCAAAACTCGCCGAAAAAGCCGGACTACTTTATAAAGCATCCATTCCGGTATCAGATGTTAAACTATTTCAAAAAGGCGGATGGATTTACACGGAACTGAATACAGGCAGTGATTTTGCTGCTTTAGCGAAAATGCGTTACGCGGCACGTATTCCGGCATTAAAAGGAATGGAAAAGCGTGGATTATTTGCTGCCGTGCAGTTTCCCGTTTACGATACAGCTCAAAACAACATCGGTTATGATGAGATTTTAAGAGATGCCATTGTTTATGATGATGGCTTTGCTAAAATCGTACATGCCAACCAACCCGTAAATCAGGATTTATTGCAGGAGAGAGATACCTCGAACCCGCCATTAAAAGATATTGGCATTCGTTTAGGCTGGGATGATGAGCAAATTGCCATCTGGTACAACCGCCAGATGCTTCAGAAAGAAGAACAGTCAGGAATGAATGTTGATGCACCCTTAGGCGTTTTTGGTTATCGGCTGGATGCCAGAAAAACGGGCACTTCAAACTGGCTTTCGCAAAATAGTTTAACCGTAGAAATCCCTACAGCATTGGCCGGAGGTTCAATTCCAATATCAGCTGCAGGTGATATCATTGAGCCGGGAACAGAGGTTCATCCTGCGGCACATGGCGATTCAAAAGGCGATGGATTTTGGCTGCCCATGTATTTTGCCAGTTGGGCAGGTATTCCCTTAACCCTTGCCGATAAAGATGCGGAAGACATCAATATGCTCAAAAGCAGCAAAATGCTTGCACCCCGCCCCGATGTACCAACCAATACAATAAACGCAATACCTAAAAAGGTTAATCATCCTTATCGCCAGAATCCAAAATATGCTTTACCCTTGCGCTATGGAGAAGATTATGAATTCAGGGTTCGTTTGATGGACATTTCGGGTGGCGGCCCAACCGCTGATGACCCCGCATTAAACGGAGGTGAAAAACCCGTGGCTTCCCTGCATTTTAAAAGATATGTTGCCGCCGGAGCAATCAAGATCAGCAATATAAATGAAATTTATGATGCACTTCCTAAGGGAACAAAATCAGTACCATTACCAGATACCAGCATTATTGAAAATTTAATTACAACGGCAAAACCCATCCTCAAAATAAAAAGACCATTACTAGGCTATCCTGCTGTGGTATATACCGGAAAATACACCAATCCGGTAGAACGGTTAAAATCTATTTTAGCAAACTTACCAGCGGGAAATAAAAAGAAAGGCGTGGATATTGGACTCGCAGATCCTGATGTGGATTTTTTCAAGGTACGTGTTGAGGCGAAGAGCTTAGATATGGATAATGGTCGTTCTGAAAATGGGAAAGATGCTTTTATCTTATTGTATGAAAAAGAATATGCCTTTCCATCTGCCAGTAATGATTACGACCAGGAATTTCCCTTAAAAATTATTTACAAGGATTTGCCTGTAATAGATTTAACAGGCGGCTTTAACAACACGGGAAATGCCAGCGAATTGGTTCTGCCAACGTCAAGAAATCTGCGGATAACCTTTACCCCTATAATTAAATCTGCAGATAATGATTATGCAGACATCGCCATTGCTGAAGGCAAAAAACTTATTTTGAGTTCTTTTAAAGCCGCAAAAGACGAAACTGATTTATTTTCAGAAATAGATGGTGGCTTTAAGGCAGTATATTTACAACCGGAAAACCCAATAGACCAGCATAAAGTAATCACCACAAGTAAGTTTCTGGAGATTAATCTAATTAACAGCACCACTCCCGCAGAAATTAGCCGGCTGGCCGATGCCTTTAATCTAACTGCCCATAACCTTAGCCTTGAAGGAGAAAAAGGCACCAGAGTACAGTTCGGTTGCTCAAGTCTGATGCGTCATTCGCTTGCGCCCGATTCTTCATCACTGACCTTTTCATCATTGGGCGAACTTTTTAATCATTGGATCATCGGCGTTAATTTGAGTTTATTAAGAGATTGGACATGGAATGGTTTAAAACCAGATAGCATCATCATTGGCCGGCAATGGAAAGAAAAAGGAAAACCTTTAACCAGCACGGCATTTCCTGTTGTTGGCTCAATAAACGTAAGCGGAACAGCCTCAATTAACGCCTTATCAAACCCTGACAGGTCGCACTCAAGGTTGATTTTTTTCGATGCCTTTGATCCAAAACTGGCCATGACAGATTTCCCTTATGAAGTTACTTTATACTATAAGATTACAGCAAAATTTAAAGCAAATACCGTAACAGGGTATAAAGATATAACCAAAAACATCGATCTTCCTGTTACCATTGCACCAAGGCAGGTTCCAAAATTAATTTCTGCCGGTATTGCCCTCTCTCCTTACGTTGCCGATGAGGAAAAATATTCCTCTACAGAGATAAGACAGAGATTTTTGTGGCTGGAGATGGATGCAGCTCCGGAAGATCCCAACGACACCTATTTTGCGAGGGTACTTTCCAATGCACCCGATCCCCTGCTCTGCAAAGTCGGCAATGAGCTGCTCAGCTTTGATCCGGTAGACCCACCTTTAAATATCAATGCAGAGAAAATCCGTTCCATAATTCCAGGCATGAAAAATGATTATGCCGGCATGGGCGCCATGCAGGAAATGTTAAGAGGCGACGATAATGGTTTATCTAATTTTTATATGCTACCACTTCCCCCGGGCTTGCATGCAAATAGTGATGAGCTATTTGGCTTTTTTAGTTATGAAATCAGGGTTGGACATAAAAAAGAATTGTGGAGCACTGCCCAGGCCAGATATGGCAGACCATTGAGGGCCAATGGTGTTCAGCATCCTGCTCCTGCGCTCGTTTGTAATGTGTTTAGAAGAAAAACACCTTTGATTTCACAGACCGCAGCAAAAACTGTGGCGAACGGTAAATTAGAAGTAATTTCAACCCGAAAATCGCCATTGATTACAGATAGCATTCAGAAAATAACGTATAAAAACGAAATCATTATTACCGCCCCGTTCGCCACTGCTGTACTTAACGGAAGAAATATTTCAGCCATGCCACCACAAACTACCCTCTGGTACATGTTATATACCCAGGTTAGGCAGGCCGATGGTAAATCTTACCGGAATCTGCTGATCCATTCGGGTTATATGCCTTATTTGCCAAAAGAGCAGGTTTTACGTAAAGATCAGCTTCCAATGCAGGAAGAAGGTACACGTTCAGGAATAGCAGTATTACAGGTTGCCAATATTGAAACCCGACTAACCGAAATGGGCCTTCCCACCCACATGAATTTAAGTGTATTATGTGTTGAAATGTTTCCAATGGAAAACCAATGGCAACTCGACAGGCGTTACCGTAAAGAGATCAGAGCCGCAGCCACTGCCGAACCCTTAAATCCTTTAACAACGGGGCTGGGCAATTACAGAATTTACCGAACTTCTGCACTGGTACCGGTTGCCGAAGTGTGTTGTGATGATTGCTGATGTTATAACAGTTGATATTATTCCCAAATCTGAAGCTTTTTCATGATTAGATTTCAAACGATAAAAATGCTTATTTAACAGGGTGGCAAGCCATTAGCAGCTTGCCACCCCGTTCGTCTTTTGTTCGAAAAAAAACTACATTTTACTGAACAAGACACGCAGGAGATAAGGATGAAACCCTTTTGGCTAACTGACTATGCACTAAACTGATACTGCTGCAACAAGGCGTGATCATTTCCAGGCATATAACTAAAGGGTTAAAAGCTTAAGTTCGGAAATTAATATATCTTTCAATTATTCATTAGACACCTGATCTAAACATTCGTTACCCTGAATTTATTTCGGGGTATTTATAAACGAGAAAGACCATTGAAAACACTAATCCCCTTGAAAAATAAATTCAGCATAATGAATAATGGGTTTAGCATGATGAGGAATGACTAAACAAAGGTTTCTGAAAAACATCCGATTTTTGTTTAAGTATTAACTGGAACCCAGATTAATAAATCCAGAAATCACTTTTATATGGAAGAAACGAATTGCCAAATTATTTAAGGTAAAATCATAAATTATTTTTTTGCCAAATGACAAATCCTTAAATATCACATTTAACTAAATTGCGAAATGAAAGAATTTATAGATTACATTTTGCAGTTTGGTAATCTGAATCAACAGCAAATAGACTTCATTTCAAAAAGGGCAGATGAATTGGCACTTCGCAAAGACGATTATTATTGGGAAGCAGGAAAAATGGTAAAACAGATTGGTTTTATTACAGATGGCGTTCTCCGGGTGTATTATTATACCAATAAAGGCGAAGAAAACACCCGTTACTTTATTGATGAAAACCATTTGATTTTAGATGGGCATAACACTGAAACGAACTACACGCCTTCAGAATATTTACAGGCGATTACTGATTGTAAACTCGTTGTATTTTCAAGAAAAGATTGGAAAGAAATTTCCGACACGATTGTTGGTTGGGATAACATCATTCAAAAAATAACGGCAAAACACCATCACGAAAAATTGGAAAGAAGAAGCCAGTTAGTTTCGCAGGATGCTGCTACCCGATATCTTGAGTTTATGGAAAAATATCCTGCTTTGGTAAATCGCGTATCTCTGTCACACATTGCTTCTTATTTGGGAATTACACCATCATCTTTAAGCAGAATAAGAAAAAACACCCGGTAAAGTGTTTTTACCAAAATCAATGAACTTTTATTTAAATTTAGCAACAGTTACGTACTGACAATTTCAAATATCGTCAAGCCGTAGCCACGTTACCAGCAATGCTAGATGACCAAGCTAGGTTAACAGACTTTTATGCAAAAGACGAAATTCATCATAATATTACTTTTTTTCTTTTGTACTCCGCAGGTGTTTTGCCAAAACAAAAGTTCTGGATATTGGACGGCACTATGAACAGAGAAGGCTCGATAATGAACATAGCAGTTGAATTTAAAATGCAAGCCACCAAAACGGTTGTTTTTTTCAATTCACCATCCCAAAAAGCAAGCGGTATCCCATTAGATAGCATGGTTGTTATAAATGACTCGGTACAGTTTCAATTAATGTCAGAGCCGATTAACTATTTTAAGTGCAAGATTTCAAAAGATAAAATAAATGGAGAGTTTACGCAAGAAGGATTTTCAAAAGGAAGTATTTATCCAGGGGATATGAGGATTTAATTACAAGCTGGATAAAATATAGATTTAAGCATTAACATACGAACCCGTCATATACATTTGATTTAAAAACTTTTGATTATGAAATTAAGAAAGCTAACTCCGATTTTATGGACTAAAAACTTGCAGGAAACCATCACATTTTATGTGGACATACTAGGCTTTACTTGCCGCTACCAGGTTGACAGGTTTGCAGCATTGAAAAGAGATGACATAGAAATCATGACCGTTATTCCTGTTGATGAACCTGAAGATTGCAAAGCCCCTGAAAATAATGAAGATTTTTTTCCAAAACCACACTTTACAGGCAGCATTTATATTGACACAGAAAATGTTGATGAACTTTGGGAACAAATAAAAGATAAAGTAACCGTTAAATATGAGATCGGAAACCAGGAATGGTTGGTAAGGGATTTTTCAATATGGGATAACAACGGATATGAAATTGTATTCGGACAGGATATAAGTAAAGAGGCAAAGCAACAAACCGGTTTCTGAAGAATAATATTAGTAAATTGACATGTTAAAATGGACGCTATGAAAAAAGTTGAAGTAATAGAAAACATAAAAGCAAGCACAGACATTATAATATCTGCTTTTACAGACACTAAAATGCTTAAAGACTGGTGGGGTGTGGAGCGAACACTTATTGAAAAAAAAGTCGGTGGACTTTATACGCTTGCCTGGAACATCAGCGACAAAGCAATAGGATTTATTTCAACTGGTATAATAAGTAACTACAATCCCAAAAGTACACTTGTTATCGACAATTTTGTTTATCTCAATCCCGACAAGTCATTTCTTGGACCAATGACATTAACCATAAAGACAAAAGAAAAAGGTAACATCTCAGAAATATACCTTTGTCAAGAAGGGTATCAACACGGGGCTGACTGGGATTGGTATTATGAAGCGGTTAAGCAGGCCTGGCCAACAGTTTTACAAACATTAAAACGCTATCTTGAAAATGCTGAAGAATAGCAACTGCTGGTCACAAGCGGATGGCGTTATAGTGGCTGACGGAATTTATTCAACTGTTGTGCTACTGTAAAACTTTAGTGGTAAATTTAGGCTGAAAGTTTTCAAATTTCCGATTGTAGCAGCGCCCAAACACGTTGTGTGCCATTAAAGCAGTACAAAAATGAAATATTATTACATATTTTTTTGCATCTTCTCTATCATAACTAAGGGTTATGGACAGAAAAATATTCCCTGGAAAGTATCTTCTCCAGAGGAGCAGGGCATGAGCTCTTTGACACTCATCAATGGGATCCAAAAGCTTAAACAAGATAACACGAATATCCATAGCCTGTTAGTTATCAGGAATGATCATATTGTACTGGATGCCTGTTTTTATCCATTCCAGAAAAACTATGTTCATGATATAGCATCTGTTACAAAGAGTATTACTTCGCTATTGATTGGCATAGCAATCGATAAAGGATTTATTAAAAATGAAGATGAACAAGTAATTACATATTTCCCAGAGTACACAGTAAAAAATGATACACTAAAAAATATAAGGATAAAGCACTTGCTTAACATGGCATCAGGGTGGCAATGCAGTTGGAATGATAGAGAAAAAGAATTACAACAAATGCAGGAAAATCCTGATTGGGTAGAATTTATGTTTGCTCTTTCATTTTCATCAGAACCAGGAGAGAAATTCTCTTATTGCAGTGGCAATTTTTATCTGCTCGCAGAAATTCTACAAAGAGCAACTAAAATGAAATGCCACGAATTTGCCAGGAAATACCTATTCGATTTATTGCAATTTAGTAATACATATTGGGAAGAGAATGACATAGGAGTTAATTTTGGTTGGGGCGATTTTATTGCCAGTCCTTATGATTTGGCCAAAATAGGCTGTTTGCTATTGAATGATGGAAAATGGAACGGAAAACAGATCATTTCAAATGAATGGCTTAAGAAAATAAAACCATTGTATTATATACATGGTACTGAATCTTATGGTTACGGCTGGTGGCTTGATAGTGAAAATCCGGATGAAATTCAGGCACTTGGAAGAGGAGGCCAGCGATTGTTCATTCTTAGAGAGAAAAATTTAGTAATAGCAGTGACCGGAGGAGGATTAAATTCGGGAGATATTGATAATCTTGTGCTCGAATCAATTAAATCATATCATAAAGATGAAACGCACAATGCCGAATTAAAAAATTTGATAAAAACGATAGAATCGCCCGGTATAAAGAGTATTGATAGAAAAAGTATCGATGGAAATGGCTTTTCTGCAAGTATGTTAAATAAGACTTTTCATTTGGAAAAAAATGATTTGGAGTGGAATACCATCCGGTTTGAAAAAAGAAATAAAGAATATTATCTCGTACTTGATTTCACTGATGGTTCTAAAGAACAACATCCTATTGGAATGGGCAATAAATATAAAATATCAAAAGAACACGTATTTGGTTTACCTATTGCCATTAAAAGTTTCTGGGACAAGAACAAATTAATTATGGATTACAATAGGCTTTGCAAAATAAATTTATATAAGTTCTCATTCGTTTTTTATGAAAACAGTGTTGATTTTGATTTTCAAGATTTGACTAACAAGAGAAATGTACTACTAAAAGGAATTGCTGTAACTAAATAACAAAATTCAATCCCTGCATATTCCAAAAAAAGGGAAAAAAGCAATAATGACAATTCAATAAACCACTGGCGTATTTTAAATACCTCTAAACGGATACCTTACCCATATATTTTGGTTTTTTTCAAAATCAGAAAATAGTAAACATTAAATTATCAACAAGTTACTACAAAGAAAAAGACAAGAGACATAAAGTTTTTTATAAAAAATTTGCGTAGTCAAATAACTACATTTATATTTGTAGTCAAATAACTTCATAACAAACCAAAGTTCCATCAGACAATAAAAAAATAAATACGATTGATGAATTTAAGACGAGATGTTTTTCAGGCCATTGCCGATCCAACAAGACGAGCAATACTTTTACTGGTTACCTCGCAGGCCATGACTGCAGGTGTAATTGCTTCGAACTTTGATACTGCACGTCCAACTGTTTCAAAGCATTTACAAATTCTTACTGAGTGCGAATTGCTTACACAAGAGCAAAGCGGCAGGGAAATTTATTATCACATCAATGCTAAAAAGATGAAAGAAGTGGCCGACTTTATTGAGCCATTCAGACAAATGTGGGATGACAGGTTTAACAAATTAGAAGCTGTAATGAAAAAATATAAAAACAAGTAACAATGGAACAAAAAACCAAAGTCAATGCCGAAAACGACAAGCAGGAAATCGTAATCACAAGGGAATTTGATTTACCCTTGGAGTTACTTTTTAAAGCATACCAGGAACCCGAGCTTTTTGAAGAATGGATGGGTACGAAAGTGTTGAAAATGGAAAACAAAAAACACGGCTCTTACGCGTTTGAAACATCGCACAACGGAAATGTAGTTTTTCGGGCAAACGGAACAATACACGAATTTGTTCCGAACCAAAAAATTACGCGAACTTTTGAAATGGAGAATACGCCTTTTCCTGTTCAGCTCGAATACTTAACCTTTGAAAAACTAACTGACGAAACAAGCAAACTTACTATGCACATCTTGTTTAAATCCATTGAGTTCAGAAACCAATTGTTGCAAATGCCATTTACACAAGGAATCAATATGGCACACAACAGACTACAAGAAATTGTGAACAAATTAAAATAAATATGGCAAAGCAACCCGGACTCTCGAGCTCAACAAGGTTAAATAAAATCATCTATTGGATCGCAACTGTTTGGCTGGCATTAGGAATGACTTCGACAGGGATTGTTCAGCTGCTAAAAATAAAAGAAGAAGTTGATAAGACTTCTTTAGGTTTAGGCTATCCAGGTTATTTTCTAACCATAATTGGTGTTTGGAAAATATTAGGTGTAATAGCAGTACTGATTCCTAAACTTCCTTTGCTAAAAGAATGGGCCTATGCAGGATTTTTCTTTGCCATGTCAGGAGCCATTTTATCGCATTTGGCAGTTGGCGATAAAGCTGTTGAATTATTTGGACCAACATTACTTTTAACACTAACAGTTGTGTCGTGGTATTTTAGACCTGCGGAGAGAAAAACAAAATAATTAATTATAAAACAAATAAGTATGATGAACTCAATGGTAGATTGGTTTTTTAATAAATCAGGTAAATGGCAGGAAGCCTACCAGGAACTACGGGAGATAGTGCTTGATTGCGGCTTAACAGAAGAATTAAAATGGGGTTGTCCTTGCTACACCAATCAAAAAAGCAACATTGTTTTAATACACGGTTTCAAAAATTATTGTGCGCTGTTGTTTATGCAGGGAGCTTTGCTTAAAGACCCGAAAAAAATTTTAGTGCAACAAACAAAAAATGTGCAGTCTGCTAGGCAAATCCGTTTTTTCGACATTGAGGAAATTCTTAAAAATAAATCAACCATAAAGGCATACATAAAAGAAGCCGTTAAAAATGACAAAGCGGGTTTGAAAGTTGAAATGAAAACCACAACTGAATATGAAATGCCGGAAGAATTTCAATCTGCATTAGAGGAAATGCCCGACTTAAAAAGTGCTTTTTACAAATTAACACCTGGCAGACAACGAGGATACCTGCTCTATTTTTCTTCCGCTAAACAATCTAAAACGAGAATGGATCGGGTTGAAAAATACATTCCAAAAATTCTCGAAAACAAAGGCTTGGACGACTAAAAACACAAAACCCATTGCCAGATACGCTTCTATGCAAAAACATAAGCTCTGGAGCAGTTTGATGTCTCTGAGCCAGTAAATTGGAATCGCAAAACATCAAATTATCATTAAAGCATGAAACAGAATTGTTTTAAACAACCATCCTCCGGTAAACAAATATGCATAAGGCAAAACCAAACGTGGTAGCACTTTATTTATTACTTGCCTACAATCTTTTTGCGATGTGACACGCCCCATTTTTTTAGTGCAAACATTACCTCCTGCAAGGAGTCTGCATGTTCAGTCATTACGTATTCAACCGTAGGTGGGAATGTATCGTACACTGTTCGTTTTACCAATAAGTTGGTTTCCAAATCCTTTAACTCTTTAGACAACATCTTATCGCTGATACCCTCTACCTCTCTCCCAATCTGCCTGAAACGTTTTGCTCCGCCTTTTAATGACAGAAGAATTGGCAGTTTCAGGGTTTCCATAGCATCATGAATAGCACGTAGCGTTGCTGTATCACATTGAATATATTCTGTACTTTTTGCCATAATTACTCATAAAAACCATTACTAACCAGTTTGAAAGCACTATCTAATTGGTTAGTACTTACTAATGGTTATCAAATGTACTTAAGTTTGTAAGTTAAAACAAAACAAATGAAACAACAAAAAACAGCGTTCATAACAGGAGCAACCGGAGGTATTGGAAAAGCAGCTGCACTTGGTTTGGCAAGTAAGCACTATCGGGTAATTATACACGGAAGAAATGAAGAAAAAACGGCAGCAGTTTGCAAAGAAATAAAGAAGATAACAGGTAATGAAAATATAGATTATTTCATTGGAGATTTGTTTTTGATGAGAGATATTAAAAAAGTAGCTGAAACTTTTATCAATAAACATGACAGATTGGATATTCTGATTAATAACGCAGGCGGAATAATGAGCAAAGACCGAAAAGAAACGGCAGAAGGAATTGAAGCCACAATTTCAGTTAATCTTCTTGCACCATTTTTACTAACAAATTTATTGTTGGATTTATTGAAAAGAAGTGAGGATGGAAGAATCATCAATGTTTCTTCCAATTCACATAAATTGAATGCAAAACCCCGTTTAAGCGATATTGAACTTAAACATAACTACAATCCACTCGTAGCTTATGGAAACGCAAAACTTTTTCTGATATGGATTAGTCAATACTTATCAGAACAATTGAGTAGCCAGGGATTGTATAACGTTACGGTTAACACATTACATCCCGGAGCTGTGGTAACTAATTTTGGTGTGAACAGTAATTTAGGCGGTTTGCTCAATTTCTTCGGAAAATTGGTAAGGCCATTTTTTAAAACTCCAGAACAGGGAGCAGAAACGATCATTCATCTGGCCGTTTCTGATGAAGTAAAATCAGTAAACGGAAAATATTTTGAAAACAAAAAAATCAAATTACCTTCTGAAAAATATTATAGTAAACAAAATGAGCAAATCATTTGGAACTATTGCAGAACCAGAACGGAAAACCTGATTAACAAAAATGTTTAACTACAAAAATCAAAAAAATATGTGGACAAAAGAAAACATGCCTGATTTAACAGGAAAAACAACTATTGTAACGGGAGCAAATACAGGTATCGGTTATGAAACCGCTAAAGCGCTATATGAAGCAGGAGCCCATGTAACCATTGCCGTAAGAAATGCACATAAAGCAAGTGAAGCAGTTAATAAAATTCAATCAGAAACCAAAGGAAAAGGTAAATTAGATTTTGGAATACTCAATCTTGCCAATCTTGCTCAAATCAAATCATTTGCAGATGAATTTAAAAATAAACATCAGCAACTCGATATTCTCATCAACAATGCGGGGGTAATGATTCCACCGGCATCCAAAACTGACGATGGATTTGAATTACAATTCGGAGTAAACTTTTTAGGGCATTTTGCACTGACAGGGCATTTATTTCCGTTACTGAAAAAATCTTCGAATTCAAGAGTGGTAACACTTTCAAGCGGTGCAGCAACTTTAACAGATAATATCGATTTCGAAAATCTCAAATTAGAAAAACCGTATAATGAGTGGGAAGCATATGCAGTAAGCAAACTGGCAGACATTTTATTCACTTACGAATTAAACAGAAAAGTAAAAACATCCAATTTAAATATGATTTCCGCAGCGGCCCACCCTGGAGTTACCCGTACCGATTTGCAACGTCATATTCCAGGAGAGCAATTAGAAGGTATGTTTGCCGAATATGAAGATGTAATGCAGCCATGGCAGGGTGCTTTACCCTCCTTATTTGCAGCAACAGATGCTTCAGTTAAAGGTGGCGAATTCTTTGGACCTGATGGAGAACATGAATATTCAGGATATCCTACGCTTTCTAAACACAGCACCCCTACAATGAATGACGAGAAATTAGCGAAGAAATTGTGGAAATATGCAGAAAGTGCTACTGAAGTAAAGTTCCGGTTTTAAAAGATAAAATTGCTTTTGAAAAAGAATTATGCTTACACTTCAAAACAAGCTTGTTAGAAGCAGGAAGATACTGTTACCACCGCAGACAGAGATTTTATAATACTCCCCAAAACCTTTGTTTCCCGCTCTTCAAGGAGAGGGACAGCACAAACCGGCCAACCAAAAACTTTGGCAGGGAGAGGTTTTTTTACCACCTAAGACACATAAGAACAAGCAACCAAATTCAATGAATTTAGAATATTCCCCAAAACCTTTGTTTCCCTCTCTTCAAGGAGAGGGACAGCACAAACCGGCCTAAACCACAAACTTTAACAGGGAGAGGTTTTTTACAATCTAAAACATTTAAGAACAATCAGCCAAATTCAGAGAATTAGAATATTCCCCAAAACCTTTGTTTCCCGCTCTTCAAGGAGAGGGACAGCACAAACTGGCTTAAACCACAAACTTTGACAGGGAGAGGTTTTTTTTACCACCTAAAACACTTAAGAACAATCAACCAAATTCAGAATATTCCCCAAAACCTTTGTTTCCCTCTCTTCAAGGAGAGGGACAGCACAAACCGGCCTAAACCACAAACTTTAACAGGGAGAGGTTTTTTTACAACCTAAAACATTTAAGAACAATCAACCAAATTCGGAGAATTTAGAATATCCCCCAAAACCTTTGTTTCCCTCTCTTCAAGGAGAGGGACAGCACAAACCGCCTAAACCACAAACTTTAACAGGGAGAGGTTTTTTTACAACCTAAAACATTTAAGAACAATCAACCAAATTCAATGAATTTAGAATATTCCCCAAAACCTTTGTTTCCCGCTCTTCAAGGAGAGGGACAGCACAAACCGGCCTAAACCACAAGCTTTGATAGGGAGAGGTTTTTTTTACCACCTCCACGATTGCTCATCGAAGATAATCTTAAAGCTTTCGCCAGGTGCACCTTGATCTAAAAATCTTTAAATCTTACAAATCCTAATCAAAAAAGGGAAGTAAAACCTAAGTTCTACCTCCCTACCTTAAACTAAACATTACCTAATCAATAATGTAAACTTTTCAGCTATGTTAATTTGAAACCTGTTCTAATGAATAAGTTAGCAATATTTTTAACCTCCGCACCAGTTAAAAATTCATCAAAGGATTCTGCTGCTGCAGTTTTGGTTACAGCCGTGCCATTAATACCTGTAATTTCATAAGTTGCCTGAATGGTATTGTTTTCACGAACATAAACCGCATCAACCTGTGGAATACCGGTATCATTAGAAACACCGTTTGCACCTAAGCTAACCCATGGTTTTAATGCTACTCCAAGTGCAGCTGCTGTCATTTGACGCAAGTGTGCTGCATGACGAGCCTCTACGGAGTGAATCTGCAATGCCGTTGTTAGTACCGGCATTTCTTTTAATACAGGAGCCTGACCTTTATAAGCCCTTACACCA
The DNA here is from genome assembly GCF_003339865.1 of Pedobacter chinensis. Lineage (GTDB taxonomy): Bacteria > Bacteroidota > Bacteroidia > Sphingobacteriales > Sphingobacteriaceae > Pedobacter > Pedobacter chinensis. Next base: position 769,739 of record NZ_QPKV01000002.1, read on the forward strand.
GTATCTTCGAAAGCTGTAGCCACTTTCAAAAATGTTTGATAATTTGTGAAAACGTCTCCAAAAGTCCCATCTGCTGTGAAATCGAAGTTAGCCTCTACTAAATTGATCGGGGTGCCACCAGCGGCACTAATTGCACTTTTTAACAAGTTAACGTGAGCAAGCTCATGCGTACGGATGGTTGTAATGGCGGTGGTTGCCGCGCCTGAAGGTATTAAACCGGTGGTCGATAACGCTCTGTTGTAGTAATTATATTCCAAATGCTCCAAAGCAAGGGCAAAGTTTAGTACTTCAACCACACTCGAAGGATTTGTTTGTCCATAAGCTTTTTGGAACATCGAGCCCAGTGCCAATGGTAATGCTGCTAATGAGATTTTTTTTCCAACATTGAAAAAACTTCTCATTGCCGCTCTGCGTGGATTTAATCTTTCATAGATCTCTCCATCAACTTTTTCAATTTCGTCTAATATATTTAAGATATTCATAATTTCTGAGTTTAAAGATTAAAGGTTGATAACGTTAATTTTTGTTTTGATAAATGGTGCAGCTAAAGGCAACACTTTATCTGGTGTTAAAGATGCATCTAAACCGTTTGCATCTACAGCACCAAATGCACTAAGGCTTCCTAAATCAGCGAAACTGCCGTTAGAAATCTGATCTCTTACATATGCAGCGTGGCGGGCTTCAACAGAAACAATCTGGCCAGCTAAAACAAGGTATTTGGCATCTTTTAATCTTACGCCTGCCCCATTGTAAGCAGATACGCCTAAATCTTCGAAAGTTTTTGCTGTAGCTAAAACACTCGCAGCATCAGAAAAGTTAATTGCCGAAAAATTTACCTCTAAACTTCCAATTGCAGCTGTTCCTAAAGCTTTTTTAAATAATTCTCTGTGAGCAATCTCGTGAAACTGCACATCCTGGAAATAAGCTTTTTGAGTTGCTGAAAATGCTGATGGTGGATTAGATGCAACTTGAATATAAAATGCTGCCTCTAATTGCTCTAATGCATAAGCATAATTTAGCACACCAAAATCATCTTTAAAATCAAGTGTAGCCCCACCGCTTATATCGCCAAAATTGCGATCTTTTCTACAACCGGCAGCTACCAATGCCAAAGCCGCTGCACTTGCTCCTGCGTATTGAAGAAATGATCTTCTGCCCAGCGAGCCATTAAATAAACTTTCATCTTGAAGTTCATTTTTTGTTTCTAGTTCATTGTTTTTCATAGTGACTATGTTTAGGGTTTTTGTATTCGTTTGATGATACATACGTGACAATTCCTGATCTGGTTTTTTCTTTTACATTTTTTTTTATAAATCGATTTTGATACATTCACAAACCTATTACTATGACAGTACTTAAAGCCATTATCGTTGATGATGAAGAGTTTGCACGTTCATCATTATTTTTCTTGCTGCAACAAAATTGCCCGGAAGTAGAAATTACGGGCATTGCAAGATCCGTATCAGAGGCTAAAGATATTTTGGCGCATCATCCTATTGATTTGATTTTCCTGGATATAGCCATGCCAGGCGGAAACGGATTCGACTTGGTGCCCGATGCACAAAAGCACAATGCAGCCGTGATTTTTACTACAGCATACGATCAATACGCACTAAAAGCCATTAAAGCCAATGCATTGGATTATCTCCTTAAACCTATTGATATTGATGAGTTAAAAACTGCTGTTGAGAAAGTTTCACAACACATTAACCTGTTTAAAAACCAGCTTGGAAACGATGATAGAATAAGCAATCTTGCATCCAGTTTAACCTCTAAATCAGAAATCAGAAAACTTACCCTTCCCTACGGACAAGGTTTTAAAATGATAGATGTTGATGATATTATTTATATTGAGGCTGATAGCAATTATTCAATAGTGCATTTAAGTAGTCAGGAAAAGATAACCGTTTCAAAGGTTTTAAGAGAGTTTGAAGAATTATTACCTACAGATCAGTTTGTGAGAATACATAAATCAAACATCATCAATCTAAATCATTTAAAAGAGTACAACTCCAAAAACGGATTGCAGGTATTTTTAAAAAACGGAGAAAGCATCAATATTTCCCGAAGAAGAGCAAGCGATTTTTTTGAGAAAATAAAATTATTTACAAAAGCAGGCAGTGATCATTAATTGTGCAAAGGCAGACCACAAAAAAGCTGTTAAAGCTTCAATCCTAATATTCAGGACAGGCATTCTCCTTGCCATTTTATTTTTGATTTCCCTTTCATTAACCATTCAAAAAGTTTCAGCGCAAACAACCTATTTACCCCATTATACCTCAAAAAATGGCCTGGCAAGCAATAACTGTTACTATATTTTGCAGGATAAAAAGGGTTTTATCTGGATAGCAACCGATAATGGTTTAAGCCGTTTTGATGGAACAAACTTTCAGAATTTTGCCATAGAAGATGGATTGCCAGACACACAAATTCTCCAAATGAAGGAAGATGAGTATGGAAGAATTTGGTTTTTTGCATTAAATGGCCAGCTGAGTTATTTACAGGATGGTAAATTCTACAACAGAGACAACAGTCAACTCCTTAAAAAATTAAGTTTTAATACCGTCATAGTTTCTTTCCTGATGGATAAACAAGGAAGAATCTGGTTAGGAACAAACTCAAATCTAATCGCATGTTGGGATGGAAAAACGATTAGAAAATATATTTCTCCCAATCCAAATGATAAGTTTATAAATGCTTTTATCCATGAAGATGAGCAGGGAAATATTTATGCTTACAGCGATTTAAGCGTTCAGAAATTTGATGGGAAAACGTTTTCCATTCTAAAATCAAATGTGCAGCCGCTTTCCTACATGACAGCTGTGAACACGCCAAACAAATCATTGTTGTATTTAGATAAAAATGGCTTAAAAGAGTTTAAACAGGGAAAGATCAATGATATGATTGCCATTCCACAGAACCTGATTAAAAACATGTCCGGCTATTTTTATTATGATAAAACAGCAAAAGAAGTATGGATAGCTAATGCAAACGGCTCGTTTGCACTGGATAAAAACGGGAAAACCGTTCAGTATCTTCAGGATATTTCGGTAAATCAGGTAATGAAAGATAGCAACCATAACATGTGGTTCGCCACCAACATTGGCATTTACATGTTACCGAATATAAACAACAGGCTTTCAATTATCGATGCAGAATCAGGCTTGAGCAGCAATGTGATCAAAAGCATTACCAAGGATGGTAAAAACAGATTATGGCTGGGCACTGATGATGCTGTAATTGATGTTTTAACAATTGATAATTATCAGGTAAACGAAATTGGATTAGATGATTTTAAGAAATACAAAACCATAAAGCAGATCAGTTACGATCCAAAAAATCAAGCCATTTACTTTTCTTCAGATTTTGGAATGGGTGTTTTTAAACATATTTATTACACTACGAGTGAAGTGAATTACTTAAAGGAAGCTAATAATTCCATGTTCGTTATTAAGCACTTCAGTGTTGATGAACACAGTAATCATCTTGCCCTGGCACTTTCATCAGGAGTGGTTTTCCTGTCAGATCGCTTAAATAATTTCGAATTTAACTCCCTCAAGTACAAAGAAAAAGAAGATTTTTTTAAAGATCGCTCCTATCATGTTTTTTATGACAGTTCAGGAAATTTATGGTTTTCCAATATCAATGGTTTATCTCAGTTTTCAAAAGGCAGATTAATTAAACATTTTGAAAAGCATCCCCTGCTAACCAGGCGTATAAATGATATTCAACAGCTGCAGGATGGAACATTGATTCTGGCAACTGATGGCTATGGCCTCATTTTCTACAAAAACAATCAAATTGCCAGGCAAATTACTCAAAAAGATGGATTGACGACTAATATCTGCACCAAAATTTTTGTCAAGAATAATGAGATTTGGGTACTCACCAATAAAGGAGTAAATAAAATTGCCGATTATCCTGTAAAGCCAAGCGTAGCCAATTTCGATTATGGGAAAGATCTGCTCAGTGACGATATTAATAACCTGTTTATCGATGACAGCACCGCTTATTTTGCTACAAACAAAGGTTTAATCCTGTTTAAATACAACAATAAAAACATCAGCAGAAATCTGCCCAAAGTTTATGTAACCTCTATCATAAAGGATAATGAACGTTTGCCTGTAAATCAAAGTAATTTCACTTTTGAAACCGGCAACAACACCATTTTATTTACGTTCAGCGCTGTAGATTTTACCACAAGCGATATTACTTACCGTTACCGCCTCAATGAAAATTCTGCCTGGGTGGAGACCAGGACCCGTCGCCTGGATTTCTCTTCTCTGCAATCCGGAGATTATATTTTTGAAGTAAGTGCGAAAAGCCAGAACGGAAATTGGGGACCATCAGCAAAAATTTCATTTACCATCAAAAAACATTTCTGGCAAAGCCTGTGGTTTCTGTCTATCTTAATTTTACTCGTGGCTTATATTTTCTATAAAGTTGCCGTGTACATTACCCGAAAACAAAAAGATAAGGAGCAAGAACAATTATTGCTTAAAAACAAGGTTTTAATGCTCGAGCAACAGGCCCTGCAGGCAATGATGAATCCGCACTTTGTTTTCAACGTGATGAATTCCATTCAGCATTACATTAACACACAAAATACAGCTTCGGCAAATCGGGTTTTAACAGGTTTTGCCCGTTTGATCAGAAAAAATCTGGAGATTTGCACCAAAAGTTACATCACTTTAGAAGAAGAACTCGAATATTTAAATCTCTATTTAAAATTAGAGAAAAATCGATTTGGTGATAAGCTGAAATATGTCATCCACATTGATGAAAATATTGATAAGGAAGAAACACTAATCCCATCGATGTTATTGCAACCCTATGTGGAAAATGCCATTTGGCATGGCATTATGCCAAAGGAAACAGGCGGAGAGATTCAGATTAACATTAAAATTCAGCAGGAAGACTATTTAAATATAGAAATTATAGATGATGGAATTGGAATCGAAAATTCTTTAAAGGAGAAAAAAGGAACCCATAACAGTAAAGGCATGCAGCTTACCAAAGAAAGATTAAATCTTTTAGGTCAGATTGGAGCAAAACCAATACACCTTGATGTTAAACAAAAGACTATAAACGGTACAATTGTATCCATTTCTATCCCTTTAAAATAAGAATTTTACCGTTTACTCAATTATTAATACCACTCACTAAATATAACTTACACCGCATTCCCTTTAGCCTTAAACTTGTGTTAGAAATAAACGATAGTGTTTATCAAAACGTTCTTATAGAATTGATATAGATATTTAATAACCTAACCTAAAGCTATATCTTAATTCAGGTTTCATTTGTGTGTTGAAAGCGGTCTTGTTTTTTAAAAGCGAGACCGCTTTTTTTATGTCCGAAAATTATATTTTTGTATATGCCCCAATCTCATATTACCAGGCACATTGAAGCCCTTATATTCTCGTCGGTTCAAAGCATTAGTGTACAGGAAATTCTGCTGGCTTTAAATGCAGCTTTTGAAGAAGAATATATAGAAACCCAGGTTTTCGAAAGTTTGGATCTCATTAAAGAAAAATACAGCAGTGATGATTTTGCAATAGAACTTGTATACCTGAATAAAGGTTATCAGTTTCTAACCAAAAAAGACTACCATGAAACGATTAATCAACTTCAGTTACACCGGTCAAAGAAAAAATTAAGTCAGGCAGCTATGGAAACTTTGGCCATTATTGCTTACCGTCAACCCATAACCAAACTGGAGATCGAACAAATCAGAGGGGTTAACTCCGATTACTCTGTACAGCGGTTATTGGAAAAAGAATTGATTAGCATTGATGGAAAAGCTGAAACACCTGGCCGGCCGATTCTTTACAGTACCAGTTCCATATTTATGGATTATTTTGGCTTAAACAATTTAAATCAGCTTCCACAGCTGAAAGATATCGCCAAAGAGGAAAACACGGTGGGAGAAAACATTGAATAAATAATTTATTTTATTTGATTTCAGGCTGTTATTAAAAAAAGTTTTTTTGTATTTTTAAACTATAAAAGCAATTTTTATTTTTGTGTTATGAAAGCGCCAAAGAAACTCCCTACTAAGCCAACTACCAAAAAACAGGTAGATGAAGATGATGATCTTGAAGATGACGATATTCAAACGACGAAAAAGAAACCTCTGGATGATGATGATGAAGATGATTTCGATCTGCCATTAGATGATCTTGATAATTTCGATAATTTCGATGACGATGACGACGATTACTAATCATTAAAAAAAACCATATATTTGAAAAAGCATCCCTCCGCTTGGTAGGATGCTTTTTAATTTTAAAATCTGCCCATGCAAATCATACCAGTAAGCAATACATCACTTAAACAAGATTTCTTAACGGTTCCTAAAATTCTTTATAAAAACGATAAAAACTGGATCTGTCCTTTAGATAGTGAAGTTGAAAATGTTTTCAATCCTAAAAAAAACAATTTCTTTAATCATGGCAAATGCTCGCGTTGGGTTTTAAAAGATGATGCAGGGCATTTAATTGGCCGGGTTGCAGCTTTCATTAATGAAAAGAAAGCCTTTAACTATGAACAACCTACCGGTGGCATGGGCTTTTTTGAATGTATTGATGATGAAAAAGCTGCTTTTTTATTATTGGATACTGCCAAAGCATGGTTATCTGAAAATGGTATGAGCGCCATGGATGGGCCAATAAACTTTGGGGAAAACGATTCTTTTTGGGGATTATTGGTTGATGGATTTACGCCTCCATCATTTGGAATGAATTATAATTTCCCTTACTACCAGAAATTTTTCGATGCTTACGGTTTTGTAACTGAATATGAACAGTTAACCAATCACATCAATTTAACCATTCCATTTCCGGAACGTTTTACCAAAATTGCAAATTGGGTAAGAAATAAGCCAGGCTATACTTTTGAATATTTCAATAAAAAAAATGCGGAAAAGTACATTAGCGATTTAATGGAAATTTACAATGATGGCTGGCAGGATTTTGAAAACTTCGTTCCAATTAAAAAAGAAACCTTACAGGAAAGTTTTAAAAGCATGGAACCCATTATGGATGAGCATTTGATTCAATTCGCTTATTTTAATGGAGAGCCTGCGTCTTTTGTGGTTTTAATTCCTGATGCCAACCAAATGATCAAAGGTTTTAACGGCAGGCTTGGCCTGATAGAAAAATTAAAATTTGCTTATCGCCGCTGGGTAGGTGTTACACGCATGCGCGCCATTGTAATGGGCACAAAACCTAAATTCCAAAAACACGGCCTTGAATCAGTTCTTTTCATTCGTTTGGGAGAATATGTTCTTCCAAAAAATCAATATAAAGAACTCGAATTAAGCTGGGTTGGAGATTTTAATGAGCAAATGCTTGCCATTCATAAAGCAACCGGTGCAACTTTCGGGAAGAAGCATTTAACGATGCGGAAAATTTTTTAATGCTTGAATTTAATTTATTTCTTCTATTGCACTCAGTATTAACAGCAAATTTCAAAACCCCTCCCGATGAACTTTCACAAAAGGTTAAAACCACAACCGAATAACTCCCTCTCTTCAAGGAGAGGGACGGTACTGAAATGAGTTTCACTACTGCCATGCATAGGGAGAGGTAAAAAACACACCTTCCAGCTTGCACTGAAAGGTTTTTAATGTTGTTTTTTAATCTTAGGTTGCTTTTCAAATTAAAGATTTACCACCTAATACACCTGAATACACCTAAGTTTTTGCCACATTTAACTCAGGTTTTCTAAGAGACAAAGTTTTGCCTGAAAACCAATACTTCAAACCTTAACGATGGCATTTTACAAAGGGTTAAAACCACAACCGAATAACTCCCTCTCTTCAAGGAGAGGGACGGTACTGAACTGAGTTTTATTACTGCCATGCATAGGGAGAGGTAAAAAACACACCTTCCAACTTGCACTGAAATATTTTTAATGTTGTTTTTTAATCTTAGGTTGCTTTTCAAATTAAAGATTTACCACCTAAGACACCTGAATACACCTAATTTTTGCCACATTTAACTCAGGTTTTCTTAGGTGTCTCAGGTGGTAAAAAACAAAAAAATTGCCGAAACACTAAACACATAAAGAACGACAGCAAATTTCAACACCTCTCCCTATGAACGGTAATGGTTTCCGTCAGGACAATGAAATCCCTCTCCTTGAAGAGAGGGAACAAAGCTTTGCCTGAAAACCAATAATTCAAACTTTAACGATGATATTGTACAAAGGGTTAAAACCACAACCGAATAACTCCCTCTCTTCAAGGAGAGGGACAGTAATGAAATGAGTTTCACTACTGCCATGCATAGGGAGAGGTAAAAAACACCTAAGTTTTTGCCACATTTAACTCAGGTTTTCTAAGAGACAAAGTTTTGCCTGAAAACCAATACTTCAAACCTTAACGATGGCATTTTACAAAGGGTTAAAACCACAACCGAATAACTCCCTCTCTTCAAGGAGAGGGACGGTACTGAACTGAGTTTTATTACTGCCATGCATAGGGAGAGGTAAAAAACACCTAAGTTTTTGCCACATTTAACTCAGGTTTTCTAAGAGACAAAGTTTTGCCTGAAAACCAATACTTCAAACCTTAACGATGGCATTTTACAAAGGGTTAAAACCACAACCGAATAACTCCCTCTCTTCAAGGAGAGGGACGGTACTGAACTGAGTTTTATTACTGCCATGCATAGGGAGAGGTAAAAAACACACCTTCCAGCTTGCACTGAAAGATTTTTAGTGTTGGTTTTTAATCCTAAGTTGCTTTTCAAATTAAAGATTTACCACCTAATACACCTAAGTTTTTGCCACATTTAACTCAGGTTTTCTTAGGTGCCTCAGGTGGTAAAAAACAAAAAAATTGCCGAAACACTAAACACATAAAGAACGGCAGCAAATTTCAAAACCCCTCCCTATGAACGGTAACGCTCTCTGTTGGGATAATGAAATCCCTCTCCTTAAAGAGCGGGAACAAAGTTTTGCCTGAAAACCAATACTTCAAACCTTAACGATGGCATTTTACAAAGGGTTAAAACCACAACCGAATAACTCCCTCTCTTCAAGGAGAGGGACAGTACGGAAATGAGTTTCACTACTGCCATTGATAGGGAGAGGTAAAAAACACCTAAGTTTTTACCACATTGTTTTCTTAGGTGTCTCAGGTGGTAAAAAACAAAAAAATTGCCGAAACACTAAACACATAAAGAACGACAGCAAATTTCAAAACCTCTCCCTATGAACGGTAACGCTCTCTGTTGGGATAATGAAATCCCTCTCCTTAAAGAGCGGGAACAAAGTTTTGCCTGAAAACCAATACTTCAAACCTTAACGATGGCATTTTACAAAGGGTTAAAACCACAACCGAATAACTCCCTCTCTTCAAGGAGAGGGACAGTACTGAAATGAGTTTTATTACTGCCATTGATAAGGAGAGGTAAAAAACACCTAAGTTTTTGCCACATTTAACTTAGGTTTTCTAAGAGACAAAGCTTTGCCTGAAAACCAATAATTCAAACTTTAACAATGATATTATACAAAAGGTTAAAACCACAACCGAATAACTCCCTCTCTTCAAGGAGAGGGACGGTACTGAAATGAGTTTCACTACTGCCATTGATAGGGAGAGGTAAAAAACACCTAGTTTTTTGCCACATTTAACTCAGGTTTTCTTAGGTGCCTCAGGTGGTAAAAAACAAAAAAATTGCCGAAATATTAGGGGATTCTTCGTTGCACCCAGAATGACAAAAAGTTTAACTCAATGGCATTGAATGGGAATCACGCAAGTGTTCATCGAAGGCAATCTTAAAGCCTTCGCTACTGAAACTCATTACAATTCTCAATCACTTAAAACGAAAAAGAGCAGGCCTTTAAACATATTATTTATACTTCGGCAGGTTGATTAAAAGCACACTTCCCAAAATAATCACCAAACCAATAATCTGGGTTAAGCCAATCAATTCATTGGTAAAAGTTAAACTCAACAAAACCGCCACCACGGGATTTACATAAGCATAAGTGCTCACTTGTGTGGCCGGTCGTACCTTAAGCAGCCATACATAAGCACTAAAAGCTGCAATTGAACCAAATAGAATAAGATAACCGATAGATAACCATGCATCAAGTGGAATACTTCCCCAATCTAATAATTTAAATTCTGATTTCAAAAAACCTCCGGGCAAAAAGGCGATACTGGCCATTAACATTTGCCATCCTGTATTTACAGAAACAGAACTACCTGTTGTTGGGTGGTATTTAGAATAAAGCGATCCGCCAGCCCAGGCAATAGGTCCTAAAATAAGTAATGCCATACCAATAATCTGCAAATTACTTTGTGGCTTATCAACTGCCTGGGCAATCTGATCACTGAATAAAAGTACCACGCCTAAAAAACCAATGATTAAACCTGATACAATATACTTGTTGCTCAGATTCTCTTTCCATTTAGATTTATCTAAAATGACAAACCAGATGGCAGCCGAAGCTACCATGATGGCCACCAAACCACTAGGAATAAATTGCTCTACCCAAATTACAATTCCATTTCCAAGACCCAACATCAAAACACCACTTACCGTAGCGATTTTTATGGTTTTCAGATTAAAAATCTCTTCTCCTTTAATCTTACACCAGCCCAGCATTAAAATCCCGGCAACAGAAAAACGAAAAGCCCCTAAAATAAATGGCGGAAAACCAACCAACGCTTTCTGAATGAAAAAGTAAGTAGAACCCCAAACAATATATACAATTGCAAAAGCCAGGTAAACCATTACCGGCAATGCTGTTTTATTTAAACTGGTCATATGTTTATTTTTCAGGGATTACCAATTGTTGCTGTTCTTTCACTGTCTCCAGTACAATTGTTGTTTTAACAGATAAAATATTTGGAACTTTGCTAAAAGAATCACGCAGTAATGCCATTAATGAAGCAGAATCTGCTGTTCTTACTTTAACAAGAAAGCAATCATCGCCTGCAATTACATGAACCTCCTGTACATCAGGAATTTTTGCCAGTTCTTCTGCGGTATCACTGCAACCCAGACTCTGAGATGATTTCATCGAAATAAAAGCCAATAGCTTTAAATCGAGTGCGACTGGATTTATTCTGGCGTTATATTGAGTAATTACGTTTTTCTTCTCTAGTTTTTTTACCCGCTCCAACACTGCTGATGGAACAATATCCAATGCCTTTGCTAAATCCACATTAGAAATCCGGGCATGATCTTGCATGAGTCTTAAAATAGCCAGATCGATATGATCCAGACTAAAATTATTTTCGGTTACCATTCTATAAAATTAAAAAGATTTAGAATAAAATTCATTATTATTTTACTATTTATGAATTTTATTCTAAATTATTATTTTATTATGATAAATAATCTGAATCAGGTTAAATTTAAAGAATTTTATGTTTTAAGATTTTTAGAACTCATTAAGTTATTGATCTCCAATGAGATTATATAATCATACTGGCGACTTCGTCAGTCAGCATCCGCCCCAAACTGCGAAGTTCTCGTCATTGCAGACTAACAAAGAACTTGTAAATTGGAATGAAGCAAGCTTTCCAATGCTGCAGTTGGGATTACATTACCAAATAAGATTACCGCATTGCGCTCCCTCAGCAATGACGACTCATGGATGATGCCTGATTTCTGCACCCTGTTCACCGGCATAGGAAATGATGGAAGGAGAAAACGTTAAAGCCTTTGCAGAAACTTTAATGGCACCTTTGTCCAAGGCAGCGCGAACGCCCGATTTTTCTTCGGGCCTTGTGCTGCCGCGCTTAAAGCTTTAACGAATTTATCCGACATCAGTTCCAGGCCTTGAGTTTTGGCTACCTTTTTGTCAAGAAAAAGGTAGGAGCCATTCCGGCAAGGAAGTACCAAATAAGATTACCGCATTGCGCTCTCTCAGCAATGACGGCCCATGGATGATGCCTGATTTCTGCACCCTGTTCACCGGCATAGGAAATGATGGAAGGAGAAAACGTTAAAGCCTTTGCAGAAATTTAATGCCACCTTTGTCCAAGGCAGCGCGAACGCCCGATTTTTCTTCGGGCCTTGTGCTGCCGCCCTTAAAGCTTTAACGAATTTATCCGACATCAGTTCCAGGCCTTGAGTTTTGGCTACCTTTTTGTCAAGAAAAAGGTAGGAGCCATTCCGGCAAGGAAGTACCAAATAAGATTACCGCATTGCGCTCCCTCAGCAATGACGACTCATGGATGATGCCTGATTTCTGCACCCTGTTCACCGGCATAGGAAATGATGGAAGGAGAAAACGTTAAAGCCTTTGCAGAAACTTTAATGGCACCTTTGTCCAAGGCAGCGCGAACGCCCGATTTTTCTTCGGGCCTTGTGCTGCCGCGCTTAAAGCTTTAACGAATTTATCCGACATCAGTTCCAGGCCTTGAGTTTTGGCTACCTTTTTGTCAAGAAAAAGGTAGGAGCCATTCCGGCGAGGAAGCCAAATAAACACACCAAATAAGATTACCCTGTTGATGACGGTATTCTGCGAACAACAGACTAAAAATTTAAAATAATTTTATTGATATTCCCTCTATAACAAACTGAAGAAAGAGCCTGTGAATTGGAGTGAAGCAATCTTTCCAGGAACAAAAAAAGCGATTTGATAAAAAGATGATCTTTTACCAAATCGCTTTAAAAGGCGCCGTTAAAAAGCTATTTTTTAAATGCAGCTCTTGCTTCAATTAACATACAGGCACTGGCCTGAGCGGTAAGCTGCGCTTCGCCTATTGGCGGTTCATTCCACGAAGGACCAAAAAGCAGTGTCTTCTGAAAACAACCTTTTGTCCACGCAATTTGAGCGTTGTTATTTAAAAAAGTTTCGAATTTAGTCCGGTATGCTTCATTCAAATCCTGTTGTTGCAAAAGAATGATAAAATACCGCATAAAGATTCCTTTAAATAACGCATTGTCTCCATCTCCTTCATTTCGCAATATATTATTACTCGAATCAATGCACTTGGTCAATGTATAATTAGCCACTTTTTGCGCATCGTTGAGATAAGCTTTATCGCCAGTAACCTGATAGAGTTCAACTGCTGATGCCATGAAAGTTCCCTGATTATAAGTTAAAGCTACCTGGCTAATCACATTTGTGTTGCCATTTATATTGTCATACACTGCCCCACTTGCGCGTTCAAACAAGGTATTTTTCTGCCACTCATAAATTTTAACAGCCCATTGTTTGTATTGATCATCCTTGGTGACATTGAACAACCTGATTGCCAATAAACTTGCCGGACCATTAGAACATGCATTTTTACTATAAGGTTGTGTTTTCATCCATGCAACACCTCCATCTGCATAGGTTTCGTTCCAGCCGCCGATAATGTCGGTCCACAGTGTTTTTACTGCATTTAAATACTTTTCATCCTTGGTGACCTGATAAAGACGTAACATGGTAAGTGCATTCCACTCCATATCATCATAAAATACATTGGAATATGTATTTCCATTCTTAGCTCTTATTCCCGTAAACCACTTATCAAAGTACCCACTATAGGTTTGGTTTCCTGTTCTGATGAAAGCATCAATCACAACATCCATCGCATGTGCATTGGGCCAGTACTGAAATCCTTTATCTGAGCCATTACTGCCATAATTAAAATATCCTTCACTATTCCAGAATTGATCAATTAGTGCGTTTGTACTACTATTTGCTGCCGCCTGCCAATCCACTGCCTGTGGTTGCTCGTAACGGTACTCATCGTTTATTTTGCTGCAGCTGCACAAAACCAACACCCCGACCATCATTATTAGAAATTTATTCATAACTTTTTCATTTAAAGCTGCGAAATCAAATCTTTTGTCCGCAGCATATAATTAATTCACAGTTACCGTATGAGTATAATCACTATCGCCTTTTAATACCAGAGAAATTGTTGTAGATTTTCCATCTACTTTATCAGCAAATTTCCATTTATCATCCCATTGCGTAACATTAGGTAAAAGCCTGACAAAGTAATATGATGGTGCTGAGGAATCATTTGGTGCTGAATCCGTACCATTCAGGGTTCCAAACTGCCGTATGGTATCAGTTCCGTTATTTGAGGTCACGATCTGAAACTTGTAACGTTGATCTTTTCCCCAACTTTCTACCCTGAAATTTATTACACCTGTGCCTGTCCATACGCCTTGTCCCTGATAATTGAGATTCCAGAGAACGGCATTGCTTGGCGAAAACCATAATCCTACGCTTTTAATCTCCATGAAAGTTAGCGTTGCCGTTGTAAAATCAAGATTTATTCGATACACACCGGTTTTTGAGGGAGTGATGGAAGCACTTTGCGTAGCCTCCTTTAATGTGATATTATCGCTGGAATAGAAAATTCGTGGCGTACCAGCCTTTCTGTCAACAAAATAATACCCTTTTCCGGCCTCTAGTCTGGTGTAAATTTCAAACTCACCACTTGCAGTGCTCTTAAAAGGTAGGGCATTGCCTAAAGTATTTCCGCCTTCAGAAGCATCTCCGGTAATATAAACCTCATCAGGAATATCAACAAACCCATTTAAGCTTGTAATATTTATGGTTCTTTTTTCATTGGCCATTACACTTTTAATACCTCTTGAGGCAGCAACTGTCCAAATGATATCACCACTTTTACCTGGCTCAATACCAGCCAGAGAGGCAACCCTGTTCAATACTTTATGTGTGATGGTTGCACCATTTGAATATCCGTTATTATCAGAAGTTGTACGATAAATCGGCTTGCTGAAATCGCCACCTGCCTGATCAAAAATAACCTCGTATAAAGCAGCTCCGCTGTCTTCTACCCTAACCGCTTCCCAGTTAAAATATAAAGAGGCCGTGGAGGATGATGATAATTTAACTGATTTGTTGTTTGTTGGCTCATAAAGTGCGTTAACCGGACTTACGTTCGCATCTTTATAGATCATATCATCAGTTTTACAAGCTGCGAACAAGGTAACCACCGAAAAGAAAATCAATATATTAAGTTTCGTTTTCATATTATTTTTTTGAATGTGTTTAAAAATTTAGTTTGCGTAACCCGCATTATTAGGTTGTAGATTTTTATTTAAATCCATTTGAGAACGAGGAACCGACCATAAATAATCTCTCGTTTCATCAAACTTCCGGTTATCAAGACGAATATCTTCAGTGTTGTTATTGATGAATTTTGCGCCGAACACATAACCGTTTAAATATTGTGAACCAGCTTTCCAGCGAACAATATCAAAGTATCTTAATCCTTCTAAGGCCAGTTCGCTCCTGCGCTCATTACGAATGAGGCTTCGCATTTCAGCAGGCGATAACGCCGATGAATAATTTAGCGCTGTTGCCGATGTGAAACCAGCCCTGTTTCTAATTGCCCTTATTGTTTGATTCCAGATGGTTTCGTTCATTTGACCAAGTTCTGATTTCGATTCGGCATACATTAACAAAATATCGGCATAGCGATACATAATGATATTCAAACCAGCATCGAATGTGGCCGTTGCGGTTTGGTCATAGTATTTCTTGATGTAATAGCCAGTTGAAGTGGAGTTGGAGCTTGCGCTTACATAATTATCCATTCGTTCGGTTGCATTATTGCCCGAGCCAGGCTGAATATAAATGGTTGACTCTGAACCATTGAAATTTGTCCACTTACCGCCATGAAAAACAATGGTAGCAGCCATTCTCGGATCGCGGTTTGCATACGGATTACTTGCACTGTAAGCTGGGTCTTGATCAATCGCCAGGCCGTTCAGCGTTACATAGTTGTTAACCAAACCCTGTAGCGGTGCATAGGCATTCAATCTTGCGCCAACTGATAATGGTGCCGCATCATAAAACTTTGACCAGGTTTTGAGTGATGGAATATAACCATAATCCAAAATCACTTCGCTATTATATTCGTTAGTGGCGGTAAACAAACCAGCATAACTGGGAAATAAACTATAAATCCCATTTTCTTGACCACCATTAATCAATTTCTCACAGTACTCCACCGTTTTTGCCCAATTGTTTTCGTAAAGGTATGCCCTGGCCTGAAACGCAATGGCAGCACCTTTGGTAATTCTTCCATTGTCTGCAGCACTGAGATTTTCCTTTTTAGGTAAGAGCGGAATAATCTCATCCAGTTCCTGGTGAATGAAAGCCAGAACTGTCGCCTTAGGTGTGCGTGGCAACTGATTTGATTCCTCTAAGGTGATATCCTGTTTAAAGAAAGGAATTGCCCCATAAAAATTCGTCAATCTGAAATAGATCGATGCCCTGATAAATCGAATTTCAGCCTTTCTCCTGTTTTTCAGGGTTTGATCCATGTCAGAAACCAGATCGATGTTTGCTAAGTACACATGGCAGCTTTTAATGCCCTGATAACCCCATTGCCATTCATTATTAAAAAGGTCAAGACTCGGGTCGGCTGTTCCATTTCTTATTGATCGCTGTGCGGTATTGCTCCTTCCCTCAAATATGTTATCGCTCAACGCCTCATCATTCCACATCTTATCAGCCGAAAACATTTGGTTATAAGCCATGTTTACAACCTGTTCAGAGTTCTCTACAGATTGCCAGAAATTGGCATCAGTGAATTTATTTGTAGGAACGGTATCCAACTTATTACATCCACTCATCACCAACAGATATACCATTGCCATCATGAAGTATGGTGTGCTTTTTATTATTTTTTTCATATTCTTTACCATTACAATTCTACATTAAACCCAAATCCATAATATTTTAAAGTTGGATAATTCCTTGCGCTGTTAGCCGACCCAGACATGTTTGAATCAAATTCCGATGATTCTGGATCGATCCATGAATTTGCACTGAAGGTTAGCAGATTTTGCGCATTTGCGAATACCCTGAATTTTTGAATGCCTATTTTTTGCGATAGTTTAGCAGGTATGGTATACCCAAGCTGTATGTTTTTCAGGCGGATATAATGACCATCAAAGAGATAAAGATCAGAGCCCATTTGATAGTTGTTTTTTGTTGAGGCTGCGCCGGGAGGTGATAAACGAGGCTGTGTGGCGTCGGTATTGGTTGGTGTCCAGTAGTTTAGCTGATGCTTATATATTACGTAAGAATAATTTTCATGAAACGGTTCAATAAGCTCCCCCCGAACCATCATATCACGTTTGCCTACTCCTTGCCACAACATTCCAAAATCGAAATTTTTATAGTTAAGGTTATAGTTAAAACCGAATGTATATCTTGGAAATGCATTGCCTAACACATATCTGTCTTTCGAATCAATTACACCATCGCCATTCCGGTCAGCATATTTCATATCACCTGGTTTCAAATCAGATGCACTCATTCCAACAGGAAGTGCTGAAGTTTCAATTTCTTCCATACTTTGGAATAATCCATCTATTTTATAGCCGTAATACGAATTAAACGGCAATCCAACACGCGTGATTTTGCTGATATTATCTGTTGTGGATATTTGTTCATCACCAACAAACCTCAAAACTTTGTTTCTCGAATCTCCAACATTCGCATTAAAATTATGATAGAAACTACCGGTTTTGAACGCATAACCCAACGTAAGTTCCCAACCCTGATTGTTCATTTGCCCGGCGTTGGTTTTACTCAGCGTTGTACCAAATACCGAAGGGATTTCCGGAGTAATCAAAATCTCCTTTGTCGTTTTATTAAAGTAATCGAATGATACGGTAAGCGCCTTATTGAAAAAATTAGCATCAACTCCTATATTGAGGGTGTGGGTAACTTCCCATTGTAAATTGGTATTCCCAAATGTAAAACCAGCTCCTGAAACCCCGGCATTATTAAAACCATAAGAATTCGTATATGGCGTATAGGAAGTAAGAAATTGATAAGAATCGATGTCTTGATTTCCTAACAATCCATAAGATGCCCTTACTTTAAAATCGCCGACTTTTTCCTTATATTTTTTAAAAAAGGTTTCTTCAGAGATTGACCAGCCTAAAGATCCGGATGGGAAAAATCCCCATCTATTTGCACTGGAAAATTTTGATGATCCATCATACCTGAAATTGAATTCTGCCGTGTATCGATCAGCAAATGAATAACCTGCCCTTCCCAGCAATGAATTTATGCTGGTTTCCGTAGTGCCGCCAAGCGAACCGTAACTGCCTGTTTCGTCTATTTCGGTACCCGTTGTTGGTGTTCCCAGTATTGGATCGGTAAATTTGAATTTTATCTCGTTTGCACGTCTGGTATAAGATTCGTTCGTTGCACCAAACAAACCATTTATGCGATGCTTACCGAAAGTTTTATCATAATCGAGCAAAAGCTGGTAGTTAAGCAATGAAACTTGCTGGTTATAATCTTCAGTATTTCGTGTGGAGTTTACATAAACCAGTGGAACGGGTGCATTTTCGGTGGAATACAATGGCACCTGCTTTCTTCTTGTAAAACGATGATCTGCGAAAACATCGGCACCAAAAACACCCCTAAGCTTCAATCCATCTACTAATTTGACTTCTAAACCTAAGTTTACATTGAAATAATTATTATCCGAATTGATATAACCACCTTCATTTAGTTCAGCCAATGGATTTTGATCTGTCAACACATCGTTTACCAAATACTTCCCATTGGGCGCTATCATTTTATAATAGTAATAAGTTGGTATACGTGATGAGTTAATAATGGCATTACTGGCTGTACTTGCATTCGAGTTATTACGTGTATAGGTCAATATCGAAGTAAATTTAAAACGTTTATATTCTGCGGTGATGTTCGAGCGCAGGTTGTAACGTTTAATTCCATAATCTCCTACAAAATTGCTTGCCTGATCGTAAAAACCTCCTGAAAACAAATAAGTGGTATTGTTACCACCGCCAGAAACACTTACATTATAGTTCTGCTGAATGGCATTTTCTAAAATTTGATTGAAATACCAGTTTTCTTCATCTGTATGATTGGCCAAATCGAGTATCTGCGATGGGCTAAATTGTGGTGCCAGACCAACATTTGTAAGCGATAAGTTCTTCAATGTCGCATTCTGGTAACCTGTTACCGGAGAGAAAAGGATTTTTGGATCTTGAATACCAAACTGACCGTCAACTCTTATGGCAGGAGGTTGATTTTTAGCTCCTTTTTTGGTCGTAATCAGCAGCACTCCATTGGCCGATCTTGAACCGTAAATGGCTGATGAACCAGCATCCTTAAGGATGGATATACTCTCTATATCGGCAGGATTGAGTTTATTTAAGCTGCTGCCATCACTTACCAAACCATCAATAACAATTAAGGGCGAATTGCTGTTCATCGTACTCACTCCCCTGATATTGAGGTTCATGGTGTTTCCATTCGGATCCATGCTCCGCTGCTGAATGCTTAAGCTTGGCGCCACTCCTTGCAGTGCCTGCGTTAAATTCGCCGTTGGCCGGTTAGCTAACTGTGTGGCCTTTACCTGATCAACTGCACCCGAAATTCTTTTTCTGGTCGTAGTTCCATAGCCAACAATAATAACGTCTTCCATCGTATTCACGCTTCCTTTCAATATAATATTGAGGTTTCCGTTACCAACAACCCGTTCCTGGGTATCAAAACCTATGGCCGAAAATTGCAAAACAGACTGCTCATTCAGTACCTGTACATTGAAATTACCTTCATTATCAGTTTGTCCAATAAATGCCCCCCCTTTTAATCTGATACTCACGCCAGGAATGGGTTGATTACTTTCATCCACAACCTTTCCTTTTACTGGTATTTGTTGTTGTAAATTGGTACTGGTTTTTTCGATAACGATAATATTGTCTTTAATGGTGTATTTCAAAGATTTCCCTTTCAAAACCATATCGAGCACTTCTTTAAGCGGTTTGTTTTCAATGTTTAATGTTTGGTTTTGATAAGCGCCAAGTTCCTCAGGTTCATATAAGAATTCATATCCCGTTTGCCTCATTAAAGCCTGGAAAACCTGTGTCATGTTAACCTTCGTAACCTTAAGTGTAACGCT
This sequence comes from Pedobacter chinensis, assembly GCF_003339865.1. GTDB lineage: Bacteria > Bacteroidota > Bacteroidia > Sphingobacteriales > Sphingobacteriaceae > Pedobacter > Pedobacter chinensis. The sequence goes on from NZ_QPKV01000002.1 coordinate 789,642, forward strand.
TTGAGCGTAGGTGGCTTTTGCACTCACTTCTACTACAGCAAAAGTCATTACAACAATCATAAACTTTGTAAAAATTACTGGTATAAGCTTATTTCGAAATTTATGGTAATAGTACCTCATGTAATTTTTATACATAATGATAAAAAATTTAGGCTTTTTTAATTAAATCATATTTGGTTGAATTTTTTCATATAGCAAAGCTGCTTTGCCATTGGTTAGAGAATTAAATTCTCAATGCAGGTGCATATTGTAATAATGTTTCATCATAGTTTTTTATTTTGGTTAGTAGGATCAGGCTGGTGCCTGTTAATTTATTAAATCGATTTACTGATTTTATTAAAACTCTTTTTAAACGATTGTTTCGGCTTAGTTTTTCTTGAGAATAATTTTATTTCCAACCTTGGTGTGAGAGAAATTCTTGAGTTCTCCAATGTAGGTCAATATTTGAGTTAAGGTTCTTTTTTGAGAAAATTTTCCGGCAACCATTGAGTTTTTAATGTCTCCGCTTACCTCTATCGGAATTCCATACCACCTTGAAAGTTTTTTCATCACATCTCTCAAAGGCTCATCAAAAATGAAACATCCCGATTTCCACGCGATTACCGGATCAACATCAACTGATGATTTTAAGATCCTCTGATTGGTTAAATTACTTACAGACTCTTCTCCAGGCATCAATTTGATGTTTTCTTTCGCGAATGTGATATCAACACGACCTTCAACAAGGGTGGTTCTTACTTCAGATTGATCAGTATAAGCTGCTATATTAAATTCTGTTCCGGTAACACGAATTTCACTTTCCTTACTCTGTACAATAAATGGTCTTGATTTATTTTTGCTTACCTGAAAATATCCTTCTCCAATCAGTTCAACTCTTCTTTCATTAGCCGCAAATGCCACAGGATATTTTAATGATGAAGAGGCATTCAGCCAAACATTTGTACCATCTGGCAACGTCACTTTGAATTGTTTCCCAGGCGGAATAATAATTTCGTGGTATAACTGCTGAGCCAGTGTATTCGGTTCCTCATCCTGATAAACCAGTTCGCCTGCTTTTTCACTGTTGATTGCGGTACCGCTTTCCATTATGGGCTTAGGAAGCGCATGATCTAAACTCACTTCTTTTCCATTGGCTAAGCGCAAAATAATGGCATTAGCATCTTTTATGTTTTCTTTTTTTGCAATTTGACTAAGATCTTGTTTATGACTTTTGGAGGTATTATAAATTAGGTAGGTAATGGTAAAAACTCCACATATAAGTACTGCTGCAGCATATTTAAAAAACTTGAAATATTTACCTTTTTTAGGTTTTACCTCATCAATTTTCTGATTGATCTGGTTTTGAAGACGATTTTCAAGTGCTAGTTTCTCTTCATCAGATAAATGTTCTGTAAATCCTGTTGATGCCTCAAAAGACTTATAATAGGCATGCAGCAAATCAATTTCTTGCTGACTTGCCTGGCCTTTAAAATACCTTTGCAATATCTGATCAAAGTCTGCCTTATTCAACTTCATTATATTTGGTTATATGATAAAGAGACACAGACCTGAAATTTGCCCAAGGAAAAATGAACTTTATGGCTAAAAAACTTACAAATTACTGATTATCAATTGAATAAATTTACAAACTAAGGAATAAAATGATGAACAGCAGTGAAAATAAACTTGTACGTAACTTATAATTGATCTTTCCTATTTGGTTACGAACCGTTTTAGGTGATAGGCCAAGCCTTTGAGCAATTTCATCTGCAGATAAATTTTGGGTAAATTTCAAATCATATATAATTTGTTGCTGTGCTGAAAGTTGAAGAATCAGGGCCTCGTATGCCAGAGAGAGTTCCTTGTATAACAAATTTGCGTCCGAACGTTCTGAAGCACCTAATTTTAATTGCGCAAGCATATCTTCAATGGGTACAAATTTTGACTGACGTTGAAATAACCGGATCACTTTATTTCGGACAGAAATAAAAAGATAACTTTTTAAGTTGATAATAATTGTCGCCTGTCCCGCAGTCCAAAGTTGTACAAAAACATCCTGGGTCACATCTTCAGCAACTGCATGATCCTTCAATCGCCTGAAGGCACTATCATATACAAATGTCCAGTACTTTTTAAAAATAAACTCGAAAGCAAGCCTATCGCCCCTTTTCAACCGGAGCAATAAATCAACATCATCGTCCATCTCATTCGAACTAGACATAGTTATATATAGTTATATTTGGTTAGATCTTTAAATCAAATATAATCTAAAATTTGTTTCTTCAAACGAAATGTTTACAATGAAACTGTTTTATTTAAACCTGGTCAATATTAAACCTGAAATAGAAAATTGTTAACTTACATTCCTAACTTATCATAAAGATCAATAACCTTTTTACGAAGTTTATTGATCTCCTCCTCTTTTTCAAGCAATTCTTTTTTTAGGAAAATGAGTTCTTCCGATGCGTTTACATCATTACTGCTGCCAGAAAGCAACTGCACAACCGGAACCTTAAAAACTTTGGAAATTTGAAGCAACCTGGAGACATTCAAATCCGTTTGACCAGTTTCAATCTTACAAAAAGCCGGAGTGGAAATATCAAGCTTCCCGGCCGCATCTGCCTGGCTTAAACCAAGTGCCACCCTACACTGTTTAATATGCGCTCCAATACTTTTCATATTTAAAAAAATTAATCCGCAAATCGGCGGTAAAACTATCTTGGCAACTCCGCAGCCAGTTCAGGTAAATCAAAGCCTGCATAATTACCGGAACTCATCATTAACAGATTGGTATTCTGATAATTTAAGCTTAGCAAATAGGTTTTTAATTTTGCGGCATCGTTAAAGAATTTCAGTTTTGGATTAGCAAAGGCATGCTGAACATCATCTTCAGAAAAAGGCTCCATTCTTTTTTGTTCAAAAGATTTAATGTCAATAAAAACAATTGCTTCATCGGCTTGATCCATTGCTCCTGTATATTCCTTCAAAAAATCTTTGTTTAAGCTACTGAAAGTATGCAGCTCAATACAGGCCACTAATTTACGGTTAGCGAATTGTGCTTTAACAGCATCAATGGTTGCTTTCAGTTTAGATGGAGAATGTGCAAAATCTTTATAAACATTGGTTGATTCATCAGCAGAGATGACTTCCAGGCGTTTGGCAGCACCTGTAAACGAAGCAATTGCGGTATTGAAGTCGGCCTGATGAATGTTCAATTGCTCACAAACCAATTTCGCAGCATTTAAATTCATTAAGTTATGATCGCCAAATATTTTTAGTGCTGTTTTTTCTGGCAATAAATAGGTAACGCCATGCTCAATCTCGTGCGGCGGAATTGCATAGCCGATTTTGTTAACCTTTGCTTTTGATTGGGTTACAAGCGCATTTAAATCAGTATCTGCTTCACAATAAATCAAGGTTCCATTTTCGCTAATGGTATCAATGAATTTATCAAACTGCGATACATAGTCGGCATAAGTTGGAAACACATTGATATGATCCCATGCAATGCCACTGATTACAGCCACATTTGCTTTGTAAAGATGGAATTTTGGTCTCCTGTCAATTGGAGAGGAAAGGTATTCATCTCCTTCAATAATCATTACCGGAGCTTCATCTGTCACTTTTACCATGGTTTCAAAACCAGCCAGTTGTGCTCCAACCAGATAATCGAAATCACGATGGTAATAATTAAGCACATGCAAAATCATGCTGGTAATGGTTGTTTTGCCATGACTACCGCCAATCACCACGCGTAACTTGTTTTTACTCTGCTCATAGATATATTCAGGATAAGAATATATTTTAATCCCAAGTTCTTGTGCTTTTAATAATTCCGGATTATCTATTCTCGCATGCATGCCCAGAATCACAGCATCGAGATCTTTTGAAATGCGACTTTCATCCCAACCCATTTCCGCTGGCAATAATCCGTATTGATCCAAACGGGATTTGGCAGGCTCGAAAATCACGTCATCAGAACCCGAAATCTGATAACCTTTTTTATGGAGGGCAATGGCGAGGTTATGCATTGCACTTCCACCAATCGCAATAAAATGTATGCGCATATTTATTTTAGATTTAAGATGCCAGATATGAGATTTAAGACTTAGAATCTTATCATATTCTATCTTTTGGCATCTTACATTTTATAATTTCATTTTGGGCTTTAAACCTTAAACCCTCAGCCTTTTAACCTTCTACTTTCTTCTCAAACTGAGCCGCAACCCAGTCGCCGTTTTGCTTATGATCGAGGTATTTTATGCCATATTTAGCACATTCTGCGGTAATCATTCCCAAATCCGGATCAAGATAAAATCCACTGAAGAAAATTTTCCCTGCTGATTTTAAAACTTGAGCATATCTGCCAATCTGATCAAGCAGAATATTTCGGTTGATGTTCGCAAAAATCACATCATATTCTTCATCTGGAATGATCTCTTTGCTTCCACAAAGTGCTCTAAGGTTCGTTACCTGGTTTAATTCCGCATTTTCTACGGTGCTTTCATAGCAAATATCATCGTAATCAATGGCCATTAAGCTTTTTGCTCCTAGTTTTGCAGCAAGAATAGCAAGAATTCCCGTTCCGCAACCCATATCCAGAATATCTTTGTCCTTTAAATCGGCTGACAGAATGTATTGCATCATCATGGTGGTTGTTTGATGATGACCGGTCCCGAAGGCCATTTTCGGATCGATTACGATTTCATAGGGATAAGATGTTTGTGGCTCGTGAAAAGTTGCCCGTACATAGCAAACATCATCAATAATCAACGGACTAAAATTTTTCTCCCACTCGGCATTCCAGTTTTCATCAGCAACATCTTCCAAAGTGTAGTCTGTTACAAATTCATCAGCATAATTTGAAAGCAGATCTTTCAATTCCTGCGCTTTGAAATGATCCTTGATCACAAAAGCTGTAAAACCATTTTCGCTGTCTTCGAAAGTATCGAAACCTAAATCTGCTAGATCGCTGATCAGCAAATCCTGTTGATAGTCTTCGATATTTTCGAATTTAAATATTGCTTTTATGTATTGCATTAGCTATTTAATGCTTTAATAATATCTGTAAAATCACGGGATTTTAATGATGCGCCACCAATTAAGCCACCATCAATATCTTTTTGAGCAAATAAGCTTGCGGCATTACCCGGATTACAACTGCCACCGTATAAAATGGTTGTATCATCAGCAACATTGAAGCCATAGTTAGCTTCAATTTCACTACGAATGAAGGCATGAATATCTTGTGCCTGCTCCGGAGAAGCGGTTAATCCTGTACCGATTGCCCAGACAGGTTCGTAAGCAATCACTATTTTTCTAAAATCTTCTTCAGTTAAGCTGAAAATCCCGTTGATCAATTGTTTCTTTAATACTTCATAATAACTTCCGTTATTGCGCTCATCTAAAGTTTCGCCCACACAGAAAATAGGTTTTAAATCATTGGCCAATGCCATTTTGGTTTTTGCAGCTAATAATTCATCACTTTCAGCCTGATATTGTCTGCGTTCTGAGTGACCTAAAATCACATATTCAGCGCCAACAGATTTAACCATTTTAGCAGAAATCTCGCCTGTATAAGCTCCACTTTCTTTATCGTGGATGTTTTGGGCGCCGATTTTAACATCATTTCCACCCAATTTTGCTAAACTGTTTAAATGAATAAACGGTGCACATATAATAGCCAGTTGATCGCCTTTGCGCTCATCTCTAACCATATTTACAATTTCACTGAACAACGAAACACCTTCGTTATAGTCTAAATTCATTTTCCAGTTACCGGCAACTATTTTCTTTCTCATTTTTTTTGTTTTAATGTTGTATGGTTGAATTTGTAAAGTTAGCCGGTTAGAATGTTGATAGTAAGCCATTTCAACAGTTAAACTTTACAACTCAATTTAAAAATGTCTGTATTCTTTCGTTAATTCAAAAACCTTGTTCAAAATCGCTTTTTCCTGTTCATCAAAGGCCATATCTCTTCTTGTGTATACTTTTTCAGCCGTTTCAAACATCTTTTTCAGGCTGTACACCTCAAAACCCTGCACACCGCCCCAGGCAAAATCAGGAACAAAGTTACGTGGAAACCCTGGTCCGAAAATATTTGCGCTGACCCCGGCCACAGTACCGGTATTAAACATGGTATTAATGCCACATTTTGCATGATCGGCCATGATTAAACCACAAAATTGCAAACCCGTATTCCGGAAACTTTCCTTTTGATAATCCCAAAGTTTTACGTCGGCGTAATTATTTTTAAGGTTGGAGTTATTGCTGTCTGCACCGATGTTACACCATTGCCCCATCACAGCATTACCTAAATACCCTTCATGTCCTTTTGAAGAATACCCCCAAATTACAGCATTGTTGATTTCTCCTCCCACCCTACTGTATGGTCCGATGGTTGTGTTGGGATAAATTTTGGCACCCATCTTTACGGATGAACCTTCGCAAAGCGCAAAACTTCCTCTGATTAAACTTCCCTCCCAAACCTGAGTATCTTTGCCCAGGTAGATTGGCCCTTGTTTACTGTTAAAAATTGAACATTCTGCGGTTGCACCTTCTTCAACGAAGATGTTATCTCCCAGAAAAGTATTGGTATCGCTTAAACCTGCAGATGTTTTCCCCCTGGTTAAGAGCTCAAAATCTTTCTTTATTTCTGTTCCGTTGTGTGTAAAAATATCTTCCGGGTAAACGATTCTGATAAAATCATTTTTATAGGCTACAGGCTTCAGTGCTTTTACGGCTTCCAGATCATGCACATTAGATTGATATGCAATGATCAAATCAGCTTTGCACAAAACCTCGCCTTCTTTTAGTCCAACCAAAGCAGAAAGCAAAGATTCATCGGGACAAACTGAACCATTAATAAAAATACTTGCATTACTTTTAGCGGCGTATTTTTCGGAAAGGTAATCTTGTGTATGAAAACCAAAATCTGCATTTAAGTATTTCGCCCATTTTTCAGCAATGGTTAAAATGCCAATGCGCAAATCTGCTACGGGCCTTGTAAAGGTAAGCGGACGGAGAGACGCCCAGCAAGCATCATCAAATAGATTGATTGTCATAAGCAGCAAAAATAAAAAAAGTCCCGATGCTTTTGGCAAAGGGACTTCAAAAAATGCTTTTTACGGCTAAAATTATTTCTTAGCGTAACGGTTTTTGAATTTATCGATACGTCCTGCAGTATCAACCAATTTCATTTTACCAGTATAAAAAGGGTGTGAAGTATGAGAAATCTCTAATTTATAAAGAGGGTACTCATTACCATCTTCCCATTGAATAGTTTCTTTAGTATCTACACAAGATTTTGTTAAGAAAGCATAATCGTTAGACATATCTTTGAAAACAACTGGTCTGTAGCTTGATGGGTGCAAATCTTTTTTCATTTGAATATTATTTTTAGTTATTTGTGTGAAAGCATCAAGAACATTTTTGCAATTTGCTGGCAACAACGCTTATGACATTTTCTATTAGTCTTTTCTACTTGTATTTTAGAGGATGCAAATGTATTAATTTATTTATTAAAAATCAAGATGCTAAAACAAATATTTCCTGAAAGATAAATTAAATTTTAACAAGAGATGATTCATTTGGTTTTGTGTTTATCACACCTACTTCTTATTAACATCAGAAGAAAATAAAAAAGCGTTGCCGTTCTGATCATTCTACGATCCAGTTTAACCATTCCACTACTTGCCGCTAATGTTTTGTTCACCTTTGGGGAACAAAATAGAGAGGAATAAATGCGAAGTATCTGTTTACGAGACTGCAGTAATCCATTCATTGCTGATAAAATTTATTTGATTGTAAAGACAATTAATTTTATAATGTGATGAACGACGATTACATTATAAGTCTTGATTTAAAACAATAAGCCAAATATTAATTACAACCAACAACAATATTACTCTTATCGCAAAATAGTCAGACTTCCTGAAATAGAACTGCAACCATCATTTATATTAATCAAATAATAATAAACACCTACTGCCAATGGTTTTCCATTAACCATGCCGTTAAATGTATTTTTATAATGAGGTGACTCGAAAACCTTAGCCCCATTTCGGTTAAACAATTTGACATTAAAGATTGGATAACTTTCAGCTCCTTTAATTACCCAAAAATCATTAATACCATCATCATTGGGCGAAAAAGCAGTTGGTATTTCTATTCCATTTAAACCTAATTTTATTTTAACTTCTTTTTTAGGGCTTTCACAAGTTCCATTGTATTGACTAACATAATAAGTTATATCTTCCTTTACTGTTATTGTAAACTTGCCCGATGGTTGATCATCCAAAGGCACCATGCTGCTTATTTTATCATATAACCTATAAGAATTTGCTGATATTGGGTTGTTAACAGAAAGTACAAATGTACCAGGGCCACATAATTTTAATTCCTCTATACTTGGTGCAGATATGGCTTTACTTTGATCCAAAATGGTGTAACTATACTTTTTTAAACAAGATGAAGCATCCGTTATACTTAATTCATATTTTCCGCTTTTCAAATTACCAATACTCAAATTATTTCCAACCGTTTTACCTACAGCATCTTTCCATTCGTAAGTAAATGGCATTGTTCCTGAAACCTTGATCCCTGTTATACTTCCATTTGCTAAACCGCAATAGGCATTAGAAATAGTTGCGCTTTCATCGTCAATTGTTATTTCTTGATCTCTCTTAACCTCATATGCACTGTATAACTTTTCACAATTGTTTTCATCTGCTACATACAACTGATAAATACCTTCAAACATGCCATTCAAAATACTGCTATTTGTACCAAGAGTTTGTCCATTTTTCTTATTTACCCATCTATAGCTAACTGGAAGTGGGGTGCCAAAAGTTAGTTTGATAAAGCCATTAGCTAAACCGCAGCTCGCGTTTTTAGATTCGATTTGTGTTGTAGTATATAATGTTGTGTTTTGTAAATCATGAATAGTGTATATTTTAGATTTTTTAAAACAAGTTTGGTTAGATGCCACAACATAATAATCACCCGCAGGTACATTAGTTAGTGTTGGCACGCTTGTAGTAGCTACCAGTTTATTTTGAGAATCGAACCATTCAAAATATGTAGCCCCTGTAACGGTAATACCAGTTATTGCTCCATTATTATTACCACAAGTGGCAGGTTTTGCTACCCCTAAATCAAGTAATGAAATCCCATTGGTCTCTGGAATTGTGATCACAGATGAAGTTATTGCACCACAACCAGAGTTGTCTGTAAGTTCTAATATATATTTACCTGCAGGTTGGTTAATAAGCAATAATGATGTACCTACTACTGTACCTGCTTCATTTTTCCATTTAAAATTTATATTCCCTGTACCAAACACGGTTATATCTTTAATGCTACCTGTATTAGTTTGGCATGCAGAAGGATTAACAGTCATTGCAGATTCATTAATATTTGGCCCAATGGTATTAATTAAATTAACCGGGCCATATGTATCAGAGCAACTATTATCTGAGGTTTTAAATGTTAATGTATAACTACCGGCCTTTACATTGTTTAGATCTATTGTTTGTGAAACTTCTGTTCCACCTGCATCTTTCCAGCTGTAAATGATTGGAGAATTAGTATTATTTGTAACCGACAGGCCTCGTATTTTGCCATTTAAATCACCACATGAAGTATTGGACACCGTTAAGTTAGTTGTATTTAAAACTAAGCTTTTTTTAACTTCGTAATAAGATGTAATGGCATCGCAATCTCCATTAAATGCTTGTAATCTATATTTTCCAACAGGTACATTTAATAAATTTGCATCTGTTCCTACAACATTATTTTGTTCATCAAACCATTTAACATTAGCTGCACCAGAAGGAATTGCACCAATAATTGAACCTTTATCATTGCAAGTGTGAACGACTTTAATATTTGTAACATCAATAGCTGTTCTTGTAAATTCTGAAGTAAAACCATTAAATGTAGCAGATGCGATAACACTTCCTGCAATTGGCCCATTATATTGCCAATTGCCATTTGCATCTGCTATTGTACTGCCAAAATAAGTCTCGGGGGAACAGGTTCCGCAAGCGTCACTATAAAAAAGTTCGATAACTGAATTCGGTGTAGATTTTCCTGCGACCGAACTCGTTGTAACTGATAGAATTTGAATCGTAGTAATATACCGTGTTCCATATGTATCGAATATCATAGGGTAAGCATCATTAGTACAAAAAAAACTATTTTTGGTAACTACAGCCTTACTAAACGGCCAAATGCTAACTGGCTTGCAATTGGCAATAAAATTAGCATCTGCGAAACTATCCCCTCCAATTTTAACATCATCCCCATAGTAAAGAAATATACCAACAGATAAACTTAATTTTTTAGTAAGCGATCTATCTGTTCCTATGTAATTTCTTTTGAGGTTGATCCGCCTACCACTGTTAATTATTCTTATTCCATAACCCTCACTAAAAATAACATTGTCTTCTATATCAATAGTGTTTTTCCCACCAGGAACCATACTACTTATGCTTAGGCCTATTGCTCCAGCAGTCCCTTTACTACCAGAAATATCTGTACCTATTATGTTATTTTTGATGTTAATTACCGCAGGCAATGTGTACATTTCCGAACCAGGATCTGTATAATTTTCGGAATTAATCTGGTATATTGACAAACCCTTCGGCAAAAAATTACCTTCCTGTAATGTACCTCCAATATCTATCTGCCCGTTATTATAACTTAAGCTTAATGGTATTGAGGCTATAGTTGAAAACGTAACCCCATCGGCTTCAACGCCAATAAAATTTGCTTTGATTGAGAGATCTTCTGAGTGGTATTGAATTTGGCCACCTGCCAAATTAATATTTAACCCTAAATCGTCTTCAAAGCCACTAATGACATTACCTTTACCAGCTGCGCCAATTTTAATGTTTTTACAGTTTCTTATCGCTATCCCTTGTCGATATACAACGAGACCATTTGCAGAATTAGGTAATAGATTCCTAATATATAATCCGTAAATGGCCACATCGTTAACATTGAATAAGTCCAATCCAAAAAATCCATTTGGGAGAGTAAAAGATGTGACTAATTGAACACGGGCCGTACTTAATCCAAATACATTCCCAGGTTGTGTAGAAGCATCTATTGTTAGATTTGATGAAACCGCTGGCAACACACTTAAAAGCTTAATGGTGCGGCCCATTTCGGTTTGATCAGGCAGATCGAAATAAATAAAATCTGGGCTACTAGTGCCATTTAAGGCCGATAAAAGTAACGCCTCTCTTAATGTTCCTGCACCTGAATCAGCATTGCTTCTTACCGTAAATACAGTACCATAGGTAGCGCAGACAATAAAAAAGAGTCCTAAAAAAGATAATAATTGTTTGATGATGGATAGATTACATTAATTAATAGATTACACAAAAATAAAAAATCAAATGGCATAACAAATTAATTTATCTTAAAAAGGATTCCTTGTTTACCATTCAAAGCTTCATTTCTTAAGCTGGGCAATAAACATTAAAACCTTTTATGTCCTTAGTTCCCTCAAAACTTACGTTGATATTTATTATAGCATTTCAATTCTGAAATAGCCCCTCCCCATTGCACTCCCATCCCAGTTCCATCCCATGATGATTGCATTTTATTGCATGTTTCAAACTAAACATCTTAGAGCCTTTTACCCTCAACCTTTAAACTTTCCACCTTTCTTAAACCCACTTAATTTCCTGGCAAAGCTCTATTAAAACGCCATTGGTATTTTTAGGATGAACAAAGCAAACCATTTTATTATCTGCTCCTTTTTTAGGCACTTCATTGAGCAGCACAAAACCATTGGCTTTCAGCCGCTCCATTTCTTCCAGAATATCATCAACAGCAAAAGCAATATGGTGAATTCCTTCTCCTTTTTTCTCCAGAAACCTGGCAATGGCACTGTCATCCGAAGTGGCTTCCAAAAGTTCAACTTTATTTTCCCCGGTTCTGAAAAATGCGGTATTTACATGCTCTGATGCCACAATTTCAGTTTTATAACAGGATGTATTGAGCAAAAGTTCGTAAAGTGGAACAGACTTATTCAGGTTGTTTACAGCAATTCCGATATGTTCGATCTTGTTCATCGTTTAAAAAGGTTGGTTGAATGTAAAAATGCGGGTTTTCTCTATAACCTCATAGCTATTATTTATAATTGTTAGAAAACTTTTTTTGTATCTTTGTAATCATAATTAACAGAATAGAAATGAAACAGCCGATATATTTAGATAATAACGCAACAACACCCTTAGATCCAAGAGTGTTGGAAGCGATGCTACCTTACTTTACTGAGAAATTTGGAAATGCCGCAAGCCGTAATCACGCTTTTGGATGGGTGGCTGAAGAGGGAGTAGATTATGCTCGTGAGCAGGTAGCCAAATTGATCGGCTGTACTGATAAAGAAATTATTTTTACATCTGGCGCAACTGAAGCTGATAACTTAGCGATTAAAGGTGTGTTTGAGATGTACAGAGAAAAAGGTAACCACATCATTACTGCGGTTACTGAACATAAAGCGGTATTGGATACCTGTAAACACCTTGAAAAAAATGGTGCCAGAGTAACTTATTTAGGCGTTAAAGAAGATGGTTTAATCGACTTAGCTGAATTAGAAGCTGCCATGACTCCTGAAACCATTTTAGTTTCGATTATGTATGGCAATAACGAAATCGGCGTGATCCAGCCAATTAGAGAAATTTCGGCCATAGCACATAAACATGGTGCTTTATTCATGACTGATGCTACCCAGGCCGTTGGTAAAATCCCGGTTGATGTGAATGCAGATGGAATCGACTTAATGGCTTTTTCAGCACACAAAATGTATGGTCCGAAAGGCGTTGGTGCACTTTATGTTCGCAGAAAAAATCCAAGGGTTAAAGTAACTTCACAAATGGATGGCGGTGGCCATGAGCGTGGAATGCGTTCAGGCACATTGAACGTTCCGGGCATTGTTGGTTTGGGTAAAGCTTGTGAACTATGCCGTTTAGAAATGGACAGCGAAGCGAAACGTTTATCTGGCTTACGCGATCGTTTGGAATCGACTTTAAACAAAATGGAAGAAAGTTATGTTAATGGTAATACAGAACATCGTTTACCGCACGTAGCAAACATCTCCTTTAAATATGTGGAGGGCGAAGGTTTAATGATGGCGATGAGTGATTTAGCTGTATCTTCAGGTTCAGCTTGTACTTCAGCATCTTTAGAACCATCATACGTATTGAAAAGCTTAGGTTTATCAGATGATTTAGCACACTCTTCAATCCGTTACGGTTTAGGAAGATTTACCACTGAAGAAGATATTGACCATGCGATTGAAATTACTCAAAAAGCGGTTAATCACTTAAGAGAGCTTTCTCCGCTTTGGGAAATGTTTAAAGAAGGAATTGATTTGAGTAAAATTGAGTGGGCAGAACATTAAATCAGCTTGGAGTTAGCAGTTAATAGTTTGGAGTACGCAAACCGGCAATTGAAAACTGATAATTGAAAATTAATTAAAAAATTGCTCCGCAAGGAGATTAAAAAATAAGTCAGCAGTTAACAGTTTGGAGTACGCGAACTGGCAATTGAAAACTGATAATTGAAAATTAATTAAAAAATTGCTCCGCAAGGAGATTAAAAAGATAAAATCATGGCATATTCAGAAAAAGTAATTGACCATTACAACAACCCACGTAACGTAGGTACATTAAATAAAGACAGCAAATTTGTAGGCACTGGTTTAGTTGGCGCACCTGAGTGTGGTGACGTGATGCGTTTGCAAATTGAAGTTGGAGAAGATAACGTGATCACTGATGCTAAATTTAAAACATTTGGTTGTGGTTCGGCTATTGCATCTTCTTCATTGGCTACAGAATGGTTAAAAGGAAAAACAATTGATGAAGCTTTATCTATTGACAATATGGATATTGTTGAAGAACTGGCTTTACCTCCGGTAAAAATTCACTGCTCAGTGTTAGCAGAAGATGCAATTAAATCTGCCATTAACGATTATCGCGTTAAAAATGGCCTAGAAGCAATTGTGTTAGAAAAATCACACCACTAAATAATAGCAGCAAGTATAAAAAATCAAGTATCGAGATTAAATTTCGACTTGATAAAATCTTGATACTTGATACTAAAATCTTGATACTATGATTACAATAACTGATAAAGCAAAAGATAAAATTGAACACCTTATGCAGGATTCTGAAATGGGTGCTGATTACTTTTTACGCGTTTCTGTAAAAGGCGGTGGATGTTCAGGCTTATCTTATAACCTGGATTTCGACAACGAAGAAAAAGTTGGCGACCAGTTTTTTGAAGATAAAGGAATCAAAATTGCATTAGACATGAAATCGTTCCTTTACCTTGCTGGTACTGAATTAGATTTCACTGACGGATTAAACGGAAAAGGATTTAACTTCGTAAACCCTAACGCTAGCCGCACATGCGGTTGTGGCGAAAGTTTTTCAGTTTAATCGCATCAACTCATATAATAATATAAGAAAGGCTTCAATTATGGAGTCTTTTTTCGTTTCGTAGACTTACGAAGTTTCGTTAGGTTATAGCCCGGGGGAACTTCGTAAGTCTGATTATGATTTATTTCGATCATCATCAACGGAAAGAAAAGACATTTTAGTTTTGATAATTCTTTTTCCTGGAGATTTACATTTTAAATAAATGTTAAAATTCTCCCGCTGATTTTCGCTGATTGCGCAGATTTAAATTTAGCAGATCATCTTAAGCCCGTCAAGCAGCCTTTTTTTGCAAAAGATTTGTTAGAAAGATCCTTATCTGCATGATCTGCGGGAACAAGAAAATTTACCATGACGTTTGATCCTCACTTAATGAATATTCAAAAAAACATTGACCTGAGTTCAATGTGCAATCCTTATCTGCGAAATCTGCATGATCTGCGGGAACAAGAAAATTTACCATGACGTTTGAGCCTCACTTAATGAATATCCCAAAAAACATTAACCTGAGTTCAATGAACAATCCTCATCTGCGAAATCTGCATGATCTGCGGGAAAAAGAAAATTTACCATGACATTTGAGCCTCACTTAATGAATATCCCAAAGAACATTGACCTGAGTTCAATGCGCAATCCTTATTTGCGAAATCTGCATGATCTGCGGGAAAAAGAAAATTTACCATGACATTTGAGCCTCACTTAATGAATATTCCAAAGAAACATTGGCCTGAGTTCAATCAGCAATCCTCATCTGCCAGAATTTAACTCTATCATTAAAAACTGATCATTCCAATCCCTTAAATTCTACCAGAGAAATATCAATTTGCATTTTTAAACCAAAAAGCATTATAATTGTTAATTATAACGAACACCAAATAAGAGCGATGCCATTAATTAACGAATTTTCAACCGTCCCTACCCTGTTGAGAAATGTTGTAAAAAACATTCATAAACCAGAAGAAACTTTTCTTATTCATAAGCAAGGTGCCGAGTGGACTGAAATTTCCTATGAAGATACCCTAAAAAGAGCCGATGCAGTTTCAGCATTCTTTCTCGAAAAAGGAATAAAAAAAGGAGATCGGTTAGGTTTAATGATCGAAAATTCACCTGAATATGTTTATTACGACCAAGGCATTCAGCAAATTGGCGTGATCAACGTTTCCATTTACCCTACACTATCAGAGCAGGAGGTAGCCTATATTATTAATGATTCAGGTATAAAAGCAATTCTTGTCGGAAACAATTTTCTTTACCGCAAAGTGCTTAAAGTTGCTTCAAACTGTAGGGAACTAAAATATATCATTCCTGCTTTTAAGGATTTTGAAAAAGTTACTGTTCCTGCAGATGTAAATGTGGAAATTATCGCGTTTTCTGATATTCTGGCGCTTAAACATCAGATCACTGCTGCTGAGAAAGCAGAAATAGATCAGTGCAGAAGTTTGGTTTTACCTGGCGATGTTTCATCACTAATTTATACCTCAGGCACAACAGGAACACCAAAAGGCGTAATGCTTACCCATTATAACTTTGTGAAAAATGTGGAGGTTTGTTTACAACAGATTCCGGTAATCGATCAAACAGAAACATTCCTTTCATTTTTACCATTGTCACACGTATTTGAACGCACTGCAACCTATCATGTTTGCTGTGCCCAGGGCTGTAAAATTGCCTTTGCACAGAGTTTAGAACTTCTGGCTAAAAACATGGGCGAAGTCCGTCCAACGGTAATGAGTTGTGTACCCAGATTATTGGAACGAATTCACGATAAAGCCATAAAATCGGGTACAGCAGGTGGTGGAACAAAAGCTAAAATATTTACCTGGGCTTTGGAAACCGGAAATAAATTCCGGATTGCTAAAGAGACAGGTAAAAATCCAGGATTAATTTTATCTACAAAGAAAGGGATTGCAGAAAAACTGGTTTTCAGCAAAATCAAGGAGAAAACCGGTGGCCGGTTAAAATTCATGATCTCCGGTGGCGCTGCTTTACCCAAAAATGTTGGCGAGTTCTTTGGCGATTTAGGCATTAAAATACTGGAGGGCTTTGGTTTAACGGAAACTTCTCCGGTAATGTCCGTTACAGAATACCACAGACAGGTTTATGGAACGGTTGGCCGTGTTATTCCTGGCATTGAAGTGGGGATTCAGGATGTGGAAACCAAGGAAATGATTAACATTCAAACTCATGACACATTTAATGAAGATTTTGAATGTGAAGAAGGAGAAATAATTGTTCGGGGACATTGCGTGATGAAGGGCTACTTTAATAAGCCAGCAGAAACGGCTGAAGCCATTGATAAGGATATGTGGTTTCATACCGGAGATATCGGCCGTTTTTACAAAGGTAATCTTCAAATTACTGATCGTCTGAAAAACATGATCGTTAATGCCTATGGTAAAAATGTTTACCCTACACCTGTAGAAAATATTTATTTAAAAAGCCCTAAAATTGATCAGTTATTTTTAATTGGCGATAAACGTGAATTCATTACGGCCATTATTATTCCAAACAGAGAAACTTTAGAAGAAACATTCAAACTTAAACCATCGTTCTTTGAAGAAGCAGATCCGTTTATTCGCGACAAAGAAATTGTCGATTGGCTAGAACAAGACATCAGGAAAATTTCCAATGAACTGGCTAAGTTCGAAAGAATCAAAAACTTCAAAATTAAGCGAAATCCTTTCAGTATTGATGAAGGAGAAATTACCCCTACACTAAAGGTTAAACGCCGGATTGTTGAAAAGAAATATATCAATGCAATTAATGAGATGTATGAGGAAGGTGTAGAGGCTGAATCTTAATAAATCATATATTTTAAGGTCTCTAACGATACCAGCGTTCATGACAGAGTTTTACAAATGCCAAATTGAAGTCTAATAAGATCAGTTTTTGAGGCATCCTAGGCATTAATTTCAAGCTTATATCCTTTGCCGCGTATAACAACAATTTTGATATTTGGATCAAATTCCAGTTTTTTTCTAAGTTTTGATATGAACATATCGAGACTGCGACCTACTATAACACCTTCATCTTCCCATATCTCTTTTTGTAGCCGATGTCGCTCTATAGCCTCGTTAGGAGATAACGCGAAAATGCGCAATACACGTGTTTCAGTTTTGGTCAGGTCTATTGTCTCTCCATTTATCATGAGCTTACGAGCCTCTGCGTCGAACGACAATGACCCCAAAGTGAACATACCTGTAGGCTGACTGGCAGGTAAGGTTTTCCGCAGCTTAACAGGTCTCATAAAAATAAATCCAACAAATGTTAAAAATGACAGAGCACCCAAGAAATATTCATTCTTTGCTGTAATTAAAGCCGTTGGTTTAAATTTAATATTAACCATGTAACATGCTATGGGCTGCCTTCTTCCTATGCAGGCAACAATATCATCTTTCTTATTTTTTGATATGGCATATCCATAAGCTACACTGGCATTGGCACAGTTCACTACGTTAACAACATAATCACTTGCAAGTGGATCTTTGGCTAACAACCGTTGAGTAGTATTTACCAGGAAGTCTGGTTGAAAAGTAAAAGCATTATCAAAACTGATCTGGTATTCATTTTCGGCAATTTTTTTTACCGGAAGTACCCGTGATACACTGTCGCCAGACTGTAGTAGTATTTCATGTCCGATTTGGCGAAGTAAAACTTCCCTCCTGGCGATATCATAGTTGTCGCTGCCCGCCATACTGAAAGCTACGCAGATTAAAGAGATAAACATCAGTAGCAGCAATCCGTATAAATATTTATGTTTCCCAAACAGGAGGTTTCTTCTAATAAACATAATGTCAATATATTATTTACAAAGTTTACATTATTATTTACAATCCTGGTTCTTTCGGGCGGAAGATATCAAAGTAATTTCGCTGAATCAGATTGCCAGGATATAAAAAATGCTTAATGTTTGCAAAAAAGTGAAACGGGGAGCTACATTAACCGCTGTTGGAATCGTGCAGCTATTATCAAAATTAAATAATAAATTATGAAATACATACACGTATATACTTTGTTCTTAATGTACCAAGGAATTCAGGTGTTTATTATTACAATGGGAAATCCTTTCAGCATTTTACAGCAAAGGATGGGCTTGCCAGTAATTCAGCTATTCATATTTATGAAGATAAAACCGGTAATATTTGGAAAGACCATAACGGACTTTAAAAGTAAAGAGGGTCGTTAATAATGTATACCGCTTATCTAATACCATTTGTCAATTATTACTAATCATATAATTTCTGTAGTATGAACAACAAGCTATCAATCACTTACTTAATTTTAATTATTGCTCCTTTGTTTTTCGGTTGCCGTGGGCCTGTAAAAAATAAAAATAATGCATCGGCAAGCCCCGTATCCTTACATATTGGGAATGGAAAATATTTTATAATAGATACAAAGGAGAGTGTTGTAGTATGGACAGGTTCAAGTGTTCATGGGCCGCATATAGGGTACATCTATATATCAAAAGGAGAATTAATGATTGAAAACAGTCAACTTATGGGCGGTACTGTTGAAGTTGACATGAGTACAATTGAAGGTGATGACCATAGGAGTGATAATAACCTTATTAAGCACTTAAAGGATTCTGATTTTTTTGATGTTAAGAGATTCCCCCTTTCTACAATTTCCATTACCAGGGTTGCATCAATAAATGTTGAGGATAAGGAAATTACAGGGAACCTGACCATTAAAGGTATCACACATCCGGTTACGTTTCCGGCCAAAATGGAAGTGAAAGACGGAATTGTGAAGGCAAATGGCAAACTGGTGATTGATCGAACAGATTGGGGTATCCATTATAAATCAGGAAAGTTCTTTGATAATTTAAAGGATCAGGCTATTTCGGATTCCATTGAATTCCACATAATGATCGTAGCAAAAAAATAAATAGCTGAATCCATTGAAGACTTCAACCAGATCAGATCATGTTATTCGGGTACAATAGCTTTTAGGTTTTTGAAATTCTTAAGTAATTAAAAGAAATAATGAAATACATACACACATACGCTTTGTTCCTGATGATTATTTTTTGTAGTTCCTGTGGAGGACAAAACAAAACGCCCCCCAAAAAAGAAAATATCAAGTCTGTAACTAAAGATGTATCCACTTCCAGATGGTTAGACAACAAATATGAGTATATTGATTCTAACTGTGCGAGCCTAATAATACAAAACAGTTTTCCAAGAGGTGGAACAAAATACACTGACCTTAATGGTAGGGTATATAATTATGTTATATTTTTCACTCGACTAATCAATGAAACAGATAATCCCTTGGAATTGAAGATTAATTTTCCTGTAAATTCATATGAGGTTCCGTCTTTACCTGATAAATACTTTAAAATATTGATTCCTCCCGACACCATGACACTTGATAAAGAACCCTTGTTCAATTATGGCCTGACTCATTTAGAATCTTTTTTAAATAAGGGTATTCATAAATCATCTTCATTGAAAAGAACTATTAATTCAAAAGAATCTAGTGGCTTTTATGTCGTAATGCTCTGCTTGGTTGAAGGAGCGCATGGTACTATGCGGACAGGACTTAGCCTAAAAGGGCAAAATCTTTTTTATAGAATAAAAATTGATGGATCAAAAAGTAATACTAAATCAAGTGATAAAGAAATTCATTGTGGAAGTATTAATTTAAAAAATTTGATGTTACTGAAATAACATAATGCCAGCGCACAATCGATCGATCATCAATGAGTATGGACATCTAAAAAGTGGGTAAAAAACCATAAGAGTTACATTCTTTTCGAAAAAGTTTGACGCACGTAATATTTTATATGATATTTTTTGTGCATCTGAGGAATTGACAAGAACGTCATAGTCAATATCCTTCACTTCTAAGTTCAACGTTCTACTCCATGGTCTGTGGCTCACAGGCCATTTCACTGGTTTCGTTCTGTAAAAAACAGTATTTGTAGCACTGCACTAATAGAAGTCGTATTCTAAAGGTCTCATCTATATTATGTATTGCTCGTTTGCTTCGCCTATCCAATGTTTTTGTTCAATCTATTTCTTCCATTGTCGTTTTGCTTTGTCAAGCACTATAGCTGTTGCTGAAAAACAATTGGTATAAGCAACATTATTACTAGTTTTGCAGCTCCAAATACCCCAATGTTCAAACTCATACTCAACACCTACAAAATCTCATTTAGCGGCCTAAGCAGAGAAACATGGCTTTTAAGCATTGTAATGATGTTTAACAGATGTGGAAGCATGGCGGTTCCATTTATGGGCTTGTATGTTACGCAAAGTTTACATCGTTCAGAAATTGATGCTGGTTTAATCATCACATTATTTGGCGTGGGCTCAATTCTTGGATCAGCAATAGGTGGAAAATTGACAGACATGATTGGTTTTCGTCCTGTACAAATCCTATCATCAATTATTGGTGGCATACTCTTTATTTTATTTTCTACAATTACTCATTTTTCCACCTTATGTGTATTGGCTGTTGTAATCAGCTTTTTTTCTGAAGCATTCCGGCCGGCGAATTTCACTGCAGTTGCGCATTATGCCACTGAGGGTACCATAACAAGATCGTACTCCTTAAACAGATTAGCCGTAAATATTGGCTGGTCGGTTGGAATTAGTTTGGCGGGCATAATCGCATCGATCAATTACAAGCTTTTATTTATAGTAGAGGGAGGCGTAAGTATTATTGTTGGTTTACTAATCCTATCGTTTCTTCCCCAGGTTAAGGGCTTCATTAAAAAAGCCAGGGAAAATGCCACCAATATGGTTATTATGAAACCCTGGAGAGATGTTTTTTATGTGAAATTCATTCTGCTCACTACCGTTTTTATCACCTGTGCTTTTTTAATGTTTAGGGTTGTTCCGGTATTTTTTAAAGAGCAATGGCACATTGATGAATTTGCCATTGGTATAATAATCGGAATTAATGGAGCAGTAATTGCATTATTTGAGATGATTATGATCAATAAGATCGAAGCCAAAAGACCACCCATGTTTTTCATCATTGTTGGGGCGGTTTTCTTTGCCGTTTCATATATCATGCTGAGTGCACCGGTTAATTTTCATCTGGTTACCGCAATAGCAGTGATCATTATTTTTACGGGTGGCGAAATGTTTTCATTGCCGTTTATCAACACAATCGTGATCAGCAGAAGCAATGAACATAACAGAGGTCTATATGCAGCGGGATACACGCTGAGCTGGTCGTGCGCTCAGGTAATTGGACCTTTATTAGGCTTTTATATTGCTAAAAACCTAAGCTACAACTGGCTTTGGCTAGGACTTGCCTGCATGCTTTTATTGTGCGCCTGGGGATTTAGCATACTGAATAAGAAGCAACCGAAGTCTGCACCGGAACCAATCAAAAATCAGCTGGAAATTGAATAAGTTCCAGCTGAAAAACATCATTTTACCTTTTGGGGCTTAACGCCTTCATGAGTGATTTTTACAGGCAGGATATTTCCTTCAGCATCAAATTTCATTTCATCAATGCAGGTAACCCTATGGTTGCCATCTGTTTCTGTTAACGGGCGACGGTGATAAACAATATAGTAAGCACCTTTTTTTTCATTGATAATTACCGAATGATGCCCTGCTCCTGTTGCAATTTCAGGATCTTGCTTTAATATTTTACCAATCCTCTTAAAAGGGCCAAATGGCGAATCGCCAACAGCATAAGCCACTGAATAATCAGGCCCAGTCCAGCCGCCTTCACTCCACATAAAATAATATTTGCCATTTCTGATGAACATGTATGGACCCTCCACGTAGTTGTCTGGAGTGATTTCCTTAAAAATAGTTCCATCATCAAAAGGCAAAAAACCAGTAAAATCCTGATTAAGCCTGGCAATATTGCAATGTTTCCATCCGCCGTAAATGAGATAATACTGGCCATCTTTATCTTTAAAAACAAATTGATCAATGGGTTGTGCACCGTTATGAAATTGATCAACCAAAGGTTTACCTAAATGATCTTTATATGGGCCTTCAGGCTTATCGGCAACAGCCACACCAATTCCACCAATTTCATTGTCACTTTGAATATCATTCGCTCCAAAAAACAAATAATATTTTTTATCTTTTTGAACAATAGCAGGTGCCCACATCGCTTTGTTAGCCCATTTTACTGCAGCAGTGTCTAAAATGCGACTGTGTTTTTTCCATTTTATCAAATCGTCAGATGAAAAAGCATCCAGGAAAACCTGTTCCTTATATTTTGCAGAATAAGTTGGATAAACCCAGTATTTGTTATTGAAAATTGCAGCTTCAGGATCTGCATACCAACCTTGAAATATAGGATTTCCGGACTGGTTAATCGTTTTACCATTTTGAGCAAAGGAAGTCAACCCTGCAAAAAACAAAAGTGATGAGAATATGTATTTCATGCCCACAATTTATGAAAAATTATGAGCTTTAAAAAACTGATCAAGTGTACCATCAATTCCTGCTCTCATGGTCGGTGGCTTACCGGCTACAAAAGTCATTACATCGAGGGATCCTGGTTCGTGTCCCTCATGAAACGAAAGTGGTGTATTTATTCAAAAAAAATCCCTGCCCATCATTTGGCAGGGATTGATTGGTCTTCAACTGCATTCAGTTTGGCAAATAAGATGAAGGCTATTTACTTAACTCAGCAAAATATTTGTGAAATAAAGGCAAAGTTTCAATTCCTTTATAATAATTGTAAATATCGTATTTTTCATTAGGCGAATGCAGGGCATCACTATCCAAACCAAAACCGAAAAGAACCGATTTAATGCCTAAAGCATCTTCAAATAAGGCCACAATCGGAATACTTCCTCCGCCACGCGTTGGAATTGCTTTTTTACCAAAACTATCTTCAATGGCTTTCTCAGCAGCCTGGTAAGCAATACTATCCGTTGGCGTAACCACAGGCTCCCCGCCATGATGTGGCGTTACCTTAACCTTAACATTTTTAGGTGCAATACTTTCAAAATGTTTGGTAAAAATTTCTGCGATTTCTTCAGAACTTTGATTTGGAACCAAACGCATTGAAATTTTTGCATTTGCTTTACTTGGCAGTACTGTTTTAGCACCTTCTCCAATATAGCCACTCCAAATCCCGTTAACCTCTAATGTTGGTCGGGTACCTGTACGCTCTAAAGTAGAATATCCTTTCTCACCCCAAACTTCTTCAATATCAAGATCTTGTTTGTATTCATTTTCATCATAAGGGGCTGAATTCAACGCTTTCTTCTCTTCATCTGTGAGCTCAACAACTTTATCGTAAAAAGCTGGAATGGTAATATGATTGTTTTCATCGTGCAATGATGCGATCATTTTACATAGAATTGTAGCCGGGTTAGCCACTGCGCCACCATAAACCCCAGAGTGTAAATCACGATTCGGGCCAACAACCTCCACTTCCATATAAGCCAAACCGCGCAAACCGGTTTCAATGGAAGGGTGCTCCATACTGATCATTGAGGTATCGGAAATTAAAACCACATCAGCTTTTAAACGTTCTGCATTTTCTTTTACGAAAATTCCAAGATTAGCAGAACCAACCTCCTCTTCACCTTCAATCATAAATTTCACATTGCAGGCTAAAGTATTGGTTTGCATCATTAATTCAAATGCTTTTACATGCATGTAGAATTGTCCTTTGTCATCACAGGCACCACGGGCATAAATTCTACCGTCACGCACAGTAGGTTCAAAAGGTGGCGTATGCCAGAGTTCCAATGGATCTGCAGGTTGCACATCATAGTGACCATAAATTAAAACCGTAGGTAACGAAGAATCTATGATTTTTTCACCGTAAACAATAGGATAACCTGCCGTAGGACATATCTCCACACGATCTGCACCAGCATCTTTCAACTTTTGTGCAACATAATCTGCAGTTTTTAAAACATCTTCCTTGTATTTCGGGTCGGCACTAACCGATGGGAAACGCAACAGTTCAAACAGCTCATCTAAAAAGCGTTGTTTGTGGGTTTCTACATAATTTTTAATCTCTTGCATAACAAAATGAATTTGGGCAAATATAGGGTTTTAGCACAAAAGGCATAAGATAATAAGTGAATTGAGATTAAAGCTGCAATGAATGCAGGATTAATGGTATAGTATTGAACCTGATCCCTTAACCTTAAAAAACGATTTTAAACCATCTTTTATTGAAAAATTATTTCTTTAAATAAAATTCAACCTTATGAAATATTTTTTAAACCATTTTTTTGTAAATTGCACCATTTAAAGATATCCTAAATACTAATCTGAATGATCATTTATAATGAAATTTAGCACGCAGCTTTTTACATTTTTGGTGTTGCTTTTTTCTTTATCTATTTCTGGTTTTGCTCAAACTACCAATCCGCCAAGAGTAAGTTGTCCGGAGGCTGCTCAGTTTTATGCAAAAGATAGTATCAATATTGTAACTTTTGGTGCGAGTACAGTGGAAGGTGTTGGTGGTGTTGGTTTTCAGGATGCACTTAAAAATAATTTCTTAAACTGCTATACAAACAAAATTGTTGATATCACCAATCATGGGATAGGTGGGCAAACTACCTATCAGGGTTTATTAAGAATCGACAATGCCATAAGGGATCGAACGGGCTTTATTGTGATTTCCATGGGAATTAATGATGCAGCGGCAATTGCCAATGGCAGAGGCAGCATTGCTGAAACCGAGGCCAATATGCGATCATTGATCACAACGAGTTTAAAGCAAAATTTAGTGCCCATTCTTTGTACTTTACAAAATGTGGATGACCGGAACAATCAATCACTTGTTCAGGTAAATGCTAATATCAGGGCCATAAATACGATTTACAGAAGATTAGTTACAGAATATAAAATTTACCTGGCCGACATTAATGCTGCCGTAAGAAGAGACTTCAGCCTGTATCAGGATACTTTTCACCCTAATGCACGGGGATATAGATTAATCAGTTACGTTATATTTGATGCTATAAACAAAGCTATTTTCGATAAATTCCTCCTGTTTGTTGTATCTCAAAATTATCCCAATCCTGCAGGAACCCAAACCTTTATTGATGTGGTTTTACCAGAAACTGATAAAATCAATATTCAGGTGTATGACATGTTGGGCCGTATTGTGAAAACAGTTTTAAATGAATATCTGAATACAGGTAAACATACCTTAGAAATAAATACAACGACATTTGTACCTGGTATTTATTTTTTCAAAATCACTTCCGATTCCGGTCAGTACAATGCGGTAAAAAAGTTTATTGTAGCGAGGTAACAAAAGATTTAACAGATTGTCTCAAGGAGAGATTAATTTAGTTTTATATCTTTAAACCATGTCTGCAGAAATTTTTACAAACGAAGCCATTGATCTGGAATCACTTCCTAAATATGAAGAGATCCATTTGAACAAACCCCATTCAGATTACTGGAAAATCATTTGCATCAATCTTTTCATCTTATTTTTATTAATTGGAATCGGAGGAGGTTTGCTAATTGTTTTCAATCAAAAAGTCAGGCCGCATGTTATCTTAATTGCAACTGTTTATGTGGCATTGATGGTAATTTTCTTTCTCCTCTTTTGGGCGAGTTTTAAAAAACGCGGATATGCAATAAGAACCAAAGATGTGATTTATAAAAGTGGCATCATTGCAGAATCGACTACAATTGTTCCTTTAAACAGAATCCAGCATATCGAACTGAATGAAGGCATGCTCTCCAGAATCTACAAACTTGGTTCACTACAAATTTTTACTGCCGGTGGGCAAACAGGGCATCTTCGGATAGCCGGAATCCCGATAGCTGAGGCAAAAAGCATCAGAGATTTGCTTTTGAACAAGCTTGATCTGATCGAAAATCCTGAAACTGAAAACGAAATATAATGAACAACGATTTCAGCAAACCACAACGGCAATCGGCCTTTGGCATCATTATCATTGCTGCCCATACCGCATACAAAATCGGCAAAGCCACGATTTTTTTCCTGATCTATGCGTTTGTTAAAATGGGTGCAGCCTACACCACTTACACCTTACTCGGCATTGGGTTAATTATTTTACTTTGCTTGATCTTTTCTTATTTATGGTATTTAAACTTCACTTTCTTTTTAGATAAAGAAAAACAGGAATTTGTGGTTAATAAAGGAATTTTAAACCGTGATCAGGTAATCATTCAACTGGATAAAATTCAACAGGTTAACATTAACCAGAATATCCTGCAGAAATTAATTGGTGTTTACGGGTTGAAAATCGATACTGCCGGATCAAGCGGAGAGGAAGTGAGCATTAAAGCCATTGATGAAGTTTCTGCTTATAACTTAAAAGAACATTTGTTGAGCAGAAAAACAGAAACAGTTCCTACGGCATTGGTATCTGACAAAAAAGCAACCGATGCAGAAAACACACCAATTTTAAGAATAAGCTCATGGACATTGTTTAAAGTTGGCTTAACATCCAACTACGGACAAAGCTTAGCGCTGATGGTGGCCTTTTTCTTATACACCATTCAAGAGGCACGGCACATTATGGATGTGTTCGAACTCGATAAAGGCTATGTTAAAAGTACTGTGTTAGGGCTTGCTACTTTATTTTCTGTTGCAGTAATTGTTTTTATCCTCTTAGTGGTTTTGCTGATTATTAACCTGCTAAGAACCTTTTATAAGTATTTTGAATTAGAGATTAGCCAGCACAGGCATTCATTGCTCCTATCATCAGGTTTAATTGCTAAAAAAAGCACATTAATTAGTCCGAACAAGGTTCAGATTACCAAATATAGCCAAAACTACTTTCAGAAGAAACTTAATATGTTGAACATAAGTTTAAAGCAAGCTCATTTTGGAGAAAGTAAAAAAGGGCATGAAATGCAGGGTAACACTTTGGAAATTGTGGGTTGTAATACTCATGAACGTGATGAGTTATTAAAAATGATATTAACACGAGTTCCGCTTAAAGGCAAAACCTTTATACCCGACTGGCGGTTTTTAAACCTGCCGATTTTCTTTAAGCTGGTTTTACCTGTGGCCATTTTCTTAATCATCATATTTAATGTGCCTGAATTAAAACCTTATATTGGATTTGCAATTGCTTACCTGATTACTGGTGTTTTGATGATTTATATCAGCTACCGCAAACACCGGATATCGGTAAATCAGGATTTTATTATCAAAACGAGTGGCATCTGGGATATCTCCAACGAAATCATCATGCCCAATAAAATTCAGGCCATAACTACCTCACAGTATCCCTGGCATAAGAGTGTAGATGTTGGTCATTTATGCTTACACACTGCTGCCGGAGAAATTCATTTCAAATATGGTAATTATACTGAAATTAAACAGCTGGTAAATTATTGGTTATATCAGGTGGAAAGCGGAAACGAGAATTGGATGTAGATCTGGTTCAACAAAAGGATTTGTTATACTGACCTTCGGTAAGAATCTGCGTAATCCGCCGCATCAGCGGGAAACCTATAGTATCATAACCCCTTTGATTGCCAACCCACCATCCCCAATTATGCTTCTTCTTCTTTAGCAAATTATCTCCCACAAATTGAAAATGATTTTCGCAGAGAAAAAATCTGCATGATCTGCGGCATCAGCGGGAAAACCTATAGTATCATAATCTCTTTAATTGCTAACCCACCATCCCTAATTATGTTTCTTCTTCTTTAACAAATTATTTCCCGCTGATTGAAATGATTTTCGCAGAGAAAATCTGCGTGATCCGCCGCATCAGCGGGACACCTATAGTATCATAACCCCGTTAATTGCTAACCCACCATCCCCAATTATGCTTCTTCTTCTTTAGCAAATTATCTCCCGCAGATTGAAAATGATTTTCGCAGAGAAAAAACCTGCGTGATCTGCGGCATCAGCGGGAAAACCTACAGTATTATAACCCCTTTAATTGCTAACCCACCATCCCCAATTATGCTTCTTCTTTAGCAAATTATTTCCTGCAGAAGATTTTCGCAGAGAAAAAATCTGCGTGATCTGCGGCATCAGCGGGAAAACCTATAGTATCATAATCCCTTTGATGTTTCCAGCTTGTTTGTAAACAGCAATTACTTCATCAGCATTTTGCATTTCTTTTTTTACTGTAATGGATACGTATTTACCAGTTTTAGAAGGTTGCTCAATAAATTCATCATTAGGCAAAATCTTACGCAATTCTTCTATTTTATCTAACCCGCCGGTGATAATAAACTTAAAATTATACACACCCGGAAACTTTTCAACAGTTTCTAATTTTTCTTTTAAGTTGGCATAAATATCTGTACTCGTGCCTTCTGGGATATCAGTAAACTCAATATCTTTATTTATTTTTTTCTCTTCCATAATTCGAACATATCAAATTCTATTCCCAAATAGTTGGGGTGTAATCTTGGCAGAAATAAGAAGTCTATTCAAGACTTAAAAACCCCATCATTTCGAGCACGGCCGAAAAATCTTTGCACCTTGAAATTTTGCATAAATTCCTTTCCCAAACCTTTGGGTTTTGTCCACTGCCTACAAATCCCGCTCTTCAAGGAAAGGTTTCAACTGCAAAGAACAATTACTCCTGGAGAATCACTTTTTGCCATATGGCAAGTCTAGTTCATTTTCTAATGCTGTCATTTGCGGTATAAATTTAAAAAAATGAAAACAAGAAAATTAGGAAACAGCAGATTAGAAGTGTCTGCATTAGGCTTTGGTTGTATGGGATTAAGTTTTCCAAATGCACCTGCAAAAAATGAAAACATAAAATTATTGCGTTCGGCATACGAGAACGGAATTACTTTTTTTGATACCGCACAAGCCTATGGCGATAATGAAGAATTAGTAGGAGAAGCCCTTGCTCCGTTTCGCAGGGAAGTAGTTATTGCTACTAAATTTGGTTTTAAGGAAGGCAAGACTATGTTGGGAATGGATAGCCGTCCTGAAAATATAAGATCCGCTGCAGAGGAATCTTTAAAACGGCTAAAAACCGATTACATTGATTTGTTCTACCAACACAGGTTTGACCCCAATGTTCCCATTGAAGATGTTGCAGGCACAGTAAAAGATCTGATGAAAGAAGGTAAGGTAAAACACTTCGGTCTGTGTGAAGCAAATGCAGAAACCATTCGCAAGGCTCACGCTGTTTTACCTGTAGCAGCTTTGCAAAGCGAGTATTCCATGTTTTATCGTGAACCTGAAAATGAAATCATTTCAACATTAGAGGCGTTGGGTATCGGTTTTGTTCCATTCAGTCCGTTAGGAAAAGGCTTTTTGACAGGAACTATAAATGCCAACACCGAATTTGACAAAACAGACGGAAGAAGTATGTCGCCACGTTTTAATCAAGAAAACAGGGAAGCCAATCAGGCATTAGTTGATTTAGTCGTTTCTATTGCGAAAGACAAAAATGCTACACCTGCACAAATTGCGTTAGGATGGTTGTTAGCTCAAAAACCTTTCATTGTTCCAATTCCGGGAACATCAAAATTACACCGTTTGCAAGAAAATATTGGTGGAATTAATATTTCGTTGTCTGACGATGAATTAAACAAAATCAATTCGGTATTGGCGACAATTAAGATTATAGGTGACCGTTATCCTGCACAATTACAGACGAAAATTGGCAAGTAAATGAGCAAAACACATCAACATTTGAAAAAAATCAATTTTTGTCTTTGGAATTTAGAACATGGCTAAAAGCCCGTGCAACCAATATGGGTTTAATGTAAAGGCTGCCAAGTGTTTCTCACTGAATGAAATTGAAGCTTAATGCCCGATTGGTAAACATTCGGGCCTCCTCAAAATATTGTTTAGTAGAAATCTGAAAATAGCCTCCTTTCAATCCATTTCCGTTCAGAACTTTTGGATGGCTAAGCGGTAGGTCTAACATTTCTCAACAATAATAGTCTAATCAGTATTCAGATCACGAACAAAAATATATCTTTATATCAGCAATGAAAAAAACAACTTTAATCATTCTCATAACTGTGATATCATTTTGCTTTGGTTTCGCATTTAAGACAATAATAACACCACAAAATAAAAACGCAATAAAAATGAAAAAAGTAACAGGTATAGGCGGCATTTTTTTCAAATGCAAAGATCCAAAAGCAATTAACGAATGGTATAAAACACACCTTGGGTTTGATACAACTCCCTACGGAACAAGCTTTGAATGGCGCCAAAGTGATGACAGCACAAAAAAGGGACTTACCCAATGGAACCCTTTTGCAGAAAACACAAAATATTTTGAGCCTTCAGCAAAAGACTTCATGATAAACTACAGGGTAGAGAATTTAGAAGCATTGGTTGAAGAATTAAGAAAGGAAAACGTAACCATCGTTGATAAAATTGAAACATACGATTATGGTAAATTTGTTCATATTTTAGATATTGAAGGAAACAAAATTCAATTATGGGAACCTCATGATTAAAACATTGATCAAACCTTTGGCAAACGGACAAAAATGAAATAAGCAAAAACACCTGCCATTAACCAGGGGGTTACGGTCGTTTTAATGCGGTATCCTAAACGGACAGATAGTAATGGACAGTGACTTAATATATCAAAACATCAAGCCTGATAAATCGCTTTCAGACTTTGTAGAAAGTTTTTGGTTTTTGCACAATCAATCTGATCGCAATAAAGAAACAATAGGATTACCTGACGGGCGTATTGATTTATCTCTTTTTAAATCATCCACGGTGCCTTTTCGGATCAGACTTTTAGGTGTGGGCACACAACAATACGAGCAGGGCACTATACCAGCCAATAGTTTGATTTTTTCCGTTAGTTTTAAATTACTTGCCGTAGAATACATTTTTCATGAAACCATTTCCGATATCGTAAACAATGGAAAATTACTGCCAACTGATTTTTGGGATTTCAGTGCTGATGATTTAGAAGATTTTGATGCATTTTGCGATAAGGCTTCACAAAAAATTCAATCGCTTTTACCGAAAGAAATTGATCAACGCAAGCAAAAATTATTTGAATTGATCTATGCTACAAATGGCGCTATTACTATAAAACAACTATCTGATAACGTTGGCTGGAGCAGTCGCCAGATTAACCGGTACTTCAATCAGCAATTCGGCATTTCACTAAAAGTGTATTGCAATATAATTCGTTTTCGCGCATCATTAGCACACATTGCACAGGGGAAACTTTTCCCCGAAGAAAATTTTTTTGACCAAACCCACTTCATCAAAGAAATAAAAAAATTTTCTGGCGTAGTACCAAAAGAATTATTTAAAAACAAAAACGACCGATTTATACTATTATCAGCACTGACCTCAACATAACTTTGTTGCATAAATTAAGTTATGTTGGTACAAAATAAAAAAATCGCCATTGTGGGCGGAGGAATGGGCGGATTGACCTTAGCAAAACTTTTGCAAATGCAAAACGTTGAGGTAAAAGTTTACGAAAGAGATGTTAATCGTGAGGTGCGTGTGCAGGGCACTCCACTTGATTTGCATGAAGACTCTGGTTTAGAAGCAATAAAACGAGCTGGTTTACTTGAAGAATTCCATAAACACTATCGTCCGATTGCAAGCAGAATGATGGTTTTGGATAAAACATTCAGTGTCAAATTCAGCGATCATGATAAAGAAAAATCTCTTTCAGAAATCTGCCCCGAAATTGATCGGGCACCCTTGAGGGATATTTTGCTTGATTCATTGAAGCCTGATACTATTGTATGGAACAGTCATTTTATTTCAATGGAAAAAGAAAAAAACGGCTGGCTCTTGCATTTCAAAAACGGAACAAACGCTTATGCTGATTTAGTGGTGGCTGCTGATGGTGCAAACTCCAGGGTACGTTCGTATCTAACTGCTGAAAAGCCTGTTTATGCTGGTGTTACGCTAATTGAGGGAACTATTTACAACGCAGAGAAAAATGCACCAAAACTTTTTGAATTTGCAAAAGGTGGTAAAGTGATGGCTTTTAGTGATGAACAAATGCTCACTTACGGCACAAAAGGCGATGGCACACTGATGTTTATTGCAAGCAGCAGAATGCCCGAAAATTGGATTACAGAAAGCAGCATTGATTTCAAAAACAAGGATCAGGTTTTTGAGTGGTTCAAAAAAATATATGCAGGTTGGAATGATCAATGGGATGAGCTTTTTACAAGTGATGAGGCATATTTTATCCCTCGTCCGCAATACTATTTTCCGTTCAGCCAAACCTGGGAAACACAGGAAAACCTGACGATGCTTGGCGATGCTGCTCATCGTATGCCACCATTTGCAGGCAAGGGTGCAAATCTGGCTATGCAGGATGCATTTGAACTGGCAGAATGCTTAACGAATGAAAGAAATTCTGATATAAAAACTGTGCTTTCTCATTTTGAAAAACAGATGCAGCAAAGAGCCGCAGAAGCCACAAAAGAAACCCTGGAAAATATGGAAAAACTGCACTCAAAAATTGCACTTGAAAGTTTGTTGCAAATGTTTAGTACGGGAAGTGAATCATAAGTTTAAAAATCAATATAACACTACTCTTCGGTTTTTTTGACTTTTCTATAATCATTCCACCACTTTACAAAGCTTACATGAGATTATCTGGAGAAGTAAACCATACTTTGATTTGACAGGCAAATAATTTTCACACCTAATTTACCAGACAACACGGATATAGCAATGGACCTTTACCGGCCAGACGAGGCTTTAATCTATGGTGGTGATGTTACTACCCGAATCATTTACCATGACGGGATTAGAATTATTAAACCTCCGCTGCAATAGAAGGATCAACATCGGTAATTCTTACAATTAAAACAGAAGTAGATTAAAATAAAAAAACCAGACTTTGAACTTTTCAAAGTCTGGTTTTTTTATTTTAAAGCATATATGCCTAAACAGTACCCAGAAGCAGATTCGAACTGCCACGCCGTTGCCAGCGCCACCCCCTCAAGATGGTGCGTCTACCAATTTCGCCACCTGGGTTTATGCTGCAAATATAATTTAATTTTGGATTTTTGAAATAGAGATTTACAATTCAATTTTCAATCCATCATAAGCCAGCCTGATGTTTAAAGGCAATTCTTTTTCCACTTCCTCATGTAAACCCAAATTATGGCTGATATGTGTTAAATAAGTTATTTCAGCGCCTACTTTTTGCGCAAATTCGATTGCCTCGGTTAAGGTAAAATGAGAAATATGCGATTCTCTCTGTAAAGCATTGATGACTAATATTTTTGTTCCTTTAATTTGCTCAAAACTTGCTTCAGAAATGGTTTTTGCATCTGTTATGTAAGTAAAATCTCCTATTCTATAACCTGTAATGGATAATAAATGGTGCATCACTTCAAAAGGAATAATTTTATTTCTGCCAATTAAAAAATCTTCTCCATTGGTTACTGTATGAAGATTGATTTGTGGTACACCATGATATTTATGTTCAGCAAAAATATAGTAAAACTCTCGTTTTAAAGCTGTTTGAACCCGCTCGGTAGCATAAACATCAATAACCTTATGCAATAAATAGTTAAATGGACGTATATCATCCAAACCGGCAATATGATCTTTATGTTCATGAGTAAAAAGAACGGCATCCAGATCTTTTACATTTTCACGCAAAAGCTGGTAACGAAAATCAGGACCGCTATCTACAACAATGGTTTTATCATCGGTTTGAATTAAAATTGAGGTGCGTAAACGTTTATCTCTTTGATCTGTTGATTGGCAAACTTTGCAATTACATGCTATTACAGGAACGCCTTGAGATGTACCAGTGCCCAAAAAAGTTACTTTCATCGGCTTAAACTTTCCTTTCCAAATGCATAATTCGAGTACTGTTTATCCATTAAAATAATTCGGTTTGCTGTAAAGAGTGAAAAAATTGACGTTGCTTTTCATCTAACAGATTTTCATCAGCATTGGTTTGCTTAACCAAAGCAACTAAAGCTGCAATTTTACCCTCCAGGTTGGAAAATTTATTAACTACAATGATTTTATTATGCTCAAGCAGGCATGAACCTGTTTTAAAGTTCCCCTTTTCATAACGAACCTTGTAACCCATCGCTAAAAGCAAGGCTTCCAATTTCTCTAAAGTATGGTTTGTTAGTGGCAATGACATTGAAACAAATGTAAACAATAACAGATTTAATCAGGTAATTTTTTAAAATTTGCCTGATTAAATCTGCTACTCTACTCAAATCAAACCTAAACATTTTTTTAAAACATTGAGGTTACACCTAACGTTACTAAAGATTAGATTGTAATGCTTTTTTTATTGCTTGCTCAGTTTCTTCTTTATTAAAGCCTTTAGAAGAATAAATAACTTCTCCTTTCTTATCCAGCATAATCGTAGCAGGATATGCGTAGATCCCTAAGTCATTAGCAAATTTTTCGCCATCATAAAGCATTTTGTATCCAGGTTTCTCTCTTTTATAAAAAAAGTCTACTTCTTCTTTTTTATCATAGGCATTCACACTTAAAATTTCTATTTGGTTACCATATTTTTCCTCCAGTTCCTTAATTTCAGGAAATGCCAACATACAATACCCACAGTTCTTAATCCAAAACTCCATCAAAATAATTTTCCCTTTCAAATCATCAGATCTTACTTTTTCTAAATTTGAGGAGCCATATCTGGGTAATGACCAATCTGGGAGAATGTCGCCAATGGTAACCATGGGCTTTTGGATTATCTTCTTTTTGGTTTCGTAATCCGTGTAACTAGAATAAAACCATGAATTTTTTGTTGGTAATTTAGGATTTACATCAATATTTGAGAAAATGGTTTTGGTATAATACTCATCCTTAGAGATACTGTTTCCATCAAAGATCATATAAGGTAATGAAGTTTCCTTATCTATAATTAATTTATAATATTTAATAACCTCGCTATCAAAACTTGAAAATCCATTCGGAAAATCAATCGATTTCCTATTCAGTTCAAATTTTACTAAATAGTAAATTTTATTTTCGATTAAAGTATCCTTTAAAGATTTTGGAATACCCGGATCCTTTAAAAGCATTGGTAAAGCAAGGCGAATAGTTGTAATGGAATTATAAAGAAGAGAAAGTCCACTAAGTTGTTTTATGCTTTTCCTTTCCAATTCTATCGTTTTCTCTTTCTGATCCAGAATGAAATATTCAGTTCCATTATAAACCTGTAAAGTATTATCCGAATGAAGTTGAAACCTGATAACTTTGTTCTCTGCCGTAAAGCCATATTCAAAATAAGATGCCCCACTATTCTGAGCAAAGTAATTGTCTTTAAAATTATTTATTTCCCGGTAACTATTGTAAGAGATCGACTTCAGTTCGTTTAAAGTCTTGCTTGTTTTTCTAAGTACGTGTTCAGCATCAATTTTTTCTTTCGCAAACACTGTATCCGTAAACAATAAACAGAGGATTAAAAATGACAGATTAATTTTCATAATTCCGGGTTTTTATTTTCTCCAAATCTATAGATAGCCTTTAAAATATTTGGCCTAATTAGACTGGTCACTCAATAAATTCGACAGGTTGAATAAAATTGGTTTTAGTCGAAAAAAACCTGCATTTAGTCGAAAAAAAATTCTGTTAAAATTCCAGTAATAAAATAATTTTTACCTTGAAGTATGCAAATTCCCAGGATCTCGAAATATTTAAAAATAGAAATCGCTTTTTTCATCACTTACTTTTACATCTTTGGTTTTCTAACAAACCTGGAATATAACTTTTGGGAAAAACACTTAACGGGAATTTCTTTCTATGAAGCTGAATACTCCATCTTGTATGGAACTTCAAGCGTCATTGCATTTTTGGTTTTCTATCAAATCGTTAAATCT
Organism: Pedobacter chinensis; assembly: GCF_003339865.1. Classification (GTDB taxonomy): domain Bacteria; phylum Bacteroidota; class Bacteroidia; order Sphingobacteriales; family Sphingobacteriaceae; genus Pedobacter; species Pedobacter chinensis. Next base: position 825,778 of record NZ_QPKV01000002.1, read on the forward strand.
TATTTAATTAATAAGCAGCTTTTAAAATTCGTTTCATTTATCATCCTGTTTTTAATTGGTTATTCCATATACCAAAAAGGAATTCATTTTTTATTTTCACATCTTGATTTTTTATCAGATGAAATAAGGAAATCCGCCTTGCGAGCCTATAAATTTAAGTCTATTGGTTACAGTTTAGCCTATATGTTCAGAGAGTTTTTATCCATCGGCTGTCTAGCTTATTTTATCCATTCTGCCAAACAAGATGAACAGATGAAAGCTTTAAAAGAGCAACAATTAATTTCTGAACTTACCTATTTAAAAGCACAGCTACAGCCTCATTTCTTTTTCAACACCCTTAATAATATTTACGCGCTTGCATTACAGCAAGCCAGAGAAACTGCTCCTTTAGTAGCCAGACTGGCAGAAATGATGCGTTATATGTTGTATAAAGCAGATGAGGAATTAGTGCCTTTAAAGGATGAAATCTTATTTATTCAAAACTATGTCGAGATAGAAAACATTCGCTATCGCTCTGCAATTGTGATTAGTTTTGATGTTCAGGGCATTGATCAGGAAAGTAAAATAAGTCCGCTGTTATTGCTGCCTTTTATAGAAAATGCTTTTAAGCATGGCATTGAAAATGAAGAAAAACAGGGGTTTGTAAATATTGTGATCTGCAATACGGAAGATGAATTAATACTCGAAGTTGATAATAGCATTGCAAGGGCAAGTGAAAATTTGGGTGGTATTGGTTTAATAAACGTGAAGAAAAGATTGGATATTCTATACCCAGAAAGATACAAATTAGAAATACAGAACGATGGTAAAATCTATCAAGTAAGTTTAATGTTAAAAATGAAATGATCAATTGCTTAATTGTAGATGATGAGCCTTTGGCTCAGGATATTTTAGAAACCTATATAAAGGGGAATAACAATTTATGTTTGATCAAAAAATGCAGCACAGCGATAGAGGCATTTGAAGTTTTGCACCAGCAAAAAATTGATTTAATATTTTTAGATATAAAAATGCCCGCTTTAAGTGGAATCGATTTTTTAAAATCGCTCAAAAACCCACCAGCTGTTATTTTTACAACTGCATTCTCTGAATATGCCGTAACCAGCTATGAACTTGAAGCAGTAGATTATTTGTTAAAACCCATTACAACTGAGCGTTTCCAAAAAAGCTTGGATAAACTTTTCAGGTCACAATCAATGCTTATTGATACAGAAAAAGAATATACTTATTTCAAGGTATCAGGAAACCTGGTAAAGGTTTCGCATACAGAAATTCTTTATGCACAATCCATAAGGGATTACATCATGCTCTATACCAAAATTGGTAATTTGATGGTGCACATGACCATGAAATATTTATGCGGATTATTACCAGAAAGCCAATTTAAGCGGATACATCGTTCTTATTTGGTAAATAAAATTCATATAACAGCGATAAGCAAAAGTCAGGTTCTGTTAAATGAAATAGAAATTCCTGTAGGAGAGATTTATAGGGGTAACATTTCCCACTTAGCCGAATAGCTTTTTTTAATTGCAGAAGTATCTACACTGGTAGTGGTTAGCCAATAATTCTTGACGGAGCCTCTCCAAATTGCTTTTTAAAAACGTAAGAAAAATGTGATAAGTCTTCAAACCCCAAATCAAGATAAATATCTGATGGCGCCTTCCCTTTTTCGGTGATCAGGTAGTGTGCTTCCTGTAAACGTTTTTGTTGTAACCAACGTCCCGGCGTAGTATGATATAACTTTTCAAAATCGCGTTTAAATGTGGCCAGGCTTCTGCCTGTTAAGTAAGCAAATCTTTCTAAATGAACATTAAAATGATAGTTTTGATTCATAAATGCCTCTAAATCTATTTTATAAGGTTCGTTGAAATTAAATAAGATATTTTTTAACTCCGGATTTGCCTGAAGGATGATTAAAATTCCTTCTTTTAGCTTTAAATCAATAAGTTCCTGATTATCAAAGTAGTTCGCCTGATGATATGCCAGTAGAGAATGAATATAGCTATTGATGAGCACATTCGTTTTTACTTCAAAAACGGGCTGGATGTCAAGAGTTTCTTCTGCCGTTATGCCATATTCCAGACTGATGTTTTTTAAAATTTGCTGATTAAAGTAAATTGACAGTGATTTGAATTCTCCGTTTTCTGGAGGCTGTTTTATAAACTTCAATAATTGGTTTCTTCTGATCAACCTGAACGAACCGTCATTAGAGGGGTATTCCCGATTTCCATCGCTCAGAATTAAGGAACCTGCTATCTGATAACTCAATGTATGTTCAGGTACAAAGTGTTCTCCTTCCCTACTTCTGTTGTGGTAACAGGAATAGGTTATGCCCGATGCTTTTTTATTTTCTTTTCCTGTTTCCATTCATCACAAAGTTATTAAACTTATAATTGATAATAAGAAAAGCCCACCCAAATGAGTGGGACTTTTATCTCATGATTGAATCTTATTACGCAAATCATTGTTTCATAAATTTTACAACCACCAAAGCGGTTGTAATGTTCACTGACTTTAATTTAGGTAATTTTTATTCCTTTTTGAGCCATGTATTTTTTGCCTTCTTCTGATTCAAATGGGTTTATGGCATCATCATGGTCGGTAGAAATACTTACAGAAAGCCATTTCTCAAATTCTGCTTTTCTACTTTCGTCTGCATTTTTTAAAATGCCTGCAGCCTCACTTCCCAGTATCAAATGTACAGGTGGTTCAGGATGTTCTGCTAAATCTATCATCACTTTAGCAGCTTTGACAGGATCGCCTATTGGAACAAATTTTCCTGACGTCAGGAATTCCTTTATGCCGCCTATGATGTTTTCATACCCTTCAACATCCTGAGCAAACGTCATGGATGCACCTGCCCAATCCGTACGAAAACCACCCGGTTCAATTGATGTTACCTTAATTCCCAAAGGAGCAACTTCTTTATTTAATGCTTCTGCGAAACCTTGTAATCCGAATTTAGCCGCCTGATACATGGTTAGCCCTGCATTGCCAACTCTGCCACCAATAGAACTGATTTGTAAAATCCGGCCAGATCGTTGTTTCCGCATATAAGGCAGGATGGCTCGTGTAACCTCAATAGGCGCATATAAATTCACGTCTAACTGACTCCGTACCTGCTCATCTGTAAAGGCTTCTGCGGCACCCGTAATGCCAAAACCTGCATTGTTTACCAATACATCAATATGCCCAAAGTGTTTTACCACCTGATTAACTGTTGAATGAATTTGTGATTGATCGCTTACATCTAATGGTAAAACGAGGATTTGATCAGGATAACGTTCCTTCAAATCTTTTAACTGTTCTGGATTTCGTGCTGTGGCAGCCACGTTGTCTCCATTGGCCAGAACCAATTCTGTCAGGCTTTTGCCAAGTCCTCTTGAACTGCCTGTGATAAACCAAACTTTTGCCATTGTTTTTGAATTTTTATTTTAACAAAGTTGTGGTTTAATTAAAGAGATTACTTTGTTAAAAAGCTCAATGTTGGTTTGCTAAAAAGATCAATAATGGCGTAAAGGCCAATTTTTCCTGTTTAAGATTGATTAAATCATTTCTGAATATTTTTTCCCTAAAAGCCTGTCTTTTGGGGAATATAGCTTTAGAACTATACATCATACCCAATTAATTGGCGTTCTAATGCGTTTTCATAGCGAAAGCTTTAAGATTATCTTCTATGAGCAATCGTGGTTACCACCCAATATGTCCTTATTTAAGGAGAAAACAAAAAATAATTGTCATTCTGAACGCAGTGAAGACCGCGAAGCAACTACGAACCCCTGACCTACAGGTATTTTACCTGGTTTACCGCTGAATTGTGACAACGGTTGTCTTAACTTAATGACATCGGATTCCCGCCTGCGCGGAATGACGACAATAAACATGGCTGAGAAATATTTTGTGTTCACAGGATAGCTAAGAGGGAAACAATAATAAAATAAAAAAGGTTCAGCTGTTTCAAACTGAACCTTTTGAAGTTCCATTCCGAAAAAACGGAAAAGAAATTATCTTAAATCTACCACTTCAACACCCGGATAATTCTTGGCATCGAAAGCAAAAGTAGTTTCAGGTACGTTTACGTTAGGCGAAAAAGTTTTCACATTGTAAGTGTATTTGTTTCCGTTTTTATCGAACAAAACAACGTTAGCAATTTGCTTAGCAGCTTTATCAATACTCAAACGCACTTTGAAGATCGATTTTTTAGCATCAACAGGAGTTAAATCAATCATTTGATATGTTTTAGCACCAACCTTTTCTTCGCCGGTATAAATGTATTTAAAACCTTTTTCGTAAACCGTGAAAATTTTAGCCGGATTAATCGCATCTCCGCTATTATCTACATTACTTACCTGAACTTCTTTATCCTTTTTAAGGTAAGTCCACTGGCTTTTACCGTCGCTAAACAATTCCTGATTTGTCATAGCCACTTTATATTTATTTGAGTTGGCTTTAACGTATAAAGTACCTTGTTGTGTTTCCTTAACCTTGGCTTTAGGATTATCCAAAGTGAAACTAAAATCGGTTTTCACAATATTGTACGATTTGTATTTTTTACTTACTTCTGCTAAAATTGCTTTAGCCTTCGCATCAGTTTGAGCATAAGTTGATGTTGTAAATGCAACTACAACCATTAATGCTGAAATTAATTTCTTCATCTTCATCTTGTGTATATTAAATTTTCTTTGAAACGTTAGAGTAAATTTTTTCGTATTGGTTTAATCTAGTCTTTGTCATCCATGCTATTCAAGAATTGTTCCAAAGAATATTCATCCGGATATAAAACTTCTCTGGCTTTGCTTCCTTCAAACGGACCAACAATTCCAGCGGCTTCTAATTGATCAATTATTCTACCGGCTCTATTATAACCAAGCTTAAGTTTACGCTGAATTAATGATGTAGAACCTTGCTGATGCATCACGATGAGCCTTGCAGCATCTTCAAAGAATTTATCACGTTCATTAGGATCGAAATCTGCTTTACTTCCTTCTCCTGCTTCATCTATATATTCAGGAAGCTGATAAGCATCTGCATAACCGCGTTGGTTGCCGATATATTCAGAAATCCGATCCACTTCTGGTGTATCAACGAAAGCACACTGTAGCCTGATTAAGTCGCTGCCTGTAGATAAAAGCATATCGCCACGACCAATCAGCTGATCGGCACCGCCGCTATCCAGAATTGTTCTGGAATCAATTTTTGATAAAACCCTAAATGCTAACCTCGCAGGGAAATTGGCTTTAATGGTACCTGTGATAATATTAACAGATGGACGCTGAGTAGCTAAAACCAGGTGGATTCCAATCGCTCGGGCCAATTGTGCCAAACGTGCTATCGGTGCTTCAACTTCTTTGCCGGCAGTCATCATTAAGTCTGCAAACTCATCCACTACCAACACAATGAAAGGTAAAAAACGATGCCCATTGTTTGGATTGAGCTTACGTTTAATGAATTTGTCGTTGTATTCTTTCAGGTTCCTAACCTGCGCATCTTTCAATAAATCATAACGCTGATCCATTTCAATACATAAAGAATTCAAGGTATTTACAACCTTTTTAGTATCGGTAATAATGGCATCGGCTTCACCTGGAAGTTTTGCTAAAAAGTGACGCTCAATTCTATTGAACAACGTTAATTCTACCTTTTTTGGATCAACCAACACAAACTTTAATTGCGCCGGATGCTTTTTAAACAACAATGAAACCAAAATGGAGTTAATCCCAACCGACTTACCCTGCCCAGTGGCACCTGCAACCAATAAGTGAGGCATTTTAGCTAAATCAGCAATAAAAACTTCATTGCTGATGGTTTTGCCCAGTGCAATTGGCAAATCCATGGTATTTTGCGTCCACTTTTCGGTATTTAAGATACTTCGCATCGGTACCATTTCCGGGTGCTGGTTTGGAACCTCAATACCAATTGTCCCTTTTCCCGGCATTGGCGCTATAATACGAATACCTAACGCTGCTAATGAAAGGGCAATATCATCTTCCAGATTTTTAATTTTAGAAATTCTTACTCCGGGAGCAGGAATAATCTCGTAAAGGGTAACCGTTGGACCAATTGTAGCTTTAATCTTATCGATTTCAATGTTATAATGATTAAGCGTTTCTACAATTTTATTTTTATTGGCTTCTAATTCTTCTGCATTTACCGAAATTTTATTGGTGCCGTAATTCTCTAATAAATCAACAGTTGGATATTTATAGCCCGATAAATCGAGTTTTTCGTCGTAATTTCCAAATTGTTCAACTAAATCGTCAGATTTTTTTTCTTCTTCCGTTTTTTCAATCGTAAAAGCAGGTTCTTTTTCCTCCTCAATAGTTGGCTCTACGGTAAGTGGCATTGCTGCTGCTGAGGTTGCCAAAGGTAAATTCGTTGCCAATGGCGATAAAACCACAGGCGCAATTACTTGTTTATCTTCTTCTTTTTCTTCAAATCTGCTCGGCTGCAATACTACATTTTGTTGCCTGCGCTCGTTATTTACAGGTGGTTTGTCACGCACAGGAAACTCAATTGGTTCAGACGGCTCTTCAGCTGCTCTGTTTTGTGCAAATTTCTCTCTTACCTCATTTACATAATCTGGCGTTTCATTATCCAGGTAAACTTCTTTTTCCTTTCGTTCAGGAAGTTTAAAATCGATATTATAGGCAATGATTAAAATAGTTAATCCGGCAAAGGCGATTAAACCAGCAACACCTGCGGCACCAATTTGGGCACTTAGTAATTTATTGCTCCAATAACCAAATTCACCCTCTAAATAATGTGGCGATTCTCCCCAAAAACCATGGGCAAAACCCAGGGTTAATGATATAAACAATAAAAAGAAAAAGCTGTAACCTAATGTTTTGGAAATAGAAAGGATTTTAACCTTAAACAATAAACGGTAACCAATGATAAAAAAAGCCAATACAAATAAAAATGATGCGATTCCAAACCATTCATAAATAAATTGGTGCGACAACAGTGCTCCAAATTTCCCTAACCAGTTTTGTACTACAGGAATGTCAACACCTGCATCTTTAAGCTCTTCGGCAGTTTTAAAGAGATTTCCCCAACCCCCGTTTGCATCAATTACATAACTCTGGTCATCTTGCCATGTAAATAAATATGAGGTAAAAGCAATTAAAAAGTAGAGCGAAAGTATAACAAAAAACAGACCTACAATTTTCACGGCACGCCCATCCTGCAAGTCGAAACTTGGCAAATATTCTTTTTTTTCTTTCGGCTGGCGACTGGAAGACGACTTGCCTGGTGCATTTTCAGCACCTTTATCTCTGAATGTGTTGGTTTTAAACTGGTTTCCCCTTACCGCCATTTTCTGTCCTAATAATTATTAAAGAAACAAACTTAGATAAAATTGTTACCATTATAAACAATTTTATCGTTCTCTCCTCTTCCTGTAAAAAATTAAATCACCAAGAGGAAATCAAATATATGGTTGTATCTTCTTCGTTTTTAAATCTGCCTTAAATTAAATAAAAATATTTATCGTTGGTTAAACCTTAAACAGAAATTATTGTCTATTATTTTAACAACACACAAGTTGTTACGTTTTGTCAAATGAAACGGATTTTGTTTTAGGTTTATCCCGTTTTGCCTGGAGAGGCTAAACGGGATTTTTTTTATTTAAAGAGTGAGCATTTATTCTCCATAGCGAGGCTTGATACCACACAATTCGCAAATTGCCTTACACTTTCTATATATTTAGGCAAAAATTTCCTCACTCTATTAATTTTTTGTTAATTTAAATCGATTATTTGAAATAAAATTCATCGTATGAGTATAGCACAGCTCGAAGAACAAATTGAGGCAGGAAATTTTCAGGCAGTAAAAGAAATTTTACTTCAAAATCCGAAATTGGCAAATATCAGTACTTCACATAACATCTCTCCGTTATTGTTGGCTTGTTATTACAAAAAGCAGGAAATAGCCGATTTAATAGCGGAGTTTACCGATAGCCTAACTTTGTTTGAGGCTTGTGCAGTGGGTAAATTTGATACGGCAACATTACTTATTTTTCAAAATCCGGGGAGTATAAACGAATTTTCTGACGATGGTTTTACACCGCTCGGTTTAGCCTGCTACTTTGGTCATGAGGAGTTGGCGAGATTTCTGGTACTGAAAGGTGCTGATGTAAACCTGGCCTCTAAAAATGGGTTTAATGTTTTCCCTATCCATTCTGCAGTAGCGGCAAACAATTTTAACATTACAAAAATGCTTTTGGATCACGGAGCTTATCCAAACGTTTGTCAAAAAGCTGGTTTAGCGCCATTACACAGTGCAGCTCAGTTAGGAAATATTGAATTGATTATATTGCTTTTAGAACATGGCGCAGAAGTAAGTTTGCGCATGGAAGGTGGAAAATTACCAGCAGATTTAGCTGCAGAAAAGGGCTTTCATGAAATTGCAGAAATTTTGAGGGATGATGATTAATCCTTTGGCAATTTTAAGTTTTTAGATCTTAGATTTCGTAACTGAAAGCCATTAGCTGTAAACTGAATTATTCCCAAATTCTCAACCTCATTCTTTTCATATACGTTCTGATATCCAAAACCACAGCAGCCAAAAAATAAAATAATATCGGGAAACCCACAGCCAGGAAAGAGGAATAAATAAAAAACAGACGAACTTTCGCGGTGCTCATATTTAATTTATTAGCTAAATAGGTTGAAACCCCAAAACTCTGTTGCTCAAAATAGGTTATGATTCTTTGGAACATTTTAAGCTTGTTTTAAATCTTAATTACAAGGCAAAATTAAAAAGAAAGCGAAAATAATTAGTCGTTTTTGAAGACAAATTTAGCAATAATATTTGGTTAAATTCTTTAAAAGGAAATTTGAAACTGGTTTATAAAGTTCTTATTCAAGAATCAGTTTTTCAAAATCCTGCTTATCCTCATGTTTTATAAACAAAATTTGTTGTTCTTCTAAACCCGAATACTTTTTTTTCAATTCGTTTTTAAACTTTTCAATATCAACCTCAGCATTTAAAATTACCGTTAGTGCATCTGCATTGCCCCTAACCTCAATAATTTTATCGGGATATAGTTCTTTAAGTTCGTGTGGGAATTCCATAATCTTCAAACCAGTTTTAAGATAAAAAGTTTAGTAAAAATAAAATAATGAGAGAAACTAATGTTCTTATGTTTGTTTCAAAATTTTAATACCTATACCACAAGATAGGCATTTTTTCTCATCGCAATATTGTTTTTTCAACTGTAAAATACCTTGAGAGGCAAATGCATGACCCATCCTTACTCCTGCTTCGGTAAATTTATCAGTGATTGCATTTTGCTCTGCAGGTAAGCTTTCCAGTAGTTTAATTGCTCTGCTTATATAAAACTGCGTTCCCGTATGCTTACCGTAAGCAAACAAGAAGAGCGCAACTGTATTTAATAAAATATTATCAACAGAAGTTTTCCCGATTTGAATATTTACACCTGTTGTTACTTTTTTAAAGTGATAATGTGTTTTCCAATAATTGTTCACTGGCAGGTTTTCGAATAATCCCCGTAATGCGGTAACCTCTCTTATTTCCATTACTTTCGAAAACAGATGATTTGCTTTTACGATCAATGCCGCAAATTGTGCTAAGCGAATGGTTGGAAAGTTCTGCGGACGCATCCTCATAAACTTCCAGATAGAAACATCAATAGGCCGGATATTGTATTTTTTCTGCAGAAACTGAAATTCCTTTTTCAGTTTTTCCGGGTAATCTTCATCAAACTTATCGTTCAAAAACCCTGCTGAACCAAAAACCAATGCCTCAATTTGTTGTGCATTGTCTTTATGCTTACCATAAATTTGCTGAGGAATTGTTTTAGCGAAAAGCTCGAAAGGCAAAGCATTTACCTTGAAACCAAAATTTCTGGCCATAAAACGGTAAAAAGTTTCATCCCAGTTTCCGTTCAATTCATTTAAAGTTTCAATTACCGATTTTGTTTTTTCTTCGAAACGCTCGATTAGTGTTCGGGAAAGAAAAGAATCAATAATGAACTGATCAACGGTTTGAATCTGTGCAAAACAAGGGAAATCTGTTAACGTCAAAAATAAATGCTCATATTTTCGAATTAAATCATCTGCAATTCGGTTCTTTAATTCTAAAACTGGTAACAAAGAACCGTTAGTTCTTCTAATCTCTGCATCATTTTCATAAACAACGTGAAGAATCACGTTTTCGTAACTCGAATCGCTTTGATGATTATGCTTTAACCAATCTGAAGATCTAACATGAATTTCTATGTTTCCCGCCCAAACTGTCTGGTCAATCAGAATTTTAGCATTACTAAAATCCGGCCCAGCGTTTTTATTCAGGAAACCCTGATGAAAGATTTTTAAATTTTCTCCATCAGCGGTTTTCAGGTCATTGTAATCAAACGACCTGAATTGCCAAATGTAATGGAGAAAATCTTCTGGAAAATTCATTGATGAAGATAATGAAATATTCCTATAAGTTTTATGATATTTATTTTGTTACCTTGAATTTTTCATTTTTTATTGGCATTCAAGAAGACTGCGTCGTTTATTCAGGGTCTTAATAGCCATTACGGTGCTGACCTGTAGCGGAAAGATACGAAGTAAAATAAATTCAGTATGACGTGATGGTCAGCCTATTCGCATGTAAAGATGGTTTATTCAACAAATAATTACCAGAAATACAAATTGATAAAATCTGCGAATCTGCGGCTAAACCAAATCAGCCTTAACCAAAATCTGCTCCATTTCTTGTTGCAGCTTCAAAGCCTCTTCTCTTGCCTTTTCAGCAAAATCTTTCCCTTTGCCAGCGTAAATGATCCCTCGTGAGGAGTTGATTAACAACCCACATTGCGAATTCAAGCCGTACTTACAAACTTCTTTCAAATCGCCACCTTGCGCGCCAACACCAGGAACCAGAAGAAAGTGATTTGGAGCCAGTTTACGGACATCGCCAAAAGCAGCACCACGGGTTGCACCAACCACGTACATCATTTGTTCATCTGTTGCCCATTCTTGTGAAGTCTTCAATACCCTTTCGAAAAGTTTATCTGCTCCTGTTTCCAGTAATTGAAAGTCAGCATGGCCGGCGTTGGAGGTTAGTGCCAGAAGAATTACCCATTTATCTTTAAAAGTTAAAAATGGTGTTACCGAATCACTTCCCATATAAGGTGCAACGGTAACTGAATCGAAACTCATTTCAGAAGATTTCTCATTAAAAAAAGTTTCGGCATACATTGCAGAAGTATTGCCAATATCTCCTCGTTTGGCATCAGCGATGGAAAAAATATCCTGTGGAATATATTTCCAGGTTTCGGTTAAAGTTTCCCAACCTTTTTTACCATAACACTCATAAAATGCAGTGTTTGGTTTATAGGCAACACATAAATCTTTCGTGGCATCAATAATCTGTTTATTAAATTCGAGAATCGGATTTTCATACTTCAAAAGGTGTTCAGGAATCTTATCCAATGAAGAATCCAATCCTACACATAAAAAAGAACGCTTTTTTTGGATCTGCTCGAAAAGTTGCTGCTTGGTCATAATATGGGCTTATTTGCTGCAAATATGAAGATTTTTAAGTTTTTAGAACGACTAAATAATACTCACATTATTTTTTTTTATAAACATTTTAAACTTTTGCTTGCAGTTTACGTTTCAAATACATACAATTGCAACATAATTTCTCAACCGTTTATCTGAATATCCCAGAAAAATTTATCAAGACTTGTATTTTGTTACCATTTTTTGAAAACGATTTATCGTTTTTATTCAGCTTGTAAACAATTATGAAACAGGTGAGCATTAACAACTAACTCATTTTGTTTTATAGCCTTAAGAATTTATACACAATGAAACCGCTGGGCTTATACCAACACAAAACTTAGGCCTGTGCAGATTTATAACAGGAAACATCCGTTATAAACAAATGAAAAATTTCTTGAAACATATATATTTAGAATGTTTAGCAAAACAGAATTAAATGATAAGCTCACACCAGAATTACGTGAGTTAGCCAAAACCTATGGCATCGAGGGTGCCGACTCTCTAAGAAAAATCGACCTTGTTGAAGTGCTTTTACACCAGCAAGAAATTATAAATGCTGCTAAATCCGGAGCAGATCCGTATGCAGAAAGTGAACCTGTTGCCGTTGCGCCAGCACCAAAAACTAAAGCTGTTAAGGCAGAGAAAGCACCAAAGGTTGCGGCCGCATCCACTACAACAGATAAGCCTGTTAAAAAAAGGGCAAGGTTAAATAAGGATGAGCCTACACCTCCAATTGAAAGAAGAAGAGATTCGGTTACTTTATTTGATGAGCCTCAACATCAGCAAGAAATACAACCAGACAGAGTTGTTGAAGCGGAAGAAGGCAATAAGCCCATCTCAGCATTGATTGAGGAAAGCGCAGAAGTTCTTCCTGTAGCTGCAAAACAAAGACCAGAGCAAAAAGAGAAACAAGAAAAACCTCAACGCGAAGACCGCCAGCAAAAACAACCTGGTGGTGGCAGTCACCACAAGAACGAAAACAGCTACTCTAATCTGGATTTTGATAATGTGATCACAAATGAGGGCGTTTTAGAAATCATGCCTGATGGTTACGGCTTTTTACGTTCTGCAGATTATAACTACTTAACTTCTCCTGATGATATTTATGTATCCCAGTCGCAAATCAAACTTTTTGGTTTAAAAACCGGCGATACGGTAAAAGGCAGTATTCGTCCGCCAAAAGAGGGCGAAAAATATTTTCCATTGGTTCGCGTAGAAACCATTAACGGCAGAATTCCTGCTGAAGTTCGCGATCGTGTTCCTTTTGATTATTTAACACCACTTTTCCCAACAGAAAGATTAAATCTTTTTACGGATACGAACAATTATTCTACCCGTATTATGGATTTATTTACGCCTATTGGGAAAGGACAACGTGGTTTAATTGTAGCTCAACCTAAAACAGGTAAAACCAACTTGCTTAAAGAAGTTGCCAATGCAATTGCTAAAAACCATCCTGAGGTTTATTTAATTATCCTTTTAATTGATGAGCGCCCGGAAGAGGTTACCGATATGGCACGTAGCGTAAGAGCTGAGGTTATTGCCTCTACTTTCGATGAGCCAGCCGAACGACATGTAAAAATCGCCAATATTGTTTTAGAAAAATCTAAACGTTTGGTAGAAAGCGGCCATGATGTGGTTATCCTTTTAGATTCAATTACACGTTTAGCAAGAGCTTATAATACCACTGCTCCGGCATCAGGTAAAATTTTATCGGGTGGTGTGGATGCAAATGCTTTACACAAACCAAAACGTTTCTTTGGTGCAGCCCGTAACATTGAAAACGGTGGTTCATTAACGATTTTAGCAACTGCATTAACTGATACAGGATCTAAAATGGATGAAGTTATCTTCGAAGAATTTAAAGGTACTGGTAACATGGAATTACAGTTAGATCGTAAATTATCGAACAAACGTATTTTCCCTGCCATTGATATCACTGCATCGAGTACACGTCGTGATGATTTATTACACGACAGAGATACCCTGCAACGTGTTTGGATTTTACGCAACCACCTTGCCGATATGAACAGCCAGGAAGCTATGGAATTTGTTCAATCACAAATCAAGGGTACAAAAAGCAACGAAGAGTTTTTGATTTCGATGAACAGCTAATTTAAGGCTGAAAGGTAAAAGGTGTAAGGCTTAAGGTTTCCTGCCAGGACGCTTTAAGTCTTACACTTTAAAGGTTCTCATTTCAGAATCTTCACCTAACACCTTATACCTTAAACCTCATGAAAAGGCATATCCCCAACGCGATTACCTGTGCCAACCTTTTTTCTGGTTGTATCGGAATCGTTTTTGCATTTAAAGGCGACTTACAAGCCGCAGCTTATTTTGTAATCCTTTCCGGGATTTTTGATTTTTTTGATGGAATGATTGCCCGTTTATTAAATGTGAAATCGGCCATTGGGAAAGATTTGGATTCTTTGGCTGATATGGTAAGTTTTGGTTTCCTACCCGGAATTATCATGTTCCAGTTATTGAAAGTAAGCGATTACAGCTCAGAATATCTTCCTTATTTTGCATTTCTGATTACCGTTTTTTCTGCTCTACGTTTGGCTAAATTTAATAATGATGAAAGGCAAACTGAAGATTTTATTGGATTAAATACCCCTATGAACACGCTGTTTATCTGCTCATTGCCATACATTGCAAAGGATTATCCACAAGTTATAGGCTCGAGTATTCTGCTGCTGGCCATAACAGCAATAACCAGTTTTTTATTGGTAAGCGAGATAAAGATTTTCTCTTTAAAATTTAATGATTTAAGCTGGGCTAAAAATAAAATCAAATTTATATTCCTGATTTTATCAGCAATTTTAATTGCTGTTTTACAATTTGCAGCTATACCTTTTGTATTGGTGCTTTATATTGCGTTATCTATTCTATATTTTAGAGGAGTTGCCGGCAATACTGGTCGGGTTTTGAAATAGTAGCAGAGATCAGTAATTAAACCTGATTGGAATGATATACTTTTTATATTTTTTATATTTTAAAGTTACTAACTCTAATAAGTATAATGCCTGATAGAGTTAGTAACTTTATAAAAAAGCCGGGCCTTGTTTTCAAAAAATCAATCTACAATTTCGACTGCATATCTTTTTTTGCTACATCCAGCTGAACATAAATACACGCCAACAGCTCTTTCAAATGCTCAATATCTGAAGGAATCTGTTCCACAGCGATTTTATTTCGGGCATTATGCTCAATTGACTGAACAAAATCTTTCACATCATTACGTCCTACATAAGTAAACGTAGGCTTAATTTTGTGTGCGCAATTGCCAACCTTATCCCAGTTTTGAACCGATAAAGCATCTTCCAATTCTGCAAGGTAGAAAGGAGTTTGTTCAATAAATGTATCAAAAACTTCGATCATAAACTCAGGATTATGACCAACCATTTTTATGAGATATGATAAATCTAAGGGATGATTATCATAGTGATCCTGCATAAAACAAAGCTAATGATTTACAATTTCTTAACGTTTAAATTATCCGTAATATTTTCTTCAATGCTGGAAATAGTTTTCCCCAAAAGCGGATGAATAACATTTGGCGCAATTTCTGCCAAAGGCATCATTACAAATCTTCTGTTTTGCATTTGTGGATGTGGTACCTGAAGCTTATTTTCTATATCAATAATCTCATCTCCAAATAATATGATGTCAATATCAATTAACCTCTCCCCCCATTTATCTTTTCTGATTCTTCCCAACAGCCTTTCAATTTCCAGTGCGTTTTCTAAAACTTCAAGAGCTGTAAGCCTGGTTTTAACTGTCAAAGCCTGGTTTAAAAAGGCTGGCTGGTCCGTTTTACCCCATGCAGCTGTTTCATAAACAGACGAAACGGTGCAAATTTCGCCGATTTTGTCCTCAATTAAATGAATGGCTTCCTGTAAATTCCGTTCTCTGTCTCCCAAATTCCCACCCAGTAACAAATAAGCAATTGTGTACTCTAAAGCCATATTAAGCATCATGTATTTTTATATCTTTACAGCACAAAATTAAAACATTTAAATGAGAGAATTCTTTAAGTATTTATTTGCATCCATGTTAGGTTTTTTCCTATCAACGGCCATCATATTAATCATCTGTTTTGTGGTTATTGTTGGTGTTATTTCTTCGGTAGATAGTGATAAAACAGTTGCAGTGAATAGAAATTCAGTTCTATTCTTAAATTTAGACCAAGCCATAAAAGAAAGGACACCAAAAAGAGGGTTTGGTAATCTGCCCATCATCGGATCTAATGAAAATGACGGCATCGGATTAAATGATCTTTTAAAAGCACTTGAAAAAGCTAAAACTGATGATAACATCAAATGTATTTACCTGAACGTAAGCAGCCCTAATGCAGGCTTTGCAACAATGCGTGAGGTTAGAAATGCTTTGATAGATTTCAAAAAATCTCACAAAAAAATTATTGCCTACAGTGAGGTTTATACTCAAGGTGCTTACTATTTAGCCTCTGTGGCTGATAAAATTTACCTGAACCCTGAAGGCGCTTTAGAATTTAAAGGTTTTAGCTCTGAATTAACTTTTTTTAAAGGAACCCTGGAAAAAGTTGGGGTTGAAATGCAGGTTATTCGTGTAGGGAATTATAAAAGTGCCGTTGAGCCATTTATTTTAGATAAGATGAGCGATTATAACCGCAAGCAGGTTACCGCTTATGTTGGTGGCTTATACAATACCTTTTTAACTGATATTGCACAGAGTAGAGATATTGAAAAAGATAGTTTATACAAAATTGCTGATGATTATAGGATACAACAACCTCAGGACGCTGTAAATTTTAAAATGATTGATGCTTTGAAATATAAGGATCAGATTTTAGAAGAATTGAAAGGTTTATCGGGCAGAACCAAAGGCGAAAATGTGCGTTCTGTATCCATTAACGATTATGCAAAAAATAATAGCGATGCCGGATCTGGTAAAGACAAAGTTGCCGTGATTTATGCAAACGGCGAAATTATTGGCGGAGAGGGCTCAGATAATCAAATCGGGTCGGAAAGAATTTCAAGAGCAATTAGAAAAGCCCGTTTGGATGACAACATCAAGGCAGTTGTAATCAGGGTAAATTCTCCAGGTGGAAGTGCACTGGCTTCTGATGTAATCTGGAGAGAAATTGTTTTAACCAAAAAAGAAAAACCGGTTATCGCATCTTTCGGAGATGTTGCCGCATCAGGAGGTTATTACATTGGCTGTGCTGCAGACAGTATCTTCGTTCAGCCAAACACCATTACAGGGTCAATTGGTGTTTTCGGCATTATTCCAAATTTTCAAAACCTGATGACCAACAAATTAGGAATTACATTTGATGGCGTTAAAACTGGTAAATATGCTGATATTATGGCAACAAACCGCCCTATGACCGCTGGTGAAAGATTTATTATTCAAAACGAATTAAATAGAATTTATAATGGTTTTGTAAGTCGTGTAGCTGATGGAAGAAAGAAAAGCAAAGCCTATATTGACAGCATTGGCGGTGGACATGTTTGGATAGGTACAGATGCCGTTCAAATCGGGCTAGCTGATAGATTGGGAAGTTTTAAAGATGCCATTAAAGCAGCAGCCAAAAAAGCAAAATTAAAAGATTACAAAGTTGTGGAATATCCAGATGTAATCGATCCCTGGAAATCTTTAATGGATGAGAGCACTGATAAAATTAAAACCTATTACACCAAACAAGAACTAGGCGATAATTATGCAATTTATCAACAGATGAAAAAAGTAATTACCAGCGCTGGTATCCAGGCAAGAATGCCATTTGAAGCAGTAATAAAGTAATTGTCATATTGAGCTTGTCGAAATTTAATCAAAAACAATTGATTGGGTTTTGATAAGCTCAGCCTTGACAATATCCAAATTTCTTTCGGAGCTCTTTTTATTCGACCTGCTTCCATTCCGGATGCAACGTTAAATAAGTATCATTAAGTGATTGATTAATTGGATGAACAGTTAACGCAATGCTTTTTCCATTCAAAAATTCAAAACCAATTCCATCATGCTTAGCATCATAAATAAGCACAGTATCTTTAAGCTCATTTAAATAAGCTGAATGTTTTTCCAGCGCCGGAAATTTTAATTTTGTGTCTGATAAAGACCTTCCTAAGGTAAATCCGTCCTGTGTTTTAAACTGCATAGCCGTAATGCGAATTTGCTTTACATCTTTTATCCGCATACTGGTATCGCGGTAAGATGAATACACAGCAATTTCATTTTGTCTGCTGTTAGCCGAATCATTGCTATACCAAATTCCCCAGGCCTTGCCCATGGCCGCATCTCCGGCATTTGGTCTGCCTAATTTATTACTCACGCTTTGTACATCTTCACCCAAAGAAATTTCTCCAACAGATCTTCCCGGAACAATTAAAAAACGTTCATCAACAATTTTCCCCGGCCCCACTTCTTTTACCACCACCGAATCACCTTTAATATCAGATTTTCGGTTCGATTTACAGGCGAACAAACTTAAGCTCAATCCTAAAAGGATGATATTTATAGATTTCATATCTGTAGAACAACATTTTAACAAAATTGTGTTTGGAAATGATAAGTATGAGTTGTATTATTTTACTTGTATTTATTTTTTTGAATAGAGTTCAAGAGGACGCTTCGCTTAGTTAATGAGCTCGTAAACCGGTTTGTTTTTATTGTGATGTAAGCTACCATGATTTATAATAATTATCCTGTGGGCTTTGGCAGAATCATGATGGTTTCATAATTTTACCCCTTATGGAAAATAAAACCATCGCCCGTACTTTACGCCTTTTATCGCAGTTAATGGAACTGCATGAAGAAAATCCTTTTAAAATTAAATCGATAGCTAATGCGTATTTTAAAGTTGATAAACTACCTTTTGCTTTAAAAGACAAACCTTTTGATGAACTTGATAAAATTGATGGGATTGGCAAAAGTCTGGCAGCTAAAATCATTGAGTTACTCCAAACCGGAGAACTTAAAGAATTGAATGATATCATCCAGAAAACCCCTGAAGGGATTGTTGAAATGCTTGGCATAAAGGGAATCGGTCCGAAGAAAATTGCTATTATCTGGAACACACTTGGTATCGAAAGCATAGGGGAACTGTATTATGCCTGCAATGAAAACCGCTTAATTGAAGCGAAGGGTTTTGGTTTAAAAACCCAGGAAGAAATTAAAAATGCCATAGAGTTCAGGCTCGCCGCCAACGGAAGGTTCCTCTATGCACAAGTAGAGGGATTTGCTAATACTTTATATGCCCAAATTTCAGAATGGTTAATTAAAGTTGATAATCATTCTTCATTAGGTTTTGCAGGGCAATATCGCCGTTGTTGCGAAATTATTGATGAACTGGAATTCGTAATTGGAGCTGAAAACCCACAAGCCGTTCAGGAGCACTTAATCACTTTCGAACCACTTTCTTTAATTGCTGGCGAAGACGCTTTCATTACCACCACCGAAGCGGGACTCAGGATTAAAATTTTCGTTGTCGATAAATCTGATTTCTACCTGGAATGGTTTAAACTTACCGGAAATCCGCAGCATGTAGAAAAAGTAATAGAACTAGCTGGAGATGGGCCATTTAATAGTGAAAATGAAATTTACAACAAAGCCGGATTAACTTTTATTGAGCCTGAACTACGTGAAGATTTTAATGAAGTTGAACTGGCAAAAGAAGATAAACTCCCAACATTAATAAAATACGCTGATTTAAAAGGCACATTGCATAATCACTCTACCTGGAGTGATGGAGTACACACGCTTGAACAAATGGCTGTTTACTGTAAAGAAACTTTAAATCTACAATATCTGGGCATCTGCGATCACTCTAAAACGGCTGTTTATGCCAAAGGTTTAAATGAGCAACGTGTTTTTGGTCAGCATCAGGAAATTGATGAACTGAACAAAAAACTGTTTCCGTTTAAAATTTTCAAAGGCATTGAAAGCGATATTTTAAGCGATGGCTCTTTAGATTACACCGATGATATTTTAAAAACTTTCGATTTTGTTGTGGCATCTGTTCATAGTAATTTGAGGATGGATGAGGCTAAAGCAACCACCAGATTATTAAAGGCAATTGAAAATCCTTATACCACAATCTTAGGTCATCCAACCGGACGTTTATTATTAAGCAGAGCAGGGTATCCTATTGATTACAAAAAAATCATAGATGCCTGCGCAGCGAATCAGGTGGTTATCGAAATCAATTCAAATCCGCTGCGCCTGGATTTAGATTGGCGGTGGCATCGTTATGCCTTAGAGAGAGGTGTTTTACTTTCTATAAATCCTGATGCACACCGAACAGAGGGTTTTCATGATATGCGTTATGGTATTTTGGTTGCCCGCAAAGGTGGTCTAAGCGCAAATAAATGTTTAAATGCTTTTTCGCTTGAGGAGATAACGGAGTATTTTAATACTAAAAAAGAGTAGCCGCAGATTAGCAGATTAATTTTAGTAGAATTTTAAAATTGAAATAATTTTAAGCTGATAATGAAAATCTGCAAATCTGCGGCTACAAAGCAAATTAGATGCTAAAAGTGCAACCGCAGATTAATTTTAGTAGAATTTTAAAATTGAAATAATCTTAAGCTGAAAATGAAAATCTGCGAATCTGCGGCGACAAAACAAACTAGATGCTAAAGGGCAACAGCAGATTAATTTTAGTAGAATTTTAAAATTGAAATGATCTTAAGCTGATAATGAAAATCTGCGAATCTGCGGCGACAAAACAAATTATATATGCTAAAAGGGCAACAGCAGATTAATTTTAGTAGAATTTTAAAATTGAAATGATCTTAAATTGATCAATGAAAATCTGCGAATCTGCGGCGACAAAACAAATTATATATGCTAAAAGGGCAACAGCAGATTAATTTAGTAGAATTTTAAAATTGAAATAATCTTAAGCTGATAATGAAAATCTGCGAATCTACGGCTACAAAACAAATTATATATGCTAAAAGGGCAAAAGCAGATTAATTTTAGTAGAATTTTAAAATTGAAATAATCTTAAATTGATCAATGAAAATCTGCAAATCTGCGGCTACAAAACAAATTAGATGCTAAAAGGGCAACCGCAGATTAATTCTAGTAGAATTTTAAAATTGAAATGATCTTAAGCTAATAATGAAAATCTGCGAATCTGCGGCTACAAAACAAATTAGATGCTAAAAGGGCAACCGCAGATTAATTTAGTAGAATTTTAAAATTGAAATAATTTTAAGCTGATAATGAAAATCTGCGAATCTGCGGCTACAAAACAAATTATATATAACTTTGCCTCATGATAAGTGAAATTGCCAACCGCATATTTAATCAAGCAATTACCGATTACCACCGATTTGATGAGATAGATCATCCGGTTGAAAACCCATACGATGCTGAAAGTTTAGAGCATCTTTTTTACCTGAAAAACTGGATTGATACGGCACAATGGCACATGGAAGACGTGGTTCGTAATCCACAAATTGACCCTGTTGACGGATTGAGCTGGAAAAGGCGAATTGATGCACAAAACCAGGTTCGTACGGATATGGTAGAGTTTATTGATGGATATTTCTTGAATCTTTATCAGGGAATTTCGGCTTCGCCTGATGCTAAAATTAATACGGAAAGCCCGGCATGGGCAATTGACAGACTATCTATTCTGGCATTAAAAATTTACCACATGCGTGAAGAAGCTGAACGCGAAACGGCATCAGCAGAACACCGTGAACAATGCCAAATCAAACTAAATGTGTTGTTATCGCAACGTGATGATTTATCAACCAGCATTGATGAATTATTGGCAGATATTGAGGCCGGTAAAAAATACATGAAAGTATACAAGCAAATGAAAATGTATAACGACCCGAGTTTGAACCCGGTGTTGTATAATAAGGCTTAAAAAGCAGAAAGGCCAAAGCTGAAAGCAAAAGATCTATGTCATCAACAAAAAAAATCATCGTTTTACGTTTTTCGGCCATGGGCGATGTTGCAATGGTGGCGTCTGTTTTAAAAGAATTTTCGGAGCAAAATCCAAGCATTGATATTATAATGGTAAGTCGTGAGGCTTTTAAACCATTTTTTGATGGAATTGAAAACCTGACTTTTCATGCCATTCAGCCTAAAACCGTTCATAAAGGAATTGATGGCCTGTATAGGCTTTATCAGGAGCTTCGAACATATAAACCAGATGCTATAGCCGATTTGCATGATAATTTACGGAGCAGGGCAATATCAACTTTCTTTCGCTTAACAGGGATTAAAATAAGACGCATTGATAAAGGAAGAGCAGAGAAAAAAGCATTAACAAGATCGAATAACAAAATTTTAAAGCGACTGCGCCAGACTGTTGAACGATATGCAGATGTATTTAGAGAGTTGGGGGTTGATGTTAACCTAAGTCATAAGCTGCAAAAATCTCCTCAGGAAATCCCTGCTAAAGCAAGGATTTTATTTCAGGATCGTTCCGTAAAAAAAATAGGCATCTCTCCTTTTGCGCAACATATTTATAAAGTTTATCCATTAGAAAAAATGGAGAAAGTAATTTCTGAATTAAGTAAGATTGGATATGAGCTTTTAATTTTTGGTGGAGGGAAAACTGAACAAAACATCGCGGAAAACTGGGCTAAGAATTATGTTAATACACATCATTTAATCGGAAACTTTAACCTGGCGGAAGAACTCGCTATTATTTCCAATCTGGATTTAATGTTAAGCATGGATTCTGCCGGAATGCACATGGCTTCATTAATGGGCATCCCTGTGATTTCTGTTTGGGGGCCGACACATCCTTATGCTGGTTTCTTAGGTTATGGACAAGATGAAAATGATTGCATCCAAATTGACCATCCAGCACGGCCAAATTCTATTTATGGAAACAAACCTTGCTTGTGCGGTGTTGAAAGTTGTATGGATTTAATTAAGCCTGAAACGATTATAAATAAAATTAAAGAAAAATTAAATGGCTAAACAGTTATTATTGGTTCGTCACGGAAAATCAGACTGGGGAAATGTAGATTTAAAAGATTTCGACCGCCCACTCAACAAACGCGGCAAAGAAAATGCACCTGAAATGGCAGAACGTTTAGTAAACAGAGGTTTCAAATTCGATTTAATAGTAAGTAGTCCTGCAATGCGAGCCAAATCTACAGCTAAGTATTTTGCGGAGGCTTATGGTGTTAATGAAATTCAATATGAAGAGTCGATTTACGAGGCCAATACAAATGCACTTTTAAAGGTTGTAAATGGCTTGGATGATTCAGCAGATACTGTAATGATGTTTGGACATAATCCTGGCTTTACGGATTTAGCAAATGAATTAAGCGATGCTGATTTATACAACATTCCAACTGCGGGAATGGTATTGATTTCTTTCCCTTTTGATTCATGGAAAATGGTAAGCAGAGGAACTGGGGAATTGGTTTTCTTTGATTATCCGAAGAATAGTGATGAGGTGTAATTTTGCCACGGAAGCACTGAACACACGGAAGATTATTTGAAAATCAAATTTAAGCGTTTGGCTATCTTTACATAGATTAAACCTTGAATAAAATTGTCATTCTGAACGCATTGAAGACCGCGAAGCAGCTACGAAGTAAATCTCAGCCCACAGGTATTGCACTTGGTTTATTACCGACTTTGTTTTTGCGAGAAAACAGTGCTGTTATTAAAGCGTTGTGTTTCATCGCCTGCGGATTCTTCACTGCGTTCAGAATGACAGCTGAATTTTGTCATTCTGAGCATCGTGAAGACCGCGAAGCAGCTACAAAGTAAATCCTTAACCTACAGGTGCTGCACTTGGTTTATTACCGATTTTGTTTTTTGTAAAACTGCAGTATTAAAGTTTTGCGTTTCATCGTCTAAAAATTATTCATTAATAACGTTATTTTCAACTGTACACATGCTTGCTTCTCAGGTCTTCACTGCGTTCAGAAGAAAAGCGCTGGGTTTTGTCATTCTGAGCATCGCGAAGAATCTCTGGCCTACAGGTGCTGTATTTGATTTACTTGAATTTATTTTATTCAAAAAACAAATGAACACCCATTTTCAAAAAAATATAACAAATCAAATATTTTATTATCTTTGAGCATATAAAAACGAAAGTCCGGCAATTGACATTTCGGTGAATTCATAACCTAAACTCTTCTGGTTATTTCATAATTCGTATCGCCGGAAGATTTATCCATTAATTATCTGTATATGAGTTTTGATTATAATACTACGCGCAGCCATTTGATTTTATCAGAATATGGCCGAAACGTTCAAAATATGGTAAAGTATATTTGCGAATTACCAACGATAGAAGAACGTAATAAATATGCCCAGGCGGTTATCGATCTGATGGGTTTTTTGCAGCCACATTTACGCGATGTTGCTGATTTTAAGCATAAGCTTTGGGATCATTTACACATTATTTCCGGCTATCAGATTGATGTTGATAGTCCATATCCTAAACCTTTAATTGAAAATGCTTATATCAAGCCAGCGCCTTTGGCTTATCCTCAACAAAGGATTACTTATAAGCATTACGGCAAAACAGTCGAGAATTTGATTGAAAAAGCCATGCGTGAGGAAAATCCAGAGAATAAAAAAGCAATGGTTCAAGGCATTGCAAACTTTATGAAGATGGCTTATGTTACCTGGAATAAGGATAACGTGAGTGATGATACAATTATTAAGGATTTGAAATATCTTTCTGGTGGATTACTATCGCTTGATGAAGGTGTTAATTTAGCAAAAGTGGAATTCAGAGCACAAAATCCACGTCAAAACAATAATAATAATAACCGCGGCAGAAGCAACAATAATAATAACGGTAAAAACCGTCAGAATAACAACAATAACAATCGACAGCGTAATAACAAACCTAAATATTAATAACCACAACGTCATTCTAAACTTGATTCAGAATCTCACTAAAATAGATACTGAAATAAATTCAGGATGACGAATGAGTTAACAAAAGAAAATTACATGAACGCATTTGAAATAACAGGCGGAATTAAATTAAAAGGCGAAATTACTCCTCAAGGCGCTAAAAATGAAGCACTGCAGATTTTATCGGCTGTATTGCTTACTGAGGAAAAGATTACCATTAGCAACATTCCTGATATTAAGGATGTGAATAAGCTAATTGAATTATTAGGTGATTTAGGTGTAATTGTAGAACGAATTAATAAAGACACTTATTCTTTTGAAGCTAAAAACATCGATTTAAACTTCTTCGAATCTGATACTTTTAAAGCTAAAGGAGGTGGCTTACGCGGTTCGATCATGATTGTTGGTCCACTTTTGGCCCGTTTCGGTAAAGCAGCAATTCCAAAACCAGGTGGCGATAAAATTGGCCGCAGGCGATTGGACACTCATTTTATTGGCTTCGAAAAATTAGGTGCAAAATTCGTTTATGATCATAAAAAAGCCTTCTTTAATGTTGATGCAACTAATTTAAAAGGTGCTTATATTTTGTTGGATGAGGCATCAGTTACCGGAACGGCAAATATTGTGATGGCCGCCGTCTTGGCAAAAGGAACAACTACTATTTATAACGCTGCCTGTGAACCATATTTACAACAACTTTGCAAAATGCTTAACCGCATGGGTGCAAAAATCTCCGGTATAGGTTCAAATTTGTTGACCATTGAAGGTGTTAAAGTTTTAGGCGGAACCGAACATAGAATGTTACCTGATATGATTGAGATTGGCTCTTTCATTGGCATGGCAGCAATGACTGAATCTGAAATCACGATTAAAAATGTTTGTTATGATGAACTCGGTGTGATTCCTGAGGTTTTCAAAAAATTAGGCATTAAGTTAGAACGAAGAGGCGATGACATTTACGTGCCATCACAAAAGCACTATGAAATAGATACTTTCATTGATGGTTCAATTTTAACAATTGCCGATTCTCCATGGCCAGGATTTACTCCAGATTTATTGAGTATTGTTTTGGTTGTGGCAACCCAGGCAAAAGGGAATGTTCTAATCCATCAAAAAATGTTTGAAAGCCGTTTATTCTTCGTAGATAAACTCATTGATATGGGTGCTCAAATCATCCTTTGCGATCCACATCGCGCAACTGTGAATGGTATTGACAAAAAATATAAACTTCGCGGAATTAGTATGACTTCGCCTGATATCAGAGCAGGTGTTTCATTGTTAATCGCAGCTTTATCTGCAGAGGGTAAATCAACTATTTACAACATCGAACAAATTGAACGTGGCTACCAGGATATTGATACACGTTTACGGGCCTTAGGTGCGCAGATTAAGCGGGTAAATGCAGATGCACCAAGCCATTAAAGGTTGAGAAAGCTTAAAGCGAAAAGCATAATGTAAAAACGCCCACGTAAATTCTTACGCGGGCATTTTTTATAGCTCCCCGTCATTGCGAGGTACGAAGCAATCTTAATGCTTTGGTTTTCAAATCTATATTTAATCAGATTGCTTCGGACCTCGCAATGACGATCGTTTTAGTCTTTTACCTATCCTGATATCGCATTTATAATATCGTACTGTGTAATGATCTCAATCTTTCCAGATTCTTCTTCAACCAATACAGCAGAATTCTCTTTATTGATCAGTGATGAAATTTTATCGATTGAAGTATTCAAATCAACGAAGGGAAAAGTGGAAGTCATGATTTCTGAGATTGGTGCAGATTTCAATCCCGGGTTTTCTAATAATGCAGACAGAATATCGCTTTCTGCAATTTTACCAACAATCATTCCATGTTGAGTTACAGGTATTTGAGAAATATTCATCGACTTAATGGTATTAATGGCTTCCAAAACAGTTTTCTGCTCATCAAGAGTTACAATTTCTGCACTTTCTTTTTTAGCCAAAATCGATTTTGCAGTTAATTTTTCATCTTGTAAAAATCCACGTTCACGTAACCAATCTTCATTGTACATTTTCCCCATGTAACGGCTTCCATGATCGTGAAAAATCACTACCACCACATCCTCAGGCTTTAATTTATCTTTTAGCTGAATTAAGCCGCCAATGGCTGCGCCAGCTGAATTACCAACAAAAATGCCTTCCTTACGGGCAATATCACGGGTCATTAACGCAGCATCCTTATCGGTTACCTTTTCAAATAAATCAATCACATCAAAATTCACGTTGGCTGGTAAAAAATCTTCTCCGATTCCTTCTGTGATATAAGGATAAATCTCATCCTTATCAAAAATTCCTGTTTCCTTATATTTTTTGAAAACAGAACCATAAGTATCAATTCCCCAAACCTGAATGTTTGGATTTTTCTCTTTCAAATATTTACCTGCTCCGGAAATCGTTCCGCCTGTACCAACACCTACAACCAGGTGCGTGATTTTGCCCTCGGTTTGTTCCCAAATTTCAGGACCGGTTTGTTCATAATGCGCTTGTGAATTGGCCAAATTATCATATTGATTAGGCTTCCATGAGTTGGGAACTTCACGCTCCAAACGAGATGAAACTGAATAATAAGAGCGTGGGTCTTCAGGTTCAACATTGGTAGGGCAAACAATTACTTCTGCTCCAAAAGCACGTAAAGCATCAACCTTTTCTTTTGATTGTTTATCAGTTGTGGTAAAAATACATTTGTAACCTTTAATAATGGCGGCCATGGCCAAACCCATTCCTGTGTTTCCTGATGTCCCTTCAATAATGGTTCCACCTGGTTTCAGCTTACCACTTTTTTCTGCATCTTCAATCATTTTTACCGCCATGCGGTCTTTAATTGAATTGCCAGGGTTGGTAGTTTCAATTTTCGCGAGAATTGTGCCCGGAACGCCTTTTGTTATCGTGTTTAATTTAACCAATGGTGTATTACCAATGGTTTCTAAAATATTATTGTACCACATGCAACAAAATTAAGCAAAGGCATTAACTATTTTATAAACTATATTTTATTTGAAACATAATTTCGAAAATTGAAATATAATAGAATTTTATTGCATAATCTATAATTATGATAGGCATTATAGATTGATTATTGGGCGAAATGCAATATTGATTTTTGGTTATGTCATGATCATGGTTTAAAAATATGCTTTACCTTTTAGCTACAGATAAACGGATTGTATTAAAACAGATATTTAATTCATTTTTCAAAACTGGGTTGCTTTTCAATCATTTACAATTATGTTTTAACTTGAGGCGGTCGTTACCCTGAATTGGGTTACAAACAACTTTATCATTTAAGGTCTTGTAAATTTAGTTTACGGTTACCTTATCTTATTACCTTTAAGCCAGCTTATAAACTTTGCCAGGCAAGGAAACAATAATACCCTGCATTTCCAAAGTAAGAATAACGATAGCCAGTTTACTTTGCTGAATATTCAATTGAATGCAAAGTTCATCTATAGAAAGCTGACCATTTCGAAGTGCATCAACTACTTTTTGCTCATTTGTGGTTAAGCTAAGGTGTAAAGTAGTTTGTGTTTGTTTCTTTTTCTCTTTCACTTCATCATCCCAACCTAAATAATAAATTAAATCATTGGCATTGTTGATTAATCCAGCTCTGTTTGTTTTGATTAAGAAGTTACAGCCTTCAGAAAATATGTCGTTTGTTCGACCGGGGAAAGCGTAAACATCTTTATTGTATGAATTGGCAATTTCAGCAGTAATTAATGCACCACCTTTTATGGATGCTTCCACAACAATAGTCGCATCAGCAATGCCTGCAATGATTCGGTTCCGCTGAGGGAAGTTTTGCCTATCAGGGTTAGTTAAAGTTGGAAACTCTGAAAGCAATCCTCCGTTGAGCACCATTTTCTGAGCCACTGGTTTATGTATTTGAGGATAGAGCCGATCTAATCCATGCCCTAAAACACCAACTGTGCCCATTTGATTTGTTATACATTC
Source organism: Pedobacter chinensis (assembly GCF_003339865.1). Classification (GTDB taxonomy): domain Bacteria; phylum Bacteroidota; class Bacteroidia; order Sphingobacteriales; family Sphingobacteriaceae; genus Pedobacter; species Pedobacter chinensis. Next base: position 854,112 of record NZ_QPKV01000002.1, read on the forward strand.
TTTATGTGCCGTAACATCAATTCCGTAAGCTAAGCCACTTACAATTAAAACATCATAGGGGGCCAAAACCTCACAAAGCTGCTTGCAAAGGTTTTTACCATATTCGGTGGCATTTCTTGTTCCAACAATGCTGATGATTCTGGGATGATTCAAATCTGCCGTTCCTTTAAAATATAGTAGAACAGGCGAATCAAAGCAGTTTTTTAAGCGCTTGGGATAATCATCGTCAGAAAAGAAAAGCACCTCAATATCATGTTTATCTACAAATTTAAGTTCCTCTTCAGCTCTTTTTAACGCGTTGGTATTTAAAATAGCTTCAACCGTTTTTTCTCCAATACCAGGAATTTGTAGCAATTGTTTTCGGGTAGCTGAAAAAACATTTTCTGCACTCCCACAATAAGCTAACAGGCTTTTGGCTGTAATCGGACCAATTGATTTGATAAAAGTTAAAGCGATTTTATGAAGCTTACTCATTAATTTTCAGGCTAAAAGGTAAATAAACGCGGGATGATTTATTTACTAGAAGGCAACCTAAAAATCGATATCAATTAAACTTTTAAGTGGGATATGAATATTGTTTTTGAGTTGGATGTACTTTTCTGTTACTGACCAAACCGTAGTATCTACACGTTTTGGGCCGATTGTTGTATTAAAAGTGATCAGGGCCTTAGATTTAAACTCATTGCCAAGCCTTTGCGCTTCATCAAGTTTAGTTTTCAATTCTTCTGTATGATCTTCCTTTGCATTGATGATGTTTAAATAGCCTATATGTTCCTTTTCTACAATTTCTACTGGCATAATATCTCTTTAACGATTAATGTTAAACAAGCTTATCAAATTTTTACAAAAAAAACAACCATTAAACGCCATTTTACGTAAAAATTAAGATAAAAAAAACCGCTGATGGTTATCAGCGGCTATCATAATTAATATATAATTATTTAAACTTCATTTTTCTGGTTTCGATCATTCCTTTAAATTCATGATCTAACTTTTCATTTGCATAATCAATTAATTCTCTTGACACTCCTGATGTGCTGCTTAACGCATTATCTTTCAGGTAAGATGTAAAGGAACCAGTGGCTGAATAGTTTAAGGCCTGAGCCAATAATTTTTCTGAAGTATCGCCAAAATCTTTAGTCAAATCATCCACCACATCTTTATCAACTGGCATACCGTCAAAGTAATCTCCAAAATCTGCCTGGTTTTTGGTTTGGAATTGAGGGATATATAAATCGTTTTTATCAATACGAATAGAGAAGAAACCTACCGGTTTACCGTAAGTCCTTCTTCCAATTAATTTAACATCCATTACGGGTTTTAAGTTATTGATCAGCAATTCACTTGCCGATGCAGTTCCACCTGACACCAGGAAATAGACCCTTGTCAAACTATTTAAGCTTCCTCTCTTGGCAAAAACTTCCTGATTACCTGCTGCCGCCGTTGGCTTGTAAGAATAATCAAAAAACGAATATAACCTGGTTACACCATCAGTACCTTTCGCATAGAACTTCTGGTTTTGCAATATTGTTGCCTGATTATCTTGCATGGTTTTAGTCCAGTACGTAGTATACATTATTTTACCATTTTGAGATGCTGGAGCAATCAGATTTGTAAAAGCTTCTGATGTGGCTACCGATCCTCCCCCATTATAACGTAAATCAACTACAAGTTCTGTAATTCCATCAGTATTGAATTTCTTAAAAGCAGCATCAAGCAGTGGAACAGAATTGGTGGTAAAGCTGTTAAAAACAATATAGCCCACTTTTTTAGCTCCAACTGTATAGGTATTTGAATACAATATCGGATTGATGTTATAACTTCCTCTGGCAATAACCAAATCCTGAGTGGTATGATCCGGTTTTTCAATAGTTAAAGATATAGTTGGATTGTTACCAAAAATACCGTCATTTAAATTATCAATATCTGCCTGACTTGTTCTTGAAGTACCTCTTCCATTAACCCGTATAATCTGATAGCCTCTTACCAAACCTGCCGCTGCAGCCGGAGAGGTAGCATACACATATTTCACACGTAGTAAATTCGAGGCATCATAATCTGCAGAAAAGCCGTAATTTCCGCTCACGCCACCCAGCTGTTCTGCAACTGTTCCGTCATCAATAAATGAATATTTATCTTTTCCTCCTGTACTGGGCAATGCTTTTAACGCAGCTAACACCTGATTATTATTGGCATACTTTCTTGGATTGAATGTATCATAAGATGGCATTCCGACATTCCAAAAATAAGTTTGTTTAGCATACAGAAAGATAGAATCTCTTGTTAAATAATCACGGTTTGTGGTAGGGGTTTGCAGTGTATTTGATTCAACCACCGGCGAAGAATCGGCATCAGGTTCTACGTTGTTTTTTTTACAAGAAGCTAAAAACCCGGCTACTCCAATCAAAAAGCACAAAAAGCTTTTTGGCACATTAACTTTTCTCAACATATTTATTTGTAAATTTCTAGTGACACAATATACGGCAAATTAATTAATCTGGATTGTTGTTCATCAAAATTATTTGCACCAACAACTAACGCATCACTTGAAGATAAATTGTTGTCGTTTAATATGTTCTGAAAAATTTCTGACTTTTGCTGATTAAGTTCATCTGCAAAGTAAACAGTTAAGTATTGCTCCAGCCCATTCCATTCTGTTTGCTTAATCTTGTTCAGCTGTTGCTCCGGATTTCCAGCTGTAACAATAAATATCTTTTTCCGGTCAACAACCAGCGTTTGCATAAATTCCAGCATGTTTTTGAACAATAAAAGCTTTAAAGGCAATCGGGCATTTTGATGCAAAAGCTCAAAGTTATATTTGTACTTATTATCAATTTCAAATGCTGTGGCCGTTTTCTCAAATAAATGATCTGTTCCATTATTTTTAAACTCATTGCGCATAAACTCAAGAATAACCTGAGCATTTTTTTGCTCCGTATATTCTATAAATTGAGCAAACAGATAGTAAACCTGGAGCAGGTAATCTTTTTCCGGATAAAGTACATCATCCAGTTCAAAAATCACGATCTGTTTATCTTTGATTAATTGATGGGCATCCATATTTATATTGTGAATAATTTTAAATCATCGCTTGGAGAATTATAGCCAAATACACCGTTCAGCTCCTCTCCTTGTTTTACAAAAATCTCTGCTCCACTAGAAAAAACACATTCTCCGCGAACAAATACTGCAAAATTCTGAAAAGTATTTTTTTCTTCTAAAATGTATTCAGCAAGAGAATCTGCTGGTGGTGTTAAAACCTGAATACCATACTCATCAAACAAAACGGCTGATTTCGCCAATGGTTCTACCTCAAAAAAGTGTAAGGGTATAATGCAATCAATTGCTTCGGTAATGCAAAAGTTCAGCAAAATATGTGCAATGCTATCTTCGTTTAAAATTCCTAAAGAACTGAAAGCATAATTTTCGGCAACGATTCCGGGCACTTCGCCATAATCTGCCAACAAAACAAAATGAGAGGGAAACGCCTTCATTAATTTTAATGCTTTTGCATTATTCCCACCTGTAATTAATATTTTCAAGCTTTAAATTGTTGTATGGTGAAATTGTTATGTTGTTTAACAATGAATTAAAAATACTCTGATCAAACACGACTATCTTAAAATCTATTAATCTTAAAAATCCTGATCTTATACGATTAATCCATCTTTCATGGTCACTATGCGATCACTCGTTTTTGCTAAATGTTCATTATGTGTTACAATTATAAATGTTTGATGAAAATTATCACGCAGCGTCACAAAAAGTTGATGTAGCGCCGCAGCATTTTCTGAATCCAGATTTCCGGATGGTTCATCGGCCAGAATAATTGATGGACTATTAATTAAAGCCCTTGCAATTGCAACCCTTTGCTGTTCACCTCCTGATAATTGATTTGGCTTATGATTTGCCCGATCTTTTAACCCAAATAAATCCAATAATTCCAAAGCCCTTGTTTCAGCCTGTTTTTTATTGGTTTTAGCGATGAATGCCGGAATACAAATATTTTCCTGAGCACTAAACTCTGGCAATAAATGATGAAATTGAAAAACAAAGCCGATGTTTTGATTACGAAATGCGCTTAACAGTTCTCCACTCAGCTTGCTCACTACCGTTCCCTTCAATTCAACGGAGCCATCATCTGGTTTATCCAATGTACCAAGAATATGCAACAAGGTACTTTTCCCTGCTCCTGAAGGACCAATTATACTCACAATTTCTCCTTTTTGCACTTCAAAATTTACACCTTTTAATATTTGTAGATTTCCGTATGATTTTCTTATTCCAGTGGCTTTTAGCATGGTTCAAATTTAATAAAAAAGCTTAAAGACTAAAGGTAAAAGCCGAAAGGCTAAGAAACTGTTTTAAATTTTAATAAGTGAAATTATTGGTACGCGTTCTCAAGTGCCACTGAGTTGTAAAATCAAAAGTCATTTTTTAAACAGTTTCTAAAGCCAAATATCAGAGCAATCAACAAGCCCGTATAATATTCTAGAGAAAAATTAAAAATAATCTTGGATATTTCATTTTCTTATTTAACTTTGAAAAACAAAGCACTTTTAAAATGAGCAATTCAGAAGAACAACTAAATGCATTAAAAGATATCAGACAGATGATGGATCGTTCATCCAGATTTATATCATTAAGTGGTTTATCAGGCGTTTTTGCGGGTGTTATTGCGCTTATGGGTGCTTATATAGCAAATGATGAAATAGATAAATTCATTAATAAGAGGGGTTACAGTTATGGTGTTGAGGGCGAAATGGATTTAGAATTTAATTTGTTAAAGCTTGGTTTTTTTGTGTTAATCATTGCGTTGGCAGGAGGAATTTTATTTACTTATCGAAAAAGTCAGCGGAACAACCTCCCGATTTGGGATAAAACTTCAAAATCTTTGTTGCTTAATTTATTAATTCCATTGGCTGCAGGCGGTTTATTTATTATTGCTTTACTTTTCAACCATCCTCATACCTATGCTATTATAGCACCTTCCTGCTTAATTTTTTACGGCTTATCTCTAATCAACGCCAGTAAATATACTTATAGTGATATTCGCTATTTAGGCTATTGTGAGATTGTACTTGGGTTAATTTGCATGTTTTATGTTGGATACGGATTAATATTTTGGGCTTTTGGTTTCGGTGTACTTCATATTATTTATGGATTGGTAATGTATTTTAAATACGAGAAAGGCCAGTAAGATGAAGAACCCAATAGCAGATCTGAACAAAATTTTCGACAGCCGTATCCGGCTCGGCGTGATGTCGATCCTCGTGGTTAACGATGAAATCAGTTTCAATGATTTAAAACAGATGCTCGAGTTAACTGATGGTAATTTGGCATCACATTTAAACACGCTGGAGCAAGCCGAATTTATTAAGGTACATAAAGGCTTTATTGGCCGCAAAACCAGTACCACCTACTCGATCACCAATTTGGGCAAACAGGCTTTCAAAGCCCATTTAGATGCGCTCGAAAAAATGATTAAAAAGTTATAAAATATTTTTTTTAACCACATACTTTGAATTTCAAAGCACTTTTAAAAACATAAAATGAACAATTCAACTGAACCACAAATTATCGATACCTGTAAGCGGCTAGCTTCGAGATCCGCTATTCTTGGAACACTCATTTTCGTTTGTTTCGCCATTATAAGGATACCAGAAATGATGTTTTTTGGTTTGATGTACATTTTATTTGCCGGCTTGATTAATGGGATTTTTTTTATTGCGCTTGCAGTTTCATGTTTTACAAACAAGGCATATTGGCAAAAAATCGTTGCCACGATGATTTTTATGCTCGCTAATATTCCACTCAGTATTTTCTATAGTTTCCTCGCATTTATGTTATAAAAATCAAAAAATGAAAACAAAATCCAATTATCTCCTACTCTCAACCTTAATTGGGGGTATTCTTTTTAACCTATTGTTTTGGTCTGAAAGGCTGGCACTTAACCTGTTAATTTATAGCTTATTTGTTGTGGCGGTTACTTTCTTCAACAGTGAGGTTCTCAAAAGTAAAAAGTTCGGCATATATGCCTTTGCGCATCTATTCGCTGCTGTTCTTGCGGTTATCAATAACTCCGATTTATCTCTAGCCACTTACTATATCAGTTTTATTTTGTTTGTTGGTTTTACGCACTATCAGCATATCAGAACAGTGTGGGTTGCTTTCCTTGCTACGGCATTGCAAATTGTGGCCATACCTGCAAGCTTAATAAAACGCATGTCTGAACTTCAAATTGGCAATTTTAATTTGAAACCCATATTCAGACCAATCAAGTACATCATTTTCCCATTAATTATTGTTTTCATTTTCACTGGAATTTACAGCGGGGCGAATCAGATTTTTGGAAACTACCTGAGTTCAGCATTGGATAATATCCAGGCAACATTGACTAAGGTTTTCAGTTTTATCTTTCAGGATTTAAGTTTCGAACGTTTTGTTCATCTCTGCTTTGGCATCGCTTTAACCGGTGGCTTGATCATTACTTTTTACAATCGCTTTTTCGAAAGAAATGAGGCAAAACTGGAGGAAGTGCTTGTGCGAAAAAGAAGTAATAACAAAATCAGAACGCTTTGGAATGAAATCGCTCATATATTCATGGGACAAATCATTTCAAAGAAACTTGCCCTAAAAACAGAATATATCGTTGCTTTGATTTCTTTCGCTGCCTTGAACTTTCTACTATTAATTTTAAATGGCATTGATATTTGGTGGTTATGGCTCGGAAAAGGAAAAGATCTGGCTGAAACCAATTATTCAGCAGAATTACATGATGGAACCAATGCTCTCATATTCAGCATTGTTCTGGCGATGGTTGTGATTGTTTATTTTTTCAGAGGAAATCTTAACTTTTACACTAAAAGCAAAACACTTAAATCCCTGGCTTTTGCCTGGATGATACAAAATTTCATCTTGATTATTTCTGTTTTCATTCGTGATGGACACTACATTGAAGTTTATGGTTTAACTTATAAAAGAATTGGTGTTTTAGTGTTCGCAATACTTTGTATTATTGGCTTGATTACGGTTTACATAAAGGTGGCGCACCAGAAAACCTTGTTTTACCTGTTCAAGATAAATGGAAATATCTGGTATACCTTGCTATTGGTGTTTACCGTCATTAACTGGGATATGGTTATCGTGAAACACAATTTAGCGCACTCAAATACCATCGCTTTAGATGTTGATTATATTCTTTCATTATCGGATAAAACATTGCCGATTCTCGATCAAAACAGAGTTAAACTAAACTATGCTCCAAATAAAAATTTATATGGTTCGGAGATCGCTAAACCAGAAAACCCAGAATATTACAAAAGACAACTGGATGAGCGCATTGGCCATTTTAAAGAACGATATGAAAAAGTAAGCTGGCTCTCATGGAATTTGCCGGATTGGAATACGTCCGAATATTTCAGAATAGAAAAATAGAATATGAAAATCACCAACAATATTATCCTTTTAGGAATTGGAATTCTAATATTCATGATGCTGAAAATGGCTTATACTTTTTTAAGCACAGAACAACTTCTGTTTGTACTTGCGCCTACTAATTTCTTGGTTTCCTTAATGCTTGGAACTAAAAGCGCTTATGTTCATGGATATGGTTACTTCTACCATGATTTAAATATCACGATCGAAAAGGCTTGCTCAGGATACAATTTCATGCTTTTAAGTTTTACGATGATGTATTACCTAGGCGCTAAATATTTCAAAAACAGGTGGTCAATCTGGTTTATATTGTCCGTTTCAACAATCTTTAGTTGGGCACTAACTCTATTTGTAAATACCTCCAGAATAGTTTCATCTGTAATCATTAATAAATCGCTCTTCTCTGCAAAATCTTACAATTCTGTATTTCATCAAGTTGAGGGCACATTTATTTATTTATTTTTTCTGGTTCTGATGTACAAAATCCTCGATCAATTACTAAAAAAACACGCAAAAAATGAAAAATTTGCTTAACCCTAAATGGATTATAGCTATTAATATTATTCCCTCAATCATATTAATTGCATTGCTCTACGGCCAATTGAACGTCATTGAAAGTTTATTGGACAAAAATGCTTTAACGATGTGGAAGGATTTTTCCATTTGTTTAATTGTGGCAACTATTCTACAAATTATTTATACCGTATTTTGTATTATAAAAGACCTAAATATTTCTGGCTATTACGCTGTATTTACATTAATTATTTACAGCGTAATAATTTATTTTTTTGGGCAGAACAGTGAATATTTAATTCCATTTTCTGTTCCACGCTGGATGATTAACATTGATCCTTTTTATTATTCAGGAACATTTTTAATGTCTTCCCTAATCCATTCACTATTTATTTTAGTTGTTTTATCTAGCAGAAAAAGTAATACTACATCGGCAGGACTTAGTTTTTTATATGGCATTTGCATTCCATTACTAGGATATATATTTATTCAAGTCGTTTTACCACTTTGGCAAAACACAGAAAGCAATTTTAGCACACATGTTTTAATCGTTTTATTTCTATCGGCATCAATACTTTTTCTATTCTTTATTTGCCGTGGGTTTTATATTTTAACAACTAAAACTTCTTCAACACTTTTAAAGTTCAAAATTTACCTCAAAATAGTGATCTGTATTGTGTTTCCGATTTTAGGTTTACTAATTAACAATAGCGTTTTTAAAATAAAATACGGAGTTGGAAACGAACCTTTTGGGAATTTCAGCAATGCGTGGTTTTACATTGTTACTGTTTTTAATGGCATTCTGATCTGTTTATATAAAATCAAAAATGAAAATTTTCGTCTTTTCAGGTTTTATGCCCTCCTTGCCTGTTATCCTAATACGTTATACTTTTTCTTTGTATTTGCACCATTTTTACCACTGGCCATAGTTGCTGTAATTGCCATGGGAATTGGTTTTTTAATGCTTACACCATTGGCATTATTTACGCTCCAAACCAATGATTTGCATAAAGAGTATCATAATTTAAAGCAAAGCAATTCGGCATTTAAGCTTAAAACGATCGGAACCGTTGCGTTTTTAGTTTTACCAATATTTATAACCGTTTCCTACTGGAAGGATAAGCTTGTTCTTAACAATGCGTTAGAATATATTTACAGTCCGGATTACTCAAAAGATTACAGAATTGATGTTAAATCGTTATTTAAAACGCTTGAGGTCATTAAACAAAACAAGACTAAAAGACGCATTTCTGACAATCAAAATACGCCCTTTTTAACACCATACTATAATTGGTTAGTTTTAGATAACATGGTTTTATCTGACCAAAAGATAACCAAACTAGAAGAAGTTTTTGGAGGCTATAAAAATGAGCTCGAACCGCAATCCCGCTCTTTTTCAAATCGTGCTAAAATTTCAAAAATAAAGGCGACAAGTAAATTTGATTCCCATGAAAAAGTGTGGAGAAGTATAATCGATTTAGAACTTACAAACCCTAGTGATGAAGATCTGGATAGTTACGAAACCGTTTTTAATTTGCCCAATGGATGTTGGGTTAGCAATTATTATTTAAACATTGGCAATAGAAAAGAATACGGAATTCTGGCAGAAAAAAAATCGGCACTTTGGGTGTTCTCTCAAATTAGAAATGAAAATCGCGATCCGGGTATTTTATATTATTTAAGTGGAAATGATGTCGCTTTTAAAATATTTCCATTTGGCTCAAAAGAAATCAGAAAAAGTGGAATAGAGCTGATCCATAAAGAGCCAATTACCTTCAAAATTGATGATAAATCAATTGATCTTGGTAACAAGCTTCAAATTGCGGCTGGTAAAATCGAATCGATAAATGGCACCACTTATATTCCTGCTCGTGAAAAAGCCAAATTAAAACTTGTTAAAAGAATTCCTCAATACCATTTTTTAATAGATGTATCGCAAGGGCAAGAGCGTCATAAAGAAAATTATTACAATCGGATAACGCAGTTTATTAAAACAAAGGGAATAAAATCTGATCAAATTAAAATAGATTTTGTCAATGCCTTGTTAAATGAAATACCATACCATTCGAAATGGAAAAATGAACTGGTTGAACAAGATTTCAATGGAGGTTTTTATGTAGAAGGTGCTATAAAAAAGATTTTAGCGCAGCATTATAATACTAATAATAATACTTTTCCGGTAATGATCATTGTTTCTGATGATTCAAAAATTGGAATTTTAACACAAAACTTTGCTGATTTTAAATTGGCTTTTCCTGAATCGAACTTCTTTTATGAACTTGACAGAGAAAATAATTTGTGGAGTCATTCTTTAGAAAACAATCCAAAAAATCGGATTGAAAAAGTATCTAAAATTACCAATCATGGTACCAGGGTATGGAAAAATAAAACAAATTATCATTGCTATCTCTCTAATGATGATCAGGCATCAATTGCAATTAATTCGAAATTAATTGAAAATGATTTTGCAGTAGAAAAGCAAAAAACATGGGCTGCCGGACTTAATTTACAAGGCATGTGGTTTAATGGTTTTATAAATAAGTCTTTTTCTAATGAAAATCATTTAAATATGATTAAGCAAAGTATAATAAGTGGCATTCTATCTCCAACAACATCTTATTTAGTTGTTGAAAATGAGGCACAAAAAATGGCCTTAAAACAAAAACAAGCCCAAATTTTATCGGGGAACAAAAATCTCGACCCTGATGAAGAAACGCAAAGAATGGATGAGCCAAATCTTTATCTACTGCTTTTATTGATATTACTCGTTTTTAAATTTAAAAAGAACCTAACATTTCTATCCCTTGCAACAAAATAAAACAACAATAAATAAAATAAATGATGAAAAATAAAGAAACAAATAACCATGCTAAATTAAGAATTAGCATAATTTTAGTTACCATCGCTGTTATTTTAAGCATTCCACTAATTGCCATGCAGTTTATAAATCAAGTAAAATGGACACTGATCGATTTTGTAGCTGCAGGAATTTTATTGTTAACAACAGGTTTAGCAATAGAACTTGTAATTAGAAATGTAAAAACGAACATTTCAAGAACTGTTTTACTTGTGATCATCTTAATTGTAACTTTTCTGGTCTGGGCAGAATTGGCTGTAGGTATTTTTGGAACCCCGTTTGCTGGAAGCTAGTTATTATTTAAGGTTAAAATTTGCCGGGGACCAATTTGCCAAGAACAATAGGCTTTGTTAATTAAACCCGATTGAACGGAAATACTTTTTTAAATTACTACCGCTAATTTTCTGCAATCCTGAGGCACGAAGGATCTGAAACCGATGAAACAGAAGCTTCGTACCTCAGCATTACAGAGCCTGTTTAAAAAAGATTGCAGTGAAAGCGGGGCTGCTTTTCCCGATTAACATAAAACGTTCATTTTCTGAAAAAATCGGCAATTACTATTTGTTTAAAGGCTTTAGAATTGTAGCTTTGGGCAAATTTTGTAGCAAATGAATATTCACGAATACCAGGGTAAACAAATATTAAAAAGTTTCGGTGTTAACGTTCAAGAAGGAATTGTTGCCGATACGCCAGAGCAAGCTGTTGAGGCTGCAAAGCAATTGAAAACTGATTATAATTCTGATTGGGTTGTAATTAAAGCGCAAATCCACGCTGGTGGTCGCGGTAAAGGCGGTGGCGTTAAATTAGCCAAAAACCTTGATGAAGTTAAACAACGTGCAACCGATATTATTGGAATGCAATTGGTTACTCCTCAAACCGGACCAGAAGGTAAATTGGTGAACAAGGTTTTAGTTGCGCAGGATGTTTACTATCCGGGTGCCTCTGAAACTAAAGAATTCTACATTTCTGTATTGTTAGATCGTGCAAAAGGTCGCAACATTATTATGTACAGTACTGAAGGCGGTATGGACATTGAAGAAGTTGCTGAACATACTCCACACTTAATTTTTAAAGAAGAAATCGATCCTAAAGTTGGTTTGCAAGGTTTCCAGGCTCGTAAAATTGCTTTTAACTTAGGTGTTAGCGGCAATGCTTTTAAAGAGATGGTTAAATTTGTAACGGCTTTATACAAAGCTTATGAAGCTACCGACTCTTCTATGTTCGAAATCAATCCGGTGTTAAAAACATCTGACGATAAAGTGATCGCTGTTGATGCTAAAGTTAATTTAGATGAAAATGGCTTATTCCGCCACCCGGATTATGCAGCAATGCGTGATGTTACGGAGGAAGATCCAATGGAAGTTGAGGCAAGTGCGAGTAACTTAAACTTCGTTAACCTTGATGGTAATGTAGGTTGTATGGTTAACGGTGCTGGTTTAGCGATGGCTACCATGGATATCATTAAATTAGCTGGTGGTGAGCCTGCTAACTTCTTAGATGTTGGTGGAACTGCAAATGCTCAAACGGTTAAGGCTGCTTTCAACATCATTTTGAAAGACCCTAATGTTAAAGCGATCTTAATCAATATTTTCGGTGGGATTGTTCGTTGTGATCGTGTGGCTCAAGGAGTTATCGATGCTTACAAAGAAATTGGAAACATCCCTGTACCAATTATCTGCCGCTTACAAGGTACAAACGCTGAAGAAGCTAAGAAATTAATTGATGAATCGGGACTTAAAGTTTACTCTGCGATTGCCTTAAAAGAAGCTGCTGATTTAGTGACTAAGGTTTTGGCTAACTAAAAAAAGGTAGAAGGCGGAAGGTTTAAGGTTAAAAACCCAACGTATTATACAATATATAAAACCTTTCGGTGCAAGCTGAAAGGTTTTTTTCTTTTAGCCTCTCCCTATCAATGGCAGTAGTGAAACTCGTTGTAGTACTGTCCCTCTCCTTGAAGAGAGGGAATTATCCGGTTGTGGTTTTAACCTTAGGGGAAAATGCAGGAGGTTTTGAAACCTGCTGTCATACTGTTAAACCACCAGGATAAAACGTTTATTGGTTAAAAACTTTATTTAGCATAAATCGTTTTTTTTTATTTTTTACCACCTAAGATACCCGAGATAATGTTGTAAAAAACTTAGGTGTTCTCAGGTGTCTTAGGTGGTAAATATTTAAATTTATATCAGGTTTAGATTACCAGGGTAAAATGTTTATTGGTTAAAAACTTTATTTAGTAATAAATCTTTTTTTGTTTTTTACCACCTAAGACATCTTAGAAAACTTCAGCCAAATATGGCAAGACTTAGGTGCTTTTCAGATGTCTTAGGTGGTAAATCTTTAATTTGAAAAGCGACTTAGGGTTAAAATACAGTATTAAACCTTTCGGTGCAAGCTGAAGTTTTTTTGTTTTAGCCTCTCCCTATCAATGGCAGTAGTGAAACTCGTTTTAGTACTGTCCCTCTCCTTGAAGAGAGGGAGTTATTCGGTTGTGGTTTTAACCTTAGGGTAAAATGCGGGAGGTTTTGAAACTTGCTGTCATGCTGAGGTACGAAGCATCTGTTTCATAGGTACTGAATACTTCGTGCCTTAGCATGACAGATTATTCAGGGTTGCTGCAACATAAAGGTATTTTTTTATTCAGGTTTAGATCACTCATGCAAAGCATTTATCGGTCTTGCCAAACTGACGAAGTTATCCCTTACTTACCCTTTAAAACTTCGTAAGTCAGTTAGCAAAACACCTATTTAGCACAAATATGTTAGACCTGACAAAAATTCGCAGGTTCAGATCGTGGAATAATTTAAACTTTTGTTTCTCTGCTTGAATAATGAAAATTTAAGAAACGTCATAATTTTTCAATAATTTACTGAACAACATAGAAAATTAATTATTGTAAAACACAATATATTTACTGATTTACAATAAAAAAATACGGAAATCAGCAGTAATGGTCAACAACTAAAAAATAATGACAAAAACTTTATTGGAATGATTTTTGTTGTAAGTAAAACTGTAAAAAACTTGTGCAAACAGCAACATTTTCAGTATTTTATCCTTTCGGATTGCTATACAATTTCGTAACTTTGCACACTCAATAATTAAAGAGCACACAAAACGTATAAATGAGACAACTCAAGATAACGCAATCCATTACCAACCGCGAAAGCCAATCATTAGATAAGTACTTACACGAAATTGGTAAAGTAGATTTAATAACAGCAGAGGAAGAAGTAATTTTAGCAAGAAAGATTCGTGAAGGTGATCAGGCTGCATTAGAGCGACTTACAAAAACCAACTTACGTTTCGTAGTATCTGTTGCAAAACAATATCAAAATCAGGGTTTAACTTTAGGTGATTTAATTAATGAAGGTAACTTAGGTTTGATCAAAGCTGCAAAACGTTTTGATGAAACAAAAGGTTTTAAATTCATTTCTTATGCCGTTTGGTGGATTCGTCAATCTATTTTGCAAGCTATTGCTGAGCAAAGCCGTATTGTACGTTTACCGTTAAACCAGGTAGGTTCATTAAGTAAAATCAGTAAGGCTTTCTCTAAATTAGAGCAAGAGTATGAACGTGAACCTTCACCAGAAGAATTGGCAGATATTTTAGAAACCACTGTTGATAAGATTTCTGACACTCTAAGTAACTCTGGCCGTCACGTATCAATGGATGCACCTTTTGTTCAAGGGGAAGAAAATACATTGTTGGATGTATTGGAAAACCATGAACCTAACACAGACAGTTCACTGATCAACGAATCATTATCTGAAGAGATTAAACGTTCTTTATCTACATTAACAGAAAGAGAAAGAGAAATCATCGTTTTATTCTTCGGTTTAGGATCAAACCACCCATTATCATTGGAAGAAATTGGTGAGAAATTCAACCTGACTCGTGAACGTGTAAGGCAAATTAAAGATAAAGCGCTTCAGCGTTTACGTCATACTTCAAGAAGTAAAATTTTAAAATCTTATTTAGGATAATTAAAATTTACCAGTATAGAAAAAGGATTGACCAATGTCGATCCTTTTTTCGTTAATAAAGATTTTTTAAGTTTTGATTTTCTATATTTAACTAATGTCAATTGGTCTTTTAAAGAAGTCTTTTCTTATCTATAAGCCTATATTTTTCTGGAATATATTGGTTAGCATTCTAACGTCTTATCTTTTTGTTTTGAAAGGATTTGCAATGACAGATCTTTATTCCTTATCGTTATTTATCAAATTTACCGGTTGGGTATCTTCTATCGGTATTTATTTCATGTTTTATCGCTCAACAGCTTATTTCTTTAAAAATCAAGGAATGGGTTTTAGATCAATACTTCGAAATATCATTTTATATGACTGGATTATTTTCAGCATGATCTTATTCTTCATATTTCTATGCCAGAACTTTTTATAGATAGCGTAAACCATTGGTTTGGCGAAAGAGAGATTCTCAGCAGCGTTTACATTAATTGCAAAATCGGAGAAGTTACTGGACTATTAGGTAGAAATGGCTGTGGAAAATCTACTTTATTAAAAATTATCTTCGGGAGTATTAAACCGAATTTCAAATATTTAAACATCAATGACAAGGTATACAAGAAGGGTTACCAATCTAAAAATCTATCTTATTTACCACAAGAAGATTTAGTGCCAGATCAAATTAAGGTTTCTATTGCCATTGATTTACTCTGCCCAAAAAATCGGGCGGCGCTTCTTAAAATAGATCTCATTTCCAAATATTTAAACACCAAATTTCATGAATTATCTGGAGGAGAGCGTAGATTTATAGAATGCTTGTTAATGATTTATAGCGACAACCAGTATGTACTTTTGGATGAGCCTTTTTCACAATTATCTCCTTTGTTTGTTGAAGAATTGAAAAGCCATATTAATCAGGTAAAAATTTCCAAAGGCTTTATTATTACCGATCATTATTATAAGTCAATCTTAGGTATTTCTGATAGAATAGTTTTGTTACATAATCGATGTAACTATGCTATAAAAAATGAAGGTGAGCTGGTATTACATGGATATTTACCTGGCTTTACTGCATAGTTTTCCTGGTGGTCGTTACGCTGAATTTTCATCGAATATTACACTTTCACATGCATTTTAGCATAAGACCCTGAAATGAATTCAGAGTAACGACCATCAGGAAAAGAACTTTATTCCACCTTAAAACAATAGGTGTTTAACAGTCAATCCATTGTTGATTAATTGCTTCAATGAATCTATACCTATTCTTAAATGTGTTTCTACATATTTTTCAGTTACACTGCTATCGCTTTCTGCAGTTTTTACGCCTTCCGGAATCATTGGTTGATCGGACACTAAAAGCAATGCGCCAGTAGGAATTTTATTGGCAAAGGCAGTAGTAAAAATGGTAGCTGTTTCCATATCCACAGCCATTGCCCTTAAAGTTTTAAGGTATTTTTTAAACTCTTTATCGTGCTCCCAAACTCTTCTGTTTGTAGTATAACAGGTTCCGGTCCAATAATCTCTGCCATGATCACGAATAGTGGTCGAAATTGCTTTTTGTAAAGCAAATGCCGGTAACGCAGGTACCTCAGCAGGTAAATAATCATTTGATGTTCCTTCACCCCTGATGGCCGCGATTGGCAAAATGAGGTCGCCCAGTTGGTTTTTCTTTTTTAAACCACCGCATTTTCCCAAAAATAAAACTGCTTTTGGTTTAATGGCTGTTAATAAATCCATCATGGTAGCAGCGAGCGGACTTCCCATCCCAAAATTGATTATGGTTATTCCATTTGCAGTAACACTTTGCATGGGTTTGTCCAAACCCATAATTGGTGCATTCTCATTCCATTCAGAAAACATGGCGAGATACTTACTGAAATTGGTAAGGAGAATATAATCGCCGAACTGATCCAATGGCCTTCCGGTATATCGTGGCAACCAATTTTTAACAATTTCATCTTTAGACTTTAATCCGGATTTAACCGGACTTTCCACTTCTTTTACTTTTTTTGCTTTCTCAACAATAGCGTCATCCTTTTTTACGTCTTTTTCTTCGTTCATAATAATAAGTTTAGCGCCGAGCGCCAAGCGCTAAGCGTATTTACAAAAAATCCCCCCGCTTTCGCGAGAGGATTTGATTTTTTTAAGCGGCTTGTAATTTCTTAAAGTCAGCCTTTTCAAATTTTTCTATCGCATAATCGAGCGTGATGTGCAATTCCTTGACATCCGTCTGGGTTGGTGTATCGAACATTGCATCAAGCATAATTGCTTCACAAATTGATCTTAAACCACGAGCGCCTAATTTATACTCCATTGCCTTATCTACAATGAAATTCAAAACATCATCTTCAAAAATCAGGTTCACATCCTCGTAAGCAAAAAGCTTAACGTATTGTTTAATCAATGAATTTTTAGGTGCTGTTAAAATGTTTCTTAACGATTCTTTATCTAATGGGTTTAAATGCGAAAGAACCGGAATACGACCAATTAGTTCGGGAATTAAACCGAAAGATTTTAAATCCTGAGGAGTGATATACTTATAAAGATTTTTAAGATCCAAAACGGTCTCATCTTTCTTTACTTTGTAACCAACAGCTTGCGTACGCAGACGATTCGCGATTTTACGCTCTATACCATCAAAGGCACCACCACAGATAAACAAAATATTATTGGTGTTTACCGGAATCATTTTTTGATCCGGATGCTTACGTCCTCCCTGAGGTGGAACATTCACAACTGTACCTTCTAAAATTTTCAATAAAGCTTGCTGAACACCTTCGCCAGATACATCACGGGTAATTGATGGGTTGTCGCTTTTACGTGCAACTTTATCTACCTCATCAATATATACAATACCTCTTTCCGCAGCAGCAACATCATAATCAGCGGCCTGAAGCAAACGTGTTAAAATACTTTCAACATCCTCTCCTACATAACCTGCTTCCGTTAAAACTGTTGCATCACAAATACAAAATGGCACATGCAATATTTTTGCAATTGTTTTAGCTAAAAGTGTTTTTCCTGTTCCGGTTTCACCAACCAACATAATGTTTGATTTTTCAATCTCAATCTCGTCCTTATCAACTTTTTGATTTAAACGTTTGTAGTGGTTGTATACTGCAACTGACAATACCTTTTTTGCATCATCCTGACCAATTACATATTGATCTAAATGCTGCTTAATTTCCAGCGGCTTAAGCAATGATATTGCGGCCTGGATATTTTTGGTATTTTTCGTACCTAATTCTTGTGCAAGCAACTGATTGGCCTGGGTTACACATTTATCGCAGATAAATGCATCCATGCCTTCAATTAACATTAAAGTTTCATGCTTGCCAGAATGGCAGAATGAGCAACGGGATTCTTTATTTTGTTTCGCCATCTTTCTTTACATTTCTCGATAAAACTTCATCAACCATACCAAATCCTTTTGCCTCATCGGCAGTCATCCAGTAATCGCGATCTGAAGCTTTCTCTACCCAATCAAAAGTTTGACCAGAGTGCTCTGAAATAATATCGTATAGTTCTTTTTTCAATTTCAACATTTCTCTCAAGTTGATCTCCATATCAGATGCAACACCTTGTGCGCCCCCTGATGGTTGGTGAATCATTACTCTTGAGTGAGGTAATGCTGCACGTTTTCCTTTGGCACCGGCAACCAGTAAAACTGCTCCCATTGATGCTGCCATACCCGTACAAATTGTAGCCACATCCGGCTGAATATATTGCATGGTATCATAAATACCTAAACCAGCATATACTGAACCACCTGGAGAGTTGATATAAATCTGAATGTCTCTATCAGCATCTGTTGATTGTAAAAACAACAATTGTGCTTGAATGATGTTTGCATTCTGATCGTAAATCGCATCACCCAAAAAGATAATACGGTCCATCATTAATCTCGAAAAAACATCCATTTGAGCCACGTTCAACTGGCGTTCTTCAATAATATATGGCGTCATGCTTTGAGGGCTCAAATTAGCCTGAGCAATAAATTTATCTACATGTAAACCGCCAATCCCCTGATGTTTAACGGCAAATTTTCTGAATTCTTGTGAATCTATGTTCATAGTTATGAGTTTGGCGCTTTGCGATAAGCGTTAACAGCTTAAACCAAATACGCGAGTTATTTTAATAAATATTTTCTGAAGTTGGTTAATTTCCGTGCCAATTTATCTAATTCTTCCAGATAATCATTCAATTCTATGTCAGAATATATTTTATTCGTTCTAAAACTACTAAAATATTTGCATTCTCAAATGCAGAACGATGTGCAATATTCAGATAATGAGCAAATTCCTTATTAGAAACAGAACCTGAACCTGCTGCAAGGTTATTAGATATGCTAAGAGCAGCCCCATTGAGCTGCTCTGCAAATCTATATTTTTTATCAACTGACAATCGGTCAGCTATATCCAGTAATTTATCAGTTAATTCAATTCATAACTGCCAAAACTCGAGTGATTGAAATTAAATTAAGCCATTGCTAAATATGCAATCGGACAATCATTTTAACACCTTACGCCAAACGCTTACTTCTCTAACGCCACAAACTTATCGTAATCAATATCTTTTTGTTCTAAAGTAACAATAGATTTGATTTGTTCGAAAGTTTTTAAAGCTTTTACCTCTTCAAAAGTACGATTAGCATTTTCTTTCTCTTGTAAGAATTGAACTGCATATTGTGCCAGTTGATCTTCAGGAAGCGGGCTTGGGCTGTACATTCTGAATTGTGCATCCAACTTAGCTTTTGCAGCTTGAACTACATCCTCGTATTTGATCTCGATGCTGTTATCTTTAATGATTTTGTTTTCAATTAAAGTCCATTTAAGGTTTTTAGCAAAATCGTCATAACCTTCAACCAATTCTTCATCAGTTAATTTTTCGTTTGTTGCTTTTAACCAACGGCGTAAAAATTCATCTGGCAATTCGAAGTTATGTTTAGCCAAAAGTTGTTCATAAATATCATTTGATAATTTACGTTCAGCATCCTGAGTAAACATGCTTTCTACTTCTTCCTGAATTTTGGCTCTAAAACCGGCTTCATCAGTTACAGTACCTTCGCCAAATAATTTATCAAAAAACTCCTGATTTAAATCTGCTTCTTCCAAACGGTTTACATTTTTAACCACTAGTTTGAAGTTTGATTTCAATTCAGCAGCATCCTCTTCTGAAATGTTTAAAGCTTTTGCAATTACAGCAGCATCTTCTAACGCTTTTTGAATATCGATGGTTACTTCATCATCTTTCTTTAAACCGATCAGTGATTTAAGGATTTTTTTATCTTTAATCTGATCTAAACGAACAGTTGCAGTGCTGGTAATTCCACCTTCAAAAACAGAACCATCAGGAGATAATTGCGTAAGCTCTACATATAAAACATCATCAGCAGCAGAAACCTCCGGATTAGTCATTTTACCATAGCTACGACGGATGTTTTTGATACGGCTTTCTAAAGTTTCCTGATCGGCCTTAACAACGTACTGTGTAAATTTATCTTTAGATGAAATGTTCACTTCAAAAGCAGGCGCTAAACCCAATTCATAATCAAACTCAAATTCATCTGTGTTATCCCATTTAAATTCACGGGCATCATCCATTTGTGGAAGTGGCTGACCTAAAATTTCTAATTTTTGTTCTGCGATGTAATTAGATAAAGTATCGTTCAACAAGTTGTTAACCTCTTCTACCAAAATACTTTTACCATACATTTTTTTGATATGAGCTGGAGGAACCATTCCTTTACGGAAACCAGGTAGTTGAGCTTTTTTAGCCTGGTCTTTAATGGCTTTTTCTACTTTTCCACTATAATCAGCAGGTGCGATTTTGATTTTTACAACAGCATTTAAGTTGCCGGTTTTTTCCTGTGTAATATTCATCTTTTAGATTTGAGTATTGAGATGTGAGATATGAGACTAATGTTAAGCTTCAAATAACACACCTATTTTATTTAATCAATGTTTTTAAAAACAAAACCGTTCCGATTTTTAAATCGAAACGGCCTTTATCTTGTTGTGCGGAAGAAGGGACTCGAACCCCCACGCCGTGAAGCGCCAGATCCTAAGTCTGGTGCGGCTACCAATTACGCCACTTCCGCAGTTAGGATTTATTAAGGACTGCAAAGATAGAAACTAGATTGAATATTCAAAAGATATATGCCGTAAATTATTAAATATTTTTTATCAAAAAAGCTAAGTAGCTAATTTTAAACGAGAAAAAATTTATAAAATTTTCAAAAAACAATTGCCATAAAGTTTTTCCTCTCTTCTTTTCTATGGATTTTGTCTTGTTTACCGGTTTAAGGATTGCGATCGGTGTTCCCGATGGGATGAAATCAATTAGATATGTACATGAAGGTTTTTGCCACGGAAACACGGAATACACAGAAAATTATTTGAAAATAATCTGTTTCATTTCTGGCGTTATTCCCAAAATTCAAAACCAATCCTAATTGCAGTCATTTCATTTTTAGATCAGTGTTCCTGATGGGATGAGATCAATTAATATTTAAAGGAAGATTTTTGCCACGGAAACACGGAATACACGGAAAAATTATTTGAAAATAACACATCTCATTTCTGGCGTTATTTCCAAAAATTCAAACCAATCGTACTTTACAGTCATTTCATTTTTAGATCAGTGTTGCTGATGGGATGAAATCAATTTAAAGGAAGATTTTTGCCACGGAAACACGGAATACACAGAAAATTATTTGAAAATAATCTGTCTCATTTCTGAGGTTATTTCCAAAAATTCAAACCGATCGTAATTGCAGTTATTTCATTTTTAGATCAGTGTTCCTGATGGGATGAGATCAATTAAATATTTAAAGGAAGATTTTTGCCACGGAAACACGGAATACACAGAAAATTATTTGAAAATAATCTGTTTCATCTCTGGGGTTATTCCCAAAAATTCAAACCAATCGCAATTGCAGTTATTTCATGATCACTTCAGAAACTTCTATCAGCTCTGGTCCGCCTTCAATTGGATAGCCAGCTACTTTTACACCACGTAAGGTTACCTGTTTATCTACGTAAGTATCTAAAATAACCGCCGAACTTTTTAAAACGTAAGGTTTACCATTAGCATTTATAACGTGCGTTCCGTATTGATAAGTGGTTACACCTAACTTTTCAATCCTTCCGGTAAGAGAAATAGCTTCGCCTTCGGCGGTATTTCTCATTGAGCTACAACTGGAAATTACAGCTATAAACAACGATAATATCAATATTCTTTTCATAAATTTAAATAAGATGGTTTTGTAAATAATCTACAAAGAGTCAACACCAAATACTCAATAAAGTTCTTTTTGAAACTCAAAAAAATATTGGACCGCTTTAACCAGTCTGCTGCCATACCAACTGAACATTTCGCCATCAACCAACATTATTTTTGCATTGGGTATAACTGCTTTTATTTCTTCGATGTGTTTTTCATTAAAAGGATAAGGCTCGGAAGAGAGCAGAATCAAATCGCAGTTTAAAGTTTTCAGTTTATCAAGCGTAATTTCTGGATAACGATCTTGTTTGATCACGTTGGTCATTCCGTTCATGAGCAAAACATCATCAATAAAAGTATTTTTCCCTGCCGCCATATAAGGTTTGCGCCAAATGAGGTAAGCTACTTTTTTATCGATGTGATGCTGAAGTGCCAATGTTTTCAAATCATTAAATCCGGCTGAAATTAAATGATTTAAATAGCTGGCTTCCGGTTCCCGATCTACCAGCCCCCCTATTTGACTGATCGTTTTCATGGCATCGTTCAGGGTATAAATATCACTCATCCAAACCGGGAAATATGCTGCTAATTCTTCAATATCTCGCTGTGTATTTTCTTCTTTGTTACCAATGATTAAATCGGACTTCAAATCCTTAATTAAATCGATGTTCAATTTTTTAGTACCGCCAACTTTGGTTCGCTCCGCAAATTTTTCTATCGGATGGATACAAAACTTAGTTAAACCGATAATTTCTTGATCTAAGCCCAAATCGAAAAGCAATTCTGTTTGCGAGGGTACAACAGAAATTATTCTTTTCGGTGGGAAATTAATGGTTAACTCCCTTCCCATTTGATCGGTAAAAGATTTTTGCATCAGGCAAAGGTAAGGTTTAAGGTTGAGGGATGGAAGGATGATGACTTGACCACCTAAGCTTTCTTCCTTAAAACCTTCTATCTTACCAGTACATCTTCCTTCACCACGCCATCAGCAATGTGCAAAATCCTGTTTCCGTATTCTGCATTTTTTTCGGAGTGTGTTACCTGAATGATGGTAATTCCATCTTCCTGGTTTAGCTTTTTAAAGAGCTGCATAATCTCTTCAGCCTGGGTTGATTGCAGATTACCCGTAGGTTCATCAGCTAAAATGACGCTTGGTTGTGCTGCCAATGCTCTTGCTATGCCTACCAATTGCTGTTGTCCACCCGAAAGCTGATTGGGGAACAGGTCTTTTTTAGCGACAATATTAAAACGATCCAACAAATTAGCGATTCTACTTGCACGCTCGGAACTTCCTACTTTTTTGTAAAGCAATGGCGCTTCAATATTTTCGTAAACAGTCATCTCATCAATTAAATGGTAAGCCTGAAACACAAAGCCGATATGATTGCGATAAAGCTCAATGCGCTTACGTTCATTTAACGTGGTTACATCTTCCCCGAAAAATTCGTAGGTGCCATAGGTTGGTTCTTCCAACATCCCCAAAATATTAAGCAAGGTAGATTTCCCAGCGCCCGATGGCCCCATTATGGAAACAAATTCCCCTTGTTTAATTGTTGTGGTTACATGGCGTAAAACATAATGTTTAATGCCTTTGTTGGCATAGTATTTTTCGATGTTTTTTAATTCTATCATTTTTTTTAAGGTTGAGGGTAAAAAGGCAGAAGGTTGAAGGTTCGGGCGCTTAAACCTTAATACGATCTGCCTTCCCACCATTATTTATTCATATTTAAGTGCATTTACTGGATCGCTTACAGCAGCTTTTCGGGCTTGAATGCTTACTGTTAAAACAGCAATAATTATAGAAATAATGGTTGCCGCAATAAATGGAAGAACAGGCATATCAATTCGGTAAGCAAAGCCCTCAAGCCATTTCTTTATGAGAATGTAAGCGATTGGCCAACTGATCAGATTGGCCACAATGACCAGAATCAGAAAAGATTTATTAAGCAGGTTTACAATTTGCAGATTAGATGCGCCAAGCACTTTTCTAACTGCTATTTCCTTTGTTCTACGCTTTGCCACAAAAGTTGATAAGGCAAATAAACCGAGTAATGATAAGGAAACAGAGACTACACTAAATAGAATGATCATATTTACAAACCGGTTATTATCTTCTAAACTTTTCGAGAATGCATCATCTAATGATGTATATTCCATTGGATAATTAGGGTACAATGCTTTCCATTCCTTTTCAATTTTCCCAATTACATCGTTGTATTTTGAGGTGTTAAACCGAACCAATAAATTGTTTGTATTTGAAGTTCCACCTAGGCCAGTTACTTTATAAACTGTTGGCAAAACCGATTTATCAAAACCTTCATTATGATAGTTTTTGATAATGCCAACGATTTGGAAAATATTAGTTTTCCCTTCCCAATCTACTTTTCCATAGGTTTGGCCGATGATATTTTTACCAAATAGATTTGCCGCTGCTTCATTTAAAACAACCGTATTAATGGTATCCTGCTTATATTCTTTACTGAAAATTCTGCCCTGTAATACCTTAACTCCTAATGCCGGCAAGGCATCCATAGTAACAGTAACAGTATTTAAATTTATTGCGTTACCTTTGTATTTCACTTCTTCAGGTACATTAAATGTATTACCCATTACCTGAGTGGTTGTGGCAACATACTCTACACCCGGAATTTTCTTTAAACGCTCGGCAAAGTTATCTTCGTAATTCGATTTTATGTTTATTAAATTTCCTCTTTCAAATCCTAAATCTTTATTACTCATATATTGGGACTGCATTTGCATAACGCCAATTGAAATAATAAACGTAACGGAAATTACGAACTGAAAAACCACTAAAACATTGCGCAAAGCGATGCCCCGCAAACCATTTTCATAATTGCCTTTAAGTACAGAAACCGGGTTATAATTTGATAAAATCCAGGCCGGATAGAAACCAGCAAGTAATGTTACGAAAACAAATAATCCAAACAACTGTACAACCATGGCAAATAGTTGCGCATTGTGCCAGAAACTTAAATCTACTTTGAACTGATTATTAAAGGCAGGCAATACAACTTCAATTAAGATAATGCAAAGAAAAAGTGAAATAACACTTTGAAGCGCAGATTCGATTAAAAACTGCCAGGTTAGTTGCGTTTTATGCGAACCAAGTACCTTTTTAACGCCAACTTCTTTTGCTCTTTGAACAGATTGGGCTGTTGCCAGATTGATGAAGTTTATAACCGACACCAATAATAAAAATGCAGAAATTGCAATAACCGGTTTCAATTTTTCAAACCAGCTCATTGCGTAAGGTGGGTTTGCATGTACCTCTTTAACAGGAATAACCTTTAAACCAGGCAACCTGCCATCTTTATAAATATCATTGTAACTCTTTTTTTGGCTGCTAAGTAGATTTTTTTTAAAGTCTACGTACATTTTTTGCAAGGTTTGATTTAACACAAGCGTATCGCTCGATTTATTAAGTTTTGTATAAACCAAACAATAATTGTTGTTTGTTGGATTTTCCGGATCTTTATCTCTATCTCCTGTTCTTGTTATAGCATTAAAACTTACACTCTGAGGATATTTTGGTTCAGCTACAACACCCGTTACCGTTAATGAGGTACCTTCATCACTTCTCCAACGGATAACTTTTATGGTTTTACCAAGTACTTTCGTTGTTCCGAAAAGTTGAATGGCCAGACTTTCTTTTAATACGATAGATTTGGGATTTTCTAATGCTTTATCTTCACTTCCCTGCAAAAACCGGTAAGGAAATACTTTAAAGAAACTACTATCCGAATCTTTAATTTTAGGCATCATAACGGGGTTGGCATCATCAATTTTTAATGAATAGCCCTTAATAAAATCCCAATCATTATCTACTTTGGTTACCGCAATTGCCTGAGGCAACTTAGTTCTGATTAAATTGGCAATTCTACTATTGGATATTTCATTCCAATGTTCCTTATTATCAGGTGTAAAGAAAGCATGCTTCTCTCTGATTTGATAAACATTTTTTAAATCCGGTGACCAGGTATCATAACTTTCTTCATGATTGATGTATAAGAGCATCAATACAAAGGCAGTTAAGCCCAATGCTAAACCACCAATATTAATGGCTGCATAAACCTTGTTTTTAAACAGGTTTCGTAAAGCGATTTTTAAGTTTAATTTAAACATTGGCCCCTCCTAAATCCTCCCCAAAGGGGAGGACTTTTTGTTAGTGATTAAAAATTTAATTTCTTCTGATGTCATTGTCATCTATATTTTTGCGCCTTGCTACTCCTCCCCTCCGGGGGAGGTTGGGTGGGTCTTTTATTCATATTTAAGTGCATCAATGGTGTTGGCAACTGCGGCTTTATAAGAACGAATACTTACCGTAACCAAAGTAATCAGCATGGAAATAAGCATGGCTAAAGCGAACGGCCAAATGCTTAAATTTATCCGGTAGGTAAACCCCTCCAGCCATTTCGATACAAAAAGATAGGCTAATGGCCAAGCCACTAAATTTGCGATAAAAACCATCAGCAAAAACGAACCGTTGAGCATTTTTACCAATTCAACTGTTGATGCGCCCAACACTTTCCTGATGGCCACTTCTTTGGTACGTTGCGTTGTAACAAAAGAAATTAAACCAAACAAACCGATAAAGGAAATAAACATGATAACCCCGGCAAAAACACGAAATAACACGCCAGTTATTTGTTCGGCCTCATAATAGCTATTAATATCATCGTTTACTAAAGAAGCACTGTACACGTAATCGGGAAAGGTGCTGTTCCATAATGCTTCTATCTTTTTCATTGCGGGCATCATTTGTTTACTATCCATCTTAATGGCGGCATTATAATAGTCGTCCTTTTTCGGATAAATGACCAATGGCGATATACTTTCTTTTAGCGATTTATCGTTAAAATCTTTAACCACGCCCATAATAAGGGCTTTTCGGCCACTGTGCTCCAATGTTTTTCCTATCACTTCCTGCGGATTGGAAATATTCATTTTCTTTAAAAAGGTTTCATTTACCACATATCCATTTGCGGTATCGCTTTTCAAGTATATTTTTCCGGTTATTAATTGCAGGTCGAAAAGTTTAAAATAGTTTTCGTCGGCCGCAGAAGTACGAACCTGGAAATCCTTGTTTAGCTTACCATTATATTCAAAAGAATTTTCACTTACATCGCCCGATAGCGGTGCAATTTGGCAATAGCTCATATTTTGTACGCCGGATACCCGTAAAATTCTTTCTCTGAACGTGTTGAGTTTAATGAGACTCAAACTATCGTTGGGAATATAAACCATGGCAATGGCATTGGTATTAAAGCCTAAAGGTTTCTCCCGCACATAGTTCATTTGTTTTATAATAACCAACGTGCCAATAATGAGTACTATGGTTATGGCAAATTGGACCACCACCAAAATTTTACGCAGGCTTAAACTGCCCGAATTTACCGAAACCTTATTTTTTATAGCCAAAGCCGGACTAAACCCCGACATAATCATGGCCGGATAAAAGCCTGCCAATAAACTTACCGCCAACACCAATACCACCAAAAACACAAAAATTATCGGGTACTGGAACAAACTAAACGAGATATTGGCCTTAAACAGGTTCTGCACTTGTGGTAGCGCAATTTCTGTTAGCACACAGGCTATAAGCAATGCTATAAATGTAATAGTAAATGTTTCGGTTAAAAACTGTACCACCAGTTGTTTGCGCAAACCACCCATTACCTTACGTACGCCAACTTCTTTAGAGCGGTTTACCGCCTGTGCCGTAGCCAGATTAATAAAATTTATGCAGGCAGTTATGATCAGGAACAAACCGATAACGGCCAGGCCGTAAATTTCTTTTTTGGCTATGGTGGTATTGGCATAATTGCCATAACGCTCATCGAAATGCACCTCTTTTAAGGCCTGAAAAGAATGGTATTGTTGCCCCTCTCCGCCACTTTCTTCCTTATAATATTTTTTATTAAACTGTTGCATCGGCCCAGCAAGATCGCTGATTTGCATACCCTTTTTAAGCAGTACATAACATTCGGAGCTTGAGCCTACCGAACCCCAGCTTTTACTGTCTTTTCTGTAATAGGTTGTATAACTAACTACTATTTTTAGAGGCAGACTGCTATTTTCGGGCATATCTTTAAATACGCCTGTAACCTTTAAATGGATATTGTTAGAAAAAAGAATGCTTTTACCGATGGCCTTTTCGGTTGAACCGAAATACTTTTTCGCCGTACTTTCATTTAAAGCAACGGTATTGGGTTCGGCAAGCGCCTGTGCAGGTTTGCCATATAACCAAGGAATATCGAATATTTCAAAAAAATCGGGCTGCGTATAATACACCCTTTCATCTGTTTTTATTACATCGTTACCGGCATTGTCTTTGACCCTGATAATCCCTACGCTCCGTTGTATGGCTGCCACTTTTTCCAATCCGGCAAAATCATTCCGTGCTGCCCCCGCCAATGGAATGGGTACACCCTGTGAAAAATCATCACCGGTGGTGGCTTTCCAATTGGAAACAATACGGTAAATCCTGTCTCCGTTTTTATAACCCGTATCGTAACTCATCTGGTAGCGGACAAAAATAAAAATGAGGATACAACTGGCCATTCCTATCGACAGGCCAAGAATATTAATAAGCGTATAACCTTTATTTTTCCAAAGGTTTCGCAAGGCGATTTTTAAGTTTAATCTAAACATATAAGGTGTAAGGTTTAGGGTATAAGGTTAAAGGTTTAGGCGTATTAACCTTACGCCCTTTACCTTAAACCTTGAACCATTTTATTCGTATTTAAGTGCATCAACAGTGTTAGCTTTCGCAGCTTTGTAAGAACGAATACTCACTGTAACTAAAGTAATTATCATTGAAATGGCCATAGCTAATATGAAGGGCCAAATACTGATGTTTATCCGATAGGCAAAACCCTCAAGCCATTTCGAAACGAACAGATAAGCTAAAGGCCAGGCGACTAAATTGGCAATAAACACCATCAGCAAAAAAGAGCCGTTGAGCATTTTTACCAGTTCAATTGTTGATGCACCTAAAACTTTTCTAATGGCAACTTCTTTGGTTCTTTGTGTGGCAACAAAAGAGATCAATCCGAATAAACCAATGAAAGAAATGAAAATAATTACAATGGCGAAGACTTTGAAAAGTGTTCCCATAATTTTCTCGCCTTGATAATAGTTATTGATTTCATCATCTAAAAATGATTCATTGTAAACAGATTCAGGAAAAGTTACTTCCCAGATTTTCTTTACTGTTTTCATTGTTCCCAATAGCTGTTTTGAATTTAATTTTATAGCTGCATAAAAAAATCTAGGTTTAAGTGAGCCTATTAAAATCGGATCGATTGCTTCATGGAGGCTTTTATTCTTAAAATCCTGAATTACCCCAACAATTGGTGCTTTCATTCCGCCCATAGAAATCATTTTTCCTATTGCTTCGTTTGGATTTCTAATGTTGAGTTTTCGCAATAGGGTTTCGTTGACCATATATTCGTTTGTGGTATCTGATTTAACTAAATTTCTGCCCGCTACGAGTTTTAAATCAAAAGTTTTAAGATAATCTTCATCAGCATTTTTGGTGTTTACCTGAAAATCGACATCTTTTCCTCCGTTGTATGAAAAACTGTTTCCATTATTATTTTGTGAAGATGGGGCAGTTCTACAAAAACTCACTCCTTCAACCCCAGGAATTTGCTTTAATTGCGTTTTAAAAGTGGCAAAACGTTGTGTGGTAAGACTATCATTTGGTAAATCTACCATTGCAATTGCCGAGGGGTTAAAACCTAAAGGTTGCTCTCTGACGTATTTCATCTGCTGAAGAATGACGAGCGTCCCGATAATTAAAGTTACCGTAATGGCAAACTGAACCACAACTAAGATCTTTCTTAAGCCTAATCCTCCGGTATTTGCTGAGATTTTGTTTTTGATGGCCAAGGCAGGATTAAAACCCGACATAATAATAGCGGGATAAAAACCTGCCAATAAGCTTACAAAAACAACCAGCAATAACATGAACACCAGAATAATCGGGTGCTGGAAAATGCTGAACGAAATTTTGGAATTGAAAAGATTCTGCATGCCAGGCAATGCTATTTCAGTTAAAATACTTCCTATTAAAAGGGAAATAAATACAATAGTTAACGTTTCAGTTAAAAACTGTACAAGTAACTGACTTCTTAGACCTCCCATAACCTTACGAACCCCAACTTCTTTCGACCGACTTACTGCTTGCGCAGTAGCAAGATTGATAAAATTTATTGATGCGGTAATCATCAGGAAAAAACCGATCACAGCCAATCCATAAAGTTGTTTTTTGGGCATAATCCGGCCAGAGAAATTGCCAAATTTGCCATTATAGTGAATATCACTTAAGGGTTGAAACAGATGTCCCTCCTTACCTGGCGCATCTTCTACATAATATTTTTTAATAAATGCTTTTAACGGACCGTTAAGCGTTTCGATATTAACATTTGGTTTTAGCTTAAAATAACTTTCTGAATTTGAACCAACAGAACCCCAATTCGCCATATTTCTATCCTTAAAAGCCTTATAGGGAAGCATAATTTTTAATTGCACGGAATTGTTTTCGGCAATATCATCGATTACACCACTCACTGTATAATTCATTTTACCATCAAAATTTAAACTTTTGCCTAAAGCATTTTTCCAATCTCCAAAAAACCTGGTTGCCATCTCTTTAGAAAGCACCACATGACTTGGATTTGCCAATGAACTATAGTTTCCGGATAGCCAGTTGTAATCAAAAATCTCAAAGAAATCAGGCTCCACATAAAAAACATTCTCAATTGTTTTTATCTTTTCCTTACCAGCCGCATCATTAATTTTTATTAAGCCGGCATCGTTTTGGATTGCGGCTATTTTCTCAATATAAGGCGAGAAATCATTTCGCATTGCAGGTGTAAGCGGCAATGGAACGCCCTGAGAAAAGAATTGATTTCCATCATTATAGTCCCAACTGGAAACCACGCGGTAAATCCTATCTTCATTTTTAAAACCCTCATCAAAACTCATCTGATATCGGATAAAAATGAAAATCAGAATACAACTCGCCATCCCGATAGAGAGGCCGAGAATATTGATGAACGTATAACCTTTGTTTTTCCAAAGGTTTCGCCAGGCGATTTTTAAGTTTAATTTGAACATATTCTAGAGATTGAAGGTTGAAAGGTTAAAGGTTGGAAGGTTTTTTAGGCGTAATAACCTTACGCCTTTTTACCCTCAACCTTCAACCTTTATTCGTATTTAAGCGCATCAATTGCATTTGCTTTTGCCACTTTAAAGGTTTGTAAACTCACTGTTAGAATGGCTATGATTATCGATGCTAAAAGCGCCAGTAAAAATGGCCAGGGGCTTATTGTGATTTTGTAATCATATTTTTCCAGCCATTTGGTTACCAGAATATAGGCCACCGGAATTGCAATAATATTGGAAATGATAACCAGTCTTATAAAATCTTTGTTTAGCAGCACCAAAATATCTCTTAAGTTTGCACCCAATACTTTTCTGATACTGATTTCTTTGCTCCGCTGTTCTGCCATATATAAAGCCAGGCCTAACAAACCTAAACAGGAAATAAAAATGGCAAAGCCACCAAAAAGATTAGACAGTACGCTTAACAATCTTTCGCTTTGTAACTTTTCTTCCATACCATCATTCACAAAAGTAATTTGTGCCGGATAAGCAGGATTTAACTGCTGGCTGATGTTTTTGATATTTTCAACACTTGTGCTTAAAGATTGATTGGCATTTAATCTCATTAATAAAACATTGCTCTTCTTAACATTGTAATAGTAAATGGTTGGTTCAACTTTTTTCCCGATATCCTCATTAAAATAATCTTTAATTACCCCAACCACTTTTAACGGCAAATTATCTCCCCAGGTTATAATGGTACCAACAGGATTTTTTAAATTCATGTGTTTTACAGCCGTTTCATTTAACATAACGGAAGTACTTGTATCAGCTGTAAACTTTGGGGAAAAGTCTCTGCCAGCAACAATTTTAGCGCCTATTGTATTGGCAAAATCAAATCCTGTGCTTCTATAGCTGATTATCGAATTATCATCAGCCGCTTTGCCAGGCCAACTGATATCACCAGTAATTGAACCTCCATTTGTAAATTGTTGTGCAAACTCTGTTGCGGAAGTAATTGCACCACTATTTTTAAGTTGGGTTTTAAATAATTCTAGTTTAGACGGATTTCTCAATTCTCCTTCTAAATCCAGTTGCGCCATATTATTCTGCTCAAAACCAAGCGGTTTATTTTTCAGGAACTGAATTTGATTATAAATAACAATTGCCGAAATAATCATACAAATAGATAAAGTGAACTGCAAAACCACCAGTACTCTTCTAAATGATAAGGTTCTGGTATTTCCCTTAAATCCTTTTAAAACCTTAACCGGAATAAATGATGATAAATAGAAAGCCGGATAGCTACCTGCTAACAATCCAGTTATTAGTGCTACACCAATTAATACACTCCAAAATGAAACAGAAGCATAATTAATTTGGATATTGATAGCCAATAGATTGTTAAAATAAGGTAAAGAAAGCTCTAGCAAGGCAAAAGCAATCATCATGGCCAGAAATGAAAGCAATACAGACTCTAACATAAACTGCCCCATTAATGAACTTCTTGCAGAACCTAATGCTTTTCTAACGCCAACTTCCCTTGCTCTTTTTTCTGAACGGGCAGTAGATAAATTCATGTAATTGATGCAGGCAATAAACAAAACACAGATTGCCAGAAAAGCAAATAACTTTACTTCATCTATTTTACCACCAACTACTTTCCCATTTTCAAATTGATTATAAAGATGAATTTTCTTCAATGGAAACAAAAAGGGTTCATATAGATAAGATTTAAGTTCTGGTTCTTTATTTACAATAAAGTTCTTCAATAAACCATTAATGGATTCTAGTGAAGCATTATCTCTTAATTCAAATAGTGTTGAACAAGTTATACCTCCCCACCCATTATTTTTATCATTTGGATTTATCTGATCAAAAAATGCCCAGGGATGCAGAACCTCGAATTGCATGCTTTGGTTTTTGGGCATATCTTCAATTACAGCACTTACTTTTAGATCCTTTAGATTATCCCACTTTACACTTTGCCCGATGGGATCTGCATCTCCAAACAATTTCTTAGCTGTTGATGAGGTAATAATAATTGAATTTGGATCATTTAAGGCAGTATTTGCATTACCCATTAAAAAATTATAACTCAATATTTTAATAAACGATGGATCTACATACTCCGCCTTCAGTTTGAATTTATTTTGATCGCGACTAAATAAACGGTTGCCATTTCCGTGTGCAATCCTTGCAGCATTTTTAATGCCTGGTATTTCTTCTAATGCCGCAGCTGCCAGTTTATTAGGCAACGCACCAGTACTCGCGATATTCCCATTAAATTTTATATTTAATTTAGCGAAATAGATATGATCTAAATTTTTATACTGTTTATCGTAACTCCACTCGTAGTTTACATAAAGCATTAACATTAAGCAACAAGCCAAGCCAATGGCCAGGCCACCAATATTAATCAGTGTGAAACCCTTGTTCTTCCAGAGGTTTCTTAAGGCGATTTTTAAATTTAATCTAAACATAAGGTGTAGGGTTTAGGGTTTGAGGTTTAGGGTTTGGGCGCTTTAACCTTACGCCTTTTTACCCTCTACCTTCAACCTTTATTCGTATTTCAATGCATCAACAGGATTTGCATTAGCCGATTTATAAGCCTGAAAACTTACTGTAACTAAAGCCATTAATAAAGTTCCGAACCCAGCTACCGGTATAATCCACCATGTTATTTCAGTATGGTATTCAAATTTGGTTAGCCATTCATCCATCAAATAATAACTTAAAGGCGCAGCTATAACAATAGAAACTATAATCATTTTCACAAAAGAAAGTGATAACAATTGCATCAGGTTAAACAGTGATGCACCCAGTACTTTTCTTACGCCAAACTCTTTTGTTCTTTGTTCGGCACTATAAGCCACCAAGCCATACAAGCCAAGGCAAGAAACAAAAATTGCCAAACCACCAAATATGTTTGATAAAAGACCCAGTGTTTTTTCTGAATTATATTTCTCCAGATAAATTGAATTTAAGAAACTGATTTCTGTTGGATAGGCAGGATTTAATTGTTTTGTGATTTGAGTAATTGTAGCTATGTTTTGTGCGATTGGATTTGCCTCATTCAATCGCATGGTAACTGTTCCAGTCCGGTTTTCATCAAAGAATACAACCATCGGATTATTTGATTTATAAGGAGAATCCCAAACATAATCATCAAAAACGCCAATGATGTTAAATTTATCACCAAATACAGTAACAGATTTTCCTATTGGATTTTCATATCCGAAGGCTTTAATTGCAGATGCACTTACCATTACGGCCGCGGTATCTGAAGCAAATTTTTCTGAAAAATCCCTTCCTTCTATTAATTTAATTCCATTGGTTTTGATAAAATCATAAGTTGTACTAAGCTGATTAAATAATTGGGTATTCTGTGGTTTAACCATTCCATCCCATCTTATATCCATAAAATTTTGTCCACGGTGTGATAAACCTACAGATGACTGGAACATTGAAGTTACGGCACCAGATTTTAACAGTTGAGATTTGATTACCTCGAACTTTGTTTTTAATTCTCCCTCCTGCGGAATCTCTATCAGGGCATTAACATCAAATCCTACTGGTTTATTTTTTATAAACTGTATTTGACGATAAATAACCATTGTTGAAATGATCAATACGATGGCAAAACAAAACTGGCCAACAACAAGTACCTGCCTTAAGTTAATGGCGAAAATTCCACCCGATTTTATTCGCCTTTTTAAAGTTTGAATAGGGTTAAATGCCGACAGGTAAAAAGCCGGATAACTTCCGGCAATTAAGCCGGTTAAGCAAACTATGCCTAAAATCCACATCCAGCCTGATGCACTGAAATATCGGATACTTAATCTGATGTTCAGTAGATTATTAAAGGTGGGCAGGAAAATTTCTAACAAGGCAATTGCAACAATGACTGAAATAAAAGTTAATACCATTGATTCAGTTAAGAACTGCATGATCAATGAAACCCTATTGGCACCAATTGTTTTTTTAATGCCTACTTCTTTGGCGCGTTTTTCTGATTTTGCAGTAGCCATATTCATAAAATTGATGCAGGCAATCATCAAAATGCCAAAAGCCAATCCTACAAACAGATAAATTTGCTCAATATCGCCACCAACACTAACACCATTTTCAAATTTGCCATAGAGATGGAGTTTACTAAATGGATAAAGAAAATAAGGTTGATTCGCCTGTTCCAAATGTGCCTTAACCACTTTTTCTATTTTTTCGTTAACTTTCGTCAGATCAGCTTTTGGATCTAAAGAAACCATGGTAACAAAACTG
Source organism: Pedobacter chinensis (assembly GCF_003339865.1). Lineage (GTDB taxonomy): Bacteria > Bacteroidota > Bacteroidia > Sphingobacteriales > Sphingobacteriaceae > Pedobacter > Pedobacter chinensis. Next base: position 889,521 of record NZ_QPKV01000002.1, read on the forward strand.
AAATTCCCCCAGTTAAGGTCTTTTGCACTATTATCAACCATTTCATAGAAAGCCCAGGGCATGAGGAAATCAAATTTCAAGGTTGCAGAAGTATTGTCTGGTAAATCTTTGATTACTGCAGAAACCGTTAAGTCTTCTTTGTCCTGATACCGAACGGTCCTGTTTAAAACCTGAGTAGATCCGAATAACACTTTCGCTGTGCTTTCCGTAAGAATAACCGATTTAGGATTCTGCATCGCGGTACTTGCATTACCATTAATATATTGGTAATTAAACAACTTCAGGATTTCTGGCTCTGCAAATTTTCCAAGTTTCTTAAATCCATTATCCCCAACTGCAATTAAAGCTTGTTTGAGATAATTCATTCTTGCTAAATGTTTAATTTCCGGTATTTCTGCTTTCAACAAAGGACCCAGCGCAGTGGTAGACCCCTCAAAAGTTTTAGCAACCTTGCCATCATCGCCAGGTATGTTGGTCATTACCGTGTACAAATGCTCAGAATTTTTATCCTGTTTATCAAAATTCCACTCGTAAGTAACATACAGCAATAACATTAAGCAAGCAGCAAGACCGATAGCCAAACCGATCACATTAATGAAAGAAGAAGTTTTATTCTTCCAAAGGTTTCGCAAAGCGATTTTTAAATTTAATCTAAACATAAGGTGTAAAGTTTAGGGTTTAGGGTTTGGGTTTGGGCGCTTTAACCTTACGCCTTTTACCTTAAGCCTTAAACCTTTATTCATATTTCAAAGCATCAACAGGGTTGGCTTTTGCCACTTTTATCGATTGTATGCTTACGGTTAAAACTGCAATTAAAATAGAGATCACGATGGCCAATGCAAACGGCAAAAACGATATGGCAACCCGATACTCAAAAGCAGAAAGCCATTTTGTAATAATGATATAAGCCAAAGGAAAGGCAATTACGTTGGCAATAGCCACTAATTTTATAAAGTCTTTATTTAACAGTGTAAGGATATTGGTTGTACTGGCACCTAAAACCTTACGGATACTGATTTCCTTTTTACGTTGTTCTGCCATGAAAAGTGCCAGGCCAAGTAATCCTAAGCAAGAAATAAAGATGGCAAAGCCGCCAAACCAATTTGAAAGTGTACCCAAAAGTTTTTCATCTTGAAATTTCACTTCAAAAGATTCATTTACAAATTTGCGATTAACAGGATAATTTGGTTCTATTTCTTTAACTAACTCATCTATTTTTGCCAGAGAAGAGCTGATGTTTTGATTTGGATTTAAACGTGCCAGTATAACTGTAGCATCATCATGGGTATCCAGGTAAAAAATCATTGGCGCCACTTTTTGATAGGCGCTTTCTACCACAAAATCTTTAACCACGCCTACATTAGTTAGTTTGTTACCCCAAAAGGTAATTACCGCACCAATTGGGTTCTTCAAACCCATCATTTTTACTGCCGCCTCATTAAGCATTACGCTATTGGTATCATTTTTGAATTTCGGCGAAAGCGTTCTGCCACTAATTAACTCCGTACCAATGGTTTCTATAAAGTTATAACCTATTGCCCTATGGTTAAATGAGATAAGTTCATTAGGATTTTTTCCCTCCCATTGTATATTGGTTGTATTATTTCCCCCTTCTGTAACATCTGAACTAAAAAAAGTTACATCAGTTGCCGCACCAGAATTTAATAATTGATTTTTAAGCAATTCGAGTTTGCCCGGCTCATGCATTTTACCTTCTATCGCGATTTGAATCAAATTTGATTGATCGTATCCTATTGGCTTATTTTTAACATAATTCAGTTGCTGATAAATTACCGCAGTACAAACGATTAAACAGGCTGCAAAAACAAATTGACCTACAACTAATACCTTTCTTACAGAAACCGATGAATCTGTTTTAATTTTGAAACCTTTCAAAACTTTAACCGGCTCAAAAGATGACAGATAAAGTGCAGGATAACTGCCTGCAACGAGCCCGGTAAAAATCATTAAAGTTGATAAAACCATCCAAAATTTAACATCATTATAATCAATTGTTAATTTGATGTTTAATATATTATTGAAATACGGCAAACTAGTTTCAACCAGAATAAAAGCGAAAACAGTAGAGATAAATGTGATGAGCAGAGATTCAAGAAAAAACTGGCTGATTAATGATTTACGTGTTGAACCTATTGCCTTGCGAACGCCCACTTCTTTTGCCCTACCCTCAGAACGGGCAGTTGATAAATTCATAAAGTTTACACAAGCAATTAATAAAATACAAAAAGCAAGCAGCAGAAATATTTTGAGTTGATCTATTTTACCACCTACGGATTTACCATTAACAAAATCACCATATAAATGCCATTTAGCTAAGGGGTGTAATAAAGCCACGGTCGGATTATCTTTTTGATGGCGTTTGTAAATCCCTTCTATGGCGGCATTTGATTCTGTAAAGAATTTATTATCCTGCAATTGAACCAAAGTTAAACACATATTATTGCCCCAATTACTCTCTTTTACCCAAGGTTCTCGTTTCTCAAGCAGAGGCCATGGCATTATACTTTCGAAAATGATACTACTATTTGCTGGTACATCTTCAATTACTGCCGTAACTTTTAGAAGATCCTGATTTTCAAACTTTACTGTTTTATTAATGGGATCTTCTTTACCAAAAAGCTTTTCAGCAAAAGATTTGGTCAGAACAATTGTGTTTATATCTTCTAAAACTTTAGCCGGGTTGCCTTTTATAAATTTATAATCCAATATTTTAAGGAAATTTGGATCTGTAAAAACCACTTTACTGCTTAGTTTTTTATCACCAACAGTAATTAAATTTGGCCTTGGATAAGTGGAATGCGAGGCGTATTTAACTCCGGGAATTTTCTCTTGTACCTCACTGGCCATTACATTAGGGGTCCAAGCCCAGCTGAAAGTTTTACCATTTGCGGCTACATTTTGATAAACCACATAGGTTTTATCATGATTGGTAAATTGCTTGTCATAGCTCCACTCATAACCCACATAAATTAAAAGCACCATACAACTGGCTAAACCAATGGCTAGTCCGCCAATATTGATTAAGGAGAAGCCTTTGTTCTTCCAAAGATTACGTAAGGCTATTTTTAAGTTTAATTTATACATAAGGTGTAAGGTTTAGGGTATAAGGTTTAGGGGTTAGGCGTATGAACCTTACGCCTTTTCCTTAAGCCTTTATTTATTCGTATTTCAAAGCATTAACAGGGTTGGCTTTTGCCGTTTTATAGGCTTGCAAACTCACTGTTATTATCGTAATTAATATAGAAGTTAGTGATGCAACCAAAAATGGCCAAACACTGATGTTGATCCGGTAAACAAATCCTGATAGCCAGCTACTTGATATAATATACGCTATCGGAATTGCGATTATATTAGCTACAATTACCAGAATCAGAAAATTTTTGTTGATTAGCTGTAAAATATCTTTAGTTTCTGCACCTAAAACCTTTCTAACGCCAATTTCTTTGCTCCGTTCCTGTACGGTAAATGAGGCTAATGCAAATAAACCTAATACAGCAATGCACAAAGTGACGTAAGTAAATGCATTAATAAGTTTATCCAGACGTACATACTGTGCATATACATTAGCGAAGCTTTCATCCAGCCACGTATATTCAAATGGAAAGGGTTCTGCTGATTCCCACACCTTTTTGATGCTCTGTATTGTTTGTGCAGCATTTTTACCATTTATTTTTAGAATGACATTATCGGCTCCGTTAGTATTTCTTCCTTCAATAACAAAGGCTGTAGGTTCGGTGGCAGTTTCCATACCTTTTTGAATGTGATCTTTAACAACCCCTATCAAAGTACGGTTATCAATCCATGTACGATTAATTTGATTTTGAAGCCCATATTTTTTAACCGCAGATTCATTAACAACTATTGCTATGCTATCCGTAGCGAATCGACTTGAAAAAACCCTGCCCGTTTGAGCCGGCATACCCATTACTTGAAAATAATCAAAATCTACCGTTATCATACTTAAATTCTGAACACTTTTCCCTTCAAATTCCCTTCCGACAACCTGCATAGCCTTAACACCCGGATAATAATTAACGCGACTAACGGCCTTTACATCTTCTATTTTTAATAAGCGTTGCTTTAATTGTGAAAAGTTCTTTCTGCTATCATTTTTTCTGATTTTAAAAATCAATACATGATCCTTTTTAAAACCAACATCCTGATTTTTAATATAGGTAACCTGTTGTCTGATGATAATTAATGCCACCATAAATATGGTTGCCACTACAAACTGGATAGAAATTAATGTTTTGCGCATCCACAGGCTCCCTGTACTCCTGGAAAAATTTCCTTTTAATACTTTTACCGGTTCATAGCTGGACAAAAAGAAAGCTGCATATCCTCCGGCCAGTAAAATAACCAACAGCATAACTAAAGAAATCTGGAGAATAAGCTGCACTGGTCTGGAATAATCAAACAGAGACAGTTTAATTTCCATAAGATTATTTAAAACCGGCATAAATGCCTCGGCAAGTACAAATGAAATTAACAAAGCAAAAATACATTGAATGGTGGTTTCGGTTAGAAAATAGGCAATTAAACTTCCCTTTCTTGCACCTAAAACCTTTCGTATACCGGTTTCTTTTGCTCTTTTAACAGATTGTGCTATAGATAGATTGGTAAAGTTGATACAGGCAATAATTAATAGCAACGCAGAAAACAGCACCAAAATAGTAACCATTTTAGCATTTCCCCTTTTAGCGGGGTCTTGTGCTGAAGTGGCATGTAAATAAATTTCTTTTACCTTAGTTAAATATATTTTTGCACTTTTTAGCCAACCCTGCTCTTTAAGTATTGGTAAGCGAAGGAACGCCTGATTTAATTTTTCTTCGAAAGAGATTTTATCGATACCCTTTTTTAGTTTTAAGTAAGTGTAAAAATTACCATTTCCCCATCCATCTCCTGAAGATGATTTCTTTATAAAACCTTCTGCATCCATATGTTCTGGCGTATTGGGCTCCTTGTAAACTCCGCTTATTGTATAGGTTTTACTTGTATTAACCAGTAAGCTTTTTCCTACAGGATTTACCTTACCAAAAAGTTTTTCGCTTGTAGTATTACTTAAAACAATCTGATCCTTTGATAATAACGATTTGCCTGCATCTCCATAAATAAATTGGTACGGGAACAAATTAAACCAGGTACTATCCACCCCCATAATGTGATCAAAATAAATCTCGTTCCTGCCATTGTTTAATAGCCTTTGTTGCATATCCCAAGCATAAAACCGTCCGTAACCTTCAATTTCAGGTAACATCTCTTTTAAGGCAGGGGCCAATTCGGCAGGACTTGACGAATATTCTTCTTCTCCTGGTGCCCACCGGATAGAAATCCGATAAATATTTTCAGCATCAGGATTCCAGCTATCATAACTTTTCTCATGATTGGCAAACATTAAAATCATGATAAATCCTGCCAATCCTACCGAAAGACCGAAAATATTCAATAAAGTATAGCCCTTATTTTTCCACAGATTTCGCAATGCGATTTTTAAGTTTAATTTGAACATCTTTTTAAGGTTGAAGGTAAAAGGTAGAAGGTGGAAGGCTTGGGCGAATAAAACCCTCAACCTTAAAACCTTCACCCTTCCGGCCTAACCGAATCTTCCCATCCAGGAAAATATCGCTCGGCTATCATTAACTAAAACTATTTTTTAAGATTGAGGTTGGAAAGCTTAAAGGTTTGGTCATTTTAACCTTCTGCCTTAAAACCTTCATTCTTCCAGCCTATATCAGCTCTTCGCTTCTGCTTTTATTTATCTTTTCAGAAATTACGTGACCATCTTTCAGGTTGATGATTCTATTTGAAAAACTGGCATCGTGACTGGAGTGGGTAACCATTACGATGGTTGTTCCCGTTTCATTTAGTTCACAAAGTAATTCCATTACTTCATTACCGTGAGAACTATCCAGATTTCCCGTAGGTTCATCGGCTAAAACCAGTTTTGGCTTAGTTACTAAAGCTCTGGCTACGGCAACACGCTGTTGTTGTCCACCCGAAAGTTGCTGTGGGAAGTGACCGCTACGGTTTACAATATTCATTCTTTCGATAATTTCGTTAACCAATTTTTTGCGTTCACCTGCCGGAATTTTATTATAGATCAATGGCAATTCAATGTTTTCAAAAACCGTTAATTCATCAATCAGATTGAAATTCTGGAAAACGAAACCCATATTCCGCTTCCGAAAATTAGAGCGTTCTCTGTCATTTAAGGTTAAGAGTTCAGTATCAATGAACTTGTAACTTCCGCGTTCGGGTTTATCCAACAAACCCATTACATTTAATAAGGTAGATTTTCCGCAACCGGAAGGCCCCATAATCGAAACAAACTCTCCTTCTTTTACATGGAGGTTAATTCCATTCAATGCTGTGGTTTCCACTTCTTCAGTTTTGTAAACTTTTTCCAGATTTTCTATTTTAATCATAGCTTTTTAGTATCAAGTATTTAGTATCAGGTATCAAGACCTGAATGTATTTTTTAATTGCTTTATTGTCATCTAACATCTTCGGACATCGGTCCTCCGACTTCTGACTACTTATTTACTTATCTCCACCTGATCATACTGGTTAAATTGGTCGTAAGAAGACGTGATCACTTCATCGCCTTTTTGCAAACCATCCAATATTTCGTAATACAAGTAATTTTTCCTTCCGATTTTAACGTTTTTCTTTGTTGCTTTCCCGTTGTTCAATACGAACACCCATGAACCACCCGTACTTTGAAAAAACTGACCCTGAGCCAGAAGCAATGATTTGCTATTATCAGATAAAGTTAGTTTGGTTTGTAGTGATAAACCTCGGCGTAAACCTTCGGGGGCTGGGCCTTTAAAAACCATCTCCACCTGAAACTGACCTGCAGTAACTTCAGGAATCACTTTACTTACTGTTAAATTGTAAGTTTTACCATTGAACTCGCAAGTTGAAGTTTGCCCCTCTTTAACCCGATTGATATAATATTCATCAACACCCGCTTGCAATTTATAACCTTGCAGAACATCGATTTTACCAATCATTTCATTTGAATTGTAAGATTTACCAATAACCGGATCGTATGAAGAAAGCTTGCCCGAAACTGGTGCTTTAATCGTCATGTTTTCAATGTTTTTACGGATCATTTCCAAACTCTCGTTCATCTGTCCCATAGATTGATCGATTTGCGACAATTGCATTCTTCTACTTTGATTTTCCTGTTTTACCGCTTGTCGTACAATGTTAAGTTTACCCTGGTAATATTCGTAATCCTGACTTGATTTGTTAAATTCCTGAAGTGTGATAACCTTTTTAGCAAAAAGTGCACTATCCAACCGGTATTGACGAGCCGCTGTTCTCAAATTATTTTCCACGTCTAAAACATCCTGATTTAAAACCCGTTGGTTTTGCTCCAAATCCAATCGTGATTTACGTAATTGATTAATCTGTTCAGTTGCCGCGGTTTGACTTGAAGTATAACTCAACATGGCATTTGAGTTTGAAATTCTTAATAATGGAGTTCCTTTAACTACTGATGCCCCATTTTCTGTAAAAATCTCCGCAACAGTTCCACCTTCTGATGAACTTACAATTACTGAGGTTAACGGCACAACACTGGCATTCAGTAAAACTACATCTTCGAAATCGCCATATTCCACTTTGCTAATTGTTAATTTATCTGCATCAGCTTTATAAACTTTTTTTAGTGATAAGGTATAGCCATAAACCACAACTGCCACGAAAGCAATTATTCCTCCTATCATAATTAAGGTTTTAGTGCTAAATCTTTTCTTCTCTATTTTTTTGTCCATTGTTCGGTTATACTATTTGATTGCTTAATAACCAAGCTTATGCCAAAAGCCAAAAAGACACTTAAAACACTAATAATCAAGTATTTAAAAAATTTTATAATTTTAACATGTTCATTATCGAACAGTTTATGTGCGGGAGCGGACAGTTTAATTATTTTAGTGGTGGAAAAAAACCTCTCCCCTTCATCCCCTCTCCTTGAAGAGAGGGGGCGAGGAGCAGAAAATGCAAAGTTTTAAAAAGAGTTAGTGAGCGATTGTTTAACTATTTTAGTGTTGAAAAAAAACCTCTCCCCTTCATCCCCTCTCCTTGAAGAGAGGGGGCGAGGAGCAGAAAATGCAAAGTTTTTAAAAAATGGTTCAAACCAATTACCGCCAATTTCCCTCTCTTCAAGGAGAGGGACAGCAAAAAAGAACAAACACCACTTCCATTAATAGGGAGAGGTGTAGTGAGCGATTGTTTAATTATTGTAGCGATGGAAAAAACCTCTCCCCTTCATCCCCTCTCCTTGAAGAGAGGGGGCGAGGAGCAGAAAGCAAAGTTTTTAAAATATGGTTCAAACCAATTACCGCCAATTTCCCTCTCTTCAAGGAGAGGGACAGCAAAAAAGAACAAACACCACTTCCATTAATAGGGAGAGGTGTAGTGAGCGATTGCTTAATTATTGTAGCGATGGAAAAAACCTCTCCCCTTCATGCCCTCTCCTTGAAGAGAAGGGGCGAAGGGCAGAAAATGCAAAGTTTTTAAAAATGGTTCAAACCAATTACCGCCAATTCCCTCTCTTCAAGGAGAGGGACAGCAAAAAAGAATAAACCACCACTTCCATTAATAGGGAGAGGTGTATTGAGCGATTGTTTAATTATTGTGGTGTTAAAAAAAGCCTCTCCCCTTCATCCCCTCTCCTTGAAGAGAGGGGGCAAGGAGCAGAAAATGCAAAGTTTTTAAAAAATGGTTCAAACCAATTACCGCCAATTCCCTCTCTTCAAGGAGAGGGACAGCAAAAAAGAACAAACCACCACTCGCTTTAATAGGGAGAGGTTTTTTAGAACAAAAAATGGAAGATTACAAAGACAAGCTTTTTAAAGGTGCAAACCATAAACTTTTCGAATTCTCCAAAGTATTAAGAAAAGCTGGCACAGATTCAGAAGATATCTTATGGCAATCGTTAAGAAGGAGAAATATCAATGGCTTCAAATTTCGACGACAACACCCATTAGATAAATATATTGCAGATTTCTATTGTCATGAGGCTAAGTTAGTGATTGAAATTGATGGAGAAATTCACAATCAAGTTGAAATCCAAGAATATGACAAAAATCGAAGTTATGAACTTGAGGAATTTGGAATAACGGTAGTTAGATTTACAAATGATGAGGTAAATAATAATTTGGAGATGGTTTTGAATGTGATCAAGGGGTATTGCAGAAGCAAGTAACCTCTCCCCTTCATCCCCTCTCCTTGAAGAGAGGGGCGAAGAGCAGAAAATGCAAAGTTTTTAAAAAATGGTTCAAACCAATTACCGCCAATTCCCTCTCTTCAAGGAGAGGGACAGCAAAAAGAACAAACACCACTTCCTTTAATAGGGAGAGGTGTATTGAGCGATTGTTTAATTATTTTAGTGTAAAAAAAAATCTCCCCTTTATCCCCTCTCCTTGAAGAGAGGGGGTAAGGAGCAGAAAGCAAAATTTTTAAAAATGGTTCAAACCAATTACCGCCAATTTCCCTCTCTTGAAGGAGAGGGACAGCAAAAAAGAATAAACCACCACTTCCATTAATAGGGAGAGGTGTAGTGAGCGATTGTTTAATTATTGTAGCGGTGGGAAAAAACCTCTCCCCTTCATCCCCTCTCCTTAAAAGAGGGCGCAAGGAGCAGAAAATGCAAAGTTTTTAAAAAATGGTTCAAACCACTTTACCGCTAATTTCCCTCTCTTCAAGGAGAGGGACAGCAAAAAAGAACAAACACCACTTCCATTAATAGGGAGAGGCTTAAAATATAAGTTATGTTAGATGCCACAGTTTTAATTATTGATGACGACGACGACATTCTTTTGAGTGCCCGCCTGTTTTTAAAACAACAGGTAAAACAAGTCATTACCTGTAAATCGCCAAAAGAAATCAATGTATTGCTCAGTAAAAATGACGTTGATATCATTTTATTGGATATGAATTATCAAAAAGGTGCAAGCGACGGTCGTGAGGGTTTATACTGGCTGGAACATATTTTATCAATTGACAAAGACTATGTCGTTATTTTGATGACTGCTTTTGGAAATGTTGAGCTTGCTGTTAAAGCCATAAAAAAAGGAGCTACTGATTTTATTCTAAAACCCTGGGAAAATGAAAAGCTTTTCGCTACCATTTCGGCTGCTTCAAAACTTCGTCAATCAACCAGAAAAGTTAAGAAGCTGGAGAAAATTCATTCTTCCCTTCAAAAGGACATGACACGAGGCTTTGAGCATATTGTTGGTCAGGCTGATGGGATTAAACAACTTCAAACCACATTATTAAAAGTTGCACCAACAGATGCTAACGTATTAATTCTTGGTGAAAACGGAACAGGGAAGCAGGTTTTTGCTTATGAAATCCATGGAAATTCCCATCGCAAAAACCAGGTTTTCATGCACGTTGATTTGGGTTCTTTAAACGAAAACCTTTTCGAAAGTGAGTTATTTGGGTATGCAAAAGGTGCTTTTACAGATGCGAAGGAAGACAAGCCCGGTCGTTTTGAACTGGCAGACGGCGGAACCATATTCTTAGATGAAATAGGAAATTTAACGCTTCCACTACAGGCTAAACTATTAAGTGTTTTGCAAAACAGAACTGTAACGCGTTTAGGCGAAAGTAAAGAGCGAAAGGTAAATGTTCGGTTGATTACTGCAACCAATATGCCTTTGAACGAAATGGTTGCCAAAAATACATTCAGACAAGATTTGCTGTTTCGCATTAACACTGTAGAGCTTTTGCTCCCTCCTTTAAGAAAACGAGGAACAGACATTTTACTTTTGGCCAATCATTTTATGCAGGTTTTTAGTTCAAAATATCATAAAGAAAGCCGAAGTTTAAACCATAAAGCTGAAGATGTTCTTTTAAATTATAAATGGCCGGGAAATGTTCGGGAATTGCAGCACGTTTTAGAACGGGCAGTAATTATGAGTGATGGGTACGAAATCACTGAAGAAGATTTACAATTAAGTCCGCAGCGGTTTGCACAAAACAACACCATTCCCGATGAAATGGCACTTGGCGATATGGAGAAAATGATGGTACAAAAAGCCATCGATAAGCATAAAGGAAATATATCAAAAGCTGCAGCAGAACTGGGCTTAACCCGTGCAGCTTTATACAGGAGAATTGAGAAATTCGGAATATAATTAAGGTAGAGGGTAGAAAGCTAGAAGGCGAAAGGCTCTTATTGCGCTAACAGCCCTCCACCTCTAAGCCCTTCACCTTCAACCTTAAAAACATGTTTTACAAACGTTTTACTTTTCGTTTAATCTTTCGGTTGGTCATCATCAACTTACTGGGGTATCTCCTGTTTTATCTTATTAAAAATACCCAGCTTTGGTTTACCATTATCGGTGTAAGCTTAATTTTATTAGGCTCAGTTATCTCCCTTTATTATTATATCAACGAAATTCGGTCAGATATCAATCGTTTCATCCTAGCGGTTAAAACCAGAGATCATACCTTGAATTTTAAAAACAAAGTTACCAAGGGGAGTTTTCCGGAATTATATGAATCCTTTGGAGATATCCTTCAAGTGCATAAGCAAATCAGAATGGAGCAAGAGGCTATGTTCCAGCTGATAAAAACCATTCTGGAGCAGGTTCCTGTTGGTGTAATTGTTGTAAACAACACAAAAACCAATCAGGAAAATGAAGAAATTGCCTTTTTCAATCAGGCTGCATCAAATTTATTAGGTGTTCCGGCTTATAAATACTGGCATCGGTTAAAACAACATTTACCAAATTTCGCTAATGAAATTGAACAGATTGCCTCAGGTGGAAAGCGTTTTTTAGAACTTAAAATTCAGGATAAACTCATTCAATTATCAACTGAAGTTATTCCCTTAAATCTCTATGGAAACAACTACACCATCATTAGCTTTCAAAACATCAAAGATGAAATTGAACAAAAAGAAACCGAGGCATGGAACAGATTAATTGGTGTGATATCGCATGAAATATTGAATTCCATTACTCCGATCAGTTCATTGTCTGATACGATCAACAGTATGGTAAGCAATAAAGAAAATCTTGATCTTGATGAAATGGAAGATTTGAAAACGGCCTTGCAAACCATCAAACGCCGTTCTACCGGGCTTTTGGATTTTGTGAAAGATTATCGTTTAATTGCAGAATTGCCAACTCCCGATTTGCAATCGCATACCATTGGCGAGATTCTAAAGCACATCAAAGTATTAATGCAGCCTTTTGCAAAGGTTAAAAATGTGGTATTAGATGTTGAACAAACTTCATCAAAAATTACTGTTAAATTAGATTTAAAACTGATTGAGCAGGTGCTTATCAACCTCGTTACGAACAGCATTTATGCTGTGGAAGAAAGAGAAAATCCTCATATTTCTGTAAGCTACCGATTGGAGAACACCAAATTATATATTGATGTCACCGATAACGGAAAGGGAATTGAATCTTCAGATGTAGAGAAAATTTTCGTTCCGTTTTATACCACTCGTAAGAATGGTTCGGGCATTGGATTAACCATTAGCCGAAATATTATGAAAATGCACCGTGGCAGTATTGAAGTGGTATCTATTCCAAATGAGCAAACCACATTCTCGCTATTGTTCAATTATGTTTAGTAATTTGAATGTTTTTTTAGGCTAAAAATTCAAACAAAAATTGTTTAAGATGCTTTTATTGTTGTGGATACATCAAATACAAGCATGAAAACAGTTATAATATCGAACAGACTACCCGTTAAAATCATTGAAGAAAACGATGAATACACTTTTATTCCAAGTGAAGGAGGATTGGCAACCGGACTTGGAGATGTTTATAAAAGCGGTAATTCCGTTTGGATTGGCTGGCCGGGAATAGAGGTCCCCGAAGAACGCCAGGAAGAAGTAAAACAAAAACTAGCCGAACTCAATCTTTACCCGGTTTTTCTTACTCAAAACGAAATCAATTTATATTACGAAGGTTTTTCAAACGAAGTATTATGGCCTGTATTTCATTACGTGGTAACCTATGCCCATTACGAACAAAATTATTGGGATTGCTATAAATCTGTTAATGAAAAGTTCGCTAAAAGTGCTATAGAGATATTAAATAAAAGAGACAAAATCTGGATTCAGGATTACCAATTATTATTATTACCTGGAATTTTAAGAGAAAAACTTCCTGCTTCAACTATTGGTTTTTTTCAGCATATCCCCTTTCCATCTTATGAAATTTTCAGGCTAATTCCCTGGCGGGAAGAATTGCTGAATGGGATAATGGGCGCTGATTTAGTTGGTTTTCATACTTACGATGATGTTCGGCATTTCATTAGCACCGTTACGCGTTTATTACCCGTAAACTCATCTTCCAATATTTTAAACAGCAATGAACGGCAAATTGTTGTTGAAGCTTTCCCAATGGGGATTGATTTTAAAAAATTTTCTGGTTTAACTTCGACAGATGAGGTAAAAAAAGAAATCAGCTATTTTAAAAGTGGCAAAGAGGATATAAAAATCATTATTTCCATCGATAGATTGGATTACAGCAAAGGGATTTTAGAACGTTTGAAAGCACTTGAATTACTTTTGCAACTCCATCCTGAATATATTGGTAAAATCGAATTATTCATGATCGTTGTTCCATCTCGGGATACTGTACAACAATATAGCGATTTGCGGGATCAGATTGATCAGTTTGTAGGTAATCTTAATGCCCGTTACCGGTCCATGGATTGGATTCCCGTAAATTATTTTTATAGATCTTTTCCCATTGAGGTGTTATCGGCACTTTATTCCTCTGCTGATATTTGCCTGGTTACGCCTATGCGTGATGGCATGAACCTCGTGAGCAAAGAATATGTGGCAAGCAGAAACAATAATGATGGGGTGCTTATTTTGAGTGAAATGGCCGGTGCTTCAAAAGAATTAACCGATGCACTGATTGTAAATCCTAATAACCTTGGCGATATTATGGAGGCCATAGTTTTGGCCTTAAAAATGCCATTGGCAGAACAACAACACCGCATGAAAGCCATGCGGGCAATTGTAGAAAAATTCAATGTAAAACATTGGGTTAACAATTTTATTTTAAGATTAAACGAAGTGAAAGATTCTCAAAAATCATTACAAACAAAACATGCGGTAAATTCGATAAATGAAGTGATCGCTTCAAAATATGCACAAAGCACAAACAGGGTTTTATTTCTGGATTATGATGGAACGCTCGTGGATTTTACAGGAAATATAGATGATGCCTCACCAGATAAAGAGCTATACGATGTAATTGAAAACCTAACACTTGATAAGGCAAATAAAGTTGTAATTATCAGTGGAAGAAGGCATGAAACCCTGGAAAACTGGTTTGGTCATTTAAAAGTTGATATGATTGCTGAACATGGTGCATGGCAAAAATCTTATGAAGATAAGTGGAACTGTTTACCGTTGCTTACCGATCAATGGAAGCAAGAAATTAAATCACAGTTGGAAACTTATACTGACAGAACTCCTGGATCTTTTATCGAAGAAAAAAGTTACTCGCTGGTTTGGCACTACCGCAAGGCTGAAGAAGGATTGGGAGAACTGAGGGCAAATGAGATTGTAAGCCATATGAAAATACTTGCGGCCGACAAAGGTTTGCAATTGATGCCTGGTAACAAAGTAATTGAATTCAAAAACATAGAAGTGAATAAAGGTAAAGCAGCGCTGAATTGGCTATACGATAAAACCCCTGACTTCATTTTAGCACTGGGTGATGATCATACTGATGAAGATATTTTCAGAGCCCTTCCCGATGATGCATTTACCATTAAAGTTGGAAACAATATTTCAGAAGCCAAATACTACTTAAATGATTTTAAAGAAGTTAGAAAATTACTTTGGAGTTTAGTTAAGGAAGAGTTCGTGGAAAGGGATTAACGTTGCTTGTTGTCCTGAACGCAGTGAAAAATCCGATAGTGATTAGCAACCTGAAGGTAATTCCAGTGCCACGGTTTGTGTCCTCACGAAATAAATAGTTCGTTAGGACACGAACCATGGTCAAAGAAAATCAGCGAAATCTTAATCTGCGGGAGTTTTTACAAAAAAATTGGTCTATCTAATTTTATCGCAATGCGATACGCCGCATTCATTAAACCAACATGGCTATACGCCTGAGGAAAATTCCCCCACTGGCTTCCGGTTTTCGCATCCACATCTTCACTAAATAGCAGTAAATGGTTACAATATTTAATGATATTCTCGAATTCTTTAATGGCTTCATCAATCCGGCCTACACAAGCTAAAGCCTCAACATACCAAAAAGCACAAATTAAAAATGTGGTTTTTGGTTTACCAAAATCATCAGCATGTAAGTAACGATAAAACAAACCATCTTCGGTTTTAAGTTCGGATTCCAAAGCTTTTAAATGATTCTTTGCCCTATCTGATGCGGGATCTAAATAATTCATCATAATCAGCTGCAGCGTACTGGCATCTAAATGCGAACTACCCACTGCGTTGGTGTAAACCTGTCTTTCAGGATCATAGCAAGCTTCAATGTGAGCGGCCGCTTTGTCGATTAAAATCTGCGCTCTATCTTCGAAATCTTTATTGCCAATGGTTTTTGCCATTTTTAAAGCGGCATTTGCTCCCGCCCACTGAAATAAATTGCTATAGCAATGTACATTGGCTATATTTCTAAACTCCCAGATTCCTGCATCCTTCTCATCAATGGTTCTTTCAATTTTAGAAAGCACTCCCTCAATCCATTTTATTGAATCGCTGCGTTCTGAGAACACAAAACGATGATCAGTATAAAGAGGCAACATCGAAATTAAAACCTGACCATAAATATCATTCTGAATATGTTCATAGGCCTGATTTCCAATCCTGATGGGTTGCTCTCCCGCGTAACCATCCAAATGATCCAATATATGTTCTGTAATTTTTCGTTCTCCCGTAATCCCATACAAAGGCTGGTAACGTTCATCTTCTGCAAAAGATATATCAGATAAGTAATTAAAATACTTCTCCATTTCCTCAAAATGGCCGATGTGATTTAATGATGTTAACACATAAAAAGAATCTCGCAACCAGCAATAGCGATAATCCCAATTTCGGGTACTTCCAGGAGATTCGGGTAAGCTTGTTGTACTGGCGGCTATAATTGCTCCGGTATCTTCGTATTGGTGAATTTTTAAAACCAGGGCCGAACGAATTACAAATGGCTGGTAAAAGCCAGCTATTGAAGAATGTTTAATCCATAAGCGCCAGTAAGCAATGGTTTCACGAAGAAAATTCTCAGCAGTACTCACAATAGGTGCTTCCAGATTATATCCATAAGTTAAAATCAAATACTTTGTTTCATTAAGCACGAAAGCTTTTTCATCTAAAATATAACTTAACGACACATTGGTGCTCAATTGAATATTTTCATCACAACCGATATAATCAATGTGATTACTCCCCCTGCTTGATCGCATTTTACCTTTTCCATAATCGCAAACGGGATTGCATTTAATGATTATCCGCGGATTACCTTCCAACGGCTCAATCTTCCTGATTAACATCAGCGGTTTGAAATAACGTTCATAAAGATGAAAACGTGGAGCAAAATCAGTTATCCGGTATTTCCCACCTTCAGTAGTGATTTCTGTTCTTAAGATATTCGTGTTTTCTATATAGTATTGATGGGAAGAAAATTTTTGCTGGGGCAAAATGGAAAATTCTCCTCCTTTTTTCTTATCCAGCAAACTCCCAAAAACGAAAGGGCTATCAAATCGTGGCCAGCAAAGCCATGATATATCTGTGTTTTTATTTACATGTGCCAGAAAAGCACAATTTCCTACTATTCCTGTTTGATAAAGGTGTTGTTCGGCCATAAGCTATTTTTGTTTATTAACTAACAAGTTTAAGTCGAAAATGTTGGCAGGAAATAGGTTTTAGGAATAATGATTAATAAATGCTTTCTGAAAGGCATTATCCCGAAAGATAACTTTATTAATAAATCTGATTGCTACAAAAATATTTTTTTTTGCGTTTCAATAATCATTCGATGAATATGGCAATATAATATACTGATATTCATATAATTGTATTGAATTACCGCATAAAAAAACCAGCTTAGAAAAAAATCTAAACTGGCTTAAAACGGTAAATAATTATTTTAAATCACTGTTCCGCTCGGCAAAACAGCACCTTTTTTAATGACAACAATTCCATCTTTAACTGCATACAATTCAAAATCGCCATCTTCCAGATGTACACCGCCATTAATTTTAACGTCATTGCCAATACGGCAATTCTTATCAATGATCGCATTATTAATGTAGCATCTATCGCCAATGCCGATTAAAGAATTACCCTTTTCATTTTCAGATTCTATTTCTTCCAACGTTTGGTAACGATCACTACCCATAATATACGCATTTGTAATAACAGTATGCCTTCCTATTCTCGAACGAATTCCTAAAACCGCATGCTCCACCCTGCTTGCCTGCACAATACAACCCTCTGCAATAATTGCCTTCTCTAAAGTTGTGCCCGATATTTTAGAGGGTGGCAGCATTCTGGCTCTTGTAAAAATAGCGTGTGAGCTATCAAACATGTTAAATTTAGGAATCTCATCCGTAAGGCCCAGGTTAGCCTCAAAGAAAGATGAAATGTTACCGATATCAGTCCAGTACCCTTCATATTGATAGCTTAGTACACGACTTTGAGTGATCGCCCTTGGCAAAATTTCTTTACCAAAATCTTTTTCATCTTCGTTTTCATTCAAAATATTAATTAAATATTCACGACTGAAAACATAAATACCCATTGATGCCAGATAATTACGGCCTTCGCTTTGCATCTCAGCACCCGTATCAGAAATCCAATTTTCCAGACCAGTTTTGGGCTTTTCAATGAAAGAGGTAATCATATTCTCCTCATCGGCTTTTAAAATGCCAAAATCTGTTGCATCTTTTGCATTAACCGGAATGGTTGCAATCGTAATTTCTGCATTTGCTTCGATATGTCTTTCAATCATATCTTTAAAATCCATCTGATACAACTGGTCACCAGATAGAATTAAGATGTAATCAAACTCATGTGAAACAATGTGATGCATACATTGGCGTACCGCATCTGCAGTTCCCTGGAACCAGCCGGCATTTTGTACGGTCTGCTCTGCTGCCAGAATATCAACAAAAGCCGTACTGAAATGGCTAAAGTGATAGGTGTTTTTAATGTGTTTATTTAGGGATGCTGAATTAAACTGTGTTAACACAAACATACGGTGGATGCCTGAATTCAGGCAATTAGAAATTGGGATGTCTACCAACCGATACTTCCCTGCAATTGGAACTGCAGGTTTCGAACGTGTTTGTGTTAGTGGCGATAATCTAGAGCCCTGGCCACCGCCAAGGATAACGCCTAAAACTTTGTCAGTCATGTTTAAGCTTATTTTAATATTTGGTATAATTCTATGTAATTCAGCGCTGCCTGATCCCACGAATGATCAATCTTCATCATGGTTTTGCGTACAGCCTTAAATGTTTTTTTATCGTTATATAAATCTACAGCCCGGTTTATAGCATGGGTAACATCCCAAATGCTGGTTTGATCGTGGCAAAGCCCAAATCCACCGTCGCCAATATCAACTACAGTATCTTTTAATCCGCCTATTCTTCTTACTATAGGAACAGTGCCATATCTTAAAGCGTAGAGCTGATTTAAGCCGCAAGGTTCAACCCTCGAAGGCATTAAAAGGAAATCTGCTCCTGCATACATTTCGTGCGAAACTTGTTCGTTATAACCTATGTATGCATTATACTTTCCTTTAAAAATATCTTTTAATTGATTTAATCGTCCTTCAACCCAGTTATCGCCCGATCCCAAAACTAAAACATTGATATTGTCGCCGTGTTGCTGTAGTGCGGTATAAAATATATCAGGTAATAAATCGGCTCCCTTTTCATCAACCAATCTACCTATGAAAGTAAATAATGGTTTTGACGAATCTAATTGAAAAACATCGCAAAGCGCTTTTTTGTTTGCTAATTTCCCTGCCTCAACTGCTTTTAAATTGTAACTTTTTACTAGCATGGGATCTGTTTCCGGACTCCATACCTCAGTATCAATACCATTTAAAATACCAACAGACTTCCAACGTTCCTGCCTCAACAAACTTTCCAATCCACGGGCATTGTTCATCATTTCTTCCAAATAACTTGGTGAAACAGTAGTAACCTTCCAGGCACATTTAATGGCAGATGCCAAAGGATTAATCGCGTCCTCCCAACCCAATAACCCACCCTTCCATAAATCAAATGCTGGTAAATAATACAATTTATCCCAGCCGAACTGCCCTTGATATTGTGCGTTATGAATGGTTAAAACAGTTGGCACTTTGCTAATTGGCAAATATTTAATGCAATTTGAAACCATAAAAGGAATTAACCCGGTATGGTGATCGTGGCAATGAATCACATCAGGGCGATGTTCCCACTGTACAATCCAATCCAAAACTGCGATTTGAAAGGCAATAAATCTTTCTGTATCATCGTCATATCCATATACATTTGGTCTATCTGTTAAACCCTGTATATGAACAATGTACAAATCAAAACCAAGCTTATTGGTTTTCTCTTTTAAAATGCGGTAAGAAAAATGATGATTGCCATAATTTGCCCAGGCATCGTAAGCTACCTCAAATTCATTTTCCCTAACAAACTTTGTTTCATAGGCAGGCACAACCACTTTGGCAATGTGGCCGATTTTATTTTGATATTTTGGTAAGGCCCCAACAACGTCTGCTAAACCTCCAACTTTAGCAACAGGGTAACACTCGGCGCTTATATGAATAATTTCCATCAAATATTTGGTGTAGATAACTTCGTTAAGTTAGTAATTGTTTTTTGATTTGGAAATATTCGGAAATTTATTTTTAAGATGGGTTTTATTGTATAATATACAGATAATCGAGACTTAATCTTTGAAATGAATTCGGCATGATGAGCGCTAAACTATAATTTTATACCTTAAGCGTTATTTTTGTCTTTACAAGAATTTTTTTTTGAAAGTGAACGTTCATCACTTCGTTGCCGATAGCAGCCCTGCTTTCCATTTCAATTTTTTTGTGAACGTTGTTGCGGGCTGGTTGAAACACCGAACAAAAAAGATTTCCATTGCAATCAGGCTTAGAAACAAAGTTTGCTCTTAGCCAAATGCAAAAAAAACCGCCAAACTTTCTTTAGCGGTTTTTAACAACAAAACAAATATATAATTGATTACCCTTAATATTCTTCGGCAATAATTTCGTAAAAATCACGAATGGGTTGAAATTGTGGATGCAATGAAACCACATCTCCGAAAACCAAAAGCGCAGGTGCAATGATTTTTTTATCTTCAACAACTTCAGCAATCGTATCTACAATTCCCACTGCTATTTTCTCATCAGGAGTAGAACCATTCTGGATCACTGCAACCGGTAACAAACCTTTGTTTTCAGCCTGAAAAATCGCTGCAATTTCATTTACTTTCTCAATCCCATTTAAAACCACAATAGTGGCTTTAGTTTTAGCAGCAATATATAAGTCTTCAGAAATTTCTCCTTTAACGTTAGTACCTGTTACTGCCCAGAAACTTTCGCTCAAGTCTTTATAAATCATTGGGATTTTTTGCAAACTCGGGGCTCCGGTTGCGCTTGAAATACCGGGAATAATTTCAGTTGGAATACTGTAAGATTCTGCCGCATCAATTTCTTCATAACCTTTAGCAAAGAAAAACGGATCGCCACTTTTTAAACGAACCACATGTCCATAGTTTAAAGCATAATCAATAATCAACTTATTTACTGCATCTTGCGAAAAATCTTCATCATCAGTGCGTTTACCCACATAAACTTTCGGAATGTCATTTGGCGCATAACACAATAAAGCTTCGTTCACATTTGCATCATACAAAACAACATCGGCTGTTTTTAATGCTTTAACACCTTTTAAACTAAATAAATCAGGATCGCCAGGACCTGCTCCTATTAGTGTAATCTTTGGTTCAATGTTCGCTTTCTCTACTTTATTCAAAATCATGACAGAAAATTGGCTCGTTCAAATTTTTATTAATTATACAAATATATAAAGTCTATAGAAATTGTAGTAATTTATTTTAAAATAATTTAATTTTGCTTTTGAGCAGGAGTTTTATAAACCAAAAAGCCTTAGCGGGGAAGCTAAAATCTGTAAAGCTAAACTGGCAGCATATCCTTATAATCGTTATTGGAACAACTGCACGTCATTATGACATGAAGCATTTTAATATGCTCGCCCCAAATTGATAAGATCGCTTCATGCCTTAGCAATGACAGACACATTAGAGATACTTAAAGTATCTCTAAATATTATAAATCTATTTACAAGGAACCTCTCCAAATGTAAATTTTCCAGCTTCGTAATTAATGGGCTTGCCTTTAACAAAATAAGATCTTCCAAGTGTCGTTTCAATTTGGCCCACTCCCATAATCAATTTACCATCTTTCTTTAAAAAGGCTAAGGGATTGGTATAAACCCTGCTTGAATCGTTACCGGTTTTAAAACGATAATCTACCAGCAAGGTATCACCGCTGAATTTCCCTTCAATGGTTCCATTATTTTGTGGTTTTTCTTCATACTTAACCAGCAATGAACCAGTAACTTCTCCTGAAGCCAGCGTTTTAACAATCATAGCAGCACTATCCTTTTCAAATACAGCCGCATAACAGTTTTCACTCAATAAAGAATCCTTTTTACCTGATGCACCATCTGATTTTTTATCAGAAGAATTGCAGGCATATACAAACGGGAAAGCAATTAAAACGAAATAAAGAATGTTTTTTTTCATGATAAGGTTTTTGAGACTTGGTTTTTCTTATTTAAATATAAGAATATGATGCTGCTTTTCAAATATTTCCATAGTAAACCAATCAATCTTATTTAAAATAAGAAATCTATACTTTTAGAGCAGGTTATTAATTGGTTTCAGCTGTGTAATTATAACAAACTTTTGCTCAGATTTACCATTCTGTTTCTATCGTAACAGCTTTACCTATTGATACAGCATTAGTGATAATTATTGTGCTATTGGTTTTGTCGTCATATTTAAATTGAGCCTTTTTATTATTTACCAACACGTTTTTAGCTTTTTGTAATGGCAACTGCAGCACGTACACTCTGCTTTTAGGTTGACCAGTGTAGCCTTTGCCTTCAACAGCACTAATATTAACTAAAGCCGCATTACTTTTTTGAGTATAGCCAAGTTTTGTAAAAGACTGCATATCGTTTTTGTATTCATTACTTATCCCATCATCTTCGTATAAGGTATAAGTTTGTTGCTTATTTATAATACCGGGATAACATTTGATTACCAGAGTATCTAAAGTTGCAGATGCCATACGTTCTTTATATGGCTGCATGAGCAAAGGATATCCTCCTTTTACGAATAGAGGCGTTTGATAGATATCAGAAGAAACTTCTTTCGTTTGTCCACCTTCAAATTTTTCGTTATTAAAAATATTAAACCATACATCTCCGTCAGGAAACCAAACTTTTTGAATACCTACAAGCTTTTCTCCTTTTCCTGGCGAAACAATGGGTGCGGCTAGTAGTAAATCGCCGAAAAGATATTGTTGATCATTTATATAAGCTTCTTTATTTTCAGGATAATCAATATACATTCCCCTGATGAGTGGCACGCTTTCTTTATGGCTTTGCCAAACGCTGGTATAAATGTATGGCATCAATTGCGATCGTAAACGATAAACAATCCGCAAAGCATCTTCGGCTTGTTTGCCCCATAACCACGGTCGCCTGTCTAAATTTTCATCACTTACCGAATGGATTCTTAATGAGGAGTTTGTTAATCCAAATTGGCTCCAACGAACGTATAGCTCAGCATCCCGGCCTCCGTAAAAACCACCAATATCATGCGCCCAAAAAAAACAACCCGAATTGCTGCTTTTGGAGGTAAAAGGGATTTCGAACTTTAACATATCCCAGCTTGCAACTGCATCGCCACTAAATTGTATAGGTGTACGTTGGCTGCCCCATCCTGCCCACCTGCTAAACAACAACCCTCTTTTATCATCAGCTTGCGAGTGCTTAAAATAAAGATAATTTAACCATGGCAAATGTTTAACATTTGGGTATCCCAATACAAATGGCATAACATAATCCTGCTGCCAATCTAACCACCAGAAATCTACTCCTATTTTTTCACTTGGCTGTAAAGCGTATTTAAAAAAATTATCCATGTACTTTTTGTCTCCTGCATTAAAAAGCAACGTGTTTTGATTTGTGGTATCGGCGCCCATTGCTTTCATAAAAGGAGCATATTGTTCCTCATGCGGTCGAATTCCATCATGAGGATGATCGTTTAAGGTAATGTGCAAACCATCATCTTTAAATTCTTTTAACAAAATTGATGGGTTTGGGATCAGTTTCTTATTCCAGGTATAACCGGTCCAACCATAGCTGCCCGCATGAGCCATGCCTTTTAGTGCTTCCTTTTGTGTATGCCACCCCATGTCCATAACCAGAACATCCAATGGGAAACCATGTGCTTTATATCCGTTTACAATTTCCCGGTAATCGTTATCGGTATAATTCCACCAGCGGCAATACCAACTACCATGTACATATTTTCTGTTCATTGGTACTTCGCCGCTAATGGCTGTTAACGATTTTAAAGCAGCTTTATAGTTTTGTCCGTAACCAAAAAAATATAAATCCCTGATGTGGTTTACCGGTCTTGGGCTTAACCAGCCATTTACTAAAATTTCTTTTTGCCCATCATCAATTACATGCCATCCATTTTTTGATAATAAACCTTGTTCTAAAGGGACTTCGCCCTCAACTTCGTCTAACGTTGATAAAGCACCACCTAAATTAGCATCATCTTTCATGTATATTAGCCAATCTATGTTTTTAGGCTTGTTTAATACAGTAATGGAAATGTTTTTCTGGCTAAAAGGATATCCATCATCAGTAAAGTAAATCTTCATTCTACTGGTGGATATTGTATATCTATTCTCTTTTTTATCAATTTCAAAATTGTTAAAAAAGGTTTTGCGGTTGTTGGCGAATAAAGTAGGTTCATCAACAAATTTTGCATCTGTAGCGTATTCCATTCTTACCAATTCTGGTGTAATAATGGTAAACCGGGCCTTGCCAAGCACAATAGGATTTGTTTGCTGCCCAAATAATAAAGTGAGCGTGGCTAAACTAAAAATACAGGTGCTTAATATAATTTTTATAAGCTGTGCTTTTTTCATTTTAAATAGCTGATTTATAGAAATATTTTCAATAATAGCTATGCTTTACTAAAAAAAGTAAATTATTAGTGCACAAACGTTTGTTTAAGGAGGAGAATTACATTGTTGAATTGTTAATTGCCCACCGCAGGAAACTGAAACCGCTAATTGCACCTGAAAAATTGCAAACTGGAACGTGATTAATACTAAAGAACAAAGCATCTGCAAGCGCAATGCAGCAGATGCTTCGTTCATCAACAGGAAGAGTTTATAAAAAACCGAAACAAAAAGCGGAGCTAACCGAACTGATATTTCATTGCAGTTTCCTTCATTAATTCAGCTGACATTGTCCTTCTCTGCCATAACGGATGAATTATTCTACCGCTGCTCTGAACATTAAAGCACCTACTGTTAAATTGGTACGGCTATCCACTAAAATTGCTGAACCATTTGCACGGTTATCATCGTATAAATCAAAAGCTAAAGCATCAGCAGTTTTAACAATCACACGACCAATATCATTTAATTTGAATTCATCAGCGGGATGCTTTTCTAAAGTATTAATATCCACTTTATGCAAAATTTCGCTGATTTTACATTTTGTGGTTTTGCTGTTATGCTGAATCAGGTACATGATAGAAATGTCCAAAGCACGGGTATCCATCCAACACAAATCTGCCTCAATTAATTTTGAATCTTGTGGCAATGCCGCAGCATTTACAATGGTATCACCACGGCTGATATCGACATCATCTTTTAAGTGAATGGTAACAGACTGACCTGCATGAGCAGCATCTGGAGCCTGGTCGAAAAATTCGATTTTCTCAATAGCAGAACTTGCGCCTGATGGCAAAATTGTTACCCTGTCGTTCAGATTAAAAGTTCCGCTTAAAACCCGACCCGCATAGCCCCGGTAATCGTGCAGTTCATCTGTTTGGGGGCGAATGACCCATTGCACGGGCATACGGGCAAACTGCGATTTATCTAAATTATCAGTATCTACCTGCTCTAAAAAGTGTAATAAACTTTCGCCTTCATACCACTCCATACGGTCAGAATTTTGAACGATATTATCTCCTCTCAGTGCACTAACTGGTATGTAATTGACATCAGCAAGTTTTAGTTGTTGCGCCAGAACCTTGTATTTATCAATGATGGAATTATAAATGTTTTCGCTATAACCCACCATATCCATTTTGTTGATGCAAACTACAACATGTTTAATACCCAGCAGAGAAACCAGATAAGAATGACGAATGGTTTGTTCCACAACCCCATTTCTGGCATCAATTAAAATGATGGCCAGATTTGCTGTAGATGCACCAGTAACCATATTCCTCGTATATTGAATGTGTCCGGGAGTATCAGCAATAATAAATTTACGTTTATCGGTTTGGAAATACTTGTAAGCCACATCAATGGTAATGCCTTGCTCCCGCTCGGCCCTTAAACCATCGGTTAAAATGGCTAAATCTATTGTTCCATCATCGTTTTTTCGGTTAGAGCTTTGCAATGCCTCTAACTGGTCAGCTAAAATAGAATCAGTATCATATAACAAACGGCCGATTAAAGTACTTTTACCATCATCTACACTGCCTGCTGTGAAAAATTTTAATATGTTCATGTTTAATAGTGATTGAATTAATGTGGGATTGAATTTTGAATGACCCCGGACTAAAGACTCCAGACTAAAAATAACCTCCTTTTTTCCTGTCTTCCATTGCGGCTTCAGAAACTTTATCGTCCATACGTGCACCGCGTTCCGAAATTTTTGAGGAACTGATTTCTGAAATAATATCATCAATTAAAACGGCTTCAGATTCAACCGCTGCAGTACAAGACATATCGCCAACGGTACGGAAACGGACTTGTTTGCTGATGATAATATCTTCATCATCCATATTTAAAAATGGGGATGCTGCCATTAACTGGCCATTTCTGGTAATACAATCACGTTGGTGTGAAAAATAAATACTGGGCAGCTCAATGTTTTCTCTGCGGATATAATTCCAAACATCAAGTTCTGTCCAGTTGCTGATTGGGAACACACGTACGTTTTCGCCTTTATGAATTTTACCGTTATAAATATTCCAAAGTTCAGGGCGTTGACGTTTTGGGTCCCACTGGCCAAATTCATCCCGAACAGAGAATATACGTTCTTTTGCCCTGGCTTTTTCCTCATCTCTGCGGGCGCCTCCAATGCAAGCGTCAAATTCGTATTTGGCAATGGTATCTAACAAGGTAACGGTCTGTAAGGCGTTTCTACTGGCATTTTTGCCTTTTTGCTCTACTACTTTACCTTGATCTATTGATTCCTGAACAGATCCAACAATTAACTTTTCACCGATTCTTTCAATCATTTTATCACGATAATCTATCGTTTCCTGAAAATTATGCCCTGTATCAATGTGAACCAAAGGGAAAGGGAATTTTCCCGGACGAAAAGCTTTTTCCGCTAAACGAACCAAAGTAATTGAATCCTTCCCGCCAGAAAACAATAATGCAGGTTTTTCAAATTGCCCCGCCACCTCACGTAAGATGTGAATGGCCTCAGCCTCTAATTCATCTAAATAATCAAAATTATATGTGCTCATTATAAATGTTGGAATGTTTAAATGTTGAATGTTTGAATGTTTTGTTCTAAAAGCAAAACCACTCTTTTATCCAACTTGTATATTCACTTGTTGTTTCTTGTTTTTTTCGTCATTGAGAGGAGGCTTTTTCTGCTGACGTGGCAATCTTTTTGTTTTTACCACTACTTCTTAAAAGATTGCCGCGGCTCGCTCTCATCCTGCCTCGCAATGACGAGGTGGTGGCTGTTCGTTTTATTCCTTTGCCCTAAACCTTACCCCTCAACCTTAATCCCTCAACCCCACTCGTCTCTTTCTCCATGGTTCGTGTTCTTACCAACCATTTTTGACTTTATTCTTTTCAAAGGAACTGTTTTCAACCGCATTAAGATTGCTTCGTACCTCGCAATGACGAGGTGGTTAGGCCATTCACTTTAGGCATTTGCCCTAAACCCTAAACCTTCCCCCCTTAACCTTAATCCCTCAACTCCGCTCGTCTCTTTCTCCATGGTTCGTGTTCTTACCAACCATTTTTGACTTTATTCTTTTCAAAGGAACTGTTTTCAACCGCATTAAGATTGCTTCGTACCTCGCAATGACGAGGTGGTTAGTCCATTCACTTTAGGCATTTGCCCTAAACCCTAAACCTTAACCCCTCAACCTTAATCCCTCAACTCCACTCGTCTCTTTCTCCATGGTTAGTGTCCTCACCAACCATTTTTGACTTTATTCTTTTCGAAGGAACTGTTTTCAACCGCATTAAGATTGCTTCGTACCTCGCAATAACGAGGTGGTGGCTGTTCGTTTTATTCCTTTGCCCTAAACCCTAAACCTTACCCCCTAAACCCTAAACCTTAATCCCTCAACCTTTACCATCAACTCCACTCGTCTCCGTAGCGTGCAACCCACACTCCTTTTTACTTTGATCTTCCCACCACCATCTGCCTGCTCTAAAATCTTCTCCTGGCTGTATGGCTCTAGTACAAGGAGCACAACCTATGCTCGGGAATCCTTTATCATGTAAGGTATTATACACGATGTTGTTCTGTTTGATATAACTTTTTACATCATCCAATGTCCAATCGAAAATAGGATGAAACTTAATGAGTTGATTACCTTCATCCCACTCTAAATCTTGCATATCCTCACGATTAGGACTCTGCTCTGCCCTAATTCCTGTTACCCAAATTTCATTTCCTTTTAATGCTCTTTTCAAAGGTTCGATTTTACGGATATAACAGCATTCTTTTCTATTTGCTACCGACTCGTAAAAACTGTTAGGGCCTTTGGTATTTACCATATCCTGTAACAATTCAGTTTGAGGATAATATGCATGAATCGGCTTATTATATACCTCAAGCGTACGATTCCAAACATAATAAGTCTCTGGAAAAAGTCGTCCTGTTTCTAAAGTGAATACTTTAATTGGAATATCATTAGCAAAAATTAAATGTGTAATGGCCTGATCTTCCCAACCAAAACTGGTTGAAAAAATGATTTTACCGGCGTATTCTGCTGCCAGATATTTCAATTTATCAATTGTATTCAGGGTCTCCAGTTTCAATTTTAATTTTTCACAATCCATTTTACAATTTCATTAAAAGCACATAAATTGTTCTTAAGCTTGTAATAATTACGATTATCCCAACCATAATCATAATGGTTTTAACATTTAGTTTTTTGGTTAAAAATGCCCCAAATGGAGCTGCAATGCAACCGCCTAAAACCAAGCCTGCAATAATTTGCCAATGTGTTAAACCAATCATCATGATAAATGTTATCGAGCTGGCCAACGTTACAAAAAATTCGGTAAGATTAACCGAACCAATAGTATAACGTGGGTTTCCACCTCTTGAAATCAGTGTTGAAGTTACTATTGGCCCCCATCCGCCACCGCCAATTGAATCTAAAAATGCTCCAATAAATGCAAGTGGCCCAACCACTTTTAAAGGCTTGCTCTCTTTGGTTTTAGCAACGGCCTTTAATAAAATCTTAACCCCTAAAAACAGGGTATAGGCAGATACAATTGGTTTAATAATATGACCATAGTTTTCAAGGGATGACAAAATATATGCACCTGCAATTGCACCTAAAATACCTGGTAATAATAGTTTTTTAAAAAGTTTGGCTCTAACATTTCCAAATTTTAGGTGCATTAAACCAGATACCCCACTTGTAAATATCTCTGAAGCATGAACACTGGCACTTGCAGCTGCCGGTGTTACCCCAAATGAAAGCAGGAATGTTGTTGCACTAACACCATATGCCATTCCTAAGGCTCCATCAACAAGCTGTGCTAAAAAACCTCCTATTATAAAGTAAATTATGGTACTGTCAACTTGATTTAAAATAGTATTTCCCCAATTACCCAATTTCTCAAAGGGGATAAAAGAGAAGAATATATGACCGAAAACCATTAAAGCCAGAACTGAAAATGTCCAGATCAGGATTTTTTTTGGCTTTAATTTATTGGTATCATTCTTTGCAAAAGATTCCGTCAAATGGTTAAGTATCTTCACTCTATGCTTAAAGTTCGGGAGTAACTTATTACGGATAATATTTAAATTTTCGATAGATTGCTCAATCTCAGGAGGAATAGTTTCATCCAAAATTTCTTTTAAGCGCTTTGCGATTGTTGGAGACTTGCCATTGGTAGAAATCCCGATTTTCAAATTGCCTTTTTTAACGATAGAGCCCAGATAAAAATCGCAAAGTTCAGGTTTATCGGCTACATTAATAAGCAAACCTTTTTCATGGGCAACCGCCCTGATTTCCTCGTTTAAAATGTTATTATTGGTTGCAGCAAAAACAATGTCGATATCGTTTAAATCATTAATATCAAAGCTTTTTTGCTTAATCTTTATTTGAGGGTAATTTTCAATTAACGAATAAACTTCTTGAGAAATCATTTCTGCAACAATTGTAATTTTAGCATGATGACTGTTATTTACAATCGTTGTTAGCTTTTCCAAACCAATATTCCCTGCCCCGATTAACAATGTATGCAGCTTGTTCAGCTTTATAAAAACCGGGAAAAGCTGGTTGCCTTTTTCCTCTTCAGAAAAGGATTCTGCATGATTGGACTGGCTAGGCAATACTTGCATATTGTTTTACTAAGGTTTTAAACGATGGGTGTAATGAAACTACTTCTCCAAAAATGAGCAAGGCAGGTGCTTTAATATTTTCTTGCTGAACCAAGCTTTCGATGGTTTCTACAATGCCAACAACTAATTTTTCATCTTCTGATGAACCATTCTGAACTACTGCTGCCGGCAGATTGTGCCGGCCTGCTGCTTTGAATATTTCAACTATTTTAGATAATTTTTTCAGGCCCATTAACACTAAAACTGTAGCATTTGATTCTGCTGCCTGATAAATATCCTGAGAAACTCCGCCAGCAGTTGTTGTACCTGTGATTACCCAAAAGCTTTCGCTCATTCCGCGGTGCGTTACAGGAATTTGCTGTAAACCCGGAACACCAATTGAGCTTGAAATCCCCGGGATTACATCAACCGGGATGCTGTAAGATGCTGCATAATCCAGCTCTTCATATCCTCTGCCAAAAACAAATGGATCGCCACCTTTTAGGCGCACAACATGTCCATAATTCAAAGCATAATCAATCATTAATTTATTAATGGTTTCCTGCGGATAAGAGTGTTCCCCAGAACGTTTTCCAACGTAAACCTTAATAGCATCCGTTGGTGCATGTTCCAATAATGCCTCATTTGTTAAAGCATCGTATAAAACCACATCAGCAGTTTGTAATGCTTTAACGCCTTTTAAAGTTAATAAATCAGGGTCACCAGGACCAGCGCCTAAAAGGGTTATTTTTGATTCTTTATTTTGATTAACCATAATTTTAAATTTTGAATGAGTGATTTTTGAATGAGAGAATGAAACGTGTTTGGTGCAAGGCGTTTAGCATTTGCAAGTTCTCAATCTCATGTTTATTGTCTAAAATCTCATTTTACTGCTACTGTCCTCTTTTCTTTGATTTGACTTAAAAACTCATTTGCTTCGTTAAAATATTTCTGAGCAAATTCTGCCGATGGCTCATTTTTATTGATTTGTAAAACCAAATCTGAAAAATTGGTGGATAAGTTAAATTCGCCAGTTTCCACGTAATGATTATCAAACTCTCTGATTACACCAACCTGGGTGCTACTGTTTACGCCTTTATCTAAAAGCAATGATTTTGCGGCGCTAACGAAAGTGCTGTAAGTATGATAAATTGCATCAGCGTAAGCACCTTTATCTAAATTTTGTTTGGCCCAACCGAATTTTTCATCGGCTTCTAATAGTAAAGTGGCCACTAAATCGATCACTACCCCAGCACATTCTCCAACCCCAATTGCAGTAGTAAATTGTTCTACATGGCCCCAATCAACAAATTCTTCTTGTTGAAGATTGGTTAAATCTGCCAATGGTTTTAAAAGCTGATAAAAATGATCTTTCCCTTTTCGGTCATAATATTGATGGAAATTTTCGTTCTCCTCATTATTTGCTTTGAAATCATTTAAGATAAAATGCAAAACGCTTGTGGCTCTTTTTGATGGGACTTTAATCACACGTTCTGCAACACGGCCAACCCCATTTCCAACTGTTCCTCCACCTAGCATGACCTGAACTGCCGGAACAACTTTTCCTTCTGCCTTTACGGAGCTCCCATGAAAACCGATTTCTGCCAAACCATGCTGCCCGCAAGAATTCATGCAACCACTGATTTTGATTTTAATGTTTTTCTCGTAAATAAACTCCGGAAAATCGGTATAAATCACATCCTCCAAAACCTCAGCTAAAGTCATTGAATTGGCAATTCCCAAATTACAAGTATCCGTTCCAGGACAAGTGGTAATATCTGCCAAACTATCGAAGCCGGCCGTTGTAAAACCTATTCTATTTAAGGCAGCATATAATGATGGCAGTGCCTCTTTGCGAACAAATTTTAATAACAAGCCTTGATTTTGTGTAATTCTGATTTCATCAGCAACATAAAGTCTGATGGCATCTACAAAAGCACGAGCTTTGTCAGTTTTAATATCACCCACCTGAACTTTAACATAAACCGAGTAAAAACCCTCTTGTTTTTGTTCTACAACGTTAGTTGCAAACCAGTGTTTGTAGTGCGTTTCATTCAATATTTCAACCTCAGGATATTCTTGCGATAATGGTAAAATCGGTTGAGGAACTGTATTTCTATCTATTTTGAAGGTTTTTACTTTATTCGCAATACGTTCTTCAGCGACCAAACGTAAAACTTCTTCTAATCCTAATTTCTGAACTAAATATTTTAAACGGGCTTTGTTACGGTTTGTACGTTCACCATAACGATCGAAGACCCGAAGAACTGATTCTGTGAAAGGGATCAATTGATCTTCAGGCAGAAAATCATGAACGGCACTCGCCAAAAAAGGTTGCGCACCTAAGCCGCCGGCAAATAAAACTTTAAAACCACGTTCTCCATTTTCATTGATTTTTGGAATAAATCCTAAATCGTGGATATAACTAAAAGCGGTATCTTTATCGCTTGAGGAGAAAGAAATTTTAATCTTTCGGCCCATTTCCTGGCAAATCGGGTTACGCAAAAAGTATTTAAAAACCGCATGTGCATAAGGCGAAACATCAAAAGGCTCATCCTTATCAATACCTGAATTTGGCGATGCGGTTACGTTACGAACGGTATTTCCACAAGCCTCACGAAGTGTGATATCATCTTGTTCTAATTTTGCCCAAAGCTCAGGAGTCCTGTCTAAACTTACATAATGCAATTGAATATCCTGACGGGTGGTCAAGTGTAAATTTCCACTTCCGTATTCATCAGCGATATCGGCAATACGCAATAATTGCTTAAAGGTTACTTTTCCAAATGGCAGCTTAATACGAATCATTTGTACGCCAGGCTGTCTTTGTCCGTAAACACCGCGGGCTAAACGTAAACTTCTAAATTTCTCATCGTGAATGGTTCCGTCGCGAAAAGCTTTAATCTTATTCTCTAAATCTATAATGTCCTGCTCGACAATTGGATTTTCGAGTTCTGTTCTGAAACTTTGCATATGTGTTGTTAGCTTATTCAAAAAATGCCTCTCTTTTACTGAGAAGCATCCAATATTTTATACCTATAAATTATTCAAATACCCTCTTTTACCTTGTTTCACAACAATAGTGCATCATTCGGGTACAAACTTGGCTGTGTATAAAATTAAGATTCATCTGTCAAATATATAAAGTATATAGGAATAGTCGTAATTTTTCTTAAAAAACTTTTAATTAACCCGTTGGCAGAATTAATTTACATGCTCAATGGTTGTGGCTCACAAACCATTTCGTGATCATTATGTGCAACAACGAATCGATTTAAACAAATAACCTTTAACATTGGTTAATATTTTCTCCGGAACATTAAGAAATTAAGCAAGACTTAATCTAATCCATGATTTGTGGCTCATAAAAGCCATTTGATTTATTTTGAAGGTAAACTTCTAAAGATTATTGATTCCCAATTTCAAGGTATCCTCACGACCGATCACATCAGCAATACTGGTTTCACTCAGTACTTTTAGTGTTGCATCTCTAACATCAATAAATGCGCTTCTAATGCCACATGTTTTTTCATCAACACATTCATCACATTTGTGATAAAAGTTTAAACTAGCACAAGGAACCATTGCAATCGGACCATCTGTAACACGCATAACCTGAACCAACAAAATTTCTTCAGGCTTTTTATTCAGGCTATAACCACCACCGGCTCCTTTTTTACTATATAAAAAACCAGCGTTACGTAAATCTAAAAGGATTTGCTCAAGGAATTTTTTAGGGATATGCTCCTCCTCTGCAATCTTAGAGATTTGCATCGGTGGTTTTTCTACATTTTTACCAAGAGCAACAAGTGCTTTAATGGCGTATTTGGTCTTTTTTGATAGCATATTTGCACAAAGCTAATAAAAGAAAGTAAATTATAAAACATGCATTAAAGGTAATGAGATTCTAACTTACCATCCTGATTTAAAATATACCTGAAAATATTATATCTTTAAGCATTAAATTTAGTTTAGTGCTCAGGAACATTCCATTTTTAAATATTCAAAACCGTAAAATTAGCATTGAATCAAAATTATTTGCTGTTTTATGCTTGTGTTTAATCATAATTTCATTATTAAGTATAATTGTTAACCTTATACTCCAGTTAACATGGGCAATTAATTTATATATCATATTTGCAACCATTGTTCACGGAACTTTCTACTATTATGCTTTAAAGGACAGTGTAAGCGAACAAGGAAGGTTCTGGTATTTTATTTATAACGGTGCCATGATGGTACCATCATGGTTTCTAAATGGCGGTGTGTTAGGCTCTACGCCCATTTTTCTGATATTTTATTTAAGCATTGCCATGCTTTCTCTTTCAAAGAAACTCAGATATATCTATATCTCCTTCTTTTTCGGAACGGTACTCATTTGCATATTCATGGAAGGGATCAATCCTAATCTGGTACTCCCTTATCCAGATGATACTGCCAGAGAATTTGATATACTTTTCGCTTTCATAAATGTTGCTTTAATCATGATGATTATGCTTGCAATGTATAAAAAGGTTAATGATTATGATCATTTCATTTTAATCAAAAGCAAAAAAAGATTAGAAACCTCTCAACAGGAATTATTGATCGCAAAAGATACTGCTGAG
This sequence comes from Pedobacter chinensis, assembly GCF_003339865.1. GTDB lineage: Bacteria > Bacteroidota > Bacteroidia > Sphingobacteriales > Sphingobacteriaceae > Pedobacter > Pedobacter chinensis. The sequence goes on from NZ_QPKV01000002.1 coordinate 924,005, forward strand.
GCCGCAACCAAAGCCAAATCTGATTTTCTGGCCAATATGAGCCATGAAATCAGAACGCCCCTGAATGGAATTACTGGCGCATCTGAACTTTTAAAGCTCACTAACCTTGATAAAGAGCAAACAAAACTTCTAAATACGCTACAGGCAAGCAATAGCATTATGATAGATATAGTGAATGATTTGCTTGATATTTCCAGGATTGAGGCGAATAAAATGGAAATCCATAATTACCCTTTCGAAATCAGAGCATGCATTAAAGATGCCGAAAACATTGTAAGGCCATTATTCAACAATAAAAACCTGCAACTTATTATAGAAATTGGAAATAATGTACCTGATTTAATTGTCGCTGATGAAATCAGATATAAACAAATTATTATCAACTTATTAAGCAATGCTGTAAAATTTACCGAATTTGGATATGTGAAGTTGAGTTTGAAATATTCAAATGCCAACGGAAATAACACATTAATATCCATACTTAAAGATACTGGAATAGGTATTGATGATTTAGATATAGAAAAGCTTTTTCTGCCATTTTCTCAAATTAACCCCTCTACCACACGTAAATTTGGAGGTGCCGGACTTGGTTTGGCAATTTGCAGGAAATTAGCGGAGATGATGGACGGGAAAATTTCAGTAACCAGTGAACAGGATATTGGCTCTGAATTTACATTCACGGTGCCAGTAGCTCCATATTATTCCAATCTATCATCAAAAAGCAAAAACCTTACAACCAATAAAACTACCCTGCCTGTTGCTGGAATGCATATTCTTGTTGCTGAAGATAATGTATTCAATCAAATCATTACTTCAAAAATGTTAGAGAAGTCTGGCTATAAGTATGCTATTGCAAACGATGGTTTGGAAGCATTAAATAAAGCTGCTGCCGAACATTTCAATATTATTCTAATGGATATACAAATGCCATTAATGGATGGCGTTACAACAACATTGGAAATACTAAAACTTTACAACTCCAGAAACATTCATCCACCAGTAATTATTGGTTGTAGTGCAAATGCCATGCAGATAGATAAAGATAAGTGTTTGAATGCGGGCATGAAAGATTTTTTAGCAAAGCCCTTCACATTAGATGATCTTCGAACAGTGATGATCAAATGGACCAAAAATGATTCGATTTATTAATCAGGCAATCGTAAAAATAAATCCGATTCCAAACACAAATCAATTTATTTGCGTTTAAATCTATTTTACCCCATTCTGTATCAATTTAACAATGAAGAGAAAAGTAAATCTGTTACCAATATTAATTATTGCCTTAATATTTTTTGCGTTAAATGCTTACGTACTTTCCGGCTTCGGAACAATCAATCATTCTGCTTTATTAATGCCCTTTTTTTGGGTAATAGTTATAGGTTTAACATTGGCATTATTTTTTGCAATCTCCCAAATGAGTGTACACGGAATGAGCAGATTCTTTCAGATTATAAGTCATGCTTTTCTGATTGTTTTTGCAGCAGAGGTTGTTTTTGCATTATTTTTGCTTTTGGGCGATGCTTACAGGTTGCTTATTGCAATATCATCTAATTTTCAACCAGAAGGCTTCCAGATTTTAAGCCGCAGCACTTATTGGGTTGATTTTGCCTTTATCATGTTTTGCTTAACCGTAGTGCTTTTTATTTTTGGCATTACGAGAGGAAAATATGCTTACAGGGTTATCAAACATACTTTATACTTTAATGATTTGCCTGAAAATTTTGATGGTTTTACGATAACGCAAATTTCTGATGTACATGCCGGAAGTTTCACTAAACCCAAGCAAGTACAAAAGGGAATTGATTTAATTAAGGCACAAAAAAGCGATTTATTTGTGTTTACCGGTGATCTGGTTAATAATGCTGCGTCTGAAATTGTTCCATATCTTGGACATTTCTCTCAAATAAAGGCCCCATTTGGACAATATGCTATTCTCGGGAATCATGACTATGGCGATTATATGAAATGGCCAAGTGAAAATGATAAAATCCAGAATTTGCAGCAATTAAAAACCTACCATCAAGAACTTGGCTTCAGGCTCTTATTGGATGAGCACGTTGAATTAAATAAAAATGGCGAAAAGATTATTTTAGCAGGAATTGAGAACTGGGGCATTGGTTTTGGTGAACGCGGAAATTTAAATAAAGCTTTACAGGGTACTGCTCCAAATGATTTTAAAATCTTGCTTTCACATGATCCTTCTCATTGGGACGCTCAAGTGAAAAATCATCCTTCAAAAATTCAGTTGGCGCTTGCCGGTCATACTCACGGTATGCAATTTGGCATTGAGGCTTTTGGTTTCAAATGGAGTCCTGTAAAATATCGTTATAAGCATTGGGCCGGCATTAAATTTGAAAATGGCCGGTATTTAAATGTAAACAGGGGTTTCGGATTTATTGGCTTCTCCGGACGCATTGGTATTTGGCCGGAAATAACAGTGATTGAATTGAAACGAAAAGTTTAACATCACTCAAAATTCCATAAGCAACTAAGAAAATAGCAGGTTATTTTTCAGATTAATATTATCTTGTTTTAAAATTCCAAACAAGATGAAAGCAATCTTATTTCTGTTTTTAAGCATCTTATTGTTCGAGGCACCTACTATTGAAAAAGACAGGGAACGCTGGAAACCATATTATACAGAGGTAACTCCGCAAAAAGTTGCCGATAAATGGTTTCTTCCATTTGATGTTGCTGATAGAAAGAAAGTAAGCAATATTAAAATCATCAGCATCTTTGGCGATCATCGTGATAGTTACTATAAAGGCCACATCCATACTGCTATTGATATTAACCCTTCACAACCGAAAGCCAAATTAATTAATGTGTATGCCATGGCCCACGGTGTGGTTTGTTCCGTACATTTGGGCGAAAATCAAAAAACCGTAGTGGTTAAACATACCCTGAAAGATGGTAAAGACATGTTTACAAGTTACAAGCATTTAAAGGAAGTGTATGTAAGCAATGGCCAGCAGGTAGATCAAAACACCAAATTGGCACGTTTATTTACAAAAGAAGAAAGCAAAAAATATGGCGGCGATTACCACCACCTTCACCTGGAGATAAGAAAAAAATTTGATGATTATGGTTGCGCCAGTTGGTTAACTTTTAATAACAACCAACTGAACAAAAGATTTTATAACCCTCAATTCTTTTTGAAAGAAAATATTAAATAATGGCAACTATATTCACTCAGAACAAAGTAGTAAGTCGAATTCCTTTTCACTCAAACGTAGATTAAAATCTAAATAATCAAGGCTATTTCTTATGAATACCCTGCCCTGTCATAAACAATATCAGATCGTTATATTTTGGAATAGGCTGAAATGTCATTGCTAATGGCCTGTTCATCACCTATTTTCAATCCTCGGCCAAATAAACCGATCATCCCATTTCTTTTAAGCCCATAGTATATTTTGCCATAATTTAATGCTTCGTCAAAGTTTTTGTTTTTTAAAGCAAATAAATATCTCTCTAAATATAGTTTTTTAGCATGAGATCTGGCAATAACAAATAAACTAAGTGCAATTCCTATTGCAATCAAGATGACAAAATCAACCGCAGGGTCTTTATCGGTATTGCCTTTCCAAAAATAAACCGAACCTAAAATCAAAATAATAGGTGAGGTAATCTTCAGAACTGTCAGTTCAATTTTTGCGAATTTTAAATCGTCTTCTAGCATAATTTAAGTTTTAATAAGTGTTTGAATGATTTAAAACCTAAATATACGACATGTCGTACTCAAGATCAAATCCCAGTGAATTAGTTTTGTTTTGATGGCAACAAAAAACCCAAGGAATGAAAAACTGATTATTACATTTGGTGCAAACGTGCGAAAGTACCGTAATGTAAAAGGTTTGACTATGAATGAACTTGCTGGCCTTTGTGATGTAGAATTGGGTACAATAAGCACAGTGGAAAGAGGGGTTGTTAATTGTACAATAAGTACAGCGTTTGCTATTTCAAAAGCCTTGGAAATAACTATTGATAAACTTTTAGAAGAATAACATTTAACTAACTGATGTACAATTAGATATTTTATAAAAAATTAAGAGTAAAATGAACTTCACACTGCTCTATTGGAAATGAGTGAAATAATCCAAAAGGAAATTAATCGTTACTTGACCATAAGAAAAGATTTACATGGGATTAAAACTAAACCAAAATCCAACAATCTTTCTTCCAAGTGAAAATTCATAGCTTGCCTCAACTGGGCACAGTTATCTGATAATAGTTATCACAACCTATTTTTAAATCAGAAAATTAATTGTGGTTACAATCTACATCCGAAGTTCCATCAGCAGTTAAAATAGCTACCTGATCAACACCTGCACAATCTTTAAATTCCATATCCTTATGGTTATTATTGTACTTCACATAGAAGATTTTATTTTCTTCCTTAAATTTATCGGGAACATTCAAAAGTGCGGCTCTGTAATCTATGATACCGCCTTTGCTATCTGCTATTGCGGTGGCATCTTTATTAGGACTTGTAAAACTTACTAAAGCTGCACCTGGTTTGGGGCAGTAATCGGAAATGTATTTTACCTGATAGCACTTGTTTACCTGGCCTTCTTTTTCGCAAGAAACAGATAAAAGAATCACTATAAAAAGAAAGGGAACGGCTAGTTTTTTTTTCATTGTTTGGTTTGAGGGCATTTAATTGTTCAAAGATTATTAAAGGATTTATTTCTTTCAAGATTAAAATACAGAACATGTCAAAACCTTTACGGAAAGGCTTTAATCCTTGTCTAAATTATCTCAGGGATTATTGTAAACGAATTTAGGTTTGCCATTTTCACAGACGACCGATTTTGGAGGAGTATTGTACATACAATCAGAAGCTACATTCCATTTTACATTGAATTCCTTTTGATGATTGGTAAATGTTTCCACTCTCTCTAGAAAATCATGCTCATCAATTTTCGATGAATAAGCAATATAACCGGTTGGACCACCACAGGCCTTGGTACCTATGGCTGTGAATTTCCATTCTGAAGCATTTTCACAACTAAATTGAACCGATAGTTTTTGGATAACCTCATATTCTGCATTAAGCTTATTTTGATGTTCTTCTCTGGTACTGACTGACCGTCATCTTTGCATCCAAAATTGATGATAATACACATGATTAAAGAAAAGATGATATAAAGTTTTCTGTTCATAAGCTGATGTGTAGCTGATTTTTTAAACCTAAACGAATAAGAAAGGAGAAACGCTACAACGTTTTCATAAAATGTTAAAAGGATGAGTTAGAAAAGTCGTGATCTGTTACAAAACTTCCAAAAAAGCAACAGTGCACAACATCTGAAGCAAACCGTTTAAAAAATATAAAACTTAAGCACATTGCCTTGCTGGTCATAAAGAGAAGCGAAAGATCCCGTTTTCAAGGAATGAGTCGACTTTTATATATCCTCATTTAGAATTATAATGTCTGTTATGATCAGACAAAATTATTTATTAATATTTCTCAGCTTCAATCAAACGACTATATTGTAATATTAAATAGTATAATTAATATTACAAATATTCAGCCTAATTATGGAAGTAAGGGATAGATTAATTAAAATTTAATTTTTAATGTACATTTTTTTCTTTCGTCGCTATTTACAAATCCATCAGGTAAAGTTACCCGCAATCCTTTTCGGCTCTGCTTCCAGCTAACCTCAACATCTTCATCTTCCAGAATAAGTTCTTTGACCTGTAAAACATCCGTTGATAAAGATTTAATAATCAAATCACCATGATTAAATTCCTGCAAAACAATACTTAACTCATCATCTTTTCCTGAATAAAAAATCATAGGTTTAAGCTCATGAATATTAAGGGGATTTAAAATATTATTAGTTTTTATTTCTTTTGCATTTGTTGCCATGATAATGTTGTGAAGCGTTCGTAAAATATATTGATTAATTAACTGGTAGAAAGTAAGGTATTCAGACAGGGAAATTATTTAGGTTATTCTTGGTTAGTATCGCTAAATTAATGATGATTTAATTGATACCTATAAAAATATTCCAGCGCAAACGTTTGAGTTTTAATTATGTTACATAACAGACCGTTTTCTTTATTTGTTTTTTAAAAAAAAGGAGCCTTGACAACAAATGAACCGGTCAGATAGAGGAAACGCTTATTATAAAAGGAACTTGGGTAATGTTAAGCTTCAATTAAACTTTAGTACTAATTAGTACTACAAACGGATAAGCTCACGAGAGATAACTTAAGGTTAAATACAGCTATTCCTAAACATACTGGAAATATTTAGGCATAGAATTTTTGAGTCTTTTTGTTTAAAACTTCATAAAGTAATTAAAAACATAAAAATTTATGCGCAAACGTTTGATTTAAAGGATAAAGCAACCTTTTAATATTTTTCAATATGTTTAGCAATTATATATTGCTTCGTTGTTTTTCTACGCAAACATGGTTATTATTGATTGATCAAACTGATGATATTCCTTTACCGTGTCAACTAAACTTCGTAAGTTTGAGGCTCACAAGTCAAAAAGACAAGCTTACATTAGCTTATTCATATCCATTATCAAACTGAATTTTTTGTCCTTTTTTCAAGTTTATGGTAACAACTTCAACTCCATTAACTTTTTTCAGGCTAGTTTCTGCTCCTTTTGCAAGAAAGGTTTTGAAAGGCAATTTAATGTTCAGTATACCACCTTTTTCTGCTTTAACTATAATTTGTTCTGGAACGTGATTAACTATTTTTGCACTAACCAGAAAAGCACCTTCAGCTCTCAAATCAGAGAAAGATACTTCATCCCAACTACGGGGAACTGCCGGAAAAACCTGAATATAACCATCCCTACTCTGTAACAGCAGTTCCTGAACACCCTGTGCAAATGCAAAATTTCCTTCTAAAGTAAAAGGCCTGTAAGTAAACCTGGAATACTTTCCTCCTTTTTGATCGCCATTTAAATGGAAGCTATTTGGCGAGCAGAAGTTGTCGGCAAAAATCTGAAGTTGTTTAACAGCTTTATCTGCCTGGTAAGCTCTTGCATACAAAGAAGCCATCCAGCTAAATGAATAACCACACCATTCCATAGTTCCCATTTCTTCAATCCTGTTCAGTGAGTTTTCTATAATTTTTTGGTCAGCTTCCAGATTCACATCCAACAAAGCCAATGGATAAATGGCCATATACTGTGACATGTGCCTATGCGAACTATTTAAATTTACGCCAGGCGCTATCGTGAAACCCAGCTCATTTGTTTCAAAATCCGGCAATTCGCTTAAAATTTTTTTCCAATGCCCACTTTCTGACGATTTACCATTTGCGAAGCTGGTTTCTGCCGCAGCTTTGAACAGAAATTTTGCCAGGCTCAAATCAAAATTACTCCAATTTAAAAACCAGGCATCGATACTGTTATCATTATATTCCGGACTAGAGCTCAGTGGCAATTTCCTTACTCCATTTTCCAGTTGGGTAATATTCTCCAGATAAGTAGCCGCCTGAGTAATATATGGATAGGCCCGTTTACGCAAAAAATCACGATCCATGCCATATCTCCATTGCCAATAAAAATGTTGTGCAGTCCAGGCACTTACTGTCGGCGACATTGAATATTGAATCCATCCGCCCATCGGATCTCCGTTCAAAGTAATAACGCCAGGTACGTTCAGCCCGTTAACCTCGAAATATTGTTTAGTATATTCTAAATTTTTGTCTTTAATTTTCCATAGCCAATCGGTAAAAGTGGCCCCTTCGTCTAAATGGTTTCCGGTATAGGTTGGCCAATAACTCAATTGCGTATTTAAATCATTATGAAAATCGCCTTTCCAGGGTGGTAAACTTCCGTTATCGGCTGTCCAAATGGCTTGCAGCGTAATGGCTGGAGCACCTTTTCTTGCTACACAACCTAATTTGTATTTTTCCAAATAATATTGTTTTTGCAATAGCGTGTCAGGGATGAAAATAGAAGACTTTGCCCAAAAATTATTCCACCATTTAACGTGAGATGGCCATTTTGTTGGTTCTTTTGCTACGGATGAAATATTTGGAAGATGGGCAGCCTGATTTTTACTTACCGTCCAGGAACCAATTATTTTTCTAACTCCAATTTTCTGCCAGATAATCTTTACTTCATAATAATTCCCTTCAGCAGTTGGCTGATGATAAGTTATACTGCTTGTGGTTTTTGAAATGGTATTTTTCTCATAACCTAATTTTTGCAAACCCTCGCCTGCATGACTGTTATCATTATTTGAAACTCCTTTCCCATCGTAATTATGAGCAATTAGCTCAGGAATGATTTCACTGTTTACATTATCAAAACTAAAAAAGCCTTGCGGATCTGTAGCATGAATGTAGCAGTTGAACACGGCCCCGTTTTCAAATTTAACTGTATTAAGCGCAGTTTTAATATCCAGAATATTTGAGGTGACCTTACCGAGTGTTGATATATTGAATTCTATTGCTGCAGCCGGAAGCTTAGTTGGATAGGGAAAATTATCATAAGGATAATCTCCAACTTTTTGCACTTCATGATAATTTCCATTTAGCACCTTCTGTTTAACCCATTTAAAGGTTAATTTTGACATATCAAGAGCTTTGCGCTCATCCCATAAATCAGCCCGATCTAAAGATAATCTCAGTTTTGCATTTTTTTCCCAAATCAAAACGCCTAACATTCCATTTCCGAGCGGCATTGCTTCATCCCACCTTGTAGCAAGCTTATCGAAGCTTAAATTATAACGGCTTAGATCAGTAACCCCATCAATATCTGAAGATTGTTTATTTTGGCTGTGGAGTGCTAAAGGCAGTAAAAATAAAGCAATTAAGAAATGTTTCATACAACTAAATTAACGATCAACAACAGATTTAAAAATTATATATCTGCACAAACGTTTGATAAGAAAAATTAGCAGGGCACTGCATGAGTTTAAATTGTGATTAGGAATAATTTAAAACAAAATATTTGAAATTGGATTGAAGTCAGATAAAACTTAGAAAAATTTCTACTGTTGCCTATAAGCGGGGTGTCTTAACAATGCCTTCATGCACAATAAATATAGCTTATTAATCGATCTCAGGTTTATAGTTTTTTTGAATGAAGTGATTTATCCACCAACACCCCGTTATTCATTTTCAGATTAAAAACAACTTTCCGTTTTGCCTTAAGTTTTATGGTAAACAAATCTTCAGTTCCGGATAGGGTTTCTTTATTTCCTAAGTTCACAAATGTTGGATAAAGCACTTTGCTTCCATCAGAATGTAAACGATCATTGGTTAAGTTTTCCATCATTTTCATTCCAATTGCAGAAACTTCAATAAATTCGTAATCCTTTGAATCGTAAGGCAAAGCAAAACTCATGGCATTGATATCCTTCATTCCTGTTCCTTTAACACGGATTTCTATAATTTGATCTTTATCATAATTCGTTTTTGAGGTAACCAAAGTAATATTGCCTGATAATTCGGATTTTGCAGGCTCTTTTACTCCGCCCTCAAGTTCAGAAGCCACAACTGAAATATCATAAGCATCAATCAATCCGTTCTTGTTAATATCACCTTTACTAATATACCCTTCAAAATCTGCATCTCCTTTTCTTAAACCAGTATAATTGATGTAAGAGGTAAAATCATTCCGATCGATGATTTTATCATTGTTAATGTCGCCTGTTAAAAAGGTTTCGCTACCTGCCACCCTAAAAACATACAACTCACGTCCAGATCCAAATCCTCCAGAACCTTGTTCTACCACAATTTTGAGGTACCTAACTTCGGGATTTCCTTTAAATTCAATATTTTTTATCTCGCTATTATTTTTCCAGTCAAAAGCCTCTGCCAGGGCCCAGTTTTCTTTATTCTCACTATAATAAATCTTCCCTTTCAGCAATGTTCCGTTACCTCCTCCCTGGCGAGGCAAATAATTTAAACGGTCTAATTTATTTACGCCTTTCAAATCAATAACCATTTCAAATGGATCGGATTTAACACCCCATTTGGTATGCCACATACTTGCTTCATCAAAATCAAATAATTTTGAAACGCCTGAACCACCTTGATTTTCTGCTGTTGTTTTAGCTGCAATTCCTTTAATTGCAAACTGCAGCGGATTGGCTTTAGTGGTGATTTTAAGTTCAGTCCAGTTAGAAGCACCATCTTTATTTACAGCCCTCAGTTTTAACGAGTATGCTGTTTCTGGTTCTAAACCATCAAACAAAAGCGTGGTATCTGTAATGGTAGAATAAAGCATATCCTTGAAAAGGATTTCATAATAATCAGCATTTCTTACCTCTTCCCAGCTCGGTTTAAAGTTAAAAGCGCCATTATCGACATCATTGACTCTAAAATTTTGCGGAGCAATCAAAGTTCCTCTCGAAACAAGTTGTTTATCAATTAATTCGGCTTTAAACCCATCTATAACGACAATAATATCATTTTTGGTAATATCTGTAGCCGCCAGTTTTACCAAAATTTGTGGATTTTTAATTATTTGTACTTTCTCAAATTCACTTCCTTTAGTACTGAATTTATTTAAATCTGGTTTTTCATCATAAAAGAAAACATTCTCTTTGCCTTGGAAATCTGCTATGGAATTAACCTCGTTCAGTTTTATTTTGTCTTTACCTACCTTTGCTGATAAACGTTTTGGTTTTGTGGTTACATTGATCCGAAGTTCAGTCATTTTCTCCTTTAAAAACCCGCTAAAACCACCTTTTGCAGACTGAATGGTAATGGTGGCCCTGTCTTTTACCACATCAGATTCAATCAGTGTGGTTATGCCTTGTTCCAATTTATAAGCTTCGGTAGAGCCATCATCATCATATTCTGTAAATGAACTTTTTTCGTAAGGATAGATGTCATAAATGCGCACCGCATTTATGATTTGTTTTACATGATTATTCGGAGCAGTCATCGGTATAATAGCACCTGCTTTTACAAATACAGGAAGTTTCCATAATGGCGCATCAAAATGATTCAGAATTCTATCGCCGGTGTACCTATCGCCTGTAAAATAATCGATCCAAATTCCTTTTGGCAGGTAAATGCCATTTCTAACATCATTTCCGTTTTTATCTGCTTTGGTTTCCTGATAAATAGGTGCCACCAGGAAGTTTGATCCATACATAAACTGATATTGCGTGGTGATGCCCTTCGTGAAATCATTTGGATATTCAAGGAACATGGCCCTGATCATTGGAAACCCATTTACAGCTTCTTTTGCGATGCTGTAGCTATAAGGCATTAATTCTGATTTAAGCTTTAAATAATTGCGATTGATGGAGGCTACGGGTTCTCCCAATGCAAATGGATATTTTTCATTTGACCCCCAACCATCCATATTAAGTTGCATAGGTGTAAACGTTTTCCATTGAAAATCTCTGGTATTCACAAAACTGTTTTTGCCACCAAAAATTCCATCCATATCTGAAGTGATATTGGGTTGTCCGGATAAGCCAGAGCCAATATAGGTTGGTATATGAAAACGTATATATTCCCAAAGCCCGCCGGTTTGATCTCCAGACCAAATCGCGGCATAGCGTTGAGTACCGGCCCAACCATCAAGAGAAATGATAAATGGCCTATCATTATTTCCATAATAAGGCATGGTTTTAGCCACATCGGCAACACCATTAAGGCCAAAGGAATAACCTGCTCCTACCCACGCAACATCTGTTTTTAGTACCCGCACACCAGCATCTCTCACTTCCCGAATAATATCTCTTTGTAACAAGGGGCTGATTCCTTCTTTTGGATGAAGATCAGATTGTGTCCAAAGTCCAATTTCCACCCCTTTTTCTCGGGCATAATCTCCCAGGCTTTTAAGATTTTGAATATTTCCTTCCAGGCTTTGAGTTTGTCCGTAACCGGCACCGTAGCCATCGTTAGGCAGAATCCACCCAAAAGGCATGTCATTTGCTTCGTAACGATCAATTACCGCACGGGCTGAAAACTGATAATTATTCTTCTCCCCATTTAAAGATTCCTGAACTCCACCATCGTTTTTTTGACTCTCTTTATATTTTCTGCCATCTTCAAAAACAATTCCTTTCTCACCTTCTTTCCAAAAATCCCGGTTGTATGCGTTGAGATGTCCTTCATAAAATCCAAATTTTGGTAATAAAATGGGGTTTCCGGTAAGTTGGTAAAAGTCATTAAGCACTTGTTTTGCTCCAGAATCTATCATAATAAACAGATCGAGATAATTTGTTTCGTGAGATAAAGCAACCTTTCCTTTTTCTTTGCTGCCGAAATCATATTTGCCTTTTGCAAAGGTATGCCACATTATACCATAGCCTTTTGTTGACCAAAAGAAAGGTGTTGGAGAAGCTACCCCGCCATCGGTCCAGCTATTTTGATTTTCAATGGCAATGGTTTTCCCTTTATGAGAGAAACGCCCGTTTTGCACACCACCACCATAAAAATATTCATCTACATGCGCTTTCAATCCAATGCTTACGAGATTTTTATCGAGTATAACTGATGTTGTTTGTTCAAATGCAACACGGTTATTTTCCAGATTGATGACTTTCATCAAACCAGTTTTTCTGTCAATTTGAACTGAAATTTTTGAAGTAGAAACGTTGATTAAATCATTTTCATCCTTTATTAATAACCTCCCAACGAGTTTCCTTGGATTTTCAACTAATATTTTAGCAACAGGTTTAGCCTCAGGTTCTCTAACAAATCCTCCATCGTAATCCTGAAATACTCTGATTATATTTTCACCATAAAAATCAAGAGTTAATCGCTGTTTATTCAATAACAAAAGCTCTACAGTGGTTTGATTGATTTGTTTTACGCTTAATACCCCATTATCCCGAATGCCATACCAATATGTTTTTATTGGTTTGCCTGCAAAAACAAGCTGAATATGGAAAACAAAGAATAAGATTATAATGGCAAATGGAATGGCAGTTCTGCTGCTTTTTTTGAAAGGTAAATGGTTCATTTAAGGTTTAATATTTCAACGTAGTTTAAAAATTTGAGGTTATTCTTCTTTTGTTTAGCAGAATAAGATTATTTAGACTTTTCTTTTCCCAAAACAGGAACAGCAAAATCGGTTTGTTCATTGCAATTGTTTTTGAATGGATGATCAGATTAATAAAAGTAAGGCTAGTAACTTAAAAAGATAAATCAAACACTGCGCAAACGGTTGATCAGGAGAATGGTTATGTGGTTAATGTAACGTTTTTTCTTAAAAACATATTGATATAAGCTAAGAATAAATTCATGATAAGCGATACTTCATTAAAGCAAAAAATCCTGTATTATGTTTGTTTTGAATTCCATTCTATTTCCATCTCTTTTAAGAGCCGTCCTCTTATTTATCTAACCATATTGGAAAAGAAATTAAGCCGGTCTAAATCCCAAAAGAAATTCATAAACTGATCAGTTTTTATATCTTCAAATGGCAATTTTAACGGTCCACAATCTATCCCTCTTAATTTTAAATATGCTTTTCCCGCTCCAGGTCCGTATTTTTTGCAAATCCTTGCAAATTCAATACCCTCTCCCTCCAAACGTATGGCCTCAAAATGATCCCCATCTTTAAAAGCTTTAATAAGCCTCTCGTAAACAGGAGCAAGGTAATTAAATTGAGTTCCTGTAGATGTTTTTATGCCCAGAGAAAGTGCTGGAAGGAATATCTCTTCCGCATCCCATATTAAATCATATTCGCCATTTTTATAGTTTTTACAGGCAAAAAAATCTTGTAGATTACGACTTTTAAATCTGATTCCGGTAAAAAACGGTATATTTTTTTCCATTGCACCAATCAGATCAATTACATCTAAATCCAAACTTTTTTCTCCTGTTTCTACATAATTGAAATAAACCGGCATGTCCACATCTTTGCTGAGAATTTCCTGGCATACTTTTACAATATGTTCCACTTTCCCAAATTTCCGGTTTTCAGGAAATCCTATTACAATACCCGACATTTTTAACTCATACGCGTGGCGAACAAGCTTAGCGGCATATTCTACAGAATTTTCACAAATAAAAAGTAGAGTAACAAAATCCTGATCGTTAATGGCTATCTGCCTCCAGGCCGTTGCTAAACTTAATTTTTCTTCAATGGTAAGAAATTCATCTTCAGAATTTGCTAATATCAGAATTCCACTTACCCCGCTTTGTTTCAGAAAACGGTAATATTCTGGTACTTTACTCAAGTTTAATGTACGGTCCTCATTCAAAGGCGTAAAAGCAGTTGCTATAAATCCTTGTAGTTGAGATTTTATATTCATTCTATATTTTAGTTATTTAGATTGTGAAGTGCAGAGGGATTGCATGATTTTCAATTTTTGAGAGGGCAACCAAATTTACCGAATGGATTTTGGCTTGTCATCCAACTTTACATTCCAGTCACATTGATCAATCAGTTTAGACTTACCGTTACCACTCGAAACTTCAATATGATTAATCCCTGTATTTAACTTTAAATTGTCCCATTGAATTACATGGATATCATTAGCTTTCTCTTCGCTGATAAATTTACCATTTACCCAAAGTTTTGCGTTTTTTGCAGTACTGAATACCTTAACACTGGTAGTGGATTGCTTACGTTCGGTATTCCTTTTTTCAGCAATATAAAGCATTGGTTCAGCATTCCAGTTGGCTTTATAAAAGTAAAATGCATCTTTTTTAATGATTCTGTCATAAGTAACCAAACCTTTATCATTAATTGCATTCTTGTCACCTTCTGTTCTGATAGATGAACCGAAATCTGCAAGCACCCAAATAAACTTACCCCAAATGAATGGTCTCTTTTTAAATTCTGCCCAATGTTTTTCATGAAATGCAGTTTGCCATTCTTCCGGATGAAATCTGCCTTTTGGTGAAGGTTTTACCAATTCATCTATATGTTTAAAGGGGCTTGCGCCTGCTCCGTATTCACTTACTGCTATCGGCTTTTCAGGTAGTTCATGGTGCACTTTGTCTGCCCAGGCACCTACATCATCGAAATTACCTTCGTACCATCCAAAATATTGGTTCCATCCCATCAAATCTGTCAAATCAGAGAACTCATGAGCACCTAAATTAGAGGCCAATGTGGTTAAACGATCGGGATCTTCTTTTTTCGCAAGTGTATTCAGTTCTTTGATAAATATCTGAGGATCATCATAATCCAATTTCAACTCATTAAATATTCCCCAAAAACAAATAGACGGATGGTTATAATTCTGCCGGATGAGCTCAGTCAGCATTGTCTTAATATTATTTTCTAAGTTGGCGTTATTCATATAGCCAGTGCCGGTATAGCCTCCAGGCCCCACAAATGGGATTTCTGACCATAATATAATACCATTCTGATCGCACAAGTCATAAAAGTGCCTGTTTTGAGGGTAGTGAGTTAAGCGTACCGCCGTAGCGCCTAATTCCTTAATAAGTTCCATATCATGATTATGATCTGAGTTTACCAGCGCAGATCCTTTTCCCGAAACATCTTCGTGCCGGCCAACACCATAAAGGTCAAGGTATTTGCCATTTAAAAAAAAGCCTTTAGCCGGATCAACACGGAAATATCGGAGTCCTAAAGGTTGGATAATCTGATCAATTACTTTTTTATCTTTAAGTAAGGTAATTTCTACAGCATACAGGTAGGGATCTGATTTAGCTTGCCATAAGTGTGGTTTATCAACCTTAAGGGATTGTTTAATTTCATTTATTCCGGAATTATCAATGCCACTTATCACTGAAGATATCATCTTATTATCTTGATTATAAATAGTGGTTTTTAATGATAACCCAACAGCATTTTTAATGGATAACTTGCTTGAAATTTCTATCTGAGCGGATTGTTCGGAAACCTGTTTCTGCCTAATGTATACACCCGGAGATCCATAATCCAATGGTGAAATACAATCTTCACTGGTAACAATGAGCGAAACCGGCCGATGAATGCCACCATACACATTAAAATCGCCGTGTAATGGAATAACATCCAATCGATAGGCATTGCTAGCCTGCACTGTTATTGAATTTTTGCCTTGCTTAACATGATCAGTAACCTCCAGGCAGAAACCGGTATATCCACCATGGTGCTCTCCCACAAACTTGTTGTTTACCAGCACGGTAGCAACACTGTTTACACCTTCAAAATAAAGAAAAAGCCTTTTTTTGTTCTTCCATTCTGGATTGACATCAATTGTATTTTCGTAAATGGCCGCTGTTCGGTTATAATTGGCTATTCCTTTTAATGTTTCCATGGCATTCCAGGTATGCGGTAGATTTACATTTTGTTTCTGAACATTTTGCTCAAAGTTATATGCAAAATAAAATTGCCATTTGCTGTTTAAAGGAAAAAATTGTCGGCCAGGATTAATGGATGTTGCCACAGCTTTTAAACTTAAAGCCATGCTAAAAATAAGAAGGGATATGATAATGGTATTTTTACTTTGCATATAATTGTTCTTCTGTTCTTCGTTAAAGTTTAATCATTGAAAAAACCTATTTCCGCTATTTGTGCAAAAACCTGCCCATCCCAGCTGGATTGCGGCACAATTTTGAAGTATCTGAAAGTAAGCGATGTGGGAAAAGTAAAGTTTTGCCGGGTGTTTGATTTTGCAATGACGTAGCTGGCTTGTGGTATGAAGGTAATTCCATCGTTACTGTATAAAATATCTGCATTTTTTATGGGTCTTGAAGCGCCATTCTGAATGGTAAAACCTTTAACAGTATGCACAGTTCCCATGTCAATCGTAATATAATGAGGATAAGTTGCAGCTGGTGTTACGGAATATTGGCTATGCCAACCGCTTCCGGTATTGTTATCTATAATACTGGTTGCTGGTGCAGTAGTTTGTTGTGAACTATAGGCTGCTATGCTCCATCCCACCTTACTGATTTCATTCTTTGTTCCAAATTCAAGTACCGGAAGTGCATCCACCCATTTATAATTATATAGGGTTTCTTTAACGGTTCCGTTTTCAGCTACCAGTTTAACTTTCATTTCATACGGACTGGAATCTTTATATTTAAATTCGGCAATTGGCATTTCAACATAAAAACTATCAGTGCCGATTACTTTCGACTCCCAGGTGGTGGCATTATAATCTTTATTTGTACCAGTACCTTCATTATTCACATTGGGATCATTATAATATGCCACACTATTGATTGGTATATTGCTGCTAAACTTACCAGAAACCACAATGGCACTTTTTGCAGGTGAGTAGTCTGCATAAATTCTGGTAATACTCGAAGTGACCGCTCCGTAATAAGTCTTATTATCATTATTAAAGATTTGGTTTACGTTTAGGATGGCGCAATCTGCAGCAGTAAGAAAAGTTGGAGACTTACCCAATGTACCATTACCAGCCCACATGAGTGCCATTCCTAATGTTGCGTTTTCTGAAACCTTCTGGCAGTTGTGTGGCAGGTTTAAACCATGCCCAAGTTCGTGTACCAAACCACCGAACCAAACGCTGAATCTATTTCCATCTGCATCGCTTTTGCCAATATTTTCTATATCCAATCCTTCATAATCCAGGGCAAAACACCACTTACCCAATCCATAAAACGGACCGCCACTAGGCGTGCCATCTGTTTTGAAACTATACCGTGGAATAATAACCAAAGTATGATCACTGGTTTTCTCAGTTGGATGTGCACTGAAATAAGCATTAATTTCTGACTGTACAGCTGAAGCACCATTGGTGTAAGGGTAACTTGTTTTCGGTAATGTTCCTCTAATGGTAATTATTTTCACACGGTTGATCACAGAATCTTTAAAAAGCCCAAAAGTTTTGTAGCCATAACCATTTCTGTGCATTTCATTACTGAAAAAGGTTTGAGTCCACAACATTAATTCACTCAATCGTTTTTCATAAGCTGGAAGGGTATCCAGGTCGTTAGGCACAAAATAAATCAAATTCAGGTTTCTGGATTGATTGCTTACATAAGCGGTATCGTGCGGTGTAATTATGATATCTTCAGTACTTTGATTTGCATTGGCAACCAAGTCTGATTTCTTACAGGATGAGAATGCCCATAACATAAACAGGCATAATATTAACGTTCTGATTTTCATAGGAATTGAGTGGTAATTGATTCTTGATTTTTTAGTATAGTAATTTATTGGGAGCTTAAAAATTTTAAAAGTAGCCTCTCAAATTGAGAGGCATACTTTCTGCTAACTAACCTAGTTATTGCTAACCAAGATTTTTATACGACAGCGTTTGAATGCTGTTTAATTTAGTTTTTCAATTTGTAACTGATCAAATGATAATATTGCCTTATGGTTATGATTTCTTATTATCTATTAGCTTTAATTTCTTTAATAATGACCACGGGTACTTTTTAAAATCTTTATCTTTGATGGATACATGACCTTCAGTAACATTCGATAGTTTTTCCTTCCCGGTAATATTCCCTTCAAATGCATTTTCTTTCCAAAATAACTGAGCATATTGTTTCTGGTTTTTGCTAAAAACCGCAGTTGAAGTGTTTATGAAGCGAATAACATTATGAGCAAACACTACGTTTTTTGGGCCACCATATTCAATATCCACAAACTCAATTTTTACAGAATCCATGGTATTATTGTAAAATACATTATCTGAGATCAGTGTGCTGTCTGTGGCCAGGGCGAAATTAAAAATGCGTTTGCGGTTATTGCCATCATTAATACTCAGGTTATTCCTGACGATGTTATTTTTGGTCATCATACTCTTTGAATTAATGGCATCTGAAATAATCAGCATAAATCCTCCTTCATTATCATGACTGTAATTGTTTTGAATAATGGTGTTGTTACAGTTTCCATCTATATCAAATGATTGTCCGTCATTCGACCGGTCTCGGTTTTGTGTATAAGCAACTTCATTAAACTGAATAATGGTCTTATCGCTGCTATGCGGCCATATCCCAACAGCATTATCTCTGGCTCGTGTGCGGATGTGAAATAATTTATTGTATTCTACCAAAGAACCGTCAAATGCCTTTATTACAATCCCATCTCCACCTATATCTTCAAGGGTACAGCCACGGATGATCAGATTTTTATTGGGAAACCAGTTATCTCTAAAGCTAAATGTTCCATTTCCCCTGATTCCATTTCTATCTACACGCTCAAGCTTGCAGTTTTCTATTAAAAGATTTTCAATATTACTGAGTTTAGGGCCCTGGCAATCCCAAAAAATCCCATTTCCTTCTTTACTGCCCTTTTTATTATCACCATTTATATCATGGATATATAAATTTGAGATGCGGATATTTGAAATGGTTCCTGTATCTTCTGCAAGTATGCGCAAACCTGTAGGTCCGGTTTTTTGTTCCTTAACGGCTGGATTATGATTAGAAATATCCAGGAACTCAACGGCTACATTGCTGATGTTTTTAAGAAGCACGGCATCTGTAACCATCCCGTTAGCAGCAATTACGGGTAAAGCACCTTTACCATAAGTACTAAAAACAATTGGATTTTCCTTCGTGCCAGAGCCTTTTGGCATAAGCTGTCCCTGCCATTTACTTCCACGTTTGAAGAGAATCCGATCACCAGGTTTGAATACCTGTGCATTTACTTTATCGAGCGTTTTCCACGCTTCCTTTATCGTTGTTCCTGATTGACTATCATTTCCATTATGGCTATCTATATAAAACTTATGGATGACCATTGGATTCTTCATTTTCCATTCTGCAGAGGTCATTAAACTGATCAGCAGAAAGCAGAGCAGCAGTGGTGCTTTTATCATTTCTCTTTCTTTTAATATATTAAAATTAGGTTCAATCATTGTTTAAGATAGACAATAATTGAGACCTAAAATCACAACCATAAATTCTACCATCCAGGATTTTGCAACAATTTTGGATCTTTGGATATTTCACCTTCTGGAATTGGGAATAAATAAAAATTATTAGAAAACTTATGAGGAATCACATCGAAAATTTCATAGGTGAATGATGTACCTGTTTTAGTAATCTTCATGCCCCGAGATGGTCTGTTAAAATAATCTTCAGCAATTTTCCACCTGCGCGCATCCCAAATCCGATGTTCTTCAAATGATAACTCTACCCTTCTTTCATTCTGAATGATCAATCTCATTTCCTCTTTTGACATATTTTGTTTGAGGCCGTAATTATTAGCTGACCCGGGATTAATTCCAGCTCTTTTTCTGATTTGTTTCAATACATCGTACACGCCGGTAACCGGGCCTTCATATTCATTAAGTGCTTCTGCATAGTTTAACAGAATTTCAGCATATCTGATTAGCGGCCATGCCCGTTCCGTATTTCCTGATGAACTTTCCTGAAGCATTTTTCGGTTATAGTAGCCTGTTGTCTGAGCTTTTACGCCAACTCCGTCAGGGCTTGATCCAAAGAAAGTATTGACCACTTGATTTGTTGACGAAAGAAACCACAATGATCCGTTATGGATAACACTATTATAAAAACGTGGGTCTCTGTTTACATATGGATCTTGTAAATTATAATTTGAAGCCGGATCTGTAATCGCCAAACCATCTGCGGTGCCATAAGCATCTACCATGTTCTGGGTAACATTACTGGCATAGCTTCCACTTCTGGAAGAAGGAAGAAACAAACTTTCAAAATCACGGTTTAAAGCTCTGTTAGCCTGAAAAAGGTATTCGTTATTTACCCTCATGGTAAACACTTTATAAAATCCATATCCCATTCGGGTGGTATTATCTTCATAAAGACTGTAAGCGCCAGAAGTAATGATATCATTAGCAGCATCGGCAGCTCTTTTCCACCTTTGCTGATCGCCAGTAGCATATCCTGTAATGCTTTTCAGTACTCCTGAACCTGCGTTGCCTCCATTAAATAACGGGCTTGCTGCATACAATAAAACTCTTGATTTCAATCCCATACAGGCACCTTTGGTTACACGACCATAATCAGTAATTACTTGAGTTTGGTTAGTCGGGAGATCTTTAATGGCGGCATCCAATTCAGCTACAACATAACTTACGCACTCTTCATAGGTATTCCTTTCCAAATTAAAATCGTCTGCAGGTTCAAAAACCTTATCTCCGATTATTGGAACACCTGCATAATGTTTTAATAAAATGGAATAATACCAAGCTCTTAAAAAACGAGCTTCTGCTTTTAAGCGTGTTCTCAATCCTACACTTAATGGTGATTCATCAACTTTGGATAAGAATTTATTTACCCTTCTGATATTTGCCCAGGCTGTACTCCAGTTATTTAATATTTGTACATTTTTGGCAGTATTTGTTGTAGCTGCCGATAATGCGCCTGAAGCCATGATCACTGCATCATTTTGAGGGCCTGTGTATTGCACCGGCACCGCTTCATCACTAACAACAGGGTGACCGCCGGCTTCCCATCTACCCGGATTGAAACTATAGCCTACATCAGCATATATCCTGGTTAAAAAAGCAATGGTGTTGGTACTATCCTTAAATGTGGTTTCCTCATTTAAAACATCATTCAACTTAGCGTCGAGAAAGCTATCGCCTTTTTTACAGGCATTTCCTGCTATTGCAATAATGAATACGCAGAAAAATATATATTTAATTTTCATAACTGATTTATAAAGAAAATGAAAGACCAAAATTGTAAATTCTTTGATTTGGATATGCTGAAATCTTTCCGCCGGTATTAGCTTCCGGATCAGCCTGATAAAATTTATCGATGTTTGTCCAGGTTAACAAATTATATCCGTTTGCATATATCCTTATCGCATTCATCCCGATTGGCTTTACCCATCTGGCCGGCAATTGATAGCCAATCTCCATTGTTTTAAGCCTCAGGTATTTTGCATTTACCTGCCAAAAATCTGATTGGGATACATTTGCTGCACTAATGGCACTAACTGTTCTCGAAATAATGGGAAATTTGGCATCATTACCTAACTCAGGAGTCCATGCTTGTAAATGAATGGGCTGAAAATTAGAGCTAAAAGCTGAAATCGCTTCAGATGCCAATGCCAAACTATAACCCGATGAACTTGTGAATAATGCACTGAAGTTAAATCCTTTATAATTAAAGCCGAGGGTAACGCCAAGTGTCGTGCTTGGTAAATTTGGTTTACCAATAGCGGCTTTATCAAATGCATCAATGATTTTATCGCCATTTAAATCTTTATACTTTAAATCGCCAGATCTGAATGCGGTTGTAGGTTTCGCCACTTCTGGATTTGTTAAATCTGCTTCGCTGTAAAACCCATCAAAAATATATCCAAAGTTTTGTCCAACCGGATTTCCTGTAGCCTGCAGCCAGGGGTATCGCTGTTGTGCCTCGTCTCTGAATACCACTTTGTTTTCAGCAAATGAAAAGGTTCCTCTTATAAAATAGTCAAAATCATTAATCCTGTCTTTAAATGTTATCTCACCATCCCATCCTTTATTATTTACTTTACCAAGATTTACCGGTGGTAAACCCACACCAATGAAGGCAGGCACACTTTCTCTTCTTGTTAAAATATCATAACGATCATTATTAAAATAATCTACTGTAAGGGCTATCTTACCCTTAAAAACATTAACATCTACACCTACATCAAGTTTCTTTTCTTTCTCCCAGGTAATGGAATTATTTCCCAATGTTCCTTCAGTAATACCAAGCGCATTGGTAGGTACCGGACCAAAATTATAACTGGTTGCTGAACTTGAATAGATTTGATCATAAGCATAGGCAAAGCTGCTTCCTGTAAAATCTGATCCTACAAGCCCATAAGAACCTCTTAGTTTGAATAAATCAATAAATGGAAGTGCTTTCTTAAAGATTTTTTCTTCTGCCAGATTCCAACCTATTGAAACAGCAGGAAACCATCCATAACGGTTTTGCTTGGCAAACTTATCTGTCCCATTATAACCGGCATTAAATTCTATCAGGTATTTCTGTTTATAATCGTATCCTGCTCTAAAAGTTAAACCCCTGTAATTTACCGGAACTACGGGTCCATCAACATAGCTGTTTTGATTTAACAGAACCAAACCATAAGTATTATGGTTTGCAAATGAACGCCTGTAATTTAAAGAGGCCTGTACATTGGTTGTTCTTTGTGCATTGCCAGATGAACTTGTTAAATTAAATGGAGGTATCCTGTAAAGGTTTGGATCTTTTGGGATATATGCACCAGTTGTAATATTATAACTATACTGAGGGAAACTGTTCACAGTTCCTGATCTTACTAAGCCACGACTGTTGGTTTGTGCGCTGGAATAGGCAATTAAAGCTTTTGCACTAAGCCCCTTGGTTATGAAATCCAACAATTGTGTACCACCAAAAGTGATATTTAAATCATTATCAAAAGAACGGTTGTATCCCTGGGTAGCCAGTCTTCCGATCACGTTGGTTGTATTCAGTTTTGGATTATACCCGTAACTGCCATCCGGATTGTAAATGGCATAAGCGAATGGAGGTAGAAAATTATAACTGTAAACTTCACGAATCAATCCTTCTCCTTCAGGACTGTAGGTAATCGGATCATTGGTTTCTCCAAAGCGACCTGTCATATCCAAACGAAAACTCAAAGTTTTGGTAGCCTGGATATCTAAGTTCGACCTGAAGTTATAGCGTTTATAATAATAATTATTGTTTACATCACTTGCTGAACTAAAGTCTTTCATTAATCCATTTTGCCATAAATAGCCTAAGGAAACAAAATACTTAACACTTTCTGTTCCTCCTGATATATCAAGGTTTGTTCTCGATTGCTGAGAGGTTGGATTAAAAATCTCATCAAACCAGTTCACATTTGGGTGTCCATAGGGATCAGTTCCGTTTTTAAACAGTTCAATATCCTGTTCCGTATAAAAAGGTGCTTGTCCTGAATTTACATAGCCTTGATTTGTTAGCAATGCGGCTTGATATGAATCCAGAAAATTGGGTTTAAAAGTCATTTCCGATATTCCAAGTTCAGATTTAAAGTTTATACCAGGCTTTCCGGCTCTTCCTCTTTTTGTAGTAATAACCAGTACGCCATTGGCTCCTTTTATACCGTAAATGGCTGTTGTAGATGCATCTTTTAATATGGAGATGGTTTCAATTTCATTTGGATCGAGCTGTGCTACATCAGCATAATTATATTCAATATCATCAACAATTATTAGAGGGCGTTGTCCACTTACATAACTGCTTACCCCACGAATAAAAAAATCGGCACCATCTTTACCCGGCTGTCCGCTTCTTTGCTGAGAAGTAAATCCAGGCAAGCGTCCTGCAAGTGTATTCTGAACGCTTGCAGTTGGGTTTTGTCTTACCTCTGCCGCACTAATGGAACTCACAGCGCCGGTATTGGTTATTTTCTTTTGTACACCATATCCTACTACCACTACCTCTTCCAATCCTTTTGTATCTGCGGCTAGTGTTATTTCTACTGTGTTTTTACCTGAAACGTTTACTTCCTGAGTAAGATAACCTATGCTTTTCACGATAATTGTTTGGGTGGTGCCTTTAAGCGTGAGCTTAAACTTGCCCTCTCCATCGACTACCGTACCATTATTTGGCAAACCTTTTTCTACTATTCCAGTTCCCGGAAGCGGTCCTCCATTATCTCTTACTATTCCTGTTATAGTTTTGGTTTGAGCCATTACCAATCCGCAAGAAACACAGGTTAGTATATATATTACTATTAAAATTTTTCTCATAAAACATGTATATGTATGTCTGTTTAATTTGTTTATTTACCTCTTACCAACCTGTATTTTGAACCAGATTACGGTTCTTCGTAATCTCAGTATAAGGTATTGGATAGGTATACATTTTCGGTGCTGAAAAACTAACTTTAGCCACTTCATATGGTTCATATACAAGTGTATTTCCATTTTTAGTTATTCGCATCCCATGTAGTGAACCATTTAATACATTCTCAGCAATCTTCCATCTCCTGATGTCCCAGAATCTTTGTTCTTCAAAAGCCATTTCAACCCTTCTTTCATGCCTGATTACCGCTCTCATCTGATCTTTATTCAGATTAAGCGGTAAAGCGAAAGGCACTAATCCTGCACGCCTGCGTATATCTTCAATGGCCTTATAAACGTCGGCATCGGGTCCTGAAAACTCATTTTGTGCTTCTGCAAAATTTAAAAGAATCTCGGCGTATCTAAATAGCATAAAGTTGTGTGTCTGACTACTGAACACTGTGCTTGAGGTAAAATCACCCATAAACTTTCGCATATAATAACCAGTACGGGTTTGAGTTACAATTCCCCCTGGTTTGTCTTTCCCGCCTTCAAATGTTTCGACATTTCTGTTAAGCCATTTAAAGCCATTGTGAAATATGGTTAAGTAAAAACGCGGGTCGCGGTTTAAATAAGGATCCGCAGCATCATAAAGTGCTGATTGAGTGTAGGGTTTACCATCTCTCATTTCGAAAGCATTGACCAATTCTTGTGTAGGGCTGGTGTAGCCATTTGCCGTTACCGGACCTGCATATCCTACGGGAGTATTATTATTTTCCACATCATTACCATTTGCTCTTTGAAAAGCAAGAATAACCTCGGCGTTTTTGCGGGTAGTAAAAAGTGTACTAAAACTGGAGTGAAGAGAAAAAACATTTAGCTTCATTACCTCCCTGGCCGCGTCTGCTGCCTCTTTCCATTTAGGATCATTGGCCGTTATGTTTGTATTGTATAACGGACTTGCCATATACAAAAGTAAGCGTGACTTTAAGGCCAATACCGCTGCCTGCGTAGCTCTTCCCAACTCTGCATCACTTACCGGGTCTTTCCTTAAAGCGCCTTTAATGGCATCACATTCATTTAGTATATATTGTACGCATTCAGATAAGGTGTTTTTGGGGATAGAGAGATCATCATTCAAAGTAAGAACTTTATCGCCCAATAAAGGAACTCCGCCATAGCGTTTTACCAGTTCAAAATAAAAATATGCCCTAAGGAAACGTGCTTCTGCAATCCAGTAATTTTTTTCCGTAATCATTGATTGTTTAAACGGAACCTTGCCAACATTGGTCAAAAAGATATTAGCCCGGCGAATACCAGTATAATTTTTAGCCCATTGGTCATCAGGATTGTTGAATGAACTAATCTGCCCATTGGTAAAACGCTCAATGGTGCTGGATGTTTGGGAAGCAATGGCATCATCTGATGCAGATTCGAGTACATTTCCTCCAATTCGGTTAAAACCGGTTGGTAAGTTGCTGTAGGTTTCAATTAAAAATCCTTTTGCAAAATCTCCAACAGAATCCTTTACATCAAAAATATATTCTTCTGTCCATTGATTTAAAGGCGTTTTTTCAATATCATTTTTCTGACATGCAGCCAAACATCCTGCCGCAAGTACAATAACATATATATATCTTTTCATAGATTAAAATTTGATGTTGATACCCATGTTGATTACGCGTTGGGCGGGGTAAATACTTCCGATGGTTTCTGGGTCTACCCTGTCAAATTCAGACTGGGTAAGCAGGTTTAGCCCGTTTGCAAACACCCGAATAGAAGAAAGGCCAATTTTGTTACTTAAAGTGCCGGGTAAAGTATAACCAAGTTCAACATTTTTAAGCCTTAAATAATTACCATTCTGAAGCCAGAATGAGGAACTCGCCTGATTGTTGACATTGCTTCCAACTGTTAATCTTGGATATGTTGCAGTACCTGCGGTTGCAGGTGTCCATCGATCTAAATGATGTTCAAATGCCTGCCCTAATCCATTATTTTGAAACTCCCATTCTGTTATGCCAGACACATAAATGGTTCGATTTCTGGCACCTTGCAATAGTGCTGAAAAATCAAATCCTTTATAATTGACTCCGAAGTTTAAGCCATAATAAACCATAGACTTGTTTGACCTGAGAGACGTAACATCAAATTCATTAATTACATGATCTCCGTTTAGATCTTTATATTTGATATCTCCAGGTACGGGATTATAACCTGCAATTTTTGGGCTGGCATTAATTTCCGCTGTATTTTGAAAAAAACCGTCTGCAATATATCCGAATGTCTGGCTACTGCTTTGTCCTGTTCTTCGCATCCAATCATATTCCCGGTACACTTCATCCTGGTCAATAATTTTGTTACTCCCGGCAGAAATTATGGCAGAAACAAAATAGTTGAAGTTGTTTACATGATTTCTATAAGTGGCCTGAAGGTCTAATCCCTTGTAATCTGTGATTCCGATATTCTCCAGAGGATAAGTATTGCCAATAATTGCTGAACTTTTACCCCTTTGCTGCATCAAATCATAAAACCTGTTTTTATAATAATCAACAGTTATATTAAAGGTGTTATGGAAAAAATCAGCATCTAATCCTATATTCAATTTTTTTGCCTTTTCCCATGTGGCGTTTGGATTGGCCAATGTGCTTTCTGTTTTCGTATAGGCGAACGTGGCACTTGTGCCAAAGTAGTATCCTACACCATCGGTATAATACTGATCGTAAACAAAATAACCGATATTCGCATTTCCGGTTTTTCCATAAGATGCGCGAAGTTTCAGGTTATTTATCCAGTTTACATTTTCCTTTAAAAAATTTTCTTTTGAAATATTCCATGCAACGCCTACTGCCGGGAAATAACCATACCTGTTGTTATCTATATACCTGTTTAACCCGCTATAACTCATGGCTGCTTCAAACATGTATTTCTCCTCATAATTATAAGAGAATGAACTGGCCAGTGTTTTATAATCAAGCGGCAAACTAGGGCCATTTACATAAACGTTCTGAATATTTCCGTTAACCAGTGCACCTATATGATGTTTTCCAAAACTCCTGTCGAAACCCATCTGAAATTCGCTGTACAGATTTTTATTCTGCGCAGTATTGGTGCTCGATCCTGCATTTTGAACACCATCTACTTTAAATTTCTGATAATCATACCCACCATTGAGATTTGGCGTTTCTTTATACACTGCAAATGTTTTGGTTCTGTTTGTCGCATCGCCAAGACCAGTATTAAATGATAGTGTTGCTTTTACAAATAATCCTTTTACTACGTCGTCAAGTGTCCTTTTAAGAGAAAGATCGGCAGAAATTGTTCTATTGTAGCTAAGTGTATAGCCCGATCTTGTACTTAAACCCCATATATTGTTTTGAAAATCGTTATTTCCACCCAGCGATCCATTTCTGTTGAAGATAGGATAGGCATTATTTGGTGTAGTTGCCAAAGCACCGTATATACCACCACCGCCAGGGTAATTCCCGTTTTCAATGGCACCAAACAGATTGAGATTTACAGATAAGTTTTTGGTAATATCAACATCTATATTTGAGCGTAATAAATAGCGCTTATAATTAACATTGGTATTGTATGAATTATGATCCGAAGTTCTATACAAACCGTCCTGATCCAAATAATCAACTGATACAAAATACCTTGCATTATTTCCTCCGCCCGATGTATTGAGATTGTATCGTGAAAATATTGATGATGGTTTGAGTATTTCTTTATACCAATCTACATTGGGATGTCCGATAGGATCTGACCCATCTTTATAAGCCTGTAAATCTGCTGCAGTATAAATTTCTGCCTTACCATCATTTCTTAATGCTTCATTAAATAATGTAGCATAATTGTAGGCATCCAGGGTATTGGGAATACGGGTTGATGATTGAATCCCTCTCTGAGCAGTAAATGAAACTTTTTGCTTACCGATTTCACCTTGCTTGGTTTTGATTAATATCACTCCACCTGATGATCTTTGCCCTAACATTACAGTGCTTAGTGCATCTTTTAAAATAGTGATAGATTCGATTTGCTCCGGATCTATCGAGGTAATATCTCTTGGAATTCCATTAATTAAAATTTGCGGTGCAACTCCTCTAATAGAAGCTCCGACAAAATCATTGCCTGGTTCTCCGTTTGCCTGAAGCGTTGTTAAACCAGGAAGCCTTCCTGTAAGCGCATTCAAATAAGATACCGTTGGAGATTGAGCCAATTCTTTAGAGTAGATATCTGCATAAGATTGAATGCTGGTGGACTTTTTTCTTGGTCCATACAAGCTATTATATGTTTTTTCAGTTTGTGTGCTCTCTGTTAAAGAAAAGTTTAATTGCTGATCGGCAACTTCAACTTCCTTTGTTAGATATCCACTAAGTGTAAACACCAATGTTTCACCCGGCTCTCCGGCTATGGTATACTTTCCCGCTCTATCAGTTATGGTATGTTCCCCTTTAGACTTATTAAGTACCGTTACTCCAAATAAAGGTTCTCCGTAGATATCGGAAATTTTTCCTTTTAAGGTGCCGGAAACTGAAGTCTCCTTTTGCGCCTTCTTTATTGGATTGTTTTGGGCTAATCCCGTAATGGAAATCAAGCTCAGGCAAATAAATTGCACAAAAAGCAACTTACGCTTTGCCTTAACGTCCATCACTTTTTTTAAGTAATGTTTCATCATATTTGTTTGTTTTAGGTTTGTTTATTGCTTGGCAGCAAAAAAATATTTGGCTTGGGTAAAGTTGTTACGATAAAAAAAATTGAAGGGGCGAAGAATCTGTTTATCTGGGTAGAAAATCTTGTTTTCGTGTTAAAACATAAAATTCGCGTGTTTTAAAGGGGTTTAATTCTTCCTGAAATTGTATTTTTATACGTCATGCCCAAATATGAAATCCTTATTATTTTATAAATCACATCCCTGAAATGAAAAAAAAACTCCTTTTCATATCTACTATTATCATTCTGAATTTATATTGTAAAGCACAGGATCTCATCTTTAACCATTTGATCACAGAAAATGGCTTATCACAGAACTCAATATTTTCAATTGCTCAGGATAACCATGGATTTATGTGGTATGGTTCCAGATTTGGACTCAACAGGTATGATGGTAATCAATTTCGTTTATATAAAAGCAATGCCACCGATTCCAGCACTTTAACAGATGATTACATTACTGCCTTATATAGTGATACCAAAGGCGTATTGTGGGTTGGAACTGCAAACGGCTTGAACAGATTCAATCCTCAAAAAAATACATTTGAAAGAATTTATTTAACGCAGGCAAATCCAAAATATCATTATAACGGAATCAAAAACATTTATGAAGACGGGAAAGGCCATTTGTGGGTTGCTACAAATCACGGACTTTATTTACTCATAAACCGCCACACAAATCACTTCATCTCTGCAGGAAATATTGGATTACCTTCTTCTATTGCAATAGATGAGGTATTAACCATTTACGAAGATAACGACGGGTTTTTATGGATTGGCACTAACAATGGCCTTACACAAGTGCTATTTAATAAACGGCTTTATGTTATTAAAACTTTTATAAGTTCTAAAACGGCAGGCAGTATCAGCGATAATGCCATAACTGGTATTGTAGAAGATAACCAGGGAAACTTATGGATAGCAACCGAAAATGGTGGCTTAAACATGTTCAATAAAACAACACAGAAATTTACGTCGTATTTGCATCAGGAAGGTAATGGAAATAGCATTGTACACAATGCCATCCGCAGAATTGTTAAAAATTCTTCGGGAGAACTTTGGATAGGCACACAGGAAGGATTGAGTATATTAAATCCATTAACGAAAACCTTTCGAACTTTCCAGCATCGTAAAGCCAATCTTCAAAGTTTAAATCAAAATTCAATTTACAGCATATTTGAGGATTTGAATGGATCAGTTTGGATTGGAACCTATTATGGCGGCGTAAACGTAGTTTATGCCAACCCAACCAACTTTACAAGCTGGCAATACAATGATAAACTTCCGGGAATTAGCCATAACGTGGTGAGCTCCATTTCTGAGGCAGATGACAATGATCTTTGGATAGGCACCGAAGGAGGTGGAATAAATTATTATGATTGGACTAAAGGTACATTTACGGCATATAAGCACAAACCTACTGATAGTCAAAGTCTTGGATCAGACCTAATAAAAATCACTTACAAGGATCGTTCTGGCAATTTGTGGATTGGTACGCATGGCGGCGGATTAAACCTGTTTGTGCCATCAACAAAGAAGTTCAGGCATTTTTTAAGCCGTAAATCGGATTTAAACACCACCCGTTCTGAAATTGTCGCTATTCTCGAAGATAGTTATGGAACATTTTGGGTTGGTAGCCAGAGTGGATTAAGAATTTTTAACAAAACAAACACTAACCTGATTCCCTTGATTGCTCCTTCAGCAATAAAAATACTGGAGGATAAAAACATTAAAGTTCTTTTTGAAGATTCCCGGAAAAACATCTGGATTGCAGCCACAACTGGCTTATATGTATACTCCAAAACCCTGGGCACTATACGTTCCTATAAACTGCCGAAGGGCAGCAATAGCGTAAGCAATAATTCCAACTATATAAACTGTATAACAGAAGATACTAAAGGCAATGTTTGGATAGGGCTTTATTATGGTGGATTAACATGCCATGATCCTAAAATTCAGAAATTTGCTCATATCTATACTACAAAAGATGGATTATCAAACAACAATGTATTAGGAATAATTGAAGATAATAAACAACAGCTTTGGATCAGTACATCAAATGGCCTAAATAAGTTTGATCCGGTTTATAAAACTTTCCAAACCTATACCACAAGTGATGGAATTGCGGGAGATGAATTTAATTACAATTCGTTTTTTGCAAACAAAAATGGCGAACTGTTTTTTGGAGGATATAATGGTCTTACGCATTTCTTTCCGAGCCAGATTCAAAAAAACAACTATAGAGCGCCTATTGAATTTACGGGCCTTAAATTATTTAATACCCCTGTTAAAATAAATGCACCTGATGGATTATTACAGCAGGATCTTGGCTTTACTAAAAAACTACAATTCAGGCATGACCAGAATATTTTTACAATTGAATTCGCCTTGCTTAATTATATAAAATCTGACAAAAACAAATATGCATATAAGCTGAAAGGCATCAATGATCAGTGGGTAGAAACCAATATTCCAGTTGCCGCTTACACAAATCTTCCTTCCGGAACCTATAATTTATTGGTAAAAGGAGCAAATAATGATGGTGTATGGAGTATTCCTGCAAGCTTACAGATAGAAATACTTCCTCCATTTTACAAAACATGGTGGGCATTTTGCATTTATGTTATTTTACTGGCGGTAATACTCTTTTTTATTACGAGGTTTTTTTATTTAAGACAGCTGATTACCAAAGATGAAGAACTCCATCAGGTTAAGTTGAATTTCTTTACTAATGTATCTCATGAGATCAGGACGCATTTAACTCTCATTATGGCCCCGATTGAAAAAATGATGGACAGCAATCAGAACAATGCAACAATAAGCAAGCACTTAACTAGTGTAAAACTCAATGCAGATCGTTTACTGAAACTTGTAAGTGAACTTATGGACTTTAGAAAAGCGGAAACAAACAATCTGAAACTTCACATAGCAGAGTATAATCTGGTTTTATTTATCCAGGATATCTATAATTCTTTCACGGAATTATCCAGAAAAAAGAATATTAAATTTTCGCTCGTATACGAAGAAAATCCAATCCTGCTATATTTTGATAAAGAACAACTTGAAAAAGTTTTTTTTAACCTGATTTCAAATGCCTTCAAATTCACACCTTCAGGAGGAAGCATTACTATTAATATACAAAAAAAGAAGAATAAGATTATTATTAGCGTGGCTGATACAGGACGTGGTATCGCTACTGAATATCTGGACCAGTTATTCACTAACTTCTTCCAGGTCAACGACCACAACATACAAAACACAGGGTATGGAATCGGACTGGCACTTTCCAAAAACGTTGTAACACTTCATAATGGAGAAATTAATGTCACCAGCATTCCTTCAACTCAAAATTCCTCAGGATATACAAACTTTACCGTAACTTTGTTATCCGGTAATGAACACTTTAGAAACTCATCATACCTGCAACCACCCAAGGTGTTACATGATTTTAATTTTGCGCCAGATGTGAACGTTAAGGAAAAAGAGCTAATAACTCAAAATCTTCTACTCCAGCGTACGGATCAAAAACAAAGCATATTAATTATAGAAGATCATTCGGAACTCAGGTTATTGATTAAAGAAGCTCTTGAAAATAATTACCACATCAACATTGCAGAAAATGGATCAGAAGGTTGGGAAAAAGCCATAACAGAAATTCCAGACCTGATCATCAGTGACGTCATGATGCCGGAAATGGATGGTTTTACACTTTGTGACAAACTAAAAACAGATCAAAGAACAAGCCACATTCCAGTTATACTTTTAACTGCCAAAACCTCAGAAAACGATCAGATCCATGGATTATCAGGTGGAGCAGACCTTTATCTTACCAAACCATTTAGTAGTAAAATCCTTCAACTGAACGTACGCAATCTATTAAATGGGCGCGAAACCATGCGTAAAAAGTTCAGTCAATCTTTTGTGCTCGAACCAACCCGGATGATTGTTGATTCTATGGATGAAAGATTTCTTTCCAAACTTATTCAGATTATAGAAGAGAATATGGAAAATGAACATTTCGGGGTAGAAATTCTTTCTGAAAAAATAGGCATGAGCCAATCTGTATTGTATAAAAAGATCAAAGCACTCACAGATATGTCTGTAAATGATTTTTCTAAATCGATTCGCTTAAAAAGAGCTGCACAATTACTTCAGGAGAAACAGTTCAAAGTATATGAAATTGGATATATGGTTGGATTTACAGACCGTAAGTATTTTAGCCGGGAGTTTAAAAAGCAGTTTGGAATGACACCCAGTGAATATGTTGAAAAACCGGATTAGGTGCCATCCCGTTTAAATGCTTTTATGTTGTTTTTTCTTAAAAATTTAATTAATCGGCTTTATGTGTATTGCTGTTCCTCCACCAGAAGCCAGTAAAAGTTTCAATTTGCTGTTTCTATTTACGGAGACACTTTTAATCTCATATGATTCTGGATTGGTTTTCCAGTCTGCATCTTTACCATCGCCATAAATCGTTGCGATATATTTTTTGTTTTTATCAAGAAAATCCAGGCTCAATGTTGATTTTCTTTTATCCTCGCCAGTAATGGCTCCAATAAACCAATCATCTTTGCCTTTGGCTTTTCTAGCTATTGTGATATATGCTCCAGGTTCTGCGGCAATAACTTTCGTATCGTCCCAATCTACTGCAACATCTTGTATAAACTTAAACGCATCCATGTGCGGTTCATAATTCTCCGGAATATCTGCAGCCATTTGCAACGGGCTATACATGGTTACATAAAGTGCCAATTGCTTCGCCAGGGTTGAATGCATTTGTCGGTCGGGCGCCCCCGGAGCATAATTTCTAAGCTTAAAAACACCCGGCGTATAGTCCATCGGGCCACCAATCAGGCGTGTAAAAGGAAGGATAGTTTCATGTTCCGGTGGATTTCCATCGATAAAGAAATTCCATTCATTCCCTCTGCCTGCTTCAGAAGCCAGAAAATTTGGATAGGTACGGTGTAAACCTGTTGGCCTCGTTGGTTCATGAATATCGATAGTAACGTGATGCTGAGCTGCTTTTTCTATGGAACGGATATAATGGTTTACCATCCACTGTCCATCATGGTGCTCTCCCCTGGGGATAATTCCTGAAACATAACCTGTTTTAAGCGAACCATAACCATACTTATTCATAAAACGAAAAGCAGTATCCATTTGTCTCTCATAACTGGTGGCCCCACCCCCTGTTTCATTGTGCATAATCATTTTAACACCATTCTGTTTGGCATAAGCAGAAATTTCCTGTACATCAAAATCAGGATAAGGTGTTACGAAATCAAACTTCTCTTCCTTATCATCTGTCCACTCTTCCCAGCCCTTATTCCAACCTTCAACCAATAAACCTTCAATGCCGTTTTTAGCGGCAAAATCGATGTAGTGTTTAACATTTTCGGTATTGGCTGCATGGCGGCCATTTGGAATATATTTTCCCTTTAAATATAAGCTATCCATCTGATCGGTGTAATTCCAACTGGTTCTGCCTACCTGCATTTCCCACCAAACACCCATAAATTTCATTGGTTTAATCCATGAAGTATTTTCGATTTTAGATGGCTCGTTCAAATTCAATATCATTTTTGAAGATAAAATATCAGTTGCCCGATCACTCACGATAATTGTTCGCCAAGGTGTTTTGAAAGGCGAACGCATATAGGCCTTATTTCCTCTTGCATCAGGTACAAGACTGGAGGTAAGCTTAAAATTTCTACGGTCAACATGTAATTGCATTGACGAATAATCAATTAAAGCCGCTTCATGTATATTGATATACAAACCGTTTGCAGATTTCATCATTAATGGTGTTTGCACAGCATATTGATCCGGAATATTCACTTCAATTTTTCCACTCGAAATCAAATCCCATTTATGGGCATTAATCTGACTTAAAGGTGAGGAAGTATATTTATATTCATTGGAATCGAAATCTGCCGGAATCCAGAAAGTCTTGTGGTCTCCGGTCATATTAAATTCCGTCACTTCATCTTTAACAATGAATGATTTCAGATTTTGTTGAGCTGGAAACTCATAGCGAAACCCTACTCCATCTTCAAATATTCGAAATACAATATCCAGTAAAATTGGTTTTTCTCCCTGCTGTGCCAAATGTACGGTTAACTGCTTGTAATGATTTCTGATTTGTGATACTTCACCCCAAACCGGTTTCCAGGTTTCATCAACAGATACTGAATCTACTTTGATCAATCTGAAATTTTCGGTAAGCGAAACATTCTGATCCAATTTAAAACCTAAGGACGAAGGAAGAATTGCATTATTTTTGGAATAAGAGACGGCATATTGCGGTACACCTTTTGCATTAAGCGTAAAAGTAAAGCCCACATTTTTCATTCTTACTGAAACTGGCGTTGAAGATTGTGAAAAACATTTCAGAACGAGCATTGAAAAAATTAAACTGTAAAAAAGATTTCTTTTTAAAGACATAAGGTAAGCTTGGTTAAAAATATCAGGGTAAGTGCAAATTATTTTGAATCTCTCTATTTAACTAGAACCATGTGCTGAAAAGGCTGAAGGAACAATTGATCATTTAAAGTAACCGATGCGCCAGTAAAAGCATTTTTCCAGCTACCTTTAAGCGCTGTTGGAACGGTATAAGTGGTGGGATTTCCACGGAAGCTGGCCACAACAAACACTTTTTGATTGGCATTGGATTTCGTGAATGCAGCAACGTCATCACTGCTATATAAGGCCAAATCGCCATTCTTTACCGCATCACTACCTTTTCTGAAATTAATGATCTTTTTATATTCCGCTTTCATCTCTGGATTGGTGGTCCAATCAATTGGAGTACGGTAAAAGAAATCCATTGATCTGGCGCATCCTATTTCCTGGCCGTTATAAATCATCGGAACACCCTTCATAAAAGCAGTTACCAGAAATGCAGACATTGATCCTGTTTTTCCGCCATATATATCTACCGGGCTTCCATCTGTGAGGTAAACATCGTGATTGGTAATATATCTCACTACCTGAGATCCTGGTAATGCGGTGGCGTATTCACTGGTATTCAAATCTTGCAGAAGTGTAACGGAGTTTGAATTTCCAAAAATTTTGTTCTCCAAAGTAGAATAATAATTAAAGCCGTAAACCATTTGAAAACCAGCTTTAAAATGATCATTTCGTGTACCTTCGGCCAGCATTAATAATTTATGTGTGGTAATGCCTTTTAATGCATCATTGGCTTGTTTCCAAAAATCGAAGGGAACAAAATCGGCAGCATCACAACGGAAACCATCAATATTGGCATTAAAAACCCAATACTTCATGGCATCTATCATCGCTAATCTCATATCCTGCTTGGAATAATCCAGAGCAGCAACATCTGTCCAATTTGTTCCGGCTGGAGAAATAATATTTCCATTCACATCTTGCTTGTACCAGTTTTTATTACTGATCCATGCATTATCCCAGGCGGTATGACTGGCAACCCAATCTAACATTACAGCCATATTTCTATCATGTGCTGCGTTAACAAGACTTCTTAGATCTTCAAGACTGCCAAATTCCGTGTTTACCGATTTGTAATCTTTTACCGCATACGGAGAACCTAATCCTCCAGCAGATTTTAAAACACCAACTGGATAAATTGGCATGAGGTAAACCACATTTACGCCCAATGATTTGATGGAATCCATTTTAGCTGTTACACCTTTAAAATTAGCTTCCTGACTAAAGGCCCTTAAATTTACCTGGTAAATAATGGCATCTGTAGTATTGGGCACACCTGCGAATGGTGTGCCATACTGAGGATATGAAGTATCTGGAACAATCTTATTCCCATCCTTTTTGCAAAAGGCAAAAAGCGATATACTGAAGAACAAAAGCGCCCTGAGCATGGTGTGTTTATAATGGTATTTCATATTGGTTTAGTCGATCTGGCAATGGTATTCCCATTTACAGGTAATTAATTTTTCTTTAGCTTAAAGTTGTAATTTGATGGATCATGCAGATCAAGCGTAATGGTATAATTACCACTTGATGGCACCGTAATGTTATTTACCGTAGGATCATATCCATATACCGGATTATCTGCATAAGCCAGTTTACCATTCGCATCCACTCCAAAATCTATGATCCAGGCATTATTTGCCCTAAATTTGAATGAACCGGTTGAAAGCATGTCTGCCGTAACGGTCCAAACTTCTGTAGTTGGATTATAAGTTAGCTGCGTATCTGTACTCCATCCCCCGGGAGATGCATCACCTAAGATAGACCAGGTGGTTTTAGTGGCCGACCAGGTATTATTGTTCAGGTTAACAGAAACCTGGATATAACCGGCATCAGGTGCAATAAGTCCGGGAGCATTTCCATCAACGGAAATTTTTCCACCTCCGGCGTCACCATAGTTAATATGATTCCAATCCATTGCCGAAGTCATTTTAAAATAATTGGTTACTCCTGCCGGGATATAAATGTAACCCTCATAAATTTTCGGTTGGAGTGCCGCTGCCGTTGGTGCTGTTGCAGGAGACCATCCTTGATAATCGCCGGGAATATACAATAACGGGTATACAGGCTGAGCTAAATAGGTTGTTACATTAAGAGAAACCGCCTTACTATAAATTGCACGATCCTGATAGGCTTTCACACGGAATACCAAACTGCCCGTTGTTCCACTTGCAATACCCATCGACAAGGCTAAAGTATTCAGGTCTTTTCCTTTATAAGTTTTACTTAATACATCGTCACCTATCGGAACACTTGTGGCATTTCCCCATGCAGCACTGCCAACCGTATCTGAAGGAACATCAACTTCCAAAGTATAGGTTACTGAAGCTTTTATAGGGAAAGTTACTGATGGCCATGAAAAAGTGACTACTGATGAAGTATCATTAGCGACTGATAAGATTACTGCAGACTTGTTAACGGTTAATGAAGAACTAAAAGCAACAGATTTTAGCACAGTCAGTTCTTTATCTTTTCTACACGACTGAAAAAGCCCTGCACAAAGAATTATAAAAAGATATATAATTTTTTTCATCGTTGGGATAATTAATAGCCTGGATTTTGTTTTAAACCTGAGTTAGCATTAAGTGCACTTGTTGGAATTGGGAACAATAACCTAAAGGGTTGAACTGCCGGAGCAAAGTCTCGTGCGAGCAGGAATTTATTAAACCTGATCATGTCTTGCCTGCGGTGTCCTTCCCAGTTCAGTTCAAAACCACGTTCGTTATACACATCTTCCAAAGTTGGATTGGCCGATAACGCACCTAAGCCTGCTCTTTGTCTGATCTGATCGATAAATGGTTTGGCCGCGGCTGCATTACCTAAACGCACATTGCATTCTGCTTGCATTAATAAAATATCAGCATAGCGATAGATAGGAAAATCATTCGATTCCCCACTTCCATTTTGTGGCGGAACAGGGAAAAATTTCACATTCCTTATTCCTTCGGTAGGGCCGGCTCCTGGATTATCAAGTGATGTCACATCCAATGTATAAGTTACTCCACCTGGTTGTGGCCCCACAAGAAATTGCTTTTTTCTAATATCATTATTGTCATATCTTTCATAGTATGTACGCGGAACTATTGTTCCATTCCATCCGCTGAAACCAAATAAAGCCACGCCGTTAGGTCCGTTTACGCTACGCAGTGCATAAATATTTCTTGAAACAATGTCTGCCGTGGCATAAATTGCAAGAATGGTTTCATCATCAGGTAATTTATCGCCAAACAATTCGTAGTATTGATAACCAAGCGGGCTTGCAGCATTTGCTCCGCCCGGATGAAGCGTAAAACCACCCTGAGCAACTTTATTGCAGGAAGCAAGGCATTCTGCCCATTTTGCAGTTCCGGTATATACCTCTGCATTAAGATAAACCTTTGCTAACAAAGCATATCCTGCCCATTTATTAAACCTGCCATAGTATACCCCACCCTTGGTTTCCATCAGTTGGTCAACGTTCTCGGTAAGTTCCTTAACAACGAAGTTATAAACTGTTGTTCTGCTGGCCTGTGGTATTTTATCTACTGTGATGTTATTATCAGTATAAAATGGAACTGATCCAAAATCATCTATCAAAAGGTAATAGAAGAAAGCACGCAAAACTTTCGCTTCTGCAATTTTTGAGGCCTCTGCATTTGATTGCTGTAGTTGATCTATTGCAAGGTTGGCAGTATAAATTGATTTATAAAGCCAGTTCCAGGTATTGTTAATGATGCCTGAAGTAGGCAACCATTGACGCTGATAAAGCTGAGCAAAATCGAGCTGCCAATCTCCTGTGTTTCGATGTGGAATTACCTGCTCATCTGATGACATGGTATTGAGGTCATACCAACAGTTATCAGCACCGGCATATCCGGTACCCCAGTTTCCCGATACTTGTGAATATACATTTGCAAGTGCTACATCAGCCCCTTTAGCTGAACCATAAAATTCTGTAGCTGAATATTTATCGTAAACATTCTCATTTATCTTTTTGCAACTCTGTGTTGCCACTGCGATAATGATAATGACTGTTAAAAATTTTTTCATGTTCATTATTATTTAAAAACCACATTTAAACCCAATGAGAATGTCCTTGTTCTTGGATAAATTCCACCGTCAGCGCCTGAGCCACTACCACCACTCACATTCAATTCGGGATCTATCCCGGTATATTTTGTGATCAATAATAGGTTTGCTCCGGTAAGTGAAAACCTAAGAGAACTCAAATATTTGATTTTCTCAGTTTTTACCGTATAACCGAATGAAAGGTTCTCCCATCTTAAAAAGGCACCGTTTTCAAGCCATAAATTTGAACTGTATTGTGAAGTGTATAATCCCAGCGGAACAGCACTTTCCAATACATTTGACTTACCTAAATTCTCAAAATAACTAAGGCTCGGACGGATGGTATTGTATATCTTGTTTCCGCCTGATCCTCTCCAAACCATTGAAGCATCAAAGTTTTTATACCTGAAACCTGGTGTGAAGGCATAAGTATATTTCGGAATCGCAGAGCCTTGAATAACCCTGTCAGGACTTTGATTTCCCTGATCTATAATTCCATCGCCATTTAAATCGGCTACTATTTCTGCGTTCGAGGCATTTTTCCCCGCATGCTGTAAAATATTGTAAGTTCCGATTGGCATCCCTTCAATCAGATAAGAATTTATGCCCCATGAAACATAATTCGTGTTTAAGGGAACACCTGCAATATTTCCACTCAAACTAATGACTTTGTTCCTTAGCAATGAGCCGTTTCCTGCAATCGTTAAAACAGTATTTTCAGTTTTAATTAAATCATAACTCAGGGAAAGTTCAAGGCCCTTATTTAATATACTGCCCACATTTGCAGTAATATTAGGGTATGGGAATGGCGGTTGAGGTACGGTATATCCAAATAACAGGTTATCAGTTGTTGCGGTAAAAGCATCAAAAGTACCAAATAAACGCCCGTTAAGTATGGCAAAATCTAAACCAACATTGGTTTGTTTACGTGTTTCCCAACGCAGATCGGGATTAGCATTCTGGCTTACCACAAAGTTTGTTATGGGTGCACCGCCAAAATAAGTTACACCAGAATAACCTACTAATTGTAATGAACCTTGTGGCGAAAGCCCTTGTTGATTACCGGTAACACCAAATCCTCCACGCAATTTAAGCGAACTGAAAATCTTCTGATTTTTCATGAAAGGTTCCTCGTCAATTTTCCAGGCAACGGATCCTGAAGGAAAATTGCCCCATTTGTGATTAACACCAAATACCGATGATCCATCTCTCCTGAAGCTGGCTGTTAACAGGTAACGGTTTTTATAAGAATAATTTACCCTGCCTAAAAAAGAAACCAGATTTCTATCATTTTTGTAAGAAGAAATATCGCCAGGGGTAACTTTAGAAAGATCGCCCAACTGGAGTGCATTATAGGTAGCAATATCATTGATAAAACCCTTTGCCTGCGCAAAATTTCCGTTATAGGTTTGTCCTTGTGTTTCATAAACAGCAACAGCGTCAAAACTATGATCGTTAAAATTCACTTTATAATTTAAGCTGATATCCATTAACTTCTCATCGTTGTGAAAATTATTGATGTTCGCGATGCCTTGATTATCAATTGCAGCAGCAACGGTAGAAGAGGCAGGCAAATAATATCCTGAATTTCCATCAACCTTTCTCCAGCTTCCAAACCAGCCTAAACTTAGTCCTTTGTATAATTGAAGATCTGCACGCAGACTGCCAAACAAACTGTTAATATGGTTTTCATTTACCACAGTATTGGCCACAGCATAAGGATTGATATATTGAAATACGTTTGGATCTGAATAATAAGTTCCGTCAGTATTGTAAACAGGATCTGTAGGCCGGGTTACATAAGTATTGGTAATTAAATTTGAACGGAAACTTTCTCTTCCAACTCCAGTAGGACTGTAATTGGTGTTATTGATACCGTTGTTCAGATTCATTGTTAAGGTCAGCTTATCATCAAAAGCTTTTTGAGTGGCCTGTAACCTGGCGATATAATTTTTATAATCAGATTTGATTACCGACCCTGTTTGTAAAATAGCCGAAACTGATGCCCTGTAATTAAAACTGTTGGCTCCACCACCAAAGGCAATGGTATGATTTTGGGTAACGCCTGTTTGAGTAAGCAGATTGTACCAATCTGTACTTGAACCATGGTTAGCAGAGGCAGGTACATTGTAAAGCTGTGCCTGTTCCCACCACTGGTCAGCATTTAACATCTTCAGGCCTTTTGGAAGTACATCAACAGACGCATTAGCGGTATAATCTACACTTGATTTGCCTGCTTTATTCTTTTTGGTTGTGATGATAATAACGCCTGGAGCACCTCGTGAGCCATATATAGCCGTTGCAGATGCATCTTTCAATACATCAACAGATTCAATCTCACTGGGTGGAACCTGTGTTAAAAGATCCATATTTCCCTGAACTCCATCAATAACCACTAAAGGATCATTCCCTCCAATTAAGGATGTGATTCCCCTGATTCTTACACTTGGAGAAGTTCCTGGTTCGCTCCCGGTTTGTGTAATGTTTACACCAGCCGCCTTGCCGGTTAATTGTTGTAAGGGATTGGTAATTGCACCCGGATTAAGATCTTTACTGCCAATTGTAGATACTGCGCCAGTCAAATCAGATTTCTTTACCGTGCCGTATCCAACAACCACAACTTCAGAAAGGGATTGTGCATTGGGAATCAATGCCACAGTAATCGACTGTCCGGAATTAATAATTTTTTCTATAAGATCGTAGCCTACATAACTGATGGATAAAGTTAGCGGACCTTTATTGGCCGAACTGAATTGAAAGTTTCCATCATTGTCTGTAGTAAGACCCTGAGCCGTCTCTTTCACTTTAATACTTACGCCAGGAAGCGGTAAATTTCGCTCGTCGACAATTTTGCCTTTAAAGACGTTGCTTTGAGCAAATACATTAATAGAAAAAATTAAGAGCAGTATGGAAAGACCATACTTGTACAAGTAAACTTGTTTCATATAGATTATATTTGGTTGAAAATGGTTAGCCGATCGTTAATGGCTTCGTTGATCAAAGTAAGAGAGGTTTTGAGGAAAAATCAATATCCTGAAATTTGAATATTAAAAATATAAAGAACAATATCAAATCAAATGATTGACTATCAGCTATTTAATCTAAAAAAGCAAGCTAGATAATATAGATAGTTTTTAGCATAAAAATCATAGAGAAGTAGTTAAAAACCAAAATGATACTTCTTTTCTCATTCATATTCATCTATATAAAAAATAAACGTAAACCACTTATTTATAAAAACTTAACTCTTATATTGAAAACTATTTTCTATATCTGGCCAGGCCTCATATCCATATAACCGCTATCAATCGTATTTTGGCCAATCAATCATAATACCTCTATATGAGAAAATTCCTGATCATCATTATTTTATTCCATTTTTTAGCAATAACGAGCGTCATAGCACAAAGCATTTCAAATTTGCCAAAGCGTAGTGATGTCATATTATATCAGATCAATATCAGGGCTTTCAGCAAAGAGGGTAACTTTAAAGGGATTTTATCCAGACTGGATTCCATTAAACATCTTGGTATAAACGTGATTTATCTGATGCCTGTTTACCCCATTGGTAAGCTAAATTCGGTTAATTCGCCCTATTGTGTGAGAGATTATACATCGATAAACCCTGAATTCGGAAAGCTGGAAGATCTGAAAACGCTTGTGGATAGCATTCACAGCAAAAAGATGGCTGTAATTCTGGATTGGGTTCCAAATCATACCGCTTTCGATCATAACTGGATAAAAAACAAATCATGGTATTTACAAGATGATACGGGAAAAATATTGAGTCCGCCAAATACAGGATGGTTAGATGTAGCTCAATTAAATTTCAAAAATATGGAGATGAGAGCGGAGATGATCCGATCAATGAAATACTGGGTACTTACTGCCAATATTGATGGCTTTAGATGTGATTATGCTGATGGCCCGCCATTTGATTTTTGGAAACAAGCCATCGATTCTCTAAAAGCCATTCCCAATCACAAACTTATGTTTCTGGCTGAAGGTAAAAGAAGTGACCATTTTAAAGCTGGCTTTGATTATAATTTTGGCTTTGCGTTTTTCGAAAACCTAAAAGAAGTTTATAGTAAAGGGAAATCAGTAAAAGTGATTGACAGCCTTAATATTGTTGATCACAAAGGAGCATCAAACGGGCAGCAGATTGTAAGATACACGACTAATCACGATGTAAACAGTTCGGACGGTGTTCCTCAGGATCTTTTTGGAGGAGAAAAAGGATCGATGGCGGCTTTTATAGTGGCTGCCTACATGAACAGCATTCCAATGATTTATAACGGACAGGAAGTTGGAACACCATATCAATTGGTTTTTCCTTTTGTAAACAAGAAAATAGACTGGAGCTTAAACCCAGGGCTGACTGCTGAATATAAAAAAATTATCGCACTGCGTAACAACAGCAAAGCATTGAAAAGTGATCAGGTAAAATCTTACAGTTCAGCAGATATATGTGCATTTACAAAAACAAAAGGATCAGAAAAGTTTTTCGTATTATCTAATTTAAGGAACCAACAGATTTCGTTCCCAACACCACAAAAATTAATCAATTCGAAATGGATAAATGCAATGACAGGAGCAGAATACCTGGTTAGAGACTTCATTATTCTTAATCCTTATACTTATCTAGTCCTTAAGAAATAATCATTCCAATAATTCCTTAACTGCCCTGATCTGCATAATTTTATCCTCAAATTCATCATTGGGTACAAATGAGCGGTTTTTGACCTTCGTTTTATAAGTGTAAATGGTGTTTACAGAATAATTCAGGATTTTAGCGATAGTCTCATTTTCATCAATCCCCAAACGAATCAGGGCAAATATCCGCAACTCCGTATTAAGCAAATGCTCAGCCGGGAGCTCTATCTGATAATCTTCAATAAACAAGGCATTAAAGTCACTAACAAAATTTGGAAACAGATTTAAAAATACTTTATCAAAACTGTGTGAAAGATTTTCTCTTTCTAAGTCGGTATTTAATTTTTTCAAAATCAAACTGATCTCA
The DNA here is from genome assembly GCF_003339865.1 of Pedobacter chinensis. Classification (GTDB taxonomy): domain Bacteria; phylum Bacteroidota; class Bacteroidia; order Sphingobacteriales; family Sphingobacteriaceae; genus Pedobacter; species Pedobacter chinensis. The sequence continues at coordinate 968,826 of NZ_QPKV01000002.1, forward strand.
TTGTAATCTCCTGATTTAATATTTTTCTCTATCGATCTTTTTAGTTTATCAATTTTTTCAATGTAGCTCGAGTGTATATTGAAAAAATAACCTATATATTCATCTTTGATCAGATTTGCTTCATCAAGTTTTGTATTAATCCGCGATAACGATTTATTGGATTTATCAAGTTCAGAATTAACTATCTTTAATGAGTCATTTGCAAAATTAAGATCAGCATTTTTTTCGATAATCAATCGATCTGCAATTCTCAGCTTTTTCAATTGTTTTAAAGTGATAAAAGCAAAAACAAAAACAATAACAACAAGAAGTGTAATCGTTGAGGCATATATTGTTAAAAGATTTTTTTGCTTCTCAATGCCATTTACTTTTTCACTTTGAATAATAGGCATGATATTACTGATCTGCGCTTCTCTGTGCCTGGCGCCATAAAAATTGGCATCATCAATAGCATAGTTGATATAATTGAATGCGGTTTTGATATCACCTTGCTGATAAAGGTAATTAGCCAAATTGGTTAATGCCACCCCCTCTTTTGTGGAATGAGTATTATCAATGATGGCCGCTTTAATTAAATTCTCCAGGCCAAGTTGGGTTTTCTTCAATTCAAAATAAGTAAAACTAAGACAACTCAGGTTAACAGCACTATCCTGATAAGATTGTTTTAAATGAAGAATCTGCTCATAAACATTTGAGGCTTTAAGATATTCCTGTTGACGTATTGACTTTAAACCTAAAGCAGAAAGGTATTCATAAGAATGAGGCTTGGCCCATTTGATTATTGAATCGCAATAGTTCAATCCAATGAGGTTGTATTTGCCATAATAATCACTGATTTTATCATAATCCGCAAGATCAAAATGACTTCGTGCCTGCAAAAACAAATATTCATATTTGCTTCTATCTTCAAGTTTAGATACATCCACAAGTTTTAATGTATCGAGCCCCTCTTTGAACATTCCTGCAGAAATAAGTACAAATCCCATTTTGATCTTTGAGATATGTATCTTTTTTTGATCATTAAGTAATCTGGCAGATTCATTCAGTTTTTTGCAATAAACATATGCTGAATCATGAATATATGATTTATAGGCATTAAAGAGCCTGTCATAATTCTCATAACGTTTTTGCAAAGATGAATAGCTTTGATAAAGATCGCCTCTTATTTTTTCGATATACTGAACCTTTTTCTGATCATAAATGCCTCTATTGGAAAGTTTACCATTTAAAACTTTTTGTAAGCTGTCTACATCCGCAAAAGCAGAAATTGAAACAAGTATAAAAAGAAAAATGAAAGGAAGAAATTTCAAATATTTGGTGTTTTCCACAGTCAGCCGGTCGGTTGTTAATATTAATCGCGTTTTGCTTTTCAGAATTCTGATTCGGACCTACAATATGATGAAAATTTATGTAATAATAAAATTTGCAAAATGGCCAGGTATCAGGTTTAATAATGAGCAATGGAATAAAAATTATTATCCGATTGACATTCCTTAGGATATTATATAAAAATTTTAAGTGTTCAACAAAATCATAAAACAACAGGCAGTTCGAACCAAAAAGTACTTCCCTTTCCCTGCACACTCTCGACACCGATCTTACCACCATGTTTTTCCACAATCTCGGCACAAATGTAAAGGCCTAATCCCAAACCTGATATTTGTCCACCACTATCATCTACCCGAAAGTAACGATCGAAGAGATGAGGAAGTTTATCCGGAGGAATGCCAGGCCCATTATCGGCCACCGATATCCTGACAATGTTTTCGGAATGTTCAGCACTCAGGTATATTTTTCTGGAATAAGGGGCATATTTAACCGCGTTATTCACAAAATTAATGATTACCTGCCCTATCCTGTGCTCATCGGCGAAAATCTCCAGTTCCCGGTTACCCAGAAAAATAAGTTCATGCGAATCATCCTGTTTAATATAACCGCAATAATCATCAAACATTTTTGACACATTAAACCATTTTTTATTTAGTGCCATATGCCCCTGGTTCATTTTGCTTACGTTCAGCAAATCGTCAACCAATCCGGAAATTTTGGTCATGCTCCTTATGCACTGTTCAATAAGCCTCGACATTCTGTCTTGCGGATTGGATTTGATACGCTCCAGCAATTGAAGCGAAGCCTTTAGGCTTGTAATCGGCGTTTTAAGCTCGTGGCTGGCGATGGAAATAAAATCATCCTTTTGTTGCTGCAGCCGTTTATATTCGGTAATATCCAGTATAGTACCGACCGTGCGCCGGCGTTTGCCAGCCTGGTCAAAGTAAACATTCCCCTGTATTCTTACCCACCTGATCGACTTGTCTGTGTGGATCAATCTGGCTTCAAAAAATATCTTTCCGGTAGCTTTTGCCTGTTCATGCGCCTCATCACTCAAATGTGAATCTTCAGGATGATATCTGGAGATCACTTCTTCCCGGGAGGCATTTAAACGAATATCAAAAATTCTGGCAAACCGCTCAGAGTATACCAACCGCCCGTTTTGATAGTCAAAATCAAAAGTGCCAATTTCAGCGGCGTCGATCGCCAAACGTATCCGCTCCTCCACATCTTCTATGTTTCGCCTTGCCATTACCTTCTCGGTAACATCAATTCCCACTACCATTACAGATGTTACCTGCCCATTGGTTTCAATAACTGGTTCATAAACAAAATCCAAAAAAACATTTTCAGGCACTCCGTTCTTAATCAATACCACTTCATGCTCCTTTGCAATGAAGGGTACCCCTGTATCAATAACCTGTTGAAATACCGCAGCATAACCTTCAGCTGCTTCAGATACAGCCTCCCAAATTTTTCGGTTTTCAACCTGATGACGGGACTTGCCCACCAACTGCAAATAACCATCATTGACCTCATTTACCACTAAATCTGTTGCCCTGATCACACATATCGCAAACGGGGATTGGTGAATCAGATTTCGGAAACGCGCCTCACTAACCAAAAGCTCATTATTTGCAGATTCCAGTTCTTCATTTGTTACCGCAAGTTTTTCGTTGGCAGCTGCGAGTTCCTCATTCGATGCAGTCATCTCTTCATTTATCGCCTGCATTTCCTCCGCAGCCTCCTCAATTTTCATTCGTGCTGTTACTTTTTCAGAAACATCTATCGCCACAATTATAATGGCCTCTGGCGTTCCTTGTGTATTGAGTATAGGCTCATATACAAAGTCTACATATACAGTTTCCTCAATCCCATGTCGAATCATAACTATTTCATGCTCATTGGCATGGTAAGCTTCTCCTGTGGCAAGTACGCGGTCAGTAATTGGTTCGTAAAAAGCCTTTGCTTCAACATTAACATCCCAATAGGGCGTTACCTTAAAATCATCACATTTTTTCCCGATGATTTCCAAAAAAAGATCGTTTACCTCCTCTACCATAAGCGGAGTTCCTTTAACAATGCACATGCCCACCGGTGCCTGTCGAACCACATTTCTCAGATTTTGTTGCTGAAGTTCACGGGACCTTATTGCCATGATCTTTTCAGTCGTTTCCACACAAATTACCAGCACACCGCTTATATTGCCATGCTCATCTTTAACAGGACTGTAGGAAAAGTCAAAATAACATTCTTCTGCATAGCCATTCCGTTCAAGAACCACCATAAAATCAGGAAAACCAACCGTTTTCCCATTCATTACCTCAACGAACATCGGACCGATTTTTTCCCAGATCTCCGCATAAGTGTCCCTTGCACTACCGCCCATAGCAGCAGGATGTTTGTCGAGCCCATTTATCGGCCGAAAAGCATCATTGTACAATTGGATATAATCTTTGCCCCAACAAATTAGCACTGGAAAAACCGTACTCAGCATCATGGACACGGTTTGTTTGAGTGCCAAAGGCCAATTTGCCGGATCACCCAATGGATTTCCAGACCAATCCTTAGCACGAATCAGTTCTCCCATTTCTCCACCGCCCTGAAGGAACGGTAACTCAGAATGATTTAGCAGGTAGTTTTCAGGCATTAAAAATTTCTTGAAGATATTATAGCATCAAATGTAGCATCTGCAGCTAAAATAAAAACAATCTTTTTAATGATAATGGTCAATCCAGTCAGAAAAACAATGCAATATTGAACACCGCAGTTGATTGTCTGCTCAAATCATGTAATCTTTAATTAAAATTATATAAAGTTCTTCCATCAGTCTGGGCTAAGTTTGTAATGAAAACGGACTGTCACTTTAACATTCAGTATAAAAAGAATGCATATTCAAAAGGCTAACAAGATTAAAATGAAAAATACCATAACAGTACTTTTGATTATCCTGACCCAATCTGTTTTTGCACAAATTGACAAAAAGATTATTGGCACAACGAAAGAAAGAAAAGAAACCCCTGTTTATACTTGTCCAATGCATCCTGATGTTCAGTCGGATAAAGAAGGTAACTGCCCGAAATGTGGAATGAAACTCATTACCAAAACGACAAATGCACCCAAAGGCAAAAATCAAAAACCAGATATGCCATCCATAAGAGAAAAAACTGATGCCGATAAACCGGAAGAAATGGATATGGAAAATCATTCTGCAATCTCGAATAACATCAAAAAAGCAAAGGCAAACCTTGGCCCTATTCATACGCTTTCTGCAACCGAGCCAAAAACAAGAAGATACGACCTCTATATTGCAGATACCATTGTAAATTATGGGGGCAGGGCAAAAAGGGCGATTGCAGTAAACGGCAGTATTCCTATGCCTACACTAACTTTTAACCAGGGAGATACCGCAGAGATTTATGTACACAACAGATTAAAAGAAGAAACTTCATTGCATTGGCATGGGCTTTTTCTACCCAACAGATATGATGGTGTGCCCAATCTGACCCAAATGCCTATAAAGCCCGGAGCAACCCATTTGTACAGGTTCCCAATTGTGCAGCATGGTACCCACTGGTACCACAGCCACACCGGACTTCAGGAACAAATCGGTATGTATGGTGCCTTTATTATTAAGAAAAGGAATGAGTGGGATATTCCTTCGATTCCTCTGATATTGAGTGAATGGAGCAATATGAATCCCAATGAAGTGAACAGAAGCCTGCATGCTGCTACCGACTGGTTTTCGATTCAGAAAGGCACTACCCAAAGCTATGCAGAGGCGATTAAAAGCGGTCACTTCAAAACTAAAGTTGCCAATGAATGGAAGAGGATGAATGCAATGGATGTCAGCGATGTTTACTATGATCAGTTTTTAATCAATGGCGAAAACCAGCATATCCAACCTCAGTTCAAAGCTGGCGACAAAGTAAGATTACGGATAGCCAATGCAGGTGCATCTTCCTATTTCTGGCTCCAATATGCAGGTGGGAAGATTACCGTGGTAGCTACCGATGGAAATGATGTGGAACCTGTTGAGGTAGACAGGTTGATCATTGCTGTTTCAGAAACCTACGATGTGGTGGTTACTATTCCGGAAAATAAGCATTACGAGTTTCTGATTACCCCGGAAGACCGCACGAAGTCAGCTTCATTATGGCTGGGCAGCGGAGAAAAGGTAACCGCCAGAAAAATGCCAAAGCTAAAGTACTTTGAGGGAATGAAAATGATGAATGGAATGATGGATATGAGCGGGAACATCACAGAAATGAAGGGCATGAAAATGCAGAATCAGATAATGGATATGAACATGGTTATGTATCCGGAAATCACTGGTTCAGCAAATCCTGAAAAGGAAAGCAATAAAACGTCTTCTGATTCCGCGATAAATATGGCAGCAGCTAAACCAAAGATTGTTACCCTGAATTACAATATGCTCCGCGATCCAAATAAAACGGTTTTGCCAAAGGGACCTGTACGCGAACTGAAATTCGACCTGACCGGAAATATGAACCGTTATGTATGGACACTAGATAACAAAACCGTTTCAGAATCAGATAAAATACTGATCAAAAAAGGAGAGAATTTAAGGATCATCCTTTACATGGAATTGCAATAGAAAAGTAGAGACCTTTTTATGCAGCTTCTGTTTTTTCCCCAGCGATGGTCTGCCCGGCTTGTTCGGGAGTGTTATAGTCCAATGCTGAATGCCTTCTCTTTCTGTTATACCAG
>NZ_QPKV01000023.1 GCF_003339865.1 Pedobacter chinensis
GGCTTTGTAAAATAAACTGTGTCAATCTAAAATAATGCTTCTCAAAAAAATCAATTCAAATCTAATATCATTCTATCAGGAAACCAAATGGCAAGTTTCTGAGCAGTTGTAGCCCAATTGCTCAGCGGCATTGTCCATTTCTGACTGATGTTCTTTTGCGCCAGATAGATCAGTTTCAGCAAAGCCATATCTGATGTGAATGCACCCTTGGTTTTGGTGACTTTCCTTACCTGCCGATGGAATCCCTCAATAGTGTTTGTTGTGTAAATCATTTTTCTGATGGCAGCATCGTAGCGAAAATAGCTGGTAAGCTTTGACCAATTTCGTCGCCAGGACTCCAGTACTTTTTCATATTTCCTGCCCCATTTTTCATCAAGTTCATCTAGCCTGAGTTCTGCAAGCTCAAGGGTTTCCGCTTGGTAAACAGGCTTTAAGTCCTTCATGAAAGTTTTCTGATCTTTTGAGGCAACATATTTGAGACTGTTTCTTATTTGGTGAACAATACAGGTTTGTATTTCGGTCTGGGGATAAATGGCATTGATTGCCTGCGGGAATCCGTTCAGGTTATCAATGCAGGCGATTAAGATATCTTTTACTCCACGATTCTGCAGATCAGTAAGCACGCTCAGCCAAAAGTTGGCACCCTCGCTCTGGGATACATACATGCCTAAAAGTTCTTTGTGCCCATGACGGTTTATTCCAAGGATATTATAGACTGCATGTGACACCATTCGGTGATCTTCTTTTACCTTGTAATGCATGGCATCAAGCCAAACGATCGTGTAGAGTTCCTCAAGTGGCCGGGATTGCCATTCCTTAACTTCCGGTATGATCTTATCAGTAATAGAGGAAAGTGTTGCATGACTGATATCCGTATCGTACATGTCCTTGATGTGCTTGGAAATATCACGTAGACTCATTCCCAACCCATACATGCCGATGATTTTACTTTCAAGGCTTTCGGCTAGAATGGTCTCCCGTTTACGAACAATCTCAGGCTCAAATGTGGAGTTTCGGTCTCGGGGTGTCTGAACGGAAATCGTCCCATTGGAGGTTTTTATCTCTTTCGAGGTCTTGCCATTTTTCCGATTACCCGAAAAACGCTCACCTTCGTCAAGGTGTACTTCCATTTCCGCCTCAAGGGCAGAGTCAAGAAAGCTTTTTAGCAAAGGAGCGAATGCTCCATCCTTGCCATACAAAGATTTGCCTGAGCGCAATTGCTCGAGGGCCTTTTGTTTCATTAGCTCATAATCGAGCTGTTCTTCTCTCATCATAATAAACTGTATCTAAAGTTAGTGATTTTGACTTTTGACACAGTTTATTTTACAATCTC
>NZ_QPKV01000024.1 GCF_003339865.1 Pedobacter chinensis
TGGAGTTGCTATCTTTGAGTAGAGACATTTATGGAGCAGATTTGAAATGTAATTTTAAATTTGGCATATATGAAACACAGAGTATTTGACGATGAGTTCAAAAAGATGGCAGTAGAGCTGTCCAGGGTAAAGACATCTGTAAAGGAAGCAGCTGAGGAATTGGGGCTAGACGCTTCTAGATTAAGCAAATGGCGTAACAATCCAGCGTTCAATGGAGGTAAGGTAATGATGGACAAGCCTGGACTTAGTGAAGAGCAACAGGAAATCCGGAGATTGAAGAAAGCACTTAAAAATGCGGAATTGGAACGTGACATCCTAAAAAAGGCAGTAGGCATCTTCTCCAAGGGAGACGGGGGATATACGGATTTATAGCCCAGAACAGGGCAATCTATCCCGTTGGGAAGATGTCGGAGATATTTGGCATCAATAGTAGTTCTTATTACAAATGGGCAAAAGATCCAATCGGATTCTGGCAACGCCAGAATTCAGAACTGTTGGCACAGCTTAGGGAGGTGTATTCCATGAGCAGGGGTCGTTACGGCAGCCCCCGCATCGCTAGGGAACTTCAGGCATCGGGTATTATTGCCTCACGTCCACGTATCGCCAGACTAATGCAGAAAAACGGGATAAAGAGCATTGTGAAGCGCAAGTATCGTGTAACTACCAATTCAAACCATCTCTATCGCGTAAACGAAAACCTGTTGATGCGGGACTTCAGTACCAATGGAATAGGCGAAAAATGGGTCAGTGATATCACCTATATCCGAACTGGCGAAGGCTGGCTATACCTTACGACGATCATGGATCTGGCTGATCGTAAGATTGTGGGCTGGAGCATGGACAGTAGCATGACCGCTGCCTCTACGATAGTAGCAGCATGGAAAATGGCAGTACGTAACAGACCTTTGGATGGTGAACTGATATTCCACAGTGACCGGGGCATACAATATGCAAGCCATGAATTCCGTAAATACCTAAAAGGGATGCCGGTATTGCAGAGTATGAGTAGAAAAGGAAATTGCTGGGACAATGCCATTGCAGAAAGCTTTTTCAAAACCTTGAAAACAGAATTGGTATACCATACCAAGTTTGAAACCAAGGCTCAAGCCAAAATCGAGATATTCGATTACATCGAGGTCTGGTATAACAGAAAGAGAAGGCATTCAGCATTGGACTATAACACTCCCGAACAAGCCGGGCAGACCATCGCTGGGGAAAAAACAGAAGCTGCATAAAAAGGTCTCTACTTTTCTATTGCAATTCCA
>NZ_QPKV01000003.1 GCF_003339865.1 Pedobacter chinensis
CCCTGGACAGCTCTACTGCCATCTTTTTGAACTCATCGTCAAATACTCTGTGTTTCATATATGCCAAATTTAAAATTACATTTCAAATCTGCTCCATAAATGTCTCTACTCAAAGATAGCAACTCCACCTCGGATAGCTTGTCCTGGGCGGCCTCCCAAACACGGCGGGTCTTTAGGTACTCTTCCAGCAGTGGATTACTGCCCAGTGGCTTGACCGAAAACAGCTCATAGCTCTGCACCTTCTCCGCTTTTCTTGGCCTGGGTTCTCTAGGTCTTTCCGCATATTGCAGTTTACTTTCGGGCAGGTCGCAGATTTCCTGAATCTTTTTTAATACCTGGTAAAAGCTGAGTGTAGGCCAGTAAGTAACTCCGAAGCTGATCAGGTCACCCCCACCAGGAAGCCCGAAATCATACCACTGGTTGGTATCAGTTCTGACGGTAAAGGATGGTGTACGGTCACCATTGCGGATAGGACTATGGTATTTCAGTTCTCCTCCGGACTTACCAATGGGTTGATGGCCGAGGCGGCGGAGCAACTCGGGCAGGCTCACCTGTTCACGGAGTGCGTTGGCATCGATGTAGTGGTTCATAAGTGGTAGGTTTACAATAGTTTTTTGATTGGGAATCCAGGAAATTGCGGTAGCCCTCATTTAACGGCGCATACTCGACAGAACGGTCTATGACACTACCATACCTCAGCTGGATCCTTTTCCAGAACCGCTCATTGCTAAAGAACAGTTCCGCTTGTTTAAAATAACGGCATAGAAAAATACCTGCATCCAGAAAATCGGAAGAGTTCAATACGATCACCGTATGTTCCGGGGCTTTATAGGCCTGGTGCCATTTCAGAAAATCAAAATAGCTTTCGAATACAGCAACATGCAGCGGACTGCCTAACCTTACGGTTATACCTTTCTGGCCAAGGAGTCCACGCCACCTGGAGTTCTGTATAACCCATCCACCGGCTTCATTCTTCCAGCCCAGTGCTGAATAGGAACAATCTTTACCATCGGTAGACCGGCTGTAGTGCACTTCCTGCAACAAATCTTTCCCGCCGGGCCAAAGGCCTAAATGTTTCAGGTACCGGGTCAACGCGCGGGTGGATCCGACTGGCAGGATCTTCTCAATGGTAAAACCAGGAACTGCGGCGACGCGTGGTCGTAACCAGCGGATGGCATCGGCATCTTCAGGATCACCACCCAGCTTAACAAAAGTATTGAGATGAATAATGGACATAGTTATAGCTTTTATAGATAGGTAAAAACGCAAAAGGGGCCATAAAGCCCCTCTGCGAACCATCCTCCGGCAAACGCTAACCTGGAAGACGAGTATTTCAAAAATGGAACTACCTGCGTAAGGATCTACCTCCTTTGCCAAAACTGACTGCCTGCGGATCACTGCAAGGCCGGGAGCTGTCAAAAGACAGAATACCGGCTTGCAGCTGCACATCAATTTCCGGATGATTAGCCCGGAAACGCTTCGTTCCACGATGTCAAAGACCTTGCTGGTTAACAAGGCCAAAAGTGCGCAGATCAAAATCAAAGGTTTCCCCATTTCTGTAACTGTGGTACGATTTATTTCTGTTTGTTCAATTTTCGTTTGCTGGCTTTGAAACGATGTCTCTCCTGGATATGCTCATGTATGGCAGCCATCATCTCCTCCAGATACTTGGTATAGCTGCTGCTCTTGCGCCGCTGCAAATCTGCAAACATGCGGTAAGCATCTCCCAATTCTATGCCCAGCGTGTCTTCCAGCCATTCGATAATGTCCCGGACTTCTACCTTTCCCTCGTTCATCCGTTTGGTATAATAGATGCCATATGCAATCTCGACCAGTTCAATCTTATCGCCTGTCCATCGTCTTTTGCTGCCTTTCAGCAAAAGCTGTACATATTCACTCTCCGGGTTCCGATACAATAATCTGAGCTTTCGCCCAACGTATTCCTGCAAGCGTTCATATGCGATAAACTTTGAAAAGGTGTATCCTGCGTTGGTCAGAAACCTGGGGTGCATTGAAAACCGCTCATGCAAAGGGAGGAAGGGCTCATAGTTTTGCGCCAGGAAATAATACGCGTCCCGGTCTGAATCCTCTTCCAGATAATAGTCATATAAGGCACGGTTCTGATTAAAAAAGCGGTGCTGATGTTGATATTCCCCGAGATAATAATCCCGTAACATCAGGTCTGTTCCATTTACCGGCAGCAATTTGTTGATGGCTTGCAGTTCGGAATAATAGGTGTACATGCAGAAAAAGCGCGGGTAAATACTTTTAAAGAAGTCGATTTCCTGGTCCGGGTTTTCAAACCCATGATCGAGGACAAAATTTTCCAGACGCTGGACAAAATGGTCTATACACTTGATCATCTCCATATATTTCTCTGTTTCTTTTTTAATACTAGACTGGACCCCGTCCAGCGCATCTTCCATCTCATCGAATAGTTGTGAACTAAATGAATATAACATGGTATCAAAAATTTTGATGACGTTTGATTGGGACGGCTAGTGGCAATGTCAATCCGTTAAATCGAACCGGGGGTATCCCGGTCATCTCAGCTAAACCGTCTCAACAATTATTGTTACATTTGCTTTGATTAAAATATTATATAGCGACGGCTATTTGACTTGTCCAAGAAACTGCAACTTCTAAAACAAACAAGGAAAAATAGGCTGATCGCCTGCGCTTTAGCGCGGGTGCGGCTTATCTTGTTTGTTGGGCTGTTGCAGGCCTCTTGGACGGATGTAGCTCGTTTCCCGCGCTATATCGTTTAACGGGCATCTGCAAGGGAAACCGGGTGCAAATCGAAAACAAGTCATGAAAAAAGACTTTCCTGAAGAATTAATGCACCTACCCCTGGAGACACTGAAATTAAGTCCCAAGCTAAAAGCCGTTGCGGAAATGCATGGGTTTTTCAGCTTAGCGGATATCGCCCGGCTGGATACCCAGGAACTAGAAAAACGGATGGGTTTCAGTTTACACCTCATTTATGAATATGTCAATTTTATGGAGGAAAATGGGTTAGGCAAATACGTTGATCCGGCGTAGGTTGCAGCAACTTAACACTGCAACCATTTTTCCTATATCATATTCCGCACTTCTTCCAGCATGTTCTGCAAAATTGCCTCAAATGGTTGTATAAAATTGCTTTCCCTGGGATCCAATGTCAAGCTCAATTCGTCAATCTCTTTCCGCTCTAGGTTCCTGAAGTTGAATACCGTCTTTCGAATCAGCGTTGATTGATCCGGCTCATTGTAAATCCCATGCTTTTGCTGGAATTGCTGCCACCATAGGATTTGCAGATCCGCGAGATCCGTCTGTATAGCACTCGGGTTAAAAGGCGCATTTGGCGCATTCTCCATCTGAAAAGTGCGTTCTGCATCAATCCAGTTGGATAATTGCTGGGTGGGGGACAACTTGTAATGATGGAACAGCAGGTCGGTATAGATGACTAATTGCCTAAGCTGGGCCTTATGGCGGCTAAGTATCCGCTTTACATCTTTATATGCCAGCACAGCCAGGCCATCCTGTATATACTTTGAGTACCAGCTTAAAAACCGTGTATGATTAAAGCCTAATCCGACCAGTACCTCTGCCAGGTCGGAGGTCCCAAAACTTTGGCGCAAAGTCAGGTCCCGGATCACCTTGGTGTACAGCTTCAGGTATTTAAAGTCTACCCAGTGCATTAAGCCCTTAGCCTCTGTAAAACGCGTGTAAGGAAATGTTGCGATCTCAATCAGTTCAGGCTTTACCGAAGCTGCTCTCAACTGCTCAGCTAAATCAGACCACTCCTGAAGAAATACTTCTCCCTGTTCCTTACGGAATAATTTGGGTAAGACCAGTCCACCCGGAATATAATCCGGTACAGCACTGCGAATGGTCTCCATTAAATCCAATAGCAATCTGGCTCCGGTGTTGTCCGACCCTGGCTCATACAGCAGGTCACAGATCTTGATCAGGGTAGAAAAGCTGATCTGTACATAGGTCTTCAGTTGCGTCTCGTTACTCAACTGGGAAATGTGTTTTAGCATGACCCATTGCAGCCGCTGAACCTCTTCATTCAATTCCCTGGACAAACTGTCCCGGCCTGCCGGATGCTCTTTATCGCTGAGCTTTGCCGCGATGCGATGTAAATTCGCGAGTTCAAAATCCATAATAGTTGATGATTTAATTTTATTTTTGTTATGTTCCAGGGCGGTATGGAAAGCCCATTTGATCAACTGCTCAATTGTTTTTTGCATTAAGGCGAGATCTGCCGGATTTCTAATGTCCCTTCCGGCTACTGTTCCGATGTTCATCCTGGAATGCAGAGATATGAAATAGGAACCGCCAAGGATCAGCGCCATCAGGGAACGGAAATCCACATCGGTACCTTCAAAGAATTCATCCGTCAGCACCAGCCGTTTGGCACCCGCCTCTTCGCGCTGAAAATTCAACTCCTTTAAAATCGCTCTTGATTCACTGAGTTGCCAGAGTATGATGCTTTGCATTTCATTATCATCCTTGAAAAAAGACAGATTCTCCTGCATCATGTTCACAAACATATTCCTGAGCTCTTCCGCTCCGGCATCTTCCCTTAGCTGGAACCGTTCAAAGTAAGGCAGCCAGTAATCCTTTTCGCGCAGATAGGCACTCAACAAATTGTTCATGTTCAAAAAGTAAGTATATACCTGCCTGCGGTTTTTGCCCAGCTTCTTTTGAATTTCGCTGGGGTTGAGCCAGCGGTAACCATTTTCTCTTAAGATGACGCCCACCATCTCTATCAGCCTGGCAATTGTCGCCTCTTTATCTCTGATTTTTATTTTCTTTCTAGGGGTTGCCATTTTAGCGAAGTCTTTGTTTTAATTCCTTCTTTTTAATTATCCATTCCCAAACGTTCAGCACCTTATCTAAATGTTCTGGTTGATGTGTCGCCATCACGCTCATCCTGATCCTGCTATTCTTTTGAGATACCGCAGGATAGTTGATCTGGTTGGTATAAATACCTTCCTGCAACAGCAGGTTACAGATCTCTGCATTCAGGTTCATGTCACCAATCTTTACCGGAATGATTGCAGAAGCCGTAGTACCTATATCCAGCCCTAGTGAGAGTAGTCCTGTTTTCAGGTGCAGAATATTCTTCTGGAGCTTCTGCATCCATATCGGTTCTTCATCAATCAATTGGATGGACTTTAGAATACAGGCTGAGGCTGGTGTGGCGGTCGACGAAAAAATATGCTGACGTGACTGGTACTTCAGGAAATGTGTCATTTCCTCACTCGCGACTACATAGCCGCCAATGTGCCCAAAGGTCTTGCTGAACGTTCCGGTGATGATATCTACTTCCTGGTACAAGGCATCTAACTCAATTACACCTCTACCCGTTGCACCTATTACTCCTGTGCCATGCGCATCATCCAGGATCAGGTAAGCACCATAGGTCTTCACCAACTTTACGATCTCATCCAGCGGTGCCAGATCTCCATCTTGGGAATACACTCCGTCAATGACTACCCAACGGCTGCGGTATTTGTCCTTGGTCACCGACAAAATCCTCTCCAGGGCTTGAAGGTTATTATGCGGAAATGTTTTCATATTGGTCTGTAAACAACCTTCAATCACACTGGCATGAACGGCACTATCCAGTATGGCCAGATCGTCTTTTTTCATGATCGCCTGTAAAGCCGCAGAATTCGCGGTATAGCCCGTGGTATAAGTAATTGCAGATTTGCGGTAAAAGAAACCGGAAATTGCTTTTTCCAATGCTTCATGGTACCAAAAGTGTCCGCCGATAGCAGGAGAAGCACCTGCGCCAACCCCGTAATTTTCTATGGCCTCAATGGCTGCTTTTTTCACCAGCGGGTGCTGGCTAAAATTCAAATAATCATTTGCTACCAAACTGATAAACGTTTTATGCGGGTTGTCCGGCAGATCCATCTCCATAGTCGGGCCGGAATGAGAGGTAGACAGAAGTCTGTAATTCATCTGGCCTTTAGACTGCTTGTAGCGCATGTACTGAAAAAATAAATAAGCTGCTTCGTTAGCATCTTTACCTGCGATGTTTTCAAAATCCTTAAAACTTGCTTTGTCAAAATTGATTTCCATATGTTTTTAAATTTTATGGAAGCGAATCTCGATCCCGAGATAACGCAAAAGTGTGCGTTAGCGGGAAGTCTCAAAAAAAAATTAAAAAAACTTTTAAGGAAGACTCTCATGCCAGTAAAGGGCTAAAATATTTGCTAGCTTACCAAACCCGATTTGTTGAATTTCCCTGTTGAGCTGGCGATAGAAAATCAAGCAAAAGACTAAATGTTGATGGCTCAGTACTGAAAATAAGAAAGTACGCCAGGAAATCCATCCTGCACGTACTTCTATTATTAATTTACCTAAATCATTGACTTGTTTCATAAAAGAAAGCGTAATCCTCATTATTAAGTGGCGCTGCCGTGGTATCTGTTGATCATAACGAGTCATGGTTTTTTTATAATACCAATATCATAACATTAAGCCGAGTTCTGCCGCCAGATCCGTCATCTCATCAGCATTACCCTCATGCAACTCCAAAAGATTGGTACTGATCTCATCCCTGGTCAATATCTTGATGATATTTCTGTTCTTCACTTTAAAGGCATAGGCTTCATTTAATTTGGGTTCCGCTCCTGTCTCTTTTTCAACCAGCTTGCCCAAACCTGTCATCCCGAGCCTGCCGTCTACAGGTTTGCGGTACATTCGCAATCCTCTGTCCCCAACAACAGTCTGAAAAAATTCGTCGTTTAATAGCTTTATCTTTCTGTTCATTATCTCGAAATTTTTATTTGCTTAGTTTAGTTATGAAGCTTCCGCTTACGCAAGTATTCAATCAATTCCTTCGGCCTGTCTGTCTGGATCATGGTTACTCCACAATCAATCAGCCAGTCCCAACTATCCTTAGTGTTCCCTTGAATTGCAAGCTCATCATCATGTCCGCCACTGATATTTGGCCAGAGGGAATTGACCCAAAGCTTGGAGCCGCCAGAAACAACAAACCTGCCGTCTTTGATAACAGAAGAGGTATCAGACTTAAATACCAGTTCACAGGCCACAGGCATCATGTACTTTTGGTATTCCAGAATGATCTGCCGAGCATCGGGTTTATCTAATAACACCACTGGCATAAAAGTGATTTTGTCCAAAAGCTCCGGATACCTATTCTTTAGTTCTGCGTAAGGCTTTTCAGTCTTAAACAGTGCTTGTTCTAGCGTCCCTGTTTTGATCAGCACTTTATAAGCCTCATTGTAAAAAGGGAAACTATGGTCGAGATTGACCAGTACTTTTCCTTTTGCCAATAGCATTACTTCTTCTAACGTAGGTATTTGCTGACGCGTAGGGGCACCCAGGCCATCCCTTAGCCGAAATTCCTTAAGTTCTGTCAAGGTAAAATCTGAAGGTTTGCCTTTGCCAGTGGTAGACCTATTCAACGTCTGGTCATGAAGTATGATAAGCACGTTATCTTTTGAAAGCTTCAAATCCAACTCGATAATATCTACGCCCATTGCCATAGCCGAACTGAACGCCTGTAACGAATTCTCTGGAGCATTGCGCCAATCTCCACGGTGTGATGCAACCATTATACTTTTCAGATGCGGCTGATGCAACTGCTTAATCAAAACATCGGCTGATTTTTGCCCCAAAGCAGGAGAAATGCCAAAGCAAAGCACAAAAAGAAACACAATTTTATATGCTTTCATTTCTAACTTCATTTTTATTCGTAACTGCCATATTAACTGTTCGTTTCTTTGACGCAGATCTCTTTTTCGTTGTTTTGACATCAGGATTTGAGGTTTTTGATACCTTATTTTTCTTCTTTCTGGGAAGTCTTAAATTGATCATGATTATTTATAAATCAGTGCCTGGCATTGAACTTTTGCTAATAATGTCCGATAAAAATTATCCCAGGAGCACTAGTTCCTGTACCACCTACAATACCACGATAAACAAGCGTTATATTATGGTTACGTGCCGATACTAAGTTTGCCGCAGTTAACTGGTAAGTTGCCAATACTTCATTAGTAGTGGAGTTGCGCACCTGAAAATTGAAACTGGTGTTTACCGCCGCCAATGGTGCAGCAATCTGTTTGAAATCCGACACCTGCTTGTACTTAACACCACTAAATTCGTTGATGGTTGGTGTACCTGATAGCGTGACATTTACAGGCGCACTTGTAGGCGAAAGGTTTACAAAACGAACACCCAACACGCTCTCTTGATAAGTTGCAAAATTCTCTTTTAAAAGGAAACCTTCTCCGTTTGGAAATTGACCGTGAACAAACAGGCTGTATACATCACCGCCCTGCGTTTGTAGATCACTATTATAATATAACTTTAAGGGGTCTTTACTTCCATAAACCGAAAGCCTAAGCTGTCCTCCAGCATCAAAGCCAAAAACTTTTGAGGCATTTACTAAAACACTGTCGTGTGCGTTGGTGCTGATCTTTACAGCAGCTCCACCGACAACCGCATTTGTGACAATAATTCCACTAACAGAACTTGGTTTGATATCTTCTGTTTTGCAAGAAGTTATCAATAATAAAACTGCCAGTGGCAGGATAAACAATATCTTTTTCATCTTCTTAATGTTTAATTTTTAAATCAATTGCTTTTCACATCCACAATACGACCATTCTTGTCTATAGTCGTTCTGTGACGTAATAATTCCTCAACCTGAGGGGCGTAGCTTTTTTCTTTTGGAATAATCCCCTCACTTGGGGTTTTGATCTCTGGATCGTAGTCATAGGGGTTTAGGCCTTTTTCTAAAAGTTCAAGAGATGGCCGTGTCATCCAATAGGGTGCCGGTTCATCCTTTAAATAATGTCCAAAAAATTGTTGGGCTCTTTTTGAGCTCATGACAGACCCGACACCAGCTCCTGCATGACCTGAATTTGTTGCATCTAACCAAACCTTCTTTCCGTTTGCTTGTAGCGCTTTATAAAACTCCATACCCTGCTGAAATGGCACTCGAAAATCCTGTCTACCATGGCTCAACAGTACTGGACATGATACTTTATCTGCGTAAAATACAGGAGAATTCGCCAAATAAAGATCGGGTCTTTGCCATAGCGTTATCCCCATGTTTCCTTGACCATTTATTGTTGCTGTACTATTGATCCGTTGCTCACTATCCATATGTTCCAAACCTATTGAACTTGTAAAATTTGAGTTCCCAGCTACGGAATACGCTGCAGCAAAGATATTTGTACTGCCGATTATATAGTTAGTTTGATAACCAGCAAAACTTCCTCCCAAAATCCCAATTCTCTTAGAATTTATATAGCTTCTTTTCATTAACTCATTGGCACCCGAGATTACTGCATTAGTAACTGAGGCACCGGTGACCCCCACAACAAATTTAATTTCTGGAACAAATAGGATATATCCTAAATCAACCTCTGTTTTATATTCGGAATAATCTAAATACTTTGTCCCCCCTAGGACAGGTGATATACTTGAATAATAAGTAATAAGTGTCGGGTACTTTTTATCCGGATTAAAATCTTTCGGAAATAAAATCACTCCTTCATGCTCTTCTCCCGTTGAATCCTTCCAAATTAGAATTTCCTGTTTAACAGGATCATAGTGACGTACTTTTTTAACTATAATGCGTCTTTTTTCAAACTCATTTCCCCATGAAACGGTGGGTGGCTCCATTGTATTAAAAGTCTTCCATACGTAGGTTTCCGAATTTTTAGCTTTTTTAAAACTTACATCTTGATCAATTCCAGGACTAATCAATATCTTTAATTTCGACGGGTTGGAAATAGTTAGTTGGTATATTCCCGAGTATTTAGAAAATTTGGAAAATAAAGCTGATATTAATATTTGATCGCCATTATAAAGAACATATCTTTTATTATGAGGTTGTTGTAAAACAAAAGTAAATCCCAATTTTTTAGCTTGACCATTTGTCACACATACTGGAGTTTTGCCATTTAAGGATAGCTTCCAAATATCACTATAACTATCTTGTATCAAAATTGAAGGGTCATCAATAAGCCAAAAATGAGGCTGAAGTCCTCCAACCAAATTGTAATATGTACTTTGTAGGCCACTAACTTGTTTCGAAGATCTATCTCCAACAATAAACTTACTTTCTATGCCAGAACTAATTTTTTTACTGATTCCTGTATTGATATCATAAGAGTAATAGTGTTCGCTGTCATAATAAACAATAACTTTTCCCGTAGGATCGAACTCATAAAATGGTAGTGAATTTGATTTGACCTGAGCGTTTTTCTTAATCAACCGCCGTCTTCCATCACTTAAATTAACCAAATAAATATTCGGACTTACATATTTATTAAAATTATACTCATTCATAGTATATGCGATTGAAATTGATCCTCGTTCATTATACAATAGAACTTCCTTTTCGAAATGGCATGTCAATGCAAAATCATTACTAACTACTGTAACCTTGCCTCCATCTTTATAAAAAGGACTGCCAATCGCCAAATCATTTTCCTGTTCTATAAAAACAGGTATTCTTTTTTTTAAATCCATTGATACGAGTTGGTTCAGCTTACGCTTTATGTCACTTCGCCAGTAATAGTTTGGCTTAGGATCTAAATAGCTAACTAGCTCTTCAATATCTCGACGATACGGATTTTCCGGAATTTTCCGATCTGAAATTACATAAAATAGTAAACGATTTCCATTAGGAACAAATTGGAGAAGCTTACTTGAGTTCAATCTATATCCTGGGCTGAATATGTTATTTGAATCGTTTATTAATTCATACGCCTTTTCTCTATCTATTAAATGCCCCCAGATTTTAGAAGTATTTCTCCTTGTAGATGTGAAAAATGCAAGATGTTTACCACTTTCTGAAAATGTAAACAATCCAATTGTTTCTTCTTTGGAAGTCCAAATTAGTTTAGTTTTCATACTCTCTATATTAACTTGTAGCAATTCTTGAGCATTGCTACCTGAAATTTGCCGTAAACGTTTAATGAACAAAATAGGCTGAGTTGGATGTGTAAAATAGCTCTCAACTTCAGAGAAAGAAAATGACTGTTTGGTATTTAAGTTTTTTATATTAAGCTTTGATCCTTCATTTTGGCTAAATATTAG
This sequence comes from Pedobacter chinensis, assembly GCF_003339865.1. Lineage (GTDB taxonomy): Bacteria > Bacteroidota > Bacteroidia > Sphingobacteriales > Sphingobacteriaceae > Pedobacter > Pedobacter chinensis. Next base: position 11,080 of record NZ_QPKV01000003.1, read on the forward strand.
AAATTGCTGTTTTCCATTAACGACCTCATATCTTTCCACCGATAAAATACTGTCTAAGCAATTGCTTCCTAATTTTAGTATATACAAGTTTCCCTTTTGCATATATAACAAGCTCTTACTGTCAACACTAAACTTTAAACTGTTTACGTTAGTCACTTCTGTATACCAAGAGCCAGACGTGGAACGTATTGCCACCAGATTATTTCCCTGATTTTTAGAATAGTATTCAGCAAATACATAATTACCATCATCGCTGACTCCATAGTCTTGGGCCATGCTTAGACCACCAATAAAACACAATATAATAATGAAACAATACTTCATACTTTCTCAATTTTTCCATTTTTCGCTCCATAGAATCTTGCCGTCTTTTATTTTAGCAAGGGACTGCATACTCTTTTCAGTGAAAACATCAAGTCCACTTTCCTTATGTTGCTTTGCGAAATTCAATCCCTCCTGAATTATCGATATTGCTTTCTCCTTTTGGCCTGTTTTATATAATAGACATCCATATGTATTACTCCAATCCACAAGCCATTCTGATTTGTTTTCTCTCGCCCAATTCATTATATCATCCATCATTTTTAATCCTGCATGAAGTTGGGTTTGATCGAAACTATTTCTTAATAGATCTTCATTGCAAAACGCTTCTATTAATATATTTTGTAGCTTATCTAGATTTCCACCTTTGAATGGCTCCATACTACCAAATTTGACAACAGGTTCATAAATAAGCACTACATTTGGCCCATATGTTTTTACCATATTAATTATCCCGTTAATATAAAGAGGATTGTAAGGATTGCCTCGCATATCATGAGTTTGGTAAGCGACCATTGTTTTCGCCGCCTTTATAGCTCTTATTGCATAATCTTCGTTGTAATGTGACTTTACTACGTTATACAATGAGTCCCAGTTAAAACCAGATTTATAAGATGCAAAATGTGCGTTGACAATTTTTTTAAAATGTTCATTACGAATAACTCGATCAACTACAAGACGGGCAAAACCATTTTTGCCGACAATTTTATCGACTTTATCAGTATCTGGATAAAATAATTGAAACAAAGGATCTTTCGAACTAACACCCACAGTTCCAACTATCTCTAATATCTCCTTTTGAAATAGGGATGAAAATGGTCTCTTTCTTAAATAGGATAGGGTAGTTAAGGTCAATGTATCCTTAAGCCTTTCTATCCCCGTAAAATATATTGTTTTATAATTAACAGAATTTTTATCATTTTTTTGAAATTCATATAATGACCTTATTAATTCTATTCCATCTGTTCTTCCCTGATGATAATTATTAATTAGGTCATAATATTTTCCTCCAGGACGAACATACTTCTGCTCAGGTTTCAATGCTAATGAGGCTGTCTCAATAAGTGCTTTGGGTTTTTGGTATCCATCATATCGGTTAAGGACATTTCCTTTAGACGAAATGAAAAGCAGAGCTGGGTATCCTGTAATCTCATACTTTTTTTCAAGCATTGCGATCTCATTATACCATTTTTGCACCTGTTCACTATCTTTACTGGTCTTATCCATTTGTATTTTTACAGATATGAAATGTTTATTAAAGTAAAATCCAACGGCGCTGTCTGTATAAACAACTTGTTCCATTTTTTTACAAGGGCCGCACCAAGTTGTGTAAAAGTCAACAAATATGGGTTTGTTCTCTTTTGTGGAAGCATCTAATACTCCCCTCCAATTGTCAAAGCTTCGGAAGTTTATACCCTTTTTTTCTTGTGCAAAACATGCTACAACTAATCCACATAGGACTAGCACAAGTTTTATCTTTTTCATATTATTATATTTTTTATCTGTGTAGTTTTGATGCTATCTCATGTTTGTTTGAAATATATAGGACATTGCAAACTTAATTCGCCTCACGAAGTATGGTGAGGTGTTTAGATTTTAATACCCCGGATTTTGTATCAATTGAGGGGCTACTCTTATATCTATAAAAGGAATGGGGTATAATTTCTGATAAGAGTTCCAACTGATTCCTTTGTTTATAGCCGCTTCAGACATCACTTGATCAACGAGCCCGTAACGTTTAATATCCAACCATCTATGTCCCCACTCGGTAAACAGTTCTGATCTTCGCTCTTTAAAAATCGCCTCCAAAAGAGCCTCTTTTGTAGCCGCAGTTGTTGAAGGTAATCCTGCACGAGCACGTATCACATTTAAGTCAGAAGCGGCGCTATTAATCCCTATCAATTTTCCTTGGTTAGCTCGGGCTTCTGCACGTATCAAATATTGTTCACCTAACCGTAATACCATTGCATATTCGCTAACAGTACCAGTAGTAGCTTTATACTTGTAGGGATAAGTATAAACGACTGATCCCACCTGAACAGAGTTAATCCAATTTCCAGCAGCTGCACGTTGATCATTAGCTTCAAAGGAGCTAAGTAAATCCGAACTAATTGATAGAGGATTCTCGAAGCCTGGCCCTGATGAATTTAAAATAAAATTAAAAGCATCTTCATTATTTCTTCCTATTCTTACTGGTTGCAATTGCCAGATAGCTTCTTTACTATTTTTTAAAAACACCTGATTTAACGGTAAAATATCGTATAATATAGTTTGTGAAATCACTTTTGTAGCTTCAGCTTCTGCATTAGAGTCGTTATTCCCAGAATATAGGTATATACGTGCTAGCAATGCAGTGGCAGCACCACTTGTTGGGCGAATTCGTTCTATAGCAGCAGGATATGGTTGCAAATCCGCGTTGAGGTATTGGGTACTTAACAATGATTGAGCTTCTTTAAGATCCTGAATAATTCTCAAATATATCTCCGGCTTTCCAGTTCGAACTAATTTTCTATTCACTTCCGGATCTGTACCAAGAACTAATGCAGCATCTCCATAAAGATTAATTAGATAGAAATAAGAAAATGCCCTCACAAAATAAGCCTCGCCTAGCAATTGTTTCTTTACAGAAGGAGTGAGAAATGCTGTTGAAGAGAGTTCTTCAATTGCAGCGTTGCATCGGAATATTATATAATAAGATCTTACCCAAGTCTCCCCACCAATTGAACCACTAGGGTTGGAGATTAAGCTGTTTGTATAAAAGGCATTTAATGCAGGATAGTTGCTCCCGTCATAGAGTTTCAGTTCGTCGGCTGAAAGTGCCGACGTTACAGAAATACCTCCGCTTCCTGTATAATTGCTAACTAAATCCAAGTATAGTCCAGTCAGTACTGAAATGGCTGTTTTATCATCTCTAAATACATTCTCACTATTTATTGTTGTAACTGGCGGTATAATCTCCACAAGCTTTTTACAGGAAGAAGAGACTAACATTAATGTTATCAAAAAAATATATCTAATAACATGATATTTATAATATTGATTTTTCATCGCTTTCATTTTTGTTTAAAATCCAAGATTGGCTCCAAAAACTAATGTCCGCATTGGCGGCATTAAAGGTCTAATACCTGGCTTTTCAGGATCTAGTCCTTTATAACTTGTAATAGTTAAAACATTTTGCATATTTATGAAAACTTTCATTGAAGAAGCTCCTACCTTCTGTAACCAGTTGACGGGAACTTGCCAAGAAAGTGAAATGTTTTTTAAACGAGCAAACGATGCATCTGAAAAGCCTGCGTCACTAAAATATGCAGTGCTGGTTGACGCATCTTGAACTTGTGAAGAAACTTTCTTAATAGATGAATTATCATCAAAAGACCGCCAACGCTCCAAAATAGATAAAGGTTGGTTACTAGCACCTCTAGAAAAAGCACCTGGTGTTGCTGCAGCTCCTCCATTGCCTAAGTAGGTATTTTGCCCATTTTGCTTCACAAACTGGATAAAAAAGTCCAAACTAAACCCCTGATATTTTATATTATTTTGCATTCCTCCATGCCAGTCTGGATTCAAGTTAATTACATGCCTATCTACCAGATAATCTGGGTTCTCTGTTAATTCCCCGTTGCTTTTTTTGAAAAGATACATGCCATTAGCGGGATTTACTCCTGCAAAAGTCAATAACCGAACTATATCCAAAGATTTCCCTACTTCATACATATCTGCATACGGCGATGTAGCTAAATCAGGATATGATACCAGTATATTTCTCGCAATATTAATATTGAAGTTATTAGTCCAAATCAATGCCTTACTTTTTATTATCTCAGTAGTTAGTGAAAACTCCCAAGTCTTGTTGCGCACTTTGCCTGGGAAATTGTTTGTGTAGCCTGAAAACCCTGTGATACTCGGTAAAGTGTAGTTAACTAATTGATCGACCGTCGTATTGGAGGAATAATCAACATTAAACAAAATTCTGTCATTGATAAATCCCAAATTCATACCAGCAGATAGCTTTTTTGTAAATTCCCACCTAAGATTAGGATTCGGTAGACCAAAGGGGGTCAGTGAGGCAATATTTTGGTATGGAAGCTCTGCGTAAGCATTAAAATAACGACTTATAAAACCATAATCTGCAATCTGGTCATTACCTGTAGTTCCATAACTACCTCTTAATTTTCCAAAACTCAACCATGGTAAATTATTTTCTGCAAAATGTGATTTGCTAAAAATCCATGCTGCACCAACAGCTCCGAAATTATGTAAACTATTGTTTTCTCCAAATCGAGAACTTCCATCTCTTCTCGCTGTAATATTAACAATATATTGGTTGTCGAGATTATAATTAAGTCGCCCAAAAACTGCGGAGTATCTATATTCTAATATACTTGATGCATTTGCGGAAACTGTCGCGGCGGAGCCAATATTTTCCAAAGTAGCATCTGATGTATAAGTATTCCCTATAAGAGTGGAATTGCTAACATTATTCCCGGATATCGTACCGCCCACTAAGGCATTTAAATCCCCCTTACCAATGCGAAATTTATAATTCAATTGCGGTTCCGTAATCCACGAAGACATAAGTCCATTACCATAGGTAGCAGAATTGGGTGTATAGGAAGGGGAACCAATGGTTCTCACTTCTGGACGTATAGCCGTTCTTGGTGTTGTGCTAACATTTTTTGTTTGCCCATAGTTATAACCCAAACTATTGCTGATTTCTAAACCTGGCAAAATCTGATATCCAATTGTCCAATTACCTAAAAAATTATTGTTGTCCTCTTTGATTAATCTAGTCAAATTGATATATGGATTTGAGGTAAATGTTGAAACACCGGCATTATTAGGCTCCCAATTAAGGGTGCCGTCATCCTTAAAAGGTGCTGGAGAATTTGGTTCTATAAATAATGCAGCACTTGTTGGATCCGTTACAGGGAGTTGCTTATTATTATTCGAAAAATTCCCAGAAAATCTTAATTTTAATTTATTATTTAAAGAAATACTACTCATACTGAAATTCAAAGATGCTCTTCGATTTCCGAAATCACCTGGAAAAGCAACTCCTTCTTTCCCATATGTTCCACTTAATAGGTAATTCATAGCTGTACTTCCCCCTGATATAGATGCCGATGCAGTTAAGTATGGTGCAGCTTTACCCAAAAGTTCGTCTTGCCAATTCGTATATCGTGTTGTGTCCCACACAGTCAGGTCATGATTCCCAGTTTGAGTAAGGGATGTTAATGAAATGCCATTGTTTTTTAATGCCTCATACCGCATGTCCAAATATTGACGAGTGTTTAACACCTCTAGCCGAGCAGGTTGATAAGAAATACCTTGCTGAATATTAATCTCTGCTTGCATTTTTCCAATTCTACCCTTCTTAGTAGTAATTAAAATAGCTCCATTTGCTGCACGAGAACCATATATAGCTGTGGCATCGGCATCCTTGAGGACGTCAATACTTTCAATATCCAATGGATTTAAAAAACTCAATGGATTTCCTGCAGTTGTTGGATTTCCTGGCGCCACAGTCCCTGAATTTCCCAAAATCGAAGTGCCCATTCCTCCAACTGCAGGTAGTTGTGATAGGATTGGTACACCATCTATAACATACAAAGGGTCATTACCGCTATTGATACTGTTTCTACCCTGAATCCTTACAGTGATTCCACCGCCAGGTATACCAGAATTCTGTGTGATAACGATACCTGAAACTCTACCCTGTAACGCCAATAAAGGATTATTTACCGGCTGTTTCTCAATATCCTCTGCTTTTACCGTACCAATGTTGCCCGTACTTAATCTACGCGTCGTAGTTCCATAAGCTATTACTTGGACCTCATCAAGCGGATTTGTTGAAGCAATTAGTCTAACCGAACCAATGTTACTCTCTGCTTTTACCTCCCTTTGTTCAAAGCCCATGTAGGAAATTACCAGAATTGCATCATTTTCAACACCCCCCAAGGTAAAAGAGCCATCGTTCTGCGTTGTTGTAGAAATCTTAGTTCCCTTCACCGTTACCGTAGCTCCCGGTAAAGGTCTTCCATCGCTGTCCAACACCTTTCCAGAAACGTCAATCGCCGAAAAAGGAGCCGTAATCCTGTCGACAACTTTCTCCAGAAAGGAAGGCTCCTTTGGTTTTATAGATACCAGCTTTCCATCGATAGTGTATGTTAATGGTAATACAGCAAGTATCCTATCTAAAGTTTCCTCTACCGTTGCATTTTTGACATTGATATCGACAGGAGCCGTATTCTGAACTACATTCCTGTCGTAATAAAAGTCATAACTGGTTTGTTTCCGGATTTCCTTTAAGATGGTTTCTAGATTCACGTTACGCTGATTAAGCGTAATGCGCTGAGCCAGGCCAGATGCGCTGACCTGCATTAGGGATGCTATTAATATTACGGTGGTTAATCGCATAACTAGCAGTATTTTATGGATATACCCTGGGGGCATAACCGGTTTCATAGCATAATTTTTATACATTTGCTTTGTAAGTTTGGTTATCAGCAGCATGCCTTAGGCTTCGAATCTGTGGGCACCTGCGTTTAATCGGTTAATATGTAATGTATGGCCATAGCCAGACTTATTGACCAGGGATGTTTTCATTCCTGGTTTATTTTTAAGTATCTATTTAGTCACTAAAATCCTCCTCCCTTCAATTTTAAAGTGTACCTGTCCAGTTGCTCCTATCATTTTCAATACGGCTGATATCTTGTTGTTCCGGGAGATCCAGCCCCCTGGACTTATATTTTTAGGTAGATCATCCGCATAGATAATCTCTACGTCATACCACCTGGCAATCTTGCGCATTGCAGACTTAAAGTCATCTCCATTGAATACAAAGTCATCGTCCTTCCAGTCGGTGATGTTTTCAGTATTAACTTCCATCACTGAGATTTTATCACCCTGAGTAACCGCCTGTTGTCCGGGCTTAATAACTTGTTCAACTTTTTTTGAATTCACTTTTACAGAGCCTTCAATCAAAGTCGTTTTTATATTCTTCTCATCTTCGTATGCGTTAATATTGAAGTGCGTACCCAAAACCTCCACTTCCTGTTCATCCATTTTTACCACAAACGGATGGGACTTATCCTTAAAAATTTCAAAATAACCCTCACCGCGTAACCTGACCACCCGCTTTCCGCGCTCAATTAAAGAAGCGGCATAGGTCAGGCTTGAAGCGGCATTTAAATATACTATAGAGCCGTCCGGTAAACGCACCTGATATGTTTCCCCTTTGGCGGTTGATAAAATATTGACTTTATCCGGATCAGCATCCGAACCTTTGATTTCATAAACGAGTCTACCATCGGCAGATTTGCTAATCGAGACACCAGCTTCATTCGCCAGTTCTCCCTTGGTCGCATCCGATAAATGAATTGTTTTTCCGCTGGCCAAGGTCAGCGTAGCGCCAACCCTACCGGGAGCTACATCATTGGCCACAACAGTCTCTGTAGGTTGAACAGCATCTTCACGCTTTAAAAACCAGATACCAGCTGATACAATGACCGTTGCCACCGCAGCGGCAATCGCAATGCGAGGCCATAACCTGTGAGGCTTAGCTGGTTCTTTAGTCCCAATCTCCTTTCTTATTCTTGAAAAGATAAGTTGTCTATACTGTTCCTTATTTTCGGCAACATCTGCCGGAACGTCCAGCGGCTTAGTGCTAGGTTGAATAAACCACGAATCAAACTCCAGCTGCTCAACATCGGTCAACGTTCCGTTAAGCCATTTGTTAGCCAGTTCCTGCAATCTTATTTTCTTTTCATCAGCGTTCATTTCTTATCCGTTTATATAGACAAGTACCTGCTGAATCAAATCATGACATCTCCATGGCGGAAATAAATCACAACGCGCTGATTTTCAGAAAGAAAAAATTACAATAAATAAGAATTCAAAAAAGAGCGAAGGCTTACGGAAAGACTTTTCTTTGTTTTCACGAGGCTGTCGTTTACCGCGCGCTCAGAGATATCCAACTGTCCGGCAATTTCCTTGTGACTCAATCCATCTTCCCTGCTCAGTCGGAAAATAATTGCTGATTTTTCGGGAAGTTCACAGATCAATTTTTCAAGTCGCTGTTTAAGCTCATCAAATTCCAGGTACTGCTGGGTTGAGTTATCTAGAATATCAAAGGAAGAAAGACTTTTCTCTTCATTAAGCCGTTGGGTTCTCTGCTTTTCGAATAAACGGATCACACGGTATTTTATAGAGACAACAAGATAATGAGCAATTTCAGAAGTAATTTGTAGTTCAGATCTCCGGTTCCATAACGAAACAAAGACATCTTGAACGATATTTTCCGCATCGACGCGATCTCCGGTCTTTTGATTGGCAAAATAGAGCAACCGGTCCCAATAGCGATTATATAGGTTTTCAAACGCATACTCGTCCCCAACCTTTATCAAGTCAATAAGTTCATGGTCGCTATGTCCGCTGTAATCCCTCATCAAAAGCTAGTTAGAAGAAAATCCCTCGTCTAAATTTACGAATTTTTCCAGACAAAACTGTGTATTATTTTTCTCAAATCCAATGCAGGCTGTGTTAAGCTTAGTGACACAGCGGTTGAAATGGTCAATTCGCAATGACTGAATCTTGCTGAATCTTTCCCTGAAGGTCGATTTTAGACCTATCGTTTTTATATAAAAAATGTTTGATTTCAAGCTATAACCGGGTTATCAGCGATAGGCAGTTTTGCAAATTTTTGAACTTCTATACTCGGAAAACCAAAATCTTCAACCACGTTACCTAAAATTAAATAACATCCCGCTCCGAGGAATGGATAATTTGGGGTACTGTTCGGGAAGTGGGTCGTATCAAAGAAATCTCCGTCTGCATCCAGGAAAGTCCCAAACCACATTTTCTTATTGTTCTTGGTATGCACGGTTTCTCACACACATAAAGGCCGACCATTTTCACGGTCTGGCCTATATAATCTGTTAAGTTTTTGGTTCGGATTTCTCCCCGAAATTCTGTTTTCAGCAGGTCAAACATGGAAAGGCTCAACGGAAAACCTAGTAGCTCGAGTTCATGATATGCATCCTCCAACTTGGTATTGATTAGGTCTGGTAAGAAGTAGTGCTTACTTGGAACCTAGAACAGCTCCGCATGATTGCTCGGCTTTGCTTTTTGGCCTAAAAGGGTATGTACATCCCATAACAGAATTAGATGCAATTATAGAAATCCGTAGAAAACGATTTGATTAGCATCTCCGTTTTGTAAAAAGGATATTGTAAAATAGGATGATTTAAACTTTTTTCATGTATTTAATAGTTGAGCAATACTTCCCTGATAAGGATCATAGGATGGTATATATTGAATATACCGAAGGTGAATTAGTCTGTTAATTGCCAAATGATAGGTGCTACTCGAACAGATGTTGCTCCGGTGCATCAAATCCTTTCTTGTGATTTTAATTTGCATCGGGAAAAGCTGCTCTTTCCAGCAAAGCAATAGTGCCAAATAAAGGTTTCGATGTGAATTGCTCAAGCGGTCGTCCTTCATCGCAATTCCAATCTGTTTAAGTAGCTTTTGGTTGGATAGCTTACTCATTGACCCATATTTTTTTCCAGTACTTTGATCACATCAATCTCACGGTAAAAAAATATTCCCCCGACTTTAGTGAATGGTAAGGACTGGCTGACCCTTAAATTCTGGAGTGTCGCAGGGGATATTCGCAGCATTTTGCGGACATCTCTACTGCGGAGCCATTGCCTAGAATCCTGTGAATTTGATTTTAATGGTGAAAGAATTTCTTTCAATAGATCTACCTTGAATTGCTCCAAGTCTTGTTTTGTTACTAAATCGAATTGTGTCATGCTGTATGCTTAATTCACAAAGCTGCTTTAATAAAATGTGTTCCTTTCCCCATTTTCAGAACTGGTGAACGATATTTTGCTTAAACTAAGCAGGACTTCTGTTGTTGAAGCCCTGCGAGGAATCTTATTTATACTTCCGCTTAAGCTTATTCATATCCGCACTAACTTTAACATCGACAATTTTTGCATAAAGCTGTGTAGTTTTGATGTTGGTATGCCCAAGCATTTTGCTTACACTTTCAATTGGAACGCCGTTGGTAAGTGTAACCGTGGTGGCAAAAGTATGTCTGGATAAATGAAAGGTCAGATTTTTAGTGATCCCACAGATGTCTGCGACCTCTTTTAGATAGCTGTTCATACGCTGGTTACTCATCACCGGAAAAACCGTTTCCTCACACATCGGATGATCTTTGTACTTCTCGATCAGTGCAATAGCAGGGGCAATCAAGGGAACGTTGGTATTTGTAGCTGTTTTTTTCCGATTTGTAAAAATCCATTTTCCTCTGCCAACACCCGTTCCAATTTCAGCTCTGCGCAGCTTCGAAATATCTGCATAGGAGAGACCGGTATAACAGCAGAACAGGAATAGATCCCTAACACGCTCTACGCGCTCGACCTTAATGACCTTATTTTCCAATTTAGTTAATTCGGCTTTGTCCAAAAACTGCCGGATGTTTGCCTTTGCTTTATTTTTGTATTGCAGGAAGGGATCTCCGGGAAGCAGCTTGGTCAATACACACTGGGTCTTGACTACACTTTTCAAGTGGGTAATATACTTCTTCGCTGAAATGGGCTGGATGCCGCCTTTTGTTTTGAGATAGTGTTCAAATTCACTGATGAAAATATAATCCAGGAGATCAATGCCGATATCCTCCTTTTTATAGTACTTAATTATGAAATTTCGTACGTGCCCGAGAGATGTGTTGTAGGTTTTTAGCGTTTCCTTTTCATACTCAGTTCCTACAAGCTCCTCGATCCTTTTGTTGTGTCTGGTAAATAATTCAACGACCATGGGTTTCTTTTGCTCCACTCCGTTAAAGTGATCCCTTAATGTTTCTGCGGTGATTTCCTTCCTGTCTTTACTCATTTGAGTGTGTGATTCCTCAACCTTGCGCTCTAAGGAATCAAGATAAGTATTCAATAACCTAACATTTTCACTCTTGCCGGATGCCCTGTGGAACTCACTGCTCCAGCATTCAGGATCGCATTTTCGTCCTACCGATGTTTCCTTTGGAACTCCCGCAACGGTGATGCGTAGATAAATTGGAATTGGCCCCTTACTCCATGTTTTTGGCTTCTTCAGATAGAATAAAACCTGATAGTTTGTTGTCATAAACAAGCTTTTTTAAGTAATACAAAATTAAGCTTGCAACTAAGGCTAAATCAAGATGCGCGACACTAGAACATGTTGATATACATATCGTTATATTATTTTCAGTGAGTCTTTTACTAAATTTTATTGACTCACTGGTTTACTCACTGATGATATGTAATTTCGTGTACGTTTTGGCATCCACCAAAAATCAAAAAAGGCCCCAAATCTATGATTTGCGGCCTTTTGAGTGTCTTTAAATGATCTGATTATCATTCCAGTGGTCTCGACGGGAACATACACATATTGTTATTGATGGTTTTTAGATGAGCAGGAAACCGAGGTGGCAAAGACCTTAGCAAGGTCGTCTCATACAGAATTGACTATACAATTAAGAGTCTTGAATTAATTGTACTTTTACATAACTATGAAGTAGTAATATGAAAGATCTTACCAATTCGCTAGTTGAGCGGAAAAATATATTGAACAATAATTTAGCGCTAAAAGAAGTATATACTCAACTTGGTTTTGCAGGAATAATGTTTGAAAAGCGTTATCGATATACCAAAGTGCAAATAGCTAATTATTTTGGAGTTGATCTTAGAACAATAGAAAGAATACAGGACAGTCATCAACAAGAGTTAGTTGATAGTGGCACGGAAGTTCTGACAGGGGTTAGACTAAAACAGTTCAAGGAAATTGTGTCACAACTGACCGACATTGATGTCGGTCAGTTCGAGCAAGACGGTAATAGTGAGATAGTTGGAACAAGAGCTACAAGTCTAACTGTGTTCACATTTAGAGGTTTCTTGAATATGGGGATGCTATTAACTGGATCAGAAGCCGCAAGGGAATTAAGATCAATGCTATTAGATATAGTTATAGATGTTTTAAATAAAAAGCTCGGGGGAACAACTAAATACATTAACCAAAGAGAAGATCAGTACTTAACGTCTGCTATTCGGGAAATTAATTACCGGCAAACATTCACAAATGCTATTGATGAATATATAGATACTGAAAATAAGTTTAAATATTCCCAGCTGACGGATAAAATATACCTGAGTATTTTTAAAGAGAATGCCAAAGAATACAAACAGGTACTAAATCTTAGAGCGAAAGAAAGTGTAAGAGATACTATGTATTCGGAAGTTTTGGATTTAATTGCAAGTTATGAAAATGGTTTTGCCAGCTATTTAAAGAGAGAGAGCGAGAAGCTGGCAAAAAGACTTAGATTATCCGAAGCGCATCAGCTCTTTAAAACATTTGAAGAAATTATGGCTGACGTATATGAGCCTTTAAAAGAAAAGGCTCGAAGCCTAATGGCAAGTAGAGATATGGCTTTTCGTGATGCCCTACATGAACAGTTAAAAGAGTACGTGTCCTCGGTAAGCCAAGAAGATTTTGAAAGGTTTCTGGGAGATAAAAGCAAATCACTTGAAGACCGTCTTAGTGAAAACATGGATGTTTTTATTCGTTTAAAAGACAGATAGCATGGATTTACTTTATTTTGACCTCAATCATGCGGTAAAAGAACATGATTTTATAATCGAAAAAAGTGGTGGTTTGCACGGATACAAAGATCTTGGATTAATCGAAAGTGTGTTGGAACTAATGAAAAATGATTTTTATTATCCGGAGATTGAAGATAAAGCTACGCACCTTTGTTTTTCAATCATTAAGAATCACTCATTTACTGATGGAAATAAGCGATCTTCCATTGTGCTTACTAGTTATTTTCTGGAAATAAATGGATTGGGTTATTGCATAAATAAATTCATTAGAGAAATGGAAAATTATGCAGTATACGTTGCCGCTAATTTTATATCATCAGAACTGCTTCATAAAATTGTAACATCAATCATATATGAGGATGATCATAATGAAGAGCTAAAAATGGAAATTGCAACTGCATTATCAAATCAACTCCCAAAAAATGAACTGGCAGATTTACCTGACGACGGGCTATAAATTAACTAGCATTCATCGACTTAAATATTGATTATGTAACTAGTTTTCTTTACTTTTGAATAGCTTGCAGCCAGAACTAAAAAAGAAAGTGAGTAATTCGGTGAGTCACTGAATTACATACCGACAAATTATTTGAAAATCAACAAGTTATAGACGGGATTCGGTTCCCGTCGAGACTACAAAAAAGTGGAACTAAAGAGCTTAACAACAATACCTTAAGGTACATTCACACGGGCATGGGTTCAAAAAGGTATTGTTGTGATTACAGCCTCGATATCATCTGGCAGAGACCAATGTATCTGTTTCGTTTTGACAGAGGATACTTTAACAAACTACCTGCGGAGGAGCACTAATTTTGTAAAACGTCCCTCCCAGCAGCCAGAACAAAGAAAACTTTCAGCCATAAAGAACTAAAGTAGCTGCTGAAACAATGGAATAGAATTGCTAAATGTCGAACCGCTACAAAAAAGTAATTACGTTACTTACATTTCCCTGAAAATGGCAGATTTTTTAAAACTCAAATACTAACGAGATAACGAAATAACAAGGCGATAACTATCAACTTCCTAGTGCGTTGTAAATGGCTAGAAATATGCAAAAAACGAAACATTTCTATCTGATTTACGTAGAATCGTAGACCGAACTTAGAATGAAAATATTCAAGTACTTGATTTAACTGGTACTACGGCAAAAATTAATTATCGATGAAAGAGCAAAAACAACCTTATTAAAATTGAGCTAATAATTACCTAAGTTTACGAAGTTAAAATAACATTATGTTAGATAAAGCAGGATTATCAAAATTTAAATGGAAAGATATTGTAGTTGTAAAGATTAACAACGATGATGCGGTTCTGATCATCCTAATTTTCGAAACGATGGAAACCGGAAACAAATTTATTGAGGAATACTTAAGTGTTCATCCCTATGAATTTGTTGCAACCATAAATGATGAAACTCGGCGCTATTCATTCACCCTGAATTTTCTGAACTCTGAATTTGGAATACGTTATGATTCAACAATAACCCCGGAATCTTATGCGCCAATATCCTGGCTGGGAAATGGCGATCCTGCTTTCATAAGTAATGGTGTTTGGCAAAATATTATAAATGAGAAAGGTCGACAGTATATCTACAATCCTGATATTCTCCCAATTGACGATCAGATGAAATCAATTTCACTGGAAGAGGGAATTGAGAAAGCATTTTCCAAGGCAACAAGGGTTGAGTTTTGGCCCAGTACACGTGAAGATGAACCTGAAATGGTGATTTTAGTGTTTAATAAGAGACAGGCCATAACTGCTTACAATAACCTAAATGATATCGCGTCTATAAAAACAACTTTTTTAAAGCTTATAGATGCAGGCACTATCAACATAAGTTTTATTGATGCAGTTGAAGATTTTCACATTACGGTACCGGAATTACAATATGATAAGAAGCAATTGAAAGCTTTTAAGGAGAGCATTGGAAAAAATCATTCTTTTGCTTTCTTACTTGGCTTGGACAACCCGGGGGCAGATCGACCAATCTTATTGCAGACTACTCATGATTTCAAAATCATTACCGTTGCTGGTCACATTTGATCAGACGAGATTATGGAGAGTTTATTTATTAAGGGAACATGCATGGCTACTAGGGAAATGTATTATGACGACCCGACCTGCCTGGGATCCTATCTTTTATGTGCTATGGAAAGTTGGGTGAGACAAAATTTTGAAAATACTGGCGAATTCAAAACCGATTATCCCAACGAGATTAAAAAGAAATATGGAGAAGTTCGGGTAGCCAACGACGCGTTTCAAAACGACATTCATAATTTAAGTATCAGCTATCATCAGATGAAGCATGTTCTGGCTCAAGACCAAAGTCATGTAGAATCCGGGCTAAAAACATTGTATCTGGGTAATCTGGTAGAGCATTACATGACTAATGTCCGCTCGATTTATGATCAGATGGCCGTTTTTGCAAGAACGGTGGTTGATCACCAACATCTCCCATTAAGGAATGTCAGTCAGGACTCACTGAATAAACTGATCACATTCCTAAAAAACAATGAAGAAAGGGCAACTGAAATATTTTCAGCGCCGATGGTAAAACAGATACTGTCAATGGAAACATCGCTTGAGACAGTAAAAATCATTCGGGATGCAATTATCCATGATGGGAAGGAACCGGTCATTACCCTATCTTCCGGGATTGCACATATCAGGATCAACAAGCACATGTATAACCGAGAGGAAAGTTTGCTTCCAGATCTATTAAACCTTGGCGTGCCTGATTATCCACTATTTCCGTATCTGCATAAAATCACCTCAGTTCTTTTTATGGATATACACCACCTGGGTGAACAGATACTGAACTGCTTTTTTATCAAGGATGAAAAATTTCCTTTTGAATTCATCACATTGATTGGCGTGTGCATGCCAGATTTCGTCTCTTTTTTAAACGGTGATCAGCAGAAAAAGGAATAATTCGGCGGTTTACAGCAGGTAATATCAATAAACCCGAAATATTTAACTCAATAAGCTCGTGCATGCCGTCTATATCTTTATACCTTCCCCTGAATCGGGGAACAAGCTAACGTCCTTCCCGTCTTCAAAAAATTGGAACCGGTCTCTTAAAAAATCTCTGATAAGCTGCATTTCCGGACGCCAGGATTTACTCTCCAGGCCAAAAGCATGCAAAACGGCCAATGGAACCATATTTTCCAATTCAATCCTCAGCTGTTTAAGCGTTAAAACATTTCGATTGATTTCTTGATACCATTCGCTTTCGTCTTTATTAAACAGTTCCAAATGGCGCTTACGCAATTCGTCTGTTCTTTTGGAATTGAAGTTTTTGTGGTGCTGAACCTTATGATTGACTACCGCATGCCCCAGCGCATGCAAAATCTGCCAGTCTAACCAACCGTCGGCGCGTAGTTCATTGATCATCTCCATAAACCATCGCTGAGTTGTTAATATCGGCAAGGAAACTGAAAGTACTAGTTTCAATTTTTCAATTCTGATTTGAATTCTTTCCTGCGCATCAACAGGATCATAAAGTGAAGAAATCCCTCTTCGGGCGGGGAAATTGGCATTTTCCTCCATGTCTTTCGCGCTGGCATCAAAAGGAGTCCAAACCCCTACCATCCGGTTTGGTTCATACCAGTTATGGTCATAAAATTCCCCATATATGGTTTCATAGGATTGGCCAAAGCTTACCTTGGAAACAACATCCTGATCTTTCAAAAGTGGCGCGATCAGCGGTTCATAATTCTTTTTGTTCAGCATCGAACGCTGATACAACAAGCCCTGAGCAAATACAATCTGGTCAAAGATATACCGGTGTCTGTCAGCAGAAGTCTTTCCCGAGAAGGAAGACAATTTAACCAGCATGGCCATTTCCTCTTCAATTTCCACCTCTTGAATATCGTACTTTCCTGACTGAACACGTTCCAGGTGAATTCGGGCCCTTCCGAGTAAAAGATGCAGATCACTTGCCGAGAGCTCTGCAAGCAAAATTTGAAACGTACTGATAAATTCTTCAGCAATCGCAGTGGTGGCAAAATCATTTCGAAAAGTAAAATACCAATCGCAGCCACAGGCATTAAATAAAACTTCATGATAAACGCCCAGGTCACTAAAAGGTGAACCTGTTAAACTTTTGTCCAGTTTTTCTCTGAGTTTCGCATCATCAAGGTTTTCTTTCAGATGATCCCGACAATCCTGAATATGACTTTTTAATCCAAAAACATTTTGGATTGTCTCTTCCAAGATTGGCATAGCCTGGGGAATATATCTTCTGGAACACTCGAAAATAGTTGCAGGATAAAACAGGAGTCGTTTACTGTCTCCATTCTCATAAAGGTCAAAATCCTTGGTAACCATATTATGGGTGCCTAAAAGCATCGGCACCAATCGCAGGTAAGACAACCAGGAACCTCGCTGGTAATCACAGTCAAGCGCCATAGCAATACCTAAGGCTACTTTATCTGTAATCGACGTATTCCTGGTCTTGTATGCCATATAAGCAGCTACCAATGCATAGTATTTCGCTGCAAGCAGCAGCCCCGTCTGATGATAAACGCCTGACAACGACAAGCAGGTCGCGATCATTCCCTCTTCTGTGTCCTTATTGAACCATTTAAGTTTTAGTTCATGAAGAAGTTTAAGGGCCTTCACATAATCACCAGATTTCAGATAGATCATCGCCCGATCCCTTAATTTTCCACCTGCAACAGCCATCCCACCCTTTTTCAAATATACATCATCCACATCAGCTGTAATTTCTTCGAGATCTTCAATAGGAACGGGGAGGGGTAAAAAAATACGGATATATTCGTTTAAACGGTCACTCAACTTACTGATCGGAAAAAAATGTGTTTCCTCCAGACATTCCAATAATTCATCCAAGCCGTCAATAAAATCGCTGTAGTTTTTGACCATATCTTTCCCAAATCTTCTGTCATGGAGCGTAAAGTTGGCCCGGATCTCGATTAGCATTGCTTTATTGTCCGGATGGTGAGCCTTGCTAATCAGCAAGCACAGTAAGCTGTCCATTCTATCAGTTACCTGATTCAGAAAATCCGTTGACAATTTATGGCGGCCAAACGGAACAGAGTTATTGCAGAAGGAAAGTAAAATCTGTGCATCTTCTAAATCCGGTGTAGCCAGGTGGTTTTCGAAATCACTGAAATACTTTTCTATATTTTCTTCTTGCCCCTCTACAAAGTCAAGGCCGACCAAGGAGGCGACGAATTTCTCATAGATCGCCTTTCTGACCAACTGAGAAGACAAAGAAGGATTGGAAATGACCTCATCCAGCTTTGAGAACCAGAAAGTCAGATCACTTTTCAACGTCTCCTTTTTATAGATATGTCGGATAGCGCTTTTAACCTCTTCAAATTCCTGGAAGGTAGTCATCGGGCTTTTGCGTTCCTGATACTCCTTCTTCAGCTTTTCATACCAGTTCTCCTGGCTGCGTTCCGGGAAAAACTCTGAAGGTACCTTTAGAAACTGCGATGCAATCCAAAAAAGATCCGGATCACACAGTTGTAAGGCAAGTGCCTGGGCATCGATGATCTCCAGACGGATGGCAAATTCTTTCTTGACATAATCCTGCACCTTATGGCGTGCCGCGACCGGGATATCTTGACTACTGAAAAAATAAACCCTTTCCACCTTAACCCCACTGCCGGTAATGACACGCACATCGCTCGCAATTTTTCCGTTCTTCTTAGTTGGGTCTTTCTGAAGGGAACAGGCAAATGCAACAGAGCCTGTGGAATCCGCCGCTAGAAAACTGGAATGGCTGATTTCACTTTGAGCCAGGTAAGTGTGGAAAGTCTCAAAGTCCCTGCCCTGATCACCACCCGCCTGCACCGGCCCGGTTGCCGGAAGTATATTCCGGTGAATCCTTAATCTGGCATAATACAGGCAGATCCTTTCAAATTCAGCTGATCCATTTGTAGAGGATAGCTGTTCAATGGTATACCTGATGTATTGCTGAAGATCGTTTAAATTCATGAGCAGAAAAACTTAAATACGCAAACTTATAAATATACTCAGTATATAAAACAAAAAGCACATAATTTCATTTGGTCTAATTTTGCATGAATATCAAAGTTTTCCTTCGCATTTATTTCAAAGGGATATCTTTAGCATCAACATAGTTCCATGAATTGGCGGTTATATTTGTGTTTTGCATTACCTGCTCATCCAACAGGAACGTTTTATCGTCAAATTGTTTGGTCTGAAAGATTGCAGCCTTGATCAGTTTCAGATCCTCTTGTTCAACGAGTTCAGGCCTTAGTACCATGTTATATCCCGATAGTGGTGGGTCAGTCTGCAATCCTTTTACACTATGATAAAAAATGCCGTCTACAGGCATCATTTTCTTTGATTCTATCTCCTCTAAATTACCCCATCCAGGCTGTGGGGCAAACTGGTCGTCGAATAAGAAATTGCTATAACAGGCCGTTAGCCAATATTTTAGGTGACTAACTTTATTTATAGGTGTTTCAAAAGACAGGTTAATAAATTCGAAGAAGTCGACGACATACTGTTCCTTTGCGAACTGGCCGTATCTTGCCTTCAGCTCGCTTAAGTGTTCTTCTGAGTCAGCGTGGGCAAAGGATCCAAATCTTAAGTCCGCTACATATAGATCTCGAGTAATCTCCCAAACACCGACCTCCAGCCTCTCGCTTTCCTTAGTAAATTTTACATTAGGGTCTTCACCCGCAGAAATAAAATACGAACACTCTACAATTGATAGCATCCTGTCAGTGGAGCAGTAAAAATGACTTTGCTGAGGTTCGCTGCATCGGTTAAAAAAAGGATAATCAATTGATTCTGGTCTATAGCTAAGATATTTCTTTCGTCCTACAGAAATATCTATCCTTGATACCGGGACTGTTCGGAATAAATAATGGCCTTTAGGTATTTTGTTTACGATGACTGGTATTTTTACAAAAAGGTCATGGTACAACGTTGTTTTGAGGCTGTCATAATCCTCTTGAGAATGGGGCATTCTGCTTTTGATGATCTCTAATATTTCATACGGCGTTGGCTTTTGCATCTTGGACGTCATTAACTTGAATAAAGGTAATGATTAAAGGACTTCATGTTTTCAATGATCAAACAAAATAACAGTCAACTATTTATCTAGCTAAGAGGCCTTAATCATCCAATGCCCACCATTAGGTTAGTAGGATAATTTTCTTTAAATTTACAATAACCAAACTTAACTGCATGAGACCATTAATCCTTGACTATAAGCTTTCTCGTATTGATGATGGAGAGCGAGCATCCTATAAGTATGATCCAATCACATCCTTAAACATGATCGATATAAATGGGGTCAGTAAACCATTTATTCAGACCAGAAATAGTGATATCGAACTTGAAACTAAGACTAAAGTCAATCAGGAACAGGATGATGATAATTTTCGATTAGAATTATCGACCAAGACATTTACGAAGACTGAACGGGACGATGAAGGGTTTAATCTTTTGGAAATGGAGACAAAGACTTTAAAAACCCAAGAGCGAGATGACGAACATTTTGGTACTTACCAATAAGGGAGATATTACCAGTGATTTCATAGTCCAAAACTTATCGGATTCAGGAGTCCCTTTTTATCGGCTAAATACAGATGAAATAGGCAATAGCATTCGGCTCTCATTTGATATAGTTAATAATGAATATTTGATCCATGACGAAGGAAGAGATATAATAATTGACCTTCTTCAAATCAAATCTGTTTATTTTAGACGTCCGGAAATTTTGGTTCATTCAAAAGATGTGACTATTGGAGAGAAAAACTTCATCAAATCTGAACTTTCTTTTACGCTTGAAGCCATATACAAGATTTTGGGGAATGCCTTCTGGGTAAATACAGTTGATGCAATCAGAGCGGCAGAAAACAAAATATATCAATTGATGCTAGCTAAAGCAATTGGTTTCAGTATTCCGAACACCATTTTATCAAACCAGCCAAGTAGCGCCCTTTCATTTTTTTCAAAAAATAACAGTTCATGTATCATCAAACCGATTAAATCAGGATTGGTAAGTGGAGAAACTGAAGAAGGGGTGATATTCACAAGCAAACTTCACTTAGATGAAAACAATGTTACCCGAATTTTGAACTGTCCTGTATACCTCCAAAATCTCATCCCAAAAAACGCTGATCTACGGGTCACGTTAATTGGTGAGAAACTTTTTTGTGCCATGATCCATTCTCAGGAAGAAGAAGAATCATCAGTTGATTGGCGTAAAGCTGGACATCCATTGAGGCATTCTGTCCATGAGCTTCCCAAAGAAATAACTGCCAAATGCTTTGAACTAGCAAAAAAATTAAACCTAAATTTTGCGGCGATAGATTTTATACTGGATCAGAAAAATAACTACATATTCCTTGAGATCAACCCCAATGGACAATGGGCATGGATTGAAAGGCAACTTAATTTTAAAATATCTGATGAAATCACTAATCTCCTTATTAAAAACGCGGCTTAATAATATTAGGGAATTCTTCTGGCCATTACTAGAAATAGAAAAGCCTTCCCCAACCGCTATAGAACCACCTTCATTTAAACTGCAAGTTGATGAGGAGAATCTGGATCAGTTCCTAGTATTAGTCAACAAAATCAATGACGCAGAAGAGGATCGTCGTAAAGGAATTGAATCTAAGGCGGCATTATTTATCAGCACCATCAGTGTGGCTACTTCAATAGTTGTGGCAGCAAACTCTATGGTTATTTCTAATTCAACATTTGGATTCCATGTTATGATCTCGGTTTTTATAGCATTTATACTATCCATTTACGCCGTCCGCACTGTCTGGTTTGCCGTTAAAGCGCTTGAGCGGGGTAATTACTCTGTTCTGGGGTTAAAGGAAATCAACTTCAAGGGATCAAAGTTTAATTTTCAAAAGCACTTGGTAAGTTGCCTTGTAAACAATAAAAAATACAATCAATCAACAATCAATTTAAAGGCTGACATGATGATGATGGCTCAAGAGTATTACAAAAGAGCGATTATTATGATCTCTATTTTTTCTTTGCACGTACTGATACAGTGTACATTAAAATACTTTGCTAATTATATACAATAAAATATGGAGTTGCCCTTTCATGTATTCCGAGCTGACTACGAAGTTTTTAGACAGGCGCTAAATCAGCCCGAAACTGGAATGGGCTATCAAGAGGTTGCGATTTTCCCTCACTATTACAACCAAGTTTCAAGGATATTGTATTTGGTTAACACCACCTATTTATGGGAATTTGAGAACTTTAATAATCTGCCACTGTTCCTCAGCCTGGAAAATTTACAGCAAATTCCTTCCTATATAGGTTCAATTGACCATATCTCCATAGCAACGAATTCTAGATATGCAGTGTCTCCAGAGGCTGCCTTGCCACCTTATACCTACTATTCGAAACCAGGCGATGTCTTCATACGGCTATCCGCATTCAACAATGACAAACGGATATTGAGCGATGGAAGCGTTCTTGCAGGAACTTACGGAACTACATTGACCGACATGACAGTTACACCAAGTGGTTTGGCAGCAGTAGGACGCTATGCACTTCCCAATAGGCTTTCAGCATTTTATAGATATCGTATTATCCCTCCTGTTGGAACTCCAATTCTTTTTGGCACTGTTACTCCAGACTATGGATTGTGTGGCGGTGGCGTAGAAGTATTTTTTCCGAATGGCTGTCCGAAAGGCAGTGCGTTTTTATTTGATGAAATTCCTGATAAATAGTATTTAAAATGGCCTTTCTCAAAGAAAGAAAAACGTATATGACCTTAACGCAACTTAAAGCCCTGCAAGAGCCATGGGTGAATTCTCCCTTTATTTGTCCAATCGCTGGTAGGTTACGCTTTTTTTCTCGTAAGGTGTCCTCAGGTACTACACAGAAGCTGTTAACAAATTGTCTGAGATTGTAGCAGAAACCGTAGCGTGCATTAAATAGACGATACGGCCCAGACATAACCGTCCTAGTCGACTCTGTAGATATGTCGATCTATGTCACTCACGTCCGTCAGACGAATTCAAAAACTATTAGAATTCATACCGCCACCCGTTTGATGACCGAACAGGCTGGCAAATAATTATTTAGCAGGGTTCCAGTGAGTAATCTTCAACTTTTTATATACTCACTGAATTGCTCACAAACAATATAGAAAACTAGGAAAATTTTAGATATGTGCTGAAAATGAAAACGGCCTCAATGATATCATTAAGGCCGTTTTGTACGTTTTGGCATCTTATAAAGTGGTCCCGACGAGAATCGAACTCATATCTAAAGTTTAGGAAACTTCTATTCTATCCGTTGAACTACGGGACCATTACAGCTCAATTAATGAGCACAACTTATTAAAACCACTTACACCATCAAAGCAAGCAAAATGATTTTTGAAGCTCATTGAATATGGTATGGTGGTGCAAATATAATAAAAGTTTTGAGCTGAAAAGGAGATATTTTAGGTTGCTCTGGCTTCTTTAATAATGCAGATTTTAAATTATTTCTTATTAAAATTATTCCAAGCAAAAGCAATTTAGTTATACATTTTACTGATAAGTCACTGTATAATACCAACTTAGAAAGAATCGATATTAGTAATAAATCAGAATAATTATTTACATTTAATAAAACAGTAAACTGTTAGCAGAAATAAATTCTCATTTATGCTCGTGTAACCATTAGATAAACATCTGGTAGAATAAAATATTCACATTAATTTAGTTTGACCATGATCGAGATTTCCATCACAAACGAAGACATTATTGCTGCAAAGGCTCAGGTTGCCGAATTTGAAAAAACCGATGCTGGCAGTTGGAGATATGAAGGTGTAAAGGCCTGGCGGGGAATTGTTTGCGAAATGGTTATTTCACGTTGGTTTAGTAACCATAAAGACTTTCATGTTACCCTAGCCGCCAAAGGGCTTGATACCTCAGGTAAAATAGATGAATTTGATTTTTTGATGGATGGCAAGCGGGTAGAAGTTAAATCAGCCACAGAATCTTATTACCAATACATCATGCCTAAAATCCATGATGTTGATGCTTATCCTAAAGACATTTATCTTGCTGCGAAATATAATGATTCAGTTGAACCAAATACCGTGTGGCTGATTGGATATATGACGCATGCACAAATAAAGAAATATCCAAAAGAGCAGGATAAAGGAGCGCCTTATTATAAAGTCCCGATCCCGGATTTTCGAGATATAACTGAATTAAAAAATTGATTTTATGAAGTGCTTGCCAGATGCCGGGCCATTTTTCCTACAGAAGCGGCTATCGATATTCCGGTAATGAAGATTGTTATAACGATGTAGATGCCTTTACCATTATAGTAAACACATCTACATCATTTCCGTTATCGGATTATACTACCCTCCTGAAATTTTTCTGCCGGAGCTACGAAGGTCAGTTTCCCTTCAGAATTTTCGGCCATTAAAATCATTCCCTGTGATAAAATTCCTTTTATTTCGCGAGGAGCGAGGTTAACAATCATACTTACTTGTTTGCCTACAATTTCTTCTGGTTTGTAATATTCGGCGATTCCCGATACCACTGTTCTTTCATCGATTCCTGTATTTACAGTAAGCTTTAATAATTTTTTGGTTTTTTCTACTTTTTCTGCAGCAACAATCGTCGCTACACGAATATCCATCGCAGAAAAATCATCAAAATTAATATTATCTTTTGCAGGGGTAGCAATTGCAGCATCTGCTGCATTACTGGCTTTACTCTGATTTAATTTTTCAATTTGAAAATCGATCTCCGCATCTTCTATTTTTTCAAATAATAAAGTAGCTTCTCCGATCTCATGTCCGCGTTTTAATAAATTGATGCTGCCTGCATCATCCCAATCGTGACCACCATTTTGTAGCATCTTCAATAATTTTTCAGCCGTAAAAGGTAAAAAAGGTTCAATTAAGATTTGAATATTGGCTGCAATCTGAATGGCGATATGCAGAATGGTGCGTACACGGTCTTCATCAGTTTTAATTAGTTTCCAGGGTTCTGTTTCGGCTAAATATTTATTGCCTAAACGGGCCACATTCATCACTTCAGATAAAGCTTCTCGAAAACGATAATTCTCGATAGAAGCTGATATTTTTGCCGGATAGCCTGCCAATTCATCAATTACGGCCTGATCTACAGCTGTGATGTCCATGCAGGTTGGTACCGAACCATTAAAATATTTATGCGTAAGCACGACCACACGGTTTACAAAATTGCCAAGAATAGCAACCAATTCGTTGTTATTTCTTGCCTGAAAATCTTTCCAGGTAAAATCATTATCTTTTGTTTCAGGAGCGGTGGCTGTGAGCACATAACGTAAAACATCTTGTTTACCCTCAAATTCGCGTAAATATTCATTTAACCAAACAGCCCAGTTTTTCGAGGTTGAAATTTTCTGCCCTTCTAAATTCAAAAACTCATTTGCAGGAACGTTATCGGCCAGGGTATATTCACCATGTGCCATTAACATGGCAGGGAAGATGATACAGTGAAACACGATATTGTCTTTGCCAATAAAATGCACCAATTTCGTTTCGTCACTTTTCCAATATTCTTCCCAGCCACACTTATCATTTTCATAAGCACTAATGTAATACTCTTCTGCTTTTGGGTTCCAAACATCAAGCTTGGCATAATTGCAAAGTTCTTTGGTGGCAGAGATATAACCAATTGGTGCATCGAACCAAACATACAATACCTTACCTTCAGCATCACGAAGCGGTACACGAACACCCCAATCTAAATCCCGTGTCATGGCACGAGGTTGCAAACCCGCATTCAACCAGCTTTGGCATTGGCCGTAAACATTCGGACGCCATTCTTTATGGCTTTCAATATAGGCTCTTAAGCGCTCTTCATATTGATCTAATGGTAAAAACCAGTTCTTGGTTTCTTTTAAAATCGGTTTATCGCCAGAAAGGGTCGATTTTGGATTAATCAGATCGGTGGCATTCAAAGTAGAACCACAATTCTCACACTGATCACCATAGGCATTTTCATTGCCACATTTTGGGCAGGTACCGGTAATGTAACGGTCTGCTAAAAATTGTTTTGCGGTTGGATCGTAATATTGTTCCGTAACTTCTTCGGTAAAAACCCCTTTATCATAAAGTGTTTTAAAGAATTCTGATGCAGTTTGATGGTGGGTTTGAGATGAGGTACGATGATAAATATCAAATGATACTCCAAATTCTTTGAAAGAATCACCAATGATTTTATGGTATTTATCTACCACTTCCTGAGGTGTAATCCCTTCACGTTTGGCCTTTAGAGTAATAGGCACACCGTTTTCATCAGATCCACAAATAAACTTCACATCTCTTTTGTTCGATCTCAGGTAACGGGCATAAATATCAGCCGGGATGTAAACTCCAGCCAGGTGCCCAATATGTACCGGTCCATTGGTATATGGAAGTGCTGCGGTTACGGTATATCTTTTTATTTTACGATTATCCAAAACAATTTTTATTAATTTGGCAAAGATAAGTGTTTTAAAGATGATTAAGCAGCCCCCGTATTTAAAAAAAGGAGATAAGATTGCCATTGTTTGTCCGGCAAAGAAATTACCCAAGCCCATTGATAACGCTATAACGCTTTTGAAAAGCTGGGGTTTGGAAGTGATTATAGGCGATAGCGTATACGCAAGCCACCATCAATTTGCTGGTACTGATAAATTGCGAACGAATGATATTCAGCGTTTTCTGGATGATCCATCCATTAAAGCCATTATTTGTGGGCGGGGAGGTTATGGAACCATTCGTATTATTGATGCATTGGATTTTACCGGGTTTAAGAAAAATCCAAAATGGTTTATTGGCTTTAGCGATGTGACAATTTTGCTTTCACATATCATTGCTCAAACCGAAACGCAGTGTCTTCATGCACAAATGCCTTATACTTTCGATGAATCAACCGAAGATGCACTCTCATCCTTAAAAAAAGTACTTTTTGGCGAAAAGCAAACTTATCAATACCAAAGTGAGTTTATCAATCATTCAGGTGTTGGAAGGGGAATTTTGATTGGCGGGAATTTAACTTTGCTAACGATGATTCAGGGATCAGTTTCAGAGATGGATTTCGATGGAAAAATTCTTTTTCTGGAAGATGTGGGCGAACAGGAGTTTAGTATCGACAGAATGTTAAGAATGTTGAAACGGGCTGGGAAATTGAGAAATCTAAATGGTCTGATTATTGGTGCTTTCAACGAAATTGAAGAGGAGAAAATTTCGTTCGGACAAACAGCCGATGAGGTTATCTGGGAGATTGTAAAAGATTATGATTACCCTGTGTGTTTTAACTTTCCTACGGGTCATATCGAAAACAATTTGAGCATGGTGTTAGGAGCCGAGGTAGAATTAATAGTAGAAAAAAACAACGTTCAATTTAAATATTTATAAAATGGCAATTTTTGATAGTTTAAGTAAATACCGTAATACGGGTTTATTAATTCTTCGTATTGGTTTAGGGGTCATGTTCATTATCCACGGTTTCCCAAAAATAGCTGGTGGACCAGAAGGGTGGGCTAAAATAGGTGGAAGTATGAAAGTGGTTGGAATTGATTTTTTACCTACATTCTGGGGATTTATGGCTGCTGCTACGGAAACCTTCGGCGGTTTTTTATTGATTGTTGGCTTGTTTTTCCGCCCGGCTTGCATATTATTGGTTATTACCATGATCATCGCAAGCCTCGTTCATTTCGGCAAGGGCGATGGATTACAAGGCGCCAGTCACGCTATTGAATTGGCAATTGTGTTTTTTAGTTTGATATTTATTGGTCCGGGGAAGTACGGTGTTGAGAAGAAGTAAGTAAAAAACAGTTGTTATTGACTATAATAACTGCTATTGAATTCCTTGTTTAACCAGGCAATACGCTTGGTTAAAAACGTCTTTAATAAGGCTGTTTCGGCAGAATAACTCCCTCCGATTTGTAGTTCACGGTATACTCTCTTCTCTAAAATATCCCACCTCTGGAAGTTTTGGTTTTGACTGAATTTTAGTTTTACAGCTAACTGATCCACTAAAGAAGGCAGCGTTTCAATTCTTGCTTTACGAAGATTCCATCTTTCTTTGATCTTGCTTCGAAAACTTGGTAAGGTCATTAAACGACTAAACCAGTTGTTTGTGGCATATCTAAGCGCAAAATTATAAGCGAGAGTATTTACCACATCCCCTACATTAGTATCATTGTTTGCAGCGATGTCGAAATCCCAAATTGGCCCCGTGTACAACTTGTCATCATCATATTTTTTATACATATAAATACTCCAAAACAGATCAGGGTTGGCCAATATTTCATTGATTAGATAAAAGTCAATTATTGAGTTTACATCCAGTAGCTGCTGATAGCGTAATTCCATATCTTGAACATTTTGTACGGATATTACATTTTCGAATTTCTGATAATGAGACTTTATATAAGCAATTTGTTCAGAGGTAATCTCTTTCTCATCAGGATATTTAATGGCTATATTAACATCAAAACCAGTTTTAAAAATTATTGGATCATTTTGATTATATCCCGTAACCTCTAGTAAATATCCTCCAATGCCATTCATCGGCATTTTAGGTGGAACCACATCTACCTTATCTTTACCTTCAGCAATAGATGCTGTTAACAGATAGTTACCAATACAACTACCATTAAGAAAAAGATCTATATATCTCGATTGCGGCGTAAAGGCCATCTCAAACATCCTGCTGACTTCGAAAGCAAGTTCATTTCGCAAAAGCGATTTATCAGCATAATTGGCTAATAATACCAAGGTTTTACTAGAAGGCATTCCCAGTAAGGATTCGCTTTTATTCAGTTTCAGGCGATACGGCTTCTTATCCATGAGCCAAGTAGAATTACCACGGCCTCTTAATTTGGCAGGCGAATTTAAAAGCACTTCTCCAGATAAGCCTTTTACCATTTTCAGCTGTGCTGTGATATAAGTATCTTTACTTGTTACTGGGACATCGTTTGTGGATAAACATAGAACCGGTAGTCCAGTATCAACAATGTTAACAACATAATTTTTAACTTGATTTTGTTCAGATATTAAAGTTACCCGAAGCGATTGGGTATAATCATGAATATCTACTCCACTTTTTTGTATCTGACCATTTATAGAAAGTGCTCCATCTTTTACTTCGAAGTTGGCAATTAAACTGGTTAATTTTGTTTCTGGAAATACTCTTATAAAAATAGTGTTACCTTCAATAATTCCTTTTACATCTGAACAATTCCTGCATTCTTATCAAGCTTGAAACCAAAAGATGTTAAGGACACGGACTTTTCAATTTCTGGAGATAAGCTCATCGTAGTTTTATTCTTACTGCATCCGCCAATAAACAACAACAAAATTATAGCGACATGTATTATTTTGAAGGGTCGTAACATCTATATACAAATAATTGATCCAGGAAAAAGCAC
The DNA here is from genome assembly GCF_003339865.1 of Pedobacter chinensis. Lineage (GTDB taxonomy): Bacteria > Bacteroidota > Bacteroidia > Sphingobacteriales > Sphingobacteriaceae > Pedobacter > Pedobacter chinensis. Next base: position 40,440 of record NZ_QPKV01000003.1, read on the forward strand.
TAAGTTACTTTTTGACTAAAATAAGAACAGTTTATAAAAGCGTAATGATTATTATTATAAAACCAGAGATATTGTATCATAAGTCTTTCAGCTTCCCGATTCATTAAATTCTAAATAGCTTGGCTTAATTAAAAAGGCAATTTTCGATATGAAAATTGCCTTTTTTATGCTTCCCTTAATCTAAAAAGTGACGTTAAAAATTTAATTCTGTTTTTGAGTCATCATCTAGATGTATGTTACAGCCTCTTCTTAATTTTAATAATTAATTAAGATTAATAAGAAGGATTTTGCTGTCCAGCTAAAACCGGATTAGCCTGAGTTTCAACTGTCGGTATTGGCCAAATAAATCTAAAACTGGTAGCCGCTCCATCATAAGGAATAGCCGCAATAGATCTTGGCCCCGTATAACCTGCTGCTGCATTATATGCTGTAAAAGCTATTGTTGAGCTAGTTTTTGCAGGAATACCATTTGGACCATATAAATTTTCTTTGGCTAAGCGGTGAATATCCATCCAACGTTTACCCTCACCTAAAAATTCTATTCTGCGCTCATTGATGATTGCCTGAATTAAATTTGTCTCTGTTGGAAAGCTTGCTGCAGTATATCTGTCGGCAATAGCTACTGATCTATTTCTAACTGCATTTAATAAGGCTAAAGACTGAACTGCATTCCCAGTTCTAGCATAAGCTTCAGAAACATTTAACAATACCTCTGCATATCTAATAATTGGATTGGCATCTGTCCAAGTTGCAGGATCTTTATATTTAGAACTAAAATAGTATTTAGCGGCAACACCTGTTGCGGCATCGGTGGTTGCCAATAGCGATCGACGTAAATCAGTCGCTATCCAAGATGGATCATTCCAAATAATAGGAGATATCACAACTAAAGCTCTTCCTGGTGCCTTTGAGTACATTGTACTTAGCGAACCGTTTGTACCTGCATTACGAATGGTTGAGTTTTCAATGGAGAAGATTGATTCTGTATTTCCATAATTGGCACCAACACTCGCAAATGGCCCATCGGGTGTAGCCGTTAAAGCATAACCACCAAGTGCTGCAGGTGCAGTAAAGGTTGTAGTCAAGGCAGATGTACCCAACTTAGCACCTTCTGTAATCACACCAGAATAATCACCCATATTTAATTTTACACGTGTTTTTAAGGCAACTGCGGCACCCTTTGTAGCTCTCGTAATTCTAAGCGAGGCGCTGCTTTGTGCGGCAAGATTGGCCTCTGCGAAATCAAGATCTGAAAGGATTAGGTCATAACCTTGTTTAACAGTGCTTCGACCATCATTTTTATACTGGTCTACCAATTCTGGTGTATTAATTCCAACAGTTCTGAGCACTACGCCCTGATGTGTTGCCCCTGTAGTATGGTTATATGGACGGGCAAAATGAATCAGTAATTCATGATAGCTTAATGCTCTTAAAAAACGGCATTCTGCTTCACCTGCAATAGCAACATCTGCTGTTATGGTACCTGCAGCCGCAGCTTGTTTTAGCTTTTCCATTACAACATTAGCACGGTTGATGGTTGCGTATAAGCTAGTCCATAATGCAGTGTTATTTGCGGTGGTCGCATCATAACTGTTTTCATACGTAACCAGGAAAAATGAAGGAATCGCCATCATGTCTTCCCCCCTCATATCTCCTTGAATAGTGTTTGCTGCACCAAACGGATAACCACGGTTAGCCCCATCAGTGTATGGGCTTGACTGTGCTGCACTGTATACACCAGTAATTGCTAAAGCTGCACGTTGAGGATTCGAATAAGCATCATCCTCTGCAAAAGTATTATCAGGTACAATTTCTGTATATTTTTTGCAAGATCCTGCAAATAACATCAAGCCTAATAAAGGTAGTACCCAGGCTTTTTTATTTCTAAAATATCTATTTTTCATTATTAATGTCTTTATTCAGTTAAAATCTTACGTTAGCTCCAAATGTAAAAGTACGTTGCTGAGGATTTCCATTAAAGTCTACACCAGCACCAGTAGTATTTGTTTCAGGATCAAGACCTTTATAGCCTGTAATTACAAAAAGATTTTGTGCAGAAGCATATAATCTAATTCCACTTACTTTTAACTTATTAGTAAAATTTACAGGAACGTTATATCCGAATGCTACATTATCTAACCTTAAGAATTTACCATCCTCAAGGAAACGTGTTGTAGCATCACCATCTCTGTTAATGAATGTAGATCTTCCAAACCATTGTCTTGGTGTGACACCATCACCTGGATTTGAAGGACTTACCCATCTTCCTAAAATTTCAGCACCGTTATTTACAAAGTTTTGATTTAACTGATCAACTCTCGTTCTGTTATAAATTTTATTTCCGCCTTGGAATCTTAAAAATACATTTAAGTCGAATGCTTTATAAGTAAAAGTATTGTTAAATCCTCCAAACCATTTGGGCAATGAGCTACCTAAAACTTTCTTATCTGTTGTTGCAGATAATGTAGCAGTAGCACCTGTTGCGCTCGGGTTAGCTGGATCATAAACATTATAAGTTTGATTGGTTACATTACCCTGAATAATTTGACCATTACCTTTTACATATAAAGGATTACCATTAGCTGGATTTACGCCAGCATACTCATAACCATAGAAAGAATTTAACGATTCGCCAACCCGAATAATGTTATAGGTACTAATTTGATCCTGACCTTCTCTTAAAGAGCCTACCACGTTCTTTTGCGTAGTAAAGGTTAAGTTGGCTGTGTAGGTAAAATCTTTTGCTTTAACAATATCGCCACCAAGAGAAAACTCAAAACCTGAGTTAACAATATTACCAATATTCTGTGTAATGGTGTTAGATGGAACACCTAAAGAAGGTGCAGTTGGTGCATTTTGAACCAAGCCATCAGTGTTTTGTCTAAAATAATCAGCAGTAAAGTTGATACGACTATCAAACAAACTTAACTCCAATCCAAAATCAGTTTTCTTTTGTGATTCCCATTGAAGGTTATAGTTACCAATGTTGCTGAAACCAATACCTGGTTGTGCTCCGTAAACCGCAGCATTATACTGCCCCAAGTACCTAAAATTACCAATGTTTACGTTACCTACTTCAGCGTAAGATCCTCGAATACGAAAATCAGAAACGAAATTTAAATCAGATGAACCTTTAAAGAATGGCTCCTCAGAAATACGATATGCTGCTGATACACCTGGGAAATAACCTACACGATTTGCCGTAGGAAGATTTGAGTTTTTATCTGACCGAATAGATCCGCCAATATAATACCTGTTTTTATAATTATAGTTAACACGTGCAAGATAAGATTCCAAAGCTGTTCTTGCTAAACCTCCAAATGCAGTAGGTGTTACGAAGGTACCACTTACAATGTTCTGATTCCAATAAATATCTGTTAAGTTAGAAATAGACGCCTGATAAAATGACGATCTATCATTTTGAAACTCTTGAACCAATGTTACACTTAAATTATGTACATCTGCAAAGCTTTTGTTATATGATAGGACATTCTGAAGATCTAACCTGATACTTGGACTATATGCTTGAGACATACTACCATTACTACTTACACCATCACCAGCACGGGGATCAGTATAAATAAAATCATCAACATTTTGATTATCGATACCAACTTGGGTTCTAAACTTTAACCCGTCAAAAAGATTAACTTCTGCATAAGCAGTAGCCAATAAACGATAAGTTTGAGATCTTCTGATGTTATTGTCCAACACAAAACGTTGATTACCAATATTATCGGAAATTGTGATCAAGTTAGCTCCTCTTCCCAAAGCGGTTCTATTTGGAGCAATGTTATAACCAGTTGGATTTGTTTCATCATAAACTGGAACATTAGGCAACATACGTAAACCTCCAAAAATGTTTCCAGATAACGTATTACTACCAGTTTGGGGGCCTTTATTATCCTGATAAGTAAATCCTGAAGTTAGACCAAAACTGAATACCTTATTTACTTTTTGATCAAAATTTGCTTTCAGTGAATATCTTTTTAAAGAGTTTGCAATAATAACACCTTCCTGATCACTGTATCCTAATGAGAAGTAGTATTTAGCTTTTTCATTACCTCCAGAAGCAGAAACATTGTGATTCTGTTGGGCAGCCGTCCTGAAAAGATAATCCTGCCAATCAGTATCTACAATGCCGCCATTTCCATCTGGCATAGGAAAAGCTTGAGGCGCATTTCCTGCAGCAACTAATCGTTCATTTGCAACTTCTATAAACTGTTCAGCATTTAATTGGTCATATCTTTTGGAAACTTTACCTATTGCATAATATCCATCATAAGTAAAAGTAGCTTGACCTGCTTTACCTTTTTTAGTGGTAATTAAAATTACCCCCCCAGCAGCTCTTGAGCCATAAATCGCAGTTGAAGCTCCATCTTTTAAAACTTCAAATGATTCAATATCATTTGGATTAATATCTGCTAATGCATTAGATGACGTGAATCCACCAACATCTCCGGAAAAAATCGGCACTCCGTCTACAACATAAAGAGGACCTTGACCCGATGTAATTGTATTCGTACCACGGATACGCACTTGAGCAGGTTGGCCTAACAAACCGTTAGCAGTAATTACCTGTACTCCTGGAGCTCTTCCTGCTAATGCTTTATCAAAAGAAGGAATAGATCGATTTGTAAATTCTTCAGGAGAAATACTTGCTTGTGAGCCTGTTACATCTTTTCTACTTACCGATCCATAGCCCACAACTACAACATCCGAAAGTGTTTTAGAATCACCAGATAATACAACATTAATTACATTTCCAGATCCTATTGATCTTGTTTGAGGTAAAAAACCAATGTAAGAAAATTCTAAGGCCGTTGCTTGAGAATTTACTCTTAGTGAGTATTTACCATCTGCAGCTGTAGTCGTTCCGCCTGCTGCACCTTTAATTTTTACACTCACTCCAGGAAGCGGCAATCCATCTTCCTTTCCTGTAACTGTTCCAGTAATTGTTCTATCCTGAGCCATAGCATTTCCTGCCAGGAACAAGATTATGAACAAACTTTGTAGAAGTTTTTTCATAAAATTTTGTTTAGGTTTAATTAATGATTCGTTAAATATAAAGCTAAGAAAGCTGTAATACAAATTTTACAAAACAAAAAATGAATTATAATTTTTCTAATTAAACGCACAAATGATCTTCTTTTTTAAGAAAAACGGGCCAAAAACAGCTTTAATGTCGATTTAACTAAAAAATATAGTTGTTATAAAGAGTTTTTTTAACATAAAAAATACAAATACATTAGAATAGCATTAGAAATATTTATTTATTTTACGGGAAAAAACGTAATGTGGTCAACTATGGATCATATAGTATAAAATATTGAATCTCAATTTAGGATAATAAGTTTAGCAATGCGATAATTATAAGAATAATTGATGAACCTGATTTAATCAATGTTTCAATTTGAGAAGAACACAATAAAATATTAAACACCCAATTTGAAGCCTTTAACTACTAGTTGACAACAAAATGCAAATCAGATATTACAGCGTGTCTTTGCAGAATATAATTAATACGCTTTAATACCTCGGTGAAATGGAGATGTATATCTTATGAAAAAATACTTATGACTAATGCCAGTTAAAAATAACTGGCATTAGTCATAAGTATAAACTTGTTTTGACAAATAATTAACAGTAATTCCTCATAACCAGTTAAACCGTTTATGTTGTCCATCTTGTGAAGGAATGGTAAGTTTGGTTTTAATGATAAATTCAGATGGATAATTTTTGCCATCATAAGAAGAAACTACCCAATCAATAATGAAAGGCTCATTATCTACTTTGAATTTGTATTCTTGTTTTTTGCCTTTGACCACATAATTAACGGAGTAATCCGCTCTACCATCAGTATCAACTTTTGCAACGACATATACTGAGCTTTGATCTAATTTATACATGTCGCTCAAAGGAATTGCCGATTCCGCTAATCTGGTAACCAAAGGAAAATATTGTTCTAAAGAAAGTAAAGGAAAACTTACTGATGCTTTGGCATTAATATCATCATTACCAGATTTGACATTCACAGTAGCTAATGCCAGCATTTTATCATCTACAAAAAGAAGTTTTTTCGCATCGTAATTGTATCTTGCAAAAAGACTTTTGTCTTTGTTGAAAAAATACCAATTCCCAACACGTTTTTCATTCACATAGTTTCCTCTTAACATATTTAGCCCTTCTCTATCTATTGAGTACAGACCATTAAGCTGATTATTGATGGTTTGATAAGTTAATCTGGAACCATCTGGTAATTCCATCTTTTGTTGACGGAGATTTTGTGCGTTTAATGAGAGAACTGAAACGCAAAGCAGGCAAGCAAATAAGTATTTCATAAATAAAGAGTTAACAAATAAAACAGACCAAATCTAATAAAATAGATTTGGTCTGTAAAATATTATTATTGAAATCCTATTACTTAATTATGGTCTCGGACCTTGATAAACAAAAGTCTCTTCAAATAATCTATCCCCACCATTAGATGTCCAACTTAAAGTAAAAGTTTTAGTAGCTGGATCATATTTACTAGAAGGATTAGTGGCAATTGGTGTTAAAGTTGTCATTGAAACAGTTACTAAGTTGGTAGCTGGATTAACAGTATAAATAACCTCATTAGTATAGTTTGCCAACAGACCTGGTAGTATTGAAACCGAATTAGCACCAACAGTCACAAGTCTAACACCAGAAAGGCTTCTATTTGGAAGAAGTGCCGTATTAGCAGAAGTTTTATAAGAATATAAACCATCATACTGATTTTTTGCAGTTACATTTAAAAGTATAGTACCAAAGTTCTTACTTACATTTCCGAAACTAGTACTGGTAATAGCAATTGGTAATGCATATTTAGTAGTGAAACTAAAGTCGGTTGTTTTATACAACACCTTTACAATTGCTTTTCTCTGACCCGCAGGGATTGTAACTGTTGGAGTAGAAATGGTATACAAAGTACTTGGTAAAACTACATAAGGTACATAAGATGAAACGATCGATTTCTCAGTATTTAGTTGAGTAACTGCAGCAGGGTTAACACCAATATTTACTGTAATATCTTGTGCTGCAGGATTTGGGCCACTCAACTGGACTTCATAGCTCGCTTCAACAGAAGCATCTACCTGATAAGCAACTGGGAATACTGTGAACGCTGATCCTGCAGGCGTTTCAGAAGCGGGTGCACTTGGATTTGCAAACTCAACCACACTCGGACTGTTATCCGGATTTATTTGATCGAATTTATTCTTTAGGCACGATGACAACATGGTTGTCACTACTAATGCCGGAATAAGTAATTTAAATATTTTCATTTTTTTATGCTTTATAAAGGTTTAGCGTAAAATATTGGTGTAGTAGTCGTAACTCCTTTAGGTACATTTTCTGTGTTTACCTGGAACTCAATTGCAGGATAAAGAATTCTTGTAGGAAGTTTATCTGCCGTTGCTTTTGCCGATTTAATTGAAGCGAAAGTTTCAAGCGCGCCATTAGCTCCGTTTATGATTTTAGGATAACCAGTTCTTCTATATTCATTCCAGCCTTCTTCACTGGTAATCATATTAACAGCGATATATTTTTGAGTAATAATGGCTTCAAGCTTTTGTTCATCCGTTGTAGTTGCAGCAAAATTAACAGTTAATTTGGTTGTATTAGCAGCTTTATAATTAGTAACTAAGGTACTAGCAGGGGTTGTCCAAATATATGTGCCCGCCGAGTTTTTACCTAAATAATTATATGAAGCAGTAATCCCATTATCAAATAAAGTTTCGCTATTGCCTGCTACAAGGTTTACACTAGGAAGAGCAGCTTCAGCCTGAAGGAAATAAGATTCTGCACCTAAAATTAATACAGTGCCCATTGTTGCACCTTTTAATACGCCAGCGACATCAGTTGCAGCATTAGCCGTTGTTCCTGTGGGACGTGTAGCACGAGGTTTACCACTATACCAGTATGAACCTCCAACACCACGTTTAACGGGTTCAGTATCATAACCCAACTGGTTAGTTGATGGGCCAATAAAAGTAATGGTATTACCACTGATATTATTGCTTACATTAGTGCCGTAAGAAGCATAAATCATTTGACCACGAACGTCATCTGCGAGTTTACCACCATTGTAAAATGAGAGAATCCAAGGTGTTGGTACGTTAGATAGACCACTACCTAAAGAGGCCCCTGTGTTATTCCAGGCGTAAACACTCCACCTTGGATTGAATTGATTTGCATTCGTAGAAGTATAACCTGGCTGAACGATCGCATCATCAGTTAAATAATCTGCGGAAGCAGTTGGTAAAGAAGCCTTAGATGTAGCAACCCAAGCCGTCAACGCACTTACATTTCTAGCACGAATCAGCATTTTTAATCTGATGGTATTGGCGAATTGTTTCCATCTGGTAAGTGAGGCTGCACCGCTTCCACCAAATAATGGATCTTGTCCGGCTGCCACTGCTACCGTATTTGCATCAGCTGCAGTATTCAAGATGGCTATTGAAGATGTCAAATCGGCAAAAACTGCCTGATAAACATCTGAAAACTTATCATATTTTGGAGCCAGGTTGTTTAACCCCTGTCCCACTTCAGAATAGGGCACATCACCATACTGATCCACAAGCTTTTGGTACAAGAAACTCCTCATAATTTTCGCCATTGCGAAATGATATTTGAAGGGACCATTAGCCGTTGAATTATTAATTACATAATTCAATTGGTTAATGCCTTCAAAAGTTCCTGTCCAAACTGCTGCATAATCAGCTGTAGTAAAATCGTAGGTCCAAACGGTACCCCAACCTCCATACCCACCAGCATTTGCTTTATAACCACCAGTCCAGGCACCAACGTTATCATAATTATTCATTGCCGCAGCAGATGTTACAATAGCTTGTGGCAACACCAACGTAGGACTTACCTGATTGTCAGTAGTTGGATTGTTTGGGTTTTGATTTACATCAAGAAACTTTTTACAAGATGAACTTGACAAAATTACCGCCCCCACTATAAGTATATTAAATATCTTTCTCATATTAATTTATCAATTAGAATGTTACCGTAACAGATCCACCAACAAAACGTGTTGGAGGTGTATAGCTTAATGTACTAATACCAATAGCATTGTTACCAAGCATATAATCTGGATCTGTAAAAATGTTTTCTTTTGGTGTAAATAAGAACAAGTTACGGCCTTGCGCCGCTACAACAATTCCTTTAACCACTTTATTATTTCCTAACCATTTTTTAGGGATATCATAAGATAAACTTACTTCACGAATTTTCCAGTAAGCCCCGCTGAAAGTGTAGTTAGTTGCAATACCTGTATTGTATGCTGATGAAGGCCAGAAACCGGCACCACCATCTCTAACGGTTACGTTTGTGTTCGCTACATATTGACCATTAGCATCTAAATAAGATGAATTAGGAAATACAAAACGTTCACGGTTATAAGTTACTGTACGAATACCTGAGCCTGAGAAATCAAAACTTCCTGCATCAGCATATGCGATATAACCACCTCTATATTCAGCCACGGCAGCTAATCTTACAGATTTGTATCTAACGGCCAAGTTAGTTCCCAAAATATGTTTAGGGCTAGAGTTACCTAAGATCACACCGCTTTCAGTTGCTGAAGGATAACCTGTACGTGAATCAACAATTACACGCCCTTGTGGATCTCTTTTGTAATCGATGCCTCTTAACATTGGATAAGTTTGCCCAGCTTCTGCTACAGTTTGAACAGAACCACCAGTTGAAAGGTTTAGACGGGTTACCGCCTCGCTGATTGATTTTACTTTATTGTCGTAATAAGTATAGTTACCCCCTATGTCAACTTGCCAGTTGTCGTTACGATAAGCAACAAAGTTCAAAGTATTTTCTAAACCGAAGTTAGTTACTTCACCTGTATTGGTTAAATAGCTTGAGAAACCCGAAGCTGAGCTGATTGCTACCGGAACAATTTGATCAGTAGTACTTGTATGATAAGCAGTAACACTTAAAGATAAACGATTGTTCCAAAGCTCTGCATCAATCCCTCCCTCAACACCTTTCGTTCTTTCAGCCTTAAGATTTGGATTTACAACTCTTGAATCAATTCCATATCCTGGAATGTTGTTATATGGATAACCACCAGATTGACTAAAGGTTGTTAATAAGTTGTAAGCACCTAAGTTTACGTTACCAACCTCATTGTAGCCTGCACGAACTTTTAATGAATTTACAAACTTGCTATCTTTCAAACTTGGAATAGCATTACTTAATACAAATGATGCGTCGACCGCTGGATAGAAAATCGATCTGTTTTGAGTTGGTAAAGTTGACCACCAATCATTACGTGCAGTGGCATGTAAATATAAATAGTCTTTATAACCTAATCTTAAGTCTCCATAAACACCTTGTTGTCTAGCTGTAGAATTACCTTCAGAACCAGTGATATTGGCTGCGGTACGGTGAGCAATATTAAATAGCCCCTGGAATGTTAAACCAGTAGCAGCAACACCAATGTTTTTTGATGTATTGTTTCTTAAAGCGCCACCCAAAGTAAAGTCTAACTTAATATCTTCGGTAATATTTTTGTTTACTTTAGCTTGGAACTCGGTTAATAATTGAGTTGAAAAAGATTCACCATCAGAAACACTTCCTGCAATGTCATTATTTTTTAATGATGACAAACCTAAGCTTTTAGTGTAAGCAGACAATACGAATTTATCTGTCCAGTTTTTATTCGAAGCGTTTTGAGTAGTAATATTCACACGATATAAGAAACTTAACCAATCTAGTGGTTTGTATTTCAAATCAAGGTTTCCAGCTAAATAATCGTTGCGTACAGCTTGACGATTGTTAGCTAGTGTGAAATAAGGGTTTGCATAATATGCATTATAGTAGCCATTAGGATTTGCAAATTTATCATTTTGCCAATCTTTATAAGCAGTTAGCGGAATTTGAGCTGGTGTTTGCAAAATCTGATCGTACATTGAAGAAGTAGCGGTGGTTACATCATAACGATTTTGAATATAATTGGTTGTGAAATCCAAGCTTACACCTTTACCGAAATCACGACTACCGCTAAAACGCACAGAAAAACGATTCCATTTATCTTTTGGTGTAGTCCCGCTTACGTCCACATATTGGGCAGACACATAATATCTCGATTTATCATCACCAGTAGTCATTGAAAAGTCTGTGGTATTGGTTAAACCTGTATCCCAGAATTCTTTTTTAGAGTTATTAGGCGAATACACAACTGATTGCATACTTCCATCCTCTAAAAGATCACCGATCGGCCGTAAAGTTCCATCAAATGCGGGACCGTATTGTTGGTTCTCATGTGCAGTGTAGATTTGTAAATCTGAATCTGCACCAGATCCAAAACTAGTTTGTAAGCCTGGGTAGAAACTAATCCATTCAGCATTTACTGTTTGGCCAATCTTGTAAGTAGTTACTCCATTTTTACCTTTTTTTGTAGTAATGATCAAGGCACCGTTAGATGCTTCAGAACCATATAACGCAGCTGCCCCACCACCATTTAGCACTTGAATATCTTCAATATCATCAGGGTTAAGATTTCCTAAAATACTGTTTGGAGAAATGATATTATCCACAACAACCAAAGCTTGGTTATTACCTAATAAAGATCTATTACCACGCAATACTAAACGATAATTCGGGTTAACACCTGTACTAACGGCATTCAACTGCAAACCAGCAACTTTACCTGCAAGGGCAGAAGCAACGTTTGTTTGTTTTGCCTGAGTTAACTGCTCTGCACGAACAGTAGTTGAAGCTGTACCTAGCTGAGCTTTTGTTGCGGTTAACCCCCCAGCAGTAACAACAACCTCATTTAAAGACTGTGCGTCTGATTCTAAAATTACAGTAACGCGGTTACTTGAAGTGATTACCACCTCTTTTGGTGCATAACCAACATAAGTAAATACCAGGGTTCTTCCGTTTGACGGAACTCTCAACGAAAACTTTCCGTCCCCTGAGGTTTGTACAATGAGGTTGGGTACCTCTTTAACTTTAACAGATACACCTGGAATTGGCAAGCCATCTTCCTTAGCGGTAACTGTACCAGTAACTGTTCTTTCTTGTGCCATCGCTGTTATTGCAACAAACATAAGAACGAACAAACTTTGTAGAAGTTTTTTCATAATTTGAAAATAGGTTAGTTAATGATTAAATAATAATGCGCTAAAATATAGTTAGTTGACTGTAACACCAAATTTATTTTAACATTTTTTAACTATTTATTTATGTAATTCAGATATTGAAGGAAAAAACTAACAAAATAATTTAACATGAAGCAATTATGACATTAGTATTACGATAGTTGAAGGCTGAAAAGAGGAATTAAAATGTGTTTTTTAATTTGAGCTGGAAGTTTAAGCGGCATATTAAATTTAATGGAGTAATTCAACATCAAAATTGAGTATTTTGAGTAAACCAAGTAAGAATATTCCTTAATCTTTTTATTAAAACAAATCATTGTTTATAAATAGAGGTTAATGAAAGATGGATTTGGTCTTATAGATTGGGTAGCCCTTAATAAATTATGTTAATAGTGCGGCTTTGACCAAAAGTATGTTATAGTAAAATCACAATTGTATTCATTTTTAATTCAATAGGTTATAAAGTTGAATAGAAATTAAAAATATTAATTAAATCATCCTCTTTTTTAATATCTAACTTATTATCCTGAATGTAAGCAAGCACTGCGGTTGCTTTTTCCCCAAAGATCTGTCGAATTGATTTGATGTCTTTTTTAAACTCTGTAAGTTTATTTGTTATATAATAGTAATACTTTATTCTTTCAATCACTGATTTCGTAGTGATGGCAGAATTATATTCTCTGTACTGCTCTATATGTTTTATGTTTTTCTTTGCTAACTTAACAGGACCATCATATAAATTTTATAATAACTTTTCCCTGTAGAGCCCTTAAAAGGCTCAAAACCGTTTCTAAACAATGATGACTTTGCTAATCCGTCTACAACATAATCAATTTTAAATTCCGCTATTGGAATAGCAAAACCAAGCTCCTCCCATTAGCATTTTTGAATATTAGTTCATCCTCAAGTTGGTCATATTTTAACTCTATGTTTTTAGAAATCTGCCCATTTGATTGTTTTATTATACCCTTCGTCCAACTATCGATAAAATATGGCGACCCTTTCAAATCGACATAGGTTCTAAATCTAAGAGGCATCCCTATTGATTCTTTTAATCTAAAGAATTCTTGAGCATATATATCGCTCGTTGATATTAAGAAGATTAATAAAGTCAATATTTTAGATAATTGTTTCATAAGTATATGTTTTAATAAAAAAAGGAGCTTTATTGAAGCTCCTTTTTTTATTAATTTATTCTATTATGGTTTATCCCACCACATTCTATTATTAATACTATTATTAGTCCAACCTTGTTGAGCTAATGCTGCATCGTAGTTATCTCTATTCGTGGTTTGATCCGCTGTAGGATATCCAACACGTCTAGGAATCACTGTTCCATTTTGTGAGTTAGGACCAGGAACCAAGGCCGGAAAACCTGTTCTTCTAAATTCCGTCCATGCTTCCCATCCATCTAAATACAATGCAATCCATCTTTGCGTACCAATTTGTTGCAAAGCCGTTGCTGGATTATAAACTATACCAGTAAGAGTTTTAAATGCCGGGTCAGCAACACCATATTGAGTTAAAGAGGCGTCTATTCCCGCATTGTAATAGGTCGCTGCAATTGCATCGCCTCCAGCGATCCAACCTCGTTTAGCTGCTTCGGCCAAAGCAAATTGCACTTGTGCACCAGTAAAAATATATGCTGGTGCATCCGTGGTACGCAAGGCTTCACCAATACGACTATAAGAATTTGGAATATTTGTTTGTACTTGTACGCCAAACTGCAGTCCGATAACCTGATTGCCCGCCAAAACCTCTCCATATACAGGTAATCTTGGATCAGTACCTGAAGCATTGTTTTTCATGATATCAACTAACGTTTTACTAATTGCAAAATCATTACGTTTAGAGATACTATAATTATTATACCATGGATTATAATTATTGGGATCTCCACCTAAAAAAGTATACTCTAAAGTTTCACCTGCTGTTATAGGCGTAGCTGCAAGAGCGCTTGCAAACTCAGTCGCAGCGAAATCTCCTGCGTTAGGGTATACTTTTGAAAGTCTTAATGCCATTAACAATCTTTGTGTAGCCGCAAACTTCTTCCAAGAAGTCATGTCACCATTGAACATAATATCACCTGTTGGTCCTGCACCACCATCTATTTGTGCTACAGCCTCCTTAAGTTCTTTAAAAAGATCTTTGTAGATATCTTCCTGCTTGGAGAACCTAGGGGTAATATTTTCAATGTTTAGTGCCTCAGTATAAGGAATATCTCCCCATCTATCGGTTACCTTCCAAAACACATACGCTTTCATTATTCTAGCTACAGCAATTTGGTTATTAATAGAACCATTTGCGGCAGCATCTGCTTCAGGGGCGCCAGCTTCCGCGAAAGTTATAATTTGATTAAGATTTTTTAATATTTCCGAATAGAAGGTGTAATAACTCGGATTTAAGGTACTTCCTGCATCATTAAAAGGAGAAACGGTTAAATACGGCCCCTCAGAGATATGCTGGCCAAATATTGCCCCAGTAGAAGACAATACCGCAACACCAGCAGTATTGGCTGCGCTCGATCCGGATTGATCACCTCTAGCTTGTGTTTTTTGCATTGCATAAGTCAATAAGGCCCTAGTTGCGGCCTTAGAAACTTTAGTCCGATCGACGTTAGTATCACCAAAGTCTCCAAATTTCTTACAGCTTGTTGCTAATACACCAACACTAACTGCAAGAAGTATATATTTTTTAATATTTTTCATATTCTTAAAAATTAAAGTCCAACTCTTAAATTAAGACCAAACGTACGCGATGATGGCAACTGCCCGCCTTCTTGCCAGAAGTTTTCGATTTCTGATGGATCAACGCCATATTTTTTACCAGGTGCAGAAATTAACCAGGCGTTACCTACTATAAAACCTAAGTTAGCAGATTTAAGGAATCCGGTTCTTGCCAATATCTTATTTGGCAAATTATATCCTAATCTTACTTCTCTTAATTTTAAATAAGACGCGCTAATCATGAAAAGTTCTCCTGAACCGGTTTGCATCCCATCATAAAAAGCAGTACTAGCATCAACATATCTTGTGTTTGGTTGTCCATTTGCAAGTACGCCCTCAAATTTGTAACCACCCCCTTGAGAAACAGGCAATCTCCAATCGATACCTTTATCATTTAAACCAACTGTTTCTTGAGATAATCCACTACCCATATTGAATGCACGTGTGGTTGAATTGAATAATCCACCTTTTTGAAAATCTAGTGAAAATCCTAAATCAAAATCGAACACCCTTAACGAACTATACGCACCTCCATTAAATTTAGGACGAGCATAGCCAATGAACTGATTGGTTGTAGAAGTTGGTAAACCACTTGCAGCAATAATTACATTTCCATTAGCATCACGATTCCAGGTACGCCCCAAAATATAACCCCATTCTTCTCCTTCACGTAAGTTTAAGGTATTGTTGAAGAAAGTACTTGTTTGATAAATTACATTTGTTTGTTTATCAGTTATCTTATTAACAATAGTTTTCGATTTACTAAAGTTAACTGTTAAATCCCAGCTCACATTTTTAGACTGAATTGGTGTTCCTGCTAGGCTAAACTCAAAACCTCTGTTAGTTAAATCGCCCGCATTAATCAAGTTACTGGTATAGCCAGTTGCACCATTTAGGGTCACACCCAGGATTTGATTTTTGTTTTTATTTACATAATAGGCAAAGTCTAAACCAATTCTATTTTTTAAAAATTTCAGCTCAGCACCAATTTCAAATGAATTGGTTTTTGCAGGAATAATTCTACCATCTCTAAACTCATTACCAATAGCCAATGAAGGATTGGTTTCGTAAGCAGGAGAAGTATTGTATTGAAGATTTACTCTGTAAGGATCAACATCAGAACCAACTTGAGCATAAGCTAATCTTAACTTACCGAATGAAACTGCATTTTTAATACTTGCTGGCAAAAACTCTGAGAAGACAAAAGACCCTGAAACCGAAGGATAGAAATATGAATTCAAATCTGGTGCAAATACTGAAGACCAGTCATTTCTAGCAGTAACATCTAAGTAAAGAAAGTTTTTATAGGCTAATGAAGCTTTACCAAATATGCTCCTAACTTCTTTTTCGTAGTAGTCATTCGTTGTTGTTGGACGAGCTACTGAGGCTCCGATATTAAAATAGTTTGGAAAACTTAAACCTCCAGCAGTCGCCATGTCTAGTCTTTCTCTTTTTTCATGTCGAATGTTACCAGCTCCCAATGCATTTAAAGTGAAATCACCAAACGTTTTATTATAAGTTAAGTTTAACTCGTAATTGAACTCTGTGTCTGTCCAGTTTCTGGTTTTAAAATAATCTTGTTGTAAGCCCCCTGTTGCCATTCGCTCATCACCCACTTCATTGTTAATGTTACCTCTTAAGAAACCTGCAAGCCCAAAGCCGCTACCTAAATCATATTTTAAGCCTAAATTACCAACCAAACGGTTATTTCTTTGAGTTCTATAGTTGTTATTAACCACCCAGAAAGGGTTATCCCAATATTGTGGAGTTGTGATTTCATCAAGATCACCAGTACCATTTGGGTTACCAATATTCCAAGATGTAACAGTTCCATCAGCCAAAATTTGATGATCTCTCATATAATTCATATCCAATTGGCGCTGAAACCATTGATTGAAACCCTGAACCACGTTTAATCCATCATTACGATAGGTTTCATATGGCTGACCAATTCTGTTTTCTTTAGCAAACTGGATATCAGTCGAAACAGTAAATCTTTTGCTCACATCGTATGAACCATTAACATTTAAAATGTTCATTGAACGATTTGCTTTATCTTGTACAAGGGACCTTGTTTGATTAGTATAACCTACACGTAGGTTATAACCTTCTCCACCAGCTGTAAAGGCAATACTATTATTATATGAGGCTCCGTTTTTTAAATAATCTTTAATGTTATTTGGTTGAGCAGTTAAAGGCACTAGTTTTCCAAATTCATCACCTGGGTACCAGCTATAATATGGACGATAAAGTGTGGTTCCGTCTATCTTCGGTCCGAAACTTGCGTCTGCTCCATAATCCAGCATATTTTGCCCATCAAAAGCGGCCCAAGAAGCCGGATGAATTGATGGATCATACTCAAATTTTTCGAATTGACCGGTATAACCCCCTGCATATTCGTTTTGATAATCCGGAAGTAAAGAGGTTTTTTCAATTGACACCCCTGAATTGATCTCAATTGAAGTACCCGCTTTTCTTGTTCCTTTTTTGCTAGTGATAATTACCACACCGTTATAAGCACGTTGACCATACAATGCTGTCGCAGCTGCCCCCTTCAGAACAGTAATGCTCTCTATGTTATCCATGTTAACATTAGCCTGATCTGCAGGCGTACCATCCACAACAAACAAAGGTTGGCCAACTGTAAAACCATTAATTCCACGAACGATTATCGAAGCATTGTCGAATGTAGAACTTGGTGAACCATTTAACTGAACACCAGCAACTTTGCCTGCTAAGGCTGTGCTAATATCAGTATTTTTTGCTATTGTTAATTTTTCACCCTTAATTTCAGTCGCAGCATATCCTAAGGCTCTTGCCTCTCTTCTCTCACCTAAAGCAGTAACTACAACTTCAGATAATAATGTGGCATCAGCAGCTAAAACAACATTGATCGTTGTTGCTGAACCAATTGTTCTGGTTTGCGTAGCAAAACCAATGGAACTAAATACTAGAGAAGTGGCTGCAGCTGGAACTCTTAGAGAATATTTGCCATCTGCACCTGTTACAGCGCCTCCAGAGGCGCCTGAAATTTTTACACTTACCCCGGGAATCGGTAGTTTGTCATCCGAAGAGGTAACTGTACCAGTAATTGTTCGATCTTGTGCGAAGGCAGTTGTTGCCAAACACAATAAGATGAACAAACTTTGTAGAAGTTTTTTCATGATAGAAGAATAGGTTAGTTAATGATTAGTAATAATTTACTAAATTATAGTTACTTAATTGTAACGCCAAAATTATTTTAACAATTTTTAACAACCTATTCAAAATATGACAGAACGGATGGTAAAATATTAACAATAACGGGCATTTCCACTAAAAATTGATTCAAATAATTGGATTTTTGTGGCTTTTTAACCTTAATGCTAATAACTACAAAAAATAATATTCCCAAAAAGGGTTTTTCCGCTTTCCCAAAAATTTCTGAACAATGGATCGTTAGCCAGGTAAACCACCTGACCGCGGCCAAAATCCTGAACACCGATTAATAAACCTGATTTTAACTCTTCACGAACTTTTTTCCCAACAACTCCTGCCATCAGGCTCTTATCATTGATTTGACCAACATTCCAGCCTTTGGTAAATGGTTCATAAATCTTACGGTCGGTTTTTAAGGTATAGTAAATTTTACCAAGTCCATAAGAGAAAGGATGGGATGCATCCAGATTAACCTTATAAATGGCCCCGGGAATAGCGAATTCGTAGTCATCTTTATCTTTGTCTTTAAACAGCAATTTGCTCGGTTCAGGTTTTTCATCCTTTTTAGCCAATATTTCTTTCTTTTTAATATCGAAACCCTTTTTATCTAAAATGCTCTCAATAGCATCTTCCATCAGAATTAGTTTCCCGCCCTTGTTCAGCCATGCGGTTAAACCATCGCCTATATAAGAACTGTAAGTCCCGTCTGGAAGAATCAGGGTGTTTATTTTATTAAGGTCGAGGTTATTAATATCTTTAACATTGATAATACTTGGCGAAAGATTTAAATCGTGTTCCAAATAAAACCAGGCCTCTCCAAAAGCTAAAGATGAAACTTCGTTACCGGATACAATTGCAATTTTAGGTTGCTTAAGAATGGGGTAAACATTCGATCCAAAATCTTTTCCCTTCTCAACAAAGCCACTTGTAATGGCCTGAATAGGTTTATCCAATCTGGTCGCAATCTCAACAACTTTATTTCTAACATCCTTAATTGACTTTTCATTTTCTACCCTCAACACGATTAATGTTCCGGCAGGATAATCTTTTCCGGCAACGGTAAATGCCTGATCGGCTTGACGAACTTTGATATTTTGTTTTTGCAGGGCAATTAAAACCTGTGCATCTTCAGCAGATCCCCAGGCAAAAAGCCAGGCCAGTGGTTTATCAATATTGTTTGAGATTAATTTGTTCTCTTCTAAACCAGCATATTTACCTTTAAAACTCTCTTTGCTTGCATAAGCTTTTAAACCATACACATAAGGCAGTGCCCAGGCTGTGATATCATAAGTATTAGAATCGGTTACAAAAGTTTGCGGTTCTAAAAGAACATTAGCCAAAACAGCTCTTGGCTGTTGAATGTTCACGATCAAATCATTCCGCCCAACGGTAAAACTCTCTTCCTTTTGTGTATTGTAATCATAACCGCGGCCGGTTTTATCAGCACCATAAGCAAATTCTATTTTATTTCTGGTTAACAGTTCTGCCAATTTCTTTTGCCTTGACAAGTTACTGGCCTTAATTATGTATGTTTTATATATACCAAGAGCAGTATTTAACTCTTGCTGAAAGTATTTTTTGTACTCCTCCAACAATTTATTATGATTCAATGAGCAAACTTCAATGGTAGACATGCCCGTGGTAAAGTGATGTGCAATCCGGTCTTTTAAAGTTAAGGTATCGCCATCATTGGTAATCACTGATAAGCCTGCTCTTATCCCGCCCTGTTCATAAGTCATCCCAATTGAACCGTTATATAAAGGATAGGTATCGCCATAAGATGGGTAAAGCAAGTCGAAACGTTCTTTCGTAAAATAGGCCCAACCTTCCGCATCAAAGTATTTTGCATTGTTTTTTCCAACCACCACCTGGAAACTTTTTTGCCAGGGAGTAATGTCCTGATGAACAGGCTCTGCTGCCGGAGCGAAGTAATAAGGTTCGTTATAGCTTTGTTCATGGAAGTCAACGTGAACCTGAGGCATCCAATTGTTATATAAAGCCAACCTCTGCTTGCTTTCAATTTGTGTTTGCCAGGCCCAATCGCGATTTAAATCGAAATAATAATGATTTGATCTGCCGCCCGGCCATGGTTCTACATGCTCTCTGGAAAATGGATCTGAATTAGGCGTTTTCCCCACAACACTGTTAAAATAATTTACGTAACGATCTCTTCCATCGGGATTTAAACAAGGGTCGATAATGACAATTGTATTTTTCAGCCATTCATTTGCCTGAACATTTTCTCCTGAAGAAAGTGTATAAAGCATTTTCATGGAGGTTTCTGTAGAGTTCGCCTCATTACCATGTACATTATAGCTTAACCAAACAATACCGGGTTGGGATTTTAAATCAATACCATTGCCAGCTCCTGTTGAAAGCTTTAAGTTATTATTTCGTATCAGCTCTAATTTTTCAATATTTTCTGTCGATGAAACAACGGCGACAATTAATGGCCTGCCCTCATTGGTTTTTCCATATTCAATTAATTTTATGTTTTTTGGCAGGGCCGAGGCTGTTTGTCTGAAATAATCAACCACCTTATGATGAGCGGTAAAATGCGATCCAAGTTCGTAACCTAAAAATTCGTCAGGGGATTTTATTTGTGCATTTACAACAAAGGTGGTAACTAAAACCAAACAGAGCATTAAGCTTTTCTTCATAAAACAATTAAATTTTATCTAATGTAGTAATTTTGCTTTTTGTTGATGCTAAAGCTTAATTTTACAGCATATTTTTTACGATAAACATGATCACAACTGAGGAATTATACGAACACTTTCTTAAAAATCCCATCATATCTACTGATACCAGAAATATTTTACCGGGTTGTATATTTTTCGCGCTAAAAGGTGATCATTTCAATGCAAATGAATTCGCTGCCCAGGCAATAGAAAAAGGCGCATCTTTTGCTGTGATTGATGAGGAAACTCACGCTGTTAATGACCGCTGTTTATTGGTTAATGATGTGTTAATAACGCTGCAGGATTTAGCCCGCCATCATCGCAAACAATTAAATATTCCTGTTATAGGCTTAACGGGAAGCAACGGAAAAACAACCAGTAAAGAATTGGTTAATGCCGTTTTAAAAGAGCGATATAAAACCTTTGCTACTTTCGGCAATCTTAATAATCATATAGGGGTGCCTCTTTCCATTTTATCCATAACCAGCGATGTACAAATTGCGGTAATTGAAATGGGGGCAAATCATCAAAAGGAAATTGAATTATTGTGTACAATAGCCCAGCCTACTCACGGGATCATCACAAATGTCGGCATGGCTCATCTTGACGGATTTGGCGGGTTTGATGGTGTAAAAAAAGGTAAGGCAGAGCTTTATACTTACTTAAAAGAGACCCGTGGTTATACTTTTATCAATAGAAACAACCCATACTTATTAGAAATGAGTGCTGCAGCTGGTTTAAACAAATTGATTTATTACGGCACAGAAAATGGCAACTCTATAAAAGGAACTTTAAAAAGCAGTGACCCTTTTATTGAGGTAGAATGGACCAATCATGATATTTCATCTTTTGTGAAAACCAATTTAACCGGAAGTTATAACTTTGAAAACATTCTCGCTGCAATTTGTATCGGCGATTTTTTTGATATTGCACCGGAAGAAATCAATAATGGATTGTCAAATTATCAGCCTAAAAACAACCGCTCTCAGTTAACAAAAACTGAAAACAACACTGTTATTTGCGATTTTTACAATGCAAATCCAAGTAGCATGGCCGCCGCTTTAAATAATATTTCAACGCTAACTGCTGATCAAAAAACTGCCATTTTAGGAGATATGTTTGAGCTTGGCCCGGAATCACCGTTGCAACATAAATTAATTGTTAAACAAGCAACCGAGAGCAGTTTGAATCAAATTATTTTTATTGGAAAATATTTTTATGCCTTTAAAGACGAATTTAACGGTATATTTTTTGAAGCTCCGGCAGAAGCGGCCGCTTATCTTCAAAAAAAGCAGATCAAAAATAACCTGATTTTATTAAAAGGATCAAGAGGAATGAAACTGGAGGGCTTATTGCAGTATTTGTAATTGAATATGAATGACAGGAATTACAATGAACCATTGAAGATCAACACAGAATATCCTTTAAAATAACTAAATCATACAAAAATTGAGCGATCAAAGTGGAGGAAAAATCGTTCACTGTGACCTTTGATTTATAGCTCTGTTAGAACAATTTTAACTGTTTTTGCAGTAGCCTGACAGGTAAGATGACCCGGTCCTGCGATAAGCCTGCTTTGATTACCGATTTATGTTACAGGTTTACTATTAAGAACATGAAGCAAAACGCCTTAATGGTCCTAATGGTCATTTAGTAAAATAGCCTAATTTTGAGTCAATTCCCCAGACACGGCTTCCTGCCCTCATGTCAATTAAGAAGGCGTTGCACATTTCTGTACAACGCCCATGGTTTGTTTGGTTGTTATTAGTTAAAAAGTACAGGCAATTTTTCCGTATATGAAACGTCCGTTAAAGCCGAACTGACTTACTGCCCTTGGGTATAAAAATCTTCCGTTTGAAGTATTGTCCAAGCCTCCGGAGTAATTGCTTGTGGAAGCACTATTAAAATTTCTTTCATTGTTGCGTGGGTCGATGTATAATTTATCTGGATAAACATCGAAAATATTATTTGCTCCAACCGTAACAGACCATGCCTTGCCAGCGGCATAACTTACAGAGAAATCAGAAACCCATTTAGGAGAAAAAGTTTGATCCAATTGTGTTGGCAAGCCATTAGCAGGAATGTTTGGGTCAACCGCATTTAGAAAAGTAACCTCGCCAAATCTAACTGTTCTTGCTACAAATGATAATTTATCCACAGTATAAGTAGCAGTGATATTCAATTTGTTTTTCGGAACTGAACTTTCAAAGCGTGAACGCTCCAATCTATCGAAAAGTTTAGCCTTTAATGTTGGGTCACTTTCAATTTTATCAGATCCCTGAATACTTCTAACCACTGTTTTGTTCACGTTTCCAGCAACACTTAAAATTAAGCTGCTTTTAGTGCCTAACGCAAATTTATTAGTTAAAACGACATCGATACCTGCTGTATTTGTTTTAATTGCATTGGTAAAAAATTGTACGCTATTAATTTGTGCTGCAGGATCTACCGTATTCAAAATTTGATTAACCACGCCTGTTGGCACCAAAACACCTCCGGAGCGTTCGCGGGCATACTGGCTGGAGAAAACGATCCGGTCACTAATGTCGATATTATAGGCATCAACAGTAAATGAAAATGTTTTCGCAATTCTACCTGCCAAACCTAAGCTTCCTGATTTAGAAATCTCTGGTTTTAGTGCTCCAACGCCAAATTGAGCCACAATTGGATTAGCATTATTCACTGTTAAAACCTGGGTTGCGGCAGTTCCAACGAATTGTGTACTCTCATTGTTAAAATATTGCTGATGTAAAGATGGCGCTCTGAATCCTGTTGCGTAGGCGCCACGTAATGAAACATCGCCAAAAAGTTTAACCTTACCTGTTAATTTATAAGAGAAGTTTGATCCGAAATCGCTATAGTTCTCATAACGTCCTGCTGCGCCCAAAGTTACTCTTTGACCAAACTCAGCTTCGAAATCGGCATAAGCACCAATATTGTTTCTCGATTTGTCTAATACATTACTCGGTTTGAATCCTGGGAAAACCTGCGAGCCAGATGCTGTTGGAGAAGTACCAATCAATCTTCCTCCATTAGAATAAGATAATAATTCACCTTCTTTAATCTGGTAGTTATCCACTCTATATTCAGCTCCAAATGCGGTATTTAATGAGCTTAAGAAACCACCCTCAAAAATATGTTTTTTGCTTAAATCAAAGTTACTGGTGTTTTGTCTGAAAAGAAGTTCTCCTGCGTAAAACGAAGTTGGGCTGGTTCCTGTAGGCAATGATGCATTAACGGTATTGTCGATATCAAATTTAATGGTGTTTTCGCCGCTTGTGTTGCTTAAGTCATAATCCCAGGTGCCAATTTTACCTCTTAAGCCAACTGATAAGGAGTAATCGTTGATGGATGTATTAATAAAAGGCAAAAATCCATTTGGGTAGATTGATAAATCGATTTGTGTAGTTTGCGTTGGCAAGCGATAAAAACCTGCTGCACGACCTGTTTTGTGCGTAAAACCGGCTGCGTAGTAAAGTTGGGTAGCTTTGCCGAAGTTAAATTGTCCGTTTAAGAAACCGCCGCCGTTTTTAGAGTCTGAATTACCAACACGCATATTGTTTCTATCCAAGCCATTTGCTGCTGCTCTTGCATCATCAGCCGCTTTTAAACTCGCGAAACGAGATTGAAAATCAGCTTCTGTTTCTGTTGCGCCTCTGGTTGGATTTGCAGAATATAAAAGAGGGCGTGTATCCAATCCACCACGGTTGGTATATCCTCGCTGTAAATATTGAGCAGCAAAATTGATAAAACCTTTATCATTTTTAAATGCCCATCCTTTGCTAAAATCTATTTGGAATGTTCTTCCATCGCTAAATTCACGACCCAATGCCTTCGAATCTGATTGACCAAAAGAGGTGGAAAAACTGTATGGCGTTACTTTTTTTAGCACAATGTTGATTACACCCGCAATTGCATCCGAACCATATTGTGCTGCGGCACCATCACGTAAAACTTCAATTCGCTCTATCGCTGAAACGGGAATGGAGTTTAAATCGGTGCCGACCGAACCACGACCAAAAGTTCCATTGATATTCACTAAAGCGGTGGTATGACGGCGCTTACCGTTTACCAAAACCAACACCTGATCGGGGCCTAAGCCTCGTAATGATGCGGGATCGATGTGATCTGTACCATCAGAAACGGTTTGTCTGTTTGAACTGAATGATGGGGCGACAAAATTTAATATCTGTGTTAAATCCGTTTGAGCGAACACTTTAACGTCTTTTGCTGAAATTAAATCAACCGGAACCACACTTTCAATATTTGTTCTTGGCGTGGACCTCGAACCAATTACCACAACATCTCCTAAGTTTGATTTTGTTTCCAACAAGGTAAAATCTAATGTTTTAACAGATTTACCAATATTCACGTCCTGCTCTGCATTAACATAACCAGTAAAGGTAACCCGAACTTTATATGTTCCTGCGTCTGGAAATTTCAATGCATAAAGGCCATTTGCATCTGTTGAAGTTCCAATCTTCTGACCAACAACCTGAACACTGGCTCCTGGAATGGCAACTCCGGCTGAATCGACAACCTTGCCTTGCAAGCTTTGTGCAAATAATTGGCTTGAAATGATTAGAAAAAAAAGTGGGAGGGAGATTTTGAGTAAGTTTTTTATCATATGCTAACAGTTTGTTTACACAATGATAACAATTTTATTACAATAACAAATATTTTACAAAGTTTTTTGCAGTAAAATTCATAAAAAACGTTTTAGAAGAGTTTTTAAAAACAAAACACTTCAGTTTTTTAGTTAAAATTCTTTTTTATAGGAAAAAATGTGGTTTTTAAACTATTTATTCAGCTTCTTTTACCAAAAGACCCACATCACTTATCTCCACTAACGGATTATCCCGCATGTTTTGTTCTATTTCAACAGTAAACTTCCCGTTTTTTGAAAAATGATGGTTTGTAAGTAATGGCAAAGTATAACTAAACACATTTCCAGAGCCACTACCTAACCATTCGCCATCATTTTTTGCTAATTTATATTGATAGCGCTTGGTTACAATGCTTTTGCCGTCTTTAAAATGTGCCAGGATAAAAATATTTGCATATTTATAATCAGCTGTATGCCTTAATTTAAAATAGATATGATAAGTCTTGGTACTGTCTTTAATTTCAAATGGGGTAATAATATGATTGCGATAAGTCCATTTGCGTTCCGGGATTTCAACATTGCTGTCAATAACACTTGGAGTACATCCCCAGAAAAGAGATGTAGCCAGCAAAAAGCTCAATAGAAAAGCTATTCTTTTATTCAGCAGCAGGTTTATTCTCTGAGCCATTGTTGTTATTTCGGCGATTATTGTTTTTCCTACGGTTATTTCTGTTTTTATTTTTGCTTTGCTCTGGTTTGATCCCTTCAGCATTTAAAGCGCCTTCTGGCCTCACAACTGGCTTCTGCTTCGGATTATTTCCCTGGGGTTTCGGTCCGTTGACATGTTGCGGCCTCGGTACAGCTTGTTGCTGAGGTTTTGGTCCGGCATTTTGTGATTTTGGACCATTTTGTTGTGGTTTTCCGCCTTGCTGCGATTTTTGACCACCTTGCTGAGGCTTGCTGTTTGGCCCTGCGTTTTTCTCTCCCGCAGAAACTCTATCTCTCCGATTATCGTTTTTATTCCGATTTTTTTGATTTCTATTCTGATTGTTTTTACCTCTTGAACGTTCATCCAAACGGGTCAAACTATCCTGACCAACCACATTTTCGTAATCAAAAGATTTCTCAACGATAACCGGTGCGGCAATTTGAACAGCCTCTTCTTTTAAATTAGGTGCTTTTTTGCCGGCCTTGTTCATTGCCATGATTTCCTTAACACGAGTTGCTTTTACCGGAATCCAGTTTTCATCGCCCTGATAACTAAACCACATGATTTTTTTGAAAATATCAGTTTTCTGATGACGGGCATAACCAGCCTCAGTATCTAAATTCTCAATCCGATCAGGAATATCTTTCAAAGCATCCAGATAAGTATCTAATTCATAGTTTAAACAGCATTTTAATTTACCGCATTGTCCGGCAAGTTTTAAGGTATTTAAAGAAAGGTTTTGATAACGTGCCGCAGCAGTAGAAACTGTTTTGAAGTTGGTTAGCCACGTAGAGCAGCACAATTCGCGGCCGCATGAGCCAATCCCTCCTAAACGACCAGCCTCCTGTCGCATTCCAATTTGACGCATCTCGATGCGAATCCGGAAACTTTCGGCCATTTTTTTAATTAATTCCCGAAAATCTACCCGACCATCTGCAGTATAAAAGAATGTGGCTTTTGTTTTATCAGCCTGATAATCAACATCACTGATTTTCATTGATAAACGAAGATCCAATGCCAATTTACGGGCTTTATGCATGGTTTCCCATTCCATTCCCTTGGCGGCATTCCATTTTTCAACATCAGCCTCGGTAGCCTTACGATAAATCTTTTTAGTTACCTGATCTAAAGAAGTTTTACGGCGTTTCATTTGAATGCGCACCAGCTCACCTGTAAGCGAAACATGGCCAACATCAAATCCTCCGGTTGGCCCCTCAACAGCAACCAAATCACCAATTTCGAGATAAATATTATCGGTATTGAGGAAAAATTCCTTTCGTGAGCCTTTAAATTTTATTTCTGTAACCTGAAAAGGTTTATAATTTGAGGGCATATCCAGGTTGGATAGCCAATCGTGAACTTCCATTGTTTGGCACCCACCGGTGCCGCATGAGCCATTACTTTTGCATCCATTAGGGGTGCAACCACCACCTGTTGAACAACTTCCACATCCCATAACTAATTGTATATATATTGAGTCCCCTGAGGGAGCGTTTTAAACTTTATAATTTTTATCAACTGTAAAGATACATCTAAAAACAGAATTTTAGGGTTTGCATTCCTTTCGATGTGGTAATGAGCCTTCTCCAATTCGCCAATAATTGCTTCGGCCATTGGCAAGGTAAGCACATGTGTACTGAGCTTTTTTGCGGTATCTAATGTTAGTGGGGGCAGTTTTACCAGTTCTTCTGCTCCACTTAAAATCAAACAGCACTCGCGTAAATAATTTACGCCATATTTTAAAAAATTCTTTTGATTTTCTCTTCCCCACTTCGCCGCCTCATCTGTAAAATCAATTAAATCGGGCACTTTGTTTCCAAATCCCATTCGTAACCAGGCTGTAAAAGTTCCTGAACTATCGCTTTGCGTATCGGCAGCCAAAGCTTTTGCCTCAATCAAATTTCCATCTGCTAAAAATGAATAATCGATGGCCTGGTGTTCAGTTAAACCACTTGTACGAAGCAGGTAATCCGAAACTTCTTCTGCCGTTAATTTTGGGATTTTAACAATTTGAGTTCGGGATAAAATAGTAGTCAATATCTGATCCTGACTTTGAGCAATCAGAATAAACAAGGTATTTGCAGGTGGTTCTTCAATCAATTTCAACAAAGCATTTCCAGCTTTATCCAAATATTCAGGCAACCACATAATCAATACCTTAGTATCAGCTTCAAAAGCTTTATAGCTCAGTTTTTTAATAATATCGTGGCATTCGGCGATAGGAATATTGGCTTGTTTATTTGCTGCATCGAGCTTCGATCGCCAAATGTCCATATCAAAATAGGGATCTTGCAACAACATACTGCGCCATTCCTCCAATACATCAACAGCTGTTTTTGTGCTCGCTGAGGCAAAAAACGGATACGAAAAATGTAAGTCGGGATGGATTAGCCTTTCATATTTTCTACAGCTCGAACATTCGCCGCAACTGTCATCTTCTCTTTTATCTAAACAGTTAATATACTGCGCATAAGCTATTGCCAAGGGCACAGCTCCTGAACCAACAGGTGACAAGAAAAGCTGTGCATGGCTGATGCGGTTTTCTTTTACCGTTTGCACCAATTGTTGCTTAACCCTGTCTTGTCCGATGATTTCTTTAAATTGCATTTGGTGCAAAATAAGAAATAGATATGAGATTCAACGCCTCCTCATTCTGAACTTGTTTCAGAATCGCTCTTTTTGAGATTTTACAGACAGTTTAAAGGGTTTAGAAAAACGGGGAGCAACCTTTTTGTGTTAAATAGATTAATAGATTGCTCCGTTGTTCCGCCTCGTATGACGTTACTACTGTACAAGGCAGCACGTTCCTTTAAGGGAAGTGCAGGGAGGGGCCTAGCCTTTTAGTTATGCCTTATTTTAGTGGTTTAGTTGGCTACCTTTTTTTAAGAACAGGGAGGTGCCCTTCGGGCGGCGATGAAGCTCCAAAATCATTGCAAATAAGATTGCCCCGAAGCGGAGAAAAACCATTTCTTGTATGACATAGCGGCCATAGGCCAGTAACTTTAATCGTTATTCTAATGTAACAATATAACCCCAATCATTGGAAAAAATGATTTTCACACATTTTTAAAGAAGCCATAGAATCTATTTTCGTCCAAAATGCTTACTCAACAAAGTTTGCTTTGTTAAACAGTATCTATATATTTACAAACCATCGGGTAAAAAACTAAATGAACTTCTCAAAATTTATTCTTGTACAGCTGGTGCTGAGCAGCTTCTTTTTTTCAGGATTTAGTCAGGACAAAACGATCAAAATATTAGTGATTGATGCACAAAAGAAGGCAATAGAAAATGTAACTGTACAATTGCTTTTGGCTAACAAACTAACGCTTATTAAAGCTGGAATAACAGATAAAAACGGAATAGCAGCTTTCACGGAACCCAAAGCTAACAATTACATTTTTAAGATAAGTGCCATAGGCTTCGTAACGCAGCAAACTGCAGTTGTTAAATCGCCATTTAACACTAATTCCATGACAATTAATTTGGTAGCAGCCGATAAAAATCTTGAAGATGTAAGTGTTATTGGAAAAAAACAATTTATTCAGCGGGCTCAGGGAAAAACCATTGTTAACGTTGATGCCGCTGTAACCAATACCGGCACAACGGTTTTAGAAGTTTTGGAAAAATCGCCGGGTGTAACGGTGGATCGAAATGGAGGGATTAGTTTGCAAGGCAAATCAAATGTGCTGGTTATGATTGATGACAAGCAAACCTATTTATCAGGAACCGAGTTAAATAATTTGCTTAGCAATATGAGTTCTTCACAAGTCAATCAAATTGAACTCATAACCAACCCCTCTGCCAAGTATGATGCCAGCGGAAATGCAGGGATTATCAACATTAAAACCAGGAAAAATAAACAAGAGGGTTTTAATGGTTCGATAATTACTTCTTTTGGTCACGGAAAATACCATAAAAACAATAATAGTTTAATGTTAAACTATAGAAAAGGCAGATTCAACTCTTTTGCTAATTATAGCGTCAACCTAAACAAGAGTTTTACCAATATTGATGCCTACCGCCGATATTTTGACAATAATGAAAATATCAGTGCTGTTTTAGATCAGTCATCCAGATTTTTCGGTAAAAACCACGGTCATTTATTAAAAACCGGACTGGATTTTTATGCTTCGGAAAAAACAACCGTTGGCTTAACATTAACGGGTAATTTATCCAACCGTGATGGAGGAAGCGAAGCCATAGCCAACTGGAAAAATAGCTCAGGACAAATAGATTCGGCAATTGCGACTTATAGCACAACCGACTTTAAGCTTAAAAACGGTGCAATTAACTTAAACTTAAAACATACGATCAACAAAAACCAGGAGCTTTCTGCCGACTTGGATATTCTTAAATATATCATTGATAATAATCAGACATTTACCAATAAATTACTTGCTGCTGGTGGATATATAAGGGGTTCTCAGGCGACAATTCCGTCTGATTTAAGAATTTTTTCTGCAAAAGTTGATCATAATATTCATTTCGGAAAAAATCAAAAATTAGAATCGGGATTTAAGTCTTCTTCGATAAGTACAGATAACATTGCAGCATATCAAAGTTATGATGGCACAACCTTCTCTGAAGACTTAAATAAAAGTAATCACTTTTTATATCAGGAAAATATCAATGCATTATACAGCAGTTTTGAAACTAAGTTTGATAAATTTAATGCACAAGCAGGTCTTCGCTACGAGAATACAAATTATAAAGGTAATCAACTTGGCAATCGCATTCGGCCAGATTCTACATTCTCCAAAAACTACGGCAATCTGTTTCCTTCTGGTTATATAAGCTATGCGCTCGATTCCCTAAACACATTTAGCCTGACCGCCAGCCGGAGAATAGATCGCCCGGCCTATCAAAGGCTTAACCCTTTTGTTTTCATCATTAATAAATATACTTATCAAAGGGGTAATCCATTCTTTTTACCACAATATAGCTGGAATCTGGAATTAACACATCAGTTTAAGCAAGTGCTAACCACTACAGTATCTTATAGTGTTATTAAAGATTATTTCTCTCAACTATTTTTATCAGAAGGAACGGATATTCTGGTTTATACAGAAGGGAATGTTGGCCGGATGCATAACCTTGGCTTATCAATTGCATTACAGGTTGCTCCATTTAAATGGTGGTCTGTAAATGCCCAAAGCACCTTTAATTATAAGAAACTAAATGGTTATCAAAATATAAACTATTCATCATCTGTTAACCAGTTATTATCCAGTTTGAATAATCAATTTACCATAAATAAAGGATTAAGTGCCGAAATTTCTGGCTTTTATATCACCACAGCCAGAAACGACTTGCAGGAATTGCTTTATCCTACAGGACAGTTATCTGCTGGTTTATCGCAAAGCATATTAAAGGGGAAAGGGAGTTTAAAACTGAGTGCCAGAGATATTTTTTATACACAAGCGATGGAGGGCTTAACTGATTTTCCCGGTGCCAATGAATATTTTACATTAACAAGAGATAGTCGCGTGGTTAACCTGGCCTTTACTTACAGATTCGGAAAGCCTCTAAAGGCCGTTAAACGATCAACAGGTGGTGCAGCCGATGAGATCAATAGGGCAGGAAGGTAGACCTAAAAAACCCATTTCCTAAAAAACCTTACCTTTGGAGCTTTTAAAGTTTAATGTGATGATTAAAAATTCATCAATAACTAATGAATATGGCTCGGATACTAGCTTTTGATTATGGAACTAAACGCATCGGCATTGCCGTAACCGATCCTTTACAGATCATAGCAACAGGTTTGGACACTGTTCATCCAAAAGATGCCATTGAGTATATTAAAAAATATTTGTTGGCAGAGGAGGTTGAGGCCTTTGTTTTGGGCGACCCTAAGCAGATGGACGGATCAGATTCTGATTCCAAACAACATGTTAAAGGTTTTTCAACTTCATTAAAAAAAGCTTTTCCTAATATTCCACAACATTGGGTTGATGAACGCTTTACTTCGAAAATGGCGCAACAAGCCATCATGCAAAGCGGGCTGAAAAAAATGGACAGACAGAACAAAGATCGTGTTGATACCATCGCCGCTACCATCATTTTACAATATTTTATGGAAACAAACCGTTTATAATCGAATACATGAGCTTAATAAACGACGATTTACAACAATTACTAATCAATTATTGCGAACCTGAAAGCGAGCTGCTTCAACACATAGATCGCGAAACAAACCTGAAGGTTTTAATGCCAAGAATGCTTTCCGGGCATTATCAGGGCAGGGTTTTGAGCATGTTAAGCAAAATGGTTTCTCCAAAAAGAATTCTGGAAATTGGAACCTTTACCGGTTATGCTACACTTTGTTTGGCTGAAGGTTTATCGGCCGATGGCATCATTTACACGTTGGATATTAATGCTGAACTGGAAGATATGGTGCGAAAAAACTTTGCAAAATCTCCATACAACGATAAAATCAGCTATATACTAGGCGATGCCACAGAAACAGTAAATCAACTGGATGAAATTTTTGATATCGTTTTTATCGATGCTGATAAAAAAAACAATGGTACTTATTATGATTTGATTTTTGAGCGTGTCCGCCCCGGAGGAATTATTATTGTGGATAATGTGCTATGGAGTGGAAAAGTACTTCAGGATAAACAAGACAAAGACACCAGGAATATCACTAGCTTTAATGATAGAATAGCTACAGATGAGCGGGTTGAAAAATTAATTCTCCCGGTTAGAGACGGATTATTCGTGATTAGGAAGAAATAGCGATTGGTAATTTGGTTAATCGGTTAGTTGTTTAAATCGGTTAATCGCACAGTTAACCAATTAAACAATTTAAACATTTAACCGATATGAAAATATTTACTTTTTGCCTTTTATTTTAGGTGTTCTCCGGATAGACTATGCCTGATTAGGAAGAAATAGCGATTGGTAATCTGGTTAATCGGTTAGTTGTTTAAATCGGTTAATCGCACAGTTAACCAATTAAACAATTTAAACATTTAACCGATATGAAAATATTTACTTTTTGCCTTTTATTTTTAAGTGGAATTATTGCAAAAGCTCAAGACACTGAAGATTATATTTCTGAACATGTAGAGGTTGCCCAGGAATTGATGCGTGATCATAAAATTCCGGCAAGTATTATTCTGGCCGTTGCCATCCATGAATCAGCAGCGGGAAACAGCAGGATTGCACAACATTTAAACAATCATTTTGGTGTTAAAGGACCAAACAATAATACCGAAATTCGTTCCTCTTACCGCGATTATGAGAGTGATGAAGAATCA
This sequence comes from Pedobacter chinensis, assembly GCF_003339865.1. Lineage (GTDB taxonomy): Bacteria > Bacteroidota > Bacteroidia > Sphingobacteriales > Sphingobacteriaceae > Pedobacter > Pedobacter chinensis. The sequence continues at coordinate 73,774 of NZ_QPKV01000003.1, forward strand.
TACAATCATTTTGTAGAAATTATGGAAACCCGTACCCCATTCAACAGTTTATTTGAAAAGTATGATCAGTATGACTATAAAGGTTGGGCACAAGGCATTCAGCGGGCAGGATATGCAAGCAGCCGTACCTGGGCCAGTCAGGTTATTGCAATGGTTAAAAAGTACGAACTTTACCAGTACGATGAACGTCCGGAAGGTTATGAAGAACCTGTTTACAAATCAACAGTTTATCATCGTAAAAAAAGAACGGCTTCCAGAACATATACTGTAAAAACAGGTGATAATTTAGGTGCAATTGCCAAAAAGAAAGGCACAACCGTTAAAGCATTGATGAAAAAGAATGGCCTGAAAAAAGCAAACTTAAAATCAGGACAGAAATTGAAGTTTTGAGCCTTCAGCCCTAAGTCGATAAATCTACAATTGACCAATTTCAACGATTAACCGATTAAACACTACACAATTAACCGATTTAAACAATTAACCTTACACAGCACCGATGCGTTCATCATACCATTTCATTCTAATCGCGGCAATCCTTGTATTTTTTAGCTCATGCGGCTCCAGAAAATTCTCGAAAAACAATAAGCAAATTGAGAAAGCAGCAAACAAAGCCAACAACAACAATTACAAAAGCTATAATACACTGAGCTATATTGATGAATTTAAAGCAGTGGCCATTGAAGAAATGAATGCTTATGGGATTCCGGCCAGTATTACTTTGGCCCAGGGAATTTTAGAATCGGGAAGTGGCAATAGCGATTTAGCTAAATATGCTAACAATCATTTTGGAATTAAATGCACATCAGAATGGAAAGGCAAAAATTATTTCCGTGATGATGATCAAAAGAATGATTGCTTCAGGGTTTATAAAGACGCCCGAGAATCTTTTAAAGATCATTCGGAATTTTTAAAACGCAAACGCTATAGTTTCCTATTTCAGTTGGATAAAAACGATTACAGAAGTTGGGCACAAGGGTTAAAAACGGCGGGTTATGCCACTAATCCAAAATATCCTGATTTGTTAATCAACATGATCGAGAAATATCAGCTTTATCAATACGATCAACCGGAAAGTGAGAAGCAAAAAATTGCCCGTGAAGATCGTGTGTTTACAGAAATCAATCAAAACATTCCGCAAGAGGCAAAGAAATTTACACCCGTAGATACTCCACCCCCGGGAGCAAAACCAATTTTAGCCGATGGTACTTATACTGTTGTTAAAGGCGACACGCTTTATAATATTTCCAGGCGTTTTAATTTGACAGTTGATGAACTAAAAATGCTAAATGAAATGACTTCAGACGACATCAAACTCGGACAGGTGCTTAAGGTTAAATAATGTTAATCACAAACATTGGCCACCGGATATTTGTAGTTTTGTAAGCTAATGAAACTTTTTGCTATTCTTATTTTATATTTTGGCTTCTCTACGATGCTGTTTGCACAAACAAAACCCGTGCAGGGAATTGTTATTGATAAAGAAACCAAACAACGCTTGGCAAAAGTTTACATTTACAATATTCGTACGGGAGATGGGCTTTACAATAATACCAAGGGCGAATTCAGCACTTATGCTATTCCAGGCGATACTCTTGTTGCAGCATTATCCGGATATGGGGTAGATACCATCGTTTTCAAAGGACAAACCGCTGCCTATTTTCAATTAAGATCATTAGGAATCAGGTTGAGAGATGTGGTTATTCAGCAAAAAAGATTAACCCCGCAGCAACAATATGAAAAATCGGTAAAAGAATATCGTTACCAAACGATGAAGGGCAGTAGTAAAGATTTGTTAAATCTTGGCAATGGCGGAGTTGGGCTAGGGATTGATGCAATTTACAATCTGCTGAGCAGGCAGGGAAGAAATGCCCGGCATTTACAAAAAATATTAGAGAAAGACTATCGGGAAGATTTGATTGATTATCGTTTCAATGCGTCCATTGTTCAGCAGGTTTTAGGAATAAAAGATACAGAGTTGGTCGATTTTATGCAGCAATATCGCCCTACATACCAATTTGTACTCGATGCCGACGATTATGCTTTTAACGTATTTATTAAAAATGCTTATAAAAGTTACCGGTTAAACCCAAAAGCACTACAATTGCCGTCTTTACCCAAATTAACAATTGAAAAATTGTGAAAGTTCCGATTTTAATCTTCAAAAAGTTACCAGCAGCCGGAATGGCAATATTTCCGTTTATTTTGCTTAAATCTGAAAAGCTTAAAGCCGATCAGGAAATAATCAACCATGAAAAAATTCATTTAAGGCAGCAACTGGAATTATTAATTCTGCCTTTCTACATTTTTTATCTGATTAACTATTTAATCAACCTATTAAGATATAAAAGCCACCATCTGGCTTACCGTAAAATTATTTTCGAACAAGAAGCCTATCAGCATGAAGCAAACATGAATTATTTAAAAAACAACAATTGGTATGGCTGGATAAAATTAATATAGCAATGTATTTGTTTTACTTAGTAATTGTCAATCAGACATTCATTTTATCAAAACCTTTTTATCTATAGATTTTTTCTTTTTCTTTGTAACCAATGAAGAATTGTTTAGCCGCCTTAATCCTTATTCTAAGTATTTGCTCTACAAAATTATATGCGCAGGTAATTGACACCATTCCTATTAATACAAAAGACCTGAACATTAAGCTTAAGCGTAGCCCTTTACCAAGCAGGCAAGGGCCATTAAATTTTGAGCCGGTAAAAATTCCGCCGTTTATTGTAAATGCCAAGGTTAACTACTGGAAAACAAAAACCGCAATAGGCATTAATGTTAACCAGGCACAGTTTAGCAATAACTGGAAAGGTGGAGGAGTAAACTCTGTTGCCGTTGGTGGTTTATTAAACTGGAAAGCAGAGTATAACAAAAACAACTATAGCTATGTAAGTGAGGTTATTTTGCAGTATGGTAAAATCAAAAATAAGGATCAGCTGCAAAAGAAAACCAACGACCGTATTTTCTGGGATAACAAGGCTTCCTTTCAACTTTCAAAAAACTGGTTTTTCTTCGGTTCTGTAAACTTTGAATCGCAATTTGATAGTGGTTACAGGTATTTCAGGGATAATAACGGAGAGGAGCAACAGGTGCTGATTTCCAGGTTCATGTCTCCCGGATATTTAACAGAATCAATCGGTTTTGAATACAAACCCAATAAATATTTCTCTACAAGGATTGGTACTGGTACAGCAAGGCAAACCTTTGTATTGGACACTGCCGTTTACGATAACAAGCAAAATGTTTTTGGGGTTGATAAAGGAAAACATTTCAGAAATGAGCTGGCTTTTCAGGTGGTTAGCGCTTTTGATAAGGATATTTTCACAAACACCAATCTTAAGGCACGCTACGCCATGTTCATTCCTTATGAGGATATTGCTGTTAAGCGAGTTGACCACAGGCTGGATGTTGCCTTAACCGCTAAAATTAATCGCTTTATGAACACGAGTTTAACGGGCGTAATTTTATACGATATGGATACAGACAAGAAAGTTCAGGCGAGCCAAACATTAGCTTTGGGTTTTGCCTTTGTTTTCCCGAGGTAATTAACCGCCAACCCTACCCACTTCCCAATAAGGCATAGTGATAATTTGATTAAAACCTACTCCTTTTTGTTTGAGGTATTTTTTAAACTTTTGTACAGATTTAGCTCTTCCGGTAAGATAAAATGTTGCATATTTCCACATTTCCCAACATTTAGGATGCATATTTTCCATCCAACGAATGGCATTTTCTGCAGGAGAATCTTTATCCGCTTCAACAGCATCTATCAATAGTTTAATATGATCTAATGCATCAAAGTTTTCTCCATTAAGCTCCAGAATGCCAAAATATTCTTCATCCATTTCTAATGCCTTTTTCCCCAGCGACTCATATAAACCAATGCTGGTTTCATCGCCAAAGAAAAAATGCTGACTCGAACTGTCATTGTACTTTACGCGGGTCTTGTCAACGATTAGTTTTAATAAATCTCCTTTTTGAATATTAATCGCAAAATTATTCCCCGGCCCCTGCCTGTTTAAATAGAAAATCACTTCGCAGGTTTCATGATTCTCATCAAACTGCGATAATGTATAGTGCCTGTATTCATTTGCATTTACTCTAAAAAGCACATCGTTTCCGGGAATGAGATTAGCCTCAGTTAAATCGCCTTTAAAAGTAACACACTTTATGTTAGCGCTTAACATTTTGGTTTCTAAAACTTCTACCTGATATATTTTATTGCTGATTAATTTTTCTACTGTATTAGCCAGCCATGTTGGTAACTTAGGCATTGTATTAAATATTTAGTAACATTGAGCAAAAGTAATGGTCTAAAAAACAGTTCCTTTTACATCAAAAGGATTAAAGTTTATACCAAAAGGATTTTATGGCCTTAAACATTTACGATAGCGCAGACCGGCATTACGTTGTCGGCAATCATTTTAATGATTTCGAATTAAATCAACCTTTAGTAAGGGAACTGAGAGAGAAATACAGTTTTCCTTTTGGCGATGCTGAAATGGTACAGATTACTTTCTCTGGCATTTCGATTGTTTATGGCGATATCCTGATGAAGGAAAATCATTTAAGGATTAAATCTTTCGAAGAGCCTGCTGTGGTAGAATTACATTTTTCACTTGCTGGTGGAGGGATCATGAACAATTACCTAACGGACAGAAAGCTTAATATTAAAGCCAATCAGCATAACATTATTTATACTCCGGATTTTGATGGAACTGCAGACTTTAATCCAAACAGCCGGCATAAATTCTTTGAAGTTCATTTTCAACGTGAACGATTTGTTGATTTAACCAACGATAGCAGCACATTGTTAAAAAATTTCGCTGAAAACATCATGAATGATTGTCCGGTTGAGATTTCAGAAGAGCATTTACCCATCAGTTTAGCCATGCATAGCTGTATTAATGATATCATGAACTGCCAATTTACCGGTGGATTGAAATTATTGTTTCTTCAATCGAAATGTGTTGAGCTATTGGCCATGCAGGCACAAGCCTTCGAAATTGCAGCTAAAGCAGTGAAGAAACCAATGGTAAAATCGGCTTATGACCAGGAACGGATTCATTATGCCAAAGCGTATTTATTGGAAAATGCTTCTCAGCCGCCGTCACTTACCGAGCTTGCCAAAATTGCAGGCATTAATGAATTTAAACTTAAACAAGGTTTTAAAGAAATTTTTGATAACACTGTTTTTGGATACCTGAGTGATTATAAGTTAACGAAAGCAAAGGAACTTTTAACGGACACCCGAATGGACATTAAAAATATTTCTGATGACTTAGGCTATTCTTCTGTTCAGCATTTTAATAAAGCATTTAGCAAGAAGTTTGGAGTAAGTCCGGGAAAAGTGAGATAATTAAGCTTGAGTTCATCTTATTATTCATTACAGGCTTCTGTTCAATAAGCCTGATTAATGAAATAGTTTTTGTTTGCAGCAACTTTGAATATCCCGTCATGCTGAGGATTAATTTATTTTGCTTCGCAGCCACTTCGCGGTCATAAAAATCAATATAAATGACGTTGAGATTCTTCAGGTGTTTCTTTAAAACTTAGGTAAGTTTTGGGCCTTAATCCCTCATTACGAGGCACGAAGCAATGACGACCGTTTATATGAAACAGGTGCTTCGTGCCTCAGCATGGCAGGAGTTATCAAAAAGTATGAAATACTGATTTAAATTTTTTTATGTTTCATCTTTAAATCCAGATAATCAATGTAGTATAACACCTTAACGGATAAACTATTGTTTTGAGGTGCATTTAAGATTCCGCCTAAATTTTTATTGTAGCGTTGGGTAAAATAAGAATCGTAAGTTTCTGCGGCATCCTTGTATGAAACCGATAATGTGCTGCCCGGAGCAAACTGCCAGGTATAAATCAAATCGATGTTAAAAACATTATAGTTTCTGTCCATTCCAGTTAGTGCAGGCCCCTGGTAATCGGCCAGGTCACCATCTGGTTTGAGCAGGTAAAATGCTTTATTTCTTCTATCACTCCAATAGTGACGCAACACAACAGTTACGCCCATTAAATTGGTAAAAGTATATTTTGCATCGAATGAGTTTTCGACTGTTCGCCTGTCATATTTAGAAAAAATGGCCTGATTACCTTGTGAAGTAACCCAATTTACATAATCATAATTCGGATTAAAATTTAAATCCAGCCCAAAGGCTACTTTATCATTTAACCTAAAGTTTTGGAACAGGTAAAAATTGTATTCTTTACCGCCAAAAAGTTGTTGCTCAAAATAACGAATATTTCCACCAAAATTATAAGCTTTGGCCCGATTGGGATTTATGTACAAAGCCACTCCAAAATTTTCAGGAGCCCGATATATTTGCCCGTTCCGGGCTTCATAAAAGTCGTTTCGCTTAGCATCATAACTCAAATCAAATTCAGCCGACCATTGATTTTTAAATTGAACCCAATAACCCGTATTAATACCAAAACTTTGATAATCGCCTGGCATCGCTCTCCTTGAATAGTTAAAATTTAACCAGCTTTGATATTGATTATACCATTTTCCTGGTTTATAAATACTGTACCCAAATCCCAGTCTCTGATCTAAAAAATTGTTGTTGGTAAAAAAGCCCATGTCTGAAGGATCGAATTTATCATCAGCATATACCTGATTGTAACTCCAGGTAAAATTGCCGCTTTGCTTTCCAAACCTAAATGAATAGCTATATCCGGTATTGCTTTCCTCACCCCGCAAATAACTCATTTTTGCTTCGCCATTTACAAAGTATTTATTCCCTTTATTGTTTAAGTTAAAGAGAATAGCCATCACATTGGCATCGTAAGCAGAACCCTGCCTTAAAACGTTTGTATTGATAAAAGTGGCCGAACTATTATTTTTTAGCGATTGATCGAAAACTAAAATGTTATAATTGGTTAACGGTTGCGTTTCAACCTCCCGAAGATTACCATTTGCGTCTTCCACTTCAGTTTGCATTCCGCTGGTTATTGCATTGAAAATACCAACCCCTAAACCTTTTGCTGTACGGCCAGATATTTTAGTTGCGTTTAAAACTTTGGCTTCTTTCTGATCTTTAATGATTTTATCACCATTATTTAAACCACCGTAATTATAATACGCTGGAATTGAACCGATGCGTTTAGAATAGAACAAATCTCCTTTGTTAAAAAGTTCTGTTCCTTCGGTAAAAAACTGGCGGTTTTCATTAAACTTAACTTCAAAAGGAGTTAGGTTGAGTATCCTGTTATCAGATTGTACCTGACCAAAATCAGGCACCAATGTCATATCTAAAGTAAAACTGTTGTTAATTCCGTATTTTACGTCCATGCCGCCATTAAAGCGGGAAGTGGTGTTTTTTACCCCTGGAATATTTACCGGATAGTGATTAACATAGGCAGAGATGTATGGAGAAAAAGAAAGGCGAAGCGGGGGTTTGATATCTCTTATCCCCATCCAGAGGCCTTCCTGATTAATAAAGCCATTAACCTTCGGGTCTACAAAATTCCAAAAGGTTTGAATATTGGTTCGTTGAATCCTCCTGCTAAAATTTAAGCCCCAATTTTGAACATCTTTGCCAGAAAAACGTAATGCAGAATAAGGGATTTTCATTTCACAGGTCCAGCCTGAATCATCGAGCTTTACAGCACTTTCCCAAACGGCGTTCCAATTTGGGTCTTCGTCCCCAACCTGCGAATATTTGGCATCAAACTGTACGCCTGCAGCAGTTACAAAAAAGCCATTTCCATTCATTTTATCATAAAACGGATCTACAATAATGGAAATAAAATCGGCATTGCCAATATTATCACGGGAAACCAATTCATGTGAAACGCTATCTTTATCATCATACATTCTGGCATAAACATAAATGGCCACATCATCATAAAGAACCTTCATTTCGGTACGCCGGTCTTTTTTTTCCACTCTTCCCGGAACCGGCCTGATTTCAAAAAAATCAGTTGCTATAGGCACATTAATCCAACATGCATCATCCAAAACACCATCAATTTTTGGCGTTTCTGTAGTTCTTACAGCCTGAAGTTGTTTCTGTTTAGCCGGATCCTGGGCATTACAGTATGTATAAACGAATATAAAAAGTAAGAATGTCCAGTGTTTCATTTGTTCAGGTTAACAAGCATAAGACTAATGTTCAGCATAAATGTTGCATGTAAAAGAAAAATATAATCGTGTTTTTAGCTAAAGTTTTGACTTTGAGTTGCAAAGATTTACAATCAAAATTTGATACATTTGCCTTTTATTAAAAACAAGTGGCTTTTCGTTAACCGCGATTAGCTTTTAGCTTATATAACGATGTTTGATAATTTACAGGACAAGCTAGACAGAGCATTTAAAGTATTAAAAGGACAAGGCAGCATTACGGAAATCAACGTGGCAGAAACCATGAAAGAGATTCGTAAAGCATTATTAGATGCCGACGTTAACTATAAAACCGCCAAGGCATTTACAGATGATGTAAGGCAAAAAGCATTAGGACAGAATGTATTAACTGCCGTTTCCCCTGGTCAGTTGCTTACCAAAATCATGAACGATGAGCTTGCGGCCTTAATGGGTGGCGAGGTTACTGAACTGGAAACAAAAGCAAATCCTACCATTATTTTAATTGCAGGTTTAAACGGTGCGGGTAAAACCACTTTCGCTGGTAAATTGGCCTTGCACTTAAAAGGTAAGGGCAAAAAACCTTTATTGGTTGCGGGAGATATGTATCGCCCTGCAGCGGTAGATCAGTTAGAGGTTTTAGGAACTTCTGTAGGTGTATCGGTTTATGCAAACCGTGAATCAAACGATCCGGTTGGTATTGCTTTAGAGGGAATTGCGCATGGTAAGCAAAATGGAAACAACGTCATCATTATCGATACAGCTGGTCGTTTAGCGATCGATGAATCGTTGATGAACGAGATTTCGGAAGTTAAAGCAAAAACACAACCGCACGAAATTTTATTCGTAGTGGATTCCATGACGGGTCAGGATGCGGTAAATACAGCCAAAGTATTTAACGATCGACTTGATTTTACAGGCGTTGTTTTAACCAAATTAGATGGTGATACACGTGGTGGAGCGGCACTTTCAATTAAATCGGTAGTGAACAAACCGATTAAATTCATTGGTACCGGCGAGAAAATGGAAGCACTTGATGTTTTCTATCCAGACCGTATGGCATCGCGTATTCTGGGCATGGGTGATGTGGTTTCTCTTGTTGAACGTGCCCAAATGCAATTCGATGAGAAGGAAGCAGCAGAATTACAAAAGAAAATCCGCAAGAATAAATTTGACTTCAACGATTTCTATAACCAGATTCAACAGATCAAGAAGATGGGTAATATGAAAGATTTGATGGGGATGATTCCTGGTGTGGGCAAGATGATGAAAAATGTGGATATTCAGGATGATGCATTCAAATCAATCGAGGCTATTATCAATTCAATGACTCCTTTTGAGAAAGAAAATCCTGATGCTATTCAACAAAGCAGACGTTTACGTATTGCCAAAGGATCTGGAAGCAAAGTAGAAGAAGTTACCAAGCTGATTAAACAATTTGAAGACATGCGTAAAATGATGAAACAGTTTTCAAATCCGGCAGCCGCAGCAGCAATGATGAAGGGGATGCCGAAAATGCCTTTTGGAAAAAGATAGGTTTTCTGTTAGAAACAAAAAGACTTGGCTAAATATATCCCGACCAGCAATGGTTGGGATTTTTTTAAACAGCTTGACAGGCTTAAATTTCTTAAGATTTTTTTAAAAAATCACATTCCATAGTTATACCTCCGGTCTTTTCTGGCAAAATTTAGTTTTATCTTCTTTATACCGCCATTTTCCCACAATAGGAATGACTTATACTATTCTGGTAAAAAATTAACCATAGATATAAACTCAAGTCGGATTTAGAACCGGGTCTGGTCGGGTAGAATTGTCATAAGTCCGAACCAACTCCGAACCAAATGCGTCTTAAATCCATATTAAAGGTTAGTATGTCTTATCTTATCCTGGTCCTCAACTTATCGACGGCTAAACCTACTGGTTAAAAATATTTGTGATCTATTCAAAACTATTTTTATATTAGTCCAGTCAATTTCATTATTCGTCCCAGAATAAATTTACATCCCGTTTAATTTTCAGAAGAGAGTTCATGCTTGTAAAAACATACGGGAGTGCCGTTTATGGAGTAAACGCTTTAACCATAACCATTGAAGTTAGCATTAGTAAAGGCAATAGATATTTTATGGTTGGCTTGCCCGACAATGCGGTAAAGGAAAGTTTACAACGTGTTGAAAGTGCAATTCATGTTGCAGGTTTTCGCATGCCTCGACAAAAAATTGTAGTCAATCTTGCTCCTGCAGACATCAGGAAAGAGGGCTCTGCCTATGATTTACCAATCGCCATCGGGATTTTAGCTGCATCCGGGCAAATTCCATCGACGGAACTGGAGAATTATTTTATTATGGGCGAGCTATCTTTAGATGGTGCTATTCAACCCATAAAAGGGGCTTTGCCCATTGCTATCCAGGCACAACAAGATGGATTTAAGGGTTTTATTTTGCCCAAACAAAATGTGCGTGAAGCAGCAATTGTTGATGAATTAATCGCCTACGGTGTAGAAACCTTAGCACAAGTTATTTCTTTTTTTAATAATAGTGGAACGCTTGAGCAGGTTAAAATAAATACAAAAGAAGAATTTCTGAAAAATATTGGCAACTACGAGCACGATTTTGCAGATGTTAAAGGGCAGGAGAACATCAAACGGGCACTGGAAATTGCTGCTGCAGGTGGCCACAATGTGATATTGATTGGACCACCGGGAGCCGGCAAAACAATGCTCGCCAAACGTTTGCCAACCATTTTGCCTCCTCTAAATTTATATGAGGCCTTGGAAACAACCAAAATTCACTCTGTAGCGGGTAAACTTTCGGCCGCCGATGCACTAATGACCATTAGACCCTACCGCTCTCCGCATCACACAATTTCTGATGTAGCGTTGGTTGGCGGTGGCATGAATCCTGCACCCGGAGAAATATCATTAGCCCATAACGGAGTTCTGTTTCTGGATGAATTACCTGAATTCAAACGAACGGTTTTAGAGGTTATGCGCCAACCTTTGGAGGATCGAAAAGTAGCTATCTCTCGCGCAAGATTTTCCGTGGAGTATCCTGCAAGTTTCATGTTGGTTGCTTCTATGAATCCCTGCCCTTGTGGGTTTTATAACCATCCGGAAAAAGAATGTGTTTGTGCACCCGGTATTGTGCAAAAATATCTGAGCAAAATTTCAGGACCACTTTTAGATCGGATTGATTTACATGTTGAAGTAACACCAGTTAATTTTTCTGAGTTAGCTTCATCCCGCGAAGCGGAGAAAAGCGAAATGATCAGGGCTCGTGTAATCAAAGCAAGAGAAATTCAAGACCATCGCTTTGCTGATAAGGACGATTTACATTACAACGCACAAATGAGCCCAAAAATGGTAAGAAAGGTTTGTCAGATTAGTGAAGCAGGAACAACCTTGTTAAAATCTGCAATGGAGAGATTAGGTTTATCGGCCCGTGCTTACGACAGGATTTTGAAAGTGGCCAGGACAATTGCCGATTTGGACGGAAGTGAAAATGTAGAATTAGAGCATTTAGCAGAATCTATTAATTATCGAAGTCTGGATAGAGATGGCTGGGCAGGATAAATGGATTGCCAAACTCAGCATGATGTAGTGGTTAGCGTAACGCTTAAAAACCTTACATGAACGGCCGTCTTCCTGAACTTGTTTCAGAACCTTAACAACACGAACGCATAGCAGAAAAGATGCTGACAAATTCAGCATGACGAGGTGATTAAGCAGTTTAACTTATTTCAAACTTTTCGCTAAACCTAACTTCAACTCTTTAATACCTTTAGCCACTAAACCTGCAACTTGTTTAGCCCCATCAACATTTAAATGGGTATCATCTTTTTTCCCGTTTGGATAATTAACATGCCCTGAATCAACATGAAGAAATAATTTTATCGAACCTGCATCGCCTAAACGATCTAAAAGATGCGTTGTTTTAGCCAGCATATCAATCAAAGGAACTTTTAATGAATCAGATACTTTTCTGGTCACTAGCGGATAGCCGCCATGAGAATCAATCAAGACTCCACTTTTAAAACTTCTCCTTGAAATTGGAGTGAGCAGCACCGGAATTGCTTTTTTATTTCTGGTTTCGTTAACATAATTGATCAGATTTGTTTTGAATTCTGCCAGTGTAACCCCCACATCTGGTTTATCAATCTTCTCATCATTATGACCAAATTCAATAAAAACATAATCGCCAGTTTGGAGTTGATCCAATATAGGCTGCCAATGCTTTTCGTTCCGGAAAGATTTTGTACTTCGGCCATTTAATGCCCGGTTATCCACTTTAACATCATTTTTAAAAAAAGATTGAAGTTTCATTCCCCAACCTGTTTCCGGGTATTTTGTTGATTCCTTATTGGCGGCAGTAGAATCCCCGATAATATAAAGCATAGTTGGTTTTTTGAAAGTGAAAGCACTTAAAACCACTAATACTGCGAATCCTGATGTTTTTAAAAAGGTTAATCTCATATCTAATCTGTCAGTGGATTCCAGCCATCTGTTCCACCTAATATATTTTTTAAAGTGTAAATTTTCACTTGCTGATCCGTTAATTGTTTTATCCAGGGCAATCTTGTGCCTGGGGAAGCACCCAAACCAACACTTTTATACTCGGCATAAAAAGCCGTTTTTTCTTTATCAGGAAACATTAAATCACCTTTCCATGGATTCCATCCAACAGGAAGTATATGTTTACCTAAATCGCAATTTATAAAAACAGTTTTCGCATACGGACGCCAGGGCCTCCCTAAATACGCTTTGGTGACCAGGCTATCAGAAATGATTTTGCAGTTCAGAAACACGAAGCCAAACTTTTGATTTTTAGATGTTGATGCGGCTGTAACATAAGAGTCGCTTAGATTTTTAATGGTACAACTTTGAAAAACCGCAGTTGATTTCCCAAAGATAAAATCTGTTGTTCCTGCTATGAAACAATTTTGATAAAACTGGCGGCTATTTTCCGTTGCAGCATACAAAGTATCCTGATTACCCAGAATATTGCAATCTCTGGCTACAAACCGGTCTCCTTCAACATGTAGTGCAACAGCTTGACCAACTCTTCCAGACGAGTTAATGATGCTTAAATTCTCTATGGTGATATCATTTGCTTGTACTAAAACGGTATATGAAGTATAGGTTGTCATTTTGCTTAAGCCAAAAGCATCTTTGCTGTTTGAATTCATTTTGCTTGAATAATCGTTACCAGTGATAATAGTATGATTTTTATTTTCGCCAATTAATTTAATATTGGTTTTCCAGGATGGAATAACGATTTTTTCCTGATAAGTACCATTTTTAATATAAATTTTAACCTGTTTTTCGCCTAAATCTCTTACAGAATTTATAGCTTCCTGAATGGTTTTATAGTTTCCGGTTCCATCTTTCGATACGGTGATTTCTGTCGGATATTTTGGATCCTGAGCAGCGACACTGTAAAAAAGGAATGTAAATAAAAAGCTTGCTAAGCACTTAAATAAGATTGGATGACTCATTATGTGAATATAAAATATACCATCTGAATTTCAATGAAAAAGGGCAGGTAAAAAACCTGCCCTCAGAAAAAATAACGGGATTTAATTTATCCACCGGGGATCACCTATTCCATTTGTTTTTAAATCTGGTTGACTTATCGTAAAGTTACCAGTAGCTGGGTCTGTAAAACCCGGGTTCAAGGCTGTACCTCCAGCATCAATCTTAGCTCCTGACACAGAAGATGAAATGAGATTGGATGTGCCAAAATAATTATTGCCGGATAACGTCGTTAAATTTGTAGCAGACTGATTAGCTAACAATACGGTAGTATTCGCTACAATATTCTTGGTGAAAGAAATTTCATGATTTGCCGCAGGTATGCGTACATAAAACAATCTCCTTACACTGGAAGCATAATTACCTACGCCATAAAATGTGTTATTGCTTACATTAATAATTATTTTAGCTGCCGGATAGGTTGCACCAGCGGCATTATCCATACGGATAAACTCTCTTTCACTTTGGCCGTAAAGCGTATTATTAGTGAAGGTAAATTTGTTTGCAAAGCCTGTACGGAAATCGATGAATTCGCCATCAGTACCGAAAGTATTAAAAATGTTGTTGTTGATCAAAATCGATGAAACAGTAGATAAGGCAGCAGTTATTCCAATAATACCTGCTTTATAATTCTTAACCACAGAACCATCGATTTCTAAATCTCCAAAATTTCCTATAGCATAAGATACCGCATAGTTTGGCACATTTCCTCCATCAATAATCAAATTTTTAAGTTTTAACGATGCTCCGCTTTGTACATTGAAATTAACATTGTTGAGCAAAGGTCTTTCAGTAGCCCTAACTGCAACAATTGAAATGGATTTTGTAACCGCAATGGTTGTTCCGGTAAAATCATAAGTTCCGCTGGCGAAGGCATAAGATTCTCCTCCAACAGCTGTTGACAACGCTGCTGTAAACTCAGCGACAGAGTTAATCAATTTTGCGTTACCAATATCAACTGCTGTTTTAAAAGTAATTGTACCCCTAACCTTAGCGCCATTGGTTAATCTTGCGGCATATGATGTTTCCGGGATTAAACCAGTTATAACCGCTTCACCGGCAGCAACTTCAGCAGCAGTAACCGTATGTGTAATATTACCAGGGGTTAGCGTAATTGTTGTAGCAGCCTCGCCAGCTGGCCAGTTTAAAGTAACTGAATTTGCAGTCAGCTTGGCAGCATCAACGGCTTGAAGGATCTGTTCGGCATCAGTTTTTGCTGTTGCGGTAATCCATTTGGAATCAGTTACGCCTTCTCCAACAGCTTTAACTCTAATTCCATATTGGGTATCGCCTGCAAGGCCGGTAACTGTATAAGGAACTTGCAAGAAAGTGATATTATTCACTGTTTTTACCGGCGATCCTGAAAAATCTGTGTTTTCAAAGATCTCAATAGTATAAGTTTTAGCATTATTTACTGCTTTCCAGGCCAATCTAACGCCTGTTTTATCAACAACTGTTGCGGTTAATCCTGTTGGTGAAAAAGCCCTGTCTACTTCCAGTTTAGTAATTTCTTCCGCTACATTATCTTTACAACCTGATAAACTTAGCGAAGAGATCAGAAAGAAAGCAGCTACATATATATTATTTCTATTCATAACCCAATTCATTATAAGTTCAAGTTCTTATTATTTAACAATCCGTTTGATGAGTCTAAGAAAACTTGCCATATTGGCCAAACTTGCTGTGCGTTAGGATCTTTTACAGCGAGTGCATCCCAGTAAGTTACCGCATCACCCGATGATACCAATGTCCATGTTTTATTTGAGGTATAACCTAAAGCTAATCCTTGTGCATCTGTATCTCCATAGTTCAAGCCATATATTTCAACAGTTTCTCCATTGGCAGCTGTTCTATAATAAATTTTTGCAGGAAGCGTAGCATATTTGCCTTGTCTGTTCTCCAATTGCTGTAATTTAGTTTTAGCTTCTGCCAGTTTTGTGTTTAATAAATTCCAGCGGATCAGATCCCCTTTTCTTAACATTTCTCCTGTAAATTCTAAAGCTCTTTCATTTACGATAGCATCAAAAAATGCTTGTTTAGACGCAGAGGCTGTTGCCATGAACGCAGTAACTTTAGCTGGGTCATTTGGAAAAGCACGATCACGAATCATTTTTAAATAGGGTGCGGCGGCGGCCGGGCCATCCAGCTCATTGATTGCTTCAGCTGCCATTAAAACGACATCAGCATACCTCATGTACATCCAGTTTAAACCGTCATCGTTGGTAGAAGTGACTCTTCTTTTCATCCATTCGTAACGGTATTTACCAAAGTACAAACGACCTAAACTTGAAGGAACCTGATAACCACCTGTATCTCCAGTGCCTCCATCCCATTCGTATGGTACTACAGTAACATCTCTTCTCACATCGCCTGCTTCATATTCATACAGCATAATCGGGTTTGGTCCGTTTGTTCCACCTTTATTTTGCCCGGTGTATTTATCAGTTTTAAGATGTTTAACCCCTAAATCAAAAATTACCCTGCCTCTTCCTTCGCTAAATGGAATTTCCCAAATAGATTCTAAGCCTGCTGCGCCCGCTTCTTCATTTAATTTTCTAAAAATCTCTTCAAAACCAAGTAGCCTTAGCTTGTTACTATTAATAATATCAAGGCATTCCTTTTTGGCTATTGCGTACATTTTTTCTTTGGATAATTCAGGATCTGAACTTAAACGAACCGTTCCATCCAGGCGCTGTGCATAGCCACCTGCTGCCAAAGCTAACCGGGCCCTTAATCCTTTCGCAAAAGCTTTGCTTACTCGTTCAACTTTAGCCGTTGTGGCATTGTCGTTTGGCCAGGGCAGGTAACCCGCGGCCTCATCTAAATCTGCCAATAACTGTTTGTAAATAACATCTCTGTCACTTCTGGCTAAATAAGTAGTCGCTGTGGTAATAGGCTCGAAACGAGCTGGTACATCTCCCCATCCCCTGATTAAATCGTTATATAAAACGGCTCTCAAGGTTAAAATTTCGCCCAATATTTGCGCCATTTGAGCATTACTTTCAATTTTGCCATAAGTCCTGATTCCTCTGATGGCTAAGTTAGCCCGCTCTATTCCTTCATAAAATTTTGCCCAGGCATTGTTATCCGTGTTCATTTGCCCGTTATTTACATTGGCATTGTAGTTTGACAGCCTTGATTTATCGTCGGTTGTGGCTTTTAATGTATTATTAACCTCGGTATCGTTATTAATACCATAAAAAACCAAAAAACGTCCGCGATAAGAATTGGTTTCTCCAAATGATTGGATCATTCCGGCTATCGCTCCTTCTGCCAGACCCGGGGTTGAAAAAATAACAGATTCATCTAATGAGGATTTTGTTGGTGCCTCTAATGCTTTTTTACAGCTGCTTATAAAAGTAATGGCTGTAATGATGAACAGTGTATATATAATCTTTTTCATTTTCTTAAAATTAAATTCCAACTAAAAATTAACATTCAAACCAAATACAAAAGATCTGCTTCTTGGATAGGCAGAATAATCTACTCCCGGAGTGAGATTTGTTCTGCGCCTTGTAGAAACCTCAGGATCGAATCCGGTGTAATTGGTTAACAACCATAAATTATAAGCGGAAGCATAAACTCTCAATTTTTTCATTTTTAATTTACCGGCAATGTCTTGTGGTAAGGTATAACCCAATGTTAGTGTTGATAACCTCAAAAATGATCCGTCTTCAACAGCCCAGTCACTCAATACAAAAGTTCTCATATAAGGTGACCATAATGTGGTATTCGCATTCATAGCGGTAAGCTCTGCCGGATCATTACTGATCGTACCATCAGCACGAAGGTTTGTCCAACGGTTGCCGCTTGCCATTGCAGAAATCATATTTCTTGAACTGTACTTACTGGTAGAGGTATATTCAATTTTATTGGCATTGTAAATATCATTTCCATAACTCCAATTAAAATATGCACCGATATCAAAACTGTATATTCTGGAATTAACAGAAAAACCACCAGTATTTAACGGGTTTGCATTACCAATAACTGTTCTGTCTGATAAGTCGATTTTACCGTCGCCGGAAATATCTTCTATTTTCATTGAACCCGGACGAAGCGCTCCAATAAAAGCAGTCGCATCTACCACACCTGGTTTTAATGTCCAGTTGCCTGTTGTTGCATTATAGCCTGAAAAATCAGAAACTTCATATCTGCCAGCGCTGCGATAACCATATATTCTACCTACTGATGCACCTTCTTCTACCAAATAATCTACCCCAATTTCTGTTGATGCCCAGCCAGATGATCCGTTAATGTTTTTGATCGCACCTAATGAAATTACTTTATTTCTGTTGAAATTTATGTTGGCGCTGAAACTCAAATCAAAATTGGTTTTTCTTACCGCATTCCAGTTCAATGAAAATTCAAGCCCTTTGTTTTGCGTTTCGCCTATATTACGATATTGGAAATCGTAACCTGTACCTGCAACCGGGAATTGCAATAATAAATCTTTTGTTCTGTTTAAATAAGCATCAACGGTACCGGTAATTTGTGAGTTCAACAATGAAAAATCCAATCCTATGTTTTTGGTCACCGTGGTTTCCCATTTCAGGTCAGGGTTTGCCATTGTTTTAGATGCTGCCCAATAGTTATTGAAACCATTTACCCATGTAGTAACTGAATTTTGAAATGTTTGGCTCATTTGCCCCGGAGGGATATTATTGTTGCCCGCAGTACCATAACTTGCCCTTAATTTCAAATCCGTTAACCATGACTTGGTTCCTTTCATAAAATCTTCCTGAGAAATTCTCCAAGCCGCAGAAACTGAAGGGAAATATCCCCATTGATTTTCCGGAGAGAATTTAGATGAACCATCTGCCCTAAAGGTGGCACTCAGTAAATATTTACCTAAATAGTCATAATTCGCTCTTCCGAAAAATGACAATAATTTATCATCGGGAGAAAAATTGTTATCAATAGAATTTGCTTGTCCCTGAGTTGACAAAACCCGTGCGTCCTGAAAAGCAAATGATTTAGGAAAGCCGTGAACAACATTGGTTAATATCCCCAGCTCTGTTTTAATGAATTCCTGTCCTAGCAGAACATTCAAATTATGGTTTTTACTTAAAACCTTACTGAAATTATAATTTAAAGTATTTGTGTTTCTAATACTGTTTCGGTTGGTATTAGTGAAAATAATGGCAGGAAGATTTTGATTTTCTGCTGAAGGAACATTCCTTACGTAGTAAGTTGTTGTGCCATAGAAACGATCCTGATCGTTCCTGAAACCATCGTATCCCACTTCAGATCGCAATCTTAAATTATCAATAATATCATAACTAATTGCACCATTGATGTTATAAGTTTTACGCTGAACATATTGATCGTTATCAGATATCGAAATCAGGGGATTATAAAGATTAAACTCATCATCCGTTTCTGTTGTGGTTGTTAAACCAGGTACAGGGAAAGATGGATAAAGCATGGCATTTTTTAAACGCGAATCAGCCGATGACACTTCATTTTGCTCGTTGGCACCACCTCCTTTTGTTTTGGTGTTTGCATATCTTAGTCCAAAATCAAGTGTGAGATTTTTATATAATTTATGATTTAACTTAAAATTGATATTTTGTCTTTCAAAATCAGAAAGCTGCATGATGGCTTTATCCTTAACAAAACTATGGCTAAGGCTATATTTGGTTTTATCACTACCTCCGCTAATATTAATGTTTTGGTTAAAAGTAGTTCCGGTACGTCCGAAAATAATATCTTGCCAATCGTTTGCCGGCACATTTCCATATAAATCGATATCCTGATAATTGCCAAAATATTGCGTATAATCATTAGGAGATCTATCTAAAAGTGATCGTTCGTATTGCCAGGTCACATAATCTAAAGGCGATAACACATCCAATTTATTAGCAAGTGTTCTTGTACCGGTAAATACATTGTAGCTTATGGAGGTTTTACCGTCCTTGCTGTTT
Organism: Pedobacter chinensis; assembly: GCF_003339865.1. Classification (GTDB taxonomy): domain Bacteria; phylum Bacteroidota; class Bacteroidia; order Sphingobacteriales; family Sphingobacteriaceae; genus Pedobacter; species Pedobacter chinensis. Next base: position 93,332 of record NZ_QPKV01000003.1, read on the forward strand.
TTAGTGGTCACTAATATTACTCCATTTGCACCCCTGGAGCCATAAATAGCGGTTGATGAAGCGTCTTTCAACACATCGATCGTTTCTATATCTTGTGGTGCTATATCAGCAATAGAGGTTACCGGGAAACCATCAACAATGTAAAGAGGAGAATTATCACCGGTAATAGATCCGCCGCCTCTAACTCTTACCACTAAATCAGCATCAGGAGAACCTTCAGTTGATGCGATACTTATACCGGCAACACGACCTTGAATTGCTTCCAGTGCCGACGAAACCGGAGCTGCTGCGATGACATCGGCGCCAACAGATGATACAGCGCCAGTCAAATCTTTTTTACGCACTGTACCATAACCGATGTTAACCGTAACTTCCTGCAGTGTATTGGCATCTTCTTCCAAAGAAACATCAAGTTTTGATTGATCGCTAACGGTAATACTTCTGGTTTTGTAACCAATGTAAGTAAAAGTTAAAATCGCTCCTTTTGTTGGGATGGAAATTTTGTAACCTCCGTTAGCATCGGTGCTCGCTCCCGATTTAGAATCTTTAACGGTTATACTTACCCCAACCAACGGCTGACCATCAGACTTATCTTTAACAATACCCGTGAGCTGTCTGTTTTGTGCCCGGGCAACAGATAATCCAAAAAAAGAGAAAAATGCTAAAAAGAGTAAAACTCTGTTCATAATTATTATTGATTTGAAAGTTATTTGGTTTTTCTATATGATTCTGCAATTGCTTGCCTGTAGAATATAATTCTATTTCGGAATGTTATTGTTTATTAATATTTGGTTACGTTGATGTAACAATTTTACAAACTTAAAATCGATTGAAATCAGATTTAACTAAAAAAGTGTGCAAACGTTCCCAAAAACGTCATTTTAACGCTTATTAAAATCGCCCTCTAAGACTGTAAGAAAGATATTTTTCGTAACTTGTACGCATTACCACAAAATGAGATTTGAAACTTCCACCATAAAAGACATTGCTAAGGCGCTCGGACTATCAACTTCTACAGTTTCCAGGGCTTTACGAGACCGTTATGAGATTAGTGAAGAAACCAAAAAACTGGTTTTAGCTTATGCAGAAAAGGTTAATTACAGGGCAAATCCTATAGCAAGAAGTTTAAAAGAAAGAAGAAGTTACTCTATCGGAATTATTGTTAGCGAAATTGCCAATAACTTCTTTTCGCAAGTGATCAACGGAATTGAATCGATTGCATATGACCGGGATTATCATGTGATTATTTCACAAAGCCATGAATCTTACAAACAAGAAAAACTCAATGTGGAGCATCTGGCTTCCAGGTCAATTGATGGCTTATTGATTGCACTTTCTTCTGAAACTCAGGATATCAGTTATCTACGTGATTTATATGCTAAAGGTTTGCCCATTGTTTTTTTTGACCGGGTTCCCGAAGATTTTGAAACGCATAAAGTGATTGCAAACAACTTTAAAGGTGCCTTTGATGCAACGGAGCATCTTATCCTGTCAGGGAAAAGGGTAATTGCTCATTTAACAAATTCTGAAAATCTATCCATCACTAAAGAACGTTTAAAAGGTTATCAGGCTGCACTTGCAAAATATCACATTGAATTTAAACCGGAACTTGTAAAATATTGTCAGCACGGCGGCATGCACAGTGCCGAACTGGAACAAGCAGTGAAAGAACTTTTGCCATTAAAACCTGATGGAATCTTTATTTCAAGTGATCGTTTAACCACAGGCTGTATCGTGGCGCTGAAGAAAACAAATCCTGAAGTGGCACACAAAATCGCTATTGCAGGTTTTACCAATTCTAATTTAGTGGAGTTGTTTTCGCCATCTTTAACATCAGTAAAACAACCTGCATTTGAAATGGGACAGGTTGCTACAGAATTACTTATTTCCATGATTGAAGCTAAAAGACCAGTAACGGAATTCGAAATCAAGATTTTAGATACGGAATTGGTTAAGATGCAAAAAAACATCGGAAATAGATTTTTATAATACAATCTCTGTTTTTTCAACCCCAAACTACAACTCCGAACTAATTATTACCTTTGCAATATGGTAGAAATCATATTAAAGAAAGGGAAAGAGAAAGCTGCATTACAAAGACATCCATGGATATTTTCTGGTGCATTAGAAAAAATTAAAGGAAAACCTGCTAATGGAGCGGTTGTTAAAGTTTTTGCTTTCGATAATGAGTTTCTGGCCTATGGTTATTACAATAGCAATTCAAGAGTTGCTGTTCGTCTTTTAGAGTGGGATGAAAGTCAGGTAATTGATAAAAACTGGTATCAAAACCGCTTAAAGCAAGCCATTGCCTCCCGTCAGTTTATTCTTAATGGAGAAACCAATACCTGTCGTTTAGTTTTCAGTGAAGCTGATTTCTTGCCTGGACTGATCGTTGATCAATATGCTGATTTTCTTTCATTACAAATTCTGAGCTCGGGAATTGAAAATGCGAAAGCAGATATCGTTGAAATTTTAAAAACAGAACTTCAGCCAAAGGGAATTTTTGATAAAAGTGATGCCACTGCCCGAACACATGAGGGTTTACCTGTTGAAAACGGACTGCTTTGGGGAGAAAATCCTCCTGAGTTTTTGCAAGTGAAAGAAAACGGAATAACTTACAATATCAATATTGCTGAAGGACAAAAATCTGGCTTCTATTGCGATCAGCGTGATAACAGAAAGATTTTGGCAAGCTATACAAAAGGCAAAAAGGTTTTGGATTGCTTTAGTTATAGTGGTGGTTTTAGTTTAAATAGCTTAGCTAATCATGCAGCAAGTATTACCAGCGTTGATAGTTCGGCGCTGGCTGTAGAAACCCTAAAACAAAATGTAGAACTGAACAATTTTGATACGGGTAAGGTTACCGCTATTCAATCGGATGTAAACAAGCAATTAAGAGCATTTAAAGAGACAGGAGAGTTATTTGATGTCATTGTACTCGATCCTCCTAAATATGCTCCTTCACGCTCCGCTTTAGATAGAGCGGCAAGGGCTTACAAAGACCTCAACAGACTTGGGATGCTGTTACTTGAGAAAGGAGGTTTATTAGCAACTTTCTCCTGTTCTGGTGCCGTTGATATTGAAACTTTTAAACAAATCATTGCGTGGGCTGCACTTGATGCAGGTAAAGAGGTTCAAATCATTAAACAATTCTGTCAACCAGAAGATCATCCTGTACGAATTTCTTTTTCAGAGGGAGAGTATTTAAAAGGTTTGTTGCTGAGGGTTTTGTAAAATTTTATTGCCTGCGGTCGTTTCCCAATCCATAATCGGCACTTGAGATATAAAATGACTGGGTGTTTCGGTTGGTGGAGATACCAACCAATAGAATAACCATAAATAAGCCACAGATTCGCAGATTTTTCATCTTGAGCGTAGTCGAAGAAAATCTGCGAATCTGTGGCGCGCTCATTTTAAGGAAATATAAAACTAAAACCGATATTCCATCACATAATCATCCATAAAGTAGCCTCGGCCAATATCGATCTTTACAGCTTCTTTAATTGTAAAACCACCTTTTAAATAAAAATCCTTCGCCTTATTCTGTTTATTTACATTTAATTGCAAAGCGGATCCGCCTGCATCTTTTACCTGATTGAAAACTTCATTGATTAGAATTTTTCCTACTCCTTTTCCATGTGCAGACGGCAAAACATAAAGCTTATGAAGTTTATAAATTCTTTCTTCATGATCTACAATCGAATAACCAGCAAATCCAAATTGATTTTCATCATCTTCGGCAATTAAAAAAATATGCCCTTCCATAAATTGCTTAAGCAACTCACCTTTATTATACATTTTATCAAGCATGTAATCAATTTGCTGCTGCCCGATAATTTCGAGATAAGTTGATGGCCATGTAGCTGAGGCAATATCTCTGATAATTTCTATATCTTGTTCTTTTGCTTTTCTAATTGTAATCATATGGGCTCGGCAATAAAAATGGGTTGTCCGGAAAAGGTAAATTCCACAAAACCATCATTCACAACTCTAAAAATTCCATCGTCTTCCTGCATCAAATTGGTAACCTCAAGATAAGAGTTCCCCATAATATTGAATTCACTGCCTGCGGGTTTCCAAACCGAGAAGCCCGATTTAATGGTATAATATTTTGCTTTCGAAGTAAACACCACCAGATTTATCTTGTCATTAAAGCCTGCAAATTTTTCTAAATCGAATTTCTCGGTAATTACATTTACTGCAGGATATTTCTCTTCGTACAAATAATTTATCGCTACCATCAATGCATCAACAGGGCCTTGAATTATTTTAGTGTCTTCCTGCGTTTCCTGATTGGCTCCGTTAACGACAACATCGACCTTTAAACCCAAAGAAGAAATTTTATCGTAATTCTCTCCATTTACCAATAGCGTTGGGCTCCACTCCAAAAGCTGGCCCAGAAGTTCTTCGTTAAAATTTCCCAGCTCATCAATATATAAAGCGGGCTCCTGTTTTTCTTTTACGATATGGTGTGATGACATAGTTGCGAAGATAAAAAAATAGAACCAAGTAGTGAGAATCAAGTAGCAAGATTAAAGTTTCACGGCATCATAAAAATCTTGATAAGCCTCGATAAAATCATCAGCAAAATTGATTGCACCAGAAACTGCAATGCCATAAATACCGGTTTGCATTAAAGCCTCTATATCATAAATTTTAACACCACCCACGGCTAAAACAGGCAGATTTATATCAAGGGATTTTAACTTTTGAATGGCTTCCTGATATTTCCCAATACCCAAAACCGGATAATTATCAAGCCTGGCTTTAGTAATGGAGAAAGGGCCAAAGCTGGCGTAATCAACACCTTCCTTTGCCAAACGAATTAAATTATCTATTGTATTTGATGATCCTCCTAAAGTAACATCATGCCCAACCATTTGACGTAAAGTGATGAAATCTGCGTTCATATCTTCAATGTGAAACCCCTGAATATCGGCTTGACCATTTAAATGAATATGATCAGTTACGATCAGTGTGGTGCCCCAATCATCACAAATTTCAGCAACCGCATTAATGTCGATCAGAAGTTCGTCATCTGTTTTACTCAGGCAACGATATTGAATCCATTTTGCACCAGCCTCACAAGCGAGTTGCACTTGTTCAATATGTGTTAAGTGCGGGGTATCCGATGTGATGTATTGAAGTTTTTCTATGTATTTCATTCCGGGATTTTTATGATGGTTGATTGGAGGATCAGATAACCGATACACAATGACAATAGATATTTTTCATCATCAAAGCCCTAAAATTTCGTTAGCCGATTTTATTTTAGCTCCCGGTCTTTATCAACATGATCGGCTAATTTATAGCTTGATGCATTTGGATTCTTATCTTCCAAGAAGATTAGAATGATCAAAGAAATAATCGGGATTAGAAAAGAGATCAGAAACCAGAACCAGAAATTTCGCCCCGTCCGTTTGGCCAGGAAACCCGCAAGCAATTGTGGCGATAATAGTAAGCCAAGAACAATAGTGCCGAGAATGATTTCAGGCATGGGTAATATTATTGTTTCTGTAATTCAAGTGGAGGTGCAGAAAGTAAGCCTTTGATATCGCTTTCCACTTCTTCTTCCTCACCTTTTTTCTTTTTCTTGTTTTTACCCTTAGCCGATTTGCCACTTAATCGCTCCTCGATAACTTTGTCGTACTCTGTTTGTTGCTCACCCTTCAACACGTTTCGAATGTTTTTCGAAGTTTCATTTTGCAACTTATAGAATTTATCTACATCCTCTTCCCGGGAGTTTCCAGCTTGCTGTCTTTTTATTAATTCTGCTTGTTCTTTAGCCTGATTGAATGTAAAACGATAGATCACACTTTTTTGGGTGTCGTTCAGTTTTAGCCTTTTATCCAAATCTTCCACATTTTTTTTCGCAATCTCATCTGGTGTTGGCATTTTATTTTGCTGTGCTTTTGCCAACCCATTAACCCCAATTGCAATTAAGAATAAAAATATAATCCTCTTCATTTTGAACAATTTATTATTTGCGAAGTTACTTATTTATCTTAAAACAAGAAAGTCCCGGTTTGCATCGGGACTTTCAAAAAAAATATTTAAAATGGGTGGTTTACAACGCTTTTTTATAAAGTTCTGCAACCGCATCCCAATTAACTGCATTCCAGATTGCCGCTAAATAATCAGGGCGTTTATTTTGATATTTTAAGTAATAAGCGTGTTCCCAAACATCGATACCAAAAATTGGTGTTCCCTTTACTTCTGCAAGATCCATTAAAGGGTTATCCTGATTTGGAGTAGAGGAAACCTGAAGTTTTTTATCTGCACCAACTGATAACCACGCCCAGCCCGAACCAAAACGAGTGGCACCGGCATCTTGTAATTTAGTTTTTAATTCAGCAAATGAACCAAAAGCATCGTCAATGGCCTTAGCTAAATCGCCAGTAGGTTCGCCACCTTTATTCGGGCCTAAAACTTTCCAGAATAAGGAGTGATTATAGTGTCCACCGCCATTGTTTCTTACAGCTGCAGGAAATTTTGATACATTCTTGATAATCTCTTCGATACTGGAAGTTGCTTCAGGCTTACCTTCCAGTGCCTTATTTAAATTGGTCACGTAAGCCTGGTGATGTTTATCATGGTGGATTTCCATGGTGGTTTTATCAATATGCGGTTCTAATGCATCGGTTGCGTACGGTAACGCAGGTAATTCAAAAGCCATAGTTTTATGTTTTTAGATTTAAAAAAGTTTCTAGTAGCAAATATAACATTCATAGGTTAAGATTTGTTCATGTAATTATCATCAAATCTTTTTTCCGGGAAAGACTGGAAAGTTGAAAAGTTTAAAGAGTGAAACATTTAGCGCATTTGGCCATAAAACACGAGCCAATTAAATTATATGCTGGTTACCTTTTTTTTGCAAAGAAATCTTTCATCAAGGCCGCACATTCGTTAACTAAAACACCACCCTTAAGAATTGTTTTTGGATGCAACAAATTCACGTTTTTTGAAATAAAGCCTCGTTTTTCCTCTCTGGCACCGTAAACAATTCTACTGATTTGTGTCCAATAACTTGCACCTGCGCACATTACGCAAGGCTCAATGGTTACGTATAAAGTACAGTCTCTTAAGTATTTTCCACCAATGGTTTGAGATGCAGAGGTAAAAGCCTGCATTTCGGCGTGAGCAGTTACATCATTAAACTTTTCTGTTAAATTATAACCTCTTCCAATTATTCTGTTTTTACTTACAATGACAGCACCAATCGGAATTTCATCTTCAGCCAAAGCTTTCTTCGCTTCTTCCAAAGCCAATTTCATGTAATGAATATCTTCTTCCTCAGGATTCGTATTGTCGAAATTATAAAAACTCATGGCGTAAATATAGCTTAATCTTTACACATCGGTTCTAATCAGGGGTAAGGTTCTGCCATAGAGAGAATGAGATATCCCGTAAAAAATCTAAAGAAAATAATTCAAAATGACCTAAACCAACTTACTTCCGTTAGGTACTTTTCTTTCAACAGCAGTTAAAACAATATCGCCATTTTCATCGGCAAAGCCGGTTACTAAAAACTCAGACATAAATTTACCAATCTGCTTTTTAGGAAAATTAACCACTCCTACAATTTGTTTGCCGGGTAATTCCTCTAAAGTATAATGTTTAGTGATCTGAGCACTACTTGTTTTAATTCCCAATTCGCCAAAATCAACCTTTAACTTATATGCAGGTCTTCTTGCCTCTGGAAATTCGAAGGCTTCCAGAATGGTGCCAACCCTAAGCTCTACTTTTTCAAAATCGTTCCAGTTAATTTGTTGCATAAATTTTATCTCTTTATCAAATAAAGTAAAATTATAAATTAATATATTAAATAGACCCCCTGTAAATCTTACATTACAAATCAATTAATTCAAACGGTTGCATATTCGTTTCAAAGCCAATTAATCGATTTAATAATCCCTACAGAAAATATTTTTAAACAGATTCTTACAAAAAATTTGCGAATTATAATTTAACAACTATCTTTATGCAACCGTTTGCATAACCAAATATTAAATTTAACCAAAACAGATGTATTTATTAGGTATTGATATAGGCACTTCGTCTATAAAAGTTGCAGTTGTAAATGTGAACACTCAGAAAAGTGTAGTAGCTGCGCAATATCCTGAACAAGAAACAGAAATTAAATCTGTTCATCCTGGCTGGGCAGAGCAATCGCCTTTAGATTGGTGGCACCATACCCAGCAGGCCATTCTTAAACTTAATGCAACAAACTTATTTGATCCAAAAAAAATTGCAGCAATTGGAATTGCCTATCAAATGCACGGATTAGTTGTGGTTGACAGAGATCAGCATGTGTTACGCGATAGCATCATTTGGTGCGACAGCAGAGCTGTAGAAATTGGAGAAAGAGCCTTTGAACAAATCGGACACGAAAATGCCCTGCACAGCCTGCTCAATTCTCCAGGAAATTTTACGGCTTCAAAGCTGGCCTGGATAAAGGAAAACGAACCTGAGATTTATCAGAAAATTGATAAAATCATGCTGCCCGGAGATTTCATTGCCATGAAACTGACCGGAGAAATAACAACAAGTATATCTGCATTATCAGAAGGGATTTTTTGGGATTTCCAGAAAGATGAAATTTCAAAAGATATAATGGAATGTTATGGTCTTAACCACAACTTCATTCCGGAGGTAAGGCAATTATTCTCCGCTCATGGAAGTTTAAAAGAAGGTATCGCAAGATTACTTGGCCTAACAGCTGGAATTCCTGTAGCTTATAAATCAGGAGATCAACCCAACAATGCATTATCATTGAACGTATTAAAGCCTGGTGAAGTGGCTGCCACAGCTGGTACATCAGGCGTGATATATGGTGTTAGTGATAGCTTAACGTATGATCATCAATCGCGTGTGAATACTTTTGCCCATGTAACTTATTCACCCGAGCGAAAAAACACGGGAGTACTGCTTTGCATCAATGGCACTGGAAGCATGTACCGCTGGGCAAAACATAATTTTGCACCTAAATCTTCATACGCAGAACTAAATGATCTTGCGGCCCAATCACCAATTGGCAGTAAAGGATTAAAAGTTTTGCCTTTTGGAAACGGAGCGGAGCGTATGCTTAACAACCAATATACCGGTGCTCAACTTTTAGGAATAGATTTAAACATTCACAATCAATCAGATATTTTCAGAGCGGTACAGGAAGGAATTGCATTTTCTTTTAGATATGGATTGGACATTATGAGGGAAAATGGAATGGAGCCAAAAGTGATCAGGGCAGGAAGGGCAAATCTTTTTCTGAGTGATGTTTTTGCGCAAACATTTGTTGATGTGACTGGTGTTCCGGTTGAGTTATACGAAAATGATGGCAGCGTTGGTGCCGCCTTAGGAGCCGGAATTGGGGCAGGAATTTTTAAAACAGCAGATGAAGCGTTTACACAACACGAAGTCATCAAGACACTCATTCCTCAAAATTCCGGTAAATATGAGCCAATATACCAGGAATGGAAAGACACTTTAATTAAAGCATTAAAATAGAACCACAAAATATATCACAATGACAAAAGTAGTAACAGGAGCAAAAGAATTTTTCAAAGGCATAGATCAGATTAAATTCGAAGGATTAGAAAGCGATAATCCATTAGCCTTTAGGTGGTACGATGCCAACCGGGTAGTAGCAGGCAAAACCATGAACGAGCATTTTAAATTTGCATGTGCTTATTGGCACTCGTTTAATGGAAATGGAGCTGATCCTTTTGGCGGTGCCACACATATTTTTCCATGGGATGAGAAAAAAGATGCAGTTGAAAGAGCAAAAGATAAAATGGACGCTGCTTTTGAGTTCATTACCAAAATGCAATTGCCATACTATTGTTTCCACGATGTGGATGTGGTGGATTATGGAGATGACGTTGCTGAAAACGAGCGCAGATTACAAACTTTGGTAGAATATGCCAAGCAGAAACAAGCTGAAAGTGGTGTTAAATTACTATGGGGAACAGCAAATCTTTTTAGTCATAAGCGCTACATGAACGGCGCTTCCACAAATCCTGATTTTCATGTTTTGGCTCATGGAGCAGCACAAGTTAAGGCTGCTTTGGATGCAACTATTGCATTGGGTGGCGAAAACTATGTTTTTTGGGGAGGTAGAGAAGGTTATATGAGCCTGCTGAACACCAACATGAAACGTGAACAGGAACACTTGGCTAAATTTTTACATACAGCTAAAGATTACGCACGCAAACAAGGTTTTAATGGAACATTCTTTATTGAGCCTAAACCTTGTGAGCCATCCAAGCACCAATATGATTATGATGCAGCTACCGTAAAAGGCTTTTTGCAGGAATATGATTTATTGCCTGACTTTAAGTTAAACCTGGAGGTAAACCATGCTACCTTGGCCGGACACACTTTCCAGCACGAACTGCAGGTTGCTGTTGACAATGGCCTGTTAGGTTCTATTGATGCAAATCGTGGCGATTACCAAAATGGCTGGGATACTGATCAGTTTCCAAATGACATCAATGAATTGACAGAATCAATGTTAATTATTTTAGAAGGTGGAGGTTTACAAGGTGGGGGGGTTAACTTCGACGCAAAAATTCGCCGTAACTCTACAGATCCTAAAGATTTGTTCTATGCACATGTTGGCGGAATGGACATCTTTGCAAGAGCTTTGATCACTGCTGACGCCATTCTTCAAAAATCTGATTACAAAAAAGTAAGGGCTGATCGCTACGCTTCATTCGATAGCGGAAAAGGGGCAGAATTTGAGCAAGGAAAGTTAAGCCTGGAAGATTTAAGAAATTATGCAGCAGAAAATGGTGAGCCAGAAGTTCGTAGCGGAAAACAGGAATATCTTGAGAATTTAATTAACAGATATATATAAAAAATGACTGCGCTAAATCCTGTAATGAAATAATAAATGTCGTTTTAACATTTTTAAATTGAAAAAATTGAAATTTTAATTTATGATTTTATTACATTTAGCCTTCTAAACCAAATAACACTTGAGATATTAATGAAACAAAACTTACTGGACACGAAAGATTACATTGTATTTGCAATCTACTTCGTAATTGTAGCTGCTTACGGCTTGTACATCTACAATAAGAAAAAATCTGCATCCACAGGTTCAAAAGACTATTTCTTAGCTGAAGGTTCGCTAACATGGTGGGCAATTGGTGCATCATTAATTGCATCGAATATTTCTGCCGAGCAGTTTATTGGCATGAGCGGATCAGGATTTAAAATGGGACTAGCCATTGCTACATATGAATGGATGGCGGCACTTACGCTGGTTATCGTTGCAGTTTTCTTTATCCCGGTTTACCTGAAGAACAAAATTGCGACCATGCCACAATTCCTTCATCAACGTTACAATGGAACTGTAGCAATGATCATGGCTGTATTCTGGTTATTACTTTATGTAGTGGTTAACTTAACTTCTATCCTGTATTTAGGCGCGTTAGCAGTAAGTAGTATCTCTGGTTTTAATTTGGATTTATGTATGTATGCCATTGCCGCATTTGCCATTATCATTACACTTGGTGGAATGAAAGTAATCGGCTATACAGATGTTATTCAGGTATTCTTTTTAATATTGGGCGGTTTAGCCACAACTTATTTAGCGTTAAACCTGGTTTCAACTCATTACGGAACATCTGGAATTTTTGAGGGGTACAGCCTGATGACAAATAAAGCATCAGAGCACTTCCACATGATTTTAAAACCCGAAAATGAGAATTACATCGACTTGCCGGGATTAAGTGTTCTGGTAGGCGGTATGTGGATTGTGAATTTAAACTACTGGGGTTGCAACCAATACATCACACAACGTGCCTTAGGAGCCGATTTAAAAACTGCTCGTGGTGGAATTCTGTTCGCGGCATTCTTAAAATTATTAATGCCTATTATAGTTGTACTTCCCGGCATTGCTGCTTATGTACTTTATAAAGACGGGGCTTTCCAATCGGAGATGTTACAGGACGGTTCAGTAAACCCTGATCGTGCTTACCCTGTTCTGCTAAACCTATTGCCTGCAGGGTTAAAAGGTTTATCATTTGCAGCATTAACAGCTGCTGTTGTGGCTTCATTGGCAGGAAAGGCAAATAGTATAGCAACAATTTTCACTTTGGATATTTACAAAAAAGTTTTAAAAACTGATGCCTCTGAAAAAGCACTGGTTTTAACAGGAAAAGTAGCTGTTGTTGTAGCGATGATTTTAGGTGTTGTTATTGCTCCTCATTTAGGTATCGACAAAAAAGGTGGATTCCAATATATTCAGGAATATACAGGCTTTGTATCTCCAGGTATTTTTGCCATGTTTATTTTAGGTTTCTTCTGGAAAAGATCAACATCAAATGCTGCACTTTTTGCAACAATAGGTGGTTTTGGATTATCACTTTTACTAAAATTCCTTCCTGGAATGACAGATCTTTCATGGTTATCAGGAATGGGATTCTCAGTAGCAAATGCTGCCGGAGTATATGAAATTCCTTTCTTGGATAGAATGGGCTTTGTATTTGTGTTCTGTATCATTGGTATGGTTATTATCAGCTTATTTGAGAACAGAAATGGTATTAATCCAAAAGGATTAGAAATTGATGCTAAAATGTTTAAAACCACAACTGGTTTTGCGGTAGGCTCGTTAATCATTATTGGATTACTGGTAGCCCTTTACGGTATTTACTGGTAGCCTATCTTCTTAAAATTTTAAAAGAGGCTGTTCATAAAGTCAATTCGTCAATTCCTGCGAAAACGGGAATCCCCTTATAGCAACATTGCTTTAAGGTCTCCAATTAATTTGGGGATGACGCCTGAACGAAGACTTTATGGGGAGCCTCTTTTTTGTTTTAGTATAAATCGATAACTTTATGAGAAAGATTACTATTGGCTTCAGTTAATAATTGAAGTGGATACCAAATAACTGGGGATTGAAAACGCTTTAAATTTTGAATAAAGATCATGAAAGCACCTGCATATTACCAACCCATTATGCCTTATCTTATTGTTAAAGATGCAGCAAAATTTATCGACTTCTTAAAAGAGGTTTTCAATGCCGATATCAAGCTGATTGTGCCAAGGGAAGATGGAACAATTATGCATGCTGAGGCTGTAATTGATCAGGGCACTGTTATGTTAAGTGATGCTAATGATGAATATCCACCTTCTCCCGCCGGGATGTTTATTTTTTCGCCAAGAGCCATTGCTTTTTATGATCAGGCAATTGCTTACGGAGCAAAATCTGTACAGGAACCTGATGAACGGGATTACGGTTTGAGCGCAGGCTTTAATGATGAGTGGGGTAATACCTGGTGGTTAACCGTACCAGGCGAAGAATAGGTTACTGACTGCATGGTCCATCAGGAATTTCCTTACTGATTTTAATAACTTTAGTAACGACTAAAGTAGAATCAAAATCTGCAGAAACACTGGCTGTATCTGATTTTGCAATATAACCCTCCAGCTCTACATAAACGGGTTCGTATGGTTTTTCAAATCCAAGTTTACTGTAAGATAGTTCCAGATTTTTAACACTATCAGCTACCCAATATTCACGGCCATCTTCACATAAGGTAAAAGATTTCATCTCCGGGCCAAAACTATACAGCCCCTTAACGATTTTAACATTACTTTTTTCTTTCTCAGCTTTTTCCGTTCTATTACAAGCGGTAGCAGCCACGCCAAGTAGCACAACAAATACAATTGCTTGTTTAAATAACCTCATTCTATATAGTTTGATTAATTTGATCTATCTTTTTGACACTTAAATTTGATGACAAAGCTGATGCCAAAAATGAAAAGACACCTACTGTAACAAATACTAAAATAAAGTCTTTCCATTTTAGGCCAATAGGGTAAGAATTTACCAATGTTCCCTCGCCCATCTCAATTACTCCAAATGTATGCTGAATATAATAGAAAATCAGTCCTATTAATAAACCCAGTACGCAGCCCGACATGGTAATCATCATTCCCTCCAATAGAAAAATACGCTTAATTAATTTTTTACTGGCCCCCAAACTGCTTAAAATGGCAATATCTTTAACCTTATCAATCACCAGCATGGTAAGCGAGCCAACTACATTAAATATAGCGATAATCAAAATAAAAGTTAGAATAATATACACCATACTTTTCTCTGAATTGAAAATGTGATGCAGAGAACTGTTTTGTTCTGCACGATTTTGAACTACAAAAGCTTTACCCAATTTTTCAGCGATCTCATCTTTATATTGATCTACATCGACATTTGGATTAAAATCAATTTCAATTGATGAAACATTTTTGCTTTCATCCAGTAATTCGCGGGCAAAATCAAGTGGCACAATAATTCCATTATCAAAATCTTGCTGAACCTCAAAAACACCGCTTACACGAATACTTTTCGCAATAAAATCATCCGTCGGATTTAAAGAATTTACTGAAATGGTTTTCTTTGGCGAATAAATTTCCAATTCGGTAAAAGGATCTAAAGTGTTTACGGCAAGGTAGCTTTGCAAAGCCGACCCAATAACCCCATTAAATCCACTTTTATTTTGAAGAACAAATCTTCCTTCTTTAATGGTACTATCCAACTTGGTGTTTTTTAAATAATCTGAGCTTACGCCTTTAACCAGGCCAACGGCCTGCTTGTCGTTGTATTTTAAAAGTGCCTTCTCTTGTAAAACCTCCGAGAAGGCATAAACATCTTTATTCTTCCTTAACGATTCGAAATAGGTTGTATTAGGATCAAAAGTTTTACCTTTTGACGGTGTAATGGCTATTTGAGGAGTGATGGTATCGAACATACCAAGTACCACTGTTTCCAACCCGTTAAAAACAGAAAGAATAATAATAAGTGCCGCACTGCCAACCATTACACCAACCATTGATATACCAGATATCAAATTAATGGCGTTGGTGGATTTTTTCGCAAACAGGTAGCGTTTAGCAATGTATAGTGGCGTATTCACTTGGCAAAGATAGTTAAAAGGTTAGGGTTTAAAGGTAAAAAGCTTACGGTTGTAAACCTCTTTCACGTTTTCGTTCCTGCGAAATCCCTTTAAAAAAAAGGATTATGTTTTTTCTCAAAACCAATAGTGGTGGCCGGGCCATGACCAGGGTAAACTTTGGTTTCATCTGGTAATACAAAAAGTTTATCTGAAATGTTTTGAATGAGTTGCTGATGATTTCCTCCAGGCAAATCACTTCTGCCAATGCTCCCATAAAACAGCACATCTCCGCCAATTAAAATATGATCTTTTTTACTGTAAAAGCACAAATGTGCGGGCGAGTGACCAGGAGCGAAAATTAATTCCAATACACTGTTCCCAAAAGTTATGGTTCCGGTTTCAGGTAAAAACTCATCAGGTAAGGGTGAAACCTCATAACGGCTAAAACCCATTGATGGCGCATAACCAGGAACGGCCTCCAATATTGGCAGTTCGCCAATGTGAAACTTTGGCTTTAAGCCATAAGTATCAAATACAAATTTATTCCCGAAAACATGATCCAGGTGACAATGGGTGTTTAATAATAAAACAGGTTTAAGATTTTGCTGCCTGATGAAAGAAGCCAATTCATTTTGCTCAAATCCTTCGTACATTCCAGGGTCGATGATCACACATTGACTGGTTTCATCATAAAGAACATAAGTGTTTTCACTGTAGGCGTTGAATGTGAATATTTTTACGGTAATCATATATTCGATTTTTATTAAGCTTAATCAATGCGGCCTTATTAATCATTCAGAAAAAGAACCTTAATTTTTCCATCTGAAGGTGGAGATTAAGGTATCTATATCTGTTTTAATAAATTTTACAACTGGTGCAATAGAATCATATTGCGGCCGTTCGTTGAAATATAAAGCTCCCCTAAAATAATGCTTTGCGCTATCGGTTAAAAAAAACTGAACTGAGGATGCTGTGTTCCCTTCGATAGCGTAATAAATGCCATAAACCTTTTGTCGGGGATAGTTGATTACCCGTTGATCGATTGCACTCGCTTTAATGGTATGCTTGAAAACCAGCCTTCTTGCATCTTCTACCATTTCATCATATTCTCTTTTATTAGAAACATCATAATAGGTTAAATGCAAATGGCCATTAAACTGTTTAAAATGGAGATTATACCAATTTTTTTGTGCATCTCGTGATCTATCCTGTTCTATATTTGCATAAACCGGATATTCAAAGCTAAAAGGAACAGGCTTTACAAAAGCTGCATATTCTTTCTTTGGAAATTCAATTCTGAAGTAAGCTTTTGGTTTTGGGCTATAATCATTATTCTGACAGGCTGAAAAACATAAAAGCAGAATAAAGGGAAGAAAGATGAGTTGTTTTAATTTCATAACATTTTCAGCATAAAGTTGCTTCGCCGTTCCTTCTTGCAATGGCGATTCAAGATCACTATTTACTCCATATTGCCCAGGCTTTTTCAGCTTGCTTATATAACATTTCCAAACCGTTTTTGATTTGAGCTCCCTGTGCAGCTGCTTTAGCTAAAAACGCAGTTTCTAAAGGATTGTAAACTAAATCGTAGGCTAAATGCTCACTACCTATTTTGCTGTAATCAATTTCCGGAAAGGTATCTACATTGGGTGACATGCCCAAAGGCGTAGTGTTGATTAGTAATTTATGAGTATTTAAAATTTCAGGTGTGATTTCAGCATATAAAATGGTCTCAGGAACAGCTTTTCTTACCACAACCTGATATTCAATGCGCAGTTTTTCCAACACATATTTTACTGCTTTTGCAGCACCACCATCGCCAAATATCAGTGCTTTATTGTGCTGAGGGGTTAACATCGGTTTTAGCGATTCTTCAAAACCGTAAGCATCGGTATTAAAACCTTTTAAGTAGGTTTCGCCCTCAAACCTTTTAATGCAAATGCAGTTTACAGCCCCGATCTTTTCTGCGGCTTCTTCTATCTCATTCAAAAATGGCAAAACGCTTACCTTATGTGGAATAGTTACATTCAATCCGCAGAGAGATGGATTTTCTGTAAGGAGATCTGGTAAAAATTTTATATCCTCAATTGGAAAAAGCTCATATTGATGGCCCGCAATGCCTTCATTTAGAAATTTCTCTGTAAAATACTTTTTAGAGAAAGAATGAGACAGCGGATATCCGATTAAGCCATAAGTTTTCATATGCATATATACATGATTGCGAAACAGGAAGCAATCTTAATGCAATATAAGTTAAACTAATGTTCTAAAACTGCTTCCTGCCTCGCAATAACGGTATTATTTATTTGGTTTTGTTCAAAAAATAATCAAAAGTATCGCCGCGTAAGCCTAAACGAATGGTTTCCAGTGGAATCACTTCGGCTGGAGCAATATTTCCAAGGTTTACATTAGAGCCGATTAACTTAATAAACCAAACTTGTTGTTCTTTTTGTGGTGCTTCCCAGATAATGGTTTCTTCAGGAATCTGAGTTAAAATCTCGTCAACCAAGCCTTCACGCACTTCGCCACTTCCCCGATAAATACCTACATTTCCTCCTTCACGGGCTTCAGCGATTACTTTCCATGAGCCAGCCTGAATTTCTGCCTGCATCAGCTTAATCCATTTATATGGAGCAAAAATCTTTGCTGCATCTTTACTGCCAACTTCAGAAATCACCGTTACCTGCTTGGCCAGCTCGCTAATGAAGTTACATTTTTTATCGTGTTCAATTTCAATAGACCCATCCGAAACTTCGGCATATTCCATCCCATATTGATCTAAAACACGTTGATAATCAGAAAATTGATCTCGAATGATAAATGCTTCAAATAATGTTCCACCAAAGTAGGTTGGAATGCCTGCACTTTTATATAAAGCTAATTTTTCTTTAAGATTTGGGGTAACGTGTGATGTTGCCCAACCTAATTTTACAATATCGGTATGTACGCCAGCAACTTCAATAAAATCTTCTACCTGACGTAGGCTCAGTCCCTTATCCATAACCATTGTTAAGCCTTTTTGGCGTGGTTTAGATGGACGTTCAGGAACGTTTAATAATGGGTAATTCATATGCGTACAAAAGTGAAAAAAATTTTGAGATTTATTTGTTAAATTTTTCTCACAAGGCTGTTACCTGACATATCTGTTTATAACGTTGATAATGGCGCTGTTATCTTGCAATTGTGGTAAATATTCAAATAAAATGTAGTGTTTTTCCGGATCAGTTGTTAAAGCCGTTTCCAAATACCCCAATGCATCAGCATAATTGCCTAAAGCGAAAAGGTAAGCCACCATCCGGTAATATAGCTCTGCAGCTTCAGGATTATTCTTGATTGCTTCGGCCATTGTTTCTGAAGCTTCGAGCAGTTTTCCTTGTTCATAAAGCACGGTGCTAAAGTCTAACCAGGCCTCAATATCAAGCGGATTATACTCCAATACTTTTTCATAAGCCGTGATAGATTCTTCTATTTGTCCGAGCTTGTAATAAGCATCGGCCATAGCAAACCAGAAATCAGCATTTTCAGCTTCTAAATCAATTGCTTTTTTATAAAAATGAAGCGATTCAAAATAGCGTTCCTCATGATTCAGGGTTACACCGATTCCAAACCAGGCATCAGCCATTTTAGGGTCCATCTTTACCGATTTTTTATAGTAAGAACGGGCTTCATCCATTTTCTCCAGCTTCTCATAACATTCGCCAATGGCACAATAAGTATCGGCATTGGGTGGTTCATATTCGAAAGTCTGTTTATAAACTTCTATCGCTTCATCATACTTATCTAATTGTACCAGTGCATTCCCTTTGTTGAAATAAGCAGAACTGAAATCTTCTTTAATCAGGATAGCATAGTCATAAGCATCGATGGCTTTTTCAAAAAGATTTAGTTTATGGAAACTGTTCCCTAAATTATACCAGGCCGCATAAGAATAAGGATCGGTATCAATATATTGCTGGTAAAACTTGATGCTCTCCTCCTGTTTATCTAAAACATCATAACAGAATGCCAGCTCGTATAAGCCATCCTGATTTTCCATGTTTTGTTCTAAACTCAACTTAATATAATTAATTGCACTTTCGTAATCGCCCATGCTTTGATAAACATAAGCCATCTGCAACAAAATTTCATCGGTGCTTTCCGCTAAAAGTAAAGCCTTTTCATAATTCTCCAAAGCTTCGCTAAAACGTTCGGTATTTTGAAAAATATTACCACGTAACAAATAAATATCGGGTTCTGATGGTTCTAACAACTCTGCTTTTTGCAGGGCAATAAATGCCTTTTCATTATTGTTGGTTAAAATGTAAAGATGAGCTTGCTTAATTAAGAAAACTGTGGCATAAGGATGCTGACTGATTGCAAAATCGACCACCTGCAAAGCTTTGACCGGATCATTTTTCTCGATGTAAAAATCTACAATATATTCGAAAGCGCCGGCATCGAAAAAATACTGATCCTGATTGCGGAGCATCTCTTCGTAACGTTCTACAGAGCGTTGTGCGTCTTCGTTGGATTCAAAAAAGAATTCTTCTTCCATATTTAATAAAATTAAAGAACCGTGCCAATTAGCAGAAAAACACATTATAAGTTTACCAATTTTAATTATTCGTTTTAGAAATAATTATTAACATCACTTATTTAAATCGACGTAAATAGCTGAAAATAAAGCTTATTCAGTGTGATTAAGATGTGTGGATAATCAGATGATTTTTGCAACATCAGCGGTTCCTTTTCCCTTCTTTCACAAAAATAGTATAATTTTATGGGAGTAACGTAATGAAGAAGTCATGAAAAAATACACCATTTTTGTCCTGTTTTTGATGTGTTTGAGTTCAAATCTATTCGCTCAAACTGAAGAGGATGCCATTAAACAAACTATAAATAACTTATTTAACGGAATGAAATCTGGTGACAGCGCCATAGCCCGATCGGCTTTTGCAGATGGCTGCATCATGCAAACCATCATCAATAAAAGTGGAAAAGTATCTGTTCGTACAGAGAAAGTAGATGATTTTTTAAAGTTAATTGGTTCGCCGCACAAAGAAAAATTTGATGAGCGAATCGTATTTAACAAGATATTAATTGATGGTCCTCTGGCGGCCGTTTGGACTGACTACAAATTTTATGTTGATGAGAAATTTAGCCATTGTGGGGTAAATTCATTTCAACTCGTTAAAGGAGAAAAGGGATGGCAGATTGTTTATCTCATTGATACCAGGAGAAAAGATAATTGTAAATCTTAGTTCATTAGTCATTGGTTCATTGATCATCAGTTCACTAGTTGCAAACCGATGCTGATTTTATATTGGCAAACCTTGCCTAAGCCATTTTACTTTTTATAAATCTTTTAGAGTTGAAAACTTTCTTACTAAAACGCCAGTAAAGTTGTCAACTCTTAGAAACTAAAAGCTCCACAGACTTTTGATCTGTGAAGCTTTTAGTTTAGCTATTATTAAAAAACAGTGATTGCCTGATTTTATTCCTTTCCTAAATCAGCAGCCGCTTTTTTGAATATTTCTGCTTGCTTATTCAAATTTGCCTTTTCTTCTCCACTTGCAGATGAAGCCTGCTGTGATTTGCCTTGTGCAGTTGAGGCATAAGCACTTGCAAGTTGCTTGTTCAGGTAGTTTTGAAGCTTCAATCGCTCAATCGCATCATTAATGTTTTTTATACCTTTCTCTGTAACGGATGGATTAGTGTTCGCCCTCAAATACTGGAAATACTGACCAATAACGGCAAAGATTTTATTTCTGTCGCCAGTGGCCATAATATTATCGTAAAAAGCCTGATGTTCATCTTTTGGATCACTCACGTACAAAGAAGCGATAGAAGAAGCAATATGATCTTTCGTATCCTGATCTAAAGAAGAAAGCGCTGCTAAACCTTCTTGTGGAACAAGTTTGGTTAAGCCCGCAACAGATGCTGCAATTACTCTATAGGATTTATCTTTTAAACCATCCTGCAGAAGCGTTTTATAAGTTTGATCGCCTGTTTCGGCCAGCTTGGAAATTGCTGCTGATCTTGCCTCAGTGTCCTTATCCGTTTTTGCGATTTGAAGCAAAACAGGTAAAGCCGCTGCTTTAATCTGAGCATCATCTAAATTTAATCCATCAATGCTCAAAGCCCGTAAATCTCCTGATTTATCTTTCAACCCATCCAACAGAACCTGCTGGCCACTTTTAGCTTTACTTTGCATAATAAATTGCAAAGCTTCAATTCTGTTGGCATAATCAGGTGCATTTTTGTATTGGAAATAATAGTTCTCTGCAACCTTATTATCATTGATTTCGCCAACTATAATTTTGTCTGCATCAAAATCGATTAAATCAGGTTTGGCATTTACCTCAAAAGAAAAAGTTTGCTCGCGGCTATTGATCAAAATTTCCTTTCTGATCTTCTGCCCGCCAGCGTAAATATCAACCTTAACAGGTAAGGTAAATGTTTGTACACCCGCATCCTGAGTTTGCTTAACTTTTATAGTAGCCTTTCCATTTTCATAACCATAATCAACCGCCAGAATAGGATGACCGCCATTGTAATACCACTGGTTAAAATATGGATTCCAATCTTTTCCGGTA
Organism: Pedobacter chinensis; assembly: GCF_003339865.1. Classification (GTDB taxonomy): domain Bacteria; phylum Bacteroidota; class Bacteroidia; order Sphingobacteriales; family Sphingobacteriaceae; genus Pedobacter; species Pedobacter chinensis. The sequence goes on from NZ_QPKV01000003.1 coordinate 114,807, forward strand.
ACATCTTCCATCGCCAGGCGCAATTGGTGCGTTTCGCCATTTTTAAATGCATTGGCAGTTAAATATTTATTCAAACCCTTGTAAAATGCAGCATCACCCATCTGATTTTTCATTGCATACAAAATAACCGATCCCTTGGCGTAGCTAACATTATCAAACATATCTTCCTTATCGTTATAATAAAAACGAGCCAATACAGGGCTTTCCCCATTTTTAGTGGAACGGATATATGACTGTAATTTTTCGTAACGGGATTTATCCTCTGCATCTTTTCCTTCATCATATCCATGCCAAATGATTTCGCCAAAAGTTGCGAAAGATTCGTTCATTGTTAAGTTAGACCAAGATTCTGCCGTTACATAATCGCCAAACCATTGATGGAACAACTCATGAGCAATGGTTCCTTCCTCGTTACCATCCAATAGTTCACGATCTGTTTTTTGGATCTGCTCGCCATGTAAAGTTGCCGTGGTATTTTCCATCGCACCAGAAACATAATCTCTTACCACAACCTGCGAATACTTATTCCATGGATAATCTACACCAAGAATATCGCTGTAAAACTTTATCATTTTTGGCGTTTTGCCGAAAATTTGTTTTGCAAAAGGTGCATATTTCGCTTCCAAATAATAGTTTACCTCTTTTCCCTTGTAAGTATCTTTCGTGATTTTGAAATCGCCTACAGCCATCATAAATAAATAGGGAGAATGCGGCAAATCCATTTTCCAGGTATCTGTTCTGGTTCCCTTTGCATTTGCTTTCTGGCTGATCAGTTTACCGTTTGAAAGGGTAGTATATTTTGATTGAACAGTCATTGAGATTTCCTGCGTGGTCTTCTGATCTGGTTTATCAATGGTAGGAAACCATGCAGATGAAGACTCCGTTTCACCCTGAGTCCAGATCTGGATAGGTTTATTTTTGTCAGCCCCATCCGGATTGATGAAATACAAACCTTTTGCATCTGTAATGGCTGCGCTACCCTGAACTTTCAATTCATCAGGCTTTGCCGTATAAGCAATGTAAACCGTATATTTTTCTGTGTTGGTATACTTTCTATTCAGGGTAACATATAACTTGTTGTCTTTATAAACATATTTTAAGGGTGTGTTTCCTTTTTGCTCAACCAAAGAAACAGTCTTAATATCCATCCCTTGCGCATCAAGCGTTAATGTATCAGTTGCATAAAAATGCGGCTTTAAAGTAACCCATTCCTTGCCATATAAATATCGCTTTGCGTAATCAAATGATACATCCAGTTTTGTATGGACCAGGTCATTGATTTTGGTAGGAGTTACCCGGTAAACAGACAGGTTTGCTGATTTCTCAGCTGGTTTTTCCTGAGCAAAAAGCGTGCTTGCCACAAAAAAAGATAGAAGCATAGCACCATAAGCCAAAAATTTTTTATTCATATTTTATAATTTAATAAGTCAGTTGTATTTAAAGCAATATATTAAGAATTGTGATAAAGTAAACAGCCAAATGTAACTTGCTTTATGTTATTTTTTTGTTTTTTTGTGTAAATCGTTAGATATATGAATACAGATATTCAATCCATTTTAAATAAGTTAGGTGTAAAAGAAAGTAATGCGGCTTTTAGTACAGGCAGTAATTGGGGTGGTGAATCAAATCAGGAAATTCTTAAAAGTTTTTCTCCTGTTGATGGGAAATTAATTGCGATAGCCAAAGTTGCCGCCGTTGCAGATTATGAGGATATTATTGCAAAAGCTCAATCTGCTTTTAAAGAATGGAGGGTTATTCCTGCGCCAAAAAGGGGAGAAATTGTTCGGCAATTTGGCGATGCTTTAAGAGAAAACAAAGATGCTTTGGGTACTTTGGTTTCTTATGAGATGGGTAAAAGTTTGCAGGAAGGGCTTGGAGAAGTACAGGAAATGATTGATATATGCGATTTTGCAGTTGGTTTATCTCGTCAGCTTTATGGCTTAACCATGCATAGCGAGCGCCCGAGTCATCGCATGTATGAGCAATGGCATCCGCTTGGAATTGTAGGTATTATCTCTGCCTTTAATTTTCCGGTTGCGGTTTGGAGCTGGAATGCTGCGTTGGCACTTATTTGTGGCAACGTTTGCATTTGGAAACCATCAGAAAAAACGCCATTAACCGCCGTAGCTTGTCAACACATCATTTCCAAAGTTTTTAAAGCGAATGACGTGGCTGAAGGTGTTTGTAATTTAATTATTGGCGACAAAGCCGTAGGTGAATTAATGACTAATGACGGGCGTATTCCTTTAATTTCAGCCACTGGTTCAACTCGTATGGGTAAAGCTGTTGGAGCCGCAGTTGGTGCCCGTTTAGGTAAAAGTTTATTAGAATTGGGTGGCAACAATGCTATCATTATTTCTGAACACGCAGATTTGGACATGAGTTTAATTGGTGCTGTTTTTGGGGCAGTTGGCACTGCCGGACAACGTTGTACTTCTACCCGGAGATTAATCATCCACGAAAGTGTTTATGATGCTTTTAAAGAAAAATTGATTAAAGCTTATGATCAATTACGCATTGGCGATCCGTTAGATCAAAATAACCATGTTGGTCCGCTGATTGATACTGATGCCGTTGCTGCTTACCTGGACTCCATACAAAAATGTAAAGCCGAAGGCGGGAAATTTGTGGTTGAAGGAAGTGTTTTAACGGGCGAACATTATAGCAGTGGTTGCTATGTGAAACCATGTATTGCCGAGGTAAAAAATGATTTCAAAATTGTTCAGCATGAAACTTTTGCACCGATTTTATACCTGATTAAATATAAAACTTTAGATGAAGCCATTGCTTTACAGAACGGCGTTCCACAAGGGTTATCTTCAGCTATCATGACTTTGAATTTAAGAGAGGCAGAGCAATTTTTATCTGCAAAGGGTTCTGATTGTGGCATTGCCAATGTTAATATCGGTACATCAGGAGCAGAAATTGGCGGTGCTTTTGGTGGCGAAAAGGAAACCGGAGGAGGCAGAGAAAGTGGATCGGATGCATGGAGAGCGTACATGAGAAGACAAACCAACACCATTAATTATTCCAATACATTACCATTGGCACAAGGCATAAAATTTGATTTATAACATGAGGGTTACTAACGTTTAAAAAGTTAGTAATATAACATGGGAAACATATCAGAATAAAAGAGAATAAAAGAGTTACTAACTTTTTAAAAGCTAGTAACTCTAATCAATATTGCATTATTAGGAAAATTTTTCTAATCACTTATAAAAAGTTAGCAACTTCAATAATGGCAGAAAAGGAGCATTATCACCTAAAATTAGAATTTGGTTATTTTTACCACATCTATAATCGTACGATAGATCAACAACCAATGTTTAGGAATGATGAAAACTATTTTTATTTCTTAAAACAATACAATAAATATCTCACACCGGTAGCAGATACTTATGCTTACTGCTTACTGCTTACTTGGAAATCATTTTCATATTTTAATTAAAATTAAAGAAGAAAGCGATATAGAGTTTGTTAATATAGCTGATAAAAGTGCGCACGATCTTGTGGCTCATCAGTTTCAAAAATTCTTTCAATCTTATGCAATGGCTTTTAATAAGCAGCACGCAAGAATTGGTTCCTTGTTTCAAAAACCATTTAAGAGGGTATTGATTAATTCTGAAGAATATTTTACAAAGATTATCTTTTATATTCATGCCAACCCGCAGCAACATGGATTAACAACAGACTTTAGGGACTGGCAGTGGAGCTCTTACAAAAGGATATTAATCGATAAACCAAGCAGTTTAAAGAAAGGAGAAGTAATTGAATGGTTTGGCAACAAAGAAAGTTACATTCAATTCCATGATGATAATAGAAAATTAATAATACAACAGGAGGGTTACTAACTTTTAAAAGTTAGTAACCCTTGAAAATCAAAACTATGTATGATGGTTATTAGAAAAGTTTTTCCAATAAGTCGATTTTTAAATCATCGTAACGAGATTTATTGTTACTTGCTAAAACTGGTTTAGCTGAAACTTTAATATTGGTTTCCTGAGCAGTAAATTCGTTCATTTTCATTTTCGATTCAGCGCCTACCACTGCAATATGACTTTCAGTTGAACCCTCTAACTTAAGGCTTGCAGCATCATTAACAGTTGTTGATAAGCTAATGGTATTAGCTTTGATATCTGCTGTAGCTTTATCATTTAAAACAACATTCAGACTTAAAACATTAAAGTTTCCGGCCGTAGCAACAGTTGCGGTATTTGATGCTTCTATACTTGAAATATTGTTCACATGCGCAACCACCATTAATGTGGTTTTATCAAAAGAGCTGATTCTCAACTCACTACCCTGTTGTTGCACCAAAGCATTTTTTCTATAATAAGCATCATAAACTTCAACACCTTCTTTATCATCCTGAACCAGAATCAGTTTAACATTTCCACTTACAATTATTTTACTGATGTTTTTAACCTGGTTTAGCACTGTATAACCAGCATTGTTTTCTGAAGCTTTGGCTGCTAATGTTGCACCGCTTAAAGTAACCATTACTAATGCGGCTGCGAATAAGTTTTTGATAGAGTTTTTCATGACCTTAATATTTTATGTTTAATAAATCTTTTTTTAATCTCCTAATTATTAGGCGTTTTCTGTAAATAAGACGATGGAATAGAAGAAACGTTTCAGGCAAAGTACAGGCATTATACCACAACGATGTATTTATAGACGAACGCCAATTTTACCTATACGAAAATCGATTGGTTGACAGACCAGAATTACGATTTGTAATGATTTGGAGATAATTATTGTTAAAAAAAGTTAAAGCATATCGATTAACTAAAATATTAGTTTTATATTCGGAAAAACAAAACCAAATCTATTTCATGAAAAGACTACTTCTCTCGGTGTGCTTTCTATTTTCGATTTTTTCTTACGTAAAAGCGCAAACCCAGCACACAATTAAAGGTAGAACAATTGACACGGCTTCCACAACATTACTGTCAGGATCTACAATTGCTATCTTAAACGCCAAAGACTCTACTTTGGTAAAGTTTACCAGATCAGCCGAAAACGGAACATTTGAAGTTAATGGAATTACAAACGGGAAGTTTATCCTGTTGGTATCCTATCCAAAATATGCAGATTTTGTTGATCATTTTACGCTTGATTCTACCACACAGGTTAAAGACTATGGTAAAATCAACTTAACGGGAATGGCAAAACTTCTTGCCGACGTTATTATTAAAGGAAACCGTACGGCAATCAAAATTAAAGGCGATACCACTGAGTTCGATCCAAAAGCCTATAATATTGAACCTAATTCAAAGGTGGAAGATTTAATCAAGCAATTTCCAGGCATTCAGGTTGATAAGGATGGAAAAATAACAGCTCAGGGTAAAACCGTTCAGAAGGTACTGGTAGATGGGGAGGAATTTTTTGGCGATGACCCAACACTGGTAACTAAAAATCTTCGGGCAGATATGGTTGAGTCTGTTCAACTTTACGACAAAGCCAGCGACCAGGCGAGTTTCACTGGTATTGATGACGGCGAAAAAACTAAAACCCTTAACGTTAAGCTGAAAGAAGATAAAAAGAACGGTTATTTTGGAAAAGCCCAGGCCGGTTACGGAACCGATGATTATTACACCGGACAGTTCATGTTCAACAAATTTTGGGGCAAGAAAAAGTTCTCCGCCTATGGAATATTAGGCAACAACGGAACAGTAGGTTTAGGTTGGGATGATCGCGATAAATACGGAGGCTCTGGTGGAATGACCATGAGTGATGATGGTGGAATGTACTTCAGTATTAGTGGGTCAGATGACTTTGACAGTTACGATGGCCAGTATAACGGGCAAGGCATTCCGGTAGCCAGAACAGGTGGTTTGCATTTCGACAGTAAATGGAACAAGGATAAAGAATCTTTAAACACAAACTATAAAATTGGCTCGATCAGAGTAACCGGAGATCGCAATACGATCAGTCAGAACAATTTAAGCTCAGGTATAATTAATAACGTATCTGATCAATTTAATGATAATGATATGTTCAGACAAAAATTAGATGCGACATACGAAATAAAAATTGATACCACCCTTACTTTGAAAGTGAGTATTGATGGTACCTTAAAAGAAAGTAACACCCTGAACAATTTCAACACCTCAAGTAGAGATGGCAATGATGATTTGCTTAACACAACAAAACGATCTTTAAATAATAAAGTGAATGAGCAAATGTTTAACATGAATGCATTGTTTACCAAAAAATTTAATAAAAAAGGGCGCACACTATCTTTAAACCTTAACCAGGCCATTACAAAAAGTAACAGTGATGGTTATCTGAACTCAGACAATACATTTTACGAAACAACCGGGGTTAGAGATAGTTTAATCAATCAGTATAAAGTAAATGATATTACCAACAGTGCTTTTAAAACAAACCTGGCCTATACCGAACCACTTTCTAAAACCTTAACCGTAATTGTAAACTACGGCTTAAGTTTAATGAATGGCAGATCAGATCGTAAATCATTTAACCAATCGGCAAGTGGTAATTACGATATTTTGGATACCCAATTCAGCAATGACTACGAGCTTGATCAAATCATTAATCAGGCTGGAGCGATTTTCAACTATAAAAAAGGTAAAACGGTAATTAATTTCGGATCAAAATTTAGCGGTGTAAATTTTAAACAGGCCGATCTTTATAATAACAGAACTTATAACCGAAACTTTATAAACTATATGCCGCAGGCGTCTTATCAATATCGTTTCTCTCAACAAAAGTCTTTCCGGTTAAGCTATAACGGCAATACCAATCAGCCATCTTTAGAGCAAATTCAACCTGTTAGAGTAAACACCGATCCATTAAATATATCTCTGGGTAATCCTGATTTAAGGCCTTCTTTCAGAAGTAATTTCAATGCGAACTATAATTCTTATAAAGTTTTAACAAATCAATCCATTTGGATGAGTGGATCATACACTTTCACGGCCAACCCAATAGTGAGCGATGTTAAAACTGATGCCACAACAGGTAGAAGTACTTATCAATCGGTAAATATTACAGATAAAATGACCACTAATTTTTATGCTTATGCACAAACCAGCAGAAAGATAAAAGGAATTGACATAAATGTAGGTGTAAATGCCAATGCCAACGGTAGCTCATCGTATAATTACATCAACGGCGATTTAAATAATACCAAAAACTACACTTATGGAGGTGGTATAAACATATCGAAGTATGTAGAGAAAAAATATAACTTTTACAGTCGCTTCGGGCCAACTTACAATGTGGCCAGAGCAAGTGTGGGGAGGTTTGGTAATAGTGATGGTTGGGGATGGGATGGGTACGCTTCGGGAAGTGCCCAGCTACCCGCTAAGTTCGAGCTATCAACCGATGCACAGTACCAGTTCAATGGTAAAACACAAACTTTCAACGAAAATTTTGAACGTTTAATTTGGAATGCATCTTTATCCAAAAAGTTTTTCAAATCAGAAAACCTTAGGCTTTCCATGTCGGTAAACGATATTTTAAATCAAAATGTTGGTTTTAGCAGAACAGCCTATAATGGAAATATTACGCAAAGCAGCTATACCACCATCATGCGTTATTTCATGTTCTCCGTAATATGGGATTTTAATAAAATGGGTGGCGGTATTAAAACTCAAAAATAATCATCATGAAAACTACATTAAAATACATCATTCTATTTGCTGTTATTTTCATCAGCAAAATCACGTTCGCTCAAAATGTTCACTTTGTACAAAACGGCATTATCGAATTTGAGAAAAGATCAAACATGTATGCCCTGATTAAAAAGAAAATCAATAAGGATAATGAAACTTATATGAATCAGGCTTTTGACCAATACAAGAAGAATAATCCGCAATTTAAAGTAGCTAAAAGCACTTTAATTTTTAATAAGGACAAGAGTTTGTATAAATGGCCAACAGTAGATGAAACAATGAATAATAACTGGCTTAATACTGATGTACTGGCAGATTTAAAAAATACCATCGCTACTAATTTTGATACTCAAAACAGTATTACACAAAAGAGCGTTTATGAAGACACCTATTTAGTTAAAGACAGTGTTCGTAAAATTAACTGGAAGATAACCGATGAAACCCGTGAAATTGCTGGTTACGAATGTCGCAGGGCAAATGCAGTCATTATGGATTCGGTTTACGTGGTTGCCTATTACTCCAATCAAATCGCCGTTTCTGGTGGACCAGAATCTTTTACCGGTTTACCCGGGATGATTTTAGGACTGGCTTTGCCTCATGAAAATGTAACATGGTTTGCTACTAAAGTAACAGAAACCACAGTACCAGAAAAAGATTTAACGCCACCAGCCAAAGGGAAACCCACTGATAATAAAGGCTTAAAAGCCATATTACTTTCAGCAATGAAAAACTGGGGAGAATATGCACATCCTATTTTTAAAGCATTTTCACTATAGCTATCTCATTCTCATAATTATGCCTAAATTAGCTTAATTATAGAACACGAATGTATAGTGCCCTTTATAACCACATTAATAGATTTATAGATTTGAGTAATGATGAGCAGGAAATTCTTGCTTCATTGCTCAAATCTTTTTCATTTAAAAAAAAAGCTTTTTTGCACGAGGCAGGAGAAACCTGCAGGGCAAATTATTTTGTGGTAAAAGGGTGTTTAAGACTTTACTTTATCGATATCAAAGGGGCGGAACAAACCACGCAGTTTGCGATTGAAAACTGGTGGATATCAGATTTAACCAGTTTTATATTCCAAAAACCCTCCGATTTTTATATTCAGGCAGCCGAAGCAACAGAAGTCATCATTATCGAGCGCCGCAATTATGATGAATTGTTTGAGCAATTGCCCAAAATGGAAAAATATTTCAGACTGATTTTTCAAAAATTGCATCAGGCTTCACAAATGCGAATCAAATATCTTTACAGCCAAACTGCTGAAGAAAGATATACCAGCTTCAATAGTTTATTCCCTGAGTTTGTGCAACGTGTGCCACAGTATATGTTAGCTTCTTACCTGGGTTTTACACCAGAGTTTTTGAGTAAAATACGGGCGAAAAAATAGTTAATTACAAAAAACGCGGAGATAAAAGCTGAAAAATAGAACGGAAAATTGAGCCTCCGCTTCGTTTTCTTTGCACAAAATGTAGTGCCTTTTCCATTAAACCTCATTTCTTAAACTAGATTAAGTTTTTTGATGATTTAGATGAAGAACTTTACATCGTAATCAAAATAAAAAAAAATGGAAAACAGAATTGACATCCAAAAGGCGGAACCAGCTGCCTATCAAGCCATGTTTGGTTTAGAAAAATATTTATCAACCAGCAAAGTAAACCCAATTCTTTTAGAGCTAATCAAAATGCGTGCTTCGCAAATTAATGGTTGTGCTTTTTGCTTAAATATGCACGCCGCAGATGCCCGTAAAATTGGCGAAACGGAACAACGTTTGTACCTTTTAAATGCGTGGAGAGAAACCACCTTGTTTACCAAGGAAGAAAAAGCTGTTTTAGCCTTAACGGAAGAGGTAACACTCATCAGCAACCATGTTTCTGATGAAACGTATAATAGCGCTGCAAGTTTTTTTGATGAGCAAACACTATCGCAAATCATTATGGCAATTGTAACCATTAACGCCTGGAACAGAATAGCAATTACTTCAAAATTGATCGTTGGATAACCAATTAACAGCAAGAAATCGAGTTCTATTACACCCTGGTTTCTTGCTGATTTACATTTATTTATTCTTTTAACCCTTCTTAAAACCAACCGGCCACTTGTTTTGCTCTCCGGTTGGAAATAAGATAAATTTTAACAGGTAATTCGCATCAGGTACTGTTGTGTGGGTACATTTCAATTGTACTCATGCTTATTTCATGCCGCTGATTACGCAGATAAAAATAAAATTTGCGTAATCTTCTTAAACCTGCGGGATATTTTTTCTTTAAAATTTGAGTTTTGGGCCTAATCCGTTATTGCGAGGCACGAAGCAAGCTTGAATACTTTTGAAATATAAACCAGCAATGAAAAATCCTGCAACTATCGCTGGTTATATAACCCCCTCTTTAAGATTGCTTCGTGCCTCGCAATGACGAGAGTTTTATATGATTTAGCAATTAAATAATTGATCATCTATATAGAACATCCAAAACTCAGGTTAAGTTAAAATCATGATTAACAATAAACCACAAAACACATCAATGGTAGGTACGAAGAATCTTAACCCTGACAGCGATTGTCTTAATTTAATAACATTGGGTTCCCATCTGCGTGGAAATAACGAAAACAAACATTACCAGAAATATTGTGTCCATACGGTAGCATCGGACGGAAATGATGATGCTTAAATAGTTAAAATAAGTTTTCGCCTTGATTTAAGTTATTTATCCACCCTGAACCAATCATATTCAGCAATACCTGAATCATTTGTCTGTGTATCTCTTACAGCAAACAAACCAACTTTCGCTCCAATCCATTGCCCTGCTGCAGCTTGAAATTCATCACCAACGTTAGTAAAGTTCGTTCCATCTTCACTATAACTAAACTGGCATTTCGCTCCATTGGAAACCTTAACCCTTAATAGAACCATTGCCGATTTAAGTTTTGTAATCTCCTTTTCGTTCTCTGACTTTCCTTTATCTGCGTTCTGACAAATGCCATAAACCAGATACAAGCCATCTTTTTTACTCTTGATGCTGATTTGGGCGTAACTTCTTCCCATGATGACCAAACCCGTTTTTTCATTCTCCAGTTTTGGATTTGGCTTAAAATTCACTTTTGTGGTTATCCTAAATTCATCAGATGGAAATTTTTGCATTAATAGATTGGGTACATCCCAAAGATTTTTAGCCTCATCAGAAATTTTTGCAGTATAAAGTTTTAAAATGCCATTATTTGCATCTGTAAATAACCAGGTTGGTTGTGGATTTGCTTGCCATTGCCATTGTAGACCTAACTGCACCGAATCAAATTCATCGCTTTCCACTGGTGTTTCTATAGCATAAATTTTGCCAACATTGGGCTTTTTGTAAATCATAACTGGTTCGCCGGTTCCATCTCCATCTTTATCTGTTCCAATAACAGGCCAATTGTTGATCCATTTCATTGGTTGTAAATGAACAACTCTTCCATACGCATCTTTATCCTGAAAGTGAAGAAACCAATCTTCGCCAGGTTGAGTGGTTACCCAGGCGCCCTGATGAGGACCATTTACCGGAGATTTGCCTTGATCCATTGCGACTTTCCGCTCATATGGCCCATAAATATTTTTACTTCTTAATATCAATTGCCAACCTGTAGAAACGCCTCCGGCTGGCGCAAATAAATAATAATACCCATTCCGTTTATAAATTTTTGGGCCTTCAATGGTTGGATCCAAATCATGTCCATCATAAACAATTCTACCCGTTTCAGTAACTTTAGTGCCATCAGGTGTTAAAGGCATTATGGCCAAAACGCTTTTAATGCCAGCTCTGCTTCCTGCATAAGCATATGCGAGATAGGCTTTGCCGTCCTCATCCCAAAAAGGACAAGGATCAATCAAGCCCCTTCCCGGAACAACCAATATAGGAGCAGACCATTCGCCTGTAATCGTTTTTGCTTTTGTTAAGTAAATTCCAAAATCCGGATCAGGATAATAAATGTAAAACTCCCCGTTTCGGTAACGAATGGAGGGCGCCCAAACCCCATTTCCATGCTGTGTTTTTTCAAAGTGATCAAATGGTGGCTGGCGCTTTAAAGCATGGCCAATGATTTTCCAATTTACTAAATCTCTTGAATGCAAAATCGGTAAACCTGGAATAGCATCAAAACTGGAAGCTATCATATAAAAATCGTCTCCAACGCGAATCGCATCAGGATCTGAATAATCTGCATTAACTACCGGATTTTTGTATGTTCCATTGCCCTGATCGGCAACCCAGACTTTGGAAACATAATTTCCTTTTGGCGATTGAGCAAAGGCATTGATGCAAAGACTCAAAGCGAACATAAAATTAAATAAGTATTTCATTATTGATATCTGGTTGGATTTTTACTATGCAAAGTGTTTAAAAATGAGGTTTATAATCGTCCGTTGCACTGAACTTGTTTCAAAGTATTAATGGTCAAACCAGAAACTGACTATATTTACCTAACTAAGCCTGTAACAAGGTTAAGCCATTTTTTATTTTTTAACAAGTTGATACTGTGCAATCGTTCCCGACATCGTTTGCAGATTTTAATCTGTGAAAATGTTCTTCCTGATGAGTTTTAATGTTTAAAATTGTTCATCATATATTTTAAAACACGGCTGCGTGATAAAGTTTATACTTTTACGTGGCCGGTTTTAATTTAAGCCTAACCAAATTCTATATGAAAGCAATTATTTTATTTCTTATAACCATATTTTCATTAACAGTAAATGCAACCGAGGTTAAACCTGATTTTATTGTAGCTGCAGATGGAAGTGGAAATTTTAAAACCGTTCAGGAAGCCATTCATGCCGTTCCCGATTTCAGAAATAAAATCACTACGATTTTTATCAAAAAAGGAATTTATAAAGAAAAACTGATTCTGGCGGCATCAAAAAAGAATGTGAAATTAGTTGGCGAAAGTTTAAACGAAACCATTTTAACCTATGATGATTACGCCCAAAAGAAAAATACTTTTGGTGAAGAAAAAGGAACCTCGGGTTCTTCGAGCTTTTACATTTACGGAGAAGGTTTCTCTGCTGAGCATATTACTTTCGAAAATTCATCAGGTCCGGTGGGGCAGGCAGTAGCTGTTTGGGCTGGCGGAGATAAATCAATCTTTATAAACTGCAGGTTTTTAGGCTTTCAGGATACACTTTATACCTATGGAGCCAGCAATCGCCAATATTACAAAAACTGCTACATTGAGGGAACAGTGGATTTCATATTTGGCGCTTCAACTGCCTGGTTCGAGAATTGCACGATTTTCTGCAAAAAACAAGGTTACATTACCGCAGCATCAACCGCTGATACCACAAAATTCGGTTACGTTTTTAACAAGTGCAAAATTAAAGGCGATGCTCCCGATCATAGTTTTTACCTTGGTCGCCCGTGGAGACCTTATGCCAAAGTTGCTTTTCTCAATTGCGAAATGCCAGCACTTATTCGCCCGGAAGGTTGGAACAATTGGGGTAAAGAGAGTAACGAGCAAACAGCATATTATGCTGAATATAAAAGCACTGGAAAAGGTGCAAATCCAAAAAGCAGGGTAAGTTGGTCACACCAGCTCAATGATGAAGCGTATAAAAGTTATATTTTGGAAAATGTTTTCCGCGGATGGAATCCAGAGACTAAGTAATTTATATGGCTGCTCTTCATTTCAATGACGAACACTGATGTGTAAACCAATATTTTAGAGATACTTTGCTCATTTTTTATCATTAATAACATTGTCAAACCATAGCGATGATTTAGGAAAACGTTTTCCTAAACAAGCACCAAACTGCATTTTAAAAACATAAAATACTCATAAACAATAATTTAACACCAAAAAACCACTATTTTAACGCAATTTCTTTGGCAACGTTTGCATAGATTTCTCTTCGCTTTTAAAGGCAAACAACGTACACTTGTTATTACAATAACCAAGTATAATTAAACAGCGTAAATAATGAAACATATTTCTGGTCGTATATACAGCTCTAAAATAGCGTTTGCATGTATCTTTTTATTTTCAGCAGGTTCAGCATGTGCTCAGCAAAAAACAACTTTACCTGTTATTCAGCAGGTTAAATTTAAAAACGATACAACGAACATTATCACTTTTGGTGCAAAAGGCGATGGTGTTTCATTAAATACACAAAGCATTAACAAAGCAATAGCGGCAGTTAGCCAAAAAGGTGGTGGCGTGGTTTTAATCCCTGGTGGATTATGGCTAACTGGTCCTATAGAATTAAAAAGCAATGTAAATTTGCACCTGAAACGCGATGCCATTCTTCAGTTTACAGATGATTTCAATCAATATAAACTGGTAGAAGGAAACTGGGAAGGGCAGCCGGCGTGGAGAAATCAAAGCCCAATTTCAGGAAATAACTTAGAAAATATTGCCATTACAGGAACCGGAATTATTGATGGCAATGGCGGTGCCTGGAGAATGGTTAAAAAAGACAAGTTAACAGAATCGCAATGGAAAAAGTTAACTTCTTCCGGTGGTGTAGTGAGTGAAGATGGCAAAATGTGGTATCCATCTGAGAAAACAGTTAAAGGTTCTAAAACCAAAAATGCCGGTGTTATTCAGGCAGGGAAAACGGCTGCAGATTACGAGGATATTAAAGATTTTCTTCGTCCTAATTTATTGGTTTTAACCAACTGCAAGAAAATTCTTCTGGAAGGTGTAACCTTTCAAAATTCACCGGCATGGAATTTACATCCATTGCTTTGCGAAGACTTAACTTTAAGAAACCTTCAGGTTAAAAACCCGTGGTTTGCTCAAAATGGCGATGGTGTTGATGTGGAATCCTGCAAAAATGTTTTAATTGAAGGAAGCACTTTTGACGTTGGTGATGATGGTATCTGCATTAAATCTGGCAGAGATGAGGCTGGCCGTAAACGCGGAGTTCCAACAGAAAATGTAATTATCAGAAATAATGTGGTGTACCATGCCCATGGCGGTTTCGTTATTGGAAGCGAAATGAGTGGTGGCGCTAAAAACATTTGGGTTTACGACTGCTCTTTCATCGGTACCGATATTGGTTTGCGTTTTAAAACCACCCGCGGTCGTGGTGGCGTGGTTGAAAACATTTACATCAACAACATCAACATGATTGATATTCCCGGTGAGGCCATTCTATTTGATATGTATTATGCTGCCGTTGATCCGGTTCCTTTGGCAGGCGAAAAACGTGAAACCATTAAAACCGTTACAGTGCCTGTTACAGAGGCCACCCCGCAATTCAGAAACTTTTACATTAAAGATGTAGTGGCAAACGGCGCCGATAAAGCGATTTTCTTTAGAGGCTTACCGGAAATGAACATCAAAGATATTCACCTGGAAAATGTAACCATCCAGGCTAGAAAAGGCATTGAGATCATTGAAGCTACCGGCATTTTTCTGAAAAACGTAAACGTGATCACTGAAGATACAAATCCTGTTGTACAGATCCAAAATGGGGCTAATGTTAGCGTTAACGGTTTAAAATACAAGGATGGTTCTACGTTATTATTCAATTTAACAGGAGAAAAAACCAAAGGGATAAAAATTTCTGCCACTGATGTTTCGAAAGCTAAAAAATCTTCAAACATTGGGGCTGAAGTAGGTAAAAATGCAATGGAAATTTCAAAATAAGAAAAATGAAAAGATCACTTTTATATACAGTCATTACCTTATTAGGTTTTTCATCATTATCAAAAAGCACATTAGCACAAAAAAAACTTTCTGAGCAGCTTACCTTAACTGCCATGGAAAAATTATTTCAGGATACCACAGTTTTGAAAGGTGCAAAAGGTCCTAAATGGTCTTACGATATGGGCGTGGTACTGGAAGGTGCGGCTGCTGTTTGGAGAAATACCGGCGATGGCAAATATTTCAAATACATTCAAAGTTCCATGGATGCTTATTTGGATAAGGACGGAAACATTGCAACTTATAAAGCCGAAGATTTTAACATCGACAATATTAAAAATGGCCGTGCTTTATTGTTATTATATAAAGTTACCGGTCAGCAAAAATATTTACTTGCTTCCACTCAATTGTTTGAGCAAATCCAAAAACAACCTCGAACAAAAGAAGGTGGTTTCTGGCACAAGAAAATTTATCCCAATCAAATGTGGCTTGATGGATTGTACATGGGCCAGCCTTTTTATGCAGAGTATGCTAAACTGATGAAAAAGGATGATGCCTTTGATGATATCGCAAAGCAATTTATCTTAATGGAAAAGAATTCCCGTGACGCAAAAACGGGATTACTTTATCACGGTTACGATGAAAGCAGGGCAGAAAAATGGGCAGATCAAACCACTGGCCGATCGCCAAATTTTTGGGGAAGAGCCATGGGATGGTATATTATGGCTTTGGTTGATGTTTTAGATAATTTTCCGGTTAATCATCCGCAACAAAAGGAATTGGTTGCCATTTTAAATCGTACAGCAACTGCAACGGTAAAATATCAAGATCCAAAATCCGGCGTTTGGTTCGATATTATGGACATGCCCACAAGAAAAGGCAATTATCTTGAAAGTTCGGCATCAAGCATGTTCGTTTATGGATTGGCAAAAGGTGTCCGCAAAGGCTGGTTGGCGCCATCTTTTATGGCGGCTGCCAATAAGGGATATGCAGGCTTAAAAAAGGAATTTATTGAACCTGCCGGCGATGAAAGAGTAAACTTAACCAAAACAGTTTCTGTTTCTGGTTTAGGTGGAAAACCACGATATCGCGACGGCAGTTTTGAATATTATATCAGTGAGAAAGTGATTACCAACGACCCAAAAGGGATGGGCGCATTTGTTTGTGCAGCATCTGAAATGGAAATTGCAGCATTACCAAAACCCGGAAAAGGCTTAACGGTTACCGTTGATAATTTCTTCAATAACGAGTATATGGCTGGTCCAACTGGTGATAAAATTCCTTTCCACTATATCTGGGAAGAAGATGATAACAATGGCTTTTCATTACTTGGCAAAGTATTTAATGATGCTGGTGTAAAAACGGCCACACTGAAATCAGCTCCAACAACTTCAAATTTAAAAGGGAGCAATATTTACATTATTGTAGATCCGGACACAGAAAAGGAAACAGCAAATCCAAACTTCATGAATGCTGCTCATGCTAAACAAATTAGTGAATGGGTTAAAGCTGGTGGGGTTTTAGTTTTACTATTAAATGATGCCGGGAATTGTGAAATCACAAAGTTTAATGTTTTACCGGAAACATTTGGTATCCATTTTAATGAAGATAGCCGCAATAAAGTTCAAGGCTCAAACTTTGAACAAGGTGCCATAAAAATTCCGGCTGGCAACTCCATATTCAAAACGGCAAAGAAAGTTTATATCAAAGAAATATCAACCATTGTTGCAAAAAGCCCGGCGGTTTCTGCTTTAACAGATCACGGCGATGTTATTATCGCAACAGCAAAATACGGTAAAGGAACCGTATTCGCAGTGGGTGATCCATGGTTTTATAATGAATATATTGATGGCAGAAAACTACCTGCCGATTTTGAGAATTTTAAAGCTACCCATGATTTGGTCAACTGGTTGATTAAACAGGTTCCGGTTAAAAGATAAAACGAGCCACGGAAACACAGAGAGATCAAAAAAGAGCATAAATCTTCCGTGTTAATCCGTGTTTCCGTGGCAAAAACAATAACCAGGATGGAAAACGCTATATCGGTGTCCGGCTGTGGTTAGTAAAACGAACAAACATGATGAGAATTAAAACACTATTAACCATTATCTGCTGCAGTTTGCTGATGTCTTGTTACGCCCAGCTCCCTACAGATTCTACCGCAGAGAAAATGGTGGTATATCAGTTGGGAAATGGTGGCTGGCCAAAGCAGCTGGAAGATAAAAGTGTAGTAAATTATGGTGCCGCAATCACGCCAGAATTGCTTGAAAAAATTAAATCAACCAATGATAAACATGCCACTTTTGATAACCGGGCAACAAGTCGTGAAGTAGTTTATTTAGTTAAGGCCTACAAGAAAACCCAGAACAAAACTTATCTGAAAGCGGCTGAAAAAGGTTTGGATTATATTTTGGTTGCGCAATATGCCAATGGCGGATGGCCACAGTATTATCCCGATCAATCACTTTATCGTTCTGAAATCACTTATAACGATGATGCGATGATTAATGTGTTAAACATTTTGCAGGATATTGCCACACAGAGCAACGATTTCGAAGTCGTAAATGCAGATTATATTAAAAAAGCAGAGAAAGCAGTAGCTAAAGGTATTGATTGTATTTTAAAAACCCAGGTAAAACAAAATGGTTTGCTTACAATCTGGGGCGCTCAATATGATAAGGATTCATTGTTGCCTGCAAAGGCCAGAGCTTTTGAACCGCCTTCATTAAGCACAAGTGAATCTGTTGGAATTGTTCGTTTTTTAATGAGGATACCGCATCCTTCACAAGAAATAAAAACCGCTATTGCATCTGCTTTAAAATGGTTTGATACTTATAAAATTGCCGGTTACCGCTTCGAACGGGAAAGAAACAAAACAGCAGCTTTAATTGCTGATGATACCAGTATAGTTTGGGCCCGTTTTTATGATTTAAATAAAAACGTTCCCATTTTTGGCGATCGCGATAATACGATTAAATCTAAACTGGAAGAATTAAGTCCGGAAAGAAGAAATGGCTACGCCTGGTACGGCAACTGGGCACAAAAATTAATTGAAAAAGAATATCCGAAATGGTTAGCCTCAAACGGACAATAAATATGTTTAACCCGCCAATGTGGGCATGAAGTGCAATTCAACTTCGCTAAAGATGCTTCATATCGCAATAAAAGAAATAGCAAGGAAATGATTTTAAACAGAGAAAACTTAAAAAACATCGACGATAGGAAGGTTACAAAACCGACCGATGAAATTTTAGCCTTACCAGAAAAAGTAATCCAGTTTGGAACTGGTGTTTTATTACGGGGTTTACCAGATTATTTTATCGATAAAGCTAATCAAAAGGGAATTTTCAATGGCCGCATTTTAGTTGTAAAATCGACAGCAAAAGGTGGTGCAGATGCCTTTTCGAAACAGGATAATCTTTACACCCTTTGCGTAAAAGGAATTGAAGATGGCGTAAATATTAAAGAAAATTCGATCAACTCTTCAATTAGTCGTGTTTTATCAGCATCGCAAGATTGGGCTGAAATTCTAAAAGCGGCACATCAGCCGGAAATGCAGGTTGTAATTTCAAATACCACTGAAGTTGGGATTGTGAAAAGTGAAGATAAAATCACAGATAACCCACCATCATCTTACCCTGGTAAACTTTTGGCTTTTTTACACGAAAGGTATAAGGCTTTTAACGGTTCGGCAGAAAGCGGAATGGTCATCATTCCGACAGAATTGATTAGTGATAATGCCGATAAACTAAAAGAGATTTTATTAGACCTGGCCATTCAAAACAAATTGGGATGGGATTTCGAAAACTGGTTAAAAACAGCTAACCACTTCTGTAAAACGTTAGTCGATAGGATTGTTCCCGGAAAGCTTCCTGCAACAGATCAAAAGGCCATTGAAAGTGAATTGGGTTATGAAGATGAACTGATGATTATGGCAGAACCTTTCAGGCTTTGGGCCATCGAATCAGCAAACGCAAAAGTGAAAGAGGTGCTGTCTTTTGCCAACGCAGATAAAGGAATCTTCATCGTTCCATCAATTGATAAATTTAAGGAATTAAAACTTCGTTTATTAAACGGAACGCATACCATTAGCTGTGGATTAGCAATCCTGGCAGGTTTTAATACTGTTAAAGAAGCAATGGCCAACGAAGAATTTGCTAATCATGTATTAAAATTAATGAAAGAAGAAATTGCACCGGTAGTGGAGAATGAAGACATTACCCGCGAAGAGGCTGTTGCTTTTGCAGAAAGTGTGATTGATCGTTTCAGCAATCCATCACTCGAGCATCAATGGCAAGCCATAACGCTGAATTATACTTCAAAGTTACAGATGCGCAACATACCATTGATCAGAAGATATTATGCATTAAAAAATGAAGTTCCTCAACTTACCGCACTGGGTGTGGCCGCTTACATTATTTTCATGAATGTAAACAAAGACGGAGAAATTTATACTGCAAATGTGAACGGGAAATTGTTTCCGGTTGATGATGAATTTGCAGAAATTTTATACAATTACTGGAAAAAACCAGAAACCGTTATAGACAATACTTTAGGCGACAGGCGCCTTTGGGACAAAAATTTAAACAACTATCCTGGTTTTAACGAAGCCGTTAAATCTTACGTTGAATTATTACAAAATAAGGGTGCAAAAGAAACTTTGATTAACTTGCATTCTGAAAGAGCAGTTTAAAATGGTTACTAGAATTTTAAAAATCCATCCAAATGATAACGTACTTGTTGCCCTGCAAAACCTGGCAAAAGGCGAAACCATTATTCATGATGGAAACGAATACATTTTGCAGGACGATATTCAGGCTAAGCATAAGTTTTTTATGCAGGATATGAATGCCGGCGATCCGATTATGATGTATGGGGTTTTGGTTGGAAAAGCGCAACATTTCATCCCGAAAGGTGGCTTAATGGATACTGAAAATACTAAACATGCATCAGATCCATACGAGTTCAGGCCATACCATTATGAATGGCATGCACCAGATGTTTCGAAATTTGAAGGCAGAACTTTTAATGGTTACATCCGCAATGATGGTCGTGTGGGCACTGCGAATTATTGGTTGTTCATTCCAACTGTTTTTTGCGAGAACCGTAACCTTGACGTTATCCGTGAGGCTTTACACAACGAATTGGGTTATGCCGTAACCGATAAATATAAATCTTATGCGCACCATTTAGTTGAAGCTTACAAGAATGGCGAAAGTCTGACAGATGCCAATACCAGCTCACTGGGACAAGCAAATCCTGTAGCCAATCGTGTTTTCAAAAATGTAGATGGCATTAAGTTTCTAAACCATCAGGGTGGGTGTGGCGGTACACGTCAGGATGCTGCGGTATTGAGCAAGCTTTTGGCTGCCTATGCAGATCATCCAAATGTTGCAGGGGTTACTGTGCTAAGCCTGGGCTGTCAAAACCTGCAAGTACAGGATTTTATGAACGATTTAAAACACCGTTCTCCAAATTTCGACAAACCTCTTTTCATTTTCGAGCAACAACAATCGCAAAGCGAAGAGCAACTGGTAAAAGAAGCCATCAGAAAAACTTTTATCGGGTTAACTGAAATCAATAAAATTGAACGCCAGCCCGCACCTTTAAGTAAATTGGTTTTAGGTGTGAAATGTGGTGGTAGTGATGGTTTTAGCGGAATCAGTGCTAATCCAGCGGTTGGTTACACTTCTGATTTGTTGGTGGCTTTAGGCGGGACTGTTTTACTTGCCGAATTCCCTGAACTTTGTGGTGCAGAGCAACAATTAATTGATCGTACAAAAGATGAAACCGCAGCCCGTAAGTTCATCCAATTGATGACCGCTTACAATCAAGCAGCTGAGAATGTGGGGTCTGGTTTTTTCATGAATCCATCTCCGGGAAACATTAAAGATGGTTTAATCACCGATGCAATAAAAAGTACCGGTGCGGCAAAAAAAGGCGGCACATCGCCCGTAGAGGATGTTTTAGACTATACCGAACCTGCTACAAAACCTGGGTTGAACTTAGTTTGCACACCAGGAAATGATGTAGAGGCCACCACAGGAAAAGCGGCATCGGGAGCAACATTAATTCTATTTACAACAGGCTTAGGTACCCCAACCGGAAATCCCGTTTGTCCGACAATTAAAGTAGCCACAAACAATGCTTTAACTAAACGGATGGGCGATATTATCGATATTAACTGTGGGCCGGTAATTGAAGGGGAAAAAACCATCGAACAAATGGGTGAAGATATTTTAGAATATTGCATCAGGGCGGCAAGTGGCGAAGTAATTCCAAAAGCTGTTTTACTTAACCAGGATGATTTTATCCCCTGGAAACGAGGGGTAAGCCTTTAGTTTGGAGTTGTGAGTTTAAGGTCAAAAGCTAATATACCAACCGTCATTACGGGGCACGAAGCAATCTAATCTCTAATCCATGGTTTGTGAGTCACAATCATTATAAAAAAATAAATATTTAACCTGTGTAATCATAGGTCATTAAAATAAAATATTAACAGTTTGGAGTTTTTAACTCAATCTGCTAACTCAAATCTCATCACAACTATGAAACCTTTTTTAGACGAAAATTTTCTTTTGCAAAGCAAAACTGCTGAAAAGCTTTATCACGATTTTGCAAAATCGCTACCTATCATTGATTACCATAATCACTTAATTCCAGAGCAAATTGCGAATAATACGCAGTTTGAGAACATCAGTCAGGTTTGGCTTTATGGCGATCATTACAAATGGAGAGCCATGCGTGCCAATGGAATTGACGAGAAATACATCACAGGTTCAGGTTCTGATTTCGAAAAATTTGAAAAATGGGCTGAAACTGTTCCCTATACCTTGCGCAATCCATTATATCACTGGACACACCTCGAACTTCAGCGATATTTTGGCATAACTGATATTTTATCGGGTAAAACTGCACAGAAAATTTTCGATGATTGTTCTGCAAAATTACAGACACCCGAGTATGCTGTTCGTGGTTTATTAGCCAAAATGAATGTTGAAGCTGTTTGTACAACAGATGATCCTCTAGATAGCCTGAACTTTCATCAACAACTGGCAAATGAAGGTGTTGCTTTAAAAATGTTGCCGGCTTTCCGTCCGGATAAAGCAATGAACAGCGATGATGTTGCCGGATTAAACGAGTATATAGATAAATTAGAAACTGTAGTGAATAAAACCATTACAAGCTTTAAAGATTATACAGATGCATTGAAAAACCGCCATGATTACTTTGCAGCTAATGGTTGCTCGGTTTCTGATCACGGTTTGGAGCAAATTTATGCTGAAGATTATACTGAGCAGGAAATTTCAGCAATCTTTGATAAAATCCGCAGCAAACAAAATATTTCCTATGCAGAAAACCTGAAATTTAAATCAGCTATGTTGGTTTATTTTGCAGAATGGGATCATGAAAAAGGTTGGGTACAACAATATCACTTAGGCGCTTTGCGCAACAACAACGCCAGAATGCTAAGACAATTAGGACCTGATACCGGCTGGGATTCAATAGGCGATTTTAGTCAGGCGAGAATGCTTTCTAAATTCCTAAACCGTTTAGATGATCAGGACAAACTGGCTAAAACCATTATCTATAATTTAAATCCGGCCGATAATGAATTAATCGCAACAATGATCGGAAACTTTAATGATGGTTCTGTAGCAGGAAAAGTACAATTTGGTTCTGCCTGGTGGTTTTTGGATCAAAAAGACGGAATGATCAAGCAATTAAATGCGCTTTCAAACATGGGGCTCTTAAGTCGTTTGGTTGGGATGCTAACCGATTCACGAAGTTTTCTTTCCTTCCCCCGCCACGAATATTTCCGCAGAATAGTGTGTAACCTATTTGGAGAAGATATTGAAAACGGAGAATTGCCAAATGATATTGAATGGGTGGGCAAGATAGTGCAGGATATTTCTTATTTTAACGCAAAAAATTACTTTACATTTTAATTTGACACTCGGTCTGTGCTCACCACAAACCGAAATTAATTTATAAAAAATGATTCGTGAGATACGAATCATGGCCGAAGCGAAATGAACTATGGCGAAACAGATCATAGCTAAGAAACCAGCCTCAGCCAAACTGACCAAACAACAATGAGCGACCAGATAACATCCTTGTCAAAAAAAGGAGAAAAAGTTTTAAGTTTTGGAGAAATCCTTTTGCGCATTTGCCCCGATATGGATGGGCAATGGCTAAAGGAAAATAAACTGCCTTTTTATGTTGGTGGAGCAGAGCTAAATGTAGCTACAGCCCTAGCACTTTGGGAGGTACCATCAGCATACCTTTCGGCTATGCCCGATAATTCAGTAACCAGGGAAATTGTGGGCTATCTTGATGAAAAAAATATCGATACCAAACCGATGGTTTTCCACGGTGACCGTCTGGGCCTGTATTACCTACCGAAAGGAAAAGATTTAAAAAATGCCGGCGTTATTTACGATCGTGCAAACTCTGCTTATGCGGATTTAAAAATTGGCCAGATTAATTGGAATGAGGTTTTTGATAGCATAACCTGGTTTCATTTCAGTGCCATTTGTCCTGCAATTAACCAATCCGTTGCTGATGTTTGCCTTGAGGCTTTAAAAGCAGCAAGCGCCAGAAATATTACCATCTCTTTAGATCTGAACTACAGGGCTAAACTTTGGAAATATGGAAAAGACCCCATTGATGTTTTGCCTGAACTTGCTCAATATTGTACCTTGATTATGGGAAATGTTTGGGCGGCGAATAAAATGCTGGGCACTCCTCTTCACGAAGACCTTAAACCAACGGAGGGCTATGCAAAGGAAACGTTACTACAACAGGCAACAGATACTTCTAAAGAAATATTAAGTTTGTTTCCGGCATGTAAAGCCGTGGCCAATACATTTCGTTTCGATTATGGAAAAGGCATCAGATATTATACCACGATTTATACTGAAAACAAATTAACTGTATCTGAAGAATACGTTTCAGAAGAAATTTTAGATAAAGTAGGCAGTGGAGATTGTTTTATGGCAGGGTTAATTTATGGTTTTTATAATCATTTACCTGTTGATGAAACGTTGAATTTTGCCACTGCAGCTGCTTACGATAAATTATACATTCCAAGCGATGCCACAACCAGCACTGTAAAGGATATTGAAAAAAGAATTATACATCATGATTAGTAACAAGCACAAAATTTTAGATGCTATTTTAGAACAAGGCATGCTGCCTCTTTTCTATCAGGATAGTGAAGCAGGAAGTGTCGAAATATTACGCACTTTGTATAAAGCAGGTATTCGGGTTTTTGAATATACCAACCGGGGTAAATCTGCGCTGCCAAACTTTAAAAAACTAAAAGAAATTCGTGATGCCGAGATGCCGGATCTTTATCTCGGTATTGGAACCATTAAAACCGTTGCTGATGCAAATGCTTTTATCGATGCCGGAACAGATTTTATCGTGGCCCCAATTGTTAATCCTGCAGTAGCTGAAATTGCCAATAAAATTGGCATGCTCTGGATTCCTGGTTGTATGACGCCTACAGAAATCAGTGTTGCACAAGAACATAAGGCAATGCTGATTAAAATTTTTCCGGCCAATATTTTAGGGCCAGAATTTATTTCATCAATTAAGGATCTTTTCGCAGGTCAATTATTTATGCCTACCGGCGGGGTTGAAATTGATGCTGACAACTTAAAAACCTGGTTCAAATCGGGGGTTTGCGCCGTGGGCATGGGCAGTAAACTGATCAGCAAAGAAGTGATGAGCAAAGGTCTTTACGAAGAATTGTCAGACAACACAAAATTAGCGCTCGATTTAATTCAGCAAAGCAAATAAACTTAATACACCCTAACCAAAATGAGCCAAACAAAAACAAGTAAATACAGATGGACCATATGTTTACTTCTGTTTCTTGCCACTACCATAAATTATTTAGACAGACAGGTACTCTCTTTAACGTGGACAGATTTTATTAAACCAGAATTTCATTGGGACAATAACGATTACGGAAATATCACAGCCCTGTTCTCTATTTTCTATGCCGTATCAATGCTTTTTGCAGGCCGGTTGGTAGATAGACTCGATACCAAAAAAGGATTTTTGTGGGCAATTGGCGTTTGGTCTGTTGGCGCTTGTTTACATGCTTTTTGTGGTATCGCAACATCAGGAATTATTACCGGAAACTGGTTTGTAAGTTTTGAAGGCGCAAAAGAAGCCATTGCTTTAGTTAACAATACCGGGATGATTGTTTCAGTAAGTGTAACGCTATTCATTTTTGCCAGGTTTGTTTTAGCTGTTGGAGAGGCCGGAAACTTCCCTGCTGCCATCAAAGCCACCGCAGAATATTTCCCTAAAAAAGACAGGGCTTTTGCAACAAGTATTTTCAATGCCGGCGCCACAGTTGGTGCTTTGGCCGCTCCAATTACAATTCCGTTCATTGCCAAAGCCTATGGCTGGGAAATGGCTTTTATCATCATTGGCGCATTAGGTTTCGTTTGGATGGGCTTTTGGGTTTTCGTTTACAACAAACCGGAACTGCATAAAAGAGTGAGTCCTGAAGAACTTGCCTACATTCAGCAAGATCTTATCGCTGATCGAAAATTAGCAGATTACATTGAAGAAACTAAAGAAAAAGTATCATTTATTGATTGCTTTAAATTCAAACAAACCTGGGCTTTTGCCTTTGGTAAATTCATGACAGATGGTGTTTGGTGGTTCTTTTTATTCTGGACACCTGCCTATTTGAAATCTGTTTACGGAATGGATTCCACACAAAGTGCACTGCCTTTATTTGTTCTTTACGTGATTACTTTGCTTTCCATTATTGGTGGATGGCTGCCAACTTATTTTGTTGATAAAAAAGGAATGAACCCTTACGAAGGTAGAATGAAAGCGATGTTGATTTTTGCTTTCTTCCCGCTTTTGGCATTATTGGCACAGCCTTTAGGGCACATTACTTACTGGATTCCGGTCATAATCATTGGTATTGCGGGTGCAGCTCACCAGGCCTGGTCAGCCAATATTTTTTCTACCGTGGGTGATATGTTCCCTAAAAAAGCAATTGCCACCATTACTGGTATTGGTGGAATGGCTGGCGGTATTGGTTCGTTCATCATTAATAAAGGTTCTGGTTTATTATTTGATTATACTGGTAAAAAACAGATCGTATTTATGGGATTTAAAGGAGAAGAAGCGGGCTACTTTATTATATTTTCAATCTGCGCTGTATGTTATCTGATCGGGTGGACCGTAATGAAAACATTGGTGCCAAAATATAAGGTAATTGAACTGAAATAACTTATAGCTGAGGATGAGGTACAGGTATAATGTATTAAATGCTCAGCTATTTTAAAACCCTTAATCTATACTTAAACCATAGATTAACACAATATAAACCCTAACACAATCAAATTGAGCACTGATTTAAACCTCGAAAGTATTTTCGTTGAAGAAAGCCAGATTCCAGATGAATTTAGGCTCAAAGAAGAAATCAATCAGAAAGAATTTCTTTCTAACGGAGAAATGAAACCATGGAATGGACCTTTTAACGAGGTTTTCTCCCCGGTATGTATCAAAACTCCAGAAGGTTATCAGCGAAAACGTATTGGGAGCTTCCCTGTTTGCACTGAAAAAGAATCTACTGAGGCACTTGATGCAGCGGTTGCAGCCTACGATAACGGACGCGGACAATGGCCAACCATGAGCGTTGCCGATCGCATTACCTGCATAGAAAATTTTACGCATAAAATGATTGAGCAAAAGGAAATTGTAGCGAAGCTGATCATGTGGGAAATTGGTAAATCATATGCCGATTCGGTTAAAGAATTCGATCGTACCGTTGAATATATTTATGCCACTATTGATGCATTAAAAGATATCGACAGGCAATCTTCCCGATTTGAAATTGAGCAGGGTATTGTAGCGCAGGTTCGTCGTTCTCCGCTTGGGGTTGTGCTTTGCATGGGGCCATTTAATTATCCGTTAAACGAAACCTTTACTACCCTTATTCCCGCCTTAATTATGGGCAACACACTTTTATTCAAACCACCAAAACACGGTACTTTATTGCATTACCCTTTACTTGAGGCTTTCCGTTCCAGCTTTCCAAAAGGGGTTGTCAATACCATTTATGGCCGTGGAAATACAATTGTGCCAGGTTTGATGAAATCCGGAAAGATCAATGTGCTTACTTTGATCGGCTCCAGTAAAGTTGCAAATGAACTAAAAAAACTGCATCCAAAAGTAAACCGTTTAAGAGCTATTTTAGGTTTAGATGCAAAAAATGCGGCCATTATTACCAAAGATGCTGATTTGGATTTAGCCGTTTCTGAAACCGTTTTGGGATCTTTATCCTTCAACGGACAGCGTTGTACCGCATTAAAAATCGTTTATGTACATCGTAGTTTAGCACAGGAGTTTTTAAAGCGCTTATCAGCTGAAGTTGAAAAACTGAAGTTTGGCATGCCCTGGGAAAAAGAGGTTAACCTTACCCCGCTTCCAGAGCTAAACAAACCCGAATATTTAAAAGAATGTATTGATGATGCCCTTGCCCATGGTGCAAAAGTGGTCAATAAAAACGGTGGTCAAACATTTGAAACATTTGTTTACCCTGCTATTGTTTATCCGGTGAACAGCAATATGAAATTATATCGGGAAGAACAATTTGGTCCCATTGTTCCGGTTGTTCCGTTTGATGACCTGGAAGAACCAATTGAGTATTTGATCGGTTCGCCTCACGGGCAACAGGTAAGTATTTTCAGTAATAATGCTGCAGTAATTTCTTCGCTGATTGATCCGCTGGTTAATCAGGTTAGTAGAGTGAATATCAACTGTCAGTGTCAGCGTGGGCCAGATGTATTTCCATTTACTGGCCGTAAAGATAGTGCTGAAGGAACGCTTTCGGTGGTAGATGCCCTACGCTCGTTTTCTATCCGTTCATTGGTAGCAACCAAATTTACCGATGATAATAAGAAATTACTGAACGAAATTGTTAATGGAAACGATTCGAATTTCCTGAGTACAAAGTATATTTTTTAGAAAGATAATTCATTTTGATAGCGCCGCAGATTCGCAGATTATTCATCTATGAATTTGCGGTTTTTTTATTTTTAATGGTTAAGCGCTTATCATCTAAGTTCAGCACAACGCGGTGGTAAAGCGTCACGCAGAGACACCAAATACAAACCGCCACCTTAATAGCATGAACACCTGGCATAAAAGATGCTGACCACGAGGCAGATACAAGACCTTTTAAATTTCTACACTTGTAAAACAACTTAGCAGGATGTGGTAAACTCCGATCTATTTGATCTAATGACCATAGTGAACTATTTTCTCTACTTAACTCTGAAATTTTACCAATAAAATAATCCGACTTTAAAAGCCACCTTACAAAACACAATAAACAATTGTTTTACAGCTTTTTAAAACAAAACAAACTATTTTTCAACCACCTCATAAATCTTAGTTTCAGATCTGTAAATATTCTTTTGGCATAGTCATTGTCATTGGGCTGTTACATTTATTACCTATTTAAAAACTAAAAAGTGAAAGAGATGAAAAAAACAGTTCAAATTTTCAGTATGCTTTTAATAGCATTAACAGTGATGGTTTCATGTAAAAAAGACACTGATCCTGCAGATCGGGATTTCTTCGTTGGCACTTATAATGGAACGGTTTCTTACCGCGATGGCGAAACCACAATTAACAGCTCTGATGGTAAAGTAACTGTAAGTAAAGTTGGCGAAAGTTACAATTTCTATTTTGGAAGCGGCATTCCTGATATTACCGGTGTAAAATTTGAAAAATCAGGAGATAATACCTATGTAAGTATCGGTAGTGGGTTAACCGGAATTACTATTGATGCCAGTACGTTGAAAATGCTGGTTTCAAAAGATGGTAAAACCTGGACGGCAGATTGTACCAGATAATTTTAATAAAAATGCAAAAGTCCCGATTTTAGTCGGGACTTTTCATTATAATTCGTCTTCATCCTCTTCTTCAGGCACATAATTCTCAATCGCCTGCCCGATGGCATTTACTTCTTCGTCTTCCTCAAAAATTGGAAGTTCGGTTTTGTAATCCATTTTCAACCAAATAGAGGAAGTGTCTTTCTGGATTTGGATATACTCTTTTCCATCTTTAAAAATGGTATATGAATCGTTTCCTTCAGGAAAAACAGAATAATTAATCGGTCCGATTTCTATATCAAAGGGTTCTTGCATTGCTGGTGTTTTTTTTCAAAGATAAAGCTTTAAACGGTTAATATCATCTTTGTCATAATGATTTGGGAATGAATATTCAGGTGTTTTTGGTTATGCAAATTAATTTCATAGTGAGTAACTTTATCTTATCTTAACACTTAAGGTAACATTATAAAACAATTTACACCACTATGGACTTTAGTAAAGCTGAAAATAAAATTTGCAGAACGATTTTTGAATTGGCTTTGCAACGCGAATTTCAACAGGGCTTGAACCGATTTGCTGAAATTCTAGACAAATGGAAAACTGATAAGCCTGATGATATGAGAGAAAGTTACTATTCAATATTTAATGCTGTTACAGATTTTGATAAACATATTGCCCGCAGATATGATGGCTTGAGAAATTCATTTTTTTACAATACCATCATTGGTTTGCTCATTGATGAAATTATTACTGCGAATGATTTAGCCGCATTTTCTCAGGATCGGCAATCTGAATTACTTTCTTGTGCAGAAAGAATGAAAGACTTCTGCTAACCAAAAAATTACCTCACGTTGTTTAAAAACTCAGTCAATTGTACTACTTTACACCAAACAATTTACTGTAAAATCAGAAAATGAAGTTAACATTTTGGGGCGCTGCGCAGCAAGTAACAGGAAGTATGCACCTGCTTGAAGTTGGGCATTATAAAATACTCATCGATTGCGGTTTGGATTATGAAAAGGAAACTTATCAGGAAGAAAATCAACAATCCCCTTTTGATCCTTCCAGTATAAATCTGGTAATTTTGACTCATGCACACATCGATCATTCAGGTAACTTGCCCACGTTAGTGCGGTTAGGATTTGAGGGGCAGGTACTTTGTACCTCTCCAACAGCAGATTTAACTTCAATATTACTGTTCGATTCTGTAGAGCTCTTTTTACGGAAACAGAGCCGAAAACCAAGAACAAAACGCGGTAATTTCAGTGGGCCAAAACCCTTGTATTTACACAAGCATGTAATGGATACCATTGACCGCTTTGTAACTATAGCATTTAATAAACCCTTTAAGATTAATGGCGATATCAGTTTAACTTTTATCCCGGTTGGTCATTTATTGGGTGCAGCGGCTGCGGTATTAACCATTAATGATGATGGCGAGAAAAAGACAATTGCTTTTACGGGAGATATAGGCAGAGAAAATTATCCGGTTTTAGTAAATCCCGAACCGCTACCTGAAGTTGATTATTTGGTAAGTGAGGCAACTTATGGAGGTCGCTTACATACCAAAGATCAAACGCTCGAAGAAAGACTGGTTAAGGAAATTACCGAAGCCTGCATCAAAACACCTGGCCGCTTGATCATACCTGCTTTTAGTATTGGCCGTACACAATCTTTAGTTTTTGCCTTAAACCAAATCTTTACCAAAAAACTATTGCCACCTATTCAAATTTTTGTTGATAGTCCGATGGCCATTCAAGCTACCGATGTTTACCGAAAACACCACAACCTGGTTAATCAGGAAGCAAAAGATTTTTATAAAACCATGGGTGATGAGTTTGAATTTGAGCATCTGGCTTACGTTCAAACCATGAAAGAAAGCAAGGATGTTTCCAATTATTTTGATCCCTGCATCATTATTTCTTCAGCAGGTATGTTAGAAGGCGGAAGGATTCAGGACCACCTTTATTATAATATTCAGAACTACTATTGCACCATACTTTTTATTGGGTATTGTGCTAAAGGAACTTTAGGCTACAAACTTTTAAGTGGCGCACCAATAGTGAGGATTAAGGACCGCGAGATGATGGTTTATGCAACTATCCGCCAAACAGATTTATTAAGCGGTCATGGCGACCATAATGATTTAGTAAAAACGGTTAAACAAACCGGCCAGCCTAAAAAAGTTTTCTTGGTACACGGAGAAGAAAAGAGCCTGCAGTATTTAGCTAATGCTTTACAAGAAGACGGATTTAATGTTGTCGCACCAGAAAGAGGAGCGGTATTTGAGATTTAAAATTAGTTCACTGGTCATTAGTTCATTAGCTTTAGCCGAATGGTTATGCGATTTGCCGTCATTGCGGTGTATTTCTCATTTCACATTTCGTTTTTCCTCTTACCTTAAGACCTCACTTGCCCGTTACCTCTAACCACCCATTTATAACTCGTCAATTCTTCTAATCCCATGGGCCCACGGGCGTGAAGTTTTTGTGTACTAATGCCAATTTCCGCTCCTAAACCAAATTGAGCCCCATCTGTAAAGCCAGTAGAAGTATTTGCATAAACCGCAGCTGCATCTACCTGATTTAGAAATTTTTCAATGCTCTCTACATCTTCAGAAATAATTGCCTCGCTATGTTTTGAACTATAATCAGCAATATGATTTAAAGCGGCGTCCAAATCATCAACCACTTTAACCGCTAACTTTAATGATAAAAATTCTGTTCCAAAATGTTCTGGTTGAGCCAGATTTAACAGTGCGGCAGGATAAGTTTTTTGCAACACCTCATGGCTTTTTTCATCAGCAAAAAGTTCTACTTTTCCTTCAGCCAAGGGCGATAAAAGTGATGGCAAATCATGCAGTCGGTTTTTGTTTATCAACACACAATCTAAAGAATTACAAACACTCACTCTTCGGGTTTTCGCATTAAAAATAATGGCTTTACCTTTTTCCAGATCCCCTGATTCATCAAAATAAGTATGAACAATCCCGGCACCTGTTTCTATAACCGGAATTTTACTGTTTTCCCGAACATAGTTAATCAATGATTGACTGCCGCGTGGAATGAGCACATCAACAAAACCCCGTGCATTTAACAATGCCTCGGTTGCAGTTCGTTCGGCTGGCAATAAAATTAGTACATCAGGGTTAACTTTATGTTTTTCCAGAACATCATGAATTACCTTTGTAAGCACGAGATTTGAAAACTCTGCATCACTTCCGCCCTTTAAAACTGCAACATTTCCTGTTTTAAAACAGAGCGAAAATACATCAACCGTTACGTTTGGGCGGGCCTCATAAATCACACCAACCACACCAAGTGGCACTCTGGTTTTTTGAATTTGCAGTTTATTGTCTAAGATCTTATCTGAAAGTATTTCGCCCAGCGGGCTAACCAGATCGACAACGTTTCTAACATCATTAGCTATATCACCGATACGTTCTTTTGTTAGTTTTAGCCGGTCATA
Organism: Pedobacter chinensis; assembly: GCF_003339865.1. GTDB lineage: Bacteria > Bacteroidota > Bacteroidia > Sphingobacteriales > Sphingobacteriaceae > Pedobacter > Pedobacter chinensis. The sequence goes on from NZ_QPKV01000003.1 coordinate 147,421, forward strand.
CTTAGGATCATCAATAGCCATTCTGGCTAAATCCTTTATGTTTTCAGCCAAAATTTCATCCGCACGCAGAACCAAAGCAATTGCGAGATCTGCTAAAACCGCGTTGGTTATTTCTTTGCTCAGGCCAATCATGGTACGACTTGCCTGTTGTGCTTTTTCGAAGTGTTGTTTGTAATCCATTTTCTATCTCTTTTACCACAGAGAACACTGAGTTTTCACAGAGTCTTGGAAGAAATTACAAACCTAGCTCTGTGGTTCTCTGTGATTTTCTTTATGTGCTCTGTGGTTAAATATTATCATTCAGCTTAAATCGCTGAATAAAAATAATCATAATGCACCAGTGCTTTTTGTTTTTTCTGTCCTATTCTTTCTTTTGCTTTGTCAGAACCGTATTCGGCAATCCCCAACCCAATCAGATCGTTTTTCTCGTCAATAATTTTGATGATGTCGCCCTTTAAGAAATCAGATTGTATTTCGATTATTCCAACGGGCAGTAAACTTGTCGCCTTGCCTGAGGTTAAAACCGCTTTGGCACCATCATTTAATTTTACAACTCCTGTTGCAGCGGTTTCAGAATGAGCAATCCATTTTTTCTTTCCTGATTTACTTTTCTCCGGAATGAAACGAGTATGTACAATTTTATTGTCGAGCAACGAAGTAAGCACATCATCCGTTGTTCCATTTGCAATGTGAACAGTAATTCCAAGTTTTGCCACTTTTTGTGCCATAGTTGATTTGGTAACCATTCCACCCCGGCCAAATTGAGATTTTCCTGTTTGTATAAAGGAAGCCAAATGAGAAACCGAACCTTTAATTTCCTCTATCACTTCCGAGCCTGCAATTTTTGGATCGCCATTATAGATACCATTTACATTTGATAAAATAATCAGCGCATCGGCATTTAACATAGAAGCAATTAAACCTGCCAGCTCATCATTATCGGTAAACATTAACTCTGTAACCGAAACTACATCATTTTCATTTACAACCGGAATAACCTCATTTTGCAACAAAATCTGCATACAGTTTTTCATGTTGAGGTAATGTGCCCGATCGCGGAAATCTTCTTTGGTGACCAACACTTGCGCACATTTTATTTGGTGCTCAGCAAAGAAATTAGAGTAGGTATTAATCAGTTTTACCTGACCTATAGCCGCTAATAATTGCCGTGTAGTTACTGCATCTTGTTTTTCATAAACCTTGATTAAACTTCTTCCTGAGGCAACAGCCCCCGAAGAAACCAAAATGACTTCTATGCCTCGTTTTTTAATTTCAGCCAATTGATTGACGAGATGTTGAATTCGCGGTTCATCGGGCAATCGGTTAGCTTGTGTAATTACATTCGACCCAACCTTAACTACTATTTTTTTATATCCCAGTTTCATTATTATTCTAAAACAGATTTAATGCGCCAATTTAACACCTATTTTTTTCAATTTGAATGATAATCAGTAAGATGACGAATTTTTACGAAAATGATAATGGTTGAGGCAGAAAGTCAGGAAGGAAGATTTAGAATGATACAACAAAAATTGCCGGAAATACCCGGCCTATTTCAACCAAAAATCTTCATCATATATTTATTTCTTTAAATTGCATTAACTTGAACCAATAATCATCCAAAAAACCTTTTCAATGAACACTAAACTAAAAACGCTTCAAACCATTCATCTTGCTTTATGCGCTGGTGTTTTTCTATTTGCGTTGGTAACCATTTTCCTTAACCGTGAAATCATGTTTTTTGATCCAAATCCTCAAACCACGGCCCCTTTCAACCCTATATTTCCAATTATGGGATTAACAACCATATCGGCAAGCATCTTTTTCTTCAAAAATTTAATATCAAAAATTGATAAAACTGAACCCGTGGATTCCAAGATCAATCTTTATCAAAGTGCATTTATTATTAGTTCTGCACTTTTGGAAGGAGGAGCACTTTTTAATATTGTCGGCTTTTTTATTACCCACAATTCTTTCTTTTTAATATTTGCCGCGGCCAACTTTATTTTTTTAATCCTTAACAGGCCAACTAAAGATAAATTGATTTCCACTTTACAATTGCAATATCCGGATACAGAGGCATTGTAATCAATTAGCCGTATCTTTGCCGCTCAATGGAATACAATGTTCATACTTTACCGAATGGCATACGCTTGCTGCATGTGCCTTCGGCCTCAACCATATCTCACGCGTGCATTATCATCAATACAGGTTCTCGCGATGAACCTGAAGGCAAAGCAGGTTTAGCACATTTTATTGAGCACCTGATTTTTAAACGCACGGAAAAGCGCAGTACCAATCAAATTTTAAACCGGCTGGAAAGTGTTGGTGCAGATTTGAATGCTTACACCACCAAAGAATACACCTGCGTTCATGCATCTTTTTTAAACCCTTACCTGGATCGTGCTTTAGATCTTTTTAACGATATCATTTTCCATTCTACCTTTCCCGAAGAAGAAATGGATAAAGAAAAAAGCGTTATCCTGGATGAAATTGCCTCTTATTTAGATCAGCCTGAAGAGGCAATCAATGATGATTTTGAGGACATGCTTTTCGCCGGAAATGCCTTGGGAAATAATATTTTAGGTACAACAGAAAGCGTAAGCAATTTTACAAGAGAAGATGTGATCAATTTCAGGAAAGCAAATTATCGAACCAATGAAATTGTGATTGCTGTTTTAGGGAATTACACACTAAAAGGTGTGGTCACTAAAGGTACCAAACATTTTGCTGATGTGGAAGAGAACACCCCTGCACAAAACAGAATAAAACCAGCCATTTTAAATCCTACATCAACGAATATTTATAAGCCAATTATGCAATCGCATTGTATTTTAGGCACTCAAACTTATTCTACGCATCACAAAAACAAGGCAGGTTTAATGTTGCTGAATAACTATTTCGGAGGCAATGGAATGAGTTCTGTACTAAATCTTCAAATCAGGGAAAAATATGGAATCGCTTATACCATTGAATCTAATTTTTCTCCCTTGAGTGATACAGGCATTTTTTCCATTTATTTCGGAACGGATAAAGAAAAGCATCAAAAGGCATTGTCTTTAATCTTCAAAGAGATGAAGAAATTGAAAGATCATCCGCTGAATGAATTACAATTACAAAAAGCTAAAAACAAATTTATCGGGCAGATTGCTTTAGGAGAAGAAAACCGAATCGGATTGATCATTTCAATGGCAAAAAGCCTTATAGATCATCATAAAATTGACTCATTGGAAAGAGTTTTCGAGAAAATAAACAAGGTAACCACTCAGGAAATTGCTCAAATTGCAGACGAAGTTTTAGCACCCGAACAATTGAATATTTTTACTTTCAGTCCAATACTGGAATAATTGTTATTTTTGTAAAAATTGATACATCGCTTCAGGCGATTTGCATGACTAGATGCTTCCGTTCCTCGCAATGACGGGCAGACTTTAAAAATAGATTACACAATGAAATTACCAATAGTAGCTTACGGCGATCCTGTTTTAAAAAAGGTTGGTGCCGATATAGACAAAGATTATCCTGCATTAAAAGAACTAATTGCAAACATGTTCGATACCATGTATTATGCAAATGGCGTTGGCTTGGCAGCACCACAAATTGGCTTGCCAATTCGTTTATTTATTGTGGATACAGGGGAGGATGAAGATGGAAAACCAGGCTACAAGAAAGTGTTCATTAATGCACAGATTTTAGAAGAAACCGGTGAACCCTGGAGCTTTAACGAAGGTTGCTTAAGCATTCCCGATATCCGCGAAAATATTATGCGTAAACCAAACATCAAGGTTAATTATTTTGATGAGAATTGGGTGGAACATACTGATGATGTGGATGGAATGCCAGCTCGCGTAATCCAACATGAATACGATCACATAGAAGGCAAGTTATTTACTGATAAGGTAAGTATTTTACGTAAAACGATGCTGAAAAGCAAATTAGACGCAATTTCAAAGGGGAACATCAAAACTGATTACAAAATGAAGTTTCCGAATAAGAACAAGAAAAGATAGCTTTTGATGGATGATGTAAGAGGGGAAATGGAAACGTTCTCCTTTTTTTACGCGTTCGTTTTTAGTTTTCATTCCGTTTCTTATCTCCATCAAAGATTTGCTGCATCAGCTTACCCCAGGCAAAAGGATTTAATAAAGGGTTGGTTTGAACCATGTTTTTGTTAATCATCCGGTCAAAATTATAGCGATAATTCTGGCTACCAATTTCCTGTCCATCCCGGGGTAAGGTTTGTATTAAACCGTTTATAGATGATCGGGATAAATTTTTCTTTGCGATCGCCATATCATCATCAGCCAGTTTCATTGATAAAAACTCGCGTGTAAACTCTTCGGTTGTGGCCCATGGAAAAACCCTGACTGAAGGCAAATCGATTACATTAGCTTTCAGCTTAACCATAATTGTATACTTACTGTCGGGAGTACTTTCAGGAATAATAGTAGAGAATTTTTTATAACCGATTGCGGTAAATAATATCGTATCGCCCGGATTTACGATAAACGTAAAGTAACCTCTATAATCGGCAGCAATACGTTTATTCTTTGCAGATAAGTTGGTTATGGTAACATAAGGAATTACGTTTGTACTATCGATATCTGTTATGATCCCGGAAAATTGAATAAGTTTCTCTTGAGCTGGCTTTTGTTGTGAAAAAGCAGCTATTGAAAAAAGAAGGCAAATTAGGGCAACACAATATCTCATTAAGACAAAAGTAATTTTAAAAATAAAACTTCCTTGTTAAATATTGTTAAAGCTAATCTTGCTCTGCCATATTTACGGCCACTACCGAAGTAATTTCCGGCACTGCCTTCATAATGGCCTGCTCAATTCCCGATTTCATTGTCATGAAACTCATCGGACAGGAACCACAATTGCCTAAAAGTTTAAGCTTTACAGTACCATCAGATGTAATTTCTTCAACAGAAACATCCCCTCCATCGGCCTTTAAATATGGTCTGATGGTTTCTAATGCCTGTTCTACTTGCTCTGTTAAATTCATTATACGTATTTTAAAATATAAAAGTAGTAATTTTTTAGCAATTAGCCATTTGTGCATTATTGATGGAGATTTGCTGAGCAATTTTACTTGCAATATCTCCAAATATAACATCCAAAAGTGGGTTTTGGTTTAATGCTACCGGTTTCCCATTATCTCCAGCTTCAGAAATGCTTTGAATAATTGGAATCTCTCCCAAGAAAGGAACATCAAATCTTTCTGCCAATTTAGTTCCGCCGCCTTTACCAAAAATATAATATTTGTTATCAGGCAACTCTGCAGGTGTAAAATACGACATATTTTCGATTACACCTAAAACCGGGATATTAATTCCAGGCATACGGAACATCGCCAAACCTTTATGTGTATCGGCCAGCGCCACCTGTTGAGGTGTTGTTACCACAACAGCACCAGAAATTGGAAAGCTTTGCGTAATGGTAATATGAATATCGCCCGTTCCCGGTGGAAGATCAACAATCAGATAATCCAGTTCTCCCCAATTTGTATCATTAAATAATTGCTTAACCGCATTTGATGCCATCGGTCCACGCCATGGCACGGGTTGTCCTGGATCAGCAAAAAAACCTAGCGACAATAGTTTAATGCCATATTTTTCAATCGGCAATATTTTAGTTTTGCCATCGGCGGTTTCTTCAGCACCAGGTTTTGCATCAACCAAATCGAACATTGTCGGTACCGAAGGGCCATAAATATCAGCATCAATTAAACCAACCTTTGCACCATCTTTTGCCAGCGTTACAGCCAGATTACTCGCCACAGTAGATTTTCCAACCCCACCTTTTCCAGATGAAACCAAAATGATGTTTTTAATGTTATCTAGTGATGATGAATGGGTTGGCTGAGTAACTCTCGAAGTTACATTTATGATTACATCTGCCTCTGCCGAAACAAAATGTTTTATTGCATTTGTACAGGCGTTTTTAAGCATGTCCTTCATCGGACAAGCTGGCGTGGTAAGCTCTAATGTAAAACTTACCTGGTTATCTCGTATCTGTAAATCCTTAATCATGTTTAAGGTTACCAGATCTTTTTTTAGATCGGGATCTTCAACATTTTTTAAAGCATCTAAAACTTGTTGCGGGCTAATCTGCATCGTATTAATTTAAATTCAAAATTAACAAAACATAGCCATAAATACTTTTATTTAGGGTTTTAAACTGTAATTTTAACACGAAATAAACATTTAATTGTTACGTTTAAGCAATTAACCATTTTAACGACTATATGCGAATACCAAAAATTAAAATCTCTAAAAAATATTTAAAAATCGGAGCGTGGATTTTAGGTGTTTTTTTAATCGTATGCTTGGCTTTGGGGGCTATTGCATATGGTAAAAGAGAAGCGCTTTTAAAAAAAATGGTTGCTAAAGCTATTGTTAAAGCTGATCGTGATTACGATCTTGAAGTAAAAATCGGTTCAGCTGGCTTTACAGGAATGAGCACGGTAAAAATGACCAATATTTCGGTAGTTCCTAAAGATCGGGATACACTTTCAAACATTGGCGAATTAAGTATCAGCGTAAGGTTATTTCCCCTCATTTTTGGAAATGTAAAGCTATCAGAAGTGAAGCTAAATGATGGCTTTGTAAATGTGGTTTTAAAAGATTCAACAACTAATATTGATTTCATTCTTAAGCGTAAGAAAAAAGACAGCACCGAAAATACCGGAAAAGCAAATTTACCCGAAATTGCAAACAATCTTTTGAATCAGGTTTTATACAAAATTCCTGATGATATGGATGTAAAAAACATGGTGTTCAGATTTAATGATCACGATACCGCTAAACTTAGTTTCGCAACAGTTGCCACTATTGATGACGGAGATTTAAAATCAACAATCAATGTAAATGATGGAGAATCTACCTGGCATGTTGATGGCTTGGTAAAACCTGGCAGAAAGCAACTGAGTTTTACAGCTTATGCCGATGGCAAAAAACTGGAATTACCTTATATAAACAATAAACTTCATGCAAAACTGAGTTTTGATACCTTAAAAACAGAACTTAAAAATGCAGGGTATAGCGGCGATGATTATAAAATTTCGGGCTCCTGGTCGGTTAAAAACATGTTGGTTAACCAACCCCGCATTGCCAGTAATGATATCATTGTTCAAAGCGCAAAGTTAGATGCCGATGTTTTGGTTGGCCCTAATTATGTGGCCCTTGATAGTTCCTCTACAGCTTACCTTAAAAACGCTGAGATTCATCCCTATATCAAATATACCATGGGGAAAAACAAAATTTATGAACTTAAGCTAAATGCTGCTGAACAAGATGCCCAGGCTGTATTAGATGCATTTCCACAAGGTTTATTCGAATCGTTAGATGGCTTGAAAGTTGAGGGAAAAGTGAAATACAACCTAAATTTTCATTTAAACACCGCCATTCCTGATAGTGTTCGTTTCAGTTCTTCTCTAACTCCGGTCAATTTCAAAATATTACAATGGGGCAAAACGAATCTTCAAAAAATTAACGGCCCATTCGTTTATACACCTTACGAATATGGGAAACCAATGCGTAATATCACAATAGGGCCTTCGAACCCGAATTTTACGCCTTTAAATGCGATATCTAAAAACCTCATCAATGCCGTTTTAACTGCTGAAGATCCATCTTTTTTTACACACAATGGCTTTGTTGAAGAATCCATTCGCAAATCCATAGCTGTAAATTTTAAAGAGAAAAAATTTAAGCGCGGTGGCAGTACAATCAGCATGCAGCTGGTTAAAAATGTTTATTTAAGCCGGCAAAAAACCTTAGCCCGTAAGGCCGAAGAAATTTTAATTGTTTGGTTAATTGAGCATAATCACCTGATTAGCAAGCAACGCATGCTTGAAGTTTATTTCAATGTTATAGAATTAGGTCAAAATATTTACGGAATTGGCGAAGCATCGAGATATTACTTTGGTAAACAGCCGGCAGATTTAACCATTGGTGATGGATTATTTTTGGCCAGCATTGTTCCTATGCCAAAAGCCTCAATGTATAAATTTATGGCCGATGGAAGTTTGAAGCCCTTTATGTTCAATTACTTCAGGTTTATGGGAAACATTATGGCAAGAAGAGGCTTAACACCTCCTGATACATCAGGCTATGGCTTTTATAATGTTCGTTTAAGAGAAGGACTACGCCGATATTTAGCGCCTGACACCGCAGTTATAGATACTACAGTTTTTGATGATGACGAAGAGGGAATGCCTCCGGTAATTATGCAGGATAAAAACAAAACCCTATTCGATCGTCTTTTTGGAGGTACAGCCAGAAAAGATACGGTTATTGCCAAACCTGCAGATACAACAAAATCTAAGAAGCAACTAAGGCAAGAGCGAAGAGAGCAGCGACGAAGAGAACGGGAACAGGAAAACGGAAATTAAAACAATTTCAATTTACAGTAAGCGATTATCATTTGTTTTCGCAACATTTCAACCATAAAACATTACAACTTTCAGGATGCACAAAATAAAGGTAGAAGATAAGGAATTTGAGATTTTTTTAGAGAATGACACTTTAAACAAAAGAATTCGTTTGCTCGGCATTCAAATTAATGTAGATTATGAAGGAAAATGCCCATTGTTTATTGGTGTATTAAATGGCAGTTTCTTGTTTATGGCCGATTTGATCAAGGAAATTGATGTACCCTGCGAAGTGGCTTTTATGCGTGTAGCCTCTTATGAAGGAACCTCAAGCAGCGGAAAGGTTAAGGAATTAATCGGTTTGCCAGAAAATATTGAGGGCAGAGATATCATCATTATTGAAGACATTGTAGATACAGGATTAACCCTCAGTCACATTATTAAAACATTAAAAGAGCAGAAACCCGCATCAATAAAAGCAAGCGCTCTTTTGCTTAAACCCAGCGCATTAAAACACGAAATTGAAGAGTTGGAATACGTTGGTTTTGAAATCCCCAATGAATTTGTGGTGGGATACGGATTGGATTATAATGGCCTTGGCAGAAACCTAACCGACATTTACAGGGCAACAGAGGGATAATTTTTAGATTGGATTAATTTATTTTTTGCACCTTTGTCCAATAATTTTTAACACAATGACCATACATAAGGAAGGCTACACCACAATAGCGATAACTATCTTACTCATCTTCGTGATCAATGCAGTAGTTGATTATAAATATTACGATATAACCTGGTTGCGCTGGTCCATTTATATCTTTTCTGCCGTTTTATTTATTATCGTATTGCAATTTTTTCGTAATCCGGGCCGTAGATTTTCATCAGGGGAAGATCTTGTTATTTGCCCTGCGGATGGGAAAGTGGTTGTAATTGAAGAAACTGAAGAAGGCGAATATTTCAAAGATAAACGCTTACAGGTTTCTATTTTTATGTCGCCTGTTAATGTTCACATCAATCGCAATCCAATTTCTGGTGTGGTTAAATTCTTCAAATATCATCCAGGGAAATACCTGGCAGCGTGGAATCCAAAATCTTCAACAGAAAATGAGCGTACCACCACCGTTGTAGAACATAAAAACGGAACGCCGGTTTTGTTTCGCCAAATTGCCGGAGCTTTAGCCCGCAGAATTGTATGGTATGTAAAAGAAGGCGATCAGGTGGTACAGGCCGAACAATTCGGATTCATTAAATTCGGATCGAGAGTAGATGTTTTTCTTCCCGTAGGGACAGAAGTTAACGTAGAACTTAATCAGGTTGTAAAGGGCGGAATAACAACGCTGGCTACTTTAAGTTAACAAGATCTATTATTAAAGATTTTAAGAAGTCGGGTTTTTGAAAACCTGACTTCTTTTTACAAACAGGTAATTTTAGTCTGTTGCATCATTCCCAATTTCCTTTTCATGATCATTGTTAAGCGGTTTATCACTAATTAATCTTTGCGTAGGGTAAGCAAAATCAGATTTATTACGCATCACAATATCCATAATCTCCAGGTTGATCTCTTGCCTGATTTTTAGGAATGCTGCGTTATTCAAAATGGTAACAAAATAAGAAATCTCAATATTCAATCCCGAATCACCAAAACTTTTAAAAGATGCATTTCCATCTATTGTTCCATCACGCTGATTGATATAGGTTTCAATTTCAGTGACAATCTTTTTAACTGAATCGGCATTGGTTTCATAGGTCAAGCCTATTGTAAAAGCAACTTTTCGTAAATTTCTCAAAGAAAGATTCTCCAGCACGCCATCAATCATCCCGCGGTTTGGGATCGTTGCTATTGTTTTTTCAGAGGTCCTGATCCTGGTGCTACGGAAACCTACTTTTTCTACTGTTCCTTCAACGCCGTCAACCTTTACCAAATCGCCCACTATAAATGGTTTATCAAGGAATATGGTAAACGATCCGATCAAGTTCTCCAGGCTTTCTTTTGCCGCCAAAGCAATCGCTATACCACCTATCCCTAAACCCGTAATCAGTGTTAAAACATTAACCTCGAACACAAAACCCAATAAAGTAAAAAAGCCGATAAAAATAATAAGCGTTTTAAAAAGCTCTTTCAAAAATGGCACCAATTGGTCATCAGCTTTATTGCGGGTAACTGATGCTTTATGCAATAAAACGTAGCTGATAAAATCTACTATTCTTAATATGATCCAGAAGAAAGAAAGGATAATTAAGAACAGAAATATCCGATCAATACAATCGCCCAGGCTTACCGGAATTAGTTCCTTAGTGTTCCCGATCAGTTTGCTATGATGAAATACCGCAACTTCCAACGGATGTTTAAGCTGGTTTATTGACAGGTAAAGCGTGGTAAAAAGAATAAAAACCTCAATCGGCTTCAGCAAAAGCGCTACAAAAGTATCGTTATGAGATTGGTTAGAGAAGTTACTAAAAAGCTTAAATAATAGTTTGCTTAATAATTTAGATACAATTTTTTTAAAAATTAGACCTAAAAAAAGTATCCCACCGAAAAGAAAATAAGCTTTTACGGTATTGCCCCAAAAAACCTGATCGAAAAATGCAGAATCTAACATATAGACAAAGGTATAAACAAAAAAACCTCCACGAAATTAATCGTGAAGGCTATATCTTATAATAAAGAATATTATTTTCTCAAAGATTTGATACGAGCAGCTTTACCAGTTAAAGCACGTAAATAGAACAATTTTGCTCTACGAACTTTACCATAGCTATTCACTTCTACTTTCTCAATGTTTGGAGAACTAAAAGGGAAAATACGCTCAACACCAACACCATTGCTAATTTTACGAACTGTGAAAGTTTCGTTTGCACCAGCACTGTTACGTTGGATTACAACACCTTGGTAAATTTGAATACGCTCTTTATTACCTTCGCGAATTTTATAGTGTACGCTCACTGTATCGCCAGACTTGAACGCAGGAAAATCTTTTTTCGCGATGGCCTGCTCTTCAACAAATTTTACTAAATCCATGATTTTAAGCTATTAAATCGATATTTCAACCCGTGAAATTCGGATTGCAATATTAGGGATTTTTTTTTAATTAAAAAAACCTTTTTTAATTTTTCCACAATCTTTTAGAAATCCACATTAAGATGCTGTAAATGCTTCTATTTCAAAAGGTATGATGCATGCAAATTGACGCTATTTTTAATAAGCCCAAGCTCAAAATATACCAACAAATTTACTCCTTTTCTATTCAGAATTTTATTCGGATAATAAAAAAGTGTAGTAGCAACTGAATCCGAAACCTGGGTGCAGCAGTTTTCAATTATGTATTCGAAATGCAAATGGTATATCATTATTCCCACAAAAACGCAAAATAAACCAGACTAGTTAATACCCGGAATATCGATCTGAATAACCGTTCCCTGATTTTTTATACTGCTGATCTCAAAATTACCGCCATAATAATTTATCCGCTTTTCAATATTTTCGAGTCCAAAGCCCTTATGAGTAGCCATCACATCAAAGCCAACTCCATCATCAGTAAATTGAAAATGATATTGCTTTTCGTACTTATAAAATTCGATGATTATCAACTTTGACTTACCGTGTTTTATGGAGTTGTTTATAATTTCCAATGCAATGAGGTATAAATCATAAATCCAATCTACATCAATTTTTTCAGGGAAATCATAACTAAAAAGCTCAATCTTTGTCCCCTCCAAACCAGCGTTCAAACTTAAAATCTGACTGTGCAAACTTGAAACGAGGGCACCATCATCAAGTGCTTTAGGAAGTATTTTATGAGATATATCTCTTATATCTTCTGCCAGTTCTTTTATTGTTTGCTGGGCAAGCCTGGTGTTTTTTAAGTCAAAAAGGTGAATAACATGTGCAATCTTACTCCCAACATTATCATGAATAATATTGGCAATATTTCTTCGCTCTCTAAGTTGTACCTCACTAATCGCTTTTATCGAGCTTTCTTTTTCAAATATGACCTGTTGCATCAGTTCGTTGTTTTTCAAAAAGATTTCAATGTAGTTTCTTGATAAAACGTATCCAAACAAAAACACTTCGTAAAGGCCAATGAATACCATCCAATTGTCACTCAGTGATTTTGGAATGATCTCGAAAGTTTTTAAAATGAGGCAAGCTCCCCAGATAAACTGCGGTAAAAAAGCAAGTAGTGCATAGATGGCCTGTGTTTTCTCTATTTTTAAATGCGTTACCGAAGCCCAGAAAAGCGTTACAATAGACATCAGGAATACAATGTAGCCCAGTATAAAAAAGTACCTGAAATCAAAATCCTTATAGAAAATCAAGAAAAGGATTGAGGTAAGAACGAACGAAAAATTTAATGCATTGAGCAGGTTAATAAATTTATATTTTTTTGGTTGATTTTCACTTAGTTTTAAAAAATAATTAAGAAAGTAACTAAGCGCAATATACCAAAGAGCTCCTGTATAAACTCTACACTCACTAAAAAATTTAAACTGCGGAAACAAAATGTGCTTGGCAAAATTGGTGGTAATTGCAGCATAAAAAACCGTCAGAACAGAATAAATAATGTAATAAATATATAACCTGTTTCTGGTCATAAGGAACAGTATGCTGTTAATCATTAACAGCAAAAAGACAATACCAATAAAAAAGGCCACTAATGCTGTTCTTTGAGATGATTTCGAGGCTAAGAAAGCCGTGTTTTCGATACTATATGAAAAATCTAAAAAGGAGGTTTGTTTTTTAACCCTAACCAAAAATTGTTTTTCTTCACCAGGCTTAAGATCCAGTTCAAATGCCAGGGTTTCAATAAAAGGACTTTGACCGTCGGTTCTATCTCCAATTGTTTTAACTATTTGATTATCGTAAAGTGTAAGGCTGTCGATATGATTGTTATTAAAACATAGCCATGCCTTTACGCTGTGAGATCTGTCGGTATTTTTAATTTTAAAGGCGCACCATACTGCCGCATATTTATTGTAGCCAATATTAACCTTGTCATTTTGTTTAAAGGAATGAAAATTTTTCTGCTTAAGATCAACCACGCTCCACGTTGAATTACTGTCAATTGCATAGGCCGACGTAACGGATAACTGCTTGTTAATTACTTGTGCATGTAAAAGATGTGATAATAGCAGAAAGCTAATGAAGTAAATTATTTTCATGAGCAAATTTGATGAGCGAGCTGCTATTACTGATTTCTAATTTTTTGTGGATGTTTTTCCGGTGGGTATCCACGGTGGTTTTGCTAATAAACAACACATCAGCAATTTCTTTACTTGTTAATCCTTTGATAATTAACTTTATGATTTCTTTCTCTTGCCTGGATATTCTGAATTTGTTGATGATTGGATTATCCATTGTACTGTAAACGCTGAGGTTTTTTTTGTAATTCTCATTCGTATAAAATTCTTTACTCTTGTTTTCTATCACATTGATCAGCTCTTCGGCGGTTGTTTCTTTTTTCAGGAAAGCGTTTATGCCCATTTTTTTTGCTTTTTGAATCAGAAATTCTTCATAATAAGCTGTAAGGATGATTGTTTTGGTATTCTTTAATTGATACTTAAGTTCCTCTAGCATAACAAACCCGTCTGAGTTGTTAATATTCAGGTCACAAATCAAAACATCGGGAGCATGATCTTTTAAGTGCAACATACAGGCATGTACATCACTAAATTTAGAGATAGAATAGTTTTTATTGGTATTCTTTAGAAGTTCTGAAATGCCATTCAAAAAAAGCAAGTGGTCGTCACAAATAACGATCTGTTTTGACATAATTTAGGGACTAAGGAAGCAGTTTCTCCTAAAATAAGGTTTAGTTTATAATTTACAAAGATTTATTCCAAAAGGTCGGGTCTGCGTGTTTTAGTTCGTTCCAATGCCTGCTCATGTCGCCATTCATTCACTTTGGCCTCGTGTCCGCTCAACAAAACATCGGGCACTTTGTGGCCACGCCAATCCGCCGGTCGGGTATAAACGGGTGCATCCAGCAGCTCTCCCTGAAAACTATCTGAAAGGGCAGAGGTTTCATCATTTAAAACACCCGGGATTAAACGAACCACCGCATCAACAACAATTGCAGCGGGTAATTCTCCACCACTTAAAACATAATCACCAACGGAGATTTCACGGGTAACGAAAATATCTCTTATACGCTGGTCGACTCCTTTATAATGCCCGCAAAGAATAATGATGTTTTTTTTAATTGATAGTTCGTTAGCCGTACTTTGGTTTAGCGTAACACCATCGGGGCTCATGAAAATGATTTCATCATATTCTCTTTCTGCCTGCAGTTTTTCGATACAGGCAGCAAAGGGCTCAATGCTCATTACCATTCCGCTGCCTCCGCCATACTGGTAATCATCTACACTTTTCTGTTTATTGGTGGCATAATCTCTCAGGTTATGAACAACAATTTCAGCAATACCTTTTTTTTGGGCACGCTGTAAAATGGAGTGAGCAAATGGACTTTCCAGTAAGGCGGGTAAAACAGTTATAATATCGAAACGCATAATGCAAAGGTAAAGCAACTTTAATGGATTACTAAATTATTTAAAGCTGATTTTAGCGCTATTTAAATTGTCCATTGATCATGGATTACCGCAACCAGGTAGTATGTACTTTCATGCTTTTTAAATACGAACCTTAAACTGGTCCAATCGAGCCCTTTATATTTATCATCAAAACCACTAAAGTAATATTCTGTAAAGTGGAGTTGAGGATAAGTTTCTTTCAAATTATTAATGGTGTTACCCTGACCGATAAAAGAATCATAACTCTTCTTTTCGGCATTTAAATAATCCGCATTGTAAACAAATCGTTCAATATAGGGCTTAACCCTGATTTTAATTGCTTCTCCACTTCCATCAAAATGTCCCCAGGTTAATATCCAATTGCGGTCAATGGCCTCTAAAAAATCTTTTGCTAAAACTTGTTTGTGCGTTGGATCAATAAATCCGTATGGAGAAAACCTTACGCCATCAATAGGGTGAAAGCACAAGGCAAAAGTATTATAATCTTTAGTTTTTAAAGCTGTTAAGGCTTTCAATGCTACTGCTTCAATAGAATCTTTTGTGGTTTTCTTTTGAATTAAAGTTTTAGAAGGTGCTTTGCTTTCTGATTGCTCATCCTGTTTGGTTTGGTTACAACCGATAAAGAGTAATACAGCTGCCAGCGCAATAAGTAAACATCTCATAAAGGCTTAACGGAAAATCAGAAAAAAGGTTTCTGGAGAACCTTATTTTTCTAAATAAATATCCAATAAGCCTTCGGGTAAATCGAGGGTTAAAATCTTTTCCTCATCATCAATTTCTATAATAAAATCTTCATTTAAAGGGAAAAGGATTTCGGTTTCCTGATGTAAAACCGTTGCTACAAATTGTTGAGGATATTCGTTCACGGCTATGATTTCGCCTAATTCACCAAGTGTTTCATCAACTGCCATAAAACCTTTCAAATCGGTGTAGAAAAACTCATCTTCATCGCGTTCCGGCATTTGGGCAACTGGCAAATAGAGTTTCTTTTTTAACAAAGATTGTGCTTTGTCGATATGATCAACATCATCGAAATTGAAATAACCGGTTTTGTTGGCCTGCAATTTCGCCGATGCCACGAAGTAGGGAACAAGCTTACCGTTCATGTCTGCAAAAACAACATCAAAATCCAACTGTTCGTACTCATCAAATTCGAAAAACACCTGGACCTCGCCTTTCAAACCTCTTGTTTTTGTAACGTAACCTATATAAAATGCTTCTTCGTGTTTCATAACGCTCCAATTCATTGTATTGTTGTCATTGCAAATCTGATTTTTCATCAGATGAAGCAACTTCTATTGTTGCACGAATGAGATTGCTTCGTGCCCCGCAATGACAGTACAGATAAAATTTCTCTTTTAAATAAAAATAGCGTTCCGGATTTCAGAACGCTATTTTTGCAACAAAATAATTAAAATTATTCTGCTCCTTCTTCTTTAGTTGCTTCTGCTGCAGGAGCCTCTTCAGTTGCTTCAGCTTCAACAGCTGGAGCTTCTTCAGTAACTTCTTCTTCAACAACCTCTTCTGCAACTGGTGCATTTTTAGCTGCGATAGCTGCTGCTCTTTCTTCTTTTTTCTTAGCTTCTGCTGCTAATGCTGCTTTACGCGCATCTGCTTTCGAAGTAGCTAAACCTTCTGTTTTACCAGAGATTTTGCCTGCTTTAGCATCTAACCAAGCCGTGAATTTCTCATCAGCCTGCTCTTGAGTTAAAGCACCTTTTTTAACACCACCTTCTAAGTGTTTTTTGTATAAAACACCTTTGTAAGAAAGGATAGCACGAGCCGTATCAGTTGGTTGTGCACCACTGTTAACCCAAGCTAAAGTTTTTTCGAAGTTAATTTCGATGGTTGCAGGATTGGTGTTTGGGTTATAAGAACCTAAACGCTCAATAAATTTACCATCACGTGGAGAGCGGGAATCCGCTACCACAACGTGGAAAAAAGGTTTACCTTTTTTACCGAATCTTTGCAATCTGATTTTAGTTGCCATTTCTTTTCGTATTTATGTATTCAACATAGTTCCCGGAGCTACATGCTGCGGGGCTGCAAAGATAACTAAAATACTGTAAATTAAAAACATAGTTTAATTTCTTTGTTTTCAGGATATTTGGCGCAAATATTTGCAGATACAATATGGAAAGAATTGCCATTGATATGGATGAGGTTATTGCCGATGCCGTTGGAAAATTTATTAAGCTTTATAACCGGGATTACAACGTTCCTTTAGATTTAAAAATAGATGCAGGGAATGAAATTTACCACCACGTTCCCAAAAACGTTAACCAAAAATGGTTCGAATACATTAATGAACCCGGCTTTTTCCGCGATTTAGAAGTAATTCCTGATAGCCAGCGCATCATTAAAGCATTGCAAGAGAAATACGATGTTTATATTGTATCCGCAGCCATGGAATTCAGAAATTCATTAATTGATAAATACGATTGGCTGGCCGAACATTTCCCTTTTATCGATTGGCAGCACATCATATTTTGCGGAAATAAAATCGTTAACGTTGATATTATTATTGATGATCGCACTAAAAATTTCGTGAATTTCCCTGGTCGCCCGCTGTTATTCACCTCTCCTCATAATTTGCTCGTAACCGAATATGAACGCGTAAACACCTGGGAAGAAGTGGCTGGCATATTGCTTTAATTTTTGAAAGTGATCGTTTAGCATTTTATCGTTTCCCGTAGCGTGGATTCGGCTAAATCTCCATACCATATTAGAGTTGACAACTTTCTTTCTAAGCGTCATTAAAGTTGTCAACGCTCAAAAAACTTGCTTCCTTTCCTTCATTAAAAAAAACTTATCGTTGCCCCGATGAGAACGCAGCGAAATGAACACTAAAAATTAAACTCTCCTACCAGGTTTCCGCCGCTGTTTCCAGCAGCCATTGGCAATACAATTATCTTTCTTTGTTGCTGGCCTGTTGCATAACGGGTATAAATTTCAGCCGTTACTGTAGTTGGCCCGCTAATGTTTATTTGCCGGTCGCCGTAATAATTTACCTCAATTTTATATTTTCCCTTTACTGCTTTTTTAATCATAAACTGTTCAGGACCATAACCAGATGTAAAATCGTTACTAATTCTGCCACCAATCTTGGTTCGGGCGTTTCCGTAATAACCTTTTTCGCCTGTAGGGTCGGTTAACCATAAATCAATATCTGTATCGTTTTTGTTCCAGTTCAACACTACCCTTACATCAACAGGCAAAGGCAGAATCAATCTTTTATCAATGTCTTTTGTACTTAATTTATTGCCGTGTTTGGTAATCAAATGATTAATCTCCGAAATAATAATTTCTTCAATACCTTGGTCGCGGTCTGCAATTTGTGAATTGTAGCTTTGTGTAAGCACTTTATACAAATTATCCAATGCTTTTTGGTACTGACCAGCATCAGCTAGTGCAAGAGCATAATCACGGTAGCTTTGTGCATCCATTGGGCGCCATTGCAAAATCTTTTGAGTGATAAAAATTTCGTCATTATAATTTCCGGTTTGTTTTAATTTATAAGCCAGGGTTTTATATAAATCGGCATTTTCCAAATCCAAATCGGCAATGTTGCTTAAAATGGTTAAAGCCCTTACACTATCTTTTTGCTGATAAAACCAGTTGGCCACATCAAAATAAAACATGGGCGTGGTCATATAATTTGGCCGTATTTTTAAGTAAGCCCGATAAGCACTATCTGGTATGCCAACTAAACTTTTCATGTACGCTTTATCACTTTTAAACTCGGGAATAATAATCGCTGGCTGTGTTTGCAAAACTCCCGCTTCACTTTTATTAACGGTCACTCCTGCAACTTTTCCCTGTAAAAAGCCGGTCGCATTACCAAGGGTTCGGGCGATATTCTGAGCACTAATTGTAGTAACCGATCCTGTTGCCATGGTTTTACGTTGAGTACCATAACCTACTATTACCACCTCGTTAAGTGCATTTTTATCTTTAGCCTTTGATTCCCGAGCTGCTACAGCAACGGGTGGAGGCATCCTTACCGCATCAACTCTTGGTGGCGTTGCATTATTAGATGTTGCGGTTTCCCTCCTTAAACCTTGGCCAGCCTGATCGGAAATCACTACATTAGCAACAGGATCTCCCTGAATTCGCTCGGGCGTAGGGTATTGCTCCTTTGTCTTTTTGGGTTCTTTAAGGTAAAAATCAGTGTTCCACCAGGTTTTTAGTTCTTTAGCCATGGCTACTGCAGCATTTATTAAATCTGTTTTACGCTCCAAAATATGATCTCTGCGTTGCTTTAAAATAGCATCGTAAGCTTGTCGCAATTCGGCAGGAGGAACAATATCATAGCGCAAATAATCATCTAAGTTTTCTAAAACAATTAAACTCGTATTTCTGGTAACGATACCGAACTGTTTGCTTAAAATACTGATGTCATCTTTATTAACCTCGTACTGAATATCCATTTCAGCAATTTTCTTTTGTGCCCAAACCCGGCTTACATCAATACTGCTCAAAGTATGTTCCGTTGCATTTAGCCGAACTGATTGTTCAGAAACCACGGTTGTCCCATAACCAAACTGTAATGTGATCTCTGTATTTAAACCATTCAAAATACCTGCAACAGATAAATGTCCATTCACATTTACAGGCATGGATGGATAAGTTTGGCGCACATCAACACCATTTTTAATACCCAGAAATTGTAAGTTTTCCTGTCCTAGTTGTTTGAAAGCATCGTTTACAGAAATAGCATTTAGGTTTATAAACTGCCCGCCTGTTTTTAAACTGATATATTTTAAAGTGCTGTAATCGGCTTTTAATGCAGTATTAATGCAATGAACAGGTTTGTTAAGTGCTATTGTGCTTTTACCGAAGGTTGATAATCCATCGCTAAAAAACATATATTCATCTGCTTTAAAAGCATGATTGTTTATGGCGCTAAAGTTTGTTCCGCCGTCATATTCCAGCCTTTCTAATTTATCTTTAAGGTTTTTCCAGTTGCCATTTGAAATGGTAAATGTTCCGGCACTTTTGAAGTTATTGTTTAACAAGCCCAGCTGAATGGTTAAATTTTGCTTTTGTTCGATGATCAGACCTAAAAGTTCAATTTCTTTTTTAATATCGCGCTGTAAGCCACTTAAAGAAACATCCCAGATCAAGCCAATTTGATTTGACCATTGCTTAGGTCTGTTTTGCATTTTAGGAAAAACATTAACCAGGAAATAATATCCGTTGGATGCTTTTTGCATCTGTATTTCTGGTAAATCGTTTCGCTTTGGCAGATTTATAATTAAACCATTTTTAGGTTGATAATTGGTTTTATTGATTTCGCCAACATAGGTATTTCCATTGGCTTTTAAAGCAAAACTACCATCAGGCTGTTCGCCTAATTCAGGTTTTAAAATACTTTCAAAAACAGTTGCTTTTAAGGAAAACCTTTCAATCGACTGGTCATAATCTAAAGGAAGATGATAGCGCAATGTGTTACCATTGTTAAAATTTAGTTCCTCTTCGTAGCCTACAATGATCGTTCTGCTTCCATTTGCTGGTAATGGATAGATTCTTGTCCGGAAGTTGTTCCCTTCAACTTTCTCCAGCAAACCCGGGTCTACGCGACGGCGTTCAATTTGCTCAAAAACTTCAGTAGCCTTTGCTTTTTCAACAGGAACCGCCTCACGCATTTTTCCATTTATATCTAAAGCATACCGGCTAATGCTCACGCCTTCGGGCATAGGAAAGGTGAGTTCACCCTCCAAAATTCGATTGCTGCTGTTATGAAAAGTCATTGTCATCAGGGTGGTGGCAATATTCCCCGTAATTTGCACATCAACACTGAGTTTCTTTAGCTTTACGGCCTGTTTTTCTATGTCGTTAGGCTGTTGAACCTTTAAAACGGGCATTTGAGCCTGGGCAAAAAATACAATTAAGAATAGAGGGATGATGAGTAAAGTTTTAGATTGTTGCATAACCTTGATTTTAAAATAGGGATGCAAAACTCATCACGATTACATAAATTTATTTTCCGACGATTTGCTGTGGAAAGAAAATAGAAGTAAAAACCCGCATAAAATAAACCCGATTGAAGTGAAAATACTTTTTACCAGGCTTGCGAAAAAGATTGCCACGGTGTTACTATTTGCAATGACGGTTTTTAGAACACAATAGAAGTTTAAAAAGATTGTAACGAAAAGCGGGGCTGAAGCAACCGATAAAAACAGAACCTTGCTTTTCAAAAAAATGTAACATTTATTTAAAAATCCGTTCTAATTATAAAAAAACTAAAACTATGTTATTAACCACAACGCCTTCCGTTGAGGGCAAAAAAATTGTAAAATATGTTGGTCTGGTTACCGGAGAGACCATTATCGGTGCAAATATTTTTAAAGATTTATTTGCCGGAATAACTGACATCGTGGGTGGGCGATCGAGCGCTTACGAGCGTGTATTAAGAGAGGGAAAAGATACTGCACTGAATGAAATGCAACAATATGCGGCCGCATTGGGCGCTAACGCCATTGTGGGTATAGATTTAGATTATGAAACGGTTGGCAGTGGAGGGAGCATGTTAATGGTTAGTGCAAATGGTACTGCCGTTATCATTGAAGATTTATAACACTTATAACAAAACGGAGGTTGAAAAACCTGTTCAGCCTCCGTTTTGTCTTCTCTTAAAACGAAAGGATATCGATTAACTTCAGCCATCTGGAGCTTACTTTTTCTGCATCAATATGCTTAATTGCCTGATCGAAAGGCGTAAATGTCATTTCGCGATTTACCTGGCCTGCCATTACGCAGCTTTCACCGTTGATTAAACCTTCAACAGCGGCAACACCTAACCTGCTTGCTAAAACCCTATCCATACAGGTGGGTTTTCCGCCGCGTTGTATATGCCCCAACACCGAAACTTTAGTGTCATAATGCGGGTATTTTTCCTGAAGTATTTCTCCGACTTTGAAAGCTCCCCCCGCATCATCTCCTTCGGCAACAATAATAATTTTTGATGCTTTATCTTTTCGGCTATGCTCCAGCTTATGTAAAATATCATCTACATTCATGTTAGCCTCAGGAATCATAATTGCCTCAGCACCTACGCCAATACCACTTCTCAAGGCTATTAACCCTGAATCACGCCCCATTACCTCTACAATAAAAAGCCTGTCGTGAGATTCGGCTGTGTCTCTAATCCGATCAACGGCATCAACAACAGTGTTTATCGCTGAATCGTAACCAATGGTAAAATCTGTGCCAGCCAGA
Organism: Pedobacter chinensis; assembly: GCF_003339865.1. Lineage (GTDB taxonomy): Bacteria > Bacteroidota > Bacteroidia > Sphingobacteriales > Sphingobacteriaceae > Pedobacter > Pedobacter chinensis. Next base: position 169,547 of record NZ_QPKV01000003.1, read on the forward strand.
TCGTTATCTATAGTTCCTGGCAAACCAACAATTGGAAGGTCAAATTCTTTAGAAAATACATTTGCGCCCGTGAAAGTTCCATCTCCACCAATCACAATTAATGCGTCAATATCTTTATCTTTCAGGTTTTTATACGCTTTTTGCCTTCCTTCAACGGTTTTAAAAGCTTCGCTTCGGGCGGTTTTTAAAATGGTTCCGCCACGTTGGATAATGTTCGCAACAGATTTGCGATCCATGGCCATACAATCATTATTAATTAAGCCTTCATACCCGCGAATAAATCCTGTAACTTCAATATCATAATAAATTGAGGCTCTTACTACGGCCCTAATCGCGGCATTCATGCCCGGCGAATCACCGCCAGAAGTTAAAACACCAATATTTTTAATTTTATTCATTTGATTTTTTTTGAAAAGCTGCCTTTCCGCTGTCTAAAAATTTAATGTAATTTTCAGGATTATAATCCGCTCCCTGTGGTGGAACTAAAACATTTCCATCGCCATCCACAATTACATATTGAGGTTGGGAGTTACTGTTAAAGGTTGCTGCCTGAAAATCGCTCCATTTTTTTCCAATGGTATTTATATTTTTATTGCTAAAGGTAGAAACATACTGTTCCTCTAAAGGCAATTCCGTTTTATCATCTACAACAAGTTCTGCCATTACAAAATCGTTCTTTAATCTTTTGGCCACTTCCGGATCAGACCATACGTTATTTTCCATTTTGCGGCAATTTACGCAATTCCATCCTGTAAAATCGATTAAAACTGGTTTTCCTAGTTCTTTAGAAGCTTGTTTTGCCTCCTCATAATCATAATATGGATTAAAACCTTTTGGGGTCAACCGGTGAAATAGCGCAGCGTATTTTTTTTCTTTTGTTGCTGAGGAAGTTTGTGGCGTTGCTGTTATATTGTTCAAATCAAAGTCTTGCGTTGCTGTAGGTGGCAAAAACGCACTAATAGATTTCAGTGGCGCACCCCACATTCCGGGAATTAAATAAATTACCCATGCAAAAACCAGAATAGCCAGGAAAGTTCTTGGTACTGATAAATAAGGCAAATCACTGTCGTGTGAGAATTTGATTTTCCCTAAGAGATAAATTCCCATCAGCGCAAATATGGCAATCCAGATCGCCAAGAAGATTTCTCTGTCAAGTAAATTCCAGTGGTAAGCTAAATCTACGTTTGACAGGAATTTAAAAGCAAAAGCCAGTTCAATAAAACCTAAAACTACTTTTACACTATTTAACCAACCGCCAGATTTTGGAAGTGATTTTAAAAGAGATGGGAATAATGCAAACAGTGCGAAAGGAATTGCTAACGCAAAAGAAAATCCAAACATTCCAACTGCTGGCCCTAATCTATCTCCTTTTGATGCTGCATCTACCAGTAAAGTTCCAATAAGCGGACCTGTGCAGGAAAAAGAAACCAAAGCCAAACTAAAAGCCATAAAGAAAATGCCCATTAAGCCCCCTTTATCCGATTTAGCATCAATTTTATTTACAAATGCGCTTGGTAAAGTAATTTCAAAAGCACCTAAAAATGATGCTCCAAAAACCACTAGCAATAAAAAGAAAAATGAATTAAAAATGCCATTTGTTGAAAGCGCATTTAACGCATCTGAACCAAATGCTATGGTAACCAGCATGCCCAATGCAACATATATGATAATGATTGATATTCCGTAAATTATAGCCTGACCAACTGCTTTACTTTTACTCCCGGCTTTTTTGGTAAAAAAACTAACTGTGAGCGGGAGCATTGGAAATATACAAGGCATTAGAATTGCCGCAAATCCAAATAGTAAACCCTTTATAAATGTTTCCCAAAGTGTTAACTTTTCCTGATCTGCCGTTTTCGATACAGGAGGAGCTACATTCTTTTTTACTGAATCTTTTACAATGTTATTTGCAGCACTATCCTGCGCCGATCCAACTTCAGTGAAAACAATGTCATCAGGCGGGGCCGTCGTTGTAGAATCTTGCGTTACTGTAGCGTAACTTTTAACAGCAGGCAATGCTAAAAACATTGTTGCCATTAATAACAATAATAGAATCTTTTTCATTTGTGAGTTTGTGTTTAAGGCCGTGAAATTAAGAATAATTTTATAAACGCTTCGTTTATAACGCCCTGCACAGATTAGATTTTACTTTAAAAAGAAACAGTCCCAAAAATATCGGGACTGCCTGCAATCATTTTGTTATCAATTATTTAACCGGTATGCTAAACTCCACTTCTTCTGGCGGAAGACATTGTCTATCGTTACAAACCATAAACTCAACTTTACCTTTAACAGTGGCAGTGGCTTTATTCAGTTTTATTTTTTGCTGAAAAATCACTGATTTTTCAAAATAGCTGACATTCATTTTAAAAGTATCTTCATACTTAGTAATCGCTTTGGGTTCATCTGTTTTTCCCACTAAAGAAAAATCTTTTGATGGAGAAAAAGCAAAAGTGGTTTTTACCGGTCCGCCATCCTTAACATTTTGAGAATAGATATGCCATTTATCATCAATGGATGCTTTCAAATATAAAACAGCTTCGGTTTTGCTGATTTTTTTTGCAGCATAAGACCATGTTACTGGTTTCTCAATTTGAGCGAACGCAACAGCAACGGTAAATAATACCATTGATAGCGCCAGGGTAATTTTTTTCATTGTGTGTTTATTTAGTGTGTGTAAATTCTATTTCTTTAAAATTAAATGATCGCTGGCTGCCATTAATGTTCATTAATAATTTACCAGTATCATCAACTCCTGTTATTATACCTTCAAAAACCTCTCCATTTTGTTTGTAAGTTGCCGTTACACCAAAATCATATAGCTTTTCCAGGTAAATATTTTGTAAAATACTAAAATTTCCTGATTTCAAAATTAGGTAGTATTTTTCCATAAAAACGAATAATTTCTGGATAATGACGTCTAATTGAACTTCCTTTTGTAAAATTTGAATGACGGAAGTGGCCCGATGACTGATATTATCTGCGAAATCTTTCTGATTGATATTTAAACCAATGCCAATAACTGATGATTTTATAAATGCACCTGTCAGTATGTTTTCAATTAATATCCCGCCCAGTTTCCTGTCTAAATGGTATATATCATTTGGCCATTTAATTTTAATCCCTTCGGGAATGAAATGTGATAAAGTATCGCTAACAGCTAAACTAACGGCGATATTCAGATAAAACTGCTTATTTAACGGCAAAAAAGACGGCTTTAAATATACGCTCGTGCTAATGTTTTTCCCTGCCTGAGTTTGCCACACACTTCCTTGTTGTCCTCTACCAGCTATTTGATTATCTGCCATAATTACAGTTCCTTCCGGTAATGGCTCGGATTTTGACACTAATTCCTTTAAAAAGTTATTAGTAGAATCAACTTCTTTTAATTTGATTAAATTTTGACCAACAAATAGTGTCGAAAAAGTGTTATTTTGCAAGTGTTGAATTTATAATATTGTAATTCCAAAATTAAAGCATTTTAATGGTAAAAAAGAAAATAGTAGCCCTTTCTACATACCTTTCTGAGTTAGCCGTTCATGGCATACAGGAAAAAAAGGGAGAAGATATCGTGCGGTTAGATCTAACAAATATTCATACCTCTGTAGCAGATTATTTTATCATTGCTAGCGCCAACTCCGGCACACAAGTAAAAGCTATTGCCGATAGCGTAGAAAAAGAAATCTATAAAGCAACACAGGCCGATCCAAGACATAAGGAGGGTTTCGAAACTGCAGACTGGATTATTCTTGATTATTTTGATGTGGTTGTGCACATTTTTAAAACTGAAAAACGCCATTTTTATGGCATTGAAGAATTGTGGGGAGATGCAGAAAGCACAAATTATCAAAGCGCATAACCTCTGAACCATTTTGAACAATACAAATGAACGATAATCAAAATACAAACGAAAACAAGAAACCGGGAAGAAGAATACCTAATATCCCGAAAAAACCACAAAAAGCCCCTAAGTTTAATATTTTTTGGGTTTATGCTGCAATTATTGTTGCCATAATAGCTGCTCAAGTTTTATTCTCAAGTGATGGTGGTAAAAAAATTGATTATCCAGAATTTGAGAGCAAGATGCTCTTAACTGGAGATGTGGAGAAATTAGTCGCCTACAAAAGCGAAGATTTAGTAAAAGTTGAGGTTTATATTAAACCTGCGGCCTTAAAGAAACCTCAATACGAAAAATATAAAAGCACCAGTAGGTTTGCTTCAGTAAATAGCGGCCCTGTAGTTTACTTCAATGCGGGTACTATGGATGGTTTGGATAAGCAACTTGCTGAATCTCAAAGGAATCTTCCGCCCGATCAACCAAGAATACTGGCAGAAAAAGAAAGCCGAAGCAATCCGTTTCTGGGCTTATTGGTCAACATTGGTTTGCCATTGCTTTTATTAATCGGTTTCTGGATTTTTATGATGCGCCGTATGGGCGGTGGTGCTGGTGGCGGTGGCCAGATTTTCAGCATCGGAAAATCAAAAGCAACATTATTTGATAAAGAAAGCCAGGTGAACATCACATTCAACGATGTTGCAGGTTTAGAAGAAGCTAAACAAGAGGTGATGGAAATTGTGGATTTCCTTAAAAACCCTAAAAAATATACAAACCTGGGAGGTAAAATCCCTAAAGGCGCATTATTGGTTGGCTCGCCGGGAACAGGTAAAACTTTATTGGCCAAAGCAGTTGCAGGCGAAGCACAAGTACCTTTCTTCTCTTTATCGGGTTCTGATTTTGTAGAGATGTTTGTAGGTGTTGGTGCATCACGTGTAAGAGATTTATTTAAACAAGCTAAAGACAAAGCACCTTGTATTATTTTTATCGATGAGGTTGATGCAATTGGTCGTGCCCGCGGAAAAAATAGTGTAATGGGCGGAAACGATGAGCGCGAAAACACATTGAACCAATTATTGGTTGAGATGGATGGTTTTGGAACAGACTCAGGTATCATTATTCTTGCGGCAACCAACCGTCCTGATGTTTTAGATTCTGCATTATTACGCCCAGGTCGTTTTGACCGACAAATTTCTATTGATAAACCTGATTTAGTTGGCCGCGAACACATTTTCAATGTTCACTTAAAACCAATTAAAACAGCCGTAGAAGTTGATGCGAAGAAACTATCGGCACAAACCCCTGGTTTTGCAGGTGCCGAAATTGCCAATGTTTGTAATGAGGCGGCTTTAATTGCTGCCCGTAGAAACAAGGAGCAGGTTGATATGCAAGATTTTCAAGACGCTATTGATCGTGTAATTGGTGGCTTAGAGAAGAAAAATAAAATTATCTCTCCAGAAGAGAAGCGCATTGTTGCATACCATGAGGCAGGCCACGCTATTGCCGGTTGGTTCTTGGAACATGCTGACCCATTGGTTAAAGTATCCATCGTACCTCGGGGAGTAGCAGCTTTAGGTTATGCGCAATATTTACCCAAGGAGCAATTCCTGTATACCACTGAACAGTTAATTGATGGAATGTGCATGACAATGGGTGGCCGGGTTGCTGAAGATATCACATTTGGTAAAATTTCTACCGGCGCACAAAATGACTTAGAGCGCATTACCAAATTATCTTATGCAATGGTTAGTATTTACGGCATGAATGAGGCTGTTGGAAATGTTTCTTTCCATGACCCTCAAAATGAATATAATTTCAACAAACCATATTCTGAAAAAACATCAGAACTCATTGACATTGAAGTTAGAAAGCTGATTGGTGATGTATATATCAAAACTAAAGCGTTATTGATTGAAAAACGCGAAGGATTGGAAAAATTAGCCCAGAAGTTATTGGAAAAAGAAATTTTATTCCAGGCAGATTTGGAGGAAATTTTGGGTAAACGTCCTTTTGATACACGTACCACTTATGATGAATTTGTAAATGGAACCGGAGATCAAACTCCTGCTGCAGAAGGATTGGTGCATGATGGCGTTGGTGATACTGACATCAATCAGGAAGTTACAGGGTTAAATCCTGCAACAGAAAAAGAGTAATACTGGCATATGCGTTAAATTGCATATCAAAACAATTATACATAAGTTTGAAACCTTGAACCTCAAAAATTCAAGGTTTCATTTTTTTTATACAATGAAGGATAATACAACCGCGAAAGAGCAAATGCTAAAGAAGATCAGGAAAGCGCTTTTAGAAAAGCGAGAGAATCCTTATCCACATTTAGAAGAAAGCCCGCTATATAAAAAAAACACCGAAGAACTGGAAATTTTATTCGCGGAGCAATTAACAGCTATATCCGGAAATTTTATTTTTTGCGAAGACGGGATCGATTTCTTCGAAAACATGCTTCAACTTGCTGATAAATTTAAATGGCGGAAAATTTATTGCTGGGAACCAGAACTTCAGGAGTTTTTGGCGAAATACGAATTTCCATTTTATCAAACGGATAAAGATTTTGAACAAGCTGAAGTAGGCATTACACTTTGTGAGGCACTTATCGCGCGTAATGGAAGTGTAATGGTTAGCAATCAAAGTCAAGCAGGAAGAAGATTGAGCATTTTCCCTCATCATCACATCGTAATTGCCAGAACAAGCCAACTTGTTTTGGATTTAAAAGATGCATTCCAATTGCTAAAAAACAAATACGGAAATCAAATTCCATCAATGATCAGCAATATTACCGGGCCAAGCAGAACCGCCGATATTGAGAAGACACTGGTATTGGGCGCACATGGCCCTAAAGAGCTTTTTGTTTTTCTGATTGATGATTTTAGTTAAGGGGAAAGTACGGAATTAGTTTGGGTGGTTTGCTTATTTATCAGCATAATGTCCCCAAAAAGAAAGAACCAGAACAACCACTCTTTCATCTTGTATTCTGTAAACAAGCCTGTGTTTGCTGGTAATTCTTCTTGACCAAGTCAAGATTTGGTAATGTTTTAACTTTTCGGGTTTTCCAGTTCCGGAAGTTGGATGCTCTCTTAATTCGTTTAAAAGTTTATCAATTTTAATTAAAACTTTTTTATCTGCGTTTTTTTTATGCCTTTTAATATCTAGTTCTGCTTCGGGAGTAAATTCAATTGCATAACTCATAAGCCTAAAAATTCTTTTTGCTCTTCTTTAGTTAGTTTTTTTGTTTTACCATTTTCAGCTTGCGCTATGGACTTGTCAATTTTAGCATAGTAATCTTTTTCACTCAAGAATGTATTATTATTGTTCTCTTCGATTTCAAAATGAACCTTCAACTCTCGCAATAATGATTTGAGCAAAGATTTTTGCCTTTCATTTTTAGGGTAAATCGTTATACTTTCCATGATTATTAATTTTTAGCATTAAAGACTTAATCAAAATTACTAAAAATTTATTTCAAACATCTGCTTTATAAAGTGTACCCACTACTTAGCCGACATTTCTAAACTTTTTACCTTAGTTCCAGTACCATCAGATTGTTTTAGTCATAATGAAAGGAGAGGTCAGAAATCCTAATGCTCTTTATCTATTAAACCATAGCTTACAGTAAATTTTGCCTAAAAACATTTATATCTCTTTCTATCTATTCCTCTTTTCTATAAACCGTCCACAAAAGGTCATTAGAAGCTTTACTACGGTTTACCCTACCATAAGAAGTTTATCTATATTAAAAGTCTCATCATAAAAGAAATTATTATAACCGAATGAAATATCTTTATTAATTTTATATCTGTATCAATGCTGTAAGTATTTACAATAGCTTGTATTAGCTCAGGCAAGAAATATATCCAATTCGCAACCAGAACTTTAGCAACAATAAAAATAAAGCCAAACTGTTGATATCGAAAAACTTTCGGGTATTACGCACATGGCCCTAAGCGGCTTTTTGTTTTTCTGATTGATGATTTTAGTTAAAAAATTTCCATTTATGATTTATTAATCATATTTTTATACTACATACCGATTTAGTATGCGGTATTATAATTATGAGCAAAATAATAAATACTGTAATTATCGGCACAGGAAGCTATATCCCTGAGAATGTTATTTCTGGTAACGAATTCTTAAATTCTACCTTTTTCGAAAACGGAAATCCGTTAGAAAAAGAGAATGCAGAGATTATCCACAAATTCTCTGAAATCACTGAAATTGTTGAACGAAGATATGCTTGTCCGCAGCAGTTAAGTAATCACATAGGTGCAAAAGCTGCTGAAAAAGCAATAGAAAATGCTGGAATAGATAAGGAAACTTTAGACTATATCATCTTCTGTCATAATTTTGGAGATATTCCATTAGGAAGCAATCGAATAGATGTACTGCCTGCGCTTGCGGCAAAGGTAAAACAAGAACTTGGGATCTTAAATGCTGATTGCGTGGCTTACGACATCATTTTTGGTTGTCCGGGATGGGTTCAGGGATCTATCCAGGCAGATTATTATATTAAAAGTGGCGATGCTAAACGCGTATTAGTCATCGGAGCGGAAACACTGAGCAGAATTATCGATCCACATGATCGTGACAGTATGATTTTTTCTGATGGTGCAGGAGCTGTAATTTTTGAAGCAAAGGAAGAGCTGGAGCAAAAGAGGGGAATATTAGCACACAAAACAGAAACCCATGCTGTAAATTATGGCAACTTATTAACCATGGGAAAGGGCTCTCACCCCGATGAAACCAGTGGAAATTTCTATTTAAAAATGAACGGCCGTAAGCTTTATGAGTTTGCAGTGGTTCAGGTACCACAGGTAATTAAGAAAGCGATAGATAAGGCGGGATTAAGCGTTGAAGACGTGAATATTGTGTTTGTTCACCAGGCCAACGGGAAAATGGACACCGCAATTATGAAGCGTTTATTTAAGCTTTATGGCAAAGATGCCGTTCCTGAAAACTTAGTGCCTATGACCATTTCATGGCTGGGAAACAGTTCCGTTGCAACTGTACCAACTTTGCTCGATTTAGTTTTGAAAGAACAGGTTAAAGGATATAAAGTTAAAGCAGGTGATGTAGCTGTTTTTGCATCAGTAGGGGCAGGAATGCATATTAATGCCTTTGTGTATCGGTTTTAATTAAGCCTCCTCAAACCCGCTTTCGCCTGATTTTCGATACTGCTTTCATATTCGTGATTTTTCATCGCTATTGCCATATTAAAGGCCTCTTTTGCTTTTGTGGCATTCTTGCGCCTTTCATACACTTTGCCCATTTGTAAAGCTGCGTTTGCAGCAAAATAATACTTCAGGTTTTTCCCTTGATTTATGGTGGTTTGATAAGCAGCCAAAGCCTGATCATCTTTCCCTAAATCATCATAAATTCTGCCCAGGCGATAATTAAATTCGGTTTTATCCTTATCAGTTGAAAAATCTGTTGTTTTCTGATCATCCAATGCCTGTAAAGCTTTTGTTAAATAGCCCCCATCATACAACAACCTTGCCTTTAATAAATCGACCAGAGGAACTGGTCCGGCAGCTTCATTTTTTGCTTGTTTATCTTTCTCGTTGTAAGTGTAGCCATTATTTATTGCTTTAGCAGCATAAGCGGTGTAGCCGGCTTTATCTCCTTTTAAAAGTAATATCCAGCCCAAATGCAAATTGGCATCTTTTATATAATTTACCCCCTTGTTAGTTTGTAAAAACCGATTAAAATAACTTGCCGCATTCAAATCCAGCTTGTTTAAATGAGCGATGCCCTCTAAATAATCCAGATAAGGAAAGGGTTGGTATGTACCTCCTTCAGGTTTTTTAGCCAAAATTGAAATTGCTTCATCATTATGGGCATTTTTGATACACACGTAACTCTGTAAATAACTTTTTAACAAGCTCGTATCGGCAATTCGCTCGGTGTATTTCATCGTTTTAGCGTAGGCTGACGCGCTATGGGCAACATCGGTAAGCACATAAGCATAATAAAAAACCACTTCTTCATAAAAAGGTTCGTATGAGGATTTTGGAAGATTTTCTGCGAGTTTCTCAAACATATTTAAGCCATTTTGCAAATTGCCTTTTATGCCAAAAGCTGATAAGGTACTCTTTAACGTACCATCAGGAAGATTGCCTAAAACAGCATTAATCAATCCCAGTCCTTTCATATTAAGGTGAAAGTTTGGAAATTTTTTAGCGTTATCCTGTAAAAGCCCGTTGGCTTTTTTAATCTCCATGGCTGCATTGAAATATTCTCCAAAACGGCCCCGAATCAATGCCCATTGTAAATTAATTTCAGCCTGAGCGTAAAGATAATAGGGAGAATTTCTATCGTTATCATCACTTATCTGATCTAACCGGGCTGATTTATTCGCTTTCAATTTGTCAAAATCAGCTTTGCTTTCAGAAGTTAAAATGGTAAAATAGTCTACATAATTTTCTAATAAGGGTATAATGGAATTATTAGGTCTTTGCTTTTTTTCTGTTGCAATATAAGCCCTTGCATTGCCTAGTTTTAACTCAAAAATACTCCGGTATGCATTTAAGCAATTGGCGTTAAAATCAAAGTTAGCAAATAAGGAAAGTGGAAATATAAAGAATATAGAAAGTATAAAAAAACGCAGACATTTAATCATCAGGAATGGCTTTACTATTTTTGGCGCTGTTGGTTATTACAACAGAATTCACATTATAACAAATATCTACATTTAACGCAGAATTCTTATTCTTGTTTTGTGTATAAACAAAAAACGTCCCAATAAAAATCGGGACGCTCCTATGATTTATTAAATGCTATTAAGCTTCTGCTACTTCATGAGTTAAAGCTTCATCAACTAAAATACGGCCACAATGCTCGCAAACAATGATTTTTTTACGCTGACGAATATCTAACTGGCGTTGAGGCGGAATCTGATTGAAACATCCTGAGCATGAATCGCGATCAATAGTTACTACAGCTAAGCCGTTTACCGCATTTTTGCGTAAACGTTTGTAGGCCACTAATAAGCGCTCTTCAATTTGAGGTTCTGCTTTATCGGCTTTCTTTTGTAAATCCTGCTCTTCTTTTTCAGTTTCAGCAGTAATTACATCAAGTTCGCTTTTCTTAACTTCTAAATCTTTCTTTCTGCCTTCCAAATCAGCTAAAGCTGCTTCGTAAATTTCAGTTTTAGAAGTGATCTCGAAACCATGCTCTTTGATTTTTTTCTCAGAAACCTGGATATCTAAACCTTGAATCTCAATTTCTTTAGTTAAAGCATCGTATTCACGGTTGTTTTTAACTTCTTTTAATTGAGTGTCATATCTTTTGATAGCCGCTTGTGCGTCTTTAATTGTATTTTTACGGGTTACGATGGCATCCTCTAAATCATCAAGTTCGCCTTTGATTTTTGAAATTCTGGTTTCTAATCCTAAAACATCATCCTCTAAGTCGGCAACTTCCATTGGTAATTCGCCTCTTACCTGGCGGATTTTATCAATTTTTGTGTGGATATTTTGTAATTCGTATAAAGCTTTTAGCTTTTGTTCTACGGTTTGTTCCATTAAAACAAGTAATTTATGGGGTTTGTATTTTGCTCCGTTAAACGGATTGCAAAGTTAGTAAATTTTTTTTGAATAATTTCAACCAATAAATTTGAGGTAAATTGTTCAGTTTCAAAGTGTCCGATGTCGGCAATGATGATTTTTTCTTCCGCATCAAAAAACTCATGATATTTAAAATCTGCCGTGATAAAAGCATCAGCTCCGGCGGCAATGGCATCCTTTAAAAGAAAACTCCCAGAGCCTCCGCAAACGGCTACTTTTTTTATTCTTTTATTAATCACTTCTGTATGCCTTACCACTTTAGCCTGCATCCTATCTTTTATTAAATGCAGGAAATCGTAGCCATCCATATCGTATTCCAGCCAGCCAACCATTCCTGAACCTACCAATTGGTGTTTATTTTCCAATTTATAAATATCATAGGCCACCTCTTCATAAGGATGATTCTCGAATAATGCGACCAGAATTTTTCTTTCGGCCTGTGTAGGATAAACCATTTCAATCCGTACTTCCGGTTCTCTGTGGCGAATACCTTTTTCGCCTACAAAAGGATCGGCATCTTCATTTCCTTTAAAAGTTCCAATACCATCAGCGTTGAAACTGCATTCGCTATAATTCCCAATATTGCCAGCTCCTGCGTAAAACAAAGCTGAACGTAATTGCTCTGCCTGTGCCTGAGGGCAATAAGTAACCAATTTTTTTAACAATCCTGTTTTCGGTAACAGTACTTTTGTTCCTGTTAAGCCAAGGCGTTCGCAAATCCTGGCATTTACGCCGGTATGAATGCTATCTAAATTGGTATGAATGGCGTACAGGGCAATATTGTTTTTTATGGCTTTAAGCACTACACGCTCCACATAATTTTTACCATTCAGTTTTTTTAGCCCTTTAAAAACAATTGGGTGATGGGTAATGATGAGATTGCAGCCTGTTGAAATTGCCTCGTCAACAATTTTTTCTACGCAATCTAAAGCCACCAAAGCGGCTCTGATTTCCATATTCGGATCGCCAACAATTAAACCTGAATTATCATAATCTTCCTGGTAATTGAGCGGGGCAATGCTTTCTAAATAGTTGGTTATTTCAGCTAATTTCATTTTATAAAGATATATAATTTGCGGTTTTGGTTTAAAAGGAAAGTAATATTAAAACCACCCCGAACCCCTCCTTGAAAATAAGGAGGGAAGTTGGACACTGAAAAATTGTTGATTGGAATTAAATTTAAAGCTCTTTGGTTATAAGCATTAGCACTAATTTTAACAACCAAATAAACCTCCTCACTCGCTAATCCCCTCCTTTTTTAGGAGGGGTAGGGGTGGTAAAACTCAACCAGGCACCACAATTATTGAACCTTAAACCCGATAGAAATGAAAAGCCCGCAAACCCGATTTAAGCATGTTATATATGATTTTATAGATATGCTTGCTTGTTTGCACTGGTTTCATCGGGTGCGGACTTGTAATGTATAGCGGGGCGAACATTAAGAAAAGCTTCTGTCTTTGCTTTTCAAAAATTTAATATTAAAACTTAAGAAGTCTTCTCTTGCTTGTGGCGTTTAAACTTCGTAAGCTACTTTAATTCTTATTAAAATCCGCCACCCATTCTTACCATTTGTAAGCTTTCGAAAACCATCTTCTGGTTGTATTCAAAAGCAAGGCTTTTGTGATTAATCACGTCTACAATTGTACCGATCATACACAAGCCACCAGTGAAAAAGTACAAAATACCCATTCCAATTTGTCCGATTACGAATCTGTGGATGCCTGCGAAACCTAAAAATCCTATTAAGGCCAGCAATAAAATTTCTGATGGTTGTTTTCTTCTGCTACCGTAAATCATTAAGAAATTACGTAATTGTTGCTCATTTAAGCCTGTGGTTGCTTGTTGTAAATAGGCGTATTCTTCTGGCGTTATACCTGGTAACGACATTAAAGGCGATTGAAATATATCCATGGTTTCTATGTATTTGTTGTTAAAATTTTAAATGTTTTATTATTTTTTATCAATGTATAAATTCTGTAAAGTATAATTAAAAGAGCCGGAAACCCGAACCAGTGTTCGGAAAAACTTTCGGTAAATTCGCCATGAAATATATGGCTGATTGACCTGCCAATCCCACATCCCGGACACCAGCCTTCGTAGCCTAAATTTGCCAACGGGCAAAGTGTGAAGTGATGTTCGTGACCATTTGCTGTTGCCAGCAACACTAAACCAATCACCCAGAATGCAAGCTCTATCGGAAAGTTTTTAATGTTCTTCATCTTTCAATTTTATACATTTTAGAGGAAATGAGAAAAGCTTTGTTACAGGAATATATGTTTATTCGACAAACGGTAAATATAAAACGACGAATTAGGATTTGCACACTAAGAAACTATGCACAAACTTAAAAAACCTTTAACAAAATTGCGGGTTAATATTAAAGAATAAGCTTATTTTTGTGCCTTGAACATTCGCGATTTAATAAACAGATATAAAACCGACGATAGGGTAACTCAATTTACCAAAGCGTTGAACGCCTCTAAAAACCCTAAGATCCAATTAAAGGGATTAGTGGGTTCTGCCGATGCCATTGTTGCTCTTTCCTCCTATTTTTTACTGCATAAACCTTTGCTCTTCGTACTTCCGGATAGGGAAGAGGCAGCGTATTTTCAATCTGATCTGGAAAGCGTTCTGGATAAACAAGTCTTGTTATTTCCATCTTCTTACCGAAAATCCTTCGATTTTACGCAGGTTGATACTGCAAATGTATTGGCTCGCGCCGAAGTTTTAAACGAACTGAATCACGATTCGGAATATGGAAAGATTGTGGTTTCTTACCCTGAAGCTATTGCCGAAAAGGTAATTGATCGTTCTGCTTTAGAGAAAAACACTCTAGAAATCAGTCTTGGTGCTAGACTGGGGATAGATTTCATTAATGAGTTTTTAATTGATTATGATTTCGACAGGCGTGATTTTGTTTATGAACCTGGTCAGTTTTCAATTCGTGGTGGTATTGTCGATATTTTTTCATTCTCTTCCGATTTGCCTTATCGCATTGAGTTTTTTGGCGATGAAGTAGAGAGTATCCGTAGCTTTGAAATTGAAAGCCAGCTTTCGGTAGCCGATGTTAAATCGCTTACCATTGTGCCAAACGTTCAGGCTAAGTTTTTAACCGAAAGCAACATCAGCATTCTCGATTATATTGATCAGGATACGCAACTTTGGTTTAAGGATGTCGAATTTACTTTGGATATTGTTAAAGCAGGTTATAAAAAAGCCGTTGAGCTTTGGAAAGCTTTGCCTGCGGCAGATAAAACTCAAAATCCCGAATGGATCGATCCTAAATTTGCCTTCAGTGATGAAAAACTATTAGGCGATCATTTACACGATTTCCCTTTAGTGGAATTTGGCAAACAGTTTTTTTATAAAACCAGCGATCGCTTTGAATTTGAAACCAAACCGCAGCCATCATTCAACAAAGATTTCAATCTCCTCATTCATAACTTAAAGGAAAATGAAAAAGAGGGAATTGTAAACTTCATTTTTACCGATTCTCCCAAACAGATTGAACGTTTATATGCCATTTTGGAGGATATTGATAAAACGGCAAAGTTTACGCCCATAAACAGCATGTTGCGTGAAGGTTTTGTTGATCCGCAAATTCAAACTGCCTTTTATACTGATCATCAAATTTTTGATCGCTACTATAAATACAAGCTTAAAAAAGGTTATCAGAAAAGCCAGGCGATTACGCTCAAAGATCTTCGTGAGCTTAAATCAGGCGATTATGTAACCCATATTGACCATGGAATTGGAAAATATGCCGGTTTAGAAAAAGTTGAGGTTAACGGCAAAACGCAGGAAATGATCCGCCTGATTTATGCAGACAATGATTTGCTTTATGTAAACATTAACTCGCTCAATCGTATTGCAAAATATAGCGGCAAGGAAAGCGGCGTACCCAAAATGAATAAATTGGGTACCGACGCCTGGGATAAACTCAAAAAAACCACTAAAAAAAAAGTTAAAGACATTGCCCGTGACCTGATCAAACTGTATGCTTTACGCAAAACTCAGGCTGGAACCGCTTTTTCTCCCGATGGTTATTTGCAAACTGAACTGGAAGCGTCTTTTATTTACGAGGATACACCAGATCAGTTAAAGGCTACTCAAGATGTGAAAAAGGATATGGAATCTCCACACCCGATGGATCGTTTGGTTTGTGGCGATGTGGGTTTTGGAAAAACAGAAATTGCCGTTCGTGCGGCATTTAAAGCCGTTGCAGAGGGCAAACAAGCTGCAGTTTTGGTTCCGACAACCATTTTAGCCTTACAGCATTTTAAAACGTTCTCTTCGCGGTTGAAAGATTTTCCCGTTACGGTTGATTATATCAATCGTTTCAAAACCAGTAAGCAAATCAAAGATACTTTGGCTGAGGCTGCAGCCGGAAAGGTTGATATCTTAATCGGCACGCACCGTTTGCTAAGTAAAGATGTGAAGTTTAAGGATCTGGGAATCATGATTATTGATGAGGAACAAAAGTTTGGTGTTACCGCAAAAGAACGGTTAAAAGCAGTTCGTGTAAATGTAGATACCTTAACTTTAACTGCCACACCAATTCCAAGAACTTTGCATTTCTCATTAATGGGAGCGCGGGATTTATCCATCATCAGTACCCCACCGCCAAACCGACAACCGGTAAGCACTGAATTGCATGTTTTTAACGATAAGTTGATTCAGGAGGCCGTTCAGTTTGAATTAGATCGTGGCGGGCAGGTTTTCTTTATTCATAACCGGGTAAATGATTTAATGCAGTTAGGCGGATTAATTCAAAAATTAGTTCCAAAAGCCAGAATTGGCATTGCACATGGCCAGCTGGATGGCGATGCGCTGGAAGATGTGATGCTCGATTTTATTAATGGCGAAAAAGATGTTTTAGTAGCCACGACAATTATTGAAGCAGGCCTGGATATACCAAATGCCAATACCATCATCATTAACCATGCACACATGTTTGGTTTAAGTGATTTGCATCAAATGCGTGGCCGTGTAGGCAGAAGCAATAAAAAAGCATTCTGTTATTTGTTATCGCCGCCACTTTCTACTTTAACTTCTGAAGCCCGGAAACGTTTAAGCGCCATTGAAGAGTTTTCTGATTTGGGCAGTGGCTTCAATGTGGCCATGCGGGATTTAGATATCCGCGGTAGCGGAAATTTATTAGGTGCCGAGCAAAGTGGTTTCATTGCCGAAATCGGCTTTGAAATGTACCATAAGATTTTGGACGAAGCCATTCAGGAACTGAAAGAGGCTGAATTTAAAGGTTTGTTCGAAAATGAACCTGAACGCCCTTTTGTGGGTTTTACGCAGGTTGATACCGATTTGGAGCTATACATTCCGGATGCCTATATTACCAACATTACAGAACGCTACAACTTATATACCGAGCTTTCTAAATTAGATAATGAAACTGATTTAGCCATTTTTGAAAAACATTTAGCTGATCGGTTTGGCCCCGTGCCGCCACAGGTAAAAACCATGTTGAGTGTGGTTCGTTTGCAGTGGTTTGGGAAAAAACTCGGTTTTGAGAAAATTAGTTTCAAGAAAAACAGCCTACGGGGCTATTTTTTAAGCGATAAACAATCGAAATATTTCGATTCAAATACCTTTACCAAGATTTTAACTTTTGCCCAAAACCATCCGCGAATGTGTAATTTGAAAGAGGTTAAGAATACTTTGCGCATCGCTTTTGATAATGTAAATACCGTTGAAGAGGCTATTCAAACACTCGAATTAATTGATTAAAACGTTAATTCAGTCAGTTGATTGACTCAATTAATGTTAATTCAGTCAATCAACTGACTCAATTAACATTTTTTATTATATTTGACTTATGCAAAGTCAGATTTCAAGATATTTAAAATCAACGATCCTGAATAAAATAGGAAAGAATAAAGTAATTCTACTCTTTGGAACGAGGAGGGTTGGAAAAACCTGGCTTATTGAACAGATTACAGCTGAAGCAAACATCGAACATCTTTTATTAAATGGAGAAGACCAGGATGTTCAAATCTTGCTGACCACAAGAACTGTAGCAAACTACAGTCGAATTTTAGGCAATGCCAAATTATTAGTGATTGATGAGGCGCAGGTAATCCCTGAAATCGGGAAAATTTTAAAACTGCTTATTGACAGCTTTAAAGACTTAACTATTATAGCAAGCGGCTCATCCGCTTTTGATCTTTCCAACCAAACAGGAGAACCTTTAACAGGGAGAAGTTTAACTTACTATTTATATCCAATTGCTCAGATGGAACTGGCGCAATATGAAAATGGCTTACAGACTTTGCAAAATCTCGAGGAGAGGTTAATTTTTGGCGCTTATCCTGAAATATTTCAATTGGAAACCCTTACAGAGAAGTCGCAGTATTTAACAGAGCTGGTAAAATCATATTTACTTAAAGATATTTTGATGTATGAAACCATTCAGAATAGCAATAAATTATTAGAGTTACTAAAACTTATTGCCTTTCAGGTTGGTTCAGAAGTTTCTATAGATGAGATTTCGCGTTCGCTGGGAATTAGCAAAAACACGGTAGATCGTTACCTCGATTTACTTTCAAAAGTATTTATCATTTATAAAGTTGGTGGTTACAGCAATAATTTGCGTAAAGAAGTAACCAAATCTTCTAAATGGTATTTTTATGATAACGGAATTCGTAATGCTATTATCAATGATTTTAGGTTATTAGCACTACGTAATGATCAGGGAATTTTGTGGGAAAATTATGGTTTCAGCGAGCGTATCAAAAAAATGTCGTATCAGCAACAGGGTGTTCAACATTATTTCTGGCGTACCTATGATCAGCAGGAACTTGACATGATAGAAGCCAAAAATGGAGAGATCTTAGCTGTCGATTTTAAATGGGGAAACCAAAAAAAGAAAATTCCAGGCTTTTTTGCTAAAAACTATCCTGATGTACCATTTTCTATAATTAACAAAGAAAATTATTTAGATTTTATACTTTAATGTTTGACCCAACCTTATTGCTCGATTTAGTGAAAATGCAAATGCCTTATGGAAAATATAAAGGTTATTTAATTTGCAATATACCGGAAAGTTATTTGCTTTGGTATAAAGACAAAGGCTTCCCGAAAGGAAAACTGGGCGATTTAATGGCAACAATGTTTGAGATTAGGGTTAATGGATTGGAGTATTTATTAACGCCATTGAAGAACCAGAATCGATAGTAAGTATAATTTTAGCAACTAAGGTTTGTCATTCTGAAAACCTGCGAAGCAAGCATGAATACAATTGAAAATAACGTTATTAATGAATGATCTTCTGAAGATGAATTTAACTTAGGTTCTTAAAGAATATCCCGCAGATTTAAGAAAATTATGCAGACTTTATT
Organism: Pedobacter chinensis; assembly: GCF_003339865.1. Lineage (GTDB taxonomy): Bacteria > Bacteroidota > Bacteroidia > Sphingobacteriales > Sphingobacteriaceae > Pedobacter > Pedobacter chinensis. The sequence goes on from NZ_QPKV01000003.1 coordinate 188,314, forward strand.
TTATCTGCGTGATCAGCGGCATCTGCGGGAAACACCAGAAGCATCTCAACGTCATTTTACAAAAACAATTCAGCGGTAAACCGGGTAAAATACTGCCAGGTCAGGGATTTACTTCGTAGCTGCTTCCGCGGTCTTCACTGCGTTCAGAAAGGACAGAGTAAGATTGATACAAACTTATATCTCGCAACCATTTTCATCACAAATGGCATCGTCATTTTTATTTAGTGAAGCAAGTGTGGTTTTCGGTTGAGCTTCCTTCCATTCTTTAAAACTTTGCGTTAACGCATCTTCGAAAGCCTGAACAGGTTGAGCACCAGAAACGCCATACTTTCTGTCGAGCACAAAATAAGGAACTCCACGAATCCCTAAATTTTGACTCTCGTAAATATCATAACGAACGGCCTCGGCTAACTGGTCACTTTCTAAAACTTCCTTCGCCTCGGTTTTGTTTAAGCCAATTTCTTCAGCAAGATCAATTAAAACATCATTCTCCCCAATATTTTTGCTTTTAATAAAATAGGCTTCGAATAATTTTTCTTCGGCCAAATCCTGCAGATTATATTTTGCAGCCAAATGGATTAATCGGTGTGCATTAAATGTATTTGCAGGAATATTAGTATCAAAATCGATTTTTAAACCAGCATTTGCGGCCATATCAACTACCTGTTTAGTCATTTGTTTGGCCTGCTCAATTGGCATTCCTTTGCTTCGGGAAAGGTATTCGTAAATCGTTTCGTTGTTTGTATTATGGTAATCAGGATTGAGCTGATAGCTTTTCCATATTACCTCAATTTCATTTTTAAAGGGCAGTTTTTCTATTGCCTGTTCAAAATGGCGTTTACCAATATAGCAAAACGGACACATCACGTCCGACCAGATTTCTACTTTCATAAAGGTAAAATTAGATTCTTCTTCCTTAACGATGGTAAATTGAAAGTAAAAAGGCCACTATCTTATAGGATAGCGGCTCTCTATTTTCCTGCGGTTGATTACTTATACAATTGATTGAATATCAGTTTAAAAGTTCCATGAGTTTGTGCCCTGAAAGCAATTTCTGGTCCGAAAGCGAGTAATTTACCTTTACCAACATTTGCCTCAAAAGCTGTTACGCCATCCTGAAGATAAGCCTGGCCCCAAGCCCAACCGCTACGCAGCGGCGTTGCCGATTCAAACCACATTAAAGGCTTAATTTTACCAGTAGCAATAGCATCTCCTGTTAATTTAAAAACGGGGCTGTTATCAAAGTAAACATCAGCCTCTTTTTCCATTCCCCATGTTGATGGTTGTTTAGTATCTACTCCAACATTAAGCACACTTCCCGGCACATAATATTTTTCTGCGGGCAATCTTTTTTCTTCGCCGTTTATAATTTCCATCATCGCATTGCGAACAGGTAAATTCAAATGATAAGCTAAACTTGTACTGCTACCTATGGTTACAATGTTTCCGCCGGTTTCTAAGAATTTTTTCAATTGAGGAATCGATTTTTCTACTGTAATTCTACCCAAACGATTTCTATATTCTTCCGGAATTTCTTCTGGTTTTGGCCCAACGGCTCTTGAACCGAAACCGCCTCCCTGTACGGCAGGAATAGCACCACCAACAAAAATGATTACATCATATTTAGATTTTAAATTACCTGCATCAATATCCTGAGGATAAATAACCATAGCATTATAGTGATACTTTTCCATCATAAAGCGTAACCATCCAGATGCCATTGATCCACCATAATTATCCCACAATGCAATTCTAGCGGCCGAGATTTTAGTTTTATCTTTTGGAGCAGGTGCAGATTTTATCTTGACGTTGGCTTTTTCAAGGATTGATTTTCCCGCCGATGAAACATAGAAATCACCATTTTCTGTTGAGCGATACACATCAACTTTATTTTTTAACAGATCGTTTACCGCGGTGTAAGAATCATTTTGAGCCGCGCTTAAAACATAACCCGACCCCGAAGGGATTCTATTTTCCGGGTTTAACAATTGTCCGTAAGGATTTTTTTCAAACGGACCGTTAAAATCATCTTGAATCCGGTCAAATTTTACATCCATTAAATAAGCTAAAGTCCAACCTGCTGCATCATATGGAGGAATAGGAGCGCCGCCTTCATATTTAAAATCATTCGGGTGATCTTGTGGCTCAAACATATCCAAAACATGCGGACGGAAAGCCTGATCCGTTTTAACAATATAACTTCCAGCCGGATATTTCTTACCAGCAACCGTAAATGGGGCTGTTGCTTTTTGAACAACAATCCCTGTTCTGATCAGCGCATTTAAGAATTTAATGGCAGAGTTAAAATCAGCTTGATCAGCAGACAAAATGTAACCCCGAGGGTCTCTGTTTGCCGGCGCTTTCATTACGGTATCGAAATATTTTATGCTCATGGATCTTCTTGCCCCAAATTCAAAATCGCTGCTTTCTGCACTACCCGAGCCTCCTTTTTTCGCGGCATTATTTATTGCCTCAATTTTTTTGGGAGAAAAAGACCAGGTATCCTTTTTACCTCTTTCAATTGAATTTTTACCCATTTGATAAATGTTGTACAACAATTCATCGTGGTAACGCTGTGCATAGTTTAGCACGGCATAATTTAAAGAAACGGAATAATCAATCGAGTTTTTAAAGTACCATTTACGGGGTGTAACCGGATTTGGAGAATCACTGTTCGGTAATAACCGCGATGGAACCAATGGAATTTCTGATGGTGTAGGACTTCCCACAATTTCGGTAAGCAAGCCAATCATATTATGAAAATAAGTGGTTGTTCTCAATCCACCATTATACCAGGTCGAGAAAACAGAGCCTCCACGTTGCGTATATCCCGGTTTATTTTCAACATTCATCCTGGTATGCATCGCTGCACCAACAGCGTCTAAGCTGGTTAAAAGCGTCGGGTCAAAAACATAATTAAAAGGATCGCGGTAAGGCGGGCCTGCAACCACTGTTCCGGCAGGGCCGGCCTGGTGGTGGTTGTACATAATTTGGGGAATCCACTCTACAAAAAGCTGGCGACCTATATTTTGTGTTTCCTTTAAGTTTAACATAAAGAAATCGCGGTTATTATCATGCCCCGCATATTTTTCATACAACTTTGGCAAACCAGATAAAGTTCTCTTTTTGGGATCTTTCTCTCTCATGTACCAATTACTAACCAACTCCTGTCCATCAGGATTAGCGTGGGTAAATAAAATGATCACATTGTCCAAAATTTTCATGGTTTCCGGATCTGTTTTCGAAGCAAATTCATAAGCGGTTTGAATCAGTTGATGCGCACCAACGGTTTCTGTTGCATGTAAGCCACCATCAATCCAAACAATCGCTTTTCCTTCTTGCGACAGTGCTTTTGCTTGTTCTTGAGTAATTTCAGCATGAGCCAATTGCTGTGAAATTTCTTTGTACCGATCTAACTTTTGAAGATTTTCCGGAGAAGAAACAATTAACATATACTGGCTTCTTCCTTCTTCTGTTTGGCCGATATCTACCAGTTTAACACGCTTTGACGTTTCCGCTAGCTTTTTAAAATAGGCTTCAGTTTGAGTGTAGGTGGCAAGTTGATAATCATCACCAATGGTAAAACCAAAATGCGATTTTGGCGAAGGTATTTCTTGTGCAAAAACACTGCTGCTTACTATTAAAAAAGCTAAACATAGCTTCTTAAAGTGTCTTTTAATCATAGTTTAGGGTTGTTTGTTGGAGAATCAAATATAATGTAGAAATATATCCAAATTTAGGTTGCTGTAAATTTGTTACATGACATTTTGTGGCATAAAAGAGCTCAATTCGTTATAGTTTAATCAAAATCAGATACAAAATTTGTCAATCCTTTAAATTCCTCCATCATAATCGATACATTTGCCTTTGATGTAAGTTCTTAACTTTATTTTTCATCAACCGATATAGGCTTTACTTAATTGTAGATTAAAAGGGAATCGTGTGCAAATCACGAGCTGTCGCGCAACTGTAAATTCTGTCTTTTTTAAAGACAACGGTTTTATCATTAGGCCACTGTACCTTTAGGTATGGGAAGGCGATAAAATCGGGAATAAGTCAGGAGACCTACCATATATCGAATTGACGGTGCTTTCGCGTTATAGAGCAATTGGTCAGGTCTGATAGGTTCATAATAAAACTAACCCTTTTATTAATTCTGCTTTAAGCCTTTGGCTGATCAGTAGATTTTTTGTGCCCCAACCTTTCCTTTTTGCTTTAAAAGAAATCATTACAAAATATTGCTTTAAGAGCTTTTAAACGATTTATTCACTTAATCTTTAAAAGAAATGCTAACGCAAAATCTGGGCTATCCGCGAATTGGTAGCCACCGGGAATTAAAGAAAATCTGCGAAAATTACTGGGCAGGTAAAACTGGGTACAAAAATGTACTGCAGGTGGGGAGAAATATCCGCCACGAAAACTGGAAACTTCAAAAAGAGGCAGGGATTGATATGATCCCTTCTAACGACTTCTCTTTTTATGATCAGGTATTGGATCATTCTTTAGCTTTTGGCGCAATACCAAAAAGGTATAACGAGGTAATTTTAAGGCAAGGAAATGCTGAACTCGATCTGTATTTTGCAATGGCAAGAGGTTATCAAAAAGATGGTTTGGATATTGTTGCCATGGAAATGACGAAGTGGTTTGATACAAATTATCATTACATTGTTCCTGAATTTTACAAAGACCAGCCTTTTAAGTTATTCTCAACCAAAATTATTGACGAGTTTTATGAGGCTAAACAATTAGGAATCATAACCAAACCTGTTTTAATCGGGCCTGTTTCTTATCTACTGCTGGGAAAAGAAAAAGAAGCTGGTTTTGAAAAAATCGATCTTATTAAAAATCTGCTTCCGGTGTATCTTGATATTTTAAGCCGATTGGATGCCCTGGATGTAGAATACGTACAGTTTGATGAGCCTTTCTTAGCCTTAGATTTAACTGAAAAAGAGCAGAAGGCTTATGAATATGCTTATAAAGAAATTAGAAAAGCTTTCCCGCGGATAAAGTTGGTTTTAGCTACTTATTTTGAGGGTTTGGGTCATAACTTAAACTTGGCCAGCTCATTGCCGGTTCATGTGCTTCATGTTGATTTGGTTCGTGCTGAAGATCAGCTAACAGCGGTCTTAGCTAAAATTAACGATAAAACCATTCTTTCTCTGGGTCTGGTTGATGGAAGAAACATCTGGAAAAATGATTTCGAAAAATCGATTGAAACGATTAATCAGGCCGTTGAAAAATTAGGACAAGAACGGGTGTGGATTGCTCCATCCTGCTCATTAATTCATGTTCCGGTTGATTTAGACAATGAAACCGACGAAAAAAATTTAACGGCCGAAGTAAAACAGTGGCTGGCTTATGCAAAACAAAAAATTGCAGAAGTGGTAAGCCTTAAAAAACTAATCACCAATGAAAGCCCGGCATCTACACTGCAAAAACTTGAAGACAATAAGAAGGCCATAAGCAACAGGAAAACATCCAAATTAATTCATAACCCTGAAGTTAAAGCACGTATTGCAAACCTGAAAAGCGAAGATGCGAATCGCCAAAGTTCTTTTTCATCACGAAAAATAAAACAACAGGCATTAAATTTACCCAAATATGCAACCACCACAATTGGTTCATTTCCACAAACGACTGAGGTAAGAAGCTGGAGAGCTAAATTCAAAAACGGAACTTTTACTGAAGATGAATACAATACTTTGATTGCTGATGAAACCGCTAAAGCTGTAAAATGGCAGGAGGAAATCGATCTTGATGTTTTGGTTCATGGTGAATTTGAACGGAATGATATGGTTGAGTATTTCGGAGAACAGCTGGATGGGTTTGCTTTTTCCAAAAACGGATGGGTACAGAGTTATGGTTCCCGTTGCGTTAAACCTCCTATTATATTTGGCGATGTTTCACGGCCAAAGCCAATGACCGTAAAATGGACAAGCTATGCTCAATCATTAACTTCAAAATATATGAAGGGCATGTTAACCGGACCGGTTACCATTTTGCAGTGGTCTTTTGTTCGGAATGATCAGCCGAGATCAGAAACCTGCACACAAATTGCGTTAGCCATTCGGGATGAGGTTTGTGATTTAGAAAGTGCTGGTATTAAAATCATTCAGATTGATGAGCCTGCCATAAGAGAAGGCTTGCCATTACGCAAAGCCAACTGGCAAAGTTATCTGGATTGGGCGGTTAAAGCTTTCCGTATTTCTGCCAGTGGCGTAAAAGATGAAACACAGATTCACACACACATGTGTTATTCCGAATTTAACGATATCATTCAGCATATCGCCGATATGGATGCCGACGTTATAACGATTGAAACATCCCGGTCGCAAATGGAATTACTTGATGCTTTTGCCGATTTTAAATATCCAAACGAAATAGGTCCCGGAGTTTATGATATCCATTCGCCAAGGGTTCCGAAGCGGGAAGAAATGATTTACCTGCTTAAAAAAGCAAAAGCCGTTATTCCATCAGAACAGCTTTGGGTCAATCCGGATTGCGGATTAAAAACCCGTGGCTGGGATGAAACCAAAAAAGCTTTGATTGAAATGGTTGAAGCCGCAAAGGAAATGCGTAAAACTGAAAACGTTTTAGCAGCTGAGCCGCAGATAAATTAATATTTTTGCCACGAAAACCCGGAAACCACGGAAGAAATGGAATTAAAAAGATTCCGTGCACCTCTGTGTTTTCGTGGCTACATTATTATAAAACCCAATCATGACGTTAGAAGAAAGAATTGAATACTCAAAAACCAGCATTTTTAAAGCGGTATTCCCCAATACAACAAATCATTACGATACCCTTTTCGGTGGAACCGCCATGCATTTAATGGATGAAGTGGCTTTTATTACCGCAACCCGTTTTAGCCGCCAGATTATGGTAACCGTAAGCAGTGATAGAATCGATTTTAAAAAGCCAATCCCTGCTGGAACCATTGTGGAATTAATTGGAAAGGTTAAACATGTGGGAAATACCAGTTTAAAAGTTAATGTAGAGATTTATATCGAACAGATGTACGCTGAGGGCAGAGAACTGGCCGTACACGGCGACTTTACTTTTGTTGCCATTGATGAAAATAAAAAACCTATTCAGGTAATTAAATAACCAGGTAACTTTTGGTGGAAAATATGTAAAAATCATTCCTCATAAACCTTTAGCTTTGAGTTTATGGAGCATCAACATTCAGAAGAAGATTTAAAAAACATTGCCAAACAATTAAGCCACCCCGAAGGTGAACACGGTATTAAAACCGGAGAAGCGATGAATATCAATAATAGCGGAATGATACATTCTGCGATTGACAATTTGAACCTGCAATTCAATGATTATGTTTTAGAAATAGGCCCTGGAAATGGTGCTCATTTGGAATATTTCTTAGGTAAAGAAAAAAACCTCATTTATTTTGGTGTTGATATTTCTAAAACAATGATTGAGCAGGCAAATAAGCTAAATTCCAAATTCGTTGGAAGAGGTGGCTCTGCATTGTTTCATCTTGTTGATGGTTCGATTTTACCCTTTATTACAGAGCAATTCGACAAAATATTTACGGTAAACACCATTTATTTCTGGAAAAATCCTTTGGAATACCTTCAAGAAATTAAACGTGTTTTAAAACCAAAAGGAACATTCGTTTTGTGTTTTGCTGATAAAAGTTTCATGGAAAAACTGCCTTTCACTAAATATGGCTTTACACTGTATGAGCCCGAAGAATTAAAGATGCTTTTATCTTCAGCTGGTTTTGATGTTCAGGAAGTGATCAAAAAAACTGAACAGATTAATAGCAATGCAGATTTTAGGGTTGAAAGAGATTATTACGTGATTTCGGCTTCAAGCAAGGGAGGGTAATTATCAAATTGGGTTATTCGTAAACTCATTTGTCTTTTCCTTCTGCGCCCATTTTGTGGGCATAAATGTTTTCATGCCATAATCATTGCTGTCATCCCTACACAGGTGGGGTCCTAAAGGTAAACAATATCTGAGAAGATCGGCTTGATCTGCGGGAAACCCTTTATCCCGATTCACTTTAATACAAAATCAAATACAAATAAGCATAAACAACTGGTGCGGCCAATAATAAGCCATCAAAACGATCAAGCAAGCCACCGTGGCCAGGCAACAAACCACCACTATCTTTTGTATCTAAACTGCGTTTAAGCATTGATTCCACCAAATCGCCAAGTGTACCAAAACTGGCAATTAAAACGGCCATTCCTGCCCAAACCCAGGCATGACTTTCGGTAAAAATAAAGGACAAAGCAAAACCCACTAAAACGCTGGTGAACATGCCACCAAAAAAACCTTCCCAGCTTTTCTTTGGCGAGTGGCGTTCAAATAGCTTGCGTTTCCCATACTTCACTCCGAAAAGATAAGCACCTGTGTCATTCGCCCAAAGCATCAACAAAAAAGCCAGCGGAAAATGAAAATTATATTCATTCCAATCTTTTAAAAAACCCAGTGCATGGAAAAAGCAAAATGGAATGGTTACATATACAAAACCAACAAATGTATAAGAGATATTAGCGAATGGGATTTTGTTCTTTTTATACAGTTCGCTTATAAAAACGGAAAATATAAGTGGGATGCAAAGCAATAGGTATTTCACATCATATTTCAGATAATGTAAGCCCGCCGCCATTAAAAATATTAAAGCCCCGGCAATTAACCCAATATTTCGATGTGGACGAATACCTGAGTTTTTGATCAATTTGTAGAATTCAAATAATGATAAAACACTTAAAACGAGGTAAAACACGCTAAAGGTATAGCTCCCTAAAAAAATAGAGCCTAGCATTACAATGGTAAAAAAGAAAGCGGTTATTGCCCTGGTTTTCATTTAAGGTTTGGGGTAAAAAGGTGTAAGGTAATTTCGATCCTTAGTCAATTTCATTTTGAACAATATATTCAATGGCTTTATCGAAATCTGATTTGTTTACCAAAACATTAATTTCGCCAATGTTATAAGCCGATAACTGCTTATTCAAAGTAACCGCTGGTATTCCGGCTTCTGTTAATCCTTGCTTTAAAATCTCTGCAGCAAAGGCATCTCTTGTGGTATATACTTTAATCCAATTTTCGCTCACGTTCTGCGCTATCTTTAAAAAATTTAAACAAAGCTATGGTAATTATTGCACTAATTAAATAGCCATGCCAAGGAAAACCAATTGGTTCATCTGCCTTATCTAATGGCATGTTATGTTTCTGCATGTAAAAAGCAGCGCAAACGGCATAAGCATTATTTAAAAAGTGTGCAAACATGGCATACCAAATGCTGCCACTAAAGTAGTACAGATATCCAAAACCAGCACCTAAAAGCATGCGGGGTATAAAGCCATAAAACTGAACATGGATAGCACTAAAAATTATTGCTGATAACCAAATAGCCAAATGAGGATTATTAAATGCTTTGTTTAAAGAACGTTGAACACCTCCACGAAACATGAGTTCTTCGCCTATTGCCGGTAAAACAGCAATCATAATTAAGTTTACCACAAAATCGAAATTACTTCTAACGGTAATAAGTCGAATGGTCATTTTCATCGCAATTTCCTCTTTCTCTTTCATCCATTCTTCAACCGCCTTCAAAAAATCAGGAAGAACCATTTTTTGATTTAATAAAACGGTCCATTCCATAAAAGGCATTGAAACAATCATGATTGATAATACAAGAATGATTAAGAGAAACTGAGGTTTTTTAAAACTGTAAAATTCAGAAACTTTTTTTCGTTCGGTTAAAGCCAATGCCATAGGAGGTAAAATAAAAGTTCCTATGGAACTTAAAATCTGAATGATCTTAAGTCCATCAATATATTTTGGATCTCCAGCTAAAAGCAAATCCAAATTGCTTACCATTCCTAAACCATATATCATCAGAACAATTACGACGGCTAGAACACCAAATATCAATCCGCCGGCTATTGCGTAAAATAAAAGTAAAAGTAATTGTAAGAAAGGATTGATTTCCTCCTTGTGAGGTGTTACAAAATTCATTATTTGTACCTTTGTATGTTTTTATTAATTGTTGAAGATAGAGAATGTCTGTAAAGATAGGAAATATAGATTTAGGTAAGTTCCCATTATTGCTTGCGCCAATGGAAGATGTGAGCGATCCGCCATTTCGTTATGTATGTAAACAAAATGGTGCGGATTTAATGTACACCGAATTTATTTCATCTGAGGGTTTGATTCGTGATGCTGCTAAAAGCAGACAAAAGCTTGATATTTTCGAATATGAAAGGCCTATAGGCATCCAGATTTTTGGTGGCGATATCGATCACATGCGGGAGGCATCGGAAATTGCATCTGCTGCCGGACCAGACCTGGTTGACATTAACTATGGTTGCCCGGTAAAAAACGTGGTTTGCAAGGGAGCCGGTTCCAGTTTGCTTCAGGATATTGATAAAATGGTTAAAATGACTGAAGCTGTTGTTAAAGCATCGCACCTGCCTGTTACTGTTAAAACGCGTTTAGGTTGGGATGATAATACCAAAAATGTTTATGAAGTTGCCGAGCGGCTTCAGGATGTTGGCATTCAGGCCTTAACCATTCACGGCCGTACCCGGGCGCAATTATATAAAGGCGAAGCCGATTGGACCCTCATTCGGGAGATTAAGCGCAATCCAAGAATTAAAATTCCGATTTTTGGAAACGGCGATGTTGATAGTCCTGAAAAAGCTGCAAACTGGCGTATGGAGTATGAGGTTGATGGTATCATGATTGGCCGGGCGGCTATTGGTTACCCATGGATTTTTCGTGAAGTAAAGCATTTTTTCCAAACTGGCGAACACCTGCCAGGCCCTACAATAGAAGAAAGAATTAATGTTTGCCGTACACATCTGGATAAATCGTTGGAATGGAAAGGGCCGAAAACAGGGATTTTTGAAATGCGCAGGCATTACGCAAACTATTTTAAAGGTTTGCCTGATTTTAAACCTTATCGTATGCGTTTAGTGGCCGAACCAGATATTAACAACATTTACAGCATTTTGGAAGAAGTGGCAGAAAAATTTGCAAACTATGATGCCACTAAAGTAATGGCTTGATTTTTGAAATGTTTTTTTTTACATTCGTTACAGATCATGGTTACAGCAATTACAGACGGAGTTAAAGTTTCAGTAGAAACAGTTTACCAACCAGAATATTCAAATCCGGTTAATGAACATTTCATGTTTGCTTACCGCGTAGAAATTTCCAATCTTTCTGATTATGCTGTTCAGCTGATGCGTCGCCAATGGTTCATTTTTGATTCAAACAGTAGCCGCAGGGAAGTAGAAGGAGAGGGTGTTGTTGGCTTACAACCAATTATTCAACCGGGCGAAACGCATGTTTATGTTTCTGGCTGCAACCTCAAAACCGATATGGGTAATATGAGGGGAACTTATCTCATGAAACGTTTAATGGACGATTCAGAATTTGATGTCGATATTCCAGAGTTTCAGCTTATTGCTCCTTACAAGTTAAATTAATTTCAATTTTTGAATTTATTTTTGGAATAGCTTGACTTTCCGGAAAGTACAAGCCATGGATTAAACTGCCAAAGTTTACTCAATGCACCATCCGATAAAACTTCAAAACTCATACCCGTTATTTCGAGGAGGAACAGTGAAGCAATCTTTTATTTTTGCAATTGATGGGGGAATTATAGGAATTACCACTAATGAATTAAGAAATTAAGGTTGGGATACTCCTTAAGTCGGCCAAAATAATGGTATCGAGTTAATGAATTTTCTAAGACAGGTCGTCACTACTCATTATTTGATAGAAAAGATTGCTTCACTCCAATGCACTTGCTACTTCTTCAGTTCATAATGACGAGAACCCTTTAAAAACAAAAGCGGCCAGGAAATCCTCTGCCGCTTTTCGTTTTTCATAGTTAGATCTTAATCTCTGCCTCTGCCAAAAAGCATTGATGCATAATAAAGTAAGTTGGCCAAAGCACCTACAGCGGCAACTACATACGTCATGGCTGCCCACCAAAGTGCATCTTTAGCCTGAATGTTTTCCTCTCGTGTTTGCATTACACCCTGATTATTCTTCAACCAGGTTAAGGCTCTGTTACTGGCATCAAACTCAACCGGAAGGGTAATTATACTAAAAACCGTTACCAGAGCCAAACCAACAACTCCTATCGCTAACACAATTGGCGTTACTGAAAAAACCAGTAACATCACTCCAATCAGCAATACCCATTGCAGCAAATTCGATGATATACTTACCACCGGCACCATCGTACTACGAAGGTTAAGCCAGGTATAAGATTTTGCATGTTGAACCGCATGACCACATTCATGAGCGGCTACTGCTGCTGCTGCAACACTTCTGCTGTAATAAACATCTGTACTTAAATTTACGGTTCTATCTGTTGGATTGTAATGATCTGTTAATTGTCCTTCGGTACTCATCACTTTCACGTCGTATATTCCGTTATCATGTAGCATTCTTTCGGCTACCTCTTTGCCCGATAAACCTGAGCTGAGTTGCATTTCGGCATATCTAGAAAATTTGTTTCTAAAACGCCACTGTACAAACATGCTCAACAACAATACCGGGATGATTAATGCTAAATAAACTCCCATTTCTTTTTTGTATGTTTTTCATTTATCACTATATCAAAAAGCGTTCCTATATTATTTTCAGTTGAAATAATATTACATTTATCATATGTTAAATAATATTTCTTACTGGGAAAAGTCTACATTTTTTAACTTCGATATCATTGTAATAGGGAGTGGAATTGTAGGCTTAAACGCTGCCATTCATCTAAAAAACGTATCTCCTAATTTGAAGATTGCCATACTTGAAGGTGGTTTTCTGCCCTCAGGTGCAAGCACTAAAAATGCTGGTTTTGCTTGCTTTGGCAGCATTTCTGAACTTATTGAACAAGAGAAAAATACAACAACTGATGGTTTAAAATACATCATAGAAAAGCGCTGGAAAGGACTATTAAAACTTCGCCATTTATTAGGCGATAAAACAATTGACTATCAGCCTCTGGGTGGCCACGAATTATTTAAAAATGATGAAAAAGATTTGGCAAGCTTATGTGTATCGAAAATTGAACATTTTAACTATCTGATTAAAGATATTATTGGCAAGCGTGCATTTTATCTAGATAATGATAAGATTGCTTCATTTGGATTTTCGGGTGTGCGCAACATGATTTCAAATCAATACGAAGCACAGATTGATACTGGAAAAATGATGTTTTCTTTAATGAAATATGCCCAACATTTAGGAATTTCAATTTTTAGCAACTGTGAAGTGGATAATATTGACCAGGAAGAAAATATGAAAGTCGTTTCTTCGAAACAAGGGAAATTCAAATGCAGGAAATTAATTGTTGCCACAAATGCCTTTATCAAAACATTAATCCCATCCATTGAATTATCGCCGGGAAGAGGACAAGTATTAATTACCAAACCAATTTCAGGTTTAAAAGTTAAAGGCACTTTTCACTATGATAAAGGTTATTACTATTTTAGAAATATTAACAATCGGGTTTTATTAGGTGGAGGAAGAAACATTGATTTCAAAGCTGAAGAAACCACTCAATTCGGACAAACGGAATCAGTTCAGCTGGCTTTGGAAAATTTGCTGCGAACGATAATATTACCCAATCAGAACTTCGAAATTGATTTGAGATGGAGTGGAATTATGGCTTTTGGAAAACAACTTGAGCCCTTTATAGCAGAAGTGGAAGAAAATGTTTTCTGCGCGACAAGATGCAACGGCATGGGCGTAGCCATTGGTTCACAAACAGGAGAAGATTTAGCTAATCTGGTTATAAAATCAGGTATTTAATTGAGTGTTGCGATCATTTTTTGAACTTTTTCTGCATAACTTTCATTAGGTACAATCCACCTCTTCACTTCATTTTCCCAATGTTTTAATTTATCCTTGTTCATTAATTTATAATATTGGAATGCGATATTATATGCCATATCTGCTTTCGCTGTTTCATCAATACATTCTTTCAGGGCATAATAATACATTTCTTCAGCCTGTTTAAGCTGGTTTGAGTTGGTTTGTTTAAAAACGAGTGATTTGTACAACTCGCAATTGGTTTGCCGGGCAGCAGAGAGATCAGAAATCGCTTCGTATAAATAAAATTCGGTCAAAGTCTGCCTTTTTTCGCCATTGTATGCATAGTAATATTCCTTATTTAAACCCGGGTATTTCCGATCTATCTTCTTAACCTTATTGAGATAGGTTAAAGCTTTTTTTGTATCTCCCCACGCATTATACATGCTTCCTAATCTGAACAGTCTGTCTACATTTAAATCATCCGTTCTGTATAAGGCAAGCCAATCAGGTTTTTCACTTACACCTATTTCTGTAAGTCTGTTGCTTGGGATTATTGCGGCTAAAACCGTGCTCGGTCCTCTCAACCTGATCATTTTATTTTTTTCTTTTCTTGCCAGATAGTGTGACGAAATATCTATGCTGAACGTTCCTTCCAGGTTAAATGTTAAACCAGCAGAATTATCCAGATAAACAAAGCCATAATAGTAGTTTATGGAGTCGCCGGCTGGTACTGCAATCCATTTATCTTCGCAATCAAGCAATCGCTGATTGAATTTTAAATCGCTTTGTGCTTTTACTCCAAGTGAGAAAAACACAAGAAGGGCAAATAAAGGTTTCATAAAGAAGAAATTTGTGTGTTATTTAAAGATAACGGTTTTATTTCCACTAACAAAAACACGATCTTCAAAAATAAGTTCCAATGCCTCCAATAATACTTTTTTCTCAATTTCCTTTCCTGCCCTAACCATATCTTTCACACTAAAATTATGGTCGATATGGGTGGTATGCTGAGTTATGATCGGACCTTCATCTAAATGATCAGTAACGAAATGAGCCGTAGCTCCTATAATTTTTACACCACGTTCAAACGCTTGTTTGTAAGGATTGGCACCAATAAAAGCAGGCAAAAATGAATGGTGTATATTAATCACTTTTCCTGCATAATCTTTAACAAAATCGGCAGAAAGAATTCTCATGAATTTGGCGAGCACCAGATAATCCAAATCAAAATGGTTCAGTATTTCCTTAATTTCAGCTTCAAATTGCGCCTTTTCTTTATTATTATGATCTACGAAAAAATAAGGAATTCCCAGCTTTTCGCTAAAATTGCGAAGCGATTCATAATTACCAATTACACATTGAACATTTGCACCAAGCGTTTTAAACTGATTTTTAATTAAAATTTCTGCTAAACAATGATATTCTTTTGTAACCAATACTGCAATTTGTTTTTCTTTTCGCGTAATTACATTTACCTCAGCTGCATCGGGTAAAGTTTCCAGTAATTTTTCTTCCAGTAAATTGGTATCCTTTAATTCTCCTGTACAGGCAATGCGTGTAAAAAAAGCTTTATTGGCTTCATCTACAAATTCACGCATTGCGATAATATTTAATTGATGAGCTGCAAGAATCCGGGTAATGTTGGTCACCAACCCTACCTGATCTGGACAGGAAATGAGAATTGTTAATTCATTCATTATTAATATTTAAAACCCAATGATAAAGAATTTTGATCACTTAACATATAAAAAATATGCTGCAGATTCGCAGATTGAAATGTAATTACGCTTTTAATCTGAGTTTGATATTTATTCTTTAAAATCAATAATCTGCTAATCTGCGGCTAACTTCTAAATCGAATACAATATGCCGCAGATTAAAAAATCTAATTAACCTTAACCTGTTTAATATTATTAAAAGTCAAAACCAATAATTTGCTAATCTGCGGCTAACTTCTAAATCAATTTGCAAAATATTTTGGTAATTCTGTTTTAAATTTCGATTTTTACTAAATTTTTTATCATTATGGAAATTGCTGCAATCGGGCTTCTTTTTATTATTTTATTGGTTTTGGTTTTACTTTTCTTTAAAAAACCTCAATCATCTATATCCTTAATTTCGATGGAGGATTTTGAAAAGACCAAAGCAGAAAATGATACTTTAAAAATTAGCTTAGCAAAAGCAGATGAGCGGGTTTCTAATCTGGCTACTGAGAAAGAGCACATTACCATTTTACTTAAACAAGAACAGCAGCGCCTGATTGAAGAGTTGCAAGCCGAACGCGATCGCCTGGCTGATGCCAATAGAGAATTGGAAAGCACCCGCTCTTTTTACCTGGCTGAAAAGGAAAAATTAGCGGATCAAAAAGCAAGTTTTGAGCAATCGCAGGAAAAATTGAATAAAGATTTTGAGCTCATTGCCAATAAAATTTTAGAAGAAAAATCAACTAAATTTATTGAGCAAAACAGAACAAACCTGGATATCATTTTAAATCCCTTAAAAGAAAATATTAAAGCTTTTGAAGATAAGGTAGAAAAAGTTTACAAGGCTGAATCTGATGAGCGGAACACTTTAAAGGGTGTCATTTCTTTATTGATGGATCAAAGTAAGCAAATTCAGGAAGATGCCAACAACCTGACAAAAGCTTTAAAAGGCGATAGTAAGAAACAGGGAAATTGGGGCGAAGTCATTTTAGAAAAGGTTTTAGAACGTTCTGGTTTAGTCCGGGATCAGGAATATCGCATTCAGGCTTCGCTAATATCCGCCGAAGGCGGTCGCTACCAACCGGATGTGGTAATCGATTTGCCGGATGATAAACATCTTGTTGTCGACGCTAAGGTATCGTTAGTTGCTTATGAACGTTCTGTATCGGCCGAGACTGATGAAGAGCGTGATGGCTTTATAAAAGCTCATTTGGCTTCGATTAAAAATCATATTCAGGAGCTGTCTTCAAAAAATTATCACGATTTATATAAAATCAACTCTCCTGATTTCGTATTGCTCTTTGTTCCGATAGAATCTTCTTTCAGTATTGCGGTTCAAAAGGATGCCGAATTGTTCAATTTTGCATGGGATAGAAGGGTAGTCATTGTGAGTCCTTCTACTTTGCTTGCAACCTTGCGCACCATTGCCAGTATGTGGAAACAAGAAAGACAAAATAGAAATGTAATGGAAATTGCCCGCTTAAGCGGTAGCATGTACGATAAGTTTGTAGGTTTTATTGCCGACATGGAAAATATTGGCAGGCATCTCAAAAATGGTCAGGATGCTTATGATAAAGCACTCAATAAATTATCGGTAGGTTCCGGAAATTTAACCAATACGTCTGAGAAAATTAAACGACTTGGAGCCAAAGCAACCAAACAAATTGATTTGAAGTATCTGGATGAGGAGTAAGACTGCGTTTCGGTAGGTGTGACACCTACCGGTAAGGAAATATTTATCTTAAACCTTCAGCACAGGCCCTCAGAATACAGTCGAGAAGGCCTTTCAGCCTACGAAGCAATCTGTTTTGCCGTTGAAATCCCAATTGCAGTATTGAAAAGATTGCTTCACTCCAACGCACATACCTTTTCTTCAGTTCGCAATGACGGGAGTTTCACTAAAGTTTATCTTAAACCTTTAGTATGTGGTTAGCAGACTGCCGTCATTGCTTTTTGGTTAAGGCAACAATGAGTATGTGTATTTACTTCTTAAAAGCATTCCAACCCTGTGCTTTTAATTCGTGTACATTATTCGATTTCGAAACCATTTTGCATCCGGAATTTTTATCGGTAACATGCCCAATCACAGTAATATCCACATCATGTTTCAGTTTCTTATAATCTTCCTGGCTGATCGTGAATAACAATTCATAATCCTCACCACCACTTAAAGCACAAACTGTTGGATCTAAGCCCAATTCCCGGGCAGTTTCATAAGTCATCGGATCTAAAGGAATTTTCTCTTCGTAAATCGTAATTCCTTTATCACTTTCAGTCGCCAGGTGTAAAATTTCTGAAGCCAAACCATCTGAAACATCAATCATTGAAGTGGGTTTAATTCCCATTTCATCCAAAAGTGCCACAATATCCATACGGGCTTCCGGTTTCAATTGTCTTTCAATGATATAATCCTTACCTTCTAAATCAGGTTGAATCTGAGGGTTTTCAAGATAAATCAGTTTCTCTCTTTCGAGAATTTGAAGTCCGACATAAGCGCCACCTAAATCGCCGGAAACACAAAGCAAATCATGTTCCTGAGCACCGTTTCTGTAGGTTACACTTTCTGCATCAGCATAGCCTATACTGGTAATACTGATAACCAAGCCTTGCTTACTTGCCGAAGTATCACCACCAATTAAATCAATGTTGTACTTATTGCAAGCGAGTTCTATTCCTTTATAAATTTCTTCAACGGCCTCTAATGGGAATTTGCTCGATAAACCCAGTGATACTGTGATCTGGCTTGCTTTTCCATTCATTGCATAAATATCACTCAAGTTAACTTGTACCGCTTTATAGCCTAAATGCATCAGCGGGACATAGGCCAGATCAAAGTGAATTCCTTCCAATAATAAATCTGTCGAAATTAGGGTTTGCTTTCCTTTGCTATCTAAAACAGCGGCATCGTCGCCAACCCCTTTTACCGAAAAATCATTTTTAATTTTAAAATTAGTGGTTAAGTGTTTGATCAATCCAAACTCCCCTAATTCATTAATATCTGTACGTTCTTTATTTTCAAACATATGTTGTAGTAGGGGCGAAGCCCCCGATTTTTTTTAAATTAAATATCATTCTGAACGCAGTGAAGACCACAAAGCAGCTACGAAATAAATCTCTAACCGATAAAACGCCAAACCAAAGTTTTGTGGTCGATACGTTAAGTATCTTTCCTCAGGATAACAATCCTTTACTCTCCATCCAATTCTTACCTTCCGTAAACCTGGCAATCAACATTGCCGCAACATTATCTCCGGTCGCATTTAATAAAGTAGCCATTGGATCTACCAATGTTCCGATAATCATTGCTGGCGGTAAAGCTTCTGGTGGTAACTGATAGGCTGAAATCATCAACAATTCTCCAATATAACCACCATTTGGTATTCCACCTTCTACTATACTAACCAAAACAGTAATTCCTAAAGCCAAAACAATCGTATCAACATGGGCTAAATCTTTTCCAAAAATAGCAAATACAACTGCTATCTTAATAATGGAACTGATACTTGAACCATCTTTATGAAGCGTTGAACCCAATGGAATGGTCACATTAGCGATATATGCAGGAACCCCCATTTTTGTAGCTCCCTCTAAATTAGCCGGAATAGTTGCAATGCTACTACAAGTACCAATGGAGGTTAATGATGGTACAATATTATTTTTCCAAAAAACCTTTATTGCTTTAAAACCTCCAGCAATAAAAGCGTATAAGGTAAAAAATACAATGAAATAAAACGCACCAATCCCATAATATAAACCTAGCGCTTTTGCATAGGTACCGAACAATTGCGGACCGAAAACACCAACCTGATAAGCAAAATAAGCACCTAAACCAATAGGTCCTAATTTCATAATCAAAATGATAAGTTTTTTCATTACCTCATTGCCAGATACCAGAAAATTCTTAAATCCATCGCCTTCTTTTCCAGAATATAAAGTAGAAAAGCCAACCAATACAGAAAAAATAATGAGCGCAAGCATGTTTTTTCTACTTCCTATTTCAAAAAATTCTCCAACGGTTAAGAGTTGTGTCATTTGTTCTCCAAAGGATTGTATTTTTTCTGTTTCGGTAGGAATTGGATTATTGCCTAATGCCTGATGAATCGGAAATAGCCAGGTTGCCAACAAGGTTAAAATTGCAGAAATTAATATCGTGGCAAGAAAAACCAAAACCATTATGGTTAATAGTTTACCCAATTTCTTAGACCGGTCTATATTGGCAATGGCCGAAGAAACTGCAAAAAATACCAACGGAATAACCGCCGTAAACAACAAGTTTAAAAATATATCTCCCAAAGGTTTTATACTTTCAACTTTTTTTCCAAAAATTAATCCAACAATACTTCCAACAGTAATCCCTGCCAAAAGCCATAACAAGCCAGAATAATTTTTTAGGATGTTGTTTTTCATTAATTTCCTTTTTTAGCCAGAGAAGCCCAGAAACTACGGAAACTAATTTATTCCGTGTAAAATCTGTGCTTCCGTGGCAATTTTTTACAATCCCAATTCTGCAGAAATATCAAGCATGCGCTGAATTGGTTTACGGGCTTGTTCAATAATGTGCTCAGTAACAGTTACTTCAGGCAAACCATTTTTAATGCATAAATATAGTTTTTCTAAAGTATTTCTTTTCATGTAAGGACAATCGTTACATGCACAACTATTATTTGGTGGCGCAGGAATAAAAGTTTTAGTTGGATTGGCCTTTTCCATCTGGTGGATAATTCCGCTTTCAGTAGCCACAATAAATTCAGTTGCCGGATTAGAAATGGTATATTTCAAAAGTCCTGTAGTAGATCCGATATAATCGGCCATTTTTAAAACCACTTCTTCACACTCAGGATGGGCAATAAACTTTGCATGAGGATGTCGTTCTTTCAATTTGGTAATTTTCTCCTGAGAAAATATTTCATGAACCATACAGGCACCATTCCAAAGTACCAAATCTCTACCCGTTTTCTTCGCTACATAAGCACCTAAGTTTCTATCAGGACCAAAGATTATTTTTTGATCTTTAGGTAAGCTCTCCACAATTTGAACGGCATTTGTTGAAGTACAAACAATATCGCTCAAGGCTTTTAGTTCAGCTGTACAATTCACATAAGTGATCACTAAATGATCAGGATATTTTTCCTTAAACTTTTTAAACAAATGTGGCGGACAACTATCCGCTAAAGAGCAACCAGCCTTTACATCGGGCAATAAAACCTTTTTTGAAGGTGATAAAATCTTTGCTGTTTCAGCCATGAAGTGTACGCCAGCAAATACAATTACATCTGCATCAGTTTTTGCAGCTTCCTGTGATAAGCCTAAACTATCGCCAATATAATCTGCTATATCCTGAATATCAGGTTCTTGGTAATAATGCGCCAGTATAATCGCATTTTTTTCTTTCTTTAATTTTTCAATTTCAACAAAAAGGTCCAGTGTTGGATCTATTTCTTCCTCTACGAATCCTTTTTTATTAATTTCTTCTAAGACATCGATGTTCATTATCAATTTTCCTTTTTGAATTTAGACGTTGGTCAAAGATAAAGCTTTCCACGTCTCAATAATTAATAAGTATTTTATTTAAATAAATCTTTGTTTGTTTATTAGTGTGTTAGTATTGTTGGCAAGTTTCAAAAAAATATTCTTTCAAATAAGTTGTTAATCGTTTACTAACATTTAGATTACATTTTTATAATATGATAAGATTGATTTTCAGCACTATCGAAAAACGGATTAAATTTTATCAATATTGGAATGTTAATTGTTTATAAGTGAGCAAAAAGTTAATTACTTGTACAAAGGTGCTTAAAAATTGCTTAAAAGATTGTGGCAAATTGTCTTTTTAGAGTAGCTTTAAACATTCAAATTTATTTGTTAGTCTAATTTCTACATTATGCTAACAGTTGTTCTATAGTTATTAACATCGTTGATAAAGTAAAGGTTTTAGTTGATGAGAAAAGTAGATTTTCTGGTAATTGGTTCAGGTATAGCAGGTTTGAGTTTTGCACTTAAGGCCGCAAAGTTTGGTAAGGTCTTAATTGTGACCAAATCAAACGAGGATGAATCCAATACAAAATATGCGCAGGGTGGCGTTGCAGTTGTTGTTGATAAAGATGATTCTTTTGAAAAACATATTCAGGATACATTGATTGCAGGCGATGGATTATGCGATGAAAAAATTGTGGAAATTGTTGTAAAAGAGGGGCCCCAGCGTATTCAGGAGATCATTGATTATGGTATAAATTTCGATAAAGATAACTCAGGTTTTTATGATTTAGCGAAAGAAGGAGGTCATTCTGAACATCGCGTTTTGCACTATAAAGACATCACCGGATATGAAATTGAAAGGGTGCTTTTAAAGGAAATTCATGAGAACCCAGACATAGAGATATTAACACACTACTTCGCACTGGAGTTAATCACTCAGCATCACCTTGGTAAATTTGTTGATAAACGTACCGAAGATATTAACTGTTATGGTATATATGCCTTTAACACAGAGCTTAACGATGTGGAAAAAATTGTGGCAAATGTGACTGTAATGGCTTCGGGAGGTGCCGGACATGTATATTCTGCAACAACAAACCCGGTTATTGCTACGGGTGATGGTATGGCAATGGTTTATCGCGCAAAAGGAAAAGTGAGGAACATGGAGTTTATTCAGTTTCATCCAACCGCTTTATATCATCCCGGAGAGTACCCGTCATTCTTAATTTCTGAAGCAGTTAGAGGTTTTGGAGGAGTACTTCGGCGTAAAAATGGAGAAGAATTTATGCATGAATATGATGAGCGGAAATCTTTAGCTCCACGAGATATTGTAGCACGTGCTGTCGATAATGAAATGAAAAAATCGGGAGATGATTTTGTTTATCTGGATATTACCATGCGAACGAAAGCTGATATTCTAAAACACTTTCCTAATATATATGCTAAATGTTTGTCTATAGGTATTGATATGACTAAAGATTATATACCAGTTACGCCAGCATCTCATTATATGTGTGGGGGAATTTTGGTTGATGAATATGGCCGTTCTTCTATTAAAAACCTTTATGCATGTGGAGAATGTTCATCAACAGGCTTACATGGAGCCAATCGTTTGGCTTCTAATTCATTGTTGGAAGCTACTGTTTTCGCCCATCGCATTTATCAGGATGCAGTAGAAAATTTTAAAAACAATATCATACCCGATCATATACCTGAGTGGGATTCGCAAGGCGTGACCCAAAGTAATGAAGATGTTTTGGTAACTCATAATCTTAGGGAATTACAAAAAGTAATGGGTGATTATGTAGGAATAGTACGTTCTGATTTTCGTTTGGAAAGAGCATATCGCAGGTTGTTTTTAATTTATCAGGAAACTGAAGAATTTTATAAAAAGAATAAAGTTTCAGTCAAGCTATGTGAGTTAAGAAATGTGATTCAAACCGCTTATTTGGTTATTAAATCGGCGATGCAAAGAAAAGAAAGCAGAGGTTTACATTTTACTACTGATTATCCTGATCATGCAAATGAACTAATTGATACGGTATTTTAAATAGTACCACCGTGCTGACCTGTAGCAAAGCGAAAGCTACGAAGTAAATTTATTTCAGCATCTAACATACCAAATAAACAATACTTAAAAGACCCTGAAATTAATTCAGGATGACGTAAAATAATGTTATGCCTTTAATACTTCCAGTAAAAAATAAATACCCTGAAATAGGAGAAAATAATTTCATTGCAGAGAACGCCACTATTGTAGGTAATGTCGTAATGGGTAATAATTGTTCAGTTTGGTTTAATGCGGTTATTAGAGGCGATGTAAATGCGATTACAATTGGAAATGAATCCAACATCCAGGATGGAGCTGTAATTCACGCTACCTATTTAAAAGCATCAACACATATTGGTAACAGAGTTTCAGTTGGTCATAATGCGATTGTTCATGGTTGCACTGTGGAAGATCATGTTCTGATTGGAATGGGAGCAATTGTAATGGACCACGCGGTTGTAGAGCAATACTGCATTATTGCCGCTGGCTCAGTGGTATTGGAAAATACCATTTGTGAAACTGGGTATCTTTATGCTGGTACACCTGCAAAAAAAATAAAGCCCATTACTGATGAGCAACGAGCTTTATTAAATAAATTACCGGATAATTATATTATGTACTCAGGGTGGTTTAGCCCCCAAACTCCCTAAGAAGACTTCCTTTCTATGGTTTACAATAAGAATATTTATTCATTAGATTTTTACTTCCCTTTAAGGGGCTGGAGCCTTAGGTATTACTAACTTTTCTTCTCTTTCCCAGTTTGCTCTTAAAGACATTTCACTTGTAGAATACCATATTTTTTCTGGCTGTGTACCTGCTTTTACGTTACCGGTATCCCAAATACCATTTTTATTTTCATCGTAAACAACTCTAACGAAATACTTTCCAGCTGGATAATTGGCAAAAATAATAGTTGAATTTTTTGTTAAAACGGATGACTTAATCACATTCTTCTTTTCATCTATAAATTGAACTATATAGTTTTTTGTGGTATCCGGTACCTCAACTCTTAATGATAAAGTACCATAACTATCAGCAGTTTCAAGTTTAAAACTCTTATTAACCTCTTTATTTTTAGCATTGAATATTGCTGTAAATGCACCTGCTGCGAATTTCAAATCGTATGACCTCTTATTTTTCCAGGGATATCGAATATAATATTTCAGAAAATCAGTACTGTCTTTTACCAATTGAAAAGTGGTTCTTTTCACTGAATCTTCCAATAAAGTTATTTTAGAAGCATCTGCAGCGGTAATGGGAAAAGGAAAAGTTAAGGTATAAGTTTGATATGGATTTAGCTTTCCACCCCCGGCATTATCGGTAATGGTCAGGTCGCGTACATAGGTATCTTTTTTACCTCTGGTAAAATTTAGGGTTTGTAAAACCTTCCCTTCATCCTGGATAGCTACTTTTACTGAATCAAAACTTAAGTCGTTAAGCCAAACCTTCGCAGTATCATTTGTTTTATTAAAGTGAACATATTTACCTACATCAACTGATGGTGGATCTGTAACGGTTAATTTCGGATTTTTAAGTTGCTGGTTAAATATGATGGTAATGATGCCATCATTACTTAACTTCCTGTCTAACACTCTAAATTCGGATGCAAGTTCTTTAAATACCTGCAAATTAATGTTTTCCAGATTTTTATCAATATTAACAGGATCTTTTATAAAGCCAATCTCATCTGATATTTGCTGATATATTTTATCTCCTCCGCCAGCGCTTTCTTTAAGTGCATAAACTTTGTATAAACCCTGACGAAGGTTATTCAATTGATAATTTCCGGAACTATCTGTAAGTGTATAAATTGATGGTCTTTTTTTTCCAAATAGTGTATCTCGTTCTACCGGAAAAATAAATACTGTGACTTCTTTTTCAAGTTCATCAGTTAATGAATTTGTAACCTTTCCACTTATGGATAATGAATCAATTTCATTACCGGTAGAAAAAACATAGGAAAGATTTTTGATGGTGTTACTTTCATTTATATCCGCTATCGCTTTTCCAAAATTTAAGGTATAAGTGGTATTTTTTTCAAGAGAATCCTGAAGCGTGATTTCTAATCTTTTTGAACGAACTTTTAAAATCGGTGGTCGTTCCTGATCAGGTGAAATTGTAAACTCTTTAACTTCATTATTCAGTTTAAAATATTCATCAAATTCGATCACAATTTTTTTAGCATTAAAATTACGTGTCTGATTTTTTGGAGTCATGCTCAAAACCTTTGGAGGTGTAGTGTCTTTTGGGCCACCTTGTGGAGTTTGCATGCTTGCACAACCAAAAAATAGGAGAGAAGTGATAACGACCGCTAAATTTTTTAGGTTAAAATAGTGAGCTTTTAAATTTGGCATATTTTAGACGTTCTGACGAATTTTAACTGTTTTTTAAATAATAACATTAAAAAATATTTTTTCTTGCTTATATCGCTTTATTTTTAATTGATATTTTTTAATAATAACTTATTGATAATCAGTTATTTACTTATATAAACCATTAAAACTGATATATCAGATGGTGAAACACCTGAAATTCTGGAAGCCTGACCTAAAGTACGTGGTTTTATTTTAAATAATTTTTCACGGGCTTCTTTTGAAATGGAAACAATTTTGTTGTAATCAAAATCAGGTTTGATTTCTTTGTCTTCCATTTTCAACATCTTTGCTACAATTTCATTTTCTTTTTCAAAATAGCTCTCGTATTTAATTTTTATTTCAGCCTGCTCAATAGTTTCATTATCCAAATCTTTTGTCGCTTCAGCTAATGGTTTACTTACTTTAATCAGATCTTGTAAACCAACATGAGGCCTTCCAACTAAACTATGGATTTTTACATTTTGGTTTAATACGCTTGAACCTAAGCTTTCCAACATAGGATTTGCATCAACCATCTCAATACCCTGGTTTCTGGTAAATTTAACCAAAGCATCAGCTGCAGCAACTTTTTGATTTACCTTTTCCAACCGTTCATCAGAAATCAAACCCAGTTCATGGCCAATGGGAGAGAGGCGAATATCAGCATTATCCTGCCTTAATAATAAACGATGCTCTGCTCTTGATGTAAACATTCGGTAAGGCTCTTCTGTTCCCTTTGTTACTAAATCATCAATTAATACACCAATATAACTATCTGATCTTTTCATGATCAGTTCATGCTTATCATTAATTTTTTGATGTGCATTTATACCTGCCATAAAACCCTGGCAGGCTGCTTCCTCATAACCGGTTGTTCCGTTAATCTGTCCTGCCAGAAATAAATTATTAATTAATTTAGTTTCTAATGTTAATGATAATTGAGTAGGAGGAAAGAAATCATATTCAATGGCATATCCTGGTCTGAACATTTTGGCATTTTCAAAACCTGGTATTAAGCGTAAAGCTTTAAATTGTACATCTTCCGGAAGTGAAGTAGAAAAACCATTTACATAGATTTCGCAAGTGTTCCATCCTTCAGGTTCTACAAAAATTTGATGTCTGTCACGTTCAGCAAAGCGGTTAATTTTATCTTCAATTGATGGACAATACCGAGGGCCTAAACCTTTAATTCTACCCGTAAACATTGGAGATTTTTCAAAACCTTCTTTTAGGGTTTCGTGAACATCTTCATTGGTGTAGGTAATCCAGCAGCAACGCTGATCAGTTGAAACGTCGGTGTCTGTAAACGAAAATTTATTTGGGTTTTCATCTCCCCATTGTTCTTCCATTTTGGTATAATCCAGGCTTCTTCCGTCAACGCGTGGAGGGGTACCGGTTTTCATCCTGCCTGCTTCCATACCCAATTCTACCAATTGTTCTGTAATACCAGTTGAAGCTCTTTCTGCTGTTCTGCCACCACCGAATTTCTTTTCCCCGATGTGCATTACACCATTTAAAAAAGTTCCGTTAGTGAGTACAACTGCGGTACTTTCTATTTCAATACCTAATGACGTTTTAACGCCATAAACGGTATTATCTTTAACTAATAAACCTACTACACTATCCTGCCAAATATCTAAATTAGGTGTTCTCTCTAAAGCTAATCGCCACTCTTCAGCAAAGCGCATTCTATCAATTTGTGCTCTGGGACTCCACATGGCTGGACCTTTAGATTTATTTAACATCCTGAATTGAATAGTCGATTTATCAGAAATGATTCCTGAATAACCACCCATAGCATCTACCTCCCGAACAATTTGTCCTTTGGCTACACCACCCATTGCAGGGTTACAACTCATTTGGGCAATCGTACCCATATTCATTGTGATTAGTAAAACAGATGATCCTAAATTGGCAGCGGCTGCAGCGGCTTCACAGCCTGCATGTCCGGCACCAACAACAATCAAATCGTATTTTGAAAACATTTTATTTGTATTTTCTTTAATTGTTCCACGTGGAACAATTGGTTAATCTATAATGAAAGCTGAATAATTCAGCAGCATTTTTGAATTGTTCCACGTGAAACATAACGTGTGAACAGCTGTGAAATTGCTTTAATTTATTCTGAAAGTTCTAACCAACGCATAGTATAGTCATCAAGTTTTAGTTTGAGTTGTTCTATTTCATTGGATATCTCTTGAATTTGTATATAGTTTGATGCGTCTATTTTTAATAATTTCTCTGTTAATGCTGCTATTTTATTTTCTGTATCAGTCATTCCTTTTTCACTTTCCTCTAACTCCCGCTGTTCTTTAAAACTTAGCTTTTTTACAGCCTTAGCTGGTGTATGTTCTGGAACTGGATCTGTGTTTTTCTTAGGCTCTGTTTTGGTTTTCGGTTGTTCTAAACTTAAACGATATTCAGAATAATTGCCATTATAAATTTTTACAACTCCTTCACCTTCCATGATAAATAACTGATCGCTCATTTTATCAAGCAGATATCTATCATGTGAAACCAGCATTAGTATACCAGGAAAATTCTCTAAAAACTCTTCTAATACATTTAAGGTATCAATATCTAAATCGTTGGTTGGCTCATCTAAAATTAAGAAGTTTGGATTTTGCATTAAAACCTTCATCAGGTTCAGGCGCTTTTTTTCTCCGCCACTCAATTTCTCCACCATTCCATGTTGCTTCTTAGGTGGGAAGAGGAAAAGTGTTAAAAGGGCAGAGGCTGTAATTACAGAACCATCGGCCATTTTAATATATTCAGCATCTGATTTAACCACATCAATCACTCTTTCTTTAGGATCAAATGCCAAACCACCTTGCTTATAATAACCAAAAACTGTGGTTTCACCTGTGTCTACTTTACCTGTATCAGGTGCCAGGTTACTGGTAATGATATTTAATAAGGTGGATTTACCCGTTCCATTTTTACCAGCTAAACCAATTCGATCTCCCTTTTTAAAAGTGTAACTAAAATCATTAATAATCGAACGACCATCAAAAGATTTTGTAATATGTTCCAGTTCAATAATCTTACCTCCTTGACGAGACATCTTCATTTTAAGGGTAACACTTTGATTATCAGACTTTTTCTTGGTTTTTTCTTCTAAATCATAAAAAGCATCGATTCTTGCCTGAGATTTGGTTGCTCTGGCCTGTGGCATGCGCCTCATCCACTCCAGTTCTTTTTTTAATAGCTGTTGGTTCTTATGTAAAACAGTTGCATCCAGCGCTTCTCTTTCTGCTTTTTTCTCTAAAAAATAAGCGTAATTTCCATTGTAATTGAAAATTTTTCCTCTATCCAATTCAACAATGGTATTACAAACATTATCTAAAAAGTAACGATCATGTGTAACCAACAGAATTGTTTTTTGTCCAGTGGTTAACAATTTCTCGAGCCATTCAATGGTATCAATATCCAGATGGTTGGTAGGTTCATCCAATACCAAAATTTCAGGATCTTCAATTAAAAGTTTCGCCAGCGCCAAACGTTTCTTTTGTCCGCCTGAAAGTGTGGCTATTTTTTGCTGAAGATGAGTAATGCCCATTCTGTTTAAAATGGTTTTTATTTCATGTTCGTATTCCCACGCATTATGTTCACTTAATTCTTCATACAAACGATTAAGTGTTTTTTCATCCGGATTAGGGTTTTCGATCAATTCCTCATATTCTTTAATGAGTTGTTGTTGTTTATTCTCCAAAGAAAAAATGAAATCACTGATAGAATAACCTTCGTTGAATTGAGGTTCCTGATCTAAAAATCCAATTTTAACAGATTTATTTTTAACAATTTTACCTTCAAGAGGTGGAAACTTTTCGGCAAGTAATTTCAAAAGTGTACTCTTACCCGCACCATTAATTCCTACCAACGCTACACGCTGACCAGAATTAATACCAAGAGTTAAATTTTTAAATAGCCATTCGTCATGATAACCATGGCCTAAGCCTTCTGCCGCAATTAGTGTGCTCAATTTTTTTGTATTTCGGATTTATAAAGGAAAATTAGTGCAAAAGTAAGTATAAATTATTTGGTAGGGTGTATAGATTGATTCAAAGGGGTTTGTATCCGTTAAAAATGGCAGAATACTGATGTTATAGTTGTTGCTGATTAACAGATTTTAATCCTCAAAAATTGAGCTAATTTTAATCTGCAAATCTGCGGCAAAAAAAAAGCAAACGAAAACAGCGGCTGGACTCGCTCCGCCGCTGTTTCAATCATTAACTAAAACTAAACTTTATCTTTTTGCAATCTTTAGAAAATTGATTCTAAAAGATCAACTTTAATATCTTCGTATCTGTTTGCACTGTAATTTGCAACAGGTGCAGTACTTACATTAGTATCAACCGCAGTGAAATCATTCATTTTAACTTTGGCAACTGAGCCTAAAACTGCAGTGTAATTTTCGGTAGAACCGCTTAATGCTAAACTTGAAGTACCATTAATATTTGTTTTCAAATTCACGGTGTTGGCATTTATATCTGCACTTGCCTCGTCATTTAAAACCACATTTAAGTTTAACAAGTTGAAGTTTCCTGAAGTTTTAACACTTGAAGTATTTGAGGCTTCGATAACGGACAGATTATTAACATGAGCAATTACTGTTAAAGGTTCTGTAGTAAAAGAACTAATTCTTAACTCACCATTTTGCTCTTGTACCAATGCATTTTTTGAGAAGTAATTATCGTAAACCTCAACGCTTTCTTTAGCATCCTGAACCAAAACCAATTTCACATTTCCGCTGATTTTAATTTTGGTGATGTTTTTAACAGAAGTTAATTTGGTGTAGTAACTGTTGTTTTCGTTTGCATTTGAAGTAACGCTTGCAGTACCTAAAATGATTGTTGTTAAAGCTGCTGCGAATAATGTTTTAATAGAGTTTTTCATAACTGTATATTTTAATTTTTTAAATCTTTTTGTTATTGTTTTGAATATAAGACTGTAACAGAGGCAAAACGTTGCAACGGATTTTGGTGTATTATACCAGCATGAAGTAATTATCGACGAACAGGCTTAACTATTAGACGAACAGGAATAAAAAATTGATTGGAAAGCAATTTTCTGGGTAGACGGAGAATGAGCGCAAGGAATTTATTATTGGTTCTGTGGTAGCAACCATTTCAAATCGGGCTTTGTCATTCTAAACGCAGTGAAGACCTGCGAAATAAGCATGAATATAATTAAAAATAACTTTATTAATGAATAATCTCCTGTCAACGAATTTTAACTTAAGTTCTTAAAGAAAGAAAATCACGCAGACTTTATTTTTATCTGCGTAATCAGCGGGAAATACCTGAATAATCTCAACGTCATTTATATTGATTTTTGACCACGAAGTGGCTGCGAAGCAAAATGAATTATCCCTTAGATTAACAAGATATCGAACGGCTAAACCAATCCCACTTCACTTCTATAACTTAAATATTCATCTTCCTTTTGAGTCATTAAAGTTTTGGCTGCTTTATCTTTGTCCTTGTAACCAAGTAAGTGTAATGTTCCGTGGATCATGATGCGGCAAACCTCATCAAAATCATTGGTTTTAAATGTTTTAGCATTTTCTTTAACGCGTTCAATACTGATGAAAATATCACTGACAATTTGTTTTTCCTCATCCGAGTTGTCGAAAGTGATGATATCAGTATAGGTATCATGGTTTAAGTATTGCTGATTGATGCCCAATAAATATTCATCACTACAGAAAATGAAATTGAGTTCCTGCAATTCAAAACCCTCTTTTTCAATGGTAGCTTTAATCCATTTTTTAATTTTCAGTTTTTGAGGAAGATTATAACGAATTGATTCTGTAAAAAATGAAATTGCAGGCATCTTGGATTTATTTAAGAATGCAAATTTAAGAAATATAAACAAGCCGCAAACCAAGAATAGCCAATATCCTAAACTCATTTCTTTGTTGTTCGATAAAAAATTATCATTGGTTTAGTAATCATCTGGCAGGAAAGATGCTGAAACAAGTTCAGCATGACGTGGTGGCTAGGCTGGGCGCTTAACGTGAAGGCTAGACATAACGCATAAAACACTATACATGAACGGTCGTCATCCTGAATTTTTCATTAATTTTTAAGGTTTTTATTGGTATTCAAGAGGGCTGCGCCATTTATTTCAGGACCTTAACAGCATGAAGGGATGGCTGGACCGGGTGCTTAAACGAGGTGGCTAGGCCAGGGGCTTAACGTGAAGGCTAGACATAACGTATAAAATACTATACATGAACGGTCGTCATCCTGAATTTTTCATTTGCTTTTAAGTTTTTATTGGTATTCAAGAGGGCTGCGCCGTTTATTTCAGGACCTTAATAGCATGAACGCATATAGCAGGAAAGATGCTGAAATAAATTTACTTCGTAGCTTTCCGCTTCGCTACAGGTCAGCATGACGTGGTGGCTAGACCAGGCGCTTAAACGAGGTGGCTAGACAAATACTTAAAACACCATACATGAACGGTCATCATTCTGAATTTTTCATTTGTTTTTAAGTTTTTATTGGTATTCAAGAGGGCTGCGCTGTTTATTTCAGGATCTTAATAGCACGAACGCATAGCAGGAAGGATGTTGAAAATATTTACTTCATGGCTTCGCAATGGGTCAAACATGACAATACGTTAGCTTATGGCGCCATACTCAATGATTTTAAATACTCAGCAATTTTATTCTTATAGTAATAATTCAATGAAGGAGGTAATTTCTGTAACATATCACTTCCATTCTGTTGCTGCTTTTTAAACTGATCAAGCATTTTCTGATAAGATGGCGGAAATTCTTTGGCCGCCTTACTTTCGCGTTTAGAATCTTCTTCCTGGTCACGTTCTGCCTTTTCTGCTTCTAGAAGCTTGGTTAACAACTCTTTCTGTCTGTTTAAAGTTTCTTGCTGTAAGCGTTTGTTAACTAAGTCGCTCTCCGTTTGTTTCATTTCTTTAATGGCCTCGTTCAGGTTACCCATTTTTCCAGTACCATCTTTATTTTCTTCACGGTTGATCTTTTCCAAAGCCTGCCGAATCATTTGTTGTTGCTGAGCCATCTTTCCAAACTCCTGACTCATTTGTCCCTTACCCACGGTACCTTGATTGTCACCAGATTTTTGCATCTGTTCTCTTGCTTTCTGCATGCTTTTATTCAACTGCTCCTGCATTTGAGAAAGCTGTTTCATGCTTTGTTTTTGTTTCTTGCCACTACCAGCTTTAGCATTCTTTTGCATATTCTGCAATTGATTTAATGCTTCGCTCAACATCAGGCTTAGGTTGTTAATTGATGTCATGGTAAACTGCTGGTAACGATTTGCTTCTGCTGTTCTTCTATCACCCAGATTCTCTAAACTCTTATCCAGATTAAAATTAATTTTGTTCATTTCCTCATTAACCGTCGATTCGATTTGAGGAACACGTTTACTTAAAGCATACAGACTATCGGCTATGGTTTTAAGATTATCCTTAATACCGCGTTGTTTCTGCACGTTGGTGGTGTAAGATGGATCAGCCTGATTCATCCTCCTTAAAGCAAGCATTACTTTTTCCTGTTCAAATGAAGTATTTAGCAAATTTTCCAGCAAACGGCGTAGCTCTTTAGCGTTGAGGTTATTCTCCATTTCCTCGCCCTGTTGCTGCATCTCGCTCATCTTTTTCGATAACTTTTCCATCTGCTCGCCGGCTTTCTGCTGTTTCTGACTGGCGCCTTTCGAATCTTTTTTATCTAAGGCGTCTTTACTGTCTTGCTGTTCTTTTTGAATATCCTGCACATCTTTTTCAGGGTTTTCAAATGGGTTTGGTTTTTCTAAAGCCTGATTTTTTTCTTCAAGCTTCTTTAAATCATTCTTCAAATCGTCCATTTCCTTGTTCAAAGCATCCTGCTTTTGTTTAAGCGATTCGTTATCC
This sequence comes from Pedobacter chinensis, assembly GCF_003339865.1. Classification (GTDB taxonomy): domain Bacteria; phylum Bacteroidota; class Bacteroidia; order Sphingobacteriales; family Sphingobacteriaceae; genus Pedobacter; species Pedobacter chinensis. The sequence goes on from NZ_QPKV01000003.1 coordinate 221,592, forward strand.
TGTTTTTTAGCTGCAGTTTCTTTGCTTAACTCTTTTTGTTCTTTAGCCAGTTCATTTAAACGGTCTATATCATTTTGAAGATTTTGCTCAAATTCCAATTGTTTGTAGAGTTCCAAAATCCTGTCCAATTCATTTTTAAGCGTTTTATTATCCAGCTGCATTTTTGAAAGCTCATTCTGCGTTTGATCTTTGTTCCGCTCATTCATCAGGTTTTGCAATTTCTGCAAAAGTGCTTTGGTTTTATCATCCAGCACATGATCAAACAAATCCTTGATCTGCTTTTGTTTCTCTAAAAGTTCTTCCGTTTGTTTTTGGTCTTCCTGTTGCTGAATGTTTTTATCATTCTGTGCTTTAATTTCTTTTATAGCTTCATCCAATTGTTTCTGTTTATCCAATAAAGCTTCAATTTGCTTTTTATCTTCAAACGAAATTTGTTTTTTATCAATCAGGCTTTCTGCAACTTTTTTACTTTCCTTTTCGATGGTGTTTGCCAAACGAACTGCCGATTGTATTTTTTGTTTTAGTGCCTGATTACTCGCATTTATCTGTTCTGCAGTTTCTTTTTTAGTGGGTTGTTTAAAAGTTTTAATTTCCGAACGTGTAATTTTTGACCCATTAACACCATCATTATCAGCTACTTCAAAATAGTATTCAATTTCTTGTCCTGGTTTTGCAGTTATAGCTTTCAAATCCCAGAAATAGAAAAATGTATTTTCTGTTGCATTTGCTTTTATGGCAATATTCCTGGTAACCGTGCTAATTACTTTGTTATTTTCTTTGATGTTATATTTGAAACTCAATCTGCTAAAACCATAATCATCAGTTACTTGTCCGCTGAAATAAAAAGCCTTATTACTTAACGAATCTGGCTTTTCTTCAACCTGAATAGTGGGCGATTGATCTTTAATTACAGTGATTTGGTGGGAAAGCGAATCTTTTAATGTTACAAATTCATTTTTCGGCGTGATGCTATACTTTGAATGATTTCTAATCGTAGCGCTAAAGGCAGATTTATTTTCTGCTACCTTTAAAATATTTTCGGTGCCGTTTAAAATGAATAAAAGTGAGTTGCTTTGTCCGGTTTTAAAGTTCCAGATAACACGGGTTCCTTCAGGCAAAAGCATATCGCCAACGTTAGAAATTACTTCTTGTTTTTTGCCTAAATAGGCTGGATAATTTAAAGTTGCTGTTGCATTTAATAATTCAGGGCGGGGCTTAACACTAACAATAAATATAGGAGAGCTAAACCCGGCACCTTTGAAAATCAATTTTTTATCGCTCTGGATATTTTTGATGCTGTAATTAAATTTACTGATGTTTTCTTTTTCAAGTTTATAAGTATTTTTGCCATCCTCTACATAAACTTCAGCAGGTAATTCATCGCCAGAGAGTTTCAAATTTATGGTCAGATCATCGCCCTGCGTAACGGTTAAACTTTTATTTAAAATTGAAAAACTAAAAGGCGCTTTAGGAGCAATGTATTCATCGTATTTAAAAAAACTATTCGTTCCCTCACGCAAAATTGCGGGTGCAATCAATCCGATTAATAAGATGATGGAAAGGGGGATAAATAAGTATTTTAAATATTTCCGGTTATCATTTATCCTAACAGCTGTATAAAAAGGAACAGGTTTTAATTCGGTTATTTTCTGATCTATGCTGGCTAAAATCAATTGGTTATTTTCGGGAAAATTTTCTGCCAGTTCATGGAGTTGCAAAGTGTTCAACAGTTTATCCTTAATATCAGAAAAGTGATTTCCAATGATTATTGATGCTTCATCAAAAGACAGATGTTTCCCCAGTTTCAACATGGAGAATAAAGGCTTGATGATTAAAAAACCAATCAGCAATAAGCCAAGCAATAAATAGGAAAAGAAGATAAAGGTTTTAAATTGAGCGCCAGGATTTAAATAATAGAGGCTAAGGAAAACAAGTAAGTACAGCGCCAGAAGTATTGCAGCAACATAAATGCTTCCCCGTAAAATTTTATTTAAATAAAATTTACGGATAAATTCATCTATCTTTTTCAGTAAATCGCTGTAATTATTGCTTACCATATCACTGTAAATGTAAAAATTGTTCCTATCAATTAAAAGTAACCCATATTAAGGTAACGTCTTTATTTCAAATAATTTCACTATGGTATAAATTCTAAAGTAAAAAAATCAATGATAGATCGGATACATCTGTTTTTTTAAATCGGGATGGCTTAAATGCAAATTGCCGGAGTAGAAAAAGACTTTAAAGCAAATAGAGTTTAATAATTGATAAAAGAATGGTTAATTAGTTAATGATTGACAAGCTTACCCAACTGCATAAGCTTTTGTTTTTGCTAATAAAATGGTTACATTAAGTTTAATTTTGTTTCGTTTTAAAAAATTACTTTTGATTCCCTAACAAAAAACAAATATGAAACGAGTATTTACTTTAATGTTTATGGTATTAATTTTTACCACAGCCTTTGCTCAAAAATTTAACTGGAACAAAAACCAGGTTATTGCTCACCGGGGAGCGTGGAAGAAAAATAAATTCCCTGAAAACTCAATAGCATCACTAAATGAAGCTGTTCGCCTGGGTTGTTATGGATCTGAATTTGATGTTTGGATGACTTTGGATAAAGTTTTAGTTGTAAACCATGATGCAGAATTTCAAGGTTTAACGATTGAGAAGGTAAATTATGCAGATCTGCTAACCAAAAGCCTGAGCAACGGAGAAAAAATACCTACGCTTGAAAGTTATTTACTGGCTGGTAAAAAACAAAGATCAACCAAATTGATTCTGGAAATCAAACCATCATTAATAAGCAAAGAGCGTGGAATAGCCGTTACCAATGCCTGTATCGAAATGGTTAAAAAACTGGGTGTTGTGGATTGGACAGAATATATCAGTTTCGATTATGACTATTGCAAAGAGGTTATAAAGTTATTACCAAAAGCAAAAGTTGCTTATTTAAAAGGCGATATAAGTGCTGAACAAATGAAAGCTGACAAATTAACGGGTGTGGATTATCATTACAGCGTTTATCAAAAAGATGGCTGGATAGAAAATGCGCACAAATTAGGCCTAACAGTAAATGCCTGGACGGTAAATACAGCACCAGAAATGCAGTGGTTGCTGGCTCATCAGGTAGAATATATTACAACCAACGAACCTGAATTGCTTTTTGAAGGAATAAAGAAAACACCGGTAGCTACAGGTTGGAAATTAAAATGGAGCGATGAGTTTGATGATGCTGGTTTGCCTTTAACTAAAAACTGGAGTTACAATGTAGGTGGAAAAGGTTGGGGAAATAATGAACTGCAATATTATACTGAAGCTGATTCTACAAATGCTAAAGTTAAAAAAGGAAACTTAAACATTACAGTGGTAAAAGCTGATAAAGAAAGCAACCATTACACTTCAGCCAGATTGGTCACTAAAAACAAGTTCGACTTTAAATATGGCAGGGTAGAAGTAAGGGCAATTTTGCCAAAAGGACGTGGTTTATGGCCGGCAATTTGGGCTCTACCAACTGAGGCAAAATATGGAGGCTGGCCAAAAAGTGGCGAAATTGATATCATGGAGCATGTTGGCTACGAACCTGATAGCGTTTACGGAACCGTTCATACTGAAAAATTTAACCATGTGATCCATACTCAGGTTGGCAAAGGCGTTAAAATAAACCCGTATAATGATTATCATGTTTATGCGGTAGAATGGTTTAAAGATAAAATCGATTTTTTTGTTGATGATCAAAAATATTTAACTTTTAAAAACACTGGAAAAGGATCTGGTGATTGGCCTTTCGATCAAAACTTTCATATTATTTTAAATGTTGCCGTTGGTGGCGGTTGGGGTGGTAAAAAAGGCGTTGATGAAACTATTTTCCCTGCTACAATGAAAATCGATTACGTGCGGGTTTTTGAAAAAGAATAAAAGTATTGTCGTCATTCCCGCGAAGGAGGGATCCAATGTCATTAAGTTAAGGAAAAAAATAATTGTTATTTTGAACGCAGTGACCGCGAAGCAGCTACGAGTAAATCCCAAACCTACGGGTGCTGTACCTTGGTTTACCGCTGAATTGTTTTTGTAAAGGGTATTGTAATTATTAAAGTTTTGTGTTCCATCGCCAGGAGATTATTCAGGTGTTTCCTGCAGATGCCGCTGATTACGCAGATAAAATAGCCTGCGTAATTTTCTTAAATCTGCGGGATATTCTTTCTTAGGAACTTAAGTTAAAATTCATTATCAGGAGATTATTCCATATGCTTCGCAACTCTTCACTGCGTTTAGAATGACAAAGCTGGAATGTGTCTGTCATTCTGAGGAATGAAGAATCCCTAACCTACGGGTGCTGTACCTTGGTTTGCCGCTGACTTTATTTTTGTAAGTGAGCAACCAACCGCTACTGCATACAAACCTTTCTCTCGATTTTTTTATATCGAATGCGCTGATATCTCCATTTAGGATTCTTGACTTTTTACCTATCTTGCAGTATCTAAGCTATTTTGTATAATTATGGACTCACGTAGAGAATTTTTAAAAAAGGCGGCTTTGCTCGCCGGTGCCACGGGTATAGCCAATACTTTGCCCAGCTCGGTATTAAAGGCCATGGCAATTAATGCCGAACCCGGCAGTACTTTTTACGATGCAGAGCACATCGTATTCCTGATGCAGGAAAACCGGTCATTTGATCACATGTTTGGGAAAATGAAGGGTGTTCGCGGATTTAATGACCCGCATCCACACATTCAGCCAGATGGAAATAAGGTTTGGCTGCAAAAAGATGGGCAAGGCTATACCTATGCGCCGTTTCATGTTGATATCAACAAAACCAAAATTACCTGGCAAGGTGGTTTGCCTCATTCGTGGAATGATCAGGTTGCTGCCAGAAACGGTGGACGGTATGACAAATGGATACCCGTAAAAACACCAATGACTTTGGCTTACTATGACCGGAACGACATTCCATTCTATTATGCTTTTGCCGATGCGTTTACCATTTGCGATCAACATTTCTGCTCATCGCTAACCGGAACTACGCCAAACAGACTGTTCTTTTTTACAGGAACAGTAAGAGGAGAAAAAAATGCCAATCGCATTGCAGTAGTTAATAATGACCAGGCAGAATCTCAAAATAATGTTTTTGTAGATTGGCCAACCTTTCAGGAAATACTTGAAGATAATGGCATCGATTGGAGAATTTATCAAAATGAACTTTGGACATCAAAGCTTCCTGAAGGAGAAATTGATGATTGGTGCGGAAATTACGGAGATAATCCAATAGAATATGTAAAACGACACCATGTGAAGTTATCTGCATATTTCAGAAAGAATGGAGATACCACAACTAACCCGGCGTTAACCGCGGCTGAGGTTCAGGCGAAATATGACAAATTATCAGAAAGAGAAAAAAAACTGATCGATAAAGCATTTCAAACCAATATCAGCGAAAAGGATTATTTAGACTTAGCACCTTTCACTTTTACCAATGATCAGGGCAAATCTGAAACAATAAATGTTCCGAAATGCGACATCTTTCATCAATTCAGAAAAGATGTGGATAGTGGAAAATTGCCAACGGTTTCCTGGCTGGTTGCTCCACAAAGATTTTCTGATCATACCAGCTCTCCACTTTATGGAACCTGGTATGTAAGTGAGGCCCTTGATATTTTAACCAAAAACCCAGAGGTTTGGAAAAAAACAATTTTTGTATTAACCTATGATGAAAATGATGGTTATTTTGATCATCAACCACCCTTTGTTGTGCCAAATCCCGATGATCCCTCTAGCGGAAAAGTATCTGATGGAATAAATTATGCAGTTGATTTCGAAGGCAGAAAGGGTAGTCCAATCGGCTTGGGTTACCGGGTTCCGTTAATTATTGCATCTCCCTGGAGCAAGGGTGGTTTTGTAAATTCTCAGGTTTTTGATCACACTTCATCCTTAATGTTTATGGAGAAATGGTTGAGTAAGAAAACAGGAAAAAACATTAAAAGCAATAACATCAGCGATTGGAGAAGAAATATTTGCGGCGATTTAACATCGGTGTTCAGGCCATATAGTGGCGAAGAAATCAAATCTCCCGAACCTTTAAAACGTGATGCTGTTGTAACAAGCATCGGTAATGCCAAAAATAAACCCGCACAAGTCGGACCAACTGCTTTAAACAAAAACGAAGTTGGCAAGATCAATAAATTTGAAGCATTTTCTGCCCAAACTTCAGTGCATGCACCTAAGCAAGAAAACGGAACCAAGCCTGCCTGTGCTTTACCTTATCAATTAATGGTTGATGGAAATTTAGTTAATAACCACTTTGAGTTTACTTTCCAATCAGCCAAAACACTTTTTGGAAATGAAATTGAAAATGTGGGGGCGCCGTTTAATATGAATACCGTTGCCAACTTTAAAGGAGTGGCCGGAAAAACCTGGGCATATGCAGTGAAGGCTGGCGATGTTTTAAAAGATAAAATCAGTATCGAAGATTTTGATAACGAAATTTATGACTTCCGGATTTCAGGACCAAATGGATTTTACAGGCATTTTGTGGGGAGTAAAAAAAATCCTTCGATTAACATCAAGGCCCATTATGAGCAAAGCGGATTGGTAAGTAAAAAACTTACCGGGAATTTGGTTTTCTCTATTGAAAATAAAAGCACTGCAGCTGTGAATATTCAAATTATTGATAATAAGTATAAAGCAGCAACGCAAGGTTTGAATATAAAGCCAAAATCAAGTATTGACATTCCGTTGAAATTATCAAAAAATGGCCATTGGTACGATTTTAGTATCCGGCAAACCGGAAATAATGTTTTCAATCATCGTTACGCAGGTAAGGTAGAAACGGGAGAAATAACAATAACCGATCCTTTTATGGGCAACGCATAAAAATATCCCCCATTTCGGGGGATAGCTTTTGAAAGGAATTATATTTATTTTGTATTAACATGCGTAGCAATCTGTTTATCAATAAGATAAAAATTATAATTCCTTTCCTCTTGCTTTTTAGCTTAAAGCTATCTGCACAAAGCTATAATTTTACCAATTACAACCTGAAAGATGGCTTGCCTCAATCGCAGGTTATGGCTGTTTACCAGGCAAAAGACCGAACACTTTGGTTAGGTACTTATGGCGGAGTAAGTAATTTTGATGGCAAGGATTTTACCTCCTACAGCAAGGCAGATGGATTGAGTTCCAATTCAGTTAACAGCATTGTTGAGGATAACGAAAATCAAATGCTTTTCGGCACCGAGGCCGGGATTAATATTCTAAAACGCGGAAAAATAAGCACATTATTTTCCGGACAGGGTGTTTCCCGTTTAAATAAAGATAAAAATGGAAGAGTTTGGGGAATAAGCAATGGCAAACTTTTTAAAATTGAACGAGGCAAACTGATTTTTCATTCCATAGCTGATAAATCAATAACCACTTTAAATGCCGATAGAGAAGGCAATTTATATGCCGCAGTTCATGATAACGGAATTTATAAACTTCAAGGCAATAGCTGGTCGCTGTTTCAAGCCCTCCCTCATGAAATTAAGAGTTACTCTGTAAGAAAGATTCTTTTCGACAGGAAAGTTAAAAACAGAATTTACTTATTAACCCGTCAAAGTGGTGTATTCGTTTTAGAATCTGGAAAAGTTGCTGTGTTTTTTGAAGACAACCGAATCGATAGCTATTATTCTATTGAGCAGGATAACAAAGGCAATGTGTGGATAGGTTCAGAAAAAGGAGCCTATATGATTAATAAACATGGTGCTGTAACCAGTTTTAATGGTGAAAATGGATTAAGCGATAATCAGGTAGATGAAATTTTCAGCGATGCAGAGAATAACGTATGGGTATCTTGTTTTAGCGATGGAATTTATAAATATGAAGGTGACGCCTATATCAGGTACGATAAGTTTAAAGGGCAAAATCTTGCCTATCCGGTAAGTGGTTTAGCTGCTGATAAAAACGATAACCTGTGGATCGGAACATTTAATAAAGGAATTTTTAAATACAATGGTAAAAGTGTTGAAAACATAAATATTCCGGCTTTTAAAAATAAAAAGATTTTTTTTGTTTATGCCGATAAGGCAAAAAATATTTGGATCTCAGCTTATGCAAATGGTGTTTGGAAATATGACGGAAAAGAATTCCATCAGATCCTAAAGCCTGAACGATTGGATAACAGCTCTATTGCAGAAGATCAGGCCGGTGGTGTTTGGATTAACGGACCCATAACAGCAACTTATTTAAAAGATGGCAAGTCAGAAAAAATATCGGGTTTTGATGGATATTCTTCTTGTATTTACCCACTGAGTGCAGATAGCGTTTTGCTCGGAACATCTACCGGTATAACCCTGATCAGGAACAAAAAGGTAGATAAACAATTTAAAATCGGGTTACTTACCGGAACTTTTGTTTTAAGCATTATAAAACATGGAGATTATTTGCTGTTTGCAACTTTAGGTGATGGAATAGTAACATGGAATACTAAAACAAAACAAGTTAAACGTTATGTTATAGCCAATGGATTAAATTCAAATGATATTTACAGCATGGCCATTGATCATCAAAACAACTTGTGGGTTGGTACCGGCCGGGGAATTAACAAGCTTACCTTTAACAGGCAGAACAACGTTTATGAAGTTTTTAGAGATAATCCTTTAATATTAGAATGTAATCAAAATGCGATTTTAAATTACAAAAACAGCATTTTGGTAGGAACGATAACTGGATTGTTGCAGTGTAAAACAACTGTTCCTAATCAAAGCAAACAAAATCCTTTCATACACATTCAGCAGGTTAACATATTTCACAGAAATGACAAATCCAAAGATTTAACCATTGATTTGAATAAAAACGGAGATCATTTTCATAAACTAAATTACAGTCAGAATCATCTGTCAATTAGTTTTCGAGGTGTTTTTTTAACCAACCCGCAAAGTTTGCTTTATCGCTATAAATTGGTTGGTGTTGATAATGACTTTAGTAAACCGGTTCCTAATACTGAAATAGAATATTCTACCATAAGGCCCGGAAGCTATACTTTTCAGGTGTATGCTATAGCCAACGGAGCAAAGTCAAACATTGAGCAATTCAGTTTTACAATTGTTCCACCATTCTACGATACAATATGGTTCAAGGTAATGGCCTTTCTTGTGATCATATTTCTGATCTGGCTAATTTTTTATTTGATTTTTAAAACCAGAGAACAGAAAAAGCACCAATTGGAAAAGATAAAATTAAAGGAACAAGATAAAATAAGGAAACAAACTGCAGAGGATTTTCATGATGACATTGGGAATAAACTCACCAGGATAAATGTATTATCTGAAATTTTAGACAAAAAGGTTGATTCTGGTCATGAAGAGCAAAAAGAGCTTATTCGTTTAATAAGAGAAAATGCCAGTTTGCTTTATACCGGTACAAAGGATATTCTTTGGGCGCTGGATCCACAAAGCGATAATCTTTTCGAAATTTTAATGCATATCAAAAATTTCGGCATCGATTTATTTCAAAATACGGGTGTCGATTTTAAAATGGATGGTGTGCTGGCTAAATATCAGAAACTGCATTTATCTATGGAGTTTAACAGAAATCTTACCCTAATTTTTAAAGAGATGTTAAACAATGTTTTAAAGCATTCAGGAGCTAAGCAGGTTTTAATCATGGTTATTGAATCTGAACACGAAACCATTAATATTTTAACCACTGATGATGGAAAAGGATTTGATTTGGAAGCAGTAGAAAAAGGGAGAGGACTTAAAAATATCCAAACCCGGTGTAAAAGGATTAAATCAACATTTCAAATATCATCAATAATCGGAAAAGGTACCACCACCACAATTTCTACCAGAATTCCTGTTACAAATTAAGAGCAAGAACGTCTTACAATAAACTAATTATATAATGAGCAAAAATATACGAATTGTTTTAATTGAAGACGATGATATTCTAAGAATGGGATATGAATCCTTGCTGTCAGACGTTGAAGAGTTTTCGGTTGTAAGTTCATACGCATCTTATGATTTGGCAAAAAAACAACTGGAACAAGATCACCCCGATGTGATTTTGCTTGATATACAAATGCCGGGCACCAATGGCTTGCAGGCTTTGCCTTTTATAAAAAAAATGTTGCCCAATTCAAATATTATCATTTTAACCGTTTTCGATTCTCCTGAATTGGTTTTTGAGGCACTGACAATGGGAGCAGGAGGATATTTAACCAAAAATTCAAGCTCAGCAAAAATTATTGATGCTGTGCGTGAGGTAAGCACAGGTGGTGGTGCAATGAGTACAAATGTGGCGAGAATTGTGATGCACTCATTTCAAAAGAATTTAAACTCGCCATTAACAAAACGCGAAACAGAGATTTTAGATCGGATTGCAAACGGGCAAACGAAATCTCAAATCGCCAATGAGTTATTTATAGATCAGGAAACGGTACGCAGCCATGTCAAAAACATTTACATCAAGCTGGATGTGAATTCTAAATCAGAGGCAATAAAAACAGCTAAAGAGAAACGGTTTATTTGAATTGAATAAACGAACGGCTTAAAACGTGATGGCCGTTCAAGGCCTAAAATCATATTTTACACTAATAATATTATCAGTAAATAGATCATTAACAATATTCCAATAAAAAATAATGCGAAAACCACCCTTTTTGGGGGATTCTTTAGGTTCATATTCAGTTTAATTTTACACCATACAAACTGGATTATTTTATGAACCACCCTTCTAAGTTTTTCTATGTTCAGGTAGCCCGACTTACAGAGGCAAATGATTTCTTTAGAAATCGCTTGGGGATGGTCACTGAGCCAGGTTTTTTGTCTGAAAAAGAACAATGCATTTTGGTTAAACCAGATGGTAACATCAGCATTTTTTTAACTGAAGCAAAGCATGCTAACCAAACAAGGCAAGTGATTCTTAACAGCAGCGATGTGTTAGAAGATTATTGCAGGTTAAAAGCAAATGGTGTTGAGTTTTCAAAAAAACCGGTTTATTTAAGCGAAGGATTAAGTGCAGCATTTTCAGATCCTTATGGAAACGAATATGTCATTTTAGAACAAAGAAATTATAACGAGGATTAATTGCGTTGGCCATGAAATACGTTAAAGAGTTAAGCAATAAAAACAAAATAATAAGCGAACACACTTGTGAGTCGGTTTACGAACAGCAAAACAGTGATTACACTATAAAATTTGTGTTCAGTGGAGCAGAAACATGCGAAATCAATAAACGTAAGTTAAGTATATATCCGGATAGCTTCGCTGTTTTAAATGAAGGAACTCATTACAGCGCTAAGATAGATTCTATCACGCCGGTAAATACATTATCTGTTTCATTTGGAAAAGGATTTATAACCGATTTTCACAATACATTTTCAAATAATAATGAATTTTTGCTTGACTGTAAAGAATCAAATGATAGACCTGTATTTATAGAATCACTTTATCCTTTCGCGGGAGATATGCGCTTTAATGTTCTTCACTTAAAAAATCAGATAGATAAAGGCTTAAACGACGAAATGCTGATCAATGAGTATATGTATCATTGTTTGTTGAATTACTATAAAATCTATAATAAAGAGGTAATCCAGAAACTGGATAAATTATCTTTTATTAAAACCAAAACTAAAGAAGAAGTACTTAAAAGATTAACACTGGCTAAAGAATATATCAGCAGTAATTACAATCAAAATATAACTTTAGAAAATATCGCAGACCATGCCTGCTTATCTGTTAACCATTTATTAAGAACATTTAAAGAAGCTTACGAAATTAGTCCATATCAGTTTTTAATGCAACTGAGGTTAAACAGGGCAAAAAACTTATTGCAAACAACATCTTATTCATTAAACGAAATTGTTGGCTTGGTAGGCTTTGAGTGTTCAAGTTCTTTTATCAGGTTATTTAAAAACACATTCAACATTACACCTTTGAAGTATAAAAAAAGCAGGTTGAATTAAAATATAAATTAGTGATTTCCGCATATTTTAAATAAGCGGTAAAATCTAATTTTGATGCACTTTCAGGACAAATTTTTGTAGAAGTTTTATCCTGTTTAGGTTAATAATGATTAAAAAAGCAAACGGCCAGGATTGGAGTTTGCTTTTTTGTTTTTATAACCTTCTTATAAACAAAATTGGTGTTTTTCGCACATTTTAGGATTTGCCTTAGCTCTAAATTGCGGTTTGATTTGGTTTCATGCTTCCCAGCTGAAAACTAAAAAAACTAATTATTCACTAACTATTTCGTTAAGAACATGAAACAAAAATTACTATTAATTTTAGTGGTAACGGTTTTGTCTTATTTTAATGCATTATCGCAAAATAAAACAATAACCGGAAAGGTAGTTGACGCCGATGATGGACTACCGTTGCCTGGCGTATCAATAAAAATAAAAGGATCTACACAGGTTGTACAAACCACAGGGCAGGGTACTTTTTCAATTTCGGCTCCTTCAAATGCTCAGGCTTTAATCTTGAGTTATGTTGGTTATACCGAGCAAGAAGTAAAAATAACAGGAGAAGATCTTACCATTCGTTTGGTTTCATCGGCTAAAAATTTGCAAGATGTGATGATCATTGGTTACGGCACGGTAAAGAAGGAGAATTTTACCGGTTCGGCCTCTGTAGTTAATGGCGATGTGTTAGAAAATCGTCCTGTAACATCTTTTGAAAAAGCATTGCAAGGTGCTGCGGCAGGTGTTCAGGTAACCAGCGTATCAGGCCAGCCAGGTGCAACTTCAACCGTTCGTATTCGTGGTGTAGGTTCATTTTCAGCATCCAGCACACCTTTGTATGTAGTTGATGGTATCGCAATTACCAATGGAGATTTGAGTTCAGTTGCCCAAACTTCGGATGTTTTATCAACCATAAATCAAAATGATATTGCTTCAATAACAGTTTTAAAAGACGCAACTGCAGCTGCAATTTACGGCTCAAGAGCTGCCAATGGAGTGGTTTTAATTACCACCAAGCAAGGTAAGGCAGGCCAAACAAAGTTAAGCGTAACCTCAAACGGAGGCTATTCTTATCAGGCGGTAGAAAAACATAAGGTAATGGATGCTACACAGTATTATAAAACCTATTGGGACGTTTATTATGCGCAACGCCTGGCAGCTGGCTTAGCACCAGATGCGGCGGCAACAGCAGCGAACTCTTTAACGAATGCCAAACTGGTCGTTAATCCATATAACACTGCTAATCCGTATGCTGCAAATGGTGTACTGGCAAATGGCGCAGCCTTACTTTATGATACCGATTGGCGGAATGAAGTTTTGCGCAGAGGTGTTACTAAAAACATCGATTTATCAGCAAGTGGAGGTAATGAGAAAACTAAATTTTTTATCTCTGGCGGATATTTTGAGCAAAACGGTATTGTAATCCGTTCAGACTTCAACCGTTACTCCAGTAAATTTAACATCAATACAGATGTAACCGATTTCTTGAAAATAGGTATTAATAACACTTTGGCCCGTACCGAGCAAAATACACCGGCAGGAAGTACCGGTTCAGACAATCCGGTAAACTTTGCAGATCAAACGGCGAACATTTATCCTTTGTACGTTAGAGATGCCAGCGGAAATGTAGTGGTTGATGCCAGCGGTAATCCGGTTTATAGTTATATTAATCCGGTTACACCTGATTTTAATCCCGTTGGTTTATCTAAACTGAATGAATACAATACCAAAACATCGAGAGTGTTGTCAAGTCCTTTTGCCGAAGTTAAATTTTTAAAAGATTTTACGGCAAAAAGCATGCTTGCGGTTGATTATATCAACAATCGGGAACGTCAGTTTTACAACATGGAGCATGGCGATGGCGTGAGTGTTAGAGGTCGTGCTTATCGTTATACCAGAGAAGATATTACTTTAACTTTTCAAAATACTTTAACATATAACAGAACCTTCAACCTTCATAGCTTTAATGTATTATTGGGGCAGGAAGCATACCGCACTAAACAAGATTATATTTATGCCCAGGCTACAGGTTTTCCTTTTCCTGGTACAAATGAATTAATTGCTGCATCTACGCCTAATACTACACAATCTTACTATACTCAAAAACGATTATCATCATATTTCTCCCGTTTAGAGTATAATTATGATACCAGATATTATTTATCCGGAAGTTTGAGGAGAGATGGTTCTTCTGTTTTTGGCGCTGATAAAAAATACGGTACATTTTATTCAGTTGGTGGGGCCTGGCGAATTGGAAGAGAAGATTTCTTAAAAGATGTTAACTGGATCGATGAATTAAAATTAAGGGCAAGTTACGGTACTTCGGGTAATGATAGAATTGACCGCTATGCAGCACAGGGCTTATATGGATTAGGTAAAAACTATGAAGGCCAATCGGGTATAAATTATGTGCAGCTGGCTAATCCTGATTTGCAGTGGGAACAAAACTCAACACTTGATATCGGCTTAGAATTCGCTTTGTTCAGAGGCAAATTAAGTGGAGAGGTTTCTTATTACAAACGTGGCTCTGAAGGGATTTTGTTCGATCAGCCCTTATCGCGTTTAACAGGTTTCAATTCACTGTCTACAAACTTAGCATCGATGGATAACTATGGCGTGGAAGTTTTATTAAACGGAAACCCGGTTAAAACAAGAGATTTCGATTGGAATGTATCATTCAACATCACATCTAATAAAAACAAGATCAATAAAATGACTCAAAATGAGGTTATTGATGGAACCAAAAGATGGAAAGTGGGAGAAGACAGATACCAATGGTACTTGCGGGAATACGCTGGTGTCGACCCCGCTGATGGTAGGCCGATGTGGTACATGGATGATCCTGCTACGGGAAATAAAATTACTACAAAAACATGGTCGACAGCAACCAGATACGATGGTTTTGGTTCGTCATTACCGAAATTTACCGGAGGTTTCAACAACACTTTTAGGTATAAGCAATTTGATTTAAGTGTATTTACTTATTTCTCTACAGGAGGAAAAATATACGATACGCTTTATGGAAACCTGATGCACAGCGGCGGTTCTGTTGGTAAACAACTATCGGTTGATACTTACAACCAATGGCAAAAACCTGGCGATATCACTGATGTACCAAGATTTGTAATTAATAATACGGATTTAGGAAACAGTCAATCAACCCGTTTCTTATATGATGGATCATATATGAGAATTAAAAACATAGGATTGGGCTATGCGTTGAAGAAAGATTGGTTGCAAAGCGTTCATTTATCTAATGTAAGGTTATACTTCATGGCAGAAAACCCTTTTACTCTTGCCAAGCACAAAGGAATGGATCCTGAATCGGCAATTACCGGATTGACTGATAATGATATCCCAAATATTAAAACGTTTACACTAGGTCTTAATGTTACATTTTAATTGACTAATAATGAGAAATTTAAAAACATATAAAACCGCAATTTATACAGGTGTTATGCTGCTATTGGTTAGCGCTACCGCTTGTAAAAGAGATTTTCTAGAAGTTACACCAACGCAACAAATCAATGCAAAGGAAGCCTTTTCTTCTCCTGCAAAAATACAGGCAGCAATGACCGGTATTTATGATCTTACCACATTTTCAGGCTACACCAATAACATGATCTTAAGTGCCGATGTTAAGGGCAACGATGTGATGATTGTTAGCGGAGCCGCAAATTATAATCGTTTTGTTGCCCAATATCAATTCATTGAAACAGTAAATAGTGCTGATGTAGCCGCCTGGTGGGAGTACAGCTATAAGGTGGTTTCTAATGCAAATCAGTTCGTAGAAAACATACCTGCATCACCCATTAGCGATGCTTTAAAAACTGAATATTTAGCTGAAGCAAGAGCGTTAAGGGCTTACACATATTTTTGGTTGGTACGTTGGTTTGCACAACCTTATAGCGTAAATCCAGATGCTTTGGGCGTTCCGATTCTGAGAAAACCGTTAGGGCCAAACGAAACCTCTCCATCAAGAGATAAAGTAAAAGATGTTTATGCCTTTATTCTGGAGGATTTAAAATATGCTGAAACGAATTTGCCAACAACTGGCAGAACCAGCATTTACAGAATGAGTGTTCCTGCCATACAGGGTATTTTGGCCAGAGTTTATTTAACTATGGGGAATTGGGCTGAAGCCAGCAGATACGCGAAATTAGCCCGCGCAGCAAAGCCGTTAAGTACCGCAGCGGCGCTTCTTACTGGTTTTAACAATCCAACTTCTGAGTGGATTTATGCCATCAACGTCAGAACTGATGATAACCAGGGGTTTTTAGCGGTATCTTCTTTTTACGATCCTTATGATGTAGGTTATTCCAGTTTCAGGGTTACTGATGATTTCTTTAACTCATTTGCAGCGAATGATGAACGTAAAAAGCAATTTTTAGTGAAAAGCAGTCCAACTGCAGCGGCAAGTACAGGCGAATACAGAAGAAGAGGAGAGGGTTACCTGATCAACAAGTTTGATTTTACCACCACCAATGCGAACAATCAGGTGTTAATCCGTTCATCGGAAATGTATTTGATTGAGGCAGAGGCAGAAGCAAGGCTGACAAATGAGGCTGTTGCTAAACAAGCACTGCTGGCCGTACAACAACGGGCTGGCGTTGCAACAACTGTTTCAGCGAATACAGGAAATGCGTTAATTGAAGAGATTTTAACAGAGCGGAATAAAGAGCTATATGGCGAAGGACACAAATTTTTCGATTTATTGCGCACCAATAAAGGTGTTAACAGAACAGGCTCTACCGTTCACTGGAAAATAGTAAACTTCCCTTCGGGAGATAACAGATTGGTTTCTCCGATTCCACAAGCAGAATTAGATGCAAACCCGGTGTTGAAACCACAACAAAACCCAGGATACTAACCAAACAAACAGTTTTTAATTTAGCTGCCCTCTTCAATATTTTTGAAGAGGGTTTTTTTATGAAAATCACATTTTAGTTATCTGAAAAAGAAGGTGTTATCGGCATATTTTAATTTTCATTTCTAACCGAAATTTAATAAAAAAACACAAATAGTTATGAAACTAAAAGCATTGGTGATTTTATTACTAGGTATGATAATCACAAACCATGTTGTTGCGGCAGAAAAACCTACAGCAAGCCACAAATCGGTAATTAATTACTTTATGGATAGTTACATTAATTCTGATTATAAGAAGTTAAAGGCCGTTTTGAGTGATGATGCCGTTTATACTTCTAACCGTGATGTGAGGGTAATTAAACATAAAGGAAGCGATATTCTAAATCAATTAAAAAAGAATGATGGCGTTAAACAAAGGGATTGTAACATCAGCTCAAGCATCATTTCAGAAACAGATGCATTGGTAATTGCCCGTGTTGATATCAGTTATGATCTCTTTGACGGTAATCAGCAAAACTTTGTGGTTATTGAAAAAGATAAGGAAGGCGAATGGAAAATTACCCAGGTATATAAATTGTATATCAGCAATGAAAGTACAGTTAAAAAGCTGGTTTAAATTTCGTTTTGATTGAAAAAAGAAAGCCCTGATTTTTGAAGTCAGGGCCTTTATGTTTTTTAAAGTTATCTAGAAAGAAATTGGCAATTCAACTTGCGTTTTATCCCAGCCAATGATCAAGTTTGCACCTTTTTCTTTTGTTGTAAAAGTTAAAGAAAAGTATTCAATAGGTTTGGTCAAGGTTTTAACAGGGACGTTAACGCGAACCACATCTTTTGATTGATCGTAAGTAAAAGCACCCCATCGGTCAATTTGCTTGTTTACAATAATTGTCCAGTTATCCTGATTAGGAATTGCAAATAAGCTGTAAGCTCCCGATTTGATTTTTTTTCCACCGATGCTTACTTTTTTAAAGAAACGAATCTCTGTGCTTTCATTTGCGCCAAAACGCCAAACCCTCCCATATTGCTCTAAAACGCCAAAAATATCACGCCCTTTTTTTTGTGGACGAGAATATACAATTTTGATGATAGGCGTAGTCACATCTCCATTTTTTGCTTTAGGAGCATTTAATGGATAATAAACAATATCTGCCGGGCTTGGGTCTGCAGGTGGAAATTTAACATCAGCAGAAGTAATTTCCTGTGCCTTTACACTAAAGCATACGAGAGCGAAAACAACAATGAAGATATTTTTCATTTGTAGATAGTTTGTTTTCATTTGGTAATGAAGCTATTATGATTTTACAACGATTTTTAAAATCATAACGGTTTCATTTGCTGTGAGATTTAGTTAAAACTCCTGTTTAAAGGATATTCAGGTTAATTGACGATAGACTAGTATTTTCTGCCTTTTACAATGGCATTTAAAAATAAGCCTGCGGTTAACAAACCTAAAACACCACCTAAAATTGCGAAAATATAATTATGCGTAATGATTGCTCCGGTTAAAACTCCAAAGAATAAACCTAAAGCATAATATAGCCAGTTGAAATTATTGCTGCTGTTTTCTTGTACACTCATTTTTTTGTTATTTAGGGGCAAAGTTAATATTTATTTTAAATTATAATTTGCCAACTTGGCTCAATATTTCAATTAATTATCAATTCTTGTTAATTGATAGCCATCTTTTTTTAAGTAATGTATCAATTCAGGTAATCTGTCGTAAAATTTATCCGTTCTTCTTGGGTCTGTTCCAATATGCAGCAACAAATAAAACCCGTTTAAACCACTGGGATTTTTATCATTAAAATCGGTTATTGATTTGAAAATCTCATTGCTGGAACGATAGCTTTTTCCCATCTCTGGATAAGTGTAATCGGCATTGGAGCGTGTTCCTGGTGTAAAATTAATCAATTTTATGCCTTGTTCTTTTGTCCAGTTGGCAATGGTTTCGTTATACCACTCATACGGTGGAAGGAAGTAACCTGCTTCAGACTTCCTGATTCCGAAATTTGCCATCGCAGCATAATTGGAGTTTAAATCCCGATCAAACTCCGATTTGCTGATGAGCAAGCTATCCCTGTTATTCCAATCACAATATAATAGATGCCGATCTGAATGCGGCCCTAAATAATGACCTTTTAGTTTTAACTTTTTTATCAATGCTTTATATTTTGGATTTCTATAGAAATTGCCCGTTAAAAAGAAAGATGCTTTTACCTTTTCTTCATCGAGGGTTTTCAATATTTTTTCTCCTCCATCTGCAAACTCGTCGCCAGTAAATACCAATGAAATTTTTTTGATTGTTGAATCTCCTCTAATATTTGCACCTAAACTGTAAGTTTTATTGGAATTGATCGGTTTTGATTGTGCTTCTTTCGCTGCCAGTAAGTAAATGAGCGATGCTGTTCCATCCATGGTTGGTTCATTGGTGCTGTAATCGCCATAATCATCATGATAAACCGCTAAATCACTCTGAAATGCTTCATATTCATCATCTTCAGCTAACTGAATTCCAATTAAACCTTTGTAAATATTGGTATAAACAGGTCCATCAACCAAGCCACCATCAATAGGGTAGTTTTTTAAATGCGTGAAAGCAGAATGTGGGTCTGTTGGTGTATCTCCCCAATCCGGTAAACCATAAACCATGCTGGTTCCCCACGGATTACATCCAAAAATCCAATCGAAATTCGCCTGCTCCAGTTCAGAAAATTGCTTATCACCAGTCAGGTTCTCATACCAGCCGCACTGCATCGCAAAAGCAACTGTTAAATTGTTGCTGCACCAAATAAAAGGAATACCTCTATAAAAAGCGTTTGTTTTTGCCCGGTTCCAAACCTGTTCAATGCCGAGTTTGTAATAATTTTGGATCTTAGTTCTGTTCTCTCCCTCTAATTGTTTGGCCAGTTCGTAATGGCCAAGGTTGATAAAGGGATAGTACTGATAATGGGCCGCAGTGTCTTTTTCCATCCATGGAGTAGTTTTTTCCTTCTCGGCATAAAATAAAGCATTGTTTATGGTTTTCTGGCTTGATTTTGTAGTTTGAAAATTTAATGAAGCCACGGCCAGTTCAAGGTCATCAACCCAATTATCTTCCGCATAAATGTAGGGCGATTTTACCGAAACGGTTTGTGTTACTCCTGGTTTTTGAAGGGCAAATTTTAATGCCGTTTTTCCTTTCTGATTAAGCAAGGCTGAATAATTTTTATCCAGATCTTTAAACAAGGTTGCACCTAAATTAAAGGCGCTGGTAAATTTGGCTGCGGTAGAGCTTGTGCCCGTTGTGGCATTCATGAATTTTCCGCGTTGCTGCGGCTCGCCCGTAATAAAATAAAGCGGGCGCTCAAATCCTTTTCCATATTGATTGTCTTCTTTTGGGATGCGCATACTGATATGATCGCGATCATCTGCCAGCTGGTTAAACATTATATTTTTCTTCGGATGCATTTTGAGCAACCAATCCAGGCCCCATTTTGCCTCATCTAAAACATCGGCTCTTCCATTTTTACCATCCAGACCATTATCCATTTTATCATCTCCAAAAACTTGTGGAAAATCGCGATAGGCCATGAGTAAATGATAAGTTGCATTTGCTGATGTGGTTGAATATTGCAAATAATCGCTTGCATCATGCCATCCGCCGGATGCATCGAAATGTGTACTATCTTTAATTCCAGCTTTTGAGCCGTATAAAACAAAGCCATCGTGTGTGTGGCAACTATCTTTTAAAAATGGGTTAAAGCCACTCCGTTGCTGGCGCATATAACGCAAACAAAAATCGGCTGTACCTTTATAAACATCATGGTTAATTAAAACCAGGGGAGAAAGGATTCCGTTAGCGCGGATGAAAAAACGCCCTTTCAGTTTAAAATCAGAAAAATTTAAGCGGGCGGTTTTATTGAACGGGCCATAAGCATCAAAATTTTTGATGCTGCCTGAGGTGTAAACAACTTTATTTGTTCCTTCTTCAATAATTTCAAATTGAGCAGGAATTTCATTGTTTTTACTTGCCCAAACTGCAACTTTTATCCCATGAGTTGGATAGCCCAGTAAATTAACCCTTATCCAGTTCTGTTGCTCTGGTTTTTTGTCGCTTTTAAAAGCCATCAGCAAGCATGTAAAACAACCAATGAAGAGAAGAATAAAGCCATTTAATTTCATAACACGGGAAAATATTGTCATTAAAATTAAGCTTTTATCAAGATAATGTAAAAGAACGATCAATATATTTGGAAATTAATCAAACGATTGATTAATTTTGTGTCAACAAAAAGAAATGAAAACAGAAAAAGTAGATAAAAAACAAGCCATTTTGGAAGCAGCAGAAAAGCTGTTTTGTGAAACGGGTTATGAAGGTACTTCAACCCGGCAAATTGCCAGAGAGTCTGGCGCTAATATGGCCATGATTAATTATTATTTCGGTTCTAAAGAAGGTGTTTTTGTTGAGATTATGAATGAGCGTATAGCAGGTTTTGCTTCTCAGTTAAAAATCATCAACGAGGATAAAATTTCGGCATTAGAGAAATTACATAAGGTTATAGAAGGTTATGTAAACAGGATATTAAATAATACGGCTTTCCATAAAATGATGCACAGGGAGTTGTCTTTAACGCAAAGACCTGAAATGTATGATAAGATCAAAGATGCCATGAGCCATAATATGCAGCTTATTGATCGAATTATTACAGATGGAATTGAGGATGGCAGTTTTAAACAGGTTGATGTAAGAATGGTTATTGCTACCATTATGGGAACCGTTACCAATATTGTGATTGCTCCAAACAAAGTAATGCCTTGCTCCAACTTTGATTTAAACGACCCGAAGAATAAAAAAATTATTAAAGAGCGCACCATTGCTCATTTAAAAGACCTAACAACAGTTTATTTAACATCAAAAAAATGATCCCCAAATCAATCAGATTAATGCTTGTGGCATCATTAATTCCTGCAGCTTTATTTGCCCAAAGTATTAAGGAATTAAATATCAATCAAGCAATAGAACTTGGCATTGCCAACAGTAAAAATTTAAAACTCTCCCAAAATAAAATTGATCAGGCGGTTGCTCAGCTGGAAGTGGTAAAAGATAATGCGCTGCCATCTGCAAATGCCAGCTTCATGTACAATCATGCTGAAATACCTACGCATACTTTTAGCCTTGGCGAAGGCGCAACGGCTTTACAGTTACCACGCAGAGCCGATGCCTTTGTTGGAACTGCAGCTGTTCAGGAGTTGGTTTATGGGGGTGGCAAACTTAAATATGCCAAAGAATCGACTAAGCTACTGGCAGATGTTGCCCGTTTAGACGCTGATAAAAGCAAAGAAGAAATTACTTATGCGGTAATCAACACCTATTATTCGTTATATAAAGTGCTGCAAAGCAGAAAAGTGGTTGATCAGAATTTAGAATCAATTGCTGCTCAGATTAAACAGGCCCAACGTTTTTTCGAACAGGGCATTGTGACTAAAAACGATGTGCTGCGTTTCCAGTTACAACAAGCTAATGTAAGGTTAACCCAAATGGATATAGAAAGCAATCGCAAAGTGATTAACTATAACCTTGATATTTTATTGGGCTTACCGGAAGATACTGAGGTTAAAATTGTTGATCCGGACGCAGGCTTAAAAACCGCCAGTGCTTTAAACGATTACATCAGTTTGGCCATGGCAAACCGTCAGGAATTAAAACAACTTGATGTGCAAAATAAAGTTGCTGATTATAACATTAAAACCATTAAAGCGAACACTTTGCCTACCGTTGGTGTTGGTGCTAACTTATATTATATCAATCCAAGTGGTAGTTTTATTCCTCCGGTAAACCAATATTTGTTACCTGTTACCGTTGGCGCAACGGTTTCATGGAATATTGGCAGCCTTTGGACCAACAAAAACAAAGTAAGTGAAGCAAAAATTCAGCAGAATGAAATCACACTTCAAAAAGACATTTTATCTGATCAGGTAAAAACAGATATCAACAGGAACTATCAAAACTATCAGCTGGCGATCAATAAAATACAGGTTTTAGAAACCTCAATTGCCCAGGCCACCGAAAATGATAAATTACTGGCATCGAAATACAAAAATAATGTGGCTTCGGTTACCGATCGGATTGATGCTGAAACATTATTATATCAAGCTAAAATAAATTTAGAGATAGCAAAAGCCGACGCTGGTTTAGCTTACTACACTCTACTCAAATCAACAGGAAAAATAACGCAATAAATACAGCAATGACAACTGAAAAGAAAAAAAAGAATATTGTAGTACCCATCATTTTAGGTGTTTTACTCGTAATTGGTGTCATTTTTGGCATCACAGAATGGAATTATTACAGCAAGCACGTTGATACGGATGATGCGCAGATTGACGGAGACATCAGCCCTGTTGTTGCGCGTGTGGGTGGTTATGTTAAGGATATTAATTTCGAAGAAAATACCCACGTAACTGAAGGTCAGGTTTTGGTTAAACTTGATGATAGTGATTTTAAAGTAAAACTGGAGCAGGCAGAAGCGGGTCAGAAAGGTGCAAATGCGGGTGTTGGTGTTGCTCAATCACAGATTATAGCTACTCAAGCCAATACAAGCACAGCAAAAGCCAATGTAGAAGCTGCAAAAGTTAAATTAAACTTAGCCAATAAAGATTATGATCGTTATGCAAACCTGGTAAAAGACGGTTCCATTACGCAACAGGCATTTGACCAGGCTAAGGCATCAAAAGAATCTGCTCAGGCTGCATACCAGGCTGCTGTAGATCAATACAATGCCGCAGTTAAACAAGTGGGTACTACTCAATCGCAACTGGCCGTGAGCAATAATGTAATCAGTCAGCGCCAGAGCGATATTGATTTTGCTAAACTTCAATTATCATATACCGATATCAAAGCACCGGCATCAGGTATTGTATCTAAAAAGAACGTTCAAAAAGGCCAATTGGTGCAAGCGGGGCAGGCTTTGTTTTCGGTAGTTAATGATGGAAGTATCTACGTGACCGCAAACTTTAAAGAAACCCAATTAGAGAAAATCAAAACAGGTTCTAAAGTAGAAATCGAAGTAGACGCTTATCCAAACGAGAAAATTGAAGGTGAAGTGTATAACTTCTCTCCAATTACCGGTGCTAAAGGATCTTTATTGCCTCCGGATAATGCCACAGGTAACTTCGTTAAAGTTGTTCAACGTGTTCCGGTAAAAATCAAAATTCATCCATCAAAAGAACTACTTGCAAAATTACGCCCTGGAATGAGTGTTAAAGCATCAGTATCTACAAAATAAAAAATTAAAATGGCCGAAGTAGGTTTAAAAAAGTGGGTTATTACTTTTACGGTGATCACAGCTTCGTTATTGGAGCTGATTGATACCACCATCGTGAACGTTGCAATTCCACAAATACAGGGAAACCTGGGCGCCACCTTAGAAGATGTCGCCTGGCTTTCTACCGGCTATGCGGTAGCGAACGTTATCGTATTGCCGATGTCTGGCTGGTTGGGGAACCGGTTTGGCAGGAAAAATTATTTTCTGACTTCCATTATTGTTTTTACCCTCGTTTCCTTTTTGTGCGGAAATGCAACATCATTGAATGAACTGATTTTATTCAGGATTATACAAGGTTTGGCAGGTGGTGGTTTAATATCGACAGCGCAAGCTATTTTAATTGAAACCTGGCCTCGTGAGGATGTGGGTATAGCAACCGCCTTATTTGGCTTGGGTGCGGTAGTTGGCCCAACCGTAGGTCCAACCATTGGTGGATATATTTTGGATATCAGCTCCTGGCCATGGATATTTTATGTAAATATTCCCGTCGGAATACTCGCCGCCTACTGTACGTACACGTTTGTTCGGGCGACTCCGAAAGAAGGGCAGGGCCAACCTGTCGATTGGTGGGGTATCGCATTATTGGCCGTTGCAGTAGGTAGTTTGCAAACCGTGTTGGAAAAAGGCGAAAGTGAAGACTGGTTTGCCACACCATATATCACAGGATTAGCTGCGGCTTCTGTTATTGGTTTACTGCTTTTCATCTGGCGGGAAATGGCAACAGACCATCCGATCGTAAATTTTAAAATTATGCGCCACAGGAGTTTTGCTGTGGGTATGTTTACCTCATTTGTGCTAGGTTTTGGTTTGTATGGTTCGGTGTTCGTATTTCCTGTTTTTTGCCAAAACTTATTGGGATTTTCAGCTTTGCAAACCGGAGAATTGTTGTTTCCCGGTGGATTATGTACCATTGTGATGATGCCTTTTATTGGTATTATGCTTAAAAAGGGTATTCCAGCTCAGTTTATGGCTACTGGTGGAATGCTTTTATTCTTTGTTTTTTGCTGGATGCTGAGCAACTCAACCTTACAATCTGGAACAAATGATTTCTTTTTACCGTTGATGATCAGGGGCGTGGGAATGGCCTTGTTATTTGTTCCTTTAACCACACTCGCCATTCAGGATTTAAAAGGCCCTGAAATTGGACAAGGTTCTGGTTTGAATAACATGATGCGTCAGTTAGGAGGTTCATTCGGAATCGCGGCTTTAACCACTTTAATTCACATTCGTTCTGGTTTTCACCGAAGCAACTTGCTCACAAACCTGAATGAGTACAACCCGGCTTTTGTAGAACGCTTTAACGGCCTGATCAAAACTTTCATGGCAAAAGGACAAAATTTTATCGATGCTAAAATCATGGCTACAAAAGCAATGGAAGGGATTGTGACCAAACAAACCATGTTGCTTACTTATGATGATGCTTATTGGGTTGCTGGTTTAATTATGTTGTTTTCAATTCCTTTGCTTTACCTTCAAAAGTTTAAGAAAAATGCAAACATTCCTGCCGATGTGCATTAAAATTTGCAAAGAACCAGTATAAATAATGATAAAAAATAAAAACAGCCGGTGTATTTTATTACATCGGCTGTTTTAACCCAAAAAATTAACAATCAATGCAATGCCCTTAAACATTGCAAATGTTCTTACTTCACTACCAGGTAGCCAAATAAGATTCTAAAATTAAAATTTATTCTACAATTTTCCAAATTGTAAGCCTTAGAATTTTAATACCTTACGCATTTTTTGTAGTATTACCGTATACAAAACTATTGCTTAAGCTATGCCTAAACTTCGTTTAACAACGCAACGAGAATCTATTTTTAACAACGAGGTAATCTCAAAATTTGAACTGTTTAACAGTTTGTTTTTAACACTGCCTTTTTATAAGATTAAGGATACAGGAACATTATTGCCATTATTTTTTAAAAGCTGTGAAGATGGAATAGCAAACGGACAAAAACCTGCTCAGATTATTGAAGAGTTTTTTTCAAAGTTTACCAGTTATACTGATAGAAAAGATATCATTGACTTGCTTTTTCGCTTCATTCAATATATAGAGCGTCAGGTTGTGCTTTTTGATGCTGTAGAGGATGCCTCTTTCACTAAGCTAAACACTACAGATGAGCAGAGTACGCTGGCTTTTATCCTGAAAAAGAATGCTGATAATAAGTCAATGTTAGCTAAAATTGAGAAATTGATCGATGAGCTTTCACTTCGTTTGGTGTTAACCGCCCATCCCACTCAATTTTATCCGGGAAATGTTTTGGCCATTATAACTGATTTAACCAAAGCCATTAGAGATAACGATATTATCTCCATGAACTCTCTTTTGCAGCAATTGGGTAAAACACCTTTTTTTAATAAAAAATCACCAACACCTGTTGATGAAGCACTGAATTTAGCCTGGTTTTTAGAGAATACCTTTTATTTCGCTGCGGCAAATATTCAGGAAGAAATTGACCAGAACCTGGATGAATATAATCTGGAAACGAAAAAGATTTTAGAGCTGGGCTTTTGGCCTGGAGGTGACAGAGATGGAAATCCAAATATTCATGCAGATACCACTTTGGAGGTTTCTAAAATGTTGCGTCAAATTCTTTTCCGTTGCTACTATCGTGATTTTAGGGTAATTAAACGCCGCATTACTTTTAGAGGCGTAGAAGAAAATATAGCGAACCTGCACGATGTTCTTTATAGAAATGCTTTCGATCAAAGCTGTGAATTACACGATATCTCTGATGAATTAAAAGAAAACCTGAATAAAATAAAAGAAACTTTATTAGCTGAACACGAAGGTTTGTTCGTTGATTTGGTAAACGATTTGATTCGTAAAATTGATCTATACGGAAACTATTTTGCTTCACTGGATATTCGTCAGGATAGCCGAGTGTTAAGAAACGTTCATGCATATTGTCGTCAAAATAAACCCATTTCATCATTATATCCTGATAATTATGATCAACTTACAGAAACTGAAAAGCTAAAACTGATTTCTTTTAAGGAAGCAACAATTGTTTATGCAACCGAGGGAGATGATTTAATTAAAGACACGATTCAAACCATTAAAGAAATTAAAGGCATCCAGAAACGTAATGGCGAAAAAGCCTGTCACCGATTCATCATTAGTAACTGTCAGCAGGCCAGTGATATTCTTCAATTGATTGAACTTTTCTTGTGGAATGGCTGGAGCAAGGATAACCTGACGATTGATTTCGTGCCCTTGTTTGAAACCGTAAACGATTTAAAGGGTGCTGCGGCAATTATGGATACACTTTACAGTAATCCATTTTACAAAGCACATTTGGCAAGCCGGGGCAATAAGCAAGATATCATGTTGGGTTATTCTGATAGTACGAAAGATGGAGGTTATTTAATGGCCAACTGGTCTATTTTTAATGGTAAAACATCGCTATCGGCAGTAGCTAAAAAACATAATATTCAATTGGCGTTTTTTGATGGCCGTGGTGGGCCACCTGCTCGTGGTGGTGGTAAAACGCATCGTTTTTATGCCTCAATGGGGAAGGAGATTGCCAATAAAAACATGCAATTAACTGTTCAGGGACAAACGATCAGTTCACAATATGGCTCTGTTGAAAGCGCTGAATTTAACATTGAACAACTCATTAATGCCGGATTAACTTCCGGTTTGAAAGAAAGGCACAACATTCTTTTGGATGAAGAAAATAAAGCTTTGCTGGATGAAATGGCCGAAGAAAGCTATAAGGCTTTTGTCGATCTGCGTGAGCATCCTTTATTTGTGAGTTATCTGGAAAAACTTTCTCCACTAAAATTATTGTCTCAGGCGAATATCAGCAGTCGCCCGGTAAAAAGAAATGGTGGCGGCGAAATGAAGCTTGAAGATTTAAGAGCGATTAGTTTTGTGACCGCCTGGAGCATGTTAAAGCAAAATGTTCCGGGTTTCTTTGGAATGGGAACAGCATTGAAAAGCCAGGAAAAAGCTGGAAACTGGGATAAAGTAGTTAAGGTTTACCAGGATTCTGATTATTTGAAAACGATTGTGGACAACTGCATGATGAGCATGAGCAAATCAGACTTTGTAATCACTGCACATTTAGCCAGCGATAAAGAGTTTGGTAATTTCTGGACGCAGCTACATGATGAATTTGAATTGACGAAATCAATGCTCTTAAAGCTATCAGGACAGCCTTCGCTTATGGCAAACTATCCAATTGATAAAAAATCCATTGCCACGCGTGAGCGGATTATTTTGCCTTTGGTTTTAATTCAGCACTTTGCTTTAGAGAAACTGCAACATGATCATAATGAAAAAGATCAAACAGCATTAGAGAAACTGGCTGTTAGAACGGTTTTCGGGATTGTAAATGCGGGCAGGAATTTGGCGTAAAATTGGCCGTTTTGTCATTCTGAGGAACGAAGGATCCCTAACATAGCGGCAGAAGTTTTGGTTACCGGTTACCGTTGATTTTGTGATTCTTCGGTTGCAGATTATTCATTAATAACGTTATTTTAATTGCATTCATGGCTTGCTTCACAAGTATTCAGAATGACAGAGCGCTTACGAAGCGCTATAAAAAACTATTAGTTCCATGCTCTGTATCCACACAAGCTTTTTTACACCAGTCAAAACCGATCGTTACCCTGAATTTTTCATTTGTTTTTAAGTTTTTATTGGTATTCAAGAGGGCTGCGCCGTTTATTTCAGGGTCTTAACAGCGATGTGGCAGAGCGTCAAGAAGAGTACAAAATAATATAGCAAAAAACCCCTCGCATTAAGATTGCTTCGTGTCTCAGGAATGACGTGATGCCTAAAAAACAGAAAACCCTTTGCAAATCTGCAAAGGGTTTTCTGTTTTAAAGAGCCTGATTAAAGAAATTATCTATCAATCGAACCCATTACCTTTTGGCCAAAAGCATTTAATGCATCTTTTTCAGCAGCGCCTTCGCTCACCATTTGATGTACTTCAAGCGCACCACAAATATTGGTAATCATTTCGCCTGCAACATCAACCTCATGCTCACTAACGCCTCTGAACTCGCAGAAAGCCTCCAAAACCTCCAGAGTTGTCTCCAGTTGTGCCGGAGTGGTGTTTTGAAATAATTGTCTTATAACCGGAATCTTCATTACTTTATCTTGTTAAATAGTTCAATTAAACCATCTGCTTTGTTGGTTTGTACCTGATCAACCAAATTTCCCCCTTCAAAAGCTGCAAAAGTTGGTAAATTATCAACGTTTGCAAATTTGCGTGAGTTTGGAAGTTTTTCGGCATCAACAATCAGGAAAGCCACGTCTTCATTTTCTGAAGCTAATTTTTTAAACTTAGGTTTCATGATTCTGCAGTTACCGCACCAGGATGCAGCATACTGAACCATAACCTTCTGGTTATCAGCCAGGTATTGTTGAAGATTATCTTCTGTTAATTCTAAAAACATAACGTTTTGCTTAATTAGTTAGCGGCTAAATATTCAGCAACGCCAGTTCTGTTTGCGTTCATTGCTTCTTTTCCTTCTTCCCAGTTTGCAGGACAAACTTCGCCATGTTTTTGAACGTGAGCATAAGCGTCAATTAAGCGTAAATATTCTTTAACGTTTCTGCCAAGTGGCATATCGTTAACACTTTCGTGGAAAACTTTACCGGTTTCATCAATTAAATAAGTAGCTCTGAAAGTTACATTTGAACCAGAGAAAGATTCATTTCCTTCTTCATCGTAGTTAACTTCCTGATCTAAAATATCTAAAATACCAGATAATTGTCTGTGTGTATCAGCTAAAATTGGATAAGTAACTCCCTCAATACCACCGTTATCTTTTGGTGTATTCAACCAGGCGAAGTGAACCTCATTCGTATCGCAGGATGCACCAATTACAATTGTGTTTCTTTTTTCAAACTCAGGTAAAGCCGCCTGGAAAGCGTGTAATTCTGTAGGGCAAACGAAAGTAAAATCTTTTGGATACCAGAATAATAACACTTTACTATTTTTGTTTACAGCTTCTTCAAATACATTGATTTTCAAGTCATCACCCATGTCTGACATTGCATCAATACTAACACTCGGGAATTTTTTACCTACTATTGCCATAATTTTTTGTCTTTAATTTTGTGCTGCAAAGGTAACGTTAAATCACTCTCGAATCAACCCGATTTTATTAATTATCAATTGTATTTATTGATATCGATATAGTCAAAAACTATAATTGTTCAAAACTATATAACATTTCGCTATTTTTAATTATCTGGAAACGAATCAAAGCTGCTTTTGGTTTTGTGATGCTCCATCCATAACTGGAAATCATAATCTTTTTTAAGCATCTCTCACGCTGGGACACAAAGTATCTGTTTCATCGGTTGCAGATGCTTTGTTCCTCAGCATGACAGCAAATTCAAGTCCGAAGGACTGATACAGTGCTGGAAAATTTATGAATTTATCGATTTTAACCTCTAAAGGGTATCTTATCTCTTATCCCGAACTCACGTTCTTTAAGGAGAAAACAAAAAATAATTGTGAATCCTGAAGATAATTTATTTTGCCTCGCAGTTACTTCGTGGTGATGAAAATCAAGATGAATGACGTTGAGATTCTTCAGGTATTTCCCGCAGATGCCACTGATTACGCAGATAAAATAAAGTCTGTGTAATTTCTTGAATCTGCGGGATATTTCTTTAAGACTTAATTCTTATTTCTTCAGTGTATTTTCATACAATTTAAATATCCGTTTATATTCATCTGTCCAGCTGCTCGGTTCAATAAAACCGTGATCTTCCACCGGATAAACGGCCAGTTCCCAATTGTTTTTTCCAAGTTCAATAAAGCGCTGTGTGATACGCACAATATCCTGAAAGTGAACATTCACGTCAACCATTCCATGAGCCATTAGCAGGTTGCCCTTAAGCTTATCGGCAAAATATATCGGAGAACTTTTTTTGTAAGCAATTGGGTCGTTAAAAGGCTCATTTAAAATATTCGAAGTATAACCATGATTATAATGCGCCCAATCGGTAACTGATCGTAAAGCAGCACCGCTTGCAAAAACGTCAGATTCATTGAACATGGCCATTAAAGTAATAAAGCCACCATAAGAACCCCCATATAAACCAACATGTTTAGGATTAACACCATATTTTTCAACCAAAAATTTAACGCCATCAACCTGGTCAGTCAAATCTTTACCACCCATGTGGCGGTAAATCCCTGTACGATGGTCGCGGCCATAACCAGAACTTCCGGTATAATCGATATCAATTACGGTATATCCATGATCAGCTAACAAATTGTTAAACATAAACTCCCGGAAGTAAGTGCTCCATCCAAAGTGAACATTTTGTAAGTAGCCGGCACCGTGAACAAAAACCACTGCCGGATGATTAGGATGCGGCTGATCTGATTGATAAACCCTTGCATAAATATCGGCTCCATACCGGTTTTTGAAAGTTACCATATCAGGCTGGCGCCATTTGTAGGAATTAAATTCTGCCGAAGCAGATTGTGTAATCTTTATTGCTTTTGCCCCAACCTTATTTGCCTGAAGATATAATTCTCCAGGCTTATCCATATAAGAGTAATTAATGGCGATATGCTTTTCATCAGGAGAAAGTGTAATATTATTCAGGCCTTTCATGGTTGTGATTTGAACCGGTTCGCCGCCATTTACGCCAATTTTAAAAAAATTAGTAATGCCGGGATGTTCCTTATTTGCCGTAAAATAAAATGTGCTTTTATCTTTCGATAACTTTAAAGATTGTACTTCCCATTTACCCGATGTCAATTGTTTTTTATCGCCTGTATTAACATTAACCGTATAAAGATGAGCATATCCGGTAGCCTCGCTTTGATAGTAAAAACGGTTATTGTCAATCCAACCTGTGTTTCCCTGGAAAAATCCGCTAATGCCTGGGCCACCAATCCACGCCTCGTCATGTTGACGGTCAATTAAATTGAACTTGCCTGTAGGGGCATCTAATTTTAAAATCCAACGGTCTTTATTATCAGCAGAAGTGGCAACTATAACTCCTGTGCTGCCATTTTCATTCCAAAGCGGCCCAAAGAAATTAACCAATCGGTCGGCATTTTTCTTCTTTAATGTATCAAGTTCTTTTGGGTAGTCTTTATAAAATTCAGGAATATCCTTTATACCAGGAATTGTTGAGGTTTGAATTGCATAAACTGAATCTCTTTGTGTATCGTATATAAAGCCTTGCGTAATGTTTTCGTTTTCGCCAACTTTGGTTCTCCCTGGTATATCTTCTGTATAGCCCGAAGCTGTTACATAATTTGGAACAATGGTACTGTGGTTGTTTTGAGCTGGAGTAGTGAGTTTATATGTAATAAAACGTCCGTCAGGGCTAATGACCACATTGTTCAAAAATTTATCTTCTGTATAAATTTCCTTTAAAGATTTTGTATCTGCTGATGGCAATCCAAAACGGGTTCTTCCTCCTCGTCCTCCACCGGTTTCAGCATTTCTTTTTTTGATGATATCAAAAAGTTC
This sequence comes from Pedobacter chinensis, assembly GCF_003339865.1. Lineage (GTDB taxonomy): Bacteria > Bacteroidota > Bacteroidia > Sphingobacteriales > Sphingobacteriaceae > Pedobacter > Pedobacter chinensis. The sequence continues at coordinate 254,165 of NZ_QPKV01000003.1, forward strand.
TGTTTGTTGTGCCTTTAGCCAATTATCTTGTTCGGAAGAAGATTTTGCAGGAATTCTTGGCGCTTTTTTGCCTTTAACGAAATTGGTTAATTGCTTGGTTTCAGCAGTTTTTAAGTTAAGCTGAAACAGATTGTCGCCCAATTGATAAACAATATCGCCATTGGTTAAGAAAACCGGATTGCTTTCTCTTTCCATGGTGTTTGTTAATCGGGTTTCTTTATTGGTTTTGAAATTCTGTAAATAGATATCTCCACTTTTTTCAACTAATCCCAGTGAATTATCTTTACCGTAAATATAATTTAAGCTCAATAATTTCTCATCTTCTTTATCAACCGCCTTTATAGGGGTTGTTGAAGTTGTTGCGACTTTGTATAGCGCTTCCTTTTCCTTGTTTTCAGGATTCCAATTAAAATATAAAGTTTTACCATCTGCTGTCCAGCGAAAATTTGTTGGAGAAGTACCCATCCATTTTGGATCTCTCATGATTTTCTCTACAGTTAAGGGTGCAAGTTGTTGCGCAAAAGTATATTTGCCTGTGCAAAGCAAAAGGAAAAGTAAATATTTCTTCATGAAGTTTATTTTGGATGTTGCAATTTAAAGAATGCAGATACCAAATCATTAAGGAAATGGAAATGTTACAACGGATTATCCTGAAAAAGCTTGCCACGGAAGCGCAGAACGCCCGGAGACTATGATTCAATTCCGTGCCACTCCCCGTGTTTCCGTGACAAAAAAAGCTAATAGATCCGGAGGTTAAAAGCCTATCGGATTATTCTTCCTGTTCTATCCACATTTACATCATCGAATGGTTTTAAATATTCATTAATGATAACGGAGAATTCCCTGCGGGTTAAAATCTTTTTCAAATCATATTTAGAGGAAAATCCATAATTCTTGTTCCATTTTTTTGCAAGGTCTGTTTTAGTTGCCTCAATCGCTTTATTGCCTACATAACTAACCATTGCAATCGTGTTTTCTAAATTGATCGGAATGTTTTGATGGTCATCAAACCAGATTTGAGCTTTGTAGTAATAATCCTTAACCGGTTGTTTAATTTCATCATAAGAAACTTCTTTTTCAGGATTGAAATATGCTTTCCCGTTTCTGATCTCTGCTTTAATAATTCCAGTAATTCCGATTTTTTGAATCGCCAGCCAATTTGAATCGGCAATTTTTACATCTTCGAAAGGCATTAAAGCGTGTTTATAGCTTAATAATTCTCCCTGAATCCTCTTTAGGTTGGATAAACTGGTTTTGGTTTGGAAAAAAGCAGCATAAGCCGCTGTTGCACCAGCAGCAGGACCGATTTCAAAATGATCAGAAGGAATGTACAATAGATTCTCCTGTTTGGGGATGAGCAAATTATATAAGGATAAAAAGCCTGCACCAGCAGAAGTTGCACCAGCAATTGTGGTGCGATAAAGATTTTCGTTATAATTCAATTGGCTCAACACAGCTGGATTTAAAGAAGCGATTTTTAGTGCAGCCATTAACTTATCAGGATTATCTGCAAGGATTAAAACCTTTGCTTTAATACTTTTATTTTTAGTCAGCCTCAACTCCCAGCCATTGCCCGAACGTTTGATTTCATGGTATGGTGCATTGTTGATTACATCAAAAAGCTTCGAGCTATCCGACCAGTTTTTAATAACCGCGGTCGCTATTTGATTGGTTATTTCTGGCAACGGAACGCTGTCGGCAAGTTTTAAAGATTTTCTGGCTCTTTTTTCAAAGGCTTTAGTTACACCACTTGCAGGGATGGATTTATAATCCTGTAATTTGAAACCATCGCTCTGTGTTAAGACAATAGTCTTTACACCAGATTCTAATGCTTGAACCCCGGCCGAAAAAGCGGCTGCAGTATTTCCAACGACCAACACATCTGTTTTAACCGTTTGTGCGTTGATGATCAAAGGAATCATGAATGCGAAAACAAAAAACAATCTCTTCATTTGCGAAATTTAAAATTATTTGCAATATGCTTTAAATGAATGAATTTTTAATGAAATGATTGTATTTTAACTAAATTTAACTGACAAGCCAGAGATGTCAACCTCTAGTTATCGAAGATTCTCATAAGCCTTCGGGCTCAGGATTGACCATGATATAAAATGGAAGAAAAAATAAAATCAGTTTTTGATTTACAACAGAAACACAAATTTGATTTACGCAAAACGAATTCAAAAACGCGAATTGAGAAATTGAAATTGCTCAAACAAGCTTTAGAGAATGCTGAAGAGGAGATTTATGCTGCTTTAGAAGGGGATTTGCGTAAAAACCGTTTCGAAACAGCTGTAACGGAGCTATTTTTTACTTATGCTGAAATAGACCACGCTATTAAAAAGCTAAAAGGCTGGATGAAGCCAAAAACGGCTGGTAAAACAATGAGCAATTTGTTCGCCCGTAATAAAATCTATTATGAGCCAAAGGGCGTTTGCCTGATTATTGCACCTTGGAATTATCCTTTGCAATTAATAATGAGTCCGTTGATTTCGGCGATTGCGGCTGGAAATTGTGTGATTTTAAAACCTTCAGAGTTGAGCAATGCCACTGCCGCGGTGATCAGCAAAATCATCTCAAGTACTTTTGATGAAAAGGAAATTGCTTGTTTTGAGGGCGATGCAGAAGTTTCAACCATACTATTAAAATACCCCTTTGACCATATATTTTTTACCGGAAGTACAGCTATTGGTAAAGTGGTTATGGAGGCCGCTGCTACAAACCTCACTTCGGTTACATTAGAATTGGGCGGCAAGTCGCCGGCAATTGTTGATGTAACCTGTGATCTGAAAACAGCGGCAGAAAAAATTGCCTGGGGCAAATTAGTAAATGCCGGGCAAACCTGCATTGCTCCTGATTATGTTTTAATTGATGAAAAGCTGGAAATAAATTTCATTGAATATTATAAATCTGCCGTCCAAAAGATGTTTTTCAATGAAAATGGTATAAATCGGGAGGTTTATGGAAAAATCATCAATGAAAAACAGTTTCAACGGTTAATTAATCTGATTAAAAGAGCTACAGATGACGGTGCTAAAGTATTCTGGGGTGGAGAAGTCAACGAAAAAGATTTAACAATAAATCCAACCGTTCTCACTTCGGTTAATGCCCGAAATGCGATCATGCAGGAAGAAATTTTTGGTCCTGTTTTACCGGTAGTTACTTATAAAAATCTACAGGAAGCCATTGATTTTATTAATGCAAAAGATAAACCATTAGCATTTTATATCTTTTCTGAAAACTCAGAAAATCAACGTAAAATCATTAACGAAACCAGTGCTGGTGGTACTTGCGTAAATGATGTACTGGTTCACATCAGCAATCCGAACCTGCCTTTTGGAGGCGTAAATAGCAGCGGTGTTGGAAGTTGCCATGGTATTTTTGGTTTCAAAACTTTCTCGCACGAAAGGGCGGTGGTTTTTCAATCAAAACTCGGCATGACGAAAATGATTTACCCACCTTATCAAATGGGTTTGTTGAAATGGTTAAAGAAATTAATGTAGATCAGGATTAAGGGATTATCAGGATAAATGAGATTTTAATTCCGTGTATTCTGTGTTTCCGTGGCAAATAACCTTTAATAATGTTATTTTGGTTTCATGGATTTAGAACAACTTAAATACCCAATTGGAAAATTTTCAATGCCCGATATTTTTAGTGAACACCAGGCTGAAATCTGGATTTCAGAGATTGAAGCACTGCCCGAGCAAATCAAAAAGGCAACCGAAAATTTAACTGATGAACAACTGAGCCAAACTTATCGCCCCGAAGGCTGGACGCTTAGACAGGTTGTCCATCACATTCCCGATAGCCACATGAATGCATATATTCGTTTCAAGCAAGCAATTACTGAAGATATTCCCATCATCAGGCCATACCATGAGGAACGTTGGGCAGAAACTGAAGAAGGGAAAAACGGCGATATACAAATGTCTATTGCATTATTGAACGGGCTTCATCAACGGTGGGTTGCCTTTCTTAAAACGCTCAAACTGGAAGATTATCAGCGAAAATATATTCATCCAGCCCAAGGGAAAGAGCTTACTTTAGCGCATATGTTGGGCACTTATGCCTGGCATGGGAAACATCATTTGGCGCATATTGTTAATACTGTAAAATGAGTTTGACAATTTAAAATACAACACGTATATTTGAATATATCACACGTATTATGGTAACGAAACTCACTTTAACCGTTGAAAAAGCTACTATTGAAAAAGCTAAATCTTATGCTAAACGAACAGGAAGGAGTTTATCTGAATTGGTTGGAAAGTATTTAGAAACAATAACGCTTGATGAGAAACCTGTCATTTCTTCGAAGTTGAAAGGAATTGTTGGAGCAGTAAAATTACCTGATGATTTTGATGAAGAAACTGCGATTAGAGAATATTTTGAAAACAAACATTTATGAAAAAAATATTTGTTGACACCAACATCATCGTTGACTTAATTGCAGATAGAAAACCATTCAGTAAATTTGCCATAGAAATTTTCGAAAAGGCTGAGAGAAAAGAAATCCAATTATTTACATCATCTCATACAATTGCTGCTACTCACTATTTACTTAAAAAATATTTAGAAGAAAAGCAGCTAAGACAAGTACTTTATGAAGTCTTGGAATATGTTCAAATCATTGCTGTAGATCAGAATATTATCAAAAGGGGATTAAAATCAAAGCATAATGATTTTGAAGATGCATTACAAATTCTTTGTGCTTACAATGCTGAAAAACTAGATTATATAGTAACTAGAAATATTAAGGACTTCAAAGCGGCTGAAATCCCGGTGTTTCCACCAGATGAGTTGTTAGGAAAGCTATAATTACATCAACACCAGCATCGCGGCGCTCATGGCTATCATGATAGCATCTTCAACAATCGTTACCGTACTCATTGGTAAGTTAAATACCGCACCTAAACAAGCACATTGAATCTTTTTCTTATTCAAAACACTTTCTAAAACACCAAGAACACTTACTGTCATAACAATAAGTGTTACCCAATTCACCACAACAGGAGATAAATTAAGGGCAAAACTTAATCCCAATCCGAGTTCTATAAAAGCATAAATGTAACCCCATGCGTTAAATTTTTTAGCAACAATATCATACATGGCATAACTTTCGGCAAAAGCTTTTAGGTTTAGCAACTTGAAAAATGAAAACGTGAGGAAAAAGCCAGCCATAAAAATGCGCATGAAAACCATAAAATTTACAGCGTTATCTTGCCATGAAACCAAAAGAGAAACCGCAGTTACATAACCAAAAATTAATAAGATTGGCTTATAGGTTTCTACCCATGATTTTGTTTCTTCAAGAATTTCCTTATGTTCAGTCGCAGAGATTTGATATTTGCTTTCAGAACCGCCCAACGCTTGTTGAAGTGCATTTAAAGCGACGTGTTGATTCATAATGATTGTTGCCGAATGGGTATCTTTTGAAACCTCAACAGCAGTCACATCTGGTAAAACCAACAGGTTATTTTTTACTTTATTTTCGCAACTGCTGCAAGTCATGCCGGTCAGTTGATAAGTATGCGTCATGATAAAATTTTTATGCAAATTTACCTATTGGGCAGGCGGGAACCGTTATAGAATAATCATAAAATGTTATAGAATTTCGACAATGAGATTTCCTTGTTTTTCCCGCAGATGCCGCGATTACGCAGAAAAAAATAAAATCTGCATGATCTTCTTAAATCTGCGGGATGTTCTTTTAAAATAAATTAAAACAAACATGTTAATGGTATAGTGATAATTTATTTGCTTCGCAGCTACTTCGTGATCATCAAAATTAATATGAATGGCTTTGAGATTTTCCTGGTATTTCCCGCAGATGCCGCTGATTACGCAGAAAAAAATAAAATCTGCGTAATTTTCTTAAATCTGCGGGATGTTCTTTTAAAAATAAATTAAAAAAAACATGTTAATGGTATAGTGATAATTTATTTGCCTTGCAGCTACTTCGTGATCATAAAAATCAATATGAATGGCTTTGAGATTTTCCTGGTATTTCCCGCAGATTATGCAGAAAAAAATAAAATCTGCGTGATCTTCTTAAATCTGCGGGATGTTCTTTTAAAAATAAATTACAAAAACATGTTAATGATATAGTGATAATTTATTTGCTTCGCAGCTACTTCGTGATCATCAAAATCAATATAAATGGCTTTGAGATTTTCCTGGTATTTCCCGCAGATTATGCAGAAAAAAATAAAATCTGCGTGATCTTCTTAAATCTGCGGGATGTTCTTTTAAAAATAAATTACAAAAACATGTTAATGATATAGTGATAATTTATTTGCTTCGCAGCTACTTCGTGATCATAAAAATCAATATAAATGGCTTTGAGATTTTCCTGGTATTTCCCGCAGATGCCGCTGATTACGCAGAAAAAAATAAAATCTGCGGGATGTTCTTTATTTAAAAACTCAACTCGTGATTAACAGTAAATTACGAAAAACGCCAATCGTAGAACAAAGTATCTGTTGTTGCAACAAAAGTATTTCCGGTCCAATCAGGTTGATAAACAAAGAAATCTCTTCCTGGCCCAATTACCCCACCAAAACCGAAGTCATGGTTAAAGAACCGCCAACCGCTTTATCATTGAAGAAAGAAACCTCTTCCTTTTCATTTTTTAAGCCCATGGTATAAATTAATGGTAAATAATGCTCAGGAGTAGGGATGGCCAGCATGGCATCAGCACCTAAATTGCGATAATTGATCAATGGTTTATGGTCGCCGTTTGCAATGAGATTTTTGAACTTGTCGTTTATTTCAATTGCCCAATCGTAACCGCCGCCATTAATCATTTCCCAACTCAACATCCTAAGGTTGTGCACCATATTTCCACTACCAATAACCAGCACGCCCTTTTTGCGAAGCGCATAAATCTCTTTCGCGATTTCATAATGTTGCTCTGGAGATTTCGTGTAATCGATGCTCAATTGTAAAACGGGAATGTTTGCATCAGGATACATGTGTTTTACAACCGTCCAGGTTCCGTGATCCAGGCCCCAATCATGATCTAAGCCAACATTTGTAGAGTGAACCAGATTCGGGATTTGTGCTGCCAATTCCGTATCGCCAGGGGCAGGATATTGCACATCGAAAAGGCTTTGCGGGAAACCACCAAAATCATGAATAGTAGTTGGGAAATCCATAGCGGTCACGAAAGTTCCATGCGTGTACCAATGTGCTGAAACAACCAGAACGGCCTTCGGAACAGGAATATTCCTGGCCAAATCCATCCAACCCTCACTAAACTCATTATGTTCAATGCCATTCATTGGCGAACCATGACCAATAAAAACCGTTGGCATTAACTCCGTTTGAGGCAAACGCTGAGTAAAATTTCTGAATTGTGATAAAGTTGACATCTTGAAAAACTTATACACAAAAGTACAGTACTAATTAAAGCATCGACTTGATTTATGATAAGAAAACATAATAGCGTTCGAAAGCTATTATGTTCTTAGCTCATATTTCGTCTAATGTTTTTCTGCTATCTTTTGACTGGGCCTTGTAATTTGATGGTGTTAAACCTGCAACTTTTTTAAACTGCGCAGAAAGATGGGCAACGCTGCTATAGTTCAATTGATAAGCGATTTCACTTAACGTAAGTTCGCCATAAGTAAGCATTTCCTTCGCCTTTTCAATTTTTTGTGCGATGAAATATTTTTCGATGGTTTGGTTTTCAACCTCTGAAAAAACTGCACTAAGCTGAGCATATTCCAGATTAAGCTTTTCACTTAAGTAGGAAGACAGATTAATTTTTAACGGTTCATCGGTATAATGAACCAGGTTTATTATTGCAGTTTTTATCTGTTCAGCAATTTGAGTTTTTTTATCTTCCAGTAATTCAAAACCAAAGCTTTTTAAGCTTCTACCGATTGTGATTTTATCATCCGCAGAAATGGTTTCCGTTAACAAAACTTTACCGAGTTCTACAGAAACAGGGTTAAAGCCAAGCTTTTCAAGCTCAGCTTTAACCACCATTTTGCAACGGTTGCATACCATATTTTTGATATGCAGGTTCATTATTTCGATTTTATGGTTTCCGTAACATCGCCACAATCAAACATCATGCTTCCATAATATGGGTTTTCAATGTTTTCTTTTTCATTTAACCAACTTGCTTTCGCCATTGGGCAATGCTGAATGTAAACGGTGGTATTGTTAAATTTGATGTTTCTAACAGTTTTAATCATAGCATAAGAAATACCCTCAAAAGATTTTCTTTGTGCTTTGATGTCTTTTCCCGAAGCCAGTTCAGCTGCTTTGGTTTTGATGATTTTAGATTGCTCCATCCAAAGGGTATGTTGTGAAGCAGGTAAATCCTGATGTGGAATAGCATCAATCCTGGCAGATAAAATTTTTGCTTTTTCTGTCGCCACATCTTTTTTATCAGTAGCCAATGCGTTTTTCACATCGTAATAAGCTGTTAATAGCTGATTGAAAGCTGCATCAGCTTTAACTTGTGCGAAAGTTATTTTAGTGGTTGCGATGACCATTACAGCCATCATCATCATTACTTTTTTCATCTGTATAAATTTGTTTTAATTGTGATGAAGCGATCAGGTTTATTCATACCACTATGTGGCTTGAAAAATCATGATGGTTTCAAGATATTTTATTTTAAAACGTTAAAAAAATTAAATTCTGCCCTGATCAGGTACATGTTTTTAGTATATCGATTGGCTATGTTGCCTGCAGCCTGAAAACGGTATCCTAAATCAATACGGGTAGTACTGTTCAAAATCATCTGTATTGCTGGTGCCAAATCTAAATAAGATTGACCACTACCGGGGTCAGTTTTACCCAGTAACTCAAAATAAACATTAAAGTTGGGTTGTCTGTAATCTTTATAAACAACAGGCAAAACTAAGTATCCTGAAGATAAACTATAGGAAAGCATATTGTTTGGCTCAGGCATTCCGGCTCTTTGCTTTTCACTGTCATTGAAAGCGTGAGCATAACCCAATGTTGCTGAAAGAGCCAGTTTATGCAAAAGTTGAGTAAAAATTAATCCGCCCTGAATGCCACTGTTGTCCCCTTCTAAGTTAATGTCTCTTGTAAATGTTGGGCGTTTACTGGTGCTTATTCTTCCAAATGCCGCTGCCCTGAAATGGCTTTGTACATTATCCAGTGAAAGGAAACGATATTTCCCATATAAACTCCCTCCTTCTAAACGATATTGACCATCCATATCTGATAAGAAGGCTTGCGCATGCATCATCAGGTTTTTGTTAAAACCAATCATTACTTCCGGAATAGTTCTGCTCACAAACCCGGGATTGTTGAACATGCCCTCATTGGTTAAACGAGCACCAATCGATTTCGTTGGCATATTGCTCGCAGGTTCAGTAAAAACATAAAGTTCCTGACTGTGAACATTTAAAATGGAGCCAGCCCAAAGCAGCGCCAGAATTAAAATCCTCTTCATTTTATGAAAGGACTAAATGATATACGCGGGTTTTTTTGCCATTAACAACTGTTGTTCCGCTTGCATAGGCATCAGAATCAACGGAAGTCGCTTGCTTTTTAAATGCTGAACCTGAGATGAAATTTTTATCAACCAAAGATGCTTTAACCGTTCCGTTTAAAGTTTTGTTTTTTGCATTTATAAAGCGATAAACATTGCCATCAACAATCGCCTGGCCTTTATCATCTATTTTAACCTGGTTAAAGTTAAAATCTGCGGTTAGGCCACCAACGGAGAAGCCTGCATCCTGAACTTTCTTGCGCACTAAATCCAGGTTGATGTTCGCCTCTTTTTTGAAAGTTAAAACAAAGATGTTTTTATTTAAATCGGGTTTTACTGAACTGATAAAACTTAATGTTTCCAGTGATTTTTGCGTTGCATTGGAACACATTGAGCAGGTTAATCCCGTTACCTGTAAATCTGCCGTTGAAATTTGCTGAGCCGAAACTTTAACGGCGAAAAGAAGCATAATAATGCTGAATATTTTTATTGTTTTCATAATTTTTGAATTGGAATTAAACGGACTATCAAACACTGAATTTATTTCAGCGGCTTAATAGCAAAGTAGATGCTGAACTTGCTCAGCATAATGGATTTCATTTAATCCTAATTCCTAAAAATGCAATTGAAAACATGTAAAGCAACTCTGGTGGAGAGTGGAGGGGCTTTGTTCGTAATTTTGTTAAAAAATTGCGGAGTGATGTTGGAGAGGAATTCTAAAACAGGAGAATGAAGAAAAAGCTGAATGGAAAACAACTTCGGCATTTCAATTTTCGCCGCAGTTTGATGGCTGTCTTTGACTTTAACAGTAACTTGTGTATTCTTGCAGCAGCCATCATCTTTTATCTTTTCAGCGGGAATATCCATGCAAAATTTGCAGGAAACTTCATCACTAAATAGTTTTACATTTTCTAATTTACCACCACAAAAGTGTAAACTTAAAGCCAAACCCATAACACTTACTGCATATAATACAGTTAAAGAAAGTGCTATTTTTTGTTTTAACTTCATGAGTACAAAGGTAAAGCAAAAAATTTCAAATAATGAGTTCATTTATTTATTGAATTTCATTTTTTAGCTTAATTTAGCCTCAAACACCATTCAAATGAAGAAATTAATCTTGTTCATCTGTACATTTTCAGTGCTTTCTGTCTTTGCCGCAAAGCCGAAAAATCAATACATCCGAATCAAAACCGAGTTTGGCGAATGCATTATAAAATTATATAATGAAACGCCTTTACATCGTGATAATTTTTTAAAACTTACAAAAGAAGGTTACTACAATGGTACACTCTTTCATCGGGTAATAAAAGATTTTATGATTCAGGGAGGCGATCCTGATTCAAGAAATGCAAAGCCCGATTCTTTGTTAGGAGATGGCGGACCGAAATACACTATTCCTGCAGAATTTAGAGATAGTTTGTTCCATAAGAAAGGTGTTTTGGCTGCGGCAAGAGAAGGAGACGGCATCAATCCCGAAAAGGCATCTAGCGGTAGTCAGTTTTATCTGGTTCAGGGAAAAGTTTTTACAGATGAACAGCTAAACAGTTTAGAAGAAAAACGCCTGAAGTTTAAAATACCAGAATGGCAGAGACAAGTTTACAAAACCCTGGGCGGAACACCGCATCTGGACAGAAATTATACCGTTTATGGCGAAATTGTTATCGGTTTGGAAATGGTTGATCAAATAGCTTCAGTAGTAACAGACAAAAATAATCGGCCAAAACAGGATATTAAAATGGATATTACAATATTGAAAAAAAGAGAGGTAAAGAAATTGGAAAAACAGTTGGCCGCAGATTCTTTAAAACAAAAAACTACTATGTAATCAGAGGCTCTTGTCTGTTATCAAAAAAGAATAAAATTCTTATTTCTTCCTGATGAATTTGGTAGTAGAAAGATGTATATTTCGAAATAACACCCTTTCTTACCGTGTTATTAAAAGAAATGGGCTCGTAGATAAAAGGTTGTTGTGCTACCAAATCGATTTTTTGATATGTGCTATGAATAAATTTTCGAGCATATTCATACCCCCAATTTTCCTCGATAAAAATAGCGATTGCTAACAATGTTTCGTAAGCTTCTTCAGAAAAGGAAACGCTTAATTCCATTTCTCAGAAAGTCTTTTCTTAACTTCATTGAAAGGAATTAGTTTTCCCTGTTTTGCTTGTTCTAAACCTTTATTAATTCCTTGTTTAACCTTTTCAGGTAATATATCATTTTCTGAATTAATATTTGAAAGGATTGTTTCTACCCGAACTAAAAGATTTTCGTCATCAGTCTCAAATACTTTTTTTGCGATTTCTATTTTCAACTCTTCAATGCTCATAAACAAATTTAACAAAAGGAAAATCAATTACTAAGCATTTATTCAATTAATTTCTAAATTTACCCATTACGATAATTCTGACACTATTGAATGAAAATCATCTCCTATAACGTTAACGGCATCAGGGCCGCAAGTACCAAAAACTTTTTCGGATGGTTGCAGGCTACGAATGCCGATATGGTCTGCTTGCAGGAAGTAAAAGCTTTTCCCATACAAATCCCTGAAATTATTGCATTAGTTGAGCAACTTGGTTATTATCATTACTGGTTTCCTGCAGAAAAAAAAGGTTATAGCGGAGTAGCAATTTTAACCAAAATAAAACCAAACAACGTAGCATTTGGCTGTGGCGAAGAATGGATAGATAAAGAAGGAAGAATTTTAAGAGCAGATTTTGATGATTTTTCATTGATGAGCTTGTATATGCCATCGGGTTCGAGCGGAGACGAACGTCAGCTTAAAAAATATGCTTTCATGGCGTTCTTCGATGCATATATTGGAGCATTACGTAAAGAAATTCCTAACTTAATTGTCAGCGGAGACTATAACATCTGCCACACTTCAATTGATATTCATAATCCTAAATCAAACGCAAATTCATCAGGTTTTTTACCAGAAGAACGGGAATGGATGCAATTATTTTTAGATAATGGTTTTATTGATGCTTTCCGTCATTTTAATAAAGACCCTCATCATTATACCTGGTGGAGCTACAGAGCGGGTTCAAGAGGTAAAAACCTGGGTTGGCGAATCGACTACCACCTGGCTACCCGATCAATGGAGCATAGATTAAAAAATGTAAGGATTTTGCCAGATGCGATCCATTCAGATCATTGCCCGGTTTTGTTAGAAATGGATTAATTTTGGTTAGGCGGTTAATTGTTGAATCGGTTAACTGTTGTGCTAAATAACGATTAACCAATTTATAAAATTTAACCATTAACCTAACCAAATGCTAATCACAAATATTAAAGGTCTCGTTGGCTTACATCCCAAAGAAAAATCAGTTATTCGGGGCAATGAGATGCATCATTTGCCTGTTTTAGAAAACGCATGGCTTTTAATTGAAGATGATTTGATTAAAGATTTTGGCGAAATGAATTCGATTCCGCCTCAAATCTCAAGTTTGCCATCTCAACTCTCCGTAAAAGGCAAATATGTTTTTCCATCCTGGTGTGATAGCCACACGCATATTGTTTTTGCAGCTTCAAGGGAGGAAGAATTTGCAATGAAAATTCAAGGCAAAACCTATGAAGAAATTGCAGCAGCTGGGGGTGGTATCTTAAATTCGGCAAATAAATTACAACACACTACTGAAGATGAGTTGTTTGAAAGCGCATCGGCAAGGTTGAAAAAAATGATTTTACAGGGAACGGGTGCCGTGGAAATTAAAAGTGGTTATGGTTTAACTGTTGAAAGCGAACTCAAAATGTTAAAGGTAATCAGTCGATTGAAGGCTAGTTTTCCAATCCCGATAAAAGCGACTTTTCTGGCTGCTCATGCTTATCCAAAAGAGTTTCAGAATAACCATCAGGCATATCTCGATTTAATCATTAATGAAATGCTGCCGCAAATTGCAGCCGAAAATCTGGCTGATTATATTGATGTTTTCTGTGAGAAAGGCTTTTTTTCAGTTGAAGAAACGGATCAGATTTTAAAAGCAGGCGCAAAATATGGTTTAAAACCTAAAATCCATGCAAACCAGCTTTCGGTTTCAGGAGCGGTAGAGGTTGCCGTAAAAAACAATGCTGTTTCTGTTGACCACCTGGAAGAAACCAACGCTGATACGATAGAAAATTTAAGAAATTCAGAAACCATTGTAACGTTGTTGCCATCATGCTCGTTTTACTTAGGGATTCCGTTTGCTAATGCAAAAGGCTTTCTTGCGGCAGATTTACCCGTTGCATTGGCTACAGATTTTAACCCTGGTTCAACTCCATCTGGCAACATGAATTTTGTGGTTTCATTAGGTTGTATTAAACTTAAAATGCAGCCAGAGCAAGCAATTAATGCAGCAACATTAAATGGCGCTGCTGCTATGGAAATCAGTAACAATTATGGAAGCATTGCGATTGGCAAGCGAGCCAACTTATTTATCACACAACCAATGCCCTCAATTGCGTATTTGCCTTACAGTTTTGGCGAAACGCAAATAGAGACAGTTATTTTAAATGGCGAAATTTACAATGGACAACCTTAAAATATATTCGCAAAGCGATATCAATAACCTGATTATTTATCGCGATGGCGAAACTAAACTCGGAGAAAAGGTTGAAATATATAGTCATTTGAAAGAAAATACTTCGTCAATAGCAGCAATCTCACTCGAAGGATTGGCGGCTAGCAAGTCGAGGTTTGTGCTTTTGGGTATTCCTGAAGATATTGGTGTTCGGGCAAATTTAGGCATCGCAGGGGCATCAACTACCTGGCGATCAAGTTTGATAGCTTTTCTTAATATCCAGAGTAATCGCTTTTTAACTGGAGATGAGGTTTTAATTTTGGGTCATTTTGAAATAGAGGAACCAGAAGATTCATCAATAAATGGCTTGAGAAGTAAAGTTGCTCAAATGGATGATTTGGTTTACCCTGTTATTGAAAAAATTGTAGCTTCTGGCAAAATCCCAATTGTTATTGGAGGTGGGCACAACAACGCTTATCCAATAATTAAAGGTACGTCCATTGCAAAAAAAGAAGCTATTGATGTTTTGAATATTGATGCACATGCAGATTTACGCGGGCTGGAGGGAAGACACAGTGGAAATGGATTTACTTATGCCCTGGCTGAAAACTACCTTGACCATTATTTCATGTACGGCCTTCATCAAAGTTATAATAACGAAGCAATTCTGAATCAGATCGAAATCAATCCCAAACTTAAAGCCGTGTTTTTTGATGATATTTTAAAAGGGAAAGATGATCAGGATCTGCTTTCTGAAATTAATGCTGCGGCAGGATTAGAGATAGATTTAGATTGCGTTCAAAATGTGCTTTCCAGTGCAGAAACGCCATCAGGTTTTGCTGTAAATGATATTCGAAAATTAATTTTAACCAACGAAAAGAAATTCTCCTATCTACACATCAGCGAGGGCGCAACAAGATTGCTTGATGGCAGAGTAAGTAAATTAACCTCAAAATTGATTGCATATTTGGTCAGTGACTTTGTTAAGACGCAGCGATAATTCAGTATGATGAGTGACCGAAAAATCCAATTCTATAAATGCTCTGCTTCGTATTTTTCGCCTGCTTTTAACATCAATTCAATTTGCTTTAAATCATCGGCAGTAAGCTCTTCCTTTTCCTGCAATTCAAATAACGCGATCATGTTGTCTTCGTATTGCTTTTCGGTTTTAATAACGATCTCCTGTGCCATGATGTTAAACTTAAAATTTGATGGTTTCTGTTGGTGTAATGCAAAAATCCAAACGAATGTCGTGTTGATCAACATCATCGATCTGATCGATTGCAGGATGCAAAGATAAGCCTATTTTTTGAGCATTTATATTTTCAAGAAAGCGGTCGTAAAAGCCTTTGCCATAACCAACCCGATAACCTTTTTTATCAAAAGCGAGCAACGGTACCAAAACCAGATCTATTTCGCCATCATGAACATTTCCTTTTTGAGGTTCCAGGATATTGTAGAGGTTCTTCTGCAGATCGTAAATACCCAAATATTCATGATGTGACATCAATGCCGTTTCAAAATCAGCTTTCGGGACAATAATTTTAATTTCTGGATGATGTTCTGCCAGCCATTCGATCAGCAAAAATGTATTTGGTTCTCGCTTATCCGTAATTGGCAAAAAGATATGCAGTGTTTTTATAGCGCTGAAATCCAGGGTAACGAATTGCCTTAACAATCCGGCGTTCAGAAATTCATAATCTTTATCATTTATCGATAATCTATCTTTTAACGCTTGTTTTCTGATTTGAGCTTTCACCATAATAACAAAGTTAGCTATTTATAACAATTCGATTGATGGCTTGTTTCGGGCGTTAATATCTATCTGTTAATCATTGTTGTTGCTTTTAATCATCAGAAAAAACCTTTTACTCGACCTGTGTTTAGATGAATTCAGAATGAAATTTGGTTGATAATAGGTCATTTGCGCAAATAAATACCGTAAAAAAACGGTACACAATACCTATTTGTAGGTATTTGAATAACGTTTATATGGCTTTACCTTAGTATTAATTAAGCCAGATGAATTCTTTTCAATTAAAATATCATAAAAGCAACGTATTAATTGCTGCGTTAATTGGAGTTCCATCCATCGGAGCACTACTCATGCTCATGATTTTATTTTGCTTACCCATAAATGCACCATTATGGGCCATCACACTGCTTATTTTTTCTTTCTTATTGGTAATGATTCTGGCATTGAGATGGATTATTAAAAATCAGGTCTTCGTACCCTGCACGGTTACGATTAACAGACAAGGATTGCGCTTTAATATTGAAAAAGCCAGTCTTTTTTATGATAAAAAAAATTTCTTCTCAGCCTGGGAAAATATTGCATCTATATCAGAGAAGTTTGATGATCAAAATGGCGGTTATTATTATCAAATAAGGTTTAGAAAATCTTTCATCAAAGTCAATTTAAGTGCCCAAATAAATTGTGAGGAAGAGGCTGAACTTTTCTTTAAAGAATTAAGTTGTTTTCAAGACATACTTGATCTGTCAAAAATTGAATTTCCAGATAACTATAATCCTGTTTATATATAATAGCCTTATTCCAAAAACGAGTGGAATAAAGCGGTTTGTTTACTAACAATTTTAGTTTTATTGGCTATGTTTGTTAGTAAATATCTTCCTATGTCTTTTGATCGAATTCGTGAAAAATTAAATATTCTTGCCGATGCCGCAAAGTATGATGTGTCATGCTCGTCAAGCGGTGGAAATAGAAAAAATGAAAACAAGGGACTTGGCAACAGTCATGCTTCAGGCATTTGCCACACTTACACTGAAGATGGTCGCTGTGTATCCTTATTAAAAATTTTGTTAACCAATCATTGTATTTACGATTGTCTTTTTTGTGTTTCAAGAAAAAGCAATGATGTAAAAAGGGCTGCCTTTACGGTTGATGAAGTGGTGGAGCTTACCATGAACTTTTATCGCCGAAATTATATCGAGGGATTGTTTCTTAGTTCAGGGATTTTTAAGAATGCTGATTTTACCATGGAACGTTTGCTGTTGGTTTGTAAAAAGCTTCGGTTAGAACAAAAATATAATGGTTACATCCACCTTAAAACCATTCCCGGAGCAAGTGACGATTTGATTAAAGAGGCGGGATTATATGCAGATCGCATGAGCATTAATTTGGAAATGCCTACTGAAGCCGGACTAAAACTTTTAGCTCCTGAAAAAAACCATGCAGATGTAATTAAACCATTGGATTTTGTTCAGCAAAACATTGTTCAATTTGCAGCTGATAAAAAACTGATCAAACATGTCCCTAAATTTGTTCCTGCTGGGCAAAGCACGCAAATGGTTATTGGAGCTACGCCAGAAAGTGATAAAGAAATTATGTATACAGCCAATGCTTTTTACAAAAACTTTTCGCTAAAAAGAGTGTACTATTCTGGCTACGTGCCTATCAGCAACGATAACCGAATGCCCGTTTTGGGAACACAACCACCGCTTTTACGCGAAAACAGATTATATCAAACCGACTGGCTCATGCGCTTTTACGGCTTTAAAGTCCAGGAAATTCTCAATGATGCAAATCCCAATCTCGATATTGATATTGACCCGAAGCTGAGCTGGGCGATCAGAAATATGCAGCATTTTCCGGTGGATATCAATCAGGCTGATTACAAAATGATTTTACGTATTCCGGGAATCGGCGTAATGTCGGCACAAAAAATTGTTCAGGCCCGAAAGTTCGGAAAACTTAGAATTGATCAGTTGAAGAAAATTGGCGTGGCTTATAACCGGGCCAGGCATTTTATCCGGTGTGCAGATAGTCCATATCAGTTGAAAGATTATCAAGGCACACAAATCAAAGCCTTTATTTTGGCAGAAAGTCAAAGTAAATACTTAAAAACAGATAATAATCAATTGATTCTTTTCTGATGATTTACATTTTCGATGGATCTTTGCCTGGTCTTTTAACGGCTGTATTTGAATGGTTTGAAAGAAAACCCGGTCCTGTTAATCTCATGTTAACAACGGTTTTTCAACCCGATGCGTTCACTGAAGGTTTTACTGTTATCACAAATGCAGAAAAAGCCGACCGTGTTTGGGCCGGATTACAAAAGAGGTTGAAAAAAGATTGGTTGAGAAAATTTTATTGCACTTATTTATCTGAAATTCCTGATGCTTATCAACACCTTTTTCAGTTTACCATTTATATTTTTCAAAGTGCGCCTGGTGCTCAGAGTAATTATGGCAATGATCATGTAATGGCGTTGGCAAAATATGCCAAAAGTGTGGAACGGGAAAAGCATCGCATGGAAGCTTTTATTCGTTTTCAAAAAACCGGAGATGGAATGTTTTATGCGGCCATCGATCCTGATTTTAATGTTTTACCT
Organism: Pedobacter chinensis; assembly: GCF_003339865.1. Classification (GTDB taxonomy): domain Bacteria; phylum Bacteroidota; class Bacteroidia; order Sphingobacteriales; family Sphingobacteriaceae; genus Pedobacter; species Pedobacter chinensis. The sequence goes on from NZ_QPKV01000003.1 coordinate 272,503, forward strand.
TTAATCAGTAACCACTTTAAAAACAGATATGCCGACCAGCAATGGATCATTTATGACCTGAAAAGAAAATATGGCCTTTACTACGATTTACAGACCGTTGAAGAAATCACCGTTGATTTTTCAGCGGATGTGAACCAGAAAAATCCAGCCACAATATTGATGGATGAAAAAGAAGAACTTTATGCTGTTTTGTGGAAGGATTATTTCAAAAGTGCCAATATCGTTGCCCGTAAAAACACCAAACTTCACATCAAACATGTTCCGAAAAGATATTGGAAATATTTAACTGAAAAGCAACCGGGATAACATTGCCTTAACATAAAAAACTTTAAATTGCACCATGAAATTAAGTGTGCTGGTTTTATTTACTGCGCTTGCGGTTGGAATTTCCATCGGCATGGTCAATTTTTATTTTCAGCACAGCTGGTATTATTTGGCCATTTCTTTCGGTGTTTCTTTTTTATGCAGCTTTCTGGTTTTCTATTATTTGCTTGAAAAATACATTTACACTAAAATTAAGCTGATTTATAAACTCATCCATAACTTAAAATTGGGTAAGGATTTAAAAGATGCGCTTGGAGAGTATGTCAGTTCAGATCCGATTAATGATGTAGAACAAGAAGTTAAAGAGTGGGCTGGTGCAAAAAAAAGAGAAATTGATTTGTTGAAAAAGCAAGAGCAATTTCGCCGGGAATTTCTATCAAATGTTTCTCATGAGTTTAAAACACCACTTTTTGCTATCCAGGGTTATGTAGAAACGTTACAGGATTGTATTGCTGATGACCCGGAAATGGCCATGAAGTTTCTTAAAAAAGCCGAAAATAATGTAGAGCGTTTAAGTTATCTCATTAACGATTTAGATGTGATAGCTAAGCTTGAAACAGGCGAATCGCCCATTAATTATCAGAAATTTGATTTCGTTGCACTGGCCAAAGAGGTCATGGAAAATTTAGAAGATCGGGCAAAGGCAAAAAACATTAAGCTCTTTTTTAAGGATAAATATACGGCTAACACAATGGTTAATGCTGATCGGGAGAAAATCCGCCAGGTGTTGATTAACCTGATTGTGAACAGCATTAAATACGGAATTGAAAATGGCGAAACCGCGATAAAAATATTTGAACTTCATGATCAGTTCCTCATTGAAGTTACTGATAATGGAATCGGAATTGAAGAAAAACATTTGCTTCGCTTGTTTGAGCGTTTTTATCGGATTGATAATCACCGGGCAAGAGAGGTAGGCGGCACCGGCCTCGGATTGGCCATTGTAAAGCATATTTTAGAAGCCCATCAACAAACCATCTCTGTGAGAAGCACGCCGGGAATAGGAACTACTTTCGCTTTTACGCTTCAAAAAATAGGCTAATCCCATCCTGCTATTATTTTATAGCTAAACAAGATTTTAAGCCATGCAACGAGATTTTCAATTCTATTGTAAACATTGAAACAAAACGTGCCAATTTGTCACTTTTAATTTTATTTGTGTATTTTTGCAATCCCCAAAATCTTTTTAAAGAATGATTGATTTACAAGTACAGGATAAAACGCATGATGAAGCAAGACAAGGTGAAGCTTTGATTTTAGATGCACCCGTTAAAGCAGATGCCCGCAAATTATATATTGAAAGTTATGGCTGTGCGATGAACTTTGCTGATAGCGAAATCGTTGCCTCTATTCTATCAGAAACAGGATTTGAAACTACCGGCGATTATCATCAGGCAGATGTGATTTTCATTAATACTTGTTCTATTCGCGAAAATGCAGAAACCAGGGTTAGAAATCGTCTTTCGCAATTTGGGGTAGAAAAACGCCGCAATCCAAAGTTAATTGTTGGTGTTTTAGGCTGTATGGCAGAGCGTTTAAAATCTAAGTTTTTAGAAGAAGAACGTTTGGTTGATGTAGTGGTTGGACCAGATGCTTACCGCGATTTACCTAATTTAATTGAGCAGGTAGAAAGTGGGCATAAAGCCGTTAACGTATTATTATCTCGTGAGGAAACCTATGCAGATATTAGTCCGGTTCGTTTAAACAGCAACGGCATCACCGCTTTCATTTCCATTACGCGTGGTTGCAATAACATGTGTTCATTCTGCGTAGTGCCATTTACCCGCGGTCGTGAGCGTAGTCGTGATGCACATTCTATTGTTGAAGAAGCAAAAACATTATTTGAAGCAGGTTATCGTGAGGTTACACTTTTAGGACAAAACGTAGATTCATATACCTGGACTTCTGAAGACGGAACCGAAACCGTAAATTTCGCTCAACTTTTAGAGCAAACGGCATTGGTAAATCCAGCTTTAAGAGTTCGTTTCTCTACTTCGCATCCAAAAGATATTACAGACGAAGTTTTACATACCATCGCTAAATACGACAACATTTGCAATTATATTCATTTACCTGTTCAATCAGGCAATACGCGGGTTTTAGAGTTAATGAACAGAACTTATACCCGTGAATGGTATATAAACCGTATTGATGCCATTCGCCGTATTATTCCTGGCTGTGCAATTTCAACAGATATTATCGCCGGTTTCTGTACAGAAACGGAAGAAGAACACCAGGAAACCTTGAGTATGATGGATTACGTTCAATATGATTTTGCGTATAACTTCACTTATTCGGAAAGACCAGGAACTTTGGCCGCACGTAAATTAGCAGATGATATTCCGGAGGATGTTAAAAAACGTCGTTTAGCTGAAATTTTAGCAAAACAACAGGCGCACTCTTTAATGCGCTTACAAGAATGGGTTGGCAAAACCATCCGAGTGTTAATAGAAGGCACTTCAAAAAAATCAGATCAGGATTACTGTGGTCGGGGAGATAGTGGTGCAATGGCAATTTTTCCGGCCGTTGAGGGCGTTAAGCCTGGCGAATATGCCAACGTATATATCGAAAGATGTACATCTGCTACGCTAATTGGAAAAATTGTTTAAAAGGTAGAAGGCTTTAAAATCAATCGCTAAACTTAGCTGCTCTTAGCTGTCTTAGGTGGTAAAATGAAACCGCAAACTGAAAAATTGGATACTTAAAGAATGGATACACAAAATATTAAACAACGATTCGGGATTATCGGCAATTCGCCATTACTTAATCGTGCTATAGATATTGCAAGTCAGGTTGCGCCAACCGATATGTCGGTATTAATTACAGGCGAAAGTGGAAGTGGGAAAGAGGTTTTTTCTCAAATCATACATCAAATGAGTGTCCGCAAACATGGTGCTTTTATAGCAGTAAACTGTGGTGCCATTCCTGAAGGAACAATAGATTCAGAGCTTTTTGGCCATGAAAAAGGCTCTTTCACGGGAGCGCATGAAGCCCGTAAAGGTTACTTCGAGGTAGCGAACGGCGGAACAATTTTTTTAGATGAAGTTGCAGAATTACCTTTAGGCACGCAGGCCCGTTTACTGAGAATTTTAGAAAGTGGAGAATATCTGCGTGTGGGTTCATCAAAAGTTCAGAAAACTGATGTTCGCATTATTGCAGCCACCAACGTTGATGTTTACAACCGTGTTAAAAATGGAAAATTCCGTGAAGATTTGTACTACCGGTTAAACACAGTTCCATTACGTATCCCTGCTTTACATGAGCGTAAGGAAGATATCTATTTACTGTTCCGAAAATTCGCAGCTGACTTTAGTGACAAATACCGTAGCCCTGCATTACACCTGGAGCCTGATGCGATACAAATTTTAACCAATTATAGCTGGCCCGGAAATGTTCGCCAATTGAAAAATATTGCAGAACAGATTTGTGTTTTGGAGAAAGACCGCAACGTTACCGCCCAGGCCATTTTAAATTACATTCCAAATGAAGCCGGAAGTAATTTACCAATGACCATCAATTCACAATCAAAAGAGGATTTTACTGAAAGGGATATTCTTTATAAAGTTCTTTTTGATATGAAGAAAGATATGGTCGAACTTAAGAAACTGGTTGCTGAAATCATTCAGCATGGAGGTAATACCGCTACTGTTTTAGCAGATAACCCACAATATATCAACCAACTTTACAGAGATGTAGAGTTGCCCGCGGGGCAGGAACACGCCTTTACCATTCAACAACCTACACCAAACAGTAATATCAGCAATAACAATTCAGATTATTTTGCCCATGAAGCAGAAGAGGTTGAAGAATCCCTTTCGCTTGTTGATAAAGAATCCGATTTAATAAAGAAAGCCCTAAAAAAACACAAAGGTAAGCGGAAGTTCGCAGCTCAGGAGCTCGGAATATCTGAACGTACACTTTACAGAAAAATTAAAGAGCTTAATTTATAATACGTAGGATTCGCAAAACAACATTAAAACACTTATGAAAGTTAAAATATTCGCTTTATTTCTAATTGCTGCGCTAACCTCTTGTTCTTACAAATTTAGCGGGGCATCAACAGAAGGATTAAAAACAGTGGTTGTGCGTACTTTTGAAAACAATGCGCCGCTTGTTGTGCCTAACTTAAATAATCAATTTACCGAAGCATTAAAAACAAGAATTCGTAATCAAACAAATTTAAGCATAACAACTACCGAAGGAGATGCTGTTTTTGAAGGTAGAATAACCGGATATGATATTAAACCAGTTGCACTTCAATCAAGCTCCACCCCAACAGCCGGAGCCAATCGTTTAACTGTAACCGTTTCAGTAAAATACACCAATAATACCACAGGGAAAGAAAAAGAAAGCTTTGAAGAAAGTTTTACCAAATATTTCGATTTTCCTTTAAATGGAGCATCTATACAGGCTGCATTACCCAATGCACTGGATCAGATCAATAAGCAATTAACTGAAGATATTTTCAACAGGGCATTTGCACAATGGTAAATTTCTGTTAATTCAAAAATCACAGACTTAGAATCTTTTTCAAAAAAACCGCCTACATTTTTTAACTTAGCGGCAAAGCATCAATAATGGATAACAAACAGCTACTGGCAGATTTACTTGCACAACCTGGAAAGGTTGAGTCAGCTCATATATCCATGCTGAAGGAAATGGCAGAACAATTTCCCTATGCGCAACCGATTCATCTGCTGTTGGCAAAAGCCGGGGCTGCTTTTGTTCCCAAAGCTGCGTTATACACCCAGGGAAATGTTTTATTTCACATCTTGAATATCGTTCCAATACAAAACGAAGCTGAAGAAACAGCTATTCTAGATATCCGGATTGAGGAAGAATTTACCCCGGAACATGAGGTTTTCGATGAGATTGGGGAAATTGATGCCCAATCTGTACCAAAGGTTGTTAAACCTGTTGAGATTGAAACACCAAATCATTTACCAGGCGTTGATAGTCATCTTTTAGATTTACCTACCAACGAAAATGACTTTATTGAAAGCGTTGCAGCAACTGATTTCTTTGCATTTGAACAGAAATTAAGTACCGATGTAGCAGAAGCTCCGCAAATTGAAACTGTTGTCCCTGATGAACCTGAAATACATCGGATTTCTAAGTATGATGATGATCAGTTGCCTTATACTTTTTTATGGTGGTTGGCTAAAACCAGAAAAGAACATGAGCAGATTTTTCAACCTTATGCTCAACCAAAACCAGCAATAAGAAAACAACAAACTGGTCAGCAACAGGAAAGAGCGGAATTTCAGCAACAATATGTGGAACACATTTTTCACATTCAAACGCCTTTTGAGGTGGCAGACCATTTAGCTGAATATCCTGCTGCTGAAGTTAAAGATGCAAAAGGTGCTGAAATTATTGAGAAGTTTCTTAAAGAAGATCCCACAATAAAACCGCCCAAACCTGAGCAAATTGATAATGAAAATAAAGCTAAAAAAAGCGCAGAAGATCATTACGACCTGGTTTCAGAAACTTTAGCCAAAATTTATATCGAGCAAATGCTTTATCACAAAGCCATAGATACTTATAAAAAATTAAGTTTGAAATATCCAGAAAAAAGCCGTTACTTTGCCGACCTTATCCAATCTATAGAAAAGAAATTTTAAAATATAATATTACGATGGTAACCTTTTTAATCATTTTATTAATTGTTGTGTGTATAGCTTTAGGCCTGTTTGTATTAATACAAAACCCTAAAGGTGGTGGTTTAGCAACAGGCGGTGGCACAAGCAATATGTTTGGCGTTCAACGTACGGGCGATGTTTTAGAAAAAGGATCGTGGATTTTATTAGCACTAATTGTTGTTTTAACATTAGGCATTACTACCATTACTAAAAATGGCGGTGGTGCTACTGCTGTAGGAAATTCAGCTATTCAGGAGCGTTTAGATAAAACACCTTCACCATCTCCACTTGGCGGATCATTAAACAACACAGCTCCGGCTAAACCTGCAACAACAGATACAACTAAAAAATAGTTAAATGCTGAAGCATTCAAAAAAGCTTTCCTCAAAAAGGAGAGCTTTTTTTTTGCCGGTAAATAGCCCTTTCAGAGTAATGAGTTTCCAAACCATTGCTACGCCTTTTCGAAAAAAAAGAAAAAAATTTAGAGTAATATTGAATCTCATCCGTTTACTGGTTTACAAAGCAACAAATAGTGCCGACAAACGAACCGCAAAATATCATTTCAACTGTTTCCAATTATGGAAAACGCTTATTCAGCTTCATTCGGGGCAGGGTAAACACAGATGAGGATGCAGAAGATATTTTACAAGACGTTTGGTATCAACTGAGTAACCAACCCGAGGCGAATGCAATTGAACAAATAAGCGGATGGTTGTATCGTGTTGCCAGAAATAAAATCACAGATAAATATCGAAAACAGAAAGATGAACATCTGGAAGATTTAAGTTTTGAAGGCGAAGACGGAGAAATTAATTTCAAAGAGATTTTATTGGCCGACGCTTATTCGCCCGAAGAAGAAGGTTTAAAAAAGCTTTTTTGGGATCAACTATTCCTCGCGCTGGAAGAATTACCTGAAAATCAACGCTACGTTTTTGTTCAGAATGAACTTGAAGAACGAACTTTTCAAGAACTGGCAGATGAAACAGGAGAAAACATTAAAACATTAATATCAAGAAAGGGTTATGCAGTAAAACACCTGCGTAGCCGTTTACAAAATTTATATCAGGAATTTATTAACTATTAAATTAGCAGGCAATGAGAAATGGGAAATTTAATCGAGGCTGGAAATTTGTTTTCTTTCTACCAATTGCAGCATTAATTATTGCAATATTGGGTTATGTGGTTATGTTTTTATGGAATTGGATTTTGCCGGAAGTGGCCCACGCTGGGCGACTAAATTTTTGGCAAGCACTGGGTTTGTTGATTTTATGCCGGTTGCTATTTGGTAATTTTAAAAAAGGCGGCGGCCAACATTTTAAAGAAAGAGCCAGAGGAATGCGTGAGAAATGGCAAAACATGAACGAGGAAGAAAGAGCCAGATTTAAAGAAGAATACAAAAGGCGATGTGGTGGATGGGGACATAGGAACAAAGAATAATTTAAAGCCAGCTTCAAAAAAGCTGGCTTTTTTTGTATACCCGTTGTGAATTTAACAAGAATGGTCGTTTTCCTGAACCTGTTTCAGGATCTAAATAGCGGGAAAGATGCTGATCACGAAGTGGCTACAATTAATACTTGCTGTTGTAAAATGAATGATGAGTGTACTATTTGGGTGCAGATAAAGACAAGTTCAGCAATCTTTTTTGCCTTGCTGTCCTTGTTTTACCAGAAGGCGGCTACTCAGATGTTCTTAGCCGTCTTAGGTGGTAAAAAAATTCAAATTATTTAAAGTAAAAATAAAATCCCTTCGTCTACCCTATTAAATAACAAGAAATCATGAAACAGATATTAAAAACCATAACATTCGGAATCATACTTGGTGCAACTGCTTTCTTCATCCCTTTTATATTCAAATTTATATTAGCCTTAATGATAATCGGATTTGTATTTAAAATGATTTTAGGAGGCGGAAGACGTCGTCACTTTGCCAACCGATTTGAAGGATTTGATCATAATTATTCACCGATAGTTCCAATTGACAATCAATGGTACAAACCAACAGTACAAGGTAACGGATCAGTTAATCAAATCAACATCAATTATAATCATGAGAGCATTTAGAATATTATTAGCACTGGCTGTTGCAGGCGCAACTTTTTATAGCTTAAATGTCTTGGCCGTTCAGTACGGGCATCGCGATCGGCTGGACTTCAGGAACAGGCATTACCATGAAAATGATTGCGAACAAGCACATTACCGAAATCATGGCTTTAACCACCATAATAAAAAATCGGTTGATACCATCATCACTCCGATTGATAGTACAAACAAAATAAACAACTAAGTAAATGTCACAGGTTTTAGTTTTAAGCAATCCATCTCCAGGCGATGTGAAGCCAATTTTGGGCTTGGCGAGTGAATTAATTACCCGCGGAGAGAAAGTTACTTTCTTTAGTTCTGATGAATTCAAAACACCAATAGAAAATATTGGTGCCGAGTTTAAAGCTTATACTCAAGATTTGAGTGTTTTCAAAAAGGAAGAAAATGACGATGAAAAGCCCAAATCCGGATTAATCAGTGCATTACTGGAACCAATGAAGTTTATTGATGACATTATGGTACAGATAAGAGGTTTGAAATTCGATTACGCCGTTTTATCGCCATCCTATCCTTATGCAAACATCATTACGCAATTACTGGGTATTTCGAGAACCCAGCAAATCATCTCGGATTAAATATTGGCCAGGCCGATGAATTAACAAATTAATAACAATTAGAAATTAACACCATGTATAACGAAAATAGATGCCGTACAGACAAAATGAACAGTTTTTTCGAGGCTAAAGGTAGAAGATTCGGTGCGCATCATAGAAGATTTGCAAGACATGCACACGAAATGTTCGGACACGGTTTTAGGCGTGTTCCGGTAAACATCGAAGAAACAGAAGAAAGTTTTATCATTTACCTTTACGCACCAGCCTTAAGCAAAGAACACTTAAAAGTGGTCACAAAAGATGATGTTTTAACCATTTCTTACACGCCACAGGAAGATTCAGAATCCACAGAAAAGTTTAACAGAAGAGAATATAGCAACGGGGCTTTCGAGCGAGCTTTTGCTTTAAATGGAAAGGTACTTCATGAAAATATATCGGCTGGTTATGCCGATGGAATTTTGAAAGTAACACTACCAAAAAATCCCGAAACGAATATACCGGCGAAAGATATCGCCGTAAACTAAGTTTCGTCTATTATAATTTCTGAAGCCTCAATTCTTATACGATTGAGGCTTTTTTGTCTATTTTAATCATCATCATATCCGAAAATTTAATTTGCATTTTTATCAAAACGTTATCTTTGTTTAAATAATTAAGCTGCATAAATTTTGTGGCAGTTATTTTGCTTAATACAGCTAAATACAAATAATGAAAAGAATTAATATTTTAACCACCTCATTCCTGGCATTGATATTACTTGCAAATCTGCAAGGTTGTGCCGAGATTAAGCCCAGTGATATCTTTAACAAGGTTAACGAAAAACAAGGCACAGGAGCTGCCGGCACCCCAACAAGCCTGGAAATTAGCCAGGGTATAAAAGAAGCTTTGCAAATAGGTGTTTCTGCGGGAGCAGATAGATTATCTGTAAAAGATGGGTTTTTCGGTAATTTGGCTGTTAAGATCCTGATGCCGCCAGAAGCTCAAAAAGTTGAAAAAACCTTACGTGGCATTGGCTTAAATACACTTTGCGACAATGTAATTGTAAGTTTAAATCGTGCGGCAGAAGATGCCGCTACAGAAGCGAAACCAATATTTATTGCTGCAATTAAACAAATGACATTGGCAGATGCCACAAATATCTTACTAGGAAATAATGATGCCGCAACAACTTACTTCAAACGGGTTACAACCACACAATTAATGCAAAAATTTAGTCCGATTGTTACCAATAGCTTAAACAAAGTTAATGCGACAAAGTATTATTCAGATTTGACCACACAATATAATCGTTTACCACTTGTTAAACCCATAAACACCAATTTAACCGAGTACGTTACGCAGAAAGCAATTGATGGTTTATTTATCGAAGTGGCTAAAGAAGAGCTAAAAATAAGAGGAAACTTAAATGCCCGCAGCACAACCTTATTACAAAAAGTATTTGGTTATGCAGATAAGAAAAAAGGTTAGGCCTCATTAAAAATAAACAAAGAAGATCTGGGTTTAAATAAACCGGGTCTTCTTTGTTTAAAACAATTCGTAAAATTGTACATGACTACATTCAAATCACATTTAACGTTGGCCATTATTCCATGCCTGGTCATTTTTGCTTCCTGTAATCCGAACAATAACGATCAAACAAAATCTACTGCGATTTTGGATACGGTTTCCTTGAGCAGTAAAAATTTTGCGTTGGCCTATCAGGATGGGCAAAAAATTGTGGCCACCAGCATAGATACCATGAAACAGATTTCGTTTGGCGGAGCCACCAATCCTTCAATTTCACCAGATGGAAATAAATTGGCTTATACCGTAACTGATTCTGCGGGTTCCAGAACCATTTGGGTGGCCGATCTGGAGAATAAAAGCCAGTCGCAATTGCAGGTAAACAGCAATAATTATTACCAGGCAATGTGGTCTCCTGATGGCAACTCCATTGCTTTTAACATTTTCAACAGCAAAAATTTGTGGAAAGTTGGGGTGATTAAATCGGATAATACAGGTTATATAATGCTCGATAATGCTTCAACACTAAACGTTTATTCGCCCACCTGGAAAAATGAAAATGAGTTGGTTGCACACGATTTGACAAATCTTTATACTTTCAATACTTCAGGAAAATTAATTGATACGAAAGCCATTGCCGATTTGATTGGAGGGGATTTTGCCCTTGCAAGCAGTAATCATTTCTTCTATACAAAAGATGGCAGGAAAATCATTTTCAACGCAGGAAATGCTGACTCTTTGGAAGGCTTAACCGGGCCATCTGAAGCCGTATATATTTTAGATTTGGCGAGTAAAAAAGTCGACCGTATTTCGCCAAAAGGCATAAATGTCCCATATGTATTTTTAACTGCTGATGATCGTATTTTTTACAGCGGGTATGAAAAACCTTTTATCCAAAGTAAAATTTATGTTTCTGATTTAAGTGGAACCATTAAAACCGTAGTTGATAAGGGAACAAATCCAACGGGAGCACTGAAATAAATCGCGTTGCTCCACCAATAAATTCCTCTTGGTACAACTTAGAAAGGTGTTGATATTATGGCAACTAAAATAAAACTTGTAATTGTAGGAATTGGTGGCGTTGGAGGATATTTCGGTGGCTTATTGTCTAAAAAATATTCCGGAAGCACAGATGTGGAAATTATTTTTGTTGCCCGGGGCGCGCACCTGAAGCACATCAAAGAAAATGGCTTAAAGGTTATAACAGGCAAACATGAATTTATAACCCGACCAGATCTGGCAACAGCTAATTTTAATGAGATTGGCATTGCCGATTATATCATTATTTGTACAAAGAGTTATGATTTAGCGGAAACCATTCAGCAATTAAAACCTTGTGTCGATAAAAACACCATCCTCTTGCCGCTATTGAATGGTGTTGATGCAACGGATAGGATTAAAGAAATTTTGCCGGAAGCAACTGTTTTAAAGGGTTGTGCATTTATTGTTTCGCGTTTAAAAGCCGCAGGTGTTATCGAAAATTCGGGTAGCATTCAAAAGCTATCATTTGGCTTGGATACCCCGCTCACTGAAAAAATTATTCTACTTGAGCATTTGTGCTTGAATGCTGGCATTGCAGCCAATTGTACAGATAAAATTGCCAAAGCGATTTGGGAAAAATTCATCTTCATTTCAGCGACAGCAACTGCGACCTCTTATTTCAATAGCCCGATAGGTAAAGTTCTTGAAGAAAATAATGAAACGATCATCAAACTTATTGATGAAGTTAAAAACCTTGCCCTTGCTAAGGAAATTTCGATAAGCAGTGATATTTCAGAAAAAACCCTTCACACCATGAAATCGATGAAATATGAGGTGACCTCATCTATGCACAGCGATTACCTCAATAGAAAGCCCGAAACGGAAGTGGAGTCTTTAACTGGTTATGTTGTTCATGAAGGAATAAAAATGGGTATTGAAATCCCAACTTTCGCTTTGCTTTATAAAGGATTGATTAAAGCTTAAGTCAGCTAAGCGAGCGATCGGTAATACATTCTTTCGTGCTTTTCCTAACCTCTGTTATTTGAAAATAAACAGGCTGCTAATAAATTTTTACGACGGATAGCAGAAGCTTTGTTATGATTAGGGGATATAGTGCATACAGTAAAAAAACAACTATTAAGCAATTCCTGAGCCTGATATTTCATCAAGTTTTAAAAATTAGTATCTTTAAAACAGATAAGGCCGTTTAATTAAACTTCTTTGGGATGAAAAAATGCTCCTCAAATTTTCTAATCGCTATTATCATTATTGTTTTCTCCCAAAGCACACGAGCTCAACGAATCGAGGTTTTAGATAGCAGCATTGTAGAAAACAACTTCTTTAAATCAAAAGCGGTCCGCATTTCTGCGGTTCCGGTAATTTTATTAGCAGGAAGTGCTGCAACCTGGGGAATTAGAAAAGATGTTCGTGAATTTCGAAATCGTTATCTCCCAACCTTTCGTTATCACTACGATGATTATTTACAATATGCTCCTGTAGCCACTGTTTTTGCACTGAATGCGGCTGGTGTGAAAGGAAAGCATAAAATGGGGAGAACGCTGGCATCATATGCTTTTTCTGCCGTAATTATGGCTTCGGTGGTAAATACCGTAAAATATAGTGCCAAAGTAGAGCGACCAGATGGAAGTACGCGTAACTCCTTTCCTTCAGGGCATACTGCTAACTCATTTATGAATGCAACCCTCTTGCATAAAGAATATGGCCAATACCGATCTCCTTTGTATAGCATTGGCGCTTATACGGCTGCAACCGCAACGGCCGTTGGTAGAGAACTAAACAACAGACATTGGATTTCTGATGTTTTGGCTGGTGCAGGAATTGGAATTTTATCTACTGAAGTAGGATATGTTATTGCCGATAAAATTTTCAAGGAACGCGGAGAACATATTAAGCTCAACAATAATCCTGTTCCTGTAAGTTTAAAACCCAGTTTTATAGAGCTTCGATTGGGTTACGCAGAAGCCCTGAGTAAAGATTTAACCAATAAAAACAGTGGCTTATTTGCCAAAAGAGGATTCAATTTTGGTTTAGAGAGCGCCTGGTTTTTCTCTAAAAACATTGGCATTGGCGGGGAGTTTGCATTCTCTAGTTTCCCGATGAATGATGATGAGCTTGATTTTGATGATCCGGATATTGCTACCGTTAGTAATAGCCATTACACCCAGCCAATGGGAATAAGATATATTCAAGCCGGGCCATACTTTAGTGTGCCGTTGCCAAGAAACTGGTTTATTACCGGAAAACTTACAGCAGGAAGATCTGCTGGTGCACAAGGCGAGGTGATTTTAAAGATCAGGGATGAGTACCAGGATATTTTTCAAGGACAAGAGCTGCCTTATTTCCGTTATAAACCAGAATCAGCTTTTGGCTGGTCTGTAGGTTTAGGCATTCAAAAACAGGTTAAAAGAAACATCGGTGTGAAAGCTTATGTAAGTTATTTCGATTCAGACAATGATTTTTCAGTTGATATAATCGATCAAATAAATGCCGCTGGAAGTTATACATTCAAAAACCTGGGAATGGAAAAAGTGAGGTTTAACCACATTACTTTCGGCTTAGGATTAACAGCGTTTTTGTGGTAGGCCTGAAAATAGCAGTTTTCTTAGCAAACTTACCCAATCTCCACAATCTGGCTTGATCGGATTTGAATTATCAATTTAGTCGTTGCAAAGTACGAAGCCATCCCAAAATAATGCTGGGCTAAAACCATCGCTTTAAGATTTATCGCCTTGCTCCTTTGATCAGGAAGATATACGAAAACTTATTTTTTTCTGTGTAATCAGTGGCATCTGCGGGAAATACCTGAAAAATCTCAACGCCATTTACATTGATTCTCATGACAACGAAGTAGCTGCGAAGCAAAATAAATTATCCCTTAGAATTAACAGATATTTAAAAACGCGCAACCAAAATTCTAAAGTTGCTTCGACCAAGCGCAACACAAAAACTCCTTAAGCACCTTTCAAAACCCCAATTATTGGCAATTACTAAATCCTCACTGCCAAGCTGACATTCACATTCCTGATTAGCGTGAAAAAATTGACAGTTTGGTGCAAATTTGTCCCTGAAAACCTATTGGCATAAAAAGTGTTAATTGAATGCTTAGTTAAAAAACTTAAATCAAAATAAAAAATAATAAAAGTTATGGCGTTAAACCTAAAACCAATTGCTGGCAGTTCGAACAGAGTTATTGTTGAACCAGCTGCGGCAGAAGAAAAAACTGCATCGGGTTTGTATATCCCTGATACTGCTAAAGAAAAACCATCTAAAGGAACTGTAGTTTCGGTTTCTGAAGAAGATTCTGAAGGTAAAAAAGCGAGTGTAAAAGTTGGCGATGTTGTAATCTATGGTAAATACGGTGGTACCGAGTTCCCTTATGAAGGTAAAGACTACTTAATCATGCGTGAAACCGATATTTACGCTGTTGTTGGGTAAAAATTAAAATGTTGCAACGTTAAATGTTGTAATGTTGTATAGAGCGGATGGTTGAAATGTTTCAACTTTCCAACATTAAAACTTTAAAACAATCTTTAAAATGTCAAAACAAGTAAAATATAACGTAGAAGCACGCGACGCCCTGAAAAGAGGAGTTGATATTCTTGCAAATGCAGTAAAAGTAACTTTAGGTCCGAAAGGCCGTAATGTAATCATCGATAAAAAATTCGGTTCTCCGGCTATTACCAAAGATGGTGTTACCGTTGCTAAAGAAATCGAATTGAAAGATGCGGTTGAAAACATGGGTGCTCAAATGGTTAAAGAAGTAGCATCAAAAACAGCTGATATTGCTGGTGATGGAACAACTACTGCTACTGTTTTAGCTCAGGCTATTATCACTACTGGGATTAAAAATGTTGCTGCCGGTGCAAATCCAATGGATTTAAAACGCGGTATCGATAAAGCAGTTGCTGCTGTTGTAGAAAACTTAAGAGCTCAATCGCAAACTGTTGGTGAAGACAACAATAAAATCAAACAAGTTGCATCGATCTCAGCGAACAACGATGAGGTTATCGGCGCCTTAATTGCTGAGGCAATGGGTAAAGTTGGTAAAGATGGTGTAATTACTGTTGAAGAAGCAAAAGGTACTGAAACTGAAGTGAAAACAGTTGAAGGTATGCAATTTGACAGAGGTTACTTATCTCCATATTTCGTGACCAATGCAGATAAAATGGAAGCTGAATTAGATAATCCTTACATTTTAATCTACGATAAAAAAATCAGCAACATGAAAGAATTGTTGCCGGTTTTAGAAAAAACTGTTCAAACTGGTAAACCATTGGTTATCATTTCTGAAGATTTAGACGGTGAAGCTTTAGCTACCCTGGTAGTTAACAAAATCCGTGGTTCTTTAAAAGTTGTTGCTGTTAAAGCTCCGGGTTTTGGTGATAGAAGAAAAGCAATGTTGGAAGATATCGCGATCTTAACTGGCGGTATCGTTGTATCAGAGGAAAGAGGTTATAAATTAGAAAATGCTGATTTAACTTATTTAGGTTCTGCTGAGAAGGTTGTTGTTGATAAAGACAATACAACCGTGATTAATGGCGCTGGAAACACTGATGACATTAAATCTCGTGTTAGCCAAATCAAAGCTCAGATTGAAACAACCACTTCAGATTACGATAAAGAAAAATTACAAGAACGCCTGGCTAAATTAGCTGGTGGTGTGGCAGTTCTTTACGTTGGAGCGGCTAGTGAGGTTGAAATGAAAGAGAAAAAAGATCGTGTTGATGATGCTTTACATGCTACACGCGCTGCTGTAGAAGAAGGTATTGTTGCTGGTGGTGGTGTTGCTTTCATCCGTGCTGTGGCTTCTATTGCTGATTTAAAAGGGTCTAACGAAGATGAGAATACCGGTATTCAAATCATTCGCCGTGCAATTGAAGAGCCATTACGCCAAATCTGCGAAAACGCTGGTATTGAAGGCTCTATTGTTGTTCAAAAAGTTAAAGAAGGAACAGCTGATTACGGTTACAATGCCCGTACAGATGTTTATGAAAACTTAATTGGTGCAGGTGTTATCGATCCTACTAAAGTAAGTCGTGTGGCATTAGAAAATGCAGCATCTATCGCAGCCATGTTATTAACTACTGAAGTTGTTCTGGCAGACGAACCTGAAGAAGGTGGCGCTCCGGCAATGCCTCCAATGGGCGGCGGTGGCATGGGTGGCATGATGTAATTATCCATTCAAATAACATAAAATTAAATTTCGTGTAAAATTATTCCCTCAAGGCTTAAAGGCTTTGGGGGTTTTTTGTGCCCTGATGACATCAAAACTGAGGTTTTTTCCGTTTTGCAACTTGTTCATTTTGTTCGAGTTGGTGTAAAGTTTTGCAGCTGTAACCTAAAAATTACGTATTTTGTACTTGAATGTTTATGAAAGCGTAGCTTTAATTAATACACATATTTAAGTAGGTTAATCAGAAGATCAAGCTAAATACTTTGATTTAACACATAAACTAAATCGTTCCGAGCGCTAGAGAGATTTAATGAAGACCTGTTTGAAAAGGAAATGGCTTTTTTATGCCCTGATTTTGGGGCTTTTACTTATTACTACAACAGGTTTCGCCCAAATTAATATTGGAACCGTCGATCCGGGCCCTTTTACGCCTGGGAGTACTATTGCTGTACCATTTAACATCATCTCAGACTGTACATCTCAGGGAAATACTTTTCAATTATACTTATCAGATGAAAATGGAAATTTTGGCGCTGAAAAACTAATAGGAACATACAACGGCTTTTATAGTACTTATGTAAACGGCTTAATCCCAGCTACCGGAATTATTCCGGGAACAGGGTATAAGTTGAGGATAAAAACGACCATCCCCGTCTCAATAAGTACAGAATCTGGTCCGTTTGAAATCATAGCCGGTGCACCCACAGAAGCAAAGTTAACATCAAGTTACCTGGATCCAACCAATACAGAAACTTTTGGAACATGTACCAGCAGGGCAGATAACTCATTCTTTATCACGAATGAATCAACTCCAGCAAGCACAGTTACCGCAACCATTACAGATGAATTGAATGGTGGAATTACCACCTTAAGTTTTCCAACCCCAATACAAACTTTTATCGCTCAACAAGCACATTATACCATTTTAACAAAGGCGGTTACGCCGAGCGGAACAGTCGCTACAAAAGCGTATTTGCTAATCAATAATAAAACGATAACTGCTTTCGGAACATCTGGAAATAATGTTGTTTGCCTGCCAATGGGTGCACTTGAGTTTAATGTTGACATTACTTCATCCGCAGGGATTCAGAATAACTTCCCGGGTGATAGTTACACCATTACCTGGGGAGATAATACTAGTTCTGTTTATACTCTTTGCGATATTAAAGCGATGGGAGGTAAGGTAACACATACCTATTTGAAATCATCTTGTGGGAGCACCTATACCTCAAGTGCCGGAACCATATACAACGCCTTTGACGTAACCATCAACGTATCTAATGCCTTTTGCGGAAATGTTGGAACCCCGGTTTCATCATCAGCAAGGGTTGTAGAAAAGCCTGTAAACTCCTTTACTTTTAATGATCTGGGGTGTACCAATACCGATATTACCTTTACTAACACTTCGGTTTTAGGTGAAAATCCAAATACCAACACACCCGGCTGTACATCAAATGTGGTTACTTATAACTGGTTTGTAGATGGTGTTCCTGTTGAAGTTAATAAACCAAGATCTTACAATTTGGTAACGAAATTTTTGACTCACGGAGAACATATTATCCGCCTGGAATCCAATACCTCTGGTGCTTGTGGTGCCGATCCCGTGGAGATGAAAATTTGTATTCAAGATCCTCCAAAACCCGCCTTTACACTGCCAGGCACAATATTGTGTTCGGGCGGATCATTAAAAGCAAATGATAATTCAATTTTGGATAATATCTGTAATGCTGCAAATACGTATTCGTGGAGCGTATCTCCTGCGGTCAGCTATGCTAATGGCACAGATGCCTCAAGCAAAGAGCCGGAATTTGTATTTAACAGCGCCGGGGTTTATACAATTATTTTAACCATCTCTACACCATCATGCGGATTGGTTTCTACAGCACCACAAACGGTTGTTGTAAATTCCTCCCCAACAGCAACGCTCTCACCTGATGTTACTCTTTGTAATTTAGCTACTTATGATTTTAACAACACCACATCAGGCCCTACCAGAACCATATTAGAAGGAACCTCAAAAGATGTTGCCGACACTTACACCTGGGTAGTTACCGCTGCTGGAACCGGAACTTATAATTTTACCGGCGGAACAACTGCAAATTCAAAATATCCATCAATTAAATTCAACGATTATGATGAATATACAGTTACCGTTACACATCAGAACAATTGTGGAACCGTAACCACAACACAAAAACTAACCTTCTCCACGGCACCTGTTGTAAACGCCGGGCCAGATCAAAGCATTTGCTTTGATGAGTCTGGTTTTACCTTATCGGGAACAGTAACGGGGACAACAACAACTCACACCTGGGTGGGTGGCTCAGGAACCTTTTCGACAAACAGAAACGATTTAAATGCGGTTTACACCCCTAGTTTAGCTGAAAGAAATGCCGGAACTGTTACTTTAATATTAAGAGCCACCACTGCGTTGACCGCTCCCTGTGATCAAATCGATGATGATGTTATCCTGACGATAAAACCTGATATCAGCTTAACAAGTGCAGCCAATGAAACGATTTGTACGGGAAAAAGCGTCGCGTATATTCCTACATCAGCCGCCGCGGGAACAACTTTTACCTGGACCGCTACCGGAACTTCAAACGCTGCCGGATTTACGCCAAGCGGTAGCGGAACTATTAATGATGTGCTAACCAATTCAGATTTAACAAACGCTGCGACTGTAACTTATGTGATCACACCTGCCAGAGATGGCTGTGTGGGAACACCGTTTAATTTTGTCGTAACCGTTAACCCAAATCCATCAGTTACTGCCACAGCTCCAAATCTTACCATCTGCAATAATACTTCTACAGCTATCACATTATCATCGGCAATGCCAAATGTGAGCTACATCTATTCAAGCGTTGTTTCCGGTGACATCACAGGTAACAGCAATAGAGCAGCCGCAGCACCAGGTACGGCAATTAATGATGTTTTAACTAATTCTGGCACAACACCAGGAACTGTAACTTATACCATCACACCAGTTTCTGAGGGGAGCTGCACTGGAACACCAACTTCAATAATCATTACGGTATTACCGGGAGCCACTTTGGCTAATGCGGGAATGGATGAATCTATTTGTAATGTAACATCGCATACCCTGAATGGCAATTTACCCGAAGTAGGTTCTGGAAAGTGGTCGATTGTTTCTGCGCCAACAGCCATTACTTTCGCTGATGATACTAAAAATAACACTACAATTTCCGGCTTACAGGCAGGCAACAGTTATGTGTTTAGGTGGACCATAAGCGATGCCGGGTGTTCAACATCTGGTGATGACGTTCAAATAACCGTTAATCCTGAAAGTGTTGGTGGAACAACTACTGGAAGCGAGACTGTATGCGCTGGTTCAAATAGCGGGAACATCACTTTGTCCGGGCAAGTTGGAAACATTATAAGATGGGAACGTTCTATCGATAATGGTCAAACCTGGTCAGTCATTACCTCAACTACAAATCCATTTGTTTTCACAGGATTAACCATTACCACTCAATACAGGGCAATTGTGCAAAGTGGAAGTTGTGCGGAAGCAATCTCATCGGTTTCGATCATTACCGTTAGTCCTGGTACAGTTACAGCCAATGCAGGTACTGATCAAAATTTATGCAGTGGTACTGGTGTTACATTAAATGGAAATAACCCCGCTCCAAATAACGGGTTATGGACATTAATTTCGGGGCAAACAGGCATCACTATTACTGATCCGACACTTTATAACACTAGCGTAACAGGTTTAACCCCTGGTGAAATCTATAAATTCAGATGGACTATTTCAGGCTTTACCGGCTGTCCTTCATCATCATCAGAAGTAACGATAACGTACTATTCGCCAATAACCAATAATATTACGGCTCCTGCAGCACCAATTTGTGCCGGTCAAAGCGTTACCATAACCGGCGACGTACCAACTGGTGGATCGGGAAGTTTCAGTTATCAATGGCAAAGCAGTACTGACGGAAGTACCTGGGTAAATGTTCCTTCGGCTGTTGGTAAAGATTTAACATTCAGCGCAACGGCATCATTATCTTACAGAAGATTGGTTAACAGTACCATCTGCACCTCAATAAGCAATACTATTCAGGTAAATGTTTTACCGGAATTAACGAATAACCTGATTTCTGCAGATCAGCAAATTTGCGTTGGCTCAGCGGCAGCAATGTTAACAGGTTCTACTCCATCAGGGGGAGATGGTAATTTTATGTACCAATGGCAATCGAGCTTGAATGGAACTGCCTGGAGCGATGTCCTTGGTGCAAATGGCTTAAACTTTACTCCGCCAATTCCAACTACCACTATCTATTACAGGCGATTGGTAAGCAGTAGTTCATGTGCCGGCAGTGTGAGTAATCAGATCAAGCTAACCGTGAATCCTCCGGCGAAAGCAGAGATTACCTTTACTCAGGATAAAGGTTGTGCACCATTCCAAATAACCTCTACAAACGTCGCGGCAACATTATATCCCGATCGTAACGCAACATACTCCTGGTTTGCCAATGGCGTGCAAATAGGTACGGGCGCAAATTTTCCTGGCTATACCTTAGCAACAGAGAACCAGAGTGTGATAATTAAACTGGTAGTAACAAGTAGCTTAGGTTGCGAAAGTGCTGAGACAAGCCATACTTTTACTACACAACAAGATGTAACGGCGGCTTATACGCAAAACATAACGAATGGCTGCGGACCATTAAATGTAACCTTCACAAACACTTCAAATTCATTAACGGCTGCTACTTTTAAATGGGATTTTGGCAATGGTGTCACTTCTAATCTGGCTCAGCCTTCAGCAGTGACTTATCAGGCCGATCCAGCGGGAAAAGACGTGATTTATACCGTTACCCTCGAGGCAATAACCCCTTGTGGAACTACAACTCAAACATCAGAAGTTTTGGTTAAAGCAAAGCCAGTATCTATATTTTCTCCTGATAAAACGGCTGGTTGTTCTCCATTCACAGTAACCTTCAGCAATACATCTCCAGGAAGTTCAGGCAGCTACACTTACGATTTTGGAGATGGAACAATACTTACTGTTACCGATAAAAACAGTGTTACACACACTTACAACACTATTATCGTTAACGATTATATTGTTAAAATGACTGCCACGAATGAGTGCGGAACGAATGAATCCCAATATTCTATCCACGTTTCTCCAAATACAATTGTTCCCGAATTGGTGGTAAACAGCAATCAGCTTAAAGGTTGTGCGCCACTTAAAGTCGATTTTTATAACAATACAAAAGGCGCAAGCAGTTTTGTTTATGATTTTGGAGATGGCAGTACAGCTTTAACCAATTCAGCACCAGAAGTGGTTACACACACTTTTACCAGAGCTGGTAAATACACAATTACTTTATACGCATCAAATGGTTGTTCAAATGCATCCACAACCGAGGTTGTAGAAGTGTTGGAACAACCTACAGTTAGCTTTACGGCAGACAAAACCAGTGGCTGTGATGGTGTGGTTGTGAAGTTTAAAAATAACAGTCAAAATGCCATTGCCTATATCTGGGATTTTGGAGATGGAACTACTTCCAACAGTTTTGAACCAACCCACACATTTACCGGGTCTGATAAAAATTTTACTGTAAGTTTAACCGCAACCAACATTTTAGGATGTACAAGTACAGTTACACTACCTGGCTACATTAACATTGTAAATCTACCGGTTGCCACTTTCACGGTTAGTCCCGGCAATGAGCTATCCATTCCTAATTATACATTTGGGTTTAAAGACGCCAGTGTTGGTGCGGTAAGCTGGGAATGGACTTTCGGAGATGGGGCAAGATCTACCCTTCAAAACCCGAATCATACCTACGCAGAAGACGGGGTTTACACAGTAACCTTAAAAATTTTAAATAAAGAAGGCTGTGAGGCCATAAGTACTCAATCCGTTAGAATTATTGGTGTGCCAGGAAACTTAAACCTACCCAATTCATTTATGCCTGCAAGCTCAAAGAACGAACTTCGAACTTTTAAAGCTAAGGGCAGGGGGATTAAAGAATGGCGCATGAGTATTTTTAACAAATGGGGGCAATTGCTTTGGGAAACCACTAAACTGGATGACGGCGCCCCGCTTGAGGGATGGGATGGAACATTTAACGGACAAGAACAGCCGCAAGGCATTTACTACTGGAAAGTAGACATCAAATTTATAAATGGCAGTGATTGGAAAGGGATGACTTACGATTCATCTCCACCCAGGAAAACAGGCGTAATATATTTAATAAGATGACGGGAAGAAAGATGATATTATTTATGCTTGTAATGGCATTGCCACTAATCTCACTAGGGCAAGACCACATTTACTCGCAGTTTTACAACGCACCAATTTACCTTAACCCAGCGCTTACAGGACAGTTTGAAGGTGACATTAGATTTAATGCTCTATACAGAAATCAGTGGACAGGCTTAGCCGGTGATTTTTCTTATATGAGTGCTTCCGGAGATTTAAATCTCGACAAAATAAACAGTGGTGTGGGATTAATATTTAACCGAAGTACTGAAGGAACAGCGTATCTGGTAAAAAACAATATCGCAGCAAGTTATTCTTATATTATCGGTGGAGATGATTTTACTCTATCCTTTGGGTTACAGGCCGGAATTACCAATCAAAAATTAAACTGGGATAAACTGGTGTTTGGTGATCAGATTGACATTGGCACGGGTTATATACCTGGCAGTGTTTCGGGTGCAGAAAGACCAACGATAGACAGCCGTTTTTATTTTGATGCAAATGCCGGAACGAACTTTGTTTATGGCAAATTTATGTTGGGTGTTGCCGCCCATCATCTTAACCGGCCTGATGAGTCTTTATCTGGGTTTCAGACAAAATTACCCATGCGTATTTCTGCCAACGTGAGTTACAAACTAACTTTAATCCCAGATCAATATGACCGCGATGGGAGTTACCTCATTCCATCAATTGTGGCTTACAAACAGCAAAATGTATCTTCATATAGTGTAGGCATGCAATACAAATATGCAGGAATTAACGCAGGCATTTGGTATCGTGGAGGTGGAAACTCAAACGGGAATGATGCCATCGTATTTTCTGTAATCTTTGATATTTTCAATAGAAGAACGAACGGCGAAAAATTCAGGTTAGGCATCAGTCATGACGCTACCACATCAAAAATAAACTACACCAATACAAACGGAACCTCAGAGATTGGCATTGGTTATGAAAAATATTTTCAGAATAGTTCAAAAGGTGGTCGTGCAAATGGCCTGAGATGTTATGATTTTTATTAATTTGCCTTTGTTAACTCAAGGCAATGAACAATATCCTGGAAAATAGTTATTTCATCACACAAAGTGAAGTCAATAAGTTTTTATTAGCCACACTGCTATGCGGTTTAATCGGTGCTGAACGAGAGTACCGAAGCAAATCTGCAGGGTTAAAAACAATGATGATGATTGGCTTAGGCGCAACCTTGTTTACAATACTTTCCATAAAGATAGGGCAGGCCAGTCAGGATAGAATTGCATCAAACATTGTTACAGGAATTGGTTTTCTGGGTGCAGGGGTAATCTTTAAGGAAGAGAACCGGGTTAAAGGCTTAACAACAGCTTGCATTATCTGGATTGTTGCAGCTATCGGAATGGCAGTAGGTGGTGGTTATTATGAGCAGGCTATCGGTGTTACAGGTGTTGTGCTCCTTGCGCTTATCGTTTTTCCTTTTTTAGAGGAGGTTGGTGATCGTCGTTTTACCAAAAGAGTTTACCGGATTGTAAAGAAGCAACATGCTCATGGTAATTTAGAAAGCTATGAAGAGGCTTTTAAAGAAAATAAACTTAAACCGCAGCGTGGAAAACACCAATTAGTAGATAATATTATTACAGGAAACTGGACCGCGACCGGAACCCCAAAAAACCATCAAAAGTTTGTGGAGCAAATGTTAAAGGATGATGACATTTTAGAGTTTGATTTTTAAAACTTTCAACTACAGAATATCTGTAAAACAAATCATAGATTTGCATAACTAACTTGCTTCATGATTAAGGAACAAATTTCAGTTTTCGATATTTTTAAAATAGGCATTGGTCCATCAAGCTCACACACGCTTGGCCCGTGGCGGGCTGCCCAACAATTTACCGCATCTCTATCTCGGCAAGGGCTGATTGCCGATGTGGAAATGATAAAAATATTGCTTTATGGTTCACTTGCCAAAACGGGTAAAGGCCATGGAACTGATGTGGCTATTTTACTTGGTTTAACAGGGGCCGATCCTGTAACTTTCGATGTTGAGGCAGTTACGCCAACATTTGAGAATATTCAAATCCAAAAGAAGCTTAATCTTGCCGAAAACCGGGTAATAGACTTTGATTATGACAATGATTTATTATTTCTTTTTGCAGAAAGCCTTCCTTTTCACCCAAATGCAGTTACGTTTCAGGCTTTTCTAAAAAATGGAAAAGCTTTCTCTGAAACTTATTATTCGATTGGAGGCGGTTTTGTGGTAAAAGAAGGAGAAGATAACAGCCAAAAAGCTCAGGTAGATTTACCTTTTCCCATAGAGAAGGCAAAAGAGCTTTTACATTGGTGTTTATCTACCGGATTAAAAGTGAGCGAAATTGTACTGGAAAACGAACTCGCCTGGCGACCGGAATCTGTTACAAAGGCCGGAATTTTGCAACACTTTTTTGTAATGCGGGATTGCATTTATCGTGGCTGTCATACCACTGGTTTTTTGCCGGGCGGTTTAGATGTTGCAAGAAGGGCATTCCCATTGAATAAGCGATTGATTGGCCAGGCTGAATATAATGATTACAATTCATGGGTTGAAGCGATCAGAAAAGGTGGAAACGGCTTCAACTACATTTTAGATTGGGTAAGTTGTTTTGCTTTGGCGGTTAATGAAGAAAATGCATCTTTTGGTCGCGTGGTTACTGCGCCAACAAATGGTGCCGCTGGTGTAATTCCTGCTGTATTGCAGTATTTTATTACTTTTTGCGATGGTTATTCAGAGGATAAAATCATTCAGTTTATTGCCTGCGCATCAGAAATAGGAAGTATTTTTAAAAAAGGCGCCACAATTTCGGCTGCAATGGGTGGCTGTCAGGCAGAAATAGGTGTTTCTTCAGCAATGGCTGCAGCGGCTTTAACCGAATGTTTAGGCGGTTCTCAAAGACAAGTTTTAATGGCCGCAGAAATTGCAATGGAGCATCATTTGGGTTTAACCTGCGATCCAATTGGAGGACTGGTGCAAATTCCTTGCATTGAGCGGAACACAATGGGTGCAATAAAAGCGATTACAGCAAGTCAATTGGCTTTACAAAGTAATCCTGACAAGGCAAAGGTAAGTTTAGATGCCGTGGTAAATACCATGTGGGAGACCGCATTGGATATGAATGCTAAGTACAAAGAAACATCAGACGGAGGCCTTGCAACAAATATTCCGATTAGCTTGCCGGAGTGTTAGTTTGTTTTACCACCTGAGACATCCAAGTTCAGCTAAGGCATGGCTTAAATTATAGTTAAAACGCGTCTAATAGTTTTAGAACATTAAACTTATATTTCTTTAAACGCTGCAAATGGTAAAGACTTTTGCGGGCTTTGCGGAAAACTTTGCATTCTTTGCGGTTAAATTAAACCTTCACACCAAAAAAAATAAAAAAGGGAGATTGCCACAAATATTCCAATTAGCTTGCCGGAGTGTTAGTTAGTTTGTTTTACCACCTGAGACATCTAAGTTCAGCTAAGGCATGGTTTAAATTACAGTTAAGAAACCTATCTATATAATAGTTTTAGAACATTAAACTTATATTTCTTTAAACGCTGCAAATGGTAAAGACTTTTGCGGACTTTGCGGTTAAACTAAACCTTCACACCAAAAAAAAATAAAAAAGGGAGATTGCCACAAATATTCCCATTAGCTTGCCGGAGTGTTAGTTAGTTTGTTTTACCACCTGAGACACCTAGGTTCAGCTAAGGCATGGTTTAAATTACAGTTAAGAAACCTATCTATATAGTTTTAGAACATCAAACTTATATTTCTTTAAACGCTCCAAATGATAAAGGCTTTGCGAAAAACTTTGTGTTCTTTGCGGTTAAACTAAACCTTCACACCAGAAAAAATAAGAAGGAGATTGCTCGCGAGGACGACCGTTCATGGTTTAGAGCAAAAGCTTCGTGTTCTTTGCGGTTAACCACTAAAACAACCCTGCATAAGTTAAAACCAACCACCATAAACCAGTTGTAATAAACGACAATAATATCCCTATCCCAACCACTAAATTTGAAAGTTTCGGATTTAAATTATATTGATCGGCGACAACACCCGCTGTCAATAAAGTTGGCATCGCCATTTCGAAGATGGTTATTTTAGCAATCATTCCATTCATCCCCAGAAATAATGCAATAATCAGGATTGAAAGTGGCGCTAAAATCAGTTTGTATAATAAGGCAAAACTAATGTGCCTAATCTCTCCAAACCAGCCACCAAATCTCAGTTGCAAACCAATTGAAAACAAAGCCAACGGACCAACCGTTCCAGCTAATTTATCAAACAATACATCAAAAGAAGATAAATCTAAATAATGTGGTAAAATCAACGCAAGTATGCAACCAATTAAGGGTGGAAAGGTCAGCACTTTTTTAAATACCATTTTTGCAGTCAGTTTTTGCTGTTGAGATGAACGAATGGCCACAATTATCCCAATGGTTGATAGTAAGGTAAAAGTGATCTGATCGCAGATTATGGCAATAGCCAATTCCTTTTCACTAAAATAAGCGATGATTAAAGGAAAACCGATAAATGAGGTATTACTCAATGAACTTACCAGTTTTAAACCTCCGGAAGTTGCATGACTAATTTTATTAAATCCCGAATAAACAGTTACAAACAACCAGCCGAGCAACCAAATAAAAATAGGTGCTAAAACAGGGAAAAGTAAATCTTTTGTCCAGATAATATGTGGTAAATACTTAAAAGAAACCGCAGGAAGCGCGATGTAGATAATCCATGCATTGATACCTTTATGAGCATCTTTGGGTAAGGTTTTACTTTTTCTGAAAAGAATTCCTGCCAGAATGCATAAACCGATGAGGATAAAATTTGCCATTATTGCCGCAAAGATAGCGATAAAAGAAAAACGCCAATCAGAAAAAATGATTGGCGCTTACCGATTAGCCTGGATTTGAAGGTTTGTTTTTTTTCTTAAACCAAACCTTTTTCTGACCATTATTTTTTGGATGATGAGGTCGTTTCTCCTCTATATGTTTAATTTCCATTGAAGCAATATGCTCGGGCAATGCCATCCGCGGAACTTCTTTTTCAATTAACTTTTCAATGTTTTCAAACTTGCGTTTATCTCTGCTATTAACCAGAGTAATTGCTGTTCCTTTTGTTTCTGCCCTTGCAGTTCTGCCAATTCTATGCACATAATCTGCGGGGTCGCCAGGAACATCATAATTGATCACTAAATCGATTCCTTCCACATCAATTCCACGAGATAAAACATCCGTTCCAATTAAAATTGGCAACCGTCTGTTTTTAAACGCCAGAAGAATACCCTCGCGTTCTTTCTGATCTAAATCTGAATGGAAAGCTTCTGCTTTCATTCCTAAACTTTTAAAGGCTTTAAAAAGCGCTTTAACTTTCTCCTTTGTAGATGCGAAGATAATGCTGCTTTTATACGTTCCATCTTTAAAAATGTCAGTCAATAACGCCTGTTTCTGCTGATCGTGAATATTATAGGCTTGCTGATCGATGCCCTCGGCAGGCTTAGCAATTGAAATGGTTATCTGTTGCGGTTCATGTAAAATGCTGCCTGCCATTTTCCTTATTTTCGGCGCCATAGTGGCTGAAAACAACAATGTTTGCCTTTTTTTAGGCAAATAGCTTACAATACGCATAATATCATCATAAAAACCCATATCCAACATTCTATCAGCTTCATCCAAAATTAAATGTTGCAGATGTTCAAGTTTTAAAACGCCTGATGATAAGTGAGCCATCAAACGGCCAGGAGTGGCTATGATAATATCTACCCCTTCACGCATCGAGCGTTTTTGCTGTTCATAAGCAATTCCATCCCCGCCACCGTAAACTGCTAATGAACTGATGTTGGTAAAATAAGCAAGTGCTTCCACCTGTAAATCAATTTGCTGAGCAAGTTCTCGTGTTGGTGCTAAAATCAGGGTATTGTTATGACGATCTTTAGCACGGCTGATTTTGTCCATTACCGGTAAAAGATAACTAGCCGTTTTTCCTGTTCCTGTTTGAGCACAGGCAATAAGATCGTGATTATCTAAAATTACAGGAATAGCTTGTTTTTGTATTGGAGTGGCAGTTTTATATCCCATTGCCATAAGGCCTTCGTATAAATCGGGATTAAAATTAAAGTTGTTAAAATTCAATCTGTTGGGTTTATGTGTTTTAGCAAAAGTACCTCAAATTACAACGAATAGCAAACGGTACCAAATATCAATTTTATCAATTATTTTGACAGCCAAATTTTAGTTATTTCCTTCTTACTGAAAAATATTATTTATACTTGAAGATAATTATTATAGCTACCCAATTTTTTGAAGTTTATTAAAAACATAGCTGGAAATCAGCAGAAAGAAGATGCAGACTTAATCGCCGAGTATAAGCGTACCGGCGATTTGGATGCATTGGGTACGCTATACAACAAATATATGCACCTGGTATTTGGGGTTTGCTTAAATTATTTCAAAGATGAAGAGTTGAGTAAAGATGCGGTAATGCAAATTTTTGAAGAACTGGTCAGGAAGCTTAAAATTCATGAGGTTCAGAATTTTAAAAGTTGGCTGCATGTATTGACACGGAATCACTGTTTAATGGCTTTAAGGAAATCTTCGAAACAAAATAACGTTTCTATTGATGATACTTTTGTGGAAAACAGCGAGTTTGTGCATCTGGATATTGACGACACAAAAGAAACGCAGCTTACCATTATGGAAAAGTGCATGGAAACCTTGCCCGAAGAACAGCGAAAAAGCGTAGATTTATTTTATTTACAAGAGAAATGCTATAAAGAAGTGGCCGAAATAACGGGCTATGACATGCTGAAGGTAAAGAGTTATATCCAAAATGGAAAGCGGAATTTAAAGATTTGTATAGAAAAAAATAGTAGTGAATAACGACTGGTTAGATATTGATGTTCTGGAGGATTACCTGGATGGTAAACTTGATGCTAAAGCTATGCATTTTGTTGAACGTCAGGCGCTGGAAGATCCATTTGTTGCCGAGGCTCTCGAAGGTTTACGCCAATCGCCGAAACGGAAACAAAGCATTTCTATTTTACAAAAACGACTTTACGATAGAATTTCCGAAAAACCAGTTAAACGTAGAATGTGGAGCATTACCACACAACGTTTAAGTATTGCAGCAACCGCTACAGTCGCTTTTATTGCCGTAAGTATTTTGTTCTTCATGCGCGAAACCAATCGTAAGAATGCAGAAATTGCGGCCAGAAGATCGGAAGGAGTTGTTGTGAATCTCGATACCAATACAGCTGTCGCAATAACAAAACCTAAACAGGAAGATACCAGCGCCGCGCTTTCTAAATCGGCCTTAGTTGATAGGGCAATTGCTGATGCGAGAAATGGCGATTTAGCTAAAAACACCAAACAAATTCCGGAAACTAAAAATGAAGCCGTAGTTGCTGAAGGCAGAGCAAACATTGTTTTAGGAAAAACAAACGCCGGGGTTTTGCTGTCTGCCAGGAAGGCGAAGGAAAATCATGCTGCAAATGAAGTGATTATAGCGTCTGAGCCTGTAGTGGCCTCAAATAAGGCTGTCTTTAGCGGTAATGTTTTCGATCAAAGTAATGGCAAGCCTATTCAAGGTGCTGTCGTTAAACTTGCCGGATCATCTAATGTTACAGCAACAGATTCTAAAGGATATTTTGCTTTACCTGCTGATAGTAGTGCGAAAGACAAAGATCTCTTAATAAATGCTATCGGATTTAAGGAATTGCCCGTTGCTACCGTTACAGATCCTAATGCCATTCGGAATGCTTTGAATGGAGATAAATCTTTAAATGAAATTGCCCTGATCACAGGATCTAATGGCCGTAAAAAAGAAAATATTCCGGCACCTAAAATAATGCTTCGTGCAGAGCAGAATTTAGATGGGAAATCTATTGAGGAGATCACTAAACCGATTCCTGTTTCAACGATCAATTATAAACAATATTTGGAGAATAATAACAAGCTGTACAATCCTAAAGGACCAGAACAATTTGTTATTTTAGGTTTTAAAGTTAAAAAGAACGGTCGCCCAACAAATATTAAGATAATTAAATCGCTTAATAAAAAAGCTGATGCAGAAGCTAAGCGACTTATCCAAACCGGACCTGATTGGGTATTGCCTAAAAACGGTAATAACGAGGTGGAAATGAGTGTGAAGTTTTAGTTTAACCGCAAAGTTCGGAGATTAAACTATGAACGGTCATCATTGCAATGACGTGTGGATTAGGAAAGTTCCCGGTCATTCCCACTTTTCCGTCCTTGCGAGCACATGCTCCGATCTTTCTGGAATGTTCGTGACAATCTCCTTTTTGGTTTTTGATTCGCTTGCGATAAGACTGCTTCATCGCTGAAATTTTCATCAACGATGATGGAGTAACAATCATATTAAACAAAAAAGACCAAAGCAAATGCCTTAGTCTTTCAATATGTTATAGACAATAATTCCTATTTGAAATAATAGATTGCCGCATAAATAATAGCTGCCAATGTTGCTGAAACCGGAATGGTTAAAATCCACGCCCAGATGAGGTTGATGGTTACACCCCAACGCACTGCTGAAACACTTTTTACCACACCTACACCCACGATTGAACCTGTAATGGTGTGTGTAGTTGAAACAGGAATACCGAAATGCTCCGTTATGCCTAATGTTATCGCACCAGCGCCTTCAGCAGCAACACCCTCAAGCGCTGTTACTTTAGTGATTTTTGAGCCCATTGTTTTCACGATTTTCCAGCCACCACTCATGGTACCTAAGGAAATGGCAGAATAACACGCAATCGGAACCCATGAAGGCATTGACTCAAAATCAGGGATTACATTTGCCGCAATTAATGCTGTAGCTATAATACCCATAACCTTTTGCGCATCGTTACCCCCGTGAAAAAAACTTAATGCTGCCGATGATAATAACTGCAAGCGCTTAAACCACTTCTCTGCAGTTGCGGGTTTTGCATAACGGCAAATGTTGATGATGATTAAAGTCAAAACAACTGAAATTACCATACCGATTATTGGTGCCAATACAATAAATGATACAATTTTAATTACATAGCCCATGTTTACTGCATCAAGCGGACTAGCGCCTGTAAGCAGGGCATGTGTCATACCCGCACCAGCAAAACCACCAATTAAAGTGTGCGATGAGCTGGAAGGAATACCATACCACCAGGTAAGAAGGTTCCATATAATTGCGGCCACTAAACCAGCAAGAATAACTTCTAAAGTAATATAATTTTCAATTACCGTTTTCGCAACCGTGTTGGCCACTTTGTGATCGGTAAAATAAAAGTAAGCCGCAAAATTGAAAAGCGCAGCCCACAAAACCGCCTGAAAAGGCGTAAGAACTTTTGTAGAAACAACTGTTGCAATTGAGTTAGCGGCATCGTGGAAGCCGTTAATGTAATCAAAAGCAATAGCCAGAATTACAACAACAACCAATAAGGTAGTTACCATGTTTGTGTTTTATTAAGCGTTTTTAACCAGGATAGTTTCAAGCACATTCGCCACATCTTCGCACTTATCTGTCGCTTTTTCTATCGTTTGTAAAACCTCTTTTTGTTTAATTAATTCAATCGCATTGGTTTCGTATTCAAACAAACGGGCAACCGCCAATGTAAATACATAATCAGCCTGATTTTCGCCGCTATTGATCCGGATACAAGCATCTGCAATAACACGGATGTTTTTGAAACTGCGTAATTCTTTTATTGCTTTATCAATATCAGTACACATTTCTACCAAAAGCTCAGCAATTTTTACAATTGGTTCGCTAATAGTGTTCATATTGTACATTTGCATACGGTTTGCGGTACCATAAATATAATCGGCAACATCATCAACAGCAGTAGCCAATTGGTGAATATCCTCTCTATCAAACGGCGTAATGAAGTTCCTGCTCAACTCAAGAAAAATTGAATGGGTAATGTCATCTCCAACGTGTTCTAAACGTTCAATTTCCTTAAAAACAGTTTTTCTACTTTCAGGATCAGCCGTGCTAACCATTTCCAAAAGCGCCTCAGCAATTTTTAATGCATTGGTACCAGCCTGCTCAAAAAGAGGATGAAATTTTCTATCTTGAGGAGTAAAGAACTTAAAAATATTGTTCATGTTAATTTCTAATATGTTGCAAAGCTACAAGCCCAATGTTAAGTTAATGTTAAGTTCTTGATTATATTAAGGGATTGCCTCTCATTTTCATCAAGTTCGGCTTTCATATATTATTGTTTATGGTTTTTTAGTCTTCAAAAAGGCCTTATCATTGTGTTTTTTGCATTAAAGGCCTGCCAAGATTAACCCATGCAACTTCCCTTACCCCCAATAAGCACTGGGTTGAGTAATACTGAAACAAACCACCGCTCTATCTGTTCTATACTGATAAACCATAAAATGATAGCTCAACACAAAAATAAACTTTGGATTTGGATAGGAAGTATTGTTGGTGGGATAATCCTTATACTTGCCTTTGGCGCGATGTTTATCAGCGCCAGGTGGAAGCCAATACTTACTGATAAAATAAAGGAGGGGGTTTACAATGGCTCAAAACATCTCTATAAAATTGATTTTAAAAGTATAAATCTAAATATAATTACCGGAAGCCTGGCCCTGCGGGATGTGACCCTTAAACCTGATACGATGGTTTACGATACTTTAAAGAAACAAAATCTCGCTCCTGCCCATACCTTTGAGTTGAAATTGGAAAAACTGCAAATCAGCAGAGTTGGCATACTTACAGCCTACTTTAAAAAACGGATGAATGTTAGTGAAATCATTCTGCAAAACCCATCAATCAATGTGATTTTTAGTAAGGTACCAAAACAAACTGATACAGTTAAACCAGAAAAAACATTATACGAGCAAATTTCCAAAACTTTTAAATCAATTCATGTAAAAACCATCAAGATTGTTGACGCCGATTTTGATTACATCAATAAGAGCACACCGCAGAAAACAAAAAACAGTATTAAACATTTTAACGTAACCATTAACGATTTTCTATTGGATTCGCTTTCTGGAAATGACACCACGCGGTTTTATTATACCAAAGACATCTCTTTTCAAATCGCTGGCTATAAATCCATCACAAAGGATAAAATGTACAGTATGAAAATCGATACCATTGATGGTTCTTATACTTCCAAAAAAATCAGCATTAAAGGTTTTACCTTGAAACCACTTTATCCTGAACTCACTTTTGCCAGAAAGTACAATATTCAAAAAGATCGTTATGATTTCAGCTTTACCAGAATTGAATTTAATGGTGTGGATTTTATTAAACTTAATACAGATCAGGAAATCGAAGCCCGCTCAGTCAGAATCGGGCCAGCGAGAGTAGAAGTGTTTATGAGCAGAGAATCGCCTCCTCCACCGGGTTTTGATAAAGGAAGAAATTATCCGCATGTGGCGCTAAAAAGATTAAATATTCCAACTATCGTAGATACGGTAAAACTTAGAAATATTGATGTAAAATATTCAGAATACAACCCTGCAAGTAAAAAAATCGGTGCAGTTGAATTTAAATCATTAACAGGGAACATCCTTAATGTAACCAATGATAGTTTACGTTTAACCAAAAACCATCATGCCGTAGCAGATTTAAATTCGCTTTTAATGGGAACCGGCAAGCTCAATGTAAAAATAGATTTTAACCTGACCGATAAAAACGGCGCTTTTACTTACAGCGGTAGCTTAGGCAAATTTGATTTTAAAAATTTAAACTCTTTATCAAAAAACCTTGGGTTAATAGAAATTGAAAGTGGAAATGTACAACATGTGGATTTTAAAGCGAATGGAAATTTACGCTCTGCTTCCGGATCAATGAACATGCTGTACAGCAATTTAAAAGTTAAATTATTATCCGATAACATTGATGGTAAGGGCACAAAAGAAAAAGGCTTTTTATCATTTTTAGCCAATACGCTATTGATTAAAGATGAAAACCCAAGCAAGGGCGACCCACCCAGAACGGCAACGATGACGAATACCAGAATTAACTCTGCATCATTTTTTAATTTAATGTGGAAAACGATTTTTGTAGGTATAAAAGATATTGTTGGTGTTGGGATTGTTCCGGAAAAAAATCCGGTAAAGCAACAAAAGGTCATTGCCGAAAAAATTAAAGCACAAAAAAAGCAAGATCAAAAAGAAGCCCGTAAAGCACGACAAGAGAAAAATTGAGCAACATTTTTTAACAATACGTTTATAAATGTATATTGCTATAAAAAAGGTTCCTTGTTAAATGCCAGAAACAAAAAGACATAGATATAAGCTTTTAAAATGGATTGTTGCAACAATACTTATTGTTTTTGCTTTACTGGCAGGTTTGGCGTGGTTTCTAAATTTAAAATCACAGCCGATGTTAACAGATCGGATAAAAACGCTGTTGTACAAATCTACCGATAGTTTATACACCATTAGTTTTTCAAAGATTTCCACTAATATTTTAACCGGAAGTGCCACCTTACACAATGTGAAAATCATTCCTGATACCAACAGGTTTAATGAGTTGATTGTGCTTAAAAGAGCACCAAATAACCTTTACCATGTATCTTTAAAAAAGCTTCAGGTGAAAAATTTTCATCCTTTTACGCTTTACAAAGACCAAAAACTTCAGCTTGGTGAAGTTGTTTTTGATAATCCTGAAGTTTTAATGATGAACAGGCAGTTCGAATTTAATGACAACAGACCTCCAAGGCCCGTTAAATCCCCCTATGCAATTATCTCTAAAAACCTGAAAGAATTTAGCATCAGGAAGATTCTTTTCAGAGATGTCAGTTTTAAATATATTAACAAAAACGAACCCCATTCGAAACCTTTCGCAGTTGATGATCTCAATATCACCCTAACCGATTTGCTTGTCGACTCAACCTCTGCAGATGACCCTACCAGGTTTTATCTTTTAAAGGATGTGATCATCAACCTTAAAAACTACAATTATCCAACTCCTGATCAAATGTATAACATCAAACTCAGCCAGTTGGATTTTAGGGCCTCCACCGGGAAGCTCCGCGTAAATAAATTCATAGTTGAACCGCTGTATGATGAAATGAAGTTTGGGCAAGTTGCGGGGTATTCAAAAGATCGTTTCCATATTCAAATGAACGATATTTTGATGAATGGCATTGACCTTCCGTTGTACATTAGCAAACAGGAATTCCGGGCAAAGGAAATGGCTATTGCAAATGGCTTTATTTCTGTTTTTAATGATAACAGTTTAGGGAGAACCTATAAATCAACGGATGCCTTAAATGAAAGCAGAATTGATCGGTTTCCACATCAGCTTTTACAAAACATGGGGGCGCCGGTTCTTATCGAAAAAATTCAGCTGAAGGATGTTGATGTTAGTTATGCGGCCTACAATGGCGAAAGCGAACAGCGTGGTAGAATTTCTTTTGAGCATACATCAGGCATTTTTAAAAATGTTACAAATCTGCCTAAAATAAAAGCCATAAATCCGTTTATGGAAGTTAATTTAAACACTTATCTGCTGGGGCAGGGCAAGCTGGATGTTAATTTCAAGTTTGATTTAACATCGAAAAATGGCGATTTTATTTATAATGGACAACTTCATTCCTTTAATGCCCGCGTATTAAATCAAATTACCAAACCACTGGGACTGGTGCGTATTAACAGAGGTATTGTAGATAAATTAAAGTTCAGTTTTAAAGCAAATAACGATGGTGCAAATGGAAAAGTGGATTTCTATTATTACGATCTTTCTGTCGCATTAATGAGAAATGATCCTTCCAAAGATCATTTGGTCACCCGTGGTTTAATGTCGATACTGGCAAATGCTTTGATTATCAACTCTGAAAACCCAAACAGAGATGGAAAATTTACTTCTGCCACCGTAAATTATAGCAGGATAAAAAACACTTCTTTTTTTAATTTAATTTGGAGAAGCCTGTTCATCGGAATAAAAAACAGCATCGGCATTACCGAAGAAAAGCAAAAAGAAATAAGGCAGCATATCGAAAACTTCAAAGAAATGCAGGAAAATCATCGCATCAGGAAACAAAAAAGACTGGAGCGAAGACAGCAACGTGAACAGGAACGAGAAAAGAATGAAAAACGCTAGTGGGTAAATTGTAACGTTTTATTATATTTAATATCTAAACCAAAAACCATAACCATGATCATCGTATTAATCCTTCTCGGCCTTGTATTTCTTTTTGGAATTTTCTTTTACAACAATCTTATTGGAAAGAAAAATCAGGTTATCAATGCATTTTCTGCAATTGATGTAATGCTTAAAAAACGTTTTGATCTGATTCCTAATCTGGTTGAAGTGGTTAAACAATATACTACTTATGAACAAGGTACACTCTCCAGAATTGTTGAACTCAGAACCAAAGCAACTTCAGGAGGAATAAGTGATGCTGAAAAAGCTCAGATTGACAGTCAGTTAAGTGCGAGTGTTAAAGGCTTAATGGTAAACGTTGAGAATTATCCGGATTTAAAAGCCAACACCAACTTTATCAACTTACAATCTACCTGGACAGAAAGTGAGGAACAAATTGCTGCGGCAAGAAGAACTTATAATTCGGCTGTTACCGATTATAATAATGCCATTATGATGTTTCCGGGTAATTTATTTGCCGGAATGCTGAATTTTCATCCTACACCCGTTTTGGCAACAGCAGAGGAAGAACGAAAAAATATTAGCGCAAAAGAGCTTTTCAATAATTAATGCAGTTTAGTTTAGAAAGCAATGTGGCCTTGCAAAATGTATTGGCTGCAATGGAGGTAGAGCGCAAAAAAATTGCCGCTACCCAAACCAAAGGATACATTTTTATTGCTACTGGAATTGCATTAGCTGTTCTTGGCTTTATTATGGGTTTTGCCGGGCCAGCAATTGTTATTGGATTAATCCCCATTATTTATGGCGGCGTGGTGCTTTATAAAATTGGCGATGAACTCCATGCCTACAAAGAATCCTATAAGCAAGATGTAATTGGAGAGGCACTCAGGTTTTTAGACAAAAGCTTAACCATAAAGCCTTACGAAGGAATTTTAGCCAGGGAATTTATATTTTCCCAGCTATTTACAAAAGATCCTGACCGGTATAAAACGGAAGATTTGGTAAGCGGGAAAGCAGGACAAACAAATTTTTATTTTGCAGAAGTTCATGCAGAATATAAAACCGTTACACACACTAAAAACGGCACCAGAACAGAGTGGCATGATATTTTTAAAGGAATAATTTTCGTGGCAGATTTTAACAAGCATTTTAATGGTGTAACCATTGTTCGTCCAAAAGATTTTGGAACCGCATTAGGCGCCTGGTTTTCAAAAAATCTGTTTTCTTTTAGTGATAAAAATCTGATAAAACTGGAAAATGTAGATTTCGATAAGACCTTTGTAACCTATGGAACAGATCAGGTTGAATCACGTTATTTGCTTACGCCAGCAATGATGGAGCGAATTCTTAAACTTAACCGTGGCACAAAATATACCATCTCTTTATCTTTTATTGAATCAAGAATGTATATCGGATTTCCATTAAACAGGAATTATTTTGAAGCGCCGGTTTTTAAATCGTTATTAAACCTTGGTTTATTAAATGATGATATTACCACCATTAAGTTTATGTATGATATTGTTAAAGAGCTTGATTTAAATACCAGAATTTGGGGTAAGAATTAGTCATCATAACTTAAGGTGAGTTTTGGATGTTTCCATATTGATGATCAGTTATTTAATTGCTAAACCATATAAAGCTGTCGTCATTGCAAGGTTTTTTTCAAGGCCGTGGCAATCTGCCCGTGCAGGGGGCTTTGTCTTTTGGGCTATTCTGCCATCATGCACATCCTCTCACACAAGCAGATTGCTTCACTCCGCCGCACAGGCCTTTCTTCGTTCGCAATGACGGGCTTGGCGAGATCATTGCGAGACACAAAGCAATGACGGATTAAGACCCAAAACTCACGTTAACTTAAATGTTTTTTAACAATTTCCTCTAAAGCCTCTATATCAAAAGGTTTTGATAAATAACTGTCTGCTCCGGCTTCATCGGCAAGGGCTGAGATATCATTATTTGCAGAGAAATAAATTACCGGAATGTGTTTGAGTTCAGGATTATTCTTAATTGCTTTGGTCGCCTGGATTCCGCCCAGATCAGGAAGCCAGTTATCCATAAAAATAATATCGGGCATGTAAGCCGCTACCTGATTTTCAATATCATTAGCATTTTCTGAGGTTTTAATATCGTATCCGGCATCTTCCAGTATGAAGGTACACAGATCTAAAATATCTCTGTTATCATCAAAAACAAATACTTTTTTTGCATCGGCCATAGTAATCTCCTTAAGGCAATCTATTATCTAATTAATTTGTTTATAAACTCAGCCATGTTAAAACTATCCAAAATAACATTTGGTTTTACATGATCAATGGCTTGTTGAGGCATGTAAGGCATAATGGCGGTATTCGGATTTTGAACAACCACAAAACCACCTGAATTGTTTACACTTTTTAATCCCTCCACACCATCTGCATTTGAGCCTGAAAGCAACATACACACCAGTTCATCTTTAAAAACCTCTGCCGCAGATTGAAAAGTAACATCTATCGAAGGTCTGGAATAATTTACTTTTTCAGAGTAATCGAGCGAAATTGTTTTGTCCTCTTCAATTAAAAGATGATAATCTGCCGGGGCGATATAAACATTTCCTTTCAACATGGGTTCTTTTTCCTCCGCTTCCTGAACGTCTAAGCCTGTTCGGCTTTGTAACAGATCGGTAAGCAACGAATCATTTCCTGATTTTCGATGAGTAACCAGGATGATCGGAAAATTAATTTCTTTCTTTAAATCAGGAAATATTTGCAGGAGCACATCTAAGCTCCCGGCAGAGCCACCGATAATCAAAGCGCTGCATTTTTCTGGTGTTAAAGTTTGCGCCATATTTTCTCAGTTTTAACGCGTTTATATTCTTTTGCCTTCGTCCAAAAATCCAGGCTTTCTTTACTTCCCAAAGCTAAATAACCAAGTTTTTCAAGGCTGTTATCAAACAACTGAAAAACCTTGTGTTGTAATTCTTTATCAAAATAAATGAGCACGTTTCTACAAAGAATCAATTGAAATTCATTGAAAGAATGATCTGAAACTAAGTTATGCGTCGAAAAAATCATCTTACTGCTTAATGATTCATCAAATTTCGCCAGCGAATAATTTGCGGTATAGTACGATGAAAAATCTTTAACTCCGCCAGAATTAACATAATTTTCAGAGTATCCTTTTAAATAATTAAGCGGAAACATGCCCTTTTT
Source organism: Pedobacter chinensis (assembly GCF_003339865.1). Classification (GTDB taxonomy): domain Bacteria; phylum Bacteroidota; class Bacteroidia; order Sphingobacteriales; family Sphingobacteriaceae; genus Pedobacter; species Pedobacter chinensis. Next base: position 312,294 of record NZ_QPKV01000003.1, read on the forward strand.
TGCTTTATCTAAAACCGATGGGTTAATATCTGTTGCATAAATAAGCGATTTTTGCAATAAATTTAATTCCTTTAATAAAATTGCCAGTGAGTAAGCTTCCTCTCCGGTAGAGCAACCAGCTACCCAAATCCTGATGAAAGGATACGTGCCTAAAACGGGAAGTACATCGTTTCTCAGCGATTTATAAAAAGTGGGATCGCGAAACATTTCTGTAACGTTTACGGTAATTTCTTCCAGAAAACGCTTGAAATACTGTTTATCGCTTTTAATGGTATACCTGAATTCAGCAAAACTTACAAAATTATCCAACGTGTATAACCTTGTGATTCTCCTTTTTATCGAAGCGTGTGAATATTCCAGAAAATCATAACCATGAACTTCCAGCACGTCACTTAAGAGTGTTTCAATCTGCTCATTATCTATAACCTCACTTATCACTTCTTATTGGTAACTTCTTCTATTTGCAATAATAATTCATCAACATTTATAGGCTTTGAAACGTAACCGGATGCACCTGCAGACAGGCATCTCTCCCGATCGCCAACCATTGCCTGCGCGGTAACGGCCAACACGGGTATGTTCTGCATTTTATCTGATTTTTTCATTGTGGCAATGGCCTGATAGCCATCCATATCAGGCATCATCATATCCATTAACACAACTGCGACATTTTCGTTTTCCTCCATAATAGCAAAACCTTCGCGGGCACTGGTAGCAGATAAACAACCGAAACCTTTAGCCTTTAAAACAGCTTTTAAGGCGAAAATGTTTCTGTTATCATCATCAATAATGAGAATTAATTTTTGAGCCATATTATTTATAACGGATTAAGCTTTGTAATGATTTTCATATAACCAAACTCTTAGAAGCGATATGAGCTGATCCATATCAACAGGTTTACTTATATAATCAGATGCTCCTGCCGCAATGCATTTCTCTCTGTCGCCCATCATTGCTTTAGCGGTTACGGCTAAAATCGGCAGATTCCGGTATTTGATATCCTGTCTGATCGCCGTTGTGGTTTCATATCCATCCAGTTCCGGCATCATCATATCCATTAAAACAACATCTACTGATGGGTTTTCATTCAATAGTTTTAATGCTTCTTTACCATCAGTTGCTGCCAATACTTTCATTTGATGTTGCTCCAGCATTTTTGTCAGCGAAAAGATATTCCTCACATCATCATCAGCAACCAACACTGTTTTTCCTTTTAAAACATCCTGAAGTTCTGAAAATCCCTTAGGAGTTTTTGTTTTTTCTCTGCTCTTTTCTTCCACCAGATGCAAAAACAATCCGGCTTCATCTAAAATTCTCTGATAAGAATGCGCTGTTTTTACAACAATGGAATCAGCATATTGCTTAATTCTGTTTTCCTCTCCTTTCGACAGGTTTTTGCCCGTAAAAATGATAATTGGCAGGTTTTCTAAACCAGGCGTTTTTTTAACCACTTCTAGCGTTTCGTAAGCGTGCTTATCAGGAATTCCCATGTCAAGGATAACGCAGTTTACATCGGGTTTATGCAATGCAGAAACACCTTCACTTACCTGGTTTACAATTTCTGTTTGAATATTAAAATTGCTTAAGAAATAGCTTAACGCCTTGGCGTGCTGTTCGTTTTCTTCAACAATCAAAACCTTTTTAGGATGTCTGCTTAACGCATGCTCTAACTTTGAAAAAATTTCCTGCATGTGCTCAAAAGCAAATGGCTTATTGATGAAATCTACAGCGCCTTTTAGTAAACTTTCTTTTTTAACCTGAAGCGATGACATAATGTGCACGGGAATTGGACGCGTGGTTGGGTCAGATTTCAGTTCTTCCATCACTTGCCAACCATCTTTAACCGGCAGCTGAATATCCAATAATATCGCTAATGGCTTGTAGTCTTTTGCCATTTCAATACCCACATCGCCACGCACTGCTACCAAACCTTTATAATTCTTTTTCCTGGTAAAATCTAAAAGTGTTTTGGCAAAAGGCGTATCATCTTCAACAATCAGGATCACTTTATCTTCTGGCTGGATGTTATCCCGGTCATCTTCAATTTCCTGAGGAATATTTGGAACCGTTAAATGACTAACTTTTGCTGGCTCAAGAGCTACCGGCAATGGTTTTTCCTGTATTTTTGTTTCTTCAAATCCTTTGTTTTTATCAATAGGTAAAGTTAGTGTGAAAACACTCCCCTCATTTTCTTTACTTTTCAAATCGATGTAACCACCCAAAAGCTTCGCTAATTCTCTGCTGATCGATAAGCCCAAACCAGTTCCGCCAAATTTACGGCGGGTAGAACCATCAGCCTGCTGGAAGGCCTCGAACACCATTCCTTGTTTTTCTGGCGCAATACCAACACCGGTATCGGTCACTTTAAAAAGCAGGGCATTTAGTTTCTCTTCCTTATCAATGGTTAATTTTACAGAACCTTTTGAAGTAAACTTAATTGCGTTCGACAGCAGATTTTTAAGAATCTGTTCTAACCGCATTTTATCTGTATGGAAAAACTCAGGAACATCGGCAGATTTATCAATCACTAATTCCAGTGCTTTATCTTTAGCCAAAGGATTAAATAAAGAACGCATGTTCAGTACCACATCATCAACTTTAACGTTTGATCGATCAAGTTCCATCTTGCCCGCCTCAATCTTCGACAGATCTAAAATCTCATCAATCAAACTCAATAAACCTTGTCCTGAACTTTGTATTACCTCTGCATATTCCTGGTGTTCGCGGTCCATTGCTTCGTTTTCGGCCATTAATCTTGATAACAAGAGAATGGAGTTTAGTGGAGTGCGCAATTCGTGAGACATGTTGGCCAGGAACTCAGATTTATATCTTGTGCTTAACTCCAGCGCTTCTGCCTTTTGTTGTATCTCGATATTTCTTTCCTCTATCAACTCATTTTTCTCTTCCAGCAAACTACTTCTTTCTTCCAGTTCCTGATTACTTTGCAGCAATTCCTCTTGTTGTACCCTCAGTTCTTCTTCTGATGCCTGAAGTTTTTGCGCCTGAGCTTCAAGTTCTGCATTCATTCCCTCCAGTTCGTTATGTTGTACCTGAAGTTCTTCTGATTGTGCCTGAGTTTCTTCAAGCAACTGCTGCAATTTCTGTCGGTTTTGAGCGCCTAGTAGAGCCGTGCCGATATCAGACAATACCAAATTTAAAAAGTGCAGCTGCAATTCGCTAAACGATGTAATGGTGCCGATCTCTAAACCGCCAATAGAAATGCCATTTCTAATAATTGGCAGAACCAGCAACTGAGCGGGCTTTATGTTTCCAGTGGCGTGGGTAATAGTCAATTCGTTTTGAGGAACATCTTCAAGCAAAATCCTTTTTCCTGATTTCACTGCCTGCCCGATCAGGCCCTGGCCCAATTCTAAGATTTGTGGCAAATTTTGCCCCTCTAGTGCATATTTTCCTTTTAAGTGAAGATAACCGTCATCTTTAAATAAATACACCGCACCAACCTGGCTTTTAGTATAGGTAACTAAAAACTCTATAATATCATCAGCCAAATGGAACACATCTTTTTCTCCAACCATTTGAACATTTAGATTAGCGACACCGGTTTGCAACCATTCGTTTTCTGCAAGCGTATCAAAAGATTTTTTTAATGATGACGACATGGTATTCAGCGATTCAGAAAGTTCGCCGATATCATCTTGTGTCTGATTATCTAATTTAACGCCATAATTTCCATTCGAAATTTGATGTGCAATTTCTTTGATCGCCACAATGCGTTTCTCCATTTCATACTTCTTATCTTCAATTTCCTTTTGGAGTTTAACACGTTCATCAAAATCAATTGATACTTTTCTGTAAAAAAACAGGGTGATTAAAACGGCCAGAAACGCTGCTATTAAAATTAAAAATGGCGTATATGAGGTCAGTTTATTCAGTTCTGCAGTTCTTTGATCGAGCAAGCCCCGCTCTTCTTTGATCATATTGTTCACTATTGCACGGACCTGATCCATGTATACCTTGCCCTGAAACAGAACAGTTGGGTCGACAGTTCCGCCTAATGCTTTGATTTCGATGGTGGATTTAATAATCCCCATTCTCTTTAACAGGATTTCCCTGAGCTTTGCTATGTTTTTTTGTTGAACATCATTATCCTTGGTGGAAAGCGCTACTCTATTTAAAATAGCAGCGGCCGAATCACTGGCGCCATAATAAGGTTCTAAAAAAACTTTATTACCGGTTAACAAATAGCCGCGTTGTCCTGTTTCAGCGTCTTTTAAAAAAGAGATGATGCTCTCTGAATTTAAAATAACCTCATCGCTATGTTTAACCAGTTCAGTGCTTTTAATCAGGTTTCTAATGCTAACGTACGAGGCAAGTGAGCTGATGAAAAGAATAATAAGCGATAAGCCCAGGCCTAAACGTAAATTATTTTTAAGAGTAGTTTTCATTCTATGTTTTGGAGATGATTAGATTTGATTTTGGAGGATTTCCTGTTCAGTTGTTGGGATGATAAAGTAGAATTCAGAACCTTCATCGGGAACGCTGTTAACGCCGATCACCCCGCCATGCCGTTTAATGATTTCTGAACAGATATAAAGGCCGATTCCTAAGCCATTAAAACGATTGCTGTTTTCTTCTACACGATAAAATTTATCAAAAATCTTATCTTGTTGTTCCTTAGAGATTCCGATACCAAAATCTTTAACCGCGAGGTATAACTTTCCGTCTTTTATATTGATGGTTACGTTAACCTGATTGGTTCCCGGTGCATATTTGATGGCATTTGTAATGAAATTAATCACTACCTGCTCCAATCTCATTTCATCGCCGAAAACGGCTTCGCTGGTTTTGCCGAGTTTGGTAATTTTAAAATCAGGATTAGACTGTTGCAACATTTCTATGGCATTGTTTACCATATTATCGGCACAAAAGTTTTGCATGTTGAATTTCATTTTGCCGCTCTCAATTTTTGAGATATCAAGCAAATCAACAATAAGTTCGTTAAGCTTTTCGAGCTGAACACTTGCCTTTTCCAAATGACTTTGAGCCATTTCTTTATTGTCTTTATTCAAACTTCGTTGCAGCAATTGGATATAACCCTTTACACTGGTTAACGGAGTTTTCAATTCATGGCTGGCAATACTTATAAATTCGTCTTTTTTATGCTCTGCCTGTTTTCTAAACTCAATCTCCTCAAGCAATTTTTCCTGCACCTCGTTAAGCTTTCTGCTTTGCTCGTAAATGCGATAAAAAGTTTTGATTTTAAGCAGCAGCACATTGATATCAACGGGCTTGGTGATATAATCCAAACCACCACTGAGGTAGCCTTTGGTAATAAATTTAAGTTCTGTATTTACGGCAGACAGGAAAATAATTGCAGTATCTTTTGCTTTGCTGAAACCTGATATGGCTTCAGCCACTTCAAAGCCATCCATATCAGGCATTTGAACGTCAAGAATGATTAAAACGTAATTATTCTTTAAAACTTTTTTCAGCGCGTCTTCGCCTGATGATGCGGTATCAACCTCAAAATTGTGTGCTTGCAGTACTTTCTGTAACGAGATCAGGTTTTCTGGCCTGTCATCAACTATAAGGATCATCTTTATTAAAACAAATAAGAAGCCGGGATAATTATGTTTGGTTTGGAGACAAAATCTCTTTAACTAGAATCAAACAACAGTGTTTCAAAAAAGTTTTAACTTTTTACAAATTATTTGAATTAAACGTGTCGCCTTGTTTAATATCTCCGGTTTCAAAACCTTTTTTAAACCAGAACATGCGTTGTTGCGAGGTTCCGTGCGTAAAAGAATCTGGTTGTACCTCTCCGGTAGCCTGCTTTTGTAATTTGTCATCACCGATAGCATTTGCCGCGGTTAAGGCTTCTTCAATATCTCCTTCTTCTAATCTGAAATCTTTTAAATTCTGAGCGTGATGTGCCCAAAGGCCGGCAAAAAAATCGGCCTGTAACTCTAATTTAACCGATAAGCGGTTGTACTCTTTTTCGCTAACCTGTCCTCGTACCTGATCCAGTTTTTCAGAAATCCCCAGCAGGTTTTGAACATGATGACCAACTTCATGAGCAATAACATATGCTTGTGCGAAGTCGCCGGCGGCACCAAAGCGGTTTTTCAATTCATCATAGAATGATAAATCAATATATACTTTACGATCGCCGGGACAATAGAAAGGACCAACATTTGATTGTGCAAAGCCGCAGGCCGTTTGAACGCCATCTCTAAACAACCTTAATTTTGGATATTCATATTGTTTGCCCAAAGCCTGAAATTCTTTATCCCAAACCTGTTCGGTTGATTCTAAAACACCCGATACAAATTGCGCTTGCGGATCATTAGCCGGAACACCTTGTTTTACCTCTTCAGTTCCATTTCCCATCGGAATCTGGCTAACAACGCCAGTTAAATCCTTCCCGAAAATTAAACCGAGTACAACTACAACTATCCCGATTCCACCACCTAAAATAGTTCTGCCACCGCCACCACTTCTACCATCTTCAACGTTATTACTGCCTTTTCCAAACCACTGCATAATTTAATTTTTAATTTAAATGAATAACCTTACCCATGGGAAAATTGTTGTACTAAAGTAGAAATTATTTTCATCCGTATAAAATTTGTTTCGATGGATAAGGCTTTTGTGATTTGTTCATCCCTTGTGAAAAAAATTAAAGGTTGAAATTATAGAGGTAATCTGCAACTCGCTAACACATTTTAGCTTTTGGGATGAAAATTATAAGAATTAAAATAATCGGACATCCTCTGGCTTAAGTGCTTCAAAGGATCAATAAACCTCTTTTGAAAAACTCAGTTCCTAAACCAAGCATGGCACAACCCGAACAATAACTAAACTTATTATTGTACCGTTTTTATTAAAGGTTTAAGTGACCGCCGAAATAGCGAACACTTAAACCAGTGAGGGGCATAAAGTCAATCAATTATAATAGCCTATATAATCTATTAACCAAGTTCCTTCTTCTTTAGTTATTTTTACAACTTAATAAAGTCAGACTAAAACATAGTAGATCAAAACTCTCATAATGGCAGGTAATATAATTTACAGTAAACGGGCTGATTATTTTGGAATTCTACATTAAAACCAAACCCTAATTCTTCCTTACTATCGCGAGCCTATGGTGTGTGAAACCAATAATGATCAAGCTATTTCAAAGTTAATATATTTTGTTTTCTTCAAACGCTACACATGTGCGTCAACACACGGATAACTTCATTGCTTATCGAAATACCTCTCCAATGGCTTTAACTTCGAATAATGAGTTGGTTTGATTCCTCCTTAAGTAAACTTCCAATAATAATTGAGTATTTACTAGGTCAAAAGCAACCTCTGCATTGTTTTCATTACAAGAAATTGAATTTATAAATATAGCCCTGTCTTTTAATAGATAATCACTTCCTTTAAAATAGGCTTTAGTATTTTGCTCTGTTTTTTTTTGGAAAATAATTTTTTTATTTCCCCATTTGAGCTTTAAAGGGCTTTTAATCAATTCATTATATAATATTATAACATTTGCTGTATCCATATATTTTAAATCCGGGATTTTTGAAAGCGAATCTAAACAGGTCTGTAAAAGTTTTGTGGTGTCACATTCCCCATCCTTTTTGCTGTTGCAAGCAATAAAAAATATTAATAGTATAGCAATAATATATCTCATATCAATTTAACTTAAATCTATAATTTGTTATGTTTTGTGCAGTATCCTCATCAATCCGTATTCCCTATGCCATATCTTCAAATAACCACCCATATTCTTTTTGGTTGTAAGGAATAATATTATTCCAGTTTCGTCCATAATGAACGGTTTCATGAAAAATTATCACCGAAACCTAATTGATGGAGCATTGAATAAATTTGCAGTGATTGGTTTATCAAAACTATTTTATCCCATAATGTTCCTCATTTCCTTTTATAAAACCATATTTATGCAATTGGGCGTCCACTTCGATCTTTAGGTTTGAACCCCTGGGCACATCTCCGGAAAGTATTAGTGCTATGGGCATCTCTGGGCGATATGAATATTCGGGATTTGCCTTTTCCACGATCAGTATCTGGTCTAACCTTCCATCAGCATTACCCGTAATCTTCCATGTTCCATCAATCTTTCTTCTCAATACCTCGCCACAATAGGCGGAGATGAGCACTGCATATTTTTCCTCAAAATCGCCTGCATCAAATTTTTTGAGTACTTTTTTAATCGCTTTATCCAAATAGATAAGGCTTGGCATTGAATAGCCCAGCAAACCCAGTGATATTGAAAATTCGGTTGCCAGGATTTTGTCAGATTCTGCAATCATTATCTCAAATTCCTTCACTGTAACCTGGATATATCCAGGGAAAGATGCATCAGATGATATTGATTGTTGGTTTGCACGATTTGCCCTTTCACTAATTTTTTTATCAAACTCTTTATATTCTGAATATTTTTCATATAATATCCCATTTTGTCTTTCAAATGTGGTTCTGATTATCAGGCCATCCTTATCAAAAAGGTAATAGTCAGACCAGCCTTCCATATCTCCAGGCCTCAGGTCATTTCTTAGAACCGCCCTTCCTTCGCTTATCCACTCCTCAATTTGCTTAGATTTGATTTGTTTGGTCTTAGGTTTTTTCATCATCTCAATGTTATTGCAGTTCTTCATAGTCAGGCCCATTTTTGGGATTGACAGGCCATTCCAGATCAACAGGACCAGACAGAATTTTAAGCAAATTGTCAGGTATATAAATTAAATCAACAAAAATATCAACGAAATTAATTGATGAGCATTAAGCAAATTGCAGTGATTGATTTATCAAAACTATTTTATCCCATAATGTTCCTCATTTCCTTTTATAAAACCATATTTATACAATTGGGCATCTACCTCAATCTTTAAGTTTGAACCCTTAGGGGCATCTCCGGAAAGTATTAATGCTATGGGCATTTGTGGACGATAGGAATACTCGGGGTTGTTTTTTTCAACTACCAGTATCTGGTTCAGCATGCCATCGGCGTTGCCTGTAATCTTCCAGGTTCCATCAATCTTTCTCCTCATTACCTCGCCACAATAGGCGGAGATGAGCACTGCATATTTTTCATCAAAATCGCCATAATCAAATTTTCTGAGTACTTTTTTAATCGCTTTATCCAAATAGATAAGGCTTGGCATTGAATAATCCAACACATCGGGCGATATTGAAAATTCGGTTGCCAAGAGCTTGTCAGATGTTGCAATCATTGTTTCAAATTCCTTCACTGTAACCTGTATGTACCCTGGAAACGAGGCGTCGGGAGATATAGACGATTGTTCAGCTCGTTTTGCTCTTTCTCTATTCTTCGCAGAAAAAATCAAATATTCGGAATATTCCTCATATAGTATACCATTTTTCCTTTCAATGGTATCTCTAATGATTAATCCTACATCATCAAATAGATAATAATTGTCAGGCCATCCTTTCAAATGCTCTGGCGTAAGGTCATTTCTTAGTACGGCTCTTCCTTCGCTTATCCACTCTTCAATCTGTTTCGATTTGACTTGTTTGGTTTTAGGCTTTTTCATCATCTCAATGTTATTGTAGTTCTTCATAGTCTGGGCCATTGTTGGGGTTAACAGGCCATTCCAGATCAACAGGGCCAGACAAAATTTTAAGCAAATTGGTTGGTATGTTTGTAAATTTATCATTTGTTGGTGTTAATTCGATAGATTGTAAAAGATAGAGTTTATCATTTATAATAATCACAAATGCCTGTCTTATTTGCACACCCTTGCTTATTGCCGTTGCAATTATACTCGGGCTAATAATGGTGTTAACCGGGGTAACAAACACCAAGGCTGGTGGCGGTGCATTTGCCACTTTTTTTCTGCTCAATACATCTAAATAGCCCCCTATTTGATATTTTGAGGAGGATAAATAAAGTGCTCCTGTTACCGCTTTGGCATCATAAAACCAATGCTGGTTCAATGGGACAGCCCCGCCTTTCCGTTCACGCTGGCCAGCATCCTGTCCTTTATACTCATCTGTTCCTTTTCCGGATTGTTCGCTGAACCTGATTCAACATCTTCCAGATATATCCTGTTGAAAGCTATTGTGCCCTTAAAAGCGGTTTTACGGTTCTTCCGCCAGTTGTCCATCCATTCCTTATCAGGATGATAAGTGGACAAGAAGGCAGAGGTTTTTGTTTTGATCACCTGTATGGTCAGATTCTGAAAGATGGTCGCCCTGGGGGTTTGTGGTTTAATGGCGATCACATAACTCACCGTGTCGCCAAGAGTGAGTTTTTTGACACTGTCCATCTCCAGGTCAATGTTTTCATCCAAAACCTGTGTGCTCATCAATTTTGTTTTTTGGCCCAATAACGGTGCTTTTAAACTCCCTGTGGAATTGAGGTTTATGGAATTGATGAATTGGGAATAGGAAATCGATCGGATTTTGTCTGCGGATGTGTCCTTGAAGTTGTTGGGCACCAAGAGTTCTTTTTTGCACCCATTTGTCAGCATCAGAAACAAGAGGAGAAAGCAAGAAATGGCCTTGCCTTTTGTGAGCGTTGATTTTTTCGTCATTTTTATTTGGTTTTTAAATGTTTCCTTTCGTTTTTAGGGATGACGAAGCCTAAGATGATGATTATTTTTTGAATTTTTTAACGGAATAAAAAAATACTCATTTATGAGTATACCTTAAAAACAAAAAAGGCCAGAAACACGATGTTTCCGGCCTTTAATTTTTTTTAATTTTATTATTAGCTATTAAAAGCCGTTATCGCTTTTGCTATTCTTGATTTTGTTTCTTCAACACCCAGCAAAACAGCAATATCAAAAACACCAGGGCCAAATTTACCGCCCACCAACATGATGCGGAAAGGCAACATCAATTCGCCAGGTTTAAATCCTTTTTCTTCAGCTAAAGCTTTAAAAGCAGTTTCGGCACTAACGGCATCTGTTAGTGTTAGGTTTGCAGCAAAAGCATTGAAGAAATCAGCTTTTTCAGTTGTCCATTTTGGTTTAACAGCATTTATGTCATACTCCGCCGGCGAAGCAAAAAAGTAACGGCTTTGGGCAACAAAATCTGGCAATAATGTACAACGGTCCTTAATTAAGTCAATAATGATGTTTAAGAAATTCTCATCTTTTACCACTATATTGTTTAAAGCGAGTTGGTTTTTGACTGCTGACTGAAGACTGCCGGCTGAAGATTGTTTAATCCATTCATGATTATACCATTTTGCCTTTTCAAAATCGAATTTCGCTCCCGCCTTGCTTATTCTTTCAACAGAGAATTTTTCTTCTAATTCTTTCAGTGAGAATAATTCCTGATCTGTTCCATCATTCCAGCCTAAAAGTGCCAGCATGTTAATAAAAGCCTCAGGCATGAAACCCATTTCTTTAAAACCTTTGGTTAAATCGCCGGTTTTTGGATCAGTCCAGTTCATGGCATAAACCGGGAAACCTAAACGATCGCCATCACGTTTACTTAATTTTCCATGTCCATCGGGTTTTAAAATTAATGGTAAATGTGCCCATGCCGGCATATCAGTTTCCCAACCTAAATATTTCCAAAGTAAAATGTGAACAGGTGCAGATGGCAACCATTCTTCCCCACGGAAAGCATGAGAAATTTCCATTGCTTTATCATCAACCACAACGGCTAAATGATAGGTGGGCATTCCATCAGCCTTTAATAAAACCTTATCATCCACCAATGAAGTTTCAAAACTCACATCGCCTCGAATTAAATCGTTAAAATGAACAATTTCATTTTCCGGAACCTTTATTCGAATCACATGTGGTGTTTTTGCTGCCAGTAAATCTTCCACTTCGCTTACGGTAAGTGTTAATGAGTTGCGCATTTGCATGCGGGTAGCCTGCCCGTATTGAAAGTTTGGAATTTCTTTCCGTTTTAAATCAAGTTCTTCTGGTGTATCGAAAGCATAATAGGCATAACCATCACTAATTAATTGTTCTGCAAATTTTCTATAACTCGCTTTGCGCTCACTTTGACGATACGGACCGTACACACCCGGATGTTGAGGGCTTTCATCTGGTGTTATGCCGCACCAGTTTAAACAATCTACAATATATTCTTCTGCACCCTCTACAAAACGGTTTTGATCGGTGTCTTCCACACGAAGCACGAAGGTGCCGTTATTCTTTTTGGCAAACAAATAATTAAACAACGCCGTCCGGACACCACCTAAATGCAGTCCTCCGGTTGGGCTTGGGGCAAATCTAACTCTAACTTTTTTATCCATAATAGGTTTGTTGAGCGATTGGCATAAGGCGTGAGGCGTTTGAAACGCTTATCGCTATGCGCAAAACGCAAGACGCTACAAAGATATGTTTTTATACTGTTTTCATCAGTGATGAAGCTATTATGATTTTTGAAAAACCATAATGGTTTTATGTTTTTTTCGTTTTGTTATTGTAATTTGCCTACCTAAAGCATGAACCCTTATCAAAAGAAACGCCGCTGGAAGTTTTTCCTTCTCATTTTTGCCATCTTAATCGGCATTGCCTCAGTGTTTTACACCGATTCTTTCGTAAAAAAAATGGAACGTGAGGAGGCTAACCAGTTTCAGCTATGGGTAAAAATCACAGAACGTTCAATGCTATTGTACGATAATGATAACTTCAGAAGTGTTGTGGAAGATGTTCGGGAGAACACTAAAATGCCTGTTATTGTGGTTAATGAGGATGGAACAATTTTATCATCTATTGGCCTGGACAGCACGAAAACTTTTTATCCCGACAATGATAAACAGGTGTATGACAGCCTTTATTTTGTAAGAGAGTTATCAAAAATGAAAAGGCAGCACAAGCCTGCCACGATGAATATTATGGGACAGGAGAAACTGGCCTATTATAAAGACTCATTTATTTTAACACAGCTCCGTTATTTTCCATATATCCAGATGGGCGTGATTTTCCTTTTCCTTTTAACGGCTTATGCCGCATTTAGTTCTGCAAGAAGGGATGAGCAAGATCATGTTTGGGTTGGTTTGGCAAAAGAAACGGCACACCAGCTGGGCACGCCAATATCATCTCTTATGGCCTGGGTCGAACTTATGAAATCCAAATTCGATGCCGAAGACGACCCTTTGATTGCCGAAATGGAAAATGATATTAAACGACTGGAAATCATTACCGATCGTTTCTCAAAAATTGGTTCAAAACCCATTTTGGAAGATCATACCGTTTACATCGTGATCAGTGATTTTATCCGGTATTTTAAAGTCCGGACATCAGATAAAGTTAAGTTCAGTATTTCAGGTGATGAACAAGTGAGGGCAATGCTTAATATTCCTCTGTTTGATTGGGTAATCGAAAATTTATTGAAAAATGCTGCTAATGCTATCGAGAATGAAGGATCTATATCCATCAACATTATTGAGAATTTAGCAAAAGAGCAGGTTTTTATTGATGTTACCGATAGTGGAAAAGGCATTCCACGCTCCAAGTTTGATGCCGTTTTTCAGCCTGGATACACCACCCGTAAACGTGGCTGGGGCCTGGGTTTATCGCTAACCAAGCGTATTGTTGAAAATTACCATAGCGGAGAAATTTTTGTAAAAGATTCAGAACTTGGCAAAGGAACAACATTCAGAATCATTTTAAAAAGCAGTTTAAGATATGAACCGACCACAGCCTAATGAATATCCTGCCTGGGGCGAAACTTACATCAGCAAAGTTGATGGAGAAATATTTGAAATCCTGGAAGATCAGGTTTTCAGTGTTCCCGTGCTTTTCGAATCGAATAAAGAAAAAGAAAACTTTGCTTATGCAGAAGGAAAATGGACTTTAAAAGAAATGCTGGGGCATCTCATTGATTCTGAACGTATTTTTGTTTACCGCATGACCAGTTTCGCCAGAAATGAAAAACAACATTTACCAGGTTTTGAGGAAGATGATTACGTTGCCAATGCCCGTTTTAATGAACGGAACTACGAAGATATGATTGAGGAATTTTCTGTGCTGCGTAAAGCGAACCTTTATTTTTTTAAAAGCTTAAATGAAGAAGAATTAAATAGAAAAGGAATTGCGTGTGAAAGAGAAATAAATGTAAAATCTATTTTATTTATCATTGCCGGGCATATTATTCATCACGTTGGTGTGCTAAAAGAACGTTATTATGTGGTTTAAAAATTTTTCTGTTGATGATTTGAATAGCCGCCCTAAAAATCATATCGGTGGTTTATTGGATATTCAGTTTACTGAAATTGGCGATGATTATATCGTTGGTACCATGCCCGTTGATGAACGTACTCATCAACCTGCCGGGATTTTGCATGGTGGTGCATCTGTTGTGCTTGCTGAAACATTAGGAAGTATTGCTTCTTACATGTGTATTGACCCTGATAAATACGTTGCAGTGGGGTTGGAAGTAAATGCCAACCATTTACGCCCGGTAAAAAGCGGCCTGGTAAAAGGAATTTGCACACCGATCCATATTGGTGCTAAAACTCACATCTGGGATATTAAAATTTATAACGACCGTGGAAAAATGAACTGCATCAGCAGATTAACGGTAGCTATTATAAACAAGCCGCAATAAAAAAAGTCCTGTTTTTTTCACGAAACAGGACTTTTCAGCTATTGGGCTATATTAATTATTTGAGGATTCCTGATCTAACCATTTTTTCTCAATTAAGTAAGAAATGATTAAACCTAAACCGCCGAATACGCCCAAACAACCAAAATAAACGGCAACGGTTTGAGATTCTTCTTCGTGTGTTAAATTGCTGCCAAAAACCCCTCTTACTGTAAATAATGCTACCAGTAAACCGATTCCCAAGCCCATTAAAAGCAAGCCGAATTTTAAACTGACAAATGGCTTCGGTGTTGCTTTATGTATTCCCGGATCAATTCCCCGTTCAATCATTGCCATTTTTTCTTTGTTAGCTAAATAGCGGATTCCAAATATCATTGCGAATGCGCCTAAAAAAAGTGAGATTGGAACTAATATGCCTACCATGATTATAATTTTTTATTGTTAAAATTCTATTCTTTATTGAACCGTGTTCTGTGTGTTATGACAACACACTTTTTAATCAGGTTACACTCATACCGAAAAAAATTATTGATCTGGTTTCAACTTAATATTTGAAATAGCACCCTTGTTTTTAGCACCCTTGGTTTAACCATTTCGTTTTGCTGACCTGTAGCGAAGCGGAAAGATACAAAGTAAATTTATTTCAGCACCGCTCTTATGAAAGGCCATTTCTAGGCAATACCTTTGCATAAAAATTTTTTTATATGAACTGGATTATTTTAATTATTGCCGGCCTTTTCGAAGTGGGCTTTACCACTTGCCTTAAATTATCTGATAATTTTTCGAACATAAAATGGAGCGCTGCATTTTTCGTTTGCATTTCACTAAGCTTTATATTATTGAACAAGGCCGCTCAAACTTTGCCAATGGGTACAGCCTATGCGGTTTGGACTGGCATTGGTGCTGTAGGAACTGTAATTATTGGAATTGTATATTTTAACGAACCCGCTACTTTTTGGCGAATCTTTTTTATCTGCACATTAATTGGTTCCATTGCTGGTCTAAAGTTTTTAGCATCGCATTAGCTTCATTAGGCAGGAAACCATTTTCCCAGGATCTATCATCCTCATTTCAAACGAGGACTATTTCAAGATTCTTCACTATGTTCAGAGTGGAATATATTTAGTTTTCTTCTTAAATAATGACATTGGGTTCCACCAACGTGGGAAGGATGGTATCTTCATGTTGACGAAATGCCTCCTTTTCCCACGTTTTCCCACACAAGTGGAAACGCGCAAAAAAACAATTCTGCTTTACCTGTAACCTCGCTATCTTTAATGTAGTCTTAGAGGTAAGTATGGAGCAAAAACTTACAGATTTAGAGTTGATCCAAAATGTATTGAACGGAGATTCCGCTCAATATGCTTTGCTGGTAAAACGCCATCAGCGATTTGTATTTACGCTTGCTTTAAGATTTGCAAAAAACAGGGAAGATGCTGAAGAAATTGCACAGGATTGTTTTGTAAAAGCTTACAAAGCTTTAGGAACTTTCAAGCAAACGGCAAAATTCAGCACCTGGCTTTATACGATTACCTATACAACGGCCATGACTTTCTTACGCAAAAAGCGATTGGATACTTCTTCCATTAATGATGAAGAAACGTTTGTGCAGTTAGAAAATCACACTTCAATTTTTAATGCCAATGGATATGAAAGGCAAGACAGCCATAAGTTTTTAAACCAGGCTATTCACTTACTTATGCCAGATGATGCAGCAATTATAACCTTATTTTATCAGGGTGAACAAAGTTTGGAAGAAATTGGCGACACGTTAAATATGGAGCCCAACACCATAAAAGTAAAACTGCACAGGGCCAGGCAAAGGCTTAAAGAGAAATTACAATTTTTGTTAAAAGATGAAGTAAAGGAGTTACTATGAATACAATAGAACAACAGCTTTGGGATTACATTGATGGAAATTTAGATGCAACCCAGGCAAAAGCCATCGAAGAAAAAATTAATGCTGATGCTGAAATTAAAATCAGGTATGAGGAATTGCTGAATTTAAATTTGGCTTTTGAAGAAATGGAGCTCGATGAACCTTCGATGTCTTTTACCAGAAATGTGATGGAAAGCGTGGCATTAGAACCAGCACCAACTACTCTAAAAACCAAGGTAAATAAAAATATAATTTATACTATCGGTGGCTTTTTCGTGATTTCTTTAATGGCTATGTTCGGTTATGTGCTTTACAAATCCAATCTTCAATTGTCAAACTTTGATTTAGATCTGAATGTAAATTTCAATTGGGATAAATACATTACACCAACAACTGTTTACTGTTTCTTGTTTGCAGATTTGGTAATCGGGTTGGTTTTTCTCGACCATTTAATGAGGAAGAAAACAACGCATAAATAAAGATTTTTCTCCTGCTGGTTTTAAATCTGCGTTTTCAGCGAAATCTGCGGGAGACAAAAACTTACCCCAGTGTTTTCAAAATTTCCGGTCCTGCCGGCCATTCGCTATAACCAGATGCCGCATTGATGTGACCAGCATTGCCAATATTGATAAATTCACTTCCCCAGTTATCGGCAAAAAACCGAGCTCTTTCCAACGTTACCCATTCATCATTCGAACTGGCAACAACCAGGGTCTTAAAATTTATTTTAGCTAAAGGAACATGATCAAAACCCACTGTAGAAAAAGTGTATTGGGGTGCTTCTAAATCGCTTGGTGCAACCAATAAGGCGCCTTTAATTTGCTTTTGATACTGTTTCGTCCAATTGGCAATTGCTGAACAGCCTAACTGTGCCCAATTAAGAATACGGTAGATAAATCATATTCAAAAATTATTTTATCAATGATTTCAATCCAATCCTCGCTAGCAGGCTCATCCCACTCTTGTTGGTCAATGCGCAGGAAATTACCTGAAGATTTTTCGAAATGCGTTTGTCAATGTTTTGCTCCGGAATTGCCCAAACCTGGAATAATAAAGTAATTCGTCATCACAAAAAAAATAAATTACAATAATCAGCAAGAAGGAAATCCTCCAAAAAATAAAACAAAAAAAGGCTGCCATCACCAGAAAGCAGCCCTCTTTGTAAATATGATAATAAATTAAATTACTTTCACATTAACGGCATTTAAGCCTTTTTTACCGTTAGCAACTTCGTACTGTACTTTGTCGTTTTCACGGATTTCGTCGATAAGACCTGTTGAATGAACAAAAATTTCGCTATCGCCATTCGCAGGGATGATAAAGCCAAAACCTTTAGTTACATTGAAGAATTTTACTGTGCCTTCTTGCATTGTATTAAATATTAAAATTAAGTCTGCAAGGTAAGTTTTAATTTTTAAAATCAAAATAAATTTTAACATTTTTTTAACGTTAAAATTTTGTAAACAGCAGATTATTAAGGCTTTTTAATTGCCCTGCCAACTATCATAACCGTTATTTCACTATTATGCGGAATTCCTAAGGTAGTTCCGGGAATCACATTGAACAGGTTTCTGATGTAAATATCTGCAACGCCCTGCATCATTCTTTTTTTTCCTTCAGCAGCATCTGGAAGTACTCCATTTACCGATAAAATTCTCATCGTTCCGGTATAATCAACTACGGCCAGGCACTCATAGGCGAAGTCTTTATAGGCCCTGTCAATTTCAATTCTGTATTGAGGAAAAATATAATCGTAAGCAGAAGTACGTTTCTGCAATTTATCCACTGTACTAAACTTCTTAACCGTTACAATTTTACTCTTCGGAATAAACTGAACGGGTTCGGTTGCGGCAAATGCGGCAGTTGCAGACCGATTAACCTCATCTGATCTTCTTTTGATAAACAAAGTATCGGCCTTTGATGGCCTTTGTAAAATTTCAGCAGTAGTTTTCAGCTTGTTTTTGATGTAATTCTGCGTATAAAAAGTCATGTTTACATCCGAACGGATATCATCGGCAATCACTTTTCCATCAACCTGTATGCGTTGAAAAACCAAGCTATCTTTGCTGATGTGTTTTACCTTAAAAAACTCTTCGGCGAAATTGTAAACATTACCATGATCGTATTGCAGATAAAATTTTTGCATGATCTGTTTTTGAGGACTCCAGGCCATCATGGTGTCTTCTGCGGCAACCTCAATAATCCATGATGGTTTTTGCATAAAGCCTTGCTTATTAAATGACAGGTTATCACTAAAGCGACGTTTTACCTCCTCGTAACGGATGCCCTTTACAGGCGCAAAAGTAAAATCCCTTAATGTGGCATCATTTGTTTTCGACCTTGAGTTACACGCCGAAAGCATCAGCATTAAAAAAAAGAATTGTATCGTATTTTTAATCATTTGGGCTAAAATAATTATTTCTTTTTAACCAGAACCACATTGGCTACTTTGCGCTGCCCTTCATGATCCCACTTTTTATTATCTGTTGGATAATTAATCACTCCGCCATCGGGCATTCCGTTTACCCATAATGTTGTAGAACCACCGCCATCAAAATTGATGGCACTTGTACAGCCCAACCATTTCATTAGCTTAGTGAGTTCAATTAAACTCATTCCCGCAGATTGATCATTTCTTCCATCGACAGTTAATAAAATTACTTTCCCGTTTGGCTTGATGCCTAAACAAGTACGGGGATGACGTGAACGGGTAAAAGCTGTCGTATCTAATAGTTCATCAGCATGATGATAGGTTAACAGCGGACCATTCAGCATAACGCTCTGTTCAGTCAATTTTGTTTCCCAATCTGGCGTTCCATCCCATTTTTTTATAGCAATTTTTCCATCCTCAATTACAACAGCTGCTTGCTGATGCCTTGCCCGCTCTCCATTTTTCTCCAGCCTGTTGGTATTGATTATCTTCCCGTCAACGCGAACAAAATCTACAGATCCTCCATTTTTAACATCAAAGAAATTACCATTTAAAGCAGCTATTGCAGTATCTCTCAGGCCAAAATCACTTGTTGTGATCAGTTCCTTTTCTTCTGCACCTAATGCAAAAACTGCTTTTCTTCCTGTATTGTTTACCTCAAGAAAAGAAATATTCTCATTTGCTGCGAAAAGATTTTCGTGATTAAAATGATAACGGAAAAGCTTTACCTGCCTGGCAATTTTTGTTTTTTGCCATTTCGCTTTCACAACGGTTATTGAGTCAGCTTGTTGGGCATAACCATAGGAGGCAGAAGTTGTGATAAACAGATAAAGAAATAGTTTTTTAAACATGGGTTTATGATTTGAGATAAAATTAAAAAAAATGGAGTAAACCAATTAAAGGCTTACTCCGTTTTTTATTGGGCTGTTGGAAGGTTGTTAAATTGTTGTAACATTAAAACCTTTGAACGATATGCCCAGCAACATTTAAACATTACAACTTTAAAACTTTTCAATACCTCGTCTATTTCTTTGGATCTAAAATATTTTTGATTCTAATATTCAAATCTTCATAATGTGCTTTTGTAATGGCATCACCTGCAACTGAACGGGCTTTAGTTGTTGCCAGTAAAGTTTTCAATTCTGCTCTTACCAACGGGCGAATATCAGATAAGTTAACATTCACTGGCGTTAAGCCATAGTTTGCAGCAGCCTCAACCGGAAACCCTACCGGAAGTTCGTTTTCTTTGGTCATTAAATCAGATAAACGATCAACATAAGCCCTTTGTAAGTTACGTTTGAAAGCATCTGCTCTGCCTACCGCGAAAACTGATTGTTTAAGATCTGTGAATAATTCGGGTAAAGTATAGGCTTTTGCCGAACCATTTTTAGTTTCGTTATCCAGTAAACGAGCGATTCGGGGAGCTGATAGAATGTTAATCAGTGTATTTGCCTGAACAGCCTTGATTCGATTTAACAACACACCATTATCAAATTTATTTAACTGATCATTGCTGATTAACCAAAGTGGGGTAGTAAACAATTGCTGATTGAAGAATGCGATTGCTTCTTTTTGTTTTGCTTTAGGCAAATAAGTATAAACAGGTCCGGTTTGATCGTAGGTTTTAAAATTTTCGCTCATTCCACCTATATTCGTGGTAACATGCCCCATGTAACGGTTAAATTGACCTACAATTTCAGTATAAATTTCTTTTAAATCACTGTAATCTTTTCCTTTTTGGTAAGTCCATTTTTCTACATTTGGTAAAATGCGTTTTAAATTTGCAATGCCATAAGTACTGGCCTTCATGGCGTTATCGCCTAAATCTTCACTTTGTAAACGCGGATCTAAGGTTGTGCCCTGGCGTCCGTAAAAATACAATGGGTTTCCTGCATTTTTTAAAGTCCACTGGTTTAAAACTTCTTTTTCCTGTTCGGCCGTTTTGTCACCCGGAATCCATGAATAACCCCATTTAATTGCCCATTTATCGTATTCGCCAATTTGAGGATGCAGTTTTGTAACGCCATCACCCGGTTGAGCAATGTAGTTAAAACGGGCATAATCCATAATTGAAGGTGCCGTTCCATGCTGATCGGTAAAGGTTTTTGAGCGCAATGAATCAACGGGATAGGCATAGCTGGAGCCAAAATTGTGTGGTAAACCTAAAGTATGCCCAATCTCGTGAGAAGAAACGAAGCGAATCAACTCGCCCATTTGGGCATCAGTGAATTTAGCTTTACGAACTTCAGGATTTATTGCCGCAGTTTGCACAAAATACCAGTTACGCAATAAGTTCATCACGTTATGATACCAGCCAATGTGGGTTTCTAAAATTTGACCAGTACGAGGGTCGCTCACATGTGGTCCGTATGCGTTCGCGATATCAGAAGCAAAATAGCGTACTACCGAATATCTTGAATCTTCTACACTGAACTCAGGATCTTCCTGAGGAGTTGGGGCCTGCTTACCCATAATTGCGTTTTTGAAGCCAGCTGCTTCAAAAGCCACCTGCCAGTCGTTAATGCCCTGAATTAAATATGGAACCCATTTTTTAGGCGTGGCGGGATCGATGTAAATAACAATAGGTTTTACCGGCTCAACCAATTCGCCATTTTTGTATGCATTGGTATCTTTAGGAACCAAATTCCAACGATGGATATAAGCAGTGCGTTCTGCTTTTTGCGCATCGGTTCCATAATCAATTTGCGATTGACCAAAGAAACCAACCCTGTTATCCATAATTCTGGCCTTTACCGGAATTTTTGGCAACAACAACATAGAGGTGTTGAACTCAAAGGTTACCGCACCATTGCTATTATCGGTTGGCGACTCTGCTGAACGATAAGTTTTGGCGGTTTTAACCTCAATATTTAATGGAAAAGTTTTAACCGTATCAATGTAAGAACGGGTCGCATCATACACGGTTACCTTATAGGTTTTTCGGATTTGATCGGTAGCACCAATCGCCATGATATCACCATTGTAAAAATCGGTAACATCAATTACCACACCTGTTGTATCTTTATTATAGGCCTTAATTTCAAAACCGGCTAAAATTTGTGCCAGATTAGAATTTTGTACAGATTCGTACATATCGCTATTGGGATCTGCTTTTGTAGCATAACTGGGTACACGGATATAAATTTGTTTACCTCTGCGTTCCCATACCCAAACTTGTTCGTTTAACTCTTCTCCGCCGTACTGTTGGTTACCAACTTTAATGCCTACCGGCGCTTTAGCCAAACGCGTAACCACAAGCATTTCGCGGTTGATAATCGAATCCGGAATCTCAAAGTACCATTTATCATCAACCTTATGGGTTTTAAACAGTCCGTTTGTAGTTCTGGCTTTTGCCGTTATCACTTCAGAAAAAGGTTTGATTCCTTCTTTTTTTGGGGCTGCCGCAGGAGCTGCTGCCGGCGCTGTTGGGGTAGTTGATCCCTTTTTTGGCTTTTTTTGTGCATGTGCTGAATTCGCTCCAGCTAAACCAAGCACCACAATACCTGCCAATGCAAGTACCTTAACTTGTTTCTTCATTTATATGTTTATAGTGTTATTGTGATAATAAGAGCCCGAAGTTATAGGCTTGTTACTTTATAAACATTTTGTAACCATAAAATCACCAACAGATTAAATTCTTTTTTCGAGCCTTACCACTTTAAAAAGTACCTGGTTATCTCTAAAAACCTCAAATATAACTACCCGATCAGCTTTGGATTTAAACATCTCCGTTAAATCATTTAATGAATAGGCATCAATTGATTTAAAATTCACACCAATAATTTGATCGTTTGGACATAAACCCGCTTTTTCAGCAGGAGATCCTTCATCAATTTCTCCAATTATCACACGTTTATATTGATCCTGATCCAGATAAACCACCATCCCAACCATATCATGCTGAAAGGGAACTTTTGCAAAATTGTTGGGTTTCAGATACATGAATTTTTCCTGATAGTTAAACTGCACATCAAACTTGCGGAGTATTTCAGCGCCGAGGTTTCCATTACGAAACGATAAATCTATTTTTTTGGAAATCGACTCAAAATCCGGGAAGCCGGCTACAACATCGCTAAAAGCATATTTTCCCAGATGAAAGGTTTTTACTCGCCCTACATAACCTTTTATTTGCCCACTTAAACTCATGCCCAAATTGGCTTTTATTCTTTTTTCAGGAAGTGGAAAAGCAGCACCATTCAACATTTCCATTGATAAGGCATGACTCGCACCAGTATCCATCAGAAACCGGGTGCTGATCTTCCCGCTATCAGGTATTTCTACCTCGACATCTACATAAGGTTTTAAATTTTCTATAGTAATGGGAACTTTACTTCCGCGATATTTCACATGACTATCCAGATCACTAAATATTATTCTGTTCTCACTATAGCGAATATCTACAATAAAGCTATTAAAAAAGCTATAACCTATTAATCCATAAATTTTAACCCCTAAATGTCCTGACAAATTGAACAAATCTTCCTTAAGAATGGCTGTGGGGATGTGTTTGATTTTTGCTCTGCCTATTCTGGCCTCTACATTTTGCGATACATAAGCATCAACCGTTTCTAACCCGAGCCCTGAAAGTCTGATTTTTCTCATCAGATTAAAATTCAAGGTATCTATAATTGATGGTTCTGTAATGATCATAGGACCTACACCTGTATCTAAAACAAAATCATACGGGCCTTTATCATTTACATATACCGGAATAATGATCAGATTCTTAATACATCTAAATTGAATCGACTGCCTTTGTTTTTTACCTGAAAACGTAAACTCTTGCGCAAATGAATGTAGACACATTAAAAACAGCCCTGCACAAATAGCCAATTTGCGAATGGAGAAAAGGATAACAGGTTCATATTTGGTCAACATTAAATTAAATTTAATAAATTAGTTGGCAATTATCATTTTCTAAATCCATAACATGTTCCGTTACAAAATTCATCATACTTTTCTTACATGCTTCATGATCACGATGTTAGCGCTTTCCGGTTGTTCATCAAATAAAATGATTGCTAAAAAAGTAGCTAAAGAATTTAAAAATTCGTCGGTTATTAAGCAGTATCAGGTAGGTTTTGCGCTTTACAATATGGAAAACAAGACAATGATTTTTCAAAAAGATGCTGATAAATATTTCACTCCGGCATCAAATACAAAAATCTATACTTTTTTCGCCAGTTTAAAAATGTTGCCCGAGCAAATGCCGGCATTGAAATACATAGAAAGAAACGATTCTTTGATTTTCTGGGGAACAGGCGATCCATCATTTTTACAGTTTGGGGTTAAAGATAAAACGGCTTACAATTTTCTTCAGGCATCTGACAAGAAATTATTTTTTGCCCCAGGAAGATATTCGGGGTCATTTTTTGGCGATGGCTGGAGTTGGGATGATTATGATTACTATTATCAACCTGAAATAACGGAAATGCCGATTATGGATAATATGGTAACCTCCACTTACTTAACACCAGATAAAATTAACATTGAGCCGAAAATTTTTGCTCATTGTTTTGAAGTGGATTCGAGCAAAACAACAGGAGGTTTCCAGGTAACGAGAGATTTTTTAACTAACCATTTTCATTATCCGGCAGTTGCGGTAAAACCGGGCTACAATCAGCAAAATCCTTACAAAACAAGTACGCAAACAACTATTGAAGTGTTATCCGATACCCTTCATAAAACCATTGGCATTGTAAAAATGAAAATTCCATCAAATGCCAAAACACTTTTGGGTGCTAAACGTGATTCTGTTTTAAAGCACATGATGCTACCTAGCGATAACTTTATTGCCGAACACCTGTTGCTGGTTTGTTCCAATCAGATTGGTGACACATTAAGCACAACAAAAGCCATTCAGTACATTAGCAAAAACCATCTTTCATTTTTACCCGATAAAGTGAAGTGGGCAGATGGTTCAGGTTTATCCCGTCAGAATTTATTTACACCCAGAGATAATGTATACCTGCTTGATTCGATTTATCACTTGGTTAACAACAGAGAAAAACTTTTTGATATGTTTCCTGCGGGAGGAAAAAGCGGCACTTTAAAAAATGCCTATCCCAAAACGGATCAGCCTTTTGTGTACGGCAAAACCGGATCATTGGGCGGGGTTCATAATCAAAGTGGTTATGTGCTCACTAAAAAAGGCAAAACCTATATTTATTCTTTTATGAATAATAATTTTGTTAAGCCTACGGCAGAGGTAAGGGCCGAAATGGTAAGAATTATGACTTATATACATGATAATTTCTAAAATGAAAATATTTCTTTTAAGCCTGGTTTCATTGATTTGTTTTTCTGCATTTGGACAGAAACAAATCGTTTTTCAATCTAAAAATCTGCCAAAGCCTGATACTACCTGGGTTTTTACACCAAAAAAAATCAGTAATGGACAAAAATTTCCAGCGGTTATTTTGCTACATGGATGGAGTGGAAATTATAAACAATGGAATAATATCATGGATGCCCAAAAATATGCTGATGAATATGGTTATGTTTTAATTTGTCCTGATGGATTGTTTGACAGCTGGTATTTGAACAGCCCGGTTATGCCTCAAAACCAATATGAAAGTTTCTTTTTTGATGAGTTGCTGCCAAAAATGAAAACTGATTATCCAATTGATTCAAATCATGTGTTTATTACAGGTTTAAGTATGGGTGGACACGGTGCTTTGTGGTTGTTTTTAAAACATCCTGAAATGTTTAAAAGTGCTGGCAGCACCAGTGGTGGTATAAATCTGCGTGATGCTTATGGCAAATATGGTGCTTCAGCATTGTTGGGAAATCCCGCAAAAGACAGTGAAATTTGGGATAAATATGCTGTAGCCGGCAATATTGACAAGCTGGCCGGAACCAATAAAGAAATCATTTTTGATTGTGGTGCAGATGATTTTTTCTATCAATCAAACAACAAGTTAAAACAGAAATGTGACAGCTTAAAAATTCAGGCAACTTACATTTCACAGCCGGGCGCACACAACGCAGCCTATTGGAAAAAATCAATCAAACAACAATTCGAATTCTTTCAAAAACAAATATCTAAACCTAAAACACCGTAATATGTAAGTTCAGCCAATCTCTAATCCTATGAAAAAAATCTACTTTTTGCTGAGTATCATCGTATTGCTCGGAATCTCATCATGTAAAAAAACGGGTGTAATTGAACCACCCGCACCGGTAAACCCTGTTAACCCACCAAAACCTTATGTTCCGGATAACAGTTTCAAGGTTATTGCCTATTTTCCAAGTTATCGTGATCCGAATGGCGTTGCCGATGCAAAATATAAAATGATTACCCATCTGTTTTATGCATTTTTAAACCCAAATATTGATGGCTCATTAGCTACCCTTGAACAACCATCAAGATTTACTACAGTAATGCAAAAAGCAAGGGCAAACGGTGTAAAAACAGGTATTTCAGTTTCAGGTACAAGAAGTATTTTTATAGAAATGGCAGCCTCGGCATCGGCAAGAAAATTGTTTGTTAAAAACGTGCTCAGTTTTGCCAGAACCAACAATTTAGATGGAGTGGATATGGATTGGGAATACCCAAGTACTGCTGATGGATCTGCAGATAATTATGTGTTATTAATGAAAGAGCTTTCAGATTCACTTCATAAGTACAATAAGTTTTTAAGTGCAGCGATCACGCCTGGTGTTTATGCGGGCAGCATTCGCGATGGTTTAAAAACGGAAGTTTTCCCCTCGGTAGATTTCTTTAATATTATGGTTTACGATGGCATTGGTTGGGATAAGGATGAACCGATTCAACACGCTTCTTATAATATGGCTGTTGCCAGTTTAAATTACTGGATTGGAACCCGTGGTATGCCAAAAGAAAGAGCGGTACTGGGAATTCCTGCATATGGAAAAAATTCGGCCAATGCTTCAAAAGCTTACCGGGATTTTGTAGCCGCAAATGCCGATATCACGCTTGATTATGCCACTATTGATGGGATTCAATATTATTTTAATGGTACCTTAACCACAAAGAAAAAAGCTAAACTGGCTAAAGATGTTGCCAACGGAATTATGTTTTGGGAGTTTTATCATGATGATAATGGCAATAAATCGATTATTCGTGCAGCAAACGATGAACTGGGCAGAAACTATAACTAATAAATGAACAACGATTTCAGATCGATCAATCAACCTTTTTCAAACGAAATCGTCATTAACGGCGAATCGTACCTGTACTTTGGCGGAACAGCTTATCTGGGCATTCCGCAAAATCAAGACTTCATTAACTTATACATTGAAGGGATTAAAAAATTCGGATTAAACAATGGAACTAGTCGAAGCAACAATATCCAGTTAGGCATTTACGCTGATGCAGAACAAGTTGCTGCAAAAAGATTCTTAGCTGAAGATGCTTTAATTACTTCAAGCGGATATTTAGCTGCTCAACTCACAGTTAAAGGGTTAGCCCCATTTGGAGAAGTAATTTATGCGCCTGCCACACACCCGGCGCTCTGGTTGAGCGAAGAGCCTTTTTCCACCACGTCCTTTACCGGTTGGAAAAGAGAAACCATTGAAACGATAAATACATCAGGGCTAAAAAACTGGGTTCTGATCAGCAATTCGATGAATAATCTTTTCCCCGAAATTTATGATTTTAGTTTTCTAAATGAAATTGATCATGATAAAAAAATCACGCTCATTATCGACGATTCTCATGGGATTGGCATCAATAACAACGGGTTGAGCGCATTGATTTCATTTCCACAAAAATCAAATATTGAAGTTGTAGTAGTGGCCTCGATGGCAAAAGCATTGGGTGTAGACGCAGGTTTAGTGCTGGGGTCTAAAAAAATCATCAGTCAACTTAAAAACACCAATATGTTTGTTGGGGCATCACCTTCTGCAGCAGCGGGTTTATTTGCTTTTATTCATGGCGAACAGATTTATGGTAACGCCCGTCGAAAATTGTTATCCAATATGGAAATGTTCAGTGAAAATTTAAGTTCTGACTGGAAGTTTGTACCTGGATTCCCCGCATTTTTAATTAATGATCCAAAAATTGACCAGTATCTTTTAAGGAATCGGGTTTTAATTTCATCTTTCCCATACCCGACAAAAAATAGCGATCCGATTAACAGGATTATTTTAAGTAGCTGGCACCAACATGAGGATATAGCCCGGCTAATCTCTTTACTGGATTGAGATATCAATACAGGGCAAGAAAAATATTATAGCAATTGATAAAATTAACACTATATTTATTTCAAGCTAACACTAACCAAATAGTTTTGAGCCATCAGAGTGTCGAACTATATCCAAAATATCAGAGAGGGAGATCATATATCTTTTGAAATAGTCTTCAAACTATGGCATAGAAAAGTTTACGCCTATTTTTTCAAGAAAACGGCATCCGAAAGCCAGGCCGAGGAACTAACACAATTGGCATTTATTAAGCTCTGGCGTTTCAAACATACTTTAACAGAAGAACTTCCTCTTGATGTTCAGCTATTTAAAATTGCCAAAACAACTTTGTTAGATTATTTTAAGAAGATTCTTAATGATGAACGGAACCTTAAGGTTTATCATCAGGAATTGGTAAAAAGTTCTGAAGAGGTGGCTGAGCTTTACGAGGCAAAGCAACAATTAGAAGTTGTTTTAAATTGTTTACCTCCAACAAGAAAACAGGTTTTTGTTTTAAGCCGTCTTCATGGATACTCCTATAAAGAGATTGCCGAACAACTTTCCATATCTCCAAGAACAGTAGAAAAGCATATTTCATTGGCTGTTAAACAACTTAATGGTTACGCCTATGCCCCTGCATTGATCGTTCTTTTAGGGTTTCTAAAATAAATTGAAAAATATTTTTTAACCGTTACGGGTTTCTGATCAATTCAATCGTATTAGTTAATATGAAGGTTTCAGACCAGTTGCTAGATAAATATTTCAAAAATAAATGTACGCCGGAAGAAAAACTTTTGGTGGACAATTATTTGAGAGAAATCGATGAGCTGCCTGATCATCTTGTTAGAAAAGAAGAATGGGATGATGCTGAAGATCAACCTTTATCTTACGAAAAAAGCGAGGCTATATTTGAGGCAATCACACAGAAAACTTTAGGTAAAAAGAATAAGCACCTTTGGCTGAAAATAACAGCGGTCGCGGCCACAATTTTGGTGGTGATTACCATTGGCTTATTTCTTTCTCAAAAACCCGTTTCTCAAAATCCAATAGCTGAAAACATTCCGCAAAAAATTGAAAAACCAAATGAAATCAACTGGAAGTCTATTGTAAACTATACAGACAGGATTCAGGATCTCACACTTCCAGATCAGTCAATAGTTAAAATATACCCGGGTGCTGAGTTAAGATATGCCATTCCTTTTGTAAAAAGCAAACGCGAAATCTATTTAGAGGGCAAAGGTTATTTTCAGGTTACAAAAGATAAGCAGCATCCTTTTGTTGTATATGCGAAAGGTGTTTCTACCACTGCTTTAGGAACATCATTTACCATCATTGCAAATCCTAAAAACAAGTTAATTAAGGTTCAGTTGCATACCGGGAAAGTTTGGGTAAGAGATATAGACTCTGTAGGAAAAAAATCGTCATTTAGCCGAATTCTTTTGCCTGGAAATTCGCTGGTGTTTAACAGAATTAAAAATGAACTAAAGGTTGAAATACTAAATACCGCAATTGTAAAAGCAGAAACCAAAATAGAGCTCAACTTTACTCAGGCACCGTTAGTTGAAGTGTTTTCAAAATTGGAACAACACTATAAAACAAAAATAATTTACAGTGCTGAGGATCTTTCAGAAATTTCATTCACAGGAACATTAAAACTAGAACAACCAATAAATAAAATACTTGCTGAAATTACCGAACTAAACAAACTAAAACAAGAAAAAATAGCAGAAGGCTATCTGATTAAAAAATAAACAAAAACATATATCATGATGAATTTAACTCCCACAACAAAGGGGAACAGGGATTCTTTTGCCTAAAACAAACAAATTAATTATTATACTATGCTTAGAAAATTTACAAAACACTTGTTCATTTGCCTGCTGATGCTTTCAGTTACGGCAACTGCCTGGGCTCAAACATCAGAGATTACAGGAATTGTAAAAGATGAAACCGGGGCACCTTTACTCGGAGCCTCCATTGTATTGGTTAACGCCCAAACCAATGAGAAGAAGGGGATTATGGTTAATGCAGAAGGCAAGTTCCAGATCACAGGACTATCTGCCGGAGTGCCATACCACATTAGTGCTTCCTTTATTGGTTATACAACCAAAACAATTGAGAATTACATGCTTAAAGCCGGAGAACAGGCCACATTGCTTATCCAGCTTAACCCAACAGCTTCCTCACTAACTGATGTTGTAGTAGTTGGGTATGGTAGTCAGAAAAAGAAAGATGTCACCACAGCAATTGCCAGCATTAAAGCTTCTGACCTCGAAAATCAACCAATTAACAACGCAGCTGAAGCAATGGTTGGTAAAATGGCGGGTGTTCAGGTTTCGCAGGGATCAGGTACTCCTGGAGGTGCATTATCAATTAAAGTTCGTGGTGTTGGAACAATTACCGCAGGTTCAAATCCTTTATATGTAATTGACGGGGTTCCTATTTCGAACGATAACATCAATACAATTAACACGAATGATATTGCCTCAATCGAGGTTTTAAAAGATGCATCATCTGCAGCTATTTACGGATCGCGTGGCTCAAACGGTGTGGTATTGATCACCACCAAACAGGGCAAAAGCGGCACAGCTTTAATCAATGTGAACAGTTACACCGGTTGGCAAAGTTTGGCACATAAAATTGACATGATGGATGCTTACCAATATGCACAGATGACCATAGAATCCAGAAATAACACTTATGCTGATGCAATGGATGCCATTAACAGAAGAAACATTGCAACAGGTTTACCAACAATCAATTATAGCATTAATGACAGCAATGCGCAACGTTTGGTAAATTCAGGAAATAATACGAGTGCGGTTATTCCTACGGAAATTTTACCTTACCTGGCTGGTCAGCAGGGCTTAACCAATACCGATTGGCAGGATGAAATTTTTAGAACGGCTAAAATTCAAAACCATTCTATTTCAGCTTCAGGTGGGAGTGAAAAAATGAAATACTATGCATCATTGGAATATTTTGATCAGGATGGCATTATTTTAAATAGTGGTTTTAAACGTTATAGCGGCAGGTTAAATTTAGAAGGAAATAAAGGCATTTTCAGGTACGGTGTAAACATTACGCCTTCGGTAATTAAAGAAAAAAGAGTTAATGCCAATGGCGCATATAATGCACCAAACTCAAACGGATTAAATACCGGTGGTATTGTTGCCTCTGCTTTACATTATTCTCCATTGTGGCCCGTTTACAATGCCGATGGCAGTTATAGCTTTGCACAAAACTCCTGGAGCCCGGGACAGGTAACCACTTTGCCAAACGGCTCTACAGTAACTGGCAACGGCGAAACACAAGCATGGAACCCTGTTGCTTTAGCCATGCTCCAAAAAGATGATGTAGGTTCGAATAGATTAACCGGAAGTACCTTTGTTGAGGCAGAGATCATCAAAGATTTGAGATATAAAATCCAATTGGGTGTCGATATGTTCAATAGTACTGAAGATACTTTCCGTCCATCAATTATTCCATTATCCAATACTGCCGGCAACCCATTATCAGATGCCCAGGGAAGTTCAAGAACAATAAAAGAAACCAACTGGTTATTGGAACAAACCTTAAACTACACCAAAACCATCGGCGATCATAACATCAGTGCATTATTAGGCTGGTCAACTCAGAAAGATGATTTAAGCGGAAATTATGCCGTAGCAACCAGAGGCTACATTAGTGATCAGATTGAGTATTTAAGTGCCGGCTTAGTAACCAGCGGTACTTCAACAAGATCTCAGTGGGCATTGGCGTCAGGAATTGCCAGGGTTCAATACAGCTATAAAGGAAAATATTTGTTTACCGGATCAGTCAGGGCTGATGGTTCTTCTAAATTTGGCAAGAACAATAAATGGGGTTATTTCCCTTCTACATCTGTTGGATGGAGATTATCAGAAGAAGACTTCCTGAAAGGCTCTGCATCCATTTCTGACTTAAAACTAAGAGCAAGTTATGGTTTAACGGGTAATTTTAATATTCCAACTTATGGCGCTTTAGGTTCAATGACAAGCTATGGTTATGTTTTTGGCGGCGGTACCCCGGGAGTTGTTAACGGTGCGGCAACTTACGCTCAACCAAATGACGATTTAAGGTGGGAAAAAACAGCACAGCTAAACATTGGTTTCGATGCTGCATTTTTCAACAACCAGTTAACCTTATCTGTAGATGCTTATAATAGCAACACCACAGACTTATTGTTGAACGTTCCGGTTCCTTTAACCACTGGTTTCGCAACAGAGCTGAAAAATATCGGCAAGGTAAACAACAAGGGTATAGACATCAATTTAGGCACGCAACAACAGTTTGGCGGTGTAAAATGGACGGCTAGCGCAAACTTCTCAAAAAACATTAATAAGGTTGTTGAATTAGGCCCAGGCAATGCTGATATTATCAGAACAGGATCTGTAGCGAATGCATATTTCTTAACCCGGGTTGGCGAACCAATCGGATCGTATTATTTACCGGTTGTATTGGGCGTTTTCAAAAATCAGGCAGAAGTAAATGCTTATCCGCATTATACCGATACACAAGGCAACTACGATTTAAATACTTCAAAACCCGGTGATTTTAAATTTAAAGATGTTGATGGAGATGGGATAATCGATTTAACTAAAGATCGTGAAATTGTAGGTAACTATCTTCCAAAATTCACTTATGGTTTTGCTACATCAGCAGAATATAAAGGAGTTGATTTAAATGTTGCTTTGCAAGGTGTTTATGGAAACAAAATCCTTAATCTTTCCCGCAGATACTTCGCCAATAAAGAAGGTAATATGAACAATATGATTAGTTCTTTAGACAGGTGGGTTTCAGAAAGCAACCCGGGCAGTGGACAAGATGTTAGGGCAAATCGCGTAGCCAAAGGAAGTAATGGAACTACATCTACATGGCACATTGAAGATGGCTCTTATTTACGTATCCGTAACATTGCTTTAGGTTATACTTTCCCTACCGAGTGGATTAAAAAATTAACTTTAACTAAGGTAAGGCTATATGTTTCCATGCAAAATCCATTCACATTCACTAAGTACACGGGTTATAATCCAGAAGTTACAAACAGATCAGATGCTACTACAAATGGAGAAGATTATGGCGTATATCCAACAGCAAAAACAACTTCAATAGGTTTAAACATCACTTTATAAATTAAGAAATGAAAACTGCACATCAATTCCAAAAGACTTGTGCAAGCCCATTACCTTAAAAAAATCATAATCAGATGAAAAAATATATCATACCAATATTAACATGTGGCTTAATCATTTCAGCCACATCCTGCAAAAAGTTTTTAGATTTAAAACCTTTGGATTCATATACAGAAAGCACTTTTTATGTTGATGAGAAAGGATTACAAGGTGGTTTGGTGAGTTGTTATGACGCCTTGCAAACCGATAGTTTATATGGAAATAACTTGCTTACCTTGGGTGAAATCCGCGGCGATAATGTTACAGATAACGATCCGGGATCTGGGGCAGGTGTTCGTAACTCAATCGAAGTATTTTCAGAAACTTCTGCCAACAATATCCTGGCAGGCTCATGGCAGGGACATTACAAAGCCATTTACCGAAGTAATATGATTCTGGATAGAGCTCCTGCTATCAACATGACAGAATCGATTAAAAATCAAATTATAGGTCAGGCTAAATTTATCCGTGCTTTAAGCTACTTCAATTTAACCCGCTTATGGGGCAATGTTCCTTTGGTGTTAACGGTTCAAAAAACGGATGAAGCCAGGCAAAATTCCCGTACAGCTTCAGCGCAGGTATATCAGCAAATCATTAATGATTTAACCGATGCGGCCACAAAACTACCTGCTACCTGGGCAGATGCACAACGTGGAAGAGCAACCAGTTATGCGGCATCGGCATTGTTAGCTAAAGTTTATCTTTACCAGAAAAGATATGATTTAGTGGTATCTACCCTGCAACCAATTGCAACAGCAATTTACGCGGGAACCGTGCTTTCTGTAGTTCCTCAAACCACAACTTTTCCAAGCGGATTAAAAACAAGCAAGGATATTATTTTTGCAGTTCAATATTTAAACGGTGGGGTAAAGGAAGCCGTAAATCAAGACAACCGCTACAGAAACAACAACAATACCAATACGATTACCATTCCACAATCCATATTCGAAACCACAGATAATCGCAGAGCGCTGGTTGCACCAACAGGAATCGGCGCCCGGCCGGGAAAATTCAATAGCCCTGTTTCAAATTCCACCGAGGTTAGCGGCGACTTTCCAGTACTTCGTTGTGCAGATGTTTTATTGATGTATGCCGAGGCTTTAAATGAAGTTGCGTATGGAAATACAGAGGCTTTTAGGGCACTAAATACCGTTCGCACGAATGCAGCAGCTAGCACTAAAACCGCTGCAATGCTTACCACGCAAACAGAATTTAGAAATGCGGTTTACTTAGAGCGACGTTTAGAATTGGCATTAGAAGCAGATCGCTGGTTTGATATTGTTAGAACAGGGCAAATGCCAACTGTTTTCCCTGGCATTCCTTCATTTAGAAGCATATATCCGGTGCCACAAGCTGAAATAGATAATGTAAATAACAAAAGCGGCTGGCAAAATACAGGCTACTAATAAAAATAAATTTAATTACCGGTATCGTATAAAAGCGGTACCGGTTTTTTGTTGGAGATGTGGATTAAGAAATGGGAAATTAATTTCCCGCAAATCTTCAGAGAGTTATCCATTTACGCTATGGCTTTTCTTGATATTTTGGGCAGTTTGGGTGTTGACCATAC
Organism: Pedobacter chinensis; assembly: GCF_003339865.1. Classification (GTDB taxonomy): domain Bacteria; phylum Bacteroidota; class Bacteroidia; order Sphingobacteriales; family Sphingobacteriaceae; genus Pedobacter; species Pedobacter chinensis. The sequence continues at coordinate 347,024 of NZ_QPKV01000003.1, forward strand.
CCGTCTCACGCAGGCAAAGTCATTAAGTTAAAACAATCGCTGTCAGTCTGAGCGTAGGTAAAGATCTTTCTATGATCGAAAACAAAAAAGAATTTGCCCTTCGACCATACTATCATTTGACGTTTTTTTGTAATTTATTGTTAATCATGATTTAACTAAAGTTTTTAAAGAAATAATATCCCGCAGATATAAGAAAATCACGCGGACTTTATTTTTAAGCTGCGTGATCAGCGGCATCAGCGGGAACATACCTGAAAAATCTCAACCTGATTTATATTGATTTTTATGACCACGAAGTAGCTGCCAAGGAAAATGGATTATCCTGCCACTGAAGTGAAATAATATCCCGCAGATTTAAGAAAATCACGCGGGCTTTATTTTTAATCTGCGTAATCTGCGGCATCAGCGGGAACATACCTGAAAAATCTCAACCTGATTTATATTGATTTTTATGACCACGAAGTAGCTGCCAAGGAAAATGGATTATCCTGCCACTGAAGTGAAAGAATATCCCGCAGATTTAAGAAAATCACGCGGACTTTATTTTTAATCTGCGTGATCAGCGGCATCAGCGGGAAACACCAGAAGAATCTCAACCTCGTTTATATTAATTTTCATGACCACGAAGTGCTGCGAAGGAAAATGAATTATCCCTGCCACTGAAGTGAAAGAATATCCCGCAGATTTAAGAAAATCACGCGGACTTTATTTTTAAGCTGCGTGATCAGCGGCATCAGCGGGAACATACCTGAAAAATCTCAACCTCGTTTATATTAATTTTCATGACCACGAAGTGCTGCGAAGGAAAATGAATTATCCCTGCCACTGAAGTGAAAGAATATCCCGCAGATTTAAGAAAATCACGCGGACTTTATTTTTAATCTGCGTAATCTGCGGCATCAGCGGGAAAAACCAGAAGAATCTCAACCTCGTTTATATTGATTTTCATGACCACGAAGTGCTGCGAAGGAAAATGAATTATCCCTGCCACTGAAGTGAAAGAATATCCCGCAGATTTAAGAAAATCACGCGGACTTTATTTTTAATCTGCGTGATCAGCGGCATCAGCGGGAACATACCTGAAAAATCTCAACCTGATTATATTGATTTTCATGACCACGAAGTAGCTGCGAAGGAAAATAAATTATCCCTCAGATGACATTGGGTGGGAACATTAAAGCTTTTGCGAAAACGCATGAGGATTAGTCTTTCCTTAACCGATATTTTTTTTAATCTTTATAAAATGAAACGACTATTTTTATTCATCTCACTAAGTTTTTTATTTTCCACTGCAATTTTAGCTCAAACCACCGAAGTTTGGGTGGTTAGACATGCCGAAAAAGATAAATCAAATCCAGACGACAAAGATCCTGATCTTTCAGATGAAGGAAGAATCAGAGCAGGAGATCTGGCAACCTATCTCAGGAAGGTAAAATTTGATGCCGGATTCAGCACTCCATATAAAAGAACGCATCAAACCTTAGATTCACTGATTATTCAGAAAGTGATCAACTATAATGACCCCAAATCATTAGTGGATTCCATTAAGAAAAATTATAATGGAAAAACGGTGATCGTTGCTGGTCATTCCAATACGGTTTTAGAAATTATTGAGGCTTTTGGAGGTAAAAGACCAAAAGAAATGCTTACCGATGATGATTACGATTATATTTTTCGCTTAACGGTAAAAGATGATAAAGCCAGAGTAAAAACGGATCAATACGGAAGACCGCATCATTTATAGTTTAATAGAAACTCCATTTCGTCATGCCTGAAGTTGTTTCAGCATCTGATTAGATTTGTATTTATATCGATAGATTATGCTGATATAAAACCTGCTTTCACACCAATGAACTATTGACCAATGAACTAATCTATAGCTTTTCGAAGGGAATATCCATTAAATCATAATTCTGCCAACCTGAAAAATCGAAGTGCCACCACTCATTTTCCAAAACATTCATGTTATACTTTTTCATTGTGGCAATCAGGAATTCCCGGTTTTTTCTAACCTCTGCCGTAACCGGTTCATACTTCGCTGCTGCAGCTGCAGAAAAACTATCGTATGGAGTTGGCATTGGTACTTCTTCTCCTGTTTTAAGATAAATTAGTGTTAAATCTACTGCGCAACCGCGATTATGTTTTGACCCTTTTGCCGGGTTAGCAACAAAATTTTTATCGCTTGCTTTTTTGTAAAACTCAACCGTTACTGCATAGGGTCGGTAGCCATCAAAAATTTTTAGTCCGTAACCTTTTTTATTTAGTTCCTTTTGGATTTTCTTTAATGATTCTATCACAGGTTTACGGGCAAAAGCTCTTGCCTGTTTGTACATTACCTGCTGCATGAAATTATTCTTCGTGGCATAGCGAATATCCAGCTTAATATTTGGAATTTCTTTTTTTATCTCCAGTAATTCATTATTTGGATTGGTTTTTATCGAGGCCAGATATTGATTGTACGAACTGATTACTACGAGCTTTTTACCCGGCTGAGGATTAATTTGAGCAATGGCAACAAAAGAAAAGGATAGGAAGAAGAATATAAGGCAATTTATTTTCATCTGTATAAATTTATTAATATTTCGTTCATTGTTTTTTCAGTGGTATCAATGAGCTCGTAAACTCGGTTTGTTTTTAATTGTGATGAAGCTATCAGATTTTTCACAAGTGTTTGTTAATTATGTGTTCAAGAACTCGCAAGCTCGGTTTATTCATACCCCTGTGTGGTTTGAAAAATCATGATGGTTTCATAAAGATTTAGCTGAGGTCGGTCATCCTTGCGAGGTACGAAGCAATCTTTCTCGCAAAATAATTGCTTCATGCCCGGCGGTATGGTTATTACTGATTGGAAACCACCAAAAGTTCCAAATCCTTAAAAGGCAAATTAAACATGTCGGATAAATCCTTATTTGTACAATTTCCCTGATAAATATAAAGCGCTTCGCGAATGCCAGGATTGTTCCAAACCATGTTCATTAAACCACCAAATTCACCAATATCCAGTAAAATCGGAGCAAAAATATTGGTTAATGCGTAAGATGCTGTTCGTGGAACCCGCGATGCGATATTTGGAACGCAATAATGAATAACATCGTATTTTCTAAAGGTAGGGTTGGTATGGTTTGTTACTTCTGAAGTTTCAAAACAACCACCCTGATCAATGCTTACATCAATAACAACCGAATGTGGTTTCATTCTGGCTACGGTTTCTTCCATCACAATGCAGGGACTTCTTCCATGACTGGCACGAATAGCGCCAATCACAACATCACAGGTAACAATTGCTTTATTTAAAACAATAGGTTGCATTACCGAGGTAAAAACACGACTACCTAAGTTGTTTTGTAAACGGCGTAAACGATAAATTGAACTATCAAAAACTTTTACCTCAGCACCTAAAGCCAAAGCAGTTCTTGCTGCGTATTCGCCAACTGTTCCTGCGCCTAAAATTACAATTTCTGTTGGTGGAACACCTGTAAAGCCGCCAAGCATTAAGCCTTTTCCACCTGTTACATTACTTAAATACTCTGCAGCAATTAAAATCGATGTGGAACCTACAATCTCACTCATCGCTCTGACCACACTTAAAACATTTCCTTCATCACGAAGATTTTCAAAACACAAAGCGTTGATCTTTTTCCGCATTAAAGCTTTCAGATAATCTTGCTTTAATGTTCCGATTTGAAGAGAGGAAATCAGGGTTTGCCCTTTATGCATTAATTCGATTTCTTCCAGCATGGGCGGAGCAATTTTGACGAGAATGTCTGAATCAAAAACCTCTTTTTTATCATATGCAATTTTTGCACCTTGTTCAGCATATTCAGAATCAGAAAAATTAGCGGCAATACCTGCTCCGCTCTCCAGTACTACCCTATGGCCGTTATTAACCAACAAAGCAACAGATAATGGTGTTAATGCAATTCTATTTTCTTGAAAGGAAATTTCTTTTGGTATTCCTATGTTCAGGCTATTCTTCCTGTTTCTGGTTTCTAGTGTCGCTTCCTGCGTTTGCAATAAACCCTGACGAGCGATATCGGCCATTCCTTCGCGTAATCCTGTAGCCATGATGTTAAAAATGTATTAGTTTTAGGTTGTTCAAGATAGTGAAAATCTGTTAATTAATTGAAACTAATCGTCACACCCTCGAAAAATTAAAAACTCTTCTGTTCTCATCAATAATTGCGATTTCCACTTTAACTAAATGATCAGGCAATAATTCTGCCACTCTTTCCGGCCATTCAATTAAACAAATGCCGCCACCATAAAAGTATTCCTCATAACCCAGATCATAGGCTTCCTGAATATCTTTTATGCGATAAAAATCAAAATGATATACTGATCCTTTCGGGCTTTCGTACTCATTAACAATAGAATAAGTAGGGCTGGAAACCACATCTTCAATGCCCAAAACCCTACAAAAAGTTTTAATAAAAGTTGTTTTCCCCGCGCCCATATCCCCATCGAATATGAAAACCTTTTCATTTGCCGAGAAATCTAAAAGCTGTTGCGCTACCCGCGGTAAATCGGATAAACCGTTGACTGCTATCTCCATTTTAAAAAAATAAAGGCAAAAGTAATACATAATTGCATTGCTTTTGCCTTATCTCTACCATTCTAACTAAACAGATCCAGAATAAATTTATTTTACAAGTGTAAGTGTTAATTTTAAAAGGTCTTGTAGCCACTTCGTGGTCAGCATCTTTTTGCTATGTATTCATGCTATTCGTTCATGCCATTAAGGTCCTGAAACAAGTTCAGGATGACGCTCGTTCATGTATGGTTTTTAAGCGCTCGGCCTGGCCGCCACGTCATGCTAACCTATAGCGAAGCGGAAGCTACGAAGTAAATTTATTTTACAAGTGTAAATATTAATTACAAAAGGTCTTGTAACTACTTCGTGGTCAGCTCTTTCCTGCGATGCGTTCCTGCTATTAAGGTCCTGAAACAAGTTCAGGATGACGACCGTTCATGTATGGTTTTTAAGCGATGGCTTGGCCATCTCGTCATGCTGAACTGTTTCAGCATCTTTTTGCTATGTATTCATGCTATTCGTTCATGTCATTAAGGTCCTGAAACAAGTTCAGGATGACGATCGTTCATGTATGGTTTTTAAGCGCTCGGCCTGGCCGCCACGTCATGCTGACCTGTAGCGAAGCGGAAAGCTACGAAGTAAATTTATTTTACAAGTGTAAATATTAATTACAAAAGGTCTTGTAGCTACTTCGTGGTCAGCTCTTTCCTGCGATGCGTTCCTGCTATTAAGGTCCTGAAACAAGTTCAGGATGACGCTCGTTCATGTATTGGTGTTTTAAGCGCTCGGCCTGGCCGCCACGTCATGCTGACCTGTAGCGAAGCGGAAAGCCACTTCGCTACAGGTCAGGGTAATGATTGGCTATAGCATGATGTATAATAAGTCCTTTTCTACCTTGGCGAATATGTTACCACCGGAATAATCATTTCTTCCAGTGAAATTCCCCCGTGTTGGAAAGTTTCATTATAATAATTCACAAACTGATTATAGTTATTCGGATAAACAAAATAACTATCCTCACGGGCAAAAATATAACTGCTGCTGATATTGATTTTAGGTAATAATGCATCATGAGGGTTTTTAATCAAAAACACCTCTTTAGTATTGAAATTTAAGTTTCTGCCTTGTTTGTACCTTAAGTTGGTATTGGTACTTCTATCACCAATCACTTTAACCGGTTTTTTCACACGAATGGTTCCATGATCAGTGGTAATGATCACCTTTACCTGTTTTTGAGCGATCTTTTTCAATAAATCCCAAAGTGGTGAATGTTCAAACCACGATAATGTTAACGAACGGTATGCAGCATCATCATTTGCCAATTCACGGATCATTTGCATATCAGTACGGGCATGACTCAACATATCAACAAAGTTGAAAACTATTGCATTAAAATCGTTTTGCAGCAGGTTATTGGTTTGTTCTACCAGATCTTTTCCTTGCTCAAAAGTTAAGATTTTATTATAGCTAAATTTACAGTCTTTTCTTAAACTGCGCTTAATGTTATCAGCCAAAAATGCCTCTTCATGCATGTTCTTTCCACCTTCATCATCATCGTTTTGCCAAAGTTGTGGAAAACGTTTTTCCATATCCAGAGGCATCATTCCAGAAAATATGGCGTTACGGGCATATTGAGTCGCTGTAGGAAGAATACTGGTGTACATATCTTCTTCATCAATCCGGAAATATTCAGAAATTAACGGGTTAATGATTTTCCATTGATCGTAACGTAAATTATCAATCAAAATGAAAAACACCGGCGTATTATCGTTAATGTGAGGGAAAGCTTTTTTCTTTAACAACTCATTTGATAATAATGGTGCCTTATCTTTATTATTTATCCAATCGAGGTAATTTTCTTCAATGAATTTGGAAAACTGCGTATTAGCTTCCTGCTTTTGCATGGTTAAAATTTCATGCATCTGCGGATCATCGAGTTTCTCCAACTCCAATTCCCAGAAAACGATTTTTTTGTAAACATCAATCCACTCATCATAATTCAATCTGTCACTTAATGTCATGCCCAAACGACGGAAATCCTGTTGATAAGCCATCGATGTTTTCTCGCTTACCAGGCGTTTATTGTCGATCAGTTTTTTAATGGTTAATAAAACCTGCTTGGGGTTTACAGGCTTGATTAAATAATCGTCAATTTTGCTGCCAATCGCATCTTCCATCAAATTCTCCTCTTCACTTTTAGTGATCAATACCACAGGTACATCAGGATTAAGATTTTTTATTGCAGAAAGCGTTTCTATACCACTCATTCCCGGCATATTCTCGTCTAAAAAAACAAGGTCAAAATGTGCTTTTCCAAATGCCTCCAAAGCATCGTTTCCATTGGTAAATGTGGTTACATCATAACCTTTATCATTCAACAATAATATATGAGGTTTTAATAAGTCGATTTCATCATCGGCCCACAATATTTTAGTTTCTTGCATGTTTTTGTAAAAATAGGTATGTATCGCCCTTTAATTTTGGCAGGTAAATCAAACTATAAATAAAAATAGCAATTTTTGTACCGTATCTATCTATTTAACTATTTTTAACTATTGAACAAGAAGAAAATAATAAATGATCCCGTTTACGGTTTCATTAGCATTCCGTCAGAATTGGTTTACGACGTGATTTCACATCCGTATTTTCAACGCCTGCGCTATATCAAGCAGCTCGGGATGACACATTTGGTTTATCCGGGCGCTTTACATACTCGTTTTCATCATGCTTTGGGTGCCATGCATTTAATGAGCCTGGCAGTTGAAATTCTCAGAAGCAAGGGCCATGTGATTACCGAGGGCGAGGAAGAGGCTGCAACGCTGGCTATTTTACTGCACGATATTGGTCACGGGCCATTTTCGCATGCCCTGGAACATTCTTTAGTTACCGGAATTAAACATGAAGATATTTCAGCCAAACTCATGCATGATTTGAATGGTCATTTTGGTGGAAGGCTAACTCATGCCATCGAAGTTTTTAATGGAACCTATCCAAAAAGATTTCTTCACCAACTCATCTCCGGACAGCTGGATTTGGATAGAATGGATTATTTAAACCGCGATAGCTTTTTTACTGGCGTAAGTGAAGGTGTAATCAGTTTTGACCGGATTATCAAAATGTTCAATGTTTTTGATGAAGATTTGGTGATTGAAGAGAAAGGGATTTATTCGATCGAGAAATTTTTAATTGCCCGCAGGTTAATGTACTGGCAGGTTTATTTACATAAAACGGTTATTTCTGGCGAAATGATTCTGGTAAAGCTATTGGAGCGGGCAAAGGAACTATCTGCCGCAGGCGAAGACCTATTTGCATCTCCATCGTTAAAATATTTTCTGAAAAATGACATTAACGAAGCCAATTTCTTCACTCAACATGAAAATTTAGAACACTTTACTAATTTGGATGATCAGGATATTTATGCGGCTGTTAAAGTTTGGGTAAATCATCCTGATAAGATTTTGTCAAAACTTTGCCAGATGCTCACTTCCAGAAATCTGTATAAAGTGGAAATGAGCAATGAAAGAGCCCCAAAAGACCGGGTTAATTTCTTAATAGATGCCACAGTTAATTTACTGGAGATTAAACCAGAAGAAGCAAGGTATTTTGTATTTACAGATGCCATTCAAAACAGGGCCTATAATGCTGGCGTTGGAAATATTAAAATTTTGATGAAAAATAACGATATTGTTGATATTGCCAAAGCCTCCGATTTATCCAATCTCGAATCATTGCAAAAAACCGTAGAGAAGTATATTCTCTGCTACCCGAGAGGGATTTAAGTTTATTTAACAAAATATTTAACTTTTACTGCCGTTTTAAGTCTTACTATTGTGTAAAATATACACAGCTTAACCTTTACAGGTTTTTTTGTTCATATCAATTTAACATATACCTTTGTACGATGCAATTTACTGCCAAGCAGATAAGCGAATTTTTAGACGGTTCCATTGATGGTAACCCTGATGTGGCTGTAACCGAACTTTCTAAAATAGAGGACGGGAAAACAGGATCACTGTCTTTTCTTTCAAACCCTAAGTACGAAAATTTTTTGTATTCAACTCAGGCATCGGTTGTTATCGTTTCAAAACATTTTGCTCCAACTCAGCCTTATACCAGTACATTAATACGGGTTGATAATCCTTACAGTTCGTTTACTATTTTATTGGATAAATATAATGAAGCTGTAAATGCTCAGGCCGCTCAATCGGGCATTGATAAACTGGCTTTTGTACACCCTACAGCAAAAATTGGTAAAAATGTGTTTATTGATGCTTTTGCTTACGTTTCAGAAAATGTGACTATTGCTGATGGTTGTAAAATTAATGCCCAAACTTTTGTTGGTGCAAACTCAAAAATCGGAGAAAACAGCATTTTTTTTCCAGGTGTAAAAATTTATCACAATTCAGTTATCGGAAATAGAGTTACCATACATGCTAATACCGTAATTGGTAGTGATGGATTTGGTTTTGCCCCGCAAAAAGATGGTACTTATAATAAGATTCCTCAAATTGGAAATGTAATTATTGAAGATGATGTTGAGATTGGTGCCAACACCACTGTCGACCGGGCAACCATGGGGTCTACCATTGTTAAAAAAGGTGCAAAAATCGATAACCTGATTCAGATTGCACATAACGTTGAAATTGGGGAAAATACTGTTCTGGCAGCACAATCAGGCATTTCCGGGAGCACCAAAATTGGCCCCAATAGTGTTGTTGGCGGCCAGGTTGGTATTGCAGGCCATTTAACCCTGGCAAAAGGTACTCAGATTGGTGCACAAGCCGGCATTAATTTTAACATTACTGAAGAAAATAAACAGTGGCATGGAAGCCCGGCACAACCTTTACGTAACTGGATGCGCGCTTCCGTGATTTTTAAACATCTGCCAGATGTGGAAAAAAGAATAAATGCTTTAGAAGAAGAATTGAAAAGGCTTACTGCCGAATTGGAAAAGAATACAATACACAATGAACGTTAGACAAAAGACGATTAACAAAGAGGTATCAGCATCGGGCGTTGGTTTGCACACCGGAGCGAATGTTACCCTTACATTTTGCCCTGCTCCTGAAAATCACGGCTTTAAATTTCAACGTGTTGATTTAGATGGACAACCAATTATTGATGCAGATGCAGACAATGTATCCGATACTTCACGCGGAACAACTATTACGCAAAATGGTGCAAGTGTTAGTACTGTAGAACATGTAATGGCATCGCTTGTTGGTATGGATTTAGATAATGTTTTAATCAAACTTGACGGTCCGGAAACGCCAATTATGGATGGAAGTTCTATCCAGTTTATTGATTTGTTAGAAGAAGTTGGAACGGTTGAGCAAAACGCTGACCGCGAGTATTTCACTATTCCACACAACATTACTTATACGGAAGAAGATAGAAAGGTAGAAATTGTGGCAATGCCATTAGATGACTATCGTTTTACCTGTATGATTGATTATAACTCTCCTGTTTTAGGTAGCCAGCATGCTGGCATTAACACCATTGCCGAGTTTAAAAAAGAAATCGCTTCTTGTCGCACTTTCTGTTTTTTACACGAATTGGAATATCAATTATCTCACAATTTAATTAAAGGAGGAGATTTAAATAACGCTATTGTTATTGTTGATAAAGAAGTTACAAGAGACGAATTAAGTCATTTAGCCAAGTTATTTAACCGCAAGGATATTGATGTTGCACCTCAGGGGATTTTGAATAACATGGAGTTACGTTATCAAAATGAGCCGGCTCGCCACAAATTATTAGATATGATTGGCGATTTAGCTTTGGTTGGTATGCACCTGAAAGGTCACATTATGGCTGCCCGCCCCGGACATGCCGCCAATGTTGCTTTTGCTAAAAAAATTAAGGCAGCAATTAAAAAAGAAAAAAATAAGAAGATACAAAAAGTGTACGATCCAAACGCCAAGCCATTATATGATGTTGTTCAGATTATGGAGATATTGCCACACCGCCAACCCTTCTTATTTGTGGATAAAATACTTGAACTTTCAAAAAACCATGTTGTGGGCATAAAAAATGTAACCATGAACGAGGATTTTTTTAGAGGTCATTTCCCGGGTGCGCCTGTTTTTCCTGGTGTTATTCAAATTGAAGCGATGGCGCAGGTAGGTGGAATCTTAGTATTAAGTACAGTTCCCGATCCAAGTAACTATCTAACCTATTTCTTAAAAATAGATAATGTTCGTTTTAGAGCTCAGGTTCTTCCCGGAGATACCATTGTTTTCCGCTGCGATTTACTTGAACCGATCAGAAGAGGTATTGCTCAAATGAAAGGCGTTGGTATGGTAGGCGAAAAAATCGTTGTAGAAGCCGAAATGATGGCTCAAATTTCAAAAGTTAAACAAACAGAACCTGCCGAATAATGATACAACCTTTAGCATATATACATCCTCAGGCAAAAATTGCCGAAAACGTAGTGATTGAGCCTTTTGTAGTGATACATAAGGACGTTGTTATTGGCGAGGGAACCTGGATTGGCTCGAATGTTACCATTATGGATGGCGCCCGAATCGGTAAAAATTGCCGTATTTTTCCCGGGGCTGTCATTTCTGGCGAGCCTCAGGATTTAAAATTTGCTGGCGAGGTTACTACGGCAGAAATTGGTGATAATACCACCATTCGTGAATGTGTAACCATTAATCGCGGAACGAAAGATAAATGGAAAACTGTTATTGGCAGCAACTGTCTGATTCAGGCATATTCGCATATCGCACACGATTGTGAAGTGGGTAATAATTGTATTTTCTCCAACAGTACTACTTTAGCCGGTCACATAACCATTGGGAACAATGTGGTTTTAGCGGGCTTAGTGGCCATACACCAGTTTGTTAAGGTGGGTTCTTATGCTTTTGTAACTGGTGGTTCATTGGTTCGTAAAGATGTTCCTCCTTATGTTAAAGCAGCACGCGAGCCACTTTCTTATGCAGGTATTAACTCTGTGGGTTTACGCAGAAGAGGTTTTACCAATGAGCAGATTGACGAAATTCAGGAAATTTACCGCGTTCTTTTCGTAAAACATAATAATGTAACCAAAGCGCTCGATATGATTGAAGCCGAATTCAAACCAACGGAAATTCGTGATGAGATTGTAGATTTCATTCGCAATTCTAACCGTGGCGTAATGAAAGGCTTCGGAATGGGCAGTTAATTTAAAGTAGAAGCTGAAAGGGTTAAGGGTAAAACCTATATATAGCTTTAAACTAAAATTCAAACAGATATTCATGAATGATTTAACGCTAATCAGAACAAATTCAGATCATGCCGATTTTAGGCAATTGGTCTTTTTGTTGGATGAAGAGTTGGCCGTTAGAGATGGGGATGAACATGCTTTTTATGCGCAGTATAATAAAGTTGATGCCATTAAAGAAGTTGTGGTGGCATACCAGAATGAACATCCTGTTGGCTGCGGCGCAATAAAATCTTTTTCAGAAACAGCTGTAGAAGTTAAGCGCATGTTTGTTCATCCGGGTCATAGAAAAAAAGGCATTGCAGCTAAAATTCTCCATGAACTGGAAAACTGGACTAAGGAACTTGGCTTTTCTGAATGTGTTTTGGAAACGGGCAAAAAACAGCCTGAAGCAATTTCATTATACCAAAAAGTTGGTTATCAAATCACGCCGAATTATGGACAATATATTGGCATTGATAATAGCGTTTGCATGGCCAGGCCGCTAAACAATAATCCTTAAGCGCTTAATGAAAATAGCTTTAAATAATGTAGGCAGGAGATTTAATAAGGAGTGGATTTTTAGAAATCTAAGCGCAGGCTTTACTTCTGGTAATAGTTATGCTGTTTTAGGCCCGAATGGTTCAGGGAAATCTACTTTATTAAGTGTTTTAACAGGGAGTTTAGCACCCTCTGAAGGACAGATCATTTTCTCTGATGAAAAGGAGATTCCCGTAGAGGATATTTATCAATATATTAGTCTTGCGGCACCTTATCTGGAATTGGTAGAAACTTTTACCCTCAAAGAGATTGTCAATTTCCATTTCAAATTCAAAAATTTTGCCGTTGGCGTTGACGCTAAATCACTAATCTCCATTCTCGGCTTGGAGAAATCAGCAAATAAAGAAATTAAATATTTCTCATCAGGAATGAAGCAAAGAACTAAACTGGCCTTGGCTTGTTGTTCGGATTCTCCAATTCTATTTTTAGATGAACCTACCAGTAATTTAGATGTTCAGGGAATTAACTGGTATCGGGAACTGATTGAAAATTTCACAAAAGATAGATTAACCATCATTGGTTCCAATCAAATTCAGGAATATGATTTTTGTAACGAACACATTCAAATAGCTGATTACAAGTAGGTTATTTTAATTAAGGCTTTCCTGAAAGGCACGTGTTTTGTCATCCATTTGTATTATAAAAATATTTTTAAAAAAATATTTTGTAATTGATAAATAGTTCTTACCTTTGCACCACCAAAAAGAGAAACAAAATATTTAAATTCTCTTAAAGGAAAAGATCATATTTCTGCATTGCAGAATCAAAATATAAAAGCCCAAAAGGCGAAAAATTTTTTCATAGTTTAGTTTGAGGTTTAGGTTGATTATGCCTTTGGAGTGGTTCCCAAAGGCATTTCTTTTATACGGAGTTTTTTATTTCCATTAGCTAAAGCCGAATGGCGAACAGCAGACCGGTCAGCCTGCAAAAAGCCCGTCATTGCGAGGCACGAAGCAATCTATTTCGTAAAAGGATTGCTTCGTGCCTCGCAATGACGATAAGCCAACATGCAGGAGCGATTCTGGGTTTTTCTTATTAGCGGCATCAGCGGGAAACACCTGAAGAATCTCAACCTGATTTATATTGATTTTCATGACCACGAAGTAGCCGCGAAGCCAAAATGAGTGATCCCTATATTGATGTGTTCGTCCAATGTGTTGTTAATCAATATTTTAAATAAATAATATCCTGCAGATTTAAGAAAATCACGCGGATTTTATTTTTATCTGCGTGATCAGCGGCATCAGCGGGAAATGCCTGAAGAATCTCAACCTGATTTATATTGATTTTCATGACCATGAAGTCGCCTCGAAGCAAAATAAATGATCCCTCAGAAGTATAAAAGAACGAACTGTCCTTGCCGATTAATCAGGGTTTTGCTTTCCAAATCAAAATTCATTTATTTAACTTTGATGTTCAAAAAAACAACAAAACAAGAATTCATTTTAAAATGGCAAAGGCATCAGAAGTAAAAAGCGGAAATGTTCTTCGTTTTAACGGAGAGTTGGTAAGTGTAGAAGAGTATATTCATCGTACCCCTGGAAATTTAAGAGCATTTTATCAGGCGCGCATGCGTAACGTAAAAACAGGTAAAATTGTTGAATACCGTTTTCGCACAGATGAAGAGGTAACCATTTGCCGGGTTGAAACCAACGATTACCAATATCTATATGAAGATGGCGATTATTTAGTGGTAATGGATAACAATACATTTGAGCAGTATAATATTCCTAAATTACTTTTCGGGAACTCAATCAGATTTTTAAAAGAGGGAATGAATGTAACCATTGCATTTGAAAGCGAAGAGCCAATTGTTGCGCAATTGCCGAATAGTGTAGAGTTAGAAATTACTTATACAGAACCTGCCGTGAAAGGCGATACCTCTACCAGTGCTCAAAAATATGCGACTGTAGAAACCGGCGCTGAAATCAGGGTGCCTTTGTTTATTAACCAGGGAGATAAGGTTAAGGTTGACACTAAAACCGGTGACTATATGGAGCGTGTAAAATAGGATTCTTTCTTTAAACTCCTAAGCCTTATACCTTAAAGCTTTATAGGTTTTTACTAAAATAATTTTACCTTTGCCGACACAAAAAACTGAAATATAAATCCAAATCGGGATAACACAATATGGCAAAAGCATCAGAAATTAAAACAGGCAACATCCTGCGTATAAACGGCGAGTTGGTTACTGTTGACGAATGGAATCACCGTACACCAGGTAAAGGCGGGGCTTTTTACACTGGTAAATTTCGTAACATTAAATCGGGTAGAATTGTTGAAGCTCGTATGAATACCGACGAGGCTGTTGAAATTTGCCGCGTAGAAACCAATGATTATCAATATCTGTATGAAGATGGCGATTATTTGGTAGTAATGGATAACAACACTTACGAGCAGTATAATGTTGATAAAGCCTTATTTGGTTCAGCGATCAAGTTTCTGAAAGAAGGTATGAACGTTATTGTTTCTATGGAAAGTGAAGAAGCCATTATGGGTCAGCTGCCTAACTTTGCAGAGTTTGAAATCACTTATTCAGAGCCTGCTGTAAAAGGCGATACTTCTACCAACGCATTAAAAGCCGCAACACTTGAGAATGGTGTTGAAGTTAAGGTGCCAATGTTTGTGAACCAGGGCGATAAAATTAAAATTGATACACGTACCGGAGAGTATGTTGAGCGTGTAAAATAATATTCATTAAATTTGAAAGCCTCTGAAGATAATTCTTTAGAGGCTTTTTTGTTTACAGGCTCTAAAGAACGAAGCAGGAAATCCTTCAGGAATAGCAGTTCCGTTCGTTACAATCTTTTATGAGCGTCAATCGTGATAATAAATCTGTTCAACTTAGTGGCATTTTAAGCTTTTGATGGGGAGAGAGAAAGGCTTTGAGGAGTTCAGGCGTGTAAGGTGATAAAAACAAACTCCCTGTAAATATTCGTCGCAGATCTCGCGAAAGCAACCTGTTTGTTTTGATAAACCATTGTTTTCTACGAAGCCCGAAAGAACGCGATCTGCAGGAAATTAATTTTGTCCGGAACTGATTAATTACCTTCCCATTCTTTATAAAAATGATCCAGGTACACTAACATAAATTGATGGCGCTCCGCTGCAATTTCTTTTCCTGCACGGGTATTCATCAAATCCTTAAGCAGCAGTAATTTCTCGTAAAAATGATTTACGGTGGGAGCTGTGGTGTTTTTATAACTCTCCTTGGTTAAATGTTGTTCAGGTTTAATGGATGGATCATAAAGAACACGGTTTTTAAAGCCACCATAAGTAAAAGCTCTGGCAATCCCGATTGCGCCAATTGCATCTAAACGATCTGCATCTTGCACAATTTGCATTTCTATAGAAGTAAATCCAGTTTGATCGAAGCTGTTTTTAAATGACATGTTCCGGATGATGAGTTTAACATGATCGATAATTTCATCATCTATGGCTATGGATTTTAAAAATGAGGCCGCTAGATTCGGGCCAAGCTCCTCATCACCATTGTTAAATTTTGGATCAGCAATATCATGTAATAATGCTGCAAATGCTACAACCAGTTCATTCCCATTTTCTTTTTCATTAATATGCTGAGCGGTTTTAAAAACACGTTCAATATGAAACCAATCGTGCCCAGCTTCGGCATTGGCTAAAGTTTCCTTAACAAAATCAATGGTTTTTTGAATAGACAACTGCATAATTGAATTTTTACCAAAGGTATTGGAAATATATGCAGGGAAAAATAAATGATATCAACAGCGGAAAGTTATCTAACTTGCCGCCGCTGCTCTACTTTCATCATCAGCAATAATTTTAATCAAATCATTATGATTTAAAGTTAGTAAATGCGTTACCTCAACTTCTAAAATTGCGGCAATTTGAAATAAACGATCGATAGTTAACTTACTATAGCCCAACTCAATTTTACTATAAGCGTTTTGAGATATTTTTAGTTTTGCTGCCAGATAATCCTGAGTATAATCTCTGTATTCTCTGATTTTTCTAATATTCCCGGCAACGTTCTTCGTCTTTAAAGCTAATACATCTTCCATAAAGGGGATAATTTTAATGTTTTTTGTTATTTACGAAATTTTTGTCGAGTTAGATTTTATAGGAATTTTTTTCAATCACTATAATGTATCACGCGAACGGGGACAACTTTATTATTATAACAAATAAACACGTTAAAAGTTTAATGTATTATCATTTGGTGTTGCTAATCAGGTGGTTATGAAAACCTTTAAATTCAGACTTGGTTATATAAGCAGCTTCAGCTCTTAGTGGCGAATTTGCCTGATATTTTAATAGGATTATCATATTCGCGCATAGTTGAACATTATAGATTTCGTTGAGCGATTACCCAAATGGATTTAATACTGGCTATTGCCGGAGTCTTATACCGGAATCCTGATCTGGATGTGGCACATTTTCATTTTAAAAGGGCATATTCATCATGCAATCCTTACTCCACGCTGCGAACAAGGGAAACGATTATCTTAATTGACACCGTTTACGCACTTTTGTAATACAGATAAAATTCTGGTATTAAAAAGAAGCAGTTGATAGCAATATGTGGCGCAAACAGTTTCCATCAATGATTGAATCATTTAAAAAAACGAACAAGAAGAAGACCGGTGATCCCGGATCTAAAGATTAATATAATCCCCAATCATCCTCATAATCATCTTTTTCAAAATGTTTAACCCATTCTATAAACAGTAAACGGAACTTCTCAATTTCTGCAATCACAATGTCTTTATATTCAGGGGTGCAGATTTCAAACATGTCTGCGGCCCTGACCTGAGTTTCCAGTTCGCGGCAATTGGTGCGGATAATGGAAGCATTTTCCATTCGTAAAATGTACATGTCTGCACCTTCGGCGCCAACAATTTTAGGGCAAAGCATCAAAGCATTTTGCATGATTAAATTGGCTGTTATTTCAGCCATTTCGCCTTTTAAGGTCTCACAAAATAAAGCCGCGTATTTATAAACCGCACGAGCCTGATTGTATAAGTTTTTTGCCCTGCAAACCTTCAAGCGCACTTTTTCTGCGTCATCAGAAGATAAGTTTTCATCATCCTCGTCGTTTTCATAGCGACTAAAATGTTCCCATTCGGGCATGTGGTCCATGTCATCAAATTCCATATTTTCAATATTACGTTATGGTACGTAGAGAGCGTAATTTATTAATTTTTAATTTAAAAGCCTAAGCCTCTGCTTGTGGCGCTCTGCGAGAGCCGTCATAAAGTTCATATTCAAGCATTCTGCAATCTAGTTTTCCATTGTAGAATTCTATTTTTTTAGATGCTTTTAATCCGATTTTTTTTGCAAGATCGGGATTTCCGGTAAAAATATAACCAGAATAACCTTTGCATTTGGTTTTCATGAAATCACCCATGCGTTTGTAGGTTAATTCTAATTTGCTGTGAACACCCAAACGTTCGCCATATTCAGGGTTAAAAACCACCACGCCTTTTCCGCCTTCCGGAACAGGGGTAAGCTCAAAATCGCAAACTTCAAATTGAATCAAAGTATCCACTCCGGCAGTTTTTGCATTTTTGCGGGTAACTTCTACAGCATCTTCCGAAATATCAGAAGCAATGATTTTAAGTTCAGTATTTTTAATGACCTGATCTTTCAAAATTCTTCTTTCTGCAAAAAACTCTTGTTCATCATAACCTAAAATGTGCATAAAGCCGTAATTCATGCGGTATAAGCCGGGAGCACGATTGGTGGCGATTAATGCCGCTTCGATGGCCAGTGTTCCTGATCCGCACATGGGGTTGATAAAAGGAGATTTTTTGTCCCAATTGGTGGCATAAATCACTCCTGAGGCCAAAGCTTCCAGCATTGGTGCTTTTCCGGGAATTTTACGATAACCATGTTTGGCTAAAGTTTCGCCGGAAGTATCCATAAAAACATCAGCATCGGCATCTTTCCAATATAAGTGTACTACTGCTTTGTTGGCATCAGAACCAGAATTCGGGCGAATGCCTTTTTTCTCTTTCATCCGGTCTACAATCGCATCTTTAACTTTTAAATTAGCAAAAAGCGGAGTGGTGATATTTGGATTATCAACATTTGAAGTAACGGAGAAATAACCGGCAAAATCGATTAATTCTTCCCATTCAATTTGATTTATTTCGTTATATAAATCATCTGGCGTAATCGCCTTAAAACTTTTGATGGCATACAAAATCTGGCTGGCGCAACGCAGGTTCAAATTTAGCTTGATGCACTCTGTAAGGGTGATATTCAGCTCAACGCCGGTTGGAAAAGACCTCTCTATTTGGTAACCTAAAGCCGTAACTTCATTTTGCAAATACGGAGAAAGGCGCTTATTACAGGTTATAATAACCTTGCTTTTATTGTGGAAAACTTGCATCATAATATATGCGAAGTTATCAATAAAATTATAGAGATTTGATGTTTATAGTACATTAAGTAGTATTAGTTATGGAAATTAAAGGAAAAGTACACGAAGTAGGTGCAACGCAGCAAGTGAGTGAAACGTTTAAAAAACGTGATTTAATAGTAGAATACGCAGAAAATCCAACATACCCGGAATATATTCGTTTTGAGGCTTTACAAGATAAAACTGCATTATTAGATACATTTAAAGCGGGTGATGAAGTTGAGGTTTTCTTTAATTTACGCGGTCGTCCCTGGACAGATAAAACAGGAAAAACATCATATTTTAACAGCTTGGTAATTTGGAGAATCAATGCTATCGCAGCAGGCGCTCCACCAGCAGCAGCCCCTGCTTATGCAGCTCCGGTTGATGTGAGCAATACCCCGGGCGAAGATGATGATTTACCTTTCTAAATAAAGAATCTTTTTTAAGCAAACAATTTTGAACCATGCCGGGGCCTTAGCCCTGGCATTTTTTTTGGCATGTTTTTCATAATAACCTTAGCTCGATAGAGCTTATGTCAGCTAAGCGAGCGATAATTTATTCTTTGTAAAGCGTTTTGTGCTCGTCTAATTATTTTATACAAACAAGAGAGTAAAATTACCCTTTTTTTGCGATTCGTTTGTAGTTATAAAAACAAATACTAAGTTTACAGTATCTCATCTCTCAACCAGTAACTAATTCTTAACATTTAAATTAACATGATGAATAAATTAATGCTCAACAAGGGCAAAGCGATGGTTTGTCTTATTTTATTGTGCCTGTTTTTGGCGCAGGGATGCAAGAGAGAACTGTTTCTGCCCAATGTGCCGCCGGTGAACAAGGATCGGCAGATCACAAGCATCAGCTACCTGAGCTTCCTGAGCTCCATTGACATCGATCAGACCGGGAGCTTGAAAAATGCGCTGACAGGTGACAAGGAGAAACTGATGAGCGCAGAAAAAACCATGAGCGATCTCATCCTGGAAACAGACAGCGTTAAAAAGCTTGTGGTAAAAGACACGGTCAGTTATGTTTTGAGTATCAGGCCCCACACGCCAAGGGCGGTACGGTTCCAAAATCTTACCATTCAGATCTCGAACGGGAAAACGACCGCTTTTTTGAGCACCTATGTCCCAGAGCGTGAATGGATCAACGATTGGAGAAGGGGATCTCAGAAAGGCTACAAGGGTACGGTGACGTTCAACAAGATCCTGCTTGATGCCCTGCTCTCCGGCGAGCAGCGGATGGGTTCGGAGCGCATGGCAAGAGAGGATCTGGACTTGAAGGGCAGGATGCTGGCCAGTGTGGGGAATGGCATTGGTGGGGCGCCCGGCACGATAAGCCTTTTGCCGGGCGAATGCGAGTTTTATCAGATCTTTGCAGTGGTACAGACCCCTTGCAAGGAGGGGCACATGAGCAAGGCGGAATGCAACTATTTCAGCACCTACGGGACCTGGGACCTTGTTCCCGGCGATTATCCCCCTGGCTATAACATCCACGTCACAAACGTGGTGAACTGTGCGATGCCCGATTTTCCCTCGGGCGGCGGAGGGGGGAGCGGTGGTGGCGGCGGGGGCAACACCACGCCAAACCCACCGGGAACATATGATCCCTGTGACAACACCCCGCAACCGGTCGGAGGTGTGAGTCTTGAACGCGGGACAAGGCTGATGGTCGCCGCCCCAACGGATTGTGACACCTCTCCTGGGGTGCCTGAAGTGCCCACCGTGCCAACGGTAACCTCAAGACAGTTTTTGCTTGACAAGCTGGACTTGACACCGCAAGAACAGAATTATGTGAACGATCCAGGCAATGTATCGATCGTTAACGCTCTGGCGAATTATTTGATTGCCAACGGGATTGCAGAAAACAAAGAATTTGGTAAATGGGCTGTGGGACACTTGACAATCAGACCCAATATCTCATTGGCACAGCTAGACAACATTTATGATGCTTTTAGATACCAGACTTATATGCCTAGAGATAAAGAGCCTGCAAGCTATTATTGGCGTCCACTTTTAAGTAATAGCGATGGAAGTGATAATTTTAGCATTTTACTTGAAACTACACCACATTATACTTATCCAAATGGACAAAAAACAATAAACCTAGAAGCATTCAATTGTCACTACTATGCCTTTGGTCTCGCATATGCTTCACAAGTTGATCATGAAAATCCAAGATGGGTAATAGCGATAAAAATAGAAACTAAGGATTGGGAGCAAGTAACAGGGGCTATTCAGGTTGGCGATAGGGTAATGTACTCTTTAAATAACAATGGAACATCAGGCTGGACACACTCAGCCATAGTGACTGAAGTAGATGCTGATGGTTATGCTACCAAGGTAAGTAGTAAAATGGGAACTTATCAGATTATTGAGCACCACCCTCGAGATATTCCTGTATCTTATGGCGCTACTGCACCAACGTTTACTATAGAAGGAAAACAGTACCCTTCTCGTGTTTATTGGAGAAAAAAATAAGTTTAATGGCATGAAAAAATTCAGTTTAATCATTATCGCATTTTTTGTTGTCCTTGCTTATGCAAACGCACAACAGATTGACTACCAGCATATCGATTTAGAATTTCAAAAATTAATAGACTTAAAATGGGATTATGAAAGATATAAAAATAATATACAAAAAAGAGACTCTGTTTTTGCGCTTTATAAAAACCAAAGCAATAAAATAAAAAAAGCACCTGAAATATACTTGAGTTATATTAAACTTGCGCTAAAAAAAGACAGGGTCATGCCAGCCAAAGAAACTGTTTATTATAAATACGTATCTGGAACGGGCGAGTATATCAATAAAAGTTGGCAT
Source organism: Pedobacter chinensis (assembly GCF_003339865.1). Classification (GTDB taxonomy): domain Bacteria; phylum Bacteroidota; class Bacteroidia; order Sphingobacteriales; family Sphingobacteriaceae; genus Pedobacter; species Pedobacter chinensis. The sequence continues at coordinate 368,504 of NZ_QPKV01000003.1, forward strand.
AAAATTAAGAAAGTCGATTTGTATCGGGTTGTTAGATATAGTTTATTCAAGAGAGATGATGAGATTTTACCCGAGGATTTTCGTGGATTGCCAGTAATTGACGAGAAAGATTATAATGGCTATGATAAGACTAAGCAGGGCGATTTTAAGATTGCCATCAAGTTTCTTTTGTACAATTTGCAACTAACCCCACAAGAAATAAAGTTTATTAAAAACGACAACAACCAATTGCATGTGCTGGACATGAAAAAATATTTGGATAAATATGGTCTAAGCACAGAAAATAAAGAATTCATAAAATGGGCGATAGATTATTTGATAAAATATCCAAAATTTTCGTTAGCTTATCTTGACAATGCTTACGATGTAATAAGATACCGAAATCTTGTTCCCAGAGATAAAGAGCTTAACAATTCGAATTAGATTGCTCTATACTCCTTCAGCTTTAAGGTTACTTCTAATACAAAGCCGTTTGTGTAAAAGAAATGTTAGGTTGATTAAATAGGATAGATATATAGCGGGTACAAGCAGACACTTGCAACAGAGGGGAGAAAATAAAGTTTAATGGCATGAAAAAACTCAGTTTAATCATTATCGCATTTTTCGTTGTCCTTACTTGTGCAAATGCACAACAGATTGACTACCAGCATATCGATCTAGAATTTCAAAAATTAATAGACCTAAAATGGGATTACGAAAAGTTAGAAATAATACTCAAAAAAGGGACTCTGTTCTCCTGCTTTATAAAAACCAGAGCAATAAAATAAAAAATTCTCCTGAAATATACTTAAACTATATTAACTATGCTTTGAAAAACAAAAAGACTCAGTTATCAAATGAATCTAGCCCATATAAATACATATCTGGTTTACTCTCTACGTATGATAAGAATAGTCATTTTATCAAAGAAATAGATTTATACAGACTCATTAAATATTATCTATTTAAACGCAATGATGAGTTATTGCCCGAAAGCTTCCGTGGTCTTCCTATGGTTGAGGAAAAAAATTATATAAAGCAATATACGCCTAAATGCGGAGAGCGTAGAGCAACCATTAAATTTCTTAAAAAGAATTTGTCGTTAACTTCAGCGCAGTTAAAATTTATTAAAAACCGCTATAACATAAAAGATATAACCGACATGAAGAAATATTTGAATGAAAATGGCCTCAGTTCAGAAAATAAAGAATTTATTGAATGGGCCATAGATTATCTGATTAAACGAAGCTGGGTTTCGGTAGGCTGGCTTGAAAATGTATATAAAACAGGTCGCCAAAATAATATCCCGAGTGATAGAGAGCCATGATTTAATTTATAATTGTAAGAAGGTGGAGAGTTAGCCCTCAATTGATTTAAGTGTTCGCTATTTCGGCGGTCACTTAAACCTTTAATAAGAACAATGCAATGTTAATAAGCTTGATGATTGTTTAGGCTGTGCTATATTTTGGTCTACGACCTGACTTTTTTCAAAACAAAAGAGGTTTAAGTGTTCCAACGGATCACTTAAACCAAAGGATAGCAAAAGCGATAACGGTTTTTAATAATAAAATCAAAAAATTTTAAAGGTCGGAAACATCTTGTTTCTGGCCTTTTCTTTATTTTTGGATCTATGTACGAACCAAATAGAAACAAAAATTTTCTACCTAAAGATAAGGTGCCCGTCAATCTTCATTAAGGAATTATATAACTTCTAAAAAATAAATTTATGCTTTCAGTTAACCTAACGCTTTTCCTATGATTAAGGATCTACTAAAAAAATATTTTATAGGAATATTTCTCATTTTGTTTACTATTCCTTCTGTTCTTTTTGCCCAAAGCATGCTAATGGGTAAGGTTTTAAATGAACAGAACATGCAACCTGTTCAAAACGCAAGTGTGTATTTTAATAATACACAAGTTGGTACAATAACCAATGAGAAAGGGCAGTTCAAATTATATTCCAAAAGGCTTTATAGCGATTTAATAGTCTCGGCTGTTGGTTATGAGAAGGCAATCATAAATATTAACGGAAATAATTCTACCTATACCGTTCTTTTAAAAGAAAAATCCAATGAACTGATTGAGGTAACGATTGGTACAGGCAAAAATGATTGGAAAAAGTGGGGGGATTTATTTTTTCGGCTTTTATTAGGGAAGGATCATAATGCTGCTTACTGTAAAATACTAAATCCAGAGGATGTCAAATTTTATTATGATGAAAGTAACCATTACTTAGAGATAAGCTCCAACAAGCCTATTTTAATTAAGCATTTAGGCTTAGACTGCACATTACATGTTGATATCGATAAATTCACTTATGACTTTTTAAAAGACGAGCTAGATTACCATTCAGGGATTTATTATAGTAATATTGACGCTAAACCTATAAAAAAGATAAATACATTCTTAAAAAACAGTTACCTGGGTTCAAAGATGCACTTTTTTAGAAGCTTATATTCAAATACCCTAGAGGAGGAAAACTTCCAGTTATATCGCTATAGTTCTATTAAAAATATTAATAAAGAAAATGCTTTTAGAGCAGTACAGTTATATAAAGCAAAAAAAATAGCTGCCGGTGCAAAAGGGCATGATCTGCTAAAATTATCTGATTATCCAGATTCTGCTGAGTACTACAGAAAGCTGTTGATGCAAGATGATGTTCTAAAGTGGGACACTACTAGAGTAAATTATAGAGAATATTTAACTTTTGATAGTTTAAATAATAAAATGATATTCAAATTTAGCGACACGCTTATGGTGTTGTATAAGCGAGACAATAATTTAGCTTACAATATAACCAGACAGCATGTTAGTTCAGGGCTTGGTGCAATTTCATTAATAGAGTTAAAAACACTTTTATGTTTAACAAATCAAGAAGGTGTAATTATAGATCCTGCCGGGTTTGCGCTACCAAATGTATTGCTAATGATAGGCAATATGGGCGATAGAAGGCTTGCGCACCAGCTTCCTTATGATTTTATTTACAGCCCGTAAGGATATATAGTCTTCATTTACAGCCCGATAAGCGCATGTTAAAATATGTTAAAAACATTTGCTTCACTTAGCTAATCAGTATTTTTGATAGCTATTGGATTTTAAAGGCGTTGGAAAAATACCTTAAGAACAAGGTCGTATTAATGAAGAAAAGAAGTTTTTGGTTTATTACTGTTTTAATGACAGTGGCTTTGCTTGGTGTTTTTGTAATGCAGTTGTATTACATTAAGGAGGCATACAATCTCAAATCTCAACTTTTTGATGAGCAGGTAAACCAAACTTTGGCTACGGTAGTTAAAAAAGCAGAGCGGTTAAACGTTGCCAACCACATCAATAGAAAGGATGCCGAAAATAAATTAAAACGCCTTCAGGATGCTCGCCAAAGAGCATTGGATATCAAAGATTTAAGACAGCAATATGTACAGGAAGCCGAATTGCGGCAAGCTGAACGGGAAAATCAAATTGAAAACTATTTAAATCAACAAGATAGTATCATCCGAGCCTCTTACAGGGCGCCTAATGTAATTTCTGAAACAGAATTCGTTTCCTTATCATCAGTTAATGGTTCAAGTCTCGATTTGCAAATGGACGCTATTATTGACATGCGAAGCCTGATTTTGAAGGGCTATAGCATGCGTACCAAACCCTATGCTCCGCCACCAAAAACCTTTGAGTTTAAAAGTTTGCAAAGCCTACCCGATACATTGAGGTATTTGGTTTACGATCCCCGTAATGCTAAACCGCTTACCGTTAGTGTCCCTAAAATTTCTGATGATTTAGAAAAGAAATTTAAACGTGAAGATGAAATCGCAAAGAAAAAACTGGAGCTAAAAATTGCCGCATTGGGTAAAGATACTTTTTCATACACAAGGCTGAGTTTAGTTGAAGATGTATCGAAAGAGCTGGAAGAAGCAAATGTTCCAATCTACAAGCGGATAAACTTCGAAGCCCTCGGTAATATTTTAAAGACCGAATTATTAACGCATAACATTACTCAAAAACCTTCTTATAAAGTTTCTCTGGCAAAAAAAGATTCTACATTGTTTATAGAAGCATCGAACTCTAAAAAAGAATTCTTACCGGAAAACACTTATAAAACACCGCTTTTCGGGAATGACTTATTTCGCGATCCGGGAACTTTGATCGTTACTTTTCCAAACAAAAACTCTGCAATACTTTCCAATTTAAGCTTTACCCTGGCCTCATCAATTGGCTTACTATTGGTTTTGGTTTTCATTTTCTCTTACACACTTTATGCCATTTTAAAGCAGAAGAAAATATCGGAGATGAAAACGGATTTCATCAACAATATGACACATGAATTTAAAACCCCGGTAGCTACGATTATGATTGCCAGCGAGGCCCTGAAAGATCCGGAAGTGACAGAAGACAAAAACAGGCTAAAACGTTTAGCAAATATTATTTATGATGAAAATGTTCGCCTGGGTAGCCATATCGAACGAGTTTTAAGCATAGCCCGTTTAGAAAAGGGCGAACTTAAAATGGAAAATACAGCAGTTGAGATGAATGATCTTATTGTGATCGTTCTGGATAGCATGAGCCTTCAGCTCCAAAAAAGGAATGCGGTTTTACATGTCAATACCAATGCAGAGAAAGCGACAGTTTTTGGAGATGAACTTCATCTTTCAAATGTACTTTACAACCTGATTGATAATGCGAATAAATACAGTACAAATGTTCCCGAGATTACCATTTCAACAAGAAATACGAATAAGAATCTGATCATTGAAATTTCTGATAAGGGGATAGGAATGACCAGAGAACAATCGAAACGGATTTTCGATCAGTTTTACAGGGTGCCAACGGGTAATTTACATGATGTTAAAGGTTTCGGACTTGGGTTGAATTATGTTCAGGATATTATAAAACAAATTAACGGTAATATTAAAGTGATCAGCGAAAAAGATAAAGGAACAACATTCGAAATAACGTTACCTTTATACGAAGGCTAACCATCGGCACAAAAGCTTTATTTGTCGATACATGATGTTGTTGTAATTTAACTTTGTTTAATATCGTGGTAAATTTATCACAAGTAATTAAACCGTTATGCATTCTCACAATCAAACATTTACAATAGGCAATATTTCCTATGTGAACAAAATAAAAAAAATGAAAAAAATACTTCTGGTAGAGGACGATCCAAATTTAGGTTTATTACTGCAGGATTATTTGCAATTAAAAGGCAAATTCGATGTGGTTCTTTGTACAGACGGAGAGGAAGGTTTGCGCGCTTTCAATAAGCAGAGCTTCGATCTCTGTATTTTGGATGTGATGATGCCTAAAAAGGATGGGTTTACTTTAGGGAAGGATATTCGCAAAATAAATGCTCAGGTGCCTATTATTTTTGCCACCGCGAAAACGATGCTGGAAGATAAATCTGCAGCATATGATTTGGGCGGTGATGATTATATCACTAAACCTTTCCGGATTGAAGAGTTGTTATTACGCATCAATGCCATGTTTAAACGCGTTTCAAACAAGATTGAAGGTGCTGAAGAGGCTGCTGAAACTCAATTTACCATTGGTGATTATACTTTTGATTACACTACTCAGATTATTACAAATGGCGATCAGCAACAAAAACTTTCCACTAAAGAAGCTGAATTGCTTCGTTTATTATGTTTGAAGAAAAACACGGTGCTGACCAGGGAAGAAGCGCTGTTGAGTATCTGGCATGATGACAACTATTTCAACGGCCGAAGCATGGATGTTTTTTTAAGTAAGCTTAGAAAATACCTTAAAGGCGACCCAAAAGTAGAAATTATTAACGTTCACGGTAAAGGTTATAAGTTATTGGTTAGCTAGTAGAAGGGTTGTTTTGGTTTGTTGAAATATTGGAAAGTTGAAATGTCTATCAGCAATAACAATGAACACGAGGTGATCAGGCATAATGCTTAAAACGCCATATATGAATGGTCGTCATCCTGAACTTGTTTCAGGACCTTGATGGCATGAACGCATCTCAGGAAAGATGCTGAAACGGGTTCAGCATGACGTGTTGGCTTGGCGAGGCGTTTAAAACACTATATATGAACGGTCGTCATCCTGAACTTGTTTCAGTACCTTGATGGCATAAACGCATCTCAGGAAAGATGCTGAAACGGGTTCAGCATGATATGTTGGCTTGGCCGAACGCTTAACACCCCCTACATGAACGGCCGTCATCCTGAACTTGTTTCAGGACCCTAATGGCATGAACGCATCGCAGGAAAGATGCTGAAATGGGTCAGCATAACGTGTTGGCCAAACTGAACACTTAACACACCCTATATGAACGGTCGTCATCCTGAACTTGTTTCAGTACCTTGATGGCATGAACGCATCGCAGGAAAGATGCTGAAACGGGTTCAGCATAACGTGTTGGCCAAACTGAACGCTTAACAAACCCTATATGAACGGTCGTCATCCTGAACTTGTTTCAGGACCTTAATGACATGAACGCATAGCAGGAAAGATGCTGAAACGGGTTCAGCATGACGTGTTGGCCAGGCCGAACGCTTAACATCCCCTACATGAACGGTCGTCATCCTGAACTTGTTTCAGTACCTTAATGGCATGAACGCATCTCAGGAAAGATGCTGAAACGGGTTCACTGTTGTCCGGTTAAAGTCTATGCTAGCCATAAAACCTTTCAAATTAAGCTAAAAACGTTGTTTTTATAGCAATTTAAATGATAAGCCCATTGTTTTTCAGTTTTAAAAATACTTATCCAAATCCGGCTGTCCGGTAAAAAACTATTCATTTGTTAAAGTTCTAATCATTTAAACTGTTTATAGCTTCAATATCCAGCGAAATATATTTTCAACAGACAAATATTACAGCCATTTGTCATTAGGCTGTCCGGTAAAAAATTAATTCAAAATTTTTACCGGACAACAGTGAAACGGGTTCAGCATGACGTGTTGGCTTGGCGGAGCGCTTAACGGACCATACATGAACTGCCGTCATCGTGAATTTCAATCCCTTAAATGTATAAACGCTCCTGAATCGCAGGGATAATATTTCTTTCCTGCGCAAGTGTAAATAGCGTATCTATGGCTTTACGGCCTTCCTCGCCTAAATTAACACTATACTTATTTACATACAATTCAATGTGTTTATACATCACTGCTTCATCCATGGCTTGTGCATGCTCACGAATAAAATCGATTCCCGATTCAGGGTGAGCGAATGCAAATTCAACAGATTGACGAATTAACCTGTTGACTTTCAGCTGAACTTCACGATCTAATTTTCTGTTGATCACGATTCCGCCTAAAGGAATGGCACAACCTGTTAATTTCTCCCAATAATCACCCAGGTCTACAATTTTGATTAAGTCTTTGTCCTGATAGGTAAACCTGTTTTCATGAATGATCAAGCCTAAATCAATTTTATCATCAAGCAAAGCCGATTCGATTTCTGAAAAAACCATTTCCTGCTTGTTTTGTAAAGTTGGATAAGCAATGCTGAGTAAAAAGTTGGCAGTTGTGTATTTTCCGGGAATCCCAACCCTAAGATCAGTCTTTCCCGATTTCAGTAATCCGGCAAGGGTTTCCGGAGTGTATTTATGGCTAATTAAAAGCGGGCCAACACCAAAACCCAAAGCACTTCCTGCATCCAATAAAGCATATTGGCTTGCAACATAAGCAAATGCATGAAAACTCAGCTTGGTAATATCCAGTTGCCCTTTTAAAGCTTTTTGATTGAGCGTTTCCACATCATCGTAAATAACCTCAAATTCCAGGCCCTCAGTGTCTATTTTGTGGTGAATCAGCGCATCAAAAATAAATGTATCGTTAGGGCAGGGTGAAAAACCAAGTGTAAGCTTCATGAATCAAAATTAACTACTGTATTAAACTACTTCGTCATAATCAGTTCATTTCTGAGATAAAAGCAATCGCCCAGTCGTTCAGATTTTTGATGGCTAAACCCAGTTTCCAGTTTTCCTTGTTTCTGGGTTCAACGTAATTAGAAACACTACGAATTTGCAAACAATCTATATTTTGTTGTTTGCAGGCAAAAAATACAGCGGCGCCCTCCATACTTTCGGTAGTTGGATTTAACCTTTTCTTTAAATTATTGATGCTTTTCTCACTTCCCGTAACACAATTTACGGTTATACCGGTAACGGCAGGTAAATTAACAGTCCTTTTGTTTTTTGGCTTAAAACGATTTTCCCCAAATCCTAAATCGGTTATGGTTAAAAATTCATCTCCATTTTCGGCACCTAATTCGGCAAAAATATCTTCATTAATATTTAATAAGCTGCCTAACTCAATCTTTCTGTTAAAACAACCTGCAATACCCAGGTTTACCACCAGGTTATATTTATTCGGAGACAGGTGTTGCCCGAGTGAAAAAGCCGTAGCAACCATACCCACGCCGGTAATCAGCAAGTCGAAGTTTTTACTTTCAATAAAATCGCCTTCAGGTAAATTAAAATGCTGGTAAAAGAATGTAACCTCAGCCTTGGTAGCTGCAACCACTAAAGTTTTCATAAGGTAAATTTAGCGGATTCTTTTGATTAAACTTTGGTTTCTTTAAGCTTTGGTGTTTAGGCTTTAAGCTTTATCAGTATATTTGAGCTTTTATTTTGTAGTAATGATTTATATAACGAGAAAAGCATCATTTAATGCAGCGCATAAGCTGGCCCGAACCGATTGGGATGATGATAAAAATACGGAGGTTTATGGCAAATGCGCTAATCCGAACTGGCATGGTCATAACTATTGGTTATATGTTACTGTTAAAGGCGAAGTAAATCCGGAAACTGGTTTTCTTGTTGATTTGAAATGGCTTAAAGACGTAATGAACACCTACGTGGTTGATAAGGTGGATCATAAAAACTTAAATCTTGATGTCGATTTTATGAAAGGAAAATTGGCCTCAACAGAAAATCTGGCCATAGAGATATGGAAACAGCTGGAAACTCCAATTGCTGAAAATGGTGCGGTTTTACATTGTGTTAAAATCTATGAAACCGAAAATAACTATGTTGAATACTTTGGTTAAAACCCTATATTAATGAGCATTAAAGACGTATTAAAAGGTGAGTCGATTGATGGATATGTAAAGATAGATCGATATAATGATGAAAAAATTGATGCAGTAGCTACGCATTACAAAGATATTCTTGGCCATTTGGGCGAAAACCCTGAACGCGAAGGTTTATTAAAAACGCCAGAACGCGTGGCAAAAGCACTTCAGTATTTAACACATGGTTATGATTTGAAACCGGATGAAATTTTAAAATCGGCCATGTTTGAGGAAGATTACAGCCAAATGGTTGTGGTTAAGGATATTGAAGTGTATTCAATGTGTGAACACCACATGTTGCCGTTTTTTGGTAAAGCGCATATTGCTTATATTCCAAATGGTCATATTGTGGGTTTAAGTAAAATTCCCCGAGTGGTTGATGCTTTTGCCCGCCGTTTACAGGTGCAGGAACGTTTAACTAACGAAATCAGAGATTGCATTCAAAATACTTTAAGCCCAATGGGTGTTGCAGTAGTAATGGAATGCAAGCACTTGTGCATGGCCATGCGTGGTGTGCAAAAACAAAATTCAGTTACCACTACATCGGCATTTACCGGAACTTTTTTAAGCAACGATAAAACAAGAGCCGAATTTTTAAGATTAATTACGGCAAGTTTAGACTAAATAGTTCAAGATTAGTCGCTTAAAAACGCTAATCGGCAACACGATACGCCAAACTAAATTATAATGAGAGCATATATTTTTCCTGGACAAGGAGCACAATTTGTAGGCATGGGCAAGGATCTTTATGAGAACCCCAAAGCCGCAGAATTATTCGAAAAAGCAAATGAAATTATTGGGTTCCGCATTAGCGATATTATGTTTAGCGGAACAGATGAAGAACTTAAGCAAACCAATGTAACTCAACCGGCAATTTTTCTGCATTCAGTTATTTTGGCTAAAGTTTTGGGTGATGATTTCAAGCCTGATATGGTTGCTGGTCACTCTTTAGGTGAATTTTCATCGTTGGTGGCTGCTAATGCCTTAAGTTTTGAAGATGGTTTAAAATTGGTTATTGCCCGTGCAAATGCGATGCAAAAGGCCTGCGAAGCACAACCGTCAACCATGGCTGCTATTTTAGGTTTGGCTGATGATCTGGTGGAGAAAATCTGTGCAGAGGTTGATGCGGTAGTTGTTCCGGCAAATTATAACTGCCCGGGTCAATTGGTGATTTCCGGAAGTATTGAAGGGGTTGACTTAGCTTGTGCGAAACTAACTGAAGCAGGTGCAAAAAGAGCTTTAAAATTAAATGTTGGAGGAGCTTTTCACTCACCTTTAATGGAACCAGCGAAAATTGAATTGCAGGCAGCAATTGAAGCAACAGCTATTTCTGCTCCTGTTTGCCCTGTTTATCAAAACGTTGATGCCAAGCCTTATACAGATCCGGCTCAAATAAAAGAGAATTTGATCAAACAATTAACAGGTGCCGTACGTTGGACACAAACCGTAGAAAACATGCTTGCAGATGGAGCGACGGAATTTGTTGAAGTGGGACCAGGTAATGTTTTGCAAGGCCTGGTTAAAAAGGTAAGTCGCGAGGTACAAACAAGCAGCGCTACTGTTGCTTAACCAATGATCTTCATAAAATAATTTCGACGCCATAAACAAACCGTTTATGGCGTTGTTTTTTATCAATATTTAATATCTTTATCAAAATCGATGAAATTGAGCTTTGGTGTAAAAATTAGATTTCTGCTGCTTGTTTTGGGTTGTTGTCTCATAGCAACTTCACTTTCTTTAAGCAGGTTTACCACCAAAAATGAATTGCTTGAACGCGATGCAAATGAGGTTCAACAAAACTTATCGGTAAAAGAAAGGTACGTTGAAGATTTCTTAAACAACAAAGAAGAAGTTAAAAAGGCCATGCATTTGCACGTCAATCCGAAAGATGCGATTGACTTCATGAATGTTTACAGAAAAGCCAAAGGCATTAACCTCCTGACTTTCCAAAATAATCAGCTCAAATTTTGGAGCACTTACAAGCTGACAGATATCGACCCCCGTTCAATTAAAGAAGGAAGTTCTGTATTATTCTTTTCAAATGGCTGGTACGAGGTGATTAAGCGTACGCAAGATGATTACAATTTAATCTTTCTGATTGCGATACAGTCTCAATATCCGTTTAAAGAAACCCAATACTTTAAAAATGAACTTGATCCTTTTTTATCCAGTTCAAAACTTTTAACCCTGGCATCTTTTACCGATAAAGACGTTTACAGCATAAAGAGTATTGATAATAAATTTCTTTTTGGATTAAAAGTTAAGCCTGGTTATGTCGATAACTATTATTCTGGAACGCAGCTGTGGTTATTCATAGGTGGAATGCTTTGTATCTGCATGTTTTTTAATTCACTAAGCTCTTTGATAGCCAGAAAAGGACATATTGTTTTGGCTACCTTGTTGTTAACGGTGTTCTTTTTATCATTCAGGTTATCTGATTTGTATTATGGATGGTTCAATCATCGTTTTCCGCTCGATCTTTTCGATCCAAGAATATATTCTGAGAGTTTTTTGATGCCTTCATTAGGTGACTTTCTATTGAATGTATTTACCTTAACATGGCTATTGCTTTTCATGTTTAATCATAAAGATCAATATCGGTTTGGAGAATGGATCAGAAAGCGGAAACTGGTCGGCATTTTTATTCATATTATATTACTGGCCTTTATTGCTGCTATTGCCTTTTTTAGTGATGATGTTTTTTTTGGCCTTATTTATAATTCAAAAATCAATTTCGAAATTATCAATATCCTGAAATTAAGCGGAACCAGTTGGGTGAGTATTGTAATATTATGCCTGGTTTGGTTTCAAATCTATTTAATAACCGTCATATCAGCTACAGTAAGTAATCAGCTTAATGTAACTAATAAAGAAAGACTGATCATATTTTTGACTGGCTTTTTAATCATTTTTGCTTATAAACTTTCAATTGATTTTACAGCATTTTTCATTGTTTTCGCTTTAATACTATTCATTGTTGCGAGAAGCGTTTATGTAAAAGGGGCAACCTTTTCTGTTGGCCTGTTTGCTATTGTGTTTTTTTGTTTGGCCTTTAACACGTCAATTAAATACATTAAATATAAAGATATAACTGAACGGAGCTTACGCGAACCCCTGGCTCGAAAAGTGCAATCATCAGAAGATCCTAATGCCATTGTTGCATTGGGCAGTTTGGAAGGGCAATTGTTACAGGATGAATTTCTGGTTCGTTATTTTAGCCAGAATGGCAAATCTAATTATGCAGTTCTTAAAAATCATATTAAAAACTATTTGGATGGTTATCTGAACAGGTACGACTATCAAATATATCCCTATGATAAAAATGGAATAGATATTAATAACCCCAATGGACAGGCATTCAAAAAGTACAAAGAGCTTGTGGAATCGGGTTCGGTTAAAATTGATGGGGCAAATTATTTTTATCAGGTAAACAATACATTCGGCTATCAGGATTATTTTGGAATCATTTCCGTTGTAAATAAAGGCAATTTGCTCGGAACACTTGTTATTGAACTGCGATCAAAGCCATATAATTATAATAACCGCCTGCCTGATCTTCTTGGTGATCAAAAATTCATTAAGGATGAAGACTTTCGGGGCTATTCCATCGCTTTATACAGTAATAATAGATTGCTCAATCAATCAGGAAGTTATACATATCCGTTAGATGGAAGAGTTTTCGAAGGCAAGAAAGACGATTTTGTGACCAGCAGTGATTTTACGCTTCATTATAGCCACCTCATTTATAAACCTACTGACAGCAAAATGGTCGTGATCAGTAAAGAAAAGGTAGATTATGTGGAGCGATTGGCCGCTTTATCCTTCTTCTTTCTTGTTTTCATTATCTTTTCCCTGGTACTCTACGGCTTAATTTGGCTAATCAAAAACCTTGATGATGAACGCGTTGGATGGTTTAGCATTAATAGGTCGTTAATGATTAATGCGAATAAGATCTTATATAAAACCCGTATTCAGGTATCTATAGTACTTTCTGTTGTAGCTACCTTATTGATAGTAGGTTGGGTAACCTATTATTATATGAATAATGAATATAGAGGACAGCAAAACGCATCAATAAGAGACAAAATCAGGAAAGTTCAGCAGAATTATGAAAAGCAGGTATTTAGTAAAGGCATAACTGATGATGAAGGTGCGGTAGCAGATTTCAACAATTTTGCAGATATCAATAATGCCGATTTAAATTTATATGACGTACGAGGAAACCTGATCATGACTACCTACCCTAAGCTTTATAATTATAAGGTTATCGGCAGGAAAATGGGCCCATTGGCATATACTTATCTGCATCAGTTGAAACGATCAGAATTTATAAATGCAGAAGAAAAGATCGGGAATTTAACCTATGCTGCGGCATATGCGCCGATTAGAAATGCGCAAAATAAAACCATCGCATATATCGGCCTGCCAAATTACTCAAATGAGGAAGAATACTCAGATAAAATAGCCCTTTTTGTAAGTAACCTGATTAATATTTATGCTTTGGTTTTTGTGGCGGTTGGTGTTTTGGCCGTGTTTTTGGCTAATCAGATTACCAATCCCTTAACTTTTATACAGGAAAGCATCAGCAGAACCAGAATTGGCCAGCGTAATGAACCAATTGTTTGGCGCAGGCATGATGAAATAGGTTCGTTGATTAAAGAATACAACAGTATGATTGCTGCCCTGGAAGACAGTGCGATTAAACTGGCACGCTCAGAGCGGGAAAGCGCCTGGAGAGAGATGGCTAAACAAGTGGCGCATGAAATTAAAAATCCACTAACCCCTTTAAAATTAGGTGTTCAATTACTTGAAAAATCCTGGAAAGAGAATGATCCGAATTTTGAAAATAAGTTCAATAAATTTAGCAAATCATTTATTGAGCAGATTGATAGTCTTTCTAAAATCGCATCAGAGTTCTCCAACTTTGCCAGAATGCCCGACACCAATTTAGAACAACTAGGTGTAATGCCCGTGATTGAACAGGCAAGACAGGTTTACAAAAACACTGATAATGTAGAAATTAATGTATTAAATAAATCTGACAGGAACATCCGTATTCTGGCAGATCATGATCAATTGTTGAGGACATTCAATAATCTCTTTAAAAATGCGATTGAGGCCATTGATGATGATTCGCACTGTTGCGTAACTGTGGTTTTATATAACGATAGTGAAAATGCCTATATAGAGATAAAAGATAATGGTAAGGGTATTCCAGTAATTTTACATGATAAAATCTTTGTGCCCAATTTTACCACCAAAACTTCAGGCACAGGTTTAGGCCTGGCATTTGTTAAACAAGCAGTAGAAAATGCAGGTGGAACCATTACCTTTACCTCTGTTATGGACGTAGGAACCAGCTTTTATCTGGTCTTTCCACTGGCGTAACATCATTAGATTGTGATTGTTATCTCAAATCTACCTGAGCTTTTCCCAATGTATTTCCATCTGCGTATAAGATAACGGTGTAAATACCTTTAATGAAAGGTTTAGGATTAGTCCAATCGATAACGTAAGTGCTATCGTCATTGTTGTAGTTGATGTAGATAGAGTGGCTGTATTGCATTTCCTGCCCATCGGCTTCGAAACGATTGCCTTCATTGGCAAGTAGATTCCCTGCAGGATCAAAAACCCTTAAATAGATATTGTGATGGCCTTTTTCTGCTAATTCGTTTGGAATGATATTAAAGCGGACACTTAATTTTTCTGCGGTTGATGATTTGGTTACTTCTACCTTTTTGCCGCTGGATTTTGTTCTGAAGGCTATAATTTCTGCATTTTGAAGCTTTAAAGCCGCTGCAGTTTTAACCTTTGCACTTAGGTTTGAGTTCTCATTTTCAAGATTCGAAGCTCTGCTGCTAATATTTTTTAAAGTGTTTTCTAAGCTATCGCGGCTGTTTTTAAGAAAAATATTATCCTTTTGAAGCTGGATAATCTGGTCGTTATAGTTTTTAACAAAGGTTTTAAGTTCATTGATCTGGCTATTGGCCTTATCAAGTTCGCCCTGAGTAATTGCTCCTTTTTCCAGGGCAATCTTAAGTTCATCAATTTTTTCCCGTGCCAGTTTTTGTTCTTCAATAAGCTTCTCATTCAAATCAAGATTTAAGGCCTCCACCTTATCCAGTTCCACCTCAATTTTTTCTACTTCAAGCCGTAACTTATCCTTTTCCGTGCTAACCGTTACAAATCTTTCGCTTTGCTGTCGATCTTTAAAAAACAGGTAAGCATTTGTTCCAATAAGCGCTGTTATAACAATGACCAGGAAGTAAATTTTGTTTCTATCGCCCTTATTAATCTTTTGTGGTTCCATTTTTAATAATGCTGTATCTTCTTAAAATAATATACTTTTGTTGTTCCATAGGTAAATGGTGTACACAATTAATTTTAGCAGGGCGCAAATTATAATTTTTAATAAACTTATAAGAGTTTTTAAAAAAAATCGTTTAATTGCTAACGTTCATTTGTATTCAAATTAACACAAACACACATCCTGAATAAAAAACAAGACAGAAATAATGCTTAAAAACTTCCTATACGCACTTTTAACTTTAACTGTAATACCTTATATATTAAATGCACAACCTTTATCAAAAATTGCACCAAAAAGAGAGTTTAGGGGCGTTTGGGTGGCTACTGTTACCAATATAGACTGGCCATCAAAACCCGGCCTGACCATTGATCAGCAAAAACAAGAGCTGATCGGAATATTGGAAAGACATAAAGCTCAGGGAATGAATGCGATCATTTTGCAGGTTCGCCCCGCAGGTGATGCTTTTTATGCAAAATCAAGAGAACCCTGGAGCCAATGGTTAATGGGAAGACAAGGCCTGGCGCCGGCGCCGGGTTATGATCCTTTGGCCTTTGCTATAAAAGAATGCCATTTTAGGGGCATGGAGTTGCATGCCTGGTTTAATCCGTACCGTGCCAGTATGAGCAGCAGCTCTGTTTTTAGCGAGGATCACGCCTTTCGAAAACATCCGGATTGGTTTTTTACCTATGGCGGTAAAAAGCAATTCGATCCGGGAATTCCTGATGTGAGAGAATATATCGTTCAGGTCATTTTAGATGTGGTTAAAGGCTATGATGTGGATGGTATCCATTTCGATGATTATTTCTATCCCTATAAAATAGAGGGGCAAACGATCAACGATAGTGCAACCTTTAATAAGTACCCAAATAATTTCACGGACATTAAAGATTGGCGCAGAAATAATGTGGATATGCTCATTAAGCAACTGGATGATAGCATTCATCATTATAAAAAATGGGTTAAGTTTGGGGTAAGCCCTTTCGGTATCTGGCGAAATAAATATGAAGATCCTGAAGGTTCAGCAACAAACGGATTATCTAATTATGCTGAGCTTTTTGCCGATAGCCGGAAATGGGTTAAAGAGGGTTGGGTAGATTACATCAATCCGCAAATATATTTTACTTTTACAAGAAGGGTGGCACCATTCGGAACCTTGGTGGATTGGTGGAGCAACAACGCTTATGGAAGGCATGTATATGTAGGGCAAGGCGCCTATCTGGTAAACTCAAGGGCCGAAATAGCCTGGAGAAACCTTTCGGAGATCCCAAAACAAATCCGTTATATCAGAGAGAACAACCGAATTCAGGGCAGTGTTTATTTCAGTTCTAAATCACTCAGCACCGTCGCAAAATCTGTCGGCGATTCACTTAAAAATGATCTTTATAGTTACCAGGCATTACCACCGCAAATGCCTTGGCTCGATGAAGTTCCACCAAATGCACCGCAAGCCCTAGTTGCTGATGCCCTGAAAGATGGCGTGCATTTAAAATGGCAAATCCCGATGAAAGCTAAAGATGGAGAAACAGCGTCAGGCTACGTGATCTATCGTTTCGAGGAAGGAGAAAAAATTTCAGTGCTCGATCCTAAAAACATTCTTAAAATAAGTTTTGAAGATTACCTTTCGTTTATTGATACCAATGTAGGGAGCGGAAAACGGTACAGCTATCTGGTTACAGCGCTCGATCGTTTAAAGAATGAAAGTGAGCCAAGCGGGCCAGTTGGAGTTGAAGTTCCATTAGCTAAAGAGTAACCGCGATTTTTTTACCAGATAGCAGCAAATAAAAATATTACACAAAATTTATGCAACCGATTGCAATTGTGTAATATTAATCCTAATTTAGGCATACCAAATATAAAGGAACATCAGTTTCAGATTAGTGTATGCAAGATAAGGAAATTACCATTTACGACTTGGCAGAGCGATTGAATGTTTCTGCAACAACAGTGAGTAGAGGATTGCAGGATCATCCGGCTATTAATAAAAAAACCAAAAAAAGAATATTTGACCTGGCAGCAGAGCTGGGTTACCGCTCTAACAAGTTTGCTAGCAATCTCCGTAAGCAAAAAACCAATACCATAGGTGTAATCGTTCCACGGTTAAATAGTTTGTTTATGTCGTCGGTTTTATCAGGGATTGAAAAAATAGTAAATAATGCCGGTTACAATCTGATCATTAGTCAATCTTTTGAGCATGAATCAAAAGAAAAAACCAATACTACAACCATGTTTAACAGCAGGGTAGATGGTTTGATTGTTTCATTGGCTTCTGATACCGAAGATTTGAGCCATTTCGACACTTTCATCAGGAAAAACATTCCAATTATCTTTTTCGATCGTGTGGCAGAAAGCATTCAGTCTACAAAAGTACTCATAGATAATTTTAAAGCAGGGTATAAAGCAACTGAGCATTTAATTCAACAGGGTTGCAAAAAAATTCTGCACATTACCGGTAATCCATCCAGAAATGTTTATAAAGACCGATTTGAAGGTTACAAAAAAGCTTTGAATGATCATCATATAGAATTCGACCCGGCATTATATATATCCAACGATTTAACGGAGCAAGCCATTCAGGATGCTTTGGTTAATGATGTGTTGAAAAGAGATACACTGCCCGATGGGTTGTTTGTTACCAATGACTCTTCGGCCGCATTTGCCTTAACCATTTTTAAGGAAGCCGGTTTACGCATACCTGAAGATATCGCAATAGTTGGATTTAATAATGATCTGATATCAAAAGTTACGGAACCTGCCATTACCACCATTAATTACCCCGGTAACGAAATGGGTGAAAGCATCGCCAGAATTTTAATCAATCACTTAGATGGCGAAGGCGATCTGAGTTTTACCAGTACCGTGCTCCTAAATACAGAATTAATCGTTCGTGGATCATCGCAAAGAAAAAAATAATATGGGTAAAGAAATAGCTATTGTAACGGGAGGCGGCGCAGGATTAGGATTGGCCATTACCAGGAAATTGATTCAGGAGGATATTCAGGTAATCATGATCGGCAGAAATGAAGAGAATTTAAAAGCTGCGGCTTCTGAATTTGGCGAATTATGTAATTATAAGGTATTTGATCTTCAAAACCTTAAAGAAATTCCGGCTTTGATTGAGGAGATTAATACTGAATATGGTAAAATTGATATTTTGGTGAACAATGCAGGTATCAATATGAAAAAACCCTTTATAGAGGTTACAGATGATGATTTTGCCAGTGTGGTACAAACCAATCTTTCTTCGGTTTTTGCGATAAGCAGAGAGGTGGTTAAGAAAATGATCGAAGCAGGGAAGGGCTCTATTGTTAACATCAGTTCAATGGCAGCTCAATATGGTATACCCAAGGTTATTGCTTATTCTGCGGCTAAAACCGGAATTGAAGGCATGACAAGGGCGATGGCAACGGAACTATCACCTTTGGGAATCAGAACCAATTGCGTTGCTCCGGGATTTATCAAAACGGCAATGTCGGCTAAAGCTTTGGATGCCGATCCGGAAAGAAAAAACAAAGTGTTCTCCAGAACCCCAATGGGGAAAATGGGAGATCCCGATGATGTGGCAGAAGCTGTTTATTTCTTCTGTTCAGCAGGGGCAAAATATGTTACAGGTGTGATAATGCCTGTAGATGGAGGAAATTCCATTGGGTTTTAAAGTAACTGAGTTTTGGGTGTATTCAATGAATTTTAATCTGGAAATCAGTATTCATTGTCTTAAAAAGAACATTTTTGTCTTGGCTAAACGGGGCTCTTTACTTTTTTCGGTGTGGTTTATTGTTCTTAATTGTCCTCAAGCTTGCTTCGCAGGTTTGATGTCAAAAAGTAATAAAACCGAAGCTTGCTGAGCTCATTAATGCCAATGAAAAACAATAAAGCAACATTAATAAACACCGGCTGAAAATTTTTATTCGGAAGCCAGTAGCAAGGCTTGGTCTGTGGAATCCGAAAAATTTGTTAGGCCGGATTAGAGTAGAACGAAGATGTTGCGCTTTGGCCTTGCTGGGATGCAAATACAAATTGCAGATAAAAAAAACAAAATTCGTTAACTAAAATACGGCGAAGTCATGAAGTAGAACTTCGCCAGATATTAACCAGATAAAACATGAGCAGGCGTAGTAAATTTTCAAGATTTATCAGATCACTGTGGGTTTATTTCCTATTGTTGTTGATTTTAAACTCCTGCAGGGCACCGCAGGGTGTGGCAAATTACGCTACGGATAAGCGTGGCTTAAAAGATTTTTATCAATCCTATTTTTCAATGGGCGTAGCGGTAGGTGTGAAAAATCTTGTTGGCGATGAAGCTGAACTGATTAAAAAACAATTTAACAGCCTTACTGCTGAAAATGCCATGAAAATGGGGCCTCTGCAGCCAAGAGAAGGGTTTTTTTATTGGAAAGATGCAGATTCGATTGTAAACTTCGCGGTAAAAAATGGAATCAGAATTCGCGGACACAATTTATGCTGGCATGAACAAACACCAAACTGGCTTTTTAAAGGAAAAGATGGGAAAGAAGTTACGAAAGATGTTTTATTGCAACGTTTAAAAGATCACATTACAACAGTGGTTAGTCGTTATAAAGGTAAAATTTATGCCTGGGATGTGGTAAACGAGGCAATTGATGATGATCCTGCGAAATTCATGCGCGATTCAAAATGGTATCAGATCTGCGGAGAAGATTTCATTGTAAAAGCCTTTGAATATGCTCATGCTGCCGATCCAAACGCCAAACTTTATTATAACGATTATAACACCGAACGGCCAGAAAAGCGTGAAAGAATTTATAAACTGTTAAAAAGTTTAAAAGATAAAGGTGTGCCTGTTGATGGAGTTGGATTACAAGCGCATTGGTCGTTGCAGGAACCAACAGAGATTGAACTTAGTACTGCTATAGAAAGATATTCATCACTTGGATTGAAAATTCAGTTTACAGAAGTTGATATGTCCATTTATCCCTGGGAGAAAAACAAGCGTGATCGAAAACCAGGAGAATCTGATGAATTTACAGCCGAATTACAGCAGAAACAAGCAGAACAATATGCAATGGTTTTCAAGCTGTTTCGTGAGTATAAAGATGTAATTACCAATGTCACTTTTTGGAATATCTCTGACCGGCATTCATGGCTTGATGAATACCCGGTAATGGGCAGAAAAAATTATCCGCTACTTTTTGATACCCACCTGCAGCCCAAAAAAGCATATTGGGAAGTGATCAATTTTAAAAAATAAATAACATGAAGAAACTCATTCTCCTTATCGTATTGCTAGGTTTCAAAACCATTTGTCTGGCCGCTGCTGCCGACCCATTTGTATCAAACACTTTTGTTAACGGCAGTTTTTCTATATCAAGTAAAGGCCGGGTTTCATCTATTCTGGTTAGTGGAAACGAATGGCCAGGGGTAGTAAGGGCAGCTAAAAACCTTCAGGTCGACTTACAAAAAGTGACAGGAATTAATCCGGGTTTCTCTATTGATAAAGCATCGGGGATGGTTATTATTATCGGTACAATTGGTAAGAGTACCATCATTGATGAGTTGATCAGAAACAATAAAATTAATGTTGGTGGCATTGCAGGAAATTGGGAAAGCACATTAATTGAGGTAATCAAAAATCCGGTTTCCGGGGTAGATTCTGCTTTGGTAATTGCGGGGAGCGATAAACGCGGAACAATTTATGGTGTGTACGAGCTTTCCAGCCAAATCGGTGTTTCGCCCTGGTACTACTGGGCTGATGTTCCGGTAAAAAAGAACAATGCTTTATTCGCTATTTCCGGAAGACACGTGATTTCATCACCTGCTGTGAAATACAGAGGGATTTTTCTGAATGATGAAGCGCCGGCTTTATCAGGTTGGAGCAAAAAAGAATTTGGAGGATTTAACAGCAAGTTTTATGAGCAGGTTTTTGAACTCATTCTTCGCTTGAAAGGTAATTATTTATGGCCGGCCATGTGGGGAAGTGCTTTTAATGATGATGATAAAATGAATCCTGTTTTAGCGGATGAATATGGCGTTGTGATTGGAACTTCGCATCATGAGCCATTAACCAGAGCACATGATGAATGGAAAAGATACAAAGGTGGTAAATGGAACTATGATCAAAACCCGGAGCAGTTGAGAGAATTTTGGGAAAGTGGTTTCAAACGCGTGTCAGATAAAGAACAAATTATAACCGTTGGCATGCGTGGTGATGGCGATGAACCTATGACTGAAGGAACTGCTACTGCATTGCTTGAAAAAATCGTGAAAGATCAGCGGGCGATTATTGAAAAAGTAACGCAAAAACCTGCATCAGAAACTCCACAACTTTGGGCGCTTTATAAAGAAGTTCAGGCTTATTACGATAAAGGAATGCGTGTTCCTGATGACATCACGCTGTTGCTTTGCGATGATAATTGGGGAAACATCAGGAAACTTCCAAAGTTAAATGAAGCGCCAAGAAAGGGTGGTTACGGCATTTACTATCATTTCGATTATGTTGGTGATCCACGTAATTACAAGTGGATCAACACCAACCCGATTCAAAAAATCTGGGAGCAAATGAATCTTGCCTATGAATACAATGCCAATCAAATCTGGATAGTAAACGTGGGAGATTTAAAACCTATGGAATTTCCGATATCTTTTTTCCTGGATTATGCCTGGGCACCCGATGCCATTCCTGCAGAAAAATTAAAACAATACACCATCAATTGGGCCAAACAACAGTTTGGAAAAACATATGCTGCTGAAACAGGTGATATACTAGATCAATATTCCAAATACAATGGCCGCATAAAGCCCGAGTTATTAACAGATAGTATTTACAGTTTAACGCACTACAACGAGTTCGAAAATGTAGTAACCGATTATAGAAATTTAGAGGAAAAGGCCAGGTTTATTTATAATCAGGTTCCTGCAGAGCAAAAAGATGCTTACTATCAATTGGTCATGCATCCTGTTGAGGCAAGTGCAAATCTTTATGATCTTTATTATCATGTGGCCAAGAATAAACTTTATGCTAAACAGGGGCGTTTTGCCACAAACGCCATAGCCGATAAAGTTTCGCAATTGTACAAGCGTGATGAAGAAATAACCAATTATTACAACAAAATAATGGCTGGTGGTAAGTGGGATCACATGATGGATCAAACCCATATTGGTTATACTTATTGGCAGCAGCCAGAAAAAAATTCTATCCCAAACACGGTAATTCTGACCCTTACAGGTAACCTGAACAAAGCTCAAATGGGGCTGGCCGTTGAGGGTAGTGATTCTTCATGGACAGGCAAAGAAAAAGCTGATATTGCCCTGCCAACTTTTGATTTTTATACTAACAAGCCTCGTTATTTTGAGTTGTTTAATAAAGCAAAAGGCTCTTTTAGTTATCAAATCAAGGCCCCGGCTTATGTAATAGTCGATTTTCCGAAAGGCGAAGTAAGCCATGAGCAAAGGATCTTTTTGAGTATAGATTGGGCAAAAGCCCCTAAGGGAAAATCACAAACCATCATAAATGTTTCCGGAAGCGATGGCTCAAAAATTTCAGTACTGGTTCATTTGGATAATACCAGATTGGCCGATCAAAAAATCAATGCCTTTGTGCCTCAAAATGGTTACATTTCTATGGAAGCACCAAGTTATAACCGTGCAATAAACAACCGCCCGGTATTTTGGAGAATCATTCCAAATTATGGTAAAACGTCCGGAGGTGTAATTCCTGTTCCGGTTACTTCACCTGTCCAAACCCTCAGTACCAATACTCCTCATTTAGAATATGATATTTACCTGAATGAAACCGGATCATTCAACTTAAATAGTTTCATATCACCAACCATTGATTTTGCCAATGGCGAAGGATTGAAATTTGCCGTCTCTATTGATGATGAGCCGCCTGTCATTGTAAATATCAGTACTGATTATAAAACAGAAAATGCATGGCGAAGATCAGTTGCCGACAATATAAAGATATTTAAAACTCCAATAAAATTTAATAACACGGGCAAGCATACCATCAAATATTGGATGATCAGTCCAGGAGTGGTATTGCAAAAACTGGTGCTTGATCTTGGTGGTTTAAAGCCCAGTTTCCTGGGTCCTCCGGAAACTTTTGTTAGTGAAGTAAAATAAACTTTAACCATTTATAACCTGAAAATAAGATGAACAATTTTAAAAAACTATTTGGATTAGGACTGATTGTAGGGGTTGCATCAACCAGTTCCTGTCAGCAAAATGCTAAAAACACCAATGCCGAAACCAGCGATACGAGTAAGAAATCAAAATATTTATCGCAGCCTTTGATCAGCGAAATTTATACTGCTGATCCATCAGCACATGTTTTTGATGGCAAGATCTACATCTATCCATCGCACGATATTGAAGCTGGAACACCTGAAAATGATAATGGAGATCATTTTGACATGCGGGATTATCATGTTTTAAGTATGGATAGCATCAACGGCAAAGTAACGGATCATGGTGTGGCTTTGAGCGTGAAGGATATTCCCTGGGCTGGCCGTCAGCTTTGGGCGCCTGATGCAGCTTTTAAAAATGGAACCTACTATTTATATTTTCCTGTGAAGGATAAAAATGATGTTTTTAGAATAGGGGTGGCAACTTCTAAAAATCCGGCTGGTCCGTTTAAAGCAGAGCCTAAGCCAATTGAAGGAAGTTTCAGCATTGATCCGGCGGTTTTTACAGATACTGATGGTTCAACATATATGTACTATGGGGGGATCTGGGGCGGCCAGTTACAGCGCTGGAATAATGGAAAATATGATGCAAATGGTTCTAAAACAGATTCGCAAAAAGAAAATGAATCAGCTTTAACCGCCAAAGTTGTCAGGTTGAGTCAAAACATGTTAGGCTTTGATGAGCCTGTAAAAGATGTAGTGATTTTGGATGAAAATGGTAAGCCATTGTTAACAAAAGATCATGATCGCCGTTTCTTTGAAGGAGCCTGGATGCATAAGTACAATGGGAAATATTATTTTACCTATTCTACAGGCGATACACATTTGCTGGCTTCGGCAATAGGTGATAGTCCTTACGGTCCTTTCAAATATCAGGGAACGTTTATGAATCCTGTTGAAGGTTGGACCACTCATCATTCCATTATCGAAATTAAAGGTAAATGGTATATTTTTTATCACGATACACAACTTTCGGGTAAAACACATTTAAGAAATATCAAGGTAACAGAACTTACGCATAATGCCGATGGTACGATTGCTTTAATTGAACCAATGAAAAAGTAATTATTCCAACTTGCGAAGTCTCAAAGGGTTTGCGGGCGGTGCGACTTCGCAAGTTTTGTTGGTTTTGAAAGATGTTCCGATAGGCGGGATTTGGAAAAGGAAGTTCTTTAAAGGCTGACGAAGTTTTGCTCACACGCTTTCCGATCAAACTTCGTAAGTCAGTCCAACTTGCGAAGTCTCAAAGGGTTTGCAGGCGGTGCGACTTCGCAAGTTTTGTTGGTTTGGAAAGATGTTCCGATAGGCGGGATTTGGAAAAGGAAGTTCTTTAAAGACTGACGAAGTTTTGCTCACACGCTTTCCGATCAAACTTCGTAAGTCAGTCCAACTTGCGAAGTCTCAAAGGGTTTGCGGGCGGTGCGACTTCGAAAGTTTCAAAGTTTATCTGCTAATCGAGGTTTGCAAACCCCGGCTAACTTTAATACTCATCCAAATCAATTATTTCTCTTTATAAAAACAAAACTTTAAATTAGTTCGCTAAACCAAGCCCTAAACATGACCGAACCAAAACAACGTCTTCTTTCACTTGATTTTTTTAGAGGATTAACTGTAGCAGCAATGATATTGGTTAATAATCCGGGCAGTTGGGGTCATATTTATGCACCTTTAGAACATGCAGAATGGAATGGCTGCACACCTACTGATTTGATTTTTCCATTCTTTCTTTGGATTGTTGGTGTTTCAATTGCTTTTGCCATGAGCAGTAGTAAAGCCAATCCATCCACACATGGAACAACCATACTTAGGGCCATTAAACGAGGCGTTATTCTTTATTTGCTTGGATTTTTCCTGGCAATTTTTGGTAAAATCATGGGAGTGATCATCGATGGGAAAAGTTTGCTCGAAGCCTTTCAAACCGTTCGCTTATTAGGTGTGCTTCAGCGCATTGGGATTGTGTTTATCATCAGCAGCATCATTTTCTTAAAGTGCTCTGGTAAAACAATTTTCAGAGTGTTCATTATCATCCTGGCGGTTTATTGGGCATTGATGACTTTTGTTCCGGTTCCTGGAGTTGGTTATGCAAATATGGAAAAAGAAACCAACCTTGCCGCCTGGATAGATCGTGGAATTTTAACAGAATCACATACCTGGGCCGCTGCTAAAACCTGGGATCCTGAAGGTGTTTTAAGTACATTGCCGGCAATTGGTACCTGTTTGTTTGGTATTTTGGCTGGAATCTGGATGCGAAGAAAAGACGTGGATAATCCAACTAAAGTGGCCTGGTTGTTTACTGCGGGCATAGGTGCTGTCATTTTAGGCTTACTATGGGATCTTCAATTTCCAATAAATAAAGCTTTATGGACAAGCTCATATGTTTTGTATGCAGGCGGCTTAGCATCAGTTGGTTTGGCACTTTGTTATTGGCTAATAGATGTTCAGGGTTATAAAAAAATAACCACCCCGTTTGTTGTTTATGGTGTAAACGCCATTACTGTTTTTTTTCTGGCCGGTTTAATGCCGAGGGTTTTAAACTTAATTAAGTTTACCAATGCAGATGGAACGAAAACAGCCTTGCTGGAGAAATTTTATAAAACCTGCTACACACCATTTTTCTCTCCAATAAATGCTTCGCTCGTTTGGGCGATCAGTTATGTGCTTGGTTTTTATGTGCTACTGTACATCATGTATAAAAAGAATATCATCATTAAAGTTTAATTGTTAAATTGCCAGAACAATCGGTTGAACTAATCTATCTCTATACATTTAATTTTGAAGAAGAAAACGACTATATACGATATTGCTAAAGAGCTCAACATTACAGTTTCAACTGTATCAAGAGCTTTAAGTGGTTTTCCTGCAATAAGTGATGCAACTAAAAAAGCGGTTATAGAAACGGCAAGAAAATTAAATTATAGTCCGAATAAGTTAGCATCAGCATTAAAATCGGGTAAAACCCATATCATTGGTGTGATTGTACCCAGTGTTCAGGCACATTTTTTTGCCTCAATTATACATTGTATTGAAGATGGGTTGAAAGACAGTGGCTATAGGGTAATCATTTACCAATCTAATGAGTCAGTTGAAAATGAAATCAACGGAGTAAGAACTTTACTTGAGGCTCAGGTTGACGGAATTATGGCGTCAATGTCACTAGAAACGCAAGATGTATCTCACTTTGCAGAAATTATAAAACAGAATAAACCATTAATTCTCTTTGATCGTGTTCATGATGATTTAGCCGTGCCAACAATAACGCTTGATGATTTTAGAGCTGGCTATTTGGCAACGCAGCACCTGATTGACCGTGGTTATAAAAAGATTGCATTTGTTACAACTGTTCATCAAATCAAGATTTTTAATGATAGGTTAAAGGGTTATAAAGCAGCTTTGGCCGATAACGATCTGCCGGTAATTGATGAACACATCATCTTTGGTGGCTTATCCATTAAAGACGGCCGGTTTGGTGCAGGTAAATTAATGCGTAGTGCAAATAAGCCAGATGCAATAGTGGCCGGTGATGACTTTACCGCTTTGGGCGTAATTAAAAAACTTAAAGAAATTGATGAAACTCCTCCTGAAGTTGGGGTGATCGGTTTTGCCAATGAAGCTTTTTCAGCATATATTACTCCGAATCTCTCAACAATAGATCAGCATCCTTCACAAATAGGGAGGGAATGCGCTAAGATGTTCTTGAAGATGGTTCATCAGGAAAGTCCTTATAAAAAGATTGAACATATTGTGCTCGATCCAACGGTTGTGGAAAGGCAATCTACAGGTAAATTGCCTTGATATATCAACCGAAAAGCGTTTTGCTGATTCCCATTTCCAGGCCACGTATTTCTGCCAGGCCTTTTAATCGTCCAATGGCCGAATAACCAGGATAAGGGTTTTTAGCTAAATCATCCAACATCTGATGACCGTGGTCAGGTCTCATTGGAATTTCCCGGTTCTCGGCATGCATTAATTTTACGGCTTCCTTTACCAGTGTGTACATATCGGCGTCGCCTTCAAGGTGGTTGGCTTCGAAGAAATTTCCGTCTTTATCCCGTTGCGTACTCCTTAAGTGCAGGAAATATATTCTTGAACCTAACCGTTTAATCATCCCTGGCAGGTCATTATCTGGTCTTGCGCCAAATGACCCGCTGCAAAAACAAAAACCATTTGATTTAGCCGGTACTTTATCTATAATATATCGGGCATCTGCTTCTGTGCTCATGATTCTTGGTAAACCCAGGATAGGATAGGGCGGATCATCCGGATGGATGGCCATTTGCATTTCATGTTCATCGGCAACGGGTGTAATCTCTGATAGAAACTGGGTGAGGTTATCTCTTAATACCTCTGCTGTTATGCCTTTAAAACCATCAAGCAGCGAAAGCACCTGCCCGGGTGTAAAATGATCTTTGCTTCCCGGCAAACCCTGCAGGCAATTCCCCATTAACGTTTTTTTATCTTCATCTGTTAAATTAGTGAAATAATGAGTTGCTTTTTCTATTTCTTCTTTTGAGTAATCAAGCCCAGCATCGGGTCTTTTTAATAAAAACAAATCAAATGCAATAAAAGCAGTTTTTTCAAAGCGTAGGGCTAAAGCGCCGGTGCTGGTTTCATACTTCAGGTTGGTGCGCATCCAATCCAGTACCGGCATAAAATTGTAAGTAATTACTTTAATTCCACAAATGGCCAGATTAACTAAACTGATTTTGTAATTTTCTATCCAGGTTTTGTAATTGCCTGCCCGCTTTTTTATATCCTCATGTACAGGTAAACTTTCTACCACACTCCAGCTCATGCCAGATTTTTCTATTTCCTGTTTTCTTTTTTCTATTTCATCGACAGTCCATATTTCTCCAACAAGTATATGGTGCAGTGCAGTAACCACACCTGTGCAGCCAGCTTGTTTTATATCTGCCAAGCTAACAATATCGCCGGGCCCATACCAGCGCATGGTTTGTATCATTTTCATATTTTATAAAGATTGATTTTTATATTATGCAATCGGTACAGGATAAAAGTACGCCATTTTTGCCGATTTAATCGCTATTTAAAATAAATTAAAAAATATTTTATGCAATCGGTTGCAAATTCGTTTTTTAATTTCTACTTTTATCATAACCAAATATACTTAAGCTCCATTCGCCACTTCAAAACAGGTGAATAGAATCTTAAGGTTATTTAAAACACAGCTAATGACTGTTAATTAAATTGAACCTTTTATGAGAAAACCTAGACAAAAAATCTTTTTGCAGCGTATGGTTATGCTAATACTTCTATTAGGCCTGACCCCAACATTGCTGTTTGCCCAAAAAATTTTAAAGGGAAAAGTATTAGATGAAAAAAATCTGCCCTTGCCTGGAGCAGGTATTAAACTCAAGATTTCCGGAAAATCTACAGTTGCTGGTGATGATGGAAGTTTTACCATCAGTGCTCCTGAAAATGAGATGGCGCTGATCATATCCTTTATTGGTTATCCATCGCAGGAGATAGAGATCAAAAACGGAGTTTCCACTTACAACGTTACCTTGACTCCCGATTCAAAAAATCTGAATGAAGTTGTGGTAATCGGTTATGGTACGCAAAAACGGCGTGATGTAACCGGCTCGGTTGTATCGGTAAGTGGTAATACACTAAGAGAAGTGCCAACGGCAAACATACAGCAAGCTTTACAGGGGCGAGCTGCCGGTGTGGAGGTGCAAACTGTTGGTACCCGTCCGGGTTCTGATGCTCAAATCCGTATCCGTGGTGAACGTTCAATAAATGCTTCCAATAATCCTTTGATTGTTTTGGATGGAATACCGTATGCCGGCTCATTGAACGACATTAACCCCGGAGATATTGCCTCGGTTGATATCTTGAAAGATGCTTCAGCAACAGCTATTTACGGTTCAAGGGGAGCGAATGGGGTAATTCTGGTAACCACAAAAAGAGGCGTTACAGGAGATACACGCGTTTCATTCAACACCTATTATGGTATTAGCGATGTGATCAATAAATATCCTGTTTACAATGCTGACCAATATAGGGCCATGCGCGATATCTCTACCTTTGTACAGGGGTATACTGCAGACGAACTTCAGGGCATAGCGACTGGTAGAAATACAGATTGGCAGGATTTAATGTATCAAAAAGGTTTTATAACCGATAATAACATTACCATAAGTGGTGGTGGGGAAAAAGGCCAGTTTTCTTTTGGTGGCGGTTATTTTAAACAGACTTCTGTTTTACCTAATCAGGATTTTTCCCGCGGTTCCATTAAGGGTTCGGGTGATTTTAGGATAGGCAAACGGGTAAAAGCAGGTTTTACCAATTTAACTAATTATAATATTACTAATGGCTCTCAGTTTGGTATTAATGTGTTTCCAATTTTATCATTAAGCCCTTTATCATCGCCATATAATCCAGATGGATCAATTAATGTGAAACCTGCCGGAAATATAGATGATTTTAACACCACATATAGCCCATTATTAATTAAAGATAAAAATGATAGCTGGGTGGATAGGGTAAGACGTTTTAATACCTTTAACAGTTTATTTGGAGAGGTTGAAATTATTGATGGATTGAAATACCGTTTAAATGCGGGTTTGAACTTCAGTCAGCAAGAGGGAGATCAATTTAGAGGTACCAATAGCTATTTTAGACCAGGATTGGGAAATACCGCTTCAGTTAACAATTCGGTTTCTACCAGTTATACTTTAGAAAACCTATTAACCTATGATAAAACCTTTGCCAAAAAACACCGCGTTACGGTTACAGGGTTATATAGTTTTCAACGCGATCAATTTCATAATACTTCCGTATCTAAAGATTCAATCTCAGCTGATTTTGTCCAGTTTTACAACTTAGGGCAATCAAACAGTACGCCATATGCAGTATTAGGAGGAAGCGAATCAACAGCTACGATTATATCTTATATGCTTCGTGCCAATTATGTGTTCAATGATAAGTATATGTTAACTGTTACCGGGCGTATAGATGGTTCGTCACGTTTAGGTGTAGGCAATAAATACAAACAATATCCGGCAGTTTCGGCAGGATGGAACATCAGCAATGAAGAATTTATGAGTAATTTGAAAACGGTATCGAACCTGAAATTGAGAGCTGGTTTTGGTACCACCTCTAACCAGGCCATTGATGTGTACAGCACGCTTGGAGGAGTATCAAACGGAACCGCTGCCCAACCTGTACGGTATAATTACGGAACCTCATCGGTTGCGGGTTATTATATCTCCAGAATTGTTGATCCGAATTTAGATTGGGAATATACCAGAACAACAAATCTTGGATTGGATTTTGGCTTGCTTGATAACCGCATTACCGGTGCAATTGATTGGTACACCGCACATACCAATAAATTATTATATGGTGTAAGTCTTCCTCCAACTTCGGGGATAGAAGGCACATATTTAACCAATGTTGGAGAAGTAAGCAATAAAGGATTTGAATTTTCTGTATCAAGCCTGAACATTAAAACAACAGGTGGTTTTACCTGGAGTACCGATTTAAACTTCTTTATCAATAGAAATAAGTTGTTAAAAATCAATGGCAATGTTGATCGGGTAATCGAAAGTCAATTATTTATTGGTCAACCATTATCTGTAATATTCGACTATAAGAAATTAGGAATCTGGCAAATAAACGAAGCTGCAGAAGCAGCAAGATATGGAGCTGTACCAGGTCAAATCAAATTAGAAGATAATAATGGCATAGATGCCAGTGGAAATTTAACAGGCCAACCAGATGGAAAGATCGATCAAAATGATAAAACATTTGTAGGTAGCGGTCAGGCAAAAATACAAGGTGGTATTACCAACCGTTTTTCTTACAAAGGATTTGATTTCTCTTTTGTAGCTTATGCACGTATCGGCGGAACATTAGTGAGTCAAACGCATCAAACGCTGGCAGGTTATTTAACCATTAACAATGGTGTTAGAAATGGATTAGCTGTCGATTACTGGACACCAACTAACCCAACCAATTCTTTCCCGATGCCCGCTGCACAAATCAGTCCACAAAATGATGCCTGGTCTACTTTAGGTTATTATGATGCAAGTTTTGTGAAAATTAGAAGTATGAACCTGGGGTATACATTCTCTCCTTCTCTTACTAAAAGAATGGGCGTACAATCTCTAAGAGTATATGCTACTGCACAAAATCCTTTTATCCTGTTTTCTCCATATGTTAAAGCAGGAGGTGTAGATCCTGAGCCTACGGGTACAGGTAATCAGGGGGTGAGCAATCCGAATAATTTGTCAACCAGAGCATTAACCATTAGTGCTACTGTACCTTCAACAAGATCATTTCTGTTAGGGTTAAATATTAATTTATAATCACGCAATAAAATGATGATCATGAAAATCAAATTAAAAATAACAGCCATTGTTTTATTTGCTGTAATCTTATTTACAGCGGGCTGTAAAAAAGCATTAGAAGAACGCCCGTACACGGCTTTTACCACCGATTATTTTAAATCTGCTGATGGTTTGCAAGCAGCAATCAATTCTGTTTATGCTGGTATGCGTTATGATTATGGCCCGAATGGTGCATTGGGTTTAATGAATATGGGCACAGATGAGTGGACCTTTGGGGATCAGGTGCTTACCGGACAGGAAAATAATTTTTTAGAACTTGGAACCTATAAGCTTGCGGCTACCAACGGCGCTATTTTAACCCCGTGGAACCGTAATTATTCAAGCATTAATTTGTGTGCAGCCATATTGCAATACGCTCCAAGTGTAGATATGAATGCAACTGCCAAAAATGTAATCATGGGAGAAGCACGTTTTTTAAGAGCTTTAAATTATTTGTTGCTTGTGCAACAGTTTGGTGCTGTACCGGTTGATTTAGGTTCGGGAGATTTAGTATTTACTGATGTTGCTTATTATGGCTTTAACCGTTTCCCTTTAAATGATGTATTGGCAAAGGATTATAACGCAATGATTGAAGATTTAATTTTTGCATCTCAGAATTTACCAGTTCAACGGCCTGCAAATGCTTTTAAACTATCACAATCTGCAGCTTTGTCTCTGCTGTCAAAAGTATATCTGTTCAGGGCATACTCTTCGGTAAAACAATCAACCGATTTTAAAAATGCATACGAAACCGCTATGGAGCTGATTAATAACAAATCAAAATACGGGGTAGAATTATTACAGGATTTCGGCATGGTGCATAAACAAGGTAATGATTACAACAGAGAGATTTTATATTCAGTTGAACGTTTACCACTTAACAACCTAAATAACGAAACGCCTAACCCGGGTAGCGACTTTACAGGAAAGGTTAACATCGCGAATAACTTTTTTAACTGTAACTACCAGGGTGCTGCAGTTATTGGAGGGGTATCTTTAATTGATGACAGACCATTACCTTACGGTCGTCCATTACGTCGTTTTGCTCCTACACCATGGATTTGGAACACTGCTTTTGCTGATAAAACAAATGATAGCCGCTATCATAACACTTTCAGAACCGTTTGGAAAATCTCGACTTTAAGAACAGGAGCTGATTTAGAAACGTTTAGAAACAATCTTGCTGCTCAGGGATTAAAGATTGGCGATACGGCTATATTTTTAGCACCTACCGATGCCAATGCGATAGCTTTAAGAGCAGCAGGTAAAAAATATAAAGTATTGGGACCATCCGAATATTATACCAATCAAAATACAACAAATAACCTTTATCCAAATCTTAAAAAGTATGATGATAGTGTAAGAAACAACTTTAATGATGTTTCTGGCCGTCCGTTTATTGTTAGTAAATTTTCTGAAGTTTATTTGCTGGCTGCTGAAGCTGCTTTACAAGACGGACATCCTGCCGATGCAGTTCCTTTGTTAAATGAGATTAGAAGAAGAGCCGCTTACAGACCAGGTTTAAGTGATGCTACACTAACAGCCAGACAGAATGCAATGTTAATTTCTGTGGGACAAGTAACTCTTGATTTTATTTTAGACGAAAGGACCAGAGAACTTTGCGGAGAAAGTTTACGTTGGCCGGATTTAGCCATGCGAAATAAATTGGTAGAACGCGTAAAAGCTTACAATGTTGATGGTGCGCCTAATGTGCAAAATTATCACAATTTACGCCCAATACCTCAAAGCCAAATTAACAGTGTTACAGATGCTGACAGAGCAAGGTATCAAAACCCAGGTTACTAACCCATTAAACAATAAATAAAGATGAAGAAACAACATATCATATCCGCTTTATTACTGGGTACAGTAGTATGGGTATCATCTTGTAAAAAAGATATTTACAATGGTGCAAACAGCACTTTAACATCGCCCTTTTCAGATTCAACGGGCGTATTGAAATCTGCTGCCTCTTTTCCTGTTGGAATTGCAATTGAATACGATTTATTAAAAAACAATTCAACTTATAGAAATACTATTTTTCGAGAAGCAAATAGTGTTACATTTGCCTATCAAATGAAACACGGAGCCATAGTTCAATCGGATGGGACGCTTAATTTCACCAAAACCGATGAAATGGTAAAAACTGTTAGTGATGCTGGCATTTCAATTTTTGGACATGTTTTGGCCTGGCATCAAAATAATAATGGAGCCTATCTTCGCACACTTAGTGGAGGATCAACAGCAGCAGCACCAAACTTGCTGGCAAATCCTGGTTTTGAACTTGGTAGCGGGGCCAGTTTTACGAATTGGAGTGCTTATAATGGGGCTTCCTCTTTTAGTGCCGGGACTACGGCTGCTGAAGTACATGGAGGTTCAAGATCTCTAAAAGTAGTAAACCCTACAGATAATGCAGGTGGACAGTGGAGAGTTCAAATGGCAAGCGATTTATTTAATACAACAACTGGTTCAGACTACAAGGTTTCATTTTGGATAAAAGCTACCGCTGGTGGTGGTTCAATGCGTTTGTCTACCGCACCTACAGCTTCTTATCAGGGTGACCAAACCATTGGTACAGATTGGCAACAGATAACCTGGACTTTTACTGCTAGAGAGTCTGCAACAAGAATCCTTTTTGATATGGGTTTAAAGGCGAATACTTATTATATTGATGATGTAAGTGTCGTAGATGCGGCATTGGGTACACCTCCTACAGGTGCCGAAATAGCCACTAAGGTAGATGCCGCCTTAAAAACTTTTGTACAAGGCATGGTAACGCATTATAAAGATAAGGTGCATGCCTGGGATGCAGTTAATGAATGCCTTAGGGATGATGGTACCTTACGTGTAGGTCCTTATGATTCGGCAAGCGAGCCAAGCGATACGTTTTACTGGGGACAATATTTAGGTAAAGATTATATTAAAAATACCTTTACCTATGCAAACCAGATTGATCCTACTGCTTTACTTTTTATTAATGATTACAACCTGGAATCGAGCACTGCGAAATTAAATGCGCTTGTTAACTTAATTAATGAGTTGAAAACAGCAGGAGTTCCAATTCATGGTGTAGGTACACAAATGCACTGTAATATCAATACTAAATATGCCGATATTGATAACATGTTTAAAAAACTGGCCTCAACAGGATTAAAAGTTCGTATTTCGGAATTAGATGTGCGCTTAAATCCTGCTGAAAAGGTTGGCGATGTAGCTGCTTCTCCTACCTTACAAACGCTTCAGGCCAACATGTACAACTATGTTGTTAAATCTTATCTTCAGAACGTGCCTGCCGCACAACAACATGGCATTACCGTTTGGGGAGTAACTGACGCAGACAGCTGGATTGTGGTAAATCAAAAGAAAAATGATGCACCGTTATTGTTTAAAAAGGATTATGGTAAAAAGCCCGCATACGCAGGTATG
The DNA here is from genome assembly GCF_003339865.1 of Pedobacter chinensis. Lineage (GTDB taxonomy): Bacteria > Bacteroidota > Bacteroidia > Sphingobacteriales > Sphingobacteriaceae > Pedobacter > Pedobacter chinensis. Next base: position 403,765 of record NZ_QPKV01000003.1, read on the forward strand.
TTGCAGGCTTTAAAAGGACAATAGTATATTTATTTTAATTTTAGCGCAACCCTGGTTTTGAAAAAAATCAGGGTTTTTTATTTATCGCCACTTCAAAAGGTGAAGCGGGTAAACCTGCGCTGTTATATAAATTTGCTCCTTCAGGATTATCTGCCCAGGCGTAACGGACATAAACAGGTTTTAAGATATCATTACTCGAAACGAAAATTTTATCTCCCTTGATTTCAGCTTTGGCCCAAACAAATTTCCGATCAACACCGGCAATAGAAAAGTAGTGTAGCGCTGTATTGCCTTTAGCAATGAGGCCTTTTCCAATGTTATTGAAAGTTAAAACCAGTTTGTTTTCTTGTGATATTATTGATTTGACTGTAGGACCGGAATGTACAACTTTTTTATTGCCATAAATAAGATGTTCTGCCTGCAAGGCCAACCTTTTTCCCACGTCTTTTTTATTTAACGGATGAATGTCATTCCATTCGCCCAAATCTATCGCAACAGCCATTGCTGTATTTTTAATAGATTGTAAGCGGCGTTGTTGTTCTCTTAATTCTGCCCAGGCACTTTCTGTTGGATTCTTTTTAGCATCCATAAAACCAGGAAGTTGCACATATAAAAATGGTAAATTTTGATCGTTGAAAGTAGTCCTCCAATCTGCAATCAAATTTTGCATCAAAAAATAATATTCTTTTGGATTTCCGGTATTGGCCTCTCCCTGATACCACAATGCAGCTTTTATTTTAAGATTTTTTAGTGGGGCGATCATTGCATTATACAAACCCACGGCTTTCCATCTGATAAAAGTTTGTGATGGGGTAGGTTCCATTTTTGTGCCTAACTTATATTTCCATTTTCCACTTAAATTAATGGTATCATTATTTGCAATCAGTAAATATTCTTTATCCGATACAAAACCCCCGTTACCCGAATTATTAATTATCCGAACCGTTATTGTATTTTTTCCTTCTTTTAAAATTCCGGCATTAAATAGGTATCTTCTGGGTGGATACTGATAACTTGTTGTACCTGCAAATTCTCCGTTGATGAAAACTGAATCGGCATCAACAATTCGTCCAAGCAATAGTTTAGCAGGTTTTCCAACCATTGATTTTGGAACCATTATATCTTTTTTAAACCAAACTGCACCATTGGTTTTGCCCATTGGTTCGTCAACCCAATAACCAGGAATACTCATCTCTGCCCAGCTGTCGTGGTTTATGTTGCTTTTCCAGTTGTTTTTTAAGCCTTCATCAGAAGAATTTAATTTGGCATACCAGGCGTTGGATAAAGCCTGATCAGCACTTTCAATTTGCTTAATTAACTGGTCATCTTTAAATTTTTGAGCTTCAGCTTCATATTGAGGAAAGTTCTTTATGGCTGCTTCACTGATCCAGGCTTGTGCGGGCGAGCCACCTAATGCAGCATTAATAATCCCAACCGGAACTTTGTTTTTTTTATTGATATCCAATGCAAAAAAATAAGCAACACCTGAAAATTCCAGTACATTTTTAGGGTTAGCAAATTGCCATGAACCACTTGAAAAATCTTTTCTCTGCTGCTTAAAGTCATATTCATCAGGTACTAAAAATTGCCTGATGTTAGGATTGTTGCTATTGGCAATTTCGCTCGGGTATTTGTCGATCAATCTGCCAATTGGCAACTCCATGTTTGATTGTCCGCTGCATAGAAATACATCGCCAAATAAGATATCCTTGAGCGTTAGGGTATTTTTTGCCGAAAAAACCATCTCATAAGGACCGCCTGCTTTTTGTGGTGGGAGTTTAATTGCCCACTCGCCATTTTTATTGGCATTGGTTTGGTAAGTTTTGTTATTAAATTTTAAAGAGATGTGCTCATTTGGCGAAGCCCATCCCCATACTTTGGTGGTGTCGTTTCTTTGAAGCATCATTCCGTTGCTGATCAGCTTGGGGAATTTGATCTGTGCAAAACAGATAGAATTTCCTATTAATAAAATTGAAACTAATGGCCACTTTTTCATTATGGATAAGAATAAGGTTAATTTTTTTGAATGCCTATATTTTTGCTTCGGTATTTACAGAAACGTCTTGTACCTTAAGATTAATTGAAAATATCATCAACAGGAAAGACAAAAAATCAATTTTGCGATTATAAATTCGGTTAGATACTGAAGCACTAAAATAAGAAAAAAATTAACTTCTGCAATCGGTTGCATTTTTTGGTGTTGATTTCATCGAAATTTGAACGACTGAGGAAGTTTAAGTGGGTTTGCGTGTGAGGGAACTTCGTCAGTCTTTATGAGGATGGCTTTTAGACTGTCGAAGTCCAGCCATGCTCTTTGCCTTTGAGACTTCGCAAGTTGGAGGACTCCGGCTTACGAAGTTTAAGTGGGTTTGTGTGTGAGGGAACTTCGTCAGTCTTTGAGGGGATGTCTTTTAAACTGTCGAAGTCCAGCCACGCTGTTTGCCTTTGAGGCTTCGCAAGTTGAACAACTCCGACTTACGAAGTTTAAGTGGGTTTGTGTGTGAGGGAACTTCGTCAGTCTTTGAGGGGATGTCTTTTAAACTGTCGAAGTCCTGCTACGCTCTTTGCCTTGAGACTTCGCAAGTTGAACAACTCCGACTTACGAAGTTTAAGTGGGTTTGTGTGGGAGGGAACTTCGTCAGTCTTTGAGGAGACGTCTTTAAAGTGTCGAAGTCCAGCCACGCTCTTTACCTTTGAGACTTCGCAAGTTGAACAACTCCGGCTTACGAAGTTTAAGTTGGTTTGTGTGAGGGAACTTCGTCAGTCTTTGGGGAGACGTCTTTAAACTGTCGAAGTCTTGCAGCGCTCTTTACCTTTGAGACTTCGCAAGTTGAACAACTCCGGCTTACGAAGTTTAAGTTGGTTTGTGTGAGGGAACTTCGTCAGTCTTTGGGGAGACGTCTTTAAACTGTCGAAGTCCTGCTACGCTCTTTATCCTTTGAGGCTTCGCAAGTTGAACAACTCCGGCTTACGAAGTTTAAGTTGGTTTGTGTGTGAGGGAACTTCGTCAGTCTTTAAGGAGACGTCTTTTAAACTGTCGAAGTCCAGCCACGCTGTTTGCCTTTGAGGCTTCGCAAGTTGAATAAAAAATCCCCGCTTTTTGGGGCGGGGATTTCACTTTATAAAAATTCTAATCTGGAAACTTCCAACGAACAAAAGCTTCCATCGCTTCGTACTCCGCAAGGCCTAAATCATCGTAGGCTTTTGCGGTTTCGCGGTTGCGATCTTCGGCACGTTGCCAAAACTCTCTTGAATCATCGCCAGGAAAAACAGCTCTGTCTTTTTGGCTCTGGTGTTTGAAGATTGCGTACTTTTTGCGCTCCAACTCTTGAGGAGAGATCGGCACTGCCATTTCAATCTCGTGAGTTTCAAACTCATGCCAGGCACCACGATACATCCATAACCAACAATCCTGCGCCCAGGCCTCGGTTTTGCGTAAACGGGTTAGTGCAGCTAAAATGATATTGAAACAAACAATGTGTGTTCCATGAGGATCCTCAAAATCGCCGGCAGCAAAAACCTGTTGAGGTTTAACTTTTTGTAAAAGCTCTATCGTCAGTTCAATGTCGGCATTGGTAACAGGGTTTTTCTGGTTCTTTCCACTCTCATAGAATGGAAGCGCCTGAAAGTGGATATGATCGTCCTCTAAACCGCAGTAACGTGCTCCTGCAATGGCTTCTCCCTTTCTGATCAATCCTTTTACAGTCTGGATTTCCGGGGTATCAACCTGATTGGGTTTCTTTTGCTCAATGAAAGTCCTCATTTTGTTATAAAGATCTTTCAATTGTGTGTTATCCATGCCCATCTTCTCAGTAAAATCTACATTGAACTCCACGAAGCGCAAAGCATCATCATCCCAAACAGCAGTGTTACCCGAGGTTTGATAAGCTACGTGAACATCATGTTTTTGATCAACCAATCGGATGAATGTACCGCCCATTGAGATTACATCATCATCCGGGTGTGGAGAAAAGATAATAACACGTTTTTTAGCAGGTTCAGCTCTTTCCGGACGCTGAGAATCATCAGCATTTGGTTTTCCGCCTGGCCAACCTGTAATGGTGTGCTGTAATTTATTGAAAATATGGATGTTGATATTATAAACCGGTCCCTTTTCAGTGGCCAGTTGTGCCATGCCATTGTTATTGTAGTCGTCTTCTGTTAATTTCAGGATTGGTTTTTTAAGTGTGTTCGCCAGCCAGATCACTGCTTTACGAATTAAGGCATCAGTCCAGATACAATCCTTAACCAGCCAGGGCGTATCAAAACGAGTTAAATCTGATGCTGCAGGTTCATCCAGAATGAACTCCACATTATCTGATAGCTGAAGGAAAGTAGCAGGAACATCGCCAGAAATCTCTCCCTCAACAGCTTTTTTAATAATAGAAGCTTTTTTACGGCTCCAGGCCATCAATATAATCTCTCTGGCTTTGAAGATCGTACCAATCCCCATTGTAATAGCTTTGGTTGGTACAAAACTTTTTCCGCCAAAATCCCTTGCTGCATCGCGGCGGGTAAGATCATCAAGAGTTACCAGGCGGGTTCCGGAGTTTGGCGCTGAACCAGGTTCATTAAAACCAATGTGACCTGTACGACCGATACCAAGAATCTGGATATCAAGCCCACCTAAATCGCCAATCTTCTTCTCGTAATCAAGACAAAAAGCCGGGATTTCCTCAAGAGGAAGTGTTCCATCGGGAATGTGAACATTATTTTTATCAATGTCAATATGATCGAAAAGGTTTTCGTTCATGAAGGTAACGTAACTTTGTGCCGCATTTGGCTGCATTGGATAATACTCATCCAAGTTGAAAGTAATTACATTCCTGAAACTTAAGCCCTCTTCTTTATGCAGTCTTACCAATTCGGAATAAACTGCAATTGGGGTTACACCTGTTGCTAAGCCCAGTACTGCAGGTGCATTGCTTGCTTGTTTTGATTTAATGAGGTTAGCGATTCGATGCGCCACATTAATTGAAGCAATTTTTGGATTTTCGAACACGCTCACAGGGAGTTTCTCGAAGCGTGTCTCCTCCAGTAGATTTAATCTAGCCATTTTTTTTTATGGTTTTTAATGTACGGAGCAGTAAATATAGAGAGTTATGGCCAATTTTCAACAAAGGTTATTTACTTTTATTGCAAGTATTGATATAAAATTCACTTAAGGCTGCAAACAAACGTTTGATCATTTTTTAGGAACCACTTATGAACATCCAAATACAAAACCTATACACTAAAGCTCAAAAGGAACATCGTTTAATTATTGGATTAATGAGCGGAACCTCTATGGATGGATTGGATATTGCGCTTTGTGAGGTGAGTGGAAACGGAGCCGACACCAGCATACAGATACTGGCCTTTAAAACCGGTGAATACACTGATGATTTCAGATCTAAAATTAAAGCCGTTTTTTCGAAAAAACAGGTTGACCTGGAATTGGTTTGTCTCATGAATGAACACATTGCGAATACCCATGCCGAATTAATTAATGCTGCATTAAAAGAATGGGATTACAAAAACGAAGATGTAGATTTTATCGCAAGTCATGGTCAGACCATTTTTCATGCACCTAAATCGCTGCATAAACTAAACGATTATCCAAATGGTACGTTGCAGATAGGAGATGGAGATCATATCGCCGTTAAAACCGGAATTATAACGCTTTCTGATTTCAGACAAAAACATTTAGCCGCAGGGGGCGAGGGAGCGCCATTGGCGGTTTATGGAGATTATTTAATGTTCTCCAAAAAGAATGAAGATCGGGTAATGCTTAACATAGGTGGCATTGCCAATTTTACATATTTGCCAGGAAACCTCGATGCATCTGAAATTTTTTCTACAGATGTTGGCCCGGGGAATACTTTAATGGATCAATTCATGCAGCAACATTTTAATCAGTTTTATGATAAAAATGCACAGGTTGCGAAATCCGGCAGCCTAAATGATGAGTTGTTGGCAGCATTGCTAAAATGCGATTTTTTTGAAATCGGTTTTCCAAAAACCACGGGGCCGGAGTTGTTTAATTTGGATTATTTGAGGAATGCTCAAAAACGCTCATTAACTGAAAACATTAACGCTGAAGATGTGATGGCAACCTTATGTCATTTTTCGGCAAACACCATTTCAAATGCCATAAAAAAATGCTTTGGGATCGATGCAAAAGCCCAAATTTTTATGAGTGGCGGGGGCATGCATAATCCACTTTTGGTAGAGTTGCTAAAAAACAACCTCCCGAACTCAAATTTTCTTACCACCGATGATTTGGGTATTAATCCTGATGCGAAGGAAGCCGTTCTATTTGCAGTATTAGCTAATGAAACGCTTTGCGGTAAACCTATAAATTTTGGAAACAGGCAAGGTGTCCCGTCTGTTTGCATGGGTAAAATTAGTTTGCCAGAATAGTTGAAGTCTAATCTACTTTATCAATATATACCTTTCTTGCTAAATTACCAAAAGCATCTATTCCTTCTATAACCACCCTGTAATTCCCTTTTTCTCTAGGTTCCTGATATTCAAAACTCGCTAAGCCTTCTTTATCAGAAATAATATTAGGGTTCCAAAAGATAGTGCTTCGAAAATCTCTGGCATCTTTTTGCATCGGATTGTACTTTGGGCTGTAAAATTCTTTGGAAACATAATAACCCATCGGACTATAGGATGCAATTCCTGGCATTATTTGGTTCTTGTAAGAAGATCTGGTTCCTTTTTTAGTTGTAATGATGATAACACCCTTGTCTACTCCATATGCTGCTGTTAGTGCCGCATTTTTCAATACTTCTATGCTTTTAACATCTTGAGGAGGTATTTCCTGCAAAATAGTTGGGTCAACTTGTGCCCCATCAATTATTAATAGCATAGGAGTTGCTATATCATCCGGAACTGAACTTCTTGACAGATAAGCCATCTTATCCTTAATAATCACCCCCATAACCCTTCCTTCTATCCACTTAGGGAGATCGAAGGCAGTCACTAAATCGTCTTCTGCTATAACAACATCAGCTACACCAGGACCATTGTAGTTTGATGATTCTGTAATTGTTTTCCTGGTGGCAGTTATATTAACTGTTTCCAGATTTACCGTGCTTTTTAAAACACCCAATCTGGTTAATTCTTTAGTATAATTTTGATTATGCTGTAAATAGGGCAACATGCTACCATTAACATTTATTTCCAGATCAGCACTGTTTTTATTAATTGTTATTGCTTGGTACGGATTAGCGTCAAGTGTAATTTTTAAAGATTTTTGATCTTTTTCAGAGTCTGCTTTAATAATGAATCTGGTAGAGTCTTTAAAGGTTAGTTTATCAAAATTAAACCTTCCCTGATTGTCGGTAAATGTATCGAGAGAAATTATACCATTAGCTTTTGATGATGAAAAAAGTTGTATTTTTATTTTTTCGGCTGGTTTTGATGTTCTCGTTGTAACTGTTCCGCTTATTTGTAAAAATTTTTCAGGAAGAAAGGTAATTGGAATTGTTTTAGCTTGAAGGAAATTTTTCCATATAAAGCGCCGCCAACCTTGTGTAAGTAATAAAAGATCTAAGTTATTCTTGCTTTCTATGCTTTCTGTCAGGAAATAATAATTAGGTTTCTCCACATATCCAGCTAAATCAGAAGTCAACAATAAATCAGTAAAAATGTTGCTTTCATTTAATTCATCTGGTTTGATCTTAGTTATGTTATTTATCGAAACAGAGAAACTTCCACTGACTGGTTTTCCATCAAGAGAAGATTTAAAAGTTTTTTTTTCTTGAGCATCTTTTCCTTTAGTTGTTTGCATTAGGTCTATATTTAATTTCCCCAATTGATTTTTTATAAATAACAATCTTTCACAAACAGGTTGATTGTTTTCTGCCAATAAGGTTACCGTTAATATGCCAGAAGGAAGCTTAATTTTAGGGATTGTTGTGGAAATTAACTGCTTAGACGCACTGAATTGCGTGCTAAACATCACTTTGTTATTGTGTTGGGCAATCAGTTTAAGATCCCCTTTCGCTACTAACCCTTCACTTATAAAAATTTTTACGCCAATTTTGGTGCTATCGGTATTGTTTACAGCTAAGGCATACCCTTTCGGTAACGCTCCCCCAATGGGAAATATTTTTTCAGACCCATCAGAAAATCTCACTAGCGCATTATAAGTGTGACCTGATTGAGGGTTAAGTATAAAACTTCCCATGCCTAAATGTTGTGCCTTACTATCGGTAATCAGGGCGCCGTCAGTATCCTTAATGGTAACTGAAACATTTTCTCCTAAGCCATTATTATTAGTCGCTTTAAAAGCAATCTTTGTTGGTATATTCTCTAGTAAATTTCCTCCCTCCGGGAAAAATTGAATATCGACTTGATTTGATATTTGATTGATTAGAATGTGCTTGCTTGCCGATTGACTTCCTGTGAGGGCTATATTGGCGATGATTTCTCCGGCATTAAAATTTCTTATGTCTGCAGTAAATTTAATTTCAATTTCACCATCATTATCTGTTGTTGCTTTGCCTTTGGCATTAAATTGATTATTTAATCTAACTTCATAAGTTACCATGTTTCCCCGGTAGGGCATTCCATTTTTATCAGTGAATTTCGTTTTGCTGTAAACAACAGATGTATTGTTTTCAGTAAGAAAACGATAGCTGGTATTTGTAAAAACATTATTAGACCAGGCATTTCCAATCTTAATTACCTTATCGTAGAAAAATTCCTGGCCATCATTTCTCATCCAGTTGGTATATGCTCGGATACGATAATTTCCTTCAGGCAAAGAATCGGAAAGTTTAAAATCTCCCCAGCCTAAACCATAAGTTAATGGGATTTTTAGTTTCTTAGTAAAATTGCCTCTCTCATTTATTAATTCTATTTGTAATGCGTTACTAATTTCTGTAGGGGCATTCGTGTAACTGTCTATCACATATGCTTTAAACCAAATATCATCTCCAATCGCATAATAAGGCTTATCTAAATGAAGATGAATTTTTTCGTAATGTCTTTTTTGATTATACTCTTCTATTCTTCTGAGAAATTTTTCGAATTGACTTTCTTCTTTAAAACCAATAAAAAGTGTTGGTAAGATCAAAAGCAACAAAGCTGTAATGGTGGTTTTTCTCATAGTGGGAACGTTGATATGGGGGTTGGAAATTAATCACAATTTACGAATTGATATCTAATTTGATGTATTTCAAATGATTATTGTATACTTCTTTACACCTAATAAAAATTTGCTTTATGAGGTATTTTGTTAAATTTGTTTAAACCTAATCTTAACAGAAAAAACCAAATTTTATGGAAAAAAGTTACCTAAAATGGTCAACAAGATTTTTTGCAATTTTGATGATCCCATTTCTGCTGCTTTTATTTACAGAAATGGCACAGGCACAGAGCAAACGCTATACCATTAGCGGTAAAGTAACCGATGCCTCAAATAATGATCCCATTCCGGGAGTTGTAGTTAAAATTTTAAACACAAATTTAGCGACAAGCACCAATTCTGGAGGAACGTATTCTTTCTCGGTAGATTTAACACCAGGAAATTATCAGATTCAATTCTCTTTTGTAGGCTACAAAAGCAAAACACAGGCAATAAACTTAGACGTTAATGCTCAGGTACTCGTCAATACTACTCTCAGTACAGATGCGGTTGGTTTGGATGAAGTAATTGTAACAGGAACATCTCAAGGAACAACCAGAAAGCAACTCGGTAGTTATGTCAGCACAGTAAAGGGCGATGATTTGAATAAAGCACCAAGCGGAAATGCCTTAGCTTCGTTGCAAGGAAAAACGCCTGGGGCTCAGATTAGTCAGAATTCTGGAGATCCGGCAGGTGGAATCTCGGTACGTTTGAGGGGAGTGAGTTCGGTTAACTCTTCATCTGAACCGTTATATATTATTGATGGTGTAATTGTAAATAACTCAACTACCAGGGTAACAAATACATCTGGTAATTATGATGGAACTAATTTCGTAGGCAATATTGGACAAAATAGAATGGTTGATATTAATCCTGCAGATATAGACCGTATTGAGGTTTTGAATGGCGCTGCTGCGGCTGCAATTTATGGTTCCAGAGCAAATGCAGGGGTTATTCAAATTTTTACCAAGAGAGGTAAAACCGGAGAGCCTCAGGTAAGTTTTAATACCAGTTTAACCATTAGCGAGCTTCGTAAGCAAATTGAAGTAAACCAGGCACCTATAAAATTTGGTGGATCGGTGGATTTGGAGACACAAGATATTCTGACACCTGCACTAACCACAACTACCCCAGTTACCAGGTATAATTATCAGGATTATATTTTTCAAACCGGTGTAGGTACAGATAATTCAGTGTCAGTATCCGGAGGAAATGATAACACTAAGTTTTATACCTCTGCCGGTTATTTCTATAATCAAGGGATAATTAAAAATACCGATTTCAAACGAATGAATTTTAGGGCTAACCTTGACCAAACAATCAATAAATGGGCAAAAATGACAGCCGGTTTCAACTATATACACAGCGATGCAAATGAGAAGCCTGATGGTAATTCTTTTTTCTCGCCAATGAATTCCGTAACGATTATTGGTAACTTTCATGATCTGTTCACAAGAGATGCACTCGGTAATTTAAAGGCAGTTGGCGAGCGGGGCCGTGTAAATCCAGTATCGGTAATAGAAGACATCAAACAACGTCAATTCACTAATCGGATTATTGCAAATGCCGGATTAAAACTGACCCCTGTTAAAAATTTAACTGTTGATTACACCATGGGGGTTGATAACTCCATTCAAAATGGAACCACTTATATTCCACCATTTGCTTATAATGTAAGTACAGGTTTTTATGGAGGTGGCCCAACTTTAGATCCGTCTTTAAATGGTTATGCCAGCGCTGCAAATGCAACCACAACGCTATTTAATAATGAATTGAATTTTACTTACGACACGAAGATCTCGGACTTGTTAAGCTCAACTACGCAGCTTGGTGGTTCATACCAATATCAAAAAGATCTTTATAGCTTATTAAATGGCCGTGGTTTAGCTCCATTTGTTCAGGTTGTAAATGGTGCAAGTACAATTTTGCCTAATAATGATAGTCGATCAGAATTTTCAATCAGCGGTGCGTATTTACAACAAAACTTTAAGTACAAAGATCATTTATTTATAACGGGAGCAATCCGGGTAGATCAATCTACGGTATTTGGAGAAGACAATAGAACCCAATTCTATCCGAAAGCGAATATGAGCTATGTTTTATCATCAGCTGATTATTGGAAAGATTCAGGAGTTTCATCTTGGTGGAATGCTTTTAAATTGAGAGCTGCATACGGCGAATCGGGCAACTTAACGGGTATTGGGGCATATGATCGTTTCAATGTTTATTCGCCAGGATCGCTCAATAGTAAAACATCACTAACATCGAGCGGAACATTAGCCAATACCAGTGTAAAACCCGAGCGTCAAAAAGAGCTTGAAGTAGGTACTGATATGTCATTTTTTAACAATCGTTTGGGGTTAACATTCAGTTACTATAATAAGAGTGTTAAAGATTTATTGTTAGGAGTGGTAATTGCTCCGACTACAGGTTTCTCAAGTCTGCTGGATAATATTGGTGGTACGCTTAAGAATAAAGGTATTGAGTTGATGCTTACAGGGATGCCGGTAAAAACTCAGAATTTCTCCTGGACTTCTACCTTGATTTACAATAGGAATAGAAATAAAATTGTTGGGTCAGGTGCGCAAAGGCTGATTTCAACAAATGCCGGTGCACCGGTTTCCATTACAGATGGTTATCCGGTGGGCGTGTTCTACGGAACTTTCTTTGCTCGAAATCCTGATGGAAGCTTACTGACAACCCCACAAGGTATTCCTTTAACAGAAAGGGGAATTCAAAAATCTGCAACAGAATATGAAGTGCAAAGAGATGCCAGCGGCCAGCCTATTGGAACTGTTTTACGTAAGATTGTAGGTGATCCCAATCCAGATTACACCGGATCATTTGTAAATGATTTTACTTACAAAAAGTTGAGCTTACATATACAATTAGACGCGGTACAAGGTGGAGATGTTTGGAATGCAGACTGGAGAACCCGCCAAGGGGTAGGCAATGGAAAAGTAACTGAAGCAGAAAATTTAGGCCAATTACCAAGAGGTTATATTGCAGGAGCATATAATGTAGAAGAGTGGCGTGTTGATGATGGATCTTTCGTAAAGTTAAGGGAAATTTCATTGAGCTATAATATTGGCCAGGTAAAATTTATTAAAAGCTTAACAGTTAATATAAGTGGTAGAAACTTGATTTCGTGGGACAATTACAAGGGTTATGACCCTGAATTAAATTCAGGAGGACAATCAACAATTTTAAGAAATATCGATTTTGGTTCAGTGCCTATTCCACGTACTTTCTCTTTGGGTTTACAAGCAAGATTCTAATTAAAAACGATTTGTTATGAAAAATTTAAAATCAAAATATATAGGTTGTGCATCTCTTCTTATAGCAATTACATTTTCAACTGCTTGTAAAAAGGAGTACTTGAATCCTAATGCAGCTACAGCCAATGATGTGTTAACTTCTGCAAAAGGCTTAACAGGCGTAACTGTGGGTTTGCAGAAAACCTTTTCTACCAGTAGGGCAGGTTTACTGTATGCAGCAATCACGGTAAATGGATTAACTACCAATGAATTGATATCCATCAATACTGGTAATACAAATGAAGAAAGATTGGTTGCTGGAGGTGTACAAGTGGATGGAACAAATACTGTTTTATTAAACATTTGGGTTGGAGCAAATAAAATTATTTATGATGCCGACAATGTAATTAATAATGCTGCCAACCTTGCCGATAAAAATTATGCAGCTGGCTTGATCGCCCATGCAAGCATTTTTAAAGCTTTAGCATTAGGTAATTTGTCTGAATATTGGGAGCAGGTTCCTTCCGGGACCGGACAAAATGTATCTTTCATTTCTCGTATAGAAGGATATAACAAAGCAATCTCAACCATAGATAATGCCTTATCTGTAATCGCTGCAAATCCAATTAATGCATCTTTCTTAGGAAATATACCATCTGGCTTAGATATTCCGAACACACTAAATGCTTTAAAAGCTCGTTATGCGCTGTTTTCGGGAAATTATGCACTTGCACTTACTGCTGCAAATGCCGTTGATTTAACCAAGCGATCTACATTTACTTACGATGCTTTAAATCTTAATCCAATTTTTGAAGTCGCAACTTCTACTAATAACGTAATTCAACCAAAAAATTTGAATTTAGGGCAAACCGGCACCAATGTTCCAGATGCAAATGATGCAAGAATTCCATTTTATACTGCGGTTAATACAACAGTTCGTATTAATGGTTTTGGAGCAGGAACCTTTACTCAATTCCCTGTTTATTTGCCTGGAGAAGTAACATTAATTAAAGCGGAAGCTCACGCTCGCCAAGCTACACCGAATTTATCAAGCGCACTAACAGAACTCAATAAAATAGTTACAAAAACCGCAGCTACAGATCCTTTTGGCTTAGGGGCCGCGCTGCCCGCATTAACAGGAACTTATACACAACAACAGCTGTTAGATTTAATTTACAAACATCGCTGTATTGAACTTTTCATGTCTGGGTTAAAACTGGAAGATATGAGAAGATTTAATCAACCTTTAGCAGATCGCAAACGAAACTTCTTTCCTTATCCTTTTCAGGAAAGAGATAATAATACAAATACACCAGCAGATCCTGCTTTTTAAACAAGAACAGGGGGGCTGAGATTTCAGCCCCCCCTGTTTATAAAATATTTAATTCTTTTGAGCGATAACCCGCAAGTGCTTCATGACCTTGATCAAGCTCGGTAACGAGATAGGTAATACTTTCAATGGGGCATACCTTTAATCTTAACGAAATATCCAGTTTTTCAGAAATACACAATACTGCTGATTTTTTCGAAGCCGCAAGCATAGCTTTCTTGAGTTGATTAATTTCCCAATAGGTATCAGTCAGTCCGTCCTCTGGATGGATGGCACTTGTACCCATTAAGCATAAATCGGCTTTAATTTCAGAAAGTTGGGTAATTACCTGGCCTCCGTAAGTAACCTGAGAGTTTTTAGAGAATAAACCTCCAATTAAAATAACCTCAATATTATTGTATTTAGCTAACTCCACTGCTACGAGCGGGCTAATGGTGAAAAATGTAGCTGCAACGTTTTGTGGAAGTTGTTTTACTAATTCCAATATGGTGGTGCCGCCACCTGTTAAAACTACCATGCCATCCTTAACAAGTGATATGGCTTTCTTAGCAATAATAATTTTGCTATCTCGCGCATAAACTGTGCTATCATCAAAAGAACTATGGTAAGATTTTGATAATGCACCCCCATGAACTTTAAAAAGCAAACCTTCTTCGACCAGTTCTTGTAAGTCTCTTCTTATTGTATCCTCAGATACATTGAGTAATTGAACCAAATCTGAGGTAAGTACACGGTTGTGCAGATTGATTTGGCGCATAATGAAATCATGACGTTCTTTTTTTAGCATATTAAGTTTGGTTTTATACGAATGTAAAAATACTTTTCAATTATTTGCGTGTTTATGCGTGTTTATGCAATTAAATATTGTGATGGTTGTATAAAAATCTTTGTTGTTTTGTTTTTTTATTGAAAAACATTTATCATATTTACTTAAAATTTACATAAAATGCGTTATTGTGCGTGTTTTGGCAAACAACAACTAACTAATTTAACTAAACAAATTCTTACTTACCACTTATTGGCAGTTTATGAAAAAAAAGCTACTATTAATTTTTCTTGGTACTTTTTTGTTGCTGGCCCAGGCCTTTGCGCAACAAATTACCATTACCGGTAAGGTTACATCAAGTGATGGACCTATACCTGGTGTTTCCGTGCGTGTAAAAGGAACCTCTGTAGTTGCACAAACCAATGGTGACGGAAACTACTCCATCAGAGCGCTAGCTTCTGATGTCTTACAGTTTACTTATATTGGTTATAAAACCGTTGAAAGAACTGTAGGCACAAGTTCAGTAATTAACGTTTCCTTAGCGGCTGACGCTGGCAATTTGGATGACGTTGTTGTAACTGCGTATGGAATAGAACGTACTAACAGAGCGTTAGGTTATGATGCACAAAGTATTAAAGGGTCTGATATCGCATCAACTCAGCGTGATAACTTTATTAATTCGCTACAGGGACGTGTTGCCGGCGCAACCATTACCTCTACAAGTGGAACGCCAGGGGCTTCAACTTCGATCATTATTCGTGGAGCGGTATCTTTAGATGGAGATAACCAACCACTATTTGTAGTTGATGGTTTACCGATCTCAAATAATACATTTAGTGAGTATGGATTAGTGGGGCAGGGAACTTTCAACCGGACAAATGATTATGGAAATCGTGGAATGGATATCAATCCGGAAGAGATTGAAACACTTACTATTTTAAAAGGGCCAGAAGCAACAGCACTTTATGGAACTCAGGGGGCATCTGGAGCGGTAGTAATTACAACGAAAAAAGCCAAAGCCGGAACTGCAAGTGTAAGTTATAATAACTCTTTTAGAGCAGAAATCCCATATCGTTTTCCAGAAGTTCAAACCGTATATGGTGGTGGTGCAGGTGGGATTTTTGATGAAGAAGTACGTACCAGAACATATTTTGGAGCTAAATACCCTAATAGATTCACACGATATGATAATTTAGATGCTTTTTACAAAACTGGCTGGACACAGAAACATAATGCATCTATAGAAGGAGGAACGGATAAGCTTTCTGTTAGATTAGGTTTGAGCTATACCAATCAGGAGGGGGTTATCAAAGGAACGGATTATAACACAATAAATGCTAAACTTTCGGGTACTTCTAAAATCAGCAGTAAAATTAGCATGAATGCCTCTTTGAACTTTATTTCATCTAAAACAAATAAAACATATAAAGGCGCAGGTAGTCCAATGCTGAGTGTGTTAACATGGCCTGTTGTAGATGATATTAGAAATTATTATACAGCTACCGGTGATAGAAGAACAATAACAGGCAGTTTATCAGCTGAACTGGATAATCCGCTTTGGGCAATGGAAAACAATCCAAATTGGGATAAGGTTAATCGGGTTATTTCCAATGTTGGATTCAATTATAGACCGACCGACTGGTTGAATTTTCAGGCAACAGCTGGAGCAGATGTTTATGCCATGCAGGGATTAGGAGCATACCATCCACAATCTTATAATGCAAACGTTGCGTCTACAACTTATGGAGGTGGTGGAATCAACACCTTTAACGATAATTTAAGATTATTTAATGGTTCATTTGTGGCTACGATTAAAAAGGATTTTGGCAAGTTCAAGCCATCATTTGTGGCGGGTTATGATATTTCAGATAATCTTGAAGAAATTAACTCACAATTTGGTACAAAATTCTATCAGCAAAAATTTTATAGTTTAAATAATACTGATCCAACCACTCAAAGGGTTGCCTATCAAAGTATATTAAAACGTAAAATGGGTGTTTTCGGACAAGCAACATTAGGATATGATGATTTGTTGTTTTTAACTTTAACAGGTCGTCAGGATTTTTCTTCAACATTACCTATTGATAATTATTCATTCTTTTATCCGGCAACATCTTTAAGTTTTGTGTTTTCAGATCTTCCTGCATTTAAAAACGCTAGCTGGCTTTCTTCTGGTAAATTAAGAGCTTCCTGGGGGCAATCAGGTAAGGATGCTAAAAAAGCATATATTACCAAAACATCTCTGATTCCTCAAACAACAACAGGTGGAGGTTTTGCAGTGGATGTAACACTAGGAAATCCAAACCTAGTTGCTGAGTTCACAACTTCATCTGAAGCAGGTATTGATTTAAGTTTCTTTAAAAATAGATTATCGGCTAATTTTTCTTATTATAAAATTGTAAGTAACGGGCAGATCACAGCTCCTCGTTTGAGTTATGCAACAGGTGCCATTCTGGAATATATCAACAGTGGGAAAGTTGTAAACAACGGTTTTGAACTTGTTGTAAAAGGCTCTCCAATTCGCAATAAAGATTTTAGCTGGGATGTGACTGCAAATGTTACCAGGGCTAGGGGAAAGATTACATCTCTTCCTGCAGACCAACAGACTTTCTACGTATCGGATACCTGGTTGTTTGATAATGTAAGAAGACAATATGTAGTTGGTTCATCAGTTTCTGCATTAGCTAGTATGGAATACCTTAGAAATAACAATGGAGATATTCTTATTAGCCCTAGCAATGGTCTGCCAATCAGAAGTACTGAATGGACACAAATTGGGGATACTGCTCCGGATATTGGCATAGGTATTATTAATAGCTTCTCATACAAAAACTTTAATTTATCTTTCCTTTTTGATATCCGTAAAGGTGGAGATATTTATAATGCCACTGAATTATACTTATATGCCAGAGGTATGTCAAAAAGAAGTTTAGACAGAGAAACACCACGTATTATCAAGGGCGTATTAAGAGATGGATTAGAAAATACTGCAACCCCAACTCAGAATAACATCGTGGTTGTTCCATACATCACAACCTCATACTATTCTACGGCTTTTAATACTTTAGATTTTATCGAAAAGGATATAAACTGGATAAGATTGAAAGACATTACCTTAGCATATAATTTACCTAAATCTTTATTTGCAAGAACTAACGTATTTAAAAGTGCCAGTGTATTCTTTACCGGTACGGATTTATTATTATTAACCAACTATAAAGGGGTAGATCCATCTGTAAATGGTTTAAGTGCAGCTTCTGGAGGAACAGGCGGTACAGGTATAGATTATGGTTCCTTTGGCCAGCCGATGGGATTCAATTTTGGTTTAAGAGTCGGATTTTAATTAAAGAAACAATGAAAAAGATATATATAATGTTAATTGCTTTTGCAATATCATTTTCTGGATGTAAGAAGTATTTTGATGTAAATACAGACCCAGCTACACCGCAAAATCCGGAGAGTAGAACTTTGGTGCCACCATTGTTTGCTCAAATGGAGCGAGGTGTGCAATGGGATTCTAGATATTTAGGCGGAACTATCCAATATTTTGGAGGAGCAGTTAATGTTGGTGAATCACATGGATGGTTGGCAGCAAGTGATGCTTTGGGAGAGATTTGGAGAACTTGCTATTATGGTCTAGGTGCAAATATCAGTCTTATTATTGAAGACAGTGAGAAAAAGCAAGAATGGAATTATGTTGGCTTGGGACAATCATTGAGAGCTTGGGGATGGCAGATCACCACTGACTATACCGGTGAGATTATTGTAAAACAAGCATTTGAACCAAATCGGTTTATATTCGATTATGATTCTCAGGAAGATGTATATGCAGAGGTTGTGCGTTTGGCAAATGAATCTATTAAAAACTTTAGCAGAACTGATGGCACAGGCTCTGTTGTAAAATTAGCGTCTGCTGATTTAGTATATGCAGGGGATCCTGCAAAGTGGATCAAGTTCAATTACGGTTTGTTAGCAAGGAATGCCAGCAGTACAATTAATAAAGCAAGTTATGACCCACAAAAGGTAATTGATTACGTTGACAAAGCTTTAGGTAGTAATGCAGATAATTTTATTATCCCTAATAATGGTACCATTGCTGCTGATGCAAACTTTTTTGGCCCGTTAAGAGCAAACTTAGCTTCCTATCGCCAAACCAGAATCATCGTCGGATTATTAGATGGCACCTATTTTACTGGAACTGCTGGTACTGTAATAGATCCTCGTAGAAATAATATGATTACTGCTTCACAAGATGGGGTTTTCCGAGGAACAAATCCTAATGCTTCAGATCCAGGAACTGTTGCCAATGCAAATCAAATCGCTAACCCATGGGGTTCATTAGGCAGCGCTAATCCTGGGGCTGGTAATGGAAAATATCTTTTCAAAGATAAAGCAGGTTTCCCTATTATGACTTACTCTGAAATGCAATTTCTAAAAGCAGAAGCTGCGTTTAGAAAAGAAGATAAACAAACTGCATATACAGCCTATTTAAATGGTATCTCAGCAAGTATTGATTTTGTTAGCGCACTGGGAACAGCAATCACAACAGCAGAAAAAACAGCATATATGCAAAGTGCATCTGTGAAACAATCTGCAACAGACTTGACTTTGAAAGATATCATGCTACAAAAGTATTTGGCGCTATATGGTTATGGATTTGTTGAAACCTGGACTGATTTACGTAAATACAATTACATCACAGGAGACTCTAAAGGCAATAACCCATACTTAGGTACTTTTGTGTTTCCAAGTGCTTTTTCTGCGGACAATGGTGGAAAGCCAGCACAAAGAACTCGTCCAAGATATAACTCCGAATATATCTGGAATATTGAAGCACTTAAAAAAATAGGTGCAGATAAAGTTGATTATCATACTAAGCCAATGTGGTTCTCACTTCCTTAATGTTAAAAATAGATAGATATGAAAAAAATATTATATATACTGACGGCCTGCATTGGATTGCTAACGTCATGTGCTAAAGATGATGATTTGGAAAGTGTGGAAAACACCGAGTATGAAAGACTTACGCCTGGTGACACTAAATACTCTTATTTAAAAGTGCTAAACCTAACCCCTGGCAGCCCTGTTGTAAACTACTATATAGATGGTACTAAGTTTTCGGCATCACTGGCTTCTTCAGGTATTGAAAATGCCGGGTATACCTATAACGGTTTATTTCCAGATTTTGGATATGCAGCTACAACTCCTGGTTCTCATAAGTTGACAGCGAAAATTATACCTACCGCAGCTGCTGATGCTAGTTTAGAAGTTTTGAATACAACCATATCCCCGGCACCTGGAAAGTACTATACGATTTATACCACAGGCCAGTATTCGGCAACAAACAAAATGCTGGGTACTCCTTTTGTGTTAGAGGATGTGAAACCAGCTTTGGATACTTCGAAAATTTTTGTGCGCTTAGTAAATCTTGCCATAGGATTGCCTAATATAGATCTGGTAAAAGGCCCTTTAGTTACTGATCCAAAAATCATAACCAATATTGGCTATGGTCAGGCTTCAGATTGGGTAGTGGTTCCAAATTTGGGACCGGGAACAGCACCTACTGTACCATTGTGGTATATTAACGCTGATACAGGAGCACCGCTATCAACCGCTGTTTCTAATGTAATTTTAACGAAAGGTAGGGCTTATACGCTTTACATTAGAGGGATATTTGGTACCACTGGTACGACAGCAGTAACCACAACTTTTTATACCACATTCTTTTAACATTTTATAAGAGTATAAAGACTTTTTAAACCAAGGCAGAAACGGCCTTGGTTTTTTGTATATTAAGAGCTGTAAACTGATGAAAAAACTGATATTGTTTTCCTTATTGTTTATTGCGTCAAAAACTTTAAATGCTGCAATATTTACAGTAACCTCTAATGCTAATGCTGGGATTGGCTCATTACGCGAAGCAATTATCAGTGCCAATAATAATGGAG
The DNA here is from genome assembly GCF_003339865.1 of Pedobacter chinensis. GTDB lineage: Bacteria > Bacteroidota > Bacteroidia > Sphingobacteriales > Sphingobacteriaceae > Pedobacter > Pedobacter chinensis. The sequence continues at coordinate 424,187 of NZ_QPKV01000003.1, forward strand.
TAGCAACTGTCGATTACATCTATTTCAATCTGCCTGGATCATCTTCAATTGATGTCACTATAGCTTTGGAAAGCGAGCTCCCGATAATTACTTCTAATATCATTATAGATGCCACTACCCAACCCTTTTCAGCATTTGCGCATCCAAATATTAAAATTAGCTTGATAAGAACAGTTGCTGATTATTTCAACGGATTAAGAATGGATAATGCCAGTAAAGTAGAAGTTTACGGTGTGCTGTTTAGAAACTTCCAATCAGATCCTTTGGGTGCAATTGATGATAAAAAGGGAGGTATATTTCTTTATAATTCCAGTGATGTAAAAATTGGTGCTCCCAACAAACCGAATTGTTTTGTAGGGTGTTATGCCGGAATTTTATCGCCATTCGTTATTCCTAAATTTTTCATAGAGAATGTGAAAATATCCTCTAATATCTTTGGCTTGGCAGAAAATGGTTTAACTGCTGTGCCAAATGAAACCGGTATTGATATTAGTTTCATGAAAAATGGAATAATTGGTGGAGATATACCAGAAGAAGGAAATCTAATAACCAGCAATACCAGAACAGGTATCGCGCTAGGTGGCGCCGAATCCAATATTAAAATATCCAATAATATTATCGGGTTAGATAAAAACTTCAATGCAAAACCATCTCTGTCAGCAAATGGAATCTATGTAAATGGTGGTACAAGCATACCGCTAATTACCGATAATATTATAGCTGTTCAAGCAAAAGGCATTTATGTAGATTATGTGAATAGTGGTTTTATTATTGCCCGGAACAAAATTGGTACAGGAAAAACAGGTGCAGAGAACTTTTCTAATACATTGGGCATTCATATTAATTTTTCTAATACTAAAGGATTAATTGGCGGTGAAAATATAACAGACCTAAATGTTATTGCTTATAATAAAACGGCCATTCTTATTGAAAACTCGTATCCCATATCGATTTTTAAAAATAGTATTTATTGCAACAATAGTGGAGCAATTACTTTTAAAAACCAATCTGTCGATCAAGCCAAAATTGACGTCATAACTGCAGATGAAGTAAGCGGGGTATATAGCCCAAATTCAATTGTTGAACTGTTTTATACAGATGATTGTATTGATTGCCAGGGTAAAACCTGGTTTGCGACACTACGAACTGATGCGGCTGGAGCTTGGAAATACGTCGGTCCTGTTACTGGAAAATTGACCAGTTTGGGTACAGATGCAAATGGCGCAACATCTAACTTTTCCAAACCTTTAATTGATGATACTGATAAACAAATCTTGGATCCTTATTGTGGACAAACAACTGGGAGCATAAAAAATATTCACATTTATAATGCAAGTATTTTTCAGTGGTACAATGCTGAAGGACAGATTGTTGGCAACGCTAAAGATTTGGAAAATGTAGGGCCGGGCTCTTATTATTTAAAAGCAGGGCAACTGGGAGCCTGTGATGTCACATCTGCCACTTATACCATCGGATCATTAGGGAATGGTATTGACGATGCGAATAAAAGAATTTCAGATGAAATTTGCGGTGCTTCAAACGGAAGTATAAGGAATATTGGCATAGCTAATAATTTACCAAGGGTTTGGTATAATTCTGTGGGTAATATCGTAAGCAGAGATAATGACCTGGAAAATGTTCCGGCTGATAATTATTATTTCAAGGCAGGGACGGGTCTGTGCGAAATTACTTCACCGGTTTATGCCGTTAAAAATGTATCAAAGAACTATGAGGCTAAAACTGTTTCAATTGTTCCTGCCAGCTGTGGAAATCAAAATGGAAGCATAACAATACAAGCATACCAGTCCGAAGCCCCTACTGTTTTTATATGGACAGATAGGGAAGGGAATATTATTAGCAGAACAGAAAACCTGATAAATGTATTTCCTGGCACGTATACATTAACAGCATCTGATGGAGCGAATTGCGAAAATGTCGCTGGTGTTTTTACAGTTAATTCAACCGAAACTCCTATTGTAGATTTGACCAAAATGCAATCATATATCAATTGCGATGGTAATACCATACATGTAACAGGGATTGAGGTGGCCGGATCCACATCGCCATATACTTATCAATGGTTAACTGTTGATGAAAAATTGATTTATAATGAGTTAAATTTAATTGCCAAGCCTGGAAAATACTACCTAAGGATAAAGGACAGGTATGGCTGCGAAATAACCACTGACCTTATTGAATTTGACCAATTAGAAAACAAAACCCTTAAAATCCCAAATTCCATTACTCCAAATGGTGATGGAATAAATGATACATGGAGTTTAGCTGGTGTAGAAAATTATCCAAATGCCGAATTTTTCGTGTTTAACAGAAATGGCGACAGGATATTCTATTCAAAAGGTTATGCCAAAGAATTTGATGGCACATATAATGGTAAGCCGTTAGGCGTGGGTGTTTATTTCTATGTTATCGATCTAAAAACTGATTGTGGCAAACTGACGGGCAGTTTAACCATCTTAAAATAAGATTTTAGAATAACCTTCATTTCATCAAAACTTATCTTTTTAAGTCGATATTCTTCAAATAGCATATACAACAAAGCGTCAGAATTAATTCTTTTCTGGCGCTTTGCTTTTTGATTACAAAATCTTAAACCCTAAGCTTAATTGGAATAAGTTTGGTTTCTGGCTATATTTTTCACTTTTACTGATGTTTGAAAGTCCGGCTTCGTAACGTAAATCAACAGAGATTGAGCCCACATCAACACCTGCACCAGCCTGAACACCGAAAGCCTGATTTTTGTAATTGTCAAAATCTGTAGCTTGTTGATAAGCAGAACTGAAGGTTGAATTTTCATCCAGTACAAATGAAACCACAGGCCCCGCCATTACCCTGAAATTAAGATTTTTGGCACCAAATTTTGTTCCCAGTAAAACCGGGATATCCAATGTGGTAAATTTAACTTTTCCTTCAGCTGCTACCTCTGTATTGTTATTGTTGGTAAAACTGATGAACTTGTTGCCTTTACTACCAATATAAGCTTCAGGCTGTACATAAAAACTTGCACCCCCAACGCGTGCCCATGCACCGATTTGATAGCCTAACCGGTTTTCTTCACTTGCAAAGTCAGCATTGATTTTTGCAAGGTTGATACCTGCCTTAACGCCCAAATTAAAGGTTTGTGCTTGAGAAGTTGCCCAACCCAGGCTTAGCAAAACAATAGATAAGATTATTTTTTTCATTTTTCTTTAAGTTTAAAATTTCTGGTTTTTATGCCTGTTTAGTTTTTATAACGACGTTTTAACACAATTATCGTGCAAAAACATTCCGCAAATCTCAGCTTTTTTTATGGCATGCCATAAAAAGATATTAACCTCAATAAATATTTTTTACTTTTGCATCAAATAAAATCCGCTATGGCTAATTTTCAACTTACTTCAGAAACTGCATTCAAGGTTAAAACAAAGTTTTTAAGGAAATATCGTGATTTAGCTAATGAACCATTGGATTTTACGCCAGGTAAAGAAGATCAATTGGTGGAAGATTTAATGCGTTTAGTGAAACGCGATCGCACGTATATTGAATTTACAATCCAAAAGGCTTTGGCCGATACTAAAGGTAACAGGCTTTAAGTAAAAAAAACTTTTCTTATTTTAGTTCAATTTACGAACTGCTCAAATACCTGTTTTTAATATTTATGGGTTTTTGTACATTTACCTTCATACAAGTTGATAGATAATCCACTAACCTTAGGGTTCTGGAGTTTAAAATATAAAGGCATGAAGAAACTAAAGTACATTGTTTTAGCAGCAGGTTTTGGCCTGGCTGTTATCTCTTTTTCATTTAAGGAAGATTTATTTCTGGTTTCAAAAAACCTGGATATTTTTGCTTCTTTATACAAGGAAATCAATATCAATTATGTTGATGATACCAATGCCCCTCAGTTAATGAAAACAGGCATTGATGCCATGTTGGATACCCTTGATCCTTACACTGAATATGTCCCTGAATCAGAAATTGAAGATTATAAACTCAAATATGTAAGCACCCAATATGGAGGGATCGGCGCCGCCACGGTTTTAATCGATGAGAAATTATTCATTAATGATGTGAGTGAAGGTTATCCTGCCAACAAGGGTGATGTAAAACCCGGCGATCAGGTGTTGAAAATAAATGGAATTGATGTTAAAGGAAAAGAGCGGGCCCAAATCAGTCAATTGCTTCGCGGACCAAAAGGAACCCCGGTAGATTTAATTTTAGTAAGAGATGGTAAAGAAATAACCAAAAAACTGATTCGTGAAGAGATTAAACAACCTAATGTTTCCTATTACGGCATGATGGGCGATGGTATTGGTTATATCAAGCTCGATAAATTCTTAGAAAACTCAGGTCAGGAAGTTAAAGATGCACTGTTGAGCCTCAATAAAGAAAATCCTAAGGGAATTGTATTGGATTTAAGAAATAATGGCGGCGGTATTCTGCAGGAAGCAGTTAAAATCGTTAATCTGTTTGTTAACAAAGATCAGTTGGTTGTTATTCAAAAAGGGAAAAATGCGGAAAAAACCATTACCTATAAAACACTTTTTGCCCCCGTTTCTGCAACAGTTCCATTGGTGGTATTGGTAAATGGAAATTCAGCATCAGCTTCTGAAATTGTTGCCGGCTCATTGCAGGATTTAGATCGTGCAATTGTTGTTGGACAGCGGAGCTACGGAAAGGGATTGGTTCAGCAAACATTTAATCTTCCTTATAACAGCTTAGTAAAAGTTACCGTGGCGAAATACTATACACCTTCGGGAAGATGTATCCAAAAGCTTGATTATGCGCATAAGAATGCGAATGGAGTAGCAGAGCGCTTTGCCGATTCAACCATTACCATGTACCAAACCAAAGGAGGGAGAAATGTTTATAGTGGAAATGGCGTTTATCCTGATTTGGTGGTTAATGCAGCCAGGTTAAGCCCGGTTACCATTTCCATGATCAATAAAAACTTGTTTTTCAACTATGCGAATTTGTATTGGAAGAAAAATCCAAAACTCGAATCAGCAAAAGCTTTCCAGGTATCAGATGGAGATTATACTGCTTTTGTGAATACTTTGGCTGATAAAGATCTAACTTACCAAAGCAGAACGGAGCGATTACTATCTGATTTACGTGCCGAGGCAGAAAAGGAAAATAAATCAGCCGAAGTTAAAGCTGATCTTGAAAATCTGAAGTATAAATTAACCTCATCAAAAAAGAATGATCTGGCCACGCACAAAGCAGAAATAAAACGAATTTTGGAAACCCAGATTATTAGCAGATATTTTTATGAAAAGGGTAGAATAGAGCAGAGTTTCCAATATGATAAAGAATTGGCTGCGGCTAAAACACTGTTTACCAATCAATCTCAAATGCTGGCCATACTAAAGGGCGATGGAAATTATAAAGTGATCGGAAAACCTGTTAGGGAAATAGTATCCTTGGATTGATTTGCATAATATTTTACTCTTTGGGTTGAATTTTAGGCTACAAAAAGCGGGTATTTTAGGCTGGTTTAAAACTTTAACACTCGATCATATAGATGATTACCTGCTAAATTTTAAGTATTGACCTCATCTCTGAAAGTTTAACAAAGAGTAAATGAAAAAAATCTTATTCGTTGTATTAGCCTTAATCAACCTGCAAACCCGGGCTCAAAATTATGCTCCATCAGCTGCAAATTTGAAACAAAGGGAATGGTTTGGTCAAGCTCGTTTTGGATTGTTTATTCATTGGGGGCCTTTTAGCATTCCCGGAAGTGGCGAATGGGTAATGAATCAAAGAAAATTAACCGTTCATAATTATACCAATTTGAAGGATTTTTTTAATCCGGTTGATTTTAATGCAGCGCAATGGGTAAGCATGGCAAAAAATGCGGGGATGAAATACATTACTTTAATTACCCGGCACCATGATGGTTTCAGCATGTGGGATACTAAATATTCTGATTTTAATATCATGAATACCCCATATCAGAAAGATGTTGTTAAAATGATGGCTGATGAATGCCATAAGCAAGGAATTCAACTTTACCTATATTATTCTTTGTTGGATTGGAGACGTGAAGACTATCCTCATGAAACGGGTCGCACGGGTCAAAATTCAGGCAGAAAAGGTAAAGGAGATTATGCCAGTTATCTTCAGTTCATGAAAAACCAGTTAACAGAGTTATTAACGAACTATGGAGAAATTGGAGGCATTTGGTTCGATGGACATTGGGATCAGACTGCACCAGAGGGAGAAAAAGACAGAACTTCGAGATTAGACTGGAAATATGATGAGATTTATAGCTTAATCCATAAGCTTCAACCACAATGTATGATTGGGAATAATCACCATCTGACACCCTTTCCGGGTGAAGATTTCCAAATGTTTGAACGCGATTTACCAGGAGAAAATAAATCAGGGCTGAGCTTTCAGAAAGCATCTGATCAATTGCCATTGGAAACTTGTGAAACCATTTCTGATTCATGGGGATATAATCTTAGCGATACCACTTATAAAACACCAAAACAACTTATTGAAATGTTGGTAAAGGCAGCAGGCTTGGGATCAAACCTTTTATTAAACATTGGCCCAATGCCTAATGGTAAAATTCAACCGGAATTTCAGGAAAGACTGGCGCAAGTGGGCGATTGGCTGAAAGTTTATGGCGAAAGCATATACAATACACAAGCCGGATTTATTAAACCTCAAAGCTGGGGTGGCATAACCCAAAAGGATAATAAGATATATGTACATGTGTTAGATGGCCAAAAGTCATCTGTTTCCATAGAAAATATCCCATTCAAAAAAATTAATAAAGCTTATTTGCTTAAGAATGGAAATAAGATTCCATATAAATTGGAAAAATCTAAATTAGAACTGGCAATTAATTTTCAAAACGATGAACCTGATCGTGTGGTGGTACTGGAAGTTAAAAAATAACCTGATTCATACTTGTTTCAAGTTAATTTCTCTACTTTAGTAAAACGATTTAACAACATATTAGCCGAATATTTAGAACCCTATGAAAATCAGAAGTATAAAATCATTGTTTCTTATCTTATTAATCTTTTCAGTTAAAAGTAATGCACAACAAAAAAATAATTTAACTCAATTTGTAGATCCAATTATTGGCTCTGCCAAACACGGGCATGTTTTTGTTGGCGCCAATGTTCCGTTTGGAGCGGTGCAATTGGGGCCGAACAACATCATGGAAGGTTGGGACTGGTGTAGCGGGTATAATTATGTAAGCAACACCATTACAGGTTTTTCGCATACTCATTTAAGCGGAACCGGCATTGGTGATTTAGGTGATATCTCCATTATGCCGGTAACCGGTGCCACTATCTTACAAAAGGGTAAAAAGGGAGAAGAAGAACTCGGTTATCTCTCCAGGTTTTCACATACCAATGAAGTTGCAAAAGCTGGTTATTACAGCGTGCTTCTTGATAAATATAAAATTAAAGCTGAATTAACCACAACCGATCGGGTAGGTTTTCATCAATATACTTTTCCAAAAAATGCAGTAACCCCTCATCTCATGATCGATTTAGTGGAAGGCATAGGTTGGGATGAACCTACAAATACTTCTTTCAAACAAATTGATGCAACAACAATTGTCGGAAAAAGAGATTCCAAAGGCTGGGCAGAAGATCAAAGATTATACTTCGTAATTAAGTTTTCACAACCCGTTAAAAATTTCGAAATATATGAAGACGATCAATTAAGAAAAAGTAAAGATGTTAAAGGGAAGAAATTAAAAGCAGTTGTGAATTTTGCATCTGTTAATAATGATAAACTTCAAATTAAAGTAGCCCTGTCGCCAATGAGCATTGAAAATGCGATCATAAATCTTAAAACCGAATTGCCGGGATGGGATTTTGCAGCCACAGTGAAAAAAGCTGATGCGAAATGGGAAAAAGAATTATCGAAAGTGAAAATCGATGCTTCTGCAACTACAAAAAAAGTATTTTATACTGCTTTGTATCATACAATGGTTGCCCCATCGCTTTTTAATGATGTAAATAAAGATTATTTGGGAACAGACAAAAAGGTGTACCGAAATGCAAATTTCACTAATTACACAACTTTTTCTCTTTGGGATACTTATCGTGCTGCCAATCCACTTTATACCATCCTCCATCAGGATAAGGTTAAAGATATTGTAAACACCATGCTGGCTATTTATAAACAGCAAGGTAAACTCCCTGTTTGGCATTTAATGGGCAGTGAAACCAATACCATGGTTGGTTATCATGCTGTTCCGGTGGTTGTAGATGCTTACTTAAAAGGTTACCGCGGCTTTGATGTAAATCTTGCTTACGAAGCTGTTAAGCAATCGGCAATGCAAAAAACAAACGGAATTGAATACATACAGCAGTTGAAACACATTCCTGCCGATCAGGTTAATGAGTCAGTTGCAAAAGCATTGGAATATGCGATTGACGATTATTGTATCGCCATGTTTGCAAAAGCTTTAAATAAAACTGAAGATTACCAATATTTCAGTAAAAGAGCACAGCTCTATGCTCAATATTTCGATAAAGATGTTCAGTTTATGAGGGGTAAGCTGGCCGATGGAAGTTGGAGGACACCATTTAATCCTGTTGTATCCAAACACCGCGAAGATGATTACACCGAGGGCAATGCCTGGCAATATACCTGGTTGGTTCCGCAAGATGTGGAAGGGCTGATTAATCTGTTTGGCGGAGATAAACCTTTTGTGAATAAGCTTGATTCGTTGTTCATTGTTCCTGCAGATTTGGGCGAAAACAGTTCTCCTGATATTTCTGGCCTTATCGGAAACTATGCGCAGGGAAATGAACCTGGCCATCACATTCCTTATTTATATGCTTATGCCGGTCAACCCTGGAAAACTGCCGATCTGATCAGAAAAATTGATCAGGAATTTTATACCTCAAAACCTGATGGCCTTTGCGGCAATGAAGATGTCGGACAAATGAGTGCCTGGTATATATTTTCAGCTTTGGGGTTTTATCCTGTCAACCCGGCTAACGGAGCCTATGTTTTTGGAACACCCTTAATTAATGCTGCCACCATAAATCTGGCAGGTAATAAAAAGTTCGATATTAAAGTAATTAACAATAGTGCTGCGAATAAATACATCCAGAAGATAGTGATCAATGGTAAGCCGTATTCAAAATCATTTCTCTTGCATAAAACGATTGCCAATGGAGGTGTGATGCAAATTTATATGGGCAATACACCGTCAAAAACCTGGGGTGTAAATCCTGCAGACAGGCCGGTTTCGGGGAAATGATTTGTTTTTTGAAAATTGTTAAATGACTTGGATGACAGTAGTTAAACGAGGTCTGTCATTCTGAAGAATAATTTATTTTGCTTTGCAGCTATTTCGTGGTCATAAAAATCAATATAAATGATGTTGTTTTTAATGATCGGTAATTAAGCATTTTGCAATTCCCCTCTTTTAGAGGGGTGCCCGCAGGGCGGGGTGTTTTTTGTCTTGGTACGGGCTTTTTTGTTTATTTTTTTTATCGGTCTTTCATGCTTGCTTCGCGGGTCTTCACTGCGTTAAGAATGACAAGTACCATCAAAAAAGTTGCCATTTAATGATGACAATTATTTTTTATTCTCCTTAACTTAAAGTTTTTGCTATTGGAAATACCAAACCAATATTTTAAATTATTCAATCTTAAAAAACCCTTTGTATGAGAACAATGCTTTTATTTCTTTTAATCGTTGGCAGTTTAAACACCACAGCACAAGAACGATACGAATTAAATAGGGGCTGGCTATGTAGCAGCATTAAGGAAGTAAAAGCTGATGGGTTACAAATCTCAAACAGCAACTTCTCCTTAAATAATTGGATGCCTGCAACGGTGCCAGGAACAGTATTAACCACTTTGCTTAATAATAAGAAAGTACCTGATCCATTTTATGGAATGAACAATGAGAAAATTGCCGATATCTATAACACAGGAAATGAGCATTATACATATTGGTTTGTAAAAGATTTTAATGAAAAGGCCACTGGTAGTGAGCAGGTTTGGTTACAATTCAGGGGAATAAATTATAAGGCTGAAATATTCTTAAATGGTAAAAAAGTAAATGCTAAAATGCATGAAGGAATGCATTTACGGGCAACTTATAATATTACAAAGCTGCTTTCATCAACAGGAAAAAATCGTTTAGCTGTAATTGTTTATCCTCCCGATTTTCCTGGAAATCCTAATGGCGGACAAGGTGGCGATGGTACAATTGCAAAAGGCTTAACCACACAATATACAGCAGGCTGGGATTGGATTCAGCCCATTCGTGATCGCAATACCGGGATTTGGGATAAGGTAACCATCGAAAAAACAAAGGGTATCAATATTCAAAATCCACATGTGGTAACCTTGGTTCCGGGAAAAAGAATACCAGATGCCAGACAACAACCAGCCACCATTAAAGTTTCTGTTGAAATTGAGAACCCTACTGCCAAGCCTGTTTCGGGCATATTGCAATATGAGATTGCTGGAAAAGCAGTAAGGAAAAATGTTACTATTTCTGCTGCTCATACTGTGGTACAGCTTCCTGATTTAACTTTAGAAAATCCTAAACTTTGGTGGCCAAATGGTTATGGCAAACAAGATTTATACCCGCTAAACATTAAGTTCATTAGCTCAAATCAGGTTTTGGATCAGGAAAATTTAACCATTGGCATCAGGCAGATTGATAACATCTGGAATGCGCATACAAGGAGTATGGGTGCTTATGTGAACGGGCAAAAGATTTTTATAAAGGGCGGAAACTGGATTATTTCTGATGCGATGCTACGTTTTAGCGATGCACGTTATGATGCCGAGGTTCGTTATCACAAAGATATGAACCTGAACCTGATCAGAATTTGGGGTGGCGCTATTTTAGAGCGGCCAGAATTTTATAATGCTTGTGATAAATATGGTTTATTGGTTTTTCAGGATTTTTGGTTCAGTGGTGATTGCAATGGTCGATGGGTAGATCCAATGAAAAAAGAGGATCAATGGACAAGAAGAAACTACCCTGACAATCATCCATTGGTTTTAACAGCGATCGAAGATCAGGTAAAATTAATTCGCAATCATGCATCGCTGGCATTTTGGTGTGGAGGTAATGAAATTACACCACCTGATGATATTTTAAATCCGATTAAAAATGATATTCTGCCACGTTTAGATGGTACACGAAAGTTTTTCGATTTCTCCAATAGCGATGAAATGTCGTACAACAGTATTGGTGGCAACGGCGACGGGCCTTATGGCATTCAGAACCCGGAAAGCTTTTGGTCGGTAAGAACATTTCCTTATAACTCAGAAGTTGGTTCAGTGGGTGTGGGCGATTACGAATCTCTGGAAAGATTTATTCCAAAAGAAAACATGATTGCGCCCCAATTTAAAAACAAGCCAGATTCTGTATGGGATTATCATAAATACATTGGTTACGATCAATACATTGACCCCTACGGAAAGGCTAAGGATGCAAAGGATTTTGCCATGAAAGCACAATTGGTTAATTATGATCAGTACCGCGCCTTGATGGAAGGTTTTTCCAATAAAATGTGGGATTGGTATACCGGTTCGATTATCTGGAAAACACAAAATCCATGGACAGCCTTACGCGGCCAGATGTATGATTATTACCTTGATCCAAATGCCTGTTTATATGGATTACGCAAAGGAAGCGAACCTTTACACGTCATGATGAATCCTTTAGATAGTATGGTTACCGTTGTAAATAATGGCCTGATTGACCGAAATAATTTAATGGTGCAAGCGAAAGTTTATGATATGGATGGGAAAGATTACTTTTATTCGCGGGTATTCAATTCCATTGGTGCTTCTTCGGTTCGCAGGTTTTTCCCATTAAATGATTTTTTAAAAAAACTCGATAAAAAAGATGGTGTTTTTGTTTCATTGAAACTCTTAAATGAAAAGCAACAAACACTAAGTGAAAATATTTATTGGCTTGCCGATAAAGATGGGAATTATAAAGGTTTACAAAGCATAAAGCAAGCAACATTAAAAATCACAGCAGTTAAAAAATCAAAAGCGAAAGTTGAGGTTTTACTGATCAATCAGCAAAATAATCCGGTCGCCTTTTTTAATCGTATTGCTTTAATAGATCCGCAAACAGGCAAGCGAATTCTCCCTGCTTTTTACGATGATAATTATGTAAGTGTTTTACCTGGAGAAAGCAAAACCATTACTATTGAACATACAGAACCCACAGATAATTTAGCACTGGAGGTTTATGGCTGGAATGTGGAACGACAAAAGGTGGCGATTCAGTAAATTCTACAGAGATATGCCTAAAACGCGATACCTGAACGGTCGTCATCCTGAACATGTTTCACTGTTGTCCGGTTAAAGTCTATGCTAGCCATAAAACCTTTCAAATTAAGCTAAAAACGTTGTTTTTATAGCAATTTTAAATGACAAGCCCATTGTTTTTCAGTTTTAAAAATACTTATCCAAATCCGGCTGTCCGGTAAAAAACTATTCATTTGTTAAAGTTCTAATCATTTAAACTGTTTATAGCTTCAATATCCAGCGAAATATATTTTCAACAGACAAATATTACAGCCATTTGTCATTAGGCTGTCCGGTAAAAAATTAATTCAAAATTTTTACCGGACAACAGTGAACATGTTTCAGGAACTTAATGGCATGAACGCCTGGCAGGAAAGATGCTGAAACAAGTTCAGCAAGACGAGGCGGCTGGGCGGAGCGCTTAAAACGCGATACCTGAACGGTCGTCATCCTGAACATGTTTCAGGACCTTAATGGCATGAACGCCTGGCAGGAAAGATGCTGAAGCAAGTTCAGCATGACGTGGCGGATGGGCGGAGTGCTTAAAACACCATATCTGAAGGTCGCCATCCTGAACTTGTTTCAGGACCTTAATGGCATGAACGTCTGGCAGAAAAGATGCTGAAACAAGTTCAGCATGACGTGGTGGCTTGGCGAGGCGTTTAAAACACCATACCTGAACGGTCGCCTTCAGGACCTTAATGGCATGAACGCCTCGGCAGGAAAGATGCTGACCGCGAAGTAGCTACAAGACCGTTTAAAATTAATATTTACACTTGTAAAATAAATTTACTTCGTAGCTTTCCGCTTCGCTACAGGTCAGCATGACGACGGCTGGGCGGAGCGCTTAAAAACCATGCATGAACGGTCGTCATCCTGAACATGTTTCAGGACCTTAATAACATGAACGCCTGCAGAAAAGAGCTGACCACGAAGTAGCTACAAGACCTTTTAGAATTAATATTTACACTTGTAAAATAAATTTACTTCGTAGCTTTCCGCTTCGCTACAGGTCAGCATGACGTGGTGGCTGGGCGGAGCGCTTAAAATGCCATACCTGAACAGTCGTCATCCTGAACTTGTTTCAGGACCTTAGTAGTATGAATGCCTGGCAGGAAAGAGCTGACCACGATTAACTACAAGACCATTGAAAACACTAACGCTACTTTGTAAAACAAGTTCAGCAAGCTGTGGGGCTGGACAAAACGCTTAAAAAAAAGGCGATACTTAAGCATCGCCTTTAAAAATTATATTGCTTTTTGCACTAGCTTACGCCGTGAAGTTTCACTTTTAAACCGTCCATGTTATTATTTAACTGGAGTTGACAAGCTAAACGAGAGTTTGGTAATAAATCCGGCAAGGTATCTAACATCGCATACTCATCATCACTCATTTCATTAAGCTTTTCTTCGCCCTCTAAAATATCCACGCAGCAGGTGGCACATAAAGCCATTCCGCCACATGTGGCTAAAATATCATATTCAGATGCCTTTAAGAACTCCATCAAACTTAAACCCATATCGGTTGGTGCTTCGTGAGGTGTAACTGAACCATCCGGTTCTTGCATGTATATTGTAATGTTGTTTTCCATTTTGCTCGCTTATTAGCGCAAACTTAGTTAAAATTGTTTTTTATTGAAACAATATTAACGCAAAGCTTAAAATTCCGAAACTCCGTTTACAGTGGTATATTTCATGGTGTATTTAACTCCGGGATTCATGTAAGAATAAGCGCTGTGGCTCATTAATGCAGCCTCGTGGAAACCACAAAGAATCAGTTTCAATTTATTGGTGTAAGTATTGATGTCGCCGATGGCATAAACACCCGGGATATTGGTTGAATAATCATCAACATTTACCTCAATTGCACTTTTGCTAATGTTTAAGTTCCACGCTTCAATCGGTCCTAATTTCGGGCTCAAGCCAAACAATGGAATTAAATGATCAGCCTCTACTACAGTTTTTTCCATAGTACGGTTTTGAACGATTTCAACCTGTTCCAGTTTATCTGTTCCTTGTACTGCTTGAAGGTTGCTGTTTAAAATCAGATTAATTTTTCCGCTTTCGGCCAGCGCCATTACTTTAGCAACAGAATCTGGTGCCCCACGAAAACTCTCGCTTCGGTGCACAAGGGTTAATTCAGAACAAACTTCTGCCAGGTAAATGGTCCAGTCTAAAGCAGAGTCGCCACCACCAGCGATAACCATTTTCTGATCGCGATATTTCTCAGGATCAAGAATCATATAGTTAACACCTTTTCCGTTCTCAAAATTTTCCAAATTTTCTACCGCAGGTTTACGTGGTTCGAAACAACCCAAACCACCCGCAATTACCACAACTTTAGCTTCGATAACGGTTCCCATGTTCGTGGTTAAAACGAAATCAGCTTCGCCGCGTTTTTCTAATCCCTCAATACGCTCTCCCAAAGTAAATGTTGGATGGAACGGCTTGGCCTGCTCCATCAGGTTGTCGATCAGTTCCTGAGCCAATACCGATGGATAACCCGGAATATCATAAATTGGTTTCTTAGGATAAATTTCAGAGAGTTGACCACCAACCTGAGGTAAGTAATCAATTAAATGGCAACGCATTTTTAATAAACCGGCTTCAAAAATGGCAAATAAACCAACCGGACCAGCGCCTATTATGGCTATATCAGTAGAGATCATTCAAAAAAAATTTGATGCAAAGTTACAAAATAAAGTTTTATCAATCTCTCTATTTAGAAATATTCTAGATAATTCTGTAATCTTATTGTATTCAGTATTTTATATGCTTTGATATCGCTCAAAACAAAAGTTAAAGGTTTTCATGTATTTCCAGCAAATTATAATTGGTCTATGGATTTAATGGAGTTAGGTTTTTCTTGCCTTTCCAGCTTTATCTCATTCAAAGCAATAATAAGCTGATTCGGAGATTTATCCTTCTTGTTCTTATACAAAAATAAACCATCTTTCTTATCCCAGGATAAGGTACAACTATCAACCAGGCCGAATTGATAAAGTTCTCCGGTAGCTTTATTGTTGTCATAGTCAAAGAAAACGGTATCTTTTTTAATATGATATTTTCCACTCACTCGTTCTATCCCAAAGCATACTATAGTGGTTGAAAATTTACCATTTTCTTTTAATTTAAGAGTGGTTGTACAATTCGCAGAACCCTCTCTACCAGCAATTAAAATATCTTTTCCCTCCAATTGATCAAAGTCTATTAATCCATGAGGAGCGTATGCGGTTAAAATCAATACGCTCGTAAGTGCCATAACTAAGAAAACCCGATTCTTTTCAGAAAATTTTCTCTTAAAAAGTAATATTATTTGTTTTGATAAAACAAAAAGCAAAGTAAGGTAAGCAAATATTAAAATTAAGGAGGCTGGAATAAGTATTGCCCTACTTTTCCCCTCCCAATAGTATGCCGTT
Source organism: Pedobacter chinensis (assembly GCF_003339865.1). Taxonomy (GTDB): domain Bacteria; phylum Bacteroidota; class Bacteroidia; order Sphingobacteriales; family Sphingobacteriaceae; genus Pedobacter; species Pedobacter chinensis. Next base: position 439,880 of record NZ_QPKV01000003.1, read on the forward strand.
TGTATAACAAAAAAGAAAGCAAAAATACTTATCCAAATTGCCTTGTTTTTCATCTTTAGAATATTAATGTGATATACTGAAATGGCTTTTAAATTTAAACCAATTAATTCATCATTTTGCTGATATCCTACCAGCTCATTCCCAAATTCTGAAATACAAAGCTCCAAACATCTGCAGCTTCCTCAATCATTTTAGTGGTGGGCTTACCTGCACCATGACCAGCTTTGGTTTCAATTCTGATCAGGATAGGGTTTTCGCCCTTATATTTTTCTTGCAGGGTTGCCGCAAACTTAAATGAGTGCGCCGGAACAACCCTGTCATCATGGTCTGCAGTGGTGATTAATGTGGCCGGATAATTTACACCGGTTTTAACATTGTGAAGTGGAGAATATTTAATCAGATAATTAAAATCTTCTTTTTTATCACTGCTGCCGTACTCTACTGCCCAACCCCAGCCGACTGTAAATTTATGGTAGCGCAGCATATCCAAAACGCCAACAGCAGGTAAGGCCACTTTAAAAAGTTCAGGTCTTTGTGTCATGCATGCGCCAACTAACAATCCGCCATTTGAACCACCCGAAATGGCAATTTTAGCAGGATTGGTGTATTTTTCTTTAATCAAATATTCCGCTGCAGCAATAAAATCATCAAACACATTTTGTTTTTTATCCAACATGCCGCCCTTATGCCAGGCCTCGCCATATTCACTTCCTCCACGTAAACTTGGCTGTACGTAAATGCCTCCCTTTTCTAAAAACAGCATTCTGGATAAGCTGAAACCTGGCGTTAAACTTACCTGGAAACCACCATAAGCATACAGATAAACCGGATTGTTTCCATCAAGCTTAATCCCTTTTTTATGAACAATGAACATGGGCACTTTGGTGCCATCTTTCGAGGGATAAAAAACCTGTTTGGTTTCATAATTATCTGTATTGAATTTCAATTCAGGTTTTTTATAAAGGGTAGATTCGGCCCTGGCAATATCATAGCGGTAAATAGTTCCCGGAGTAGTGAAGTTTGAAAATGAATAAAAGAATTCTTTGTCCTCTTTATAAGCGCCAAAACCATCAGCAGTGCCTAATGCAGGTAATTGAACCGCTCTGATTTTTTTTCCTGTTAAATCAAATTGAACAATATTCGTGCTGGCGTCTTTTAAATAAGATGCCCATAAAAACCCTCCGCCCGTAGTAATGTTTTCCAGGGCCAATTTCGATTCCGGGATAATTGTCTGCCAGTTTTTTGGGATGGCATTTTTAGGGTCAACCAAAACAACTTTTTTATTTTCTGCATCCAAATCGGTATTTAGCAGAAGCCTGTCGCCAATATTTTCGATAACACTGTGATTGTTTTCATAACCTTTAACCAGAAGCGAAATTTTACTATCAGGCGAAGCCAGATCCTGAAAATGCAATGCATTTCCTGAGGTTCCGGCGCTGGCATAAATTATCAGGAAGCGCTCATCTTCAGTTACACCAGCGCCGAAATAAAGATTTGGATTTGTTTTATCCTCAAAAATCAACCGGTCATCTTTTTGCAAATCACCCAGCTTATGGTAGTATATTTTTTGAAATTCATTTGCAGCTGATAAATCTGTTCCTTTAACTGGTTCATCGAATTTACTGTAATAAAAACCATCGCCTTTCCAGGCAGCGCCAGAAAATTTGGTCCATTTCAATTCATCGGCCAGTTTCATTTTAGTTGCAATTTCCATCACATAAATGTTGCTCCAGTCAGAGCCAGCCTGAGCAACCGAATAAGCCACATATTTTTTATTATGAGAAAATCCAATTAAGGAAACAGCTGCTGTGCCATCGGCAATTAGTTTATTGGGATCAAGAAAAATTTCCTCTTTTCCTTCCAAACCTTTTTTAATAAACCAAATACTCTGATTTTGCAAGCCATCATTCCTTGTAAAAAAGTAATAATCACCAACTTTAAATGGAGTGCCTTCCTTTGGATAATTCCATATTTCTGTTAATCTCCTCTTGATATCATCGTGATATGGGATTTGCGATAAATAGTTTTGAGTCACTTTATTTTCAGCATCAACCCAGGCTTTGGTTTCTGCCGAATGATCGTTTTCCAGCCAACGGTAAGGATCGGCAACAGTGGTTCCGAAATAATTATCTGTGGTGCTGTCTTTTTGGGTGTCGGGATATTTCATTAGTGTGATTTTTTCTGCTGGTTTTTTGCCCTGGTTACAAGCAAGGAAGCTTAATGCAAATAAGCTCAATATGATTTGTTTTTTCATATCAGAAAGGATTTGTTTACTAATATATGTTTTTTCCCTTTGGGTTGATTACACCGATTTTGGAATTACACTGATTATGGCGTCCTGGTGTTTGGCAGGCTTTCAGCTTTAGTCTTTTAGCTTTCAGCTTTTTTACATTACCTTTGAATTTGTACATGACTAAAAACATTTATTTTGCTTCCGATTTTCATCTGGGCGCTCCGGGCTACGCAGCAAGCCGTGCTCGCGAAGAGCATATCGTGAGCTGGTTAAATTTTATTGAACCAAATTGCAGTGAGCTTTTTTTAATGGGCGATATCTTCGATTTCTGGTTTGAGTATGCTAAAGTGATTCCGAAAGGTTTTATTCGCTTACAAGGGAAATTGGCAACAATGGCCGATGCGGGTATAAAAATCTATTTCTTTAAGGGTAACCATGATATGTGGGTTCGTGATTATTTTACCCTGGAAATTGGAATGGAAATCATTAGCGACGAATTGATTATGGAGCGCGGAGGTAAGAAATTTTATCTTCATCATGGCGATGGTTTAGGGCCAGGCGATCGTAAGTATAAATTCTTAAGGAAAATATTCAGAAGTAAACTTTGCCAGTGGTTATTTGCCCGTTTACACCCTAACTTCGGAATTGGAATTGCCAATGCCTGGAGCCAGGGAAGTAGGGCCGCTAAAACTGGAAAGGAAGTTTTTTCAGGTAAGGAAAAGGAATGGCTTGCCATTTATGCCAAAGAACAATTGCAGAAACAATATTTCGATTATTTCATTTTTGGGCATAGGCATTTACCGTTGGATATTGATTTAGGTAGCGGAAGCCGATACATAAATGTTGGCGAGTGGCTTAATTATAATTCTTACGCCGTTTTTGATGGCGTTGATTTGAAACTGGAATCTTATAATCCATAAATTCTTCTTAAGGTAAAACAATACACTTTCTTATTTTGATTTTATAGTGCAGGGCTGGTAATGAAGACCAGGCAAGATAATGATATTCTAACCTTTAATAGGGACTTAAGACGCATTTGGTTCGGAGTTGGTTCGGACTTGTGACAATTCTACCCGACTAAACCCCCACCTAAATCTGAGTTCAATCTGTACTAATAATTTTGTTTTATGATTTGTACTATACTGAAATACCTTACAATAAGAAAGCATTTTACTACCTGTTGTTTAATTTAAAAAGATAACCTTTCCTTATGGATTGATTTAGGAGAAGAAGTCAGCGTTATTGGGATGGGTTAGGAAGCCAGGAAGCAAAAACCGCTCAAATAATTTCGGGGTTAAAATAATTTCAATCCGGGGTTCGAATGTCTGTCCTTTCTCATCATAAACTTGTTGGTTGTTCAGTTACTGCTTCTCCATTCCAAACTAATTCAGCTTTTTTCCTTATTTTTGCGTTTTCCGGGCTTTTAGTTTTCTGCTAAATGCCCTGGAATCCTATTTGAAGAATAAATATGTTAGATAAATTAGAAGCGATCAAGCTGCGTTGGGAAGATGTAGAGGAGCAATTGAGTAACCCTGACGTGATTCAGGATATGAAACGTTTCGCAGCTTTAAACAAAGAATATAAGGATTTAGGCAAGATTGTAGATGAGTACAAGATTTACAAAAATGTAATGAGTAACATTGATGCCAACAAAGAAATTTTAGCGACAGAGAAAGATGCAGAAATGCGTGAGATGGCTAAAGAAGAGTTGGATTTGATGTTGGCACAACAGGAAGAAATGGAAAGTCGCATCAGGTTGATGTTGATTCCTAAAGATCCTGAAGATGCTAAAAATGCTGTGTTCGAAATCCGTGGCGGTACAGGTGGTGATGAAGCTGCACTTTTTGCCGGTGATTTGTACCGGATGTATACCCGTTATTTCGAAACCAAGGGTTGGAGTGTTGAAACCGTTGATGTAACCGAAGGTACTGCCGGTGGTTATAAAGAGGTAGTGCTAAAAGTCAGCGGTGAAGATGTTTATGGCCAGCTTAAATATGAAAGTGGTGTACACCGTGTTCAACGTGTTCCGGATACAGAAACGCAGGGCCGTGTGCATACTTCTGCTGCATCGGTAGCGGTTTTGCCTGAAGCAGAAGAGATCGATTTATATATTAACCCTGCAGATATCGAATTGCAAACCTCTCGTTCAGGTGGTGCAGGAGGTCAGAATGTAAATAAGGTTGAAACTAAGGTGCAATTAACGCACAAACCATCAGGCATAGTGGTGGTTTGCCAGCGCGAACGTTCGCAATTAGGTAACCGTATCATTGCAATGGAGATGTTGCGCAGTAAACTGTACGATATCGAATTGCAGAAGAAAAATGGTGATATCGCTGCTAAACGTAAAACAATGGTATCAACAGGTGACCGTTCGGCTAAAATCAGAACTTATAATTACCCACAGGGTCGTGTTACCGAACACCGTATTGGTTTAACCATGTATAACCTTCCGGCCATTATGGATGGAGATATTCAGGAGATTATTGATGCCCTTCAGTTTGCAGAAAATGCAGAGAAGATGCAGGAAGGCGCTGCTAATTAACTGATTAGAAGTTTTTGAAAAAAAAAGTTTGCGAATTGAGATATAGTCTCTATATTTGCAACCTCGAAAGAGGAAGATGTTCTGACTTTAAATAAGAACAAAAGGAGTGGTAGTTCAGCTGGTTAGAATGCCTGCCTGTCACGCAGGAGGTCGCGGGTTCGAGTCCCGTCCATTCCGCTCAAAAGCCTTAACTTGAAAAAGTTGAGGCTTTTTTGTGTAATCAATAATTATAATGCGCTCGTTTTCCGGGAGTGATGAAATAATAAGTCTGTCATTGTTGGGGTTTGATATATATATATATATCTCCCGTTGATAGCAATTTTGCTCGAGCTCCAACCAAACAAGCTCCTGTTTTTTCTAAGGCATTTTTTTCTAAAGGCAGGTACAAGGTCTGCTGCAAAGTGATGTGATCAGCAGTATACAAAGCCATAATAGTAACCGGATTGTTTTTTGATCGATCAAATGGAACAGGTTTATCTGTAATTTCATGATTGGATCATCCCAACTGTTTATGTGTGTAGGCTTATTTTAACCTGTTATTGATCATTCCGGTTATTCATCGCGTTGATCTTCCATAACAAGACATCATCTAACTTAAAATACCTTTATTCCACCCAAAAAATAACCCTTTACCGCACAGCCCTAAAAGCTGCGGTAAGTCAGTTCACTTTTCTGCAAATTACCTTTTGTTCACCGTTAATAAATGAGAGGGACACCACCGCCCCGACACTGTCCCTTTCAAAGGTGACCGCTCTTTGATCTCGTCCGTTATCCAGCAGAAAACTATCCTTTTGCTGACAGTACATTTCTTGTGTAGTGCTTGTTTCGGCCATCAATCGCCGCCGGACAGTTCTTACCTCAATAAACTCTCCCGGCCTGAGTTCATATTTTCCTGTGTAACTTTTTAAAGTCGCCTCATCCAGCACTACCTTATTTTGCGCTGGAAATTGGTAAGGTTTGCCGCTCACGATGGACACGATCTTAAACGTGATCGCATGCAGCTCCAGGTCTTCCGCATTGCTTAACAGGACAATACAAATATCATCTTCAGGCACACGGGCGAATTCCGCCTTAAAGCCCCAGATGTCACCGCTGTGCGAGACCAGTTGTTTATCATTTGCGGATTCAATGATCCAGCCGTAGCCGTAATTCAGCGCAACTGGTGTATAAGCCTCCTTTAATAACGCTGGAGAAACTAATGACCCGGCTTGCAACGCCTTATGAAATTTGCACAGGTCACCTGCCGTTGAATAAATGGCTCCCGCCGCCTTCGGCTTGTCATAATTGATCAGCTTGGCCACTTCCGCATTTTTATCTTCCGGGAATACCCAGTAGCCTGTAGCTTTGTGCGGACTCTTCAGCCTCGCAAAGTCGAATGCACTTTGTTGCATACCTGCCGGTTCAAAGATATATTTCCGGATGGCCTCGTAATAGCTCATGTGGCTTACCTTTTCTAAAATGTAACCCAAAAGTATATATCCGGAATTACTATAGCGCCAGTCGGTGCCTGGGTCGAAATCCAATGGCCGTGCTTTGAGGCGTTCAATAACCGATTCCTCTTCAGCGGCCGACTTGATCGTTTTCGTGCTGTCCGCTTCATGGTCAGATATACCCGATGTATGGCTTAACAGATGTCTGATCGTAATACTATCGCCTTTTGGAAAACCCGGAAAGAATTTACTGAGAGGATCTGTGAGTTGAAGTTTTTTCAACTCGGCCATTTTTAAGGCAAGTGTCGAAGTAAAAGGTTTGGTCACTGATGCGATCTGGTAAACTGTATGAGCGTCGTTTGGCACCCTTGTTTTTACGTTCTGGTAACCGTAGCCCTTTTGCAGCAGGACCTTGCCTTTTTGTGTGACTAAAACGGTGCCGTTAAACTTTCGTAGTTTAAAATAAGTGCTCATTAAATAGTCAAGCTGTTGCGAATGGTCCTGGGCCTTCGCAATTAAACCAGAGCAGGAAAGCAGGAATAAAAGGAAAAATTTTCTCATTGTTCTGTTTGCATCCATCATTTACAGTATTTGTGCCAAAAAACCGTGCATTTTTGCAGAAACAGCGTTTTTCTAACTCACGGGTGTCCGGTTCGAGGTCTGAAACTTTTGTTATCTGCAAGTATAAGACGCAGGCATCTTGCAAAGGTTACAAAAGGATAATCTCATCAAAGAAGGCAAAAGGCCCTTTAGATAATTGAGATGCACCTCAATTTAACTGACAACATTTCTTAAGCATTATTTAACCTGGGCGCTTTATTTTGCTGCATGGAAAGTCTCGCATCCCTGATTGGTGGTACAAAATGCTTGGAACAAAATAGATTTTGTAAGTATAAGTTTTAATAGGAAAAAAAATGCATTTTAGATTTTTCTAATTACACTTGAATAAGTAACAGGTTTAAATTTCTCGAACAATGAAAATATTCTTTTTTAGAAAACATAACTTGCTGAATTATTGGGCAAAGATACTTATAATGAATGTTTTATCTGTAACTTTAGTTTGTTTTGCTCAAAATCCATCAGATTCGTACAACAACAAAGAAAGTATAATTTTTTATAAAGCAAGGTTAGAAATGAATGGCCAGCAGACGACGCTAGCAGACACAATGTTGGTTCGTGGCGTTTTTGTGTTAGAACCTATTAAAAGTTATGAAACTCAAGGTCAAACGAATGTAGCTAGTGGAAAAACTGAAACCGTTTCTGAAAAACGTACACTTGAAGCGTATTATTTGACTGATTTGGACAAACGGGTTGGCATGATCTTTAAGGTAAAGGACGAACCTAACGATAAAAATATTAAGACTTATGCAATTGAAAATAAAAATGCTGGATATGGTTTAACTCCGGAACCATTTTTTTTGAAAAGGGGTATACAATTGAGGACTTTAATAAAGTCAAAGATACGGTGTTAAATGGTAGAAATTGCTTCATAATAATGACCAATAAAATGGTTTCAGCAGAGATTAACTCGATGAAGGATAAGTTATTATTCATTAAAATAGTGATTGACCCGTCAATTGATGGGCAAAATCACTATTTTATAAGCGACGTAATCGCCAAACATTTCGGAGGAGCTATTGTACTTGTTGAATCAAAATACAAAAGCGGGCTAAGTACCAGCTTAAAGCTTGATTATTTAACCGGATTAACGCCCTATTACAAATCGTTGTTTGATAAATATGAAGCGGTATTTAAAACAAATATTGCTCTATTTAGTCGAATGAAAGTTAATTAACTTTAGAATTTTATTTATATATCTTTAAGTCATTTTGTTAATGATTCCTTACAATAACCAACATTCCTTCTAAATTGCTCTGATGGAGCCTATTCTTTCTGTGTAGCTTTTATTTCAAAAGTTATTATGATAGAACAAATCAATTTACTATTGGTAAATTCCTATCCTTCCCAGCGGTTTTTAAAAAAAAAGTGCCTCCTTTTTACGGGAGACACCTAACCAATCCAAATTAACCAATTTATTCTTCAAACTGGATTGATTGGGATTTAAACCATCCCAATACAATCCAGTGTCATCAAGTTTGAGGCGTTAATATCCGGGGTTTTGTTTTAGTTTTGGGTTTGCACTCAGGATATCTCTTCCTAGTGGAAAGATCTCTGTATGATTATCAGCATCAGGTTTCTTGTCCCACCAGGTTCCTTTACTGAATACGTCCCAACGTATCAGATCGGTCCTGCGTCTATTTTCGCCAATAAACTCCCTGCCCCACTCATCTAACATTTCCTGATCTGTAAGTTCACTGCCTGCGGCACTAAATAAACTCGGTGAGCCTGCAGGGTAGTTGCGCTTCCTAACCTGATTAAGGAAGTTCGCTGCCTCAGCTTTGTCTCCTGCACGATACCTGCATTCGGCCAGTGTATAATAAATTTCAGAAAGCCTGATTTCCGCATAAGCTGAAGTAATACGGTTAGGGTCGGGTGTTGGGTAGATCGGATACTTTACCAGAAATACACCCGAATTATGGTCCGCATGGTTCATGTTAGATTCTTTGTCTGCTATTTTGGTGCCAGGTTTAGCATCCAGGAAGAAACCTACCTGATCTCTTATAAATAATGCATAAGGCCCTTTGTTTCCTCTAACCGTATCTGTTCTGGTTACTCCGCTTACAGTGGTGGTATATGGGAGATAACCATAAAGAAACATTCCCTCACGTTTACTGTCTCCGAGATTTTTATACTTTTTCAGTCTCAGATCATCGGGATATTTCTGAAATTTTACAAATGGTTTTCCTAATGCGTGTGCGTACTCAACACTGTCTACATCCCGGCCGGGCTGCAAAGCAAATCTTGGGTTTGATTTACCAAAATCAGTGAATCCGCAGTAAAGCGGTGCGGCATCGTAAGTCATGCCCCAAAAAAACATTCCGCCCTCGTATTGCCAGTGGGTTCTGGCCAGTGTGCCCGGAAAACCGTAAATGACTTCAGAGTTCAGCGTTTTATTGGTATAGTCAAATGGAGCGTCCCAACGGGTATCCAAAGAATAGTTTCCGTATTTGCCACTTATGATATCGCGGCATACAGTCTCACATTCTGAATATTTATCTGTTCCAATATAAACCTTTGCATTCAGGTAAAGACGGGCTAACAAAGATGCAGCCCCTGCTTTTGTCCACCGCCCAATTCCATTTGCACCAAGCTGTTCGCGGGTAGGAAGGAGCGGAATGGAAGCCCTAAGTTCTGATTCGATGTAACTAAAGGTCTCTTGCGGAGTAGCTTGTGTTCCGCCCTGAGTCGAGTTCTTTACATCGGTTACAATCTCAATATTTCGGTAAAAATCAAATGCCCGAAGATAAAACCAGGCTCTGAGCGTTCTGAGTTCGGCTTTGAAGTCGTTTAGTTCATCGGTGGTAATACTAAGTTTGGCCGGGTCAGTTATTCCTTCCATATCCTGAAGAGAATTGGTTGAAAGTACAATGCCCTGATAAAAATTACGCCATGCACCGTTTGTGAATCCGTCTTGAGGTGTCCAGGTGTGGTAATGCATCCGCTGGTAATATCCACCATCCTGCCAGTCACCCTGGCGGTTATAGGTTCCCATCTCATCGGTGCAGTCTTCGCCAACGGCGTAAACATCGTTCCCCTGAATACTCCAATAAGCATGTTCAAAAGGACGCAGGAAATCCCGGATTACATCATCCCGGCGGGTAAGAAAGTTTGCTGCATCAACCTGGTCATAAACATGTTCATCTAATTTTGTACATCCTGCAACCATCATAAGAAAACATAGGACGGTGCTGATCATTAATTTATAATTTTTCATTTTTTCCAGTTTTAAAAAGTTACCTGTAAACCAAAGATTAGCTGAAGGGTAGAAGGATAATAATTTAAAGAAGTATTTACTCCCGGAGTAAGCCCATTTACCTGAACAGATTCCGGATCTCCTCCTGTATATTTAGTGAAGGTATGGAGGTTTCTGCCAGCAGCGTAGATTCTTACAGATTTAAGGTATTTAATGTTTAATGGTTGCTTATAGCCTAAGGAAACATTATCAATTTTTACAAAGGATCCATTTTCAAGGAAATAATCTGAGGCTATTGATGTTGTCGCATTGCTTTTTAGAAGCGAGTATTTGCTGCTACTGTCATAAGCTGATTTCAGCACGTTTGCATCGCTCTGGCTTGACGGGGTGCCGATGTAAAACGCACTTGTATTAAATATTTTGTAACCAAATGTGCCCCGAAGAAAAATTCCAAGGTCAAAACGCTTGTATATGAATGTGTTTCCAAGTGAGGTTATGAATTTTGGTAAGCCGTTTCCAACAAACTGCTTATCATCATTAGAGGCAAGGTTTGCCTGAACAATTGAACCATCTTTTTTATATACAAGTAAAGCCCCGGCATCATTAACACCTGCTGAACGAAGGGTGTAAAATTCGCCTATACTATGGCCTTCCTGAATGCGTTGAATATTTCCTGGAGATCCTGGCGCCGGAAGTCCGGCCACATCCTGAAAGGTGCCTCCCTTATAAATATCATTTGAAAAGGAAATAAATTTATTTCTGTTGTAGGCAAAAGTAAGATTCATGTTATAGCTGAAATCGGTTCCTTTAACTACCTCGCCGCTCAGCGCCAGTTCAATACCATAGTTTTTCATTGTTCCAACATTGGTAAAAGTTGTTGACTGCGTATTCGGAGGAACCGGAACGGTGTAAGAGCCCAACAGATCTTTATTGGTTCGGATATAATAATCCAGTGATCCGCTTATTCGGCTGTTTAATATTGAAAAGTCTAATCCGAGATTAAAATTTAGTGATTTCTCCCAGCTCAGGTCGGGGTTAACATTTGAAGAAGGGCCATACACCTGATAGTATTGACCATTATAAGGGAAGTATCCCGCACCTCCATATAACAAGAGCGAAAGATAGTTGCCGAAATCCTGGTTACCGGTAATTCCATAATCAGTACGGAGTTTAAGTTCATTGATCCATGGAAGAGATGTTTTAATGAAATTCTCTTCTGAAAGGCGCCATGCTGCTGATACCGCCGGAAAATTTCCCCATTTGTTATTGGCTCCAAATTTTGATGAACCTTCACGTCTTAAACTTGCTGTTAAAATATATTTGTTGTCAAAATCATAATTTACCCGGGCGAAAAAAGAAATCAGTGTTGAGCCATTCTGAGTTGAAGCTACAGCTGATTGTCCTTGTCCTGCTGCACCGCCATTATAAAGTCCTGAGCCCAGGTTATTCCATAAATACGTATCAAAAGGAAAATCATAATTCTGGGCATACATTCTCTTATAATTGTATAGTGAATAAGAGTAACCACCCAGAAGTTTGAAATGGTTTTTGCCCAATTGAGCGGCATAGTTTCCCATCCATTCGATGTTCTTCTGGTCATTTTCCTGCTGTTCCTGCCAAGCAAAATTTGTTTGAGTGATTTTATTGGCTTGTACTATTGATGAAAGTGTGGAAGGTGAGAAATACATATTTTTACTGGAACGGCTTATTTCGGAAATCGTAACTGTGGTACTCAGATTTGAAAGAATATTCATTTTCAGCGAGCCATTGATGTCTAGTTCTTTAATTTCGGCCTCCGATTTAATAAGGTTTGCATTTTCGACAGGGTTATTTGAAAAAAATCCGGTATTGATGTAATTATATTTACCAGCGTCGTTAAAAATTGGATAAGTCGGGTTGAGCGTAAGTGCATTATTGAAATTTCCCTGATCAGCGTTACTGGTATTCATATACCTTGGCGCTGCTGTTAATGAGGCTACAAACATATTATTATCTGTAGTATGGTTGATGTTTATCCTGGCTCCGTATTCTCTTTTATGTGCACGTAAGTCAATCCCGTCTGCGTCCCGGTAATCACCCGAAGCGAAATAGTTGGTTTTAGCCGACCCTCCTGAAAACTGCACGGTATGTTTTTGCGCAAAAGCCGGTGAATTTGTGACTGCATCAAGCCAGTCTGTTCTTCCCTTATAATCCTGCCCTTGCTTATTGGCCACCCGGTTTGCAATAAATTCATCAGCTGTTAAATTTTCCAAACGATTGGTTAAATAATCGAAGCTGGTATAACCATCGTAAAACATCTGAGATTGGGCACCTCCTTTTTTTGTTGTGATAATGATCACGCCGTTACTTCCCCTTGTGCCGTAAATAGCGGATGCGGCACCACCTTTTAAAACATCAATACTTTCAATATCATTCTGGTTTATATTGTCAATGTTTCCGCCAGGCACTCCGTTAACAACATAAAGCGGACCTAACCCGGCGCTGCGCGAAGATACTCCCCTTAGCTGGATGTTTGGGCTTGAATTCGGATCAGCACTAGCTGTATTGGTGATGTTTAGCCCTGCAACTTTTCCTTGAAGTGACATCAGTGGGTTATTTGCAGCAACGGTTAGCAGGTCTTTTGAAGAAACATGGGTAATTGCACTTGAAACCTCCCGTTTATCCAGAGTTCCGTAGCCTACGCTTACCACAACAACCTCCTGGAGATCATTTGATGTTGAACTTAGGGTAACGTTGATCGTATTCGCCTCTGTAACGGGCATCGTTCTCGTTTGAAAACCGATATATGAAAATGTAATTGATTTAGCATTAACCGGTATGGTAATGGTATATTTTCCTTGTGTGTTTGTCGAAGTATTCGATGATTTTAAATTGTCTGCCACAGTAACCCCGGAAAGCGCTGTTCCGTTTGCCATATCGGTTACTGTTCCGGTAATCACTCTGGTTTGCGCTTTTGCGGAGAATGTACTTATACAAAGAAGTAAGCTGGTGCTCAGCAATAGTAAAAATTTCCTGTACATATAATAATTTTAAGTAGTTTTATTAGTTTAGTTAAGATCTCCATACCGTACTGTGGAGGATGATTTCAATCACTTTTTATCCGCCGGGTAACGGGTAAAAAAACGTATCCGGTATTTAAAGCAACAACGAAATAATTCATTATTATCAGTACGGTTCACAATAGCCTAGGGTGGTTTATTTCTGCTCATAACTAACGGATCATTCCAATAATTACCGACAATTAAAAGGATTTACTAAAAATTAACTTGCCTGGTAATGAGTTTTCGGGATGATTTTCTATTTGGTTAAAATGTTGTTTCGATCGCTTAAGAAGGTTCCTGATAAATCGAAGATCTAATTTATCATTGCTTTAGATGGAAATCTGCACTTTTGGTATGCCCAAAGAAAATATATAAGCAAAAAAGGTGTTTTGAAATATTAAATTGCTTTAAATCAATTAATTATAAAAAAAGTGTTTCAAGAAAATATAAAATATTATAAGGCAATCCGGCAAAAAAACAGTTTCAATTCTGAATTGGCCTACAATGTTTTTGACGCTAAGCGCCCATAAATTCATAAACTGTTTTGGTTTTGAAAATTTTGCAATAATATTCCGGTCTCTATCAGGGTGCTCAAAGAATACAAAACGGGCCATCCAACTGAAATGGGATATGGAAATTGTATGCTTGGTTTACTATATTAAAGGATACTAACATAATTTGAGCATCAGCATTTAAGGATGTATAAATTATTATATTTTTGATTAACCTATCTTTGAGAAATGAAATTTTTGCTTGCTAACTTATCTTTGCTTTTTTTCTTCCTTAGCGCGCACCCAGCCTCAAGGAGGGATAGTTTACTGAACAGGTTAAAAGTAGAAATTGCAAATAAATCAACTTACGAACAACGAAAATTATTAAGGATTGAAAAGATTAAGTCAAATTTAAAGCAAGTACATTCCGATCCATTTGACAGCTACCTCAACTTGTTTGAAGAATACGAATATTATAAATTTGATTCAGCTTATTTTTATGGGAAAAAGCTGCTCGAACAGAGTCGAAAAATAAATGATTCAACAAAGATAAGTGTGAGCAAGGTGAAGATTGCTTCTCTGTTATTACATGCAGGTATGTTCAAAGAAACCTTTGATTACCTTAGTGAAATCAAAGTTTCATTACTGAATAGAAAATATAAATACGACTACTACTGTTTAAAGTCCGGAGCCTATTCAAATCTTGCCATTTATAATGACGATCCGGGCTTTACTGCTCCATATAATCAAAAGGCGGTAGAATTTCTCGATTCGGCCATTGCCCTGTGCGAACCAAATTCTTTTGACATGCTCTTTAGCTTAGGTAACAGGCAGGTTGTATCAGGTGAGATCAATAAGCCACCCACATACTTTCTGGAAATCCTAAAACATCATAAACTAACAGAACATCAGCGTGCAAGATTGTTGACTGGCCTGGCTGCTTTTTATCAAAATGAGGATCAGAATGAGCAAAGAATTTGTTTGCTTGCCGAATCTGCAATCAGTGATATCCGCTCTTCAACAAGAGAAACTCTGGCAACCCTTCTTCTCGCAGAAGACTTGTTCAGACATGGGCATTTAGATGATGCGTATGTTTTTATCCAGCACTCCAGAGATGACGCAGGATTTTATGGCAACCGACTCAGAAAACTTAAAATTGAGTCGATTTTGCCCGATATAGCAGCTCAGGTTAACCTGGTTACCCAACGGGATAAAAATAAATTGATGATTTACTTCCTCTCAATTTCTCTGGTGACTGTTGTGATTTTGTTTGTATCATTCGTAATTTTTATTCAACTAAAGAAACTTAGGGTTAAGGAAAGAATCATTGAAGAGAAAAACAATGAGCTAAAGATAATTAACGATCAGCTTTTGCTGACCAATGATAAGCTGCGTGAATACGCTACAGTAAATGAAAAGTACATCGGCTATTTTTTTGATATCATCTCCGGATATATTCTAAAATTGGATCGGTTAAAAAAGAGTGTGGAGCGGAAAATATTAGCCAAAAGATTTGGGGAAATTCTGCCTTCTCTGAATGACATTGATATTAAAAAAGAGCGGGAGGTTCTTTTTAACACTTTTGATAGTGTGTTTATGAGCATATTTCCCAATTTTATAGAGGTGTTTAATTCGTTATTAAACAAAGAAGATCAGATCTGGCCTAAACATCCTGAGCTGTTGAATACTGATTTAAGAATATTTGCACTGATAAGACTTGGAATTAACGATATTCAGACCATCGCAACCATCCTTGAATATTCAGTAAATACAATTTATGTTTATAAAATGAGGATAAAAGCAAAAGCTTTGGTTTCTGGTGAAGAATTCGACACTGCGATTATGTCTGTAAAGGCAGTTTAGTTTAAAAGGTTGGTAGCGGTTTAAAGCCTGGTTTTATGTTTCGTCTATTACAGTCAAAAAAACTGACTTGCAAAAGTTGAGGCTTTTCCGTTTTAGATGATTTGGCCAGTCAATTCATTTAGTGTATTAAAGTTAAGGTATTTATTATTTTTCAATCTTTAGAATAAAAATATTTTAGATGAGGCTCAATGGGTTACCTGTTTGAAATAGAAAATGTTGTTTAGTATAAGAGATAAAAGGAATTTAGTCTCTATATTTGCAACCTCGAAAGAGGAAGAGGTTCTGACTTTAAAATAAGAACAAAAGGAGTGGTAGTTCAGCTGGTTAGAATGCCTGCCTGTCACGCAGGAGGTCGCGGGTTCGAGTCCCGTCCATTCCGCTCAAAAGCCTTGACTTGCAAAGTTGAGGCTTTTGTTTTTATATGCTTACCATTACTTCTTTGAACAAATTTTTTATCAAACCAATCTCTGTAGAATATTGTGTTTTCTTTCTGGTGCCAAAGTAAAGGGTATTTACAAGTTTCTTGGTTCCTTCCCAGATTACCTTTATTTTTCCATCTTCAACTTCTTTTCTGCAAAGAAAATCCGGAATAATTGCCAGGCCTTTTCCTCCTGATAAACAACGCACAATCGAATTTAAATTAGGAACAATATAGTTTGGACGGAAATCCGCATGCTTTCCAAAATTTAGCTGCCAAAAACGAAGCAAATGCTCCATGTCGCCAGCTGTTCCATACCACTTTTGTGCTTTAAGCCAATGTTCCATTTCCAACAGATTTTTCTGTTTCGCTAATGTTTTGAAAACGTCATCATTAGTTTCCACTCCACCAACCAATACAATCGTTTCTGAAGAAAAAGCTTCATGCTCAATATTTATTGAACTTCCCTTGTGCGGTGTAATGATCAAATCTAAAATTCCCTTATCCAATTGATCGAGCATTTCCGGATATTCTCCAAAACGGATAATTACATTAAAAGGAAGCGTGGAAATATATTGCTCCAGTGTAATTTGGAAAGTTTCAAAGCACATGCCCACACTAATCGTTGGTGTATGTTTCTCTGTACTTTTTTGGAAATGCTTTTCTGCATCTTCCAGCTTTGCAAGAGGCTCTACAATAAAATTGTAAAGCACTTTGCCCTTTTCTGTTGGGATCATTTTCCTGCCCGTACGTTCGAATAACTTGTAACCCACATAACTTTCCAACGAACTCAGGTGTAAACTTACTCCGGGCTGCGAAATAAATAAGTTTTCAGCAGCACCAGTCAGTGTCCCGGTTTTATATATCGCCTTAAAACTTCTGTACCATTCTAAATTTACCATAATCAAGCTATCATAATTCTGATACAAAGCTATAAATTAACTTGTTTTAATAATAGATAAACTTGCGGTAATTTTGGGTCATTAAATAGAGAAACAGCATGACAAAAATATTCATTATAAACGGGGGCCAGAAATTTGGGCATTCGGGTGGTAAATTCAATGAGACTATTTCAGCTGCAACAGCAGAATTTTTTTCAAGTCAGATGGATTTTGAAATAAAAACGACAAATATTAATGATCTTTATGATCCTAAGGAAGAAGTGGCAAAGTATGTTTGGGCTGACGTTGTAATTTATCATACTCCAATCTGGTGGTTTCAATTACCTCATGGATTTAAAAAATACATTGATGTGGTTTTCACAGAAGGACACAAAAGTGGAATTTATATGAGCGATGGGCGCAAAGCAGATAACCCAACCCGAAATTATGGAACAGGCGGAATGCTTCATGGCAAAAAGTACATGGTAACAACCTCCTGGAATGCACCTAAAGAAGCATTTACATTACCTGAAGAATTTTTTATGGAAACCAGTGTAGATGATGGTCCTTTATTTGGTTTTCATAGGATGAACGCTTTTACAGGCATGAAACGCATCGAAGGAATGCATTTTCACGATATCGAAAAGAATGCAGATGTAGAGAGAGATGTAAGGCTTTACAAACAACATTTAGAAAGAACATTTTTAAACACGGCGGTATATGAGTATTTATCTGACAGCAATAGTTAAGAGTAAAATTGAAAAGAAAGCAGCACTTAAAGCGGTTTTGCTCAATATGGTTTCTCATTCCAGGAAAGAGAGGGCATGCATCCAATACGATTTACATGAAGCAGAAGGGGATGACCTCTTTATTTTTCATGAAGAATGGCTGGATCAAAACGGCCTGGATGAACATAATCAGCAAAGTTATATTTTAGATTTCGTCAGAACATCTGCTGAATTAACGGAAGAAATCATCATTTACAAAACAGAAAAACTGGTGTGATTTACAGTTTGGCCCTTCTGGCGGTTAATGAAGATCCGGCAGATGCAATGACCACGCAGGCAACGGCTATACATTCTGTAAATGACAGGTATTCCTGCAAAAACACAAAAGCAGCTAATGATGCCATTGCGGGTTCCAGGCTCATTAAAATGCTAAATGTTCTGGCTGGGAGTTGCTTAAGGGCTTTAATTTCCAGGGTAAAGGGAATAGCGCTTGAAAGCAATGCAAGCGCGGCTCCTAAGCCCAGTAATTTTGGATTTAGATTGGATAATCCCCCACCGGAAAACCCAAAAGGTAAAATGAGGATTGTAGCGAATAACATTCCTACGGCTACAGCTTCTCCACCCTTCATTATTTTGGAAATTCTTCCGCCTAATATAATGTACGCTGCCCAAAAGCCACCTGCCAGTAAAGCCAATAAAACTCCGGTTACATTCAATCCATTGCTGGTCCAGGGTGCAATTAATGCAATGCCTGTTGCCGCTAAAACTACCCAGATAAAATCTATTGCTCTTTTAGAACTGAAGATTGCCAATACCAAAGGTCCGACAAACTCTAACGTCACACCCAGACCAATAGGAATGCGTTCAATGGCCATATAGAAAACCATATTCATTGCTCCAAGAGAAATGCCGTATAAACTTACGTATTTCCATTGTTTGGCATTTAGTTTAAACAGGTTAGGACGAAAAGCAAGCAGGAGAATTATTGCCGACAAACCAATCCTTAATGATGCTGTGGCAGCTGCACCTATCTCAGGGAAAAGTCCCTTTGCAATTGCCGCCCCACATTGTACACTAATGATGGAGAGTAAAACAGCTGGAATAGGAGGGATGTTGATTCTGCTTTTCATTAAGGAATGGTAAATGAGCGGCAAAATTACATAATTCTAAATTGAAAGATTAATAAATCAATTTATAACCCTGCCCCCTTATATTGATAATAAAAACAGATGGGTCATCTTTCAAATATTTTCTTAATTTGGTAATGAACACATCCAGGCTTCTTCCTGAAAAATAATCATTATTGCTCCACAAGGTGTTTAAAATTACATTCCTGTCGAGCATATTATTTTTGTTTAGCAAAAGCATTTGTAAAATCTCGGCCTCTCTATTGGTTAAAATTCTTTGATTTCCGGCTAAGGTTAAAATACCCTCGGGGTAATGGAAATGATAGTCTCCGATGGCTATCGGTTGTCTTTTTTCAATTTGTGGGTTGATGATCAGCCTATTTTGGCTAAGCAGGGCCCTAATTCTAACCGTCAGTTCTTCAATGCTAAAAGGTTTTTTAAGGTAGTCATTGCCTCCGCTTTCAAAACCCATAACCACATCAGCAGGAAGTGATTTTGAAGTCAGGAATAGGATTGGTGTTTGTGTATCGATTTGTCTCAGTTGTTTTGCAATTGAAAATCCATCTCCATCAGGCAACATTACATCTAAAATTAATAGGTCGGGCTTAATTTTATGGTATTGACTGATGGTTTCGCTGGCTGTTGAAGATTGGGTAACATCAAAACCCTTTAATATCAGCGTTTCTTTAACAATTTCGGCAAGCGCAGGCTCATCTTCTGCAAAAAGAATCTTATTTAAATTGGCCATCCTAAAATCACTGTTGTTCCTTGTGCTAATTTACTTTCTATTTTATACCAGCCATTATGCTGCTGCATAATCTGCTTTACATAATTTAAGCCCAGGCCATAACCTTTAACCAGGTGGCGATTTCCGGTACTTACGCGATAGAATTTGTCAAAAACCGCAGGAATTTCTTTTTCTGAAATTCCGATTCCATTATCCTCAATGCTAATGATTAAATCATTATGGTTTCTAAGAATGTTAATCTTAATCTCAGGTTGATCTCTGGAGTATTTGATGGCATTATCCAGAATATTATTAATCGCGTGTTGAAACTGGGTTTCGTCAGCCAGAAGACAATCTGTTCCACTCTTATTTAAATACTCCACTGAAATATCCTTTCCACTAGCTATTTTATGGATATTGATGAGTTGCTTGATCATGGAATCAATTGCAATTTTTTCTTTGGTTAATGTTGATTTTCCCTCATGATAAATTGCCATCTTCAATACTTGATCAACCAGAAGATTTAGTCTTTCAATTTCATTTTTTGCGTGCGTTAAATACCTTTTTCGTTTATCTTCATTCTGGTTAACTTCATCGCTGCTTAAAGCTTCTATGGCAATAGACACTGTAGAAATGGGCGTTTTAAACTCATGGGTAATATTGCTGATGAAATCATTTTTAATGGCAGATAATCTCTTTTCGCGGAAAAGGCTTTTCAATATCACAAACATACAGCCAGAAACAATGACAATCATTGCTAAAGATGAGAATAGCATCAAGCCCATCCTGGAGAGAATATAGGAGGTTGGACTTTTAAACATTGCCCTTACATAACGTTGGTTATCTGTATAACGATAAGTGGAAAATGCCTTGGTAACGATAGGATAGGTTTTAGTTCGTGCTGATGCAGCAATTCCCTTGTTGTTGGTACTATCTTCCTTCTTTACTATAAAACTATAGGGTACTTTAATTTTTCTTTCTTTTAAATAAATATTAAATGCGGGGCGAAGCCTGGCGGTATCGAATTGATATTTTTTAGTTTGCTCATCCATAAAAAGACCAAGTTTCTGCGTTCGGTAATAAATTATATGTTGCTCTAAATCTTCTTCCCGCATTAATAAGGCGAGCCGGCTGGCAACTTGTTTCCGCACGCTTGTATCCCGTTTGTCTTTTGGAAGAGCCTTACTATAATCGGCCAATGAAAACGAGGAAGAAAATTTATCCTTTGCATTCCCATTCGCACTAACAGTATAAACATATTTCTGGTCTTTTTTGTCAAATCTTGCGCTTATGGTAAAGGCTGTGGTATCTAAAAGTTTATTTTCTATAATGTGCTGAATTGTATCACAACGTAAACTAAGCTCTTTCTTTATGCCATCTTCAAAAGCCAGATTTACTTCTTTTTCAAAATCTTTTAAGGCACTGTTATAATAGTTGATAATCCAATAAACCTGCAGTAACAGCAGCAACGCCATAACCGAAAAACAAATTACGACCAGAAGATTGGCACTTTTACGCATTCTCAAATGTATGTTAAATCTGTAAATCTAAAGATCCGTTAACATAATATAACATAAAATAACATGGTCGATAACTCATTTCAGAAAGGCTTTTATTCAATTTTGGATAAACAAAAATGATGAAAGCAATACTTTTTAATCTTTTATTCTCTGCATTTACCATTGGTGCAGCAGCTCAGGGACTTCAAATTAAAACCGGCGATCAGTTTCCTGATATACCGGTTAGAAATTTAATCAATGCTCCCGTTGTGTCCATACAGTTATCAAAGCCCGCGATTGATAAAATCTACATTTTAAATTTCTGGGGCACATGGTGCAGTCCTTGTATCCCGGAAATGGATTCTTTAGCCCGATTACAAAAGCAAAATGAAGCAAAAATTCAGGTAATTGGTATTTCTGATGATACACCATCAAGGCTGGCAAATTACCTAAAGAATAAACCATCCAAAATTTGGTTATCCAGTGATACATCTGGCTTTTTTTACCAATTATTTGCGTTGGCTTATGTTGGCCAAAGTGCTATCATTAATTCGAAAGGAAAAGTAGTGGCCTTGGTTAGAACTGATTCGATTAACCAGAAGTTGATTACCAGATTGATAAAAGGCGAGATCGTTAAATCCAGCGCAGCGCTTAAAGAGAAAGCCATAAATAATAATGATGATATTTTTGGGGTAGATTCTACCTTGAATAGTAGTTTTACACTGAGAGGTTATATGGTTGGACAGCAAAGTATGAGCAAAAGATATATTTTAAACGGGGCATATAAAAACAGAAGGATCACTTTTGTAAATAGCTCTGCCGAATCCATGTACCGGGCTGTTTATGGTATTGTTGCACAAAAACAGATAGCTTACGAAGTTCCGGAAAAAGAAGTATCGGATTTTGATAATAAACAAAGTTTGTATTGTTTGGATTTGCTGGTCAAAGCCGAAGAAAAAGATAGTTTGTACAACATTTTACAGCAACGATTGCAACAGTTTATGCCAGTAAAGGCCAGGATAGAATATAGGGAAATGCCAGTTTATGCTTTAGTGAATAAAAATTTTAACCAAAAGGAGTCTGCCAAAGAAAACCTGAGCTATGGTTTTAGTGGAAGAGGCTATGACGGTGTGGGAGCAACATTGGCTAACTTTGCCAACGACTATTTAAGTAATGAACTGGGATTGCCCGTTGTTGATGAAACGGGTTTGACCCAAAAGTATGACATTAAAACAAATGTGGAGGTTAGAACTAAAGAAGGTATTGTGAAATCACTGACAGATATTGGATTAGAATTGTTTAAAAAAGAAAAAAAAATGAAGGTTTTGGTTTTTTACAAATAGAAAAGGCACGGATTTATTCGTGCCTTTTCATAATGATTTTAAGGTCAATTTAGCAAAACAACTCCTGTTCATCTCTATTTTCCGTTGGGATTTTTTTAAGGAAATCATCAAATCCAGAACCAATATTATCAGAATAAATACCATAAGCATCTAATATATATCCAATATTTTTATCCTGATCCTCAACCAGGTATAGAACGGAATTATCTGCGGGGTCGGAGTCTCCTTCAAAACGATAAGTTTTTACAATTGTCAAATCCTCTGGTTTATAAATTTTACCCAGTGATTTGCTTTGCATCTTACCGTGGTCGGTCATTTTTAATTCGTTATCTCTTCCTTTCAGCCTCAATTTCTCTAAAATTTGACTCAAAGTGTTCATTGCAATTGGCTGTTCCATAGTTATATGATTTTTAGTACTCATTAAACAAGTGGTAGTGCAAATGGTTTTTAGTATCATCTATTTTAAATCAAACCAAATGATTGTCAATCTGTTTCATACTAAACTAAATTTTAAATGACATGAAAAAATATCTTCTAAGCCTGGCCATTGCTGGCGTTGCACTTGTAAGTGCCTGTTCTAAAACAGATAAAGAAATTGCTCAGGCAACATTGACAGAAACTGCCGATAATTCCAAAACCATTGGCACGGCAAAATTTTACGAATTAAATAACGGTAAGATTAAAATGGATATAGAAATTGATTTTGCTTCGAGAGCTGATAGCACGGTGGCGGTCCATTTTCATGAACATGGAGATTGTGGTAATATGGGCGAAAACACACATGGCCACTGGAATCCTACCAATGAGGCTCATGGTCAGTGGGGTTCTCCGGCATATCACAGTGGTGATATCGGGAATATTGTGTTAGATCCAAACGGTAAAGGGAAAATCTCAGTTACCACAGATCGTTGGAGTGTTAAAGATGGCGAAGTGACTAATATCATTGGAAGAGGAATCATTGTTCATGGAGGAACAGATGATTACAAAACGCAACCAACTGGGAATTCCGGGCCAAGGGTGGGTTGTGGTGTAATTGAAGCAGTTAAATAGTAATCATATCACAATTAAAAAAAGCGATTAAAATTATTTTAATCGCTTTTTTTATGTAATCTGATATCCGTTGTCATCATGATAAAAAAAACTTAAAACTTATGGCAACTCTAAACGAATCTCAAAGCGGCAAGGCCGTAAAAGGAAGAACCAGAAAAACAGCTCCTAGAGTGGATCTCACTGCAATGGTCGATCTTATGTTTTTACTCACCACTTTTTTCATGCTGACCACTTCACTGGGCACATTAAATGCTGCAGATATTGCCAAGCCAGATCAATGTGATCAGTGTGAAATGGATTATCCTGCTTCCAGAACAATGACAGTTTTACTCGGTAAAAACGACGAGACTGTGAGTTATATCGGAACGGCAGAAAATGCAGATATGAAAGTTACTCCGGTTAAAAATATTCAGGATGAAATCAACTCAAACAAATTATTGGTTGCCAAAGCTCATCACAATAACCCCGTAAAGTATATGATTGTGATCATTAAACCTACAAAAACGGCTAAATTTCAAAATTTTGTAGATCTGGTTGATGAAATGAAAATTGCAGATATTAAATCGTATAGTATTGATGATAAAAATATATCAGCTAAAGAAACCGATTTTATGAAAGCGAAAGGATTGTAGAGTATCGTTTGAATAAGAAAGTCAGCAGTAAACCAAGCGTAATGCCTGCAGATCGGGGATTTACTTCGTAGCTGCTTCGCGGTCTTCACTGCGTTCAGAATGACAATTATTTTTTGTTTTCTGCCCATTCCGGATGTGTTCACATAATAACTGAAAATGGGGATCTTATGGCAGTATAGTATCGCTTTAAGATCCCCAATCATTTAGGAATGATGGCCGGCAAGTTTTTTGAGCGGCCTCTTCAAATATTTATGAAAATTAAATTCCGAAAGCAGTTTTAACCTGATCCACGTAATCCAGCTTCTCCCAGGTAAACAATTCAACTGTTACCGTTTTTTCTTCACCATAAGGTGTTTTGAAGGTTTTGCTCACGGTTTCAGGAGTTCTGCCCATGTGGCCATAAGCAGCAGTTTCACTATAAATCGGGTTCCTCAACTTCAAACGTTGTTCTATGAAGTAAGGGCGCATATCAAAAATGGATTCAACTATCTTAGCGATTTCGCCATCAGTTTTGTCCACTTTTCCTGTTCCGTAGGTGTTGATATAAATGCCCATTGGTTTTGCCACGCCGATGGCGTAAGAAACCTGAACTAAAATCTCATCAGCAATGCCAGCGGCCACTAAGTTTTTAGCGATGTGGCGGGTGGCATAAGCAGCACTCCTATCCACTTTGCTCGGATCTTTTCCAGAAAATGCACCACCACCATGAGCGCCTTTACCACCGTAAGTATCCACAATGATTTTTCTACCGGTTAAACCTGTGTCGCCATGCGGACCACCGATAACGAACTTGCCTGTTGGATTGATGTGGTATTCAATTTTATCATTGAACAAGTGTGCGTATTGCGGATTGCTTTTGATGATTCTTGGAATCAGAATGTTGATCAAATCTGTTTTGATTTTAGCCAGCATGGCTGCTTCCTCATCAAAATCATCATGTTGTGTGGAAATCACAATCGCATCAATACGTACTGGTTTATTGTTATCATTGTACTCTAAGGTTACCTGGCTTTTGGCATCAGGGCGTAAATATGTTATTTCGTTGTTCTCACGCCTTAACACAGCAAGTTCCTGCAATAATTTATGAGAAAGGTTTAAAGCCAGTGGCATGTAATCTTCCGTTTCATTGGTGGCGTAACCAAACATCATGCCTTGGTCGCCGGCACCTTGCTCTTCTTTGTTGCTTCTGTCAACCCCCTGGTTAATATCCTGCGACTGTTCATGTATTGCAGATAAAATACCGCAAGAGTTGGCCTCAAACATATACTCGCTTTTGGTATAACCAATTTTTTTGATCACATCACGAGCGATTTGCTGAACATCTAAATAAGTTTTTGACTTAACCTCTCCGGCCAAAATAACCTGGCCGGTAGTTACCAAAGTTTCACAAGCTACTTTGGATTCAGAATCGAATGCTAAAAAGTTATCAATTAAAGCATCCGAGATTTGATCGGCGATTTTATCCGGGTGGCCCTCAGAAACAGATTCTGATGTAAATAAATACGACATCTATTAAAAATTTAATAATAAATAAACAGTTTGTTAAGCGCCAACGACCCCTGGAAACAGGTTGTACATGATTGAAGGAGGTATTAGCACTTTTTTTTAAGTGGTTGCAATCCGGTTCTGCATGACAGAACATAGCAAATCAGTCCACTTTTAACGCGACAAAATTAGCATATTTTCTTTATATCAAAAATTATAGATTATTTTGTGCTCTCATTCTTTACGCTTTGCACACAAAGACCAATATCCTTTTCATTATCAACCCCATCTCAGGAGGGAGGGGGAAGCTACGTATACCAGATTTTATCGATAAATATTTAGATAAGGACAGGTTCAGCGCTAATTTTGTTTTTACTGAATATATTGGCCATGCCAGCGAATTGGCTGATGAGGCTGCGATCAAAAATTTTGATGTGATTGTTGCTGCGGGCGGTGACGGTACTATTAACGAAGTGGCAACCAAAGTTTTAAAGCATAATATAATATTGGGTGTTTTGCCACTCGGTTCAGGAAATGGATTGGCCAGGTTTCTTACTATTCCTAAAAACTTGAGGCAGGCAATTCTTGCAATCAACGCTTTTAAGATTGATAAAATTGATACCGCGGTATTTAACAACAAATGCTTTTTTAATCTGGCAGGAATGGGTTTTGATGCTCATTTAAGTTCTGTATTTTCAGGTGATAAAAAACGAGGATTAACGGGTTATATAAAACTTGGTTTGCAGGAGGTTTTCAGTTATAAAGCAGAGGAGTATCTGATCAATATTGATGGAAAGGATTATAAGAGAAAAGCCTTTGCAATAAGTATTGCCAATTCGTCTCAATATGGAAACGATGTTTATATATCGCCCAATGCATCTGTACAGGATGGTTTACTCGATGTTTGCATTATAAAACCTTTCCCGATTTGGAAATTACCGGTTTTAAGCTACATCATGCTGAAAGGTACAGCAGAAACTTCAGATATGATAGAAATTATCAGGGGCAAAAACATCAAAATTACCCGTAAAAATCCAGGACCTGTTCATGTTGATGGTGAACCGCTGCAAATGGATGCTGAAATTGAAATAAGCATTAACCCGTTATCATTAAAGGTAATCATACCATAAGCTTTTTCAATTTCCATTTTCTATTATACATTTGCTTTATGAACCTTTCATGATCAACAATCTTTAATCACATACCGGAATGATAATTTGATCAGGATAAGCTCCATCTGATCACTAAAACAAAAGATAAAACAGATGAAACCGAAAAAAAATAGCCTAAGCGATCTCGGAGGTATTATGTACTCCACTAATCCAGCGTTCGAATTTCAGGAAGAAGTTGATGATACAGTAACCCCATCAAATAACCAGCAAGATTTACGTGTCATGCTTGATAAGAAAAACAGAGGTGGAAAAGCTGTCACATTAGTAACTGGCTTTAGAGGCAAAACAGAAGATTTGGAGGTATTAGGGAAAATGCTTAAAACAAAATGTGGTGTTGGTGGATCGGTTAAAGATGGGGAAATCATGATTCAGGGCGATGTGCGGGATAAAATAATGGCCATTCTTCAAAAGGATGGTTACAAAGTAAAGAAGGCCGGAGGTTAATACATTTCGCAATCAAAGCCATTGTGCTTATTGTTTATGCTTTTTACAGGTGTCTTAGTGTATTTTTTTAATTTTTTTGACGCCGTAAAAAACTGTCATAATAATCTGTAAATAAGTGTGTTAGGTAATAGTGTATTTGCTACAATATGTAAATATTTACGTTAAAACACTAGTTTTTCTCATAGAGAACTCATTACCTTTGTCTCACTAACTAACTTATTGTTATGAGCAAAAAGAAACTGCAGGCACCAGATTTAGGCTATTTAAATCTGGGAGAAAACATTGCCGTAAAGTACCAATTATCTCCAACGGAATTAATTGATGAAGCGTTACTGAATAAAGAAGGCACATTGGCATCTTCAGGCGCTTTAGCCGTGGATACGGGTAAATTTACAGGACGTTCCCCAAAGGATAGGTTCATCGTAAATGACGAAGTAACCGAGAACATGGTTTGGTGGGGTGATGTAAATATTAAAATTAGTTCTGCGCATTTCGATCAGTTGTTTAATAAAATAACAAGCTATCTTCACGATAAAAAAATTTATGTTCGTGATGCCGTTGCTTGTGCAGATCCGGATTATGCCATTTCCATCAGGGTAATTACAGAAACAGCTTATCAAAATCTTTTTGCCAATAACCTGTTTATTCGTCCGGAGGCGGACAAACTAGATAACACTCCGGAATGGACAATTATTGCAGCGCCAGGTTTTCTGGCAAATCCTCTGGTTGATGGAACGCGACAGGAAAACTTTTCCATCATCAACTTTACCAAAAAAATGATCTTAATTGGTGGAACCGGTTACACGGGAGAAATTAAAAAGGGTATATTCTCTGTTTTAAATTTCATTCTTCCGGTTTACAGGAATACACTTTCCATGCATTGTTCAGCCAACGTTGGTAAAGATGGTGATACTGCCATATTCTTTGGATTATCAGGAACCGGGAAAACGACCTTATCTGCCGATCCGGAAAGAGGATTAATAGGAGACGATGAACATGGTTGGGGAAAGAATTCAGTTTTTAACTTTGAAGGTGGTTGTTATGCTAAATGTGTCGATTTAACTCCGGAGAAAGAACCTCAGATCTATAATGCAATTAAATTCGGATCGTTACTTGAAAATATAAACTTCCATAATAATACTAAGGATGTGGATTATTCAAACATCGAAAAAACGGAAAATACCAGGGTTGCTTACCCGATAGAATATATTGATAATGCCGTTTTACCATCCATTGCATCTGTTCCAAAAAATATTTTCTTTTTAACTGCTGATGCTTTTGGAGTATTGCCTCCTATTTCAAAGTTAAATGTAGAACAGGCCATGTTTCATTTTATGAGTGGTTATACGGCCAAGGTGGCTGGAACGGAGACAGGCGTTACTGAACCACAGTTAACCTTTTCAGCCTGCTTCGGAAAAGCATTCCTTCCACTGCACCCTTCAATATATGCTGAGCTTTTAGGAGAAAAGATGAAAGCGCATAAAGTAAATGTATGGTTAGTTAATACAGGTTGGAGCGGTGGTCCTTACGGTGTAGGCAAAAGAATGAAATTAAGTTATACAAGGGCAATGATTTCTGCTGCCCTGAACGGAGGTCTGGATCATCAGCATTACAAAAAACACCATGTATTTAAATTAATGATTCCTTTACATTGCCCTAACGTACCGGATGAAATTTTAGATCCATCTAAAACATGGGATAACCAGGAAGAGTATTTTATAAAAGCCTATGAGCTGGCCGATGCCTTTACACAAAATTTTAAGCAATTTGAGCAACCAAAAGTGTCAAAAGCACAGCAAGAAGAGTTAAAATTGTGTTAAATGCAGTTTAAAATGCATTTTTTGAGCGAAAAATTTGCAATTAGATTTTTTTTTAGTTTTTATTGTGCAAGAATTGCCTCCGGCTGAGGCAATTTTTTTGTTATACACCCTTTGTGGTTATTATAAACTAAACGTTAAGTAACGATTTAATTGTTTATTGATTTATTAATTTGTAATTTAAAATCAATTTATAAATTTGTTTTTCGCAACAAAATCAGATAACATTCGTTGTGTGTAATACAAAAGAAAAAACAGCTAAAAATTAAAAACAAGAACTAAAACTAAAAATTAAAAAAAAATGGCAAACGCACCAAAACCAACAACTGTTAAAAAAGAGAGCTCTTCAAGTGCATCTAATGTTTTCGCAACATTGGTAATTCCTATTTGTATTGTAATTGGCTTTATCATTTGGAGATATGTATTAGGAGATCCTTCAAACTTTATCGACAACAATAATGAGAATTTACCATTGCCAAACAACTATCCTGGTACAGCTTACAAAGGAGGTCCAATTGTAGCGGTTTTAATCGGATTGCTATTAACAACAATTGTTTTCTCTATTGAGCGTTTAATCGTAATTGGTAAAGCAAGTGGTAAAGCTAGCTTAGATACGTTTATCATTAAAGTAAAAGGTTTATTAAATGCTGGCAACATCGAAGCTGCTAAAGCAGAGTGCGATAAACAACAAGGATCAGTTGCTAACGTAATCAAATCAGGTTTAAAAAAATACAGCGAAGTTGAGGCTGATACTAATCTTGATGTAGAGCAATCAATCGTTGCCATTCAAAAAGAAGTTGAAGAAGCAACAGCTTTAGAAATGCCAATGTTAGAGCAGAACTTAACAATCATTGCTACTTTGGTATCAATCGGTACTTTGATCGGTTTATTGGGTACAGTAACAGGTATGATTCGTGCATTCGCTGGTTTGGCGAACTCTGGTGCTCCAGATCAGGCTGCATTAGCGGTAGGTATCTCTGAGGCCCTGATCAACACGATGACAGGTATCGCGGTTTCTACTTTAGCAATTATTATGTACAACATCCTTACTTCTAAAATTGATAAGTTAACTTATGCAATTGATGAAGCTGGATTTAGCATCGTTCAAACTTACGCTAGTTCGCATAAATAATAAATTTTGAAAAAATTTTTACCGGCTTTATGGAAAACCGGGAAAAAGATCATCATTATTAAAAAGTAACTAATATTATGCCTAGAATTAAAGTTAAAAGAACCAGTACAGTAACAGATATGACCGCCATGTGCGACGTAGCTGCACTGTTGCTTACGTTCTTCATATTAACTGCTACGGCAAGACAACCAGAACCATTAGCGGTATCAACACCTTCATCTACGTATGAATTTAAGGTGCCTGCAGAGAACAATGCAATATTAACCATTGGTCAGGGTAAGGTTTTCTTTGAAGTAGCAGGACAAAAAGTTAGGGCTAGAACCTTAGAGTTAATTGGACAGCAGTATAACATCAGTTTTACGCCTGAGGAAATCAAAAAATTCTCAGTTGTTTCAACTTTTGGTGTTCCAATTTCAGATCTCAAAAAGTTTTTAGCGATGTCTGGTGCAGATCGTATGAAACCTGGTGTTCAAACCGGTATTCCTGCAGATTCTACAGACAATCAGTTAAATTCTTGGGTTTTGCAAGCTCGTACCGCAACCGCTGAAGTTAATCAGCAACCAATGCGTGTGAGTATAAAAGGAGATTCTAAAGAAGAATACCCTACAATTAAAAAAATCATAGATGTATTGCAAAAGCAGAAAGTGAACAAGTTTTTGTTGGTAACTAACGCTGAAGCTAGAAAAAAATAAGAAATGGCAGAATTAAACACAGGTGGGAAGAAAGCCACGCCAAGAGTCGATATGACGCCGATGGTTGATTTGATGTTCCTATTGGTAACATTCTTTATTTTAACTACTTCAATATCTACACCACAAGCAATGGATATTGTTAAGCCAGATAAAGACGATAACAATAAGGATAACAGGTTGGAACTGAAAGCTTCTAAAACCATGACTATTTTATTGGGTAAAAACGATAAAGTAGCCTGGTATATGGGAGAAGCTGGTGCAACAGCTCCAACTTTTGAAAATTTATCTCAAGTTGAAAAGTCGATCATCGAAAACAGAAAAGTTGCAGATGCATCTGGAGTGAAGGGTGAATTCGTGGTGTTGGTTAAGCCAACCAGCGCATCAAACTTCAAAAACTTTGTTGATATAATGGATGAGTTGGAAATATTAAAGGTAAAAGTTCGTCAGATTGATGATGACAATATCCTTGATAATGAAAAAGAAGCCATGAGAGCTCAAGGTATTTTATAATTTGTAAAATCAATAGTCATGTCAAAATTAGATATATTAAGAAAGGAGTGGATTGAAGTAGTTTTTGCTGATAAGAACAAAAGCTATGGAGCCTACCAATTGCGTAAAAGCAATGGTGCCAATACCACCCGGGCATTAATTATTGGTTCAATAGTATTTTTAGCGCTTTTCTTTGCCCCAAAAATCTATGGTCTTATTAAAGGTTCTATAGATGATCAGGAGCAGGTAGAAAAGGCACAAGAAGTAATTATTGCACCTCCGCCACCCGTAAATCCAGAAACCCCACCTCCACCTCCGGTAGAGCCACCCCCACCAAAAGTGGATCAGGTAAAAATGCCACCTCCAATTGTAAAACCGGATAATCTGGTACGCGATGAAGAGCCACCAACCGTAGAAAAGTTGAAAGAGGCAGATCCAGGTCAACGTGATATTAAAGGTGATCCAACTGCAGATATCGTTATTGCTGAGCCAGTAGGCGAAGGCCCGAAAAGAGAAGCTGCCGTTGCAGTTGATGATAATAAAGTTTATGACTTTGTTAGTATCGAGAAACAACCAGAATATCCAGGTGGTATCGCTAAGTTTTATCAGTATTTAGGTAAAGCAATCAAATACCCGCCAATGGCACAGGAAAATAACGTACAGGGTAAAGTGTTTTTATCTTTCGTTGTTGAAAAAGATGGTAAATTAACAGATATCCAGGTTACCCGCGGTTTGGGTAGCGGTACTGATGAAGAAGCTGTCCGTGTATTGAAAGCCAGTCCACGTTGGAACCCAGGTATCCAAAATGGTAAGCCGGTAAGGGTAAAATACAACATCAATGTTAACTTTACATTGAACTAATCGTAAATGTTAAATTTTGATATTTTTAAGCAAAAATCGCCTAAACAGCGGTTTTTGCTCATTTTAGGACTTGCCACGTTTCTTTTATACCTGATAATGGGGCTTGCATTTATCTTTTGGGCACCACTTGCGTTGCGATTTAACTTCATCCCAACCTGGGGCCGTATAGCAATCGGGATTTTTTTAATTTTTTATGCTTTTGTAAGATTGTTAAGTCTAGGGAGGCGAGACTAAATCCAGCCATGAAAAACTTTCTTTATATATTTTTTATACTTGCGTTCGTATCTTGTAAAAGAAAAGATAAGCCCGCAAATGTTAAGGAAACCAGAACAAGTGGTACATTGAAAATCCTGATCGATGAAAGTGTAAGCCCGATTGTTCAGGAACAAATTGACATTTTTAGCCTGGATTATCCTGCTGCAAAATTCGAAACCACCATTAAGCCCGAAGAAAAGATTATTCCCGCTTTTTTAAACGATAGCGTTCGTGTTATTGTAATGCCCAGGTTGCTCACCAAAGAAGAAGAGAAATATTATAACCAGCGTGGCATAAGAATTAATTCTACCCGGTTTGCAGTAGATGGAATCGCATTAATTACAAATAAAGACAATATTGACAGCACAATCACCGTTAAAGAAGTTGTTGATATATTACAGGGGAAAAGTTCAGGTAAGAAATTGGTCTTTGATAACGCTTATTCAAGTACCTTCCAATATTTTAAGCAACTGGCAAATATTAGCCAGTTTCCGGCTCAAGGTGTTTATTCAAAAAATTCCAGCACAGAAGTTATTAAACTTATTGCAAATGATAAAAATTTTATTGGTATTTTAGGCGTGAATTGGATTTTTGACCGAAATACAAAACTAGCTGAATACCTGTCAAAAGTGAAAACACTTGGGGTTAAAAACTTAAAAGGCAGAAAAGGTGATGACCAGTTTTATAAACCAACACAAGATAATCTTATTAACGGAATCTATCCTTTTTTAAGAAACGTAAATATAATAGATTGCGAAGGCAGAGATGGTTTAGGCACAGGATTTGCAACATGGTTAAGGAGCCAGCGAGGACAGTTAATTGTACTTAAATCCGGACTTGGGCCACATAAATTAATGCCTAGAGAAATAAATTTAACGAAAGAATAGTAAATTAAAATTATAAATTGAACCATGGGCGAAAGCCCCATTATTAAAGAACAGAATATCCAATGAAGCCTGGGTGAATGATTAAAAGTAAACACGATTCACACAAACTTCATTACCATTAAAAAAACAATAAAGAACTATGAAAATTTTAAAGAAAGCAATAACCTTAAATGTAGGTTTGGTGTTGATGGGTTCTGCAGTTTTTGCTCAAAATTTAAACGACGCGAAAAAAGCCATTGACGCTGAACAGTATCAGAAAGCATCATCAATGCTTAAATCATTGGTAAGCTCACAAGCTTCAAATGGCGAAAATTATTATAATCTTGGTTTGGTTTATTTAAAAACTGGTTATATTGATTCAGCCCGTGCTGTATTTACCAGAGGTGTAACAGCTGATGCTAAAAATAATTTAAACCTGATTGGTTTAGGAGAAGCTGATATGTTATCTGATAACCCTACTTCAGCTAAAACTAATTTTGATAAGGCGGTAGCTTTAGCACCAAAAGATTATAAAACATATCTGAATATTGGTAAAGCTTATTTAGCACAGGATAAACCAAGCGATGACGTTTCGAAACCAGATTTTACAAATGCTTTGGCAAATATTAACAAAGCTGATGAGCTGGATTCAAAAGACAAGGACGCAGAAGTTTTCTTAGCACAAGGTGATGCATATGCTTTGCAGAAAAAAAATTCTGAGGCATTAGGTCCGTATATGCGTGTTAATGATATCGACCCTAATAACCGTAGAGCCAAAACGCAAATCGGTAAAATGTATAAAGAATCCAGAGCATTTCCGGAAGGTGAAAAAGAATTACAGGATGTAATTGCTGCTGATCCGAATTATGGTCCTGCTTACCGTGAATTAGGCGAGCTTTATTTGCAATGGAGTAGCTTTGGTACCGATCAGGAGAAAGCTAAACAAGGTATTGAGAATTATAAAAAATATATGGATTTGACTGACAAATCTTTAGAATCTCAATTACGTTATGCTCAATTCTTGTTCTATGCTAAAGATTTCCAAACTTTAGAACAAGTTGCTTCAAGTATGCAGGTTCCAGCTAACGATCCTAAAGGCATTGTTGTGGCAAGATTAAAAGGATGGTCAGCTTACGAAAACAAAAACTACCCACAAGCTTTATCTTATTTGACTGATTTCTTTGCAAAAGAAAAAGATAAATCTAAAATTTTGGGTAACGATTACTTGTATTTAGGTAAATCTCAGTTAAAAGCTGGTCAGGATAGTTTAGCTGTTTTAAATATTATTGAGGCTGCTAAAATTGATTCTAACAATGCTGATGCATTAGCTGAAGCTGGTTTGGCTTTGATGAAAGCAAAAAAATATGCTAAATCTGCGGAGATTTATAACTTGGCTATTAAATATAATCCTAATGGTAAAGGTTCATTAACAAACTATTACTATTTAGGTCAAACCAGGTTCTATGAGTCTTATTTCTTGCAAAGAGATAAAAAACCTATTAATACAGCTGGTTTAATTGAAGCAGATTCTGCTTTAAGCCACTTAAATCAGGTTTCTCCTGATTTTGCTTTAGGTTATTTCACGAGAGCGAGAATTGCAAATTTATTGGATGATAAAACCAATCCTAAATATGCTTCAATACCGTTTTTTGAAAAATATATTAGCTTAGTAAAACCAGAAGAACAAGCTAGCAATAAAACTAACTTAGTAGAATCTTATGATTACTTAGGCGCTTATTATGCTGATAAGGATAAAGCAAAAGCAATTGACTTTTTAAATAAAAGTATTGCACTAGATCCTGCAGGTCCGTTTGCTTCAGCAAAATTAAAGGAACTTCAAGCTCCAGCAGCCAAAGGAAAAGGTAAATAACAATTTAATTAAATAATTTAGAAAAGGCAGAGTTTGGTTACTCTGCCTTTTTCTTTTACTTTTGCATCAGAAAATAAAGATTATGCAAGCGCAAAGTACCTCAATAGATTTTTTACCAATTATATTTCAAGTGATTGTTGCCTTAGGTTTCGTAGTAACTACCTTAGTTGCCACTCACTTTTTAGGTCCAAAACGTAAAACAAGTGATAAGCTTGAAACTTTTGAGGCGGGTGTGAAAGTGGTAGGTAATGCCCGTCAGCCTTTCTCTATTAAATATTTTGTGGTAGCTATTCTTTTCGTTTTGTTTGATATTGAGGTTATCTTCATGTATCCATGGGCAGTAAACTTTCGTGCACTTAAAATGGATGGCATGATTGAAATGTTCATTTTCATGGGCACTTTATTACTAGGCTTTATCTATGTAATTAAGAAAAAAGTATTAGACTGGAACTGATTCAGTTTGCGGTTAAAGTTATTGGTTATCCGTTTGCGGTTCACAACTGAAAACTGCCAATTGCCAACTGAAAACTGAATGTGTATGAACTACACTTACTCAAGTTTGTTTTAATTATTTAGAAAGGTTCTAAATCAAGACTGGCTAGTTTAATTGCCTTTAAAATATTGTAAATTTGTTGCTCATTCTGCAAAGGGATGAGCATTTTTTGTTTATAAACATGAGTGAAATTAATATAGTTGATGCGCCGCCGGGAACTGAGGGACCAGGCTATTTTGCCACTTCTCTTGATAAAGTGATCGGTTTGGCTCGCTCCAATTCATTATGGCCATTACCTTTCGCAACATCTTGTTGTGGAATTGAATTTATGGCTACCATGGGTTCTCACTACGATTTAGGTCGTTTTGGTGCAGAACGTTTGAGTTTTTCTCCCCGTCAGGCAGATGTTTTAATGGTAATGGGTACCATCGCTAAAAAAATGGCCCCGGTGTTAAAACAGGTTTATATCCAAATGGCCGAACCACGTTGGGTAATGGCGGTTGGTGCCTGCGCAAGTAGCGGAGGCATTTTTGATACTTATTCCGTTTTGCAGGGTATTGATGAGGTTATTCCGGTGGACGTGTATGTTCCGGGTTGCCCGCCAAGACCAGAAGCGATTTTAGACGGTTTCCAACGTATTCAGGATTTGGTTAAAAACGAATCAGGAAGAAGAAGAAACTCTGATTATTATAAAGAACTTTTAGGTCAATACGGTATTAAATAATGGAAGAAACGACGCTAAATAACGACATCCACGTTAAGCTGACTGAAAAGTTTGGCGAAAAAGTTACAGCCATTTCCGAACCTTATGGCCTATTAACTTTCGTAACATATAAAGATGTTATCGTAAATGTGCTTTCACATCTTAAAAATGAATTAAAATTTAACTTTCTTACTGATATTACTGCCGTTCACTATCCGGGCAAAGACCATGGCATTGCAGTGGTTTATCATCTGCATAATATGGTGGAAAAAGTTAGAATCAGGATTAAGGTTTTTATTTCAGAACAAAATCCAACCATCCCTACAGCAACAACGATCTGGAAGGGTGCAAATTGGATGGAACGTGAAACTTACGATTTGTTCGGGGTTAAATTTGAAGGACACCCCGATTTACGCCGCATTTTAAACATGGATGATTTAGGTGTTTTCCCGATGTTGAAACAATACCCTTTGGAAGACCCGAACAGAGTAGATAAAAAAGACGAATTTTTTGGAAGGTAATATATGAATCACAACCATCCGGTATTTACAGATAACGACCCGCAAAGTGAGCTGGTAACCTTAAACTTAGGGCCAACGCACCCTGCAACCCATGGCGTTTTTCAAAACGTTTTGCAATTAGATGGCGAGCGTATTGTAAGCGGAGTTTCTACAATTGGCTACATTCATCGTGCTTTTGAAAAAATAGCTGAGCATCGCCCGTTTTATCAAATTACACCACTTACCGACCGTTTAAATTATTGTTCATCGCCCATTAACAACATGGGATGGCACATGACGGTGGAGAAGTTGTTGAATATCCAGATGCCAAAGCGTGTAGATTATCTTCGCGTGATCGTGATGGAGCTTTCCCGTATAGCTGATCATATCATCTGCAATACCATTATTGGCCAGGATACTGGTGCAACAACAACTTTCTTATATCTTTTTCAGTTCCGTGAACATATTTACGAAATCTTCGAGGAGGTTTGCGGTGCCCGCTTAACTACCAATATTGGCCGTATAGGCGGTTTCGAAAGAGATTTCAATGATATCGCTTTTGCGAAAATCGACAAATTTTTAAAAGAGTTTCCAAAAGCCTTAAAAGAGTTCGAAAATCTTTTAACACGTAACCGTATTTTCATTGACAGAACAGCCGGCGTTGCGGAGGTTTCACAGGAAAAAGCTTTGGAGTACAGCTGGACTGGTCCACTTTTGCGTGCAACTGGTGTGGATTATGACGTTC
This sequence comes from Pedobacter chinensis, assembly GCF_003339865.1. Classification (GTDB taxonomy): domain Bacteria; phylum Bacteroidota; class Bacteroidia; order Sphingobacteriales; family Sphingobacteriaceae; genus Pedobacter; species Pedobacter chinensis. The sequence goes on from NZ_QPKV01000003.1 coordinate 477,223, forward strand.
GCGTAAGCGACCCGTATTCTTCTTATCAGGATTTCGATTTTGAAGTTCCGGTTGGAACCAGCGGCGATATTTACGATCGGTATCTGGTTCGTAACGAAGAAATGTGGCAAAGTGTCCGCATTATCGAACAAGCTCTTGTAAAGTTAAAAACAGAACCAAAAGGCATTTTTCATGCTGATGTGCCTGAGTTTTATCTTCCTCCTAAACAAGAGGTTTATAATAATATGGAAGCATTAATTTATCACTTTAAAATTGTGATGGGTGAAATTGATGCGCCAAAAGCAGAAGTTTATCACGCCGTAGAAGGCGGAAATGGGGAATTAGGTTTCTATCTGATTAATGATGGCGGCCGTACACCTTATCGTTTACACTTCCGCAGACCAAGTTTTGTAAATTACCAAATGTTTGCACCAATGAGTGAAGGTATGTTATTATCCGATGCCATTATCAACATGAGTAGTATGAACATTATTGCAGGAGAATTAGATGCTTAAAGTAGAAGAACAAACACCTGTAGAATTTTCATCAGAATTGCTTGCCAAATTTGATGAAATAAAAAGCCGTTATCCAGAAGGAAAGCATAAATCAGCTTTGCTGCCATTATTACATTTAGTACAGGCAGAATATCTTTGGGTAAGCACTCCGGCAATGGATAAGGTTGCTGAATATTTAAATATTCAACCCATTGAAGTGTATGAGGTAGCAACATTTTATACCATGTACTTTTTAAAACCACAAGGTAAATATGCTTTGGAGGTTTGCCGTACAGGCCCTTGCTGTTTGGTAGGCGCAGAAAAAATATTAAAACACCTGGAGGAAAAACTAGGTGTTAAAGAAGGCGAAGTTACAGCCGATGGCTTATTCAGCTTTAGAGGAGTTGAATGTTTAGCGGCCTGCGGTTTTGGTCCGGTATTACAAATTAGCCCGGAATATACTTTCTACGAAAACTTAACTACCGAAAGTGTAGATAAACTGATTGAAGATTTAAAGAACAAGTCCTAACTCGGAAGTCTTAAGTCGGGAGTCCGTTTTGACCCAAGACTAAGAACCATAGACTAAGGACTATAGACTAATTAAAATGTCTCGAAAACTGTTACTTGAGCATATAAACGTACCAGGCATCAATACACTTGAAGTCTATCGCCAAAAAGGTGGGTATCGTGCCGTGGAAAAAGCCCTTAAAACTTTAACACCTGAAGAGATTGTTGAAGAAGTTAAGAAATCAGGCTTACGCGGTCGTGGTGGTGCGGGTTTCCCAACGGGGATGAAATGGAGCTTTTTGGCTAAACCAGAAGGTGTTGCACGTTATCTGGTTTGCAATGCTGATGAATCGGAGCCGGGAACTTTCAAAGACCGTTATCTGATGACTCACATTCCTCATGCTTTAATTGAAGGAATGATTGTTTCCAGCTTTGCTTTAGGCGCAAAGGTTTCATACATCTATGTTCGTGGAGAAATGATGCCTCAAATCAGGATTCTGGAAAAAGCAATTGCTGAGGCGAAAGCAGCCGGATGGTTAGGTAAAAATATTTTAGGAACGGGTTACGATTTAGAATTATATGTTCAGCCAGGTGGCGGTGCTTATATCTGTGGTGAAGAAACCGCGTTGTTAGAATCGCTTGAAGGCAAAAGAGGTAATCCAAGAATTAAACCACCATTTCCGGCGATTGCGGGTTTGTATGGTTGTCCAACAGTGGTAAACAACGTAGAATCGATTGCTGCTGTGGTGCCCATTATTAATGATGGTGGCGAAGAATATGCAAAAATAGGTATCGGCAGAAGTACTGGTACAAAATTAATATCAGCATCAGGTAACCTGGTAAAGCCTGGTGTTTATGAAATCGAACTGGGCTTACCTGTAGAGGAGTTTATCTATTCTGATGAATATTGTGGCGGCATTGCCAATGGAAAGCGTTTAAAAGCAACGGTTGCAGGTGGTTCATCTGTACCGGTTTTACCAGCTAATTTAACTTTAAAGTTAGCAAATGGCGAACCTCGTTTAATGAGTTACGAATCTTTATCAGAAGGAGGCTTTGCAACGGGAACAATGTTAGGTTCAGGTGGTTTCATTGCTTTTGATGAAGACCAGTGTATTGTTCGCAATACGTGGAATTTCTCCCGTTTTTATCATCACGAAAGTTGCGGGCAATGTTCGCCTTGCCGTGAAGGTACCGGATGGATGGAAAAAGTATTGCACAAAATAGAGTACGGTCACGGCACTATGGATGATGTGGATTTACTTTGGGATATTCAACGTAAAATTGAAGGAAATACCATTTGTCCACTGGGAGACGCCGCTGCATGGCCGGTTGCAAGTGCGATTCGTCATTTCAGGGATGAATTTGAATGGCATATTAAAGAGCCGGTTAAAAGTCAGCAACAAAATTATGGTATTGCAAATTATGCTGTACCGATTGAAAAGGCTCCGGTAACGGAAGAAAAATAATTTGCACTTCGTTTCGTGGAGACACGAAACGAAAATAAAATGATAGATTGGTTTGTGAAGGCACAAACCAAAGCGAGATAAGGTATCGCAGTTTGTAATGCCAATATCTTAAGGTCGTATTTGCGGCCTTAAGAAGTTTAATTTAACACAACGAATATATGTAAATGAAAGAAGAAATATCGCCAGCAATCATCCCCAATGAAGTAATAGTTAATAAAATATATCTTTTTAGAGGAGTTAAGGTGATGTTAGATTCTGATTTGGCAGAACTCTTTGGTGTTGAGACTAAACATCTTAAACAACAAGTTAGAAGAAATATAGAGCGTTTTCCAGAGCACTTTATGTTCGAACTGACAAAAGAAGAAAATGAAGTTCTAAGGTCACAATTTGTGACCTTAGAACAAGGGAAATATTCAAAGTACCTTCCGTTTGCATTTAGTGAACATGGTATTTTGCAACTGTCGAACGTTTTAAAAAGCAATCGTGCAGTAGAAGTGAGTATTAAGATTATTGATGTATTTGTACAGCTTAGAACAATGGTTTTAAGCAATACAGAAATAAGATTAGAAGTAGAGAAAATAAAAAAGAAAGTAGATAATCAAGATAAAAATATTGAAGTTATATTCAGGTATTTTGATGAATTACTGGAACAGAAAGCACAACCAAGAAAGCAAATTGGTTACAAAATCTCGAAAGAGAAAAAATAATATAGAACTGGTTCGTAGAGAGACACGAACCAGGGCGAGATAAAGAAATAAAAGATTATCATTAACCATGAGTGAAAAAGTTAAGGTTACGATAGATGGAATAACAGTAGAGGTTGATAACGGAACCACTATCCTGAATGCTGCAAGGCAAATTGGAGGTGATATCGTTCCGCCGGCAATGTGCTATTATTCTAAGTTAGAAGGCAGTGGTGGTAAATGCCGTACCTGTATTGTTAAGGTAACAAAAGGTTCGGAAAAAGACCCGCGGCCAATGCCAAAATTGGTTGCATCTTGCCGTACAACAGTAATGGATGGCATGGAAGTGTTAAATATCACTTCGCCGGAAGTTTTAGAAGCACGCGCAGGTGTAGTGGAGATCTTATTGATTAACCACCCATTGGATTGCCCTGTGTGTGACCAGGCCGGAGAATGTGATTTACAGAATCTAGGTTATGAGCACGGTTTGCAAAAAACACGATATGAATTTGAGCGTCGTACTTTCGAACGTATAGATATTGGCGACAAAATCCAGTTGCACATGAACCGTTGTATTTTGTGCTATCGTTGCGTTTTCACTGCCGATCAAATCACAAATAAACGTGTTCATGGGATCTTAAACCGTGGCGATCACTCAGAAATTTCTACTTATATCCAACAGGCAGTTGATAATGATTTCTCAGGAAACGTAATAGATGTTTGTCCGGTTGGTGCCTTAACGGATAAAACTTTCCGTTTTAAAAATCGTGTTTGGTTTACTAAACCAGTAGATGCACATCGCAATTGCGATCATGAAAAGTGTAACGGTAAAGTAACGCTTTGGTATAAGGGCGAGGATGTATTACGTGTTACCGCCCGTAAAGATCAATTTGGTGAAGTGGAAGAATTTATCTGCAATACTTGCCGCTTTGATAAAAAAGCAACTTCAGATTGGACAATTGAGCACCCAACACACATTGATGATACCTCGGTTATTGCATCTAACCACTACGAAACATTAAAGCCACTTCCTGTAATTAAGCCTAATCCGGCATTACAGGCAGCGAATGAAATTGAGTTACATAAAACAGTTAAATACTAATGGATACAGGTTTTATCATAGAAAAATTTATTCTGGTAGCGGTAATTTTCGGTATCAGCCTGGTAATTGCCATGTATTCTACTTATGCAGAGCGTAAGGTTGCGGCCTATCTTCAAGACCGTTTAGGTCCGGACAGAGCAGGACCTTTTGGTATTTTACAGCCTCTGGCAGACGGTATTAAAATGTTTATGAAAGAGGAAATTATTCCTACTACATCAAACAGATGGTTATTCATTGTTGGTCCTGGTTTAGCATTACTTTGTGCTTGTATTGGTACGGCGGTTATTCCATGGGGTAGTCCGATGGAAATAGGGGGCAAAATAGTTCCGCTACAGGTTGCAGATATCAATGTGGGTGTTTTGTATATTTTTGGCGTTGTTTCTTTAGGCGTTTACGGCGTAATGATTGGCGGTTGGGCATCAAACAATAAATATTCTTTATTAAGTGCTATTCGTGCAGCATCGCAAAACATCAGTTATGAAATTGCAATGGGTTTATCCATCATCGCCTTGCTTTTAATGACGAATACATTAAGCTTAAAAGAAATTGTAGATCAGCAGCATGGATGGAGATGGAATGTTTTATATCAGCCGCTGGGATTTTTAATCTTCATGGTATGTTCTTTCGCCGAAACCAACCGTGCGCCTTTTGATTTGCCAGAGTGTGAAACCGAGTTAATTGGTGGTTACCATACAGAGTATTCATCAATGAAATTAGGGTTTTACCTGTTTGCCGAATACATTAATATGTTCGTATCATCAGCAGTAATGGCAACATTATATTTTGGTGGCTATAATTATCCAGGCATGGATTATATGGCAACATTATTAGGGCCAACATGGGCACCATTATTTGGAACAGCTGTATTATTTGCAAAAATATTTTTCTTTATCTTTTTCTTCATGTGGGTACGTTGGACAATCCCCCGTTTCCGTTATGATCAATTGATGAATTTAGGTTGGAAAGGTTTAATACCTTTGGCAATTGCCAATATTATAATAACAGGAGTTGTGATTGCGATTCTTGAGAATTTTTAGCCTCCCGACCCCCTAAAGGGGGAGGGCAAAGCGGAAAAACAAAGTTAAAAACCTTTGAGGTTTATATATAGATTTACACATGCATTTAGAAGCCCCTTTAGGGGTTTGGGGTTATGGAATCATTAAGTAATAAGAAAAAAGTACTGGAGCAAAAGCCGCTAAGCTTTATGGAAAAAATGTACCTTCCGGCAATTGCTAAGGGAATGGGCATAACCATTAGCCACTTATTTAAAAAAGAGGCTACTGTAAGATATCCGGAAGTGGAACGCGAATTCTCCACAAACTTTAGGGGCATGCACTCGCTCAAACGTGATGAAAACGGAAAAGAGCGTTGTACCGCTTGTGGTTTATGTGCATTATCTTGCCCGGCCGAAGCGATTACCATGATTGCGGCAGAACGTAAGCCAGAAGAAAAACATTTATATCGTGAGGAGAAATATGCGGCAACTTATGAAATTAATATGTTGCGCTGTATCTTCTGTGGTTTATGTGAAGAGGCTTGCCCAAAGGAGGCAATTTATTTAGACGGGCCAATCGTACCTGCTGATTATTTGCGTAAAGATTTCATTTACGGGAAAGACAAATTGGTAGAGGCACCATTGGAAATGAAAAAATAAAATATGGTTCGTGAGGACACGAATCATGGCATTAAGCCACAGTTCTTATCCTCGCGAAACGAAACAAATTAATAATTTTACAAGTCCGTCATTGCGGGGAACGAAGCAATCCTAATGCGATAGACGTAAAACCAATAAGATTGCTTCGTGCCTCGCAATGACGAGGAGTATAAAACAACAAATTAATGAGTACACAAGTATTCTATTTCGTAGCCACATTAAGTATCATCTTTTCGCTGATGGTGATTTTTGCAAAAAATCCTATCCACAGCGTTTTGTACCTGATTCTTACTTTTTTCACATTCACGGTACATTATGTGCTTTTGAATGCTCAATTTCTGGCGGTTGTAAACTTCATTGTTTATATGGGCGCCATCATGGTTTTATTCCTGTTTGTACTGATGTTACTTAACCTGAACAAGGAAACCGAGCCTTCAAAATCGCCATTAATTAAAATCGTTGGTGTAATTGCCGGTGGTTGTTTAATTGTAACCTTATTTGGTTCATTAAAAGCAGCAACCATTACCAGTCCGTTGATTTTAAAAAATCCGGGATTAGGTTTGGTAGAAAACTTAGGTAAAGAGCTTTTCGGGCCATTCTTATTACCATTCGAATTATCATCCCTATTGCTATTGGCAGCAATGGTTGGAGCAGTTTTATTATCTAAAAAGGATGAGGTAGAGGCATAATGGAAAATTTAACTACACAAATGGCAGGCGTTCCGCTAAATCACTACATCTATTTATGTGCAATTATTTTCACTATTGGTGTAATTGGCGTATTAACGCGTAGAAATGCAATCGTGATTTTTATGTCGGTTGAGTTGATGTTAAATGCAGTGAATTTGCTTTTAACTGCTTTTTCGGTTCACAGTAACGATCCGTCAGGACAAGTTTTCGTATTCTTCATTATGGCGCTTGCCGCTGCAGAAGTTGCAGTAGGTTTAGCCATTATCGTAATGGTTTACAGAAATACAAAATCGATAGATATTAATGTTTTAAATCGCCTTAAGTGGTAAATATATAGTATAAATGAAAATAGAACAATTGATTTGGTTGGTTCCATTACTTCCTTTTTTAGGATTTGTAATTAACGGACTGGGCAGAAAATCTTTATCTAAAGGACTTGTTGGTATCATCGGGAGTGGAGTGATCCTGGCCTCGTTTATAATCAGCGTGGTTATTTTCTTTAGCTTACAAGGCGATACACAAAAATCTCATGAAGTATTTTTATTTGACTGGATTAGTGCAGGCACATTGCACATTCCTTTATCATTTCTGGTTGATCCGCTAAGCTCAATCATGCTTCTTATTATTACAGGAATAGGTTTCTTGATCCATTTATACTCTACCAGTTACATGCACGATGACGAAGGATTCGGTAAGTTTTTCTCTTACCTCAACCTGTTTGTATTCTTCATGCTTTTATTGGTATTGGGTTCAAACTACATTGTCATGTTTATCGGTTGGGAAGGCGTAGGTTTATGCTCGTACCTGTTAATTGGTTTCTGGTACACCAATAGTGCTTATGCCTCGGCAGCAAAAAAGGCTTTCGTAATGAACCGTATTGGTGATTTGGGATTCTTACTTGGTGTATTCTTAATGTTTAACTTCTTCGGAAGTGTAGAGTTTTCGAAAATATTTCCACAGGCCATGAATATGTTACCAGGAAATAATACGTTGGTTTTAATTACCATCTTATTGTTCATTGGTGCCTGCGGTAAATCAGCACAACTGCCATTATTTACCTGGTTGCCTGATGCCATGGCCGGACCAACACCTGTTTCTGCATTAATTCACGCGGCAACAATGGTAACGGCCGGTATTTATATGATTGCCCGTTCAAGCGTATTATTTGATTTGGCACCGCTAACACAACACATTATTGCAATTGTAGGTATTGCAACTGCGCTGATTGCCGCGATCATCGCTTTAACACAAACCGATATCAAAAAAGTATTGGCTTATTCAACCGTATCTCAATTAGGATATATGTTTTTAGGCTTAGGTGTTGGCGCTTATACAGGCTCATTCTTCCACGTATTAACCCACGCATTCTTCAAAGCATTATTATTTTTGGGCGCTGGTTCGGTTATTCATGCCATGCATCACGAACAGGATATGCGTCATATGGGTGGATTAAGAAAAAAACTTCCGGTAACTTTCTTAACCATGATGATTGGCACTATTGCCATTGCAGGTTTGCCACCATTCTCAGGTTTTTTCTCAAAGGATGAAATTTTAGCAAATGCATATCAATATAGTCCAATTCTTTGGGGTGTGGGCGTTTTAACCGCATTCTTAACCGCGTTCTATATGTTCAGGATGATGTTCCTTACTTTCTCCGGAAAATACAGGGGAACACATCACGAGGAAAATCATGTTCATGAGTCGCCAAAAGCAATGACTATTCCATTAATCATTTTAGCCGTTTTAGCGGCAATAGGTGGAGCAATCAATATTCCTCATGTTTTTGGTGGTAATGAGTGGTTGGCCCATTGGTTATCCGGAGCTGGTGTTGCACAACATGAATTAGATTTAAGTCATTCAACAGAATTTGCATTAATGGGTGTTTCAGTTTTAGCGGCGGTTATTGCTACAATTTATGCTTACGGTAAATATGTAAAAGGAGCTCACGTTCCTGTTGCTGATGAAGCTCCACGTTCTGCGCTGGCAAAACTATCCTACAATAAATTCTATTTGGATGAAATTTATGATTTCATGATCACTAAGCCGCTTGATGCACTTTCTAAATTCTTTTATAGAATTATTGATACTAAACTTATTGATGGAATTGTGAACGGATTGGGATGGAGCACGAATGAAGCAAGTAAAGGCATCCGTTTATTACAAAGTGGAAACGTAGGTTTCTATATATTTATGATGGTATTCGGTATCGTCGCATTGCTGTTATATACATTTTATTATATCTAAAAAGGGTTCAAAATTAAATAATGGAACAACTTTTACTACTTATATTTCTTCCGCTTGCAGGTGCTGTTATTTCAGCATTTGCTGGTAAATCGGCTAAAATAGTTTCTACCGTTATTTCGGTGGTTTCTTTAGGCCTGGCTTTATTTATTGCTTGTAACTTCATTCCGAATGCCAGCACCCAGTTTGAGGCAAATCTGCCTTGGATTGCTGATTTAGGGATTCGTTTCCATGCAGGTATTGATGGCATTAGTATGCTATTGGTGTTACTAACCAATTTGTTGGTGCCACTCATCATATTATCGAGTTATAAACACGATTATAAAAACCCGGCTGCCTTTTATGCATTGATTTTATTTATGCAAAGTGGATTGTTGTTGGTGTTTACAGCAATGGATGCTTTCTTATTCTATATCGGTTGGGAAGCCGCCCTGATTCCTATTTATTTCATTTGTGCATTCTGGGGAGGGAAAGACCGCATTCGTATTAACATGAAGTTTTTTGTTTACACCATTGCCGGTTCATTATTCATGTTGATGGGGATTATTTATTTGTACCTTCAAAATCCGGCTGATAATTTTGATATCCAGGCATTTTATGCTTTAAATTTAGATAGTGCACAACAGGGCTGGATTTTCTGGGCTTTCTTCATTGCCTTCGCGATCAAGATGCCGGTTTTCCCTTTTCATACCTGGCAGCCTGATACCTATACAGCCGCGCCAACTCAAGGAACAATGTTATTATCAGGTATCATGTTAAAAATGGGGATTTATGGTGTAATCAGATGGTTATTGCCGATTGTGCCAACTGGCGTTCAGGATTGGGGGCAACTGGCCATTGTTTTATCCATCATTGGAATTGTTTATGCTTCATTAATTGCTTTTACACAAAAAGATGCAAAACGATTGGTGGCTTACTCTTCCATTGCTCACGTTGGATTAATTTCGGCCGGTCTGTTCACATCGTTTAATCTAGCCAATCTTGGGCTACAGGGCATGCAGGGGGCAATGATTCAAATGTTTAGCCATGGTATTAATGTGGTTGGTCTGTTTTTTGTTTTGGATATTATCTTCTCCCGTGTAAAAACCAATAAAATTGGAGAGCTTGGCGGCATAGCTAAAGTTGCACCTCAATTGGCCATTACTTTCCTGATTATTGTTTTAGGTACAGTGGCTTTACCGGGAACAAACGGATTTATTGGAGAATTCCTATTGTTGATGGGTGTTTACCATTATGATATCTGGGCTGCAGCCATTGCTGGATTAACCATTATTTTCGGAGCGGTTTATATGTTGCGCATGTACCAGAATGTAATGCTTGGAAAAACCAACGAACTAACCATCACTTTCACAGATATTAAAGGAACTGAAAAATTGGTTCTGTATATCATTTGTGCTTTGATAATTGTTTTAGGCGTTTATCCGAAACCATTATTGCACTTAACAGAGGCATCTGTACAACATTTATTAGAACAGGTAAATCAAAAATTAACATCAGTAAAATAAGCAATGAATATTATCATAACCATTAGTATAACAGCTTTTATCGTACTTTATGCAGGTTTGTTTAAAGCAAATAGAGCATTATTGCCGCTTACTGTTGTTGGCTTACTTACTGCATTAGGATTTACTTTCTGCGCATGGAATGGCAATGCTGTTCATTTCGGAATGATGCAAACAGATAATTTTGCTCTGGCATTTTCTGGTGTTTGCATCGTTGGAACACTTCTGATTTTCTTGTTAACACAAAATTATTTTGCTGCTAAAAGCAGCAATATTGCTGAATATTATACCCTCATCCTTTTTGCACTTGCCGGGATGATCATGATGGTATCATATAAAAATATGGCGATGCTATTTGTCGGACTGGAAATCATGTCAGTGAGTTTATATATTCTTGCCGGCATTCGTAAGCAAGATTTTGCGTCAAATGAGGCATCGTTAAAATACTTTTTAATGGGCGCCTTTTCTACAGGCTTCCTGTTATTTGGGATCACTTTAATTTACGGAGCTACAGGTTCATTTGATTTAGATAAAATTCAAGCGTACTTAGTGGATAACAGCAAATCGATTTCTCCAATATTTTATCCCGGAGTAATCCTGATGATGATTGGTTTATGCTTTAAAGTTGGTGCCGCACCATTTCATTTCTGGACACCGGATGTTTACGAAGGCTCACCTTCTTTGATCACCACTTTTATGAGTACAGTCGTTAAAACTGCTGGTTTTGCTGCATTTTTAAGATTGTTTGCAAGTTCATTTGCTCCGCTTCACGATTTTTGGGTAGTACCTTTAACGGTTATTGTTTGCTTAACCTTATTCATCGGAAACGTAACCGCACTATTTCAAAAGAACTTTAAAAGGATGTTGGCCTACTCCAGTATCTCTCATGCCGGTTATCTGTTATTCTCGTTAATTGTTTTAAGCAAAAACTCTGAAAACAATGTTTTGGTTTATGCTGCAGCTTATACTTTTGCATCGATCATTGCTTTTGCAGTTTTAATTTTGGTTAAACAAAAAACAGGAAGCGATAGCTTTGAAAGTTTTAATGGCCTGGGCAAGAAAAATCCTTTAGTGGCATTATCATTAACCGTTGCCATGTTATCATTGGCAGGTATTCCTTTAACGGCTGGCTTTATTGGAAAATATTTAATGTTTTTGAATGTGATGGGAGAGTATAAAACACTACTGGTAGCATTTGCGATTTTAAATGCACTGGTTGGTTTTTACTATTATTTTAAGGTTATTGTGGCCGTATGGTTTAAAGATGGCGCTGAAACAGAACTTTCTACCCCTGGACAATACAAAGTTGTTTTACTGGTTTCGGTAGCAATTACGTTAATTTTAGGTATCTATCCCGCTATCATTTTAAACCTGATATAAGGTATGCACTTCTTTAATAATTATTTGTAGTTTTACGAATAATTGAAATATGCACGATTTTTGGACTAACCTGCAACATCTAATTGACCCCGAAAAATTATTGAGGGAAGGTGGTTTCTATCTGGTCGTGTTTGTTATTTATGCTGAAACTGGTCTGTTTTTTGGATTCTTTCTCCCCGGAGATTATTTGCTGTTTCTGGCTGGAATGTTTGTAGCTACCGGCAAGCTTGATGTTAACATAGCAGTTCTTTTAGCAGGCTTATGTATTGCCGCGATTTCAGGAAACTTTACCGGATATTGGTTCGGACGAAGAACAGGGCCATTATTGTACACTAGAAAAGACAGTTTTTTCTTCAAAAAAAGATATTTAAAAGCCGCGGAGGAATATTATAACAAACAAGGAGCCTTTGCTTTAATAATGGGCAGGTTTGTTCCAATTGTTAGAACTTTTGCACCGATTTTTGCTGGCGTTGTTAAATTAGATTTTAAAAAATTTGCACTGTACAATGTTGTAGGAGGCATCCTATGGATCTGTTCACTAACTTTATTGGGCTATTTTTTAGGAAAAAGATTTGAGAAAGAAATAAACGATTATTTATTATATATTATTATTGGCTTTATCGTTATCACAACTATACCTTTATTGATTACCTTTGTAAAAAGTAAAGTTAAAACTCCGGAAGAGGAAAAGACAGATTTAAATTAAAAATGGCAAAAGACGATCATCACGCATGGCATAGCGTATCTCCAGGAAAAAACGTTCCTGAAATTGTAAACGCAATCATTGAAATTCCAAAAGGCTCAAAAGCCAAATATGAGATAGATAAAGAATCAGGGCTAATTAAATTAGACAGGGTTCTTTTTTCATCAGTAATGTATCCTGCAAATTATGGATTTATTCCGCAAACTTATTGCGATGATAAGGACCCGTTAGATATTTTAGTTCTTTGTTCGGTGGATGTTTATCCAATGACCGTTATTGAAGCTAAGGTAGTTGGGGTAATGCATATGGTTGATAATGGTGAGCAGGATGATAAGATCATCGCGGTAGCTAAAAACGATATGTCGGTAAATTATATCAATGATTTGGATGAATTACCTCCGCATACCATGAAAGAAATTGTTCGTTTCTTTCAAGATTATAAAGCATTAGAAGAAAAAAATGTAACTATTGAACATTTACTCGGCGTTCGTTACGCACACAAGGTAATTAAAGAAAGTATAGAACTTTATAATACAACTTTTAGAGAATTAGCATAATGGATTTACCCACGGTCTGCTTATTTTTAAATTCAGAGTTAAGTGCAATATTGCCTGCTAATCTAATTTTGGTTGCGCTACAGGAACCAGATACGACATCAGTTGGTTGGCGATTGTTTCTAGCATTGTTTTTAGTGCTATTAAACGGATTCTTTGTTGCGGCAGAATTTGCCATTGTAAAGGTTCGTGCATCTCAAATTGAAATTAAAGCAAAATCTGGCAGCCGGGTTGGTAAAATGGCTAAAACCATTATCCATAATCTGGATGGTTATTTAGCCGCCACACAGCTAGGTATAACACTCGCATCACTTGGTTTAGGTTGGGTGGGTGAAGGCGTTATGCATACGATTTTCAAAAATCTTTTTGATAGCCTTGAATGGGGACTAAGCGATGCATTCATTCATTCGGCATCAACTATAGTAGCCTTCTCACTTATTACAGTTATGCATATTGTATTTGGTGAGTTGGCTCCTAAATCTTTTGCTATTCAAAGGCCAGTGGCTACAACATTATTTGTTTCTGTTCCATTACAGGTGTTTTATGTGGTTTTTAAACCATTCATCTGGACTTTGAACAGCCTCGCCGCAATAATCCTCAAACCATTTGGCATTGATACCTCTGCAGGGCATGAGTCGCTTCATAGCACAGAGGAGCTGCAATATCTACTGGATCAAGGGAAAGAAAGTGGTGCATTGGATAATAATGAGCACGAATTAATCAAAAACGTTTTCGATTTTAATGAACGTGTGGTTAAAAATATCATGGTTCCCAGAACGAAGATATCGGGCATTGAATTAACTTCTCCAAAAGAAGAAGTTGTTGATACCATTATTAAAGAAGGTTATTCCCGTTTACCTGTTTACGATGAGATTATGGATAAAATTGTTGGTATTATTCATGCCAAGGATATTTTACCGCTTGTTGCATCGGGTAATCAACACTGGACGCTAAATGACATTATCCGTAAGCCCTACTTTGTTACTGAGACAAAAAAAATAAACGATTTGATGAGCGAATTACAAAGTAACCGCATTCAGATTGCTATTGTTTTGGATGAATTTGGAGGAACCGCCGGGATGGTAACCTTAGAAGATATTGTTGAAGAATTGGTTGGGGAGATTCAGGATGAATATGATGAGGAAAAACCATTGGTTGAAAAAGTATCAGACAATGAATTTATCGTTAATGCTTTTGCAACGGTTTACGATGTTAATGAACATTTGCCTCATGATTTACCGGAAGATGAGGATTTTGACACCATTGGTGGTTTGGTTTCTCACATTTTTGAGCGGATTCCTGAAGTAGGCGAAAGCAATGAATCTTACGGTTATCTGTTTACCATTCTTAAAAAAACAGAACAAAACATTGAAACCATCAAGTTAGAATTGGTAATCAATAAAGAAGATCAGGTTGATAATCGTTAATTTCAACTATGCATATTTTTTATACGCCAGATATAACCCAAAATACTTACACACTTAACGAAGAGGAAAGCAAGCATTGTGTAAGGGTATTGAGGTTGCCAATAGGTTCCCAGGTAAATCTGGTAGATGGAAAAGGAGGTTTTTATACCGCCGAAATTATATCAGATAATCCTAAGAAAGTTAACTTATCCATTCTTCAGGTTCAAAGAGAATTTCACAAAAGAAATCATTACTTACATATTGCGGTTGCGCCAACTAAAAATATCGATCGGATAGAGTGGTTTTTAGAAAAGGCAACAGAGTTGGGCATTGACGAGATAACTCCAATCATTACCGATCGCTCTGAACGAAGGATTGTGAAAGAAGACCGGTTAAATAAAGTCATCACATCAGCAATAAAGCAATCCATAAAAGCCTATCATCCTAAATTAAATGAGGCAATTTCTTATGATGCATTTTTAAAACTTCCGTTTGAAGGAGATAAATTAATTGCGCATTGCATTGATCATGAAGATAAAAAGTATATTTCTGAGCTTGTTGCTCCTCATCAAAAATATCTGATTCTTATCGGCCCCGAAGGAGATTTCACATCCAAAGAAGTTAATTTAGCTTTGAATAAAGGCTATAAACCATTAACTTTAGGAGATAACAGACTGCGCACAGAAACTGCGGCACTTTCTGTTTGTTTTGAAATCAATTACCTTAACCGATAGTTAGTTTGAAGTTTTCAGTGATCACTTTCCTGTTTTCTAAAAGAAAGATGTTGTTATCAGGCTTTGGTCTTTTGGCTTTAGCCTTTAGTCTTTTTGCTTTCAGCGCTGTTCCAACCTATCGTATGGCAAAATTGAAATACAATGGTGGGGGCGACTGGTATGCTGACCGAACAGCCTTGCCGAATCTTATCGCTTACTGTAATGCGAATTTGAAAACAAACTTTTATCCTGAAGAGAGTATTGTTGAAGTGGGTTCAAAAGAATTATTTAATTATCCTTTCGTTTATATGACCGGGCATGGCAATGTGGTTTTCAGTGATCAGGAGGCCAAAAACCTCAGGCAATATTTAACCGGCGGTGGTTTTTTGCATATCGATGATAATTATGGTTTAGATAAATTCATCAGGCCTCAAATGAAAAAGGTTTTCCCCGAGCTTAGCTTTACGGAATTGCCTTCTAATCATGCTATTTATAATCAAAAGTTTAAGTTTCCAAATGGCTTGCCAAAAATTCACGAACATGATAATAAAAGACCACAGGGGTTTGCTTTAATATATAAAGGAAGAGTTGTTTGTTATTATACGTTTGAATGCGATTTAGGTAACGGCTGGGAAGACTTCGGGACTTATCCTGAAGATACTCAGGAAACCAGAACCAAGGCGCTTAAAATGGGCGCAAATTTAGTTCAATATGCTTTAACTCAATAACGATGTACAAAGTAAAAGTAAATGATCAATTTCAATTCGATGTATCCGGTAATGAACCAAAAGTAGTGGTGAATGATGTTGAGGTTAATTTAGATTTAAGCATTTTAAATGCGACAACTTCACATGTTTTATATCAGAACAAATCTTACAATGCAGAAATTGTAGAATTCGATCGGACTGAAAAAAACTGCAAAATAAAAATCAATGGATCTGTTTATGAAATCAGTATTGAAGATCAATACGATCAGCTTTTAAAGCAAATGGGCATGGATAATCTGGCTGCAAATAAAGTATCAGAAATTAAAGCTCCAATGCCTGGATTGGTTTTGGATGTGATGGTCGGGGAAAACGCCGAAGTTAAAAAAGGAGATAATCTTTTAGTACTGGAAGCGATGAAGATGGAGAATATCTTAAAATCATCTGCAGATGGAACAGTGAAAAAGATATTGGTTAATAAAGGCGATAAGGTTGAAAAGAATCAAATACTAATCCAGTTTAAATAATCTGAAAAATTATAACTGTTGGTCTGAAAAAAAAAGTCCCAATTTTTAGTTGGGACTTTTCTTTTTTATCTGCCTCTGCTTACCCTGTAAGGTCTTGGCGGAGGGGTTTTAAAGCTTCTCTTACCTACGGTGCTGATTTCAGGGGCACCTAACATGGTCATGGCACAACGAAAACCAATCTCTGCTGACGATTCATCTTGAGATAAGAAACGTCTCGTTGCTGGATTTAACCAATAAGCCATGTCGTTCCATGAGCCACCTTTGTAAACTCTGGATTTATCATTGATCAGTGTAACACCTTCTTCGTTTAAAAGCAGGTTTTGTCTGTCTCTGTAACCTCTTTGATCCGCCTGATAGGTTGTTGATGTTATTATTTCCGCTTGTGGATCTGTAGATCTTGAAATCGAATCAGAACGTTTTGCCTGTGCTTGTTTCTCTGCCCAGGTTTGTTTTCTTCCAGAATAAGCGTTCTCTTTAATCGGATTACCATATTTATCTAAAGCAATTTTTCCGGTTTGAGCATCGGCTAGTTTTTTGTTCTCGAAATAGTTACCACGATAAGGGTTAAATGCATCAGCATCAGTAAATGTTCCTGTTCTGTAAACATCGTTAACCCATTCGTTAACATTACCCGCCATGTTGTACAAGCCAAAATCATTTGGTGCGTATTGAATAACAGGAACAGTTAAATCTCCTTTATCATTTAATGAACCACCAACTCCCATGTAATCTCCGGGGGCTCTTTTAAAGTTGGCCTGAATCATACCTCTGGTTTTTTTGCTTGCAGAGCTAACCCCTAAACCATTCCAGGGATAAATTTTATTTTGATTAACATTTTCGTATTCTGTGTTGCCAATTAAACCTAAAGCTGCATATTCCCACTCTGCCTCTGTTGGTAAACGATAAGGTTGCATAATTACGCCATCCTCCAGTGTAGCAGTTCTCCTTGGCTGAGCATTTCCACTTCCTCCAGCTGTGGCGCCAGCGGTGGTGGTAGCAGCACCAGCTCTGGTATTATAGTCAATCGGTGCATTTCTGCCCTTATCATCAT
The DNA here is from genome assembly GCF_003339865.1 of Pedobacter chinensis. GTDB lineage: Bacteria > Bacteroidota > Bacteroidia > Sphingobacteriales > Sphingobacteriaceae > Pedobacter > Pedobacter chinensis. Next base: position 494,578 of record NZ_QPKV01000003.1, read on the forward strand.
ACTGTCCGTTTAAATAAGCGTCAGTATTAAATGGATTTGTAGGTCTAGGTGTAGCTGCAGTTGTAGCTGCATTATTGTTTCTGCCATTCCCGGCTAAAGTTCTATAGTCTGTCAGGATTCCTTTTTCACGGAGAATAAATTCATTTGCACGAGAAGTTCTCCAGGTACAATAGCGGGATGCCTGTTCCCATGAAACACCCACAACCGGATAATCGCGGTAAGCCGGATGACGTAAATAATTGTCTACGTAAGGTTCGTTATAAGATAAAGCACGGCGCCACACCAATGTGTCAGGAAGTTCGTTATAATAAAATTCCTGGTCTTCAGGAAAATTGTATCTGATCCAGTGTAAATATTCCAGCCAATCGGTATTTGATACCTCAGTTTCATCCATATAGAATGAAGGTACGGTTACCTGTCTTTTATAATTGTAAATATTAGGCTCAACACCTGGTATTTCAATAGCACTTCCACCAACAACCAGAACACCACCTTCTATTGGAATTAAACCTGGTCCGGGAGCCCTTTTATATTTGGTTGCCACTGCAAAAGCTCCCGATTGATTGTTTCTCCTGTCTGCATAAGGAATACCTGTTTTACTGGAACTGTTTCCACCCTTCGAGCTACAAGCTGAAAATAAAGCAGCCAATGATAAACAAGTGAAAGAATATAGTATAAGTTTTTTCATATAGTACTAAGGAATATCGCCCAATGGCGATTCAACTGCTAAAATTAAGCAAATTTAAGTGAATATATAATATTGTGACAATAAATATTGATTATATTTTTATCCCTTAACGTATTATTTTATGACGTATTGTGTCTGTTAAGTTTTTCATTGCTTTTTTTGTTAAATAATTATGAATAAGCGTGATAGATCAGATTCATTTATTGTTAAGTTACAAATCCAAAGTCATTAAATTAAAGATCTGTTGCTATAACCATTCCGGTTCTTTTAAAAAGGAATTGACGAAAATTAAATTTACCATCAGCCAAAAAGTTTTTCAGAAAGAAAATTTAATATTAATAAAAAATGTTTTGGCAGGTAACAGTCTATTTTATTAACAGTTACGATTTTTATGGTTTCATCAAACTGTAAAAATCGTAGGTTTAGTTAGTAAATAACCACATTATTCGTAATTTGGTAAAATATAATTTTGAGTTTTGCGTTAACAACATAATCTCCAGAAATAACTATTCCCGAAGATCTAAAATTACGTACCTTTAAAGGATGAATTTCAAGTACATCAGTAAACTTGCTTTTTCTGCATTCTCTTTGGCCTTGGTATTTGGTAAAACAAATGCCCAGGTAACCATAGGTAATACCCAGTTTAACGGGAGCGAGTCTAATAATATTGTGACTGCAGTGCCATTTTTATTGATCACTCCTGATGCCCGCGCCGGTGCAATGGGTGATGCTGGCGTTGCCGTTGCTGGCGATGTAAATGCTGCGAGCATAAATCCATCAAAACTTGCTTTTCTTGATAAACCTTACGGATTTTCCATATCCTATAGCCCCTGGCTAAAAAGTTTAGTGCCGGATATCAACCTTGCTTATCTGAGCGGATTTTATAAGCTTGATGATCACAATACAATTGGCGCATCATTACGGTATTTTTCTTTGGGTTCAATTCAATTGACTGATATTAATCAGCAAGATTTAGGCATTGCAAACCCCAATGAACTGGCCTTCGATGTTTCTTTTGCCAAAAGTTTTGGCGAAGAGTTTTCTTTAGGATCCTCATTGAGGTATATTTATTCGAACCTGGCATCTGGCCAGCTATCTTCATCAGGACAGGTACATGGAGGTAATGCAGTGGCGGTTGATGTTTCCGGATTGTATAAAACTTCCACAACTATGTTTGGTAAGCAGGCAATCCTTTCTGCCGGGGCAAATATCTCTAATATTGGCACAAAAATGAGTTATTCTGATGGTGGAGAGAATTTTTTCCTGCCAACAAACTTTAAACTCGGTGGTGCTTCAACCATTACGGTTGACGATTATAGTACATTTACATTGGCCCTGGATTTTAATAAATTACTTGTGCCTACGCAACCCATTTATGATTCAAATAATAATATTGTGAGTGGCAAAGACCCTAACAGGTCTGTTCCTGCCGGTATTTTTGGCTCCTTTAGTGATGCTCCGGGTGGATTTAGCGAAGAACTTAAAGAAGTGGGGATATCCACCGGTATAGAATATTGGTACAATCAACAATTTGCTTTAAGAGCAGGTTATAATTACCAAAGTCCAATGAAAGGTGATAGCCGTTATTTTACTTTAGGTTTAGGCTTGAAATACAACGTCTTTAACATAGATTTCTCTTATTTATTGGCAAATGCCCAAACAAGTCCCCTTGCCAATACCTTACGTTTTGGTCTTTTGTTTAACTTTGGTGATAAGAAAATTGTTAAGTAATAGCATTACCGCTTGCATTGGTCGTTTGTAATTTCCAGTTTCCCATTAATCAGTTAGCAATTAAAACTTCATAAAATTTACTATGAAAATTAGAGTAGGCTTTGGCTTTGATGTACACCAATTAAAAGATCAACATCCATTTGTTATAGGTGGAGTAACTTTAGCACATCATAAAGGTGCTTTTGGTCATTCAGATGCTGATGTTTTACTTCATGCCATTTGCGATGCGCTTTTAGGTGCCGCAAATCTGCGCGATATCGGTTTCCATTTTAAAAATACTGATGATAAATGGAAAGGAATAAGCAGTTTAATTCTATTAAAAGAAACGGTCAAATTACTGGCAGATAAGGGTTGGCAAGTAGGAAACATCGATGCCATGCTCTGCCTGGAGGCACCAAAAATTAATCCTCATATTCCAGCCATGCAGGAAAATATTGCAAAGGCCATCGGAATATCAATTGAAGATATTTCTATTAAAGCCACTACTAACGAAACCATGGGCTTTATAGGAAGAGAAGAGGGAGTAACCGCCTACGCCGTTTGTTTAATTGAAAAAAATTAGTGCCTTATGGTGTTTTGCCTTGCCGCCAATAAAGAAATGGGTAAACCAATACAAAGGATCAGGACGATACAGTTGATAACCGCCCTTTCAATATTGAACTTTCCATGAGGAATTGGAGTCAAAGGTACAACCAATAAGTTCATTATTGACCAAACGATGATTCCGTAAACAATACCTGCAATTATCTTTTGCTTTTTTAATAAAACCGAATCTATTGAAACAATCATATAGATATTTACAAAAATAAAAGTGATAAAGTAGTGTAGCAGTAGCCCTGCCAAAACCATTTTCGACCCACCTTCAAAGGCTGTTTTACCGAAAATGGCACTGACTATATATTGAAATGTTGATGCAAATTTCATTTTAGCTAAAAAAATCACAGCTGCAAGTCCATCCAATGTTCCTGCAATAAGAGTGATTACAAAAATATGCTTAACGAATGATGGATTTTGATAAGGATTTTTCATTATCAATAATAATAAAATTATTTGTTTGTTGGAGCGCTGTTCGTTGATTTCAGTACTCTAACTGAAGATAGAGCTTAAGGTACTGCCACGAATTAGCTGCAAGATAGTTGGAGATCCGTGTTGTAAAATAAACTGCAACGCTACCTTGAATGCCTGAGCTTAGTCGAAAGACAGCCTAAAGAAATATATCGTTTCAATCAGGGCTATAGACTTCTGCGAACACAAAAAAGCCGGCAAATTTTATATAAATGCCGGCTCAAAAAAATATAAATTAATTAAACGTGTTTTATTCTTCCAGATAACCAAATCTACCTTGATTATAATCTTCAATAGCCTGGTGTATTTCTGCTTCCGTGTTCATTAAAAAAGGTCCGTATTGAACAATAGGTTCATTAATTGGTTCGCCACTTAGAATTAATACAATACTATTTTCCAGTGCTTCTACTTCAATTTTTTCTCCTTCATTTTTAAAATGAACAAAGCTGTTCACTTCAGCAATTTGATTATGATTGATTTTTATTTTACCCTCAATAACCATGAAGCCGGTGTTGTAATGCTCCGGGAAATTAAAAAATGCTTTTCCGTTTTTATTTAACCTCGCATTGTACAATTCTATTGAAGTGAATGTATTGGCATTGCCTTTTGTTCCCTGATAGTTACCTGCAATGATTTCAATTTTTCCGCCATGATCAGGTAATATAAAGGTTGCCATATCAGCCTGCTTAATTGCCTGATAGTCTGGTTTGCTCATTTTGTTTTTTGCCGGGAGATTAACCCAAAGCTGCACCATTTGGAAAGGGCCGCCATTTAAGCTATAATTTTCTTCATGGTATTCTTTATGGAGTACGCCGCTTCCCGCAGTCATCCATTGAACATCACCAGGGTAAATGACGCCACTGTTACCTGAGCTATCATGATGAGCAACCGCTCCATGATAAGCAATAGTAACGGTTTCAAAACCTCTGTGAGGATGAACGCCAACTCCCCGAGGTTCTTTTCTGGCAGAAAAATCGATTTTCGAGCCATAATCCATCAGGAAAAAGGGATTCATATCAATTTTATATCCCCCTGGGAAAAAATTATGAACTCTAAACCCATCACCTACCATGTGTGGGGCCGGAGCTTTTAATACGCTATTTACTTCTTTTATTTCCATTACCTTTAATTTTTAAGGCATGGGGTTAAGTGCATAGTGATCCATGCACTTAACTCAACGCTTTATGCTTGTTTTACAAACTGTAATTCTCCTAATAAACGAACTTCTTCGCTTACCATAACACCACCGGTTTCTAAAGCAGCATTCCAGGTTAAACCAAAATCAGAACGATTGATTTTTCCACTTAAAGTGAACCCTGCTTTTGTATTTCCCCATGGATCTGTGGCAATACCGCCAAATTCTGCGGTTAATTTTACCGGCTTAGTTTCGCCTTTAATCGTTAAATCGCCTTTAACAATATAATCATCGCCGTCTTTTTCAACTGAAGTGGATTTGAACTCAATGTGTGCAAATTTTTCGGTGTCAAAGAAATCGCCGCTTTTTAAATGATTATCGCGATCTGTATTTCCCGTATCTAATGAATCGATATCGCCTTTAAATGAAATTTCTGCGGTTTCGAATTCATCGCCCTCAGATGTTAATTCTGCTGAGAAAGATTTTAAGCTACCTGTAACGGTAGTGATCATTAAATGTTTTACTTTAAATTGTAATTCGCTGTGGGTTGGATCTAAAATCCATTTTGTAGTTGCCATATCTTTTTGTTTTTGAGATGTTTAATATTTACAACACAAAAGTACAGCACAGGTTTTGACTGGGAATTGATGTATGTTAATTAATGAGTAGGATTTAAAGATGATGGGATTTTCATGATCAAGTTTGATAGAGCTAAAGAATAATAAGATTTAAACAGTGTTTGTTTGAAGAAACGATCTCCTAAACCCTGAAATCAATTAAAATCATGATCTATTTAGGGCCTGAAATGTTTATTGGCCAATTCTTTTCTTACGCGACTTAAAGATTCAGGTGTGATCCCTAAGTAAGATGCAATCATCCACTGTGGAACGCGTAAAGTGAGGTTTGGATAAAGTTTAATGAAATCCAGATAACGTTCTTCGGCAGTTGCACTTAAAAGCATATTAATTCTTCGCTGCATAAAACGAATGGAATTATTGAGCAATCTGATGTGCATGGGTTGTAAACAAGGTACTTTTATTGCTGCCTGTTCTATAAAATCATTAGGCATTAATACCGTTTCGGTTGCCTCAATCGCATCAATAAAAAATATCGATGCTTCATTATTCATGTTATTCCGATCAGAAATTAACCAGTTTTCGGGTGCAAACTGGAGAATATGTTCTTTGCCTTTAGTATCAATAGAGTATGCTCTCAGCAAACCTTTACAAACAAAAAAGCCATGTTTGCTAATGTCGCCGGTATATTGAATGATTTCATTTTTTTCGAATTTCTTTACTTTCAAATCAGCAGAAATGCTGTCGAATTGTTCATCAGTTATCTGTATTTTTTCCTTGAGATAATTTTTGAACTGATCAATCATAAAGAAATTACTTTTTAGCAGGCTTAATATCAGAAAAATCTACGCCACACTTGCAATTGCCACCACAGCCATCTTTCTTAACCTTTAAAGATTTATAAACCATACGGCCAACATATATCAATGCAACCGCAAAAAGTAAAAAGACTAAAATGGTTTGAATATTCATAATACAAATATAAGCTGCTTTTGGATTTTTGATTTCAGTTGAATGTAAAAAGGCAGATTGTCTGCAGATTAAATGATTGCTAAAATAATCAGCGAATCTGAGGCTAAAAACTATTCTTCCATAAAACCAACAGTTCCACCAACCCAATCAAAATTTGCATTATAGCGAACGCCGATCATTTTACCCCTGCTTAATCTTGCAAGGTTAATGCAAAGCTGCGGTTCTCCGCCATCGGGCCATAAATACATGATTCTGATTTCTGCTTTTACACCACCATCAGGAGATTGAACAGCTGGCTCGTAAGTTACTTTTCGTTGTAAAATCCAGTTTTCAGGGTCAGGAATGTTTTTGATATCTGTTTCCGTAACATCAATAATCACACCCATTCCTGCAAAAGAGAAAAGCGGTTTTAAAACGTAATTTTCCAAATCGGCAGGAATGGTTTTTACCTCATTTAGGAAACGGGTTTCAGGAACAAATTCACTTTTTAGAAATGGCATCGTGTATTTACTGATCCGATAGAACCAGTTTGGATGAGTTACCCATTCTATTTCCAGTTCTTCTCTGGGATCGAAACTGTTTTTGAATATTTCCGTGTTGTCTGCAATTTCATCAAATATTAAACGGTTGTAAATTCTTTTTAACTGAATTTGCCGGCCATTTTCTTCATAAAATAATTGCTTTCCAACTTTCTTAATATCTTCCAAAGCGAGAATTTTGATACCTAGCATTTTCTGGGTAACAAAGAAATCGATGGCAGTTTTTTGGCTTGGTGCGTCAACGTCCATTAAAGCCACTTCATGCGGCTGGTGGTTTCCAATGATGACCTCTTTAAAAAGCTTAATATATTTTTCTTCATCAAAACCATTTAAGAAATGATTGGTTGAATTATCGATTTCAAAACATTCACGATAGGTGTTTGCTAAATGAATCTGAAAGCCATAAAGCGATGGAAAGCCTTGCATTTCAATTAACATTGGCGTTAACTCGCCTGCTTCATTTTTACAAATACCGAAATCGAAAGTTAAAAAATGGGGTTGTTCATTCTCGTCAGGTACATTCCAATCTGAAGGGATTGATTTTTGTGTGAGTTCCTTAAAATTCGGTTGTTTAATCAGACTAATGATTTCTTCTCCTGCTGCAATTAATTTTTCTTTCAGCTCTTTAGGAACAAAGATAGGTGTTTCTGCAACCCTGAAAGGTATTTCTGGATAACCAGCCTCCAGCTTCTGCATAAAGTTCTGGTATTTCTCTGCAGTGAATTGCTGATTATATTTTTGACGTTGAGCAGATATCATTTGATTATTATTTTATTTCATAAATACCAATAAGTAACCTTGAAATAGTTTTGTCATTCTGAGCGCAGCGAAGAATCCGCAGCATAGTAGCAGAAAGTAAATCTACCGCAACCGTTAATCCTGTGGTTCTTAGGTTAGGGATTCTTCGCTGCGCTCAGAATGACAATAACACAAACCTTTCTTTAATTATTGGCTTTAGGCCTCTTGCAAATTCCCTATTGCCTTACGCAGGAAATTTGGTAAAATAACACTTTGAGTTAATACAATTCTTGCAGGATCATCCAAACTGTTCAGCATATCCAAATACTTTTGTTCTCCATGCAAATCAATAATAGCCTTTTTCTTTTCTTCTAGTAGGAGATACATTTTCATGCCCACAGGATCTGCCTCCGGGTGGAATTGCGTGCCAATGATTTCATCAGAAAAACGGATGGACATCATGCACCTTTCCAAATTAACATGTTTGCGTTCTTTTTCTATTGCTAAAAGTTTAGCCCCTTTCGCTTCGAAAGCTGCAAAATCTGGTTCAATTACCTGCCAGTCTCTACTATCAACCGAGAAAAAAGGATTGGTAATGCCATCGAAAATTTCATCACTTTCTCCATCTTCTGTTAAGGTAATGGGGAAAATTCCAAAAGCATTTGAACGTCTTTCGGTAACATTTCCCAATGCATATTTTCTACAAGCCAATTGAAAAGAATGGCAAATTAAAAACGCATATTTCTTTTGATCATCATTTGCTGCATTAAAAGCTTCAATTTGATCTAAAAGATTAAAGAAATCATTCTCCCATTTCTCTCCCTTACTTTCAACCGGGCTGCCTGGGCCGCCACTTGAAATGTAAGCATCATATTCAATACCTGGTATTTCGTCTTTCTGCCTTAAATCAAAAATATCAAAAGATAGATCGACATTGTTTTCGTTTCCAAAACGGGATAAAATTTCCTGAATTCCCCGCATACCCTGATTAGGTGCACCGTTATTCATGTCAATAACGGCGACCTTTAAGCTACTTTTATCCATTATAAAATTACTTTGCGCCTATAAGTGTTTGAGTAGTAATGTAATCTACCACCGATTCAAAGTTACCAGTTTGTTGGTAAACTGCCAACTGCCTATCTGCGCCAGTACCATGTTCCAATATTTTATGGACGTAATTGATATCATTTCTACAGCCTAATTCATCAACCACATCATCAACAAAATCCAATAACTCCAAAATAAGGTTACGGCAATTCACTTCCATTTCTTTACCAAAATCAATTAAGTTTCCGTCTATTCCATAACGTGCCGCACGCCATTTGTTTTCGTTAATCAGTGCTCTTGAATAGCTGATAAATTCCATGTTTTGCAAGCGGAGTTTGTAAAGTTTGGCGCATAAAGCCTGGAATAAAGCCGTAAATGCCATGGTTTCATCAATCAACATCGGGCAATCGCAAATGCGAAATTCAACGGTGTCGAAGAATGGATGCACGCGAATATCCCACCAGATCTTTTTCGCATTATCCATGCAATTGGTTTTGATCAGCAACTTTACATAGTTGTCATAATCTTCAATGCTGTTGAAAATATCAGGAATGCCAGTGCGTGGAAACTTATCAAAAATCTTGGTCCTAAAAGATTTATAACCCGTATTTCTCGATTCCCAAAAAGGAGAATTGGTTGACAAAGCAAATACATGGGGTAAGAAATACCGAACCTGATTTGCAATATGTATGGCCAATTCGCGAGATTGAAAACCTACATGTACATGTAAACCAAAAATCAGGTTAGAACGGGCTGCTTCCTGTAGCTCGTTTACAATTTCATTATAACGTGGGTGTTCTGTGATCAGTTGTTTTTCCCAATGTGAAAATGGGTGAGTGCCAGCTGCACCTATTCTTAATCCTTGTTCGCCCGCAAGTTGTGAAACGGTATATCTCAATTGAGAAATTTCTTTACGGGCCTCTTCTGTTGTTCTGCAAATGCCTGTGCCAACCTCCACCACTGCCTGGTGCATTTCTGCTTTAACCTGATCTTTGTGTATTTTCTGTGCAGCTTCAACAATTTTTTGGTCATGCGAGGTAAGCTCCCTGGTAACGGGATCAATTACCATGTATTCTTCCTCTATGCCCAGTGTAAATTCATTCATTTTAGTAATATTTGGTTAAAATCCCTTTTATTTTATTGGCGCTTTTTTAGCAACTGGTTTTGTTTCAGCTTTAGGTTTTGAAGGTGCTTTTGCTGCTTTGGCTTTTGGTGCGGCCGATTTAGTGGCAGCTTTTGCAATAAGTGGCTTACCAGCAACTGATGCTTTAATGTATTCGCCCCAGGTTAAATTATCCTGACCGGGTTTTTGTGCCTTTGCTCTTTCAATGGCATAGTTTGCGGTTGTTTCCACCACCCAATCAAAATTTTCCTGTCCAACACTTTTAATATCGGCATCGGGTGCAGGGTTACAGAAATCGATAGCAATAGGCACGCCATCTCTTACCGCAAATTCAACGGTATTAAAGTCGTAACCTAAATAAGTACACAATTTAATGGTATATTCTTCAATCGTTTTTAACAATTTTTCGCTTGATGGCGCTTGATCAACCGCATACCGTAAATGATGAGGGTTGCGTGGCTCATATTGCATAATACGAACGTGTTTCCCACCGATGCAATAACATCTGAAATATTCATCAAAAATGATTTCTTCCTGCAATAACATAACCAGCTGCTCCGTTCCGCTGTGTTTGTCAAAAAAGTCTTCCTTGTCATGGAGTTTATAAACATCTCTCCATCCTCCGCCATCAAAGGGTTTCATATAAGCAGGAAACCCAACATAATCAAAAATAGCATCCCAGTTTAACGGCATGGTTAAATTTGAAAATGATTCGCCTGTTGTGCCTGTTGGATGTTGTCTGGATGGAATCAATGCGGTTTTCGGAACGGGAACACCGATTTGTTCTGCCAGTGCATTATTAAAGAATTTCTCATCGGCACTCCACCAAAAAGGATTATTGATTACAGCGGTTCCGGTAATGGCTGCATTTTTTAAAGATGCCCGGTAAAATGGTACATCCTGAGAGATACGATCGATAATCACGGCATAATCCAAAGGCGAGTTCTGAAGTATTTTTTCTATTTTAACAGGCTCGGCCGTAATGTCTTTTTCTGCTTTTTGATTAATTCTCTCTACAACGGCTTCAGGAAAAGAACGTTCCTGGCCAAATAAAATCCCTATTTTTTTCATTGGTACTATTGATTTAATTGTTGTAACTGGTTAATCGTTTAATGATTAACTGTTAATTGTGTAAATTGATTATTTGGCAAGTGTTAGCTGGCAACTGCCAATTGTTAACTTTTAATGGTGTAACTGGTTAATCGTTCAATTGTTTTAATGATTACTATATAAATTGATTATTGGGTAATGGTAAGCTGGCAATTGCCAACTTATAATTGTGCTATGTAATTAGGAAACATCTCTCTCCAGATTGGCCAATCATGATCTGCATTTTGACGAATATCCAGCCAGTGATCAATTCCTTTTTGATTTAAAATATGTGACAATCGTTCATTATCCGGCTTACACATATCCCTGTCCGTTGTGCCCAAAACAATTTTCATGTAATGTAACTCGGGATTGCTGTTGTTTAATAAGTAATCTACGGGGTTGTTGAAATAAACATCATCATTATAAAAACCATCCAACTGTCCACTGATATCAAATGCACCACTCATGCTAAACATATGGCTTACCAGCCAGGGATGCCTGAAGGCAAAATTGGCCGCATGATAACCTCCGAAGCTACAGCCGGCGGTAATGATTTTACTATGCCCGGTTTCATTCCTGGCTAAAGGTGCTACTTCCTCCAGAAGATATTTATCGTACCAGATATGATTTTTAACTCTGTCTGCAGGATGTATGCTCTTGTTGTACCAGCTTAATTTATCAATACCATCCGGGCAATAAATCTTAATCTTTCCCTCATTAATAAAACCCTCTACGGAGTCGATCAATTTGAAATCTTTATTTTCGAAATATCGTCCCATGCTTGTTGGGAACAGCAGAATAGGGATACCGCCGTGACCAAAGATGAGCATGTCGATTTCAGCACTTAAATTTGGGCTGTACCACTTTTTATGTTCTTCTTTAACCATATAAAAAATTGAATGTTTTAAGATAGAAATTATATTCAATAAAAAGAATGCAAATGGTTTAAAATAAAAGCATAATGTAAAAATTGATGGCTAATAATTAATAATTTATCAAGATTTGTACCTTTGCCGAAATTCTGAGGCGGTGCCGGGTGATAAGGGGATTGAATATTATGTACACAACAATATTATCAGTAAAAGTTAATACCAGTAATTTTAAGATACCTTCTGCTTTTTTAAAGCGCGAGGTTGAAATAGATATTTATGCGCCTGAAGGCATTTTAGGTAATGAAAAAATAGAACTTCTTTTGTTAAATGATGGTCAGGATGTGGCTAAAATGGATTTTAAGGCCATTCTGGAAAACGCACATCATAATAAAAGAAACCATCGGTTAATTGTTGTTGCCATAAAAGCATCGGCAGATCGTTTAATGGAATATGGCGTTGCAGGCATTCCTGATTTTAAAGGTCGCGGAGCCAAAGCCAACTTGTATTCTGATTTCATCATTAAAGAACTTTTACCTTTTGTGAAAAAGAAAATCGCCATGCCCATTACAGGTAAGGTGGGTTTTGCAGGATTTTCATTAGGGGGATTATCGGCCTTTGATATTGCCTGGAAAAACCCAACGGTTTTTGATGTAATTGGTGTTTTCTCGGGCGCTTTCTGGTGGCGTACAAAAGATTTGACTGATGGTTATACTGATGCAGATCGCATTTTGCATTCATTGATTGATACTACTTCTACCAAATCAGACATGAAATTCTGGTTGATGACCGGGACTGAGGATGAAAAGGCAGATCGTAATCAAAATCTGATCATCGATTCGATTGATGACACGATCGACGTGGTTAAAGCGCTTTTAAACAAAGGTTATAAACGACCAGAACATGTTTTTTACTACGAAAAAGTTGGTGGTAAACATGATGTAGCTACTTGGGAAAGTGTAATTCCATCTTTCTTAAACTGGGCATTCGAAGTTTAGGGGAACTTAAAGTCCGTTTCTACAATTCAATGATCATTTAACAACTTGATTGCTGTCTGGTGTTTTCTAATTAAAAATGAGCTCATTACAGTATCATTATCGCATTAAATAGTGGAGCATATAGTATAAAATCCATTTCAAAACACTATCTTTGCGCCAAATTTGAGGCGCATTTTATGCAAAAGATTAGAAATATAGCTATTATAGCACACGTTGACCACGGTAAAACCACGTTGGTTGATAAGATTTTACACTCTTGTTCTATTTTTCGTGACAACGAAAATACAGGAGATTTAATATTGGACAATAACGATTTAGAGCGTGAGCGTGGCATTACCATTGTATCTAAAAACGTATCTGTTCAATACAAAGATGTAAAAATTAACATTATTGACACTCCTGGTCACGCGGATTTTGGCGGTGAGGTAGAGCGTGTTTTAAAGATGGCAGATGGTGTACTTTTACTTTGCGATGCTTTTGAAGGGGCAATGCCTCAAACACGTTTCGTAACGCAAAAAGCTTTGGCACTTGGTTTAAAACCGATTGTGGTGGTAAACAAGGTAGATAAAGAAAACTGTCGTCCTGAAGAGGTTTATGAGCAAATTTTCGAATTGTTCTTTAACCTGGAAGCTACAGAAGAGCAATTGGATTTCCCGGTAATTTACGGGTCGTCTAAACAAGGATGGATGAGCACTGACTGGCAAAAACCAACTACTGATATTTTCGCTTTATTAGATGCGGTGGTAGCTAACATTCCTCCTGCACCAATTAACGAAGGTACTTTGCAAATGCAAATTACTTCATTAGATTATTCATCTTTCGTTGGTCGTATAGCAATTGGTCGTGTACACCGTGGTATAATCAGAGAAAACCAACCGGTTACTTTAATTAAACGCGATGGCAAAATCGTTAAATCAAGAGTAAAAGAACTTTATACTTTCGAAGGTTTAGGTAAAATTCGTACCACTGAAGTGGCATCGGGTGATATTTGTGCCGTTGTAGGTATTGATGGTTTCGATATTGGTGACACTATCGCTGATTTTGAGGCACCGGAGCAATTACCGGTAATCAGTATTGATGAGCCAACAATGAATATGTTGTTTACGATTAACAACTCTCCGTTTTTTGGTAAAGAAGGTAAATTAGTAACCTCTCAACGTATTAAAGAACGTTTATACAAAGAGATGGAGAAAAACTTAGCTTTGAAAGTTGTTGAAACTGCATCTCCTGATTCATGGTTGGTTTACGGTCGTGGAATTCTCCATTTATCGGTATTAATTGAAACCATGCGCCGCGAAGGTTATGAAATTCAGGTTGGTCAGCCACAGGTTATCGTTAAAGAAATCGATGGTAAAAAACATGAGCCGATTGAAACCCTAATCGTTGATGTTCCTGGCGAAGTTTCCGGTAAAGTAATTGAATTGGTAACACAACGTAAAGGCGAGTTATTGATTATGGAGCCAAAAGGTGATTTACAACACCTTGAATTCGAAATTCCATCACGTGGTATTATTGGTTTGCGTAACAATGTATTAACTGCTACAGCTGGCGAGGCGATTATGGCTCACCGTTTCAAAGCCTATGAGCCTTGGAAAGGAACAATCCCTGGTCGTTTGAATGGTGTATTGGTTTCAATGGAAAAAGGTCAGACTACTGCTTATTCAATTGATAAGTTACAGGATAGAGGTCGTTTCTTTGTTGATCCGGGAACTGATGTTTACGAAGGTCAGATTATGGGCGAACACATCCGTGATAATGATTTAGTGGTAAACGTTGTTAAAGGAAAAGCGTTAACCAACATGCGTGCATCTGGTACTGATGATAACACTCGTATTGCACCTGCAATTAAATTCTCGTTAGAAGAGGCTATGGAGTACATCCAGGCTGATGAGTATATTGAGGTTACACCTGCGAGTATGCGTTTACGTAAAATCTTCTTAACAGAGCAAGAACGTAAAGTTAAAGGAAAGCAATTCGCTTAAATCCTTTAAGTAAATAATATCAAAGCCCCGGTGTAAACCGGGGCTTTTTGCGTTGAGGGTTTTAACCCCGCCCGAGACAGTTAAGAACATCTAAGTTGGATGAATTTTGGCTTCAGTTTGAAACCACTGTTCTCTTCTTCAAGATTAGGGGGCAGTCACTAATTTACCAAAGTAAGAACTTAATAGGAAGAGGTTTTTCCAAGGGGATATCAGGTGGGGATAAAATTTGAAAAGCAGTTGTTGCGTGCTTTTTAATGTCAGTCCTTCTTTCCGCTAAATCTTTTAAAAAACTTCTGCCGTGCTGGCACGAAGTCCTTGTTTCATCGGTTGCAGATGCTTCGTGCCTCAGCATGACAGGTTATTTAAAGTCGCTGCAGTTTTAAAAGGATATCGCTTCAATAAGGTTTACAGAAATTAAGACTGTGCTTATGGGAATAATTTTCTTGCAAAACTTACCAGAAATTATTCACCCGATTAATTTTTTGTCAGCCATTTTTCATAAACCTTTTGGGAATAAAAAACTAACAATTCAATGGCAGTTGATTTTTAATTCCCTATTAGTTTTGTTTAAACAAACAATTATCCCATTTATGATTAGTAAGAGCCTATCCTATTTAGGGATATTTTTATTAAATACACTTTCTCTTTTACCACTGTTTCTACTATATAGATTAGCTGATGCTTTTTATTTATTAATTTTTTACGTTTTTGGATATCGTAGAAAAGTGGTTAAGGAGAATTTATACAATGCCTTTCCCGACAAAAGTTCGTTAGAGCTAAATGCCATAGAAAAGGAATACTACAAATTTTTGTCCTAGCTATTTGTTGAGGTAATTAAAATGAAAAGTATCTCTAAAAAAGAGCTCTCTAAACGTGTAAAATTTAAGAATGTAGATTTAGTTGAGGCTTACCTGCAAAACAACGAAAGCGTGCTTTTTTGCTCATCTCACTACGGTAATTATGAATGGGTTTGTATGGCAATCGGACTAAATTTCTCCGGGAAACATTACCCAATTTATAAACCATTAAGTAGTGAATCTTTTGATCATTGGTTTTTAACCATGAGAAGTAAATTCGGGAATAATATGGTTGCTATGCGCCAAACAATGCGAGCCATTCAAGCCAGCAAAAATACAGCCAGCATGTTTACTTTTGGTAGTGATCAAGCGCCGGCAAAAGAAGAATCTATCTACTGGACAAACTTTTTAAATCAAGAAACCTCGGTTCAACTTGGGATAGAGAAAATTGCAAGGAAAACCAATCGTCCTATTTTCTATTTAAAGATTAACTATTTAAAAAGAGGTTATTACGAAGTGGATTGTGTTCCAATTTGCTTACATCCAAATCAAACCAAGGAATTTGAGATCACAGAAGCACATACTCGTTTTCTGCAAGAAATGATTGAAGAAAAGCCAGCTTACTGGTTGTGGAGCCATCGCAGATGGAAATATAAGCCACAAAATAAATTGATTAATTTTGTAGAAAGTAAGGGAGATGTTTCAGCAAGTTTGGCTTAAGTTGATTTTTTGAAGATCTGAAATAGAACCTAAATCTTTTTAGGATGTTTTGGCGTTTTTAATTTTTTGAAA
Organism: Pedobacter chinensis; assembly: GCF_003339865.1. Classification (GTDB taxonomy): domain Bacteria; phylum Bacteroidota; class Bacteroidia; order Sphingobacteriales; family Sphingobacteriaceae; genus Pedobacter; species Pedobacter chinensis. The sequence goes on from NZ_QPKV01000003.1 coordinate 510,721, forward strand.
TAAACTAATCTGACATGATTAAAAAGGGGATTTCCCATCTGGGAATATTTTTTTTAGGCGTATTATCTTTACTGCCGTTACCTGTTTTGTACACATTGGCTGATATTGTTTATGTGTTAATCTATCATGTTTTCGGTTACCGTAAAAAAGTAGTTCGGGAAAACCTGTTGAATGCATTGCCAGAAAAAACATTGCCGGAAATTATCGAAATCGAAAAACGCTTTTTTAAATACCTTGCCTCGTTGATTTTTGAAATCGTGAAAATGAACAATATCTCAAGAAAAGAAATTGAGAAACGCTTTGTTTTCAAAAATAAGGAACTTGCTTTAGCCTACCTTAACCGTGGTGAAAGCATTCTCATTTGTTCGGCGCACTATGGCAATTGGGAGTGGGGCACATTAGGAATTGGCTTAAATTTTCCAGGCGATCATTATCCCATTTACAAGCCTTTAAGCAATCCGATTTTTGATCACTGGTTTAAAAAAGTACGTAGCCGCTTCGGAAATAAACTCATCGCCATGCGGCAAACCATGCGGGCCTTAGCAGCAAGTAAAGGTAAGTCAAGTATGTTTAGTTTTGGAAACGATCAGGCCCCATCAAAAGACGAATCGCACTATTGGACTACCTTTTTGCGTCAACAAGCCTCTATTCAACTGGGAATTGAAAAAATCGCTAAAAAAACAAATCAACCTATATTTTATTTCGAGGTTAAAGTTCTGAAACGCGGCTATTATGAAGTGGATTGTGTGCCGCTTTGCTTAAATCCTGCTGAAACTGAAGAATTCGAAATTACAGAAATGCATACCCGTTTTTTAGAGGAAATGATTCGTAAAACACCAGAGTATTGGTTGTGGAGTCACCGAAGATGGAAGTATAAACCGAGAGCAAAATCGGTAACTTTAACGCAAATGGAACATCGTCAACAAGCCTAATCTTTTATATTTGTTGGTATAATCATGACCAATGAAAATTGTAAAAAAAGCACTCTTCTATTTTTTCCTGATCATCATTTTATTCTTCATAGGATTATTTACCTGGAATACTTATTTAGTCAGGGTTTTGTGGTATCGAACGCCCGATGCGCTGACCTACAAAGCCTTTCCACAGGCTATCGTTCATAAAAGTGATGCTGCTTTTCATTTTCATCGTGCTGATAAAATGAGAAATGATTTGGATACGCTCCATGTTTTAGATGGTAATCATCAATCCATTCCTTTTGAAGTCTATTTTAAGAACGGGAGATTAAAAGCTTTTATTGTGATTAGAAACGACAGTGTTTTATATGAGAAATATAGTGCAGGGTATAGTGATACCACTTTGACAACCGTTTTTTCTGGAGCAAAAAGTATGGTTTCCATTCTGGTCGGACAGGCGCTAAACGAGGGGAAAATTAAAAATTTATCAGATAGGGTTATAAAATATATTCCAGAATTGGCTGCGAATCCTGCATTTGCAAATCTTACATTAAAGAACCTGTTGGATATGAAATCCGGATTGGAATTTCAAGATGCATTGGGCGGAATTGTTAAGGCCTTTTTATCAGATGAAGCTAAATACTACTATACTCATGATATGAAAGCCGAGCTGATGAAAGTGAAATTGGCGAACAGACCTGGTACAGTTTGGAAATATAAAAGTATAGATCCGATATTGTTAGGATGGGTAATAGAAAGGGCCACCGGAAAGACACTGGCAAAATATTTTGAAGAACAGGTATGGAAAAAAATCGGAGCTCAATATAATTCCACATGGGGCTTAGATCATGAAGGTGGGTTGGTAAATACGGCTAGCAGGTTTCAGGTTACTGCAATAGATTGGGCTAAAGTAGGCCGTTTATTTCTCAACAATGGAAAGTATAATAATATTCAGGTTTTGCCAGAAGATTGGATAAAACAATCCATCGATATTGGAAATGAAAAACCTGCATCTGCCAAAGGCTGGCAAAAATCGGCGCATCACAATCTTTGGTGGATACCGCAAGCAGAAGAAAAAGGAGATTATGCTGCGGAAGGAATGCTTGGACAAAGGTTATACATAGATCCGAAAACAAGAACAATTATTGTTCAGTTTGCCGATCATGGCGCAGGAGATTATCCCTACCGTAAAATAAGCAGGTATTTGGCAGGTTTGCCATTTAATTATCCAAAACTTTAGTGCCTTTTATCCTAAAGTACGCAAGGCTTCTTTGCAAAGAAAGGATAAGTTTGGCTTCCAGCTTTACGTTCTTTACACCTTACTTTAAATTCTTTGCGGTTAAATTTTTAAAATAGTACATTGCTTATCAATGGAAAATAACGATGTAAAAATTTCTAAAAAGAAACCGATTTTTCCGGTAACGCCTGCATTGCAGAAGTACTTGAGAACTTATCAGCGTGAGGCGAAATTGCCTATTGGTTATCATGATCTGATGCAATTTAATGAGGCTTTTCCTTTAATGGATAAATTTGGGAAAGATTCACTTTGGGAAGGGCCGATTTATGCCCAGGATCTTATTGAACCCTTGCATAATGGCTTAAAAGAAATTTATGCGAACCTCAAAGCGTCAGGAAATCTTCGCATCGTTGAGCATAAATACATTGATAAAATTGAATACTGCACCTTTGGAAACACACATCCGTTTCGCATTAGAATTGTAAACCGTTTGAATGATGTTTATGATTATTTCTATATCAAAAAAGCCGATGCCTCCCGTATTTACGGTTTGGAAATGGAAGAGATTCTTTCTCCTAACCAGGTAAATTATTTAGTGGATGGCGATACCTTAGTGGAGGAACACATTGCAGGGATTCCGGGTGATGTTTTTACAAAAGGACAATTATATACACCAGAATTTAATCCAACACGTATTGCAAAAGAATTTGTAAAGTTTAATGAGCGTTGTTTGATTATGCTTCTGGGCGATATGAGAGCCTATAATTTCGTTGTGCAAATTACTCCGGATTTTGATGATATCCAATTTCGTATCAGGGCTATTGATTTCGACCAACAGTTTTATGAAGGAAATTTAAAGGTTTACTTGCCTCAGTTTTTCAAAGAAAACCTGCCTTATGTAAAAATGAGCATGGAACAGTTAACCGAAAAAACAGTTTTACAATACCAGCAAGAAGAACGTTCATCAATTGTCCATCGGGTTAGAAGTGAACGCCACCGTTTAACAGATCTTCGTGATGTTTCCAGTAAGGAAGAGTTAACCACGCCTGAAAACATTGAGCTGCTCAAACGAAGCATGAGCGATTACTTTAAAGACTCAAACTACCTGAAATGCCAAAACATGACTGATATTATTGAATTGAACATCAAAAATATCATCAGGCAGGTTAAGCTATAAAAAACGAAAACGGCTGGTAAATTACCAACCGCTTTCTGAGTGAATTTAGAAGAGCGTCCAAAACGTTTAGGCGTGCTGCCCCTCGTGTACTCCCTCTGCAAATTCCTCTACAATTTTATCATTAAAAGCAGGCAAATCTTCGGGTGTACGACTTGTTACCAAACCCTGATCTACCACCACTTCTTCGTCAGACCAGATTGCTCCGGCATTAATCAAATCCTGTGAAATGTTTTTGACAGACGTAAGCTTTCTTCCCTGAACCACATCTGCGTTAATTAAAGTTTGAGGCCCGTGGCAGATAGCAGCAACAGGCTTTCCATCTTCAAAGAATGCTTTTACAAAAGCAATCGCCTCTTCATTAACCCGTAACTGATCCGGATTAATCACACCTCCTGGTAATACTAATCCATTATAATCTTCAGCTTTTACTTCACTGATTGTTTTATCAACATCTACTTCTATTGACCAATGGTCGTGATTCCAGGCTTTAATTTTTCCACTTTTCGAAGAGATAATGTGAACGGTGGCACCCTCTTCTTTTAACCTTTTTACTGGCTCGGTTAATTCAACTTCTTCAAATCCGCTTTCTGAAAGAACAGCAATAGTGCGGTTACTTAATTGTCCCATAATCTTTTAGTTTTTAATAAGTAATATATTTAAAGACAGTATTAAAGGAAATTTTGTTTTTAGAAATTTGAGATTGGGATGTTTTGAGTATTGTAAATAAGTAGTAAGACGAAAAAGGAAGCGTCATTGCGAACCAAAGGGTAGGGTTGTGTATTGGGGTGAAGCAATCTAAAAATAAATTAATAATAAACCCGGGTTAATATTAATTAGAGCACGAGAAATTTATTTAATCATTCGTTCTGCGGTGTTTTATAAAGTACCACACCAGGTTACAAGCAATAATGAGATGATTAAAAATATTTGGGATTAATCCGTAGTATTTTGTGAATATTTTAAACCGCTCTTTTAAGCTTTCACGATGTTTCTTTTTGCTCATTCCACCAACCAGATATTTGGCAACATAACGATGAACATTTACAATATTCGATGCTTTTTTGGCTGCTTTGATTATCCAATCAATATCAGCGCTGTATTTGTAAGTTAAATCGTAAGGTGTAGTAATGCTTTTTCGAATGTAAATAGCCTGATGGCTGATGCTCATGCCATATTTAAAGCTTTTCCAATCAAACTCTTCAGGAGCCTCGTGTCTTCTTCTGCCTAAACTTTCCCAATTATCATTATACATTTCCGTTTCGCCATAATAAATATCGGCACCAGGGGCAGAATCAAAAACATTCTGAACAGTTTGTTCATCGTAAATTTCATCTCCTGAATTCATGAATAAAACATAATCTCCCGTGGCCAATGCCAATCCTTTATTCATCGCATCATAAATTCCCTGATCAGGTTCTGATACAATTTTAGAAATGCTGCTTTTATATTTTTCAATAATGTTTAAAGTGCCATCGGTAGATTTTCCATCAATAATGATGTACTCGATTTTTTTATACGTTTGATTCAATACAGAGTTAATCGTTCGCTCAATATCCCGAACGTTATTGTACACAATGGTGATGATCGTTAGTTTAGGCATACTAATCCATATTTTGTGCTTTGTAGAATTTTTATGTGATGTGTGAAACTTACATTTGAAAAACTTTTTTTCAATTGGGCCGACAGTGTCGGACTAATTAGTGAATGCTCGTTCCAAGACTCAAAAAAGAGCCTCATCCTTTTCATGTTAGTTGCTGAAAAACCTCTTAAACCAGGTAGTTCAGGTTGTAAATCAGCAGAAAGATTTTCTATAACTTTCGCGCCCCATTTTTCCTCTTTAATTTGGTTTGAAATAAATTTACCAACAGCAAAATACAGCGTTAAAAGCGCTTTGTTAACTAATGAGGCTGCCCGATAAGGACTTTGTAAAATTGCTGATTTCAGCGCCTTAATGTTATCAAGATGGTTTTTAGATAATTTCATAGTTATAATTATTTAGGCTGTAAATCAATCAGGGTTTCATACAAATGAATGTGCTCAGCGGCAATTACTTCTTCCGAGAAATCAGTTAAAATGCTTAATCTGGCTGCTTTCTGTACTTCTTCTTTATTCGGGCGATGATATAACCACTCAATGCCATTGGCCAAATCATCAGCATTTTGATATTCGGCCAAATATCCATTTTGCATGTGCTTAACCATGTCCGGAATCCCTCCGGTGGTAAAAGCAATAACGGGAGTAGCACAAGCCAGACTTTCCATTACAGTGTTGGGTAAATTATCTTCCAGTGATGGTGTGATAAAAGCATCAGCTGCTGAATAACATTTAGCCAAATGATCATCTTTGTTTATTGTGCCCAGAAAGGTAGTTTTAAATGGAAACTCAGGCATTTCAGTATTTGCCTTATTGCCGAAAATAACCAATTCAATATTTTCTTTTTTTATGCCAGCTCGGCGGGAAAGAATTTCCAAAGCTTCAATTAAATAGGGCGTTCCTTTATGCTTATCATTTTTTGAAGGCATAAAACCGCTCATTAAAACAAACCGATCAGGATTGATTTTCAAAATCTTCTTTGCCTCGGCTTTAACATAAGGTTTGAAAATTTTTGTTTCTATGGTGTTGGGGATTACTGATGTTTTCCTTGTGCCAAGTAAACTGCTAAACTTTACCGATTTAGCCATCCAGTTACTTGGAGCCACAATATGAAAGTTAAGTTCGGTATATGCTTTTTGCTTACGCAGCCATGTTTTATGTGAGAAATCGTTTTTGCCGCTAATTTTTAAAATAGGGCAATTGCCACATTGCTGATGAAAATTTTCGCAGCCATAACGAACATGGCAACCACCCGTAAAAGCATTGCTATCGTGAAAAGTCCAAACAATTGGTTTCTCCAACTCATCCAACTCTGCCAAAAATTTAGGAGTAAGAAAACCGTGATTAATCCAGTGCAAATGAATCACGTCAGCACTTTTAACTTCCGGATGGTTTTTGATTGAACGCCCAAACCATTGTAAACTGAAAGGTGTTTTAACCGATTTGCTTAACCATTTGGCATAATATCTTTCTGATAAAATATTATAAACCGCTTGAGCCTTTTGCATGGCCGATTTACTAAAAGTATCAATCTGCGGATTCTGCCCGAATTTATAATACACCAAAACCTTCGAATCAATGCCGCTTGCGCTCAACGCATCGCTCAGGCGTAAACAGGCTCGTCCTGCTCCGCCATTTCCATCATAGGTATTTAAGTGAACTACTTTCAAATCAATCAAAAATACATTTTATTGTTTACGAATATAAAATCTGTTGTGTAATTTCAACCATCCGAACCCAAACAAATAAAAATCATGATCAAAACCCTACTAAACTCGCTTACAGCAATAGCGTTTTTGTTGCCATTTCATTCATTTGCACAAAACCAGACTTATTTTGCATCGTACCCAGCTTTAACGCCTGATGCGCAAACCATAGTATTTAGCTATGATGGCGATATCTGGAAAGTTCCGGTAAAAGGTGGCGTTGCATCGCGAATTACAGCTATGCAGGGAGAAGAGATCAATCCAAAAGTTTCTCCGGATGGTAAATGGCTGGCTTTTTCATCTAACCAGTTTGGTAATCATGATGTTTATGTAATGCCAATAAACGGTGGCGACATTAAGCAATTAACTTTTAACGATGCATCGGATGAAGTGGATAACTGGAGTTGGGACTCAAAAACAATTTATTTCACTTCCGGGCGATATAATTCTTTTTCCAGTTACAAAGTAAGTATTGATGGAGGAACAGCTGTTCGTTTGTTCGATAACTATTTTAACACCACGCACCACATCGCTGAATCTCCAAATGGAGAATTGTTCTTTAACGACACCTGGGAAAGTTATCGTTTTACCAACCGTAAACATTATAAAGGTGCTTATAATCCCGATATTCAATCTTACAACCCTAAAACTAAAACTTATAAGCGCTATACAGATTACATTGGAAAAGATTTCTGGACAAGCGTTGATCAAAAAGGAAATGTGTTTTTCGTTTCAGATGAGGGAAATGACGAATACAATCTCTACACTTTCATCGATGGAAAGAAAACCGGTTTAACCAATTTCGAAACGTCTATTAAACGTCCGTTTGTTGCTGCAAATGGAGCCACTGTGGTTTTTGAAAAAGATTACCAGTTGTATACTTACGATGTAGCTTCAAAGAAAACCGAAAAAGTAAATATCAGCACTTCAAGAAATCAGGTTTTGAGTAAAGAGCAGGAATATGATGTTCGTGCTAATATTTCTGCCTTTGATGCTTCAACTGATGGAAAGAAAATTGCTTTTATATCAAGAGGAGAGGTGTTTGTTAGTGATGCCGATGGGAAATTCATCCGTAAAATTACCAATAGCGGCGAACGTGCAATGGAATGCAAATGGCTTGCTGATAATAAAACAATACTATTTAGTCAAACTGCAAATGGCTACCAAAATTGGTTTACCATTACGGGCGATGGAAAAGGAACTGTTAAGCAGCTTACAAAAGATAAAGCAAACAATCGTGATATTACACTGAATAAAAGCAAAACCATGGCCGTTTATTTAAGTGGCAGAAATGAATTGAAGTTGATGGATCTGAAAACTTTCGAGAGTAAAACTTTGATAACTGATGAGTTCTGGGCATTTCAAAATTCAGCCCCAAGCTTTTCTCCTAATGATGAGTACGTTCTGTTTACTGTTTACAGAAACTTTGAACAGGATCTTGTAGTGCACAACATCAAGGGGAATAAAACCATCAATTTAACCAATACAGGCGTAACTGAAACCGGACCGGCATGGTCGCCAGATGGTAAATACATTTTCTTTACGAGCGCACGTACCAAACCATCTTATCCAACCGGAATGGCTAACGCACACATTTACCGCATGGCTTTAAATAATTATGATGAGCCTTATCGTTCTGATAAATTCGATGATTTGTTTAAGGAAACCAAACCTGCAGAAGTAAAACCAGTTGTTGCCAATACTAAAAAAGTTAAAGCCGATACTGCTAAAAAGAAAGCAGAGGTTAAACCCACTCCGAAACCAGCAAATGTGATCAACATTAATACACAAGATATTTTAGATAGGATAGAATTGGTTGGTCCTGCTTTTGGGGGGCAATATGGAACAGATGTTTTTGCCAAAGGCGATAAAACTTATGTTTTTTATTCTTCTAATCATGAGGGCGGTGCACCCGGACTTTACCGCACTACGCTAGAGCCTTTCGAAGCAAATAAAACTGAAAAAGTTGCAGATGGCGGCGATTATTCCATTATTCAGGCCGGAGATAAATTCTTTATATTATCAAGAGGTGTGATTAACAAATATACTTTGGAGGGAAATAAATTAGATAAAATAGACCACGGATATAAATTCACAAGAAACCTTAATGCTGAATTTAATCAAATGTTTTACGAAACCTGGGTGGGTTTGGATGAGAATTTTTACGATGAAAAGTTCCATGGGGTAGATTGGGATAAAATGAGAATCCGTTATGCTGCTTATCTGCCTTACGTAAATAACCGCAGCGATTTGAGAATTCTGTTAAACGATATGCTGGGCGAGCTCAATTCATCACACATGGGCTTTAACAGTTTGGGAGCAGAAGAAAAGAAAAATTTAACCTACATCACTAATGAAACCGGAATTATCTTCGATAATGAAAATCCGCTGAAAGTAGCCCGTATTGCAGCGAAAAGTAATGCAGCCCGTACCGGAACAAATATCTTAACCGGAGATATTTTAACTGAAGTAAATGGCGTTAAGGTGGATGAAAAAATTGACCGTGATTATTATTTCAGTAAACCATCATTGGATAAAGAAATGACTTTAGCCTTTAACAGAAATGGTAAACAGATTTTTGTTAATATTCATCCGGAAAGTGCTGGCGCATTAAGGGGAAATCTGTATGATGAGTGGATTGCCAATAACCGTAAAAATGTGGATAAATGGGGGAATAACCGGATTGCTTATTCTTATATGAAAAATATGGGTTCAGGTGAACTCGAAACCTTTTTACTGGATATGGTAGCGCAGGAAGAAAATAAAGATGCCATCATTCTTGATCTCCGCTATAATACAGGTGGAAATGTTCATGATGAGGTATTGAAATTTCTCTCTCAACGTCCGTATTTGCAATGGAAATATCGTGGTGGAAAATTGGCGCCGCAAAGTAATTTTGGTCCTGCAGTAAAACCAATAGTACTGTTAATTAACGAACAATCTTTAAGTGATGCCGAAATGACTGCCGCTGGTTTCAAACAGTTAAAATTGGGTAAAATCATCGGAACTGAAACTTACCGTTGGATTATTTTCACTTCTGCAAAAGGCTTGGTTGATGGTTCTTCTTATCGCTTACCATCGTGGGGCTGTTATACCATGGATGGCAAGAACCTGGAAAGTGAAGGTGTTAAACCAGATATTTTTGTGAAGAATACTTTTGAAGATCGTTTAAATGATAAAGACCCGCAGTTGGAAAAAGCTGTTGCAGAAATTTTGAAAGATTTGAAGTAAGGTTAATTGGTTAACTGTTTGAATGTAATCCCATTCTGAAGTTTCAATTATGGTTTGATTTTTCTATTATATGAAAACTCGGGTGAATCACTTTTATGAAAGTAATTTAATATAATTGTACCGTAATGGTACACAAGTATTAAATTATGTTAGTTGTAAGTAGTAGAGAGTTTAGGGAAAAACAAGCTGAATATATGGATAGACTTGATAATGGAGAGCAAATTATCATCCAAAGGGGAAAGAATAAAGCTATGCCATTACTCCTGTAAAAGATGAGGATGTTTATTTTTCGCCTCAAATGATACAAAAAATTAAAGACTCAATTCTTCAGGCAAAAGAAGGTAAAACAATTAAAGTTGGCAAAGAATTAGAAGATTTCTTTAAAAGTTTGTAATGTATTACGCTGGAGTTTACTTTACAAGCAATAGAAGATTTGAAATCACTAAAAAAATCGGAGCCTGTTGCATTCAAAAAAGCTCAAAAGCTCATTATTGAATTACAACAGCATCCAAACTACGTGTACAATTGATCATTTTTCTAATCTGACCTTTTTCCGTTTCTTTGAGATTGGAATTAATTTAAAACATGGCAAATTTATTAACCGACAGGGCTTTTTGGGTAAATTATTGGGAGCGTAAAAAAGGACTTGCAGTTCAGTTACCTTCAAACTATTTATTTCATAGCCAATTGGCCGAAATTGTAGAGAAAAATAAGGTTAAAACAGCTATAGAGTTAGGCGGTTTCCCAGGTTATTATGCGGTGTTTTTAAAAAAATATTTTAAGCTCGATGTTACGCTTCTAGATTATTTCGTCCATCCGCCCGTGATAAATGAATTGTTGGAAAAGAATGGTTTAAAAGAAAAAGATATTCATGTTATCGAAACAGACCTGTTCAATTATCAGCCGGAAAGACAATACGATTTGGTTTTGAGCTGCGGGCTTATAGAACATTTTAACGATACTGCTGATATCATTAACCGACATACTGCCTTCGTGAAACCTGGCGGGACTTTATTCATTACCTTGCCAAATTTTAAAGCCGTAAATGGTTGGTTCCAAAAGAATTTCGATAAAGAAAACTATGATAAGCATAATATGGATAGCATGAATCCTGAATTATTAAAATCAATTTGCGAAAAAGCAGGTTTGAAAGAAGTGAAATCAGGTTACTTTGGGAAATTCAGTGTGTGGCTGGAAAACGAAAATCAAAAACCTGCAGCCGTTCGCCTATTTAAAAAAGCCGTTTGGTTAACAGGAAAAATTTTTACTAAAATTATTCCGTTCGAGAGTAAAAGTTTATCGCCATATATTATTTTGGAGGCTAAAAAGTGATCCATAAACTTGAATTGGTTAACTAAATCCTCGGTGTTTTAACAAGGGTTTACGTGAAACTTGCGAAGTCCTTCTGCGCACAACCATTTGAGACTTCGCAAGTTAATAAATCGACTTGCGAAGTTTAGTTGGAAATGAGGTTTGGGGAACTTCGTCAGTCTTTAAACTCTTCTTGCTATGCTCATGCAATTTAGATCCTAAAATAAATTTCATACCTTTCCCTTACTGTCCGCATAACGATGAGGCTATGTTAGGCGCTTATAAGAGATAATCTTTAGGAATAATTATCAGCTCAAGTTATCAACTCTTCTTATACAACCCAATTTCACTCAAAGTAATACAAACCGGAGATTGAGTTATATTCAATCTCACTTTCGAAGTAGTTACCGGCGTTTCAAGCTTAATCAACCGTTTTGCACCAATACTGGTTCCATCGTAAACTTTTTTCCAGCTGTTGTTTTCAAAAATCTCAATATTATACGCTTCAATTCTTTGTCCTAATGGGATGTATTCCTGTAAGCTTACAATATCAAAAGTTTTTGCTGTTTTCAAATTAATTTCCAAACTGGCCTGATGCACTTGATCCGTTGTTGCCCAATAACTTTTCTTATTATTATCTAACAATGCAGTAACATTGTATTTTTTGCCTCGAATATTGGTTGGTATAATCTGAGCATCTTTGGCTAAGTTATTGGCGAAGGTATTTCTAACCAGATCTCCAAAGGCTTTTAGCGCCTCAACATCATCTTCATGTAATTGACCACGGGTATCTGGTGCCAAGCCTAAATCAAGGCCTGCACCACGACCAACGCTTTTCAGATATAAATCAAAAAGCTTTTCAGGTGTTTTTGGTTTCTCTGTGGTATGATAAAACCAACCTTTACGCAATGGAACATCGCATTCGGCAGGCATCCAGAATTTGCCATTTCTAATTCCGGCAGGACTTTGCGGATAGTTGGCTTGTCCTGGAACAGCAACGTTTTTCCCTTCAGGTGGCATAGGGGTGAAGGTTGCCCATGAGGTTTCAGCTGCATTTCCATTTTCATTGCCAACCCAACGGATATCCCAACCAATATCACTGAAAATATTTGCCATGGGTTGCATTTTCCGGGTGATGCCCCAGGTATTGTTCCAGTCATAATAAGTTGTGTTATCAATTGAACGTTTTTCTCTCGCACCGCCATAATAGCCATCGCCTCCGTTTGCACCATCGTGCCAACTCATAAAAAGTTCGCCGTAATTGCTGTAAAGTTCTTTAAGCTGTGCCTGATAAATGGATAAATATTCAGATGTTCCATACTTGGCGTTATTCCGATCCCATGGAGAACAGTAAACCCCGAATTTTAAACCATTATTACGTGCAGCTTGCTCTATTTCTTTTACCATATCTCCCTTTCCATTTCTGAATGGACTTTGGGTAATGTTATAATCAGTTGTTTTAGTTGGCCAGAGCGCAAAACCATCATGGTGTTTGGCTACCAAAATTATCCCTTTTAAACCACCGGCTTTTGCAGCCTTAATAATTTGTTCAGCATTAAAATCGGTAGGATTAAAAGCTTTTGGATCAGCATCACCAAAGCCCCATTCTTTGTTTTCAAAGGTTGTAGGTGTAAAGTGAATTAGTCCATAAACTTCAATATTATGCCAGGCCAGCTGTCTTTTTGAGGGTAAGGCGCCATAAGGAGCTGGTGCTTTTTGGGCATATACAAAAGCGGATAAAAATAGAAAGATTAAAGATAGCCGTATCATAGTAAAAATTGAAACTTAAAGGTAAACGTAAATCTATTAAGAAATTAAGCAATATATACTTTCTATTAAAGGATTTTGTTCCAGATAACTTATACAACTTACTTTATGTTATATGTATTATGAAAGTTATTTATTCAACTTTTCTTTAAAAAAACGTTTAAACCTTTTCCATAAATTCCCTTTTCTATTGGCTAAGAAATTTTTAATGGTTTGATAAGCTTTCTTATCTTCTTCAATTACATCAGGGAATTGCGTAATTGGTTTGGGGTTAATAATCACATTATAAATATCATTAATTCCTGAATGTACACCAGTTCCATCATGGCCGATATTATTAACTAAAGATTGAGCGGGATTTAATGTCAGTCCGCCTTTTAAAAAGATAGATGCATACCAACGGATGGCCCAGCTATTGTTTTTGCCTTTTTTAAACTCTTGCATCTGTTTCCAGAAATTCATTTTGTTTTCAATGGAGAAAGCCGATCTTTTCTTTTTATCGAATTGTTTAAGGAGTACATCAATGTTTGGCTCAAAATTTTTCCAGGCTCTTCCCCAGGTGGCCCAGCCCCAGCTGGTTGCGGCCCGATAGAAAAATGATTGAGGTAAATCATTTGCTTTTAAAGGGTACATATAAGCACCGATGTGCATTACTTTTTCCTGGTTTCGGAAGCGACTTAAAGCATCATTAAAATAAGTCAGTGTGTGTGGCGAAGTAATCAAATCATCTTCAAAAACAATAACCTGATTATAATCATTAATTAGCATTGTTACACCTTCAATTACGGCGTTTGCTAATCCTGCATTCTCCTTACGTTCAAAAACTTTTACCGATTTAAAACCATCAGTTTTATTAATGATGGCTCTAACCTCTGCAACCTTTTCCTCATCATTTGAAGATTTTGCCCCATCTGAAAAAATGAATAACCTGCTATCATTTGCAAGGTCATTTTGTTGCAAAAACTTAATTGTTCGCTCGGTATGTTTTGGGCGATTGTAAACGAAAAGGGCAATTGGGGCAAGGTTTTGCATCGTTGTTTTTTTACCATTTAAGGAATGTAATTCTTAATATTACCTTTCAGCATTTTGCTGAATGATTTCAGATATTTCTTTTATCAATTAAATCCTGAATAAATTTACCTCGTAGCTTTCCGCTTTGCTACAGGTCAGGATGATGGCAATTTTGTGGCTTCTTCCTCAATTTTTAAAATATCTGCAGATTTTGGTCTGATTTTTTAGTTAAAACGGTATAGGCATTAGCAAATTGTTCCTGCTTTTTTCTACCCAATAAATTGCCTAATGTTTTCTTGATTCTGTATTCGAGCTCAATCTTTAAGTTTTTAGTGAAAGTTTTCGGTGCTTTTCTGTTCACAAATTCATTAAACTTTACTGTTTCTGGTGCCGTTATCGAAACTTTATCTTCCAAAATTTCCAAACCTTCACTTTGTAATAAAAACCTTAGCAAAGTTGGTGTATACATATTGATGTGTCCATAATCCAGGAAATGTTTTACCCGGTTATCTACACCAAAACGATAATCTTTTGGCACCTCTACAACAATGAACTGTGCAACTCTTTTAAGTTCACGAATCAGAACTCTTTCGTGTTCCACATGTTCCAAAACATGGGCAAGAATTATTAAATCAAAGCTATCGTCATCATACGGAATTTTATAACCATCAAAAGTCCGAGCCTCTTTAAGTCTGGAAAGTTTTCTGTCGTTGATGATATCCACACCACTTTGTGCAATCTCTAAAGCGTAAAGTTCAGGTGCAAAATTCCAGTCGTTCAAGTAATGCAAAATACTGCCGTCACCAGCTCCAATTTCTAAAACTTTTTGAGGTTTAATACCTTTGCAAACCTCTATAATGTTTTTTGCTTTGTATTTTGCTCCGAGCATGCGCCAGGCTACATCGCTATTTGTATAAAAGTTGTCGTATGCTGTTTTAACCTCTTCACTTAACATCACATTCTGATTAAATACCTAAACAGTTATCCGTTTTGTAGAAAACCGAAGTTGCTTTTTCATAAAAGAAACCAGGAGAAATCCCACTAAAACTTAGCTCTTTAAAGCCTTTTTCTTTTAAAAAAATACGTGCGGGGTGGTAAAATTCCCGCTCACTATCATCTAAAATTAAAACGCCGTTTGATGAAAGGGCTTCGATACTGTATTTACAACAATTCACACGATCTCTGCCATCAACAATGATGATGTCGAATTTTCTATCCAATAAAGTGGCTTTCTTTGCATATTCGCCGTCTTGCTCAAGTTTA
This sequence comes from Pedobacter chinensis, assembly GCF_003339865.1. GTDB lineage: Bacteria > Bacteroidota > Bacteroidia > Sphingobacteriales > Sphingobacteriaceae > Pedobacter > Pedobacter chinensis. Next base: position 525,931 of record NZ_QPKV01000003.1, read on the forward strand.
CAGAAAATCATTTCTGCATTGGCCGGACTGTTATTTTTAACTTTATCAAACCAGCTTTCATCATGCTCTACAGAAGTTACCGATCCTGCTCTTTCGGCATAGAAAATAGTAGAACTGCCTGAACCATATTCGAAAATGTGCTGTGTTTTATTTATTCTTTCCTTAATAAAATCGATAAAGGAATAGGTAACCCAGGGCAAGGCTTTCCCTTCTCTGTCCACAGCTTGTTTTTGATCAAAGGCTGTAAACCAACCGATGCTGTTTAAATAACCTTTGTGTCCGTATGATAGTAATGCTTTTAGCCTGCTGGGCTTTGCAATTAATGTTTTTAAAGCTTTTAATGTGCTCAACGTTTAAATATTTTTTGAAATGCAGTAATCAAAAATAATGATTTTAACATCATTATTCCTTGTTGGCGAGTTTTTGGAATTAATAAGATGAAAAAAGTAGAGATGAAACATGCAATCAGCGTTGCAATTGATGCACCAATACCGGCATATTTGGGAATCAGCCAAAGGTTTAAAAGAATGTTGACAAGGGCTCCTGCAGCTGTACGATAAAAAGCAATTTTAGTATAGCCCTCAGCAATTAGATACTGTGAACTTGCACTTCCTAAAAAAACAAATACCCCAGACCAGATATGTATTGAAAGCATTGCCCCTGCTCCTTCAAATTTATTTGAATATAAAAGATGTATAATGAAGTCGGCAGTAAAGCTGATAAAAATACCAACAGGAAGACAAATATAAACCAGCAGATCATATAAGTTTCCTAATCTTTTATGGTAACGTTCAATGTCTGTTTTCCTGGCATTTATTAATGCGGGAAAAACAGAGGTAACAATAGCAACCGGAATAAAATACCAGGCTTCACTTAAATTCGCGGCTGCACTGTAAATCCCAACAGCTTTACTTCCAGCTTCTTTGAGCATTACAACATCAATCTTCATGTAAATGGAAACCATCACAGCGGATAGAATTAATGGAGAAGATTGTTTCAACAGAGATTTTGCACGATCAGGGTTAAAATTCCATCGAAAAATATTAAACCCTCTCTTTTGATAAATAATCACTAAACCTAAAGCCAGTATAAAACCATCAAATACTAAAGCAAGTACAATATAAATTAATGGCAATCCTAAATAAATAAGAATCAGCTTAACAACTGCCGAAATAATCAGGCAAATGTTTTGAACCTGAACAACATATTTAGATTGAACTTGCGATTGAAAGTAAGCATCAATGACGTTGAAAGATTTAAAAAAAGAAGCTAGGGCAAGCAACCCAACCATTATTGTTAATGGTTCACCTGGATTTTTGGATATTTTATGACTAATATAGTAAATGGCCATCGCAATTGGAATTGCAGCAGCATTCGTAATAAGCCTTAACCATAAAGATGTTCCTAAAATCTCATCTCTTTTTGCCGGCTCCTTAATAATTTCTCTTATGATAAAAGTATCAAGGCCAAGAGCTCCGATTGCGGCTAATATTGCTACTAATGAGAGACCAAAATTGAGGTCGCCAAATAAATCGGGGCCTAAATATCTGGCTATAAACAAACCGACAATCAAACTCAGTACCTTACCAAACATCAACCAACCCGTATTTTTTAAATACTTGTTAAATGCCTCTTCATCGAAACCTTTTATGGCGGGTAATTTCATTAGCGCAAATATGTAAAAAAATGTGCGTTAATTAGCTGAGTGGTGCAATAACCTCAAATGAAGAGATAATTTTAACGCCGGAAACTCTTCTCTATTCTATCTAACTGTTTTAAATGATGTTTAAGGTGGATCTCAATAAACCTGAGCCATTGTTTAGCATTTAAATAGCCCATGCGAGGATGTTTTGTCTTAATTTTTTGGTCTGCTGAGGCTATCAGTGGATAAATATCCACCAACGATTTCTCGAATTCTAAAATCAAGTCTAAAGCTTCTAATTTATTTATTTTTTTAACACGGTCTGCCAGTCTTGTTGGTACCTTATATTTCTTCGCCGGAGGAAAAGAACCGAAAAACAAAACGAGTTTAACGGCAAAATGCGTTGGTTTGTTTTCCCCTTTACCTTTTGTACAACGATCTAAAGCCATTAATGATAATAAACTTGCATCAAAAATATGCGAATAAACTTCGCTGTAACTCCAGCCATTTACAGGTGGTGTAACCTGAAAAATTTCATCGGTATAATAAGAAAGTTTGGTTTTATAGGCATCAACAATTTTGTGTATTGATGCTTTTACTTTTGCTGGTGCCATTGAATAAAGATAAACTAATTACTCATTCTCCAAAAACTTTAAAAACCAATAAATTCAAATGTCTCAGCAGCATAAACCAGTGCCAAAACATAAACGAAAAAGGTGTCTAAAAAAGTTTTAATAATTCTTTAAGATGAGTGATTTGTTTATTTACATCTGCAGGTGTTTCTTTTCCCATTGGATTAAAGAAAATTGCTTCCATCCCAAAATTGAGCGCGCCATAAATATCAGCTTCCAGGCTATCGCCAATCATTATGCTTTCTTGTTTTGCTGCTTTTGCCTTATCTAAAGCATATTCAAAAATGATTGGGTCTGGCTTATTAACACCAACATCTTCAGAAATAATCACATTTTCAAAATATGGGTTTAGGTTGGATAAACTCATTTTTGTTAAGGTGGTTTCTTTAAATCCGTTTGAAATGATGTGTAGTGTATATTTCTGCTGAAGGTAATTTAATACATGATCTGCATCCTCGAATAAATTGGTTTTGGTGGGAGAGATGCTTACATAATCATCTTCAAATTGATGAGGAACAGCATCTGGATGAACGCCCAGCTGAATAAAAGTTTTGCTAAATCGCTGCGACCTCAAAAAATCTTTTGTGATTTTTCCTAAATGATAGTCGGCCCAAAGCTGATGGTTGTTTTCTGTATATTTTGAAATGAAGTCGGAGCAGGATTTAAGTCCAAGTTCATCTAGTTTATAAGTATGGTAAAGCTCATTAAGCGTTTCTTCTGCGTTGCGATCAAAATCCCAGATGGTATGATCAAGATCAAAGAAGATGTGTTTTTTCATTGGCAATGATTTTTACAAAGGTAGGTTAATGTTCCTGATTTATAAATAATCATACGTTTTTGAATTCAATTCCTCAATTAGTTCTTCATCCATATATTGATATTCGCCGGGAATATTTAGCGTAATGATTTTCTTATCCATAATTTCATTGCCGAATTTTTCTTCAATTCTTTGCCTGTGTTTCTTTTCCAAAGATTAAATCGGCCCAAATAATGTGTTTGGCATTCAGTTTAACCTTTGCTGATGGCTCGGTTCCTGCGGAACGAATTTGATGTTCAGGATGATTTTTATAAACGGTTTCAGCGGTTGCACTTCGCCATTTATTTCTACTGCATACAAATAGAATATTCATTTCAAATCCTGCTATTCAAAATCCCGTTCACACTTTTTCTCCATAAGCCAGGTCTCCTGCATCACCCAAACCCGGAACAATGTATGATTTACTGGTCATTTCCTCATCAATTGCACCAAACCAAAGTTTAGCTTTAGGAAGGTTTGCCCTCACATGTGCCACGCCTTCGGTACTGGCAATTGCCGCTACAATATGTAATTCGGCAAGTTTATACCGGTTAATCAGTTCCTTGCAACACATCACCATGCTTTGTCCTGTAGCAAGCATAGGGTCGGCCATAATCAATATCTTTCCATCCAGATCTGGTGTTGAGATGTAATCCATTTGAATAATAAAGCCTCCGCTTTTTTTCACTTTCCGGTAAGCAGAGATGAAGCAGCATTCCGATTTATCAAAAATATTCAATAATCCTTGTTGTAATGGTAAACCAGCTCTTAAAATAGTTGCCAGTACAGGTTGCTGCTCCAAAACAGCGCAGGGTGAAACGCCCAAAGGAGTCGTAATATCTTTAGTGATGTATTTTAATGATTTACTGATTTCGTAAGCAAAAAATTCACCAATCCGCTCTAGGTTTTTTCTGAAACGCATACTATCCTTCTGAATATTTTCATCCCGCATTTCTGCGATAAAGGTGTTGGCTATGGATTTTGTTTTGCTAAGATCGAAAGTCATCATATATATCCCCTCTTTATTATAATGGGTTAAAAGCATGTTTTGTTTAAATTTAATGTTTTTAGTCCATTAACGAATATAATTTCGGTAGATATTTGAAGGTACGGTAGTTTTCTGTTGGATGAAGGTAAATTAATTTATAATTTAGTTTTTTCAGCTTACTAAATCGTATTAGTAAATGAAACTAACCAAATCCTAACCTTTATTAACTTAAAAATGAGCTCAGCTAAACTGATTAAAACCATATTCACTGCTTCTTTTATTATAATTGTCAGTTCCGGTTTTTTGCGAGCGCAGCGAAAAGCGCTTGGTATCAAGTCAGAATTGGAAATGATGACTAATATTTCAACTCTTCCAAAATATACTGATGCGGTTGTAAAGCAATACTCATCCTATGATACAACAGGTAATAACGATGATGGTTTTAGTGGAAAATATTCCTTCATTCGGAAAAATGCCGATAGCAGTTTGGTTATTTTTGAAGATAAAGGCGCAGGAGTAATTAACCGTATCTGGACACCCACACCAACAAATGATATTATCGATTTTTATTTTGATGGAAGCAAAAAGCCATCTTACTCCATCAAGTTTTCTGATCTGTTTTCGGGTAAGGTTTATCCGTTCAATCTGCCGCTTTGTGGCAATCAGGTAGGTGGATATTTCTGCTATTTTCCTGTTCCTTATAAAAATGGTTGTAAGGTTGTTTTCAGAGGTAAGAAACTGGAGTTTTATCAAATCCAATACCGGAATTTCGGAAAAACTGCAACCGTTAAAACTTTTGATGCTAAATTATCAGCTGATGAAAAATCAGCTTTGGAGAAGGTTTCTGCTACCTGGGCCGACTTAAGAAAAGATATACTCAACAGCCAGGAAATCGAGACGTTACTAGTCGATAAAACGATCAATGCCGGAGAAAGTGTATCATTAATAAATATGGATAAAGCAGGTCGGTTTTTAGGATTTGAACTTGAAAATGCAAAACAGTTTGAAGGATTAAATAAGCTGATTGATATTAAAATAACATGGGATGATGAGAGCCAGCCAGCAGTATGCTTACCTCTGGCCGATTTTTTTGGTTATGCTTTTGGCAAAGTTTCTATGCAAAGTTTAATTACTGGCACTGCAAAAAACGTTAACTATTGTTATTTCCCAATGCCGTTTGATAAAAGTGCAAAGGTTGAGTTGATTTACAGAAAGGGGCCAGCTAACGTTTTTGCTGAATCATTAAAAATTAAAGGTAAATGGTACTATGCAGCCAAACCGCGTGAACCTAAAACGGAGGGCAAATTATATGTTTATTGGAACAGCAATAAAAATGCAGCACCTGGTCAACCACATATTTTTTTACAGGGAGAAGGAAGAGGGCATTATGTTGGAACAATTTTACAGGCTCAGGGTTTAAACCCCGGAATGACTTTGTTTTTTGAGGGCGACGATTACACCGCAATAGATGGAGAAATGACTATGCATGGAACAGGCTCAGAAGACTATTTTAACGGTGGTTGGTATGCTTTACTGGATCGGTGGGACCGCAAAATGAGCCTGCCGCTTCATGGCTCATTGGATTACTCACTCCCATTCAGCCGTACGGGTGGTTATCGGTTGTTTTTGACCGATAAAATGCCTTTCCAAAAAAGCATTTTACATACCATTGAGCATGGGCCGGAACAGAATAATAAACCGGCCGATTATACCTCAGTTGCTTTCTATTATGCTGATAAGGCCATTTCATCATCTGCAAAACCAACAGATGAAAACACAACGGTTTTCCTTCCGGATACCATGATGGTTTATCCTCAACTAATGAGTTTCAGTTTTAATGGTCAGGCAACTATCGATGGAAATAACTTTATCGCTAAAAATGGTGCTCAGATCAGAATTGATTTACAAGAAATACCAAATGGGAAATATAAGCTCTATGCAGATTTGGAAATGGCCCCGGACGGTGCTGAAGTTACCCTCTGGCAGCGACAAACGCAGGTAAGTGAACCGATTTCATTTTACAGTGCGAAGAAAGAATCAAAAAAGAAAATGTTTTTGTGCGATATCAGCATTAATGAATTTAGCAATACAATAACCTTGCATTTTAAAAACGATCACGATAAAAACAGACTAAATATTAGCAGGCTTATTCTGGTGAAAAATTAGTGCTTTAATTTCCGGCATAACTAATCATTTCATTGAAAGCGGTCTTTAGTTTTTTGTATTTTAAATTGTCTGAAAGACTTCGTAATTGCCAGTTGCTTAAGAATTGTCCGTTCACAAATTTTACCGAATCAACATAGTGTTTAACTGATTTGTTAATGGTTTCCAATCCCATATATTGAAGAACGGAATCATTGATGCAATACGATTTAACCAATAATGGTGTTACTTTTTCAAGTTGTAAATCGTACCAGTTGAAAGGTGTGCAAGTCCCTGCTCTAAATCCGGAAATTTCAGGATATCCCATCGAGTAATCTGATGTAATGCCTGAATTAAGTAAGTTGAGGTAACAAATGGGGAATTTTAAAACCTCTAACTGTTGGCTGCTAAGGTTTACCTGCTCCGGTAAAATTTTTTTGAGCATGAACAAACCTTCTTTTATTTCATTTATTTTTTCTTTATCACTCGCACAGGGTCTTAGCAACCCAACGCTTTTGTTTGTCAAAACTCTGGAAACACCATTCACGCTAATGTAATCATTTGGAACTTTTGGAAAGTTGATGAAAAATATAGGATTGGTTTTTCTTCTTTCAAATGTTTTTCCGAGATCTGTTAACACCGTTTCATTTTTGATTCCCAAACCCGTGAGGCGATCAAATTTTGTGCTTAAATATCTGTTTTCTTTATTAAGTACAGCATTGAAAAGAAATTTAGTTCGGTTTAAGATGCCGCTGGGAATATTTGGCGTAATGGTAAAGTTTATGCTGGGCTGATTAACGAAAAGCTTATCGTGGAATTTAAAGTTCGGATGTTTCTTTCGGATGATATTCTTAATGAGAAAAGCCCATTCATCAATAATCGGTCGCTCTAATATTTTCCATTTATACTGATAACTCTTGTTTGCCTTAAAATCCTCATTTGTTCTTTTTTGATGAAGATATTCTTCATATCTGCTGATCATAAAGAATGAAGCTGCAAATACATCAAAAGGAAATGGAGAGTTTTGAACAGGAAATGGCGCCTGATATTCGCCAAATAAGGTTGTCCTGATATTTAATTCATCAACTTTGTTGGAAAACAATATCGAAGTACTTTTAAAGAAAATCTCATCAGCCAATGGTTGTTCTCCATAACTGATTTTAACTTGATCGCTCTGTAAAAAATGCTGAACATTGCCGGTAAATTCGACTTCTGCTTTGAGAATATCCTTGAAAATAAAATTAAAGATATATTTTATCCTCGGTGTTAAAATGGATGAGAAGATAATTAAATGCATAACTTATTTAAACAATTTGGGCAATGTATAACTAAGATTATAAACAATTTTCCCAGCAGATGTGATCTCCTTATTAACGGGATATTAAAATTAATGGTATTTTAACACCGATTTAATATCTAATATAAAAATTACAATTAAAAGTTTGCGCTGAACTTCTGATCAGGATATAGAATTTTGGTGCTTTTACGGGTTTGTCCCTTCACAATATGGACTATACTCATCTGATCTTCAAACAGGTCGTAGAGAATGGTATCTGTAATTTCAATGGTTTTTAAAGTTTGCACTTTTTCTACCTCCAGATAAATGTTTGTAGCTTCATGATCAATCTCAAAACCAACGTAATTAAGGGCTAAAGGCTTGCCATTAGCTTTGATTTGTAAATGAGATATAAGATATTTTTTGACAATATCATCCATTGCAGCTTTCATTGACGGGTTCGATAAATCAGTTTTTTGTTTATAAAGCTTAGCCAAAATGGATTCGAAATCATCAGTGAAAATTCTGCAGCTAATTTCCAGTGTCTTATCTTTTTGATTGAAATTTATTTCAGTTGTGCTTACATGCAAAGGATGTTTTATACCAGCAGAAGCCGTAAGGCAGGTACAGAAGATAAGTAGCAGGAATATTTTTACTTTATACATGAACAGCATTTTATTTGTTTTCCAAAAAGAATCAACAGACAAAGCTACAACATAAATCACTACTTTATAAAGTGATCATGCGTTTTGACTATCAAGTATCAGCTTGGTTAATGGAATTGATACATGAATGAAAGGTTCAAGCAGGAAAAAGGTAACATTTTCAGTAATTTCACTGATGTTTTTTTAGAAATGATCACTTTTTGGAATTATTAATTTAATTTTAAGCTATAAAATATCACATTCCCCGTTAGCTAGCTAAGATTATTCATGCCGTTACAAGATTTTGTTTTTTATTTTAAATTAGGTTGGGCGCATATTATCAGTTCCGATGCTTTGGATCATCAACTATTTATTTTAGCTCTTGTAGCCATTTATAGTTACACCAATCTGAAACAGGTGTTGATTTTAGTAACCGCTTTTACTATCGGACATTCACTAACCTTACTTTTAAGCGTAATGGATGTATTGCGTTTTGATAGCAAATGGGTAGAGTTTTTAATTCCCTGTACCATTGTGATTACTGCGGTAAGTAATTTATTCAGGAAAAATTTTTCGATGAAATCGGTAAAGATCAATTACTTTTTGGCACTCGGTTTTGGATTGATACATGGAATGGGTTTTGCAAACTCCATCAGAATAATGTTGGCGAAAGATCAAAACATTGGCTGGGGTTTATTTGGTTTTAATGTTGGGTTAGAAGCCGGCCAGATTTTTATGGTCATTATTATTCTGCTCATCACATTTATAATTTTTAATTATACCAGAATAAAACGCTTAAGTTGGGTTTTATTTATATCGGCAGCCGTATTTAGCCTGGCTTTAAAAATGGCTTTAGAGAGAATTCCTTTTTAACTAACTATAATGATGAATAAACTGTTTACATTAACCGGCCTGCTGCTTTTTTCAGGGATTTTGGCTACGGCCCAAAACATTCAAAATAATCCTGGCAGTAACCATGGCAATAAATTCGAACAATTGGGCACAATTTTGCCAACGCCCAATGAGCAACGTACAGCAAGCGGTGCCCCTGGGGTAAAATACTGGCAACAACGTGCTGATTACAATATCAAGTGCGAATTGGATGAGAAAAATTTGCTTTTAACAGGATCAGAAACCATAACCTATACCAATAATTCTCCCGATCCATTAACTTATATCTGGTTGCAGCTAGATGAAAATGAGCATAGCACAAGCAAAAATGCCAACTATCAGGATGCAACCAAAATGCCTGCTCTTGGAACTACTCAAAATCTGGATCAATTAAGTACCAGGACAGATAATGGTTATGGAATTAATATTACCAAATTAACCGATGCCACTGGTAAAAGCTTAAAATATACGGTAAATAAAACCATGATGAGGGTTGATTTGCCAGTTGCTTTAAGAACCGGACAAAAACTCATCTTCAACATTGATTGGAATTATAAAATTACCGATAGAATGAGTGTTGGCGGTCGTGGTGGCTATGAATTTTTTCCAGCTGATGGAAACTATTTGTTTACAATGACACAATGGTATCCGCGTTTGTGCGTATATAGTGATTTTCAGGGATGGCAAAACCACCAGTTTACAGGCAGAGGGGAATTCGCTTTAACTTTTGGCGATTTCAAAGTGCAAATGACAGTTCCTGCCGATCACCTTGTAGGCTCTACAGGAGAATGTATCAATTACAGCGCTGTTTTATCTCCAACTCAATTGAACCGGTATAACACTGCAAAAACTGCAACTGCACCAGTAGAAATTCAAACACTTGCAGAAGCTAAAGTTGCAGAAACTAAAAAATCTACCGCTAAAAAAACCTGGGTTTTCAATGCAAATAATGTTCGTGATTTCGCCTGGACCTCTTCCCGCAAGTTTATCTGGGATGCCATGCCTCAAAAAATTGAAGCCAATAATAATACGGTAATGTGCATGAGTTTCTATGGAAAAGAAGCTTACAATTTATATAGCAAATTCTCTACCCGTGCGGTGGCGCATACCATTAAAACTTATTCTGATTTTACCATTCCTTACCCTTATCCTGTTGCACAAAGCATTGAAGCAGCAAATGGAATGGAATACCCGATGATTTGCTTTAACTATGGCCGTACCGATGCTGATGGAACTTATAGCGAAAGCACTAAAAACGGAATGTTGGGTGTAATCATCCATGAGGTTGGGCACAACTTTTTCCCGATGATTGTGAACAGCGATGAGCGCCAGTGGACCTGGATGGATGAAGGCTTAAACTCTTTTGTAGAATACCTTACTGAAGAACTTTGGGATAATAAATTCCCGAGTAAAAAAGGCCCTGCTTATACAATTGTTGATTACATGAAATTACCGAAAGATGAGCTTGAACCCATCATGACCAACTCTGAGAATATCGCACGTTTTGGTCCAAATGCATATTCTAAACCGGCAACAGGTTTAAACATTCTTCGCGAAACCATTATGGGGAGAGAATTATTTGACTATGCATTTAAAGAATATGCAAGAAGATGGGCTTTTAAACACCCTGAGCCAGCAGATTTATTCCGTACCATGGAAGATGCCAGCGGCGAAGATTTAGATTGGTTTTGGAGAGGTTGGTTCTACGGAACTGATCCTTGCGATATCTCTTTAGATAGTGTAAAATTTGCTAAAGCCGATTTTCCTAAAGAAATTCCGGCAGCGAGATCAAGAATGGTAAAAATTGATAAACCAGCGGTTAATGCTTTTGAAGATATTTCAAAAATCAGAAACCGTGAGGATAAAAAAATCAGCTTCTATGTAGATAAAAATACGGCCGCTCAGGATTTCTATTATAAATATGACAGAGGAATGGTCACAGTTGATACAACCACTGCAACAAAAGTAGAAATGGCTATGCCGCTTGAAGTTGTTCCCGCTGCAGAACAAAGTAAATATGAAAATAAATTTCTTTACGAATTGAGTTTTAGCAACAAAGGTGGTTTAGTGATGCCCATTATTGTAGAATTTACTTATAAAGATGGCACAAAAGAGATCGATCGTATTCCTGCTCAGATTTGGAGACATAATGAATTGAAAACTTCTAAATTCTATGTAAAAGATAAAGAAGTGGAGTCCATTTTGGTAGATCCGCTACGCGAAACCGCTGATATTGACACAAGCAACAACACCTGGGGTGGCCAGGCAAAAGAAAGCAAGTTTAAAATATATAAAATGAAAGCTGCGGGAACGGTAAGGGGGCAATCATCCGGAGCAAACCCAATGCAGAAAGCAACCGGTAAATAATGGTAATCATTAAACCGGTTGTTTAAGAGTTGACAACTTTCATGGCAAAAAGAAAGAAAGTTGTCAACTCTATAAGCCAAATTATAAAGAGCAGAGGTTTTTATTGAATTTGAGGCAAAATATTGAACAGAAAATGCCTGAGGTTGGTTACCACAATATCGTTTAGTGTAGTATATGTTTCGCTTTTAGGCGTAATAATATATTTATGTTTAGGCTCGAGATCTTGCGTACAATTTACGAAGCCCTTTGATACTGTTGGTGCATTCGATAACTTAATTTCTATACAAGCTATTGGTGCGATCCCTTGTACCAAAACCAGATCACATTCTGCTCCGGTTTGAGTACGATAAAAGAATAATTCGGTTTGTTTTGCTTTTACCTGATAAATTTGTTCAATTACATAGCCTTCCCAGGATGCACCAATTGCGGGATGGCCAAATAAATCGTTATAACCTGGAATGTTTAATAAACGATGTAATACTCCTGTATCCCGAATGTAAGTTTTTGGAGATTTTACCAATCGCTTTTTAGCATTTACGAACCAGGGCTGTAAACGTCTGATCAGATAGCCGCCCTCTAAAAAGTCCAGATATCTATTCACAGTTGGTGCGCTAACACCCAATGATCTTGCAAATGATTCTCCGTTAAATAAATTGCCGTTTAAATGGGCGAGCATACTCCAAAAATTTCTCAATAAGGTTGGAGCTAAATCTACCCCAAACATTTTCGCCAGATCTCTTTCTACATAACTTACTATAAAATCATCTATCCATTCTTTACTTAAGGCATCATTTTCAGACAAAAGTGATTCTGGGAAACCACCACGAAACCAATGTTGTTCATAACCTATGGTTTCAGGAAGTTCTGTTAACCCAATCGGGCTTAATTCGTTATAAGAGATTCTACCCGCTAATGTTTCTGAAACTCCCTTAACCAATTCTGGCGACGCAGAACCTAAAAGTATAAATCTTCTGGGAGTTCGTTTGGCATCAATTAAAGGGCGTAGTAAGGAAAATAACGTAGGTAATAATTGTACCTCATCGATAATCACCGTGCGATCTTGCAAACTTTCCAAAAAGGTATAGGCATCCTGTAGTTTGGCAAGATCTCTTGGATTTTCCATATCCAGATAGATATAGTCATTTTCAAGCTGCTTGGCTAATGTGGTTTTACCCACTTGCCTGGGCCCTAAAATAGCTATAGCCGGAGATTTTTTTAAACGATCTCTTAACTGCTTAGCTAAATTTCTGATAATTAACATACACAAATATATGAATTAACCTAGTAAATCAAAAGTTAAACTTTTGATTTACTAGGTTCGTGTAGAAGAGTTGACAACTTTCATTAACGAACGAGAAAGAAAGTTGTCAACTCTTTAACATATATTGTCACTTTCCCAACTTTCCTTACTTTCTCCTGTTTATTCATTAGTACCTGAAAATCATATATTCTTCCATGCTGTTTATGTTTTTATGATCGGAGGAGAAATCATCAAATTGATTTTAAGATCAATTTTGACTAAGTTTGAATACAACCATGAAATTTAAAATCACTTCAGAATATAAACCTACGGGAGATCAGCCAACGGCAATAAAGCAACTGGTTGATGGTGTAAATGCGAATGAACATTATCAAACCCTTTTAGGTGTTACAGGATCAGGAAAAACCTTTACTGTGGCCAATGTAATTGAGCAAACTCAAAAACCAACACTCATTTTAAGCCACAACAAAACCCTTGCAGCACAGCTTTATGGAGAGTTCAAGAACTTCTTTCCTGAAAATTCTGTTAACTATTTTGTTTCCTATTATGATTATTACCAGCCTGAAGCATTTATCGCATCAAGTAATACTTATATCGAGAAAGATTTAAGCATTAACGAAGAGATTGAGAAACTTCGTTTGCGCACTACATCATCATTAATGAGTGGCAGGAGAGATATTATTGTGGTTTCTTCCATTTCCTGTATTTATGGTATGGGAAATCCTGAAGATTTTTCCCGTATGGTTTTCCGTTTTGGTGTTGGCCTGAGGATTTCAAGAAATGCATTTCTACATAGTTTGGTAGAAATTTTATATTCCCGTACCACAACCGAATTTAAACGTGGAACCTTTAGGGTTAAAGGTGATACGGTTGATGTTTATCCTGCATATCTGGATCATGCTTATCGAATCTCTTTTTTTGGAGATGACATAGAAGAACTTTCTGCTATTGATCCTGTTTCGGGGAAAACGCTGGAAAAACTGGAAGACATGGCCATTTACCCGGCCAATCTTTTCGTTACTCCAAAAGACCGGTTCAATCAATCGATCTGGGGGATACAGGAGGAATTAGAAATCAGGAAAAACCAATTAATTGCCGACCGGCATTTGCTTGAGGCAAAACGATTGGAAGAACGAACCAATTTCGACATCGAAATGATGAAAGAATTGGGTTATTGTTCGGGTATTGAGAACTACTCCCGCTTTTTTGATGGCAGACAGCCAGGAATGCGTCCGTTCTGTTTATTAGATTATTTTCCGGATGATTACCTGATGGTCATTGATGAAAGCCATGTAACCGTTCCGCAGATCAGGGCAATGTATGGTGGTGACAGATCCCGTAAACTTTCATTGGTAGAATATGGTTTTCGTTTGCCTGCTGCATTGGATAACAGACCACTGAATTTTAATGAATTTGAAGCTTTGGCACCGCAAACCATTTACGTAAGTGCAACGCCGGCCGAATATGAATTAGAAAAATCGGAAGGAGTGGTGGTTGAACAGGTAATCCGACCGACAGGTTTGCTGGATCCGGTAATTGAAATCCGACCAGCCATAAATCAGGTAGATGATTTGTTAGATGAAATTGATTTAACCATAAAAGAGGGTGGACGTATTTTGGTAACCACCTTAACCAAACGCATGGCGGAGGAATTGACCAAATATTTAGATCGCCTGAATATCAAAACAAGATACATTCATTCGGAAATCAAAACATTGGAACGCGTAGAAATTCTTCGTGGATTACGCTTAGGCGAGTTTGATGTTTTAGTCGGAATCAACTTACTCCGCGAGGGCCTGGATTTGCCGGAAGTTACCTTGGTAGCCATTCTGGATGCTGATAAGGAAGGTTTTTTACGTTCTGAAAAATCATTGATCCAAACCATTGGTCGTGCTGCCCGTAATGATCGTGGACGTGTGATTATGTATGCCGATGGAATTACCGACAGCATGGAGAAAACCATCGATGAAACCAATCGTCGTAGAGAAAAACAAATTGCCTATAACCTGGAACATGGTATCACGCCAAAAACGGTTGGTAAATCCCGTGAAGCTATTTTAGAGCAAACCTCTGTATTGGATTTCTCTCAAAAAGCAAGTGATAATAAAGCCAGGGCGTATGTAGAAAACGCCGAAATTAGCATAGCTGCAGATCCGATTGTACAATATATGGGTAAGGCAGAGCTGCAAAAAGCCATCGACAATACCAGAAAAGATATGCAGAAAGCCGCAAAAGAAATGGATTTCTTACAAGCAGCTAAACTCCGTGATGAAATGTTTGCTTTGGAGAAAATGTATAATGAAAAATTCGCGAAGTAACGTTTTAGTTTAAAAGCATTTATTGTGGAGTTTTTGGATTAGACTTGTATCAATAAGTTATCTAAAAACAGAAACACAATGAAAGCTTTTAAACTTTTGTCGCTGATCGTACTCGGCGGCATGAGCCTGAAAAGTCAGGCACAAACACAAACCAACATATCCTTGCCATTGGGAGGAAATGCCTACAGTTCATTACATCAGGATTCTGAAAGAACACTATCTAACAGAGGAATCGTTAACTGGACAAACCCAAAAGAATATTTTACGGCTTACTTCCGCGTTTCCAAACCTGGAACAGTTGCTGTTTCTATTGATGGAAAACCAATGGTTGAAGGTCAATCTACTTTGGCGTTCAGCATCAACAATCAATCAAAGGAAATCTCTTTTGACGAAAGCAAAACTTTTGATGGAAAAATTGGGGAATGGATCATCAAAGATACCGGCTATGTTGCTTTAACCATTAAAGGCATTAATAAAACAGGAGGTAAGTTTCCATCAATTGCAGGTTTGTTTATAAGTGGCACTGCTCTTGAAGGTAATGTAGCGTATGTAAAAAACAATGAAGGTAACTTTTTTCATTGGGGTAGAAGAGGGCCATCGGTTCATTTGAATTTTCAACAACCTGAAAATGTAAATGCAGAATGGTATTACAATGAGGTAACAGTTCCGAAAGGCGAAGACATTTTAGGCTCTTATTTTATGGCTAACGGTTTTGGCGAAGGTTATTTTGGCATGCAGGTAAATGGTCCGAACGAAAGGCGGATTTTATTTTCTGTTTGGAGTCCTTTTAATACTGATGATCCAAAAAGCATTCCGGAATCGCATCAAATTAAAATGCTCAAAAAAGGGGAAAATGTTCATACAGGTGAATTTGGCAATGAAGGATCTGGAGGGCAAAGTTATCTTAAATACATGTGGAAAGCAGGAAATACATATAAATTTTTGTTGCATGGGGTGCCTGCAAAAGACAGTACTACAAATTATACCGCTTATTTTTTTGCTCCCGAAACTAATCAATGGCAATTAATCGCCAGTTTTAAACGTCCTAAAACACAAACTTATTTAAAGCGGTTCCATTCTTTTTTAGAAAATTTCTCTCCGGTTCAGGGCGATTTATCCAGAAAGGTTTTATTTAACAACCAATGGATATGTGACGATCATGGTAACTGGATAGAATTAAAGGATGCCCGTTTCACAACAGATAATACCGGGGCAAAAGGTTATCGCATGGATTATGCAGGAGGTGTGGATAATGGAGTTTTCTACTTAAAGAATGGAGGTTTTTTTAATCAATACACTACGCCAAGAAAAATCTTTACCAGAACATCTATGGGGAAAAAACCTGAAATTGATTTTAACAAGTTGCCTTAATATTCAAAGGAATTATGGAATTTTGAGGCTTTGATCATCAATAGTATAACAGCACAATGAAAGGGCAAAACAGAAAAGACATTTATCCGGGTTTAGAGGTAGGAATTATTTTAAAGAAAGATCAGCGATCGGGAAACATCACTTATGGTGTGGTTAAAGATTTGCTGACATCTTCTGCGTTTCATTCCCGTGGGATAAAAGTCAGGCTCGAAGATGGTCAGGTTGGCCGCGTAGCTGAAATTATTGATTGATGATAAAACTCAAAATTCTTTTTTTTCTGATGGCCGGGTTTACCATGAGTACCTTTGCTCAGACTTCGGCTGCTGGCCAGGTTTCTGATTCAACATCGAAACCAATCATTCGTATTTGTGGTCCTTCGAGATCATCAATAATATCAAAGCCTCCATTATATGTGATTAATGGAATGAAAACTTTAAACCATCAAAGTTTAGCTACTCTTAATATTAAGGATGTAGAAAAAATAGAAGTTATTAAAGCGGAAAAGGCAATCGCCATCTATGACACAGCTGCTGCAAATGGTGCTATTTTAATTGAGGTAAAAGGAAAATATAAACCGGTTTCACTGGAGAAAATATTACAAAAAAACAAAATAAGTAAGGGGGATTACAATTTGCCAATATTTCTAAATGATGACAGACTGCTTAACCGGGAGAACCTGTTCTTAATAAATGATCGTATTTCTTCGGTAAAACTAATGAATAAAGCCACAGATAAGATTAAGGAGGAAAGGTATATTCTTATCCTGATCAAACCAGAATGACTATCTTTACGTTAGTATTTGTAATCAAATTGCAATTAAAGGCTAAAAAAGTAACAAAATAAATTTTGGGACG
This sequence comes from Pedobacter chinensis, assembly GCF_003339865.1. Taxonomy (GTDB): domain Bacteria; phylum Bacteroidota; class Bacteroidia; order Sphingobacteriales; family Sphingobacteriaceae; genus Pedobacter; species Pedobacter chinensis. Next base: position 543,113 of record NZ_QPKV01000003.1, read on the forward strand.
TCTATATTTGTAATAACAGTAATTAAAGAATGACATTAATTAAATTCATATTCATAGCAATATTAGTACTTTGGATCATTAGAATGTTGATTCGGTTAATATTGCCTATGCTTTTCAATAATCTGGCCAGCAAAATGCAACAGCAGGCAGGCGGGCAACAACAGCAAAGACGATCAAAGCCTGAAGGTTCTATTTCTATAGATTATATGCCTCCGAAACCTGATCAAAGTAAAACGGATAAACTCGGCGATTTCGTAGATTACGAAGAAGTTAAATAGTTTCAAGCCCTGGCCAAAAGCCAGGGCTCTTTATTTGCTTGCTAACCTGTAAAAAGAAGCTGTCAGATAAATTTTTATGCTGTTCGTTATTAAATGTTAATTCAGGGTAATAACAATTAGATAATAAACTATTCTGCCACTCCTTTAATAATCCTGTTTCTTTCCAGAAGCAGATTTTTCATGTAACTTTTAAGAAATAATCTCTCCACAATTAAACCAGTTAATCCAAACGGTGTTTCGAACTCAAAAACATCGGTCATTTCTGTACTTGTGCCAATAGTTTTGAATATGTGCTGATGATGAAGTTTCTTAAATGGGCCGCTCATCATTTCATCAACAAAGTAATAAGGCTTATCCAGTTTTGTGACTTTACTAGTCATTGTAAAATTGATTCCAAAATGCCTTGCTTTCCAGGTTACTGTTTCGTTGATGTCAATTAAGCCAGATGTTGTTCCAGAGATGGCCTCTTCTTTTGACGACCGCATGGATTGCACATGAAGATCAATACTTCTGGCAAGATCAAAACACCTTTCAATTGGAGCATTGATTAATGTTTTTAAAGTTATAGTTGGCATTGTGATGAATGTGTAAAGTCTAAAATTATATCTTCATTGCGAACTGAAGAAAGGTTTTTGCATTTTCCCCAGACCTCAAATCCACGTCTCTTGCCATTGCTTTTCAAAACTTTAAAAGCTGATGCTTTTCCTTTAAATCCTTAAACTTACAATATCATGAACAGCCTCCTCAATTTTTCCATATTGAAATTGAAATTCATTATTTAATAAAACGGTTGGCTTAACCCATCGGCTCTTTAAAATTAATTCGGTTTCAGTACCAATAATTCTTGCTCCAATAGCTAAAAGCCAGGCTGGAGCAGGTAAGCCAAAAGGTATTCCATAAGCTTTTCTTATGGTTTGCATTAAAATCGTATTCGTAACAGCATTTGGCGAAGTGCAGTTTACCACACCTTCAATAGCAGAATTCTTTAACAACCATGCTATACTGTGAATCGCATCTTGCTCATGCACCCAATTCACATATTGATTGCCATTACCCTGTTTACCTCCCAAACCGAATTTGACTAGATTTAGCAATCTCGGAAAAGCGCCATCAGTTCTTCCTAATACTATTCCCATCCGCAAAGCAATTTTTCTGGTTTTAGGCGTTTCACTTTCAAAAAAACTCTTTTCCCAGGCTTTGCAAACATCAATTGAAAAACCGTAACCAATTTCTCCGGTATATTCATCTTGTGGCCGGTCTTCAGCATGGCGGTAAATGGTGGCTGATGTAATATTAATCCAGAGTTTTGGAGGAGTTTCTATTGCGCTGATTACTTTTCCAAGTAAACGTGTAGGAATTACTCTGGAGTTTATAATTTCTTCCTGATTTTTCCTGGTGTATCTGCAGTTTACGTTTTTACCACAAAGATTAATCAGTAAATCGGTATTTTCAAGTGCTTTAATCCAGGAACCAGCAGTTTTTCCATCCCATAAAATAGTCTTGATATTTCCTTTTTCAGCTTGAGGTTTCCGTGCTAAAATAATCACTTCTTCAGCTAAATCGCTGAAATGTTTGGCCAGTAACCCGCCTAAATATCCATTTCCTCCAGCCAGAACAATTTTTCTGTAACTCATGATTTCTATATTATGAAGATTAATCCCAAAATAATTAAGCGATACAATAGCCAAGTAATGCTCATCGTCCAGCTTAACTTTAAAATTCTGCTCCTGCGAATGTGCTCTAAAAACATTAACCCGGCAACCAGTAAAAAATAGAGGATAAAAAAGATGGAGTTTATTTCAAAATACCCGGAAATTGCCATTACGGGTAACAATAACAGCGCTCCGGCCAAAGAAATGGTCATCATGTTGCCCAGATATTCCCATAACTTTTCCCTTTTGTAAAAGAAAATAATGATTCCCTGGAAAAACATTTGTCCGCCACAAATAAAGTATTCCCGGTACTTCCCTCCAGGTGGAACGAAATCAATTAACAAATGAGCGTAGGTTGTGAGTATATATGCTGTAACTAACCAGCTGAATAATAAATAGGCTATTCGGTATTGGATTTTAAAGTCAGGTTGAAATGTACCAGATTTGGCCGTCGCAGGAATAATCACTTTGCGGTTGTAAGAAATGAAAGCATAAACATGGCCCATTAAATAAACAAGTGGTTTAAATTCAAACAGTGGCTTGAATAAGGGAATCGAATTTCCAATAATTTTAAAAAGACTTTGTATTCCATAAGTTACTTCGCCATTTTCAGTATTGACCAGTGCAATTTCATTAGCGGCTCTTTGGTGATCAACAAGCAGACAAATATTTTGTGGCATATTTTGATAAGATTCTCGTCCGTTTGCAGGCAACATTCCGGTTTTAACAAATGCTTTGGTATAAACATAACACATCGGGCATTCATCGTCGAATAGAATCACATGATTTTTAAGTGTTCTCATCTTATTTTAATTTTAAAACTTTCAGTAAAAAATGAAAGCTATATTTAAAAAATAAAGCCGGTTAAGGCTTTGTTGATTTCTTTTACCTGCTATTTAAATGCCTTTAAAACTGATCCCCAAAACCAGCTTTCCTCTGCTTTAAGCATGGTTTCCAGCGTTTTGTCTACATTACCTGCCAGCTTATTAATATCCTTTACCGATTTTTTGAAAGTTTTAAATGCCGGGTCTTTTTCATCACCACTTACAGCAGAAAGCTCGTTTAGTACTTTCAAAACAGGTTCCAGCTCTCTTTTTTTACGTTCTTTAGCTACCTGACGGGCAATGTTCCAAACATCTTTATCAGCAAAAAAATACTCTTTTCTTTCGCCTGCTTTATGCTGTTTCTCAATTAATCCCCAGCCAATCAAATCCCGAAGTGTCATGTTCGCATTGCCCCTCGAAATACTCAGCTCTTCCATTATTTCTTCAGTCGTTAATGCATCCGGAGAAATTAATAACAAGGCATGAACCTGTGCCATGGTGCGGTTAATGCCCCATTCAGAACCTAATTTGCCCCAGGCTTCAATAAATTTAAGTTTCGCAGCCGCTAATTCCATAAACAAATATAATGATAATATTAAACTTTCAATAATTTTTGAAAGTTTATTTTTTTATATCAAAATCTTATTTATTACTTCTCTGGATATCGTTAATCAACCACTGTATATTCCTGTTTTTCTGATTTAGATTTGATAGCAACTCCTCATGTGTGGAATCAAAATAGACTGATAACCTTAAAACCGGAAGCGCTAACCGAGGTTCGAACATGGTTCCTGGTGCAAACCCGGGTTCATTGTTTTTAGCCCGGTCCCGATCAAACTTGACTGTTGTATTAACATATTCCTCGTGTTGTTTTTCTCCTTTGATATAAGGGATCAGCCATTCTACAGATTTTTTGATTGAAGAACCACTTGCAGAAGCATAAGTGTAAAAATTCTCTCCTTTCGCTCTGTTTATGATGATCGCTAATCTCAACATGGGCTCCAAATCATAGATGTGATAATGCATGGCATCACGTTCCTTAAAATCAAGGCTTGTTCCATCGGCATATAAATTAATGTTAATATGGCTCTTTAGGTTTTCAATGGTCCAGTCGATCAGTTCCTTATGATTTAATACATAACCAATTTCTCCAACAACCTTTAACCGGTGGGCATTCCAGTTATTGATCGCGGTTGCCCTCCCGGCTTTCATTCGCTTACTGTTGATTTCTGCCCAAGCAGTTTCCAGTAACCATTGATCAATTAATTTCTTTGTATCAGCAGGAATATGATTTTTAATCAGATCGTAAGCTTCTACAGCCTTATCAAGGTTGGTATCATCAATAGGATCACCATTAGGATGATTTTTTTCTGCCCAGGCTTTCAAAAATGAAATGCTTTTGTTCAGGTATCTTTTATCTTCTGTTAAGCGATATTGCAAAGCCAGTGAAAACATTTTATTCATATCTGCTAAAGCAAATTGAGTTTTCTCTTTTTTTGGATTTCCTTTTAAAAGCCCTTCTGTACGAATGGTATCAATCGGATTTGGTTCTTCGTCAAGATATTTTAATGTAAATTGATTAAAGTTCGAATACAGTGTTTTTACTTCTTCATCAGTTTTGATCTTGCTTTTTAATTTGTCAATTTCATTTGGATTTAAGCTCACTATTTGAGCAAAAGAAATAAAATATAGCAAGGACACGAATGATGTAATCATAAACTTTCTCATCATAAATAAGTTGAATTTTGGGATTTAGTTAATACAAATCTAATTTTTTATTCTGCTCACATTTAATTTATTCCTTTTTTATACCGCTCAATTTTTTATTTTTGACATTCGTTTAAACTTAAACAAACCTTAATGAATAACTGGTTTAATAAAAATGGCATCCACCTGGCCATTATTGCATTTTTTGTAGTCATCACTTTTGCCTACTTCAGTCCCGTTTTGCAGGGCAAAGCACCACAACAAGGCGACGTTTTGCAGGCAAAAGCCATGCAGAAAGAAATTATGGATGTAAAAGAACAAACTGGAAAAGGGCCACTTTGGACCAACCAGATGTTCGGAGGAATGCCCGCTTATCAAATCTGGGTTCAATATCCTTTAAACATTACCACCTATGGTATTGATGTAATTAAAGGTGTGTTTCCCGATCCTGTTGGAACTGTACTGTTGTATTTATTGGGGGCTTATCTTCTTTTCTGTGTACTCAAAATCAATCCGTGGCTTGCTGCTGCGGGGGCGATAGCTTTTGCCTTTACTTCATATAATTTTATCATTATTGCTGCGGGGCATAGTAACAAGGCTTTGGCCATTGGCTTTTTCGCACCAATTCTGGCCTCAATAATCCTTACCTTAAGAGGAAGGTATTTGGTGGGCGGAAGTTTGCTGGCCTTATTTATGGCTTTGGAAATTCGTTCCAACCATATCCAAATGACCTACTATCTTTTTATAGCGCTATTTATTTTGGCCTGTATAGAGCTATACCACGCATTTAAAACAAAACAATTGGCCACTTTTGGTAAATCAATCGGTTTTATTGTTGCCGGGATAATATTGGGCGTTTTGGTTAACGCGGGTACCTTATGGACTACTTATGAATATGGGAAAGAAACCATTCGTGGTAAATCTAACTTAACTACCGATAAATCAGAACCTGCAAATGGTTTGGATAAGGAATATGCTTATCAATGGAGCCAGGGTGTTGGAGAAAGTTTCTCTTTTCTGATTCCGAATATTTATGGTGGTGCAAGTAGTATTGATGAAATGATCAAACCTGAAAGCAATACCTATAAAGCGGTAGAGAAAAACCTTCAGGGTGTAGATCCACGGCAGGCAATTGGTTATGTTGCTCAAAATTTAGGTACAAACCAATATTGGGGAAATAAACCAGGTACTTCAGGCCCATATTATTTTGGTGCCATTATTTGCTTACTTTTTGTTTTTGGATTATTCATTGTTCAGCACCGATGGAAATGGTGGATTTTAGGAAGCAGTGTTTTGTTATTATTCCTTTCATTCGGACAGAATTTCCCGTTGATTTCTGATCTTTTCTTCGATTACCTGCCCATGTACAACAAGTTCAGGGCGGTTGAATCAATCCTAGCGGTTGTAGGTTTATTAGTGCCGTTATTGGCTATACTAGCTATCAAAGAAGCTCAGGAAGGGAAATACGATCAAAAATATTTGGTTAAAAGATTAACCTGGTCGGCAGCAATTACAGGCGGACTTGCTTTAATCATTGCACTGATACCAACTGCTTTCTTCAGTTTTACCCAAGCGAATCAAGCTCAGGTTTTAGATGCTTTAACACAAACATTGCAAAATAACCGGGGTGCTGCAATGGAAATCATTAACGGTGTTGTTGCCGATCGTGTTGCGCTTGCCCGTGCTGATGCCTTACGTACATTACTGTTTATTATAATCGGATTTGGTATTACCTGGGCTTTCATCACTAAAAAAATGAATATGCAATTTGCTTTTGGCTTGCTGGCATTATTCATTTTAATTGATTTATGGCAAGTTGATCGTCGTTACTTAAATAACCAGAATTTTGTAAGCAAATCTGATCTGGCGAATCATTATCAGGCCAGAGATGTAGATAATTTCATCGCTGCTGATAAAGATCCTAATTTCAGAGTATTTGATTTATCACTTGGAGATCCGTTTAAAAGTGCCGAAACGTCATACTTCCATAAAACGGTTGGTGGTTTTCACTCAGCAAGATTAAAACGTTTTCAGGAGTTGGTTGATCATCAGTTGACAAAAAGCATCAATCAGGATGTTTTGGATATGTTGAACACCAAATATATCATCACACAAGACCCTCAAAATGGTTCATATAAAATGCAGCGTAATGCAACGGCTGCTGGTAATGCATGGTTTGTACAAAGTGTTCAGTTTGCTAAAAATGCCGATGAGGAAATGAAAGCAATCAGCAGTTTTGATGCAAAAAAAGAGGCTATTGTTGATGAACAATATCAATCATTGATTGATACCAAACGTTTAGGTACCGGACAGGAAGGCTTCATTAGGTTAACCACTTATACACCAGACCATTTAACTTATGAGTACTCTTCAGCTAAAGATGTAATTGCTGTTTTCTCGGAGATTTATTACAACAAAGGCTGGAAAATGTATATCGATGGAGTTGAAAAGCCATACTTCAGAGCCGATTATATTTTACGCGCTGCACAGTTAGAAGGAGGCAACCATAAACTTGAATTTATTTTCCACCCAACATCATATTATGCCGGAGAAAAAATTTCATTAGCAGGTTCAATTTTACTTTTAGCTGGTTTAGGTTTTGGCTTTTACTCAGAAAACAGGAAGAAAAAGAAAACCGTTAAAGCTTAATTTTAAAATTTACGATACGTTGTTGTTTCGGCAAAGCGGAAAATTCGAAGTCGAAAAGACGATTTTAAACCCATAAGAACTATAATCTTATGGGTTTTTATTTTGGTCTAAATTCTGACGTAATAGTGTTCAAGCCTGGCTGGTAAAATTTATGTCTGACTTTTGAAATCTCAACCAACTTATCAAATAACCAGTTAACCAACTAACTCTAACCAAGTTTAACATCCTTTATCATTTTGAAGAATAATTTAACAATGCCGTAACATTTGTTTGATAAATAGCATCTTACCTTTGTAAAGTAAAATCAGATGATATGCTAGAGTCATTCTTCGCCCTGTGTTTATTAATTATAGTACTTTATTTCTTTAGTCCCTTTGAGGTTAAACTCGATGAGGAAGAAGAATGGTAAAGTAAACACCATATTTTTTAAACTGCTTTATTCAAGCGGTAACAAATTCTTCTCCCCTAAATTTTCCCGGTTATGGATAAAAGAAATGTTGATGTAGTCGTAATATCCGATGTGCATTTGGGCACTTATGGCTGTCATGCAAAGGAACTGCTCAGATATCTAAAAAGCATAAAGCCCAAAACGCTCATCTTAAACGGCGATATTATTGATATTTGGCAATTCAGTAAAAGTTACTGGCCAGAATCGCACATGAAAATTATTCGTAAACTGATGAAGTTCGTTTCTGAAGGAGTTCAGGTGTACTATCTTACTGGAAATCATGATGAGTTATTGCGAAAGTTCGATGGGATGGAAATGGGAACTTTTCATCTCCAAAACAAATTAATCTTAGAAATGGATGGTAAAAAGGCCTGGTTTTTTCATGGAGATGTTTTCGATGTGACCATGCAACATTCAAAGTGGCTGGCGAAAATGGGTGCCGTTGGTTATGATACCCTGATCCTGATCAACAGTTTTGTAAACTGGGTATTAACGGCCTTTGGACGCGAAAAAATGAGTTTCTCAAAAAAAATAAAGGCTAAATTCAAGGATGCAGTAAAGTTTATTAATAGTTTTGAACAAACCGCAGCAGAACTGGCGATAGAAAAGGGTTATCACTATGTGGTTTGTGGGCATATTCATCAGGCAGAGAAAAGACAGATTTCTACAGATGATGGACAGGTTACCTACTTAAACAGCGGAGATTGGGTAGAAAGTTTAACGGCTTTAGAATATCAAAATCAAAACTGGACTGTTTTTAAATATGAATATCAAAATTTTATCAAGGATGAACTTGAAGAAGGAATTCTCTCAGATGCAGAAGATTTGAAAAGTAAGCTTGATGTAAACATACTTTTACAACACATTAAGTATGAAATTGCTCAATAATTTTTGGATATTCGGCACAAATGAAAATACTTTACGCTATACAGGGAACCGGAAATGGTCACATCAGCAGAGCCCGGGAAATTATTCCTTTACTTCAAAAATATGGAGAACTCGATATTCTGGTCAGTGGAACACAAGCCGATGTTAAGCTTAGCCAACCGGTAAAGTATCAATTGCATGGTTTTAGTTTCGTTTTCGGGAAGAAAGGTGGTGTAGATCACTTTAAAACCTGGTTGAACATGAATCTTTTCCGCTTCAGGAAAGACATGAAGCAATTGCCGCTTAAAGAGTACAACCTGATTGTGAACGATTTTGAACCTGTTAGCGCATGGGCATGTAAACTTCAGGGAATCGAATGTGTTTCATTAAGTCATCAGGCGGCTTTTAAATCGAAGAAAGTTCCCCGTCCAAAAACACTGGATTGGGGTAAAATTATTCTGAGCCGCTATGCCCCAACTAAATATCATATCGGTTTCCATTTCGACCGATACGATAGCTTCATCCATACTCCCGTAATCAGAGCTGAAATCAGAGCGCTGGAAAATAAAAATCTTGGACACTACACGGTTTATTTACCGGCAATTGACGATAAAAGATTGGTTAAATTACTTGCCCAGGTTCCGGAAATTAAATGGGAGGTTTTCTCAAAGCATAATCACTTGGCTTATCATCATGAGAATGTTTCTGTACAACCCGTTAATAATGAACTGTTCAATAAAAGCCTGGCCACATGTGAGGGATTGTTTACCGGTGGGGGGTTTGAAGGCCCGGCAGAAGCACTTTATTTGAAGAAAAAGTTACTGGTTGCCCCCATGCGTTTCCAATTTGAACAACAATGTAATGCTTATGCATTAAAGCAATTCGGATTACCTGTTATTTGGGGGAGTACAAAAAACTGGCTTCCAATCATTAAAGATTGGGTTAGTCATCCTCAAAAACATGAATTTGATTTTCCTGATGAAACCGAGAAAATCATTGATGATATGGTCAGGAAATATGCAAGGACTTAAGCCATACCTTGTTTGGTGGTTCACCAGCCCCTGCAATTTATTTGTTTGTGGGTTTTGTAGTTGGTAGGTGTGCTACCGGCCAAGGAGGTATCTTTCCGCTTTTTACCTACTCTTAAATTATTTTCTTTACTTTGCCTATTCGTTAAAAAGGCATGATTAATCAGTTCCGAAAACTAAATCCAATTAACCTTCTGTTGTTACTGGCTTACACATTTTTTATGCGTATAGCCATTTTTTACGAAACACCAGATCAACTTAATTTCGATTTTCTCGAGCCATTTGCCAGGTTATTGATCAACATTGATTTAGATAATGCTTTTTCATCCCCGGCCAACATTCTGATTGCAACTATTATTGTTTTCATTCAGGCACTAATTTTCAACCGGGTTATCAATAATCATAATTTGTTAGCTAAACCAAGTTTTTTACCTGGTTTAATGTACATTACGGGTACAAGCTTGTTTATGCCCTTTATGATTCTGAGCCCGGCATTAATCAGTAATTTTTTATTAATATGGGTAATAGATAAATTTTTAAAACTGGGAAAAAGTGCAAATTCTATTACAACTGTTTTCGATATAGGAATGATCATCGGTGTAGGTACATTGATTTATTTTCCTTTCATGGCGATGCTTTTAATGATTTTCCTGGCATTGTTGTTATTCCGGTCATTTAATTGGAGAGAGTGGGTTGCAGGATTGGTCGGTTTTTTTACCGTATTTTTCTTTTTGGCCGTATTTTACTATTGGAGAGATAATCTGGCATCTTTTTATCAGATCTGGAAACCATTGGGCAACAGGTTTCCATCTGTTTTCCAGATCAACCTTAATGATTATCTGGTGCTTATTCCCGTTGTTATCATTATCGTATTGGCATCTTTGCAGCTTCGTGAAAACTTCTTTAGAAGTTTTATCAGTACCAGGAAGGGGTTTCAGTTGCTATTCTTTATGTTCATAGTTGCCGGTGCCAGTTTTTATTTAAAGCCAAATTTCAGAACCTGGCATTTTTTGCTTTGTGTACCACCTGGATCGGTATTGTTGGCTTACTACTTTAGCAATGCAAAAAAGCGCTGGTTTTATGAAACACTCTTTGTTTTGTTTATACTATCCATACAATACTTTCTTTTTGTTTAACCTTTTTTAACAAATAACTAGAACAAAACTTAACAAAGATTAATAGCTTTGTAGCATGAAGTTTCTTGTTAAAGCTTGTTTAGGTTTTAATTCATATCAAAAGGTGATTGTTTCGCATCAGAAGAATATTAATGCATAGGTTAAGTATTGATATTGGTAATTCTTCAGCGAAAATAGCTGTTTTTGCTGGCCGGGAAATTATTCATCACCAGCGGTTCCTGAAGTTGGGAATTATTGATCTGGCACAATTGATTGAAAAATTTTCACCTAAAAAATCCATCGTCAGCAGTGTTAATCAGGAAATTGGCCAGCTGGAAGAATTTTTAAAGAAACATACGCAATATACCCGGTTTACGGCGTTATTAACCAACGGCGTTCAAAATAAATATAAAACACCTAATACACTTGGTTTGGATAGGTGGGCAGCAATTTTAGGTGCGAATGGACTATTCGCTGAAAATGCCTGTCTGGTGGTAGATGCCGGAACCTGTATTACCTATGATTTACTAACCGGGAAAAATGAATATTTTGGTGGAAGCATAAGTCCGGGAATTGCAATGCGTTTTAAAGCAGTGCATGAATTTACAGGCAGATTGCCAATGGTGGAGTGGGATGCAAAAGAAGTAATTCCAGAAGGAGTTGATACACAATCAGCAATAAAAAATGGGGTTTTGCAGGGTGTAGTAAACGAAATTGAAGGCTTTATTGCCTTAAATAATATAAAAGAAAGTGCTTTAAAGGTGATTATAACAGGTGGTGACGCTAATTTTTTGTATAAGCAATTACAAAACAGCATCTTTGCCCCTCAAATTATACAAGATCCCTATATCGTATTAAAAGGATTAAATGAAGCTATTGCAGATTAAAATGTACAAAAGAATAAATTATATTGCAGCCATACTCGTTCTAGTTTGTGGTTTAAGTGCGCAGGCACAGGTTACCACTTCATCACCATATTCAAGATATGGAATCGGAAATATCAAAGGTTCATTATTGCCACAATTAAGGGGAATGGGCGGTATCTCGACAGCTGTAAACAAAGTTACCGGATTCAATTATATCAATATGCAAAATCCGGCATCGTACTCTGGTGTCACTTTAACCACAATTGATATTGGCATGAGTGCTGGTTTAACGAATCTTTCAAGAAATAATTTAAGTGAAACCAGTTTCAACTCTACTTTTAGTCACCTGGCTTTTGCGGTACCAGTAAACAGAAGGTCTGCCTTAAGCTTTGGTATTCTTCCATATTCAGATTTAGGATACTCATACAGAAATACCGTTAAAATTGATACCATGACTGTAGATCAGCTTTACGAAGGAGAAGGTGGGCTATCAAAAGCGTACGTGGGTTATGGTTACCGCATTGGCGATCATTTAAGAATTGGTGCAAATGCCGAATATATTTTCGGTAATCTTCAAACCACTAGAGCTACAGAATATACAGAGATAGGTTCGATCAATGCAAAACTTCAAAATAAAAATAGTGTTGGTGGTTTAAACTACTCTTACGGTGTTCAATATGATTTTAACGTTGGGAAAAGAACCATCGTAACTTTGGGTTATTCGGGCAGTAATTCCAGTAAGCTGAATTCAAGTCAAACCTTCTTTGCAACGCAATATACAAGAGATGTAAACGGAAATGAAAGCACTGCATTGGATACTTTAAATTCTGTAGATAGGGGTAAATCAAATTTAACTTTACCATTATCACATAATTTTGGTATTTCCATTCAGCAAAATGACAGGTGGTTGATTGGTGCAGATTTTAGAATGAGCAAATGGTCTGCAACCAGCATCAACAATGTTAATTCAGGTTTGCAAGATAGCTGGGGAGCATCATTAGGTGGGCAATGGACACCAGATTACACTTCTTATAACAGCTACCTGAAACGGGTTGATTATCGTTTAGGAGTCAACTACGATAAAACCTATATCCAGATCAATAATCAGGATATTAAACAAATGGGCGCTTCATTAGGATTTGGATTCCCACTGCCAACAGCCAACGGCGGAACAGCTTTTTATAAAATCAACTTTACTACAGAAGTAGGCCAGAGAGGAACGTTGGATAATAATCTGGTAAAAGAAAAATTCATTAACTTCCATCTGGGTTTTACGCTTAACGATACATGGTTCCGTAAGTATAGAGTAGATTAATGAAATTAAAAGCCTTTTTATATGGTTTGATGCTTGGGTTGCCGTTTTTTTTGGCTTCCTGTGGAGATGACGATCTAAAAAAAGCTAATGCAGTTGCTGTAAATAAAATAACCTTTACCAGGGATAGAACACTTGGCGTAGAAATTATCTACAGTGATTCAGCTCGTGTTAAGGCAAAAGGGAATGCGCCGATTATGGATAAAGTTACGCCTTCAACTGGTGGAACATACCAGGAAATGATTAAAGGGGTGAGCATTGATTTCTTTAGCCCAAGTGGTAAGATTGATGGAAACCTGGTTTGTGATTATGCGATCAGGAAAGATCAGGATAGAAAAACAGAGTTCAGAAAAAATGTTGTTGTTAAAAATAACAAAGGCGATACCTTTTCTTCTCAGGAATTGATCTGGGATGAATTAAAAAAGATTTTCTACTCCACTCAGAGAGTTTATGTGAAAGGGGCTGATGGAAGTGTTGGCGAAGGAATTAACTTTCAGGCACCCGAAGATTTTAGCACTTATACCATGGAAAGCGGTAATGCCGATCTGAACATGAAAGAAGGAATAGCGCCTTAGTTAAGGATAGAATGTTGAATGTTAATTGAGGGGAGTCACTTCAATCATTTCATCATTAAAATCAGCCATTTAATCATCCAATGATCCACTTATTCTATCAATAAAATACAGCTCTATTTGCTTAAAAATTAAACACTTGATAAATAAAATTTTGTGTTTTCTTTTTTAAGGCAAATTTGTATCTTGCGCCCTCTTAAAAAAAACTAAATAAATTTATAAAGTACAATATGGGATTAATGACATTTTTGCGTAACCGTGCTGGCTATATCTTAGTCTTTGCAATTGGTTTTGCAATTGTTGCATTTTTAGTAGGCGATGCAATTAACGTGGGTAAGCCTTTTTGGTCGGCAAACCAAAAGGTAGTAGGTACGGTTGACGGTAATGAAATCAGCATTGATGATTTTCAACCAAAAGTAGATCAGAGTTTAAACCAGTATAAACAACAGTTTGGCGGAAGCTTAAATCCGCAAATGACTGCAATGGCTGTTGATCAGGCCTGGAATGCTGAATTAGCTGGCGTACTATTAAATAAAGAATATGAGCGTTTAGGCTTAACGGTTTCAGAAGATGAATTATTTGATCTGTTACAAGGTCAAAACCCAAGTCCCTTAATTAAACAATACTTTTCAAATCCTCAAACAGGACAGTTGGATCGTGTTACTTTAATGAACTTCCTTAAGTCTAAAGATCCACAGGCTTTGCAACAATCAAATATGTTGCAGCAGGAAATCAAAAACCAATCCTTACAAGCTAAATACTCTAATTTAATCCGCAACTCTGTTTACGTGACTTCATTGGAAGCAACTGATGAGTATGTAAACCGGAATAAACTGGCTAACTTCAAATATGTAAGTTTAGATTACAGTTCAATTCCTGATGCATCAGTTAAATTAACCGATGCAGATTATGCTGCATTTTATGATGAAAATAAAGCACGTTTTAACAATCCGCAGGAAACACGTTCTTTTGACTATGTTTCTTTCAGCATAAGTCCAACAGCAGCAGATTCATTAGCCATTAAAACACAAATTGAAAAAATTGCAGCAGATTTCAGGGTTTCTAAAAATGATTCGCTTTTTGCAGCGATCAATTCTGATGTTAAAGTACCATTCACTTATTTATCAAAAGGTAAATTAGGAGATCAGGCTTTAGATTCAGCATTGTTTTCTTTACCTGCGGGAAGCTTTTACGGCCCTAAATTATCTGGTAATTCTTATAAATTAGTGAAGGTAATCGACACTCGTTTCTCTCCGGATTCAGTTAAAGTTCGTCACATTTTAATTGACCCAACCAAAGCTGGAGAAGAAGACAGAGCGGCTAAATTAGCTGATTCATTAAAAGGATTGATTTCAAAAGGTGGTAATTTTGCTGAACTGGCGAAAAATTATAGTGTAGACGGATCTAAAGATCAAGGTGGAGAGTTACCAGTTTTCTCTCGAGGCCAAATGGTTCCTGAATTTGAAAACGCTGCATTTGATGGTAAAACCGGAGATCTTAAAGTAGTAAAATCTCAGTTTGGTTATCACATTATAAAAATCGAAAAACAAATCGGCTCTTCTAAAGTAGCTAAATTGGCTTATATCGAGAAAACTTTGGGTGCCAGCAGCAAAACACAGGCCGCTGCATATAAAGCGGCGAGCAACTTCTTAAATGAGGTTAAAGGAAAAGACTTCGCTAAATACGCACAGGAAAAAGGCTTAAAACTTGCTGTTGCTGATAAAATTGCGGCAACTCAAGGTTTCGCAGCAGGCTTGGATAATCCCCGTAAATTAATTCAGGATGCTTATGCAGCAGATAAAGGCGATGTTTTACCTGAAATCTACACTATGACCAATGAATACGTGGTTGCCCGTTTAACCGCTGTAAATCCAAAAGGGATTTTACCTTTAGATGCTGTTAAAAAAGAAATTCAGCCATTGGTGCTTAATGAAGTTAAGGCTAAAATGTTAAAAGAAAAATTCATTGGGGCAGGGAAAGCAAGTTTAGATCAAATTGCATCTAAAGTTGGTGGAACAGTTAACCCGGTTCAAAATATTGTTTTTGCAAATCCGGTAATTCCTGGTGTTGCGCAAGAAAATAAATTAGTGGGCAGTGTATTTGGTGCTCAACCAGGTAAAGTATCTGCTCCGGTAGCAGGCGATCGTGGTGTTTATGTTTTCACAGTTGATGGATTTACAAATCCGGCTCCAATTGCGAACATGTTTAAACAAAAAGAAAGCATGCTTTTAAGTTTGGGTCAGCGTTCAGGGCAGGCAGCTTTCCAGGCTTTGATTGATCATGCTACCATAAAAGACAATCGTGTGAAATTCTATTAAATAGAAATTACGTAATTTTGTAACCGTTCTAACTTTAGTTGGAACGGTTTTTTTATTTATAGCCATGGAGATCCAAGAAAATATTATTAATAAAGTAGCCAACAGTGGTTTAATTACTTTAAATCTGGAAGATTTTTATCATAAAGGCGAAAGAGTGCTTTATGATATTAAGGATAATCTTTTTCACGGATTAATGTTGAAAGAAAAAGATTTCAGAACTTTTATTAAGGAACATGACTGGGCGCAATATCAGGATAAAAATGTGGCAATCATTTGCTCTGCTGATGCTATTGTTCCAACCTGGGCTTATATGTTGCTAGCCAATAGGCTACAACCTTATGCCAATGAGGTGGTGTTTGGTGGATTAGAAACTTTAGAGGCGGTGATGTTCGCTAAAGCATTAGGTAAAATCAATCCTCAGGATTATGCCAATGAGCGTGTAGTGGTAAAAGGATGTGGCGATATCGATATTCCGGTATCGGCTTATGTTGAGGTTACTAACCTGCTTACGCCTGTAGTTAAAAGCATCATGTTCGGAGAACCTTGTTCTACAGTTCCTGTGTTTAAAAGAAAAGATTAATTTTTGGTTTGCTTTTTGCATATATCGTAATGATTACAACATTTTAAACGTTTATACATTGTTGCAATCAGCACACACGAAACAACACAAGCAAATGAAAAAATTAATCTTATTACTCATACTGGGCTTTGGAATGTTCCAGCCTCGTGCACAGGAGTTGCCGCTAAAGAAGGAACCTGTTTTTCAGGAAGGCGAAACATTACAATACAGGTTAAGGTATGGTTTTATCACAGCTGCTGAGGCCACGATAAAGGTTACGAATTCTGACTTGAAATTTGATAATAAACCCACTTATAAATTAACTGTTGATGCCCAAACATCTGGCACCTTTGATATCTTCTACAAGATCAGAGATCACTATGATTCTTATATTGATAAAACAGATTTATTGCCTTATTTCTATCAGGAGAACATACGTGAGGCCAGTTATACAAGGCAGGATAAAGCCAGGTTTAATCAGGATGGTAAAAAAATTGTATCTAACAGGGGTAATTTTACCACACCAACAAACCAAACCTTTGACCTGGTTTCTGCCTACTATTTTGCCAGAAGTTTAGATATTTCTAAACTGAAGGTGGGCGATAGTTTTAAACTTAATTATTTCCTCCAGGATGAAGTATCAGCCCTGGAAATTGAATATGTTGGTAAAGAAACCATAAAATCTAAACTGGGTAATATACGGTGCTTAAAATTCAGTCCATCAATTAAGCCAGGACGTATCTTTAAAAAGGACAGCCGCTTATACTTATGGGTAACTGATGATGGGAATCGAGTGCCTGTAAAAGCACAGGTAGAAATATTGGTTGGCGCCGTGACCATGGAATTGAAATCAGCCGCCGGCTTAAAATATGCTTTAGCAAAAGAATAATGATGATAGAAGTTGAACAAGTGCTGGTGCACGAAGATGTTTTAAAGGAAAACTTTGTATGTAACTTAAGTAAATGCAAGGGGATTTGCTGTGTAGAAGGGGATTCTGGTGCACCTTTGGATAATGATGAAAAAGCAATACTGGAAGAAATTTATCCAAAAATAAAACATTTGTTAAATGAAAAGGGAATAAAAGCCATTGAAGAACAAGGTGTTTATGTGATAGATGAAGATGGAGACCTGACCACCCCTTGTGTGGATAGAAATAAGGAATGTGCTTATGTGCTTTTTGAGGGTGGCATTACAAAATGTGCCATTGAAAAAGCTTACGAACAGGGAATAGTAGATTGGCAGAAACCAATTTCTTGTCACTTGTATCCCATTCGCATTACGAAATACCCGGAATTTGATGTATTGAACTACGATAGATGGCATATTTGTCATGATGCCTGTACATTTGGAAGAGAATTAAAAGTTCCGGTTTACAGCTTTTTAAAAGGGCCACTCATCCGTAAATACGGGGAAGAATGGTACAAAGAGTTAGAAAGTTCTGTGGCGGCGATGTAGTAATCATTAACTTTTTAACTGAGAAAGGCACAGCGTACAACAGGTTTATACTGTCTCTCTTCGTGCGCTCTGTGAAAAACTTTGCGGCCTCTGTGGTAAAAAATTGGCTTTGTGTCCTTTGCGAAAAACTTTGTGCCCTTTGCGGTTAATCAATAGTGGAAACATCTTTATGTTTTACCGCAAAGAATTCAAGTGAAACCGCAAAGAACGCCAAGGCAGGTGCGTAATAAATAACCACAGCGTGCACCGGGAAAGGCACAGCGTACAACAGGGTTTATACTGTCTCTCTCCGTGCGCTCTGTGAAAAACTTTGTGTTCTCTGTGGTGAAAAAATGGCTTTGTTCTCCTTGCGAAAACTTTGTGCCCTTTGCGGTTAATCTCTTAAATTTTACCGTGCGTAATAAATAACCACAGCGTGCACCGGGAAAGGCACAGCGTACAACAGGTTTATACTGTCTCTCTTCGTGCGCTCTGTGAAAACCTTTGTGCCCTTTGCGGTTAATCTTTTAAGCTAGTAGTTAACCGGCAACATGCTCATATAATCATTCAGCGGCATGTGTTCGGTTTTTAAGAATGGTTTATCCAGGGTTTTCAGGCAAATAATTCTGGTTAAATTAAAATCACGGTATTGGTTTCTGACATGACACCAGGCTATTAAATGCCAGCTGAAAGCATAGAAGATCAAACCAATCGGCTCTACCTCACGTTTGCTCAATTCATCTTTTGCGTTGGTGTATTCTAAAGCCATCATTTTCTTTTCCGTAATGGCATTTTGAATCAGAGATAGGTATTCATAGTTGAAGCTTAAACGCTCAGGAATCTGCAGTTTGATGTGCTGATTCATGGTTTCCAGTTTCTCTTTTTGATTATTCTTTAAAACCGCCTTTACTTTGGTAAGCGCTGCAGAATAATGGGAGCGAATAGACTTATCGGCAAAACCATTAACCAAACTTTCTACCAAAAGCAATGCGTTTGCTTCATCCATATTAAAGGAAACCGGAGGTAAAAAATAGCCCTGAACTAAAAAATATCCTTTATGCTGCTCAAAACCAACAGGAATTCCTTGTTCTTGCAGCGCCTTAACATCGCGGTATACGGTTCGAACGCTGATGTCAAATCGCTCAGAAATTTTATCTGCAGCGATATATTTTCTTGATTGAAGTAAAGTTAAAATCCCGAAAAGGCGATCGATGCGGTTCATGGTTTTGGCTTGGTTAAAATTAGGGATTTTACCGCAGATAAGAAATGATCAGTTGAAGATAAATCTTTAATCTGTAAATGAAGAACTGTTTAAATGACTTGTTGATTTTACAAGTCAGTGGTAGTATGTGATGACACATATCAGGGCTTGATGGCCAGGTTCGTGTTTCAATCAAAAATTTAAATAGTTTGTAAAAACTTCCTAGCATGTTATTTGTATTACTTAGTTAATATGTCTTTTTAGCGAAAAATTCGTTAAATAGTAATACACTAGCTAAAATTAATGGCAGCCGTAATTCAGAAACGTTTTTTTAGGGCAATCAAAGGTAAGGTGATCATCGGGTTTTTATTCGCCTGTTTTGCCCTGCTCTTAGCCTGGGGCATTAGTAAGTTTGCTTTTACGCGAATGCTGAACACCGTTGAAGAAATTTCAGCTCCTAACGACCGGTTAAGAATTGTAAACGATTTATCACATAAAATTGCCAGACTGGACCAGTTGCAACGTGATGAAGCGTTTAACAAACAGAGGAACTACAATTTTTTAAAGGAATCGCGAAAATTAAGATCGAGTTTAGATACCCTTAGAAAGCTTTATACCGGAGATTCTGCACAGTTGGCAAGAATAAAATCGATTAAAAATTTACTAGCCGAACGTGATAAGCAGTTTGTTTCCTATCTGCAGGTTCGTGAAACATTGGTTAATACGGAGTCTTTTTCCAACGAAGTTAAAAAGTTAAATGAACTTGTGGCTTCGCGGGCCAAACAAACTGATAGTGCTGTTTTAACCACTGAAACCACCACGTCAACAACAACGGTTGCACCTGAAGAGGAACAAAAATCAAGAGGTTTTCTGAGTAAACTCTTTGGGAAGAAGAAAGCCGATGTTTATAAAATCATCAATGAAGAATTTAAGGTCAGGCGTGATACGCTAAATGCCAAAGCGGAAGACAGCATTATGAAAAGTATGACGGGTTCTTTGAAGAACATCGAAATAGAACAACGTCAGAAAAGTCAGAAATTTTTGAAGCGGGAGGCCGATTTATCCAATGCGAGCAATGCGCTGACTAACCAGATATTGCAGATTTTAAGGGAAGTTGAAGGAGAAGCAGTTGCTCAGGTAGATTTAAATGGCATTCAGGCTAAAGAGGTGGTAAATGATGGTATTACTCAAATCACAGCAATCATTATCACTTTCTTTTTACTCACGGTTATTTTGCTTTATTTAATTTTAACGGATATTACCAAAAGTAACAGGTACCGTAGGGAGTTGGAACAGGCTAAAGATGAAGCTGAATATCATGGAAAAGCAAAGCAACGTTTTCTCTCAAACATGAGCCATGAGATCAGAACCCCATTGCAATCTATTTTAGGTTATGCTGAATTGATCAGTCAACAAGATCATCCACGGAAAAAAGACGTTGATGCCATTTACCAGTCTTCTGTCCATTTGTTGCAAATTGTGAACGAGGTATTGGATTATAACCGGATTATTTCGGGTGAATTTACGTTTAACAAACAGGTTTTTGATATAAAGAAGGTATTGGATGAGGTGGTGTCGGTTATGCGACCACTTGCTGAGCAGAAATCATTGAAATTAATTGTGGATTTAGATTTATCCGATATTGAATTTGTAAAAGGCGATGCATTCAGGCTAAAACAAATTCTCTTTAATCTCCTGGGTAATGCAGTTAAGTTCACCTTAAAAGGCGAAATCTCGTTAACTGCATCATGCAAAAAACAAAGTGACAATTTGCATTTCAATTTTACCATAAAAGATACCGGAATCGGGTTCGCTGAAACTGATACCAGTAAGATATTTAATGAGTTTGAACAGATAGAATCGCCAGAAAAGTACATTGTTAATCAAACCGGAACGGGGCTAGGTTTGGCAATTGTAAAGTCGCTTATTGAAAATCAGGGTGGAAGGATCTACGTGAAAAGTAAACCAGGTGTTGGAACCGTTTTTAATATTTATTTGAAATATGAGGAAACCAGCGAACAAGTAAATGAAGCTTTGGATCTGGAACATTATGCCATTGTGAATCCAGGTATGGTTTGGGTAATTGATGATGATAAATTAATTCTTGACCTCTGCGGAATGATTTTGGAGAAAAATAAAATTCCATTTAAAAGCTTTAGCCGGGCGGCCGATATTTTGCGTGACGAGCCAAATGAAGAACTTAAATATGTGCTTATTGATATGCGCCTGCCTGAAATGACAGGTTTGGAACTTTGCCAGATCTTGAAGAAAAAACTTCCGGCTCATGTTAAATTTTATGCCATTACAGCTCAGGTTTTACCAGAAGAACGTGAAAAGGTTTTGAGTGAAGGTTTTGACGGATTGATTTTAAAACCTTTCCGTGCTGTTGATTTGCTTTCAATTTTTGATAAAACAGAGATTTTAAGTGAAAAGCCTGAATTCGATTTTTCTTCTGTTGAGAAAATGACTTTTGGCGACCAGCAAATGCTGGAGAAAATATTGAACCGCTTTAAGCAAGATTGCGTTGATGACTCCATTGAATTGAAAAAATTACTGGCAGAAAATAACCAGGAGAAAAGCGGATTAATTGTTCATCGCCTGGCTGGCAGAACCGCACAAATGGGTTCGAAAACTTTAGCTCAATCGTTTAGATTACTTGAAATTGAAATTAATGAAAAAGGACTGAATAACAATATCAAGACAGATATTTTAAATCAGCTGGGAAAACTGGAAGCTCTGATTGCAGTTATAGAGGAAATGGAACCCGTGGCAGACAAATTATAAGTGATTTATGATGCACATCATCATGCCTAACCTACGGCGTAGCTTAACCTAAGAAATCGATTAATAAGCAGAGTTTTGAATGTAGCATATTGATATTAAAAATTGTTGCCTATTTACCTGGAATAGGTGTTTTTTGTCCTTACCGGAGGGGCTTCTTTCTTTTTTCGGTGTTGTTTATTGTTTTTAATTGTCCTCAAGCTTGCTTTGCAGGTTTGACATCAAAAAGAAACAAAAAATGCCGGCTGAAATTTATTCATTTGTTATTGTGGTTTTAATGGCATTCATTAGGGCTGCGCCCTTTTGTGTTAAAGTTAGTACTAAGGCATGGGTATTGCGCTCCAAAAATTTGTTAGGCCTGGATTAAGTAGAACGAAGAGTTGTGCTTTGGATTTGCTAGAGGTAAATACATAATGCATATTGAAAAGACCCAAAACTCATTAAGTTATATTTATTGAGGATGAAAACATTGTTAAGACACCTTGGCCGTTTAGGGTAGCCGCAGACCGGGGGTGTTTAAAAGCAGTAAATAATTCTCGAATTCAGGCTATTAAGTGCAGCATTGTACTACTCAATCCCATATCGTTCCATCTTTGCGTAAAGCGTTTTTCTATCAATATTTAACATTTTTGCCGCCTTGGATTTATTGTACTTTGCCTTAATTAAGGTTTCGCTGATAATAGCCTTTTCATTCTGTTCATTTACTGCTTTTAAATCAGATGAACTTCCGGGCAGTGTTTGTTGGTTAACAGAAATCATCATCTCATCGGGTAATGCACTTAACTGAGCAACATCACCGGGCGTTAATAAAACCATCCGTTTAATCACATTACTAAGTTCACGAAGGTTTCCTGGCCAATCATAATTCAAGAGTACAGCTTTTGCCTCAGGAGAAATACTTTTAACGTTTCTGTTTAAATCACGGTTGGATAAACCGATAAAATGGTTGATGAATAATTCTAAATCTCTTCCTCTATCCCTAAGAGCGGGCAGTTGAATTTTAAATTCGTTTAAGCGATGATAAAGATCTTCTCTAAATTCACCCTCCGAAATGCTGTTGAGCAGATCATCATTTGTAGCTGTAATAATTCGAACATCAACAGCAATTTGTTTGGTGCTTCCTAAAGGTTGAATTACCCTTTCCTGCAATGCCCGGAGTAATTTAATTTGCACTTCGTAGCTTAGGTTGCCAACTTCGTCTAAAAATAAAGTTCCGCCATTAGCGGCTTCAAACTGACCTTTCTTATCATTTAAGGCACCGGTAAAAGCACCTTTAACATGGCCGAACAATTCGCTGGCTGCCAAATCTTTTGATAAAGCCCCGCAATCAATCGCAACGAATGGTTTGCCCGATCTTTTACTTTGTTGGTGCAAAGTTCTGGCTGCAAATTCCTTTCCTGTTCCACTTTCGCCCTGAATAATTACCGACATATCTGTTGGCGCAACCAAAGCAATGTGTTCATATAGCCTATCGGCGATGGCGCTTTTGCCTTTTATAAAATCAGAGTCTGTATCTTCAGCCTTAATGTCCTGCGAATCTTTTTTAGCTAAAGAATTCTTAATTACCATTAAAAGTTCATCGGGATTAACAGGCTTGGTAATGTAATCGAACGCGCCCATTTGCATGGATTTTACTGCGGTTCGAACATCATTAAAGCTGGTCATGATGATGATGGGCGTGAAAATGCCAAGATTTCGGGTATGTGTGATCAATTCAAAACCTATTCCATCAGGGAGGCGATAATCAATTAAAAGTAAATCAAACTCCTGATTTTCGATTAATTTAAAAGATTGTTTAATATGAGTGACCAGGGTAATCTCATGGCCGTTCTTGGTTAAAAAACCTTCAAGTAATTGAGCAAATGTTGTATCGTCTTCTAAAATCAGGATTCTCGCCATACAACAAAAATAAGAAAAGCCAGCTAAAAAACTGGCTTTTCTTGTACTAGGTAGATGTAATATTTGGGATTATTGAACTGGTTTCCCGTCTTTGTCGATTTTCACAGAACCTGTTTCTGCTTCTTTTTTAACATTGATCAGGTAATATTCTTTTGTTCCTTCTTTAACTGACCAGGCTTCAGTCGCTTCCCAACCTTTATAAGCATCAGATTTTAATGCGGTTGTAACGGGCTCTGGAAGCTCTTCCAATTTAACCGGCGTTTTTACAGCGCTATCTTGAACTGCAACAATTGCAGCATTTTTAATTGTGTTTACTTCACTTGCCTGTACTGCTGAGAATCCTGCAAAAGCTAAGAAAGCAGCTGATAAAATTAATTTTTTCATCTTGTTTTTAATTTAAATGTGATGAAACTAATGTGATAGTTTCGTGGCTCTATTAATTTTTATGCGCAGCCCTAAAGGCTACGCAATATGTTGATTATGCCTTTAAGGCTAATATTAATTATTGAACTGGTTTACCGTCTTTATCAATTTTCACAGAACCTGTTTCTGCTTCTTTTTTAACATTGATTAAGTAGTACTCTTTTGTTCCCTCTTTTACGGCCCAGGCTTCAGTCGCTTCCCAACCTTTGTAAGCATCAGATTTTAATGCAGTTGTTACTGGCTCAGGTAATTCTTCTAATTTAACCGGAGTTTTTACAGCGCTATCTTGAACTGCAACAATTGCAGCATTTTTAATTGTGTTTACTTCACTTGCCTGTACTGCTGAGAACCCTGCGAACGCTAAAAATGTAGCTGATAAAATGAACTTTTTCATAGTATGATTTAAAATTTTAATGTGTGTAACAATACTTGCTAAAGCTTCATAATAATGCCACAACAATGTTTTTATATTAACTATTTGATTTTTAAGGTTTTAATGCTGTGCCAAAGAAATAAAACTGTGGAATTTCTCCACACATTGGGTGGCATGACCACAAATTTTGCTATCATTTAGGTTGATATTAATTCAAACAGCTGTTCTGTTGGTCAGTAAATGATCACTCCCCTTCGTTAAATAACCCAAAAAAAATAAATTAAATTTTTTATCAAAAGAATAATTTTTTCTATACTTGCAGCCCGATTGAAAGCCTCCTTAGCTCAGCTGGTAGAGCAACTGACTTGTAATCAGTAGGTCATTGGTTCGATTCCGATAGGAGGCTCTTTCTTCTCTAAAATCTACAGGAAACTTAATTTTCTTATCCCGGATTTATTTTAGCTAACATATATTTTGATGCCTTGGTTTATTCCGCTTAATTTGCATTTATGCTAAAATACTTTTCAGCCGATTGGATTTTTCCCGTGAGCAGTCTGCCAGTTAAAAATGGTGTTGTTGCTGTAAATCCAAATGGAAAAATTGAAAAAATATTAACTGAAGCAGCTGCTGAAAACCATCATTTAGATGTAACAAGATATCAAGGCGCAATTGTTCCAAGCTTCATTAATACACATTGCCATCTGGAATTATCGCATATGCTTGGTCAAATTCCTGAACATACCGGCCTGGTAACATTTGTGCAAAGTATTATCAAAAGCAGGCAAGGAAGTGCCGAACAAATTAAAATGGCTATGCAAAATGCCGATCGGCAAATGATGGAAAACGGCATTGTGGCTGTTGGCGACATTTCCAATCAAATTGCTTCGAAAGAAATCAAACAAAACAGTGAAATCTATTATCACACTTTTGTAGAAGCAATGGGCTTTAACCCAGAAAGGGCAAATGCAATTATGGATTACGCCAACGGAATTAAAGCGGAATTTTTCCCGTTATCTGCATCAGTTGTTCCGCATGCACCATACTCTGTTTCTCCCGAATTGTTCAGTTTAATAAATGACGGTGCTGAAAGAGAAGCCGCATTGCTTAGTGTTCATAATCAGGAAACCACCAGTGAAAATGCCTTCTTTCAGGATAAAACGGGAGGTTTTCTGGAACTTTACAAGTTCCTTGGGCTGGATATCACTTTTTTCAATCCATCAGGAAAAACTTCCTTGCAAACCTGGTTACCTTATATTAAAAAGCAAAAAACACTTTTGGTGCACAATACTGTTTCAAATCGTGACGACGTGAAATTCGCCAAACGAAGTCATCCGGATTTATATTGGTGCCTTTGTCCGCAAGCCAACTTATACATTGAAAATACCCTGCCCGATGTTGATTTACTCATCAATGAAAATGTAAAAATCACTTTGGGCACGGATAGCTTGGCAAGCAATCATCAGTTGAATATTTTAACAGAAATGCAAACTTTGCAGCAGCATAAGAAAGTAAGCTTTGAAGAGCTTTTAAAATGGGCAACCATTAATGGTGCTGAGTTTTTAGCTTTGGATAGTCAATTGGGTACAATCGAAACAGGTAAAAAACCAGGCTTAAACCTTATTCAATTATCTGATGATTTTGTTATTGAAAGTGATAAAGTGATCAAACTAATTTGATGATTGCGTTTAATTGAATAAAACATGTAAGTTTATTAAATGAATTTATCTATATTTGCATTAACAGTACACGCCACGCTACCCTTAAGAACAGCGTCCCAAGGCGTGTCTTTTGCTTTATAGGCTTTTGGGTTTTTAAGCATGTACAATAAGCAATCACTTACCATAAATGAACAGATAGACCAGTTAATAAACAGAGGCTTATCTATTTCTGATCCAAATTCAGCTTTTCATTTCTTATCACATATTAGTTATTATCGTTTAGCTGGTTATTGGTGGCCTATGCAATCAGAACCTAAAGAAAACCATGTTTTTAAAGCAGGAAGTAAATTTGAGGATGTAATTTCCTTATATAATTTTGATAGAGAACTTCGTATCATCATTTTTGATGCTATTGAAAAAATAGAAATCAGCCTTCGAACAAAATTGATCTACCATTTATCTCACGAGTTTGGTCCATGGTGGTTTCAAAAAATGGAAATATTTCTAAATGTTCCCGAAGCTGTAAAAACTTTAGCAGTAATTGAAGAAGAATTGGTTCGTTCTAAAGATATTTTTATTAAATCTCACAAAGCAAAACATAAAGACGATTTACGTTTTCCTCCGTCCTGGAAGACATTGGAACTTACAAGTTTTGGAGCATTATCTAAAATTTATGGCAATCTGAAAAATGATGTTAAATCTAAAGATACAATTGCCAAAGAATTTGGTTTAGTCAATCATACTTTCTTGCCTAGTTGGTTGCAATCTTTAGCACAGATAAGAAATTACTGTGCCCATCATAGCAGACTCTGGAATAAAAATCTTCCCGGGCGACCCAAGCTTTTACCAAATCCGCCATTTAACTGGATTGATGAAGTTCCGGAAGAAAAAGAAATGCACATGCTTTATATCCATCTATGCTGTGTCAAATATCTTCTGAATATTATCCAACCGCTAAATAATTTTAAAATTCAGTTAGCTGATTTATTGGAAAAATATCCAAGTGTAGATCCTAAGCATTAGGGTTAAAATCTAATTGGCAAAGCGAAGCATTATGGAAGTAAAAAAATCAATCTGCAAACTCTTCAATATAAAATATCCCATCATCCAGGCCGGAATGGTTTGGTGCAGTGGCTGGAAACTGGCCGCTGCGGTATCCAATGCAGGTGGCTTAGGGATTATCGGTGCGGGTTCCATGTATCCAGCGGTTTTACAGGAACATATCCAAAAATGCAAACTTGCCACTGATTTTCCCTTTGCGGTAAATATTCCGCTATTGTACCCTAATATTCAGGAAATTATTGAGGTGGTAATAGCAGAAGGGGTTAAAATCATTTTTTCATCAGCAGGCAATCCTGCAACCTGGACTTCAACTTTAAAAGAAAAAGGAATTACAGTTGTGCATGTTATTGCCAATACAAAGTTTGCTTTGAAGGCTCAGGAAGCTGGTGTTGATGCCATTGTTGCAGAAGGTTTTGAAGCGGGTGGGCACAATGGAAGAGAAGAAACCACAACCATGTGCTTAATCCCGATGATTAAAGAAGCTGTACAGATTCCTGTTATTGCAGCTGGCGGAATTGTAAGTGGAAAATCAATGCTGGCAGCTTTTGCTTTGGGCGCTGATGCCGTTCAAATTGGTTCGGCTTTCGCTGTTGCAGAAGAATCTTCGGCACATCCGGCATTCAAAAATAAAATCATTTCATCGGTTGAGGGTGATACGAAACTGGCGATGAAAAAGCTCGTTCCGGTGCGGTTGTTGAAAAATGACTTTGCAGATGCCGTTGCCCAGGCAGAAGCAGAGGGCGCAGATAGAATTCAACTCACAGCGTTATTAGGAAGAGCAAGAGCAAAGCTTGGTATGTTTGAAGGTGATACGGAAAACGGTGAGCTCGAAATCGGTCAGGTATCGGCCATGTTGAAAGAAATAAAACCAGCCAGATTGATTCTGGAAGAGATTTGGCAAGAATTTATTCAGGAAAAAGATCGCTTATTGAATTTGGATTTTAAATAACCGATGATATGAACACTAAATATTTAATGATTTTAAGTAGTGTCTTCCTGGGGCTTGTTGGGGTAGCCTGTTCTTTTGCTCCACATGAAATATTAAGTTACTTTGGTGTAGAAAATCTGGAGATATTTACAATTATCATTCAAGTGCTTGGCTCGCTCTATCTTGGTTTTGCCATCTTAAACTGGACTGCAAAGGCAAACCTGATCGGAGGTATATATAGTAAACCCGTTTCACTGGGAAACTTTATGCACTTTGTGGTTGGAGGATTGGCGCTTGTAAAATACTATTTTAAACACATGGAATTAACCATTCTTATTATTCCAGCTGTTATTTATCTGTTGTTTGCTATTGCTTTTGGCTTAGTTGTATTTGGGAAACATGAGTTTAAAAACGAGCTTAACATCAATCAAAAGCATTAACTTTGCCTGCATTATGAAACATATCAATATAAAAGTAACAGGAAAAGTACAGGGTGTATTCTTTAGGGCAAGTACAAAAGCTGTTGCCGATCAAATGGGTATTAAGGGCTTTATTAAGAATGAAAAAGACGGCTCTGTTTATATCGAGGCTGAATCTGAACTGTTTATTTTAGATGCTTTTATCGATTGGTGTAAAGAAGGACCGGAAAAGGCTGTTGTGGAAAATGTTGAAATGAGCGATGGAGAACTCAAAAATTTCCGCAATTTCGAAGTGGTAAAGAAAAATCTGCTTTGGTAATCATTTTGAAATTTCATAAGCCAAACAATTAAAATCAACTATGTCTGTATATAAAAAGTTTATTGGACAAACCATGATATATGGTATCAGCACCATTGTTTCCCGTTTGTTAAACTTTATTCTTACTCCAATATTTACCCGAACTTATGCTGCTGCTGCTTATGGCATTTTTACCAAAATGTATAGCTATGCTTCACTAATCAATGCAGTTTTAGCGTTTGGAATGGAAACCACTTTCTTCCGTTACCTCAATAAGTACGAGGATAAAAAACAGCAGGTTTACAATAATTCATTTCTGGTAATTGCTTTTATTTCCTTATTATTTTTAATAACGGGGCTAATATTCACTGATCCGATTACAAAATGGCTGTTAAATAATAACATGTCGCAGTTTCAAGATCAGCGCCGTTATGTTCAGTATTTTTTATGGCTGTTGTTTTCTGATGCGATTTGTATCATTCCTTTTGCTAAGTTAAGAGCTGACGGAAAGCCCTTTCGATACAGTTTACTGAAGTTCATTAATATCCTGACATACGTTTCTATTTGCCTGTTTTTCATTTATATCATACCTGCAATTATTAAACACGATTGGCCGACCGCAGCGTTTTTTAAAAATTTTTTCCGTGAAAAATGGATTGGATATGTATTTATTGCGAACCTTATTGCAAGTGCAGTTACTTTTATATTGCTTATTCCCGAATTTTTAAAACTGCAATTGAAGTTCGATAGAACATTATTTATGACCATGCTCTCATACAGTTGGCCGGTTTTGGTTGCAAATTTATCTTTCATCATTAACGAAAATCTCGATAAAATTCTATTGGATAAATATTCAACTGAAGCTCAGGTTGGTATTTATGGAGCAGTTTGTAAAATTGCTATTTTCATGAGTATATTCAATACTGCATTCAGACTGGGTGCTGAGCCATTCTTTTTTAGCCATGCTAAAAACGCCAATGCTAAACAAACTTATGCTGCCATTCTTCAATATTTTGTGATTGCCTTAGCCGTATTGTTTGTGGCGCTTGTTGCAAACATCGAAATCCTAAAATATTTTATCAGCAGAGATAGGGCACATGTTGCCGAGTATTGGGCTGGTTTGCCTGCGGTTCCTTATCTTTTGCTTGGTTATGTTTGCTTAGGGATTTACATGAACCTTTCAGTTTGGTATCGCTTGTCTGATCAAACCCGCTTTGGCTTATATATTTCACTTGTTGGCGCTTTTATTACCGTGGTATTTAATATTTTACTGATCCCTGAGTTTGGGTACATGGGTTCGGCCTGGGTTTCTCTTGCAGCTTACGCCACCATGACCATCATCTCTTACATCCTCGGACAGAAATACTATCCTATTCCTTATAACCTTAAAAAGATTTTAACCTATTTAATTGTTTCGGCTGTTATAGTATTCTCGTCATTTTTTATCTTTAACCGAAATATCTATATCGGGAATGCGATGTTAATTGCTTTTGTTGCAGGTATTGCTTATTTCGAGAAAAATGATTTAATGAAAATATTAAAACGCTAGTTTTACTTTAGTCATTCACTCATTCAAAACTCATTCATTTCAATTAAAATGGAAATCAAAATCATCAATAAATCTGAACATCCGCTTCCACAATACGAAACCGCTCATGCTGCGGGTATGGATTTAAGAGCATCAATTACTGAAGAAATTACTCTTAAACCTTTGCAGCGCCTATTAATTCCAACAGGTTTATATATTGAATTGCCCATTGGTTACGAAGCGCAAATTCGCCCAAGAAGTGGTTTGGCTTATAAACACGGAATAAGCATAGTAAATTCGCCGGGTACTATCGATGCTGATTATCGAGGAGAAATAAAGGTTTTGCTGGTCAATTTATCAGATACTGATTTTAAAATCGTTAATGGTGATAGAATTGCACAGATGGTTATTGCCAAACATGAAACAGTTAGCTGGCAAGCGGTGGATGAATTAGGCGAAACGGCCAGGGGAACCGGTGGTTACGGGCATACAGGAAAGGGATAATGAGTGCATTTGAATGACTGAATATTTTGCAAATCGCAAAGTCTCTCATTCGTTCGATCGCTTCATTCAATCATTAAATAACATGGTTAAAAGATTCATTTTTCTTACAGTACTTTCCTTAAGTATTAATGCTTTTGGGCAGATACCTGTTGTTTCAAACATAAATAGAGATAGCAACATGGTTAAGCAATTGTTTTTTGTTGGTCTGCGAGAAAAAATGTCTGATAATTATGCTCTTGCGGCAACAAACTTCAATAAAGTTGTAAATTTAGATGCGACTCAACATGCTGCCTATTTTGAATTGGCAAATGCTAATCTACGTTTAGAGAAATTTGCAGAAGCTGAACAAAATATTAAACAGGCAATTAAGTTAAACAACAATAATCAATGGTATTACCGTTTGCTTGGCGAAGTGTATAAGCGCACTAATAAAATGCCTGAGCTTGTAGCGGTTTTTAATGAGTTGATTCGCATCGATCCGGAAAATGATGCATATTATTTTGATAAAGCGAATGCACTATACTTATCAGATCAGGTTGATGAAGCTAAAAGAGTTTATGATCAGATTGGGGCAAAATTCGGCGAATCAAGAGAACTTTTAACCGCTAAAAAACGACTTCAATCAAATGGTAATGCTACAGAAAGCGATATTGTTAAATTGTTGGAAGGCAATAGAGCTGATGTTAAAAATTACCTTTACGCAGCTGGTTTGCTGTTGCAAAAGGGAAACGACCCGGAAGCCCTGAAGGTTTTAGTGAAAGCACAGCAACTGGAACCCAATAATTTTGAGATTAATCTGGCACTTGCAGATATTTATCGCAAACAGAAAAATGATGCTGCTGCCTTTGCTTCACTTAAATTGGCTTTTGCAAGTAATGATATGCCTTTAACTGAAAAGGTTAAGATTGTTGCAGCCCTGTTTCCAAAGTTAGATCAACCAATCGTTGCGAAAAATTTAACCGATTTAAGTAAAATGGTTGCAGATCAAAACCCCACTGATGCGAAGGCGCTGGCACTTTATGGTGATGTGCTTTATCAACAAAACAACTTAAAAGATGCGTTGATTCAATACCAGGCGGCATTGAAATTAAATGAGCAGGTATATGCGGTTTGGGAACAGGTAATCAATATCCAAACTTTAATTGGCCGTTATGATGAGGCTGTAAAAGTTGGCGATGAAGCATTAACAATTTATCCAAATCAGGCCAGTTTATATTATTATACAGCCTACGCGCTTTTCAAAACCAATAAATTAGAAGGAGCACTGAACAATTTGAAAACAGCTTTACAGCTGGATATGGATAATAAAAGCCTTCAGGCTCAGGTGTATGCGCTGCAAGGAGATATTTACATTAGCCAGAACAACTTTAATCAGGCCAAAACTGCTTTTGAGAAGGCAATCTCAATAGAGCCAGATAATTATCTCATCATGAATAATTACGCCTACTACCTGGCGTTAAGAAATGATGATTTGACTAAAGCCGCGAAATATGCAGAAATGGCCGCCAATGCCATGCCCACAAACCCATCTGTAACCGATACTTATGCATTCGTTCTCTTCAAACAGCAGAAGTATGATTCAGCTCAGAAATGGATTGAAAAAACACTGGAAAACAATAGCAGTAAAAATGGCGTTTACTTAGAGCATTATGGTGACATACTTTTTATGAAAGGAGAAAAGGCGGCAGCGCTGGTGCAATGGCAAAAAGCAAAGGATGCCGGAAACGGATCAGAAATTTTAAATAAAAAAATTAATGAAAAGAAATATTTTAAATAGCGCATTGATATTAGGAACAGTTGTTTTTGCAACTGCCTGTAAGGCCAAAAAAGAAATTGTAGTAGCCCCACCAACAACTACTGAGATTAAAACAGATAATTCGAAAGCTGAAACTTTGACATTGCTTAACAGTAAGCAACTTAAATTTAATACCCTTTCCTTAAAAGCAAAAGCCACTTTAGATATCGCAGGCGATATCAATGATGTGACCATGAATTTCAAAATAAAAGACAAAGAAACCATTTGGGTTAGTGTTACTGCATTGGGGGGGCTGGCAGAAGTGGCAAGGGCATTAATCACTCCCGATAGTATTAAAATAATGAACAGAATAAAAAGTGAGTATACCAAAAAGCCTTTCAGCTACATTTATAATTTTACCAATAAAGAAGTCAATTTTAATACCCTTCAAAGCATTTTAACGGGTAATGCCATAGATGAATTTTTAACTCCACAATCAGATGTTAAACAGGAGAACGGCGTTTGGGTGGTTTCGGGAAATAAGCAGGAATTGGATTATCGTTTACTTTTCAATACCCTTTTAAAGGTCGGCGAAATTAATTTAAACGATTCTAAAAACGGACAGGCGTTAAAAGCAACCTATTTCAATTACCAGAAGTTAAATGAATCGCTTTTCCCAAGTGCCCTACAAATCAATACACTTTCTGGTACGAAAAAAATTAATATCGATTTACAGTATGTTAAAATTGATGGCAATGTTCCCGTAGATTTTCCGTTTAATGTTCCAAAGAGATTTACTTTGGTAAGATAGCACTTAACGATTTTTGGAAACATTGATTGAGCTTTATATGGTAATCTGGTAGGCACTTGTAATTTATGTTGCTTACCGCCTTCTATGTTGATATTGCATTTTCTTCTGCCTCAATGAAGATTGTATGAAGATCGTTCTATATTAAGTCGTTATGATTTTAGTATCTCAATTTTAATATTTTTTACTATAAAATTTTTATACTTTTGGCTTAATGAAGCTACACAAACTCGTATTTATCCTGTTTTTAAGCGTAATCGGATTTTCGGCTACGGCACAACAAACTGAAAGTCAGCTGAGAAGAAAAAAGGAAGCTATACAGCGTGAAATTGAACAGCTTCAAAAAAACTTAAGTAAAACAGCCAGCGGTAAGAAACTTACTTTGCAGCAAATAAATGGCATTAATGCACAAATCAGGCTACGTCAGGAAAAAATCGGAACCATCAACTCTGAAATAAAAAACCTCGATAACCAAATCTCTCAGAACACAAATACCGTACATACACTACAAGGCCAGTTGAGTGATCTTAAAAAAGAATATGCCGGTATGATTCGTTTTGCGCAAAGAAATCGAAACTCATACGATAAAATGATGTTTATTTTCGCTTCAAAAGACTTTAATCAAGCATATAAACGAATAAAATATTTGCAGCAATTTAGTCAATACCGTAAAAAACAGGCTGGTTATATTGAAAATACACAGCAAGAATTAAATGGAAAGATCAAGGTATTGGATAAGACCTTGAGAGAAAAAAGCGATCTTTTAAAAGAACAGGAACGGGAAAGAGAACGCTTAGGTAAGAATAAAAATGAGCAATCTGCTACTTTAAACAAATTAAGTAAGCAAGAAAGTCAGTTTAAACAGGATATTGCTTCAAGACAAAAGCAACAAAGGCAGATTGATGCTGCTATTAAGGCTGCTATTCAAAGAGCAATTGAAGCTGCCAGAAGAAAGGCACTTGAAGAAGCCCGTATTGCAGCAGCAAAACGTGAAGCAGAAGAAAAAGCAGCTGCTGATAAAGCGAGAGCAGAAAACAGACCTGCTCCTGCCGCAACAAAAGCTCCGGTGGTTAAAGAAAAAACCACTAATGAGGCTCTTACCGCAACACCAGAAACAGCCCGTTTATCGGCAGGCTTTGAAAATAACAGAGGTAAATTGCCTTGGCCAGTGGCAACTGGTACAATTACCGAGAGTTTTGGTCAACATAAAATAGACCAGGCGAGTTATACCAATAATGGTGTGGATATTACTACCGCCGATGGAGCAGCTGTGAGAGCCGTATTTGGAGGGAAGGTTATCAAAGTAGATTATATCCAAGGAAGAGCTGTTGTGATTATCATGCATGGAGATTATTTTACCGTTTATCAGAATCTAAAAGGTGTTAGTGTAAGCATGGGTAGTTCTGTTGAAACTAAGCAAACCATTGGCGTAGTTGCTAATACCGGAGATGATGCAGTGCTAAAGTTCCAGATATGGAGAGGAAGTTCAATATTAAACCCTGAAGCCTGGATTAGTAAGTAAAGAAGATTGTTTATATTTGTATAAAATAGATTAGTGATGTATCAAGGCACGTTATTAGAATTTTTAAATATGGGTGGATCTGAGATCGTACTCATATTAGTGGTTGTTCTATTGTTATTTGGAGGTAAAAAATTACCTGAATTAGCAAGAGGATTGGGAAAGGGAATCAGAGAATTTAAAGATGCATCTGATGGTGTTAAACGTGAAATTCATAGAAACATAAATGCTATGGATTTAGATAGAGAAGAAGCAGAGGAAACTGTTGCAAATAATAACAACCAACGTCATCATCCGGCAGAAGAGCCTTCAATTGATGAAAAAGTTGAGCCTGGCACTAAAACTCCTCATCCCTCAGTTTATCCCATAGATGAAGAAACAGTAACTGACAATCAAAAAGCTTAAACAAAAAAGTTATGTTAAATACAACAATAGCAGCAATGCTTGGCACACCAGAAATTATCATTATCGCTATCGTGGTATTGTTATTATTTGGTGGAAAGAAAATTCCTGAACTGATGAGAGGTTTAGGAAAAGGTGTTAAAGAATTTAAAGATGGTAAAGACGGAGTTGATGGAGATCAGGTAGATCCATCGAACCGTGATAAAACTGTTTAATTGCAATATTTTTAGTTTTGAAGAAATACAGCTCTCTTAAAGAGATACAAACGCTCATTTCGCAAAAGCAATTAACTTTAACTGATTTATTGGCTTATTATTTTAAGCAAATTGCAGCAAATGAACACCTCAATGCATTTAACGAGGTGTTTTTTTATTCGGCAGAAGTTCAGGCGAAGGCGGTTCAACAAAAGATAGAAAATGGTACGGCGGGCAAGCTTGCGGGGATGGTTATCGGTATAAAAGATAACATCTGTTATAAAGACCACATCGTTACAGCATCTTCAAAAATGCTTGATGGTTTTGTTTCTCCATATTCTTCTACTGTGGTGCAGCGGTTGTTACAGGAAGACGCGGTTATTATCGGCCGCTTAAACTGTGATGAGTTTGCTATGGGCGGTTCTAATGAGACTTCTTATTTTGGCCCGGCTAAAAATGCTGCAAATCCGGCACTGGTTCCAGGTGGTTCATCTGGTGGCTCTGCAGTAGCTGTACAGGCAGATATGTGTTTGGCGGCACTCGGTACCGATACCGGTGGTTCAGTTAGGCAACCAGCTGCATTTTGCGGGCAAATTGGCCTAAAACCAACTTACGGTAGAATTTCAAGATACGGCGTAATTGCTTACGCTTCTTCTTTTGATCAGGTTGGTCCAATAACTTCTTCAGTTGAAGATGCAGCTTTGCTTTTGCAGGTTTTGGCTGGCGCTGATGACTATGATTCTACCGTTTCGCCTTTAGAAGTACCGGATTATCCTGCCCATTTAGGCGAACATAAAAAACAAAAAATAGCGGTTTTAAAAGAAACCATTGAGAGCGATGCACTTGATCCCGAAATTAAATCAGCTATATTAAAATCGATTGATGATTTAAAAGCCCAGGGGCATACAGTGAATGATGTGTCTTTTGATCTTTTGGATTATCTTGTTCCGGCATATTATATTTTAACAACGGCTGAAGCATCTTCAAATCTTTCGCGTTATGATGGTGTTCATTACGGGCATCGCAATACCGAAGCAAAATCATTAACTGAACTTTATAAACATTCTCGTGCTGAAGGCTTTGGCGAAGAAGTAAAACGTAGAATTTTACTCGGAACCTTTGTTTTAAGTGCAGGTTATTATGATGCTTACTATCAAAAAGCACAGCAGGTTCGTAGGTTGATCAGAGAGAAAATGGATATTCTTTTTGAAGAATACGATCTGGTATTATCTCCGGTGGCACCAACAGCAGCCTTTAAAATCGGCGATAACGTACAAGATGCATTGGTCATGTACATGGCAGATATTTTCACTGTATTACCATCATTAAGCGGAAATCCGGCAATTGCTTTGCCTTTGGGCAATAATTCAGAAGGTTTGCCGTTAAGTATTCAATTTACAGCCAAACATTTTGAGGAAGATAAGCTCCTGGCTTTTTCTCAGGCATTTTTATCAAGTTAGTCCGAAGCCGGGAGTCCGGGGTCGGAAGTGATCATTGCAATTACGGTTTAGGTAGAAAAGGATTGTAGTTAAATTTTAACGTAAGCAATGGTATTTGTGAATATTTCTGCTTCAGTTCGGGAACTTTACGAACTAAACAGAATCAGTTGCGGTTTAAGTTGTCAAAACCAATGCTGAATAAACCAATAGCCCATGATTAAAAAATTACTTTTTACCTCTATTTGTGCTCTTCTAGGTTTTGTTTATCCTTCTTTTGCTCAGCAAACGTTAAAAATTGATAGTATATCAAAAAGGCAAAACAATATTTTCATTAATACCGATACGGTAGCTGTACCTTTAATTTATGAGAATCCATTGCTGATGGGGCAAAATTATATTTACAAGCTCAGGCTGGATTCTATTGTAAAAACAGTTCCTCTCCCCTACAATGAATATGTTCAGCAATATATCGACATCTATGCAAAACGCAAAGATATGTTTGGTAAAATGATGGGCTTATCCAATTATTACTTTCCAATTTTCGAAAAAGCTTTAAAGGATTTTAATATCCCACAGGAGATTAAATATTTAACCATTGTGGAATCTCAAATGAATCCACATGCTATTTCGCGGGTTGGTGCGACTGGGATCTGGCAATTTATGTTTGGTACCGGAAAAGCTTACGGATTGAAAATGGATAATTTCGTTGATGAGCGGAAAGACCCCATTCAAGCCAGCTACGCTGCTGCCCAGTATTTTAGAGATGCTTATGAAGAGCTTGGCGATTGGCTATTGGCCATTGCCGCCTACAATTGCGGTAAAGGTAATGTAACCCGGGCTATGGATAAGGCTGGTTCCAGAGATTTTTGGGAAATCAGACAATTTCTGCCTAAAGAAACCCGAAATTATGTTCCTGCATTTATTGCTGCAGTTTATGTAATGAATTATTCCCACCATCATCAGATCACGGCTCAGGCATGCAATATGTTTTTGAAAACAGATACTGTACAAACCAATCGCTTTGTTTCATTGATTGGTTTAGCCCAGGCTTTAAATATCGATGAAGCCTCTCTGTTCGCTTTAAATCCTTCATATAAGAAAAAAATTGTAAATGGTACCGATGATGAGCCAAAACGGATTGTCATGCCTAAACTTAAAGATATTGATTATGCAAATGTTTATGAAGTGCTGTACAATACCGATCTTGATGTGAATATGCAGGTTATTCAGGCCAGCACCGATGATGTAAGAGAACTAAGGAAAAAAGAAGTTAAAACCGTTTCTTCGTCTTCAGTGGTTTATCATAAAGTTACCCCGGGGCAAAATCTGACTAATGTTGCAAACAAATATGGTGTAGAAGTACAGGATTTGAGAGTTTGGAATGGCCTGAAAAGCAAAACAATAGTGCCTGGACAAAGCCTTAAAATTTTTGCTAAAAGCGTGAACCGATTACAACCTTCAGCTTCTTATTTAAGTTATAAAGTTAAATCAGGCGATACACTATCAGAAATTGCGGAGAAATTCAATGGTGCAACAGTGCAAAGTATTAAACGCGATAACAAACTTACCAAAGCTGGTTTGCAAGCTGGCATGATTTTGAAGATTAGTAAGGGTTAAGTTGCAAGTATTAAGTACTACGAATATAAATACGGAGGTGCATTTCAAAACTTTTTAAATGGGCCGTAGAATTTCATCTAAAAACTGGCGATCTAATATGAGAATTAATAAAGAGTCCAAAATAAATATTTCTCTTTTTTTTGTGATTTTTTTCTCTATTTTTCTCAATGCGTGCGGTCAAGAAAATATCATAAAAGATATTGAAGAGAAATTGCAGGGAACTTGGGTAGGAACAGCCAAGGATTTTGATCTTAAGGATGTTAACGAGTTAAATGTTCTATTTGATAAGGATAATATTCGATTGAGAAAAAATTATTATATAGGTACTGTAAACAAAAAGGTTGCAATTCCCGATAGCGATAAAAAATATAGAATATTCATTCATTCAAACGGTGACACTATCATAGAACAACGATACAATATGGTAATGTCTACAATAAAAGAGCCTATTTATGGGAAATTACATATTGTCAATAAGAATGAAATAAGGATATTTTTTTTATTCAAAATGAATGAAAAGAGTTTTCTTGGATTAAATTTAGAGAGAGATGGGTGGTATTTAAAAAGATCTTTATCTCAAGATGGTATGAACCAATACCTCTGACGATCTTACGACTATGTAAATGAGGGCATTATTCTTGACAGCTATATTAATAGATGATCTGGCGGTTCAAGATAAAAAAAATAAAAAAGAGCAAAAACCCTTATTATGACGAGGCTATTGCCTATTGTTTGGCATTTACATGGGAAAAAAGTCGGCACTGGATTATTTGAACAAGATTTCTCCAAATTACAAAGATCAGAAGTACATAGACCGAATTGAAGCCCTTAAAAAACTTATACGTGAAGACATTTATGGCTCTGAGGCAAACAAAAGGATGTTTCAATAATAATAATAATAATAAGGTATTATACAAATCCTTCCATATATTAAAATAATCACTATCAAAGTCTGGGTTATTTGAAATGTTCTAAAGCTTTAATTTATTCTTTTAAAGACAAGTGTTATAAATTTGTTGTAGTATTTCTTCTTGAACCTGAAACAAGTTAAGTAACGACCATTCATGTATGAATGTACTTGGCGCTGCTTTTAGAAAAATTATAAAATCAACCATTACTTTTGTTGACTCTCATATTTCGTAATTCTGTAACAATATTATCGATTTACATATAATTAACTTTCGCTTTATTTTAATAGTGTTAAAATAAGTTTAATTTGCTTTAAATTATTTTAACAAAACATGGATACCAGAAGAGAATTTCTCCGTAAATCTTTACTGCTTTCAGGTGCAACGGGTCTAGCCACCGTGATGCCTGCCTCAATTCAAAAAGCGTTAGCCATTAATCCAGCCCCGGGAAGTACTTTCCTTGATGCAGAACACATTGTGATTCTGATGCAGGAGAACCGATCGTTTGATCATGCTTTTGGTAGTTTGCAGGGCGTTCGGGGGTTTAATGATCCAAGAGCGGTAACTCTTCCGGATCAAAAGCCTGTTTGGTTTCAAACGGATGCCACAGGAAAAACTTACGCTCCATTTCGTTTAAATATTAAAGATACAAAAGTAACCTGGATGGGCTCTTTGCCCCATTCCCGCGCAAGCCAGGTTGATGCCTATAACCTGGGTAAATATGATAAATGGTTAATTGCTAAAAAATCAGGCAATAAAAGCTATGCGCAAATGCCACTCACTTTGGGCCATTATGTTCGTGAGGATTTGCCTTTTAATTATGCTTTGGCCGATGCATTTACCATTTGTGACCAGAATTTTTGTTCAGGCATGACCAGCACAACTCCAAACAGGTCGTTTTTCTGGACTGGCAAAATCACACATGAAGAAAATGGCATATTAAAA
Organism: Pedobacter chinensis; assembly: GCF_003339865.1. Classification (GTDB taxonomy): domain Bacteria; phylum Bacteroidota; class Bacteroidia; order Sphingobacteriales; family Sphingobacteriaceae; genus Pedobacter; species Pedobacter chinensis. Next base: position 583,383 of record NZ_QPKV01000003.1, read on the forward strand.
GCGAATATCAGAAATGATGATTTTGCTTACGGTAAGCATGTATGGAAAACTTTTCCCGAGTTACTGGAGGAGAATAAAATTGCCTGGAAGTTTTACCAAAATGAAACCAGTTGCGGAGGTGGATTCAAAGGAGAAGAGCGTGCCTGGTTGGCCAATTTTGGTTGTAATTTATTAGAGTTCTTCAAAGCTTACAATGTAAAATTTAAAGATAAATATGTAGAAAACCTTCAGGTACTGGTTGATACCTTGCCTGCTGAAATTAACAAGCTCCAGGAGGAAAGCCCCTCTAGTGATGCCGTGGCAAAGAAAATTCAAAACGATCTAAAAAATAAAATGAAGGCTTTGGATGATGCTGCTGCTGAACTGGAAAAATGGAATGAGAAGAATTTTGCGAAATTAACAGATGAGCAGAAAAGTTTATTCTACCGGGCTTTTGTGGTGAATAAAAATGATCCGGATTACAGAAGTGTTTCTGCTATAAAATATCAGGATAATGGTAAGGAAAGAGAGGTTACGGTTCCAAAAGGAGATATTTTACATCAATTTAGGGCCGATGTGAATAGTGGCAAATTACCCACTGTGTCCTGGCTGGCCGGGCCACAGAATTTTTCTGATCACCCAAGTGCACCGTGGTATGGTGCATGGCTTGTTTCTGAAGTGATGGATATCTTGACTAAAAATCCAGAGGTTTGGAAGAAAACAATTTTTATTGTTACTTATGATGAAAATGATGGTTATTATGATCACGTAGTTCCATTTTCCATTCCGGATAACAATAAACCTGAAACCGGAAAAGTTTCTAAAGGAATTGAAACCGAAGTTGAGCATGTTCGCCTGGCAAATGAGTTAAAGCAAGGCGTTCCTGAAAAAGGCGCCAGAGAGGCACCAATTGGTTTAGGGTTTAGAGTGCCCATGTTAATTGCTTCGCCATGGAGCCGCGGAGGTAAAGTAAACTCGCAAGTGTTTGATCATACTTCTACACTACAGTTTTTGGAAGAGTTTATAAACCGAAAATACAATAAAAACATCCGTATTGATAACATTAGTGAATGGAGAAGAACCATTTGCGGAAACCTGACTTCAGCATTTACTCCATTTGATCCGGCATCAGAAAAACTGCCGTTTTTGCAACGCGATGCCTTTGTGGAAACGATTTTCAATGCCAGGTTTAAAGAAGAACCTAAGATATCAAAAGCTTTATCAGAGAAAGAGATCAAAAAAGTGATCAGTGATAATAACTATGCCGGTTTAATGTCGCAACAGGAAAAGGGAATTCGTAAAGCATGCGCATTGCCCTACCAGTTGGGAACCATTGGATCGCTTCAGGGAGATAAACAAACTTTTCAAATTAAAATGTCTGCTCATAATCAGTTATTTGGTAAGGCTGCTGCCGGTGCTCCGTTTACTGTTTATGCTCCTGGAAAATTCAAATACGAGGATCAGGAAGAGATTTGCAGAAATTGGTCATTTGCGGTAAAAGCGAATGATGAATTAGCATACAGCTGGCCGCTAAAATCTTTTGAAAGCGGAAAATACCACCTCCGGTTAAATGGTCCGAATGGATTTTATCGCGAATTTATCGGTACAGCTAATGATCCGCTTTTAACGATTTCGGCTGAACATGAGTTAAACCGTTTAACTAAAGCACCGACGGGGAATATCAAAGTGATGATTAAGAACGATGGTGGTAATGCTGTTCATGTTCAATTGAAAGATTTGGGTTATAAAAATAACAGCATTCAGAAAAATGTTGCTCCAAAAACGGAAGAAATCATTGTTGTGGATTTAAAATCGAGTTATGGATGGTATGATTTTGAAGTGAGCAGTAGTGCAAATAGCTTGTTCAGCCAGCGATTTGCCGGGCGCGTAGAAACCGGGAAAGAAACCTATACAGACCCTTTAATGGGCAGAGTTTAACTGATTTAACCCTCGTAGGCTTTGAAAACCTACGAGGGTTTATTCTCGCTTGAAATAAGTATTTAAAGTGAGTTTTGGATGTTGTATATTGATTATCAATTGTTTAATTACTGAATCATATAAAACTGTCGTCATTGCAAATTTTTTTTAAAACCGCGGCAATCTGCTAGTGCGGGGACTTTGTCATTTGCGCTATCTGCCATCACTCGCATCCTCCGCACAAGCAGATTGCTTTACTCTTCTGCACTGGCCCTTTCTTCGTTCGCAATGACGGGCTTGACGAGATTGTTGCACAGCATGAAGCAATGACAGATTAGACCCATACTCATGTTATTTAATAAATAACCTATCAGGAGCGATTGAAACAAGTTCAGCAGGATGATCGTTCATAGTTGATGCTATGCGACGGTCGCTATTGCCATCTTGTCATCCTGAGCTTATTCCAGGGCCTTCGTACTAGGCAAAAAAATGATCAAAAAAAATAAGTAAAAATAAGGGCTTTCCATTTGATATTATTAACTGATTTTGCTGGGATATTTGTTTTATGCCTAATAAAAGAATTGTACCTTTGCGGCGTCACTAATAAGTTACGTAATGAGTAAAACCACTAGAAAGCAAGATGCGCTTGATTACCACTCGCAGGGCCGTCCGGGAAAGATACAAGTAGTACCTACAAAACCAACAAATTCGCAAAGAGATTTAACTTTAGCGTATTCTCCAGGCGTTGCTGAGCCATGTTTAAAAATAGCAGATAATAAAGAAGATGTTTATAAATATACTGCAAAAGGAAATCTTGTTGCCGTAATTAGTAATGGTACCGCCGTTTTAGGTTTGGGTGATATCGGTCCGGAAGCGGGTAAACCGGTTATGGAAGGTAAAGGTTTGTTATTTAAAATCTTTTCAGATATTGATGTGTTCGATTTAGAGCTGGACACCAAAAATGTTGATGACTTTGTGAAAATCGTTAAAGCATTAGAGCCAACATTTGGAGGTGTAAACCTGGAAGATATTAAAGCACCTGAATGTTTTGAAATTGAGCGTCGCCTGAAAGAGGAAATGAATATTCCGGTGATGCATGATGACCAGCATGGTACAGCGATTATCTCTGCTGCGGCATTGTTAAATGCTACTGAAATCTTAAAGAAAAAAATGGATAAGATTAAAATTGTAGTAAATGGCGCTGGTGCTGCTGCAATTTCCTGTACTAAATTATATGTTTCTTTAGGGGCTAAAAAAGAGAATATCGTGATGTGCGATCGTTCTGGTGTAATTCGTAAAGATCGTGAGGTTTTAGATCCGATTAAAGCTGAATTTGCTACCGATAGAAAAATCAACACACTCGCAGAAGCAATGAAAGATTCTGATGTGTTTATCGGTTTATCATCTGCTGATTGTGTGAGCGCTGAAATGTTGAACTCGATGGCCAAAAATCCAATCGTGTTTGCCATGGCTAACCCAAATCCGGAAATTGCGTACGAATTGGCTATTAAAACCCGGAAAGATATCATTATGGCAACCGGCCGTTCTGATTATCCTAACCAGGTTAACAACGTTTTGGGTTTCCCTTATATTTTCCGTGGTGCACTTGATGTTCGTGCAACAAGCATTAACGAGCCAATGAAAATCGCTGCCGTTAAGGCAATTGCAGAATTGGCTAAAAAATCAGTTCCGGAAGCAGTGAACTTAGCTTATAATGCCCGTAACCTTAAGTTTGGCAAAGAATATATCATTCCGAAACCAGTTGATTTCAGGTTGATTACCGAAGTTTCGACAGCGGTTGCAAAAGCGGCTATTGAAAGCGGTGTTGCCCGTAAAATCATCACTGATTGGGATGCTTACGCCGAAGAATTAAGAAAACGCTTAGGTTTGGATGATGCCATTATGCGTGCCATTACTACTAAAGCTAAAACAGATCCTAAACGTGTTGTATTTGCTGAAGCTGACAATTACAAAATATTAAAAGCAGCACAAATAGTTAAGGATGAGAATATTGCAATTCCTATTTTATTAGGTAACAGGGAGAAAATTCAGTCCATTATTGATGAGCATGCATTAGAATTGGAAGGTGTGGAAATCATCGATCAGATGCAAAATCCTGAAAAAACCAAACAATACGCAGCTTCATTGTATAAAAAACGCCAGCGTAAAGGCGTCTCATTAAATGATGCAACTAAACTATTAAGAGATCGTAATTATTATGGCGCATCAATGGTTGAGTTTGGTGAAGCTGATGCCATGATTTCTGGTTTAACCAAAAATTATGGATCAACAATAAAACCAGCATTACATGTTATCGGTGTAGATCCAAGCGTTAAACGCGTTGCAGGTATGTACATGATGATGACTAAAAAAGGACCTGTTTTCTTTGGTGATACCACTGTAAACGTAGATCCGACTGCTGAAGAACTGGTTGACATCACTTTATTATTGGATAAATCGGTTAAGCAATTTAACATCAAACCTCGTATTGCTTTATTGTCTTACTCAAATTTTGGTTCAAATGATGGTGTAACGCCGAATAAAGTGAGAGAAACAGCAAGACTTCTTCACAAAAATCATCCGGAAGTAATTGTAGACGGAGAAATGCAAGGAAACTTTGCCATTAATAATGATCTATTAAGAGAGAATTTCCCTTTCAGCACACTTGCTGATGAGCCGGCAAACACTCTTGTTTTCCCTAATCTGGAAGCCGGAAATATTGCATACAAATTATTGCAGGAATTGGGTGGTGCAGAAGCTGTAGGTCCGATCTTATTGGGATTAAATAAGCCAGTTCACATTGTTCAGTTAGGAAGTTCTGTACGAGAGATCGTAAATATGGTTACCATTGCAGTGGTAGATGTTCAGGCGAAAGAAGAAATTGCCGGAACATCAAAACGAAAAGGTATATTTACAAAAACAACTAAGAAGTAGAATTACATGTACGCCTATATCGATGGTAGATTAACATCCAAAAACCCGGCATTTGTTGTGGTTGAAGCCGGAGGTGTAGGCTATCATATAAACATTTCATTAAATACTTACAGCGCTTTGGGCGATGCAGAAAGGTGTAAATTATATACCTGGCTCCACGTTAAAGAAGATGCACATACATTATACGGCTTCGCCGATGAAGGCGAACGCCGTTTATTTTTACATTTAATATCGGTATCGGGAATTGGACCAAATACTGGAAGAATGATTTTATCATCAATTACTCCGGTTGAAATTCAAACTGCAATTGTTAAAGCAGATTTACCGCTTATTCAAAGAATTAAAGGTTTAGGGGCAAAAACTGCTCAGCGTTTAGTTTTAGAGTTACAGGATAAATTAAAAAAAGAAGGCGCAGACTCATTAATTTCTATGCCTCAACACAATACGGTTAAAGATGAAGCGTTATCAGCATTGGTAATGCTCGGATTCGCCAAACAAACCGCCGAAAAAATTATTGATCAAATTTTAAAAGTGACAGAAGGAACGCTTTCGGTAGAGCAATTAATTAAACAAGCTTTAAAAAATTTATAGATCGAACGCCTTTGAAGAGAAGATTTACATTCCTATTTCTCATCCCACTTTTCCTGTTTGCTACCAAAAACGCCTTTTCTCAAGTTGTTCCGAGCAAAGCTGATACTGTTACGCCTAAAAACAACTTCAGCTTACGTGAAAAGCAGCTTCTTGGAATTAGTCCTTCTTCTAATCCTTTTTATCCATTACCCAATAATATAAAAAGGGTTGTGGAATATGATGCTAAAAACAAAAGATATATTGTTAAGGAGTTAATCGGAGATAGGTATGTTACGCAAACGCAGTACTTAACCATTGATGAGTACGCCCGTTTAATGAACAGCGAAATTAAAAGAGACAACTGGAGGAGTATTTCTAATGCAGAGGTTAGTGATTACAGGAGCACCGGAATTATCCCTAAAATACAGGTTAACAGCAAGTCTTTTGAGAAACTTTTTGGAGGCAGTACCATTGATATACAGCCGCGTGGTGAGGCCGAATTAACTTTTCTGGGGCGCATTAATAAAAATGAAAATCCGCTTTTTAATGAAAGACAGCGCGTGCAAACCAATTTTGATTTCAATCAAAGAATTCAAATGGACCTGGTTGGAAATATCGGTACGAAGCTAAAAATTAAAAGTAATTATAATACCGAGGCCCAGTTCGATTTTGAAAATCAAATTAAACTGGATTATACCGGTGGCCCTGATGATATTATCAAAAAAATTGAAGCAGGTAACGTGAGTTTACCTTTAAACACCTCATTGATTACCGGTACGCAAGCGCTTTTTGGTTTAAAAACCCAGTTGCAGTTTGGAAAGTTAAATGTGACTAGTGTTTACACACAACAAAAATCAGAATCAAGGGAATTAAGAATTACCAATGGCGCTCAACAGAATGAATTTAGAATAAGTGCTGATAGTTATGAAGCCAATAAGCACTATTTCCTGGCTCAATATTTCCGCAATAATTACAATAAACATCTGGCCAATGCACCGATTATTACTTCGCCTATTCAAATTACAAAAATAGAAGTCTGGATTACCAATAAAGCGGGAAATACGACAGATTCAAGAGATGTGCTGGGTTTTTTGAACCTGGGTGAAAATCAACCATTTAATCCTGGTCCTGTTACTGGTGGCGGCTCTGCATTGCCTGCAGGAACAACGGCTACAGGTTTCCCTCAACAATCCAATACTTTATTGGCAAGTTTACCTCCCGATGCCCGGTTTACCAATTCTAATGCGATTATCCCATTTTTTCAGGCAAATGGCGGTACTGACCAATATGCAAAGCTTATTTACGCCAGAAAATTAACCGACCGGGAGTTTACTTTTCAACCACAGTTGGGTTACATCTCGTTAAATAATCCATTAAATGCAGATGAGGTTTTAGCGGTTGCCTATCGTTATACCTATAATGGTGTAGAGTATCAGGTAGGAGAATTTTCTACTGATGTAACATTTGATGCCGCAAATCCGAAAGTTCTTTATGCAAAATTATTAAAGAACGAAACCATGAAAATCAATCTGCCTACCTGGGATTTGATGATGAAAAATATTTATTCAATTGGCGGATATCAAATCAGTCCTATAAACTTTAAGTTAGATATTTATAGGATAGATAATGAAACAGGAGTAGAAAAACCTATTATGACTGAAGGACAAAACACAGCAAATAAGCAGTGGATTGCCTTAACAGAATTTGACAGGCTGAATCAGCAAAATGAGAAAAAGCCAGATGGAATTTTCGATTTCGTAGCATCCAATAATGCTTTTGGCTCTTATTTTTCGTCAAGTACGCAAAATTTAAACAGTCCTTTTGGCTCTAATCTTTCGGGCACAGGCATAGCTTCATTAACAAATAATACGAACACTGGTTATATTACAATTGATCCGGCTAACGGAAGGATCATTTTTCCATTGATTGAGCCTTTTGGAAGTGATTTGGCAGCTAAGTTTTTACCAGGTGAGCAGGCATTAATTGATAAATATACTTTTACGGCCCTTTATGATTCAACTCAAACTATAGCCAGGCAGCTTTTTCAAAATCAAAACCGGTATATTTTAAAAGGTAATTACCAATCAGAAATATCATCCGAATTTAGCCTGAATGCTATCAATGTGCCAGAAGGATCGGTTAAAGTTTTTGCCGGAACAATGCCTTTAACAGAAGGCGTTGATTATACTGTTGATTATCAGGGTGGAAGAGTAAGCATCATTAATCAGGCTTTGCTTACATCTGGCCAGCCTATTAGAATTACAACAGAGAATAATGAGTTATTTGGTCTTCAGCAAAGATCACTTTTCGGAACACGATTAGATTACCGTGTAAATAATAAATTGAATTTGGGTGGTACCATCATGAATTTAACGGAGAAACCGCTCACTCAGAAAGTAAATATTGGTGAGGAGCCGATCTCCAATACCATTTGGGGAGCTGATATCAATTACAGTTCACCATCAAGATTTTTAACTAAACTGGTTGATAAATTGCCATTCATATCAACCAAAGCTCCTTCAAGCGTTAATTTTTACGGTGAATATGCACAACTAATCCCAGGTCATCCAAGAGCGCTGAATTTTGCAGGAAGTAAAAATGGGGTAAGCTATTTGGATGATTTTGAAGCATCAAGATCAGTAATTGATTTGAAAAGTGCTATTTCATGGCAATTATCTGGTACGCCACAAGATTTTCCTGAATCGCAATTGGTAGATAATCTTGAATATGGTTACAACAGGGCCAGAATTGCTTTTTATAACATCGATCCTACTTTTTATAATTCTGCAGCATCAACTACACCTGCAAATATTAGAAATAACCGGAATGAACTGTCTAATCATTATGTAAGAGAGGTAATTGAGCAAGAGGTTTTTCCATTCAAAGAAACTGCAACTGGCCAGGCCCTGAACATTACCACTTTAGATGTGGCTTATTATCCTACGGTTCGCGGTCCTTATAATTATGTGACCACAGGTTTTCAGCCTGATGGAAGATTTATAGCACCAAGAACAAAATGGGGTGGTTTTCAGCGTAAAATTGAAACAAATGATTTTGAAGCCCTGAATGTTGGTTTCATTGAATTTTGGGTGCTTGATCCATTTATCTATAATAAATCAAATACCGCGGGTGGGGATTTATATTTCAACCTTGGTAATATTTCGGAAGACATTTTAAAAGATGGGAGGAAATCATTAGAAAATGGTTTACCTGCAAATGATGATCCATCAAAATATGATGAAACAAATTGGGGGAGAGTGCCAAAACTACAACCGGTTGTGCAGGCTTTTGATAATAATCCTGATGCCCGTAAGGCGCAGGATGTTGGTTTGGATGGTTTATCAGATGCAAACGAACGTATAAAATTTGCAGCAGCCATCAATCAGATTAAATCGCAGTTAAATGCTACAGCAGCAGCAGCTATAGATGCCGATCCGTCTTCTGATAATTATTCGTATTTCAGAGGTCCGCAGTTAGATCAGATCAATGCCGGAATTTTAAAACGTTACGAAAAATATAACGGAACGGAAGGAAACTCAAAAACATCTCAGCAGTCACAAGAAGAATTAGGGATTGAAAATTCGGCCTCTACTTCTTTGCCTGACGGAGAAGATATCAATCGCGATAACAACATGACACAAAGCGATGAGTACTTTCAGTATAAGGTATCAATTAAGCCAAACGACATGGTTGTCGGTCAAAATTTCATTACTGATAAAGTTACTTCGCAGGTAAAACTGGCCAATGGAAACACTCAGGCGGCAACCTGGTATCAGTTCAGGATTCCGATCTCGCAGTACCAGAGAAAGGTCGGTAACATTCAGGATTTTAAGTCTATTCGTTTCTTTAGAATGTTTATGACTGAATTTGCCGATACCACGATTTTACGTTTCGCTAAATTGCAGTTGATTCGTGGAGAGTGGAGAGAGTATAATGTAAAAAACGAGGCTAACCAGGTTATTGTTGATCCTTCTTTACCGGCACTAACACCTGATAATTCTACCATTGAAGTATCTACAGTTAATATCGAAGAAAACGGAAAACGTTCTCCAATTCCGTATGTAACACCTCCGGGCATTCTTCGTGAAAGAGATTATAGCAACTACAGAGGCGATACCCGTTTAAATGAACAATCATTGTCTGTAACAGTAAAAAATCTGCGTGATGGTTATGGAAGAGCAGCCTTTAAAACGGCCTACAGCGATTTCAGATCGTATAAACATTTGGAAATGTTTGTGCACGCCGAGGCTGTTAACAATCAAATGTTGAATGACAGAGATGTTGCCGCTTTTTTAAGAATTGGTACCGATAATCAGGATAACTATTATGAATATTTGATGCCTTTGAAGGTAACTCCTCCGGGCACCAGTGATCCTGATGCGATTTGGCCGGAAGCGAATAGAATGGATATCGATTTAACGCTTTTCCAAAATGCGAAACTGGCTCGTAATGTGGCTAAACAAAGCAATGGGCAGCCATGGCCAATCAATGTACCATTTACTTATACTGATGGCGACAGAACCATCGTAGTGAAAGGGCAACCCGACATGAGTAAAGTACGCGTTTATATGTTGGGTGTAAAAAACCCGCTTCGTAACTTAGCTAATGCAGAAACTGATGACGGTTTGGATAAAGATGTTTTGGTTTGGTTTAATGAATTGAGATTAACTGAATTTGATGAGCGTGGCGGATGGGCGGCAACGGCAAGACTTAACTTAAAATTAGCTGATTTTGCAGATGTGAATATTTCAGGAAGTAAATCAACTATTGGGTTTGGATCTATCGACTCAAAGGTAAGTGAGCGTAACCGTGCAGATAATGTTTTGCTTGATGTATCCTCAGCTGTTGAACTGGGTAAGTTTCTGCCTCAAAAATCAGGAGTTAAAATTCCAATGTTTGTTAATTATTCAAAGCAGGTTTCTACACCACAATTTAATCCGCGTACACCAGATATTGAACTTAAGAATGCATTGGATCAATCAACCAGAGAACAAAAGGATTCCATTTTGAATTTTGCTCAGGATTATACCATTCGCAGAGGAATCAATTTTACAAATGTACGTAAGGAAAGAGTTAACAACACCAGGCCTGTAAGGCTTTGGGATGTAGAAAACTTTGCAGTAAGTTATGCTTTTACTGAATATAACCATCGCGATTTTATCAATCAAAGCAGCATTCAAAATACTTACAGAGGATCGTTGCAATATAGTTATGCTAAGGAGGCTAAAACCTATGCGCCATTTGAAAAGATTATAAAATCGAATATGCTGGCGCTTTTAAGAGATTTCAATTTCAGTATTTTTCCAAGTGCTATCAATTTCAGAATAGATGTAGATCGATTATACTCAGAGAACACGTTGAGAAATAACGATCCGAACAATACCATTCCGATTTATCAAAACGGATTTGGAACAACATTTAATAAAAACTTTAGAATGAGCAGGATTTATGGCATCGCCTGGAATCTTACCCGCTCCTTGCAGTTGGATTTTAATGCCACTAATTATTCTATTATTGATGAGCCGGATGGAAGAATTGAAGGATTAAAACGTGATACCGTTTGGCAAAATCTTAAGCGATTAGGGCGCACTACTGATTATAACCATAACCTGAATATAACTTATAATTTACCGATAGATAAAATACCCGGATTAAATTGGGTAACCGTAAAAACACGTTATGGAACGAATTTTAACTGGCAAACCGAACCGCTGTCAACCCTATTGGATCCGAACATTAATTTGGGCAACACCATTCAAAACAGTAGAAATATTCAGGTTAATCCAACTTTAAACCTGATTACTTTGTACAATAAATTTGGTTTTATCAGAAACGCGGGGAATAATCAAGATGGAGGAAAGGTTAAAAACTTTTTTATCAATTTATTAACCAGTGTAAAAAATGTAAGTGCCAACTATGTTCAAACAAAAGGAATATTTTTGCCAGGCTACTTACCAACCACCAAATATTTTGGTATAGATAATACCACGGGAGCGCCGGGTGCTGGTTTTGTGTTTGGTAGTCAGCGTGATATTAGAGAAATGGCATTGAACAATGGCTGGTTAACAACAGATACCTTGCAAACTCAACTGTATGTAAATACCCTAAGAGAGGATTTGCAGTTTACAGGCCAGATTGAACCATTTAGAGATTTGCGTATCACATTAAGAGCAAACAGAGCACAAACCAGAAATTTCTCAACCAATTTCAGGTATGTGGCCAGTGTTTCTTCTTTCGAAAACCTGAGCGCAATCACTACCGGAGATTATAGTATTTCCTATATCGCTTTAGGAACGGCATTTAAAGAAAAGAATTCGAGTGTCATATCAGCATTGTTTAATCAATTTATGGCAAACAGAATTATTGTTTCCAGAAGATTGGGCGCTCAAAACCCTAACTCTGGCGGACAAAATAATGGCTATGCCGATGGATATGGAAAAGAAAGCCAGGATGTGATTATTTCCGCATTTATGGCCGCTTATTCAGGTAAAGATCCTGGTCAGATTAAAATGAATGCTTTTCCTCGAATTCCACTGCCAAACTGGAGTTTGACCTATAATGGCTTAACAAGAATCCCCTTCGTTGCTGACCGGTTTTCATCTGTGGATATCAGGCACGGTTATCGTTCTGCCTATAACATTAACGGTTTTAATTCATTGTTGAGATATGAAGAAAGCAATGGATTCTCCGTTAATCGCGATGCAAACAATAATTTTTTACCACAATATCAATTTGCTCAGGTTACTATTTCTGAATATTTCTCTCCCTTGGTGGGCCTCGATACCAGATTTAAAAATAATTTAAGTGCTACATTCGAATTAAACAGATCCAGATTGTTAGGGCTAAGCTTGGCCAACAGCCAACTGGCACAATTATCAGAAAATAATATGGTGCTTGGTTTGGGCTATAGAACAAACAAATTCCGTTTTCCATTCGGGTTGTTCAAGAGCCTGAAAATGGATAACAACATGGATTTTAAACTGGATGTTGCCATACGGGATAATAAAACAGTGATCTATCGGGCAGATGTTACTGAGGCAGAAATTTCTTCAGGGGCTAAAAATATTACATTAAGGCCAAGTGTGGATTATGTTTTGAACCAGAAGTTCAATATCAAATTATTTTACGATTCAAACATTACAAAACCTTATACATCACAAACCTTTAATACGGCTTTTAGTAATTTCGGTTTTAGTTTACGATTTACATTGAATTAATATTAATTTCAGTAACATGAAGGATCAAGCTATTTTATCATTGTGCTTAGAGCTATGGATGCTTTCTTGAAATCTTTAATCCTCAAAACCAGGCCTACTCCATTAACACGCTCATTTGTGTAGTAATTGTCACCTGGAAATACTTGCGATTTAGGCAGGCTTGGTTTGTTAAGGAATGTAGTAAATGTCTTTATGTAGTCACCCAGGTTAATGTCACTATCTATCATCAACCATAATTCGGATATGTTTTTCAGTGCAATAGACTTATTTTTTAAAGCGAAACTTAGTACGGCTTTAGTAACATCTTTTTGCCTTTCAACTCTTGCATGATCGTCATAATTCGTTCCGGGAACTCTGACACGAGCATAAGCTAAAGCCTGGTCTCCTGTTAATGTGATCGTACCTGTTCGTGTGAGTGGTAATAGCTGTACACCTTTTATATGAGCCTGTTCCTCAATATAACCATTAACATACTGATGAATACCTTTATCGATGTGAATGGTTATTCCTCCAAAACAATCGATCACTTTTGCGGTATTTTCAAAATCTGTAACGATTGAAGAAACCAGTTTTGTTTTGAAGTTTGCGTTTATGGTGGATATCAATAGTTTTCTGCCTCCCAACCTGTAGGCTGCATTGAGTTTTTGATTGCCATAACCTTTAATATATACATAAGTATCTCTCAAAATAGATGTCAACTTTACTTCTTTATTTTTTACCGTGATAACCATTATCAAATCAGCATTGCCACGCTTACCCTGGTCTTTGGAATCAGAACCTATCAATAGAATTTGCTGAGCCCAAAGGGTATTCCCAATCATTAATAAGAAGAATACTATGAATAATGTGATTTTGTTTTTCATCCGTATAAATTTGTTTTTGATTGTGATGAAGCCATCAGATTTATTCATACCACTGTGTGGTTTGAAAAATCATGATGGTTTCATCTTTTTAAAATTTTTTAATATATAGCCATTGTTTTCCAATGGCGTTTTTCACTTTGTTTATGCCCTTAATAGAGTTCAGGAGGACGTTGCAATTAGTTAATGAACACGCAAGCTCGGTTTGCTTTGGTGTTCAAAAAACTCATAAGGCCTGGTTTAATCCTTCCCCGTGGGTTTTGAAAAAAATCATGATGGTTTCATAAAGTATCATTTATGGAATGCACACAAAAGGAAAGTATTTTGTAATAAAGACTTCCTGCAACCTACCAGCAAATTTACCGATAAAGCTTGCACGTGATATATAGCCTTTTTTCGCCATATTAATCAGACAAACGAAGCCTTTCTTGTTGCACTTTTGCCTGGACAGATACATCGTTCAAGTATTGTTAAAAGCTCATCTGTCATTTTACTAAAATGCTGCCTGTTAAAAATTGTTTGGGTTGAACTTTTTAATGGGAGATAATAATGTAGTTTAACATTCATTTCCGTTTAACTTAATTTACCAAGCATTGTGATATGTTAAAGTAAATTGTATTTTTGGGGAGTAAACGGTAGGAAACGTTTAAGTGTTTGCAATTATGCGTGGAGGCGCAATAAGCAACAACTTTAAATAACTTATATTGAATAACTTACAAAACAATGAATTTTCCATCAGAATTAAAATACACTAAAGACCACGAGTGGGTTAAGATTGAAGGTAACGAAGCTTTTATCGGTATTACAGATTTCGCTCAACGCGAATTAGGCGATATCGTTTACGTTGATATTAACAGTGTGGGCACTGAAGTAGCTAAAGAAGAAGTTTTCGGTACAGTTGAAGCCGTTAAAACTGTTTCAGATTTGTTTATGCCAGTAACTGGTACTGTATTGGAAATTAATGCAGAATTAAACGATAATCCGGAACTGGTGAATTCAGATCCATATGGTAAAGGTTGGATGGTTAAAGTTTCCTTATCTGATTTAGCTGAAGTTGAAGAGCTACTTTCAGCAGATGCTTATCAAGCTTTAGTAGGCGCTTAATTTTAAATATTTTGTACAAAGCACTAAAACAACAGAAGTGGGCTATTTTTTGGACTATAATTATTTTAGTGCTTTGTAATATCGAAATGCCTGAGTCAGATGGCAAAAGTGGTTTCTTCTTTACAGGTTTCGATAAATTAGCACACTTAGGGTTCTTTTTTGTACTTTCTGTATTGCTGTTTTATGGAAAAATAAAATACCAGCATAATTACGGTTTCAGAACGTTAACCATTTTTAAAATTATCCTGATCAATGCCTTCATTGGCGGGGGGATAGAATTGTTGCAGTGGCAGGTATTTACTTACCGTTCTGCAGAGTGGTGGGATTTTGGTTGCGATATGTTGGGCGCATTTATGGCTGTTTTCAGTTATATTCTACTCCATAAATTAAATTTCGATGAAAAAAATATTTAGTTCAATTTTTATAGTAGTAACACTTAGTTTGAGTGGTTGCAGTATTTTTAAGAAAAACTGTAACTGCCCGAAGGTTTATTACAAAAATTATCCATCCCAAAAAAAGTAACAGAAACTGTCAGTTTTTACGGTACGGCTCTATAATAATCAAGCTGTATTTAAAATGTTACTCAGCATTTAACACATCTTAACAAACCTTTCGGGCTTCGCTTAGTCTGATAGCTTAGTTTTATATTATAATACCTAATTTTTTCTAATGAAAAGAAACGTTCAAAGAGCAATTTTAATTGTTCTTATATTTTGTGGCTACGCAGCACAAGCGCAGAATACTGGCTCAATAAGTGGTAAAGTGGTTAGTGCTAAGGACAAAAAACCTGTCGATTATGCAACAATTGCAGTAAGAAATTTGAAAGATTCTACTGTTGTTGCTTCTGGTCAAACCAATCCGGATGGTACATTTAGTTTTAAGGCTATTGCGCCTGGTAAGTACCGTATTTATTCAGCTTTTTTAGGTTTAAAAACAGCAACAAAAGATGTTGAAGTGGCTAAAGCAGCTGTAAATGCCGGAGAAATATTGATGAATGATGATGGCGTTGATTTAAATGAGGTTAATGTAACCGCTAGCATTCCGGTGGTTGTTAAAACCGATACACTGGAATTTGATGCGAAATCGATTAAGGTTCGTGAAAATGCAGTAGTAGAAGATGTTCTGAAAAAACTTCCCGGGGTTGAGGTAGCTAAAGATGGAAGTATTAAAGCACAGGGAGAAACCGTAACCAGGGTTAAGGTTGATGGTAAGGAGTTTTTTGGAAACGACCCATTATTGGCAACAAAAAACCTTCCTGCAGATATGGTTGATAAAATTCAGATTATTGATGAAATGTCAGAGCAATCGCAGTTTTCAGGAGTTGATGACGGCACCAGAAATAAAATCTTAAACATTACCACTAAAGCCGGAATGAAGAAAGGCTATTTTGGAAATAGTACTGTTGGCTATGGAACTCAAGATAGGTATGATGCCAGTATAAACGTAAACAAGTTTGATAACGACCAGCAGTTTAGCGTTATTGGGCAATTCAATAATGTAAATAAACAAAGCTTCGGACAAGGCAATGGACAAGGAAACGGTTTTGGAGGAGGAGGTCGTGGTAATTTTGGTGGCGGTGGAAGTGGTGCAGGCAGCGGTGGTATTACCACTACAAATGCTGGTGGTTTAAACTTTGCCGATACTTATAAAGATGGTACGCAAATTCAGGGAAGTTATTTCTTTAATAAATCTGCAGTATCTAATCAACAGAATAGCTTTACGCAAAATTTACTAGGAAATACAATCACTACTGTAAATAATAATGCTGATAATAATACCGATCGCATTAACCACAGGTTTAACTTTATGATTGATACCAAGCTTGATTCATCAACAACAATCAAGATTCAGCCAAATGTTTCATTCACAGAATCTGATGCAACAAATTTAAGCACCTATGATCGAAATCTGATTCAGTCTCAAACCATAGGATCTCAAAGCTACATCAGTAATAACACCACGCCAAGCATCAGTAATAATTTATTATTGCGTAAGAAATTTAAAAGACGTGGCAGAACAATTTCACTTAATGTGAATACCAGCATTAATAATAATGATGCAAATAATTACAACTATATTTCTGAAAGTAATACGGTTAACAATGTTACTACGGCAACACTTACCGATCAGTTAAACAAGGTAAACAATAATTCAATCAACAATATAGCAAGAGTGGTTTATACTGAGCCATTATCTAAAACAACAAGCCTTGAATTCAATTATCAAAATGGTTATGCCCACGATAATCAAGGCAGGGAAGTACTGGATTTCAATTCTGCAAGTGGACAGTATGATTTAATCAATTACGATTATACCAATACTTACGAAAACCAAACGCTAACAAATGCAGCCGGAGTAAGTTTTACCACCAATGAGAAGAAGTATAACTGGAATATTGGTTTAGCAGCACAGCAAACCAATCGGGTAAATACCAACATTACCACTGGAATGGTAAGAACACAAAATTTCATCAACTTAACACCTTCTGCAAACTTTAGATATAATTTTAGCAATGCCAGAAGATTGAACGTTCGATACAGAGGAAACACACAACAGCCAACGATCAATCAGATTCAACCCATTCCTGATAACACGAATACGCAAAATGTATTTGTTGGTAATCCTGGTTTAAAACCGGCCTTCAACAATAATTTAACCATTAACTATAATAATTTTGACTTCGCGAAGAGTAGAATGTTTTTTGCTTTCATTAATCTGAGTCAAACATTTAATGCAATTGGTAATAGCAGCCAATTGGTTACTGATCAAAATGATGTAGATTATGGTAAAATCAGAACAACCTATGTGAATGTAGATGGCGTTTATTCTGGTAACGCGAGCGTAAATTTAGGTTTACCACTTTTGCCAGAGCGAAAGCTTACTTTAAACGCATCGTTAAATGCGAATTATAACAGAAACGTGAACTTTACTACAGGTACCAACAATTCATCTGATTTAGTTAGAAACATAACCAATACTTATTCAGTAACTAATCGTTACAACTTTGTAACCAATTTTGATAATTTCGATTTAACTGGTGGAATATCTGGAACATACAATAGAGCTACTTATTCAGCTCAGCCAAATTCAACCACCAATTTTTATACACTTAATCCAAGCTTTGATATCAGCTATGTTTTTCCAGGCAACATTCGTTTAGCTGTGGATTTGGATTATATTAAAAATACAGGTAGAGGCGAAGGCTATAACACCGAGTTTACTTTAGTTAATTCATATATCAGCCGTCAGTTCTTTAAGAACAGAGGTACGTTTAAAATTGCTGTGAATGATGCTTTCAACCAAAACCAGGGAATTAGCAGAACAGCTACAAACAATACTATTACCGATTTAAATTATAATGTTTTAAAAAGATATTATATGTTCTCATTCACTTATTCATTAACCCGCATTGGTGGAAGAAACATGAGTGGTGATATGCAGATGCCAGGACAGGGGGGCGGTAGAGGAGGCCAACGGATGAGAATGTAATTAAAGTTATTTAAAGGCCCGTTTTTAACGGGTCTTTTTTTTGATTCAAATTATAACTGTACAAATGACAGTTATGTATTTCAATTGTTACTTAAGCCAAAATAAACCTTTAAAGTGGTTCGTAGTCTTTAAATTAAAACCAGAAAACTAACCAATGAAACAACTTTTTACGCTGCTTTTAATGCTATTGTCATTTATTGCCTATGCACAAACCCCTGGATCAGTAAGCGGAAGAGTTGTTCAATCAAAAGATAAAAATCCGATTGATTATGCATCAATAGCCATTAAAAACCTTTCAGATTCAAGCACCGTAGGAGCCATTAGCACGGGCGAAGATGGTAAATTCATTTTTAAAGGGCTTAAACCAGGAAATTATAGGCTTTATGCTGCTTTTTTAGGCTTAAAGAATACCAACAAAGATTTTACCATTACCGCCGAAAAAACAGAGATCAATTTAGGCGATATCATCTTAGAAGGTGGTGCAATAGATCTTCAAACCGTAGAAATAAAAGCAGAAATCCCTCCGATAATAGTTAAGAAAGATACACTTGAATTTAACGCGAGTTCTTTCAAGGTTGTAGAAAATGCAGTGGTAGAAGATCTCCTGAAAAAACTTCCGGGAGTTGAAGTAGATAAGGCCGGTACTGTGAAAGCACAAGGCGAAACCATAACGAAGGTTAAGGTTGATGGCAAAGAATTTTTTGGTAACGATCCGTTACTGGCTACCAAAAATTTACCTGCAGATATGATTGATAAAATCCAGATCATAGACGAACTATCTGATCAGGCTCAATTTACCGGTATTGATGATGGCACACGAACGAAAATTATAAATATTACCACCAAAAAGGATAAAAAAAATGGCTATTTCGGTAATTCAACGGCAGGTTATGGTTCTGATGACCGTTACGATATAAATGCAAACATCAATCACTTTAATCAGGATAAAAAGTTAAGTGTAGTGGCGCAGTTTAATAACGTAAACAAGCAAAATTTTGGTGGTGGTTTGGGCGGTGGGAACGGTGGTGGCAGTGGAGGCAGAGGAGGGATTACAAATACTAAAGCCGCAGGTTTTAATTTTAATGATACGTATACCGACGAAACCGAGATAAGCTTAAGCTACTTTGTAAATAAATCTGATAACCTGATTTTAAGAAATAGTGTTACGCAAAACTTGTTGGGTGATGTCACCACAATTTTTAATAATAATCAAACCAATAACTCCGATCGTTTGAATCATCGTTTGAATTTTATGGTAGATACCAAACTGGATTCATTAACATCACTTAGAATTCAGTCAAATTTAGGCTATACAAATAATGAAAGTGTAAATAGCAGTATTTATACAAGAGATTACAATACGTATAAAATTAACGGTTCACAAACCTTAAGAAATCATAACACAGCACCATCCATTAGTAACAACATTTTGCTGCGCAAAAAATTTATGCGCCGTGGAAGAACCTTGTCATTAAATCTCAACACGAACATTAACAATAACGACGCTGACAATTATAATAACAACCCTGAAACCAGAATAGAGGGGAATGTGATCACGCAGAAAATCACTAATCAATTTAATGATCAGGAAAGTGAATCAATTAACCAAAATACAAGATTAGTTTATACCGAGCCACTGGGTAAAACACTTAGCCTTGAATTTAATTATCAAAATGGCTATAATCACAATAAATCCGATCGTTTTACCTATAACTTCAACCCGGCTACCTTACAGTATGATTTGCTCGATCAAACATTTAGCAATTCTTATGAAAACACCATTTTAACCAATACCGCAGGATTTAGCTTCAATAAAGCAGCAAAAAAGTATAATTGGAATGTAGGCATGGCGGTACAAAATACCGATAGAACAAACAATAACATTACCCGGGGCTTTGTGCTAAAACAAAATGTATTTAATTATACCCCATCAGCAATGTTCAGGTACAATTTTAGCAACAGCAAACGATTGGTATTTAACTACAGGGGAAGAACAAACCAACCAACCATCCAACAGTTGCAGCCCATTCCGAATAACACCAATACGCAGAATATACCAGTAGGTAACCCAGATTTAAAGCCTGAATTTGATAATACTTTAAGGATCGCCTACAATACATTTACAGCAGGTAAAAACCGATCTTTATTTGTAAACTTAAATCTTACCCAAACTTCAAATAAAATAGCAAATAGCAGTAGCTTAATTCAAAGTGGGCCCGATCAGGGAAAACTTGCTATTCTCCCGGTAAATGTTAATGGTGTTTATGCGGGTAGTATATCATCTTCATTGAGCTTGCCTATTATGGCCGAGAATAAACTTAATTTTCATATCAATGTTGGCGGTAATTATGACCGTGATGTCAATTTTACGAATTCTCTAAAAAACATAACAAACAGCTGGTCAATTAGCAATGGATATAGATTGGTTTCCAATTTGGATAAATTGGATTTAACAGCTGGTGTGAATGGATCAATTAATCGTGCTACTTATTCTGTTCAGCCAAATTCCAATACACGCTTTTACACTTTTAGTCCGAATATTAGTGTTAGTTATTTATTCCCTGGTAACATTCGTTGGTATGTAGATGCAGATTATAATCAGAATACAGGACGAGGTGAAGCCTTTGATACTTATTTTACATTGGTCAACTCTTATATCAGTAAGCAATTTTTCAATAACAGGGGTACTTTTAAGGCATCAGTAAATGATTTGCTGAACGAGAATCAAGGTGTAAGCCGGACGGCGAATAACAATACCATTCAGGATGTGAGCTATAATGTACTGCAGCGTTATTTTATGTTTTCTTTTACTTATTCTCTTAATAGAATGGGAGGTAAAAACAGAAGCAGAGGCAGCGAAGAAGGCGGTGGAAGAAACCGTGGTGGAAATGGAGGCGGCTCTGGAGGCGGCAGACAAAGAAATTAAATCATTATAACGTAAAAGGTGGTTTTATATAAATGATACGGTCATGTTATTTGGAATAAATCTAAAGAAAGGGTAACTTGCGCTAAATTTAGCACATGAAACCATCGTGTTCAAAATTAATTTCAAAACCTTTTGTTTGAGAAAATTTTGAATATCAAAGGCTCCATCTGATAGTTAAAAAATATAAAAGGAAACAGATGAAACTTTCGCATCTAAAAGTCGGAGAAAAAGGAACAATCGTAGCTTTTACAGATCTTGATATGTCGGTAAAGCTAATGGAGATGGGTTGCCTGCCAGGCGAGACTGTAGAAGTTGAGCGTTTTGCGCCGCTAGGCGATCCAATGGCTATTCGTGTTGCTGGTTATCAGCTTTGCTTACGTAAAAGTGAGGCAGATGTCATTATCATTCAATAAATAAGCTGATTTGGATATTAAAGTTGCGTTAGTTGGTAATCCCAATACAGGTAAATCTACTCTTTTTAACCGTTTAACAGGGTTAAATCAAAAAATAGGAAATTTTCCGGGCATCACTGTTGATAAGAAAACAGGTTTTACAAAACTGGCTGCTCATGTAGAAGCAGAAATTATTGATTTACCAGGGACTTACAGCTTATATCCAAAAAGTAGCGATGAGAGTATTGTTTTCCAAGTGCTTGCCGATCAAAAAAACAATAGCCATCCTGACGTAATTGTACTGATTGCGGATGCTTCTAACCTTAAGCGGAATATGCTCTTGTACTCGCAGGTTGCAGATTTGGGCATTCCAATGATTTTAGCTTTAAATATGATCGACCTTGCTGAAAAACAAGGAATAAAAATCAATTTGGATAAGCTTTCTCAAAAATTGGGCGTTCAGGTAGTTTCTATTTCTGCCCGAAATAATATTGGAATCGATCGCTTGAAGCAGGCTATTCATCATACAAACAAAGTGGCCACGCAATTTCAGGATGTTGATGTAAACAGTTTAGCACCTGAGGCGATTAATGCCATAAAATCAAAAATCAATTCAGATAATGATTATTATGCGTTGCAGGTTTTACATCAACATGAATACCTGAATTTCTTTACCGCACAAGAACAAGAAGAAATAGAGCAAATAGAGCAATCACATCATTTCGAATCGGCTAAGGTTCAGGCTGCAGAAACGGTTGCCCGATATCAGCATCTTGGCGCAATCTTATCAGATGTAATAACGGATAATGGAACGGCAAAAAAATATTCTTTCAGTGATAGATTAGATGCTGTATTAACGCATAAAGTTTGGGGCTTTGCCATCTTTTTACTTATTCTGTTTGTGATCTTTAATGCCATATTTGCCTGGTCGTCTTATCCTATGGATTGGATAGAAAGCGGTTTTGGCTTTATCACTGAAACAGGTCATGAATATCTTCCGGCAGGAATGCTCACGGATTTAATATTAGATGGAGTAATTGCCGGTTTAGGCGGAATCTTTGTTTTTATCCCACAAATTGCAATTTTATTTGCTTTTATATCCATTCTGGAAGATACCGGTTATATGGCAAGGGTTACTTTCATGATGGATAAAATCATGAGTAAAGTTGGCT
This sequence comes from Pedobacter chinensis, assembly GCF_003339865.1. Lineage (GTDB taxonomy): Bacteria > Bacteroidota > Bacteroidia > Sphingobacteriales > Sphingobacteriaceae > Pedobacter > Pedobacter chinensis. The sequence goes on from NZ_QPKV01000003.1 coordinate 605,943, forward strand.
TAAACGGTAAATCTGTTGTGCCCATGATTGGTGGCCTGGCTTGTGCCGTTCCTTCCATTATGGCAGCAAGGAATATCGAAAACTGGAAAGACAGGATGATCACTATTATGGTTACGCCTTTGGTTAGCTGTTCAGCGAGGCTACCGGTTTATATTTTAATCATCTCCTTGATCATACCATCAGAAAATGTTCTTGGTATTTTTAATATGCAGGGGCTGGCATTAATGGTTATGTATTTAGTTGGGGTAGTTGCTGCGGTTTTGGTTGCCTGGGTCATGAAATTCCTGATCAAAATGAAAGAAAGATCGTACTTTATTATGGAGTTGCCGGTTTACCGCATGCCCCGATGGAAAAATGTTTTTTATACGATGTATGAGAAATCCAAAACCTTTGTTATCGAAGCCGGTAAGGTAATCATTGCCATTTCAATCATTCTTTGGGTAATGGCTGCCTTTGGTCCTGGAAATCGCTTTGAAAACATCGATAAAAAATATGCCTCAGCATTGGCAGACACAACAAAAAATACAACACATATTGAAACACTCATAGCGACAGAAAAACTGGAAAATTCATACGTTGGCATTTTAGGGCATTGGATTGAGCCGGCAATTCGTCCGTTAGGATATGACTGGAAGATTGGCATAGGCTTAATTACCTCTTTTGCTGCCCGTGAAGCCTTTGTGGGAACAATGGCTACCATTTATAGTGTTGATGGTGGAGATGAGGATACATCAACCATAAGAGAGCGTATGGCTGCTTCTGTAAATAGTCGTACGGGTTTGCCGGTTTATACATTTGCAACAGGTATATCACTCATGTTGTTTTATGCCTTTGCTATGCAATGTATGAGTACGGTTGCTATTGTTTACCGGGAAACAAAAGGCTGGAAATGGCCGGTTATTCAGCTGGCTTATATGACGGCTATGGCATATTTTGCAGCATTGGTAGCTTATCAGTTGCTAAAATAAATTACCAAAACTTGTGGTAAAGCTCAGGTTGCATTTCTCTGCTGATCAGAATTAGAAGAGCAATTTTAATGCTGCTATTAAAGTTTCTTCCCGCTTTTCGTTTTACTGCGCCATCAGCTAAACAGCTGTGGCTTCGTGTTCACTGCAATCGGGTCTACGTGGCATAAAAAGTGCTTTTATTCATCTGCAAAATGCTTAAGCTTTCCTTCTCAAATAACGACTCAAGTGAGTGATTATATCGATTCGATTTATTTTTGCTATCTAAACCCTCAACCTCCTTTTACCCCAATTCAATCTGCCTTTTAATGCTTTCTTCCAGTGAAATTAATGTTTCCGTCCGTTGAATGCCATTAACTGCCTGAATTTCCTCATTTAAAACGTGGCGTAAATGATTGGTATCTCTACAAATAATTTTCGCGAACATACTGTAAGCACCGGTGGTGTAATGTAATTCTACAACTTCTTTAATTTTACTGAGCTGGGCAACAGCATCTTTATATTGAATACCTTTTTCTAAATAAATTCCTAAGAAAGCGCAAATATCATAACCGGCTTTCTGCGGATCGATGATTAAATGCGATCCCTTAATAATGCCCATTTCCTGCAATTTCTTCATTCTAACATGGATGGTACCGCCCGAAACAATGAGATCTTTTGCAATTTCGGTATAAGGTTTTGTAGCATCCTGCATCAATTGCTTTAATATATCGATGTCGAGGTTGTCAATTTCTAAATTGGAATTGTCTTTTTTAAGCATATTTTTGAATTATGATAAGCGAATTTACAAATATTTATCAATATTATAAAAATAAAATTAAATGTTTAAAATATTTGCAAGGTATTGATTGTTCCTTTACATTTGTATCAAGCAATTAACAAAAAGGAACGTTCTTTAACAAATTGCTGAACATAATGTAGGGTGGTGAAACAGGCAGACACACCTCCTTGTCTCGGTGGCGGAGAATAATGGGAATATACCGGTTTCGGTACTAACCACTCCTTGAAGGTTCGATTCCTTCCCCTACAGCCAGTTCAGTTTACAATTTACAGTGAGCAGTTAAAAGCTGGAGACTGGAAATTGAAAACTGTTAACTTTTGAAATGTTGGGTGGTGAAATTGGCAGACACGCCTCCTTGTCTCGGTGGTGGGGAATAATGGGACAAACGCAGTTTATTGGGTTGACCACAAATTAATTTTTTGAACTGTAGCTAACTACCCCTTGAAGGTTCGACTCCTTCCCCAACAGCATTTTTTATGAATAATAAGTTAGTTAATTGAGCAATCCTGGATAGGTTGCTCTTTTTATTTGAAAACCTTTCTGACTTAGAAGCAAAAAAAGGGAACAGATCAGAATCTGTTCCCTTTTTTTATGAAGTTGCGAATGATTAAACTGTCATTACATCTCTTTCTTTAGCTTCAGCATGTTTATCTACTTTGATAATGTAAGCATCAGTTAGCTTTTGGACTTCAGCTTCGCCAGTTTTAATCTCATCATCAGAAACACCATCGCCCTTTAGTTTTTGAATTTTGGTGTTAGCATCTTTTCGTATGTTACGGATGGTGATGCGGCCGCGTTCAGCTTCTTCTTTTACTTTTTTAACCAGGTCTTTTCTCCGCTCTTCGGTTAAAGGTGGTACAACCAAACGGATTACAATACCGTCATTTTGAGGATTGATTCCAATATTGGCTACTTGAATGGCTTTTTCAATTGCTGTTAAAAGTGATTTTTCCCAAGGTTGGATCACAATTGTTCTTGCATCAGGAGTATTAATACTTGCTACTTGAGCTAATGCTGTAGCGGCTCCGTAATAATCAACAAAAATACCATCAAGCATTCCTGCAGAAGCTTTACCAGCTCTAATTTTAGTTAATTCGGCCTCACAATGATCGATTGCTTTATCCATCGATGATTGTGCATCCATTAATTGTAGTTTTATGAGGTCGTTCATAATTGTGTGTATTTCTACAAAAATAATAATTTAAATGCTTATTTAACTAATGTGCCAATTGGCTCTCCATTAGCAATTTTCATGAAGTTGCCATGCTTGTTCATATCAAACACAATAATAGGCACCTGGTTTTCCTCGCAAAGTGTAAAAGCTGTCATATCCATTACGTTTAAACCTTTTGCATAAACTTCTTTAAAAGTAATTTGCTCGTATTTAACAGCTAAAGGGTCTTTTTCCGGATCGGCAGTGTAAATGCCATCAACACGGGTTCCTTTTAATACTGCGTCAGCTTTAATTTCGATTGCCCGTAATGCTGCTGCCGAGTCGGTTGTGAAATACGGATTTCCGGTACCGGCGCCGAAAATAACAACGCGGCCTTTTTCTAAATGACGAACAGCTCTTCTGCGGATAAATGGTTCGCAGATTTGCTCCATCTTGATGGCCGTAAGAAGGCGGGTTTTGATGCCCACTTTTTCCAAGGCATCTTGTAAAGCCATAGAATTGATTACGGTAGCTAACATACCCATGTAATCAGCTTGCGCCCTATCCATCCCACTTTTCTCAGCGCTCAGGCCTCTAAAAATATTTCCTCCACCAATTACGATTGCAATTTCTAAACCTTTGTCATGTACAGCTTTGATATCTTCAGCATATTGTTTAACACGTTCATTATCAATACCGTATTGTTTGTCGCCCATTAGCGATTCGCCGCTAAGCTTTAGTAGGATGCGTTTGTATTTCATGACCTCAAAAATATTAACAATTTTTTAATACCTGGCTATGCTTTTTAACAATTGATGTAAATATTTAGATTGATATTTTTTCTCCTCTAAATATAACTTCCTTTAAGTTTAATGAATCATCCAGGATTAAAAGATTCGCTTCGTTTCCTGGAGCGATGGTTGCAGTTAGCTGATCTATTCCTATTAAGTCTGCCGGATATTTTGTGCCCATGTTAATGGCTTCATTTAACTCGATCCCGCACCGAGAAACACAATTCTGAACAGCTTGTAGCATCGTTAATGAAGAGCCGGAAAGTGTTCCGTTAGGCATAACATATTTATCGCCATTTTTAACATGCTGATAAGGACCTGTTGAACATTCGGTAACTGCATCGGTAATTAGGAATAGGCGTTCTTTTAACAGTTTTTTTGCAAATTTTACAACTTCATAGTCAACATGCTGCCCATCTGCAATGATACTTGCCCTGGCTTTATCATGGCTAAAAACTGCTGTCGGAATGCCCGGTTCACGATGATGAACAGGACTCATTGCGTTAAACAAATGTGTAGTGGTTTGAATCCCCTTATTATAAGCATCTGTTGCCTCTTCAAATGTCGCATTACTATGCCCAAGTGAAACAACCACCCCATTATCCAACAGGTATTGAATCACTTCATCATCCTGACATTCGGGCGCAATCGTCATCATTTTTATCACTCCATCTCCAAAATCCAATAATTCTTTAATCTCATTTAAAGTGGCTTTCCGTACAAATTCAGGTATATGTGCCCCTAAACGTTTTGGATTTAAAAACGGTCCTTCTAAATGTAAACCTTTAAAATTTCGTGCCGCGGAACGGTATTCTTTAGCGGTTGCGATGCATGAATTAAAAACTTCGGGAGTATTTGTTGCCATACAAGCCAGAAACGCTGTCGTGCCTTTCTTGAGTAAATCATCCTCTATGATGGTCAATGACTCTAGGGTAGGTTCTGCCGAGAATAACTTTCCTCCGGCACCGTAAATTTGTAAATCAATAAAGCCTGGAACGCTTAAAGAAGGATTTGGTGTGTTGGTTTTAGCATTTGTTATCTCAATAATATTTGGGCCATCAATTAAAATGTCTTGATTTTTTTTTCGTTTACCATCTTGAAAATAAGAAGTATTGGCAATTACATATTTCATATCAAACGTTTGAGTAAATTTAATCTTACACATCCAAAGTTAGTTATTGTAGCTATATATTTGATCATTCAGATGATTACTATGCAAATGGATGTAAACCAAAACAATAGAAGGAATTTTTTAAAGGCAAGTTTAACAATAAGTGCGGCTACATTGGTTAAACCAGCTGTCGCGATTGCAAGTTTATCAGCGGCAGAAGATGAATTTAAAATCGCTGTTGGTCCGTATCTTCAAACCAATTTCAACAATTCAATCACTATTCTTTGGCTTACAAATAAGGTGGCCGCTGGTTGGGTAGAGTTTGGCGAACAAGCTGATCATTTAAATCAAAAAGCTTATGGTAAAGCCGATTTAGGCTTAATGCAGGCCAATAGTAAACTCAATGCGGTAACACTTTCTAATTTAAAACCTGGCACAAAATATTACTACAAAATTGTATCAAAAGAAATAAAGGATTTTCAGCCCTACAAACTTACCTATGGCGAGTTGGTAAGTAGCAATATTGAAGAGTTTGTTAATGCAGATTTGAATAAAGAGGAAGTTTCTTTTCTGATGATGAACGACATACATGACCGGCCGGAATCAATACCTCATTTATTAAATCAGGTTCCGGATCAAAAGCAAGATTTCATTTTCTTTAATGGTGATATCTTTGATTATCAAACAGATGAAAAGCAAATTATAGAGCACATGCTTCAGCCTTGTGTAACACATTTTGCAAAGCAAACTCCGTTTATTTATGTAAGGGGTAATCATGAAACCAGAGGTAAATTTGCGAGGGAGTTTTCACAATACTATATGCATGTTGGCCATACCGCTTTTACACTCGGCCCGGTTCGTTTTGTAATTTTAGATACAGGCGAAGATAAAGAGGATTCGCATCCGGTTTATGCCGGAATTGTAAACTTTGATGATTACAGGATTCAACAAGCTGAATGGTTGAAAACAGAAATCGAATCTAAAGCTTTTAAAAAAGCTCCTTTCAGAATTGTAATGATGCACATTCCACCGCGTTTCTCAGGCGATGCGCATGGCCCGAAGCATTGTACAGAACTTTTTGAACCATTATTGAATAAAGGAAAGGTAGATTTGGTTCTGAGTGGCCATACGCACAGGTATATGGTTCATCAACCGGATAAAAATTTGAACCATTATCCTTTGATTATTGGTGGCGGACCAAAGAACGGAACCAGAACAATTACTAAGGTTAAAGCAGATCAAAATAAAATTGTAGTAAGTATGCTTGACGATTCAGGTAAAGAAGTGGGTACTTATACTGCTTTGAGGAAGTAGGAGGGATAATATTTTTATGTTGAAGCTGCAAAAGATAATCATTATGAGAAGGCTTTTTGAGGTTGGGGCGAAGCAATCTGCCGGAGCGATGAGAAAAATTAGAGCCTTCGCACAAGCAGATTGCTTCGGACGATGAAAAATCGATCCTCGCAATGACGTTTTGGCTGTTTTTATCTAATTATTAATCGAACTCAGGTTACTATGGGTTATAGCGATTGTTGTAAAATTGCTTCATTGCTCACAATGATGGCTATCTTTATTGATTGGGCTAATGGAAGAGGAGTATATTGCATAAAAAAAGCTCCAATTTCTTGGAGCTTTTAAATATGTTTTTAATGCTTATGCACCTAATTGTACACGTTTGAAAGCAGATACAGTTAAACCTTTAGCAGTGTTATCTAAAAATTTACGAACATCTACTGAACTGTCTTTAACAAACTCCTGGTTTAATAAAGTACTGTCTTTGTAGAATTTATTCAATTTACCAGCAGCAATTTTTTCAACCATTTCTTCTGGTTTACCTTCAGCACGGATTACTTCTTTAGCGATCTCGATTTCACGCTCGATGGTTTTTGGATCAACATCAGCTTTATCTAAAGCAACCGGGCTCATTGCAGCAATTTGCATAGCAACATCTTTACCAGCTTCTTCAACACCAGCAACATCCTGGTTTAAAGCAACCAATACACCTAAACGATAGTTACCGTGGATGTAAGGAACAACTTTCTCACCAGTTACCACTTCATATTTAGAGATACCGATTTTCTCGCCAATTTTACCAGTGTTATCAACGATAACTTCAGATACTTTAGCACCATCTAAATCGAGCGCTAATAATTCTTCTAAGTTAGCAGGGTTTTTATCGATAGCTAAATCAGCAAATTTGTTTGCCAAAGCAACGAAATCAGCATTTTTAGCAACGAAATCAGTTTCGCAGTTTAGTTCTAAAACGATACCACGTTTACCATCAGCAGTTGCTTTAGCAATTACAACACCTTCATTGCTCTCACGATCCTGACGGCTTGCTGCTACTTTAGCACCTTTTTTACGTAAATAATCAACAGCTGCTTCAAAATCACCGTTAGCTTCAACTAAAGCTTTTTTGCAATCCATCATACCAGCGCCAGTTTGTTGACGCAATTTGTTCACATCTGCTGCAGAAATTTGTACTGTAGACATTTTATTTCCTTTTTACCCCCAAACCCCCTGAAGGGGGCTTGCGAGTGATTAAATAATTTTATGAATTTGAATTTGTAACCTCTTACTCCCCTTTAGGGGTTGGGGGTTATTCTTCTGTTTTAGTTTCTTCTGATGAAGGCGCTTCAACTTCTGCTTCAGCAGTAGCTTTTTTACGTCTTGGCTCTTTTACTTCCGGAGCATCAGCCGCAGCTTTAACCGCTACTGCTTCTTTTTCAGCCTCATCATCTTTTTCGCGTTTACGCTCTTCTAAACCTTCTTCAATAGCTTTGATAATTACATCAGTAATTAAAGAGATTGATTTTGTAGCATCATCATTCGCTGGAATAGGGAAATCGATGTTAGAAGGATCAGAGTTTGTATCAACCATCGCAAAAGTTGGGATGTTTAATTTTAACGCTTCAGTTACTGCAATGTGCTCTTTCTTAACATCAATTAAGAATAAAGCTGCAGGTAAACGGTTTAAATCAGCAATACCACCTAAAAGTGATTCTAATTTAATACGCTCACGCTGAATCATCAAACGCTCTTTTTTAGATAAGATAGCATAAGTACCGTCTTTAGTCATTTTATCGATGTTTGACATCTTTTTAATTGACTTGCGAACAGTTGCAAAGTTAGTTAACATACCACCTAACCAACGTTCAGTTACGAAAGGCATGTTTACTTTTTTAGCTTGTTCAGCTACGATTCCTTTAGCTTGTTTTTTTGTTGATACGAATAAAACTTTACGTCCTGATTTTACGATTTGTTTAATTGCAGCCGCAGCTTCTTCAGTTTTAGTTAAAGTTTTATTTAAATCTATAATGTGAATTCCATTACGCTCCATGAAAATGTAAGGAGCCATTTTTGGATTCCATTTACGGGTAAGGTGACCAAAGTGTACACCTGCATCCAATAAGTCTTGATAAGTTGTTCTTGCCATTGTCTTTGCCTCCTGTGATTAACGTTTACTGAATTGGAATTTCTTACGAGCTTTAGCACGTCCTGGTTTTTTACGCTCAACCATACGCATATCACGCGTCATTAGGCCTTTAGCACGTAATGCAGGTTTTTTCTCCGCATCTAGTTCAACAATCGCTTTAGCAATAGCTAAACGAACAGCTTCTGCTTGTCCTTTTACTCCACCGCCTTGAACGTTTACGGTAATATCATAACGACCAGCAAGTTCAGCAACTTCTAAACTTTGGTTTACGATATATTGTAAAGGTAAAGTGGGGAAATATTCTTTGTGATCTTTACCGTTAACGGTAATTGCGCCAGCACCATCTTTTAAGTAGATACGTGCAACAGCTGTTTTTCTTCTTCCTGAAGTGTTAGTAACTGACATTTCTTAAAGTTTAATGGTTTTTGGAGATTGAGCTGCATGAGGGTGTTTATCACCAGCATACACAAAAAGATTGGTGTATAATTTTTTACCCAATTTAGTTTTCGGTAACATACCACGTACCGCTTTCTCGATTACACGTTGAGGGTGTTTCGCCATTAACTCTTTCGGAGAGATAAAACGTTGACCACCTGGATAACCAGTATAAGAAACATATTGCTTTTCGCTGAATTTGTTTCCTGTCAATTTAACCTTGTCTGCATTGATAACAATAACATTATCGCCGCAGTCTACGTGTGGGGTGTACTCAGGCTTGTTTTTACCACGGATGATCATAGCGATCTTCGATGACAAGCGCCCCAAAATCTCGCCTTGCGCATCAACAACAATCCACTGTTTGTTAACAGTTTTCGCATTGGCCGAGACAGTTTTGTAACTTAACGTATTCACTTGCTTGTATTTAATTTATTAAACAATTTATTATTCCCATTAAATTTGGGACTGCAAAGATAGATAGAATAGTTTTATTATCAAATAGTTGAAGAGAAAAAAGTTTAGGTTTTTTAGTTAATAGCCTGGAGTTGCATAGCACATTTACCGTGCTGAATTTATTTCAACATTTAATTAGTTGTTTTGAGGAATTCGTAAAGCAAAATCAGATCTTTAGTTGGTCTCTTTCTGGTTTCAGCTAAATCTTTTAAAAAATTTGCTGTTATGCTTCGTACCTCAGCATGACAGATTGAACGGAGTTGCTGCCAATTTAAAAGGATACCATTCTAAGATTTTGTAATGATTGTTGATACTGAAGCTGGAGTTTCTGTTACAGTTAGCACATAGTTTTCATTTTTAAATATGGTAACTTTCCCATTGGCAGTAGTAGTTTGTGATAAATAATTGCCATAATTTGCAGTAAGATCTGCATAGAATTTTGTAATAACGAAACTTTGATCTACAGAAGGCTCTCCGTTAAGGATTTTAATTTGTTCAAGACCGAGGTCGTTATAAATCAAAGTATATTTACCTGGAAGAGCAGGGATGAAAAATTTGCTTATATATTGATTTAAGTTGCCAAGATTGTCAAAATATGAACCGAATTGTACTTGTGTACTTGAATTTGTAATTGCTCTTAAAGTGTAACCTGTTGTTTTAAGCCGATCAGCATAGCTTGCAAATGAAGAAGAATAGCTTTTGTCAAGGCCATTCCAAACGGTCTTTATACTAAAATCATTTACAATTCTTAGTGTTAGCTCTTTTTCCAGCGAGTTCTGATCATTTTTTACAATACATTTTACTTTGAAATCGCCAGTTTGGTTAGTAGCATTAAACCTGAACAATAAATTGTTGCCTTCATTTTGATCTGATGTTTCAGATAGCTGAGTTCCAGATTGACCATTTAAGGTAACCGTTATATTATCCTTATCGCTGTAATCTTTAAAATATCTAATGCCAATGTATACTTCTGAAGATTTCGATTGCAGCAGGTATTCAGGTGAAATAAAAATTCTATCAATTTTTTTAGGAATAACCGTCGGCGATTGCGGGTTTTCATTTGTTTTGGAACATGCGAAAAATAAAATACTTGCAATGGCAAGGAGTAGAGCGTGTTTGTTCATAATTGATGATTTTTCTCAAAAATAGATTTTTTACAGTAAAATAAAAATCACAACTCATCCGGCATATACCCAATCCTTTTTCTCGGTCCACTTTTCTTTTCCATCAACTTATCTAAATAACTAAAAACCAGTTCAATGTTTTTATCCTGATTATTGAGTTTTCTCTTGATATCTTCAATCTCGTATTTTAATTCTCTGTTTTCACTTAACCATTGGCGTAACCGTGTAAATATTCTAACAATTTGAATATTCACCTGAATCGCTTGTTGGCTATTTAAAACACTGGAAAGCATGAGCACACCATGTTCAGTAAAAGCAAAAGGGAGTTTTCTTCTTCCTCCCCAACTTGAAGTCGCAATTTGCGACTTCAAGTTTTGCCATTCACTTTCTGTTAGCTGAAACATGAAATCTTCAGGAAATCTGTCTATATTTCTTCGAATTTGTTCATTTAATCTCTTTGTTTCAACCCCATAAAGTTCAGCCAAATCACTGTCCAGCATAACCTTAAGGCCACGAATTTCATAAATCTTGTTAACTAAAATATTTTCAGGGATGATAGAAAGCGTTTGTTTTGCTGTCATATCATTTTTTGGATTTAAGTTAAAGATAGAAAAAATCCTTTCAAAAATAGCATGTTATCTCATCGCTTGGTTTTGTTCTGTAGATAAAAGCAGGAACGATAAAATTGCTTTTGTACTATGGTAATTGCTAGCAATTTTATCTAAGTTTGTACATATTACATGGGAAAACAGAAATTTTATGACACTGCTGTAAAGCAGGAACGAGCCATTTTGGTTGGTGTGATCACACCGGGCGAAAAGGAAGAGCAAACAAAAGAATATTTAGATGAGCTGGCTTTTTTGGTTGAAACAGCTGGTGGTAAGGTAGAAAAAAACTTTACACAAAAAATGCTGAAACCAGAGCGAGCAACTTTTGTAGGGACAGGAAAGCTGGAAGAGATTAAAGCTTATGTAAAATCAGAGGAAATTGACACCGTTATTTTCGATGATGAGTTGTCGCCATCTCAATTAAGAAACATTGAGCGTGAAATAGGAGTAAAAATTTTAGATAGAAGTAATTTAATCCTCGATATTTTCGCAAACAGGGCACAAACGGCACAAGCAAAAACACAAGTAGAATTAGCACAACTGCAATATTTACTGCCCAGGTTAACGGGTATGTGGACTCACTTGGAGCGCCAAAAGGGTGGTATTGGTATGCGTGGTCCTGGTGAAACGCAAATTGAAAGTGACAGAAGGATTATTTTAACCAAAATCTCTTTATTAAAAGAGCGTTTACGTTTAATTGATAAGCAGAACGAAACACAAAGAAAAAACCGTGGACAGCTAATCCGCGTAGCTCTGGTTGGATATACCAACGTTGGTAAATCAACAATAATGAATATGCTTTCAAAATCGGAGGTATTTGCAGAAAACAAACTGTTTGCTACTTTAGATACAACGGTGCGTAAGGTTGTAATTGATAACTTGCCATTTTTACTATCCGATACGGTTGGTTTTATACGTAAATTGCCTCATCATTTAGTAGAATGTTTTAAATCAACGCTTGACGAAGTTCGTGAAGCAGATATTTTGGTGCATGTGGTTGATGTTTCTCATCCAAATTTTGAAGATCAGATTCATATCGTAAATGAAACATTGAAAGATATTGGTGCAATTGATAAGGACATGATTCTGGTTTTCAATAAAATTGATGCTTATGTATCGCCTGAAGTAGATGTTGAAGATGACGATGGCAAACTCACTCTTGAAGATTTCAAAAAAAGTTGGATGAGTCATGGTAAAATACCCGTTTTATTTATCTCAGCAACCGAAAAAGAAAATATAGAAGAATTTAAAACATTACTTTACAATAAGGTAAAAGCTGCACACGTAGCAAGATATCCTTACGATAGTAATTTGTTATATTAGTTTAACCGTTATTCAAGAAACACACGAAGCAATCTGTTTTTAGGTTTGCTTCAGGTATCGCAATGGCGAAGGAGAAAAAGTTATGGAAAGTAAACGTCAGCAGAAATTTGCAGGAGTAATACAGGAAGAATTAGCACAGATTTTTCAGCGTGAGGGCGCTGCGTTTTTGCCTAATACATTGGTAACAATTACCAGAGTAAGAGTGTCACCAGATTTGGCTGTAGCCAAGGTTTATTTAAGTTTTTTTAATACCAATAATACTACACTTTCAATTAATACCGTTAATGCGCACGCTGGTGAAATCAGGTATAAGTTAGGTGCAAGGATTCGCCATCAGGTTAGGGTTGTTCCTGAGCTTACTTTCTTTGTTGATGATACTAATGAATATGTAGAACGCATGGATCATCTTTTTGAAAAGATTGCTAAAGAACCGAGGCAAAAAGACGAAGAGGGCGAATAGTTTTTCTGTGAGACGCTTAAGAGAACCGATTAACTTTTTTACACACTTGATCCCGGCAGTAATTGCAATTCCGGCTGGTTATCTGCTATTGCAAAAATGTAGCATTCCTATTGAGTTTACTGCAGCCTGGATTTATAGCATCGGTACTTTTATACTCTTTGGTGTAAGCGCTATGTATCATGGTTATCCAGCCACAGATTATGGCATTCGTTTTTGGCAAAAATTTGATCATTGCTGTATTTATTTGATGATTGCAGGTTCTTATACCCCAACAGCATTATTGGTTTTCGATGGCTGGCTGCGTTGGAGCTTATTTGCAATTGTTTGGTTGATCGCTATTATCGGGTGCTTATTGAAAATCTTCAATAGATTGAAAAGCACTGCAATTTCCTTGTCTATTTATATTTTAATGGGTTGCTTAATTGTTCCATTGTTACAGAAAATGCTTGGAACATTACCGCTTGGTGCAATTTTCTGGTTGTTGTTCGGTGGTATTTTTTACATTGGTGGTACCTATTATTATGCAAAAGATAAGCAAATGTTCAGGTGGATGCACAGTCACGAACTTTGGCATTTGTTTGTGATAGGTGGAGCACTTTCCCATTACATTTATAATTACGTTTATATTTTCAAGTGATTCTGAGATGAAAACTTTTGAGCAGGTCATAAAATCAGAAGCTTCGGTAATTCAAAAAATTATTGATTTTGATGAAACAAAAGACAAACTTTTAGCTTTAGATTTTACTGAAAACAATACTGAATTAACGGATGAAATTTTAGATGACACAGATTTGTTTTCTGCCTGGATAAATCAAAAACTATCTGATAATCACGTTCGTTATGGCATTGGTGGTTACAATGAGCACCGAACCATATATTCACGAAGTGCTCATTTTGATGCTGGTGAAGAACCCCGCAGATTACACCTCGGTGTAGATATTTGGGCTCCAGCTGGTACAGCAATATACAATTTCTATGATGCCAAAGTTCATAGCTTTGCCAACAATAATAACTTTGGAGATTATGGGGCAACAATAATTCTAGCTTATAACATTGGCGGATATCAGTTCCATGCACTTTACGGACATTTAAGTTTATCATCATTAAACAATTTAGAAGAAGGCAAATTTATACCTGCGGGTACAAAATTCGCAGAATTGGGTGCTAAAGAAGAAAACGGTTACTGGCCTCCGCACCTCCATTTTCAAATCATAGAAAATATGAATGGCTTAAAAGGCGATTATCCAGGAGTTTGTAAGTTTAGTGAGCGGGAAAGATATTTAGCCAATTGCCCTAACCCAAATATCATACTGCAATCAAGCTTCGGGGTTTTTAATAGCTTTTAGGTTTAAATGCATTGAGCGCCATTTGCTTAACTCTCAGCTCTTTTTAGTAAATTAGCCTAATGAAAAAGTTAATGACCATTTGCCTGATTTTTTACTGTTCTGTAGCAATGGCACAGTTACAGTTTAAAACTGGTAAAGATGGTTTCAGTGCTTTTTTAAGAGAGAAGACGATTTATCCCCAATTTTCAAAAAACAATTGCATCCAGGGTACTGTAAACATCAGCTTTAAGTTAGATGAGCAGGGAAGAGTATATTCCTCAAGAGTAACCAAAAGCATTTTAGGAGAATTGGATGAGGAAGCCTTAAGGCTTGTTCGCTTGAGTAGTGGCAAATGGAAAGTTCCAACGGGTTATGATACCACAATTGCTGTAGTTGTGCCCGTTAATTTTAAACTCTCTGGCTTTAATTGTGAAGGGAAATCAAATTCAGAAATTCAAGATGCAATCCGAAGCTATCAAGCTGAAGAGGGATTGACTAACTCAGTGATTAATTTCTATAAAAATATTGATCAGGCTAAACCCGGACAGGAAGTACAGATTATTGCTATTAAAAATCAATTAGGAATAGATGATGAGTATTTACAATCCAGAATTGATAATGGGTTGAAAAAAATAAAACAAGGAGATAAACAAGGTGCTTGTGAAGATTTTTTATTTGTTAAACATATGGGGAGTAGCTTAGCCGATCAATACCTATCTAAATACTGTAAATAAATGAGGAATACGGCCAGGTTTTTTGCACTTTTAGATTTAATCAGCATTGTTTTACTGGCAAAACAATTTTGGGGAATCGTTACTCATTTAAACGAAATTCCTGATCAGGTGCTTTCTCAGGCAAGAGTAATTTTAACCCTGCCGCTATTTATCTCGCTTTTTGTTTCCGCAACTGGTTTAATGTTATTTAAGAAATTTGGATTTATTACTTATTACATTCAATTCCCTTTTCGATTAATAGTTTGGGTATTTTCCATCGGTTTTATAACCTTTCTGCCAGAAGTTTTGAATTTAGGAAGCAGATGGTTTGATATACTGTTTAAAGCCTGTTTTATAGCCGAATTTTTCAGATTATATTTTAGCATTCAAATCCATCGAAAAGAATTAAATTAAACAATTACCGTGATTGCAGCAGGTAAAATCTTTGCTTTTACCGTATTAATCTTGCCAATATACTCTCCATCAACTTGAAAATGAGCTTTATGCCTGGAAAAAATCTTCACTTCTGATGTTTGAAAAATCTCAATCTTTTCCGGATTAAAAGGAAGTTTCGTTAGCCATATTTTTAGTATTTCCAGATAGGAATAATCTTTTACCACAACGATTTCAAATAACTCATCATCAAGTTTTCCATCAGGATTGATTTTTAAGCCAGAACCATACATTGTTGCATTAGCAATGGCAACCATCGCTGCAGCTGATTTAATGGTTTCTCCTTCCATCTTCAATTCTACCTGCATCCTTTTATGATTCCACAATGCGTGCCATGTCGCTTTGGCATAACCCCACATTCCGCGTTCAGGAAGGGTATCAAATTTTTTAACTAAATAAGCATTAAATCCTAAATCGGATAAATGAATGCATATTTCATCATTTAATTGAACCACATGAATTTTTTGAAGACTACCAGATTCCACTAAATCTAAAGCCAGTTCCAATTCTTTTGGTATCCCTAGTTCCTTAGCCATTCCGTTAGCAGAACCAGCGGGAATGATACCAATAGGTGTTTCCGTATTCAATAAACATTCTGCAACTAATTTTAAGGTTCCATCGCCACCAACGGCAACCACCCGATCTGCCTTTACCTGATCAATTTTAGCTTTTATCTTATCCAACGAACAATCATCTGGTAATTCGAATAATTCTATTTCCACGTTCTTGCCTTTAAAATGTGTGGCGATCACTTCCTTTAAATTAATATTGTGATTACCAGAACCTGGATTGATGATGAATAGTAGTTTCATGTTTTAACCTTAAATGGCTTACATCACAAACAACTTTTAATTAACTCTGTTTTAAGAACAATGAATAAATCAGTAAGCGTAAAAATTTACCATGGCTATGGGCACAAACATAATTTAGTGGTGTATGGTCATGTTTTCAAACGCAAGGCTAAAACAACACAAATTTATAGCAACAATATTTTTGTTAATATCGTTCATCTTTTTAAGCTTTTCATTCTTCAACCCTATCCTTTTGTAAGAGTCAGGTTGCAATTTTTTGATCAGACTATTTATAACAAAACCGAACAAGATGGTTTTTTTAAATTTGAATGGGAGGCAGAACAAGATGTATCGGCAGGTTGGCATTTTGTAAAGGTGGAGGCGGTTAATGAAGAAGGCGAAGTTTTAAGCTCGGGGGAAGGCAAGATTTATGTGCCCCATATTACACAATATGCTTTTATTTCTGATGTTGATGATACCGTTATGGTTTCTCATTCTGCTACAATAGGGCGCAGATTGAGAGAGCTTTTTATTAAAAATCCCCATACCCGAAAAACATTTCCCGATGCAGCAAGTCACTATCAACAACTTGCATTGTCGCATACTGATCACGCTCAACCTAATCCTTTTTTTTATGTAAGCAGCAGCGAATGGAATCTGTATGATTATTTAATTGAAACTTTTAAGTTTAATAAATTGCCCGATGGTGCTTTTCTGCTCAACACTTTAAAGCACTGGAAAGATTTGGTTAAAACAGGAAAGACGGGTCATGAAGGAAAGCTGCTTCGGGTAATGCGAATTCTGGATGCTTTTCCAAATCAAAAATTCGTGTTTTTTGGCGATAATTCTCAGCAAGATCCGGCAATTTATTCAGCGATAGTAGAGAAATATCCGCAGAATATTGAGGCGGTATACATTCGGAACATTCGCCCGGAAAAGGAAGAGGAAACTCAAAACTTATTGCAAAAGATCGAAAACAAAAATGTTAAAGCTTGTTTGTTTAAAGATAGTGCAGAAGCGATTAATCACTCAAAAACGATTGGGTTGATTTAGTTTACGAAATTGATTTTCCAAAAGGTGTAAAAGCTAAATTCATTAATTTAAAATGCTGACGACCGAAGGGGATGCCCACAATGGTAATGCAAAGTAGAATTCCGAAAAATAAATGCGTTAAAGCAATCCAGAAACCACCACAAAAAATCCATATTAAATTCATGATGGTAGAAAGGCAACCTGTATTGGATGAGGTATCTGTAATTTTTACGCCGAACGGAGCTAAACCAACAATGGCAAACTTAAAACATTGAATGCCGAATGGAATACCTACAATGGTTAAACAAAGAATTAAACCACCAATAATATATTCGAAAAAGATAAAAACCCCGCCAAAAATAATCCAGATGATATTACCTAAAAAGTTCATTTGAGTTTTATCTTAAGATGATCAGTAAAGGAATTTGTTACGCAAAGATTTAAGCGCTTTGATGAAAAGCATGTGACGTGCATACACAAAACAGATTGCTTCGTCATACTTCTTCGCAATGACTGCGCTCTAAAAAGTTTAAATATTGCGCCCATTAATGGTTTCAGGCGAAAACCTTTAAACTTAAAATAACCAGGATTCCAAAATTTTTAAATAAAATCTAAAGTGTTAAACTTTTTATTAAGGATGTCTGCATTATTAACATCCAACCACTTATCTAAAATAGTTCCATAAACCTGCCTGAAATCAAGCTGATATTTCAAATCGCCTGTATCGAGGTCACTTAAATTAGGCGCAGCATTAAAAATTCCTTGTTTTTTTAACCTTCCACCAAAAATAAACATGTTATTAGCCGTTCCATGATCAGTTCCGTTACTTGCATTTTGTTCTACACGGCGACCAAATTCTGAGAAAGTAATCACCAGCGTATCTTCAAGTTTATTGTTGGTTTTTAAATCTTTTAAAAAAGCCGCCATTCCCTCACTGTATTGTTTAAGCAAATTGCCTTGCTGATTGATCTGGTTAACATGTGTATCAAAACCACTTAATGAAACATAGTAAACTCTTGTTTTTAATCCTGATGATATGAATTTAGAAACGGTTTTTAACTGATTAGCAAAACCACTCTGAGGATATGTGGATTTTGATTGATAAATTTTTGAAGTGTTTTGAATATAACTGGCCGATGATTGGGTTTCGATCATTGTTTTGTACAAATAACCTAAATTATCTTCATCTAAATGTTCTTTATCACTTTGCAACACGGCTTTAAAAAATGGATCGTTTGTGTTGCGGAACAGTGCTGCAGGATCTTTCAATGCAATCCCTTTTTTGGTTTGCCCTTTCATGGCCAAAGAAAGTGAATCATCAACCTCAATGGCTGTATAAGGGAATTTGCAGGTTTGGCAATTGCTATCCAGGTAACGGCCAATCCACCCGGTTGATAAAAATTGATTGCTGTCGCTACCGGATTGCCAGATATCCATAGAACGGAAATGTGAACGATCAGGATTAGGATAGCCCACATCATTTATAATGGTCATCCAGCCTTGATCATAAATTTCCTGCAACGCTTTCATATTTGGGTTTAGGCCTTGCATATCGTTCAACTTAATTACCTCTTCTGGTTTGATAGCGATGTTTTTTCTTTTTTGGTAATAAATATCATTTCCGAATGGAATAACTGTATTTAACCCATCATTACCGCCAGAAAGCTGTACCACTACTAAATTTTTATATAGGCTTAGCTCATCAAGCGCCATTGCCTCAAGCGGTTTCATAAAGGCTGGAACAAATAGCGACCCAGCTGCAACAAAGCCTGTATTTCTTAAAAAATTTCTTCTGTTCATCTTTTGATCTTTTTGATTGACAGTTAATTAATCAGATTCATTTGTTGATATTAACAAAGTTGATATTCTGGCATGCTGGTAATTTCCACCGCTGTACTTCGTAACCCTTTATTATCACTAACCATTCTGGTTATTTTATCGTTTAATTTTGGCTGAAGTAAAAATTCAGTGAGTTGCAACGGTGTTAATCCTTTAGGTAATGTATTCAGAAACTTCGGCCAATCTGCTTGTGCATTCACAAAAGATTTTGGCTTGGTATTAGTATTTGCGTTAGTAGTAGCCGTTCTGCTTAAAGCAATCACAGCTTCATCTTCAGGATCTGCCTTACCACTGAAATCTATTTCCCCATCGTTCAAAACCAGTGATGGAATGCGCATTCTCAACATTAGTGAGGAACTGTCAATCCAGCTTTGCCCACCAGGCCAACCTGCAACGTTTGGTGGGTTGAATAAATATTGACCTAAACTACTTTGCAACTGAATAAGTACCAAAGGTTTATTGTAAGTGACAAAGAATTCGCGACTTAAACCAACTAAAAACTCAGCAGGTGATTTGATTTTCGTGCCTACATTTTCCGGATTATAAAACCAATCAGATGTAAACAGTTTTTTCATCAATTCGCTGATATTATATTTGGAGTTGTAGAAATGATTTGCCAGTTCTTTTACGTGCGCCTCATTTGGGTTATCATTAACAAAAAACTTATAAACTTTTCTGCTGATAAACTCGGCAGTTTCTGGTTTGTCCAAAATGATGTCAATAATGTTTTCTCCCTCGAAATTTCCAATCTTTCCGAAGAAGGTTTTGGTACCTTCATCGTGTAGGTTTTTCCTGAATATAAACGTGCCATCTTTATCGTACATCCATCCGGTAAACGATCGTGCTGATTCTTTAATATCCTGCTCTGTATAATTTCCTCTTCCAAGGGTAAAAAGTTCCATTAATTCCCGGGCAAAATTTTCATTTGGTTTTCCTTTTCTGTTTTGCTGGTTATTAAGATATTGTAACATTGCCGGAGACTTGGAAACTTCAACCAAAAGTGTTTTAAAGCTCCCAAGACCATGCTGCCTTTGTATGTTGTTTAATTGTTGTGCATACATTGGGTTATTACTCCTACAGGCAAAATGGCCATGCCAAAAAAGCGTCATTTTCTCCCTTAAAGGGGTTTCAGTATTGATCATTTGGTTTATCCAGGCAATATTCAGATTGCGGCTCATTTCATTCCGCATCCGGACAATTTCCTGTCGCATTTTCTTTTCCTCATCATCCAATTCTTTTTTAGCATTGAGAGCTGTCTGAACCAATAGTTGACGTTTTGATTCCGTAGTATCAACTAAAGTAATGGCATCATCTTTTTTAGGTTCTTTCAATAAGTCATCAACAACCTTATTGAGATTTTTCCTGCTTAATTTATTGAGATCAGAATAAGAAATGCCGAAACCTGCTCTGTTATAAAGATGCTTTACTTTTATGAAATTATCTTTTGCATTCATGATGAACAATTTAACAGTATGACATTATTATAACGTTAAGGTTTAAATAATGTTTTCTTTGTTATTTTCGCCTATGTTTTTTCAATTGCTTGATGATGACCTTCGTTTTCCTGACCCTAAACTAGCTGAAGAGGATGGCTTACTTGCTATTGGCGGCGATTTGAGTATGGAAAGATTGCTTAATGCCTATTCAAATGGCATATTTCCATGGTTCAGTGAAGGCGAATCAATTTTATGGTATGCTCCACATCAACGTTGTGTAATTTATCCTGAAAAGATTAAAATCAGCAAAAGCATGAAGAAAATTTTGGCTGCTAATGCATTTGAGATCACAATAAATGAGGCTTTTAAGGATGTGATTTTAAATTGTGCAAATACGCCACGGAAAGATCAGGATGGAACCTGGATAACTGATGATATGCAACAAGCTTACATCAATTTGCATCAACATGGTTTTGCCCATAGTATAGAGGTTTGGTTAAATGGAATTTTAGTAGGGGGCTTATATGGTGTAAAAATCAATCGTGTTTTCTGTGGAGAAAGTATGTTTAGCCATGCAAGTAATGCCTCTAAAGCGGCATTGATATATCTAAGTAAACTAAATATTGATTTGATTGATTGCCAATTGCCAAATGATCACTTAATGAGTTTAGGTGCAGAGATGATTGATAGTGAGCTTTACCTGCAAATTTTACAAAAACATCAATAATCTTAACAATATTTTTCAAGAGAGATGTATTCAGATAAATAAAAAAACCTGCAAAATTTAATTTGCAGGTTTTATGGATAATTATAATTCTCTTACCCAAATATTTCTGAAGCTAATTGGAGGGCTGGGATCTCCGTGATCTTGTAATTTTATAGATGCTGCACCATGTTTTTTATATTCGGGAGCACCAATCCATCTGGTTTCGCCCTTCAACACAAAATTATTTTGCAATAAAACACCATTTAAAAAGACAGTAACAGAAGCGGGTTTAGAAACAGAACCATCTTCATTGAAACGGGGAGCATTCCAGATGATATCGTAATATTGCCATTCGCCTGGTTTTTTGTTTGCATTGGCCAATGGAATACTTTGTTTATACACACTTCCTGTTTGTCCATTAACGTAAGTCTTGTTTTTATAAGCATCCATAATCTGAATTTCATAACCGTCGTCACCTGGTCCTGTTGATGCTAAAAATACACCACTATTTCCTCTGGCCTGGTCTGTTCCCGTGATATTGGCAGGTATTTTCCATTCCATGTGCAGTTGATAATCGGTAAACTTCTTATTGGTTTCTATATTCCCTGTACCTTTTTTAACAGTAAAAAAGCCGTCATCAATTGTCCACGCAGCTGGCTTTGAGGGATCTTTAACCGAGTGCCATTCATCTAAATTTCTTCCGTTAAACAGCACAATTGCATCTGAAGGAGCATCTTGTGGTAAATTTCCCGGAGTTACAATTTTAGGAACAGGCTCCCAGATCTCAGTTTTTGCTGCCTCTTTTGCCGGATCAGTTTTTTCCTGTGCAATTGCTGACATGCCAAATAATGTTGGAATAAGAAGTAATGCGTATTTGCTCATAATTTTTGATTAACTGCTTAAAGTTAACCAGTTTATTAAGAAATGAAAATTTCGTATTCAATTTATTACTACAGATCTTCCACCAAATACGAATCTTTGATGATAATTTCATCAGGGGCTAATTCGTCCTGTTGTTCTGCCAGATCACGCATTGGGCAATAACCCGTTATGCCACGATATAATAAACCTGCGCCGATTGCTGCACCCGTTAATCCGATAACCGGATGAGAAAACAAACTGGTAATACCTTTAACTAAAAGATATGTTCCAACTGCGCCAGAAAGTATACGTTCTGATCTTGAGGTATTTTGAAATAATTCAGGATATTTCCAGGCCTCTCTAACATTGTTAAGGGCTGTGTTTAAATTTTCATTTGTCATACTTGTATTTTATTAAAAATTCTATTGTATAACAAATTGATTATAATACAGTTTTAATTAATGTTAAGAAAGGGATTCCAAAAATCACTTTAATTATTTTAACAGATCTCTGATGTCTTCTTTACTCAATGATTTAAAGAAGCTTTCTTCAGTAGTGATCAGTGAATTGGCTAATGATTTTTTACGTTTCTGTAAAGCGAGAATTTTTTCTTCAACAGTATCTTTAGCAATGAATTTGTAAATAAAAACCTTCTTATCCTGCCCAATGCGATGTGTTCTGTCAATGGCTTGCTGCTCTACAGCAGGATTCCACCAGGGGTCCAGAATAAAAACGTAATCAGCTTGCGTTAGGTTTAAACCTACACCACCTGCTTTGATGGAGATCAAAAATACTTTTAAATTGCTGTTTTGCTGAAACTCTGAAACAATTTCACCACGGTTACGGGTAGCACCATCTAAATAGGCAAAAGGAATATTTTCTGCCTCGAAGTGCTTTTTGAAAATATCGAGATGTTTTACAAACTGTGAAAACACCAAAACCTTGTGCCCGCCTTTTAATACATTATCTAAAGTGTGAATAACGTTTTCGAATTTGCCGGAATCTGAACCATAATCACTGTCAATCATTACCGGATGATTGGCCAATTGACGAAGAGCCGTTAAGCCCTGTAAAAGTTGAACCTGTTTCTGTGCAAAAGTGCCATCATCCATGCTTTGCAACAAATCATTTCTATAAGCCGACTTGGTTTTTTCGTAATACGTGGCCTGATCTTCGCTCATGTCGCAGTAAATTACCTGTTCGGTTTTTGGAGGTAATTCTGCAGCTACCTGTTCTTTTGTTCTGCGAAGTACAAAAGGTTTTATGATGGATTGAAGCTTACGTGCCTTTTCTTCGTCTTTTTTCTTTTCAATGGCTTGCACATATTCTTCGTAAAAAAATGCTTGTGTACCAAGTAAACCCGGATTTAAAAAGGTTAACTGCGACCACAAATCTCCTACTGAATTTTCTACAGGTGTGCCGCTTAAAATCAATTTGTGTTTGGATTTTAAACTTCTAACTGATTTGAAAGATTTTGATGCCGGATTTTTAATGTTCTGGCTTTCATCCAAAATGATGTAATTGAAGTAGAAATTTTTCAGTTCTTCTACATCTACACGAGTCACGCCATAAGTGGCAATCAC
Source organism: Pedobacter chinensis (assembly GCF_003339865.1). Classification (GTDB taxonomy): domain Bacteria; phylum Bacteroidota; class Bacteroidia; order Sphingobacteriales; family Sphingobacteriaceae; genus Pedobacter; species Pedobacter chinensis. The sequence goes on from NZ_QPKV01000003.1 coordinate 629,325, forward strand.
AATATCAAAATTTGCAAAATTTGCTACATCTTTATTTCGGTTAGTGCCTGTATGAGCGTATATTTTAAGTTTTGGCGTGAATTTTTTAGCTTCAGTTAACCAGTTATAAATTAACGAAGTTGGCATAATGATTAACGAAGTAGAATGCGATTCCCTGGCCTGATCATCTTCTTTAACTTTTTGCAACATGGCTAAAGTTTGAATGGTTTTACCCAAACCCATATCATCAGCCAAACAACCACCAAAATTGTATTCTCTTAAAAAGCTAAACCAATTATAACCCGCTTTTTGATAATCACGTAAGCTACCTTTGAAATTTACAGGCATTTGTGTGTCAGCAATATTTTCAAAATCAGATAAACGTTGGAGTTTGCGCTCCAGTGTCACATTAGCTAAACTGTCTTCGGCAAGATCATTAATCAAGCCAATATGATGTTTTTTAAGTTTTAAGCTGGCGCCAGTTTCTGCAAGGCTAAATAAGCTGCCATATTGGGTAAACCATTTTTCGGGAATAATGGCTACTTCTCCATCTGGCAATAAAAATTCTCGTCTTTTATGTAAAATATGTTGTTTTAAAGAAAGAAATGGGATTTGATATTTACCAAACCAAACCACGGCATTGATATCGAACCAATCATTGCCTTCTTTAACTTCAAGATCTATCTTGTTAGCACCAAAAACAAAACGTTTCTGTCCTGTAGCTTGTTCAATTTCAAAGCCCGATGCCTGCAGAATTTCAATGTGCTCATTAACCCAATTGATGGCCGCATAGCTTGGATTCTCTTCATCTGCTGCTACTTCCAGGTTACTAAATAACGGGCTCGTTTTTTTCAACCCAAGTGATAATAGCAAATTGAATTGTTTTTTCTCCCAATCGGCTGAGCGTTTAATGCGATGAAAAATATAATGATCAGCAGTTTTTTCTAAACGTACGGTTACTTTATGTGCATTTTCAATAGGGAAAGTATATTCCCCGTATTTGAAATATAATTGGATTTGCGATAAACCACCATCAACATACAAAACTTTGATAACCGGAGTTGCCTCAAATTGTTCTGTTTTAATTTCGAAACCCTCAGCATAAACATGGTGTTTTTCTATTAATGGTGCCACGAATTTTTCAAAATAAGTAGCCTCGGTCGATTTTGGAATGGCAATATATCGCTTTGCCAAAAACGGCTGTAATTTTTTGCCTTCAATATCCTGATCAAAAAAGTAAAGCACATCATTTAACAATAACCATGCGGGCTTATTGCTAATGATTTGCGCTTCTTTAAACATAAATTCGATGCGCAGATTTTGATATTTTATAGTTGGAAAATATCGGGTTTCTGTTTCGTTTCTGCGAAAATGAAATAATATGGAAGCAGGTTCGGTGGCCAATTCGATTTTACGCTCTACCGGCCATCCATCTTTATCCATTACATAAAGTTCATTTTTAATCTTTAAGATCTCTAAAGCTTCAGCAAGTTTTTTCTCTATTTTAGGGCGAACGTTTTCGTAGAATTTAGTATCGAAAATTTTAGTAAAAAATTCAGTTGGCCTGATTAATTTTTTATAATACTTTTTGATGATTGAATCCTGCTCAATGTCATCTAAAATTTTGATCAGCTTATAATCAATGTCAGATAAACATGAGTGAAATTCTTCTGCGGTATGCGTAAATAAGCGTTGATAAGTAAATGAGAAATCACCTTGTGGATTTAACTGAACTACATGAGGTTCAATTAAATAGCCTAAATACTCATGTTTGCACAAGGAGTACACTATTTTACAAGGTTTAGAACTATCGACGCGTAACATTGATGGAGAATAAAATTTTTATAAGCTACCCGCTTAAAAAACTCTAAACTTACAATATTTTAGGATTACATCAAAAGATGTGTAACATTTTTAGTGAGAATTTTGGTGGAATAATGGAAAGCTGTAAATCCGGCAAATTTGTTTCAGCAACCCTGAATGTGCTTTCATGCTGAGATACGAAGTATCTACAAGCGATATAACAGATGCTCCGTAACTACCATTGATGTTTTTGGTAATTTATTGTTAATCATGATTTAACTGAAGTTTTTAAAGAAAGAATATCCCGTAGATTTAAGAAAATTACGCAGATTTTATTTTTATCTCCATAATCAGCGGCATCAGGCTCATATAAACTAAAGTGCTCTAATGTGTCTTAGGTGGTAAACAAATGAACCTGTTGCGAATGAGATTGCTTCGTGCCTCGCAATGACGAGTAAAGCAAAAATCCCCCAAATGGCTTTGGAGGATTTTGTATTTTAGTGAAATTCTTCGCTATGCTAAGAATGACAATTTACTTTTTAACGTACATTACTTCTTTAACAGCTTTAATTACTTTTTCAGCATTTGGTAAGCTGGCTGCAATTAAAGTTGGAGAATATGGAAGTGGAACATCGGCACAAGTGATTCGTAAAACCGGTGCATCAAGATAATCAAATGCTTGTTTTTGAACCATGAAAGCGATTTCACCCGAAAGTGATGCTAATGGCCAGGCTTCTTCCACTACAACCAAACGGTTTGTTTTCTTAACTGATTCGATAATTGTTGCGTAGTCAATAGGACGAACAGTACGTAAATCGATTACTTCTACGTTGATTCCTTCTTTAGTTAATTCTTCAACGGCTGGATTTACAACGCGTGTTAACATTTTACCGAAAGTTACGATGGTTACATCAGTACCTTCTTTAGTAACTTTTGCTTTACCGATTTCTATGTAATATTCTTCTGCAGGAACATCGCCTTTATCGCCATACATTACCTCAGATTCCATGAAAATAACCGGATCCGGATCAATAATAGATTGTTTTAATAGTCCTTTTGCATCGTAAGGTGTAGCCGGAACCACCACTTTTAAACCTGGAGTATTGGCATACCAGTTTTCGAAGTTTTGAGAGTGTTGTGCACCTAATTGACCAGCGTTACCAGTTGGACCGCGGAAAACCATAGGGCAAGAGAACTGACCGCCACTCATTGATAAAATTTTAGCAGCACCGTTAATGATCTGATCGATGGCTACTAATGAGAAGTTAAATGTCATGAACTCCACAATTGGAATTAGGCCTGCTGTTGCAGCACCAGTTGCAATACCTGCGAAACCTAGTTCGGCAATCGGGGTATCGATAATGCGTTTCGCACCAAATTCCTCAAGCATTCCTTGACTTACTTTGTACGCTCCGTTATATTCTGCTACTTCTTCACCTAATAAAAAAATGCGGTCATCTTTACGCATTTCTTCGCTCATGGCTTCGCGTAGTGCTTCTCTAAATTGGATTTCTCTCATTGTAAATTTTAATAACGGTGGCAAATATAATTATTAATCGCTTTGAAACCAAAGGCAATAATGCGTGTGTTTTGTAATAATTATAGTTGATTGAGGCTGTTTTTCAGATCAGTCGCTATGTTTTTTTTGAATCCTTGCAATATCTAAAAATAATATTGCGATTATCTTTTAATGATATTGTAATTGTATTAAGGTTTATGGTTTTTCCGAAATATCTTCTCCAAAATGGATGATATTCCCGTTATTGTCTAAAATAGAAAATTGGCGCATTCCCCAAGGCATATTTTTAAGTTTTCCATTGGGATGAATAACTTCCTGCACTGTATATTCTTTATATAATTGATTTACTTCAGATACATAAATGTAACAGCCTGTGTTTTTTGGAATACTTTCATCATCAGTTGGCCAAAGGTGTATGCTGATTTCGTCTTTACTGAAAATTAGATATCCATCCCAATTATTGTGAAAAGTAAAACCGAGTTTTTCAGTGTAGAATTTTATGGTTTCCTCCGCACTTAAAGAGGCGAGGATTGGAGTTGCGGTTTTAAGCATGATTACAAATTTATGTTTCTTGCTCTGACACTAAATTTAGTTCTATCCATTTTTGGTGGATTATCTTCAGGGAAATTAAAAGCAATGCTGTTCAAATAATTTGCAATTTTTAAGCGTTCTTGCCAGGATAACTTCTTATAAAACTCAGCGTGAGATTTTGAAGCCTCCTCTGCTGTTTGTGCTTTAAATGCTGTTCTATCTAAACGGTACATGATCAAATATAAAAATATTTACGTTGATTTAATGATTTGGATTCAATAATCCGTAAATCTCGCTATCTAAAAACTGTCCCCTGAAATAGTAATCCTGTTTAAAATGAGCTTCTTTAACAAAACCATGTTTAATCAGTATTTGGCGTGATGCATCGTTATCAACATTGATATTTGCCTTGATGGTATGTAAATTCATATCTTCAAAACCAAAATTAATCGTTTTTTTTAATGCTTCGGAAATTATTCCTTTACGCCAGTAATCGGGATGAAGCATGTAGCCAATTTCAGCTCTGTGGTTGGCAAAATCTGTTCGCCAGTAGCCAATAGAACCAATCATGTTTCCTGGATTTTCTTTCAATGCAATTACCCAGGCCAGATTATCGCCATTTTCAAAGCCATCATTAAAGGTTGTAATGAATGTTTTAATTTCCATTAAATCTTCTGGCCTTTCGCGGTCGATGTATTTCATTACCGTTTCATTGATGCGCATGGCATAAAGTGCTTCCGCATCATAGAGCGCGTGTTCCCGAAGAATTAGTCGTTCGGTTTCAAGTGTAGGGAACTTGGTAAAGTTGAGGGTTAGCATTTCTAAATTTAAGAGATTAACCGCAAAAGGCGTAAAGTTTTCTTTGAAACAACTAATTTTTAGACGGTCGTCATTGCTGTAAGGTACGAAGCAATCTTAAAGCGAGAGTTCTTATAACCAAAGTAGTAGGATTGCTTCGTACCTTGCAATGACGATGAGTCGATAGCATTTCGGTTTAGTTTTTCAGTTTTATCTTAAAATCTATTTCCCAAATAATGTTTTATAAATCGAATATTTGTAATTATCAGGAACCTGGCTTGTTTTAAAATATGGCGAACCGAAAAGTTCAGTCAGTTTTTCTTTTAATCTAACCAGAAACTGAGGTTTAATTTCTTCAAGAAAATCTCCCCTTAAAACTTGTCTGTTAGATTTAAACCAAACACCGCCAAGACTTGAGTCATTCATCGTTTTTACAATGTACAAATTTGATTCTACACAAGTTTTGCCGGAGAATTGTTCGTAAGCATAAGTGTAAAGCAAGGTTTGTATTAAAGCCTTATTGATATATTTTCCATCAGAATTGAAAAGTTCATCAATGTCTTTAAATGCAAGTTTGTCGCTTCCTGTTTTGTAATCGATGATTTTAGTCACGCCATCTTTAACGTCTACCCGATCAATGTAGCCAAATATTTTAATGCTCTCCTCTTTACCATTTAATGGGAAACTCACTTCAGCTTCAATTTTTTGTTCGAGGCTGATAATGGTAAAAGGCGTTTGTGAAAGATCCTGATTAAGAATAATATTGACGTAGGCATCAACAATAGCAAGAATTACTTTTTGCATCCCCTTGTATTCCATTACCAAATCAGGATGTTTGAACATGACTGCATTAAAGGCCTTCTGAATAAGTTTTGGAACAACTTTTCTTCTCTCTTTAATCCTGTCGGCAGTGATTTCAGCATTTCTCAAATCTTCGTAGAAATATTCCATCACTTTATGCAGAATAGAGCCGATTTCGTTTGCTTCCACAACAGCGCTTATTTCCTTCGGTTCTTTAATTTCAGCTATATAATTAAAGAAAAAATCAATGGGATTGGAGATATATTGCGTTAAAGCAGATGGAGAAAGTGATTTTGCTTTATCTAAATACCGTTGTAATTTTCCCTGAATAAACGCATTTCCGGTTTTTTCAATTTGCACATCTTTAAAAGCTTCTGTTTTAACTTCAAGATTTAACTCGTTATAGGTAAAATTGAAACCGCTTTCATATTCCAGCTGCTTTAAAATTCTGCTGGCCTCGCCCGAGGTAGATTCGTCAGTTAAACTATTGTAAACAAAGTTGATGTTTTTTGCCCTTTGCATTAATCGATAAACCATGTATGATGAAATGGCATCGAGATTTTCGAGAACGGGCAATCCATAAACGCGGCGGATGGAATCTGGAATAAAACTGTTCCCGATGGATGATTTAGGAATAATACCTTCATTAAAACCTAAAATGACAACCTTATCAAAGTTCAGGTTTCTGGTTTCGAGCAATCCCATTACCTGAATGCCATTTAAGGGATCGCCGGAAAGTGGAACTGTAATGGCTTGTAATGATTTCTGAACGAGATAAATTACAAACGGAATTTCCTCTTTACTGATATGATTATCAAAAGTATCGTGCAGGCGGTTTAATTCCTGAATGGTTTTTACAAATAGTTCAGCGTCAATTTTCTTTAATGTTTTTGCATTCGATAACCTCATTAAAACAAAATCCAGAACAGCTAATAAATTGGTTACCACCAACTGTGGATTTTCAATTTTTTTATAGAAAACCTCAAACAAACCACTTTGCCTTAATAAACGCTTATGCTCAATTTCTACCTGATTTTCCTCCAGCAAAGCCGTCAGAATTTTATCCCGCATTTTTTGAGTCAGGCCCGTTAACGGATGTGTTAAAAAGGCTTCAACATTTTTGTAAGTGACTTTATCTGCTTGCAAAATCTCCAGCTGACTGGTTAACCATATATCAATTAAACCAAAAATACTCGAGGTAGAAAGGGCAAAACCCATTGTTACATTCAGGTCTATTTCTTTTCCGTTAAAATCAGTTGGAATGGTTTGCAACGTGGGAATCAGCAAACTTTCATCAGCTAAAACCACTACTGTTTTTCCAACCGTTTCAGAATCTGTATAATTTTCTTCTAAAATGTGATTGAGAATTTTTGCCTGAGCCGATTGCCCCTGTACTTTGAAAACGCTTACCTGGTGTTCGGCAGTTTTCATCAAACTTTCCTTTTCGGCAAATACATTTCTCAACCCAAGCTGGTTCATGTTCTTTCTTAAGAATAAACCAGCCTCCTGAGCAGAATCATCCAGATAATAAGCATCTGCATCAAAATAAAATAATGCCTTATCTGCTTCCTGTAATTGAGTAAATATTTTTGCCTCAGCACTGCTTAATGCATTAAAACCAACAAAAATGATTTTTCCTTTATCAAAGTTTGATATGAATTCCTGATGATTGGTAATATCATTAGCCAGGTAGCGATAAACAGAGCCGTTGGTTAAATAACCTTGTGCTTTAAGCGTAGCATGAAATTTATGATAAAGCTTTGGCATTCTGCGCCACATCTTAATAAATAATTCCTGTTGCTTTTTATGTTTTCCCTCAGAATAGGAAGTCCAGAATTGAGAAAGAAATTGATATTGCTCTGCACTTAAATAATCAAAATCCTGATTAATAACAGAAATATCTTCTAAATCGCGATATAGCTTTTCTGCATCAACTAAATCAGCATCAATTTGGTTAAAATCGCTTAAAATGATTTTGGCCAGGGGAAAAAATTTATGGCTGGAAATGGTTTCCAGTTTTTCTTCTGCTAAAAGTTGGTTGTAAATGGTGTGTAAAGTAAAAAACTGTAAATAGAAATCGGCAATTTTATAACTGGTTGAGCAGGCAAAAAACTCCTGAATAGTAAAAAAAGAGGGACTGAAAAATGGCTTTCTGATTAGATCTGCAAAGTATTTTTGTAAATAGGCTGACGGACGTTTATTATTGAAAACAATGGCGCAACGCTCTAAATTGTCTCCAAATCTGGCAACTAAATCTTCGGCAACTTCTTGTAAAAATGGTTTCATATTCAGATCTGCAGAATAAGCATAAAATGATTAATACTAAACTAAGGAATCGATTTCAGACATTAAATTGCTGTGAATGATTCGCTCATCATTAAATATGTTATTTTTTTTCGGCTCAGTTTGGGTTTGATAATGTTTATTTTGAACAATAAATAAATACTCTTTATTTTTCTGTTTTTTCTCTTTTCCTGTTATTTGATAATGATGATCTCTTTCAATTACCTCAACATGATTGGCATATTGATTAAGTAAAGATAATAGCTCTTCTTTAGTTGGTAATGATGAGTTATTATAACTCAAATACCAATATTTAAAGTTTTTTAGTTTCGAAAAAAGCTTATCAAACAACTCAGCGATTGTTTTCTTATCGATGAAGTTATTATTAAAAGGTCTGGTTTTTTCTGATAAAATAAAATCATCCATTAAACCATAAAAACCAAAATAATTATTCATAGTACCACTGTATGGAGGATCTAAATAAATCACATCAGCTTTTATCTGATCAAGCAAATTAAACACATCATCATTGTAGGCAATGTTGTTTTTGTTATTGGTAAAAATGGAAGAATTATACTCATCTAAATTCTGAAGAAAATGAAATTTGAATGATTGGTTATGATAAGCTCTTTTTCTTTTATATTTTTCATAACTATATTCTTCATCACGAAGCTGGATAATTTTAGCCCAGGTAAGATTGAACCTTGAATAAGGCATTTTTCTAACCATTGCTCTTCTTATCAGTGCAAATGCGATCGATTTTTTTGCCTCCGAATCTAATTTTTCAATATTGTTTCTGTAAAGATCAAGCTCTTTACATTCCTGTTCAAAAAAATAAACTTCTGCATAATTCTCGGTCATAAACCCTTTAAAAGGCTCTCCGCTGAAAATTATTTCAATATCCTTTTCATTAAGTAATGTTTCATTATTTTGAATGAGTGCATTTGCAATATGGAAATTGATTTTTAATATATCATTTGTATATACTTCGTAACCCCTATGCTTGGCTTCATAACTTAATGAACACCCACCAGAAAAAGCATCAAAAACAGAGGTTGCCTCTTTCGGGAATTGATCACAAATCCATTTGGCAATCTTCTCTTTGTTTCCAATGTAATTAACGGTAGGATATTTAGGCATCTTCATTCATTTTTATAATAGCACCTGCAATTGCTTCAGCCATTTTTGGTGGAACAGAATTCCCAACCTGTTGTTGTTGAGAAATTTTGGTGCCTTTAAACACAAAATCATCAGGAAATGATTGAAGCTTAGCTAATTCCCTTACCGTTAAAGCCCTGTTTTGCTCATAATGAAAAATTTTTCTCATATCACCAGTTACACAAACAGACGGCAAATCACTTTTGTATCTGATGTATTTTCTAACATCACCAGATTTAGGCCTGATTGATGCCGGAATTTCATTCCGGTCGCCTCCATCGGTTACATAGCTCATTTTGGTAAGCATTTGTGGCGAATGTGACATTGCCACATGATTGTGGACAGTTGATTCTTCCCCTGATATTAATTTCGGATAATGCGCCAAAGCCTCCTTAACAGAAATATATTTTTCTACTTCCTTACTCGGGAAAATAATTTTTTTAGTGTTTTTAGCGCCAATAAATATTACTCTTTTTCTAATCTGGGGTACACCATAATCTGCTGAATTCAGGATTTTACAATCTACAGTATATCCTAAATCCTCAAAATCTTTTATAATTTCTTTTCTGGTTGCTCCACCATTATGATTGTATAATCGTGCAACATTTTCCATCACGAAAAACTTCGGTTCGATGATTTTTACAACCCTGACAAATTCTTTGAACAGTCTGTTTCTGGGATCGTCAGCGAATTTTCTTCCAATATTCCCGGCAATACTAAATCCCTGACAAGGTGGTCCGCCGATTACCACATCAACTTCATTGTTTTCCTGGTAATATTTAATTTCAGCGTCAGATAGCGCACAAATATCTTTTTGAATCAATTGATGGCCAGAGAAATTGTATTGATATGTTTCGCAAAAGCTTTTCTCAATATCAACAGAAAATAGATTTTGGAAGCCCATTTTGTCAAAGCCCAACGAAAACCCCCCCGCACCAGAAAATAAGTCAACATATTTTAAACCATTTTTCATCCGTTTAATTTTTTCATTTGTGATGAAGCTCATCATGATTTGAACCATTCTCTTGTAAGTTTAGGCAAATCATGATGGTTCCATAATCTGAATCCCATGCTATTACTAATCCCCAAAATTAATCTAATTTGTCGACTTATGCTTGGTCTCAAGTTATAGTCCTCGACTATTTTTCAACAAGGATTTATTGCTAAACTAATTTCAACTTGCCTTTAACTGCGTAAAAAAGATAAGTTCTGATGTTTTTATAACCCATTTCTGATAACAGATTTCGATAATTGTCTACCTGTTCAATGTGCTTGTCGCTTTCTTCGAGGGTAAATTTATAATCGAGAATAATCACTTCATCTGTATGGATTAAAACCCGATCTGGCCGATGTAACTTTCCGTTTGAATCGATAATGTTTTTCTCCGTGATGCTTTCGGTAGCTTTATTTAAAATTTCTTTCAACTCCGGATGGTTCAAAACTTCTAAGGCAGAATCAATCAATTTTTGTTTTTCTTCGTCCTTGATAATACCCTGCAAAACGAGATTGGTTGTATAATCCTGAACACCTTGTTCGGTAGTTGCGCTTGCCAAAATATCATGCAACAAAGAACCTTTTCTGCCTGATTTTTCGATGTTTACCAGATGCTTTAAATGCTTTTCTTCTGATGGGGTGTAAAGCGCCGACAAGCGTGTAGTGGTTGGGTAACTTTTTAAAGTAATAAAATTAGATGCTTCGGCTTTACTTTCAGCTCGTACATAATCTACAATTTCGTAAATACCATTTTCATCAAACTGATCATCGAAAGTGAAATTGATCACATCGCCCATGTTAGAAAGTTTCAACTCTTTTTTAGCCATTGTGGCGATATAGAGATAATCTTTTGAACGTGTTGTAGCTACATAAAGCATGTTCAAGGCATCCATATTATTATAAAGCAATTCTTCGTAATAAGCTTTAGCTATCGCTGAATCGGCCAGTGCCTCATTATATTTTAAAGGAATTCCCCGAAGTTCCTTGTAAACGGTATCTTCTGATGAAACCCAGAAGGTTGAGTTGCTTTTGCCTTTTATTTCCCAATTGCAAAAAGGAACAAAAACCGCTCTAAAAGCCAGTCCTTTGGATTTATGAATGGTGATAATCTGAATGGCATCTGCGCCCTCTGGCGATGGAAGCGATTTTTTAATGCCATCTTCATCCCACCAGGTTAAAAACGAAATGATGCCTTTTTCGCCCAATTTTACGGCGTTGGCGGTTAAATCTCTAAAAGCCAATAAATAAGGCAAATGTTGAGTCTGGCTTTTTAAATCATAAGCTTCAATTAAAATTTCCACCAATTCGGGAAGTGGAAGCTGTAGCCAGGATTGCCAGTTTTCGCAAAGCGATTTTGGTAACACATTGCTGAGTGTGCTTAACGAAACATTGTTGAGGTTTAGATAATGGTTAGCATTAACCTCTTTTTCATGTAGTGAATGGCAAAGGGCAATACAATTCGCTTTGTATAATGCGGTTTGGGTATCCAGTCCAATCAACGTTTTTAAAGTATTGATAATGAGTTGAACCGCCGAATTATTTGAAATCAAAAGCGCATCGCCAGAAAGTACAGGCAGTTTTCTTTCCATTAATTTCTGAACGGTAAGCAGCGCTTCACTATTTGAGCGAACCAAAATAGCGATATCTTTCAGCGCATAGTTTTGTTGCTCTTTTAAATAGAAAATCTCCTCAATGATATCGTTTAAAGCAATATCCCTGAAAACAGTTTCAGTAAAACGGACCTCATCGGGTGCATGATCTTTACCAAATTTTTTGATTTTTATGGTGCCACCCTTTAAGGTGTTTGTGGCGAAATTTTGGGTTGAACCTGCGTAAATATCTGTGATAATTTGCCCGTAATTTTGTGCATTCCACCAGGCAGAAATGCTTTCAGGTTTATTTGCTAAATTTTGATTTAATTCATTTTGCAGCGTAAGCGGAATGGAGCGATAAAGGAAATTATTAAACGTGATGATGTTCTCGGCACTGCGATAATTTTCTTCCAGACTTTCTTCAATCACATTGTGCGCACCCACATCCAGCTTGGCATGTTTATGTAAGATGTTCCAATCGCCATTTCGCCAGCGATAAATAGATTGTTTGGTATCGCCTACAATCAAATGGTCAGTTAATTCTGAGCTTGGAGTGGCAATTGCATTGGTTAAAAGCGATTTAAAACTTCCCCACTGACTGGTCGAGGTATCCTGAAACTCATCAAATAAGAAATTACGATATCTGTTTCCAACCTTTTCCCAAATGAACGATGGATTATCTCCGGCATCTTCAGTAATCCCAGAAATTAATTTCTGCGCATCACTGATTAGGAGATTATCATTTTCGGCCCGGTATTCTTTTAATAAAACGGCAATTTCCTGCATCAACCTCAAATAATACAGGTTCTTGTTGAAAGCGATGGCAAGCTGATAATTCGGTAAATGTTCCAGATAATGTACTTTTATCTTTTGCAACATCGGATTTACGGTTTCAAATGCTTCAGGAAAATTTGCATTCTTTTGAAACCATTCTTCAGGCTCATCAATTAAGTTGAAAAGAGGTTCAATCTTCGAAAAATCGCCCCTGGCAACTAAAATTAATTTAGTTAACGGACTTCTTGATTTTCCTTTAAGATATTCGGTTTCTACGCCTAAAACATTTAAGGCTTCGTGGGCATCTGTTGCTAATTGAACAATTTCGCCTTCGAAATTTTTGATCTCCTCTTTAGTAATACTGATGTATTTCTTGAAAAGCTCATCAATATTTTCCAACCCCAAATCTTCAACTGCTGATTCGAAAATCTGAAACCGTTCAGAGAAAATCTCTCCGATCAAATTGTAGAGTTCAATTTTATAATTCCAGCTTTTATTATCGCTGATGCGTTCAATGGCTAAATCTATAATCCATTGCAAAAGCTGTTTATTGTCGTTTAAAGCTTCATCCAGTTTGTTAACCAAATCATCTTTAACCTTATCATAATTCATTTCTAAATTATAATCGGCATTGAGTCCGAGTTCAAAGGCAAATCCACGGATTACCTTTTGCACGAAACCATCAATTGTACTCACAGAGAACCGGCTATAATCATGAAGAATTTTGCGATAGATTTTATCGGCTTTAAACTGCAGTTCCTGAGCACTCAATTGCGGATAAGCAACCAAAATCAGTTTTCGATAATCATCAATTTTTTTCGATGGATTTCCTTGCGCCAAGCCAACAAGCACTTCCAAAATCCTCGATTTCATTTCTTCAGTGGCTTTGTTGGTAAAGGTTACCGCTAAAATTTCGCGATATTTATTCTCTCCGCTAAAAAGCAAGGTAAGGTAATGCGCAGTAAGACTGAACGTTTTACCGGAACCGGCTGAGGCTTGAAGGATTTTAAGAGGTTGAGGCATGTTTTATTTGTTTTTGACGGCATTTAGGAATGAAATTTATCCTTACCCCAATTTAAGGGATTGTTTTGGATATACTGCGATATGTTGTGATAGGATTTTTCGTCGCGGATGATGTGTTCGTAATAATTGCGTTGCCATAAATCGTGTATATCTGTATTTTGACGTACCCATTTGGTAACGCCTACTTTAAACCCTCGTACTATTGAACCAATTGTTTTTGATGTGCCATGTTGGAGCGAAACATCTTTCGCCCTATTTTGCGAAACATCTTTCGCCCTATTTTGCGAAAAACCTATCGTCCTTTCGATATGGGGCAAATGACGATTTGCCCAATTATTCTCTCTCTCCTTCTCTTCTTGGCGTATATCATTAAGGGGCGAAAGATGTTTCGCCCCTACGATTTTGACGATGCCGTGTAGATGATTGGGCATGATGACAAATTCATGTAATACCGTATTTGTGAAATGTTCGGGTATTTGTAACCAACATAATTCGGCAATTTTGCCTACTTCATTCAATATCATTTCTCCATTAACTACTTCGCCAAACCTACAAATTCTGTCTTGGCAACACAGGGTTATAAAATATAATCCTTCTTGCGAATAATCATATCCCTGTAACCGAATGGAACGTCTGTTAGGTTTGTTTGGCATTGTTTATTGTTAATGGTTAACAAAAGTTTGCATATATAATTACTATAGTCGCTATTCTACATATCAGAGTGGTACTTGGAACAGAATGAGTACAATCAATTCATTTTATTTATCTCATTCTCTTTGCCTATTAACCACAAATACATATCAATTTCTTTTAGGCTTAATCCATTTAGACTATGACATTGTTTGAATTTATTTATGACTTCTATGAATTTCCCATAATTCCTAAGTGTTTCATAATTTATTTTTTCCTTTTTATCTTTAAATCTTTGTTATGGAATTTTATTAGTAAGTCTTGGATTAGTGTATCTTAAATTGCATATTTCTCTGAGTTATGAAAACTACAATACTTAGTTGCAAAGGAATAAAAACTTTTCTTTCTTTTCTTGGCTTGATATCCCATGTCCAGAAGCGATTTGCTTTATTAAATTTGGATCTCCTTCTTTCAAACGTAAATCAATCTTACCATCTTCATTTACTTTTTTGAAAATATGATAAGCGATCTTATAAGTATCATAGATATTTGTACTGTATAAACTATTGATTGTCGTAACTTTAAGATATATTTCATCCAAACTCTCGTGCTTAGGAAACTTTTCAATCAGTTTCTTTAGTGCATTTTCCGCATTTTTTATAGCGGGATAATTGACTTCTTTAGAAGTTTTTCGGGGTTTGTCACTACTTTCTCTTACTCTCTTTAGCTTTTCCTTAATCAATTCCATTGAAGGAGTTTCCAATTCTTCTTTTTCCATGACTTTAAACATTTATCAAATAGAAATGATGTAATGAAAACACTCCTTTTATCTCTCCGTTTTCGTTCTTCAAGATAGCGGTATGGTCTTGAATTTCCAATATACATTCAGAGAAAACTCTGCCGTCAATATTTCTATCGAAAGAAACCTCTCCATCTAATTCTTGCTGATTTGGATTTAATCTGTAAACAATAAACTTTTGTGTTTCCATATTCTGATAATTTTAAAAAGGTAAATCATCCTGATTTAAAATTTTCCCGAAATCAGAATATCAACATGAATTATTAAAAAAGTTATTACTTTTTCTTTCCCGAAATTTTCTTTTTTCTTATCCTTACAGGTCTTTTTTCCATTTCGAATGGAATTTCAAGTAAATCGCGAATTACAACAGAGGCACATGCGCCACCAAATGCTGCGGGTAAATAAGAAACCGTACCGTAGGCCGAACGTTTAAAATTACTCCCATCAGTTAAAATGAGCGAATCTCTTTTCACTTCTTCCGTAGAGAAAACGGCTTTTATTTTTGTAATGTTTTCAAGTTTATTTAGCCTTTTGCGTACATAACTGGCAAAAACACATTGATAAGTGTCTGGAAGAAAGGTAATGCGAAGTTTAGTTGGGTCCATTTTGCCACCAGCGCCCATTGAACTTACAATAGGAATATTTTTTTCCAGGGCAGTGGAAAGTAAAGTGATTTTCGGCATCACACTATCAATACAATCCATCACATAATCGTATTTTACCTCTAAAATCTCCCGGCACCTTTCAGGTGTAAGAAAAGCGTTAACCACATGCAACTTTAATTCAGGATTAATTGCCAGCAAACGTTCCTGCATGATGGCTGCTTTACTCACGCCATGATTGGTTGCAAGCGCAGGCAGTTGTCTGTTGCGATTACTTGGATCAACTACATCACCATCTACAATGGTCATTTCTCCAATGCCTGAACGACAAATAAACTCTGCTGCAAAAGAACCTACGCCCCCTAAACCAATAACTAAAACATGCTTCGATTGCAGTTTTTCTATTCCTTCATTTCCAACTAATAGTGCAGACCGTGAAAGCCAGGTAACATCAGACATATTGTTTATGTTTTATAAAATATCAATAACAAATTTTAAAACCTCGTCATTCCCACGAGGGCTGGAATCTTAATTCCCAATCAAGCCGGGAATGACGAATTACCTATACCTGCCATTTACCTTTCCATTTATTAAAAAATGAATGCTAAGAAGGGTAAGGGTTGATTTAAAATATAAAAAGTATATCTGTATTTTTATAAAGTTACTAACTCTATCAGGCATCATACTTATTAGAGTTAGTAACTTTTAAATAAATTCAATTTTTTCCAGTTGGCAAAAATAAGTGCTTTTAACTCATCAATTGAACATTTTTTTAAATTGGCAGCAGCCTGGTAAATTTCTTCGATAGAAGTTTCAGAATCATCAGTTTCTAAAAAGAAATGATCTGTATGTTGAATCAGTTTTGCCGGTCCGGAATTTTCTTTCAAAATAGCTGTGCCAAATGAAAGTAAAAAGCCTTGAGCAAGCAGTTGTGCTCCGAGTTCATTATTCTTGTTGAACCCATGAATGATCATTGGTACTTTAACCTTCAACCGTTTTTTAATTTCGATCAATTCAGAAAAACATTTAACGCAATGCAGAATCAGTGGTTTATTTAATTTTTCTGCAATAACAATTTGCTGTTCTAAAATATGGATTTGATTTTCCAGGCTTTCGCCTCTTAATTTATCCAATCCGCATTCTCCAATTAATTTCACATTCGGCTGTTTTGCCAGAACAGCCAAATATTTCAACTGTATTTCTAATTGATCAATACTTGCATACCATGGATGTAAACCAATTGATATCGGTTTTTTCTTAGGCATTGCTAAAAATATATCGCTGGTTAGTGATAAGCTTTGAATACCTGTTACTCCCTTTTTTTGTGCTGTATGATGAGTATGTATATCTAAAAAATCCATCGTAATGCACAAAGTTAATCTTTTAAGATAATGTTGTTCTTCTGTAAAGAATTGGTTAAATAAACTATAAAAACAGTCGACTTTATTAGTTTTGCTTAATCATTCTAAAAAGTCACGATAGCTTCATTACTTTTGAAAACAAACCGAGTTTACGAGTTCACTAATACAAATGAAACAATAAACAAAACATTAATAATTTATACGGATGAAACCATCATGATTTTTCAAACCACACAGTGGTATGAATAAATCTGATAGCTTCATCACAATTAAAAACAAATTTATACGGATGAAAAAAATATTAATATTATTAACTGCAATATTCATTTCGACGGCTTCATTTAGCCAGACAAAAAAAGAAGGGGTTCATATCTATAATCCTGAGGCAAATGCAATGGCAGATTTGAAAGCGGCTACAGAAAAAGCAGCCAAAGCAAACAAACATGTGTTGGTACAAGTTGGTGGCAATTGGTGCACCTGGTGTATTGCATTTCACAACCTGGTTGATTCAACTCCGGTTTTAAAGCAAGCCATTAATGATAATTATGAATATGTTTTGGTAAACTGGGATAAAGATCACCACAATGATGAAGCCATGAAATATTTAGGTTTTCCTAATCGTTTTGGCTATCCTGTTTTCGTGGTTTTGGATGGAAAGGGAAAAGTACTTCATATTGAGAATTCGGCCTATCTGGAAACTGACGAAGTTGGTACCGATGGCAAGAAAAAAGTTGGTCATGATGTGAAGAAAACCATTTCATTTTTAAAGGGATGGACTGTTGCTGCAGTAAACCCTGATACTTATAAAGCAAAATAATGTAAGGGGTTAAAAGTATAAGGTTGGGGATAAATCAGTCTTCAATAAATAAAGCCGCAAATTTTCAGCTATTTAAAATCTGTGAATCTGCGGCTAATTTTTAATCATCCAAATCGTCTTCATCATCCTCAATATCGTCTAAATTTAACTCATATGACGGTCTTGAGGCTTCGTCGGCTTGTTCCAGCAAATCTTTATCATGTTCAATGCTGGTACCATCGCCATCTAATTCATTTAAGTTTTCTGTATCATCCTCTCTTCGTAAGGCATCGTTTGGATCACTTGAGTAATCTTTGTCTTCTGGGTCTATCATAACATTAAAATTTATAAATAGATAATGATTTTGATAGTAGAATTGTTTTGAGTTTTTTATTAGTGTTCGTCATACTGAATTCATTTCAGCATCTTTTTTGCGCATAGTTCATCCACAAGATCTTTAAGAAATACAACGCTCCTTGTAAAAGTAATTCAATATCATGATGGGAGTAGTGTGTGTATACAAAAAACGCTGATGAAACCATCCAGCGTTTTCTTAATGTCTTTATGGGGATAATTACCTACAACCCATCGCCAAACTTATAGTTCGGTAAAATGCTAACAGGTAATTTTCCAGTTGGTACTAATCTGTTGTTGATTACTGCTGCTGCAGAAATTTGCATATAATCTTCTTTCTGGTAAGCTACAACCAAACCCCTGCTGTTCTCTAATCCTGGTAAACCTGCAAGGTTATAAGGGTTTGCAAACAATGCGAAAACAGCATTTTTGCCTGAAAGTTCTTTAATGAAATTTTTAACACCTGCATTTAAAGGAATGTTATTCGCTGGTCTGGAGCGGCTATCGTGAATGCCTACAATGACCTGGTCAAATGCCCCGATTTCACGGGCCACATTCGAGATTTGAGTGGCATTGGCATCTTTGTCTAAAACGTAGTAAACAGAGTTGTAAAAACCTTTGGAGATTTCTTTCTGGAATCTTGTTACCGATGGAACGCCAATGCTGATAATTGCCGTTCTTCTAATCGGAATCATATTTTTGATGTATTCTTTTCCTCTTAACATAGTTACAGATGCATTTGCCAGTTCCTGCACCAAAGCATTGCTCTCTTTACGATTAACATCAGCAATAATACCTTGGGTGGCGATTGTATCCCGATTGTTTAAACCCGCCCAATACTTTGCAGTTAATATCTTACGCACACTTTCATCAATGGATTTCATATCAATTCTTCCCTGACGAACAGCTCTTCTAACCAACCTTACCGCTCTATCGCTGTTTTCGGATAGTTCTAAAATATCGTTTCCTGCAATGATGCCCAGTAAATCGGCTTCGCCATCTTTAAAATATTTTACCACACCTTTCATGTCCATTGCATCAGAAATAACCAGACCTTTAAAACCTAATTGTTGTTTCAAAATGCCTGTAACAATCGGCTTTGATAGGGTAGAAGGTAAATTAGGTGTATTATCCAGTGAAGGAATATTCATGTGTGCAATCATCACACCAGATGCGCCCTGCTTGATCAGCTCTTTAAATGGATACATCTCCAGACTATCTAGTCTGCCGGCACTAAAATTAAGTTGGGGTAGATCGTAATGTGAATCTACATCAGTATCGCCATGGCCAGGAAAATGCTTCAATGTGGTCAATAAACCGCCATCCTGCATTCCCTTCATATAAGCAGCAGTTTTGTTTGCTACGTTATATTTGTTCTCACCAAAAGAACGGTAATTGATAACAGGATTTTTTGGATTGTTATTAATATCTGCATCGGGAGCTAAATTCATTTGCATGCCTAAACGTTTAAAATCTTTAGCAACTTCTATCCCCATTCTATATAGCAAATCTTTATTTTGGATAGCGCCCAAAGTCATTTGATATGGATAGGAAATGGTACTATCCAAACGCATTCCTAAGCCCCATTCGCCATCATTGGCTACAATCAAAGGTACTCTGCTTACCTTCTGGTAAGCATTGGTTACAGCAGCCTGTCTGCCAGGGCCGCCCTGAAAGAAAATGACACCGCCAAGTTGTTCTTTTCTAATGACCACACCAACTGAATCAGAATATTTTTTGCCCAGATTGGTATGTGCTCTAACAAAAAACATTTGCGCAATCCGCTCTCTGCGGTTCAATTTTTTAAAAACGGAATCAACCCATTTGGGCTGATTAGCTAACATTTCTAAATAAGTTTGTTTTTGTGCGTTTACTGAAAATGCTGAAACGCAGAAAATAATAAGGAGGAATAAGTTTTTTTTCACGTAAGTTTTGTTGTTCTGATTGGGCTAAATTAATAAGTAATAATCGAATTAAACAAAAACCACTCCAAGTAATTGATTTAATACAATAAGTTGTGTGTAAAGATTCTTTTGCTATGATGCAGAAGATTGAAACATTTTTTCTCTATAGGATCAGGATTTTTTTGTTACCCTCTGCAAGCCCTGAAAATGCATTCCAATATCAAAAAAATAAAACATAATCAAGTATCGGGGGTTAATACAATAGCGCTCTGCCAATATGTTTAACTAAAATTTATCGTTATGAAAAATGTAAATACACCCAAAAACAATCCTACAACACAAGGAAGTTCGATAGCTGACAGAGCAAATCACGATGTTAAAGTTGATAAGAAAATTCAAGGTATAACAAACGGTGGCGGGCAACGCTCTGATCAAACATCGAATAAGGATAATCAGCGTAAATACGATAATAAAAAATAATTATTTCTGTCATTCAAGAGCTTGTCGAAAACCATTGATAGCTTTTCGGCAAGCTCAATATGACGAAATCTGCCCTTCATTCAATGTGTTTACCATCTAACATTACGATGGTTCTTTCGCCAGCTTAATGATATCTTTTCCTTCTAAAATTCGCCGCTCGTTATTGTGGCTTAAAGTGTTTATCATGGCGTTGCCAAGCTCAGCCATGGTGCAAAAACCATCTGGATAAATTGCTCTTCCAATAGGGAAGACCCAATTGATGTAGCTGTAAAATTTATGAACATATTTTTGTGGTGCTACTGGTTTAATAAATCCCGGGCGAAAATTGTAAACCTGTTCAAAAGGTAATTTCATTAAATCTTTCTCTGTTTTACCTTTTACCCTTGCCCATTTCATTCTGCCATTTTCATTAGTGCCGCTGCCAGAAACATAACAAAAAGTCATATCATGATTTAATTTGCTCAATGTCTCAGCAATATGCATCGTTAATGTATATGTCATTTTGTAATAAGTATCATCATCTACCCCTATAGATGATATGCCAAGACAAAAAAAGCAGGCATTATAGCCTTTTAACTGATCTTCAAGAGGAGAGAAATTGAAAAAATCCTGATGAATGATTTCTTTCAGTTTTGCATGGATATAACCACAAGGTTTCCTGTTAATTACTAAAACGGAGTCTACTTCAGGGCTGTTTAAGCATTGAATTAAAACCCCTTCTCCAACCATTCCCGTACTTCCGGTAATGATTACATTATTAATAGCTCTTGTTTTTCTCATGGAAATGATTTTTATATTGATTAACTTTTAAAGTTAATCTTTGTTTGGCTTGATAATCAGCTACAACTTTTTTATATCAGTATTTCATCGTTTATCTGGCTTTATGATTACTTTTTTCATTTGAAATTTTGATCAGAATGAGCTTAAAATTTAGGTTCGCAACAAAAAAGGGTTCCGATATTTATCGAAACCCTTAATGTTTTAATTTAGAATTATCTGATTGTTGTTCCAGTCATTTTATAATCTTTTGGTGGTTCTGCACCTAAAAGATGCTGAACAAAATAATCCCACCTCCTCCTCATCATATAAGGAGAATAGGCGCCATAACCATGTGCGCTATTTGGAAATAATACCAAATCAAAAGATTTGTTTGCTTTTTGAAGTGCCTCAACAACTAATAATGTGTTATAAGGAGGAACGTTATCATCCATCATTCCATGAACAAGCATCAATTTTCCTTTTAAATTCTGGGCATGATTTTGATTTGCCTGCGCTTCATAATCAGAATTTTCTGCTAATCCATTGTAGCGTTCACCCCAGTCATCCTCGTAATTCCTGTTATCATGATTTCCTGATTCAGAAATGCCAACTTTAAAGAAATCGGGGTAACGGAACATAGCTGTTGCAGTTGCAAAACCACCGCCTGAGTGTCCCCAAATTCCAACCCTGGTTGTATCAATAGGATATTTTGCTGAAAGTTGTTTTATGGCAGTAATTTGATCTGGCAAAGTATTTTCAGCCATGTTTCCATAGCTCATATCATGAAAACTTTTGGAGCGGCCAGGGTTGCTCGTCCCTTCAATTACGACAACGATAAAACCCAATTCGGCTAAAGCCTGGTGGTCGCCACGCGATGCTGAAAAAAACCAGCTGCCAACACTTCCGCCCTGTGGACCAGGATAAATATAATCTATTACAGGATACTTTTTACCAGCGTCCATTTTTGTTGGTGTAAATACCAGACCATAAATATCAGTTGTTCCATCATGTGCCTTTACTGAAACTGGTGCTGGCGCTTTCCAGCCCGTTGCAATCAATCTCGAAACGTCAGTTTTTTCTAACTCCTTGATTAATTTCCCATTTAAATCTCTAAGCACAACAACAGATGGAACATTAGGTTGCGAATAGTTATCTATGAAATATTTCTCTGAAGGAGAAAGTGTAACCATATGATTTCCTTCTTCAGGCGTTAATAAGGTTAAGTTTTTGCCATCAAATCCTATTTTATAAAAATGCCCAAAATATGGATTCCCTTTTTCTTTGCCGTTAGCCATGAAATAAAGTGTGCGTGTTTTCTCATCAACTTTAAGCAGACGCGTAACCACCCAATCTCCCTTTGTGATTTGATTTTTTACTTTTCCTGTTGTTGCATCATAAAGGTAAAGATGCCCCCAATTGTCTCTTTCCGAGTACCAGATAATTTCCTTGGTTGATGGTAAATATCTCCAGTTGATCATCCCCTGACCTGATTCGTACTGAGTTTTTACAGTTTCTTCAAAAACTTCACGTACTGCTCCGGTGCTTGCATTGGCAATGCGGAATTTTTCATTTTTATGATCGCGGGAAGTAGATACAAAGGCAACTTCTGAGCCATCTGCTTTCCAATCGATATCATCAAAAGTTCCGCTGCTGGAAATATCATCACTTAAAGTGCCCCGATGTGGATCGGGAGCGATATTTAAAGAGATTACTTTAGGGTTTTCTACATCAATGATTACCCGTCTGATGGTTGCAATTTCTTTATCTCCAGGTAAAGGATATTTCCATGCTTCTAGTTTCGGTGCGCCAACATTGGTGGTAGCCAAATACATATCTTTCGAATTCCTTTGATCTTGTTGAAAGGTTGCAATTTTTTTAGAATCGGGTGACCAACGCAAAATTGGTGCATCGCTATGTCTCCAACCTGCATTATCCGTTGCGTAGCCATAATCTTTAATTCCATCGGTTGTTAGCTGGGTAAGTTGCCCGGATGCAATATCTTTAACGTAAAGATTATAATCCTTTATTAAGATTGCCTTTTTACCATCAGGTGAAATGACTTCATTTCCTCCGCCTCTCCTTCTTGCTGGCGGGGGAGAGACTGTGCTACCATATTCAGTAGTTAGGGTTTTCGTTTTCTTTTCAGGATCGACCAAAAAAGTTTGAGTACCAGCTGCATTTCTAGCCGTGTACCAAAATTTATCGCCTGGAAGCCAATTCGGCGATACGCCTGCGTTATCGATATATTTTGCAGTGTTATAGCCCATAAAGCTTTCCGCTCTTTCGTAATCCTGAGCGGTTAATGCTTTTTGCTGAGCATTTGCTGTAACAACGAAAGCACATGCCGTTACAGTAAACCAAAATTTATTCATAAATCTGTTAGTTAATCTTTGCGATAAAAATAATACTGTTTTGGCAGTTCAAATTAATTTATCAATAATAATACAATGAAAATTTACCAGATCTTGCTTCTTTAAATACAATTTATGATATTTCTATATCTTCATCTGTTCTATTTACCCGATGCTTTGTCTGCATTTAGCCATTGAAAACTGATATGTTTTTCATTCACTTTGGTAGCGTAAGATAAGTTGTTAAACACAAAAGCCTTGCAAATTTAAGAGGGAACTGAAAAAAGTCCTTACCAAAACTAATCGAATAAAAAACGATTAAAAAATGGAGATTTGACCCTTTGAGAATCGATTATTTGAGCAGATAGCTTTAGAAAGTTTCAAATATTAAAAGGAAAATGGCTTATGAAGACAAAAATTCATAAGCCATTTTTTAGTAGGTAGTTTTTCAGGGCCCTAATTTAATGGCAAGGCTTTCGGACTTCTAATAGAATCTTACAGCAGAGAGGGAGATATCACAGTCGAACGCCTCATATCCTTTTAACCTTTTCTGACAGTCTTAAAGGGGTATAAGCATAGTAGCATATAAATGTTTTTCACTTCATTTACCCTTTAAAAAAGCATAATGGAAAAAGTCACTATAAAACAGGCTCAAAAGCTACTTAAAGACGATGGAATTATACTTAATGAAGAACAAACCAAGCTAGTGTTAGATTTTTTATATGAAATGACAGAAATAGCTGTCAGATCAATATCTGAAGATCGATGAGGGTAATCTTCACTAGATTGTCTACTTAGCTCTGAATACGCTCACAAATGCGTTCGTTTTGTGAGACAGTTTCTTTGCACTTCTAAAGTTTGCAATTTAGCGCAATAGGAACTGGATAAATAATCGTTTCTTTATATTTATTATATTATAACCGGCACTAAGTAAGGCGGTTTTTTCTCCTATCTAGCTATTTTGGCGATTACAGATGGCAACAATCGTGGCAGATATAGTCCATGCTCATTAAAACGAATGTTATTTTAACTAGTTGGCATCATCAACCCTTATTGATATACCCAATGTATCAGCTTATAAATTACATATTAGCTCTGGTAAACATAAATAGGTTGACCATTCTTTTAATGATCAACCTATTTGTTTGAGGTAATTTTGAAAATTGACCCTTTAGCTAGGAAACCTATCGGATTAATCAAATGCCGATGTTAATTTAGATATTCTTATCAAGGTTATAAATTGCTATGTATACTATCGCTGCAACAATTGTCATAAGTAATAGAGAAAGAGAATCTCCTTTTACCTTATCAAAATTATTTCTCCGATAAGATCTTAAAATATCGAAAATCTTTTTCGGAAAAAACAGGATTATAATTAACGCGAAAAATAAATACATCATGTACATATTATTCTTAATGATTATCAGCAGCATACAGACACACTCCAAAGCTTACAACAGTAATTGCTACGCCAATTGGACCTAAAACTTTCTTCGCAACTGTGCCAAAAGCCTTTTTCATCAGTGGAATAGACCATGTCGATAGGGTTGATTGACTAAGCGCATAGATGATATCAGCACCTAGTGCTACCATAGCACAATTAATATAATCGTTTGCATTAAGCTTTGCATTAGCGGTGTTGATAAATGGATTATAGTTTCGTGTAATCTCTTGAGGCGCTTGAGACTCGGCATATGTCAAACCAATTACAAATGGAACTAAGTCTTGTTGGGTTCCATTATGTTCCGCTATCATATCGGTAATATCTCCTGGAGTGAAGCCCTTAGCATATAAGTACTGTTTTGCTTCTAAAATTACTGGATCTATTGCATCATTGATAGCCTGTACATTGATAATTAGACTATTGTTAGAGTTTGTATTAGTCGGTTCGTATTGCAATGTCCCATCAGTAGAATATAATAGTTCATGAAGCTGCTGAATATTATTTACCGAATGTATAGGATAAATACTTTCCGGACTAGTCCCTGGAGGAAAGTTAACATATACGGGTTCATAGGGATTTGGGTCGTCTGGGTTAGTTACCATTAATTTGCCACTCGTAGCAGCTAATTTTATACGCTCCTTTAAATTATAGGCTCCAAAGGCTGTACTTCCAACTTTTTGTTTTTGGATATCTAAGGCGGCTAAAAATCTGTTTCTAGCTACGCCGTGATCATCTTTAACATGGTCGGTTTTTTTACATGAATCAAAGGCAAATACACATAAGAATGCAATCGCATAAAGCATAGACATTGCAAACATTCCCTTGAAAAACTTTTTCACAGGGTTTAAGAGAGTGTTGATAATTCTCATTTTTTGAATTTAGATTTAATTATTGAAATTCAGTAAAAAATCAGGCATTAGTGAAACCGCTTAACCTTATATCTTAATAATGCAAAAGTAACTTTTTACTTAAAGGTAAGGATAGCTAGCCGGAAATTTTACACAAAACATTTGTTCTATTACATGACCACTTGATAAATTTTACACGAACAATATTTACAGATTAAATGAAGGTGCTTTTTCATAAACTTGAACATTAATAGACAAAATCCGGCAACTGAATTACTGGCCAGTTTGGCCTGAAACGGAGTGGCCATTTTGCTGAAATATAATAGGTATACTCAGTACCTACAAGAAGTTCCAGTTTCTGTTGTATTCGCAAAAAGCCCGCTATCATACGATTTGCTGGCTTTCGAAAGGCTTTAAGACTATTTTAGCGGAGAGGGCGGGATTCGAACCCGCGGTACCTTGCAGTACACACGCTTTCCAAGCGTGCTCGATCGACCACTCTGACACCTCTCCGGACTGGATTGCAAAAGTAAATTTTTTATTGATAAAAAAAATGCTCCCGCGCAAAATTGGGAGCAATTAATATCTTATTAGTTAAAATTAATCTATCACAGTAATTTTTAACATATTGGTTTTACCTTTTGCTTCGATAGGAATGGCAGCTGTGTTAATAATAATATCACCTGATTCAACCAGTTTTTTGCTTTTTAAGAATTCATTAACTTCGATAATAGAGTTATCAGTGCTCTCCCATTTATCATAATAAAATCCTCTAACACCCCAAAGTAAGCTTACAGCATTTAATAATGATCTGTTGCTGGTAAAAATGAAAGTTAAAGCTTCTGGCCTGTGGCTGGAGATTTCAAATGCAGTGTAACCGCTCAATGTCATTGATACAATACCAACAGCATTGGTTTGTTTCGCTAAAAAACAAGCCGAATCGCAAATGGCATCACTTAAAAAAGATTGCGACTTTGGTTTTAAGAACTTATCAGGATTAAAAGGGTAGTTATTCTGCTCAATATTTTGAATAATTTTTTGCATCGTTTCGATAACGATCAGTGGAAACTCTCCAACTGAAGTTTCGCCACTTAACATTACTGCATCAGCACCATCCAAAACGGAGTTAGCCACGTCATTTACCTCTGCACGGGTCGGGCGAGGGGTAGTGATCATGCTTTCTAACATTTGAGTGGCTACAATTACAGGCTTTGAAGCCGCTCTGCATTTAGCAACAATCATTTTTTGTAACAATGGAACTTCTTCCATTGGGCATTCCACTCCTAAATCACCACGGGCAACCATAATACCATCAGTGGCAGCAATAATTTCATCGATGTTTGCGATGGCTTCAGGTTTCTCAATTTTTGCAATTACACGGGCAGTTTTACCGCGTTCAGCAATTATTTTTTTAAGTTCGATAATATCTTCGGCCTTGCGCACGAAAGATAAACCAATCCATTCTACATCATTTTCAAGAACAAATTCCAGGTTTTCGCGATCTTCAGGTGTTAAAGATGGAATAGAAACTTTCGTATTTGGAAGGTTCACACCTTTTCTTGAAGTTAAAATACCGCCGTGAACAACTTCACAAAGTACCTCATCTTTAAGGTTGGTAGATAAAACTTTCATCTGAAGTTTCCCATCATCTAAAAGGATGATCTCGCCAGCCTGAACATCCTGAGGGAAGTTTTGATAAGTGATGTAGATCCGCTCCTCATTGCCAATACATTCCTGTGTTGTAATGGTTGTTGTATTACCGTTCACTAAATTAATCCCACCTTCTTTTACCAAACCGATACGGATTTTCGGACCTTGTAAATCGGCAAGAATACCAACATTATAATCGTATTTTTTATTTAAATCGCGGATGGTATCTAAAACGGCTTGATGATCTGCTTGAGAACCATGCGAAAAATTCAGACGGCAAACATCTAAACCTGCGTTAAACATACTATATAATACATCTGGTTTTGCTGATGCAGGCCCAAGCGTGGCAACAATTTTAGTTCTGGAATGAAAAGGTTTCATTTAATTAATTTGATTTTAGCAATGCAGTTTCAGAAAGCACTAATTAATTATCTAAAATAATTAAACTGCATTAAATTTTATATATTTTGTTTTTGTTCGTTGTTTTATAACCCTCAAATATAGTGTATTTAATACACCAAGTATATAATTTTTATATTACCAAATTCTCCTTACTCTTAAGTTTGGTTGGGTCTATTTTTGCAGCTACCTGAATATCAGGTAGTTTGTTTAATCCGTTTATTAAATAATTAAGATCCTCCTTATCAATAAATTCTTTAATTATAATAAAAAAATCAACATTTCCCATCTCTGGAATAAGCAATCCATCACTGCTTCTATTGCTGATCAGGTAATATTCTACCTCGCCCTGCTCTACAAAAAAATAATATTTAGAAAAACACCAGGCGGGCTCATCAATGTTAAAAAATATTTCATGATCATCAATTTTCTCAAATTGCGTGTTTAAACGCGTATTAATTTTGTGGCAAAGAACATAGTCTTTTAATGGTGCTGTGATCGCAATTAGTATAAAATCAAGGTCTAAGGTTAATTTTAAGTATGTTCTATTCAAAGCGAAATAAATTATTTACAGAACGAAATTAAAAAACTAATTCTATATTCGCTGTGTTATTTAGATGCCAAAAATAGGTGTCGAAATAAAAACATTTGAAAATTGTAAGAATTTATTTTTCTTTGCACAGAATTATTTAACCATTAAATTATAAAATTATGTCTGATATTGCTTCAAGAGTTAAGGCTATTATCGTAGAAAAACTAGGTGTTGACGAAAGCGAAGTTACGCCAGAGGCTTCATTCACCAACGATTTAGGTGCAGATTCTTTAGATACCGTAGAATTGATTATGGAATTTGAAAAAGAATTCAATGTAGCTATTCCTGACGATCAGGCTGAAACCATCGGTACAGTTGGTCAAGCGATTGCTTATTTGGAAAAAAACGTTAAATAGAGTTACGCTTTTTCAGTATAAATGGAATTAAAAAGAGTAGTAGTAACAGGGTTGGGTGCGCTCACTCCTATAGGCAATAATGTCCCTGATTTTTGGGAAGGATTGACTAACGGGGTGAGTGGCGCTGCTCCTATTAATGGTTTTAATACTGAAAAGTTTAAAACTAAATTCGCCTGTGAGGTAAAAAACTTTAATCCGGAAGATTTTCTGGAAAAAAAGGAAGCCCGCAAGCTAGATCCGTTTGTACAATATGCTTTAGTAGCCACAGATGAGGCCGTTAAGGATGGTGGATTTGATTTTACAAAACTAGATACCAACCGTATTGGCGTAATTTGGGGCGCAGGCATAGGTGGATTGAAAACCTTTTTGGATGAAATTTCTAATTTTGCCAAGGGAGATGGCACGCCCAGATACAATCCGTTTTTTATTCCTAAAATGATTATCGATATTGCTCCAGGGCATATCTCAATCAAATACGGCTTACGTGGGCCGAATTTTGCTACTGTTTCGGCATGTGCTTCTTCTACCAATGCAATGATTGATGCTTTTAACTATATCCGTTTGGGCATGGCTGATGTGATCATCAGTGGTGGTTCTGAAGCGATTATAAACGAAGCGGGAATGGGTGGTTTCAATGCCATGCATGCATTATCTACACGTAATGATGATCCAACAACAGCTTCCCGTCCTTTTGATAAAGATCGTGATGGATTTGTTGCTGGTGAAGGCGCAGGTACTATTATTCTGGAAGAACTTGAACACGCAAAAGCAAGAGGTGCAAAAATTTATGCAGAACTTGTTGGCGGCGGTATGAGTGCCGATGCTAATCACATCACAGCTCCACACCCCGAAGGTTTAGGCGCCAGAATGGTAATGACAAATGCCTTAAGAGATGCGGGTTTAACCACTGCTGATATTGATTATATCAATGTTCATGGAACTTCTACCCCACTTGGCGATATTAGTGAAACCAAGGCCATTGCTGATCTTTTCGGAGAAGATGCCTACCGTTTAAACATCAGTTCTACAAAATCAATGACGGGACATCTTTTAGGTGCAGCAGGTGCTGTTGAAGCGATTGCCGCAATTCTTTCTGTTCAAAATGATATTGTACCACCTACAATTAATCACTTTACAGATGATCCTGCTTTCGATCCTAAATTAAATTTTACTTTCAATAAAGCTCAGAAACGTACAGTAAGAGCAGCTTTAAGTAATACTTTTGGTTTTGGTGGTCATAACGCTTCTGTGATTTTCAAGAAATACGAAGATTAATTCTTACTCAGCCTTGCTATATAATTTTGTATGCTAATTAAAAATAGATAACTTAGTTAAATATGCTAGTTAGCCGCTAATTGTGTTATTTATTTAATGCCGATATTAAAATTATATAAACTTTACCTCTCTCCTGAAAAGGAGTTTGTAAAAAAGCTGAAAAATATTTTAGGCTTTGTTCCAGGCAATGTTACGCTATATAAAATGGCGTTCAGGCATCGTTCTGTGGCAAAAATTCTAAAAAATGGTAGTAGAAGCAGTAACGAACGTTTAGAATTTCTGGGCGATGCTGTTTTGGGTTCTGTAATTGCTGAATTACTCTTTAAACATTACCCTTACAAAGAGGAAGGTTTTCTTACCGAGATGCGCTCCAAAATTGTGAATCGGGCAAATCTAAATCAATTGGCAAAAAAGATCGGTTTCGATAAATTAATTCAGTTTGATCAACGATCTGTAAGCATTCAAACCAAACACAATTCAATGCTTGGAGATGCTTTCGAAGCCATTATTGGTGCGATTTATATGGATAAGGGTTATAATTTTACTAAAGAGTTTTTGCTTCGCAGAATTGTTAAACCCCATATAGATATCCATACCTTAGAGCTTACCGAAACCAATTTCAAAAGTAAACTGATTGAGTGGTGTCAGCGTCACGGTAAAGATGTAACATTTGAGTTGGCGGAGAATGGGGAAGGAGAAAGTGCTAAATTGTTTACCATTAGTGCAATCGTTGAAGGCGAAAAATATGGCACGGGGAGAGATTATAATAAGAAAAATGCGGAAAAATTAGCTGCAGAGAAAGCCTGCGAAGCATTGAGTATATAAGTCATTGGTTCAAAGTCATTTGTTTATTGGATTAACTCTATAAACTGGTTAATCGGTTAATTGTGCAGTACGCTAAAACTTTCTGCTAAACTCCAAACAATAAGCTAATTGTTTATTGGACAGGTATGAATTGACGCCTAAAACTCATAACTCAAACTGACTAAAGACTTCCGACTTCGGACTAAAGACTCAGAACTACTTCCCCTTCCCCAGCGTATCGGTAAATTTCTTTGAAGATTCTTTAATGTATTTAATGTAATCGTAACTGTTCCAATACTGGGCCTTATCAAATTCGGGGCGACAGTTAAGCATGTATTTCTCTAAGGTATCGCCTCTTAACTCTGAATTGTTTTTTATAATGGTCTGATTAAAATAAACATCAATTTGTGATTGTTGCAGTTCATTATCTGCATATCTGCCAAATCTCCTTGCATTTCGGGGTTCTTTGCCAATCAGATTATAAAGGCCGTTTAAAGGCTGAAATATGGCTGATAAAAATGACGATTTACCTCCGTTATAAACACCTTTGTTTTTAAAATCTCTTTTAAGATCTTCAAGATCCTGTTTTTTGGTATTGCCTATAATAGTTACCTCATTAAGCATGGTACTTTCTCTAATCAGATAAATCAGGATATCCTGTGTGCCATGAATTACTATTCTTTGATCGGTTAAACTTCTTTTAGTAATTAAAAGCGTGTCACCCACCCGGGCTTTCAACTGAAAAAAGCCAAGATCATTACTTCCCACACCAATTTTTGTACGTTGATTGGTTATTTCTGCCAAAGCTACCCGAATGTTCGAACCTTTTTCAAAAACGACTCCTTTAACGATGAAGTCTTGCGCCTTCAAACCAAAGCTGATTAAGATTAAAATGATTTGTATTGTCGCGAATTTTGAAAATTTCATCAGTTATATATTTTTCGGATATCAGAGTATTTTTTCCTGACTGGTATGGTAATGTGCATAATTACTCCAATGTTCATGCCATAGAAAAAAGCAAAAAAAATGCTTTCATATCTTATCAGTTATTTTTTGTAAAATTAACATTTGTTAACCTTTTTAATTGTTAAATAAACGTTAATGCGAATCCGTAAAGTTTTCGGGATGCTGTACTTATTATACTCCTCAGTAATTTTTTTTCTGTTGATGATTATAGTGTGCCCGTTTATCATCTTATCAACAGGATTATTTAATGAGAAAACAGGGCGTAAAATATCCTTTTCTTTCTTGAAATTCTGGGCCTTAACTTTTAGCATTTTCACTTTTCTTTGGTTTGCAAGTAAAGGAAAGGAAGAAATTGATACATCAAGATCTTATATTTACGTTGGAAATCATGGGTCTTTTCTTGATGCCGTAGCAATTGTAATTTGTGTTCCACAGGCATTTAGTCCGCTGGGCAAAATAGAAATGCTTAAAATACCGGTTTTTGGTTGGATTTATAAGCGTTTAGTTGTGATGATTGATCGCACTAGCCGCGAAAGTCGTGATCAATCTGTAGCCGAACTTAGAAATGATTTAAGGGATGGACAATCAATTTTGATTTTTCCAGAAGGTACAATGAATAAAACCAATGATTTGCTGGCTCCTTTTTATGATGGTGCTTTCAGATTGGCAATTGAAACACAGACACCAATTTTACCTTTTGCAATTGTAAATAGCAAAGCACATTTACCGAGAACAGATCCGTTAATGCTTAAACCTGGCATTGTAAAAACCAGGTTTGGTAAAGTGATAGAAGTTGATGGTTTAGTGCCTGAAGATTTAGAGATGTTAAAACAAAAAACTTACGCTGTTATTCATGAAATGCTGGAGAGAAAATAATGTTGTAACAAGATTATCCAGCAGATTAAGAATTGAAAAAAATGCTGACTCTGTTAAATTTCAAACCAATGTTTTTTTTATTACCTGGAGTGAAGCAACTTTTTCAATGCTGCAACTGGATAGTGAAAAATACTACGGATTCCTTATTTATTTTGTGAATTTTAACCATCCCCAAATTAAGATCATGTAAACGATAAGCCTCCACTGCGAACTCTAAACTAATTTTTCTATCTTTGCGCATGATAAAATCCATGACAGGATACGGCTTAGCAACAGCCGATTATGCAAATGCAAAATATAGTGTCGAAATCAAATCGCTCAATAGTAAATTTCTTGAGCTAAATTTAAAATATCCTAAAGCTTTTTCCGATAAAGAATTGATTCTGCGCAATGTTTGCAGTAAAGATATCGAACGTGGAAAAGTAAGTTTAAGCATCAACGTTGAACGTGCTGGTGGTGAAGTTACCGGTGCAACAATCAATACCGCTTTGCTTAGCCATTATTACAATCAATTGATTGCTGTAAATGCCGAACTGAATGCAAACAGTAGCAATTTGTTGCAAACTGCCTTGACTTTTCCTGATGTGATTACTTACAAAGAAGAAAGTGTTAGTGAAGATGAATGGAATCATTTATATCAAATTTTTACCGAAGCACTGGCAAATTTCAATAAGTTTAGAGAAGATGAGGGAGCAGTGTTAAAGGCCGATTTAGAATTAAGAATCAAAAATATTCTTTCCTATTTCAAATCGGTAGAAGAGCTTGAACCAAAGAGAATATCTGCAATCCGTGATAAATTTTCACAGTTTTTGGAAGATGCCGTTGGCAAGGTAAATATCGATCAAAACCGTTTTGAACAAGAGTTAATCTATTACATTGATAAAATTGATATTACTGAAGAGAAAACACGTTTAAAAAGTCATTGCGATTACTTCTTGCAAACTTTGGCAAGTAAGGAAGCAAATGGCAAAAAGATGGGTTTTATTTCGCAGGAAATAGGAAGAGAGATTAATACAATGGGCGCAAAAGCTAACGATGCGCAAATGCAACAATATGTTGTCGGAATGAAAGAGGAGTTAGAAAAAATCAAAGAACAGTTATTGAATGTGTTGTAAGTTGAAACGTTGTAAAGTTGCTATGTTTTACATCCAACCTTCCAACCTTTAACCTTCCAACCTTCCAACCATTTTAAAGCATGCAAGGCAAATTAATCATATTTTCAGCACCGTCTGGCGCAGGTAAAACCACTATCGTACACCATTTACTGAAAAAAATTCCAGAGTTGAGCTTCTCAATTTCTGCTACCACCCGCGAATTAAGAGGCGCTGAAACACATGAAAACGATTACTATTTTATTAGTAAGGAGGAGTTTTTGCATAAAGTTGCCCGTCAGGAATTTGTGGAGTTTGAAGAAGTTTATAACGGCACTTTCTATGGTACTTTACGTTCGGAAATCGAACGGATTTGGGGAGAGGGAAAACATGTTATTTTTGATATTGATGTAGAGGGTGGTATCCGTTTAAAAAGAAAATATGAGGATGATGCGTTGGCCATTTTTGTACAGCCACCTTCCTTAGCTGTTTTAAAGGAACGTTTAAGTGGAAGAGGCACAGATAGCCCGGAGAAATTGCAAGAGCGATTTATTAAAGCAGAAAAAGAATTGCTTTATGCAGATAAGTTCGATGTGATTTTGAAAAACTTTGATCTTGAAACTGCTTGCAAAGAAGCAGAACAGTTGGTTAGAGATTTTTTAAAGAAATGATTTTTTAAACGGCAATAAAAACTTATATTTACTCTATGAGTGATATTCAGTTATATAGTCAAATTTCATCACTGCCTTCCGATTTAAAAAGACAGGTTTCTGAATTTGTGTCCTCTTTAAAGAAAAAATCGAATAGCAGTAAAAAAATTAAAGAAAGGCAATTCGGGTATGCGAAAGGTTTTTTTAAAACTGCTGATGATTTTGATGAACCTTTAGAAGATTTTAGAGAATACATGTAATGCCGTTTCTGTTAGATACGCATACTTTTATTTGGTTCATTAATGGAGATAATAACCTTCCTAAAAATGTAATTGATAAAATAAAAAATTTAGATAATCAGTGTTACCTTAGTATTGCGAGTATTTGGGAAATCGCAATAAAATCTAAATTAAATAAACTATCTCTTTCTTCTGATTTTGATAGAATTGAAGGTTTTTTAGACAATAATCAAATCGAGATACTTCCAATTACCTTTGATCATTTGCTTTCGCTAAATAATTTAGAATTTCATCATCGTGATCCATTTGATCGGATTTTAATTGCGCAGGGCATTTCTGAAACATTGACTGTACTAACTAAAGATCAAAATTTCAATCTTTACAACGTCGAAATTTTTTGGTAAACAATCATATGAAAACTGGCCTATTCTTTGGTTCATATAACCCAATTCATACAGGGCATTTGATCATTGCTAATTATATGGCTAATTATACAGCATTAGATGAAGTCTGGCTGGTGGTTTCGCCACATAATCCGCTGAAAGATAAAAGTGGCTTGACTAATATGTATGATCGGTTGGAAATGGCAAAGCTTGCAACGGAAAATACCGACCACATTCGTGTTAGCGATATTGAATTTTCATTGCCGCAACCTTCTTATACCATTGATACTTTAACTTATTTGCATGAGAAATACCCGGGAAGAGAGTTTGTTCTTATTATGGGGGCAGATAATTTAGTGTCTCTTAAGAAATGGAAGAACTACGAGGTACTCTTAAAAAATTATCAAATCTTTGTTTATCCACGTCCTGGCGCTCATACAACTGAATGGGAAGGACATCCTGCGATTACTTTTACAAATACCCCGTTAATGGAAATCTCTTCTACATTCATCAGAAAAGCAATCAAAGAAGGGAAAAATGTTCAATTCTTTTTACCGGAAAAAGTGATCGACTTTATTGATGGCAAAGGAATGTATAAATAGTTTTTTAAAAAAAGGTCTGTCCAAAATGTCTTCGTTCTGTCGTCATTCCCAATTAAATTGGGGATGACGCGAAATTTGAAGATATGTTCACACGGTAGCGTTTTTCGTGGAAAATTAACTTTTTGGACAGACTTTCATTACTATTTATTTCCAACCACCGCCTAATGCACGGTATAAATTAACTACCGATTGTAATTTTTGCAGTTTATCATTTATGCCATTCAACTGTGCCGCTAGCAAACTTTGCTCTGAAGTTAAAACGTCAGTATAATTTGTTGCCGAACTATAGCGTAATAATTCTTTGGTAAAATCAACAGCTTTAGTTAAAGAGGCAATTTGTTTTGCTCTTGTTTCTTCTTTTTCAGCAGCGGTTTGATACGCATATAAGGCGTTTGATACTTCCTGTCCGCCGGTTAATAGTGTTTGCTGAAAAGCGTAGAATGCAATTTGCTGGTTAGCTTCAGCTGTTTTTAAACGGGCCTTGTTTTGCCCTTTAGCAAAAATCGGCTGCGTTAAGCCACCCACCAGATTATAAAATACAGATTGACTAAAGAAATCTCTAAGTTGTAAAGTTGATAAACCACCAGATGCAGTTAAAGTTAAAGCTGGATAGAAATAGGTTTTAGCAACATTCGTGTTTTCAAAAGCTGCTCTGAATCCCAATTCAGCAGCAATTACATCAGGACGATTTTGCAGCAACTGAGCAGAAACACCAGTTTGCAAATTAGTATAGGGCATTTGCTGATCTAGAGTTGTTCTGTTGATCGAACCAGGCGCCTGAACCAGTATTACACTTAAAGCATTCTCCGCTTCTTTAATGCTTCTCTTTAAATCTGGAACGGTAACCTGAGCGGCATACAAATTTGCTTCACTTTGAACCACTGCAGCGCCATTAACCACTGCACCTTCTTTCAAAGCTTTCATGGTTTCAACATCTTGTGTTCTGATTTTAATCGTTTGCTCAGTTATGGCCAGTTGTTTATCTAAAGCCAGTAAGGTATAATAACTGTTGGCAATTGTAGCAATTAATTGCGTTTGTACAGCACGCTTTGCCGCATCGCTTTGAAGCAATGTTGCATAAGCAGCACGTTTTGCACTGCTTAGCTTGCCCCAAATATCTGCCTCCCAGGCAGTGCTTAATTGTGCTCTGTAAGTTTGAGTTTCCAGGTTAATGTTGATTCCTGGAGGAAAATTTAATGCCGAACGTGATTGTTTTGCATCTGTAACAGATAAGTCGCCTTGTAAGCTTGGTAGAAATGCAGCCCGGCTTTGTTGCAGGTTGGCTTCTGAAATTTTAATTCGTTCTATTGCTTGTTTTAAATCCAGGTTTTCATTTATCCCTTTTTGTATTAATGATTGCAGTGTTGTATCTGAAAACAGATTTTTCCATGGCAAATCTGCCATGGTTGTTGTATCTGTTGTGTTATGATCCCGGTATAAACCTTCGTTTTGAACCTGTGGGCGATTGTATTTTTGAGTTACGCAAGCGCTTAAGGTAAGTATGGCAAAACCGATTAAAATGGAATGCTTATGTTTGAATTTCATGTTCGATTTAGATTAATGTTTACTTTTCGCTGTTGCTAATTCGTATTCTTCAGGAGTTTGTTCTTTTTCAATTCCCTCTTCGAAAGGTGATTTATTGCTTACCTTTTCTTGCAGTGTTTGAAAGATGATAAACAGAGCAGGAATTACAAATACTCCAAATAAGGTTCCGATTAGCATACCGCCAACTGCACCGGTACCAATTGATTTATTCCCAGATGCCCCCACACCTGTCGACAGCATCAAAGGCAATAAACCTAAAATAAAGGCAAAAGATGTCATTAAAATGGGACGTAAACGGGCTGTTGCCCCATCAATAGCGGCATTAACAATGCTCATTCCTTTTCTCCGTCTGTCTACAGCATATTCTACAATCAAAATAGCATTCTTGGCTAATAAACCAACCAGCATGATGAGGGTAATTTGAGTGTAGATGTTATTATCCACTCCAAATAATTTATCAAAAACAAATACTCCAGCTAAACCTACGGGTAATGAAATCAGAACCGCTAGCGGCAAAATATAACTTTCGTACTGTGCGGCCAATAAGAAATAAACGAAGATTACACAAAGCAGGAAAATGAATATCGTTTGGCTACCACTGCTCATCTCCTCACGGGATAAACCAGAGAATTCGTAGCCATAGCCAACTGGTAAATGTGCGGCTGCTTCTTCCTGAACTGCTTTTAAAGCATCTCCCGAGCTATAACCAGCATTTGGATTACCTGTAACAGCTATTGAAGTAAACAAGTTGAAACGGGAAATTGCCTGAGGACCGTAAACCTTGGTTAGTGTAATAAATTCTGAAACCGGGGCCATCTGGCCTTTGGAATTACGAACGTAAATGCTGGTTAATGTTTGTTCATTCGAGCGATATTTTGCATCGGCTTGGTACATTACCCTGAATTGTTTCCCGAATTTGTTAAAGTTAGAAGCATAAACACCACCATAATAGCCTTGCATTACAGCTAAGACATCACTAACGGTTAATCCTGCTTGCTTAACTTTTGCTACATTCACATCAATTTGATACTGCGGGAAGTTGGGATTAAACGATGTTGATGCATATTGAATTTCTTTACGTTTGCTCAATGCAGCAAGAAAACCATTACCAACATCATTGAATTTTCTAATATCGCCACCAGTTTTATCCTGCAATTGAAATTCAAAACCGCCGCTGGTACCGAAACCTTGAATGGTTGGTGGCGCGAAGAAGATGATTTTTGCACCTTTAATACCTGCGGTTTTGGCAAATAACTCTCCAATAATAGTTTTAACATCACGTTTACGCTCGTTCCATGGAATTAATCGTGAAATAACCATTCCGTATGAACTGCCAGAACCACTGATCATACTACGGCCCACAACTCTTAATGAATTCTTGATTTCATCAACGCTATGAACGATACTGTCAATTTTCGTGATAATCACATTTGTTTCCTCCTGAGAAGTTCCAGCAGGTAAGGAAATATCAGACATGATGGTTCCTAAATCCTCATTCGGCACAAAGCCTTTTGGGGTGGTGTTCATTGTCCAAACCAAAACGATGGTAAAAAATGCAATTCCTAATCCAA
Organism: Pedobacter chinensis; assembly: GCF_003339865.1. Taxonomy (GTDB): domain Bacteria; phylum Bacteroidota; class Bacteroidia; order Sphingobacteriales; family Sphingobacteriaceae; genus Pedobacter; species Pedobacter chinensis. Next base: position 667,906 of record NZ_QPKV01000003.1, read on the forward strand.
CTATCCATTTCTTTCTTGATAGAAAACCAACGGATTTTTTGTACTTATTGGTTACCGCATCGAAAGAGGTATTAAAAGCAGCATAAAAACGTTCCAAGAAATTTTTCTTTTTCTCATGGCCATCTTTATGCGGTTTTAAGAATAATGCACATAACGCAGGACTTAGCGTTAATGCGTTAATAGCTGAAAGGATAATCGAGATCGCAAGCGTTAAACCAAACTGTTTGTAGAACACACCTGACGAACCTTGTATAAAACTTACCGGAACAAATACTGCGGCCATTACCAGGGTGATCGAAATAATTGCCCCACTAATATCATCCATGGCATCAACCGTAGCTTTTTTGGCATCGGTATAACCTTCATCAAGCTTAGCATGAACGGCCTCCACTACCACAATGGCATCATCAACCACAATACCAATTGCCAGCACAAGGGCAAACAGTGTTAATAAATTGATGGTAAAACCAAATAAACTCAGAAAGAAAAATGTACCGATAATTGCCACCGGAACACTTATCGCCGGAATTAAGGTTGAACGGAAATCTTGTAAAAAGATGAATACCACCAGGAACACTAAAATAAACGCTTCAATCAAGGTATGAATTACTTTTTCTATTGATGCATCCAAAAAATCGTTAACGTTCACAAGTGTTGTATAGTGAACGCCCTTAGGAAATGATTTTTGTGCTTCATCCAATGTTTTGATGGAGTTCTCAATTACCTCTTTTGCATTTGAACCTGCTGTTTGATTAATTGCAATACCCAAAGCTTGTTTACCGTTAAACTTTACTGAACTGGCATAACTTTGTGCACCCATTTCAATTCTGGCAACATCTTTTAAACGAAGAACCTGCCCGTTTGCATCAGCTTTTATAATGATGTTACTGAACTGGGCCTCATCTTTTAACCGGCCGGAATATTTAAGTGTATATTGAAATGCCTGATTTCCCTGCTCTCCAAATTGTCCGGGAGCGGCCTCAACGTTTTGCTCAGCTAATGCAACATTCACATCGTTCGGTATTAAACCATAGGTAGCCATTACATCTGGTTTTAACCAAATGCGCATGGTATAGTCCATTTGCCCGAATGCACTTGCATCACCCACACCGTTTATACGTTTAATCTGCGGGATGATGTTGATATTAGCATAATTCTGCAAAAACTTCTGATCGTAAGACGGATCATCACTGTAAATACCAAAGATCAGCACGTTACTCGCCTGTCTTTTAGCTGTGATCACACCTGACCGTGTCACTTCCGCAGGTAGTAAGCTGGTTGCCCTTGCAACCCTGTTTTGTACGTTAACAGCTGCTAAATCGGGATTTGTACCCAATTTAAAGTTAATTGTAATTGTTGCTGTACCATCATTGCTTGCCGTTGAAGTCATGTAGGTCATATCTTCAACTCCGTTTATTTGTTCTTCAAGCGGAATAACAACACTATTCATTACCACATCAGCGTTTGCCCCCTGATAAGAAGTAGAAACCTGTACGGTTGGAGGAGCAATTTCAGGGTATTGTGAAACCGGTAACGTTGCTAAACCTAAAACACCGAGGATAACGATGATGATGGATATAACTGTAGACAGAACCGGTCTTTCTATAAATTTCTTAAACATAATTAATATTGATTACACTGATAAGTGTGCAGTGAAATTTTCTATTTTTTTATTTCAGCATAAACTGAATCAGCACTTTGTTCTTCTGGTTTAATTTTAGTGCCATCTTTTAACGATTGAAAACCTTCCAATACGATTTTATCGCCAGCTTTTAAGCCTTTGGTTACCACGTAAAACTTATCTTTGGCTAAATCCATAATCTCAATTTCAGTACTAATGATTTTAGATGAATCGCCCAAAACATAAACGAATTTTTTACCCTGCAAATCGATCGTTGATTTTTGTGGAACCAGAATAGCGTTTTCTACTTTCTGCGGAATTCTGACAGAAGCACTTGCTCCGGATTTTAACAGTGAAATTGGATTCGGAAAAGTAGCACGTAAACTTGCTGAGCCCGTAGCAGTATTAATCTGGCCATTTATCGATTCAATTTTGCCGTTTTGTGCATAAACCGTTCCATCTGCCAATACCAAACTAACTGGCGGAATATTTTTCATTTGCTCAGCTAAGGTATTTCCCTTGTAGGTTTTAGAAAAATCTAAAAGTTGCTTTTCGTTTAGTGAAAAATAAGCGTAAACTTTTGATGTATTTGAAACCGTAGTTAATGGTTCGGCACTTGAGCTGCTCACTAAACTTCCGTTACGGAATGGAATACTGCCTACAACTCCATCAACCGGACTTGTAATTGATGTGTAACTTAAATTTACCTGAGCATTTACTAAGGTTGCTTTAGCTTGTGCCAATGCGGCTTTTCTACTTTGTAGCGTTAATTGTGCTGCATCTAAATCATATTTACTAATGATATCTTTTTCTACCAATGGCCTGGTTTTATTAACTTGTAATTGGGCGGCATTAACATCTGCTTCAGCGCTGCTAATTGCGGCTTTTGCAGTTCTAACTTCCTGCTCATATTGTGGTGCCATAATAGTAAAAAGCAGTTGACCCTTTTTTACCACCGAACCCTCATCTACAAATATTTTCTGAATAAAACCATCAACTTTAGGGCGGATATCAATATTTTGAATACCTTCAATTGTGGCCGGATAATCTGAATTCAATTCTGTTGTTTGTGTGTGGACAGTAAAAACCGGATAAGCTTGCGGACCAGCCGCCGCTTCTGCTGCGGCTTTTTTTTCTTCTTCATTATTTCCGCATGATGCTAAAAGTATAGCGATGCTCATGCTAAAAAAGAGAGTTGTTACTTTTCTCATGGACTATTTTGGTGTGTGTTTAAATTTAACTTCGGGAGTTGAAAACGTTTATCAAAATTTGGGTTTTGATTTGCCGATTTCTGCCCAAAAATAGAGCCTAAAAAAAAATAACTTTGTCCAAATTCTGTCATTTAATCAATCGATTGATTTATTGTATAAATCAAAATAGCTTTTTTTAGCTTTAAATTGTTGTTTTATAGCAGTTTATGAGTAATTTTTAGGTTATATATGATGTGTAAATATCTTGCGACAGTGTTAATTTTCCGTTAATTCGTAATAATTCCTATAAAAAATGTTAAGAAAAACAGCCAGTCAGATGGGCATGTTAGTGTAAGAAATACACAAGCTGAAATAATAAAAATTACTAGCTTAGTATCATGGAAATCATCAGATCATTATCAATCTTTATCCTTGCCGGGCTTTGCGAAATAGGAGGAGGTTATCTCATTTGGTTATGGCTTAAAGACGGGAAACCACATTGGTTTGGGCTAATGGGGAGTATAATCCTGATCGCTTACGGTGTGGTTGCAACATGGCAAACTGCAAACTTCGGCAGAACATACGCAACTTATGGAGGGGTGTTTATTGTGATGGCTTTGATCTGGGCATGGAAAGTTGATGGATTTAAGCCAGATAAATACGATGTTATTGGAGCAACTATCGCACTTGTCGGAGTTTGCATTATAATCTATGCTCCAAGGCATCCTTAGTAAAATTCTAAAAAGGCAGTGATTTGTTGGTTCCCGTTAATGATAGATCAAAACCAAGGGCTTAATCTGTTTTGCCTTCAAAAACCAATTTCGCAGGACCGCATAAGAATACATTGGTAAAATGATTACCATCGTAATCGAATTCGATTTTGATATCGCCACCTAAAACTTTAATAGCTGTTACGATATGGCCTGTTTTATTTTTGTATTTAGCCATTGCCATTGCAACAGCCGTTACACCCGTGCCACAAGCATAGGTTTCATCCTCAACACCACGTTCATAAGTTCTGACAAATAAGTGATCGCCTTTATCTTCTACGAAATTAACATTGATCCCTTTTTCACTGTAAATGTCATTATAACGGATTTTCTTCCCTGCAGTAAAAACATCAAAATCCTTCAGATCATTTTGCATGGCAACATAATGAGGTGAGCCGGTGTTTAAAATAAATGCTTCCCCATCGTTGGTTATAGTATCAACATCAATCATTTGTAAATCTACCCAATCGCCTGATTCTGAAATTCTGGCATAATGCGGGCCATCAACTGCCAAAAAGTTCGTTTCTTTGTTAATGATACCAAGATGTTTGGCAAAGGCAACAATGCACCTTCCGCCATTTCCGCACATACTGCCTAATTTGCCATCAGCATTAAAATAATGCATCTCAAAATCATAATCATCATGTTTGGTAATGAACATCAAACCATCAGCGCCAATACCGAAACGACGGTGGCAAAGTTGCGCAACCAATTCATTATCAATATCTTTTAATGGACTTGTTGTATGGTCTATCAAAATAAAATCGTTACCTGCGCCCTGATATTTAAAGAAACTAGTTTTCATTCAATCTTCATTTTTTAATGCAATATTTGAGTTGCAAAAGCTACTTAATGATAAGTGTTTTTTAATTTAACATTTTTTAACACAGATTTGAGTGCTTTGAAGATACAAATATCGTTTATATGGTACTAAATTTGAATAAACTTACGAAAGAAAATTTGAGCAGATAAAAACTGCCAGAGCATTCTGCTTAAATCAAAGTGAATACAATGCTCTTGCAAACCTTGCAAATTGACAAATGAGTTATTTAAGCAAACAATTAGCTAGCAGTGTGGCTTATAATAAATCATGATTTTAAAAATAATACACAAAAATGAAGTTAATAAACGCTGGAAAAAATGCTTTTAAGAGCTTTATGACCATTAAAAACAATTATTAAACACATGAAAAAAATATTAGGAATTACCATGTTGGCTGCCTTTATAGGTGGGGCAGCGGCAATTGGAGGTTACAAATTATTTGAGCGTAACGAAACAGGCAGTACGATTTCTGAAAAACAAAACTTGTACTTTGCTAATAATCCGCTGAAAATTTCTTCAGCAGGTACGGCTGATTTTACGCAGGCTGCTGCAGCAGTTGCTCCGGGGGTTGTGCACATTAAAACAACTTACGAAGCAAAAAGTGGTGGTGGCAGAAGTTCATCTCCATTTGACATGTTCGATGATTTCTTTGGTGGTGGCGGTCGTCAAATGCAACGTCAACCTAGAGCGGCATCTGGTTCGGGTGTGATCATTAGCCAGGATGGTTATATAGTTACCAATAACCATGTAGTGGAAAATGCTTCGAAAGTTGAAGTTGTTTTAACCGACAGACGTAAGGTTGAAGCTAAAGTTATTGGTCGCGATCCGAACACTGATTTAGCTTTGATCAAGGTAAATGCTACAGGATTACCGGTTGTTAAAATGGGTAATTCTGATAATGTTCAGGTTGGGGAGTGGGTTTTAGCAGTTGGTTTCCCGCTTGATTTACAAACTACCGTTACTGCAGGTATTGTGAGTGCGAAAAATCGAAGTATTGGTATCATCGGTCGTGAACAACAAGGCGGTGAAATTACTGAAGAAGAATATCGTGAGTATCAACGTACAGGAAAAAGACCAGATCGTCCTGCCAACACAAGTATCGAATCTTTCATTCAAACCGATGCTGCTATTAACCCTGGAAACAGTGGAGGAGCATTGGTAAATGCCAGTGGCGAATTGGTAGGAATCAATTCTGCAATTGCATCTCAAAGTGGATATAACCAAGGGTATGGTTTTGCCATTCCGGTTAACCTGGCTCGTAAAATTGTAGATGATTTTATGAAATATGGTTCGGTGAAACGTGGTTATATTGGCGTAAACTTTTTCCCGTTAAGTGGGGAAGAAAAACCAGAAGGTGTTAAAACTTCAGAAGTTAGCGGTTTATATGTAAGTGATGTTGTAGCTGGTGGCGGTGCTGCTGCGGCTGGAATTAAACAAGGTGATATTATTAAAAAGGTGGATGGTGTGGTAATTAATGATTCGCCTGATTTACAGGAAAGAATCGGCCGTTTAAATCCGGGTGACAAAGTGAAGTTGAGCGTTTTAAGAGAAGGTTCATTGAAAGATATAACCGTTACGTTAAAAGGAGAATCGAGCGTTGGTTTAACTGCAAATAATACGGCTACAAAAAGTGTCGAGGTGTCTAAATTAGGAGCAACATTTGCTCCGGCTACTCAGGCGCAAAAATCTAAATTTGGAATTAGCAGCGGTGTTGTGGTTACTTCGGTCGTTACTGGCAAGGCTTTCGATAATATTGGTGTGGAGAAAGGTCTAATTATAACAAAAGTTAATGGCCAACCTGTAAACTCTGTTGCTGATGTTCAAAAAGCATTACCAATGGGAAGAAACAACATGATCAGTATTTCTGGTGTGAGCGAACAAGGAACATATAATTTCAGTTTCCCTGCGCAATAATTAGCATAGCAGTATATAAAAATGCCTTCTGATTTTTTTCAGAAGGCATTTTTTATGCAGTTTAATCCTGGTGGATTGGCTCATGATTGGCGTGACAGGCATCTGCGCATTCTTCACAGGCAACCGCACATTGCCTGCAATGTTCGTGATCATGTTTACTGCATTCAGCTGCACAAAGTCTGCAGATCTCTTCACATAATAACAAGTATTGGCGACCAATGATTGAATCGCGTTGAAGCAATCTGGCGGCTTGTGTGCAAATGTCAGCACAATCTCTATCGAGTTTAATGCACTCAATCATCATGTTAATATCTTCTTCTTTTAAGCATGAAGAGGCACAGTGCTCGCAAGCCATTGCGCAATCTAATAAGGCCTGAATCAAGGCGTGGTTATTTCTCGTTTCCATATCGCAGGTGTTTGATTAGAACTTGTTTTGTTAATTAAATAACCTATTGAGGCATGAAGTGTTTTAGGAAAATTATTTTTTTCAGGTGGAAAAGCTGGTGTAAAGAGGTACTTTTAATATGCTTTTTTGATTAAACCTAACGATTCTCTTGGTACTGATGAATTAAATTAAGGGTAATTAAGTGGGTTTAATTGCCAACCAGTCATGTATTTAGGATTAATTTAACTATTTTAAAATAAAAAATTGATTTATAGGTATTTAACCATATCTTTGGTGCAAATTAAAATACAATATAATGCAACAAGGAACAGTAAAATTTTTTAATGAAACTAAAGGTTTCGGATTTATCACTCCATCTAATGGCGATGCCGAAATTTTTGTTCATGCTTCAGGCTTAATCGATAACATTCGTGAGAATGATACCGTAAACTACGATGTAGAAGAAGGTAGAAAAGGCCTAAACGCGGTAAATGTAAAAGTAGCTTAAGAAAACTCAATCACATAAATCGTAAAAAGTCCCGATGCAAATCGGGACTTTTTTTATGCATGGATTTTCCATTTACTCCTCTGGTAAATTCTAAAGAAATCGTTAACAAAATACTTTGCCGATTTTGTGATGTTGTCAGTGTAGAAATTAATTAAAATTCCTTGTGGTGCATTTACTAGTTTCATGTAAGTTAGAATTTGTGCTTCATGTACAGGTAATATGTTGGTAATTGCCTTTACCTCTACAACAATCGAATCTTCAATCAATAGGTCTAAGCGCAAATCGATATCCATTTCCATTTCATCATATATTATTGGTATGAGGAATTGTTGCGATACCTTAAACCCATTTTTTTCTAACTCATATCGTAAACATTTTTCGTAAATACTTTCCATTAGTCCGGGTCCCAATGCTTTGTGCACTTTAATTGCACAACCAATGATCTCAAAAGATAATTGGGTAATTTCTTTTTTTGTCATCTTTAGTCAGATATGTGCGATGAATGTATAAAAACCAGGGATGGTCAAAAATAATAGGGAGTTTTCAGATTAAATATAGATTTAATTATTATGAAATACAATTAAGACATTAAGATTTGGGTTTATCGTTGACTAAATTCTCAATGGTAATGGTTTCTGTTACGATTAAGGCATTAAGGGAATTAAGATTTGGGTTTATCGTTGCCTAAATTCTTGATGGTAATGGTTTCTGTTACGATTAAGGCATTGAGGGAATTAAGATTTGGGTTTATCGTTGCTTAAATTCTTAATGGTAATGGTTTCTGTTACGATTAAGGCATTGAGGGAATTAAGATTTGGGTTTATCGTTGCTTAAATTCTTAATGGTAATGGTTTTGTTGCGATTAAGGCATTAAGGGAATTAAGATTTGGGTTTATCGTTGCCTAAATTCTTAATGGTAATGGTTTCTGTTACGATTAAGGCATTAAGGGAATTAAGATTTGGGTTTTATTGTTGCTTAAATTCTTGATGGTAATGGTTTCTGTTACAATTAAGGCATTAAGGGAATGAGATTTGGGTTTATCGTTGTCTAAATTCTTGATGGTAATGGTTTTTGTTGTGATTAAGGTATTAAGGAAATTAAGACCTGGGTTTATAATTAAAAGACTGCGATTTGAAAATGAGAGCCTGATAATTTCAAATTTCTTTAATTGTTGCGAATAAGCTTTAGAATGTTTCTAAATAAATGTTTTATCGCCGTTTTGTCATAATCGTTTATAAATTAAACTCATAATTAAATACTTTTGCAAGAAATTTAGATATAAATCCTAATCAAATGAGTGGTTTCGGAAATGCTTTTTCTTCTTCTATTGGGAAGAAATTCATCATGGGTGTTACAGGTTTGTTCCTGATACTCTTTTTAATTGTACACGCTGGTATCAATTCGTTAATTTTTCTTGACGATAATGGCCTAAAGTTCAACATTGGGGCGCATTTTATGGCCACCAACTGGATCATTAGGGCTGGAGAATACATTTTATTCGTGGGTTTGTTGGTGCATATCTTTCAAGCTTTAAGATTAACAATTCAAAACAGAAAAGCAAGGCCAGAACGATATGTGGTTAATAATGGAAATGCCAATAGCAAATGGTATAGCCGTTCAATGGGGCTGTTGGGTACATTACTTCTTATCTTCCTGGTTATTCACCTGAAAGATTTTTGGGTAGTATCTCGTTTTACAGGCATCCCAACTGTTGATGCAAATGGAAATGAAGATCTTTATGCGGTAATGAGAGAGAAATTCCAGGATCCGGTAAGAGTAGTTGCTTATGTATTGTTAATGATTTCTTTATGTTATCACTTATTACACGGTTTTGCTTCCGCATTCCAAACCATGGGATGGAATCATTCAAAATATAATGGCATAATTAAAAGTGTAGGCGTTTGGTATTCCATCATTATCTCGATCATCTTCGCGTTAATGCCTATCGCAGTTTACACAGGTTTAATTAATTAATTTTTAGCACGAAAGAGATATGTCAGATATTAATTCAAATATTCCAGAAGGCGATTTAGCCACAAAATGGACAAAATATAAGTCTTCTGTGCCTTTGGTAAACCCGGCAAATAAAAGAAGTATTGAAGTTATTGTTGTGGGTTCAGGTTTAGCAGGTGCTTCTGCAGCAGCTACTTTGGCTGAAATGGGTTATAAAGTAAAATGTTTTTGTTTTCAGGATTCTCCGCGAAGAGCACACTCCATTGCTGCTCAAGGTGGTATCAATGCTGCGAAAAATTATCAAAATGATGGTGACAGCGTTTACCGTCTTTTCTATGATACCATTAAAGGTGGAGATTATCGTGCCCGCGAAGCGAATGTTCATCGCCTGGCAGAAGTAAGTGCCAATATTATAGATCAATGCGTAGCGCAAGGTGTTCCTTTAGCTCGTGAATACGGAGGTTTATTAGATAACCGTTCATTCGGCGGTACCCAGGTTCAACGTACTTTTTATGCAGCAGGCCAAACTGGTCAGCAATTATTACTTGGTGCATATTCTGCTTTAGAACGCCAAATTGGTATGGGTAAAGTAGAAATGTATACCCGTCATGAAATGCTTGAGGTTGTTAAAATTGATGGCAAAGCCCGTGGTATTATTGCACGTAACTTAATTACCGGAGAAATTGAACGTCATTTCGGCCATGCGGTTGTTTTAGGAACAGGTGGTTACGGTAACGTCTTCTATCTTTCTACAAACGCCATGGGAAGTAATGTTACAGCAGCATGGAAGGCGCATAAACAAGGTGCTTACTTTGCAAACCCTTGTTACACTCAAATTCACCCAACTTGTATCCCGGTTTCAGGCGATCATCAATCTAAGTTAACCCTGATGTCTGAATCGTTACGTAATGATGGACGTATCTGGGTTCCTAAAAAGAAAGATGATAATCGTAAAGCTTCAGAAATTCCTGAGGATGAAAGAGATTATTATTTAGAACGCCGTTATCCTGCTTTCGGTAACCTGGTGCCTCGTGATGTGGCTTCCAGAGCCGCCAAAGAGCGTTGTGATGCAGGTTATGGGGTAGGCGCATCAAAACTGGCCGTTTATCTGGATTTCAAAGCGAATACAGAACGTTATGGCCGTATTGAAGCTTCCAAAGCAGGTAATCATAATCCTGATAAAGAGACTTGCATGCGTTTGGGTACTGCAGTTATTAAAGAAAAATACGGTAACCTATTTGATATGTATGCGCAAATTACTGGTGAAAACCCATACGAAACACCAATGCGTATTTATCCTGCAGTTCACTATACAATGGGCGGCCTTTGGGTTGATTATAACTTAATGACATCGGTTCCTGGTTTATATTGTACAGGCGAGGCTAATTTCTCAGATCACGGTGCTAACCGTTTAGGTGCATCAGCTTTAATGCAAGGTTTAGCCGATGGATATTTCGTTCTTCCATATACAATTGGGGCCTATTTATCAAAAGAAATTTCAGTAAAAGCTATCCCAACAGATCATCCTGCATTTGTGGAAGCTGAGGAAAGAGCTAAAGGAATTTTGAACACCTTAATCAATATCAAAGGAACTAAATCTGTTGATCATTTCCACAAACGTTTAGGTCACATCATGTGGGAGAAATGTGGAATGGCCCGTAACGAGCAAGGTTTGAAAGAAGCCATTGAAGAAATCAGAGCTTTACGTGCTGAATTCTGGAGCAATGTTCGTGTACCAGGCTCAGTTGATGAATTAAATACCGAATTAGAGAAAGCAGGCCGTGTGGCAGATTTCATTGAATTAGGTGAGTTAATGTGTATTGATGCTTTAAACCGTAACGAAAGTTGTGGTGGTCACTTCCGCGAAGAATATCAAACTGAAGAGGGCGAAGCATTACGTGATGATGAAAATTACGCATACGTAGCGGCCTGGGAATTTAAAGAAGGTGTGAACTTCGAACTGCATAAAGAAGAGTTGAAGTTTGAAAATATTAAAGTAGCACAAAGAAGTTATAAATAGTAGCAAGACATGAGTATCAAGATTTAAGTATCATGTATCAAGATTTCAAACGCTCTTTATACTTGATACTCACTACTCGATACTAATGGTTGATACTTAAATCTCAATATCATGAGTACAGGAAATATGAACTTAACGCTAAAAGTTTGGCGTCAGAAAAATAACAAAACCAAAGGTGCTTTGGTAGATTATCAATTATCTGATATTTCGCCGGATATGTCTTTCTTAGAGATGTTCGATGTGTTAAATGAACAATTAATTAACAAAGGAGAAGAGCCGGTAGTATTTGATCACGATTGTCGCGAAGGTATTTGTGGCATGTGTTCTATGTTTATCAATGGCCGTCCGCATGGGCCAAAAGATTTAGTTACTACTTGTCAGTTACACATGCGCTCTTTTAAAGATGGAGATACCATTGTGGTTGAACCATGGAGAGCTGCTGCATTTCCTGTAGTTAAAGATTTAACTGTAGATCGCTCTGCATTTGATCGGGTTATTGCTGCTGGCGGATTTATCTCCGTAAACACAGGGAATGCACAAGATGCAAACAATTTGCCAATTCCAAAAATGCAGGCCGATGCCGCTTTCGAAGCTGCTGCTTGTATTGGTTGTGGTGCCTGTGTGGCAACTTGTAAAAATGCTTCGGCCATGTTATTTGTATCAGCTAAAATTTCTCAATTGGCATTATTGCCACAGGGTCAGCCAGAGCGTTATCGTCGTGTGCAAAGCATGGTGGCGCAAATGGATGCTGAAGGTTTCGGTAACTGTACAAATACAGGTGCTTGCGAAGCAGAATGCCCTAAAGGGATTTCTTTAGAAAATATTGCTCGTATGAACCGCGATTTTGCTTCGGCAAAATTCATTTCTGAAGAAACAGTTTAAAAATATACTGTGTATTCAGCTTAAATTGCTGAGTCTTAAGCCTCAAACTTAGTTTGGGGCTTTTTAATTGTGGCCATTTTTAAAGGATAATTTAATGTTTTTATGATTTATTTATTCATACGAAAACATATGAAAGTTTTTGGGCCAAATCGAAACGGATTATAATAAATCAGCAACAAAATAAAAGTTTGTGAAAATGGCAACAATCCTATGTTGGCATATTAAAAAATTATCTAAATAAAAATTTTATTTTGTAATATTTGCATATACTTTAAAAAATTCATAAATTTAGTGTTCCGAGACAGGAGAGAAAACATAAAACCCCGGCTATTTTAGCTGGGGTTTTGTGGTTAATGGATATTATTTAATTATCGATCGAGATTGAAATTTACGTTTATATTGTATCTTACCCTCACAGGAACTCCAAATTGTATACCCGGTGTCCATTTAGGCGAAGCAGAGAGTACTCTAACCGCTTCCTCATTAGTTTCCGGACTTAACCTCTTGTCACTTTAATATTTGTTAGCTGACCATCTTTTTCAACAATAAATGATAGAAAAACCCTTCCGGATATGTGGTTTTTACGTGCTTCCTTAGGATATTTAATATTTGCATTTAAATAATCGTAAAAGGCTTTTATTCCTCCCGGGAACTGCGGCTGCTTCTCCATTGATATAAAATCAAAAACCCCATTCGGAATAGAGTCTCTTGAAGGTGGATTGGTTTTAGGTTTCGTACCTGCATCTGATTCGGACTTGAAATTGATTTTGGAAATTTTTTCTTCTATGGTAAGGTTTTCAGGGCTATTTTTTTTAGCCTTGGTAATCACTATTATAAGATCTTTGTCATCATTTATGCCAAATAATTCCTTATGCTTCTTTTGTTTTATAACTGTGAGAGATTCGATGCTTTCCTTGTTAATTTTTGCTGCTTCCTCTCTTAGCACTAATTTTCCATCAATAAGAAACAATAAATTTTCACTGGAGGCTGGGGGTTGTTGCGCTGCTACGCTTAGTGTACAGCATACAAAACCCAAGAACGTTAATAACAATTTTTTCATTTTCAAATATAACTGTTGGCAGCATAAATGACAAAAATCGCATGTTTCTTAATCTTAAATTAAGAAACATGCGATTTTAAATAATCCGAGAGCTTAACTTAAAAAAATTAACTCAATGAGAAATTCACTGTCATATGATATTTAGCCTTAACCGGACGACCATCTGTTCCGATAGCGGGGTTCCACTTTGGTGCGGATTTCATTACTCTTAATGCTTCTGCATCGGTTTCTTTAGATAAGCTTCTTGTAACCACTATATCTGTTAACGAACCATCTTTCTCAACATAAAAAGTTAAAAATACTATTCCCTGTATGTTATTTTTTTTTAGCTTGGTCAGGATATTTGATGTTTTTTACCAGATAACTGTAAAGCTTACTTGTGCCTCCAGGGTATTCAGGGGCTTTCCCATTTAGAGCCTTGGTTTTTTTCTCTGCTCCCTTTTGAGATAAGTTAAAATTAACATTGATGTTGTATTTAACCCTAACCGGTTTGCTATTAATTAAACCAGGATTCCAATTCGGCGAATTTTTGATTACTCTGATTGCTTCTGCATTAGTTTCTGCTGAAAGCCCTCGTGTAACCACAACATTTCCCAGGCTTCCGTTTTTTTCCACAACAAAGGATACAAATACCTTTCCTTCTGTTTTGTTATTTTTTGCTACCTCGGGATATTTTATCTCCTTTGCCAGATAATCATAAAACTTAGCAATACCACCCGGATAAGAAGGTTGCTGATCAACCGAGGTAAAATCTACTACTTTTTCGTTCTGTGCTTTGACCGAATTAGTAAACATGGCAATGCCCGTTAGGGCTAAAATCATTAGCTTTCTCATCATAAATTTTATAAAATTGTTTAACTAGTTTTTCTTTGGAGAATCTTTTTTAGTTGCTTTTGTTGTGATGATAACTACACCATCTTTTGCCTTTTCTCCATATAATGCTGAAGTTCCTGCTTCTTTTAGAACAGTTACAGACTCAATGTTTTCAGGGTTTAAGCTTTTGATATCAAATATTTCCTTGCCATCGACAATATATAGCGGCTCTTTGCCTTCTATTTTGAGGTTGCTGCGCTTCCATGAAAAATTATTTGAATTTTTGCCTTTAAGATAAATTGATTGTGGACGTACACTTAAGCCCGACACTTTTCCATTTAGCGTAGAATCCGATTTTAAAAATAGCTTCCCTTTAATGGATGATTTACTGTTTTTCGTTTTTATTTCGATTACCCCATTGCTTCCTTCCGCACCATATAAAGCTATAGCAGATTCATCTTTATAAATATTGATCGACTCAATAGTGTTCGGATCAACTTCTTTTAAGGCATTGGTGCCACGAATCAATTGTTTGCTACCGTCAATGATAATCAGCGGATCATTACCGCCTGGTTTGGATGTACCTTGCAAAATAATATTGTCAGATATTTTTATCGTGTCTGTGGTTTGCGCATAACCTTTGAACGTAAACGTTATGGCAATTGCTGCTATTAATATGGTTTTCATAATGTAGATTTTGGTATTGTTACTGTTTAATATCGTAAGCAGATGGTTTATTTATTGTTATTTCCTTTTGATCTGATTTCATTAATAAATTATTCTTTTTCCCTGCTTTTGTTGCTATTAATAATACGCCGTTTTTTGCTTTGTAGCCGTAAGAGTTTGTCGCGAGCTGATCTTTAAGAACTGAAATAGATTCTATATCATTCGGATCTAAGGTGCTCAGTAAATTATTATTTAACAGTCTGATACCATCAATAACAACCACTCCATTAAATGTGCCGTCACTTAATTTAATGGAGCTGTTCTTTTCGGTTGATCTTAATAGTAAATTTTGTGTTTTAACCGTAGGATCGGGAGTTGTGCCCTGATCGTTCTCCGAACTGAGTGTAAAATTCACATTAATGTTGTATTTTACCCGTACTGCTTTACCTTCAGCTAATCCTGGGTTCCATCTTGGTGATCCGCTGATTACTCTAACTGCTTCTTCGTCTGTTCCGCTACCCAATCCGCGTGTTATTTGTACATCAGTCAGTGCGCCATTCTTCTCAACAATGAACGATAAAAATATCTTTCCCTGAACGTTATTTTCTTGTGCCAATTTGGGGTACTTGATACTTTTGCTTAAATATTCGTAGAATTTTTTAATTCCACCCGGAAATTCAGGCTGTTTCTCAATGGATACGAAATCGTATATTTTATCGATTTTTTCATCAGTAATATTCTCTCTAACCGGGTTCGAGTAACCTATTACGTTGATATCAGATAGCTTCTTATGTGAAGGCAACAACAGGGCTTTTTCATTTTTAATTTTAGAGTTGTTGTCCGTTAATCTAAAATCAACCTTTAAAACATAATTCCCATCAGGTAAATTTTTGAAATCTTTGTAGGATAGCAATGATTTCATTACTTCTTCATCACAACCATCTCCTAAATCCAATACGGTGCTTACATTGGTTACCTTATTGTTTTTAAGGGTAAACTTAATTTGTGTATTGCCTTGTAAATTGTTTTTCTGTGCATCAACAGGATATTTTATCGATTTTGCCATAAAACGATAGAAATTAGTCCAGTTGCCATCAATTTTTTCTGTTGATGGTTTAATCACACTTTTTGATAATCTTTCGTTCACGAATTCTTCTTTAGGCGCTACCATCTCCTGAACGATTTCAATGGGTTTTTCTAAAGGGATCTGCTCTGAGATGGCGATAAGTTTTTTGTTTTTACGAACAGTGGCAGAAGAAAAGACAATAAGAAGTGCAAATAATGGTATAAAAAAGCCATATTTCATGATCGCTATTTTCTTTGATCGTTCTTTTTGCAACATAAAAATCCGCTTCTTAATTAATGATTTATCAAAAAAACCATTGGCCAACCTGTTTGGCGAAACTCCGAAAGATTGGCTCAAAATTAGCATGGCATACTCGGCTTTATCACCTTGAAATTTTGCGGCTTGTTCATCAGCCAAAAACTCATGAATATTTTTTATCGATTTTTTATAAAAATAAATGATTGGATTTAGCCAGGTAATCACACCCAGTATTTCAAAAAATAGAATATCTACCGTATGCCATTGTTTAATGTGTGCTTCTTCATGAATATCAATCACATCAACCAGCGGTAAATCCTGATCAACGATTTTGTTTTTTAAAAATGAAAATGCCGAACCAGCCTTAGCTGTATTTATTAAGTTTTTAACTGCTAACAAGTTAAGTACTAACCTACCCAAGAAAAATAATATACCTGCACAATAAATATAAACAAATGCACTTCCCCAGTTAAAACCAGTATTGCTTTCGGTTACTATTGTTGCCTGTTGTAATACGGCCTCCCAATTAACCGATGTGTAAACCTGTTGGGCTGCTTTCTGTTCTGTTAGCCATTCTAATCTAATAAATGGTATAAATAATGATAAAAGTCCTGCAGTTACAAGATAAGCTCGGTTCAGCGAAAAATAGGTTTCCTTATCTAACAGTAATTTATAAAAGCCGTAAAAAACAATTAAGTATAAGTTTACCTGAAGTAGGTAGTGGGCAAAACTCATTTTGGTGTGTGTTTAATTTTATCAATCATTTTTAAAATTTCATCAACATCACTTAAGTCGAGTTTTTCTTCTTTAACGAAAAAAGAGAACATACTCTCAACAGAATTTTCAAAATAGTTACCGAGTAATTTTTCGGTAGCGTGACGTTTATATTCTTCTTTGCTAATCATGGGATAGTACTGATGGGCCTTACCAAAAGCCTCGTGGCCAATAAAGCCTTTGGTTTCCAAAATCCTGATGATTGTTGATACTGTATTGTAGGCTGGTTTTGGTATTGGCAATTCATCAATAACATCTTTAACAAATGCTTTTTCCAACTGCCAGAGTACCTGCATAATCTGCTCTTCGGCTTTGGTTAAATCTTTAATTTCCATAATAATTTAGTAATAAGGATAATAGCAATATATATTGCTAACTAAAGTTAAAACTAATTTTTTAGTTATCCAAATTTTAACAAGAAATTTTTTAGGCTGGCAAGATTATGGCTAAACAGTACTATATTACAATAAGATCGTTCTTGATTGCATAAACCACTAAACCGGTTCGCGATTTAATATTTAGCTTGGCAAAGAGAGATTCGCGATAATTATCAATGGTTCGCGGGCTTACATTCATTATATCTGCAATTTCACGGTAGGTTAATTCGCTGGCGCAATGTTGCAGAAAGGCAAGCTCTCGTATACTAAAAACGGGTTTTGAGTCTCCATCTTTTATTGCAACAAAAAGTCGTCCTGAAACGAGGTCGTTAACAAAAAATCCTTTTTCTGTGATGGCCTTTATAGCCGCAAGTAGCTCAAGAGGAGTGGATTCTTTTAGCATATAACCACCTGCACCTGCTTTAAGCATTCCTATAATTGCTTTTTCATCCTCCAGCATGCTTAATGCCAGTACATTAATGTTTGGATAATTTTCCTTAATCCATTTTGTGGCGGCAAAACCATCCATTACTGGCATATTAATATCCATCAGGATAAGCTGAACATCAGGATAATTTTTTATTTTATTTTGAAGATCCTGCCCGTTTACCCCTTCAAACAGCACTTCAATCTCATCAAATTCATCTAGTAAACTGGCTAATCCGGAACGAAAAAGTGTATGGTCATCAACAATAGCAATAGAGATAAGTGGAGTTGACATGATTTAAGGATAGGGGATTTCGATTAATATATTGGTGCCGTTATTCGGTGCTGAATTTAATATTAATTTTCCATTGATCATCTCAATTCTTTTCGAAATTGAATTTAAGCCCATGCCCGATTTCTTTGCTTTTATTCGTTCATAATTAAAACCAACTCCATTTTCTTTTACACTGAGATGCAGTATATGATTATCATGGTAAAAGTTGAGGCTAATGATTGTTGCATTAGCATGTTTGATAATGTTATTGATAATTTCCTGAAGCAAGCGCAAAATGATAAGATCCTTATCTGGAGAAGTTTCCTTCAGATCAAACAGTTGGTTACTTACGCTAAGTTCGAATGTTCCTGTTTTTTCCAGCCAGTTTATTTCTTGCTGTATGGCATTGCCAATGCCAGTTTCGACAATTTGTTCGCCATGCAGCAATTTTGCCAGCTCTCTTAATTCCTTTATTGATTTGTTTACTAATGATAAAGAATTTTCAATTTTTTGTGCTGCTTTTTCGCTATTGTTAAGGTTAACTGAATTTAGTGTTAATGTGGTTAAACTTAAGAGCTGGCCAACATTATCATGCAACTCTGTGGCTATGGTTTGCATTGTCTTCTCCTGAACTTCAATACGGGTTTGCAACATTTCAGACTCAAACTCTCTTCTCATGTTTTCTTTTTCTAAGATATGATTCTTCTTATGTCTGTTATAAGATCGAATGTACATCATGAGAAAAATTGGCATGAGTAAGAAAATTAGAGTTGCTACAGCAATTAAGATTGCAATTTTCGTTGTTTCGCTCTGCATATATAGGAGTATGTCCAAAGGCCGTAAAGTATAAAGCATAAAATAACAAAAATCAGATACGTTAAGCTCATATGACCAAAAATATTTATGGTCAAAACATCATAGAAAATGTTTGATATTGTACTGCCAAAATAATAGAAAAGTACTCCCGCTATCCACCAAAATTCGGGATTCGTTCTAATATCAATAAAAGATGAATCTTTTAAAAGAAGGTAATAATAATAAAGTGTAAATATTACAAATATTACCGACATTACACTGATCGTTATAGAATTATAAACTAGAAATCCCCTTATTATAAAAGATGAAAAGTATATAATACAGGTTAATATCAGTCCGAATATCAATGCTGTTTTTTGCTTGGTATATATCTTCAGACAATGATGAATACCATAAAAGATAAAACTAGCCTCAAAGAATATAAATATGTTGTATAACCATAGGTTATGGATGCCCAGGCCGCCCATGTAGCTGCCGGCCAATTCTACTGTAAATACAAGAATTTGGTAACACAAAGCTAATCGCCAGAAGAGTGTTTTGTCTTTAATTAAAAAGACAACAGCAACTGCAAGACAGGTCAGTTCTATACAAACAATGGGGTTAAAAAGGAGCATATGTTAAAGCTCTACTCCTTCGCATCGATGAGGGCAAACATTACCTCTATTCTCTATGTCATCTGTATCATCTTTATGTTCTTCAGTTAAATCGCCTAATTTATTGGTTTGTCCAGCTGCAAAAGTAGGAACAAGTAATACTGTATTTCTACCTTCATGTTCCTGAGGCAACCCATCTAAAGAATCTTTAGTGTATTGAGCGAAATAAATTCTTAACCCATCATGTTTGCCATCACTTAGTTTTTTTGCTATTTCTAAAATCTGCTCGGCTGGAAACCACACTGCTTTGGTGTAAGATTTCGGATCTTTACTTGCTTCTTTAGCATAGGCATTCACCATTTCTTGTGCTACCTCCTTGTCAATGGGTTGAAAATTTGCTTCTTTGTTCATAATAGTTTTAAGAGTTTGTTTTTTTTTCTAAAGTCGTTATTTAGAAAGTTTCTGGCAATAGGCATATTCGTTTTTAGATACCGTAAAATTACCCTTTTATTTAGGGTGATTTATACTACTCATAAATCAGTACAACCAATTACTTTTGAAATACAATAACAAACCAAAAGTTTATTATTGAAACACCAAAAATTGTCTATCCTTAAAGGATACGCCTTTTGGTATTTAGCAGAACTAAAATATTACGCCATTAAATATATTTAATTATAAAAGATGATAAACAATATCCTACTTCAAGATCATCACGACTCTATAACTGAACGGGAGGTTGAAATAGTGCGGCTTTTATCAAAAGGTTATAATAGTAAAGAAATTGGTGATTTGCTCTCCATCAGTGAGCATACGGTTAATACTCACCGGCGAAATATGGTAAGAAAGCTTGATTTAAGAAATTCTTACCAGTTAATTGTATGGGCATTTAAAGAAAAAATATTATCCTATAAGGAATAAAGATTTGCATTTTTAACGCATCTCTCTCTAAACAGCAAAGCCTGCTTTTTTGATAGTAATATCAAAAGGCAGGCTTTTGTTTTGAAATTAGATTAATCCTTTTATGGTCTTGCTGCCTGAGGTGCAGGAAGTTCTTTTCTTGGGATTTGTGCCTCGCGTTGAGATGTGTTGTAAACAAATGAAGCAATAATTGTTGCCGATTGTTTCAAATCATCTTCAACCAATCTATCATAAGTATCCATGTTGCTATGGTGAGTTCGGGTATTATAATCGGCTGGATCCTGAATAAACTGGAATCCTGGAATAC
The DNA here is from genome assembly GCF_003339865.1 of Pedobacter chinensis. Taxonomy (GTDB): domain Bacteria; phylum Bacteroidota; class Bacteroidia; order Sphingobacteriales; family Sphingobacteriaceae; genus Pedobacter; species Pedobacter chinensis. The sequence goes on from NZ_QPKV01000003.1 coordinate 688,323, forward strand.
CAACTGCATCAAAAGCCTGGTGATCGGTTCCACCTGTATTATTAATAGTAACGGTTGTTGCACCCAGATCATTAAATGGCGTTAACCAGTTTTGAAAGATTGGTCCGGCGGCGGCATTTCCCTGTAAATAAACACCACGAATTTTTCCGGTTCCATTATCTAAATTATAATATGCAGATATTTTCTTTTGGTCTGGGGTTAAAGCCATCGTTTTCGGGTCGCCGAAATGTTTGGCTACATAACCTCTTGACCCGAATAAACCTTGTTCTTCTGAGCTCCAAAGGGCAATGCGAATGGTGCGTTTTGGTTTAAAATCTATTGCCTTTAAAATACGCATCGCTTCCATCATCACTGCAGATCCTGCAGCATTATCGGTAGCGCCTGTTGCTGCGTGCCATGAGTCAAAGTGACCACCAATCATCACCACTTCGTCCTTTAACTTTTTATCCGTTCCGGGAATTTCTGCAATAACGTTATATCCCTGAGGGTCCTGATCGTAAAATGAGGTTTTAATATCGGCTTCAACCTCTACGGTTTTACCTGCACGCAATAAACGTAAAATGTGCAGGAAGTCTTCTGCTGCAACTTCCAGCTCTGGTGAAACTGGTTTAGCATCTAAAGCGTAAGATGCTCCGTTACTTGTAAAGAAGGTTCCCTGACCACCGCGGGCATAGGTTAAAATTAAAGCTACTTTTTCTTCTACCAGCATAGCGCTCATTGCTGCACGAATTTCACGCATTTTCATCATTTGTGCCATACGGTCTGCCATTGGCCCACCAGCCGGACGTTGTCTGTCTGCTCCGGCTGCTGCTGGTTTTGCTGCCGCCATTTGTGCTAAGGTAGAATCTGCATAGCGGGAGAAATCTGGTTTAAGACCGCTTGTTAGCGGAGTTCCCTGATCCATCATTACAATTTTACCAACCAATTTTCCTTTATACTTTGCCAGATCGGAAACACTATCGGCTTTAATTAAAATTACTTCAGATTTAACCGGGCCATTTGTTCCAGGCGTCCAGGCTTTAGGAGAAGCAATGATAGGATGATAAAAAGGAACGGTGGTAGCGGCATAATATTTATCAACCTGCCACCCTTTTCCGAAGGTACCCCAGGCTTCGAGATGTGCATTTTTAAGGCCCCATTCTGTAAGTTGTTTAACGGCCCATTCCTGAGCTCTTTTTAAGCCTGGTGAATTTGATAATCGTGGACCTGAAACATCAGTAAGGTTAAAGGCAATATCCATTACTTTTGAGTTTTCTAAACCTGCCTTACGTATCTTTTGTACCACAGCTGCATCTGGCGTATCTTGCGCAAACACAGAAAAGCATAAGCCCAGGGCTAATGCTGTAATTGTAAATCTTTTGATCATTTTTATGAAAATGTTGGTTGGTTGTTATTGCTAAGTTACAGTTTAACAAACTTGCTTTCACTTTACCATGATATTTTTACAATGGTTTATGGCACCTGCAAGTGAAAACTGAAGTGTTTAGTAATTGCCGAGGTTAACTAAACCTTATTGAAACGAAAAGCCCGCATTCCATTTTTCCTGGAAGCGGACTTGTAGTGTAAAGAAGGACTGACACTTAAAATGAAAAACTGTAATTGCTTTTCAAAAAAAAATATATTTATTTGATGCTTTTTTTAGTCACAATGAAATAGCCGGCAACAAACAAAACCGCTGCGTAAGTTAAACTTGTCCATATTTCCCGGGAGAAAATTTCAAAATCAAGAGGATCTTTCCCTTTTTCTATTTTGGTAACTTGTAGTGCTAAAGCGGGCAAACTGTAAGGAATTAAATAAGCATATTTCCACTTTAAACTTGCAGTTACAATTCCCATAATTGTGCCGACAAAACCTATGCCTATGGGCTTAAGAAAATCGGCCAAGATTAAACTTAATATAAATTGAAGGGATAAAATGCCTAATGATGACAGGAATAACTTGGTGTAAGAATTAATTAAAAATGTTGATGGATTATATTGACTGAATGTGTATTTGGGAATCAATGCTTGTAGCAAGTGGCCGAAACCGAAAGTTAGGGCTGCAAAAAGAAATAAACAAATAAAGATGAGCAATACTGCAAATAGATATTTGGCTGTATAGATAGAGAATTTGTTTAAGGGTTGTGCAAACAGGGTTTTCCAGGTGTCGTTTTTATGTTCGATGTTATTTACTGAAAATGCCATGAACATTACATAGAAAGGCATAATGAGCATGCCCATAACATTTAATGTGGCACCAGCATAGCTTACCCAAAGAAGCATACCAGGGTAATTCATTTTTAACACCTTTTCTGAACCAGAATAAAAACCAAAAGTAACCAGGCTGCAGATTCCCACAGGAAGCAAAATTGCGGCCCAAAATGCAAGTGTTTTTCTGGATTTATAAAATTCGGAAACTAATGATATATATATTGAGCGCATGTTAATTGTTTTTCGTGATATCCAGGAATAGGTTTTCGAGATCCTTACGTTGTTTGTAAAGACTGTAGATTGTAAAGCCGTTTTGAATAAGGAGTGTGTTCAGCTTGCCACTATCTTCTGCGGATGAAAATGGCAAAGTGATTTTTTTATCGGTTTTTGAAACAATTTCAAAACCTGAATTTGTTAAAAAGGCACTTGCATTTTCAACCTGATCTACTTCTATCTCTAACAATGGCTTACTCAGAAGATGAAGTTCATCAATTGTGCCTTGAAATAACAGCTGTCCTTTATTGATAATGCCAACATGCGTTGCGGTTCTTTCAATTTCTGCAAGCAAATGACTGGAAACCAAAATGGTTTTGTTATGTTTTGCTGTTAATTCGATCATCAGGTTTCTGATTTCGATAATACCGTTGGGATCTAAGCCGTTTGTTGGTTCATCCAGTAACAACAATTCTGGATCTGAAACCAATGCCAGGGCAATGCCTAAGCGCTGTTTCATTCCTAAGGAATATTTATTCGATTTTTTATTTGCGGCATCGGTTAAACCAACCAATGCTAACATTTCATCAGCCTTAGCTTTTTTTATTCCTAATAAAATGCAGCGATTGATTAAATTCTCCTTGCCGGAGAGATGGCCATAAATAGCTGGTTGTTCTACCAATGCCCCAATTCGTTTAAGCGTTGCAATGCGATTACTGTTAATTTCTTTTCCAAAGATAAAAACCTGATCTACGGGAGACTTGAGCAAATTAAGCAGAATTTTTATTGTGGTTGTTTTTCCGGCACCATTTGGACCTAAAAAGCCGTATATACTGCCTTTTGGTACTTGTAATGATAAATCTTTAACTATGGTTTGGTTGCCGAAGTTAAAATTTAAACCTACAGTTTCGATTGCAAAATTACTCATTATACTATTTGAAAATAGCAGTAGCTTGTTTCACAATGGCATTAGAGCTTGTTGCAGGTTTTACCACAACTTCAGCATCAGTTTGATTAGTATTAATCATAAGTGTTAAAATAAGCATCATAAATACTGGCAGTAATAAAAGTAAAAATGGCGAAGTGTTTGCTAATTTTTTCATGATCTGTTTATTTATTGTTAAGGCTATGAAACTATCATCAGCATTTGTTATGTTTTTTTTGTTGATTGCTGATGATGGTTTCATGTTGTTTTCGTTTTGATGATTCAAAGGAACACAATGAAAATTTGCTGCTAAAATGTATTATACCAATTGTTCAAGATTCTAGATCAACTGGCATTTTTCTTGTTTGTCGATAAATTTTGCCGTTTCGACCGTTGGTAGAAAAAAAATGCCAGTTGGTAGATTGTATGCTTTTAGAAAATAAAGTTTATTTATTTTGGGTGCACAAAAGAAATGATGAATAATCAGCATTTTTTTAAGTAATAGAAAGATTTTTCATGAAGACAAATAAAGGTCCTTTAATTCTGCACTCTATTTTTTGGGGAATAATATTGATGATCGTAATTGCGAGCAATATTTTTGACAATTCTAAACATACGCTTACTGATTATTTTATTACTTATGTTGTGTACGGTATTATTAATGTATCAATATTTTACCTGAATTACATTTTTTTAATTCCCGGATTAATAAAGAAAAGGAAAAAGTATTGGTTATATGTACTCGTATTTCTTTTCATTATTGCTCTTGCTGTAGTTGCTAAAACAGCTGTTGCTGTATTGTATCCTGATGATGTTTTAGTTTATATTGGATCTAAGGGGAAGAAAATAGAAATTCCTATTCATAACTTCATCATTGCTGTAACCTTTCTCTCTGGGTTTTTTATGATCAGCAGCTGTATTATAAAATTCACAATCGATTGGTTTTCCAGTGAGCGCATTCAGCGTAATCTGGAAAGCGAGCGCCGGGAAATGGAGTTGCAATTTTTGAAATCACAATTAAATCCACACTTTCTTTTCAATTCATTAAATAACATTTATTCGCTTGCCTACCAAAAATCAGAAAAAACTGCTGATGCGATTATGAAACTTTCGGAAATTATGCGATACATGATATATGAAAGCAACACGCCAACGGTAGCATTAAGCAAGGAAGTTGATTATTTAACAAACTATATTGAGTTGCAGAAAATCAGGTTTAAAGATGGTGCTTATATAGAACTTACTTTAAATGGAGAAATTGATGATCAAAAGATTGTTCCGCTGATGTTGATTTCTTTTGTTGAAAATGCTTTTAAACACGGTGTGGTAAACGATCCTGAAAATCCCGTTAAAATTAACATCATTGCGAATCAGAAAATTCTTCATTTCAGTGTGATTAATAAGAAGAATCAACAGAACAAAGATGCGCAGGGTGGAGTTGGATTAACCAATGTTGAAAGAAGATTACAGCTTGTTTACCCTGACAGATATAAATTAAATGTTGTAAATTCGGCTACTCATTATACCTGTGAACTGATGATTGATATTTAATTCGGAACCAATACGGAGCGAATTCAATAAAAAATCATTAATTAAAATTTAAACCTAAAATGAACTTAAATTGTATTGTTGTTGATGATGAGCCTTTAGCGCTTGATATTTTGCAGGATTATATTTCTAAAGTACCATTTTTAACGTTAGTTAAAAGGTGTGAAAATCCAATTGAAGCGCTGCAAGTTGTTCAAGGCGGTGGTATTGATCTGGTATTTCTGGATATTCAAATGCCAGAATTAACGGGAATTCAATTTTTGAAAATCGCCGGGAATAAATGCCATTACATTTTAACTACCGCTTATCCTCAATATGCTTTAGAAAGCTATGATTTAAATGTTTCTGATTATTTATTGAAACCAATTGCTTTCGATCGTTTTTATAAAGCGGTAGAAAAAGTACACAATCAGTTTAAGCCAGTTGAGGTTCCGGCCAGCGTAGCACAGCCAATTGTTACACCTGCCCCTTTTTCAGCTCCGGCCAACCCTGTTCAGGATTATATTTTCGTTAAAACCGAGCACAAAATCCAGAAAATTTACCTTCACAACATCTTATATATTGAAGGATTGAAAGATTATATTTCCATTTTTACTAAAGATGAGCGTGTTATCACACTGCAAAGTATGAAGAAGATGGAAGAGGCACTACCCCAAAGCCAATTCATTCGGGTACACAAATCTTACATTGTGGCTGTTGATAAAATTGAAAGTATAGAGCGCAGCAGAATTACGATCAATCAAAAAATCATTCCTGTTGGAGATACTTACAGAGATGAGTTTTTCAGGGTAATAGGAAATAAGAATATTTAATTCCGGGTTGAGAGTCAAATATTGGAAAACATGATGTTAGGTTCGTAAATGTATTGATACTAGAATCTAAATACTATAAAAGCACTTCTTGTCCTAAAACTTTTCTGATTTCAGTTTCTGCTTCCAAAGTAATTTCGTTTGGTGTTTTTACGCCCGGTTCAATTGGCTTTAAAACCGTCCATTTTAATGCGTTGCCTGCTGTGAGCGGAAACACGCCAAAGCGTACAATTTTCCAGGAGTTTTCAATTGCCACCGGAACAACCAAAGCATTAGGTACAGCCTTTAAAAGGGTTGCAATTCCGCCAAATTGAAATGGCTTGACCTGACCATCTTTCGCCCTGGTTCCTTCCGGGAAAATCACGGTGCTCCAGTTGTTTTCTTTCATTCTGCGGCCTAGTTTAATGATTTCGGAAATGGCTTGTTTGTTATCTTTCCTGTTGATGTTTGCACCACCACCTAAACGTAAATTGATGGATATGGACGGAATTCCTTTCGTCAACTCTATTTTAGAAATGAATTTTGCACTGTGTTTTCTCAAAAACCAGATCAACGCCGGAATATCGTACATGCTTTGATGATTCGCTGCAAATATGATTGGCCTGTCTGTTGGTAAATTATAATCGTTTTTAAATGTGATGGTGTTTAAAAGAAATAACTGGCAATAGGTTAAAAAGAAATTCAATATATCAACAGAAGTTTTATGTGCTTTATAGCCAAAAAGTTTGTAGCAAATCCATTGAATGGGGTGGAAAATGCAAAGCACCAATCCGAAAAAAATATAAAAAACTGGACTAAGGAGATATCCGAAAAGTTTACTCATTTTAAGGTTTAAATATTAACGCAAAGATAATGAATAATTATTCTGGTTCTTTGAAGATGTATTTTTCTTCAAATTCTATTTCAAAAGCTTTTAAAAATTGGTGTACTCATCCAGAAAGGTTTCTTTTTTATGGTGTTCTTTTTGATTTTGGATATAATGAATTACTTTAGGAACATGACTTTTTGAATAGGAAAATGCGCCATAACCTTCTTGCCAGGAAAACTTTGATTTTAAGAAACCCTGGTCGTTAATCCATTTTGAACTCTCGGTTTTTACATTTTGAATTAAACTTGAAATAGATTGATGTGTGCGTAAACCAACAAGGATATGGATATGATCTGGCATGTTGTTTATTTGAATCATCTTATGATTATTGGCTTGTATAATGCCTGTGATGTATTTCAACAATCTTTCTTCCCATTCTTTACCAATTAAAGCTGCACGGTATTTAACTGCAAAAACAAATTGGATGTGGATTTGGGTGTAGGTGTTAGGCATATCGTTTTTTTTTCAAGATAATTAATTTCACGAAACGTTCCTACGGAACGAAAAAACATTTCATTATTTGTGCTACCCAGGAGATGTCCCTATTGGGACATTCATGAGCGCAAATATCCTGTAGTTTTACACTCCTCGGCAGAAAAATTACCGGTAAAAGCTCTCTATTTGGATATGCATTAACGCAAAATATTCCGTATAATATGTTCTCGGTAAAAAATACAGGTAAAATGCCCCTATCGGGACATGCATGAATGCAAATATCTTGTAGTTTTACACTCCTCGGTAGAAAAAATTACCGTTGAAAGTGCTCTATGGCGATAAGCATGAACGTAAAATATCCCGTAGAATAGTTCTCGGCAGAAAAAAATACCGAGGAAATGCCCCTATTGGGACATGCATGAACGCAAAATGCCCTGTAGGAGATATCTTCGGTAGAAAAAAATACCGATGAATGTTCTCTATTTGGATATGCATGAATGCAAAATATTCCGTAGAATAGTTCTCGGTAAAAAAAATTACCAGTGAAAGCTCTCTATGGCGATATGCATGAACGTAAAATATCCCGTAGAATAGTTTCTCGGCAGAAAAAAAATACCGAGGAAATGTCCCTATCGGGATATGCATGAACGCAAAATATCCTGTAGAATATATCATCGGCAGAAAAAAATACCGAAGAAATGCCCCTATTGGGATATGCATGAACGTAAAATATCCCGTAGGGATATATCCTGGGTAGAAAAAAATCCGTAGGAACATTTGGTGGTTATGATGGTGTCAATGATGGAAATTGCGCTTTGACGGCATGTTAACGATCTGGAATATCCTATTTACATTTCACGAGAGGTTCCCGTGGAACGAAAAAACATTTGCTACCCAGGAGATGTCCCTATTGGGACATGCATGAATGCAAAATATCGCGTAGGGATATATCTTGGATAAAAAAAAATGATGTGTTTTTTATGTTCCGTAGGAACATTTGGTGGTTATAATGGTGTCAATGATGGAAATTGCGCTTTGACGGCATGTAACGATCTGGAATATCCTATTTACATTTCACGAAATGTCTTATCGGAATATGCATGAACGCAAAATATCCCGTAGGGATATATCCTGGGTAAAAAAAATGATGTATTTTTTTTATGTTCCATAGGAACATTTGGTGTAATCATGACATTTGGAATTATATTAAATTTTCCAGCATCATCAATTTTGCTTTTAAAATGGCTGCAACACTCATCGAGTCGGTAATTTCGTTATTTAAAACCATTTGATAGGCTTCATCAAAAGGGATTTTCTTAACCACTAATTGCTCGGTTTCCTCGGGCATTGCAATGCCCTGAATAAGATCAGTTGCTATATAAATAATACTCAGTTCATCACTGACGGAATTGGAAAGATGCATGCGCTGTATTTCTTTCCAGTTTCTGGCACTCATTCCGGTTTCTTCCAATAATTCCCTTCTTGCGCTTTCTAATGGGTCTTCGTTTAAAGGCCCTCCACCTTCTGGAATTTCCCAGCTGTAAGTTTTCAAGGGAAATCGATATTGTCCAACCAACCAGGTGTTATAGTGCTCATCCAACGGTAAAATTCCAATGGCTAAATTTTTGAAATGAACCTCGCCATAAATTCCGTTACCACCAGATGGATTGATGACCTGATGTTCGGTTACCTTAATCCAATTGTTGTCATATTTAATCTCACTATCAAGTGTTTTCCAGGGATTTTGTTCTTCCATGCTGCAAATTAATAATATCCATGGCGAAATAAAATTTATTGCGGTTTTGTGGCCGCTGGTGGCGGAATCTTCTTCGCTATTTTTGTAAACCTGTAGTTTAAACTAAAAATGAAGTTTTGCGTATTATTGGTAGAGAAATTCTGGAGTCTAAAGTTTTCTCCTTCATTGTACAATGTATTATTGCGGTTTCCAAATACATCATTTAGTGTAATCCTGAAATTTAGTCTGTTGCTCATGAACATCTTCCTGGCCGAGAAACTCGAAGTGACAGAACCCTTGTTTCTTCCTTGCGCATTGACATTATTGGCATAATTAAGATTCGATTCGAAGGCCGTTTTTTGCGGTAACTGCATCGAAAAACCAAAACTTCCTCTTAAACTCAAACCATCTCTATTCAGAGCACTGTTAAGTTTAGAAGTATATTTGCTTTGAATAACGCTGAGGTTACCATTAGCGGATATTTTGTTTGTAGGGCGGTAATTGCCAATTAAAATTAAAGCCAATGAATTGTTGGTTCCAACATTGTCAAAGGTGTTTTCCGATCGGGCAGAACTTGATCCAGGAATCAGCACCACTGTTCTGTATCGTTCAATTACACCCTGACTGGTAGAATAGGAAAGTCGCGGTGTGAATGACCATTTTTGGCCAAACGCACCAAAACTAAGATCCATTTGATGCGTGTATGCCGGAGAAAGGTTTGGATTTCCGTAAGAGATGTTCAAGGTATCTACATTATTGACCTGCGGATTCAACGCATTTTCTCTCGGGCGATTGATTCGAACACTGTAGGTGGCGCCAAAATTATATCGCTTTCTGAAAAAACGGTTAAGTGATAAATTTGGAAAAACACTTAAATAAGGCTTAACATTATAATTTTCTCCGGTTGAAAGATCGAAAGCAACATCTGTTAATTCTGTTCTGATCCCGGTTTTTATTCCCCACCCTGCGTTCCGATAATTGTAGGAAGCGTAGCCTGCAAAAATATTTTCGTTGTACAGAAACTGGTTACTTAGCCTATTGTTGGTAACAAATTGCTCTGTTTGAAAATTGAAATTTTGTACCAGTAAATCATTATCATTTTTTCGGTAGTTGTAAGCCAAACCAAGTTCTATACGATCTCTTTTTTTAAAAACTGGTTTATCGTAATCGAGATTGAAGGTTAAGCCGTTATTGCCAATATCATTGTTGTTTTGTTGCAAAGTTGGTTTTGAAACTCCTGTTGGTGCATAAGTTGTATTATAACTTCTAAGGTCTAAGCTCCCATTGGTATTGAAAGTTAAGCCGAGCGATAAATTTCCACCACTTGTATCGGTTTGTAGCTTATAATCAGCATTGATTACGAAATTATTACTCTTTCCGTTTCCAGAGTTTACCTGGTTTCGTAACCGTTTCTCAATTAATTCCTGATTCAGATAATGAAGATCGTTAGTTGAGTTTGAAGAGGATTTGTTATCATTAAGATTGGTTGATAAGCGGAGGTTTTGCTTTGGAGTAATATCCCAATCGAAACCTAATCTAAAGTTTGCACCTCTGTTTTTGTTTTTGTAACCACCAAACTGATCGTAATAAAAAGTAGTATCAGGAAAAAAGTTTTCACGATAGCTGTGGTTGTCTCCTCGGCCAACATTATAACGATAGGCTGCACTCCCGTTTATTGCATAAGATTTACCCCGATAAGAAGCATTGGTATTGGCATTTCCATTTCCTTGTACCCCGCCAGCAACTCCAATATTTCCATTAAAACCAACTTTAAAGCCTTTTTTCATTACAATGTTGATAATGCCCTCGCCGTCGCCACTATATTTTGCGGGTGGATTGGTAAGTACTTCAATTTTTTCAATCGCATCAGAAGGTAAAACATTTAACAAATCTGCGATATTGGATGTCATATAATCAGAGGGTTTCCCATCAATAAAAACACGTGTGCTTTTTTTGCCGGCAATGGTTGCGTTTCCGTCAATATCTACCTGAACCATTGGTACATTCTTTAAAACATCAGTGGCTGTACTTCCTTCAGCTAAAAGAGATGAGCCAACGTTATAAGTTACACCATCTGCTCCAAATTCGATAGTTGGTTTTTGAACGGTTATGGTTACTTCCTGTAAGGAATTTTGTTCGGAACTTAATTTTAAAGAACCAAGGTTTTTATCAAAATCTTTTTCAGTGATGACTATTCCATTCACAATCAATGGAGCATAACCCACAAAACTTATTTTGATCCGGTAATTACCGGGCTTTAAATTTTTTATGCTGAAAAAACCATCTTCATCAGTTGCAGAGGTAATTAATGGTTGCTCTGTACCCTCAAGATAAACGGATATAATTGCTGATGGAATTGATAATCCACCAACTTCTTCTACAACTTTTCCGCTTATTACTCCTTTTTCGGCCGAAAATGCAGAGGTGCCGAAAAGGAAAACCAACAGAAAGAAATATAATTTCGGGAGACGTTTTTTCAATGTTTGGTTTGGTTTATAAAAAAGGCGTTTAAACTAAGTTTTTAAACGCCTTTTTCAAAATTAAAATGATCCTTCATCAGGACGGTTATCTTGTTGTTCTTCTTTTTTCTTAGACTTGTTTAAATTAAAAGTTGTTTTTCCAAAACGATAGGAGAAGGTTAAATTCCCCATTGTACCTTGCATCCGACGTTGGAAATCAATAAGCGTAAAGTTGTCATCAGTGGTCATGCTCCATCTTCGGGTATTAAATACATCTCTGATGTTAAAGCTAAGCGATGCCTTTTTGTTCGGGAAATCATATTTCGCACCACCATCAATTCCGTACATCGCGTTGCGTTTTCCCTGCGCCATCACTTCAGGAGCACGGTAATCTCCACGTACCTGAATAGACACATTTTTAACTACAGTTAAATTTCCGGTAATGTTCGCATTCCAGCTGAAGCCACTTCTGTCAGCAATATTATATCTGGCATCGCCATCAAATTTTTGTTGATATAAATTTACGTTGGTAGTGAAGTTTAATGCTTTAATTAAATCAAAACGACCAATTAACTCTAAACCGCTGTTTATCTGGCGTGTTAAGTTTTGAGGCGTGGTGGTAATAATACCATTAGCATCAGGAACACTTCTTACACGCTGAATAACATCATTGGTTTGACGGAAATAAAGACTTGATGTTAAAGTTACTTTCTTAAAGTATTTGCTATAGCCTAATTCAAATGAATGCACATCTTCCGGATATAAATTTGGATTACCTGCTCTATAATTCAATGGGTCTGAAACATCTAAAAATGGATTGGTATCCCAGGCACGAGGGCGATTCACACGACGTGTGTAACTCAACTGAAGTTGCTGATCTCCTTTCAGCTTTTGGGTTAAGAAAATACTTGGGTACAATCTTTTGTAATGAATATTGCCTTCACTGGCAGTTAAAACGTTTTCGTTATAACCTTCTAAATAAGTATCTAAACGGGCATCTTCAGCTCTTAAACCAACCTGATAACCGAAATCTTTAATCTGGTTCTGGTAATTTAAATATAAAGCATGAACCTGGTCTTTACTGCTGAAATCATTGATTAACTTGTTGTTTCTAATCACTACATTCGTATTTGTTAGAACTGAATCGGCATATTGATCGTTATCTCCCAAGCGAATCTGGCTGCGGTATCCAGCCTCAATTTTTCCGGTTTTGCCGACAGGTAATGCGTAATCTGCCTGAATGTTATAGTTTGTGTTTTCGCCGGTATTGAAAATACGTTGCAAACTTGGGTTTATATTTACATCAGAACCATTTCTATTGGTAATAATAGTGTTATAAGCCTGGTTATTGTTATTGGTGCCATTAGAATAACCAAAGTTGAAAGTCAGTTCTTCTTTAGGTTTTTTAAACTTTTGAACATAATCCAGGTTTAAATCATAACTGTTTCCATCGCCGTTGTTCACATTGTTCCTGTTACTGAATAAAACCGGATTTAGTCCTGAACTTAATTGTCTGATATCTACATATTCATCACGATCATTTTCTCTTGAGTTAAATCCACCAGATAAACTTACAATGCTTTTTGGCGTAATGTAATAGTCAATTCCAGCTTTGGCGTTATGCCCTTTATCTAACGATGAAGATGAGGTGCTCTGGTTTGCAAAAGCTGTAGAAGTTGCAGAGTTTCTATAAGTGATATCCTGAAAACCGCCACCAATTCTGTTTCCGTAGCGATAACTGTAATTTCCATAAATATTTACCTTACTGTTTTGGAAACTCAAGTTGGTATTGCCATTGTAATTATCTCTATTACCAGCCGTTAATGCCACAGAGCCATTAAAACCTAGTTTAGTGTTTTTCTTTAACACAATGTTAATGATTCCTGATTGTCCTTCTGCGTCATATTTTGCGGATGGATTCGTAATCACTTCAACACTTTCGATAGAACTTGCAGGGATTGACTGAAGAATCTGGGCAACATTTCCTCCTGCAATTAATGATGGTTTGCCATCAATCAATACCCTAACGCCGCTTGATCCACGCAAACTTACATTACCATCCATATCTGTTGAAACGGAAGGTACGTTTTGCAATAAATCTCCGGCTGAACCACCTTCGCTAACCAAGCTTTGATCAACTGAAAAAATCTTTTTATCAATGCCCATCTGCATGCCTTGTTTCTGGCCTGTTACAGTAATTTCGCTGAGTATGTTTCCTTTTGCGGTATTCATTTTAATATCGCCGAAGTTTAAAGTTCCTGTTGCAGCAGTGATGGTCACGTTATCTCTAACCATGGTTTGATAACCAACAAAACTGATTTTGAAGGTAAAAGTTCCTGCAGGCAAATCAGCCATAACAAAAGCACCGTTAACATCGGTTTGGGCTATTTTAACATTTTTAGCTGTTGCTTTATCAATTAAAACCGCTGTCGCAAATGGAATTGTCTCTTGTGTGGTAGCATCTTTAAGTGTACCTGTGATTTTGGCTTTGCCACCTGTTTGTGCAAAAAGACCAAAGGATAAACTTATTAGTAATAGTGTAATCTGTATCGTTCCTGATTTTAAAATTCTCATTAAAATAATATATATTGTGTGTTCTTGTAAAGGGAGACAAAGTAACGGCAAGTAAGTTTAATTAAGGAGCCGTAACTATTTTATTACAGCCATATTATAGTAAAATTTTTGTGAGCTTAATTAAGGGTTGGCAGATTGAAATTTCCTTTGACCAATCACTTTTAAAAGCATTGATCTGCGGCATTGTAAAACCCTTGATTTTAAAAACATTTGATTAATTAAAGAGTTTAAAAGCCACCATATTGTTACTTTTGCTTTAACATGAAGAAAATATTAATTGTTGATGATTTACACCCGGCTTTTAAAGAGCGGGCAATTGCGATGGGTTATCAGGTTGATGATGAACCTCAGATCACCCGTCAACAAACTTTGGATAGGATTAAAAATTATATAGGAATTGCCGTAAGAACCAAATTTAGAATTGATGCTGAAGTTTTCGCGGCTGCTCCAAATTTAAAATTCGTGGCCCGCGCTGGTGCTGGTTTGGATAATATTGACGATAAAATAGCTTTTGAGCGAAATATAGAATTAATTAATGCCCCCGAGGGGAATTGCGATGCTGTTGGAGAACACGCAACGGGCTTACTTCTATCTTTAATGAATAATTTTCGCAAAGCCGATATAGAAATCAGAAATGGGATTTGGGATCGGGAGGGAAACCGGGGTTATGAATTAAAAGGCAAAAAGGTTGGCATTATCGGTTATGGTTTCATGGGACAAAGCTTCGCCAAAAAACTTGCCGGTTTTGAGGTTGATGTTATGGCTTATGATAAATATAAAACTGGTTTTTCTGATGCTTTTGCCCGTGAAGTAAGTATGGAAGAAATTGTGAAATATAGCGATGTATTAAGCTTCCATATTCCTTTAACTACAGAAACCAGACAGATGGTTGATGATGAATATTTCTTTCACTTTAAAAAACCAATTTTCTTGATTAATACGGCCAGAGGAGAGATTGTAAACACACAAGCAGTTTTAAATGCACTTCAGTCAGGCAAAATTTTAGGCGCAGGGTTAGATGTTTTGCAAACAGAAAAATTTCCGGCTTTGGCGGAGCAATCTTGGTATGAAGAATTAAGAAACAATGAAAAAATTATTTTAACACCTCATGTTGGTGGGTGGACATTTGATTCTTATCGTAAAATATCGGAGGTACTGGCAGATAAATTAAAACATTTATCTTTTGAATATCAAAATGTAAATCAGGGTTGATGCCGCACTACATTTTGAGTCTTTAGATTAAAAAAAATAGATCTTTTTAAACTAAAGACTTAAACACTAGCAAGTTTATTTGTATTTTGGCAGGATCAAATAAACTTATGCGTCTCTCCAAACTTCTGTTCATATTTATTGGCATTCTTTGCTTTAACACGCTTTATGCACAAACTTATACTGTAACGAGTAATGCCGATAGCGGCCCCGGTACATTAAGAGAAGCATTAACTCAAGCATCTGCAGCAAACAGAACAGCCACATTTATCATTAATTTTAATTTGCCCGGAGTTGCTACTGATCACGCCAATCGAACCATTCGATTGCGTACAGCATTGCCTGTAGTGACTTCAAATGTGGTTATTGATGGATCATCTCAGGCAAACTGGCCTGCACTTGGAGTATCTGGCGCGAAAATAATATTAGAGCCGGAATATACCAATACAACATTTTCAGGATTGGTAATCGGCCAATACTCATCAACATCAGTACAAACAACAGGAGTGGAAATTTATGGCTTATATATCAGAAATTTTGCCACAATTACAAACTTACAAAATGTTAATACAGCCCAGGGATCGGGAATAGTGATTGATTACCGGGCAAACAACATAACCATTGGTGCACCAGGAAAAGGAAATGTGATTGGAGGTAACATTAATGGAATAGTGGTGCAAAATAGTTATTACTACAGCAATGTTACTGCTTCAAAAATTAAAATCCAATCTAATCTTATTGGAGTGATCTATGATGGCATTACACCCAACACGAACGTATTTGGCATTGCTGCAAATTTGTATGATTGTGCTTTAGATGTAGGAGGAGACAATACCGGGGAAGGAAATGTGATTGCAGCCAACCGGATCAATCTGGATGTTACGCGATCATCCTCAACAGGAACCAGATTTGACATCAACATTGTTAATAACAAAATTGGCGTTGATTATACAGGGAAAAAGGATTTTCACGAACTGCCGGTTTTCCTTTCTTCATCGTCTTTAGAAATTGCCGGATTAAAGGTTAATGCTGTAAATACGGCCTTGTACATTCGCAACAATATTATTGGCGGTAACAGAACAACAGGCGTTTCAATTGCCAATGCTGATTTTATATTAACAGGCAATGCCATTGGAACTGATGCCGCCGGAACAGTGGTAATGGGCAATGGAATTGGTGTAAAAATTGAAAGCAACGCTGCGGGTACCATTGGTGGCGCCACTTCTGCAGAAGTCAACTTAATTGCAAATAATAGTTTTGGAGTGGAGACTGTATCTTCCAGACCAGTTAAAATTACCCGAAACAGTTTCTTTTGTAATAAAACATTTGGTATTGGAAAAACCCTGTCAATTCTTCAACCTACTATTCAAATTTTAAAGAAAAATGCTACAGGTGTATCGGGTAAGGCCTCTGCAAATTCAGAGGTGGAGCTCTTTTACACTGTAAACTGCAATGGTATTTGCGAGGGTAAAACTTATATCGCCACGGTGCAGGCAGGTAGCGATGGGAGATGGCAATACAACGGAACATTAAATGGCATGGTTACGGCTACTGCAAGTTTACTTAATGCAACCACATCTCCATTTTCTACTGCAGAATTATTGCCGAACGAAGCCATAGTGGAGCCCGTAACCTGTAATGCTGACGGATCAATAACAATACCTGAAGAACGTGAAGGATTTACTTTTACCTGGGTAAAAATTGAAACCGACGGAACTCGTGTGCCTAAAGGCAATACACAAAGTATTTCAGGGTTAGATGTTGGAACTTATGAAGTTACTGTTGATGATGGATGTAAAGCTTTTCCATCTGTATTTGTAATCAAAGATCAGAAATTAACCAAACCAGCCATAATTCCTCCGGTGCCGGCTTGCGGGCAAACCAGTTTTGTTTTTACTGCCGAAGTTTTGCGTGGAAAAGGAACGCTACGTTTTGAGTGGCTAAATAGTGCTAATGTTGTGGTCAGCACAAGCAATCCGGCAACGCTGCCTGAAGGCACGTACTCTGTTCGTGTTACTGATGAAGCTTCTTGTAAATTAACATCAGATCCTGTAGAAATTAAGCGGAAACCACAACCTAAAATTGGTAGTCCAGCTACAACAACCCCGGCAGCTTGTGGTAAAACCAATGGTTCAATAAAAGGTATAACCATTACTGATGCTACCGGAGCCTTAACATATAAATGGTTTAAGCGTGATCCTTTAACTGGTGTGCCCGGTACCGATGTCATTGCCACAACGCTTGATTTAGAGGATGTAGAGGGTGGAAATTATGTTTTAACTGTAACCGATGAAGGTCAATGTTCTCCGGTTAGCCAATCATTTTTTATCAATACATATAATACCGTAACCATTACCGATGGTATCCGAACGCCGGCAAGATGTGGCGATGATAACGGTATTATTGATAATGTTTCCATCACTGATGCGGATACCTATGAGTGGATTGGACCAACAGGAATTAGTATTAAAAAAGGCACTTATTCGCCTGGCATGTCCATTAAAATAACTGATTTGGCACCGGGTACTTATACTTTGAAAGCGACTAATACACTTTCTACATGTGCTTTAACTAAAACATTTTTAATTTCTGCAACGGCTCCAACGGTTTTTACATATTCACAAACCGTTAACTCCACAACCTGCGGATTGCAAAACGGGAGTATAAATTTAAATTTCACATCAGTTACACCAACAAGGTATGAGTGGAGGGATGAATCAGGTGTTGTAATTCCCGGAACAGTTAGTGAGCTGAAAAATTTACCTGCCGGTAATTATCGGTTATTCACCTTTGATATCAATAATTGTCCTTCAGTTTTAGGGCCATTTGTTATTGGCATTATTCCGAAGCTTGGTATAGTCAGTAATACCGGAACTTCCATTAAGGATGGCTGCGGTTTGAAAAGAGGTGCTGTTAAAGGAGTGCAAGTGATTGGAGGTGTGCCTGCTTACGATTTTAAGTGGATAAATGCAGCTGGAGAAGCTGTACAGTACACTCAGGACCTGATCAATGTAGGAGCAGGAACTTATCGTTTGGAAGTTAGGGATAAAACAAATTGTGGTTATGCCATTAGCGAAGAATATGTTGTACTTGATGAGCCGTTTAAAATTTCTACACCTGTTGTGAGCGATTTACGCGTTTGCTATGTTTCGGATATCATATTGCCTGTTACTGCTCCCGAAGAAGGAACTTATCAGCTATATGAATCTTTAGAGGATGAGCTTCCGATTTTAGAAACAAACACAGGAGCTTTTCATTTTAAAGTAAGCAAAACCGCCGATTATTTTGTTAGAAGGAAATTAGGCACCTGCTATAGCGATTTTACTCCGGTACATATTGAGGTTACGCATGATAACCTGGAAGTTACCAACACCATGACACCAAACGGAGATGGAATGAATGACTATTGGGTAATCAGAGGACTTCCTGATTTTAAAGGAACCAACATTAAAATATATACCAGAGGCGGACAATTGGTTTACGAATCAATCGGGAATTATTTAAAGCCTTTTGATGGACGTTTTAGAGATAAAGAGCTTCCGGCAGGAGTATATTATTATGTTATTGATTTAAGGGCAGAATGTAAACCATTAGCAGGCAGTATTACACTCTTGCGTTAAAACTGCCTGCTTGGGCAACTTACCTGATAACGATTGTTTAATAATATGCCAAGTACAATTTCATGGGTTCCATTGTTTACCGATCTTAATCCGGAAGTATTAACGTCGTATGAGTAACTTAAGTTGACTAACGAGGCAATGTTAAAACCAGCTAACAAAGAAAATGAATCATTATTTCTGAAACTGCTACCAACCCAGAATTTATCCTGATAAGCGAATTTTAAATTAGCATCAAAAGCGGCAGGGGAGTTAGCCCAATAACTAATTAATGTTGATGGGATCATAGCGATATCTTCATCAAGAAATATCTTATACCCAGCTGTAGCGTAAAATGCTGTTTTTTGGTAAGGAGAAGTTTTTACCTGATTGCTTTCTGCTATCGTTGTTGAGCCTAAAAGCTGCTTGGCTGAGGCACCAACAAAAAAGCGGGGACTGTATAACCAAATACCTGCACCAACATCTGGCCTGATTCTATTGTTGTTATTAGCAGAGAATAATGGATCTCCGGATTCATCGGCAATAATTCTCCTTACATCAATATTTATGGAATTAAACCCCGCAGATATACCTAGGGATAAATTAACCTCGGTGGTAAGGCCAAGATGATAAGCATAAGTTCCATTTACGCTGGTTTGCCTGATTAAACCCGCTTTATCAGTCATGGCCACTAAACCAATTCCATGATGTGGTTCTGCTGCACTAAAGTTATTAACCTGGCTTCTGCTCATTGGATTATTTCCGGCGCCCGAAAAAGAGTTAACATTGCTCCTGATAAATTCTTCACCTATTGCGGTACTTAATGATAAGTATTGAGTACTGGGCGCACCTTCCAATCCACTCCATTGTTTTCTATAGCCCAGCTTTAAATCGGTATAATTGTCAATTCCAGCTAAAGCGGGGTTGAGCAGAATATTATTGAAAATATATTGTGTACTTCTCGGTACCTCCTGAGCGTATGATATCATGCCCAAAGAGATCAGTAAAGCGAGATTGTAAAAAAACTTCATTTGTTGTGAGGCGTTATCTGGTTTAATATCAATCAACTTGCTGTGTTAATAATATTACTGCTAAGATAGTAAGTTGTATGGAATTATAAATTTTTATAGCATAAATAAAATTGCCTTTTGATTTACTTTCGCCAGAATCTGTTCACAAATCCATATTATTTTCCTAAATTGGATACAAATTCTAACTAATTATATCATGCCGAAAAACCATCAATATTCTACAACTGTCACCTGGACGGGCAATAAAGGCTCGGGTACAATGGATTACCGTTCGTACGATCGCGATTATGTAATTTCTGTTAATGGCAAGGCCGATATTTCCGGATCATCTGATTCTGCTTTTCTTGGCGATAAATCTAAATACAATCCTGAAGATTTGTTATTAGCTTCTATTTCAAGTTGCCATATGCTTTGGTATTTACACCTGTGCTCAAAAAATGAAATTGTGGTAATCGATTATAAAGATGAAGCAGTTGGAACAATGGAAGAATCAGCAGATGGGAGCGGTAAGTTTAAAGAAGTTACTTTACATCCGCAGGTTTTAATTGCCGATAAGGCACATTTTGAACTTGCAGAATCTCTTCATCAGGAAGCCAATAAAATGTGTTTTATTGCTAATTCATTGAATTTTCCAGTTAAACACCAACCAGTTTGTAAGGCGGAGAACAGTTAGCAGTTTTCAGTTGGCAGTTTTCGGTTAACAATTAACAGTGCAATTTTCAGTTCATTAATATAATCAATTCACAGTAGCAGTTAGTCGGGATTTGCAATCCCGACTTTAAGAGTTTCAATTTCAAAGCCTAAACACAAACAGACAGCTTTCAGTTTGCAGTTTTTGATAGGGTTAAGTTGAATTTATACCAATTGCCAACTGTAAAATTGAAAATTGCCGACTGAAAACTGCAAACTATTTTACTTCGTAAACATTATCCTTTGGAGTTGCATCTACATAAATTCCATTATCCAGGGTAATCGATTTTATCTTCTTCGTTGTATTTAAGGCTATAACAACTTCTTTCTGATTGCCTTTCCAAACTGCTGGTGTTTTATGAATGGTTTCAGTTTTGCCATCAGCATAAGAAATTACCACATCAAATGGAATGGAGAAACCACCAACATTTTTAATGTTCAAAGTTGATTTTCCTTTAACAGTGGCAACCTTTGTTATCGCTAAATCAAGATAATTATTGGTAAAAAACCAGTTCTGAAAAAACCAGTTCAGGTTTTGGCCCGATCCGGCATTTATCGAATTAAAATAATCCCATGGAATGGGATGTTTACCATTCCAGGTGTTCATATAATGGTGTAATGCTTTTTTGAAAACCACATCGCCGAGTAAATCTTTTAAAGCCAGATATGATAATGATGCTTTTCCGTAGGAATTATTTCCATAACCAGCACCAGAAACCTGATCAGACATCGAAATAACAGGCTGATCTTCTTCTGCTGATTTATCGTTGATGTATTGATTAACCCTGAATTTTTTATAAAAATCGTCAGCAGCCTGTTTGCCATGTTCTGCAATGCCGATTAAATACTCAAAAGTGGTTGCCCAACCTTCGTCCATATAAGCATACCGGGTTTCATTGATGCCCATATAAAAAGGGAAATAGGTGTGTGCTACCTCATGATCCTGAACCAATTGAGCGAAAACAGGATCGCCAAAATTAGAATCATTTACCATCATTGGATATTCCATATCAGCAAAACCCTGGAAAGCAATTGTTTTTACATACGGATAAGGGATTCCCGGCCAGTTGTTTGAAAACCAGGCCAGAGCATTAATGTTATATTTTACTGAGTTTAAGAAATCTTTTCCTGTTGTAGGGTTGTAAGCAGCTTGTGCACTTGCTCTTCGTCCTGTTTTTGAATCTACAATTACACTTCCACCATCCCAAACGTAATGATTGCTCAGCGCAAAAGTAACATCTGTAATATGATCTGCTTTAAATTTCCAGGTATTCCAGTCATTTTGAGCAGTTACTTTTCCGGCTTTTAACTCTTCTTCGGTGGCAATATGAATAATTTCATCCGTATTGTGCGATTTTTTTAAACGGGTAGCAATTTCAGCCTGAAGCACTTCATCAGGGTTCAAAAAATCGCCCGTGGCATAAACCACATAATTTTTAGGTGCTTTTACAGAAAATACATAATCGTTAAAATCGTTGTAAAACTCGGCCCTGTCAGTATGTGGAATTCTATCCCAGCCGTTGTAATCATCATAAACAGAAATGCGTGGATAACTGTATGCCACAAAAAATGAATTCGGATCAATCTGCCCTTCGCGTCCACTTTCTTTTGATAACGGATAATCCCAATCAATCTTAACTGTTATTTTTGATTGAGGATTTAAAGGTTTCTTTAATCTCACGTTACCTACAGTTCCCCAGTTTTTACTATCCACTTTATAAATTTCTCCATCAACAGAAAATGAAGAAATATTTAGTCCGGTGGTTAAAAAATCTTCGCTAACAACACCACTTCTTGGCGAAGTTGGCTTGTGGAGGTTGTTAACAAAGCGAATGGCCAGAGTTTTTAAAGTATCGCTGCTATTGTTGCTGTAAATGATTTCTTCCTGTCCACTTACTATTTTGGTTTCAGCATCTACTTTTATATCCATGTGATACCGGCCATGATTTTGCCAGTAATTAGGGCCAGGTTGACCGGTCATGGAACGTGTTCCCTTTTGGTAGGCTGCTTTAATGTTTCGTGGCATATAAAGTTCTTGCGCCGAAACAGTATAGGTACCCAGGCCAATAAGCAGGGCTAGATAGAATAACTTTTTCATTTTCTGAATAATTTTAAGCTAAAAGTAAAATTAATGATTGAATTTTGAATGGATACACGATTGAATATTGCCAATAAGATGATTTCTGCATATCATATTGATGATTTAATGATAAGCTGGCAAATTATTGAATGTTGCTTTATGATCTTGAAATCACTAAATCCTGTAAATCTTAATCTTTTATTTGCTTTTGTAATTTCCACATTTTATCTTCGTTATTATTGAAGCAAGACTATGTAGCAAACCAACTATGTAGTCTTGTTTGTTTTTTATAGCGTTTGAATAAAATTTAATAGAGCAATGACAGAGGTAACGTACTACACACAAGAGGGGTTAGATAAATTAAAGGAGGAAGTTCATTATCTAACTACCACTGGCCGTCAGCTAATATCTAAAGCAATTGCTGAGGCAAGAGATAAAGGTGATTTATCGGAAAATGCAGAATATGATGCAGCTAAAGAAGCTCAGGGTTTGCATGAGGCGAAAATTGCTAAACTGAAAAATACACTGGCAAATGCCCGGTTAATTGATGAATCTAAATTGGATTTATCGAAAGTACTGGCATTGTCGATTGTGAAAATTAAAAATGTTAAAAACGGTGCAACCATGACTTATCAGTTAGTGGCTGAAAGTGAGGCCGATTTAAAGACAGGGAAAATTTCAGTAAAATCACCTATTGCACAGGGTTTGTTAGGTAAATCAGTCGGCGAATTTGCCGAAATTGAAGTGCCTGCAGGTAAAATGCAATTCGAAGTATTAGAAATTTCAAGATAAGGTAAAAAGGTGGAAAGTAAATGGCGTAAGGCTTTACTTTCCACTTTCAAAACCTTTGCCTTACATCTCAAACCTTCCCCCTTTATGACTATCTTTTCAAAAATTGTTGCAGGAGAAATTAAGGCGCATATTGTTGCAGAAACTGTAGAATATTTAGCTTTTTTAGATGTGCAACCATTAACAGCAGGCCATGTTTTGGTAATCCCGAAAATTGAAACAGATTACATTTTTGATATGGAAGAGGATTTATATGTTGGCCTCTGGATGTTTGCTAAAATTGTAGCTAAAGGATTAAAAGTTGCTTTCCCTTGCAGGAAAGTGGGTGTATCGGTAATTGGGTTGGAAGTTCCACATGCACATATTCACTTAATTCCAATGAATAATGTAAGTGACATGAACTTTAGCAAAGAAAAGTTAAGCCCTACCCAGGAAGAATTAGCGGAAGCTGCGGAGAAAATTAAGCAAGCGCTGCTGGAAGAATAAATTAACGAGGTACGCTACTTTTTTAAGTAGGGATTTTGGTTTGGCAAGGGAACAAAATCAGTTTCGCCAGGAACTGGTTTGAATTTTTGTTCCAGCCAATTCTGTTTGGCTTTCTCAATTAATTCTTTATCCGATGCTACGAAATTCCAGTAGATAAATCTTTCTTCGGGAAAGGGTTCTCCTCCAAAAATATAAACAGTTGTATTTTCTAACATCGTAAATTCACAAAGCTTCGCATCATTGGCAATTAAAATTACCCGAGGCTCAAAAAGATTCCCTTCACTTTCAATTCCGCCTTCCAGAATATAGAGTGCACTTTCTCCAAACAGACTACTTCCAATATTCAACTTTTGCCTACTAGTGCTTTTTACTTCTAAGAAATACAATGGGCTGTAAACCGGTACAGGAGATTTTTTACCAAAAGCTTCGCCGGCAATCAATTTTATTTTAACATTATCCTGTTCCCAGTAAGGAATATCTGTTTCCTCAACATGGAAAAATTCAGGTTCCATTTCCTCTAAAGATTTATTCAAAGCAACCCAGATTTGAAGTCCGTGAAGCATTTTATCACTTTTACGAAGATATTCAGGAGTTCTTTCAGAGTGGACAATTCCACTTCCTGAAGTCATCCAGTTAACCTGCCCGGGTTTAATAACCACATCAGTTCCTAAACTGTCCCTATGCTCAATTTCTCCTTCAAAAAGAAATGTCAGGGTAGATAAACCGATGTGCGGATGAGGAGGAACATCTAAATTTTCATGATCACTCATTGCTGCCGGTCCCATGTGATCAATAAAAGCAAATGGACCAACCATTCGTTTTTCTCTAAATGGTAATAACCTGCCAACCATGAAATTACCAATGTTTGCGGGCCGTTCTTCGATAATGAGTGAAATGTTTGACATAAGATTGTGCCTTGTTTGAAGAAGTGAATTTAAGGAAAAACTATGGAAAAGCCGTCATTGCGAGGCACGGATCAATCTTCCAAGATAGATTGCTTCGTGCCTCGTATTCCAGGTTTAGTATAATTCCAAATTTATTTCAAAAAACGTTGAGGGCTTCTATGCGGTATGTGGCGACATAACGAATCAATAAATGGTCTGTGAGACACAAATCATGGGGTATAATAGATATAGGCTATATGACTAAGGTGTTCTCAGATGTCTGAGGTGGGTTCATTACCCGCAACGTCATTGCTGAGGAGGGACGACAAAGCCAATCTATTTTGCTGTAGCACAATCGTTCAGTATTGGAAAGATTGCTTCACACCACCTCGCAAGCCCTCTGCTTCAGTTCGCAATGACGAGCGTTTCAAAAGATTGGGGCTGACTTACGAAGTTTTGTTGGGTTGCGTTTGGAGCAACTTCGTCAGCCTAATCATCATTGCGAGGAGGAACGACGAAGCAATCTATTTTGCTACATTATCACTGAAGTATAAAACAGATTGCTTCACTCCAGCGCACATACCTTTTCTTCAGTTCGTATGACGAAAGTTTACCCTGTCCTTTATTAAACGCTATAGATTTTGTTTTTAGTTTCTCTAAAGACAACACGTTGCCATAATGTGATTAACACACCTTTAAATAAAAATGCCCTTGGTTAACCAAAGGCAGTGACGAGTAAACTAAAAAGCATCTCTTTCAAGATGCTTTTTGAAATATGGGAAAAAGAGAAAAACTATATCAATTCCATCAAGGCCTCTTTGCTGAAACCTTTTAATTCTGTAGTACGGTTATTCTTGATTTTTTCTACCCAATTTGGATCAGCTAAAAGCGGGCGACCAACAGCTACTAAATCAAAATCTCCACGTTCCATTCTGCGCACCAACTCATCTAGTGAGCTTGGTTGAGAACTTTGTCCGGCAAAAGCGCCAAAGAAATCGCCATCTAAACCGACCGATCCAACAGAGATTGTTGCTTTACCCGTAACTTTTTTAGCCCATCCGGCGAAGTTTAAATCAGAACCTTCAAACTCTGGTTCCCAGAAGCGACGTTGTGAGCAGTGGAAAATGTCTATTCCGGCATCAGCCAGTGGCGTTAACCATTGCTCCATTTCGGTTTCATTTTTAGCTAATTTGAAATCGTAAGCCGCAGGTTTAAATTGCGATAAACGAATAATTAAAGCAAAATCTGCTCCAACTCTTTTGCGTACTTCTTTAATCACTTCAACTGCAAAACGAGTGCGTTCTGCTAAAGTCTTGCCGCCATAAATATCTTTACGGTTATTCGTTGCATCCCAAAAAAACTGATCGATTAAATATTGATGTGCTCCATGGATTTCTACCGTATCAAAACCTAATGCTTTTGCATCGGCAGCAGCCTGACCAAAAGCGGCAATCGTATCTGCAATGGCGGCATCAGTCATAGGTACACCATTTTCAAAACCTGGTTTGTTAAAAGAAGATGGTCCTTCAAAAGGTGTATCTGGTAACCAGCCAGATGCATGATTTTCCATAATACCCTGGTGCCAGATTTGCGGCCCCATTAATCCGCCTGCTGCATGAACATCATTAATTACTTTTTGCCAACCAGCCAATGCCTGATCGCCATAAAAATGTGGAATGTTTGGATCGGCAGATGAAGACGGACGGTTGATCACTGTTCCTTCAGATAGGATTAATCCTACATCGCCCGCAGCTCTTTTTGCATAATACGCTGCAACGCCATTCGTCGGAACCCCACCAGGAGAAAATGATCTGGTCATTGGAGCCATTACAATTCTATTTTTGATGTTTAAATTTTTAAGGCTAAATGGCCTGAATAAACTATCTGTGCTCATATATTTCTAATTTTTATAATTCTGAATTGATGATTTGAGTTAATTTTTCCAATCCTTCTTTGTTGCGTTTGTAATATGTCCATTGGCCAACGCGTGTAGCACAAACTAAATCAGCACGCTGTAAAATAGAAAGGTATTCGGAAATTGTACTTTGAGATAAACCAGCCTTTATTTGAATTTGACCAACACAAACACCAACATTTTCAAAATCTGCATTTGGTTGTTCAGGGAAATTTTCAGCGGGTTCTTTCAACCATGTTAAAATTTGTAAACGGGTTTTATTTGATAAGGCCTTAAAAATTTCTACTTGATCCATAACGCAAATATATATCGACTTTTCCCGATATGCCAATCATGAAATCAAAGTTTACAATATTGTGAAAAACCGTATAAACGTTAATAAAACGTTTTAAATAAAACCTGTTAATGTAAATTTTGTTAGGATTTAACTTAAACAATTTCTTACATTCGTTTAATCATTCTAACCAAATGTCTACTTATAAATCATTAACTGATCACGAACTTTTCATCCTTATGCAGGATGGAGACAAGCATGCTTTCGAAGAAATCTACGAGCGCTTTAATGGTTTGTTATACATTTATGCGTGCAAAATGATTCCTGACAGGGAAGATGCCAGAGATATTGTTCAGGAGATTTTCGTTTATCTGTGGAGCAATCCAAATATTCAAATCAAAAATCAATTATCTGCTTACTTATACACTGCCGTACGCTACAAAATTTTCGATTGGTTAGATAAAAATAAATCCAGATCGAACTATTTGCAATCATTGGAAGATTTTTCACACAAAGGAGATTACGTTACTGATGATTACATTCGTGAACGTGAGTTTGCCTCGTTGATAGAAAAAGAAGTGGCATTATTACCTCCAAAAATGCGAATAATTTTCGAAATGAGCCGTCAGCAACATTTAACTCAAAAAGAAATTGCTGAGATTCTTCATCTTTCTGATAAAACAGTGAAAAAGCAAATGAGCAATGCGTTAAAGGTTTTGCGCTTGAAATTGACATCGTTTTTAATGCTTGCAGTTATTTTGTTGTTACGTTGATCTTTTCTTTTACCTTTTATCATTTTGAACGCTGTTAAGAACCCTTACAAAGTTCGCACTGACAAAAACTGCCAGCTAACCAAATTTTATGAAAGTAAGCATTTCATGCCATACAGGTTAGCACTTGCAAAAACAGCCCGCCAGCCTAATTTTTAATGTGAGGTTTAGAGTTGATAACTTTATTTCCATCTTGCGATTAAAGTTGTCAACTCCGGAAAACTAAAAAAAAATAAAAAATATTTTCACTTCATCTACTACCTGGGTGTCACTTAACCTACATGTATTTAATTAGCCAAATATTTTGAAATGATGAGTAAAGACGAAGTTGAAAAACTTTTAGAAAGATACAGAAATGGACTTTGTACTGAAGAAGAGAAAGCTTTAGTAGAATCATGGCATTTGCGTGAACTTTCAAACAAAATTGCTGATGTAGATCATGTAGAATTGATCGATGCCCGTAAGCAAATCTGGAATGCAATTCAGGAAGAGACGGAAATAAATTCAGATAGAAAAAATATTTTGTGGCCTAAATTGGCTGCGGCTGCAGTTGTGCTTTTCTTTATTGGTTTTGTGATTAATAAACAACTCGAAAAACAGCTTAACACGAAGCAACAAATTAGTAAAACCCAGGATAAAATTATCCAACCCGGAGGAAACAAAGCTACTTTAACATTGGGTGATGGCTCTAAAATTTCACTTACTGATGCTACTGACGGTGTAATTGCAAAACAGGCTGGGATTAACATTACTAAAACAAATGATGGCGAACTGATTTATACTGTCGCTGCGGCATCCGATCTTAAAAAAGATCTTTATAATACCATTGAAACCCCTCGTGGCGGGCAATATCAAATTAATCTTCCGGATGGAACTAAAGTTTGGCTGAATGCCGAATCTTCTTTGCGCTATCCGGCTGCATTTGATGACGCACAAAGAATGGTTGAGCTTAAGGGCGAAGCTTATTTTGAAGTGGCAAAACGGTTGAACAAAAATGGTTCACGCGTACCCTTTAAAGTTAAAACAGAATTGGGTGGCGGCAGAAACCAGGAAGTGGAAGTTTTAGGCACTCATTTCAATATCAATGCTTACCATAATGAGCCAAGTAATAAAACCACATTGCTTGAGGGAAGTATTAAAATTAAAAATTTACAATCGAACACCACGGGCTTGTTAAAACCTGGACAGCAATCCATCATTAGCCCTTCATCTCCGGCAGTTCTGATTACGGCTGTTGATGCAGAGGAATCTGTAACCTGGAAAGACGGCTTTTTTAGCTTTAATGAAGAGAATTTAGAAACCATAATGAATAAAATTTCCCGTTGGTACAGTGTTGATGTTGACTATACGGGAAATAAAATAAACAAAACTTTTGGCGGCCGTATATCGCGGTTTAATAGCGTAAATGAGGTTTTAGATATGCTTCAAACCACAGGAGCGGTGCGTTTTAAAATAGAAGGAAGGAGGATTTTAGTTATGCCATAACCTATACTTTCTTCATCAGACTTTGATGATTTTAGAATGGTGCCTAACTAAAAAACCGGAAGCGCGGCAACGCTCCCGGCCATAACAAGGCTTTATTCTAATCGTAAAAATGTGAGATACAACTATTTTAAACCTAATAACCAAATATATGAATTTTTATACTGAATGGTTGCCCCAACCTAAAGGGCGCCTGTTTAAATTTCTGTTGATTATGAAATTGACTTTTGTCTTGCTAATCACTTCGTTTCTACAGCTCAGTTACGGAGCTGCAAATGCACAAAACGTAACATTATCAGAAAAGAATACAACGCTACTCAAAGTTTTTCGCAAGTTAAATAAAAGTGTGGGTTATAACTTTTTGTATGACCTTGATCTGTTGAAAGAGGCAAAACCTGTTACCATCGAAATCAGGAATACTGACATTAAAGAAGCTTTAAAGCAAATTTTTAGTGAACAACCTTTAGGTTATACGATAAAAAATAACACCATCATCATTCATCGCAAAGCAACTGAGGGAACTCCATTAATGATAAGGTCTTTTGTTGATATAAGAGGCAGGGTTGTGGATGAAAACGACCAACCAATGGCAGGGGCCAGCGTTAAAGTTAAAGGTTCAAACCTTGGCGCTGTTACGGATGAAACAGGTACATTCATCCTTAAAGATGTAACTGAGGGAGCAACTTTAGTGGTTTCATACATCGGTTACGAAAACAAAGAAGTTACTGCTGCAAATGGACTGACCATTAAATTAACACCTCAGGCGGGTTTACTGGCTGATGCTGTTGTAATTGGTTATGGCACTCAGAAAAAAAGTGTGGTAACCGGAGCAATTGCTTCTGTAAAAGCCACCGATTTAAAAGATATGCCTGTGGTTAGAATTGAGCAATCGCTACAGGGCAGAGCATCTGGTGTTACGGTTACAACCAGTTCCGGACAGCCAGGTGATGGCGGAACCATCAGGATTCGGGGTACAGCGAATATTAACAATGCCAATCCATTATACGTGGTGGATGGTGTGGTAATTTACGGTGGTATCGAATACCTCAATCAATCGGATATTGAATCAATAGAGGTTTTAAAAGATGCGGCATCGGCTGCAATTTATGGTACCCGTGCTGCTAACGGGGTAATTATTGTGACGACTAAAAAAGGTTCGAATACAGGTAGGGTAAGAGTCGAGTATAATAACTACATCGGTACTCAGGCTCCATCCACCAGGTTGAATTTATTAAATGCCACTCAATACGCTACCATTTACAATGAGTCGCAATTGGCAGATGGAATTACTGCCATTCGTTTTCCAAATCCAAGCCAATATGGAGTAGGAACGGATTGGCAGGATGCCGTTTTCAATAATAAAGCGATGATTCAAAATCACGATTTAAATATGAGTGGTGGTAATGATAAATCAATCTATTATGGGTCATTCAGTTATTTCGATCAGGATGGTATTGTTGCCACTTCAAACTCTAAATTCAAAAGATTTACAGCCAGGTTTAACTTCGAGCATAAAATTACCAAAAACATTAAGTTTGGTAATTCTATCGGTTATACCAGAATTAATTCTGTCGGTGTAAGTACCAATAGTGAATATGGCTCTCCATTGAGCAGAGCAATTAACATGGATCCGATTACACCTGTTGTTGAAACCGATCCGGCTAAATATGGGTTGCCGAAATATTTAAACAATCCGGTGGTTAGGAATGCTGCAGGTTTTCCGTATGGAATTTCTGATTACGCACAATCGGAGGTGTTAAATCCGGTTGCTGCCTTACAGGTTGCTCAGGGGAACTCCTGGAGCGATAAAGTTGTGGGCAATGCCTTTGCTGAGGTTGAATTTATTAAAGGTTTAAAACTAAGAAGTACCGGTGGTGTCGATTTAGCTTTTTGGGGAGGACAATCCTTTCGCCCGATTTACTATTTAAACTCCATTAATCAATCTACTTTAACCGCTTACACAAGAGACAATAACAGGGGCTTATTCTGGTCGTTGGAGAATACGTTAAGCTACGATAAAACAATAGGTAAGCATGTGATTACCGCTTTAGTTGGTTATTCTGCACAGAAAAACAAAGGCGAAACACAAGGCGGCATTAAAGAAGGTATTCCTGTAGATAATATTAAAGATGCTTCGTTGCAATTCCCAGTGGCCAGAACCAATTCTGATTTTTACGGGGGAGAGTATCAAAATACTTTGAACTCTATTTTCGGCAGGATTATCTACAACTATGATGAAAAATATTTGTTCACAGGTATTGTTCGCAGAGATGGTTCATCACGTTTTGGTCCGAATAATAAATATGGTTATTTCCCTTCAGCATCAGCAGGATGGGTGGCATCAAGAGAAGATTTTTGGCCTAAGAATGATATTGTTACCTTCTTAAAGTTTAGAGGATCGTACGGTATCAACGGTAATGATGCTATTCCTGATTTCAGTTATCTGGCAACCGTTAGTGGCGGTAGAAATTATTCTTTAGGAACAGCATCTGGTCAAACTTTGATAAATGGTGTGAGTCCGAATGCACTTTCAAATCCTGATCTGAAATGGGAGGAAACATCATCTTTCGATCTTGGTTTTGATGCGACTTTATTTGAAGGGATTACATTGGCAACCAGTTATTTCAATAAGAAAACCTATGGAATGCTGCTTCAACAAATCGTTCCTTCTTACGTAGGTAACACTGGCCCGTATGCAAACACTGCCGATTTATATAACCGCGGTTTTGAAATTGAGCTGGGCTGGAATAAAAGAGTTGGAGAATTTAGCTTCCGTGTCGCTGGAAATGCATCATTCATTAAAAATGAAGTAACCTTGCTAGGCGCAGATAAAGATTATCTTCCAAGCAGACAGACGATTACTCCTCAAGGTTTAGAAGTTACCCGTGTTGCTGTTGGTCAGGCTGTCGATTCATTTTTTGGTTATCAAACCGCAGGATTGTTCCAAAACCAAGCTGAAATCAACAATTACAAAAACAGCGCTGGTGGCTTAATTCAACCAAATGCTAAACCAGGTGATATCAAATTTCTGGATTTAAATGGCGATGGTGTAATTAGCGATGCAGATAGAACTTTCTTAGGAAGATCAAATCCAAACTTTACCTACGGCTTAACCTTCTCGGCAAAATATAAAGGTTTTGATATTTCTGTCTTTGGCCAGGGTGTTTCGGGAAATATGATTTTTAATGGTTTAAGAAGATTTGATTTAAGCCCATCTAACTACACTACAACCATTTTAAACAGATGGACTGGCGAAGGAACGAGCAATGTGGTACCTCGTGCTACGTTAGCCGATGACAACAAAAACTACAGCCGTGTTTCGAGTTTATTTTTAGAGAGCGGTGCTTATTTCAGATTGAAAAACATTCAGTTGGGTTACACATTGCCAAAAACATTGATCAATAAAGTTGGGCTGGATAACCTGAAGTTTTATGTAATGGCGAACAACCTTTTCACATTAACCAAATACACGGGTTACGATCCGGAAATTGGTGGCGGAAGTTTAGGCGTTGATCGTGGCTTCTATCCACAAGCGAGGTCATTTTTTGTAGGTGTAAATGTTGGATTTTAATAATACAGAGATGTGCCATTGTGATTGTGAACGGATTAATCAT
This sequence comes from Pedobacter chinensis, assembly GCF_003339865.1. Classification (GTDB taxonomy): domain Bacteria; phylum Bacteroidota; class Bacteroidia; order Sphingobacteriales; family Sphingobacteriaceae; genus Pedobacter; species Pedobacter chinensis. Next base: position 720,898 of record NZ_QPKV01000003.1, read on the forward strand.
GATCGCTTCATCACAATTTAAAATATACACGACGATGAAAATTAAACATATAAAATATTCTATTGCCATACTGGCAATGATACAGTTAACGGTTTCCTGCAAAAAAGACTTTTTGGAATTAACACCAAAAGGAACGGCGACAGAAGAAAATTTCTATCGCAATGAAACCGAAGTTTACCAGGGCTTAATTGCTGTTTATGATGTAATGCAATGGGGAACAAGCGGCGGTTATACCATGAAACAGCCGTTGCTGAGTGCTGCTTCTGATGATTGCTGGGCAGGGGGTGGTAACGCTTCCGATCAACCTGGATGGGTGGCTTACGATAACTTTAACATGGATTCAAGATTAGGTCCGCAAGTTGGTTTATGGTCTAAGAACTTTACCGGTGTAAATCGTGCCAATATCATTTTAGAGAAAATTGAAAAAGCAACCACTTTAAGTGCTGCGTTTAAATCGAGAGTAACAGCAGAAGCCAAATTTTTAAGGGCCTATTTTTATTTCGATCTGGTAAGGTTTTTTGGTAACGTTCCCCTAATTACGAAGATCATTCCAACAGCAGAGCTTTATACTCAAACGCAATCGGCACCTGCTGCAATTTATGCGCAGGTAGAAAAAGACTTGCGTGAAGCTTTTCCAGATTTGCCGCCCACTGTGGCTACAAATGAAAAAGGCCGTATTACTAGAGGTGCTGCAAAAGCATTACTGGGCAAGGTATTGCTTTTCCAAAATGATAATACAAAAATGGCTGAGGCGGCTACTTTATTTAACGATGTAAATAGAACAGGCAATGAATATGGTTATTCTTTGCTTCCAAATTATGCAGATATTTTTAAACCGGATAATAAGTTTAATGCTGAGGTTATCCTCGAAATTCCTCACTCCACTTTAGCCGCATGGGGCGATTGGAATTGGGTTAACGGTGGTGAAGGTAATGTAGGTACTCAGTTTGTTGGAATGGACAGCTATAACGGTGATACCTATTCTGCCGGATGGGGTTTCTGTCCGGTAACACTGGATCTGGTTAATGTAATGAAAGCTGATCCGCGTTTTGAGGCATCGATTATTGATGGTGCTGCACTGAAAGCAGGAGGTGCTACGTATAATGCCCGTTATCAAAATACCGATTACTTCATTAAAAAATATGCACCGTTAAAAGCATATCGTTCAAACAGTGGTACAGCAGAATTAAACTGGCCTATTGATGAAATTGAAATGCGTTTAGCCGATACTTATTTAATGGAAGCTGAGGCTTTGGTAAGATCAGGAGGCAATGCAACCCGTGCTTTGGAATTATTAACGGCGGTAAGGGCCAGAGTTGGTTTAGCCCCGTTACCTGCAACACTTGATAATATTTATAATGAGCGCCGTTTGGAACTGGCTTTTGAAGGACATCGTTTTTTTGATTTGGTTCGTAGTGGCAGAGCAGTTGCTGTTTTAGGGCCGGTAGGTTTCAAAGCTGGAAAAAGCGAATGGTTACCAGTTCCTCAACAAGAAATTGATTTAACTAAAGGGGTAATTAAACAAAATCCGGGCTATAATTAATTAGATATATCATGAAATTAAATTATATCATAAAACAAACAGCTGGTTTTTTAAGCCTGCTGCTTGTGCTAAGCTTCAGTGCTTGCAAAAAAGAAAATACCACTAAAGATCTGGATGCTGCACCAACAGCAGATCAGGTACAGTTTACCGTAACGCCAAGTCCTACCAATGCAAATGTGCTTACCCTGGTCAATCAATCTCCGGGTTTTAAAGCCCTTTGGGATTTTGGTAATGGCGCAACCGGAGATGGAAACACTGTTACGGCATCGTATCCATTAGCAGGGACATATACTGTTACATTAACAATTGCAACTGCCGGCGGTTCTGTATCCAGCACCAAAACGGTAGTTATTGCAGCCACCAATCCAGCAATGTTAACCGATCCGGCCTTTGAAATTTTATCTGGTGGTTTATCAAACGCTGCAGGTTTTACCTGGGTAATTGATCAGAAATCTCCGGGGCATTTGGGCGTTGGAGAAATCGGGCTGATGGAACCGAATTGGTATCAGGCTGGTCCGGATGAAAAAAATGGAAATGGATTTTACGACGACGAAATGACTTTTAACATGAACGGGTTAAAATATACCTATGATAATAAAGGAACAACTTTCGCAAATGCTGCCAATGCTCCAGGTATAGGTGGGCCGGCAGGTTCAGATGACCCGACTGTAAATTATACGCCGCCAACTAACTTAACTTGGCTGGTGACTGAAAATAATGGTGTTAAATACATTACCATCTCAGGTGGAGGTTTTATTAGCTATTATTTGGGTGTATCTCAATATCAGATTTTATCGCTTAACGAAAATGAAATGTGGTTACGTTGTTTAGATAAAGCTAACGCTGGCAATGCCTGGTACCTGAAATTGATAAAAAAAGGATATGTGAGGCCAGTTGTTCAAAAACCTTTGCAGGCCGCCAATTTAAGTGATGATTTTCAGGCAACTGCCAATTTTACCTGGACGGCCGAAAACATCGACTTCGTTAACTCTTACGATAACCCGGCTAAGTTTCCTGTAAATACATCGGCAAAAGTTGGTTACTATGAAAAAAGAACAGGTGATGATGGCCAGTACGGAAACTTAAATGTAACCCTGCCTTACCGCTTTAATTTAGCTACAACAAACAAAATCAGATTAAAAGTTTTCTTCCCAAGCGGAAATGATTTTACCAAAACAGCAGCAACAGTTTCTGTTAAGTTACAAAATTCGTTGTTGGGCGGTAATGCATGGCAAACACAAACCGAAATTGTTAAAACCATTTCAGTAGCTCAATACAATACCTGGGTACAGTTAGAGTTTGATTTTGCCGGAATTAGTGACCAAACCCTTTACGATAAAATTGTTGTTCAGTTAGGGGGCGAAGGTCATCCAAACCCAGGCATATTCTATCTGGACGATTTTGAGTTCAAATAAAATTGCTTCAAGATCAGTTGGCAGGCTACACGACTAACTGATCTTTTAAACATTTATACTATGAAAAGTTCAACGAAGTATTTTAAAAGACAGATTTTTGCAGCAGTTGCAATTGCAGTAATCGGATTGAGTTCCTGTTCAAAAAAAACAGATGATGATGGATTGGTTTATGTTCCCCCTGTACCTGCAGGACCACCTGTTGATAAAGGATGGACGTTTGAGACTACTCCAACCTGGGCTGACGAATTTACCAATACAGGTGCACCATTAACCAGCAACTGGGATTATGATACTGGAGGCAGCGGTTGGGGGAATAATGAATTGCAGTTTTATACCAACACCACTAACAATGCCAGCGTTGCCAATGGCATTTTGACGATTACCGCTAAAAAAGAAAACATGGGCGGCCGTGAGTATTCTTCTGCCAGATTGGTTACCAGAAACAAACTAGATGCTTTGTATGGCCGTTTCGAAATTAAAGCAAAACTGCCTTTCGGAAAAGGAACCTGGCCTGCAATATGGATGTTGCCCACTGATCGTTTTTATGGAGATTGGCCAAAATCGGGCGAAATCGATATTATGGAACATGTTGGCTATGATCAGGATGTGGTTCATTTTACCACACACACCGAAGCTTATTATTTCAAAATCAATACGCAAAAATCAAGCATGAAGAGAATTGATGGTGTAAGTACAGCTTTTCATCTTTATCGTGTAGACTGGACCCCATATGCCATTCGTGGGTATTTTGATGATGTTAAAGTTTTCGAATTTGCGAATGAAGGTACTGGCTACAAAGTATGGCCTTTTGATAAACGTTTCCACCTGCTTTTAAATATTGCTGTTGGTGGAGATTGGGGTGGTGCGCAAGGAGTGGACACCTCTATCTGGCCACAAAAAATGGAAGTAGATTATGTACGCTATTATAAAATGATAGATAAATAATTAAGGTTAAGTTTGATTGTTAAAGTCGCCAGGAAACTGGCGGCTTTTTTTGCTATTGATGGTCGTGGATCTGTCCCGAAGTTTCTGGATTGAAGGTTTATAGCAAAAGATGCAGACCGCCAAGTAGCAAGACCGTTGGAGATCAACCCTCCTTTTAAAATAAATTTATTTCATAGCTATTCGCTTCGCCATAGATTAGCATAAAGAGTTACAGAATAAAATCTTCCTCAAAAAAGAACGGGGATAAATCATACCGACCTATCCCCGTCATCTAAATTAACGCTCTCATATATATAAAAAACCAAAAAAGCGATTTATTATATCGGGCTAAAAATATTTTTATTTTTTTGCTGCCGATTTCTTTACAGGTGCTTTAGCTTTCTTTTCTATAGCAGGAGTCTCTTCTCCAACTTCTGCTTTTTTCTTAACGGGAGCCTTGGTTTTCTTAACTTCGGCAGCAGGTTCTTCAACAACTTCCGTTTTCTTTTTAGCAGGTGTTTTTGCTTTTTTAGGTTCAGCAGGAACTTCTTCTTTAACTTCAGCTTTTTTCTTTACAGGTGCTTTAGTTTTTTTAACTTCGGCCACTGTGGTTTCTGCAACAATTTCTTCTTTGGTATCAGCAGCTTTTGTTGTTTCTTCATTTTGTAAATAAATGGCCAGAATCTGCTTTAAATAAACATCAGGTTTAGGCATATTAATGATAGTACCCGGTTCTTTATCTTGAGATTGTTTAATGTAGGCTGATTTAATTTTGCCCCAATCTTTAGAGTAAAGCCTGATAAACATTTCTATAAATTGTTCGTCTGTATATTTTTTAGGCAACCTACCCAGCACTGCCTGAATTTTTTCTTCTTTTTTATGTAATACCGCCATCGCTTTTGTTTTCGGCAAAGATAGCCGATATTACAGACAATCATGTAAATACGAAAATTTAAACTTTTTTTACTTTCAATTGTCACAGGGTTATGAAACATTTCAAGCTCAAAATCAAGCTGTTTTTTTTATCGGTCTTAATAAGTACAATCAGCTTAAAGGCGCAACCAAACTTTTCTAAAGTGGATGCCTGGCTCGCAGATCATACTGATGTGATGGGAGGAAGAGTATATCTCATGGTTTATAAAGATGGTAAAATAGTTTACAGCCATGGCGAGAGCAAAATGGATTTTAAAAACAAATCAGTGGTCAATTATTTTGCCAGGTTACAGGGTAAAACTGCAGATTTGAGTGCATATACTGCATCTACTCAACAACAAATTGCAAGTTGCAGCAAATGGCTGAGTGCAGCCTTGGTTATGACATTTGTTGATGAAGGCAAACTGAAACTGGACGACACGGTTGGAAAATATCTTCCTGTACTTTCCCAGGCGGGGAAAGGCAACATTACCATTAGTCAGTGTTTATCGCATTTGACCGGAATTAAGGCTCCGCCATTAATTGAAAGTTTAAACGAAATGCAAAACACCAATAGCATGGATCAGGCGATTGCACAAATTGCTGCATTGCCCGTGGAAGGAAAACCCGGAAAAGTTTTCAGATATAGCAATACCGGATTACAAATTGCCGGAGCAGTTATCGAAAAAATTAGCGGTAAAAGTTTTGAAACCTTATTTGCTGAACGGATTGCACAACCCCTGGATATGAAGAACACTGATTTTGGTAAAGGAAAAGTTGCTTTGCCAGCAGGTGGAGCAAGTAGTACACCAAGCGATTACATGAACTTACTGGTTATGCTCGTGAATAAAGGAATGTTCAATGGGAAAAGAATTTTATCAGAAAACAGCATTAACCAAATGCAGGTTAATCGCATAACAGCTTATGTGACAGTGGCTTATGTCCCGACTGAAGCTGGTGGTTTTGGTTATGGCTATGGAGAGTGGATAATGGATAAAGGTATAGGAAACAATCCAGGCAACGCAGTTACCAGCCCTGGTTTATTTGGAAGTTTCCCCTGGATAGATAATCAAAAGAAAACAGCCGGATTTTTAATGGCATTTTATTTAAACAACAGAGGAAGACATGAATATTATGTGGAACTTAAAAAATTAGTGGATGAGGCTTTGAAATAGAAATCACACAAAATCATTTAAATGATCAGTTTATTGAAAGTTTTGGCTTATGTACAATCTTCGGTTGAAATGACCGGGTAGCGCTAAACTTCTGCTTCTTCCAGAACCCCAGCCTTTCTATGCGCCACCAACCTTTCACGATGTTGTAAGCCCCAGTTCCGCAATTCATCAATAACCTTATCCAGCGAACCACTATATTCAGTTAATTCATACGTTACGGTTACAGGTGTGGTAGAAAATACCTTGCGAATCACAAACTCATTCAGCTCTAAATCTTTTAACTCTTTCGATAAGATTTTAGGCGTAATTTCACCTAAAGATTTTTGGATTTCGTTAAAACGCTTCGGACCATCTTGCAGGCTGATAATCAGCGGCAACTTCCACTTGCCATTTAAAACATAAAGTGCATCTTTTACCGCATTTAAACTTGCGTTACAGGTTTCCTTGGTATGATTTTCTTTTCTAAATGCCATAATACAAAATTAAAAGCTTTCCCAAAGGATACTGCTATCCTTTGGGAAAGTAGTATCTTTTGGATAGTAAAAGTAAATAAATTTGCATCAAAAAAATAACATGAACACAAAAACAATCAAAATTATTTATTGGATCTCAACTTCTTTAATTTCGTTGATGATGATTTTTTCTGCTTATTCCTATTTTACTAATCCTGAAGTTAAGCAAGGTTTCCAGCACCTGGGTTTCTCCGATTACTTTAGGATAGAATTAGGCATAGCAAAACTTTTAGGTGCAATTATCCTGATAGCTCCAATTAAAGGTCAGATAAAGGAATGGGCTTATGCTGGTTTTGCTATTACCTTTATTTCTGCTTTTATCGCTCATGCTGCATCCGGTGATCCTGTTAGTAATCAGATAGGTCCAATCGTATTTTTGTTAGTGCTGGCCCTGTCGTATTTCACTTATCGTAAATCGAAAACTGTAGTCAGCGTTAACCAGATTTAGGGCTTTAAATCATAAGGGACGCAAAGAGATTCCACAGAGTATTACAGAGAGATTGACATAGGTTGCAAAAACCTAAGCTTACTTTGTGTGCTTTGTGGTCAAATCTGTTAGAATAACCATGAATTAAGCTATTAACGCAGGCATATTTATAATCGTTACCTGATAATCGAAACACTTCCCGATATTTTTTTATTTCCTGATATTATGAGGTAATAATATACGCCAACCGGTAATGCTTTTCCGTTAAAAGTGCCATCCCAGGGTTTTTCGTAGCCGGTAGCGCCATAAACAATGCTGCCATTTCTGTTAAAAACCCTTACTATATCTTTAACGCCAACACTTAAGACTTTCCAGTAGTCGTTAATTCCATCTCCATTTGGACTAAAAGAATTTGGAGCATTGATTTCGCAATCATTTCTGATCAAAGCTTTAATCACATTGGAATAAGCAATCCGGTTAGAAACGCACAAGTTAGTGCTTTGCATCATGCAGGATACCTCATCTCCATCATTTAAATTAGTAAGTGTGATCGAACCGTATCCCATCGTATTTAATTCTTGCGAATTCACAAACCAACGGTAGGTGGCATTACCCTGTACATTTTCTGGCTTAGCGGTAAAAGTTATTGGTTTGCCGGCGCAAATTGCTTCCGGTGATGAGGTTTCAATTTTTACAGCAGTGACGGCATCGGGTAAAATGGTCAATCTGATAATGTTTGATGTGTTCGAAATAACCGGAACACAATAATCATTGTTAATGATTTTAAGGGTAACCAGATCTCCGTCATTAAATGATGTACTGCTGAAAACGGGATCATCGTTAACAATTTCCTCCCCGTTAATCATCCAAACATAGGTCGGATTATCTCCAGTATTATCGGTAGTTGCTTTAAACGTAATTTTCATTCCCTCGCAAGCTCTGGTAGCATCAGCATTAATCACAGCGAACGGCCTTTGAAAGCCAGAAACAATTAAGGTCTGGCTCGCGGTTTCTATTCCATTTGTTGCCGTAATGGTACTAGTACCGGCTCCTGTAATGTGTATTAATCCATTGATGATTTCTGCAACCTGTGTACTGGAACTGGTATAAGTAATAGGAAGTCCGCTTGTAGCGCCTGGTTCAAAATCCAGATCGCAAATGGTTTTTGCAGGTAATTCCGGGAAAACGATATCGCTGGGTAAAGTAGTTTGAATGGTAACCATGGCAGAACTACTGCCTAAAAGATTGTAAGCGGTAATTGTATAGGCTCTGGCGGGAGAAGCTGCTGTCGGCGTACCTGTGATTATTCCTGTTCTTGGATCAAAAGTTAGTCCTGCAGGAAGTGTTTTATCAATTGTATATCCTGTCAGCGAAATTTTTCTAATAAGATTATTTAGAAAATCTGTTACATAGAGATTTCCTGACACATCAAATGCTAGCATGATGGGGCCATTAAAACTACTATTTGTTCCAATGCCATTTAAGTTTCCCTGAGTGCCATTTCCGGCAAGCGTTGTAACTTCTCCGTCAGGAGTAATTTTTCGAATTTTATTATTCCGGTAATCAGCTACATATAAATTATCCAATGGGTCGATGGTAATACCCGTGGGATAATATAATCTTGCGTTTATACCTATGCCATCTGTATTTCCGGCAACACCATCTCCTGCAAATGTGCTAACAATTCCTGCGGGAGAAATTTTTCTGATTTTGTTGTTCCCTGCATCTGCAACAAATACATTCCCAGACCGATCCACTGCAACACCGTCTGGATTGTTGAACGTTGATATTAATGCATTCCCATCTAAGTTACCTGCGGCACCGGTGCCTGCAACTGTAGAAACGGTGCCGTTTGAAGTTATTTTTCGAATTTTATTGTTTTTCTGATCAGCTAGATACAGATTGCCAGATAAGTCGAAATTGAGTCCGCCCGGGCTATTGAATCCTCCTGCTGTTCCTACGAATATGCTATTTACTCCTGCTGTATTTATTTTATGGATACTTTGATTATCAAAACTTGAGATATAGGTATTGCCATCAGCATCAGCTGTTAGTCCTGTTGGCGTACCCACATAGCCAATCGTGCTGACTTGAGCGGAGGGTGTGATTTTTCTAACTGTTCCGCTACCGTAATCGCAAACATATACATTGCTTTGCAAATCGGTTCCAATACCTGATGGCATATTAAAACCTGAGTTTAAGCCAATGCCATTATAGGAAGATGCTGTTCCGCTCCCGGCAAATGTGGTAACTTGTTGATAGATATTTGCAGGTACTTCACCACCCGAATGAGAAGGAAGTAAAGGGCTGATCACAGTTCCGGCAACATACGTTTGTGGTGTTGCGTAACTGATTTTCGGGGCCTGGGAAAATGAATCCTTAAAAACTAAGATTAACAGGGATAAAAACAGAAGTCTGTAAGGCGTTATTTGGTTGGTCACTTTTTTGGATGAGCAAAATTTCGTCATAAAAATACATAAAATATCGAGCCATGGAAGCTTTATTTTTTTTCATATAATTAGAATGTGCTAGCTTTAAGGTTGTATTGTACTAGAATCCGGGAGTCAAATGAAAATTATAACATTAGTCGCAATTAACCCCTAAACTTGTCGTTTTTGCAGGTTTACATGTGTGTGGCATTACTGTACCTTTGAATAAACTAAATCAGAAAACAATTATGGCAACTCAAATTTTTGTGAACCTTCCGGTTAAAGACCTCGACAGATCTGTAGCGTTTTTTACCAAACTGGGTTATACTTTTAACCCTCAATTCACTGACGAGAAAGCAACCTGCATGATCATTAGCGATACCATTTATGTAATGCTGCTCACTGTATCTTTCTTCCAGACTTTTACCAAAAAAGAAATTGTAGATGCCCACAAAGCAGTGGAGTGCTCCATTGCCTTATCTGCCGACAGCAAAGATGCGGTTAATGAAATGGTAGACAAAGCACAGGCAGCAGGAGCCACAATACCTAATCCAGCCACCGATTACGGCTTTATGTATCAACACAGTTTTGAAGACCTGGATGGCCACCATTGGGAATTTGTATGGATGGATCCAAATGGAGTTCCTGAGCACCAGGGATAAAATTGCCCTGAATAAAGATGATGGCCATGAAATAGTTAGAAGTCGAGCTTTTTTAGTAAATGTCAGGCTGGAATTGACCAGATTTTAACATTTTGGGCCATATATGGGCAAAAAAAGGAAACAGCCGTAACAGGTTGTTTCCTTATAAAGAAAGGAAGAGATGTTGGACTTTTTGAAGATGTGTTTGCAATGTTAGATGTAAAAAATTGTCATAATGTCCCGGTAAGAAAAGGAAAATAAATTTAACACCGAATAAACTTATATGATTATGTTCTGTTAGTTGATATAATTAATTTTCTCTGGCAGACATACTGCCAGTTGAGTACCTCCTGTCTGTTATTGATGCAGCAAATCAATAATTGCTCTGGACATTTCGTAAATAAAAGGGCTTTCGTAATTGTTCAGGATAATGATGCAGATCTCATCATCAGGTATGCGATTAACGATACACGTTGCCCCATCTATCCCGCCATCGTGAAAGATCCTTTTTTTACCCCCAATCTGATCTATTACCCATCCATACCCAAAACGGAAAACAGGAGTCTGGGCTTGTTGTTGCAAGGACTGCTTTACGAGCTGGTATTGGTTAAGCGCCCGGCAATAGCGGTAGAGGTCTGGCGTGGTAGAAAACATGGAGCCAGCTGAAAACGATGCTGTTGCATCTACAATTGGTGCTGCCTGGCTGCCTTCTTTTGGAAAATCTACATAACCCGTGGCTTTTTTGGGATTTCGGCTGTTCTTGAAGTCAAATCCGGTTGCATGCATTCGCAATGGCCGGGTAATGTGTTTTCGAATCGCCCTGTCGTAACTTAGTCCTGTGACCTTTTCGATGATCAGTCCCAAAAGTACATATCCGGAACTGCAATAACTGTATTTTGACCCCGGCTCAAAGAGCAATGGCTTATTGCGGAACAGGGCGAGTAACTGACCACGCGTGGAAGGGTGCCTGATCTCATGGTTCATGAACAGCGTATCTTTGGTATAATCGAAAATACCCGATGTGTGTGACAATAAGTGGGTAAGCCTGATTTTTTCCCCATTAGGATAGTCTGGAAAGTACCGGTTCAGAGGATCATTGATATTAAGTTTTCCCTTTTCGTGCAGCTTAAGCACCAGTTGTGCAGTGAAGGTTTTTGTTATCGATGCAATCTGATGGACCGTGTTGGTATCGTTCCATAATTTTTGTTCAACATTACGGTATCCCACTGCCTTGTGCAACAGTACTGTTCCTTTCCTTGCTACGAGTATGCTTCCACTAAACTGTTGCCGGTTGTAGAAACCGTTAACCAGCGTATCGAGATCAGCCTTCAGATCTTGTGCATTGGTTCCTGTTGAAAGAAAAAAGCAAACTGTTAAGCAAATCAGGATTTTCATCATCACAATTACTTTATTGGCCCATGATCTTTTCAACAATCTGTTTTCCGTTAAGCATGCTCTGGCTAACAATGGCCGGTGCGATAGCGAAGCCATTATCGCTATTGGTTAGTATAACAATGCCATCTTTGGCAGAGGGATTGAACAAAGCGATGGTATTTACCCCCTCATCGCCTCCATCGTGCCCAAGAACGTATCCGCCGCCCGGAAGCCCTGGGATTACCTGCCATCCAAGTCCCATAAACATGTTTTTGCGCATGAGCACTTGCGGATTTACCATATCTGCATAAATTTCTTTTTTTAGTCCGAAACCTTTCACAACTGCTATACAGAATAAAGCATAGTCTTTTGCGGTGGTTAATAGATCATCTGCTGCGTTTGCTGTTGTTGCTTTGACGGTTTCATAACTTGCCTTTCCATCGCCATCATGGTTTTGGGCATATCTGCTTTCAAGCGAAGCATCCCATGTCAACCGGGAGTCGGTCATGTGAAGAGGGCCAAAGATTTCTTCCTGCACCAAACGGGTTAATGGTTTGTTAAATTTTTTCTCAAGTGCTTTTCTGAGGTACTCGAAGCCCTCGCCAGAATAGCCGAATCTTGTTCCGGGATCAGCATCGAAGGTTAATTTCTTCGACGGATGCAGCCACCGCCAGTTTACAAAACCAGATTGATGGGTAAGTACATGACGGGTGGTCAGGTTTTTGCTCCGAGGATCATCCCTCACATCCGGATCTGTAAAATAATTGGACAAAGGCTCGTCAAGGTTCCACTTGTTCGTATTGGCAAGCCTCAGTACCAGCATAGCCACTACGGGCTTTGTCATAGAAGCTACGTTAAACACTGCATTTTTGGGCGCTTTAATTCCTTTGGCAAGCTCGCCATATACTTTTACCGAATGGAGCTGTCCGTTGCGTATGACCGCAAGGCCAACACATGGTACCTTGTTTTCTGCCATCATGGCAAGTATTGTGGAATCAAGCTGGACTGACTGTGCATGACCCGGTGCAATGATGTAAAAATGCCCACAGAACAGCAAAAAGAAAAGCATGGGTGATTTCATGATAGGCTGACTTAAACAATTTAATAATGGACGTTTGGTATTAGGACGAAATTTAAGAACAAAAGGTTGCGGGGCTAATTGAAATAATTTTTCATTTTAACCAAGGTAAGAAACCTGTTAGCACTTCGATGTATCTTCGGTAAAAATATTCACGCTGTTTCTTCCCCAACCGTATGCTCAAAGAGAACTTTGTTTTTAGGAATGCCTTCCGCCTGTAGCCATTCCCTACGGGACTTTCCAAATCTGTCTTTAAATAGTTCTGAGACAAATTGAGTTTTCTCTTAAAAACAAAAATCCCGCTTTACTCATTGTAAAGCGGGATCGTAGCCCGTAGGGGAATCGAACCCCTGTTTCCAGAATGAAAATCTGGCGTCCTCACCCCTAGACGAACGGGCCATTAATCTGAGTTTTGACTTTGGAGTCTTTAGTTTGGAATAACTCTCAACTTAAAACTCTCAACTCCTAACTTCTTGGTAGCGGGGACACGACTCGAACGTGCGACCTTCGGGTTATGAGCCCGACGAGCTACCAACTGCTCCACCCCGCACTCTATGTTACTTCAATACTCCGTTTGAAGGAGTGCAAAGGTATATAATATTTTTAGTTTTCAAAAGTCGTTACTAGCTTTTATCGAATATTTCAATTATCTGCTTGATTTGTAGCTGATTATTTTTTTTGTTGATGATTTTTTATTGGTATTTCAAAAGGGAGGAGATATAGGGAAACAAACCCATTACAGCCAAGATACCAAACGATACCGTTAAACGAAAAAAAGTTGATCGTCAGCGGTATCGCTTTAAATCAACTTTTTGTTATTAGTGTAGCCCGTAGGGGAAAGATCTCGAACCATTTTATCAAAAACCTGAAACGTTTAGCTGGTAAGTAATGAATGATTGCGCGCATTACAACTCCGTTTCAAAGTTTGTTTAACCAATAGATGGACTGGTTTACCTCATCAATTTCGATATCATTTGGAAATCTGACATAGATATAGAAGTTTCGTTAATGATCAGGTACGGTATTGGTCAAACTCATTTCAGATTAGTTTTTACTGCGTTTACTATTTCCGCTTCACTGGTGTGGTCGGCATGACTGCCACATGAACTACAATATAAAGCATTTAGTATTTCAGACTAAATACACTTTCATTATTATTCCCCTTGCCGAATGGAACAGTGTAAAGTGGTTAGACAGCAGGGGGAAATACCCTCTTCAATTTCTGCCAAACGGTCGACGCACGTTTTGTTAATGAACTTCGCCTCCGCTTGAATGATAACACAGTTATTCAATAGTTCAAAAGATTGCCGGGACATTTCTGAATTCGAAGTCAAACGCTTAACTTCGTCTCATTACAATTGTTTCCTAAATATCGTTCAGCGCGCTCCGCGCATCTTTCCGGTTTGCTTGTAAAGCCGGCCAAATAACTCATGACTTTATTTTAATGAAACAATATGCTTACCATCGATCCTTCGATCAACACCTTTTATACAAGGTCGCAAGAAGAGAACAGACTCTCAACCGGCCTTGGCCCCCTGGAATTTGAACGAAACAAAATACTAATTAACCGCTATCTCAACGACTCCTATAGCATTGCAGACATAGGCGGCGGCCCAGGCCATTATGCTAAGTGGCTGGCCGATCTCGGCCATCGGGTTACGCTTATCGACCCTGTAAAAAAGCACATCAACCAGGCAAAACAACGGTCCGCGCAGCCAGGAAAACCTTTTCAATGCCTGCAAGCAGAAGCGCGCCATCTGCCTTTGCCGGATAAAAGCCAGAACCTGGTAATCCTGCATGGCCCATTATATCATTTGCAACAGCAGGTTGACCGTATTGCCGCGCTGCAGGAGGCCCGCCGAGTATTGAAAAGTAACGGTGTCCTGCTGGGATTTGCCATTACCCATTCCGCATCCCTGATCGCATCGCTGCAAAGCAACCTGATCCACCATCCGGGCATTTCGGCCATGTGCAAAGCGGAGTTACTGACCGGGGTCCATCAGCCACCTCCGGGCTTTCCTGGCATGTTGCCTGCGGCCTTTTATCATCGCCCGTCCGTGTTGACCTCTGAATTTGAGCACGCCGGCTTTTTCCCGCTCGACCTGTTGCCTGTTGAAGGTATCGCCTGGCTCGATGGCCGGTTCTTTGAAAGTTGGGCTGATCAAGGCAAGCGGCAGCACCTATTGGAACTGGTGGAAATGACGGAGAAAGACAATGACCTTCTGTGCTTTAGTCCGCACATCCTGCTGGCAGCCCAAATAAAAACCAACTAAATAATAACCCTGAAATGTCACAATACCTGATCATGCAACGACTTATGTATACAAAACAACAACCCACACTGATGAGATCATACCTCTTATTTATAGTCTTACTGACCAATTTAACCGTCTTCGGTCAGAACCGTGCACCGGTCCAGCGCCTGGATGATACGCAGATAGCTACCGATGGGATTGACACGATTGTAAGCCGGTTAATGCGCGCTGCGAAAGTAGACGGCCTACAGCTGGCCATTATCAATAACAATAACCTTGTTTACCAGAAGGCTTACGGTTTCAAGGATAAGGCACAGGGCACTATGCTGGATACCAATACGATCATGTATGCCGCCTCTTTCAGCAAAGCGGTGTTCGCTTACATCAACATGCGTTTAGTTCAAAAAGGCCTGATCGACCTGGACAAACCCCTGGTTGAATATCTGAAAAAGCCCCTGCATGAGTACGGCAACTATGAAGAACTGGAAAAGGATGAGCGCTGGAAAAAGATCACGCCGCGCATGTGCCTAAACCATACCACGGGACTGCCCAACGTTTGGTGGATGAATGTTACGACCGGGATGCGCGATACCACGCTGAGGAACCGTTTATACTTTGAGCCGGGTAGCCGCTACGCTTATTCCGGAGAAGGATTTAAACTGCTGCAACGCATAGAACAGGTGTACCTCGGTAAAGACCTGGAAACGCTGGCGCGCGAGGAAGTGTTTGCACCTGCTGGCATGCAGCGCACCAGCTACATCTGGCAAAGCGCCTTTGATGCTAACGCTGCAACCGGTTACGACAAGGAGGGGAAGCCGGGCGGCAAGGTACGGTCTGGCAGTGCGGTCGGAGCAGGTTCAATGTTGACCACCATCAGCGACTTTTCCCGGTTCATCACTTATGTATTAAGCGGTAAGGGGCTCAGCCGTACTACTTTCCGCGAAATGATCAGGCCGCAGGTGCGCATTAATTCCATTTATGAGTTTCCAACCATGCTGGAGGAGACCACGCACCGGGACGATAAGATCAACTTATCATACGGTTTAGGATGGGGCGTGATCAAAACGCCCTACGGCCCTGCATTCTTCAAGGGGGGGCATGATGACTGCTGGCGCAACTACACGATCAGTTTTCCGGACAAGAAAACGGGCATCGTGATCATGTGCAACAGCGGTAACGGCGAAAGGATCTTTAAGGAGCTTTTGGAAAAACTGATCGGCGACACGTTTACCCCCTGGGAATGGGACCGCTTTACACCTTACAATGTTCAGGCGAAATAAAATGCTCCGGCAACTACTTTTAATTATAATAGCTTTAGATTTTGACTTATGAATAAAAAACTTTCTTATATAGTGCTGGCCGTTGTTCTATCCTTTGGCTCACTTTCATTGCCAACTACCGGATCGGCTCAATCGTTACCGAATAGCCTAATCTCCAAACTCGATCTGCTTTTTGCCCGATGGAATAAAGATGATGCGCCTGGCTGTGCGGCTGGCGTGGTCCGGGGTGACCAACTGGTCTATGCCAAGGGTTTCGGACTGGCCGACCTAGAGAACAAAACTCCCAATACGCCTGCCACGATTTTTTACATGTGCTCCGTTTCCAAACAGTTTGCAGGATACGCCATAGCTTTATTAGCCGGTGAAGGTAAAATAAAGCTGGATGAGGATATGCATACGTATCTGCCATGGATGGGCAACTTTGGCAAAAAGATCACTGTCAGAAACTTGGTCAACCATACCAGCGGCCTTCGGGATGATATCGGGCTGGCGCAGTTTTATGGGCTCGGCGGCGACGGGATGCTGACGCAGGAATTAGCACTACAGATGCTGAAAAGACAGCATACACTGAACTTCAATCCCGGTGAGAAGTTTTCCTATTCCAATTCCAATTATGTGCTGCTTGCGGAAATCGTAAAGAAGGTGACCGGTATGAGTTTCAAGGATTATACCGATTCAGCTATCTTCAGGCCATTGGAGATGACAGCCAGCGCATTCGCAGACGATCATTCGCGACTGATCGCAGGCAGGGCGCAATCTTATGAAAAGAACGGGGAAGTCTTCCATAATGCTGGTCAGAACGTCTATACCCTTGGTGACGGCGGACTATTTACCAGCGTAAATGATATGGCCAAATGGGTGACTAATTTTTATGAGCCCAAAGCAGGGGCGCTTAAGGATGTTGCGCTGATGACCACACCAGGTAAGTTGAACGACGGTTCCAGCATCCCGTATGCCATGGGCATCAACGTCAATACTGACCGGGGCTATAAGCGGTTGACGCATAACGGCGGCCTGGCAGGTTACCGTACGATCATTGCCATCTACCCGGAGCTTAAAACCAGCTTTTATATTTTCGGAAATGCCGGTGATGGCGAGGTATATAACGAGATCAACCAGATGGCCGAACTACTGATACCGGACAGATCAGCAAAAAAACAGCCTCAGACGCCTGCTTCTCCGAATGTTCCTGTAGCATCGATAAAGGATTCGACGGAGCTTGTTAAATTTGGCGGAAGTTACATTGCAGCTAATGGTTACAAGATCACGGTAAATTCAAAACCAGGGAAACTTTACGTAAACGGGAATGTAGAACTTGAAGCCGAAGGCCAGGGATTGTTTCACATGAAGACACGGTCATCGGTGAAATACCAATTTTCGGCCGATCCCCAAACAAAGGTTGTCCTTGCAAAGCTGATCTCACCGGTGCTGGCAAAGCCTATTGAGATGGAGCGTGTCAGCGAAGTTCAATTGTCAAGGGCGCAGTTGAGTGAGTATGCCGGCAGGTATTTTTCTGATGAGGTGGGAGCATTCTTTGACATAGTGGTTAAAAATGACGTCTTATCGATCAGTGATAAATACCACGACCCAGTAAAAGTACGCCTGTTTGGGACCGATCACTTGTTCACCGATTATGATTTTTTAAACCATGTACGCGTTGTTCGCAATAACAAAGGGGGCATTACCGGCTTTGAGCTGAACACCGGAGATACGGCGGGCATGGTTTTTATGAAGCAAACGAAGTAGGGCAATAATGCCCTACTTCGGTCCTGCAATACTTGTTCAACCGTAAGTTCCACATTACAAAGATAGAGTGGTCAGGTTAAAGAACTTTAAAGAAATATGCACAAGTAGCCGACGCTCTTCAAGTTGCAAGAAAGGCCTTTTGCTCCGCAAGGGGCCGCGCGCAAAATACCCTTTCATCCGCCTGTTAATTGGCGGTTGGAAGGGTATTAAGTGTATAAACGGCTTTTAATTCAGCTTTAGGGCTTCGTTATCATGCTTGGCAAAATCCGTACATAGGTCAAATGCGACCTGCGAACGGTCAAAGCCCGTTCCGTACATGATGGATTTAAACTTGCTTTCATCATCCTTGAAATTACGCACGTTTTGAAAATATCCCGTTACGCTGTTGTACGCACCAAACAAAGTAGCTTTGGTCGTGGCTTCCAGCTGACTGTCTGCTGTTATGGCATAATCAAAAATACTGCTTACCATGTTGTTATAATGGCTGGATAGTTCACTTTCCCTGCCCGTTTTCAGCTTTTCGTAGTTTCTTTGTTGCGCCTTTCAATTTCTCGGCTGCGCTGGCGGTGTGGCGTATCTTAATTTGGTTACTGCAATTATTCAATGCAGCGTTTAAGGTGTTGGCGCACCAAATGCGCACTGGTGTAAAAGCGATGGTAATACTGCCCAACCCGTCATGGGTAGAGGTCAAAAATAGGTACTGGTCAATCAGATCGTCTTTCCCTACCCGTATGTGGTCGGGTAGTTTAGTGGTAATAAAAATGGTTTCCCCGTAGCCTAAAGCGCCAGCGGTTTCATATTGGATGCCACTTTTACCGCCTACAATGCTATCAAAGAATGAGAAAGCATCAATATTCTGTACTACTTCGTAATCCCTGCCTATTTTGTCGTCCAGTACCGCTTCGGTATCGGTGCGGAAAGTAAAAAAGGAATTGTCCGAAATGATATTGTTGCCACTTGGCAGGGCGTGTAAATTCGGGTGCTTCATTACTTCAAAATCTAAACCCGCCTGTAAAATTGCCTCTGTGCTTGTTGCGTTGCGGTCAATGTCCTTGCCAATGACCTTCCATATTTTTTCTTTAACGTTTGCCATGATTGATATTTTTAATGTTGCGTACTCTTGATAATAAATCTCCGTTTCCAGTATGTTGATGTTAGCCGTGTCGGTTAAACTTAGTTTGGACTGTGTTTCCATCTCGTTCACGATCTCGGCAATACTGGTATGGTCGGCATTGACTGCCACACGAACCATAATAAAAAGGGTCTCGTATTTCATACTAAATGATTAGGCAGGGATAGTAATACCCGCTTCGATTTCTGTAAGCCTGTTCACACATATTTCATTTACAAACTGTGCCACCGCCTGAATGATAACCGGGTTTTTGGTGGTAAACTTCCTGCGGTTATCGTCCTCGATAGTCAGGATACAACCCTGAAAGTGATTGGCTTCGGTCTCGTCCGCATCATCAATTTGCGCCACCTCAAATGCTTCTAATGTGTCGATGGTTTCTAACAATCTGTCGCGCTGTATCTTCCTGCGGTGCAGTGGAGTTGCTACCTTGAGTGGAGACATTTATAGAGCAGATTTAATTAGTAATTTTAAATTTGACTGATATGAAACACAGAGTATTTGATGATGAGTTCAAGAAGATGGCCGTGGAGCTGTCCAGATTGAAGGGTTCGGTAAAGAATGCTGCCCAGGAATTGGGTCTGGATGCATCCAGGTTAAGTAAATGGCGCAACAATCCGGATTTCAACGGCGTTAAGGTGATGATGGACAAACCGGGGCTTAGTGAGGAACAGCAGGAGATCAGGAGGTTGAAAAAGGCGTTGAAGAATGCAGAACTGGAGCGTGACATCCTAAAAAAGGCAGTAGGCATCTTTTCCAGGGGAGACGGGGGATATACAGATTTATAGCTGAGCATAAAGCAATCTACCCCGTAGAGAAGATGTCGTCATTTTTTGGGATCAGCAGCAGCTCCTATCACAAATGGGCCAAAGATCCCGTAGGGTTCTGGAAACAGCAGGACTCCGAACTGCTGGCCAAGCTCAGGGAGGTGTGTTCCATGAGCCTTTGGCGTTACGGAAGTCCCCGCATTGCCAAAGAACTGAATGCGGATGGCATAAGGGTATCACTTCCACGGATAGCCAGGCTGATGGGAAGAAACGGTATAAATAGTATCATGAAACGGAAATATAGGGTCACTACCAATTCCAACCACCTCTATCCGGTAAATGAAAACCTGCTCCTTGGGGATTTCAGTACAAGGGGTCCTGGCCAGAAATGGGTAAGCGACATTACCTACATCAGGACCGCTGAGGGATGGCCATACCTAACAGTTATAATGAACCTGGCCGACCGGAAGATTGTTGGCTGGAGCATGGACAATAGCATGAGTGCCGGGTCTACGGTTGTTGCCGCATGGGAAATGGCTACAAGGAACAGGCCCGTATCGGGCGAACTCATGTTCCATAGTGACAGGGGGATACAATATGCCAGCCATGTCGTAGAACGTTATACAAACATCGATGAAAGGTACGGAAAGGCCGAAATCGAAGAAAAGCGGATAATTATTGGTTCTATGTACCCCGAAAATATCTGCTTTGACGGAGTAGAACATCGAACCGCAAGATTGAGCGAACCGCTCGTTCTTATCTTGCTGATAAACAGCGCATTAAAAGGCAAAAAAAATGGGAAAGGTTCAAATTCAATGAACCTTTCCCATCAAGTAGCCCGTAGGGGAATCGAACCCCTGTTTCCAGAATGAAAATCTGGCGTCCTCACCCCTAGACGAACGGGCCATTAATCTGAGTTTTGACTTTGGAGTCTTTAGTTTGGAGTAACTCTCAACTTAAACTCTCAACTCCCAACTTCTTGGTAGCGGGGACACGACTCGAACGTGCGACCTTCGGGTTATGAGCCCGACGAGCTACCAACTGCTCCACCCCGCACTTTATACAACTCGTTTTTTCGCTTGAATTAAATCCTTAACTCTGTTTCCGAATTGGAATGCAAAGATATAATTCGTTTCTTTGTACTGCAAATTTTTTTTAAAAAATATTTCAATGGCGCATAAAGCAGGTTTTGTTAGTATAATAGGTAAACCAAACGTAGGTAAATCAACCCTAATGAATGTGCTTGTAGGCGAGCGGCTTAGCATTATAACACCAAAGGCGCAAACCACAAGGCATCGTATTTTAGGGATTGTAAATGAAGAAGATTATCAAATTGTTTTTTCTGATACTCCAGGTATAATTAAACCAAAATATTCTTTGCAAGAGAGTATGATGAGTTTTGTGAACGGATCTTTAACTGATGCAGATGTACTTTTATTTGTTACCGATATTAATGAAGAACATGATGAGGAAGATGTTTTAGAGAAAATCTTAAATAAAGATATTCCAACTATTGTGCTCATTAACAAAATAGATAAAGCGTTACAAGAGCAGGTAGATGGAAAGATTGCTTATTGGCAGGAAAAACTAAATCCTGTATCAATTTATGCCATTTCAGCATTACACAATCATAATGTGGGTGGGATTTTAGATCGCGTTTTGGAATTATTGCCAGAACACCCACCATATTATGACAAAGAAGACTTGACAGATCGCTCAGAGCGTTTTTTTGTTTCTGAAATCATTCGTGAGAAAATTTTCCTGAATTATCAGAAAGAAATACC
The DNA here is from genome assembly GCF_003339865.1 of Pedobacter chinensis. Classification (GTDB taxonomy): domain Bacteria; phylum Bacteroidota; class Bacteroidia; order Sphingobacteriales; family Sphingobacteriaceae; genus Pedobacter; species Pedobacter chinensis. Next base: position 742,289 of record NZ_QPKV01000003.1, read on the forward strand.
ATACAGCACGGAGGTTATTGTAAAAAGCTTTAAAGAAGAAGCGCTTAAAAATGGCAAAGGACAAATGATACGAATCAGTGCAGAAATTGTGGTTGAACGCGATTCGCAAAAAAACATCTTAATTGGAACGGGTGGCAGCATGCTTAAAAAAGTTGGCACAGAAGCACGTTTAGGGATAGAGAAATTTTTAGATAGCAAGGTCTTTTTAGAACTGTTCGTTAAAGTAATTCCCGATTGGAGAAGTAAAAAGAATTATTTAAAAAGTTTTGGTTACGATAATTAATTCAGAAATTTAATCACGACAAAAAAACCGTTGTGAAAGGAATTTTGGACAAGTATAAAAATTAATATTAATAAAGGTTCCAAAAATTAACCGTACCTTTGCAGCCCGAAATAAATCGGTTAGTAGTTGATAGTCAATGGTTGATAACCAAATAGTTTAGCAGATTGCTGAACACTGAGACCGTTAACTATAAAACATTAACTATCAATAATACACACCATGAGTAACATTATAGCCATCGTAGGCAGGCCTAACGTAGGTAAAAGCACCCTTTTTAATCGATTAACCGAAAGTCGTAAAGCCATTGTAGATGATGTTAGTGGCGTAACCCGCGACAGGCATTATGGAGTGGGAGAGTGGACAGATAAACAATTTACTGTAATTGATACTGGTGGTTATGTGGCCAACTCAGAAGATGTTTACGAAGCTGCCATTCGGGAACAAGTAATGATTGCTATTGAAGAGGCAAGTGTTTTAATCTTTATGGTTGATGTTACTACAGGCATTACCGATTTGGATGATGATATTGCTCAGGTTTTGCGTAGAAGCAATAAGCCTGTTTTTGTTGCGGCAAATAAGGTAGATAATACCGCTTTATATAACGAGATTCATACTTTTTATGGTTTTGGCCTGGGCGAGGTTTATCCACTGTCGTCAATGACTGGTTCCGGAACAGGAGAATTGCTGGATGAAATCATTAAAAATTTCGAAGATATTCCTGAAGAAGAAAACCAACTTCCAAAAATTACTATTGCTGGTCGTCCGAACGTTGGTAAATCATCTTTAGTTAATGCCTTAATTGGTAAAGAACGTAATATCGTAACGGCTAACGCAGGTACAACCCGCGATTCAATCAAAATTCACTATAACCAGTTCGGCCATGAATTTATGTTGATTGATACGGCAGGTTTACGTAAGAAAACCAAGGTTAAAGAAAATTTAGAGTTTTATTCAGTAATGCGTACCATCAAAGCTTTAGAAGAAGCTGATGTTGTTGTATTAATGATTGATGCTGTTGAAGGAATCGAAAGCCAGGACATCAATATTTTCCATCTTGCGGAGAAAAATAAAAAGGGTATTGTGATTCTGATCAATAAATGGGATTTGATTGAAAAAAACACCCAAACAATGAAAGCTTTTGAAGAGCAAATTCATGAACGTATCCGCCCTTTTACTGATGTGCCGATCATCTTTACTTCAGTATTAAACAAGCAGCGTATTTTTAAGGCAATTGAAGCGGCTTTGGAGGTTTATAAAAACCGCAGCAAGAAAATTCCTACATCTAAATTAAACGATGTCATGTTGCCACTGATTGAGAAATTTCCACCTCCTGCATTAAAAGGAAAACACATTAAAATTAAATATATCACTCAAATTAATGCCACTTCGCCAATGTTTGCATTTTTCTGCAATTTGCCACAGTACATTAAAGATCCTTATAAACGTTTCATCGAAAACAAACTGAGAGAGAATTTTGATTTTTCAGGAGCACCTATTCAAATTTATTTCAGACAAAAATAAGAAAGGCAGACTTCGGGAAGATATAAGGTCTAACATCAAAGTGTTTGATGAAAAAACAGGGCTTGCATTCCCGCATAGGGACATTTCTTCGTTAAACGATTGATCTTTCAGGAGCACCTATTCAAATTTATTTCAGACAAAATAAGAAAGGCAGGCTTCGGGAAGATATAAGGCCTAACGTCAAAGTGTTTAATGTAAAAAAGCAGGGTTTGCATTCCCGGATAGGGACATTTCTTCGTTAAACGATTGATCTTTCAGGAGCACCTATTCAAATTTATTTCAGACAAAAATAAGAAAGGCAGACTTCGGGAAGATATAAGGCCTAACGTCAAAGTGTTTGATGAAAAAAAGCAGGGCTTGCATTCCCGAATAGAGACATTTCTTCGTTAAACGATTGATCTTTCGGGAGCACCTATTCAAATTTATTTCAGACAAAAATAAGAAAGGCAGACTTCGGGAAGATATAAGGTCTAACGTCAAAGTGTTTGATGTAAAAAAACAGGGCTTGCATATCCAGATAGGGACATTTCTTCGTTAAACGATTGATTTTTCAGGAGCACCTATTCAAATTTATTTCAGACAAAAATAAGAAAGGCAGACTTCGGGAAGATATAAGGCCTAACGTCAAAGTGTTTGATGTAAAAAAGCAGGGTTTGCATTCCCGGATAGGGACATTTCTTCGTTAAACGATTGATCTTTCAGGAGCGCCTATTCAAATTTATTTCAGACAAAAATAAGAAAGGCAGACGTTGGTAAGATATAAGGTCTAACGTCAAAGTGTTTGATGTAAAAAATAGGGCTTGCATATCCAGATAGGGACATTTCTTCGTTAAACGATTGATTTTTCAGGAGCACCTATTCAAATTTATTTCAGATAAAATAAGAAAGGCAGGCTTCGGGAAGATATAAGGCCTAACGTCAAAGTGTTTGATGTAAAAAAGCAGGGTTTGCATTCCCGGATAGGGACATTTCTTCGTTAAACGATTGATTTTTCAGGAGCACCTATTCAAATTTATTTCAGACAAAAATAAGAAAGGCAGACTTCGGGAAGATATAAGATCTAATGTCAAAGTGTTTAATGTAAAAAAATAGGGCTTGTATGTCCCGATAGGGACATTTCGTCGGTAGCACAAATAATAAAATGTTTCGTTCCGTAGGAACGTATCGTGAAATGAAAATTAACATGTTCCAAATCCCTAACATGCTACCGAAATCAAGCTGAAATTTATTTTTAATGTTGTCAGGAATACCATTCAAAATCATTAATATAGTGATAACCACCAAATGTTCCTACGGAAAATAAAAACATATTCATTTTTTTCTGCCCATGATATATCTCTGTGGGATATTTAGCTTAAAATCATTAACATGTGATCTGTCTGGAGCGAAAAAGAATAAAAACTGAAAATCGCTCTAATCCAAATCGCAATTAAAATATCCACCAACATTTAATTGTTGAACTTGGGTTATTACCTTTACCTTCTATGGAAATACAAGTCATCAATAGCCAGTCGTCAGACATCAACACCATTTTTGATTTCTATGATCTGGCCGTTGCGCATCAGAAAAAGGTATTCAATAAGCATTGGCAGGGTTTCAGCAGGGAGCTTGTGGAGACTGAAATTGCTGAAAATCGGCAATATAAAATTCTGGTTAATGGAAAAGTAGCCTGTGTTTTTGCCGTTACCTTTTCCGATAAACTCATTTGGGGAGATCGGGATCAGGATGCTGTTTATATCCACCGGATTGTAACTCATCCCGATTTCAGAGGATTTTCTTTTGTGAAAGAAATCATAAAATGGGCAAAAGAATATGCCACTCAAAATGGAATCAAATACATCCGTATGGACACCTGGGCAGATAATGAAAAGCTTTTATCATATTATACCAGCTGTGGTTTCGAATATGTTGGTGTTGTTACAATGGAGGAATCGGAAGGTTTACCCAAACATTATGAAGGAATCAGTTTGAGTCTTTTTGAGATTGTAGTTTAAGTTAAAGATCATAAAGTTCGTTCTAATTTGCAGGTGTTATTACGTGGGTGATAGAGGTTAAATCATTCGGATTTCTTTAATAGTTTCAAAGTATGATCCAAAGCATCTCTATTCGCCCAGGCTTGATGCCCTGTAATGACATAACATAATGGGTTTGAGGAAATTTTTCCTTCAACTTACTGATCGCATTTGGCCACTCCAAAACATTTGCTTCTCCGGTGAAGCCTAAGTCTTTCGCTTCCGTGCTCTTGACTAAACAGCCTCCAAACAAAACCTTATCCCTGGTAAACCAAATCGCAATATTATCTTTAGTATGACCCTGACCAGCGTAGTAAGTCTTTATTTGGTATTGTCCAACATTAAAAGTGGTATCATTGGCAAATATGAATTCGGCTCTGGGTTCATTGTTTTCCTTCAGAATCTCATCCGTTAATTTACTGGTATATGTTTTTATTCCTTTGCTCCTGAAAAATGCAATTCCACCAGCACGATCTGCATGTGAATGAGTAGCAATGGCTAACACCACCTTTTGATGATGCTTTGCCTGAATGGAATCTAAGAATGGTTGAAACTGCGTTGGGTCCCAGGGTGCATCAATAACAACCACCCCTTTACTGGTTACTAAATACATCGCATTTGCATCAGTTAATGTTCCCTTATAGTCATTGTAAGAAGTATAAACATAAAGATTGCCCGTTAAATGTTTAATTTTCAACTTCGGATTTTGTGCAGAAGCAAACTGATAGAATGAGAGGAAGATCAAAAAAATAGATAACGTATATACATATAGTAGCTTTGTAGAGTAATGACCGGCTTTTATGATATTAAACGAACATCATCAATCTTAATTATTTTAATTGAATTTTCCAGCTCAGCATATCATCAACTTCACCGACATGCAAAAAATTGTTTTTTTCTAAAATGGAGTAAGATGCTACGTTATCTTTCTCAGTAGCCGCAAAAATTGATTTTACCTTTGGTTGTGCTCTTGCCCATTCAATTATTCTACCTATTGCCTCGGTCATAAAACCCTTGCCACGAAATTCTTCATAAGTTCCATAACCAATTTCAATTTCTCCTTCGGGATCGGGTTCGCCAACAAAGCAAATATCGCCAACCATTTTATGATCTGGCTTGGAAATAATCGTCCACAAGGTGTGGTACCGATAGTCCTTATCCTGATCAGAAACATTGGGTAAAATAGTTTGTTCCAATGCATCATGAAGAGACTTCGAAATGTTTTTTTTGGTTGGAAAAAGGCCTAATTCACTTTCAAGAGAGTGATCATCTTTGATGTATTTTAACAATTGATCGTGTGTAAGTGGCTTTAAGATAAGTCGATCGGTTTCTATCATGCTTCAGCTTTGAGATTAGGCGAATATACATTTTGATGATTAAAATAAAAGGAATTTTAAATCAAGTTTTTGTTGCATATACCTGAGGAGAAAATAGGGGTAAACTTTCTTAAAGTTACCTGTTCCAGGCTATGCAATCAGCAGTGTTTGAAGTACTATTGCAGATTAATCAATGCTTGTTTTATGGCATTGTCAGTTTGGTTTGCAGATCGGTAATAACCGACATCTCCAAGATAATAACGGCAAAGTAACGCCTTTAAATCGTTTAGTATTATCGTTTTCGAATTATAAAGTTGAAAACGATCGATTTGGACATTCTTACGCTGTATATAGCCTATAAAGTCCTTGAAATCGTTGTCGCCTAAGGTAAAAGTATTAATGTTTTGCTCTACAAAACCTGCATTATATTTGTTGGTAAGTACATTGAAAACATAATCTGACAGGATCTTTTTGCTTACCAGAGTCGCATAAAACTTGTTATATCCTACTGTATCCAATTTAACGAAAACATCAGGTTGAATTCCACCACTAGGTTTGATTTTTCTGTTAGGGAGAATATTTACACCTTCGGCTTTTTCAATCGAATCCTGAAAGGAAGTACGGTCGCCAGTCAGTTCACCATCCATCATTCGGTCGTCTAATTCGTGCTTGTAAGCATCGTAACCTTTTTTATAAGATTTTTGTATACTTCGGCCAGATGGAGTATAATACCTGGCTATGGTAAGGTTTAGCGCCGAACCGTCACCAAAGGCAAATTGTTCCTGAACTAAACCTTTTCCAAATGAACGACGACCTACAATGATCCCCCTTCCCAGATCCTGAATTGCTCCGGCAACAATCTCACTTGCAGAGGCCGTGTTTTCATTTATTAAAATGGCGAGTTTCCCATTTTGAAAAGAACCTGTACCTGTAGAAAAATAGTCGGTGCGTGGCTCATGTTTGCCCTGTGTATATACAATCAATTTGTTTTCTGGCAAAAACTGATCTGCTAAACCTGTGGCTGCAGAAAAATACCCACCTCCGTTATCACGAAGATCGAGAATCAGCTTTTTCATTCCTTTTGCCTTTAAACTGTTGGCAGCAACGGAGAAATCATTATCAGTATGCGCACCAAATTTGCTGATTCTCACATAACCTGTTTCTGCATTAATCATATAAGCTGCGTCAATGCTACTGATATTAACTTTACCGCGGGTAACCATTATTCTGCTTTGAACCTGGGTGCCGCTATGTAATAAAAGAACACTTACACCACTTCCTGCTTTTCCTCTAAAACGACCTGTAAGTTGCTCTTTTGGCAGGTTTCGTCCACTTACAACAGCAGAATCAATACTTAAAATTTTATCGCCAAGTTTTATTCCGGCTTGATAAGCAGGTCCATCTTTAACTACACCGGTTACCATCATGGTATCATTAAGCATGTAATATTCTATGCCAACCCCTTCAAAGTTTCCCTCTAAGTTATCACTCATGTCTTGTGCATCTGTTGGGGGCAGGTATACACTATGTGGGTCAAGTTGATGTAAAACGCTATCTATCGGAAGGTTTTGAAGCGAGTCGGTATTGATGTCATCAACATAGTTTTTATTGATGATGTGCAGGATTTCTTCTAATTTCCCATCGCTATTGCTGGCTAATTGCGGGCTTCTTTTTACCCCATAACCTTGATCTTTGATGAATTTTATACCCAAAATCATACCCACTATTAAAATCACAGAATAGCTTATTGCAATCAGTATATTATTTCGGGTATTTTTTTTCATCAGCGTTGCTGCAAATTTATGAAAATTAGCGGGTTGATATATTTTTTAACTGCATTTTAGTGTCTTTTGTTTCTAATATTTAACATAAATTAACATGGACAATTTGCCGGCAGAATCTTAGCCGAGATATTTTTGGAATTTTAGCACGCTTTTTAGAAAGAATTTACCGAATTTTATCAAAATTAAATTTATGAATAGAATTACCGAGCAGGAATCTAACTATAATCATATCGATCAAATGTCGGTAATGGAGGTTTTGCAGGGCATTAATAACGAAGATAAAACCGTTGCCTATGCAGTGGAGAAATCTTTGCCTCAAATAGAAAAACTAACTTCAGCAGTTGCTGAAAGAATGAAAAAAGGTGGTCGTTTGTTTTATATTGGTGCAGGAACGAGTGGTCGTTTAGGGGTGGTTGATGCATCTGAATGTCCGCCGACTTATGGCGTGCCTTTCGATTGGGTTGTGGGGATTATTGCTGGCGGCGATACTGCCATTAGAAAAGCAGTAGAATTTGCTGAAGACGATGCCGAACAAGCCTGGAAAGATCTTCAGGAGTATAATATCAATGAAAAAGATTGTCTTGTTGGCTTAGCCGCATCAGGAACTACGCCTTATGTAATTGGCGGACTGAATACTGCCCGCAAACATGGTGTATTAACAGGCTGTATTGTTTGTAACACCGGCGGCCCGATAGCTGCTGAATCTGATTTTCCTGTTGAGGTAGTGGTAGGCCCGGAGTTTATTACCGGATCTACACGTATGAAATCAGGCACTGCTCAAAAACTGGTTTTAAATATGCTGAGCACTACTGTAATGGTTCAGTTAGGTCGTGTGGTTGGCAATAAAATGGTTGATATGCAGTTAACCAATAATAAACTAGTTGATCGCGGTACGCAAATGGTGGCTGATGAATTGAACATTAATTATGATGAGGCAGCAGATTTGTTATCTCAGTATGGAAGTGTTCGAAAAGCGGTGGAAGCTGGTCAAAAGCAGCACCATTAACCTGGTGAATCATTATTTTGTGTAAACTATTTTCGTAACAAATTACAATACCCATGCACGAAATCGAGCCTTATTACCAGTGGAGAGATGATTATATTTCGGCAGAAGATGAGCGTTCGCCATTTTACAATACCGAATATTCAGAGCTTTATTTCGATAAGCAGATCTACAATTTTTTGTTACACCCGCAGTGGGATGAATTTGGATCGAACACACTTTACATGAAAGTGCTTTATGCTGATTACGATCGGAGTTATGCTATTATCGAATTTATTGGCGAATGGAATGATGCGATCAATAATGATATCATGCTTTTGAAGCGGGATATTTTAGAGATAATGATGGATGAAGGCATTAACAAATTCATCCTTATTGGTGAAAACATTTTAAATTTCCACTCTTCTGATGACAGCTATTATGAAGAATGGTTTCAGGAAGTGGAAGATGGTTGGATTGTTGGTGTGAATTTTCAAGAGCACGTTATTGCTGAGTTTAGAGATAACAATATCGATTATTATATCAACTTTGGTGGAGCATTCGATAATATGCCATGGCGAACCCTTAAACCTTTACAGTTCTTTAAGAAAGTTGAAGAACTACTGACAAAAAGATTAAATTAAATTATTATTTTTAAAATCATTTAACACACAATAAAAATGGAACAACAAAATTATCAATACCATACAGATAGTGTTTTCGTTCAGGAAAAATCTGTTTCTAAAAAATTCTTTGCAAATGTTTTCTTATGGATGTTTGTGGCACTGAGTTTATCAACTGTAGCAGCCTATCTATTTGGAGTTAATGAGGGTTTAATGACTTATTTAAGAGTGCTAAATCCGGAAACTGGGATTTATAAACCAACAATTTTTGGATTTGTGACTATGTTTGCCCCGCTTGGATTAGTGTTGTTAATGGGTTTTGGATTAAGTAGATTATCCTTGCCTGCATTAGTAGGAGTATTTGTGCTTTACTCAGTTTTAACGGGGATGAGCTTGAGCTTTATTCTGCTGGCTTACACGTCAGGTTCGGTGGTGAGTTGTTTTGCAGGTGCAGCAGGTATATTCGGTATTATGGCTTTTATGGGTTATACAACTAATATTGATTTGAGCAAGTTTGGCCCAATCTTAATGGTTGGTGTGATTGGTTTAGTAATTGCAATGGTAATCAATATGTTCGTTCAAAGTGAGCAGTTTAGTTTATTTATGGCATTTATCGGTATCGCAATTTTTACTGCATTGACCGCTTACGATGTACAAAAAATAAAAAGAATTGGCGAAGGAATTGAAGCGAGTGGTGAACAAGTTCTTCAGGTAGAATCAAAAAAAATGGCAATTGTTGCTGCTTTATCTTTATATCTTGATTTCTTAAACATTTTCCTTTTCTTACTGCGCATCTTCGGAAGCAGAAAATAATTCCAGGAAAAAAATCTAACCAATCAGATTTACAATTTAAAACACAAAAACAAAACAATATTCTTAAGGCCGTGCAGTTTTGCATGGCCTTTGTAATTTTATTTGGTTGCGATGCGATAATTTTTGGAATTGATGTTGCTTTGTTGCATTTTTGTATGCTTATTAAGAAAGACGGAGGGATTAGACCCAACGAAGTCTTAGCAACCTGTGCCAACAAGGTGCTAAATTCTATTCTGCAAATAGCAGGAACAGATAAGTTTAAGGAGTACTATAACGTGCCAACTTTTTAAATAAGCCTTTTGAGTATCAAGAATAAAGTATTAAGTATCAAGATTTACTGTTTTAATACTTTGCTCCATTTTTAATAGCATTTATCAAAATCGTCAGGAAAATCTTGATACTTGATACTCGCTGCTTGATACTAATTACCAACAACAATGAGTATAAGAGAAGAATTAGAGAAACGTATTCTGGTGATTGATGGTGCAATGGGTACCATGATTCAGCGCTATACTTTAACCGAAGAGGATTTTAGAGGAGAGCGATTTAAAGATCATCCTTGTGATGTAAAGGGCAATAACGATTTGCTTAACATTACACGCCCTGATATCATAAAAGCCATACACCTTGAATATTTAAATGCAGGTGCCGATATTATTGAAACCAACACTTTTAGCACCCAAAGAATTTCCATGGCTGATTATCAGATGGAAAACCTTTCTTATGAGTTAAGTTACGAAGGTGCCCGTGTGGCTAAAGAAGCCGCTACAGAATTCATGGCAGCCAATCCTGATCGCAAATGCTTCGTTGCAGGTGCAATTGGTCCAACCAACCGTACACTATCGATGTCTCCAAATGTAAACGATCCTGGTTTCAGGGCGGTATATTTTGATGAATTGGAAACGGCCTATTATGAACAAGTTCGTGGCCTGGTTGATGGTGGTTCTGATGTACTTTTAATCGAAACCATTTTCGATACGTTAAATGCAAAAGTGGCAATAGTTGCCATTAAAAAATATGAGGAAGTTATCGGTCGTAAGCTCGAAATCATGATTTCAGGTACTATAACTGATGCTTCCGGCAGAACTTTATCAGGACAAACAGCTGAGGCTTTCTTAAACTCTGTAATGCATGCAAAACCCTTGAGCATTGGTTTTAACTGTGCTTTGGGGGCTAAAGAAATGCGTCCGCATATTGAGGAATTGGCGGCAAAAGCTGGTTGTTACGTATCGGCATATCCAAACGCTGGTTTGCCAAATGAGTTTGGCGCTTATGATGAACAACCCCATGAAACAGCACACCTGGTTGATGATTTCATTCAATCAGGGTTTGTGAATATTGTTGGTGGTTGCTGCGGTACCACACCAGATCATATTGGCTGCATAGCAAAAAATGCAAGAAAAGCTTCGCCAAGAAAATTGCCCGTTATTGAACCTTTTATGCGTTTAAGCGGTTTGGAACCTGTAACCATTAAACCTGATAGCATTTTTGTAAACGTTGGAGAAAGGACAAATATCACCGGATCTCCAAAATTCTCAAAACTAATTTTAAGTGGCGATTATGAAGCTGCGTTGGCGGTTGCTTTGCAACAAGTTGAGGGTGGTGCCCAAATCATCGATGTGAACATGGATGAAGGTATGCTCGATTCGGAAGCGGCCATGACCAAATTCTTAAATCTCATTGCATCCGAACCTGATATAGCCAAATTACCAATCATGGTCGATTCATCCAAATGGTCGGTTATTGAAAATGGATTGAAATGCTTGCAGGGAAAAGGAATTGTGAATTCCATATCGCTAAAAGAAGGAGAGGATAAATTCCGCGAAAGTGCCCGTAAAGTTATGAAATACGGTGCTGCTATAGTGGTAATGGCTTTTGATGAGCAAGGACAGGCTGATAATTACGAACGCAGAATCGAAATTTGTAAAAGAAGTTATGATATTTTAGTAAATGAAATTGGTTTCCCTGCTGAAGATATCATCTTCGATCCAAATATTTTAACCGTTGCTACCGGATTAGAAGAGCATAATAACTATGCCGTCGATTTTATAAATGCCACACGATGGATTAAAGAAAATCTGCCTCATGCAAAAGTAAGCGGCGGAGTTTCCAATATTTCCTTCTCCTTTAGGGGAAATAATGTGGTGCGTGAGGCAATGCACTCCGCATTTCTTTACCATGCCATTCAGGCGGGCTTGGATATGGGAATTGTTAATGCCGGAATGCTTGAGGTTTATCAGGAAATTCCACCAGAATTGCTGGAAAGGGTAGAAGATGTTTTACTAAACCGAAGGGATGATGCCACAGAACGTTTGGTTGAATATGCCGATACGGTAAAATCAAAAGGAAAAGAAGTTGTTAAAGATGAAGAGTGGAGAAAGGGAACGGTTGAGGAAAGATTATCGCATTCATTGGTAAAAGGTTTGGTGGAGTATCTTGATGATGATGTGGAAGAAGCCCGCCAGAAATATGCCCGCCCGATTCAGGTTATTGAGGGGCCTTTAATGGATGGAATGAACATTGTTGGAGATTTATTCGGAGCAGGAAAAATGTTTCTGCCTCAGGTAGTAAAATCTGCAAGGGTAATGAAGAAGGCAGTTGCTTATCTGTTGCCTTATATAGCAGAAGAAAAAAAGAAAAACGGCCCATCCCCAACCCTTCCCAAAGGTAAGGGAGTGCAAGGCGGCTATGAAACTGCCGACCCGATTCTATATCCAATATTAAAAGATTTTGCACTTAAAAATAGAAACAACCCAACTGAGGCAGAAAGAATAGTTTGGACATTAATAAAATCAAAAAAATTAGAAGGCTATAAATTTAGACAACAACATATTATTGGGCAATTTATAACCGACTTTGTTTGTTTAGATAGAAAATTGATTATCGAAATTGATGGTTTGATTCATCAACTGCCTGATAATATATTATCAGATGAAAACCGTACGCAATGGTTTGAAGAAAAGGGATATTCGGTGCTTCGTTTTAAAAACGAAGAAATTATTGGCAATATAGATGCTGTTTTGAATAGAATTTTGGATAGGCTTAACGAATTACCGTCAATAAAAGCATCAAAAGAAATAGAAGCAGAAGCCAATTCTCTCCCCTTGGGGGAGAGTGAGAGAGGGGCCGGACGTATTCTTATGGCCACCGTTAAAGGCGATGTACATGATATTGGAAAAAATATCGTAGGCGTTGTTTTGGCTTGTAATAATTTCGAAATTGTGGATATGGGAGTAATGGTTCCTGCACAGGACATCATTAAAAAAGCAAAAGAAATTAATGCCGATATTATTGGCTTAAGTGGATTAATTACCCCATCACTGGATGAAATGGTTCACTTTGCCAAAGAAATGGAGCGCGAAGGTTTTACTATTCCTTTAATTCTTGGTGGCGCAACAACATCACGTATTCATGCAGCTGTTAAAGTGGCGCCAAATTATTCTGGCCCTACCATTCATGTTTTGGATGCTTCCAGAAGTGTTACTGTTTGCAGCACCTTAATGAATCCCGAAACGAAAGATGCTTATGTTGCCGGCATCAGAGCTGAATATGATAAAGCACGGGAAGCCCATTTAAACAAGCGTTCTGATAAGCGTTTCAAGACACTTGAAGAAGCTCGTGAAAATAAATTTAAGATAGATTTTAAATCAGATCTTCCCGTTCCTGAATTTACGGGAACAAGGGTTTTTGATCATTATCCGTTAGAAGAATTAGTTCCTTATATCGACTGGACACCTTTTTTTCATACATGGGAGCTTCGCGGCAGTTATCCTAAAATATTTGATGATAAAAATGTTGGAGATGAAGCAAAGAAACTTTTCGATGATGCACAAGCATTGTTGAAACGTATTCTGGATGAGAAATTATTAACAGCAAGGGCAGTTATTGGTTTCTGGCCAGCGAATGCGGTTGGAGACGATATTGTTTTAGAAGTCGGAAGTCAGGAGTCGGAAGTCGGAAGTCTGGAATGCGACTCCAAACTCCAAACTCCAAACTCCAAACTGGCAACTGAAAACTCCAAACTAGTTAAAATCCACACGCTCCGTCAGCAAGCTGAAAAGGTAGATGGGCAGCCCTATTATGCTTTATCAGATTTCATTGCTCCAAAAGAAAGTGGAATTCAGGATTATTTTGGTGGTTTTGCCTTAACGGCAGGTATCGGCATCGATGAACTGGTGGCCGAATTTGAAGCTAACCATGATGATTATAACAGCATAATGGCCAAAGCATTGGCCGACCGTTTAGCAGAAGCTTTTGCAGAACGGATGCATGAACGTGTACGTAAAGAATATTGGGGTTATGCTAAAAATGAAAGCTTAAGTAATCAACAGTTAATTAAAGAAGAATATGCTGGTATTCGTCCTGCGCCAGGCTATCCGGCTTGTCCTGAACATACCGAAAAAGGTACTTTGTTTGCTTTGCTTGATGCTGAAAATAAAATTGGACTGCGCCTGACTGAGAGTTACGCCATGTACCCAACAGCAGCAGTAAGCGGATTTTATTTTGCTCATCCGGAATCAAGGTATTTTGGTTTGGGAAAAATAACGAAAGATCAAATAGAAGATTATGCCATTCGTAAGGATATGTCGATTGAAGAAGTGGAAAGATGGCTTAGCCCGAATTTAGCTTATTAACAATTGTCGCTTTGTCATCCTGAGGGAACGAAGCATTTCGGGGTAAAAACAAATATTTGAAGCCGGCAGTCATCAAACCAGAAAATGCTGGAGTGCTTAATGCCTCGGCATAACAGATTAAACACGGTTATGAAAATTACAGACCATATAAAAAACGCTAAGGGTAAAACCTTATTCTCTTTTGAACTTCTGCCTCCTATTAAAGGCCAAAGCATTCAGTGGATTTATGATGCTATTGATCCTTTGCTGGAGTTTAATCCACCTTTTATTGATGTTACCTCTTTAAGGGAAGATTATATTTATAAGGAACAGGAAAATGGTTTGCTGCAAAAGGTTTCTTATCGTAAACGCCCGGGAACCATTGCCATTTGTGCTGCCATCATCCACAAATATAAAATTGATGCTGTTCCGCACTTAATTTGTGGTGGCTTTACCAAAGAAGAAACTGAAAATGCATTAATCGATTTGCAATTTTTAGGCATTGATAATGTATTGGCATTACGTGGCGATGCCCGTGCAGCCGATCATTCTTTCGTGCCAACTAAAGGCGGTCATTGTTATGCAACGGATTTAATTCAACATATCAAAAACCATAACGAGGGCAAATTTCTTCATGAAGATGTGGAAACATTTAAAAGTGATTTTTGCATTGGTGTTGCCGGATATCCGGAAAAACATTTCGAGGCACCAAATTTAAACTCCGATTTTAAATATCTGAAGAAGAAAGTTGAGATGGGAGCAGAATTTATCGTGACCCAGATGTTTTTCGATAATCAGAAATATTTTGATTTTGTTAAAAAATGTAGAGAAAACGATATTAATGTGCCCATTATACCAGGTTTAAAACCCATTAGCACACTTACTCAATTAACGGTTCTTCCTAAGGTCTTCCATATTGATTTGCCAGATGAATTAACAGATGCATTATCTTATGCAAAAACCAATGCTGAAGCAAAAGAGATAGGAACTGAAGCCATGATTAAACAATGTAAAGAACTTATTGATTTTGGAGCACCTGTTCTTCATTTTTATACTATGGGCAGACCGGAGCAAACTAAAAAAATTGCCAGAGCAATATTTTAAACGGTTCAAAAATCCATTGTTTTTTAACTGCGGTTCGTGAAAACAAGTACCTCGGCCTGATGCCCTGATTCATGTCTGCGAACCATACAATTTAACTCCCTTAAAATTTAACTTTTAGCGATAACAGATTTTTAATTTACAGAACTTTAACGTTAAAATGTATGTTTTAAAAGTATACAAACTTATATTTGTAACTAAATGAAGTCTAGCAGTTTTAAATATATATTGATTCTTTGCATTGCCCTTACCTTGTTTCTGAAAGTTGGTAATGCGTCATCGTATTTAAGTTATTCTACAGTTGATATTGAAAATGTTTCATCAAACGATGATGCTACCGAAAAGGAAGAAAAGAAAATTGAAGCAGAATATTTTGATGATTATTTTCTTTGCTATCAAAATTTAAAATCGCCCATTCAGTTCGCTGTTAAAATTATATTGCCGAAAAATCTTTTTACTTCGCCTTATTATCCTGAAATTTTAACACCACCGCCTTCCTTATAACTTTGAAGTAATTTATCGTTTAAAAGGGTTTTTAAATGCCCCTTGCATTAAGATTGCTTCGTACCCCGTAATAACAGGAGGAGGCCGTCATCGCAAGGCACGAAGCAATCCTACACTAAAGTATATATCTAATTCATTTTACCACTCAAAATTTATAATAATATGAAACGAGCAATTTCATTTTCTTTTGCGGTATTTTTAATATCCGCATCTTTAAAAATCAGCGCACAGGAAGTTGCGCAAACCAATGTAAAACCAGTGAATAATTCTTTAGAAATGGTTTCTAAATTACAGCCAGTTAGTTTTAATTACGATAAAACCTGGGCAGAAAAATTAAGATTACCTGCTACCTCACAATATGGTTTTGTTGGAGCCGATGCAAAATCTGCAGTACCAAGTGTGGTTACAATTCAGGCTAAAGATTATACTGTTGGCAAAAATGCCTATCGATCGGCAACCCTGACCAAAGTAGATTACGAAAGTTTAATTCCATTGTTGGTTGGTAGTATTAAAGAGCAACAACAACAAATTGATGAGTTAAGGCGAGAGATTCGATCATTAAAATCACAGGGAGCTAAATAGTTTTAAAGGCTGGAATTAATCATCCAGCCTTTTTCTTTAATGGATAAATATCTTTTTGAATTTTGACTACGGAACAGCAATATAAAAGAGTTAACAAATTTTGAAAATCGAACTGGCTTACAACAAATGCAGGTTCTCTCGCTTTCTTAGGCAGGTGGGAATCTAATGTTATTAAGTTAAGACAATTGCTGTTAGTCTGACGTTGAGATTCTTCAGAGATTTCCCGCAGATGCTGCTGATTACGCAGATAAAAATAAAATTCACGTAACCTTCTTAAATCTGCGGGATGTTTTTTCTTTAAAACTTAAGTTAAAAACTATGATTAAAGTAAGTTACAAAAACACATCAATGGTAGCGTAGTCGAACATCTTTCTATGAACGGGAAAAAAGAATTTATCCTTTGAATATCTTCAGGATTGACAATTATTTTTTGTTTTCTCCTTAAGTTAACCTGAGTTCCGGGTAAGTTCAACATCAGGATAATGTTACCCTCTCAGGTGTCATGATCTCTTATCCGGAATGCACATAGTGAGTAATCGTAGTTTCCCATCCAATGTTATAGAGAAAGTTCAAATTAAGGCCTGCATCATTCGTAAAATATTTAAGATAATTCATGCAGGATAAATTTAAATGGATTATGTTTATTTCTTAATCTTGTTTTATGTTTCATAAATTTCTCCTCACATTATTATTTTTAAGTTCAAGTCTGTTTTATTCGATAGCGCAAACGGTTACGTCCCAAGTTCCAAAGCCTGAAAGAGAATTTAGAGCAGCCTGGGTTGCAACAGTAGCAAATATTAATTGGCCAAGTAAACCTGGATTATCAGTCCAACAACAGCAGGATGAGGCAATTGCATTGCTGGATATGCTAAAGAAAAATAACTTTAATGCCGTTATTTTTCAAGTTCGTCCGCAAGCTGATGCCTTGTATAAAAGTAAGCTTGAGCCCTGGTCTTATTTTCTCAGTGGTGTTCAGGGACAGGCTCCAAAACCTTTTTATGATCCACTTGAGTTTTGGGTAGAAGCCGCTCATGAACGTGGTTTGGAATTACATGTATGGTTAAATCCTTACAGGGCCCATCATATTTCTGGCGGACAACCATCTGAATCTTCGGTGGTAAAGAAACATCCAGAATTGGTTTATAAGCTGAAACAGGGCTACTGGTGGTTTGATCCGGCTAAAAAAGGAACTCAGGATTTATCTGCTGAAGTGGTTAAAGATATTGTTAAACGTTATGATATAGATGGTGTTCATTTTGATGACTATTTTTATCCTTATGCAGAATACAACGGGGGAGAAGATTTTCCTGATGCAGATAGTTACGCTGAATATCAAAAAAATGGCGGGCAATTATCTCGTGGCGATTGGCGCAGAGAACAAGTGAATGTTTTTATCCAAAGGGTTTATAAAATCATAAAAGATGAGAAGAAATATGTAAAATTCGGTATTAGTCCGTTTGGAATTTGGCGGCCAGGATTTCCGGAATCGATTAAAGGATTTGATCAATATGATAAACTATATGCCGATGCTAAACTTTGGCTTAATGAAGGTTGGATTGATTATTTCATGCCTCAGTTATATTGGCAGGTAAATAACATTCCACAAAGTTTCCCGGTGTTATTGGGCTGGTGGCAATCTGAAAATATTAAACAAAGGCATTTGTGGCCGGGAATGAATAGCGGCATAGGCGGCGGAGAAAAAAATAGTGATGAAATTATTAACCAAATTATGATTACCCGTGGTATTTTACCGAAATCGCCGGGGGCGGCACATTGGAGTATCGCCGCATTAACCACCCACGAGAGTTTGCGTAATGATTTATTGAAAGGCCCATATAAAAATGAAGCATTGGTTCCTGCATCTCCATGGTTAGATAATGAAAAACCTTTGTCGCCAAAAGTAGATACTGAAGACAGAGCAGCTGATTTATATATTAAATGGAAGCCAGCAAATAAGCGTGATGACTTTAAATATATTGTTTACACCAATTATGGCGGTAAATGGAATTATACCATTTTAAATTATAAAAGCAGATTTTTGCTCGTGCCAAAGTATGGATTTGCTGATGCTGCAAAATTAATTAAACAAAATTTGCAGGGAATAGCTGTTACTGCAATTGACAGGACAGGTAATGAAAGTGTTATGGAAGTGGTTAATGTTGCAGAAAGGATTGAAAATCCTTAGCTCTTAAGTCGGGACTATAAATCCCGACTAGCATTGTTCGTTTTGTTGGTCGGGATTTGCAATCCCGACCATTGAGTTGTGGATTTCAAATCCACTTTATTACTAAATACAAAATCGACAATTAATTTTGAAGTTATAAATACACAACTTCTATCAATCCCAATCCTCCACTATAATTCGATGCCGAACTTAAATTATAATGTTCATTCTGAAACGATGCCAGCCTCAACAGGATTGTCATGAATGTAATTTAATTTTTGATCCTTAAACTCATTCGAATAAAGAGCAATGGGATGAAAGCCATCTTGCCAAAATTTAAATTCCTCTGTTTTAGTATTTATTCTTGCTGCAAAAGAAAATTTATCCAATAACCAATCCCGGCTTTCATTAATCTCTTTTATTGTTTTTATAATCTTTTTAGATGTAAATTTTTTAAAGTCTCTCATGATGTCAGATAAATTTTTACCTTCTTCTGCACTTATAATCATGTGGAGATGACTTGGCATTAAACACCAGGAATAAACATTTAATCCTTTTTCTTTTTGGCAATATTTAATGCTTTCAATGATTACTGACGCAAGTTCTTTTCGAGTGAAAGCATCGATCCAGCCTACAACGGTTGTTGTGATAAAATAGATACCGTTGTCATTGGCAACTTTATATTTAAACCCCATTGATAAATTTAAGATATTATAATGAGGATTAAAAATCCTTAGCTCTTAAGTCGGGATTATAAGTCCCGACTAGCATTGTTATAAATCCCGACTAGCATTGTTGGTCGTTTTGTTGGTCGGGATTTGTAATCCCGACCTTTGATCCATTAAGCGTCCAACAGATAACTTTTAAATCCTTCAAAATCCACGTCTAATTGGTCAGCATGTTTTGGTTTGCTTTCCAACGCGGTAACCTGATCAGGAATTTCAATTTTTGCGGCAATATCTTCCGGGAAAATATCAGGAAATTTGCAGGCATGTGCTGTAGATAAAAATACAGCAGCGCTTTCATCTTCCGGGTTTTCTTTCCTGAATTGCTCAATAGCTAAATATGCAATCGCAGTATGCGGACAAGCAACATAATCAAATTTAGCGTCAATTTCTTTGATGCCTGCTAATGTTTCTTCATCATTGAAACGATAAGAAGTAACCACCTTTTTTAAAGCTTCCACATCGCCATTAAATAAATCCATAATGCGAACCCAATTGCTGGGCGCACCAACATCCATGGCATTTGAATAAGTTTGAGTTGACGGTTTAGTTTCGTAAATCCCTGTTTCTAAGAAACGAGGAACGGTATCATTCACATTGGTTGCTGCGATGAATTGCTTAACTGGTAAACCTAATTTGTAAGCGAGTAAACCTGCACCAATATTTCCAAAATTTCCACTTGGAACTGAAAAAATAACATCCTTAAAGCCTTTTTCTTTCAACTGTGCATAGGAGTTGAAATAATAAAAAGTTTGCGGAATTAATCTTGAAATATTAATGGAATTAGCAGAAGTTAAACGGAATTTTGCGTTCAGTTCGTCATCTGCAAAAGCTTGCTTCACTAAAGCCTGGCAATCATCGAATGTGCCTTTTACTTCAATCGCTCTGATGTTTTGTCCGTTAGTGGTTAATTGCAGCTCCTGTATCGGACTTACCTTTCCCTCCGGATATAAAATGGTGACCCGGGTATTCGGAACACCTAAAAAGCCTAATGCTACAGCGCCGCCGGTATCACCAGAAGTTGCGACTAAAACATTTAACAACTGTTCGCCATCTTTCAGGAAATAAGCCATTACCCGGCTCATAAAGCGAGCGCCAAAATCCTTGAATGCTAAGGATGGCCCGTGGAAAAGTTCTAAAACAAAAGTTTTGTCATCAAGCTTTACAGCTGGTGCTTCAAAATTAATGGCATCTTCAATCAGTGCTTTCAAATCCTCAGCAGGGATTTCATCTTTTAATAAAGCTGAGGCTACTTTGTAAGCAATTTCAGGTAGAGAATATTTTTCAATGTTTTCGATAAAATCAGCATCCAACTGAGGAATTTCTACGGGCATATACAAACCTCTATCCTGCGGCATGCTGTTAAAAACGGCTTCTTTAAAGGAAACACGTAAATCTTTATTGTTGGTTGAATATAGTTTCATTGGTGGTTTAAGGTTTAGGGTTTAAGGCTTAGGGTTTGGGCGCTTTAACCTTACGCCTTTTACCTTAAACCTTATGCCTTTCTTACATAACCCTCGGCCCTTCGGCGTTAACCGAAGAAACGTAGGCTTTGCTGTTAATATTAATTTTATGTAAATGTTGTTGCTGCGCTTTAGTGATTTTCTTAGCCGTTTCTTCATCTTTTGTTAAGGCAAAAACTGATGGACCGGAACCAGAAATTCCAAATCCTATCGCACCGTTTTCCATGGCGATGGCTCTCATTTCTTCAAACCCCGGAATCAAGATGGAACGTGTTGGCTCTATCAAAACATCTTTCATACTGCGGCCGATGAGGTCAAAATCGTTCATGAACAATCCGCTGACCAAGCCAGCAACATTTCCCCATTGGGTAACGGCATCTTTTAAAAACACCTTGCTGCGAATCATTTGGCGGGCATCTTTTGTTGGTACATCAACTTCAGGATAAACAATTGCCGCATACATTCCTACAGGTGTCGGTAGTGAAATTACATCAAGTGGTTCGTAACTTCTTACCAAAACAAAACCACCTAAAATGGCTGGTGCAACATTATCGGCATGACCATAGCCGCAAGCCAATTCTTCACCTTTCATGGCAAAAGGAACCAATTCCTTTGCGGTCAATAAATCGCCCATCAGTTTGTTAATGGCAAATAAACCCGCAACTGTACTGGCAGAACTGGAGCCCAAGCCACTACCAATTGGCATTTTTTTATGGAGCTCAATTTCAACTCCTACATCCAAACGATCAATGTGTTTCAGGTAGTGCTGAACGCTAGCACTTACTGTGTTTTTTGAAGCATCTAACGGTAGTTTACCATCATCGCCGGTAATGCTTTTGATCACTACTCCTGGTGTATCTGTTAAGCGCATTTCAACTTCATCACCAGGTTCGTTTACTGCAAAACCAAGTACATCGAAACCGCAAACTACGTTAGCTACAGTGGCAGGAGCGAAAACCCTAACTTCTAACCCTCCGAATGGGGCTTTTGGCTTTTCAGGATTCAAAACTTCTTCTTTTGAATTTATATTCTCTGACATTTTATTTTCTGTTTTTTCCAGGGTTGAAACCCCGGACTATACTGTTAATTTTTCCAGGGTCGAAACCCTGGGCTATAGGTTCTCAATTCCACTTTAGGGGACTAGGGAGTTTGGCCAACATTTATAATATCTGCAAAAACACCTGCAGCGGTAACCTCAGCGCCTGCACCAGGACCTTTTACTACTAACGGACGGGATTTATACCTGTCGGTAGTGAAAGATATAATGTTGTCACTTCCTGAAAGCATATAAAAAGGATGGTTGTCATCAACCATTTGCAAGCTGATTTCTACATTGCCATTTTCGAGTTTGCCAATGTAACGTAAAACCTTTCCTTCATTGGCTGCCTGGTTTTTCAAGTCTTCAAAGTAGGCTGCGTTTTTCTGTAATTCAGCATAAAACTCTTCCACGGAAGTAGCATTTAAACAAGCTTCGGGTAAAATGTTATCAATTTTCACATCAGCCGCTTCTAATGGATAACCCGCATCCCGGGCCAGAATCAGCATTTTGCGCATAAAATCTTTCCCGTTCAAATCATCACGTGGATCTGGTTCGGTATAACCCAATTCTTGCGCTTCTTTTACCGTTTCGTAAAAACCAGCGTTGCCTTTAAAGTTGTTGAAAATGTAAGAAATCGTTCCTGATAAAATTGCTTCGATACGGGCAACTTTATCACCACTCATCATCAACTCCCTTAGTGTACGGATGATTGGCAAACCCGCCCCTACATTGGTTTCGTAATAGAAATCTACGCCGAATTTGCGGGCGGTATCCTTAAACGATTTGTATTGAGCGAAATCTGCAGAATTTCCTTTCTTGTTACAGGTAACCACAGAAATGCTGCTTTCAAAAATGCCCTGGTAAAACTCAATCGGAGATTCTGCCGCGGTATTATCTACAAATACACAATTCGGTAAGTTCAACGCTTTCATTCGCGCTACAAAACCAGCCAGATCTGCTTGTTCACCATCGGCATTTAACTCAGCTTCCCAATCTTCAAGCGACAATCCATCAGGATTGAAAATCATTTTCCGGGTATTGCTGATTCCGGCAACTTTAACCTGCAAATCGTTATTTGCTGCCAGGAAAGGCATTTGCTCTTTCAATTGGTTGAACAATGTTTTACCGATATTTCCGGTTCCTAAGCAGAAAATGTTCAAGGTGCGTTTCAAATCAGTAAAGAAAGCATCATGAACCGCATTAACTGCTTTTGATAAATCAGATGCACTGATAATTACTGAAATATTATATTCTGATGAACCCTGTGCAATCGCCCTGACGTTAATACCATTTCTACCCAAAGCGTTAAATAATCTTCCGCTCATGCCCGGTGTGTGTTTCATGTTTTCGCCAACAATAGCCAGAACTGCCAAATTGTTTTCAACTTCCGGAAGCTCCAGTTTTTTTGCATCCAGTTCCAGTTCAAATTCCTTTTTAATTAAAGCGATGGCTTGCGATGCATCAGTAGGTTTAACTGCAAAAGTGATGCTGTGCTCCGACGATGATTGAGTAATCAACACCACGTTAATCTGCTCACGGGAAAGCAGAGAAAATAACCTGCCACTGAAACCAGCCTTGCCAACCATCCCACTACCGGTTAGGTTAATGATGCTGATGTGATCGATGGAAGAAATTCCTTTTATTGGTAAGCTCGATGCCCTTACATCGCTTTTTATATAAGTTCCTGCGAAATCAGGCTTGAAAGTATTTTTGATCACAATTGGAATTTTCTTCATGAAAGCTGGGATCATCGTTGGCGGATAAATCACTTTCGCTCCGAAATAACTCAACTCCATTGCCTCGGTATAGCTCAATTCAGGTAAAGAAAATGCCTTTTTAACGATCCGGGGATCGGCGGTCATCATGCCGTTCACATCAGTCCAGATTTGGATTTCCTCAGCATTCAATGCCGCGCCCCAAACCGCTGCGGTATAATCAGAACCACCACGACCTAAAGTTGTAACCCTGCCTGCCGCATTGCTCGCAACAAAGCCTGTAACAAAAAGTACCTTGCTTTTATTTGTCTGATAGAAGTTGTTGATCAATATTTCTGTTAGTTTGGTGTCAACCTTTGCTTGTCCGAAATTACTATCGGTTTTAATCAATTCAGAACCATTTACATATAACGCTTCGGCAAATTGTTGTGAGGCGATGTGTGCAATCATAAAGGTTGAACAACGTTCACCATAGCTCAAAATCTGGTCTTTGGTTTGCAAACTTAGCTCACGCAGGTTGGTAACGGCCTGCAATAAATCTTCCAGTTCATTAAAGAAGATTTTTAGCCTGGTAAACACCGGGTTTTGTGCCGCCGCTGGTAAAAGCGAACGGATAACCGCAAAATGTTTGGCCTCAATTTCTTTTAAAGAGGTATCGTAATCTTCGCCACGTTCAGCACTTTCAGCCATGTCGGTTAGCAAATTGGTTACGCCACTCATTGCCGATAATACAACTACCGGATTGTGCTGTGATTTTTCTTTTGCCACTATGTTTAGCAGCGTTTTAATGTTCTCGGCCGAACCTACGGATGTGCCGCCGAATTTTAATACTTTCATTAGTTTATATGGTTTTAACTAAACTGGGTTCAAGAGCCTTTAAAAATTTAAAGATGGTCAGCTCTTGGGGCTTCATTTAGTTTGGGTTTAAAAAAAAAGCGTCCCGATTTGTATCGGGACGCTTTTTGTGTTTTTATGTTATTTCAATCTACAACAAATTAGCCCCGCTGGTTTATACCGGTGGTAATAATAATTGTTGTAATAATTGAAGTATTAAAAGTCATACTGTCTTGGTGTATTTTGTACACCGTAAAGTAGCAGATTATTTTTCTTAATTGCAAACAATTTTAAAATTTATTTGAAAAAATTTTAATAGAACGTTGAATCGGATGAAATAGCCGTATTTATGAACCGAAAACCATTCCGGATAACATGGTTAGCTTACAACAAGGTGAATATAAATAAAGCACAATTTTTGCTTTCCAAATTACTCTCAATTTCTTCTGTCATTTTACCTTTTTCATTTTACAACCTTTTCCATTCCTAATTGATACCTTTGTTCCAAATATGCAGGGCTTAGTTATTAAATCTACGGGAAGCTGGTACAGCGTTTTGGCCGACAACGGCGAACGTTATGATTGCCGTATTGTGGGTAAATTCAGAATTAAGGGCATTAAAACCACAAATCCAATTGCTGTTGGCGATCGCGTAAAATTTGATCTGGAATCTGGAAGTTCGCAAGGGATCATTCATGAATTGCTCCAGCGAAAAAATTACATCATTCGTAAATCAATTAACCTAAGTAAGCAAGCCCAAATTTTAGCAGCCAATTTAGATATGGCCATTTTGGTGGTTACATTGGCTTCGCCAAGAACCTCTTTAGGTTTTATCGACAGATTTTTAGTTACTGCCGAAGCATATGATGTGCCAGCGGTGTTGGTGTTTAACAAATTGGATTTATTCAGTAAAGAGGGATTGGAAATCCTTCAGGATTTTAAAGAGATCTATCAATCTATTGGTTATCCCTGCTACGAAGTTTCTGCTTTAAAAGGAATTAATATTTCAATTATACAAGAACTCATAACAGATAAAATCACATTGATTTCTGGTCATTCTGGCGTTGGAAAATCAAGTTTAATTAATGCACTTTTACCCGACAGAGATTTAAGAACAGGACAAGTATCTGATTGGAGTGATAAAGGGCAGCATACCACCACCTTTGCTGAAATGTTCGAGCTACCGCAAGGTGGATTTATTGTTGATACGCCCGGAATCAGGGAATTAGGTATAATTGATATCGAAAAAGAAGAACTCGGGCATTTCTTTCCCGAAATTTTTAAAACTTCTCATGATTGCCGGTTTAATAATTGCAGGCATATTAACGAACCAGGATGTGCAGTTATGGAAGCTGTAAATGAAGGCGATATTGCCATTTCAAGATATGAAAGCTACCTGAGTATTTATCACGGCAACGATACAAGGCATTAACCTCAAACTCCTTGGAAGGGTAACGAGACATGTACAACTAAAAAGGTCAAACATTTTTGGCAATTTACAATTAACTATACAAAGGAGAATCCTTTCATGGGATTTAGGGTTATGAAATTTAAACTAGGAGATTTTGTTCGTTTTGTTGATGAAAAACGTGAGGGTTATGTAACCAAAATCATTGATGCACAAACATTAGGTGTTACAGATGAGGATGGGTTCGAAATTCCGGTTGCCATCAGTAATTTAACTTCGGTGCACGGGCATGGTGCTGTTGCTGAAGAAGTAGATGAGCCCAAGCCGATTCAGGTAAATGTTCCTGGCCTCAATAAAATTGAAAACGGGATTTATTTAGCAGTTGCTAATGATAATAAAGCAGGTAACGTAGTTCACTTTTATTTACACAATCAAACTCCGGGCACTTTATTAGTGGCTTTAAATACCGAGCGCAAGGATAAATATTCAGGCGCTTATCATGGCATGATAAACACTGATCTTTCCGCTTTGGTTTATTCGGCTTCACTGGCCGATTTAGATATTTGGCCACAGTTTTTGTTCCAGATATTGCTATTTAGCAATGCTGACGTTAAACCGCTGAACCCCTTGGTGATTCATAAGAAATTCAGAGCTAAAGATTTTAGTGGCGAACTGAAAGACTTGCCAAATTCGAAACAAAAAGGCTGGTTAATTCGCCTTGATGCACCAACTCAACTGATTGATGCTCAAAAGTTAAAGGAGAGCTTTTTTAGGGGAGCCGATGAGAAAAAAACTGTAGATACCCCACCAAAAGAAGTGGATTTGCATATAGAGAAATTAAGAGATGACCATCATTTTTTAGCAGCTGATGAAATACTTCAAATTCAGCTAAATTATTTTCAGAAGACCATTGATGCTGCCGTAGTTCATCATTTTGACAAAATGATATTTATTCACGGTTCAGGAAATGGAACACTTAGGGATAAAATTCACAAATTAATCAGCAAAAACCCCCACGTAAAGACCTATATGGATGCAAGAAAAGAAAAATTCGGTTATGGTGCCACAGAAGTTGTGTTTAAATAACAATTGAGTTTTATCCAAAATCTTATAAACGCTGATTAAAGACTCAATTTTTAAGTAAACGAAATCATTTGTTTTATATCTTTATAAAAAGACTGATAAATTTATGAGAAGAATTTTGACTGTAATAATTGTAATGTTCGCCTTTGGAGTATTTGCCCAAACACCGAAAGACAAACAAGCCATACTCAACGTATTGGAGAAACAAAGAACAGCCTGGAATAAAGGTGACATTGAAGGCTTTATGCAAGGATACATAAATACAGATAGCTTGCTGTTTGTGGGTAAAAGCGGGCCAACTTACGGTTGGCAAAAAACATTAGATAATTATAAAAAAAGTTATCCAGGCAAAGCGGGAATGGGCTTTTTAACTTTTGGGATTAAAAAAGTGGATTTCTTAAATAAAGATGTGGCATTTGTGTTGGGCAGCTGGCATTTAAAACGGGAAAATGATGAGCCTCAGGGATATTTTACCTTGTTATTTAAAAAGATTAATGGAGAATGGAAAGTAATTGTTGATCATTCCAGCTAAGTTTTTAAGGCTAGCTTCTTGTATTTTGTGGTAAAATAATATAAAGAGAAAACAGTAAGCAAACACCCTAAAATTGATAATGCAATAACGCTGTTGGAGAAAAAAGTAACCCAGTTCAATTTCACTTTAAATATTTCTTTGCTTAATAAAACGCCTATACTTCCTACGTAACCTAATGAATCGGCAATATAAATGAGGAAGCCAACATTACCTGCATATTTGAATGTTGATATTAATCTGTCAAAGAATACCGCGTTAAATGGAATGTACACCATGTAAAGGCCCAGGCCAATAAGTGTCATCCACCAGATTGGTTGAAGAACCTGGGCCTTGAATAAAAGGGTACAGGCTCCGGCTAAAATAAACCCGATCAAAATAAAATAATGTGCTATTTGTAAAGCCCTAAAGTTATTTTTAATCAACACCATACTTCCAATCAGAATTAGAACGATGAGCGTTATTGGTGTTTCTGTTTTGGCAAATATTGAAGGCTGATTATAAAAACCCATCTCTTTCCACATTTCAGCACTGAAGTTATCCCTGATATCCCTGAAAATAGTTGCGAAGCAATAGATCATTATACAGGCGATCAAACCTCCAAAGAAATCTTTTACAAATAGCTTTCTATCTATGTTGTTCATCGGGATTCTTTCTATGCGATATTTTATATCTTCGGCATCTGGCGGTGGTATTTTCTCCATTAAAAACACAAATAGAATGAGGGGCAGCGCAAAAACCAAACCTGTGCTGAAGGGAATCCAGAATTCTGAAAGGTTAAACGTCAGGCTAAGCCACGAGCCAACTGATTTTACAAAACCTGAAGCAAAAATGAAACTCACGGCTAAAGTTGCCCCTATAAAATCTGTACTTCGCCTGCCTTCAACATAAGAAAATACAACGCCCCAGAGCATGCCCAATGGAAATCCGTTTATGAAAAGGAAAACAATATTATAGGGGATGGGGGTTATTGCAAAGAACAGCCAGCTTAACCAGGAAATTCCGGTTAAAATGATGATGATTTTCCCTCTACCGGTTCTTTTAAGTTCAGAGATGTATTTAATTCCATAGAACTTTGCTAATAAGTAACCCAGCATCTGGCAAATGACCAATATGGTTTTATAACTGTAACCTGCAATGTGCAAGCCATCGAATGTTGCAACAGTAAATGATTTCCTGAAGCCAAAAATCATGGTGTAAGCTAAAAAAACTACTACTGCGGCATATAATCCTGTTTTAACCTGATTGCTAAACTTAAAACTGTTGATCATTAATGTTTCCGGGGTATTTTGTTTCGGAAATATAACAGTAAAAGTTGATATTAATGTTTTAAATTGGAATGCTGGTAAGTTCTTATTCTCCCAATTTTAAATCCTTATAGTAAAAATCTTTATCTTCATCGGTAAGCTGGCGGATTACTCTACACGGGTTTCCTGCGGCAAAAACACGATCAGGAATATCTCTTGTAACTACGCTACCCGAGCCAATCACTACATTTGAACCAATTTTTACCCCTGGATTTACAACTACATTTCCCCCAATCCAAACACTGTTTCCAATGGTAATTTCTTGCGCCCATTCATATTCCTGATCGCGTAGATGTGAATGTATAGGGTGGCCTGCTGTATAAATGGCTACATTTGGTGCAATAAATACATTATTCCCGATGCTAACCTTGGCACAATCTAAAATTACGAGGTTGAAGTTGGCATAAAAATTATCTCCAATTTCAATGTTATAACCATAATCGCAACGAAATGGTGGTTCAACATAAAACATCTTTTCTGTTTTGCCAAAAAGCCTTTTTAATAACTCTTTTCTTTGTTTGATAAATTTGGGGGCCAGATTATTAAATTCAAAAACAATTTCCCTGGCTTTTAATCTTTCTTTTGATAATTCTGCATCGCCGGCCTGATAGGCTTTTCCGGCAAGCATTTTTTGTTTTTCAGTAAGGGTGTTGGCTTCCATTTGTGTTTTAATTTTTGCGAATTTAAAGAAATCGTTTTCCTATCTGTAGCAATGCGAAGCTACAAAAGTAATTTATTTTACAAGTAGAGTTAATGTTTTCAATAGTCTTGCAGCTAATCGTGGTCAGCATCATTCATGCCAGATGAGATTCCCGCCAGCGCGGGAATGACGGAATGTATATAGATTTACCATTAAGAAATTAAGGACATGAAGGCTTTACTTAATGTTCTTAATTTCTTAATGATCATTTAAAAAATGTGTGGAGTTTTAAGAGTTGGCAACTTTAATGGCAACAGCTTAATCGATCAAACTTTCCATAGCTTATGCCATTAAGATCCTGAAACAAGTTCAGGAAGACGACCGTTCATGTATGGTGTGTTAAGCGTAATGCCTAGCCACCACGTCATGCTGACCTGTAGCGAAGCGGAAAGCCACGAAGTAAATTTATTTTACAAGTGTAAATGTTAATTTTAAGAGGTCTTGCAGCTAATCGTGGTCAGCATCATTCATGCCAGATGAGATTCCCGCCAGCGCGGGAATGACGGAATGTATATAGATTTACCATTAAGAAATTAAGGACATGAAGGCTTTACTTAATGTTCTTAATTTCTTAATGATCATTTAAAAAATGTGTGGAGTTTTAAGAGTTGGCAACTTTAATGGCAACAGCTTAATCGATCAAACTTTCCATAGCTTATGCCATTAAGATCCCGAAACAAGTTCAGGAAGACGACCGTTCATGTATGGTGTTTTAAACGCTTCACCAAGGGGCTATCTTAATTGATGCCCCGCTGTATTTCATTTCTGAATATCAGTTAAGGTCTGCCTTTGGCCAAAGCCTTCTCTGCTATTTTAACTGCTTTTTTCTCCCGCCAGTTAGCATACTTTTCTTTGAAAGTCATTTTAATCAAACTATCGATGGCGCCATGCGTAAATAAACTCCAAACACTGGCCACTTTGCGTGAAATGGATTGATCCCAGGCACGAAGACTTAACGAGAATGAACCATCAACATATTTCATCCAGTGCCACATTCCTGTAGGCATAAATAAAGTATCGCCATGTTCAAGGAAAACTTCATAACCTTCCACTCCGTTTAATGCAGGGAATTTTTTGAAATCAGGATTGTCCACTTTGTAATCTTCCAGGGCGTATGTTGCATTTGGCAAACAATACAATCTGTCTTTCCATTTATAATCAAATAGAATGATGTGTTTTCTGCCCCCAAAATGAGTATGAAAAATATGCGGCAAATCGATATCGTAGTGTAAAAAAGTAACCGAATTAGAGCCGCCAAAAAACATTGCTGGCATGCTTTCTATAAAGCCACCCATCAAATCTTTAGGTATTTTAATATCGTTAATTAAGCTTGGAACTTTTTTAAACAAGTTGAAGAAAAATATTCTTAGCTCAGTTGGTTCACGTTTGATCAAATCGAGATAATCGCCAAATTTCATGTGCGCTGTAGCGGCATTAATCGGTTTAGACGGATCTGCTTTAGAATTATCATATAACGGAACTTCTAAATCTCCTCCAATTTCTTTCAAATATTCGGTAGTCCATTTTTCTCTCGCAGGCCAGTCTTTAGTTAAGCCTCTGATCACTAATGGCTTTTTTGTTTTCAGATAATTTTTTTTGAAATCCTCAGGAGTGATATTCTCGACGATGTCTACAGGTTTTAAAATGAAACTCATGCGTATTAAATTGATTATTTGTTGCCGAACAACAAATGTGTAAATTTTATTTTACAAATAATATATCTCAAAAGAAATGTGACGTAAATTACTTAATTCTGGGCTTGCATCTGGTTAAATAAATCTGGTTAAATAATGGCAGTTCTATATAACTGAATACAATATTAAACTTCTGCAAGTACTTTTCTTTTGGCAATTTCAGCATAGGCTGCATCCCATAAGTCAATGCGTTTTTGCAAAGCCTGCTTAGTCGTTTCTTCAGCTTCAAGCCAGAAATTTTCATCTTTTACGCAAAGCTTTTCGGTCATAGATAATGCTAAATGACTATGATGATCGCCATCTACTTCAATATGACGTTCCAGGTAATATTTAAAAATAGAAACCTGATCAGGTTGTGCACTGTTCAAATCGTTAACCATGCTAAAAAACATATTCGGGATTAAATCTTCCCGCCCGAAAGTAAAGCTAGCGGCCTGTAGATGAGTTTTGCCGCTGTTAATGGTTTCGAAAGTAGAGTTAACAAAATTCCTTGCCGATTGAGGAACCTGCGCCAATTCAAAAGCCATATCAAAATCTCTTCCTTTTTGCAGGGAAAGCAGAAAATTGTTAATTGGAGCTGTATTGGCTCCGCATTGCTCCATTGCATCTAAGTAAAGTTCAAAATGACTTTTAATGTTTCCATCAGCATCAACATCGCTTTCTTCGCCTGCTACAATCTCATTAATGAGTTGTCTGGTAACTGCATTGCCAACAGGAAACCACGGTAAAGTGGTACAAGTTAAATTTATCTGTAATGCCTTAAGGAGCGACATGAAATCCCAAACGGCATAGATATGGTGTTCCATGAAAACCCGGAGATCTTCTAATTCACTAATGGCAGAATAAACCTTGTGGTTGATAATCTGTTGCCTCAGTGGCTCAATATTTTCTTGAATTTTTAGAATGTTGGGATGCATATTAAAATTATTGAATGCTTGGAGTTGTTGAATGAGTATATGTTTTATTGAGTGATGATTCTCTCATCCGTTCATTCAATAATTCAATCATTATTTATTTTGGTAAATTATTTTTAAGTGATCTTGTTGCTCGTTTTATAGCCAGCTTTTCTTTCCAGCTCATATATTTCTCTCTGTAATTGGCTTTCATGAAGTCATCAAACTTACGTTGTAAGGTTAAGTTGTACAAGCTTTTTGCTTTTACCGACCAACTTTTATCCCAGGCCCTTAAACTGATGGAGAAAGAGCCATCGAGATATTTCATCCAATGCCAATAACCAGTGGGCATAAAAAGTGTATCGCCATGCTCAAGGAAAGCTTCTACTCCTTTAACGCCTTTTAATGCCGGAAATTTCTCGAAATCCGGATTTTCAACATCGTAATCCTCCAGCGCGTAAGTGGCATAAGGAATTTGATATAAGCGTTCTTTCCATTTATAATCGAATAAAATGACGTGTTTTCTACCATTAAAATGAGTATGAAAAATATGGGCCAAATCAATATCGTAATGTAGAAATGTGACAGAACCTTTTCCTCCAAAAAACATATTTGGATAGCGATCTAAAAAACCACCCATCAAATCTTTAGGCGCAATGTAATCTTCTAATAATTTTGGTGCAAACTTAATCGGATCAAAAAGGAATATTCGTAAATCTGTTGGAGTCTCTTTAATCAAATCGATATAATCCGCAAATTTCATTTCTGCTGCCGAAGCATTTATTGGTTTTGATGGATCGGCTTTTGAACTATCATACAATGGAATTGTTTTATCTCCCACCACTTCCTTCATATATTCCATTGTCCATTTCTGGTAAGCAGGCCATTGTTTAGCCATGTTTTTTATAACCAGGGGTTTGCGGGGGTTGAGGTAGTTCTTTTCAAAATCTAGTTTGGAAATATCTTCAACTACATCTATCGGAGATAAATCGAATTTCATGTTAATAAACCATTAATTCGCCAAAATTAAATAGTTAATAACAGCAACAGAACAAAAGCTGAAAACTTTAAATATATCTGACAAATACGGTCATTAATATCTGTATCAAAAAAAATGTTCTTGTTATATAGCCTGAACGTTTGATTTAAAAATGACACTTGATGTGTTATATCTTAATAAAAGATGTCTTTTTGCTTTATTAAAGCTGTTTATTGGAAAGGAGATTTAGTGGTTTTCTAAAAAGATACTTCTCTTAAATAAAAATAAGATTCCTGATTGCTCAAGAACCTTAAAAATGATAGTTGCTTAAAATTATTCAGGCATTAAAACAGTATCAACTACATGGATAACGCCATTTTTTTGATTTACATCAGCAATGGTTACTGTGCTCATGCCACCTTTTTCATCTTTTAAAACCAATTTTTTACCTTCCATCCATGCCCAAAGTTTACCACCCTGCACGGTTGTAAATTCCGCTTTACCACCACCAGCTTTAATTGCAGCAGCAATTGCTTTACTATCCATTTTACCGGCAACAACATGGTAAGTTAAAATTTTTGTAAGGGCTTCTTTATTTTCTGGTTTTACCAACATATCAACTGTTCCTGCCGGAAGTTTATCAAACGCTGCATTTGTCGGTGCAAAAACTGTGAAAGGTCCGGCGCTTTTTAAAGTTTCAACCAAACCTGCTGCTTTTACCGCTGCAACCAATGTAGTATGATCTTTTGAGTTTACAGCATTGTCAACAATATCTTTTGTAGCATACATTGCTGCACCGCCTACCATTGGGTTTTTTTGAGCGTAAACCTGGGAAGTAAATGCCATAGTTACTACAGCAAATACAGATAAGATTAATTTTTTCATTATTTTGTTTTTAAGTTTTGTTATTTGATTTCATTTACGATGCCTTACAGATTCTTGGTTTTTTAGAAATAAAAAAAACATTTAATTGGTTAATAATGAGTTGATTAAAATTATTGGAAAAGATGCTGTAGTAATTTTTGGGTTCGTGTAGTCCGTCTTTTCGCTAAATCCCCGATGAAGTATGTGAACAAAAAATTAAATGCAGATGCTTAAATCGGGGTATACCGCTTCAATACGGTTTAGATAAAATAAGCTTATGCAATCCACTCAGTTTTCCTTGCTTATTGCAAAAAAAAACCTGCAATTTTTAAATTGCAGGTTATATATTCAAAAGGCTGAACTAAAAAACTAATGACTATCTCAGGTAACCTTTGCTTCGCGAACTTTCTTTGAAAAAAAATTTGGAAAAAACCGTTTAAGCCAAACGGCTTTTGTTTCTTTGCCACCTATATAAACCTCTTCTTTTTTTGCTTTTACCGCTTTAACAATTTCCTTTGCGCATGCCGCTGCACTCATGCCATTTGCCTGCGCATCGTCCATTGTTCCCTGGCTATTCCCTGCTGCAGTTAAGGCGTTTACAGAAACATTTGTTTTAATAAAACCCGGGCAAACGATGGTAATATCGATGTTTTTGTCGTAAATTTCTGAGCGCAGGGAATCAAAATACCCATGTAAAGCATGTTTCGATGCTGAATAAGCTGATCGTAATTTTGTGCCGAATTTTCCAACCAGGCTGCTTACTACAACGATTTGTCCACCACCGTTTTTAATCATTGAGGGCAGAACAGCTTTACTCAGGTTTACCGTTCCCCAAAAATTGGTGTTCATAATTTGTTGTTCGGTTTTTAAGTCTGTTTCTAAAGCCAACCCTCTTTGACTTACGCCGCCACTATTGATTAATAAATCGATCTTTCCAAAAATTTTGATCGCATCCTGAGCTTTGCTTGCAAGAACTTCGGTTTCACTTAAATCAAAAGGTAAAACATGAACATTAAAAGAATTTTGGCAATTTCCTTTTACCCTAAATAACTCATCGCGGTTTCGTCCGGAAATAATTAATTTATCTCCAGCCTTGAAATATTCGTAAACCAGGGCTTCTCCAATTCCTGAAGACGCTCCTGTAATCCATACAATTTTTGACATGTACTCACAATTATTGAATTTTGAATGGTAGCATTAGAGAATGATTGTAAATATCACTCATTCAAAATCCACTCATTCACTAATTTATTATAAATAGTTCAGCGGCAATATGGTCTGCAAAAAGCTTTCCGTTTTGACTCAGTTTTATTTTATTGCCGTTGGTTATTATCCAATCTTTATCCTCGAATCCGCGTAAATTATATTTCGTTTCTTCGAAAAAATCTTTTCCAAAATCTGAATTTATTTTTTCCAGATCAGTGCCCCACATCGTTCTCAATGAGGTCATGATATACTCATTAAAACGGTCGTTTAAACTTAGTTCTTCAACTATTTCGGGTAATTTGTTGCTTTCCAGCTTCTCCATATAAATGGCATTGTTGGCGGGATTCATGTACCTGTTCAAACCATCAAAACCATGTGCCGAGGGGCCGATCCCAATATAATCCACACCTTTCCAATAATTGGTATTGTGAATGGCATAATGACCTGGTTTGGCAAAATTGGAAATCTCATAATGATCAAACCCAGTCGCTATCAATTTATCCATTAAAATCACAAATTGCGCAGCACTCTGATGATCACTTACCGGAATTTGCTTTTTATGTTTAATGGCGTGAGCTAAAGCCGTTCTGGGTTCAACTGTTAATGCATAAGCCGAAATATGCGGGACTTGTAAATCAATTGCTTTATTGATATTGCTGAGCCATTTATCATCTGTAAGCAAAGGATATCCATAAATAAGATCTAAGGTTAAATTCTCGAAACCTGCATCCTGACTTCTTTTAATGCAGTCTTCAGCTTCCTGTGCATGATGTGCCCGGTTCATCCAGATTAAATCTTCATTGAAAAAAGATTGAATGCCTACGCTAAAGCGATTAACCGGTAACTGCTTTAATTCCTTTAACTTCTGAGCTGTTAAATCATCAGGGTTTGCCTCAATCGTAATTTCTGCGCTAGCATCAACTGAAAAAGTTTGATTTATTGCATCGAAAATTTTTTGCAACGCTGCCTGCGATAATATGGAAGGCGTACCCCCGCCAAAATAAATGCTGCCTACCTGTCCTGAAACTCTATCTTTTTTGATTTTAATTTCTTTGCAAATGGACTCAACCATTTCATCGGCATATTTTAAAGAGGTGCTGAAATGAAAATCGCAATAATGGCAAGCCTTTTTGCAGAAAGGAATATGGATATAGATACCGGACATTGGTGCAAAGATACAGCATAATCTAAATCCATTTATTTTCTTTAGGTAAACAATGATTAATCGACTACTTTTGCATCCTTAAAGTTTTGATTTTAAACATGCCGAAATTTATTTTCATTTTATTCGCGCTTTTACTGTCAGCAAATTTCCTTGCGGCACAAGAAATGCCGGCTAATGTTGATTCGGCATCGGTTGTAAAATATCAATTTCGAAGATATCGGTTGGATTCGGCAACGCTTGCACGGCAAAAATTCGTAACCGATTCCATGATTAAACACACCTGGGTTTTGCCAGATAGCTTAATTAACAAAACTGCTTTTTTGGATAGTGTGGAAAAAGAATACATGTTTCCTTCGCTCGATTTAATCGGCTGGCAAAAGAAATATCAACATCTAAAAAAGAAGGCAAACCCTTATCAGTTAGGCTCTCAAATTCCAAAAGGAAATGCAGGGCTGTTAGGATTTATTTTTGCAATGCTGGTCATATTTGCTATTCTGAAAAATGCATTCTCAAAACAACTTTCGGCAATTGTTCAATCGTTTTTTAGTAACAGGGTCTTAAATAACATCAACAAAGAAGATAATCTTTTCAGTTCGTGGCCATTCTTGCTTTTATTTGTTCAGTTTGGATTTGTTTTCGGCATGTTTTTCTTTTTGGTTGCCCAATGGAGAGATATGTACCAGGCCAAAGAGGGATTTAAATTTTTCTTTACCATTTCCATTACCATCATTATTTTTTATGCATTGAAACTTGTTGTTTTAAGGTTTCTGGGCTATTTGTTTAATGTGCAAAAACCGGTGGGCGAATATATTTCAATATTGTATTTAAGTTATTTCAATGCATCATTACTTTTTATACCTCTTGTGGTATCATTCGCATTGTCTCCACTTAAATATGGCGAAGTATATATCGTATTGGCGGTCTTATTGTTAGGTGTAATTTTTGCATTTCAGTTATTAAGGGCCGGAGTTACGATACTTTCTAACAATAAGTTTTCTAGAATGCATTTATTTTTGTACTTTTGCGCCCTCGAAATATGTCCTATTTTAATACTAATTAAAACGATAGGATTGTAGCAGGAAAAGGAAAATGCAAGAAAAGAACGACTCTAGAATTCGCAAAGTGAAAAGTATTTTGGTTACTTTACCAAAACCTGAAACAGAAAAATCTCCTTATTACGATTTGGCTAAAAAGCACAACTTAAAAGTTGATTTCAGATCTTTTATTCACGTAGAAGGCGTGCCAGCAAGGGACTTTAGAAAAGACAAGATCAACCTTGCCGATTTTACAGCTGTAATTTTTACAAGCCGTAATGCCGCAGATCATTTTTTCAGAATTTGTGAAGAAATGCGTTATGATGTTCCGGCAGAGCTTAAATATTTCTGCCTGTCTGAAACGATAGCACTATATCTTCAAAAATATATCCAGTACAGAAAACGTAAAATTTTCTTTGGCAAACAAACAGCTGCAGATTTAGCTGAAGTGTTAAAAAAACACGCAAACGAGAAGTTTTTATACCCTTGTTCTGATGTGGCTACTGAAGATACAATGAAGTTTCTGGAAAAAAGTGGTTACGACTTTACACCGGCTGTACTTTTCAGAACGGTGGTAAGTGATCTTTCGGATCTGGCTGAAGTGTTTTATGACGTAATTGCTTTCTTCAGTCCGTCAAGTATTCAATCACTTTTTAAAAATTTCCCGGATTTTAAGCAAAATAATACCCGTATTGCAGCATTTGGAACCAATACAAGTAAAGCCTGTACAGATATGGATCTGATTGTTGATATAGCAGCACCAACCCCCGGTGTTCCATCTATGACAATGGCTATTGAGAACTACATCAAGGTATCTAATAAATAATACGACCTATAATTTATTTTAAGTCAATACAATAAAAGCGTAACTTTGCTGTTATAAGAGAGTTACGCTTTTATTTTGATAAAAATATTATATGGTAAAGGGTTAAAAACCACCATAGTATTCCTTTAAACAAACGATTTCATGTAAAATATTTGCAATTGTTGATAATTTCAATGATTTTTGATAAAATTGCTCATAATCGTGCTTGGCACACTATAAAAAATATGAAGAAAATCTACCTTCTAGCTATTGCGGGTATAACTGTATTGCTAGCAAGTTGTGGTCACGGTGGCCAGGGCGAGCTAGTGGGTGCCTATAACCGGAAATTCAGAAATAACAGAATACCATTAGGCATGGTTTATATTCCGCCAGGTCATACACCACTCGGAGGATCTGATGAAGATATTACCTTTTCTCAAAATGGACCAAGCAGAATGACTACCATTCCTGCTTTTTTCATGGACCAGACTGAAATTTCTAATGCAGAGTATCGTCAATTCACCAATTGGGTCCGCGATTCTATAGCAATTGCCATGATGGGAAATCCTCAACAGTTTATGATTACTCCACGCGGTAATGCTGCAGCAGCGGTTGGTGGCGAAAGATATATTGATTGGAGAAAAGTTGGTACGAACGGTGTTAATATTTGGCGAAACAGAGGTAGAAATGGTGCTGGTGCACAAGCCAGTCAACTAGATGGTATGTATTATTCTGGTTTAGATGCACTTCCCGGAAAGAAAGAACTTGACGTTCGTAAATTCGAGTATACATACGCTGAGTTAAATATGGATAAAGCTGCTCTTGGACATAAAGATCCAAATAGCAAACGCCAGGATTATATCGATAGATATACTGTTGCGATTTACCCTGATACAATGGTTTGGAAAACTGATTATTCATATTCAATGAATGATCCAATGGTACGTGCTTATTACAATCACCCTTCGTATGATGATTATCCTGTTGTGGGCGTAAGCTGGGAGCAAGCCAAAGCGTTTTCTCATTGGAGAACCAGATTATATGACGGTGTTGCTGCTGCCAGAAGAATGCCTGTTGGATCAAGATCTGATTACAGATTACCGGCAGAAACTGAATTTGAATATGCTGCAAGAGGCGGTAACACAAAAACAAAATATCCTTGGGGAGGTCCTTATATCAGAAATACTAAAGGATGTTTGCAAGCTAACTTTAAACCTGGTCGTGGAGATTACTCAAGCGATGGTGGTATTTACACTGTTGGTGTAAGATCATATTTTCCTAATGATTATGGTTTATACAATATGGCAGGTAATGTTTCAGAATGGACAATTACAGCGTATAATAAAGGTGCGGCTCCGTTGTTACACGATTTAAGCCCAAACTTTACTTATGATGCAGGTCCTAATGACAGCAAATACAAAAAGCGTAAAGTAGTTAAAGGCGGATCATGGAAAGACACTGGTTATTTCCTTCAAAATGCAGTATCAACATACGAATATCAGGATACACAAAGATCGTACATTGGCTTTAGATGCGTTTCATCTTATCCGGGTACTGACTTGAGGAATTAAAACCAAACAATCTAAATACTAAAAGAAAAACATTAAAATTTTATGGCAGCAAAAAAAACACCAAGATGGTTGAATCCAGCAATTTCATTCGGAGCTAGTATTGTAATTATTGGAGCGTTATGCAAAATCCTTCACATTGGCGGGATTTTCGGGAACTATGCAATTGGAATTGGATTAGGTGTTGAAGCTATTTTATTTGCTTTAACGGGATTTTACCCACCAGAACCTGAACCAGCATGGGATAGAGTTTACCCAGAATTAAGGGAGGATTTTAAAGGTGAATTACCAACTGCGTCGGCGAGACCTGCTACAGCTGTTTCTGCAGGTAATACAGCCGCATTAGATAAATTGTTATCTGATGCTAAAATCGGTCCTGAATTAATTGAAAGCTTAGGTGCCGGCTTACGTACATTTGGCGATAAAGTAGCTACAATTTCAAACGTTGCTGATGCATCTACCGCTACAAATGAGTTCACTGGAAAAGTAAAAACAGCTTCTACCAGTTTTGATAATTTAAGTGCGGCATTTGATAATGCTACTCAAAATTTGAAAGCAATGGGCGAAAGCAATGTAGATTCTCAGGCTTATCACGATCAGGTTAACAACCTGGCTAAAAACTTATCAGCATTAAATGCAGTGTATGAATTAGAGTTACAGGATTCCAGCGCACATTTAAAATCGATGAATAGATTCTATTCTAATTTATCACTTACCATGCAAAACTTTAACGAATCAATGGAAGATTCGAAACAGTTTAAGGAAGAGGTAAATAAATTAGCTAAAAACTTATCATCATTAAATGCAATTTATGGTAATATGCTTTCGGCTATGAATGGCCCACGTGTATAATTATCTAGTTTTTAATTTTTAAAAAAGGAAAGCTACATAACACATGGCAGGCGGAAAAGAAACAACAAGGCAGCGGATGATCAATATCATGTATTTGGTATTGTTGGCTATGCTTGCCTTAAACGTATCAGATACAATTTTAGATGCATTCAAAAACATTAATGATAGTTTGGATACCTCTAAAAACAATGTGAATACCAGTATTGATCAACTATTTACTGCGTTCGAAAACTCTAAACTCAAAGAAGAACCAGCACGTGCTCAACCTATTTATGACAAGGCAAAACAAGCAAAAGCCGCTGCTGATGATTTGAATAACTATATTGAAGGCATTAAAAAAGAATTTACTCAGGCAGGAGATGGTATCGATCCGGAAACCGATGATTTAGTAAACAGATCTAATCAGGATATTGCTCAAAATATCATGATCAACCAAAGAAAGGCCGATGAGTTAAAAAAGAGAATAAACGCAACCCGCGAGAAGTTAATCTCATTATTGGATCCTGCCGATAGAGCAGCAGTTGCTTTTTCTCTTGAAGCTAAAGATCCTGTAAGAAAAAGAAAAGGTAACTGGCAGGAAACTTATTTTGGTGAAGGAACACCATTAACAGCTGCAATGACTATTTTAACTAAATTGCAAACAGATACAAAAAATGCTGAAGCAGAAGTTGTTAAAAAGTTGTTCGGAAATATGGATAAAGCACAGGTTAACTTAGACCAGTTTGCGGCTGTAGCGGTTGCACCAACTTCTTATGTTATCCAGGGCCAGCCATATACTGCTGAAGTTTTTTTAACAGCAAGTGATTCAAGATCAACTCCGGATATTACTGTTAATGGAAACAAATTGTCAGTTAAGGATGGGAAAGGAACATATACCGGTGGAACAGGCAGTGTAGGTGAGTTTACCTGGGTGGGTACTATTCGCGTTCGTCAAACTGATGGTCAAATAAAAGAGTATAAAACCCAGCCTCAGAAATATCAGGTAGCAAAACCTTCTGCCAATGTTTCTTCAGATAAGATGAATGTAATCTATGCAGGGATTGCTAATCCATTTTCAGTTTCTGCCGCAGGTTTTCCATTGGAAACGGTAAATGCAAACGCAACAGGTGCTTCAATGAGTAAAATAGGAGCAGGAAAATATAATGTTATTGCCGATGGAAGTAAAGTTGGTAGTGAAGTAACCATTAATGTTTCTGCCTTAAATGCAGGTAAAACGGTTTCTTTGGGTAGTACCAAATTTAGAGTAAAAGCCATTCCTGCGCCAGTGGCTAAAGTTGGTGGAAGAGCAGGTGGAGACATTGCTTCTGTACAGTTAAAAAGCGAATCGGAAATTGAAGCGGATCTGGATGATTTCCCTTTCGATGTTAAATTTAAGATCCAACGTTATAAATTAACGATTATTAAACCACGTTCAGACGCGGTTACCATTGCCGGAAGCGGTGGAAGTTTTGCTGGCGCTGTTAAAGGTGCTATGAACTCCATTACTCCCGGAACGAGAGTATTTTTTGAAGATATTGTTTCTGTAGGACCAGATGGTCGTCAGAGAATTTTACCTTCATTAGCATTTAGTGTTAAATAAGAAGAAGATGAAAAGGATTGTAAGCATTATTGTTTTAGCTTTATTCGCTACGTTGGCCTTTGCACAAAATAAACCAACAAGGTTAGCTCCGAAAACAGCCACACCAGTAACACAGACGCCTGTTACAGATACTGTTCCGGCTCCAGTTAAAACAGCTAAGAAAAAGCTGAAAGTTCCGCCAAAAGATGGTTTCTATGCCCGTAAAGATATAGATAGCACAGAAATGGTTCCTTTAGCTGATGTACGTGAAGAAGATGTGTTTTACGCTAAACGCATCTGGAGAGAAATTGATTTAAGAGATACCGTAAATTCTGCTTTGAAATCTCCGAAATCTAGATTGATTGATGTGTTAATAGCAGCGATTAAATCAGAGGAATTAACAGCCTATTCTCCAATAGACAGTGTGCTGAATGAGGATGATGCATTTAACAATCCAATGAGTGCAGATTCTGCTGCCAGATCAGCTTTAGGTACTGCTGAAGTTTCAAACAATAAAACAGGTACAGTAACCACTGTTGTTAATGATTTCAATCCTGAGTTGTTTTTGAAGTTCAGAATAAAGGAAGATTGGATTTTTGATGTTAAACGTTCAATTTTTGAACCTCGTATAGTAGGTATTGCTCCATTGAAATTTAATGAAGTTTCTAAACAATGGCAACCGGTTTTCTGGGTATACTATCCTGAGGCAAGAGAAATCCTGACCAAGAAGCGTTTGATCAATACCAATAATGATGCTTCTACTTTAAGCTTTGATGATTTCTTTATCCGTCGCTTATTTAGCAGTTACATTGTAAAAGAATCAAATCCGGGTGATAATAAAATCAGAGATATTATTACTGATCCAAGAGAAAGGTTGTATGAATCAGAAAGAATAAAAAAATCTGTTCTCGATTACGAACAAGGACTTTGGGAATATTAAAACACAAAGGCTTCGATTTTTCATCGAAGCCTTTGTGTTTTAATAAGAGTCGTCATTGCGAGGAACGAAGCAATCTCCTACTACTTTAGGTTTTGATAACTGCGAATGCATTAAGATTGCTTCGTTCCTCAGCAATGACGATTGTCTTATTTACTCCACTTTAAAATATTCCTGCAAAGTTAACATCTGCTTTTTATTCAAAACCTCTGCTAATTCTTTCTCTGTAGCCTCACGTATTTTCTTAACCGATTTAAAGTGTTTTAACAATTTATCGGCAGTTGTTTTACCAATGCCCTCAATTTGTTCCAGTTCTGTTTTAAGCGTTCCCTGATCGCGTTTTTTCCGATGAAAGGTAATGCCAAATCGATGTGCTTCATCACGTAATTGCTGGATTACCTTAAGTGTTTCCGATTTTTTATCAAGATACAATGGAAAAGAATCTCCAGGATAAAATAATTCTTCAAGTCTTTTAGCAATTCCGATCACAGTTACCCTGTTTTCTATTCCTAATAACTTTAAACTCTTCATAGCCGATGAAAGCTGGCCTTTACCGCCATCAATAATAATCAGTTGCGGCAAAGGCTGGTCTTCATCAAGCATTCTTTTATAGCGACGGAAAACAGCCTCTTCCATGGTGGCAAAATCATTCGGGCCTTCAACGGTTTTCACATTGAAATGGCGATAATCTTTTTTTGAAGGTTTTGCATCCTTAAAAACCACAATTGCTGAAACAGGATATTTCCCCTGAAAGTTAGAGTTATCAAAGCACTCGATATGTTTCGGTAATTGCGTTAAACGTAAATCCTTTTGCATGGTGGTTAAAATGCGGTCAGTTCTTAAATCAGGATTTAGTTTTTCGTATTGATTTAATTTCTCTTTTTTAAAGAACAACACATTCTTTTGCGATAGCTCTAAAAGTTTCTTTTTCTCGCCCAGCTTAGGAACAGTGAACTTTAGGTTTTCATCTTCTAAAGAAAGTTCAAACGGAACAATGATTTCTTTTGAGGTACTGTTGAATTTCGTTCTGAACTCCAGCATTGCAGTGATCAAAAGCTCATCATCACTCTCATCCAGTTGTTTTTTTATTTCGATGGTTTGTGTTTGAATGATTGTGCCATTCATCACTTTCAGGTAGTTTACAAAAGCATACCTTTCATCTGATGCAATACTCACAACATCAACATTGGTGATGGCGCTGTTAACCACAGTCGATTTACTCTGGTATTTTTCCAGAACCTGTAACTTACGTGAATATTGATGAGCCAGTTCAAAATTTAACTCTTCAGAAGCGGTTTTGATAATTCCCTTCACATCACGAATAACATTGCCAATTTTACCATTTAAAATTTCCTTGATTTCTGCAATATTCCTATCGTAATCACTTTCCGTTTGATAAGCCTGGCAAGGTCCCTTGCAATTTCCGATTTGATATTCCAGGCAAACCTTGAATTTCCCTTCAGCAATGTTTTTCTCATTTAAGGGCAGGTTACAGGTTCTTAAAGGATAGGTTTCTTTGATTAAATCTAAAATGGTGTGCATCATCCCTATTGAACCATAAGGACCAAAATAGGTAGAACCATCTTTAATCACTTTTCTTGTCCAGTAAATTCTGGGATATTGTTCATTCTTAACAATAATCCACGGATAAGTTTTATCATCCTTTAAATTGATGTTAAACTTGGGTTGGTGCTTTTTAATTAAGCTATTTTCAAGCAGCCAGGCATCAATTTCCGTATCTACAATGGTAAACGTTATCTTCCTGATCTTAGAAACCAGTACTCTTGTTTTGCCATTAAACTGCTGTCTGTCACTATTGAAATAGGAGCCCACGCGATTGCGAAGGTCTTTTGCCTTTCCAATATACATCAGCTTCCCATCTGCATCCCAGTATTGGTAAACGCCTGGTTTATGCGGAATGGCTGTTAATGCTGTTTTATGGTCGAAACTGCTCATGTAAATAAGAAGAGCAAAAATGTTATAAATTAATGACTGAGTTTGAAATTTTCTATAAGCTCAATAGATTTTTGGGATATTAAACTGTCAAAATGTATAACATCGTAATATTTAATTTTTTTCTTCA
The DNA here is from genome assembly GCF_003339865.1 of Pedobacter chinensis. Lineage (GTDB taxonomy): Bacteria > Bacteroidota > Bacteroidia > Sphingobacteriales > Sphingobacteriaceae > Pedobacter > Pedobacter chinensis. The sequence continues at coordinate 787,027 of NZ_QPKV01000003.1, forward strand.
TCTGAGCAAGCTCAATTTTATTTCCCATACCTTGTAACAGTTCCATTGTTGTAACTGAAGAAAGTAAAATGTTTTTAAAGCCGATTTCCTCCAGTGCTTCAATGGTTCTGGAGTTTCCGTTAAAAGCGTGTATGAATATGTTGGTGTCACACAAGATCATAACTACTTTTTACGATCCCAAGATTTAATTCTTATTTCTTCAATGCTTTTTGGTGCATCTTTCCAAATGCCAAAAAGCTCTTTTGGGTTAAGTTCTTTATTCCCCTTAGATATGTTCAGTTCAGAATTATTCTGCAACGAGATAATTTTGATGTTGTCCAATTTCATTATTTGAAATAAAGAAAGGAGTTTTTCCATTTCATCAAAATCTGATATTTCCAATGTAACTTTCATATATTTCAAATTTCCAGTACAAATTTAATATTTATATCCTATAGTTCGATGGAAACTTCCTGTAGCCAGATCGAGAAAGGTTAAAACCCTAACTTTTCATCTAGCTCCGTTGTTCCTTCCTCTTGTTGCTGGTATTGGTTACAATCATAAGTGATGGATACTCCGGATTTTGGCGGCTCAAAATCAGCATGGCTAATTTTTAAAGCAGGATTTGCATACACCCGCTTAATAAAGCCTGCAAAAATAGGAAGCGCTGTATTTGCTCCCTCTCCCTGGTTGGTGCTGATAAAGTGAAATGCCCGGTCTTCGCAACCTGTCCAAATTCCAGTTACCAGCTGAGGTGTAATGGCCATAAACCAGCCATCAGAATTATTTTGAGTAGTACCTGTTTTAGCGCCAATTGGAGCGTTCACCTTGTACTTATAGTTTAACCTTGAACCTGTTCCGTTCGAAACTACACCTTTAAGCATTCTGGTCATTACATAAGCAACTTCTTCACTCATAATTGGTTTTGGGATTTCTTTTTGTGAGAAAAGTACCACACCATTTTTATCTTCAATTCTTAACAAATAGATTGGTTTGGTGTAAGTTCCTTTGTTGGCAAAAGCACCGTAGGCACCAACCATGTTAAAAATGGATGAATCGAAAGTACCTAAACAGATAGATGGATATGGAGGAACATTTGGAATGCCCATTTTAGTGGCCAGGTTGGAAACTGCGACCGGGCCAACCTGTTTCATTAAATAGGCGGTAACGTAGTTTTGAGAATAGGCCAATGCTTTTTGCAGTGTGATGCTGCCCGGCAATGGTTTGCCAGAGTTTCTTGGTGTCCATGGTTCGCCATAACCATCAATAGTTACAGGTGTGTTTACAACAGAATAACAAGGAGAATATCCATTTTCGATAGCTACGGCATAAGTAAACGGTTTTGCAGTTGAACCTACTTGTCTGGTTCCCATTTTTACTTGGTCATATTTAAAATGCTCATAATTGATCCCGCCAACCCAGGCCTTCACGTGTCCGTTGGTTGGGTCCATGGTCATCATGGCATTACGCAATAACATTTTATAGTAACGAACCGAGTCAATAGGTTTCATTACCGTATCAAGATTTCCTTTCCATGTAAAAATGGTCATCTCTGTTTTGGTATTGAAATCTTCTTTAATTTCTTCGTCAGATTTACCTTCCAGTTTTAAAGATTTGTAACGGTCTGATCTCTTAATGCCTTGTTCAATTTGTAATTCTTTACCCTTAAACGGGTTTCTGCCTTTCCAGCTATTGATAAATTGAGCCTGTAGAATTTTCATGTATTCTTTTTGAGCCTCTTCTGCATATACCTGCATATCATAATTCAATGTGGTATAAATTTTAAGTCCATCGCGATCTAAATCATAAGGTGTTCCATCTGGTTTTGTAATACCCTGCTCCTGAAAAATGGTTTTGATATCATTTTTTAACACGGAACGGAAGTATGGGGCAACGCCATCATTAACGGTTGCTGCATTGAAATGTAAATCCAGCGGTTTATCCTTTTGCTCATTAAACTCTTGTTGAGATAACAGTTCAGATTTTACCATCATGGCCATAACCGTGTTTCTGCGGTTTCTTGAACGCTCAGGATGGCGGGTAGGAGAGTACATGGTAATTCCCTTTTGCATCCCAACCAATGTTGCGGCCTGAGTAATTGTCAATTTATCTGGAGTGGTATTGAAATAAACTCTTGCTGCAGATTTTATACCATAAGCCTGGTTACCGAAATCTACAGTATTTAAATACATGGTAATAATCTCCTCTTTGGTATAGTTCCTTTCTAACTTAACCGCCACAATCCATTCTTTGAATTTGGTAAGCACCAGTGAAAAGAAGTTAAGATTTGATTCTCTCGGGAAAAGATTTTTAGCCAATTGTTGGGTAATGGTACTGGCGCCCTGTTTTTTCCCGATCAAATTATAACCAATAATGGTAAATGTACGTTTGAAATCTATTCCAGAATGCTCTTTAAAACGAGTATCTTCTGTTGCAATTAAACCGTTAATTACATTTTCAGAAATATCCTTGTAAGTGACATTCGATCTGTTTTGAACAAAATAAGTTCCCAGCGGACGACCATCTTCTGCAATGATTTCCGAAGCCTGATTACTTTTCGGATGTTCAATGTCTCTGAAAGAGGGCAGGGCGCCAAAAAGCCCTAATCCGATCATCGAAATAAAAATAGCAAAAAGTGCTATTCCGCCGATCAGTATCTTCCAAATGACTAAGCTATATCGTTTTGTTTCTTGCGCAGAAAGGGATTTATTCATTTTGTGTGGTAATTAGTCCAAATGCTACTTTAATTGAAGCTATTTAGACGCAAATTTATTAAATTTTAAGGAACTGAGTTTTGCATGGTGTTGCAAAAAATCAGTTTCTATTTATAATTATCTTTTAAAAAATCCAAATATTCGTTAATGCGATCTCTACTGGTCAGCTTTTCGAAATTCTCTTTGCTGATAATAAAGCCTCTGTAAAGGTTTGCCGGAACTTTCATAATGTTTTTCAGCTGACCTGTTATACTTGATTCATAAATTTTAGCATCTTCCAGATCAACAAAGCTGGTTATGTAAATCAATTGATTATCATCCAACTCAATCAATTTATGCGCCAAATCATTATCTGGATAATTTCCCCTGTTAAATTGACCGATCCCGAAGCGCGATGAACTTAAAGTTAAGGTCGCGTCTGCCACATCGATCACATAGTAATATTCTTCTGATTGGGCAGCGCTGAAAATACTTGCAGGTTTAACCACATCAGTGGGTTTAACTTCCAAAGGCATTTCAACTGGTTTCACAACTGGCTTTTCTCCAACCGCTGTAATATCGTTATTTAATGGTTTAGCAGGAACGGTAATTGTTTTTGCCTGACTTACAAAGCGGGGTTCATTTGAATCAAAATCTACAAGGGCAACTGGTCTTTGCTTAAATTCCTCCAGGTTTGCCTCAATATATTTTAAATGATCTCTAACCAATGGCGTAACAATCATATCGTTCGGATAAAGCGTGATGATCGAGTTAAACTCTGCCAATAAAGGATCGAGTTTAGCAGTACGTCCAACAGCAATGGCTTTTAAATAAGCATATTGAGGGGCTAAATCATTATTCGGAAACGCACTGATATTTTCATTCGCTTGTTTAATCACACTGTGATAATCTTTTTTTGCATAAGTATCAAAAGCAACATTGTAATTATTGTTTGCGGTGTTTTCCATTTGGCTTTGTTTTGCCGAAAATGTAGGATCTAAGATGGTTTTGGCATAATTCGATTCAGGGAATTTGGCCAATACCAATTGTCTGTATTCATTCGATTTATTTTCATCTGCACCTTGATTGTTTAAGTACAAACTATAATAAATAGCAGCTGAATGATTATTATCAGGATATCTTCTCAGTAATTCCAGGTAAATTTTATTGGCCTCATTTTTATCGTTTAATTCCTGTTGATAAAAACTCGCAATTTCGAAATAGGCATCAATGATTTTCTGATCAGATGCGGCCAACAGTTCTGGAGTGGTGGGTAAAGCATCTGAATATTGTTTCTCTAAAGAGGTTTGATCAATTGCCGTTTGTGGATTTATTTCATTTGCAGGTGTAACTGCATTGGCAACATTTCCGCCAGTCATGACCTGGTTATTCTCTTGTGCTGATGAACGTTGACTTTGTCGCCAGTTATCTTCCAGCTGTCTGTTTCCCCAACGCTTTTTGAAATCGCCAAATCCATTACTGATCGCCGCATTATTATTAAAGTAAAAAGTGCTCCCTGCACCAACTTGTGGGGAATTCAAAGATTGATTCGGAAAATCAGGATTATTAAGAGATTGGTTGTTTAAAACGGTAACATTAGTCACTTCAGCTTTTGGTGTCAGATAAGCTTTTATTCGGGCTGCTCTTGCCGCAACCGGGAGCTTTGCAATCGCTTGTGCGGTATCTTCCTTTGCGATGATGGTAAAGCGATCTGTTAAATATTGCAGGTTACCAGCTTTCTTGACAATGTTATCAAAGTCAGGAAAATTTTTAGGCAAAATCATTACCGCACTGTCGTAGTAAAGTTTTGCTTTAATATAATTATTAACTTCCCTGAAGTTTAAATCGGCTATTCGTAAATATGATAAAGCTTTTTGATTTTGGTTCTTCGTGCTTTTTTGAATCGATTTCTGATAGTTTTCTTCTGCTTTAGCGAATTTCCCTTCTTTTGAGAAAAGTTCGCCAACCTGATAATAAATCTGATCAGTATAGTCGAAATTTTTATCATCTTTTAGTAAAGCAAGTAAAGCTTTATCTTCATCAACTTTGTAGCCACTAATCAAAGCCTTCACTTTAATACGCTGCAAATTGGCATGAAAATACATTTCAAATGGAGCATTACTGTTTTCAACCCTGGTATAATTAATATAGGCATTTTGAAGATCGTTTTCTTTTTCCTGAAGCTGAGCCAAAATATACCTCCAGCGAATACGAAGTTGCTTTTCATTGCCCAATCTAACTGCGTTTTCAAGAAGTAAAATTGCTTCTTTATTACGTTGTTGATAAATCCTCATCTGGGCGGTGGTGGCTAAAGGTTCAGCCAAATCTTTCTTCAAATGATCAGCAGCACGCAGCATGGTATCTAAAATTTTATCAGCTACCACCATATTGTTTAGTTCCATCTGGCTACGGGCTTTCCAGTTCATCGCCATTACAAAAGTTTTCAGGTCGTTATTATAAGCTTTGGCTACATAATCAAAATATTCTGAAGCGATGAAATAATTCCCTTTTAAATAATTCGCCTTACCTAAAAGCATATAGGCATCATCGATGTAATTACTAAAGCTTTTATCGTTAATGATGGTTTGTCCTTTGGTAATAACCTCATCCAGTTGTTTGTTTGCTGCTCCGGGCGTTAAAACCAGGTTTACCTGCGGTTCAGGATCAAGATACACAGGCAAAATCTTTCCGTAGTCATCATTATAACTTTGTAATAACCCTTCATAATGCCCGGTAAGTAAAACATTTGAGTTATAGATATAGTTATACCTGGCCGTTAAGTTTTGAAACTTACGGTCAATAGCAGTATCTTTATTTGCTATACAGCCATAAATAAAAAGAAGGCTAAAAAAAATGATGAAGGGATTGAAGGTTTTGCTGGTGTATTTTTTCAAGTATGATAAATCGCGTTAGTGGATATACAATAAACAAAATTTTAACAAAAATATTTTATTTGGCAACCAATTATAATGATCAAAGTTAACTTAATTATTGCATTTATAAATGGAAAATCCTAAAGAAGAAGATACAAAGAAAAAAGTAAATGCTGCTGCAAAATATTCAGCCATAGGCTTTCAAATGATCGCTACAATTGGATTACTCACTTTTATAGGTTATAAGATTGATGAACACCGGAACAGTAAAACCAATATCATTACTGCAGCGTTCGCCCTTGCCGGAGTGGGCATTGCTTTATACCAGGCCATTCGGCAGGCAACTAAAGATTAAGTTGACAGTTTTCAGTTGGCAGTTGGCAGTTGGCAGTTTTCAGTTGGCGGTTTCCATTTGACAGTTTTCAGTTAACCGATTAACCAATTGCAACAGTTAACCAAATATTAACCAACCTAACAATATTCCCTTCTTACTAGCTACTTGATGCTAAAAAACCTATCTTTGCTGAAGTTTTTATTCGCTAAGAAATTATTCCATTGACTCTAGCCAAATTTACAAGTATTTATCTCATTTTTGTCGGATTGTTAATCGGCATCATTGCTGTTCTACCTGTTCTTTTTCCTGGTAAACAACTATTTATAGATAATTTTTGGGTGATGTTTGGCTTTTTAGCAGGCATAACATACGTGGCGTATATGCTTGTTGATATTGGAATAAAACGCGATCCTGAAGTGGGGATAATGGCTATTATGGGATCAATTGCTGTAAAGATGATTTTTTGTATGGCTTTTGTGCTGATTTACAGTATAAAAACAAAGGGAATTGGCACTGTATTTCTGCTAAATTTTTTTTCTTTATATTTATTGTTTTCAGTCTTTGAAGTTTACTGTTTGTTACGTAACTTGCGCCACCAAAATTTAAAGTAAAAATCTGCCAATAAATGGATTGTAACCAAGTTTTTGTGTCGAAAGTTAAGAAGGTAATTGTTGTTTTTACGCTTTTAATCGCGTTTTTGTCTATCAAAATTGATACTTTCGCTCAAGTTGATAGTGCTGTTGTTCCTGTTGATAGCGTTGTAGCTGAATCTGCTGAAGCAGTTTCGGGACAACATGGCGCTGTAGAACATGGTAAAGAAAAATTCGAGCCTACTAAAGTGATCATGGAGCATATTGCTGATTCGCACATGTGGCATTTGTGGGGGCACACTTCATTGCCTCTCCCTGTAATTTTATATACTAACGGAGGTTTAGAGATTTTTTCTTCTGCTCATTTTCATCATGGAGAACATGATTATGCAGGTAAATACAATACTTATCGTTTGGTGGAAGATCACGTTAAAGTGGTTGGTGCTAACGGACAAATTGATGAAACTGCATCTGTTTTGGATTTCTCTATCACAAAAAACGTTGCAGCAATGTTTGTTGCGATTTTAGTGATCTTAATCGTGTTTATTTCGGTTGCTGGTGCTTATAAAAAACGTGTTGGTAAAGCCCCAAAAGGATTACAGTCTTTTATGGAGCCAATTATTGTATTCGTTAGAGATGATATTGCCAAACCAAACATTGGTCATAAGTATGCGAAGTTTATGCCTTATTTATTGACCACATTTTTCTTTATTCTTTTTAATAATCTGTTTGGTTTAATTCCAATTTTTCCGGGTGGTGCAAACGTAACCGGTAATATTGCTTTAACTTTTGTTATGGCGCTTGGTACCTTAATTATAGTGAATATTAATGGGAACAAATACTATTGGAAACACATCTTTAAACCAGATGTTCCATTCTGGTTGTATCCAATTATGATTCCGGTAGAATTAATTGGTATCATTTCGAAACCATTCGCTTTAATGGTGCGTTTGTTTGCGAACATTACCGCTGGTCACATTATCGTATTAAGCTTAATTTCCCTAATATTTATTTTCGAAACATTAGCTATTGCTCCTGTATCAGTTGCATTCGTATTGTTTATGGATGTGTTGGAATTGCTGGTAGCATTTTTACAGGCGTTTATTTTTACATTACTTACTGCCTTATTTATTGGTATGGCAGTAGAAGAACATCATTAATTAGAAAACTATTTTTTACAAATTAATATAAATTAAATTAGTTATGGTAGGTTCAATCGCGGCAATCGGTGCCGGTTTAGCAGTAATCGGTGCAGGTATCGGTATCGGTCAAGTAGGTGGTAAAGCAATGGAAGGTATTGCTCGTCAACCAGAAGCTGCATCAAAAATTCAGACTGCAATGATTATCGCTGCTGCCCTTATTGAGGGTGCTGCTTTATTCGGTGTAGTAGTTGCATTATTAGGCTTAAACGGTTAATAATCACTGAAAAAATTAGGCTGGGTATTTAACGATTGGTTATTTACCCAACCTTATTAACAAGATTAAGATTAAAAAAATTAGATAAAATGGAATTAGTAACCCCAAGTATAGGATTGGTTTTTTGGACAGCTCTTGCGTTCATCTGCTTATTGATTTTACTTAGAAAATTTGCATGGAAACCTATTTTAGGTGCTATCCACGAACGTGAGCAAAGCATTGATGAGGCGTTAAACAAAGCTGAATTAGCTAAACAGGAAATGGCTCGTTTAACCAGCCAAAACCAGGATTTAATGCAACAGGCCCGTGCTGAGCGTGATGAAATTTTAAAGGAAGCTAAAACCTTAAAAGACAGTATCTTAAACGAGGCTAAAAAACAAGCTCAGGTAGAAGGTGCAAAATTGATTGAGAAAGCTAAAATTGAAATCGAAAACCAGAAGAAAGCTGCTTTAGCTGAAGTTAAAGATCAGGTTTCTACCTTATCATTAGAAATTGCTGAACGCGTTTTACGTACTCAATTAGATGATAAAACCAAACAAGAGGCTTTAGTGGCCAACTTGTTAAAAGACGTTGAACTAAACTAGTTTTGAGTAATGAGTTTAGAGTTTTGAGTGGGATTCCCAACTCCCAACTCCTAACTCCCAACTAAGATAATATGTCAGAAATTAAAGTTGCAAGCAGATACGCCAAATCATTAATCGACCTAGCTGTTGAAAACAACGGATTAGCCGAATCTTATAATGATATGGTTTTGTTTGAGAAAGTGGTTGATGAAACCCCTGAGCTGGAAGCGATATTGAAAAACCCTATTGTGCCTTTAGATAAAAAGATTGGTATTTTGAACGATATTTTCGCTGATAAAGTAGGTAAATTAACCCTTACTTTTTTTAAAACTGTAGTCAACAAAGGCCGTTCGGCAATATTATTTGCTACTGCAAAACAATTCGTGCAACAATACAATGAAATTAAAGGTATCATTACTGCTGATGTTACCACTGCTACAGCATTAACCGCTGCTGCTAAAGAAGAAATTGTTGCCATTGTAAAAAGAGAATTAGGTGCTAATGAAGTGATCGTTAACGAAAAAATTAACGAGAAACTAATTGGCGGCTTTATCTTAAAAGTTGGCGATAAGCAATTTGATGCAAGTATTGCTAACGGTTTAAGTAAACTTAAAAAAGAATTTGCGCAGTAGTAGCAAGATTTGAGTATCAGGTGTCAAGCTGGTTTTGTGAAACGATGAGGGATACTGAAATAACCGAATAACTACAGCACTAAATATATAAACCCGATAGTAGTGAAAATACTTTTTTGGAGTACAAAGGTAAAATAAGCTGTCATGCTGACGTAGGAAGCATCTGCAAGCGATGAAACAGATTCTTCGTTCCTTAGAATGACAGAAGTTCACAAAAAAGATTGAAACGTATAGCGGGACCAGAATAACAAAAGAACTACAAGATTTACATTTACAAAAAGATATAATTAAAATTATGGTAGAGGTAAGACCAGACGAAGTATCGGCAATTATCAGACAGCAATTGGCGGGCTTCAAATCAGAAACCGAACTGGAAGAAGTTGGTACCGTGTTGCAAGTGGGCGACGGTATTGCCCGTGTTTACGGTTTAACTAAAGTTCAATCGGGAGAGTTGGTTGAATTTGCAAACGGCCTGCAAGGCATTGTATTAAACCTTGAAGAGGATAACGTGGGTGTGGTACTTTTAGGTGCATCTGACGAGATTAAAGAAGGTGATACCATTAAACGTACCAAAAAAATTGCCTCTATTAAAGTTGGTGAAGGTATGCTTGGCCGCGTAGTGAATACTTTAGGTGAACCTTTAGATGGTAAAGGTCCAATCTTAGGTGAGACTTACGAAATGCCTTTAGAGCGTAAAGCACCAGGTGTAATTTATCGTCAGCCGGTAAATGAGCCTTTACAAACTGGTATTAAAGCAATCGATGCAATGATTCCAATCGGTCGTGGTCAGCGTGAGTTGGTTATTGGCGATCGTCAGATTGGTAAAACTGCAGTTTGTATTGATACCATTATCAACCAAAAAGAATTTTATGAAGCAGGCCAGCCTGTGTTCTGTATTTATGTAGCTATTGGTCAGAAAAACTCTACTGTAGCTAACATAGTACGTACATTAGAAGAAAACGGTGCTTTACCATATACTATTGTTGTTGCTGCTTCGGCTGCAGATCCTGCTCCAATGCAGTTCTATGCGCCGTTTGCAGGTGCTGCAATTGGCGAGTTTTTCCGCGATACAGGTAGACCAGCTTTAATTGTTTATGATGATTTATCTAAACAAGCAGTTGCTTATCGTGAGGTATCTTTATTACTTCGTCGTCCACCGGGCCGTGAGGCTTATCCAGGTGACGTTTTCTACTTACACAGTCGTTTGTTAGAAAGAGCTGCGAAAATCAACGCTAACGATGAGATCGCACAGGCAATGAATGATTTGCCGGAATCGATTAAACACATCGTTAAAGGTGGTGGTTCATTAACCGCTTTACCAATTATCGAAACACAAGCAGGTGACGTATCAGCTTATATCCCAACTAACGTAATTTCGATTACTGATGGTCAGATCTTCCTAGAGTCGAACTTGTTCAACTCTGGTATTCGTCCGGCTATTAACGTAGGTATTTCGGTATCACGTGTGGGTGGTAATGCGCAAATTAAATCGATGAAAAAAGTAGCAGGCACTTTAAAGTTAGATCAGGCTCAATACCGCGAGTTAGAGGCTTTCTCTAAATTCGGTTCTGACTTAGATGCTGCAACAAAATCGGTTTTGGATAAAGGTGCACGTAACGTAGAAATGTTAAAACAAGCGCAATTCTCTCCATTTACTGTAGAGAAACAAGTTGCAATTGTTTACGCTGGTACTAAAAACTTAATGCGTAATGTTCCGGTTAACAAGGTTAAAGAATTCGAAACAGAATATTTAACTCAATTGGAATTACGTCATCCTGAAACTTTAGCAGCATTAAAAGCTGGTAAATTTGATGATACCATTACTGGTGTTTTAGATACCGTAGCAAAAGAGATTTCAAGTAAATATTAATTAGATACAAGTAGTGAGTATCAAGTATCAAGACAGGTAAACTAATCCAATCTTGATACTTGATACTTTATACTCGATACTTAAAGAATGGCTAATTTAAAAGAAGTAAGAAACCGGATTGCATCGGTACAGTCGACACAGCAGATTACGAAAGCTATGAAAATGGTTTCGGCGGCTAAGTTGAAACGTGCTACTAATGCAATTATCGCTTTACGTCCTTATGCAACTAAACTGAAAGAGATCTTAGGTAATCTTTCGGCTAGTTTAGAGGGTTCTTCATCACCTTTTATTCAAGAGCGTGAGCCCAATAAGGTTTTAATTGTTACTGTATCTTCAAACCGCGGTTTGGCTGGTGCTTTCAACATGAACGTAATTAAAGCGGCCAACAATTTAATTGCTGAAAAATATAGCGAACAACTTAAAAAAGGAAACGTAAGCATTATTTCTATCGGTAAGAAAACTCAGGATTATTACGAAAAACGTAAATACAACGTTATAGGTAATAACAATGAAGTGTTTTCAGCTTTAACTTTCGAAAACGTAACTAAAATTACCGATGCAATTATGGCTGGGTTTATTAAAGGCGAGTTTGATAAGGTAGAAGTGGTTTACAATCGTTTCAGAAATGCAGCAGTACAATATATTACTACTGAGCAATTGCTTCCATTGCCAAAAGCAGAAGAAGCGGCTGAAACAAAAACAGATAAAAAATCTACTAATGTTGATTATATTCTAGAGCCTTCGCAAGAAGAAATCGTTGAGCAATTAATTCCAAAATCAATTAAAATTCAGTTATACAAAGCCGTGTTGGATTCTCACGCGTCTGAGCATGGTGCACGTATGACCTCAATGGATAAAGCAACTGAAAATGCAGGTGAATTATTGAAGGCCTTAAAGCTTTCTTATAACCAGGCTCGTCAGGCGGCAATTACAACTGAGTTAACTGAGATTGTAAGTGGTGCAGCAGCATTGAACGGATAAAAAACTTGCAGTTTTCAGTTTCGAGTTTGCAGTTTCAATAAAAATTACTAAAAAACCCATCTTAATTGAGATGGGTTTTTTAGTAATTTGTAATTCTGTAATCCAAAATTATTATGTTTTTATTGGATTTAAATCCAAAATTATTATGTTTTTATTGGATTTAAATCCAAAATTATTATAATTTTGTGGATATGATTGGTAGAAAACAAATAGATTATGCTTTAGCAAGGCTATTTAAAGGCAAGGCATTCATCATTTTTGGCCCAAGGCAATCTGGTAAAACCACCTTTGTTGAACAATTACTGGATCATGTTAACAAAAAGACTTTATATCTCAATGGAGATGATGCAGATGTAAGGGAAAATTTAGCTAAGCCTAATGCAACTCAGATTGCACAAATGCTTGGCGATTATGAAATACTTTTTATAGATGAAGCCCAGCGCATCCCGGATGTTGGCATACTGATTAAAATTATTGTTGACCGGTTTAAAAAAGTTCAGGTTATTGCAACAGGTTCATCTGCATTTGAACTATCTGGTAAAATTAATGAACCGCTAACCGGAAGAAAATATGAAATGATGCTTTTGCCATTTTCTTATGCAGAGCTGGTTAATCATACTGATTTTTTAACTGAAGAAAGATCAATAGAACAAAGGTTAATTTATGGTTCCTACCCGGAGGTAATTAATGATCCTCAAAATGCTGAGGAACACTTAAAATTACTTGCTGACAGTTATCTATATAAAGATCTTTTTGCTTTAGAAGAAGTAAAAAAGCCTTTATTATTTGAGAAAATTGTAAAAGCCCTGGCGTTGCAGGTTGGCAGTGAAGTAAATTTTTCAGAGTTGGCCCAATTGGTAAAAGCAGATCAAAAAACAGTTGAAAAGTATATAGATTTATTGGAAAAGGCATTTGTGATTTTTATTCTGCCCGCCTTTTCAGGGAATGTTAGAAACGAGATTAAAAAAAACAAGAAAATATATTTTTACGATACAGGAGTTATTAACGCCATTACAAGAAATTTCAATGCATTAAATAACCGTAACAATGTAGGTTCGCTTTGGGAAAATTATATGATCAGTGAACGTAAAAAATACCTGCAACAAAATCAAATAGAAGCAGAATTGTTTTTTTGGCGAACAACACAACAACAGGAAATAGATTACATTGAGCAAAGAGTTGATAAACTTTTAGCTGTTGAATTCAAATGGAATGAAAGGGCAAAGGATAAAATTCCTTTAACTTTTATCAAGGCTTATCCTGATGCAGAAACACTAATATTGTCAAAAACTGATAGGAGAAACTTTTTAACAGTTTCTTGATTAATAAAAAATATTCTGATTGCAGGAATATATTTTAATTCATGTATCGCCTCCAAAATTGAATAAGATCTGCCTGGCTAAGCTTTTTCGGGACTGCTAGTGATTGTCTTTTAATATCTTTGTGGTATAATATTAAGACATGAAAAAATACACCCTCATCATTTTATCGCTCATTCCGTTTTTCGTTTCTGCCCAAAACCCCGCCAGAGATTATACCAATGCTGTGCTCTGGCAACAAACCTCCGGAGAATACCGGGCACTGTGTTTTCAAGCTTATAACTTTGCTCGTTTATCTTTAAAAGAAGCTTTATGGGCCGATACCAGTAAAAAACCAAATTGCATCATCGTTGATATAGATGAAACCGTTTTGGATAATTCAGCTTTTCAGGGTCATGAGATTAAAAAAGGCTTGAGTTATACTCCCGAAGACTGGACTGAATGGACAAGTCTGGCAAAAGCTGATACCGTTCCCGGAGCTTTAGCTTTTCTAAAGTTTGCTGCCTCTAAAAACATTGAAACTTTTTATGTGAGCAATCGCGATGAAAAAGATTATGCCGCAACACTAAAAAATCTGCAGGCTTTTGGTTTTCCCTACGCTGATGATGGACATTTAGTGGTTGCCAAAGGAACATCAAACAAAGAACCCCGCCGACAGAAAATTGCAGAAACCCATAATATTTTAATGCTTTGCGGTGATAATTTAAGTGATTTCAGTAATGTTTTTTATCGTGAACAAAAAAATACTTTTGAGCAGGTAAATGAAAATCAAACTTTGTTTGGTGTTAAATATATAGTGTTGCCTAATCCCATGTATGGCGATTGGGAAAAGCCTTTATATCAGGGAGAAAAGTTAAACGATAAGGAAAAGGCAAAACAGCGTTTAGAACGATTAAAAAGTTACTGAGTATATATAAATATTCGGCAATAAGTATTACTTTTGCTGCATCATAAAAATTAAGATTATGGAGAACAACGAATTAAAGCACAATACAGAAAGTATGCAAACGGCTAACCAGCCAGGAATTTATAAATTAATGATTGTTGGTGTACTGATTTGTATGGTGGGTACCTACGCACGTTTCGCATTTGATTCCTGGGTATTATCTTTAGTTTCATGGATTGTTCTATTCATCGGAGCAATTATCAGCATTAAAGGTGTATTCAAAATTTTAGACGCATAAATATTTTCTCTCTAAATACAAGAGCCGATTATGTACCATCATAATCGGTTTTTTTGTTTTTAAAAGAGTTTTATTCTTGTTTGAAAAGCAGGTTTCAGTGTGCTTCGGTTCCGAAAGCCCTGCCATCCGCTTTAATCGTCCAATAGAAAAAATTGGACTCATGCCCGCTGCTGTCAGGTTTAAATTACGCTGGTAAACCTTGCTATTCTGATACAAAGCGTAAAACCCCGGTGGCTTATACATCCCCCATATTATACTGATAATTCCACCCTGCTCATTGTTATGGGTTACCTAAATCGCTTTTTTGTATAAAGGGAAAATAGAGCAGAACACCTAACCAAAATATGCTCACTTCTAATGGCCATTTGAAGCAATATTTTAAAATGAAACATTTTTAAACCATTGAATCATGAAAAGGAATATTATTGCCATAGCCATAGTTTTGACAATTTTTGGCTGCCAAAATGCTGAAAAGAAATATGGATCTGTAGCCACTACAGAAGAGTTAAGCATGGATAAAGCAGAAAGTGCAGATAGCATTGCTGCTGAGAAAATCATCAAAACTGCCGATATGCGATTTCGGGTAAAAGATGTTCAGAACACTAAAGAAAGGTTAAGCCAGGCCATTAAAAATCAAGGTGGTACAGTTGCCGAATTTTCGGTAGAAAGCATCATTCAGGAAACACAAAAGGTAAAACAATCAACCGACTCACTTAAAGAAATTACATCGTACAGAACTGAGGGTTTTCTGGTCGCGAAAGTGCCTTCAGAAAAACTTGATGATTTTACGAATACCATTGCTAAAATGGCTGTTTTTGTAGATCATCAATCTATGAAAATGGATGATCAAAGCATGATCTATTTATCGAATAAGCTAAAGGCAGATAATAGAATTGAAGCTGTTGATCGGATTAATAAGCTGGCCACTAAAAAGAGCCCTAATGTGGAAACATCACTTTTAATAAAAGATGATTATATAGATAAGAAAATTCAAAATATATCGATAAATAACCGGGTAAAATATAGTACCATTACACTTAATTTTTATCAGGATAATACAATCAAAACCATGATAGTGGCCAATGATGATGTTTATGATTATAAACCTGCCTTTGCGAATCGCTTGTGGCTTAACATCGTAAATGGCTGGACAATATTTAAAGAAATTATTCTTGCAATCGCTAATCTCTGGATGTTGTTTTTAGTTGGCATTGGTGTATTCTTCATCATTAGATATTTTATGAGGAAGAATAAAATGGCAATGGATTTGGCAACTAAGAATTTGATAGATGGTCGTCAATAATCATAAATCCTGTCATTTAGAGTGTGCTTTTTCAGCGATAAAGCAGTCTCATCGCTGCAAACAAATAAAAATTTAAAAGGAGATTGCCAGGAAACGATGAAGAATTGTTCCTCGCAAATGACGACCAACTTAAGATTTATACCGCTGGAAAGAAATTGCTGGGGTTATTGATCATAATTCAGATTTCGGCTTGTTCGCCTTTTCCCATCATTGCGAGGAGGAAAGACTAAGTAATGTGTTTCGCTATCAATTCAGCATTTAAAAGCTTGTTCCACTCCGCTTCACAAGCCCATCGTCAGTTTGTATCTCTTCCTTGGGGGTGGTTTACCCGCCAATTGTTTTGTTTGCCCGGTAAGCCACCGAACATGGGATAGGTATACAATTAAGTACCCTTATCATTACCTGTTCCAAACTGTTTGTTAACCCCTAGGGTAAGCAAAGGGTAAAGAAAGAGTACAGAAAGGGTTAAGAATGGGTACAGAAAGGGTTAACAAAGGGTTAAGCAGGGGTTAACCTGGTCACCACAAAAGGTAAACAATGTAAATAAAGTTGTTCTATCGGTTGGCGTCTTACCATAAATGTTCGAAGATTTTATTTATCCACTATTGTTGATATTATTAAGTTAATTTTATTTTTTTGAAGTGGTTGATTTGGTTTTTAATCATGGCCGGATGGATACATTGACCAGTAAACCACTATCATTTGTTCCAGATACGCTCTTGGAACAGCTTTCTGTTTCTACCGGGGTAAATAAATTTTCCAAAAAGCTCCAGGATGAACTCATGTTGTTCTATCGGTAGGTGTCTCGCCAACCGAAACTTACCCTATTTCTTAGCCTTACCAACCAAACCCTTAACCTTACTTTTATTATCAGTTACAAAAGATTCCCATCCTGAATAGGTTTTTGACTTACCCCCTGACGTGATTTTTTGAAAAGAGTGACAAACCGCAACAGCTAAACCATCTGTTGCATCTAAAAACTCTGGCGTTTCTTTAAAATTTAATAACCTTTGCAGCATTGCAGCAACCTGTTCTTTAGTTGCGTTTCCATTGCCGGTAATGGATTGTTTGATTTTTCTCGGCGAATATTCAGTAACCGAAATACTTCTTGAAAGTGCGGCAGCAATGGCAATACCCTGTGCTCTGCCCAATTTTAAAAGTACTTGTATGTTTTTCCCGTAAAAAGGAGCCTCAATAGCCAAAACATCGGGTTTGTACTGATCAATTAAAACAACGGTTTTTTCAAAAATCCTTTGAAGTTTCAAGAACGGATCATCAAGATGCGTCATCTTAACTACCCCCAAACTAACGAGTTCTGTCTTATTCCCCTTTTCTAAAATCACACCATAACCCATTACCGCAGTGCCGGGGTCGATGCCCATAATTACCCGTTCCTTTTTTTCGTTCAACATTACAGCAATATTAAGCATATTTGCAAACTAAAAAGATAATCTTGACAGACAAGAATAAAAAAATATTATCACTCATTATTAAAGCTACTATTGTAATATTTGCCTTTTGGTTCATATACAATAAGCTTGCGGCAAACAAAAGCCTCAGGGATTTTCAGATACTTTTAAGAGATATTCCCCAAGTCGAGATTATTACTGTTATCGGTTTGGTACTTTTATTAATGCTGGTAAACTGGTTTATGGAAGCCGCCAAATGGAAGAGGCTGATGAGTCATATTGAGCGGATCAGTTTTTATCGGGCAATTGAATCAGTCTTCTGCGGTTTAACTCTTGCTATTTTTACTCCAAACAGGTTAGGTGAATACGGTGGAAGGGTTTTCTTTCTATCTCCCAAGCGAAGAATTGTTGGGATTGTTGCCATGACTGTTGGTAATATTGGCCAGTTGGTTTTAACAAACGTGTTCGGTGCAATTGCGGCCTGTTTCTTTATCTACCGATTTGTCCCTATCGATAATTTGGTTTTTATGGCTGTTGTAGTTTTGGCATTAGCCTTTTGCTTGTTCTTTATCGTATTCTATTTTAACATTCAGTGGTTAAACGGAATCCTGTTATCCTTTAAATTTACCAGAAAATACAAAAAGTTTTATAGCATTTTGGGCAGATACCGAAAAGGTGAACTCTTTAAAATTATGCTGTTTTGCCTGGCACGGTATATTGTATTCAGTTCACAATACTTTATTTTATTTACCTGGTTAATTCCAGGTTTGCAGTATGCTGATATTATTATGATGACATGCCTGTTGTTCCTGATTCAATCTGCTTTGCCATCATTAGATCTTTTTGACGTAGGTGTTAGAAGTGTTACCGCTGTTGAATTGTTTAAACATGTAACTGATCAACACGTTGCAGTTATTGCATGTACTGCCAGTATTTGGCTTATAAATATTATTATTCCTGCTATCTTAGGCACTTATTTCGTTTTTAAACTCAATTTTTTTGGAAATCTTAAATCTAATTAGTCTTTTATCTGCTGCTTTAACCTTAGTTTATGGTTTTTTAGTGCTCACTTTTATCAGAGGGTGGCATAAGCTAATCTTATTTAAACCTCAGCTAGCTGATCCAAAAACGAAAGTTTCTGTTATTGTGGCTGCCCGTAATGAAGAGCAGAACATAAAAAGAACAATTGATGATCTGGTTGCTCAGGATTATCCAAAATCTTTAACCGAAATTATTTTTATTGATGATCATTCAACAGATAACACTGCCGAAATTGTAAACGCATACGCAGATAGAGGAGTTAAACTCATCAAATTAAATGAAGACCAGGCACTGAATTCATATAAAAAGAAAGCGATTCAAACGGCCATTGGTACCTGTACCGGAGATCTTATCATTACCACTGATGCAGATTGTAAGATGGGTTCTCAGTGGCTTTCCACGATCGTTAATTTTTACGAAGAGAAAGATTATAAAATGATTTCTTCTCCTGTTGCTTATTTTGAGGAGAAGAGTTTCTTTGAACGATTACAATCTTTAGAGTTTTTGTATCTGATTGGCTTGGGTGCATCAACCATTGGGAACAAGCAACCATCAACCTGTAACGGGGCAAATCTGGCATACGAGAAAAGTACTTTCTACGAAGTTGGAGGTTTTCAGGGAATAGATGATCTGGCCTCGGGCGATGATGAATTGCTGCTTCATAAAATTGCAGCCCGGTATCCTGATAAAATTGGTTTTCTTAAGAATAGAGAAGCAATTGTTTACACGCATGCAAAGGAAAACTTAAGCTCGTTTATTCAACAACGAAAAAGATGGGCATCTAAAAGTACAAGGTACAAGAATAAGGCTATAATCGTTTTAGGCGTATTTGTTTGGATTTTCAATTTAAGCATACTGGCAAACTTTATAACAGGTTTATTTCTGCCCGCATTTTTGTCCGTAACATTTTATCAATTAATAGTTAAAATGATTTTAGAAACATTATTTTTATGGGATGTGACTGGCTTTGCAAAAAAACGCAGTCTGCTCATATTAATCCCCGTTTTAAATGTTTTGCATGTACTTTACATGATATACATCGGCATTGCCGGAAATAGTGGAAAATACAACTGGAAAGGCAGAATGGTTAAATAATGGATAATAGCCCATCAAAAAAAGTTTGGTTAAAATTTAAGCGAAACAGGTTCGCGTTTGCTGGCTTAATCTTTATTTTGTTGTTAATGGTAATGGGCGTTTTGGGTTATTTAATTATGCCTGATAACTCTCCCGATGCCAATACTCAACGCGTACAAATAAGCAAAGAAAAACCGGGTGCCAGATTCAAATTTCTTATTATTGAAAAATACAATCACATTGAGAAAGTTGGTTTTTTTGAAAGAATGCTTTACGGGCAAAAACCAACTTTTAAGAGTATTCCGATTATTTCTTACCAGATTGTGAATGATGAAGTTTTTGTTAAGGAATATATTGGTAAAGAAGAAAGTGGTAAAGAATCGGTTTATAAACTCAATGATCTTTGTGCAGATTGTTCTCCACTAAACAAACCAGGAACTCCAGCACAACTTTTTGAAAAGCACAACATCTATGAGCAAACTTATTATCTGGGAACAGATATTTATGGTCGTGATTTGTTAAGTCGCCTGATTTTAGGCATTCGTGTTTCTTTATCAGTTGGATTAATGGCAGTAATCATTTCTTTGTTTATAGGTGTAAGTTTAGGCGCCATTGCAGGTTATTTTGGTGGCAAGGCAGATGCGGTAATCAGCTGGTTCATGAATGTGGTTTGGTCTTTACCTTCGTTACTATTAGTGATTGCAATGTCCTTTGCGTTAGGGAAAGGCTTTTGGCAAATCTTTATTGCGGTGGGTTTATCAACCTGGGTTGATGTGGCAAGGCTGGTTAGGGGACAAGTAATGGCTTTAAAAGAAGTTGAATTTGTAGAGGCTGCAAGAGCATTGGGGTTTAGCACAAGCAGAACCATTATTAAACATATTTTGCCAAATATAGCCGGCCCAATTCTAGTTGTTGCATCTTCAAATTTTGCATCAGCAATTTTGTTGGAAACCGGTTTAAGTTTTCTTGGATTTGGCGCACAACCGCCAATGCCAAGTTGGGGCAGTATGATTAAAGAACATTATGGCTATATTATTATGGATGCAGCTTATCTTGCCGTATTGCCTGGTTTAGCAATCATGTTTACTGTTTACGCTTTTAATGTTCTGGCTATTGGTTTACGCGATGCCTTTGATGTAAAGGGACAGAACGTTACGGTTTAGGTTTTTTCTTCCTCTTCGAAACCTTTGCCAGTGGATTATAGGCTAATGCTAAATTTATCCAAAACATTAAATCTTCATTTTTATTAAGCACATCTTCAGAAACCAAAATATAGCCTTTCATTAGTATTTTACCATGAATCATTTGCTCCCAACCATCTTTATCTTCTAATGTAATCAAACTTTCCGGATCTAGTCTGAGCATCATTTTGTTCTTCATTACCCCCATGCACATTTTTTCATCAACCATGAAAACCAAACCACCAAACATTTCTTTTTCTTCTACATCGGGCAAGTGCATTAAGCATTCCCGAACACGATTTGAAAGTAATTCATCGTACGGCATAATATTAATGTTTAAAACTAAATTAAACCTTTAATATCCGATTGACAAAATTTAGCCGTTAATAATTAAATTTGCAATATGTTATTAAACTGCTATCAGGAAGAATTTTTGGAGGCCGGATGTGATGAAGCTGGGAGAGGCTGCCTTGCAGGTCCTGTTTTTGCTGCGGCAGTAATTTTACCAAAAGGCTTTGTACTTGAAGGTTTAAATGATTCCAAGCAATTATCTCACGAGCAAAGAGATTTATTAAGGCCAATTATCGAAAAAGAAGCTCTGGCCTGGGCGGTGGCTTCATGCGATCATGAAGAAATAGATCGGATCAATATACTTAATGCTTCATTTCTGGCCATGCATCGGGCGATTGAAAAATTACATACCCAGCCTCAATATCTGGTTATTGATGGAAATCGTTTCAAAGCTTATCCACAAATTCCACACAGTTGTATTATAAAAGGTGATGGAAAATACTTAAACATTGCTGCGGCTTCCATCCTGGCAAAAACGCATCGTGATGAATATATGAGTAATCTCCATATTGATTATCCGCACTATAATTGGCAGCAAAATAAAGGCTATCCAACCATCGCGCATAGAAAAGCTGTTATTGAAATCGGATTATCTCCCTTTCATAGAAAAACTTTTAATGTGAGCGATCCACAATTAGAATTGTTTTCAAAAAATGCCTAAATTTCGTATTTTCACAACATTGTGAAAATTCTGTTGATTACTAAGCGGATCCCCTTCCCGCCAAATAGTGGTTATCCAATTGTGGTTTACAATACCATGAAAGGCCTGCTGCAACTTGGTGCAGATATCACTTTGTTTAGCCTTAATCCAAGTAAAGGCAGAGTAGATATTGAAGATGTTTATGATCCGATTTTCGATCAAATCAATTATCACACGGTTGATTTAGATATTGAAGTGAACGTGTGGTCTGCCTTCTTTAACATTTTTACTAACCAATCTTATAACGTTTCAAGGTATTATAGCGAAGAAGCTGCCCGACAACTGGAAAATGTACTGCGTGAAAATATTTTTGATATTATTCAATTTGAAGGATTGTTTGTTGTGCCATATCTGGATGTGGTAAAAGCAAACAGTAACGCAAAGCTGATTTACCGGGCCCATAATATAGAGTTTACTATGTGGGAACGTCTTTCCCATTCAGAAAGTTTTTTGATAAGGAGAAAGTACCTGGCTTTTCTCGCGCAAAGATTAAAAGCTTACGAAACTGATCAGATCAATCGCTTTCATCAAATATTTGCGATAAGTGAACCAGATCGGCAAAGTATTATCCGCTTCGGTTGCGAAGTGCCGATGTCGGTTTTTCCGGTAGCCATTGACCTGGAGAAATACCAGATCGACAAATCAAAAACGAGTTTTCCAACCCTTTTTCATTTAGGTGCAATGGATTGGCGGCCAAACCAGGAAGGACTTGAATGGTTTTTGGATGATATTTGGCCGGATATAGAAAGGCTAAATAAAGATCTGCGGTTTTATATTGCAGGTAAAAACATGCAGAAACATTTCTTTGATTATGATTCAGAAAACCTGATTGTGGAAGGCGAGGTTTTTGATGCAGTGGAATTTATGAATTCTAAAGCAATTATGATTGTACCCTTAATCTCCGGAACAGGAATGAGAGTGAAAATTATAGAAGGGATGGCCATGAAAAAATGCATTATTGCAACCACAACCGCAGCAGAAGGCATCAATTGCAGACATGGACACGATATTCTGATTGCAGATTCTGCAGATGAGTTTTACCGGTATATTTTACAATGTATCATTAACCCTAAACGCTGGATGGAAATAGGGGAGAACGCCCGGAAAACGGTGGAGAACGATCATGGAATAAAGTTAATAGCAGGCAAAATGCTGGAGATTTATGAAGGGCTGATTAGTGCTTAAGCAGCCATTTTCTGTCAACGAAAACGACTGGTGGTTTTCAACTGTCTTTTTTCCAAGGTAAGCGAAACAACGATTGTGCTTAATGGGAAGCTGGGGTTTGATGGAATCGGGGTAACTGAAATTTTGTGACGCGATTTACTCATAATGCCCATAATTTTCCAAAATTGGATTTAAATATCTCTCAAAATTAACCCCAAAACATTACAGTTTTCTTAGTACTTTTGCGCCAACTAAATATTAAGTATGAAACCATCTTAATTTGCTAAAAAAATCTAATTGAACAGGCAAATGACGCAGGAATCATCTCTTTAAAAAACAATTACATACGGATGAAAAATACCGCATTAACAGAAAAACACATTGCTTTAGGCGCTAAAATGGTTCCATTTGCAGGCTACAATATGCCAGTTACTTACGAAGGTATAAATGCAGAACACGCAACTGTGCGGAATGGCGTTGGCGTTTTTGATGTAAGCCACATGGGCGAGTTTATTTTAAAAGGCGAAAATGCTTTGGATTTAATTCAACGGGTAACCAGCAACGATGCATCAAAACTGTATGACGGCAAAGTTCAGTATTCATGCTTACCTAATAAAGATGGCGGTATTGTAGATGATCTTTTGGTTTATCGCATTGATGATAAAACCTATATGCTGGTTGTTAATGCATCGAACATTGAAAAAGATTGGAACTGGATTCAAGGTTTTAATGATCAGGATGTGGAAATGCACAATATATCTGACAAAACCTCACTTCTGGCCATTCAGGGGCCTAAAGCGGCAGATGCACTGCAAA
The DNA here is from genome assembly GCF_003339865.1 of Pedobacter chinensis. GTDB lineage: Bacteria > Bacteroidota > Bacteroidia > Sphingobacteriales > Sphingobacteriaceae > Pedobacter > Pedobacter chinensis. The sequence goes on from NZ_QPKV01000003.1 coordinate 810,500, forward strand.
GTTTAACTGATGTGAACCTGGCATCGATGGAGTACTACACCTTTGTTAAAGGTACTTTTGCAGGTGTGGATAACGTGGTTATTTCTGCAACAGGTTATACCGGCGCAGGTGGTTTCGAGATTTATTTCGAAAACCAATATGCTGATCAGATTTGGGATGCGATTTTCGAAGCTGGTGCAGCCTATAATATCAAACCAATTGGTTTAGGTGCCCGCGATACTTTACGCCTGGAAATGGGCTTTTGTTTATACGGAAATGATATTGATGATACTACTTCGCCAATTGAAGCTGGCTTAGGCTGGATTACCAAATTTTCTAAATCTTTTACTAATTCTGAAGCCTTGCAAGCCCAAAAGGAAGCAGGTATTCAAAAAAAATTGGTTGGTTTTGAAATGATTGATCGCGGCATCCCTCGTCATGATTACGAAATTGCTGATGCTGAAGGTAATATCATTGGAAAAGTAACATCAGGAACGCAGGCACCATCATTGCAAAAAGCAATTGGTATGGGCTATGTTGCAAAAGATTTCTCAAAAGAAGGTACTGAGATTTTTATCTTAATCCGAAATACACCAATTAAAGCTAAAGTAGTTAAGTTTCCTTTTTACAAGTAAGGTTTAGGGTTAAAGTTGTAGGGTTAATACACCCAAACCCTATACCTTTAACCTTACGCCTTTTACATTTTTTCTCGTGTCAAAAAAAATAGAAGTTTGTTTAACACCCGCTTTGATCGGTTTATATGATATCGAACAAAGCATTGTAGTCGTTATTGATATCTTAAGAGCAACCTCATCCATTACCTACGGAATTGATAATGGCGCAGAAGCCATTATTCCCGTTGCTAATGTGGATGATTGCCTGAATTATAGCGACAAAGGCTTTCTATTGGCTGCAGAGCGCAATGGAGAAGTTGTTGTTGGCTACGATTTTGGGAATTCTCCATTTTCCTACACCAAAGAAAAGGTGGCAGGTAAAACAATAGTGCTTACCACCACAAATGGAACCAAAGCCTTGCATTTGGCCAATAAAAGAGCTTATCAAGTTGTTATTGGCTCTTTTTTAAATTTAGATGCGCTTTGCAATTATCTTGAAAGTCAGAATAAAAACGTGCTTTTACTTTGTGCAGGATGGAAAGATCAATTCAATTTGGAAGATACCTTGTTTGCGGGAGCAGTGGTAAATAAACTTCGTAAAAATTTTAAACACTTTGATGATTCCAGTGTTGCTGCCGAAGATTTATATCTTTTAGCAAAAGAAGATTTAAGAAAATATCTCCATAAATCTTCTCATAGTCACCGTCTTGCTCAATTAAATATTGAAGAAGATGTTGTTTTTTGCTTGCAATTGAATATTTGTAAGGCTATTCCTGTTTTAGATGGGGAAAGATTGATAGCCCTGAACCCAAAAGCCTTTTAAAGGTGCTTAATGGCACATTAGAATATCAAAAGACAAAACCTTTAGAATCCTGATTTACTTTTTCAGAAAAGCAGGGAATTTAGGGCTTTGTTATCAGTTCTCTGATTGTAGGCGTGTTTTTAATGGTAATTAATGCCTCTTCGTGTGCCAGCCAATAAATATCCTCAGCACGTTTCATATCGAAAGTACTGATTGCACCCAAACCTTTAGGCTCAATCATCACACTACAAAACTTGGCTTTGCGCTCCATGTCATGATTGATAGACATCACACCCGCCCGACCCATTAAGTTTGTAATACCGGTAATTTTATCTACAGGTTTTAAATGATTACACGAAGAGCCAATAATAAAATCACATTTCTCCATCAAAGGCTCAACCGGGAAATTATTCAAAATTCCGCCATCAACATACATTTGCCCTTCTATCATAATGGGCCTGAAAATTCCAGGGATGCAGCTGGATGCATGTATGGAGCGAATTAACGGTCCTTTTGTAAAATAAACCAATTTGCCTTCACTGAAATTTACTGCTGCAATAGTTAAAGGGATTTTGAGTTTTTCAATAGCATCTTCAGGGAAATACTCCTTTAAAATCAATGAAGTGTTTTCGATGTTAATTAACCCTAAAGATCCTACTGCCGGGCGAACAAAACGCCATAATCTCGTTTTCAGGAAAATACTCAAACCTTCTTCCGGATCTATACCTGCAGCAAAAAATGCTCCGGCAATTGCTCCCGCGCTCGTTCCACTGATATGACTGAAAGTTATACCCAAATTGCTAAATGCTTTTAAAACACCTAAATGAGCTATTCCTCTGATTCCGCCTCCTGATAATACTATACCAACTTTCATCTCTACTGGTTAACTGTTAAAATTGATTAATCGGTTAAATTGCTTACAAATTGCAAACTACCAACTAAAAACTGTATGCTACTTCTGCTTAGGTTTGTATTTCGATTGATTGAGAATTTTTTGCGTATCGTGATCAGCCATAAGTTGTTGTAGCGTAACTTTCGGATTTTCGGCCATATATTTTCGCACAATTTGCCATCCGGTCCACACTCCCAGTTTCGGAGCTGACTCCCGCTTTTCTCCCAAACCTGGTGTAAAAGGTCCTTCAGATAAGAAAACCTGTATTTTTTGATAGTCAGTTTCATAAAGAAAACTATTCTCCAGAAAATATGCCCAGATATCGCCCTCGAAATTTTGAGCCCACTGTAACTGATCTTTCGTATACCCTATCTTAACAGAATCGGCAATGTTTTCAGGTAAAACCTGATCCAGAAAATACAGGATTTTCCCCTGGAAGATCATTTTTGATAATAAAGTTCTGTTCTCATCAGGTTCTGCAAATAATTCTTCGTGCGCATAGGTTTCCGCTACGCGTGGAACGATATATTCTGGTGTAAACCTTCGGGATAAGTATAGCGGAACGCTTTGAACTATAGCCGTGTAAAATTTACTATCCTTACCTAAAAACATATCCAATCCAATCCCCAAATAATTGTCGCCTACAGGCATTTGATAGGCGAAGCCCGATACAAAGGATATTATTTTTGGAACCTTCGCCTTTGGATAATAATATTTAATGTATTTAAAGGTTTCTGTCAAACCTTCTTCGTGAGCTTTCAGGTTTGGGTAAACACTATCAACTTCTTTGGTTAAATCACTATAAGCCTGATCTTTAAACAACGTATTCAATACTTCTTCATTGCTATATTCAGGCGATCCGATCATCTTATGAATATAGTCATCGTAGAAAAAACCGTATTTATTTAAAAATGCAATATTGGTTTGACCTGTATTTTTATCTCTTGCTGCAAACAGCTCTTTATCAAAGCGTTCTATTTTGATATTCAGATTTATCTGGCTCACATCGGGCCTTTTACTTTGCTTACAGGAAATAAGTGCTGCGGCAAAAAGAAAAATTAGATAAATTTGCCTGTGTTTTACGTTATACTTCATGTACAACAAACTTAGATAAAACCAGGGAGCATTCACGAACACAATAAAAAAAATATTGATTTACAATTGTTTTGGTGTAAAAAACATTGTTAAAAACAATTTTAGTTAATTTCTCCTTTATATAAATTAAACGGATTTAGGAGAAGAGGTATAGTAAATATGAAAAAAATAGCGACAATTTTAATTTTATCCTTTTTAAGTCTTGGTGGTTGGGCTCAAACTTCTCCGCTTACAAGCTACGGGTTCAGACTTGGGTTAACCGCCACACCAACTATAGGCTGGGTTAAACCAGAGCAGGGGAAAACCAATAGCGTTGCATTAGGTTTTTCTTATGGTTTGATTGGTGATTTTAATTTCGCCCCTAACTACAGCTTTTCTACAGCACTTACGGTAACCACTGTGAATGGAAAAAGTACCGAGGCTGATCCGGTATATATTAAAAGTATGGATCATGGTGCTAATCCGAATATTCCTGTTGCTTACGATTTAAAATATAAAATACAGTATTTAGAATTGCCATTAACCGTTAAGTTAAAAACAATTAAAGAAAATGGCAGACGTTTCTATGGCCAGTTTGGTCTATCCAACGCCGTTTTACTAAGTGCCAAACAAGATGCCGTAAGTGGAAACACAAAATTTGATGATGTTAAAATTTCAGATTATACCAAGTTTTATCGTGCCGGATTGTTAATTGGTGGAGGTGGTGAATTTGATATTTCTGGAAATGCAAGTGTTATTGCTGGCTTAACTTTTAACAATGGATTTACCAATATAACAACCGATAAAAATAGAGACGTTAGAAATCACTATTTAGCACTTAATTTTGGAATATTCTTTTAATCATATACCTCGAAAATGAAAATAGCACTAGCTCAACTAAATTATCATATCGGAAATTTTGAGTCAAACACAAAAAAGATCATCGATCATATTCAATTGGCGAAAGATAGCGGAGCTGATTTAGTGGTATTTGCAGAACTGGCTGTTTGTGGTTATCCGCCAAGAGATTATTTAGAGTTTGATGAGTTTATTTCACTTTGTGAAAATGCTGCGCAGGAAATTGCAAAACATTGCACGGAAATTGCCTGTATAGTTGGTTTGCCTGTTAAAAATGAAATTTTAGAAGGGAAGGATTTGTTCAATGCTGCTTACTTTATTGAAAACGGAAAGGTAAAATCTGTTACTAAAAAAGCGTTGTTGCCTACTTATGATGTGTTTGATGAATACCGCTATTTTGAACCTGCCACCAGTTTTAAATGCATCGATTTTAAAGGTAAGCGAATTGCACTAACCATTTGCGAAGATCTTTGGAATATTAACGATAATCCCTTGTATGTTTCTAATCCAATGGATGAATTAATAGAAGAGCAGCCAGATGTGATGATCAATATTGCTGCATCGCCATTTTCATATACACATGATGATGAGCGGATAAAAGTTTTAGCTGATAATGCTAAAAAATATAATTTGCCGGTTTTTTACGTGAATCAGGTTGGTGCACAAACCGAAATTATTTTTGATGGAGGTTCATTGGTTTTTGATGCCGACGGGGTAATGAAAGCCGAAATGAAATATTTTGAAGAGGATCTCCAGGTATTTGACTTAACAGAAGTAGAGCATGTTCGCAACAAATATCCTCAACCAGAAAGATTAACCGATATAGAGCAAATTCATGATGCCTTGATTTTAGGCATTCGGGATTATTTTCAAAAATCCGGTTTTACAAAAGCAGTTTTAGGCTTATCAGGCGGAATTGATTCTGCCGTTGTTTGCGCTTTAGCCTGTCGGGCTTTAGGTGCAGAAAATGTGATGTCGGTTTTAATGCCGTCTAAGTTTTCATCAGATCATTCAGTACAAGATGCCTTGGATTTGGTGAATAACATCGGATGTATGCATGAAATCATTCCTATAAAAGAGGTGGCAGAATCATTTGACCATATTTTGGTGCCAGCATTTAAAGGATTGCCCTTTAACCTTGCCGAAGAAAATATTCAGGCCCGCATCCGTGGAATTATTAATATGGCGATGAGCAATAAATTTGGTTATATACTGCTGAATACTTCTAATAAAAGTGAATGTGCTGTAGGGTATGGCACTTTATATGGTGATATGTGCGGGGCCATTGCTGTAATTGGTGATGTATACAAAACTCAGGTTTTTGAGCTTGCTAAATACATCAACAAGGAAAGAGAAATCATTCCGGTAAATACCATAGTTAAACCACCTTCGGCTGAGTTAAGGCCAGATCAAAAAGATTCTGACTCACTGCCTGAATATGATGTGTTAGATAAAATACTTTATCAGCATATTGAAAAGAAACAAGGTTCAAAAGCCATAATAGAACAAGGTTTTGATGAAACTTTGGTCAGAAAAATTTTAAAGATGGTAAATATTGCCGAATTTAAACGTTATCAAACGCCACCTATACTACGGGTTTCTCCTAAAGCATTTGGTATGGGAAGAAGGATGCCAATTGTGGGAAAACATTTGATTTAAGTCATCAAATTGCACGATTTTTTCTCTATTTACTTAATATTGAGTAGTTTGTATGTAAGTTGACATTTCAATCTCTCATATGGCTAAGTTTAATAATCCCAATCTTACTCCCGAAATGTGCAGTAAGATTAATAGTCACATCCAGTCTTTTAACAGCATTCCAGGCGTAGTTATTCTTCACGATCTTCGTGATTGGCACATTGCCTACATGTCTGATAAGGGGCTTAATCAGTTAGGAACTACACTTGAGGAGGTTTGTGCGCTTCCCAGCGAAATTTATCACGCTAAATATTTTAATCCAGATGATGCGCTGGATTATGTTCCGAAAATCGGTGCACTAATGGAAAATAATAAAGATTGTGAAACGGTAAGCTTTTATCAGCAAATAAGATTTCCCAATTCACCAAACTGGAACTGGTATTTATCAAGTATAAAAATTTTTATGCGTGATGCCGATGAAAAACCTTTAATGACGATTACAGTTTCCATTCCGGTTGATGCCATGCACCACATGGCAGTAAAAGCGGAGCGAAACCTGGAAGAAAATAATTTTTCGCGGAATAATTCAGATAATTTTTTACGCTTAAGTAAACGGGAAAAAACCATATTGAGGGAAATGGCTTTAGGAAAAAGTTCTATTGAAATTGCAAATGAGCTTTGTATCTCTTCTACAACAGTAGATACGCACCGACGAAATATCCGGGAAAAACTAAATACAAAATCGTCTTTTGAGATTTCAAAATACGCCAGAGCGTTCGATTTGATTTAGAAATATAGCGATCAGCTTTCTGATCGTTTTTTCTGTAGAATACAGCGAAATAGAGAAATCTTTGAGCTGTATGCTTTGCAAAGATTTCTCCACCAATGTTGAATGGCTAATTTTGTTTTTCAACTTACGCTAAAGTAGCATCAACTGTAATTGATGTGTTCAATAATTTTGAAATCGGGCAGTTTTTCTCTGCATCTGCAACCAACTCATCAAATTTTTCCTGAGATAAATCAGGTACTTCTGCTGTTAAAGTTAAGTGCGATTCTACAATTTCTCCTTTTGATGGATCGAGATTGATCTCACATTTGGTTTCCAGTTTCGTAGCTGTAAAACCTGCTTCTGCCAGGTTTGCCGAAAGCTTCATCGTAAAGCATCCTGCGTGTGCGGCCGCAATTAATTCTTCAGGATTGGTACCAACACCCTCTGCAAAGCGAGAGTTAAACGAGTATTGTGTATTACTCAGTGTTGTACTTTGAGTGGTTAAATGACCACTGCCTTCTTTAATAGAACCTTGCCAAACGGCTGTTGCATTTCTTTTCATGATGAGATTGGTTTTTTTTGGTTGATTTTAGATTGTTAAACAAATAAAGATAATTGAATGTTTTTACATAAAAGTAAATCCTTAATCATCTTAATATAAACTTTTGTTACTTCAAATGGTAAGTTAATTTGGTATGGTTGGACAGAAGGAGAGGTAAATAACCGCAAAAGGCAATTAATGATATTCCAACTGTGATTGCAATTTTTTTTAAAAAAACTGCCTTAAATTGATTCTTCTTCGATATCCTTATTAATCATTTTCCTCTTCATTGATTGAACCAACAAAATTCCTACGCCAATCATGATAGAAATATCTGCAAAGTTAAAAACCCCTGTTTGGAATATATAAAAATCCATGTGCATGAAATCGGTAACCGAGCCATGAACAATTCTGTCGTAGAGATTGCCAATGCCACCACCAATTAAAAAGCACAAAGCAATTTGCATACTGACTGGCAAGTTGCGTTTGGAAAAAAGAAAATATAAACCGTAAAATAAAAACAGCAATGGCAGGCCGGTTAAAATTACCAACCGAAAAAGATAAGGCATATTGTCGCCTAAACTTAAAAAGGCGCCACTGTTTTCAACTTTAGTCAGGGTAAAACGATCTTTTATAATACTGATATGCTCATAATCACTTACTTTATTTCGAATAATATGCTTCGAAACCTGGTCGCAACCAATGTTAAGCAACAATAAAAGAGTCAAAAAAATAAGTCTGGTGGTATGTTTTATTTTCATTTGTTTTAACGGATTATATCAGCATCAACAGGTGTATAACCTAAGTGCCTGCTTAACGACATGATTTGCCCTTTATGATGAAACTCATGAGTAATGACATGTGTAAATAATCGCAATGGACTTATCTTTAACGTTTCTCCATTGCGAAAAATGTCAATTTCGAGTTCGTAATCTGATTTGAATTTTTCAAAAAACCGATGCATATAACCGTCAACTTTACTAAAGTAGTTAATGCAATCATCCAGATGTTTATAGGTTTCGAAAGATGCATAGTTTATGTTATAGCCCAATGCCCGTTCTCCAATCCATGCTGAATAAGTATCACAAATATGAACCAATAAATTACGAATCGAACCTCTTCCAAAAGTACTATTATCTGTTACAAAATCTTCTGCAGAAATGGTTTTAATATATTCAAGAATCGTATTTCTTGAATATAGCACAAAATCGTATTGTTGTTGAAGCATGGTTATTTTTTAATCCATTTTTTATATGGAATGATTAAAGCTAAAATCACTGCGATTACGCACAATAATTTTGCAATGATATCTCCACTTTTAACATAAAAAGTAATTTCATCGTTCAGGTTGATTTCGCTCTTAAGTGCTGTTCTGGTCCACCAATTTGTACTTTGTGTTATATCTCCACGTTGATTGATGAAACAGGAAATGCCTGTATTAGCCGAACGTGCAATATCACGATGGGTTTCTATTGCCCGAAGTTTAGCATACATTTCATGTTGATCTTTACCTGAGGTGTTTCCCCACCACCCATCGTTGGTAATAATGGCAATAAACTGGGCGCCATCTTTAACCTGTTGACCAATCCAATCGCCCCATAAACTCTCATAACATACTACAGGAGCAGCGCCAATCCCGCTTTGAGCATATAAAACACTGGGTTTTTCTTGCCAGCCCCATCCGCTTACGCTACCGCCAAGCTCTGAAAAAACAGCATCCATAAAAGAAAATACTTTTGGGAAAGGCATTTTTTCTGCTCCGGGAACTAATTTCGATTTATGATAGAACTGAACATTGGCAGAATTTTCCAGTTGCATGGCTGCGTTAAAATTATCCCAGTATTGTCCGCTTCTTTCATCGTACTTAGCAGATAAAGTTCTTTTGTCAGGATAAATTTTAATGCTTTCAATGCCAGTAATCAGTGTGCCATTCTTGTACTTGTTTAGAAAGCTCTGTAAAGCAATAATTTCAGGATAGGTTCTGATTTTATCTTCGTCTGCATAAAGTGGAAGCGCTGTTTCAGGCCAAATGAAATATTCGGTGTTCGGCTGTGCCAGTGAGTCAGATAAATGGGTTAATATTTTGATTTGCTCTGCTGGTGGAATATCATCCAGCTTTTTATACGGATCTATATTGGGTTGAACCACTACAACATTGCTTGGTGCTCCCTGTTGTTCGGCCATAAAATATTTAGTTAGTGAAATCCCAATAGGAACAATAACAACCAAAGCCCAGGTTCCTGCTGCTCTGTATTTTAGATAACCGGTTTGTGATTTGAATTTTTTATAAGCCTCGAATGCTAAGATATTACTTAATAGAATCCAAAATGAACCGCCATAAATACCAGTGTGGTCATACCACTGTGCCAACTGATGCATCCCGGCTAATCCGTTTCCTAAGGTCATCCAGGGGAAAGCCAGATCCCAGGTTTGCTGAAGATATTCTAAAGCAATGTAAAAGGAAATCAAGCCTAAATAGGCAATTTTTTGATTGGTGTATCTGCCCAATCTGTAATGTAGCCAGAAAGCAAAGGTCATTAAAAGTGCGCCTAAACCATACGGAATTAAGGATACCGGAATGGCAACAAAAGTTCCGTTATAGGCTTTAATGGCATTATAAACCCAATAGGTTGATGCTGTATTCCAGACCAGAAAAGTTAAGCCCGCAGTTAAAAATATTCTTTTGCCTGTTTTTTTTATTCCGCTATTAGAGATATTTTCAAGCGCAATAAACAGCGGAACCAGTGCTATTAATAACAAAGGCGTTGTAAATGGCATTGGCGGCCAGGCCAGCCAGAGTAAAAATGCGCTTAGTAAAGCGAGCAGATAAGTTTGTTTGGATTTCATTTTAGATTATACCGTCATTGCGAGTCACGATTTTCTCGTGCGAAGCAACCTTTCATGTCGATTTATGAGTTTTCTGATTTTTTTGAAAAAGATTGCTTCGTCGTTCCTTCTCGCAATGACGAATTATTATACTTACAAACTATCTAAAATATCGGCTTTTTTTGCTTCGTATTCTTCCTGAGTAATCAAATGTTTATCATACAAAGTTTTTAGTTTTCGAAGCTTTAGTGTTGTTTCATCTTCCGCTTCTTCAACAACTTCTGCAATTTGAATGGGTTCAGGTACTACCGGAGTTTCTACAGGGGCAAAATTAGTGGGTGAATCGCCGGAAAGATTAATTGGCGATGCCGTTGCACGATTTTCTTCTAATTTTTGTTGACGCAACAACTCTTTATATTCTTCCAACTGTTGGTTAGCGGCCTGATGCAATTTTCTGGCCTGTACTTTTGGAATAAATTCAGTTACAATGTTTTCGCCATGTTGCGGAACACAGATAAACTTTGAACCGAAAAACTCTTCCTTAAAAGAAACCTCTTTAACACTTTTCCATGAGATATCTTTAAAGTTCATGGTTAAACCCAAATTACCCGGTTCACAGTAAAAAATGCGTTTGTTTGTGATGGCAATACTATCAGGTAATAAGTTTACTGCTGGCTTTTTCTGTACCGCTAAATATAAAATTTCTTCACCCGTGGTTAAAAGGTCGTTTAATTTTCCAATAACTTTTTCAACCGCTTTTGGGTCTTGCTCGTCACTTAGAAATCTATCAATGCTGATCATAATGTTAAATTTTTTATCCAAGGTAATTGCTTACCTCTTTTTGTAAAACTGGTAAATCTTTAATAATAATTTTTCCATATCACGATGTCGTTAACATTATCATATGAATGAATTATTTATTTCTCAAATCAATAATTTGCCTGGAATGAGAAATGGCAATTTCTTGATTTATTTTTAATAACTTATTTATAGCCTCTCTAATAATCTCAAGTTCTCATTAACAACTCTTCGTTTGGTTTTGTTAGCCTTATAAATTTCAAAGTCGAAGTTGCTTTCCAGATGATCATAAATGAACTGAATGGCAATTTTGATATCAGTAAGAAGTTTTTTTCTTCTAAAACACTCATATCAATTGAATTTTACTTTGATTAATGCTTTCAATGAGATATGGGTTGCTCAATGTTTCTTCGGCGATTAAATCAACATCTCTTTTCAACAAATCTTGCAGGGCATAGAGTAAATCGAAATAATTATTATCATAACTTTCAAAATCTGTTTTATTGGAAAAATTTATCAAAAAATCGACATCACTATTTTCAGTTAGGCTATTTCTTGCTGCACTACCAAATAAATAAGCTTCTTTAACATCATATTTTTTGAACAGATTTTTTATTTCCGGTAAATGATTTGAAATTAAACTCTCCATATAACTCAATTTAAAACATTGTTATTCCTCAACATCATCATATTTGCTTTTGCTCTTTTTTGCTGGTTTCCCTGCAATGCAAATTACAAATTCTCCTTTTAAAGTATTGTTCTCAAAATGTGATTTTATTTCTGTTAACGTGCCGCGAACAGTTTCTTCAAACATTTTGGTTAATTCCCGGCTTACTGATGCTTGCCTGTCAACTCCCAAATATTGTGCAAATTCTTCTAAAGTTTTTAATAAACGATGCGGACTTTCATAAAGTATGATAGTACGATCTTCTTCAGCAAGTTTTTTAAACTTGGTTTGACGTCCTTTTTTTACCGGAAGAAACCCTTCAAAACAAAATGCATCGGCAGGTAAACCCGAATTTACCAAAGCCGGAACGAAAGCGGTGGCACCGGGCAAGCATTCAACTGTAATTTCATTTTTAATTGCCTCACGAACCAGGAAAAAACCCGGGTCTGAAATGGCTGGTGTTCCGGCATCAGATATTAAAGCTATTTTCTGCCCTTCCTGTAAAAATTTAATGATCTCAGCAGTGGCCTTGTGTTCGTTATGCTGGTGATGTGAAAACACCCGTTTATCAATACCGAAATGTTTGAGCATTGGCGCACTTGTTCGGGTATCTTCTGCCAGAATTAAATCGCATTCTTTTAAAATCCGGATGGCCCTAAAGGTCATATCTTCCAGATTGCCAATCGGCGTGGGTACAAGAAACAGTTTGCCATCCATATATTTCACATGTTCGTCATTGCGAGGAGACCAATGAAGCAATCTTTCTTGGAGAGATTGCCGCACTGCGTTCGCAATGACGACTTAATTATTATCTTTGTAAAAAAATTAAATAATGCTGCAAGTTAACTATATCCGCGAAAATAGAGAGAAAGTTTTAGAACGTTTAAGTGTACGTAATTTTAAACAACCAGAGCTGGTAGATGAAATCATTAAAATTGATGAAGAGCGTCGTTCCACTCAAACTATTCTTGATGGTATTTCCGCAGAGGCAAATGCAGCAGCCAAACAAATTGGCGATTTAATGCGTGCGGGTAAAAAAGATGAGGCTGAAGCAATAAAAACTCAAACAGCAACTCATAAAGAAACCATTAAAAACCTTACCGAAAAATTGAACGAACTTGAGGCAAATCAATTTAATTTGATTGTTCAGTTACCTAATTTACCTTATGATCTTGTTCCAAAAGGCTCTACAGCAGAAGAGAATGAAGTGGTTTATTTACATGGTACACCAGCTGAATTGCCAACAAAAGCATTGCCTCATTGGGAATTAGCAGCAAAATACGATATCATTGATTTCGAGTTAGGTGTTAAAATTACCGGCGCAGGTTTTCCTGTTTACAAAGGAAAAGGTGCAAGGTTGCAACGGGCTTTAATTAATTTCTTTTTAGATCATGCTACTGCTGCGGGTTATAAAGAAATGCAGGTTCCGCATTTAGTAAATGCAGCTTCAGGTTTTGGTACTGGTCAGCTACCGGATAAAGAGGGGCAGATGTATCATTCTACGATTGATGATTTGTATTTAATTCCAACGGCTGAGGTTCCGGTAACCAATTTATACCGCGATGTAATTATTAAAGAAGAAGATTTGCCAATTAAAAACACAGCTTACACACCATGTTTCCGTAGAGAGGCAGGTTCTTACGGTGCGCATGTTCGTGGTTTAAATCGTTTACATCAGTTTGATAAAGTTGAGGTGGTGCAAATCACACATCCTGATAAATCTTATGAAACTTTGGAAGATATGAGCCAGTATGTTCAGTCTTTATTACAAGAATTGGGCTTACATTATCGCGTTTTACGTTTATGCGGAGGCGATATGGGATTCACTTCTGCGATGACTTATGATATGGAAGTCTGGAGCGCGGCACAAGAACGCTGGTTAGAAGTTTCTTCTGTTTCCAACTTTGAAACCTACCAAACCAACCGCCTGAAACTTCGTTTTAAAGGAAAGGAAGGGAAAGCACAACTGGCACATTCACTAAACGGAAGTGCTTTGGCATTGCCACGTATTGTAGCCTCTATTTTAGAAAACTATCAAACTGAAAACGGAATTAAAATTCCCGAAGCTTTGGTGAAATACACAGGGTTTGATATGATTGATTAATCATTCCTGTAGAAAAATTCTATTTTTTTTAAAGAAGTCAAGTTTTTAAAACTTGACTTCTTTTTGTTATGACCAAAGCATAAAAACACAAAAAAGCTTTGCATCACTGCAAGGCTTTTTGTTTTTATAGATAGATGTGAATATTTTTTCTGATTATAAGATCAGGATCAATAATAAAATGATGATGATAATTGCACCAACTGAAAGATAAACGCCGCCAGAAATTGCCCGGGCCTGACCTTTTAACTCTTTTAATTCGCTACGTAATGCCTTACGTTCTGCTTTGGTTAAGTTAGATTTATCCATATCTCTGATCTCTTCCACGCGGGTTTTGATTCTTTCTAACTGTACAGATTGCTCAGCAGTTAGTTCAGTAGGATTTTTTGCAGGTTTATCGGCCGCCTGTACCGAGTTGAAACTAATGCCTAAAGTAAAGATAAGTGCTAGGGTGTAAACGAATTTTTTCATAATATTTAAATTTTTTAGTGTTCGATGTCTACCTAACAAAAAACCTACCAAAATGTTTCTGGTAGGTTTAAAAAGCATTAATTTAAATGTTAAACTTTTAATTGATCTCGAAAACAGCATTCACAGTGAAATTCAGCTTAATTTTCTTGAAATCGATTTCCGGAGCAGATCCTGCATCAGCCATTTCTGCTTTCATCATATAGTTTCTGTAAACAGGTTGTATAACATTGTCGCCACCATCCTGTATTTCAATTACACCACCTAATTTATTGCCAAGTGCTTCTACCATATAGGTTGCTTTTTCTTTGGCGGCCAGCAAAGCTTTAATTTTTAAATCCTTTTTTAGGCTTTCTATTTTGGAATAATCATAACTTTCTATGTTTGTACTGGCAATGCCTTTGGCGTCAATTCCATCCAATATGGCGTTGAACTTATTTAAATCACTTACTTTTAAACGATACTGTTTGCTCGCTAAAAAATCCGGATTTTTCTTTTTCTCGGTAGCATAATTCCAGCTGTTCAGGTTGCTGATGGTTAAATTTTCTTTTGCAATACCCGCTTTTTGTACTGCGGCATAAAGTTGTTTTTCCAAATCTGTAATCTCTACTTTTTTCTTGCCGTTTAAATATTCCTTAAGCGAAATGCCGATATAGATAATATCGGGAGTAACTTCAGTTTCGGCAGAACCACTAACATTAATTTTTCTACGTAAATCTGCTTGTTGAGCCATTGCTGATGAAAGGCCTAAAAATGCAACGAGTGCAATTGCTATTAACTTTTTCATATATTTTTTCTTTGTGTGTACTGTAAAGATGTAAGGGCTAAGCAAATTCCACACCGAGATTTTTGATTTTTTTATGTTTTGTTTAAAATGAGTATCTATTTGGTTTATTTACAACAGATTATGTTTCTTTAAAAACATACTGGCAAAAGTAATAACTGCCATAAAATGATTTCCATAAAAAAATATCAGTTGATTTTAAGCGCCCGGTTCTTTAAAAAAAGATTCTGTTTTGGCCACCTAAACCCGACAGAGCGGATTAGCCCGGAATGAAGCGCAGCGAAATGAGGACTATTAGCGATGGCGGGACTGAAGCAGCCAAAGCGAATCGGAGCCTGATTTTCTAAAAATAAATTAGAAGGAAAGAAAATATGCGCCAGGTTTTATGCTTAAATAGACGGAATTATAAATGATTATAAAACCTTGCGCAGCAGAAATTTCTGCAGAATTTTGTTGTTCACCGTTTTTGGATAACCGTGAATGAAAACTAAATTTTAGATACTTTAACGGCAGTTGGTCCTTTTTGACCCATTTCTACCTCGAAAGTAACTTTGTCGCCTTCTTTAATTTGAGTTATGCAACCATTAGCATGAACAAAAATGCTATCCTGAGTTTCAGTATTTTTAATGAAACCGTAACCTTTACTATCGTTGAAGAAAGTAACTGTTCCTTTTTTAACCGGATTTTCGTCGATGATATCTTCTTGTCTGGAAATACCAATCTGAATATCTTCAGTATTGATTACTTTCTTCTTTTTCGGATCTGGTGGAGTAGAAGAGATGTTCCCGTTTTCATCAACGTAAGCCATCATATCTTCAAGCGCTAAACCTTTTTTGGCATTAGCCTGACGCTCTTCTTTTTTCTCTTGTTTGTCTTTTTGTTTTTTTAATCGTTTTTTTTCGTTCTCTTTTTTACTGTATGTTGCCTGAGATTTAGCCATATTTATTTAATTGTTTTGTTTTTAGAAAGGTGAGTGGAAATGGAGAATTATTCCAAAGATAACAATACTAAAATGAAAACACGATTTTATTCCTTCAAGTATTGTTCATGAGGCAATTAGTGTTTTTGTTTAGCAATAGAATAACAGATTTTTTTGATCAATTATTTTTCTAACGTAGAATTTGTAGTTGTTTTAGTTCCTGTTTTCCCATTTCTCTTTGTCAATTTGATATACAAAATTCCATTTTATAGGTTCGCCATAATAAGCAACTTCCAGTTCTCCAACTTTTAATGCACCCAGCTTTTCTGTTGCTTTTTGCGACCTGAAATTTGTTGCCCCGATATGCAGGATCACTTGATCAACAAACCGGAAAGCATGATCGAGCATTAACTTTTTTAATGCGGCATTATAACCCTTGGCCCAAAAATCGCGGCCTATAAAGGTATAACCAACAGCAACTGAGCCATTCTCTTCCTCCAACTCATAATATCTCGAACTGCCAACTACGTTTCCTGTCGCTTTATCATAAACAATAAATGCACCTTTAGATTCCATCGCACCTTTGAAAAAGTTTTCAAAAACATCGCGTTTATAACGGTCTTTGTTTGGATGTTGCTCCCATATTAATGGGTCGGAGGCAACGGCATAGAGTTTTTCGAAATCATCAGCTTTTAGCGGAACCACTTTAATCAGATTGTTTTCTAATATAGGTTGTAAATCGAAATTCATAATAGCTGCTGGAATTAAAAACGGCCAGCTAAAAAGCCAGCCGTTATATGATGTGATACTGAAGGGGTAATTGATGAATTTTAACCCGAAACAAGCGTTTTATATCTTGCAGATATGTTACTGTTTGGGGAATTACAGGTCAGTTTTATTCTACCAATCCTTCAATTTCTACTACTTCGTTAGCGTCTTTTTGGTAATCTACCTGATCAACTTCGAAACCGAACAGACTTAAAAAATCAGAACGATAACCTGGTAAATCGCCAATTGCCGGTAAAGTTTCAGTGGTTGCTTCTTCCCAAAGTTTTGCAACTTCAGCCTGAACATCGTCACGCATTTCCCAATCATCAATTCTTATTCTGCCTTGTTCATCAACTGGAACTTCGCCGCTGTTATATAATCTTTCTGCAAACAAACGCTGAATTTGTTCAATGGTTCCTTCATGAATGCCTTCTTTTTTCATTATTTTATACAATAATGAAATGTACAATGGAATTACAGGAATTGCAGAACTTGCTTGTGTAACTAATGCTTTATTTACCGAAACGTAGGCTTTACCATTAATATCTTTCAATTTGTCACTGATTTTGAAAGCAGTGGCTTCTAAATCATCTTTGGCTCTTCCGATGGTTCCTTTACGGTACACAGGCTCAGTTAAAGCCGGACCGATATAAGAATAAGCTACGGTTGTTGCACCTTCTGCCAGTAAGTTCCCGGCTTTCAGTGCGTCAATCCACATTGCCCAGTCTTCGCCGCCCATTACAGCAACTGTATTTGCAATATCTTCTTCTGTAGCTGGCTCAATGGAAATTTCAGTAACATTACCAGTATGGAAGTCAACGGTTTTATTTGTGTAAGTTCCACCAATTGGTTTTAAGGTAGAACGGTGTAATACTTCGGTAACAGGATGTTTTCTAACCGGAGAAGCCAGACTGTAAATGACTAAATCAACTTGTCCTAAATCTGTTTTAATCAGTTCGATTGTTTTCTCTTTGATTTCATTTGAGAAAGCATCGCCATTAATGCTTTTGGCATACAAACCAGCAGCATGAGCTTCTTTTTCAAAAGCCGCACTATTGTACCAACCTGGAGATGCTGTTTTGCCTGCTGATGGTGCTTTTTCGAAAAACACACCAATTGTGGCAGCGCCAGAACCGTAAGCAGCAGTAATGCGTGATGCTAAGCCGAAGCCAGTAGATGCACCAATTACCAATACTTTTTTAGGTCCGTCAACAGCACCTTTAGATTTTACATATTCAATTTGGTTCTTTACGTTTTGAGCGCAACCATCAGGATGTGCAGTTAAACAAATAAAGCCCCTCATTCTCGGTTCAATAATCATTTTGTTCTTATTTTACGTTTTGTAATGTTTAAAAACCCAGGCTAGTTATAGAAATGAAAACCATCCCAATGCCCAAATCTATAACGAAGATAAATTTTTAATTGTTTACCGCTAAATGAAATTTAAATAAACGCCAATTGAGTTAACAAATCGGTGTAAGTTTATGTTATCGTAATATTAATTTAAGATGATGATTAAGCTTTGTTAAATTTCTATTATTTTAGCGGCACACAGATAAAACCGGTTAATTTTTTATGAGAAGAATATTACTGCCTGCCCTAATTTTATTCGGCACCTTAGGAAAACTTTCTGCCCAAACCCAACATCAAAATTCTGGCTGGCTCTTTTTTTTGAACAATACTAAATTTAATCAGAAATGGGGATTGCAATTCGATTTGCAAGTTCGATCGGCCGATGACTGGGCTTATGTTAGAAATACATTAGTGCGCCCTGCTGTACAATATTTCATCAATGATAAACATAATGTTGCTTTAGGTTATTTGTGGCAAACTACACAAAATCAGGTTGAAGGTACTTCCAATACTTTTCTTCACGAACATCGTATTTTTGAGCAATATATTTTTAACCATAAGCTTAGCTCTGTTTTTGCAAGTCATAGAATAAGGGTAGAGCAACGGTTTATTGAGCGTGCTAACGAGGATGTCTTTGCTCAACGCTTTCGCTATTTCTTCAGGTTGATTCAACCTTTACAAAAAACAGAACCAACCTTTAGTAAAGGGCCGTTTGTGGCATTACAAAATGAGGTTTTCTTGAATTTTCAAAATAAAGAAAAAATAAATAATAGCATATTTGATCAGAACAGGCTTTATTTAGCTGCCGGATATCGATTTTCGAAAAAAGTAGACCTTGAGGCTGGCTACATGAATCAGGCAGTTAAAAACACCCTAAATCATACCAATAACAGCATTGTTCAGCTCGCAGTTTACACCCGCTTTTAAAGTTTAAAAGTCATTTTTCGTATGCTAACTCTTACAAAATGTTAAAGATGTTGTAATTGGTTCGGCTTTTCGTTCAATTTGCCGCGTGAAAAAAATTTCGATCCTATTTTTAGCGTTTTTGTTTGGCAAGCGGATGCAGGCACAAGAAATAAAAACATCTTCTCTTAATAATACACCAAGTTCAAAAAGCCTGTTTAATCCTGAAAATAAGAGAAATTTCTCCCGAAAAGGTGATTTCTTTTTTCATTGGGGTTACAACAATTCATGGTATAGCAAAAGTGATATCAGGTTTCAAGGCCCGAATTACGATTTTACGTTGCACGATGTTGTTGCGCACGACAGACAATCGAAATTGGGTTGGGATTGGTTAAATCCTTCCATGATATCCATTCCACAATATAATATCCGGGTAGGTTATTTCATTAAGGACAATTATAGTATTTCCATTGGCTGGGACCACATGAAGTATGTGATGGATATTCCACAAAATGTAAGCATTACCGGAACAATTGGGAAAAATATTACACCTGAAAATGTGCCTACCGGGGCTTTGGCGGGTACTTATAATGGCCAAACCATTAATGTTAAAGAAAGCATGCTGACTTTCGAACATACTGATGGTTTCAATTATGCCAATATCGAAGTTGAACGTTATGATGATATATGGGTTGCACCCGGTGGAAACACTTCTTTAACCCTGGAAACCGGTTTGGGTGGTGGATTAATGGTGCCCCGTAGCGATGTTCGTTTGTTTGGCTTAGGTAGAAACAATCACTGGAATATTTCTGGTTATGGTATCTCAGCGAAATTAGGCCTTAAACTATATATTTGGAAGCGCGTTTATCTACAGAATACCACTAAAGTTGGTGCCACAAACTTAACGCAGATACATACCACTGGTTGGGATGAATATGATCATGCCAGCCAGAAAATTAACTATCTGGAAAACATGTGGGTAATTGGCGTACAGTTTTAATGTTAAAAAACAAGGTCATTGTGAGTAGGAGCGACGAAGCAATCTGTTTGCTGCCAAAAATCCATTGAGGCACTGAAAAGATTGCTTCACTCCAACGCACAGCCCTTTCTTCAGTTCGCAATGATGAGGGTTTCAAAATCGTAATTTATTCTTTAAAACAAAAACGTCCCGAATTACTTCGAGACGTTCCACTTTAATAGCTGATTTTTTAAATTTTTCTAACTCTTCCGGAGCCAATGATTGTTTTATCTACCGATGCATTGCCAGAATAGTTAACACTACCCGAACCGCTGATCACTGCTTTTATAGATTGATCAGCTTTTATATTGATTGTTCCCGATCCACTGATGGTGCTGGATAAGGTGTTTACAGAAAGGCCTTTTCCTTCAAATGAACCTGAACTACTGATAACAATTTTAGCCCGGTCTGCATTTCCGGTAATGTTTAATGAGCCGGAACCACTAATCACACCACTATAATGATCAACATCAGCAGATGCCTTGATACTTCCCGATCCGCTCAACGTAGTTGTTAAATCACCAGTGCTAATTTTGCCATTAACCACCATGCTGCCGGAGCCGCTCATGGTTAAACTTGCAAGTTCTCTTGCAGAAACATAAGCAGTAATTTTTTTACCCTCATATTTCCTAGACCAACTCGTGATACTGTTTTGAGGGCGAATAATTAATATATTGCCTTTAACTTCAGTAACAATTGTTGCTAATGCTTCTGCATCTCCTTCTAAACGACAGCTTTCTTTGCTTCCAAGCGTAACAATAACATTGATTGGCCCGGCTGCAGCAATGCCGTTGAAATTTCTTACTTCTCTTTCATCATCCTGGTATTTTGATGAAACGATGTTGTTTTGCGCTTTTGCTATTGCATTAGTGTTCGAGGTTAGTGCTAATGCAGCAAATAAAATAGTGAATAATTTTTTCATTGTATATAGATTTTTAGCAATTGAATAATAATGCTCAATGGCAGATTAATGAGTTTTTTAATAAGACGATGGATATGTCAAAAAGTTGCACGATGGATTAAATCTTTTGATTTTTCTTTTAAAATAAAGCAGTGTTTTTAAAAGTTTATTCAAAGCAAAATCGAGAAATCTTTTATCAGATTTCTCGATTTTGCTGCGTTTCGATGGAGAATATTTCTAACTTAAATCTTCTTTGTGGTGATATAAAACAGCGGATCGGCTTTAAAATTATCAGTGGTTATATTTTTATCAACCTTAATTGTTTTCCAATTGTTTGTTGGCTTAATTAAAGTGTATGTTCCGTTTTTTAATGTTACCCGAACTGGCATGTCGAAATCTTTCACGTCTGTTACCCATCGATAAGAAAGTAAACTATTATTGATCTTATATTCCAATACCGGAATTTGGGTATAACGTAAATATTGATCGAATATCTTGTTCAGTTTTAATCCACTTTGTTTAGCAATATAATTTTCAATTTCTGCCGTGGTTACGGTTTTGTGATAAAAAGTTTTATTCAAACCACGAAGGATCTGTCTGAATTTTTCATCATTATTAATTAACTGGCGAATGGTATGGATTAAATTTGCACCTTTTGGGTACATATCGCCCGACCCTTCTTTATTAACCCCATAAGGTCCAATTAGCGGAATATCATTTCGAATGCCTTTTCTAATTCCAATGACATATTCATTTCCTGAGGCTTTGCTATCGGTACATTCAGTAAAGAGCGTTTCGGAATAATTTGTAAATCCCTCGTGTATCCACATATCAGCAATGTCTTTTGATGTGATATTATTCCCAAACCATTCGTGCCCGCTTTCATGAATGGTAATGAAATCCCATTTTAAGCCATGTCCGGTGCCACTTAAATCTCTTCCCAAGTAACCTTTCATAAACTTATTGCCATAAGCTACAGCACTCTGGTGTTCCATTCCTAAATGCGGTGCCTGAACTAGTTTATAACCGTCTTTATACCAGGGGTAAGGTCCAAACCAGTACTCGAAACATTTCAACATTGGTTTAACATCAGCATCCCAGTGTGGGCGAGCTTTAGCGCTATCCACTTGTAAAGCCCAATAATCGATGGTCAATTTTCCGTTCTCGCCATCGAAGCTATCTTCCCAATGAGAATATTTGCCAATGTAAAAGGATACATCATAATTATTGATCGGATTGCTTACAAACCAATTATATTGTTTGTATCCATCTGCCTGGTCTACTGTATTTCTTAATCTTCCATTTGATACTTCCTGTAAAGTATTTGGCACACTGATACTGATCAACATACTGTCTACCTCGTCACTTTGATGATCTTTGTTTGGCCACCATACGCTTGCTCCAAGCCCCTGGCATGCTACGGAAACAAACGGATTGCCCGCTGAATCTTTCTTAAAAATAAAGCCGCCATCCCATGGTGGGTTTTTGGCAACAATGGGATTTCCTGAGTAAAATACAGTGAATTTATCTTTGCTGCCTTTTTTTATTATAGTAGGAAACGTTACAAAAACAGCATTATATTCACGGGTAAAAGATAGGTTTGTACCATTGTATACCACTTTCTCAACTTTTAAGTTTGAAAAAAGATCGAACTGTAACTTGCTAAAATCTTGTGTTGCCGTAAATGCAAATTCATTACTTCCGCTAACTGATTTCTGATCAATGTCGATTTTAACATCCAAATGGTAGTAGTTAATGTCGTAGCAGGTTCGCAATGGAGTAAGTGTTCCCCTAAGGCTGTCGGCACGGGAATTTATCTGGTTTTTGCCTAGCATTTGAGCACTTGCATTTGTAATGTATAGTGCAAAAGCAAAAAGGATGAGGAGTTTTTTCATTTATTTTTTAAGTTTTCCCGTCATTGCGAGGTACGAAGCAATCTTTTATGCTATATAAAACATTTAATGGTAAGATTGCTTCGTACCTCGCAATGACGACTGCCAAATATGCGTTTTTATTTTTAGGTTTTTTAAAATTTGCTTAATTGACCCACAAGCACTTTATTTTAAAACTGAAACAGTGATGTATGAACTGTTGTGTACATCGTGGTAAATTTTGTGTGTCGCTTTTTGGAAATCGCCTGGCTCTGCCTGATAAATATCCATAAATTTCTGTGGATTCCGGTCTGCTAAGGGGAACCATGAGTTTTGGATTTGGATCATTATTTTATGGCCTTTTTTAAAAGTATGAGCAACATCGGGCAATGGATAATTAACTTTTGTTATCGCATCCGGAACAAATGGCTCTGGTTTTTCGAAGCTGTTTCGATATTTGCCACGCATAATCTCTCCACGCACCAGCATTTCATAACCGCCCATAACAAGATTTTTCGGATTTGGAACCGGATTTGGTGCATCTTCAGGATAAACATCAATTAATTTGACCACATAATCGGCATCAGTTCCGGTTGTAGAAACAACTAAATTAGCCAATACAGGGCCAGTTAATGTAATATCTTCTGTTAGTGCATCAGTTTGGTAAGTTTTAACATCTGGCCTGCGAGCCGCAAAACGCTGATCATCGATCATGTATTCACGGGTACGTTTTGCCTGGATGCCATCCTGGTAAGGAACCGGATTATTTGGATCACTTACATATTCATCCCAACTATCGGTTCTTCCCACCTTTTCAAAACTCAGTTTTCCGTTAGGCTGAAGATATAGATTTTTCGTTTCCACCTCTTGCGGTGGCCATGAATTGAATTTTTTCCACTCATTGCTGCCTGTTACAAAAATATTAGCCTCGGCGGCATTGAAGTCTCCCTCTCCCTTTAAGTAATATTTGAAGAAAGGTAATTCATATTGCTGCTGGTAATCGATACTCGTGGTTTTACCAAACTGGATATCTCCAAAATAAGAGCCATCACTACGTACCCAACCTCCATGGAACCATGGCCCTGCAACTAAAATATTATTAGCGCCGGGATTCTGTTTCTCAATAGCTTTATAGGTATCGAAAGTTCCATAAGCATCTTCGGCATCGAAAAAGCCACCCACAACCATTACTGCTGGTTTTACATTCTTTAAGTGTGGTGTAATCAATCTTGCCTTCCAAAAGGTATCTAAATTCGGATGTTTAAACAGGTCATTCCAAAACTTAATGCTATCTGCAAAGTATTTATCTTTTAAATTTTTAACCGAACCTGATTCCAGATAAAAACGGTAATTATCCTGAATGGGGAACTGGAAGCCCTTCGGACCTTTATCTGGTGTGATCGGCTTCGGACGAGGAACCCCAAAGCTGCTCATAAAACTAAAAGCATCCATTAAAAATAATGTGCCACGGTGGTGAAAATCATCTCCCATAAACCAATCGGTAACTGGTGCTTGTGGCGAAACGGCTTTTAATGATGAGTGTGCATTTGGTAGTGATGTTGTAGAATAAAATCCCGGGTAAGAGATGCCATAAATTCCTGCTTTTCCGTTATTTCCTTTTATGTTTTTTACCAACCAATCAATGGTATCATAAGTGTCAGTGCTTTCATCGATATCTTTTTTGCCCTTTTTAGTTGTCTGCGGACGGATATCTTCGAATTTTCCTTCGCTCATCCAGCGCCCGCGAACATCCTGATAAACGAAAATAAATCCTTCATGCATCATTGCCGGGAAATTTCCTAAACTGAGTTTGTACTTATCCTCACCATATGGGGCAACAGTATATGGTGTGCGGTTGATCAGAAAGGGGTATTTTTTGGTTTGATTTTTGGGTATATAAATAGAAGTAAAGAGTTTTGCCCCATCACGCATGGGGATCTGGCGTTCTATTTTGGTATAGTTCTCTCTTACATAAGCCGAATCAGTTTGCTGAGCCAATAATTCATTTGAAATAAACAGAGAAAATAGAAGGCAGAAAATTTTTGTAAAGTTCATTAAGATTAGTTTTTTAGGGATGAAATTTAAATATAGGCGATTATGAATTGATTATAAAAATCTTCCCGTAAAAGGTTTGTTAGTAATGAATAAAGATTCGTCATCATTTTATCAAAATTTAGTTAAAAGACGTTAAGGGATAATCTTTTAGGAATTTTCATCGTCATATAAATAATTGAATTAAACACACAACATGAAAAGGTTATTAAATAAAAGATTGGTTGTTTTCGCTGCAGCAGCGATGATTACAACATTAAGCTTAGAAAGCGTTTTTGCTCAAAGACCAAGTAGAGGCGGTGGTGGTGTTTCTTCAGGTGGAGGGGCGAGATCAGGTGCTGTTTCTCCATCAAGAGGTGGCGGAATTTCCAGAGGACCATCTATACAAGGACCATCAAACAATAGAATTTCCCAGGCACCGAACAGAAGTGGTTACAGTCCGGCTCCAGGTAGAACAAGTGTACGACCAGAACGCCCAGGTTATAGTTATAATCGTCCGGGTGTAAATTATCGCCCGGGATACGGCTATAGGCCGGGTTATGGTTATCGTCCAGGTTTTGGAAGACCTTTCTACAGACCTTATTATAGCTATTATAATTTTTACAGGCCATTTTTAGGATTCAGAATTGGCGTTTTACCTTATGGTTATTATCCATTTTACTACGGTGCCAATCAATTTTACTATTCAGGAGGATTATTCTATCAACAAAATAATGATCAGTATGAAGTGGTAGCTCCGCCTGTTGGTGCAGAAGTACCTAGCTTACCTCAGGATGCTAACCTGGTTACAATTAATGGCGTTGATTATTATGAATATAAAGGTGTTTATTATACCCAAAGTCAAAATGCCGATGGAAAAACAGTTTATGTGGTTGCTGGTAAAGATGGTGTATTAAATACAGATAACGGTCCGGCTGATACGCATCAAATTGGCGATATCATCACAAAGCTGCCAGAAGGATGCAGAGCAGTTACGATCAAAAATGAGAAGTATTTTGTTTCTCCTGATGATGTTTATTATGAAGAAGTGGTGGATGGGAATAACATTTCCTACCGTGTAATTGGTAAGTTGTTTTAATCATTCGCATGAAATGATATAAGCCGTTCTGATATTAATTTAGAACGGCTTATTTGTTTTCGACTATTTTCTGGAAGATTTGCTAAGTTTTATATCCTGCACAATTTAGGAAGTTGATAAAATTTTTATCAGGCTCTTAATCAAATTCAATACTTTTACTGATAAAATATTTCGATTTGAAAAAAATATCCTTGAAAATCTCCCTTTTCTCTTTTGCTGTTATTGTAATATTTGCCTCTTGTTCTGCAACAAAAAATGTTGCAATTAAACAAAAGGAAACATCAATTTCTTCAATTAAATTCTTAAGTGAATACATTATGCCACTTAACGATACTTTTCAAAATACTTTGGTTGGTGGTTTGTCGGGGATTGATTACGATTTGAAAAATGATCAATATTATATGATCAGTGATGATCCATCTCAATACAGTCCGGCCAGAATATATACAGCTAAAATTGATATTAAGGAAAACAAAATTGATACAATCAGGCTTACGGGTGTTACTTTTATTTTACAGGAAGATGGTACACCATATCCTAAATATCAGTACGGTAAAAATTCAAAAGCCGATGGGGAATCTGTTCGGTACAATCCGTTAAAAAATACTTTCGTATGGAGTAATGAAGGTGAGCGTTTATATCGCCCAACCGATACCACTATCGTTCAGCCAGCTGTAACTTTTATTTCTACATCGGGAAAATTTTTAGATACTATTCCTTTACCAACTGGGTTTCATATTACTAAACAGGAATACGGTGTGAGGAAAAATGCCTTTTTTGAGGGTTTAAGTTATGCCGATGACTATAAAACACTGTATGCGAGTTTAGAAGAACCTCTTTACCAGGATGGAAACCAGGCTGCGTTTGAATATGATAAGGCACTGACGAGGATTTTAAAATTCGATGTAGAGAAGAAAAAAAATACGGCTCAATATGCTTACAATTTGGATGCCATGCCGATAAAACCAACCGTGGAAAGCGATTGGAATATTAATGGGATCTCAGAAATATTGGCTGTTAATAGTCACACCCTTCTGGTAATGGAAAGAGCCTGGGCAAAAGGACGCGACGACCACTCTTTTGTAAAGCTTTATCTGGTTGATTTAAATGGTGCAGAAAATGTGATCAACAATCCATCGTTTATTAACAACCCGCCAAAACCATTAGTAAAGAAATTGCTTTTTGATTTTGATACGCTGAATCGACATATCGATAATTTCGAAGGCATAACCTTTGGTCCGAAATTGCCCAATGGACATAACTCTCTTGTTTTTTGTGTGGATAACAATTTCGGTAAAACACAAACTCAACAGTTTTTCTTATTTGAGATTATACCTTAATGAGTGCGAAATTAGCATGCAACGTAGAAGATCAGTAATATAAATAGAATAAGATGAGTAAGATAAAAGCCCTGTTGTTTGATTTAGATGGAACATTAATTGACTCTGAAAAGTTTCATTTCGACTGTTGGAACGAGTTTCTGTGTCAGTATAAAGTTTCACTTGATTTTAAGGATTGGCTAACAAATTATGCCGGTATTCCCTTACCGCAAAATGCCAAAACGATTATCGACAGATACAAAATTGATGAGGAACTGGCGCATTTTATTGATAGGAGAGAGCGAATCACTTTCGATGGATTCAAGACAAAAGATATCGAATTAATGCCATTTGCTTTGGAGTTTATCCAGTTTTTCTACGAAAAAGGACTTAAGCTTGCTGTGGTTACGGCCAGTCCAAGAATTGATGTTGAGGCCGTTTTTGAAAGAAACGGATTGGCTAAATATTTCAGCTTGTTTGTTACCAGAACAGATGTGACCAAAAGTAAACCGGACCCAGAGAGTTACAATATTTGCGTTGAAAAATTAGGTTTCGCAAAAGAAGAATGCCTTGTATTTGAAGACACTATTAATGGCGTAAAATCGGCTATGGCGGCTGGAATTACCTGTTACGCCATTCAAAACAATATTAGAGCACACCAAAAGTTAAGAATTGCCGATCAACTGTTTCTGAATTTCGCTAATGTTAAAGATTACATGATTCAAAATAAATTAATTGATTAGCGTTAAAATGACTTGGTTCACATAGATGTTACAGATAATGATGTTTATGGATATTTCTATCATTGCTTAACCTTATTAAGGGGCTCTCCTGAATCCAGCTGATTTTACTTCATCATGGCTTTAAGATCGGCTTTTTACCTTTTACCTTAAGCCTTTTTTCCCTACATTTGGGCAATCAAAATTCTCAAAAAATTATGCAATACGATGTCGTTGTTATCGGTTCAGGGCCGGGCGGTTATGTAGGCGCAATCCGTTGTGCTCAGTTAGGTTTAAAAACTGCAGTTATTGAAAAATATAAAACCTTTGGAGGCACTTGCTTAAATGTAGGTTGTATTCCTTCAAAAGCATTGTTAGATTCTTCAGAGCATTATCATAACGCTGCTCATACCTTTACCACCCATGGCATTGATCTTAAAAATCTTAAGGTTAACATGCCACAAATGATTGCTCGTAAAGACGATGTTGTTGCACAAAATACAGCTGGTATCACTTATTTATTCAAGAAAAATAAAATTGATTCTTATGAAGGCGTTGGTTCTTTTGTAGATAAAAACACAATTTTGATTACTAAGGCTGATGGTTCTACTGAAACTTTAACCGCTAAAAATGTAATCATTGCTACGGGATCTAAACCAACAGCTTTGCCATTTTTGCCAATCGATAAGAAACGGATCATTACTTCAACCGAAGCCTTAAATATTAAAGAAGTTCCTAAAACAATGGTTGTAATCGGTGGTGGTGTAATCGGATTAGAATTGGGTTCTGTTTACGCTCGTTTAGGTACTAAAGTTTCTGTGGTAGAATTTTTACCATCTATCATAGGCACTATGGATGCCGGTTTGGGTAAAGAACTTCAACGTGTGCTAAAGAAAACCTTAGGCATGGAATTTTACATGGGGCACAAAGTTACTGGTGCAACCACTAAAGGCAAAACAGTAACCGTAACCGCCGATACTCCAAAAGGTGAATCAATCTCTTTAGAAGCTGATTACTGTATTGTTGCGGTTGGTCGTACCGCTTACACTGAGGGTTTAGGTCTAGATAAAATCGGAATCACGGTAGAAGAAAGAGGTAAGAAAATTCCTGTAAATGAACATTTGGAAACTTCAGTTAAAGGTGTTTATGCCATTGGAGATGTGATTACTGGTGCAATGTTAGCGCACAAGGCTGAAGATGAAGGAACTTATGTTGCTGAAACCATCGCCGGACAAAAACCGCACATCAATTATAATTTAATTCCTGGTGTGGTTTATACCTGGCCGGAAGTTGCATCAGTTGGTTTAACAGAAGAGCAATTAAAAGAAAAAGGAACGAAATATAAAGCAGGCTCATTCCCATTTAAAGCAAGTGGACGTGCGAAAGCAAGTATGGATACAGATGGTTTCATCAAAGTTTTGGCAGATGCTGCAACTGATGAAGTTTTAGGCGTGCACATGATTGGCCCGCGTGCAGCAGATATGATTGCTGAGGCTGTGATTGCGATGGAGTTCCGTGCATCGGCAGAAGATATTGCCCGCACTTGCCACGCTCACCCAACTTATACTGAAGCTTTAAAAGAAGCTGCATTAGCCGCAACGGATAACAGAGCGATACACATTTAATTGAATAGTTCATTATGCTGAACTTGTTTCAGCATCTATTTTATTGTTATAGATACTGCATTCAGTTCAATAAATGAGAAGCCTCGATAATGGTCGGGGCTTCTTGTTTAATAATTATATCCAAATGATAAACCTTTCTTCCAATTTCCGTTTGATTTAAGGAACTTTGCGGCACAATCCCACTCATAAAAAATCAGATTTTGGAAGACGTCAATGCAAATCAGAAAATTTTAAAGCAAGAAGAAGTTAAACCTGTACAACCTCACAGTTCTCCAAATCGAATTCGCTTAGCTGTTTCATTATTTTATTTTGGTCAGGGCATTGCTTTTGCATCCTGGGCGAGCCGGATTCCTGATATCAAACATAGTTTAAATTTATCTGATGGCGAATTAGGAACTATATTATTGGCCCTCCCATTAGGACAGTTGTTGACCATGCCAATTTCTGGCGGTTTGGTTACCAGATATGGCAGCAAAACCATTTTGACCATCACTGCTCCACTATACGTTTTAGCCCTGAGCAATCTGGGCTTAGCAACAGCTCCATGGCATCTTGCAGCTTTCCTTTTCTTGTTTGGTGTAATCGGAAATATGTGTAATATTTCAGTGAATACGCAAGGATCGGAGGCTGAAAAGTTATTTGGCAGGCCCATCATGACTTCATTTCACGGGGCCTGGAGTATTGCAGGATTTACAGGAGCTTTGATTGGCTTGCTCATGGTTAATCTTCATGTTATCCCGTACCATCATTTCTGGATCATTGTTGCCCTCATTTTCACTAACATATTTTTTAACTATAAACACCTTGTTCCAGGAAAAGGTGCCAGTGCTGAACGTAAAGGAAAGTTATTTGTTAAGCCAGAGGGTATACTTCTACAGCTTGGTATTATAGGTTTTTGTAGCATGGCAACTGAGGGCGCCATGTTCGATTGGAGCGGGGTATATTTTAAGGAAATAGTTAAAGCGCCATCGTCTATGGTCATTTTAGGTTATGCATCTTTTATGGTGATGATGGCCACAGGCCGCTTTGTTGGCGATAAAATTATTGCTAAACTGGGTAGAAAGAAAACCATTCAAATCAGTGGTTTGATCATTTCCACAGGAATGTTTCTTTCTGTATTTTTACCATATATTGTAACGGCAACAATTGGTTTTATGCTGGTTGGAATAGGTGTATCGAGTATTGTTCCTACGGTTTATAGCGTAGCAGGGAAAAATGGAAAAGTTTCGGCGGGAATGGCAATAGCAATGGTTTCAAGTGTAAGTTATTTGGGTTTTCTGATGGGACCACCGTTAATTGGTTACATTTCGGCTTTATCCAGCCTTCAATATTCTTATGCCGTTATTGGTGTTTTTGGTTTGCTTGTTAGCGTTTTGGTTAGTAAAATTAAGGCTATTGAGTAGGTGTTTTGCCTAAATTATCTTTTTGTAAAGCTTTTCCCTCATTTTTAATTAACCCATGCTCTTTTAGTGCAGCAATTGCAATTTCAATCAGCCTCAGGTTTTCATCTAAATGGCCATGTTGCACTTCTACATTGATATATGGAATATTGTTTTGCATAGCATAAACAGACAATGACCCATCATTTTCTGCAAACTTTGATTGCAAAATCACATTCACATTTGCCTTTTTTAAGCTGGTAAATAATCGCGGTTCGGTAACATACAATAAATCATCGCCATCCATCTGAAAATTAATGTAAACTGAATCTGCTGTACTCGATAGCTCGTAACCAGGTAAATAAGAGGAAATACCAAAGCCTCCATCCGCATTGTTATGTAATGTTAATATATAGCCTGTAGATTTTGGATCGTAAAAGTCTAAAATTTGTTTTCCAGCATTTAGAATGAGTTTTTCTACTTCATTTGAGCTATAGGCATCCTTTTTTAATCTCGTGCTAACACCTATCTGGGTGTAAATTGCATTTGGATCAATTCGATAAGGATCGCTCATGTAGTTGAAAGTATAATCCCTGACTCCGCCGTACTGGCTGTCAATTAATTCTCCTCCACTCCAACGGATATATTCAAAACCAGCCTTAACTCCAGTATCTTCGTTATCGTGCACAACTAAAAATCTAACACCATTTGGCTTATAAGAATATTTAACAAGACTAATGTTTAGGTTAGCAATTTTAATAAAGGAGGAATCGGTTGTCATTGCCGGAAATACCGGGGGATGCTGGGCTTTTACTAGAAGCGAAAAGCAGATTAAAATAATGGATAAAGCAACTTTTAACATACCACTAATATACAATATTGCTCAATAATTTGTTTGCTGAACCAAAGAATAGACTTGCGAAGTTTAGGTGGATTTGTGGGATTGGGGAAACTTCGTCAGTCTGATCGATGTCTGGTCAATCTATTTAACTATATAGAAAATTAGCCCCAGCGGATAGCTAAGATATTCTTAAATGTCTTAGGTGGTTCATCCCTCCGAACCATCATTAAGGGAGTATCTGCCAAGGCTTTGGTCCTTGAAGCTTCGCAAGTCGAATCAGATACAGACTTGCGAAGTTTAGGTGGATTTGTGGGATTGGGGAAACTTCGTCAGTCTGATCGATGTCTGGTCAATCTATTTAACCATACAGAAAAATTAGCCCCAGCGGATAGCTAAATGTTCTTAAATGTCTTAGGTAGTTCATCCCTCCGAATCATCATTGAGGGAGTATTTGCCAAGGCTTTGGCCCTCGAAGCTTCGCAAGTCGAATAAGATACAGACTTACGAAGTTTAGGTGGATTTGTGGGATTGGGAAAACTTCGTCAGTTTGATTAAACTTCTCAAAAAAAAAGGCCGCCTTTGGGGGGCGACCTGATTGATTGTTAATCTGGATATATATTAATGTCCGTGATCTAAATCGTATTCATGCACTTCTTTATGATCGTAAGGTTCAACCATTAACTCATCGATGGTTTTACCTTTTTTATTAAAGCCAAATTTTTCCAGCATTCTATCGAATATTAAATAAACCACTGGTACAACAATTAAGGTTAAGAATAACGAACTGGTTAATCCGCCAACAATAACCCAAGCCAAACCATTTTTCCATTCAGCACCCGCTCCACTTGCCAATGCAATTGGAAGCATACCAAATACCATGGCGATGGTTGTCATTAAAATTGGCCTTAAACGAGCATGGTTGGCTAAAACAAGCGCTTCTTTGGTTTCTTTACCTTCTGCTTTTAAGTGATTGGTAAAATCGACAAGGATAATCGCATTTTTAGCCACAAGGCCCATAAGCATAATTAAACCCAATATAGTAAAAATACCAATTGAATTATTGGTTAATGCTAACGCTAATAAAGCACCGATTACAGCCAATGGAAGCGAGAACATTACTACTAAAGGATAAACAAAACTATCATACAGTGCAACCATAATTAAATAAACCAGTATAATTGAAGCCAGTAACGCAATACCTAGGGTACCGAAACCTTCGCTCTGATTTTCCTGATCTCCAGCCCATGTATAACTTACGCCTATTGGTGCTTTTAATTTACCATTCTGTTGCAACTCTTCTAATTTCGATTGAAACTCGGCAACTACTGTTCCGGTTGGTCTACCGATTGATTGTGCTTTAACTGATACTGAAGTGGATTTATTCAAACGTTCCAGCTGACTAGGTCCTGACCCTTCTGTAATAGTGGCAAACTGTGTTAATTTAATTTGTGCACCAGCATTATTTACAAAAATCAGGTTACGAACATCATCAATGTTTTTTCTATTGAAATCCTGATACTGAATATTGATATCATACTCGTATTCGCCTTTTCTATATTTGCCATCTGTGTTACCGGCAAATGCTGTTTGCATAGTTGAACCCACGGTTTGGAGAGTTAAGCCAACAGCCGACATTTTATCGCGGTCTACCTGAACATTAATTTCCGGCGTTCCTTTTTCTACTGATAATTTAATCTCTGTGGCACCTGGAATTGCTGCTAATACTTTTTGAGCACCTTCTGCATATTTTAAAGCGCTATCTAAATCAGAACCCATTACCACCAATTGGATTGGTGCATTCTCTGCTATACCCAAAATACTGATTGGAACAGTTTTAACCTTTGCACCAACCAATTCCTTACCTAAAGCACGACTCATTTTAGTGGCGAAGATATCTGAAGAAACACCTTCACGCTTGTTGCGTTCAACAAGTTTTACATTGATCTCTGATTTATAAGCTGTAGCCTGTGAACCACCAAAATCTCCGGTTGATTGTCCAACTGTTGTGATTAGCTGTGTAATTTCTGGTTGTTTACTTAAAAAGGCCTCTGCTCTTTGTGTGAAAAAGTTCGTTTGCTCAAGCGAGGCATCTTTTGGTAACTCTAACTGAACTAAGAACTCCCCTTTGTCTGATTTAGGGAAAAACTCAGAACCGATGAACCCAGCGCCCAATAAACCACAAGAACCCAGGAACATCACAAAAACAGCAACCAGGGTTAGTGCTTTATGGTTTAACGACCAGGTTAAAATACTAGTAATCCAAAGAGTGAATTTCTTCAATTGTTTTTCGAACCACAGAATAAAGCGGCCAAACATATTCTTACCTTCAATACGTTCTAATTTACCAAAACGAGAGAAGATAAGAGGTACAATCGTAAATGATGCAACCAATGAAAGCAGCGTTGCAATGATCACAACAATACAGAACTGACGAAGAATATTCGAAACTAAGCCTGTACTAACGGCGATTGGGAAGAATACCACCACGATTACAAAGGTAATGGATACAACGGTAAAACCGATCTCACGCGTAGCATCGGATGCAGCCCTAACCTTGTTCTTGCCCATTTCCATGTGCCGCTGGATATTTTCCAGTACCACAATTGCATCATCCACCAGGATACCTACTACCAGTGATAAACCCAATAATGACATTAAGTTTAGCGTAAAACCAAATAAGCTGATTCCGATAAATGTTGCTACCAGCGAAACCGGAATGGATACCATTACGATTAATGCATTACGAAAACTATGCAAGAAGAAAAGCATCACAAATGCCACCAATACTACAGCAAGAATTAAATCGTGAATTACCGCATCAGCAGATTCTAAAGTGAAAATAGAACTGTCATTAACAATTTTGATATCAAGTTTATTGGCTTCATATTCTAATTTTAGCTTTTCAATAATGGCATGTACACCTTTACTTACCTCTACCGCATTCGCGTCACTTTGTTTAATGATTTGAATGGCAATAGATGCCTGGCGATTAATACGGGCTAGCTTCTCTGTTTCTTTTTGCGCATCCTGAACGTCGGCAATATCACCCAGGCGAATTTGTGCGCCCGCTTGTGAGGTGGTTAAAACCAGGTTTCTTAATTCTTCAATACTTCTGTATTTACCAGATAAACGGATTAATACATCTTGATTTTGAGTTTTAACACTTCCTGTAGGGAAATCAAGGTTAGAACTTAAAATCATCTGCTGAACCTGAGGTACAGCAAGGTTATATCCTTGTAATTTATCCGCATCAAGTGAAACCTGAATTTCACGCTCCGATCCACCAACCAGGTTTACCTGAGCGATACCGTTTACCCTTGAAATTACCGGAGCAATTCTTTTATCGATCAAATCGTAAAAGGAAATGTCATCCATATTTGCTGAGGCCGACATGGTAATCACAGGTAAATCATCCAATGAGAATTTACTTAAGGATGGTGTTTTAACATCCTCTGGCAATTGAGATAAAATCGCATTTACCTTACGTTGTGCATCGTTTAATGAAATATCGATGTTTGCTTTATCCGTTAAAGTAATTGTTACGGTAGATAAACTTTCGAATGATACCGAGTTGATTTTTTTAATGTTTTCCATTGAGGATACCGCATCTTCAATTTTTTTGGTAACGGTATTTTCAACCTCATTTGGTGATGCACCAGGATAAATGGTTGCAATAGATACTACGTTGTTTGAGAATTTTGGAAGTAATTCATAACCCAACGAAAAGTAACTTAATAGCCCAAGTAATGTAAGTGCGGTAAATACCACAATTACCAGCGAGGGCCTTTTTATAGATATATCTGTTATCTTCATTTTAATTTTTTATTGCGATTGAACTAAATATTGTTCTTCAGCAGGCTCAGAATTATAAAATGTAAACTGAAAACTGCGAATTGAACTATTTAACGATACTCACGGCTGTGCCATCAGCTAAATTGATTTGGCCACTGGTAATTACCGTTTCACCTTCATTCAAGCCATCAAGAATTTCCACGCTATCGCCCAAAATACGTCCGGTAACCACCTTACGGATTTTCGAAGTGTTGTTTGCCTTATCTAACACAAATACCTGATTACTGCTTACACTACCAACAAAAGAAGTACGCGGAATCAGAATGCTTGGAGCTTGTTTAGGGAACTTAAATATGGCTGTTCCATACATACCAGCTTTCAATGTGTTCTTGTGGCTGTTTTCTACTTCAATTTCGATAGGGAAATTTAAGGTGGCATCGGCTTTAGCCGCAATAAAAGTTACCTTTCCAGAAAACTTATCATTAGGAAATACAGAAGATTTAATGTCGATCTGATCACCAACTTTTAAGTTTGCCACCTGCGATTCGTTTACGTTAACTTTCAATTTTAATTTAGAAACATCAACCAATTCGAATAATTGTGTTCCTTGAGCAGTTACAAAAGCACCAACCTCAATATATCTTTTGTTTACAATTCCGTTAATTGGAGATTTGATGTTTGCATCACTCAATCTGCGTTGAGAAGCTTGTAAGCGTAATTTTGCATTTCTGGTAGCCAGTTTAGCCTGATCTAACTGTTGTTGGGTAACACCACCAGTTTGATAAGAACTTTGATAACGTGCTTCGTCTCTTTGCGCATTTTGGTAAGCGGCTTCAGCAGTTTCTCTATCTGTATTGATAATTTCAGCATCAATGCGAGCCAAAACCTGTCCTTTACTTACACGGGCACCCTCGTCAACATAAATTGCTGTAACACGACCTGCATTCTCTGATAAGAAATTAAGTTCTTGTTTAGGAATGAAATTTCCGTTTGCACTAAAATCCAAGTCTACAACCTTTTTTTCAACTTGAGCAACACGAACGGCAACAGCACCGCTACCTTCTGCAATGAAAGCAGTTTTAGCTTCGTTCTTCTTTTTATTGTTGCTTAACACATAAGCTATTGCGCCCAAGGCAACAACAACTACGATAATTATGGTAATTACTCTTTTCATTTCTATTTTACTAGCGATTTAATATTTCCGTTTGATTTTATTAATTGTATTTCAGCTATTTTATAATTCAATAAAGCTTGTGTATAGCTGTTTTGCGATGAAGTAAGGGAGTTTTCTGTGTCCAATAAATCAGTTAAGGACGCTAAGCCGTTGTTATAATTGTTTTGCGTGCTTTTGTAAATTTCCTGGGCAAGTTCAACATTCTTCTTTTGCGCATTAATGGTGTTTAAGTTATTGCGCAACTGAATTTTGGCATTCTCATAAGCTAAGTTCAATGAGTTGGTAGATTCCTTTCTATCTTCCTGAGCCTTCTTGATTTCCACATCAGCCTGACGGATTTTTGAACGGGTCAAAAAACCATTAAAAATTGGCACCCTCAAAGTTAAACCTACTGCTGATGAACCAAAACCAATTGAAGATGCATTTGAACTCAGAAAATCGAAACCATTGCTCTGGCTCGAATAAGTGTAATTGCCAGATAAAGATAATGTTGGGTAGTATTCTGCCACATAAGCCTTACGTTGCAGTGATAACAACTTATCCTGATTGTCTAAAAGTTTAATTTCTGTTCGGTTAGCCAAATTAACTGAGTCAGTAAATACGGGTAGCTGCGAAACTTCGGTAAGCTCGGTATAAGGCAGTTCAATTGGATTAGAAACAGGCATGCCCATGGCAAATTTCAATTGATTTTCCAACTGAATGATGGCATTAATCACTTGTTCGCGTTGGGTTGTCAAATTGGTTAAATTAACACTGATCCGGTCAACATCAATTTTTCTTGCCAGGCCATTTTTATATTGGTTGGAAATAATTTTTTCTACCACCCTAACATTCTTAATGTTGGTATCAATTACGTTTAATTGCTGTCTGTTTACCAAAACCTGATAATAGTTATTGGCAACCAACTCAATAATTTGTTCTTCAGTTAACTGAGAAGTGAGGTTGTAATATTCTTCACTGGATCTTGCGGCTTGTAAGCCGGTAAAAACCTGTTGATTGAATAGTTGTTGCGAAAGTTGAACGCCAGCATTTGAATTCCACTTTTGTCCAAATTTTAATGTTTGCAATTGCCCGCCAAAATCAACCACTTGTTGACCAATTATTGGGTTATAAGTTAAACCACTCGTTCCAGTAATTTGTGGTAAGGCTTGCGCTCTTACTTCTTGCACTTTATATCTTCCACCT
Organism: Pedobacter chinensis; assembly: GCF_003339865.1. Lineage (GTDB taxonomy): Bacteria > Bacteroidota > Bacteroidia > Sphingobacteriales > Sphingobacteriaceae > Pedobacter > Pedobacter chinensis. The sequence continues at coordinate 848,208 of NZ_QPKV01000003.1, forward strand.
TCTATATCCAGTTTCGATTTACGAACACGGGCATTATTTTGTAATGCGTAAGTGAGTGCATCTTTTAAAGTAAGCCTTTGCTGTGCAGCCACCAATTGTGGTAAAGCCATGCCGGTAAACAGGATGAGCATTAATTTTACCATTTTTACTCTATGCATAATGTATTGTTTTTTTGTTTTTGGGTTCTTATCTATTTATTGTTCGCTTCAAGCTCATTCTTTACCTAAGCTTTCAGCATTTTAATCCTCTTGTAAAGATTGACGAAAGGTCTTTTTGCTTTTGAGCCATTTTATTTACCATTTTCTTGTCAGGCAATAAGTCTTTTCCAAGTTCCATGATACACATGTTGGTCAGGCCCATCAAACTTTCTAAATACAGTTCGGCCACATGAGTCATGTTTTCATGTTTGATTTCTCCTTTTTCCTGAGCACGCTCAAATATTTGAGCATAAAAAACTTTCTCAGAATTTTTCAGGCTGGTTAGCTTTTTCTTCATGGAGTCATCATTAAAAATATCGGGAAGCCCTTCTGATATTCGCAACATGAAGTACTTCATAAAGAATGTGTTACGAACGTCAATGGTTTGAAACAATATGTTTTCCAATGATGCATCCGGATTGTATTTCTTTTTCAGCAAATCGAAATAATCTGTAAAAACCTTTTCGATAACACCCACAATAAGACTTCTTTTATCGGGGAAATAATAATAAAGAGATGGTTTGGAAACAGATAAATCTTCGGCAATATCATTCATGGTGGTTTTGCCGATACCAAAATGAATGAAACGTTTTATAGCACCTTCAATAATTTGTTCCCGCTTTTTATCAGCTACAATCATTTTACTTTTCTACTTTCTGACTTTTTTAATATTTTAGTCAAAGTTAGATGTTTAATTTTAAAAGTTAATCAACTGATTAATAAATGAGAAATAACATTACCTTTTAATGACAATCAAATCCTTTATCATTGGTTTATAGTATATTTAGGTTGCCATTATCCAATTCCCTATGCAAGTTTTTCTAAATATCCTGATCATGCTGCTAACCATTGTTTTGATGGAATGTTTCTCATGGCTTATCCATAAGTATTTGTTTCATGGGCCACTTTGGTTCATGCATAAAAGCCACCATCAAAAGTCGCATTCCTTTTTTGAGTGGAATGACCTGTTTGCGTTAATATTTGCTATGGTATCACTTGATTTGATGTATACCGATCGAAATCAGTACGGATATTTGTTTTTTATTGGATTAGGAATCACTATTTACGGATTAGTCTATTTTATTTTGCACGATTGGTTTGTACATCGTCGGTTCAAAACTTTTAAAAGCAATAACAAATATTTACAAGCCGTTAGAAAGGCCCATAAAATTCATCATAAAAATCAAGGAAAAGAGAAAGGGAAGGCTTTTGGATTGTTGTTTGTAAGGAAAGATGTGTTACGGAATTAATCTGGATTTAAAATAATTGGTAACTTTTTCTTTATAAGTAGAACCAACCGGAATAGATTCCCCACTTCTTAAGTAAACAAAATCATCTTTAAATTTTTCAATATGTTTTGTTGATACGATAAAGGATTTATGAATTCTGATAAAATGTGAATAAATCTCTAATCTTTTTTCTGTTTCTGATAATTTTAAAAGTGTGGTTATTGGTTGATGTATGCCATTGATTACAACATAGTTTCCCGCTGCCTCAATAAAAGTAATTTCAGAAGTGTAAATTTTTATAAATCCCCTTTTATACTTGTTTTTTAAGAATATAAAAGGATTGTCTCTGGATAATTGATTAATAACAGATAATATAACAGATTTAAATTTTTGAAACGTGTAAGGCTTAAGTAAGAAATTATTAACGTTTACCTCATAGCCATCTAATGCATATTTTAAGTGAGCGGTAACAAATACTGTAGCTTTAACTTCATGGCTTAATTTCATTACCAGGTCAATGCCCGAAATTTTTGGCATTTCTACATCTGTAAATAAAATATCTACAGGAGTTTTCATTTGCATGATTTCGTGCAGTGCCAGCTCTGGGTCGGTAAAAGCTTTGATTAAGTATAATGTAGGGGTATTTTCTACATATTCTAATAGCTGTTCAGTAGCATGTTGTTCATCATCTACAATTATGCAGGTATATCTCATCACTTGTAAAACTTGTTTTTAAAACAATTTTTTTGTTCTGGGATGATAACAAAAATTGTATAATCGTACGTTGCAAATATAGGCGACTTCAAACTAAGAACAAGATCATTTTTAAAATTTCATCCTTAAAAAGCATGATTTCATCCTTGAAATAGCAAAATGTAGATAATTTTTAATAAATTTTGATCTTTAACTTCTATTCACAGAAGGTAATACGAGCTTTTAGAACTAACCTAATCATTATTGTACTTATTTGAATTAATGCCAATACTATCTGAAAAAAACGTCGCTAACACATCCCTCATCTTTCTTCATCAAACCCGTACACGCTCTCAGATTATTTATAGCGTAACTCTTTTTGCTATTTTGACGGCTTTAGGGGCGCTACCGTTTCTTTATACCACTGTTAGCGTAAAAGGTATTGGTTCTTTACAAAGTAATATTGAAAAAACCGAACTGCTTGCACCAGTTTCAGGTAAAATTACCCAAATTAATTTAGCCGATAATGAACAAGTAAAAAAAGGAGCATTGCTTTTAAGCATAGACTCCTCTTTGCCCGAAAAACAGCATATCATCAATAAAACACATGTTGGCGAGTTAAAGAGTTTATTAAAAGATGCGCTTATTGTGTTAAAACAGGTTGATTTAAACAATGGCACGCAACCGGCATTACAAACAGGTTTGTACATTGCAAGCTGGCAACAATATAAAGAACAAAGCCAAAATGCAATTAATGCTTGCGAGCAGGCACATAAAGTTTATAACAGATACGAATTATTGTTCAATAAAAAAGTTGTAACTCAGGTAGAATACGAACAATATAAATTTAATTATGAACAAGCACTTTCCGACTTTAAGTTGGTAACAAAAAAATATAAAACTCAGTGGCAAACTGAATCTAATCAGTATCGTAAAGAGTTAAAGGAATTGGAAAATCAAAATGTTCAACTTACAGAACAGGAAAAACTATATAATTTAACAGCACAAATTTCAGGAACCATTCAAAATCTTTCAGGTTTGCAATCTGGTTCTTTTGTTTCAACCGGTCAAAAAATAGGAGAAATCTCTCCTGATAGTGCTTTACTCGCCATTTGCTTTATTAAGCCATCTGATATTGGTTTGATTAAGAAAGGACAGCAAGTGCGTTTTCAGGTGGATGCATTTAATTATAACCAATGGGGTTTACTCACGGGTAATGTTTATGATATATCAGAAGATGTGGTTTTAGTTAATCAGACACCATATTTTAAAGTAAAATGTAAATTAAAAAAAGATTTTCTACAGCTTGGAAATGGTTATAAGGGTGTGGTTAAAAAAGGAATGTCTTTAAGTGCTCATTTTACCATAACCCGAAGAAGTTTATATCAACTACTATATGATAAAATGGATGATTGGCTAAATCCATCAATATAAAACCTCCCTTTTCACATCCTCTTCATGATTGCAGCTTTTGAATTCATTAGCTTAAATTTCATGTATCGAAAATCAAATTTATTAGTAAAACAAAGAGACATTACCGATTGCGGTGCGGCTTGCCTGGCATCTGTATCTGCATATTATAAATTAAACATGCCTGTTGCCCGTATCAGGCAATTTGCGGGTACCGATAAAAAGGGAACAAATATTTTGGGCTTAATTGAGGCCGCCAACAAACTGGGTTTTGAAGCAAAAGGCGTGAGGGGAAGTTTAGAAAGTTTAAATAAAATTCCCCTGCCGGCAATTGCGCATGTTGTGGTTAAAAAGCAATTGCAGCATTATGTGGTAATTTTTAAAGTTACCAATAAACATATTGAGGTAATGGATCCGGGCGATGGAAAAATACACCGCAAAACCATAATCGAATTTACTGAAGAATGGACAAACGTTTTATTGATTCTTTTACCCGATAAAGGATTTACGCAAGGAAACGAAAAAGTCGCCAATAGCTTTCGGTTTTGGCAATTAATTCAGCCATATAAAAGCATTGTGGTGCAGGCACTGTTTGGGGCATTAGTTTATACCATTCTAGGTCTTTCTACCTCAATTTTTGTGCAGAAAATAACAGATCATGTTTTAGTTGATGGAAATCGGAAACTGCTCAATTTAATGAGTTTAATTATGATTGGCATTTTATTGCTCCAGCTCTTTATTAGCACAGTTAAAACCATATTTACCATGCGAACCGGGCAACAGATAGACGCCCGGTTAATTTTAGGATATTACAAGCATCTGTTAAAACTGCCTCAACAGTTTTTTGATACCATGCGGGTTGGCGAAATAATATCAAGAGTAAATGATGCCGTAAAAATCAGAACATTTATTAACGATGTTTCTATTAATCTGGTTGTAAATGTATTCATTGTACTGTTGTCTTTTGCATTAATGTTTACCTTTTACTGGAAACTGGCTTTGCTTATGTTGACGGTTATTCTTTTTTATTTACTTGTTTATTTTATTACCAATAAACTGAACAAGAAAATACAGCGCAGGTTGATGGAAGATTCTGCCGAATTGGAAAGCCAATTGGTAGAAAGTTTAAATGCGGTTGGAACCATAAAGCGGTTTGGACTGGAAGAATTTACCAATCTGAAAACAGAAACACGATTTGTTCAATTGCTGCGAACAGTTTATAAATCGGGAACGAACACTGTTTTTTCTGGTACATCTTCTGAAATGATATCCCGTATATTAACCATCTTGCTGCTTTGGGTTGGTGCTGGTTATGTTTTGGATAATCAGATTACCCCGGGAGAATTATTTTCATTTTATACACTGATAGGCTATTTCACAGGTCCGGCAGCTTCATTAATTGGTGCCAACAGAGTTATACAAGATGCAGTTATTGCAGCCGATAGACTATTCGAAATAATGGATCTGGAGGTAGAAAATGATGCCTCGGATGTAGAGCTTACACAAGAGTTGATTGGAGATATTCGATTTGAACAGGTGGCTTTCAGGTATGGAACAAGAATAACCGTTTTCAAAGATTTAAACCTGAATATAAAAGCGGGTACGTTCACGGCCATTGTTGGCGAAAGCGGTTCTGGTAAATCTACCCTCATGGCATTGCTACAGAATATTTATCCGATACAAAAAGGAAACATATATATCGGCAAGTATGCCATTAAATACCTCAATAATAAGTCGTTGCGTAATTTGCTAAGTGTTGTGCCACAAACCATCGATTTGTTTGCGGGTAATGTGATTGATAACATTGCCGTTGGCGATTACGAGCCAGATATGCAGCATATAGTTGATATCTGTACCCAACTCGGCATTATCAATTTTATAGAGGCTTTGCCCGAAGGTTTTCAAACCTATTTAGGGGAAAATGGAGCAACCTTATCGGGCGGGCAAAAACAGCGTATTGCCATTGCACGGGCATTATACCGAAACCCGGAAATTTTAATATTGGATGAAGCCACCTCATCGCTCGATTCTACATCTGAACAATACGTACAGCGAACCGTAGAAATATTATTACAGCAAAAAAAGACGGTTATCATTATTGCACATCGATTAACTACCATTTGTAAAGCTGATAAAATTGTTGTTTTGGATAAAGGCAAGGTAGTGGAAGAAGGTAACCATGAAGAAATGATTTTGGCAAACGGATGTTATAGTAATTTATGGAAGCAGCAGTTCGGCTAAAAGGCTCGTTCAGCTGAATTTATTCCATTACCTGTTTGTAGCTAATAAACCAATACTAATGAAGCCAATAAACCAATTATGAAGATATTTGAATATATAGACCGGATTAACCTATTACATAAATTAATCAAGGAACGAAAAACAGGAACGCCTGAAAAACTGGCAAAACGCTTAAATATTTCTAAAGGCAGGCTTTATCAACTTATAGAAGAATTGCGTTTAATGGAAGTGCCCATTGCCTATTCCCGTAGTTTCGAAACTTACTATTATACCCTAGATTATGAAATTTCGGCTTCACTTTCTCTAAAAAATCTTTCTGCCAGCGATATGTTAAAAATAAATGCAGGCTTAAAATTGGAACATGAATTTCAACTTTTTTATTCGCTCTAATTTTTATAGAGTGGGCAAATGTAAATTAGCACTGTTGCAACAAAAAAGGCGTAGACCGAAAAGCCTGTAACAGAGTAGGGGATAAACTTAAAAACTAAATTATGAAAAAATTAGAATTGGAAAATTTCGGCGTTCAGGAAATGGATGCTAAGGAGATGGTGGTAATAGATGGGGGGAACTTGCCACCATGGGCTAAAGGTGGGATTTGGGGTGCAATAGCATATGAAATAATGGATAACTGGAAAGCAGTCAAAGCTGGTCTTTCTGACGGATGGAATGGGACATATAATAACAAATATTAGGTATGAAACTAGAAGAATTAACAATAGAAGAACAAATTGCAATTGAAGGTGGGAGAATAGGCAATTTCATATATGATGTAATGTATTGTATTTCATATACTGCTCATGCTTCATATGATATAGCTAACTCACTAAGAAGTAATCCGGCTTATGGTAATGCAAGCGTTTATAAATAATATTTTTAAAAAATAGTTAGCAGGCTATTTATACTTAAATAGCCTGCATTTTATTAAGAATGATAAAGGTGGGGTTAGAAAGTAAGAAAATCTTGAAATATTTCTTTGTTTTTCTATTCATGAAGATAATCAATGGTTATATATTCAACTATTTGAATGTAGTCTTTTTTAAACTAAATAACGATCAGTTTGACAAAATCTCTGAAAATGAATTTTTTTATATTGCGATTTTTTTTGCTCCATTAATTGAGACTTTAATATTTCAGCTTTTTCTATATCGATTTCTTAAACTGTTAAAAATTAAAAATACTTATATAATTATTCTTATAATGTCACTTGCTTTTTCACAGGCTCATTGGTATCATTGGCTTTATGTAGTGGCAGCATTTGTTAACGCATTATTATTGAATACCTTTTATCTAAAAGTTTACAAATTGAAAAATGAATTCATTGCTGTTTTGTTAACAATAATTTTGCATTCATCTTATAATTTATATGGTTGTTTATTTGTTCGGTAGTTTTTTTGATAATAGATATAACCACTAAATGAAAAATTATGACTGGCTAAGAGTTTTAAAAATATTATTTCCCTATATTTTTGTTGTTGGGTTCTTTCAATATCTGGCCTATCTAATTCTAGGGATACAGGTTTCTATAAAACCCAGGGATATAAATATCTATCAAAAAGTAGTTATAGCTATATTTACCGTCTTAGGTACTTTTTTAGTCATCTGGGCCTTTAACAAATATGTTGATAAACAAAAATTCAATGTTTTTCAACTAAATAAATTTAATAAAAAAAGCTTTTTTTACGGATTGGCAATAGGTATTATCATTATGTGCCTCGGTTTTGCCATTCTTTTTTTTACAAATCAAATCTTTCTGAAAACCATACAATGCAATTTTTCAAATTTCCTGTTAAGTATTGTTTTTTTTGCGTGCGTTAGTTTTAACGAAGAATTTTTAATGCGAGGTTATGTGTTAAATAATTTATTAAATTCCTTTAATAAATTTATTTCCCTTATTATTTCAGCTATATTATTTGCATTAATGCATTTTGCTAATCCATATCTTAATTCTTTATCTTTTGTTAATCTTTTTTTAGCAGGCATTCTTCTGGGCTCTTTTTATATTTACACCAAAAATCTTTGGTTCTCTTTCGGGTTACATTTCAGTTGGAATTTCTTTCAGGGAACAATTCTTGGTTTTAGTGTTAGTGGTATTAAATTTCCATCAATTCTTATGCAAGAGCGGTTGGAAAATAATATATGGAATGGAGGAGATTTTGGCTTTGAAGGCTCAATGTTGTGTTTGGTATTTCAAATAATCAGTATTATTGCAGTCTACAGGTTATTTAAACAAAGAAATTTCCGAATGCTAATGTACTCTGGCTATAATGATATTCCAGATTAACTGTATTTGTTTTACCTGCTTTAGTTTATTTTAAACGAAGCTATTTCGTGCAACGAACTTCTTTGGCAGGAAGCTTGATATGTTTTTTTAAATTTCTATATGAAACCATCATGATTTTTCAAACCACGCAGTGGTATGAATAAATCTGATAGCTTCATCACAATTAAAAACAAATTTATACGGATGAAAAAAAGCTCTTTTCTATTTTTATTTATACTTACTTTTTTATCCTGCTCTAAAAAAACGGATAAGGACCGGGCAATAGCACTCGTTGAATCCAAATATGAAAGTTCGGATCAGAAACTGGATTTTGAGAATTCAAAATTAGATAGCCTTTACCACATTGATCCTAAAGCTTACGCCGATAGTATTAAAAAAGGAAACGAACTGGATTCAATCCTGGCGGTTTTAGAAAGTCAGATCGAGCATTTTGATCAAAGAGAATCAGATAGTGTGGGGTTGATCAGTGCTGCGCTAACCAGGGAACGATATCACTTACTTGATTTGACAAAAACCAAACCCAGGTTTATCGGCTGGAAATTATCAGGTGTTAAAATAAAAAATGTGAAATCAGAAGAGCTAAGCTTTAATTTCAATAAAGATATCACAGAGATTGTGGAGTAATTATCTGAAAATCCGAACAGGTTTTAGATGTATCAGTATATCTATTATTTGTTACTTTTGTGCGCAAACACAAAAACAATATGCTTCAAATTCGAGAAAATATTTCGCTAAAGCCTCATAATTCATTTGGCATAGATGTAAAAGCAACCTATTTCGCAGAAATATTTACTGAAAATGATTTAAAAGAGCTGTTTCAAAACCACCTGGTAAAATCTCAAAAAATCTTAATCATTGGTGGCGGCAGCAATGTGCTCTTCACTGAAGATTATGATGGCTTGATCATAAAAATCAGTATCAAAGGAATTGAATCTCAAACAGAAGGGCAAAATGTTTATGTAAAAGCCGGAGCAGGAGAGGTTTGGAACGATTTTGTGAACTATTGCGTTGAGCATGGCTTTGCAGGGGTTGAAAACCTGAGTTTAATTCCTGGAACTGTAGGTGCATCTCCAATCCAAAATATTGGTGCCTATGGTGTTGAGCTTAAAGATGTTTTTGAAAGCTGCACTGCTTTCGAAATCAGAACGGGGGAAATTAAAACATTCAGCTTTGCCGATTGCCAGTTTGGTTATCGCGAAAGTATTTTCAAAGGCAAATTAAAAGGACAATACATCATTACATCTGTAACTTTCCGTTTATCATCAGTACCTAAAATTAATACCTCTTATGGTGCAATAGAAACCGAGCTTCAAAAAAGGGGAATTGAAAATCCGGATATTGCCGATGTATCAGCTGCGGTTTCACATATTCGGGTAAGTAAGCTTCCTGATCCATCAACCATTGGTAATGCCGGTAGTTTTTTCAAAAATCCGGTAATTGAAAAACATGAGTTTGCAGATATTGTGGGCAAACACCCCGATGTGGTGCATTATCCAACAGCAGATGATAAAATTAAATTAGCTGCAGGCTGGCTGATTGAACAATGTGGCTGGAAAGGTAAAATTGTTGGAGAAACAGGTACCTGGAAAAATCAAGCGCTGGTTTTGGTAAACCATGGAAATGCAACAGGCGCAGAAGTGTACCATTTTTCTGAACTAATAATAGACAGTGTAAAGTCTACTTTTGGAGTCACTTTAGAACGAGAAGTAAATATTCTGTGACGAAAATGCGCTTCAAATAACTTCCGGAGTTTTGTCGCCGTGCCAAAAAAAATTGGTATTAAGTTTGTTTAAGTATAAAAGAATGAACATCAATTCATTCATTTTTTTAAATCTTACCCTAAAGCTAAACATCATGACAAAATTTGAATTCAACCATCTGGTTAATCATCACTCGGTATCGCTTAGATCTTACGCTTTAAATTTCACTAAAGACGCAGAAGACGCCAATGACCTTGTTCAGGATACCATGCTGAAAGCGATCACTTATTACAATAAGTTTAAAGAAGGTACGAATTTAAAAGGTTGGTTATTTACCATCATGAAAAATACCTTTATAAACAATTATCGCCGGTTAGTAAAAACAAATACCTTGATTACGCAAAGTGAAGATATTTCTTCGGCAAACCTTTCTTACAGTGCTACCAAAAATCAAGCTGAAAGTAAATTTGTTTTAGGCGATATTGATAAAGCCCTTTCGCAATTGCCGGAAGAATATTATGTGCCGTTTATCCGTTATTTTGAAGGCTATAAATACCATGAAATTGCCGATATGTTACAAATTCCAATTGGAACGGTAAAAACCCGTATCCATGTGGCAAGAGGAATCCTTAAAAAATATTTGAAAACCTATTCAAAAGATATTGCCATTACAGAAATGGCGTAAAACACATCAATTGAAAAACTAAAAAGTCTCAGCAAAAGTTGAGACTTTTTTTTTATGCCTGAATTTTTAGGAGAGCATGTGCAGTGCCTCTTCGGTTAGTGTGGTCCCGCTATCATTTCAAGTCCTCAGCATTTCATGCTTCCGGGCTTTCCATTCTATCGGGTCTATATTTGCTCCTGCAGTATATCAAATTGCTTTATCGTTATTTTCTGAGTGTCATTAAGTCTTTTGTAGATCAGGTAAAGCGTTTGAAGTGTAGCAATCTTTCTTCTTTACGATGTCTGTAATAAAATTAAACGGCAAAACAGATTGCTTCGTCGTTCCTCCTCGCAATTGTAAGGTTTATTTATAGATGATAGGCTCGTCATTGCTGAGGCCAGTTTTTCACTGGCTGTGGCAATCTGTTAAGATGAACAATCTGATTGAAATAGGAGATTGCAGCTAATATTATCAATGAAGGATCGGAAATATTCTCACGATGTTATAATCATCAGACTGACGAAGTTTCCCTAACGCTCAACCCGACTAAACCTCGCAAGTCGATTTCAATCTCAAGAAAAGTGTTATAAAAATAGCCAATTGAAGATCTGTGAAAATCGGCGTTTTCAGCGTGAAGATCACTAAAGCTAAAAAACCAAAACCTTGTAAAAGCAAAAGGTCTGGAAAATCCAGACCTTATTTGCTTATCATATATTTGGTTAGTTGATTCTTATTTTTTCTTTCAACAATTCGCCTTTTCTCTTATTTCGAAACAAATGCAAACCTCAAACAATTATGCGTTTTAAAGTTTTTTAACAGTGTTTTTGTTTTGTGGTTATAAAGATAAGGGAAATTTTAAATTTGTCAAGCTTTTTTTAACTTTTTTTTTATTTCTTTTGCTGCCACTTGTCCTGAAATGATTGCAGGCGGCACACCGGGCCCTGGAACGGTTAATTGCCCGGTATATAAAAGATTTGTTACTTTACTTTTCATTCTGGGTTTTAGAAAAGCAGTCTGTTTCAAAGTGTTTGCTAAACCATAAGCGTTTCCTTTAAAAGCATGGTAGTCATCAATAAAATCGTTCATTGCATAACTTCTTTTAAAAAGAATATGATTGCTGATATCGTTTCCGGTTAAATCCTTAAACCGTTTGGTTAGCAAATTAAAATATTCTTCTCTTTTTTCATCGCTATCATTTAATCCGGGAGCAAGTGGAATAAGAAAGAAAAGGTTTTCGCATCCATCAGGAGCAACGCTGTCATCAGTAACAGAGGGGCAGCAGGCATAAAACAGTGGCTTATTGGGCCACTTAGCGCTGGTGTAGATTTCTTCGGCATGTTCATCAAAGTTTTCATCAAAGAATAAATTATGATGCAGAATGTTGTCGAGTTTTTTATTCAATCCAATATAAAAGAGCAAACAGGAGGGCGCCATTGTTCTTGTTTGCCAATATTTTTCATCGTAATTACGATAGCGCTGCGCTAAAAGGTGTTGGTCTATATGATGATAATCAGCATTGCCCACCACGAAATCAGTTTTAAAATTTCCTTTATCGGTAATGATTTCTTCAGCAATATTGTTTTTGACTTCAATTTTTTTTACTTCCGTGTTAAACACAAACTTCACGCCTTGTTCCTCTGCAATTTTTTGCATTGCCGAAACAATTTTATGCATGCCGCCAATTGGATACCAGGTGCCTAAAACCAAATCGGCATAATTCATTAAACTATACAATGCAGGTGTATTTTGCGGAGTAGCACCCAAAAATAAAACAGGAAATTCCAAAAGCTTTCTTAACTTCTCATTTTTGAAAAGTTTGTGCACATGTTTGCGCATATTGCCTAAAAGCTGGAGTCTGATTCCACTGATAGCCAGTCTTGGATCAAAATATTCCAATACACTGTGCGATGGCTTGAAAACATATTCATTCATGCCAACATCGTACTTGTATTTCGCCTGAGCTAAAAACGAATCTAAATTTTTACTGCTATTGGGCTCAATTTTTTCGAAGAGTGCATATAAATCCTCAATGGTTGTCGGAACGTCCAATGTGTCATTTTTGCCAAAATAGATTCTGTAAGAAGGGTTTAGTCTTTTAAGCTCATAAAAATCAGCAGTAGTTTTATTGAATAGCGAATAAAAATTCTCAAAAACATCGGGCATCCAATACCAACTCGGACCCATATCGAAAATGAAACCATCTTTTTCCCAGGTTCTGGCTCTGCCGCCAGCCATTCCATTTTTTTCGATTATGGTAACATCACAACCATCTTTAGCCAGTAAAGCTGCAGCAGATAATCCGGCAAAGCCAGCACCGATAATAGTAACCTTGGGTTTTTGATCCATTGTGTAAATAAAGTGATTTTTTAGAGATTTTGTTTCAGGAAATTTTGCCATTCTGAACGCAGTGAAGACTGCGAAGTAAATCCCTAACCTACAGGCATTGGACTTGATTTGTTGTTGGCTTTGTTTTTTAAATGTTATAGTGCTGTTTCATCGCGAGTAGATTATTCATTAATAATGTTGTTTTCAATTGTACTCATACTTGCTTCGGAGGCCTTCACTTCGTTCAGGACAGTGCCGAAATTGGGCCAAACAATGGCCCTTCTCCTCCCTTGGCATTGTTTCTGCAATTAAACAAAGTTGATTACCTTTGCCTGAACACATGATTAGACTCCTCATTTTATTTCTCTTCTTTACTGCTTTTATCAACATCACTTATGCTCAATTATCTCCCAGAGAAATTGCGGTTTTAAAAGCTGATATGGTTAAGGCTGTTGAAAACCCCAGGCTTACCGATTCGATATATGAGCGGCTAAATAACCTGCACAATAAAACCGCACTAGTCACAGCCTATGTAGGCACACTGGAGGCCTTAAAAGCCAAACATTCCTGGAATCCGTATCATAAGATAAAATATGTGAAAATTTCTTTAAAAACCATGCAACAGGCCATCGATATGGATAAAGAGAATATGGAAATCCGTTTCATGCGCTTTTCAATAGAACATTATACCCCAGGATTTTTGGGCTTCAGCAAGGATTTAACTATCGATAAAAAAGAAATTATTAAACACTATCAAAATCGTAATTTCGGAACGGCCGATGAAACACTTATTAAAAACGTAGCCAGGTTTATGATCGATAGCAAGCGCTGTACGCCATTGGAAATCAATATGTTAAAGAAATATATCTAAATGAACTATACTTATCTGTTAATCAATATTGCCGTGATTTTCTTTCCCCTGGTTTTATCATTTGATAAAAAAGTACATTTTTACAGCAAGTGGAGATTTGTAATCCCTGCAATATTTATAACAGGTATGGTTTTTTTAGTATGGGATCTGCTTTTTGTAAAATTAAATGTCTGGTCATTTAATTCAAATTACATTATCGGGCTAAGTTTGTGGGGATTGCCGCTGGAAGAAATACTCTTTTTTTTAACGGTTCCTTATGCCTGTATTTTTATTTATGAATGTTTAAATGCTTATTTCCCCAATAACAACTTACAGAGATATAGTTTGGCATTAAGCAACACCCTATTGGGGCTTTGTATCGCAATTTTGTTTTTTGGTTACAGTAAGTGGTACACTTTAATCAACTTTGGTTTTTTATTCGCCGCGTTATTTGCAGTAGAATATTTCAATCATAAATTTAGGTTTATGTACAAGTTTTACCGGGCTTATTTGGTATCGCTGATTCCTTTTTATATTGTTAATGGTTTTTTAACTGCCATTCCTGTTGTTATTTATAACAATAATGAAAACCTCAATTTCAGCATTGGAACCATTCCTTTTGAAGATCATTTCTATTTAATGGGATTGTTGTTGATGAATGTTTATTTATACGAATTTTTTAAAAGTAAAAAGGTTAATTAATGGATTTGCCTGGTTATACCAAACAACAACTGGCGTTGAGAAACGGGCAAGACAAACCACAGATTTGGGTTGCTTACAAGGGGTTAATTTATGATATGACCGACAGCAGGTTGTGGCGAAATGGCAAACATTATGAACATTGGGCTGGCCAGGATTTGACTGATGAACTTCCTGATGCGCCGCATACCGAAGCAGTTTTTGAAAAGTTTGTGCCAATTGGTCGTGTCATTTAAATAAATAGCCGTCGATTTGCAGGTTGTTATTCTGCGAATCGACGGCTAAACTTTTATTGTAATGAATCCTCCTGACTACAACTCTATCGTAAATGCGCTCAGACTCACAAATTCCTGAATTCTTGCAGCTACCTCTTCTTCAGTGAGGTTTAATAATTTTTCCGTACCGAATTTTTCTACGCAGAAAGATGCCAAAGCAGAACCATAAATAATTGCATTTTTCATGTTATTGAAATTGATGGTGCCAACTTTAGCTAAGTAGCCGATAAAACCACCGGCAAATGTATCGCCAGCACCTGTCGGATCAAATACTTCTGCTAAAGGTAAAGCAGGCGCAGAGAAAATCTGATCTTCATTGAACAATAAAGCACCATGTTCACCTTTTTTAATGATCAGATATTTTGGTCCCATTGAAAGGATTTTTTTAGCAGCTTTAACTAAAGAATATTCTCCCGATAGTTGGCGGGCTTCTGCATCATTAATGGTTAAAACATCAACTAATTTAATGGTTTCCAATAAATCATCCATCATAATGTCCATCCAGAAGTTCATGGTGTCCATTACGATTAATTTAGGGCGGTTTTTTAAACGTTTAATAACGGTTTGTTGCACTTGAGGGGTTAAATTCCCTAACATTAAATACTCACAATCCTGATAGCTATCGGGGATGATCGGGTCGAAGTTCTCTAAAACATTTAATTCTGTAATCAAAGTATCGCGGCTATTCATATCATTATGGTATTTTCCAGACCAGAAAAACGATTTTTCGCCAGTTTTGATTTGTAATCCCTCCGTGTCGATACCGTGTTTTGTAAAGGTATCGATATCTGATTGATGAAAATCATCACCTACAACTGCTACAATTTTTGCTCGATTATAGAAGTACGATGCTGCCAAACTTGCATATGTTGCAGCTCCACCAACAATTTTATCCGTTTTTCCGAAAGGAGTTTCAATAGCATCAAAAGCTACAGTACCTATGATTATCAGACTCATATATTTTAATTTAATTTTTTTTGAAAATTTTTCCCTGCAAATATTGCATAAATAATTTAAAAGCCCTAATATTGCATTCCCAAAACGAACAAGGGTTTACAAGGCGTAAAGCACAAAGAACCTCGTTTTAGGAAACAACCAGCACTCCTTCTTAGCTCAGCTGGTTAGAGCATCTGACTGTTAATCAGAGGGTCGCTGGTTCGAGCCCAGCAGAGGGAGCAAAATCCTCACAGTAATGTGGGGATTTTTTATGATAAATTGCCAAATGATTTTGGCAAAATTTACAGCATAACCAGAATAAATATTCCTTCTTAGCTCAGCTGGTTAGAGCATCTGACTGTTAATCAGAGGGTCGCTGGTTCGAGCCCAGCAGAGGGAGCTCAGATTTTCAAGACCGGAAATCACATAAAAACCCCATTTCTAGCGATAGGATGGGGTTTTTTATTTCCATAATAGGAAGTTTCCTACCTCCATTTTGTCTTTTCAATAGCCAAATCATGTTAAGTTTTACAGGAAAAACTGTCGAATTTAACGTATGACTTTTACAAATATTTAACAAAGAAAATCCCGCGATTTAGGACTTCCGGTATCCGTAAACGCAATTTTTTTCAAGTTAAAATGGCAACAGTTGATGCGAAAATCTACGTTCACCATTACAAAAATGATGGTACGTGCAATGTAAAGATTAGACTTTACCACAAAAACCAGCAGAGGTTCATAGAAACAACACACTTTCTCTGCGACAAACAGTTAAAAAGGCATCCCGAAAACAAGCGGGAGTTCTTAATCAAAGATCAGTTTGTTAAAACACTGGTCAATTCAGAATTGGACAGCTATAGATTGGCCATTAGCAACCTTGGTCCAAAGCTTAACCTCTTTAGTGCCGATGAACTCAAAAGGTATCTGACCAAGACTGATGAAAGAATTGATTTTATAGCTTTCTGTAATAAGTTTATAGCTGAGCTGGAAGAAAATGGTAGAGGTAAGAGCGCAGCAAATTACCGAACAGTAAAGAACAGCCTCATAGATTTTTTTGGTAAGGAGAAGATATTCATCGAGGAAATCAATCACGATATGCTTGGTGACTGGGAACATTACCTCAGATCAAAAAGGGTAATAACCAGATTGAACCAGTTCCACAAACCAGTCTCAACTTTTCAGCATCCCTTAAAAGATGCCAGTGTGCATAATTATCTACGGGACTTAAGAGGGCTTTTCAACCATGCTAGGAAAAAATATAACAGAAAAAGTTTGGGATTATTAAGGATTGAGCACTATCCTTTTGATGAATATAAAATTGTTGAAGCACCACTGACTCGTAAACGTAATACAGACATAGAGACATTAAAGCTAATCCGGGATAGCAGCCCCTTAACAGAAAGTAGAGCAGAGTTGGCCAGAGATTTATTCATGCTGTCTTTTTATATGTGCGGTATCAATGCTGTAGATGTTTTTAAAGCAGACAAGTCCAATATTGTTGGAGGAAGATTGGAATACAACCGTTCAAAAACCAAAAATAAAAGAAAGGATAACGCTTTCATTAGTATAAAGATTGTAGCCCAGGCTAAACCTCTTATAAATAAATACCTAGGATCTCTTTGTCAACGATACAGCAATATTGGGAGTTTGAACAAGGCTTTAAGTGCAGGAATGAGAGAGTTGTGTAAGCAATTAAATATCAAGGGAATCACTTATTATTGGGCCCGTCATACCGTTGGCAATTTAGCACGTAACAAGTGTAGGATAAGCAAGGATGACGTGGCGCTTGCATTGAACCACGTAGATCAAGGAAGAAGAATTACCGACATCTATGTAGACAAAGATTGGAGCATCATTGATGAATTACAGGAAAAAGTGATCAAACTTTTAATTGAAGAAAAAGAAGATATTAACGAAAAATGATAGATCAAAATGATTGGATTAATTATTCCATGTGAAGTAAGCACACCATTCATATGTGTAACCAAACGTTATAATCAACCCGATGTGTGCACAATAAATTATGGCAACAATTAGCGCAAAGATTTACAAGCATCACAAAAAAGCTGATGGAACTTACAATGTAAAGATCTGCATTTTTCACAAAGATCAAAGAAGGTACATTAACACTAACCACTATCTGGTTGGTAAACAGCTAACATCAAAGTTAAAGATAAAGGATAGGTTTATCGCCGATCTTGTTGAAAGGCAGCTGATCGATTATAGGAAAACAGTTAGCGAGCTTGGGAACAAGCTTAGTTCATTTAGCGCTGAAGCATTGCGGGATTATCTTAGGGATAAAGATGCAGATATCGATTTTATTGCATTTTGCGATGAACATATTCAAAAAACTAAATTGGAAGGACGTGAGGGCACTGCACATAATCATCGTAGAATTAAAAATAGTCTTATAGACTACTTCGGGCGGGAAAATGTTTCTGTGACAGAGATTAACTCGGCCATGCTATTTATTTACGAACGTTATTTGAAATCAGAAAGGAAAATGGCGAGGATAAATCAATTAGGGAAAACGGTTGTAATCATTAGGCCACCTATGAGTGAAATTGGTCTTCACAATCATATGAGGGATTTACGGACATTATTCAATGAGGCCAGAGATTTTTATAATAATGAAGATTTGGAGTTCAACCGAATCAAACACTATCCTTTTAAAAAATATAAACTTGGGCCAGCACCTGTGGCAAAGAAAAAGAATAATTCGATTGTAGAGGTGCTGCGAATTAGAGATTGCATAACAGAACCTGGAAGCCGGGCAGAGCTTGCAAAAGAGCTTTATATACTTTCCTTTCTTACATGTGGAATGAATGCAGTAGATCTTTACAATTGTACGAAAGATAATATTAGAGATGGTCGTATAGATTATAATAGAACAAAAACCAAAAGAAAAAGAAGGGATGATGCTTTTATCAGCATAAAAATAATGGAGGAAGCCGAACCTTTGTTGAAAAAATATATTGGCAAACTTCAAAAACGTTATGGTACCTATAGGACGCTCGATTCCGCTCTGAGCAAGGGAATGAGAGAAATCTGTAAAATGACCGGGTTGAATGGTATAACGTTTTACTGGGCACGTTATACCTTTGCAAATCTCGCTAGAAATTCATGTAGAATGAGCAAGGATGATGTTTTGTTGGCAATGAACCATGTTGATATGACAAGCCGTATGGTAGACATCTATATTGAGAGAGATTGGAAGATAGTGGATGAAGTACAATTAAAAGTTGTTCAATTATATAGGGATGCAGATGCTGAGTTAATCAGAAGAGTAGAGCCAAAATATGAAGAAGAATATTGTTAAAACTGTAACAGATATGTAACAGGGTAATATTTTCAGATTTTTAAAAAAAGCCGTAAAATCGGCCTTTAAGTGTATAAAATGCGCGTTTTTTCGTATATTTAGACTAGAAGACTCATAATCTTCTACTCTTTTAATTTACCAAGAGTATTATAGATGATTATAAAGCAATGATTTTGAATCGTCAAACTAACATCATACCGGATTCTTGGAAAGAGAATAGCCTACCGGAAACAAATGTGAATTATTATGAATCTGAACACCGTTTTGGGATCAATACAAAAAAATAACACATTTCATCTTCAATATGAGTTTTTTAGGGATACTTCATTTAAAACATCAGAAAAACTTTTCTAAAATCAGCAAAAACTGATTAATTTAGGCTAACGCTTTTATTGAGGAGAAATGACTAAGGAACAATTGTTCAAATATATTAGGGAAGAAAAGGTAACGCTTTGGGCAGGCGCCGGTTTTTCGAAATATGCAGGATATCCACTCGCATGGGAACTAAAAGATAAAATCTTAGCTAGATTATCAGTTAGTGAGGAGCCATTAATCGACAAAAATTTGCCCTTGGATGCTTTCGCAGATGAATTCGTAAGAATCAGGCGTAATAACAGAACCGATCTGAATGAATTGTTGGATGAATGTTTTAGCGCTGAGCCATCTACGACGCACTTGCATGAACAACTATCTACAATTCCGCATATCCAGGATATTATTACAACCAATTATGACTTGCTGTTTGAAACGGTGTATACTGGTCGCATAAATGTGATTGCCCAAAATCAGGAGGTGGTCAAATTCAATGGAAAAGAGACTAACTTAATAAAAATACATGGGGATCTTCGGTTTCCTGAAACACTAGTGATTACCAAAAGTGACTATGCCAGGTTTTACAACCTTGACAAAAGCTCTCCCTTGTGGTCATTGATTATAAATAAGATTTCAACTGATATTATCCTCTTCATTGGTTATGGCTATGAAGATCCAAATATTTGGGCCATTTATGATCAGGTGGCTGATTATCTTACCTCTTCGAGAAAACCAATATTTTTGGTCGCACCTGATTATCCTGAGCATAAAATCGAATTCCTGCGACAAAAAGGAATCACTTATCTAAATATGAAGGCGGAAGAATTCTTGACAGAGTTACATCAAGATATTAAAAATAATATTCTACCGGATTTTCGTGATGGTATTGTATCTCCTGAAACATTTAGGGAATTTTTAAAATACCATAATATTAGCCCAACATTGAAAGGGAATAATGAGGGATTTGCAATTGATGTATTAAAAGGAATTAAACGACCCTTGGAAGGAGATCTTAAACTGAAATTTAACGAAGGCCCCTTGAATGCCTTGAAGAGTTTTTTTGAGACGGGGTTAAGCAGCCCTGTAGAAATTGATGATACAGGTGCTAATGATATACAAATTTCTGTTGAAGGACTCAGCATGTATAAGGAGGGAGAAATAGCGAAAATCGAATTTAAAAAAAATCCGACTTCGGTTATTCAATGTGATCTTTCCTTTAATTCAAATCATTTTGAGTTGAATGATTTACAGGCCCAGGTTTATCATGGGACAAAACAGTTTACGATTGTTGTCGTGATCCATAATTATACCCTGAAGATTAATGGCGATCTGTTTTTTGATAATAAGATTGATTTGAATTTCACGCTTAACAATAGCCGGATGCATGCAAATACCAAGGATGCGTTAGAGGCCTATCAGTTTGCAAAAAACTTATTTCTTGCAGAGCCTTTTACAGTTTATCTCAAGGGTGGCGGATCATTTAGCAACTCCCTTCCCAAACGTCAGGATAAGAATGTGGAATGGTCAGAAAACTACATTCTGTACATCAAAGCATTAAGGGAAATCGAAAGCCATTTCAGTGTCCGCTTTAGGGATTTTGGGATGCCATCTGATGAAGAAGAATGGCTGATAAGAAAGCTGGTTCGCATTATCAAGGGACTGCCATTGGAATTGGAGAATAACGAGGTGACCATGACTATGTACAAGATTTATCCTAGTACGATTGAAATGGTAGAAAGATTGGAATATGAAAATCACGATCTTGATATGAGTTTCTTGCAAGTCAAAGAAGTTGAATTATATGGTTACCGTTTCTTTCTCACGAAAAGTAGCGTTAAGGTGGTTTGTGCCAAAGCAGTCAATCTTGAAGAGGTTAAGGCCAAAACAACCAAAGAAATTAAGATTATAAGTAAAACTGGTAAGTTACATGAGTTTTATGATCTTGAAAATTCAAGAGCTGAAAAGATATAATATCTATGCCAAAGAATTCTATAATAATCAAGGCAAAGGATTACAAGTATCCAACAACGGAAGAACTTAAATGGGCATATACTGTTTCTCCAGAACTTTCCAATTTCGGTTTTGAATCCAAAAACCCGATGATTTCATTAATCTCTGGTAAACGAAGCATTTCGGAAGTTCATCGGGATGATCAATTACAATATTGGAATAATATGCTTCTAAATAGGAATGGTGGGCTATTACATACTTATCACAATGCAATAGTTCACTATCAAAGAGGCGTTCCTGATGATTTTAGCAATTTTGAACAAAATCACTACATCAATAGGATTCAGTTTGATTATTATCTCGAATATTTTTACCATCAGTTTGCAACAGTTTCTGATACCATTAAAGGGTTTTAGTTGTGGCAAGGAGAAGCTCGACAACTACCTACATAAACAGGCAAGCCAAGATGTTAAACGTAAACTCTGTGTGGTGTTTGCAATGTTTGAAGACACAATAATCAAAGGTTATTATACACTTTCCAGTGCATCGATACCTTCAATGCTTGTGCCCGAGGATTTTAGAAAAAAAATGCCTAAATCATATGAGTCCCTCCCTGTTACATTGCTTGGAAGATTAGCAATAGATTCTAAATTTAAAGGAAATGGCCTGGGAGGTATTATATTGCTGGATGCGCTTAAGCGGAGTTATGAAATTGCCAATCAAAGCCTGGGTTCTATTGGTATTGTGGTTGATCCTTTAGACGATGATGCAGTGGCGTTTTATGAAAAATTTGGTTTTATTCTTTTGCCTGATAGTGGTAAAATGTTTCTTCCTATGTCTGATATTGCTCAATTAACATTATAGATGAGCTTTTACTCCATATACCTTATTTAAGGTTTGGTCATTTCAAACCTCGTGACTTACCGTAAAATTCCTATAATTTTCCAAATTGTGAATTTTGCAATGATTTCTCTAATAGCCGGTCAATTTTTTATTTACATCAATATTTTCTAATGGTAATCCTGTTAAGGTCGGTAAAGAGATTCCTGGAAAAACATAGTGTCTCGGGAGCTCAGATTTGCAAGCCTGCAATTACATTAAAACCCATTTCTAGCTAATAGGGTGGTTTTTATTTCCATAACAGAAAGTTTCCTTACGTATTATAAGAAATCTTTATTCCATTCTTTCAAAAGTTTATACTTTATATTTGCATCAGCTACATATTTCCCTTCGACATACCATACTAAAAGATCTCGAAAAGTCATATCTGAAACTGATCTGGCTGGTTTATAAAAAGTTGGCTTTGAGATTTTTAATTTATTGAATGTTAGCAATTCTATCGTTTTAAGCGGGAGCCAAATTGAAATTACTAATAAATTATAAAGGGCTGCGGCAGAATCGTACAGCTCCGCTTCGGAATAAAAATGTTTGTCATAATTAAAATCTGAATGTTCTAATTGAAATTTTTCTACAAACTTCACTAATAAAAAATAATTGTCATCACCAGATAAGCCCAGGTCTCCAACGATTTTAGTGTTCAATGATGTAACATCGTCTCCAGACTCACTTTCCAGGAAATTTTTAATGGTATGATAGGCGTGTTTTAATTTTGAAAATTCGATGTGTTTTTCGGTTTCCATGGGTTAAAATAATTATCTTTTAATCATTTTAAAATTAAATAAATATTTCAGGTTTTTACGAACTGTATAATTGTTCGAAATTCAGGCTATGGGTTTAGTTAGTATGATCCATGTTGTACATTCGAGGATGCTTACTTAAAGCCTTTTAATTAGGGAAATCATCATATTATCTCCAGAGTTCATTGCCCTATATTTTTTGATGTTATTCGTTGAAATGTATTTGCCTGCTGATATTTAACCCTTTTTAGCCAACCAGATAAGCATTAAACTGGTTGACTAAACTTCAATTAGAATTTTAAGCCTCTTCATTCCACCTTGCTCATGATTATCCTCTCCGTTAATTACAAGCCTAATATTCATTTTTATTAAATCGCTAAAACTTAATGGTAAAATAAAAGGTTGTATCATCACTATAATCTAACAAAACTGACCATGAAAACAAAGGAAACAGGTAGCGATCCAAAGTTTGCTACCAAAACAAGCTCGCAGGAGTCCCCTGCTCTAAATGAACTCTTTAAAGACTCGATTTCAGATTTATATTGGGCTGAGAACCATCTGGTAAAGGCATTGCCAAAAATGATTTCTGCAGCAACGGCGCCCGAGCTTAAAAATGCCATCGAATCGCATCTGGAGGAAACAAAGGGCCATGTTTCCAGACTGGAACAAATCTTCGAACTTTTAGGCGAAAAAGCCATTGCAAAAAAATGCGATGCCATGGAAGGCCTGACTAAAGAAGCAGAAGGCATTGTAGAAGAAACCGAGCCAGGTACAGCAACCAGAGATGTAGGGATTATTCTTGCCTCACAAAAAGTAGAGCATTATGAAATTGCCAGTTATGGCGGACTTTATCAGTTGGCAACTACATTAGGTTTGACTGATATCGCAGATCTTCTGGAGCAAACACTTGCTGAAGAGAAATTGGCAGACGGTAAACTAACTGATATTGCAGAAAATGAAATTAATTATAAAGCAGCCGATGAGGCCTAATAACGAAAGATATGGCTAAGAAAAGTTCTGAAAAAAAAGTAGCGCCAGTTCAGCAGGAAAATGAAAAAGCAGCTAAACTGGAATCATTCGTTGCAGATTCAACCGGTGAATTGATGACCACCAATCACGGTGTGAAAATCAATGATGACCAAAATTCGCTCAAAGCAGGCGAAAGAGGTGCAACATTATTGGAGGATTTTATCCTGCGCGAAAAAATTACCCATTTTGATCATGAAAGAATTCCTGAACGCATTGTACATGCCCGTGGATCGGCAGCACATGGCGTATTTAAGGTATATGAAGATATGTCGGAACTAACCCGTGCGGCATTTTTATGTGATCCGGGCGCTGAAACACCTGTTTTCGTTCGCTTTTCAACGGTAGCAGGTTCACGTGGATCTACCGATCTTGCCCGCGATGTTCGCGGTTTCGCCGTGAAATTCTATACCCAGGAGGGTAATTTCGATTTGGTGG
Organism: Pedobacter chinensis; assembly: GCF_003339865.1. GTDB lineage: Bacteria > Bacteroidota > Bacteroidia > Sphingobacteriales > Sphingobacteriaceae > Pedobacter > Pedobacter chinensis. Next base: position 872,390 of record NZ_QPKV01000003.1, read on the forward strand.
GAAATAACATGCCTGTATTCTTTATTCAGGATGCTGTTAAATTTCCTGACCTCATTCATGCAGTTAAACCAGAGCCTGACAACGAAATGCCGCAGGCCGCTTCAGCACACGATACCTTTTGGGATTTTATTTCTCAAATGCCTGAGTCGGCTCACATGATCATGTGGGCAATGAGCGACCGTGCCCTGCCAAGAAGTTACCGGATGATGGAAGGATTTGGCGTACATACTTTCAGGTTTGTTAATGCCAAAGGAGTGTCCAGTTTTGTGAAGTTTCACTGGAAACCCTTGCTCGGTGTACATGCGGTGGCCTGGGATGAAGCACAGAATATTTCCGGAAAAGATCCCGATTATCACAGAAGAGATCTTTGGGATGCCATTGAAGCGGGCGCTTTTCCTGAATGGGAACTTGGTGTTCAGATTGTTCCGGAAGAAGATGAGTTTAAATTTGAATTCGACCTTCTTGATCCGACCAAATTAATTCCTGAGGAATTGGTTCCGGTACAACGCATAGGTAAAATGACACTGAACAGAAACCCTGATAATTTCTTCGCAGAAACCGAACAGGTAGCTTTTCACGTTGGTCATGTAGTGCCGGGTATCGATTTTACCAACGATCCCTTATTGCAGGGCAGATTGTTTTCTTATACTGATACCCAACTGATTCGTTTGGGCGGTCCAAATTTTCATGAAATTCCAATTAACAGACCCGTTGTTCCGGTTCACAACAATCAGCGTGATGGCCATATGCGTCAAACCATTAACAGAGGTAAAACAAGTTATGGTCCGAATGGTATCGCGGCCAATGACCCTCAACAGGCTAAAGCTGCAGATGGTGGATTTGTAAGCTATAACGAACGGATTGACGCCAGAAAGATCCGAGCCAGAAGCAGAAGTTTCTTCGATCATTTCTCTCAGGCCCGATTATTCTTCAATTCACAAAGTGATCCAGAGAAAAATCACATTATTGATGCGTTAAGCTTTGAGTTGGGAAAGGTAAAAGCAGTTGAAATTCGTGAACGCATGTTGGCGGTTCTGGCACAAATTGATAAAGGCCTGGCTGGAGAAATTGCCTTTGCCCTCGGTCTGCACATTCCAAAAATTCCGCTGGAAGAATTGAATAATAGTATTCCTGCCGATGGAGATCGGGCTGATTATGCTTCGACAAATCCTGAAGGTAGTCTGGCGAAATCGGAAGCATTAAGCATGGCAGGTACCATTAAAGATAATATCAAAACCAGGAAGATTGCCATATTGGCTGCTGATGGCGTAGATGAAAAATCGTTAAGCAAAGTAAAGGATACATTAGTTGCTGAAGGTGCAGTTGTTCATATTATTGCCCCAAAACTGGGAGAGATTACATCTAAAGGAGACAAAAAAATTGTTCCTGATGAAAGTTTCTTAACTGCTGCATCAGTTTTGTATGATGCTGTTTATGTTCCTGGCGGCGGAAATTCAGTAGCAACGCTTGAAGCTGAAGCTAATGCAGTTCATTTCTTAAACGAGGCTTTTAAACACTGTAAAGCAATTGCAGCTGATGATGAAGCCATTCAGGTATTGGAATCTACCTATTTCTTTAAAAAGCTGCCAGCCGATTATGCTAAAGAGACCGTGTTAAGGGAAGGCATTATCGTGTCTGCTGATTTTAATGAACTAGCAAGTACTTTTGTGGAAATGATTGCGCTACACCGTTTCTGGGAAAGAGAAAATCCAAGGAAAATCCCAGCATAATTAGAACAAGTATAACAAAATAATTGTCATTCTGAACGCGAAAGATCTTCGACTACGTTACCATTGACGTTTTTTGTAATTCATTGTAAATCATGATTTAACTGAAGTTTTAAAGAAATAATATCCCGCAGATTTAAGAAAATTACGCAGACTTTGTTTTTATCTGCGTAATCAGCAACATCTGCGGGAAATACCTTAAGAATCTCAACATCATTTATATTGATTTTTATGACCACGAAGTAGCTGCAAAGTAAAATAAATTATCCCTTAGACTGAGAGCGGTTATCTTAACTTAGGATGGTATTGGTTGAGAACCACGCAAGTGCTCATCGAAAATAATCTTAAAGTTTTCGCTCTTGAAAACGCATTAAGATACCAATTAACTGGGAATGATGTATAATTCTAAGGAGGAGTCCAACAGGAACAACGAGAACTTCTGTTCAGTTACGTCCTCATTGTTATAAATTTAATTTTTTGAGTTCGCTAGTTCGTTTTGGGAAGATTAGTATTGGCCAGATATGCTTCCAGCAGGGCTATTCCTTTTTCGTTCCCTTGCAATGCCGCAAAATCCAGTGCATGTTGACCTCTTGCATCTAAAAGGCTTACATCGGCACCGCTTTCCAATAGTAACTTTAGTACATCATTTCTGCCAAACATGGCTGCAAACATCAGTGCCGTTCCACCATTGCCATGCTGTAAATTTAATGCAGCCCCATTTTCAATAAGCAACTTTGCGATGTCAAAATACCCCTTAAAAGCTACACCCATCAGTGCAGTATTTCCACCCTGATCGGCAGCATTTATGTCAGCACCAGCCTCAATCAATATTTTTGCTGCTTCCAACTGGTTATTGTAACAGGCAATAATAAGCGGAGTGTATCCTTTTTCATCCTGATGATTAAGATCGGCATTTCTGCGAATCAATTCTTTTAATACTTCTATTTCCCCTTTTCTGGCGGCGGGAATGATGAGTTCGTTGATGTTTTCCATGTTCATACAACCACGCTTTGATTTAAAAGTTTTCAGCGCAACAATAATTTTTTAACACGATTATCTTAACTGTTTTATCTTCTCGCCCGGGTTAAGCTATAAGCTATGAAATATTCAGATTCGGCCTGCGCCTCAATTTTTGGGTTGTCAACTGTCAATTTTGGTTGAGCAGATTTGAGGTGAAGTATTACACTGTTAGAGAAATCTAAAAGCACTTTTGGATCAACCCGGGTTGATACTGTTGGATAATAATCTCGTTCAATAGCGGTTTTTCCTTCTTCATTTACGAGACTGAACTTCCAGCTTTCTTCCGGCCGAAAACCGTTTTCACTGTTTGAATTGTTAAGATGATATAAGAATACCTTAGCCTGTAAGGCAATATTTTCGTTTTGCATAATATAAAATTTATAGCCGGATGGCTGATTAAGAAATGATCAACTGAAATTAATCTGCCGATCCAAGTTTTTTAATGTGTGAAAGATGTGAAATAAATGCATTGAGCATGGTTTTATGCTCCAAATAAGATATTCCAAACTCTGCGCAGGTTTCTCTAACGTATTTGTTTATTGCAGGGTAATGTATGTGACTGATTGCCGGAAAGAGATGATGTTCCACCTGGAAATTGAGTCCGCCAAGAAACCAGGATGCAAGCTTACTTTTTGTAGCGAAGTTGGAGGTAGAGGAAATCTGGTGGATGGCCCATTCCTTTTCAATCTTGCCATTCTGTACTTGTGGAAAGGACGTTTCTTCAACCACATGAGCCAGTTGAAAAACAATACTGAGGGTAAAACCACATACCACCGCAACAATCATAAACCCTATTATTGCCTTTAAAAATCCAAGCATGATGATGGGCAATAAAAAGTAGATAGATAGATATACTAATTTTGTGATCCAGAAAATAAAATGTTCTCTGAACTTCAGTTTCATAGGCCTGCCATTTTTGCCCATCTTCCGGCTAAAGTATTTCTCGAAATCCTGATAAAGTGTCCACGCGATATAAGAGATCCCGTAAAGCAATACCCAGTAATATTGTTGGAAACGATGGTAAGAGTTTTTAGGCTGTTCAGCGTGCATACGCATAAACTTGATATCGATATCATGATCCATTCCTTCAATATTGGTATAAGTGTGATGATCGATATTGTGTTTCTGTTTCCAGAAATAGATGGTACCTCCCATGATATTAAGCGTATAGGCAGACAATTTGTTTACCCATTTATAACGGGAAAAAGTTCCATGACCGCCCTCATGCATGATATTAAAGCCTATTGCCGCCAGGTTTGCCCCGAAAAGAATACACAAAACCACAGAAACAGACCAATGTGGAACGGCAAAAATGAGGGTAACGTAAATGCAAACTGCAGAAAGAGATAAGATAAGTGCTTTAAGAAAAAGCTTTTCTCCGCCGTTTTTGCTTTTTCCAGAACTGGTAAAATAGTGATTAACCTTTGCCTTTAATGACTTAAAAAAAGGAGTTGATGTTGATTCGAATGATGTTTTTGACATATTTATTGTTTAGCTCCTGCACTGAAGACCAGTCAGGGAATTCCCGTTGCCTGCTAAACAAAAAGAACACGCTTTTTTGAGCGCTTATAAATTTAACGTTTTTTTCTGAATTATGTTGTGTGAACAGCATCGTTTGTTTTTCTGGCAGATTATGTGGTAATTTTTTTATAGGTTGGTGTCTCACCAACCTATAGAGCAAAATGGGTTTGTGTTCACTTGTCTGGCCAGGATCCAAGTAATGCTTTATGCGACACGGACCATAGATCTTAACAAAGAACCAGTTAAAGGCTGAGCTACAAAACCCTTTTAATATATCTTTCTAATCTGCAGCGCATTTAATATTGCAGAACCAATAGCTGGATCAAAGGCTATGCTTATTCCTTTATTATCAGTAACAGAGATCGAAAATTTTGTGCTGTATGCATGAATTGGCTTTAAATAATTCTCATCCGATAGATTTTCAATGATATTAATCCCATTTAGAGAGACGTTAAAACTTCTTGATTTCAACTCGTTCTTTTCAGCTGGATTGCTTTTGGCTAAATCGTATATCAGTTTCTGCTGTTGTTCTTTGGTCAGCAGTTCTGCAAAGTGGAAAGTAACCTCATAAAACCCATCTGGTACATCTGCCTTGAATTCTTGCAGGCCAATTCGCTGTGTTTGATATATGGCATCATAAGGAGTTCCAAGCACATTGCGCCACGAACCATAACGGTCGCTTTTTTCATCGTCTTTAAACACTGAACCTCCGATATAGCCCCAGTTTCCTGAGGAATATTCCTTTTCAGGGACCCACGATTCGCCGGTTACTTCATCCATAAACATTCGTTTATCGCCAAGGCTTACGTTTAAAGTCGTAAACTGATTGGTTTTATTCTTTAAATTATTGGCGATAACATGAAAATTAACATGAGTGTTATCTTCCATGCCATCATCGGCAACCGCCTTCAAATTATTTATTCCATTTAAAAAAGGTACATTAAAAACTGCTTTTCTCTCTACAACCTCTTGTGTACTTATTTTTTGATGATTTAACCACAATGTAACTTCTTTTTGGTTGGAGAAAATAGTAACGGGCTGTGTGGCTACTATATCACTTCCACGATCTGCCTGCTGAGCCCTATAATCCCAACTACTCCCACTAATTTTAACAACATGTTCCTTAGCTAACAGGGCTTTATAAATAAAATAAGAATCTTTCGCTTTTCGGTCTGCTGTTAACAACCCCTTCGTGTTAAGATGTGGATTTGCATCCTGTCTTGCCTCGTTAACAAACTCCACTAAGTTCCATACTATCCCTCCCGCAATAAAAGGGTATTTGGTAATCGTTTTTATATAGGCTTCATGATATTGATTGGCATATTCCTGTGTTTTGTCAAATCGCGAAGGATTAAAATCGTGAAGACGATAATCCGCATCTGCACCAAATTCTGAAATTATTATGGGTTTATCAGGATATTCACGATGATATCGTAAAACGAAGGTTTCAAAATCTTCAAATTTGCCTACGTACCAACCTTGATATAAGTTCCAGCCACTGATCATCGGAATATCAAAGAACCCAACACGCTTGTACAGCTCAAAATCGCCGTGGAATGCAACCATTGTGTATCTGGCAGGGTCTTCTTTCCTACACAAATCCTCTAACTCCTGCGCTAATTTTCTTAAATTTTTCCAGTATTGTTCGCGTTCAGGTGTATTCTCTTTATGAAGTGGCTGTATAAGAACTTCATTCATATAGCTCCAGATGATAACGCTTGGATGGTTAAAGTTTTGACGAATCATTTCTCGTTGCATCTCCAGCATATTTGTGGAATAAGCTTCGTTTTCTGTGATCTGGTTGTTACCAGGGGTTTCTACAGAAACAAGTATTCCCAATCGGTCGCAAGCCTCCATAATGGCTGGGTCCTGGGGATAATGCGAAACCCTCAAAAAGTTGCCGCCCATTTCCTTTAGCTGTTGCACATCGTTGATGTGTAATGCATCGGGCAGTGCAGAGCCAAGTCCTTTATAGTCCTGATGCCTGCTGGCTCCCATAATCTTATAAGGATTTCCATTAAGGAAAAAGCCCTTTTCTGCATCAAAGCTGAACCAGCGAAATCCCAATGGATTGGTCACTTCATCTAACTTCTTTCCAGATTTAATGTCAATTATAGAATTTACAACTCGATAAAGATAGGGGTTTTCAGGTGTCCAAAGTTTTGGATTAGTTACTGATTGTGCAACTGCAGAAAAGCTGCCATCAGCATTAATATCACTTGTGAGATTAGAAATAATACGTCCATCTGCATCATAAATGATGGTCTTAACCTTTAGGTTTTTTTGAAATGAAGATACTTTTCCTTTTACCGAAACAGACGCTTTTTGCGCTGAAACTTGGGGTGTAGTAATAAAAATGCCTGAAGAGGCATAATTATCCATGTCAAAGTGGGCTTTTTCTAACGTGACCAGATAAACATCACGATATATGCCACCATACACGCTAAAATCGCCTCCCAGTGGTGCAATATCTCTATGGTAAGAGTTGTCAACCTTTACAAAAACAGTGTTTTTTCCACGTTTAATTACCTTGGTCATGTTGAAACTGAATGGCGAATAACCTCCGATATGCTTACCAACGCTTTGGCCATTTACAAAAAGTTCGGCTAGTTGACCAGCGCCTTCAAAATATAGATACACATCTTTATTGGCAGCCCCATCGGCTATATAAATATCTTTTTTATAAAACCCGATGCCCCGGTAATAGCCGGGGGTGTCATCCATCACATCCTCACTGTTCCAGGTATGGGATAAATTTATATTTTGCCAGTAACCTAATGAAGCAGTATCCAGATCTTCTCCTTTATGGAATTGCCACGATGTGTTAATGCTTTGCTTTATTCTTTGAGCAAAAGCTGTATGCGATGATATTAATAATGTGAGTACGCATAAAGAAAAGATTTGGAAGGCAAGATTTTTTGGTTTATTCACTTTATATAAAATTTTTATGTTTTTCAATTTCTAGTGGTGTTATTCAATCAAAAATAAAATTATGACTATGCTTAAAAATGGATTAACCCTAAATTAAGATGGATTATATTATCAATTGGAATACTTTCGCAAAGTAAAGGTAATATTATCCATCTTTTTTTGTTGTTTATCCATTTTTACCAATAGAATTAAATGCCAACTTTAATTTTCTAACCAATAATATAAGTTCCGTGTATTGCATTTTGCTTTTACCACAAGCATTGTTATTGTGTAGCCAAATAAACCTTTTATAAATTTAGACCGAACGTATTTTTATGTTTTCTCATTTTACTAAAACGATTAACTCATTGGTTTTATTAATAACCATTAGCCTAAGCGTTTGCGCCCAGGAAATTGTTCCGTTAAATAGTTCTGCTACACAAGTATGGGGTGTTAAGCCTAAAAAAGAAGTAAGTGATATGAGCACTTTCTGGAAACCAGATTTTAAACAACAAGATTGGGTAAAAGCAGTGGTACCTGGAACCGTTTATAGCTCGTATGTTGAGGCTGGATTGGAAAAAGACCCTAATTTTGCCGATCATATCTGGAAAGCGGATCGGGCAAAATTTGATCAGAGCTTTTGGTATGTAACCAGCTTCGAAATGCCAAAGTCTTTCAATAAAGAAAAAATCTGGTTAAATTTTAATGGTGTTAACCGTAAGGCCGATGTTTATTTAAACGGAACGAAGCTGGGTTCGTTAAATGGCTTTATGGAAAGGGGCAAATATGATATTGGGAGCATCGTAAATAGAAACCAAAAAAATATTTTAGCTGTTTTGGTAGATATTCCTCAAAAGCCCATGGCAAATTCTGCCAGTCCAACCTATGTATCCAGTGCGGGCTGGGATTGGATGCCTTATGTTCCTGGATTAAACTCGGGAATTACCGATAAGGTATTTCTGTCCAATTCAGGTAGCTTAACTATTCAGGATCCCTGGGTTCGTACCAAATTGCCCACCAATGCCAGGGCCGATTTGAGTATTGCGTTAGCGATAAAAAATACAGAAAATGAAGAACAAACGGCTTATTTAAATGGACTGATCATGCCTGGCAACATCAGATTTGTTAAAAAAATAAAGGTAGATGCCAATGACGAAACTTCTTTTTTACTCGATAAAAGAGAGTTTGAGCAGCTTGCAATCAATAATCCAAAACTTTGGTGGCCAAATGGATATGGAGCACCTAATCTTTATACTTGTGAGCTGAATGTGGTGGTAAACGATCAGGTTTCGGATACGCAGACCATTAAATTTGGGATTAAATCATATACTTATGATACCATCGGACAAGTTTTTCATCTCTATATCAATGGGAAAAGAATTTTTGTTAAAGGTGGAAACTGGGCCATGTCTGAATATATGCTGCGTTGCCGCGGAGAGGAATACGATACCAAGGTCAAATTGCATAAGGAGATGAATTTTAATATGATCCGTAATTGGATTGGATCAACCACTGATGAAGAATTTTATGAGGCTTGCGATAAATATGGCATCATGATCTGGGACGATTTTTGGTTAAATTCAAATCCTGTTCTTCCGCGGGATGTCAATAATTTCAATGGCAACGTAATCGAGAAAATCAAACGGTTTAGAAACCATCCCTCTATTGCAGTTTGGTGTGGCGATAACGAAGGCTGGCCCGAAGCACCTTTAAATAATTGGCTAAAAGAAAATATTGCCACCTTTGATGGCAACGACAGGTATTACCAGGCCAACTCTCATGCCGATAATTTATCGGGAAGCGGGCCGTGGATGAATAAAGATCCGCGATACTATTTTACGCAATATCCTACTGGTTTAGGGGGTAATGATGGTTGGGGCTTTAGAACCGAGCTGGGCACTGCTGTATTTACCAACATAGAGAGCTTTAAGAAAATGATCCCTAAAGAAAACTGGTGGCCAAGAAACGACATGTGGGATAAACATTTTTTTGGTACCTGGGCTTTTAACGCAGGGGCCGATCATTATGAACAAAGCATTAACAGCAGATATGGCAAAGCCACAGGGATTGAAGATTTTTGTAAAAAAGCGCAATTGCTGAATATAGAAACCAATAAAGCCATGTATGAAGGCTGGTTAGATCATATCTGGGAAGATTCCTCGGGGATTATGACCTGGACAAGCAATGCCTCAAACCCAACTTTTGTTTGGCAAACCTACGATTATTATTATGACTTAAACGGAGCCTTTTGGGGCGTAAAGAAAGCTTGTGAACCTGTTCATGTTCAGTGGAATCCTGTAAATAATGAAATTAAGATTGTCAATACCTCTTCAAATGATGTAAATGAGCTAACAGCCGAAGCCAGTATTTTTAATATGGATGGCAAACAGGTTTCAAAATACAATCAAGTAGCAAAAGTAAATTCGTTGTCAAACGCTGCAGTTACTGCTTTTAAGCTTCCATTTCAGGGAGATAAGGTAAATTTGGCTTTGAATAAACCTTGTGTAGCATCTTCCAGCTCATACAGTGATGTGGCCATGGTTAACGATGGAAAAGATGATACCAGATGGGCGAGCAATTCTACTGATAATGAATGGATTTATGTTGATTTGGATAAGAAAGAGATCATTAGTGGGGTTAAGCTAAACTGGGAACAGGCCTATGCTAAGGTTTTTAAAATCCAGTTATCAAACGATGCCAAAAACTGGAATGATGCAGTGGCACAGGTTAACGGAAAAGAAGGGATACAAGAAATTATCTTTTCAGAAGAGAAAGAAGCACGTTATGTGCGAATATTAGGTATAGAGAGAGGTTCGTATTGGGGTTACTCTTTGTGGAATTTCGAAGTGTTTGCCGGTGGTGTTCCAAATCCTGATTTATCAAGTGTGCACTTTTTAAAACTTAAGCTTAGCGATATGAAGGGGCAATTAATATCAGATAATTTATATTGGAGAGGAAATAATAAAAAAGATTTTACGGCACTAAATCAATTGCCTAAAGCCAAACTGGAAACCAGATATACAGAGAAAACAGTAGGTGGTAAGCATTTCATTGAGGCAAAAGTTACCAATCCAAAATCAGCAAAAACAATTGCCTTTGCCGTAAGGGTGCAGCCACTTAAAGCAAGTAATGGCGAACAAATATTGCCTCATATTATTGACGATAGTTATTTTACGCTCATGCCAGGCGAAAGCAAGAACATTAAAATAGAATTTAAATCAGATTTGATAAAAAACGATTCAGTAAAACTATCTGTGGTACCTTATAATAATTAAAAAACTATCGTTTATGCAATTTTTTATAGCGTGATGGAGAGGTACCGGTAATCAGCTTAAACAAACGTGAAAAATAATATTGATCTACAAAGCCCAGTTCAGCGCAAATTTCTTTAATGCTCATATCGCTAAAATAAAGGTATTGGCAAGATTCCTGAATTTTAAGCTGATTGAAATAATTAATGGGTGAACTGCCGGTTTTTTGTTTAAAAGACCTGAGGTAATGAGAAACCGACAGGTTTTGCTGCATCGCTAAATCTTCAATGGAAAATCTTGTCCTCAGGTTTTTCTTCATATAAAGAATAGATTTGCTGATGGAGTCTGTATTGTAAACATCTGGATTTACTTCTTTGTAATAGATAAATGAAGATATAAAATTCAAAAGTTTGATATTAATAATCTCCATATCCCTTTCATCAACACTTTGCTCTAATAATGTATAAATTAGATTAAACTGTTTGATGCGGCTTTCTACAAATGGAATCTCCTGCACATGGGTTGAATTACCTTCAATAAAGCGATTATAGATGCTCTCTGCAATGTCACCACTAAAATGTACCCAAAAAATACTCCAGGGAGAGATTTCGTGACTTTGATAACGGTGGCTTGCATTTTTTGGAATGATATAATAAGAATTTGGACTTAACAGTAATTTTTCGCCAAAAATATTAATATAACCAAACCCTTCGGTACAGTATAAAAGAATATATTCTCTGCTGCCAGATTTTCTTTCGATATCATGATTCGCTGCTTTTGGATAATGACCTATTGCTGTTAAATAAAAATTTTTAACGATAGTGTTGTTTATGATCTTTTTCCGAATATTAGGCGGGAGTACAATTCTTTTCTGACCGATAAAGCCTTCCTTGATTTTTTTTCTAGGCTCAATGATTTTATGCTCCATTAAAATTTTTAGAAATATGGTTATAGAATATTTTGTTGATGATGAACTAAAAACATCATGTATGATTTATGGCTTAGCGGTAAACAATATAAGTATTTCTGATTTAAAACACTAATGCCTTTATATAAAATATGATAAACTTTTTCATTCGGCATGAATTTGAGCGTAATGATAATATTGTCCATCTTTTTTTTGGGTTTATCCATTTTAAAAGGCGCTTTTCTATCCTAAGTTTACTAAACCAAATATAAAACGTTATGATTGTCATCCCCACAGATCCGTAGTTAGCTGATTGCTTTGGTGCAGTTGATATATCAACCCAGCAAAAATTAATACTATAAGTAAAGCTTAAGTTACTTATACAACCAGCAATATTTACATTCACTAACCAAATCATTTATGAAGTCATTTTTTACTAATCATTCTGGAATTAGGTGGCTCTGCAAAAAACATATTTTGCTTAATGTGTTCAAATGCATTCCATTTTTGTTCCTTATTTTAATTGGTTCACAAGTAAACGCTCAGACCAAAGCAACCATTACGGGAACTGTTCGAGATACGGCTGGGCTGGCTTTACCGGGAGTAAGTATAACCATAGAAAATGCTAAAGGAGGTACACAAACAGATAACAATGGAAAATTTGTTGTCGATGTGGTTAAAGGTAACATCCTTCGGATATCATTAGTAGGCTATCTTGAAAACAGAATTACCGTAACAGATAATACGGTATATAACATTGTTTTGAAAGAATCAGTAGTAATGGCTGATGAAATTGTGATTACTGCTATGGGGCAAAAGCAACGGAAAGAAGCTGTAGTGGGTTCTGTAACTACAATTAAACCGGGCGATTTAAAGATACCAGCCAGTAATTTAACTGCTGCACTTGCGGGTCAGGCTGCAGGTATTATTTCATATCAACGTAGTGGTCAGCCCGGACAAGATAATGCCTCCTTCTTTATAAGGGGCGTAACCACATTCGGCTATAAACAAGATCCTTTGATTCTAATTGATAATGTTGAATTAACCCCTAATGATCTTGCTCGTTTACAACCCGATGATATCGCAAGTTTCTCTATACTGAAAGACGCCAGTGCAACAGCACTTTATGGCGCTCGTGGTGCCAATGGCGTAATTTTGGTAAGCACTAAAGAAGGTAAGGAAGGTAAAGCTAAAATTAACTTTCGTTCAGAGTATTCGCTATCACAATCTACCCAAACCCTTGAGCTGGTAGATCCTATCGAATATATGACACTTTTTAACGAAGCCTCATTAACGCGTAATGCCGCTTTGCCTTTGCCTTTTACGCAATCGAAAATAGATAATACACGAGCCACAATGGCTGGTGCGCCTGGTAGTAATCCTTATGTATATCCGGCAGTGAACTGGATGGATATGTTATTTAAAGACAGGGCCAGTACACAACGTAATAATTTAAGCATTAGCGGTGGCGGAGGTGTAGCCAAATACTATATTTCAGGTTCATATAATATTGATAACGGAGTTTTGAAAACAGATATCCGTAATAACAATGATAACAATGTTAATTTTAAAAATTATCAGTTGCGTTCAAACATCAATGTTAACCTAACCAAAACGACTGAGCTTATCGTTAGGCTTTCAGGTACTTTCAGTGATTATAACGGCCCTATTACACTTGATGGTTCTTTTGCTTCTGATTTGTATGCAGTGGCCTCCCACGCCAGTCCGGTTTTGTTCCCAGCCTATTATCCCGCTGATGAGGCAAATGCCGGTGCCAATCATATTTTATTTGGAAATGTAGGTGGTCCGGATGGAACAAGAAATAACAGCATTCTGTATCCCAACGGCAATCCCTATGCACAACTTTTAAAAGGACATAAAAATTCGTCAGAATCGCGCATGTCGGCACAGTTGGAACTTAATCAGGATTTTAATTTCATAACAGAAGGTCTTAAACTAAGAGCAATATTTAATACCAACAGATATTCTTATTTTGATTCTCAACTTTCTTATTCTCCGTATTTTTATAGTGCAGACAGCTACAATAAGCAAGCGAATACTTACTCCTTAACCTGGCTTAATCCAAGAAACAATGTAGACAATAATGTTCCGACAGAATACCTGGTGTATAGTAAAAATGAACCTAATGCCAATTCCTTTTTTTACTTTCAGGGGGCTTTGGATTATAATAGAAAATTCGGAAACCATACGGTTAGCTCTACCATGATCGGAACAGCACAGCAAACTTTATATTCTAGTGCAAAAGATCCGCGAACAAATACAACCACACTACCTTATTCACTGCCTTTCCGTAATTTAGGTTTAGCAGGGAGGGCTACCTATTCATTTAAAGATCGGTACTTTGTAGAATTTAATTTTGGATATAATGGTTCTGAACGTTTTTCAGAAGCCAACAGGTTTGGTTTCTTCCCAACTATAGGCGCTGCCTGGGTGCCTTCAAATGAGAGTTTCTGGAAGGAAAACGACATTGTTAATCGTTTAAAAATACGTTTTAGCCATGGTTTAGTGGGTAATGATGCCATTGGTTCTCAACGATTCTTCTACCTTTCAGACGTTAACCTGAATGGGGGCAACTTTGCTCAGTTTGGTATCAATAACCAAAATCAACTCAATGGTGTATCCATCAGAAGTTATGCAAACGCTAACATTACATGGGAAACTTCAAGACAGACCAATTTAGCAACAGAAATTACCTTGCTAAAGAACTTTAATATCATTGCCGAACTTTATAAAAACCACAGATACGATGTTTTACGTTCGCGTAATATTCCCTCTACCGAAGGTTTTGAAGCTGATGTTTTGACCAATCTCGGAGTAGTAGATTCAAAAGGAATGGATTTATCAGTTGATTATAAACAAAACTTCAGTAATGGTTTGTGGGGTGCAATTCGTGGAAATTTCACTTATTCTACTAATAAATATACCTATATAGAAGAACCTAACTATCCTGAAACATGGAGGCATTTTATCGGACAGCCTATTAGCAGGGGGTACGGATTTATTGCCGAACGTTTGTTTGTTGATGACGCTGAGGTGAGCAATTCTCCTACACAAGCTTTTAATACAAGTGATGCTTATGGCAATAGAATAACAGGAGCAGTTCCAAGAGGGGGTGATATAAAATATAGAGACTTAAACGGAGATGGAAGAATTGACGATTTGGATATGGCTTTTTTAGGTTATCCGTCTACACCTGAAATTGTATACGGCTTTGGTTTCTCAACAGGATTTAAAGGATTCGATCTTTCCGCATTCTTTCAAGGGCAGGCCAGGGTATCATTCTTTATCGATCCTCGAAAAACGAGCCCTTTTCTTGAACGTAATGTGGCGTATGTTGAAGGTAGAGCGCAGGTATTAAAATCTTTTGCAGATAGTCATTGGTCAGAAGAGGATCAGAATCTATATGCAATCTACCCAAGATTAGGAACAAGTTCAGCTGTAGTTGCGAATAATCTGCAGCCTAGTACCTGGTGGCTCAGAGATGGAAGTTTTATCAGGTTAAAATCGGTAGAAATTGGTTACACCCTTCCCAATAGCATATTAAAATCTTTAAGGCTTTCAAATTGTCGCATTTACCTTAACGGCCTGAATTTGGTTACCTGGAGTCCTTTTAAAATGTGGGATCCGGAGTTGGGCGGTAATGGATTTTCTTATCCGATCCAGAAAGTATTCAATTTTGGCTTAAATGTGAATTTATAATTATAACAGAAAAATAAAAGATATGAAATTCTATTATAAACTGACCTGCTTAGTTGCGCTTTGCATCACCAGCCTGTCCTGTAAAAAATATCTTGATGTTGTTCCTAACAATGTGGGTACGCTCGATTATGCCTTTTCGAATAGAAATGAAGCAGAAAATTACCTTTTCGGATGTTATAATACCTTTCAAACGTTAAATCGTGAGGTTGTGAATAATGTTGGCTTTGTTACTTCATCTGAAATTATCTACCCGAATTTAGATGACAATCCATTTAATAGAATTACAGGCGCTGGCTTTAAACTGATCAGGGGTGGTGTACAAAATGTATCAGACCCGGTTATTGATTATTGGAACGGTGCAAATGGAGGACAGGCAATTTACATTGCACTGAGAAGGTGCAATATTATGCTCGAAAACATCGATAAACCTTTCGATTTAAAAGAACCGGAAAAGAAAAGGTGGATCGCCGAGATAAAATTTTTAAAAGCCTATTATCATTATTATTTAATCAGATTGTATGGGCCAATTGTACTAATTAAAGTAAATCGTGCTATCGATGGCCCAATTGAAGAAACCAAAGTTAAAAGATCAACCATTGATGAATCTTTTGCTTACGTAACTCAATTGCTTAATGAGGCCATACCAGACTTACCGCCTGTAATCGAAAATCAACTTTTAGAATATGGCCGTACCACCAAATCAATGGGAATGGCTCTAAAAGCAGAGGTTTTAACAACTGCTGCAAGTCCGTTGTTTAATGGCAATCCTGATTATGCAGGTTTTAGAGATAAAGATGGTAGAAATCTTTTTTCAACATCAATTGATCCACAAAAATGGAGCATGGCCGCTACAGCCTGTAAAGAGGCAATTGCAGAATTTGAATCTCGTGGTGGTGTTTTGTACGATCGGGTTCCAACAAATAAAGTTGAAAATGTTTCCGATGAATTAAAACGGGTATTGAAACTTCAATCAGTTGTTACAGAAAAACGAGATCAAAATCCGGAATTGATATGGTCTTCTCAATTCAGTTTTGATTATCAGGGTTATGTGTTTCCAAAGTTAAGTACCGATGCGGTTTCTTTTGGTAATGAACATCCCTCAAACTGGTCGGTACCCATTTCTACCACCGAATTATTTTACACTAAAAATGGTGTGCCTATTAATGAAGATAACAGCAATGTATTTGATTTTGCAAACAGGAACACACCACAATTTGGCGATAATGACAATAAATCATATATCAAAATGGGGTATGAAACTGCCAAAGCAAACTTTAACCGAGAGCCAAGGTTTTATGCCGCGCTTGGTTTTGATGGCGGGATCTGGTTTGGCAACGATAGGAGGAATGAAAGCGATGCATTTTATGTACAAGCCAGAGGCCCTTTTGCTATCGCTGGGCCAAAAAGCCAGTTTGCAACCAATATTACCGGATATTGGCCTAAAAAACTAGCGAATTATTTATCGATAATGAATAACGGAGTAGAGTTTGAAAGCTATTATCTTCCTGTTATGCGTTTAGCTGGTTTGTATTTACTTTATGCTGAAGCGTTAAATGAAGAAGGAACAGCATCTCAACAGGATATTTTGTTATGGGTAGATAAAGTGCGTACAAGGGCTGGTTTGCCGGGCGTAGTAAATGCATGGCAGAACTATTCCAGAAATCCAGCCAAGCCCAATACCAAAGAAGGCAGGCGTGAAATTATTCATCAGGAAAGAAGAATAGAACTGTGCTTTGAAGGTCAAAGCGGATGGGATCTACGTCGTTGGAAAGAGATACAAGGGGTATTAAGCAGGCCACTACAAGGTTGGAATGTAAATGAAAGTGCTGCGGTAAATTATTATCGGCCAAGAACGATTGCAGTACCATTTTTTGGGTTAAAAGATTATTTATGGCCTATCCGAAATTCTGAAATTGTTATCAATGAAAACCTGGTTCAGAACCCATTCTGGTAATAGCGTATGTTTTGCAGATTAATATTCAAATATATAATTATGAAAAAAATTACTTACAGAAAAAGCTTTGTCTTTTTGATGTTAGCTATAGTTCTGGTTGCGACATTTTTTGCTTCATGTAAAAAAGCAGAAAACAATCAGGAAGCCATATCCAATGATATGACAAAACCAGGCACAGTAAGCAATGTTAAGGTAGAGAACATTAACGGAGCTGCTAAGATTACTTATGCTTTGCCCAATTCAAAAAACCTTTTATATGTTTTGGCCCGTTATGCCATAAATGATAACCGTGTAAGGGAAACCAAAGCAAGTTATTATACCGACACTGTATTGGTAGATGGTTTTGCCAGAGAGAAAGAATACGAAGTTACTTTGTATGCCGTTAGCAGAGCCAATGTAATGTCAGATCCTGTTGTGGTTAAAGTTCATCCTAAAACACCGAATTACGTACTAATCAACTCGAATTTAGATATCACAGCAGATTTTGGAGGAGCCAATTTTTTTGGCCTGAACACCAACAAATCATCGCTTTCATTGCATTTATTGGTATATAATGAAACCACAAGAAGCTATGACGAACAAGAACCCGAATATGTGAGCACTGATACGATAGATGTCTCGATTAGAAATTTAACGCCAACGCCTCATAAGGTTGGTGTATTTACAAAAGACAGGTTTGGCAATGTTTCGGATACTGTATTTAAAACAATTACCCCCTTATTTGAAACGATGCTGGATAAAAGTAAATTTTTTACCTATCGTTTACCAAGCGATGCTCCGATAGGCT
This sequence comes from Pedobacter chinensis, assembly GCF_003339865.1. Classification (GTDB taxonomy): domain Bacteria; phylum Bacteroidota; class Bacteroidia; order Sphingobacteriales; family Sphingobacteriaceae; genus Pedobacter; species Pedobacter chinensis. The sequence continues at coordinate 890,187 of NZ_QPKV01000003.1, forward strand.
ACGGTTGGGAATTCCGTTATTTCTTCGATGGTAACCTGGGCGATCCCGGATGGCATACATTAAGTGCACCTAAAACCATAGGTACATTTGGCTTGGGAGTATCGGCTAAAATAAGCCGGTTTGTGATTTGGCAAAGACCTTCAGATTTTTATGGTTATCAAAATACCCGCAAATTTACTATATGGGGCTCAACTAAAGATGCACCAACAGACACAACCTTGCCAGGCAATTCAGCAGAAGGTACGGTAGCTGGCGATTGGATTAATTTAGGCAATTTTGTTTTCCCAAATCCACCATCCGGATTATTGCCAAGCCAGGCCAATGCAGCTGATAAAGAATTTGTGGCTAAGGGTGTTAATTTCAGAATGCCCAGATCAGCCCCGGCCGTTAAATATATCAGATATGAGTGTACACAAACATGGGGAGGTCTGGATTATGTAAATGCAATGGAAATAAGTTTGTATGGTAGTCCTTTATAAGGATAAGTTTCAATTTAAAAAATAGATTATGAAAATTATATTTAATATCACTTTCATCTGTTTTATATCCATTGTTTTCTTTGGTTGTAAAAAATACGATGATGATTATAAGGCTTATCTGGATAATAAGGAGATAAAATATTCGGGAAAGATTGCAAAAGCTGGGTATAATACGGGTAACCTGCGTGCCGAACTGTTCTGGAATCCTAGTCCAGACCCCAGTATTACTAAATATGTAATTACCTGGAACAATGGAGCCAGTAAACTGGAACTTGCGGCCACCAGCCACAATCCCAGCGACGTGGTTAAAGTTATTATACCTGATCTTGATGAATATGTATATTCTTTTTCAGTAGTGTCGTATGATAATGAGGGAAATAAATCTATTGCAACTGAGATTAATAATGTAAGGGTGTTTGGGGCGGCTTATGTAGCAACATTGCTTAACAGAGCTGTAAATACAGGTGATCCGTATAAATTCCTGCCTGATGGTACGTTACAGCTAAACTTTAATAAAAGAGATACCATGAATGTTGCTACCACTATACGTTACACGAATGTGTTGGGTGCAGTTGAAGAAAGACAATTATTGGCAGAAGAAAATTCCATCGTCATCCCGAATTATAAAACGGGTACAACGATACAATACCGGTCTTCTTATATTCCAGAAATTGGATCAATTGATGCATTTAATGTAGCACAGTTTTCAGATTTTCCAACCATAATAAAAATTACCGAATGTGATAAATCTCTTTTTAAAGAGTTAAATCTCCCAACAGATGTTGGAGCTGAATATGGCTGGGTGTTACCTCATTTATGGGATAATATCACTGGTCAAGATCAGGGTTTTCATACTGGTGGGTCTGGTATGCCGCAATCGTTCAGCTTTGATATAGGAGAGGAGGTACAGCTGGATAATTTTAGACTTTGGCAACGTGAAAATGCATTGTATGATGTCGGTAATCTTAAAGTGTTTGAAGTTTGGGGCAGTAATAACCCTAACCCGAATGGAAGCTGGGACAGCTGGACAAAACTGCAAACCTTTACTTCTTTTAAACCATCTGGCTTGCCTCGCGGACAAAATAGTGATGCAGATAAAACATTTGCCCAGGCTGGCGAAAAATTTACTTTCCCTGCAAACATTTCAAAGTTTAGATACCTGCGTTTTAAGGTGCTCGAAACCTGGGGCGGAGCAAATTATCTTCATTTAACTGAAGTAACATTTTATAAACGAAACTAATTCATCTTTGTACGCTGCCTTTACATCATCAAAAAGGTGGCGTATTTAAATTTCCGATCCCAATTGTCCTAACCCTTGCTTCAAATGAACAGACTTATCTACGCTATTCTTATTTTACTATTCGGTTTATCACGAAGTGTTGCACAAACCAAGCCTTTTAAATTGTGGTATGATAAACCAGCAAGTCGTTGGGAAGAAACGCTACCATTGGGTAATGGCAGATTAGGAATGATGCCCGATGGTGGAATAAAAAATGAACAGATTGTACTGAACGATATTACGCTATGGTCTGGCGCACCACAAGATGCCAATAACTACGAAGCGTATAAATATTTGCCAGAAATAAGAAATCTGATTTTGGCAGGTAAAAATGATGAAGCACAAGACCTTGTTAATAAAAATTTTGTATGTACTGGAAAAGGATCTGGCGGAGCCAACTGGGGCTGTTTCCAAATGCTGGGCAACTTAAACATTCAATATAATTATGAAGGAAATGAGGATAACCCAACAAAATATAAAAGGCAGCTTTTGCTAAACAATGCCATCGCCACAACAGATTTTACGCTAAGCAATGTAAACTTTAAAAGAGAGTATTTTACCAGTTTTAACGGAGATGTAGCAATTATTAGGATAACTGCAGATAAAGCAGGGCAAATCAATTGCAAGTTGTCTCTTAACCGCCCCGAACGTGGCATTAGCGAAGTTAAAGCCAATAGAATTATACTTTCTGGTCAGTTAGATAACGGTATTGATGGAAAAGGAATGCAATACCTGACCTTACTGGCTCCTGTAGCTTCTGGTGGTAAAATAATTAAAAACGGAAATACACTTGAGGTTACCAAGGCAAACGTTTTAACCATTTACCTATCAACCAAAACCAGTTATAAAGACAATAATTTTAGGATAAATGCTGAAGCTTTGCTCAACAAAGCCATCAAACAAAACTATGCTGCCGAGAAGTTAAAACATGAAGCTGTTTTCCAAAAAATGTTCAATAGGCTCAATATTGATATAGGAGAGGGAAAAAACAGTCAATTGAGTACCGATAAACGGTTAAGCTTATATTATAAAAATCCCGAATTGGATTTGCAGTTACCAGCCCTGTTTTTTCAGTATGGCAGGTATTTAAGCATTTCGAGCACGCGTGTAGGCCTTTTGCCTCCTAATTTGCAAGGACTTTGGGCTAATCAAATTCATACGCCATGGAATGGAGATTACCATTTGGATGTAAACGTACAAATGAACCATTGGCCTTTAGAGGTTGTAAATTTATCTGAACTTAATCTCCCTTTAACAGATCTGGTGGGTAATTTAGTGCCAAACGGACAAAAAACAGCCAAAGCCTATTACAATGCCGAAGGTTGGATTGCCCATGTGATTACCAATATCTGGGGTTTTACCGAACCTGGCGAAAGTGCATCGTGGGGCGTGGCTAACGCTGGTTCTGGCTGGTTGTGCAATAACCTTTGGGATCATTATGCCTTTACCAAAGATTTAAATTATTTAAAGAAAATATATCCTATAATTAAAGGCTCGGCTCAATTTTATAGCAGTGTGTTGGTTTCCGATCCGAAAACAGGTTGGCTAATGACTGCGCCATCGGTATCTCCAGAAAATAGTTTTTATATGCCCAATGGAAAAACTGCTAATGTAACCATGGGACCAACCATTGATAATCAAATTGTTCGGGAGTTATTTCAGAATGTAATTTATGCAGCTAAAACCCTGGGTAAAGACGATTTGCTGATCAAATCCCTACAAAATAAATTAAATCAGCTTCCACCAGCGGGCAGAATTTCTAAAGATGGACGAATAATGGAGTGGATTGAAGATTATAAAGAAACCGACCCTCAGCACCGTCATATTTCCCATTTGTATGGCCTGTATCCTGCTTCTTTAATTACTGTTGATGCCACTCCAGATCTTGCAGAGGCATCAAAAAAGACCCTTGATGTGCGTGGCGATGATGGCCCAAGCTGGTCAATTGCATATAAACTACTGTTTTGGGCCAGGTTAAGGGATGGAAACAGGGCTTTTAAACTTTTTAAAGAATTGTTAAAGCCAACCCAGAGCACTGACATTAATTATGGCGCTGGGGGTGGCGTGTACGATAATTTACTGTCGGCTGGTCCTCCTTTTCAAATTGATGGAAACTTCGGAGCTACAGCAGGCATAGCCGAAATGCTTATCCAAAGCCATGAGGGATACATTAATCTATTGCCAGCTATCCCCGATGCATGGAAAAAATATGGAAGTGTTAAAGGCTTAAAAGCCAGAGGAAATTACACTGTAAATTTAAACTGGAAAAATGGATTAGTAACCAATTATCAGGTTTTTTCGCCAACAGGAAACCGCGTAAAAGTTAAGGTAAATGGTAAACTACTTACTGTGGTTTCTTTAAAAAAATTAGGTTAAATAATAGATGGTTTGTTTCTAACATCTCCCTATACATATAATGAACGTTACTAACATAAAAGAAAATGGTTTAATCAATCGAGTAGATGAAGTTAAACTCATAAAAATAACCAATAAGCATGGTGCGTCTATTACGCTAACCAATTACGGAGCTACATTGGTATCGGTTGTTATGCCAGATAGAAATGACCAGCTTGCCGATGTGGTTTTAGGTTTTACTGATGTGGAAGCTTATTTAGGAGATACAAATTATTTGGGTGCTACTATTGGCCGTTTTGCCAACCGAATTGCCAATGGAAAATTTGTGCTTGATGGCAGAACTTTTCATTTGCAAACTAACGATGGACTACACTCCAACCACAGTGGTGCTTATGGCTTTAGCAACAAAACATTCAATTATCATACAAAAGATAACAGTGTGGTTTTTACATTGTATAGCCATGAAGGAGAGGGTGGGTTTCCAGGAGATTTGCAGTGCTCGGTAACTTATGAACTCACTGATCATAATGAGATTTTGATTAGTTACCAGGCCCGGTCAAACCAAAAAACAATAGTAAGTTTTACCAATCATGCCTATTTTAATTTAAGTGGTAAGCATTCTGATATTTTTGATCATCGCCTAACTATTCCATCAGAAAAAATGCTGGAGATGGATAAAGATTATCTGCCTACGGGGAAGATTGTACCAACCTCCACTCATACATTTAAAGGTCAGCAAATTTCAGAAGTGATTAAACAGAATAATGATAAAATTGAGGGGCTGAACAATTATTATTTACTGAAAGAAAAAACATCATCAACGCTTGATTTGGCTGCCGAGCTTTTGCATCCCCTATCGGGAAGAAGGTTACAGGTATTTACCGATAGTCCGGGCGTGTTGCTTTATACAGGCGATTTTTTAGCCACCAGCAGCATTGGTCATCAAGGTCAACCTTATCGTGCATTTAATGGTATATGCCTGGAGTGTCAACATTATCCCGATGCCCCAAATCAAGAAATTGCGCCAGAGGTAACTTTAGCAAAAGGAGCAGTTTATCAACAGAAAATTATTTACAAGTTCGATACCCTATAATCATGAGACGATTTTTATCAATTTTTTGCATTTTATTTTGCCTAACGAGTGTTGTTTTTTCTCAAGGTAAATACACTTTAAAATCGCCAGATGGAAATATCAGCGCAAATATTACCAGTGGTAAGACCCTTGGCTATTCAGTTGCTTTAAAACAACAGGAAATAATCGGGTTTTCGCCCATTGGCCTTAAACTCGAAAATGAAATTTTGGGAAATAATGCAGTTCCTGATCAAACTTCAACCCAAAAAACAACAAAATACAATGAGTTAACGCTAAGCTTTGCCAAAAGATACAAAGTTGTTTTCAGGTTATATAATGAAGGATTTGCCTACCGTTTTATTACCCATTTAAAAGACTCGGTAAAAGTGCTCGATGAAACGGCTACATTTAACATTAAGCCCGATGCTGCGGCAGTATTGCAAGAAACTGATAATTATACCACCTGGGAAGGTACTTATGTTAAATCGAATGCTGTAGAAGCTATTCCGTTGGGAAAAAGAGCAACAACACCTGCGCTTTTTGCCTATCCAAACGAAGTAAAAGTGGTTATTGCCGAGGCAGATTTATTTGATTACCCTGGGATGTACATCAAAAAAGAAAAATCAGATTTTATTGGAGAATGGGCTCAGTTTCCATCGCGTACAGTAATGGGGAGTTGGGGAAATTTTGTTTCGGTAGTGAAAGATAGGTATCCTTTTATTGCAAAAACAACAGGCGATAGAAGTTACCCATGGCGCATTGCGATCATCTCTACCGATGATAAACAATTGCTAACCAATCATCTGGTTACAGAATTGGCTACACCGTCAAAAATTAAGGATGCGAGTTGGATTAAACCTGGAAAAGCTGCCTGGGAATGGTGGCATGATGCCTTATTGCCTGGAGCAGCTATCCCATCGGGGATGGATAATCGAAATACCGCGCTGTATAATTATTATGTTGATTTTGCTGCAGCAAATAAACTCGAATATTTAATGGTTGATGCGGGCTGGTCTAACAACTATGACCTGACCAGAATTAATCCCAAAAATGATATCAGGGCGGTTATAGCACATGCCAAGTCAAAAAACGTGGGCGTGTTTTTATGGTGTGTGGCTACTACTTTACTAAAAGATTTAGATAAAAACCTCAATTTTATCCAATCTTTAGGCGCAGTTGGGTTAAAAGTAGATTTTATAGACAGGGATGATCAGGAGGCCATTAAATGGTTTGAACTTATAGCAGAAGCTGCTGCCAAAAGAAAATTAATGATCAATTTCCATGGTTGCAGCAAGCCTACAGGATTGGAAAAAACTTATCCCAATATTGTGAATTATGAGGCCGTAAGAGGTGCAGAATCAAACAAATGGGATTATACCATAAATCCTGATTTACATTTATTAATTCCTTTTACGCGTATGCTGGCCGGACCGTTTGATTATACACCAGGAGCCATGCGCAATAAAACCAAAGAAACGTTTAAGCCGATAGATCCAGGTTTACCATCGGCCCAGGGCACACGATGCCATGAGCTGGCTATGTACGTGGTGTATAATCAGCCATTTGCGATGCTTTCCGATTCGCCAACGGCTTATATGAAAGAAGATACAATTATGCGGTTTTTGTCTGCCGTGCCTACAGTATTTGATGAAGAAAAAGCATTGTCAGCTAAGTTAGGAGAACAGGTAGTCATGGCAAAAAGAAAAGGTAAAAATTGGTTTGTGGGTGGTATGACCAATTGGAATGAACGGGAAGTTAATGTCGATTTTTCTTTTCTCCCTTCCTCACAACAATACCAGGCCGAAATTTACATCGATGGGCCAGGCGCAAATGTAAACGCAGAAGAATATCTTTATAAAACGATACAGGTAAATAATAAAACCATTTTACCTGTAAAAATGGCTAAGGGTGGAGGTTTTGCAATATTTATCCATCCTTAATTATCTTAATTACAAACTATGATGAGAACCTTATACAATATGAAATTATCAATTATTTTATTTTCTGGGTTGATGTTAGGTATACTGCAGGTAAAATCGCAAACCATTATACCTATTGAAACCAAACACAACGCTATTGTTTTGCAGGCCGATGCAAAGGCAAATATTGCAATGGTTTATTATGGGTCGAAGCTCGCTTTGCAAAGTGATTATGCAAATATCGCAGGTTCATACAAACAAGGAAGTGAGTATACTGGAGTTGTTGATGCTGCTTATACTGCATCGGGGTCAAGAAATTTAATGGAACCTGCCATTACGGTTACACATGCCGATGGAAATAATTCTTCGGATCTTTTGTATAGCAGTCATGCTGTAAAAAAGCAATCAGATAATATTACCGTTACCAGCATTGTATTGAAAGATCCGGTGTATAATTTGGAAACCATTCTTTATTACAAAACCTATTATAATGAAGATGTGATTGAGCAATGGAGCGAAATAAAAAATAATGAGAAAGGAAATGTTACCTTACAAAAATTTGCCTCTGCCAATCTTTATTTAAGAGGGAAATCTTTTTATCTCACACAATATCATGGCGATTGGGCAAAAGAGATGCAGCCTGAAGAAAGTAAAATTACCCATGGTATAAAAACCCTTGATACCAAATTGGGTACTCGTGCCAATCTGTTTCAACCTTCTGTTTTTATGGTTTCGATGGATAAACCTGCAACCGAAACCGAAGGTACAGTACTGTATGGCACATTAGCCTATAGCGGAAATTTTAGAACCGATCTGGAACTTGATTATCTTGATAACCTGCGGATTATTTCTGGGATCAACAATTATGCATCGGCATATACACTAAAACCCAACGAGGTTTTTACAACGCCTGCTTTTCTTACCACTTTATCGAGCTCGGGTAAAGGTACAGCCAGTAGAAACCTGCAATCGTGGGCCAGAAATTATCGCTTGCTCGATGGTAAAGGTACTCGGCTAACCCTGCTAAATAATTGGGAAGCTACTTATTTTGATTTTGATGAGAACAAGCTTTTTGGCTTGATCAAAGACACCAAAAAATTAGGTGTAGATCTGTTTTTATTGGATGATGGCTGGTTTGCAAACAAATATCCAAGAAACGGCGATGTTGCAGGTCTGGGCGATTGGGGCGAAAATAAAAAGAAACTACCAAATGGTATCGCTTCATTGGTTAAAGAAGCTGAAAATAATGAGGTAAAATTTGGGATCTGGATTGAACCTGAAATGGTAAACCCAAAAAGTGAATTGTATGAAAAACATCCTGATTGGGTGGTTAAACAACCAAAAAGAGAGGAATTTTACTTCAGAAACCAATTGGTACTCGATTTGACCAATCCAAAGGTACAAGACTTTGTTTTTGGCGTAGTTGATGATCTTTTTAAACAAAATCCTAATCTTGCTTATATTAAATGGGATTGTAATGCCGTCATCTATAATGCTCATTCTGCCTATTTAAAAAATCAATCTCATTTTTACATCGAGTATGTACGTGGCCTTTACCAGGTTTTAGAACGGATTAGAAAGAAATACCCAACCGTGCCGATGATGTTGTGTTCTGGCGGAGGGGGCAGAGTAGATTATGCTGCATTACAATACTTTACCGAGTTTTGGCCAAGTGACAATACCGATCCTTTAGAACGGATTTTTATGCAATGGGAGTATTCTTATTTTTACCCTGCAATTTCGAGCTCAAACCATGTTACAGATTGGGGCAAACAACCCATTAAATTCCGAACTGATGTAGCGATGATGGGAAAATTAGGATTTGATATTGTAGTGAGCCACTTATCGCCTAACGATTTAAAATTTTGCCAGGAGGCCATTAAAACCTACAATGAATTTAAACCCGTGATTTGGCAGGGAGATCAATACAGGCTTTCTAATCCAAGGGAAAGTAGCGTAGCCTCCATGTTGTATATCAGTGAAGATAAAAACACAGGTATCGTATTTAATTATCTGGTTAACAATAGATATGGAGAAGGAAGTAAGCTACCCATTAAGTTTAATGGTTTGGATGCTTCAAAAAAGTATAAAATTTCAGAAGTTAATGTTTATCCTGGTGCAAAATCTTCCATTGACACAACGAAGATTTATAATGGAGATTTCCTGATGAAGATTGGGTTTAATCCAGATGTAAATCAATATAGAACAAGTGTGGTATTGAAAATAGAAGCGTTATAGTGCAATAACCGTTATTTTTTTTAGATAGAAGAAATGTATTTCAGATTAATGTCGTTTTAACTTCAAAAAGGATAGCATGTATCCATCGATGAAGAAAGAATACCTGAAAGATTTATTAATTTAACTTACTATATTTGATTAATGAACAGATTGGAAAGATATTCATCAGAAATAGTTGAACTTTGTAAAATTTACAAGGTCAAAAGCCTTTATGCTTTTGGTTCTGTTTTAACTGATAAATTTCATAAGAAAAGCGATATTGATCTGATTGTAGACTTTTCTAATATTCCTGTTGAAGACTATGCAGATAATTATTTTGACTTTAAATTTTCACTTCAGAGCATTTTAAAAAGACCAGTTGATCTGCTCGAAGAAAAAGCAATAAAAAATCCATATTTCAGAAGTGCCGTAAATCAGCAAAAACAACTTGTTTATGGGCAATGATATAAAAACATGGCTTTATGATATTTTGAATGCTATTATGGAAATTGACAGTTTCTTAAATGATAGGCCTAAAGATTTTATTAATTACCAAAACGACTTGCGAACAAAAAGGGCTGTAGAAAGAAATATAGAAATTATTGGCGAAGCACTTAGCCGAATTTTGAGGTTTGATGATGGTATAGTAATTACCAATTCAAGAAAAATTGTTGATGCAAGGAATAGAATAATACATGGTTATGATTCTGTTTCTGATGATGTGATTTGGGGAATTGTCATCAGACATTTACCTGTTTTGCAAGCCGAAGTTCAAGCATTATTAGAAGAATAACTAATGCTCTTGCCTATATATTTACCAGTAAATTACCCCTAATGTGATTAACAAAATATGAAATGGGCTAAAAAATGGAGCTTTGCTATCGGTATTATCTTTCTGTTTTCTTCATTTGATCAGCCACCTAAACAGCCAGTAGATTATGTAAACCCGTTTATAGGTGCAACCACAAGTGTTGATGCTGCAGGCACTTACCATGGATTAGGAAAAACCTTTCCTGGAGCCACAACCCCTTTTGGTATGGTTCAGGTTAGTCCAAATACCATAACAGGAGGCGATAATGGTTCAGGATATAGTGATGAACACCGAACAATTGAAGGTTTTGCCCTTACCCAAATGAGTGGAGTAGGGTGGTATGGCGATATGGGAAATTTTCTGGTTATGCCAACTACGGGAACTCTAAAAACCGCCGCTGGTAAAGAGAACGGCGTTCCAGGTTGTCGTTCCGTTTACGATAAGAAATCAGAAAAAGCATCGGCTGGTTATTATACCGTACAGCTTACCGATTATGCTGTTAAAGCAGAATTAACCGCAACCACACATAGTGGATTGATGCGATTTACTTTTCCCGAAAATAAACAATCAAGAATTCAGATCGATCTGGCCCGAAGAGTGGGTGGTACCTCAACTCTGCAATATATAAAAGTGGTAGATGATTATACCATTGAGGGTTGGATGAAGTGCAGTCCCGATGGCGGTGGATGGGGCAATGGCGATGGTTTGGCAGATTATACCGTTTATTTTTATGCCAAATTTAGTAAGCCCTTAAAAAATTATGGTGTATGGTCTGCGGAGATACCCGATGGACAGAAACGTAAGGCCGAAAATGTATTTAGCGATGCCTATCAATCTTTAATTGCCAATGCAACGGTTTTAAAAGGTGCTAAACTTAAACAAGGAAAACATTTAGGTTTTTATACCGAATTTGCCACCAAAAAAGGAGAGCAGGTGCTATTGAAAACGGGCGTCTCTTATAACAATATCGCTGGTGCCAAAAAAAATCTAGATCAGGAAATCCCAGATTGGAATTTTACTAAAATTCAGCAACAGGCCAAAGTGAAGTGGAACAATGCACTATCAAAAATTAAGGTTTCAGGTGGTTCAGAGAATGAAAAAACCATTTTCTATACGGCTTTATATCACACGATGATTGATCCACGTACTTTTGAAGATGTAGATGGAAAGTATTTTGGGGGAGATGGGAAAATACATCAATCTGATGGATTTACCAAAAGAACCGTATTCAGTGGGTGGGATGTTTTTAGAAGTCAGATGCCACTTCAAACCCTTATCAATCCTGTTGTGGTTAACGATATGATCAACTCGCTGGTTACTTTGGCCGATGAAAAGAAGAAAAATTACCTGGAGCGCTGGGAATTGCTGAATGCCTATACTGGCTGTATGATTGGAAACCCTGCTGTTGCAGTAATTACAGATGCTTACCAAAAAAACATCAGAGATTTCGATCTATCTAGGGCTTATCAATTGTCGGTAAACAGTGTAGAGCAATTTGGAAATGGAGAACAGGGTTTTTCTGCTGAGCCAGCAAGTATAGCACATACTTTAGAATATGCCTATACCGAATGGTGTGTGGCAACACTTTCAAAAGACTTAGGTAAAAAGGATGAAGAGAAATATGCACGAAGAAGTTTATCGTACAAAAATATATTCGATACCGATAAAAAATGGTTCAGGCCCAAAGATCAAAATGGTAACTGGCTTCCCTGGCCCGATCGAGGAAGGTTAACACAGGATTATGGTTGCATAGAAAGTAATCCCTATCAGCAGGGCTGGTTTGTGCCGCATGATATTGATGGGATGGTAAATTTAATGGGCGGAAAAGAAAATGTAATTGCCGACTTAAACGCTTTTTTTGAAAATGCACCCCAAAACATGAAATGGAACGATTATTACAATCATCCAAATGAACCTGTACACCACGTCCCTTTTTTATACAATAGAATTGGGGCACCGTGGCTCACTCAAAAAAGAAGCAGGGAAATCTGTAAAAACGCCTACCATAACAGCGTTGAGGGTTTGGTTGGCAATGAAGATGTTGGACAAATGTCTGCCTGGTATGTACTTGCCGCGGCTGGTTTATATCCCATTTGCCCGGGAGATAATCGCTATGAAATTACAAGTCCGTTATTTAGCCGAATTGATTTAAAACTGGATACTAAATATGCCAGGGGAAAGGCTTTTACCATTATAACTCAAAATAATTCAACTGAAAATGTTTATATCCAGCAAGCTACTTTAAATGGCAAGGCTTATCATAAATGTTACCTTAGCCATGATGAAATTAGCAAAGGTGGTATTTTGGTTTTAAAAATGGGAAAAAACCCCAATACCAATTGGGGTTTGGATTAAGCAATTCATTCATTTTTTACTTAAGATATAAGTCTATTTTCGTTAAAAGCAAAGGAAACAAAAAGAACAAACCTAAAGAGGGTTGGAAATCAAATTATAAGACATTAGGTTTAAAATCATAATTGTTTCGTTGCCATTGAAACAAAAAATATTAAAATAATGAGTCTGATCCCTTGAAATCAAATTTATGAAACTCTACATCAAATTAGTTAAAGGAGGCCTGATGGTGGCTTCGCTTTTTTTGTCAATCGTGACACAAGCCAAAGTAGTTTTGCCTGCCTTATTCAGCGACTACATGGTTTTCCAACAAAAAACCACCGCATCTGTATGGGGTAAAACAACTCCTGGAAAATCAGTGAACATTACCACTACCTGGAGCCATAAGGCTTATAGCACCAAGGCTGACCAAGATGGTAACTGGATCATAAAGCTGCAAACACCATCTTTTGGCGGACCGTATAATGTGGCCATTTCAGACGGTGAGGTAACCAATCTCATGAATGTAATGATTGGTGAGGTATGGATTTGTTCCGGTCAATCCAATATGGAAATGCCATTGGCAGGATGGGCAAAGATAGATAACTATGAAAAAGAGATCGAAGATGCCCAATATCCAAATATCAGATTGTTACAGGTTCAGCATGTGGCCAGCAATTTTCCTTTGGGCGATGCTAAGGTAGATAATGGCGGGTGGAAACCTTGTATTCCACAATATGTTGCAAATTTTTCTGCCGTGGCCTATTTCTTTGCCAGAGAGGTTTATAAAAAAACGGGTATTCCTATTGGCCTAATTCATACTTCATGGGGAGGTACCATTGCTGAAGCATGGACAAGTGCAGCTACGCTGAAAACCATGCCCGATTTCGTAGATGTAGTCAATAAAATAGAAAATTCTGCTAAAGACAAAAATGGGGCAAGTCTTGAGCAACAAATGCAGTCATGGCTTGATGTTATCAATATTAAAGATGCTGGAATGCAACATGGAAATGCGACCTGGGCATCAGCAAATACTGATCTATCCTCATGGAAATCCATTTCGATCCCGGCATTGTGGGGAGACGCAGATTTGCTCAACTTTGATGGCATAGTATGGTTTCGTAAAACGGTGACCATTCCTCAATCCTGGGAAGGTAAAGAAGTAAAAATCAACCTTGGAACCATTGATGACGATGATATTACCTATGTTAATGGTAAAAAGATTGGTAAAACCCAAGGCTATAATGTACCACGGGTATATACTATTCCTGGCAACAAAGTTAAAGGGGGGGCACTAAACATTACGGTAAGGGTATTTGATAGTGGGGGCGAAGGCGGTATTTATGGCAATAAAAACCTAATTTCAGTATCATCTGCTTCCGGGGAAAAAATTTCACTGGATGGAGAATGGAAATACAAAATAGGATTGGATCTTAAAGATGTACCTCCAAACCCAATAACAAATAACGGTCCTAATCGAGCGACTGTGTTATATAACGCAATGATTAACCCTTACCTTCAATTCCCAATCCGTGGAGCGATATGGTATCAGGGCGAAAGCAATGTAGACAGAGCCTACCAATATCAAACCTTATTCCCGAATATGATTAAGGACTGGAGAAAAAGCTGGAATCAGCCAGATTTTCCATTCTATTTTGTGCAACTGGCCAACTTTATGAAAGTAGAGGATCAGCCGAAAGAGTCGTCATGGGCAGAACTAAGAGAAGCTCAATTTAAAACTCTATCCTTACCTAATACAGGTATGGCAGTAGCAATTGATATAGGTGATGCAGAAGACATTCATCCTAAAAACAAACAGGAAGTGGGCAGGAGGCTGGCACTGATTGCCCTTGCAAAAAATTACAAACGAAAAATCACTTATACTGGCCCTATTTATCAGTCGCAGGTTATTGATGACAATGTCATTAAACTAAACTTTAGTTCCACTAAGGGCGGTTTAAAAGCTAAAGATGGAGGAGAATTGAAAGGCTTCGCGATAGCAGGAGCTGATCAGAAGTTTTACTGGGCAAAAGCCGTAATAAAGGGAAATCAGGTCATTGTAAGCTGTCCTGATGTTGCGAATCCTGTTGCAGTGAGGTATGCCTGGGCGAATAATCCTGTTTGTAACCTGATAAATGGTGCCGGCCTACCAGCATCACCTTTCAGAACAGACAACTGGAAGGGAATTACCCAAAGACCTTGATAGGAATTTAAATAAATAAGCCTGATAGGCTCGCCATTCTATTTTAAGAATAAGAAAAAAAGCTGAATGCTAATTGGGGCTTGGATTAAGTAATTCATCTTTTTTTCTTAGGCGGAATATAAAGCTATAGGCTAAAATGAAGATGGTAATATTGTCCATCTTATTAAATTGATTATCCATTAAATCGCTATGGTTTAGTATTTGATAGTTAGGATTGGATATTTAGTTTTGGATGTTCGATTTTAGGTCGAGCTGCTAACCAATATAAATTAATATGAATAATCAAACGGTTACTTACCATAACACCTACATCTTAGGCATCTCATTTATATCTGCACTTGGAGGCTATCTTTTTGGGTTCGATTTTGCAGTTATATCTGGGGCATTACCCTTTTTGCGTACAGAATTTGCACTAAATGCGTATTGGGAAGGCTTCTTAACAGGATCTTTGGCATTGGGCTGTATTGTAGGCTGCCTCATGGCTGGTAACATTGCCGATAGCAAGGGCAGAAAACCCGGGCTTATGTTGGCCGCTGTTATTTTTGCTATATCTTCCATCGGGATGGCGTTTTCTCACAATCTCACTGTTTTTATCCTCATGCGTTTTGCGGCAGGTATTGGGGTTGGAATGGCATCCATGTTAAGCCCGATGTACATTGCAGAGGTTTCTCCTCCCGAAAAACGCGGAAGAAATGTGGCCATTAACCAATTAACGGTAGTAATTGGAATTTTGGTCACTAATTTGGTTAACTATAAACTGGCAGATTATGGAGATAATGCCTGGAGGTGGATGTTTGGTTTAGGGGCAATCCCTTCTGGCTTGTTTTTACTTGGGGTTTTATGGCTGCCCGAAAGTCCGCGTTGGCTCATTAAAGCAGGTAAAATAGATCAGGCGAAAAAAGTGCTTTCTAAAATTGGCAATGCCTATTTTGTAGATCAAACCTTTACCAAAATCAATAATTCCATGCAAGGGGGCGAGGAAAAGCAAAGTTACAAAGCTGTTTTTGCAAAGGCCATTCGCCCAGCGGTAGTGGTTGGCATTACCTTAGCGGTTTTTCAGCAGTTGTGTGGGATCAATGTGGTTTTTAATTACACCTCCACCATTTTCGAAGCAGTAGGCGCTAAGCTCGACAGGCAGCTTTTTGAAACGGTTGCCATCGGGATTGTTAACCTTATATTTACCCTGATTGCCATGTGGCAGGTAGATAAGTTGGGCCGCAGACCATTAATGCTCATTGGTTCGCTGGGCTTATCGGTTTTGTATATTGTGCTGGCTTTTCTGCTGCAAAGTAATGCTCACGCCAATTTGGTTTCGGTTTTTGTACTTCTTGCTATTGCTACCTATGCTACTTCTCTGGCACCCGTTACCTGGGTTTTAATCTCAGAAATTTTTCCCAACAGCATAAGGGGAAAAGCATCATCAATAGCAATAGTTGCACTATGGAGCGCTTATTTTGTGCTGGTATTTACCTTCCCGATTTTGGCCGAATGGCTTGGTGCTTTTGGTCCGTTTTACCTTTACGCCGTGATTTGCCTGGCAGGATTTTTCTTTATTAAGAGCAAGGTAAAAGAAACAAAGGGGCAAACCCTGGAAGAACTGGAAACCAGTTTGATTGGCCATTAAGTTAAATAGGTATTTATTCAATTGTTAATAGTTAAATCCTGTAGTATTATTACGCAGATTAAAAAATAGAACGCTTAATTGGTGTTTATGAAAGTTAAAGTTTGGGCAGAAGCCGTTGTGATCCCAACCTACGAGGTTGGTTTGCCAGAAAAAAATCCTGTATTTATTGAAAAGAGGGTTTATCAGGGAAGTAGCGGATCGGTATATCCATATCCTGTTATTGAGAAAATTGCCGATGAAAAAACAGATAAAACCTATAATGCAGTTTATCTGGAAAATGATTTTGTTAAAATCATGATTTTGCCCGAACTCGGGGGCAGGGTACAAATGGCTTTCGATAAAACTAAAAATCGTCATTTTATTTATTATAATCAGGTTATTAAACCAGCTTTAGTAGGCTTAACTGGTCCTTGGATTTCTGGTGGCATCGAATTTAACTGGCCTCAGCATCATCGTCCTTCAACTTTCGATGCAGTTGATTTTTACTTTGAAGAGAGTGAAGATGGCAGTGCAACGGTTTGGTGCAGTGAAGTGGAAAGAATGTTCAGAACAAAGGGAACCATTGGTTTTACATTATATCCTGATAAAAACTACCTCGAAATAAATGGCAAACTGTATAATAGAACACCTTTTGCGCAAACGTTTTTATGGTGGGCAAATCCAGCAGTAAAAGTTAATGATGATTATCAATCTGTTTTTCCGCCAGATGTGAATGCGGTTTTCGATCATGGTAAACGCGATGTTTCTTCATTCCCCATTGCCAAAGGAACTTATTACAAAGTTGATTACTCGCCTGGTACAGATATCTCACGCTATAAGAATATCCCTGTCCCTACCTCATATATGGCGGTTTCTTCCAAATACAATTTTGTAGGTGGTTATGAGAATGACAGCAAGGGTGGTTTATTGCATGTGGCCAATCATCATATATCGCCAGGCAAAAAACAATGGACATGGGGCAATGGAGATTTTGGACAAGCCTGGGATAGAAACCTTACCGATGAAGATGGGCCATACATCGAATTAATGTGTGGTGTTTATACGGATAACCAGCCCGATTTTTCATGGATCATGCCAGGCGAGTACAAAGATTTTGTACAATATTATATGCCATACCGCGATTTGGGCGTGGTAAAAAATGCCTCTAAAAATGCCATGGTTAATATCGAACTGGCTGATGGAAAATTAATCGTTAAAGTTTATACCACGGGTGTTTATCCAGATGCAAAAATTGTGCTTAAAAATGGCGATCAAGAGTTATTAACTGATGGCTATGATGCTTCGCCAACGTGTTCTTATGATAAAGAACTGTATTTTGGAGGAGAGCCTGACCAGTTATTCATTCGTGTTACGGATGAGAAAGGCAATGTGTTGGTCGATTGGAAATGGGAGGGCGAAAATGAAAAGGCTATTCCCAAGCCTGCAAAACCCGCAAAGGCACCAAAAGACATTGAAAACAACGAACAACTTTTCTTAACAGGATTGCATTTGGAACAATACCGACATGCTACCTATAATCCGTTTGATTATTACAATGAAGCTTTGAGCAGAGATGCTGGAGACATTAGGTGTAATAATGCAATCGGGCTTTTAAAACTAAGGAAAGGTAAATTTGAAGATGCGGAGCTTTATTTTAAAACAGCAATAAAAACCTTAACAGAAAGAAATCCAAATCCTTATGATGGCGAACCATATTTTAACTTAGGGCTATCGTTAAAATTACAGGATAAATTTGATGAAGCGTATGATGCCTTCTATAAATCAATCTGGAATGCGGCCTGGCAAAATCAGGGGTATTTTTATATTACACAGCTTGATATCATTAAAGGCGATTTGGAGAATGGTTTAGTACATATAGAAAAATCGATCTCCAAAAATACCAACGATCAAAAAGCTTTGCATTTGCATGTGGCGATTTTACGCAAATTGGGGAAAACGAAAAATGCATTATCCATTGCCGAAACTTATTTGGCAGATGATCATTTTAATTTTGGAATACACTTTGAGAAATACCTTTTATCTGAAGCCTCCGAAGATTTAAGCCGATTTAATCATTTAATCAGGAAAAATATTCATACCTATATCGAATATGCTCTTGATTATGCGGCCGCAGGTTTATACCATGAAGCTATTTTATTGTTAAATGCAGGCATTGAACTTCAAGCAGAAGTTTACCCATTGGCTTATTATTACCTGGCCTGGTTTTATAATAAAACAGGCAACAGAGAGCTTGCCAAAGAAACGTATAAAAAAGCAGCTCATGCAAATCCAGCATATTGTTTTCCCAACCATATCGAAGCTGTTTTAGCCCTGCAGGAAGCAATTAAACAAAATCCTGATGATGCTAAAGCACCTTATTATTTGGGCAATTTTTGGTATGCTTCCAAATATTATGATGAAGCTATTGATTGCTGGCAAAAATCGATAGCAATTGATGCAGGCTTCCCAACCGTTCAGCGTAACCTTGCATTGGCTTATTATAATAAAACCGATAAACAGGAAAACGCTGTAGAATTATTGGAAAAAGCTTTTGAGCTGGATAAAAATGATGCCCGAATTCTGATGGAATTGGATCAGTTATATAAAAGGGTAAATAAAGACCTGGATTTCAGGCTTCAATTTTTAACGCAAAATAAAGATCTGGTATTGCAACGCGATGATGTTTATCTCGAATACATCACTTTGTTAAACCTCAGCGGCGAATATCAAAAAGCTTTTGATTTATTACAGAATAGAATTTTCCATCCCTGGGAAGGTGGAGAAGGTAAAGTGGCCATTCAATATGTAACTTCGCTCGTAGAAATGGCAAAACAAGCTATCGCTGATGAAAATTACAATGTAGCTATTCAGTATCTTACTGATGCGCAATATTATCCGCATAACCTGGCCGAAGGTAAATTGACTGGCGCACAGGAAAATGATATTTTTTATTGGCTGGGTGTGGCGTATGAAAAGTTGAACGACATTAATGAGGCAAGCCATTATTGGGAGAAAGCGGCCAAAGGCTTAAGCGAGCCTGCTGCTGCTATTTTTTATAATGATCAGCAACCTGATAAGATTTTTTATCAAGGCTTGGCCTTAATTCAATTAAACAGGCATGCTGAAGCAAATTTGCGTTTTGAAAAGTTAATAAACTATGCGCAAAAGCATTTAAATGATAAAGTTACCATCGATTATTTTGCGGTATCACTACCAGATTTAACCATTTGGGAAGATGATTTAGATAAACGCAATAACATTCATTGTTTATATATGCAAGGATTGGGCTATTTAGGACTTAAGCAATTGGAAAAAGCGGCTGGATCTTTTGCAGCGGTTTTAGCGCTTGAAAAAAGCCACGTTGGAGTTGTTATCCACCAAAATTTTTTAGTCGGAATAACTGTAAAATGAGAAATCAAACCGAATCCGCCATCCCAAATAATCGGGAATCTTTATAAGACTTAGACAGTCTCTTTATTATTTTGGATTTATTTAATAGTATTATCCTAATTATCTAAAAAGATTATATGTTCTCAATATTGCGTGCCGGAATTGGTTTCGAGAAAATCAAGGTTAATCCCATCATGATTGGAAAAATGTTTAGCTAAAAACAGATGTTTAGTTAATAAAAAACTAATTTAATATACACTTTGGTAAAAGACATTATAACTAATTTAATAATTTGTATTATTTCTTTTTTATTGCGCATTTGTTAGTATTTTTTTATTTTATTAAGTGTCATTATGACAATTTTTATAAATTTTTATTTTATTATTGTTATTCTCGTAAAATTTTCCATTCTGGATGCGATTCGTTAGTGTAAGGTCTAAAAAAACAAATGCTTGGTTAATCTAAAATTACTACTTTAGTAAAACGTTTAACTAGTTTGCTTTCTAACCGAAAATTATTAACACACACATTATGAACACTAACACTTTGAAATTTTTAATCCTGTTTGGTTGCATTTTCCTGAACGGGTTGCTCAATGCTCAGGATCGAAAGGCACCATCTTATCCATTAATCACGCATAATACCTATTTCAGTATTTGGTCAGGCACCGATAAGTTAAACGAATCATCAACAGAACACTGGACCGGAGCAGAACACTCCCTTTTAGGTTTAATTAATGTTGACGGCAGCATTTATCGTTTCTTAGGTAAAGAAACAGCGAGTTATAAAACCATTGTTCCAACGTCAGATGAGAAAAGTTATGACGTGAAATACACAGAAACTGAACCACAAGGCGATTGGAAATCAATAGACTATGCAGCAAGCGATTGGAAAACAGGTTCAGCACCGATTGGAGATGATGCTAAAAATGTTAAAACATTATGGAGATCACATGATATTTGGGTAAGAAGAACTTTTAATGTGGCCAATCCTCAATCAATAAATGAACTTTTCTTAAAAATAAATCACGATGATAACATTGAAATATTTTTAAATGGAAAGAAAATTTATACCAAAGAAGGTTGGACCAACACTTTCCAATACATTGCCTTGAATAACAGCGATAAAAATGCGTTAAAAGCAGGCAATAATGTAATTGCAATACATCTGCTGAATACTGCTGGTGGCCGTTACCTCGATTTCGGATTGGTTGATAAAGAAAAAGACAATGCACAAAAGGTCCAGCTGGCCAAACAAAAAAGCATTGATATTAATGCTACTCAAACCATTTACAATTTTACCTGCGGCAAGGTTGATTTAAAGTTAACTTTCACTTCTCCTTTGTTAATGAATGATTTAGGTTTATTCGCACGACCAATATCTTATGTGTCATACCAGGTAAAAGCAAACGACAGCAAAGCACATGATGTTAAGGTTTATCTAAGTGCATCATCAAATATTGCAGTTTATAAGCCATCGCAAGAGGTAACTACTACAAAATACGCCACCTCAAAATTATCAATTTTAAAAGCAGGCACAGTAGAACAGCCAATACTTAAAAAAGGTAGTGATGATATGCGGATTGACTGGGGTTATTTTTATGTTGCTGCTCCAAAAACAAGTAATGCCATTCAGTTTGTAACTGCAGAGAAAGATGCCATCAGTGCATTTAGAAAAGGAAACTCAGCATCAACGGCTAAGCAAGGAAAAGTGCTTGCATTAAATACCATTATCCCCTTCGGAAGTGTTGGTAAAACCCCGGTAGAAAAATTCGTGGAATTAGGTTACGATGAAATTTATTCAATTCAATACTTCAATCAAAATTTAAGACCATGGTGGAATACGTCAGGTAAAGAAACCATTGAAGGCCAGTTAACCAATGCTGCCAATGAGTACAAATCGGTGATCCAGAAATGTGAGTCTTTTAATAAAAATTTATATGCTGATGCACTAAAATCAGGAGGTAAAGAATATGCCGATCTTTGTGTTTTAGCTTACCGTCAAAGCATTGCGGCACATACCCTGGTTAAAAGCCCCCAGGGAGAAATATTATGGTTATCAAAAGAAAATAACAGCGGAGGATTCATTAACACGGTTGATGTGACCTATCCATCGGCACCCTTATATTTAATTTACAATCCAACTTTATTGCAGGGAATGTTAAATGGTATTTTCTATTTTAGCGAAAGTGGCAAATATCCACACCCCTGGGCTGCCCATGATTTAGGGACTTATCCTTTAGCCAATGGCCAAACTTATGGAGAACCAATGCCCGTTGAAGAATCCGGAAACATGATTATTTTAACTGCCGCAATTGCCAAAGTACAAGGAAATGCAAATTATGCAAAGAAACACTGGAAAACTTTAACTACCTGGGTTGATTACTTAACCAAGGAAGGTCTGGATCCAAAAACACAGTTGTGTACAGATGATTTTGCCGGCCACCTGGCTAGAAATGCAAACTTATCAATAAAAGCAATTGTTGGAATTGCCTGCTATGCACAAATGGCTCAAACTTTAGGTTATGATGAAACCGCAAAGAAATATAGAGCAATTGCAGAAAGCATGGTTCCTAAATGGATGGAAATGGCAGATGCAGGAGATCACTATGCTTTAACTTTCGATAATAAAAATACCTGGAGCCAAAAATATAACCTGGTTTGGGATAAGGTTTTGGGTTTAAATTTGTTTCCTCAAAAAATTTATGACACAGAAACAAAATATTATTTAACAAAGCAAAATAAATACGGTATTCCATTGGACAGTAGAAAAGCATATACTAAAAACGACTGGATTTTATGGACCGCAACTTTTGCACCTACACAAAGGGAATTTGAAGCATTGGTTCATCCGGTTTATAAACATGCGATCGAAACAGAATCAAGGGTTCCTTTGAACGATTTTTACGATTCAAATACTGGTATTCGTGATAATTTCAAGGCACGTAGTGTGGTAGGTGGTTTCTATATGAAAATGCTTTCAGATAAATTAAATTCAAAGTAATAATAGCTGGTAATAAGCCAGGGATGACGAACGGCTTAGCTTGTCTAATGGCAGGTAATAAGCAAATAGCTCAACCCCTCCCGTCTTTTCCCACGCAGACGGGGATCTTAAAGCGAAAACCCAACGCTTTAAGATTCCCTATCAAATAGGGAATGACGAAACGCTTGAAAACCCATTAGGATACCCCATAAATTGAGTATGATGCAAAGTTTAAGATGTGTCAACCAGAAAAGTAGAAGAGGGCTAAACGAGAATTTTTAGACAGCCTCTTTTTTTAATCAAAAATCAAATTCTAATTGATTGCGCTCTACATTTTCCAGGGGCGCGTCATCATAAAAGCGGGATAGCGTGATGCCAAGCAAACGTACTTTGGCAAATCCGATATTTGCTTCGTTAAGTAATTTAATCGCTTCTGCATAAATGTTTTCAGCCTCATTTATGGGCATTGAAAAAGATCTGCTTCTGGTAATTAATTTGAAATCTTCAAACTTGATTTTGAGCGTGACAGTTTTACCTTTCAACTGATATTTTTGTAGTCGTTTTGCTACGGTTTCGCTAATTTGTCTAAGTAAATCATGCATTACAGCATCCTCGTTGGTATCTTCTGCCAAAGTATCTTCAGCACCAACAGATTTTGTTTCGCGGTTGGATCGAACAGGGCGATCATCTATTCCACGTACGATTTTGTAATAAAATTTCCCTGATTTGCCGAACTGGGCAACGAGTTGAGATTCAGTCAGTTTCTTTAAATCTGCGCCAGTGTTAATTTGCATGGCTTTCATTCTTGCTGCGGTTACCTTCCCCACTCCGAAGAATTTTTCAATGGGCAGCTTTTCCATAAAGCTTTTAATTTTTGATGGACCTATAAATGTTAATCCATCAGGTTTATTCATGTCAGAAGCAACTTTGGCCACAAACTTATTTACAGAAACCCCTGCAGATGCGGTTAAGTTCAATTCTTTTTTGATGGCATCTTTAATGGATTTCGCAATATCAATTGCCGATCCTATTCCCAGTTTGTCTTCGGTTACATCTAAATAGGCTTCATCAAGAGATAAAGGTTCAATAATATCGGTATACCGGCTAAAAATTTCTCTAATGGCTCTTGATACGGCGCTGTAAGCATCAAATCTCGGATAAACAAAGATAGCCGTAGGACAAAGTTGATAGGCCTTGCTGCACGACATAGCCGATTTTATGCCATACTGCCTGGCTTCATAACTTGCCGTTGCCACTACTCCTCTGCTATCTGGTTTTCCACCAACCACTATAGGTTTTCCTCTGTACTCTGGAAAATCCCGTTGCTCTACGGAAGCATAAAATGCATCCATGTCAATATGGATTATCTTTCTTAAAACAGGTGGAGTTTGATCAGACATTGATTTTTAATCTCTATTAAAGTTTATTCACAAATTAAAGAATAAAGGTTTTTTAAAAATCGCGATTTTTATCTTCATAATTGAATTAGATTTTTTTTCTTTACAAAATATGAAACGAGCCATCAGATTTTACAAGAATGCGAAACAGGAATGGTATGCAGATATTCCTGAGTGGGGAGGAGATATCGCGGAATTGCAAATGGTAGAGGGTGCTGATGTTTTGTTAAACTGGCTTGAAGGATCTGATAACGAATGTAAATTGCTCATGTCCGACAACTATCTCAAAAACGCAGAGATTCTGGATCTGGTTTATATCCGTGAAGAAAACCTTGGTGGAGGCGGAGATTATATATTAGAAAACTTCAGGGGAGAAATTAAAAACCATAAGCTATGGTTATGCCATGTCACAGAATTTGTTTTTAAGCAATTGCCAGAGCGAATTTATTTTAAAAAAGTGTAGGCTCTGTAAAAGATTATGGGTTTAATTTAAAAGAAAATCCACCTTATTTAAAAGTGAATCCATTTCAAAAGGTTTTTCCATAAAATCATTAGCGCCCGCATCCAGAGCAGATTGACGAATATCCCTGCTTGCCGAAATCATTAAAATTGGTATTTCATTATATTGAGGATCGTTTTTTAATTGTTTACAAATATCGCGTCCATCATGGCCGCTCATCCAGATATCAAGCAAAATTAAATCGGGCCTGTTTTTAACGGCATCGATCACAGCTCCGCCATCGTAAGTATATTCAACTTCATACCCCATAACCTCTAATATCATCGTCACGGCATCCACAATCCCTTCATCATCATCAGCGATGAGTATTTTCTTAGTTCCCATTGATGTAAATTTTAACCATAGTAATTGTTAAATTAATTTATAAAAGGCAAATATGATCATTTGTGCATAAGTATTAATACTTGAAAGTTATTTTTTGTTTTTAAAAAAATGATATATATATTTCCAAATTACCGTTGCCCATTAAGTCTTTTTTTCCATTTATTCACAGATTTTGAAGTAGATGTTTAATTGTATTCATATGGCACTAATTATAAGCTTTACTTTTAAACCATATTTAGAAGTGTTAGTTTCGATAAATTAACTTCTTTTGCAAAATCACATTTGTTTATTTCGAAATATTATAGTTTATATTTACAACGGAATTTAAAAAAAGGTTTGATAGCCACGATGGATAGCATTAATATTAAGAAATTAGCCGAAGCCTTAAACCTGTCTACTTCGACCATTTCAAGAGCTTTTAGAGATAATAGTGATATTAGTGGCACTACTAAAGAGCGTATTTTGGCAAAAGCCAAAGAGCTTAATTACCAGCCAAATCATTATGCAAGTAATTTAAGAGAACAAAAAAGTAAAACCATTGCGGTTATTGTTCCTGAATTGGCCAATAATTACTTTTCTCAAGCTATTCACGGAATAGAAAGAGTTGCCAGGGAAAACGGCTACCATATTTTAATTTATGTTACCGATGATGATTACAAAAAGGAAGTAAACTTTATTCGTCACTTACACAATGGAAGAGCCGATGGCATTATCATGTCCGTTTCGGGCGAGGCAAATGATCATAACTATCTGAATAAATTCGGAACTAAAAGATTGCCTCTGGTTTTTTTCGATAGGATTTATGAAGATATTGAAACACCAAGAGTAATCACTAATGATTATAATAGCAGCTTTCTGGCAACAGAACACTTAATTGAACAAGGTTGCAGGCGCATAGCCTACCTGGTGGTAAACAAAAGCTTATCTATTGGTAAAACCAGGATGAAGGGCTATATAGATGCACTTGAAAAGTACCACATTCCTTTCGAAGAAAACTTAATTATTGATTGTAGTAATAGTTATGAGGAAAATAGCATCATTATTAAAGATGCACTTCATCAATTAAAACCTGATGGAGTTTTTACTTCTGTTGAGCGTTTAGCTTTTGCAACTTATTATGCTTGCTATGATTTAGGCATAAACATTCCCCAAGACTTAAAAGTGATTAGTTTTTCAAGCCTGGAGATTGCCCCGCTTTTAAATCCTTCTTTAACCACCATCACGCAACCCGCTACAGAAATTGGAGAACAAGCGGCTAAATTATTATTTAAAATATTAGATGATAATGAGGATAAAAACTTATTCAATGAGGTAATTTTACAATCCAAAATCATTGTGAGAAATTCTACTTCAAAAGAGCCCAAAAATCACTAAAAAATCTTGCGTTTTTTTAGGCTGAAATTTCCAAAAAATTTCAGCACTTAGTGTAAAATACGCAGAATTCCGGCTCAATTTCGGGAACGTTCCCGAAATTGAGCCGGAAATTCATGTCGTTTTTTCGGGAACGTTCCCGAAAAAACGGTAAAAAAATGCTTAGTGTAAAAAATACACTTTATTTTCTGTGTTTTGTTTTTTAATTTTTTGATTATCAATTAATTATAGATTAAAAATTGTTTTCTATTTCATTTTTGTGTTAAGAAAAAATGAACATTTTATTAATTTTCTGAATGAAGTTTTCAGGCAGAAAATATATTTTTTAAATAAATTTTGAAATATCATTAAGTGCTGTAAATTAGGCCTATGTGTAAATCACTATAATATTTAACCAAATTTTTATACTTAAACGAGCTTCGAATATGAAAGTATTTTACCTGTTAAAACAGGGGCTTTTGATGCTGTTGATTTTTTCAGCATTAATTGTAAAGGCACAAACCGGATCAGTATCTGGAAAAGTGCTTGATGAAACCGGCCAACCTTTGCCTGGCGCTTCAGTAATTGTTAAAGGAACAACAAGAAGTACTTCTACCGATGCAAATGGTGACTTCAAATTGATCGGGCTAACAAATGGCTCAATTACTTTATCGGTGAGTTTCATTGGTTATCAAACCCTTGATAAAGCTGTTACCGTTTCGGCAAACGCTACAGTTAATTTTCAATTAGTACCAGATGCACAAAAACTTAATGAAGTTGTGGTGATTGGTTACGGTACGGCAGAAAAGAAAAACTTAACCGGTTCCATCACAACCGTAAATTCAAAAGATTTCCAGAAAGGTACTATTACTACGCCAGAGCAGTTGATTCAGGGTAAAGTTGCCGGGGTTAATATTATCTCGGGTGGCGGTTCACCAGGCGGTGGTAGTACAATCCGTATTCGTGGAGGAGCTTCGTTAAATGCAAGTAACGATCCTTTAATCGTTGTAGATGGAGTCCCTTTTAGTGGAAATAGTATTGGTAACGCACCAAGCCCGCTTTCTTTAATTAATCCTAACGATATCGAAACTTTTACGGTATTAAAAGATGCGAATGCAACTGCAATTTACGGTTCAAGGGCTTCAAATGGTGTAATCTTAATTACAACTAAAAAAGGATCTTCTGGCGCACCTCAAATCACTTTTAGCACAAATAATTCCATTGCAACGGTTGCTAAAAAAGTCGATGTGCTTTCTGCCGCTCAAATAAGAGATTATGTGAATGCGCATCCGGAAGTTACTTATGATGATGGTAAATCATTCAAATCAATTTTGGGAGGTGCAAATACCGATTGGCAAGATGAAATTTACAGAAATGCTTTTACAACTGATAATAATTTAAGCATCGCCGGCACTTTTAAGGGCCTTCCATATCGTGTTTCAGCAGGTTATTTAAATCAGGATGGGGTTTTGATCAGGGGTAACTTGAAAAGGGCTACTGGTGCAATTACCGTTTCTCCAAGGTTGTTTCAAGATCACTTAAAAATCGATTTAAACTTAAAAGGTGCATTAACCGAATCACAATATCCTAATGATGGTGCTATTGGTAATGCTATCCAATTCGATCCAACTCAGTCCGTTTCAGGTCCGGCTACATACGGCGGATATTTTGAATGGTTAAGAGGAGATGGCAGTCTAAATCCAAATGCTCCACGCAATCCAGTTGCCTTAATTCGTTTACAAGATAATCATGGCAATGCAGCCAGAAGTTTTGGTAATGCCAAATTTGATTACTCCTTTCACTTCCTTCCGGAATTACACGCTAACTTAAACCTGGGTTATGACGTTTCTAAAGGTTATGGTTCTACAACCGTTCCTCCTTTTGCTGCTCAAAGCTTTTCTACTTTAGGCTCTGCTACTAACAGAAAAAACACCGAAGTAAATAAATTTTCTGAGTTTTATTTAAACTATGCTAAAACTGTAGAAAGTATTAAAAGTAGATTTGATGTAACTGCTGGTTATGGTTATTATGACGATGCGGTAACCAACTATAATTATAATTCATACAATGGCTTGGGCACACTTTTAACCACACCGGTTTTCCCATTTGCTGTTGAGCAAAATAAATTGCTTTCCTACTATGGAAGGTTTACTTACACTTTAGCGGATAAATATATCTTATCTGGTACTATGCGTGCTGATGCTTCTTCTAAGTTCTCTGCTGATAATCGTTGGGGGTACTTCCCGTCTGCAGCTTTCACATGGAGAGTAGTTGGAGAAGAATTTTTAAAAGACAGCAAAGTTATATCTGACCTGAAATTGAGGTTGAGTTATGGTCAAACCGGTAATAAAGACGGAATCGGCAACTATGATTATTTAGCAAAATATTATGCCAATACCAATCAGGGACAGTATCAGGTAGGAAATACTTTTTATAACTATTTTAGCCCTGCTGCCTATGATCCTGATTTGAAATGGGAAACAACAACAACCTATAATGCTGGTTTGGATTATGGTTTCCTGAAGGGAAGATTATATGGTAGTATTGATGCATACTTCAAAAAAACAAAAGACTTATTAAGTACAATCAATATTCCTGTAGGAACAAACTTTAGCAACTTATTAACCACAAACGTTGGAAATATGGAAGTTAAAGGTATTGAGGCAAGTTTAAACTTTGTGGCTATTCAAAGCAATGATATTACCTGGGATTTTGGTTTCAACGCTGCTTACAACAAAAGAAAAGTTACTAATTTAACTTTAAATCCTGATCCGGGATCGAAAGTTGGAGCAGGTGATATCGCCGGTGGAACTGGTGTTACATTAAAGTATAATGCAGTTAATCAATTACCAGGTTCATTCTTTGTTTACAAACAAGTTTACAATGCCAGTGGCGTTCCCTTAGAAGGTGTTTATGAAGATCTAAATGGCGATGGTGTAATTAATACAAGCGATCAGTATTTTTACAAATCTCCTGATCCAAACTTTACTTTCGGTTTTAACACTTCATTTACTTATAAAAACTGGACTGCAACAACTGTATTGAGAGCAAACCTGGGTAACTATGTTTATGATAACGTTTCATCAAATTTTGGTGTAAGATCAAATATCTTAAGTCCTAGTGGTTTAATTAACAACGCAAGTTCAGATTTCCTGAATACAAATTTCCAAACCAATCAATACATGAGTGATTACTACGTGAAAAACGCATCGTTTTTGAAAATGGATAATGTTGGCTTATCATACAACTTTGGTAAATTATCTAAAACAGGCAATACAACTATGCGTATTTCGGCAAACTGCCAGAATGTTTTTGTGGTATCTAAATATAAAGGCTTAGATCCGGAATTGATTACGGGTATCGACTATAATTTATATCCTAGACCAAGAACATATACTTTAGGTTTAAATGTTGGTTTTTAATAAAAAATAGAGCAGAAAGTTATCATGAGCAGCAATATTCTTCAATTAAGAAAGTCCATGATAGCTTTCATATCTATCAAAGAAAATATACTAAAGATGAAAAAATCATTTAAAACGATATTGGCAGCAGGGTTTTTATTGTTGTCATTAAATGCATGTAAAAAGGGGGATTTAGATTTAACCCCAACCAATGATGTAACGGCTGCTACAGTGTATGCAACACCTGCGGGTTATAAAGCGGCACTGGTAAAGCTATATGCAACTTATGCACTAACCAGCCCTCAAGGTGCTGATGGAAGTGATGTAGGTGGCTTAAATTCTGGTTTTGCAGATTTTTTAAGGCTATTCTGGATGTCACAAGAATTAACTACCGATGAGGCCGTGTGTTCCTGGGGAGATACCGGTATTCCTGAATTGGACTATTCTACCTGGTCTGTTGATAATCAGTTCCTAAGAGGTTTATATTCAAGAAGCATTCTGCAAATTACGGTTGCAAATGAGTTCCTTCGCGAAAGCACTCCTGATAAATTGGCAAGTCGTAATATTACAGGTGCTGATGCAACAGCTATCACGAGATACCGTGCAGAAGCTCGTTTCCTACGTGCTTATCAATACTGGGTATTGATGGATGCTTATGGCAATCCACCATTTGTTACTGAAGAAGATGCAATTGGTAAAGTTGCTCCAAAACAAATTACAAGGGCTGCTTTATTCAACTATGTGGAATCTGAATTAAAAGCGATTGAAGGTGATTTAGCTGAACCTCGCACAAACGAATATGGTCGTGCAGATAAGGGCGCTGATTGGGCTTTATTAGCCAGATTGTATTTAAATGCACAAGTGTATACCGGTACTGCAAAATATACTGAAGCCATCACTTATTCAAGTAAAGTTATCGGTGCCAGCTATGCTTTAAAAGCAAATTACAAAGATTTGTTCCTGGCTGATAACGATGTGAACAATGCTGAGAATATCCTAACCATCAATTATGATGGTGTGAATGGAACAAACAACGGAGGAACAACTTATCTGATCAATGCTGCTATTAATGCCGATATGGTTCCCTCATCTTATGGTGTGCCAACAGGTGGTTGGGGCGGTAACAGAACCCGACAAAATTTACCTGCATTATTTCCAGATCCAAACGGAACATTAGATAAACGTGGTATTTTCTTTGGAGTAAAGGCTAATGTTGATGACATTGGTGTATTTACAGACGGTTTACGGGTAACAAAATTCAAAAACGTAACTTCTACAGGTATTACGCCTCCTTCATTAGGTGGCACATACAGCTCGTTGGATTTCGCAATTTTCCGCCTGGCAGAACAATATTTAATTTATGGAGAGGCCGTAATGCGTGGTGGTTCCGGTGGTAGCACAGCCCAAGCACTAACTTATGTAAACAACCTGCGTCGCCGTGCTTATGGTAATACATCTGGTGATGTTTCTACACTTAGCGTTGATTTCTTCTTAGATGAACGTGGAAGAGAGTTATACTGGGAAGGTCATCGCCGTACAGACTTGGTTCGTTATGGTAAGTTCACAGGATCTAGCTATTTATGGCCATTTAAAGGTGGTGTTAAAGCTGGAGCTAATGTTCCCACACACCGTAATCTATATCCGATTCCAGCAGCAGATTTAATTGCCAATCCGAACTTGAAACAAAATACAGGTTATTAATCTTAATCATTATAAGATATGAAATCAACATTTTATAAATTATTAGCGTTAAGCTTCATTGCTTTATCGCTATGGTCTTGTAAAAAAGACGAAACACAAACTGTCGCAAGCGCAGGTACAGGAGGTTCATTAAAATCTTCTGTTACCAGTGTAACGCTCGATAAATCTGTACTTGAAACTGATGTAATCACGTTTACCACAACAAACGCAAACTTTGGTTACAATGCTGCAATCACTAACGTTTTGCAATTAGCAGCCAAAGGAACCAACTTTGCTCAACCAAAAGAAGCCCCGCTTGATGTTAATGTAACCTCAAAAAGCTACAATGGATTAGATTTTAATAATTTGCTTCTTGCTTTGGGTTTATCAACAACTACAACTTCTGAAGTTGAGATCCGTTTGAAATCTTCTATCTCTAACGCTGTTGCACCAGTTTACAGTAATGTGGTAACCATCAGTGCGAAACCTTTTCCGCTCACTTCCTGGATTTATGTTCCGGGAAATTACCAGGGATGGAACCCGGCAACTGCTGATAGTTTGGTTTCCATTACAGGAAATGGGGTTTATTCAGGTATCATCAAATTTGATGGTGATAATTTTAAAATTACACCTGCTAAGAAATGGGACATAGCTTATGGTAATGCAGGTGGCGGAAAATTAAGCACTACAGGTGGTGATATAAGCTCTGTTTCGGCTGGTTTTAAACTACTTACCGTTGATTTAAATACTTTAGTTTATACAATTGCTGATGCTGATTATTGGTCAATCATCGGTAATGCTATACCAGGGAGCAACTGGGATAAAGATATAGATTTAAAAGCTACAAATGATGGTAACAATACCTGGACAACAACGGTTGCTTTAACACCTGGTGCTTTTAAATTCAGACGAAACCACGATTGGGGAACCAATATTGGTGATAATGGAAATGACATCAACGTCACTTCTGCCGGAAATTACAAACTGGTATTAACTTTAAATGCCGATGGTAAAACTGGTTCTTATACCATGACCAAGTTATAATAATCAATTTTGGTAAGGATGTCCAAAAAGTTCTACGCTGTCATCCCCAGTCCGATTGGGAATCTTAATACAGTGCTATTGCTATTAAGGAAGTTCCCGTTTTCAGGGGAATGACGTTGTAACCTTTTGGACAGCCTTATTATTTATTCTCTACAGCATTTTAGTATGATCAGATCCCAACTTTTATTATTTCAAGGCATATCTATTTTACCTACGAATGCTCAAATTAATTTCCTGGTAAACCTGCGCGCTTTAATTATCAGCGCATTCCTTTCTACTAAAATGAAAAAAATTTTTATTTCCCTGTTAATTTTACTTTCAGGCACAAATCTTTTTGCTCAAAAGCTAGAACGCATTGAACCCATGTTTTGGTTTACCGGAATGCATAATCCAAAATTGCAGCTGCTTGTTCATGGAGAAAACATTGCAAAAAGTACCGTTACATTAACATATCCGGGTATAAAACTGGTTAAAGTCAATCAAGTAGAAAACCCAAACTATTTATTTTTGGATTTACAGCTTTCGGCGACCGCAAAAGCAGGAAAATTCCCAATTGACTTTTCTGTTAATGGAAAAAAGATATTCAGTTACACTTATGAATTAAAAACCCGCGATAAAAATGCAGGAAGAATTCAGGGCGTAACACAAAAAGATTTCATTTATCTTTTAATGCCAGATCGTTTTTCGAATGGCGATAAAAGCAACGATGTGGTTCAGGGATTAACTGAAACAGCATTAAACCGTGATAGCATGTATTATCGTCACGGGGGAGATATTCAAGGCGTAATTAATCATTTGGATTACCTTAAAGATTTAGGCATAACCACCATTTGGATGACTCCCGAAGTTGAGAATGACATGCAACAGGCATCTTATCATGGGTATGCTGTTACCGATCATTATAAAATTGATCCCCGTTACGGAACGAATGAACTTTACAAAAAATATGTAGAAGCTGCCCATGCTAAAGGCATGAAGGTGATCAAAGATATTGTTCATAACCATATTGGCACCAACCATTGGTTTTTTAAAGATTTGCCAATGAAGAACTGGGTTCATCAATGGCCAAAATACACACAAACCAGTTACCGGGATCAGGCAGTGATGGATACACATGCTTCTGCTGCCGATCGTAAAAAAATGTTGGATGGCTGGTTTGTACCTTCCATGCCCGATCTGAATCAAAACAATCCTTATGTTCAAAATTATTTAACACAGAATCACATCTGGTGGATTGAATATGCAGGCATTGACGGTTTACGTTTAGATACCTATCCTTATAACGACCCTGCTTACATGGCCGATTGGGCAATCAAATTAAAAGCCGAATTTCCTAATTTGTCAGTTTTTGGAGAAACCTTTGTTCATGGTGTAGCCAATCAGGCTTACTTTACTGAGGGAAATACAGTAAATCGTGGTTTTGATACGCATTTGCCTGGCATTACAGATATGGCTGTTAAAGAAGGAATTTATGAGGCTTTGAATGGCAAAAACGGTTGGACAGATGGTATAAATCGTTTGTATGATGTAGTTGCCCACGATTTCCTTTACAAAGACCCAACGAAAAATTGCATTGCTTTAGATAATCATGATATGAGCCGTTTCTACTCAGTGGTTAATGAAGATTTCGATAAATATAAAATGGGTATGGCCATTTTATTAACCATGCGTGGCATTCCTCAAATGTATTATGGAACCGAAATTCTGATGAAAAACTTCTCCGATCCCGACGGCCTGGTTCGCTCTGATTTCCCTGGCGGATGGGATGGAGACAAGAAAGATAAATTCATCGCCGATGGCAGAACAAACAAAGAAAATGAAGCGTTCAACTTTGTAAAAACTTTAGCCAATTACCGTAAAAAAAGTGCATCGCTACAAACCGGAAAACTGATGCAGTTTGTTCCGGAAGATGATATTTATGTGTATTTCCGTTACAACACCACGGCAAAAGGAACGGTAATGGTAATTGTAA
Organism: Pedobacter chinensis; assembly: GCF_003339865.1. GTDB lineage: Bacteria > Bacteroidota > Bacteroidia > Sphingobacteriales > Sphingobacteriaceae > Pedobacter > Pedobacter chinensis. The sequence goes on from NZ_QPKV01000003.1 coordinate 924,516, forward strand.
ATAATGCCGAAAAGGAGAAAACATTAAATACCGATCGTTTTGCAGAAAGAACCCTTGGAATCACAACTGCAAAAAATGTGATATCAGGAGAAAGTATATCATTTAAAGAAATTAAAGTCCCGGCGAAAACAACTTTGGTTTTAGAACTAAATTAAAATTAAAGAGGGTCCGGTGTCGGAGCTGCGAAGTCGGAAGAAACACGAAAAAGATAAAGCGAAAAGAATTAGTGTAACCAACAATCGGTGTAATCATCCCGAAGGGAAAAAGTATAAAAAAGATGCAAGAAAGACTCAAGACTTCAGATTCAAAACTCCAGACCAAAATCAAGGCCTGCCTCTTTGACCTTGATGGCGTTTTGGTAGATACAGCAGTTTACCATTATCAAGCCTGGAAACGTTTAGCCAATACCATGGGCTTCGATTTTACTGAAGAACAGAATGAGCAATTAAAAGGCGTGAGCCGTGTAGAAAGCTTAAATAAAATTTTGGCATGGGGCGGCGTAGAAAAAACAGAAACAGAAAAACAAGAACTCGCTACTTTAAAAAACAGCTGGTATGTGGATATGATTACCAAAATGACACCTGCTGAAGTTTTGCCGGGAACAGTTGATTTTTTAACAGCAATCCATAAAGCGGGATACAAATTAGCGCTGGGCTCAGCAAGTAAAAACTCAGGAATCATTTTAGAACGCACCAATCTTGCTCATTTCTTTGATGAGATTGTAGATGGAAATATGGTAACTCAATCAAAACCTGACCCTGAAGTATTTTTAAAAGGTGCTGAACTTTTGGGTTTTAAACCTGAAGAATGCGTGGTTTTTGAAGATGCCGTTGCTGGTGTCGAAGCCGCAAAACGCGGTGGAATGAAAGCCATAGGAATTGGAGAAAAAAGTGTACTTGCCAATGCTGATGTAGTGGTAAGTGGATTGGATAAATTAACGGTTAAAGATTTAGAAAGTTTATAGGTTTCTACTGCCGTCATTGCGAGGCACGAAGCAATCTTAAAGCGAAAGGAATTCAAAACAATTGTGAGCACACGCACTCTGAAAAGAGATTGCTTCGTGCCTCGCAATGACGAGAAAGCATAAAAGATGAAGAATTACATTAAAGCGGATGAGTGGAAAATTATCGAAGAAGGCTTTGATCCACATTTAAATAAAATTTCAGAAAGTATTTTCAGTTTGGGCAATGGGCGAATGGGGCAGCGTGCAAACTTTGAAGAAACTTACACCGGCGAAACTTTACCGGGCAATTATGTTGCAGGTGTATATTATCCGGATAAAACCCGTGTAGGATGGTGGAAAAATGGTTATCCCGAATATTTTGCTAAAGTTTTAAATGCAGCTAACTGGATAGGTATTGAAGTAAAACTGGATGATGAGATTCTTGATTTAGCAACCGCTGAAGTAAGTGATTTCAACCGCGTTTTAGATATGCACACTGGTATTTTGGAACGCACATTTACTGCAAAGCTAAAAAGTGGCAAAACCATTGAAGTAAAATCAACTCGTTTTTGCAGCATTGCCGATGATGAAGTTGGCGCGATCCGTTACAGCATTACACCATTGAATTTTGATGGAAAACTAACATTAATGCCGTTCATTGATGGAGATGTTAAAAATCAGGATAGTAATTACGATGAAAAATTCTGGGATTTTGTTGAAGATGATATTAACGGAACGGAAGCTTATATCAAATTAAGAACGAAGAAAACCGAGTTTGAAGTTTGTACCGGAAGTAACATTGAAGTTTTCAAAAACACAGAAAAACTAAGTGTAAACTTTGAAGAAGTACGCAAGGAGAAGTTTGTTGGACAAACGCTTTCTCTTGAGGTAAAAGCAAACGAAAAAATCACTTTAGTTAAAATTGCTGCTAATTTATCTTCAGAAAATTATCCGAAGGAAGAACTTTTAAAACATACAAAAGCTGCTATTGCCAAAGCAACGGCCAAAGGTTTCGATACTTTATTAAAAGAACAAACGGAGGCCTGGGCAACAAAATGGGAAGAAAGCGATATCATTATCGAAGGCGATGTTTCTGCGCAGCAAGCTATCCGTTTCAATATTTTTCAATTGTTTCAAACCTATACCGGTAAGGATGATCGTTTGAACATTGGTCCGAAAGGATTTACGGGCGAGAAATATGGCGGTTCTACTTATTGGGACACCGAGGCCTATTGTGTGCCGTTTTACTTGGCAACAGCCCCACAGGAAGTAAGCAAAAACTTATTGATTTATCGCCACAAGCAACTGGACAAAGCCATTGAAAATGCAGCCAAATTAGGTTTTAAAGACGGTGCTGCCTTGTATCCAATGGTAACGATGAATGGCGAAGAATGCCATAACGAGTGGGAAATTACCTTTGAGGAAATCCACCGGAATGGTGCAATTGCCTTTGCCATTTATAACTATATTCGTTATACCGGCGATGAAAGTTATCTGTTCGATTATGGTTTGGAAGTGCTGATCGGAATAGCCCGCTTCTGGAAACAACGTGTAAACTGGAGCACTGATAAACAGCAATATGTAATGCTTGGCGTAACCGGACCGAACGAGTACGAAAACAATGTGAATAACAACTGGTACACCAATTTATTGGCAACATGGTGCATGAAATATGCCACTGAAGCTGCTGAAATTGTTAAAGCACAACAACCGGAAAAATATAACAGCTTATTGCAAAGCTTAAATTTCGACGAAAAAGAATTTACTGATTGGGCTGATATTATTGAGAAAATGTACTATCCTGAAGATAAGGATAAAGGTATTTTTCTGCAACAGGATGGTTATTTAGATAAGGAACAAATTTTGGTTAAGGATCTTCCGGCAACGGATAGACCGATTAACCAAAAATGGAGCTGGGATAGAATTTTACGTTCATGCTTCATTAAACAGGCAGATGTTTTACAAGGTTTGTATTTCTTTGAAGAGAATTATGATTTAGACACGATCAGAAGAAACTTCGATTTCTACGAACCACGCACTGTTCATGAAAGTTCTTTATCGCCTTGCGTTCACAGTATTTTGGCCGCTAAATTAAATGATGAGGCACGTGCTTACGAATTCTATTTACGTACTGCCCGTTTAGATTTGGATGATTATAACAATGATACGGAAGATGGCTTGCACATCACTTCGATGGCCGGAACTTGGATGAGCGTTGTAGAAGGCTTTGCGGGTATGCGTGTTCGCGATGGTAAGTTGCAGTTTAATCCTTTCTTGCCAGGAAAATGGAAATCATTCTCATTCACGATTGGCTTTAGAGGCGCTACGTTAAAAATCAACATTACCGAAAGTGGAATCAATATCAAAAACAATAATGATGTAGATTTAGAAATTGGAATCAGAAACCAAACCTTTAAATTGGCTGGCCACGCAGAAATTGAAGTAAATAACGCCGAGTTGGTATGAGAGATGTAGAAGGTTTAAAGGTTGAAGGGTTAGAGGTAAAAGTTGTCTCAATTCGTCGTCATTGCGAGGAACGAAGCAATCTTAATGCGATAGTTTATTCAGCTATAATTTTCCTTTTATTTCTTTCGATTTCATCCTTTGCACAAAAAAAGAGTAAAAATATGAACGATAAACAAATCGTTATATATCAGTTATTGCCTCGTTTATTCGGAAATAAAAACACTGCAAATATTCCTTATGGCACCATTGAACAAAATGGTTCTGGTAAGTTTAATGATATAACAGATAAAGCTTTAGATGGGATAAAAGAGCTGCACGTTAATTATGTTTGGTACACGGGCGCCATTGCACACGCAAGTTTAACCGATTATTCTGCTTACGGAATTAAAAATGATGATGCCGATGTAGTTAAAGGCAGGGCAGGCTCTCCTTATGCTATTCGCGATTATTATGATGTTGATCCTGATTTAGCCGTTGATGTTAAAAACAGGATGAAAGAGTTTGAAGCCCTGATTAAAAGGACCCACGCTAAAAAACTGAAAGTTTTAATTGATTTTGTTCCGAACCATGTGGCCAGAAGCTATCATTCCTATGCTAAACCAAAAAATGTAATGGATTTTGGTGCAAAAGATGATGCAACGAAAAGTTTTAGTCCACAGAACGATTTCTATTATATTCCCGGAAAAACTTTTGTAGTGCCGGTAAACGATCAAAAAACGCCACTTTCTGTTTTGCAAGATGGTAAATTTGATGAAAATCCGGCAAAAGCCACAGGAAATAATGTTTTCTCAGCATCGCCAAAATATGATGACTGGTATGAAACCATTAAGCTGAACTATGGTGTGGATTATCAAAATGGAGAAAAGCAATATTTTAGTCCAGTCCCACCAGTATGGATCAAAATGCGTGATATTTTAATCTACTGGACAAAGAAAGGTGCTGACGGTTTCCGTTGTGATATGGCCGAAATGGTGCCTATTGCTTTCTGGAACTGGGTTATTCCGCAAGTTAAAAAAGTAAATCCCGATTTAATCTTTTTAGGAGAAGCCTACAATCCACAGGTTTATAAGCAATATTTAGAAGAGGGTAAATTCGATTATCTATATGATAAAGTTGGCCTTTACGATGGATTGAAACGATTAATCAGAAACGAACCATCTGCAGATGTTAGGGAGATTCGTCATGTTTGGCAGGTAGAAAGCGCTGGTTTTGGCAAAAATATGTTACGCTTTTTAGAAAATCATGATGAAGAACGTATTGCATCGGCAGGTTTTGCAGGAAAAGCTGAACTGGCTTTACCTGCAATGGTAGTTTCAGCTACTTTAGGTTCGGGTCCGGTTATGCTTTATTTCGGACAGGAAGTTGGAGAACCTGGAAAAGGACAAGAGGGTTTTGGAGGGGATGATAACCGCACCACTATTTTTGATTACTGGGGTGTTCCTAATCATCAGAAATGGATGAATGGCGGCTTATTCGATGGTCATAAATTAAATGCAGCGCAACAAAAGTTAAGGGCTTATTACAAGCAGTTGTTAAAAGTCACTTCAGCAAGTGATGCCGTTGTCAATGGAGAAATTTATGATGTTCCACATTCTGGGAACATGAATAATCGCATGTATGCATTTATCCGTTATTCAGGCAAACAACGTTTATTGGTAGTGGCCAACTTCGATAGAAATCAGACTTTAGAAGCCAGTATCGAAATTCCTGACCATATTTTGAAAGTAAAACACTCATCTCCGGTTACGGATTTGTTAACAGATACAAAGTTAAATATACCTGCAGGCACGAGTATACCTGTAAAACTTGTTCCGGTTTCGGCGCAAGTGATTGAATTTTAAATAAAGAAAACCGCAAAGAACACGAAGACTTTCGCAAAGAACACAAAGTTTGGATACAATAGCTTTGCGCCCTTTGCGCTTTCCACTCAGCGCCCTTTGCGGTTAAATAAAACCAAATACAATGAGCTTAAAAACAATATTCGAAAACCCAAAATTAACACTTGCACAAATTATAAATATGAGTGTTGGGTTTTTCGGCATCCAGTTCGGTTGGGATCTGCAACGTGCCAACATGGGACGGATTTATGAAAATCTTGGTGCTAATCCCGATCAGGTTCCCTTATTGTTTCTGGCAGCGCCTTTAACCGGTCTGTTGGTTCAGCCAATTGTTGGTTATTTGAGCGACAGAACGTGGCATCCGAAATGGGGCAGAAGAAGGCCTTATTTTATGATTGGTGCTATTGTGAGTAGTATTGCATTGATCTTCATGCCACATAGCAGTGCACTTTGGATGGCTGCGGGTTTATTGTGGATTTTAGATGTTTTTGGCAACATTGCCATGGAGCCTTTTCGGGCTTTTGTTACCGATAAATTGCCCGATAGCCAGATCAATCGTGGATTTATTATGCAAAGTATGATGATTGGTTTAGGTGGTAGTGTGGCATCAGCATTACCCTGGTTAATGAACAATGTTTTCAGTTTAACCAATACCGCTGAACCAGGCGGTATTCCTGAAAATGTGAAATTCTCATTTTATATTGGTGCATTTTTCTTCTTTACGGCTGTTTTATGGACCGTTCTTACCACTAAGGAATATCCGCCTCAGGATGTGGATTTCAAGGAAAAAGTTCGGGAAAGCAACAAGGGTTTTGGTGGAGGAGTAAGTGAGATTTTTAATGCTTTAAGAAACATGCCAAAAAGAATGCAAATTGTTTCTTTAGTTCAATTCTTTACCTGGCCAGGTTTATTTTTAATGTGGTTTTATTATACCACAGCTGTTGCCGTAAATGTTTTTGGCGGTAAAGATGCAGCTGATCCGGTTTATGCGCATGGAGCCGATTTTGGAAGTTTAACACTCGCCTATTATAGCGTAATAACCTTCCTTTTTGCTTTAGTACTTCCAAAAATTGCCGATGCTTTAGGAAGAAAAACAACTCATGCTTTGTGTTTAATTTGTGGTGCAATCGGATTGATCAGCGTAGCCTGGGTGCATGATAAAAATATGCTTTACCTCTGTATGACTGGCGTTGGAATTGCCTGGGCAAGTATTCTTTCTATGCCTTATGCAATGTTGAGCGGTTCATTACCGAAAGATAAAATTGGCATTTACATGGGCATTTTCAATTTCTTTATTGTGTTGCCGGAAATTATAGCCTCATTGGGTTTTGGTTGGTTAATGCGTAATGTACTGAATAACGACAGGCTTTTAGCTGTTCAGCTTGGTGGTGGATTGATGATTTTGGCAGCAGTAATTTGCTATTTGTTCATCAGAGAGCCTAAAAAAACGGATGAAATTTTAGCCTCTAAATTAGAAGTGGAAGAAAACAGATCAGTATAATCAAAATCGTCATTGCGAGACACTCGCAATGACAAAACCTGTAAAATCTAACCAAATGAAAAAAATATTTTATTTATTCTTGCTATTAACAGCATTCAACACAGCTTGTAAAAAAGCATCGACCAATGGAGACATCGAACCCACTTCAACAACTCCAACTACCAATTTACCTGCTGGTGCTAAAGATGGCGTGGCATTCATCAACAATGGAACATCGGCAATTATAACGCTTTATGCACCTGGAAAAACTTCTGTTTCCTTAATTGGCGATTTTAATGATTGGTCAACATCAGCAACTATAATGAAAAAAACTGCTGATGGAAATACCTGGTGGGTTCAAATCGATAATCTAAATCCAAACACTGAATATGCCTATCAATTTTATGTGGATGGAAAGTTAAAAGTTGCCGATCCATACTGTGAAAAAGTGCTGGATCCCAATAACGATCAATATATTTCGGCAAATGTATATCCAAATCTGAAAGCTTACCCAACAGGGAAAACCACTGGCATTGTAAGTGTAATGCAGGCAAATCAACCTACCTATACCTGGAAAAATAATGGCTTCGTACGTCCTGATAAAAATAATTTAGTGATATATGAATTATTAATTCGCGATTTTACTACTGAGCACAATTATGCCTCAACGCTTGCCAAACTGGATTATTTAACTGGTTTAGGCATCAACGCAATTGAATTAATGCCGGTTAATGAGTTTGAGGGTAACCTGAGCTGGGGTTATAATCCATCTTTTTATTTCGCCCCCGATAAGTATTATGGAACCAAAACTGCTTTGCAAAACTTTATTGATGAATGCCATGGAAAAGGGATCGCTGTAATTTTAGATATGGTGTTAAATCATTCATTTGGCCAATCGCCAATGGTTCAGTTATATTTTGATGGCGCAAAACCAACAAGTTCAAGTCCCTGGTTTAACGTAGATGCAAAACATCCGTTTAATGTGGGTTATGATTTTAACCACGAAAGCGCAGCCACGAAAAAATTCTCAAAAGATGTAATAAAATTCTGGATGCAGCAATATAAAATTGATGGTTTCCGTTTCGATCTTTCAAAAGGTTTCACACAAAAATCATCAACCGATGATGGCGTTTTCAGGCAATATGATGCCGGCCGTGTAGCAATATGGAAAGAATACAACAACTTTATTAAAGGTATTGATCCAAACAACTTTTATGTGATTTTAGAGCACTTTGCAGAAGAGGCTGAAGAAAAAGTTTTAGCTGAAGAGGGCATGATGCTTTGGAATAACCTTAATTATAATATGAATGAAGCCTCAATGGGCTGGTTGGAAAAATCTAATTTTCAATGGGGGTTTTATGCCAACCACGGCTTCGCAAAATCAGAAAACCTGATTTCATATGGGGAAAGTCATGATGAAGAGCGTTTAAATTTTAAAAATTTCACTTACGGCAATGCATCGGGCAGTTATGTGATCAAAGGAAACCTGGCCACCTCTTTAAAAAGGCAAGAGCTTGTTGCGGCATTTTTATTCGGCATTCCTGGTCCTAAAATGATTTGGCAATTTGGTGAATTAGGGTATGATGTCAGTATCGACTTTAATGGAAGAACGGGAGATAAGCCAATTAAATGGGAATATTATAATGATGCAAACCGTAAAGCTTTATATGATACCTATGCCAAATTCATCAGAGTGAAAAAGAACAACAGCATTTTCAATTCTACAAACGCTACTTACAGTTTAGCTGGCGGAGTAAAATATATCAAACTTACAGAAGGTTCTAATACTGTAATTGTAGTAGGAAACTTTGATGTTGTGCCCCAAACAGCACAAATTGATTTTGGTTCTAATGGCACCTGGATAGATGCTGTTGGAACGAGCATCAATCTTTCTTCCAATACTTATACAGCCAATTTAACTCCAGGCGAATATCATATATTTAGTAAAGAAGCTTTAAAATAAGTATAATCAAATTATGAGCCACAGGTTCACGGATTTATGTTCAAAACAAAATCTGAGAATCTGTGGCTTTCTTTGTAATAATCTTGTTGTTTTTAATTAATATTGCTTTAACAACAAAATCTCCTAATGAAAGATAAATTAGCGCATCACTTATTGTGGGAACGACTTCGTGCCGGTGATAAAGATGCATTTTTTGATCTTTATAAAGAACTTTATTATCCCCTGGTAAATTTCGGAATAAGAGTTTGCGCTGATGCAGACATAGCGAGCGAAGCCACTGATTTGGTTTTTACCACCATTTGGGAAAAACACGAGACCCTCAATCGCGTAGACAATGTGGAAGCTTATCTGCGGACTTTTTTGAAAAGAAAATTGCTTAGAATTTTAGAGCGCAAACGTAAAATAAACGATGCACTTTCCAATGCAGGGGCAGATGGTGATTGGATGGAAATGAGTTATGAAGAGTTTATTGTAAAGGTTCAGAGCGATGAATTGATCAAACATCAACTTAAGAATGCGTTGGAAAAACTCACATTTCGCCAAAAACAATTAATTCATCTCAAGTTTTTCGATGGATTGAGCTATGAGCAAATTGCCGAACAAAGTAATCAAACCATAAAAACGGCTTATAATACCATTTATGATGCGCTCAAAATTTTAAGGAAAGAATTTAATCAATAGTGTGTTCATCATCATCCGCTGCTTTTTACGGCGTTATCCCTTTATCAAAGACCATTGAAAATACTACTCTACCTTGTAAATCAAGTTCAGCAAAACGTAGCGGTTAAGCATTACGATTAGAAAACCATCCATGAACGGTCGTCATCCTGAATTTTTCATTTGTTTTTAAGTTTTTATTGGTATTCAAGAGGGCTGCGCCGTTTGTTTCAGGACCTTAATAGCATGAACGCTTAGCAGGAAAGATGCTGAAACAAGTTCAGCATGACGTAGTGGCTAGGTAAGACGCCTAAAACACCATCCATGAACGGTCGTCATCCTGAACTTGTTTCACTGTTGTCCGGTAAACTATTTTAGATAAAAGAAAAGGGGTTGCTTTAGGCTTCCCCTTTTTTGTGTTGATATTTGAGTTACCACACTTAAACATTCAACATGAGCAAAAGTACTTCTTTTACCGGACAACAGTGAACTTGTTTCAGAACCTTAATAGCATGAACGCCTAGCAGGAAAGTGTTGATCACGAAGTCGCTACAAACATTATCCTGAAGTTGAACTTATCCCGAACCCACACTAAATTAATGTTCTGATTGCTTGTTTAAAGTAACATTCAATATTTTGTTATTGCGCACAGGCACTTCTTTTGTTTCATAACCTTTTTTGGAAAAGATCAATATATCCGACGATTTCACGGTTATGATATAACTGCCTGCATCGTTGGTTACAACCTTTGTTTCGCCTGTTTTTGTATAAATGCTAACATCAGATAAAATACTTGCCTGCACATCTCGCACTATACCGCTTACTTTGATGGTTGTGTCATTGGAAATATTGGTATTGTTCTCTATCTGCTGCCTGGTTTCTGTTTTGCCAGGTAAAGTTTTAGCAGCTTGTAATTCTTTCTGTGAGACAAATACAGTAATTCGATCTTTTGCACGAATATCGTTAGAAGCAGCGCCTAACTGTATTTCAAAATCTCCTGGCTCAACAACTCTTTTTAAATCTTTATTATAAAGGTAAAGTTCATTAACAGGTAGTTGTAAGGTAACAATTTGTTCTTCTTCTGCTTTTAAAAATACCTTGCGAAAACCTTTTAAAGCCTGTACAGGTGTAGCTACCGAACTAACCAAATCGCGAACGTATAATTGCACCACTTCTGCTCCATCACGTTGTCCTGAATTTTTAACCTGAATGCTTACTGTAATGCTATCAGATGATAGCACTTTTTTTCTGGAAATATTCAAGTTATTAAACTCGAATTTGGTATAGCTAAGGCCATAACCAAAAGGCCATAAAGCGCCAGGTTTAGCAAAAACATAATCTCTTCCCGGTGTATTTTCCGTACCGGGCGAACCGTAAAAGCCTCTTTCCGTTGGAAGATAATTGTAATAAGCGGGTGTGTTGCCGGTACTCTTAGGAAAAGAGATGGGAAGTTTTCCAGATGGATTGGTTTTGCCAAACAACATGCCAGCAATAGCATGGCCCTCCTGCTCGCCTCCATACCATTGAATAGCTATAGCAGGTACATTTTTTTCTTCCCACGATAAAACAAACGGCCTGCCGGTTACCAATACCACGATTACCGGTTTGCCTGTACGGTGTATAGCTTTGATTAATTCTTCTTGTACACCTGGCAACTTAAGATCATCTAAATCAAAGCCTTCGCCGCTGGTTGAATTTATACGCTCTCTCGCGAGTGCAGCACTTTGAGAACCTACAAACACAATTGCTGCATTACTTTGCTTCGCTGCACTTACCGCTGCTGCAAAACCTGTCGAATCTAATCCCGTTAACTCGCAGCCTTTTGCATAATTAATGGTTACCTTATCTCCTATTAGCTGCTTAATGCCATTAAGAGGCGTTATTCCATCACGGTTATTTCTGCTCCAGGTATAATCTCCAAATTGTACCTGATCGGCATTTGGACCAATTATGGCAAGCGATTGTAATTTCGATTCATCAAGAGGTAAAATATTATTTTCATTCTTTACCAACACAATACTCTCATCGGCAATGGTACGTGCAAGTTTTATAGAAGCAGGTGTATGTATCTGCTGTTTAAAGGCCACCGTAGTATCTGGCAAAGCATCTTCAAATAGGCCAGATTTAAATTTTGTATATAATACATTTCTTACCGCCCTGTCAATATAGCTAACAGGTAATTTTTTACTTTTTACCAGGGAATCTAATTCTTCATAAGTTGAACTTGCAGCTTCCACATCTATACCCGCAGTAATTGCCTGTAACGCTGCATCAGTACTGTTTGCAGCTGTATGATGAAAAGAATACAACATGGATATAGAACCCCAGTCAGAATAAACAAATCCTTTGAATCCTAAGTGTTTACGTAAAAGATCAGTAAGGAAAAAAGATGATCCGGTAATCGGTTCCCCGTCATACGAACTGTAACAATTCATGATTGACAATGGATCGGCTTCTTTAATAACCCGCTCGAAGGGCTGCATATAAAGAGAATATAGTTGCTTTAAGCCACCCTCTACATTAGAAAGATTGATACCGCCAATTGGTGTGCCATGACCCACAAAATGTTTAGGTGTACAAATCAGATTATTTTCCCTGAATCCTTTTATATAAGCAACTCCCATTTCTCCCACCAGAAAAGGATCTTCTCCATAAGTTTCTTCCACACGGCCCCAGCGAAGCTCACGGGCAAGATCAAGGTCGGGGGCAAATAACTGTTTCGCACCAATGGCTTTCATTTCAGCTGAAATATGTACCGACATTTGTTTAGCAAGTTCCGGCCGAAAAGTACTTGCCAAAGCAATAGACTGAGGAAAAATGGTACAATTATCCTGCACTGTTCCATGTAAACCTTCCAATACGGGGATAACCGGAATGCCCAATCTCGTACGCTGTTTCATGTATTTTTGTACATGATATACCATTTTCAGATACTGTTTTGATGATAAAGGAAATCCTTCTATGCAACCAAAGCTATTGCCTTTGGTAAATTCATGCAGCTTTTGTAAGTCAACCACACCATTCGCATCATAATCTTCTGAATGTATATGGCGCAGCTGATCAATTTTTTCCTGTAACGTCATACGTTTTAAAAGGTCTTCTATTCTTTCAGTTATAGGTTTTGTTGCATCCTGATAAACGTGCTTTGTTTTTTGTGCTTCGGCTTTGCCTATAAAAGTCAGGATGGAAATGCTAAGCAGGGTAATCAGTTTTATTTTCATTAATAATCGTTTAAATAATGATGAAATCATAAGCTTGCTATCTCATGCCATTTGTAAGTATTTGGCTTATAGTTGTTTCGTTATTTTTTTTAAAGGTAATGAAGGTATTCACTCTTGCAAAAAAAAATATTCATTTTGATTATATGCTAGTGAAGAAACCTGAGAACCTCTGCTTTGCGAAATCTTTAATCAGCTAATGATATTTTTACATGTTTCAAAAGATCTCTCTAATTCTGCCGATAATTTCCAGTCAATCTTAAAACCAATAATTCACGAATTAAATTTCATCATTCTATGCATAGCCAGGGCATATATTTCGTTGCGTTAAAAAAAAGTTAAAATTTTCTTAGGAAAAAGTTAATCTTTTAGGCACTGATATATAAAAGGTAAATAAGAATGGTTGATAGAAGTAAGTTCAATGCAGAAGATTTTCTTGTCGATAGTACCTTTCAGCAATATTGCGCTGGAACCGACAAGCTATGTATTGGATATTGGGAAAAATATATAAATGCCCACCCGGAGCAGGCAGAAGTAATAGCGGAAGCTAAAAAACTATATACGATATTGAGTGGCAATAAGCGGTCACTAAATGCACAGGTTGAAAATTTAAAGGAAAGTATGTTTCCTGAAGAAAAGATTGTTAAAATAAGTCGTTTCTTATGGTTGAAAATAGCAGCAGCGATTGTTGTGCTACTTGGTTCAGTACTTGTTTTTGTAAAGTATGCCAACTTTAAAAAGAATGAACCGTACCAGGAAGTATTTACCTGGGCAACAAAAAGCGGCGAGCGTAAGCGTGTACGGCTATCTGATGGAACACTGGTTATTCTGAATGCTAAAAGTTCATTATCTGTCATTAAAGGTTTCAATAAGAAAACCAGGGAAGTTAATTTAATTGGCGAAGCTTTTTTTGATGTTGTTCATTGCAAAGAAAAACCATTTCAGGTTCACACCCCTGATTTTAACATCAATGTTTTAGGTACGTCTTTTAATGTGAAGGCTTATCCGGATGAAGCCACTTCAGAAGCCACTTTGATTCGCGGTTTAATCACTATGGAGGCCGTAAATGGCAATGGAGGTATAATCACATTAAAACCTAGTCAAAAGGTAACATTTTATAAAAATACGATTGAGCCCCAAAAAACTAAATTGGTTAAACCATCTCTTTCACGACCAGAAATTGCCATAAACCATTACACTTTAATAAAAGACAGCACCATTGTTGAAACAGCCTGGACAAAAAACCGCATCGAAATTTATGATCAGGATTTTGATGAGATTAAAGGCGTTTTGGAGAAATGGTATAATGTAGAAATTAAATTTACAAACAGCGAGGTAGAAAAGTATCGTTTTACCGCAACGTTTAGCAATGAAACAATTGAACAAGCCTTGTCGGCATTACAAAAAGTAGAAAACTTTAATTATGAAATAAAAGGAAACCAGGTAATCATCTCAAAGTAGGAACAAAAAAAGGACGGTGTTGGAGCACCGCCCTTTGCAGATTTCTTCTTTGATTAATTAATGGCAGTTTATGCGCAAACAGATTGCTGCCAAGAACTTATGCAACCAAAAAAAACAAAAATATGATTTATTATTACTTACTGCAAGGGCATCCGGCATACCGGAAGCTTTTAAAATTCATTATGCTAATGAAATTGACCTGTATTATGGTTTTCATTACCTGTCTTAATGTTTCTGCATCGGTTTTTTCGCAGGAGAAAATCTCTCTCGATGTAAAGAAAACTAAGCTGGGGAAGGTTTTACAGATTATAGAGCAGCAAAGCAGTTACCATTTTGTTTATAGCTCTTCTTATGTTCCGGTAAATAAGGATGTAAGTATCACTGTAACCAATACTTTGGTTACCGATGTTTTAGCTGCCATTCTTAACAGAACAAATTTAAAATACTCTGTTTCTGATGGAGGTTTGATTATCATTAGCAGAAATAAAGAAGTCCCGATTTCAGGAACAGTTAAAGATGCATTAGGCGGCGCCTTGCCCGGAGCAAGTGTTCGTGTAAAAGGAACAGGAATTGGAACATCAACAGATGTAAATGGAAAGTTTGCTTTAAATGCGCCTGAAAATGCTATCCTGGTTGTTTCTTATGCTGGTTTTCAAACCAAAGAGATTTCTATAGGCACACAGACTTCAATTAATGTGGTGTTGGTGGAAGATACAAAACAACTTACCGAAGTAGTGGTAACAGCATTAGGAATTAAAAAAGAAAGAAGAGCTTTGGGTTATTCGGTAACACAGGTTGCTGGTGAAACCCTTACTCAGGCAAGAGAAAATAATGTATTAAATTCCTTGGTAGGGAAGGTAGCCGGTTTGGATGTGAGTTCTACCTCTGGTGGTGCAGGTGCTGCAACAAGTGTTGTTATTCGTGGAGTATCTAGCTTGGGGCAAAGTAGTCAGCCATTATATGTTATCAATGGTATTCCAATGGAAAGTGAACCTGTTGGACGATTCAATCCTAACTCGGCCGGTAACTCCGGTAGTCAATGGGATAATGCTCCCGATCGTGGCGATGCAATTAGTAACCTGAATCCAGATGATATCGAAAGTATTTCTGTATTAAAAGGAGCAGCGGCAGCGGCATTATATGGTTATCGTGCAAAATCTGGTGTAATTCTAATCACAACAAAAAGTGGTAAAGGAAACAGCATAGAATTTAATAGTAATTATGTTGGCGAACAAATTATGGATAGAACTAACTGGCAATACGTTTATGGCCAGGGTGTTAACGGACAAAAACCAGCAACCCAACTGGCTGCCGCATCTACAGGAGGTTCAAGTTGGGGTGCCCGTTTAGATGGATCTAATGTTATACAGTTTGATGGGGTAAGCAGACCATATAGTGCTCAAAAAAATAATATTGAAGATTTTTACAAAACAGGAAACACATTTACTAATACATTAGCGCTAAATAAAACTTTTGATGGTGGTGTGATCCGTGTTTCAGCCAGCGATTTGCACAATAATTCGGTTGTTCCGAATTCTGGGCTTAACAGACAGAATTTTACTTTATCCAGTACATTTGATCCTATAAAAAGATTAGTGATAGATGCACGTTTTAACTACATTTTGGAGCAAGCTAAAAATCGGCCCATGGTATCTGATGGAGCAGGTAACGCCAATTATAATGCTGCTTTTTTACCAACAAGTGTAAATATTAAGGATTTAGATCCATGGAAAGATGCAAATGGCAATGAAATATTATACAATACAGGCAATCCTTATGCAACTAACCCCTGGTTTGCCGCGTATGAATTTATTCATAATACCAAAAAAGAACGGCTACTAAGTTCTGCCAATGCAAAATACACATTTGATAACGGATTGTTTTTACAAGCAAGAGCTGGAAGAGATGCCTATAATGAAAATTATCTTGGTGTAACACCTTCAGGAACTGCTTACGATCCTGATGGAGGCTATACTGAACAATTAACAAAATTTTCAGATGTAAACGTTGATGGATTAATTGGCAAAAGCTTTAAAATTAATGATATAGCCATCACTCCAAATATTGGTGCCAGTTATCGGCGTACTAAACTAACACAAACAACAAATCAAGGTGCTTCATTTGAAATACCTGGTATATACACTTTAACAAACACTGGAGGAAAATCAGTTGGGGTTCTCCAAAGCGATCAGGAAACCCAATCCGTGTATGGTACATTAGAAGTTACTTATAAAGATGTATTGTATTTAACCGGAAGTGGAAGAAGCGATTGGTTCTCTACATTGGCAACTCCGGGAAAAAACAATAAATTAAGCGTTTTTTATCCTGCAATCAGTGGCTCATTCGTGTTTTCTGAACTATGGAAACCATCTTTTTTAAGCTTCGGTAAGTTAAGGGCAGGATATGCAGTAGTTGGCCAGGGAGCGCTGCCCTTTAAAACTCAGTTGTACTACAATTTAAGAAGTGAAACTGTTAATGGAACGCCACTGGGAAATATAGTAAATCCATCTATACCAAATGCTACCTTGTTTGCTTCAAAAGCAAAAGAATTGGAAATTGGAACTGAAATGCGGTTTTTTGGTGATCGGTTAAATTTAGATTTAACATGGTACAACAAAAAATCAACGGATGAAATTCTTGATGTGCCAACTTCTACCACAACAGGTTACTCCGGAGCAACCTTAAATATCGGAGAACTTCAAAATAAAGGAATTGAAGCTTTAATAACAGGTGTTGTTTTAAAAACTAAAGAATTCGGATGGACTTCAAGTTTAAATGGTTCTTATAACGATAATAAAGTAGTTACGCTGGCACCAGGTACCGCTTCTCAATTGTTGGCTACCTCCAGGAGCAATGTTGGTTTCCTGCAGAATATTGCCGGTCTGCCTACAGCTCAGGTAATGGCTTACGATTTTCTATATGATGCAAACGGAAATATCGTAAAAGATACCAATGGTGTTCCACAACGTGGCGAACTAAAACCTTATGGCTCTGCTTACAATAAATGGGCTGCCGGATGGAACAATGAGTTCAATTATAAAGGTGTTAACCTGTCGTTTTTAATTGATGGGAAGTGGGGAGGAAAGATTTTCTCTGCAACAGATTATTATGGTTATATTTTTGGTTTACATCAGGCAACACTCGAAAACCGGGATGCACTGGGTGTAGGTGCCGCAAATTACTACAGCACCTATGCAAACAATGTTTCCAAGCAATTTGTACAGGATGCAAGCTTTATTAAATTCAGACAAGTGATACTGGGTTACAACTTTCCTGCAAGAGTATTTAACAATAAAATTAAAGGTTTAAACCTCAGTTTTGTAGGTCGTAATCTGTTTATTCTTATGAAGAAAACAGATAATATCGATCCAGAATCAAGCTATAACGCAACCTTCCCAGGCATGGAATTAGGTGGTGTGCCACCAGTGCGCACCTATGGTTTAAATTTAAGTGTTAAGTTATAATCCTTTAAACGAATTGAAAATGAAAACGATCATAAAATTATACGTACCACTTTTATTATCTGGATTAGCACTAATATCTGGTTGTACTAAAGACTTTGAAAAAATAAATACAGACCCGGTTTCTGTTGGGCAAGAACAATATAATCCTAATTATCTGTTATCCACTGCACAATTAAATTATACAGGAAGCATCGACTTTGCTTATGAAACATGGAGGGGTAATCTGATTTATGCTTCTACAATGATGCAGGGAATGTCATCAGTAATTAGCTACTGGGCTGGAGATAAATACATGTTGAATGAAGGCTATACTGCTGCTTACTGGGAAAAAGCTTATCCTGACCAGGTAAAGTATGCGGCAGATTTGGTTGAGTTTACCAGAGGAAAAGCACAATATAATAATGTGCATCAAATGGGTAGGATCTGGAAAGCCTTGATTTTTCAAAGGCTAACCGATTTATACGGCGATATTCCTTATTTTGATGCCGGAAAAGGTTACTATACAGGTAATTTATATCCGAAATACGATTCACAACAAGCCATTTATACCGATCTTTTAAAAGAAGTTGATGAAGCCGGCAATGCATTAGTGGCTGGTGGCGATGTAGTTACCGGCGATTTGGTTTATGCCGGAGATGTGAATAAATGGAAACGTTTTGCTAATAGTTTAATATTGCGCCTGGCGATGAGGCTAACAAAAGCTGATGCCACATTAGCTCAAACCTACATTAATAAGGCCGTGGGTAAAACCATGACCAGCGATGCTGATAATGCGCTGTTTAAACACGATGCAAATGGCGGAAGGGTAACTCAAAACAGGGCTGCCCAGGTATTGTTGGGTGATGGTGGCCAGGAGAATTATTATACCAGATGGAGCAGTACTTTCATCAACTACCTGAAAACAAATAACGACCCCCGTTTAAGTAAAGTTGCAGTAACCAGGTTGTACTTAACAGATGCTTCCAAAACACAAAATCCTGCTTTTGTTACCACAGCTTCGGTACAAAAAGGAATGCCTAACGGAAAAGATTTGAGTGGCATTGCCGGGAGAGATGTTCGCCAGGATGCTTCATACACTGATTTTACTGATTATTCTTCACCCAACCCGGGCATGATTAAAAGAGACGGTAACACCATTATTTTAACCTACGCAGAAACCGAATTGCTCTGGGCTGAGGCAGCGCAGCGTTATAGTATAGGTGGGGCTGCAGCAACGCACTATAATGCAGGCGTTACGGCAGCAATGACTTATCTTTCTCAATACGATCCGGGAATGGCTGTTAGTGCTGCAGATGCTGCTGCCTATTTAGCCAGCCATCCTTATGTAGCAGCTAATGGATTAGAGATGATCGCAACTCAATATTGGGCGCATACCATTACCATGTTAGATTTCTATGAAACCTGGTCAAACTGGAGAAGAACAGGATTCCCAATTCTAACTCCCGTGGTATATCCAAATACAAATACTGGAGGGTCAATTCCCCGTCGATTCCCATACCCACTTGCAGAAGGCGTATCTAATGCAGCTAATTATAACGCAGCTGCGGCAGCAGTTCCCGGGGGTGATAAACTCGTTGGAAAAGTTTGGTGGGATAAATAAAATATCTATCTAAGTTTTTTTATATAGGCCGGCATTGCATTTAGCAGTGTCGGCCTTTTTTTGTCATTTTGAAGCATGAACACACAGTTAAACAAACGTTTGTGCGGTATTTTGTGCCAATTCCAAAGCACGTTTTCCAAATGATTTTAATCGATAACAAATCTTCTGTATTTCGTTGCAATTAAGCTTGTAATGTGCTGATTAGATGTGTTTTAATAATAAATTTAGGCAAACGTTTGCGCATAGTTTAGTTAAAAGATGTTAAAAGTTTGAGCTTACCTTTAGATGACAGACAATTCGATATCCCTAAGAATTGTTACTCGCAACGTGCGGGTGATAAATAAGCTAACTAATCTTAACTAAATAAATTTCTATGAACAAATTCTTCATTCGAAAAATTGGTTTAGCTGCCATTTTTCTACTTACGGATACATCCGTCATGGTGCAATTGAAAAATCCTATTTTATTGTTCCTGAGCTATATGCTTAAACCAATACCTGTAACAGGCGCCGTAAAACATAACATGGCTTACACCTCAAGTTTATATAATCATTATTTGAAGTAAACACAAAAAATAATTAAAGGAGAGGATAACAATGATATAGATGCAAGTATAATTATAAATAAATACTTGACAGTTTATAAAGGTTACCGGTATTTGAATTACAAAGCATAAACCATTAAATAACTGGGTAATGTGCTGTTTATGAATAGTTCAATTTTAATAAACCATGCTCAATTAAACTATGATACAGATGAGTAAAGAAAAAACCAGAAAACATGTTAAGCTATTTGTGCTTAACCAGATAATTAAAACTCTTGGCCTGGCCGGAGTATTAATTATGAGCTTATGCCTGCAATACAGTATAGCAAGCACATTTAAAAAAGAAAACATAAAAAGCCATCCATTATTTATAACAATTGATAATGTTATCAGCATTAGAGTTGTAGATGCTAAGGGCATTGCCATTCCTGGGGTAGTAGTAAAAGTTAAAGGTACTACAACTGGTAATGTTACCGATGCCGATGGTATTTGTAATATCGACATCAAAACATCGAATGCTATACTAATAGTAAGCATGATAGGCTATTTAACGCAAGAAGTTGCTGTTGAGGGAAAAACCAAATTGGTTGTGGTATTGCAGGAAACAACCACGGGTTTAAATGATGTTGTTGTGGTTGGTTATGGCAAACAGAGTACAGCCAAAGTAACAGGAGCTATATCAAGCGTTAAAGGCTCAGAATTGTTAAAAGCTCCCGTAGCAAATATCACTAACTCATTGGCTGGTCGTTTGCCAGGTTTAATTGCGGTTCAAAGAAGTGGCGAGCCTGGTCAGGATGCCAGTAGTATTAATATAAGAGGCTTTGGTGATGCATTAATTATTGTAGATGGTGTTCCGGCTTCTTTTAGTGAGCTTGATGCAAATGAAATTGAAAGCATCTCTGTATTAAAAGATGCATCTGCAGCGGTTTATGGTGTTCGTGCAGCAAATGGTGTTGTTATGGTAACAACAAAAAAGGGAACAATAGGTAAACCCACCATTAGCTACAATGCTTACTATGCCATGCAACAGGTAACGAATTATCCTAAATTGCTGGATGCACTGCAATTTGCAGAATTAAGAAATGAAGCCGCTGTGAATGCCTGGGTAAGAGCAGGCAACCTCAATGCTCCGTTAAATCTGGAATATAGTGCTCAGGAGATAGAAAATATTAGAAACGGCACAACACCAAATACAGATTGGTACAGTAGTACCATTCGCGATATTTCGCCCCAGTTTTACCAAAACCTTGGCGTATCAGGTGGCACAGAAGATGTGAAATATTATGTAAACTTAGGCTATGTAAATCAGGGTGGATTATGGCATAGCGGTGATACAAAATATCAACGTTATAATTTACGCAGTAGTATTAATGCCAAAATTACAAAAAGGTTAACAGCCGATTTAAATTTATCAGGCCGTTACGAAGACAGGCAATATCCTGGCGAATCTGCTGCCAGTATAATCAGTGCAGTTAAAAGAATTTATCCGATTTATCCGGTGTATGCAAACAATAATCCGGCTTATTATTCAACTTCAAACGCAAACAATGCGGTTCAATTGACGGATAAAAATGAATCGGGCAATAGTACATACCTGACTAAGTATTTCTCTGGTATATTCTCTTTAAATTATGCACTGCCTTATATCGAAGGATTAAACTTAAAAGGACTGGTGTCATATCAAAATGAGGCCGATAACACTAAATATTATAGCAAGCAAAGATCGCTTTACACTTATGATGCCACAACCGGTATCTACAATGCTGTTTACAAATCATCTATAAGCAGTGTGAACCAGGGCAACAACCAACAAAATACGCTTCTAACGCAATTGTCATTAAATTATGCAGCATCTTTTAATAAGCATAATGTAAGCGGGCTATTGTTGTTTGAAAGACAAAATAGTGATTTAACTGCTTTGAGTGCCTATCGTCAATTTACATTGCAGGGTATACAACAATTGGATTTTGGCGATGTTGCAAATCAAAGCAATAGCGGTAATCTTACCGAACAGGCTAACATGGGATATGTAGGTAAATTTAATTATGATTATGCTGGAAAATATCTGCTGGAGTTCGGTTTCAGGTATGATGGTACGTACAGGGCATCGCCCGATAAAAGATTTGGCTTCTTTCCAAATGTATCGGTCGGCTGGAGAATCAGTGAAGAAAATTTCATGAAAAATATTACAGTGATAGATAACCTGAAACTTAGGGCTTCTTACGGAAAAGTAGGTGATGACCAGGGCTTAGCCGCATTTCAATACCTTCAGGGTTATAATCTGGGTGGAAACTACCTGTTCGGCGCAGATCCAACCCTGGGTATAGTCCCTTCTGTTCTGTCAAACCCGAATGCAACCTGGTTTACCTCTAAAACTTCAAATATTGGTTTGGATATCTCTTTATGGAAGGGCCTTCTTGGAGCAACAATTGAAGGATTTTACAGAGAGCGGGCTGGTTTGTTCGCCACTAGGGTTTTAAGTTTGCCAAATACCTTCGGCGCAAATTTGCCACAGGAAAATTTAAATGGTGACAATACTCGTGGATTTGAGCTGACTTTAACACATAAGAACAAAATAGGAAACCTTGACTATTCAATATCTCCTAATGTAAGTTTCACTAAATCGAGAAATGCTTATATAGAACGGGCAGAAAGTACCAACTCATATTTAAACTGGCGAAATAACACCACCGGTAGAAATAAAAATATCTTTTGGGGTTATGTGGCTACTGGTCAGTTTCAGTCGCAATCTGAAATTAATACCGCTCCAATTCAGGATAGTAGAGGTAACCAGACGTTATTGCCAGGTGATATAAGATATGCAGATTTAAATGGCGATGGAATTATAAACTCTTCAGATCAAACCATTATCGGGCGTGGAACCACTCCAGAAATGTTTTTCGGATTGAATCTCGCAGCCCAATATAGAGGATTTGATTTATCAGTACTTTTGCAGGGAGCAAGTAATTTCAATGCATATTATGATGGTGAGTTGCAAAACCCATTCTTTAATAATGCCAATAGTTACACATTTTTTGCAGATCGCTGGCACAGAACGGTTATAAATGATCCGAACAGCGCATGGATTCCGGGTAAATTCCCTTCAACAGTACTTTCAGGAAGTGATAACAATAAACTTACCTCAAGTTTCTGGTTACAAAATGCTACCTATCTCCGCGTAAAAAACGTCGATTTTGGTTATACTTTTTCAAAAAATCTGCTAGGGAAATCAGGCGTTCAAAGGCTGAGAGTTTATTTCTCAGGCCAGAATATTTTTACATTCAGTAAGCTTAAAAATATAAATCTGGATCCGGAAGCCCCGGGAGGCAGAGGAGATTATTATCCGCAAATGAAGATATGGACATTTGGTTTAAATGTTGGACTTTAATTCACAGAGTTATAAATATAAAAGTTATGCAAATGAAAACTCTTAATAAATATGTGTGCCTGCTTATAATAATATGCCTGGTCACAGCATGCAAAAAAGATTTCTTAGATAAGAAACCACAAGACTTAATACCAGATGATGTTGCTTATGGAAGTGAATCTGGCCTGGCGGCCCTTACTGTTACACTTTACAATGATATCAATACAGAAGATTTTAATTATCAGATAGGAAGTGAGGGAGGTTTCCCATCTACAGTAACGGATGAAGCATTAAGGTCATATCCCTGGGGAGCCCCTAATGATCCCGTGGTTGGAAACTGGTTTGGAGATTGGGATTATGGAAGAATCAGAAGAGTGAATGATTTCCTTGAAAAAATTGATAATGCGAAGGTTACTGATGATATTAAAAAACGGTATAAAGCCGAAGCCCACTTTATTCGTGCATTCCATTATTTTAACCTGGTAAAACGCTATGGTGGTGTGCCATTAATTACTACCGTGCAACAATTTACAGGCGATAATATCTCCCAATTGCAGGTACAGCGTAATAAAGAGCAGGAGATATATGATTTTATAGATAAGGAACTTGCTTTAGCTATAGCAGATCTACCCGAGATTAGCGTTGAGCAAGGCCGTATCAATAAATATGGAGCTTTGGCTTTAGAAAGCCGGGCCATGCTTTATGCGGCATCGAGTGCTAAATATGCAACATTACAGTTAAACGGCTTAGTAGGCATTCCGGCATCATTGGCCAACACCTATTGGCAAAAATCATTAGATGCTGCAAAAACCATTATTGATCAGGGTATGTATCACTTATATGATAGTAATCCGAATAAAGCAGCTAATTTTCAACAGCTTTTTCTTACTCCAGGTAACGCTGAGGCTATTTTTACAAAGTATTTCAAAGCACCCGCGGTATCTCATGCTTTCGATTTTTATAATGCACCGCAAAGTTTTAAGGTTGATTACGGCTGCGTGACCAATCCAACGCTCGAAATGGTTGAAGAATTTGAATACAGGGATGGAAGTCCGGGAAAACTTAAAGTATATGATAATGTAGGGAACCCGATAGTATACAACAGGCCGCAGGATTTGTTTGCCAACAAAGACCCAAGAATGTTTGCCACAATTTTAACGCCTTTTGATAGCTGGCAGGGTGGAATTGTAGAAATAAGAAAAGGGGTTATTGACGGAGGTTATAAAACTACTGAAGATTTATGGCAAGGATACCCAACAAATGATAACAGTTTTAAAATTGTTGGTAAAGATGGCCCGATTGCCGGTAGTAACGATCCTACCAAAACCGGTTTCTATATTAAAAAATTTATGGATCCTAATAACAGGCTTGATTGGGGGCTTTCTCAAACCCCCTGGATGGTTTTCAGATATGGCGAAGTGCTTTTGAATTATGCTGAGGCCGCAATTGAATTGGGCCAAATCGGCGAGGCACTGAATGCAATTAACCAAATACGCGACAGAGCGGGGATAGCCACACTGGGTTCAGTTACACGCGATATTGTACGTCATGAAAGAAAGGTTGAACTGGCTTTTGAAAATCATCGCATCTGGGATATTAGAAGATGGAGAATAGCTTCAACCATATTAAATAATACACAATTCCATGCTCTCTACCCTTGGATAATATGGCAAAACGGTGTTGATCCAAGTCAGATGAAATATAGCTTTACCATTGTAGTGGCACCTAAAAACAGCCGTACATTCCCTGAAAGGTTGTATTACGAGCCGGTTCCTCAAGGTAATCCAACGTATGTTCAAAATCCTTTATATTAAAAACATAAGATATGAAAATACATGATATAAAAATAATAGCACTACTTGCAATAGTGGGCTTTGCAAGCTGTAAAAAAGATAATTATCCAGCTCCGGATGCCAGTATCTCAGGAAATATAATAGATGCTGCTACGGGTGCAAAAGTTCCGCAACAAACTTTAAACGGCGGATTGATACAACTATATGAAACAACTTATCCTAATCCTACACCGATTAATTCGACCATGAATAGTGATGGGAGTTATGCAAATAGAAATATTTTTGCAGGTAATTACAGGATAGTAGCTACAGGGCCGTTTATTTATCAGGATGCAATTCAGGTTACCGTGAATGGGCAAACTACGCAGGATATAAAAGTTGTTCCCTATTTAACGGTTACTACCACATTGGTGTCTAAAACATCTACCAGTATTACTGTTAATGTGAAATTAACCCAAAGTGCTTTAAGTAGTACACAGAAAATAGCCCTGGTTGCTGCTGTAGCGGGTATTACTAACAGCGTAGATTATAATAATTATGCCAGAAGAGAATCTCAAAATACAGAATCAGTTACAAATGCAAGTATTGTTGCAAATACCTACACATTTGTGCTTACAGGGTTAAAACCTAATACCAGTTACTATGTAAGAGGTGCTGCAAGAACCAATAACAATGGTAATTATTTCAATTATGCACCTGTTTTTGAGGTAACAACTAATAATTAAAGGATAAAAAAACATGTTGTTGTAGTCCCGTTGTACCCGGCATTGCATTTTGCGGTGCTGGGTTTTTTATTAGTGACCTGAGTTAATAATCTATTATAATTTCAAATTAATAGATTTAATGTAGCCCGTTGTTACCCATTCCCTATGAAAATCACGATCAAGATCTTTCCTGTTATTAAGATGAGACAATTAGGCGGCAGTCAAACCATTGAAAACATAACAACTACTGATAAATAACACAAATCCTCTTGATCTTATTAAAAATTCAGCTGCATGGAAACTTCTTTGGAGCATAACGTGGCAGACAACCAAGTATAAAAAAAGATTTTGTTTTAATATTAATTGAGT
This sequence comes from Pedobacter chinensis, assembly GCF_003339865.1. Taxonomy (GTDB): domain Bacteria; phylum Bacteroidota; class Bacteroidia; order Sphingobacteriales; family Sphingobacteriaceae; genus Pedobacter; species Pedobacter chinensis. The sequence continues at coordinate 950,383 of NZ_QPKV01000003.1, forward strand.
TCAGGTTGGTAACATTTATAATGTGATTTTTGATTAACGGCAGTTTAGTTTGATATTTATGAACCAAACCAAAACAATGAAATTCAAACTTATACTCAGCACATTAATGCTGTCAAGCATTTTGTCTCAAGCACAACAGGCACCAGGAAAAAACCAATCAAAACAAACCGTTACAACCACGCAGGTAACCGTTAAAGATGAGCCAAAAACCACCACGAATGAACGAACAATAAAAGTTGAGAGCAGTGTGATAACCAATCACTCGGTAAATATTGATGGTAAAGCTATTCCATATAAAGCAACAACAGGTACGCTGCCGGTTTGGGATGAAGAAGGAAAGCCTATTGCGGGTTTATTTTATACTTATTATGAAAGGAGTGATGTTTCCAATCGCGATAAAAGGCCTTTGGTGATTTCTTTTAACGGTGGCCCCGGTTCTGCATCTGTTTGGATGCACATTGCCTATACAGGTCCGGTGGTGTTAAATATTGATGATGAAGGTTATCCTGTACAACCTTATGGTTATAAAGAAAATCCATATTCGATTTTAGATGTGGCCGATATTGTTTACGTCGATCCGGTTAATACAGGGTATTCCCGTGCAGTAAGCAAAGATGTTCCGACCAATAAGTTTTTTGGTGTTCGTGCCGATATTAAATATTTAGCCGAGTGGATCAATACTTTTGTAACAAGAAATAACAGATGGGCATCTCCAAAGTTTTTAATAGGCGAAAGTTACGGAACAACGCGTGTTTCTGGCCTGGCTTTGGAACTTCAAAACAACCAGTGGATGTACTTAAACGGAGTGGTTTTGGTTTCTCCAACCGAGCTTGGTATTGAACGCGGTGGACCGGTAGATGCTGCATTGCGACTGCCATATTTTGCAGCTACTGCTTGGTACCACAAACTTTTACCTCAGGATTTACAATCGAAAGATTTAACAGCAATGCTTCCTGAGATTGAAAATTTCACCATCAATGAGCTTATTCCCGCAATTTCGCAAGGCGGAATGCTTAGTGCCGATAAAAAGAAAACCATTGCCGCTAAAATGGCCCGTTACTCTGGCTTGTCAGAAAAGGTAATTTTAGATTATAACTTAAACATTCCAACAAATTTCTTTTGGAAAGAGTTAATGAGGGATAAAGGTGGTTTTACTGTTGGAAGGTTGGATTCGCGTTATCGCGGTATTGATAAAATGGGTGCTGGTGCCAGTCCTGATTATAATGCTGAATTAACTTCATGGCTGCATTCATTTACGCCGGCCATTAACATGTATATCCGAAATGAGCTGAATTATAAAACAGATTTGAAATATAATATGTTCGGTCCTGTTCATCCCTGGGATAGAAGTGGCGACCAGACAGGCGACAATCTTCGTCAGGCCATGGCACAAAACCCATACTTGCATTTATTGGTGCAATCTGGTTATTATGATGGTGCATGCGATTATTTTAATGCAAAGTATAGTATGTGGCAGTTAGATGCCGCTGGTAAATTGCAGGATCGGATGAGCTGGGAAGGCTACCGCAGCGGACACATGATGTATTTGCGTAAAGATGATCTTAAAACGGCCAATAATCATATCCGCGAGTTTATAAAAAAAGCGTTGCCAAAAGCAGGAGAGGCGGCTAAATTCTAGCCAGGATTTTTTAGGATTTAAGGATGGTAAGATTAATAAGCAGATTTAAAAATTGGATGCAAAATGTTTGAGTTAAACTGCTAACTACTCAGTTTAAGAGAAACCCAAACTTTATTCTGCTTTTAAAGTAAATAAAAGTGTTGCCTGCAAACTAAAAATAATTACTTATTTTTGTGGTTCAATTATGCAGCAAATAAAAACATCATTCGATTTTGAAAAACCTATTGCCGATTTAGTTCAGCAAATAGAAAAGGTTAAGCAAGTTGCCGAAAAAACCAAGGTAGATATGTCTGCCACGTTAGACGAGCTTGATGGCAAATTAGATGAAACCACTAATAACTTATATAAAAACTTAACTGGCTGGAATAAGGTTCAAATGAGCCGTCATCCCGATCGCCCGCAAACACTCGATTACATCAGCATGATATGTGATGATTTTATTGAGTTGCATGGCGACCGAACCGTTAAAGATGATAAGGCAATTATTGGAGGTTTTGCAACAATAAACGGCCAAACCGTGATGGTTATTGGTCATCAAAAAGGTAAAAACACCAAAGAACGTCAATACCGTAATTTCGGTATGGCGAATCCTGAGGGGTATCGCAAAGCTTTACGTTTAATGCGCCTGGCCGAAAAATTCAATAAACCAGTGGTATCTTTTATTGATACCATGGGTGCTTACCCGGGTTTAGAAGCAGAAGAACGTGGCCAGGGTGAGGCGATTGCCAGAAATTTATTAGAAATGTCAGTGCTTCGGGTGCCGATTATTTGCATCGTTGTGGGTGAAGGTGCTTCAGGCGGAGCTTTGGGGATTGGTATTGGTGATAAAGTTTATATGCTTGAACATACCTGGTATTCTGTAATTTCTCCTGAATCTTGTTCCTCAATTCTCTGGAGAAGTTGGGATTTCAAAGAGAAAGCAGCCGAATGCTTAAAACTAACTTCTGATGATATGTTCGGCAACAAGTTAATCGATGGAATTATTCCTGAACCACTTGGTGGAGCACATCAAGATCCGGAATTAATGGGTAAAACCCTAAAAGAATATATTGTTAAAGATTTAGCTGCTTTAGGTAAGTTAAAAACCGATAAAATGATTGAGCAAAGAATTGAAAAATTCTGTGAGATGGGCGTTGTTAACGAATAATCATTAACTAAATAAATTTGAATCCTGTTCGACAAAGTTGAGCAGGATTTTTTTTTGTGACGACCGTTCGTGTATGGTTTTTAAGCGCCTGGCCTAACCACCACGTCATGCTAAACTTGTTTCAGCATCTTTCCTGCGATGCGTTCCTGCTATTAAGGTACTGAAACAAGTTCAGGATGACGACCGTTCATGTGTGGTGTGTTTAATCGCCTGGCCTAACCACCACGTCATGCTGACCGTAGCGAAGCGGAAAGCTACGAAGTAAATTTATTTCAGCATCATTCCTGCTATGTGTTGCTGCTATTAAGGTCCTGAAACAAACGGCGCAGCCCTCTTGAATACCAATAAAAACTTAAAAACAAATGAAAAATTCAGGATGACGGCCGTTCGTGTATGGTTTTTAAGCGCCTGGCCTAACCACCACGTCCTGCTGAACTCGTTTTACAAGTGTAAATATTAATTTTAAAAGGTCTTGTAGCTACTTCGTGGTCAGCATCTTTTATGCCAGGTGTTCATGTCCATTAAGGTCCTGAAACAAGTTCAGGATGACGACCGTTCGTGTATGGTTTTTAAGCGCCTGGCCTAACCACCACGTCATGCTAAACTTGTTTTACAAGTATAAATATTAATTTTAAAAGGTCTTGTAGCTACTTCGTGGTCAGCATCTTTCCTGCTATGTGTTCAATGCCCATTAAGGTCCTGAAACAAACGGCGCAGCCCTCTTGAATACCAATAAAAACTTAAAAACAAATGAAAAATTCAGGATGACGATCGTTCATCTATGTTTTTTTAAGCGTGGCGCATATATGCATGTGGTGCAAATTTAAATAAAAAACGCAGCTGCAAATTAATACAGCTGCGTTTTTCATTTAATTAAACTCCCGTTATTGTGGAGTTTGTTGAGAATAATAAACAGAGAATCTGGCCTCCAAACCTGTGAATATTTTCTCTAATGGTGTACTTACTTTATCCTGGCCGTTGGCTTTGGCGGTTCTGATCATTCTATCTAAATAATACAACCCAGTTTGAACGCTCTGCGAACCTGTTAAGCCTTTTGTTTCTGACAAATCAGCCAGATAAGTCAACTCCTTATTAATGTAATCAGCTGATTGAGTTAAAATCTCATTGGCTTTAGCCGTTTCGCCAAGCTTATATAAGTTTTCTGCCATATAGAATTTTACCACAACCGTGCGGATGCCATAAAACTTTTGAGGCATAACAGCATAATATTTATCTACAACCTTTTTAGCTTCAGCCATTTTGCCTTCTTTAATCAGACTTCCTGCAAGGTTACTGAAGAGGTTAGTAAAGATAAATGTATCATCCGATGATTGTGGATCTAAATAGGTAGCGGTTTTCATGTTTCCCCATTTAAATTTATTCATCACATTGTTATATAAAACCGGAGTGTTTAATTGTTCAGCCCTATCTTCAGATGTGGTGGTATCTGGTTTTAGCGGTAATAAACGCAATGCCAAACCTTCACTATATAAATATTTATCCAGACCATTATATTGTTCGGACGGAACTGTTGAAGCGAAATAGATTGGACGTTTCCAATTGTTGTGTGCCAGGATATCGAACATGGCTAAAGTGCCTTTAGTTACATAACCTTTATTGAAAGTCCATGTCAATTCAGGAATAATCTTTGCTGCATCAGCTGCAGGAACAGTTCCAGTACTGATCACTTGTTGCGGATCAACAGTGATTTTAAAGTTTTTAGTAGGCAGGAAATTAGATTTAGTTCCATCCTGCATTGCTACTTTATCACTTTCATCGTTTGATAGTAAAAGATCAACAATGTTTTTAAGTTCCACATTGCCAGCAATTTTGTAATCATCATAAGGCATTACATCACGTTCACCTTGCACATATTGTTCAGGTTTCATCGAAATCGGCAATGGAGCCGATTCGTTTTGTTTTTGCCTTAAACCATTAATGTACCAATCCGTATCAAATAAACTTAAGTTTACAATTCTGATATCCGGACGAACATTTTCAACCTCCTGAATGTACCATAAAGGGTAGGTATCATTATCGCCATAGGTAAATAATATGGCATTGGGAGCACAAGATTCTAAATAATCAAGCGCAATATCATGGGCAACCATCTTACTAGAACGATCATGATCATCCCAACCCTGTTGCGCCATAATCACGGGTGCGGCTAATAAACCAATTATGGTTGCGGCGATGGCACCATTAGTAGGCGAAAGTTTTTTAAACAGCCACTCCTTAATGGCAAGCGCCCCAAGTCCGATCCAAATGGAGAACGCATAAAATGACCCGACATAGGCGTAATCACGTTCGCGTGGTTCCAGTGGTTTTTGATTCAGGTATAAAACAATGGCAATACCTGTGAAAAAGAACAATAAAGCCACTACGCCAGCATCTTTCTGATTACGTTTGAAATGCCACAATGCACCGATGATACCCATTATTAAAGGCAAAAAGAAGAAACGGTTGTAGGCATTGCTTTCAATGGTAGATGGAGGTAAATTGGTTTGATTTCCCCTCAATAATGCATCAATAGGTTTAATGCCGCTAATCCAGGTGCCTTCATGCCCGCTTCCTTGTCCTTGTTCATCGTTTTGGCGACCAGCGAAATTCCACATGAAATAACGCATGTACATGTATCCGATTTGATAGCTGAACAAGAAACCAACATTATCTACCAGATTAGGTACTTTGGCATCATCCAAGCGCATCCATTCTTTGTAAAAAGCAGCATGTCTCGGGTCATCGCTGTACATACGCGGCAATAATGTATTGTTATTGTATTCGTAATCGGTTTTCTTACCTGCAACCTCATATTTATCTGTTCCCTTTCTCCAGATGGTTTTTCCGCCCTCTTTAATGCCCACACGTTGTGAGTTGTAATTAGGGCCGTAACCCAATGGCCTATCACCATATTGCTCACGGTTCAGGTAACTCAAAAATGAGAATGCATCTTTTGGCGCACTGTTATTTAAATTAGGATCAGCCTTTGCTCTAATGATAATCATAGAGAAGGAGGCGTAACCGAAAATAATCAGTACTGTAGAAATCAAACCCAGGTTTAAAAGTTTCTTTTGATGTTTGATAGAATACCGGATGCCCCAAACCAATGCTGAAATTAACAAAATAGCGAAGAAAAGCACCCCGGTTCCAAATCCTAAACCTAAGGTATTAACAAAGAATAAATCGAAATATGCTCCAAATGAAACCAGGTACTGGATAATTCCATACTGAATAACTGCAAGGATTAAAATACCTACAATTAAGGTTTTAAAAATGCCCGAACTGGTGGCTTTGCCGGTTCTTTTGAAATAATAAATAAAAGCAATTGCCGGAATGGTTAACAAGTTTAACAAATGGATACCGATTGATAAACCCATAATATAGGCTATAAATAATAACCAACGGTCTGCTCTTGGCTCATCGGCATGGGCTTCCCATTTCAATATTGCCCAAAATACTATGGCAGTGAATAATGATGACTGTGCATATACCTCAGATTCTACGGCTGAAAACCAGAAACTATCAGAAAAGGTATAAGCTAAAGCACCAACTGCTCCTGCGCCCATAATGCTGATTAATTTTCCTGTTGTAAGCTCGTCTCCAGCTTTAAGAATAGTCTTTTTTGCCAATGCTGTTATGGTCCAGAATAAGAATAAAATTGTAGCCCCGCTGGAAACGGCAGAACCTATATTCATCCAGTAGGCAATTTTTGTCAAATCTCCGGCTGCAAAAACAGAGAAGAAACGTTGAATCATTAAAAATAATGGTGCACCTGGTTGGTGAACAACCTGCATCCTGAATGCTGAGGCAATAAATTCTCCGCAATCCCAAAAACTAGCTGATGGCTCAAGGGTTAAAACGTAAGTTATTGTGGCAATTAAAAAGCAGATCCAGCCTCCTGTATTATTGACTTTTGAATAATTCATTGGTTTGTTTAATGATATTAAAAAAATGTTTTCGCATGAAAATGCTGCCGAAATTAACTATTCTAGTCGATAAAATAGGTAAATTTTTGGATTGATTTAACAAAATTTAACGGCTTTGGGCTATTGAAGCAAAGTATTTTAATGCATTTTTAATCTGATGGGAAATTAAAAACCCATAAACAGAATTTAGAAAACTGCTTATGGGTTAATTTTAAAGCATTTTGAGCTTAGCTTGTTGCAAGCGGAGTAAATCTGCCAATCAGCTCATTGTATTGATTTTCTAACTTTTTACTTAATTCATGCTGCTTAAAGGTTTCAGTTAATTTTATCATTTGAGCGAGATAAGTCATGTAAACACGGACATTTTGTTCTGATACCAGGTAATTTTTACTTTCTGAAACATCAGCTAAGTAAGTCAGTTCTTTATTGATGTGATCTGCAGATTTTTTGATCATTGTATTTGCCCGGTTCAAATCATTTATCCGGTAAAGGCTTTCGGTAAAATAAAATGTGCTTAGTACCTGGCGCATGGTATAAAACTGATCAGGAATTACCTGGAAATATTTGTTAACCACTTCTTTACCTTCGTTAATTCTTCCTTCATTTATTAATTCGGCCAATAATCCACTAAACATATTGGAAAAATAGGTTACATCATCTGCCGATTGCCTATCAAGATGTTTTGCATTTTTGATATTACCATATCCATAAACATTTATTAAATTGTTGAACATCGGTTTTGGATTGATCAATTCCTGACCATCGGAAGTGGTGTTTTCTGGTTTCAGTGGAAGCAATCTTTTATTCAGCCCTTCTATATATAAATATTTATCAAGGCCGATGTATTGTTCATCTGGCATTGCACTTGTAAAATAAATAGGTCGCTCCCAATTATTATGGGTTAAAATATCAAACAAGGCTAATGTACCTTTGGTGATATAGTTTCCTTTGTAAGTCCATTCCATGCTGTCTGCAATTTTGCCGGCATCTTCTTTTGGCACCGTTCCGGTATCTAAAACCTGTTTAGGGTTTACTGTCAGTTTTAAGTTTCTTGTTGGCAAAATGTTGTATTTAGATCCATCGCTCATGGTCGCTTTATCCTCATCATGATCTGAGAGGAGAACATCTAAAACTTCTTTCAACTCAATGTGTTGTGCAATTTTATAATCCTGATAATACATCACATCTCTGGTGCCGGCAACATATTGTTCCGGTTTCATGGTCAAAGGCAAAGGTTCAGATTGATTTTGTTTTCTCTTCATGCCATCAATATACCAATCGGCGGTGAACAAGCTCAGGTTTACCACCCTGACATCCGGGCGAACGTTTTCCACTTCTTGCGCATACCAAACCGGATAAGTATCATTGTCGCCGTAAGTAAAAAGAATGGCGTTTGGGGCACATGATTTTAAATAATTTACAGCCATATCATGCGCTACATGACTGTCAGAGCGATCATGGTCATCCCATCCTTGATAAACCATCAGGATTGGTGCAGCAAAGAGCGCAATAACCGATGCGAAAATGCTTGCCTTAGTTGGGGAAAGTTTATTAAAAATCCAATCTTTTAATCCAAAAATGCCTAAGCCAATCCAAATGGCAAAAGCATAGAACGAGCCTACATAAGCATAATCTCTTTCCCGTGGTTCAACCGGTACCGAATTGAGATAAACCACAATAGCAACTCCGGTAAAAACAAAAAGCAACCCAATAATTCCGGCGTCTTTTTGATTTCTTTTGAAATGCCAGATTGCACCAATCAAGCCTATGATTAACGGCAGAAAGAAAAACCGGTTATAGGCCTTGTTTTCTTTGATAGATGGAGGTAGATTCGTCTGATTGCCTAATCTTAAAGCATCAATGGGTTTAATGCCGCTTAGCCATGCACCATTACGACCGCCATGCTGCCCATCTTCATTGTCTTGCCGCCCTACAAAATTCCACATGAAATAACGCATATACATCTGGCCAATTTGAAAAGAGAGCATATAAGTCAAATTATCCTTTAAGCTGGGTTTGTGCTCATCATCAAAACCCATGTAATTTTTGTAAAATCTAACATGCTCAGGTTTGTCGCTGTACATTCTTGGTGCTAAGGTTTTATCTGCAAAAACATATTCTGATTTTGTTCCGGCAGACTCATATTTCTGAGCGCCTTTTCTGTAAAGCTGACCAGTTTCTTTAATGTCGATCTTTTCAGAGTTATAGTTTTCTCCATAAAGTAAAGGCCGGTCGCCATACTGAGATCTGTTCACATAACTTAAAAAGTTGAAGGCATTTTCAGGATTGGTATTATTTAAATTTGGTTTAGCATGGGCCCTTATAATCAGCAGCGCAAAAGAACTATAACCAAAAATGAGTAAAACAGTAAATAGCATGATCAGGTTTAAAGCCCGCTTGTGTTTGCGGATAGAATATTGGATTCCATAAACCAACCCACCGATAACCAACACTGCATAAAACAAAATACCTGTCCCAAAGGCTAAACCTAACGTGTTTACGAAGAAATAATCGAAACTTGCAGCAAAAGAAATCATGTACTGGATAATTCCAAACTGAACAATGGCCAGCGCAAAAACCGATAGGATAAAAACTTTTAAGATACCTTTCCAATTGGGATTTGGATTTTTTTTGAAATAATAAACAAAGATTAAAGCCGGGATGGCCAATAAGTTTAAAAGATGGACGCCTACGGAAAGCCCCATAATATAGGCAACAAAAAGTAGCCATCTGTCTGCTTTTGGCTCATTTGCTTGAGATTCCCACTTTAAAATTCCCCAAAAAACCACTGCTGTGCAAAGCGATGACATGGCGTAAACTTCTGCTTCAACAGCCGAAAACCAAAAACTATCTGAGAATGCATAAGCAAGGGAACCAACCAAACCCGCGCCGATGATACTGATTGTTTTTGAACCGGTTATTTCCTCTCCTTTTTTAATGATGGTTTTTTTTGCCAACGCAGTAATTGTCCAGAATAAAAAAAGAATGGTTCCGGCACTTGCAAATGCAGAAGAAATATTCATGAAGTATGCGATCATGGTTTTATTATCCAAAGCCAGCGTAGAAAATACCTTTTGAATCATGGAAACAATAGGAGCACCGGGTTGATGAACAACCTGCATCCGAAAAGCGGAGGCGATAAATTCACCACAATCCCAAAAACTTACAGATTGATCTAAGGTCAGGATGTAAGTAAGTGCGGCGACAAAAAAGCATAGCCAGCCTGCAATGGTGTTAATCTTTGAATAATTCATAGTAAAATTTTAGTCTTTGATAATAAATGATTTAAGTGGTTCGCACTTAAAAAAGTCGTATAAAAAAATAAAATGTTGCATCCGATATGATGATTTTTTTATCTTTGCAACGCAAGAAGGAACAGCAAGAAAGAAATTAAAAATATTTTAAATCACTCTTGCATAATTAAAATAAGGTTCCTACATTTGCATTCCCTTTCGGGGATATATCCTCGAGAAGCTTTTGTCCGATAGTATAAGGGTAGTACAACGGTTTTTGGTACCGTTTGTCTTGGTTCGAATCCAGGTCGGACAACTAAAATTTAATGTCGGATCGTGTTTATAAAATGACATGATCCGATTTTTTTTAACCGTAAACTACACGGATCATGCCATTGCAGTTTAACCCGGTAAAATTATTTTCCGGCACAGGTTCAAGAGGATTATCACTTAAAATTGCTGAACATTACGGCAAGCCACTTGGTGATGTAACCATTCACAAATTCAGTGATGGTGAATTTCAACCTTCTTTTGATGAATCGATACGCGGCTGCGATGTTTTTTTAATCCAATCCACTTATCAGCCCAGCGATAATTTGATGGAACTTTTGCTAATGGTTGATGCTGCTAAAAGAGCATCTGCACATTATATTACTGCAGTAGTTCCTTATTATGGTTTAGCCCGTCAGGATAGAAAGGATAAGCCACGTGTAGCAATCGGAGCCAAGTTGGTGGCTAATTTGTTAAAATCTGCAGGTATTCACCGCATCATGACGATGGATTTGCACGCAGCACAGATACAAGGTTTCTTTGATATTCCGGTAGATCATTTGGATGGATCGGTAATTTTTGTTCCTTATATCAAAAGTTTAAACCTGCCGAATTTAACTATTGCATCGCCGGATATGGGTGGTTCATACAGGGCCCGTACTTTTGCAAAGTTTTTCAATGCTGAGGTAATCATCTGCGATAAACGCCGTAAACGTGCCAATGAAATTGAATCAATGTCGATTATTGGTGATGTTACTGGCCAGGATGTAGTATTGATTGATGATATTTGCGATACCGCAGGAACCTTATCGAAAGCTGCGGCTTTAATTATGGAAAATGGTGCTGCAAGTGTGAGAGCAGTTTGTACTCATGCTGTATTATCAGGAAAAGCTGTTGAAACGGTTGAAAACTCAGTATTGACAGAATTGATTGTTACTGATACTATTCCATTAAGAACGGAAAGTGAAAAAATTAGAGTGCTAAGCACAGCAAGTTTATTTGCAAGAGCAATTGCTAATGTAAATGAACATGGCTCAATTAGTGATCTTTTTAAAGTGTAATCTGGGTTGTTAATTGGTTAACTGTTTGAACTGGTAAATCGGTTAATTGTTGGTGATTCTCAACGATTATTGAGTAATGAAGAATAGATAGTTATAGAATTATGGTTCAAATAACCAGTTAAACAATTTGAATAACTAGCTTAAAGATAAAAAGGAAGATTGTGGAAGTTGTTTGGTTCAATTAACCAGTTAACAATCTGAATAACTAACTTAAAGATAAAAAGGAAGATTATGGAAATTGTTTGGTTCAAATAACCAGTTAACAATTTGAATAACCAACTTAAAGATAAAAAGGAAGATTATGGAAATTGTTTGGTTCAAATAACCAGTTAAACAATTTAAATAACTAGCTTAAAGATAAAAAGGAAGATTGTGGAAGTTGTTTGGCTCAATTAACCAGTTAACAATCTGAATAACCAACTTAAAGATAAAAAGGAAGATTGTGGAAGTTGTTTGGCTCAATTAACCAGTTAACAATCTGAATAACCAACTTAAAGATAAAAAGGAAGATTGTGGAAGTTGTTTGGTTTCAATTAACCAGTTAAACAATTCAACAGTTAACCTAATATTAATAATTAAATATAAATAAAATGAAAACAATCGCAATTAGCGGTTCTCCAAGAGAGAACGTAGGGAAACGCGATGCCAAGGAACTTCGTTACGAAGGTAAGGTTCCGGCGGTATTGTATGGTGGAAAAGAGCAACAACACTTAGCTGTAGTTATTGCTGATTTAAGAGATGTTATTTATACCCCGGAAGTAAACTTTGTGGAGATTGATGTTAACGGTACTAAAACTAAAGCTATCGTAAAAGACACTCAATTCCACCCACTTACTGACGTGTTAATGCACATCGATTTTCTTCAGTTGTTCGATGAGAAAGAAATCGTAATGGAAATTCCGGTTAAATTAACAGGAACTTCTCCAGGTGTTAAAATGGGGGGTAAATTAATTCAGAAATTACGTAAACTTCGCGTTAAAGCTTTACCAGCTAACATGCCACAAAACGTTGAAGTAAGCTTAGAGAAATTAGAAGTAGGTAGTTTATTCCGTGTTCGCGATCTTAAAGGTCAGGATTATGTGATCACTAACACTCCTGAAGATACTATCGTTTCTGTTGCAATGTCTAGAGCATTAAAACAAGCGGAAACTGAAGCTGCTAAAGGTAAAAAATAATTAAGATTCTTAGGATTTCTTGATTACAAGATTAAAGCGATACAAAAGAGATTTTGTGTCGCTTTTTCTGTTTAAAACGTTGGTGTGATGCCTAACCGCCGCGTTCTGCTGAACTCGTTTTACAAGTGTAAGTATTAATTAAAGGTCTTGCAGCTACGTGATCAGCATCTTTCCTGTTAGGTGTTCATGCCATTCAGGTCCTGAAACAAACGGCGCAGCCCTCTTGAATACCAATAAAAACTTAAAAACAAATGAAAAATTCAGGATGACGACCGTTCATGTATGGTTTTTTAAGCATCATACCTAGCCACCAACGTCATGCCGAACTTGATTTACAAGTGTAAGTATTGATTTAAAGGTCTTGTAGCTAATCGTGATCAGCATCTTTCCTGATAGGTGTTAATGCCATTCAGGTCCTGAAACAAACGGCGCAGCCCTCTTGAATACCAATAAAAACTTAAAAACAAATGAAAAATTCAGGATGACGACCGTTCATGTATGGTTTTTTAAGCATCATACCTAGCCACCAACGTCATGCCGAACTTGATTTACAAGTGTAAGTATTGATTTAAAGGTCTTGTAGCTACTTCGTGGTCAGCATCTTTCATGTTAAGTGTTCATGCTATTAAGGTCCTGAAACAAACGGCGCAGCCCTCTTGAATACCAATAAAAACTTAAAAACAAATGAAAAATTCAGGATGACGACCGTTCATGTGTGGTTTTTTAGGCGTTGTACCTAACCACCACGTTCTGCTGAACTCGTTTCAGCATCTTTCCTGTTAGGTGTTAATGCCATTCAGGTCCTGAAATAAATTCAGGATGGCGACCGTTCATGTGTTGTGTTTTAGGCGTCGTACCTAACCACCACGTCATGCTAAACTTGATTTACAAGTTTAAGTATTGATTTAAAGGTCTTGTAGCTGCTTCGTGGTCAGCATCTTTCCTGCTAGGCGTTCATGACATTCAGGTCCTGAAACAAACGGCGCAGCCCTCTTGAATACCAATAAAAACTTAAAAACAAATGAAAAATTCAGGATGGCGACCGTTCATGTGTGGTGTTTTAGGCAATTTGTATAACTACCACGTCACGCTGAACTTGATTTACAAGTTTAAGTATTGATTTAAAGGTCTTGTAGCTGCTTCGTGGTCAGTATCTTTCATGTATAGGTGTTCATGCTATTAAGGTCCTGAAACAAACGGCGCAGCCCTCTTGAATACCAATAAAAACTTAAAAACAAATGAAAAATTCAGGATGACGACCGTTCGTGTATGGTTTTTTTAGGCGTTGTACCTAACCACCACGTCATGCTGAACTTTGGTCTTTTACCATCCGCCTTTCCACCCTCCACCTTTTTTTCTACCTTTGCCTCATGAAATATCTTATCGTTGGCTTAGGAAATATTGGACCAGATTATGCACATACCAGACATAATATTGGCTTTGATATTGCCGATGAACTGGTTAAAGGCTTAAATGGAAGTTTTGAAAATATTCGCCTGGCATATTATTCAGAGGTAAGCTATAAAGGAAAGAAGCTCCATGTGATTAAACCCACAACCTTTATGAATTTGAGTGGTAAAGCCGTAAACTATTGGATGAAAGAACTTAAGATAGCACCCGAAAATGTTTTGGTTATTGTCGATGATCTTGCACTTCCATTAGGTAAATTGAGATTAAAATTACAGGGTTCAAGTGCGGGCCACAATGGTTTAAAAAGCATCGAAGAAGTTTGTGGCGGACAAAACTATGCACGTCTGCGCTTTGGCATAGGTAATGATTATCCTAAAGGCCGTCAGGTTGATTTTGTTTTAGGGTTATTTGATAAAAATGAACAGCTGGAACTTCCTGCCTTAATTGATAAAAGTGTGGAACTGATCAAGAGTTTTGTAACGATTGGTCCTGCACATACCATGACTGCTTTTAATAAGTAGTCAGGCATTAGCAAGCAAGCCGTCCTTTGCGAGGCACTAAATAATCTGTCTGGCAAAATAGATTGTTTAGTACTTCGCGACGACGAAAACAAAAAAAGACCATCTTTCGATGATCTTTTCAATATGATATATAAGTTAATGATTATTTAACCTGTTCCTGAGCTCTTGCAATATAAGCATCAACCATTTGTGCTTCAGCACTTTCAGGATATTGAGTTTTGATTTTGGTATATGCATCAACAGCACCTTTAAAATCTTTAAGGTTCTCATTAACTAAACCAAGCTTTTTAAGAAACATCGGAGAAGTAAATTTGCTTGCCTTATCAGAAGCTTTTTTGTAATAAGTAGCCGCTTGTTTATAGTCTTTTAATTCGCTGTAAGCATCGCCTAACAAACCTAAAGCCAATGGATCTGCAACCGGGCTACCTGTAGCACTGTATTTACTTAAAGATTCTACCGCTTGTTTGTATTCTCCTTTTCGCAGATAAATTCCGCCCAGATATAAGTTAGCTAAATTTGCCGATTTCGTGTTATCATATTCTTTAGCGATTTGCTCTAAACCAGGGTAACCACCTTCGCCTTTAATGGCTTTATTGGATAATGAATCTACACCGATGAATTGCTCAGCTTTAAACATTTTGCTTGCAGCTTCTTCGGCACGGCCTTTTAAGTACACATTTTGATACCAAAAATATACACCAATTAATAAAACCACAGCACCTGCTATAAACAGTAAGCTCTTGTTATTTTCCTGTAAGAATGAACCTTTTTTAATAGGTTGAGTTGTCTGGTTATCTGTTGTAGACATGTTTGTTTAAAAAATTAAGATTGCAAAAATACATTTTTCAATCAAAGAATCAATCTTTATTTTGAAGTATTTAATTAAACATTAGTTATTTAGAGGGTAAAAAACGGTAAATTGCGCCATATTTATGTGGTTAAAGAATATTACGCTTTTAAATTTTAAAAACTATACCGATGCCGACCTTCAGTTTTCGGATACTGTAAATGTTTTTACAGGCAATAATGGGTCTGGTAAAACGAATATGCTCGATGCTATTCACTACCTCTGTTTATGTAAAAGCTATTTTAATCCAATTGATGGTCAGCAAATCAAAACAGGGCAGGAGATTTTCATGATTCAGGGCGATTTTGATCGCAATCACAAAAACGAAAAAATATCTTGCGGGGTTAAGCGTAATCAGAAAAAACAGTTTAAGCGAAATAAAAAAGAGTACGACAAACTCGCTGATCATATTGGATTGTTTCCTGTGGTGATGGTTTCGCCTTATGATGTTAATCTGATTATGGAAGGAAGTGAAGAGCGTAGAAAATTTATTGATAATGTGATTTCTCAAACTGATGCTCACTACTTAGATCAGTTGATTACTTATAATAAAGTACTCATTAACCGAAACGCGCTTTTAAAGCAAATTGCAATTACTAAACGTTACGATCCAACCTTATTGGAGATATTAGATGAACAACTGATCGTGAACGGTAATAAAATTTTTGCTACCCGTAAAAGTTTTATGAATGAATTTATTCCGTTGTTTAACCAATATTATACTTACCTTACCGAAAACAAAGAAATAGTCGAGCTCAATTACCAATCGCAGTTAAATGATGCCGCTTTTAATGAGCTGTTGAAAAAATCAGTAGAGAAAGATAGAGTGCTTGAACGCACCACAACCGGAATTCATAAAGATGAGCTCGCCTTTGTAATCAGTGGTATGCCGTTGAAAAAATTTGGATCACAAGGTCAGCAAAAATCTTTTTTAATTGCTTTAAAAATTGCACAATACGCTTATTTAGCAAAGAATAAAGGTTTTAAGCCTTTGCTTTTATTGGATGATATTTTCGATAAGCTGGATGATAACCGTGTTCAGAAATTAATGCAAATGGTTTCTCATCATGATTTTGGTCAAATATTTATTACCGACACTGGTAAAGAAAGAGTAAAATCAATTTTTGAAAGAATAGAAGTTGATGTAACTTTGTTTGAGGTAGAGGAAGGACAAATAAAAAATGCGTAAACCGAATGATTTAACCATGAAAGATGCCGTTAGCAAAATGCTTGACGTGTATCGCTTACGCCGAAAATTTGATGAAACTTCAGTATTGGCCATGTGGCCTGAAATTATGGGCACCGCAATAGCCAATAGAACCACTCAAATTTACATTCGGGATAAAAAACTCTTTATCAGAATAGAATCTTCAGTAATCAAGAATGAGTTGGTTATGGTTCGGCAGGGCATCATTCAAAAGCTTAATGAACATGCCGGCAGCGAAGTGATCACCGAAATGGTTTTTTTGTGAAATGCTAAATTAAAGAAGTCAAGTTTTTTAAAACCTGACTTCTCCTTTTTTGTTGACTCTGAACTGAAGACTCCCAAGTCCCAACTCAATTAGCCTCTTCCACCGCCAAATATTTTGGCAAGTATCCAAATCAGTAGTGCAACTACCACTACAACTATAATGATGCCCGACCAAACGCCGGCTTTAAAAATACCTTCTACAAGCTCACAACTCGATAAGGTACTGCATAAAAATGCGATTAGTACTAAAGGGAATGCTCTTTTCATATTGATGTTAATTTGTATAAGCTAACATCAGATACTAAAGAAAGTTTTAATAAATGGCTATTTACCGTTTACTTTTAACAACTCCACTTCAAAAATCAAGGTGCTATATGGAGGAATATCTGCTCCTGCGCCACGTTCTCCATAAGCCAGGTTATATGGAATGAAGAATTTGTACTTCGAACCAGCTGGCATCAGCTGCACGCCTTCTGTCCAACCTGGAATAACCCTGTTCAATGGAAAGCTAATTGGCTCACCTCTGTCGTAAGAGCTATCAAACTGTTGGCCATTTAATAAGGTTCCTTTGTAATGAACCAAAACTGAATCTGTAGCTGTAGGTTTAACACCAGTTCCGGCAGTTAAAACCTCATATTGTAAACCACTGGCTGTTGTTTGAACGCCAGCACGCTTTTTGTTTTCTTCTAAAAATGTTTGTCCTTCTTTTATCATGGGTGCATATTTAATTTTATTTGCTTCTGCTTCAGCTTTGTTTTTTACTGCTGATGCTTGTGATAACGCATCATTAATACATTGTTGTGCCTGTTGCTGATCCAGGATCGTTTTTCCGCCGGTAAATGCATCTTTTAAACCTTTTAGCAAAACATCATAGTTCAATGTGGATAAACCAGTTGATTTTAAACCCGCTCCAATAGATGTTCCAAATGCATAACTGGTAGAATCCAGGCCAGATTTAAGGCTATTGGTAATTGTTGTGGTTTTACCAGAGGTAACCGGTTTTTTGGCTACAGGTTTTTTAGCAACTGGTTTGGATTGCGCATTTGCTGCCGCAGCGATACCTGAAATACATATCGCTAATAAAAATTTCTTCATTGTGTATGGTGTTGTAATTATTTCCAACGATTAATGAGTTGGATTTATTTTAAGCCCGAAAGATACAAAACTTATAAAACAATAAAACCCCGAAATCTTCGAGGTTTTATAATTTGTTTTTCTTGTGCAAAAACTAGAAACGTTCATCTGCTTTGAAAAAGAAGTTGCCTTCAATTTCAGCGTTTTCATCTGAATCTGATCCGTGAACTGCATTTGCATCAATTGATTTAGCATATTTCTGACGGATTGTTCCTTCTGCAGCTTCAGCTGGATTGGTAGCACCGATTAGTTTTCTGAAATCTTCAATAGCGTTATCTTTTTCCAGAATAGCAGCAACGATAGGTCCTGAAGACATAAAGCTTACCAAATCTTTGTAAAATGGACGCTCGGCATGTACAGCGTAAAACTGACCTGCAGTTTCTTCTGTTAACTTAGTATATTTCAATGCAATAATTTTAAAACCTGCATTAGTAATGTCGTTTATGATCGATCCGATGTGGCCGTTTGCAACAGCATCTGGCTTGATCATTGTAAAAGTTCTGTTAGTGCTCATGTATTTGATGTCAATTTTTTTGCAAAAATACGTTTTAATTGATGAATATTAAAAGGATAACATTAAATACCCAACAATTAATATTAATTTTTACTTAGCTTTGCAGCGCAAAAAATATGTTAACATTAACTGAATTAAAATCCCTTTTGGCTACGCCACAACGAATTGTGATAACCACGCACCATAAGCCTGATGGCGATGCGATGGGTTCATCTTTAGGTTTATATGGATATTTAATTCAGAAAGGGCATCATGTTAAAGTAATTACACCAACAGATTATCCCAGTTTTTTGCACTGGATGCCGAACAATGCTGATGTGATTATATTCACTGAAGAACAGGAACAGGCAGCGAAGTTTGTAGATGAAGCTTCTATTATTTTTTGTTTGGATTTTAATACGCTTAGTCGCATAAATGAACTCGGTGAATTAGTTAGAGCTGCTGGAGCTAAGAAAGTGATGATCGATCATCATTTAGAGCCGGAAGATTTTGACGATTACCGGCACTGGGATATTAATGCCTGTGCTGCTGCACAACTGGTTTACGATTTTATTGTAAATCAATTGGAAGATAAAGCCGGAATTAATAAAGATGTTGCCGCCTGTTTATACACCGGTATCATGACCGATTCCGGATCATTCCGCTTTCCATCTGCAACATCGCAGGTTTATCGTATAGCTGCCGATTTAATAGATTTAGGTGCTGAACATTGGAAAATCCATCAACTGGTTTATGATAATGCCAGCGAAGATCGCTTGCGTTTTTTAGGTTATTGTTTATCCAACAAATTAGAAGTTTTAAGAGAATATAATACCGCAATAATTTCGGTTACTAAAGAGGAGTTGGCTCGTTTTAACAGTGCTACCGGAGATACTGAAGGTGTGGTTAATTATGCGCTTTCCATAAACGGGATTCGTTTGGCCGCACTCATAGTTGAAAGAACCGATAAAGTTAAATTATCAGTAAGGTCAACCGGTGATTTCCCTGCTAACGAAATTTGCAAAAAATATTTCAACGGTGGCGGACATAGAAACGCCGCTGGTGGCGCATCAGAAAAACCTTTAGCCGAGGTTGTAAATGAATTTAAATCAATATTAGAAGAGTATAAAAATCAATTAATTGCATAAGGCAAGAACCAAATAAAAACAAGTTTAATACAAAAAATGAAAAAAGGAATAATTGTTCTTCTGGCAGCAACCCTGGGTTTAGCGGCTTGTAACAAAGAAAAAAAGGGAGCTGGTGGTTTGTTATATACCATTCATCATTCTGAAGGTAATGAGAAGATTAAAGAAGGTGATATCATTAAAATGAATTTTATTCAGAAAAATGATAAAGATTCTGTATTGGGTAGTACTTATGAAATGGAGAACGCTCAGGTGTTTCCGGTTCAGAAAAAAATGTACAGCGGTGATATGAATGATGTGTTAACATTATTTGGAGAAGGTGATAGTGCAACTTTCAAGGTTAACTTAGATACCATGGCTTTTTACAGTAAACAACCTAAGCCTGAGCAATTTAAAAATGATAAATACCTTACTTTTGTTGTTAAAGTTGAAAAAGTATTTAAAAAGAAAGCCAACGAAGCTGATTCAACTTTCAATAAAAGAGCAGGTGAGTTTTTCCAGGCAGATTATAAAGCAACTGCAGAAAAAAAGAAAAATGCTGAAGAAGGTAAGCTTAAAGCTTATATCGCTGACAATAATTTAAAAACCACAACTTCTGCAAGTGGCTTACAATACATCATCAAAGCACCAGGTAACGCAGAAAGAGCGGCATTAGGTGATACTGTTACTTTGAGCTATACAGGTAGAGTGACCAAGAAAAACGATAAAGGTAAATACCCAATCTTTGATACCAGTGATGAAAAAATCGCTAAAGAAGAAGGTAAATTCCAGGCAGGAAGACCTTACGGGCCAACTAAAATGACAATAGGGTCAACTATTCCTGGTTTCACTGAAGCCATACAGCTTATTGGAAAAGGCGGTAAAATCACTGCGATTATCCCATCAAAATTGGGTTACGGTGATCAGGGTGCACCTCAGGTTGGCATTATGCCATATAGTCCGATTGTTTTTGATATCGAGATTACAGATATTAAAAAAGGCCCGGCTCCTGCAACACAAACTGCACCTGCTGTAAAATAATAACGCTAAAAATCTCTTAAAAAAATCTTGCTCAAAACATTGGGCAAGATTTTTGTATTTATAAACAGTAAGAAAGAAGAAATGAAAAAAGGATTAATAGTTTTATTTGCAGCCACGCTAGGTTTGGTTGCCTGTAATAAGTTCGAAAAAGGCGAAGGTGATATGACCTATAAAATTTACAAAAGCGAGGGAAAACCTAAAATTCAGGAAGGCGATTTTGTGAAATTTAATGGCATTCAAATCATTGAAACAAAATCTGGTGATTCCACCCTTGTGAATACTTATGATAATGAACGTCCTGCGTTTTTTCCTGTTAGTAAATCCATGTTTAAGGGAGATTTGGTTGCTGCTTTAAAATTACTGGGAGAGGGAGATAGTGCATCTTTTAAACTGAATCTGGATTCAATGACTAAATATTCGGGCCAACCTAAACCAACAGGCGCTAAAGATAACTATGCAACCTTTACTGTGAAAATAGAAAAAGTATTGCATAAAGTGACGAATGAGCCAGATTCAATTTTCGAAACAAAGAAAAGAGATTTCTTTAAAACAGAATATGATCTGCTGATTAAAAAGAATAAAGCGAATGAGTCTTCTAAAATTGCCAAATATATTAATGACAATAGTTTAAAGGTTAATACTACGGCATCTGGTTTAAGTTATATTATTGAAGCACCAGGCAATGCACAGCGAGCAACGCTAACCGATACCATTATGGTTGACTATACCGGACAGTTTACCAATAAAAAAGCTGATGGTAAAATCAATGTATTTGATACTTCGAATGCTAAAGTTGCAAAAGAGGCTGGAATATTTTCGCCTATGGCCCAGTATTCGGCCCGCCCTTTGGTTTTGGGGCAGTTACCTGCCGGCTTTATAGAGGGCGTTCAGTTAATTGGAGTAGGTGGAAAAATTAAAATTATTATTCCATCCAAGCTAGGATATGGAGAAAATGGTGGTGGGCCGATTAATCCATTTACACCCTTGGTGTTCGATATTGAATTGAAATCCATTACGAAAGCTAATGCGCTTGCCGCGGCTCCTGCAACGAGATAAATAAGAAACAAATTAAAACGCAAAAGTGCAGACATAAACCTGAACTTTTGCGTTTTTTGTTATTGATCTTTCTTTTTTACCAATGATTAATATTTTCTACATTACTGAAGAAATATTTCATCCTTGTCTTGTGTGCCTAAATCCATTAACAACTGTTTACGATTATTTCCAGTTTTTAAATGGACTAATGGTTAGGTTCGAATTATAATATCTACTGTCGGTGGTTACCTCAGTATCAACCCAATTTGGAAGTTCAAAACTTTCATCCTCTGAAGCTAACTCAATTTCGGCTACAATCAGGCCTTCATTACCTCCGGAAAACACGTCAACTTCCCAAAGGTTACCTTTGTGGCTAATTTCATACCTGATTTTTTCAAGTTCGGATTCAGCAAAAGTATCTAATAATTCTGCGCCTTCTGATAATGGAATTTCATATTCATATTCAAGTCGCGATGTACCTTTGGAGATTCCTTTAATAGTTAGCCATGCATTCGTTTCAGTAATGCGTACCCGAATGGTTTTATTCGGGTGGGTTAATAAGTAACCTTGCCTGAAATGTTTTCCAACTGGTTTTTCAAGTTGGTTCCATTCCGTTTGATTGATCAGGAATTTTCTTTCTATTTCTTTTCCCATTACTTTGCTCTTTTCTGTAGATCGGGAATTGGAATGCTGATTAATCTTCCAACAGGTTGTTTGCCTCTATAAGTAATCACTCGAAGTATACCGGCGTCTTTTGGTGGGGTTAATGCTGTTGTGTATTTTGGATAAAAACGGTCAGGACTTGAATTATCGAAACTGTAATAAATATCTAAACCATCTATTTCGGTGGTTAACTCAATCATTAATTGTTTATCGGCACTGCGTTTAACCGTAAAAATCGGATCGTAAATGGCTGGAGAATATTTTACTTCAGCTAAATCCAGACGCTTAAAATGTTCTTCTGTACGACTAACAAAGTTAGTCCAGTTTTTCCGTTCAATAGGGCTCCAAATCGCTTCAGAAATTGCAAATGCACGGGGCCAAAGCATGTATTGAACCTGGCGGAAATTGAAAATCTGTTCAGTCCAGAGGTTGGCTTGTCCGCCAATAATGTATTTCGGATCGGCACCAGCCGGAATGGGATTGAACTGATAGGATTTATTCAGTCTGGTTGAAGCATACACCCGAGGTTCGGTAATTGCATCGGCCTGCATATAATCGAGATAAGCAAAATCTGTTGGACTCATAACCACATTGTGTTTATCTTTAGAAGCCTGAATTCCATATTTTACGCCTCTCCAGCTCATTACGGATGCTGTTGGCGATACACCACCTTCTAAAATCTCATCCCAACCCATAAACTTTTTACCTTTAGAAACTACAATTTTTTCTACGCGTTTTTCGAAGTAAGCCTGAACCTGAGGAATGGTTTTTAATCCTTCGCGTTGCATTAATGCTTTAACCTGATCATTTTTCTCCCAAAAATTGTGAGGCGCTTCATCGCCGCCCATGTGAATATATTCGAACGGGAAAAGCCTGGCAACCTGAGTGATGACATAATCAAGAAAAACATAGACTTTTTCGTTTGCCGGACAAAGCGTATTATCAATCAAAGCCAAAGGTGGGGCTCCGCGACTCCAGTCCATGATTTTTTCTCCTGAACGTACTTTATAATTTATTGCATCTGGCGTACAAGACAACTCAGGATATGATGCAATGGCAGCTAAACTGTGTCCCGGAACATCAATTTCAGGCATAATGTTAACAAAGCGTTCCTGTGCATATTGAACCAATTCTTTAATGTCTTCCTGCGTGTAAAAGCCTCCATAAGTACGTGGTTCATCAGCAGTGGGTGGAATAAAATCGCCAAAAGTTCCTGTTTTTTTAACATTCCATGCACCAACCTCAGTTAATTTTGGTAAACCCTTGATTTCAATCCTCCAACCTTCATCATCTGTTAAATGAAAGTGTAACAAATTGAATTTGTAGCGTACCATGTTATCAATAAACTGCTTCACTTCTTCTTTGGTAAAAAAGTGGCGGGCAACATCGAACATCAATCCTCTCCAGCCCAGCTTCGGATAATCGATTACATCAACACAAGGCAATTTCCACTTAACATTTTCCATCAATTCCTTACTTTCTATTTCCACCGGAAAAAGTTGAATTAACGACTGAACCCCCCAAAAAATACCCGCTGGTTTATTTGCCGTAATTACAATTTGAGTTGGATTTACATTTAATTTGTAACCTTCCAAACCTAACTGATTATCATTTTGGGTATTGATGATCAATTTAATAGTAGGATGATTTGCAGTGGTAACGGTGCTCACAAATTTACCTGTTGCTATGGTAATCCGTTCAGAAAGAAAAGCGATAGATTGTTGCAAACCTTCACTTGCCAGAATGCTTACATTTTCAGGCAACGTGAATGTTCCAGCCTTTTTCATTAACGAAACCGGCTCTGGAATAATGGCGATTTGCGTTTGTGAAACCGAGCCTTCGCCTTCGGAAATTTCAGGTTCACTTACTATATTTTGAGCGTATGAGTTTGCTGCAAAAATGCAGATGGAAATAATCAGGAATATTTTTTTCATCCGTATATAATTGTTTCTAGCTAATGAAGTGATCAATGATTTTATTGACACTCCTGTGTGATTATTCGTTTTATTTATTATTTAATCGGTTATCGTGAATTCCGAACAAGGTTTTAAATCATGATGGTTGCATGAATCAATAAACTATCATTAACCGAATAAGTATTAATCCGCAATTTATTAAAAAAGATTAAGAACTGCTCAACTTAGGTTGTGATCAAAAAAATATTATCCAATTCATTACAAACAGAATTGTACCAGCCTTATCCCCTTAAATGATATCCTTTTGGTTTAGTGAAAGCCCTTAAACCCAGGTGCGAAAGTGTTGCGCCAATACCGGAGTATTTTCTGCCACTCCAGGGCAAAGCGGCGCTTACTCTATCGCAGCAATTCCAATAACCCGAACCAGAGTCTAACTGACTCAGTATTTTCTCTGCTCTGGTTTGATCTGCAGTGTATACAGATGCGGTTAAGCCGTAATCAGTATCCTGCATCAGTTTTAAAGCTTCCTCATCATTTTTCACTTTCATGATACCGATAATGGGGCCAAAACTTTCCTCCTGCATAACCAGCATATCATTGGTTACATCGGCCAATACGGTTGGTTCAAAAAAGTAGCCTTTTCCATTACCTGCTTTACCACCAAACAGAAGTTTGGCTCCTTTGCTCAGGGCATTCTCGATCTGATTTTCTAAAACCCTGATCTGATCTTTTCTGGTTAAAGTGCCAAGATAAACGCCATCTTGAGTTGGCAACCCACTTTTCCAGCTTCGAACTTCGTTAACGAAAGCATTTAAATAAATTTCATAATTTTTCTCATGAACATAAATTCGTTCAACCGAACAGCAACTTTGTCCGTTATTATAGAAAGCACCATCAGCGGTTGCAATAGCTGTTGCATCAATATCGGCAACATCTTCTGCAATATACAACGGATCTTTACCGCCCAATTCCAACTGGCAGGGAACCATTTTTGCCGCTACTTTTTCGTAAATGTATTTTCCCGTTTTATATGATCCAGTAAAAAAGTAACCATCAAAATTAATATCAAGCAAAGCTGAACCTGTTTCTCTGGCACCAATTGCAATTTGGAAAACACCTTCCGTAACACCTGCTTTTTTTAATAATTTTTCAATGTTAATACCTGTTAAAGTTGCATATTCTGATGGTTTGTACATTACAGCATTGCCGCTCAATAATGCTGGGATAAAAACATTTACACCAACTAAGTAAGGATAATTCCATGCCGAGATATTGCACACTACGCCTAAAGGTTCATATTTAATGATTTCTTTTAAGCCAGGTTCGTCAACCATAACCTCATCTGAAAGATATTTTTCAGCGTTTGCCAGCATCCATTTAATACGTGCTCTTGCACCATTAATTTCATTTCGGGATTGTTGCAAAGGTTTACCAACTTCATTGGTTAAGGTTAAAGCAAGTGCTTCAATTTCTGTCTCCAGCAAGTCGCTAAATGTAGCAAGGATGGATATTCTTTCCTGCAATGTTTTCTTTGCCCATTCAGGTTGCACTTGTTTTAAAACCTCAAACTTTGCTTCAAGCGTGGCTTGATTATCTTCTTCTAAAGTGGATATAATTTCTTCCGTTGCGGGATTGATGATTTGCATTTTTATTTTTGTTTTTGCCATTGAAACATTGAATCCACGAAAAATATTACTCCGTGTAAATCTGTGTTTCCGTGGCTAATTATTTTATTTTCGATTTAAAATTATTGCGTTAATAAATGCCTCGTGTAAATTCTTACTGAAAGGACTTTGCTGATCTTTTAATCGTTCAGGATGCCATTGTACAAAAAGTAAAAATGATTTTCCTTTAGGATATAGCCTTTCCATAGCTTCTGTAACACCATCTGGAGAGACAGCGCTAACCACCAAACCTTTTCCTGTTCTATCAGTGCTTTGATGATGGTTGCTGTTGACCAAGCCTTTATCTATATTTACAATGCTGTTCAACCATGATGATGGATTGATCATGATTTCATGATACCTGTCACTTTTATCGGGCATTTTTGAATGATCAAATTTTCCCCAGGTTGGAATATCGGGGATTAACGTTCCCCCAAAGAAAACATTCCCAACCTGCATGCCGCGACAAATACCTAAAACAGGAATTTCGTTTTCCTCGGTGTGTTCCAAAACTTTGAATTCAAACTCATCACGTTGTTCGTCGATATCATCTTCGTAGCACCAGGGATAATATTCCGGATGATTATAAAATCGGGGATGAACATCTTCACCGCCGGTAAGCACAATGCCCTGGCATTTTTCTATTTCATTAAAGTTATCGAGTTTATAACCGAGCCGGATAACTTCAATATTTTCATTGTAGGATAATACCCAATTACGATAAATATCGAATTTGCTGCAATCGGTAACACCTATAATTATTTTAGCTGACATGAATATTTTGTTTTTGCTGCGGATTTGCAGATTTAAAATTTCAATCCAAAATTCTGCGAACCGATTTATAATGCGCTTAAATATAATTGTTTAAAGTCTTCTCTGCTGACTGGCTTTGGATTGTTTGGATGGGCGAAATCTGCAAAAGCCAGATCGGCAAGTGTTTCTATGTGTTCATTTTTAACGCCAATATCACTTAATTTATGCGGAATATTAACTTTAGTGTTTAAATCAAACAGATATTTTACCACTGCGTCTCCTGTTTCATCCTTCAATGTCAGGGTACGGGCAATTTTGCTAAAACGATCTTCAAAACCAGCGATATTGAACTGCATTCCGTAAGGAATATTTACCGCATTTGCCAAACCATGATGCGTATCCAGAAGCGAAGAAAGCGGATGAGCCAGTGAATGTACTACACCCAGGCCCTTTTGAAATGCAATGGCACCCATCATAGATGCCATTAACATTTTGCTACGGCTTTCTAAATCTGGATTATTGGTCGCTTTTTCCAGTGAATCTTTGATCAGCGAAATACCTTCAAGCGCAATTCCATCGCACATTGGATGGAAATTTTTTGCCAGATATGCTTCCATGTTGTGTGTTAAAGCATCCATTCCTGTTGCAGCGGTTATAAATGGGGGTAAATCCATTGTTAATTCCGGATCGGCGAAAACGATTTGTGCCATTAACTTTGGCGAAAATAAAATTTTTTTCTGATGCGTTTCATCATCAGCGATAATGGCGCTTCTTCCAACTTCACTGCCTGTTCCTGAAGTTGTTGGAATGGTAATAAAATGCGGTACATCATTGGTAACATAAATATCGCCACCAATCAAATCATCATATTTAAACAGATCTTCGCGATGATTGATCCGAAGAACAATGGCTCTGGCTACATCTAAAGCTGCACCACCTCCAATACCAATAATACAATCACGATTGGTCGCATCCCAGGCATCGCCGCCTTTATAAACATCGCTTTTTACCGGGTTTTTGTGGATATCACTAAAAACCTCAACTGAAATGTTTTTGGTCTTTAAATCATCAACAATTTTTTTGAAAAATGGTAGTTGAGCAATGGTAGGATCGGTTACAATTAATGGCGCTTTTAAATTTTTTTTTTGTAAATAGGAAGGCAATTCCTTTATAGCACCTGCACCAAAACGAATAGTTGTTGGGAAATTAAACTGATGAATTTTATCGAATATCATGTGATTCTTATTTACCACCTTAGACATCTTGGAAAACCTAAGGCCAGTGTTTTTATTCTATTGTTTTTATAATCTACTAAGGTTAACTTAGGTTTCTAAGGTGGTGGAAAACAAATATTAACTCAATTCTTATTTACCACCTTAGACATTTTGGAACACCTAAGGCCAGTGTTTTTATTCTATTGTTTTATAATCATACTAAGGTTAACTTAGGTTTCTAAGGTGATGGAAAACAAATATTAACTCAATTCTTATTTACCACCTTAGACATCTTAGAACACCTAAGGCCAGTGTTTTTATTCTATTGTTTTATAATCTTGCTAGGGTTAACTTAGGTTTTAAAGGTGGTGGAAAACAATCTTAACTCAATTCTTATTTACCACCTTAGACATCTTAGAACACCTAAGGCCTGTGTTTTTATTCTATTGTTTTATAATCATACTAAGATTAACTTAGGTTTCTAAGGTGGTGGAAAACACTATATTATTTCCAAATACCTTTTCAGTTCCCAATCGGTTACCACTTTTGCAAATTGTTTACATTCCCATGCTCTAGTCATGGCGAAATGTGCTACAAAATCAGCTCCGAGCAATTCTTTAGCCAAATCAGAGTTTTTCATCTTTTCTGTTGCCTCGAATAAATTACGGGATAAAACACCGTTGGATAAATCGGTGTAACCATTGCCTTTGGTAGCCGGTTGTTCCAATTTGAGTTTATTTTTCACACCGTACATCCCTGCGGCTAAACAAGCCGAAAGTGCCAGATAAGGATTAGTATCAGAACCAACAATCCGGGTTTCCAACCGGGTGGCCTTTTTACTTCCGGGCAAAGCTCTTAAAGCTGTTGTCCGGTTATCAATGCCCCAGGTTAGGGTTGTTGGTGCCCATGCACCTTCAACCAAACGTTTATAACTATTAATGGTTGGAGCAATCATAGGCAAAATATGAGGCAAACAGTGTAACTGCCCCGCAATGTAACTTTTCATCGTTTCGCTCATTTTATTGCTGTCATGCTCATCGTAAAATAAGTTTTTAGTTTTGCCGGCATCCCATAAACTTTGATGCACATGACCACTGCAACCAGGTAAATTTTCGTTGAACTTGGCCATAAAGGTGGCCAAAATGCCATGCTTGTAGGCAATTTCTTTAACCGATGTTTTAAATAAAATAGCCTGATCGGCAGCTTGCAAAATTGGTGCATACATGATTGCAGCCTCGTAAACGCCTGGTCCGGTTTCGGTATGTAAACCTTCAATTGGAACATTAAATTTATTTAGCAAATCAAATAAATCTGTCATGAATTCATTTTTTAAGGTGCTCCTTAAAATAGAATAGCCAAACATCCCCGGCGTTAAAGGTTTTAAACCATTAAATCCTTTCTCTTGGGCTGATTCTGGTGTTTCAGCGAAGTTAAACCATTCAAATTCCTGTGAGAAAAATGGCGAGAAACCTTGATCTTCACATGCTGTAGTTAGTTTTTTAAGCAACTGCCTTGGGCAAACATAATTAGGTTTTTCCCGGTCATCAATAAAATCTCCAAGGAAAAAAGGCACATCATTTTCCCAGGGAATTTTTCTGAATGTAGAAATATCGATTTTTACCTGCGCATCCGGATAACCCGTATGCCAGCCTGTATATGTTCCATTTTCGTAAGCGGTATCGGCTACATCCCAACCAAAGGTAACATCGCAGAAACCTAATCTTCCTTCTAAAAGGGTTGAGAATTTTTCTGCTGCAACATATTTCCCTCTTAATACACCATCAATATCAGCAACAGCAAGTTTAACTTTCTGTGAGGGATGGTTTTTAACGTAATCCAGAATTTCTTTTGTAGTGTTCATTAATCTGCCTTTTTAAAAATTTTGTATAAAAGAAATATGCCTAAAACAATGGCCGAATAAATCAATCCTAATTTAAGATTATAAATCAGCATTGCGATGAATGAACCGAAAGCAATTACCAATGCAAGAATTGGGAACAAGGGGTAAACCGGGACTTTAAAAGGCCGGTCCATTCCCGGCTCGTGCTTGCGCAATATCATCACTGAAACCATGGAGATGATATATAAAGTAAGTGCTCCAAAAACTGAAATCACAATAATATCGCCCGTTTTTCCGGTCAACAAAGCAATAATACCAATGACCATGTTACCTACTAAAGCATTGGCAGGAGTTTGAAATTTAGGCGATATTTTGCCTAAAACCGCCGGAATACTTTTTACTCTGCCCATTTCGTAGGTAGAGCGGCCAGCAGCTAAAACCAGACCATGAAAAGAAGCAACCAAGCCAAACAAACCAACCGTGATGAGTAAATGATACATTAAATGGTTGTCGCCGGTAATCATAGAAAGTGCTAAAGGCAAAGGTGAATCAGATGTTTCGCCAGATTTGCCGTTTTTATAAACAATGGCCTCCCAACCACCAATGCCAATGGCTGAAATGAACACCAATACGCAAAGCACAACCAGTGTAAAAATTGCCCACCCAAATCCCTTGCTAATATCTTTCTGTGGGTTTTTAGTTTCTTCGGCAACATTGGCCACACCCTCAATTCCTAAAAAGAACCAAATAGCAAAGGGAATTGCGGCAAAAACACCATTCCATCCATTAGGGAAATTGTTGTGAACCAGGTTTTCTGCCTGGAATTTAGGTAGTGTAATTCCTGAAAATAGGAGTAATTCACCAACCGCTAAAACAGTTATAATGACTTCAAAAGATGCCGCAGCTTTTACACCATAAATATTCAAAGCCGTAAAAACAAAATAAACAGCAATGGCACTGGTTAAAATTGGAACTTCCGGGAAAAAGGCATTGAAATAAGCACCTATGGCAAAAGCAATTGCTGGCGGAGCAAAAATAAACTCAACCATTTGTGCAATTCCAGCAATAAAACCCCAGTTTTTCCCCAGCGCTTTATTTGCATAATCGAAAACCCCGCCAGCTTTGGGAATAGCGCAAGCCAATTCTGCGTAGCTGAAACTAAAGGTTACATACATGGCCATAATGGTAATTGTGGCAATTGCCATTCCTAAAGTTCCGCCTTTTTCCAGGCCGAGGTTCCAACCGAAATACATACCGGAGATTACATAGCCAACTCCTAAACCCCATAACATGAATGGGGTAAGGGTCTTTTTCAAGCCTTCTGTTTGTGCCATCTTAAAGATTTATCGCAAAAATTAAATAGAATAATTCATCTGCCCGGAATGATCATCACTATTCGGTTTGGTTGTTTAATGTAGCAATTTTTATTCTTTTTAAATCAAGTGTAACTCAATCTAATTGGTTCAAAGAATAAAAATGTTTAAAGGAATATCCGTCTGGCAGTTTAAAAGTACTATATGTATTAAGAGATTTTGAGCTTTATTCCAATTTATTATCTTGCAGTATAATTTCATTTTATGTTAGAAAATACGCTCAGGCCATCTGATCATTTCAGGAAAACGGCCATCAAATCGGTATGGGCAATAGCCTTATTTGTTTTTACCTACATTTTTTTGATTATTTTATCCATTTCACTAACTATTGTTTGCGCCTATTTGGGCATAAAATTGATTGGAGTCTACGCCTCAACTATTACCCTGATCCTAGGCGTTGGATTGATTGGCTTTGGATTTTTGATTCTGTTTTTTCTCATCAAGTTTATGTTCAAAAGCAATAAAATTGATCGCTCGCATTTGGTGGAAGTGACAAGAGCGCAAGAACCTGGTTTGTTTAAAATGATTGATGAGATTGTAGAAACAGTGCAAACTGATTTTCCGAAAAAGGTTTATTTTTCTGTGGAGGTAAATGCAGCTGTATTTTATGATTCAAATTTTTGGAGCATGTTTTTTCCAATTCGCAAGAACCTTCAAATAGGAGTTGGCTTAATCAACACCACTACAACCGACGAGCTTCGGGCAATATTGGCTCATGAATTTGGACATTTTTCTCAAAAGAGCATGAAGGTTGGCAGTTACGTTTATAATGTAAACCGAATCATTCATGATATTTTGTATGATAATGAGGGTTACGATAAAGTAACGAGAAATATTGCCGGTTCCAGTTCTTATTTTGGGATTTTTGTGCTTGCATCTGACAAAATAATCGGTTTAATGCAGCATGTTTTAGTGGGCGTTTATAATATCCTGAACGCAAATTACTCAAAGCTTTCGCATGAAATGGAATTCCATGCCGATGCTGTAGCCGCTCAAACTGTGGGCTCGAAACCTTTGATAGATTCACTTTTACGCATGCAGCTCGCCAATCAGGCTTTGGATACCGTACTGAGTTATTATGATCGAAAAATTGAAGCTTGTATTAAAACCACTAACGTATTTCCTCAACAATTGCTGGCCATGAATTTTTTGGCAAAATTAAATAAGCTGCCTTATCAGGATGAGTTTCCTCAGGTGGATCTCAGGTATTACAACAGGTTTAATAAATCAAAACTGAGCTTTAGTCATGAGTATTCCTCTCATCCGGAAACTGAAACCCGCATAGCTAAATTAGAAGAATTAAATATTCCTTTAAGAAATCATCAGGTTGGTGTCGCGATGGATTTATTGACTCGAAAAGACGAAATAGCCGCTCAACTCACACATACCATGTTCTCAAGGGTAAATTATGCCCAAAATCCGGTTGATCAGGATGAGGCTGACTTTGAAGTCGATTTTATAAGTCAGGTAAAACAAAATTCCTATCCAGAGTTATTCAATGATTATTTCGATTATAGAAATCCATTTTTTAACTATACTGAACTTGATTTTGAGAAACCGGTTTCTAATCCTGAAATGGAAACAGATCAATTGTTTAGCGATGATCATTTGAGTTTGATTTATGAGTTAAATGCCCTTGAAGCTGATTGGACAACCATAGATAGGATAGACTCAGGTCTGATTAATTCTAAGACATTTAATTATAACGGACAAAAATATTCGAAAGGCGATTGCAGGGCAATGATTGAATATTTAAACACAGAGATACAAACAAAAAAGCAGCAGCTTGATGATCTTGATATTAAAATTTTCGAATATTTTCATTTTCTGGCCAAAGAGCAAAATGCAGATCATGAATTTGAAAAGATCGCCTTGTGGTATAAACAGATAGCTGATAAATTTGCGGCTCAACAAATTATTTATGCTGATTTAGTGAACTCAACCTCGTTCATGCACACCACCACACCTTTTGAAATGATCAAAAAGAAAATGATAACCGTTAAAAAAGAAGAGAAAAAATTTAAAGAGTGTATTGTTTCTATTCTTAATGATAAAGATTTTGAGGAAGTTATTTCAGCAGAGGTAAAGGCACGTTTCGAAGAATATTTAAAATTTGAATATAAATATTTCGGCGCTGATTTATATTTTGATGAGGAACTGAAAGTGCTGTTTACCGCCATGGCAGATTTTGCCGATCTTATTTCTGAAACACATTTCGGAGCCAAGAAAAAACTGCTGGAATTTGAAGCTGGGTTAGTGATTCCGGTTTTGAATTAAATATGAAAGAAGGTGTTCAAAAAGCCTCGTTTAGTCGTCATCTCCAAATGATCAGGAATCTTAAAGCAGTATTATTGCTGCTATTAAGGGGATTTACATTTTCATGGGACTAACGAGTAGACTTTTTGAACACCTCTTTTAAAAAAAGGATCAATGCAAATCCTGGTTTTATTGAAAACCTGGCTGTCTCTTGTATTCTTTTGCAGTGTTATAGTACCAAAAAGCGAGAGTAGAAAGGCAAAGGCATAAAAACCTTTTTCACTGGGCAAAAGGTTATATGAAAAGTATTGCGGGTTTTGTTTTCCTAAAAAAGTCAAACAAAATTCTATCTTTCGCATTATAGCAGTATAATCTTATATTAGTTACATGCAAACACTGCTTACTTCTGCACAAATGCGCAAGGCTGATGAGTTTGCCATTGCCAATTTACCTATTGCCTCTATTGATTTGATGGAAAAAGCTGCACGCGCTTTTGTTCAAAGTTTTCTGAGAGACGAATTTGACACCAATAAAAGCATTGCTGTTTTTTGTGGTAAAGGAAATAATGGCGGAGATGGCCTGGCTATTGCCCATTTGCTTTTGAACAATGGATGTGAAAATATCAAGGTTTATATCATCAATTTTAGCGATAAGCAAAGTGACGATTTCTCGATTAACCTGCAACGTTTGGACGAATCTCGCTGTAAAAAGATCGTAATTAACAATGCTGCAGAGTTAAAAAATGTGAAAGCAGATATCATTATTGATGCCATTTTGGGATCAGGCTTAAATAAACCTTTAGAAGGCGATTATGCTGATTTAGTTAAGTACATCAATAAATTAAATAAGAAAATTTATGCGGTTGATGTGCCAACTGGTTTTCCTGCTGAAGGAGAAATACCAGCCAATTACAATGGTATCAAAGCATATAAAACCGTTAGCTTTCAACGTCCGAAAATAAATTTTTTCTTTCCTGAATCGGCACTGGCTACCGAAACTTATGAGGTAACTGACATTGGACTTGATGAAGAGTTTATTCAAAAACAAGATGCCGATTTTTATTTGACAGAAGAAAGTGATATTCAACAGCTTCTGAAACCCAGAAAATTATTTAGCCATAAAGGAACTTATGGTCATGCACTGATTATTGCAGGCAATACCGATACAATGGGCGCAGCCTTACTTTCTTCAATGGCATGTTTACAGGCTGGTGCCGGGTTAACCACTGCTTGTATTCCACAAAGTGGTTTGATTGCTTTAAACACAAGCTTGCCCGAAGTAATGGCTTTACCAAGAGATGAATATACCAGAATAGAAAACCCCGCTAAATTTCAGGCAATTGCAGTTGGACCTGGATTAGGAATTTCTTCCGAAAACGAAAAGTTGTTAGAAAGTTTAATTTCAACAGATCAGCCATTGATTATTGATGCCGATGCGTTAAATATTTTAGCAGAAAGGATTGACTTAATTGATAAACTTTCTGAAAACACCATTCTTACCCCGCACATGAAAGAGTTCGATCGTTTATTTGGAGAGCACAATGATTGGTGGGATAGGGTTCAAACTGCTAAAGAGCAATCTAAAAGACTAAAAATCGTCATCATTTTGAAAAACCAATTTACCTTCATTTGCCTGCCAACCGGGAAATGTTATATCAATCCTACAGGAAATCCGGCAATGGCACAAGGTGGTATGGGTGATATACTGACGGGAATAATTGCGGCATTCGTTGCTCAAAGATATTCAGCTGTGCATGCTGCAATATTAGCTTGTTTTTTTCATGGAAAAGCAGGCGATTATTTAGCCCGGGGAAGTTTTGTGGTAACAGCATCGGAAGTTGCAAAACAAGTTTCGAAAGAAATTAATATGTTTAGTTGAAGTTAAACCTTCTGAAAATATCTATTGTTATTTACAATACCCTGGTTTACCAACAACAATAAATAACATTAATTTAATCAATCAGCTAAAAATTACAATGGAAAAAAGAGAGTATACGCTTAATGAACTGATTCAGGAATCGGCAGAGAACCCAAATGAGAATGATTTTTTTGAATTGGAAAAACCAGCCATGCTGGAAGTGAATTTAAAGAATCAAAAAATAATGGCTAAAGCAGGCACTATGGTTGCTTATATTGGTAACATTGATTTTAAAAGAGAAGGTTTATTGAGTAAAGGCTTAGGAGGTTTATTAAAAAAAGCAATTTCTGGCGAAGGAACATCATTAATGCATGCCACAGGAACAGGCAAACTTTATTTGGCTGATGAAGGAAAGAAGGTCAAAATTATCAAACTCCAAAACGAATCTGTTTTTGTTAACGGCAATGATATTTTGGCCCTGGAGGGTAGCATTAAAAATGAAATTAAAATGCTTAAAAGTGTAGCAGGAATGTTAAGCGGCGGTTTATTTCAGGTAAGATTATCTGGCAGTGGATACATTGCCATTACAACACATGGCGAACCTATTTTATTAAGGGTAAGTGCTAATCAGCCTGTATATACCGATCCAAATGCTACTGTGGCCTGGTCAGAAAATTTATCGCCGAACATTAAAACGAATTTAACTTTTGGTTCTTTCATTGGGAGAGGAAGTGGCGAATCTTTTCAGCTGGAGTTTTTCGGCGAGGGATGGGTTTTGGTACAGCCTTACGAAGAAGTTAAGTATGCGGCAAAATCATAAGGAACTAAACTCAATAACATTTACAATCCTTAAGAAATAAAAAAATCCTGATAATTATAATTACCGGGATTTCTAAATTTTTTCGGCTAATTTTTATACCCCACCCATTACAGTGAGTTTTTCCATTGTTGGATTAATACTTCCACCTTTAGGTTCTATTGTTACGGCGAATGCCTGTGCTTCCTGTATCGCCTGCATTTTTTGTAAAGCTTCATTGGTGGTAGAATCACTTTTTCCAAATACACCCAGGCTTACCGGTTTTCCATTTACTAAAGCCCAAAGTTGATACTCATGTTCTGCATCGGTTTTTGGTAAATCCATCGCCACATAATTAATGATTACGCTTTTATCTTTTTTGTTCCAGTAAACATTCATTTTAGCATTAGGACTAAAAGCTTGTCCGGCCATGCGAATGGTCACCCATTCTTTACTATCAGCCATGGCTACCATATTATCCAAACCTTTATTTTCATATTCCAGCTGACTAACCACTCCTGCAAACTTTTGCTTATCGAGATTTAAGCTGGCAATCTGGTCATGTGCATCATTTAATTTGTTATAGGTGATAAAAAGTGCGGCAGTACTTATGATGAGTAAGGCAACGCAGGCCACTAAAGCAAAACGTAAAGTCCTGATTTTACCGTCGCTGCTATCTAATCTAACAATTTTAGGTTCTTCTGAATCTGAATAAATTGGCGTGGTGGAAATTGTTCCCAGTTCATCTTCATCTCTTATCCCCAGTTTTTCAAACAATTTTGTTTCAACATCTGCAGATGGTTCTACCGCATTCTGCATAGCATATTGCTCCATAGCCTGCTCAATGGCAGCTATTTCATCTCTTACTTCGGGGTATTGAGATGCTATTTCCTCAACCTGCAACGCTTCTTCAGGCGATAAATCACCTAAAACGTACAATTCAAGTACTCCAGATTCGATATATGCTTTTAAATTTTCCACGCTCAATTAAAACTCCTTCTCAGTTCAATAATGGCCAGGCGGATTCGGGTCTTTACCGTTCCTAATGGCAGGTCTAACTTTTCTGCGGCTTCCACATGTGTATAGCCCTTGTAATAAACTAAATTGAGAACTGCTTGTAAGTCTGGTTTTAAGTTCTCTACAAGCTGCTTAACCCCAAGTACATCAGGATTAAAAGTTACCTTGTTTTGTTCATCAACGAAACTTACGTTATTTTCTATATCTTGGTTTTTGAGTGAATTTTTAAAATCTTTCGAACGTAATTTATCGATTGATAAGTTACGGGCAATATTCATCATCCAGGTAAACAAACGTCCTTTTGTATGATCGTAATGTGCTGCAGACTGCCATATTTTCACGAAAGTTTCCTGTAATACGTCTTCAGCTAACTCAGTGTGGCTAATGATTCGGGAAATAACGCCATATAATGCAGATGAATACATGCTGTACAATGTTTTTAACACCGCGGGATCTTTCGATTGCAGGGCTAGAACAAGTTCAGGCTCAGTTAAAGTTAATTTTTTTAATGCAGTCACTATTGGTTACTAAGATACAATACAGAACAGCAAAAGCGGAAAAATGTTTTATAAAGCCATTCTTCAGGAGAATCCGATTTATAAAACATTTCTAAAAAGGTAAAAAATAATATCAGGCAATTCCCTCAATTGGGAAAAGATGCTTTTCAGCGTGGTATGATGAACGAACCAGTGGCCCGCTTTCTACATATTTCAAACCTTTGGCAAGGCCAGCTTCTTTATACATTGCAAAAGTGTCTGGATGAATCCAATCAACAACCGGGTGGTGATTACGGGTAGGTTGTAAGTACTGACCTAATGTTAAAATATGAACCCCATTTTCTACCAAATCATCCATAGCTTCAAAAATATCTTCTTCTGTTTCTCCTAAACCAAGCATAATGCCTGTTTTAGTTCTTAATCCAAATTCCGAAATTCTTTTCAAAGCCTCTAAACTTCTGTCATATTTGGCCTGGATACGTACTTGCCTGGTTAAGCGCTTCACGGTTTCCATATTGTGAGAAACCACCTCCGGGCGCTCTTCCAAAACGCGATATAAATTATCCCACTGCCCTTTAAAATCAGGAATTAAAGTTTCAAGGGTTGTGATTGGGCTTTCTTTGCGAATGGCTTGTAAAGTTTCAGCCCAAATGATAGAGCCACCATCTTTTAAATCATCACGATCTACAGAAGTAATTACGCAGTGTTTAACGCCCATTAATTTTACTGAATTGGCAACACGATTTGGTTCATCAACATCAACCGCTAGTGGACGGCCAGTTGCAACGGCACAAAAAGAACAGCTTCTGGTACAAATGTTACCTAAAATCATAAAAGTTGCAGTACCCGCTCCCCAACACTCGCCCATATTTGGGCAATTGCCGCTCTCACAAATGGTATGCAATTTATGCGTATCAACCAAACTGCGGACCTGAGCATATTCTTTTCCAACAGGCAATTTAACACGCAACCAATCTGGTTTACGTTTAACTTCAGTCACAGCAGGTACTACCGGTAAATCAATCATGCTACAAAGTTAAGGATTAGGATTGAAATGTTGTAACGTTGAAATGTTTGAAGGTTGTAATAATATGGTTCATTGGTTCAATAGTTGATTGGGAACATGGAAACTTAAAAATTGCTGACTTTACTCATTTCTAAACAACAATTTAGAAAAATCATTTGTTGTTTGTGGAGTTTAAAGTCAATGTGTTGATGAAATTTGTGGCTTTCGGTTTTGTAAAAAATATCAGAATATCGCTCTATCTCTGTTCTTGTCAAAATCTGCGGAATGGATTTCCTTCAAATATTTAGATAATTTGGTTAATTAATCATTTTGCTTGCTTAAATTTTGTTTTTTCTAATGCAATTTTAATATCTTTTTTATTGGGAGGATTAAAACGGAACCACTTCATTTAAATCTTTACAGATATTGTAATTGTAGCAAAGCAAAATCTAATTTTTGAGCAATTTTTTTCAGTTTTGCCAGAACAAAATTCGTTTCATGTTTAAAATGATTCTAAATTTGCAACTCCTTTAAGATAAGATGACAAAAAAGAAAAAGACAGTTGGTAAAACTGACGCAGATGTAATTCTAATTGGCGCTGGTATTATGAGCGCAACCTTGGGTGTTTTGTTAAAAGAGTTGGAGCCAAACCTGAGCATTGAAATATATGAAAGATTGGACATTGCTGCAGCAGAAAGTTCTGATGCCTGGAATAACGCCGGTACCGGTCATTCTGCTTTTTGCGAATTGAATTATACTCCTGAAAAGAAAGACGGTACCATTGAAACTAAAAAAGCTGTTCAAATTGCAGAGCATTTTGAGGTTTCCAAGCAATTCTGGGCATATCTTATTGAAAAGGGCCTGATTTCTAATCCTGAAAATTTTATTCGTAAAATCCCTCACATGAGTTTTGTTTGGGGTAAAAAAAACGTAGAATATTTAAAAAAGCGCTACGAGGCTTTGCACCAATGTGATTTGTTTAGCGATATGCAATACACGGAAGATGCAGAAAGGGTTAAAGAGTGGGCGCCATTAATTATGGATGGCCGCAAAAAGAATGAAAAAATTGCGGCAACAAAAGTGGATTTGGGAACTGATGTGAACTTTGGTTCTTTAACCCGCGATATGTTCAATTACCTTAAAGGACAGAAAAATGTAAATCTTTATTTCAATCACGAAATTCGTGATTTGAAGAAAAATAAAGAAGGAAACTGGATTATAAAAGTTAAAGATTTAGATACAAAAGAAAAACGTAAACGTGTAGCCAAATTTGTTTTCATCGGTGCTGGTGGCGGTTCATTACCACTTCTTGAAAAATCTGACATTCCTGAAGGCAAAGGATTTGGCGGCTTTCCGGTAAGTGGCCAATGGCTAAAATGTACCAATGAAGAAATCATCAAAAGTCATCATGCAAAAGTTTATGGAAAGGCTGCGGTCGGTGCCCCACCCATGTCAGTTCCGCATTTAGATACCAGAATGATTAATGGCAAACAAGCCTTATTGTTCGGACCTTATGCAGGTTTTTCAACCAAGTTTTTGAAAAATGGCTCTTTTCTGGATTTGCCGAAATCTATCAAATTCAATAATATCCGGCCAATGATCTCGGCAGGGTTGCACAATCTTGATCTTACCAAATATTTGATCGAACAGGTTAGGCAATCTCCTGAAGATAGGTTAGCGGCTTTGAAAGAATACCTGCCAACTGCTCAGTTAAAAGATTGGGAATTGGAATATGCTGGTCAGCGTGTTCAGGTTATTAAAAAAGACGAAAAAAAAGGTGGTATTTTAGAATTTGGAACCGAGGTGGTAAGTGCAGCTGATGGTTCAATAGCTGCTTTACTTGGAGCGTCTCCTGGTGCCTCTACTGCCGTTTCAATTATGCTTGAATTATTAAATCGCTGCTTTAAAGAAGATTTGGCAACGGATGAATGGCAGGCAAAAATTAAAGAAATGATTCCTACGTATGGAAAGGCACTGGCAAATGATGCACAACTTTGCAAAGCAACCAGAAACAGAACTTCTAAGATTTTGAAAATAGAGGAAGCTTAAAGTGCATTGCCAATAAAAAAGGCGAACAAAGTCACTCATTTTCTTGCACAATCTTATCTCTGTTGAGGTAAGTGATAAATCGTTCGTCATTCGCTTGAAAGCCTATCGTGCGTACGCAAGTTTATAGGTTATTCCCGTGAAACGGAGATCTTAACGCGTACACATGGACTAATTAACCTTTCTATCGCATTAGGATGCCCAATTAAATTGGGTATGGCGCAAAGTTTTAAAGATGCATCACACCATAGATGAGAATCGGAATCTCTTACTGTATCTGATATATTTAGAGTTTTGCTTATTAAGCAGCAATCACTTCTGCAACTTCTTCCGCAGAGATGTCACTGTGAGATGCTTCGAGTACACAATCGCCATCTTTAATTAATAAAATTTGTGGCGATTGGTGAGTTACCTGAAAAATATGAGCAACCTCATTTGATATTTCGCGGTAAGCGATCAGGTCCAGAAAATACAATTTCGTGTCTTCTGGAATAACATCCCAGCTGAATTCAAAATTTCTTTTAGCCATCATGCTAATAGAGCAACGTGTACTATGCTTGAAAATAAGGCTATAACCACTGGCAGATTTGATATCATTCAGCTGATCTATTGAAGTTAAGTTAACCCAAGTCATGATTTATAAATATTGATTTATAAAGTAAACAAATGCAGCTGAATAAAGTTCTGCAAATGACCTTAAAATGAAAATCAAAGGAGATTAGTTTCTTCTACGTTTACCTTCGGGGTATGAGCTATAAGCAGGGCAAAGCTTGGAAGAACATGATTCTAAAATGGTAATGGTGCAAAACACCGCCAATAATAAGATGGCAACTTTTTTCATTCTTATAAATTATTAATAGTGGTTTACTTGCTTTTTAAAGGTGTTTTTCACTTGTATTTATTTTTTAATGGAATACATGAGAACGCTTCGCTTAGTTAATGGGCTCGTAAATTCGGTTTATTTTTCAATGTTAATGAAGCGACTATGATTACTTTCAGTTGAATGATTTGAAAATCATAAGGGTTTCATCAGACCATGATAATTTAAGATTCTAAGTTACAAATAGTTTATTAAAAGGCAAGATTAAATATTTGCAGAAAAGTCGGCCATTTTAATTGCTGTGATAGCAGCTTCATCGCCTTTATTACCGTGTTTGCCACCCGCACGATCCTGTGCTTGTTCCAGATCATTGGTAGTTAAAACCCCAAAAATAACAGGTTTGCTGTATTTAATGCCAACATTGGTGATCCCATGAGCAACTGCATCGCAAATGAAATCAAAATGTTTGGTATCACCTTGAATTACGCAACCCAAACAAATTACAGCATCTATATCGCTTCTTTTGCTCAATAAAATCTCGGCACCTCCTGTTAATTCAAAGCTTCCAGGTACAGGTAAGGAGATGATATTTTCTGTGGCAACGCCATTATCCAATAATGTTTTTAAAGCTCCATTGTATAAAGCGCCAGTGATTTCAGCATTCCACTCGGCCACGATAATTCCAAATTTGTAATTGGCTCCGTTTGGTACGGTAGTATGAGAGAAATCAGATAGATTTTTTAATTGTGTTGACATGAGGCAAAGATAATGCTATGGTGTTAATGTTAAAAGAGCTAAATGTTTAAATGTTGTAAGTTTAATTTTGTCATTCAGATTAGTGATAGGTAGTCTTCTTTTATTCACCTGCTATCATCATGAATCGAATTCGTTAATTGATCGCGAAGCTTAAAAATGTTTACTTTAGTAAGTAGTCAGATATAAATTTAATTATTTATGGAATCCAAATTAATATTCCATCTAATATTTAAAGCCGTAATTATGAAAAAAACGCTACAAGCCTTATTTCCCCTAGTTATTTTTTGCCTCATTTCAACCCCAACTTTTTCTCAAAAAAAAGGAGAATATTATAATACAGGTTTCAAAATTATTGATTCTTTAGCAATTGCTGGAAAGCCTAAAGATGCAGTTTTTATAGTTAATGAATTAAATGCACGTGCCCGACTTGAACAAAACACTACTGTACTGATCAAGTCAGTCATGTACCGAATGTTGTTCCAAGGCCATTTGGAAGAGGATGCATTCTCAAAGATCAATGTAGAACTGAAACAAGATATCGCTAAAGCACAGCAGCCAGCTAAAAGTATTCTTTATTCGCTACTGGCTGAAAGCTATTGGAAATATTATGAGCAAAATAGATATAACTTAATGAACAGAACAAATGTTCAATCGAATTTGGGAGATGATATCAAGACGTGGCCGGTTGGCAAATTTATAGATGAGATTATTAAAAACTATCTGGCATCAGTTGCCAATGTTAAAATTTTGCAAAATACTAAGATTGATAGTTTAAGTAAGATGATGATTGGCGACAGTCAAAATAGGTTTTTAAGACCTATGTTGTACGATATTTTAGCACATAGAGCTTTAGATGTTTTTCTCAACACACAGATTGAACTAACTAAAAAAGATGATTCAATTGATTTTGATAATGTAAGATGGTTTGATGATTATCAGTCTTTTTTAACCACTGAGATTCCAGGCACTGATTCTACCTCATTCGCTGCAAAAGCGCTCCGCGTTTTTCAAATCCTCATCAAAACACATCAGGATAATCAAAATATTAGCGCCCTGGCAGATGCAGATTTAAGAAGACTGAATTATATTTATTCAAGAAACACCCGAACAGATAAATTGATGCTTTACAGTGCAGCTATCCAAAAGCTAGCGGATTATTCAAAATCTACTGAAATTTATGCCGATGTGCTCTTTGAACTGGCATCAAAAAAATACGAAGCGCGATATAACCAAGACCCAAAACAGCGACCTGACTTAAAAGAATTGCTCGAACTGGCCAATATCGCTATTAAAGCCTACCCCGAGAGCATTGGGGCTAAAAATTTTGAAAAATTGATTACTGATATTAAAAATAAAACGCTCAGCATTACCATGAATCAATTTCTGGCGCCTGGAAAACCTTCACAATTATTGTTCAAGTATAAAAATACCAAGGCAATTTCGGTAAAGCTTTTTAAGATTGGCCAAAAGTATGACCGATTTTATTTTAACAGTCAACCAGCATATGATAAGTTTTTGTCAGCAAATAAAATATACAGGGAGTGGACGGTTAACCTCCCCGAAAGTGACGATTATCAGGAGCATACTTTGATTGATAAATTAGATGCTTTAGAAAAAGGACGTTATGTGATTATTGCAAATACAGCTGGTAATAATGCTACGTTTAATTACACTATATTTCAGGTAACCAATCTGGCAGTAACCAACCGGATTTCGGGCATAGTCAACCATCAGTATTTTGTTGCCAATAGCTCGAATGGGAATGCCATTCCTAACGCAATTGTAAAAGAGAAAATGCATGAATATGAGAATGGTAAATATGTTTATAAGGACAGAGGAACTTTACGAACTGATAAGGAAGGTTTTGCGGAGAGCACACTAAATGCCTCGGTAAACCGAATAGAGATTATTTATGGTAATGATTCTGTAGCTATGGATATTAATCAACGTGCTTACAAATACATGTCGATGACGCCAAAAGTAGTTTTATTTACCGATAGACCAATTTACAGACCAGGGCAAACTGTTTTTTATAAGGGGATTTATTTCGA
The DNA here is from genome assembly GCF_003339865.1 of Pedobacter chinensis. Classification (GTDB taxonomy): domain Bacteria; phylum Bacteroidota; class Bacteroidia; order Sphingobacteriales; family Sphingobacteriaceae; genus Pedobacter; species Pedobacter chinensis. The sequence continues at coordinate 994,435 of NZ_QPKV01000003.1, forward strand.
ATTCGAAGATGAGAAAAACCGCATTTTAAAAGAAGAAAGTGTTGATGTGACATTCAATGATGTAAATAGGAAAGAGATAGAAAAAACTTCAAAAATCACTAACGAATTCGGTACTTTTCAAGGATCATTTACGATTCCAATGGGCAAGTTGAACGGGCGAATGAGCATTAATACAGCTTATGGAAGTGTAGACGTTCAGGTTGAGGAATATAAACGGCTAACTTTTGAAGTCTTATTTAACCAGCTAAATCAGAAATACAAACTAAACGATTCCATTCTTCTGCAAGGAAAGGCAATTAGTTTTGCTGGTTATGCAGTTGCAGGAGCAAAGGTTAAATATGTTATCACAAGGAATATTCTTTCTGCACATAACCAGATTTATGGCTACAATTCCAGTAGGCAAATCGCTAATGGAACAACTGAAACAAAAGCTGGTGGCATTTTTAATATCCGTTTTATGGCTGCTGCGGAAAATAATAATATCAATGGTTATTCCTATCAAATCAATGTAGATATTACCGATTCAAACGGCGAAACAAGAACAAAATCGCAAGTAATTAATGCAGGGAAAAGTGATGTTCTGCTGAATGTGTCTATGCCAACTGATATTTTTCCGGCCCATTTAAAAGATAGTATTGCATTTGAGATTACGAATTTAAACAGGTCTCCGATAAAGGGTAAAGTAAGTGCTGAATGGTACAAGCTAGAATATCCAGGTAGGATAGTCTATCCGGCTGCTTTAGGTAAACCTGAAAAATATAATTTAACCAGAGACGAATTTGTTAAACAATTCCCTTTTGAGGATTATCAAAATGATGGGAATCCTGAACATTGGATAGCTAATAAATTGAGCCTCTCTCAGGTAAGCAACGTGGAGCAAGGCCTGGGAAATTTAGAAATAAACAGCAAGGAGTTGACTTCAGGCTATTACAAAGTAATATTTAAAGCCATAAATGATGACCTGGATTCTGTTGTTGTCGAAAGAATTATTCGCGTTTACCAAAACTCGAATGAGAAAATTTTATTAGCTAAGGAGTGGTTACTTCCTGAAAAGACCATTATTACGCATAATGAATCAGCAGTATTTAGGTTTGCCAGCGTTTTACCAAATGCCAGGGGATATTATGAAGTTTATTACAAGGATAGAATTGTAAATAAGGTTTGGTTACAACTTACAAATAAACAAACATCAGTTAATATTAAGCCTGAGCCAGAATTTGTAGATGGGTTTGCTGTTCAGTTTACATTAGTGCAGAATGGTAAAATTTATCAATCGATGAATGTGATTAACATTGTTGATGAAAATAAGGACCTAGAGATTAAGTTTTTGAGTTTCAGGGAAAAGCTGCAACCGGGAGAGAAAGATGTTTGGAAGGTTAAAATCGCAAATAAAAAAGGCGAGAAACAAATGGCTGAAATGGTTGTGTCGCTTTACGATGCATCATTAGATGATTTAAAAACAATGAGCTGGAATAAAATTACTTCGCCAAAGTATAACTATAATGTTTATGATTGGGGATACAATCTCAATATTATACAAACTGGAAACGAGATTTGGCCATTAAAAATATATCAGGCATACTACGATATCATTAAGAGGAAGTATGAATCGATTAATTATTATGGATTTAATTTCAATCCTTATAATCTTAAATACAACTATTCGCAATATTTAGCTCAAATAGAAACTAATAAACGAAAACAGGTAAGTGAGGCTGCAACAAAAAAGCTTGCATTACTAAAAGAAACAGGCCTGGTATACGGCATTGTGACCGATCAAGATGGTTATGGGATTCCAGGTGTTTCCGTAAGAACTGATAAAAAAACCGTTGCAACTGATGGTTTTGGAATTTACAGCATTGATGCTAAAGCTGGCGATGAAATTAAAGTTAGTTTTATAGGTTATGATTATGCAACGGCAACAGTTGGTACTGCTAAAAGAATAAACTTTAAATTGAAAGAAAATGGGAAGGGGCTTCATGAAGTTGCAGTGGTGGGTTATGGAACGCAAATGAAACATGACGTTACGGGCAGCGTTTCAACTTTGAGAGAAGAAGTTATTGCTTCGCCAGTTGGAGAAGGACCTGTAAGGAGCATAAGAATTAGAGGTTCAAATAGCATTGCCTATAACCAAAATGGCGATCCCACACCGGATATTGAAAAAGCCATTGCTGTTGAAGATAACAAAGTCTATGATTTTATGAGTGTAGAAATGTACGATCCGCAGACTGATACTTACATCATCAATGGTAAACCAGTAAAAAAGGCGAAGGTTGTTCCTAGAACAAATTTTACCGAGACTGCTTTCTTCTATCCGCAATTGAAAACAGATGAAGCGGGAGAAATTAATATCGAGTTTACAATCCCACAATCGTTAACCCGATATAAAATGATGGGTTTTGCTCACACAAAAGATTTTAAAACGAGTACGATAACCAAAGAGCTGATTACGCAGAAACAACTTTCTATCTCTGCAAACGCACCACGCTTTTTTCGTGAAGGCGATACCATTTTGTTTAGTGCAAAGCTTAATAACTTATCTGGTAAAGCGATTGATGGTATAGCCATTTTAGAGTTGAAAGATGCTATTTCAGGAAAAGTGATTCCGATTTTGGATAAAAATGAATCTCTTCAACAAAATTTCCAACTTGTTAATAATGGGAATCAATCCTTAAAATGGACATTAATTATACCATCAGGAATTGGGGCAATAACATATAAACTCATCGCACAATCTGAAAATTATTCAGATGGGGAGGAAATGACTATTCCAGTTTTACCCAATTCGATGTTGGTAACCGAAAGTATGCCTATGAATGTGCGTGGAGGAATGAGCAAAACATTTACCATGGATAGATTATTGGATTCTGGAAATTCAAAAACACTAAGAAATCAATCGGTAACATTTGAATTTACCTCAAACCCTGTTTGGTATGCCGTACAAGCTTTACCTTATCTAATGGAGTATCCTTTTGAATGTGTGGAACAAACTTTTAGCAGGTTTTATGCCAATAGCTTTGCAGTGGGTATCATCAATTCATCGCCAAAAATCAAAACTGTTTTCGAATCATGGCAGCAAACTAATAATGGCGAAACTTTAGGTGCTAATTTAGATAAAAACCCATCGCTCAAATCAATTTTATTGGAAGAAACGCCATGGGTTAGAAATGCAGGAAACGAAACCGAGCGTAAAAAACGACTGGCCATTCTGTTCGATTTGAACAGAATGACATACGAACTCCAGGCTAATTTCGATAAACTCGAAAATATGCAATTTAACAATGGGTCTTTTCCATGGTTTTCAGGGATGAAAGAAGATCGGTACATCACGCAACACATCGCCTTAGGTATAGGGCAATTGAAGCATCTTAAGCTTGTTGACGAAAAAAGTTTTCCGAAGTTGAATCAAATGTTAGCCAAATCCATCAATTATCTCGATGGAAAATTAACAGAAGATTATCATCGATACACCAAAGAAAGAACTTTATCTACCTATCTTCCAATTCATTATTTGCTGGCGAGAAGTTATACCAGTCAAAAGAATTCAAATCCAGAGTTTTTAAAAGCGTATCAATTTTTCCTAAAGAAAATAATCAGCGATTGGAAATATATGGAGCCTTATCAGCTGGCACAATCCGCATTGATACTTGAACGTAATTCCAATCATGCAGAGGCGATGAAAATCATCAATCTTTTAAAACAGACTGCCCGACAAAATGATGAAACAGGAATGTATTGGATGAAAAATCAGAGTGGTTGGTGGTGGTATCAGAGTCCTGTTGAAACCCAAGCATTATTGATTGAGGCATTTGATGAAGTGGCAAAGGATGCTAAATCGGTTGAAGAAATGAAAATTTGGCTTTTAAAGAATAAACAAACCAACGACTGGAAAACCACTAAAGCAACCGCTGCAGCATCTTACGCTCTACTAATGCGGGGCTATAACCTGCTAAGTGAATCGGCCGAACCAGAAGTTTTAATTGATGGAAAATCGTTTTCAGAACTGGGAATAATTAAGCCAGTAAAAGAAGAAGGTACGGGTTATGAAAAAATAACCATTCCTGGTCAGAAGGTGAAGCCAGAGATGGCAAAAGTGCAAATTAAAAACAATAATAAAGGTATTGCCTGGGGCACCTGTTATTGGCAATATTTTGAGCAGTTGGATAAAATCACATCTGCGGCAACGGGTGTTAAAATCAATAAGCAGCTATTTTTACAAAAGCAAACTGAGAAAGGTAATTTATTAACTCCATTAACCAGTTCTAATATACTATTACCCGGAGATTTGTTAAAAGTAAGGATCGAGATTTTCTGTGATCGGGATATGGAATACATTCATTTGAAAGATATGCGTTCATCAGGATTTGAGCCCGTCAATGTGATTTCTCAATATAAATATCAGGATGGATTGGGTTATTATGAAAGTACTAAAGAGGCCTCGACAAACTTTTTTATTAACCATTTATATAAAGGAACTTATGTGTTTGAATATCCATTGAGAGTAACACATGCGGGGAATTTTTCGAATGGAGTTACAACTTTACAAAGTATGTACGCACCAGAATTTACAACGCATTCAGGAGGAATACGTGTTAACGTAAAACCCTGATTTAATTCAGTTGAATGCCAGTATAAGTTGCCCCGATGGGGATGATTTTTTCTCCTATCCAAATTTGGCTGCGGTCGAATTTGGATATTTTATTTTTAGGCACAATGAAAGCCCTGTGGCAGCGAATGAAATCAGTTTTTGGCAGAAGGTCTGCTAAATCATTAATGGTAATTCGCGAACTAATGAGCTTATCTTTTAGTTGAATCTGTGTATAATTTCCTGATGCTTCCACATAGAGGATTTCATCCAGCTCCACTTTAATTTGTTCATAACCATCTTTTACAAAAATGTACCCGATTTTTGTTTCCTGCTTTTGATTTCGAAGGTTATGTAATTCATGAGCCTTATTGCAAGCTTTTAGGAAGCGTGAAAGCGAAAAAGGTTTTAACAAATAATCAACAGCATCAAGTTCAAAACTTTGTACCGCATGTTCGGTATAAGCTGTGGTAAAAATAATCATTGGTGGATTATTTAAACTCTTCAAAAAATCGATGCCACTGATGTCAGGCATTTTGATGTCAAGAAAAATTAAATCAACCTGATGTTGCTGTAAATAACCAATGGCTGCAAAAGCATCGGTAAAGGTTTCTTTTAACTCTACAAACGGAACTTTTGAGGCATGTGATTTTATAATCTCAAGCGCAATCGGTTCATCATCTATAGCAATAGCAATCATGTTTACTTTTGGTTGTCAGGCTAAGCCTATTTGTATTTTATTTGATGAATATACTAAATATAGCGTAACAGACTATTAAAAAAGATTTATAGACCAGGTGCTTCGGCTACGTTCGGCGTGACAAATTTATTATAACAGATCCATAAATCATCATTCAATTAATTGGATTAATCCAGTTGCAAAGTTAAATGCACAAAGAATTCATTAGCACTTTCACGGATAATTAATTCATGTTTACCATGATAAAGAAATGATAACCGCTGTTTCACATTTTCTAAACCTATTCCGCTTTTCAGTTTTTCAGGGTCGTTGTCGGCTTTAATATAAATGCTGTTGCTGATGTCAAAATATAATGTGCTTTCTTTGGTTTGCAAAGTTATTTTAATGTACGATGGCTGTTGAAGACTGATTCCATGTTTAAAAGCATTTTCAATAAACGGAATTAGTAACATTGGTGTAATCTGCAAATTGTTCAATTGTTCTTCAATGTGTGTATCAATCCTAATATCGGCAGAACGTGATGTTCTCAGTTTTTGTAAATCGATGTAGTTGTTTAAATATTCCACTTCACGGGTTAAAGAGATTTTATCCTGTGTGTTTTCATGAAGCATAAAACGCATCATATCGCCCAGTTTTTGAATACCCTCGCCCGTTCTTTCTGCATTTTCCTGCAAAGCGGTTCCAAACAGCGTATTTAATGCATTGAATAAGAAATGAGGATTGATTTGTGATTTTAGGAAGTTCAGATTTGCATCTGATTTTCCTAATTTGGTTTTAAGCATCTGGATTTCGGTTTGCTTTTCGAATTTATTTTTATACAGATACCAAGCTAACGGAGTTGATATGCATATCATACTAATTGAGGTCAGAATTAAAGCAATGGGAATTGCCTCGCCATTTTTTGCAAACTCAATTAAAAGCAATAACAACAATAGGCAAATCATTGTGGTTAATGCAACATTTCCCCAAAAATACCTCCCAAATCCTTTCCCCGCTTTCCGAAGATTAGGAATGATGTAATAGATAGAGAAAAACGTAAAAATAATATTCACCGGAGGAGCAATTATCCAGATTACTACAAGTTCATAGTTAAATTTTGGAGAGAAAATTACGGCGAAAATCATGAGCGAAATCAACCAGATTTTAGTAATTGTAAATACTTCTGGTATAATATTGTTGCTGTAGTTTTTAAGAAATTGAATTTTTCCCAGTAATGTTAAACCCTTTTCACTGAAATAAGCATAACAGTTAAAAAGTAAGTACAACAGGAAAATGTAGGTAAAAGCTTCCCCAAAGAGGATATCATAGGCTTTGCTTATATTATCGTATTTTACCAAACGGTATGCTTCCGAATAAGTGTTTGCAATCATCCAGGTAACAATAGATACCGCTGTGATTAGTACGGTCAAAATCACGTTCAATGCAACATTGTTTTTTCTTGCCAGCTGCGGCATAAAACAGAAATTAAAAAGCAAAAAGCTGATGTAAATGATGCTGATTTTGAATAATTCTGGCAGGAAAAAATTTCTCATCACACTATAATCGATCTGGTTTTCTGTAAATCGATAAGCGTTTCCGGAACCATAAGTGGTTGAGGTACAAATGCCAATTAATGCCAGAATATAGAGCGTAGTAGAAATCCAGAACTCCAATTGATTGATGTTTTTTGTTTTCGTTGTAGCGTCTTCGCCAGAAAGAATGATCATATTGTTTTCGGTTTATGACACAATTTTACAAAGAGTTGCCATTTCGATTTTAAAAATGTGATGGATCCAGGGATAAATGTGACGAATGAATAAGATTTATGGGATTTGTTGATTTTAAGATTAGACTTGCTGAAAGATAGGGGATTGGCAGGGACAGAAAGGGAACAGAAAATTTTTTAACGATTAATGAACCTTGCATGATAACATAATCGTCATTTAAAAAACGATCCTTTATCGTTTGTGGCAACCTCATTGTTGCAATTGCATTTCAAGTTAGAATAAGATTACCATCCCGCGGAGTAAGCAGTGAAAAATAAGAAATATTCTCGTAGGGAAATTAACAATGATTAACTTTGCAACTATTTATTTTATTCAATTATTATTTATATTATTTATGGTGGTTTACGGAATTCCAAATTGCAACACTGTTAAAAAATCGCTTGATTGGTTAAAAGCACATCAAATCGATTTTGAATTTCACGATTTTAAAAAGAAGGGAATTACCGCTGAAAAATTAAATGATTGGTGCAATGCTTTTGGCTGGGAAACTGTATTAAACAGAAAAGGATTGACCTGGAAAAAGCTGACTAAGGAAGCGCAAACCAATATTGATACCCAGGAAAAAGCGATTGCTTATTTGATTGAAAATACCAGTGCAATCAAACGCCCGGTTATTGAAAAAGATGGTCAGGCCATCTTAATTTCTTTTGATGAGGATCGTTATGCTCAAACACTTGGCTGATCCATTTGTTATAATGTTAAAGTTTGTTAAATGCAGCTTTTAAATGTCTAACTAAGTTACTTTTGAATATGTATAAGCTGATCATTTTTCTTTTTATTGCTCTTCCATTTGGTGTTTTTGCACAAACGGTTACTACTGGTACGGTGTTCGATTACAATAAGAAATCAGTTACCTTACCTGGTGTATCGGTAAGGAATTTAAATAATAAAAAGGCAACAAGCACCACCAGAGAAGGTAAATATACCATTCCCGCAAATGTTGGCGATCTCCTCGAATTTTCGGCTGTGGGTTACCATACTGATACATTGTATCTTACCAGCCTTTTGAACAGAAGCATTTATCTGCCGGTAAAATCAACAAATTTACAGGATGTGGATATTCGGGCAGTGAGAATGAATAGCCAGATTACGGATGCCAAAGATCCATTGGCTGAAAAATATACACTTTTAAGTACAGGTGGTAATTTAGGAAGAAAACGGATGACCGATAAGGTGGGTGGTTTAAATCTGAACCTGGGTTACGGGAAATATAAAAGACAACAACGTAAAGAGGCTGAACTGGATGAACGGGAAATGTATCAGGAAGAAATCGATGCTAATTTTAGTGAGAAAGCTGTTGCAGATTTAACCAAACTTCAGGGTGAAGAACTTAAAAATTTCATGATTATTTATCGCCCATCAGTAGAAGCGGTTAAAGCAGAAAGGCCATATCGTTATTCATATTACATTTCAAGAGCTTTTGTAGCATGGCAAAAATTAACGCCTGAACAGAAAAAACTTCAGGATTTGCCAAAACTTAAAGCCAATTAATTCAAAAAAGCTTAAAAATAGTAACATTGTAACCACATATAATTCTATATGTGGTTATTTTTTATCTTTACTCTTCAATAACAACCTTAAACAGATGAAAATAAATAAACTAATCACTTTGTGTTATGTTTGTTGCGTTTTTGCATTTTCTGCAGTTGCTCAACAAGCTACTACCACCACCACTACAACTAACTATAATCCTGCTGAAGCATTCGGACCATTATTCTATACTCAAAATGGTAACGAATTTCGCTCGGCAATGGGCACTCCTGGTCCAAAATACTGGCAAAATCGTGTCGATTATAATATTACGGCCAGTTTAGATGAAACCAGAAACATGGTTACAGGCACGGTTACCATCACTTATAAAAATAATAGCCCTGATAAATTGCCATATTTATGGCTGCAATTGGATCAGAACACATTTAAAGATGATTCGAGAGGTAAACAAATTACGCCAGCACGCAGCCGTTATGGCGCACAAGGCGAAAAATTTGATGCCGGGTATAAAATTCAGAACATCAGTGTATTGCAAAAAGCTGCAGCCGTAAAATTTACTTCATTGGTAGAAGATACGCGGATGCAGATTCGCCTGGATCAGCCAATGGCTGCAAATGGCGATGTGGTTACTGTTAAAATGGACTATTCTTACGTGGTTCCTAAAGAAGGATCGGATAGAACGGGACATTTAACCACTAAAAACGGAGAAATTTTTGCGATTGCGCAATGGTTCCCCCGCATGTGTGTTTATGATGATGTAATTGGCTGGAATACTTTACCTTATTGGGGCGGGGGAGAGTTTTATTGCGAGTATGGTGATATTACAATGGCCCTCACTGCGCCAGCAAGCCATATTGTAATGGCTTCTGGAGAATTGTTAAACCCTCAGGAAGTTTTCACTGCAGAACAATTGCAGAGATGGAATGCTGCGAAAAACAGTGATGCAACGGTTCACATTCGTTCTGAAGCCGAAGTTACAGATCCAAAATCTCGTCCGGCTAAAGATAAACTAACCTGGAAATTTAAGATTTTAAATGCCCGCGATGCCGCCTGGGCTTCATCAAAAGCATTTGTTTTAGATGCTGCCCGTATTAATTTGCCAAGCGGTAAAAAAGCTTTGGCCGTTTCGGCCCAGCCAGTGGAAAGTAATGGCGTGGATTCTTACGGCCGTGGTGTAGAATACGTTAAAACAAGTATTGAGCATTATTCAAAACAATGGTTCGAATATCCATACCCAATGGCGGTGAATATTGCTACTAATATAGGCGGAATGGAATACCCTGGTATTGTATTTTGCGGCTGGAAAGCGAAAAAAGGAAATGCCTGGGGTGTTATAGATCATGAATTCGGGCATACCTGGTTCCCTATGATAGTTGGTTCAAACGAACGTAAATACGGTTGGATGGATGAAGGTTTCAACACATTTATAAATGGTATTTCTTCAAAAGATTTTAATAAAGGAGAATATGCCGGACGAACAGCTGATATGAACGCAATTGGCAAACAAGTGATTGGTAATCCTAAGTTCGAAAATATTATGCAAATGCCTGATGGAATGACTGAAGGGAATATTGGGGTAAACTTATATGCTAAACCAGGATGGGGATTGGACATTTTAAGAGATCAGATTTTAGGTGAAGACCGTTTTGATTATGCTTTCCGTCAATACATCAAAAATTGGGCATTTAAACATCCAACGCCTTTTGATTTCTTCCGCTCCATGGAAAATGCCGCGGGCGAGGATTTAGCCTGGTTTTGGAGAAGCTGGTTTTTAAACAATTGGAAAATGGATCAGGGACTTGGCAATGTTGAAGCGGTTAAACAGGATGATAAATTAGTTGGATATACCATCAGGGTTAATAATCTTGAAAAAATGCCAATGCCAATCATTCTTCAGGTTAAAACGAAAAGCGGTAAAACAGATATCATTAAAGTTCCTGTTGATGTTTGGATGAAAAACACAACCTGGTTGGTTCGCTATCCTACAACTGAAGAGGTGGTTTCAGTAACTTTGGATCCAAATAAAGTGTTACCAGATTCAAATGCTGAGAATAACACCTGGACAGCTTCAGGGAATTAAAAAATAAATTTAAAGCCTCTGGTCCATCTGATTAGAGGCTTTTATTTTTTGATCGCAGTGGAGGAAAAAATACTAGCTAACAATACCATACTTTTGAGTGCTAAATAGTGGTCAGGATTAACAAAATCATACTTTATGAAGATGACAAGTATTCGTCTTGCTGACTTGCTTCAGTAAGGATAAATATTATCTTTGAAATAATTGAGTCACATTATGAAAACAATATTCTTAATTACACTATTTATCATTTGCATAGTAACCAGTAATGCACAAAACCCTGTTCTACCCAAAATCTCCGAACCTCTTATAAGTGATTTTCACAAGAAACCACCTTTTAATGATAGTTTACTTATAAATAGCTTCTCCAAAACGAAGTTTCAGGGCATCAAACAACAAGGTGTTTTGAAAAGTGACTTACTATTAAGAGATACAACCAAGCATGCAGAAAAATTTTTTTCCCCAAAGATTACTAATCCCTTTGCAGATAATTTTCACAAAACTTCTTTGAAAGACTCGTTGTTTATTGATAACTTTTCAACAAGAAAGTTTCAGCGTATTCCACAACTAGGGTTTATTAAAAGAGACTTACTTTTGAGAGATACAGATAGGGAAACCAGGTTGATTTATCTTTCCAGTGATAACAACAGCTCAATTAGGCGATTTTAAGCGCAAAACTGGAATCCCATTCCTCAATAAAAATCCTGATTTGAAAAGATAAGGTTTTTGTTTTTGTAGAATAGCCAGATTTGCATGTTAATAATCAAAAGCTAAAACCTCAATAATTTATTATTTCCTTACCTTTGCCCTATGGCAGAAACGCAGAAAAACAATCCTTTACATGGTATTGATTATACTACACTTCTGGATTTATTGCTGCCTTTGGCAAACCATCTATTGCATCCCAGGTTGGCCTAACTGCATGAATTTATCTTCTCCAAATGCTTTTGTCATAAAACCCAAGCCATAGAAACTGACGGAGGAAGCCATTCTTTAACATTAATTTCGTTTCTCAAAACTTCAATATTTAGATTGGTTCCTGGAATAATAAGAAAATTTCAGCAAATGATGGGTTATTTACTCTGTGATTATTAATTCAAGTTTATGTTTCTTTTTTTAATTATATGTATTTATGTCATATTTCATGAGAATATATAGATTTTCATCACTTATTTTTTAAAAAGTAGGTTAAATTAAAGTTAGATTTTGTCGAATAGTTTTTAAATTTGAGCTAGAAAACTAATAGTCTAATGAAAAATACGCTCCCAATTAGCAAGATCATTGCTTCCCTAGTCATCATATGCACTTTTATGATGATAGCATGTAAAAAAGAACTTCTTACACCGACAGAAAGAAAATTAATCAAGTCTCCAATTAGTAAAATTAATTATACCGAGTTCCTGTCTTCTGTAGATATGAGGCAATTAGGTATTCTTAAACAAAAATTCAAGACTGTTGAATCTGCAGAACGAATCATGGCAATTGGCGATAGTCAATTTATGACAGATTTGGCGGTATATACTGATACTATTCAGAAGATGGAAACTAGTGTTGGAGTTGATTATATCTTTCGGATGCCGCTTGAATCACCCCACTCAATTTCTTTTAGAAATTTGACTATACATATAAGTAATGATCATAAAGCTAATGCTTTTATTGCTACTTATACCCCCTCCGCGAAGTGGATTGATGAATGGAAGAAAAAAAAATCCATAAAATACGAGGGAGATGTTTCTTTTGCGCCACTCCAAATGGACGCAATCAGTTTAAAAGAAGCCCTGACATTTAAAGATTCCAAAGCAGGCGATAAGTTGATGTCTGTAGGAGGAAGAACAATGTTTGTTCAGGTGTGTGACACATATTATGTTACTACCTATAGCGCTTATGGCTGCTCAAACGGAGGGCACATGCCTTGGGATACCGCTTGTGTTTGGAACTGGGAAGGATCACAAGTTCCGAGTGGTGATTACCGCGGAGGATATACACCAAATACACAGTCATTTACTGTTTGTACTGTTGTTGATACTGGAAACCCTGGTGGAGGAGGATGGACTGGAGGAGGTGGGTCCACGCCGAATCCAGACCCGAACTATGATCCTTGTAATGGAGGAATACCAACTGTTCAGATTCACTTCGAAAAAGGTACAAGACTTATGGCTTTACCTCCCAATGGATGCGATGACAATCCGCCACAGATTGATCCACCTAATGAGCCAAATATTACTTTAGAACAGTCTAATTTATTGGCAAACCCCTTAATAGCCCAAGATTTTTCAATTAAGGACTATATATTAAATAATCCAGTATTGAGTTCGGAATTACACAATCTTTTATTAGAGGATGATTATTCTTATGAATCACAAGTTGCAGCTGCCATTATGATAAAGGGCTTGATTGCAAACCAAATCAATTATCCGAACGCTCAAACTCTTTATTCAAGTGTTTCCTCCGTAATTGCTAATACACATCCAGATTATGGAATTTATTTCGCTACTTATTTCTCCACAGAATGTGCAATTATAAAATTTCAACATCCTGACTGGCCAAAATGGAAAGTTTTTTATAATGCAAGCAAAGAACTGTTACATTTGACACTGGACGGAGTTGGTCTCCCGTTTACGGTGAGGTCGCAGATTTAACTAACGGCTTGATATATTTAGTTGAGGGCGATGGTACAAATGCGACACTGAGTGTCTTGGGAGCTATTCCCATTGCTGGCTGGTGGGCTACTGGCGCTAAGTTTGCGAAGAAAACATTAAATCTGGGAAATGGGTCTAAAACAACTTTGAAATGGGTATCAATAGCTGGAAATAAGATACATTTTGGATATAGAGGTCAATTAAGAAAAGTTTTACAACTGGCTAAAGGCGATGCCCGCCAAGCTCATCATATTATACCTTGGGCAATGTATGCTAATAAGGCTATCCAAAAGGCAGCGAAGTCAAAACATCCGTTTCATATGAATGAAGCTTTAAATGGAATCCCGCTTAACACGCTTATTCATAATGGAAGTCATGCTAACTATGATGCAATAGTCCAGAGAAAACTTGATCTAATTCCAGAGAATTTAACTCCTGAACAAACATATTCTGCAATTCTTGAAATTATTGGCGATATTAGAAATGCAATTAATAGTTATCCAAATATTCCACTTAATCAACTAATATTCTAATGTTTTACAAGATAGAAACAAGTATAAACAACAAAATCATTGGGCAATACCCTCAAATTCAGGACGCTGAACTTCCTGCAGGCTGGGAGAATAATCTAAGATTCACGCAAAACATATTGTTTAAGAAAGTTGACTTTGAACCAATAGCACCAAAAGGCATTTTGCATAAAAAGGCCAAATTAACTGACCTTTTGAGCACAGTCCCACCGGGCTTCACGCCAAAACTATTGGTCAGCAATTCGTTTAAGATTATTTTAGAGGAATTTGAAGAAGAACTTTTCCAATATTTCCCATGTGATGTCTTGAGCAAAAATGTGCCTTACAAATATTGGTTGGCTAGTCCATTAATGACAAAACTTGATAATGTAGATTTTAAGCTATCTGATGTTGAGGTGAGGAAAAGCAAACCTGAAGGAGGGACTTATCTCGAACGTGTTCAAGTGTCCACATTAAATGAATTTAACGATTACCTTCAAGCACAGGGAATTTTAAGCTGGAAAACAACAATAAGTCGGGTTGAGGTTAAAAACAATGTAAAAGACAATATATTTGTATTGACTAATGTGGATGGAGGTGTTGGGTATTATGTTTCAGAAACCTTTAAGAATGCAGTAGAATATCACGGTCTTACAGGTATAGAATTTATGCCTAGTAATATGACATTTGTGGAGTGGTTGCATGGTGGATCAAGAGAAAAAATATATGGCAAAGCGTAATAAACAAACAAACCCTATAAAAAATTGGATTGATAATGATAGTATTTTAACCTCTGTTTTGGTTGAAATACAAAACATGAACATATCAATTGAAGAACAAGCCGAAGCTGCTTTCCATAAGCTTTGCGAAATGTATAGATTGCCTAAAATGCCTGCAAATATTAATGAATATGATGAAGATGAGTTAGAGAGTGAAGATACATCTGTGTATCAAGAATTGGGACTGCTTAAATTTCTTGAACCTAATGATGACTTAAGAGGCTTGGTTTTAGTCGCAGTATATAATACACTCAATAAAATCACAATAAATTTAGATGAGGTATATAGAAAGGCTGGCGTGAGTATACACGCTCTCATTTGTTATAAAGGCGAAAATTCTAGAGTAAACATTTCTTTTTTGAGTGATAGTGAAAGTTGGTTTGATAGTGAGTGTGTAATGTGTTTAAAGGGGGAGTAAAAATATTACCAATTATAATACTCTTCTAATCCCTTTGCAGATAATTTTCACAAAAAAACTTCTTTGAAAGACTCGTTGTTTATTGATAACTTTTCAACAAGAAAGTTTCAGCGTATTCCACAACTAGGGTTTATTAAAAGAGACTTACTTTTGAGAGATACAGATAAGGAAACCAGGTTGATTTATCTTTCCAGTGATAACAACAGCTCAATTAGGCGATTTTAAGCGCAAAACTGGAATCCCGTTCCTCAATAAAAATCCTGATTTGAAAAGATAAGGTTTTTGTTTTTGTAGAATAGCCAGATTTGCATGTTAATAATCAAAAGCTAAAACCTCAATAATTTATTATTTCCTTACCTTTGCCACATGGCAGAAACACAGAAAAACAATCCTTTACATGGTATCACTCTTGAAAAAATTGTGACCGATTTACAAGCTCACTATGGATGGGAAAAGCTAGGTTCTTTAATCAGAATTGATTGTTTCAATAATAATCAAAGTATAAAATCGAGTCTGAATTTTTTAAGAAAAATGCCCTGGGCCCGTAAAAAAGTAGAAGATTTGTATTTGGATACTTTCCACAAGTAATCTGACCTGTCTCAACTATTTAATAATCCTTATTTAAAATCTTTCTAATTAATTCAAAATATTTTATCTTTACCGATAAGGTAATGAACAAAGAAAAAGTAAAATTATGGTTTAAGCGAGTGGGCTTAATCGGATTTTTATTCTTCCTGATTAAAGGATTAATCTGGTTGGTGGTATTCTATTTTATTGGCAAAAACGTTACTTAAGGGCTTACAAATTAAACTCTGTATTTATTGTTTCATAAGCCTTGTGTTCAAAAAAATATTCTGCCAAAGCTTTAGGATCTTACCTAAAAGTAAACATCAGGTTGGCTAAGAAATTCCATACAAATACAATTACGATCGCAAAAAATTTGGCCACATAAAAATTAGTTCCGTTTTTTCTTTGATGAAAGAGGTAAATGATAAAAGTGTTCAACGCCAATCCTATTAAGCTTACGATAATAAATTTACTAAATTCTTCTCCCCAGTGCGCATTTGTGCTTTGGAATGTCCAAACACGGTTAATGAGATAATTATTGGTAACTGCAAGAGAAAAACCAAGTGCATTGGCAATGTATTTATCGATTTTCAATTTCTCTTTACACAGCCAGGTTACACCAAAATCAATAGCCATGCCCAGCAAACCTGTTAAACCAAATTTTATAATACGGAAGAATAAATCCATTGTTAATGCAATCTAACTAAATAAAAATGTTCTAATACTGTTGGCCTACTTTCTTTGTTGATAAATTTCGGGGTCAGTTTTGTGATGTGGTAATACACAAATCCCTTCAAAACCTCTGCATTATAATCTTTCTTTAATTTTGCCAAATCATCATCCTGTATATATAAAATGGTATTGTTTTCATTTCTAACATTTTCTAAATCTTTATAGTTCCAGATATATTGAACATCGCCTTTAGCATAAAAATCCAGTGAATAGGCATCAGGATACATTAGAACTTTCACGTTCGAGTGAGGATGATTCTTATTAAGCCATAAACCAGCTTCCATTCCTGCCTCGTATTTTAAAACCGCCGGGTAAAAAAAGACACATAGAAATATAGCCAGGCTATATGAAATAAGCACGCTTCTGCCTATAATTGAAGTAGCAGTTGGTTTTTTAAATAGTAGAAAACCCAGAATTGGGAATAATGCTGCAAAAAAGATAGCGACTATAAAGCCATCAAAATTAAAAAAACAGGCAATAACGCTGATTAAAATGGCCACTAAAATGGATACTACACTTTGTATCGTGAAAAAAATCTTTGTTGCTATTTCTGATAGTTTTTGCAGATACAAAGCGGTTATGATTGCAAATTGTGGTAAAATAATCAGGATATAATGTGGGAGTTGAAATTTAGATAAGGAAAATAGTAAAAAAGTAATAGCGGCACTGGTCCAGATAATAATGCTCTCTCGTGGGAAAGCTGTATTATTTTTCCTTTTAAAAAGGTTAACAATGGCTGTACAAAATAAAAACGACCAGGGAAGAAACGCCCAAATGGTAGTGTGCAGGAAAAAAGAAATATCGCCTTTGCCTTTAATAGGTCCGTTGTTAAAAAATCTTCCAAACTGGCTATCCCAAAAGAAAAACTTTAATCCTGAAACATTCGTTTTACTGAATATCGTTTTTTCAGGGTGCAGATCGAACTGTATGTAAAGTGAATAAAGCTCTGGTGTAATAAAAAGGAAAATAAGCACAATCGCGATCCACCACTTGATTTTTAGAAGCTCCTTAAATTGTTTAGTGAGCAACCAATAAATAATGAATCCACCAAATACAGGGATCAGAACAAAAATCCCTTTAACCATAATGGCGCAGGCAGCGAAAAGAGATCCCGCTACAATATGCCAGAAACGATGTTGGTGTGCCTTATAATAATGATAAATAGATGCCAGGGTAAAGGCCGTAATGTAAATTTCTGCCCTTACATCAAACGTAGATATTAGAACATGTAAAGCACTTAAGAAAATCAAAGCGCTGATTAGCCCTGTTTTTTTATCGTAAATATCTTTGGCCAGGCCGTAAGTGTACCAGGTGGCAATTAATCCAAATAGAAAAGAAGGAAGTTTATATGCGAAAGACGAAATGCCAAATAATTTAAAAGAGATAGCGGCCAGCCAGAATGGCAAATGCGGTTTGTCTAACCAGTCTGCACCACGAACATAAAGATTTAGCCAATCATTGTGCAATGCAATGTTTTTAGCAATTGAAGCGTACAGCGCACCATCGGGTTCCATGATTCCGCCAAAAAGTGCGGAGGCACTCACGACTATTAAAATGGAAATCAACAGTAAGTAACGCTTGCTTTCGTCTATATTCATTCTAAAACTTTACGATTTGACAGGGAAAACTTAAAATCGTTTAATGGCGCAATTTAAGTTATTAAATAAGTTTACAACTGAAAATGAATGTTAAATGATTGTCTGTTTTCGTAATAAATTTGATGTAAAAAGCTTATTGCTATCTTTGCATCATGACAAAGTTATCGGTAAACATCAATAAGATTGCTACACTTAGAAATAGCCGTGGAGGGAATAATCCGGATTTAGTTAAGGTGGCATTGGATTGTGAACGTTTTGGAGCTCAGGGTATCACGGTGCATCCCCGCCCCGATGAGCGCCATATTCGATATCAGGATGTTTATGATTTAAAAGCGGTTATTGCGACTGAGTTTAATATTGAGGGCAATTGCAGAGAAGATAAATTTGTTGATCTGGTTTTAGCCAACAAGCCTGCTCAGGTAACTTTAGTTCCGGACGCTGAAGGCCAGATCACATCAAACCACGGCTGGGATACCATAAAACATAAGGCTTATCTTGAAGAAATGGTTGCCGTTTTCCAAAAAGAGGGCATCCGCGTTTCCATTTTTGTTGACCCTGTGGTTGAAATGGTTGAAGGTGCTGCAGAAACGGGGACAGATAGAATTGAATTGTATACAGAGGCTTATGCCTATAATTATTTTGCAGATCGGGAAAAAGCAATTGTTAATTATATCGCAGCTGCTCATCATGCAAATAAATTAGGTTTAGGTATCAATGCCGGTCATGATTTAGATTTGCATAATCTGCATTATTTCGCTCAAAGTATTCCTGGTTTATTGGAGGTTTCTATCGGTCATGCGTTAATCAGCGATGCACTTTATCTAGGTTTGGAAACCACAATTCAAAAATATTTACAACAACTCGTTTAGAAAGATTAAACGGAAAGCATCCCTCATATTTTCACATTGAGCTTGTCGAAATGCTGAAGTTCTTCGACAGGCTCGGAATGATAATCTCGTTTTAAAAATATATCAATGTTAAAAGGAATTCTCCTTGTCTTTTTTGGTGCCTGCAGTTTCGGCATCCTGTCAACTTTTGTAAAACTCGCTTATCATGATGGTTACACACTTGGAGATGTAACCGGTGCCCAGGCTTTTTTTGGCGCGGTAATATTGTGGGTTTTGTTTTTATTTCAGCGCAGAACAGCTAAATATAAAGTGCAGAAAAAAAATATGGTTACACCATGGTGGAAAATGATTATTGCCGGAACTTGCACCGGCCTTGTTTCAGTGTTTTATTATCAGTGTGTAAAACTTGTACCTAATTCAATTGCTATCATTCTGCTCATGCAATTCATTTGGATGAGCATTTTAATAGATTATCTCATTTTTAAAAAGAAACCAACGGGCTTGCAATTTTTAGCAATTTTATTGGTTTTAGGAGGAACGATTTTGGCAAGCGGGATGGTAGAAACCAATATCAAAACGATTAACTTAAAAGGAATTGGTTTTGGTTTATTAGCGGCATTATCCTATGCAGGTTTTCTAATGCTCAGTGGTAGAATTGGGAATGAATATCCACCATTAAAGAAAAGTGCTTTAATGATTACGGGTGCCTGCCTGTTAATCTTCATCATTTTTCCGCCAGTGTTTTTATTTAATGGAGCTTTAAATGGCAGCTTGTTGAAATGGGGATTAATTATAGCTGTTTTTGGAACGGTTATTCCGCCTTTGTTTTATGCAGAAGGAGTGCCAAGAATTGGAACAGCTTTAAGTTCGATTTTAAGCGCAGCAGAATTGCCTGTCGCGGTAATGATGGCAGGTTTCGTTTTACAAGAACAGGTTTCTTTTCTGCGATGGATTGGTGTCCTCGTGATTTTATCAGCGATGGTTTTGCCGAATTTGAAGTATTTGAAACGGAAATGGTAGGTTTAGTTTAACCGCAAAGGACACAAAGTGAAGGCGCAAAGAACGCCAGGGTTGGTGCGCAATAAATAACCACGGAGTACACCGAGTAATGGCACAGAGGACACTAAGCTTTGTTTTTTCTTGGTGTCCTCTGTGAAAATCTTTGTGTGCTCTGTGGTAGAAAAATGGCTTTGTGTCCTCTGCGAAATCTTTGTGTTCTTTGCGGTTAAACTTAAACTGCGGTTAAACTAAAATTTGCGGTTAAACCAAAATTAAATACCTTTAAAAAGCAAATTTCAACCAACATGAAAAAAAACATCTTCTATATTCTTTCCCTGATAATTATCGGCCTCGCCGGATGTAAATCCAAAACAACAATTAACCAGGATGTGGCAGGAGAAGTGATTATCGATTATTTAAAAGCCAATCCAGAATATAAAACAACCCGTTTTAAGTTTGGAGAAGTAAAATTTAATAGTACAAATGATCTGTTTGAACTTGGAAAATATAAATCTTTAGCAAGTAAAGGACTGGTAACATTAGATTTAAAGGAGGCTAAAAAGAAATTTCTTTCTAAGGATAGCAGCTTTGTATATCAAATTACCTTAACTGATAAAGCCAGTCCGCTGGTTTTAAAACAAGATGGCGATAAGGCAACTGTAAAGGTTGTGGAATATGTTCTTTCTGACGAAAAACCAGTAAATTTCGAACAAGTAAATTCGAGCACAGCAAAGGTAATCGTTTCATTAAAGATGGTTACCACCGATTTTGAACCTTTTGATAAGGAAGCAAATAAAAACAGCAACTTCATTACCAAAACTTATAAACTAAAATTGAGTAAAGACGAGGGCTGGAAGGTGCAGAAATAAGGTTTGAGTTAAGGATGTTGTTTGCAACAACCTTGTAAATTGTCATGCTGAGGCACGAAGCATCTGCAGCCGATGAAACCACGCTTTAGTTCCTTTTTAAAAAGAAATTGTTAAGTGGCGAATTTGGAGAATAAGGTTTTTCCATAAGACAAATATTCTGCAGGTTTAATTGATTTACTCAAACTTCATTCTTTTCTGCGTAAATCAGCAACATCTACGGGAAATACCTGAAGAATCTCAACATCATTTAGATTGATTTTCATGACCACGAAGTAGCTGCGAAGCAAAATAAATTATCCCTTAAGATGACAAAGTCCGCGAATAGACAATCGTAAATGGTGGTAACAAACTTAGATTATTGAATGGTCAGTGCTTTCCAAAAAAATAATTTCCGTTCCGAATTCAGGCAAACGTTTGACTGACTGCTTGCTCATAAAATCTATCTGTTTTGTAGCTTTTAAATGTAAATAAGACACCTTTTTTACACTGGTATGTAGCAAAATACAGCTCTGAATTTCCTACCTTTGCGCCATCTTATTATTCATACAGCATGAGCTTAAACATCCACTACAAAGAAGAGTTTCAAAACCGACATATTGCACCAAATCAGGAAGATACTGAGGAGATGTTGCAAACTGTTGGTGTTAATTCTATTGATGAACTGATTGAACAAACCGTTCCGGCAGCAATTAGGTTAAAACAGCCTTTGAATTTGCCGGCAGCGAAATCAGAAACCGAATATCTTGGTGCCTTAAAACAAACTTCATTGTTGAATAAAGTTTTCAAAAGCTTTATTGGTCAGGGTTATTATGATACGATTACACCGGGCGTAATTTTACGTAACGTTTTCGAAAATCCGGGATGGTATACACAATATACGCCTTATCAGGCAGAAATTGCTCAGGGTCGTTTACAGGCTTTATTGAATTTCCAAACAATGGTTATTGATTTAACCGGGATGGAAATTGCAAATGCATCGTTATTGGATGAAGGTACTGCTGCTGCAGAAGCCATGTTTATGCAATATAGCCTGCGTAAAAATCAAGCAGCTAAAAAATTCTTCGTTTCTGAGTTATTATTCCCACAAACGATAGATATCTTAAAAACCCGTGCTAATCCATACGGTATTGAATTGGTTATTGGAAATCATTTAGATTTTACAGCCACTGAAGATTTCTTCGGTGCAATTGTTCAATATCCTGCTGGTAACGGCGAAGTTTTCGATTACAAAAATTTTGCTGCCGAACTGCACAATCAAAATATTAAACTTACAGTTGTTGCTGATATTTTAAGCTTAACCTTATTAACGCCTCCGGGTGAATGGGGTGCCGATGTTGTGGTGGGTACTACTCAACGTTTCGGTATTCCAATGGGCTTTGGTGGGCCACATGCTGCATTTTTTGCAACTAAAGAAGAATACAAACGTAATATTCCTGGTCGAATTATTGGGGTAACCATTGATAGCCATGGCGATTACGCTTTACGTATGGCTTTGCAAACCCGCGAGCAGCATATCCGTAGAGATAAAGCAACCTCAAACATTTGTACAGCACAAGCTTTACTGGCTATTATGGCTGGTTTTTATGCAGCTTACCATGGGCCGAAAGGATTAAAAGCTATTGCAGAACGTACACATGGTTTGGCAATCAGTTTATCTTCAACATTGAAAAGCTTAGGCTATGAGCAATTGAATTCATCTTATTTCGATACCATTCGTTTCGATTTAGGCGATTTAAAAGGCGGCATCCACGCTTACTGTTTAGACAATGAAATTAATTTAAATTACGTAGGCAGCACCGTTACCATTTCAGTTGATGAAACTACAACTTTTGAAGACATCACTTTAATCGCTAAAATATTTGCAAGAGCAAAAGGAATTGCCGGCGATCAGGTTGAAGTTATCGAACATGTTGAAACGGTTATTCCATCAGCATTACAACGTACCTCTGAATATTTAACGCACCCGATTTTTAACTCGCACCACTCAGAACATGAAATGTTGCGATACATCAAATCATTAGAAGCAAAAGATTTATCACTTTGCCATTCTATGATTGCACTGGGTAGCTGTACCATGAAATTAAATGCAACGGCAGAAATGATTCCGGTTACCTGGTCTCACTTCGGTCGCATTCATCCATTTGCTCCTGCCGATCAGGTATTAGGTTACTATTCGGTTTTCAATGAATTGGATAAGTGGCTAAGTGAAATCACTGGTTTCGCAGCAATGAGTTTACAACCAAATGCCGGTGCTCAGGGCGAGTACGCTGGTTTGATGGTTATCCGTGCTTATCATCACGACAGAGGCGATTTCCACCGTAATGTGGCATTAATTCCTGCATCAGCTCACGGTACAAATCCTGCATCTGCAGCAATGGCCGATATGAAAATTGTTGTTGTTAAATCTTTGGAAAACGGTAATATCGATGTTGAAGATTTAAAAGCAAAAGCAGAATTACATGCAGCTAACTTATCGTGCCTGATGGTTACTTATCCGTCTACTCACGGTGTGTTCGAAGAAAGCATCATTGAAATCTGCGAAACGATTCACGCAAACGGTGGACAGGTTTACATGGATGGCGCAAATATGAATGCACAAGTTGGTTTAACAAGCCCTGCTAATATTGGTGCCGATGTTTGCCACTTAAACTTGCACAAAACCTTCTGTATCCCTCACGGGGGCGGTGGTCCAGGTATGGGGCCAATCGGTGTGGCAAAACATTTGGTTCCTTATCTTCCAGGACATGCAGTGGTTGATATCGATAAAGGAAAATCAATTTCTGCGGTTTCATCTGCACCTTGGGGTTCGGCATCAATCCTGATTATCTCTCACGCATATATTGCGATGATGGGTGCTGAAGGTCTAACCAATGCCACTAAATATGCTATTTTAAATGCAAACTATATGAAAGCTCGTTTAGAACAACACTACCCGGTGCTTTATTCAGGCGCTCAGGGTCGTTGTGCACACGAGATGATTTTAGATTGCCGTTCGTTCAAAGCATTTGGAATTGAGGTTACTGATATAGCGAAACGTTTAATGGATTATGGTTTCCATGCACCAACGGTTTCATTTCCGGTTGCAGGAACTTTAATGGTAGAGCCTACAGAATCTGAACCTAAACATGAATTAGATCGTTTCTGCGATGCTTTAATCGCGATCAAAAAAGAAATTACAGAAGTGGAAAACGGCACTTTAGATAAAGTTGATAATCCATTGAAAAATGCACCTCATACTGTTGCAGTGATTACTGCTAACGAATGGGATCACACTTACAGCCGTCAAACAGCTGCCTTCCCCCTTCCTTATGTGTTGGAGCGTAAGTTCTGGCCATCAGTTGGTCGTGTTAACGATAGCCACGGAGACCGTTCGTTAATTTGCGCTTGTCCGCCAGTGGAGAGTTATCTGGAAGAAATCGTACCTTAATAAGGTTGAAGGCTAAAGGTTTTCCTTTCCATCGTATACTCCATCATAAGAGGAGGCTTTTTCAGCAGGTAAAGTAATCTCATTAGATAAAATGATCTGCAGGTTTTGTGAATTTTTTTCATAAAGCTTGCAGATTTTTTATTTAATCCATCGGATGAATATCTGCACTTTGAATGGTTTTATGCGATGGTTATCCTGAATTTTTATGAATACCTTACCAGAAAGATGCCGACCACGAAGTAGCTACAAGATCTTTAAAAACACTGACTCTACCTTGTAAATCAGTTCAGCATGACGTAGCGGCTAAGCCAAACGCTTAAAAAACCATACATAACAGCTGTCATCCTGAACTTGTTTCATGACAGTTTTATCTTAATTTTCACGCAAAAAAATAAACCATTAAACCACATCGTTATTTTACAGTCAATAGAATGATTTAATTATATCGGTTATTTTTAAAAAACTTAACATAGGTCAATAACAAAGACCCTACCTTAATTATATCTTTGTACCATAATTAAAAAACCAGAAAATGAAATTAAAAATTAGCTCAATTTTTTTATTAGTGGCAGTTGTAGCATTGTCAGCTTTTAAAAACCCTACTAAACCAGTTACTTATACTGTAGATCCATCAAAATCAACCATCACTTGGGTTGGTAAAAAAGTAACAGGATCACACAACGGAACAGTATCGTTAAAATCAGGAACTTTAATTCTTGATGGCAAAAAATTAGTTCAGGGTGGTTTTATCATTGACATGAACTCAATTAAAGATGCTGATGGCAGTGATAAATTAGAAGGTCACTTAAAAGCAGATGATTTCTTTGGGGTTGCTAAATTCCCAGCTGCAAACTTTGTAATTACTAAAGTTAGCGGTTCAGGTGCTAATGTAACCGTAACAGGTGATTTAACAATCAAAGGAATTTCTAAACCATTAAGCTTTCCTGCAACTGTATCTGTAAATGCTGATGGAACTGTTTCTGCTTTAGCAGGTAAAATCACAGTTGATAGAACTAAATATGATATTCGTTACGGTTCAAAATCTTTCTTCGATAGCATTGGTGATAAAGCAATTGATGATAACTTCGAAATCAGTGTGAAATTAGTAGCTAAAAAATAATTATTCCCGTCTCGGAAAATTGAAAAAGGTCTTGATGAGTTTTCATCAGGGCCTTTTTTTATTGGTAGATGGAGTTGAAATATGAAGGCCCGCTTTGCTTTTCGCTTTGACTTTTCTGCTTCATTCTTTCCTACCTTATTTTAAATCCACCCTCAACTAAATCTACAAAGCCAGTTGCGGCACTTTTGCCATGATAAAATAAACATTCCCAATTTTCTTCTGCAGCACGCTTGCCAAATTCTTTACGTAATTCCATTGCTTTGCGGCCATCAAAATCATATTTAGCAATAAAATTTTTAATCAATTCTTCAGGTTCGGGTAGAACATCACCGCCAAAAAACACCTTTTGATTTCCTTCGGTTAAAAGAAAAACCTGATGATTGGGGCAGTGGGCGCCTGTAAATTCATAAGTAATGGATTCATTTAAGCTGCCATCGCCTTCAACAAATTTCAATTGTGCATTGCGTTGCAGGTGTTCAAAAATATCAGTATGGTAAGAAGATGAAGTACTGCTAAAAGCAGTTTCCCATTCTCCGCGATTGATCACATATTCCGCATCTGGAAAACTAAGTTCCACTTTTCCATTATCTTGCTTGTGGATCATTCCCCCAGAGTGATCATAATGCAAGTGCGACATTAAAACTTTAGTCACATCAGTTGGATCAAAGCCAGCATTGCGAATGTTTTTGTGCAAAATCAATTCGCCATGGTCATCGCTGAATCCTAAACCAGTATCAAAAAGGATCAGATCATTTTTCAATTCAACCAAAAATGGCTGAACATTAATAAACAACGATGCTGGCCGATCTTTAAAATGATGGATGGAAGAATCAAAAGGAACAAATTTCTTTGTAGCATCAACAGAATAGGTTCCTTCAAATAAGGTATGAACTTGCAAAATGTAGAGATTTAAATGTTTTACTGCAAAGGTAACAATCTAATCTTGGGAATTTGTTTTGGTAAAAGCTTGGATACTTCCTTTTTTTGTAAAATATCATTCTTAATTTTCTGCCAAATTATAATCATGAAAGTTCATTTGTCCGTTTTCTTGTTTGCCTTATTTTTTTCCTTTGCCTTACAAGCACAGCAACGGCCAAATGTAATTATTGTATTGGCTGATGATATGGGTTATGCTGATATTTCATGCTACGGTAACCCATTAATTAAAACTCCCTTTTTGGATGGAATGGCCGCCAAAGGCATAATGGCAACAAATTTTGTAACCACTTCACCAACTTGTACACCATCAAGAGCATCATTATTAACCGGAAGGTATTGCAGCAGAATGAATTTGCCTCGTCCGATTGGGCCTGGTGATCAAGGTGGTATACCAGAAAATGAACTAACAATTGCCCAAATGCTTAAAGGCTCAGGGTATAGAACAGCATTGGTTGGAAAATGGCATTTAGGCGATCATGGTGTTTCTTTGCCAAATAAAAAAGGTTTTGATGAATTTTTTGGCATGCTTTATAGTCATGATTACAGAACTCCCTACGTTAAAACCGATACTGCAATTAAAATTTTCAGAAATGCTAAACCCGAAATTATCAAACCTCACGATAGTATTTTAACAACCATCTATACAAAAGAATCCATCAGTTTTATTAAGCGAAGTGTAAAAGATAAGAAACCATTTTTTCTTTATCTTGCTCAGAACATGCCACACTTACCAGTTGCTTTTGCTGCTCAGAAAAGTAGAAAGGCAAATTCTGCCGGTGGTGAACTTGGCGATGTTATCGAAGATATGGATGCAGGTTTAGCTAAAATTTGGCAACAAGTTGTTGCTTCCGGACAAGCGGATAACACCATTTTCATATTTACCAGCGACAACGGGCCTTGGATAAATGCACCTTCCAGAATGTATGAAGATGGATTTACAAAGTTTTATCATGTGGGATCTGCAGGGGTTTTTAGAGGCGCAAAGGCAATTTCTTATGAGGGTGGCCACAGGGTTCCTTTCATCGTTTACTGGAAAGGGCATACCCTTACCGATAAACAGTTTACAAAACCCTTTTCAAATTTGGATATTTTTCCAACAATAGCGAACTGGACCGCAACCAAACTTCCGGAAATTGTTTTTGATGGAGAATCTGTTGCCGGTCTGCTGACCAATAAAAATTATAACAAGCCTCACCGCCCAATTTATTATCACAATTATGTTTTAGAGGGCGTAAAGGATGGTGATTGGAAACTTAGGATTACAAGAAATGAGGGCAAAGAATTGAACGAACTGTACAACCTTTCCTGGGATCCGGCAGAAAGAGTTAACCTTTTTGATGATGTTAAATACAAAGATCAACGCCAACATTTAGTGAAGCTTTTTAATGAATACCCAGGAAATCCAAAATAAAATAATCTTTTGTGAATAAAGCATTTGAGGATGATCTGACAATTAATTACTGTTTACCTATCCAATTAAAATGTATATTTACTGTTCGGAGACAGAATAAATGGAAAAAAGATGGGTACAATCATCAGGTTGCAATGATGAAACCATAAAAAAATTAGCAGAAAAACTCAACATAGATCGATCGCTTGCTCAGATATTAGTTCAAAGGAATGTTTGCGATTTCGATCAGGCAAAATACTTTTTCAGGCCAGAATTAGAGCATCTGCACAATCCCTTTTTAATGAAGGATATGGATGTGACAGTTGAGCGAATCGAAGAAGCCTTATCTGCTCAGGAAAAGATTCTGATTTATGGCGATTATGATGTTGATGGAACCACATCAGTCGCACTGGCATATAGTTTCTTTTCCAGGCTTACCGAAAATATTGAATATTACATTCCTGATCGTTACCTGGAAGGGTATGGGATTTCAACCACGGGTATCGATTACGCCAAAGAAAACGGGTTTTCATTGATCATCGCTTTGGATTGCGGGATTAAATCAATTGATAAAATTGACTACGCCAATAGTTTAGGGATTGATTTCATTATTTGCGATCACCATTTACCTGGCGATGAAATACCTAAAGCAATTGCGGTACTGGACCCGAAACGCTTAGATTGCGAATATCCATTCAAAGAATTAGCAGGATGTGGCATCGGTTTTAAACTCGCCCAGGCTTATGCTCAAAAACATAATTTGCCCAAAGAAACCTATTTGCAATATCTCGATTTAGTAATGGTTAGTATTGCTGCAGATATTGTACCCGTGGTTGGCGAAAACAGAATCCTGGCTTATTATGGATTGAAGAAACTCAACACAAATCCGTGCGAAGGTTTGCGGGCTTTAATGGAGGTTTCCGGTAAAACTGAAAATTATACCATTACTGATGTAGTTTTCACTTTAGGCCCACGAATCAATGCCGCAGGCAGAATAGACCATGCTAAACACGCTGTGGCCATGTTGCTTTGTCAGGTAGACAGCAATTCATTAGAGCAAAGCGAGTTAATCAATTTAAAAAACACTGAACGTAAAACCTACGATCAGGATATTACCCGCGAGGCCCTAGCTTTAATTGGAGAAAGCGAAGTTTTGATTAATAGAAAAACCACCGTTGTGTTTAATGAGAACTGGCACAAGGGGGTTATTGGTATTGTTGCTTCACGCTTAACAGAAAAATATTATCGCCCAACTATTGTTTTAACTAAATCAAACGGGCATGTTGCGGGTTCATGTCGATCGGTTATCGGCTTTGATTTATATGAGGCATTAAGTGGATGTGCAGATCTTTTGGATCAATATGGAGGACATAAATTTGCAGCAGGTTTAACCATGCAGGAATATAATGTAAATGCTTTTGCTGATAAATTCGAGGAAATAGTTTCTTCTACGATTACGGAAGAGCTCTTAACACCGATGATAAAAATTGATGCAGAGATTGAACTAGCACAAATAGATGGCAAATTTTATCGTGTTTTGGCGCAAATGGGGCCTTTTGGGCCAGAAAATATGGCGCCAATGTTTGTTACTCACAATGTTTATCTGGCTCAACACGCCATGGCTGTTGGCGCAAATCATTTAAAAATTAATATAAAACAACAAAATTCGCCTATTTTTGAGGGTATTGCATTTGGGTTGGCAGAATTTCAAAATCTTTTACAACCAAAGGTCCCGTTTTCTGTTTGTTATACGATAGAAGAAAATGTGTGGCGGGATAAGAAACGTTTGCAACTCAATATTAAAGGAATAAAAGTTAATTAAATATAAAATAAATCGTCATCCTGAATTCAGTTCAGGATCTTTTAATTAGATGCTGAATCAAGGTCAGCATGACGGATCAAGCAATATGATACTAAGAGCCGAAAATCTGGTTAAAAAATATAAGCAGCGTACAGTGGTAAACGATGTTTCATTCAGCGTAAGCCAGGGTGAAATTGTTGGATTGTTAGGGCCAAATGGCGCTGGTAAAACCACTTCTTTTTACATGATCGTTGGTTTGATCAAGCCGAATGAAGGTCGTATTTTCCTGGAAGAAGAAGATATCACTGAAGATGCCATGTATCGCCGTGCACAAAAAGGGATTGGTTATTTAGCGCAAGAGGCATCGGTATTTAGAAAGCTTACCGTAGAGGATAACATTCTGGCTATTTTGGAAATGAGCGATATGACCAAAGCGCAACAGAAGGATAAGTTAGAAGAATTGATCAACGAATTCAGTTTACACAAGGTTCGTAAAAATCGGGGTGATTTGTTATCAGGAGGTGAACGTCGGCGTACCGAAATTGCCCGTGCATTGGCTGCAAATCCTAATTTCATTTTGCTGGATGAACCTTTCGCGGGTGTCGATCCAATTGCTGTTGAGGAAATTCAAAGTATTGTTGCTAAATTGAAGCATAAAAATATAGGTATCCTGATTACCGATCATAATGTACAGGAAACACTTTCCATCACTGACAGGGCATATTTACTCTTCGAAGGAAAAATTCTTGAACAAGGCGTTCCTGAGGTTTTGGCAGAAAATGAGATGGTAAGAAAGGTTTATTTGGGCGCTAACTTCGTATTGAAGCGTAAGAAATTTGAGGTTTAATAAAAGCAGATGGCATTTGTAAATTCAATTTTTACCTGGTTAATGAAAAAGCGGATCCACCAGATCGAGCTTTTTATGAAATATCCACACGATGTTCAGCAAGAGTGGTTCCATACTTTAATCGATAGTGCAGAAAATACTGAATGGGGAAGATTATACGATTATAAATCGATTCTGACCACTCAGCAATATCAGGAACGCGTTCCTATTCAAAATTACGATACACTCAAACCGTACATTGAAAGGATGCTGAACGGCGAACAGAATATTCTTTGGCCTTCAGATATTAAATGGTTTGCCAAATCATCAGGAACCACAAGTGATAGAAGTAAATTTATCCCTGTTTCTGAAGAATCGTTAGAAGAATGCCATTTCAAAGGCGGTAAAGATATGCTTTCCATTTACTGCAATAATCGCCCGGATAACCAGATGTTTACAGGAAAAGGACTGGTGTTGGGCGGAAGCCATCAGGTAAACCAATTAAATGAAGATTGCTTTTATGGAGATTTATCAGCGGTACTAATTAAAAACCTTCCGATTTGGGCGGAGTTTTATCGTACTCCTGATATGTCTATCGCACTGATGGACAACTATGAAATCAAGATGGATAGAATGGCTGAAGCCACTATTCATGAAAATGTAACCAGTATTTCCGGTGTTCCGACGTGGACAATCGTTCTCGCTAAAAAGGTTTTGGAATTAACGGGTAAAAGCAACTTGTTAGAAGTTTGGCCTAATTTGGAAGTTTACATCCATGGCGCTGTAAATTTCGCCCCATACCGGGAACAATTTAAACAACTCATCCCATCAAATGATATGTATTATCTGGAAACTTATAATGCATCGGAAGGATTTTTTGGAATTCAGGACCAGGATGGTTCTGATGAAATGTTGTTAATGCTTGATTATGGAATTTTCTATGAGTTTATACCTATGGAAAACATTTGCGATGAAAACCCGAAAGCATTGTTATTGGGCGAAGTCGAATTAAATAAAAATTATGCAATTGTAATCTCAACTAACGGTGGCTTATGGCGATATATGATTGGTGATACCATTCAGTTTACATCACTCTCCCCATACCGGATTAAAATTACCGGCCGTACCAAACACTTCATAAACGCTTTCGGTGAGGAAGTGATTATTGATAATGCAGAACAGGCATTAACTAAGGCTTGCTGCGAAACAGGTGCTGAGATTAAAGATTACACTGCCGGACCAATTTATTTTGAAGGTGAAAAAGCAGGTGGACATGAGTGGATCATTGAATTTGACAAACAACCTGATGATTTTGAGAAGTTTATCGATATAATGGATCAAACCCTGAGAGCTGTAAATTCTGATTATGATGCCAAAAGATTTAAAGATATGGCCTTATCCAGGCCGAAAGTACATAACGCACCGATAAATACGTTTTATAATTGGTTAAAGGCAAAGGATAAGTTAGGCGGACAACATAAGGTTCCCCGATTAGCTAACGAACGAAAATATATAGATGATATTTTGGAAATGATAAACACTTCGGCAGCATAATTCTATTGGAGTGGTAATTGCTTAGGATTTGGGTATGAGGTTGAATAGAAAGAAAATATTGGATTTTTTTAAAAAATCTGAAAGTAGGGCAACATTGATCTTGAATGATAAATCTAAAGCGAGCAACACTATAAAAGATGCTTTAGGAAAGGCTATAACAAATAAAGGCGAGCTGGAAGGAGTATGGGGTAAAATGGTTTTATTATTCGGCGTTGCAAAAGATTATGTAAACGGCGATTACACCGAAATTCCTAAAAGATCGATCGTTGCAATTTTAGGTGGCTTAATTTATTTCCTGTCTCCTTTGGATGTTGTCCCGGATTTTGTCCCGATTTTAGGTTTTATTGATGATATTTTCATTTTAAACCTGGTTTACAAACAGGTTATTAAAGATTTGGAAAAATATAAAGCCTGGAAAGATGCCCAGATTAAATTTATTGATAATGTAGATGGCTCAGCAACAACCTAGCTTTTTAGAATGGCTAAGTCATCATTTGTTCGCTTGTCCATTCAAAACTTATTTTGGCTTTGATTGTCCGGGATGTGGTTTACAACGATCAATAGTCGCCTTGTTAAAAGGGGATGTTATAGATTCCATAAAACTTTATCCCGCTACCATTCCGCTGGTTTTAATAATGGTTTTCACTTTGATTCACTTAAAATTTGATTTGAAATTTGGAGCCTTTGCAATAAAAGTAGCATTTTTAGGTATTGCAGTAATTATCTTAATCAATTACATTTACAAAATATACAACCATCAACTTATCGCTTAAGTATGTCAGAAGAACAAGAAAATCCTCAGGAAAATAATCCTATCGATTTAAATAAAAGTGAAAATCCTGTTGAAATACCATCAACATCAGGCCCGGTAACACCACCACCTTTTCAGCAACCACCACCATTTGGCCAGTTTCAAGGTGGAATGGGACAGCAAAATCTACCGAATTCAACCATATCTTTAGTGCTTGGTATATTGGCACTTCCGGCATGTTGCTTTTACGGTATATTCGGATTGATTTTTGGTATCATTGCCTGGGTTCTTGGGGGTGGCGATGTTAAAAAGTATCAATCAAACCCTGGTTTGTACACCGAATCATCATACAAAAATGCCAAAGCGGGTAAAATTTGTGGTATGATCGCTACGATTTTAAGTTTACTGTTTATCGGATTTGTTATTTTGATCGTTGTTGGTGCAATAACCCATCCGGATGCTTATGATCAGTTCTTTAAAGGATTTCGTTAGAGATAGTTTAATTTTACCTTAAAAATATAAATCGGATGGTGCATGCCATCCGATTTTCTTATTTTTGTACCGTTAAATTGTAAATAAAAAACTCACGATAATGTATCCAGAATATTTAGTAGAACCAATGCGTAAGGAATTAACTAACGTTGGTTTTCAAGAATTAAAAAATGCAGAAGAAGTTGACCAGGCCATTAAAGGCGAAGGCACTGTGTTGGTTGTGGTAAACTCGGTATGTGGTTGTGCGGCAGCAAATGCTCGTCCGGCAGCAAGAGCAGCGGCAGCTCATGAAAAACATCCTGATAAATTGGTTACCGTTTTTGCAGGAATGGAAAAAGAAGCTGTTGATCAGGCCAGAAATTATATGATGCCTTTTCCTCCATCTTCTCCGGCAATGGCTTTATTTAAAGATGGTAAATTGGTTCACATGATTGAACGCCATCAAATTGAAGGCAGACCAGCACAAATGATTGCCGATAATTTAATTGGCGCTTTTGAGCAATATTGTTAATTCATTTTTGTCATGCTGAGGGACGAAGCATCTATGAAGGAAGTATCTAATCTCAGATTCTTCGTTCCTCAGAATGACAATAGCATTAAAAATCTTTATTGAGCAGTTTCTCCAGCTCTCCAAAAGAAACATTCATTCTTACCCTACCTTGCTTGGCATAAGATATTTCTCCGGTTTCTTCTGAGATAATAACCGCTACAGCATCAGTGGTTTCCGAAACCCCGATTCCCGCTCTGTGCCTTAAGCCAAACTGCGACGGCAACTGATCATTATCCGTTAATGGTAAAATACAACTTGCACTTTTGATCTTGTTTTCTGAAATAACCACTGCACCATCGTGTAGCGGACTATTTTTTTGAAAAATACTTTCTAACAACCGTTTAGATATTTTAGCATCAACCACTTCACAACTGTTTGCAAAAAACTGTTCATCATAAAATTTAACAAACACAATTAATGCTCCTGTCCGGGTTTTTTTCATCGTTTTACAAGCATCAATGATCGGTTTAATACGTGTTAAATTATTTCTTTCTATTTCTTTCCTGCCAAACAAATACCCCCACCAGGCTTTATTTTTTTGAAGAAATGCATTTTTTCCAATCAGTAAAAGGAAGCGTCTGATCTCCGGATGAAAAATCACAATTAAAGCAATAATACCAACACTCATGAATTTCTCTATGATAGTGGTTAATAACTCCATTTGCAAGCCTTTTACGATCCAGTAAAAAACGGTAATAATGAACATGCCAACAAGCAGGTTCACTGCTAAAGTATTGCGAATTAGGGTATAAACATAGTAAATCAGCAACGCAACCAATACGATATCAACTACATCGGTTGGCGATACTTTAAGAAAATCAAAATCAAATCCTTTCATCAGCGACAAGATAGTAAATGTTTGTTTAAAGGTTAATAGCTATATGGATTTTGGTTGAATGAAGAAGGTGGTTAACTGTTTGAATTGGTTAATTGTTTAAGGTGGTATGGTTAATCGTTTAACTGTTTGAATCGGTTAATTGTTGAGATAATATGGCTAACTTTTAGGTTGCAGAAGAATTAATTCTTTAGTATCGCTTTACGTAATGCATTTAACTTATTTGTTAATTCATCAAGCTTTAATCTGAATGATATATATTCTTCTTCGTTAATGTATTCGAGATCGCAAGCTCCAATAATATGATTAATGGTTTCGATTGCACTTGAATAAGACATCGTTATAAAATGAGCTTTGTCTTTAGGTGTAATTCTAGCTGAGCCTTCTGCCAAACAATCTCCAATACTGCTCGATGATCTTTTGATCTGACTGGTCAAACCAAAAATTTCATCCTTTGGAAATTTTTTAACTAACAAATAAATATCTTTTCTCAATGTTCTGGCCTTTTGCCAGGTTTCCAGTTTTTCGAATGAATATATATGCATATTAATTAATTAAGATTAATCATGAATGCAATCTAACAATAGGTTGAATCTGTTAATTTTTGTAATCATCAAACTTAGCAATTTAAAAGGTCATTCTATCAACAGTTAACCAGTTAACAGTTGCTAATAATCAGTTAAACAGTTAACCAATTACCAATTACCAATTAACAATTGCCAGTTAATCAGTTAACCAATTCAAACAATTAACCAACTAACCAACTAACCACTAACCATCTCCATTAGCCTAACACATTCCACGGCTTCTTTTACATCGTGAACACGTAAAATTCCAGCGCCTTTTTGCAGTGCAATGGTGTTTAACACAGAAGTTCCGTTCAATGCTTCAGCGGCGGTAGTGCCTAAAACCTTATGAATCATTCCTTTTCTTGAAAAACCAACCAGAACAGGAAGTTCAAATATTTTAAAAGCTTCCATTTCTTTTAATAATTGATAATTGTGCTGAATGGTTTTCCCAAATCCAAATCCCGGATCAATGATTACATCATGAATCTTTAATGATCTGAGTTTTGAAATCTTTTTGGCCAAATAGTCAATAATTTCTAATGTCACATTTTGGTAGACTGGATTTTGCTGCATGCTCTGTGGGGTTCCCTGCATGTGCATAATGATGTAAGGTACCTGAAGTTTAGCAACCGTTTCAAACATGTTCTCATCCATATCACCGGCAGCAATATCATTGATGATATGTGCGCCGGCCAAAATACTTTCTTCGGCAACTTTCGCCCTGAAAGTGTCAATGGAAATAATGGCTTCAGGAAATTTATCGGTTAGGGCTTCAATTACCGGAATTAATCTTTTCAGCTCTTCTTCGACCGAAATATCCATTGCGCCCGGCCTCGAAGAATATCCACCAATATCTATAAAAGTAGCGCCCTCATTCAAAAACTGTTCGGTTTTTTTTAAGGCTTCCCCGGTTGATTTTGTTCTGCTATTGCTGTAAAAAGAATCTGGAGTAATATTCAAAATGCCCATTACCCTTGGTGAACTTAAATCAATTAATCTGCCTTTTATATTTAAGCTTTTTTTAGGTTCAAAAAAGTTTTTTTCTGCCATAATAAACCCTTTCGGGATTTGGGTTTCGCTTTAAAAATGTATCTTTAGCTTTTGTTCTTTCGCAACAAAAATACATTAAAACTAAATAATTTTACCGAATTGGCACAAACAAATACCGCTATAGAATTTGATGAAGTGATCGCTGTTTGCAGATCATTATTTTTGAAAAAAACAAAAGATTATGGAACCGCATGGCGCATTTTAAGGCCAAGTTCTATTACCGACCAAATTTTTATTAAAGCACAGCGTATCCGTACGCTTGAAGAAAAAAAAGTAAGTTTGGTAGGCGAGAATATCACTTCAGAATATATAGGAATCGTTAACTATTGTGTAATCGCGATGATGCAGCTGGAACTTACCGAAAACGACCCAAACGAAATGCCTTTTGAGCAAGTAGAAGTTTTATTCGAGGAAAAAGTAAAAGAAACCAAAGATTTAATGTTTGCCAAAAACCATGATTATGGCGAGGCCTGGAGAGATATGCGCATTAGTTCTTTAACTGATCTTATCCTGATGAAAATTTTCAGGGTTAAACAAATAGAAGATAACGAGGGGCAAACATTAGCCTCTGAAGGGGTAAAGGCAAACTATCAGGATATGCTCAATTATTCGGTTTTTGCATTGATTAAATTAGGAGTAAAATAATAATGAAGAACATAACCTTAAGCTTTTCACGATTTTTTGTAGGTGTATTATTCATCTTCTCCGGATTGATCAAAGCCAATGATCCTTTAGGATTCGGATATAAACTGCAAGAATATTTTGAGGTGTTCCACATGAATTTTTTGAGCGGTGCCGCAACGGGTATTGCCATTTTGCTTTGCACACTCGAAATTGTACTTGGCGCATTATTGCTTTTGGGCTTTTGGAGCAAAAAAGTTGCCTGGGGATTATTATTGCTCATTATTTTCTTCACACTTTTAACATTCATTTCTGCAGCATTTAAAGTGGTTACAAGCTGCGGCTGTTTTGGCGATGCAATTCCGCTTACCCCTTGGCAATCGTTCGGTAAAGATTTGATCTTGCTGGTGTTGATCATCATTATCTTCTTAAACAAAAATCGTATTCAGCCGCTTTTCAAAAAAGAATCCACACAAATAAGCATTGCAATTGTAATAACATTAATTTCTTTGGGCTTTGGTGTTTTTACTTATAATGTTTTGCCTATAATCGATTTCCTGCCTTATAAGGTTGGTGTACATATTCCATCACAAATGGTAATCCCTCCGGGAGAAAAACCTGATGAATACGAAATCATGTATCATCTTAAAAACAAACAA
Organism: Pedobacter chinensis; assembly: GCF_003339865.1. Classification (GTDB taxonomy): domain Bacteria; phylum Bacteroidota; class Bacteroidia; order Sphingobacteriales; family Sphingobacteriaceae; genus Pedobacter; species Pedobacter chinensis. The sequence goes on from NZ_QPKV01000003.1 coordinate 1,031,596, forward strand.
ACCAGGGAAGAAAAAGATATGAGCGATAAAGCCTATCTAAAAACTGAAATTTGGAAAGATAATAACTGGGAAATTATTGGTGAGCCGGTTAAACGTCTCGTAAAAAAAGGTTTCGAACCTAAAATTAAGGATTTGATCATTACAGATGCATCAGGCACTGATTACACTAAAGAATTGATTGAAAACCCATACTATAGTTTGGTTTTTGTTGCTTATGATTTAAAGAACACCAATGAAACGGCCATTGGAAAACTAAATGCTTTGGCCATCAACGCCACTCAGCAATTTAATATTCGTACTGTTTTATTAACTTCAAATTCTGCTCAGGATGCTGAAGCATATATTAAAAAGCATAATCTTTTCTCTGAGGTTTTTTACGCTGATGCTGTTCCTTTGAAAAGCATGGTAAGGGCCAATCCAGGCGTATTGTTGTTGAAAAATGGAGTAGTGGTAAATAAGTGGCATCATCACAATGTTCCAACGTTTGATCAACTGAGCAGAAAATATTTCGATAAATAATGATTGGTTACGCAATAAAAAAACTGATGTACGGAATGCTGGTTATGGCTGGTGTGGTACTTGTTGTTTTTGTGCTATTCAATATTTTACCTGGCGATCCTGCCCGGATGACCATGGGGCAAAGGGCTGACGTTCAATCTTTAGAAGCTGTGCGTAAAGAGTTTGGTCTGGATCGGTCAAAACCGATGCAATTTGTACTCTACGTGAATGATCTATCGCCGGTTAGTGTGTTAGACAATGATAGTACTACACAAAATAAGTATCATTATGTAAAATTAGTTGGTTTTGATAAAAAAGCACTTGTTTTAAAATGGCCTTATTTGCGCAGTTCGTATCAAACCAAAAGAGATGTAACGGCCATACTTTCTGAAACCGTTCCAAATACATTTATTCTGGCATTAACAGCAATGATTTTTGCCACAATCATCGGGGTGTTTTTGGGTGTTCTGTCGGCTGTTTACAAAGATTCATGGATTGATAAGGCTGCAAATGCTTTTGCCATTTTAGGAATTTCTGCGCCCTCGTTTTTCGCGGGGATTATTATTGCGTGGCTCTTTGGGTTTGTTTTAAGTGATTACACTGGCTTGAAAATGAGCGGGAGTTTATATTCTTATGATCCTTTTAGTGGAGAGATTTTGACCCTGAGAAATTTATGGTTGCCAATGATCACATTAGGATTGAGGCCGCTGGCAATCATCGTTCAATTGACGAGAAGTGCCATGCTGGATGTATTGGCACAAGATTATATTCGTACCGCAAGAGCCAAAGGCTTAAGCAGAAATACAATCATTTATAAACATGCATTAAAAAATGCAATGAACCCTGTAATTACGGCAATTTCAGGTTGGTTTGCTTCATTGCTTGCCGGTTCGTTTTTTGTTGAATATATTTTCGGTTATAACGGCTTGGGAAGAACAACGGTAACGGCATTGGAAATGTCGGATTTTCCTGTGGTTATGGGTTCCATATTATTTATTGCTTTCGTTTTTGTAGTGATTAATATATTGGTTGATATCCTTTATGCTTATGTTGATCCAAGAGTGAAATTAGCATAACCATCGTTAATTAAATAACACTTTAAAATTTATGAAGATTTTTCTTATCGGATATATGGGTTGCGGTAAAAGCACGAAGGCTAAACAATTGGCGCATCGGCTGGAGTGTCCGGTTATTGACCTGGATGCAGAAATTGTAGCGAAATCTGGAAAAACCATTGCCGAATATTTTGCAGCATTTGGAGAAAGTGGCTTTAGGGATTATGAGCGTGAAATGCTAAAAACCTTCAATTATCCGGATAATTGCGTGGTGGCCACTGGAGGTGGTTTACCTTGTTTTTTTGATAACATGGAATGGATGAATGCGCATGGCGAAACGGTATATCTTCAAATGGAACCATCGGCTTTAGTGTCACGACTGCATAATCGTCAAAACCGCCCGTTAATAAAGGATTTGGATGATGAACAATTATTAGCGTTCATTAAAGTAAAACTGAAAGAACGGGAGCCATTTTATACTAAAGCTAAAATAATTGTTGATGCCTTTGATTTAGATGGAGAGAAACTAGAAAATGAAATCAGAAGAAAAACTGAGATGTAACGATTTATGGAGGGAATGATTTTTTTAAGATAACCTGAGTTTTGGATGTATTCCATGAATTTTAATCTAAAATCATTATTCATTGTCTACAAATTGCAGATTAAAAAGACCCAAAATTCGTTAAGATAGGATACTTTTTGAAGAATGCGTTTTTTGGGAGATGTTTTTTGAAACAGTAGGTGCGTTAGATCTTACCATCCTCAAATCTTAAAAATCCTGATCAATTATTTTAGCCGATAGCAATGCTAACGGAATTCCTCCTCCGGGATGAACACTTCCACCACAAAAGTACAGCCCTTTGATTTTTGAACTGAAATTGGGGTGCCTTAAAAAGGCAGAGAACTGATTATTGGAACTATTACCATAAAGTGATCCCTGGTATGATCCTGTTTTTGATTCAATGCTTCGGGGATCGAGAATTTGTTCACAAACAATATTTTTTTCTATTTCTTTACCCAATACCCGACTTATTTTATTCAGGATATTTCTTCGGGCTTCTAAAATCAATTCATTCCATTGCTGTCCATTATTTGCAGGTACATTAATCATCACAAACCAATTTTCGCATCCATCAGGAGCATCAGTTTTAATGTGCTTTGATGTTATATTGATATAAACAGTTGGGTCGTGATCAATTGTTTTGTCTTTCCAAATTGCATTAAATTCCGTGTGATAATTTTCAGCAAACAAAATATTATGCAAACCTAATTCCGGGTAATTACCTTTAATTCCCCAATAAAAAATCAGTGCTGAACTACTTCTTTCCTGTTGTAAAAGCTTTTTTGGAGCGGGGAAATTTTTTAATAAATTTTTGTAGGTAAACCAGATATCCAGATTAGATATGATGATATCTGCGTTTTGAATTTGGTTTTTATACCTGATGCCTTGTGCCCTTAGCTCTCTACCTTCTACTGTGCCCATTATTTCTTCCACCTTGGTATTGAAATGGAATTTCACGCCAAGTTCCTCAGCTAATTTTAACAGAGATGTGGTAATGCTATACATGCCTTTTTTGGGGATAAAAGCACCAAAATGGTATTCAAAATGAGGAATCACGTTGAGTGTTGCCGGAGCCTGATAAGGATTTGATCCATTATAAGTTGCATACCGGTTAAACAACTGAGCAACCCTTTCATCGTTAAAAAAGCTTTTGTTGGCTTTTGCCTGGGTTCTGAAAGCGTCGATTTGGCCAAAGCGAAAAACAGATTTTAAAGTGTCCCAATGTAAATAGCTTTTTATTCTATGTAGTGATCTTTCCAAAAAAACTTTATGCGTTACCCCATAAATGATTTTGCTTTTATTAAGAAACTGATGGACTTCGTTTGCGCTTGAATTTGTTTTCTGCTCGATTTCATCAGCAAATTTATTAAGATCAGCATGGGCTGTTAACTTTAATCCATCTTCATAAAAATATCGGCAAATTTCATCCAACGCTTCATATTGAAAATAATCTTGTGGGTTCTTGCCTGCCAATTTGAAAAGTTCATCAACATATTGAGGCATGGTAAAAAGACTGGGACCGGCATCAAACCGAAATCCATCCAAGTTAATTTCTGCAAGTTTTCCACCCGCATAAGCGTTGGCTTCAAAAACTTCAACTTCGTAACCCTTTACAGTCATCCTGATGGCAGAAGCTATTCCGGCAATTCCAGTACCGATGATTATGGCTTTTGGTTTAGGCATCAGTTTACTTCAACGCCTCCAAATAAAGTCTTGTTTGTTTTTCGATTTCATTGGTTGCGAATTTTATGGCAGAGCCAACACGAGTGGTTTCAGCCTTAACGGGCATTTTATTAATGGTTGCTAGGGCATCAATATACCATTTGCTCCATACCTCAATGATGTGTTTTTCATCAGTTGCAGCCTTTCCATCGGCTATCGCTTTCTTACTGAGTTCAAATTCAGTTTTAAGCCGGGCCAAAGCATCCGTTTTAACTTGCGAAACGGTTGCTGTTGCCGTGTTTTCATTAGCAGAAATTAAAGTAAAGGCAGCGGTTAAGCCACTAATTGCTACATTTTTCATTTCTGTTGCAGATACTTTGTCGATCCGGTCATTATCGGTATGATAGAAAACATCAGTAAAGTGCCACATCAATAAACCAGGAATCTTGTGCTGCAAAAATGGCGTATGGTCACTTCCGCCTTCGAAAGGATTATAGTTTACCGCCCAATTGGCAAATTTTCCTTGCGCTTTGCAAATGTTGAAGATGAAATCATTAAAATAGTGAGGAAAAAGATCTTTTTCTTTTACATCGCCAGCGCCCCATTCAGTATGTTTATCCGTTCCTCTTGTCCAAATGGCAGATGGATCGGGCATTTTTTCGATCAAAAAGGAGCCACCGGTTTTTTGGGTGTCTTCTCCAACCATGTCCAAACTCATTCCCCACATAATGCCCTTTGCCCTGGCAGTATCTTCAGTGATATACCTTCTTGTAGATACAATTTCATCGCCCCATAAAAAGGTAAGGGTACGTTGAGGAATAAGCTTTTTGGCTTGATAAAGTTCTGCCGTTAACCTGGCCATTTCAGCCAATGTACCTACACCGCTTGCATTGTCATTTGCGCCGGGTTCCTGTACGTGTGCACTGAAAACAAATCTTTCATTTGGATTAATGCTTCCTTTTACATTAGCTACAATTGTTAATTCTTCTGATGGGTAAATTTTAGTTTGAATATTAACTTTCAACTTCGTTGAACCTTTTAAGCAAGTGGCTTTTAACTTTTCTTTTGCAGCGTAAGATAAAAGTAAGGTCCACACTTCGCTATTGGCTTTCATACTGCTAAACTGAATGGAAGTTTGATGGATTTCCGGTTGTGTATATTTAGGCATTGAGTATCCTAAAACGCCAATTGCTCCTGCTTTAGCTGCCATTGCCAACACTCTGGAAGGATGATTTTCTGAGAAAACAATCTTGCCTTTTAAATCTATCTTTTCAAAATCTGTGGTTGAGGCAAGGTAAACAACTTCAGCGGTAACGCCACCAACAGGAGTAGATCCGCAGTTGATCGGAATCATATTACGATTCGTTTTAAAAGAGATTAGCGGTTGCGACTCTCCAATAAGTTGAGGATTTCTTTCTAATAATTTTTCATAACGCTCTTTCGCGTTCAGCATACGCAGTTCATTTGCCTGCATTTCATTACGCATGTGGTAGAACTCCGTTAATTTTCTGCCTGAAAAATTAAATTCCATGTGCTTTAGATACATTTCATCTAGCTTCTCTCTTTTTACGGCAATGAATGTGCAGTCTTCCAGCGTTTCAATATATTCGAAACTCGGATGGCCTGTATAGAAACTATAAACAGAAATGAGCAATTCATTTTCAAATAAAAACCAGGTATTGGTTTCTTTCCCCTCTTTATCAAGGTAATAGATTCTAACTGCACCTTTTGCAATAAAATAAATGGTATTGCTCCGCTGGCCAACACTTAAAAGCTTTGTTTTCTTTTTAGTTTCAATAACTTCACTATTTGAAATTATAGCTGCTTTTATTTCATGGCTTATTGGATAAATGGAATTAAAAAGACTAAATAGATTCTGATAATCTTTATGAAATAATGGTTCTTGCATAAATAATAGTTTATCGGAATGCAATCTAAATAGTGGATGGGTAATCAAATATAACATTTAGAAAACAAAAAAGCATCGGTTTTAACCAATGCTTTTTGTTTTGCTATGCACTCAAGACTGACGACTCAAGACTCTGGACTTACTTCTTCAATCCAATTTCCCTTAATCTTTCATCAAGATATTCACCCGCCGTCATATCGCTATAAGCTTTTGGATGTTCAGCATCAATTGTTGATGGTAAACTTGTTAAATCCATATCACTGCGGGGGTGTAAGAAAAATGGCACTGAGAAACGAGATGTTTTCATCAATTCGCGAGGTGGATTTACCACTCTGTGTGTAGTCGATTTTAATTTGTTATTGGTTAAACGTTGTAACATATCGCCAACATTAACCACAATATCGGTATGGTGTGCCTTGATTGGTAACCACTCATTGCTGCGGGTTAATACTTCTAAACCATCGGCACTGGCACCAATCAATAAAGTAATCAGGTTAATGTCTTCATGTGCTCCGGCGCGTACCGCATCATCAGGAATAACTTCCGGGTTTTCGATCGGAAAATAGTGAATACCTCTCAAAATCGAATTTCCATTATGGACATGCTTGTCAAAATAATTAACCGGTAACCCAAGATAGGTCGCAATGGCACGTAACAGATGAGTTCCGTTTTCTTCCAGTTTTTTGTAGATCTCGCCCGTAACTTTGTTAAATTCAGGAAGTTCTTCTAAAACCTCATTGTCAGGATATTCTTCCTTTACCGGGTCGCCATCCGTAACTTCCTGACCAATTTGCCAGAATTCTTTTAAATCAGGTGTTTTTGCTCCCTTTGCAGTCTCTTTTCCTGCACTGGTATAACCACGCTGACCGGCCAACTCAGGCTTTTCGTATTTCCTTTTCGTTTCAACAGGAAGTGCAAAAGCAGCTTTTATGTTTTTGTAAAGTTTATCAATTAATTCCTGACTTAAACCATGATTAGTGATGGTTACAAAACCTGAATCGTTGAAGGCTCTTCCCAATTCATCAGAAAATTTTTTACGTTCTTCTTCAGTTCCGTTAATGTACGAACCTAAATCTAAACAAGGAATATACGGTGTAGACATAATTTTATTTTTAATGTTATACGAATTTAGAAAAGAATTGTTAATAAGTATTGATAAGATAAAAAATAAGGCCTTAAAATTTTGTTCAATAATGTTTTAAGTTATTAACATTGATATCGAAATTAACAAATTTATGAATTGTCATGTAAAACCCATTATTGTTCTGATGGAAACTACAGGCCGTTTTATTTCGTAATATAGTATGAAGATCAAGAGCAATCTTTCTTAAAAATCACAACATACAACATGAAAAAAATAATTTTAATCTTATTATCTGTCTTAACTTTAAATCAAGCCAATGCGCAAGGAATAAAAACAGAAAAAGCCACTTTTGGGATGGGCTGTTTTTGGTGCACAGAGGCTATTTTTCAACGATTAAAAGGCGTAACTGCCGTAAAATCGGGTTATGAAGGCGGTAGATTAGCTAACCCTACTTATGAGGAAGTATGTACTGGTGCAACCGGCCATGCCGAGGTTTTGGAAATCACCTACAATCCAATGGTTATCTCTTATGATGAATTATTGGAGGTTTTTTGGAAAAGCCATGACCCGACCACGCTGAATCGCCAGGGGGCCGATACGGGTACGCAATACCGTTCTGTGATTTTTTATCATACGCCCGAACAAAAAGATTTAGCTACCAAATATAAAGCAGAGTTAAACAAAGATAACGCTTTTGGCAAGCCTGTTGTAACGGCGATTGAAGCTGCAAAACCTTTTTACGTGGCCGAAAATTATCATCAGAATTACTATTTAAAAAATGGAAGTGAGCCATATTGCAGAGCCGTGATTTTACCGAAAATGCAAAAGCTTGAAAAGATTTTTAAATCAAAATTGAAGAATTAATCAATTAATTTAAAATAAATCCTGTGGAAGCACCGCAGGATTTTTTATTTAAAAATGTAAATTTCGAAACAATAATATTATTCTTATGGTAAAGCGAATTGTTTTAAATGTTGATACACGCGAAATAGCAAAAGCACAATCATTTTATCAGGATGTTTTAGGATTGGATTTGTTAATGGATCATGGCTGGATTGCAACTTACGGCTTAAATAATCAACAAATGAACATTCAAATCAGCTTTGCTAATGAGGGTGGCTCCGGAACGCCAACACCCGATTTATCTGTTGAGGTAGACGTTCTGGAAGAAATTTTAGAACGGGTTAAGGCAGCAGGCTTTCCGATTGAATATGGCCCGGTTGATGAACCCTGGGGAGTGAGAAGATTTTATACAAGAGATCCATTCGGTAAACTCGTTAATGTTTTATGTCATCGCTGAAAGAAATTACGGTGCTGTGCTTTTTAGAAAAAATACAGATTTTGACTTGGCTAATGTCAATTAAGCAACTTATACAACTAAACAGTTAAGCATACATTAAACTTTCCGGCGGTAAATATTACATTTGCAATATGAATACTGGCTTACAGCTTTACAATACGCTTTCACGCAAAAAAGAACTTTTCCAACCGCTAAATGCACCGAATGTGGGCATGTATGTTTGCGGTCCCACTGTTTATAGCGATGTACATTTGGGCAATTGTCGCACTTTTATATCTTTCGATTTAATTTTCAGATACCTGAAGTATTTGGGTTTCAAAGTTCGCTATGTCCGTAACATTACCGATGCAGGCCATTTGGAAGGCGATAGAGATGAAGGCGATGATAAGTTTGCAAAACGAGCTAAACTCGAGCAGTTGGAGCCTATGGAAATTGTACAAAAGTACACCTTGGGTTTTCATGACGTGATGCGGATGTTCAATACCTTACCACCGAGCATTGAGCCAACTGCCACTGGTCATATCATCGAACAAATTGAGATGATTAAAATGATCATAGCCAATGGTTATGGTTACGAAATTGATGGGAATGTATATTTTGATGTAGAAAAATACAGCAAGGAATATAATTATACCATTTTGACTAATCGCAATCTGGAAGATATGTTGAACAATACAAGAGAGTTGGGCGGACAAGATGAGAAACGTGGCAGACTGGATTTTGCACTTTGGATTAAAGCAAAACCCGAAACTTTAATGCAATGGCAATCGCCCTGGGGAATGGGATTTCCAGGCTGGCATATTGAGTGCTCGGCAATGAGCGCTAAATATTTGGGCGATGAGTTTGATATTCATGGTGGCGGAATGGATCTGGCCGCTACGCACCATACTAATGAAATTGCACAATCTGAAGCTTGCAGCCATAACCAGCCTGCCCGTTATTGGATGCACACCAATATGTTGACGGTTAATGGCACCAGAATGTCCAAATCTGCCGGAAATGGTTTTCTTCCACTGGAGTTATTTGCAGGTAAACATCCGCTTTTGAAAAAAGGTTATAGCCCTATGACGGTTAAATTTTTTATGTTGCAGGCGCATTACCGCAGTACTTTAGATTTTTCTAACGATGCACTCGATGCCTCAGAAAAAGGCTTCCGTAGATTGATGGCTGCCGTGAGTTTGCTTGATAAATTAACAGCTTCTGATCAGAACGACTTTGATATTGATGCACTTAAGGAAAAGTGTATTCATGCCATGAACGATGATTTTAACAGTCCTATTTTAATTGCTGAATTATTTGAGGCCGTAAGGATCATCAATACCGTTTATGATGGCAAAGGCAAAATTTCAGTTGAATCTTTAGAAAAACTGAAAGCTTTAATTTACGATTTCGTTTTTGATATTTTAGGGTTGAAAGATGAGGATGCCGGAAGTAATGATTTGAATGGTGTATTGGAAATGGTTATCAACCTTCGTACAGAAGCTAAAGCCAATAAAGATTACGCTACATCTGATAAAATCAGAATTGGTTTGCAAGAACTGGGCATTCAACTTAAAGACAGTAAAGAAGGAACAACCTGGAGTAAGGCGTAGTGTTTGGTTTAAAACAGCACTATTCCCTTACAGAAACAATTCAGCAGTAAACCAAGTACAATATCTTTAGGTTAGGGATTTACTTCGTAGCTGCTTCGCGGTCTTCGTACCTCAGAATGACAATTATTTTTTGTTTTTTCTTAACTTAAGATTGGGTTCCCACCAGCGTGCGCATGACGACAACAAGTATTACTTGGAAAATATTTGTACTATACATGGCTTCAAAGGGGCAAATGCCGCTTAAAATTTTATCAATGAATAAGAAACTTTTAATTCTATCTTTAATCGCTTTACTAGGATTTCAAGCTTGTAACAATAATTCAAAACAATCAGCAACAACTGAAGAAAATACCGTTAAACTGGTTTCTCCCGATTTTGATGCTGACAGCGCTTATGCTTATGTTAAAGCTCAGGTAGATTTTGGACCCAGAATTCCGGGAACTGTTGCACATGAAAAGTGTGCCGCTTATTTAGTTTCAAAATTAAAATCTTTTGGAGCTGATGTTAAGCTTCAGGGCGGGAAAACACAAACACACGATGGCAAAACTTTCCAGCTAAAAAATATCATTGCAACTTTTAATCCTGAAAAGAAAACCCGTGTTTTGATTACGGCGCATTGGGATGCCCGGCCATTTTCAGATCAGGATACTGATCCAGCAAATCATACCAAACCTTTTGATGCCGCTAATGATGGTGGGAGTGGAGTTGCTGTAATTATAGAGATGGCCCGCCAGATTCAACATAAAGCACCAAACGTAGGTGTCGATTTCATCCTCTGGGATTTAGAAGATTACGGAAAGGCAAATGATGATACACAAAACGAAGTAACATGGTGCTTAGGCTCTCAATACTGGGCTAAAAATGCAATCGCCACTGGTTATAAAGCTGCTTACGGAATTAACCTCGATATGGTTGGTGGTGGAAATGCACAGTTCACACAGGATGAAATTTCTCGTCAGGCTGCTCCTGGTTTAGTTAGTTACGTGTGGGATATTGGAAATGAAATTGGTTACTCATCTTATTTTGTGCGTATTCCAAGCGGCAGGCTTGTTGATGATCATTTTTGGATGAACAAAGCCGGCGTTCCTTCGATTGATATTGTTCATTATAACGATAACAGTGGTTTTTACATCAATTGGCATACACAGTTGGATAATCTGGCTAACATCGATAAGAATACCCTAAAGGCAATTGGTCAAACAGTTCTCGAAACCATCTACCGGGAAAATTAAAATGTGCAATTGTTAATTACTTTTGAAAGCACAGCACTTAAAAAATTTTATATTCGCCAAACATATATCTAAAATTCATAATGAAACAATTATTTTCAACTGCAATATTTTCTCTTTTAGCAATAGGTGCATATGCACAAAAGAATGATGGAACCACAAAATCTTTAGTAAATGCAGAAAAAGATTTTGCAAAATCAATTGCAAAAAACGGAGATAAAGAATCTTACCTGGAATTTTCATTAGCAAGTGCATTGGTTTTCAGGCCAAATCCTGTTAATGTTAAAACTTTTTATAACGCACAAACAAAAGGCGAAAATGCTGTAACCTGGGAACCAAATTTAGCAAAGGTTTCGCGCAGTGGCGATTTAGGTTTCACAACAGGTCCTTATGTTGTAGAAGGTTCAGAGAAAAAATATGGCCAGTATTTATCAATCTGGAAATCAGAAAATGGTAAATGGAAATTGGCAATTGATTTAGGCACATCAAGCAACAAACCTTTAGATAAAACAACACCTAAATTTATTGAACCAAAAGATCATGTGGCGCCAAAATTCTTAAATGAAAAAGAAATCAAAGCTGGCAAAGATATTATCTTAACAACCGAAAAAACATTAAATACTTTATTAAAAACTCATGGTATTGCTGCTTTCGGGGGGTTCCTTACTGAAGATGCCCGTTTATTATTTCCAGGTAATGAAGCCATAAACGGTAAAGGAAAAATCATCTCTTTTTATAACGGGATGATTAGCAAAATAAATTTAAAAACCACAGGGGTAGATAAAGCAATTGGCAGCGATTTAGCCTATACTTACGGCGTTGCAACCATAGATTATAAAGCAGATTTGCGGGAAAGCTTTAACTATGTTTTCGTTTACGAAAAAGCTGCTGATGCAAGCTGGAACTTAATCGTCCAGGCATTTGTACCTGCTGAAAGATAGATAATAAATGTGAATTAAAAAGGGCTCTCCGTAAAAAGAAAGCCCTTTTTTTATGAAGGGATTGTATGGGATATTCCTTGTTCTTCATTTAATAGCTTCTTATAGAAGCAGCATGTTTTTATTGAAGATTTGATGGGTTTTCTCCATCCGCTATTGAAGAAATCTTATAAAAATGTGAACAAATCAGAAATAAGCACTGTTTTTGCGCTACAAAAAATATAAGAATTAATCATTTTACGTTTTAAGTTCATGAATAAAAAATTACCCTTATTAATTGCCTTAACCTTTGTTTTTTTACAAGTTGCTGCGCAGAAACAGAAATTTGATGTACAGGGAAAAGCTGGCGCCCGTGGTATTATGCCGGAAAATACGATTGAAGGAATGTTGAAAGCCCTTGATTTGGGCGTTACCACACTTGAAATGGATGCCGTTATTTCAAAAGATAAACAAGTGGTCTTATCGCAAGAACCTTATTTTAATAACGAGATTTCGTTAATGCCAAACGGTAAACCCATTTCATTGAAAGACCAAAAGAATTACAACATTTATAAAATGGATTACGAAGAGGTAAAAAAGTTTGATGTGGGGAGTAAGGTTCATGCACGTTTTCCTGGTCAGGTAAAGTTTAAAGCTTACAAACCTTTACTTGCTGAAACGATTGATGCTGTAGAAGCCTATGTTAAAGAGAAAAAGTTGGCAAAGCCGGTTTATAGCATAGAAACAAAAACAATCAAAAATGGCGATAATGAATTTCATCCGGATCCTGCCGGATTTGTTGAACTGATTATGGAGGTAATCAATGCCAAAAAGCTTTCAAAACGAGTAATTATTGAATCTTTTGATATGCGAACCTTACAATATTTGCATGAGAAATATCCGAAAATTCAAACTTCACTGTTGATTGATGAAAAAGAACCTTTTGAAGATTATATAGAAAAGCTTGGGTTTAAACCAACAATTTACAGCCCGTATTCGGTTTTGGTTGGTAAAGGGTTAGTAGATCGCTGCCATGCAATGGGAATTAAAATTATTCCGTGGACAGTAAATACAGCAAAAGAAATTAAATATTTTATGAGTTTAGGGGTAGATGGTATAATCACCGATTACCCAAATTTGATGGGGCAACTTAAATAGTTTACCCATGTAATAAAAAAGCGTCCTCAATGTAATCGGGACGCTTTTTTATTAGAAAGATATTTCTAGTGATGCGCTTCTCCCGCCTCTGCTTCTGTGTGGTGTGATTCAGTTTTTTCGTGACCTGATCCTGTTGCTTCATGGAAGATTGGACGGGTAAAAGCGAAAACCAGAATTATAACAATAATCCAGGCGGTTAATGGTAATGCCCAAATGCCTTTTGTTTGCTGAACTGGTGCGTGTGAGTCGTGAGCTGACATGTTAAATATTTTTGATTTAAAAAATTATGCTTTGTAATTGGGATAAAGATAAGAACAATTTTAAAATTTAAAGATTAATGTAGGGATTTGTCAGGAAAATCGCTTTTAAGAAATCAGGCTAAAAAATCCCGAAGTGGAATGTCATTGAGTTGATGTGAGTTCGACTTAAGGATTTTGTTTACAAAGATAATTGATTGATCAATAAACGTACCAGGAAGGACTTTAGGCCATTAAAAATCCAGAATAAAGCTCGGCAGGCCAAAGGGCTCAGGCAAAAGCAAACTCGATACTTTCCGACCGGAGATAGAGGCACTGTTAACAAACGGTTTAACCCAAAAATTTATTTAAGGAAGGTATAACGTCACTGTGCCGACGTTAAGTAACTGGTTAAAAAATAATAAGATTAAAGTAAAAACCTCATTTAGATTTGGAGGTAATAATACCTTAATGTAATTTTTTGTTTTATTAAGATTCTTAACTATATTCATCAAACATCATCTCTCAAAATATAATTTAAACTAATTAACTGATGAAAAAATTAATGTTCTACAAAGGCGATGCAATGGCTTGCCTCCTCCTCTTACTTCTTTTCTTGATAAATGGGTGTAAAAAAGAACTCTTAATACCCAATAGTCCTGAGGGTACACAATCTGATAAGATTAGATCTATTTCCTATTCCCAATTTATCAGTTCCATAGACCTTAACTCTACCGGAAGTTTAAAAGCACCACTATCTGGCCAAAAAGCAAAATTATTGAATACCCAGGTTGTAGATCGAAACATTGACCTGGAGATGGATAGCGTTAAAAAGCTTACTCTCGGGGATACGGTAAGTTATGTAATCGCGGTTAAACCCCAAACCCCCAGAGCAACTACCTTTCAGAATTTGACCATACAGATGATCAAAACAAAAACCTCTGCCTTTTTATCTACCTATTATCCTGATAAGGAGTGGATAGATAACTGGAGGAAGAACCGTAAAACTGCTTTTAAAGGAACAATAATCTTCAACAGGATATATCTAGAAGATGTTGAGTCAAGTCCAGCGAATAATCTGGAAAAGAAACAGACGGGCCTAAAGGATAGGATGCTGGCCAGTATTAACGGAAAAGCGGGGTTCGGAAATGTGATCAGCCTGATGCCGGGAGAATGCGAGATTTACGATGTGGTTACCGTAGTACAACAGCCCTGCAAAAATGGCCATTTAACCAGAAGCGAATGCAATTATTTTGACTACTATGGTAGCTGGGAACCACGTTCCGACGATTGGCCGCCAAGTACATCAATCAACATTTCAACAGTTGTAAATTGTGCAATGCCAAGTTTTCCGTCAAACGGTGGAGGTGGCGGAGGAGGTGGTAGCACAACACCTAATCCTCCAGGCACTTACAATCCATGCGATGGAAATCCACAGCCTGTAGGGCCAGGTGGCATATCCTTTGAAAGGGGGACACTGCTTATGGTCGGTGCGCCAACTGATTGTGATGAAATGCCCGGTCCGCCTGTAACCACTACCACCCAAACGCCGCAACAATATTTAATGGATCATCTTGATCTCAACGTGACCGAGTACAATTATGTTAACAATCCATTAAATAACGTAGCGGTTGCTGAATTAACAAAATATTTAATAAACAACGGGCTATCAGTAGATAATACGGACTTTGTCCATTGGGCAATCGCGTACAATATAAACAATGGTTATAGTGAATATGTCGCATCACTAGGTAATGGTATTTATGAGAATCAACCAGATGCGGATGCAGAATCAGCTTCTACAAACTTTAACTTTGATAATATTGAAACAAGTTTTGCTTTTAGTTCGAATGGGGTTAATGTTTATGGGAATGGTCCTGGACTTCCAGACTACCCCTCTACTCACCCGGTTTCTGAAACAATTGCAGCGTATAATCCGTGGATATATTTGGCGTTTTCCAATTCAAATAATACTAGCATTAGGCATTTTCATAAACAAGTTAGGGGGCTGTCAGGAAGTGACGGCTGGTCAAAAGCAATTGGTACCATTGGAGAAGGATTGGCAGCAAGCAGAATCACATCTTGGCCAACCTCTCCTGGTTTCGATTATAGGGTTGGTTACATGGTAGGAACTACTCATTTAGACGGTTTACAATGGGGACTTCTTTTAAAAACTAGCTCTGGAACCGGGTGGGGACTAAATGTTGTAAATTCAGACCTTAATGGAAATGAAGTGATCACAAAAATGGAAGAGCCTGATGGGCCAGAAATTATGGGTCAAAAAATGGCGAGAATTTCGTATGAGATAAAAACTATCAGTCCTTATAATGAACCCGCTTATCTATGGGCTAGTTTTTCAGAAGGAATAAAACAAGCTGAACATCGGGCCAATAGCTCAGGCATTAGTGCTTCTGTCTTAGTCTTTGATACTGACTCCTTTATTAAATTAAAAAATTCGACCTATGGGGCACAATTATTAAATCGGTTGGCAATCATGTTTTCAAGAAAAAATGGCAATGGTGAACAAAAAGTGTATTTAAGGTTGGAGAAAAATTTGTATGCTAACGCAAGATCTTCGTATTTTGCTTTAATGGGCAGAATTAAAAATTTACCAGAATGAAAATAGTTTCTTTAATCATATCCTTAATTTTTTTAAGTTATTACAACCTAATGAGCCAATCAATAGACAAAAATCTGGGAGTAGTGGTAACAGATTTTGATCCTAATTTTTCAGATTATGTAAAGAAATATTCCCAAATAGAAGGTTTAACATTACTTAATCCTGGGCAAACAATCTTTCCTTCCGGTAATGTTATGCCGATGAACCCCTATTATTATAAACTAACAGAGAAAATTAATGCTTTCAAAAATTTAAAGCACCTTCGATTACAGAGTTTGTATGTATTAGATCTTCCGAATAGCATTACGAAATGCAAACTGGAAACACTAGCCATTCCATTCTGTCCTGATTCTAACATTGAGGCCATTGTGGCTAAATTAAAAAAGTGCAAGTATTTAAAAGAAATTGATCTAGTTAATGTGGTTCTTCCTGATGACAAAATTGCATTTTTGAAAAAAAGCTTACCTCATGTAAAGTTCGTTAATTTGATGGACGACCTTTCTTTTGATGATGAAATTGAAAATTGAAAGAAAGCCACTCGCTTAACCGCAAAACTATTTTTTTTACGACTTTCATGAACTAAATGAAAAAATCGAAGTTGGGGCATTACCAAGATTGAAATACAAAAATTGCGTTAGATGAGTCTTAAGGCTGTAAAAAAGCAACGCATAATCAATCAATGCGTTGTTTTTTTGCTTAAATGTGCCTAAAACTTGAATATCAATACAACTAAATAGTACAGTTGGCGCTATTTAGAATATCTTGAAGTCCCAAACATTTGGTGATTATTAATTAGGGGACTTGATTATTCCGTTTACCTGGAAATTAATTAAAAACATTGTCTAACTAGCAATCAATATATGCCTACTTGCGAGTCTTATTGGCTGGAAAAGGGGGAACTTGTATTAGAACTATGGAATTGTTTTTTACATTTCTATTCAACCTATTGTCATTTAGAAAGCTTTTGGGAAAAAGAGAAGAAATAACTGATGAAAAAATCATTAGATCAGCCGTATTTTTATTTCATTACACGTCAAGTTGGAAGTGGCCGATTAATGTTCAAACATGATGAAGTATTCCCATAAAGAATACTAATCCGTTTTTATATGTCTCGTATATTAGAGTAGTAGACAAAATACCGCTAAAAAAAGTGACAATTTCGATAAAATTTACACGTAAGCAATATCTTCAAAAGAGTGTAATTATAAAAGGTCTTTAATAATCTTTTCTATAGATAATCCCTCAGCTTCAGCACGATAATTTCTAACAATACGATGGCGTAAAATAGGCTCAGCAACCGCTTGAACATCTTCAATATCAGGTGCATATTTACCTGAAATAGCTGCGTGACATTTTGCCCCCAAAACTAAAAATTGTGAAGCTCTTGGCCCGGCACCCCAACTGATATATTTATTTACAGCATCAGTAGAGAATTCACTGTTCGGGCGGGTTTTAGAGGCTAATTTTACTGCATATTCTAGCACGTTATCCGTTACAGGGATATCACGGATCAACTTTTGAAAAAATTGAATGTCATCTGCATGGATGATCTTTTCCAATGGAGTAACCTTGTTCCCTGTGGTGTTTTTTACAATGTTTAACTCATCTGCAAAAGCAGGATAGTTTAACTGGATATTAAACATAAAACGATCCAATTGTGCTTCTGGCAAAGGATATGTTCCTTCCTGTTCAATTGGATTTTGAGTGGCCAAAACAAAGAAAGGCTTTGGTAGGATATGGGTTTGACCAGCAGCAGTAACTGCTTTCTCCTGCATGGCTTCTAAAAGTGCAGCCTGTGTTTTTGGAGGTGTACGGTTAATCTCATCGGCTAAGATGATATTTGAAAAGACAGGGCCTTTAATAAACTTAAAATGCCTGTCTTCTCCTAATATTTCAGCGCCAATAATGTCGCTTGGCATTAAATCCGGAGTAAACTGAATTCTGTTGAAATCGAGATCTAAAACTGAGGCTACAGTTTGAACAAGTAAGGTTTTAGCCAATCCGGGCACACCAACCAACAAACAATGTCCGTTACTGAAAATGGCGATTAAAACAGATTTTATGATGTCATCTTGACCAACTACAACCTTGCTGATTTCGGCTTTAATGTTGTTGAAAGTAAGATGAAGTGCGTCAACGGCTTCTACTTCGTTCTTGTACTGCATTCGTATTATTTTGCGGCTGTGGTTTTAGTCCAGATTTTTAATTCATCGCAGGTGTTAAATTCGTCGTCAATTTTAATATAAGTGCTTTCACGACGTTTCTCGAACCATTCGCTTAAAGTACGATTTATTTTGTCACTTTGAGCAGCATCTCTGATTTTTGGAAAATCCTGAGCCATGTTTGCCTTGTGTGGCGGAATTTTTGATTTTAAATAAAGCAAACGATAACCTTGTTTGCCATCAGCAGCAGTATATAAATCTGGTTTAGAAATATCACCCACTTTCATGGTGTCAATCACTAAAAACACCGATGGATCTAATCTGTCGATTGGAATAAATGTGGTTCTTGACTGAACATTTTCTGCGTTTAACATCATACCACCATTGTACTTAGATTCTTTGTTATCTGAATATAAATTTGCAGCAGTAGCGAAAGATAGTTTTCTAGACATGATGTTGTTATAAATACTATCTGCATGTAGTTTCAAACGTGTTAAACTTTCGGGCGTAGTGGCAGGTCTGATTAAAATATGGCGAGCATGAACCTGTTCACCACGTCGTTCAATTACCTGTAAAATATGGAAACCAAATTCTGTTTCAAATACAGGTGAAATTTCACCAGCTTTAAGTTTAAATGCCCAGGCAGTAAACTCTTTTGCCATCATGCTTCTATCGAAGAAACCTAAATCACCACCATCTGATGATGAACCCGGATCTTCTGAATAGGTTTTAGCCAATACTCCAAAATCGTCGCCACCTTTAATTCTTAAACGTAATGCCTCAATTTTATCATGGAATCGCTGCTTTTCTGCCCTGGTTAATTTTGGGTCTAAAATGATTTCGCCAATTTCAACTTCCGTATTAAATTCGGGAATAGTATCGCCTAACGACTTGAAGTATTTTTCAACTTCCATTGGCGTTACATTGATGTTTTCAGTGATTTTTGCCTGCATTTTTTGAGCAATTAACCCATCCTTAATGGTTGGTCTCATCTCATCTTTATATTGCAGAACAGATTTATTTAAAAATTGCTCCAAACGTTCCTGTCCGCCGGCACGTTGCATCATTGAGCGCATACGTTTATCAACCTCATCATCAACCTGGCCATCTTCAACCATTACTGAATCGATTTCGGCTTGCTGTTTTAAAAGCTTTTGAGTAAGCGTGTTTTGTAAAATCCTGCATTTTATACTTTCATCTGGCGGATTGCCCTGATAAAGATATTGTGTGTATTCTTGATTGAGATCTGATAGTAAAATAATATTATTACCTACCACAGCAGCAACTTTATCGATGTTATGTTTCCCCGGTTGGGCATAACTATTTAAAAACAAGCAAATTAATGCAGTTGCTGCTAAAAAAACTTTTTTCATTCTATTTATTATATTTTGCAAATTTAATACTAATCCTTGTATCAATTAGATTTTACTGTTTAGCAAGTTTTCTCAACTCGTTTTCGTTAATCTTAATCTGATATTTTTCTTTAAGACCTTTAAGCCAGCTTTCCTCTAAACTTTGCTGGTAATCTGCTATTACCTGCCCTCTTATTTCGCTTAATGGTTTATTATAATTTTGTTGGTTTCTATTGTAAAAATCGTTCAAAGCCTGTTCATCATCCTGTGCCTTGTTCCAGATCTTTTGTTCGGATATGTTGAACATCAGCACACCCTCTTTGTATTCATTCAGCAAAAAATCCTGATCCTTATGATTTGCATTTGCTTTTTTATGCGTCATTAATGCATTTTCATAAGTTTTCACTTCTTCCTGATAAACCGGACTTTTATCAAGGCCCATTTCTCTTGCATCTAAAACTTTCAGTTTAAAATTTACATACAAATTTAAATAGTTCTGTAAGTTGGAGTAATCTGCGCTTACACTTCCATTATGGCTCTTTTTATAAGCCCATAGAAATTCTTTGGCACTTATTGATTTACCATTTACCACAGCTACGTTTTGTGCAAACGAACAACTGAAAATAAAGCTAAAAATAAATAAGCAGTAAGCCTTCTTTAAGCAGAGCACTCTATAAATTTTAAGGGATAAAAGTAACAATTAGCGGCGCTATTATAAGATATTTAACTAATTTTAACAGAAATTATTATCCAACAAAAATACGAATGGAAAACCAGGTTACCAACAATGCGAATGCTTTACGCTTATTTTTTACTGAAGATGTTTTTTTAGTGGAAGATGAAAACGTAAAAATACCCTCTGTTGTTGATGTAAAGCCGATTTCCGATCCAATTATAAAGTCAGAAAATTTAGTTCAGGAAACCGTTATACAGCATGAAATTGATGTAACTTTAGCCGCTAAGCCTGTAGAATCTGTTAAAAACTACATTCCGGAAGCGGAAATTACGCATATTGTGGCAGAACCCAAAGCTTCAAAGATGTTCAGGTTTTTAGGTGGAAATAAGAAATCGGTATTGATATTGGTTAATGATCAGTTGAATGATGTTAGCACTGAACAAGGGCGTGAGCTCCTCAGAAAAATTGTTAAAGCGGTTGATTTAAGCACACCCGATTTTGCGGTTGTTAACTATGCTCATTACCATGGAACAGATTTCATCGAACTGCATCAATTTTTTAAGCCTGCAATCATGCTTTCTTTCGGCGTTGAAATTTCAGATTTAAAATTGAATCTAACCTGGCAAAATGAAGTGATCATTCATGAAACCACAAGAATAATTTTTGCTCCAAACCTTCATCATCTGGATAGCGACTTGACCGCTAAAAAACTACTTTGGAGTAATCTCCAAAAAATTAAATAGGGTTACAGATATATTTGTAACACAAATTTGTTCAACCCCTAACCCCTAACCCCTAACCCCTAAACTTTAAACCCTAACCCCTAAACCTGTAATGAAAAAACTCGTGTTTGCGACCAATAACCAACATAAAACAGATGAAATTAGGTTAGCACTTTTAGGTCAGTACGATGTATTGAATTTGCAGGATATTGGCTGTACCGAAGATATTCCCGAAACCGCAGATACATTTGAAGGGAATGCAAGTTTGAAAAGTATGTATGTAGCCAAAAACTTCAATCTGGATTGCTTCGCAGATGATAGCGGTTTAGAAGTTGAAGCCTTGAATAATGAACCTGGTGTATATTCTGCCCGTTACAGTGGAAGTAGGGATAGCATGGAAAATATTCGATTGGTTTTGAATAAACTGAAGGGACAAGCAAACCGTAAAGCCAGATTTAAAACTGTTATTTCATTAATGCTTAATGGACAAAATCATTTTTTTGAGGGGATAATTGAAGGCACAATCAGAGAAACCTTATCGGGTTCAAAAGGCTTTGGTTACGATCCTATTTTTCAACCTAATGGTTATGATATCACTTTTGCAGAAATGGATATGGCTGAAAAAAATAAGATTAGTCATAGGGCAATCGCACTTCAAAAAATGATTGATTTTTTGAAAGGCTAGGTTATTAAAAACTTTTTTCTTTGAGTGCTCCTTCGTAATGTGGTTTATATGTGTCGATACCTAAAAGAGCTATACATTAAAAACAGTGACAATCGGGCGTATAGCCATTCAAAATTAATTCATTAACCTGTATAGCTATATACGGATAAGACATTTGTTTAACTGTTGTAGTGACCAGGTTAACCCCTGCTTAACCCTTTGTTAACTCTTTCTGTACCCTTTGTTAACCCTTTCTATACCCTTTGTTAACCCTTTGCTTACCCCGGCTTAACCCAAATGGTTAAGAAACAGTTAAGAAAAGGTAGAGGATTAGATGAAAAGCAGGCTATTCATCACGAGGAAATGTAATGGGATGATACTTCATAATCTCTGTCGTACATCCTCTGGCACACCGAAGGTTTAAGATAAAACTTTGTTGAGATTCCCGTCATTGCGAACTGAAGAAAAGGGATGTGGGTTGGTTCGATCATTTACTCGCTGCGGTTCCGTATTTTGATTTGGAGATTTTTCAGAGCCCAAGTGGAAGTGATATGAGAGGGTTTGTTGGAATGATTAGGGAAGTTAAAATCTTCTGGACAGCTGACCTAGACTGTCGTCATGCTGACCTGTAGCGAAGCGGAAAGCTACGAAGTAAATTTATTTTACAAATGGAGTTAGTGTTTTCAGTGGTCTTGTAGCTACTTCGTGGTCAGCATCTTTCCTGCTATTGGAGTGAAGCAATCTTTCCGATGCTTCAATTGGGATGACATTGATAGAACAGATTGCTTCGTCGTGCCTCCTGGCAATGACGGTGTTCTGCGGGGTGCAAATTGAAGGTTTAAAATAGAACATCGTTGAAACGCTCGTCATTGCGAACTGAAGAAAAGACATGTGCGTTGGAGTGAAGCAATCTTTCCGATGCTGCAATTGGAGATAAATTGATAGTACAGATTGCTTCGTCGTGCCTCCTCGCAATGACGGTGTTCTGAGAGCCACATATTGAAGATTTAAGTTAAGCTTGTTGAGATTCCCGTCATTGTGAACTGAAGAAAAGGGAAGTGGGTTGGAGTGAAGCAATCTTTCCGATGCTGCAATTGGAGATAAATTGATAGCACAGATTGCTTCGTCGTGCCTCCTCGCAGCGATGACGGTGTTCTGCGGGGCGCAAATTGAAGGTTTAAAATAGAACATTGTTGAAACGCTCGTCATTGCGAACTGAAGAAAAGGGAAGTGGGTGAAGCAATCTTTCCGATGCTTCAATTGGGATGACATTGATAGAACAGATTGCTTCGTCGTTCCTCCTGGCAATGACGGTGTTCTGCGGGGCGCAAATTGAAGGTTTAAGATAAAACATTGTCAAAACGCTCGTCATTGCGAACTGAAGAAAAGGGATGTGGGTTGGAGTGAAGCAATCTTTCCGACGCTTCAATTGGGATGACATTGATAGCACAGATTGCTTCGTCGTTCCTCCTCGCAGCAATGACGATATTCTGAGAACCTGGATTTAAACCGTCGCTATTTAGATAAATAGCAAAACCTACAATTTCTCCACAACCTTCTTTGATGAATCTGGTTTTGGTAAAACAGGTTTGATCCCGAAATTAGCCGTATCTAAAGGTTTTCCTTCAGGTAAATTTTTATCCAGGTTGAGGTTTATTTTTTCGTTTAGCGCACCAACCTTTTTGGTTAGTGAAAGGCTAACTGTATTTTTAGATGGCGTTGTTGTTTTGTTCGCCAGGGTTGTTTTAGGTGGAAGTGTTTTCAGATTTGCTTTAGGTTTCGCTTTGCCGGATGAACCTACAGCATCCTTTTTACTCTTCGGTCTTTCATTAGGCTTCCATGAAAATCCTTTCAAAACATGATCTTTTGCTATTTTATTCTCCGGATTTAAAGCACCCTCAACACCTTTGATGTAAACGATATCCTCAATATCATTTTCGTTATCCTTGAATATGAATTTAATACGGCTGCTTAGCGTTTGGTTCATTTCCTTATAAACCTTTGTGCTATCATCCTGAGTATAGTAAATACTTTCAGCGTTTCCATCAACATACATGGTTTTCAGCTTACCATCCTTAAAAAAGCCAGTCATTAACCTGCCTTTAATCTGATTAAACCTCAACGAATCTTTTGGAGTATTCACTAAAAAAGCATTTCTAATGGCTTGCAGGTTGTTGAGTTTTTTATTCTTAAACTGAACATAAATGGTGTCAGCAATCTGTTGTGAACCCTCCGACCAAATAATTGGATTAATAAAACAACGTAAAGTAGAATCTGCACTGGTGTAAAATAAGCTGTCGGTTTTAGCCTGAATGTTGGTTTTGAAAATTTTAACGCCATGGTAAGCTTTAATAATACGCGCTTGAACGGTATCTGCAGGATTAAATTTTGCAGTATCATTTTTTAAACCGGGCTTCAGGTTTACCAATGCTTTAGTTAAGCTGTCTGTTCCTGCGTTTTTCGTGATATTTTTGGAAAGACTATCAATCTTTGTTGTGCTTTTTACCACATTTCCTGCTTTTGTCTTCAGCTGATTGGTCAAGCTGTCAGTTTTTAAATTTGGCAATTTTTTAACTATAGAATCGGCCTTGCTTTTTAAAAAATTCTCAGCACTATCTGGGTTTATTTTTGGCAAGGTTTTACTTAGCGAATCAACGTTTAAACTATCAATGCCTTTATCTGGAAATAAGCTTTGCTTATCTGCAGCTTCTGGCTCATCTTTTGATTTCTTTTTCGCCCTTTTATCATTTTTTGATTTACTTGCCGTTGGAGCCTTAATATTGATTGGTGCAGATGCAGGAGCATCAGGAGCTTCCTTTGTTTCCTTAGTTCCACCATCTTCATCATCTTCTCCAACCTCATTATCAGCTTTGATAGATATTTTGGGGATTAGCTTTAATGTTTTTTGTAAAACCATTTGAGTTTCTAAAGTATCGGCACCCATCCATAAACTATCTGGCTGTTTCTTTCCTTTTACCAATACCGAATCCTCTGTTCCGATACCTAAATAAGCATTTCGGGTAACCAATGTTCTTTGATCGGCTTTGTAATAGTAACCCAAATCGCCAAACATTTTCATTTTATCTTTTGTATCAGAGAAAACGATGTTTTTAACCGCTTTTCCATAACCCACTTTCCCGAAATAATAAAGACTATCTCCTTTTAGCGATCTTGTGCCTTGTGTATAAAGGTTTTTCTTTCCGAAATAGGCATCTTCCGTCATGGTATTATAAGCGCCATTTTCGGTGTATAAATTATCGTCTTTACCCTTAATGTTTGTTGGCCCGTAAAAGTAAGTCCATTTGGTTTGTGTGTTGTAACGGAGCGTATCCGACTTAATGGTAACCTGAGGTGTTACCACAACCACATTGTAACGGAAATAGGCATCATTACTTGTGCTAAAGTAGTAGCCGTTTTTGCTCGTTAACGTTACTTCCTGATTAACGATTTTACCACCGCTGGTATAGGTGCCGATTTTGCTCAGTGTGTTGTAATCTAAAATATTAGTGGTTAAAACCGACGTTGGATCTTTCATTTGAACGTTTCCGGTCAAATGGGCATGCTTTTTATTTCCATCATATTCCAGCTGATCGGAATAAATATCGGTAGTAAGCTGGTTGATATGAACATTTTTAAAAGCCTCAAAATAGTTTCGTTCACTGTAAAAAACAGCACTATCACAAGTAAGTGTTGCATTATCCTGCTGAAAAACAGGATTACGCAAATAGCTGATTTTATTTTTGTTATCTCCGGTTATTCTGGAAAAAGAAACGACTTTAATCCTCGTTCCCTGTTGTTGGGCGAATAAAATAACGGGGAAGAATATTAAAAATAAAAAGACAAATAGTTTTTGCACTTTACAAAGTTAGTTTTTTGTTCCGAACGTTCGGAATACCAGTTAAAATTAAATATTTTTGAAGGATGTTACCTTTGGCACAATTTCAGGATTTTATTGAACAGCATCAGCTGTTTGCTAATGATAACAAGATTCTTTTAGCCGTTAGCGGAGGAAAAGATTCGGTATTGATGTTGCATTTATTTAAAGCAATAGGCGTTAATATTGGTGTAGCACATTGTAATTTCAATTTACGGGCAGATGAAGCACAGCGTGATGAGAACTTTGTAAAAATGCTTGCCGCCAGTCTGGACCTTCCTTTTTACATAACGCATTTTGATACAAAAAAATATGCAGCTGAACATAAAATTTCCACGCAAATGGCTGCGCGTGATTTACGATACAACTGGTTTGAAGAAATAAGAGATAAAGAAGGTTATGATTTTATCGCTTTAGCCCAGCATCAAAATGACATGGTTGAAACGGTGCTCATTAATCTTACCCGGGGAACAGGAATTGGTGGTTTACATGGAATTTTGCCTAAACGGGAAAAATTAATCAGGCCGCTTTTGTTTTTAAACCGCGAACAAATAAATGAACTGATAGAAGAAAATAATTTCGGTTTTGTTGAAGATAGTTCAAACCAAAGCACCAATTATACCCGCAATAAAATACGGCTAAAGGTAATTCCCCATCTTCAGGAAATCAATCCGAATTTAGAGAAAACATTTGCCGCGAATATTGCCCGCTTTGCTGATGTGGAGGAGTTTTTAAACCTGCAAGTTCAGAAACTTCATGATAAAATTATCAATAGAAAAACTGATGGCATTTATATTCCACTATCAGAAATAGCGAAGTTAAAGCCGCAAAAATTACTGCTTTTTGAGTTGCTTAAACCTTTTGGGTTCACTGAAAACATTGTTGATGAGATTCTGAATAACTTAAAAGCGATGAGTGGAACTCAATTTTTTAGTTCAAACCATCAGGCCATTATTAATAGAAATGATTTAGTTATTGTAGAGAAAAACGTAGTTGGAGTTAAAAATCAATTCATACATCCATCAACCACCTGCATTTTTTTGGGTAAGGATGAAATCAACTTATCTTTTTCAAATGATATTAAATTTGAAACTGACCCGAACAAAGCTTTTGTTAACGCCGATAAATTAATTTTTCCATTAATATTAAGATATTGGCAAAATGGAGATAAGTTTATTCCTTTGGGAATGCGCCAGCCGAAAAAGGTTAGTGATTTTTTTATCGATGAGAAAGTTCCCTTGCATTTAAAACACACAACTCCTATCTTAATAAATGGAAATGGCCATATTGTATGGATTGCAGGTATGCGACAGGATAATCGATATAAATTAACTACAGCAACAAAAAAAGTTGCTATATTCGAACTCAAAAATTAGTAAGTGGAAAGCAGATACGCCTATATCGAAAAACAATACATCGGTCGTGATTATGTTCGCATTTTCATCAGATTAATTATGGCCGCATTCTGTTTTGCAGCATACGTTTACGAGCGTGACCGGGATAATACCCAAGATTTATTCCTGGTAGTTGGTTTTGGCATTATTGGTGTTTCAATGCTTTTGCTTTTTCTTATTCAATATAAAATTATTGTTGATAACGGAAGCTTGATTTTGGATGGGCTTTGGACCACGAAACGTGTGAAAATTGATTTGAACAGCATTGTTGATGTCCGTAAAGCAACCTACAGCCGTTATTTTTTCAATAATCCTGTTTATAATCTACACACTAAAGGCACCATCCGTTTTTATTCTTCAGGAAAAGATGCTGTCGTACTAACCGACCGTGATGGTTTGGAGTATTTTATAGGTACCCAAAGACCAAATGAACTTTTCCTTGTGATCAAAGAAGAAATGAGAAATCTGAAATAATTTTTGGGTAAAAATTTACCCAATATTCAACATTTCAAAAACTGTAATATTCTTATATCCTCGATTTCATGCTTTGACCCATATTTTTTGCCTTGGGCATTTTAATTGAGTTGATGGTTATCAAAATGATCATCAATGAAAAAGTTAATATTCGCTTGTTTAATAAGTGTTGGATCAATTCCGGCAGTGGCTCAAACCTATCATCCAAAGGTTTCTAAAGATTCTTTAAATATTTTAACCAACCGGGTGGAAGTGTTGAAAATGAACATCAAGGTTTTAGAGCTTAAAATAAAAGAAGCAGGAGAAGAAGCCGACGTGGAAAAATTACGCTTAAAGTTGCTTGAAGCAAATGGAAATGCTAAAGTGTCTTCAGAAAATCATAGCGGAAACATCAATAAATCTGGTTTGATTGTGGATCAAAAAGCTGCAGAAAAGTTAGCGAAGAAAGCAAAAAGTGATACTGAAGATGCAAAAAAAGCCTTGGAGCGTTACAATAAACAGGTTGCTAAAGTGGAAGATATCCGTACTCAGATACAAGGTGAAGAACGTAAGTTAAGCTACAAAAAACCTCAGGTGGTTTATGATTATAAATAATTAAAGATTGTTCCTGGCTTAATTATCGCTCTGGTAACGGAGCGTTTTTCGTTTAGTTCAGAACTTAGCCGCAGATTTGCAGATTTAAAATAAATTCATGATTATGAAAAATCTCTACAATGGTTCTGATTATCCCTTTCGAGAAGAATGTTATTTAATCATTGGCATTGCAATGGAGATATATAGAATTTTAGGTAAAGGTTTTTAGAAATTGTTTATAAGGATGCGCTTGAAAATGAGCTTAATTTAAGAGGCATTAATTACGAAAGAGAAAAAGAATTCTCAGTAAATTATAAAGGAATAATTCTTAAGCACAAATTTTATGCAGACTTTGTTATCGATAACAAGATAATTCTCGAGATTAAATCGAGCACTGGGTTTGTTGATGAGTATTACGCTCAGGTATTAAATTATCTCACAATTTCGAAATTACAAATAGGTCTGTTAATCAACTTCAATGAAAAGTCTTTACAGTATAAAAGAATTATCCAAAGCAAATAATTGTTTTAATTCAATAAAAAATAATCTGCTAATCTGCGGCCACCTTCAATGAAAAGCCCCACAGCATAAAAAATAATCCAAAGCAAATAATTGTTTTAATTCAATAAAAAATAATCTGCGAATCTGCGGCCACCTTCAATGAAAAGCCCCGCAGCATAAAAAATTATCCAAAGCAAATGATTGTTTTAATTCAATAAAAAATAATCTGCTAATCTGCGGCCACCTTCAATGAAAAGCCCCACAGTATAAAAAATAATCCAAAGCAAATGATTGTTTTAATTCAATAAAAATAATCTGCTAATCTGCGGCTACCTTATCCAGAAAACATACCTGTTTTTATTGCAATATCCCGACACGTATTATACATTAAAATCGGCTACATTTGTGTTAACAACAATGCATGTATAAATGAAGATAGGAATTGTGTGCTACCCCACTTTCGGTGGTAGTGGAGTAGTTGCCACAGAGCTTGGGAAAGCACTCGCAAACGAGGGACATCAAGTTCACTTTATCACATATAGCCAACCAGCAAGGCTTGATTTCTTTTCAGCAAACCTATTTTATCACGAGGTTTCGGTAAGAGATTATCCACTTTTTGATTATGCACCTTATGAATCGGCCCTGGCAAGTAAACTGGTAGATGTTGTTCGTTTCGAGCAATTGGACGTTTTACATGTGCATTATGCTATTCCACATGCATCTGCGGCGTTTATGGCGAAACAAATTTTAGCCAGCTATGGTATTCACATCCCGGTTGTTACCACTTTGCATGGAACAGACATTACCCTTGTTGGTAAAGATCCAACCTATAAGCCTGTAGTAACTTTTTCTATCAACCAAAGCGACGGTGTAACCACTGTTTCTGAAGATTTGAAAGAAGATACTTATAATCATTTCGAAATTACCAAAGAAATTAAGGTAATCCCGAATTTTATCGATTTCAGCCGTTTTAGTTTACAGGCAAAAGATCATTTCAAAAAGGCAATTGCACCCAACAATGAGCGCATTTTAATCCATACCAGTAATTTCAGAAAGGTAAAACGTACGGCTGATGTTATTCGGATTTTTGAAAAAGTGCAAGCAGTAATTCCCTCAAAGCTTTTAATGGTGGGAGATGGCCCTGAACGTGCTTACGATGAACAACTTTGCCGTTCATTAGGTATTTGCGATCATGTGCGTTTCCTCGGTAAGCAAGATGCTGTTGAAGAAATTCTTTCTGTTTCTGATTTGTTTTTGATGCCATCTGAATCTGAAAGTTTCGGTTTGGCGGCTTTAGAAGCAATGGCTTGTAAGGTTCCTGCAATTACAACCAATGCTGGTGGTTTGCCTGAATTGAACATAGATGGATTCTGTGGATATATGAGTGAAGTTGGCGATGTTGATTCGATGGCTGCTTATGCAATTGAAATTTTAAAAGATGAAGAAATCTTAAACCGTTTCAAAGAAAATGCCTATACCAGAGCACAGGATTTTGATCTGAAAAAAATCCTGCCTTCATATATCAATTACTACAAAGAGGTAATCGAGAATTCGTTGCAAGCGAAATACTAAAATTTGGTTTTTTGTAGCTTAAACGCTTATATTTAAAGGTTTGGGCATATAATTGGAAGAAAAAAATCTTCGTTTCTGCAAAGTAGAACGCAATCAAACGTTTGTCTTAAAGCAGTGCTTTTTCTCAGGAAAGCGGTAAAAATTCGCCGTTTTTTCGAAGAAAATAAAAAAAGTGAAATTTTTTTTCAAAAAAATATGGCCAATGTTAAATCGGGTAATGCCCGGTTTGAAATGAACCTAATTAAATAAACACAATGAAGACCAAATTTTTTACGCTTGCATTGCTGCTGACTCTGGCGCTAAATTCAAACGCTCAAAACAAAGCAACTGCTGCAAAACACACGTTCGCGATTGCCGATGGCAACTTTCTGCTGGATGGAAAACCGGTTCAGATACACAGTGGCGAAATGCATTATGCCCGGATCCCAAAACCATATTGGCGTCACCGCTTAAAAATGATGAAAGCCATGGGCTTAAATGCCGTAGCCACCTATGTTTTTTGGAATTATCATGAAACATCTCCGGGCGTTTGGGATTTTAAATCGGGAAACAAAGATATTGCTGAATACATCAAGACAGCCGAAGAAGAAGGTTTATTCGTAATTCTTCGTCCAGGCCCATACGTATGTGCAGAGTGGGAATTTGGTGGTTACCCTTGGTTTTTATCTAAAGTTCCGGGAATGGTTATCCGTGGCAATAATTCCCAATATTTATCGGCAACCAAAGCTTATTTTACTGCACTTTATGGCCAGGTTAAAAATCTTCTGGTTAGCAACGGCGGGCCGATTATTATGGTTCAGGGAGAAAATGAGTTTGGCTCGTACGTTGCTCAACGCAAAGACATCAGCTTGGAAGATCATAAAAAATATAGTGCTGCGGTATTTCAGCAGTTGAAGGATGTTGGTTTTAACGTTCCGTTTTTCACTTCTGATGGCAGCTGGCTTTTTGAGGGTGGTGCACTGCCAGGTGCTTTGCCTACTGCCAATGGCGAAGATGATGTGGCGAAGTTGAAAGATATTGTTAATAAATTCAATGATGGCAAAGGGCCTTACATGGTTGCTGAGTTTTATCCCGGTTGGTTGGATCATTGGGCAGAACCTTTTCCGAAAGTTTCTTATAAAAGCACGGCGAAGCAAACACAAAAGTATTTAGATGGAGGAGTTTCATTTAATTATTACATGGTGCATGGCGGTACAAATTTCGGTTTTACATCTGGCGCCAATTACGATGGCAAACATGATATTCAACCAGATTTAACCAGCTACGATTATGATGCACCGATCAGTGAAGCAGGTTGGGCAACCAAAAAATACGATACTTTAAGATCAATGCTTAAAACTGCTTCAACACCTGCTGTGCCGGCTAAAAATCCAATCATTGCTATTCCAGACATTGCCTTAACCAAAGCTGTAGATTTAGAGGATCTTAAAAGTAAGATTACGCCTGTAAATGATGATAAACCGCTAACATTTGAGGAGTTAAATCAGGGGCACGGTTACGTTTGGTACAGTAAGAAATTCAATCAGCCCATTAGTGGTAAACTGGAGCTCGCCGGACTTCGGGATTATGCGATTGTATATGTGAACGGAACCAAAGTTGCTGAGTTAAACAGTTATTATAAAAAATACGATTGTGAAATTGACATCCCATTCAATGCTACATTGGACATTATCGTTGAAAATATGGGACGTATTAATTACGGATCTAAAATCATTAACAGTACCAAGGGAATCATTTCTCCGGTAATTATAAACGGGCAAACGATAACCGGAAATTGGGATATGTATAAATTACCAATGGATGTAGTGCCAAATATTGTTGCTGGCAAAAATACAGCCATTGCAGGAAGACCTGCAGTTTACCAGGGTAGTTTTACACTTGCTAAAACTGGAGATACTTTTCTGGATATGCGTGATTTTGGCAAAGGAATTGTATTCATTAACGGGATCAATATTGGTCGATATTGGAGCGTAGGTCCTCAGCAAACTTTATATGTACCGGGCTGTTGGTTAAAAGCTGGTAAAAATGACATCGTGATATTTGAGCAGAAAAATGATGTGATGCAAAAATCAGTTAAATCACTAACCACACCAATTTTAGAAGAACTTAAGCCTGAAAACGGTTTGCCAAAATAAAATATTTATTTATGACTTACGAAGTTTTTGGCGGGAAGGTAGGCGGGGAACTTCGTAGGTCATAAGCTATAATACAAAACTTGCGAAGTTCTGCTACGCTTTTGCCATTGAAACTTCGCAAGTTGATATGACTTACGAATTTAAAATCATCAACTTTAAATAAAACAAAACTTTCTCAAAATCAAATGATTATAAATCGTATCTTTGCGCCCTTGAAATCATTGGTGGGTAAAAAACTGCCCGGTTTCATGAAAATTAAAAAAGGTTAGCATAAATGAAAAAAATAGTTGATTACAGAAAGCTTTTAAACGTAGATAAAGATGCTGAGTTAAAAGAGCTTAAATCGGTGTACCGTACATTGATGAAAGATTGTCACCCGGATAAATTCCAGCAGGAAGAAGAGAAATTAGATGCAGAAGCAAGAAGTAAAGAAATTATTGAAGCTTACCATTTCTTAGTGAGTATTGCGCCAGAAACCTGTGAGCAAAACATCGAAAGCTACACGCAAACCACCACCTTGTCAAATATTCAGGATTTTGAATACAAACAACAGGTATTGAACATTCAATTTTACGATGGTAGTGCTTATGAATATTTTGATGTGCCAAGAGCAATTTATATTAAATTAGTAAATGCAGATTCTCCAGGTCGTTTTGCCCGCAGACATATATTTAATGAATATCCTTACCGTAACGTTGCAAGGGTAGCCGAGCCTGCATAAAGGATTCAAAAATATTTTAGAGAAAGACTTGCTTTAGGGCAGGTCTTTTTTGGTTATGCGTTCCTGCGATTCAGGTCCTGAAACAAACGGCGCAGCCCTCTTGAATACCAATAAAAACTTAAAAACAAATGAAAAATTCAGGAAGGCGACCGTTCAGGTATAGTGTTTTAAACGCCTCGCCAAGCCATCACGTCATGCTGAACTTGTTTTACAAGTGTAAATATTAATTTTAAAGGTCTTGTAGCTACTTCGTGGTCAGCATCTTTCCTGCTATGCGTTCATGTCATTAAGGTTCTGAAACAAACGGCGCAGCCCTCTTGAATACCAATAAAAACTTAAAAACAAATGAAAAATTCAGAATGACGACCGTTCATGTATGGTGTGTTAAGCGTAATGCCTAACCATCTCGTCATGCTAAATTTATTTCAGCATCTTTCCTGCTATGTTTTCATGCGATTCAGGTCCTGAAACAAGTTCAGGAAGGCGACCGTTCATGTATGGTTTTAGGCAGTATGCCTAGCCATCTCGTCATGCTGAATTTATTTCAGCATCTTTCCTGCTAGGCGTTCATGCCATTAAGGTTCTGAAACAAGTTCAGCATGACGATCGTTCATGTATGGTGTTTTAAGCGCCTCGCCTAGCCACCACGTCATGCTGACCTGTAGCGAAGCGGAAAGCTACGAAGTAAATTTATTTTACAAATGGAGTTAGTGTTTTCAATGGTCTTGTAGCTACTTCGTGGTCAGCATCTTTCTGGCGATGCGTTCCTGCGATTAAGGTCCTGAAACAAGTTCAGGATGACGATCGTTTGTGTATGGTGTGTTAAGCGCTTGGCCTGGCCATCACGTCATGCTGAATTTATCTCAGCATCTTTCCTGTGATGTGTTCATGCGATTCAGGTCCTGAAACAAACGGTGCAGCCCTCTTGAATACCAATAAAAACTTAAAAACAAATGAAAAATTCAGCATGACGATCGTTCATGTATGGTGTTTTAAGCGCCTCGCTAAGCCACCACGTCATGCTGAATTTATCTCAGCATCTTTCCAGCTAGGCGTTCATGCCATTAAGGTCCTGAAACAAACGGCGCAGCCCTCTTGAATACCAATAAAAACTTAAAAACAAATGAAAAATTCAGAATGACGATCGTTCATGTATGGTGTGTTAACATAATGCTTAACCACCCCTTCTAGTTATTCAACATCGGTTTAAAACGATTATCCTTATTTCTCAAATCTAAGCCACCTTCATAAACAGACTTTAAATTGATCAAATAAAAACTCCAGCCATTGTGACAACCCAATCGAATGTTTCTTTTAGCTTTTTCATCTGTTGGGATATTTTTTTGAGTCAGCTCTACAATGACGTAATCAAATTCTTCTATTAAGTTAATGTCAATCAAACAGGCTCCTGCAAAAGTGAATTGAAAAAAGTCTTTACCATTTGCTTCCATTATTTTTCCATACTCAATCTCATCATACAAATACCAGCTCCACTTATACTGATCGCCCTGGAGTACATTTTGAGTTTTGTTCAACAATACTTTATTCTCGTCAGAAAATTCAGCATCACTTAGAAACCACCTTTCAATTTCACTTGCCTGAGTCCAGGCATTGTAAATATCTTCCAGTTTTGCTTTAATTGCAATTTTTAAAGTGAACCTTGTCCAGTCGAAATTTTCCATTTGGTTTTTATTAATTAAACACTAAACAAACCGGGGCGCCAACCTCAATTCTTTTTCCGCTGTCAGTAAGTTTCCCCGTAATTTTATTCCTGTTGAAAATTACCACCTCATTAGTATATTGATGGGCAATCAACAAATGTTTTCCACTTGGATCAATGGTGAAATTTCTTGGCCCTTTGCCTAAGGTGCTTACCGTTTCAATAAAATTCAGTTTTCCTGTTGGTTGAATGGAAAATACAGAAATACTGTTAGCGTCGCCACGATTAGTTTGATAAAGGAATTTTCCATCAGCTGAAACGTGAATATCTGCGCCATCAATTTTACCATTGAAATCTTTTGGCGTAGTGCCAATTTCCTGAATTTTGGTTAAGTTTCCATTGGAATAGCTAAACGCAGTAATACTTCCGTTAAATTCATGTGCCAGATAAGCGAATTTACCACCCGGACTGAAAGTGATGTGTCTTGGGCCAGTTCCTGCGTTTGTTTTAATTACACTTTTATGGGTTAAAGTGTTATCTTTTCCTGCTGGATTATAGTTGTAAATATAGATTTGGTCTTCTCCAAGATCATTAACAATTAAATATTTATGATCGGGTGTGAATTTTACCATGTGAACATGAGCACTTTCTTGCCTGCCTTTAGGATCAATACTTTTCCCGGTATGCCTGATTACTTGAGTTGCTTCTGTTAAAGAGCCATCAGCCTGGCGGGAAAATACGGCCAAACTTCCGCCACTATAATTTGCAACCATAACATTTTTTTCATCGACAGTGATATAACAAGGTTCTGCACCATGGCTATCAACTTTATTTAAAAAAGTTAATACGCCTGTTTTGGCATCGTACTTAAAAGCGCTAACCGTACTGGTATTTCCCGTTTCATTTACTGCATAAACAAATTTCTGATCAGGAGCAATGGCTAAATAACTAGGGTTGGCAACGCCTTTAGCTATGCTTTTCAAATTAATTTCAGCAGTTTCGCTGTTGAAATTGTAGGTATAAATTCCTTCACTTTTCCCTGGTGCAGTATAAGTTCCAATTAATAAATTGTAATTGGTTTTTTGTGCAAACGCAGTTGTAGATATTAACGACATTAAAGCTATAACGATATTTGTTTTCATCTGTTTAAATTATTAATGTTTTGTTTATTGTTTTCAATGGTATTAATAAGCTCGTAAACCCGGGTTAAACAAATATGGGAAAAATGTTTTAGCATTCCTTTATCGTCTTCGTTTGTAATGATGATGTATGGGAACGACGATTGTATCGTTATGATGTTACCTGGATTTAAATCGACTTCAGTTTACTTATTCCCGACATTTCATTCGGCATAAAAAAGGCAACCTTACGATTGCCTTAAATATTATTTGATTAAATGTTTGATCTGGATTAACTCATGATCTTCAAGATAACGCCATCTTCCGCGGGGCAAATCTTTCTTGGTTAAGTTACCATAAACCACACGATCTAATTTTTCTACGTTATAACCTAAATGCTCGAATATACGACGAACAATTCTGTTTTTACCACTGTGAATTTGAATGCCGATTTCCTTTTTGGTTCCACCTGTAACATAAGAAATGTTATCAGGTTTTATTATCCCATCCTCAAGCTCTAAACCGAAAGCAATTTTATTTAAATCACCTTGAGATAAAGCTTTATCCAATTCTACATTGTAAATTTTGGTAATGCCGTTTCTTGGGTGTGATAATTTATCAGCCAGGTCGCCATCGTTGGTCATCAACAATAAACCCGTGGTGTTTCGATCTAAGCGACCAACCGGATAAATACGTTCGCGGCTCGCTTTATCAACCAATTGCATCACAGTACGGCGTTCCTGTGGATCATCAGTTGTAGTGATATAATCTTTTGGTTTATTTAATAAAACGTAAACTTTTTTCTCACGTTTAAGTAATTCGCCGTTATAGCGAACCAAATCTTTTGCCGGGTCAACTTTGTGACCAAGTTCAGTAATTGCTTCACCATTTACGGTAATAATACCTGCAGTAATTAACTCATCTGCTTTGCGGCGTGAACAAATTCCTGCATTTGAAATATATCTGTTTAGGCGAATTAAGCCTTTATCTTCATTGGTTTTATGGGCAGGAGCAATAACAGTTCTTTCCTGGCGGTTGAACTCTGTGTCTCTTGATCTTGCCTCCTCACGTTTTCTAAACGGACGAGTATCGCCTTCTCTTGCTTCCCTTGGTTTTACATCTCTTGAACTTCCGGCGCTAGGTTTAAACCCATCAGATTTTCCTCTTGATTTGAAATCTTTGTAACCACCTTCTCTAGGCTTGAAATCCCTGTCTCCGCCTCTCGATTTGAAGTCGCGGTCGCCAGTTCTCGGTTTAAAATCTCTCGAATCTCCATCCTTAGATTTGAAGTCACGTTCTCCTGTTCTGGGTTTATAATCTCTTGCTCCACCATCTCTTGATTTAAAATCTCTATCTCCTGTTCTAGGCTTGTAGTCTCTTGAACCGCCTTCTCTTGATTTAAAGCCACGGTCTTCTGATCTCGCGCCGGAATCTTTTGATTTGAATTCACGGTCGCCGAACTTGAAGCTTTTTGATTCCCCGTCTTTCGATTTAAAATCACGATCTCCCGTTCTTGGCTTGAAATCTCTTTTGTCTCCGAAAGATTTTGATTTGAAATCTTTACTGTCTGAACTTCTAGGTCTGAAGTTGTCTTTTGAATCGGATGATTTTTTGAATTTGCTGTCTCTCTCGTCTGATCTTTTTCTATCAGATCCGGCATCATTGCTTCTGCCTTCTGTTCTCCGGTTGCCCGGTTTGGACTTGTCATCCCGACTGTTCCTACTGTTTTTATTTATCATGATACGCTTTTAACCACATCAAAAATGCGGGCTGCAAATTTATGAAAAATTGATGAATATTACAATTCTTGGAGGGCGAAAATTTTAATCAAAAAATAGCCTCTAAAATAGGAAAAACCACTCGAAAAACAAAATTTAAAATCCACGTTTAAAGCACTTTACGGGCTGGTTTTTCGAGTTTATTTTGTAACTATTTGATAATGTGCTTATTATTTTTTAGCTTTGCCGACGTTTTTATATAAGTTCACCAAAAAAAGGAGGAAGATGTTAAAGAAACACATCGTACCATTTTCGGTAGTGGCAACACTATTTATCTTGGCAAAAGTGTTCACTTACCAAATGCCCTTAGCACAAAAAAGTCTTTCAAAAGAAGCAGAATTAAACACTACAATAACATTAGCTGATCGCTCAAAAGTTGAAGAGGTAGAGAAACCTCAATCTTTAATGGCTCAGTTAAATTTCGCGGATGAAACCTTGCCATTGGGCGATAAAAAGGTAGAAAGAAAAATGAAAAAAATTCTTGCCGCACACACTTACAAGAACACACAAACAAATCTTTTGCACCAAAAAGCAGCAAAATGGTTTCCGGTAATCGAACCCATTCTTGAAGCTTATGGAATTCCGAACGATTTCAAGTATTTAGCTTTAGTTGAATCTGGAACAGTTGAAGGAGTTTCCCCAAAAGGTGCAGCGGGAATTTGGCAATTTATGCCAGGTACGGCTCGTACTTATGGCTTAAAGGTAAACGGCAAAGTTGATGAGCGTTATAATTTGCGCAAATCTACTATCGCAGCCTGCAAATACATTAAAGAAATGTATGGAAGCTTAGAAAGCTGGACCTTGGTTGCCGCTGCTTACAATGTTGGCGATGGCCGCTTGCGTAAACAGATCAATAATCAAAATCAAGACAATTACTACAAAATGAAGCTGAACCGCGAAACCGGTGGCTATGTTTATAAGGTAATTTCCATGAAACAGATTATGGAGCATCCTAAACGTTACGGATACGAAAAACCGAGAGTATTATTGGCGTATAACGCTGATTAATAAATTAAGATAAAGACAAGGCATTTGGTAAGGCGTTCCGGGTAAACCGGAACGCTTTTTTTGTGAAAGTTGTAGCCCCGCAGATTCGCAGATTTTATTGTTTCCCTTCGGGATGATTTCACGGATGGTTTGATTACACCGATATAGGGTTGTATTTAGCTTTTGGTTTTTCTCCTTTGATTTTTTAAGCTTTGGTCTTTCTTCTTTAGTCTTTCAAACCAAATTCCTTTCTTTGCAATATGTTCAAATTGCGAATCGACAAAATAATCAATCAACCAGGAGATAATATTACTTTTCAGTTTGAAGATGTGGAGAAGAATTATCCTGAATATCTGGCCGGGCAGTTTGTTTCATTGGTTTTTCAAGGCCAACATAAAGAAGTGCGGCGATCGTACTCTTTTAACAGTTCGCCTGATGTTGATGAACCTTTAGCCATCACTGTTAAACGTGTAGAAAATGGAGAAATTTCACGGTTTCTGCATCATAAAACCGCTGTTAATGATGTTCTTCTGGCGCAAGAACCTCAGGGGATGTTCAGCTATATTCCTGATGAAAACCTGGAGAGGGACCTTTTTCTTTTTGCAGCAGGAGTTGGCATTACGCCATTATTTTCCATTTTAAAAACAGCGTTAGTTCGTGAAAAAAACTCATTGATTACATTGGTATACAGTAACCGGTCAATGCAGGATGCTTTATTTTATGATGAATTGATTGAATGGCAAGATAAATATCCCGAAAGATTAAAAATTGTTTGGGTTTTTAGCAACAGCAAAAACTTAATGACTGCCCGGCTAAATAAGTTCTACATTGAAAAGTTGATCAAAGAGCATTTACACTTCGAAAGAGATAATGCTTTATTTTATACCTGCGGACCAATTATTTACATGGATTTATGCCGGATAACTTTACTCGGGATGGGTTTTGATATCAAGCAAATCAAGAGAGAAACATTTGTTTTACCCGAAGATGAACTGGATGAAGATGATCATTCACCTGAAAAAGCAGTGGATAAAAACACTTATGCTGTGGTATTAAATTTTAAAGGCGAAACCTATCATTTAGATATTCCCTGGCCAAAAAGGATTTTAGATGTAGCGTTGGAAAATAAAATAAAACTGCCTTATAGTTGTCATGCAGGAATGTGCAGCACTTGCGTGGCAAATTGCACCAAAGGTGGTGTTCGTATGGATTATAACGAAGTACTAACAGATGATGAGCTGGCCAAAGGCAGGGTTTTGGTTTGTACGGGGCATCCAACAGAAAATGGGACTACGCTGGAGTGGCGGTAGTGATTATGTTATATCCCTCTCTTTTATAAAATTAGAAACTGTTAAACGATGAACACCACATATTCTTCCAAAAACATGTTTGAAAATGTTTTTAATCTGGTCAGTTGTCATTTATTGAGCATTGTTAATATTGTTATGAGCAATTGAAATAGCTTTACGGAGTCTGTCCAGCAGTATTTCTTTTGATGGCAATATGGTAAAGTAGTCTGCAACTTTTATATTGCTTTTATGTAATTGTAGTAATTCTATATGCTCAGGGTTTTTGCCTGTACATAAAATTAAACCGATTGGATTGTTTTCTCCCTCTACAGTTTCATATTTTTCCAAATAACTTAGATATAATTCCATTTGTCCTTTGTAAGCGGCATCGAATTCTCCAATTTTTAAATCAATAACTACTAAACATTTTAATCTTCTATGATAGAAGAGCAGGTCAATATAATAATCTCTGTTATCGATCATTATTCTTTTTTGACGAGACATAAAAGCAAAGTCAGAGCCTAGTTCAGAAATAAACCGTTGCAATTCAGCAATAATGGCCGATTCTAAATCTTTTTCAGAATAGGTGTCTTTTAGTCCAAGAAAATCTAAAAAATAAGGGTCTCTAAAAACTAAGTCGTGTGTGATTTGATTGGTGTCAGTAAGTTGTTGTAAATCTTTTTTTATGGTTTCTTCTGGCTTTTTACTAATCGCTGTGCATTCATATAGCATTGAATTTATGCGTTCTCTAAGTGTGCGAACACTCTATTTTTCCATTTTGCACATCTCTATGTAAAAGCTTCTTTTTAATGGATCTTCCATAAAATCAATATACGGATATGCGACCAGCTCAATTGTCTACACAGTGTGTAGACAATTTCTTTTTCTGGCATTATCTCTGCAAAGCGGAGACAATGCCTTAATTGTTTTTCACTCCATCCGCTTCCATATTCTATCTCCAATTGCTTGGCAAGTGAAACAACAACGCACTTTCCGTATTCAGCTCGCTTATCTTTTAAAATTTCTTCGTTTATTTTTTTTCCAATACTCCAATATAATGTAGTAATGGCTGTATTAACTGCTACAGAAATTTGTTGTTTACTTTGTTCTATAAGTGTTTTGATATCACGTATAAAACCTGTGTCTTCTATATTTTTTTGGACCATAGATTTACACTTCCGTTCGGAATCCAGAATCACAATCTAACTAAGTAAATGCTATAAACCTTTAACTTACTTATGCGATCAAATGTTAATTAATAAAAACACAAAACCATCATCCGCATATCAACGTTTATGTAGGCATGATGAAATCTCTTTTGATGCTTTTGGTCTTTGGCTTTTTGGCTATTGAGGTTTCCGCTCAGGATTCACTCATCATTAAAAGAGAGTTTGCCAATATACAATACGTAAATCTTTACAAAGAAAATTCAGATTTAGCTTACACCGCTCCGCTTGGAGAATTAGGAGCACCATCTAAATATGTCATCAACGGAAGGTTAACCACCACTTACATGCTTTTAGGAAGTTATAAATCATCAATTGCTTTTGCTGTTATTCCTGATTTTACGGTTCGTGTGAGAAATGAGTTTTCTGCCGGGGTGCGTACACCAAGTTACCGGTTAGGTGGTGCACTATATGCGAGGTTAAGTATTAGTCCCGATAATTATAAGTATGGAGAACTTGCTTTTACACACCACTCCAACGGGCAGGATCAGGCTGCTATTAATTCTGACGGTACAATCAATACCCGAACAGGAAATTTCAATGCCAATTATTTAACACTTTCGTATCGTTTTGGTCATTTAACGCTAGCCAGTGCCAATGAAAGTTACTATTCTTTTAATCATCGTTTAGGTTTTCAATGGTATAAGTTTTTCAGGTATGAACCAGCTTTAGATCTGGGCTTTGGTTTCACAAGAGTGCTGTATAATTTTTCCTGGCGTAAATATGAACAAACAGAAAGAAATGCAAAAAATAAACCTAAAGTTAAAACCGAGAAAGAAACATGGCGTTTAAATACTGAGGTTTCTTATGCGGTAAATCAAATTCCATCAAAGAATTTTGGTCATATTCAGAAAAGATTAAATGCTGAAGTAAATTTCAATTATAGTTTTCCCTTTATGAACAATGTGTTCTTAATGGCTGCGGTTGGATATTATGGCGAAGATAATTACAATATTTATTTTCAGGATCATTATGGTTATTTGCGTTTTGGTTTATCGTCAGGTTTCCTCAGAAATAGAAGTCGACATTATGACAATTAATCCTTAATACAGCTTTACTTAGACTTTCTTTTTGATAAAATTTTTAGCAATTTTGCAGATTGGAATTCAGGCTTGTTTTTCGCTGGAATTCCTCCCAATTTTCAACAAAATATGAGCAACAAATCCATCGACCTTGGTGAGCAGAAAGATGTAGAAGTTTACGGAGCTAGGGTACATAATTTAAAAAATATTGATGTTAGTTTTCCCCGCAACCAACTGGTAGTAATTACCGGTTTAAGTGGTAGCGGGAAATCTTCTCTGGCTTTTGATACCATTTACGCAGAAGGACAACGTCGCTACATGGAAACGTTTAGTGCTTATAGCCGGCAGTTTATGGGTGGTATGGAACGCCCTGATGTAGATAAGGTTTCGGGTTTGAGTCCGGTTATTGCCATTGAACAAAAAACCACCAGTAAAAATCCACGTTCTACAGTTGGTACCATTACCGAGATTTACGATTTCATGCGTTTACTTTTTGCCCGTGTTGCCGATGCATACTCCTACAACACTGGTGAGAAAATGGAGCGAATGAGCGAAGACCAGATTCTGCAGAACATTTTCAACAAGTTTGATGGTTTGGCAGTAAATATCTTAGCGCCGGTTGTAA
Organism: Pedobacter chinensis; assembly: GCF_003339865.1. Taxonomy (GTDB): domain Bacteria; phylum Bacteroidota; class Bacteroidia; order Sphingobacteriales; family Sphingobacteriaceae; genus Pedobacter; species Pedobacter chinensis. Next base: position 1,073,943 of record NZ_QPKV01000003.1, read on the forward strand.
AAGGAAGAAAAGGTCATTACCGCGAGCTATTTGAGCAAATTCGCAAGCAGGGTTATGTAAAAGTTCGTGTTGACGGGGAGATTAAAGACATAACCGCTAAAATGCAAGTCGATCGTTATAAAATCCACGATATAGAAGTGGTTATCGATCGTTTGATTGTTGATCATAAAGATAAAAAACGCCTGTTAGATTCAGTTCAAACTGCGATGAAGATGGGTAAGGGTGTAATTAAGATCAGCGATAAGGACAACAATGTTGCCCATTTCAGCAAATTTTTAATGTGCCCAACAACCGGAATTTCTTACGATGAACCTCAACCCAACAGCTTTTCGTTCAACTCGCCTTACGGCGCATGTGAACGTTGTGATGGTTTGGGTTACATTTTCGTAGTGGATAAAGAATCGGTTATGCCGAATCCAAAACTGAGTATTTTAAATGGCGGTTTAGCACCGCTAGGCGAGTATCGCGATACCTGGATGTTTCAGGTATTAAAAGCATTGGCTAAAAAATACAGTTTTTCTTTGTCCACACCTATAGAGAAACTGGGTGATGAAGTCATCAATATCATTCTGAACGGAACCCATGATTTAATTAAGGTTGAAGTAGAGTACAATAAATGGAACGTTCAGAATTATAACATTACTTTCGATGGCATCATTAAAATGCTGGAAGAACAGAATGAAAAAAGATCGGAAAGTGCTGTTGATGACATGGAAGCTTTTCGTAAACTAAAAACTTGTCCGGAGTGTAATGGAGCAAGGTTAAAGAGAGAAAGCTTACATTTTAAGGTTGATGGAAAGAATATTTTTGATCTTTCTTCAATGGATATCAACAACCTTCATAGCTGGTTTGAACATGTTGATGAAAGACTTTCTGAACGCCAGAATATTATTGCAAAGGAAATTTTGAAGGAAATTAAAGCACGGATCGGTTTCCTTACCGATGTTGGTTTAACTTACCTTACTTTAGATCGAACGGCTCGTACACTTTCTGGTGGCGAAGCGCAACGTATCCGTTTGGCTACACAAATTGGTTCACAATTAATGAATGTGATGTACATTCTTGATGAACCAAGCATCGGTTTGCATCAACGTGATAACGAAAGGTTAATTAATGCTTTAAAAAATCTTCGTGATCTGGGCAATACTGTTTTAGTTGTGGAGCATGATAAGGATATGATTTTGGAGGCCGATTGGGTAATTGATGTTGGGCCAGGTGCAGGTATTCACGGGGGGCAAATTGTTGCCGAAGGAACTGCACAGCAAATTCTGAAATCGAAAACGCTAACAGCAGATTATCTCAACGGAAAGAAAAAAATCGAAACACCAAAAGCCCGCAGAAAAGGTAATGGACATAAGTTATCTATTATAAAAGCCACTGGCCATAATTTGAAAGAGGTTTCTGTTGATTTTCCTTTGGGTAAATTTATTGCTGTGACCGGGGTTTCAGGATCAGGAAAATCGAGTTTAATTACCGAAACTTTGTACCCGATTTTAAATCATCATTTCTTTAGGGCGAAGAAAACTCCGCTTCCTTATGAGAAAATAAGTGGATTGAAAGAGATTGATAAAGTTATTGAAATCGATCAGGCACCGATTGGGAGAACGCCACGTTCAAATCCATCAACATATACGGGTGTTTTCTCCGATATCAGAAATCTGTTTGTACAATTGCCAGAAGCGAAAATTCGTGGTTATAAACCCGGCCGTTTTTCTTTCAACGTAAAGGGGGGAAGGTGTGAAACCTGTCAGGGTGCCGGAATGAAAGTGATTGAAATGAATTTCTTGCCAGATGTACAGGTTCCCTGTGAAGAATGTGGTGGTAGAAGATATAACAGAGAAACCCTGGAAGTTCGCTACCGTGGAAAATCAATCAGCGATGTATTGGACATGAGCATTGAAGATGCCTGTGTTTTCTTTGAGCATATTCCAATTATTTATAGGAAAATCAAAACCTTAAAAGATGTTGGTCTGGGTTATATTACTTTGGGGCAATCTTCAGTTACTTTATCGGGAGGAGAGGCGCAACGTGTTAAACTGGCCACTGAGCTTTCGAAAAAAGATACAGGAAAAACATTTTATATTTTAGATGAACCAACTACCGGACTTCATTTTGAAGATATCAATGTTCTCTTAGGCGTATTACAAGAATTGGTTGATAAGGGTAATACCATTTTGGTTATTGAGCATAACCTGGATGTTGTAAAAGTAGCCGACTGGGTAATTGATTTAGGCGAAGAGGGGGGAGCAGGTGGAGGAAGAATTCTATTTGAAGGTACGCCAGAAGGTTTAATCCAAAATCCAATCAGTTTAACCGGAAAATTCCTGAAGAAAGAGATGGAAGGTAGTTCGAAGTCTGAACCCAGAGAGTCGGAAGTTAAAAAGACGGGAAAAATAAAAAAGAAAGTTTAAAAAGCTAACCTATCGTCATTGGGAGGCACGAAGCAATGACGACCGCTTCAGAAATGCCCATTTCACATCAACAATCTTTATCAATTATGATATTTACCGATACCCATACTCATTTATATTACGAACAAGAAGCAGAAAAGCAAGCGCAGTTAATGGAACGTTGTTTTGAAAATGATGTTCGCCGTTTGTTCCTGCCAAATGTAGATGTGAAATCAATCGCTATGATTGATGATTTGGTAAATAAATACCCTGAAAACTGTTTTGCAATGGCAGGCCTTCATCCTTGTGATGTTAAGGATGATTATCTTTCGATGTTGGATGAGATTTACAAAAGTATTTCTGGCAGAAAGATTTATGCCATAGGCGAAATCGGGATCGATCTCTATTGGGATAAAACCACTTTAACCATTCAGCAAGATGCATTTCGCAAACAAATTGGCTGGGCCAAAGCATTAGGTTTGCCAATTGTTATCCATTGTCGCGAAGCGTTTGATGAAGTTTTTGAATTGTTGGAAAGTGAAAAAGATGAGCGGCTCAGGGGAATTTTTCATTGCTTTACCGGGAATTTAGCACAAGCCAGACAAGCAATCGATCTTAATTTTTATTTAGGAATTGGTGGCGTGGTAACTTACAAAAAGGCGGGATTAGACCTTGTTCTTTCAGAAATCTCCTTAAATAATCTGGTGTTAGAAACTGATTCGCCTTATTTGGCTCCTGTTCCGTTTCGTGGAAAACCAAATGAGAGTAGTTATCTGATTTATGTTGCCCAAAAACTGGCTGACATTTATGGTGTTTCTGTTGAAGAGATTGCAAATGTAACTACAGAGAATTCTAAGAAAGTTTTTGGGATTTAGAATTTATACTGTTAAGCGCTTGGCCTAGCCACTACGTTATGTTAAATTTATTTTACAAGTGTAAATATTAATTTTAAAAGGTCTTGTAGCTACTTCGTGGTCGGCACTTTCTGGCGATGCATTCATGCCATTAAGGTCCTGAAACAAGTTCAGGAAGACGACCGTTCATGTATAGTGTTTTAAACGCCTAGCTTAGCCACTACGTCATGCTGAATTTATTTCAGCATCTTTCCTGCTAGGCGTTCATGCTATTAAGGTTCTGAAACAAGTTCAGAATGACGGCCGTTCATGTATGGTGTTTAGGCGTTTTGTTTTGCCATCTCGTCCTGCTGACCTGTAGCGAAGCGGAAAGCTACGAAGTAAATTTATTTTACAAATGGAGTTAGTGTTTTCAATGGTCTTGTAGCTACTTCGTGGTCAGCATCTTTCTGGCGATGCATTCATGCCATTAAGGTCCTGAAACAAGTTCAGGAAGACGACCGTTCATGTACAGTGTTTTAAACGCCTCGCTAAGCCACCACGTCATGCTGAATTTATTTCAGCATCTTTCCTGCTATGCGTTCATGCCATTAAGGTCCTGAAACAAGTTCAGGATGACGGCCGCTCATGTATGGTGTTTTAAACGCCTGGTCTGGCCACCACGTCATGCTGACCTGTAGCGAAGCGGAAAGCTACGAAGTAAATTTATTTTACAAATGGAGTTAGTGTTTTTCAATGGTCTTGTAGCTACTTCGTGGTCAGCATCTTTCTTGCTATGCGTTCCTGCTGTTAAGGTCCTGAAACAAGTTCAGGATGACGACCGTTTGTAATCAGCATCTATCTTATTTGCTTTTTAAATTTTTAATTTATATGTCATTCGGTTAAAAATATCGTAACTAAGAGTAGATTTAAGGCTTAATAATTGCGAATTTGAAAATACTGCATGATCATTTGTAATTTTTTACTTTCTTTGCGCTGAGCAACCCAAACCAACCAAATGACCAAGATTCTTATTATTTATACCGGTGGAACCATCGGTATGGTTAACGACCCCAGTAATGGGATGTTAATTCCTTTTGATTTCGAACAGATTAAAGAAAATGTTCCAGAGTTAAGCCGTTTAGATTACCACCTGGATGTACATTCTTTTAATCCGGTTTTGGACTCTTCTAATATGGACCCCGAGATTTGGAAAACATTGGCAGAACTGGTTTATAACAAATATGACTTATACGATGGTTTTGTGATTCTTCACGGATCAGATACAATGGCTTTTACTGCATCAGCATTAAGTTTTATGCTCGAAAATTTGGATAAGGCTGTGGTACTTACCGGATCTCAATTGCCCATTGGCGAAATCAGAACTGATGCAAAGGAGAACTTAATTACGGCTTTGGAAATTGCTGCCACCAAAGTAAATGGCAAATCTTTATTTCCTGAGGTTTGTATTTATTTCGATGCCCAATTGTTTAGAGGAAACCGTTCCATTAAATACAATAGCGAAAAATTTGAGGCTTTTCGTTCGCCAAACTATCCGGTATTGGCTGAGGCTGGTGTGCATCTTCAATTTCATACTAACTATGTACTTAAGGCGCCAAAAGGTAAATTAACTTTACATACCAACTTCAATGCTAATATTGGCGTTTTAAAATTATATCCTGGTATTACACCTCAAGCGGTTTCAGCGATAACGGATTCAAAAGTTGATGCCATCATTTTAGAAACTTTTGGTTCCGGAAATACTACAACTGCTCAATGGTTTTTAGACAGCTTGCGTCAGGCAATTTTGAATGGAAAAATCATCATCGATATTTCTCAGTGTAAAAAAGGATCTGTGCAATTAGGTCGATACGAAACCAGTCGCGAATTGTTGAAAATGGGCGTGTTAAGTGGCTATGACCTTACTTTTGAAGCAACTGTTACCAAATTGATGTTTGTGATGGGTTTGGGTTTGCCGATTGAAGAAAGCCGTAAACTGATGGAGGAATCACTGCGCGGAGAGTTAACGAAAGAATAATTCGCAATCGCATCGGCGTGCCTGTACGATTTTTTAAAAAATCCTGTCATGCTGAGGCACAAAGCATCTGTTTCATAGGTTGCAGTGGCTTCGTGCCTCAACACAGTTTATTCAAGGTCGTTGCTATTTAAAAGTATTTTCATTTCTATGGAGGTTAACATGGCCAAACAGCAATAGCTCCTGCTTTGCACAATCCTAATGCGTAATAAGTAAAACTTCTGCAATTATGACACTCATCATTTCGGTTATCCATATTTAGCCTTATTTTTGCTCTAACCATATTCGTCATGCTGAACTTGTTTCAGCATCTGATTTAAGAAAGACCTTGAAATAATTCAGGGACGGCGATACAGAGAAAACATGAGAATAGAACAAATATATACCGGATGCCTGGCTGAAGCTGCTTATTACATTGAAAGTAAGGGCGAAGCTGCAATTATTGATCCGCTGAGGGAAGTGGGAACTTATTTGAAGAAAGCTGAAAAAGCTGGTGCAACTATTAAATATATTTTTGAAACTCACTTTCATGCCGATTTCGTTTCCGGACATGTGGATTTGGCTGAAAAATCAGGCGCTAAAATTATTTACGGACCAACAGCTAAAACTGAGTTCGAATCTCACATTGCAAAAGATGGAGAAAAATTTAAAATTGGCGATATAACCATTACAGCTTTACATACGCCCGGACATACACTCGAATCTACCACTTATTTGCTTACAGATGCCAGTGGTAAAGATCACTGTATTTTTAGCGGTGACACGCTGTTTATCGGTGATGTGGGCCGCCCGGATTTAGCACAAAAGGGGAATCTGACCATGGATGATCTGGCTGGAATGCTTTATGACTCATTAAATGATAAAATTAAACCTTTAGCTGATGATGTAATTGTTTATCCGGCACACGGGGCCGGTTCTGCTTGTGGCAAAAGCATGAGTAAAGAAACCTTCGATACTTTAGGGCATCAAAAAGAAGTAAACTACGCTTTAAAAGCAGCAACCAAAGAACAATTTATAAAAGAAGTGACTGATGGCATTATGCCTCCTCCACAATATTTTGCTAAAAATGCAGCCATTAATAAAGGTGGTGTAGAAAGCATTGATGAAGTTTATGAAAAAGGATTAAAAGCTTTAACGCCACAAGCATTTGAAGATACTGCAAATCAAACCGGGGCAATCTTGCTCGATACCCGCGATCCTCAGGTTTTTGCAAAAGGGTTTATCCCAAATGCGATTAATATTGGTTTGAACGGACAATTTGCACCTTGGGTAGGGGCACTGATCACAGATTTACAGCAACCTATACTATTGATCACTGAAGCTGGAAAAGAGCAGGAAAGTATTACCCGCTTAACTCGTGTGGGTTATGATAATACCATTGGCTACCTGGATGGCGGATTTGAAAGATGGACGGATGCAGGAAAGGAAATAGATACAATTGAAACGATTTCTGCAGATGCTTTTGAACAAGCAGCTCGCGAAAATGAAATTACAGCGCTCGATGTGCGAAAACCAGGTGAATATGAATCGGAGCATTTGGAGTTTACCTTGAGTCGACCTTTAGATTTTATAAATGACTGGATGGGAGAAATCAATCCAAAAGGTACTTATTACATTCATTGTGCAGGTGGTTACCGCTCAATGATTGCTGCCTCAATTTTAAAATCAAGGGGTATTGAAAATGTGATTGATATTGCCGGAGGTTATGGCGCAATTAAAAACACTGGTTTAAAGAGAACCGATTTTGCTTGCCCAAGTAAAGCAATGAAAGTTTAAGGCTATCGTTATTGCGAGGTACGAAGCAATCTTAAACGATAGATAAAAACTAAATGGCAAATCAAATTCATTACGATATATTAATCATTGGCGCTGGTCCAATTGGTATGGCTTGTGCCATTGAAGCACAAAAAGCTAACCTGAGCTATGTGATTATTGAGAAAGGTGCATTGGTTAATAGTTTGTTCAATTATCCGGTTTTCATGACATTCTTCTCTACTTCTCAAAAACTCGAAATTGGCGGGGTTCCATTCGTAACCATCAGTCCAAAGCCGAACAGAAATGAAGCTGTTGAATATTACCGCAGAGTTGCAGAAAAATTCGGTTTGAACATCAATCTGTTCGAAAAGGTTAAGCAGGTAAACAAAAATGAGGCTGAAATTTTTGAAGTAGAAACTTCTAAAACTCATTATACAGCTAAAAATGTAATCGTAGCCACTGGTTTCTACGATGTGCCATTACTCATGAATATTCCAGGAGAGAATCTGCCTAAAGTTACTCACTACTATAAAGATCCGCACTTGTATGCTTTTCAAAATGTTGTGGTAGTAGGTGCAAATAATTCTGGCGTAGATGCTGCTTTGGAAACTTATCGTAAAGGTGCACATGTGACAATGGTAATTCGTAGCAGTGAACTTGGTCCACACGTAAAATACTGGGTGCGTCCGGATATTGAAAACAGAATTAAAGAAGGTTCGATCACTGCATATTTCAACGCTGAATTGCTTGAGATTAGAGAAAATGAGGTGGATATTAACACAACGGATGGAACCAAAACCATTCCAAATGATTTCGTTATTGCGATGACTGGTTATCAACCTGATTTTTCGATGCTGAGAAAGTTTGGAATAGAATTACCTGAAAGCCTTTGTCCTGTTTATAACGAAGAAACAATGGAAACCAATGTAAAAGGCTTGTATTTAGCAGGGGTAGTTTGCGGTGGTTTAGATACGCATAAGCTTTTCATTGAAAATTCAAGGGTTCATGCGGAGATGATTGTTAGGAATATTACGAAGTAGACTTACGAAGTTTAGCTGGGATTTGTAGTGGGAAACTTCGTCAGTCTTTTAATTGCCTATTCATTTTGTCTCATTCCCCATTTGTATCCCAATTTAACCAATAGGTAAATAATAAATACCTGAATTAACATAATCGAATATGAGAGTATTTCAGAAAAACTAATATATACTTTAGGCTCGGCCTTTTCTAATTTACCCAAAGGAGGGTAAACAGTCCAACCAGTGGCAGGCAAATCATTCTGATTGCTGTTTTTCAAGCTAGTTTCTATGCCCTTAAATAAAGAAATAAGACCATTTATCCTGGTAAGTGAAAGAATTAAAAGTAAACCAAAAATTATGATGATAATGTTTTGGGCTTTTCGTTGAAAATGTTTTCGATGCTCTTTAACATAATAGATAACAAAACTTATCACAATAAATAAAAATGCGAACAGCGGTAATGATTGCGTTACAAAGTAAGTATCATGAAGATTAATGGCAACAGTTTTTTGGAGAATATTTTTGCCAAATACCAAGATTAATATTGATAAATTTATCAAAGCTGCTAATAACAACCAGCAAATTTCGATTAAGAGCGATTTTGGTTTATTCATAGTTAATTACCGGCACCTTTAAAACATTCTCCACAAAGTTATCAATGGCTGTTTCTACACCTGGTAAATCTTTAGAGGTAATGTAAGAACCCAAAACATGATTTTCTGCATTTGGAATGGCAATTTTTCTTTTCAAATTTTCAGGAGTTCCCAGCTCATCAAACATTTTAAGCATGGCATCAACCCGAACAACAGGATCCTGTTCCAAATCATTTTTATAATAATAGAGCATCAAAACAGGTTGTTTAACCTTTTCGAAAACAGATTTGCTCATCGTACTTTCTACAAACTCCTGCAATTCAACGAGTGATTCTATCCGGTAGTTAGTGTACCAGTATTTTCTATACTCCTCTGACCGGCCATCAACCTTGCGTTCATCACTTCGTAAAACAGTTCTGGCAATTTGCAAACCCCAGGGATCATTTAATAACCAGGCATTTTTATCATTAATAGCTACATTTGGCGATAGAAGTATTAAGCTATTAATTTCAGGGTAAGTTGCTGCTAATTTTAAGGCTACTGTTCCACCAGTCGAAGTGCCTACCAGAATTACTTTTTTACCTAATTTTTTTCCAATGGCATAAGCCTGTTTACTGCTTTCCCATAGTCGATCGGCAGTGAAATATTGCATTGGTGCAATGGTGTCAAGGCCATGATCAGCTAATCGGGCGAGGTATAAATTGGCGTTTAGTGCTTTTGCAAGATTCAGGTGGACAGGATTACCCTCTGTTTTTGATGCTGAAAAGCCATGTAGATAAACTATTGCATACTCAGTTTGTTGATGCAGCGAATCGGCCCAAATTATTTCGGCCTCATTACCAGGTTTTATTTTATGCTTGCTTTCTATGTTTTGTACATAAATGTCAAGATCCATCAAATCCGGAACTTTGGTAAGTTCGGCGTTGTAAAGAGCCTTTTTAGGTTTAGGACCCAGTAAATACCCTGTAACAAGCAAGGCTGAAATGCCCAGCAAAAATTTATAGCGTTTTTGCATCCGTTATATCAATGTTTTTAGAGAAGATGAAATTATTATAATTTTTTTGTTCATCCTACAGTTTGCAATTGGCAAAATCATCATGGATTCATCTGGCATAAGGTTGGCTTAAATGTAAACTTTTGGGTGGGATAAAGAAGAATTTTTCTACAATATGATTTCAATTTTAAAGGTTTTTGGTTATGGATCAGCCAGTGTTTAAACCCGATAGAAGGACTCATGTCATTCAGATTCTTGATCATGAGCTAAGTAAAATGCCTAATAGGGGTAGAAGAAGTAAATTATTACTTCCTAATGCGATTATAGATTATCTTTTTAAGTGAAATTAGTTTAAGTTTGCAATCAAAATTTTTCGACTTAATGCCGGGAATCGAACAGATAAAAACACCTATAGCTGCTGATATTAAAGCGTTTGAAAAAACCTTTAAAGAATCTATGCATAGCGACGCACCGTTGCTGGATAGGATTACCCATTATATTGTGAAGCAAAAGGGCAAACAAATGCGGCCAATGTTCGTGTTTTTTGCAGCTAAACTTTGCGGTGGAATTACAGAATCCACTCATCGCGGAGCGGCTTTGGTAGAGCTTTTGCATACTGCTACGTTGGTGCATGATGATGTAGTGGATAATGCTTATGAGCGTCGTGGATTTTTCTCTATAAATGCTTTATGGAAAAATAAAATAGCCGTTTTGGTGGGCGATTATTTGTTGGCCAAAGGATTGTTGCTATCGGTAAACAATAACGAACATCGATTGTTACAAATTGTATCTGAAGCAGTAAAGCAAATGAGCGAAGGTGAGTTGCTTCAGGTAGAAAAGGTGCGCAAAATGGATATTTCAGAAGATTTATATTTTGATGTGATTCGTCAGAAAACAGCTTCTTTAATTGCTTCCTGTTGTGCTGCGGGTGCAGCATCAGCTGGAGCGGATGACGAAACCATCGAGAAAATGCGCCTGTTCGGAGAGAAAGTTGGTATCGCTTTTCAAATTAAGGATGACACCTTTGATTTCGGAACAGATGATGTGGGCAAACCTTTGGGTATAGATATTAAGGAGAAGAAAGTGACTTTGCCTTTAATTTATGCGTTGAATAAAGCTGAAAGACCTGAGCGTAAAAGCATCATCAATCTGGTAAAAAATCATCAGGATGACCCGGTTAAGATTCAGCAAATTATTGATTTTGTAAATGCGCAACAGGGTGTTTACTATGCCAACCAGAAAATGTTGGAATACCAGAATGCGGCATTTGATATTTTGCATCAATTTGATGCGGGAGAAGCAAGAACTGGCTTAGAACAGCTTGTACTCTATACCACCGAACGTAAAAAATAATGAGCAACGAATTACTTTTCAGCTTAGGTTTTCTTTTATTTATTGTGCTCATACTGGCTTTAGATTTAGGGCTTTTTAGTAAAAGAGATCATGTGATCAGCTTAAAACAAGCTGGTATCATGAGTTTGATCATGGTTGGCCTAGCAATTGGGTTTTATTTTGTTTTGTTAGCTGAAGGACATGAGCTACATGGAATAAAAGATTTTGCCCGTCTTCAGGAAATTGTAACCAGGCATCAACATCACATTAAACTCATTCCAGATGACTTTTATGGTAGCTTAGCTATTTATAAACAAAACCTGGGCTTAGAGTTTTTAACGGGTTATGTAATTGAATATGCATTATCGGTAGATAATATTTTTGTGATTGTGCTTATTTTTTCTGCGTTTTCAGTTGAAGAAAAATACTATCATCGTGTTTTATTCTGGGGAATTTTAGGTGCCATTATCATGCGTTTCATCTTCATTTTTGTGGGTGCAGCCTTGATTGCCAAATTTGCATGGATACTTTACTTATTCGGTGCTTTCCTGGTTTTTACCGGTGTGAAAATGTTTTTTAATAGAGAAGAAGAAGAAAAGATCGATCCTGAGAATCATCCGGTGGTAAAGTGGGCTTCGAAGATTTTTTCTATCCATCCCAGGTATGAGGGTAAAAAATTCTTCATCAAAATTAACCATAAAAGATTTGTTACGCCATTGTTTTTGGTGCTATTAATTGTAGAGTTTACCGATTTGCTTTTTGCAGTTGATTCTATTCCTGCCATTTTTGCCGTTACAAAAGATCCTTACATCGTATTTTTCTCTAATATTTTCGCCATCATGGGCTTACGTTCCATGTTCTTCTTATTGGTGAATATTATTCATAAATTCCATTATCTAAAAACAGGATTAGCGATATTGCTGGCATTTATCGGAATAAAAATGCTCGGACATATTTATTTAGAAAGATGGGGTTTTACTACCCAGCATTCGCTCATTATCATTCTAAGTATTTTGGTCATCAGCATCGTGGCATCGCTGGTTTTTCCGAAGAAAAAACTTCATTAGATTTTTTTTGCTGCTAGGACACCGAAACTGTGGTTTGGTATTTCTTAGGTCTTTAAAAATGCTGTTTTGGGACGAAGGTTGTAATGCTAACCCTGGTGTAAATATCTTATATGGTTTGAGTTTTTTTACCACCTAAGACATCTGAGAGCAGCTAAGTCATATGTAATTATCTTTAGGGTTCTAAGGTGGTTGATTTAGAACGTGGCTAATTCATTTTAAAGTTTGTACTGCTGACACACCTTTACGGTTTGAGTTTTTTACCACCTAAGACATCTGAGGGCAGCTAAGTCATATGCAATTATCTTAGGTTTTCTAAGGTTTCTAAGGTGGTTGATTTTGGAAGACGTGGCTAATCATTTTAAAGTTCGTACTGTTGACACACCTTTACGGTTTGAGTTTTTTACCACCTAAGACATCTGAGGGCAGCTAAGTCATATGCAATTATCTTAGGTTTTCTCAGATGTCTAAGTTGGTTGATTTAGAACGTGGCTAACCATCTTTTAAAATTCATACTGCCGACACACTTTATACGGTTGAGTTTTTACCACCTAAGACATCTGAGAGCAGCTAAGTCATATGCATTATCTTAGGTTTTCTAAGGTGTTGATTTTGGAAGACGTGGCTAATCATTTTAAAGTTCGTACTGTTGACACAGTTTGAGTTTTTACCCAGCTAATACATTTAACGGTACTTGAGTGTCTAAAGAGGTTAATCTTTTTGGATTGCAAAGCAAAATATACGTTACAGCCGTAAAGCTGAAAGTAAATTTTGTAATTTCAGCGGATAAACCATTCTCAATGAAATACCTTTTTTCAACTGCAATTATTTTCAGTGCTTTGTTCGCTAATGCCCAGGATAAATTTGGTGATGTTTTTGCTAAAATCAACACTGATGTTCAGCAAAATTCTAAAGCTTACCAAACGCTTAAATATGAAACTGAAACCATCGGACATCGCTTAACAGGTTCCGAAAATGGCAAAAAGGCAGAACAATATGCTTATGATTTACTGAAATCTTACGGTTGCGAGGTAAAATTCCAACCTTTTGAGGTAGAGAGCTGGAGTAGAAAAACCATCAATGTAGAAATAGGAGCAGATAAAAATAATTTAACAAAAATTAAAGCAGTAACCCTTGCGCATTCGCCGGTAAGTGCTGATGTTACCGGCGATATTGTTGATGCAGGAAATGGCATGGAAGTAGATTATCAGGCAAGTCCTGATCGGTTTAAAGGAAAAATTGCCTTGATTTACCTAGGTGTTTTACCAGGTTCTCCTGCTGGAACAAAATCATTACACCGTTCAGAGAAAACTGCGATTGCCACTAAATATGGCGCTATTGGCGTAATCATTATCAACACCGTAAAAGATAGTGTTTTGTTAACGGGTACAGCATCCGTTACTGGTAAATTAATTTCAATTCCTGCGGTTTGTATTGGCTTAGAAGATGGAGTAGCTTTGAAAGAAAAGTTAAAATCTCGGGCTCAAGTTGCTCATATCGGCATGACTAATTTTTCTGGTATTATTAAAGCAAGAAATGTTATTGCTACTTTCAAAGGAACTGAAACACCAAAAGATAAAATTGTAGTTGGCGGGCATTTGGATAGTTGGGATTTGGCAACTGGTGCCATCGACAATGGTATTGGTTCTTTTGCCATTATGGATATGGCCCGTACATTTAAAACGCTAAACCTGAAAACAAAACGCACTGTGGAGTTTGTTTTGTTCATGGGCGAAGAGCAAGGTTTACTGGGCTCAAAAGCTTATATCGATCAAGCTAAAAAAGCAGGAACACTGAACCAGGTTAAATTCATGCTAAATTATGATATGACAAACGACCCAAAAGGTTTTGCTACTTCACGTATTGAAATGAAAGATTTGTTTACTGCGTGGGGTGCTGATATTGTTAAAATAGACACGGGATTTAAAAACCTGTTTAATGCAGGTGCTGGCTTACATAGCGACCATCAACCATTTATGCTGGAAGGGATTCCGACGGGTGGCGGCTTTGGTGGTAAGTTGCCAAATAATTCAGGTCCATTCTATCATTCGGATGGCGATTCATTTAAACTGGTAGATGAACAGGAACTAAAAAATACAGTACGTTACAGTGCCATGCTTACTTATGCATTAGCCAATACACCAAAAATTCCGGTTGGTGTACAGGGCGAAGAAGAATTGAAGATCTTTTTAGAATCACAAAATTTAAAAGAACCATTGACAATTGCAGGCGAGTGGCGGTGGAAGTAATGATTCCAAGAGATTGATTTTTTTCTCCATGTGGATTCCACTGATAAATTGTTTTTGCAGATTAAATCTTATAACCCCTAAGCCTCTTATCCACTAATATAGCTTTCCAATTGGGAAATGGTTTGTTTTTGGTCGGCAATAATAAACTTTACCACGTCGCCAATGGAAACCATGCCTTTCACTTCATCATTAACCACAATAGGTAAATGACGAATGTGTTTCTCGGTCATGAGTTCCATGCAATAATCAATGGTATCGCTGAAATTAATGGTAATAGGATTCGCGGTCATGGCTTCACTAATCAAGGTGTCTTTTGATGATTTTCCCTGAAGAATGATTTTCCTCGCATAATCTCGTTCGGTAAAAATACCAGATAGCTTTTCGTTCTCCATAACCAAAACAGCACTGATGTTTTTGTCGGTCATTACTTTTAATGCATCCAATACGGAAATGTTTTCGGGTACAGCGACTATTCTTGGTTGTTTGGTATCGAATAACTGTTTTACTGTTTTCATGATTTTTAATTTGGTTACTTCAATTTAAGAAATAATAAGCTGAAAATCAAAGTTTTATTTTGGATTTGTGATGGTTTTATAAATTACTGTAATTGTGTTCTAAGTTATAAGTGAAATGTGAACTATTTTACATTCTATAAACCAGCTTGTTTCTTAATCATTTGACTTTCCCGCAGGGATGTGGTAACTTTGCATCACATTTAAAAATAAGAAATTATGTCATCAGTAGCAATGATCTCCTCGCTTCAACTACACCGCCTTTATAGGTTGTTTTATGGTAAGGGCTATTGATCCAATATTCGAATCATTTGCTAAATATCCGATATCACTTTGCATAATAGTTGGGATTTATTGAGAGGGATGATCTCTCGACCATCCCAAATAAAATTAATAGTTAAATTGGATCAATGGGTAAAGGTATGCTAGTTATTCTAGACTCTTGATAATTTGGATGTGCTATATAAAAGTGTATAACTCCTTGGCTATCTTTTAAAGCCGCCAGCTTGAAAGTTACCAACTTGGGGTTTGTCTGGCAATTGCCTAATCCATAAAACAAAACTCTTGTAATTTTTACTTTATGAATATTGTCGAAAAAACGTTCGGCAATATCAAACCCATCTGGGTTATCAATAGCAATGTTCCATTCATTTGTTTGTTGAAATTGGCTGCCATAAGCTGTAAATGTATCTCCAGCATTGTCTTTTCCTATCATGTTATAATTGGTCCAAGTGCTTGTTGTTTTATATATTGTTGGAGGATTACATGATCGCCTCGTATATCCGAATATTCTTGAAGGTCCATCCCCTGGATTATCTCCCGCTACTAGGTTTCCGACTTCGCCAGTGGGAAGCTCTGGAGTTCCAGTGATAACTGCCACAGCATAACCACTCGCATAACCATTTCTTAGCTGTACGTTACTCATGTAAATTGTTTGTCCATCCCAAGGAATCGCAGTTTTCCACTGCGTGCCATCTCCGTAAGGAAAGATTTCACTTTTGGCATATGCTTCCCAACTTGGAGCATTTGCTGAAGAATTAGGTTTACCGGCAAAAGTTTGAAAATCTTTTTCTTTTTCAATTGGTTCATTTTTTTTGCATCCTGAAAGTGTGACCGTCGCAACCATTGCAAGGCCAAGCATAAGTTTTAGATGTCTTTTCATAAAATTGAGTTAAGTGTTAATAATTAATTACTACAAGATATGTTATATATCAATATAGCGCATGTATAATTTAGGTTACAAAACTTAAGTTAGTTACCATTTCCTCACACGTATCCTTCGACCACATCGCCATTTTAAGGCATGCTCATGTTACAATTTTTTTTATGGGCATAAAAACCAAGGATTATTTAATTCTTAATTAGGCACCTACAATCTATCTCCTCAAATAAAAGCTAAAACCCTATGTATTAATTTAAACTTGATTGCATTCATGGCTGAAAGTTTTTCTTTTATTGACTTCAACCCATCTTTTATAATAAGCCTAGTGATAACATCAAAAACGTTGAAAATAATAGCAGACCGAGAATTCCTTTGGGAAAATCTCCTCAAGGATGTTGGCTGGGCATTATTTATTATGAGCATTGGTTATATTAATTTAAATGAAAAAGATGTTTGATTTTTTTCGTCCAGAATGCCGAATGGATTGCTGTTGTGGTGGAGTTATAGCCCTCGTTGGGACCATACTGGTAAATATTAAATCAACAAGAGAATCAAAAGCTAATGAGTTGAAACAATCCGAATTGCTCAAATTATCATTGAAACTAAACGATAATATAACCGGTGGAGATAGTTATCCTATGATAACCTTCTTTGATATGGAAGAAGAATTTGGTATACCTCAATTTGCGGTGGCAAATCGTGGAGATTTCCCTTTATATTTTAACACAAATGATCATTACAGGCAGCTATGAGACTCAAAAGATCTTGGATGACCCAAGAAATACGACTGGACGCGGAATTCCTTCTGAGTTGTTTGAGCCATTCAAAAAGCGGTATGACTTATTAGAGATAATGCCAGGTAACGCGATTATGATGAATGCTTTTCCATTTCAAATGAAAGAGGAGGGTTCGTTCTCGGTTACGTTTACCGCTCGGAATGGTACTTTTACCCAAGCTATAATTCCACATAAAGCAAACGGGAGGTGGATTGTTGCACACCGTATGCGCAAATTTGATGGAAAGACTAACCCAATATTATTTGAATATGTGCCTAACGGCTTCCTACAACAGCTTTTAAATTGGTAGGGCTACCATCAACGTCTTTTTTGCGTGATCAAATCTACATTTAACAAACATTTCAACATCTTACGACTGTATGTAGGAGTTTTGCATACTGCCCATCACATTATTATCAGGCAAGAAACAGGCAAAAACCTTACCTTGATCAATAGTTTTGTAGTTGTTGGTAATTGTTAGTATTCAAACCATAATCTAGGCGGGAAGGTCTTTCTAACATCATTCAAAATATAGTATACACCTTTGATCTTCTCCCCCTGAAGGTAAGAGAAAGTAAAAGTAAAAGGAGCCTGTCTCATCCCATAGACGAAAACATGCTCCTTTTAATTCTAATGTTAACTTTTTATTTATTGATTATTAACTAAAGCAAGATGCCAATAATTGTGTAGCAACGTTTGAGACAGTCCCCTGGATAAATCCTTGTGCAAAACCTGCCATAAATGAGCTAACACCGCCTGTCACTGTTCCAATTAAAGGAAAGGCAGCTGTGTCCATCATAGCGCCACCAACACCGATTACTGTGCCACGGAATAGCCCAGTCATCACGCCTTGCTTTAATGCTTGCTTGGTATCTACCTTGCAATGAAGCCTGTTAAAGCCCATAACTCTATCCATTGGCTTAAGTGACATAGACGTCATATTTTTCAATCCGATCACTGGTGTAATTGGCAGCTCGCCTCCAACTTCAGTTACGCTAAGCCAAAACTCCATGTCTTGCTCGAAAGATGTCGCATAGGCTTTAAGCCAATTCCATTTCAGTTAATAGTTGGATCTTTTCCTCTTCAATATTATAAAAATCATAATAAAGTCCTAAAGCAATACCATCCATGGCTTCGATATAACTATTCAGATCAGTATAATTATCGGTTGCAGCCCAATACATTGCTCGATACCCTTCTGCTAGTAAAGCCATTGCAGGACGGTTGGAAGTTCTTGTTAACAATATTGTTATATTTGATATCTAAATTTAACGTTCAACTTAAGGTTTTTAAACATGGAGGCAATCATTAACTTTTTTTTCGATTTTGTAATTAATCCAATATTAACACGATGGACCTTGAAAAAAGAGCAGCAGCGAAGAAAGAAGTCAAATTAGCATAATTAAAGGACTTATCAGATATATGTTGCTCATTCGTAAACCTTGGTATCTAAGCCTCTTTGAAGTCTTAAAAGAGTTTCTAATAGAATTGGAAAAAAGATTATAAAGTGTTTTGCGAGTCGGTCACGCGAGGAAATTATTCTTCCTAACCCGAAACACATTGATATTCATGTGATCAAGGCTCTTGGTGCGTTAAGAGATTTTCTAACAGTTAATAAGGGGTATTTTTAAATAGAGGGTAGTTACCCATTGAATTGATGTAGAAACATGAGAAAACATGAGGTTTTTATAGTAACTCCCTCATCCCCTTAACCAATAAATTGCATTTCCAGCCAATTAAAGATTTTTGGACAGTTAAATCCTTACTTACCTAAGCGTTTAGGCTTCGTTGTTAAGAAATGTTAAGGTTCAAGTAATAAATCCAAGTATTGGAAACCTCACAAAACCTCACTATTTTTGATAAAAACATCTAAATGTGTAGCATTTATCATTTTCACGCCCACTTAGAACTTCATATAAATGGTAATTTGTATAGAAATTGGGTGTTTTTGGTCATTCTAATGTCACAGAGCTTGACAAAACTTTACATCTTTTTCAAAACATCCATCTCAAACTATGCTTTATTGCCATTACGATATTTTAAACGTTGTCGGAAAACGTGACAAAACGTGAGTTATTCTTAATTTTTGAGTTATCAAGCCTAACACCATCAATGCTAAGAATCTGAGAAAACCTGATATTTTTCCGAAAAATCTTACAAAATCCGACATAAATAGTTTAACATCATTTCGAAACGTTCCCGAGGCAGGAGAGCTTAATCATTCAGAAGAAAATTTTAGAATTGGATAAACCTCATAAAACCTCATATCAAAATTGATCCTTATTAACACATTAATAGCCTTGGTTCATTGATATTAACTGCAATAATTTAACATCACTACGCATGCGTGTAAAGCCGCAGCCATTGCCATTGGAAAGTTATAAAGCACAACCTGGAACCGATTAAATTCTAAGCTTTTGATATTGGCTAAACTATTGTGTAATTTTGAGGCTCGAAAAACATGGAGTTTTAGAAAAAGTAAGCAAATAGTGGGCAATCTCAAAATACTTATTTGCTAAAACATTGATTTGTAAACAAATAAATAATTATATTATGTCATCAGTAGAGACAACTTACGTTCCTTACAAAGTTAAGGACATTTCACTGGCAGAATGGGGCCGTAAAGAAATCGAATTGGCTGAGGCTGAAATGCCTGGGCTAATGAGTTTACGTAAAGAA
Source organism: Pedobacter chinensis (assembly GCF_003339865.1). Classification (GTDB taxonomy): domain Bacteria; phylum Bacteroidota; class Bacteroidia; order Sphingobacteriales; family Sphingobacteriaceae; genus Pedobacter; species Pedobacter chinensis. The sequence continues at coordinate 1,093,336 of NZ_QPKV01000003.1, forward strand.
TTCGGTCCAACACAACCACTTAAAGGTGCTCGTATTGCAGGATGCCTGCACATGACCATCCAAACAGCGGTTCTGATCGAAACTTTAGTGGCTTTGGGCGCTGAGGTTACCTGGTCATCCTGCAACATTTTCTCCACTCAGGATCATGCTGCAGCAGCAATCGCTGCCGCTGGTATTCAGGTTTACGCCTGGAAAGGCTTGAACGAAGAAGAATTTGATTGGTGTATCGAGCAAACTTTACATTTCGGTCCGGAGCAACAACCATTGAACATGATTTTAGATGATGGTGGTGATTTAACCAACATGGTTTTTGATCGCTTCCCTGAATTGATTGCTAATATCAAAGGTTTATCAGAGGAAACCACAACTGGTGTACATCGTTTATATGAAAGAATGAAAAACGGAACATTGCATTTACCTGCAATTAACGTTAACGATTCAGTAACCAAATCTAAATTCGATAACAAATACGGATGTCGCGAATCATTGGTAGATGCGATCCGTCGTGCTACTGACGTAATGATGGCTGGTAAAGTTGCTGTAGTTTGTGGTTATGGCGATGTGGGTAAGGGTTCTGCAGAATCGTTGAGCTCACAAGGTGTACGTGTGATCGTTACCGAAATTGACCCGATTTGTGCTTTACAAGCGGCAATGGAAGGTTATGAGGTTAAGCGTTTGGATACGGCAATTAAAGAGGCAGATATCGTGGTAACCACCACTGGTAACTGTGATATCGTTCGCGAAAAACACTTCAGAGCATTAAAAGATAAAGCGATTGTTTGTAACATTGGTCACTTTGATAACGAAATCGACATGGCCTGGTTAAACGGTGCTTATGGTGATACCAAAATTGAGATCAAACCTCAGGTTGATAAATATACCATTGATGGTAAAGACGTGATCGTTCTTGCTGAAGGTCGTTTGGTTAACTTAGGTTGCGCAACTGGCCACCCAAGCTTCGTGATGAGTAACTCATTTACCAACCAAACTTTGGCACAGTTGGAACTTTGGACCAACACAGATAAATACGAAAACAAAGTGTATACCTTGCCTAAGCATTTAGATGAGAAAGTTGCCCGTTTGCATCTGGAAAAAATCGGTGTGGAGTTAGAGGTTTTAGATCAACACCAGGCTGATTATATCGGAGTTTCAGTTGAAGGTCCATTCAAATCAGACGAATATCGTTACTAATTAGTCTTGAGTCCGGAGTCGGGAGTATTAATATGAAAGGGATGTGCAGATTGCATATCCCTTTTTTGTTGCGTTAAGAATTCCAGGTTTTTAAACTTCTATCAATGCTTAGGCATCACATTTAAACCATACAAGAACGGTCGTCATCCTGAATTTTTCATTTGTTTTTAAGTTTTTATTGGTATTCAAGAGGGCTGCGCCGTTTGTTTCAGGACCATAATAGCAGGATCATGTAACAAGAATATTGCTAACCGCGATTAGCTACAAGGGATTCACAAAAAAGATGCTGAAACGAGTTCAGCACTGGCTGGATATTCAAGGTTGCTGCATTTTAAAATCTTTCACGCCTATCAGATTTATTTTACAAAGGATTGAAATTCTTTTAATATTCAAAGCCTACATTTGAAAAAACAATTGCAATGAAAAACATAGCTATCCTTTTACTATTCATTATATCCGGTTTAACAACACAAGCACAAACCGCACCTAAAAAAACTGTTTCAAAGCAAGAAATTACCGATCAAATAGTTGATGTTGCCTGTGGCGAATGTCAATTTAAAATGAAAGGTAAAAATTGCGATCTTGCTGTAAAAATTGATGGTAAATCTTATTTTGTTGAGGGAAAGGATATTGATGATTTCGGAGATGCTCACGGAAAGGAAGGTTTCTGCAATGCAATAAGTAAAGCAGTGGTTTCAGGTAAAATTGTAAACAACAGATTTAAAGCCACCAGCATTAAGCTCTTATCCAAATAAAGTTAAACATTATAATTTCTAAGCCTTTCAATTCAAGTGAAAGGCTTTTTCGTTTCTAGTCAATTTTTTTTATCAAAAATAAATCAAAACTGTCACATTTTAATTTTTCCGGTGTCATATAGCTGAAAATTGAGCTTATGATCTCAATATCAAAACCAAACCAAAAATTTAAATTTCAGATATGAAAACCTATTTATTTGTATTGTTATGCATTTTATCTACGAAAGTCTTCGCACAAGAGAGAGGAGGAATTACCGGAAAAATTATTGATGCCAAAACAAGTGTGCCACTTGAATACGCAGGAGTTATTTTATCTGGCAAAGCTGATTCTACAAAGAAATTAGGTGTTGTAAGTAATAAATCGGGAGAATTCTCTTTTAAAGATATCGCAAAAGGCGATTATAACATCAAAATCTCTGCAATGGGTTATAATCCAATTTTAAAAAACATCAGCATAAACGGTAAAATATTGAATTTAGGAACATTAAAAATGCAGGAAGATGCCATCGCCCTAAAAGATGTATCAGTTGCAGGAAGATACGCTACAGCAACCATCAAAAAAGATACGGTTGAATTTAACGCTGATGCTTATAAAACTCAACCCAATGCTGCGGTTGAGGACCTATTAAAAAAATTGCCTGGTGTAACCATTGATAAGGATGGAAGCATTTTAGTGCAAGGGCAAAAAGTTACAAGATTAACAGTTGATGGAAAGGATTTTTTTGGTACTGATCCAAAAACAGCAACCAAGAATTTACCAGCAGATGTGATTGCAAAAGTTCAGCTGATTGATAGTAAAACCCTGGAAGCAAAAGCAACTGGAATTGATGACGGGCAAAGAGAAAAAGTTTTAAACCTAACGATTAAGGAAGATAAAAAGAACGGTTGGTTTGGCAATGCCAATTTATCTGGAGGTACTACAGATAAATATAGCAGCTATTTAAGCGCCAATCACTTTACCAAAAAGATGCAATTTGCTGTATTGGGTATGAGTAACAATGTTAGTAATGCAAGTTTTCAGTATGAAGATTTGAGCAGCTTTACGGGTGGAAATTTAGGAAATATTTTTGCCCCTCCTGGTGGTGGTGGTTTTTCTATTAACGTAAATAATGGCCGTACAACCATTGGAGGCTCGGGTGTTTTTGATAATAGTGCTTTGGGAGAAGTGACAACACATAGCGGCGGACTTAATTACAGCAATAGTTGGGGAAAAAAAGACAAGCTTGCGCTTAGCAGCAGTTATTTCACTTATTTTAGCAAAGGTTTGGGCAACAGGTTTTCCAATCTTCAGGATATTAACCAGAATGATGTGTTGAGAACCAATGAAGTATCAAATCGAAATTCTGATAATCAGGCACACCGTTTCAATTTCAAGGTAGAATATCATCCCGATTCTTTAACTGATATCACTTTTCGATCTAACGCTATTCTTAACTACACCAACAATATCAATAACCGGAACTTTAATTCTGCATTTGATTTAGCCGGAAAAACCAACGATGGTAATCAATATCTCGATCAGAGAAATTCCACACCAGCATTTTTTGGCGAATTTTCAGCTACCCGTCGCTTAAAGAAAGGATCTATCATTATTGGTTTAAATGGAACACAAAATACCTTTAACTCTAACTGGCTTAATAAATCGCTGATCAACAATTATAGTAGCGGCACAATAGATATTACAGATCTGAATCAGCAGGCAGAACAAGAAAATAATTCAAGAAATTATAGCTTTGCGGTCAATTATAGTCGTCCGATTATTGAAAAAAAAATGAGTAGCAATATTGCTTATATCCGTAATGAAGGTAAGGTTGAGGCGCAACAATTAACCTTAAGCTATAATCCATTAAACAATACTTACGATACTGTTGTTCCGGATTTTTCGAACACATTGGAAAACAGAACATGGACACAAACCGCAAGGTTAGGGTTGGTGTATAACCGTACAGGATGGACTTATAACTTAGGCCTGGGTTTTCAGGAAACCGGTTTGGATGCATCAACATTCAATAGTGCGGGAGTAAATATGAATAACCTTGAAAAGAAATACTACAATATTTTGCCCCGGTTAAACATCAATTTTAGAAATAAGAACAAACATACCTTGCAGATTAATTACAATGCAAATGTGAACTTGCCATCAGTGAATGATTTACAACCCGTTCAAAATAACAGTAATCCACTGTATCAACGTATCGGTAATCCAAATCTGGAGGCCAGAAAGAGTCATCGCATGTCGGTTAACTTTAATACATTCAGCGCAGATAATAATAAATACTGGAATGGTTATTTCCTGATCAATTATGCCCTGGATGATATCGGCAACAGTATTAATTATGTGGATGGTGTTCAGTATGTCCAGCCTGTAAATGTAGATGGTAATTATTACATTAATACCGGAACGTTTTTTGGTCAACCCACAAAATTAAAAGGTTTAAGGATGGGCTATGGCATTAACTTGTTTGTTTCACATGCTTCCTCTTTTATCAACAGCGAAAAGAACATTACAGATCGTTATAATTTTGGTCCGAATGCCAACTTTAGCTATGATATTGATGATAAATTAAATGCTGGAATTTATTTGGGTGTGCAATACAGTAAAGTCAACAATTCGCAACCAAGCGCAATTGATAATAAATATTTCAATTTCTCCAACAGCGCAAATTTAAGTTATGAGTTTATTAAAAACACGAGAATGAATGCCGAGCTTCAGCATAATGGTGCCGCTGGCAGAGCAGATGGCTTTAATAACAATGTGTTTTTATTAAACGCAGGTTTGGAACAATATTTTATGCAACGCAGGATAACCTTAGCTTTAAAGGGTTTCGATATTTTAAATCAAAATACCAACATTGACAGAACAATTAATGGAAGTAGGATAGAGGATATCCGTTTTAATAGTATTACCAGGTATTTTTATGTTTCATTAAATTATAAAATTACCAAGGTTGGTTCGAAAAACGAAAGAAGCAATCCAAGAAATACAGTGAATTGACGAAGTGAAGCAAGGATATGAGGGGCGCTAGGTAAGGGCAAATAACAAATTCCGCTACAAAGGTAGATTGCTTCGGTTTGAAGAAAATCTAGCAATAACGAATTTTCCTTAATTTAATGGGAACCACGTAAGTGTCCATCGAAGATAGTCTTAATGCTTTTAGCTTGAAAACACAATCAAATTTTCAATCCGCAATGATTTAGGCCGTTGCGGATTTTTTATTGGTTGATAAATATTACCTTTGATAAAAATCCAACCTTGCTTATGAAAAAAAATCTACCCTTAATCTTGATCATTGTTTGTGCTTTACTTTTTTCAGCTTGTAAAAAAGGTCAAATTAAAAATCTGAATAGCATTGGCTATGGTACATCATTTGGTATGTGCGCAGGTTATTGCTCCAATACGCTATTAATCAGCGATTCAAAACTTACCTTTTCAAAAAGTAAAAACGGGCAAACACCCGATACCAGAACCTGTAGTAAAACAATTTCTGAAGCTGAAGTGAATGCCATTAAAGATTTATTGAATTCCAGCCAGATTGCAAATTTACCAGAAGTGATCGGCTGTCCGGATTGTGCAGATGGAGGTGCTGAATGGGTTTCGGTTAATGCTGATGACAAACAATATAAAATTACTTACGAATATGGTAAAGCACCCAAAGAGTTGGAAGCAGCCGTTGCCAAATTAAAAGTACTTAAAGATGGTTTTAAAGATTGTAATTAGTTTCCTCCTAAAATAATAGGTGCGCTTTTACCATTTCCCATAATAATCACTTTTGTATTTGCCGATTTTGCAACTTCTTTTTGAGCAAGAATAGATTCGTACTGAAGCTGACGATCACTTAAACCTGTTGATAGAATTCTTTGGTAATCGGCAATACCTTGTGCTTCAACGCGCTTACGTTCCGCTTCCTGGCGCTCTTTCTGAAGCACAAACGTCATTTTTTGTGCATCTTGCTCCGCATTAATTTTAGATTCGATACTTGCTTTTACGGATGCAGGCAAGGTAATATTACGTACCAGCAGTTGTTCCAGTTCAAGACCCCTGTTTGCAAAGCTTTTCTCTATAGTGTTAAATATTTTTGCCTGAAATTCATCCCGTTTACTGGAATACAATGCAACGGCATCATAAGCAACCGCATTATCTCTTATCGCCGTACGGGCAACTGGGCGGACTATTTTTTCTAAATAATCAGTGCCAATTTCTCTGAGAATATTTGGTGCCGCACTCCCCTTAACCCTGAATAATACTGAGAGGTCAATAATTACTTCCAGACCATCGGCAGATAGCACACGTAAAGCATCATCTGTTGTTTGTTTTCCCTCATCCTGTACGCCCGACATGGTATAATTTTGAGTTTTAACATCAAAAGTGGTGATTATAGCTATGGGGTTAATCACATTCAGGCCGCTGTACAAAACATCATTGTCAACTTTTCCAAAAACTGTTTTAACCCCAACCTCTCCGGCATTAATCACTTTAAACATTGAAAATGACAGACCAATAATGACCAACACAATGCCTGTGATTTTAATAACGGTACTATATCGCGAAGCCATATTGTTTTGATTGGTTATGGCAAAGCCAATGAAGATGATGATAATTCCGATAATGCTTAGAAACATAATTTAAGATTTTATTTAAATATAAGATATTTAAAATTATGTTGTAAAAAATTCTTTAATGAAGTATTTATGCCAACCTGAATTATTAACCAACACTGATAAATTTGCTTTGTTACCATTTTGGTAATATCTTTGTGTTTACATGCGGATTATTGCAAAGAAAACACTTGTAGAATATTATAAGAAACACGGCGCTGCAAGGGCTAGCTTAGAGGCTTGGTATGCTGAGGTTGTTGAACAAGATTGGAATATGCCTGCAGAACTTAATAAAAGATTGCGTGGATTTACTGAAATGAATTTACTTCGTGGCTTCTCGCTTCGCTACACAGCACGATGCATGTTTTATTAAACTCCCCTCAATACCTGTCAACTGCAAATTCCCAGCTGCAAACCGAATCGCAACTCCTTAATCTTCAAGTTAAAACTGATTATTGCCAGCTGAAAACTTTTTCTGCCCAAGCCCTTGATTTATAAAAAGAATTGTTCTACTTTTGCAGTCCGTTTTATGGGCTATCTGCGAGGATGCCGGGGGAGCGGTAAATTTTTAATAAAAAACATAAAAAAGCACAATGCCAACTATTCAACAATTAGTTAGAAAAGGTAGAGTAGCACTGGAGTTCAAGAGTAAGTCTCCAGCGTTGGACAGCTGTCCACAGCGAAGAGGTGTATGTACACGTGTGTACACCACTACCCCTAAAAAACCAAACTCAGCAATGCGTAAAGTAGCCCGTGTTCGTTTAACGAACGGTAAAGAGGTGAATGCTTACATTCCTGGGGAAGGTCACAATTTACAAGAGCACTCAATCGTATTGATTCGTGGTGGTCGTGTTAAAGATTTACCAGGTGTACGTTATCACATCATCCGTGGTGCATTGGATACATCAGGCGTTGCTGGTCGTAACCAACGTCGTTCTAAATATGGTACTAAACGTCCTAAACCAGGTCAAGCTGCTGCAGCTCCTGCAAAAGGTAAAAAGAAATAATCGGGAGGAAATAAGAAATGAGAAAGTCAAAACCAAAAAAGAGAATTATTCTTCCTGATCCAAAATTTAATGATGTTCAGGTAACTCGTTTTGTAAATAATATGATGTACGATGGAAAAAAATCTATCGCTTACTCTATTTTTTATGATGCTGTTGAATTGGCTGAGAAAAAAGCTGGTGAAAACGGTTTAGAAATATTCAAACGTGCTTTAACCAACATTATGCCAGCTGTAGAGGTTAAATCTCGTCGTGTTGGTGGTGCTAACTTCCAGGTTCCAACTGAGGTTAGACCAGAACGTAAAACAGCACTAGGTATGAAATGGTTAATTTTATACGCTCGTAAACGTGGTGAAAAAACCATGAAAGAGAAATTAGCTGGTGAAATGGTAGCTGCTGCTAAAGGTGAAGGTGCTGCTGTTAAGAAGAAAGAAGATACGCACAAAATGGCTGAGGCTAACAAGGCGTTCTCTCACTTCAGATTCTAATTTAGGATTAACAGATTAGTAAGATTACACAGATTTAATTAGAAGATTATACTGATTAAATAAATTACACCGATTTGTATTACATAATCGGTGTAATCATTTAAAATCAGATAAATCAAAAAAATAACAATGGCAAGAGATTTAAAATTTACAAGAAATATCGGAATCGCGGCTCACATTGATGCGGGTAAAACTACAACAACTGAGCGTATCCTTTATTATGCTGGTGTTAGTCATAAAATTGGTGAGGTGCACGAAGGTGCTGCAACAATGGACTGGATGGCACAAGAGCAAGAACGTGGTATTACCATTACTTCTGCTGCTACAACCGTGGGTTGGAAATACAGAGGACAGAACTATCACATTAACATTATCGATACACCAGGACACGTGGATTTTACCGTAGAGGTAAACCGTTCATTACGTGTGTTAGATGGTTTAGTGTTTTTATTTTCTGCTGTTGATGGTGTTGAACCTCAATCAGAAACTAACTGGCGTTTAGCCAACAACTATAATGTTGCCCGTATCGGTTTCGTTAACAAAATGGACCGTTCAGGAGCTGACTTCTTAAAAGTTGTTAAACAAGTTAAAGACATGTTGGGTAGTAATGCAGTTCCATTGCAATTACCTATCGGTGCTGAAGATAACTTTAAAGGTGTGGTTGATTTGATCAACAACCGTGGTATTGTTTGGAACGAGCATGATAAAGGTATGACCTTTACTGAAGTGCCAATTCCTGATGATATGTTGGATGAGGTTGCTGAATGGAGAGAGAAATTATTAGAATCTGTAGCTGATTATGATGAGACTTTGATGGAGAAATTCTTCGAAGATCCAAATTCAATCACTGAGCGTGAAATTTTAGACGCTTTACGTGCAGCTGTATTAGATGCTAAAATCGTTCCTATGGTTTGTGGTTCATCTTTCAAAAACAAAGGTGTTCAAACCATGTTGGATTATGTGATGGAATTATTGCCTTCGCCTTTAGATTCTGAAGGTGTTGTTGGTACTAATCCTAACACAGAAGAAGAAGTTTTATTAAAGCCATCAGAAAAAGAACCGTTTGCAGCATTAGCATTTAAAATTGCTACTGACCCATTCGTAGGTCGTTTATGTTTCATCCGCGTTTATTCTGGTAACTTAGAAGCTGGTTCATACGTTTACAATACCCGTTCAAACAACAAAGAACGTATTTCACGTATCTTCCAGATGCATGCTAACAAGCAAAACCCAATCCCTAACGTAGGTGCTGGTGATATTGCTGCGGTAGTAGGCTTTAAAGATATCAAAACAGGTGATACACTTTGTGATGAGAAACACCCTATCGTTCTTGAATCGATGGTATTCCCTGAGCCGGTTATCGGTTTAGCAATTGAGCCTAAAACTCAGGCTGATGTTGATAAACTAGGTATGGCTTTAGGTAAATTAGCTGAAGAAGATCCTACTTTCAGGGTACAAACTGACGAGGAAACTGGTCAAACCGTAATCTCTGGTATGGGTGAGCTTCACTTAGATATCTTAATCGACCGTTTAAGACGTGAATTTAAAGTAGAGGTTAATCAGGGTGCACCACAAGTTGCTTACAAAGAAGCGATTTTTGGTACAACTCAACACCGTGAAACGTATAAAAAACAATCTGGTGGTCGTGGTAAATTCGCCGATATTCAGGTTGTTATTTCTCCAATTGATGCCGATTTTGAAAAAGGTGGTTTACAATTTGTGAACGAAATTACAGGTGGTTCAATTCCACGTGAATTTATTCCTTCAGTAGAAAAAGGATTTGCATCAGCAATGGCAAATGGTGTATTAGCAGGCTATCCACTTCCTGATATGAAAGTTCGTTTGATTGATGGTTCATTCCACGCAGTCGATTCAGATGCTTTATCATTCGAGCTTGCTGCCCGTATGGCATATCGTGAGGCATTACCTAAATGTAAACCTACTTTGATGGAGCCAATCATGAAAATCGAAATCTTAACCCCTGAAGAAAACATGGGTGATGTGATCGGTGATATGAACCGTCGTCGTGGTCAGTTACAAGGTATGGATACCCGTAATGGTTCTCAGGTAATCAAAGCATTGGTTCCACTTTCAGAAATGTTCGGTTATGTAACGCAATTACGTACCATCACTTCAGGCCGTGCAACTTCTACAATGGAATTTGATCACTACGAACCAGCGCCTAAAAACGTTCAGGACGAAGTAATCGCAAAATCAAAAGGCAGAATTAAATCTGTAGAATAATTAGCATCAAGATCAAAGTATCAAGTATCAAGACCTGCATTGGGTCTTGATACCCGATACTAATACTTGCTACTAAAAAGATAAATCCGATTTCTGTTGTTAATAGCTCTAACAGGAAATCATAATTAAAAATAAGATGAGCCAAAGAATCAGAATTAAATTAAAATCTTACGATTATAACCTGGTAGATAAATCTGCTGAGAAAATCGTAAAAACTGTTAAACCTACGGGTGCAGTTGTAAGTGGTCCGATTCCACTTCCTACAGAGAAAAAAATCTTTACTGTATTACGTTCTCCGCACGTAAACAAAAAAGCCAGAGAGCAATTCCAATTATGCGCTTACAAACGCTTATTAGATATTTATAGCTCTAACTCTAAAACAGTTGATGCTTTAATGAAACTTGAATTACCTAGTGGTGTTGAAGTTGAAATCAAAGTTTAATTGATTTTAAAATGAATTGAAAACCATCGATGTAAATCGGTGGTTTTTTTATGCATTTAAATTTGAAACAAAAACTTCATTAACTGGTTTAAAGCATATGAAGAAGCCAATAAAGCAAGATGAAAATTTACCGGTTGAAGGTCAGGATTTTGCTGATCCTAAAGAAGAGCTAAATGAAAAACCATCATCTCATGGTGAAGTTGCAAATCAAAAAGGCAGTGATTTCTCCGAGTTAGAAGAAAGCAGGATGGAACATCCACCAAAACACAGAGAAGAGAATGATTCAAGTAAAGATGACTTGGATAGTACTCCATCAATTGACCAAAGTAAAGGCGTGAAATGATTTTTAATCAATTATTCCATTCCTTACAACAAAATTGATCAGAGCAGCAGTATTTTTCTTGCCGGTTTTGTCCAATAGATTTTGTCGGTTCCCTTCAATTGTTCTTTTACTGGTAAACAATTTTTCAGCTATCTCTCCATTGGTATAACCCTCTGCAATTAGATTTAATATTTCTAATTCTCTCTTGGAAAGCTGAATGCTTGATTTTAGATTTTTTGAACTAAAAGTAAACCTCCCCTGCCAATGGTTCAGTAGTTTAATGCCGATTGCAGTACAAATATGCTTATGCCCGGCGTATAGCTGCTCAATCGCAAAAACAACTTCAGATATGGTTACATTTTTAAGTAAATAGCCTTGTGCGCCTGCATTAAAGCATGAAATGATCAGATCTTCCTGATCAATAATGGTAAGAATTAATACCTTAATATCGGGATAGTTTAATTTTATTGATGCTGTTAATTCAATTCCATCCATTTCTGGCATGGTAATATCGGTAATGATAATGTCGGGTTTCACGCCACTTTGTAAAAGCCGTAAAACTTCTAAACCATTTGATGCTTCAGCTACGATTTCTATGTTTTGTTGTTTTTCCAATAATGAAATTATCCCATTTCGCACAATTGCGTGATCATCAGCTAGTAATACTTTTATTGGAATTTTCAATTTTTAATTGTTAAAACTTTGAGGGGTTTATTCAAATATCGAAATAATATTATACAGCAAAATATGTGTTAATACTCAAAATAAGCGTATTTATACTCTTTTTGGGTAGGAGTTTAAAGTTGAAACTTAATTAAGAAACAGAGGGGTAGAAAATAAATTTTGCGTCGATACAATATTAGAATCAACCATTATTATCATTTATTAATTCATAGGTCAATAATAGTGCCGTTAAACTCCACATAAAAGCCTGGTTTCATTAATTCATTTTTAATTACCATTAAAAATGAGATAAGTTTATAAAATAATTAAACCTTATAGCGTAGATTATTGTTATCCATAAGATGGATTAACTAATTCTAAGGTGATGAATAACGAAATCAATAATACAGACGGAGATCAATTTGAAAAACAAGATGATCAAAATATAGAATGGGATAAAGGCGAGGTTACTTATGGGCATAGCGTTACCCACTCTGAGTTTAAGCGGAAAAATCTTCCAAGCGAAGAGCATATAGCAAAAGCTGAAGAAGGAAATGATTCTAAAATAATCGATGATTTGAAGAATGCCAACCTTAGCCAGGGTGAGGATATCGGGAATAGAAATAGCGATGAGGAAAAAGGTATTGGTGGAAAGGATTTATAATTTTTAAATAGGGATCACCTTATTGATCCCTATTTAATTTGAAATAAATTTCCAGGCAGATGGAGAACTTATTTAGAATTCAACAGCTTAATGTATTTAATTAAGAAGCATTATATAGCCCTTAAAATTAGTTTAGCTAATGATTTTGAAGATTTTGCCGCGAATTCCAATTAGCTGCAAATTTGATAACTTAATGGGAGATTTTCAAACGATTACAGAAATATACCGATTGATATAAGTCAACAAGCTGGGTAGTATAAGGCAGCTTGTTAATGTCAATATAATTCTGTGGTTTGATTATAGTCTTTCCTGATTTTTTCTCCGTAATTTCTTATTTTATTGATGATGTCAGGAATAGCATCTGTTAAATCGTCAATTAAAGATTTTCCATCAACCGATCTTTTTTGTGTTGCGTACTTAAAGCCATAAACGCCTAGGGCGCCTAAAATGGCGTATTTTATTAATCTCATATCTTAAAAATTTAAATACCACTATTTAAAACATCATCTTCATCCCTTTGCTTTATTTGCTCTTCATTCGGAGTATCAAAGTCTTTAGATGAACTGCCTGTTTTGCTTTCGGCGCTTTCTACCGTAGGATTCTTATCATGACTATTATATGAATCATCACTTAGTGAATCATAACCCTGAGTTCCGGTATTGTCTAACCCATCTTTAGCGTGAATATTAGTTTCATTATATCCGTGGGCATTTTTTTCGGCTATGGTTTCTTGTCCAAAACTTGTTACCTCATTTCCATCATTGCCTTTTTCGTATTCTTTTTGAACATCAGATTTATTGTGGTCATCTCCTTTGCCAACATAACCTTCAGTATGTTCTTCCTTATTATAAATACTTGTTTTCATAATTATATTTTTAAGAAAAACAGATGGAATCCGAAATGGTTTTATCCCACTTTTTGAAAAAATGGAATCAGCTCGGATTTTGATAAACATTGAGCTTCAAAAAAATTTAAATGGTCGTTAAAAATCATTCGGGTATTTTCTCCGTTTTATTTGAATATGATTTTCTTCTTTTGTTTAACTTGGCCCAAATTTTAAAGGTTACAATAAATGGAGTGGAAATATTTACTATCAAACAAACGATTTGGGCAGGAAAGCTGGACCGGAGACCGTGATAAGGCACGTTCTGACTTCCAGAGAGATTATGACAGGTTAATTTTCTCTTCGCCATTCAGACGTTTGCAAAATAAAACTCAGGTATTTCCTTTGCCCGGCAGTGTTTTTGTACATAATCGCTTAACACATAGTTTAGAAGTGGCGAGTGTGGCCCGTTCTATGGCCAATATGTTTTTAAACAATGTAGAGGAAAAAAAACCTGAATTAGTTAAAGAGGTACCTTTAATTAATGAAGTGGGAAATATTGTTGCTGCAGCGGCCCTGGCTCATGATCTGGGTAATCCTGCTTTTGGTCATTCAGGCGAAGCAGCTATATCCAGATATTTTACTGATGGTGATGGTAGAATTTACCAAAAAGAGATGAATGAATCTCAATGGCATGACTTGATCAATTTTGAAGGGAATGCAAATGCTATCCGCATCCTTACACACCCATTGAAGGGTAAAGGGCATGATGCTTATGCACTCACTTATTCAACTCTTGCATCAATAGCTAAATATCCATGTGCATCAATTGCAGGTAAACAGAAAGGTCTTTTGCATCGCAAAAAATATGGTTTTTTTCAATCTGAGGAAGAAACTTTTAAGAAAATTGCCAATGAGCTTGGCCTGGAGCAAGAAGATAATGAATATTTGATTTATAAACGTCACCCACTGGTTTACCTGGTTGAAGCAGCAGATGATATTTGTTACAGTATCATCGATCTTGAAGATGCCCACCGTTTAAAAATCCTTTCTTATGAGGAGGTAAAAAACTACCTGTTACCATTCGCAAATTCTAATACGATAGAAGACAGACTTAAAAATAATTATGAAGATGATGATGCTAAAATAGGATTGCTCAGGGCAAAGGCCATTAACACGCTGACTAATTTATGTGCAGATATTTTTTACAGAGAGCAAGAAAGTTTATTAAAAGGTAGTTTAAATAATAGCCTTACTGATTTGATTCCAGAACCTTATCTTTTAGCCTGGAGAGCCATTGAAAAAGTTTCAATCGAGCGAATATATAATTTTTCTTCAGTGATTCAGAAAGAGGTTGCAGGATATAAAATTATGGCCGGACTTCTGGAAGAATTTGTCCCTGCACTAATTAATAATAATACGCATTATTATAAAAAACTGGTTAAGCTTATCCCTAAGCAATATCATACTGATTTAACAGACATTTACTCCCGAACACAAAGTGTTTTAGATTTCGTATCTGGAATGACCGATCTGTATGCCGTTGATTTATATCGCAATATTAAAGGTATATCCTTTCCGTCCGAAACATAAGAATTGTTATTGATCTTATTGTTTTTTTTTAGATTTAATTAGTATAGTTTCTGTTAGATTTACCATTCTTCAATTTTAGAATTGTGTTAAAACAGGACGTTCGTGTAAAAAAAAGCATTTTGTTGCTTTTTTAAGATAATCATTATTAATGATTTAACCATTTATGAGTATTTATAGAAAGGCATTAGTGTAAATCAAGCATAGTGGGATATACTAATTATTAGATTTGAGAGTTGGGGCTTCTGCAGTTTTTGCATCAGGTTCAACAGATTAGATCATATCCCTATTCATGAAAAAAATTTTACTTATTGCTTTGCTGAGCATGGGCTTGGCATTTGCTGTAAAAGCACAAGCTCCGCAGCAGTTTAATTATCAAGGTGCAGCCAGAAATTCGAATGGAACCCCCATTGCGAACAAAAGTATTTCATTAAGAATTAGTATTCTTGATGCGTCTGCAACGGGAGCAGCGCAATATTCCGAAGTAAGAAGTGTTACAACAAATTCCACTGGATTATACGCCATAAGTATAGGTAGCGCTGGTGCAACGTCAACCACAGGTTCTATTGGAGCCGTAACCTGGGGCACAGGTTTAAAATTTGTTAAGATTGAGGTTGATTCAGATAACGGTTCAAATTTTAGTTTAGCAGGCACTGCTCAATTGTTAAGCGTTCCTTATGCGCTTTATGCCGCTAATGGTCCAAGCGGCCCTCAGGGTCCAGCAGGTCCTGCTGGCGTTGCAGGTCCCGCTGGTATTCAAGGTGCTCCTGGAGTTAAGGGTGATAAAGGTGATACAGGTCCTGCCGGACCATCTACTGGGGTGGCAGGAGGGGATTTGACAGGTAATTACCCCAATCCCACTATTGCCGGTTTACAGGGTCAAGTCTTATCTGCTGCTACTCCATCAAATAATCAAGTATTATTATATGACGGTAATGCCTGGAAACCAGTAATGCTGGATGTAAGTCAACTGGCAGGAGCAAAATCTCTATCTTCTACAGATTTGAGCATAAGCGCTAATGGAGCAATTGCATTGTTAAAAGATGTGGTTGTTGATATCAATGCAGGCGCTGTTACAACTGTTAAAATTGCTGATGCTGCCATTACATCTGTTAAAATTGGAAATAAAGAAGTTAAAAATGTAAATATAGATGACGCTGCAGTTAATACTTTGCAACTCGCTGATGCTTCGGTTACTACTTTGAAACTCGCAGACGGAGCTGTTACGTCAGTTAAAATCGGGAATAAAGAAGTCAAAAATGTAAATATAGATGATGCTGCTGTTAACACTTTGCAACTTACAGACGGATCTGTAACAACTCCAAAACTCGCAGATGCATCTGTAACCGTAGCTAAATTAACAAGTGCCGGTGTAAGTGATGCCAATAAAGTTTATATAACCAATGCAATAACTGGCAAGCCAG
Organism: Pedobacter chinensis; assembly: GCF_003339865.1. GTDB lineage: Bacteria > Bacteroidota > Bacteroidia > Sphingobacteriales > Sphingobacteriaceae > Pedobacter > Pedobacter chinensis. The sequence goes on from NZ_QPKV01000003.1 coordinate 1,109,542, forward strand.
AATTAATGAGTATTCCTGTACTGACTAAATCAAATACGTGGGCACTAAGAGGTAACTCTGGTAACATTGATCAAACCAATAATTTTTTAGGAAATACTGATGATGTGGCAATCAATTTTTTAGTAAATGGCCAAAAATCCGGTCGGTTAGGAAATTCAGCAGATAACAATATATCCTATGGTTATAGAACCCTTATGGCAAATGTTTCAGGATTTTTTAACAGTGCATTTGGCAAAGAAGCATTATCTGTAAACGTTTCAGGATATGAAAACAGTGCGTTCGGACATCTTGTTTTGCAACATAATTTTAGTGGGATCAACAACAATGGATTTGGTTCGCAATCATTGGCAACCAATACAGTCGGTTCAAATAACAGTGCTTTTGGTACGCATACATTAATGGCGAATGGTACGGGTGTTGCCAATACAGCAATTGGAAGTTTAGCTTTAGAAACGAGTAACGGGAATAATAATACTGCTTTAGGGTTTTCGTCCGGGAACAAAAATAGAGGAAGTGGTAATATCTTTTTAGGAAGTAATGCCGGAAGTACATTGACCAATACCAGTAATACGCTTATTGTAGCCAATAGCAATACAATTTATCCTCTACTGTCAGGAAACTTAACAACAGACGGGGGAACGCTAACAATCAATAGTTCTTCAGCAGCCACTGCAACAAGTTATGCTCCGGGCAACTCCAGCACTTTAAATGTAAACGGATCTGTTTCCGCAAGTATTTTAACACATACTGCGGCAGGTGCTTTAACCCTGGACGCAAGCCACTATACTGTTCGGGTAAAAAATGCAGGATCGGCAGTAACAATAAATCTGCCGAGCGCAACAAGTTGTAAAGGTAGAATCTATATTATTATAAAAGCACTGTCATCTGGAAACATCACCTTTAATACTGCAATATCATTAAATGATGATACCACAACTACAACAATGAGTGGTAGTAAAACTTATACTATTCAAAGTGATGGTACAACCTGGATTTCTTTAAACTAAAGAATATGAAACCATCATGATTTTTCAAACCACACAGTGGTATGAATAAATCTGATAGCTTCATCACAATTAAAAACAAATTTATACGGATGAAAAAAACATACTACCTGTTTATTTTCTCATGTTTGATGTTTTTAGGAAAAAACCTTAAAGCACAAAATCTGCCCTATGCTATAAATTCGGCAGGTGGATATGGTAAAATCAATAATCAGTTATACGATTTCAGTATTGGCGAAATGGTTTTGATACAGACTTTTCAAGCCAGTGATATAAGCTTAACACAGGGTTTTTTACAACCTTTTTTATTGATCCAGACATCTGCCGATGTGGCTATTGTAAACAATATTCTTACGCCTAATGGCGATGGAAAAAATGATTTTTTCTTTATTAATGGCTTGGAGAAATATCCAGCTAACAAGCTGACCATTTTTGATAGGGGCGGAAGAAAATTGTATTCAACTGCCAATTATCAAAACAATTGGGATGGTTACTTTAATGGAAAGCCCTTAATGGAGGATACATATTATTACATCCTGGATTTAGGTGTTGACGGAACAATTAAAGGGTTTATATCAATTTTATATAAGAAATAACAACGTGAGAAAGATGAAATTTTATTTATGTGGCTTGTTGTTATTGTTAATTACACCAGCCTTTGGTCAACTAAATCCGATGGGTAGCGTTTATTACCAAAACCAATTTCTGGCAAACCCTGCAATGGCAGGAGTAGAAAATGGTTTAACTTTAAACGGTGCTTTTAAAGCCCAGTGGCTGGGTGTAGATGGTGCACCCAAAATTCAATATATTACCGGTGATTATGGAATGGAAAGCAATAAGGTTGGCCTCGGTGCACTTATTTACAACGAAACCGCTGGTGTAATAAACAGATTACGGGCAACAGTTAGCTATGCCTATCATTTACCACTCAATAGTGGCTCAAGCTTCTTAGATTTCGGTTTATCTGCCGGAGTGATGAATGAGTATGTGAACATGGGAAAGGTTAAAGGTGATTTCACTGATGATGTCCTCAATAGTTTCAATGATCGCCGAATGTATCTGGATGGCGATTTCGGAATGGCTTATCGTATGGATAAGCTGACTTTACAGGGAACATTACCCAACCTTAAGCGTTTTTTTAAGAGGGATGTATTGAGAAATGTTGTAGACCGGTCAATCTATTTTATTGCAGCGGGTTATAAATTTACAACCACCAATGTGATTAACAGTATTGAGCCCAAACTGGTTTACAGGGGCGTACAAAATTACAATGGTATTTTTGATGTAGGTATCAATCTTCAATTTCTAGAGAATAGGTTTATGTTAAATGGAATTTATCACAGTACCAATAGCCTTACCGCTGGTTTTGGAGCAAATTATAAAGAACAGTTTTTGATTTTATTCCAATACACAACCAATACTTCTCAAATGAGAAATTATAGTAATGGCGAGTTTGAAATCGGTTTAAGATATAATTTCAAAAATCAATAGAAACAAAAAGGTTGTCCAAAAGTCTCATTCAATTGCTTTTTGGACAACCTTTTTAATTTTTTTATCTGCCTCTGGCATCATCCCATTTATTTCTCTCGTCCTGGAGTTCACGTGCAAGTTTCATCTCTTTGTCCTTGGCTTTAACTTTGTGCGCCTGGAATTCGTCGGCCACTTCCTGATAAAGTTGTGTTCGGTATGTAGCCTCTCTTCTATATTTTCCAGATTGAAAAATCACAATTGCCAAAGCTGCACCAAGCACAAGAATAATGGCCCATACTATAGTGTTGTAAGTGCCTTTTTCAAATGATATGCCCAAAAACTTGATCTCATTAACAGATGCTGTAGCGTTGGCTAAAGAACTTTCTTTTCCTGAAACTTCTCCTTTTAAACTTGAAATATTGTCTGATTGTGCTTTAATTTCCTTTCGGGCATCTTGTAGTTGCTTGCGCTCTTTTCTTAAGGTGTCATTTACGCTCTTCCATAAAGAAGTTAACCTGGATGGATTAATCAGCTTTGCACCATACAAGCTTTTGGATTTTTTTAACATAAATTCATACTGACCGTTTAATGATGGATCGGTATTCTTCGAAGTATCAGGTAGAACTTGTCCAAATGCAACGTTTAAAAATAGCATAGCTCCTAAAAACAATAGCGTGTGTTTAATTTTCTGCATAGTTTAAATATAGGTGTTAGAATGTAAAACTACATTTTTATATATTTCTTAACCAATTATATTTTATTTAAAAGGTTAAGAGAATGAATAAACTGTTTTTGTTAAAATAACAATTTTATCTAAGTTTTATTATAAATTAATTCACTATAGGTTACATTTGTTTCATGCAAATAGGAATTATCGGTTTAGGCGATATGGGCAGATTATATGCAATATCGTTTGTAAACGCTGGTTATAAGGTATGCGGGGCGGATATGCCTTTACGTTTTACAGATTTAAAAAATGAACTTGAACCAAAAGGAATTGAAGTATTGATTGATGGTCATGAAGTGGCCAGAAAGTCTGATTTTATTATCTATTGTGTTGAAGCTGAGAAAATTGATGAAGTAGTGGCCACCCTTGCACGCTCTACAAAGTTTGGTGCAATTGTTTCCGGGCAAACATCTGTTAAACATCCTGAAATTGCTGCTTTTGAGAAACATCTTCCGGAGGATACGCAAATTGTAACATGCCATTCTTTACATGGGCCTGCTTTTAGTCCTGAAGGGCAAACGTTGGTTGTGGTTCGCCATCGTGCAACGGATGAAGTTTATGGAAAAGCATTAGAAATTTATAAATCTCTGAAATCAAACATCATTGAGATGGATGATTACCGGGAGCATGACAGAATTGTTGCCGATACGCAGGCGGTTACACATATGGGTTTCGAAAGTATGGGCTCGGCATGGAAAAATGCAGGTTTTTTCCCCTGGGATAATCCGGCTTATGCGGGCGGAATAGATAATGTCAAAATTTTAACCACCCTGAGGATTTTTAGCTACAAATCTCATATTTATGCCGGTTTAGCCATCCTAAATCCCTACGCTCAAAAGCAAGTTAAATATTATGCACAGGCAGAGTCTGAATTATATAAACTGATGATTTGTGAAAATGAAACCGAATTCAGGGAAAAGATTTATGCTGCCCGCGATTTTGTTTTTCATGAAAGCAGAACACTTTTGCTTTTGGATGATAAGATCATGAAAGAATTTAGCTTGTCTGATTCTGAACATAAACAGAAACCAAACTCGCATTTAAGTTTGTTGAGTATGGTTTACGCCTGGTATAAAATGGGCGTTAACCCTTATGATAATTTGATTTGCCAAACGCCGCCATTTAAACTGAGATTAGGTATTGCCGAATATCTTTTCAAAAATGAAGAAATGCTCGAAGAATCCATACGAACTGCCTTGTACGATAAATCGATCAGGGGTGATGATCTGGAATTTCATACGGCGGTGCACGAATGGGCATCAATTATAGGGTATGGAGATTTAAAAGGATATAAAGAACATTTCGAAGCTGCTAAATCATTTTTTGCTAATCGTTTAAATGACGGACGTGATTTAAGTGCAGAAATGATTAGAAGATTAGGAAAGTAATTGATTTAAACACGAGTGGTTGTCATGCTAACCTGTAGCGGAAAGCTACGAAGTAAATTTATTTTGCAAGTGTAAATATCAATCTTAAAAGGTCTTGTAGCTACTTCGTGGTGAGCATCTTTTCTGCTATTAAGGTTCTGAAACAGATTTAAGTGATGATATTTCTAAATACATTCATTCAAAATTAATTCTTAACTTTGTTATTATGACTACTTTAACTGTAAAAATAGATAATAAAAAAACAGAAAAGGCCGTGAAAGCAGTTTTAGATGCTTTAGGATTGAGTTATGCTGAAGATAAAGGAATAAAAAAAGCTCAAGAACCATTAAATAATGCTGAGCAAGCAATGTTTAATCGTTTAAAAAACTCTTTTGAACAGATTAAACTTCATCAAGAAGGAAAGATAAAGCTTAGGGATGCTAGAGAACTTTTAGATGAATTATAATGTTAAAACAATACCCGATTTTGACAAAGAAGCAAAAAGGATTGCAAAAAAGCATAAATCAATTAAATATGATATTTCAGACTTAATTGATAATCTTGAAGTTAATCCAACTTTAGGCATTCATCTCGGACAGAATGTTTACAAAATTCGCATGGCTATTTCCGACACGAATAAGGGGAAATCTGGTGGCGCTAGAATAATTACTTATGTTTTGTTAGACGATGAAACTGTATTTTTAGCTGACATTTATTTGAAAAGTGAGCATGATACTGTTGATGTGAATAGGGTTATACTGCGGTTAAAGGATGCAGGGATAATTTAACAGTAAATCTAATCTTAAATAATTTTAATTCATTCAAAATCCTATTTTATCCCCTTAATATATAGACTTTATTTTATTCACTCAATCTTTCGTTTCCATAAAACAAGTGCATTATATTTGCCCGCATGTCGGTATTGCTGTTTACCATTATCGTTTTATTGGGCGCTTTTTTAGCTGGTTTGCTAGGTTCGTTAACCGGTTTGGGCGGTGGTGTAATCATCATTCCTTTGCTAACCCTGGCGCTTGGTGTTGATATTCATTATGCTATTGGCGCCTCCATCGTTTCTGTTATTGCAACATCTTCAGGTTCTGCCGCGGCTTATGTTAAAGAGGGAATCACTAATATTCGGATAGGGATGTTCCTCGAAATTGCTACCACGGTAGGGGCTATTTGTGGGGCGATTGTTGCTGTATATCTTAATGCGAATTACATTGCTATTATATTTGGTTGCATTTTGATTTTTTCGGCCATCATGACGCTTAAGAAAAAAGTAGATCATACTACTTTAGATAATACCGATAAATGGGCTAAATTTTTTAAACTGAACAGCACCTATCCCGATAAAGGAATTGACCATCCTTATGCGGTAAAAAACGTTCCTGGTGGTTTTTTAATGATGCTTTTTGCTGGAACGCTATCCGGGTTGTTGGGTATTGGAAGTGGCGCATTGAAAGTTATTGCGATGGACAACATTATGCGGCTACCATTTAAAGTATCTACAACAACGAGTAACTTCATGATGGGTGTAACAGCCGCTGCAAGTGCTATTGTTTATTTACATCGTGGTCAGATTGATCCGGGAATCGCCATGCCGGTTTGCATTGGTGTTTTAACAGGCGCATCAGTAGGGTCAAAAGTGTTATTAAAAACCAAAACAGATAAACTCAAAATTATTTTTGCAATTGTAGTTACATTTTTAGCATTGCAAATGATATATAAAGGAATAAGTGGTTTGTAAATGGGTACAGTTAAAAAAGAAAATATTAACGATAAGGATATTCAAATCATTTTGGGCACACTATTACGTGCTGGTGTAATTATTTCTATGGGTATCGTATTAATAGGCGGCATCATTTTCCTGATTCATAATAAAGGAGTGATTACCGATTATAAAGTATTCAGGCCTGAGCTTTCCAAATTTTCTTCAATTGCTGCAATTTTCAAAGGTGTTTCTACATTTCATGGCGATGCAATCGTGCAATTTGGCATTCTCATGCTGATCTTTACACCAATAGCCCGCATAGTTTTCGCTATTTTTAGCTTTTTAATTGAAAAAGACTACTTGTATGTGATCATTGGATTTATCATTTTAGCGATCATAACCATCAGTTTAAATGGTGGTTTGGCACACTAACTTTCCTTTTTCGGTTAAATCCCATCGTATCAGCAATTTATTTGAAAAAATATTTCGCTAACTATTTGAAAATTAATAATTCTTGTCTATCTTTGCCGTCCCTTTCGGGGGATGTACAACCACCTTGAACGAAGCCCTACTGCTTCGATGGGTGTTAAAAAGAAAAGATAAAATGTCAGGAATTATTGGAAAAAAAGTAGGAATGACCAGTATTTTCGATGCAGAAGGAAGAAACATTCCTTGTACTGTAATCGAAGCTGGGCCTTGTGTAGTTACACAAGTAAAGACCGAAGAAAAAGACGGGTATTCATCAATCCAGTTGGGTTACGATGAGAAAAAAGAGAAAAACACAACTCAACCGTTAAAAGGCCATTTCGCGAAAGCAAACACAACTCCGAAACGCAAACTTGTTGAATTCAATTCGTTTACAACTTCACTTAATTTAGGTGATGTAGTAACAGTTGATGCATTCGAGGAAGGCGATTTTGTTGATGTTGTAGGTACCTCAAAAGGTAAAGGTTTTCAGGGTGTTGTAAAACGCCACGGATTTGCCGGTGTTGGTATGCAGACTCACGGTCAGCATAACCGTTTACGTGCCCCAGGTTCATTGGGAGCATCATCATTCCCATCACGTGTATTCAAAGGAATGCGCATGGCAGGAAGAACAGGCGGAGACAGAGTGAAAATTCAAAACTTACAGGTTTTGAAGATTTATGCTGATCAAAACTTATTAGTAGTTAGTGGTTCCATTCCAGGAGCTAAAGGTTCTTACGTAATCTTAGACAAGTAATCAGATGGAAGTTAAAGTATTAAACATTTCAGGTAAAGAAACAGGTGCCAAGGTGCAACTTCCTGAATCGGTATTTGGTATCGAGCCTAACGACCACGCGATTTATTTAGATGTAAAACAGTATTTGGCTAACCAACGTCAAGGTACTCACAAATCTAAACAACGTAACGAGATTGCAGGTTCTACCCGTAAACTATACAAACAAAAAGGTACAGGTGGTGCCCGTGCCGGAAGCATTAAATCTCCATTATTTAATGGTGGTGGTCGTGTTTTTGGTCCTCAGCCACGTGATTATAGTTTTAAATTGAACAAGAAATTAAAATCATTAGCACGTAAATCTGCTTTAGCTTATAAAGCAAAAGATAACAACGTGGTAGTTTTAGAAGATTTCAACTTCGATACAATTAAAACTAAAAACTATACAAGTTTAATTTCAGCATTAAACGTTGGAACTCAAAAAACTTTGTTGGTTTTACCTGCACAAAATAATAATATCTATTTATCAAGCAGAAACGTTCAGAAAACTAAAGTAATCACTGCAGCAGAATTAAATACTTATGATGTATTAAACGCTGGTGTTCTTGTGTTAACTGCTGATTCTGTTAAAACTTTGGAGGAGGCATTTGCCAAGTAATATGGAAATTTTAAAAAAACCAATATTAACCGAAAAAGCTTCAGCTTTAACTGAGAAATCTAACCGTTTCACTTTTAGCGTTAACCACAAGGCTAACAAAATCCAGATTAAAGCAGCAATTGAGAAATTGTACGGTGTAACCATCGTTGCAGTTAACACAATGGTTGTTGATGGAAAAGCTAAATCTCGTTACACTAAAGCAGGTTTTGTATCAGGCCGTAGTCCTAAATACAAAAAAGCAATCGTAACGTTAAAAGACGGCGAAACAATAGATTATTACGCAACCCTTTAATTTAATAATTAATTATAACTATGGGCTTAAGAAAATTTAAACCAGTTACTCCAGGTACCCGCTTTAGAGTTGGTGCTAGTTTTACGGAGATTACAGCAACCAAGCCCGAAAAATCATTGGTTGTATCATCAAAAAAGTCTGGTGGACGTAACAACACAGGTAAAATGACTATGCGCTACATGGGTGGTGGTCATAAAAAATCATATCGTTTAATCGACTTCAAACGCGATAAATTCGATATTCCTGCAACAGTAGCTACTGTTGAATACGATCCAAACCGTACTGCCCGCATTGCATTATTACATTATGCAGATGGCGAGAAGCGTTATATCATTGCTCCTGAAGGTTTGCAAGTTGGTCAGAAATTAGTTTCTGGCGATACTGCAGCTCCAGAAGTAGGTAACACTTTAAAATTATCAAACATTCCATTAGGTTCTATCATCCACAATGTGGAGATCCACCCTGGAAAAGGAGCACAATTGGCTCGTAGCGCAGGTGCTTATGCACAATTAGCTGCCCGCGATGGTAAATATGCTACTTTAAAAATGCCTTCAGGCGAAACCCGTTTAATCTTGACTACTTGTCTTGCTACAATCGGTGCTGTATCTAATTCAGATCACGCAAACGAAGTATTAGGTAAAGCTGGTCGTAAACGTTGGTTGGGCCGTCGTCCGAGAACCAGACCGGTAGCGATGAACCCAGTAGATCACCCAATGGGTGGTGGTGAAGGTAGATCATCAGGTGGTCACCCACGTTCAAGAAATGGTGTTTTAGCTAAAGGCTATAAAACCAGAGAACTTAAAAAATATTCTAATCGTTACATCATAGAGAGAAGGAAGAAATAATGGCTCGTTCGATAAAAAAAGGACCTTATATTGACCATAACGTAGAGAAAAAAGTTAGCTCTATGAATGATTCAGGCAAAAGAACTGTAATCAAAACTTGGTCTCGCAGATCAATGATCTCACCAGATTTCGTAGGTCATACATTTGCAGTACACAACGGTAACAAATTCATCCCTGTGTACGTAACAGAAAACATGGTTGGTCACAAGTTGGGAGAATTTGCTCCAACCAGAACATTCAGAGGACACGCTGAAAAGAAAAAATAATTAGACAATGGAAGCAATAGCAAAATTAAACAATTGTCCAACCTCACCGCGTAAGATGCGTTTGGTTGTAGATCTTATCAGAGGTGAACGTGTAGAAAAAGCATTAAGCGTTTTAAAGTTTACCAATAAAGAAGCAGCAATAAGAGTTGAGAAATTATTATTATCTGCAATTAACAACTGGGAAGCTAAAAATGGTAAAACTTCTGATGGAAGTGAGCTATTTGTTAAAACGATTATGGTAGATGGTGGCCGTCAACTTAAACGTTTACGTCCGGCACCTCAAGGCCGTGGATATAGAATTCGCAAACGTTCTAACCACGTTACGCTGATTGTAGATAGTAAAAATACAGAAACAACTCAAAACTAATTTTAGGAAATGGGACAAAAAGCAAATCCAATAGGTAACAGGTTAGGTATCATCAAAGGATGGGATTCTAACTGGTTCGGTGGCAACAACTACTCCGATAAATTAGTTGAAGATGAGAAAATAAGAAAATACCTTTCTGCCCGTATCGCTAAAGGTGGTGTTGCTAAAGTGGTTATCGAGCGTACGTTAAAACGTATCACGGTAACAATCCACACAGCTCGCCCAGGTATTGTAATCGGTAAAGCAGGTGCTGAGGTTGATAAAATCAAAGAAGAGTTAAAGAAATTGACTAAAAAGGAAATTCAAATTAACATCTTCGAGATTAAACGCCCTGAACTTGATGCACAATTAGTTGCAGAAGGTGTTGCAAAACAATTAGAAGCAAGGATCTCATTCCGTAGAGCAATGAAATCTTCTATCGCATCAACCATGCGTATGGGTGCTGAAGGTATCAAAATCATGACTTCTGGTCGTTTAGGTGGTGCTGAAATGGCTCGTACTGAACAGTACAAAGAAGGAAGAGTGCCTTTGCATACATTCCGTGCTGATATTGATTATGCTTTAGCTGAAGCTTTAACCACTTATGGTAAAATCGGCGTTAAAGTATGGATCTGTAAAGGTGAGGTTTATGGAAAACGTGATTTGTCTCCAAACATCGGTTCGACAAACAACGGTCCAAAAGGCCAGTCAGATAAACCAGCCTTCGGTGGAAGAGATAACAGAGGTGGTGGAAGAGATAACCGTGGCGGTGGAGACAGACGTGGTGGAAACCAAGGTGGTCGCCCAGGTCAAGGTGGTGCAAACAGAGGTGGTGGCGCAGGCGCTAACAGAGGTCCTCGTAAATAATTGATTTATTAACATCGTTTAACGATTAGAACAAAATAAAATGTTACAGCCAAAAAGAACGAAGTTCAGGAAGATGCAAAAAGGCAGAATGAAGGGTTTAGCTTCTCGTGGAGCTGAATTAGCATTCGGATCTTTCGGTATCAAATCTTTAGAAGCTACTTGGATCACAAGTCGCCAGATAGAGGCTGCCCGTATTGCCGTAACACGTTTCATGAAACGTGAAGGTCAGGTATGGATCAGAATTTTCCCGGACAAACCGGTAACTAAGAAACCTGCTGAGGTACGTATGGGTAAAGGTAAAGGTGCTCCTGAATATTGGGTAGCAGTTGTAAGACCTGGACGTGTAATTTTCGAAGCTGAAGGTGTGCCTTTAGAAGTAGCTAAAGAAGCATTACGTTTAGCCGCTCAGAAATTACCAATCCAAACCAAATTCGTAGTACGTAGAGATTACGTAGAAGCATAGTAAAGTGTTGAGGTGAATGTTGTAAATACTTGTTTATTATAACCGCTACACTCAACGTAAAAGAAAAAGAAAAATGAAAAATTCAGAAATCACAGGGCTTTCAAAGGAAGAATTAGTAGCTAAGATTGCGGAAGAAAAAGAGAACTTATCAAAGTTAAAGTTCGCTCACACTATTTCAGCTATCGAAAATCCTTCGCGTATTGCAAAAGTAAGGAAAGACATAGCCCGTTTAAACACTGAGTTGACTAAAGTGAAAAACACTGAGTCAGCTACTGAAACTAAATAATTTGAGAGTCGACATGGAAAGACAATTAAGAAAAACAAGAACGGGGTTAGTAGTAAGCAACAAGATGGATAAATCTGTTGTAGTGAGCGTGGAACGTAAAGTGAAACACCCGATTTATGGTAAGTTCGTTAAGAAAACTACCAAATTTATGGCTCATGATGAGAAAAACGAATGTGGTATCGGTGATACTGTATTAATTATGGAAACTCGTCCGTTGAGCAAAAACAAGAACTGGAGATTGGTACAAATTTTAGAAAGAGCTAAATAAGATGGTACAACAGGAATCGAGATTAAACGTTGCTGATAACAGCGGCGCAAAAGAAGTATTGGTAATTCGCGTGCTAGGTGGAACCGGCAAACGTTATGCTTCAATTGGTGATAAAGTAGTTGTTACCGTAAAAAGCGCATTACCGTCAGGTAATATTAAAAAAGGTACAGTTTCTAAAGCAGTTGTGGTAAGAACTAAAAAAGAGATCAGACGTAAGGATGGTTCTTATATCCGTTTTGACGATAATGCTGCTGTATTATTGAACGCACAGGATGAGCCAAGAGGTACACGTATCTTTGGCCCGGTTGCGAGAGAACTACGTGAAAAACAATTCATGAAAATTGTATCATTAGCACCGGAGGTATTATAAAATGGGAAACAAAGTAAATACACCATCAAAACTTAAAATCCGCACTGGAGATTTAGTTAAAGTCATTGCTGGCGATTCAAAAGGTCAACAAGGAAAAGTACTTTCAGTACAAATAGATAAAAACAGAGCCATTGTAGAAGGCGTTAACTTAGTATCTAAACATACTAAACCAAATGCTGCGAATCCAAACGGTGGTATTATAAAAAAAGAAGCTGCTCTTCACATTTCTAACTTGATGTTGGTTGATCCAAAATCTGGTAAAGCCACTCGCGTTGGTCGTAAGCTTAACGCTGATGGTAAATTAGTTAGAGTTGCTAAAATTTCAGGGGAGGAAATTAAATAATGGCTACACCTAGATTAAAAAGCAAATACAAAGAAGAAGTTGTAAATGCATTAAAAGAAAAATTTCAGTACAAAACTGTAATGCAGGTTCCTAAATTGGAAAAAATCTGTATCAATCAGGGTGTTGGTCGTTTTTCTGTTACTGATAAAAAGATTATGGATACTACAATCGTTGAGTTGTCTACCATCACTGGTCAACAAGCGGTTCCGGCACAATCTAAAAAAGATATCTCTAACTTTAAATTACGTAAAGGTATGCCGGTAGGTGTGCGCGTAACATTACGTGATAACAATATGTATGAGTTCTTAGATCGTTTGATCTCTGTAGCTTTGCCACGTATTCGTGATTTCAAAGGTATTAACGATAAAGGTTTCGATGGAAAAGGTAATTACACTTTAGGTGTTACTGAACAAATCATCTTTCCTGAGATTAATATAGATAAAATCAATAAAATTTTAGGGATGGATATAACTTTCGTAACTTCGGCAAAATCTGACGTTGAAGCCCTTGAGTTATTGAAACAATTCGGATTACCATTTAAAAATCAAAAAACAGCAGAATAATGGCAAAAGAAGGTGTAAAAGCACGCGAAGTTAAGCGCCAAAAATTGGTAGCTAGATACGCTGAAAAACGTGCAGTATTAAAAGCTGCGGGAGATTTCGAGGGTTTAGATAAATTACCTAAAAACTCATCTCCGGTACGTTTACACAACCGTTGTAAATTAACTGGTCGTCCACGTGGTTACATGCGTACCTTTGGTATTTCAAGGGTAACGTTCCGCCAAATGGCACTAGACGGTAAAATACCAGGTGTTAAAAAAGCATCTTGGTAATATAAAGTAGCTAGTACTGAGTATCAGGTATCGAGACCAATTGGTTTCTTGATACTTGATACTTATGTCTATATACTATAATAAAGAATTTTAACCGATAGCAGGTCCCACCGCTGGGTAGCGGAAGGAAACCATTATCAAAAACAATAAATAATGAATACAGATCCAATAGCAGATTATTTAACAAGAGTAAGGAATGCCATTAAGGCCAACCACAGAGTTGTAGAAATTCCTGCATCAAACCTTAAAAAGGAAATCACTAAAGTACTTTTTGATAAAGGTTACATCGCGAATTATAAATTTGAGGATACTACAGTTCAAGGCACAATCAAAATTGCTTTGAAGTACAATCCAATAACTAAAATTCCTGCTATTCGTACATTAGTGCGAGTAAGTAAACCAGGTTTGAGACAATATGCAGGCGTTGAAAACATGCCAAGAGTATTAAACGGTTTAGGTATCGCAATCTTATCTACTTCTAAAGGCGTAATGACCGACAAAGAAGCAGCCAAATTAAACATTGGTGGTGAGGTATTGTGTCACGTTTATTAATATTTAGGAGAACAACACAATGTCAAGAATAGGAAAAGCCCCAATTACAATCCCTGCAGGTGTTACAATTACCGTATCTAACGATAACGTGGTAACTGTAAAAGGTCCTAAAGGTGAATTAACACAAGCAGTAGATTCAGATATCACTGTAAGTCAGGAAGATGGAATTTTAACAGTTCAACGTCCATCAGAACAAAAGAAACACAAAGCATTACACGGTTTATACCGCTCATTGCTTAACAATATGGTTATTGGTGTTACAGAAGGTTATACTTTAACTCAAGAATTAGTAGGTGTTGGTTACCGTGCTACAAACCAAGGTAACACACTAGATTTAGTTTTGGGTTATTCTCACCACTATGTATTCCAGTTACCAGCTGAGATTAAAGTTACTACTCAATCTGAAAAAGGTCAAACACCTAAAATCATTTTGGAAAGTATAGACAAACAATTGATCGGTCAGGTAGCAGCGAAAATCCGTTCGTTACGTGCACCAGAGCCATATAAAGGTAAAGGTATCAAGTTTGTAGGTGAAGTGTTAAGAAGAAAAGCAGGTAAATCAGCATCTAAAAAATAGTAATCATGGCAGGTAAAAAATTATCAAGAAGAGATCGTATTAAAAAAGGGATCAGAAAAAGACTTACCGGTTCGGAAGAGCGTCCAAGGTTATCTGTATATAGAAGCAATAAAGGGATTTATGCGCAGGTAATTAACGATGTAACCGGTAAAACAATTGCATCAGCATCATCATTATCGAAAGATTTTACTGGTACTGGAAATAAAAGCGACCAATCAGTTGCAGTAGGCAAATTAGTTGCTGAAAAAGCAATTGCTGCTGGTGTTAAAGAAGTTGTTTTCGATAGAAACGGCTATTTATACCACGGTCGTGTAAAATCGTTGGCAGAGGGTGCCCGCGAAGCTGGTTTAGTATTTTAATCTGAAGAAAAAGTAAGATGTCAACTATCAATATAAAAAGAGTAAAAACCACCGATATCGAATTAAAGGATCGTTTGGTTAGTATACAACGTGTTGCCAAAGTAACCAAAGGTGGTCGTACTTTCAGCTTCTCAGCAATTGTTGTTGTTGGAGATGAGAACGGTGTTGTTGGTTTCGGTTTAGGTAAAGCGAAAGAGGTAACTGAAGCAATCGCTAAAGGTGTGGATGATGCTAAAAAGAACTTAGTTAAAGTTCCAATTTTAAATGGTACTGTTCCTCACGAGCAAATCGGTAAATTTTCAGGTGGTTTTGTATTAATCAAACCAGCTGCAGTAGGTACCGGAGTAATTGCTGGTGGTGCGATGCGTGCTGTATTAGAGAGTGCCGGCGTTCATAACGTGTTGGCAAAATCTAAAGGTTCATCAAACCCACACAACGTGGTAAAAGCAACTGTTGATGCATTAACTAAAATGCGTGATGCTTATACAGTAGCTCAAACTCGTGGTATAGATTTAAACAAAGTATTTAACGGATAATATCATGGCTAAGATCAAAATAACACAAGTAAAAAGCGTTATCGACAGAAGCGAGCGCCAAAAAAGAACCGTTCAGGCTTTGGGTTTATCTAAAATGAACCAAAGCGTTGAAGTAGAAGCTACACCGCAAATTATCGGTATGATTCGTAAAGTGAATCACCTGGTAGCTATCGAAGCAATTTAATAAAAATCTGAAGCTAGTATAGGGGTATCCCTGTACTGGCTTTATATATGTTTAATCGTTGTACCTGTTTAGTGAAAGCGAAGGGCAACACAAATTCAAAAAAATGAATTTAAGTAATTTAAAACCTGCAAAAGGTTCTACAAAAAACAGCAAAAGAATTGGTCGTGGTACAGGTTCTGGTCGTGGTGGTACTTCAACTCGTGGTCACAAAGGTGCGGGTTCTCGTTCAGGTCACTCTACTAAAATCGGTTTCGAAGGTGGTCAAATGCCTTTACAACGTCGCGTACCTAAAGTTGGTTTCAAACCAATTAACCGTACAGAGTATGTTGGTGTAAATTTAGATGTACTCCAAGGCTTAGCTGAAAAACATAACTTAACAACTATCGATTTCGCTGCTTTACAGGCGCATGGTTTAGCTTCAAAAAATGACTTAGTTAAAATTTTAGGTCGTGGTGAAGTGAAAGCAAAATTAGAAGTTACTGCACATGCGTTTTCTGCAACCGCACAAAAAGCTATTGAAGCTGCAGGTGGTTCAATTGTAAAATTGTAATTATTAAATGAAGAAGCTATTTACTACTTTAAGTAATATCTGGAAAATTCAGGAATTAAAAGAGCGTATTTTGTTTACGCTCTTAATTCTTTTGGTATACCGTTTCGTATCTCACGTGGTTTTACCAGGTGTAGATCCAACTGCTTTAGGCACTAACGAAAAATCAGGACTTTTAGGCATACTAGATATGTTTGCCGGAGGTTCTTTCTCTCGTGTGTCTATTTTAGCATTGGGGGTAATGCCTTATATCTCTGCATCGATCGTGGTGCAACTATTGGGTATTGCTGTTCCTTCTTTTCAAAAAATGCAGAAAGAAGGCGAAAGTGGTAGAAAGAAAATGAACCAGATTACCCGCTACCTTACGGTGGCAATCACAATCGTTCAATCTGTAGGTTACGTTAAAACGCAAGTTCCGGCTGAGGCAATTTTATTACCAAATACTTTATTTTTAGTGCTATCTACGTTTGTATTAACGGCAGGTACATTATTTGTAATGTGGTTAGGTGAAAAAATTACTGATAAAGGTATTGGTAATGGTACGTCTCTAATCATCATGGTTGGTATCATTGCCCGTTTACCAATTGCGATTTCTCAGGAATTCAGTGCACGTGTAGGATCTGCCAGTGAAGGCGGAGGTCCTGTTGCATTGGTTTTAGAAATCGTTGCTTTATTTGCGGTAGTGATGTTTACCATTTTAATTGTTCAGGGTGTACGTAAAGTACCTGTACAATACGCAAAGAAAATCGTTGGTAATCGCCAGTTTGGCGGTGTTCGTCAGTACATTCCTTTAAAGGTTAATGCTGCTGGTGTAATGCCAATTATTTTTGCTCAGGCGTTAATGTTTATTCCAGGTGCTTTAATGCAATTTGTTCCTTCGTTGCAAGGTTCATGGTTAATTCAATTCAGCAATACAACTTCGTTGGCTTATAGCTTAACGTTCGCATTTTTAATTATCGCATTTACATTCTTCTATACTGCAATTACAGTAAATCCAACTCAAATGAGTGACGATATGAAGAAAAACGGTGGTTTTATTCCAGGTGTTAAACCAGGTTTTGCAACATCAACTTTCATTGATGATGTAATTTCAAAAATCACTTTTCCAGGTGCGGTGTTTTTAGCGATCATTGCTATTTTGCCTTCGTTAGCAGTTAAATTTGGAATTAAGCAAGAGTTTGCTCATTTCTTTGGTGGTACATCATTATTAATTTTAGTTGGTGTTGTTTTAGATACTTTACAACAAATTGAAAGTTATCTGTTAATGCGTCACTATGATGGTTTAATGAAAACGGGTAGAGTTACTGGCAGAACAGGTGTTCCTGCAGCGAGTAGCAATGCAGCGTTGTAGTTCTGAAGGATGTCTAAAATTTATTACAAATCTCTTGAAGAGATCGAGTTAATAAGAGAAAGTTCCATGCTTGTTTCCAAAACTTTGGCAGAAGTGGCTAAAATAATAAAAGCAGGCATGACTACTTTAGCCCTGGATAAATTAGCTTACGAATTTATAAGTGATCACGGAGCAATTCCGGCATTTTTAAATTACAATGGTTTTCCAAACTCTTTATGTATTTCGCCAAATGAGCAGGTTGTTCATGGATTTCCAAGCGATTATGTTATACAAGAGGGCGATCTGATTTCAGTTGATTGCGGCGTAATTAAAAACGACTATTTTGGTGATTCGGCTTATACTTTCTCTATTGGAGAAATTGATGCTGAAAAACAAAAACTGGTAGAAGTTACAAAACGTTGTCTGGAATTAGGAGTAGAAAAAGCTGTAGCTGGCATGCGTGTTGGAGATATTGGTTTTGCCGTTCAACAATATGCTGAAGCAAATGGTTTTGGAGTAGTAAGAGAATTAGTTGGGCATGGTGTTGGGGTAAAACTTCACGAAAAGCCTGAAATTCCGAATTATGGGAAACGTGGTGCAGGGCCAAAACTTGAAGAAGGAATGGTTATTGCAATTGAGCCGATGATTAATGCAGGCGTTGCCGGTGTTAAATTTCATAATGATGGATGGACGGTAACCAGTAAAGACAATAAACCATCAGCACATTTTGAACATACAGTAGCTATTAAAAAGGGCAAAGCAGACGTTTTATCAACGTTTTCTATAATAGAAGAAGTTTTACAACAAAAAAAATAAATAATTAAAATTTTTTATTTAATTTTGCAACCCTGTTTAGAAGCAGCTAATTAAGTAACAATCAATAAAATATGGCTAAACAAGCCTCAATTGAACAAGACGGAGTAATAAGAGAAGCATTATCTAATGCGATGTTCCGGGTAGAACTCGAGAACGGACATGAGATTATTGCCCACATTTCAGGAAAGATGAGGATGCACTACATCAAGATTCTACCTGGTGATAAAGTAAAATTAGAGATGTCTCCTTATGATTTAACAAAAGGACGCATCACTTATAGATATAAATAAAATGAAAGTTAGATCATCAATTAAAAAACGTAGCGCTGATTGTAAGATTATTCGCCGTAAAGGTAAACTTTACGTTATCAACAAGAAAAATCCTAAATACAAGCAACGTCAGGGGTAATTAAAAATATTGTAATGTACCGTACAACGGTGGCCCGCCGTTCGGAATTACTTAAAAACATAAATAAATATGGCAAGGATTTCAGGTATTGATTTACCAAGAAACAAAAGAGGAGAGATCGGTTTAACTTATATCTATGGTATAGGTAGAACAACTGCACAACGTATTCTAACTACTGCAGGTATCGATTTTAACAAAAAAGTACAAGACTGGTCTGATGATGAGTTATCAGCGATCCGTACGATGATTAACGATGAGATTAAAGTGGAAGGTGCTTTACGCTCAGAAGTTCAGTTAAACATTAAACGTTTAATGGATATTGGTTGTTACCGTGGTTTACGTCACAGAAAAGGTTTACCTTCTCGTGGTCAGCGTACTAAAAACAACTCACGTACACGTAAGGGTAAGAGAAAAACAGTTGCTAACAAGAAAAAGGCTACTAAATAATCATTAGTAGAACGTAATAAACATGGCTAAGAGTAAAAAAGTAACAAAAAAACGTATCGTTGTAATTGAGCCTGTTGGTCAGGCGCATATCAATGCTACTTTCAACAACATTATCGTTACCTTAACAAACAACAACGGACAGACTATTTCATGGTCTTCTGCTGGTAAAATGGGCTTTAAAGGTTCTAAAAAGAACACGCCGTATGCAGCTGGTCAAGCAGCTTCAGATTGCGGTAAAGTTGCATTTGATTTAGGTTTACGTAAAGTTGAAGTGTTTGTAAAAGGTCCGGGTTCAGGTCGTGAATCTGCAATCAGAACTTTGCAAGTAGCAGGTATCGAAGTAACATCTATCAAAGATATTACTCCACTTCCTCACAACGGATGTCGTCCTCCTAAAAAGAGAAGAGTTTAATTAATTTTAAAGCTAAGAATCTTCAGTTACAGGCTGAATGATACTTTAAAAACAGAAAAAAATGGCAAGATATACAGGCCCAAAATCAAAAATCGCCCGTAAATTCAGAGAACCAATCTTCGGTCCTGATAAGGTGTTAGACAGAAAAAATTATCCTCCTGGCCAACATGGCGTTTCAAAAAGAAGAGGAAAACAATCTGAGTATGCGATCCAGTTAATGGAGAAACAAAAAGTAAAATATACTTATGGTGTATTAGAAAAGCAGTTCAGTAACTTGTTTAAAAAAGCATCTTCACGTGCAGGTATCACAGGTGATAACTTACTTCAATTATTAGAAGCACGTTTAGATAACACAGTTTACCGTTTAGGTATTGCAACAACCCGTTCTGGTGCACGCCAGTTAGTTAGCCATAAACACGTTACCGTGAATGGTGAAGTTGTAAATATCCCTTCATATCAGTTAAAAGCTGGTGATGTAGTTGCGGTTCGTGAAAAATCAAAATCTTTAGAATCAATTACTAACTCAGTTGCAGGCAGAACTATTAATAAGTTTGCTTGGTTAGAGTGGAATGCCAGTGAATTAACCGGTAAATTCTTAACCTATCCACAACGTGATGAGATTCCTGAAAACATTAAGGAAAACTTAATCATCGAGTTATACTCAAAGTAATAAATAATATAGTTAATTACCTCAAAAGGGTAATTAACTTTTTTCATATTACTATACATTCAATAACGAATTTAAAAAAATATAAATGGCAATTTTAGCATTTCAGAAACCAGACAAAGTGATCATGCAGAAATCAACAGATTTCGATGGCACATTTGAATTTCGTCCTTTAGAGCCCGGTTTCGGTGTAACAATTGGTAATGCCTTAAGAAGAATTTTACTTTCTTCATTAGAAGGTTATGCTATTACTACTATTCGTTTTTCAGGCGTTTCGCATGAGTTTTCTACCATGAAAGGTGTTGTAGAAGATTTAACTGATATCATCTTAAATTTAAAACAAGTTCGTTTTAAGAAAACAGGTGATTCTGGTGATGCTGAAAAAGTTTTCATCATTGTTAACGGTCAGGATCAGTTCAAGGCTGGTGATATCACTAAATTCTCTAACAACTTTACAGTTTTAAACCCTGAGCATGTAATTTGCAACATGGATAAATCTGTTACTTTAGAAGTGGAATTAACCATCAATAAAGGACGTGGTTATGTACCTGCTGAAGAAAATAAAGTTGCTGATGCTGTTGTAGGTGTAATCGCGATCGATTCGATCTACACTCCAATGAAAAACGTAAAATACACAATTGAAAACTTCCGTGTTGAACAAAAAACGGATTATGAGAAATTGGTATTAGATATTTCTACTGATGGTTCAATTCATCCTGAAGAGGCATTAAAGGAAGCGGCCAAGATTCTTATCCAACACTTTATGTTATTCTCTGATGAGAACTTAGTATTAGAATCTCAGGCTAAAGAAGAAACTAAAGAGGTTGATGAAGAAATTTTACACATGCGTAAAATCCTTAAAACTGAATTAGTGGACATGGATCTTTCAGTGAGAGCATTAAACTGCTTAAAAGCTGCTGATATCCGTACTTTAGCTGATTTGGTTTCTTACGATGTTGCTGATATGTTAAAATTCAGAAACTTCGGTAAAAAATCTTTAACAGAGATTCAGGAACTGGTAAAATCAAAAGGTTTATCATTTGGTATGAACCTGTCTAAATTTAAGTTAGACGAAGAGTAAGATTAGTCTTGAGTCTTTAGTTAGGAGTCGTAAGTCTTCTTTTCTAAAGTCTTAACTAAAATAAATAATTTTTCACAGTGTATAATTCCCTCTGCGAAGAGACGGTATACACTTAATTAAAGAACAATGAGACACGGTAAAAAAGTTAATCACTTAGGCAGAACCGACAGCCACAGAAAAGCTATGTTAGCTAACATGGCTACTTCACTTATTAAGCACAAAAGAATTTCTACAACTTTAGCTAAAGCTAAAGCTTTACGTACTTATGTTGAGCCTCTTATCACTAAATCAAAAAATGATACTACTCACTCACGTCGTACAGTATTTGCTTATTTACAAGATAAAGAAGTAGTAACTATTTTGTTTCGTGAAGTTGCTGAGAAAGTTGCAAACCGTCCAGGTGGTTACACTCGTATCATTAAATTAAACAACCGTTTAGGTGATAACGCTGAAATGGCTTTAATTGAATTGGTAGATTATAATGAAATTTACGGTAAAAATGTAGAAGCTAAAGAAGAGAAGAAAACTACTCGTCGTGGTAGAAGCAAATCTGCTGCCGCTCCAAAAGCTAAAGAAGCGAAAGCTGAAACTGCTGAGGAAGTTGCTCCAGAAGCTGCTCCTGCTGAAGAAGCTCCGGCTACAGAAGAACCAAAAGGAGAATAATTTAATTCGCCTTAAAATGAAAAGTCCTGCTCGAAAGAGCAGGACTTTTTTTGTGCTTTTGGAATTTCTGTTGATCGTGATTGCGAAGCGCAAAGTAATCTCAATGCTTTGGCTTGATAACGATTGTTGTGTGATTACTTCATCGTCCCTTACCGCAATAACGACAGCGCAGATTGAAAAAGATCTGATATCACTGATGAACTATTGACCAATGAACTAGTGAATTAATCAAAGCAAACGTTTGTCTCATTTTTTCATTACATTATTATATTTCAACTATGTATCTATAAATTAGCCTAAAATAAACTGAAATGAAATTTAGGCTTTTTCTCCTGTCCATTCTCCTCTCACAAGTATCGTTGCTACACGCTCAAACATTGAAATACTCCAATGGAAACAATGAATGGAATCCTGATTCTTTAGGAAATCATCGTGTTGTGGTTCAATTTAACGGACAAGGTAAAATTGCGCATGTAAAAATAGATTGGAGAAGACGGGATGAACATCCTGAATTAAAAAAAATCATTGTACAAAATGCTAATGGTAAAAATGTTACGGTATCAGGTACGGCTAATTTTACCAGAGAAAGTGCTGATGTTTATTTTGAAGCTTCCGGAACAGGCAAATATTACATTTACTATCTCCCTTATAAAAACGAAGGACGTAGCAATTACCCTAAAGGTGTATACTTAAAAGCAGATGCTGGAAAAATAGCACAGCCTAATCAGGTAGCTGTAAACTCAACTGTATTGGAGATTCAATCAATCGATGCATTTAATTCTTTTTACCCAATGGAAGTGATTGCTACTGCAAAAGAAACGGCGGCAATTAAATCGAAATTCCCAACGGAGTCCTTTATCGTTTTTCCTGAAGACAGAATGTATCCGATCAAGATGCAAAATGATTTACCTTATCGATGGATTCAAAAAGGTGTTTCGGCCTCATTCACTGGTTCAGCGAGCAGAGGAGAGAATTATGCTTTTCAATTAGGGGTTTATGCATTAAAGGATTTAAAGGATGTTAAAATAACTTTTGGTGATTTAAAAACAGCTACAGGAAAAACCGTTCCCGCCAGGTTTATTAATTGTTTGAATACAAATGGATTAAGTTATGATAATAAACCTTTAACTGAAACGGTTAACGTTGGTAAAAGTAAAGTACAACCGATGTGGATTACCATTGATATTCCTAAAACTACATCAGCAGGAGTTTATAATGGTAAATTCAAAGTAAGTGCAAATGGCAAATCGAAGATAATAGATGTTAAATTAACTATTGGAAATGAGGTTTTAGCCGATGCAGGTGTAGGAACGCCAGAGAAACAAACGCGTTTAACCTGGTTAAATTCAAATTTGGCGCAATCAAACACAGTTGTTGCACCTTACACACCATTAACTATAGAGGGAAATGTGATTTCGCTTTTAGGCAGGAAATTTGAAATTAATAACGATGGTTTTCCTAAACAGATTCAAACTTTCTTTAATTCAGAAATGACGGGTTATACTGAAAAACCTAACAATATTTTATACGAACCCATTCACTTTCACTTTTACAATACGCCTAAAACTCAGGAGAAATTTGTTCCTGGCGATTTTAAGATTACAAGTAAAGAAAGCGGAACTGTAAAATGGGTAGCCACAAATACCTCCGAGAATTTAAAAATGGATATCGAAGGTACACTGGAGTTTGATGGATATGTTCATTATGTGGTTAAAGTTACTGCGTTAAAAGATGTTGGTTTCAGTAATGTAGATTTTCATATTCCGTTTGAAAAAAACTCGACCAAGTATTTAATGGGGCTTGGAGAGAAAGGTGGATTAAGGCCTGATACCGTAAAATGGAAATGGGATGTGGCAAATAAAAACCAGGATGCTGTTTGGATCGGAAACGTAAATGCGGGATTGTATTATAATTTAAGAGATGAAAACTATGTTCGTCCGTTGAATACGAATTTTTATTTGCAGAAGCCTTTATTATTGCCAAAATCGTGGGGAAATGAGAACAAAGGTGGGGTCCAGATCAATGTGAAAGGCAGTTCGATGTTAGCCGATAATTTCACAAGCGACCGAACTATGAAAAAAGGTGATGTACTTTACTATAATTTCAATTTACTGATTACTCCTTTTCATCTGATCGATACCCATTTTCAATGGAATAATCGTTTCTATCACAAGTATGGAAATTTAGACTCTATCAAAACCACTGGTGCCACAGTTGTGAATATTCATCACGCAACGCCAATAAATCCATGGATAAATTATCCTTTTATCGAATGGAAAAAAATGAAAAACTATATTGATGAGGCACATCACAAAGGCTTAAAAGTTAAAATATATAATACTGTCCGCGAGTTATCTAACCATGCTTATGAATGGCCAGCTTTACGGAGCTTAGGTACCGAGGTTTACTCGCCTGGAAAAGGCGGTGGTTTCAGTTGGTTGCAGGAGCATTTGGATTCTAATTACATTGCTGCCTGGTTTGTACCCGAAATCAAAGATGCAGCCGTTATAAATGGCGGAATGAATCGCTGGCACAACTATTATGTTGAAGGAATGAACTGGTTGGTGAACAATGTTGGAATAGATGGCGTATATCTTGATGATGTTGCTTTTGACAGGATAACCATGAAACGTATTAAACGCGTTTTAACACAAAATAATCATCCTGGAATTATCGATTTACATTCAGCTAATCAATACAATAAAAGCGATGGATTTAACAACAGTGCCATTTTATATCTGGAACATTTTCCTTATTTAAACCGTTTGTGGTTTGGTGAATATTTCGATTATGAAAAGAACAACCCTGATTTCTTTTTAACAGAGGTTAGCGGAATTCCATTTGGTTTGATGGGAGAAATGCTTCAGGATGATGGCAACCCATGGAGGGGAATGCTTTATGGGATGACGAGCCGCTTAGGTTGGTCAGATAAAAGTGACCCAAAACCTTTGTGGAAAGCCTGGGATGATTTCGGAATTAAAGGATCGGAGATGATAGGCTATTGGAGCGATAATTGCCCTGTTAAAACCGATAACTCAAAAGTTTTGGCAACAGTTTACAAGCAAAAAGACAAGACGATGATTGCCTTAGCCAGTTGGGCAGAGGGAGATACCAGGGTTAATTTAACTATCGATTGGAGCAAACTGGGCTTGAATGCAGATAAGGTAAAAATATCAGCCCCGAATATTGATAAATTTCAAACTGCTGGAAATTATCCCGAAGGGAAATCAATTCCGATAGAAAAAGGAAAAGGTTTAATTTTGATTGTGGAATAAGTTTAGTTCATAACGGAAGAAGTCAAGTTTTTAAAACTTGACTTCTTCCGTTTTATTACTGGTTATATCTTCACATTCTGCATTCCATATTGTTTCAATACATCATCAGGAACGCCAGTCCATTGGTTTGGCGCATTACCTGCATAACCAATATCTTTCACACCAATTTCTGTAGTGTAAAAACCAGATGCAGTAAGATTTCTCATTCGATTGAAAAACGTTACGCCTACCCGAACTTCAGGTTTTGCTTTTTTCGGATAAGCAATTTCATCAACAATAGAAATCTGCTGATCGGGTGATGCATCTATAAATGATTTATTGAATTTGTTAAAGCAATAAACATCGAGCCATTTCAATCCTCCACGCATTGGGATTTTATGTTCAGGGATATCTTTCACTATAAATTCGATAAATTCTGGCACTTTTGCATCTGATGCACTTCCAGATACTTCATCCTTCGGAATGATAATATCTGCTAAAACGGTAATAGTAGCCATTTCATGTTTAGTGAAAAAGGTTTCTGCTTTCAGTTTTTTATCCCGATCAATTTCCCACTGTTCTCTTCCCGCTTCTTTAGCAGTTTCTTCAGGAGCTGCAACTTCAGTTTTTGTTTCAGGTTGCTTACAGGCTTCTAATAATACAGCTGTGCTGACAGCAGTTAAACCTAATGCTTTTATGGAATCACGTCTGTTCATGTTGTAATTCTTAAATGTTTTGTTTTTTCTTTTGAGCTAAAATATATTCTGCGGTTCTCATAGAGAGTGCTAAAATTGTCCAGGTAGCATTTTTATCGCCTTGCTGTACAAAAGGACCAGCATCAACTACAAATAAATTTTTGCAATCGTGCGCCTGGCAATATTTGTTCAAAGCAGATTTTTTTGGATCATTGCCCATGCGGATAGTACCAACTTCATGAATGATTTTTCCTGGCGGAAGTAAGCCGTAATTGGTTTCAGGGCCTTGAATTTCTGAAGTAACCACACCACCCATTTCTTTCATCATGTGGAGAAATGTATCCTGCATGTGTTTTGCCTGCAAAATCTCTTCTTTGGCCCATTTGTAGTGAAATCTCAAAACGGGAATACCAAACTTGTCAACGGCATTCGGATCAATTTCACAATAATTATCCTCTCTGGCAATCGCCGTCCCTCTTCCTGCCATTCCTATTGTTGTTCCATAAAAACGACGATAATCATCTTTTAATGATTTTCCGTAACCTCCTGCATCTTTCATTTTGCCATCTCTGCCCGGAACCATTCCGTTCATTTGCTCAACGCCTCCACCAAAGCCATAAGCAGGCATTCCCATTCCGCCCCAATATTCGATGTGGTAGCCACGGGGGAAATTCAGTTTTTTATTATCAAGCCACCATGGAGAATAAATATGAACACTTCCTAAACCATCTTCATTGTAACGTTTTCTGTCCATTAATTGTGGAAGAAATCCGGAAACACTTACACCTGTAGAATCGTGAAGGTATTTGCCCACCACTCCGCTACTGTTCGCTAAACCATTGGGATGAGATGATGATTTTGAATTTAGCAGAATACGGGCTGATTCGCAGGCGCTTGCACCAAGAATAACCATTTTGCCATTTACCTGGTATTCCTGCAAATCCTTTCGGTTTACATAAGAAACTCCTCTTGCTGAGCCATCTTTATCAGTAATTACCTCACGAACCATTGCTTCGGTAATTACCGTTAAGTTTCCTGTTTTTACCGCTGGAATTACCAAACATGATGATGAGGAGAAATCGCCATAAACTTTACAGCTTCTGCCACATTGCCCACAATAAAAACACGGTGCCCGATCACTATTATTTGGCAAAGGTTCAGTTAATACAGAGCCACGACCCGTTATTACCTTTACGCCAGCTTTATCTGCACCTTTTTTAATAAATAGTTCTGTTAATCTTGGCTTGGGTGGTTTCATGAAAATTCCATCAGGTTCATTTGGTAAACCTTCTTTGGTTCCGTAAATTCCAATTAAGCGATCAACTTTATCATAAAAGGGTTTCACATCATCGTAAGTAATCGGCCAATCATCTGTTAAACCATCTTTAGCCTGAAAATCCAATGGTCCCATTCTTAAAGATATTCTTCCCCAGTGATTGGTACGGCCGCCAAGCATTCGCGATCTGAACCACTCAAATTCAGTTTTATTTTTGGTTGTATAAGGTTCGCCCTCTAATTCCCAGCCACCATAAGATGCATCAAAGTCGCCAAAAGGACGAACGGTACTTGCACCACGGCGGGGCGATTCCCATGGCCATTTTAACTGATGGGCATCTATTCTGGGGTCAAAATACTGACCGGCCTCGAGCATTAATACTTTTTGACCAGCATTGGCCAGCACGTATGCAGCCATTCCTCCACCTGCACCAGATCCTACTATAATGGCATCGTAAACGGTAGGCGATTTTTTTATTTGAAAGTCACTCATGAACAATGGTTAGAAATAAAATGATTTCCTAATCTAAAACTAAATTCTTTTAAATAAAAGTGATTATTTATTTTGGAATGATTACAGATTAATGTTGAATTAGAATACAACTAAATCGTATTACTTAAATCGCCCAGTTCAGTATTAATAGTGGTTTTACGATAAAAGATAAAAACGAGCCGGTCCACAAAGTCGCTCATTTGTTACATTCATAAATAGGTAGATGGTGTCTGATTAAACTTGATTATCTTTGTGCTTTGGAAAAAATATGCTGCAGTCTCAATCATTAGAATTGTTTATTTCAAGTCTGAAAAATAGTTTAGATTCATCGGTTTTCGTTAAAATTTCTTTGGGGAACTATAAAGGAAAGGAAGAGGGTTTAAAGCAAATTATTGTTCGTAAGATAATCATTAAGCGTGAACATAAATTTGCCTTTACTTTTCGTTATAAAACCCGCGATGTGATTAAAAACTACTCCAGTGCTGAAGCAATAGCCTTAATTGAAGATTATTTAAATACTGGTTTTAAAATTGGTACGCTATTTACCACCGAGAAAGATTTAATTCTGGAAGAATTGAATAGTGGTAAGGTTGTTTTAAGAGAATTGAAAGCTTCAACTAAAGAGGCTCCGTCTGCTCATCACGATAGAGAAAAAAGCAGGTTGATTCAAACGAATTCAAAATCTTATTTAACCGAGCTTAAAATCACAGATGCTGATGGGAAAGTTTTTAAAAATGCACAAGATAAGTTTCGTCAGATTAATCATTACATCGAAATTTTAAGTTCCTTAATTAAGGAATTGCCTGAAGGAACAATTAAAAAAGTTGCCGATATGGGTTCAGGCAAAGGCTATTTAACTTTTGCCCTGTATGATTATTTGCATTCGGTTTTAAAATCGGATGCTGAAGTTGTTGGTGTAGAATACCGCCAGGATATGGTTGACCTGTGTAATGGTGTTGCCAAAGAATCTGACTTCGATAAATTAAATTTTGTTCAGGGAACCATTGAAGATTACAAGGCCGATGACGTGAATTTATTAATTGCACTTCATGCCTGTGATACAGCAACTGACGATGCGATTTTTAAAGGAATTAAAGCTAATGCCGAATTGATTGTTGTTGCTCCTTGTTGCCACAAACAAATTCGTAGAGAAATTGAGAAAAACAAAGTAAAGAACGATGTTTCGTTTTTAACCAAATATGGTATCTTTTTAGAACGTCAGGCAGAAATGGTTACCGATGGTATTCGTGCTTTGATTTTAGAGTATTTTGGTTATAAAACTAAAGTATTCGAATTTATTTCTGACGCGCATACGCCAAAGAATGTACTTGTAGTAGGAGTGAAGAAAAGTCCGAAGTCTTTAGTCGGAAGTCCGAAGAACGAAGAGCAAAAGAGAATTTTAGAGAAGATTAAAGCGAGTAAAGAATATTTCGGAATTGGCTACCATCATTTAGAGAAATTGTTGGAATTGTAAGATTTTCAAAACCTTTTGGTTTTTAGAATGAATGCGCTGTGGGTTTGTGGTCGTCATGCTGAATTTAGTTCAGCATCTTTCCTGCTAAGCCGCCTTGCAATAAAGACTCTGAAATAAATTCAAGGTGACGGCAGTGTTAAACATAAATCCAAAGCAACACTGGTTTTTTCTTCGTCTTTAGAAGCGTGTCGATTTTTCGCATTGTTTCGTCAGATAAACTTTTAGTTTTTAGAATGAATGTGCTGTGGGTTTATTGTCGTCATGCTGAATTTAGTTCAGCATCTTTCCTGCTAAGCCGCCTTGCAATGAAGACCCTGAAATGAATTCAGGGTGACGGCAGTGTTAAACATAAATCCAAAGCAAAAGAGGCTTTTTCTTCGTCTTTAGAAGCGTGTCGATTTTTCGCATTGTTTCGTCAGATAAACTTTTAGTTTTAGAATGAATGTGCTGTGGGTTTGTGGTCAAGCCTACAGGTGCAATAAAATCAATGCAACTAATGCAGGGATTGATTGTACATAAAGAATTTTCTTACTGGCGGTTGCTGCTCCGTAAATACCAGCTATAAGCACACAGGTTAAAAAGAATATGGATACATGAAATTTCCAGTGATGATCGTTTATGCATAATGACCAGATCAAACCCGCCGCCAAAAAGCCATTATACAATCCCTGGTTTGCTGCCAAAGTTTTTGTTGGCGGGAATAATTCTTTTGGTATGGTTTTGAAAACTTTTGGCGCTCTGGTTGTCCAGGCGAACATTTCCAGCCAAAGGATATAGATGTGAATGATGGCGATTAAGCCGATTACGATTTGTGCTGCTGTTTGCATTTTGAATTTGGTTTAACGATTGAATATACAATAAATTTGGTTTATTTATTGCCCTTGATTTCAACCAACGGATTTTATTATGTCTTGGCCAAACAGGCTTTTTTCTTTTTCTTGATAAAAAGAAACAAAAACCGAGCATTTCTGCGAGCTCATGAATGCAGTTAAAAACAAATAGACACTGATGAATAATCAAGGCTTGCGAAGTTTTGTTGTAAATCCTCAATAAATTTTTTGGCGTAATCCTAAGCCGTTTAACCAAACATTTTAACACAAACTTTCCTATCAGTAATACCAAACTCCCCTCCTTATTTTCAAGAAGGGGTTGGGTGGGTGGTTTATTTCCCAAAAGCATCAAAGTTGGTTCATTAAACCCGATGGGAGCGGGCACGTAGCATCAGCCCTTGTGGCTGATCGCGAAGTAAAGCGTACAGCGGGGCAGGTGTTTCCGAAGAAATACTGACATTCGTTTTCAAATCATTTTAAAAAAATTAACCTTCGCTTTAGTCTTCCAGCTTTAACATTTTAGCCCAATTCTGTCATGCTGTCAGTAAACCGTTACCTCATTTTTTACATTTTATCAGTCTTTTACCAATATTATCTGCCAAAAACCAATTGGCACAAGCATTGTTTAATAGGAGTAGAAATTATAATACTTTAAAAAGAGAAATTAAAAATACAATGGGAAAAATTATTGGAATAGACTTAGGAACAACAAACTCTTGCGTGAGCGTAATGGAGGGCAATGAGCCTGTAGTTATTGCGAACAGTGAGGGTAAACGTACTACACCGTCTATTGTTGCTTTTGCAGAAAACGGTGAGCGTAAAGTTGGCGAGCCTGCTAAACGTCAGGCTATAACCAACCCAACAAAAACAATATATTCAATTAAACGCTTTATGGGCAGCAGCTACGACGAAAGTGCGAAAGAAGCTGCTCGTGTACCTTATAAAGTGGTTAAAGGTGATAACAACACACCACGTGTAGAAATCGACGACAGAAAATATACTCCACAAGAGATTTCTGCGATGATTTTACAGAAAATGAAAAAAACTGCTGAAGATTTCTTAGGCCAGGAAGTTACTGAAGCGGTTATTACAGTACCAGCTTATTTTAATGATGCACAACGTCAGGCTACTAAAGAGGCAGGCGAAATCGCAGGTTTAACTGTAAAACGTATCATTAACGAACCAACTGCAGCTGCTTTAGCTTATGGTTTAGATAAAGCGCACAAAGACATGAAAATTGTTGTGTTTGACTGCGGTGGTGGTACTCATGATGTTTCTGTTCTGGAATTGGGTGATGGTGTTTTCGAAGTAAAATCTACTGATGGTGATACACACTTAGGTGGTGATGACTTTGATCACGTGATTATTGATTGGTTAACTGATGAATTTAAATCAGAAAACAGCATGGATCTTTCTAAAGATCCGATGGCTTTGCAACGTTTAAAAGAAGCTGCTGAAAAGGCTAAAATTGAGTTATCGAGCACTACTTCAACTGAAATTAATTTACCATATATTACTGCTGATGCTAGTGGCCCTAAACACTTGGTACGTACATTAACCCGTGCTAAATTTGAGCAATTGGCTGATAGCTTAATCAAACGTACTATCGATCCTTGTAAATCGGCGTTGAAAAATGCTGGTTTAAGCACAAGCGATATCGATGAAATCATTTTAGTTGGTGGTTCAACCCGTATTCCTGCTATTCAGGAAGCAGTTAAAGCTTTCTTTGGTAAAGAGCCAAGTAAAGGTGTTAACCCTGATGAGGTTGTTGCTATTGGTGCTGCTATTCAAGGTGGTGTGTTAACTGGTGATGTGAAAGATGTATTGTTATTAGACGTTACGCCTTTATCATTAGGTATTGAAACTATGGGCGGTGTAATGACCAAATTAATTGAGTCTAACACAACTATTCCAACCAAAAAATCAGAAACTTTCTCCACTGCAGCTGATAACCAGCCTTCAGTAGAAATTCATATTTTACAAGGTGAGCGCCCAATGGCTGCTCAAAACCGTACAATTGGTCGTTTCATTTTAGATGGTATTCCACCAGCACCTCGTGGTGTGCCTCAGGTAGAAGTATCTTTTGATATTGATGCGAATGGTATTTTACACGTAAGTGCTAAAGATAAAGCTACTGGTAAAGAGCAAAAAATCCGTATTGAAGCATCTTCAGGTTTAACAGATGCAGAGATTCAGAAAATGAAACAAGAAGCTGAAGCTAACGCTGATGCTGATGCAAAAGCTAAAGAAGAAGCTGATAAAATTAACGGTGCTGATGCTTTAATTTTCTCTACAGAGAAACAATTAAAAGAATTTGGCGATAAATTATCAGCTGATAAAAAAGCACCAATTGAAGCTGGTTTAGAGAAATTAAAAGCAGCACACAGTGCCCGTAACTTCGCAGATATTGATGCCGCACAAGCTGAATTGCAAAATGCATGGAACGCAGCATCAGAGGAAATGTACAAAGCCGGAGAGCAACCTCAGGGTGGTGAACAACCACAAGCAGATGGTCAGCCTCAAGGCGGTGGCGATAACGTTACTGATGTTGATTTCGAAGAAGTGAAAGAAGAGAAATAAGTCTGGAGTCTTCAGTCCTAAGTCGAGAGTCTTAGGCAAATAACAAATAATATAAAAAGCGTTTCTGATTAATTTCAGGAACGCTTTTTGTTTTTAATGGCATTTTTCTAAGTCGATCGTCATTGAAATGGCGGTTTTTATAAGTCCGCTGCCTGAAGCCAAAATGGCCATAAATTAGCGGCGAGTTACATAAACGCTCTTCATTACGAGATGCGAAGCAATCTTAATGCTTTTAATTAATGTTATTTAATTAATCCCACCTATTTGTTGTAGGATTTTTTATGCTTAATCTATTTTTATTAATGGTATTCAAGCTTGCTTCGCATGTGCTTCTTACCTCGCAATAACTTTGGAAGTTAAACTAAATTTTCTTCAATAATATCTTGTAACTCTTTTTCATTTAAAGATAATTCGGAGAGTAATTTAAACTGATTTCTTGCCCGATCTAAATTTTTTGTCGGATAATTTATAGGGTAGTAAATGTTATCATTTAAAAAATCAGTTAAAAACCGCAAGGCTTGCATGTAGATAATATACTTACCCGAAAATAAAATCAATTCTTTTTCAGTTGCTGTTAAAATTCCCTTCATTTCCGAAAGGTACCCTTTAATCATGGCCTCAAAATATGGTAATCTGATCTTAATTTTGGTTAAATCAGTTTCATTTTCAGAAAAAGCACAAAGATAAGTACGCATCATGTCACCCAAATCTGAGATGAATTTTCCAGGCATAATGGTATCTAAATCAATTACACAAACACCTTCAAAAGTTTCTGCATTTAATAGTACGTTGCTGATTTTAGTATCGTGGTGCATTACGCGATCCGGAAAATCAGTTCTATGGGTATATGAATTGTAGTAATCTAAAATGTAACGATGATCCAACGCATGATCGATTTCTAGCTTCGCTAATCCTTTTAGTTGTTTTGTTGTTTGGTTTAAGGCGAGTGTAAATTGCTCAAAACGTAATCCTAAATCGTGGAAACCTGGAATGGTTGGCTCCAGTGTATTGGCGTTAAAATTATTTAATAACCTGCTTAATTTACCGAATTCTTTCGCAGCTTCATAAGCTTGCTTAGGTTCACTTAAAACATCAAGAGATACTGTTTTTGAAACAAACGGCAGCATTCGCCAATATTCATGATTTACATAGGCCATTTCTTCTCCATCAACAGTTGTAATTGGTTTTATGAAAAGATAATCAGGATAGTTTTTGGCCAGATAATCAGATACAGCCTTTAAGTTTTTTGCAATCGCTTGTGGATCTTGAAAAACAGCAGTATTGATATTTTGCAGGATAAATTTTTTATCCTGCAACAAAGGTGAAAGCAAATATGTCCGGTTAATTAACCCTGAACCTATTTGTACAATATTTACATTTTCTTTAGTGTATCCGTACGCCTTTAAAACTTCGGAATCTAAATTCAGCTCCATAGCTTTGTAGGGTATGTTCCGTTTTTAACTAACTGATCAATACAATCCTGAACAAAAGGTTTGTCTTCTTTATAAGTTACGCCAAACCATTGGTTTGATGTTGGCACTACTTTAAATGTTGCAATATTGCTTTTTACCAGGGTTTCACCAATAAGCGGAATAAAAAATTCTGCTTTAGGTTTATCTTTATTTTCCATGGCAAATGTTCTGAACATGTCTTCTGTGATTTTGAAAACCGCAGGTGTAAATCCCCAGAAATTCATTGAAACAGGAGTATCAAAACTTAACGGATATTTCTTATCATCTTCTTCATAAACTATAGTGCCATTTTCCTGGTAAACTTTAGTTCTTTCTACAATTTCTTCTAAATTTCCTGATTCATCTACTTTACAAACACCTCGGGAAACTGCACCAAAATCAGATAATGTTTTTCCAATTTCGTAACCGATAATAGAATAATTACTATCAGTGGCTTCGCTGGTTAAAAAATCAACCATCTTTTTATAGGCATCAAAACCATAAAAATCATCAGCATTTATTACACAAAATGGTTCCTTAATTACATTTCTGCCAGAAAGAATTGCATGAGCAGTACCCCAGGGTTTTTCTCTGTAAATTTCTTCTTCAATGCCAAATTGTTTTAAATCGAAATTCTGGAAAACATAATCTACTTCAATTCTCCCCTTTAATTTTGGATCAAAAATAGCTCTGAAATTATCTAAAAATTCTTCTTTAATGATAAATACAACTTTACCAAAACCAGCTTTAATTGCATCATATATTGAATAATCAATGATGGTTTCTCCATTTGGGCCAAAGCCGTCAATCTGTTTCATGCTTCCGTAACGGCTGGCCATTCCGGCAGCCAGTATTAATAGGGTAGGTTTCATATTGCGAAAATAGTAATAGCCCTTTGTTTTTCATTGGAACGGACTATTGTTTTAATTTATATTTTAATTTAGATCTGAAAATTTTCGTAGTAAGTACGAATAACCATTTGAGATATATTGTTAATTGTTAGAAACCGAAGAGCCCGCCTCCTCTGCTTTTAGTCTTTTTGCCGGTAATCATTCCAAAAATGCCGCGAACAATCTCTTTCCCTATTTGCCGAGTTATAGTTGCACCCATAACCTGCTCAACAATGCTTTTTTCATTTGATTTAGACTTGCTTTCTACCTGCTGTTGTTTTTGAGCTGCAGCTTCTTGCTTTGCCTGTTCTGCAGCAGCAATTTGTTCATTTATACGTTTTGTTAAAATTTCATAGGCACTTTCAGGATCGATAACGTCCTTATACTTCGTATACATCGGACTTGCCTGAATTACCCGTTCAAAATCAGCAGAAGTTAAAGGACCCATTAATGCACGTGGGGGAGTAAGCATGGTTGCTGAAACCTCAGTTGGAATTCCTTTTTCATTTAATACTGTAACCAAAGCCTGACCGGTGCCTAAAGCGGTCAGTACTTTATCTATTTGGTAGAAATCTGATTTAGGATAGGTGTTAACGGTTTTCTTTAATGCATCAACATCATTTGGTGTAAATGCCCGTAATGCATGTTGAACTCTGTTCCCTAACTGTCCTAAAACGCTTTCAGGTACATCTGTAGGTGCTTGCGTACAAAAGAACACACCAATGCCTTTGGATCGGATTAGTCTGATAATCGTTTCTATCTGCTCTAAAAATGCTTTTGATGAGTTTTTAAATAACAAATGTGCCTCATCAAAAAAGAAGATCAGCTTTGGTTTGTCAAGATCGCCAACTTCCGGCATTGTATTAAACAGCTCTGCCAGTAAGCTTAATAGAAAAGTAGAGTATAAAACCGGCTGATTTTGTACATCAGCAATATTTAACAAGCTTATAGTGCCTTTTCCATCAACCCTCTCAAATAAATCCTGAATATCAAAAGATTTTTCTCCAAACATTCCACCCAAACCTTGCTGCTCAATGGCCACAATTTTTCTGAGAATTGTACCAGATGTTGCAGTAGAAATGCTGCCATAACTCTCCTTGATTTCGGCAGCTCCGGCTCCTTCTGATAAATAAGAAACTAATTTTTTTAAGTCGTTTAAATCAATTACAGGCATTTTATTGTCATCGGCATATTTAAATATTACCGCCATAACACCAGCTTGTGTATCATTTAAATCAAGCACTTTTGATAAAAGGGTAGGGCCAAACTCCAATACTGTAGCACGCATTTGAGCACCCATTTTACCGGATAATGAATATATTTCTACTGGAAAGCCCGAGGGGGAAAAGGGTTTGTTTAATTGTTGAGCCCGTTCTTCAATTTTTGGATTGACGGTTCCTGCCTGATGCAACCCCGATAAATCTCCTTTAACATCCAGCATAAAAACCGGAACTCCTTCATCTGATAACTGTTCAGCTAATAGTTGTAAAGTTCTGGTTTTACCGGTTCCGGTGGCACCAGCTATTAAACCGTGCCTGTTCATCATTTTTAATGACAGGTTAACTTCAGCATCACTGTAAACTTGTCCATCCAAAATCCCTGCGCCTAAATAAATATAAGAGCCCGTTGGGGCATAGGATGATTTTATTTTTTCGATGAACTTAGAAGACAAATCACTCATTTTTTTTAAAATTAGTTCGCCAATTTAAGAAACTAATCTTAAAAAGAATGTTTTTTCAGTTTCACTTTTTATGCAAATCTTTACACAAACGATTGATTTGCACCTTCAATTAATCTGCTTATAATAATTTAGTTCATTTTTAAGTGAGTTAATCTCATTCTGCATTTCATTGAGTTGATTGAGTAGGTGGGCTACAGCGTGTAAGCCTTCCAAATTAATTTCTAAATCATTACTCAAACGTAAGTATCGTTCTAACTTGGTAAGTTCATCACTGTTCAAAAAAACTGTTTTTTTAACTATTGTAGTATGGATCAAACCAAAATCTTCCAAAGATTGGATGAAATTAATTTTTACCTGATGATAAGTACACACGTCATCAATTGATATTAAATTGTTTTCCATAATGTTTAGCTTTTGGAAAGTTTTTCGAATAATTCTTTTTGCTCAGCGTTAAGGTTTGTAGGTAATTTAACCTGCCATTTGATGTATAAATCGCCAAATTGATTTTCTTTTTTATAGATAGGAAAACCTTTGCCCTTAAGCCTTAAAGTAGTGTCAGGTTGTGTTCCCTCTGGTATTTTAAGCTTAACTTTCCCATTTAAAGTTTCAACTATTTTCTCTCCTCCCAGAATTGCGGTGTATAAGTCTATTTCTTCATGAATATAAATATCGTTTCCTTTTCTTTTAAATCTGGGATGATCGGTAATATTAAATTTGATGTATAAATCTCCGGGAGGGCCATTGTTTACACCAGGTTCCCCATATCCCGGTAATTTAATTTTTTGAGCATTTTCTACACCGGCTGGAATGGTTATTCGAACCTGTTTGCCGTTTACAGTCAATGTTTGCTTATGTGTAGTGTAGGCATCAAGCAGATTCAATTGCAAATCTGCATTGTAATCTTGTCCTTTAAAAGGTGAATTCCGGCCGCTTCTGCCACCTCCACCACCAAACATAGAAGAAAAGAAATCAGAAAAATCATCGCTACCAAAATTGCCCGAGTAATTCCCTCCACCAAAACCGCCGCCGCCTTGCGACTGATATTGACGACGTTGCTGTTCCTGCGCATCCAACTGATCAGCGTGTTGCCAATCTTTACCGTATTTATCGTATTTCTTACGTTTTTCAGGGTCACTTAAAACTTCATTGGCCTCATTGATTTGCTGAAATTTTTTATTAGCCTCTTCATTGTTTGGATTTAAATCAGGGTGATGTTTTCTTGCTAATTTCCTATAGGCTTTTTTGATATCCTCAGTTGAGGCGTCTTTCTTTAAATCGAGGATTTTATAATAATCAATATAGTCCATGTTTTTTCTAACAAATAAGTGCTTGTTATGTTCCGTTTTAATAAGATAAATTTAAGCGGAATTCAAGGAATTTTCAATGTGTTTTTATTTTAAACAAATCATGCCATTGTAATCAAAACAGTTTTACCATTGTTATGATTAGAAGCAAAAAAAGCCCCTATTGGAGCTTTTAAAAGTATAACAATAGAGAGAAATTATTTTTTTGCTTTTACATATTTTTCCAGCCACTGATCTTCTTCCCAAAGCGTGTGTAGTATGTTTTCCTTACCACGATATCCATGCGCTTCATAAGGTAAAAATACAAAACGAGTAGTTCCGCCTGCACCTTTAATTGCATTAAATAAGCGCTCGCTATTAATTGGGAAAGTTCCAGGATTATCATCCGAGTCACCATGAATTAATAGAATAGGAGTTTTAATTTTATCAGCATAGCTGAATGGGCTCATTTCATAGTATAATTGAGGTGCCTGCCAATAAGTACGTTCCTCATTTTGGAAGCCAAATGGTGTTAATGTACGATTATAAGCACCACTTCTGGCAATTCCAGCAGCGAAAAGATCAGTATGCGCCAATAAATTAGCCGTCATAAAGGCACCATAACTATGGCCTCCCACTGCCATCCGCTTTTTGTCGCCCACTCCTAAATCAGATAATTTATTAATGGCTGCTTCAGCATTTAATTTTAATTGCTCAATAAAGGTATCGTTAGGTTTTTTGCCATCTTTAGCAACAATTGGCATTTCTGCATTATCTAAAATAGCATATCCTCTGGTTACCCAATAAATAGGTGATCCCCAGTTTATTGCCGTAAATTTATCTTTCGATCCACGAATTTGAGCCGCATCAGCTGCTGAGTTAAACTCACGCGGATAAGCCCAAATCAAGGTAGGTAACGGACCATCTTTATCCTTATTATAACCTCTTGGCAAATATAAGTCACCAGTTAAATCAACGCCATCAGCGCGTTTATAAGAGATTTTTTCTTTGGTAATTCCCTCTAAAGATGGATAAGGATTTGCAAAATCAGTAATTGGCCGATCTGCAACACGCAGAACCAGATTTTTGATATAATAGTTCGGAACAAGTTTCTGACTTTCTTTTCTGGTCAGTAAAATTAATTGATCAGGATTAATGACATCGCTCACATACTCATAAGTTCCTTCAGCACTGCGCCATATGATTTCATTCTTTTTAGATGAAAGATCAAACTTAGCAAGAAAAGGTAAATCTCCTTTTTCTGATGAACCAACGGGGTTATTCATTAATAGTTTTGTGCCATTATCAACTGTTTTAATTACCTGACGGCCATACTTGTTTTTTACCGTTACCGGTGAACCGGGATTACCATAGGCATCAGTTTGGTTGCGGCTATATAATTCCTCTACAGCACCGGTTGTGGGATTGTATCTGCTTACTTTTGATGTTTGTTTGCTTCTTAAACCTTCCATAACCAAGGCAAGGTTTGCATCTCCCCATTGAATGCCACGATAACGGGTTTGTGTTTTAAACAATTCCTTTTCGGTTCCGGTAAACGGCGCACTTAATGCGTAAACAGCATCATGAAACGGAACGTTATTTTTGATTAAACCACTATCTAAAGGTTTGGCCCAAACAATTGTAGCAGGTTCATCATCTCTCCAGTCAAAACCACGGGCTACATTTTGAGTATTATCATAGCCTGATGGGGTTCCTTCTGATGAAGGAAGCTCAGCAATAACTTTAACTGGTTTTCCTGCTAAATCTGTAATGGTTACCGTTGATGGGAAGCCATAAGCAGAAACAAGGTAAGAGAATGGTTTGCGAATGGTTTCAACCATCATATAATTTTTATCAGGTGATAAGCTTACTCTTGCATAAATTGAAGGTTTCCCAATTGGGGTTTCTATACCTGCTGTGTTTTTTACCAACTGAGACGTGGCAAAAAACTCAAATAATTGCTCGTCAAAAGGCGATTTAATTAAGTCCTGATAAGTTGCACTCGGCGCTGCCTTGCCTAAATTTTGCTGAATGGTTGGGCCTTTTGGCATTAAAGGTTTTGTTGGCGCAGCGCTTGCTGGTTTGGTAACAGTACGATAAATAATTGTGTTATCATTTAACCAGGTTAAGCCGCTGCCTAAAACCACGTTTAAATAGGCTTTGTTGGTTTTTGTGGCTTTTTTAGTTGCAATATCTATAATGTAAAGGTCTACACCCTTTTGTGTGGTATTAGTGAATGCAATTTTATTTTCAGAAGGGTTCCAGCTTAGGTTTCCAGCATATAGTGGAGTTGGCAGGCCTGTAACCTGAAAAGTTTGATTCGATTTAATGTTCTTTAAGCTGAAATTATTGATATAATTCTGTCTGCTTGGAGAATAGTTATTTGGGTTTAATCTTAGTCCGGCGATTCGATATTCAGGCATCGCCAATTCTTCCACTGAAGGATAAGAATTACGTTCGCTAAATAATATCCATTCGGCTTTCCCATCGATACTTACACCGGGAGTAGGTTTTGCCAACAATAAATCGGCAATTTCCTTTGGCGGTGTTTGATAGCTGATCGCATCCTGAGCAGTTGCATTCAAAGAAACACATACACCAGCTATTAAAAAATAAAATTGTAGTTTTTTAATCATTTCAAGTTAGTTTTTTCTAAATAAGGGAGACTCAAATATTGCAAAATTTAAATTGTTGTAGCGTAACTTCTTATTTACAGAGGTTTTCTGTTTGGAGAAATGATTTTGCTCTTTATTTAAGAACATGCTATTTTAATATTTCATGGCAACAGTTTTTATTGGAATTGCATCGCTTTAGGGATAAAGGCTATTTATTCTGCTTACAGAATTTGCGATCATTTCTTTCAAAATTTGTTGGTCTATATCGGCTAGTTTTTTAATGTACACGCAAGCCTTGCCTGTTTTATGTTTGCCAAATTTTGAGAGCAGTTGTTCCCGATCTTTAAACTGAGATGAAAAGTACAAAGCAATAGCATCTTTTCTTGGTGAAAAACCAACCAAAGGAGCATCGCCCGTTCTACCACTTTCGTATTTATAGTGGTAACTGCCAAATCCGATAATCGCAGTTCCCCACATTTTTGCATTATAACCTGTTGTATCAACCATTAATTTAACAAGTTCAAAACAGTCTGCTTTTTTATTTTCATCAACTATTCCATTTAAGAAATCGGCAACACTTAAATTGTTTTCGATGGTTTTGTTTAGTGCCATTTTTAAGATTTTTTTAATATCCGGATATAGTAAATTAAGATATAATTTACCTTAATTAACAGGCTTATTGTTTATGATTCTGCCTTTTTGCAGAAAAAAATGCTAAAATATCTTATGATGTATACGTAAATATACGCTTTTAGCTACCGTTTTTTACGGTCAAATTTAACTTTTACACAGAAAAACATGGTAAAATATTGATGTATGTCAAAAAATGCACATGTTTTATACAAACTTTTACGCTTTTATATAAATTTGATATGTCAATCGTCCCCTATATTGATTTAAGTAATTTTTAAGCAAAAAAATTAATTATCTCGATGACAACTCAATTAAAACACGGTGAAGTTCTGGAGCGCATAGTGCGCCGGGACCGTATGGGAATTAGCGAACTTTCAAGGAAACTGAATGTAAGCAGAAGAACAATTTATAACTGGTTTGGCCAGGACAGACTTAGCTATGAAGTGATCTGGCAAGTTGGTGCTTTGCTAGGTCAGGATTTTTCCACTTCTTTTCCCGATGTATTTCCAAAAGAGAATCAGGAAGGCTTAGGTGCAATGGAATCCAGTAAGCAATCTGGTGCTGAATCAAACTCTGTTTATTTTTGGATGAACAAGTACATACATTTGTTGGAAAAATATAACGACTTGTTAAGCATGGAGGCGCAACAGGCTCAGGCAGAACACCAACCCAAAACCCTGCGACTTAGGAATATAAAGAACTGAAACTTTGTTGTATCAGTAGATTGTTATCTCGATTAGTCTAAATCATTGTTAAAGTTTTCAAAGGCATGCCAAAAGTTAAATGATAATTCCAAACATTGGGCGGCCTAAGGAAAACAGTATTTGATTATAATTCTAACACCATGCAATAAAGAATAGATATTCATTAATATTTGCTTCAATTTAACGCTCTTTAAATTGCTTTGGCAAACAAAAGAATAGCCACTTATTTTAATAAGCGGCTATCTTTTTTTTAAAGGATTTTCCTTTTATGGTGTGCCTGCCCTCCGCGGATCTCCCGCTCACAGGACTTTTTAATCTGTTGTATTTATGCCTAACAATTTACGTAAATGTTGGTTTGACATCATGAAATAATTTTGCACAAAACAATAAAAATGTTAATAACTTAGAAACGTTTAATCAAACATTAA
Organism: Pedobacter chinensis; assembly: GCF_003339865.1. GTDB lineage: Bacteria > Bacteroidota > Bacteroidia > Sphingobacteriales > Sphingobacteriaceae > Pedobacter > Pedobacter chinensis. The sequence goes on from NZ_QPKV01000003.1 coordinate 1,151,720, forward strand.
AGAGAAAGCCCAGTTATTTAAAAGGCTGTAAAGTTCTAACCCAATTGATTAAATCACGAAATGACATCAGCTATTATTTTATTTAATTGTAATTGCTAAGTTTTACAAGAAAGTTTTTATATTCAGAATTTCGTCTTTAAATAAATGAGTGATCAAAATTATCTCCTGAGTAATGAGCAATTACTGGATGTTTTTAATTTAACACATACTGCAACAGCCATACATGTTGGCGAAAATGCTACCATCCAGACAGCAAATGATGCAATGCTGAAGATTTGGGGAAAAGATAGAAGTGTTATTGGTAAATCATTGGAAGAAGCGCTTCCAGAACTTAAAGGGCAACCTTTTATTGACATGTTTAAAAAAGTATGGAGAGAAGGGCTAACCGTTTCGGGAAAGGACACCGCAGCAGATTTAGAGATTGATGGTAAAATTCAGACCTATTATTTCGATTTCGAATACAGAGCTGTGAAAGATGATAAGGATAAAACCATTTGCATCCTACATACTGCAATTGATGTTACAGAAAGGTTCTTAAAAAAAGAAGCGATAGAACAAGCTGCTGAAAAGGAACTTGCGCTGCAAAGAGAACAAGCACTTAATGAGGAGCTTGCAGCCACAAATGAAGAACTTTTAGCGACTAATGAAGAGTTACAGAATGCTCAGGAAAAACTATCTGTTTTAAATAATGAGTTAGAAGATAAAGTAGAAAAAAGACTTAGTGAACTTACTGAAAGTGAGGAACGGTTCCGTACCATGGCTGAAGGCACAGATATATTTATTGCTGTTGGCGATGAGACTGGAAATGCAGTATATTTTAATAAACCATGGGTAGCGTTATCTGGCAGATCTATGGAAGACTTACTCAAATTTGGTTGGGTAGATTTAATACATCCTGAAGACAGGGACCGTTATGTAGGAATTTACCTTAGAGCTTTAGAAAAACAAAAACCTTTTGCCGGAGAATTCAGGATATTAAATAAAGAAGGAAATTATTGTTGGCTCTTAGCCAGTGGTCAACCTCGTTTACATGCTAATGGTACTTTTGCCGGTTACATCAGTTCAAGTATTGATATAACTGATCGTAAGCTTATTGAAATAGAAAAACAAAACCTGGGCTCTTTAGTGGAAGCCAGTTCAGAATTTATTAGCCTGGCCAACTTAGATCATTCTATGCTGTATGCCAATCCTGCTGCCTTGCGAAAACTAGGCTGGAGTTCGGTTAATAATAAAACAATTCTTGACTGTATTTATCCGGAGGATCGGGGTGAAGCAAAAAATATCCTGAACAATTTGATTGAACATGGGAGATTTAAGCATGAAATCCGTTTCTGGAATGAGCAAACGAAAAAACCTTTTTGGATTGAATGGAATGGCTTTGCAATCAGAAACCCTGAAACCAGTGACATCATTGCGTTGGCAACTGTGAGTCCGGATATAACGGAAAGAAAACTTTACCAGGAAGAATTACAGGAAGTTAATGAAGAAATGGCTGCAGCCAACGAAGAACTTGCTGCAACAAATGAAGAGCTGGCGGCTACTAATGAAGAATTAGCCCAAACTCATAACGATCTCATCGAATACATAAAGAAACTTTCAGATAGTGAAGAGAAACTTCTTCAGGCCATAAGAACCGGTAAAATGGGTACCTGGAGCGTTAACCCGCAAACATTAAAAGTTACCATGTCTACTTTTGTTAAGGAATTGTTAGGCCTGGATATGGAAAAAGATGTGGAGATAGGAGAAGTGATGAAAGCAGTTCATCCTGATTACCGTCAGATGCTTTTAACAGCACTTGATAATGCTATTAATCATCATCTTTCCAGCGATACTGAATATCCAATAAATAATCTCCTTACCGGTGAAGAGAAGTGGGTAAGAGCTACAGGCATGGTGTTTTTAGATCAACAAGGTAATCCAACAGAATATTCAGGCATGTTTATGGATATCACTGAACGAAAACTTGATGAGTTGCGTAAAAATGATTTTATCGGAATGGTAAGTCATGAACTAAAAACGCCGCTTACAGCCATTAACGGCTTTGTACAGGTTCTGCAAAGAAAGGCTAAAACTACCAATGATGAGTATTCTTCGTTAGCTTTGGATAAGGCCTATATTCAGGTAAGAAAAATGACAGCCATGATTAATGGTTTCTTAAATGTGTCTCGTTTAGAATCTGGAAAACTGATGATTGACAAACGTCCGTTTAAACTGGATGAACTTTTACGGGAAACCATTGATGAATCTTTTATTTCGCCATCTACCCATCAGGTAACACTTGGATCATCCTGCGGGGTAATCGTAAATGGAGACAGAGATAAAATTGGGAATGTAATTTCTAATTTATTGAGCAATGCCCATAAATATTCATCAAACGGAACCAATATTGAGGTTAGTTGTAATATTACTGATGATGAAGTGATTGTAAATATTAAAGATGAAGGAATTGGTATTTCTCCTGAAGATGCCAAAAAACTTTTTGAAAGGTATTATCGTGTGCAGAGCAACCATACCATTTCTGGTTTTGGCATCGGATTGTATTTAAGTGCAGAAATTATTGAACGCCATCATGGCAGAATTTGGGTGGAAAGCGAAATTGGTAAAGGTTCGGTGTTTTCATTTGCCCTGCCACTAAAGTAGATGTCAAATTAATAAAAAAGGATAGGCTAAACAGCCTATCCCATATCTAAACCCAAACATGCGCTCAAACATGAATGAATTATAATTTAAACAGCAATATAGCATATTGGTTTTAATCAAACCAAATTTATTCTTCATAAAGATTAATCGTATTTAAATCTGGCAATCCATTAAAATAAGTAGATAATACTTCTTCAAATATTGGGTTGGTGTTTGGGATAATAGAAAACAAGGTCATTGACGAATGGAGTTTCAAATCATCCGGATAACCAAAAATATCGTTAGCACTCTTGCCTTTATGCTTTAATAGTTCTTTAGATATATCAATCAATCTCTTTCCAAGCAGAGGATGAGAGATTGTAAAATAAACTGTGTCAAAAGTCAAAATCACTAACTTTAGATACAGTTTATTATGATGAGAGAAGAACAGCTCGATTATGAGCTAATGAAACAAAAGGCCCTCGAGCAATTGCGCTCAGG
>NZ_QPKV01000004.1 GCF_003339865.1 Pedobacter chinensis
CTGGACAGCTCTACTGCCATCTTTTTGAACTCATCGTCAAATACTCTGTGTTTCATATATGCCAAATTTAAAATTACATTTCAAATCTGCTCCATAAATGTCTCTACTCAAAGATAGCAACTCCACCAGGCACCAAGTGGGCACCGGTTGAGCGGGCAGAGAATCTCATTGCCTCCTCAGGCGCAGTAATTTTTCACCAATATTCCGCAAATGCCTTTTATGACCCAAAAAGGGATGCTATTACGCTTCCCTACAAGGACTGGTTTTCTGAAAGCCACAAATATTATGCTACACTGCTCCACGAACTGGGACACTGGACGGGGCATCCAGACCGGTTGAACCGAGACATGGGTAAAGGCTTTGGGGATGCGAGCTATGCCAGGGAGGAGCTCAGGGCAGAAATCGCTTCGATGCTTATTGGACAGGAACTTGGTATAGGCCATGACCCGGGACAGCATTATGCCTATGTGGAAAGCTGGATATCGATTCTGGAGAACAATCCTTTTGAGATCTTTTCTGCTTCCATGGATGCCGAGCGTATTCTTGGCTATATCATGGATATAGAAAGAAAGCAGGAGATTACCAATGAAAAGGTTTCCCTGAATGCGATGCAGCCTGCTCCCGGAAAAGCTTCTGGGTATCTCACCACGGGAGATAAGATTCCATATAACGGATCGGTCTATGAGGTTCTAGGCCATTTAAAACAGGGAAGGCTGAAGATGCATGAAAGCCTGAACGGCAATGCATTTACATTGGGCCGGGAAGATAAACTCTACGCAGCGCTTTTATATCTCAAACGCGAAATGGGTGCTGAGTTTCAAAATGATAAGCACACTAACCAGATTGGCGAAGCTGTGAACCAATCACATCTTGATTTAAACAGATAAAACGAATTTATGAAAAATATAATTATCGAGGAGGCCCTGCCCGTTGCAGAGCTATCCAGGCTAGGGCTATACGACGGGACCAGGTACTTATTGGACGACACAGACATTGCTGCACTTCTTTCGGGCAGGAGAACTTCTTTAGTGAACCTAAAGAATCTGGTCAGCGAGGCTTTTGCTATTGATAGCCTGGATGCTAAGCTATCCTTAAACCTGGATGAAGATAGTCTCCACGAGATAAAATTGCATCCTATTTACAAGGAGCCGAAACTGTCTCCGGATTTATTGGATGTTGAAGCTGATGCGCTGGTCGCAGGAGAGGTTAAGAATATTGCAAAACCCATTAATTTTCCTGATGGCACGAATAGGACTATCGTATTTGAATATGATAGTGAAACCAGGGAGTTCATTTCCTATGATCCAAAAGGGGTAGAGGTTCCATTTCAGATCAACGGAGAGAAACTAGATGTAAAGAAAAGTAAGGATTTTGCCCTAGGACGCATTGTGCAGCTAATCGATGGGACGATGATTCAACATAGGGCCAGTGAGCCCAAGGGGATCGTAGCCAGCCGTACAGCACTTATCTTAACTTTTTTGAAAGACGGTAAAGCCGCGGGTTTTTTATTAAAAGATCTCGCTCCCATAATGGATTCAAGTATTCATCAGACTCCCTTTTCACTAGGCTTTGAATCAGCATTCCTGGAATTGAAAAAAAACGATGGCGCAATTTCAGACGAGATGTTGCAGCAGAGAGAACTCGATGAGTTCAAAAACGAGTATAGCCGCGGCTATAGTCATGGCATATCCAGATAAATATGGACAGAGAATGGGTTATGTGCGATGGTTTCGCATACCTGATTCCTTACGGGCTGCCAGAGATATGTATCCGTACCGTTTATCTTTTTTATGAAAAAAGGGATTGTCTAAAAGTTCTGTCGGATGCTACCTCAGTCAAATTTCGGGATGCCGCGCTGGCAACGTTTGGTTTTCTTGCTCTTCCGGAAGGTATAATACGCATCAGCTTGGTATTCCCCAATGCGAAATTCGTGACTGTATTCGGAGATGATCTGCCTGCAATCGTATTAACCTGTAAGATTTCGCTATGGCTGAAAGGATTTGACGCAACTTTTCTGGTTTTATCCCATCATGTGATTTTCACTTTTAAGTCATGCGAATTTTCATGTGCGGAATCACTCTTTTCACTTAATAGGTTTTGTAAGATCACCGGATTTAGGACTAATCTAAGGCCTTTGCAAATCCGGTAAAATCCATTCCCATGATTCCAGAAATTTTCAAACAGGATATAAGTCTCGATATCCGGGTATTTGGATTCGATGTCAATGTCAATTATGTGTACAACTGGCCCAGCAAAAGAAATGATGAAAAAGAGCCAACCGTTGTACACCTGGAGTTTCGCTCAGATTCCAATATTATATCCGGTACCGGCTACCGGTCACATTTTCTCTTTTCTGCTTTTTTAAAGGATTGCGGATATGCGTCCATCGAGGAACTGGCAATCTCCCTTGGCGAACACCTCGCCCGGGAAAATGGCTATAGCCCTCCCCAGCCTGAGCGACAGCTTAGCCTATTTTGATTAATTAATAATATATTCTTATGAATGAACAAAATTTGGATTATCTAAAAAAGAGCCTGGATTATCTGGGCTTTGGAACAAAACTTAACGATGTTCTTGAATCAGCAATTTCCAGGGAACTCCCTGCTTTTACCCTCGGAGTTACGCAAAGCTACACATCTGCCAACGCCAAAAAGAATCCTGCAATTGGTTCCGATCAGGTCAGGTTCATGCTGAATTTCAACCGCTCCAAGCAGAGCGATATGTATTTTCTGAACGATTATGAGGTAACTCTGAATAAGGCCGGAAGTGCCTTGCCTATCAGACAAATCTTTGATCTGGAAAGGGACAACCGGATTACGGTGCTACAGGCCTATAAACTACTCTCTGGGAACTCACTTGAACGAGATGTTTACACCAAATTGGAAAACAGTGAGGGTTCGGAAAAGAAAAAGGTTTGGTTTAAGCTCAACCTTGATGTTCAGGATGCCTACGGGAATCATCCCCTGAAAAAATTCTACCCCGAATTCAAGTTTGAGCTATCTGATGCCATAGACAAATATCCGTTCAAGGGTCTTACTGAACTTGGAAAGGATGGTATGATGAAAATGCTGAGAAGTGGCCATCTGGCACCGGCCGAGATGATGGTGGGTAAGAAAGCCGTTGCTGTAATGGTAACCGCGAATCCCCAGTTTAAGGGACTTGATGTTTATGATAAGAACATGGCCATTATCCGCCAGGATGAAATCTTTCCTAAAAAAGAAGAGCAAAAAGAAAGCACGGCCTCGGCTGAGCAAAGAACTTCCCAAAAAAGCGAAATCGATGCCAGCAATACAGAAGAGCGGTTTCCATGGGAAAACCAGCGGGATGGTGATACCTCCCAAAGCGAGGAAATAGGAAGATAATCTTTTGTAACAGCAAAGAAAAAATGAGAAAGCTTTTAGCTAAGATAGACCGCATCCGCGCAAGCGGATGGGTTACCCTTGATCTTAAGGAAGATCACCTGCTATATAACTTAAACGGCAAGCGCTTTCAGGTAGAAAGTATGGCTACGCCCGATATCAAGTGCAGGGTGTCGGTAATGATTGAGGGTGAAAAAGTTGATTTAAGCATTGACGACTTGTATTAGAATTTATGACCAAACTAAAATTAAGAACCCCCATAAGCTATTATGGGGGTAAGCAAAAATTAGCCAGGCGCATTGTTTCGGTAATTCCGCCGCATGTGCTTTATTGTGAGCCTTTTATTGGTGGCGCGGCGGTATTCTTTGCTAAAGAACAATCAAAGGTTGAGGTAATTAATGATACCAATAAAGAACTGATGAATTTTTATAGGGTAGCGAAGGAGGATTTTACTTCACTAGAAAAGGAGATCAGGATCTCTCTTCATTCCAGGGATCTGCACAGAAAGGCTTCGGTGATCTATAACAATCCGGATATGTTTTCGGAGGTAAAAAGGGCATGGGCAGTCTGGTTGACTTCATCACAGAGCTTTTCTTCGCAGCTTGACAGCAGTTGGGGATATGATAAATCAGGTAATACCACAACAAAAAAAATAAATTCCAAGAAAGAAGGATTTGTTGAAGAAATGGCTATCAGGCTCCAGAACTGCCAGATAGAATGCGCAGATGCGCTTTACATCATCGCAAGCCGCGATACCGCAGATAGTTTCTTTTACTGTGATCCGCCCTACTACAACTCTGACTGTGGTCACTATGACGGTTATTCTGAAGGGGATTTTGAAGCCCTTCTTTTTTTACTGGCCGGAATAAAAGGCAAGTTTTTGCTCTCTTCCTACCCATCTCCAATATTGGAAAAATATGCCAAAGAACATGGCTGGCATCAATGGTCGGTAAAGCAACAGGTTTCCGTTAATGCAAAAGGAGGAAAGCAGAAAAGCAAGACGGAGGTGCTAACAGCTAACTACCCGATAGACCTAAAGACGGAATTTGGAGTTTGAAAGTAAAGGAAATAAACCCAGAATTGCTGGCACTTTATCATGGTTCGCTTGGACTGGACGGTGGGAAAATAAACATCCAGTCCGGTAAAGGAGTTGGCTGGAACGCTCTCACTCTCGGAAATGCATTTTATACTTCAATAAGTGAGGACGCCGCCTGCCTTTTTAGCCATCTCGTACTCCAGAAGTCAAGATTGAAAGGTGAATCGGGGTTTGATAATCTTGGATATGCCAAAATCTATAAGATAACACTCAGCAAGGATGCCAGCATTTTGGATGCTGACAAAGCTCTGGACGCATCTCGCGTCCGGAGTATTTTGCTGTGCGCAGGAGTTTCCGAGCGATACCTAAATCACCGGCACGATGACCAGCTCTCTGATTTTTACAAGGTTGCTGATCTGCTCTGCTATGGGATGGACTGGGAAGGTAACCGTAATGAATATCTTACAAGGGTACTGGGTTACGACGGACTTTTAATTAAAGAGAGAGCCTGGGAAAACTGGGATTATTATCCATCAGGCATTGGGATTGACTGGGATAAAACAAACGACCCGAAACTTTGGCCACCAAAAACAGTCGCGATATACAATACAGATAGTGTAGCGGGATTTGAGGTAATCCGCGATGGCGTAATTGAATCTTTGGCAATAGATCATTCAGATTTGCAAAGATAAATTATTAACAGGAGACTCATGTGCTCATCTCAAAATGCGAGTACATTAATGATAGATGCACCCCAGGTTATGCCTATTTGCATCTATTTCTAACAGGAGCGTAATTAAATGTGATTATCCAATCCTGTTATTCTTCAGAATACCGTTCGAAAAATATTTGTTACTCAAAATAAACGTCATGGATATGGAGTTTGATTTAAATATAGAAACTATTGTGCGCCAGCATGATCTAACGATCGAAGAGGTGCTTTCAAAGCAAATGTTTTCACATTTTACCGAGCAGCAGGCTAAGGATGTGATCCTTACTATCAAAAAAATGTCTATAATCATTTTTAATGCAAGTGAAAAAAAGGATCAAAAAACTTGATAAATTAATTGATTATTAGTATCTTATAGTGTAATAAAAAGAAGTATTATTTATGTCAGACATCTTTTTTTTCGACTCATTTGCAAAAGGGAAACAAAATAAAAAAGTTTCCAAAAGCTTGGAATGCGTTATCTATACAAGGGTTAGTAGTAAAGAACAGGCTGATAATTTAAGCCTGGGAACCCAATTGAAGGCATGTATGCTATACGCAGAGAAATTTGGGTTTAATATTGCCGCTCAGTTTGGGGGAACCTACGAAAGCGCTGAGAACGATGAGAGAAAGCAATTTACCGCCATGCTTTCTTTCGTGAAAAAATTCAAAGGAAAAATATCTTCTATCTTAGTGTATAGTCTGGAGAGGTTTTCAAGAAATGACAACTCAATCTGGCTTAGCGGAGAATTGAGGCGCTTAGGTATAGAAATAATTTCCGTAACACAACCTATTGATACCTCGAGTGCTTCGGGTCAGATGCAACAAAAGTTGTTGTTCCTGTTTGGCGAGTTTGACAATCAATTGAGAAAGCAAAAATGTAGTGCTGGTATAAAAGAGATGTTACTGCGTGGTGATTGGCCGACTAATCCTCCTTTAGGATTTGAGATTGACAGATCGAAGAACAAAAGGCAGATTGTTATAAATGGGAAGGGAAGGCTCATTCGTCAGGCCTTTGAATGGAAAGCTTATGAAAATGTGTCAAATGAGGTAATTCGCGATAGGTTGGCGGCTAAAGGACTAAAATTGATTCATCAGCGTATCTCAGAAATCTTTAGAAATCCATTCTATTGTGGCTTGATGGTGCACAATATGTTGGAGGGACAAGTGGTTGTGGGCAATCACGAGAAATTAATTAGCAGGGAACTTTTCTTAAAGGTTAACGGTATGCTAGATAAGATTCCCCATGGTTTTTCACTAAATGAAGAAAATGTGCACATTCCTTTGAAGCGCTTTATGGTATGTGCCGAATGCGGGAAGCCGTTGAGTGGCTACCTCGCACGCAAAAAGAATATACATTATTATAAATGCAAAACCAAAGCTTGCTGTAATAACAAAAATGCTGATTCTCTTAATTCCAGATTTGCAGACATACTTGATTTCTTTAAAATTGACATTGCCAAGGAATATATAGAACTATTGGTTGAGCAGGTTGCTGCAACATTTAACCAGTTGACTCAAAATAAGCAAGCGGATCTTTTAGAGTTGGAGAACAGCCACAGAGAAGTGAAGAAGAAGGTGGAGCGATTAGAGGAAAGATATATTGAAGAAGATATAAGTCAGGAACTTTACACAAAGTACCATGAGAAATATTCGGACGAAAAAAGAGAAATTGAGCGGAATTTGCTCATCCTGTCTAATAAAAGTTCGAACCTTTTAAAATGCGTTAGGTTGGCTATAGAATATGCCACTCAGCTACCTTTAAACTGGCTTTCTGGGGACTATCACACCAAGCAACAACTGCAAGCATTACTGTTCCCTAGTGGTATGAGTTACGATAAGAAAAACGATAAAGTTCGAACCAGTGAGATAAATTTAGTCTTTTTGTATATTGCTCATTTTCAGCAACTTATCAGTAAAAAGAAAAGAGGCATACCAGAATTATCTCTGGATTATGCCTCTTTTGCCGATTCGGTAGCGGGGAGCAGGATCGAACTGCCGACCTCAGGGTTATGAATCCTGCGCTCTAACCATCTGAGCTACCCCGCCGAGTAAAAATATTTGCTTATATTATCAAATATTTAGGTGGTTATTTTTTGGAGTTGCAAATATAGAATAAATTACCTTTCTTTAGAAAAATAAAATAAAAAAAATAGTCCGGATTTATTCTGGTAATGAATTAACATGGCAGAAAAGAAAAAATTTACGCTTGAGTACGAGGTTAAATCGTCACCACGAATTTTATATAGCTTTATAAGTGAGCCAAATGGTTTATCGCAATGGTTTGCTGATGATGTCAATTTTCGCGACCAGGTTTATACATTTACCTGGGATGATGAGCAGCAAAAAGCTAAGCTTGTATCAATAAAAGAGAATAAATTAGTTAAGTTTAAATGGCTTGATGATGAGCCTCAATGTTATTTCGAAATGGAAATTGTACAAGACGAATTAACAAATGATGTTGCGCTTTCTATTACCGATTTTACTACTGATGATCTGTTAGCTGAAAAAAAATTAATTTGGGATAACCAAATTGACTATTTGATTAGCGTTTTAGGTGCATAGTTTATCCCTGTATTGCTTACCTTTGTAGGGTGAAAAAAATACATCTCCTTTTAATAAAAGCATTCATCAAGCCTTTCCTTGCCACATTCTTTGTGGTGATGTTTATTCTTTTGATGTTTTTTCTATTTAAGTGGATTGATGATTTAATAGGAAAAGGTTTCGAATGGTATACCATTCTGGAACTCATGTACTATGCCTCGGCAGCAAACGTTTCAATGGCCTTGCCTCTTTCTGTACTGCTTTCCTCTATCATGACTTTCGGAACGCTTGGTGAGAACTATGAACTGGTTGCTATAAAATCAGCTGGAATTTCTCTTCAAAAAGCAATGAGGCCCTTATTCGTTGTGATTATCATGCTCACCATCGGATCGTTTTTGTTCTCCAATTATATGCTGCCAAAAGCAAATTTAAAATTTGGCTCTTTGCTTTACGATGTCAGGAATAAAAAACTTGCTTTTCTCATAAAACCAGGGGTTTTCAATAATAGTATCCCGAATTACTCTATTCGGGTTGATGCCAAGGATGATGACGGAAAACTGCATGGCATTATGATCTACGATCATAAAGGAACCAATGGTATACCTAAGGTAATAATAGCCAAAGAAGGTGAGATGAATAAAACATCTGATGGAAAATTCCTCGTATTGAAATTAAAGGATGGTGTACAATACGAGGAACAGGCCAATAATAGCGGAACCTATAATCCGAGGCAAATTCTATACAGAAGCAGATTTAAAGAAACGGAGCCTAAATTTGATCTTTCTTCTTTCGAGATGAACAGAACAGACCCTAATGCATTTGGCAATAGCACGCCAATGCTTAATTTAAGGGGAATCACCAAGAAAAGAGATTCATTGATTAAACAGCTTGATACATTTAATATGGGCGCTGAAAGAGTGATCGCGAACAACTTTAAGCAATTTAATGTAACCAAAGGATATTCGAAAATTAAGACAGAGCCTAAAAGGATTGGAGATTTAACACTGGGTGCTATTCCCAATGGCTCCAGAAAAATCGCTGTTGAAAATGCCTCCAATGTCGTTTCTGGAATTATTCAGAATCTGGCAAATGGAGTTCCACATCATACCGATTTGGTTGGCGAAATCATCTTTACCCGGGTAGAATATCAACGAAAATTTACACTTGCAGTATCATGTATCCTCCTGTTTTTTATTGGTGCGCCACTTGGTGCGATTATCAGAAAAGGGGGCATGGGATTGCCGGTTGTTACTGCCATATCATTTTTCCTCGTTTATCATATCATCACAACTGTAGCAGAAAAATCAGCCAGGGAAGGCTCGCTTAATCCAATATTTGCCATGTGGATAGCCGTTATTGTTTTATCGCCGCTGGCAGCCTTTCTTACCTATAAGGCAACGGTAGATTCAGCCTTGTTTGATGTTAATTATTATAAACAGTTTTTTAATAAAATCCTCCGGATAAAACAAAAGTAAGCAGCGATATCATTTACTTCTATATGATATTTTATTAATCATATTGCTTATTTAGATTGTACCTTTGTAACAGCAAAAAGTTTTGTGAATATTAATTCAAAGATTTTCATAAAACGAATTACAATTATGCTTTTAAACAAATGCGAACAAAATTAAACACCATTGAAGAGGCAATAGCTGATATTAAAGCAGGCAAAGTTATTATCGTTGTTGATGACGAGAATAGAGAAAACGAAGGCGATTTTTTAACTGCTGCAGAAAACGCAACGCCAGAGGTTATAAATTTTATGGCAACTTACGGACGTGGTTTAATCTGCGCCCCCTTAACTGAAGAGCGTTGCAAGGAATTAAACCTGAATTTAATGGTTGGAAAAAATACAGCAGCCTACGAAACAAATTTCACAGTTTCAGTAGATCTTGTTGGACATGGCTGTACAACCGGAATTTCTGCAAGCGATCGCTCTAAAACCATGTTGGCGCTGGTAAATCCCAAAACCAATCCTGAAGAGTTGGGAAGACCAGGACATATTTTCCCTTTAATAGCTAAAGATGGTGGGGTGATTCGTCGCGCTGGTCATACTGAAGCAGCCGTAGATCTGGCTCGTTTGGCCGGATTAAAACCAGCAGGTGTGTTAGTTGAAATTCTTAAAGAGGATGGCGAAATGGCCAGACTCCCTGATTTATTTAAAATTGCAGAACAACACCAGTTAAAAATTATTTCCATTGAAGATTTAATTGCCTATCGTTTAAATATTGATAGCCTGATCAAACAGGAGGTAAGCATCGACCTGCCTACGGCATGGGGCGATTTTAAAATGACTGCTTACACCCAATTGGATAATAATGCCACTCACCTGGCCATATCGAAAGGTAAATGGGCAGAAGACGAACCGATTCTTGCCCGTGTTCACAGTTCTTGCGTAACGGGTGATATTTTTGGTTCCTGCCGTTGTGATTGCGGCCCTCAATTGCATAAAGCACTGGAAATGATTCAAAAAGAAGGCAAAGGAATAGTGGTGTATATGAATCAGGAAGGTCGCGGAATCGGACTCATTAATAAATTACGTTCTTATAATTTACAAGATGCCGGTTTCGATACAGTAGAAGCAAATATTAAGTTAGGCTTTAAAGGCGATGAACGTGATTATGGCGTTGGCGCTCAGATCTTAAGATCAGAAGGTGTGACTAAAATGCGCCTGATGAGTAATAACCCTACTAAAAGAGCTGGATTAATTGGCTATGGATTAGAAGTGGTTGAAAACATTCCGATTGAAATAGAAAGTAACATTCATAATGAACGTTATTTAAAAACCAAAAGAGATAAAATGGGCCATTCTATTATGAAAGGATAAACCCAATTTACAATTGGCAATTTTCAGTTAACAACACTAAAAATTGCCAATTTTTTTTGCCTGAAATTTCCTGCAAACTGAACACTGCCAACTGAATACTGCCAACTGAATACTGCCAACTGAATACTGCCAACTGAATACTGTCAACTGAATACTGTCAACTGAATACTGTCAACTGAATACTGTCAACTGAATACTGCCAACTGAATACTGCCAACTGAATACTGTTAACTGAGCATTACTTTCTTGGTCCGTTATTCTTACTTTGATTGATAATCGCTTCCCTGTTAATGGATTTATTGGTTTTTACAGGCGCTTCGCCTTGTTTTCTCTTTAAGTTTCTACGATACGACCCGGAAATTTTTTGAATAAATTCTCTGAATGTATCAAACTGTTGGGTATACACCAATCCAAACGAAGTCACGTTCTTATTTTGATCGATACCTGGATTTGAGAATATACTCTGAATAGTTGGTGGTTTATTGGCAACCTTGCCTAACAAACTTCCATCTTTTTTAATCAGAAACAAGCCTTCTACCTCGCCGCCAACATTACTTCTGTTAAAATCGATAATGGTAAAGTCATTCAGGCTGTTTCTGTCAACTATACCTGCATTGATGATTAAACGATCATTAAATAGTTTAACTGACGCGCTGGCCTCACTTAACGAACGAACGTTAAGGTCGACAAAGTTTAGATTTAGTGACGAAAGTACATTGTTGAATTGATTGAAAACCAATTCGGTTGCTGTACTGGTTGCTGTTGAACTTAATTGGTTACCGATTGATTCACCACCATTTCCTGGTGCAAAACTCCTTCTGATAATTAAACTAAATGCCTGTAAATTCAGGTTGTTCTGATCGCTGAAATAGGTTTGAAGCTCTTCTTTGATTGCAGGTTGGGCAGGGAAAAAGATATCCAGTTTAATATCAGGTTGCAATAATAAGCCCGTTAAACCCATTTCAACTTCAGTATTTACGCGCTGGTTGGCATTGCTACTCGCATCTCTGTTGGCGGCTTTAAATAACTCATTTAAATTAGCCCTTAGCGCATAAACCGCTTTAAGGTTAATTTGTGCCGCTGTAGGATTGCCTGTCCAGCGAATGGTTCCGCCTTGTCTGATTTCAAATTTTTTGTTGATGACTTCCTGAGCAGTAAAGTCAAAGCTACCCGTTTCAATAATATAATCGCCAGACATCTCGAAATCACCCAGGCTGTTAATATTTAGATTCAACTCGGCATTTCCTTTTCCACTCAAATTACCTAATGTGGTATAAATATTTGCCGTTGTATTAGGATCGATGGTAAGTTTAAATGTCAGGGTCAGGCCATCAAAATTGGTAATTTTCTTGACCACCTTACTGGAATCTCTGCTGATAAAATTAATAAAATCTTTATCTGAAACGGTTTCTGAACTGTTAAGCGGAAGGTTGAAAACAGTACCCTTTTCGGTTTTAGCTTTAATATCAATCCTCATTTTGCTCGTAGGGCCATCAAATTTAAATACACCTGTACCATAAGCCTTTCCATAATAAACTGAATTGTCTTTTGAAGTTGTGTTTAATGCCATAAAATTATTGGCGTTTAAAGTAACATCTTCTAAAGTCGGATCATCTAAGTTGTTTAAATCAACTTTTCCGTTTGCTACCGCCTGATGGCCTTCCAGGTCATTAAGTTTGAAATCTGACAAGGTGATCACACTGTTTTCAACGTTAACCTGATCAGTGATTACGTAAGTTGTTTTAAGGTAATTTACCATTAACTCGCCTTTGTTAAAGGCCAAATTCCCATTGATTTGAGGTTTGTCTAATGGCCCTTTTACAGTTAAATCAGCAGAGATATCGCCTTTTAAGTTTGATACAAGTTGTTTAACAAATGGTTCAAGTATAGTTAACTTACTATCATTCATTTTTACATTCAAGTCAATCAGTTTTTCTTTTAAATCAAGATCGCCGGTTAACTTAAAGGTTTCAGCATTTTCAGTTGTGATTCTGGTAAAGACATTAATCTTATTGGTTGCATTGTTAAATGAAGAGGTATCAGTAAGTGTTCCAATGTAGATATCATTAAAATTCAATGAATCAATTTTAAGGTCGTCATTAACTTTTGGCGCTTTTAAAATTCCATAAAGACTGGTGTTGCCATTCACATTTCCACTTAATTTAACACCAAAACCCTTTGTAAACGGATTAAGTGTTTTGAGGTTAAAATCTTTAAACCCAACAGTCAACAAATCTTTTGGATCTTCAGAAATTAACCCGTCAATCGTCATTTGTTGTACACCATTGGTTAAGTCGAAATTGCTAATCAGGGTTTTTCCGTTATTAAGCACAATACGAACTTTTTCCTGGATTCTCCAATCTTCGTTGTTTATTTTCAGAATTGACGGTAGTATACTTAACCTTGCGGTGGTATCTTCATTCTTGGTAAATTCAACCAGTCCATTCAAATCCAGTTGATTATCTTCATCAGAATTAGACATTTTGACGTTGAAAGAAAGGCTGTCATTTCGAAGTATATTAGAAATATTTACATCCTTAATAAACAAACTATCATTGAGCTGAACACGATCTGAGGTAATAATTAATTGAAGCTGTTCTTTTGTTGTATTTTCATCAAGAATAATATTGTTAACCACAACACCTTTATATTTAAGCGTTTTTACAAAACCATTCAAGGTTGCAGTATTATTTCTTGAATCAAAATTGCCTGTCAGTGAGGCGCCCTCATCCATTTCTAAACCAGGAGAAATGAGTTGAGCAAGTGGTTCAAATTTTTTAACTTTCAGGTTAAACTTAAATATTTGATTATTGTATTTTATAATATCTGCATGAAGCGATGGTACGTAAGTTTTTGCAATGGCCTTGTAATAAGAGGCTATTGAATTGAGGTCATATTCGCCTTGAATACTGGCATCTAAAATATCTGATCTGATATCCAGATTTCGATCAACACCAGTTCCATTGGCAATTAATTGTACTGAATCTACAGTATAAATTCCTTTAGGGTTTTGTAATCTGATCTCTTGTATCAACAGTTTTCCTTCAATATTGTTCAGATTCGTACCAGAAAAATTGGTGCTGAATTTGGCGTCAACCATTAACGAATCGTTAAGTAATTTTAAAGCCCTTAATTTGGCTTTCGTAATGGTTGCATTAAAATTAAATACCGGAAGTTTTGGATTAAGATTTACGCCACCATCAAATATCAACTTAACGTTCTTATCATCAATGCTTAGTTTTCCATCAAAATATTTTTTATTAAAAGTTCCATCAATTTTTACATTTCTGTACCTGTAGTTGTTGAAATCAATATATTTAATATCGCCGTTTATTTTTTCAGATAAGCTTTTAAGTTCCGTGCCTCTACCCTTAACATATAATGATGAGCTTATTCTCCCCAGACTTTTTTCATCTAAAAGATTGCCGATGTTGAAATCGTATGTTTTCAGATTTCCGGTGTAAGATGGAACATCATTCTTATCGATTTTCATGTTTACATCAGAAACCAGTCGGCCAAGCTTAGTTTTAAACTCACCGTATGCAATAAAATCATTCTGGAAGCCGGTAAAACTTCCATTGAAATTAATGTTGCCAAATTTATTTACAATCGTTGGAACAATTGCCTTTTTACTGCCGGTAATGCCCGCTAAAACTTCATCTAAATCTTTTTTATTTGTTCCGGCCATTTCGATTTTCAAATCCATAAAGGTTTCACTCCAGTTTGGAAGACCTTTAATGATAAAATCGCCTTTGATGTGTGTCGCTTTTCCTGAACGAATAGAGAGTTTTTTCGCCTTCAGATTATTTACCAGACCTGTAATTTGACCATCAATATCTAGATCAAGCTTCATCGTACTGAGTTCGGGAGCAAAAAAAGCAACATCTCTGGAAGTAAGATGACTATTTTTAAAGTTGGCCTTCATCCGAACATTATCAACATAATGATTGAAGTCTTTATAGCTGTTAAACTTCATTTGATAGTAATTCGTGAGCCGACTTTGATTGGTGACCAGAAGCAGGTTCTTTAATTCAATTGCATTACTGTCTATTGTGGTTTCAGCAGTAAGATTTTTAAGATAAAAACCGCTTTTCTCTCTTAGCGTGAGGTTTTTGATGTTGGTTTTTATCAAGTGGTTCTTGGTGTCCAGCCCTTCAAAAATTCCGCTCAGTGCTTTTACATCAACATTGTCGAAGTTTACAGTCTTTCCCTGAACAGTATCTTTTGCGGCGTAGTTTTTATATCTGAAGGCAAACTTATTCAGAATTATTCTGCCCATATTAATGTCATATGGCTTACTTTTCGGTTTCTTTACAGTAGGTTTACCAGAATCAAAATAGTTTATAATAAAATCGAGATTAGAAGACTTATCTTTGAAATCCTTTAGGAAAAACTGTCCGTTATTAATTTGAACGGTATTAATATCAATTATCCTTTTATCAATTGATAACTGATTAATATCAATCATAAATTGAGGCGTGCTCAATAAAGTGTCTTTTTGAAGATCGAGAACAAGAAAATCTTCAAATACAATAGATTTGAAAGGCTTGATGTAAAGACTCTTAATGGATATAGTGGTTTGTAGCTCTTTAGATAAATATGCTGCTGCTTTTTGGGCAAAGTAAGTTTGCACAGCCTTAAACTGTAACGAAAAAATAATAAGCGCAAGCAGCAAGATTATTGATGCAATTACCCAAAGGAGTATTTTAAATAGTTTTTTAATAATTTTGCAGCTTAAAAATTAAATAATTTGTCTGTTATACTTGCTATCGAGTCCTCTTGCGATGATACTTCAGTCGCCATATGTAACAACGGCAAAATTACGGCCAATGTTATTGCAAACCAAACAATTCATGAAAATTATGGTGGCGTAATTCCTGAACTGGCATCTAGAGTACATCAACAAAATATTGTGCCTGCCGTTGAGCAGGCTTTAAAAAATGCAGAGATTACAAAACAGGACATCAATGCCGTTGCTTTTACACAAGGTCCAGGTCTTTTAGGCTCATTATTAGTAGGTGTTTCCTTTGCGAAATCATTCGCATTGGCATTAAATATACCGCTAATTTCTGTCAATCACATGCATGCACATATATTAGCACATTTTATTGATGAGCCTAAGCCGCGTTTTCCATTTTTGTGTCTGACAGTTTCGGGTGGGCACACGCAAATCGTACTGGTAAAAGATTATTTTGATATGGAAATTGTTGGCGAAACCCTTGATGATGCAGCTGGTGAGGCATTTGATAAAACGGCTAAGATTTTGCAACTCCCTTATCCGGGCGGTCCGCTAATTGACCGCCATGCAAAAAACGGAAATCCTAATTCCTATAAATTTGCAGAACCACAAATTGCTGACCTTAATTTTAGCTTCAGTGGGTTTAAAACTTCTATTCTATATTTTATCAGAAAACAGGAAAAGGAAAATCCTGATTTTATTTCAGAAAATTTAGATGATATTTGTGCTTCTGTTCAACACAGCATTGTTCAGATTTTGTTGAATAAACTTAAGAAAGCGGCTAAACAATTCAATATAAAAGAAATCGCAATTGCAGGAGGAGTATCAGCCAATTCTGGTTTGAGAAACGGTTTGCAACAAACTGCTGATGAATTAGGATGGAATGTTTACATTCCGGCATTTCAATATTGTACAGATAATGCAGGAATGATCGCTATTGCTGGCTATCAGAAATTTTTGGTCAAAGATTTTGTGGGACAAGAGGTTTCGCCAATGGCCAGAATGGAATTTTAGAAAAGATGATCACGTAGATGTAGTGATTATTTATAGTAGAGTATTAACCTTAGTTCGGGTTATTATTGTGCAGGTTGCTTCGATGTTTCTCCCCGAAATGATGGGATAAAGAGACGTGGTTGCGAACTGAAGAAAGGTGGCTTTGTGTTACAAATCGAAGCAATTTGTCTTGCATAGAGTTATTTAATACCGGGTTTAGCTATTTACGGGATCATTTATCAATAAGAATTAAATAATAATTGTCCGTTATCATTAACTGAAAACGGCTAACTGAAAACTGAATTTATGACTGGAGCATCATTAATATTTTGGATTGTTTGTGCGGTACCGCTTATTGGCCTTTTATATTATTTAATTAGAAAAGATAAAAACAAACTGAATGGAAGTTGGGGCGTGATTATTTTAGGCGCTCTGGTAATTGCTGCACTTTTAGTGATTGTATATGTAACTAAAGATTTCAATGCGATTTTTAGTCAGGGCTAATCGCAACTGATTCAATTAAAAATGCCTTGCAGATTTTCATTTGCAAGGCATTTCTTTATGGAATAAATTTGAACTGAACTATTTTTCCGCTAAGTGCTCTCCGGTAACTTCAGCTTTAATTTTGGTTTCAAGTTCTTCTGCCAATTCAGGGTTATCACTTAAAAGTTGTTTAACAGCATCTCTACCTTGACCAAGTTTGGTATCTCCATATGAGAACCATGAACCGGCTTTTTTAATGATTCCAAAGTCAACACCTAAGTCGATAATCTCGCCGTTCTTTGAAATACCTTCCCCAAACATTACATCAAATTCTGCAATACGGAAAGGTGGCGCAACTTTGTTTTTAACGATTTTAACTTTTACACGATTTCCGGAAACTTCATCAGAATCTTTAATCTGAGAAATACGGCGAATATCTAAACGAACCGAGGCATAAAATTTCAATGCGTTACCACCGGTTGTCGTTTCAGGATTTCCGAACATAACGCCAATTTTATCACGCAATTGGTTGATAAAAATACAGCAACATCCGGTTTTAGAAATTGTTCCGGTTAATTTACGCAGCGCCTGACTCATCAAACGGGCATGCAACCCCATTTTACTATCGCCCATTTCACCTTCAATTTCACTTTTCGGCACCAATGCCGCAACAGAGTCAATTACAATGACATCGATAGCGCCGGAACGAATTAAGTTATCGGCAATTTCTAAGGCTTGTTCGCCATTATCTGGTTGTGAAATCAAAAGATTGTCGGTGTCAACGCCTAATTTTTTTGCGTAGAATTGATCGAAAGCATGCTCTGCATCTATAAATGCGGCAATGCCCCCTTTTTTCTGTGCCTCAGCAATAATATGGGTGGCTAGAGTAGTTTTACCAGAAGATTCGGGTCCATAAATTTCGATCACTCTTCCTTTCGGAATACCACCAATACCCAATGCAATATCTAAACTGATTGATCCCGTAGAGATAAAATCTATAGGTTCAATAGCGGTATCGCCAAGTTTCATAATCGTACCCTTGCCGTATGATTTTTCTAACTTATCTAATGTTAATTGTAATGCTTTTAATTTATCAGGATTTGCGCTTGCCATTTTTATTTAATTTGTTGCGGTAAATATAATTGAATTGTCGGCTAATATGCTTGTAATGTTTATAACTATTTACTAAAATATTTAGCTAAGTTAAAAGTTTTTTAGCTAATGTCAATAGTAATTTGTAAAATAATTTAAGCTTCTTTTTTTTCTCGTTCGTTCTTAGCGGTTAGTCGTTCAAAATACCTGCACATATAGGTGATTTCACAAACATCACATTTTGGGTTTCTGGCCAAACAAACATATCTTCCGTGCAGTATCAACCAGTGATGTGCAATATGAATGTCGTGCTCCGGCAAGTTTTTTACTAAATCTTTTTCTACAGCTAAAGGTGTTTTTCTATTAGTCAATCCTAAACGGTTGGCTACACGAAACACATGAGTGTCTACCGCCATTGCAGGGGCATTGTAAATCACCGAAGCAATAACGTTTGCAGTTTTACGACCAACGCCTGGCATTTTTTGCAGGTCATCAATATCTGAAGGAACAACATCATGAAACTCATTTAATAAAATATTCGCCATACCCACTAAATGTTTAGCTTTATTATTGGGGTAGCTAATGCTGCGGATATAATCGAAAACCACATCAGGCGTAGCTTCTGCCAATGCTTTGGCATTAGGAAAACGTTGAAAAAGTGCAGGTGTAACCATGTTAACCCTTTTATCGGTGCATTGGGCCGAAAGAATTACGGCAACCAAAAGCTGGTAAGGATTATTGTAATGTAATTCCGTTTCAGCATTGGGTTGTTTTGCTGAAAAGTGTTCTACAAAAAGTTTATAACGTTCTTTTTTAAGCATGGGCAAATATAACTAGATTATAACCTGCGATTTCAAATGTTATCAAAATTATTGATTCAATAATTTGTTTTATCGGTAGGGCCTTTAATCTTTCTGGCCAGGAAGATTAACTTTTTTATTCAATGATTAACAAAAGGTTCCTTTATCTGATCAAAAGCAATAAAATAGATAGTAAGGCATTTTAAGTCTTTTTATATACTATATTTCAGGTAGGCCGATTGAAGGCATCTTCTATACCTGTCAAATGTGAGTTTGCAGAAAATCAGGAGTTAATCCACATTTTAGCGCTAAAACGTGGACTATATGTGGACTCAATATGGATTTGAGGTTAATAAATCTGACTAAGGGAAGGATTTATAAGCTGTAATTAATGGCTTATAATGAATGTTGTACAAAAAATTTATACCCATCTTTTTTAAGTATGGTTTGCATTAGCAAATCCCTTTAATGTAGCACTGCATATTTTTCCTTCGCAGCCTGAATTTCTTTTGCTGCATTGCCCTTGATTAGCCAAATCGCGAAAAATGCACCAACCAAAGCCATGGCTGCCCCTACATATGCAGGAGAGGTATAGTCAAAGCCATAAACCAATGGAAGCCCACCAAAGAAAGCACCTAAGGCATTCCCGATGTTAAAACTTGCCTGGCTTGCGGATGCTGCCAGCATCTCTGAACCTTTTGCCGATTGAATCATTAACATCTGGATTGGAGCAGCCAACGAAAAAGAAACGGCGCCTGTTATAAAGGTCATGATCAGGGCCAGTGGCTGACTAAAAGAAACAAAATGGACAATAGTTAAGGTAACCACCATTGTTAGCAGTAGTGCAGCAGAAGCTTTTGCAGGAGAAAATTTATCAGCCAGCAATCCTCCGATGTAATTCCCTACCATCATTCCGAAACCGGCAAGCATCAAAATATACGTCACGGCATCTGAAGAAAAACCCGCTACTTCTGTCATTAATGGAGCGATATAACTATACCAGGTAAATAAACCACCAGTACCTATTGAGATCATAAAAATGATAATCCACGCATCTCTTTTTTTGAAGAAACTAAGCTCAGATTTCAGATCACGGTTTTTAGCTGCGGCTAAAGCTGGAAGCCAAAACTTTAAGCTTAACAGCGTAACAAGCCCTACAAATACCACTACCGCAAAAGATATTCGCCATGAAAAATGATGACCTATGAAAGTGCCCAGCGGAACACCCAGTATATTGGCAATGGTTAAACCCATAAACATTAAAGATACCGCCTGGGCTGCTTTGCCTTTCTCTGCAATGCGGCTGGCCACTACTGAACCTACACCGAAAAATGCACCATGGGGTAAACCAGAAAGTAATCTGGCTATAAATAAGGTATTGAAGGTAGGAGCGAAGGCAGAAAAAGCATTAAATGCTGTAAACATGACCATGAGTGCAATTAATATCTTTTTTGGTGGATATTTGCCCGCAATCATAATCAAAAGAGGTGCACCAATTACTACACCCAAAGCATAGGCTGAAATAAGATGCCCCGCTTGAGGGATGGTCACTGCTAAATCTTTTGCAATATCCGGAAGCAGGCCCATCATAACAAATTCTGTTATTCCAATGCCTAATCCGCCTAAAGTAAGTGGGAGTAAGTGCTTATTCATGGTATACTTAGTGTTAAAGTTACACTATGTAAAGATAAGACTTTAAAAACTTAGGAAGTGTAAAATTTAAGCCATTTAATTATAATGAATTGGGGAAGAAAACTACCAATGGCATTGTACCATTAATAGTTTTCCATAAAAAAAGCTGCCTCATTGAGGCAGCCTTTTGGCTCGTGTAAAATTTACTTTGATCTGCTGTACGCTAAAATCTTGTTGATGGTTTCATCTTGTGGATTTTTAGCGAGTCCATCAAGCTTACTTTTGATTTGTTCATAAAATAAGCTGATCTCTGTGTCAGATTCAATATCAGTTTTAGGCTGAAACATACTTTGGGTAGGTAAATTTACATTTGTTTTTGATGTAGAAGTTTTTGTCATAAGCAACTGGATGTGATAAGTTTTATAAACTTAACGATAGTTCAGATGCTTTATTTCAGACGCTAAAACATTTTATGTAATTTTTTTATTACCCTTTGTAGGTCATCTCCTTTGTTTTAAGCATTTTGCGCAAATTGCTTAGTGCATAACGCATCCTTCCGAGCGCAGTATTAATGCTTACATCGGTTAAATCGGCTATTTCTTTAAAACTAAGGTCGGCATAGTGGCGCATTAAAAGCACTTCTTTTTGCTCATCAGGCAATAAATGAATCATTGCCTTTAAATCTTTATGAGTTTGTTCGCGAAGTATTTTTTCTTCTGCGCTTTCGTCATAAAAGTGTAGCATATTGAATACATCCATTCCATCAGAACTCGTAATTATTGGCGTTCTTTTTTCTTTTCTGAAATAATCAATAACTAAATTATGTGCAATACGCATTACCCAAGGTAAGAACTTGCCTTCCTCGTTATATCGCCCTGATCGCAATGTGTTAATTACTTTTATGAAAGCGTCTTGAAAAATATCTTCCGCCAGATATTGGTCTTTCACCAATAAGTAGATAGAAGTATAAATTTTACTTTTATGTCTTCTTAAAAGTTCCTGCAATCCATTCTCGTCCCCGGCAATGTATAACTTTACCAGGTCCTGATCATTATATGATTGTAAATTCATAGGTTTACCTACACTAAATCCCGTACTATTTGCTAAAAATTAATTTGTAGATGTTTTAATTTCTATAGCTTCTCTCCTATGTTTTTGAATGTTGTTAGTTTGGTTCTGAGCTTGTTAATATTCAAAGAAAGTTATTTTTTTATCAAAAAACAAAAAATAAAATGTTAAAAAATAAATTAACCGTCTCAGTACCCTATTTTTGTATGTTTTTAAAAACCCAACGTTTCCTAAATGGGTTATGTTTTAAATCCTTAATAATACATGAGCAAAAAAGAAGCCGAAAAAGATCCGCATAGAAATATTATTATAAAAGGTGCTCGTGTGCACAATTTAAAAAATATAGATGTTGCTATTCCAAAGAATAAATTAGTCGTGGTAACGGGTATGTCGGGTTCGGGGAAATCTTCTCTGGCATTTGATACTTTATATGCCGAAGGACAACGCCGCTATGTAGAAAGTTTATCATCTTATGCCCGCCAGTTTATGGGTAGAATGAATAAACCTGATGTAGATTACATTAAGGGCATTGCACCTGCAATTGCCATCGAACAAAAAGTTATCACTTCAAACCCGCGTTCTACAGTTGGTACTTCTACTGAAATTTACGATTATTTAAAATTACTTTTCTCCAGAATAGGAAAAACGATTTCTCCGGTTTCGGGTAAGGAAGTTAAAAAGGACTCTGTGAGTTCGGTGGTAGATTATGTGAATGCAATGCCCGAAGATACTACAGTAACTATTTTCTGTCCGCTTTACCCGCATAATAATCGTACAATTAAAGAAGAATTAGCCATTTTGTTGCAAAAAGGATTTTTAAGGGTTCTGATTGAAAATAAAATTTTAAAAATTGAATCGGTTTTGGATGATGCTGATTTTAAAGATGCAGAACTGACAGACGATAAAACCGTTCAAATTCTGATTGATCGTATTGTAACCAATCATGAAGAGGAAACGTTAAGTCGGTTGGCAGATTCTGCCCAAACTGCATTTTTTGAAGGTAAAGGCGATTGCTATGTAGAAGCTGAAGGTAAAACCAGGCACTTTAGCGATCGTTTTGAACTGGACGGGATGAAGTTCGAAGAACCAACACCAAACTTTTTCTCTTTTAACAACCCTTATGGAGCCTGTAAGCGATGCGAAGGTTATGGGAATGTGATTGGTATTGATGAAGATTTGGTTATCCCTGATAAAAGCAAAAGTGTTTACGATAATGCCATTGCACCCTGGAGAGGGGAGAAGATGAGTGTTTGGTTGCAAAATTTCATTAAGGCCTCTTCTAAATTCGATTTCCCGATTCATCGCCCTTATAGCCAGCTATCAGAAAAAGAACAGCAATTACTTTGGACTGGCAACCAGTATTTCTCCGGTCTGGATGCTTTCTTTAAAGAGTTGGAAGAGCAAACCTATAAAATTCAATATCGGGTAATGTTGTCCCGTTATCGCGGAAAAACCACCTGCCCTGAGTGTAAAGGATCACGTTTACGTAAAGATGCATCATATGTTAAAATTGCTGAGAAATCGATTATCGATGTGGTGTTAATGCCATTATCAAAAGCACTCGTCTTCTTTAATGAGTTGAAATTAAATGCTACTGATGCTAAAGTGGCCAAGCGTTTACTGGCAGAGATTGATAACCGTTTTCTCTATTTAAATAATGTTGGTTTAGGTTATCTGACTTTAAACCGGCTATCAAATACTTTATCAGGCGGTGAATCACAAAGAATTAATTTAGCTACCTCGTTAGGAAGTAGCCTGGTGGGGTCTATTTATGTATTGGATGAACCTAGTATTGGTTTGCATCCCCGTGATACCAACAAGTTGATTGAAGTTTTAATTTCATTAAGAAATGTGGGTAATACGGTGTTGGTGGTAGAGCATGAAGAAGAAATGATGCGTGCTGCCGATCATATTATTGATATTGGCCCCGAAGCAGGAACGCATGGTGGAAACCTGGTTTTCAGTGGTAATTATGAGGAAATTCTGAAAGATAAGAAGAGTTTAACCGGCCGTTATCTTTCGGGAGAAGAAAAAATTGCCATTCCTGAGCAGCGCCGAAAATGGAAAGATCACATTTTAATTAAAGGTGCCCGTGAAAATAACCTCAAAAATGTTGACGTTAAATTTCCGCTAGGTGTGTTCACGGCAGTAAGTGGCGTTTCAGGTTCAGGAAAAACCAGTTTGGTTAAAAAGATTTTGTACCCTGCATTACAAAAAGCGATTGGAAACTATGCCGGCGAACAAACCGGTGCATACGATGGTATCTTCGGAAACTATGATTTGATCAGCGCTGTAGAAATGGTAGATCAAAACCCGATAGGTCGTTCAAGTCGCTCCAATCCGGTAACTTATGTAAAAGCCTGGGATGATATCCGTGCGCTGTTTTCTGGCCTGGCTTCGGCTAAGGCCGCAGGATTAAAACCGGCAGCATTTTCTTTTAACGTAG
This sequence comes from Pedobacter chinensis, assembly GCF_003339865.1. Taxonomy (GTDB): domain Bacteria; phylum Bacteroidota; class Bacteroidia; order Sphingobacteriales; family Sphingobacteriaceae; genus Pedobacter; species Pedobacter chinensis. The sequence goes on from NZ_QPKV01000004.1 coordinate 23,728, forward strand.
AAGGTGGTCGTTGCGATGTTTGCCAGGGTGAGGGAGAAGTTAAAATTGAGATGCAATTCATGGCAGATATTTATCTTCCTTGCGAAGCTTGCGGTGGTAAGCGCTTTAAGCAGCAGGTTTTAGATGTGACCTATAAAGAAAAGAATGTTTCTGAAATTTTAGATATGACCATTGATGAAGCTGTCGGTTTCTTTAAAGATGAGCCAAAAATTCTTAACAAATTAAATCCATTAGTTGATGTAGGTTTAGGTTATGTGCATTTAGGACAATCATCAAATACTTTATCGGGAGGAGAGGCTCAGCGTATAAAACTAGCTTCTTTCTTAATTAAAGGAAATAATGCCAGCAAAACTTTATTCATTTTCGATGAACCTACAACTGGTTTGCACTTTCACGATATCAAAAAATTATTAAAAGCACTTAATACATTAATTGAGCAGGGAAACACGATTTTGGTTATTGAACACAATATGGACATGATCAAATGCGCCGATTGGGTTATTGATATTGGTCCGGAAGGTGGTGATGGTGGCGGTCAGGTAGTTTTTGAAGGGGTGCCCGAAGATTTGGTAAAAGAGAAAAGTTCTTATACCGGAAAATATTTAGCATCGCATTTAAATTTAAATCCATAATTTCGGCAATGCTTTTTTTAACGTTTTTCATAGGCATTATACTCAACGCCATGGGGTATATACCTCCAGGCAATATTAATCTTACGGTGGCGCAGCTCGCGATCAATAAAGGGATGCGCCAGGTTTGGTATTTCATTTTGTCTTTTTCGTGTGTAGAAGTTTTTTTTACCTTCGGTATGATGCGTTTCGCCCGTTGGGCAATGAGCGATATCAATCCCAATGAGGCCGTAAGCGAAGTAAAATTAGGGACTTTGGTAGATTGCTTTATGATTCTCATGTTTATTACCATGGGAACAATCACCTGGGCAAACCGTAAAAAAGTACCTAAAACAAGTAATACGAAAGAAGATAAGCGTAGCGGAAGCGTGCTTTATGGATTGATATTAGGAGTGTTGAACCCTGTTCAAATCCCATTCTGGCTTTTTTTTGGTAATTATGTCATCTTACATGAGTGGATTGAAACGGATTATCTCTCCCTTGTTATTTTCAGTCTGGGCTCTGGGTTTGGCTCTGCGTTGGCTTTATACCTATATGCCCATTTCGCCACCTTTATTCAGGAAAAATTTGCTTTGAGCAGCTTAATTATCAATAAATCAATCGCAATATTTTTATATGTTTTAGCGGCTTATCTAATCATAAAACAATTGGTGATTTTATTGTAAAGTATAATTCAAAGCAAGCTATTTTGCTGCCGTAATCAATTGCAATATTTAGAAAGATTGCTTCACGCCAACGCAAAGCCTTTTCTTCAGTTCGCAATGACGAAAATCTCAAACTGTCGAAGTCACGCGCTGCTCGTGGCCTTTAAGACTTCGCTAGTTTCCTGACTCAAGAAGTTTAGAGCGCAACGTGATAGTGGGAAATTTCGTTAGTCTGTACCTTTAAAAAACTGTCGAAGTCACGCGCTGCTCCTGGCCTTTAAGACTTCGCAAGTTTCCTGACTCAAGAAGTTTAGAGCGCAACGTGATAGTGGGAAATTTCGTCAGTCTGTACCTTTAAAAAACTGTCGAAGTCACGCGCTGCTCCTGGCCTTTAAGACTTCGCAAGTTTCCTGACTTACGAAGTTTAGAGAGCAATGTGATAGTGGGAAACTTCGTCAGCCTGTTACCTTTAAAAACTGTCGAAGTCATGCGCTGCTCGTGGCCTTTAAGACTTCGCAAGTTTCCTGACTCACGAAGTTTAGAGCGCAATGTGATGGTGGGAAACTTCGTCAGCCTGTTACCTTTAAAAAACTGTCGAAGTCATGCGCTGCTCCTGGCCTTTAAGACTTCGCAAGTTTCCTGACTCACGAAGTTTAGAGAGCAATGTGATGGTGGGAAACTTCGTCAGTCTGTACCTTTAAAAAACTGTCGAAGTCATGCGCTGCTCCTGGCCTTTAAGACTTCGCTAGTTTCCTGACTCACGAAGTTTAGAGCGCAATGTGATGGCGGGAAACTTCGTCAGCCTGTTACCTTTAAAAAACTGTCGAAGTCATACGCTGCTCCTGGCCTTTAAGATTTCGCAAGTTTCCTGACTCAAGAAGTTTAGAGCGCAACGTGATGGTGGGAAACTTCGTCAGTCTGTTATTTCAAAAAACTGTCGAAGTCATGCGCTGCTCCTGGCCTTTAAGACTTCGCAAGTTTCCTGACTCACGAAGTTTAGGGCGCAATGTGATAGTGGGAAACTTCGTCAGTCTGTTATTTCAAATAACTAATTCTCAATGATTTTGATAAGATCTTTTTCACTTGGTAAGACCGTAAGGTATTTACTTGCAAAAATTTGTTCATTGTTTTGAGGTAACGTGTATTTTACCACAGATTCGCTTTTATCCTGACAGAGAATGATACCAATGGTTTTGTTCTCATCTTCTAACTTTACCTCTCTATCGAAATAATTTACATACATCTGCATTTGACCAATATCTTGATGTTTCAATTCACCAATCTTCAAATCGACCAATACAAAACACCTCAAAATGCGGTTATAGAAACTAAATCTATTTTGAAGTGTCGTTCTTCAAAGGTTATTCTTTTTTGGCGTGCTACAAAAGTAAAGCCATTGCCTAACTCTAATAAAAAATGCTCTAATTTATCTATTAGTTTTTGCTCTAAATCGCTTTCTGAATAAAAACTTTTTTCTGGTAAACCTAAAAATTCTAAAATGCAGGGGTCTTTTATTAAATCTTTATTCTTTTCAATTATCTGTCCCTTTTGTCCAAACGATAGAACTTCTTCCTTATCTCTGCTTACTACAAGGCGTGTATATAATGCAGAATCGTATTGACGTTGTAGTTCACGTAGGCTCCAATTATTTTTTATAGCCTCTATTTCGTAAAATTACGTTCATTTATATCAATTATCCTCATTAATTTAAGATAGTGTGACCATGTAAGTTTGAATTGTGCATACAGTGTCTGTTCTTTTACGAATTCGTCAGACACTGTCTGACGAATTGAATAAGTAAGGTAGAAAAACCTCATTTGTTTCAAATTCGTTTCAGAAAATCCTTTACCAAATTCAGTAACTAATCTTTTTGAAAGTTCTTTTAAAACTTGTTTACCATACTCTGATTTTTCTTTGCCCTTCTGTTCTTCTTCTACTATCATTTTGCCTATTTCAAAGTATGCCATCGCCATTGTATTGTTAATGGTTTGTGCTACACTCTGTTTGGCTTGGTTAAGCAAATCAATAACCTTGCTGTATAAATGTTGATTGTTAACTTCCATCTTAATACGGTCAAATTTCTTAATTAGATTGAGACTTCGTAAGTTATCTATCGCTTTAAAAACTCAACATTCCAGATCTTCTCTGCTTTTCTACCGATTAACCAGAACGATGCGGCCAATACCGAAAAAAATAATGCCTTATGCCAACTATCCCAAAAATACTCAAAGTAGCGGGTGTAAAGATTTATAAACAGAAAGGTAATGCCGAATTCTCTTGCGATATCATCATGATATTTTAATCCAAATAAAGTGCTGGCCACACAAATGGCGGCCGAAATTAATGCCCAATAAAACAAGCTTAACTGCCTGACCGAATACCATTCTTCCAAACTTGCGAAGTTACCAAAAACCGATAGGGCCCATAACGATACAAATAAATAAACCATTCCTGCAATGTAGGTTACCTGAAAAAAGTGCTGTGTTTTGGGTAAGGCTTTCATGATGAAAGATGCTGCGGTTAAAACTGCTCCAAAAACCACAAATCGTAATGGATAATTCATTCCCAGGAAATAATAATTCCAACGGCTAAGATATCCCGTTTCGGTTCCAAACCATGCCCCTAGTGAAATCAGTGCGAAAATCCATATTAATCTGGAGTTGAAGAGATAGCCCAAAGCACCATAAATAAAAACCGATATTAAGATTAAGATAGAAAAGTTTCCTGAACCATTATCCAATGCTTTTCCAAAATAAGCAATGGCATTTGCGGTAAGTAAAATGGCTGAAAATACGATAGCCTCGTTACTAAATTTCAGGTGGGCCATTTTTTTCTTCCTTCGAAAACCTAATAGATAAAGCCATGCTGCCAGGCCACCCGAAACAATGGCGATAACAATATTTGGGGTATCATAAACCCGTTTCAAATAATTAAGGATGGAATTGTCTATTATGAGAGAACCCAAAGCAATAAAACCACAAGCCAGTGCTACCCAAAAAGCATATTGGGCCAATCGTAGCCAATCGAAATTTTTTGCTTCATAGCTTTTGCGAAGTTTTATACCTGTTTCCTCGGTAATTAAACCATCACTTTGCCATTGCTCAATCACTTCATCCAGAAATTCACTCTTTTCTCTATCAACTTTCATAGGCCCAGGTTATACACGAAGATATGTTTTTTAGTCCGAAGTCAGGAGACCGAAGTGGGATGATAAACACCTCAAACAGAAGTTAAATCAATCTTTGCATAGAGATTAGTCTTCTTTAGTTGGTAGTTAATTTGTGCCAAGACTCCGAACTACTGACTAAAGACTCCCAACTTTAAATGACCTCCTTAATTTTTTTATTATTCCCCACAATCCAAATAACATCGCCTTTATCGAAAACAAAATCGGATGACGGATTTAAAATCCGATCAGAACCACGCTCAATCCCAACGATTAATGCTTGCGCCTTTTCCCTTATACCAGCATTCCGGATACTCAAACCATACACCGGCGATTCGGTATTAACCACCACTTTCTGCAAGGTCATTTCCTTATCCGGGAAACCTTTCTCCTGTTCTGTTTGCGGCGCATCTACTTCTAAAAGTGCTTTTACTGATGCAAGCTGATCATCGGCTCCAATTAAAAGTAATTTATCATTAGGGTAAAGCCGCTCATCTCTTCCAGGTGTTGGAATATTATTCCTTCCCCGTTCAATTAAGGCAATATTTACGCCATATTTTTCTCTGATCATCAATTCTGCCAGCGTTTTGCCCACAACATCAGATTCTGGTGAAACCTTAATCTCTGTTAAGTGGGTATCCCAGGGCAAAATATCCGGTTTTTGATTTTCCCTGGCATTCAGGTTCAACATGAAACGTTTTTCCAGTTTATTGTAAAATGCCTGAAGTTTACGGGAAAAAATAACCATAACCAGAACAATTAAGGTTAATGCTATTCCGGCAGCAATCCAGGTATCGAAAAACTCATACATCAAAAATCCTACGAAAAATATACCAAGTGCAATCCTGAAAATTTCAATTGCAATTAATGGGCCTCTGGTGTATTTTTTATTCAGCCACAAATGAGAATAAGCTGTTTTTTGTATTCTTCTGATGGATAATGCCCATAAAAATGGCGCCATTAAAATGAAGGAAACAATTAAGCTGATGATGGTGGAATTTATCCCGTTTACAACGTTTTTTGCAATAAACGGCTGTACGTAGCGTGAGGCTAGAAAGATCACTGCGATAATGATAACCGAATGGATGATCGTATTAAAAGCGTAACTACGTAACAAAATTTTCCAATCGCTTAAAGTTGTTATTCCTGCGGTACTTGAACTGTATCTCTCTATACCGCTTAACCATTTTTTAGGAAAAATTCTGGTTAGGAAATTATAGAAAGGTTCAGATAATTTAATTAAGTATGGCGTTGTAAAAGTAGTAATTGCTGATGCAGCAACTGCAATGGGATACAAGAAATCGCTGGTTACTTTAAGGGTTAAACCTAAAGTTGCGATAATGAAAGAAAACTCCCCGATCTGCGCCAGACTCATTCCTGCCTGTACCGAGGTTTTTAATGGCTGACCAGATAATAAGGCACCAAGCGATGTGCTGAGTAATTTGCCAATAATAGTTGCTAAAGTTACGATCACAATCGGCAAGCCATAATCCAGCAAGATTTTAGGGTCAATTAACATTCCCACGGAAACGAAGAATACCGCCGCAAATAAATCTTTTACTGATTTTGTTAAATGCTCAATTTTCTCTGCCTGAGTTGTTTCTGCCAGAATAGATCCCATGATAAAAGCGCCAAGGGCAGGAGAGAAGCCTACTTTAACGGCAAGTAAAACCATGATTAAACAAAGTGCTAATGAAACAACCAGCATGGTTTCATCATTCATCAATTTTCTGGTCGCTTTTAAGAAAGTTGGAATCAGAAATATTCCGCCCAGAAACCATAAGACGAGGAAAAACGCAAGTTTTAAAATAGAAATTAGCATTTCACTGCCAGCAAATTGTTGGCTTACTGCCAATGTTGATAGTAAAACAAGTAGTAAGATGGCTACCAGATCTTCAACAATCAGTACGCCAAACACTAGCCCTGCGAATTTTTTATGCTTAACCCCGAGTTCCTCAAAAGCCCTGATAATGATGGTAGTGGAAGAGACTGACAAAATACCTCCAAGAAATACGCTATCCATGGTTTTCCAACCCATTAGTTTTCCTGCGGCAAAACCAATCAAAAGCATGAAAACAACTTCAACAACGGCTGTAATTGAGGCTGATCCGCCAACTTTGACCAGCTTTTTGAAACTGAATTCTAACCCCAAACTGAATAAAAGAAATATTACACCGATTTCTCCCCAAATGTTTATGCTTTTGGTGTCTGTAACTGATGGAAAAAAATCTAAATGAGGGCCAACCATAAGGCCAGCCAGGATATAACCTAAAACTAAAGGTTGTTTTATTTTTTTAAATATAAGCGTGGTTATTCCTGCGGCGGCAAGAATTAATCCTAAATCGGCAATTAAATCTGGTAAATGCATCTATTAAAATGAGTAATGAAGTAAAATAATTTTTGAAGCATCATTCGTGCTCAATTAAGTGAATCCGCATCACTGCGGTTAAATCAAATTACTTACCAAAAAACATGTTTCGGGTAGAGCATTTTAAACAGGCACCAATAGTTATATTTTAATTTTTTGAAAATAACCTTAACAGCTATTTTTTTGTTTCCTAAAAATAGGAATACAAAGCAGTTAAGCAGAATAAAAGAGGTAGAAAATTTGGCGGTTGAATTATTGATGAAATCGTTTTGAAAACTTTCATGATCAAGGCCATATTCTTTGCAAATCTTATATTGCTTTTTGCTTGAAATAAAACTATTTTTTGAGGTTTTGTTTTGGGTATAGCTTTGCCTTTCCTGCGATGCAGCGCTCGCAAAACCAAAAGATGTGAAGAGGAAGAAAATTATGTAAAAAAGCCTCATTGCCGCTAATATAGCGAATTCAAGGCTTTTTTGAAAACAAATTTGCTTAATAACTATGATACTGATTCAAAGTAAGCCAAGGTAGCTTCTTTATCTTTTTGTAGTTGAATGGTTAAGGCCTCCAAACCTGTAAATTTAACATCGTGACGTAAAAATTTAAGGAAATTCATTTTAATGTCCTGCCCATAAATCTCCTCGTTAAAATCAAAAATATTAACTTCAATGTTTCTGGTCATTCCATTTATGGTTGGTCGCTGACCGATATAAGCCATGCCTTTAAAAGCCCGGAGCTGGAAGTCGGAAGCCGGAAGTTTTGAGGTAAAGCTGATAATACTGTCTGAAATTTTATCATCGGTCATCGGACTTATGACTTCTGACTTAAAATTCATTTCTACTGTAACCGCATAAATACCGTCACCTGGAATTAGTTTGTATGTTTCCTCTACAAAAATATTTGCTGTCGGAAAACCAATGGTTCTTCCAATTTTATCGCCTTTAATTACTCTTCCAAAAATTGAAAATGGATAACCAAGGTAATCGGCTGCCAAACTCACGTCACCTGCTAAAAGCGCCTGACGGATTTTGGTAGAGCTAACGGCTACATCGTGAATATCCTGTTCTGCAATTTCCTCCACAGTAAAGCCGAAATGTAAGCCCGCAGCTTTTAAATCTGCTAAATTTCCTGAACGATCTTTTCCAAAACGGTGGTCGTAACCAATAATAATGTGTTTGGTTCCAATATTATCTACCAAAGTATTTTTGATATAATCCTCCGGACTTTGATTGGAAAAATCTCTGGTAAAGGGTGTAATGATTAAATGATCAACACCTAAACGCTTCAATATTTCGGCTTTTTCATTAATGGTATTGATCATTTTTAACTCCTGGTTTTCCGGGTCAATAATCATCCGCGGGTGCGGGAAGAAAGTTAAAATCACACTTTCGCCATGAGCTGTTTTAGCCTTTTCTACCAATTGTTTGATTATTTTCTGGTGTCCGAAATGTACACCATCAAATGTACCAATCGTTACAATTGCGTTATTTAATTTTTTAAAATCAGAAAGATTATGATATATTTTCAAGGGATGGAAAAATTAATGTAAAGAATGGCGCTTAACTACACCACCTTTTAAATCGGCAATTTGTTGCTGTATCACGAAAGCGTCGTTATCAATCTGTCTTATTGCAGATTGTAATTTGCTCACTTCTAACTTGGTTACTACTGTAAAAATAATATCGAGATCATTTTTTTCACCATAACCACCTTCGCCTTTATAAATGGTAACACCACGTTTCATTTCATTGATGATAAAGCCTTTAATTTCTTCCTGGTGTTCGGAAATAATGGTAACTCCGGTATATTGTTCCAATCCGTTTACAATGAAATCAATGGTGCTGGATGCTGACAAGTAAGTTAGGATTGCATATAAAGCAGTTTCTATATTCAGGAAATGGGCTGCAAATGCAAATATGATGATGTTTAATATTAAAATGATATTGCCTACAGTGAGTACGCTGTTTTTACTGATATAAAGAGCTAAAACTTCCGTTCCATCGATAACACATCCTCCTCTCATGGCTAAACCAATGCCACCGCCAAGAAATAAGCCACCGAAAAATGCGATTAAGAGTTTATCGTGTGTGATGGGCTGAAAAGGAACAATTGTTAATGCTATGGCCAGCGTTGCAATGGCAATGGCCGTTTTAACGGCAAAACCTTTGCCTATTTGTTTGTAACCTAAAATTACGAAGGGAATGTTAATAATGGCTATTAAATAAGATAGATTCCATTTGGTTAACGTACTTACCAAAAGCGAAATCCCTGTAACGCCACCATCAATAAATTCATTGGGCATTAAAAAGCTTTTTAAACCAAAACAAGCCGAGGTAACACCAGCAATTATTAAGAAAAATTCTTTTACAAATCGAATGTTTCTGTTTCTGGTGCTGTTCATATCGGTTCAGTTTTAGCTTCTTCTTTCTTACTACGAATATAATTAACGAGTTCTAAAACCTCAAACGAATTGGAAAGCAAAAAGTTCCCGCTTCGGGTACGGGTAAGTTTTGAAAGATAGGCGCCATTATTAAGCTGTTTCCCAAAATCAGAAATCAGGGAGCGGATATAGGTTCCTTTGCTGCAAACAATCCTGAAATCAATTTCGGGTAAGGCAATTCGGGTAATTTCAAATTCTGGAACACTCACAAAACGTTTCCTCAATTCTACTTCCTCTCCTAATCTGGCTTTCACATATAAGCGCTCTCCATTAACTTTTACTGCCGAATGTGCTGGCGGATATTGTTCTATATCGCCAGTGAATGGTTTGCAGGCAGCATAAATCTCCTCCTCTGTAATTTTACTGAAGTCGAAAGTTTCATCAACTTCGGTTTCCATATCGAAAGATGGAGTAGTGGCACCCAGAATCATGGTGCCGGTATATTCTTTTTCTTCTGCCTGGAAAGTATCTATTTGTTTGGTTAATTTTCCGGTGCAAATAATTAATAAACCCGTTGCTAAAGGATCTAAAGTACCTGCGTGGCCAACCTTTAGTTTTAACGGTTTTAAAGAATTACGAATTTTGCCAACCACATCAAATGAAGTCCATTTGTATGGTTTATTAATCAACAGCAGTTCGCCTTCTGCAAAATTAAAATCTTTAAACTTTGAATTTTCTGTACTCACAAATCTTTTTTTGCGCAAAGATACAGATTAAATAATTTGTAAGTTGTGCCCTGTCAATAACATGATAATGATAATCAATCCGGCAACAATTCTATACCAGCCAAATATTTTGAAACCGTGTTTGTTTAAGTATCCGATAAAGCTTTTTATCGCTAATAAAGCAACAATGAAAGCTACCACGTTTCCAACGATTAAAATATTGGTTTGCTCGGATGTTATGATATTACCTTCTTTATAAAAATCGAAAAGTTTTTTTGCAGTTGCGGCAAACATGGTTGGTACAGCTAAAAAGAATGAAAATTCTGCGGCTACTTTTCTGCTCAACTTCTGGCTCATACCACCAACAATTGTTGCTCCTGAGCGTGATACCCCAGGAATCATGGCAATACACTGAAAAAAACCAATCTTTAAAGCCGTTAAATAAGTTACTTGTTCTTCTTCATCAATAGTTGGTCTGTTAAACCATTTGTCAACAAACAACAGGATCACACCACCTGCTAAGAGTGAAATGCCAACAGCCATAGGGTTTTCTAAAAGTTCATCGATCTTTTTGCTCAGCAAGAGTCCGAAAACCGCTGCCGGAATAAAGGCAACCAAAAGTTTAATGTAGAAATTTATGGATTTGAAAAATCTTTTGAAATACAATACCACAACCGAAAGGATTGCTCCCAATTGAATTGCAATGGTAAACAGCTTAACGAAAGGTTCGCTTGCGATGCCCATGAAAGATGATGCAATGATCATGTGACCTGTGCTCGATACAGGTAAAAACTCTGTTAGTCCTTCAACAATTGCAAGGATAATGGCTTCAAAAAAGTTCATGTGTTAGTAATGGGTTTATTCCCACATTAATTTTAAGTTATAATTTTTTAATTTTTTATCTCTTGATGGTAATACTAAATCTTCTGCAATGGCTCGTGATATGATAATTCTATCAAAAGGGTTGGTATTAATGAAAGTGAGATTTAATAAAGCAGAAAGGTGCGCTTCATTAATAGAGATGATTTCAATTTGATTTCTTTCAGCAAAACGAAATAGTTCATTGAAACCAATGTTTAATTCAGGTTTCCCTATTTGTTTTTTTATTGCTATTTCCCAAAGGAAAGCAATGTTTAAGAAACAAGGCTCATTAATATCAGAAAGTTTTTTTTTAACAGAAGCAGGTAATTGTTCATCTCCAGCGACAAACCATAAAAAAGCATGTGTATCCAATAAAAAAGCCATTAAATATAATCTGCAAACATTTCTAAAGGTTTATCAAAATCATCCGATAGTTTAATTTTGCCTTTAGCGTAACCAAATTCGCGTGATTTTAGTTTGGGCTTATTTTTATTTTTTGTTTTGAAGAATTCAACAAAATCTGCTACTTCTTGCCTAAGATTCATAGGAAGTGAATTTATCTCAATTTGCAAATTTGTTGTTGCCATATTCTAAAGTTAAAAAAAATGCTATAAGTATAGCAAAATTATTTTTTTAGGATGGCGTAAATTCCAAAGGCAAAACCAAAAAGAACCACAAGCGGTGCAAGTAAAGTTCTTCTAAAATCGTAAATGTCGCCGGTTGTGCCCATCATTAAAATAAAACCAACTGCTACAATAGCTATGCTGATTAATAACAACTGATAGTTTTTTTTGGTAAAAACCAATTCGCTTTTAACGTCCTTAACAATCGGACTTGTTTTTTTTTCTGCCATTATCTGTAAAGATGATAAGATTTTAAACGTAAATATCTGCTTACCGCAAACCAGGTACTAATGCCTGTAATAAAAATTCCTATAATGATTAAACCAACAAATACGAACCCAAATTCTTTGTAATTGTTCAGAATGATAATTTCAGGCACTTCTTTACGGGCATAAATTAATGTAGCAAGCAAAATGATAATTGCAATGAAAGCTGCAATTAAGCCATGCAATGCTGCAAATAATAAGAAAGGACGTCTGATAAAATTTTTCGTTGCACCAACTAACTGCATACTTTTAATTAAAAATCTTTGCGAGTAAATTGCTAAGCGTATCGTGTTGTTAATCAGTGCTATGGCAATTACAAGAAGTAGTGCAGCAAATGCCAGTATAATCAATCCGATGGTGTTAATGTTTTTATTTACCATATCAATTAACGAACTCTGGTAAACCACTTCTTTCACAACCGGGTTTTTGGAAATCGAAGCTTTTAATTCATCAATGCTTTTATTGTTTGCATATTCTGCTTTTAAATATACATCGAAGGTAGAAGTTAATGGATTATAGCCTAAGAAGTTGACAAAGTCTTCGCCCAAATCTTGTGTTAAGTTTCTTGCTGCAAGCTCTTTATTCACATATTGAGTTTGTTTTACAGCCGGATTTTGGTTCAACTCCTTTTGGAATGCCAGAACATCGGTTTCCTTAGCACCTTCATCAACTATGATATTCAAAACAATGTTTTCTTTAACGTAGTTTGACAGGTTTTTGGCGTGTACAAGTACCAACCCAAGTAGTCCTAACATCAATAAAACCAATGCAATACTAATAATAGTAGAAATATATACGGTTTTGGTTTTCTTAGATGCATCACTTACTTCGAATTCTTCCATGTAATTTGATTTTGTTTTTGCGAAAATATAAATTATACCTGATAAACACCAATATAATCATCATAAACGGCATTTCCAGAAAATTAGTTTCTAATCAATATTTTTAAATTAATATAGTTTCTTTAAAACTACGGTACGAAATTTGCTCAAACGGCGTTATTAAAAGAACCTAAAACAATTAATCACTATGAAAAGACAAATTACATTCCTAAGTCTGCTCGTTGTAGTCACGACAATGTTATTCTCCTGCAAAAAGGACGAAACATCTTTAAAAGCCCGTATGATGGGTAAATGGAACATCAGCAAAATAGAAGTGTCTGGTTATACAGTTGCAGATTTAGCCGGAGATCCCAAAAAAGTTAACGGCACCATAACCGGACTAAGTGGCGATTATATGGACTTTAAATCTAACAATGACGACCAGGTGGAATTGAATATAAAAGGAGACCGATCTATCGGCACTTACATCAGTACAGGAGAAGCATTTAATATGTCTTTTTCTGAAGGTGATTTTTATTGTACTGTGAACAGTTTGACAGAGAAACAATTTCAATTTACTGCTAAACTTGATAAAACCAACGTGGTTAAGGTTTATTATTTAACAAGATAAGATTCTAATCCCCCGATTATTTGCTTGCGCCATTGGTTTTTATATCAATGGCGCATTTTTTTATTACTTCATAACTTATTTAATGAGTGTTATTAACAAAAATTATGTTTTACTAAGCCCCTTAATTTCCGTAATTTCGCCCCTTTAAAAATTTAAAACTTGCAATGGATTACCAATTCAAAGAAATAGAAAAAAAGTGGCAGAAGTTTTGGGCCGATAATCAAACATTTAAAGCCGAGCCTAATTCTGAAAAACCAAAATATTATGTGTTGGATATGTTTCCTTATCCATCAGGAGCAGGTTTACATGTTGGTCATCCACTGGGTTACATTGCATCAGATATTTTTTCACGATATAAACGCCTTAAAGGCTTTAACGTTTTGCATCCAATGGGTTACGATTCATTCGGATTGCCAGCAGAACAATATGCCATACAAACAGGTCAGCATCCGGCAATTACCACGGAGGCAAATATTGCGACTTATCGTCGTCAGTTAGATCAAATTGGTTTTTCATTCGATTGGAGCCGCGAAGTTCGTACCAGTGAATCATCTTACTATAAATGGACACAATGGATTTTTATGCAGTTGTTCAATTCTTGGTATAACATTGAAAACGATAGGGCGGAAGATATTACCACTCTGATTGAAAAATTCAACGCATCAGGCACAGCAGATGTAAAAGCAGTTTGCGATGATGATGTGAAATCATTTTTGCCAAGCGACTGGGCAACCTTTAGTGATGAAGAAAGGCAAGAGGAGTTATTGAAATATCGATTAACTTATCTTAAAGAAAGTACTGTGAACTGGTGCCCTGCACTGGGAACGGTTTTGGCAAATGATGAAGTAAAAGATGGTTTCTCTGAGCGTGGCGGACATCCGGTTGAACAAAAGAAAATGATGCAATGGAGCATGCGGATTACCGCTTATGCTGATCGCCTTTTGCAGGGGCTGGATACCATCGACTGGCCTGAACCAATTAAGGAAATGCAGCGAAACTGGATTGGTAAAAGTGTTGGTGCATCAGTGAAGTTTGCAGTTGACAATTCACAGTTGGCAGTTGAAGAAACTGAAAACTCAAACCTGAAAACTGAAAAATATATAGAAGTATTTACCACCCGGGTAGATACCATTTTTGGGGTTTCTTATTTAGTATTGGCACCAGAGCATGAATGGGTAGCTGAATTGACCACACCAGCGCAAAAGCAAGATGTTGAAAATTATATTGCTCAAACTAAAAAGAAATCTGAATTGGATCGTATGGCAGATACCAAAACAGTTTCGGGTGCATTTACAGGAACTTATGTGATTAATCCGGTTAGTGGCGAACGCGTGCAATTATGGATTGCTGATTACGTACTTGCTGGTTACGGAACGGGTGCGGTTATGGGCGTTCCAAGTGGTGACCAACGCGATTGGTTATTTGCTACACATTTCAATTTGCCAATCATCCAGATTTTGGATGCACAACAAAATATCGATGAACAGGCCGATCCAACCAAAGAAGGAAAATATATAAATTCTGGTTTTATCAATGGATTGACCTATAAAGAAGCAGTTGATTTTTTAAATAACTGGCTTGAAGAAAAAGGCGTTGGAAAAGCTAAAGTTAATTTCCGTCAGCGCGATGCGATTTTTGGCCGCCAGCGTTATTGGGGTGAACCTATTCCGGTTTATTTCAAAGATGGCTTACCTTATTTATTGAAAGAAGAAGAACTGCCGTTAATTCTTCCTGAAATTGACAAATATCTTCCTACTGAAACCGGCGAGCCTCCTTTAGGTCGTGCTGAAGATTGGAAATATGATGGCAAATACGAGTATGAATTAAGCACCATGCCAGGTTGGGCCGGAAGCAGCTGGTATTGGTACCGTTATATGGATGCCAACAATAATGCTGACTTCGCATCAAAAGAAGCTATTGATTATTGGAAGGATGTCGATTTGTATATCGGGGGTTCTGAGCACGCAACAGGTCACTTATTGTATAGCCGTTTCTGGAACAAATTTTTGAAAGATTTAGGTTATGCCAAAGAAGAGGAACCTTTCAAAAAACTGATTAATCAAGGGATGATTCAGGGTAGAAGTAATTTTGTTTACCGGATTAATGATGAGCAAGGTAAGCCGACAAATACCTATGTTTCAGCTGGATTAAGGAAAGAATACAATACTACTGCATTACATGTTGATGTTAACATTGTTGAGAACGACACTTTAGATTTAAATAAATTTAAAGCCTGGCGGGAAGAATATGCCCATGCAGAATTTATTCTTGAAGGTGGAAAATACGTCTGCGGTGTTGAAGTGGAAAAAATGTCGAAATCGAAATTCAACGTGGTTAATCCCGATGATTTGATTGAACGTTACGGTGCAGACACTTTGCGGATGTACGAGATGTTTTTGGGGCCGTTAGAGCAAAGCAAACCCTGGAATACAAACGGTATTGAAGGCGTATTTAAATTCTTACGTAAGTTCTGGAGGTTATTCCACAATGAGGCTTGGGAATTTACTGTTTCAGATGCAGAACCAACTAAAGCAGAATTGAAAGCCCTGCATAAAATCATCAAAAAAGTTCAGGATGATATTGAGCGTTTCTCTTTCAATACTTCAGTTTCGAGTTTCATGATTGCTGTTAATGAGTTAACGGATTTGAAATGTAACAAGCGAAGTATTTTGCAGGATATGGTGGTTATTTTATCGCCTTATGCACCACACATCTGCGAAGAACTTTGGGTTCAGTTGGGCAATGAGGCTGGTAGCTTATCTTACGCTGCTTTCCCAACTTTTAATCCTGAGCATTTAGTTGAGGATGAGTTTGCTTATCCGGTTTCAATCAACGGTAAAATGAAGATGAACTTAAACCTGAGTTTAACTTTAGCACAACCTGAAGTGGAAACCATTTTATTGGCGAATGAACAATTCCAGAAATTTTTAGATGATAAAGCACCTAAGAAAATCATTTTCGTAAAAGGAAAGATTATTAATGTGGTTGTTTAATAAAGGTAGAAGGCGGAAGGTTTAAGGTAAAAGGTTTTTCCGTTCTTTTGCTTAATAAATAACGAAGAGCCCCGAATTGATTTTTTCAACTCGGGGCTCTTTTTTGTGCATTTGTAATAATATATTGATGGTAATAAAAATCGAATCCCAGATTTTATTTAATGTGTTTTGGGGCTAGGTTTCCGACCTTAAACCTTCTATCATAAACCTTCTTAAGCTTTCGCTTTTTTTCTGTTTCCGCCAAATCGCCTGTTGTTACTGGCATTGCGTGGTTTTCCACTCATATTACCATCGCCGTTTTTCTTGCCACCACCTTTCGAAGGCGTTTGAGGCTTACGTTTAACCTGGTTTTTGGCCAGCATGCTTTCCCAGCTTAACGGATAAGGATGGTTATCAACAATAGGCAAAGTGATTTTAATTAACTTTTGGATATCCAATAAGTATTCATTTTCTTCTGCATCGCAGAATGAAATGGCTATACCATTTGCTCCTGCACGTCCTGTACGACCGATCCTGTGAACGTAAGATTCAGGAATGTTTGGTAATTCGTAGTTGAAAACATGTGATAACTGATCAATATCAATACCACGGGCGGCAATATCAGTTGCCACTAAAACACGGATTTTTCTATCTTTAAAATCAGTTAATGCTCTTTGTCTGGCATTTTGCGATTTATTTCCATGAATGGCTGCGGCTTTAATTCCGGCATGAGCTAAATCTTTAACAATCCGGTCTGCACCATGCTTGGTACGCGTAAAAACCAGGGCCGTTTCAATTGCTTTATCTTCCAGTAAGTGAATTAATAACTTTTTTTTATCTGGTTTATCAACAAAATAAATAGATTGATTAATGGTTTCGGCAGTTGAAGAAACCGGTGTAACCTCAACCTTAGTTGGGCTGGATAAAATGGTATTGGCCAACTTCTGGATCTCATCGGGCATCGTTGCCGAGAAAAATAAAGTCTGGCGTTTTGCAGGTAATTTAGCCACCACTCTTTTCACATCGTGAATAAAACCCATGTCTAACATACGGTCGGCTTCATCCAAAACAAAAAGTTCTATCGTGTTCAAGCTGATAAAACCCTGGTTCATCAAATCTAATAAACGGCCAGGTGTAGCAACCAGAATATCGATGCCTTTTCTCAAAGCCTCTACTTGTGAGTGCTGATTTACACCACCAAAAATCACGAGATGACGTAAGTTTAAATGGCGGCCATAAGCTTTAAAACTTTCTTCAATTTGAATGGCAAGTTCGCGCGTTGGCGTTAAAACCAAAGCCTTAATGTTTTTTGTTACCTTAGTGTTAAGGTGTTTTTCGTGCAATAATTGCAACATTGGAATGGCAAAAGCAGCCGTTTTTCCGGTACCGGTTTGTGCGCAACCTAATAAATCTTTTCCTTTTAATATTGTTGGGATGGATTGCTCCTGTATTGGGGTAGGTTGTGTATAACCTTCAGTCTCAAGGGCCTTCAAAATTGGCTCAATGAGGTTTAATTCTTTGAATAACATGTATCTTTTTATAATATTTATCGAAGAAGCTAGAACAATCAATTGTTGAAGGACTAACTTGCGGAGAGAATATTGTCATTCAGAATGACAAAGCCCTTATTCCTGCTTCGCGGGCAAAGATACGGAAATAAATTGTTTTTATCGTTGAATGATTAAATTGTTTCCGTAAAGCTTAGCTTGATCTACCTTTTTAATAGAACAAGTAGCATTTTAGAGAAGAGAGGATATGAAGGGTAATCAAATACCAGTTAATTAATTCCGAAATCAAATCCTATTTTTTGAGCTTTCCTATTCATTTCAGCATTAAGTTTATCAATACGTTTATCATATTCTGCTTTATTAATCACATCATTATTTAATAGCCAAAGAATATTTCGATAATTATCATTATAAGAAAAAGATGACCTTAATGTTCCATATTTTTCAGAGAGAAAGCCATTTCTTGTTGATATAAGCGTTTCAATAAATGCATCAAGCTCTGTTTTGTTAGGATTATTATACAAAAATTCAATTGCATTTACATTTCCTGGCTTTACTAAGTTGAAACTTCGTTTGTACGTTAAAATAAATACGATGAAACAAATAGCTGCTAACCCTAAATAAAACAGACTGGCTGAGTCTTCAATATCTTCTCCATCTTTTTTCAAAATATAAAGCAATATTGAAAGCATTACCAGGATGCCTGATGAAATCAAAAAACCAAATACTCCTTTATTGCTTTTGAATACGCGAACTCCGAGATCTTCATAGGCCACTAAATATTCTGTTGAACTAAATAGGTTTTTCCGTTTTACTTCGAGACCAATTTCTGTTATTATAAACGTATTCCTGTTAAAATTTAAGGTCTTCTGTTTTAAAATTTCATTCATGTTATTCTGAGCATTTGATTAACTCAAATATATAAATCCCTGGTAGCAATGTCAATCGGTAGCGTTTAAACATATTTATCTTCTTTGAAACTATCATGTTGATTGGCAATACAATCCCAAATAATATTTTTAACTATTTTTCTTTAACCATCTCGCAATAAAATAGATCGCTAAAAATCCAATAAAAATATACAGCCCATTCAATGCTGCATTTGGGTCATCAGCATAAATGCTGAAAGCCACAAATGTGTATGCCGCAATAAAAATAAGAGGCAATACAGGATATAAAGGAACAGTATAAATTGTCTTTTGATCAAGATGAGCAGTACGTTTTCTTAAAACAAAAATTGTTGCCGCTGAACTGGCCATGCTGATGCTCTCTAAAAAAATGGTGTAATTTAGAATCTTATCGAAAGTTTTGGCGTAAAAAATAATCACAACAGCAATCAAGGTAAAAACAGTTAAACTTACTGTTATCACTTCAGTTTTCTTGCTCATTTTGCTGAAAATTTTGGGTAAAGCACCTTCTTCGCCCATGGCAAACATAGCCCTTGGGTTACTCAGTAAATTCACATTTACATAGCCCATAACCGAGATAAAAATAATTACAGAGAGCATATTAAAGCCCGCAGGACCAAATATTTTTGAGGCCAGAATTGCCGCTATACTTTCTGCTGTTTTTAATTCTTCAAATCCGATAACCTTTACGTAAACATAATTTATAGCCAAATATAAAATCACAATAATGGTTAAACCAATAATGATTGAACGGGGAATTACTTTTTTGGCTTCTTTAACTTCTCCACCAAAGTTGATGGTTTGTGCGTATCCTGCATAGGAGAAAGAAACCGCAATTAAGCATAATCCTAAAGCTTTGCCATAATCAGACCAGGTTGGCAAGGCACCATCCGCTGCTTTAAAAATGGGTTTGATGGTTTCGGGTTGTGAACCAAAAAAGATGGCACAAATGAGCAATAAGATCAATCCGATTTTGATGATGGTTAATATATTTTGCGTTTTTGCACTGGCTTTTAATCCGAGAAGATTAATGAAATAAAAAATTAGAATCGTGGTTATGGCTATTGCGACACGATAAAAATCAGTTTGCATTTCCTCCGGCAAAACAATTTTTCCTAAGTATTCTGCACCGATAATAGAAATTGCAGCTACAGATGCCGCACTGGAAATAATTACGATACAATTAATAGCGAAAGCAATTGATGGATGATATGCTGCTGAGAAAATTTTATAATATCCACCGGTTACAGGAAAGCGTGATCCAATTTCTGCATAAGTTAGCGCCCCGCAAAAGGCTACAATTCCCCCGATAAACCAGGCCAGATAAAATAATTCAGGAATTTGCGCTTTAGCCGCTACATTAACTGGCGTGCGAAAAATACCCATACCTATTACCAAACTCACCACAATCATGGATAAATCAAAGAGCGAAAGCTGTTTTTTAGGTTGCATTAAATACGGTGTTAGATTAAGGGTTGAAGATACGAATGATTGAGTAAATGTAAGATGATGTAAAAGTAATTAATAACATGCCCCATCAACGATTTTACTCCCTATATTTTTCATGCATTTATTGTTGATATTTTATTTGCAAGCATCAAAGAATAAATCTTATTATTGTATAATAATTTTTGCTATCAGCGATTTGAAAAGCCAACCAACAAAAATCAAATTCCCGATAGCAATTATCCTAAAAATTGTCATGTTGAACCTTAAGGCTTGCTCTGCAAATCCCTCGGTATAGCTACTTTTTATAAAAGTAAAGTTCAATTAACATGAAAATATAAAGAACACTTATGGCAGAAGTAATTTATAACGACGACAGTATTCGCTCATTAGACTGGAAAGAACACATCAGACTACGCCCCGGTATGTATATCGGTAAGCTTGGTGATGGTTCTGCACAAGATGATGGAATTTATGTTTTGTTAAAGGAAATTGTAGATAATTCTATTGATGAATTTGTGATGGGAACTGGAAAAACCATTGAAATTACAGTTTCTGAGCAAAAGGTAAACGTGAGAGATTATGGTCGTGGAATTCCTTTGGGAAAAGTTATAGATTGTGTAAGCAAAATTAATACCGGCGGTAAATACGATAGTAATGCTTTTCAAAAATCGGTCGGTTTAAATGGCGTAGGTACCAAAGCGGTAAATGCTTTGTCAACCAGTTTTATTGTGCAATCTTACAGAGATGGTAAAACAAAGAAAGTAGAATTTTCTAAAGGAGAAATTGTAAATGAGCAACCGGTAATTGATACTACGCAGCGAAACGGTACGGCAATTACTTTTTATCCTGATGAAACTATTTTTAGAAATTACCATTATATTCCTGATTTTGTTGAAAGCATGGTTTGGAATTATGTATTTCTGAATACCGGGTTAACTGTAAATTTCAACAACCAAAAGTATTTTTCTGAAAGAGGTCTTTATGATTTACTTTCTAAGTTTAATAAGCCTGAGGAAATTCGTTATCCGATTATTCACATGGTGGGTAACGATATTGAAATTGCAATGACGCACGGCCAGCAATATGGCGAAGATTATCATTCTTTCGTGAACGGGCAACATACCACACAAGGCGGAACGCACCAGGCAGCTTTCAGGGCTGCGGTGGTAAAAACTGTTCGCGAGTTTTTTAAAAAAGAATTTGATGCATCAGATGTGCGTTCATCAATCATTGCAGCAATTTCTGTTCGTGTACAGGAGCCGGTTTTCGAATCACAAACGAAAACTAAATTGGGATCTCAAAACATGGGACCTGAAGGCCCGTCTGTTGCAACATTCATTAATGATTTTGTTAAAAAAGAACTGGATGATTACCTGCATAAAAATCCTGATGTTGCCGATGCCCTTTTAAAGCGAATTAACCAATCGGAAAGAGAGCGTAAAGATATTGCGGGCATCAAGAAACTGGCTAATGACCGGGCCAAAAAAGCGTCATTGCACAATAAAAAACTTCGCGATTGTAAAGTTCATTTCAATTCCACACATGAGAAACGTTATGAAACAACCTTGTTTATTACTGAAGGAGATTCAGCATCAGGTTCAATCACAAAATCGCGTGATGTTGACACCCAGGCAGTTTTCAGTTTGAAGGGTAAACCGCTTAACTGTTATGAGCTAACAAAAAAGGTGGTTTATGAAAATGAAGAATTTAATTTATTGCAGCATGCTTTAAACATTGAAGATGGCTTGGATGGTTTGCATTACAACAACATTGTTATCGCTACAGATGCCGATGTGGATGGTATGCACATCAGGTTGTTGATGATGACTTTCTTTCTGCAGTTTTTCCCTGATTTGGTAAAGGCAGGGCATGTTTATATTTTACAAACACCACTTTTTAGGGTTCGGAATAAAAAAGAAACCATTTATTGTTATAGTGATGAAGAGCGCCGGAACGCAATCGAAAAATTAGGTAATAAGCCTGAAATTACTCGTTTTAAGGGGTTAGGAGAAATTTCTCCTGATGAATTTGGTTTGTTTATTGGTAAGGATATCAGGCTTGACCCTGTTATTTTGAAGGATCAAACCATTAAAAGTTTGCTTGAATATTATATGGGGAAAAATACTCCCGATCGGCAACAACACATCATCAGAAACCTGCGTATTGAAAAAGACGAAGTGACAGAAGAACCTAAAATTATTGATGATGTAGCATAAATCAGCGTTGATGAATCGGGAAATTAAATCAGCGAATTTGAAACCGATTAGAACTCAGCAATTAAAGATCTAATTGTAGTATTTTAATTTTGATTGTTTTCGGAATAACAGCCGGTTTGTTCGTTAACTTTTCAAAGATACAATGCTAAAATCTGTGAATAAAATTGTTCAGGTCCAAAATGATTTTACAGTCAATTTTGTAACGAGAGAAAGTATTAAAACTTATCAGCTAAATAAAACATCTGCCTCTTGTTCAAATTGATACTAAAGACTAAAGACTAAAGACTAAAGACTAAAGACTAAAGACTAATTTGTTGGCGCATCAACAGTATCTTCCGGATGTTGAGGTGGTAAAACGTCAACTTTTTTCTCTACAATTGTGATTTTAGTATGAACTGCATATTTACTCGGTGAAATACCACCATCGTATTTTTCTGCATAAGCTTGTGTAAATTCTGCGCCAAAATAAAGTATGATTGCGGTGTAGTAAATCCAGAGTAAAATCACAATAATTGAACTGGCGGCACCAAAGGCAGAACCCGGATTTCCTTTTTCTATATAAACTCCGATAAGATATTTACCTAAACTAAAGAGTAAAGCGGTAAATAAAGCACCTATTATGGCCGATTTCCATTTGATAATTACATCAGGTAGTACTTTAAAAATAACGGTAAAAACGGCAGTAACTGCTGCTAAAGTAATTACATTATTTAAAATATAGATCAGCAAGGTCATGGTATTATCGGCAACAGGAATAACATCATCGATGTTACTTCTTGAAAGGAAGCTGGTTAATTTATCGCCCAACCCAACCACAATACTATTAATAACAAGCGATACCAATAGAAGAAAACCCATCGATACAATTAACGAAAAAGAAAGTAACCTGTTGGTAAGCATTTTAAGCCAACCTTTTTTGGGGATGGCTTTTACTTTCCAGATCATATTGATGCTATCCTGAATTTCGATAAAAATTGCGGTGGAACCAACAACGAGTGTAGCAATACCAATGATTAAACCTATTGTTGATTGTCCTGTTTTATTGGCATGCTCAACAAAACCTTGAAGTTGTGCTGCAGCATCCTGGCCAACCATGTCGGTAATTTGCGCAAAAAATCTATTGCGTGTATCATTATTCATTTTGTCGCCAAAAAATAATGTAGCTGCCGATAGAACAATTATAATCAAAGGGGTAAGTGAAAAAATAGTATAGTATGCTAAAGAAGCACTAAGTTTTGTGATTCTATCTTCAGCAAAACCTTTACCCGCTGCAATAAAAAGGTGATATAACGCAATAAAAAACTGTTTTATCTTGGTGATTATCTTCATTCGAAAAATTAAAATGGATATCCTATACCAATATTAAATATTAAATTTTGTCTTCGCCAATCTTTATTTCCGAATGCAATGTCGTCAAACACCCAACGTTGTCCTTCGGGCAAATAAGGTTTACGAACTGGAAATGCTACATCTAAACGAATTACAAAGATAGTGGCATCTACTCTTAAACCCGCTCCGGTACCAACAGCTAATTCATTAAAGGTATTTTTAAATTTAAATTCAGAGCCAGGTCTTAGCGGATCCTCTTTTCTTAACCAAATATTTCCAGCATCAACAAACAATGCGCCATATAAAATGCTTACCAGTTTAAACCGAAGCTCAGAATTAAGCATTAATTTAATATCGCCTCCCTGATCAGCAAAAACTGCATCATCCGGTACCTTATAGGTTCCAGGGCCCAAAGTTCTTGCCGGAAATGCCCGGATATCATTACTACCTCCGGCAAAGAATTGTCTTACAAATGGTAACGATGGGCTGTTGCCATATGCATAGCCATATCCAATATTTAGTCTGTTAGCCCAGGTCAGATTTCTTTTAATTTTATAATAATCTCTTAAATCGGCTTCTAATCTTATAAACTGAGTTAGCGGAACATTGAAAAGTGTTTTTTGCCCCTGGTCATTTTTCGGTATAAAGGCACCCCATACATTTCCTCCGGTTTCAATTCCTCCAAAAAAATAGGTATTGTTGCGGCGATTCGTTTCCATCTGATTGGTATAAGTAAAGTTGTAGTTACTTCCAATGATGAATTGATTTTCCAATGTGGTTCTCAGTAATGGATTTTCTGTATATAGTCTGTCTCTAGTCGTATCCGAAGGGAAACTTGTAGAGATATAACTAACAGATATTGGATTTAAGTTGTGTTCTTTATACTGATTTTCTTTGAAATTATAACCAAACTCTCCTTTAAAAGCATGCAACGTATATTCTGAACCACGATTTAACATTTGATAAGAAAGTGACGCAATGGTTTTTGGAATAAAGGCGGTTGTGCTGTTAGGTTTATAAAAAGGAACTATAAATCTAGGAAAGGTTAATTTACCTTCGGCAGTTAAAGAAAGCGAATTTCTACCCAATGCTGTTCCTCTGGTTTGTGTTTCAAAACCCCCGCTAACACTTACATCCAATTGTTCTGCACCTCTGAAAAGGTTTCTGGTGGTTTGGGTTACTTTAACCTCTGAACCAACAAAATTGTTCGATTTACTCGTTCCGGTAACAGAAAATGTGAGTGAGTTTTTCTTTAATGGGGTCAGGTAAATGTTTAAATCCAATTGATTGTTTTTGAAACTATCCACTGGCAAGAATTCTGCCCTAACATCTTGAAAGGCACCAATATTAACCATTCTGTTTAACGATAGGTTATGATCTCTGCGATTATAGGCCTCACCTTTTTGGAAAAAAACCAACCTGTCAAATAACCTGGGTTTGAATGTGTTTCTATCATCGTAAATGTTAAAGTCGTTGTATTGCAAAGGCTTTAAATTCCGGAGTGCAGTATCTCTTCTTAGTGAATAATTTGGAAATATATTAATGTTTTTGATCGTGTAAGGCTTTAAGGCAGCATCGGGAGCAATATCTTTAACTTTTACCGTAACGTTAACCAGATTTTTACCAATGGTACTGTCTACCTGCATGATCAGATGATCGGGACTGAAGTAGAAATATCCGTTTTCCTTTAAATCATTGTCTATTCTGATTCTTTCGTTCTTATAAACATCCAGATCATAATAATCACCAACTTTTAATAAGGTTTTATCTTTATTAGCGTTAATGATTTTGGTTAAAGCACCAGAATCTGGCGGGAAATTAACCTGATTGATTTTATATCTGACTCCGGTGTTTGCGGTATAAATCGCCTTTCCTTTTTTTCCTTTAACAACAGTATCTCCGGTAACCACAGCTTGTAAATATCCCTCACTAAGTAAGTAACTGGTTAAAACATCATTATTGTATTTTAATTTTACTTCACTTAAAAGAACTGGTGGCTCGCCTTGTCTTCTTAGCCAATTTCTAAAACCTTTTGGTTTTGTGGGTTCGCCGGCCAAATTGTAAATGGCTAGTTTATATTTAATACCCAAAAATGACTTATTAGGGCGTGGTCTGGTTTTGCTTTCCAAATCAGTCTTAACCTGCTTTTGATCATCAATTCTTCCTGATGAATCAGGATTGATCTTTACTTCTGCTCCTGTGTATAAAATCTGTCCGGGTTTTAAGGATTTTGTACTGCTGCAGCCCGCATAAACTAAACAGGCCAATAAAAATAAAAAAGGTCTAGTTAGTTGTCTCATCTTGTGCTTTCTGTTCAATGTTTCTTGTTCTTCTAATTCGTTTCTTTTGGAATATTTCTTTGAATTTATTGTAATCTACAACCAACGTAAATCCTAAACCCGTTTCAATAATTTGCCCTTGTACAATAACGTCGTTCTGATTGCGTCTGTAAGCTCTTAAACGATATCTTCCATCGGCAGATAAGGCATATTCGACGTTAACATTTCCGGCAATGTCTGTTGATTTTTCGCCAGGTGCTTGTGGCCCTTCCAAAGCAAATGAACTTCCAACAGTTACCGTTAATCTATCATTCAATAATTTTTTAGATAAGCCCACCTCGAGATCTGTTTTTTGCTGCAGTGATCCTGTTGAATAATCTTCAGATGAATTTACACCGAAATTTAGCTCCACACCCTGGATCAAATCTGATGTTAAATTATTCAATTGTTCGGTTAATAATTTACTTACGCTGGAACGTGCAAGGGTAGAAACACCGCCACCACCACCAGCTAAACTCTGGAATGGATTGTTTGCAATGAAACGATTCAATGCCAACAATGCAAAAACCTGTTTATTTAGTTCATTTTCATCGCGGTTTACATTAATCAATTTGGTATAAACCTGACCACCTAAAGCATTCCGTTCATTTTCAGGTAAATCTATTCTAAAGGAAATGATAGGTTTCATCAATTCGCCTTTCATCATTAAATATACCTGAAAAGGTAATTTCGTTTTGGCCTCATAAAGGTCTGGTTGATTCAATAAATCAATAGGAGCTGCGTTAACCTCATACATTGCAGTCAGGTTTACATTTGCAGAGGTAGGTTCGCCTGTCCAGATTATGGTACTTCCTTTAACAATTCTGAATTCTTTTTTACCCAGTGGTCCGACTGATAGATTATAAGAGCCGTCTACTACTTCATAACGACCTGTTAAGCTGATTTTGCCACTTGGGTCCATGGTTGCGTTTAAATTTGCATCACCTTTTATGTTTAATGCATCTCCGTTTGAAGGATCTACAACGACGTTTAACTCTGCTTCAGGATCGATGGTTATTGCGGCCACAAGATTTAATCCTTTAACTGGTGATTTGCTCACACTATCTACTTTTAAAGCTTTTTGTCCGTTAAATGGCGGAGCATCAGCATCAATAAACTGAACAATTCCGTCCTGATCTATTATTGATGGATCATTTGCAGGTAAGGCAAAGAAAAACTTGGTTCCCTTGTTTACGCTAAGGTTCATGTTTACATCTGGCTGATTCAAATCTCCACGTACCTTGATATCACTGGTTAAGAAAACCGTTCCGTAAATCATTTCATTATCTGCTGCGGTAGAATTTATAGCTCTAAAATTATTCATGCGGATATCGAGGCCGAAACGATAATTTTTGAAATCGGTGGTGTAAACTTTTCCGTTAATGGTTGCTTTTTGATTTAGAGAATCAATCAGGGTAAAATTGTTAAAACCAATTCCCTCATCTGTAAAAGATATTTTCTCATTCGGTAATCGGAAATAAGAGTTTACATAAGCCACATTGATCCCCGCGTTATTGAACGTTAAATCACCTAAAATTTTTGGGGCTGTTAATGCTCCTTTAACACTAAGTGCCCCTGTTAACGTTCCGGTGCCATTTTTTAATTGCCCCTGAGATAAGCTCTCGATGTTTTTCATCTCAATTTTATCGATGTTAACAGTTAAATCCAATGCACTTTGAGGAGCGGTATAATAAAAACCATTTACACGCAATTCATGAACACCTGTCAATGCCACATTTACTTCAAAAGCATTTTGTGTGTTATTGTTAACCGCTACACGTAATGTTCCCAATTGATCTTTTTGATAGCGCAACTGATCAATCGTTAAATTTGCCTCGAATTTTGGAGTGGAAGCAAGGTCTTTCACGTTTGCTGTTCCATTTAAACGACCACCAATAAGCGTAGTATCAGTTTCGGCAAATTTGGTTAAAGTTTCTAATTGAAAATCTTTAAACTCAACATTCAACGGAGCATTTGGCTGAGTAGGGTTGCTGTTGATAGATAAAGATTGGCCGCTATTGCTGATCGCAAATTGATTTACGAGGATTCCTGACTGACCAAACTGAATGTAATTATCTTGCGAAACCACCCATTTTTGATAATCAAGCAATAGCTTTTGCGGATCTAAACTAAATTTAAAATCCTTATTGATTGATTGAAAATTACCACCAATTACATATTTATTTCTTAATTGCCTGTCGCGAAGGAAAATATTTAAACCCAAATTATTGTTCGCTGCATCTCCGCTCACCTCAGTATTGAAAAGCGCTATTGATGGGCTTTGTAAAGTTTTTACTGTTAATGAATAAGCCAGTTTATCATTATCATTATTAATGTTTAAAATGGTGGTATCAACTTTAAAATCGCCATACACCACCTGTGGGAAATTTCCTTTGATTTGAAGGCTATCTTTCTCGGTATCAATCAAGCCGTAAAACTGCGATTGCTTGAAAACAGTTAATTCTGGTACAAAATTTTTCAGGAGCTTAGAATCATAAATTTGAACGAAGAATCTCATTCGTTGTTCAGGGATTTTTGTTACCTCACCAAAAGCATAATATTTATTGATTTCATTAATAATTGCGTTGCTCACTTTTGTTAGTTGGTATTTACCATCAATTTTTGCAGATAAGATCTCTGATCTCAATGTAAGTTCATTCTCAGTAGCTGTAGATTTTGCCCGTATCGAAATGGTATCCACATTAATTCTTTGTTGATCTTTTACCACTTGTAAACCCGTAACATCAACTGTTCCGTTTAAGTAATCAGCATCTGCAGTAGGCAAATCAACTTTAATCATGCCCGCTGCACTCAAAACTGTCGGACTAAAATTCAATGCCTGCAGATTAATCTGTTTTAGATTTAAATCAGCTTTTACAGCAGGGTATTTGCCAGCCAGATTTACCCTAGCATCCAAAGCGAAGTTTGCATTACTGTCTGGCATGCTACTTTTTATCGCTACATTTTGATTAGCATAGGTTCCGGATAGATTTAAATTGCGATATGTGTATTTATTGTAGTAGGCGCTTAAAACTTTTGCATTGAATTTGGCATTGATTTTCTTAGGGTCTAAACCAGTTCCGGCAACATCGGCCTTAACAGAAACTCTTCCTAACTGTGGCTGCATTTTTAATAAGCGTCCGACATTAAAGTTGTTTAAACTAACATTTGCCTTATAACTTTCTCTACCCTTCGGACCTTTCATTGCCGCAGTTAAAATTGCACCACCCATATCCGTTTGGATATTCATATTAGTGTTGAAATCTGTCATTGAACCAGTGAATTTACCTTTGGCATTCACTACATTTGGTAATTCAATACTCGGTGGCAGCGATTTTCTTGGCACTGCAACCAAAATATCGCCCTTGGTTACATAGAGTTTTTTAATATCTAAATTAAGATAGGTTTTGTTGATATCGGGCAAACCCTTAGCTGTTCCGCTAATGTCTATTTGAGTGTTTTTTAGTCCGCTGATTTGTAAACGGGGAATGTTCAGGTTATTTAAATAACCATTTACATCAGCATTTATTTTGATCTTCTCATTGCGATAGTTTGCAGGAATGGCATCGCTAAAAAAACCGGCATCTCTTAAACCAATTGTTGTATTTTTGAAACTCAAAGCCAGTTTTACCCTTTCCGGATGCTTGGTTAAATCATCCATAGAAGTAAAATTCAACTCTGTGGCATTTTCAATGGTAGTATTTGGCGTTTTTAAAACGAAGTTGCTCAATTTAATTTGCTTATCGTTGTAAACTGCATTTCCTTTTAATTCACTTAAGGCAAAACCACTTTTCTCCTTAAGTGATCCGTTTTTAACGTTTGCCTTAATTCCATCTGCACTGTAGTTTACATCACTGGCGCCAAAGTTTAATCCACTTATTTTTAAATGATTAAAATCCATTCCTTTTGGAGCAGGTTTAGCACCCAAATTATCAAACTGAACATTATTGTCAGCTAAACTGATATTCTTAATGATTAAACCCAATGTAGATTTTTCCGGAACAACGGTATCTTTAACTTTCTTTAAATCATTGCTCGGCGCTGGCTTAAACGCAAAAAGGATGTTTGATTTATTAAGCTTAGCATCATCAACCGTGTATTTGCTGTTGGTCAGGTCAACCTTTAAATTAACCAAGCCGAGTTCATTTACATCAGCAACTGCTTTAGTGGTTGATATCTGATCATCATAATTCACTTTCACATTGTTGAAAGCAAAATTCTCAACTTCTATCAATGGCAATTTCCCTTGTTCTTTCTGGCTGCTATCTACACTGCTGGTGATGTGTTGAACAAGTTGAGTTAATGGTTTTTGTTGCAGATATCTTAAGGAGGTATTTGTTAAATTTAAATCACGGATAACATAATGTTGATTGGCTAAATCGAAATCTTTGATTTTAGTTTTAAATGCACCGAGATATAATTTCACATCATTTCCTGCAACATCATCACGATAAGTAAGGCCAATATCTTCAAATGAAACCTTATCAACAGAAAATTTAAGAGTAGAGGTTGTATCCTGATCTACTTTTTCTTCGGGTTTCTTTTGATCGCTCATAAATGCATCAACTAAAAAAGAAAAATTGAAAGTAGTATCAGGGGTGATGCGCTTAACATTTGCGCGTATGTTTTTCAGTTCAATATTGTTAATTTCAACTGTATTTTTTAGGAGTTTAAACAGGCTAATGTCAACCGCTAATTTTTCGGCATATAATAAAGTGTCGCCTTTTAAGTCTTCAATATAAAACTTGTTTAAAACCACATCTTTTGGCAATGCAATTTTAATGCTTTCCAAGCTTACTTCTGTCTTGGTTTTCGTTTTAAGGTAATTAATAGCCTTTCCCTTTACAAAATTTTGTACCGCAGGGATGTTTAGTGAAAGTGCTATACCAACAACTAAAATGATAATTGAGGCGATAACCCAAAGTAAAATTTTTAAACTTTTACGTACGTATTTATTCAAAGCCGATAATGTTTGGTGGTTGTTAAAAGCTAAAAGCATGCCATTAAAATAATTTTAATGACAGATTTTATAATTAATACAAAAAATAACTTAAATTGTTCGCCCGTTATAAAAATTTAACATTAACGGTTTCGTAATCAATTAAAAATGAAATTATTAAATTTAAATATAAGCTTTGAACAGTATGCAGGGATACATGAATTGGCTGAAAAAGACAGTGCACTTTGCAAACTTTCTGAGCAGGCATTATCTGGTTCTTACTCTCCTTATTCAAAGTTCAGGGTTGGGACAGCTGTTCGTCTTGCATCAGGAGAAACCATTTTAGGAAGCAATCAGGAAAATCTCGCATATCCATCAGGATTGTGTGCCGAGCGTGTAGCACTTTTCTCAATCGGGGCATCTTATCCAAATGCTGTTATAGAAAGTATGGCCATTACCGCCCAAACCGATAATTTCGAAATTTTGAAACCAATTACTTCCTGTGGAGGGTGTTTACAGGTTATGGCCGAATTTGAACGTAAGCAGTTCAGCCCGATTGAAGTGATTTTTTATTGCTTAAACGGAGAGATTTTGAAAGTGCCAAGTGTACAAAGTTTATTGCCGTTTTCTTTTGTAGAGGATAGATTGGGAGCGAAAGCTTAATAGCAGAGCATTTGATCTTCGGTTTATGTATTTAAGGGTTTTTTCACGGGAACAACGACCAAAACCTGGCGAACCTCGCTTTTAAAATCAAAATTTCATTGAGAAATGTGAATAACCTGTATTCATTCTGTGAAATCATTTTTATTATATTTACGGCTGCCAATTTTTGTAAATAGATGAGTGAAGAATTAGACCAAAACGTAAACGAAGAGCATAAACATACCATAACACCAATTAACGGTTTATACGAAAACTGGTTCCTCGATTACGCGTCTTATGTAATTCTGGATCGTGCCGTTCCTCATATTCACGATGGATTGAAGCCTGTTCAGCGACGCATTATGCATTCTCTTAAGGAAATGGACGATGGACGTTTCAATAAAGCCGCTAACGTTATTGGAAATACCATGAAGTACCACCCGCATGGTGATGCTTCCATTGGTGATGCAATGGTGCAAATCGGCCAGAAAGATTTGCTGATTGATATGCAGGGCAACTGGGGCGATCCAATTACCGGTGATAGTGCTGCTGCACCCCGTTATATCGAAGCCCGTTTATCGAAATTTGCCAATGAGGTTGTTTTTAATCCTGATACTACAGAATGGCAGCTAAGTTATGATGGCCGTAACAACGAACCGATTACTTTGCCTGTTAAATTCCCTTTGTTACTGGCTCAGGGAGCAGAAGGTATTGCAGTTGGTTTGGCCACAAAGGTAATGCCTCATAATTTTATCGAACTACTTGATGCGTCAATAGAAGCATTGAAAGGCGTTCGTCCGAACATCCTGCCCGATTTCTTTACAGGCGGTATGGCCGATTTTTCGAATTACAATGAAGGACAACGCGGCGGGAAAATTCGCGTTCGTGCTAAAATTACTGAAAAGGACAAGAAAACTTTGGTCATTACCGAAGTTCCTTACAGCACAACAACAAGCTCTGTTATCGACAGCATTTTAGCCGCGAATGATAAGGGCAAGATCAAAATCAAAAAAATTGAAGATAGTACCGCTGCGAATGTAGAAATTATTGTGCATCTGGCACCAGGTATTTCGCCTGATGTAACTATTGATGCACTTTACGCTTTTACCGCCTGCGAAGTTTCCATTTCTCCAAATACTTGTATCATTCAGGATGATAAACCACATTTTTTAAGTGTGAACGATATCCTGATTGAAAATACAAAACACACTAAAAGCTTATTAAAAAAAGAACTTGAAATTCGCTTGCATGAATTGCAGGAGAAAATTTTCTTCAGCTCACTTTTGAAGATATTTATTCAGGAGGGAATGTATAAAAATCCTGAATACGAAAACTCAGCAAATTTTGATACTGTTGTAGAGGTTTTACATTTATTGTTTGAACCTTTTAAACCATCACTTTATCGTGAAATATTACCTGAAGATTTTAAAAAGCTAATCGATAAACCAATGAGTAGCATCACTCGTTTTGATGTGAAAAAGGCCGATGAGCAAATGAAAAATCTGGAAGATGAAATAAAAGTGGTTAAAAATCATTTAAAACATCTTACTGATTATGCGATTGCCTGGTTTCAGAAATTAAAAGACAAATATTCAAAAGGCAAGGAACGTAAAACAGAGATTCGCTTATTCGATAGAGTAGAGGCATCTAAAGTGGCATTAGCAAACGTTAAGTTATACATGAACCGTGAAGATGGTTTCATTGGAACAGGTTTGCGTAAAGATGAGTTCATTGCCGATTGCTCGGATATTGATGAAGTGATCGTTTTCCGTGAAGATGGAAAATGTATTATTACCAAAGTGGCTGATAAGACTTTTGTTGGAAAGGGAATCATTCATGCGCAGGTATTCAAGAAAAACGATGAGCGTACCATTTATAACATGATTTACAAAGATGGATCGAGTGGTACAGCTTATATTAAACGTTTCGCCGTTGTAGGTGTTACCCGCGATAAGGAATACGACTTAACCAAGGGATCAAAAGGTTCAAAGGTTCTATATTTCACGGCCAACCCGAACGGTGAAGCTGAAATTGTAAATGTGGCTTTGAAACCGCATTCTAAATTACGCAAGCTACAGTTCGATTTGGACTTTGCAGAAGTGGCAATTAAAGGTCGTGGTTCGCAGGGAAACATTGTTTCTAAATACCCCGTTAAGAAAATCGTATTGAAAAGTAAAGGTGTTTCAACTTTATCTGGCCTTAAAATCTGGTATGATGATTTGCTGAAACGCCTGAATGTTGATGGCAGAGGAAAGTATCTTGGTGAGTTTGATGGAGATGACCGGATTCTGCAGGTTCATAAAGATGGTTATTATGAACTGAGTTCTTTTGATTTGAGCAACCATTTTGATGATGGCTTGATTTTAATTCAAAAATTTGCTCCTGAAAAGGTGTTTGCAGCAGTTCATTTTGATGGCAAGGCACAGAATTATTTCATTAAACGATTTGTTTTTGAATTACAGTCAATAGGTAAGAAAACGATTTTTATTAGCGAAGAACCTAAATCAAGATTGTTGTTTTTAACCGCAAATCCTGGGGCAAAAATCATTGTTGATGTTTTAAAAGGTAAAACTCAAATCCCTGAAACATTGGATTTGAGTTTAGCTGAACTGATTGACGTGAAGGGCTTGAAAGCAAATGGTAACCGTTTATCTCCTCATGATGTGCAGAAGGTAGTTTTGGAGGAGCCTGAAATTGAAGCGGAAGAAACAAATGAGAAGGAAGAAGGTGGAGAAGATGAAAATCCAAACGAAGCTGAAAATTCGGATGAAGTTGTTGCTGAAAACATTGAATCCATAATAGGGGAACAACCTGTTGAAGAGGTTCCCAATCTTAAGGTCGAATCAGCTGTTAAAGCAGAACCAGTAGCAAAAGTTAAGAAACCCATTGCTGAAAAAAAAGCAGTTTTAGTTGAAAAAACAAAAACTGATCAAAAGCCTGAGGTAATAAAAGAAGAAGAGGCCAAAGAAGTGGAAAAACCTAAAACCGAGGAAAAACCTGTAAAGAAAATCGACTTCGAAATTACCAATCCGGATGATATTGACATTGATGATAAAGGACAACTGGGATTATTTTAAAGTTTAGGATTTATTGTCTTTCATTGAACTTACTGTCATTCTTAGGGATAATTTTTTTCATAAAATCAATAAATAACATTGAGATTCTTTAGGTATTTCCCGCAGATACCACTGATTACGCAGATAAAAATAAAGTCTGCGTAATTTTCTTAAATCTGCCAGATATTTCTTTCTTTAAAATTAAGTTAAAACCATTATTAACCAATAAATTATCCCTCATTCTCAAATGCTTGTCTGAATTAAAGGAATATATTCTAAATAGAGGATTTAAGAGTATCAAAGAGGAAATCTATTTTTTAAAACATCAGGAACCCACCATTGTTTCCAAGCTCATTTACTACAATGGCATTTATAAAATCGAAACCAAAAAGCCTTACAGTGCAAAACCTATTAAGAAATATCTTAATGATGAATTGAGAAAACTCAAAAGGTATTTTGACAGATACTTTTGCACATTACAATACGGCAGACAGTTCCATCAGCAAGTTGTTCAAATAATCAAAAAAATAATATAATTCTTGAATGTTCATTCAAAAATTATATCTTTGTATCAAAATGGCAAGAAGCATAGAATTCGATGAAACAGATATTGTTTCCAGAGCACAGGATGTGTTTTGGAAAAAGGGCTATCAAGCTACTTCAATGCAGGATTTAGTACGGGCAACTGGATTAAACCCCGGAAGTATTTACAATACTTTTGGGAGCAAGCATAACCTGTTTTTGCTTTGCCTAAAAAACTATCTTCAACCCGTGCAGGATTTTAATCCAGAAAAATCGGGCAATAAAAATTCATTAATAATTTTGAAATCATATATTCAAGGAGTTGTTGAAGCAGGCGGCCTGACAGAAAACGCTTGTTTATCGGCAAAAGCATCTCTTGAAATGGGTGCGGCAGATGCAGACATTTGCGGGGTGCTAAAATCTTCTGCGAATAAAGCGTTTCAAAATTATGAGCAATTAATCATCCGTGCGCAGCATGATCATCTTGTTCGTCAGGATTTGGATGCCTCAGCTTTGGCGCAGCTCATCAGTGCCACAATTTCCGGTCTTGGTCAAAATTTTATTCTGTTTAAAGATAAAAAACGAATTGAAAAAATAGTAGATAATCTATTCATAATGATAACAAGCTGATTTTTTTTAACCATTTCTTGAATGATTGTTCAAGAATATTTTTATAATTATTTAATACATACAAAAATGTCAAAATTAAAAGGAAAAAACGCTCTGGTAACAGGCGGAAGCCGCGGAATGGGAGCGGCAATTGTAACCAAATTAGCACAAGAAGGGGTTGCGTTTATTGGTATACACTACGGTAGTAATCAAGAGGCTGCCCAAGCGGTGTTGAACAAAATAAGAAGCTTGGGAAGTGATGGCGTTCTCATTCAGGCAGATTTAAAGGAAGGCAAAAAGGCAGCCGATAAAATTGCATTGGAGTATGGAAATGCCCTGAAAGCCAATGTGGAAAATACGGGATTGGATATTTTGGTCAATAATGCGGGAATTGCTTCGGCTTTATCGTTGGAAAACACAACGGATGAAGACTACGAAAGCATTATGGATGTCAATTTCAAATCTCCATTTTTCCTTATCCAGAATTTGGATAAATTGTTCCGTAACGAAGGGAGAATTGTGAACATCACAACAGGTTTTGCCACCCGTTTGGCAGCACCTAATCATGTAATTTATGCCGCATCTAAAGCTGCTTTAGGAAATATGAGCCGATCCTTAGCGCCATATTTCGGTACACGTAATATTACGGTAAACACAGTTGTTCCGGGCTATACATTAACAGATATGAGCAAAGATTGGTTACAGGATGAACAGGCAGCCGCTTTTGCAAAAAGCCAATCTGTTTTCGGTAAAATTGGCACTCCTGAAGATATCGCCGATGCAGTAGCGTTAATCGTCTCTCCGGAAGCCCATTGGATTACCGGTCAGGATATTGATGCAACAGGTGGAGCAAGATTATAATTTTTTTTGGCTAATTCTTGAACAATTATTCAAGAATTAGCCAAATTAAATCATCAAAAACAAATTTAAAGAAGCTGTAAAGCAATTGTGGTTTTGAACATCTGTGTTAATGTATTTTGCTATTGCTCACAGGACAGGTTGTTTCAATGCGGAATACTTTTGTAGTAAATAAGTTTCCCTAAATTTTTTGGCTTAATATTCTTGAAAAAGTCAATCTCATGTTGTTCATTAGCCGCTTTGGGCTATATTAATCTTTTTTAAAAAAAATATCCTCAGGATTACAAAATGAAACAAAAAATCTAAATCTTCAATTTAAAAACTATATTTGCCTTACTCAAAGGGGTGCTTTTTTGATTTTGCAATTTCTGTTTTGCAATCAATAGGCTGAGATTATACCCATTTTAAGGTAGAAGGTTAAAAGGCAGAAGGTAGAAGGTTATGCATATTGCGAGCCTAAACCTCTAAACGCTAAACCTTAAACTTTAAATGCACCTGATTCGGATAATGCCGACGTAGGGAAGAGGTTGAATTTACAATGCTGTTTCGCC
Source organism: Pedobacter chinensis (assembly GCF_003339865.1). Lineage (GTDB taxonomy): Bacteria > Bacteroidota > Bacteroidia > Sphingobacteriales > Sphingobacteriaceae > Pedobacter > Pedobacter chinensis. The sequence goes on from NZ_QPKV01000004.1 coordinate 60,716, forward strand.
CTGAAAGCAGTTTTAAATTATTTTTTATTGGCCGAAAGGCAAAAGTATTGTAAATGAATTTTCAAGATTGGTTCAGGCTTTTTCAAGAGCAGATTTTAAACACTTCGATAATTGAATGGTTAGCTGTTGGCTTCGGCGTATCGGAAGTTTTATTAGCTAAAAAAAACAATATCTGGTTATATCCTACCGGGATAATTTCGATTATTCTCTCGATGTTTTTATTGTTGAATGTGAAATTATATGCAGAAATGTTATTGAGCATTTATTACCTCGTTATGAGTATTTATGGCTGGATCATTTGGAAAAAGCGGAAAGTGGAAGGGGAAAATCAAGTGTCATGGAGTACAAATAAAGAACTTACAGTTGCTGTTTTAATTTCAGTTTTGGGCTTTGGAATACTCTATTTTGCCTTGAAAAATCATACTGATTCTGACGTTCCGGTTTTTGATGCCTTTGTTTCTTCAACGGCCTGGGCGGGAATGTGGCTTTTGGCTAAACGCAAAATCGAGAATTGGATCTTTCTAAATATTTCCAATATTGTAGCCATTCCATTATTATTCCATAAGAAACTTCCTTTAATGGGATGCTTAACAACTTTTTTATTCATTGTTGCCATTTTTGGTTTTATTGAATGGAAGAAAATTATTGGAAAACGGAAACTACAAACAGCTTAACGTTGTTGCAAATTTAATCTGTGAATCTGCGGCAAAAAAACACAACAAATGCAAAATACATTAACACAAACCTGGCAGGAAAAGGTAAAGAAGTTTGCGGCAATTTCTGAGGAAATGGGCAAACTACATCCGGAAGTTTTAGAAGTTGCCTATCAGGAGAATTGGTTTAAACTTTTTGTACCTGAGGTTTATGGTGGTGCAGGTAAAAAACTTCCTGAAATATTAAGGCTTGAAGAAGATTTGGCTGAAGCCGATGGAAGCTTGGGCTGGACCATAACACTTTGCGCTGGAGCAGCCTGGTTTGCTGGTTTTTTGAATCCTGAACTTGCCAAAGAAGTATTTGCTGATCGTGAAGTCTGTTTTGCAGGGAGTGGGGCAATTGGTGGAACAGCCGTAGAAACCAATAAAGGCTACCTCATTAACGGGCATTGGAAATATGCCAGCGGGGCTTTACATGCCACTATATTTACGGCCAATTGCATACTCAAAAATGAAGATGGAACCGACATTTTAGATGAAGATGGAAATCCTGAGGTCAAATCTTTTATCCTGAAAAAAGATGAAGTGGAAATTTTGGCTGGCTGGTCTTATTTTGGCTTAATTGCAACAGGAAGCCATGCCTTTGAGGTAAAAAATTTAGAAGTGCCGGGTAACCGAACTTTTAAAATTAATAACGATATTAAAGTAGCTGATGAAGGTTTTGATTATCCGTTTTTGCAGCTGGCCGAAACTACATTAGCTGTGAACAGCCTCGGGATGGCGAATCATTTTATCAAACTGGTTGAAGATTCATTCTTTTCCAGATCTGGCTTAAAAAGATATTCAGAAAATCAAATTGAGTTTTTTACCGGAGAACTCGATCGCTGCAAGAAAGAGATTCGGGAATTACGGGTTGAGTTTTACAAAGCTTTTGATCAATCCTGGCAGGAGCTCATTTCCAATGGAGCAGCAAGCGCAGAAATATTGACTAAAGTGAGCTTATTGAGCAGAAAGCTGGCACATTCTTGTCGTAACGCTACCGACACCTTATTCCCCTATTGCGGACTTGAAGCGGCAAAAAAAGAAAGCGAGATCAATCGGGTTTGGCGAGATATTCATACAGCAAGTCAACACGCTTTACTTACTTTTGAAAGCTAGTTATGCTAAAAGTTCTGGTTTGATCTTTTCACTAAAGTTTGCAGAAAATTTGTTCAATTTTGGCTGAATTACAAATGCACAATAGGGTTTGCCCTGGTTTTTATTGAAATAATTCTGATGGTAATCCTCAGCCTCATAAAAATCGGAAACCTGAACAATTTCAGTTGTAACAGGCTCATCAAAAACATGTTGTTGGGTAAGTTCATCAATCATTTGCGCTGCCTGCCGCTTTTGATCATCATTTTCATAAAAGATTACAGAACGATATTGTGATCCAACATCGTTTCCTTGTTTATTCAAAGTGGTTGGATTATGCGTTTTAAAGAAAACCAATAATAAATCGCTATAAGAAACTATGGTTTCATCAAATTCAATTCGAATAACTTCTGCGTGCCCTGTGTCTCCATTAGATATTTCCATATAGGTAGGGTGCTTCAACGTACCTCCCATGTAACCTGAAATAACTTTTGCCACCCCTTTTAAAGTTTGAAACACCGCTTCAGTGCACCAAAAGCACCCGCCTCCAAATGTTGCTGTTTGCATATAGCTAATATTACGAAAACCATGCCATTATAGATTTAGAGATTCCAATTATAAATTGATTTAATGAGCTTAAAGGCAACTAATTATTGGTTATTGCTTATAAAGACCTTGTTTTTATCTTCTTTAATTCAGATTCAAAATTAGTTGTTGGATTTTTTTCTTCCTGAGCTTTTTGAATCGCTTTTTCTTGTGTTTTAACCGCTTCATCATAATAGCCCATGCGATAGAGAATATGAGCTAAAGTATCATAATATCCTGATATTGGATTTAATTCAATAGATCTTCTACTCCAAATCATCGCCTTACTTAAATAATTAATGTTTTTGGTGCCAATTTCATAGAATTTCCAGGCTGCGTTATTAAGTTCATTTGCATAATTAACCGATGAAGAAGATGTAACAGCTACTATTTCCTGTGTTACTTTTCTAGCTCCAGGAAGCTTCATCAGGCTATCCATCTTTTCTTTCGATACTATTTTCTTTTCAGCAGTTTGGGGAAATGGACTTTTTATATTGGCCTGACGGTTTCGATTCTCCATTTTCTTAATGCTATCTGCACTAATATTCATATAATGGTTATCATAAAAATAACTGGCTGTTTTTAAGTATGTTGCTGTATCCTTAATTGTACTATAATACCAAAGCATTTGATTGTTGTAAGCCTTATCACCTGCCCTGTAATCTCCAGACCATGTTGATCGGGCGAAATTCGCTCCTGCATATGCTTTTGCAGAATTTTTATTTTTTGCTGCAGCCAGCATGGTATTTGATATAATAGCATTATTAATTGCTATTCTCTTTTGCAATGGTTCTGTTTTATATAAACTATCGGTTATTTTTCTGTTGGTATAAGCTAGTTTGTATGCAGTACCGTCTGCGTAAGGTCCAGCTTCTAAAATATACAACACATTCTGATAATTGTTGAAATCTCCGATTTTTAAATTGCTGGCATACTGTTCAATAAGATCTGCATTATTGGTTATACCAACTTTTTTACGGGCGTCAATTAATTTCTTTAATAAAACAGTGTTTGTTTTATCGGCCTCATATTCTTTTTCCAACATGGAAATTGATTTTTCTTTATACGCTAACATCGCTTTATCAATCATCAATAAATACTTGGCTTTATCATTTGAATTTCCAAAGTCACTAAAAAAAACTTCTTTATCTGATCGAAGAAAAACATAAGCTGGAAAAGCTTTGATGTTTGCTTGCCTTATAATAGATCTAACACTTGTATCCAGCAGTGTAGTTTGATATACTATTGAAATATTATTGATTTTTTTGATGACCTCTTCATCTTCAAGAGCTGATTTAAAACTGCTTATAGCCTGTGCAGCAGTTGGATTATTTGTTTTTGGTCTATCAGGCGTATTAATAATGAGCAATACAGGTTTATTGGATCGAGCGGATTGTTCCAAAGTCGATTTTAAAGATTTAGAAGTTTTTAATTCCTGAGCAAAGCCTGTATAGGAAAGAAGCAAGGTAACGAGAAAAGCAAGAATGGGTTTCATTGGAGCAGAAATTTATGATAAGGATGCAAAAAGAAGCCCATGATTAAAATCACGGGCCTTGTATATTATTGATATTGAACGTAAATCGGTTTCGGTGTAAGTTTCATTAACTCTTCCGGAGTCATTAAACGGTTAGGTGCTTTCTTCAAATCGTTTTTGTAAAACAGTTTGAAACCTGTGAACTGAACTGGCTCACTTTGAATGAAGTGTCTATAGGTTCCTTTTTTCAATTCTGGTTCACCCCATCCATCCATATGCATTACTACCTGTACTTCAGGGCGTAATTTGATGTTTTGTGAGTTGGTAACCATTTTTTTCGTAAAACGATGTAATACAAAAACCTTTGGAGGCAAATTATATTTCTTAACCATATCGGCCAAATACCCAGTTACATAATTAATATCAGTAGCATCATACGTACCAATTCTTTTGCCTGGTAATGAACCGTCTTTCATAGAAAATTCCGGATCAATTCCTAAATGCACGTAGGGTAGTTCAAGGTATTTTTCAATATGAGGCAATTCAGCTTTAATGGTACTTAATGCCACCTGCAAATCTAAAAAGACAATGGTGTTTGGTTGCATTTTGGCTATTTTCAATACGGAGTCAATTTGTTTGTTGCCCATCCGATTAATATATTTTCCATCTTTTCCCGGTGTTCCGCTTGCCACTGCTGCAATATAGTGTAAACCTGGTTGAACAGGTGTTGATGGATCTACTTTTTCCCAGTGCTTCACTTCGGCATTCAAACGCTGCCACATTTCTTTCGGTGCATATTCACCTAAAGCGCCCATTTTTTTTGAGTGCAGATTACCATAATAAACAACTATACGTTTAAAAGGTAAAATAGCGCCAGCTAAAGGATATGGTTGTTTTTTAACAGGCCATCTGCCAGTTGTATCACCGTTGGCCAGTTTCTTCGTTAAAGAATCATATAGTTTTGGGTCAACAGGTTTCATTACATTCACTGTTGAATCTGTTTTTTTATTGGTGGTATCAGAAGAAAAGATTTTGCCAATACTGTTGCTACTTTTACCATCTGAGTTACAGTTGGCAAACAAACTGATTGCGGCAAAACCAAGTATTAGTGTGCCCGCTAATTGAGGAAATTTCATAAATATTATTATAGATTATTAAAGTTAAGACAGTTTTTCCGAATCTGTTTACATTGAAAGTAGGATGGAAATCGGATAGTTTAAAATAAAGTAATTAACATTTACACATTACAGAATTTGCCAAAAACACCTAACGGTAATTTAACACCTGCCGTGGCTTGTAAATACAGTTCTCCGGTTTCTAAATTTTTAACGCCAGGGAATGATGTGCGAATTAAATTTTCTACAATAACGGAAGAAAATCCCAAAGAATAAGTATTTAAGATTAAAAAATGTTCTTTTTCATCCAGTAACTGAACAACATCCTGCATCATTTTCTGAATATGGTCTTCTAATTTCCATTTCTCTCCATTTGGCCCATGGCCGTAAGCTGGTGGATCCAGAATGATCCCGTTGTATTTTTTTCCTCTCTTAAGTTCTTTTTTAACAAATTTCAAGGCATCTTCAACCATCCAACGGGTATCTTTTAATCCTGATAATTCTTGGTTTTCATTGGCCCAGGTAACCACTTGTTTAATGGAATCTACGTGTGTTGTTTCTGCGCCGGCAGCATTCGCAATTAAAGAAGCAGCGCCAGTATAGGCGAATAGATTTAAAACTTTTGGCTGAGGTGTTTTAAATTTTTTTATTGATGAAGAGATAAAATCCCAGTTTACAGCTTGCTCAGGAAAAACGCCAACATGTTTAAAAGAGGTTAATCCTAAACGCAGCTTAATAGCCACTTCATTGTTTTTATATGCTACATGCCAGCGATCTGGAATGGACTGATTTTTTTTTACCCACTCTCCGGAAGTTGCGGAGCGGCCCCTGAAGGTAATGTTAGCCGTTTTTTTCCATTCCTGCTCTGATAGTGTTTTCTTCCAAACAGCCTGTGGTTCAGGCCGAATTAAGATTACATTTCCAAAACGTTCCAGTTTTTCAAAATCCCCGCAATCAATCAGTTCATAATCTTTCCAATGGGTTGGGGCAAGTAATTGTATCATGTATTATAATAAAAAATTCGTCATTGCGAGGCACGAAGCAATCTTAATGCGATAGTTGTTTGATAATGTTTTTTAATTGAAGTCCAAGGGCTCATTAAAATCATCAGAGATATAAAATATTGTGCCCTTTGCGCACCGTATAAACTTTTAGGCTCTTTAGCTATTTTTACCTCTTCGTTTCTTTAGAATTTAGCTTTCAAAAAAATCGATAAAATTTTCAACCTCATTTACCATGTTTTCTGGTAAGGTTTCCAATTTATCAATGATATTTTTTGTTGCTGTAGTCCTAATCAAATATAAGAAATTTTTAAAACTTATCTTTTGCAGCTTTCATAAAGCGGCTGGCAAAAACAAAGTCGTTAAGCTCTTTAATATCGGTATGTGCAATTTCTTTATTACTTCCTTCCCAGAATTTTTTCCCTTCGTGCAGGAATAAGATATAATCTCCAATTCCCATTACCGAGTTCATATCGTGTGTTACTACAATGGTTGTTGTTTTGTACTCTTCCGTAATTTCCTGGATCAATTCATCAATAACGATAGATGTTTTTGGATCTAAACCTGAGTTGGGTTCATCACAAAAAAGATATTTCGGATTCATGGAGATAGCCCGGGCAATACCTACACGTTTTTTCATTCCTCCGGATAGTTCCGCCGGGAATAATTTGTTTTTTCCTGCGAGATTAACACGCTCTAAACAAAAATCCACTCTTTCCAGCTTTTCTTTTCTGGTTTGATCGGTAAACATATTTAGTGGAAACATAATGTTTTCTTCCACGGTCATACTATCAAACAGCGCTGAACCTTGAAAAAGCATTCCAATTTCTTTACGAACCTCAATGCGTTGTTCGTACGACATTGGCGTAAAGTCGCGTCCATCATACAGCACTGATCCCGAATCTGGTTGATGCAGCCCCACCATGCATTTCAGCAATGTGGTTTTACCTGAACCTGAACCACCAATAATTAAATTAGTAACTCCTTCTTCAAATTTTCCCGAAATACCTTGTAAAACATCGTTTCCAGAGAATGATTTATATATGTCTTTAATCTCTATCATTACAATAATAATTGGGTTACGATATAATCACAAGCTAAAATAGATATACAGCTAATTACAACCGCTCTTGTGCTCGCCTGCGAAACTTCCAAAGCGCCTCCGCGAACATAAAAACCTTCGTATGCCGGAACTGATGTAATGATAAAACCAAATACAAATGCCTTTACCAATGCTACAGTAATGGTATATGGGTTAAAATCAGTTGTAATCCCTTGAATGTATTCAGCTGGGGTAACAGCTCCTGAAATAGAACCACCGATATAACCGCCAGAAATACTTAAGAACATAGAAATGATAACCAACATTGGTACCATCGTAATGCCCGAAATAATTTTAGGAAGAATAAGGTAACCCGGAGCATTGATGCCCATGATTTCTAAAGCGTCAATTTGTTCAGTAACACGCATCGATCCAATTTCTGATGAAATGGCCGATCCAATTTTACCTGCCAAAACAATAGCACTAATAGTTGGGCTTAACTCCAATATGCTTGAATCCCGGTTAACAGAGCCAATAATTGTTTTGGGGATGAAATCACTAACCAACTGGAAAGCAATTTGTAAGGTCATTACCGCACCAATAAAAGTAGAGATAATGGCAATAAGCCCTAAAGAGCCAACACCGACATAATCCATCTGCTTGGCGATTTCTTTAAGGTATATTTTCAGTTTTTCCGGCCTTCTGAATACAGACTTGAGTAGCAGGATGTATCTGCCGAAATTGGTAAAATTCATTCCGTATGTATTGCTTAATTTAAATGATCATTTATAATACTACAAAGAAACGATAAAAAAGTTGTCGCTCTTTGATAATTGCAAAAATATTCGTGGTTTTGAATATAAATATGGTTTTTTGTTAACAAAAACTAATCCATAAAAAATGAAAGCTGTAATAACTGGTGCAACAAAAGGAATTGGAAGAGCAATTGCAATTAAACTTTGGCAGGAAGGTTATGATTTATTGCTCGCGGCAAGAGGTATAAAAGAATTGGAGAAACTGCGTGATGAATTGTTCATGACCGGTAGAACAGTTTTGATTTACGCAATGGATTGTTCAGTTAAACAGGAAGTTTATCAATTTCTTGATCATGCAGAATCGGCATTCGGATTTGTTAATGTTTTGGTAAACAATGTCGGAACATTTTTGCCTGGAAGTTTATTGGATGAGGATGATGAAATATTTGAAAAACAACAGGATTTGAATGTAAATGCAAGTTATTACATCAGTAAGTTTTTTGGAAAAAAAATGCGTTCAGAGAAACAAGGGCACATATTTAACATCTGTTCGGTGGCCAGCAAAGGGCCTGTAAAAAATGCCGGCAGTTATAGTGTAACAAAAACAGCGATGCTAAGTCTTAATCATGTATTGCGGCAAGAGTTAGCACCACACAACGTTAAAGTAACTGCTTTTTTGCCGGGCTCAACGAAAACATCATCATGGGAGGGAACAACAATTCCCGATGAAAAATTTGTACAGCCCGAAGATATAGCTGAAACTTTGTATACCATTTTAAACTTAAGTAAAGGGGTAAATGTTGATGAGGTTTTAATTACTCCGCTCGATTTTTAAACACAAAATGAACAGCGTTATGGAAAAGAAGCTTTTTAGAAACGAACACGATAAGATGATTGCAGGTGTAGCTTCTGGACTTGCAGATTACATGCAGGTAGAGGTTACCATAATCAGATTATTGTTTGCATTATCAACCATTTTTATGGCTGGTGCCGGCTTAATTGCCTATATTATTATGTGGATCATCGTTCCGGTAAACAACGATCCGGCGGCTAGATTCTCAAAATTTAACGATTATTTCAATAAAAATAATCCAAACACTCCGCCATTCGGAACAGCTGATCCGTTTACTGGCCCTGCAAGTTCAGGTAACACGAACTGGACTCAGCCAATTGATGAAACAGAAAAAAAACCATTTGAAACTCAAACCAATTTTAATAAACCTAATGATGCGGGCAGAACCATTGCAGGTTTGCTTTTATTGGTAATAGGGTGTTTCTTTTTAATGCACGAATTGGATTTCATTCCACATTGGTTTACCATCAGAAATCTTTTTAAATTCATGTGGCCTTTAATTTTCATCGCACTGGGAATCAGTATTATTGCTAAATCAAAAAGAAAAAATGAATGGGCCGCATTTCAAAACCAGCAAGCTCAGGATGAGCAAAAAAAAGCTGCTGATTTTTCTGATGCAATCATTGTAGAAGAGAAACCAACAGAAGATAACAATTCAACATCAACTAACCCTCAAGCATAACAACATGAAATTAGATAGATTAATTTGGGGTATTTTACTGCTTTTTATAGGTGGTGTACTTCTATTAGAAAACTTTGGAATAATTAATTTTTACTGGAGAAATGTTTGGAGCTTTTGGCCAATATTTCTGATTATTGCCGGTGTAAATATTTTGTTTAACAGAAATAATTCTCAAACAGGTAGCATGGTTTCCATTGCTGTGCTGGTTGTGGCTTTGGGCTTCCTTTTTTATAAAGGCCAACAGGTGCCAGACAGGAGCAACTGGTGGGGGCATAAATTCAAAAAAGACATTGATATTAACATTGACAATAATGATAATGACAATGATGATCAGGATACAGCCTTTAATAATTTAAGATTAGCAGAACCATTTGTTGAAGCTGAAAATGCAAAAAAAACGGTTTTGAATATATCTGGTGGAGGAATTTCATTTAATTTAGATGGAGAAACTTCTGAGTTGATCAATGCTGAAGTAAAGAAAAGACACGGTAATTTTTCTTTGAAAAAATTAATTACCGATTCTGCTACCATACTTACATTTAGTATGAACGACAGAAAAAGCAAATGGAAATTTGGTGATAATGGAAATAATGTAGATTTCAAACTAAATAAAGCTGCAAACTGGGATATTTTAATGAAACTTGGTGCCGGCGAGGCAAACTTTGATTTTGCTGATTATAAAGTTCGCACTTTTCGGTTTGATGGTGGTGCAGCTGCTTTGGATATCAAATTTGGTGACTTGCTGCCTATTACCGATGTGATCGTGAAATCTGGTGTTGCCGATGTTAAAATCAAGGTTCCATCAAACTCGGGGTGCAGAATTAAAACTAAAACTGGTTTGTCTGCCAAAGATTTTGAAGGGTTTGAGAAATTAAGTGATGGCGTTTATGAAACTTCCAACTATAAAACATCATCTAAAAAAATCTTTATCAATTTAGATGGTGGATTGAGTAACTTTGAGGTAAGCCGGTACTAATAAGGTAGAGGGCTTAAAGGCGGAAGGTAGAAGGTTTACTAGTCGGGCGTTTAAAAACTGATCTTAAAATCCTAACATCTTATGAATCTTAATAGCCTTTAAAAAATGATCTTAAAATCCTAGCATCCCATGAATCCTGAGTACACAGTTGTAATCAATGGCAAACCACAAGGTCCATATAGCCTGGCCGATCTTAAGGATTTAAATATTAAACCCAATACATTCATCCGTAAACCCGGAATGGACGATTATAAAGAAGCTCACGCAATTTCCGAACTGCGTGAGCTTTTGGGTTTTAAATATCAAAAAACAGCGCCACAGTATTTTGCTGCTTTTGATCAGCGCTTGCTGGCATCAGTAATAGATCATTTCTTGATTTTTGCCATTTACAGCATCGTCATTTTACTGAGTTTCATTTTTATTGAAGGAAAAGATCAGCGGATAATGGCTTACCTTATTCCTTTTCCATCCGTCTTTATTTTTAAACTGATTTATGGCAGTTTCGCCGAAGCATCAGCAGCGCAGGCAACCATTGGGAAAAAGTTGTTAAATATTAAAGTAACCGATTTAGAAGGTACACGAATTTCTTTCGGCAGATCCTTGGCAAGAAATCTCTCGAAAATCTTATCTGTGATACCTGTTTTTTTTGGTTATTTATATAGTTTCCTCAATAAGAAAAACCAGTGCTGGCATGATATCGCAGCAGATACATTGGTCATAAAGGATCGGTTGATTTGATGAATGATATAAGCATGTTCAAAAACTAATAGAGTAGCCCAAACATCCAAAGCGGTATTTTATTGTCAATTCCGGCTTCCATATCATCCATGGCAAAAAAAGAGTTTTCAATACCGTTTAATTGTTTTTTTGACTTCCCTTTTCCGCCAATTTCAAAAGTAAGTTGATCATCAACAAAAAAATCGCCTCTTAAGGGAAGATTTATTGAATGACCGACATTTTTTAATTGATTCATAAAGAATGCTTCACGCAACGCTCCCTTATCAGTGTTGTTTGGGCTTATAGCAAATAATAAATTGGTGTTCTCTAAAAATATTTTATCGGGTTTTTGTAACGTACTAATGCTTTTTCCGGCAGCAGTAAGCGAATTGATTAATCTTGCATTGTCTAAGTAATGTAGATATTCTATAATCATATTCCTGTTGATGCCTGTTTTTTCGCTTAGATTAGTGATGTTGGGTTTAAATGGAACATTGGTCGATAAAATATACATCAGTTGGTATATTTTTCGGGAATGATGAGGGTTAAAACCTGCTATAAATTGTAAGTCTTCTTCTATAATAAGCCTTACTACTTTTTCTAAACGTAAATGATAAGTGTTTATATTTTCGATAAAAAATGGATAATAGCCATGTTTAAGGTAATCATTAAAATATTGTAAAGGTTTAAAATTGCCAATAATGCTGTTTGCAATTTCTACATGGTTATTTAGTATATCTGCAAGTGAAATAGCACCTAAATTTATAACACCTCTAAAATTTAAAAATTCGCGATAAGATAAGCCTGTTAATTCATATTGAACAGCCCGGCGGCTTAAATCGGCATTTTGACGTGAAATATCAATAATAGATGAGCCAGTAAATACAATTTTTAAATCTTTATAAAAATCGTAAATGTTTTTAATTTCTTTTGCCCAGTCCGGATATTTATGCACTTCATCTATAAAAAGTATTTTGCCACCATTTTGCCTAAATTCTACTGCGAAATCGATCAAGCTATGGACAGTAAAGTATATATCATCCATAGTAATGTATAAGGCATTACTGCTTAATCCATATTCCAGTTTTATTCGCTGCAACATCAAGGTCGTTTTTCCGGTGCCTCGGGCGCCTAAAATACCAATTAACCTATCGTTCCAATCAATTTTTTTGATTAAAGGCCTTACAATATCCGTTGATTGTTGTTGTACAACCAAATTAGATTTTATTTGAATATTTTCCATTTGATGTATTGTATTAGCAAAAATAGGTAAAATTGCTATAAATTTATAGCAATTTTACCTATTTTTGCTATATTCTAAGATCAGAATAATCCTTTTATATACTCCTTTAAGAATTTAACATTAAAACATTCCAACAATCCTTATCTTTGCAATCGCATGGAAAATATATTGGTAAAGCATGATTTAAGTGGAGGATATTGCAATAGTTTAACGCAATATTCGAGGTATTTAACCCGCGAGGTTAATATTGGAGATATCGCTTTAGGCGGGCATAATCCAATTCGAATCCAATCCATGACAACCACTGATACCATGGATACCATAGGAACAGTTGAGCAAACCATCCGCATGGTAGAATCAGGTTGCGAATATGTTCGTATTACTGCACCAAGCATTAAGGAAGCTGAAAATCTGGCCAATATTAAGAAAGAACTGCGCTTTCGTGGATATCATGTTCCCCTCATTGCTGATATTCATTTTACTCCGAATGCCGCTGAAATGGCTGCCAGGATTGTAGAAAAGGTTCGTGTAAATCCAGGAAATTACGCTGATAAGAAGAAATTTGAAAATATCGAATATACGCAGGATGCTTATAACGCAGAACTGGACAGAATTTACAAGAAGTTTATTCCGTTGGTAAAAATCTGCAAAGAATATGGTACAGCCATGCGTATTGGCACCAATCACGGTTCACTGTCCGACAGGATCATGAGTCACTATGGTGACACGCCAAGGGGAATGGTAGAATCGGCAATGGAATTTATTCGCATGTGTGAAGATCAGAATTATTACAATCTGGTTATCTCCATGAAAGCAAGTAATACACAGGTCATGGTTCAGGCCTATCGTTTATTGGTAGAAACCATGGCGAAAGAAGGGATGAATTATCCTTTACATTTAGGAGTAACTGAAGCTGGCGATGGAGAAGACGGGCGTATTAAATCGGCCGTGGGAATTGGTACTTTATTGGAAGACGGGTTGGGTGATACCATTCGTGTTTCTTTAACAGAAGATCCTGAATTTGAAGCACCAGTTGCAAAAGCTTTAGCCGATCGATATGTTTTGAGGAGTCAGAAGTCCGGAGTCGGAAGTCAGAAGTCTGAAAATGCAAATGAATTTGAATCGATAAATCTTCGGACTCCGGACTCCGGACTCCGGACTTATTCTCCCTATTCCTATTCCAGACGCATAACTCAACCTGTTCAGCACATCGGTGGGCATCATCATCCAGTTGTAATGATTGATGTTTCTAAAGAAAACCTGAAAGATCCTTATTTCTTAAGTTCTGTTGGATACCATTATAGCGCTGGTTTAGATAAATATAATCTGGCCGACCAAGCTTGTGATTTAGCTTATTTAGGCGATAACTTACCGTCGTTTTCTTTTCCTGGAAATCTGAAACAGATTTACAATTATCATACATGGTTGGGCTTAAAAGATAAAAATAACTGTCATCCGCTATTTTCTTTTGAAGAATTCAATAAGACTGAAATTAAGGATGAACTATTAAATTTCGTTCAGATTGATGCTAAACAGTTGACCTATTTAGCGATTAACCAATCAACCAATTCAATAATTCAACAATTTAACAATGTTGTCCTTATCCTGGAAACATCAGCCGAGCACGAAATGGCAGAACAAAGAGCATTCTTTGTGGCTTTGCAAGAGAAAAACATTCAAATTCCGGTAATCATCAAAAGAACTTATAAAGATTTAGATGCTGATCATTTAATGCTATATGCTGCGACTGATTTGGGCGCTTTGCTAACTGATGGTTTTGGAGATGGCGTTTGGATTGATGCAGCTGGCTTAAACCTGGGTTTAATAAACTCAACCAGTTTCGGTGTTTTGCAGGCTACCCGTACCAGAATCAGTAAAACGGAATATATTTCTTGTCCGAGTTGTGGAAGAACACTTTTCGATTTACAGGAAACCACACAATTAATCCGTTCAAGAACTGATCATTTAAAAGGGATCAAAATCGGTATTATGGGTTGTATTGTAAATGGGCCTGGTGAAATGGCCGATGCCGATTACGGTTATGTTGGAACCGGCCCTGATAAGATTACATTGTACCGTGGAAAGGAAGTGGTAAAGAAAAATGTAACTACTGCATACGCATTGGATGAATTGATTGATATCATTAAAGATGATGGGAATTGGGTAGAAAAAGTTTAGCGTTATCATCATTGCGAGGCACGAAGCAATCTTATTAGTAGGTGCATTTTCATTCTGAGCCTGTTGAAGAAGTGTTTTTATATCAACATAATATTGCTACAGCTATTAATAAACTAACCAGGAAAGCTTAAATTGCCTTAATGAATATCCCTGAATTTCAATCTATATTTAATGAACTTAGAAACTGGCTTATCGGTAAAGGCTTTTCAGGTAGTGAATTAATTTATTCTTACTTTTTTATTGGGCTTATTGGCGTAACACTATTCCTGTTTATTACCATATTTATTACCCGCCAGATTTTCATTGGTGTTGTAAAAAGTGCCAAAACTAAATCCGATTGGCAAAAAGCACTCTTCGAGTTTAGGGTTTTCAGGGCCTTTGCTTTAATTTTTGGTGCTTACATTATTTACAATGCTGTTCCTTACGTTTTTATAGATTTTAAAAACTGGAGATTTTATGCTTTGATTGTTGCTAAAATCTATATGGTTTTAGCGGTGATGTTTGCAATAAATGCATTTCTTAATGCATTGGTATCCATTATGGAAACCTCTAAAAAATATGCAGACAAACCCATCAGAAGTTATAAGCAGGTTGCAAAAATTGTTTTTTACATTGTTGGATTTGTATTGATTCTCTCCATTATTTTGGGCGAATCGCCGCTATATGTTTTCGGCGGTTTTGGTGCAGTAACAGCTGTGTTGATTTTAGTCTTCCGCGATCCGATTTTAGGTTTTGTGGCTTCAGTACAAATGAGTGCCATTGATCTGGTTCGTGTTGGAGATTGGATCACAGTAGAAAAATATGGTGCTGATGGAGAAGTGACCGAAATCAATTTAACCACTATTAAGGTTAGAAACTGGGATAAAACAGTAACCATTGTGCCGAGTTATGCAATTGTTAGTGAATCATTTAAAAACTGGCGGGCCATGGAGGAGAGTGAGGGACGAAGAATCAAACGCCACATTAATATTAAAATTTCCAGTATTAAATTTTGTGATGAAGATTTAATTAATCGGTTGAAAAGTATTGATTTTTTAAAGGATTACTAAAAGAAACACAAACCAAAATTGAGCAGTATAATGCAGAAAATACAGTAAATCCTAATAATTTGGTTAATGGTCGCCACATGACCAATATTGGTACCTTCAGGGTTTATGCAGAGAAATACCTGGAGAGCAATCCTTACATCAATACCGATCTAACTTTTATGGTACGCCAGTTACAAGCTACTGAAAACGGACTTCCAATAGAGATTTATGTGTTTTCAAAAGAGAAGGGTTTAAAGAAATTTGAAGAAGTGGCAGCTGATATTTTCGATCATTTACTCGCTGCGGTTCCGTATTTTGATTTGGAAATTTTTCAGAGCCCAAGTGGAAGTGATATGAGAGGGTTTGTTGGTAGGGGGAATGATTAGGGGGAGTTAAGATCTTCTGGACAGCTGACCTAGGCTGTCGTCATGCTGACCTGTAGCGAAGCGGAAAGCTACGAAGTAAATTTATTTCAGCATCTTTCCTGCTACTATAGACCCTGAAATAAATTCAGGGTGACGACGACAGCCTTGATCTAAAACTTAATGAAAGTAAATGAAATAATCTTATCTAAATTCAAATAATCAGAATGCTAGCATTTGTTATTCCTCTCCCAAAAAAGTTAAACATTTTTCGCAAACCTTAAACAAAAGTGGCGGCAAAGTTTCATTTTCATAGGGATGCGACGCACCATAAACATGGTTTGCACCCTCAATTTTAACTAATCTGCTGTTAGGATTGGCATCTGCCAGTTGCTGAGCATTTTGAAAAGGAACATTTACATCATCATCTCCTTGTACAATTAACCAGGGAATATTAATGCGCTTGGCCGCTTCAATAATGTTTAAAGTATCAGCATGTTCTTCTAAATCTTCCAGTAGTGTTGCATTTAAAGGCATCTCTTCTTTGGTTCTGGCATTGGTCACATAAATTTTTCCAGTTTTTTTCCATTCTGCTTCCTGCTCTTTTTTCCATAAGCCGTTGAATGCAGAAACAGCACTCCAGGTAATCAGTTTGTTAATCCTTAAATCGTTGGCAGCTTCAATAATTGCCAAACCACCCCCACGGCTATGACCAATTAAGTTCACTTCAGTTTCCTTGCCATACGCTTTCTCTATAAAATCGAGTACAGCATTCACATCAAATAATTCTTTTGAAACTGTATTACTTGCAAAAGTTTCCATATCGGTCACATCTTTGGGGTTATCGGCAGGAACGCCACTGTGCGATAAATTAAACTTAATGTAACGGTAGCCATTACTTGCAAAATACCTGGCCACTAAATGATGTGCTCCCCAATCTTTAAAGCCCTTAAAGCCGTGAACAAAAAGTACAATAGGCGTTTTTGGGTTTTTGTCATCAAAAGTAATGTCGCCAATAATTAATTTTCCATCTGAACCAATCAGGCTGAATTCGCTTTGTGTAATCATAGTTTTTAAGTTTTACTTTATAGATTTAAAGAAATAGTCACAGATTTTTACAAAAGATTATCTGCTTAAATTCCAAGGATTCGGTTGAGAAATTAATTTGATTTCTCAACTTCTATTGTAATAATACCAGGCCCAGCCAATAAATAACAATTGGAAAGGCAATCGCATCCAGGCAATAAAAGGTGTTATATATATTTTACCCAGTATAAAAGGTGCAATTTCAACCATGTAAACGTGAACGGGTATAAATGCAATAAGCATCAAAATAATTAACAGCGATGCTAACTTTCTGGTTTTTGAAAAAATCAATAAAATCCCTAAAATGATTTCAAATGCACCAGAAAGGTAAATTAAAAATTCATGAGCAGGCAACCATCCGGGCATGATGGCGTAATATACTTTAGTGGAAACAAAATGATTACACCCTGCCAGAACATAAAATAGTGCATAAATCCAAAGAAATATTTTATAACTTAAAGATGGATTGTCAGTGTTTTGCATTTATTTAAAACCGTTCTAAATTGATGTAAATTACAGGTTAATGACAGTCACATGCATTCGCCGTGTTACTTTTGTATCCCGATAATAGTTAATAACGGAAACACTTGGAATATTTAAAAGTAATAGCTTTTACGCATCACCACATCGACCTGAAATCTTTAGGGAAATTAGTTATTTGTGACCAGAGTTTAGACAGCAGGTTGAAGAATATTCAAACGGAGCTTCCTGTTAGCGAAATTTTCTATATCGGAACCTGCAACCGGGTAGAGTTTGTTTTTCTTACCAAAGAAAAAACCGATAAAGAATTTATTACCAAATTCCTCTCTGTTTTAGATATGGGTTTGCCCGCAGAGTTCATGGAGCGTTTTCTTGATAATGTTACTGTTTACGAAAACGAAGAAGCTTTTAATCACCTTTTAAGAACTTCTTGTTCTTTAGAAAGCCTGGTTGTTGGAGAAAAGGAAATCCTGGCTCAAATCCGTAAAGCTTACGAAAACTGTCGTGATGCTGGTTTTACAGGTGATTACATGCGCATGATTATGGATAGGGTAATTAAAACGGCTAAAGAAGTTTATACCCATACCAACATTTCCAAAAATCCTGTTTCAGTGGTTTCATTGGCTTACCGCAAGCTTAAAGAATTAAATATGTGCGGTAATTCACGCATTTTAATCATTGGTGCTGGTGAAACCAACCAAAATATCGCAAAATATTTAAACAAACATAAATATTCCAATTTCTCAATTTTTAACCGCACGCTTTCTAAGGCAGAATCTCTTGCCGAAGAATTGAACGGCAAAGCCTATCATTTAAGCGCACTCGAAAATTTTAAGGAAGGCTTTGATGTGATCATTACTTGTACAGGTTCAACAAACCATATTATTACCGAAGAGCTTTATTCAAAATTGCTTAATGGCGATACTGGCAAAAAGGTGATTGTGGATCTGGCCATTCCTAATGATGTTAATCCAGCAGTTATTCATAACAATCCTGTTCATTATATCGAAGTAGAATCGCTTAAAGAGGTTGCCCGCAAAAATATTCAGGAACGTTACAATGAACTTGTTCATGCTGAAGAAATTATCAGTAATAACATCACTGAATTTTTCACGGTTTTAAAGCAACGCCGCATTGAGCTGGCCATGCAGGATGTTCCCCGCAAAATCAAGGAAATCAAAAACACAGCTTTAAATGGAGTGTTTGCAGATGAAATCAGTCAGATGGATGAAGCATCGCGAGAAGTTTTAGAACGTGTAATGAATTACATGGAGAAAAAATGCATCAGCGTTCCAATGATTATGGCTAAAGAAATTCTGGTTAAAGAATCTTAGGTTGTAAGTTTTCGTCATTGCGAGGTACGAAGCAATCTTAAAGCTTTGGAGCATTAATTATTTCAGGATTTTATATTTTCTATTGCCATGATTTGTGTCATCACGAAATATTTTTAAGCTTGCTGAGCGTAGTCTGAATATGAAAAGCAGGTTTCAGTGCTTTTCGGTTATTTCAGCCCCGCTTTTCGTTTCAATCTTTTTGTAACTTCTGTCATGCTGAGGAACGAAGCATCTGTTTCATCGGTTGCAGATGCTTCGTTCCTCAGCATGACAAGATTATTCAGGGTTGTTGTAACAAAAAGTATTTTCACTCCAATCGGGTTTAGAGCACCTGGGTTCAGCGATTCAAATCCAAATCCCTTTCCAAAAGATTAAACTTACTTTCTACCAATTGCTTAGCCACAGATCAAGGACGACCATTTGGTTCTAACCCGAGAAAATCTATCCGCTCTGTAACCTGACTGTCTCATTTTTAAACATATTTATTGTTTCAGCACTATTTAACTAAATTTGCAATTCATTTAACCTTTATAGTGAAGAAATTAACCATCGGAACACGCGGTAGCGACCTGGCTTTATGGCAGGCCAATCATATTAAAGATGAATTGGCAGCAATTGGAATAGAAGCAGAAATTAAAATCATCAAAACACAAGGTGATAAAATCCTGAATTTAAGATTGGATAAGTTAGAAGGAAAAGGCTTTTTTACCAAAGAACTGGAAGAAGAGCTTTTGGGTGGAACAATCGATTTGGCTGTTCACTGCCTTAAAGATTTACCTACAACACATCCTGCTGGTTTAACCATCGCAGCTATTCCACCACGCGAGGAAGCAACAGAATATCTTTTAATTTTGAAAGACTGTGTTGATGTTTCGCAAAAACTTTCATTAAAAAAAGGTGCAATGGTTGGTACCTCATCAAACAGAAGAAAAGCCCAGCTTTTGGGTTTACGTTCTGATTTGGAAATTGAAGATTTACGCGGAAATGTTCCAACCCGTATTCAGAAATTGAGAGATGAAGATTATGATGCGATTATGCTGGCTAAAGCCGGAATCAAGCGTTTAGGTTTAGATGTAAGTGAATTTCACGTAGAAGAGTTGGAGCCGACTGAATTTGTGCCTGCACCCGCTCAAGGTGCTTTGGCCATTCAGATCAGGGAAAATGACACAGAACTTTTTGATGCCCTTCAGCAACTACACAACCCTGCAACAGCTGAAGAGGTTGGTGTAGAACGCAAGGTTTTAAATCTTTTTGAGGGCGGCTGCCACATGCCTTTGGGCTGTTACTGCAAAAAGGCTGATGGAAAATTCGAAGTATGGACATCAAAGGCGGAAACTGCCGATGATTTTCCTGAGCGCTTATTCTTACGTTCGGAAACCACAGATGGTTTGGCTGAAAAAATTGTTGCTAAGTTTGATAAAGAAAGAAAAAAACCTGCAAAGGTTTTTATTTCCCGTGAAATTGGTGAACACAGTTATTTCCGTAAGGCGCTTGAAAGTAATAATATAGAAATAGAAGGGCGTTCATTAATTCGTACACTGCCTATAGTAACTGTTTTGGATCAGTTCATTTTAAAAAATATAGATTGGATTTTCTTCAGTAGCAGAAACAGTGTGGAGTATTTCTTCAATTTAAAGCCTCAATTGCCGAAGAAAACACAATTTGGTGTGGTGGGAAGAGGTTCAGAAGATGCACTTCGTAAATTTGGCCATTTTGCCAATTTTGTTGGCACCAGTGGTGATATTACAGAAGTTGCAGATGATTTTGCCCAATTGGTTTCAGGTAAAAACATATTGTTTCCAAGAGCACAGGATTCTTTGCAAACGATTCAAAAATCTTTACCAGAGGATGCTAAGATAATTGATTTACCTATTTATGAAACGGTAACCGAAGAAAATATTGGTCAAAGCTATGCTGATGTATTGATTTTTACCAGCCCATCCAACGTAGATGCATATTTTGCCGATAATTTATTAGAACCAGGTCAACAGGTAATTGCAATAGGTAATTCTACGGGCAAAAAATTTGATGAAATGGGCGTGAGTTATACTTTGCCCTATTCGCCTGATGAGATCGGATTAGCCGAGGCCGTTTTCGGGATCGAGATAAAATAAAGGTTGAGGGTTTAAAGGTTTAAGGTTGAGGATTTGGAAATTCAAAAAACCAAGCTTAAAGCGAAAAGAATAGCCACTTCGTCATTGCGAGGTACGAAGCAATCTTACTACGAAGGTTTTTATTGCAAATGCATCAGGATTGCTTCGTACCTCGCAATGACGACCGCAAAAAAAAACTAACTGCTCGAAAAATAATACAATATTCAAGTCTTGATACTTGATACTAAATACTTGATACAAAGAATATGTTACATCGTCCGCGAAGATTAAGGAAGAACCCATTGGTTAGAGAGATGGTAGCCGAAACCCGACTATCGAAAGATATGTTTGTGTACCCATATTTTGTGGTACCAGGAACGAGCGTTACCCATGCTATTGATGCAATGCCAGGTGTAAACCATTATTCAATTGATGCTTTAATAAAAGATGTAGAGGCTGGATTAAATAAAGGTTTGAACAAAATCATGCTTTTTGGCGTCGGTGATGAGAAATCTGCAGATGCAAAATCTGCTTACCACGACCATTCTTTGGTTCCAACAGCGGTTCGTGAATTGAAAAAGCAATTTGGCGAAGATTTATATGTAATTACCGATGTTTGTGTTTGTTCATATACCACTCACGGGCATTGTGGAATCATGGAGAACGATTACGTTCAAAATGATAAAACGGTAGATGTAATTACTAAAATGGCATTAACACATGCAGAGGCTGGTGCCGATATGTTTGCGCCATCGGATATGATGGATGGACGTATTGAAGCCATGCGTAATTTGTTGGATAAAAATGGTTTTGTAAATGCGGCCATTATGAGCCATGCCACAAAATTTGCATCAGCTTATTATGGTCCATTTAGAGAAGCTGCTGATTGTGCGCCAAGCAAAGGCGATAGAAAAGCCTACCAAATGGATTTCAGGAACCCGCTTGAGGCCATGCGTGAGGCACAATTAGATGAACAGGAGGGTGCAGATGTGTTGATGGTAAAACCTGGTTTAGCTTATCTGGATATTATTCAGCGTTTGAAACAAGATACCAATTTGCCAATTGCCGTTTATAATGTATCGGGCGAATACTCGATGGTTAAAGCTGCCGCAGAACGAGGCTGGATTGACGAACAAAAAGTAGTGATGGAAACCATGCACGCTTTTGCAAGAGCAGGAGCAAGCATTATTACCACTTACCACATTAAAGATATTTTAAATAACGATTGGCTTTAAAAAGGTGGAAGGCAGAGGGTTTAAAAGCTGAAATTTGCACGCCTTAAACCCTCAACTTTCCAGCTTTCAGCCTTAATATGAGGTGAAAATTGATGGTTAAATGTTATGGGTTTTTGCGCCCAAGCTTTCTCCCTTCAACCTTACACCTTCAACCTTAAAAAAATGTTAGATTCATTAAAGAAAATGTTTTCAGGCAACGAGGCCGATATTCCAGTGAATACTGGAAGTAAACCAGACATTTCAAGAACAAAATCTGCGGAACTATACGAGAAATCGAAAACTTATTTTCCTGGTGGTGTAAATTCGCCTGTCAGGGCTTTTAAATCGGTTTATGGTACGCCGCTTTTTATTGAAAAAGGCGATGGTTGCTATATCTGGGATGCCGATGGAAATCAGTTTATTGATTTCTGTGGAAGTTGGGGCCCTTTGATTTTAGGTCACAACCATCCTAAAATTCGTGAGAAAGTAACCGAAGTAATGCAGAACGGAATGAGTTTTGGTGCGCCTACTGCTTTGGAAAATGAATTGGCAGAGCTGATTATCAAAAATAATCGTTTTGTTGAGAAAATTCGTTTTACCAGTTCGGGAACAGAAGCGGTTATGTCTGCAATTCGTTTGGCAAGAGGTTTTACCGGCAGAGACAAAATTTTGAAATTTGAGGGCTGTTATCATGGCCATAGCGATTCTCTTCTGGTAAAGGCAGGTTCGGGTTTGGTCACTTTCGGAGAAACTTCATCGGCAGGTGTTCCAAAATCTTTTGCTGAAGAAACGATAGTGATTCCACTAAATGACAAAACAGCTATTGAACAGGCCTTTACCCAGTTTAAAGATCAAATTGCTGCGGTAATTATTGAAGGTATCCCTGCCAATAACGGTTTGATTATACAGGATGAAGAATATATCAAGTTTCTGCGCAAAATCTGCACTGACCATGGTTCGTTATTGATTTTTGATGAGGTAATTACTGGTTTTAGAGTTGGGTTTGAGGGTGCTGCTGCTCATTATGACATTACACCAGATATTGTAACTTACGGAAAAATTATTGGTGGTGGTTTGCCTGTTGGTATGTATGGCGCATCTGCTGAAATTATGGCTCATATTTCTCCTGATGGAGGGGTATATCAGGCAGGTACTTTATCAGGAAATCCTGTGGCGATGGCTGCAGGCATTGCAACTTTAACTGAACTGAATAAATCGGGTTTTTATAAAGACCTGAATGCAAAGGCACAGGAATTTGTGGCCAGTATTCAGCGTTTTGCAACTGCCAGGAATTATAAATTTAAAGTATTTACCATCGGCTCTATTTTCTGGTTTGCATTTACCGACAAAGATAAAATTCAATCGGCTGATGATATTGATGCGGGCAGCATGGAGAAATTCAAAATCATGCACCGTGAATTGCTGAATAGAGGAATTTATTTAGGTCCATCGGGATATGAAGTTGGTTTCGTATCTTCAGCACATACGAAAATTGAATTGGAAAAAGCAAAGAGAGCAATTTTTGAGGCGTTGGATTTAGTGTTTAAGAAGTAATTTTTGAAAGTCGCCATTGTAAGACACAAAGCAATGGCGATAATGGTTATGAAACTTTGAGGGGCAACTCCCCTCCTTATTTTCGAGGAGGGGCTGGGGGTGGTTTTTAATTTCTTGCACAGCCCCAGGTTTTCTAAACCCGATTGAAGTGGAAATACTTTTTTACTCTTACGAAAAAGATTGCCACGTCGTTCCTTCTCGCAATGACGACTTTGGGAGAATGACAGTGCCTAAAAAAGATTGGAACGAAAAGCGGGACTGAAATAACCAAAATGAACAGGATTTGCTTTTCAAAATAATATAATTTAGTGATTAAGGGATAAATTTTAAAATCCTTAAATCATAAAATCCCGAGTATGAAGAAATCTATTATCATATTTTACGCATTACTGCTATATGCATTAATACAACTTATTTCATGGGGAACTTTAGTGGTACGTTTGCAGCCAAGCCGCATGACGATGATTATGGGCGAAGGTTCAGTATTTCTGTTTTTGCTTTGTATTGGCGGATACTTCCTTCATCAATCGTTAAAGCGTGAAGATAAACTGAGAGAACAACAACAAAATTTCCTGATGTCGATTACGCATGAGCTGAAATCGCCTTTGGCGGCCATAAAACTTTCTATTCAAACCATTGTTAAAAGAGATTTAGACAAAGTGAGGCAAACTGCTCTGCTAAATAATTCGTTAAAGGATATTGAGCGTTTGGATGATTTGGTAGAAAATATGCTGCTTGCAACTAAAATTGAAAACCGTTCATATACGTTTCCGAAGGAGGAATTTAATTTTTCGGAATTGGTTTATAAAATCACTGATCGGTTACAGGTTCACTCTTGTGGTTGCGAGCAGATTATAAATGCTAAAATTCAGCCAAATTTGCAGTTAATGGGTGACAAATTTGCCTTATCGTCAGTAGTAACAAATTTGATTGAAAATGCTGTAAAGTATTCTAACCCATGCGATGAGATAAATGTGCTTTTAAATAAGGTTGATGGGCATATTCAGTTAAGTGTGATTGATAAAGGACCAGGTATTTCAGATGCCGAAAAAATGTTGATATTTGATAAGTTTTACCGCGTTGGTAATGAGAATGTCAGAAAAGCGAAGGGAACAGGTTTAGGCTTGTTTATTGTGAAGGAGGTTTTACAATACCATGATGCTGATATTACAGTAAAAGACAATTTGCCTCATGGAAGTATTTTTGAAGTAACATTTAGTTAATCTCAATTATGTCACAAAAATTAAGAATTCTATTGGTAGAGGACGAGGATCACTTGTTAGATGCTATCAAATTAAACCTCGAACTTGAAGGCTATAAAGTTCATGCTGTTAAAGACGGCAAAACCGCTCTTAAAATATTTAAAGAAGAACGCTTTAATCTAATCATTTTAGATGTTATGCTACCAGAAATGGATGGTTTTCAGGTTTGTGAAACCATTCGTTTGGAAAATGCAGAAGTTCCTATTATGTTTTTAACTGCAAAAAACACTTCAGAAGATCGTGTTTTAGGCTTGAAAAAAGGAGCTGATGATTATTTGGTTAAACCATTCAACTTAGAGGAATTAATTCTTCGTGTTGGTATTTTGGTAAAACGCAGTTTAAAATCTGATGATTTAAAAGAATTAAATTCTTATAAAATCGGTGATAAAACCATCTATTTTAACTCTTTTGAATTGAAACATGATGATGGTACCATTACTCCGCTAACCAAGAAAGAAACCATGTTGTTAAAGCTTTTAATTGAGCGTAAAAACGATGCGGTTTCCCGTGAGCAGATTTTGGAAACCGTTTGGAACTATGATGTTTATCCATCAACAAGAACAATTGATAACTTTATCTTAACGTTCCGTAAATATTTTGAACCAGACCAAAAAAATCCAGTTTATTTTCACTCTATTCGTGGTGTGGGTTATAAATTTACTGATAGTCATTAATGTACAATAACAAGGGCAGGTATGCTTTAATGGCCGTTTTTGTGCTGGCAACAGTTGTTTGTGTTTACTATGAACAATATCAGCTGGCTGCTTTAGCTGCCTTTTTATTTGCCTTTGTGGTGTGGAGCCATTTTAAGCATAGCTCGGTTTTAATGGCTTCCAGGTATTTTAAAAACAATGAGTTTGGAAAAGCTAAATCCATGTTGGCTGAAGTTCCAAACCCTGCAAGATTATCAAAAAGCCGCAGAGGTTATTATGAGTTTATGCAAGGTAATATGGCCTTGAAAGAGGAAGATTACGATAAAGCTGAATACCATTTTCAACTGGCAAGTCGTTTTACCGTTGGTGGCAAGAATGAAAAATCGTATGTGTTGATACATCTGGCCAATCTCGCTTTACGGAAAAAGGATAAGGAACGGGCGGAAGCATATGTTAAACTGGCAAAGGAACTTGCAGAATCATCACGCTCAAAAGATATCATTGTTAAGATTGAGAAAGAAATAAGCAAATTATAATATTAATATTGTCATTTTGAATAACGAAGCACCGGTTTAGGAATAAAAAGGTACTTCGTTTTTTTTTTATTCATACCTTTGCGCAATTAAAATTTTTAAACACTCGTCATGCTGAACTGTGCGTAGCGAAAAGCTACGAAGTAATTTATTTCAGCATCTTCCTTTAGTTAGACCCTGAAATGAATTCAGGGTGACGACTGTGCGATACCAAATACAAAACATGAAGAATAATTTATTTTTAGACGCCGCATTTTCAAAAAAAACAGAACGTCCACCCGTATGGATGATGCGCCAGGCTGGTCGCTTTATGCCGCAATATTGGGAAATTAAAAACAAATACTCTTTTTTAGAGATGTGCAAAACTCCCGAAATTGCTGCTGATGTAACTATGCTGCCTGTTGATTTGTTGGGTATTGATGCGGCGATTTTATTCTCAGATATTTTAGTTACTGGTGAAGCAATGGGTGGGGATTTGAGTTTTACCCAGGGCGTTGGCCCTAAGTTTGCAAATCCTGTTCGCAACGCACAAGATGTAGAAAACTTAAATGTTGATTGTTTGAGCGAGTTACAGTACGTTGCAGATGCCATTAAAGTGATTCAGCAAAGGTTAAACGGAAATATTCCTTTGATTGGTTTCGCTGGGGCACCTTTTACAGTAATGAGTTATTTAGTTGAAGGTGGTTCTTCAAAAGATTTTAAGCTCACGAAATTGATGTTGCACAATCAACCAGAATTGGCACATCAACTTTTAGCAAAAATTGCTAAGGTAACGGCAGATTATTTGAATCTGCAGATTGCCGCAGGGGTTAATGCCATTCAGATTTTTGATAGTTGGGCACTAGCACTTTCATGGAATGATTATCAGGAGTTTTCTCATCGTTACATTCAGGAAATCATTGCAAACCTCAATAGAAAAGATATTCCTGTCATTTCTTTCTGTAAAGGAAGTTCGGTTTTTGCGCCAATTATGGCCGAAGCTAAACCAGATGTGATTTCTGTAGACTGGAATGCTGATTTATTGAACATTAAAAATGCATTGCCTGCTGGTATTGCTGTTCAGGGAAATTTAGATCCACATATTTTATACGCAGATAAAACGGTTATTAAAGCACAAATTCATAAATTATTTGAACGCATGCGTGGAACAGAAGGATTTATCTTCAATTTAGGTCATGGTATTATGCCTGATATTCCTTTTGATCATGTTAAATATGCAATTGAAGTGGTAAAGGAGTTTAGGTATTAACCTCTGAATCCTCATAATGGAAACTTTGAACAGCGGGCGTAAATCGTTATATTTGATTTCTACAAGTGCATTTATATAAATATTTATGACAGTTAAATCATTACAAGACGAAGATAAATTGCCAATTAAACAGGTAATTAATGCCATAAATAAAACTATGGATGATGTTCTACGTGTAGTTGATGCAATGGACTTAGGTAGAACTGAGGTAAAAGCTGATGGCGTTTACAGAACTTTTAATAGTGGAGAAACAGTAAAAATTTCATCTGGAAGCTTTACTAAAAAAAGAGTTTCAGAAAGAAAAATAAAGCTTTTTTAATAATGGCTGTTAAGCCTAAGCTTAGAATTTTCGCAGGGCCGAACGGTTCTGGCAAAACAACGCTTTATAATTCCATTAAGCCTATATATTTTTCGACCAGACTTTTTGTAAATGCAGATATTTTAGAATCAGATTTTAAGAAAAACAATTTTCTAAATCTCTCTGATTTTGATATTGTTTGTTCGCAAGCTGAATTTGAAAATTTTTATTCTGCAAGTGGATTGTACGCAAAAGCCAGTTTTAACAATAAAAGTTGGAATTTAGTTGTAAAAGAAAATGTTATTGTAAAAACTGATCATGATTATTTCGATTATAACTCTTATCACTTCGCAATAATAGCCGATTTCATTCGCCATAAATTGATTAACGATAAAAAATCATTCTCTTTCGAAACGGTGTTTTCGCATCCATCAAAATTAAAACTTATTGAGTTTGCTCATCAAAATAATTATAAGGTTTATCTGTATTTCATTGGAACTGAAACGCCAATAATGAACTTAGAACGAGTAAAAGATAGAGTAAAAAAGGGCGGACATTTTGTTGATGAAGATAAGATAGAAAAACGATATTTTCTTACAATGGATTTACTTATAGATATGTTGAAAGAAGTTGATGAAACTTATCTTTGGGATAATTCTGGAACTAAACATAACTATGTGGGAAATATCAAAAATGGTGTTTTAAATCTGGAATTTTTAAATATCCCCAACTGGATTGATACGTACATTTTAAATAAAATTAAATGATAGAAAGCTTACAGCCATATTATTATTATTTCCTTGCAGTACATATCGTATTTGTGATTAGTTGGATGGCAGGTTTATTCTATATTTTAAGTCTTTTTATTTACCATACTGAGGCAAACGATAAGCCTGAGCCAGAAAGAAGCATTCTCCAAAAACAATTTATTAAAATGGAGGCTACACTATGGAAAATCATTGCCACGCCTGCCATGATCATTTCTGTTCTGGCAGGTGCATCGATGCTTACTTTACATCCAATGCTTTTGCAAATGGACTGGATGCTGGTTAAGCTTGGTTTTGTGATTGGATTACTGGTTTATCATTTCATATGCCAGAATATTGTTAAGCAACTAAGAAACAATCAATTTAAGTTGAGCAGTTTTCAGTTGAGGCTGTGGCGGGAACTGGCCACCATTTTTATGATAGCCATAGTTTTTGTGGTCATTCTTAAAAGTGCCATTAACTGGATTTATGGTTTGATCGGTATCATGAGCATTGCAATGGCAATTATGATTGCCGTTAAGCTATATAAGAATTATCGGTTGAGAAAATAAGGTTAAAGCTGAAAAACCATAGACTAAGGCAAAAGCTAAGAGCGTGTGTTGTATAAGATTGACTTTGTTTAAATATAGTCTTTGTTTTCTTTGCGTAAACTTCGCGTTCTTTGCGGTTAAATAAACCAAAAACTATCCTAAATTTGAGCGATAAAATCCAGGCTCATGTTTAAAACAACAGGTTTGAAAAAGACCTTACTATTTATATTTTTTCTATTTATTTCTTACCTCGCGTCAGCACAATTTAACCAGTCTGCTTTTGAAAACAGAATTCGTCCCGATAGCAGTTTAACGAATGAAGTTCATTTCAATTTTTATAATTTCAATTACGTTCGTAATTACGAGTACACCAACGATTTCCATGATGGTTATACCTTGTATGGAACGCAGCTGCAACCGCAAATCGTTTATTATGCTCATCCGAATTTAGCCATTACTGCCGGTGCATTTATCAGAAAGGATTTCGGCCGGAATGGAATTACTGATGCAAAACCCTTATTCAACTTAAAATACCATAAAAGAAACTTAACCTTAATTTTTGGAAGTTTAGAAGGGAACATCCATCATAACTATATTGAACCGCTTTACAACTTTGAAAGGGTAATTACTACACCCATTGAATACGGAACGCAGTTATTGGTGGAGCGTGAGAAATTTAAGCTAGATGCCTGGATTGCCTGGCAGAAAATGATTTATAAAGGCGAACGAGCCAAAGAAGAAATCACTGGAGGCTTATCAACTGAAACATTTTTACTGAAAACTAATGAATGGAAACTGAGTGTTCCCGCTCAGTTTTTAGCCTTCCATCAAGGCGGACAAATTGATATGTTGAAAGAAATTCCGATCAGTACGGTTTTTAATGGTGCTACAGGGTTGAAATTGCACAAAGAGATTAATGGCAATATTAAACAGGTTTATACAGATAATTACCTGGCGGTTTATAAGGATTTTTCTCCCGACAAAAGAAGAGCTTATGAAGGCGGTTTTGGTTTATGGTCAAATGCTGGTGTAGAGAGCAAATGGGGAAGCTTAGTTGCCTCTTACTGGAAAGGAAATAATTTCATTTCAATTAAAGGAATGCCTCTATATGAATCGGTTTCTGATAATTTATATAGTCAGGGTTTAACGCAAAGCCATAGAAATATTGTTTCTCTGCGTTATGCTTACCAAAAAGAACTGATTCCACATCTATATCTTGATGTTCGTTTTGAACCACATATTGATTTGGATCATACTGATAAGCAGCTTCAGTTTAATCATTCGTTTTTCCTCACTTATAAGCAGGATTTTAAATTGTTTAAGGTTAAGAAGCAACAAGATTAAAGCAGTTTGATTTTTAGGAACTATTGTGTGGGTCTGTAACAAAATGTGGCTATGCCTACCATTAACGTATTTGTGCAATATAATTGTTAATCATGATTTAACTTAAGTTTTTAAAGAAAGAATATTCCGCAGATTTAAGAAGATTCCGCAGACTTTATTTTTATCTGCGTAATCAGCGGCATCTGCGGGAAATACCTGAATAATCTCAACATCATTTATGTTGATTCCTCTACCGGTTGGTGTCCCCCAAACGAAGACATTTAAAAAAGCGAGTAAACTCCTTCAATTTCGTTTGGTGGGACACCAACCGATAGGTAAAATATTTAGTTGCTAAATCATGTAAAACTGTCGTCATTGCTAGGCACGAAGCAATCTTAAAGCGTTTGTTATATAACCAGCGACAGTGTAGGATTTTTCATTGTTAGTTTATATTTCCAAAGGTATTCAAGTTTGCTTCGCAGGTGTTTCGTGCCTCGCACTGGCGCATTAAACCTCAAGTTCACGTTAACTTAAGTTTTTAAAGAAAGAATATTCCGCAGATTTAAGAAGATTCCTCAGACTTTATTTTTATCTGCGTAATCAGCGGCATCTGCGGGAAATACCTGAATAATCTCAACATCATTTATGTTGATTCCTCTACCGGTTGGTGTCCCCCAAACGAAAACATTTAAAAAAGCGAGTAAACTCCTTCAATTTCGTTTGGTGGGACACCAACCGATAGGTAAAATATTTAGTTGCTAAATCATGTAAAACTGTCGTCATTGCTAGGCACGAAGCAATCTTAAAGCGTTTGTTATATAACCAGCGACAGTGTAGGATTTTTTATTGTTAGTTTATATTTCCAGAGGTATTCAAGTTTGCTTCGCAGGTGTTTCGTGCCTCGCACTGGCGCATTAAACCTCAAGTTCACGTTAACTTAAGTTTTAGAGAAAGAATATCCCGCAGATTTAAGAAGATTCCGCAGATTTTATTTTTATCTGCGTAATCAGCGGCATCTGCGGGCAATAGCTGAATAATCTCAACATCATTTATTGATTTTTATGACCACGAAGTAGCTGCGAAGCAAAATAAATTATCCCTCAGCATGACAGGAGTTTAAAGATTGCAGCGAATAGCAGGATTAACACCTCAAAAAAGTTTCAGACATTGCTTTCCAAATCAAAAAACTATATCTTTCTTTAAATTTTTATATGAATTTATCTTATTGATAATCAGTTATTAATAATAAATTTTAACTTTTATTTAACTTTTTTCTTATCCTCATGCAACCAATGTTTGTAATCTGCCATCTTCTATATACAAACACACAATGAAATTGACCCGAAGCTATACAATAGATGATTTGATGGAAGGCTGCAAAGCTGGCGACCGGAAGATGCAGGAAATGCTTTACAAGCAAACCGCATCGAAAATGCTCGCCGTTTGTATGCGATATGCCAAAGATAGAATGGAAGCTGAAGATGTATTGCAAATGGGCTACATCAAGGTTTTCCAAAAGATTAAAGATTACAGAGGCGATGGCTCTTTTGAGGGCTGGATCAGGAGAGTGATGGTAAATACCGCAATTGAAAGTTACCGTAAAAATTTACGCAGCTTAAATGTGGTAGAAATTGACGAGGCTTACGAGCAACCATCAACAGGATTTGATTTTAGCCGATTGGGCATGCAGGATTTAATGAGTGTGATACAAAAATTAGCAGATGGCTACCGGATGGTTTTTAATATGTACGTAATTGAGGGTTATTCGCACAAGGAAATTGGAGAAACACTTGGTATTTCGGAAGGAGCAAGCAAATCTCAATTATCAAGAGCGAGGGCAATTTTAAAAGAAGAAATTATAAAAATGGAGGGCTTTGGTTATGCAACCTATACGGGATAAAGATTTTGATCAATTATTTAAAAATACTTTTGAAGATGCCGAAATAACGCCATCAAGAGATTTATGGAGTAGCATAGAAAGCGAAATTGAGCCAAAGAAAAAAAGGATTATACCGATTTACTGGTTGGCTGCAGCTGCAGTTTTGCTAATCGCTACCGTTGGTATTTTAATTTATCAACAGCAGAATATTACTGATTCTGGCAGGCGTTTGGCAAATAAAGCAATCGATAAGGTTAATCCAGCTGAGCAGCCAGATTCGGCGGCAATCTCTGCTCCACAACCAGTAGAAAAGGCAATGCCAATTTTACCAGCTGCCACGAAACCTGTTAATGCTTTAGTTAAAAATAAGGTTAAAGAAGATGTTAAACCTCTAGAAAATCATAAAATAGTTACTGCCCCTGAAATGCAAAAACAGGAAACAATCATTGCGATGGTAGAAGAGCCAAAACAAGACATTAAATCGAAAATTGAGGCGGCAATTTTACAGCCAAAGCAGGAAACGGTAATTGCAATGGTTGAAACTTCAAAAGCAGAAGTGGAAAATGATACTGACCAAAATAAAGGAATTCGCAATGTTGGCGATGTGGTAAACTTAATCGT
Organism: Pedobacter chinensis; assembly: GCF_003339865.1. Lineage (GTDB taxonomy): Bacteria > Bacteroidota > Bacteroidia > Sphingobacteriales > Sphingobacteriaceae > Pedobacter > Pedobacter chinensis. The sequence goes on from NZ_QPKV01000004.1 coordinate 93,390, forward strand.
TAACAAAGTGGATAAGAGAAAAGATAAATTTATCCAGTTCCGTACGGATGATGATGACTCTTCAATTTCATCTATTAACATAGGCCCATTTAAATTTGGGAAAAGAAACAAAAAATAAACCAGATTAATGGTTATTGGATTGCAGATTGAATAGACAATTTGCTCCTAATGAACAAATGACTAATGAACACTTTTTAACAAACACACACGATATGAAACGTCTAATTTTTACAACACTTTTGGTAAGCGGACTTGCCGGTGTTATGGCTCCAGGTGCTTTTGCACAACAAGATACAGTAGTTAAGGATACGGTTATCAAAAAGAAAAGCAAATACACACTCACAATAGGTGGTGGTAGCCTGATTACCAAAAACGACTCTACTCAAAATGCAAAAAAAGGTCGTTTCGTAGGTGGGATCACTTTTACCAGAGTTGATTTAGGTTTCACAAGATTAATCGATAACGGTAGCTTTAACTTATCTCCAACTAATGATTTTTTAGATTATAAAGGAGGTAAAACCAGTACATTTTCATTTGATGTTTTACAGTTCGGCTACCGCTTCAATTCAAATTTTAAAGTTTATGTAGCTGGAGGTTTCGACTGGACATTAATAAGGTTGCGAAAAGATGTTACGATCCAAAAAAACTTACCAACTTTAACTGCCCTTCCGGAGAATATTGAATTCTCGAAAAATCGTTTCTCAAGTAGTTATGTACACATTCCTTTGAACTTCGAATTGCGTACGAAAGAAAATGATAGGGGCAAAAGATTCTACTTTATTTTAGGTCCTGAGGTTAGTTTTCTGCTAGGTGGAAAGGTTAAACAAATTAGCGACGAATTTGGCAAACAAAAACAATATGATAATTACCATTTTCAATCAGTTCGCTACGGAGGTTCATTCAGGTTTGGATATGGAGGATTAGGTTTGTTTACTAAATATTATTTCAATGATATGTTTGCTACTCCTGCACAAGCTGGCTTAAAGAATATGAGTTTTGGAGTAACCTTCGGTTTAAATTAAAATACATTAACACATCAATAGAATCAATTCCTGTTTCGGTTAGGCGGAGCAGGAATTTTATTTTATATCTATTAATACTCCTTTTGGTTATAATTTTAACACGTGTAAATTATCTTACGAAACACACATGTGAAACATTTTACTTTAAGCTTTCGTCTTTCTGCTTTTAACTTTATCTTTAACTCGTGAGCGATATTATTATTAGCGTAAAAAATTTAACGAAGCAATATCAGGCTGAGCAAGCTGGGGGCATCAAAAATATCAGTTTCGATATTAAAAGAGGGGATGTTGTGGCCATTATTGGAGAGAGTGGAAGCGGTAAATCTACTTTACTTAAATCTATTTATGGTTTGTTGAAAACTGATGAAGGCGAGGTCTTTTTTGAAGAACAAAGAGTTAAAGGTCCTGATGAACAATTAATCCCCGGCCACAAGCAGATGAAAATGGTTACCCAGGATTTTTCACTGAACATTTATGCTAAGGTTTACGATAACATAGCCTCGCAACTCTCCAATACCGATTTAAAAACCAAGGCCGAAAAGACTTTAGCGATCATGAAACATTTGAGGATTCTTCCGCTACAGCATAAAAAGATCATTGAATTAAGTGGTGGAGAACAGCAACGGGTAGCTATTGCGAAAGCAATGGTTTCTGATACTAAAGTTTTACTGTTAGATGAACCATTCAGTCAGGTTGATGCCTTACTTAAGAACCAATTAAGAGCCGATATCAAGCGTGTAGCAGCAGAGGTTGGCGTTACCGTAATTTTAGTCTCCCATGATCCGGCAGATGGTTTGTTTTTAGCCGATCAATTATTGATTTTGAGAAATGGAGAACTTTTGCAAACAGGTAAACCCACTGAAATTTATCAACGCCCCAAACATATTTATACTGCCCAAATTTTAGGTAATGCGGTGGTTTTATCACGTGGCGATGCAGAAAAACTGGGTTTAAAAACTTTTGCTGCAAATGTTGTATTTTATCCGGAATGGGCCGAAATTAGTAGCAATTGGAGCAGTAGAAGATTTGAGGTTAGAGATGTTTACTATAAGGGGTTTTACGATGAGCTGCTTTTGGAGAGAAATGGCGTTAGTGTTCGGGCAATACAACTAAACCGCGGAGAGCATAAAAAAAACGACCACGTTCAAGTGAACATTAGTCGTTTTTTAGAGTTTTAGTTGTGATGGTATCATTGATCGTTTTACTATAAATTATAAGTATAATTATAATTTATTATAATATTTGATATAATTATAAGTATAATTACAACATGAACATACCTGCGAATATTTTAAAACGGAATAAATACATTTTTAAAATACAGCCCTTTATACGTAAAAACTTGATTAAAGTGCTTACTGGGCAACGTAGGGTAGGTAAAAGTTATTTGGTTTTTCAGCTTATTAACTATATCCTTGAACAGGATAAAGATTCAAACATCATTTACATGAATAAAGAAGATTTACAGTTCGACTTTATTAAAAATGCAACCGATCTGAATGATTACATTATTTCAAAAATAAAACCTAATGCTCTTAATTATATTTTTATTGATGAAATACAGGATATAGTCGATTTTGAAAAAGCATTAAGATCGTTTTTACTCGATCAAAATAACGACATCTATATTACTGGTAGTAATGCAAAAATGCTATCTGGTGAATTGGCGACTTATTTAAGTGGAAGATATGTTGAGTTTACCATTTACAGCTTGTCGTATTCAGAATTTTTGCAGTTTCATAAATTGGATAATAATGATAAAAATATGGATCACTATTTTAAATATGGTGGCTTGCCTTATCTTATCAACCTTGCTTTAAATGAACAGGCCTTTGAATACCTTAATAGCATTTATACCACTATTTTATTCAGGGATGTTGTTTCAAGATATAATTTAAGAAATAGTAATTTCTTAGAGAAACTTGTTCTTTTCCTGGCAGATAATATTGGAAGTCTGTTTTCTGCAAAAAAAATAAGTGATTTTCTTAAATCTCAACAAACAAAAATAGCACCGAATCAAATACAAACCTATACCAAATATTTAGTAAACGCATACGTCATACATGAGGTAGATAGGTATGATATTATTGGGAAAAGAATTTTTGAAACAGGTAGTAAATTCTATTTTGAAAATACTGGTATCAGAAATGCCATTATTGGATATAAGCCACAGGATTTAGGAAAATTGCTTGAAAATGTAGTATATAATCATCTCTTATATTTAGGTTACAAAATAAAAGTTGGCACAATGAATACCAAAGAAATAGATTTTATTGCTGAGCGTAACAATGAGTTTATTTATATACAGATAGCTTTAAAATTGGATGATGAAGCAACGATTAAACGCGAATTCGAAAACCTGCTTCAAATTGCAAATAATTATCCTAAATATGTAATTACCAATACCCAATTTAATGGAAATACTTATCGGGGAATTCAGCATGTTTATATTCGTGATTTCTTGATGTGGGAACAATAAGATATAAAAAACGACCACGTTCAAGTGAACATTAGTCGTTTTTTAGAGTTTTAATGTTTTTATCGATAAGATTCTATTAGTACAATCTTAACCCTTGTTCTGGTGGTTGGTCTATCAGGTATTGCATGCTGAAAATCTGAGCTTTGCAAATCTATATCTATTCTACCCTCACTAACTGCATAACTAAATGCTTGAGTATCATAAGTAAAAGGTAATTGTTCGTAAACGTTATTATCTCCTCTTGAGATGTAGACTAAAATGCCATCATTTTCGAAGGTTCTTATATCGATATTGTTATCAGGTAAAGCAGCTGAAAGTGTAAAACCATCGGTGCTTGCCTTCCAGTCAGAAGGATTGATGTATTTAATAATGGTTAAATTATTAGGAGTAATAATGGTTTCCTTTTTGCAAGATACCAAGCCTAGCGTGGCGATGCAAAGCATTAAAATAGTTAGCTTTTTCATGTTGATTAGTGTTTATTTGTGTGTATTAAATTCTAATACAAAACAACTGCCAAAAATTCTGAAGAATACAATCTGGATTAATAATTGTTTAATCATTTCAGTACAACATTAAAAATTGAATTAAAATATCTTAAAATGAGAATATTTTTTAGAGTATTACCTTGGTTAATTTTACTTATAGCTGCCTACTTTTTTATCTCCAAAAAGTTCAGCATCAATACCTCAGTTGAAAGTAAGCATCAGCTTTTGGTTGAGAAAATTGAAGCCATTGGCAAACTGGAGCTGGTTCGCTATCAAATTAGTGATGTATTGGAGCATAAAAACAAAACTGATTTCCTGCCCGAGGCCAGTGTTTTACTCATTGTAAAAGCTGAAGCCGTGGGTTGCATAGACCTCACAAAAATTACCCGTGATGATCTTGAGATTGATGCCGATACAGCTGTAGTAAATTTGCCACAGCCGGAAATTTGCTATGTAAAAATTGACCATAAAAGCTCAAGAGTTTACGATACCAAAATGGCTTTCTTCCGTGAAGCGAACCTGGTTGATGAGGCTTACAAAGCCGCAGAAAAACAGGTAAGTGCAGAAGTAAAAAAATCTGATATACTAGCTCAAACCAAAACCAATGCAGCAAATGTTCTGAAACCAATTATCGAAGGATTGGGATATAAGAATGTACGGTTTACTTTTGAGTAGTCGACTTATGAAGTTTAAATAACGAGTTCGGGATAAGAGATAATGACACCTCTTCGAGGTTAAGATCGTTAAATTCATCAATTTTCTATTATCATATCAGTCCTTCAGATTTAAAACAACACGAAGTGGCGGGATTATGCTAGGCGATTGATCAATAAATAGTTACAAAACCCTGAAAGGGTGACATTATCATGATGTTGAACGTATCTCGAACTCACGTTAAATAGGTTCGTGAAAGGGAAACTTCGTAAGTCTTATCTAAACGAAATTTCTCCATCCATTAGTCTTTTCAAAATTTTGTAAGTTGAACTAAAGGAAATCCTCACGATGAGGATTAAAAATATCGATTAATAATCCGGCTTCTAAACAAACCACACCATGAAATACATTTGATGGTGCAAAAAAAACATCGCCCTCATTAAGGATTTTTTTATCATCGCCCATGGAAACTTCAAAGCTTCCTTTGGCAACATAACTCATTTGTAAATGTGGGTGATGATGAATGGCCCCAATTGCACCTTTTTCAAACGCTACCTTAACCAACATCAGGTTATCATCATAAGCCATGATTTTGCGCTTAACACCACTGCCTAAATCTTCCCAATCCAGATCCTTATCGGCTATTAATGTTTTGTTTGTTAAGTCTTTGAAATTCATTTTTGTTATCCTTTTGCGTCACCCAGAATTTATTTCAGGGTCTTTATTGTTTAAGATGCTGAAATAAATTCAGCATGACGAATTTATTAATTCTTTCTGTGCGTTCTTGGCGAAAAACTTAGCGCCCTTTGCGGTTAAGAGAACCTATACCAAATACTCAAACAAAGTCTGATCCTGGTTCAACTCAATGATCTCGAATTTAAAGTCTTTCATGCGTTGCAATAAACTTGCATAATCGTTTTTATTGGAAAGTTCAATCCCAACCAAAGCAGGACCATTTTCACGGTTTGTTTTTTTAATAAATTCGAAACGGGTAATATCATCCTGCGGACCTAAAACCTCGTTCACAAACAGTTTTAAAGCGCCTGGCCTTTGTGGAAAACGAACAATGAAATAATGTTTCAAGCCTTCAAAAAGCAAAGATTTCTCTTTAATTTCCTGCATCCGCTCAATATCATTATTGCCTCCACTTACTATACAAACGATGGTTTTACCTACAATCTGGTCTTTCAACTGATCTAAAGCAGCTACTGATAAAGCACCTGCTGGTTCTACTACAATTGCATCTTCATTATAGAGTTTTAATATTGTGGTACAGATTTTTCCCTCCGGGATCAGGTGCATCTGATCCAGCAATTCTTTACAATATTCGTAGGTAATATGACCGATTCTTTTAACGGCAGCACCGTCCACAAAACGATCAATTTCATCTAAAGTGTAAGGCCCACCGTGTTCCATAGCCGTAACCATTGATGGGGCACCCAAAGGTTCAACGCCAACTAATTTTACATCAGGTTTAACCGTTTTCATGTATGCACTCACGCCCGAGGCTAAACCACCGCCACCTACCGGCATCACAACCATATCCAAATCAGGCAGGTCTTCAAAAACCTCTACACCAACAGTAGCTTGCCCCTCAATAACTTTCTCATCATCGAAAGGAGGGATAAATGTGGCTGATTTTTCAGAGCTGTAAGCCAGGGCTTCTTTTAAACAGTCATCGAAAGTATCGCCAACCAAAATCACTTCCACATTATCGCCACCAAACATATAAGTTTGTTTAACCTTTTGTTTAGGTGTAATTTCCGGCATAAAAATTACGCCCTTGATCCCTAATTTTTTGCATGAATAGGCCACGCCCTGAGCATGATTTCCGGCACTTGCGCAAACCACACCATTTATTAAAGCATCTTGCGGCAACGAACTGATTTTGTTGAACGCACCACGTAACTTATAAGAGCGTACAATCTGCAAATCCTCTCTTTTTAAATAAATATTTGCATTGTAATAAGAAGAAAGTCCGGCATTAAACTCTAAAGGTGTACGTTTTACCACGCCTTTAAGTCGTTGCGATGCAGCGTTAAAATCCAATGTGTTCGGTGTTATCGTATTCATTTTTTTAATATCAAGTTGCGATTATATCAAGACTTAACTATCGCTTTATTTTTTTGAAAAGCAGGTTCCTATGCTTTTAGGTTATTGCAGTCCTGCTATTCGTTTCAATCTTTTTTAAAAATTCTGTCATGCTGAGGTACGAAGCATCTGTTTCATCGGTTGCAGATGCTTCGTACCTCAGCACGACAGATTATTCAAGGTCGCTGCAAGCAAAAAGTATTTCCACTGCTATCAGGTTTAGATATGATTCGTCATTGCGAGGTACGAAGCAATCCCCATAGAAAGATTGCTTCGTACCTCGCAATGACGGCTTGTTTCTTAAGCCAGGTGCAAAGCAACCAATTGATTCAAATCAGTATCATTTATTCCTTGTTTGCTGTCTGCTAAAACTAAAAACTGTTTGTAAACAATATCTAAATGTTCTTTTTCTAATTTATGGCCTAAACGGTCTAAGTGATGTTTCAGTGCATGGCGGCCACTTCTGGCTGTTAATACAATTGTTGCATCAGGGAAACCAACATCTTCTGGTTTAATAATCTCATAATTTTCACGGTTTTTTAAGAAACCATCCTGATGAATACCAGAACTATGCGAAAATGCGTTGCCACCAACAATTGCTTTATTGGGTTGAACAGGCATATTCATTTGATTTCTCACCATGTGGCTCATTTCATAAAAACGGGTCGCATCAATTTGAGTGTTCAAGCCCAAAATTTTGTGCGTTTTCAAAATCATGACGACTTCTTCCATTGAGGTGTTCCCAGCACGTTCGCCAATGCCGTTAATGGTACATTCTACCTGGCGGGCACCATTTTGTAAACCAGCAATAGAGTTCGCTGTAGCCAGGCCTAAATCGTTGTGGCAATGTACAGAGATAATAGCCTTGTCGATATTCTTTACATTTTCTTTTAAGTAAAGAATTTTCGAACCATATTGGTCTGGCAAGCAATAACCATTTGTATCCGGAATATTCACAACAGTTGCACCTGCAGCAATTACAGCTTCCACCATTTTCGCTAAAAATTCAATGTCTGCTCTACCTGCATCTTCGGCATAAAACTCAACATCCTCAACAAATTTTTTCGAATATTTTACAGCTTCAACAGCACGTTCTAAAATCTCCTCGCGGGTACTGTTAAATTTATGTTTGATGTGAAAATCAGAAGAACCAATTCCGGTATGAATACGCGGTCGTTTTGCATAACGCAAGGCATCGGCAGCAACATCAATGTCGTTTTTATTTGCACGGGTTAAAGCACAAATAATCGGATTGCTCACTGCTTTTGATAATTCAATTACACTGTTAAAATCACCAGGACTGGATACCGGGAAACCAGCCTCAATCACATCAACACCTAAAAGTTCAAGTGATTTAGCGATTTCTACTTTTTGGTTTGTATCTAACTGGCAGCCTGGAACCTGCTCGCCATCACGTAATGTCGTGTCGAAAATATAAACTTTGTTTGGGTCGTGAATCATAATCTTAAGGTTTAGGAAGTGATTAATTTTTGTGATAAGAATTTCAATACCAATTTGCCCATTTCGGCGGTACCCAAAACTTTAAACCGGTTAGTGTTTTGGTCAGCTATATCATGCGTTCTGAAACCATCTTTTAAAACTTCATCAATGGTATCAACCAATAATTTAGCCTCATCTTTTAAGCCGAAACCAATTTCAAGCATCAACGCTGCCGATAGGATGGAGGCCAATGGATTAGCTAAGTCCTTGCCCGCAATATCGTGCGCCGAACCATGAATGGGTTCAAAGAAACCTGTACTTTCGCCAACAGATGCCGATGCCAGCATACCCATTGAGCCAGCAATTTGCGAGGCTTCATCAGTAAGAATATCGCCAAATAAATTAGCAGTCAAAACCACATCAAATTTCTTTGGGTTTTTAATTAACTGCATGGCCGCATTATCGATAAACATGTGCTCTGTTTCTACATCAGGATATTGTTTTGCAATTTCCTGAACGGTTTCACGCCATAAACGCGAACTTTCTAAAACATTGGCTTTATCTACTGAACACAATCTTTTGCTACGTTGTTGTGCCGCCTGATAGGCTTTATGTGCAATGCGCTCTACCTCATAACGATGGTAAATCATTAAATCAGATGCCGTGTTTCTATCTTCCGAACGGTTTTTTTCGCCGAAGTATACATCGCCCGTTAACTCGCGGAAGAATAAAATATCTGTTCCTCTTAAAATTTCGGGTTTGATGCTTGATGCCTGAAGAAGTTCATCAAATAATAATATTGGGCGGAGGTTTGCAAATAAACCAAGTTCCTTACGAATTTTCAATAAACCTTGCTCAGGCCTAACTTTCAAACTTGGGTCATTGTCGTATTTGGCATGACCGATTGCACCGAAGAGGATTGCATCGCTTTTTCTCGCTTTTTCTAAAGTTTCATCTGGCAGTGGTTCTCCTGTAACTTCGATGGCCGCATGTCCCATTAAAGCCTCATCGAATACAAATTCATGTCCGAAAATTTCGGCAATTTTTTCTAATGATGCTTTTCCCCAGGTTGTTACTTCGGGTCCGATACCATCTCCGGGTATTACTAAAATGTTCTTCTTCATTGTATTATATATTGCCGTCATTGCGAGATATGAAGCAATCTCATTTAGATCGTACTGTGCAAAAGATTGCTTCGTATCTCGCAATGACGAGTTTTAGTGTTTAAACTTTCAACGACTTTTACTTCGCCTTTTTCTAATAATATTCTCTTTTCTATGCAGGTTGGCAGCTGCGATTCAAAATGGCCAACATAAATTAAGGTCATTCCATTGTTGCACAATTCATCAACCAATTGGTTAAAATGTTGTGTTTGCTGTTGGTCCAGGCCCTGGCATGGTTCATCCAGAATCAATAATTCTGGATTTTTAATAATGGTTCTTGCCAGCAAAACCAATCGTTGTTTCCCTAATGGGAGTGCACTCAATAGTTCGTTTTTGCTTTCCGTTAATCCGAAATATTCTACCAGCTCATCAACTTGTGCACTCTTTGAATAAGGCAGTTGCTGAAATAAACCAACCGTATCATAAAAGCCAGAAGCAATACTTTGCCAAACCGTTGCAGTAGCATCGAAATACCAGTGAAACTCCGGAGAGATTAACCCGATGTGCTGTTTAATATCCCAAATGCTTTCACCACTTCCACGCCTGTTACCGAACAGGTAAAGTTCATTAGCGTAAGATTGCGGGTGGTCGCCATTGATCAAACTTAACAAAGTTGATTTGCCAGAACCATTGTGCCCTTGCAATAACCATTTTTCGCCTGCCTTAACTTCCCAACTGATGTTTTTCAAAACCTGCTTTTCGCCATAGCTGATATTTACATCAACCATTTTGACAATGTTTTGAGAAGAATAAACAGGCGAGTCTTTTAAGAAATCAGGGATTTCCTTTGAATGTTTCTCCGTAACGGATGGTGCGTTTTCAATTGAATTGACTTCCCTTAACTGACCATCTTTTATTTCTGCAAAGCGATTGATGCAAGATGGCAATTCTGAATCGTTGCAGATTAAAATTAACTGAACACCTTCTGCGGCAATTTTATCCAACAGGATATTTAAGTTTTTTCGCGATGCTGCATCTAAACCTGTGTAAGGTTGATCGATGATTAACAATTGAGGTTTTAACCATAAGGCTTTAACCAATTGTAGTTTTTTGTGTTCTCCGCTGGATAATTCAATCAATTGTGAGCTTGCAAAAGAAGAAAAGTTTAATGCGGCTAAAATCGGTTCAACGCTATCAAAATGAAGTCCGTTTTCTTTGCCGTAACCAACCAATTCAGCGTGAACGGTTAGCGTATCTTTTGCCTGCTGACTGGTATAACGCTGCTGATAATAGAAATTTGCAACACCCTCTAAGTTTTTAAACTGATACCAGCTTTCAACAAACAAAACTTCTGCAGGTAAATGACTATCGGTATGGAAGTTGATTTTTACATCGCCAATTGCACTTTGCATCCCCGCTATTATTTTTGCCAAAGAAGTTTTTCCACTTCCACTGGTTCCGCTCAATACCCAGTTTTCGCCATAATTGATTGTCCAATTCAAATCCTTTAGCACCGCTTTTTGCTGATACTTCAAGTTTAAATTAACTATTTGGACTACTGGTTGCATTTTTTTCTTGTTTTATCACTTAGAAACCTTAGTGCATCTAAGTTGGATTCGGTGTTGTATATTTCTGAGCGTTGCTTTTTACGGTCGTCATTGCGAGGTACGAAGCAATCTTAAAGCGATGGGTTGAAGTAACCTAGCGATAGTTGTAGGGTTGCTTCGTACCTCGCAATGACGAGTGTGTTAGCTTAATCTTTAAGCTTTAGCCTTTTAGCTCCTTCTACCTTTCGACCCTCTGCCTTCTACCTCTTCTCAAATTCTTCAATCAACTCTTTTTGGGCCAGGATGAAATCGATATCATCATAGCCATTAATTAAACATGATTTTTTGTAAGGATTAATTTCGAAAGATTCCTGTGCACCAGTTTCAACAATGGTTACCGTTTGGTTTTCTAAATCAACTTCAAGAGGAGATTTGGCATTATTGTCAACGGCCCTGAAAATTTGAGCCAGGAAATCTTCACTAACCTGAATAGGCAATAAACCATTATTCAGGGCATTCCCTTTAAAAATATCTGCAAAGAAACTGCTGATTACCACATCAAATCCAGCATCCTGAATGGCCCAAGCCGCATGTTCCCTGCTACTTCCACAGCCGAAATTTTTACCTGCAACCAAAACCTGACCATTGTAGGTTGGATTATTCATCACGAATTCTGGCTTTGGTGTATTATCCCCATTGTATCGCCAGTCGCGGAACAAGTTTTCGCCAAAACCTTCACGGGTAGTCGCTTTTAAAAACCTTGCAGGAATAATCTGATCGGTATCAATGTTCTCTATGTTTAAAGGCACTACTGCCGATGTTAATGTTGTGAATTTTTTCATTGTAATAGTATCAAGTAGCGAGTATCAAGTATCAAGACTTGTTTCGCTTTAGTCTTTATGCTTTTATCTTTAAGCTTTCTTCCAAGCTTTTATCCTCAGTCTTCTGTAATCTGCAATCCATTCTCCATTGATGAAATAATTGGGTTTCAGTATTTCAATGGCTAAATTCTTGATGGATTCAGCTTGTTCTTTATTCAGGTTTTTAAATGCGTGCTGCGCAAATTGGTTAATCCAAACATACATACCTTCTTCGCCAACTAACTTTGTTGGTCGGTCGAATAGCCAGGCTTGTTCCACTTCAAAACCCTTCGATTCCAGTAATGTGGTATAAACACTAACGGATGGAAAGAACCAAAAGTTGTTAACCACTTGATCTGTCAAACCAAGTTGCTCGGCAGCATTTGCGATTGCATCAGTTATACTTTTAACATTTCCCTTACCACCAAATTCTGCTACTAATCTTCCGCCAGGTTTCAAGCTTTTGAATAAGCCGTCAACCAAAGCATTCTGGTTTTCAATCCAGTGAAAAGTAGCATTGCTGAAAATTGCATCGAAGCTTTCATGGTAAGGTAGCTTGGTTCCATCAACCACTTCGAAATTTAGATTTGGATACGCGGCTTTCGCATTGTTTACCATATCTGCTGATGCATCGGTTCCTAAAACTATTGCACCACTTTCAGCGATTTGTGCAGCCAGCTGACCAGTTCCGCAACCCACATCTAAAATATGTTCATCGGCTTTCGGCGCTAACCATTGCAAAACATCCGCTCCGTAATCAGATACGAAATGATGTTGTTTGTCGTATAATGTTGCATCCCAAACTATTTCTGGCATAACTTTTTATTTTTTACCACCTTAGACAGCTAAGCTCATCTAAGAATATATTATTTATTTCTTTTCGCTTTGGTCTTTCAGCTTTAGTCTTAACCTCTAAATAATGTTCAACCATTGGAAAAGGCTCATAAAAATGGTGTAATAACTTTTTCCAATTCTGGTATTCCACCGAACCTCTGAAACCTTCTGTATGTGCCTCCAATGTTTCCCAGTTTACAAGTAGGATATATTTATCAGATTCTTCAATACACTTTTTCAGTTGATGAGAAATGTAACCATCCATTGAAGAAATGATTTTTTGTGCCTCCATAAACGCTTTCTCAAACTCAACTGATAAACCAGCTTTTACATTTAATATCGCAACTTCTAAAACCCCTAAATCCCCTAAAGGGGACTTTGACTTTCTATCGTTTAACTCCAGACCTCTAAAGGGACTTTCTGTTTTATCGTCTACGCTCATTAATGCTCACACTTTTACAATTTGCCTTTACTTTAAACCCTCCGCCTTTTAACCTTTTCAATCATTTCCTTCACATCCGTAATCTTGCCTCTGATCTTACTAATAAGATTGCTTCGTACCTCCGCAATGACGAGTGGGTTAGGCATTTTGCAAAAACCTTCAGCCTTTCGACCTTCAACCTTTAACCTTTTCAAGCATTTCCTTCACATCCGTATCTTGCCTCTGATCTTACTAATAAGATTGCTTCGTACCTCGCAATGACGAGTGGGTTAGGCATTTTGCAAAAACCTCAAACCTTTTACCTTCAACCTTTAACCTTTTCAAGCATTTCCTTCACATCCGTAATCTTACCTCTGATCTTACTAATAAGATTGCTTCGTGCCTCGCAATGACGAATGGGTTAGGCATTTTGCAAAAACCTTCAGCCTTTCGACCTTCAACCTTCAACCTTTTCAAGCATTTCCTTCACATCCGTAATCTTGCCTCTGATCTTACTAATAAGATTGCTTCGTACCTCGCAACGACGAGTGGGTTAGGCATTTTGCAAAAACATTAAACCTTTTACCTTCAACCTTTAACCTTTTCAATCATTTCCTTCACATCCGTAATCTTGCCTCTGATCTTACTAATAAGATTGCTTCGTACCTCGCAATGACGAGTAGGTTAGGCATTTTGCAAAAACCTTAAACTTCAACCTTTAACCTTCAACCTTCTCTAGCATTTCCCTCACATCCGTAATCTTACCTGTTACAGCAGCTGCTGCGGCAGTTAAGGGACTCGCCAATAATGTACGTGCATTTTGTCCCTGTCTGCCCTCAAAATTTCTGTTAGATGTAGAAACACAGTATTTGCCAGCAGGAATTTTATCTTCATTCATTCCTAAGCAAGCACTGCACCCAGGTTCACGTAATTGAAAACCAGCAGCCTCGAAAATTTTATCCAAACCTTCGTTTTTAGCTTGTTGTTCAACTTGCTTCGACCCTGGAACAATCCAAACCGTTACGTTATCTGCCTTGCGTTTATCTTTTACGAAATCTGCAACCTCTCGCAAATCTTCGATACGGGAGTTGGTACAACTTCCAATGAAAACATAATCAACTGGTTTGCCAATTAACGATGCATCATCATCAAAACCCATGTAATCCAAAGCCTTTTGATAAGAAAGTTTTTCTTTCTCAGGTTGAGCATCGGTTGCTGGGATGTGTTCCTTAATACCCATTCCCATTCCAGGGTTGGTACCATAGGTAATCATTGGCGCAATTGCTGCCGCATCGAAAGTTAAAACACTATCGAATTTTGCATCAGCATCGCTGTATAAAGTTTTCCAGTAAGCTAAAGCTTTATCCCACTCTTCGCCAGCTGGCGCAAATTCTCTTCCTTTTATGTAATCGAAAGTGGTTTGATCTGGTGCAATTAAACCACCTCTTGCACCCATTTCTATACTCATGTTACAAATCGTCATACGAGCCTCCATACTTAAAGCCTCAATTGCCGAACCTGCATATTCAATGAAATAACCTGTGCCACCAGCGGCAGAAATTTGAGAAATAATATACAGGATAATGTCTTTCGCACCAACGCCTTTTCCAAGTGTTCCGTTTACTTCGATTTTCATGGTTTTAGGTTTCGATTGCAATAAACATTGCGTGGCAAAAACCTGCTCCACCTGTGATGTTCCGATACCGAAGGCAATCGCCCCGAAAGCACCGTGCGTAGAGGTGTGACTATCGCCACAAACCATTGTTTTTCCTGGTAAGGTAATACCCAATTCAGGACCAATCACGTGAACAATGCCCTGAAACGGATGTCCTAAACCATAAAGTTCAATCCCAAATTCCGCACAATTTTTAGTCAGCATATCCACCTGGTAACGAGATAGCTCTTCTTTAATTGGCAATAATTGGTTTAAAGTTGGTACGTTATGGTCGGCAGTAGCCACCGTTTGGTTTGGACGAAAAACAGGCAAGCCTCTTTTGCGTAAACCATCAAAAGCCTGCGGAGAAGTTACCTCGTGTATTAAGTGTGTATCAATGTATAAAATATCAGGAAACCCTTCTTCACTTTTTACAACGTGTGCGTCCCAAATTTTTTCTACTAATGTTTTTGACATTTTGCCCCCTAACCCCCTAAAGGGGGAATTTAAAGTTTATAATTATATTTTAACCCATATCCAAAAGCCCCTTTTAGGGGGTTGGGGGTTATGCAGTTTTAATTGCTTTCATTGCGGTCATTGCCTTACGCAAAGTAGCCCCAATTTGTTCTACCTGATGAGAACGGATTGCTTCGTTAACATCAATTAATTTTCTGTTATCAACCGCACCATCTTTACCTTCGTTAAAGTTTTTACCCACCAAATCAGTATCTACTTTTTTCATGAAATCAGCTAGTAACGGTTTGCAAGCCTGATCAAATAAATAACACCCATATTCAGCAGTATCAGAAATTACACGGTTCATTTCGAACAATTTTTTACGGGCAATGGTATTCGCAATCAGTGGTGTTTCGTGTAATGATTCGTAATAAGCAGATTCAGGCTTGATCCCCGCCTGAACCATCGTTTCGAAAGCCAATTCAACACCGGCACGAACGAAAGCAACCATTAAAAGGTAGTTGTCAAAATATTCTTGTTCGCCGATTTTAACATCGCCAGCAGGTGTTTTTTCGAAAGCAGTTTCGCCTGTTTCAGCTCTCCATTTCAATAAGTTTTTATCGCCATTGGCCCAATCTTCCATCATGGTGCGGCTAAATTCGCCACTCATAATATCATCCTGGTGTTTCTGGAATAACGGGCGCATGATAGCTTTCAATTCTTCTGAAATTTCAAAAGCTTTGATTTTGGCAACATTGCTCAATCTATCCATCATTGCAGTAATTCCACCTTGCTTTAAAGCTTCAGTAATTACTTCAACACCATATTGAACCAGTTTAGATGCGTAACCCGCGTCAATTCCTTTTTCTACCATCTTGTCGAAAGATAGAATAGAACCTGTTTGCAACAATCCGCAAAGGATAGTTTGTTCGCCCATTAAATCAGATTTCACTTCGGCTACGAAAGATGATTTTAACACACCCGCTCTGTGACCGCCAGTACCCACGCAATATGCTTTAGCCTGTGCTAATCCCTTACCTTGAGGATCATTTTCAGGGTGTACAGCAATTAAAGTTGGCACACCAAAACCGCGAACATATTCCGCTCTAACTTCGCTACCAGGGCATTTTGGTGCCACCATGATAACCGTTAAATCTTTACGGATCTGCATGCCTTCTTCCACAATATTGAAACCGTGTGAGTACAATAAAGTAGCGCCTTCTTTCATTAAAGGCATAATTGCGTTTACAACAGCAGTGTGTTGTTTATCTGGCGTAAGGTTAATAACCACATCAGCAGTCGGGATTAATTCTTCGTAAGTGCCTACTTTGAAGTTGTTTTCCGTAGCATTTTTCCACGAATCGCGTTTGCCTTCAATTGCTTCCTTGCGTAAAGTGTAGCTTACATCTAAACCACTATCTCTTAAATTTAAACCCTGGTTTAAGCCTTGTGCGCCACAACCTACAATGACCAGTTTTTTGCCTTTCAAAGCACTAACACCGTCCAGAAATTCTGAACTGTCCATGAAATCGCAAACACCCAATTGGTTTAATTTTTCTCTAAGAGGTAATGTGTTAAAATAATTTGACATCGTTTTATTGGTTAATATTATTTAGGTTATCAATTTTATATTTCATTTTTTCCTTCGGTTAATTACACTAATGAAGTGATTCCACCGATTTTTATTATTTATTGCTATGGTTCGTGTCCTTACGAAACATTTTTTGTGGTCTAATTATGAAAAGCAGGTTCAGTGCTTTTCGGTTCATTTAGTCCCGCTTTTCATTTCAATCTTTTTGCATTATGTCATTCGCTCCATTTCCGTCATTGCGAGGAGGAACAACGAAGCAATCTTTCCCGCAAATCATCCAAAAAGTATTTCCACTTCAATCGGGTTTATTTTACTCAGGTTCGGTGTGTTTACCCTAAACCCTAAACCTTTTCTAAACCTTTCTTCAACGCCCATGAATAACCAAAATGAAGGTTGTCATGTCCAATGGTTGTGATCAATATTTCTTCCACGCTATTCATTTCAACGCCATAAGTTGAAGTTGCAAAGGGAGTAATGTTTGAAAAAACTCCATTAGCATAATCCACTTTTATCTTTTCAATACTTTCTAATGCTATAGCTTTCAATTCTGCTACTTCTTCTTCCGTTACTGTGTAAGTCGGTTTAGTATCTTTTCTATAAAACTCATTATACTTTACTGAACTGGCATCAGCTAAAATCCCGGTGCGCACATAACAAAGTGTTTGTGTGCTCACTACGATATGGCCAAAGTTCCAGATGATGTTGTTGTTGTAACCATCAGGAATTTTATTCAATTGTTCGATGGTTAAACCATCAATTAGCTGAATAAATGCCTTGCGTGAGTTGATTATAAATTCAAATACCTGATTCATTATTTTTTATTTAACCGCAAAGAGCACAAAGCTTTTTCGCAAAGGTCGCTAAGCATTATGCTTGCCTTATACCTTCAACCTTTTTGCCCTCTACCTTTATATTACATCGTAAAAATCTTCTCGCCCTTATCCAAAAACTCATTTTCAATCAGCTCTTCTCCGGGTTCAAAAGCCTCAAATTCTTTCAGCTTTTCGTGAAAACCAGCACTGTCTTTAATAATGGCAACTCTTGCCGAACGAACAAATTCAATCAGTTCATAAGGTTCAAGGGCTTTTACCAAAGCATCAGTTTCTTCTCTATGGCCAGTAACTGCAAAAACCGTATAATCTTTACGAATCACTACGGCACTGGCTCCGTATTGTCTCAACAAACGCTCTACTGTTACTTTTTCGGCAATTTCATCAGTAGAAACTTTGTACAAAGCCAATTCCTGCCAGATAATTTCCTCGTTGGTGTTGAAATAAACTTTCAATACTTCAATTTGCTTTTCAATCTGGCGGGCAAGCTTTCTAACCACTTCATAACTTTCTGTAATCACGATATTGAAACGGTGTATGCCATCAATCTCAGATGGAGAAGTATTTAAACTTTCGATATTGATTTTCCTTTTAGAGAAAATAATCGCAATCCTGTTTAATAAACCAATGCGATTTTCAGCATAAACCGTAATGGTATATTCCTGCTTTCCATCTAAATCGGCTTTATCTATTTTATGTTCTATTTTATTTTCAGTACTCATGATAATTTCTTTTGGCAATGCTTTTTGCTTTAGTCCTTTGCTATCCTTCCGCCTTATTTCAGTCTAATTTCACTTACGCTCATTCCCTGCGGAACCATTGGGAAAACGTTATTTTCTCTGCCTACCATAACTTCCAGCAGATAAGAACCTTCATGGTTAATCATGGTTTCTAAAGCTGTTCTTAAGTTTGCACGCTCATCAACTTTATCTGCCTCAATGTAATACGCTTTAGCTAAAGCCACAAAATCAGGACTGGTGATGTTCACAAACGAATAGCGTTTATCGTGGAATAACTGTTGCCATTGACGAACCATTCCTAAAAAGCGGTTGTTCAAAATCAAGATTTTCACTGCAGCACCAAATTGCATAATCGTCCCCAATTCTTGTGGCGTCATCTGGAAACCCCCATCGCCAATAATGGCAATAACAGTTTTGTTTGGTGCGCCATACTTTGCTCCGATTGCTGCTGGTAAACCAAAACCCATTGTACCTAATCCGCCAGAGGTAATATTGCTACGCGTGTTGTTGAACTTCGCATAACGGCAAGCTACCATTTGGTGTTGACCAACATCCGTTACAATTACCGCATCTCCGCCACAAATTTCGTTGATGTTACGCAATACTTCGCCCATTGTCATTTCATCACCTTCAGGATAAAGTTCTGGCGTAATAACCTGATCGATTTCCTGTTGGTTATAATCTCTGAACTTAGCTAACCAGTCTTCGTGTTTACGTTCATTTACCAAATTGGTTAACAGTGGCAAAGTTTCCTTACAATCGCCCCAAACACCAACCTCAGCTTTAACATTTTTATCAATTTCGGCGGGATCAATATCCAAATGAACAATTTTGGCCTGTTTTGCATATTTATCTAAACGACCTGTTACACGGTCATCGAAACGCATTCCAATTGCGATGATTACATCAGCCTCGTTAGTGAGAACATTTGGGCCATAGTTGCCATGCATGCCCAACATGCCAACATTTAATGGGTGCGAAGTTGGTATGGCTCCTTCACCCATGATGGTCCAGGCGGCTGGAATACCACTTT
The DNA here is from genome assembly GCF_003339865.1 of Pedobacter chinensis. GTDB lineage: Bacteria > Bacteroidota > Bacteroidia > Sphingobacteriales > Sphingobacteriaceae > Pedobacter > Pedobacter chinensis. Next base: position 112,630 of record NZ_QPKV01000004.1, read on the forward strand.
TTTCGATGAAAGCTTTAAATTCTTCTTCTGCGGTACCTAAAATAACACCCTGACCAAATAGTACGAATGGTTTTTTAGCAGTATTGATTAATGCTGCTGCCTGCTCAATATATTCAACCCGAACTTTTGGTTTCGGACGGTAAGAGCGGATATGATTGCACTTTACATATTCGGGGAATTCCTCAACCTGTAACTGTGCATTTTTGGTAATATCAATTAAAACTGGTCCTGGCCTGCCGCTTTTAGCAATGTAAAAAGCTTTTGCCAAAACTTCAGGGATTTCTTTTGCGTCTGTAACCTGATAATTCCATTTGGTAACAGGCGTAGTAATGTTGATTACATCTGTCTCCTGGAAGGCATCAGTTCCTAATAAATGCGCAAAAACTTGTCCCGTGATGCAAACAAGAGGAGTGCTATCGATTTGAGCATCGGCCAAACCTGTAACTAAGTTTGTTGCACCTGGTCCGCTGGTTGCGAACACCACACCTACTTCGCCGCTTGCTCTGGCAAATCCCTGAGCAGCATGGATACCACCTTGCTCATGACGGACTAAAATATGCTGTAATTTATCTGCGTAATCGTAAAGTGCATCATAAATCGGCATGATTGCGCCGCCTGGATAACCGAAAATGGTGGTTACGCCTTCCTCAATTAATCCATTCAACAAAACCTGCGAGCCTGTTCCTTTGAATAAGGTTTTTGAGGTTTCTGCTTTCGCCTCGGTTTGTTGTAGTGTATCTTGTGCAGTTTCCATAATTATGTTTTTGCGGTTCTATTATTCTTTAATTTTAAACCCAATTCTTTCTCTGTCTTTCCACTTCAATTGTGCAATTTTCTCGTCTATTAAATTTTCCATTGCATCATAAAGCTCATTTAGCTGAACATCATGTTCGCCTATCCGTTCTTTAATTTCTATTAGCTGTTCGCTAATGTTGCTCTGCTTTAGCAAAATTTTCCGAACGTCAACAAATGCTCTCATAATGGCAATGTTCATGTTAATTGCCTTGTCACTTTTCAAAACACCACTCAGCATGGCTACACCTTGTTCGGTAAATGCGTAAGGTAAATTACCTCTATGTTTTTGCGAACCGGTCACAATTTGTGACCGGTTCATGTTTCCAGCTAATGAAGAATTGATTTTTTCATTTTGTATAGAAACATTTAGCCATTCATCTGGAGTTAACTGAAACATAAAATCTTCTGGAAAACGCTTTATGTTTCGTTTCACGGCTTGATTCAATGCTTTTGTTTCAACTTCATAAAGTGATGCCAAATCGAAATCTAACATAACTCTTTCATCCCTTATTGTGTAAATTCTACTTTGAATGCTTTTAATAATTTGCATATCTTTTTCATTTTAATATTAATTTATTGTCGGGATGACTTCAATTTAATATTTCATTTATATTCCAAAATCATGGTTCGTATCCCTACGAATTACCTTTGCCCTGGTTTGTGTCTTACGACCAATATTTCATTTCGTGAAGACACGAACCGAGGCCTAAGGACTTCAAATTTAATATTCATCAGTTACACAGCCACTTGCTGCATCTGAAACTGTTTTAGCATATTTATACAACACACCTTTTGTTACCTTCAAGGCTGGTTGTACATAGTTTTTTCTTCGCTCTGCGATAACCTCTTCGCTTACCTGTAGGCTAATAATGTTATTTACTGCATCGATTAAAATCGGATCTTCATCTTCAACCAAACCAATTAGGCCACCTTTGTAAGATTCTGGTGTAATGTGGCCAACCACAAAACCGTGTGTACCACCAGAGAAACGGCCATCAGTGATCAGAGCGACTGACTTACCCAAACCAGCACCAATAATTGCTGAAGTAGGTTTCAACATCTCGGGCATTCCCGGAGCACCAACCGGGCCAGCATTTTTAATCACAATTACATCTCCTGGTTGAACTCTTCCACTGGAAATACCAGCAATCAGATCATGTTCGCCATCAAATACACGGGCTGGACCTTCAAATTTTTCTCCCTCTTTCCCGGAAATTTTTGCAACTGAGCCTTTTTCGGCCAGGTTTCCGTAGAGAATCTGTAAGTGACCAGTTGCTTTAATTGGCTCACTGATTTTTTGAATGATTTTTTGATCGTAATCCATAACCGATTTCACATCAGCCAGATTTTCGGCTAAGGTTTTTCCGGTTACAGTAAGGCAATCGCCATGTAATAAACCTTCATTTAATAAATATTTTAACACTGCCGGGATACCACCATATTGATGTAAATCCTGCATTAAGTATTTTCCGCTAGGTTTGAAATCGGCCAAAACAGGGGTTTCATCGCTCATGCGCTGAAAATCATCCTGAGTTACTTCTACACCAATTGCTTTACCAATTGCAATAAAATGTAACACCGCATTTGTACTTCCACCTAAAATAATAATGGCACGAATAGCATTTTCAAATGCCTTTCTGGTCATGATATCTGATGGTTTAATATCTTTTTCCAGTAAAATTCTGATGTATTTTCCAGCATCCAAACACTCCTGTTTTTTCTCTTCACTAACCGCTGGGTTTGAAGAAGAATAAGGCAAACTCATGCCCAACGCTTCAATCGCAGCAGCCATGGTATTGGCAGTGTACATACCACCGCATGCGCCCGCACCAGGACAAGTATGTTTAATAATCCCCTGGTAATCTTCTTCTGAAAGGTTGCCGCAGATTTTTTGGCCTAAAGCTTCAAAAGCAGAAACGATATTTAATTCTTCACCTTTATAGTGTCCGGGAGCAATGGTGCCACCATAAACCATAATCGAAGGGCGATCTAAACGGGCCATTGCCATAATTGCACCAGGCATATTTTTATCGCAACCAGGAATGGCAATTATCCCATCATAATACTGGCCACCGCAAATGGTTTCGATACTATCTGCAATCACATCACGGCTTACCAAAGAGTAACGCATTCCATCGGTGCCATTGCTCATGCCATCACTTACCCCGATGGTGTTAAAAACCAAACCCACTAAATCATTTTTCCAGACTCCCGCTTTAACGTCTTTTGCAAGGTCGTTAAGGTGCATATTGCAGGTGTTACCATCGTAACCCATGCTTGCAATACCCACCTGTGCTTTTGCCATATCTGCATCGGTTAAACCGATGCCGTAAAGCATGGCCTGCGCCGCAGGTTGTGTTGGATCTTGTGTAAATGTTTTACTGTATTTATTGATTTCGTTCATTTATATTATATGGTTGGTTAATCGTAAAAGTGGTTAATCGGTTAATTGTTAGAATAGCAAACCTGTCAATTAAACAGCTTAAACCATTCAATAGTTAACCTATATAATTACCTCATAATTTACTTTTTCAAGCACGAGGTTTTTGTAGGCACGTTGTATGGTGTAACCGATAGATTCTCTCCAAAGTGTACGGAAAACAATATCATCTATTGAGGCAATCCCTGCAATTTCTGTGGCTGTTCCGCATAAAAAGGCGCTGTCTGCTTTTCTCAAATCCTCAACTGTTAATTTCTTTTCAATGCATTCGATATCTAAAACTGCACAAAGCTCTTTTACCGTTGCCCTGGTGATTCCAGGTAAAATGTTTCCTAAAGATGGTGTATAAAGTTTACCATCTTTCTCTATGAAAATATTAGCACCCGATGCTTCAGCAACAAATCCATGCATATCTAAAAGCAAAGCCTCATCGTAACCTTTAATGTTTGCTGCGGTAGTAGCCAGAATTGAGTTTACGTAGTTTCCACTCAACTTTGCTTCCATCGGAGTGGATTTTGGATTCGGTCTTTCGTAATCTGAAATGGTTAATTTTAGCAGTTTGTTGCCAGAGTAAGCATCCCAATCCCATGCACAAATTAAAATGGAAACTCCACTAGGGCCATTTAACTTCATATTTGGGTGGCAAAAAACCAATGGACGGATATAGGCATCTTTCAATTTATTTAAAGTAAGCAGCTTATAGGTTTCTTTGATGAGTTCCTCTTTATCCCAAGGGAAAGGAATATTTGCCAGCTGGCATGAACGTTCCAAACGGTCAAAGTGAGCGGCAGCCTTAAAAATGCGGTTTCCGTTATGGGTTTTATAGGCCCTGATGCCTTCAAACGCTGCATATCCGTAGTGTAGCGACTGACCATAAAGATCTGTGCTGCTATCTACAGCTTTTTCAAACCGTCCATCAAGGTAAATAATCGTATTAGAATTATAGTATTTCATCTGTTTATTTCATTGTTTTTTCATCAGTCAGATGGAGCTTACCATGATTAAATAAGCATTCCACTTGTTGTTTCGGCTTTTTAATCATGGATGGTTCATAATACTGTGTTTTGTTATTTAAAAAAAGCGTCCCGTTTGTATCGGGACGCTTTAGGTATATTTAGTTTTTTAAATCTATTTAAAAGCTGCCCGTTTTCTTTCCAAGTAAAATATTTAGGAGTAGTAGGTTCAGAATAATGACAGGTAACAACACAACATTTCCAGCTGCAATTGTAGTAGCATTGTTTGAAAAAGTATTGTTTTGAATAGCCATTATTTCCTGATTCTTTATAAATACCAATTTAGTTTTTGGTTCATTAATATGCAAGAGAAATAAAAAAAAAGTGAAATAAGAATAATATTTCTAATATAGACAACATAACAAAATATTATTCTTAATGGAGGCTGAATTAGTGATTTAATGCCGATGGTTGTAGACCAAATATCAAAACGGTATACGGTATGTTTATTATGCTTGCATTATAAAATTTCTATTTTTCTTCCTAAAATTGGTTTTGTGCTGATTAAATTTTGAAATTTATGCAAATACGATAGCAACAAAACAGCTTTTTTAAAACTTAATAGAAAGAATTTTAAACGGTTATGATCCTATCGGAAATAATGATGTTATCGAATTCTTTTTGCTTTTCATTTAACTCTTTTTCAATATCGAAATCATCTTGTAAGCCATGCCAGAATTTAGCAGAATCTTAAGATTACTTTTCTAATTTATTAAAATGGAAGGATAGTTAGGGCTTGGATGTTTTTATGAATTACTGATCATTCTTAACTTTCCACCTCCAATAGTTTGAATTTCCAAAGGCATTTTAGAAAATACTATTCTATGTTTTTATGTTGCGTTACTAATGGTAAGTATGTAAGTATTTTTTATAAAAAAAGCCTTTCCGAAAAAATCGAAAAGGCTTTTCTTTTGAGATGCTGAATTTATTTCAGCATGACGAATTTCAATTAAGCAATACCTTCTGCTAAAACAACAATTTTATTGTGGATAGCTTCAACTACACCACCTTTAATAAAGAAGCGTTGCTCATCAGCTTTGTTTGCTTTTATAATAACTTCTCCATCTTCTAAAGTTGAGATGATCGGGGCGTGGTCTTTTAAAATCTGAAAAGAACCTAAAGTACCAGGAACAGTAACGGCTGTTACATCACCTTCGTAAACTTTTTTATCTGGAGTTAATATTTCTAAAGTCATTCTTTTTTAGATTTGAGTATCAAGTATCTGGTATCAAGTATCAAGATAGGGTTTCTAGTCTTGATACCTGATCCTGAAATCTCGATACTAGTTCGCTTCTGCTAATAATTTTTTACCTTTTTCGATTGCATCTTCGATGCTACCAACTAAGTTAAATGCAGCTTCAGGATACTCATCAACTTCACCATCCATGATCATGTTGAAACCTTTGATGGTATCTTTAATATCAACCAACACACCTTTTAAACCTGTAAATTGTTCTGCTACGTGGAAAGGTTGAGATAAGAAACGTTGAACACGACGAGCTCTTGATACCACTAATTTATCTTCTTCAGATAATTCGTCCATACCTAAAATCGCGATGATATCCTGTAATTCTTTATAACGTTGTAAAGTTTCTTTAACACGTTGTGCCGTGTTATAGTGCTCATCACCTAAAACAGCAGGAGAAAGGATACGTGAAGTAGAATCCAATGGATCTACTGCAGGGTAAATACCTAACTCAGCAATTTTACGCGAAAGTACTGTAGTTGCATCTAAGTGGGCAAATGTTGTTGCCGGTGCAGGGTCAGTTAAATCATCTGCTGGTACATATACCGCTTGTACTGATGTAATTGAACCACGTTTAGTTGAAGTAATACGCTCTTGCATTAAACCCATTTCAGTTGCCAACGTTGGTTGGTAACCTACTGCAGATGGCATACGGCCTAATAAAGCCGATACCTCAGAACCTGCCTGAGTAAAACGGAAAATGTTATCAACGAAGAAAAGGATGTCTTTTCCAGCACCTTCGCCTTCGCCATCACGGAAATATTCTGCAACGGTTAATCCTGATAAAGCCACACGAGCACGTGCACCAGGAGGCTCGTTCATTTGACCGAAAACCAATGTTGCTTTAGACTCTTTTAATTTCTCTGTGTCAACTGATTTTAAATCCCAACCACCTTTTTCCATTGAGTGTAAGAATTCATCACCATAGTTGATTACACCTGATTCGATAAACTCACGAAGTAAATCGTTACCCTCACGGGTACGCTCACCAACACCCGCGAACACTGATAAACCAGCATAAGCTTTAGCGATGTTGTTTACCAACTCCATGATTAATACGGTTTTACCAACACCAGCACCACCGAACAAACCAATTTTACCACCTTTTGCATAAGGCTCTAATAAATCGATCACTTTAATACCTGTGAAAAGTACTTCAGTTTCAGTTGATAAATCTTCAAACTTAGGAGGAGTTGCGTGAATAGGACGACCATCGGTTTTATCAACTGTGTTGATACCGTCAATCGCATCACCAACCACATTAAATAAACGACCTTTAATCTGGTCGCCAACTGGCATTTTAATCGCTGCACCAGTATCAACTACATCCATTCCACGAACCAAACCATCTGTAGAGTCCATTGAGATTGCACGAACGCGATCTTCACCTAAGTGTTGTTGAACCTCTAAAACAATTTTTTGTCCATTTTCTTTCGTTATCTCTAACGCATCAAAAATTTTAGGTAGATGGGCATCATCAGCAAAGCTAACGTCAACCACTGGGCCGATAATTTGTGCTATTTTTCCTAAGTTAGGCATATCTGTTGTGAGTAAATTTATTACAATCAATGAATTAAAGCTGTTTATAGGGGCTCCAATTCGGTTGGCAAAGTTAAGTTATTCTTGCTGAATTTTAAATATATATTATAAATTTTTTCAACATGGTTTTAATAGATAATTTAGAGCCATAAAATCAATATATGAAAACCATTTTAACAACAGGCAGCAACGGGCTTTTAGGACAAAAAATAACCGAAAAGGTCCTGGCCGAGAAAAGACTAAAACTCATTGCTACATCAAAAGGATCCAATCGTTATCCCGTAAAAGATGGTTACGAATATGCTGAAATGGATATCTTAAACCCCGGGCAAGTTAGGGCTGTTATTGAAGAATATAAACCAGATGCCATTATTCATACTGCTGCGATGACTAACGTTGATACTTGCGAAGCCAATAAAACTCTTTGTCATGAGCTCAATGTTGATGCAGTTCAAACTTTAGTGTCACTTTGCGAAGAAAAAGATATACAACTTATTCACTTAAGCACCGATTTCGTATTTGATGGTGCTGACGGACCATATAGAGAAGAAGATGCTGTTAACCCGGTCAGCTATTATGGGAAATCTAAAGTTCTTGCTGAAGAGTTGATCAAAAATGCTGATGCAAATTGGGCCATTCTTAGAACAATATTGGTTTACGGCATCACAAATGATATGAGTAGAAGTAATATTGTGCTCTGGGCCAAAGGGGCTTTAGAAAATGCTTTACCTATAAATGTAGTAAACGATCAATGGCGCACACCAACACTTGCTGAAGATTTGGCGGAGGCCTGTTTGCTATCTGTTGAAAAAAATGCACGGGGAATTTATCATATTTCTGGTAAAGATTACATGAGTATTGCAGATTTAGTGCGAAAAGTTGCCGATTATTGGGCATTGGATCAATCAATGATATCTGAGATTAGTTCTGAAAGTTTAAATCAAACTGCAAAGCGACCAGTACGAACTGGCTTTGTATTAGATAAGGCAATGAAGGATTTAGGCTATAATCCACATGGTTTTGAAGAGGGGTTAAGGATTGTAGATCGGCAAATCAAAGAGAAAGGATAATTTGGTTCATTGGTTATTGGTTCATTGGGCAAAACATACTAATGAAAGGGTTAGTTAATGAGCAATTGAACTAATGAACTATTGAACGGATTAAAATGGTTGAGGTATTTGGTACATGATCCTCCTGACAACTAAACGACTTAACAGCTTAACAACTAAACAATCTTAAATAAAATAAAAAATATGTCACTACAAATTGGCGATCAAGCCCCGGATTTTAAATTATACAGTTCTGATTTAACGGAAATTTCTCTATCAGCTTTTAGCGGCAAAAAAGTGGTTATCCATTTCTTTCCAATGGCCTTTACCGGTACTTGCACAGAACAATTATGCACAATGAGAGATAATTTTAGTTACTATGAGGGAATCAATGCCCAGGTTTTAGGAATCTCAGTTGATTCTCCCTTTGCTTTAGCTAAATTTAAGGAAGTTCAAAACTATCAGTTCCCTTTATTGTCAGATTTTAACAAAGAAGTATCAAAAGCTTATGATGCTTTTTATGATGAATTTGTATTTGGATTAAAAGGTGTTTCTAAAAGAGCAGCTTTTGTGATCGATGAAGAAGGGAAAGTTTTATACGCTGAGGTTTTGGAAGATGCTAAAGAATTGCCTGATTTTAAAGCAATTAATGAATCGCTGAACGCTTAGTTATCTGGTCGCAAAATAAAATACTAAGATTTTTTTAAATTTAATTGGAAATTAAAATCTCAAATTATACCTTTGCAGTCCGTTAACGATACGGAAACGCATTCGTAGCTCAACTGGATAGAGCATCTCACTACGGATGAGAAGGTTTGGGGTTCGAATCCCTACGAGTGCACAGGATAAAAAAGAGGATTTCATTCATCGAAATCCTCTTTTTTTGTTTATAATCATTTATTTAAGATCAATTTTTGCTCTTTTAATTGAAAAAATGTTTGATTATTTGGTCAGCTCCTTTATTTAATTGGGGAATATTCTGTAAATGATAACCAAAGCATAAGATTCTTTGTGAAATAGTTTAGATGAGTTTTAAACTGCCTCGCTTTTTAAATAAATTTCCGATTATAAATAGCATCTAAATTAATAATTATATATTTGCAGCCTTGAAAGGCAGTGCTTTGTTAATGAGTATGACTTTCATTTTTTGTAGAGCCATAGGATAAGGCTTTTTTTAATTTTAAAGACAACCTAAACCACGTTAATGCTTAATTTAGTCCTCTTTGGCCCCCCAGGGGCGGGTAAAGGCACCCAATCTGAAAAGCTGATAGAAAAATATCAGTTGGTACATGTTTCAACAGGCGATCTTTTTAGAGCACACGTTAAAGGAGAAACAGAGTTAGGAAAAAAAGTTAGCCAATTGTTAGCTGATGGAGAATTAGTACCGGATGCGATTACAATTGCCATGCTTGAAGAAGAAGTGGATAAAAACCCTGATGCAAAAGGATTCGTATTTGATGGTTTCCCTCGCACGGTTCCTCAGGCAAAAGAACTTGATTTATTTTTAGAGCGTAAAGGCAGTAAAATTGCCGGCGTAATCGCTTTAGATGTTGATCAGGAAGAATTAACAAAACGCATTGCTGAACGACATAAAGTGAGTGGTCGTCCGGATGATGATGCAGAAAAGTTGAAAAAACGTATTTCGGAATACTTTGAAAAAACAATCCATGTATTGCCTTATTACGAAGAGCAGGGAAAGTTGAAGAAAGTAAACGGAATTGGTGAAATAGAAAAAGTTTATAATGATCTTTGCGCTGTAATTGATCAGTTCTAAATAATTAAATTTTTAGTAAATGGCGGAAAGGATTTCAATTTTTTCCGCCATTTTTTATTTTAAAGATAAATAATATGTCTCAGGGTTCTAATTTCGTAGATTATGTAAAAATTTGTTGCCGTTCGGGTAAGGGCGGAGCAGGTTCGGCGCACTTACACCGCGATATTTTAACCTCCATGGGCGGTCCTGATGGTGGTGATGGCGGTCGTGGCGGCCACATTATTGTTAAGGGAAGCGTTCACATCTGGACATTGTTACATCTTAAGTACCGTAAACACATTATTGCTGAAGATGGTGGAGCGGGCGGCAGCTCTCATAAATTTGGCAAGCAAGGTAAGGATGAAATTCTAGAGGTTCCGCTAGGTACCATTGCTAAAGATGCTGAAACTGGCGAAGTGCTTTTTGAGATTACCAAGGATGGCGAAACCAAAATTTTAACAGCTGGTGGTCGTGGTGGTTTGGGTAATGCTCACTTCAAAAATGCAGTTCAGCAAACACCCCGCTTTGCACAACCTGGCGAGCCAGGTAAAGAGGTTTGGAACATTCTTGAGCTTAAAGTTTTAGCTGATGTAGGTTTGGTTGGTTTCCCCAATGCCGGCAAATCTACCTTGCTTTCTGTGGTTTCTGCAGCCAAGCCGGAAATTGCCGATTATCCATTCACTACAATAGTTCCGAATTTGGGTATTGTAAGTTATAGAGGTGGAAAATCCTTTGTAATGGCAGATATTCCGGGGATTATTGAAGGGGCATCAAAAGGAAAAGGTTTAGGTTATCGTTTTTTGCGCCACATTGAGCGTAACTCTGTTTTGTTGTTTATGGTTCCGGCCGATACCAGCAGAACAATTAAAGAAGAATATGAAATTCTGAAAAAAGAACTTCAATCATACAATCCTGAGTTAATGCAAAAACCACATGTTTTAGCAATTACCAAGTCGGATATGCTGGATGATGAATTGATGGAAGAAATGAAACAGGATCTGCCCAGTATACCGTCAATATTCATTTCATCGGTAGCACAAAAAAATCTCTTAGAGTTAAAAGATTTGCTTTGGAGAGCAATAGAAGGATAGTTTGGTTTATAACTAATTCTAAACGGATAGAAAATTTAAGCATGTGAAAGCAAAAATTCTGCATCAACATTTAATTCGGAATGAACAGATTTTAGAAATTGCACATCGGGTTTTTGTTTCCCATTCATAATTAACGAAAGTTTCGCGTTACTTACACGCAGTTTTTTTGCAAGGTCTTTTTGTTTCAGTTTTAACTCATACATGCGCATCTCTATTATGCCTGCAAGCGTTGACGGAGGCCGTATTTCATGTTTTTCTTGCTCATATGCTTGTGCTAACAATGCAAGATGACGAATTTCAGCTAATTCTTCTTGTGAAACGTTTTCACTTCCTTTAGCCATCAGGCTATCAATTTTGGCCATTACCGTATTGTAGTTGGCTTCTTTTTTTATTGCATTCATCAGTCCCATAGATAAATAGATATTTTAAATATTTAACTAACCGATTCTCCGCAGTTAGCCTAAGATGTTTATTATATCAGATTGCTGTTTTTTAGTTTGTCATACTCAGCATGTGTGCCAACAAATCTGATATATACAGTTCGTATATTGAAGAAAATCAATGCTATCAATCTATAGTTATTTCCTCTAATATTAAAAACATAACGGTCGTTACCAATTGCGTCTACTGAATTAAACATTTGTTTTATTTCGTGGAAACTACTCCAATCTGCTTGTGTTTGAGTAACTAATCTATACCAGTTATTTAAAGCGTCTTCTGCATCCGCATGTTTGATAATAAAATCTCTTATTATAGAATAACTGATTACAACCATCCCGTTTTAATATTTATTCAAATTTAGATAATTTTTTTAGACTATCTAAATTTTTTTTAGAATTTCATAAAAACAAGTAATGATCTTAATTTGGTATTTTTGCGTAACATCAGAGTTTTGTTTCATTCTTTTAAGATAACGGTTTGAGTTGATAATAATACCAAGTTAATAATCTCAAAACCCTTTAACTCGAATACTATCCACAATATAACCAACCCATTCTTTTAATAGAATTTCCCAATGACTAAGTGCATTGGCATCAGGTACAATGAAATCTGAAATATTAAAATTATGGTTCCCAAGATAGTTTGTAGGGTAAAAATCAGGCTTTTGTTCAAATATGTGATTGAATATTACTTTACTGCGTGGTATATGCCATGCACTTGTAATGACTACAACAGTGGGATTATGTTCCATTTTATTTAGAATGCCTAAGCTCAACTTAGCATTTTCAATCGTATTTCTGCTTTTATTCTCCATAATTATAGACGAATCAGGAATGCCCATGCATTTTAAATAATCAGCAGCCAAATCAGCCTCAATGGGCTCCGTCCCAATAATCTTTCCACTTCCACCACTAATTAATATCTTTTTTATTACTCCCGTTTTATAAAGTAAAATTGTTTGTGCCAATCTATCTCCTGATTCAGTAATTTCTAACCTGTTTTCAGGTCCGGGCTTGGAAAAGCCTCCTAGTAATATCCCAACATCGTATTTCTTTTTTAAAATACCCCGAGGTTCATAAAGGTTAAAAAAGCAACTACACACAAAAGGATTAGAAAAGATTACTAATAATCCTAAAGAAATGAACAGAAACTTTTTTCTTTTCCGCTCACTTTTGGCCCGTATAGAAAAAGCCATTGTGATTAAAACCCAAACAATAGGTTTAAGTAAAAAAATTAAAATTTTAGAAAGGATAAAACTCATTAATGAAAATTATCCCTAAAACTAATATTTTAATTTCATTCTATTATAAATTCTACCCTTGTCCTTCCTGCACCTGATCATTCTGATGTGCATCTTCTAATATTTCCTTAATGTCAGATTTTCGTTTTTTGGTAACTTTATGCTTGAAATGAGGAACTTCATGCTCAACAATGTCATTTTCGATTGCCTCTACTCCAAAAACTTTTTCTTTTAGAAGATTATATTTATCCTGAAAACCATACCGTAAATTTTTTGCCTTGTTTGCAATTTTACCTCGCGTTCCTGATCCGCTATCTGGTGCAAACAATACACTAATTATTGCACCCACAGCTAAACCTGCTACTAAAGCCAGCGCTATTTGAGTATTATTGTTTGATTTATGCGCTAAACATTTTCCGATTAACTTTCTATATTTCATAACTATGCGTTTTTAAAAGGAACAATTGCTGGGTTATAATGTTTCAGGAAATCTAAATCAACTGGTAATAAAGCATAATATTTGTAGGTTTAATATTTAAAATAGAAAAAATAGATGGTAAAAGCAACAATAAACAAGGAGCATTATGCTTGTTCTGTAACAAATGGTGCTCATGATATCGTAGTAGATGAGCCGATTGAATTAGGCGGAACCCACAAGGGATTTGCACCAAAAGGTTTATTAATGGCTTCTCTTGCATCATGTGTGGCCATTACACTGAGGATGTATGCAGACAGAAAAGAATGGTCCGTTGATAAAATCGAGGTAGAAGTAAATATTGATACTGAAAATGGCGAAACCATATTCTTTGAAAAGATAATATGTACCGGGCAATTAACGAAAGAACAAAAGATCAGGTTAGAAGAAATAGCATCTAAATGTCCTGTAGGCAAGATTTTAACCGTCGGACACGAGGTAAGATCAAAAGTGTTATAACCAAATGGTGCAAAACTCGTTTCATAATCCTGAAAAGCTTTAATTATCTTTGTGTGACTTCTATTTTCAGAAGTAAAATTATTTATGGCTACCGAAATTAAATGCCCAAACTGTGCTCATGTTTTTCCAATGGAAGAAGCCATGGCCGAAGATTATAAGAAAGAGTTGCGAGAGAAGATGATGTCTTTTACCAGGCAAAAAGATGAAGAATTTCAACGCAAACTGGCTTTGTTGGAAAGCGAAAAGCAACAACAACAAAAAGCTTTTGATGCTAAATTGGTTGAAGAAAAAACCAAACTAAAAGATGATCTGGAAGGAAATTTACGGAAGAGCATTGCAGCAGATTTCGAAACCAAGCTCCAGATGCTTGAGGGTACGGCCAAAGAAAATGAAGAGAAACTAAAGCTGGCCAGAGAAAAGGAACTGGAGTTTTTACGTCGTGAGCAAAGTTTGAAGGTTAAGGAAGAGGAAATGGAATTGGCTTTTCAACGTAAAATGCAGGAGCAACGCAATGAGTTGGTGGAGCAAATCCGAAAGCAAGAAGCCGAAAAAAACAGCATTAAAGACACGGAGCATCAATTAAGATTAAAAGAACTCGAAAAACAGCTTGACGATCAGAAAAAACTGGCCGAAGAAATGAAACGTAAAGCTGAACAAGGCAGCATGCAATTGCAGGGCGAAGTTCAGGAATTGATTTTAGAGGAACTGTTACGAAGCAACTTTCCTTTTGATTTGATTGAAGAGGTCGGAAAAGGCGTTCGTGGAGCCGATTGTGTTCAGGTGGTACGCAATCAATTTGGGCAGGAATGTGGTAAAATCATCTACGAAAGTAAACGAACCAAAGATTTCGGCGGCGATTGGATTGAAAAACTAAAAAAAGACATGCGCAGCATGGGTGTTGATGTTGCCGTAATTGTAAGTCAATGCTATCCAAAAGGGATGGATTGTTTTGGGCAAAGAGACGGTGTTTGGATTTGCTCTTTTGAAGAGGTAAATGCGGTCGCCTATGTTTTACGCGATGGAATTTTACGTTTATCAAGCGCCATGAAATCACAAGAAAACCGGGGCGATAAAATGCACATGCTTTATGATTACCTGACAGGAGCGGAGTTTTCTGAACAATGGAAAGCGATTCGTGAAGGCTTTATGAGTATGAAATTATCAATCCAACGGGAACGGGATGCAATGGAGCGTTTATGGAAAGCACGTGAAAAACAACTGGAAAAAGTGTTATTAAATGCAACTCATATCCGGGGTTCTATTGAAGGCATTGCAGGAAGCGACAGCATTCAGTTAAGTTTAACTGATGAGGATGATGAGCAATTACTTTTGGAGTAAAATTACCCACAGATGGACAGGATGAACGCCAGTAAATCGTATCGACACCAACTATGAAAGGCCGTTACCTGAATTTACCTTAGCTAGTCGTAGCGTCTCGCTACGACAGATAAAAATCTGTGGTCAACAAATAAAAGAATTATAAATAAATTATATACTGTGAATAAGAACTTAAATAAATCCCTTAGCTAGTCGTAGCGCCTCGCTACGACAAAATAAAGATCTGTGGTCAATAAATAAAAGAATTATAAATAAATATATAAAAGTGAATAAGAACTTAAACAAATCCCTTAATCTCCTTAAATTTTTAGCCTTAGCTTGTTGTTGTCTTTTTGCAGAAACAGCTCTTGCACAAGAATTAAAATCGCCGGATGCGAATTTGACTGCAAATTTTTCTTTAACCGCTGGTGGAGTACCCACCTATAGCTTAAAATATAAAGGCAAAGAGGTGATCAAAACCAGCAAGTTAGGTTTAGAACTTAAAGAAGGTAAATCTTTAACGGATGGTTTCAGTATTACTGATAGCAAAATCAGTACTTTCAATGAAACCTGGAAACCGGTTTGGGGCGAAGTAAAAGAAATTGTGAATCATTACAATGAATTAGCGGTAACCCTAACCCAAAAAGAAACCAATCGTTTTATCATTGTCCGCTTACGTTTATTTAACGATGGACTAGGCTTTAGATATGAATTTCCAGAGCAGAAAAATTTAGATTATTTCGTCATTAAAGAAGAAAAAACTCAGTTTGCATTAGCGGGCGATCATAAGGCATTTTGGTTACCAGGTGATTATGATACACAGGAATACAGTACAGTAACTTCAAATTTATCTGAAGTTCGTGGAAAAATGAAGGATGCCGTTACGCCGAATGCCTCGCAAACCACCTTTTCACCAACTGGTTTACAAACACCTTTAATGATGAAAAGCAAGGATGGTTTATATATCAACATTCACGAGGCAGCCCTGATCAACTATTCTCTGATGTCGCTAAATCTGGATGATAAAAACATGATTTTAGAGTCATGGTTAACACCAGACGCGATTGGTGATAAAGGTTATCTGCAAGCCCCTTGTTTATCGCCATGGAGAACCATTATTGTGAGTGATAAAGCTGGTGATATTTTGACTTCAAAACTAACTTATAACTTAAATGAACCTACAAAATTCAAAGATGTATCATGGATTAAACCGACTAAGTATGTTGGCGTTTGGTGGGAAATGATTACCGGCAAAAGTACCTGGGCATACAATGATTTAACCAGCGTTCAATTGGGGGTAACCGATTATTCAAAAACAAAACCTAATGGGAAACACGCGGCCAATACCGCTCATGTGAAAGAGTACATTGATTTTGCTGCTAAAAATGGCTTGGATGCTGTTTTGGTTGAAGGATGGAACGAAGGTTGGGAAGATTGGTTTGGCAAAACAAAAGATTATGTTTTCGATTTCGTAACACCATATCCCGATTTTGATGTGAAGGAAATTCATCGTTATGCAGCAAGTAAAGGCATTAAAATGATCATGCACCACGAAACTTCTTCTTCGGTTCGAAATTATGAAAGGCATTTAGATACAGCTTACAAATTCATGAAAGAAAATGGGTACGATGCCGTAAAAAGTGGATATGTTGGAAATATGATCCCCCGGGGAGAACATCACTACGGGCAGTGGTTAAATAATCATTATTTATATTCAATAGAAAAAGCGGCTGAATATAAAATCATGGTTAATGCACATGAGGCTGTTCGACCAACAGGATTGGCCCGTACTTATCCGAATTTAATTGGAAATGAATCGGCCCGTGGAACTGAATACGAAGCATTTGGAGGTAATAATGCCGATCATACCACTATTCTGCCTTTTACCCGTTTAATCGGTGGCCCAATGGATTATACGCCCGGTATTTTCGAAACAAAAGTGAGTGTTTATAATCCTGAAAATAACTCTTTTGTTCATAGTACTTTAGCTCGTCAGCTGGCACTTTATGTAACCATGTACAGCCCGTTGCAAATGGCAGCAGATTTACCTGAAACTTACAATAAATATATGGATGCTTTTCAGTTTATAAAAGATGTTGCAGTGGATTGGGATGATACTAAAGTTTTAGAGGCAGAACCTGGTGATTACATTACTTTTGCCCGTAAAGCTAAGGGTAAAAACAATTGGTTCGTTGGCCGTACCAATGATGAGATTGCCCGTACTTCAAAAATCAACTTCAGCTTTTTGGACCCAGGTAAAAAATATATCGCCACTATTTATGCTGATGCAAAGGATGCGCATTATGAAACCAATCCTAAAGCATATACCATTCGCAAGATGGAGGTAACTAATAAAACGAAATTAACTCAGTATTGTGCGCCGGGAGGTGGCTATGCAATAAGCATCATGGCGAAATAATCTTACAAGTTTAACCGCAAAGGACGCAAAGTTTTTCGCAAAGAACACAAGGTTTAATTAGCCGTAGCGTCTAATTCTAGTCTTAGCGTCTTTATTCTAGTCGTAGCGTCTCGCTACGACTTTTTTATTTTACGCTCACTACAACATTATTTTTTAAAAGAGTTGTCCCGCAGATTAAACAGATTGCCGCAGAAACCGAAAAGTTAATTCTTATGTTTGGAACATTATTATCCCTGCGCGAGGCTATCGTGTGGAGATAGTTATATAGATTTGTGCGTCATTCCTGTAAAAAACGAGAATCTTAATGTAATATACGTGGTTAACCAGCTAATTCTAGTCTTAGCGTCTAATTCTAGTCATAGGTCTCTTTACTCTAGTCGTAGCGTCTCGCTACGACTTTTTTATTTTACGCTCACTACAACATTATTTTTTAAAAGAGTTGTCCCGCAGATTAAACAGATTGCCGCAGAAACCGAAAAGTTAATTCTTATGTTTGGAACATTATTATCCCTGCGCGAGCCTGTCGTGTGGAGATAGGTATATAGATTTGTGCGTCATTCCTGTGAAAACGGGAATTTTAACGCAACTACGTGGTTAACCAGCTAATTCTAGTCGTAGTGTCTCTTTACTCTAGTCGTAGTGTCTCGCTACGACTTTTTTATTTTACGCTCACTACAACATTATTTTTTAAAAGAGTTGTCCCGCAGATTAAACAGATTGCCGCAAAACCGAAAAATTAATTCTTATGTTTGGAACATTATTATCCCTGCGCGAGGCTATCGTGTGGAGATAGGTATATAGATTTGTGCGTATTCCTAATTCTAGTCGTAGCGTCTCGCTACGACTTTTTTATTTACTAAATAAGCCTAAGCATTCGTCATACTGACCTGTAGCAAAGCGGAAAGCTACGAAGTAAATTCATTTTGCAAGTAGTTACAGTATTAAATATCTTATAGCTATTGGCAATTAGCATCTTATTCGTATAAGCCCATGAAATAAATCCAGTCTGAGGCCTGCGAATACATTGCAAGGGTTAGTCTAAACCAGGTTGATATTATTGTATAAAAAATAATTTTCGCATATTGCTGTCAGCAAATTATTTGCGTAAATCATTTTAATCTGCGTGGATAAACCAACAAATATGGCCAGAACAAAAAAACACATCGAACTTCAGTTTTTAAGCGAGCCATCTGATGTAAACTATGGCGGGAAGGTTCATGGTGGAATGATGATGAAATGGATTGATCAGGCTGCTTTCGCTTGTGCCCTACAATGGAGCCAATCTTATTGTGTAACGGTTTACGTAGGAGGAATACGGTTCTTCCACCCGGTGCATATCGGCCATTTGGTTAAAATGGATGCCCGGATTATTTATACCGGCAAAACAAGTATGCATATTGCTGTTGATGCTTTTTCCAAGCCCGTTGGTCAGGCTGAATTTGTGAAAAACACCCATTGCATCATTGTTTTTGTAGCTGTTGATGATGATGGTCAGCCGAAACCAATCCCTGCATTTAAACCTAAAACAGAGAAGGAAATTGCCATGCATGGTTATGCCATTAAACTAATGGAATTGCGTAAGAGCATTGATAAAGAGATGGAACCTTATATCGTTTAATCACAATTGAAGGCTGGTAATGAAGACCATGCAAGATGATGATATTCTAACCTTCGATAGGGGCTTAAGACGCATTTGGTTCGGAGTTGGTTCGGACTTGTGACAATTCTACCCGACTAAACCCCTACCTAAATCTGAGTTCAATCTGTACTAATAGTTGTATATCCTATACTGAAATACGTTTACAATATGTCTGATACTGAAAAATTGTAATCCTATATTAATAGAGGACGGCTGACTTACGAAGTTTCGCTGGGTTGTGGACTGGTAAAACTTCGTAAGTCTGATCGTGATAATCGTCATCGTAAGCAGGAACAAGCTTTGACTGTCATATAGATATAGCTGAGGAGTTCTTAAATGTCTCAGGATGTTTGGCCTCTCTTAATCGTCATTGCGGGAAGGAACGACAAAGCAATCTGTTTTGCTATCGTAATTGCATTGGAAAGATTGCTTCACTCCAACACACTCATCCCTTCTTCAGCAATAGGCTTTTTAAACTTTCGAAGTTCTCCCAAGCGATTTCCCTTTGAAACTTCGCAAGTTGAGCTTCAAGCTGACTTACGAAGTTTCGCTGGGTTGTGGACTGGTAAAACTTCGTAAGTCTGATCGTGATAATCGTCATCGTAAGCAGGAACA
The DNA here is from genome assembly GCF_003339865.1 of Pedobacter chinensis. GTDB lineage: Bacteria > Bacteroidota > Bacteroidia > Sphingobacteriales > Sphingobacteriaceae > Pedobacter > Pedobacter chinensis. The sequence goes on from NZ_QPKV01000004.1 coordinate 132,161, forward strand.
AGCTTTGACTGCCATATAGATATAGCTGAGGTGTTCTTAAATGTCTCAGGACGTTTGGCCCCTCTTAATCGTCATTGCGGGAAGGAACGACAAAGCAATCTGTTTTGCTATCGTAATTGCATTGGAAAGATTGCTTCACTCCAACACACTCATCCCTTCTTCAGCAATAGGCTTTTTAAACTTTCGAAGTTCTCCCAAGCGATTTCCCTTTGAAGCTTCGCAAGTTGAGCTTCAAGCTGACTTACGAAGTTTCGCTGGGTTGTGGACTGGTAAAACTTCGTAAGTCTGATCGTGATAATCGTCATCGTGCGTAGGAACAAGCATTTGACTGTCATATAGAGATATAGTCGAGGTGTTCTTAAATGTCTCAGGACGTTTGGTCTCTCTTAATTATCATCGTGCGTAGGAATAAGCATTTGATTGCCATATAGAGATATAGATCATATAGCTGAGGTGTTCTTAGATATCTCAGGTGGTTAAATAACCATTCTCTGCAAAAATCTGCGTAACCCTATAGGGATTAAAATTAAACTAAACTTTAGTCAATTACTTTGTTTGTACCTTTTTCGTTTCCAATCACCTGAAATAAAACCATTTTAAGCATATTTGCTTCACAAAACAAATTCTATGTTTAAAAGACTAACCATTATATTCATCCTTGGTTTTTTTGCGGTTTTCTGTTCCGCACAGCAAATAAGACCAGCAAAATCATCAGAAATTTATCGGGAATTAAAAACCTTAAAACATATCCCTAAAGTGCTTTATCTCGCAGCACATCCTGATGATGAAAATACAGGATTATTATCCTGGTTAGTTAATGATCAGAATGTAGAAACAGCATATTTATCAATTACAAGAGGTGATGGCGGGCAAAATCTTTTAGGTACCGAACAAAGCGCTGCTTTAGGTTTAATCAGAACACATGAGCTTTTGGAGGCCCGAAAACTTGATGGTGCCCAGCAATTTTTCACAAGGGCAATTGATTTTGGCTTTTCTAAAAATACAGATGATACATTTAAGCAATGGGATGCAGACAGCATTACGGCCGATGTGGTTTGGGTAATCAGAAAATTCAGACCAGATGTGATCATCTGTCGGTTTCCGCCAACTTCAGCTGCAGGCCATGGTCAACATTCAGCATCAGCAGTAATTGCAGAAAAAGCATTCAAGGCTGCGGGTGATAAAAACATGTTCCCAAATCAATTGAAATATGCAGGTATCTGGCAACCGAAAAGAATGTTGTGGAATACTTTTCGTTTTGGATCTACAAATACCACCGCAGAAAATCAACTCAAGATTAATGTTGGGCAATATAATGCCCAATTAGGTATGGGCTATGGGGAACTTGCAGGCTTAAGCAGAAGTTTACATAAAAGCCAGGGAGCCGGAACGCAATCCATAGCGGGGATCAGGACTGAATACTTTACTCATGTTTTAGGAACACCGGCAAAAGAATCCCTTTTCGATAAAATACCAATGAACTGGTCAGATAAAGGAATTGGAGATATTGATGAACTGATTGATATCATTTTATTATCATTCGACTATAATCGTCTTGACAAGAGTTTGCATGGATTACTGATGCTGCGAAAAAGAATTGCTGAACTACCGGATGTAAACCTGAGAAGAGATAAGCTTGAAGCAATTGATCATATCATTTTAAGCTGTACCGGATTTATGGGGGAAGTGGTAACAAACCAGGCTGAAGCTATTGCTGGTGGCAGTTATAATTTTCGCTTAAACGTTATTGCGAGATCTTCAAGTCCGGTAATATTAGAAAGGGTAAACTGGATTAATTTAACTGATAATTTAAACAGGAAGCTCTCCGCAGACTCACTGATTACAATAGAACGCAAAATTCAAATCCCCGCCAATGCACCTTTGACCGAACCTTACTGGTTAGAAAAACCTGTTAAAAATGCCGCAACTTTTAGTGTAGCGAATGATACGTTAATTGGAGCGGCAGAAACCGAAGCTGCTTTGAATGTTTCATTATCATTAAAAATAGGAATTGAAAAGTTTGAGGTTAAATTGCCATTATCTTACAAAAAATTAGATCCCGTTAAAGGAGATGTAGTGGAGCAGTTAAGAATTGTTCCAGCCTTGGATCTAAGCTTTGCTGAACCCGTTTATTTTGCAAGAGAAAAGGAAGATTTAAAGGTTACACTTCGGTTAAAGGCCAATAAATATATCAATTATGGCAAGGTAAGTTTCAAAATAGGAAATACCATCATCAAAACTTTTACAGGAATCAATCTTCCAGAAAACACAATTACCATTAAAGATTTTCTTATTCCTGCCGAAGATTTAGCAAAAATTAAAGCCAGCCAAAATAAGCTGGAGGCTGTATTCACTTCAGAGAATGATGAGTTAACCAAAGGACAAATACTGATTCAATACCCACACTTACCTTCATTGCAATACTTTGTTCCTGCAGCAAGCTGGTTATTAAAGGGGAATATAAAAGTGACCGCTAAAAGGATTGGTTACATCCAGGGTGCAGGAGATTTAATTCCTGAATTTTTACGTCAGGGAGGATTACAGGTTGATATACTAAACGAATCTGATATTTTAAATCCAGTCAAATTGGCCACTTATGATGCCATTGTAACTGGTGTAAGGGTAATTAACACGGAGAAAAGAATCAAGAACTGGCAAACGGCGTTAAAGGGTTATGTTGAAAACGGAGGAACAATGATAATGCAATATAACACCACTCAGGATATGGCCTTGCAGGATTTTGGTGTTTATCCTTTTAGCATCAGCGGAAAAAGGGTTACCGAAGAAAATGCTTCGGTAAAATTCTTAAATCCAAATCATAAGCTATTGAACTATCCGAATAAAATTACTGCTGAAGATTTTAATGGCTGGGTACAGGAACGCGGTGCTTATTTTCCTGATAAATGGGATGAAAAATATGAACCATTATTTGAAATGAATGATACAGGTGAAGAATCCCTGAAGGGTTCAACTTTATATGCAAAGTACGGTAAGGGCAATTTCATCTATACATCACTGGCATTTTTTAGGCAATTACCTGCTGGCAATGTTGGCGCAGCAAGATTGTTTTTTAACTTTATATCGATAGGTAAGTAAATGAAATAAAGTTTTTACTTGGTTTAAACTGCTAAACTTTATAGGGTTATAAAAATCTTTTAGTTAAATTTGAAATATGGACACCATGCGAATAGACATATTGAACCCTAAAGCTGCCAAGCTTTTAAAAGATTTAGCGGATCTGAATCTAATTGCAATTCAAGATACTTCCAAAAATGGCTTCGCTGATATATTGAAAAAATTAAGGTCTAAATCCAATTCAATACCTACGATGGAAGAAATAACAAAGGAGGTGGAGCTGGTACGATCTAAGCGTTATGCAAAATCAGAGAAATAGAATAATTATCGATACCAATCTTTGGATTAGTTTTTTAATTACCCAAGACTTTTCTAAACTCGATAAAATTATCTTTTCAAAAAAAACCATATTAATCTTTAGCCAAGAATTGTTAGATGAATTTCTGGAGGTTGTTAAACGTCCAAAGCTTAGGCAATACTTTATTCAAGAGGATTTAGAAGAACTTCTGGAAACTATTGATGAATACGCAGAATTTGTTGAAGTAAAAACAAGGATAAATATCTGTCGTGATGAAAAAGATAATTTTTTGCTCTCCCTTTCTGTGGATGGAAATGTAGATTTCTGTTGACGGGAGACAAGGATCTGTTAACGCTTAATAATATAGGTAAAACCAAAATCACTACAATTTCAATATTTATGGAAGATGAGTTGATGAAAATCTTAAATAAATAATTTGAATATATTGATATAATGAAAAATCAGCTCAAAAACTGGAACATCTGGTACATTCTATTAACGCTGGCATTGGTGTTTCAAGTAGTATTCTATTATCTTTTTACTAAGTTTTGGGCATGAGTAACATCGATTGGTTTGTACTTATTTTTACCTTACTGGCGGTTGTGGCTTACGGCGTTTTCATTGGTCGCGGCCAAAAAAGTAATGCATCTTATTTAAAGGCCGACAATCAAATGCCCTGGTATATTGTGCTGTTGGGCATTATGGCTACTCAGGCGAGCGCCATTACCTTCCTCTCCGCACCAGGACAAGCCTACACCGATGGAATGCGTTTTGTTCAATATTACTTTGGCTTGCCATTGGCAATGATTGTGATTTGTATTACATTCATTCCGATATTTCAACGTTTAAATGTTTATACCGCTTATGAATATCTTGAACAACGGTTCGATAAAAAAACCAGGGTTTTAACGTCCCTGCTTTTTCTGTTTTCCCGTGGCTTGTCAACCGGGATCAGTATATATGCACCAAGTATCATTTTATCCAGTGTTTTAAACTGGAATATCTACCTCACTAATGTTTTAACAGGAGGAATTCTTTTAATTTATACTTATGTTGGCGGAGCAAAAGCCATTGCACATACACAAAAACTTCAGTTTCTGATCATTTTAGGAACGATGGGTTTTGCAGGATATTTATTAGTTCAAAACATGCCCAATGGCGTGGGTTTCAGTGATGCGCTTTACCTCGCAGGGAAATCAGGAAAGCTAAATGTAATTACCACAACGTTCGATTGGAAAGATAAATATAATATCTGGAGCGGATTAATAGGAGGATTTTTTCTCGCACTTTCTTACTTTGGAACCGATCAGAGTCAGGTAGGCCGGTACATCACGGCAAAAGATAATACCAATGCAAAAATGGGATTGCTGTTAAATGGATTGGTTAAAATTCCAATGCAGTTCGCCATTCTTTTAATCGGAGCATTGTTGTTCGCTTTCTTTTCATTAAAACCAGCTCCGATTTATTTTAATGAGCGCTCTTATCAGTATTTAAAAGAAACGCAGCCACAACAAGCTGCGGTTTTCGAAGGAGAACACAAAATATTGGAAGAAAAATTCAACGCCCAATCAAAAGCCATCCTTGTTCAAAAAGAAAGTAATTCGCCTGAACTGAATACTTCCATTGCAAACTTTAAAGAAACACAAAAGGATGTTAAAAATTTGCATACCAGGGTTGAGGAGGCTATCAATAACTCAAACTTTAATGCTGAAAAAACAGATACGAATTACATTTTCTTGTACTTTGTTAAAAATACTTTGCCCGCGGGGATGATCGGATTATTATTTGCAGTGATTTTTCTGGCCAGCTGGGGCTCCATTTCTGCAGCATTAAATTCATTGGCTGCCTGTTCATTAAAAGATATGCATTTAATTTTTATCAAAAAGAAAATGGATGATGCAACCGAACTAAAATACAGCCGCTTTCATACACTTGCATGGGGAATATTCTCCATAGCAGTTGCAATGTTTGCAACGCAAATGGGATCGTTAATCGAGGCAGTTAATGTTTTGGGATCACTTTTTTACGGGCCGATTCTGGGTATTTTTCTAACCGCATTTTATTTTAAAAGGATAGATGGGATGTTGGTATTTATTTCGGCTATTTTATCAGAAATAACCGTTGTTGCCGTTTATAGTTTCGATATTGTGTCATTTCTTTGGTTGAATGTGATTGGAGCAGTGGCGGTAATACTATTTTCGTATTTAGGCTTATTGTTTTATCAGCCTAAAGCTTTAAATTCGTAGAACAGAATACAACAAAACAAATAATAATACTATGAAAACGATGATTAAATCTATCGCCTTGCTTTTTACGGCAATAACGATCTCAGCAGGTGCGATGGCACAGGATGCTCAACCAAAACCAAGTCCTGCTGCAACAGCGACGGGAAAAGTTAAAGGAGCAACAATTACCATTAACTACAGTAGCCCTGCAGTAAAAGGACGCAAAATTTGGGGCGGTTTAGAGGCCTGGGATAAAGTTTGGCGTGCTGGTGCAAATGAAGCTACCACATTTGAAACGGATAAAGATATCACAGTGGAAGGTAAAGCACTCCCTGCAGGAAAATACAGTTTCTTCCTGATCCCTAAAGAAAGTGGAATCTGGACAGCGATTTTCAATAAGGAGCCAACACAATGGGGAGCTTATAAATACGAAGAAGCTAAAGATGCCTTACGTGTTGATGTTAAAACGAAACCATTAAAAGCAACTCAGGAACGTTTGGTTTACAAGATTACCAAAACAGGTTTCTCCTTAGATTGGGATAAGATTTCTGTTCCCGTATCTATTAAATAAAAAATAAATATCATTTCAAAAGCCATTTCGATTTTTCGGAATGGCTTTTTATTTACCTTATCAATCGGCGTAATAAAACCGATATAATGAAAGCACACCCATTCGTTTTCCTGTGTAGGCCTATCGTGTAGACACAAATATTTTTCAGGCCATGCTTATTGCCGTCCTTCCAACACAGGTGTGAACCCAATGTCATTATGTTAAGCTTTTTGGATCGGCCTTCATTGCAAGGAGGAACGAGGCTATCGCGGGAATCCCATGTCATTATTTAAGCACGGTCGTTGTCATTTTGAAAGATAACGGTGTCCCACCAAACGAAATTAAAGGAGTTTACTCGCTTTTTTAAATGTCTTCGGTTGGGGGTATACAACCGATAGAGGAATCAATATAAATGATGTTGAGATTTTTAGGTATTTTCCCGCAGATGCCGCAGATGCCGCGGATTACGCAGATAAAAAATAAAATCTGCGTGATTTTCTTAAATCTGCGGAGATATTTTACCTATTGTTTGGTGTCCCACCAAACGAAATTAAAGGAGTTTACTCGCTTTTTTAAATGTCTTCGGTTGGGGGTATACAACCGATAGAGGAATCAATATAAATGATGTTGAGGTTTTCAGGTATTTTCCTGCAGATGCCGCGGATTACGCAGATAAAAAATAAAATCTGCGTGATTTTCTTAAATCTGCGGAGATATTTTACCTATTGTTTGGTGTCCCACCAAACGAAATTAAAGGAGTTTACTCGCTTTTTTAAATGTCTTCATTTGGCGAGACACAACCGATAGAGGAATCAATATAAATGATGTTGAGATTTTTAGGTATTTTCCCGTAGATGCCGCGGATTACGCAGATAAAAAATAAAATCTGCATGATTTTCTTAAATCTGTGGGGATATTTTATCTATCGGTTGGTGTCCCACCAAACGAAATTAAAGGAGTTTACTGGCTTTTTTTAATGCCTTCATTTGGCGAGACACAACCGATAGAGGAATCAATATAAATGATGTTGAGATTTTTCAGGTATTTCCCGCAGATGCCGCGGATTACGCAGATAAAAAATAAAATCTGCGTGATTTCTTAAATCTGCGGGGATATTCTTTCTTTAAAACTTAAATTAAAATCACGATTAACAGTGAATCATAAATACATCAATGGTTGAGCAACAAAGAATCTCCAAACCATAAGGCCATGGTTTCGTGTCCTCACGAACCTTTATTCGTTTCGTGAGGACACGAACCGAGGCTGTTTACATTAGTATTTCATTACCTGTCACTCTTCACTACATTCAGAGAGGACAAGTACCAACCAAAAAGTTGTCATTCAAGGATGACAATATATTTGGGTTCCATCCTTTACATCCTTCCCACGCAGGCGGGAATCTTAAAGCAAGATAATGCAAACAATAGATATTTCCTTCTTCCAAAATACTTCAAATTCATGTTTAAATGTTATTTTAGCTTGATTTTAAAACCTCGTAATGAAACTTACCTTTAAAATAATAGCCCTGTTATCATTTTTTCAGTTAAACGTTTTAGCACAACAAAAAACGATAACATCTCCTGTTGGAAATCAAAAACCAGTCGATTTAGTTAATGTTTTCTTAGGCTCTTCAGGCGATCATGGCCAGATGTCACCGGCAGCATCCTATCCATTCAGCATGTTGAGCATAGGGCCACAAACTTACCCTAAAACGCATACCGGTTATGAATACCTGGCCAAGAAATTCGAAGGTTTTACGCATAACCGCTTCGAAGGGGTGGGCTGTCAGGGTTCTGGAGGTAATATTTTTATCAAGCCCTTTTTAGGCAATGACCCCCTGAAATCTCAATTAATCAAAATATCAGAAAAAGCCACTCCTGGCTATTATGAGGTAGGTTTTGAAAATAAAATTAAAGCCGCTTTTGCTGTTCTAAAAAATGCAGGCAAACATGTTTATCAACTACCGAAAGGAGAAAAAGGAATTTATCTGGATTTAGGTTATGCTTTTAATGGCGCTTTTGTTACTGAGGAACATGTTGTAAACGGTAACACAATTTCAGGCTGGATTGAATCCAAAACAACTTGTGGAGCGGGTAAGTACCGCATTTATTATCATCTGGAGATAAAAGGAAATGCAAATTGGGTAAGCTTATCTGACCATAAGTTGATTGCCAGGTTAAACATCAATGAAACCAATGCAGAAATTAACGTAGCACTTTCTTCAGTAAGCGCTGATGCGGCAAGGTTATCCGTTAACAGAAAAAACATTGAAGAAATTAAAGCGCAAAGTAATACCGACTGGAATACCAATCTCTCTAAAATCACTGTAACCGGAAATAGGGAAAGTGCAAAATTATTTTATTCATTATTGTATCGTACCATGCAATCCCCTTACGTAATTTCAGAAAATGACGGACAATACCGTAACACAAAAGGAGAGTTGCAGAAAGATAGCGAAGTTCGCTATAATGGTTGGGCAATTTGGGATAACTATCGCACCCAATTGCCATTGCTCTCCTTAATAGTACCAGATCGTTATACAGGAATGATTACTTCAATCGCAGATCTTTATCGCTCAGGAAAGAAAGATTATGCCACACAAAAAGAACCATCTAATACGGTACGTACCGAGCATGCCATTGTAGTATTGTTAGATGCTTATCGCAAAGGCTATCCCGTTGATTTTAGCAAAATTACCGATTCATTGGAAAAGGAGATCAAAGGTTTGGATTATAAATCTCCCGATAAAGCCCTTGAATCTAGCTACGACAACTGGGCTTTATCTGAAATCTTCAAAATACTAGAGAACAGGGAGAAAGCCGATTATTATAAAGATAAAACCCTTGAGTACAAAAAATATTGGAACAAGGATTTTAAGGATATAAGCAAACGTGATGTAGATCAAATGCAGGCTCGTGGTTTATATCAGGGAACGATTTGGCAATACAGATGGTTCGTTCCCTATGATTTTAAAGGATTGATTGAACTGGATGGCGGAGAGGAAGCCTACCTGGCAAAGCTGGATGAATTTTTTGAGCGGGATTTGTACAATCATGCCAATGAGCCCGATTTACAGGTTCCTGTGATGTACAACGTGACCAGACAGGGCTATAAATCCCAATACTGGATGCGCCAGTTAGCAGCTGATACTGTGATTCAAAATTATTTCAATGATAACAGCAGGGGAATTGGAAGTTATATTGGAAAAATTTATCGCAATCAACCACAGGCATATTTACGTACCATGGATGATGATGCAGGCGCAATGAGCGCCTGGTATGTTTTTGCTGCCAGTGGCTTTTCGCCTGCTTGTGTGGGCTGGCCGGTTTACTACCTCAATGTTCCCTTGTTTTCATCAGTAACTTATAATCTGCCCAAAGGAAAAACTTTTAAAATTGAAACGGAGAATTTTAGCCTTAAAAATAAATATATCAAATCGGTAACCTTAAATGGAAAGCCATTTAAAAAAAATTACATTACGCAAAATGAGATCAATAATGGTGGAATATTAAAAATAATCTCATCTTCAGTTCCAATTAAGATTTCTGACACTGAAAACTGGATTTCAAGTATAGAAGAATAAAAAATTGGATCAATAAAAATCTTAATTTTTTTGGCATTTTCTGAAAAACAAATTGCTGGAAACCATGTTTTGCATATATAAAACGATACGACATGGCCCCTTTGAAATTAAGCGAAGAACAAAATGCTACATTAAGCAATAAGAATACTCAACCAGAAATTGAAAATCAACCACTAGAATTACATCCCGAAGCCTACAAGGTTAAAGGACCATCGCCAGATAAGATGAAAACAGTTTCCGCATCTTTAAGAAATTATGCGCATGGCTTATACGGATTGCTTTAAATTAGGTCTAAAGTACTATATATGAACAGCCGTCATCTTTGAATTTGTTTCAGGATCTTTATCCTATGACTTAAGAAAAGAGATGCTGACCACAAAGTAGCTACAAAACCATTGAAAACACTAACTCCCCCTTGTAAAATCAAGTTCGGTAGGGCGGGGTGTTTAAGCCATAGGTCTAAAACACCATGCATGAATGGTCGTCATTCTGAATTTGTTTCAGAACCTTAATGGTATGAACGCCAGGAAAAGACGTTGAAAAGAAGTTCAGTAGGGAGAGCTGATTGAGCCAAATGCTTAAAACACATAAACGAACGGTCGTCATTCTGAACTTGTTTCAGAACCTTTAATGGTATGAACATATTCACGAATTGGAAATATAGCCAGATGGCTAAGATGTTCTTATATGTCTCAGATGGTTTTTCCCCTTAATCGTCATTGCGAGGAGGTACGACGAAGCAATCTGCTTTGCTATCGTAATTACATCGGAAAGATTGCTTCACTCCAACGCAAAAGCCTTTCTTCAGGCAATGATGAGCGTTTGAAATTGTCGAAGCTCTGTAAGGCCCTTTGGTCTTTGAACCTCGCAAGTTGAAGCGCATACTGACATACGGAAGTTTTATCGGGTAGCGGGGTTGAAAAAAACTTCGTCAGTCCGATTAAACAACCGCTATTTCAACAAAGAACGATGAAGCAATTTATTTTCACTATCGTATCATTACAATACTAGAACGTTTGCTTCACTCTAAGGCAAAAGCATCTTGTTTGTATCCAAAATATATTTTCAAATCAAACCAGCTCGTCTTTCAGGCATGTCATTACCAGGGGATAGATAAGAACTATTTACAAGATCATTTACAGCAATCAGGAATTTCATGAGATCAAAGGGCTTTTCAATAATTAGGTCTGTTTTGCTGATGGTAAAGCAAGGTAGTTTATTGTAGAAAACGATCAGGGGTATATTTGATAAATTTGAATCTTTTATTCTTTTATACACTACGTTGCCGTCTTCACATTTCAAATCAATATCTAAAAGAACAAGTTGAGGCAAATTTTCTTCAAAATACAATATGATGTTCTCTTGCACTCCATTAAATATGAGATAACCTTCGTCTGTAAGTATTGCTTCAATAGCATCGATCAACGCAATGTTATCGCTGATGATGAGTATTACTTCTTGCATGAATATCATTTTAGGATGAAAACATATATTGACAAACCTATTGCCAATCGTTTTAGGCCTAAAACAGAAATAAAAAAATCTGGAGATTATCTGATATAATATGGCTACCACTAAGTTTCTAACAAATGTTTATTAATTGCGTATAGAATTATTTTTCACTGGTTTGCGTTTACCTTTTTTTATTTAAAATAACCTCCTCTGTTAGTTTAGATAAACCAGTTTTTATTTACAACGGAATGCCAATTTATTATAATTTATTGGGGAATAAGATGTAGAAAATGGGCTGCTCACTTCTACAATTTGGGTAAATAATTCCCCGAAAATTCTTGCAATATTTTTCTTAATCGCTTCAATAGCAGTGTACTGCATTATTATTTCTTTGGTTCAGTATTTGGATAAATACAGCGAAAAGCTGTATGCATAAAAATACAATCTGATGTTAAATTGTTCAAACTTCTTTCTGGTGCTCAATTTCATTTGCAAACAGCTGCAGCTTATAACAGATTAATTACCAGGTTGATTCTCGATAAAATTTTAATTAAAACTAAATGAATAAACATTTACTTTTCAGCTTAACAGCACTTCTCTTAAGCTTTTCAGTTTCTTTTGCTCAGCAAAAAGTAAAAGATGGTACGGTTACCAATGGGAATTTGCCTAATAAAGATGCGTTATTAGAGTTAGAGAGTAGCAATAAAGGTTTACTACATACACGTGTTAGCTTAATACGAACTACCAATGCAGCGCCACTTAGTGCTCACATAGCGGGTATGATGGTTTATAATACCGCAACGCAAAATGATGTAGTGCCTGGTATTTATTATAATGATGGCACTAAATGGGTATTTGTAAGAAGTAATAACTCGATTCTGGTAGAAAATCAACCTGGAAAGACCGGTGCACCTGGCACGCCCGGCACATCAGGCGGTCCTGGAGCCGGTGTGACGATCGTTACGAACGACAGCGGCACCTGGGTTTACAACCCTGGCACGAACACCTGGACGAACATCAACGGTCCGAAAGGAGATAAAGGCGAAGCGGGTGTTGTTGGGGTGGAGGCGCAGCCTGGGAAGACCGGTGCACCTGGCACGCCCGGCACATCAGGCGGTCCTGGAGCCGGCGTGACGATCGTTACGAACGACAGCGGCACCTGGGTTTACAACCCTGGCACGAACACCTGGACGAACATCAACGGTCCGAAAGGAGATAAAGGAGATAAAGGCGATAAAGGCGAAGCGGGCGTTGTTGGGTTGGAGGCGCAACCTGGAAAGACCGGTGCACCTGGCACGCCCGGCACATCAGGCGGTCCTGGAGCTGGCGTGACGATCGTTACGAACGACAGCGGCACCTGGGTTTACAATCCGACCACGAACACCTGGACGAACATCAACGGTCCGAAAGGAGATAAAGGCGAGAAGGGCGAAGCGGGCGTTGTTGGGGTGGAGGCGCAACCTGGGAAGACCGGTGCACCTGGCACGCCCGGCACATCAGGCGGTCCTGGAGCCGGTGTGACAATCGTTACGAACGACAGTGGCACCTGGGTTTACAACCCTGGCACGAACACCTGGACGAACATCAACGGTCCGAAAGGCGATAAAGGCGAGAAGGGCGAAGCGGGCGTTGTTGGGGTGGAGGCACAGCCTGGAAAGACCGGTGCACCTGGCACGCCCGGCACATCAGGCGGTCCTGGAGCCGGTGTGACGATCGTTACCAATGACAGCGGCACCTGGGTTTACAACCCAGGCACGAACACCTGGACGAACATCAACGGTCCGAAAGGCGAGAAGGGCGAAGCGGGCGTTGTTGGGGTGGAGGCACAGCCTGGAAAGACCGGTGCACCTGGCACGCCCGGTACACCAGGCGGTACTGGAGCCGGTGTGACGATCGTTACGAACGACAGTGGCACCTGGGTTTACAACCCTGGCACGAACACCTGGACGAACATCAACGGTCCGAAAGGCGATAAAGGCGAGAAGGGCGAAGCGGGTGTTGTTGGGGTGGAGGCACAGCCTGGGAAGACCGGTGCACCTGGCACGCCCGGCACACCAGGCGGTCCTGGAGCCGGCGTGACGATCGTTACGAACGACAGCGGCACCTGGGTTTACAACCCGGGCACGAACACCTGGACGAACATCAACGGTCCGAAAGGAGATAAAGGCGAGAAGGGCGAAGCGGGCGTTGTTGGGGTGGAGGCGCAGCCTGGGAAGACCGGTGCACCTGGCACGCCCGGCACACCAGGCGGTCCTGGAGCCGGTGTGACGATCATTACCAATGACAGTGGCACCTGGGTTTACAACCCGGGCACGAACACCTGGACGAACATCAACGGTCCGAAAGGCGATAAAGGCGAAGCGGGCGTTGTTGGGGTGGAGGCACAGCCTGGAAAGACCGGTGCACCTGGCACGCCCGGCACATCAGGCGGTCCTGGAGCCGGCGTGACGATCGTTACGAACGACAGCGGCACCTGGGTTTACAACCCGGGCACGAACACCTGGACGAACATCAACGGTCCGAAAGGAGATAAAGGGGACAAGGGCGAAGCGGGTGTTGTTGGGGTGGAGGCGCAGCCTGGGAAGACCGGTGCACCTGGCACGCCCGGCACATCAGGCGGTCCTGGAGCCGGCGTGACGATCGTTACGAACGACAGTGGCACCTGGGTTTACAACCCGAGCACGAACACCTGGACGAACATTAACGGTCCGAAAGGCGATAAAGGCGACAAGGGCGATAAAGGAGAAGTTGGTGTTGCAGGAACTAATGGTACCAACGGAGCAGATGGCAAATCTGTAATGAGTGGGGCTGGCAATCCGATGAATGGAACGGGTAATACAGGGGATACTTATATTAACACTACAACAGGCGATACTTATACTTATAATGGCACAGGCTGGACAGTTACGGGCAACATAAAAGGCCCAATCGGTTTGACAGGAGATAAGGGCGACAAGGGAGACAAAGGCGATGAAGGCGCGGTTGGTCCACAGGGCCTAATCGGACTGACCGGTGATAAAGGAGAAAAAGGCGATGAAGGTGCTGTTGGTCCACAGGGTCCAATTGGTCTGACAGGCGACAAGGGAGATAAAGGCGAGAAGGGCGATGAAGGTGCCGTTGGTCCCCAAGGTCCAATTGGTCTGACAGGTGACAAGGGAGACAAAGGCGATAAAGGCGAGAAGGGCGATGAAGGCGCGGTAGGTCCTCAAGGCCCAATTGGTCTGACCGGCGATAAAGGAGACAAGGGAGAGAAAGGTGATGAAGGTGCGGTAGGTCCACAAGGTCCAATCGGTCTGACTGGCGATAAGGGCGATAAAGGCGAGAAAGGTGATGAGGGCGCAGTTGGTTCACAAGGTCCAATCGGTTTGACCGGTGATAAAGGAGACAAGGGCGATAAAGGAGAAAAAGGCGATGAGGGCGCAGTTGGTCCTCAAGGCCCAATTGGTCTGACTGGCGATAAGGGCGAGAAAGGCGATGGAGGTGCTGTTGGTCCTCAAGGTCCAATTGGTCTGACAGGAGATAAGGGCGATAAAGGAGAGAAAGGCGATGAAGGTGCTGTTGGTCCACAAGGTCCGATCGGTTTGACAGGCGATAAAGGAGACAAAGGAGAAAAAGGTAATGAAGGCGCAGTTGGTCCTCAAGGCCCAATTGGTCTGACAGGCGATAAAGGAGACAAAGGCGAGAAAGGTGATGAAGGCGCTGTTGGTCCACAGGGTCCAATCGGTTTGACAGGAGATAAGGGAGATAAAGGTGAGAAGGGCGATGAAGGCGCGATAGGTCCTCAAGGCCCAATCGGATTGACTGGCGACAAGGGCGAGAAAGGCGATGAGGGTGCTGTTGGTCCACAAGGTCCGATCGGTCTGACAGGAGATAAGGGTAATAAAGGAGACAAAGGTGATGAAGGTGCAGTGGGTCCACAAGGCCCAATTGGCCTGACTGGCGACAAGGGCGATAAAGGAGAGAAAGGCGATGAGGGCGCAGTCGGTCCACAGGGTCCGATTGGTCTGACAGGCGATAAGGGAGACAAAGGAGAAAAAGGCGAGAAGGGCGATGAAGGCGCGGTAGGTCCTCAGGGTCTGATCGGTTTGACAGGAGATAAGGGCGACAAGGGAGATAAAGGCGAGAAAGGTGATGAAGGCGCAGTTGGTTCACAAGGTCCAATCGGTTTGACCGGTGATAAAGGAGACAAGGGCGATAAAGGAGAGAAGGGCGATAAAGGAGAGAAAGGTGATGAAGGCGCAGTGGGGCCGCAGGGTCCAATTGGTCTGACAGGAGATAAGGGAGACAAGGGCGAGAAAGGTGATGAAGGAGCGGTAGGTCCTCAGGGTCTGATCGGTTTGACAGGAGATAAAGGCGACAAGGGAGATAAAGGCGAGAAGGGCGATGAAGGTGCTGTTGGTCCTCAAGGTCCAATTGGTCTGACCGGCGATAAAGGAGACAAGGGAGAGAAAGGTGATGAAGGTGCGGTAGGTCCACAAGGTCCGATCGGTTTGACAGGCGATAAAGGAGACAAAGGAGAAAAAGGTGATGAAGGTGCTGTTGGTCCACAGGGTCCAATCGGTTTGACAGGAGATAAGGGAGATAAAGGCGAGAAGGGCGATGAAGGCGCGATAGGTCCTCAAGGCCCAATCGGATTGACTGGCGACAAGGGCGATAAAGGCGATAAGGGTGATAAGGGTGATGAAGGTGCAGTGGGTCCACAAGGCCCGATTGGTCTGACAGGCGATAAAGGAGAAAAAGGCGATGAGGGTGCTGTTGGTCCACAAGGTCCAATCGGTTTGACCGGTGATAAAGGAGACAAGGGAGAGAAAGGTGATGAAGGCGCGGTAGGTCCACAAGGTCCAATCGGATTGACTGGCGATAAAGGAGAAAAAGGCGATGAGGGCGCAGTTGGTCCACAAGGTCCAATCGGTTTGACCGGTGATAAAGGTGACAAGGGCGATAAAGGCGATGAAGGTGCTGTTGGTCCACAGGGTCCAATCGGTTTGACAGGAGATAAGGGAGATAAAGGCGAGAAGGGCGATGAAGGCGCGATAGGTCCTCAAGGCCCAATTGGTCTGACAGGTGACAAGGGCGATAAAGGCGATAAGGGTGATGAAGGTGCAGTGGGTCCTCAAGGTCCAATCGGTTTGACCGGTGATAAAGGAGACAAGGGAGAGAAAGGTGATGAAGGCGCGGTAGGTCCACAAGGTCCAATCGGATTGACTGGCGAGAAGGGCGATGAAGGCGCAGTTGGTCCTCAAGGTCCGATTGGTCTGACAGGCGACAAGGGCGATAAAGGAGAAAAAGGTGATGAAGGTGCCGTTGGTCCGCAGGGTCCGATCGGTTTGACTGGCGATAAGGGAGATAAAGGAGAAAAAGGTGATGAAGGCGCAGTTGGTCCTCAAGGTCCAATTGGTTTGACAGGAGACAAGGGCGATAAAGGCGATGAGGGTGCTGTTGGTCCACAAGGTCCAATTGGTTTGACAGGAGACAAGGGCGATAAAGGCGAGAAGGGTGATGAGGGTGCTATTGGTCCTCAAGGTCCGATCGGTCTGACAGGAGATAAGGGAGATAAAGGCGAGAAAGGTGATGAAGGCGCAGTTGGTCCACAAGGCCCGATTGGTCTGACAGGAGATAAAGGCGAGAAGGGTGATGAGGGTGCTATTGGTCCACAGGGTCCAATTGGTTTGACAGGAGATAAGGGCGATAAAGGCGAGAAGGGTGATGAAGGTGCTATTGGTCCTCAAGGTCCGATCGGTCTGACAGGAGATAAAGGCGAGAAAGGCGATGAGGGTGCTGTTGGTCCACAGGGTCCAATTGGTTTGACAGGAGATAAGGGCGAGAAAGGTGATGAAGGCGCAGTTGGTCCACAAGGTCCGATTGGTTTGACAGGAGATAAGGGCGAGAAAGGTGATGAAGGCGCAGTTGGTCCACAAGGTCCGATTGGTCTAACAGGCGATAAAGGAGAAAAAGGCGATGAAGGTGCAGTTGGTCCACAAGGTCCGATCGGTTTGACTGGAGACAAGGGAGAGAAAGGAGAAAAAGGTGATGAAGGCGCGGTTGGTCCTCAAGGTCCGATTGGTCTGACAGGCGATAAAGGCGATGAAGGCGCAGTTGGTCCACAAGGTCCAATTGGCCTGACTGGCGAGAAGGGCGATAAAGGAGAAAAAGGTGATGAAGGCGCGGTTGGTCCGCAGGGTCCGATCGGTCTGACAGGCGACAAGGGCGATAAAGGAGAAAAAGGAGATGAGGGCGTAGTTGGCCCACAAGGTCCAATCGGTTTGACCGGTAATAAAGGAGACAAAGGCGAGAAAGGTGATGAAGGCGCAGTTGGTCCACAAGGTCCAATTGGTTTGACCGGAGATAAGGGAGACAAAGGCGAGAAAGGTGATGAAGGCGCAGTTGGTCCACAAGGTCCAATTGGTTTGACAGGAGACAAGAGCGATAAAGGCGAGAAGGGTGATGAGGGTGCTATTGGTCCTCAAGGTCCGATCGGTCTGACCGGAGATAAGGGCGATAAAGGCGATGAGGGTGCTGTTGGTCCACAAGGTCCAATTGGTTTGACCGGAGATAAGGGAGACAAAGGAGATAAAGGTGATGAAGGTGCAGTGGGTCCACAAGGCCCGATTGGTCTGACAGGAGACAAAGGAGAAAAAGGCGATGAGGGCGCAGTTGGTCCTCAAGGCCCGATTGGTCTGACAGGCGATAAAGGCGAGAAAGGCGATGAAGGCGCAGTTGGTCCACAAGGTCCAATCGGTTTGACCGGTGATAAAGGCGATAAAGGCGATGAGGGCGCGGTTGGTCCTCAAGGTCCGATCGGTCTGACAGGCGATAAAGGAGACAAGGGCGAGAAAGGTGATGATGGACAAGGTGGAATTACAACTGCGGGTACTGATATTAATATTACAGGAACCGGAGTTGTAGGAGATGCTTATGTAGTAAATAGTTTAATTACCGCAAACAATGGCTTAACTAAAACAGGTAGTAACATTCAATTAGGTGGTGAATTAATTACACCAACAACTATTATTGCTGATGCGGCCAATACCCTGGCAGTAGCTGGATTAGAAATGGGTGTCGATACAGACAAAATTGTTGTGGCCGATCCAACAACTGGTGTTTTAAAATCAGTTGATCAATCTGCTTTAGCCATAGAACCTTGGCAGGTAGAAAGCACAACAACAAAAGCAACCAATAACACCCAAAACATCTATCAGAACGCAAATGTAGGTATAGGTAACTTTTCAACTGCCAATCCAATCGCAAACCTTGATGTTCGAGGTTCTATTAGAGGTGGTGCGCCAAATTTAACAGCACCAGTAGGCATTAATTCAATTAGTGTAGGGCAAGGAACAGTTGCCAGTGGTGGATATTCAGCTTCCTTTGGTAGTGCTGCTTCTACCGGTTCATATTCGATGGCTTGGGGTGGCCCAGACTTCTTATATACAACAACAGGCCCACTTGCATCCGGTATCTTTTCCACAGCTTTTGGTATGGGTACTAAATCAACAGCGTATGCTTCAACTGCATTTGGCTCACAAACAGAAGCTAATGCATCTTATTCCACTGCTTTTGGAATCGGAGGAGTTGCTTCGGGTACTGGTTCTACTGCTTTAGGAAATTATAATATTGCTGCAGGTGAGTATTCAATAGCGGCCGGAAGCGAAACTTATGCAGCTTCACAAAATGAAACAGTTTTGGGTATAGGGAGTGCTATAAAAACCGGTACTGCAAGTAGTGGGGTTGCAACTGATGCATTATTGCAGGTTGGAGGACTGAATGGTAATGCGCTAACCATACTTAAAAATAGCCACACAGCAATTGGTGTTACAGGTACGGAAGCTGCAGCAAAGCCAACTGAACTTTTGGATTTAGGCGGTACAGCAACAGCAGGAAATGGAGGTTTAAGAATAAGAAATATCAACTCGACTGAATATGCAGGAAATATTGCTACAGATAAAGTAGTGGTTGCAACTGCCGATGGAGTTTTAAAAACAATACCTGTTGCCGATTTGACACCAGATCTCCCTGAAGAAACCCTGACCAAAATAACCCAGGATTTAGAGGCAGGCACATTTACCTATACCGATGAAAGCGGAACCAGCAAAGATTATAACATCCACTGGAAGCTGAACAGCAATGGCACCGGGCTTTCTGTAAGGAACAGTGTAGCCAGTGGAGAAGAGGCTATCGCATTGGGTGGTGGCATTATTGAGGGCACGCCTCATCCCAATACGGCTTCAGGAACTGCTTCTACAGTTTCCGGTGGAGGGGCCAATACCGCTTCAGGACGTGGGTCCACCATTTCCGGGGGAACATTTAATGAAGCTTCACACCTCCTGGCCGTGGTTTCTGGTGGAACGGAAAATAAAGCTTCAGGAACTGCTTCTACAGTTTCCGGTGGAGGGGCCAATACCGCTTCAGGACTGGTATCCACCATTTCAGGGGGAGCAAGTAATACCGCTTCAGGACATTACGCCGTGGTTTCCGGGGGAAGTGGCAATACAGCTTCAGGATACTCCGCCGTGGTTTCCGGAGGAGGGAATAATGACGTCTCTGGATATTATGCTTCAGTTTCCGGGGGAGCTCAAAATCGTGCTTTAGGGTTTGGTTCTGCGGTTTCCGGTGGAGAGCTGAATACCGCACATTCACCTTTCGAATGGGTGGGAGGAGCCTATAGTACGGAATATGTGCCGATTTTTTCATCAGAAAGCGCATATGACCCTCTTGCAGTGGGGGACAGGTTATTCAATATCGGAAATGGGATTGATGCCTATAACAGACGCGATGCTTTTACCATCCTGAAAGGTGCAAAAACAGGCATCGGGTTTAGCAATTTTGAAACCAGGGCAGCGGGAGAGATGCTCCAGGTAAACGGGAATGCACAGTTTGTAACATTGCCTGCTCAAGGTGGAAATATTGCTACAGACAAAGTGGTTGTGGTCAATTCAGATGGGGTATTGAAAACGATACCTGCCATAAATACCAGTGTAACGAATATTATCAAAATCACAGCCAACTATACCACTTTAGAAACAGATTATACCATTCTGGCAAATGCAACAGGATCAGGTTTTACTTTAACCTTGCCTGCAGCAAGTGCAAATAAGGGTCGTATTTTAATCATCCGTAAAACAGATGAAACTTCAAATATTTTAACTTTCAGTGCACCAATTAAAATATCTGAAACCACCAGTTTTACCACATTAAACATTAATACTACTATCCGTATTCAAAGTGATGGAACTGATTGGTATAAGATAGATTAATAGGGTTTAGGCAATGCCAAGCCGCCAGCCGATCAGTCATTGCGAACGGAAGCCAGGGTCAAAAGCGTTGGCGTGAAGCAATCTGCTGGTGTGAGGGATAATGAGTGGTGGCAGGCAAGGGGAAATAATAGAGGGCGAAGCGGTACTAACACGTTCGTCATTGCGAGGTACGAAGCAATCTGCTAGTGGGTAGGATGAGGGAGAAGGCAAGGGTGGGACAACAATAATAAGCCCCCAGCACACAGGCAGATTGCTTCGCCCCGATGAAAGGATCGGGCTTCGCAATGACGATCTGATCAACCGTCATTGCGAGGTACGCCAATCCGTCATTGCGAACGGAAGCCAGGGTCAAAAGCGTTGGCGTGAAGCAATCTGCTGGTGTGAGGATATGAGCGGTTGCAGGCAAAGAGAGGGTAGAATGACGAAAGCCCTAACACGTTCGTCATTGCGAGGTACGAAGCAATCTGCTGGTGTGAGGGATATGAGCAGTTGCAGGCAAGGGGATAAATGGTAAGCCCCCCAGCACACAGGCAGATTGCTTCGCCCCGATGAAAGGATCGGGCTTCGCAATGACGATCTGATCAGCCGTCATTGCGAGGTACGCCAATCCGTCATTGCGAACGGAAGCCGGGGTCAAAAGTGTTGGCGTGAAGCAATCTGCTGGTGTGAGGATATGAGCGGTGGCAGGCAAGGGGGGTGGAATGACAAAGCGGTACTAACACGTTCGTCATTGCGAGGTACGAAGCAATCTGCTGGTGGGCAGGATGAGAGAGAAGGCAAGGGTGGGACAACAATAATAAGCCCAACACACTGGCAGATTGCCACGGTTGAAAAAGTCTCTCAATAACGACTAAAGCATAAAAAATGGAAAGAGGTGGCTGTATTTATATTATGACTAATGATTTCAACTCTGTTTTATACACAGGTGTAACATCTGATATAATAAGAAGGGTTTGGGAACATAAAAACAAGGTGTATGCAAAAAGTTTTACCTCAAAATATAAATGTTATAAACTGGTTTATTACATGTTTTACTCAAATATAGAAGAAGCCATAGCTGAGGAAAAAAGAATAAAAGGAGGTAATCGTTTGGCAAAACTAAAGCTAATACAACAACTCAACCCAGGATGGGATGATTTATATGAAATTTTGGAATAGCTTCCTTGCGAGACACATTACAAGCTTGTTAACAATCCTCGCAAGGGTACGCCAATCCGTCATTGCGAACGGAAGCCAGGGCCAAAAGTGTTGGCGTGAAGCAATCTGCTAGTGTGAGGATATGAGCGGTTGCAGGCAAGGGGGGTAGATGACGAAAGCCCTAACACGTTCGTCATTGCGAGGCACGAAGCAATCTGTTGGTGTGAGGGACATGAGCGGTTGCAGGCAAGGGGATAAATGGTAACCCCCACCACACAGACAGATTGCTTCGCCCCGATGAAAGGATCGGGTCTCGCAATGACGATCTGATCAACAGTAATTGCCAAGTGAGGAAGAAGAATTAAGTTCCATGGGAATAATGGAAATTAAAGAATACCAGTGACACAAGAATAAAAAGACAATTGAAAGTAACCTATAAAGGTTTCTACAAATGATAAGAAACAGATAAATAAGAAACATAATATGAAAAACAATATTGCTTTTGTTATGCTTTGCTTAGGTTTAGGCTTTGGTGCAAACGCTCAAACCACAGGTCAGAAAATAGGTGCTAATCCAACCATTAAAGAAGCATCAGCTTTGCTTGAACTGGAAGCCAATGACAAAGGCATTTTAATGCCACGCGTCGCGCTAACCAGCACCACCGTTGCAGCACCTGTGACCGCTCCGGCAGATGCATTAACGGTTTTTAATACGGCAACTACCGGAGACGTAATTCCTGGTTATTACTATTGGAGTGCCGCTGATGTAAAATGGATAAGATTGACTACTCCAGCTGATTATCAAGAACCTTGGAATGTAAGGTTAACAAACAATAAAGCAACTTTAAATACTCAAAACATTTATCAGGAAGGGAATGTAGCTATTGGAACAACCTCAGCTAATAACCTATTTAACAATAAAAAGCTATATGTTAATGGAAACTTTAGGGCTGCTAGCGCTACAGCGTCTCCTTCTGGTAGATTTAGAGGTTTTGATACACAGTATTTTTCTGGTTCTACCGATAGGGGTATAATGTTGTATAATGTGCCAATCCATAATGCAGATGTAATTCCAGCTGCTTCTTCTCCGGTAGTAGAAGCGATAAACATAGCTGATGGCTACATAACACAGTACACTCGAAAGGATAATTTACACACAGCTCTTAACTTAAATAATGCTTCATTACCTAATGCCGCATATTTTAATCTATTAAGTCAGAATACGTTAACCGATGCCAATAGTTCTTATACACAAATGGATGGTTCCACAGTTACAGGCATAACTTTAAGGCAAAATAAACAGAATAATAAAACAACCACAATTAATTTGGATGCACTTAAAGGTTTTACTTACACCTATAATGATGGAGTTGATGTAACCAAACAAGCAAATTTTGTGTTTCCATTAAATAATGGCCAACCAGGTCAGGTACTAACAACTAATGGTGCGGTTTATTCTAATATGGTGCCTGCGGTTTTATCTTGGCAAGATGCGCCGGTTGCCATTGTTGCTGCAAATAATGGTTTAACAAAAAACATTACCACTTCCGAAATAGAACTAGGGGGGGGATTGAACAGAGCTACAATTATAACTACGGATGCAGCTAATACATTAGCTATTGCTGGTTTACAAACTGGTGCAGCAACAGATAAAGTAGTCGTTGCCGATAATACAGGTATTTTAAAAACGATTAATCAATCTGCTTTAACAATAGAGCCTTGGCAGGTGCAGGGAACAACAGATAAAGCTACAACCAATACCCAGAATATCTTCCAGACAGGTTCGGTGGCAATAGGCAAAAGCGAAGCATTGGCAGGCATAATGCTGGATGTAGCCGGAGCAGTACGTGGTGGAGTCGAACATACAGGAACGGCAGGCACAAATTCAGTAGCTTTTGGACGTCTAAACATCGCTTCCGGAGGAAATACTGCAGTTTTTGGCTATACGAACACTGCTTCCGGAGGAAATGCTGCGGCATTTGGATATACGAATACCGCTTCCGGATCAAATGCTGCCGTTTTCGGAAGTTTTAATACCGCTTCGGGAACAAATGAAACAGTATTAGGAAGATACAATTCCATTACTTCAAACAGCACGGCCTTATTACAGGTTGGTATGGGAGTAGGATCTTTTGCCCGGGCCAATGCATTGACCATTTTGGGTGGCAATTCGGAGAATTTAAACAGAGGTTTTGTGGGTATCGGCCAGTCTGCTCAATCTCCCATTGCACGATTGGATGTAAGGGGGGCCGCAAGATTCGGTACACCACATGCCAACGAGGTAAGTGATATTACCATTTTAGGAACCAACTCCTTTGCCGCCGGCACCAATAACAGGGTTTCTGGTACCAATTCAGCCGCTTTCGGCACAGGCAACACAGTTACTTCAGGCGATGATGGCACTTCAGTGGCTATGGGGTACCAGAATATTGTTTCCGGGCTAACCTCAATCGCTTTAGGCTCTGGTAATACCGCCTCTGGAGGCATTTCTACTGCTCTGGGTTATTTGAGTACCGCAAGAGGAAATGTATCCACGGCATCAGGATGGAAGACTATTGCCCCGTCAAACAGTGAAACAGTAATCGGTAAATGGAATGCCATAACAACCGGAGATGCTGCTGAAACCCAACCCGAGGATGGTTTGTTCCAAATTGGTAGTGGTTTTTCTGAAAGTTCCCGCAGCAATGCGCTAACCATTCTTAAAAATGGCAGAACGGCAATAAATGTTGCGGGTACGGAAGCCGCCGCAAAACCAACCGAATTATTGGATTTGGGAGGTACGGCAACAGCCGGATATGGAGGTTTAAAAATAAGAAATATTAATTCTGCTGCTTATACAGGCAATGCCACTACCGATAAAGTGGTGGTAGCCGATAATACTGGTATATTAAAAACAGTAGCCGCTGCAACAATAGCAATAGAACCTTTACAAATTCAAGGTACCACCAATAAAGCCACTGCTAATACTGATAACGTTTACCAGATGGGTAAAGTGGCCATTAACAAAAACACCAGCGACTACCAATTGGAAGTAGCAGGCGATTTTAAAGCAAATTACGCAGCAGGCGGAGGTTTACATAGCGGGATCATCACCAACCTTCCTGGCTTAGGTATGCCAATGAATGTTTCTTATCTGACTAATAATACTGATATACTTTCTGCCACGGAGGCAAGTACAACAATGTTACGCCCCGGAATGGCAAGCTTACAGTCAAATAATGGAACTGCAGGTGGAAACATCGCCGCATATAGTAGCCCCACCGGAGGTACTGCGGGCTTTGTAGCTAACAATGCAGCTGGAAATATTTCTGCATCAATATGGGGACGTAGTGATGGCTCAGATAATCATGTTACCCTTTCTCATAAAAAACAAGCAGCCGAAGGAACCAATATTACGATTGATAAACTGGCAGGGGTAACATTTGAGTTTCAAAAAGCTACTGACGGATCATCTGAAGGAAATTATGTTTTCCCAAGAAGCAACGGTACGGCCAATCAGGTGCTGGCCACTCCAGGAGGTACAGTTGCACAACTGGCCTGGACAGATGTATCTGCTTTAGCACCAGAACCTTGGTTTAATGTTGCCACTGGTACAGCAGCAACTGCCAATACACAAAACATATATCAAAACGGCAAGGTAGGAATAGGCTTTACCAATCCAAATTATACTTTAGAGGTTGGTAACAATTTGGTTAACAATGGTGCTTATCTTTCCTTATCTCAGGATGGAACAGCTGCAAACGGGCAATCTGCCATTATTCTTTTTTCAAAAAGAAATGGCAATACTGGTATTACCGGTGCAGGTAACGGAAATAAGGCATGGAAAATAGTTGCAGATGCAGATAATCATAGCAACCTGAATACAAAAAATAAATTAATATTTGAAAATTGGGATAACGGAACCAGAGATGCATTGTTTGCAATGATACCGGCAGTATCAGCAACAGAACTAGGCAAGATAGGTATAGGTACGGCAACACCAACTGGTAAAGTACATATTAAAGCTGATGTGGCTTCAGATCCGCTTCGTTTGGAGGGTTTACAAACAGGTGTTGTAACTGATAAAATAGTGGTTGCCGATGTAAACGGTGTCTTAAAAACAGTAGATGCAGCAAGTGTGGCATCATCATTAGAGCCCTGGCAAGTGCAGGGCGGCACAACAAAAGCAACCACTAATGCACAAAACATTTACCAAACGGGAAGTGTGGCCGTTGGAGCATCAACCATCCCTTCTTTTTCAGCAGGAGCAGCAACCATTACACCAAAGTTTCACGTAGCCGGAGATGTGTCAACAACAGGTGCATTTTATACAACAACAAGCGTTTACGCAGATTATGTGTTTGAGAAATACTTTGATGGCAGCTCTAAAATTGATCAGAACTATACCTTCAAATCACTGGCAGAAGTAAATGCTTTTATCAAAAAGCACAAGCATCTGCCAGGGGTAACTCCAATCAGCGATGTGAATAAAACAGCAACAGGCTATTCATTTGATATTACAAAACTTTCTGTCCAATCGTTAGAAAAAATAGAGGAATTGTATCTGCATACTATCGAACAACAAAATTTAATCGAAAAACAACAAGCCGAAATTCAGGATATGAAAACACGTTTGGAGCGTTTAGAGCGCTTGTTGTTGGAGAAAAAGTAATATCTCTGCCATACGCGGGAGAACTAATGGAGAAAGACAATGAAAAAACAATTATTCACATATTTAATTCTATCAATGTTCACTGGTGTAACCTATGCTCAAACGGGTGTAGGCACCAGGAATCCACAAGGAAAACTGCACATTGACGGAGCTAAGGACAATCCGGTAACAGGAGTGCCAACAGCAAGTCAGGTCGCCAATGATGTGATTGTTACCAACGACGGTTTTGTAGGTGTCGGTGTCCTTGCTCCAAAGGTAAAACTTGATATTCGTTCGGCAGGCACGCAGAATGCAATTGGTATAGGCACAACCACTATGACCGCCAGTGCTGCCGCAGCAGGAGCCGTAAGATATGATGTAGTGAATGTATCGGTGGGACCAAAAATTCAGGTGTCGGATGGAACAAGCTGGAATAAAATTTACTTAGCGCCTCAAAAAGCAGTTGTGGTTGCGCGAAAAATTGTCACTTCATCAATACCAAGTGGTGGTTCTGGAACTATTATCAGCAATTGGCAAGAGGTAAGGGATATGTCTGACAGTTTTGATCCCACAACCGGGGTTTTTACCGCACCACGCGCCGGTACTTATACTTTTTTGCTAACCTTTAATTTTGTTGGGGTTCCTGTTATTGATGGTTCAAGAGTTGAAACCCAGTTTTACAATATGACCACAAGCACTATTTTGGCACGTGGTTATAAAACATTTGGTAAATCAATGACCGGCACAACCAATGATGGTGGAGCTATCGCCACCAGAAATACACAAGCCGGTGGCTCATCAACCATTACACTTACTTTAGCTGAAGGTGCAACCGTAGTGCCCAGATTGTATCAAAATATTTCTGCAAGTTCAGTCAATCTTAGGGTTACCACTAATGCTGCTGACCCGGCAAATCCAGATGCAGGTTTTAACAATCTAACCATTATAGAACATTAGTAAGAGCCGCCATGTATAAAAAAAATATTTATATTCTCATTTGCCTTTTTATTTTGTATCCTTTTTACAAGGGTTACGCCCAAACAGGTGTAGGCACTAAAAACCCACAAACTGCATTACGTATTGACGGAGCTAAAGATAATGCGGCCACTGGCTTGCCAACAGCAGCCCAGGCGGTTAACGATGTAATGGTTACCACAACCGGACAGCTTGGTGTAGGCGTAATAAACCCAACCACCAGGGTAGATTTACGTTCTGCCGACCAAAAAGGAATTATAGGAGTGGGTACGAATACACAAACCCCTGCTCAGGCAGGTGGTGGTGCTATACGATATAATGCTGCTGATGGATTATTATATTATTCTGATGGTACAAGCTGGATCTCTTTGCCATTAAATGCACCAGCAAAAGCGCTTGTTTTGGCTAATAAAAGTGCAGTGCAGGCCGTTGCTCAAACGAGCACTGATCAATACATAACTTCTTGGTCTGAAATAACCGATGCACAAAACAATTTTGATAATGCTACCGGTATTTTTACCGCACCACGAGATGGTTTTTATATCGTATCATTCAACGTTACGTTAGCCTCAGCAGTTATCCCTAACAACACCCGTATCGAAACCATTATTGAAAGTAATAATACCGGTACTAATAATATTGGAACGTTTAAAAATGTAAACTCTTATCCGGCATACCAAAGCAGAAGTCTATCTAACAGCGTTGCAGGCAATTGTAATGCCATTTTTAATCTGGTACAAGGCAATACCATACGTTTTAGGGTGTGGCATAATCTGGGTGGAAACAGGAACACAAGTACAGCCAACAACGGTACAGATAATAGCATCAGTATTTATGAATTATAAAAAACGGGTAGTGATGAGCACAAGAGCAAAAAAAATACAATGGTTAGCTGGCGCTTTTATAATCGCGGTTTTTTCATTCACGCACGCCGTGGCCCAAACAGGTATTGGCACATTAAATCCCGCCAACAACTCCAGTATCGTAACAACCGGAGGGAATGTGGTAATAGATAATACGGGCAAATTAGGGGTTTTGGTTGCAAATCCTATAACGGCGATTGATTTACGTAGCGGCACCAATGGCTCTTTTGCGGTAGGAATGACCGACCAGACAGCCTCAGAAGCAGGAGCAGGGGCTTTGCGTTATAATCCAAATCCAGCTATTGGCGTCAAGGGATACATGGAATATTCTGATGGTACCAACTGGCTTGGTTTTTTTCCTTTTGGCAAGCCCCGTATTGTGGTAATGGCCGAGAAGACTACACAAAATACTTACGTGTTTGAAACAGGAGCCGTTGCAATAGGTGCATATACAACAGGAATGCCTCCGCGTTCATCGGCCTATTTAACCCATTGGACAGAAAAACTGGATTCGGATTCCGGTACGCCAACTAATAATTTCGATCCTGCAACAGGCGAGTTCATTGCACCAAGAGCAGGTGTGTATTTCGCCACTTTTACGTTTGCATTGGCCGATAATAATGTGAATACAGGTGGCAATAATCAAACAGAAGCTATTTGGGAAGTAAGAAATCCTGGTGGTACCATTACACAAAGGGTAAAAACAAACAATGGATATCCATCAGATACAGGGAGCGGTCCAACAAATGTAGTAAAGGTAGGTTCGGCTTGCACGGTAAGTGTTTATTTAAACCAGGGTGATAAATTAAGACCGTTTTCATGGGTTAGTGTTTCTTTTGGTACAGACATGAGACTGTTTGATGTCTCTGGAGGTTATAATGTTTTAACCATTGTAGAGCAATAGGAATATTGTAAATATTGTCGGAGGTAAATGAAAATATTTAATCCAAAAAATATGATTGATATAAAACATTTGAACAGCATTTAAAAACAAAAGAGGGGCGAATACTTTTAGGGATGATTGTAAATCGCTTAATTGAGGTTTTCTGAAAACCTCGCCCTCTTTTATTTGAAGTATAGCCAACAAAATGGCTGATCAAATTTGATATAATAACCTTAATGATCCTTGAGGTTTGCGCAAATCATTTTGGATAAGGTTAATGCAATTGATAACTGCATTTTTCTCACGCTTGCTTTTGTGCTTTTGAGAT
Source organism: Pedobacter chinensis (assembly GCF_003339865.1). Lineage (GTDB taxonomy): Bacteria > Bacteroidota > Bacteroidia > Sphingobacteriales > Sphingobacteriaceae > Pedobacter > Pedobacter chinensis. The sequence goes on from NZ_QPKV01000004.1 coordinate 161,410, forward strand.
AATTTTTACGGGAACTGAGGATAAAAAGAACGATTAAATGAAAAAACATATACTAAATCTGATACTGTTGGTGCTGCTGTTATTTCCTGCGCTAAGGCTATATGCCCAAACGGGAGCGGGAAGTATGACGGTTGACAATTCGACAGTAACCATCGCCACAGGAACTACGGAAATGCGTTTTTCGGAGGGAAGTTATTTTGGCCCTGATGCTAATTGGACCATTGATGGAACATTGGAGATTTATAGTAAAAATATTTGGATTGCACCCGGTGCAATCTTTAGTGGAAGCGGTAAAATTATTATTTATAATCCAGGTGATAATCCTTTTTACATCGATATGCCGGCGGGTCCAACCCGAATAGATGGAAATAATGGTGCATTCATTAATTTAATTATCGAACACCGCAATCGTAATAATATAACTCTGGCCGATGTAACCGATCCTGGTTTTGCAACGACCAATCCAGGTGGTGTACAAGCTGCAACATTAAACATAGGTGGAACTTTGGATTTAGCAACAAATGGCGCCAACATCATTTTAAATGGATATAACTTAACCTTCAATGCGGCAGGTAAAATCAGTAATTACAGTCCTTTACGAATGGTGGTTACAGGAAACAGCATTGCTGGCCATATGGTTAAAGATTTTGCCAATAGTACACCATTTGTGTTTCCGGTAGGCATCGCCGCAGGTGATTATACTCCTGCAACATTATCGCCGGCGTCTGCATCTAGAATGTATGTTAGCGTGCAGGATTATAATGCAGCTAACACTACTGGCATTACAAAACTACAGGGAATTGACCGTACGTGGCATATTTATGCAACTGTACCGGTACAAACCACTATTACCTTACAGCACAATCAAAATACCAATGGCGCCAGGTTTAAAGATGCAACAGCATTAATTGCACAATATCTTGGAAATGACAAATGGGATATCGCAACAAGTACAAATCCATCTCTTGGCGTACACACCAGAACCAATGTGGCTATAGTTGCCGATTTAGCTGCAAATGGAGCATGGTTTACCAAGCATTCAATTAACGGAACAGATCTGTTCATACCCAATTTATTTACCCCTAATGGTGATGGAAGCAATGATGTATTTGAAATCAGAGGTCTTAATCTTTTTGCAGAGAACGATTTAGTAATTGTGAATCGTTGGGGCAACGAAGTTTATAAAGCTGTAAACTATCAAAATAACTGGACAGGTAAAGGGCTAAACGAAGGCACTTATTATTATTTATTGAGGGTTAAGGAAAATGCTAGTGCGCCATGGCAAGTGTTTAAAGGTTATATCACATTAATAAGGGCATTTAAAAGATAACTGATAAGGTATTGTAAACAGTATGGGTAATTCATCTGATTGTGTTACTCTTCTGCAAATCATATTACGATGAAACCGTCAATGATTTTAAAAACCTCGTTAGGGCTCATGAGAGTTGATAAAAAAAATAACTCAAACGAATAATAGTAAAGTGGAAAATAAATCATGATCGCTTCATCACAATTAAAAACAAATTTATACGGATGAAAAAAATATTAATTATACTTACGTTTCTGACTTCCTTTTCGAAATTTACTTTCAGTCAGCAGGATGCGCAGTTTAGTCAGTACATGTTTAATGGTATTTATATTAACCCTGCTTATGCGGGTTATCGTGAACAACTGAATGTTAGTGCTTTCTACCGTACACAGTGGACGGGCATTGAAGGTTCGCCTAAAACCATGTCGGCAGCAGTAGATGCAATAGCGAACGATGGCAATGTTGGTTTGGCTCTTCAAATATCCAGTGATCGCTTAGGCGCGCAACGCAATGAATCTGTTTATGGAAATTATTCCTATCGTATTCCAATGAATGCTGATGGTACATCCAGATTGGCTTTCGGATTAGGAGTGGGCGCCGTTCAGCTAGGTATTGATGGAGCTTTGTTAAATCCCAATGATTTTGAAATTTATCAGCCAGTTGGCATGCAGAGCACCATTGTACCTGATGCAAGAGCAGGAATTTATTTTTCGAACGATCGCTTTTATGCAGGCTTTAGTGCTGATAACCTGGTTTCACAATATATTAATATCGATCGATACGCATTTATCGCTCAACCAAAAACACACTATTACCTCACAGCCGGGACACTGATTCCTCTATCGCAGGACATTTTGATCAAGCCATCATTTTTATTGAAAGATGATAGGGGTGGGCCTACCAGCCTCGATCTGAATGCCTTTATGATCATTTCAGAGAAGGTTTGGATAGGAGGTTCCTATCGTACAGGTGTAAAGCTTTATAATAAAAGTTATCTTCAAAAGAGTCTTAGCAAATTGAATTCTGCGGTTGCAGCTCTGCAACTTTTTCCAACAGAAAACTTTCGCATTGGTTATGCATACGATTTTTCAATTGGGCCGTTGCAGGGTTATAGCAGTGGAACACATGAGATCTCAATCGGCTATTTCTTTAATAGAAGAAATACCAGAATGTTTACGCCTAGATATTTTTAAAAAATGGAAAATATAACGGATCTAAGAAGAATAAGAATGAAGAAAATATATAAGATAACATTGTGTTTAGGCATGTTGGTTGGTTGGCAACCAAATGTAATGGCACAATACGTTTTAACTGAGGCCGATAAACAATTTGATCTTTACAATTATAATAAGGCCATTGATTTATATGAACAAGCCTATAAAAAAAAGGCAACTTTACATGCCGCCGAAAGATTAGCTGAATGTTATAAAAATCAAAATAATTATAAACAAGCAGAAAGCTGGTATGCTATAGCATGTGCCATGCCCAATAGTAAAGTTGAAAATACATTACATTATGCACAAGCACTTCAGAGCAATTCCAAATACGCAGAGGCTAAAACACAATACCAAAAATATGCTGAGCTAAATAATTCAGTTACCGCGAGTCAAAAAAGCATTTGGCTTTTATCATGTGATTCTGCTCAAAAATGGATGCGTAATCCCAGGCCTTTTATCATTAACAATGAAAAAACCTTAAATAGCCCAAAATCAGATTGGGGAGCGGTAAGGTACAATAATGAAATCGTGTTTGCTTCTGATAGAGGTGCAATTGATGAAGATAAACAGAATGGGTCACGGCCCTTTTTAAAGTTTGATGGTGCAAAGGCACCAAGTAAGAAAGTATATGGATGGACAGGGAACAGCTATCTTAAATTATATATTGGTTCAGCTACTGATAGTGTGAAATTATTCCCTATTGAAGCTGGCACAGATTATCATGTAGGCCCTGCAAGTTTCTCAGCTGATGGAAATGAAGTTTACTTTACCCTTACCAGAATTCAAAAGCATTTGGAATATGAAAAGGTTAAAAGTGTGAAAGGTAAACTGGCTACAATTAATGTGGAGATATACAGTAGTAAAAAAGGTACAGATGGAAAATGGAATAAACCCACGGCTTTTAAATATAACAATGTTAATGAATACTCTGTTGGAGATCCTTATTTAACAGCAGATGGAAACAGCCTTTATTTTGCCTCTAATATGCCAGGCGGAATGGGAGGTTCTGATCTCTATGTGGTTCAGAAAACAGATGCCGGAGAATGGGGAATAGCAATAAATTTAAAGGAAATCAACACCCCCGGGAATGAAAGAAGTCCGGCATTTGATGTTAATAATGACTTTTACTTTAGCAGTGATGGACGGGTAGGAATGGGTGGATTGGATATCTTCAAATCAACATTTATTCATGGAAAAATCAGTGTGCCTGAAAACTTAGGTTACCCGATAAATTCACCACAAGATGATTTCGCCCTTAATTTTAGCGCGAAAAATATGGGTTATTTATCTTCTAATAGAGTTGATGGATTTGGTGATGATGATATATATAGCTTTGTTCAACAACAAATACTTGCATTTAGATTAAACGGTATTGCTTATGACAAGAAAACAAATCTGCCATTAAGCAACGTGATTATATCGCTAAAGAAAAATGAGGGTGGTTTTTTGAGGGTTCAAACAGATGATGAGGGCAAATTTGGGTTTAATCTGGAAAAAGAATCTGATTATACTTTAACGGGAGAAAAAACCGATTTTCGTTCAGATCTTACAAATCTCAGTACAAAAAACCTCACTACTTCAACAGAACTTAAGAAAGATCTTTATCTCGAGCAGATTGAACTCAACAAAGCGATCAGACTGGAAAATATTTATTATGATTTCGATAAGTCGAACATCAGGGCTGATGCTGCAATCGAACTGGATAAATTAGTCAAGATCATGAAAGACAACCCGACTATATGGATTGAGTTAGGCTCGCATACGGATAGCCGTGGTAATGATCAATATAACCAGTGGCTCTCACAAAGCAGGGCTAATTCAGCTGTACAATATATTATTGACAGAGGCATTAATAAAAACAGAATCACAGCTAAAGGTTATGGAGAACGTGAGTTGTTGAACAAGTGTTCAAACGGTGTGAAATGCTCAGAGGCAGATCATCAGCTCAACAGAAGAACTGAGTTTAAGATTGTTAAGCAGTGATTATGCAATAAGATAAACGCTCGTCATCGCGAACGGAAGAAAGGATGCGTGTGTTGGAGTGAAGCAATCTTTCCAATGCAATTACGTAGCAAAACAGATTACTTCGTCGTTTCTCCTCGTATGGCGATTAAGGAGTTGGACCACCTGAGACATTTAAGAGCACCTCAGCTATATGACCTGTATCTCTATATGGCAGTCAAATGCTAATGGTTTCAAATGTCAGGTTTAAGTTTGAACGCTTGATTGTTTGGTTGTTCCTACTTACGATGATGATTACCACGACCAGACTTACGAAGTTTCCCCGGCCTGCAACCCGGCAAAACTTCGTAAGTCAGCCTGAAGCTCAACTTGCGAAGTTTCAAAGGGAAATGGTTTGGGAGAACTTCGAAAGTTTAAAAAGCCGGTCATTGCGAACGGAAGAAAGGATGCATGTGTTGGAGTGAAACAATCTTTCCAATGCAATTACGGTAGCAAAACGGGTTACTTCATCGTTCCTCTTCACAAGGACGGTTATCATCTTTTTTTATCAAAAGAACAAATGTTATTCCTTTGCCTTATCTGCAGGTTCTTGTATCTTTTCCATTTGTGCTGCTTGTATGTGATCTGGTGTCAGGTTTCCAATGGCAACCTGAACCTTGTTTTTGAATCCGGATACCACCATATCTTTTCCTTTCATCAAAGCTTCGTAGCCATCTTTAGCCACATCTGCCGGATCGGCCAGCTCACCATCCTGTACCACCTTTGAATCCAGCATATCTGCTTTACGGAAGAAGTCAGTATCAGTAGCGCCTGGTAAAAGAGATGTCAGACTGACGCCGGTATCTTTTATTTCTGTCCTTACCGCTTCATTAAAAGAATGAACGAAAGCCTTGGTTCCATGATATACCGCTTGGTAGGGCCCTGGCGCTTTTCCGGCAACAGAAGCCAGGTTGAGTATTTTTCCACTTTTCCGGCCTACCATTTCCCTGACAAATAATTTTGTTAACGCAACCAGCGAGGCAATGTTCAGCTGAATGATATCAAGTTCTCTATTGAGATCGGTTTCAATGAATTTTCCATATACGCCCTGGCCAGCGTCATTAACCAATACATCGACCTGTAGCCCTCTTCTTTGAACTTCTTCAAAGAGTTCAAATGCCGCATTGGGATCGAAAAGATCTTTAGCTATTGTGATAACTTCAATGTCTGCCGCTTTTAAAGTGTTGGCAACACTTGCCAGCTTGGCCTCATCTCTTGCTACAATAATGAGATTAAATTTGTCATTGGCGAAAAGCTTGGCCAGTTCGTATCCGATGCCACTGGTTGCGCCGGTAATTAGCGCATAATGTTTTTGGTTTTTCATAGTAATTGATTTTAGTTTGACATGATAGGCATTGCCTGTTTAGGGTTATAGATGCTTGATTGGGATTTCCTCGAGGTTCTTTCGGGGTGGTCCGGTAATGACTGTTCCGCTTGTTGAAAATCTTCCACCATGGCACGGACAGTCCCAGCTTTTCTCTTCAGGATTCCAGTTTACGATACATCCTGCATGAGTACAAACCGGACTAAGAGCCGTAACTTTTCCTTTATCGTCCTTGTAAACCGCAAGTTTTTCGCCATTATATTCCACAACTTTTCCCTCGCCTGAATTTAAATCAGTAATATCTTTAATGTGCGCTGTTCCTATTCGATCGGCGAGGAAGTGATATGCTACATCGGCATTTTCCTTGATAAATTCATTGAATCCGGCAAGGGGTTTTAATCTGGAAGGACTTAAGAGTTTGGCATATTGGTTTTCTTTTCCAAAGATTAAGTCACTAATAATTGTTGCAGACAAACTGCCTAATATCATTCCATTTCCATTAAAACCTGTTGCAACGAAAGTTCGTTCAGCCCCTCCCGGGAGTTGTCCTACATACGGCAATCCATCCACGGGAACATAATATTGTGAAGACCATCGATAGTCAACTGCATTTATTTGAAAGTGTGTTTTCGCATACTGCTCAAGGGTGTCAAATGCTTGTATAGGATCATCGTGACCGGTTTTATGATCGGCGCCTCCAATGATCAGATATTTCTTGCCGTTAATTTCGTGAGTACGCAGATAATGATAGGGTTCCTGCATATCATAGATCAAACAATCAGGATAATGATCGTCTTTTAACGTTACAGCCAGAACGTAGCTTCTGTAAGGCGCATTTCGGAGAGATAGAATATTTACACCTGGTGGAACATGCGTTGCATAAACAACATTTTTCGCTCTGATTATTTTTTCTCCATATTTCGCATGATGGATTTCGTTTTTAAATTCAATGTTGTGTATAAAAGTGTTTTCTAAGATTCTCCCGCCAATATTCTCAAAGGCCCGGGCCAAACCCCGAATGTATTTTAATGGATGAAATTGTGCCTGATTACTAAATCGAAGAGAATAATCAAATGAAATCGACGTTCCGTTTTCAGCAGCCTCAGTTACGGCTACACCTGCTTCCTGCGCAGCATTCAAAATTGACCGAAGTTCTTTGGTTTCCTTTTCATTTTGGGAGAAAAGGTAGGCATCAAGATATTTGAAGTCAGCATCAATACTTAACTCCTCAATGTTTTTTTGGATAAAAGAGATCATGTCTTTTGATGCCTTCGCCATTTGTGCTGAAGCCTCTTTTCCAAAATCGCTGTCTATTTCGGGGTAAGTTGCATCCAAAAAAGTATTTAAGTGAGCTGTGGTTCCGCCTGTAGTTCCGAAACCCAAAGTGTGGGCTTCTGCTATAATACAATTTTGCCCTTGTTTTTGCAGCAAAAGCGCCGTGGTAATTCCTGTGATTCCGCCACCAATGATAAGTGTATCATATAATGCATCATTTGCAGCATTATTGGAATGAGAAATTTTTACGCCTGTTGATTGCCAGAGGCTGGAGTGGGTTCCATCCCTTTGTGAAATTTTATCTGCGTTATCTTTCATATCTGATCTTGAGTCTTTTCTTAAAAACCTTTATTTTGAACAAAGGTTTCCTGAATTTTTCAAATCAGCTTATACAGCTGGCCTTTTAGTCGTCTCATCTTGCTGAACTTGATTGAGCATCTTTCCTGTTTGGTGCTCATGCCAATAAGGTTCTGAAACAAGTTCAGGATGACGATCGTTCAGGTATGGTTTTTTAAGCTCATGCCTAACCACCACGTCATGCTGGATTCATTTCAGCATCTTTCCTGTTTAGTGCTCATGCCAATAAGGTTCTGAAACAGTTCAGCATGACGGCAGTTCGTGTATGGAGGTTTAAAGCACATGCTTAACCATCTCGTCTTGCTGAACTTGATTCAGCATCTTTCCTGTTAGGTGCTCATGCCATTGAGGTTCTGAAACAAGTTCAGAATGACGACCGTTCATGTATGGATGTTTAAAGCATCATGCTTAACCGTCTCGTCCTGCTGAACTTGATTCAGCATCTTTCTTGTTTGGTGTCCATGCTATTGAGGTTCTGAAACAAGTTCAGAATGACGACCGTTCATGTATGGAGGTTTAAAATCTTATCTTACTAAATTAATCCGGGTTACTTTCCAGGTAATGTTCAATCTGTTCGGAAATTTGATTGATTTCGTGACTATCCAGGGAAATGTGAACTCCATCGGGAGTTAGCTTATAATCAAAAGGAGCAAGCTCGCCAGGATCGATCTCACTTTCCTCCATTAATATCCAGTCTGTACCTTGTTTTCGTAAGGCACCAAGGATGCCACCAAAATAAACAATCTTAAAATAATCTTCTTTTGGGATAATGGTCAAAGTAAGGTTGTCGCCATTATGATCGATGTGTACATTAAATGAAGTCATGCTCCTAAAACCCATAAAATGATCAATTGGTTTTGTTGCACATTATTTTGTGAAAGAAAACACTGTTGTTTGGGCGATCTGAAATTTAGCTAAACTATTGTTAATTTTTTCCTGTTGAAGTATTAACTGTTCCGAGCTAACTAATATGGAACATTACTATACTTAAATTATTTTCTATGAAAGCAGCAGTATTCCACAAACCTGGCGACATCCGGGTAGACAATGTGCCGGATCCGGAAATCCTGGATCCACGAGATGTTATTCTAAAAGTTACTTCAACAGCGATATGCGGCTCCGATCTGCATATCCTGAGTGGGGCAGTTCCGCAAAAAGATCCTTTGATAATGGGACATGAATTTATGGGCATTGTAGAAGAAGTCGGCTCGGCCATTACCAATCTTAAGAGAGGTGATCGCGTGGTGGTGCCCTTTCCCATTGCCTGTGGCGAATGTTTTTTCTGTACCCATGAAGCTTCACCTGCCTGCGAAAACTCCAATTACAAAAATTACGGTCCAAATGGAGATTTGATGAGTCAAAAGGGAGGTGCATTGTTTGGCTATACTGATCTTTATGGAGGGTATTCAGGTGGTCAGGCACAATATGTACGTGTGCCCTACGCTGATATTAGCCCAAGAATTGTACCCGAGCACTTAAGTGACGAACAAGCACTTTTTCTTACTGATATTTTTCCTACGGGATGGTCGGCCATTGATTGGGCGCAACTTAAAGGTGGAGAGGTCGTTGCCATTTTTGGTTCAGGTCCGGTAGGGCTCATGGCGCAAAAGGCAGCATGGATTAACGGAGCGAGCAGGGTTATTGCAATAGACCCACTAAATTACAGGTTGGAAAAAGCCAGAGCAGTTAATAATGTAGATACGCTTAATCCGCATGAGGTTGATGTAGTGGAAGCCATCCGCGAAATGACCGGTGGAAGAGGGGCTGATGTTTGTGTAGAGGCCTGTGGCTTTGAACCTGAACGAACCTTAATGGACAAAGTAAAGGCTACCCTAAATTTCGAGAAAGGATCAATGAAAGTACTGGATATGTGCTTTGAAGCAGTGAGAAGAATGGGAACGGTATCAATTGTTGGTGTGTACGGATCGCCTTATGATAACTTCCCGCTTTTTCGCATCTTCGATAAGGGCATTACCATCAAGCAGGGACAAGCTCCGGTACTTAATTATATCGATACTCTGATCGGTTTGGTTAATGATGGAAAAGTGGTGCTGGATGATATTATCAGCCACACTTTACCATTAGAAGATGCAGCGCATGGCTACAAGATTTTTGATGAGAAACAAGAGGATTGTGTGAAGGTTGTATTAAAGCCTTGATAGGTTTCCAGGTTCTCATAAAAGAAAGAAAGTCTTTTCGAGCGAAACGCAGTGGTGTAGGGAACTCATTTAATAAAATGATTGTTAATCAGATTTCTTCACATCACTGCGTTTCAATCGATTTGACACGGATAGGCTTTCGGGGTATAATTTAAAACAAGCTCAAACAATCAGCTTAAGTTCATGATTGTATAAGTAACCAACTATTAAAGTTATGAAAACGGTACATACATTATTTATTATTGCAGCCTTCATTGTCTCCATTATTACTGCCTGTCAGAATCCAAGTGATAAAGCTAAAGGAAATTATCAGAAAGATATGGAAGACACCACGAAAAAGTCATCAGCAGATTCAGTGGCTGCACAACCAAGGGTTAATCCGGAAGATACTGTTAGAAAATATTGATCTGGTAATAAGCTTCAAAGAGATCAATCATCTTAAAAAGAAAGTTTTTTGCGAGGAAACAGTTAACTTGCAGTCATGAGACAGAGTGCAGGCTTATTGCTTTTTAGAAGGAGAGAGGCTAGATTGGAATTTTTTCTGGTTCATCCTGGAGGACCTTTTTTTATTAAAAAGGATGTTGGCGTTTGGTCTGTGCCTAAAGGAGAATTCGATGAGCAGGAAGAACCACTTCATGCAGCGATCAGAGAGTTTGAAGAAGAGGTGGGAACCCGGATTGATGGGAATTTTATAGCATTGCATCCCATTGTTCAAAAAGGAGGAAAGAAAGTTTTATGTTGGGCTGTTGAAGGCGATTTAGATCCTGAAAAGCTAATAAGTAACACCTTCGAAATGGAATGGCCCCCAAAATCCGGCAAAAAGCAAAGTTTTGTAGAAATAGATAAAGGAAATTGGTTTAACTATGAGGATGCAGTAAAGGCAATCAAAGACAGGCAGATTCCCTTACTCGATGAGTTGATTTCGATAATTGGTTAAATGATGAGTTCAAAGTTAAAAATCTCTTTCTCCACTCCGTTAACGATCATTGAAATTTGATGGTTACCCGAATGAAATCTGCGTGTAGTAATTAACACAAATTTTTGTTTCCGCAAAACGTTTACGGTTGCACCGGCGGCATAAACCCGTTCTGAAATTTTAAAGACTTTTTTTGTGTTTTGTCCGTTTTGCTTTTTGTAATAAATAGCATATTCCAATCTTATTGTTTTGCTGATTTCATTTTGGTTCTTAATTGTAAATGAAAATTCCAGGCTATCGCCAATTTTTACTGTCGGTGTTAAGATTTTAAAATCACTTAATAAAATTCCTGTGTCATCCAGTCCATAATGTTTTAAAATATCTCCATGGCCTTGTTTTAACAAGGTTCTGCTACCATGTTTAATAATTGCATCAGTATCGCGGCTAATGCCCGACCAGCTTTTAGCAATATCTACTACCACATGTGGATGATCTTTTGCAATATCATTCAGGCTATTGGCCACACTCCGTCGCACATATTCAGATGGATCATGTTTCAGATTGTTTAATATGGGCAAAATCAAAGAAGGATCTTTTTTCAAAAAAGGAATGGCCATTGCCCACGGCAAACGTGGACGACTACCTTCGCTTGCCAACCTTCTTACTTTATGACTTTCATGTAGTGACCATTTCTGCATTTCATTGATCATCCTGGCTCCGTATTTTAAAATAAAAGGACGTACCGCAAATTCACAACTTACAAATTGCGTAACAAATTCAAGCGCCTCAACAGATTCATCAAAATGATCAATTCCGTAAGTTTCCAGGTAATCCGGCAAAAACATATAGGCCAAACCATCTTCTCCAATTCCCTCAATTCTCAATTGCCCGATCGTTTTTTTAATCATGGATACCGCTTGAGGGTAATCATTAGGCAAAAAGTGATTCAATACAAAAGAAGTATGTTTCATTCGTTCTTTAAGCTCCTTCGATTCAAAATCAGCATCATAAATCTTTTTAATGAATTTAGAGGGATTGAAATCAGGAACAGTAACCAATAAGGCACTGGTCAATCTGTCATAAAAAGCGGGAGAATATAAATCTTTAAGAAGCATGATCAAGGTGTTTTTTACAGCGCAAATTTAAGCTTTGGTACTTTCAGATTGTTTTAATGTTTTAAACAACCGGTTAGTTGCCCTCTTACTACGGTCAGAAAATTTTTTCAAAATGAAATTTATTGAATTTTAAGGCTTTTCTTTGGCAAATTTGTTAATCATTTAAAAAAACAATCATGAATATAGGATGGATCGGCCTGGGCAATATGGGTATCCCAATGGCAGAACAATTAATAAATGCGGGTTATCAGGTTACTGTTTACAACAGAAGCAAAGCTAAAGAGGCTGAACTAACGAAAATGGGAGCTTTAACCGCAGAAACACCGAAAGCACTCATTGACAAAAACGATGTGATCATCATCATGGTATCAGATGATGAGGCTATAAAACAAATTTTTGCGGGAGATGATGGCTTGTTAGCTGCGCAAACATCAGGTAAAATCATCATCAATATGAGTACTGTTTCGCCGTCCATTTCAAAAGAAATGAGCCAAAAGTGTAGGCTGAATGGAAATGATTATCTTGATGCACCCGTATCCGGAAGCGTGAAACAAGCTGAAACTGGCCAGCTGGTAATTATGGTTGGAGGCAAGCGCCTGGTTTATGAAAAAGTCCAACCGATTTTGGATCATCTGGGCAAACTAACCATTCATGTTGGAGATACCGGTGCTGGTAATACTGCAAAACTGGCGATTAATTCTCTATTGGCATTATATACGCAAGGTTTAGCGGAAACGGTTCTTTTTGCAAACCAAAACGGGATTAAAACGGAAGATTTGCTCAACCTGATCAATAATGCCGCAATTGGAAATGTGTATACCAAAATAAAGGGCGATGCCATTCTTAACCAGAATTATAAAGCCGCATTTGCTTTAAAACACATTGTAAAAGATTTAAAATTAGCAAAGGATGAAGGGATTTCATCGCCGCTGGCTAAAACTGCCCTGCAAACTTTTGAAAATGCTGAAAGCGAATATGGAGAAGAAGATTTAATTGCAATAATTAAGGCATTGAAGTAATTATGTTTTTGCAGGGATTGCCTTGGTGCGGCGGCTAATTTTTGCTTTGGCTTTTACTGGTGCTGAATGCGGATGAGCTAGTTTCTCCCGCATCCAGTTTGTCATTTTATGGTGCAGTGGAACCAGGACTGATGCAAAAGCAACCAATATGGCCAACTCAAGTAATGGTAAATGATTGCTGACACGTTGCACAAAGGGATGGATGAACAAGGCAATGAATTCGAAAACAAACAGCAGAGAGAGCACGCTCATAAATTCGATCACTTTTCGATGGGTACGACTTTTATTAAGTGCCAGGACAATTAGAAAGAAGATGGGAATGAATATCGCAATGCTGATCATTTGAAGATTGATGATTCTGTTCTCTTCTTCACGGTGCTTTTCTGCCGCAATTTCTTCCTGACGAATAGCCTCGTTAAAACTCAGTGTTTGTATTTGTTTCACTTTCTCTGCATTGAACATACTATCTTTGGCTGCTGTGGCCTTCTTTAAATAGCGTAATTCCAAACGGTCGTTTTTTCCCTGATAAATTTCAGTTAATAAATTACTGGCACTATAAATCCCTTCAGGATACATGGCAGAGTTAGCCGAATTTAAGGCTTTAACTGCATAGTATATGCTCGAATCAATAACCTGTTTTTGCTTATACAATTTAGCAATACTATTGTAAGTATCGGAAAGGCCGCTATGGTCATTGTTTTTTGCAGCTAAATTTACGCTAACCTTGTAATAGTCTAGTGCCAGCGCATCATGCCCCATTTTGTAGTGAATATCTCCTAAAATAGATAAAGTATTGGGTAGGGTGCTCATATCTTTCATGCTCTGCTGTATGGCATAAGCCTGCATTTCATAATTCAAGGCAGAGTCTACCTTGTCAAGTTTGATATAGCAGTTGCCGATGTTGGATAAGATTATCCCAAGACGTCGCTTTTCCTTCAATTCTTCTGCAACAGCTTTTGCTTTAAAATGATAGGAAAGTACTTTTTCATTATCTTTTTGATCTGAATAAATAATCCCGATATCGCTGTTGCTTTTTAAAATACCTAAGCGATCTTTAATTTCTTCTCTGATTTTTAACGAACCCAATAATACCGAAAGTGCCCGATCGTATTTGCCATTTTTCCATAAAACAACGCCAAGCCGGTTCATGCAATCAGCCTCGCCTTTCTTAAACTGAAGCTTTCTGGCTAAATCAAGTCCGTGTTGAGCAAACATCAATGCGCTGTCTGGCCTTGTAGATTGGATTTGCAAGCTAAGCTGCCTGAATATTTCTACGCCTAAGGTATCGTTTGAATGGAGATTAAGCTGAGATTTTAATTGAGGAATCGTCTGTTCTTGTGCAAAAGAAGTCGCAATGAAAGCGATACATAAGTAAATGCTGATAATCCCTTTAAGCTGATGGTTTTGCATAGTTTAAAAGCTTCTGCAAACATCAGGCTGAGCTTGATGTTTGCAGAAGTGAAAATAACATAAGAAAAAAATCTTTAAAGCTTTTTATTAGCTATCCTGTGGTTCTGCATCATCAGATTGAACATCATCTTGAGCATTTAATGATTGTTCCTCATTTCGTCCCATGGAAGTGTTTTTATCGAAGCTGGCTTCGTCACTTGCAAATCCCATTGAGGTGTTTTTGTCAAACTCATTTTTAGGTGTACTCATGGCTTTTAGTTTAAATTGGATGATTATTTAGTTTATTTAAAACTACACATAAACATTTGATAAACAAAGTTTTATGAAAATAAAACAGCCATTTTTTCTTACTTAAAATTAAGTAAGAATATAACAAAAAGCATGTATTAATAGAAAGACGGTTTGATGTATGACTATCGTTCGGATTCTGGAGAAACGTTGTGGAGAAAACAAAAAATAATTATTCTTCTGAACGCAGTGAAGACCGCGAAGCAGCTACGAAGTAAATCCCTGAGCTATAGACATTGTACCTGGTTTATTACTGGCTTGTTTTTTAAGAGGTGCAGTGCTGTATTAAAGTTTGTGTTCCATCGCTTGGAGATTCTTCACTGCGTTCAGAATGACAGGTATATTCGGGTTTTGTCCTTCTGAGGTTTTGTCATTCCCCACTGGATAGGAATCTTAAAGCATTAGATGTATTCAGAAGAAAATAAAAAAAAACATACGGTAATATTTGCATCGTACGAAAAACATCGTACCTTTGGGTATGAAGAATAATCAAACTGATCATAATTTGCCAGAACCAACCAAAGCTGAACTCGAAATTTTGCAGGTGCTTTGGGAATTTGGCCCATCTACGGTAAGATTTGTAAACGATAAATTGAATGAGAACAGGGAAGTGAACTATACATCAACCCTAAAGCAAATGCAGATTTTAACCGAAAAAGGAATTTTAAAACGTGATGAAAGCCAAATGAAACACATTTATATTCCGGTTGAAGCTGAAGAGAAAACAAAAGTTCAGTTGTTGGATCGTTTTGTGAATACGCTTTATAAAGGTTCGGCATCACAATTAATGATGCAACTTTTAGGCAATGAAAAAACTTCAAAAGAAGAAATCGAAGAGATTAAGAGGCTATTGGATAGCATGAAACCATCATGATTTTTCAAAACTCACAATGAAATGAATAAAATCATGATAGCTTCATTACCATTGAAAACAAATCTTATACGGATGAAATAATTGAGATCTAAAAAATCTAAAGAACCACGATAATGGAATTTAAATTCATTCATTTTTTACCCGAAAACTGGCTAAATGCCTTAGGAACCACTCTTTTTCATTCTTTATGGCTTGGTGTTGCACTGGCTGTTTTATGTGCCATTGTAATGTTTGCTACCCGTAAAACCAGTGCAAAAGTTAGGTATAACCTGTTAACAATTTGCTTGTTATTGTTTGTTGTTGCAATTGCTTTTACATTTTATTTTGCTCTTGAAACGCAACCGGCAATTGCTCAAATAAAGCCTGCGAGCGAAATCGGGACAGATCTTTCAAAAATTCAAGCCCAGCAGTCAATCATATCAGATGTTCGATTTAATACGTACTCGGTTTTAAATAAGCTTTTGAGCATTTGGAATTCACATGCTTACCAAATTGTGTTCATCTGGTTTTTGATTATTTGCGGCAAAAGTATTCAGTTATTGGTCGGATTAAATGGCATTTATCATTTAAGAAACAATCAAACTTATGCCGCTGGCAAAAAGTGGGATGAGCATTTAGAAACACTTTCAGCAAAACTTGGAGTTAATCAACAGGTTAAAATGATGCAATCAGGAATAGCTAAAGTACCTATGGTTGTTGGCCACCTTAAGCCTTTAATATTAATTCCGTTAGGATTATTGAATGGCTTATCAACTGCTGAAGTAGAGGCAATTTTATCTCATGAACTTGCCCATATCAAGCGTAGAGATTATCTGGTAAATCTGTTGCAAAGCTTTATTGAAATTGTATTCTTCTTCAATCCGGCGGTACTTTGGGTATCGCAACTTATAAAAACAGAGCGTGAACACTGTTGTGATGATTTGGCCATTGCTTGTGTTAACGATCGTAAAAACTATGTTAAAGCCTTAATTTTTTGTCAGGAGTTTAAGCAGAGTGCACCTGCTTACGCAATGGGCATTACAGGCAAAAAAGGTAGCCTGCTGCATAGAGCGAGCAGGATGTTATTTAACACCAATTCAACTTTAAACAAAATGGAAAAAACAATATTAACAATCGCATTGGTATCCACTGTGATATGTACAGCAGCATTTAAAAGCGTAGGCAATGCAGCAACTATTAACAAAAAAGCTATAGCATCATCAATTGTAGCGATGCAGGATACGGCAAAAAAAGTAATAAAGAAAGAAAAAGAAGTTGCTCATAAATCTGCAGCTCAACTGGAAAGTGAAATTGAACAAAAAATTAAACTTGCTGAAAAGAAAGCTGCAGAGAAAAACAAAGTTATAACAGCTAAAGAGAAAGGCCAGGACCAGGCAGAAAAACAAAAGGCAAAAGAAGATTTGAGGTATACAGAAGAAGCAAAAAAGTATGCTGAAAACGAAAAAAAATATAAAGAAGCTGAAAAAAAATATGCTGCTGATGAGGCAAAATATGCGAAAGAGCAAGAAAAGTGGGCTAAAGAGGATGCGAAATGGGCAGAGGAAGATGCAAAATGGGCTGAAGAAGATAAAAAGTGGGCAGCAGAAAATAGCAAAGGAAATAGAACACCAAGAGCGCCAAGACCACCTAGACCCGCAAGAGCCAGAGCGGCAGCAGTTCCACCTACACCACCAACTCCTTATGCCAATCCAGCAAAATCAGCCATACCTTCAACTCCACCTACACCTCCGGCACGGGTTGGAAAAACGACAAGTGTAATCAAAACAGGAGTAGAGCGTGTTGTTACTACAAAAAGTGTAACCAATGGCAAAGGACATGATGATTTTAATGATATCAATAATGAATTGCTGAAAGACGGCATTATAGCCAATACAAAGGAATTATCATATAAGCTCAATAAAAACGACCTGATTGTAAACGGAGTAAAACAAAGTCAGGCTATCCAGAAAAAATACAAAGAGAAATATTTAACAAATGAAGATCATTCATTAATGTATAACTTTCTTATCGAAAATCAAACGACTAAATCCAACTAGCCCGCCCTTTTAAAAATCACATCATGAAACTGAAAATCATGGCTTTTTTAGCCATCTGGATAAATATTGCCTTTACTTTTGCTCAAACGCCCCAGTCAACAGCCAAAATTTGGGGGAGGGTGCTGGATAGTGAAAATAAGAATATAGAATATGCCACTGTGGCCATTGTAAAAGATTCAATATTGATGAAAACCGCCTTTACAGAACAGGATGGATTGTTCAGTTTTGATAACTTAGCTTTTGGAAAATATGTGATCAAGATTTCGGTAGTAGGGTATCCGGTGTATCAAACGGATACGCTTACTTTGGATGCAACACATCCCGAAATCAATCTTGCAGACATCAAATTGAAATCAACCTCTACTCATTTAAAGGAGGTTAATATTACCGCTCAAAAAGCATTTGTGGAAAGGAAGATTGACAGGACCATTGTGAATGTTGATGCTTTGATCTCCAATGCCGGAACCACTGCTTTGGATGTGTTGAGTAAATCGCCAGGCGTAAATGTTGATCAAAATGGTGCAATCTCATTAAAGGGCAAAAATGGAGTAAGTATTTTTATTGATGATAAACCCACCTACCTTTCAGGAGCAGATCTGGAAAATTATCTGCGTTCACTACCATCTTCCTCTTTAGATCAGATTGAACTGATGACCAACCCTCCGGCCAAATATGATGCAGCAGGAAACGCAGGCATAATCAACATTAAAACGAAAAAAACAAAAATTGCAGGCTTTAACGGAGGTGTTAATTTAAGCTTAAATCAGGGAGAACTTAGCCGGTCAAATAATAGTTTCAACTTCAATTATCGAAAAGATAAGATCAATGTTTTTGGGTTGTTCAGTTATAATCTCAACAACAGTTTTACCGATTTGGATTTGAACCGGAAATACAAGAATGATGATGGTACTGCCAAATATTACTTTAATCAAAATTCTTATTTCCGCAGGCATGGCAATACCTTTAACTTAAAAACAGGAATGGATTACTATGTTTCTGAAAAAACAACATTCGGGGTTGTGCTTACCGGTATGAACAGAATTTCATCTCAGGTAAATAACAATACCAGTAACTTATCAAATGCTTCAATGCAACTTGATTCGGTTATCAGAGCAGAAAATATTGATAACATCAAATATCAAAATGGTGGAGTAAATCTAAACTATCGCCACAAGTTTAATCAAACCGGCAGGGAAATCACTTTTGATGCCGACTATCTGGCCTACAGAAATCAAACTGATCAGGCTTACTACAATTACAGTTATTTTGCCGATCAGGTATTGAAATCGCAGGATATTCTTACAGGAAATCTTCCATCAAATATCGATATCTATACTGCAAAGCTTGATTATTCGCATCCTTTAAAAAACAACTGGAAAATTGATGCTGGCGCCAAAACGGCCTATACCACTACTGATAACACGGCCGATTATCGTATCATTGCGAATGATAAAACCAGCATAGATTATGAAAAAAGCAATCATTTCCTTTATCAGGAAAATATTAATGCTGCTTACCTCAATGTTTCCCGTGAAGGAAAGCGATTTTCAATACAGGCTGGTTTGCGATTTGAAAATACGGTTTCAAACGGACATCAATTGGGAAATCTGATAAAACCTGACTCTAGTTTTAAACGAACTTATAATAGTTTGTTCCCAACAGTATATTTTACTTATAAACTGGACACCGCAGGAAACCATCAACTCGGTTTAAATTATGGAAGAAGGATTGACCGCCCATATTATCAGGACTTAAATCCGTTTTTTTCTCCTTTGGATAAATTTACCTACTATGTGGGCAATCCATTTTTAAAACCATCTTTTACACAAAGTATAGAACTATCGCATACTTTTAAAAACAAAATTACAACCACATTTGGTTACAGCTGGGTTAAAGATGATGTGAATGAAACCATCGAAATTTTAAATGGAACATATTACAGCAGGCCCGCAAATGTGGGCAAAACCACTGTTGCCAATGTTTCAGTAAATGCAGAAATAGATTTAACGAAGTGGCTAAAACTGAACGCTTATGCCGAGTTTGCCAGAACCTTATCAAAGACAGATTTTTACACTGGCTATTTGGTAACCAATGGGAGTTATTTGCGATTTAATCCTAATCTGCAAATTAAGATTAGTGATACCTGGAATGCAGAAGTGAATATGCGCTATCAAAGCAAGTTTTCCAATGTGCAGTTTCTACTCGGCTCTGTACATGAATTTGGAGCAGCAGTTCAGAAAAAGTTATCGGCAAAAAGCACACTTAAACTCTCGGCAAATGATATTTTTCGTGACCGGATTTTTAATGGTGTAATCAACAATCTGGCAAATACAGAGGCCAATTGGCGAAATCGCAACGATTCGAGAACAGTGATTATCAGTTATAGCTATCGTTTCGGGAAGGCTTTTTCTACTCCGTCCAAACATGATTCTTCTGGTGCAGATGCGGAAAAAAACAGAGTAAAGAACTAAAATCAGCATCTCAAGATTGACATTGATCACTTTTGTTTGAGGTAATGGTTCTCTGTATTGCTAGTTGTTTTTATGCGCTAAGATTAGCTGATGAGTTGGTTCAATACCAGCACACCAACCAGGCCAAGGATAGAAACAATGCTTTCCATCATTGTCCAGGTTTTGAAGGTTTCTTTTAAACTGAGATTGAAATATTCTTTGAACATCCAGAAACCGGTATCGTTAACATGAGAAAACATTAAGCTCCCGGCACCAACTGATAAAACCATTAGCTCAGGTGGTGCGCCAGGACCGATTAAAGGCAAAACCATGCCTGATGCGGTAAGCGCAGCAACGGTTGCCGAACCCAATGTTACGCGGAGTGCGGCGGTAATTAACCAGGCTAAAAGCAAAGGAGAAAGATTCAAACCGCCGGTTAATTGCTTTACGGTTTCGCCCATTCCGCTATCAATTAAAATCTGCTTAAAAGCGCCTCCGGCAGCAATGATCAGAACAATCATGGCAATACTTTTTACGCCTTCCGTACAGGATTCCATTGCTTTTTCGATGGAGGTTTTTTGAACCAGCAAGGTAATGATAACCGAGAGTAGCAAGGCTGCTGTTGGATCGGCGAGAAAAATGAATATCGATTTACCGAGATAATCAATGTTAATACTGCTTCCAACCGTTCCGGCGATAATCAAAAATACAGGCAGCATGGCCGTAATAAAACTTCTGCCCGCAGAAGGAAGATCATTTCCTTCCTCAATAATAAGTTCTTGAATATGGGGTTGATTGCGTTTAATAATCATCCTGGGGAAATATACGCCTGCTATTGTGGCTATTGGCAGGCTTAAAATCAGTCCATAAATAAGAGTTTTGCCAATATCTGCATGGAAAATTCCAGCTAAAGCCACCGGGCCGGGATGAGGCGGCAAAAACCCATGTGTAACCGATAGCGCTGCGGCCATCGGAATCCCGATATACAATTTAGAAAGTCCGGTGGCTGCAGCAATGGCAAAGATCAGCGGAATTAAAACCACAAAACCTGCATTGTAAAAAAGCGGAATACCAACCAGCAACCCGGTCAACAATACTGCCCATTGAATATTGTTTTTGCCAAAGGCTTTAATAAGAATAAAAACAATTTTTCTGGCAGAACCACTATCTTCAATCAGTTTTCCCATCATGGCGCCCAAAGCAAGAACCATAACCATGCTCCCTAAGGTACTGCCAATTCCATTTCCAACAGAGCTCATTACTTTGGTGGCAGGCATGCCTAAAAATAACCCGGTAAGAATGGCCACTGTCAACAAAGCGATCATAGGATTGATCTTTTTCAGGATCAAAATGAAAAGCAATAAAATACCTAAAAGGAGAATGAGTAGTGACATGGTTTAATAAAGAAATGGCATTGCTATTTACTTTTTTATTGTGATTGTTCGCCCTGTAACCAGATGAAACTCATAAATTCTATACAAGCCATCATCATTGATCTCGATGGTTTCCACCAAACCTGTTTTGCTGAAAGTATCTGTAACCATATCGCCAATTTTAACGTCTTGAAGCACATCGTTTGGTGTATCATTGTTTAATCTGATCATAATCAAAATAATGTTATTGAACATTTTTTAAAGCCTCGTCAAAATCTTCTTTTATGAAAATCCATTCTTTACCTTTGAGGCAAACAGGATCAAAATCGAGGTCTGCTTTATTGAAATCATTGAAATTTTTTATTATGGCATCTCGATCGTGTGTCCATTCAAATCTTTGTTCATGAAGGCTGATCATCTGTTCAACTGAATAATTATTCAGTAATTCGTGTAGATCCCAAAAATCTTTCTTTCTCCCACCTCTTTGAATCACATCCACTTTCATTGCAATAATTTCTTCAATTGTGGCCATTCTTATTTCTTCATTATGAACAGGGTTTTGAAAAAACAGATCCATCGAATAGTAAATATCCAACTTAAAAACATGATTATTATCAGATCCCACTAAATAAGACTTTCCCATTCCAGGATTTCCACCAAAATCCCCTTGTACGTAATCGTAGTTTTTTTTAAGATAATGCTCAATCTCGTTAAAATCAATTGAGCCATAAGACGCGTTGGTAAATAAGTCTATGTCAATGGATAATCTATGTCCAAGATATAGACTAAGAGCAGTACCTCCAACCAATCTGAAATCTATCAATTCTGGAGCTTTCATCAACTTGATCAAACTATCTTTCAAAAGTTGGTTTACCGTATTCCAATACATTAGTTTGAACTTAAATGAGGCAATATAATTGGTTGATTGTTTTCGATTTCAGCGCTGCCGGTAATTTCCAGAATTTTGTCCTTTCCGTAAAATCTCAATAATTCCATTTTTTCATCAATGTTTCCTCTTTCAAACACCCGCTTAATAACAGCTTCGTATTGTTCATTCCAATCAATTTTATTGATGTCTGTGTCCCAGAAAAGAATTTTTCTTATGATATTGAAATCAGGTCGATCTAACAACGATTTTTTTTCTTTTTCTTTTTTAATGTCATAATAAGCTTGAAGAATTAGCATTGTACCTTCTTCAAGACCTAAAACTTTATCTATTTTGATGGATAAAGCAGTTGTTAATCCCCTTTTAGCTTTAGTAATGTCATTAATAATTTGAGGATATTCTTGTAAAGAAAGTGCAAAAGATCTCTTTTTCAATTTTCTTTTTTTTAGTTCTCTCTCCAAAACTACTCCAGGATGAATACCTCTATATTTTTTTAAAGTAGATTTCATATACAAATGTAAACAAATTTGTTTATATTTGTATATGAAATAAAGATTAGTTTAAATCATCTTTATTTACAATTACCTCTAAAAGGCTATGCAATAATGATATTTCCAAGCTGATTCCCTTCTCCTCATTTCTGATTTCATCATCAATATGAATATCTGATCCTTTCCAGGTGACATTCAGTGTTTTTGCATGAATGGGTTTAATGGGAAAGGTAACTTTTTTACCCTGAGCTATATCCTGGATGTATTTTTCCATTACAATTCTCTTTTCTACGGGAATGATTATAACATCAAAGAAGCCATCTCCCGGATCAGCCTTTTCGCTGAGTTTTAAATTCGGACCAAGTCTGGAAATGTTCATTACCTCTACCATCAGGCAATCTTCTTCGATAATCTGATTATCAATTTCAACGGTGCAGGAAATGGCTGAATATGTTTGTGTGATCTTCAGCAATTCCGACAGAGCAAGCTCAAATTCATCTTCAGCAGTTTCTATATTGCTGGTATCTTTCTTTTCAAGGGTTTCGATCAATTTTGGGAATAATCCAAAACCTACCGCTTCAATAAAGTAAGCGGCTTTATCCAGTCCGATTATCTGGCCGACATCAAAATTGCGAAGCTTATAATTATCCCAGGTTGAAACATTTTTGCTTACATCTTCATTAATTCCCAATGAAGTAGCGATGTTATTGGCAGTGCCAAAAGGCAATAAAGCGATTGGTCTTTTAAACTTCAGCTTTTTGCTCAATAAATTCATGATCGTTTTACGGATTGTTCCATCGCCACCAGCAATGGCAATAAACTGGGTTTCAGGTGCAATATCCTTCAAGGATTTCTTTTCTGATGATACATAGGAACATTCATAGCCATGAGACTTCATGATTTTTACGATTTCGGGTTTAGAATATTTTCCCTCTCCTGCACTTGGATTGTGGATCAATCGAACCAGTTTATCAGCTTTTTTCATATTGGTTTGAACAATATCACCACCAGTTAGGTTTTAACTATAGCGTTTAATTTTAAATTATTTAATTATGAATATTCTCATCACAAACGACGATGGTATCTATAGTCCGGGAATCGCAGCATTAGCTAAAATTGCATTACGTTTTGGAACGGTTAGAATTGTAGCACCTGATGTGGAGCAATCATCAATGGGGCATGCCATTACCCATTCCAGACCATTATCAATTAAAACTTCGCCAATAACATTTGAAAATGTTGATGCTTTTCGCGTGAATGGTACACCTGCAGATTGTGTAGCTTTGGGTTTACACATGTTTCCAGATACAAATGTGGTATTGTCCGGCATTAACATGGGGCCAAATCTGGGTAATTCCATGTGGCATTCTGGCACCCTTGCTGCGGCAAAGCAATCGGTACTTTTAGGGGTAAAAGGAATTGCGCTCAGTACTCCTGTTGGTAAAACAGAGCCGGATTTTGAAGGTCTGGCCCCTTTTGTGGAGCAGAGCCTTCAGGTTTTGCTGGAAAACGATGAGCTTGGATTGTACAATGTGAACTTTCCGCCAGAGCCGAAAGACATTAAATGGACAAGGCAATCGGTTAGATTATATGATGGACATGTTGTTCCGGGAGAAGATCCAATGGGCAGGAAACATTTTTGGATTACAGTAACACCACTCGAGCCTGCGGAAGAAAATACAGACAGATGGGCAGTGGAAAATGATTTTGTTTCCATCACGCCGTTGAGGTTAGATTTAACGAATGAAATTGAGCTAACAGGAAAACTCGATGTGATTGAGGTTAATCAGTAGCTGAAGTGAAGCAATCTGTAAGAGAAAGCTTAATCCATACGCTCGTCATTGCGAACTGAAGAAAGGATATGTGAGGTGGCGTGAAGCAATCTATTTTATGCTTCAATGATAATGTAGCAGGATGGATTGCTTCGTCGTTCCTCCTCGTAATGACGTTGCTGGTAATGAACCACCTCAGACATCTGAGAACACCTTAGCTATATGGCCTATATCTATACCCCATGGTTTGTGTCTCACAGACCATTTATTGATTTTCGTTATATTGCCATAGAACGCATAGTAGCCCTCATCATTTTTGTGAAGCAATCTGTTTATGCTTCAATGATAATGTAGCAAAATGGATTGCTTCGTCGTTCCTATTCGTAATGACGATTAGACTGACGAAGTTGCTCCAAACCGCAACCCCAGCGAAACTTCGTAAGTCAGCACCAACCTTTTGAAACGCTCGTCATTGCGAACTGAAGAAAGGATATGTGAGGTGGCGTGAAGCAATCTGTTTTATGCTTCAATGATAATGTAGCAGGATGGATTGCTTCGTCGTTCCTATTCGTAATGACGTTGCTGGTAATGAACCACCTCAGACATCTGAGAACACCTTAGCTATGTGGCCTATATCTATACCCCATGGTTTGTGTCTCACAGACCATTTGTTGATTTTCGTTATATTGCCATAGAACGCATAGTAGCCCTCATCATTTTTGTGAAGCAATCTGTTTTATGCTTCAATGATAATGTAGCAGGATGGATTGCTTTGTCGTTTCTCCTTGGAATGACGATTAGACTTACGAAGTTTCCCTAACCGCAAACCTAACGAAACTTCGTAAGTCAGCACCAACCTTTTGAAACGCCCGTCATTGCGAACTGAAGAAAGAATACGTGAGGTGGCGTGAAGCAATCTGTTTTATACTTCAATGATAATGTAGCAAAATGGATTGCTTCGTTGTTCCTATTCGTAATGACGTTGCTGGAGTGAACCACCTCAGACATCTGAGAACACCTTAGCTATATAACCTATATCTATACCCCATGGTTTGTGTCTCACAGACCATTTATTGATTTCGTTATATTGCCATAGAACGCATAGTAGCCCTCATCATTTTTGTGAAGCAATCTGTTTTATGCTTCAATGATAATGTAGCAGAATGGATTGCTTCGTCGTTTCTCTTCGCAATGACGATTAGACTGACGAAGTTTCCCTAACCGCAAACCTAACGAAACTTCGTAAGTCAGCACCAACCTTTTGAAACGCCCGTCATTGCGAACTGAAGAAAGGATATGTGAGGTGGCGTGAAAGCAATCTTTCTAATACTAAACGATTGCTACAACAAAATAGGTTGCTTTGTCGTTTCTCCTTACAATAACGTTGTGGAGATGAACCACTTGAGGTATGGTCATGAGTTAAATTGAACTACTACTTACCTAATGAGCCAATGAACTAATGAACCAATTACCCTTCAGTTCTTAAAATTTTCAACGGTGGCTGGTTTAAAATACTTCTTGTACTCAAAACGCCGGTAATAACCACAATTAAGACCACAGACACGAAAAGCCCTGTTGTAGGTAAAAATGGCGGTACAAAGGCTGCATCGAAGCTGAATTTAGCCAGCGCCCAGCTTCCACCAAGAGCGAGAATTAATCCTGCACCAGCAGCAAAGGCCCCTAAAAAGAAATATTCAATGGCATTAATGGCCAGAATTTGTTTTCTGCTGGCACCTATTGTTCTGAGTAAAATACTTTCTTTTATCCTTTGGTTTTTGCTGGTCAATACTGCCGATATTAATACTATCCATCCTGTTACCATGCTAAACCCTGCCATAAACTGGATAACGAAACCGATTTTATCCAACAATTCATCCAATAGTTTCAGTATAAGATCTAAATCAATTACTGATACATTCGGGAAATTTTTAACTACTTCGCCCTGAAATTTTGCCGATAATTCGCTTGTTGGAACCCGGGTCATTAAAACATGAAATTGTGGTGCTTCTTCCAAAACCCCTGCAGGGAAGACTACCCTAAAATTAGTCTGCATTCTACTCCAGTTAACTTCCCTCAAACTACCAACAACAGTAGGGATCATCATTCCCTGAACATTAAAGAGGATTTTATCATTCAGGCCGACATTGATTTGTTGCGCATAACGCTGATCCAAAGAGATATAAACTTTTTCGTTGGGTTTTATCTTTCCAATCCATTTGCCATCAACAATTTTTTCTGCAGCTGTTAGTGTATCCTGATAAGTTGCCCGGATCTCATTTCGATACGCCCTGCGATTGTTGGTATCTGCACTTGCTTTTTTGCCGTTTATTTCCTCAATGCGCATGGTAATTACCGGAACCTGATTCATTAACGGTAAATTAAATGACTTTGTTAAGCTATCTATTCTTTCTTTTTGAGTGTTCTGGATATCAAACATAACCATGTTTGGTTGATTGCTTCCTGATGAAAGCGTTACCCTGCTCATCAAAATGCCCTGAACAAAAAATAATGTACAAATAAATGCCGTTGATAACCCAATCGAGACCGTTAACATGAGGGTTTGATTGTTTGGGCGGTAAAGATTGGCAAATCCTTGTCGCCATAAGTAACTGGAAGATTTTGGTAGCAGTGTTTTAACCAAAAACATCAGCAGTTTGGAAAGAATAATCAACAGGACAAAAGCTACACCAATGCTAATGGCAAAAGCTAAGGTTTGCGCCCAGGTTTTCATTTGCAAATGTGTAAATCCAACTATAAACGCCGCCATTAAAAGATAAACGATCCAGGTTAAAAGATCTCTTTTACCTCCTGTTTTTTCAAAGGAAATGCGAATCGCATTTAACGGGGAAATTTTTCTTACCGATAAGAGTGAGGGCAATGCAAATAAGATGGAAATAATTAAACCCAATAAAATCCCTTGTCCAACCGCAGGCCATGAAACCTGCATGGTGATTTCCACGGGAAGGAAATCCTTTAAAACCAGTGGTAATAAGAATTGAATCCCGGTTCCGAGAATTGCCCCGAGTATAGCTGCAATCAGTCCGATGAAAAATATTTGAATCAGGTAGATAAAAAAGGCATGCCGGGATTTTAACCCCAGGCAGCGTAAGGTAGCGATGGCGCTTAATTTTTCCTGAATGTAAACATGGATGGCACTACCTACACCTACACAACCCAGCAGTAAAGCGATAAAACCCGATAAGGCCAAAAAGCGGTTTACATCTTTAAAAGATCTTCCGGTTTGTTCCTTTCTGGATTCAACCGTATCAGCGTCAAAGCCTTCTTTTTCGAGCTTAGGTTCGTTTTTTCTTACCCATTCATCAACACCAGATGGATCATCATAACGGAAATAGAATTTATTATTGATTCTGCTTCCTGTTTTAATCAGGTTTGTTTGAGCAAGATACTTTAAAGGAATGTAAACAATGGGTGCCACACTTGCCGCTATTCCATTTTGCCCAGGTGCCTTATTTAAAGCGCCTGATATTTTAAAATTCAAATCGCCAACCTTAACCGAATCGCCAACCTTTGCATTAAACTGTAACATCAGGGTTTGGTCAACCAAAGCGTTTCTGTCTTCCTGAAAGTGATCGGCTGCGGCTACAGGAGTGGTTTCTATCGATCCGTAGTAAGGATATTTTCCTTCCAAAGCTTTCATCTGTACCAGCCGGCTTCCACCATCGCTTTGAAAATAAATCATCGAGGCAAAGGTTTTTTCCTGCGACCGCTCATCGCCCAGGCTATCGAGCATTTTTTGCATCGCCTTGCTCACACCTTTTCTGCTGTCTAAAACCAAATCGGCACCGGTGAGTTCTTTAGCCTGAGCATCAATATCCCGTTGCAGGTTATCTTTAAAGGAATATACAGCCACTAAGGCTGCAATACCCAAAACAATGGAAGAGATGAAAAGCAAAAGTCTCGATCGGTTCTTTCTGCTGTCTCGCCATGCCATTTTAAATAGCCATGAAAATTTGATGCTTTGCTTTAGGCTGGTATTAGGCATAACTTGGATTTTCATCTGATATAATAATGCCGCCTTTAATTTTTATTGTTCTGGTTGTTCGGGCAGCGAGTTCTAAATCGTGGGTTACAATAACCAAGGTTGTTCCGGCATCTTTATTCAGGTCGAAAAGAAGCTTAATTACTTTCTCACTGGTTTCTGCATCAAGATTTCCGGTGGGTTCATCGGCAAAAAGAATAGCGGGTTGGTTAGAAAAAGCCCTTGCCAGAGAAACTCTTTGTTGTTCGCCTCCTGAGAGTTGTACGGGATAATGATGCGACCGATCTGCTAAGCCTACTTTTTCCAATAACTCCATTGCCTGCGCTTTAATGTTTTTAGCGCCTCTCAGTTCGAGGGGAACCATCACATTTTCCAGTGCGGTAAGTGTAGGTAAAAGTTGGAAGTTTTGAAAAATAAATCCCACATATTGATTGCGCACGGCTGCACGTTCATCTTCATTCAATTTTTCGAGCGCGATTCCTTTCAGTTCAACAGTGCCACTGCTTGCGCGATCCAAGCCCGCACATAAACCTAATAAAGTTGTTTTCCCACTTCCTGAAGGACCAGTTATGGCAACCGTAGAACCAGCTTCAATAGAGAAATTAATCTGGTCAAGAACCGTAAGTTCTCTTCCGGCACTTTGGTAAATTTTGCTTACATTTCGAATGTTTAAGATACTTTCCAAATTTTTGAATTAAAGGGTTTGTATATGGATTTTGCCAAACATAACATGGCTTTGCCTGTTAAGATAATGGTTTTTAATTAGAGATGGAATTAGATATTATGTTACGAAAACGATTTATGGGGCTATTTGTTTTGGCTTTGATGTTTGCTGCATGTGGAAACAAACAAAGTGACAACAATGAGGAGAAAACTTTAGATTCAGCTGACGAAAGAACATCAACCAATACCGGTCAAAAGAAAAATATTCTCTTTTTTGGAACCAGTTTAACTGCAGGTTATGGTCTTGACCCTACTGAAGCTTACCCGGCTTTGATTCAAAATAGAATAGATTCGCTCAACCTGCCCTATAATGTAATTAACGGAGGTTTAAGCGGAGAAACATCAGCAGGTGGTAAAGGAAGGATTGACTGGCTGCTAAAACAGCCTGTAGATATTTTTGTATTGGAACTCGGAGCAAATGACGGGCTGCGTGGTTTACCTGTAAAACAAACCATTAAAAACCTGCAGGATATCATTGACCGGGTAAAAACAAAATACCCTGATGTAAAATTTGTATTGGCAGGAATGCAGGTTCCACCAAATATGGGCGCTAAATATGCTTCAGACTTTAAAAATATCTTCCCTGATTTAGCCAAAAAAAATAATATGGTTTTGATTCCATTTTTACTGGATAAGGTTGGAGGGATTCCAAGATTAAATCAGGATGATGGTATCCATCCAACAGCTGAAGGGGATAAGATTTTAGCAGAGAATGTTTGGGCGGTGTTGAAGCCGTTGTTATGATATAAAGAATTGCTTTGAGAAGCTAATCGTAAACGATTAGAAAGCTTGAAAGAAGGTGGAAAGATTTTTATTGAAAGATGTGACGAGCGTTGAAGCATAAACCATCATATTTACAAACGAGGCCTGGAAGGATTTTGAATATTGGATGGATAATGATGAAGAATCGGAGAAAAAAAATCAGAGAATTATTAAAAGAGATTAAAAAGAACTCCATTTCATGGCCCGGGAAAACTAGAGCCTTTAAAACACAATTTAAAAGGATTCAGCAAACTATTGCCAACACCAATTCTTCAAAAGCAACAATCAAATCTTCTAAAATAAACAGCAGATATAGTTTGCCAGCCTTGAATTTTTTTGGTAAAAAACCATAATATTTAAAAAAGTTAGCGCTAAAATTCGAAGAATTTTTATAGCCTAAATCTGCCGCTACCTGGCTGATTGGCATTTTATCCTTTGTGAGCATTTTTTTTGCCATCTGCATTTTATAATCGTTCAGGAAACCAAAAACAGTTTGGCCAAAAATGAGTTTGAAATACTTTTTTAAATAGTTTTCATTCGTCCCCGCTTGTCTGGCTAAGCCCGCCAGCGATAATGGCTCTTTTAAATTACTGATCATGATTTCTCTAGCCAGTTTGATTGGTTCAATCATATGCGCAGGAACCTCAAATGTTTCGATGTTTTTATTCAGCTCATTAATCTGATGTTCAATTGAACAAAGCAATTCAATGATTTTGGCTTGTAAAAAAGCAGATTTTATTTCGTTTTCGTAGCTGCAATCAAACATACTGCTTAAGATGTTGACCATGTTCACATCCATTGACATTTGTTTGTTCAATGCGATGGATTCGGTAAAAGTTTTGAATTTTTCCCTATTTAAACGGATAAAAAAAATATCGTCGTTTTGTTCTGTATGATTGATGAAAAAACGATAACTGGTCTCCTCACTTTCACTTAGAATAAAATATTGCCCGGGCAGTAGCAAAATCTTATGATTTTTGCCATCAACTTTCGTTACTGCAGAATTGCTGACAAACATGTAGAATTCTTCAGGAACAACCTTAATGCTATACATGTAAAAACCCTCAGCCTTGATATGTACTTTTCTTAACAGCGCACCATCAATATTTAATTCTAAACTTTTTGAATCGCTGCTCATTCTGTGAACAGGCATAAAATTGATTGTGCTATCTGCAATATTTCCGTTTGAGCGCATAAAATTTCCTTTATCGGGTATTTTGAGGTTATTGATAATGATACTTTTGCTCCAAAATTACTATTTATTTAGACTATATATAAATAACGCAGTAACAAAATCATTAGCATTTTAAATTTATGAAGAAAAACTTACTTATGTTTTTCTGTGCCATTACGCTTTCCTTATTCGCACAAGCACAGAAAATGACCATTAAAGGGAAAGTGATCGATGCCGAGCAGAAACCACTTGCCGGCGCGAGCGTGTTTGTTGCAGGAAAAAATGAAAGCGTTTACACCGATAAGGACGGTGAATTTTCTATCGCTGCAAACAGTGGAGATAAATTATCGGTAGCCTATGTTGGATATAAAAGACAAACCATTCTTTTAACAAGTTCGAGCAATAATATTCGTGTAATATTGGAAAACGAAGAAAACCAACTGGCAGAATTGGTGGTTACAGGAGCATTGGGTATTAAACGATCGGCAAGGGAATTGGGCACAAGTACTCAAACAATTAAAGACGACTATCTTAATCAGGGAAAAACGATTAATCCCTTAACAGGATTAACGAGTAAAGTTTCAGGTTTGCGGGTTAATATGTATGATAGTAAGGTAGATCCGCAAATTCAGATTGTGATGAGGGGCTCTAGATCTTTAAACCGTACAAAAAATGAGCCTATTTATGTGCTGGATGGTGTTCCTGTGCCAACAATAGGTCGTATCAACCCAAATGATATTGAAGAAATCACGGTTTTGAAAGGTGCTAATGCTGCAGCCTTATATGGCTCTGAAGGTGTGAATGGTGCAATCATGATCACCACTAAGCAGGGCGCAAAAGGAAGAGGCAGGGTTACTTTCTCCAACACAACCACTTTCTCAAAAGTGATGATGTTGCCGCCAGCTCAAAATACTTTTGGCCAGGGCGTAAATGGGGCTTATGTGGCCACACAGTATGAAAGTTGGGGGCCAGCATTTGATGGTACCATGAAAAACTTTGGATCTGTGTTGCCTGATGGTAGCCAGCCACAAGCATTATACGCTGCCCCAACTAAAGACAATCGCCTCGATCTTTTTGATACGGGATTAAACATGCAGAATGATTTGTCGTTTTCGGGAGGTGATGATAAATCAACATATTTTCTGTCTGTTCAGGATGTAACTATTAAAGGAATTATTCCTGAAGATGAAAGTAGAAGAACAGGAGCGAGGTTTAACGGGACGAGGAAATTCGGTAAGCTGAATACTTCTTATAATGTAAATTACGTGCTTTTTAATAAAAATACCACGCCAGATGGTCCGTGGATTACCGCTTATCAATTACCAGCGAATTTCGATTTTACCACGATGAGGAACTGGCAGGATAAAAATTCTACAGCCAATCCCGCCCATTTCTTTACCGATCAGCAAAAAAATCCTTATTTCCAGATCGACAACTATCGTGATGATACCAGGCAACAAACCTTAAATGGAAAAATTGAACTGGATTATCAGTTTACGCCTTGGTTTAAAGCACTGTACCGTTTCGGTTATTACTCAACTATTGCTGAAACCAGGAGCACCGTGGGGAAATTTGAAGGCATCGGTCAAAGAAATGTTAATGGTTCAGTCAATGATGGATCTGATAATTTCAGAAAAGTCAACAGCGATTTGATTTTAAACTTCAATAAAGATTTTGGGAAATTTACAACACGTTTATTATTAGGTCAAAACTTAAGAAGCGATTATACCAAAGCGCATAATCTGAGTTCTGCAAATCTTTTATTCTCTGATCTTTTTAATCAGGGAAGTGCGTTGGGTCAGCTGGCTGGGAGAAGTGCCATTACCAAATTTCGTTCATTGGCCACATACGGAGAGTTTACTGCAGGCTACAATAATTATCTGTTCTTAACCCTTACCGGGAGAAATGACTGGGTTTCAACGCTAAGCAAGGAAAACCGTTCATATTTTTATCCGGGAGTAAGTACTTCATTCGTTTTCTCTGAAGCCATTTCATCTCTAAAAAACAGCAAACAGCTTTCCTTCGGTAAGATTTATGCCTCATATAACAAAACAGGAAACAATACACTTAATCCTTATTCATTAAATAATCCTTATAGCCAGGCCAATGGTTTTCCATTTGGTAACCTGGTAGGTTTTTTACCCGGGTCAACCTTCCCAAATCCTGATATTGAGCCCGAATTTGTAACCTCCTACGAGGCGGGTATTCAATTGGGATTGTTCAATAACCGTTTAAACTTTGAAGGTGCTTACGTTTTCTCCGATTCGAAAGGACAAATTTTTAATGCCACCACATCTCGTGCCACAGGTTACGCAAGTGCAAGAGTAAATGCAGGAAGGTTAACCAATAGTGTGGTTGAGTTAAATTTAAACGGAGATATTATCCGCAATGCGAACTTTAAGTGGAATTTGGGCTTTAACTATACTTATATCAATAATCAGGTTAAAGAGCTTTTTGAAGGTTTGGAATCATTCAACATTTTCCGTCAATCGTATGCCAATATTGGTCAGGCCTACCCGAGTTTGCAGGTTAGCGATTACAAAAGGGATCCGGATGGAAATGTGATCATCAATGCTTCCAATGGAAACCCTGTTGTAGCTACCGATCCTGTACATTTGGGTACAATGGTGCCTCCCCATCAAATGGGGTTAAATACCATGGTAACCTATAAAAACCTAAGCTTAGGTGCCCAGTTCGACTGGAGAATGGGAGGTTGGTTATATTCGGAAATTGTGCCAAGAATGTACACAGCAGGAACACATCCGGCTACCGTTGAATTTAACAGGCAGCCATTTATTTATCCAAACTCTGTGATTGAAACTTCTCCGGGTGTTTTTGTTCCAAATACTTCCGTTTTGTCGAGAGGTGACAAGGCTTTTTGGCAAGCGCAAGGTGCTGTACAAAGTAACACTGCTGCAAAATCTGATTTTTTCAAAATGCGTGAACTTAACGTAACCTATAATTTGCCGGCAAAATTATTAGCTAAACAAAATGTGATTAAAGAGGCTAGAGTAAGTTTTATCGCAAACAACCTTTTCCTGATCAGGCACAAGGACAACACTTATGGTGATCCGGAATATTTATATAATGATACTGATGGTTACATCAGTTTCAGACAGGTTCCGCCGTACAGAACATTCGGTTTTAATGTTAATGTGGTATTTTAAAGATTAAAAAGATGAAAAGAAATTTAAGCATATATCTATTTGCAGCACTAATCAGCATTGGTTTTAGTTCCTGTGAGAAATTTTTGGATGTAAACGATGATCCAAACAATCCGGTTAACCAGAATTTACCCTTAAGTGCGAAATTGCCCGCTGCGCTTTTGAGCACGGTAAATCAAGAGGCTATCCAATTGAATCAATTAGGCTCTTTTTGGGGAGGTTACTGGGGCACCAATAGTGAAGGAATCAATCAATACTTTAAGGAAAAAACTTATGATGGCCCATCAATCAGGCACCAGAGAGATGGAATTCCAATATGGGAAAATGGATTTCAAAACCTGCTTTATTATCAATTGATTAAAGAACAAGGCCAGGCAGAGGGAGCAGGTTATTACTCAGGAATTTCAAAAATCATGCAGGGCTGGACTTTTCTAAGATTGGTTGATATTTACAACAACATTCCTTTTGATGATGCTTTGCAGGGAACAAAATTTCCGACACCACGCTATGAGGGCGGACAAGTAGTTTATCAAAAATCGATTAATTTAATTACGGATGGAATAAATGAAGTGAAGGCCGCTGGTACCGATGCAACCATTGCAAGAGCTGATATTATTTTTAACGGATCGAAGCAACTATGGGCA
This sequence comes from Pedobacter chinensis, assembly GCF_003339865.1. Classification (GTDB taxonomy): domain Bacteria; phylum Bacteroidota; class Bacteroidia; order Sphingobacteriales; family Sphingobacteriaceae; genus Pedobacter; species Pedobacter chinensis. The sequence goes on from NZ_QPKV01000004.1 coordinate 196,149, forward strand.
AAATTTGGGAATACCATCAAATTAAGAGCGTTGATTCGCCAAAGCCAAACCAATAATCAGGCCTATATTGCTGCCGAAATTCAAAAAATACAGGCAGAAGGAAGTGGTTATTTAGAGTTAAACCAAAACGCGACTTTAAAACCAGGTTATGAAAATACCGCTGGAAAAATCAATCCTTTCTGGGAAACCTATTACCGCAATGTTCAGGGGGCAACAACAGCAGCTTATGATAACCTAAGGCCTACAAGCTTTTTAATTGATCAGTATAAAATGCGGAATGATCCACGCATGGCAAAAATATATCAGGCTGTGGCTGGAGATTATAAAGGAGTGCTTTTTGGAAACCCAACGGCCAGTGCTGAATATAACAGGGCGGCAACATCTGCACTTCGGGGCCCGCAGGAAAATGGAAATGCCGCTGCTGGTCTTTTAAAAAGTGCTTTGCAACCTTTGGTATTAATGGGCTCATTTGAGAGTTTGTTTTTGCAAGCTGAGGCAGCACAAAGGGGATGGATTGCCGGAAGTGCCAAAACATTTTATGAGCAGGGTATTCAAGCCTCATTTACCTATAATGAAGTTCCCACAGCCAGTTTTGCTGCTTATAATGCTCAGCCTTCTGTAGACTTTGATCAGGCAACTGATAAAATCAGTGCAATCATTACCCAGAAATGGCTTTCACTTAATAGCATTAATGGTATCGAAGCCTGGAGTGACTACAGAAGGCTGGGTTTACCTGCCATTCCTAACTCTTTAGGGGCGCCATCGCCGGCAGCAAGGCCACTTCGGTTAATGTACCCGGAATCAGAAAGACAAACCAACAATGCCGAGGCTTCCAGACAAGGAGGCGACCAGGTAACGGTAGATAAAGTTTGGTGGAATAATTAATTGCCTTAATCAAAAACCGCTCGTTATATGATGAGCGGTTTTGTTATTTTTAATAAAACATCATCTAATTTAAATAAATAAAATATTTGATGCGTTATTTAGAATGATTCTTGTTAACTTAGCCGAAATTCTTTGGGCCTGGAAAAACCGGTCATTGAATAAATAATCAAAACTATTAGCTTAGAAATGAAAAAAATCCTATTCGCTGTTCTTGCAATGGCATCATTTACTGTACAGGCTCAAAAAAACATTTTTTTTGAACAGTCTTTCTGGAAAGGAAATACAGATTTAGCGACAATTAAAGCTGAGATTGCGAAAGGAAGCAATCCATCGCAACTTAATGCAATGTCATTTGATGCTTCTGTATATGCCATTAATAATGGTGCACCGCAGGAATCAATCTTATTCCTTTTGGCTCAACCAGGGAATGATGTAAATAAACTTACTCATGATAGCAGAACCTATCTTTTCTGGGCTGCATCGAAGGGAAATATTCCGGTAATGGAATATCTGTTAAAAAACGGAGCAAAAGTTAACATACAAGACAGCCATGGTTATTCTCCATTAACCTTTGCTGCGGTTGGCGGCCAAACTGATACCAAAGTATACGATCTTTTGATTCAAAAAGGCACTGACCTAAAAAAAGATTTAAACCATGATGGTGCAAATGCTTTATTAATCGCCATCCCTAACGATAAGGATTTTGCTTTAACAAACTATTTCGTATCAAAAGGTTTGAGTTTGAACAGTACTGATGCTGCCGGAAATACAGCTTTCAACTACGTTGCAAGAAGTGGAAATATCGATTTGATGAATAAACTCATTGCAAAAGGGGTAAAGTATAATGATAATGCAGTGATTATGGCCGCACAGGGTGGGCGTGGTACTGCCAATGGTTTAGCTGTTTTTCAATATTTAGAAGGCTTAAAATTGAAACCAACTGCAGTGGGCAGCAATGGCGAGAATGCTTTGTTTTACATTGCACGTAAACCAAAACAAGAAGAAGTGATCAATTATTTCCTCTCTAAAGGTGTTGATGTAAACCAGCCCGATAAGGAAGGCAATACTGCTTTTATTGCCGCAGCAGGTTCAAACAGAGATTTAGGAACGTTAGAATTGTTGTCAAAAAATGTAAAAAACATTAATCAGGCAAATGCCAAAGGTGTTTCAGCACTGGCTATGGCGGTTCGTGGCAATTCGGCAGAAATAGTAAAGTTTTTGCTGGATAAAGGTGCGGATATTAATGCAGTAGATAAGGATGGAAACAACCTGGCTTATTACCTTTTCCAGGCTTATAGCCCAAGGGGAATGGAAGATTTTAATGCGAAACTTAATGTTTTAAAAGATAAAGGTTATAACCTCGGTGCAGTACAACCAAATGGTAATTCATTATATCATTTAGCGGTTGCAAAAAATGATCTGGCACTGGTAAAACTGGTTGCAGATTTCAACGTTGATGTTAACCTGAAAAACAAAGAAGGTTATACCGCTTTACACAAAGCAGCAATGACTGCAAAAGACGCTGAATTGATGAAATATCTAATTTCAGTTGGTGCTAAAAAAGATGTGGCCACTGATTTTAAAGAAACACCTTACGACCTGGCAACAGAGAACGAATTTTTAATGAAAAACAAAGTATCAATCGACTTTTTGAAATAATATAATGAACAATATCAATAAATGGTGTCTGGCTTTTGTGCTGGTGTTATCCATACCCACACTGTCATCGGCACAAAAAACAACGAAGTATAAATGCATGGTGCAAATGACCAACTACGTTGGCGAGGGGGCATACATTGCAGTTTCTCTGATTGATGCGAAAGGCACTTACGAAAAAACACTTTATGTAATGGGATCGGATAAAAAATGGTACCCTGATTTAAAAGAATGGCACAAGGCATATAAAAAGAAACCTGTCAATATCAGTGGCATTACCGGAGCTTCTGTTACAGGTGGCGATAGAAGTGTTACCATTTTGGATATTGACGATACCAAGGTAAACAAAGGGTATAAGTTACGTTTCGAAACCGCTGTTGAAGACAATAAATATTATGTTAAAGATCTGGAAATTCCTTTAACCACTGAAGGTTTGGCTGCTAAAACGGAAGGTACGGGTTATATCAGGTACGTTCGTCTGAGCCCTAACTAAAGGCTTTTAACGTGAATAACAATATGGATTTATAACTGGCTAAGCCAAGTAGAGCATCTTTGTTCTGTTTAGTTCCAGCCTAACAAATTTTTCAAAAAGAAAGAAGCCTGTCCGGCCAGGACGAAAAATATAATTGAAACCTAATTATTTAAAGAAAAATCATTATTCCACATTCATAACTCACGTTATTTAATGACAATTTCAATATGGAGATACAGCCATCTTGCGCTGGCTGTATCCTCTTTTATTTTTATCACTCTTGCTTCGCTTACAGGGATAATCCTTTCCTTTAAACCGGTAACTGAAAAAACACAGCCCTACAAATCGAAAGATTTCAACACGCTTACTGTAGCAAATCTCATCCCTAATCTTAAAAAAGCTTACATTGATATCAGCGATGTTAGCATTGATGCGAATCAGTTTGTAATAGTAAATGGCACTGATTTGAATGATCACTCCGGTCATTTTTATGTCGATCCTAAAACAGGAAAATCATTGGGAAAGGTGGCTAAGGAAAACGAGTTTTTTCGTTGGACAACTACTTTGCACCGTTCGCTTTTTCTTCATGAAACGGGACGGTTTTTTGTTGGCCTTACTGCTTTTCTTTTATTTCTGATTGCCACTTCAGGTACGGTGCTTATTATTCAACGCCAGCGTAGTTTAAAAAAGTTTTTCGGCAAAATAGTAAAGGATGGTTTTGCTCAATATTATCATGTGGTTTTAGGAAGACTGATGCTGATTCCGATCATCATTATTTCGCTGAGTGGAACATATCTGTCACTACAAAGATTTGGTATCATTGCGGAGCAAAAAATCACACACAAGGTAGATTTTGACGGCCTGAAAACTTCTCCCGAAAAAAAGACAGCTGATTTTGAAGTTTTCAAAAGGATCTCATTAAATAATCTTCAGGCCATAGAATTCCCTTTCTCTGAAGATGTGGAAGATTATTATACACTCAAGCTGGATGATAAAGAAATCACTGTAAATCAAATTACCGGAGATATACTGACCGAACAAACTTACTCCAAAGCAACTTTGTTTAATCACTTAAGTATGGATTTGCACACGGGAAGGGGGAGCGCGATTTGGGCAATTGTTTTGGCCATTGCCTCAGCAAACATCCTGTTTTTTATTTACTCCGGCTTTGTGATCATGTGGAAACGGAGATCCGGCCGCATCAAAAACAAATACAAATCCGATCAGGCAGAGTTCATTATTTTGGTAGGTTCTGAAAATGGAACAACTTTCCGTTTCGCAAATGCCGTTTATGAGCAACTCTTGAAAAATGGAAAAACAGCTTTCATGGCCGAAATGAACAGCTATCAGGTGTTTCCAAAAGCAAAACAGCTAATGGTGTTTGCAGCAACTTATGGTCAGGGCGATGCCCCAACCAATGCCTCAAAATTTAAATCCCTGTTAAAAAAATACAAACAACCAAATACCGTTGATTTTGCCGTATTGGCTTTCGGTTCACATGCCTATCCAGACTTTTGTAAGTTTGGCTATGAGGTCAATAATGCCCTGTCACACGAGGATTGGGCAAAACCATTGCTCGAAATACATACAGTAAACGATCGTTCGCCTGAAGAATTTACCCGTTGGGCAACTTTGTGGGCACAAAATTCAAATATTGAGTTAACGCTGCTTACCAAGCTTTTAGAAACGAAGCCCGTTAAAACACAGCAATTTGAGGTCGTGTCTAAAACTGTATCCGCTCATGCGGAAACTTCATTCATCATTCGTTTAAGACCTAAAAAAAGAAAAAGATTTACCTCAGGAGACCTGCTTGCAGTATATCCGGCAAATGATCATAGAGAGCGTTTATATTCTATAGGTAAGATGGGCAAAGAGGTGCAATTAAGTGTTAAACTTCATCAGGGTGGGTTAGGTTCCAGCTTTTTACACCATCTGGAAGCTGGTCAATCTGTTAACGCATCCATTGTTCGTAATGAACATTTCCACTTTCCTGCCAAAGCAAAAACAGTAATCATGGTATCGAATGGAACAGGTATTGCACCATTTTTAGGGATGATCAGTGAGCATAGCGGAGGAAAAAACATTTATCTGTATTGTGGTTTTAGAAACCAGGATTCTTTTTCACTTTATCAAAATGCCATTAATACAGAAACCAATAAATTAACCAAACTGAACGTGGCTTATTCAAGAGAGGGAGAAAAGCAATACGTTAAAGATCTTTTATTGAAGGATGAGCCTTTGGTGTGCGAAACATTGAAAAGTGGTGGAGTAATCATGCTGTGTGGTTCGTTAGGCATGCAAAAAGATGTGATAGAATTGCTGGATGATTTATGCCTGCGATCTCAGCAAAAAAGTATCAGCTATTATCAATCAAGAGGACAGATTTTGATGGATTGTTATTAACCCTGAGCTCGATATTTATTTAATGAGAAATAGCCTGTCGTTTCGGTGGATCATCTCCGCAACGTCATGCGAGGAGAAACGACGTTGCAATCTATTTTGCTGCAGCATACGTTCAGTATTGGAAAGATTGCTTCACGCCACCTCACATATCCTTTCTTCAGTTCGCAATGACGAGCATTTCAAAAGGTTAGTGCTGACTTACGAAGTTTCGTTGGGTTTGTGGTTAGGGAAACTTCGTCAGTCTGATCGTCAATTACGAGGAGGAACGACGAAGCAATCTATTTTCTTTGGCAAATGTTCAGTATTGGAAAGATTGCTTCACGCCACCTCACATATCCTTTCTTCAGTTCGCAATGACGAGCGTTTCAAAAGGTTGGTGCTGACTTACGAAGTTTCGTTGGGTGCGGTTAGGGAAACTTCGTCAGTCTGATCATATTAAAATCATCATCACGAGGGTCTCTTTGCCATATAGAAATACAGATCAGATAGCTAAGGTATTCTTAAATGCCTCAGTGGTTCATCTCCCGCAACGTCAATTACGAGGAGGGATGACGTTGCAATCTATTTTGCTGTAGCATAACGTTCAGTATTGGAAAGATTGCTTCACGCCACCTCACATATCCTTTCTTCAGTTCGCAATGACGAGCGTTTCAAAAGGTTGGTGCTGACTTACGAAGTTTCGTTGGGTGCGGTTGGGGAAACTTCGTCAGTCTGATCATATTAAAATCATCATCACGAGGGGCTCTTTGCCATATAGAAATACAAATTAGATAGCCAAGGTTTAGATAGCTAAGGTGTTCTCAGATGTCTGAGGTGGTTCATCTCCCGCAACGTCATTGCGAGGAGGAATGACGAAGCAATCTATTTTCTTTGGCAAATGTTCGGTATTGGAAAGATTGCTTCACACCACCTCACAGACCCCTGCTTCAGTTCGCAATGACGAGCGTTTCAAAAGGTTGGTGCTGACTTACGAAGTTTCGTTGGGTGCGGTTAGGGAAACTTCGTAAGTCTGATCATATTAAAATCGTCATCACGAGGGGCTCTTTGCCATATAGAAATACAGATTAGATAGCTAAGGTGTTCTCAGATGTCTGAGGTGGTTCATCTCCCGCAACGTCATTGCGAGGAGGAACGACGAAGCAATCTATTTTCTTTGGCAAATGTTCGGTATTGGAAAGATTGCTTCACACCACCTCACAAACCCCTGCTTCAGTTCGCAATGACGAGTGTTTTAAGATCATCCAATTCTACAAATTCCGTTTCCACTTCTTTACCATTTTCTCACTAATATTATCCGACCGATAAACCTGTCCATCATCAGCAAACATAATGCAGCTAAATGCAGGAAACAAATTAATGAATTTAAGTCCTGCCTCTTTACCTAAAACCATTATGGAAGTACTAAAGCCATTCGCCATTTCGGCATCCGGACCAAAAACAGTGACACTGGTTAAACCCGTTGCCGGATATCCGGTTACCGGATTAATAATGTGCGAATACCTTTTCCCGTTAAAAACCACAAATTTTTCATAATTACCAGAAGTTACCACGGCACTGTTTCGTAAAGGTACGATAGCGAAAAGACTATCCTTTTGAAATGGATTAGTGATGCCAATAGTCCAGTTTTTACCTTTGGGAGGTTTACCCCAGGTGCTCATGTCGCCAGACCCGTTGACGATTCCAGCCTTAATTCCTTTGGCCAGCATCATATTCCGGCACCGGTCAGCAGCATAACCTTCTCCGAGGGCACCAAAACCAATTTTCATACCCTTTAATTTGAGGAAAATAGTAGAGTTCAAACTATCTAAAATGATGTTTTGATAACCCACTTTCTCCACTGATTTTTTGATGGATTCAGCAGTGGGCATCTCCGTCATGGAGCCATCAAATTTCCAGATCCTGTCCATGGCGGCGAAGCTGATATCAAATGCGTCACCAGTGATTTTTGATAAATGAAGTGCTCTTTTGGTCAGGTCAAATACTTCTTTATCAACTTTCACAGGTTTAATGCCGGCATTTCTGTTTACTTCCGAAATCTGGGTTTCAGGTTTCCAATCCGATATCAGGAATTCAATTCTGCTGATTTCAGCAATAACGGTATCAATATTTTGTACTGCAGTTTGAACATCTTTAGCAACAATGGTAATTTCGAATTTACTTCCCATTAAAAGGGTGGTTCGTTTTCTTAAAACCTGAGCAAAACAAGCATGGAAAGATAATAGGAGAATGACAATTAGTTTGATTTTCAAGAGAATGGATTTAAAGTGTTGATTGGTTCAAATTTAAGAAAGCTATTGCAGATTAAGACCAGGCAATCCGTCATCATGTAACCATAATTTCAATCTTTCTTAAATCGTACTACAAATACGTTTTGCAGCAAAAAGCCCCCAATAAAATTAATTTATCTGGGGGCTTTGAAAAATAGTGCTTTAATTAAAATTTATAAGAAAGCGTTGTCAAAAACTGACGGGGAGGGATTGGGTTTACACTATAATTTTCGTGAACGAAATAGTTCAATTCATTAGTGATGTTTGAAACTTTAGCAAGTAGTGAGAATTTTTTCCAGGTATATCCTGCAGAAAAATCTAGCGTGGTAAATGCACTTAAAGGGATTAATCTTAATGTTGTTGCATTTTTAGCATCATTCCATCCGCCATTGCGTTTTCCGGTATAAAAAGCAGAAGCACCAAGTTTTAAACCTTTAACCGCACCGTTTTGAAAAGTATAAAATAAAGTTGCGTTTGCAGTATTTTTAGTCGTGCCCACTAAACGAACATCCTCAATTATCCCTGTTACATCAGCAGTGTTGGTGTAACGCATATAGTTGTAGCTGTAACCCATTAAGAAGTTTAATCCTTTTGCCAGGTTTCCGGTGATGTCTGCTTCAAAACCATCACTGGTGGTCTCTCCGTTAAGCTCTCTAAATATTGAGCTGGTAGAACCATCTGGCATTATGGCAAACTGTGAAATATTACTGTTTATGATTTTATAGTAGGTTAAGTTTGCGGTTAGTTTACCACCGAAGAAATCATTTTTAACACCAGCTTCATACTGATCCACCATTGAAGGAGGGAGCGCATTGCTGTTCACATCGATGCCTGAATTGGGAATAAAGTTATTAGCGTAACTCACATACATTGATGTGGTTTTCAATGGTTGATAAATCAAACCCACTTTCGGAGAAAAGGCATCATCAAACTTGGTGGCGCCAGGGGTTGTTACACCTGTTTCTAAGTTTAGTGCTCTTGAGCTTGCATTTTTTTGATCAGTATAACGTAGACCTGCCAAAACTTTAAATTGATCTGTAATCTCCACTAAATCCTGAACAAAAGCACCGTACCTGTAGATTGGAGCAAGCGTTTGGGTAATAGCGAATGCTTCAGGCATAATGCCGGAACCGTAATAAGTTGAAGGATCGAAAAGGTTTACATTGCCATAATTGAAAGCGGTAATATTTGCTCCGGCAGCGGTTTTACCATATGCAAAAGAATTGCTGGTTACCCTTGATTGATCTGCATCAAGCCCAACCAACAATGTGTGTTTAATACGTCCGGTGTTAAAGCTGCCATTAATATTGATTTGTTGGTTGTACGTGTATTCCTGACTGATCGCTCTGGCCAGGTTTCGCGAGGCAATACCAGAAGCATTTGCCTGAATACGCTCAGAACCATAGTAGTTACGGTTATATGCCTGGAAAGATCCCAATATATTTAACTTCCAGTTTTCATTGAATTTGTGAGTAACATTGGCTTGTGCAGTTGCCGTATTGGTTTTATTATATGCCCATGGGGTGTTAATGAACTTTTCACGTCCATAGTCAACAATCTGGTTATTTACAGAGCCCACACCGAAATCAGGTGTGTAGTCACTTTTTAAATAATCTCCCTGAACCAAAACCTCTGTTTGATCGCTTATTTTATATAGTAACGATGGATTAACGTAGAAACGTTTCGATTTAACAAAGTCTCTAAAGCTGCCAGAATTCTCATAAGTTCCAATTGCCCTGAAAGCCAGTTTTTTTGAGATCGGACCATAAAGATCAACAGTAGGTTTATACTGGCTATAGCTTCCGGTTCTCATCAATACTTCTCCGCCATATTCAAATTTTGGTTTTTTAGTAACCATATTCACTACAGCACCACCAGTAACACCACCATAAAGTAATGCAGCACTACCTTTCAAAACCTCAACAGATTCTAAAGTACTCGCTTCCGGACTACCACCAATTGACGTTCTGGCACCGTTTTTAAAAATATTGTTTGAACCCAGGCTATAACCTCTTGAGTAGAAGTTCTCTCCAACGCCACCACGGTTAGCACCTAAAGCCACACCGTTCACATTTTTCATTACATCACCAAGGCTATTCGCTTGTTGATCGGTAATTACTTGTGTGCCGATAATTTGAACGGCTTGCGGAAGATCTCTTGGTGCAATAGCAATTTTACCAAGATTTACAGGTTTAGTATTTGGCGTTTTATAACCATTAATGGCCACTTCATCAAGTTGAGAAGAAGACTCTGCAATAGAAAAAGAAACACTGGCAGTTTCTCCTGCAGTTACAGAAATCTCTTTTTCCTGTGATGATACACCGATTGCTGAAACCCTTAACACATAATTTCCAGGAGAAACATTTTTAATCAAAAAGTTTCCTTTTTCATCACTCTGTGTCGTTTTTGTTGTGTTTTTAAGGCCAACACTCACAAATGCAGCGGGATTTCCATCGCTGGTTTGTATGGATCCGGATACCGATCCATTTTTCGATTGTGCGTATGCCGATCCCGTTAGGACAAGGAAAAGCATAGCCAAATTAAAAATCTGGGTAAATTTTCTATACATCTTATTTAGATTAATTCTTAGTTGGGGCAAAAGAAAGAAATTAAAATGAGATTAGAAAATTATTTTTAATTATTCTAAATAAGGATTGTTAACGTTAAAGATATTTAGACTCTCTTAAAAAAATAACATCAATCTATCTAGTGTTCTAAATCAGATAAGATATATTTTCGGAACTGATAATTTTAAATTGAAACAACCTGCCTGATCTGTGTGGTAATTTAATAATGCTTTTCCATTATAAACAAATTCCAGACGATCACTAAGATTTAAAAGGCCCGAATTTAATCCTGCAGGTACTTGTAGCGCTTTGCCCTTGTTTTTGCTGATCACAACTAAATTGTTCTCTTTATCTATACCAACTTCTATAATTGCGGGATTATTATGATCTGTGATATGTGCATGTTTAAAAGCATTTTCAACAATCGTTATCAATAGCAAAGGGATACTTTTTAAATGTTTTACCTCATTGGTATAATTAAACTGTACCTGCAGGCCTTCTTTCAACCGTAAACGGTAGATTTGAATTAATGCTTCAATATAATCTATTTCTTTTTCCAGATCGACAATGTCATTGGCATTTTCAATATCAGCGGTATAGCGCATTATTTTTGATAATAATAGAATGGAATCAGCACCATCACTGGCATTACTTTTTGTGGTATAATATATATAGTTAAGTGTATTGAAAAGAAAATGTGGGTTTATTTGGGCTAGAAGAAAAGCATTTCTGGCTTGAGCCAGTTTTTTCTCATTAATTTCACGCTCTATGGCCATTTCATTTTGTTGCCGCAAGGCAATTTCTTTTTGATCACGTTCTTTAACATATTGAATAAAAAAGTAATAGCCAGTACTGAAAATTATAAAATATGCACCCCGCCATGCATAAGAAATAACAAAAAGTTTATCAAACTGCAATTGCTTTTGAGATAGTACACTAGTGTATTTAACTAATAAACTGTCAATACAAAAAACGAAACCTATATAAATCGCAAGTGTAGAACAAATTAATAGGGGTAGTTTCCAGAAAGTTTGTCCTGGATATTTAAATGCAATGGGTAGAATTGTATTTGCAGTTAAATAGAATAAAGTAATATTAACAGAATAATGGATTAGATAATTTGGTAAGGTTCCAAAATATCCCTTAATCACACCAGCTAATACTGCGTCATATAAAATGAACAATAGCCAACCCAAACAATGAGCCTTAACCGTGCGTGAGATAGAATATACGTATTTTTTCGCGTTGACAATCATCGTTTGTAAGTTGTTAATCGTCCCAGTCGTTTTTTTTAAACAAGGTTAATAGGTTTCCAAAAAAACTATGAAATCTTTAACCAAACTTACTAAAAAGACAGTATTTGTTTTTAAGTCAAATAGAAGCCACTTAAAACAGAATGAGACAACAGATCCAACTACAAATAATACAACGATTACCACCTCTATTATTCAAACATTTTAATAACGCTTTCAAAGCTCTGGTTTAATTTGCCAGGGCTATTTGAAATCTTTGGTAACCAACCTCATCAATTCAGGTTTATAGCGTTCACTAACGGGTACTTTATAACTATTTATCATTTCTATAGTGTTGCCCTCAATATTGATTATCTTTTCAATATTAATAATATTTGCTTGATGTACCCTCAAAAACCGGGAGTCATGAGCGAGCCTTTCCTGTATGTTTTTCAATGTCTCAGTTGTCTCAAACTTTTCGGTATGAGTGATTAAGAAAAGCTTATGTCCATCGATATAAATCAATATAATTTCACTTCGTTTAACCATGTTGTATTTACCTTTCAAATTGCTTTTTACAAAAATCAAATCGGTGGTTCTCGACTTAATTTTTTTTTGCTCTTTTTCAATAATACTTTGTATGGTATCTATAAACCGTAACTTTTCAATAGGCTTTAACAAGTAGTCATATGCCTTAACACCAAAGGCATCCAATGCATATTTTGCAAATGCGGTAATGAAAATAATATATTTAACCCTCGGCTGTAATTTTCCCGCTAAATCTATTCCCGTAAGTTCAGGCATATCAATATCTAAGAATAAAATATCGATATCATCTGCTTCTGAAATTTCAGCAAGCGCTTTTAACGGTGACGTAAAGGTTTTAACCAGTTGTAAATCAGGTAAAATGGCCATTTTTTCAGCAAGTAATTCGATTGCAAAGTTTTCATCATCAACAATAGCACATTTGAGTTTAAACATATAAGAGGTTAAAGTTTAGAGGTTAGTGTTTAGTTTGGTAATTTAAGAAATTGTGTGTTATGCTAAAAATGTTTTTAATCCGATTTACTCAAAAAAAACAATCAGGTATATAATAGGCATATTTAAGCTGATAATATCCCTATTGGTGCTTTTTTTTTCCATTGAGTTTAATTAATCAATAAATTTAATTGATTACAACAAAACGCTTTATGATGAAGTCTTTTTTGAATGGCAGGCCCAATGCAAATCAAGTGGTTATTAAAATTACTCAAAGCACTGAAAGTTAAGGTAAATAGCAAAACGATAAATATAGCATTAGCTTCAGGAACTATTTTCCAAATAGGAACTTTTTATACACAGCCTCTTGTCTTTATAAGGTTTTGTAGAGAAGAGGGATCACACTTGCAAACGAAAAGCACCCAAAACGAGTACCGACGTACATCGGTATCGCTTAAATTGACTTTGTGTGAAAAGACAACAAAATTTTGAATAAACAAAGTTAAACTTAAAAAGATGAAACAAGGTAATTTACTCAGCAGAGCTGAGATGAAAAAAATTACAGGAGGTGTGGCTGATGTTTGTCAAGGACAAACAGGTAATGAACTGACCAATTGCCGATATAATGTATGTATGGCCGGCTGGGATTCAAGAGCTCATGATTAAAAAGCTAATGATGACAAAATTGATACCTGTTGTAGTATGAGCGGCAATTGCTAACTCTAAAAAAAGGCGGTTAATACTGACCGCCTTACTGATAAATATAAATATTTATGAAGATAATTTTTACAGGTATTTTACTGATTCTCGCCTTTTTTACCAAAGGCGAGGAAAGAAGTTTCATGGTCGAAGGTTTTATAAAAGGTAAACAAAGCTTTAAATATGCGTATTGTTTTGATAATGATTATAAAATCATTGCTAAAGCAAATATTATAAATTACGGTTTCTCCATTAATGGAAAACACGTCAATTATTCAAAGTTTGGTCAGATCCCATTAATAATAATACTATTGAGTAATGAAGAAGAACCAATAAACCCAAGGAAACTTTCAAACAGACAACACTATCATTGTACAGCCATATTGGCTAAGAAGATAGATATCATATATGATGGTGATCAAAAGATTTTTACGATTTCCGGTAGCAATGAAAATGAACTCCAGAACAAGTTTATGAAAAATTATGCTGTTTACAGGAATAAAAGAGACAGCATTTATCAGGTTATCGATTCCTATACAAAATCCAGTGAAGAAAAAGAAGAACTTAAGGTAAGGAGCGCAAAACAACTTTTTTTAAATACGGTGTATAACATGATTAAACTCTGTCAGGAAAATCCAGATTCTGAGGTTGCACTATCTAATTTTGCGCCGGTAATATATGAACAGCAAATTCGTGGAGATGTGGTAAGTGATATTTTTGAAGGATTTACCGAAAGACTAAAAAACAGTAAATATGGCATGGGATTGAAAAAGGACCTAGAAGATAAAATCAAAGCAGAGGAAGCAATGGATAATCCTTCTTACACTAAAGGTATGGTAATGCCGGTTTTCAAATTAAAGAATGATAAGGAACAACAAGTTGAATCTGTTGCTGCTTTAAGTAAATATACGCTTATTGATTTTTGGGCCACATGGTGTGTACCATGCCGCAATGAAACACCCAATTTAATAAAAATGTATGAACGTTTTAAAAAGCAAGGTTTTAGCATCATTACGATTTCAATAGACGATCAAAAAGATAAAGAAAAATGGATTAAAGCCATTAAAGATGATGATATGAAACGGTTTACTAACCTTTTCAATGGAGGAGATATAAGTGGTCTTGCCAAGGAATTAAAAATTGTAAGTATACCCACTAATTATTTAGTGGATATTAAAGGAGTAATTGTTGGCACAAACTTACGAAGTAATGAATTAACAGAAAAGCTTCAGGAACTATTTTCTAAATAGGAACTTTTTATACCCAACCTCTTGTCTTTATAAGGTTTTGTAGAGAAGAGGGATGACCGACGTACATCGGTATCGCTTAAGTTGACCTTGCGTGAAAGGACAACAAAATTTTGAATAAACAAAGTTAAACTTAAAAAAAATGAAACAAGTAAGCTTACTCAGCAAGGCTGAGATGAAAAATGTAATGGGAGGGTTGGTAAACCCAGATGGTAGTGGTGGAGACTTATGTGTGATTAGCGTAACTTATGCCAATGGACAAGTAGGAACTGGCGATTATGTAGCGCCAACAGATAATGGTAGCAGTTGGGCAAACAACTTATGTGTAGGCTGGATAACTAGCGGACAAGTGGCATCATGCCGTTACGACTGTGCACATGATGGTTTTGGAGTTTAATTGTCATATTCAACCAGCCTAATATTTAGGCTGGTTTTTGAAAATACAGATGAAGAAATATTTAACATACTTTTTATTGTTATGGAGCTTCTTGGCGGAAGCTAAAAATATGGTGCCCGAGATTGTTATTAACGTACACCTCAACCCAAAAAATATGATGAGGTTAAGATATTTTGATGATTATCTGGTTGAGAATGTTTTAGTGTTTAAAAACACCTCACAATACGATACCGTGATCAGCAGGAAAATTGTTGCTGATAAGATATTGGAATTTAGGTACAGCCTTATGGATTTGGCAAAAGATAAAGCGTATTTTTATATGTTCTATGCTGAAAAGGGCACTGTACTGAACCTTAAATTAGAAAATTTTGAGCTAATAGATTTAGATCATAAGCCCTACCTGTTTGTTAGCAATTTTTTGGATATTGATAACTCTATGTTCAGCAATAATAAGAATGGTAATTTTGCTGACCTGTATGACGGCAATGAGCATATACTTTATCGAAATTTTCAGATTATCGACTCACTCCAGCTGCTTGAAAAGATTGACGGGCATACTGTGTCCTTATGGAAAGAGATAGTAAATAATTTTTATATTGAAAGGTTAACGAGATTAAATTATACTGATCATACAACATATATAGATAGTCTAACTAAAAAACTAGAAAAACTTTTACTACAGAAAACAGAAACCAACAGCCCGGCCTTAGCTTCGGCGATTTATTCTCTGATTCATTATTCACAAATAAAAAACAAGGTTACTGATAATATATATACATCATTAATAGAAATTATAAAATTAAACACTGAGAAAAGATATAAATGTGGTATTGCCTTTAATTTATTGCATAATTTTCCTGAGAAAAGTTCGGCCTTGTATTTAAAAAGTTATGAGCTGTTCAAGAATAACTTGCCCGATTCCAATTTTCAGGATCAAGAATATGCAAAAGCTATAATACCTAATCAAAAAACATTTGATAGATCGATTATTAAATTGTTTACCATCAATAACGCTGTGGTAACATTGGATGATGTTTTTAAGAAACATAAGGGGAAAATAATTATGTTCGATTTCTGGGCTACTTGGTGTATCCCCTGTATAGAAGAAATGCTCTACCTTGAAATCACAAAAAAGAAATTCTTAAATAAGAACATTGTTTTTATAAGTATTGCCCTTGATAAGGATGTTAAGAGTATGGAATGGAAAAATCTTTCGGCACGGTTAAAAATTACAGGAGATCAATATAGAGTTATAGAGAAATCGAATAAAGCCATTAGCAATTATTATGGAATTGTGATCATACCTAAGTATATGCTTTTTGATCAAAAGGGAATGTTGATCAATGATGATTTTGTAAAACCTTCGGATAAAAGTTTTGATGAGAAAATATTGAAGTATGTCAATTAGTTTGTTGAAACAGCTAAGTAAAGGGACTGAAGAATTGTTTTTGTATTAAAAATACTTCATTGAATTTTGTACAAAAAGGGGCTCACGATTACAAACGAAAAGCCCCTAGAACGAGTACCGACGTACATCGGTATCGCTTATTTAACCTTGCGAAGGACAACAAATTTTTGAATAAACAAAGTTAAACTTAAAAAAATGAAACAAGTAAGCTTACTCAGCAAGGCTGAGATGAAACAAATCATAGGTGGCGTGATGGACAAAGAACTACTTTAAACTATTGTTTAAATCAAGTGGACAATTTACCATCCACAGGAAATGCTGATGCTGATGCGGTTCTAAGCGAGGTAGGTCAAGGCATGTGTTGGGATGCCTATGAACAAATGACGTAATGAAAATAAATGGGATTTTAATAATACTCTTTTTATCAATCCGAAGCCTGCATGCGCAAGTTTCAGATTGTACAATAATTGGAAAGACTGATAATACAAGCGAAATGAAGTTTGTTTATTTAGTCAATTTGGAAAATAAAAGTTTGACTGTAAGTCCTATCATTTCAGATGAATTTTCATTCAATGTTAAGAGAAATAAAGAACTAGAGTTAGCTAATATTATTTTGGCATCTGATTCTTTAAAAACATTTGAATATTTTTCTGCTAAATTAAAAAACAATAATATAGATAGTAGACGAATTGCCCTGGAAGATATGGAAATTCGAATAACTACTTCCATAAATAACGCAGTAATAATACCGGGTAAATTTCTGGGTAAAGATTCTCTAAGAACGTATGCAGAGGTATTTGAAGAACGGAAAATGGGCATTTATAGTTCAACGTCAATCGCCATCGAGGATTTGGAGATCATTATTATAACTAACATACGGGAAGCGGCTGTTAATGGCGGAGCTTTTAATAGGGATATTGATCACATGAACCTGGCCATTAAAGCAAATAAATATGAGGAGTTTTTTGAGCAGCACACAGATTCGCCAATATCGTTGAAATTGCTCAAGGCGTTGGTTGTCGTCAATAAGAAAAAATTGCCATTTGGAGGTGTATCTAATTTGAATGTTAAATATTTCTATAAAGTGCTATCTGAACAGTTGAAAAATTCTGAAGAAGGCAAAGAATTGTGGCAAAAAATAATAACAGATTAATATGTTAAGATTTCTTAATAAGAGGAAGCGCTGGGGAGAAAACTAAAAATGATATGTGCTCATTAACACTGTAGGTTTTTGTAGTCAATCCGGGAAACACCAGTTTTTTTGGAGAAATTCAGATACCACAATACAACATGGGCAAGATACATGTTGGCGAACGTACTTTGGTAAAATTAAGAAGTTATCCTTATGAGCAATATGGAATGATTACGGGTCGGTTGACTTATATATCTGATGTGGCCTATCGCGACAGTGTGTTTGTGGCCAAGGTTGGTTTTGAACATTTTGAGAATAAGGATCCGGGCAGGAAAGTCGTGTTGAAAAATGGAATGCAAGCAGATGCAGAGATCATTACTGAAGAAAGTTCCCTTTTACAAAGGTTTTTTAGAAATATAATTAAAGTGATAAATATAAGGTAAACTTCTGCGCCAGATGTATTTACTGTTGGAAGCGATGACATTCGGAAAGGAATATTAGCTTGCTGCTTAGGTGTTCAGAATGTTGATACTTAATTGGTGTCAAAAAGTCATTACATTGGAAAACTTATTTCGTTTAGCCTTTTTTGACAGTCATAAAATTACATAATAGTAAGTGTGTATAAAGCTTTTACTCCATGTTATCTCACTCAAATGAAGGCGGGAAAGTTAATTAAAGAGGATGGATAAACTTGATAAAGATCAAACCAGGTTCGCCGCTCCTTTTGGAAATGCTTAATTAATTGAAAGACTCCCTGAACTCCTTTGGAGAAAGACTTGTCTTGCTCTTAAACAATCTGCTAAAGGACTGCAGATGTTCAAAGCCAAGCTCATAAGAGATCTCGCTGACCGATAGACTGGTTGTAGAGAGTTTTTCCTTTGCCAGCGCTATAAGCTTTCCGTGGAGGTACTGTTGAGTGCTCTGCCCAATGAGCGATTTGAGCATGCCGGTAAGGTAGCCTGCGGAAATATTTAGCTTTTCTGCGATATAGTTTACGGTAGGCAGACCTTTATTTGCCAGATCGCCATTCTGAAAATATTGGCCAATCAGATCTTCCAATCGATTTAAGATCTCGTGGCTGACCACCTTTCTGGTAATGAACTGCCGCTGATAAAATCGCTCTGAATAACTGAGTAACAATTCGAGTTGTGCAATGATTATCTGCTGGGTAAAACCATCAATATTGGTATTTGCTTCAATTTTAAGCTGTGTAGTGATGGCATTGAGCGTATTTTCCTCTGCATCCGATACGTGAAGTGCTTCATATAGGGAGTAGTCAAAGAAGTCGTATTGTTTTATCGTCTTCGCCAGGTGTGTTCCCCACAGTAAATCGGCATGAAAGAGGATCATCCATCCCGTAGGCCGGTGTTCCCTGTTCTCAGCAATTTCTACTGTGAATACCTGACCGGGAGCCATGAAGAAGAGCACACCATCATCAAAATCGCTGATCTGCTGACCATACCTGATCCTGGCATCGGGCACTCTTTTCAGCGCGATGGAATAGAAGTCGTAGATCATGCTTACCTGACCATTGGCCATGGGCATTTTGACGTCTTGCATATTCACCACGCTAACCAGCGGGTGCCCTGGTTTGGGCAGACCAGCCAGTTTGTGGTATTCTGAAATAGTTTTAAAATGATATCTATGTAAACTCTCCATTGAGGTAAGATATCAAAAATATACATTTCCCTGCAAATCCTGCATCAGGGTTGGATGACTTGGATGCCAGTTCAATTGCGCTCTGGTACTGGCAGCCGAGGCAGGACCATCAATGCCTGCGAAGTGTTCGAACCAGGTAAAGTGCTCAGATGCTTCTTTACCTGATTTGGAAACCACGGGCAATCCAAGCTTTGATCCGATCGCTTCCGCTATAGACTTTAGTGTAATGGATTCCTCTGCCACACCATGGAAACGCATTCCGGGAATGGTGTTTTGAAGTGCGAGCTGGAATAGTACGGCTGCGTCCAGGCGGTGTACGGCCGTCCATCTGTTCTCTCCCTGGTCTACATAGGCAGATACCCCACTCTTTTTGGCCAGATCTATCAGCATGGGAATAAAGCCGTGGCGATCGCCATTACCATGTACTGAGGGTGAAAGGCGTACGACCGATACATTGATTCCCTTTTCAGCAAGTCTGTCAACTGCCTGCTCTGATGCCGCCCTTGGGTTCAGGGAATGTTCATAATCTGGAAAGATATTCTCCGTTACCACCTGTCTGGAGCCCACTACAAGCGTTCCTGAAGTGACGATCAAGGGGCGATTGGTGCCGGCCAGTGCATTTCCCAATGCTTCAATGGCCTTGCGATCAATTTCACAAACCTCCTTGAATCTTGAAAAATCATGGATGAATCCTGTATGGATAACGGCATCTGCAGATCTTGCTCCTGCTGTTAAACTTTTTAAATCCTCAAGGTCACCATCATGTACTTCTGCGCCTAAAGACTGAAGTGTTTTTTTTGCCTGCTCATTTCTGGCAAGGCCAACCACCTGGTGTCCTGCGCGGATCAACTCTTCCACCACTGCGGAGCCTACAAATCCGGTGGCTCCTGTAACAAAAATTCTCATCATTTATAATATTTAGATGTCAACACTTCCATCTGGTAATTGATTTGATCCTTTTGGGAATTCTACCATTGTACCACTGACGAACCATGCAAAGGTCACTAACGATAACTAATAATATTTAACCGAATCAGGCTTTGATTTAGCCAAAATCGGAATCATTCTTTTTTTTTGACCTAATGAATGTTAAGGTTCCTGACATAAAAGATCATGGCATTTCAGTTGATCAGGTTATGATGTTCTCATTTCATTTATTAGCTTCTTTTTATGATTTTTTCCCCATTGTTCCATGGGCTTTATAATTTGGCCAATGCTATAGCAATAGTCTGTTACATCATACTCAATTTTGACAGGGGAATCACTCACTATTGTTCTGCTAACCAGTAAATTTTCCTCCAGATGCTTCAGTTCTTTAGATAATACCCTGTTTGTAATATTAGGAATCGCCATTGCAATATCATTAAACCGTTTATTGCCTTCATAAATAGAAAGAACAATTGCCAATTTCCATTTGCCTCCAAGCACGAACATCGTATCCTGTACAGCTTGTATTTTTTCCTTGAATCTTTTTTCGTTTGTAGCCATAATTAAGTATCCTTTTGTATACAAGTATCAAAAATATACTTTTTTCGTTTTATGTTTGCAGTGTAACACTAAACATTGTTTATATGAAAACGATTTTCATAACAGGCGCTTCATCAGGCATAGGGAAGTCAGCCGCAAAATTATTTCATTCTCGCGGTTGGCATGTAATTGCCACGATGCGTAGCCCGGAAAAGGAACTATCGCTGCTTAGTAATCTAACCATTTTACCATTGGATGTTACTGACCCTGAGCAAATAAAGTTAACTGTTGAAAGTGCGATTTCATTGATTAATATAGATGTCGTCTTGAATAATGCAGGATATGCATTGTTTGGTGCAATGGAGGCTTTCAGTGATGAACAAATTACAAGTCAGATCAACACTAATCTTTTGGGAACAATGCGTGTTACACAGGCATTTATTCCGTATTTCAGAGAGAAGAAAAACGGTTTATTCGTCAATGTTACATCCATAGCAGGATTAGTAGCATATCCTTTTAGCCACGTATATCATGCTACGAAATGGGCACTGGAAGGCTGGAGCGAAAGTTTATCTATTGAGCTGGCACCTTTTAATATTGGTGTTAAAACAATTTCGCCGAGTGGAACCCAGTCCGATTTTCTTACCCGTTCTTCTGAATTGGTATCTCATCCGGTGTATGACGATGCGATGCAAAAAATGTTAGGGGGATTTAAATTTACTAATACAGCAGAACAGGTTGCAGAAATTATCTACGATGCTGCTACCGATGGTAAAGATCAGCTTCGTTATCTTGCCGGTGAAAGTGCAAAAACAACATATGCAAGACGTCTGGAAATAGGTGCAGAGGAATTTAGAAAAGAAATCACTAAAACCTATTTGACCATACAAAAATCCTGATATTTTTCTATAACTGATCTTTGTTCATCAGTAAAAATATGTTTTGTTAACTTCCAATTCTATGTTATGCCATAGAAAATCATTTTCCTTGAACATGTTTTTCCAATATTGGAATGAGAATTTTTATTTCCCTTCGCAATTCTTCAGCCCCTTTTTTGAATGCAATATGGTCTGAAGCATCAGTTTCCTGTATTCTTCTACAAATCTCTGCCAAATTTATAAGACCGGCAGACGCAGACATGCCATACAACTTATGTGATAAATAAACCACCATCTGAGAATCCTTAGGCTGTATTTTTTTATTTAATTGACTAAGGGCCTGGTTAAGTTGATTAACAGTAATGCCAATAATTTTCTTCAGTTTTACTGGGTTTTTTTCAAAATAGGATTCTAGTTTTTCACTATTAAAATGATTCGGATTTTGGTCATCTGCGATAGCCTGTTTAGGTAATTCCGGCTTTTCAGACTTAAATAACCACTTGTTTAATATGGCCTCGATATTCTCTTCCAAAACTGGTTTGGTAATAAAATCATCCATGCCTGCAGCAATGCTTTTCTCTCTTTCCCCCATTACATTCGCCGCGGTCAAAGCGATAATCGGAGTTCTTTTCCCTTTTTCGATTGATCTGATTTTAGTAGAGCATTCATATCCATTCATTTCTGGCATCTGTATATCCATGAAAATGGCGTCAAAAGATTCCTTTTGGAATATTTCAACCCCTATAACGCCGTTTTCTGCTTCCAGTATTACACTTTGTGGCAAGATTTTCTCGATAAACGAACGGGTTAGGAATCTATTTACTTCGTTATCTTCAACAATCAAAAATCTGAACTCCCGCTGATCGCTTGAAATTGTCTGTGAAAGTGGTTGAGGTGGACTGGAAAATGTATCCTTGGTTTTTATTCTGGTCAAAGCAAGGTAAAGCTCGTTCATTTTGATGGGTTTGAGCAACCGGTTATCAATCTCAAGCTCATGGCAGGCCTTGATAATTTTTCCATCATCTGATGAGCTATGTAAAAGGATTACGGGAAGCTTTTCATCGCCAGCCATAAAATTTTCTCTAATTTTTGCTGCGGTTTCCAGACCATCCATGTACTGCATGTGGTAATCCATTAATATAGCGTCGTACGTCCGCCCTTCCGCTAAAAACTGGAGTGCTTCAAACCCATTTCTGGCATGGTCAGACTGAATGTTTTTTAGTGAAAGCATATCACCTAATATTTTCCTGTTATTGTCATTATCGTCTACAATCAGAACTTTATTTATGATTTCTATTCCTATCCATTCTATAGGGTCACCTTGTTCAGAGCGCAGATTTAAGTCAAAGTAAAAAACGCTTCCCTCACCTAAAGAACTTTCCAGGTGGAGGCGGCTATCCATCATCTTTAATAGTTTGTTCGATATCGCCAGGCCTAATCCTGTTCCACCATATTTTTTTGTGGTTGAAGAATCCTCCTGAGCAAATGCATCAAAAATTTTAGCCTGCACTCCTTTAGCAATTCCGATACCGGTATCGCGAACACTGAATCGGAGTAAGTGGTGGTTTTTACTTTTTTTTAGGGCTTGTATTTTAAGTTCTATCTCTCCCTTAGCTGTAAATTTCGCTGCGTTTCCTAAAAGATTAATCAATACCTGTTTTAACCGGAGGGCGTCAGTCCATATAAATCTTGGAAGATCCGGAGGGACATTTAACAACATTTCTAAGTTCTTTGTCTGAATTTGATAGTTGGTAATGTCACTAGCCTGCCAGGCAATCTCATAAAGATCACACCTTTCTATGTCAAGCTCAAATTTACCAGCCTCAATTTTTGAGAAATCCAAAATATCGTTTATAATGTTTAACAGTGCATTGGCAGACTGATTTACGATTTTCAGATATTGCTGTTGTGTATTATTCAGCTGTGTTTTTAATACAAGATCAGTGAAGCCAATAACACCATTTAATGGTGTTCTGATTTCATGGCTCATATTTGCAAGAAATTCAGACTTCGCTGAGTTGGCGAGATCGGCCCGTAATCTGGCCACAGTTAACTCTTCACGATGCTTAACACTCGCTGAAATATTGTGTGTAAAGATCATCATGCCACCTATGGAATTATCTGGTCTATACCATGGTCTCATTTCCCATGCAATATGATGAGTGGTTTTGGTATTTACATCAACATATACATCTTCATCTTTTTTAACAACCTGCCCTTTTAATACCGCTTTGTGAACAGCTTTCCGTTCTTCAGATAAATTTGGGAAAACATCGTAATATGATAATCCCTTAATGCTCCCCTTTATCTGTGTATAATCTTTTATCCAGGTTCTGCTTGCCATCAGAAAACGCATGTCTTTATCTATCATTGCTACAGATGCTGGTGCGTTTTCGATGAAAGCAATCAGTAATGCTTTTTCTATGGCAAGTTCTTTTTCAATTGTTTCCTTTTGGGTGATGTCGATCGAGATTCCCAGATAGCCAATTATCTCACCCTTGCTATCTCTTATTGAAGTGATGGATAACGATACCCTTACCCGTTTGCCAAATTTAGTGATAAAGGTAAATATTCTTTCTTTTTCAGGGCGATCTGCACATTGTTTGTAAAAACCAAATCCCGAAACTTCTAAGCCATCAGCAGAATTGAAATCATTGCAAAGTTCTGTAACTTCCTTTTGATCGTGAAATATTACCGGGCTGTGCTTCCCGATTATTTCTTCGGCAGCATATCCAAGTAGCTGCTCAGAGCCCTTGTTGAACACGGTTATTATTCCTTCTAAATCGGTGGCAATAATGCTCACTCCCGTAGCTGCTGAAAGCACATCATCCAGTAGTTTTTTGGATTCTATAACCTCTAATTGTGCACGTTTTTGCTCATCAATATTCTGAATGGTACCATAAACACGAGTTGGTGTGTTTTTTGCCAATTCTGCATTTCCTTTAGTTCGTACCCAGATATCCCTTCCGTTAAAATCCGTGATCTCGAGTTCCAGATCCCAATCCTTACCAGTATTAAGGCAATCCTCCATTGCCTGCACAATCTTTTCTCTGCTTTCTCCGGGTTTGTAAAACTCGACTGCATTTTCTTTCGTAGGAATAAATCCTTCTGGAACACCGTAGATTTCACGGGTAACTCTAGACCAGAACAGTTTCTGATCAAATAAATTAAGCTCCCATCCACCTATTTTTGATAGGCTGCTGGTTTCCTCTAACAAATTCTTGGTGTGGATAAGATCATTTTCTAATTTTTTCTGATCTGTGATATCTACTGCATTGCCAACAATGTAAGGATCGCCGTCGAGATCCCACTGCAATATGTTTGAGTATAGCCATAACCTTTTCTCTCCGGATTTGTGTCTGGTAATCATATGGCCTTTAGAGTAACCATTCTCTAATATATCAATGAGATATTGGCGCAAGTTTTCATGCCTTTCTGCCGGAACAATGTCAAAAAGGCTTTTATCAAGCAATTCCGACTTGGAGTAGCCGAGTGTTTTTGCTCCCGCCGGATTCAGGGAGATTAAGTTTCCATGAATATCATGCGTGCACATCAATCCTTGTGAACTTTCGAAAAATGCTTTTAACTTCTGCTCGCTTACCTTTAGCGCCTGGTTTTTCTCAAGATCAGCCGTAACATCCCTTCCGATTGCAAACATGTTTCCATCCGTTTTTTCAGTTGTAGCGGTCCACTCAATCATTCTATATCCACCTCCCTTTATGGATATTTGATGAACAGGATTCTCATCCAGCAGGCTGTTTTTCAGATTATCCCATACCGTTTTTGCTTCTTCCAGCCCTTCACTTGGAACAATATCAAAGATGGTTTTGCGCTTTAGCTCTTTCTTACTCCATCCCAATCGTTTAGTGAAACATGGGTTTACCATCTTGAAGCTCCAATCTTCGCCTAAAATACAGATAAGGTCTTCTGAGTTATTGATCAGTAAACTGAAGTTTTTGTATTCGTGCTTTTTTCTACGGTCTATAATGATTGAAATGACTTCTTCAGCTACTAACGAAAGAAGTTTTTGCTGTACTGGGGTTAGTTTTTTTGGTGTTCTATCCAATACGCATAAGGTTCCTAAAGTAAATCCATTGGAATCTATTAAAGGGTAACCGGCGTAAAATCTGGCTGCTACTCCGCTTACTACCAAAGGGTCATTCTTAAAACGTTCGTCTGCCAGGGTATCTTCCACTATGAAAATCTCCTTGGTTCGAGTGGCATAATCACATAATGTAGATTTTTTTGGCAATTGTTCTATATCAAGCCCTTTAGCCGATTTATACCAGATTTTGTTCTCGTCTACAAAGGAAATCAGTGATATTTTGCACTCACAAATTAAGGAAGCGATTTCTGTGAGTCTATCAAAATCACGCTCCTGATCAGAGTCTATGATTTCATAGCTATAAAGTGCCCCCAGATGAGCTGATTCATTTTCTTGCATTTCAATCTATTTTGAACAGTTAGCAAATATAAGCCTGTATATTACAAGAATCTTCTGTGTTCCGAAGCAACCATTTTCAAAGATTCTATAAATACTTATGTTTCCAACAGCTTCCTCGTACCGCAATTAATTATTAAATATCGACAAAAATAGTTAGAATAATCTGTCTTGAACCTTTTCTGGTTGGGTTATAATATTTTGAAGAATTTTTTGAGGTTAAACACTAATTTAACAGCTGAGTGTTAAATTTAGTTTTAGCTGTATGCTCATCAACGCTTTATTATACGCTCTCTTTTTGAAAAAGCGCTGGAATTGTCCTAAATATAAGTTTGATGTCATTGATGAAACTTTGGTTCTTTGCATAGGTATTATCCAAAGTTAAACGTTCTTCTTCACTCATTTTTCCCTTACCTCTTTTTTCAACTTGCCATAAACCCGTTAATCCAGCCGGCGCTGCGAACCTGAGAACATATTTATCAGTGGTAAGTTTCTCAGCTTCATAGATGGGTAATGGCCGATTTCCAACAATGCTCATATCTCCCTTAATTACGTTCCAAAGTTGGGGCAATTCGTCAATACTGGTGTTTCTGATAAAATTGCCAACTTTAGTTATTCTTGGATCGTTAGCTATTTTGAAAAAAGCAGATCCATTTTTTAATGAATTGACATAAATGTCGTCTTTTTCACACCACTGGGCCCCGTCCGCATAGATCGGGTATTGACATTTTCCCGTTTGAATGCAAGTATCACAAAGCACCGGACCTACCTGACTAACTTGATCTTTTTTCTGATCGATATTATATTGATTAAGATGCATCAGGTCTTTAACTTTCTGATCAGCATTGACGTACATTGATCTGAACTTGTAAAATCTGAATACTTTGAATCCTGTTCCTGTTCTTAGAGAATAGTAAAATACTGGCCCTTTAGACTCTACCCATATCGAAAATGCCACCAATGCGAGCAAGGGAAATAGTAAGATCAGTGCAGCGCCTGCAAAAAAAATATCGAACATGCGCTTGGCGAATCCGATATGGTAAACCTGCCTGGTACCAATTGGTAGTTCCCTAGTTAGTGGATTCCAATGTCGTATAAAAAAAATCACACGTTTTTCTATACGCTTTTTTTGTAACGGTAGTCTGAATACGTCAGAGATCCCAGCCGTAAGCGCTAATATCCTTAAATTTGAATTGAAGTATTTTACAACTAAAAAGAATGGTGTACGTGGCATTTCCCGATTTTTGAGGGTTTCAATCAACGAAAGCCCCCCATTGGATAATATTTCGCTGTAAGAAATAACAGCTATGATTTCCAGCTTTTTCTCCGTCCAATCTTGTACAAGCTTCATCCCGTTCTCAAAATAAGCCAACGTTCTGCCTTCAAAGTCGCAACTGTCAAAAAAAGTGCGCAAAAAATCCTCGTTAAAGCCTACCAGGGCAATTATTTGAGTGTTTTTTTTATCTATTGTATCCACATTTTCCATTACGAAGTACTTTTTCCAGCACGTCTCAATACCATTTTTATTCTTGCCTCAAGCTCTGCCGGGTTAAATGGTTTAACTACAAAATCATCAGCACCTGCATCCAGGCACTTAATACGTTTAGACGAGCTTTCCTCACCCGATAGGATCATTATCGGAAGTGAGCCGAAGAAATCACTAATTTTGATCTGCTCAATTAATTCCAGCCCATTCATGTTTGGTGTGTTCAGATCCGAAATAATCAGATCTGGAATATTTCCACTTTGTAAAAAGGCTAATGCACTTAATCCGTCTGGTCTTATATCTATGCGATAGTTTACGTGCAGAATCTCGTCAAGTATTGCTTGCATAAATTCATCATCCTCAACAAGGAGTATGTGTGTTTTGGGACTGTGTTTTTTGCTCATCGGGAAAACGTATTGTAGCGCATGTATGGAAAATTCTTTGAAAATCTAAGTGAGAAAATAGTGATTAAACCAGCCAGATACAACCTGATCTTCTATATTTATTACCTGGATTACAAACTGAGTAAATATACAGAAATGCATTTTGGGTCTTAGTTATTTTAATATCAATTGATATACAATTATAAAAAAAAAACAAGCTAGTTTGTGAATTATTCCTTTTAGGAGTGATGTAGTTTAATGCTGACATTAATGTACATATCGCTAAAACTTATTTCTGAAATTATTTTATGCCTGGAAGGCATAGAAGAACTGTACAAACAAGATCAAAGGAGTAAACTCTAACATGCCGGTCTATATTATCTCATTCGGCAAAGCAGGTTGCCACCTACAGAGTGAGCCCGTAAACAGTCTGTGATGCAATAGGGGAGATGAAGAAGAAGTAATCATTACAATTAAAACTTTCCTAAGGATAAACCCAATTCCAATGGCCAATAATCTCCTGCATACAGTTAATGTATTTGTAATAGGCGGGAATTTATCTATTTTATTATACTTGTTACTATTAAAATTCTAATTAAAGGGGTAATTTTGTAGATTTAGGCATATATAATCATCTAAGTTCATGGGCACCAATTTTTTATCGTTCGAAGTCATTCAATTGAACAGGCTTTTCCCTTACTTTATATTGTTAGATACAGATATGTGTATCCGACAAATGAGTGATTTACTTAAAAATATTTGTGGAGATTGTACAGGAAATAAATTTTTCGATCATTTTGAAAGTTTGGATCTCAGGAACGATATTGATCAGCATACGTTCGGCAAGACCATAAATATTAGCCTGAAAACGTTAAATGGATCAGTTACAGGAAAGTTGGAAAGCATGGGTTCCCATGAATTATATTTTTTCGCAGGGGAAAAATATCGGGAAAAAGACAGTCAATGGATAATGACGGCCAATACTGATGCTGGCTTAGACGCCATTGATCATAAACCTGACGCCCCCTCTTTATCAGAGCGCCATGATTTTGACAATATTATCAAAAAAATGGGCTTTGGCCTTCTGGAAATGGACATAAACGGAGAAATAATTTATGCCAATGATATCTTTTGTACGATGTCTGGATACGACCTGACTTATATAAAAGGTAAAATTCCCGGTCAATTGTTTGCAAATGAATTTTTCTCTACTCAACATTTACCAGTTTCAACAAACGATCTTGTTTCGGAATTAAATGAAATTGAATTTCTGGATGCAAATGGTGATCAAAAATTGTGGCTGGCAAGTCGTTCAATAAATTATAATAATAGAAATGAGAATCATGGCTGGGTAATCATTTGCCTTGATATAAGTCAGTACAGAAGTGTTGAGCAGAAGCTTATCATGGCAAAAATGGATGCAGAAAGAATGGCAAATGTTAAGGAAATGTTCTTGGCAAATATGAGTCATGAAATTAGAACGCCAATGAATGCAATCATGAGCATGTCCAATCAACTTTCTAAAACTACCCTGAATACTGAACAGGATTACTACGTTCAGACTATTCAAACGGCTTCAAAAAACCTCTTGGTAATTATTAACGACATCTTGGATCTCTCAAAAATTGATGCAGGGATGCTAAAACTGGAGTACATTGGTTTTAACCTTTCTATGGTGCTTACCGATGTAATGCAGGTAATTATGCATAAAGCCCAAAAAAAAGGATTAGAAATCGGTTATATTCCTCCTATGGACATAAATATCTCAAATGTGTTGATGGGGGATCCTTACAGAATTAACCAGGTGGTATTAAACCTGATGAGTAACGCAATCAAATTCACTGAGAAGGGATCGGTGTTTTTAACTGCTACCGTTTTACAAGACCATGAAGATAGTCAGGAAATTGAGATTTTGGTTAAGGATACAGGAATTGGAATGGATCCTGAGTTTGTCGATCGTCTGTTCGACAACTTTAGTCAGGAATACGAATCTGTATCACGTAAATATGGCGGAACGGGGCTGGGAATGAGTATCTCACAAAAACTGGTAAGTCAAATGGGCGGGCATTTCAAAGTGAAAAGTAAAAAAGGTGAGGGATCAGAGATTTCTTTTGTAGTCGATTTCAAGAAAGGATTGAGTACTGACCTTCCCAATGAAACAAAAACGATTCATAACGAAGATTTATTTTTGGGCAGGAAAATCCTTATCGTTGATGATAATGAGATGAACAGACTGGTTGCCAGCACAATCCTGCTCAGCTACGGTGCGCAGGTAATAATCGCTGAAAATGGAGAAATAGCGTTGCAGATGGTTAGTGAAGAGGGTTACGATATCATTCTTATGGATATTCAAATGCCTGTACTTAATGGATATGATACAACGAGAATGCTAAGAGAACGGGGGTACGAGGGAATCATCATTGCACTCACTGCTTCTGCCATTCTTGGGGAAAGAGAGAAGTGTATTGGTGCAGGCATGGATGACTATATCACCAAGCCTATAAATGAAGAACTGCTGGTTAGCGTGTTAGATAGTTGGATGAAGAGGAAAGCTGATCCCATCAAGGTTCCGGAGTTAAATTTACCACTATATAATTTAGATGGTCTTCGCTTAATAAGTAAAGGGAGGGAAGATTTTGTCACCAAAATGATTGAGCTGTTTTGCGAACAAATGCCGGTTGCATTAACTGATCTCAATTCTTCTATACAGCAAAATGATCTTCCTCAAGTCTCGAAAATAGCACATAAACTTAAATCAACTATTGATCATCTCGGTATTATGTCTATCCAGCGTACGATAAGATCTATTGAAACGCTTAGCGACGAAAATGGAAGTAATGAGGAATTACTTTTAATGATTGCTGAAGTTGATTCCACACTTAATCAGGTTATAAAGGAACTCAAATTGGAGATCATGGAAAGGAACAAAGTATAAAAATGGATTAAATTATTATTAATAATCAGCGTAGCAGATCTCTGTATTTTTTAGATAAAAAATCAGAAATTCTTTTCCCAAGTAATAAGTTGGCTAGTTTACCAATACGGCTATAATCAGAATTATGAAGCCAGGAAGCAGCGAAATGGTGTATGCTATATGTATTTTTGGTAATATTTATTTTGAGTGTTTTCCAGCTTTTTGGGCTAAAATAATCACTCGGGTAAATAGTGCAGTAGTTCTCAAATGTCTGGAAAGTATTGTTTATTTTGAGCGATCTTTTTTCTTTCATAAATGCAGTGATACTCTCCGTATTTGGTTTTAGATCTAATTCCCCGTTTTCTAAATAAAAACTCCGGTTGTTATAATAGGAAAGTAAATCATTAATCCAAAGGCCATCCCTAGTGCTGCCCAGTATTGCCGATGAGAGTAAAAGATTACCTTCAAATCCGGCAAAAGCAACATTCTGGAGAATGTTTTTATCCAATGGTTTTAAAAACTCTACATCTGTATCAAGGTAAATACCCCCCATCGCCTTAAGGGCATATAATCGGCATACATCGGCAACAAATGCAAATTTACGTTCATTATATGCTTCCAAAGCGTATGGGTACATATTGATATCGAAATTTTCTTCGTTCCAAACCAAAATTTCGTATTCTGGCAGGTATCGATTCCATGAGGCCAGGCACTTTAAAACCATATCCGGCATTTCCCCTCTCCCAAACCAGCAGTAATGTATTATTTTAGGTATCATAGCGTCACTTTCTTTTGTATCCTTTTATATCCCTTGTACAGATCTGCACGATCAAACTTGATGAATAAAGACAGTGCCAATAATATGAATCCGATTATAAAACTGTTGGTGATAAATGTGATCCAGGAATCTATCACAAAAAAATCCAATCTTTTCCAACCATAGGCAACCAAAAGAAGTAGCATAAAACCCGCAAGACCTTTGATGATTTTTATGAAAAAATACCACCTGCTTTCCTGCAAGCAGTAAGAAGCATAAAAAGGAGTAAAGGTTAGGTGACTAAATACACCACTGATCAGGGCGGCCACAGGAATGGCATATACGCCTAAACTGCTCTTCAGGCAAAGTGTTATAACCAATATGAAATTCAAAACAGAGATAAAGATTCCCCATGCCGAGGCCATTTTTAATTTATTTGTGATCACAAAAACATGATAAACAGTTTCAACCGTTCCATGTACTATAAAGGGAATTAAAGTAAGAATAGAAAGAATATGCAGTGCCTTTGCGTCTTGGGTTGGTAACCATAAATGGAAAAACTCTTCACCATAAACAAAAAACACCGCTAATGGTACTAATACCACAAGGAATATTGCTTTAAATGAAAGATCTAAAGTTTTTTTAAGTTTTTCCATATCATTTCGGGCATATGCCTTTAACATTTCTGGTAAAAATACAGGCACAATTATGCCGAGTAGGATATAGATTGCATTAGGAATAAATTTTGTAAGAGACAAAAAACCCATACCCGATGCGCCAAAAAAATGATTAGCAATCAATAGATCTAATTGTGTGTTGATTACATTGGATAAGGCCATGATAGAGTTCCAGATTCCAGAGCCAACAACCAGAGACAGTGTGCTTTTAGAGAAGAAAGACCAATCTATTACTATTTCCGGGAAAAGCTTTTTTGTGAGCCTGTAGTTTGCAATAAGCGTATAGATTGATATTGCGGCTGTTACCAGTCCCAGGAAATAGATTTTAGGGGTAAAAAAATAAAACAGCAAAATAATTGCACCAAGTTTTATCGTATTGGATATAATATTAATATAGGCTAGTTTATCGAATCTGTTGAAAGCAAATGCGGTTACAGAAAAAACTGCAGACGAAACATTAATGATCAAACTGATAAATATGAAGATGAACAATAACCTGACATCATAAAATAGGTTGGTTGGGATATCAAGAATACTGCTGATGAAATAACAGAACAATGCGCTTACCAGTATAAACCCGATTGAAATAAAAAAATTTCCAAATAATATTGAATTGAAATAAGTATTTACCTCTTTGATTTCTTTCTTTTCCAGGCTTATGGTAATATACCTGCTCGACATGGAGTTCAAAGCGGTCGTTATAATGCCTGCATACATGATGAAATTATTTGATAGAGGAAAAAATCCATAGGCCTCTTTACCCAAATGTTCCACAATATAGGGGGTTAAAAAAAAGGAAATTCCTACGCCGGAGAGGGCACTAAGAAGATTGGAAACCAGATTAACTACGAAACGCCTTCTATCCATATAAACAGTCTCACTAAAGTAGTGGTTTTAATTTAATTTATCTAGAAGCTTAAAAGGTTTGTGATAATTTTCTATTTTAGTTCTCACAATAAAATTTTTAAAATAAATTAAATTGGAGCCACTCGTATCGATCATTACACCTTGTTATAATTCATCAGATTTTGTTAGGGCAACTCTAAATTCAGTGATTGTACAAGATTACAAGAACTGGGAATTGATTGTAGTGGATGACAAATCCAATGATGATACCTGTAAAATCGTAGAAGAGTTTACCAGTAGATACAGGAATATAAAGCTGATCTCTTTGCTGAAAAATGAAGGCGTTTCAAATGCAAGAAATATTGGGATGCTTGAAGCCAGAGGAAAGTACATCGCATTTCTGGATAGTGATGATGTTTGGATGGAAAACAAACTGAGCCGCCAGATCGCATACATGGAAGAACAACTTTTAACCATGACTTTCTGTTCCTATAAGAGAATCAATGAGGAGGGAGCGGTAATTTCCAGACAAATCCCGGTTCCTTTTAGTGTGAGTTATAAAAACTTGTTATCTCACAATATGATTATATTTTCTACTTCCATGACTTTGCGAAGTGCCATTGGAGATTTAAAATTTAAAAAAGCTGGACACGAGGATTGGATATTTTGGCTCGATTTATTTAAAAAAAGCGAAGGTGGCCATGGCATTAACGAGCCATTGGTTTTATATAGAATTAGAAGTGGTTCTGTCTCTTCCAACAAATTAAAAGCGATTGGCTACACCTGGAAAATTTTAAGGGAAAATGAAAAGATAGGCGTGTTGAGGTCTATGTATTTGTTTAGCAAGTACGTGGTAGCAACGGTTTGGAAAAGGCTGAAGTAAGTTTACCTTACCCTAAACCCCAACTCCCTACTCTTCTTCCCATGTGTATAATTCCAAATTAAACCTTTAAAAGCCCATTTTGCCAGAGCGAATTGTTTACTGAACAACAGTTTCAAAATAGCCTTCGGACAGGCAATAAAGGTATAGTAAATAGAAAATAAGATGGTGTTTACCCAACCCGTATTCTTTCTGATAAACAGCATACGGTTGCGCACATTGAAATAGGTTTTAATGGGGCTAGCCTTACCTACACTGATAGACTCTTTGTGGTAAACATAAGTTTTGCCCGTAAACCAGATTTGCTTGCCTATGCGTTTAAATTTCTCGCACCAATCCAGCTCTTCATAATAAAGAAAATAGGTTTCGTCCATTAAACCCGCTTTTAACAAATCCGTTTTACGACACATGACAGCCGCTCCATGACAAAATCCGGTTGGGTAGCTTTTATCAGCATATTGCCCAATGTTTTTTTCAAACTGCCCTAAACAGGCATTTCGTCCCGTTAGGTAATTGAGCGGAGTATAACCCGCATACTGCACCAAATCCTTTTGGTCAAAATACAACAACAATGGCGATAAAAGGCCAATTTTTTCATTCCTTTCCATTTCTGCAATCATGGTTTCTATACAACCTGCAGGTATTTCGGTATCGTTGTTCAGCAAGAAGATATAATCGCCCTTAGCTTGCCTAATGCCTAGATTATTGCCTCCTGCAAAACCTGTATTTTCTTTAGATTGGATGTATTTGATATTACCAAAATGAGGTCGGAAAATCAGTTCCATATTTTTTATGGTACCATTATCTACTACAATTACCTCCACCTGCGATGGCAGGTACGATTTAGCTATCGATTTCAATAAATCTATAGTGACATCGGTCTGATGAAAATTGACGGTAATGATTGAGGTTAATGCCATTAAGCTCTGAATTTTCTGTGATTCCAACGATAGGTGGAATCTATTAAAAAGGGAAATATTTACTTCGTAGCTGCTCCACGGTCTTCGCTATGCAACCATTGTTGTATTTTTGTAATTTATTATTAATCATGATTTAACTTAAATTTTTAAAGAAATACCCTGCAGATTTAAAGATTACGCAAATTTTATTTGTTCTGCATAAATCAGTGGCATCTGCGGGAATCCTAAAGAATGACAAATTAGTTAAATATTATGTTTTCTCTATTTGCGCTATTGCCCTATAAATCTCTTCCACGTTTTTTTCCCAGGTATGTGTTTGTGCAAAGGCAATCCGCTTATTGGCTAAGGCTTCATTATACCCGGTCAATGCTTTTTCTGCTAATGTTACGTAATCTTCCCTGGTTTCGGCAATGTAGATATAATCTTTAAAAATGCCAATGGCTTCGGTTTTAGTTGCTAAAACAGGTTTGCCCATGGCTAAATATTCATCTATTTTTCTGGGATAATTGCCAATAGTTAAGGGATTAAGCGCCTGCGGATTTAAACAGACATCAAATCCCTTAATATATGCCGCCAGGGTAGCCGGCTTTTTGGCCCCCAGGAAATATACATTCTTTAATTGATGAAGTTTACTTGCCCTAAATTCGTCATCTTCCGGGCCAACCAAAACAATGCTCCAATCTGGTCTCTGCTCTGCAAGATGCAGCAGAATATTTTCATCTAACCTTATGGACAATAATGCGCCAACAAAAC
Organism: Pedobacter chinensis; assembly: GCF_003339865.1. Lineage (GTDB taxonomy): Bacteria > Bacteroidota > Bacteroidia > Sphingobacteriales > Sphingobacteriaceae > Pedobacter > Pedobacter chinensis. The sequence continues at coordinate 231,553 of NZ_QPKV01000004.1, forward strand.
CTAATATCGGCCTTTGAATATCAGCAACATCTTCTGGAATTTGAACACTATCATCATTTTTAAACAGCTCGAAATCACAACCTTGTCCAACATAGAAAGAATTTGGATTATATTTCTTACAATAGTTAGCCAGGTATATTGAATTTGCCACACACAGATCACTTTTTTTAATCAATTCGGGCTCCAGATGTCTACCATGATGTCCCCAATAAGGTGTGGCAATCATATTATCCCTGGAATAATATACACTTATACGAGGGTTTAAAAGTTCCTTTAAATGGTAGCTTCTAAACATATCACTATCGTTAAATAAGATGATGTTTTGAAAATCGAGCCTGCTGATTGCCTTTTTAATAGATATGGCGAACCTTTTATTGTTGACTTTATTGAGCCAACGAAATATCGGGGTCCACTTAATAAAATTAATGGATTCCAACACCACATCAGGGTAATATGCCCAAAGATTAGGGGCAATTTCTTCCAGGCCATCTTGCTCGCCCTCCAGTACCCGGATACGTTTTTTTACGCTTTCGGTATCTCGCTGTTGGAATTTTGTTCTGCGGTCTAAAGGCGAATTGATGTACAATACCCGATTATGCTTGCTAAATTCCATTGCCAAATCCTTGCAGTTACTTCCAATGGGGGTATCCCAAGGTTGCTGGCCAACGACTACGATGTCTCTGTTTTCTATGATAGGCATTATGGTTACAAATTGTTGGGATTAGTTCTTTTTAATCTTTGTGCAAGCTTTCTTGGCCAATATTTATCCATACAGGGTTTCTCTATAAGTAAGAAAAAAATACCACTAATAACTAATGTAATTGGAATGAAAATTAATAGTTGTAGAAATAAATTTGTTTCATAACCACCTGGTATTGTGATGTTTTTAGTGATTTTGATTAAAAATTCGGAAATAGGAAGATGTATTAAGTAAATGGTGTAACACATACCACCAATGGATGTGATCCATCGGTTTCTGATCAACCTATTAAATAAAATGCTTTTGAAAGCGGTATATAAAAATACAAATAAACTTGTTGCAAATAAAAGACGCGAAGGCAGCTCAAAATCCCAACGGTAACCATAAACCATCACAAGGACGGCTGCAAGTACGGGTATGATGGCCATAAAATGCAGACCATCAATCTCTTCAATTAATTTCCCCGCAGTGGTTATTCTGCTTAAACGATTTGGTATTTCACTAAACCTAAACATTATTTTTTATTTCTTTTATGAACATTATACCCACGAACAAATCCCAATATACCAAAAACCAAAGCTGAAACCATCATCATCTCTAAAGGCATACTATTATTCTTTTATATCGTTATCAATTGGTTTAACGCTATGATGGGTTACCATAAATGATTTTTTAGCTTTACCAATGCTAAAAAGTGCAATAACCATTCCTATCATTGCTCTGGGTATTTGAAACAAGGCTTTGTAAAGTTGTTTATTTGCATAAAACTTTCTCGGAATAGCAATTAACAACGTTAAACAAAGCGTGAACAATAAGCCAAACCAAAATAAAATAGGTGGCCCAACGGGATTAAAAAATGCTTGCAAAACCATTACAAAAAGGAGGCCTAGCAAAAGTATTCTGGGCATCAAAAAGGTTTGCAATGTTTTATTGAAAAATTCTAAGTTTCCCTTAAATAACTGAACAAATCCTATCAGCGCATATTTTTTCATAAACTCTACCTGCGATGCAATCCACCGTGTACGCTGTTTGGTAAACACCTTTGCATTCGCTACTTTTTCATCATACACATATACATCATGTAAGTAGGTAACAGCCACCCTTCTCTCGGCAATCATAAAATCAAGCTGTTTGTCTTCGCCAACCGTATCCCCTATATTATTTAACAGATTTCGTAAATAATTAAAATCAAATGCCATTCCAGAGCCAATTAATGCTGCAGACAACCCTAAAACTGCTTGCCCCTTTCTATAGATATGATTATTTACCTCCTCATTACAGGCATCTAAAAAGGCAAAACTGCTATCCATATTTTTAGCGGTACGATGCGTTTGCAGAACTTTCTTGCCTCGTTCAAATGCATTGTTGATATAGAGCAAACAATCATCGCCCATTACATTATCTACATCTAAAACCACGGCAATATCAAAACCCTCATCAACCAACTGATTCATGGCAAACTGCATGGCTTTGCCCTTGGTACTCTTGTCAAAAAATACCTCGATTACTTTTGTGCCTAAATCCTTTAAAACAGCAATGGTTTCGGGCTGTAAACCGTCTGCAATGACAATGATCTCAAAATCGCCATGATATTGGTGCTGTAAAGCAGTCTTTACACTATTTATAATGACTACATTCTCTTGATAAGTAGGAAATAATATGGCTATTTTTCGATAATTAGTGGCTTCTTTCTTTGATTTGGGCAAGGAAAACAATCCGCAAATGGCAAAAAAGGACAAGTAACTGCAATTGAACAAGAGATAACCGCCCAATATCCAAAACAATATATCTATTATACTATAAATCATCTCCATTTGCTTCAATTTGTTTGGGCTGGCTGTCTAACCAAGGGGCAATAAATACAAACGACCATGACATGAACAGAATTAAGTATGATGGCGTACCGTTCATTATCTCATTTCCATAACTGCATAAAAAACAGCCCGCCGTTCCCGAGGTTAGGGCAATCATCTTTGTTCTCAGTTTAGGTTCCTTCAGTTTCCATACAATACCGCTGCATTTACCAATAATGTAGCAGTTAATGGCCATCCAGATAAACAGCCCCACTATACCATACATCACCCAAACTTTTACCCAGTAGCTATCGGGCGGTATGTTGGCTATTGGCTTATCGGCATTATAAGTGATACCGTTTATACCGCTCATGCCCAAACCTGCACCAAAAGGTTCGTCCTTCAGTAAAGACTTCAATTTTTTCTGATTCTCCAATCTTACGTTAAAGGATGCATCTTTAGGATCGAGGGCACTACGCAACCGTCTTACCTGAAAAATTTCATCACCAATCTTGGTGTATTTTAACACGCCCAAACCACTTAGGGCAATGGCGACTCCAAGAATAAGTATCTTAAAGTTTTTGCTTAGCAATAAGGCGAAAAACAATCCCGACACCAGGGCGAATAAAGCCCCCCTTGTGCCCGACAGGGCCATTCCATAAAGGCAAATCAATGCTACCAAGCCAAAAATTATTCTTTTGCCAAAACTAAAAGGTCCCATAGCCAAAACCAGGGCAATAACGGCAATAATAGCTTGCGATGCCCCAAATTGTCCGGCATCGGAATACATAGAGAATACCCTAAGTGTTCCGTTAATTATATGTGTATAATCATTCCCTGCATTTAACCATTGCTGCTCACCACCACTTATGCCCAAATAAAACTGCTTTACACCGTAAACAGTAGCCACACAGGAAAAAAACAAAACAGAAGCTATAAAACGGTTTAAATCGGCCATTTTGTTGAACAGCAAAAAAACAAGCGGGGCAATGAGCAGCCAGTTCAAGGCAGTAAATCTGAGCTCGTTAAACCAGCCTGTTAAGCTACTTCCGTATGGATTAAGCACCTGTAAAACACTAATGACAAACCATATTACCGAAAGTAAAACATGTTCGTTTTTTACACTTTGCCAATTAAACTTGTTCATGTTCACCAAAATACTGCACCATGTAAGCAGTAATATGGCATCGAGTGCCAATCCGACTGGAATGTTGAGAAAAGTTTTAACCAGAAATCCCAAAACGAAACAATATCCAAAATATACCCAAAAAGCTAATTTGGGATTTTTAAAAACAGCCACTAAAAATGTACCCAGGCCAACCGCTCCCAGCACGCCCAAAGGTATCCAAAACCCAAATTTATTAACAGACCCTGCAACAATAACCGAGAGACACGTAGCTATTAAAAAAAGAATTACCTTTTTTTTATTGTCAACGATATAGGTGTTTAATTTTTTAAGCATCGGCTTGCGTACTTACTACCCTTTGACTTCACTCATGATCCATCCGGCAAACTTTTCATCTTGATTTAGCAGGGCAATTTTTTCCTGTTCCTGACCTTCGATGGAGTCGCCGGCCATAAATAAAGCGATATATCGGTCTGTGAAAAAGATCCATTCCTTTACATCAGACAAACTGTTTAATGGATCAAGTTGTATAAGAATTAAATCAAACTGCGCGCTAAAGGCACCAAAGATCTGAGCAATACCTTCCTTATCTCCAATTTCTAGCAAAGATTTTCCATCTAAATCATTGTTTAAAAAAGTAATGAACTTATCCTCGATGATTTTCAAACCTGCCAGAACATCCCTCATAGACTGATTTGTGGTAATTTTCAACTTTTCCATCTCTGCTGCCATATTTTGATCGCCAATCAATAAAATGCTTTTACCCATCGATGCAAACGAATAGGTTAAACTGATAAGTGTGAATACGTCCGATTTTGATGAATTTAAGCTTGTGAATCCTAAAACTTTTTGGTTTTTTAATGTGAGCAGACTTTCGATTTCAAATCGCAAAACACGAATCTGGTTCTTAAAAACAAAGACATCTTTATCTACATCTTCATTTTGCCAGATTTTAACAACATCTCTGTTTCTGGGTTTGATGTAATTTAATTTACCTATTACTTTACCTTTTGTTTTATCTTTTAATTCTTTCTCATTATTAATAGAATGATCTAAAAAATACATAATAAACAGCAGAAAGAAACAAATGGCCAAACTGGCAATAACACTCAATGCAATATAAAATGGTTTTTTTGATGATTCCGGAACGGTGGGTATGCCCTCTTGTACCAATTGTAGTCTTAACCCAATATTTTTATCCAGGTTTGTTTGGTTATAGCGACTTAATATCTCAAGATATTCTCTGGTAGCTACATCGGCATTACGTTCATAGTTTTGTACCCCTGCATCAAAAGGAACCATTCCGGCAAATTTTGCATTTAATTTAGCCAGTTCATTGTCTATGTCTTTAATACCGGCTGTTGTTTTTTCTAAATCTATCCCTATGGAAATACGATTTTGAACTAAAGTCTGTTTGGCAATGAGTGGGTCGCTTACATAATTATCATTTGACTTTACCAATTTTGCACTGAGTAAAAGTTGCAAAGAGTCAACTTTCTTTTTATCGGTGATTTTATATCCGCCATCCAGGTAAATATTCTCTGCGGTTTGGATTTGGTTTTTTAAATTGATTATTTCCTGATTGTCCACTAAGACTTCAGCCCCAAGATATTTGTCATTATATCGGTTGTTTAACTTATCATTTACATTTTTTAATGCAGCTAGAGAAGCCTGCTGGTCAATCAAAGCCTGGCTTTTTTTGTTCTCATTATCTGTGATTTGCTGATAAATGATTTGCGACTGTTTGTCCAGGTTTAATACACCGTTTTTAATTTTGTAGTCTTTCAATTGCTGAATCCTCTCATTCATAACAGCTTCCTTTTTTTGTAAGAGGGAATCCAATACAAGTATGGAAGTGTTTTTATTACCAATCTGATCTAAACTATAATTGTTGATAAAATCACTTGAGAGGGTATTTACCACAAAAACGGAAAGCAAGGTATTCTGAGATATGAATTCTACGGAAATAAAATCGCTATTCTGCTCATGTGTGATATTCAGCTTTTTGTTAAGGCTTTTTTGATCATAGCCCATTGACATGACAAGGTCATAAAGCATTAGCTTGCCATTATCAAGAGGTGTTAATGCTTGTCTGTTGTTCAGCCGACTCTCAAATGACTTGATTGCCTCCTGTTTTTGAGATGGAGTAAGGTTTTTTAGATCGGTACTTAAAGGTTTGAAAGGAGATTGTGGATTTTTTAGGTCGTGTAATATTAATCGATAAGAAAGAAGGCTTATGTTTTTAGGCATCCTCATGATATCAATAATTGTGGTAAACTGCTGGTTGAGTTTTATTATTATATCGGGACCAGAATAACTTTGCATATCCGGTGCCACCTGCCGGGATGGATCCAAGAGACCAGTAGAAATCTTTGCTTCAGATTTATACTCTTTGGGAAGGTTTTTAACAAAGAAAACAGTTATTATACATGTGAAGGCTGGGACGGCAATAATCATCCACCTGTATTTTTTAATTAGATTTAAAAATTCTTGAATATTCATGCCTGCTTATTTCACGTTTTCTAATACCTCGCCAATCAATGCTTCCAGAGAGTCTTTTGCTTTTAGCAAATTGAGTTCTGCCAATAATCTTTCTGAATTGGCGTAGGAGGTTAGGGTTTTTGCCTTAGTATATTGATCAAGGGTAACCTCACCTTTCTCAAATTTATATCTGAGCCCATCACTTGCCGCTTTATTATCTATATACGTTTGGGCTTTCACTTTAAGATCAGCCGCTTCCCGTAAATATTCATAATAGGTTTGCTTAACCTCAGAGGCCAGTAATATATCATACTCCTGCGCCTGGTAAACCTTTTCATTATGTTCCTCTTTTGCTTGCCTAACATACGCAGGGGTTCTGAATAATATCCCTAAGTTAAAAAAAACGCCAAGCTGGAGGCCATTGAATATATAGGTATTTGCACCGGTGATTTTGGACGCGTTGTTCGGGCTATAGTTGTAAGATGCGGTAAAGGCATCAAGATAAGTAGCTCTTGCAACTCCGATTTTGGCTTTTGCACTCAATTCGCTGGCTTTGTACATTTTCCTTTTCGGATAATTTTGCTTGGCCAGTTCTATGTACTTTTCCAATAATTGATAATTAATATTTCCAATAAAGCTCTCCTGTGCGTTAGTGTCCTTTATGGAAAAGAAAAGAATAATAAAAAATACGGCAATTCTGGTCATTAGTTTTGGCATTGAACCTCTTCGTTTTGAAAAGTAAAAATATTGGTAGATACAATTTTCAAATCTAACCAATTAGAATTTTTTTTCGGTAAACAATATGATTTTTTTTTATGTGCGGTAAACAACTAATAGGAATAGATAAGTGACTCATACTGAATTTACTTGTCGAAATGGTAAACCATTTGATATAGGGCAATTTGTATGGCTGACATTTAAGTAATCATTTATAATGCGTAGAAATATCGGAAATTAAAACAGATGATGAATATCAATTATTTGATCAAAGCTAATAAGCTGTCTATTAAATTATTTCGTCGACGATGAAATGATTTAATAGACAAAAAAGCACTGTATGTTTTCAACCGGTATCCATTGGGCTATTTTCCAAAAGAAGTATGGTCGCCGCCATTAATTTTGAGAAAAAAAATACCATGAAAAAGATGTTCACTCTCATTTTACTGATTGCCGGAACCTGCACCGTATTTGCCCAGGTGGATACCACCAGTTATCCGAAAGAACGGCAAGAGATAAGGGAACTCCTTCGGCACCAAAAAACAGGCAGCCTGATTGACTGTGATGATTTCATTGCTGTAGGGCCAAAGGGCGATATCTCCTTTTCCCATCAGGAATGGGTGGAAGTACAGAAAAAAGAAAAGCTCGTATTCAAATCCGTTCAACCTGTTCCGGGCAATGAGTTTATCCGAATTTATGAGGGTTCTGTGGCCGTGGTCAACTTTTTGATCGATGTAAAACTGATCGTGGGCGGGCAGGATATCAACATCAAAGTACGCCGTTTGGAAGTTTACCATAAAAGTACCAATGGCTGGTGTCGCGTGGCTGGACAAGGCACTGAGGTGGATGAAAAAATGTTCCCGGTAAATAGTAAATAACCTAAAACTTATAATATCTCATGAAAGTAATAGAAAAGATGATGGATAATGCCGCAAAGACAATTGTCCGCCTGCTACAACAACGTCTGGCTCAAAGGGAAAAGCAGTTGGCGCATCATGGTGCCAGGCAAGGTGGAGAGTGGCGTAGTCTTATGAAAACATTCATTCAACCCGGAACTTTTCCGCTGTTGATCATTACGGTCTTAGCTTTAACAAGTTGCAGGAAAAATAACCCGTCTGGCGGTGGTGGCGTTGTTGCTACAGACTTGCTCCGCCCCGCAACCATGAGATTTTACGAAGGGCCCGTTGGAGGTGGGGGACCAGTGTGGAAGTATGAATATGACAAAGACAATTTTCTTGTTAAATTTGGAGAAGAAGGTAAAAATTTCCGCAATGTTGATGGCGGCAAAGTTGAACTCAAACTTTTTGCCACAAATTTTGAAACCACAACCCTCTATGATTATTCTATTGCGGGACCAGGGACTATGAGTATTTATGAGCCAAAGCTATCACCAGCCACGGTTTCGATCCAGACTGCGATCCGCAATCTGCTGAACAATCAAATAACTAAACCCCCTGTCATCGAATGGAATTTCAGCTATAATTCAGACTTCCAGGTTGTGAAGGAGGTAACAGCAGTTGATTCGGACCGGGAGGTCTACTATACCTATGACGATAAAAAGAATCTAAAAAAAATAGAGTTCATGTCGCTTGTGGATAAACATTGGATGGTAGGCGTCCGGACGACGGTAACTGGTTACGACGACAAGCGTTCGCCTTTTTCTGCCGTTAAGGGTTATCGCTGGGCATCTTATCCGCAAAATTATAACGATCAGTATGCGCAGGCTTTTTGTATCAACAATCCAACGCAAATGAAAACAGAATTCTGGAGCACCACCAAAAATGCATATTACCTGGCAGAACAGACCGATTTCGGCTACGCCTATAACGCCCAGGGTTATCCGACAAGAATTGATGTAAAGACCACCTACACTCCCGAAATCGGGGCTGCCAGTGGTGCAATAAGAACTTACGAGTTTACATACAAATAGTGAGAAATCAGGGTGTACAACTGTTGAAATTAAAAAGACTGTGCGAATGATTCTACAGCTTTTTTAACCTACTGCTGCAAGACTGCCGTCTTGTGGCGTTTGGGCAACAAAGAGATGTACGGGGTGGTTACTTAACCTGAAGGTATTTCCTTTGAAAGGTCGCTTCTGTCGTCCCTAAGTTTTTTTATCACAGCTTTAAATAATGATGCGCTATACATCCGGATTTGAAAATTATGGTATCAATAAGCTTTAAATTAAGTTCTTCCTGAAGGCTGCCGGCATCCAGCAATCGCCTTCCTTTCCCCACGATCACCGGATGAACAACTAAATGAAATTCATTAATAAGGCCTGCTGCTATCAATTCAGGAAGCAGACTTATGCTGTCTGCTAAAATTTTTTTGCCGGGCTGCTGTTTCAGTTTCAGTAGTTCTTCTGCAGGGTTGCTGTGGACAATCCTTGTATTTTCCTCTGCGCTGTCCAATGATCGCGAAACAACAACTTTATCAATAGAAGTAAGTCTTTCGGCAAATCTGTTTTCATCTGCTGTGCCAGATTGGTTTTTTGCAACATCGCTCCAATAGGGAAACATGAGTTGATACATGACACGACCAAAAAAGAGTAAGTCTACGTCGTCCATCATTCTTGTGAAATAATCATGAAGCTCCTTGCCAGGATTAAAAATAGTGTGATCGCAATAGCCATCTATGCTAATATTGATACCGAATGTCACTGTTCTCATTCTGAAGTTTTTATTTTTAAAGGTATACTCAAAAATAGGAGATGGCATTGAATATGAAGATGGCGAACCGCGACAAAAAAAGGGGTGTTTAAGCATCTTTTAGCCCTGCATCCTTGTCTGCTATATTTAGGCTTTATGCCGGATAATCTGATTGAGAATATTCTGAGGTATCATAAAAAAAGTATTTGATATAAAACTATTGCAGTTTATAATCGAAAGATAGTCATGTTCAAATTATGACTTGAAGGCGGTCAGGTTTGTGTTTGGTTTAAAGATTATTAGCGGGGTAGGTGAGCAAAGTGATGTGCTTCAGAATAATCTGACTAAGGAAACGGTCACTGAAATGCTAAATAATCCAAGCGCATGAAACGCTTAAATGCAATAAATTATCGAGAACTGATAGTAATTTAACAAGAACTCATCTAAACTTTTCGGTACCAGCTCGTCCAGTTTATATGGTAGTAGTATCAATTGGTCAGGGTTTTTTCCTTAAAGGCTACTTTTCCTCCCACGCCTTTAAATTATCGAAAAATCCCTTGAATAAAAAAGCTGCCTCACTTTTAAGACAACCTCTTACACCTTAATATGGAATATGATAAGAAGTTTCGAGATAAGGATTTGGCAAAAAATCTTTAATAGCACACTTAAAAACTTGTGCCAATTTATTAAGATGATTCAAATTATATTTTACTCTGTATTTCGGACTTTCAACTTGGCTTATAAATCTATTGCACCATTTAGCTCATGACGATATACTTTGGGATAGTTGGTCTCAATCTTTCTCGACCACTTTGTTGATTACAAATAGTTCTAAATCAGATATAAGTAGTTTATTCATTATCAATGCAATTAAAACATTGATAAATTTAGTCGCTGATTCAGGTATATGGTTTATTTGCTTTAATGGCAAGAATATGTTGAGCATGGCACAGTCTACGATTTTGTAAAATATAATTGTAGCAATTGTATCTACTTTATTGAGCTAAATGATTGGCTATTTAACTTTCATTGTGATAAATGTTAAGGGCCACCGGCAGTATACAGCGAATCCTGATGGTTTTAGTATTTATAAAAAATATGTTTTAATATTTATTTGTGATATTCAAAACAATATATAATTTTATAACACTAGACATTTTAACCTATCACAATGAACAACTTAATCCGTGATTCCAGAAAGAGTCCAATAACATAGCTGGGATAGTTATGCCATTGCCGCAATACTTTCAGAAGTAGCCAATTATATTAAAATCAATTAACATTTACCTCCCGTCAGAAGTAGAAAAGAATGGAATTAGTGTCGTATTTGATGGAAAAAATAAGCACGTAAGTAATCCGAGCTGGCAACTCCAAATTCAGCAAGCTCAAATAGATAATTTAAATAAGCAAATAGCTATCAAAGTCAGCAACAAAATCAAATAGATCAATTAAAAAAGCAGGTTAATCAGTTAACTAAATTGATACAAAAAAATAAAATACATCTATCACAATGAAGAAAATAATCCTATCACTCGCATTAGTGGCTATAACTAATGTTTCTTATGGACAATTTACATCCGGTTCAGGTAAAACAACTACCAGTGATTTGGTAGGCATTGGTACCAATAATCCGTTGACAGCCTTTGATGTAAAATTAGCAACTAATCAACATATTCAATTTGCTCAGCACGTTAATTCAGCTTATACTGGGGCAGCCGGTATTGTTTGTATAAATGATGTAAATAGTGCTTATACGCCATTAGGTTTTTACGCCAGTAATTATTATTTTGGGTTGGGCGATGTTAATATCGGAGCAACAAATTTAGGATTCAAGCTTGGTATTAAAGGTTCAGATATGTCGACCCTTGGCCTTTCTGTACCCGGTTCAGCACAGGGTGAGCGTAGTCTGGTTTCTTTTTTTTCTACTTTTCAAGGTACACCCGATAATAGCCCCCGTAGAACATCAGATATTGTAGCTGGTTTCAATGGCGGTGCTTGGGGTAATGAATATATGTCATTCAATGTTGGTCATAACGGTTCGGCTAATGACGGCTCCTTGCCAACTTTGGAAAAAATGCGAATTACTGGAAATGGTAACGTAGCTATAGGCACAACCGACCCTCAAGGCTATAAGCTGGCAGTGAAGGGCAACATAATAGCGGAAGAAATCAAAGTTAAACTTCATGCTAACTGGCCTGACTACGTTTTCAAATCTACCTATCAACTGCGGTCACTTTCCGAAGTTGCTTCTTATATTAAAACTAATCAACATTTACCCGATGTACCTTCTGCCGCCGAGGTGGAAAAGAATGGGATCAATTTAGGTGAATCTAACGCTTTACTACTTAAAAAGATTGAGGAATTGACGCTGTATTTGATTGATAAAGATAACAAAGATAAAATTAAAGACAACATGATTCAATCACAGCAAAATCAAATAAATCAATTAAAGCAGCAATTAGATAATCAAAGTCAGCAGCAAGTTCAAATTGTTGAACTGAAAAAGCAGATTGAGCAATTGACTAAATTGATCAAAAAAAAATAAACTTTACCCATCAAAATGGAAAAAATAATTTTATCACTGGCGTTGGCCTAAGATCCTATGTTGCTTTCTGTCAAAGGTTTTCTCTAATGGATTATAGCAATATGCCGTTAGGTGTGGGTTCTAATAGCATATTTGTAACCCTTTTTGCACCTCATAAAATTGAAATGCATAATAAAAAGAGGGTGTATCATAATAATACAGCCTCTTAATTTGGGCTGTGGAGAGCGAGGGATCCGAAGTCGTTAGAACACTTGCGAAAGCTTTTAAGGATAATAAAATATCTATGAGCATAAAAAGCCGGTCATAAATTCTCTAAATAAGTGCAAGTAATTTCTCTGTATAGTCGACCAAAAATAAAGGAATATTAATTAGCCCATCATCTCTTTTCAGGTTTTTTAATGAATATCTTATCCGTACAGAACATTTATATAAATCAAATTGAATGTAACACAAAAAAGCCTGCAATTTAATTACAGGCCTTAAGTGTTCTAACAGAATCTCTGGCGGAGAGCGAGGGATTCGAACCCCCGGACCTGTTACAGTCAACAGTTTTCAAGACTGCCGCATTCGACCACTCTGCCAGCTCTCCGCCGCAAAAGTACGAACTTGGCGCTAATCTGCAAATGATTTCTGCTTTAATATTGAAATTAAAATATTACAGATTGCTAATCATTTAGTTAGCGGGTATTTTTTTTTAACCTCTGGCATAAATCCTTAGTCGAAGTATAAGTTTTAAATCGGATATAAGCTTTTCAGGAGATTGCTTCTTCTCTTTCCACAGATAATATTCCATTTCCTTCAATAATGAAACAGACAAGTCCCGTTAACACCAATGAAGAAAACCAGAACTCGGAATAGGGTTTAAAAATCCCCGCTGATATATTAACAAAGAAAACAGCACCAATCAAGATTGGAAGATTGAGCAGACAAAACAATCTGGTATGGGTACCAAGCGTAATGGCAATTCCACCAATAATGTGAATGACTATAATGAGATGCGCCATTAAGCTGATGCTTATGGCAGTGCCCAACACTGCACCACGCATCAAATGGCTAAAAGCATTCATATTGGTGTAAAAACTGATGCCTTTCCATACCAGGATTAAGCCAAGTACGATTCTGAAATAATCTATCCATTTAGGGTGATGACGATCACCCCAGTTTTGAATTTTCCTGAGCAGGTTCATGATTTTTATATTTTGGTTGATTCAATTTACGGAAAATAACCCAGTGAAACAATATTGATCAAAAATCCTGTAGCCTATCTTAAAAAATATCAGTTCCACAACTTATATAGACTTTAACTATCCTGATATAGATTTAAGTGATTGTGCTTATATGCACAAAACTCTTAAATTTAACTTCAGTAAAATCAGTATAAACACGAGTATTTAACCTTAAAAAATAAATATGGAAAATAAATCGAATGACATTAGCAAATGCCCGTTTCATAACGGCAGTATGAACAATAATGTTGGTGGCGGTGGTACCAGAAATCAAGATTGGTGGCCAAACCAGTTAAAGCTTGGGATCTTACGCCAGCACTCATCTTTGTCAAATCCAATGGATAAGGATTTTAATTATGCAGAAGCCTTTAAAAGCCTTGATCTGGAAGCGGTAAAAAACGATCTTCATGCGTTAATGACCGATTCACAGGATTGGTGGCCTGCAGACTTTGGTCATTATGGTGGTTTATTTATACGGATGGCCTGGCACAGTGCAGGAACTTATCGTGTTGGTGATGGCCGCGGAGGAGCCGGAGCAGGTTTGCAACGTTTTGCACCGCTAAACAGCTGGCCGGACAATGTGAGTCTGGATAAGGCAAGGAGGCTGCTCTGGCCGATCAAGCAAAAATACGGACGCAACATTTCATGGGCCGATTTGATGATCCTGACCGGAAATATCGCTTTAGAATCAATGGGTTTTAAAACCTTTGGTTTTGCCGGTGGACGCGAGGATGTTTGGGAAGCAGATGAGTCTGTTTATTGGGGTTCTGAAACCACATGGTTAGGAGGCGATATTCGCTACGGTCATGGATCGGAAGGCGTAGTGGATAAGGAACATGGTGTACTGGTAAGTGATGATGATGCAGATGGCGATATTCACTCCCGTAACCTCGAAAAACCGCTTGCTGCAGTACAGATGGGATTAATTTATGTGAATCCTGAAGGGCCAGACGGCAATCCGGATCCCATTGCTGCTGCAAAAGATATTCGCGATACTTTTGGTCGCATGGCGATGAATGATGAAGAAACCGTTGCTTTGATCGCCGGTGGGCATACTTTTGGAAAAACGCATGGTGCTGCCTCGTCAGATCATGTTGGAAAAGAACCTGAAGCAGCTGATATTGAAAGCCAGGGGTTTGGGTGGAACAATAGCTATGGCTCTGGTAAAGGAGCTGATACCATTACCAGCGGGCTTGAAGTCACCTGGACAACAACCCCTACACAATGGAGCAATAATTTCTTCGAAAATCTGTTTGGTTTTGAATGGGAATTATCTAAAAGTCCTGGTGGGGCGCACCAATGGAGAGCTAAAAATGCAGAAGCCATTATCCCTGATGCATTTGACAGTTCAAAAAAACACTTGCCAACCATGCTAACCACCGATCTTTCTTTGAGATTTGATCCGGCTTATGAAAAAATATCAAGACGTTTTTTAGAGCATCCGGATCAGTTTGCTGATGCCTTTGCAAGAGCCTGGTATAAATTAACACATCGTGATATGGGACCATTGTCACGATATCTAGGTCCTGATGTACCGCAGGAAGAGTTGCTTTGGCAAGATCCGATTCCGGCAGTTAACCATGTATTGGTAGATGAAACAGACATCGCCACATTAAAATCCAGAGTACTGGAATCAGGATTGAGTGTGGCCGAACTGGTTTCCACTGCCTGGGCTTCAGCTTCTACTTTCCGAGGTTCTGATAAACGTGGGGGTGCTAACGGTGCCCGTATTCGTTTGGCACCTCAAAAAGATTGGAAAGTAAATAACCCATCGCAGTTGCAAAAAGTGCTGGGCGTGTTGGAAAGTATTCAGAAAGAATTTAATGGATTTCAAGCAGAAGGAAAACAGATTTCATTGGCAGATTTAATTGTGCTTGCAGGTGCTGCGGCAGTTGAAAAAGCTGCCAGAGATGCCGGGCATGCAATCACTGTTCCTTTTTCTGCCGGGCGTATGGATGCTTCACAGGAACAAACAGACGTAGAATCTTTTGGTTATCTGGAGCCTGAGGCCGATGGTTTCCGCAATTACAGGAAATCAAAATCTCCTGTCTCCACAGAAGCATTGCTGATAGATAAAGCGCATCTGCTTACATTGTCTGCTCCGGAACTTACAGTATTGATTGGAGGACTTCGGGCTTTGGATGCTAATTTTGATGGTTCAAAAAATGGCGTTTTCACGCATAGACCCGGTCAGCTTACAAATGATTTCTTTGTAAACCTGCTGGATATGAACACCTCATGGAAGGCGCTTTCAGATGACAAGGAAATTTATATCGGCAGTGATCGTTCCAGTGGCCAGCCAAAATGGACAGCAACCCGTGCTGACCTGGTATTTGGTTCAAATTCAGAACTCAGAGCTGTAGCAGAAGTTTATGCGAGTGCAGATGCAAGAGGCAAGTTTGTTGAAGACTTCATTAAGACATGGCATAAGGTAATGAATTTAGATCGGTTTGATCTGCCTTATGTTTAAAAAGTTTTAAATTCGGTAATATAAATGGAGAAGAATGAGAGCCCATAGATGTCAAATAGCTTTTTTGCAGCATATTGTCAGAGAATGGCCTCATTCTTTTCCATCTTTATAAACCATGTCTAAATGGGTTGGCTAACAATTCCGTAAATTTGATATCCTGTAAGTAAGTGGATATGGTCCTAACGGCAAAACAATTCATTTTTCGATAGCTAAAAAAGATTGGATCTGAACCCAAAGCCTGAAAAAACAGGAATGGCTCATGCGCTGATAAGATGCAAGAGACTCCCCAACTTCAACTTCCTTAGTTTCAACGTCAGGCAAATTTCTCTCAGGAGGGCAGGGGCTACAAGCTGATCATCAGCCCCCCGCAGGCATAAAGCCAAAATCCATAGCGTAAAAACCAACAAACAATACAGGAACGCGTACTTCTATTTTTTTATATAAAGTAGGTTTGGGAAAGTTAGTTCTATGTTTTTTTATAACGCAAGGTTCTGACGGCATTTCAGATTATCTCACATAAAATGGAATGTTAGCGGTCGCGACATTGTTTTTTCCGTCAGCTACATAAACAAATAAACGGTAAGCACCGGGTTTTTCTGGGGCTGTTAAATCCACTTTATCCGGTGATGTCTTAATCAGACCCTTTATCGCCTGCGGCCTGGTTTCTTTATCTCCACCCTGACCAAGATCGGTTGCTTCGGGTAAGATCTCCCATCTGGTTTCCAGTTGATCGCCGTCCGGATCTGAAACAGAAAGAAATACCGGATAAGTTTTAGTTGGGGATAAATAAATAAAATCCAATGCCTTTTTGCCGTCTAAGTGAATGGCGTTAAGGTGAGGCGCTTTATTGGCTGGCCATTTTCCACTCCACTCATATTCCATTACATCTACAACTTCGGAATCCTCACCTGCCTCCGTGAAGAGCCCATACCAGGTTGGTGTACGTTCCTGTTTTTGTCCCCAGAGAAATACATAAGATCCCAGGCAGTTTTCGTCTTTTAAAATAGAAGCTTCATACCTTGATCGATAAACGGCCGCTTTTTCGCTGCTGCTTTCTTCAATAGGGGCGCCCCAAGGGGTTTTTGGGCACTCCCAATGACCAGTCGGCCCCCATTCGGTAACCATATAGGCGGCACTCCATCCGGCCGCGGTCAACATCTCTGGAACTTTTGCAAGCTCGCCATAGACCTGTACAGAGAGTAAATCCAGCTCCGGGCATTTCGTTTTAATAAAATTTATCACGCCCTTGTTTACGCCGGCAAGCATCGTTGTCGCCGGATGGTTTCCGTCTTCCTGGTGGATCATTTTTGCAATCTCATTTACCGCATCCCAAACCTTAGGATTTTTATAATCAAGATTTAACTCATTTCCAATTCCCCAGGCCAGTAAAGCCGGATGATTTTTATATTTACGGACTTCCGTGCGCAAGCGTTCAAGTTGCTTCTTTACTGCAACAGAATCATCATAATTGAAGCCGTGTCGCTCCCTGGCTACATTTAAACCCATGGTAACGGTCAGCCCAAGTTTATCCGCACGGTTTAAAACCTCATCCCCGTTATTGCTGTTCCAGGTGCGAACCGAATTTCCACCCGAAGCTTTCAGCTTTTCCATGTTATAAGTTCCGCCAGCACCTTTTATGAAGTAGGATTTCCCTGATCTTAAAAGTTCATAACCATTCGCGGTTTTACGGATTTCAACTTTAACGGGTTTTAGGATCTGCTGGGCCAGCACAAAATTTAAAGGTAGTACAAATGCAAGCAGGGCAAGACAGGTTTTAAATATTTGGTTCATTTTTTATAAAACTTGATCTGTAAATTACCAATGTTGTTTTATTATTTGTCCATTTAACTAATTTGTTACATGCAGGTTGTACACATTAGGATGTTCTGCGGCAGCGTAAAGAAGTATTTGATACAAAACCGTTATTGTTTCTGGTTGAAAGTATGTCTGAGCCTAATTTATTACAACGGTTTTAATTTTAGAAGACAATGTTTGGATTAAAACGGGATCCCGAACAACACAAGAGCAAGAATCATAGTAAGAGAATCAGGCGACTGCTAACGGCCGGCAAGACCTGGTTCTGGGCCAATGTCATTAAGTTAAGGAGAAAACAAAAAATAATTGTCATTCTGAACGCAGTGAAGACCGCGAAGCAGCTACGAAGTAAATCCCTGACTTACAGGCATTGTACTTGCTTTACCGCTGACTTTGTTTTGCATATGGATGGTTAACTATACTATTATGATGAGGAAAGGCGAGTGGTCAAGGTGTGGGAGCAGCAAAAACGAGAATACTTACAACAGGTCCGGCTGGGCATCACTAACTACGCGACCTCCGATGAAATCACATTTACAGCATCAAAGCGAGCTTTTTTATGCTTCATGCCAATTTTATAATGCGCAGAATTTGGTTTCAGGTACCAAACAGCTATCCCTGCTATTGACATAAATGACTGATCGGCCTCAGCTAGTAGGGTACGTCTTTTTACAAAACACGGTCCCTGATCTTCACTGCCGGATTCCCCTGATAAATACTGTATGAGGCCAAATCATTAACCGCTACACTTCCCATCGTTAATACAGCATGCGACATTAGCTTCACACCAGGACCTACCTGGGCAGCAGCACCCACCCATACGCCTTCTTCTAGAATGATTGGCTTAGTGATCAAATCAAACCCCGGGTTTTTATAATTATGGTTACCGGTCATTAACATCGCTTGTTGTGAGATGCAACAATTCGCGCCAATCCTTACCCAATCGAGATTTTCGATATAGCAATCCGCCAGCCAGCTAAAATCTCCAATCATCAGTTTCCATGGGTATTTGATATGAATGCCAGGTTTAAGCCTGGTTTGTTTGCCAATTTTAGCACCAAATAATCTTAATATTAAAACCAAAACTGCACTAAATGGAATCATACGGCTTTTAAAAAAAAGCACATCTGTAAAATACCAAAGAAACTGTTTCAGCTTAGAGGCTCCGATCTTAAAATCGCCGGTATTGAAGTTTTTATGTAATTGTGTTTTGTTCACTTAGTCTTCTTTGGATCTATCTGGTCAATCTAAAATCCGTATGGTTAATTATTTCTTACTTTTGGTGTTTTTCCTGATCCAAAAATATAAGATTATAAAAATGCAGATATAAACCAGAACATTAAAAATCTCATGATGATATTCAAAATAATTTCTCTGACTTTGAAAGAAGCCAAACAACAATCCTAATCCTGCAATTCTGGCAATATTTAAGAGATAAATCGTAATCAATCCAATGGCCAGCATTTTAAAAGTAGATTTCCAGGGGGCAGGAAAAGCCAGCACAAAGGCTGCTAAAAAACTCATTACACCCAGTCCAAGACAAGAGTAATTAATGCGTAAGTAGGGGCCATTGACCACCATCACATCCATTTCATTATGAATGGCATAAAAGCCAAATAATTTAATGATCCAAACCGCAGGCTTGATCAGTGCCGTTTTCAGTCCCTGGATATAATTGAAATGGTCGGCAATAAAAGCATTGTAGTAACGGGAACCAGGGCTCATCACACTGTTCATGAACAAATTGCCCTGACTAAAAAGTATATAAAGTATAAATAGAGCGATAACAAATTTAATGGCTTTTCGATCTGCTTGTTTCTTGGCTTCTTGGGGAGTGATTTCGTTCATGTTTAAAGGAGTGTTTAAAGTTATGCTTTTTCAGTAATATGTAGAGATAGGTATTTGGGCGTGAAAATGTTTTTTAGATGGAAGGATATTGGTGGGGATTGGTTGATAAATTAATCCCTAACCCTTCTCAGTTCCTTAATTTTTTGATCAACCAATTTTCTAAACCATAAACCCTGCAGATAATGGAAGCGTCTTCCGGTTTTGCCATCAAATACACCCAATTGAAAAATCATGCGATAGCTAAAATATAGATAGGGACGTAATCCAAGAGGCAGTTTCCACCACAAGTTTTTAAACCAGGCTTTTCTTTCATTTGGTTCTCCGAACAACCGTGGTTTTGTACTTTGATATCTTACTCCTTTTACTCTTTCCATCTCTTCTTCGGCAATCAGGTCACTGTAACGTTCATGTTTTTTGAACCAGAAATCGATATTGTTTTCTTTTAAGTTTTCTTCGATGAGGTATCCTTTTTTCCAGATAGTTGTTTTGCCGGTTACGATAAACCGATGATCCATATTTTCATTTAAATCAGAGTAGCCATTGCCAGTTCTGAACATTTTCAAAAGATAAAATGGGTAATAACCACCATACCTAATCCAATGTCCCTGAAAATAATTTCTACGATTAAAGTAAATTCCACTAACATCAACGTACTTTTCATCATCAAATTCGTTGAGTATTTTAAATAGTTCAGGTGTTACAAGTTGATCAGCATCCAATCCAATCGTCCATGGAGTATCAACATTAAAATTTCTCAATGCATGATCCCATTGTTTAGGATGATTGACAAAGGGATTGGTTTTCACTTCAGCACCATAGCTTGCTGCAATTTTTACAGTGTCATCAGTGCTTCCACTATCTAAAACATAAGTTTTAGCACTTAAGCCTTTTATCGACTCCAGTAGCCGGGGCAGATGAATCTCTTCATTAAATGTGAGGATGATGAAGCTAAAGTTTTTATTCATTATATAGTTGTCCCATATTTATTGTCTCTTCTTATCCTCCACTAACATCAACGTACTTTTCATCATCAAATTCGTTGAGTATTTTAAATAGTTCAGGTGTTACAAGTTGATCAGCATCCAATCCAATCGTCCATGGAGTATCAACATTAAAATTTCTCAATGCATGATCCCATTGTTTAGGATGATTGACAAAGGGATTGGTTTTCACTTCAGCACCATAGCTTGCTGCAATTTTTACAGTGTCATCAGTGCTTCCACTATCTAAAACATAAGTTTTAGCACTTAAGCCTTTTATCGACTCCAGTAGCCGGGGCAGATGAATCTCTTCATTAAATGTGAGGATGATGAAGCTAAAGTTTTTATTCATTATATAGTTGTCCCATATTTATTGTCTCTTCTTATCCGCCTGTTGGCATCTTTCCCCTTTAAGGGAAATGGTCTGTGAGTGGATGTTACGCAGGATGTTGCCAAAATAATAAATCCTTGTTAATCTTCTCAAGGTATGAAAAAGCGCTAAAAACTCCTTTCCTCGATAAATAGCCCCCTCTCTTCAAGGAGAGGGCGGGGGGAGAGGTTATTCCAATCAATGTAAACAACTGCTTGAAAATTTATAAGTTACCCCTATCCGCCTGTTGGCATCTTTCCCCTTTAAGGGAAATGGTCTGTGAGTGGATGTTACGCAGGATGTTGCCAAAATAATAAATCCTTGTTAATCTTCCCAAGGCATGAAAAAGCGCTAAAAACTCCTTCCCTCGATAAATAGCCCCCTCTCTTCAAGGAGAGGGCGGGGGGGAGAGTTTATTCCAATCAATGTAAACAACTGCTTGAAAATTTATAAGTTACCCCTATCCGCCTGTTGGCATCTTTCCCCTTTAAAGGGAATGGTCTGTAAGTGAATGTTACGCATGATGTGCCAAAATAATAAATCCTTGTTAATCTTCTCAAGGTATGAAAAAGCGCTAAAAACTCCTTTCCTCGATAGTAGCTCCCTCTCTTCAAGGAGAGGGCGGGGGGGAGAGTTTATTCCAATCAATGTAAACAACTGCTTGAAAATTTATAAGTTACCCCTATCCGCCTGTCGGCACCTTTCCCCTTTAAGGGAAAGGGTCTGTAAGTGAATGTTACGCAGGATGTTGCCAACATAATAAATCCTTGTTAATCTTCTCAAGGTATGAAAAAGCACCAAAAACTCCTTTCCTCGATAAGTAGCTCCCTCTCTTCAAGGAGAGGGCGGGGGGAGAGGTTTCAAACTCCCTATTTACAACTCACACGATCATACAACTCCAAATACCGCATTACCAACACCTCATCACTAAAATCTTTGTCGATAATAATCGGAGCAGTGTTCCTGATTATTTTTCTTTTCTCTAAATCTTCAAAAGCGTTTAAAATTCTGAAACGAATATCTTCAATGGCCAACGCACAAATCCATCCCAGATCATTCTCTTCAACATAATCTGCCAATCCAACATGTTCAGAAACCAAAACGGGTGTACCCACGCTTAAACTTTCAATGATCACGTTGGCGAAATTCTCATTATAAGAGGTAAGCACAAGCAAATCATGTTCAGCCATTAACCTGAATTTATCCTGATCCGAAACCTGTCCAATCCAATGGATGTGTTCACTAAGCTTTAGGCCTTGGACTTTAAGCTTTAGACTCTCCATGTAGCTTTCCTTACCTGCACCCGCAATGGTTAAGCTCCATGGTATTACGAGTGTAGATAAAGCGTCAAATAGTAATTCCAGCCCTTTTTTTTCTTCAATTCTGGACAGGAAGATTAATTTAAACAATTTCTCTTTATCTTCTACGATTGCCGCATGTCGCTCTCCGCGCTCCACTCTTCGCTTCTTCTTGATGCCTGGTACCTGAATATTGATCAGATTCGGAATCACAGTAATGCTTTGAGGCTGAACAATCTCCAGAATATCTTTTTTTTCCTGTTCGCTGGTGGCATGTATGTGGCAGTATTGTAGTAATTTTTTTCCTATCAGTTTATGGATAAGCTTTTTTGAAAAGGAATTTCGATTGTGTTGCGTATAAGAAGTAAGCATTCCCCTTGGAGATAAAACCACAGGAATTTGATACCATTTAGCAACCAGACAACTCAAAACAGAAACCAGATTCCACCAGGCGTGGATGTGAATAATGAGTTCGGAGTTTGGAGTTTGGGGTTTGGAGTTTGGTTGTCTGTCATCCTGCGCTTGTCGAAGGATCTCTCTTCGTAATCCCTGCAATAACCCAGGTGAAAAATGACTGTGATCTTTGGTCCAGCGCTTAAAATAAGTAACAGGAACTCCATTAACTAAAACACTTTTTCCAACTTCAACATCAAGCTCTTTATTGCCATTGGCTGTGGTCGTTAAAACTTCAATTTCATTTTTTTCAAAATGGTCATCCGGAGCAATGTTATCCTGAGCATAGTCAAAATTCCCCAACTCACCACCTTCCCAACCCCCACCTTCTATAAGCGCCTCACACAACTTCCCTACAGATTGTATAGGTCCACCGTAAATGTATGCTGGCTTGTAAGAAGCAGTAATGTGAATAATTTTCAATATGATATAATTTTCATTCTATACCTAAAAACCCCTAACCAACTCCCCAATTTACCAACTTACCAACTCTCCAACTAAACTACCCCTCAATTCTAAATAAAATCCCCCGGGCCTTAAAAATCAGATAAAAAATAAACATGGTAACCAGGCTCCAGAAAACAGCATTGATCAAAAACTCGAAACTGTTTCCTCGCCATAAAATCTGAAATAGTCCGGCAAACATCACAGCAGTCCCCATAAAATAACTGCCAAATAAACGCTCTGCCAGTTGCGATATTTTTTGCGCAACATACCCGTATAAAAACAAACCCATCCAGATCCCGATTGCGCCATAAGAAAGGTAACAATCTACAATATAAGCTGGTTTTGCCGATACGATGGATAAACGATCTACCACACCAGCAGCGTACACGCGACTCATAATCATTTGTTCCACATCTGGCTTGCCTGGCCAGAAAAAACGAGGTACAATGGTTTTAATACCGTCTTGAAGTATGGTGGTTTTATAGTAGGGAATAAACCTTGGTGTAGATTGTGTATATCTGATAAACATGTCAATTTCTGATAACCTGCCTGTTAAAAAGGCCCAGTTATCCTCTCTTAAATCCTCTGCCAGATTTTCATTGTTAATAATCCGGTCAATACTTTTATCACGGGCGGTAATTGAATCACCACCCTCTGAAACTATTTTCCTGAAATTACCGATAAATGTGGGGAGTACAAAGAATAGTAACAGTAATAATGAACCGAATACAGGCAGGATTTTTTTACCATAAACGGGTAAAAGAAATACACCCAACAGGAGTACGCAAATAATAATGGGTTCTTTAAAACCAGAGCTTAGGGCACTAATCATATTTAAAGTAAATAATCCGCCTGCAGCCCATAGGTTTACCCTTTTATGTTCCCTGATGGCAAAAGCCAATGCAATGGCACCAGCAACAAAACTTAATCCACTTAACTGAACGCTAAACTGACTTAAGGCTCCAACTCTGGAAAAAAAATAGCTCAATGGTAAACAGAAAAAGGAAATGCCGAGCAGGAGATTACTCATGGAGGGAGCGTAGAGTTGATAACGTTTTTCCTGTGGATATTTCATCGCATTTAATATTCCATGCACCAATGCCGCATGCCCCAGTACATAATAGCGCTGGCACTGGGCGATGGATTCGTAGATATCTCCCATAAACGGATTTCGATTTCCAACATAGGTTAAATATTCATAACCCAGTGCATTGAGATAGTAAAAAATTGAAGTACAGGCCATATAGCCGGCAAATATGATATGCAGGAAAAAAACAGGCCTTAAGAGCTGCTCAATCACGGGCAGGTCATCAGGCAGTTTTTTAATGATGCCTTTATAACAAACCAGAAAAATTAAGAAAGAACCTAACCAGGCAATGAGATAAGAAGTATGAGGTAACGATTGAAATGCCCAGGCCAGTAAAAACGGGAAATACAGCAGCAGATAATAAATAGGTTTAGTTGGTCTCATTCAGCAAATTTATAATTTGTTTAACTTGTATTTCGAAAGACCAATGCTGAATCATTTTTTTACTTTCTATGCCCATCGTGGTTAATCTGGCTTTATCTTTTAACAGATTTTGTAGCTTACTTTTTAAATCAGAAAAATTATTGGCCACGAAAACTTCGCCATTTACCCCGGCTTTAACAAGATCAGGAGCACAGCCTACTTTATTTGACACCAATACTGCTTTTCCACAGGCCATGGCCTCGTTTACGGCTAAACCCCATGTTTCGCCTGGCCCCTTAGAGGGTAGACAAAATAAATCACAAGCCTGATACACCGCCGGCATCAGGCTTTGGTTCTGAAAATCCATAAAATGCACGTGTGTCATGCTGAGCTTAGTCGAAGCATCTTTTTTAACTTTAGATTTCAGAGCATCCTCTAACTTACCGTTTCCTACAAACAATAAGTGAACATTTTCTAAATTTAATTTTCGAAAAGCGGCTAATAACAACTCTGGATTTTTCTTAGATTCTAGTTTTCCAGCAAATAAAATAAGAACATCATCAGTTTTTATATTTAATTGTTCTCTTAAAGTATTGCTTTCTATTCTCCGATCTGCTGCAAAGCGATCATTATCTATTGCATGTGGAGCAAAAATGAGTTGCTGTGGTTTTAGACCAGACTTTTCAAAATAGGCCTTGTTCGCGGTTCCTACGTAAAATGCTTTATCTACATGCCGGTAGACCCATTTTAGAAACAAGCTACGTAAAAGCTGTTTTAATCCTTTTTGCTCATCAATTAGTGTTGAATCGCCCCTAAACCAGATCGGTATTTTACCTTTAAAATAACGCAGGGCGGATAAATGACTTTGATAAGCCCAGCCGTAGATCAGGATGGCAGCTGGATCGAAATTTTTAATGCTGCTGATTAATGCTGGATTGATAATACCATTAAAATGATGTGAACCAGGATCCTTAGCGGTATTGTTTAAAAACTCATAATTATAGCCAACTAATAAGGGAATATCCCATTCAATGTGCTGCTTAAAATCGGGGTCATATTTTGCTTCAGCTCCCTTTTCTCCCCAGGTGTAAAATACTTTCAGATCACAATTTTTGGCCAATTGCTGGTATAAGGGAATATAGTATTGAATAGGATGGGTAGAAATGATGGCAAGCTTTTTCAATTAAACAGACTGATTAAAAATTGTAAACGGAACTGCACTTTTTAACCGGTAAACTACATACGCCAAATCTCTGATATAAATAGTGTTGTGTGTGCCAAATGTATCAAGTTCCTCAATTTTTCTTTCTATGGGGTGGTACTCATAAGGTTTAAAACCATGGCTTAAAAGTTTTGCATGGATCTGATTATCATCATATCCATATCTGCCACCACTCCCATTCAGTTCAATAATGATCGCTTTTAATGCTTTATCATTTAAGATTTGATCAGCACCTTTTAACACTGCTGTTTCGAATCCTTCCACATCTATTTTAATCAAAGCTGGATTGTTTGCCGGATAATAATTATCTAAAAAAACGATAGGGACTAAAATCGAATTTTGGTGCTCCTGATCTTCCAGAATTACATGGTTTGTGGTATCTTCTTCAGCTGTAAACCGGAGATTTCCCTCTTCACTACCGACTCCCTTGTTCTCAATGGTTACTAAATCATTAAGTTTGTTCAGATTGATGTTTTTCTTCAGGATATGGTATGTAGTTGGGACTGGTTCAAAAGAAATGGTTTTAGAACGACAAACTCCCGAAGCTAATAAAGTATAAGCGCCTACATTTGCTCCTACATCAAAAAATGTATCTTCATTTCTTAAAAAGTGTAATAAAAAACCCATGTCGTTAAACTCGTGAAGGCCAGTGTAGATATTACCTGTAATGCCAGTTAAGCCACTTTTTGCAAAGAAATGGATGCCGTTTATAAATTTTACTTTTTGAAAACCACTAGTTAACCTACTTCTAATTTGCCAGCTTATAAATTTAAAATATGCCCTTAATAAATGCCTTTTTGCTAAAGGGTGTTCGTGTATAAAACCGAATGTCCTTTTAATGGCATTCATTTAATAACCTGATTAAATAATTCACATTGTTTTTTGGTCAACTTTTCTGCACTATAAGATTTTAAGTGATTAGAGTTACGGTTTATAACTTGAGGAATATGATCTATAATTTGCTCAAAGGCAGATATTAATTTTTGCATAGCACCATTTTCCGTATATTTTATCACACTTCCAGCACCAGAATTTTCTATTGCACTTACCGCTGGGCTATCAAGTTTAAATATGCTAATTAATGGTTTACTTGCTGAGATATAAGTATATATTTTAGATGGATTATATGATGTTTCATCAGAGCCTAATATCATTAACGCATTTGCTTTTTTTAATAAATATAAAGAATCAAAATATCCAATTCTAGTAACTCTTTCTGTAACACAATCTTCAACTTTATGGTTTTTTGCTATCGGTAATACAGTAGCTTTCCCCTCATTATCTGGGGCGTAACTCGTGCCTATAAAATAGAAATGTAGTTTTTTATATAAGTGAATTTGCTCTTGTCTTAAATAAGCCAAAGTTTTACATAGAAAAGAAATGCTTTCCTTCATGATATCACCTACCGCGCCAGTATAAATAATATTTATTTTATGATCCTTTAAATCGATAACCTGATTTTGAATATATTGATCTGCGATTTTAAAATCAGTTTCATTTACTCCAAATGGAACAATTGCAAAAGGTACATTCTTTATGATGGGATATCTTTGAAACAAATCGTCAACATAATGTTTGGTAACACTAATTAAACCATCGACGCTTTTTAGGGCGATAGGTTCCAAATATTTATTTAAACGATAAGAGAACCAATATTTTTTTGGTCTTTCATTTTTAGGTTTATTTTGATAATAATTGCTATGCCAGGGATCTTGCATATCGATTACGTAAGGGATGTTAAATTTTTCTTTCCAATGCTTTCCTAAGATGCAAATTGGAAATTGAGTGGTAGAAAAATAGATTAGATCAAATTTTTCTTTTTTTAATAATCTATCAACGTAATTTTTATAAAATAACAATGATCGAATAGCAATGCTACCTAACCCAAATTTGCTCGTTATTTTTTTAGAGAAAGCATTAACTAGATGTATTTTAATATTTTTGGGGACAGAGTGTAACAACAATTTATCTTTGGTCAGATCAGAAAATTTCGGATTTACACAAACAACTTCTGCAGCCCAGCCAAATTTTTCAAAATACGGTAAACTTGTTCTGATCCTCTGCATATCTGCAGCATTGGATGGAGGGAAGTAAGGAGAAATAATAAGCAACTTACGCATCAATATTAAGCTTTAAAGCAATTTTTTCAATCAATTTTTCTCTATAGTTCTCCCACTGCCAGGATTTAGCTTTGTTATGGGCATTAGTACTCATTTTTTTTAATTGATCTTTATTAGCTATGCACCAATTTATTTTATCTAATAAATCCTGATCGTCTCCAGCATTAATTAATAAGCCATCATGTCCATGCTTAATTAGATCAGGACCTGCAGAATTCCTACTTGCAATCACTGGTAATCCCCTTGCCATTGCTTCAGTAATTACCATTCCAAAGCCATCTGCTAAGGTCGGGAAAACAAAAACATTTGCTTGGTCATATAGTTTATTCAATTCAGATTGATGCACAAAATCGATTAATTTTACATTACTTGGTAGATTTGCGGTAAGTAGGTCTGGTAGGAGATTTTTGCCAACAAGTGTTAACAATAAATCGGCATTATCTGAAAAATGATTATTCCATATTTCAATTAAAAGGTGGGTGCCCTTATTTACACTTAATGATCCGGCATATAAGAAATGTATCTTAGGTATAACATTTGGATAGTTGATTTGAACAGCTGGTTTAGGAAATGCTAGGGGAACAATAATGATTTTTCTTTCATCTACATTGCCATCAACTAATGTTCCTTTGGTAAAGGATGAATTACATATAATTAAGTCTGCTAAATCATGTTCTTTCTTCTTTCTAGCATTTCGTCTTAATAAATGCCTACCTGTTAACCTTTTTATATATGCAGATCTTAGATTAGGATATTTTTCAAATTGTTGATCAATTAATGTATTAACAGCTCCATAATGTCTACTGGTTTGTTCTAAAATTCTAAAAATCCCCAACTTTTTTGCTCTTTCAAAGGTATACATTGCAGCATGTTCATATGAATGAATAATCTTTATTTTTTTACTTAATTTGCTTGCTACCCATTTATCAAAACTAAGTTCTGCCCATTCCCATATTTTATCTGTAGTTGTTAAAGATAAATAGCGAACTGCAAATAATCTGATTATTTCTTTATAAGGGTACAGTTTAATTTTTTTTGAAGAAATTTCGCTAAAATTTCGATTTTTAAACTTATAAATAATTTTTGGAGCAAGTAAACGAATAATTTTAACCCACTTGCTATTTTCATGAATAATTATAGTTGTAAACATTTGAGCTAACCAACCTGCTTCATCATAAGCTTTAATGGTTTCACTGGTAAATTTTCCAATACCAGGAAAGGAATGTAATACTGCTGATTTCAAGTTTTGTTCATCCTTTATCATTTTAGATCTGAAATTTTTCTCAATAACTTTGTCTGTTCTATATTCCAATTGAATTTAGTTTTTGCTGCATATAGTGAAGCTTTTTTTGCATATGTCAACGATTCTGGATTTTTAGCCCATTGATTCAAGACTTCCCTTACTTTGGGATCACTTTGTGTAATGAGCTTACCTGTATCTGGAATTTGATCCATTACCCATTGCTGGCCTGCAGTATTAGTAGCTAGTATAGCTAACCCAGCATTTAAATACTGAAAGAGCTTATTGGTAATGCAAATATTTCTATTTATGGGTTCATTTTGTTCCAATGCTAACCCAACATCAAAATTATACAACCATTTTTGTAAGCTGATGGGATCGCATTGTTGATAAAAATGTATTTGTGCATGCCATTTTTTATCAATTAAACTTAGTAATATTTCTTTGGTTTTATCAGAATGGGAACCTCTTAAGTGAAACTCAAAATTTAAAGTATTTAGATGGTCTAGATGTTTAAAAAAACTTTGTAAGCCCCTATTTAGACCCAATGTTTGAGAAAACCAGACAATTTTTATTGAATGATGGACATTCCCAAGTCGATATTTCTCATCGAATGGAAAAACATTGTTAATAGTGAATATTGTTTTATTTGGGTAAAGCTGTTTATAGGCCTGAGTAATTAAGGGGCTAGCGGTACTGATATAGACAGAATCTGGAAGAAAATAATTTTCAAGATTTTCAATTTTTTTTTGAAAAAATATCTCATTGCTTTCTCCCCTATGAAAATCTTCGGCGTCAAAGGCATATTTTGATTGATGAAACTTAGCAGCCCATGCTATGGCTGGTAAAGCGCCTATGGTATGACCTATAAACAAATCTGCTTTTACACTTTTTAGCATTCTTCTCATTTCTGGGAGCATCCTACTAAACTCCAACCATCTCATATCAGGTAATGCTATTTTTAATATGCTTGAAATTTTTAAACGAAAAGACGAGAGGGATCTATTAATTATTCCTTTTATGTTACTTGTTTCGAAATTTATAACATGAATCTTAGCTCCTGATAAAGATCTAAAAATTTGAATATCAAATTCAGATAAAAATTTTAGATTTTGAGAACAAATAATATGGACTTGATAACCTGAATCTAATAACGCTCGAGCTTCTTTAACAAGTCTTGGATTAGAGCTTAAATGACTTATTGTAACTAATCCAATTGTTTTAATCCTCATTTTTAGCTACTTTTTATGTTAAATTATTACCAGAACTTATATATAATGTCATTAGCAGCGCTAAATGGTTTTAAACAGCGCCTTTTTATCTTGCGGCATATAATTACAGTTGTCATAGCGATTTTATTTATTTCCTTTGATTTTTCTTAAAATGTAGGAAGGACTTCTTTTTAAGTAATAAACCATGTTTGTTATCATCATTTTAATTGGACCATATAGTTCTTTTACATAAAATTTTTTATAAAAGCCAGTATTTGTAATATAGAATTCATTAGGTATTTGCTTCCATGATGGGTAGGTAAAATATGGTTTTCTTTTATTCATTACATAATGAAAATATGCAATGTTCTTTTTTTGATAGCATAAGTTCCCATCTTTAAACTTGATCAATTCATGGTTTAGTAAATTTTCACAAATAATGGTTTCAAAGGATGCTTTTATATTTTCTAAATTATTCTCATGTGCTACCAAGTAAGTAAAAGATGATTTTGGTAACTCCAATTTATTTAAGCCTTGCCACATATCTTCAACATGGCTTGTTTCATCAATTCCTTCATAGGCTTCACTTTTAATCAACAGATCAAAATTTTCTAATTTTTTAAATAGCAAATTATTGTAAATATTGTTTTTAATAAAGGTAAGTGAACCTGAAACGATTTCTTCTCTTGCTGATATCACATCATAATCCTTATCGATTTTTGGAAAGTAAAAAGAATCTAGTGACCCATATATTAAATCTATATCTCCGAAGCCCCAATAATCATAATTTTTTATATGCTCATTAAATAGATGCCCATATGTTGGTTTAAAATCACAGAGCTTATAAGAAGATGATAATTCATAGTTAGGAATATTTAATCTTTCTGAGATTAAGCTAGAAATTTCATGCAACTCTTTTTTTATAAATTTAACATTTGGAGGGTAATTTCGAGGAGTTTTGCAATTGGTTATAAATAAAACGGTCAACCATTTGTTATTACTGCAACCTTTAAGATATAAATCAAGGTATTTAGGCCAACTTCCAAAATATGGCAGTATTAATATCATCTTTTTATTAATCATACTAATTAAATGATTGGGGAATAAAAGCAAATAGTAAGTATTAGTTTATTTCGAATTGAAATATATTTTTTATTTTATATCAATGGGCATTAAACTTTTGACTGCTATAGAGTAGATTTAGACTTTATATTATAGATAATTGCTTTGGACCATTTTATAGCTGGTTTTTCTCCAAGAAGCAGATGGAATATACATACTCCAACAGCAGCAATGGCTCGCACAAAATGTACCTTGTTTAATTCTGACTTCACTTGTTTAGCATATTTTTAAAATTCATAATTAGACTTTTCATCTTAGAACGAAAAAAATGTCTATAAATCCTATTTGGAATTTGATTTAAGTATGTCTTGAAAAGCATTCTCCATAAAAGAATCCCTTTTTTATCAATATACCTAATTGCTTGTAAATTGACATGATTTTGTATGGAATAGCCATCTCTTACGGTTGGCCATTTATAACTAGATATGTAGTGCTTAGTTGAGGTTTTAATATACTCAAATTCCCATGGAGATTTTAACTTATTACTTAATCCCAATTTACATAGTTCTATTAAGTAATCCAATTTAAAAAGCCCGACTCCGATCTGTGAATAAAATAGCCAATCATCTGAAGTTTCTGAAAATAATTGATTCTTGTGAGTAATGTTAAAAAAGAATTCATTTTCATAATGAGGGAAATATAAAAAACTCCAATCTAAATCTATGAAAGCATCTTCAATTAATTGTAATCGTTCCAAATCAATGTGTTTTAGAGGGGTTAAGTCTTCCAACATAAAATATACAATGTTAGAATTTTTAAAATCCTTTTTAAAATCAAGCAAACCCTGGTGCAATAAATCCATCCAAGAGAGATTGGCATCATATCTATATATTTTTTCACACTTATCTGTTTTTGCGAAACTTTTATTATCACTAATTACATAGATTTTCCCATGGTTTTTCCAAGTGATATCCATTAATGTCACTGATGGATCGATAAACTTCTCCATTTTGTTATAGGTAGATATAATTATCGGAATGCTCATTAATATTGACTTAGCATGTCTATCAATTCTTTTTTATCTTGATATAATCTTAAGTCATATCCTTTATTTGCCCATATTCTCATATCTCCTAAGTCATTGGCAATTACTGGCAGGTGTTTTTTAAAGGCCTCATATAAAACAAATGGCCCTGTTTCGTACCATATGGAAGGAATACAAATAACATCAATAGTATCATAAAATGCTTCCACTTCTTGTTGTGATAAATTATAGTTCCAATAAATATTTGAGTGTTTTTTAGTTATTAGTTGCTGAAAATAAGAGTCTTGTTTGTCTGCAATAATTCCGGCAATATGTAATTCTAAGTTGGGGTTATTAACAGCTTTAAAAGCATTAATTAAAATATGTAAACCCTTTTCATGGCTAATCCTCCCTATAAACCCTAATTTTATTTTTCCTGGTTCTTTTGGTGTAGATTTAATACTTTGACTTTTGGGGTCGACAACTTCCATCTGTTGGGTCATTACCAGTTTTGAAAGGTCAATCCCATTCTTGATAAATATTTCTTTTTGCCATTCTGTGAAAATGTAAATTACATCGCAAAGCTCGTTTAAGCGGATTACATCTTTTTGCTTTTGTTTAACTACATTCGCCAAAGCTGTTGGATAATTGGCTTGGAGTATCAAACTTGCCATCAGACTAGCCATTTCTTTATGGATTTTTTTCTTGTTGATGTAACAAGCAAGGCACCTATGTTCAATGATTTTTCCATCGCACGCTTTTTTGCCAAATAGCATTAAATCACCATGAATGCAAGTTATTCCCGGTATATGAGCTGTAAAATAAATTGTAGAGCTTAGCGATTTTGCAATTTCGAAATGAAAAAAATTAAAACTAGGGGTTAAAGTATGAAAATGTACGATTTCTGGTTTTTCGTAAATTAGGATGTTTTCAAACCTTTTAATGTTTGGAGAACCCTGTCGACCAGAGATTATAGCTTTTGAATAATTCGATTCGATTAATACAGTTTTTACAATAATTCCTTTATAAAAATAATCTGAATTTTCTTCTTCACTAACCGTAATAACACAAACCTCATTATCTTGTCGCATTAATTCTTTGGCAAGCTGGTAAACATATTTTTCAGTCCCACCTTTCCCATGCGGATAGAAATATTCAGAAACTAAACAAACTTTCATTTAATGAGATGACGTTTTAGACCTGCAATCTTTTCTGCGTTTCTATAACCAAAAATTTTACTTAAACTTCTTAATAAGCTTCTTTGTTCAGGAATATATTTAGGCGCTATATGCAATAATAAATCAATTGCCTTATTAGCTAATTGATGATCAAAAACACTGAACCTATTTATACAATATCTTAAAACACCAATTACTGCAGATTTTTTTGCCTGATCGAACTTTGTCGTTGCTGCCCAGATCTGATATACTTCTTTTGCATTTTCAAAACAATCTCGAACGAATGCTGCTTCACTTTTTTGGGACAAAGATTTTTCCTGAGCAGTTCTATATCTGGCCATAATGCCAGGTGTATATATAAATTTTCCTTTTGCAAGAGCAGAATCTAATAAATACCTAGCATCCTGAATGACTGGTAAATTTTCATTCCAGCTTAATTGATCGGTTATTTTTTTTGTATATAATAAAGCTGCGGGTGGACACCAAAAATCTGTAAATAGAGCGATTTCAATATCTCCACTAATTTGTCGTTCTATTTTTTCCAGTAACTTTATTTCAGTAGAATTTTGTATGAATTTTTGCCAATCTCCATAAGCGACATCGGCATTACTGGTATTTAATGCGTTAACTTGAACACTCAGTTTATCTGGCATCAATAAATCGTCTGAATCTAGATACTGTATGTAAAAACCTTTAGCGTGTAAAAGTCCCAGATTTCGTGCATGACTAACTCCTTTATTTGAAGTACTAATCATGTTAATTTTGTTGGTGTATTTTTCTAATATTTCTAAAGTTTGATCTATAGAACCATCGTTAACAACGATAATTTCAATATCTTCATAAGTTTGTTCGAATACTGAAACTAAGGTTTGTTCAATAGTTTTTGAAGCATTATAGGCTGGGATAATTACTGAAACTATTTTATTCATGATTTGACTCTAACCATTTCTTTGTTTGTTTAATTCCTGTAGCAATATCAATTGCTGGAGTCCATCTTAAAATTTCTTTTGCTTTTGCAGCAGAAAATTGACTAGAGTTGAAACCAAAGAGTTCATTAAGCCAGATTGGTGGATTAAACTTTTCTTCTTGTGCTGAACTTAAATTATCTGCACTTGCTACATCCCATACAACTTGTCGTTGATTAGCTAATTTATTTCTAAATTGAGGTAATCTAGAAAATAATACTTTTTTAAAGCTGCCCAAATAAGGGTGTGCATTAATTAGCGATACGAATTCAAAGTTGCTTAATAGATAATTTTTAATTTGTTTAAGATTCGATTTTTCATTAAAACTTCCATTTAACAAATCTTCTTTTTTTAATGATATAATTTGTTCTTTTTTTTTACCCAAAAATGGACTTAGAAATTCTTTCCACGTTAATGTTCCATCAGTTATTATAAAATTTTGTGCATGAGCGTTCTTAACAAGTAATGCCTGCATTATAGCGTCAAGTAGGTTTTCAATATATACAATATTGGCCAGACCTTTACCTTCGTCAACCCAGCAAAAACGATTGTGTTTAGCCAACGTAATTGGTAGGGTAGTATAGGTTTTGCCATTGGGGCCATATACACATGTTGGATTTAAAACTACAATTCTGGTTTTACTTTGCGATTTTGCAAAATTTAGTACCCATTCCTGCATTATTTTTTTTGTTTTACCATATGCTCCACCAGCTGGTTTTTGACTAGTATTTTCGGTTACTTCGCCATTTGGAAGACCATAAACATTCATCGTACTTAATACCACAACTGCTTCGGCACCCTGCTCGCATGCTGCTTTTATTACGTTTTGTGTAGCAGTTACATTCATTTCATAAGCATTTGCTCCATCTGCAGCATAAGCAAGATGAATTACATATTGCCAACCTTTTATACTTTGCTTAACAGCATCATAATCTAACAAATCTAATCTTGGCAACTCAATTTTTAGACGAGCTATTGGAGCACAATTTTTATAACTTCTTACTGGTGCTTTGATATTCCTAATCCCGTTATTCCATAAACGTTCAATTAATGCAGTACCAATAAAGCCAGTACCGCCGGTAATAAAATAAGAAGGTTGATCTTTATTAATTACAGATGACTTAGAAGATTTTTTTTGATAAGCATCTTCAATTAACTTTACTACTGCTGTAGCATCTTCTAAATTAACCAGACTTTTATCTTGGTTAAAAAAAGAGGTTAATTGTTGTACAAAACATGCTTCAAAGGTGTAATTTAACTTAGGATCATTAAAGGCATTTTTAATTCTGATTTCATGGATACTCTCCTTAACTGATGAAAAGTAACATGTGTCAAATTTATCTTTCTCTATCCAAAGCTTGCCTCTTGAACCTATTATTTCAAATTTATTCTTCAATTTGGTTGTTCTAGATAATTTTAGTACTATCGGAATATCATTTTGGGTTTTCAGTTGATATGTGCAATTGGCTTCAACTCCGCCTTCAGCATCATCTTCATAAGTGAATGCTTCTATTGAGCCAAATAATTTGTATAATAAATCAAGGTAATGCACACCCATATCGGCAAGTACACCACCATTTCTTGGATCAAAGAATGCATAGCTGTCGGCAACCCAAGCAAATGGATTCCCATCTTCTACAATAACCTCCTTAACATTGCCAACTAGATGAAGATTATTATACATTGCCATAAAGGATGGCATAAAGCGTCTTACCATTCCCGTATATACTTTCTTGTCTGAATGGTTTTGATAGTCGATAATCCTATTACAAGATTCCATACTCAAACTTAACGGCTTCTCACATAGAACTGTTATATTGTTTTTCAGGCATATTTTAATAGCTAGTTCGTGCAAATGATTTGGGAGTGTAATAATTGCAAAATCATAGTTAATATCATTTTGATAAAAATACTTCTCAAATTTTTCTTCAATAACATTTATTTTAGCTTGACGCAATAATGCTGCCGATTTAGAGTCGGGTTCAATAACTGTAACGGCATCTAATATTTTAAGATAAGATAGGGCTGGAATATAGTATTCTCTTACTACTGCTCCTCCACCAATTATGAGATATTTTTGCTTACTTTCCATTTTTTTTAAAGTATCTTTTTAAAGATAATGAAGGCTCTTCAACATATTTCCAACTTAGGTAAGCCATTAAAAAAGTTGGAATTAACACAACAAAAAACAATAAATATGATGGGATAACAACTCCTGTTGTTAAAAGAATAATTTGAATGATGGGGAAATGATAAATATATATACCGTATGAATAATCACCATGTTTTTCAAATGATTTTATAGGCAGATTAATCATTAGCCACATTAATATGTATGAAAGAAAAAATGGGTGTAAAGGTAGATGTTCATTATACTTAATATCCAGAAGCCATGCAATAACACTTAAACAAAATAATAAATGTGAATGTGGAATATGTTTTTTATAAATAGCGCATAACACACCAACACCAAACATATAAGGCAAAATCGCCACGTTTTCAGAAACATATAATTTTAAGAAAATTGTACATTTACAATCACTAAACCAATATGTAATAATGCAGATAATAATTAAAAGAGTTATCCATATTTTTCTTTTGCTCAATAGACCAAAAAAACCTACAATTGCTAGAAGAACATAAAATAAAAATTCCCATGATAATGTCCAAAGGGATCCATTTAATGATCTTTCAGCTAATCCATGTGTTAAGTTTAAAATATCAGGCTGATTTATAATTAAGGACAGGTTATATAACAAATAGGTACATTGAGATTTAATGAGGTCAAAGTCAATCGATGATGTTTTGTTTAAAATTAAAGTAATTGGAACAAATATAAAAGCAACTACGATTAAACAAACCCAGAATGCTGGGAATATTCTTAGTATTCTTCGTAACGAAAAGTTTATAAAGTTTGGATTGTTAATCCAACTGCTTGAAATTAAAAAACCACTCAAAATAAAAAAACTATGTACCCCAATGGCACCTGAACTCAAAAAGCCTATACTTGTTAATGGCTCTAACTCGTTGTTTAATACGAAACTATGCTGCATTATAACCATTAAAGCCAGAATTAACCTTAAAAAACCAATAGAATTACTTTTAGGATTATACAGTTGGTCGATTGTATAATTAGGCTTCATATAAATCGATGTGTTTTTTCGCCCAGATTACTTCTGAAAAGTTATTCTCATTTTGCTGATCTGTCATCTCCCATTTTTTAACTTTAATTAATTCAATCAATTCATCTACATTATTTTTCAATAAACCATTGTTAATCAGTTCTCGAACACCAGGTGCATCCCGGCCAATTACTGGTATATTGCATGAGAGACTTTCAGCTACACATAATCCAAAGGTTTCTGTCTCACTTAATGTTACACTTACATTTGCACACTGGTAGTAGCTGGCCATTACTTCGGGAAAAGTAGTTAATGGTAAAATAATTTCGGACAAATTATGATTAAATTTATTGATTTGGGACACTTGACCTAGTCTCAATAAAATAAATTGTTCTTTCAAATCAGAATAAATAAGTGCTTGTTTTATTTTTTCATACCATTCAATTCCCTTTTTCTTATCGTCCCATCTGCCTTGTGGAAAAAATATAACATTAGCTTTTATTGGTAGATCAAAGATTTTTCTGGATTCGACAAGATTTCTAGGTTTAAAGATAGCATTGTCAATTCCATGATAAATGGTTGAAATCTTACTTCCATTTTTTATTATTTTTTCTGAAGTGAGCTCATTTATCCAATTAGACGGTGCTATAAAATGAATTTGATTATTTATTATGAAGTTCCATTTATGCTTATAAAGATTTGGAGTATTGTCCCAATTTAATTTAGGATATTCTTCTAATTTAGGGCAATTATAACATCCTTTTTGCCATTTATTGCAATATGTTGGATGGATGCACTTGGCAGTTAAAGGCCAAAGATCATGTAATGTCCAAAATACTTTTTTATCTTTTGCTAACCAATTGATTAATTTAAAAGAGGTTTGCGCAACATGGGTAACATGAATATGTATTATTCCGTTGTATTTTTCCAATTCATTTTTAACCAGCCATTTGTCAACAGGGTTTATAAAACCAGGTTGAGCAAGCAGATTTTCTAATTTTAAAAATGCTTGTTGAATTCTACCACTGATGCCGCCAAATTTTCTATACCCATTTCCATATAATACACCAGCAAGCTTATTGGTCGAAAGTACAGCGCTATCATAACCAACGTTAATTAAAGCTTTATGCAAATTTAATGCGGCAATAGTTCCGCCACTATTATCTAAATTAGATATGAGATGAAGGACTGGCATTTTCTTTTGATTTTAAAAATTTTTTCAGCTTAAGAATTTTATTGAAATTTAATATTAATCCTTTTATAAAGCCCCATCTGTATGTTAATTTACGCCTATTTTCTAAGTTTTTATTTAATAAAAAAGCTGAAATATCATACCTTATCAATCTATATAATTCTACGATTATATTTTGTGGGAATTTGTTTTGATTTGTTATCAAGTTATCATAAAAAATCTCTTGATAAGGGATTAATACTGAATGGCCAAAACCAAATAGATGTACAAGTCTTAGGTAATATTCAGGGTTTAATTTATCAATCGGTATAGTATGCTTAAACGTTAAGTCTTCATCATAATATATGCTATATCCTAAAAACCTTGCTATATAACAAATTTCAGTATCTTCTCCACTCATTAAGTTATTCTTTTCTCTAAAAGCAGATAGGTTTAAAATCCAATCATCAGAAAAAACATTAGCATAAATTCTCTTTCTAATACCCATGCCTGCACCATAAACACTCCCTATCTGGTTAGTTATATCTGCAGATTTTGACCATTGTGGTGCTGCAGCATAATTATGCAAATAAGGTTTAATCCATTTAGGTACTTCCTGAGTTGCAGGTTGCCCATTGCCTCCAATAACGCCTATTTTAGGTTCGTTTTTAAAAATCTGATAGACTCGATGTAAATAATTCTCATCTAACCAGTTATCATCATCACAGATGAGTAGGTAGTCGAAATTAGCTTTATATACACCCATTTTTAATGCAGCAAGCTTTCCAGGTATAGGTTGTTGGTGTAATTTAATTAGGTTTTGATAATTATTTTTATCAATTAACTCAGTTAACCAGTTAAAAGTACCATCGGTACTTGCATTATCAATAATTAAAATTTCCCAGTCAATACCAATTAAATTTTTTTGATTAATCAAATGGCTAATTGTTGATAATAGCTTATTTAGGCCATTATAAGTGCAAATAATTACAGAAATTCCAGGGTTATTCATTATTTAGACGATCTAAAAAGAACTGCTCAGGCTTCTCAGGAAAATAATCAGTAACTTTCTCATGTGCTAAAAATCCCATATTTTCCCAACTAGCTTTTTTATGCCAAGCATCGTTTAGCATTTCAGCAAAAACATCTATGTTATTATTTTGTGCAATAAAGCCATTAATGTTATCCTCAATCCAGTCTTCAACAAAGCCAATATTTGTACAAATAGCTGTTCTTCCGCATGCCATTGCTTCGAGTAAAACAGATGGGGCTGCATCAACTCTTGATGGCATTAATAAGATATGATGATGTTCCCAAATTTTTCTGATGTCTTTATTTTGGCCTTTTAATTTAATTTTGTCTTGCAGATTATGCTTTTCTATCAGTTCTTTAAGCATGATTAGATCTGGTCCATCCCCAAAAATATTGAGATACCAATTTCTTTTCATCCATTCTAGCTTGGAAAGGATATTGATAACTATATCCTGGCCTTTCCAGTCTATATCTAGGCTTCCTACCATGGCAAAATAAATTGTTTCCGTTTTAGGGTAGGGTATATAATCTGTTGATTTTAAATTAAGAGGATTGTATAAGTATTCAATATTAGTTAAATTGATCTTTAATTGCTTTAGAATGGTATGTGCCTGTTTTTGGGCAACAAAAAAGCATTTTGAAGCCTCTTTTAATAGATTAGCCATTACTTTTACCTGTATATTATTCAGCACATTTTTTTGAATGTATGAATGTGAACAGACGATATATTTAAATTCTGTATTGGCAATGAATTTACTTATAGTTTCGTTAAATAATAAGTCAAAACACCCTGGTTGGTTGACGATTATTAAATCTGGATTAAAGAGCCTAACCCTTTTCTCTAAAAGGGTTAAAAATTTTCCTTTAGCAAATGAATTATCCAAAAGTTGTTTTAACCGCTCTAATTTTTTGACAAGAAATGTTTCCAATATAAAAATATCAGCACCAAGCGCTCTTAACAATCCATAATTTTCATGGTCATCTTGTTCTGTTATTACAAGCACTTCTTGGCCATTTTGTAGGGCTAGGCAAGCTGTTCTGAACCATAAGTTCTCGCTACCACCCCATGATCTTGTTCTTAATAAAGTAAAAAAGACCAATTTCTTCACGATTTTTTGAAGAATAAATTCTTAGTTGTTGAATAAAAACAACTTATTCCAAAATTCTGAATTAATAATGGCGTATATATTAGATGCCTGATTCTTCCTAAGAAATGAATACTTCTCAAATTTTTCTCGAAAACATCAATTAAGAATTTTTGTGCGTTGTTGGATGACATATAAACTTGTCTTGAAATTAAAAGGATGCCAAGGGTTAAAGCTTGCCAATGCTGATGAGTAGTTAAATTTTTTGGGCTATAGAAAAAATTAAATATCATT
This sequence comes from Pedobacter chinensis, assembly GCF_003339865.1. GTDB lineage: Bacteria > Bacteroidota > Bacteroidia > Sphingobacteriales > Sphingobacteriaceae > Pedobacter > Pedobacter chinensis. Next base: position 272,646 of record NZ_QPKV01000004.1, read on the forward strand.
GACGCTTGATTTTTATCTACATTTTCACAGAGTTGATTAACCAATATTGCTCTTGATTGAATTACAGTTTTTTCTTCATCATTCTTTTTGATTTCACTTGTTTGTTGGTCATGTAAGCGATAATGAACTAGCACTTTATCTAGATTACTTATTTTAGTGAATTTTGAAAGTCTGATCCATAGCTCATAATCTTCCGCTGCCACCAGACTTTCATTATATTTTTGGTTAAAGTCCACTAAAATTTGTTTCCTAAGTATAACCGTAGGGTGTGCCAAGGGATTGCTATAATATAAACTACTATAACATATATCAGCATTACTAGGATAAGTGATTATTTTTTTGAGATTTGAATTGATACTGAAAGCTTCAATTGCACTACCACAAATTCCAATTTCTGAATGTTTTTCTAAAAACTCAGACTGTAATTGTAACCTTTCTTTATGGTTAATATCATCAGCATGTGCTATGGCTATATATTTACCTTTTGCCAAATAAATGCCTTTATTGAGTTGGGCAGATTGTCCTTTATTGCCTTCGGCAAAAACACTAATTTTTTTATTAGCAAATTTTCTTGCAATAGTTAACGTCTGATCTGTTGAGCCATCATCCAAAATAAGTAGCTCCCAGTTCTGATAAGTTTGATTAAGTATACTTTGAATAGCTTCAGCAATGTGTTTTTCAGCATTGTAAGCTGGCATTATTACAGAAACTAAAGGCTGATCCATTCCTTAGGGATAATATTTGTTTCTTCAGAATTAAACCATTTTTTTGGTGCAATTACTATTTTATCAATATTTTGATTTAGCCATGCTCCCCACCAACTGAAGCTGCTATTTGCAACAATATGATGTTCGCATTGTGACATTAAGTACATATCCACCCAAGCTTGATTATTGCCAGAAACGATATACTTTTTCTCAATAAAGGAAAAATTTGTTTCGCACCATTTGGGATCGTCTGAGAAAATAAAGTAAGTAGCATCAATTAATTTAGCATTTAAAAGTTCAGTTGCATTTTTATAATATTCTATTGGTAATAAGCCATGAAAACTATTGATATTTGCTTTCAGGTAATCTCCCCGTCTAATATGGATACTCACAGTATTCGTTGATTTTTTGATTAAATTTTTATTCTGGTCAACAGCTTTAGATAATTTGGGAAAAGTGAATTCTTTTAATAGTAAATCTCTTATTTCATCAAACAGTAAGGGGTTTTGGAAATATCCATTTAAATACAAGTTTGTTTCAATCGTGCTTTTAGTTTCAATATTTGTATCATCTAAATAAGTGAATTTTGATGTTTTTTTTGGTAGAAACCATTTTAAAAGCCGTGTAATCTTGCTATTACTACAGATTATTTTTGAAATAAATGAAGGTAAAATGGATGATCTCAGATTACTAAATATATTTAAATCATAACTTCGAGCAGTAAAGAAATCATCAGATTTGTTGTTTTGTTTAAGGAAATTTAAGTCTAAATAAACATTTTTATTTTTAGAGAGTTTACGAGCAACTGCATATTGAAACATTTGGTTACCTAGACCACCCATTAATTTAACTATAACCATCAGTTTTTTATAAACCAAAAACAACCACAGCCATAATTTTGTGAAAGTCCATCTGCTAAATCAGAATTTACTATAAACTCATTTTGGTCTGTAACCAAAGAAAATTGTTTTAACTCACAATTTTTAAAGAGATTGGTAATCATGTGTGGGTCATATATACGATGTGCATTAAACATGATTTTTGGATTTCCTACAGGAGTAACAAACAAAATAGATCCGCCTGGTTTAACAACTCTTATCAACTCATCGATTGCTTTAATATCTCCATCTGGATCTATTGGGTCGCCATATCTTCCTAATCCGATGTGTTCAACGGTATGCATGCATGAGATAGTATCAATGCTGCTAGTTTCGAAAAATAAATTGGTTAGATCTGCTTCACCAGAAACCAAGTTACTAAGATTTAATTTAGCAGGCCGGTAATCATAAAATTCTGTGGGTATAAAAGCAGATAATATCGAACAAAAATGAAGGGTAGAAGAAATGTCAATATGTTTGCTCGGATTAATTTCACGTATAATTCTAGCTGCCCAAGCAGGGTGATAGATATAATGGGCATCAAAGCCTGTAGTTTCAGTATTGTCATGGAGACATGGATAAATATCTTCCTTTTCTACTTTCAATTTCTGATTAATATCTGATTTTTTGAAAAGATCAAATTGTTCTTCAAATCTTTTTAATGACTCATTTTTATGGTTAGATTTTTTGATTAATTTTCTGAAAAGCCTCTTTATCATAATTTATAAACTGAAGATATCATTTGATCAAGAATAGCACCAGTATCTGTAGTAAACCTGAGAACATTATTATTTACTTTTTCGTTTCCATAAACAATCTCAAAGTTAATAGCGCTTTCTATATAATGTAAGGTTGTATTTTTCTGAGATAAACCAACAGCAATGCCGTAAAGACCTATAGCAAAAGTTGTTTTATCTTCAATAAATTCAGCAGCGTAAGTTCCAACTTGCAAGTTCAAAGGTTCGTGCCAAGTGGTTTTCAATGGTGCACCTAACATGTTACTAACACCTATTGCACAAACAAAATCTTCTATGGCAGTTGTGAGTTCAAATTGTACATAGATTTTCCATTTTTGATAGACGCTAATTTCGGATTTTGCCTCATCGTCAAGATTTCTCAATTCCACTTTTAATATATTAGCTTCACGGTTTTCTGATTTCGCAAATCTAATGCTTGCAGTATTTGTACTAAGATTAATATATTCCTCTATGATATAATTGATACTATCATTCTTGATTAATTGGCCCTTGTTTAACAATAATCCTTTGTTGCATAATTTTTTGATTGATTCCATATTATGGCTCACAAACAACACCGTTCTTCCCTCACCTTTACTCACTTCTCCCATTTTGCCTAAACACTTTTTCTGAAATTCCGCATCCCCAACAGCCAGTACCTCATCCACAATTAAAATTTCACTCTCTAAGTGTGCAGCTACCGCAAAAGCCAAGCGAACATACATCCCAGAAGAATAACGCTTAACAGGCGTATCCAAATAACGTTCTATACCGGCAAAATCAACTATTTCTTCCAGCTTGCGTTGAATTTCCTTTTTACGCATGCCCAAAATGGCACCGTTTAAAAAAATGTTTTCTCTACCGCTCAATTCTGGATGGAACCCTGTACCGACTTCCAATAAACTTGCAATTCGGCCTTTACCTGATATTTTACCAGTAGTAGGGGCGGTAACCTTGCTTAAAATTTTCAGCAAAGTGCTCTTTCCTGCACCATTCCGGCCAATAATGCCCACCGCATCGCCTTGCTCAATTTCAAAGTTAATGTCTTTTAAGCTCCACACCACATCACTGGTGCCCCTAACGCTGCGGTCATTGGTCTCGCCAATGCGTAAGAAAGGATCTTCCTTTCCGCGGATTCTTGCATACCAGCGTTCCAGATCACGACTGATCGTACCGGTTCCAATCTGGCCTAATTGGTAGGCTTTGGAGAGGTTTTCTACTTTTATTGCAATATTTGCCAAGTGATTTAAGTTAAGTGTTTAGAGGGCAGGGTTTAGTGTGGCTTGAGGTTTAAGAGATGAGTGTTTAGGGATTAAAGATTAGTATTTAGTTTAGAAGCTATAGCTCATGATAATTTTCAAATCAGTTATAAATTCATACATTGAAATTAGTTGTTTTATTATAGAATCTATTAAGCCCTTTGAATTCTAACCCTCTAACCACTCAGTTCTAACCTTATTAAGTTCACGCAGCACTAATCCTCTAACCACTCAACCCTAACCAATTAAGTGTACGCAGCACTACCCCCCTAACCATTCAACCCTAACCCCTCAACTTTAACCCAATTAAGTCAGTTGTGCTTTTCGCAAGCCACTCAATTTAGTAGTTATGTTTTCTATTTTCGATCGTGATTTCAAATAATCTTCTTCAGTTATGTAATCTAAATCCAGGGCTGCAATTAAATGATTTAGCGTTTCCAAAGTAGTAGTATAAGCCATGTTCGTATAATGCGCTTTGTCTTTCGAAGTAATTTTACCTGAACCTTCGGCTAAACAGGCACCGATACTGCTGACAGCTCTTTTAATTTGACTTATTAATCCAAAAGTTTCTTCTTTAGGAAATTTTGTGGTTAAAAGGTAAATGTCTTTTCTAAATGCCCTCGACAATTGCCAAACTTCTAACTTTTCAAATGAGTAGGTATGCATAATCTTTATTTAATTTTTTAAGTAAATAAAGGATGATTGGTATAAATATATAACTTTTGCTCCATGCTTTCTAACCCTCTAACCCCTAAACCCTCCAACTCCTAACCCTCCAACCCTAAACAGTATCCACAAAATTCCGTTCCACCTTGTTAAAAATCACAATTCCGAAAATCAATAATACCAGTGTTACTCCGGTTGCGTAACCTAAACTTCCCCAGCTAAAACTTCCTTCGCCTAAAAATCCATACCTGAAAGTTTCAATAATGGGCGTCATGGGGTTATACTCAATAATCCAGGCATAAGCGGGATATTTGTTAAAAGCTTCAGATAGGGGATAGATCACTGTGGTGGCATACATTAAAAGCTGCACGCCAAAAGTCACTAAAAAGGCAAGATCACGGTATTTGGTTGTCATGGCAGAAATAATCATCCCGGTGCCCAGACCCAATAGGGCCATTAAGATGACAATAACAGGAAAAAGGCCGATAGCCCAGGTAACGGCAAAGTGTGCATCAACTACAAAATAATAATAAGCCATCATGAAGATGAACAACAGCATTTGAACGCCAAAGCGTACCAGGTTGCTAACCACGATACTTAAAGGCATAATGAGCCTGGGAAAATACACTTTTCCAAATATGTTTGCATTATCTTTAAATACGGTAGATGTCTTGGTCAGGCAATCTGCGAAATAATTCCATGCAGTAATGCCCGCCATGTAAAATAGTGGCTTTGGCAGGCCATCGGTTGATATTCCGGCAAGATTACCAAAAATAAAGGTAAAGATGATGGTGGTGAATAGCGGCTGGATAAAAAACCAGAGCGGCCCCAAAATGGTTTGTTTGTAAAACGACACGAAGTCACGGCGAACCAAAAGCCATAAAAGATCACGGTATGCCCAAAGCTCATTCAACTTCAGGTCAAACAGCGATGCTTTTGCTTCGATTGTCCAGTTATATTCTTCTTTATTAACCATTAATGGATGGGATTGAGGAAAGGTTAAGCAACTTCAATATGTTTTCCTGATAACGTTGAAAGCCAAAAGTATCCAGACACTTTTGTTGAATCGCATGTTGATTAGAATTTGCAGGTTCCAGGCGGCTTAATATGGCAGATTTAATTTCTGCTATACGTTCAGGATGAACCAATGTTCCGAGATCTCCATCCAAAAGCGCATCACTGCTGCCATCCTGATTCCCTGCGATTACGTTACACCCGCATGCTGCCGCCTCAATAAATGCAATTCCAAATCCCTCGCCTTTACTTGGCATTACAAATACATCAGCCAAAAGAAAATGATCGATAACATCCTCTTCCGGGAGAAAACCAGTAAGCAGTACCCTTCCTGTTAAGTGATTTGCTGCAATTAAGTCTGTAATTCTTTTTGTTTCAATGGCATCAGCTTTACCTGACAAAATATAGTAAACATCTTTAGGTAAATCTTTTAATGTTGCCAAAACCTGGTCGTAGCCTTTATATTGTTCGCTATGCGATAATCTGGTTAACGTAAAAAGGACCTTACTTGTTGAAGGCAGATGGTACTTTTCTAATAGCGTTTTGGGTTTTTTAAACGCTGCTGGGGGATCAAAAAAGGGATCCAGGCAATTATTAAGAATGCTGACTTGTGTTTTAGGGATATGATGGCGGATCATGATCTGATCTGCAGTATATCGGCTTACAGCCCATATCTCTACATTGTTTTTTATGAAACTGGTTTTCCATGGACTTAATTTGCCCCATATTTCAATTCCATGGGCAAACAGAATAATCCTTTTTTGAGGCTTCAGTTTTTTAATGATCCAGGCCACTGACAAAAGATTAATATGACTTAAAATGATAATGTCTGCGTTTAATCCTGCTTTTATGGCATGTAAAAGAAAACTCCATTTCCTGCCATTAAAACCTTTGAAATTTGTATTTGCAGTATATCTGGTATCCGGTTTTTCGTCATACATACTCATCACTGCTGGTGTGTTTTTAAGTGTAACAGACCAGTCAGACAGTATTTTGGTTACCGAGCGACAAACTTTTTCTATTCCACCCGTTAAGCTGAAGGTATGTAAACTAAGCAACAAAATCTTTTTGCTATCCAATAATTTTCTTGTTTAAGGTTAAGCTGTGGAAAAATTCTAAATCAAATGTGCTTTGGTAATTAAACAACTCCCCAACTAAACGACTTCCCACCTAAACACCTAACCCTTCCCCCATATCTGATGCAACGCCAATATTTTGCTCCAATGTAAATCTCCTTTCTTAAAAGATCTAACCAATTGCCTGGAATAATCATTTTGCTCAAGGCCCTTCAAAAATGATTCGTTTTCTTTTAGCCAATGTTGAAAAGGAAAAATAAAACCCATCTTATGTCGATCCCAGATTTCTTTCGGTAAAATATTTATAAAAGCTTTGATCAGTAAAGATTTTGGCAGCGATTTTTCGAATTTTATTCCAGGTGCAATGTTTTTAACGGCTTGTACAAACTCTTGATCTAAGAATGGCACCCTTACTTCAATCCCATGCTGCATGCTCATGTTATCAGTATCCTTTAACAATTGATTTTGCATGTAGAGATTATACTCTAACCAACTGGCTTGTTCTTCAGGATTAAGGTCATTTGGAATATTGTTGATTTGTGCAGTCGTTAAAACTTCGTCAACTTTTGAAATGGAACATTCCAGCAATGCAGCAATTTCATCAGGCGTAAATATTCCCCGTAAAAAAAGATATTTTCCAACCGTGTTTTTATAGCTGAGGTAATAGGATCTTTTTAAAGCCGGTTTATTAAATTTAATTCCCGTTCTTAACACGAAACCAGGCAATTTGCTTAGTTTTTTAACCATGGCCATCCGCTTGAATGAAGGATACCCACCAAAAAGCTCATCGGCCCCGATGCCGGATAATACAGCTTTTAGGTTATTTTCCTTAGCAAAATAATTAATGAACCATGAATTTATCCCATCTGCACTGGGTTGATCCATTGAATGAAGTGCTTTTGGGAAATTAGCATTGAAAATTTCCTTGTCAATTTTATATTCAGCGTGTTTTCCATTTATTTTGGCACTGATTAAATCCTGAAATGATTTTTCGGAAAACTTCTCTTCATCAAAGTTGATGGATAAGGTGTTAAGTTGGGATTGCTCATTTTTTTCCGATAAGCACTCTTGCGAAAGTAAACATAGAATGCTGCTGTCAATACCACCGCTGAGAAATAAACCAATGGGCGCATCAGCTATTAAATGCCTTTTGGTTGCACTTCTTAATGTTTTTTGAATGTGATTCACAGCACGCTGTTGATCATTTATCTCCATTGAATTAACTTCAGCAGTGAAGTTTTTAATCTCAAATAGATTTGTGGCATGATTCCATTGAAGATAATGGGCTTTCGGAAGCATTTTTACCGCTTCGAGGGTGGTATAGGGTTCGGGGATATGACCAAATGCTAAAAAATAAATCTTCCAGTCAGGATCTTCATTAAAATGATAAGCCGTGCCTTTAAAGGCACGAATCTCCGAAGAAAATGTTAATTTATTGTCATCGGCAGCATAATACAAAGGTTTAATTCCTGCCTGGTCTCTAACCAGATAAGTTAATTGTTTGTCTTTATCATGCAAGGCAAATGCAAACATGCCGTTGAGTTTGCTAAAACCTGCTGTACCATAGGCATGGTAACAAGCCAGGATAATTTCTGTATCACTATTGGTTTGAAAGTGATGTCCGCTGGCCAGCAATTCTGCTTTTAATTCCTGAAAGTTATAAATTTCACCATTAAAGGTAATGACCAGTTTGTTTTCATGGTAAAACATAGGTTGATGCCCGGTAGGAGAGAGATCTATCAGAGCTAATCTGCGGTGGCCAAATGCAATGCCATTTTCTATATCAATATAAAAACCTTCTCCATCAGGACCACCATGCGCCATGAGATCACACATCGCTTGAACTTCATTTTGAAGTACTGCTGAATTCTGGCTTTTATCAATTATTCCGGCAATGCGGCACATACACTAAATTTTTATTGATACTTACGACCGAACACAGCTTCGCCCCCTCAGTCACATTTTCTTAAAAAAATGAACTGATTATTTGTTCTGATTCATTCATGTTGAGCTTGTCAAAGCATCAACACTCTTGTTTAATCTCGATCCAGTTTTACATCTGCGCCCTGTCAGGCCTTTCCACTGATTCTCCGTTTCACTCTCCACCGGCCTAACAAATTTTTAGGGAGGCAATGTCCGGGCCAAAGCACTGACTTCCAAATAAAAAACATTTTCAGTTCATTAACCCCTATCCGCCTATCGGCACCTTTCCCCTTAAAGGGAAAGGCTCGTAAACCATATTTTTCGCGGCAATGTCACGCCCTGGTTTTATCTACCGGCTATTTGCAGTTTCACATCTGCGCCCTGTCAGGCCTTCCCACTGAATCTTCGTTTCACTCTCCACCGGCCTAACAAATTTTTAGGGAGGCAATGTCCTGGCCAAACCACTGACTTCCGAATAAAAATTTTCAGCCGGAGACTTTTGTTGCTTTTGGTCTCTCAAAAGCAAAATGCCCGTCTGGCCAAGACTCCAACAATCCCTCTAACCCTAAGGTAAACCTATTTCAAAGATCACCTGTTGATCCTGACCTGCGCCCTGTCAGGCCTTCCCACTGATTCTCCGTTTCGCTCTCCACCGGCCTAACAAATTTTTAGGGAGGCAATGTCCCGGCCAAACCGCTGACTTCCAAATAAAAAACATTTTCAGTTCATTAACCCCTATCCGCCTATCGGCACCTTTCCCCTTAAAGGGAAAGGCTCGTAAACCATATTTTTCGCGGCAATGTCACGCCCTTGTTTTATCTACCTGCTATATGCAGTTTCACATCTGCGCCCTGTCAGGCCTTCCCACTGAATCTTCGTTTCACTCTTTACCGGCCTAACAAATTTTTAGGGAGGCAATGTCCGGGCCAAACCGCTGACTTCCGAATAAAAATTTTCAGCCGGAGACTTTTGTTGCTTTTGGTCTCTCAAAAGCAAAAGGCCCGCCTGGCCAAGACTCCAACAATCCCTCTAACCCTAAGGTAAACCTATTTCAAAGATCACCTGTAATCCTGACCTGCGCCCTGTCAGACCTTCCCACTGATTCTCCGTTTCACTCTTTACCGGCCTAACAAATTTTTAGGGAGGCAATGTCTCTGCCAAACCACTGACTTCCGAATAAAAATTTTCAGCCGGAGACTTTTGTTGCTTTTGGTCTCTCAAAAGCAAAAGGCCTGTCTGGCCAAGACTCCAACAATCCCTCTAACCCTAAGGTAAACCTATTTCAAAGATCACCTGTTGATCCTGACCTGCGCCCTGTCAGGCCTTCCCACTGATTCTCCGTTTCACTCTCCACCGGCCTAACAAATTTTTAGGGAGGCAATGTCTCTGCCAAACCACTGACTTCCGAATAAAAATTTTCAGCCGGCAGTTTTTGTTTCTTTTTGTTGTCAAAAAGAAAGACGCCCGTCTGGCTAAGACTCCAACAATCCCAAAACCCATTCCTATATCGGCTCTACAAAAGCCATCGAAGTATTAATATTAATTGAATACCCGACATTATCTAAACGCAAAATAATACGCTGTTTATTATGTATGGACACCATTTCTGCTACCATATCTTTAAATGGACCTGCTTTAATTATGACTTTTTCGCCAGGTTTGATATCATAATCGAACACTTCCAGTTCTTCATCTGTAGCTAATAATAACTTTAATTGTTCAATTTGCTGATCGGGCATGGCAGCTATTTTCCCTGAAAAATAAAGAAACCTGGCAATGCCATTTGTCATTAAAACCTCCGCATACTCTTTGGCCGAAATATACACAAACAGATAAGATTTTAGGAGTGGTTCTTCAATAATTTTCTTCCTGTCACTCCACTGTTTAAGTGTTTTGCGCAAAGGAAGATAAGTCGTAATTCCTTTTCTGATTAATTCATCGAATGCTTTTTTCTCTGCTCTTGAACGGGTATAAACCGGATACCAACGATATTCGTGATCAATCATGATACAAAACTCGGGATTTTTATGAAAGAATAGCGGTGTTTTTTTAATGAGCTTTTGAAACTCAATTTATTGATGTGATGCAGAAAAGTTAACCAACGGGAATGGGCAATCATTAAAGTGATTGTTATTTTAATAAGCAGTTAAGAGTTATTTGGTGCAATGCAAAACCAAAACTAATTAATTTCACTGTTGATATCATTTATTTTTGGAGTTTGTTGTTGCGAAATGTCAAAAATGTTGAGATTGTAAGGTATGAGTACGCTTAATGTGTGGAGAGTGAAGCGATCTTCAATGCTGCCACGGGGATGGCAAATTGCTTCGTCGTTCCTCCTCACAATGACGATAATAGGAGAGAACACCAAAAAAAACCACCCCCTCCAACACACTCCCCATCACACCCCCTCCTTAAAACAGGGAGTTTCCCTCATGGCGCATCATTAAACCCCCGATACACATTTATCGGCCTGGGAAATGATGGAAGGAGAAAACGTAAAAGCTCCTTTCCTCCATAAGTAGCTCCCTCTCTTCAAGGAGAGGGCGGGGGAGAGGTTATCTCTGTCGATGCAAACAAAAGTGGGGAGGGGGTAAGTCTTGGATTTTGGCTACCTTTTTATCAAGAAAAAGGTAGAAGCCCTTCCGGCGGCGAGGAATCTCCAGAATCATTGTCAAAACAGATTGCTTTGTCGTTCCTCCTCGCAATGACGATAATGGGAGAGAACGCCAATAAAAACCACCTCTCCAACACACTACCCATCACACCCCCTCCTTAAAACAAGGAGGGGAGTTTCCCTCATGGCGCATCATTAAATCCCCGATACACATTTGTCGGCTCAGGAAATGATGGAATGAAAACGTAAAAGCTCCTTTCCTCCATAAGTAGCTCCCTCTCTTCAAGGAGAGGGCGGGGGGAGAGGTTATCTCTGTCGATGCAAACAAAAGTGGGGAGGGGATAAATCTTGGATTTTGGCTACCTTTTTATCAAGAAAAAGGTAGGAGCCCTTCCGGCGGCGAGGAATCTCCAGAATCATTGTCAAAACAGATTGCTTTGTCGTTCCTCCTCGCAATGACGATAATGGGAGAGAACGCCAATAAAAACCACCCCTCCAACACACTACCCATCACACCCCCTCCTTAAAACAAGGAGGGGAGTTCCCCTCATGGCGCATCATTAAATCCCTGATACACATTTATCGGCCTGGGAAATGATGGAAGGAGAAAACGTAAAAGCTCCTTTCCTCTATAAGTAGCTCCCTCTCTTCAAGGAGAGGGCGGGGGGAGAGGTTATCTCTGTCGATGCAAACAAAAGTGGGGAGGGGGTAAGTCTTGGGGTTTGGTTACCTTTTTATCAAGAAAAAAGTAAGAGCCCTTCCGGCGGCGAGGAAGCTCCAGAATCATTGTCAAAACAGATTGCTTCATTATTTCTCCTCATAACGATAATGAGAGAGAGGAAAAAAAACACTTATTTCTTCTTCCAAAACATCCACCACTTCCTATTCTCATCATCATAATATCCAGATCCCGAATAACCACTATAATCAGAATAGTAATAAGTGCTGTTGCCGCCTCCACGAGAGTAATCAGTGGTGTAGTAATTCGAATAAAGGGCATCATCCCCAAAGGCATTTAAAATAATGGCCAAATTACTTAAACCATACTCTCTTGATAAACGTTCAGGGATATTGGCAGCTCTATGCTGCGATACGCCCGATCGAATGACAAATAAATTAACATCAGAAGACCGGATTAATGGGATGGCATCTGAAACCAATCCGACAGGTGCGGTATCTACCAATACATAGTCATAATCTTCCTCCAGCTTTTTTAATAAATCTTTCATGGCCGCTGTATGAAGCAATTCAGAAGGATTTGGTGGTATGGGCCCTGAAGGGATAAAATCAATATGATGCACTTCATCGTGCGTTATCACTTGTTCAAGCGTCGCCTGGCCGGAAAGCAATGAACTTAATCCTCTTTTATTGTCGCTTCCAAAGGCCCAGTGCAATTTAGATTTTCTTAAATCGGCTGCGATGAGTATTACCCTTTTCTCAATCAATGCTAAGGTACTGGCCAGATTGATGGTCACAAAAGATTTCCCCTCACCGGAAATTTCTGAAGTAATACAAATAATTTTACTTTCTTTATGACTTGCCAGGAAGCTGAGATTGGTTCTCACAGATCGAACGAACTCAGCAAATACAGACTTCGGTTTAGACAAAGAAAGGGCCTGTCTGCTGTCCTGATCAATATAATCCGGAAATTTACGAATCACACCGATAATAGGTGTATTGGTTAAGCCTTCTACGGTTTCTTTATCATAAATATAAGGATTCAGGAAACGTACAAGTAAAATCAATCCAAAACCCGAAGCCAAACCCAACATTAATGCAGTACTGTATGCTTTGTTGTCATTTGGAGAAATGGCATAATAGGACGGATAGGCAGGATTCACAATAGATGCTCCGGGAACAATGGCTGCCGCATTCATTTCGGCTTCCAGTTTTTTCTCTGATAAGTAAGACCGAACCTTATTGTTCACTTCAAAGTTGGTTTGCAATTTCACAAAATTTTGCTCCTTTACCGGTATGGTGCTTAAGTTTTGGTTAACACCGGCAATTTGACTGTCGATATAGCGAATGGTTTGTTCATTATTGTTTCGCATGCCCTGGATGCTGTTCCGAATGCTCGATTTTACATTGGCAATTTGTTGTTCAATCTGCTTTACGGGTTGTGATTCTGGTGTGAATTGATTGAGTTTTGCTTCTCTGTTGGCTAAAAGCGTATTCAATTGAGTGACTAAAGCACCCAAACCACTGCTCAGGTCTCCTTCTAAATCCACACCAATTTCAACTTTGCTGCGATTGTTGTTTACCTGATCTTCCAGCTGCTTGATGCCTAATAATTTAATGTTGAGCTCAGTCTTTTGTCTTTCAAAATCAGCAAGTTTGCCAACCGTCATGGAGGTGGAAGAACCCAGGTCAATCATTTTATTCTGCGTTTTGTAATTGGCTAGCGTGCTGCCCGATTTTCCCGCTTCGGTATTAATGAAACCCAATTGATTATCAATAAAATCAACCGTTTGTCGTGCCGATCTTCTTCTTTGAATCACATCATACTTCACGTATTCCTTCATGATGGCATTGAGGATATCAGCTGCGAAAACCGTATTTCCGTCGGTTTGACTCAAACTCATCACATTGGTAAAACGAGCCGCCTCTCCAATATTCAACCCACCCATTGCACGTCCGATAAAATCTTCCTTGCTGTTAAATTTAAATTGGTAGACACTATTTCCCGGGATTTTATCTTTAATTCGAAATGTCATATTGCCCATGTCGATCAACTGCCCATATTGATAAGTCGACTTCTGATGTTCATTTTCAGCAACAGAAATCTCAAAATGCTGGTCGTCAACGGCCTTGACAGCATATAATGAACGATCGAAGTTGACGCTATCCTGCTTAATGATTTCGATAACAAAGGGCACGTTGGGATAAAGTTCAGTAGTGCGCACACGGCCTTTCAAAAAATAACTTACTTTGTAATCTAACGTTTTAACCGCATTGGCAATAACCTCATTGCTGCGAATGGTAAAGCTTTCTGCCTGTATTTTATCAGTATAGTTATAATTCTGCATCGGCATTTGTCCACCCGTGCCCAATGTAGGGTTGCTTTCTTCAAGTTTCAGAGATGCACCAGTTTGATAAATGGGCGGAGTGTACCATAGGTAAAGCCAGGCACCGCATAGCGCAACTGCAACGGTTCCGGCCACCCAATACCATCGGCTTAAGAATACCCTGAAAATTTTATAGAAATCAATACTTTGGCTAACAGCCTTTTTCTCTTGCACTAACTCTGTCAATGTATATCGTTTTTTAGAATGTTTAGGACAAATCAAATTAAGCTTATAAAGATAAACTCAATTTTTCAAAAGAAATTATTTTTATACGAAATGTTTATATGCTTTTGATGATGAATGTCAATAATGTGCGTTAAGAACACGGCCAGGCTAGACTTGCACAGTCTTATAATCCATTCTGCCTATCGGCACCTTTCCCCTTAAGGGAAAGGGTTTAGTAAAGAACTGGTTGTCAAATCCGGCCTCAACGTCATCGCCGCAGCTTTGACATCAATAAATAGCTCCCCTCCCTTTAAGGGGAGGTTGAGGAGGGGGCAAGCCTTGGGTTTTGGCTACCTTTTTATCAAGAAAAAGGTAGGAGCCCTTCTGGCGGCGAGGAAGCTCCAAATACATTGGTAAAACAGATTGCTTTGTCGTTCCTCCTGGCAATGACAATAATGGGAGGGAACACCAATAAAACCACCCCTCCAACGCACTCCCCATCACACCCCCTCCTTAAAACAAGGAGGGGAGTTTCCCTCATGGCGCAACAGTAAATCCCCGTTACGCATTTATCGGCCTGGGAAATGATGGAAGGAGCAAACGTAAAAGCTCCTTTCCTCCATAAATAGCTCCCTCTCTTCAAGGAGAGGGCGGGGGGAGAGGTTATCTCTGTCGATGCAAACAAAAGTGATTGGAAATGTACAAATTACCCCTATCCATCAATCGGTATCTTTGCTCTTTAAGGTAAAGGGTTAGTAAAGAACCACTGGTTATTGAATCCGCCCTCAATGCCATTGCCATAACAGCGAAAGATTTAAGGTTTCCCCCTCCTTAAAACAAGGGTGGAGTTTCCCTCATGGCGCACCAGCAAATCCCCGTTACGCATTTATCGGCCTGGGAAATGATGGAAGGAGAAAACTTCTATCAATCTTATACAAAATTGTCTGAACGGATTGTTTCCCCTAATGAACCAATGAACCAATGAACCAATGAACCAATGAACCAATGAACTAATGAACCAACAAATTACCTCGTAACTGTAAATATCAGCACTGCTAAGTTTACCACTACTAATAGCGGCTGCAAAATATTATTCAAACTTTGCAATTTATCACTGGTGGCAGCACTTTTGGTGGGTTGAAGCACGATGATATCATGATTTTGGAGCACAAGCTTTTTACTGGCTAAGCTATTGATATCATTTAAATTGACGTAAATCAGTTCAGGATTGGCCCGGTCGCCACGAATAATTTTTAAAGTTTTTGGATCGGCAGTTTTGGTAATCCCACCCGCTTCACCTATAATATCAATTAATGTCGTGTTATCCCGTTCCAGTAAAAAATTGCCTTGCCTGCTAAATTCGCCAAGCAGGGTGACCTTTAAATTTACCACCGATAATTCGATAATAGGATCTTTTAGGAGCTTGTTTTTATATAGTTCCTGGATTTTCAAAGCGGCCTCCCTTCTGCTTAGTCCTACCACCTCTACTTTGCCAATGGCCGGGAGGTTAACCATCCCATCTGGTTCTACCGGATAAGAAAGTACGTTATTGATGCTTCCAGTGGCACTATTCTGATTTGCAGTAGTACTGGTATTGGCATTTGTGCTTGCCGTTGCACCGAATTCGAAATTCTGAACATTGCGGATAGCTAGCTGATCATTAATCCTGATTTTATAATAGGCATCACTAATGCCCTGATCATTGACCACATACACTTGTTTAATGGTGTCGGTAACGATATCTGAAGGGGCATTGAATAAAGTCCTTTCCTTACGTACTGAGCAAGATGCGAATAACAACAGACAGAAAAATGGTAATAACAGGTATTTGAAATAATGAGGCTCTTGCATAATTAGTTTTCCTAAAAATATATAGGATAAGGGTATTGTACAAAAATAAGATTAAAAATGTTTAAAAGAAATGATCTCTCCAAACCCATGTTGATGTATCAGCCTAAATCGATTATCATTAAACCACATATTCAGTTCATAGAACACTTATTCCCCTTGTATTGAAAATACTGTATATAACACGGGGTCATCTCTGCTATAAAATTCAATACAACTAAAAATACTCAATAAGTATTGTCGATATGATTGTTTGTGAGGCTTTTTGGGGAAAATAATACCCGCTCTATTAACAATTCCACAATATAAATTCATTACCAATGATCATAAAGCAGCTTGGAATGCTTTTAAAAGCCAGTTTATGAATTATTTGCTTTTTGGTGCCTGACTTGCTTTTAGTTTAAATAAGACAAGCCATTTAGGTAGTTCAGGTTTTCCTGTTAAGATTATAAGTTTAATTGATTTCCCTTTTAAAATAATTGCACTTAGTTATCAATATCAAACTTACCGCTTTTACCACCTTATATTATATGTTATATGCGAAAGTTAAGTTCATCTACAGCCCTTTTATTTCTTTTGTTGATCTTTAAAAATACCAGGGCTGAAACCGGATGTGCCATATCATCTACACCTGGAATTGCTACCATAGTTTATACAACCGAGTCACCAGTAGGCTCAGGTAGATATAATAGTCTGGCTACCTCTATAAGTGGTGCGCTTATTACACCACCACTCTCGCAATGCGGGAATTATTACAAGGAGTTTGTATCAGTAGGCCCATTCAATTCTTGTCGTCATGGGGCACTCCCTCCTTATAATGCGTTGGGAGGTTATTTAGTAAACTACATAACTTATTGTCCCATTCCTCTTGATGATTACATTCCCTTGCTTTTCCTCACTACAGGTAGCTTAGGCTTCTTCATTGTGCGCAACAGAAAAATATCTCTGGTTCAATCTGATCAATAATACCTTTAAAACTTTTGAATGTATTACTTAATTGTAGGCATTGCCGAATTCCTAATTTATTACCTCTTGATGGAATTGGTAAAGATATCCTAAAGGGTATTGAAACTTTTCCCTTACGGAACAGACACGCACACTAGGATAAAAAGAAAAAAATACAATAATTAAATAGATGCTTTTTCTGTTAAAATTTTATGTCTTAAATAACAAGCCTTCGTTGATTGGATGAAGAAATAAAACACCTTTTGTTCTGCTTACATATAGCTTTCGGTTTACATAATAATCTTCAAAAGATAAGGTTGTTAAACTTTTTATGAAGTTACAATCGAATATTTCTTCCGCTTAAGATAAACATTTCCTTCTTAATAACAGACATATTTTATCGATGTCTGTAAAGTAACCATTACAAATTATGTAAATTTTATTATATGCTATACTAATTTATTTTGTTTGATAAATGTCATGCGATATTATATGTGTTGTAGTTTTATCAATACTTTTGTGCCATATGACTTTTTATCTGAAAGCCTTTTTAGATCATAATTCAGAAAAGAGCTTTTAAAAGATTACTTATGCTTACAAAACTTGATTGGAGCATTGTTTTGTTTAGATAAATGTTCCCGATAAATATGAAAAAAATTGTAACTTTTAATAATTTAAAACATTTAGGTTTTTTATTGTTATATATGTTTTGTTATTCTGCGAAAGCAGAGACTGGATGTATGATAGGTTCTGTTCTATATAGAGGAAACGAATTTGGTATTATTGATATTACTTTTAATAATGCCACAATAGTAAATACTTTGCCCTGCGCCCCAAATGACCAGACAACTTATAATGCCAGAGAGATAACAACTTTAACATTGCCAATTCTGGGTGCTAGACGCTGTAGGATTACTTCAGGGATTTTTGACCCTTACCCAGGTCTTTATAGTAGCTATAGTTGGGTTAGATGCTCCATAGATGATTACATTCCTTACTTTCTATTGGGTTTTGGAGGCTTGGGTTTTGTGTTTATTCGGAAACGTAATTTAGCAATTTAGTTGTGTCCTGATATTTGGTGTTTTTTACGTGATGTGGATAATGCAACTTGTTTATAAATGTTTAAATAACCCTATCCTACCCCATAGTCGGTGGCTCACCGACCATGAAAAATACAAATGTAAACAGACACTTGGATAATTGAATTTGAACACTTTTTACCAATAATCATCTGACAAGGATACTTCTCTAGCCATCTATCTTTTTTGAATTGACGGTGCCCTTGTTCATCTTGTTCACGATGGTTGTCAATGATTGTACATAGTCAGAATCGATTTTTATCAAAAAGTTCACATCTCTGTGATCTCGGCTATTTAGTGTAAACTATATGCGTTTTTAAGCCAATAAAGCTTGTGTAAAGAGTTAATTAAGAGTGGCTTGGGGCTAGTTGGGTATGTTTTGATTATGATGAAAGTATTTTCATTGATAACGTAAACTGACATTGAAAATTGAATTAAATATAATCATCCAGGTAAGTATCATTCCTCAGTCATTTACCTCAATTTGAAAATTCTGAGCATACACTATTCATTTTGTTCATGATATTTGTCAACGAATATAGACAACTCAAAATCAATTTGTTTCAGCCGAAAACCTCTTCTTGTTTAATTAATATGCTGATTTTCAGCAATTTATTTTTATTCTTTCTGGATTTATAAATCAGTCGGATCCGTTTTTCTTTTGTCAAATAAAAACTACTGCTTTTAAAGCCTTGTAAGTGTTCATAATGTTTTGCAATCTTTGTCCGAAATTGTAGTATTTATAATACTATTTGAATTTTTTTTGATAATTACATTTTCAATTTTATGAAAGTTTTTAAAGTTTTTGGTCCCATAGTTCTTTTGTTTTTGTTTTCAGAATATGCTTTTTCAACTCAGGGATGTTTAGTAAATAATACTTTTTATGTGAGTTATCTTGGTATGATACGAACTACTGACGGTTCGTTTTCAGGGAACAAAAGAGTTTACAATGATAGTGGAGCAAATTACCCTATAAATTATTCTGGGAGTGAAAGCTGTAATACAGTACCCGTAAATAGGTACGGCAATGGAGGCCCTGATAGGAACGGAGATTTGTGTTTTGTTATGTCTTCATCCACCTACAATTCTTATCCAACATCGGGTGGAGTAAAGATTGCACCTAACTACCCAAGCAGAAATGGTACACTTCAAGATTTTACAATAACCTGCGTAACTTCTCTTCCACTTGATGATTACATACCTTTTTTAGTCTTATTGACTGGCGTTGCAGGATTTATTTGTGTAAGAAAGGATCGTTTTGCCATAACGCTCATTTCGAATTGAGCATTAATTCCTCACTCTAGTCATAGCGTCTCGCTATGACTCTTCTATTTTTAGTGTTTCTAGAATTCCTGACTCATTCTAGTCGTAGCGTCTCGCTATGACTCTTCTATTTTTGTTTTACTAGAATTCCTTTATCGTATAACATCTATTTTGTAAGACGGGTATTTTTTTGGTTTGTTCATCATCAGAAAAAGAAATAAAATTTAAAACCATTTCTTTTGTAATTCATTTACCCTAAACCCTAAACCCTAAACCCTAAACCCTAAACCCTAAACCCTAAACCCTAAACCCTAAACCCTAAACCCTAAACCCTAAACCCTAAACCCTGTTGATACAATCCCCGCGGGGTGAAATAATTTACCATTTGGGCTATGCTGTATTCGGGACTTACTTTCAGAAAAAAGTAATGCAACACCGATGATGGCCAGGTTTCCTTCCGGAAAATCATAGGTTAAGCTAATTCCATCAAATACATTGGCATAACGTTCAATGAGGATACTTTCAATAGGATAACAGAAGGTGCTCCTCTGCTTCATGTTAAATAAAGCAACGTTAACTTGTAAGGTGCATAAGGTGGTGTTCCTGGGGAATCTAATATTTTTAGAGATGGAGAAAGACGGCAAACTTACCTCAATCCCATCCTCATGATAATTTACTATGGGAGTTAGCAGCAAGCTTTTGTCAAGCGGCGAACCGAGATTAAAATCAAAACCTTCCAGTCTTTTAAAGCTGTTTTGGTTAAAGCTGAAATTGTTATCTGTTTGGATATGCTGGTAAACAATGGTAGAAATAGCAGAGTTCATTCTGTTTATCATCGCACCATCATAAAACCCTTGATGTAAGGAGCTGAAAGCCATGCGGATTTGCTTCGCAAAAGGACTAATGTATTTTCCAAAGATGGATGCACTTTTCTTGGTTGCTTCCGTTTGCCGTACACCGCCGACACCAGGTTTCGATTTTACAATCGTTATTTTACCATGCTGACTAAAAACCAGGTTCCCAATTGAACCTTTTAAATTTTTCCCATCAAATATTGCCATAACATTAAATTATAGATAAACAATAAACTGTGGGATGATTGGATATTCAATTAGGGATCAGGGTAGATTACTTTACCCCATCCTCCTGTTAAAGATAGAACAAAACAACCAAAACTCCACATATTTCTATAAAAACGTGGACTTACCCTGGATTCATAGCGGTGTTGTAACCAATAAATTGGTTCTGTAATGAAAGATTCAGGTAATAAACTTCTGCGTTTGCGTATCTTTCCATTGCTGCAATTGGGTTTACGATGACTAACAGATTGCTTCGTCGCTCCTCCTCGCAATGACGGTAAACGTTAATGTACCACTGTCCAAGGCAGCGCGAACGCCCGATTTTTCTCCACTCTAAAAGCTTTGACATCAATAAATAGCTCCCTCCCTTTAAGGGGAGGGTTGGGGAGGGGGTAAGCCTAGGGTTTTGGCTACCTTTTCATCAAGGAAAAAGGACAAGCCCCGGCGGCAATAAGCCGCTCCAAAAACTTATACAGCAAACAGATTATCACAAAGCAGAGACAAACCGCTTCCCGCTATTGCTATAAACAGAGAAAACCATTCAAAGTCAATCCATTTAATGAATTTATTAAACAGATTCTTGGAATCCATAAATATTTCCTACATTCAATAAATGATTAACTCAATAGCTTATGAAAAAGTTGTGTTTAATCATCCCGCCCATTATATCCTTTTTATCCCAAAATTTTAAGTTTGTTTCATGCTATTTGCTGCTGCAAACTGTATCGTCAGGCTTAAACGCACAAACGTATGGCTGCCATGTCAGAAGAGGAATGAGTGAAATACTCTATTATACGCCATACGGATTAGGAAGCCCCACTGAATGGATAACAACTGGTGTGATAGATATGAGTGGAGCAGAAGGTGGGTATCGTACAGACGGTTCTGCCACTTATGGATGCATCCTCGACATCGGCCCCAGTTGTACGGTTTATCAATATCATTTAATGCCAGATGGCATTACTGTGGGAACAAGGATATATAAAAATGGCGTATATGCCAGTATACATCCTGTTAATTGCCCAATCGACAATTATATCCCGCTATTATTTATCTTTGCCGCAAGCGTTGCCTTTTTGCAATTGAGAAAAAAGCTGTCAGTTCCCTAGGATGAAAATTTCAATTATTACCGTAGTTTATAATGGCGAAACTTATATTAAAGATTGCATAGAATCTGTAATAAGCCAGTCTTACGCTGATATTGAATACATCCTGGTAGATGGTGGTTCCACTGATCGAACGCTAACTATAGCTGAAGGGTATAAGAAATATATCAGGCACCTCATTTCCGAAAGAGACAAAGGATTATATGATGCGATAAATAAAGGGATCAACCTGGCATCCGGAGAAATTGTTGGGATTCTGAATGCCGATGATATGTTGGCTAAAAATGATGTGATAGAAAGAGTGGCTGCGGCTTTTATTAATAATCCCCAAATACAGGGCGTTTATGGAGATCTGAATTACATTAGGCCGGTAAACAGTAAGATTGTTCGGGAATGGAGATCCCATCAGGCCAACCATAATGATATAGAAAAGGGTTGGATGCCTGCTCACCCAACTTTATACCTCAAAAAGAACTTATTTGAATCTTATGGAAATTATGCATTGGATATGGGAACTACAGCTGATTATGACCTCATTTTAAGGTATTTTCATACGCACAGATTAAAGGCACTTTATCTGCCGGTTTTAATGGTTAATATGCGAACAGGTGGAGTGAGCAATAAAGGCTTATCGAGTTTGCTGAATGCGTTAAAGAACGATTATAGGGCATTAAAAAGAAATAATGTTCCTAACCCACTCCTGGTATTGTTAAAAAAGAAGCTGAACAAGTTAAGTCAGTTTTAAACCAAAGATTTCCTTGTTCACTTATTATGATAAACAGTCCCCTCTCTTGAATGAGCAACTAGAAGAAGAGGTCTAATTTCGTTCGTAAATCAGCTCCCTCTCTTCAGGGAGCGGTTGGTGGGAGCGGTTGAATGATGGCAGCGAGCATGGCCTGAAAATATTGCTCCCATGATTATCTCCTGAATGAGCAGTTAGAAGAAGAGGTTTTTATTTCTTTCGTAAATCAGCTCCCTCTCTTCAGGGAGCGGTTGGTGGGAGAGGTTGAATGATGGCAGCGAGCATGTTCTGAAAATATTGCCCCCACGATTGTCTCCTGAATGAGCAACTAGAAGAAGAGGTTTTTATTTCTTTCGTAAATCAGCTCCCTCTCTTCAAGGAGCGGTTGGTGGGAGCGGTTGAATGATGGCAGCGAGCATGGCCTGAAAAACATTGTGTGCCGTGATTATCTCTTGAATGAGCCGTTAGGAGAGGAGGTTTGTTTGTTCCGTAAATCAGCCCCCTCTCTTCAAGGAGCGGGCGGTGGGAGCGGTTGAATGATCGTGGCAAGCATGGCCTGAAAAACATTGTGTGCCATGATTATCTCTTGAATGAGCCGTTAGGAGAGGAGGTTTGTTTGTTCCGTAAATCAGCCCCCTCTCTTCAGGGAGCGGTTGGTGGGAGCGGTTGAATGATCGTGGCAAGCATGGCCTGAAAAACATTGTGTGCCATGATTATCTCTTGAATGAGCAGTTAGAAGAAGAGGTTTGTTTGTTCCGTAAATCAGCCCCCTCTTTTCAGGGAGCGGTTGATGGGAGCGGTTGAATGATGGCAGCGAGCATGGCCTGAAAAACATTGTGTGCCATGATTGTCTCTTGAATGAGCCGTTAGAAGAAGAGGTTTTTATTTCTTTCGTAAATCAGCTCCCTCTCTTCAGGGAGCGGTTGGTGGGAGCGGTTGAATGATGGCAGCGAGCATAGCCTGAAAAACATTGTGTGCCATGATTATCTCTTGAATGAGCAGTTAGAAGAAGAAGTTTTTATTTGTTCCGTAAATCAGCCCCCTCTCTTCAGGGAGCGGTTGGTGGGAGCGGTTGAATGATGGCAGCGAGCATGGCCTGAAAAACATTGTGTGCCATGATTGTCTCTTGAATGAGCCGTTAGAAGAAGAGGTTTTTATTTCTTTCGTAAATCAGCTCCCTCTCTTCAGGGAGCGGTTGGTGGGAGAGGTTGAATGATCGCGGCAAGCATGGTCTGAAAAATATTGCTCCCACGATTATCTCCTGAATGAGCAGTTAGGAGGATAAGTTTTTATTTGTTCCGTAAATCAGCCCCCTCTCTTCAAGGAGAGGGCGGGGGGAGAGGTTTTTTTATCCCACGTTTGATTAATGTCATGTTAAACTGTCAAAAACCTTGGTATGAAACTGATTTCAATAACTATCTTTGCATCAAACCGTTCCCGTTTTGTTCAGAGATACCATTAGTTCAAGCCCAATAATTTTTTATTGTGCCATTGCCGTGCTTGCATTTGGCATGGTGCTGCTCAGTATTCCTTCCATTATATTTACCTCTCTCAAATACAAATTATTCGATAAAAATGATTTGCATAGAAAAAATCATAAACGTAACATTTCGCGTTTGGGTGGTTTGGCAATTGTAGGGAGTTTTACCATTAGCATTTTGCTTTTCTCTGCCTTAATTAATTTCAAAGAAGCCAATTATTTGATTGTTTCGTGCATCATACTTGCTGCATTGGGTTTAAAGGATGATGTTCATGGCACAAACACCAATACAAAATTTATTCTTCAATTAGCTGTTGCTGTGATATTAGTCTTCTTTGGGGGTTTTAGATTAAGCAGTTTATATGGCGTTTTAAATATTGGCGATATGAATCTCTTATGGGGCGGTACATTTTCAATCGTCCTGATCATATTTTTAAACAATGCATTTAATCTTATTGATGGAATAGACGGACTGGCAGGAGCAATCGGAATATTGGCGAGCCTGTGTTTCGGAATCTCATTCGGTATGGCTAACCAGATACCCTATGCTTTTATCGCATTTGCTTTGGCAGGAGCTATTGCTGGTTTTTTAAAATACAACTGGTTTCCGGCCAAAATCTTTATGGGTGATACAGGAGCCTTAATTATTGGTTTAACCACTGCAACATTGGCGATAAAATTTATCGAAGTAAATAAATTTACAGGAAATAATCGCCCTACATTTTATTCTGCGCCGGCAATTGCGGTAGCCATATTGATTGTGCCTATTTTTGATTCTTTAAGGGTTTTTTGCATTCGTATCATCAAACGTAAATCGCCTTTTCTCGGTGATCGCGATCACATCCACCACCGTTTACAGCGTTTAGGCCTTAAACCCAACCAGATTGTTTGGTTAACCATGATTCTTAACTTCGGGATTGTTGCCCTTACCGTGCTTCTTCAGCATCTCGGAAATTTTCTTTTAATTTTTCTCTTGATATTCATTTGTGTGATTTATAACTCCATCATTACCTGGCGCCTGGTAAAAAAATCAAACTAGATTTTTGTAAATAATTTCCAGTATCTCAGCTCCTGAACTTTAATGTCAAAATAAAAACTAATTTTGCGCTTTAAATTTTAAAATAATGAGACTGGCAATTAATGGTTTCGGTAGAATAGGAAGAACCTTTTTGCGTTTGGCATTGGCCGAAGGCTTTGATGTTGTAGCAATAAATGATTTGACTGATGCCAAAACAATGGCGCATTTGTTCAAATATGACAGCGTTCACGGTGTTTATGCCGGAGAGGTTGCTGCTCAACCAGATGCTTTGGTCGTAGGAAAACAGGCAATTCCTGTTTTTGCGATTAAAGAGGCTGACGAATTACCCTGGTCGGCATTAAGAGTAGATATAGTAATTGATTGTACAGGGAGAAATCTGACCAGTTTTGCTGCCGAAAAACATATTACTGCCGGAGCAAGCCAGGTGCTGATATCTGCCCCGGCTGCTGATGATATTCCAATGGTAGTATTAGGGGTAAATGATGATAAAATTGATTTGACCAGTAACATTCTCTCCAATGCAAGCTGTACCACTAATAATATAGCGCCAATGATCAAGATTTTGAATGATAACTGGGGAGTGGAAGAAGGGTATATCACAACCATTCATTCTATGACGGGCGACCAAAATCTTCATGATGCAAACCATAAAGATTTACGCAGAGCAAGAGCCGCTTCATCATCCATTATTCCGACCACAACGGGTGCAGCAAAGGCAATAACACATATCTTTCCTGAATTGGATGGTCGTTTAGGTGGTGCAGGAATAAGAGTACCGGTTTTAAACGGATCCCTTACCGATTTTACTTGTCTTTTAAAGAAGAAAACGACCATCGCAGAGATCAATGCCGCTTTTAAATTCGCCTCAGAAAATGAATTGAAAGGGATTTTGCAATATACAGAAGATCCAATCGTTTCGGTTGATATTATCGATAACCCACATTCCTGCACGTTCGATTCCTTACTTACTTCTATTGTAGGTGATCTGGTTAAGGTGGTCGGATGGTACGATAATGAATTTGGTTATAGCAGCAGATTGATTGATGTGGTTAAAAAAATCAGTAAACTGAAAAATTCCGTTTCTGAATAAATCAGGATGGAATGTGTGTTCAAAGATCCGTCATTTCCATGGTTGATGGCCTACCATAGCTGTTCGGAACAAATTATCATCCATGTTTAGCACATCATTTTTTTTATCGGTTGGTAAGGACACCAACCGATAGAACAAGCGCCTCGGTTTCGTGTCCTCACGAAACGAAATAGCACATCATTTTTCCTGTGGCGAATCATGCCACCGCCGTCGGGCTTATCGGTTGGTGTCTTACCAACCGATGTAATAATTTCTCCGATTTAAACAACGAGTCTTCAAATTTTTCAAAATTCATTCTCCATTTTTAATACGGTTTCAAATGCTTTGTTAACTTTGCAAACGTTTGCGCAGCATCCTTTCCAAGTGCCCGGATACCTGATAAACATCCCTTAATAATAAAACTATGGTTAAATTTATTCTTCCGGAAGAAGTTCTACCCTTAAGAAGTTTGGTTTTGAGAAATGGCAAACCACTCGAAGAATGTGTTTTTGATGGTGATAAAGCTTACGATACTTTTCATATGGGCTTCGTTGAAGATGGAGAAATCAGGTCAATAGCAAGTTTTATGAGAAACGATTTTTTCCCTGATGATGGCGAAGGTTATCAGTTGCGGGGTATGGCCACACATCCCTATTTTGAAGGAAGAGGTTATGGAGCGGCATTGATTAATTTTGCAATAGAATATTTAAAAGAATATAAAACGGATTATTTATGGTGCAATGCCCGGTCGGGTGCGGCAACATTTTATAAGAAAATTGGTTTTATAAATGAATCGCCCGAATTTGATATTCCCGGGATCGGCTTCCATTACGAAATGAGACTAAAACTAAAATAATAAAACATGAAAACAATTGACCAGCTTGATTTTAAAGATAAAAAAGCACTAGTTAGGGTAGATTTTAACGTGCCTTTGGATGATGATTTTAAAATCACGGATGATAAAAGAATGCGTGCCGCATTGCCTACAATTACAAAGATCTTAAATGATGGCGGATCAGTGATCTTAATGTCGCACCTCGGCAGACCAAAAGATGGCCCGACAGATAAGTATTCGTTAAAACATATTTTAGGCGACCTATCCAGAATGTTGGATCTGGAAGTGAAATTTGCTGATGATTGCATTGGAGAAAGTGCGGTTAAGCAAGCTAAAAATCTTTTTCCAGGCGAGGTTTTATTGCTTGAAAATCTTCGTTTTTACAAGGAGGAGGAAAAAGGAGATGTTGCCTTTGCTGAAAAATTATCAAAGCTTGGTAATGTATATGTGAATGATGCATTCGGAACCGCACACCGTGCACATGCCTCCACCTCTATTATTGCTCAGTTTTTCCCTGATGCGAAATATTTCGGCTACTTAATGGCTTCTGAAGTAGAAAATGCAGAGAAAATCCTCAATCATGCAGAACGTCCTTTTACCGCTATTATGGGTGGAGCAAAAGTGTCTGATAAAATTCTTCTGATCGAAAAATTGTTAGAGAAAGTAGATAATCTGATCATTGGTGGCGGTATGGCATATACCTTTGCCAAAGCTCAGGGCGGAGAAATAGGAACCTCTCTTTTGGAGGCAGATAAGCAGGAACTTTCATTGGAACTGATTAAAAAAGCAAAAGCAAAAGGTGTCAATCTGGTGCTTCCGGTTGATACTGTGATTGCAGATAAATTTGCGAACGATGCCGATAAAAAAGATGTGGATTCAGGTCAGATTCCGGCAGATTGGATGGGACTGGATATCGGTCCAAAATCAGTAGCCTTGTTTCAGGACATCATCAAAAATTCTAAAACATTATTATGGAATGGTCCAATGGGTGTTTTTGAAATGGAAAGTTTTCAGGTGGGAACCAAAGCTGTAGCTGATGCCGTGGTAGCAGCCACAAAAGATAACGGCGCTTTCTCTTTAATCGGCGGTGGCGATTCTGCAGCAGCGATTGCTAAATTTGGAATGGAAGATCAAGTAAGCTACGTATCAACTGGTGGCGGCGCTTTACTTGAATATATGGAAGGTAAAGAATTACCTGGTGTGAAAGCGATTAACGACTGATTTTGATTCTTTAGCAGATCAATAGCTTCATAACAGATATGAAGCTATTTTTTTGCAGGAATTTTTTGACTTGGAATATATAGCTCAGGCGGTTTGAATTTATAGCTCTGTTTTGTTTAAATTAGAGCTATATTTACTTTTTTAAAGAGCCATAAAATGACGCCAATTCAAATACAGGTTATTAACTATATAAAACAAAACCCGCTACGTTCTTCCAACGATATTCATAAAGGTTTGGGAGGAATAATAGGCTATTCTACTTTAAAACGACTTTTAACTGAACTTATATCCGAAAAACTTGTTGTATCACAAGGGAAGCTTAAGGGGACAAGGTATGATATCAGTCCTGAATACAATCTGCTTTACGAAGTGAATACCCAGGATTATTTCCAAAGGGAGCAGGATGAAAGGCTTATAAAAGATACTTTTGATTTCTCGCTGATTAAAGACGTGCTTGCCAAAGCCACCATTTTCACAATCAAAGAGCGAGAAAAATTAGATTTATTGCATCTTAAGTTCTTAGATAATATTGCAAAATTATCTGGTACTGTTTATGATAAAGAGATGGAACGGTTAGCAATAGATCTAAGCTGGAAATCATCTCAAATTGAGGGTAATACTTATTCGCTTTTGGAAACGGAAAGATTGCTTAAAGAAAAACAGACTGCTTCAGGAAAACCTAAAGATGATGCAGTAATGTTATTGAATCATAAAGAGGCATTAAATTTTATCATCGAACACAAAGACTACGTTTTTCCGCTAAGTATCAGGGGAATCGAAGATATTCATACCATATTGATCCGTGATCTTGACGTGGAACGTAGCATTCGTCATAACAAAGTAGGAATTACTGGTACGAACTATGTTCCGTTGGATAATGAATATCAAATCCGTGAGGCATTAACGGAGATGTGTACATTGATAAATGAAAAGGAAAGTCCGTTAGAAAAATCACTGTTAACACTTGTACTTCTTTCCTATATTCAACCATTTGCGGATGGTAATAAACGTACCGCCAGAATCGTTGCGAATGCCATATTAATTGCTTCAGGGTATTGTCCAATATCTTTTAGAACTGTGGACTCCATAGCGTATAAAGAGGCTATGCTTGTATTTTATGAGCTTAATAATATCAGTGCTTTTAAAAAGATATTTATCGACCAGTTTGAGTTTGCAGTAAAAACATATTTTTAGATCTGATAAGCTTGGAACTTTGCCCTTTGTTAAAGGAATAATAAAAAAACTGGGCAACCGTGACACTTAACTTCAATTTAATAGAATAGGTTCATAATCAGTAGTTAAGCTTGTAGAGCTTATGGTAAAGTTTAATTTTTCTCATTTTTTTGATGCTAAAATGTAACAAAAAGGATGTGGAAAACTTTTTTGTGGTAAAAAGTGGTAAAAAGTGGTAGAACTCTTTACTTTTACACTAGATAAAAAGTGTAGATACCACTATGACCCAACTTTTAGGAGAATTTGATTGTAAACTTGACGCAAAGGGACGCCTTATGGTACCTGCTGCGCTTAAGAAACAATTGCCTGATGCAGAGAATGATGGGCTCATCATCAACCGTGGTTTCGAGAAAAATCTCGTGATCTATCCAAAAAATGTTTGGGATGCTGTAGTAGCTGATCTTGCCAAACTAAATATCTATGATCAGGAAAACCGTGCTTTTGTCAGAGCTTTTACGCGTGGCGCAACTGAGCTTTCGCTTGATGCTGCCGGTCGGGTACTATTGCCTAAGTCGTTGGCAGAATATGCGGGCATTGGCAGTGATCTGGTTTTGGCTTGTCAATTAGATCGCATTGAGGTTTGGGATAAAAAATCATACGAAGATATTTTTGATGATGTTCCTGCCAACTTTGCAAATCTTGCTCAAAAAGTAATGGGTGGAAAGAAAGGAGGTGCAGATGGCGAATAATTACCATGTTCCGGTAATGCTTCAGCCTTGCATTGATGGGTTGAACATCAAGCCTGATGGTGTTTATGTGGATGTGACTTTTGGTGGCGGTGGTCATTCAAAAGAAATCCTGAAGCGTCTTGGGCCAAGCGGAACCTTGATTGCATTCGATCAGGATCCTGATGCACAGGCGAATATTCCTGCTGATGATCGCCTGATCTTTATTGATCAAAATTTCGGTTTTCTTAAAAATAATCTTCGTTTGAAGGGATTTAGGCAGGTGGATGGCATCCTGGCCGATCTTGGTGTGTCGTCTCATCAGTTTGATGTTCCACAACGTGGTTTCTCCATTCGTCATAATGCCGGGTTGGATATGCGTATGGATCAGCATCGCGATCTTACAGCGGCTCAGGTTTTGAATACCTATTCAGAAGATAAGTTGCATAAGATTTTTGGTATTTATGGTGAGGTTAAAAATGCAAAATCTTTGGCTCGTGCCATTGTTACCTCTCGCCTGGATAAGCCTTTTACTGATATTGATAGCTTAAAATCGGCGATCGGCGAATACATCCCAAAGGGAAAAGAAAATAAATATTTAGCCCAGGTTTTTCAGGCTTTGCGTATTGAGGTAAATGCTGAAATACAGGTGCTTGAAGATTTTTTACAGCAGGCAGCCGATGTTTTAAAGCCGGGTGGGCATTTGGTAGTGATGTCTTACCATTCATTGGAAGATCGTCCGGTTAAAAACTTTATGGCTAAGGGTAAGTTTCAGGGAGAGGTTGAAAAGGATTTCTTTGGAAATCAGCAAAAACCCTTCAACGTGATTACCCGTAAAGCAATCATGGCCACTGAAGAAGAGATTGCGCAAAACAACAGGGCTCGTAGTGCGAAACTAAGAATTGCAGAAAAAATATGAACAGGTTTAGGGAGGAAATAGAAGAAGAGGAAATCGGACCTGAGCCAGAATTAAAAGCTGCGCCAAAAAAGCCGAAAACGGCTGAAGATAAAATGGATAGCAATTCATTCATTAGTAAGCTTTTTAATGATGGATTGGTATCAAAGGAGGCGGCCACAGATGCATTGCCTTATTTGTGTTTTTTGGCTTTGTTGGGCATGGTTTATATTGCTAACAGCCATTTTGCTGTAAATAACGTGCGCCGGATTGATGAATTGAATAAGCAGGTTAAAGAGTTAAGATGGGAGTATAAATCTTTAAAGGCTGATCTGATGTTCAAGAGCAAGCTGACAGAAGTGGCCAAAAAGGTTGATACCCTGGGAATAAAAGAATTAATTGAACCACCAAAAAAAATAATTGTTAAAAGCGATGAATATTAGAGCAAACATCTTGCTTCGTGTATATCTGGCATTTGGCTTAATTGTGCTTTTTGCTTTGGCGGTATTTTTTCGCCTCAGTCACGTGCAGTTTGTACAGGGCAAAAAATGGAAGGCTATGGCTGATAGTCTTTCAACACGGTACGTGAACGTAGAGGCCACGCGTGGAAATATTTATTCAAATGACGGCAGTTTGCTGGCCACGTCCGTTCCTGAGTATGAACTTCGGATGGATATGTTCGCCGGTGGGATAACCGATGATAAGATTTTTAATGAAAAAGTAGATTCTCTCGGCTATAAACTGGCGCAGATTTTTAAAGATAAAACAGCAAAAGAGTATTCCCGTTACTTGCGTAAAGGCCGTCAGGATAGTGCCCGTTACCTGCTTATTCACAGAAAAGTTGGCTATGCTGATTTAAAAACGATCAGAACCTTTCCGCTCTATAATGTAGGTAAATACAGCGGAGGTTTAATTGCTGTTCAGCAAAATAAACGTATTCTCCCTTTTCAGGCTTTAGCAGCCCGGACCATTGGTTATAAAAATGAAAATGTTGCCAACGGGGTTGGTCTGGAAGGAGCATATAAAGAATATATCAATGGAGAAACCGGAAAAAGGTTGATGCAGCGGATCGCTGGCGGGGTTTATATTCCGGTTAACGAAGAAGCAGAAGTGGCGCCGAAAGATGGCGCTGATATCATTTCCACCATAGATATCAATATGCAGGATTTGGCGCAAAGTGCACTTGAGAAGCAGTTGATCGCAAGTAAGGCAGACCATGGTACCGTAATTTTAATGGAGGTTGCTACGGGCGAGATTCGTGCGGTGGCAAATTTTTCTAAGGTAGAAGAAGGTGTTTACAAAGAGAAGTTCAACTATGCAATTGCGGGTAATCAGGATCCTGGATCGACATTTAAGCTCGCCTCATACATGGCTTTGCTGGAAGATAAACTGGTGGATACCAATACAATGATTGCAACGGGTTATTACCAGATTCCGGGAAAATTAATTACCGATTCCCATCCTGTTGTTACCACGGTAACGGTTAAGCGGGCTTTTGAAGAATCTTCCAATGCAGCCATTGCGAAATTAATTAATACGCATTACAAGGATAATCCGAAAAGGTTTACCGATCATTTATATGACTGGCACTTGAATGAGAAAATGGGACTTCAAATACCAGGCGAGGCAATGCCGGTGGTTAAAAACCCAAAAACAAACAAAAGCTGGAACAAGAACATGACTTTGCCGCAAATGGCTTATGGATATGAAATGCAGCTTACGCCTTTGAAAATGCTTTCGTTATATAATGCTGTAGCAAATAATGGCAAATACGTGGCGCCGATTTTTGTAAAAGAAATCAGAAGATTGGGAAATCCAATAGAGCAGTTTAAAGCCAGGGTAATCAACGAAAAAATCTGTTCGGATGAAACGCTGAGTAAAATCAAAAAAATGCTTGAAGGTGTTGTGACTGAAGGGAGTGGAAAGCAAATCGTTTATAATCCACTTTATAAAATTGCCGGTAAAACGGGTACCGCTCAGGTGGCTGATGCAAACAAGGGTTATAAAGCAAATAAACAATATCAGGCATCTTTTGTGGGTTATTTTCCTGCAGATAAACCAAAATACTCCATGATTGTGGTAATCAACGATCCAAAAGGAGCCTATTATGGTGCATTGGTTTCTGGCCCTGTTTTCAGAGCAGTTGCCGACCGGATTTATGCCAGCGACATGCAGATGTACAACGATGTGCCAACGCGTTTGGTCGGCAATACTGGTAACCCGCCAACAAAAGCGGGGCAAAGCAAAGCCACTCAAAAAGTATACAGGGCTTTTGGCTTTAAGCCACTTTTTGCCTCAAAATCTGAATACTATAATATAGTGGATACCAGTGCCGGAGAGGTTTTTCAGGAAAATACCGAACGCAAGGGTATAATGCCGAACGTTTCGGGCATGGGTTTGAAAGATGCACTTTATCTTTTAGGTAATGCGGGTTTGAAAACGAAAGTTATAGGATCGGGAAAAGTGACAAGCCAATCTATTGCTGCTGGTACAAAAGTGGGTAAAGGATTAGGCGTACAAATAGAATTGAATTAAAAAAGTCCGGAGTCTGAGGTCAGGAGTCCGGAGATAAAAATGTAGAGGAGAAGTCTTGATACTTGATCCTCACACTTAATGATAAAAAATGCAATTACAGGATTTACTTTACGGCATCACGATTAAAGAATTGGTTGGTAAAACCGATAGGGAAATCAATGCCTTAAGTTTCGATTCCCGTAAAGTAGGAAAAGATGATGTTTTCTTTGCTGTAGTTGGAACGCTGGCTGATGGACATCAGTTTATTGAACAAACCATTGCGCAGGGAGCAACTGTGATCATTTGTGAAAATTTGCCGGAAGTGCATGATTTCACGGTAACTTATATCAAAGTAGAAAACTCTTCTGTTGCCCTGGGAATTATGGCTGGCAATTACTTTGGTAATCCATCAGCAGATTTAAAACTTATCGGCATTACCGGAACAAACGGAAAAACCACCATTGCCACTATTCTATTTAAATTATTTAAAGGTTTAGGGTATAAAACAGGGCTACTTTCAACTGTTGAAAATTACATTAATGACACCGTTGTTCCTGCAACGCACACCACGCCAGATCCAATTGTATTAAATCAATTATTGAGAGATATGGTTGATGCTGGTTGCGATTATTGTTTTATGGAAGTAAGTTCACACGCCGTTTCCCAGCATCGCATTGAAGGATTGAATTTCTCGGGAGGTGTTTTCTCAAACATTACCCATGATCATTTGGATTTTCATAAAACTTTTGATAGTTATTTGAAAGCTAAAAAAGCATTCTTTGATGTATTGCCAAAATCGGCTTTTGCACTGACCAATATCGATGATAAAAACGGTATGGTGATGTTGCAAAACACCAAAGCATATAAAAAAACCTATGCATTAAAGCAACTGGCAGATTTTAAAGCTAAAATCATTGAAAACCAGTTTAGCGGTTTGCATCTGGATATTGACCATGAAGATGTTTATTTCAAACTCGTAGGGTCTTTCAATGCTTATAATCTTTTAGCGGTTTACGGAACGGCTATTCTTTTAGAACAAGATAAATTAAAGGTTTTAACACTATTAAGTTTGTTAACAGGTGCCGAAGGTCGTTTTGATTATATCACATCTCCGGATAACATCATTGGTATTGTTGATTATGCACATACTCCCGATGCGGTTCAAAATGTGTTGAGCACCATTGCAAACATTCGGAAAGGAACTGAACAGGTTATTACAGTGATTGGTTGCGGTGGCGATCGCGATAAAACCAAAAGGCCAGTGATGGCTCAGGTAGCCTGCGATTGGAGCGACAAAGTAATCCTGACATCTGATAATCCAAGAACCGAAGATCCGCAAGCCATTATCAATGATATGGAAACAGGCGTATCGCCAACAAATAAACGTAAAACATTATCCATTTTGGATAGAAGAGAGGCTATAAGAACAGCTTGCCATTTAGCACAAAGCGGAGATATCATTTTAGTGGCAGGTAAAGGACATGAAAAGTACCAGGAGATTAATGGAGTGAGGAATCATTTTGATGATAAGGAAATTTTAATTGAACAACTAAACCCGAACAGCTAATGTTATATCTATTATTTGAATACCTGCATAAGCATTATGATATTCCTGGATTAAGGTTGTTCCAGTACATTACCTTTCGTGCTTCAATTTCTATCATTCTTTCCTTGATCATCACCACCGTTTATGGGCGGAGGCTGATTGATTATTTACATAAAAAACAAGTTGGTGAAACGGTTAGAAATTTAGGTCTGGAAGGGCAAATGCAAAAGCAAGGTACGCCAACAATGGGAGGTATCATTATTTTGATGGGTATTTTGATCCCGACTTTACTATTTGCCAATATCTCAAATGTATATGTGATTTTAATGATCATCACTACCGTATGGATGGGTGCGATTGGTTTTCTGGATGATTATATCAAGGTATTTAAGAAAAATAAAGAAGGACTGGCAGGTCGCTTTAAAGTAGTTGGTCAGGTTGGTTTGGGGCTGATTGTTGGTTGCACCATGTATTTTCATCCAAATATTGTGGTAAGAGAAACGGTTCAGGACGATGTAAAAAGTACTTCCACTGCCCCAATGGTGTTACGCCAAAAGGGAGAAACATTTTATTATACACAAGATGTAAAGTCAACCAAAACCAATATGCCTTTTTATAAGAACAATGAGTTTGACTATGCCAAGGTTTTTAAATTTTTAGGTGGCGATTATCAGAAATATGCATTTTTAGTATTTCTGGCATTTACTGTTTTTATCATTACAGCGGTATCTAATGGAGCCAACATCACTGATGGTATCGATGGTCTGGCCACGGGCACATCGGCGGTAATAGGGATTACCCTCGGGATTTTGGCTTACGTTTCAGGTAACACGATCATGGCCGATTACCTTAACATCATGTACATCCCCAACTCTGCAGAGCTGATGATTTTTGCAGGTGCTTTTGTAGGGTCATGTGTAGGTTTTCTATGGTATAATTCTTATCCGGCCCAGGTTTTTATGGGTGATACCGGAAGTTTGGCCATCGGGGGGATCATCGCATCGTTCGCCTTAATGATTCGTAAGGAACTTTTGATTCCGGTGCTTTGCGGGATATTCCTGGTGGAGCTGGTTTCGGTAATTACCCAGGTTTCATACTTCAAGTACACCAAGAAACGGTTTGGGGAAGGAAGGAGAATATTTTTAATGTCGCCATTGCATCATCATTATCAAAAGAAAGGTTATCACGAAGCTAAAATTGTTACCCGTTTCTGGATTATCGGCATCATGCTGGCAATCATGACAATAGTGACATTGAAATTGAGATAATACAAGGTAAAAGGTTTAGGGTTTAAAGGTTAGGGTTTAAGGTAAATCAACATCCAAAAAAAATAAAACTAAGATGCTCAGGTGTCTTGGGTAGTAAAAAGAAAAATAAAAACAACCAAGGAGCACCTCAGGTGGTAAAAAAAACAAGATGATCCAAGATGTCCTAGGTGGTAAGTAAAAAATAAATGAGCACAGATCACAACATATCGCAAAGCAATACTCAGTCGGCAATGGCAGGGCGGAGCCGTGTTGTTATTTTAGGTGCTGGCGAAAGTGGCATTGGTGCGGCCAAACTTGCGCAATTAAAAGGGTTTGATGTTTTCGTTTCTGATTATGGTGTAATTACCGATAAGTAT
This sequence comes from Pedobacter chinensis, assembly GCF_003339865.1. Taxonomy (GTDB): domain Bacteria; phylum Bacteroidota; class Bacteroidia; order Sphingobacteriales; family Sphingobacteriaceae; genus Pedobacter; species Pedobacter chinensis. Next base: position 308,933 of record NZ_QPKV01000004.1, read on the forward strand.
AAGGCGGCCTTAGAGAAATTATCCATTCCGTTCGAATCAGAAAAACATACTGAAGAACTGATATTAAATGCAAATGAAGTGATCAAAAGCCCGGGCATTCCATCAACGGCACCAATTATAAAAAAACTGGTGGAAAAAGGCATTTCGGTGGTTTCAGAGATAGAGTTTGCCAAACGCTATACCAATGCTAAAGTAATTTGCATAACAGGATCCAACGGTAAATCCACAACAAGCTTGCTAACCTACCATATATTGAAAAATGCTGGTTTAAATGTAGGCTTGGCAGGTAATATCGGCCAGAGTTTTGCAGCCCAGGTAGCAACTGAAGATTTTGAGTATTATGTGCTTGAGATTTCCAGTTTTATGCTGGATGATATGTTCAGGTTCAGGGCAGATATTGCTGTTTTATTGAATATTACACCAGATCATTTAGATCGGTACGATTATAAGTTGGAGAATTATGCTGCCTCAAAAATGCGCATCATTCAAAATCAAACTCAAAATGATGTTTTCATTTATTGTGCAGATGATGAAGAAAGTATCAAAGCATTAATGCATATCAAGCCATTGGCCAAAACGTACGCTTTTTCAATTGTAAAAGAAGTTGAAACAGGTGCATACTTAAAAGCAGAAACAATACACATCCTTACAGAACCAAATAAAGAACTAACCATGTCTATTTCAGATTTAGCCTTACAAGGCAAGCACAACATTTACAACTCTATGGCTTCGGGCATTGTAGCAAAGGTTTTAGAGTTAAGAAATGATACCATTCGCGAGAGCATGGGCAATTTCAAGAATATTGAGCACAGGTTGGAGCATGTGGCCAAAATTTCAGGAATTGATTTCATCAATGATAGCAAGGCAACAAATGTGAACTCTACCTGGTACGCCCTGGAAAGCATGACCACTGATGTGGTATTGATTATGGGAGGAGTTGATAAGGGCAATGATTATAGTATGCTCAAAGATTTGGTAAAAAGTAAAGTGAAGGCAATTGTTTGTTTGGGCAAAGACAATAAACGCATTCATGATGCCTTCGAAGATGATGTGGATGTGATTGTGAATACTTTTTCAGCCGAAGAAGCTGCACAAATTGCTTTTCATCTGGCAAAACGTGGAGATGCTGTTTTACTTTCTCCGGCATGTGCAAGTTTTGATCTGTTTAAAAGTTATGAAGATCGCGGAAATCAATTTAAAGCGGCAGTTAGAGAATTATAAATAGGAGGCTTAATATATGTTGCAAGCACTACTTAATAAAACAAAAGGCGATAGATGGATCTGGTTGATCATCATCCTGCTTTCGCTTATATCTGTAATGGCTGTGTACAGTGCAACAGGAACTTTAGCGTATAAAAAGGGTGAGGCGGTAGAAAAGTTGCTGTTAACCAAACACTTGATTTTTGTGCTCATGGGAATTGGAATGATTTACATTGCCCATTTGCTCGATTACAGGTATTACGCCGGTATTTCCAAAATATTGATGATCGTGACCATACCCTTACTGGTGTATACGTTAATTTTTGGTACAAATTTAAACGATGCCTCAAGGTGGGTTAAAATCCCTGTAATCGGCTTGACTTTTCAAACATCAGATTTGGCAAAACTCGCTTTAATTACGTTTTTGGCAAGAATGCTGACCAAAAAACAAGAGAACATTAAAAATGTAAGAGAATCATTCATCCCGATTATGGGGTCTGTTTGTGTAGTCTTTGTATTAATTGCATTGGCCAATTTATCTACGGCCTTGATGTTATTCGGAGTAAGTATTTTGCTTTTGATCATCGGTCGTATCAGTATAAAACAAATTGCTATTGTTTGTGCGGGTGGCTTTGTACTCTTGTTGTTTGTTTTCTTCTTGGGGCCAAGACGAAAAACCTACATGTCTCGTATCAATACGTTCATGCATCCGGAGATGCAGCATTCAGATAAAACTTTCCAGGCAGATCAGGCAAAAATTGCACTGGCTACTGGTGGTGTTTTTGGTAAAGGGCCAGGTAACAGTACCCAGCGCAATTTCCTGCCACACCCATATTCCGATTTTATTTTCGCCATTATTATTGAAGAATGGGGAACTGTGGGAGGAATTGTAATCATGATACTTTACCTGGTGCTTTTATACCGATGTATAAAAATAGTGACCAGAGCCCCCAAGGCATTTGGAGCTTTACTCGCCGCCGGACTGAGTTTCAGTCTGACCATTCAGGCTTTTGCAAACATGGCAGTTGCTGTAGGTTTGGGGCCTGTAACAGGAGTTCCACTCCCTTTGGTAAGTATGGGTGGTACATCAATGATTTTTACCAGTGTGGCTTTTGGGATTATTTTGAGTGTAAGCCGAGATGTGGAGGAAAATGCTGGTGTAGTTAGTAAAGAGGAAAAAGATAAAGTAAAAAATAAAGTAATTGTTGGAGAGATTCCGGCATTTGGATAATTATTTGCAAGCACAAAAGAAACAAAAGAGCACAATAGTTATAATGATTACGAGTAAAACATATCTAAAGGATTTAACTTATCAGGTTAATGGGGCTGCCATTGAAGTGCATAAGGCTTTAGGTGCTGGATTGTTGGAAAGTACTTACCATAGGTGTATGAAACACGAGCTTTTGCTTAGAGGGATTTCTTTTGAAACTGAAATGCTGGTTCCTGTTAATTATAAAGGAATAGCTATAGATACAAATTTGAGGTGTGATTTATTTGTCGAAAATGTATTAACGATTGAATTAAAGTCTGTTGATAAATTGATGCCCATTCATGAGGCTCAAATTATTACCTATATGAAATTATTAGGTTCCCCTAAGGGAATTATATACAACTTTAATACAGTGAATTTATATACAGAAGGACAAAGAACTTACGTAAACGATTTGTATAGGATTTTACCAGAATAAGAATAAAAATGAAAATTAACTTTTGTTCACTATTGTTTCTTTTGTGGTGAAATAGTTAATAATAAAAACATATAATTTAAAAATGAATAATTCCCCAAAAATTATCATATCAGGTGGTGGCACCGGCGGGCATATTTTTCCCGCCGTGGCCATAGCCAATGCGCTTAAGCGTTTGGTGCCCGCTTGTGAAATTTTATTTGTGGGTGCAAATGGTCGTATGGAAATGGAAAAAGTTCCTGCAGCCGGATATAAGATCATAGGTTTGAACATCAGTGGAATGCAACGAGGTTCGATCATTAAAAACCTGGCATTGCCATTTAAGGTTATCGGAAGTGTTCGTAAAGCCGTGCAGATCATTAATGATTTTAAACCAGATGCAGTGGTTGGTGTAGGTGGATATGCTTCCGGGCCGCTGTTATACGCTGCATCATTGAAAGGTATTCCTTACCTGATCCAGGAACAAAATTCCTACGCAGGGATAACCAACAAATGGCTGGGGAAAAAAGCATCGAAAATTTGCGTAGCCTTTGATGGGATGGAACAATTCTTCCCTGCTGACCGAATTTTGAAAACAGGTAATCCCGTTCGTAAAGAAGTAATAGATATTAAAGGAAAACACCATGCAGGAGCAGAGCTTTTAAAGCTCGATCCTTTAAAGAAAACCATTATGGTTACAGGAGGAAGCCTCGGTGCAGGAACTTTAAATAAAGCAATTGAGAAACATTTACCAGAAATCCTGGCTCAGGATGTGCAGGTAGTCTGGCAAACAGGCAAATATTATTATAAAGGAATTATCGAAAGATTAGGATTGGATTACCACCCTAATATCCGGATTCTGGAGTTTTTAAACAAGATGGATTTAGCCTATGCCGCTGCTGATGTGATTATCAGTAGAGCAGGAGCAGGAACAATAGCTGAGCTTTGTCTGATCAAGAAGCCAGTAATATTAGTTCCGTCACCTAATGTTGCTGAAGATCATCAAACGAAAAATGCAATGGCACTGGTAAAAAACGGGGCCGCAGTGTTAATCAACGATCGGTCTGCAGAAGACACGCTGGTTAAAGAAGCACTGGCTCTATTAAATAATAAAGATCAGAGAGAAAAGTTATCTGAAAATTTGGGAAGAATGGCATTGCCGAAAGCAGATGAAATTATCGCTGGTGAAGTGTTGAAACTGATAAAAGCTTAAAGACTAAGGCTGAAAGACCAGAGCAAAGGCAAAACGTCATTGCAAGGTTCAAAGCATTCTTATAGCGAAAAAATAAATGATAGTGGAAAGAAAAGTTTTTGGTCTTTAGTCTTTCTGCTTTAGCTTAAAATAAAATGGAATTAGGTAAAATAAATAGGGTGTTTTTTGTTGGTATCGGTGGTATCGGCATGAGTGCGCTTGCACGTTATTTTGCCAAACGCGGTCAGGTGGTTTGTGGTTATGATAAAACCAGAACCAAGCTTACTGAAACATTGGAACAAGAAGGGATTTTGATTACTTATTTAGATGAATCTGCTGCATTACCTTGTGCATTTCTGGATCATCATGACGATACTCTGGTAGTGTATACACCAGCCATTCCAAAAGATTTAAAAATCTTAAATCACTTTAAGGATAAAGGATTCAGTCTTAAAAAGCGTTCTGAGGTTTTAGGCATCATTAGCCAGGGAATGTTCTGTATCGGAATTGCCGGCACCCACGGTAAAACCACTACTTCATCAATCGTAGCGCATATTTTAAAAGATACAGGCTACGATTGTACAGCGTTTTTAGGGGGGATAACCAGCAATTACAACAGCAATGTTCTTTTCGGTCAAAACGATGTTGTGGTGGTAGAAGCCGATGAATATGATCGCTCTTTCTTAACACTGCATTCGGATATCGCTGTGGTAACCTCAATGGATGCCGATCATTTAGACATTTACGGAGACAAAAGTCATTTAGAAGAGTCATTCCGTTTATACGCTGGTCAGTTAAAAGAAAATGGTACGCTGTACGTACATGAAGGTCTGTCTCTATCTGACGGAATCAGTTATGCGGCAAGTTCTACCGCAACAGCTAAAGCTGAAAACCTGCGGGTTGAAGGATCGAAATTTGTTTTTGATTACAGCGATGATTCAACTGAAATTAAGGATATCAGTTTAATGCTGCCTGGCAAGCATAATGTCGAAAATACAACAGTTGCTATTGCCATTGCTTTGAAATTAGGCATTGATGCCGAAAAGATCAAAGAAGCTGTGGCCAACTTCAAAGGTGTAAAACGCCGTTTTGAGTATATCGTAAATAATGATAATCAGATTTATATTGATGATTATGCTCATCATCCTGAAGAATTAAAAGCTTGTTTTGATGCCGTTAGACAATTATATCCTGATAAAAAGTTAACAGTGATCTTCCAGCCGCATTTATTTACGCGTACCCGTGATTTTGCTGATGAGTTCGCAAAAGTTTTAAGCACTGCTGATGAAATGCTGTTGCTGGAAATTTATCCTGCCAGAGAATTGCCTTTGGAAGGGGTAAATTCACAGTTTTTACTGGATAAAATCACTTTAGAGAATAAAAAAATATGTGGAAAAGATTTTGTGGTTCAGCATGTTAAGGACACAAAACCTGAGTTAATTTTAACAGTTGGAGCGGGAGATATTGATACCATTATCGAGCCGATTAAAAATATATTGAACAATGCTTAAACGGATAAACTGGAGCGCAATTTTTACTGGCTTTGCCTGGCTGATCAGCCTGGCAGGAGTGGTGGTGCTGTTAAGTTTCATCAATGTTAAAAAGCAAACAGTTAAATGTAGTGATGTTAAAATATTGATACCTGGAGCTGATAATTTCATTGAAAGAGAAGAAATTGATGCTATACTTCGCGAGGATCAGGGTATGCTTCTTGGACGGAATCTGGAACAAATCAACATTCATCAAATTGAGAAAAAACTTCAATCCAATCCATACATCGCGTTTGCAAAAGTATATGTGGATATGGATGGTGTATTGAATATTGAAGTAAAGCAAAGACAACCTGTGGTTAGAATATTAAATAATAGCGGACAGGATTTCTATATTGACAATGATGGATTGAAAATGCCGATTTCATCAAACTTCACAGCCAATGTATTGGTAGCAACTGGTAATATCACAGAGGTTTTTGGAAGTCGCGTTGATACTTTGCATACCAGGTTGGCACACGATCTTTATAAAACAGCATTATATATTAAAAAGGATACCCTGTGGGATTCCCAAATCGAACAGATTGTGGTTGATCAGAAAAATGATATTGAGCTCATTCCCAGAGTTGGTAATCAACGCATCATTCTGGGCAATGCAGATTCATTGGAAAAGAAGATGACCAATCTGTTGTTGTTCTACAAAAAAGCAATGCCTTTGGTGGGATGGGAAACTTACAGAACAATCAATATTAAGTATACCAATCAAATTGTTTGCGAAAAAAGAGATTCAACTGAAATTGCCAGAAAACGAAAAACAATTTCTCCGACTGATAGTTTGAGAATACAGCAAAAAGTTTCCGATTCATTGATCAGAGATGTGATTGGACAGGTAACAGGAGAGCAAACAGCTGCTGTTACAGCAAAGAGGGTTGAACCTAAAAAGGAGGAACCCAAAAAGGTTGAGCCACAAAAAGCAGAATCTAAAAAAACAGAACCTGCTCAAACAGAAGTGAAGAAAACCGTAACCACCGTTGCAGCCAGGCCTCAGGAAACAAAACCAGTAGATAAAAAAGAACCAGCAACGAAGCCTGCGACAGATTTAAAGAAACCTGTGAAATCTGCAGCAGAGCTGAAATTAGAGAGAGAAAAAGAAATCAGAGCCCTAGAAAAACAATATAAAACTCAACAAAATTAACGAATATGGACAAGGCAAAATTTACCAGTCAGTCGCCCATTGTAGTAGGATTGGATATCGGTACTACAAAAATATGTGTTATCGTTGGTCGGAGAACCCAACACGGTAAGATAGAAATTTTAGGAATAGGCAAGGCAGAATCAGCGGGTGTGACACGAGGAGTGGTTTCTAACATTCAAAAAACCGTACAGGGCATTGCTCAGGCCGTTGAAGTAGCAAGCGGCCAATCCAATGTAGAGATACAGGTGGTAAATGTGGGTATTGCTGGTCAGCACATCAAGAGCTTACAGCACAGAGGAATTTTAACAAGAAGAGAATTAAACAACGAAATTGGTAAAAAAGATATCGATAAGTTGATTGATGATATGTTTAAACTGGTGATGCCTCCGGGAGAGGAAATCATTCATGTATTGCCACAAGAGTTTACCATCGATAATGAACCAGGTATTAAAGACCCAATTGGTATGGCAGGAGTACGTCTTGAGGCGAATTTCCATATCATTTCTGGTCAGGTTACGGCGGTTAAGAACATCATCAAATGTGTAAACAATGCAGGTTTGCAAACTCAGGATCTCATTCTTGAGCCATTGGCATCTTCTGAATCGGTGTTGAGCGAGGAAGAAAAAGAAGCCGGCATTGCATTAGTGGATATTGGTGGTGGTACCACAGATATCGCCATTTTCCATGAGGGTATTATTCGCCATACGGCTGTAATTCCATTTGGTGGTAATAGTGTTACGGAAGACATCAGAGAAGGCTGCTCTGTTATGCGTAATCAGGCTGAATTATTAAAAACACGTTTTGGTTCTGCATTGGCTGAAGAAAATAAAGAGAATGAAATCATCTGTGTTCCGGGGCTTCGTGGTCGTGAACCAAAAGAAATCTCTGTTAAAAATCTGGCTTACGTAATTCAGGCTCGGATGGAAGAAATCATTGAGCATGTTTATTATGAAATAAAGTCATCAGGTTATGAGAAAAAATTAATCGGTGGTATCGTGATCACAGGTGGTGGTGCACTGTTGAAACACCTTTCTCAGGCTGTGGAATATGTAACTGGTTTAGATTGCCGCATTGGTTATCCAAACGAACATTTGTCTAAGTATGAAGATATGCCGAAAGCGATTTACGACGATTTGAAAAGCCCCATGTACGCAACCAGTGTTGGTTTGTTAATTAAAGGTATTCAAAAAGCAGAAGAACTGATGGAAGAAATGAAACAACCAGGTGTTTTTGTGGAGAAACCAAAAACGGCTAAAGAAAAGGAGAAGCGCGGACCGGGTCTTTTCGATAAATTACTTGCCAAAACAAGAACTTTCATTCAGGATGATATGAATGTAAGTGACGAAGATTACCTGAAAAGCTAAGGTATTTTTCAACAAAACATGAGTTTTCCACATTCTTAACACTTGTGGAAAACGTCTGTTGAAAAAGTGTTAATATTACGTTGAGTAATGAACAGAATTTAAAAATTTTTAAACAACTGATTCATAAAGATATGCAGTTCGAAATGTTAAAAGATAAGTCTTCAATCATCAAAGTAATTGGTGTTGGAGGCGGTGGCGGCAACGCGGTGAACCATATGTACCTGTCAGGTATTACTGGTGTGGATTTTATTATTTGTAATACAGATGCCCAGGCTTTGGAATCTAGCCCTATCCCTAACAAGGTGCAATTAGGTGCTAGTTTAACCGAAGGCATGGGGGCTGGCTCTATTCCTGAGGTGGGTAAAAACTCGGCCATAGAGAATATCGATGATATTAAAGCCATGTTAGGTAGTACGACTAAAATGTTGTTCATTACTGCAGGAATGGGTGGTGGTACAGGAACTGGTGCATCTCCGATTATTGCCAAAGCTGCTAAAGAACTCGACATTTTAACTGTTGCCATTATCACGACTCCATTTTCTTTCGAAGGAAAAAGACGTAGACTGCAGGCCGATGAAGGCATGGAAGAACTGAAGAAATATGTGGATTCTTATTTAGTAATCTCTAATGACAGGCTGCGTGAAATCTTCGGAAACTTAACGCTGGGTTCTGCATTTGGTCAGGCTGATGATATTTTAACCACCGCTGCAAAAGGTATCGCAGAAATCATTACTGTTCCGGGTTATATCAACGTGGATTTTAAAGATGTGCGCACAGTAATGAAAGATAGCGGTGTGGCTATCATGGGTAGCCATTCTGCTGAAGGCGATGATCGTGCATTACAAGCGGTTGAAGGCGCTTTGGCCTCTCCATTATTAAAAGACAATGAGATTGAAGGTGCCCGTTATATCTTGTTAAACATCAGCTCTGGTCTTCGTGAGGTAACAATGGATGAGGTTTCCATCATTACAGATTACATTCAGGAAAAAGCAGGCTTATCTGCCGATTTAATTTGGGGTAACTGTACAGATGAGTCATTAAGTGATAAATTATCTGTAACTATTATTGCTACAGGTTTCCAAACCTCAGAAGAACGCGTAAACGAAGAAAAAAATAAAAAGAAAATATCATTGTTAACGCCTGAAGAGGCGCCTTTGGTTCGTCCCGTTGAACCGGTAAACTCTTTTATTCAGCCTAAAGCGGCTCCGTCATACGAGCCGGTTTTGAAAGCTAAAGAAGAACCTTCTCAGGTTGATTTGTTTGGTGGAATGTTCAGTAAGCCTGAACCACAAAAAGTTCAGGAACCTGAAAACAATGTAGTTCGCCATACTTTGATAGAGGAAGAACCGCAGGTAGAAGAACCTAAAGAAACCGGATTTGAGTTTGAAGTTAAATTAGCTGAAACCAATTTTGTTTTCGAAACACCAGTTGCAGAGGTTGCACCTGAGCCTGAACCAGTGGTGGAAATGCCCGTTGCTGGTTTAGATGACGACAAGAATGATGAATCAATGGAAGAGCAACTCAAAAAATCAAAAGAACGTATTTTACGTTTGAAAGATTTGAGTATGAAATTGCGCACAACCAATGGTTTACAGGAACTGGAAAATGAACCTGCTTACAAACGTAAACAAATGCAACTGCAACAGGTCCAACATTCTTCTGAATCACAGGTAAGTCGTTTCACTTTAAGTAATGATCAGGACGGAGGAACAGAGATCAGGCCTAACAATTCATTTTTACACGATAACGTTGATTAAATCAAACCAAGTATAATTTTAAAGCCCCGATTTAAAGCCGGGGCTTTTTTGGCATAAAATTAGATCGTGAAAAATCTTAATTGACATGTAAAATATTAATCTGGTTGATTTTAAGACGAATAAAGCTTAAATTCGCAAAATTTTTATTATAAAAACACATAATACATTGGATATATTTGATAAGATAGCAAAGCACATGGGGCCACTTGGTCAACACCAGAAATGGTCTCATGGGTATTTCTCATTTCCAAAATTAGAGGGAGAAATTGCGCCACACATGCAATTCAAAGGAAAAGAGCATTTGGTTTGGAGTTTAAATAATTATTTAGGTTTAGCCAATCATCCGGAAGTTAGAAAAGCAGACCAGGAAGCTGCTGCTCAATTCGGCATGGCGTACCCAATGGGTGCACGTATGATGAGTGGTAATTCAAAATATCATGAGCAATTAGAACAGGAACTTGCAGCTTTTGTGGGCAAACCTGATGCGTTTTTATTAAACTATGGCTACCAGGGTATGGTTTCCATCATTGATACTTTGGTTGATAGAAATGATGTGATCGTTTACGATGCAGAATCTCACGCTTGTATTATTGATGGGTTGCGTTTACACATGGGAAAACGTTTTGTGTATAAACACAATGATATCGAAAGTGCACGTAAACAATTAGAACGTGCCACTAAATTAACAAATGAATCTGGTGGTGGCATTTTATTGATTACTGAAGGTGTTTTCGGAATGAGTGGTGCGCAGGGTAAACTAAAGGAACTGGTTGAACTTAAAAAAGACTTCAACTTCCGTATTTTAGTTGATGATGCACATGGTTTTGGTACAATGGGTAAAACCGGTGCCGGAACACATGAAGCACAGGATTGCATCGATGGAATTGATGTTTACTTCGGTACTTTTGCAAAATCCATGGCAGGCATCGGCGCTTTTGTAGCTTCAACAGAAGAAATCACCAATTTCTTAAGATACAACATGCGTTCACAAACTTTTGCCAAAGCTTTGCCAATGCCAATGGTAATTGGTTTGTTAAAACGTTTGGAATTATTAAAAAGCAAACCAGAGTTGAAAGATAAACTATGGGAAATAGCAACCGCTTTACAAAAAGGTTTGCGTGAACGTGGATTTGATTTAGGAGTGACAGATTCAGTGGTTACTCCGGTTTTCTTAAAAGGTGAGCTTTCTGATGCAACTGCAATTACTTTCGATCTACGTGAAAACTACAGCATTTTCTGTTCGATCGTGGTATATCCTGTAATTCCAAAAGGAATGATTGAACTGCGTTTAATTCCAACAGCTGTTCATACTTTAGAAGATGTGCAACGTACATTGGATGCTTTTAGTGAAGTGGCAGAAAAGCTGGAAAATGGTTATTATAAAGAAAATCAGTTTGCTATAGCTTAATTAAAATAAAATATTGCTTATAGCCTTTAAATTGCTTTAAAGGGCTTTTTTTTGTGCTTTATTTTTGTAATACATTGCTTATCAGTATTTTATTTGTAATTTGTTGATAATAAATGTTTATAAACCGCTTAAATGTGGAAAAAAACGGCTTTAAAGGCGTTTTTTTATTTAATTAAAAATTTTTTTATTACAACAAACATTCTAAATTAGAGTTAGTTAATTATAACTCAAACCTTTAAAATAATAGGAGTACTAAGAAAATGAAAAAATTTGAAGAAGTAAAAAGTTTAGTTGCGGCTTTGGAAGCTGATGCAGACAAGTTTTATAACAAAGGGAACAGTGCTGCTGGAACTCGTGTGCGCAAGGGTATGCAGGATTTGAAAAATTTAGCTCAGGCTATCCGTTTAGAAGTTCAGGAAACGAAAAACAAAGCTTAAGCGATTATAAAGATATTTATCAATAAAAATGCCTTCTGATTTTTCAGAAGGCATTTTTGCAAAGAAGTCAAGTTTTTAAAACTTGACTTCTTTGGTAATGAATCTAATTAGATCCAAAGTGCTTTTGATAAAATATTGTGTTTTTATACATCTTAAAATATTTTCAAAAGGTTTTTTGTATTGAAAGAAGTCAAGTTTTTAAAACTTGACTTCTTTGGTAATGAATCTAATCAGATCCAAAGTGCTTTTGATAAATATTGTGTTTTTATACATTTTAAAAAGATTTTAAGAAGGTATTTTTGTATTGAAATAAGTCAAGTTTTTAAAACTTGACTTATTTGGTGATAAATCTAACCGGATCCAAAGTGCTCTTGATAAATATTGTGTTTTTATACATTTTAAAAAGATTTTAAGAAGGTATTTCTGTATTGAAAGAAGTCAAGTTTTTAAAACTTGACTTCTTTGGTAATAAATCTAATCAGATTCAGAGTGCTTTTGATAAAATATTGTGTTTTTTATACATCCTAAAAATATTTTTCAGAAGGCATTTTTGCATTTTGGTAATAAATCTAATCGGACTCTAAAGCATTCTGATAAAAATATTGGGTCTGTGTTTGATGCATCTCTATAAAATTATTTTTGCTTCCGAAATATTCCATTACTTCATTTCTCTTTAATTTGGTTGCTTGATCAGATAAAAGAGGTTGGTAAGATGACCATTTAAAATCTGTTAGCTGCTTACATACGCCATGTTTAATACCGTTTGCATGAATGTATATTATATTTTGCTGTAAATGAGCATCATCAGTTATTCTAATTCTTCTGAAGGGATTAATGAATAATGAACCAGATCTTTTATTCTCTTTGTTGAAAGCCATGGCATAAGATATAAAAAAGTCTTTCATTTGGAATTCTAAAGCCTCGCTAAAGGTTAATTCTTTATTCACATATTTCTTTTGATGTGTTTTCAAATGCTCCTGTGGGAGTAATTTCAAACGGGCAGTGAGAGATCGTTCGTTCACGCATTTTACCAGAAAATGTACATGATTTGAAAGTAATATGTAACAATACGTTTCCAGATAACCAAAACTGTATTCTGCATATTTTTTAAGAAAGTAAGATCTATTAGCATCATTTTTAAATAATAGCGAACCGGTAACAGATTTGCAAATGATATGCATAAACTCATCTTCAACAAAGTCTTGAATATATTTGTTATTAATTGGCATAAATGAATCTAACCAATTTTTATAAATAAGCCAAGTTTTAAAAAAATTAACTTGTTGAATATCAATCTACACAGTCAACTGATATAAATTAAAACATATTCATGTAGGGCTATAAAAAAAGAAGTCAAGTTTTTAAAACTTGACTTCTTTGAATTAAATCAATCCTCTGTTTAAGCTACTGTACTTATTTTTTCTATTTCCTTAACAATTGCATTTGTCAAAGCATCTGAGGCTTTAACCAGAGGTAATCTGACTGTATCCCCACATACACCTAAATGTTTTAAGGCTGCTTTTATTCCTGCCGGATTACCTTCTGCAAAAGCTAAACGGGTAAATTCCACCAAACTTAAATGCGCTGGTGTAGCAGCTTTAAAATCCCCGGTTAAGCATTGTCTTATCATATCAGAGAATTGTTTTGGCAATGCGTTACCAACAACTGAAATAATGCCTGATGCGCCTAGGGCAATCATCGGCAAGGTAATCGGATCATCTCCAGAGATCAAGAGGAAATCCTCAGGTTTATCTCTTATAATTTGATTGAACTGATCGAAACTGCCAGATGCCTCTTTGGTGGCGATGATGTTTTTAAAATCATATGCCAACCTACAGGTCGTTTCCGGGCTCATGTTGCTCATGGTACGACCTGGAACATTGTACAAAATCAAATCCAAAGGTGAAATTTCAGCTAAATATTTATAATGCTGATAAATACCTTCCTGTGTTGGTTTGTTATAATAAGGGCTTACAGATAAAATTGCACTATAGCCTGTGGTATCAAAAGCTTTAATGTCTTCAGCAACGGCGAGCGTATTGTTTCCGCCAATTCCCGCAACTAATGGTAATCTGTTATCATTGATTTCAGCAGTATAAGCCCACACCTTCTTCTTCTCGTCCTTAGTCATTGTAGCGGTTTCGCCGGTTGTGCCTAAAGAAACGAGGTAATCTATCCCTCCGTCGATCAAATGATTAATCAGGTTTTTTAAACCGTTATAATCAACAGATCCATCTGTGTTGAAAGGTGTAACCAATGCTACACCAGTACCCTGAAATTTGTTCATTATATAAATTGTTGTTTTTTATTTACCTCGGAGCCGTAAACGATGCCAAGGTATTTTTTTAATAGTTATAAATTGTATTTATAACACGTCTTATTCCGTCTTTAATGTCTTTTGTGGTAATAAACTATTCGTTTATCATTTTCAAAAGTTCTTCATCGCTGATGATTGGAACATTTAATTTAGTGGCCTTTTCCAGTTTTGAAGGTCCCATATTATCACCGGCAACCAAATAGTTTAATTTGCCTGAAATTCCACTCAACATCTTTCCGCCATTTGCCTCAATCATATCTTTCAGCTCATCGCGACTGTAGTTTTCAAAAACGCCCGAAATTACGAATGTTTTTCCAATAAGTTGATCACTTGCCAGTTCAATTAACTTTTCTTCAATTTCAAAGCGTAAACCTGCTGATTTTAATAATTCTATCTGTTCTAAATGCTCTTTTTTTGCAAAGTATTCAACAATACTCTCGGCTATGCGCTGCCCGATTTCGTCAATAGCAATTAAATCGTCAATTGATGCCTTGGCCAGTATATCAATATTTTTCACACCAGCAGCTAATTTTTTTGCAACAGTTTCTCCAACATAACGGATGCCTAATCCAAAAAGTACTTTTTCAAAAGGCATTTCTTTTGATCTTTCTATTCCAGTGAGCATGTTTTCGATAGATCGTTCACCAAACCGATCTAAGCTTTTAAGCTGATCTGCTTTCTGATATAAAGTGTACAAATCGCTAATATGATTCACTAACCCATGCTTATAAAAAGTTTCGATTGTTTCGTTTCCCAGGCCGTCAATGTTCATTGCTTTGCGGGAAATAAAATGCTGTATTTTTCCAACAATTTGTGGAGGGCAACCTTCATCATTCGGGCAGTAGTGAACCGCTTCACTTTCTTTTCTAATCAGTTCAGTTCCACATTCGGGGCAATTATGCAAATAATGTACTTTACTTGAGCCCGCCAAACGTTTACTTAAATTTACTTTAATGATTTTTGGAATAATCTCTCCACCTTTTTCTACAAATACGGTATCACCTTCGTGGAGGTCTAATCTTTCGATTTCATTTGCATTATGAAGGGTCGCCCGTTTTACAGTTGTTCCTGCCAGTAATACAGGTTTTAAGTTTGCAACAGGTGTAACTGCACCTGTTCGTCCAACCTGATAGGTAACTTTTTCTAAAACAGTTTCTACCTCTGCTGCTTTATATTTATATGATATCGCCCAACGGGGAGACTTGGCTGTAAAACCCAATTCCTGCTGTTGTGCATAGCTGTTTACTTTAATTACAATTCCATCAATATCATAACTCAGTTTGAAACGTTCCTCTTCCCAATAGTGAATAAAATCGAGCACCTCATTTATGTTTGTGACCAATTTGTTATGTTGGCAAACATGAAATCCCCAATCCTTAACAGCCTGCAAGCTTTCCCAGTGATTTTTGAATTCGTTTTTATCTGTGTACAGAAAATATATAAATCCGTCTAAAGGTCGTTTGGCCACTTCTTTACTATCCTGCATTTTTATTGTTCCGGATGCGAAATTCCTTGGGTTTGCATAGGGAATCTCACCTAATTCTTCACGGGCGGCATTTAACCTTAAAAAGGCAGCTTTATGCATGAAAATCTCTCCACGGATTTCGAAATGTTCAGGAACGTTACCTGTTTTTATCTGATGAGGAATGGTATGAATGGTTTTTACATTATTAGTCACATCATCGCCTTTTGTGCCATCTCCACGGGTTACTGCCCTTACAAGTTTGCCACTTTCGTAGGTTAAACTAATTGATAATCCATCGAACTTTAATTCACAAACATACTCGAAATTATCGCCAATTGCTTTTCTGATCCTTTCGTCAAAATCACGAAGATCCTGCTCATTATAGGTGTTGCCCAATGATAACATGGGGTATTTGTGGAGCACCGTAGCAAAGTTTTTGGTAATGTCTCCGCCGACACGTTGAGTTGGGGAGTTTGGATCTGCAAAATCTGGATTTGCTTTTTCCAATTCTGCAAGGTGTTTTAGCTTTTTGTCAAACTCATAATCGCCAATGGTTGGCATGGCCAGTACATAATAATTATAATTATGCTGGTTGAGTTCTGCAACCAACGCATCCATTTCTTCTTTTATTGCAAATAGCGACATATGGCAAATATAAATTGATTTTAGTGTTTTGAAAAACAAAAGATTGCTTACCATCCAAAGACAGATAAAAAATCATTCTTTTTCAATAAAAATGTTAAAAAAGCTAAAACGGCTTATAAAGAGTAGTTTTACGCAAGGATACCAAAGGAAGGTTTTGATGTAAGTGTTAATGAGAAAGAATAGGTACAATGGAAATAAGGGTACTGAAAACTTTAGAAATGGATGGAAAGATATGTGAAGAGATTCTTGAATTCACCATCTTTTAAAACCCTAATCTTATCTGGTTCTTCCTGCTTCTCTAATTAAAAGACTGTCTAAATGCTAAGGGGGAGAGATTGGTTTTAGTCTTAAACAATCGGCTAAATGACTGCGGATGCTCAAATCCTAACAGGTATGCTATTTCAGCTACAGACAAATCAGAGGTTGACAGTATTTTTTTTGCTTGCTCAATCAGTTTGTTGTGGATGTGCTGTTGCGTATTCTGCCCTGTCAGAGAACGTAACATATCACTTAAATAGGTGGCTGATAAATTAAGTTGTTCAGCCAGATGTTGTACAGTTGGAATCCCATTGTCCAATGTTTTTTCATTATTGAAATAATCTTCCAAAAGGTCTTCAAACTGTTGCAATAAACTGTTGCCAATCGTTTTGCGTGTGATGAATTGACGTTTGTAAAATCTGATGCTGTAGTTCAATAGCAGCTCGATTTGCGAAATGATAACATCCTGGCTGAAATCGTCTATCCTGCTGTTTAATTCTTCCTCGATTATCTTAAAAACGGAGAAAATGGTTTCTTTTTCCTTTTCAGATAAATGTAACGCTTCATTGGTATTGTATGAAAAGAAACCATATTGCGTTATTTTTTTCGCTAAGGGATAAGATAATAAGAAATCAGGATGAACAAGCAAAATATATCCTTTATGGGTACTATTGCCTGGTTTCTGAAACAATTGACCGGGTGAAGTGAACACTAAACCGCCCTCTCCAAAATCATAATAATGCTGTCCGTATTTTGCCTTTCCTAGACTGTCTTTGTAGGCAATCTTGTAGAAGTCTAAAACCAATTGATCGGCTAATTCTTCGGAAGGCATTTTCATATCTTCAAGGCGGATAAAACTTACCAAAGGATGTACAGGTTTTGATACCCCAAACATCCGATGGAAATCTGATAAAGACTGAAAATTATGCGGTTTATTTTTCATCCCACTAAATTACTGAATTTATTACCACGGGGTTTCTCCGGTTTCAGGATTATATTCTTCACTGATGAATTTGCCCGTTGGTCCGTTTTCTCCAATCATTGCATATTTAGCAATACGTATACCACCCTCCTGAACGGTTCCGGTTCCTCTGTGTCCATTGAAATCTGTAGCTACAAATCCGGGACATACCGCATTTACTCTAAAAGGCGTATCTCTCAACTCATAAGCCAGATTAATGGTGTACATATTCATTGCTGCTTTTGAAGCTGGATATAGGGCGGCTTTGTGTGTATAATATTTCCAGCTGGGGTCGCAATGTAAGGTAAGTGAACATCCGCTTGATGATACATTGACAATTCTTGGCTGTTCTGATTTGCTTAATAAATCAATGAACGCCTGCGTTACCCTTACCACTCCATACAAATTGGTATCCATTACCTGCTGAAAAGCATCGGCACTTGCTTCCAATGCTGCCTGTGGAAAGCCGCCATTGATGCCGGCATTATTAATAAGTACATCGAGTACAGTCGTTTTACTGCCGATTTCCTTGCGTGCAGCTTCTACTGAAGCAGTGTCTGTCACATCTAACAGTATGGCTTCTACATTTTCAAAACCCTCACTTTTCAATTGGTCTACGGCAGCCTTCCCATTGTCTGGGTTGCGGCTTCCGATGAAAACGTAATATCCGTTTTGCAAAAGCTGTTTTGCTGTTGCAAAGCCAATTCCCTTATTGGCTCCTGTTATTAATGCTTTTTTACGCACTTCTTTATTATTGTTTTCTTCGGTGTTTGTGATTACTTCGTAATTCATTTTCTTAAAATTTATTTATTCTGTTTATTATACGTTTGAGCAAATTCTCTGGCGAAGTCATCCAGTTTGACTTTTCCGAGCGTTGGATTGTGTTGATAGAAATCTTCGTACAAACTGCCAGTTTGCTGTGCTTTTTGCATCTCAACCATTCCGTTTGCTATCCATTCGTTGACGCCTGCGGAAAGCATTTGGTCTAATAGTTTATCGGCTGGAATTACTTCCCATTTTAAGTCTGGCTTACCAATTGCGTTACCTATACTTTGCGCGATCTCATTGGGAGAAACTTCTTCACTTGCCTGATAATGTACTGTTCTGCCATTAAACGGCTTTTCCATTTCATCTGCAATGGTTGCTGCTATATCCAAAGGCGACACCCACGGTTCTTTTTTATCGCCGCCGTAGCTTTGAGTTATCACTCCCTGCGATTTGATCATTGGTAACCACCGGTAGATATTGCTGAAAAAGCCAACGGGTCGCATAAACTTGATAGCAGCAGTTTCGGGAAGTGTTTTCAGGATATTTTCAACATTGTAATGCACGAGCAAACTACCCATGTCTTTGTCTGAATGCGCACCGACACTACTCAAATGTATAATACGGTTTACGCCTGACTGTTCTACGGCTTGTTTATAGTTTTCTGCGATTTTTTTAAACTCGGCTAAAAAATCAATATCCTTATCGAATATACTTCCAATACCCTCCCAAGCCTCCATCAGATAAACTGCGTCAGCACCTCTGAATGTTTCAGATAGAAAACCGGCATCCTGAATGTTTCCTATTGCCGGAATAGCACCTAAAGCCTCAATTTCAGGTTTCCGTTCAATTTTACTGCTGATTACGGTTACCGCGTGTCCTTTTTCTACCAATGCTTGTGTAAGCGGTTTTCCTATGTTCCCTAAAGAACCTGTCAATACAATATTCATTTTCTTGATTTTTGTTGATGCAAAGTTGCATCCATCGGAAAGAAAAGAAATAACAGAATTGAGGGATTATGTAACCGAAATGAGGATTTGGAACATAATATCATCCGCAATAGCTTGGTACGAAAACTGCTGTTGGCGACTGTGGTTCTATCGTTCGGTGTCTGTAGTTGTCAGACTAATTGTGTCGGCTTGGGGATCCGGGAAAACAAGATGCGAAGTCGAAGGAAGAATGTTGATTGAAGAAATTTGGAGCTGTCAGGCCTCGTGATGATACAGAATGGATTTTTGACATTCAAGTCAGCTAATAAAAGCAGGTAAAATTCCCCGACAGGTAGGTTGCGTTATGGACAGTTGTTCGTAGCCTGAGCGCTCAAAGGTTATCGATACAAAATGAGTGAAAATACTTGGATGCATTCTTCGATCCCTCTGATGCAAAAACTATGAAAGCTTTGATTTTATCTCATCAAAAATATTCATAAAATCTTTTTCCAATACTTGTTTAAACAAGCCGAGTTGAAAAGTTAATTCTGCCAGTTGTTTTTCGCTTAAAGTTTCTGGCCACAAACGCATGCATATTCTATTTAAAGCATAGCTGATGTTTTCTAGCTTTTGGTAGCTGAATAAATATTTACTGCTGATAAAGCTTTCCAGAAACTTAGAAAACACCGTCTGATCTTTTAACCCACAATGCTCAAGGAAATCATTTAAAGATTCTTTTTTTACGGCCATAAGTTTTTCATAAAAGTGATTAACCTGTACCAGATTATGCTCAATAAGTAAATGATCTAATAAAAGCTCCAAACCTATATGAGCCAAAAATGAAGGCCGAACAGGGGTGCCTTCCACCACTGGTTTGATCAGATGTTTAAGTGCTGTTGTTTTTTCTAAAAAGAAATTAGAGGAATGAAAAAACAGGTCAACTGCCAGATGTCTTTTCCAACCTGTTAGTAATCCTTCTTCGTTAGCATTTCCTAAAAATAAAAACTCATTTTTTTGAGGATATAAATTTGTTTCTTTTGATGCGTTTTTGATCAGATCAGGTAATACGGTTCCCATTACCACATTGGCATCAGCATTTGATTTATCGAAGTAATAATGAGATAAAAAGTTCATGCCTGCAAGGTAATGTTTTCTTTTTTGCTGAAAAACTGAAACCATATGATATTAGCTTTTTAATTCGTATTGTTTTGTAAATTAATTATTTATAAATTTAATTACCTTAAAAATCTAATCATGCCTAACTCTAAAACTTATCGGATACTGTCTCTTGATGGAGGCGGTTCCTGGGCACTTATTCAGGTAAAATGTTTACGTAAACTTTTCGCAGAAACCTTTAATGCTCCCGATCCAACGGGTCATGAGGTTTTGGCAAAGTTTGATCTGGTAGCGGCAAATAGTGGTGGTAGCCTGGTGGCTGCTGCTATGGCAGAAAACCTTCGCCTTTCAGAGATAGAAAAAATTTTTGATGATGAAAAGCTAAGAAGCAAGGTTTTTTCAAGGTTGAGTTTCTTTGAGAAAAGCTTACTGTCAAGCGCTGCAAGAATATTTAAAATTGGTGCAAAATATGCAACAAAGAGAAAACATCAGGCATTAAAAGAGATCTTGCCAAAAATTTCCAGGCTTGATTTAATGCAGGTTCCTGAATACGTTGCTGTTGATGGCCATATTAAAACCCAATTTTTAATTATTGGTTATGATTATTACCGCAACAGAGCAGAAATGTTCAGAACGGATTGTGATAGTTTAGCCTCAACATCGGTTATTGAAAAGAAACTGAAAAACTTGCCGCCTGTAACCCAATCGCCATCAGATTGTTTGGTAAGCCTGGTTGATGCGATTCATGCTTCGAGCACTGCACCGGTTAATTATTTTAATGAACCTGCTATGTTCAAGGTTAATCACAAACTTAAATATTACTGGGATGGCGGAGTTACCGGAAATAATAACCCGATCTTAACAGCGGTTACAGAGGCGATTTGTAATCGTGAACAATATGAAATCGAACATATTCAGGTACTTTCTATTGGTACCGGAACGGTTTCACAATTGCAATATGATGAGGAAATTCCGGTTAAGTACAATGAACTAAAGGCTAAGTATGAGGAGCCTGGTTTGATCAAAGATATTCAGAAAATGGGTACCAGCATCTTAAATGACCCACCTGATACAGCAGCATTTGTAGCTTACATGATCTTAAATGCTTCCATGCCGGCAAAACCAGTTGATTTCATCAGAATGAATCCGGTGTTGCGGCCAATGATGGTTAGTAACGCAAACGGTAAACACTGGGATTTGCCCGCAGGTATTAGTAAGGATGAGTATGTGGCGCTAAATGCAATGGATATGGATGCTGTAGAGGATAAAGAAGTTTCACTGATCAATAAATTATGTGACAACTGGCTCAACAACTCGGGTATTCCAAATCAGGCAATACGAAGTGATAGCTCCCTGAATTGCCTTATCGGCCACCCCGATTTTGATACAGCTCAGGCAGATTTTAAAAGCTGGTTTACAGTTGCTAACTAATTTGCTTTAAACTAAGCTAAAATTTTATCTTTGCACGCACAATTATTAAAGTGTTTGTACAATGACGAATTTTGTTGAAGAGTTAAGGTGGCGTGGCATGCTGCATGATATTATGCCAAATACTGAGGAAAAGTTAAATGAAGGAATGACCTCTGGTTATATTGGTTTTGACCCTACCGCAGATTCGTTACATGTAGGTCATTTAACGCAGATCATGACGCTGATCCATTTTCAAAAAGCTGGTCATAAACCTTATGCTTTAGTTGGTGGTGCTACCGGGATGGTTGGAGATCCATCAGGGAAATCCGATGAAAGGAATCTGCAAACACCAGAAATGATCGAGCACAATCTTAAGGGAATGAAAGCACAATTGGCTAAATTCTTAAAGTTTGAAGAGGGGGGCAATGGAGCCGTGATGGTCAATAATGCAGATTGGTTTAAGGATATGAATCTTTTCACATTCATCAGAGATGTGGGAAAACATATCACTGTTAACTATATGATGGCAAAAGATAGTGTGAAAAGACGTTTAGAAGGTGATTCAGGATTATCTTTTACTGAATTTTGCTATCAATTGATCCAGGGTTATGATTTTTATCATTTATGGAAGAATGAGAATTGTTTGGTGCAAATGGGCGGATCAGATCAATGGGGGAATATTGTTACCGGAACAGAGTTGATTAGAAGAAAGGATGGAGGAACAGCTTATGCCATTACTACACAGTTGATTAAAAAAGCCGATGGAACAAAATTCGGTAAAACGGAAAGTGGCGCTGTTTGGTTAGATCCTGAAAAAACCTCTCCGTATAAATATTATCAGTTTTGGTTAAACGCCTCTGATGACGATGTGAAGAAGTGGATCAGAATATTTACCCTAAAAACCAGAGCAGAAATTGAAGCTCTGGAAGCTGAACATGATGCTGCACCGCATTTGCGTATTTTACAAAAAGCATTGGCAGAAGATATTACTATAAAAACCCACTCTGTAGAAGCATTGGAAACCGCTGTTAAAACCTCTGAGTTTTTATTTGGCAATGGATCTTTGGAATTTTTAAAAAGTTTATCTGAGAAACAGGTTTTAGAAATGTTTGAGGGCATTCCTCAGTTTAAGATTTCAAAATCAGAGCTGGCTACAGGCGTTGATGCAGCTACACTTTTAGTAGAGAAAGCCGCTGTTTTTCCATCGAAGGGAGAAATTAAAAAATTGATTCAAGGTGGTGGTGTTTCGGTAAATAAAGAAAGAGTTACTGATGCTACGCAGATTTTTAATGCAGAAAATTTAATCAATGATCAGTTTATTGTGGTGCAGAAAGGCAAGAAAAATTATTTCCTGTTAATTGCCGGGTAAAAGGGTAAATTTAACATAAGGAAATCTCAATCTATTGATTGAGATTTTTTTTGGCAGTAGGTATTCTAAATACCAGACAAAATGTATATATTTGGGTATAATTGTCGGGCAATGAAAAGAAAACCAGAAAATATCGTTGAAGAACCAATGGTGGCTTATCAGGCCGCTCTTCAAACGCCCATTATGGCTATAATTGGAAACCATTATACTAACCCTAGTGAGTTTGATCTTTTAAATCTTGCCCGCAAAGGCATATCAAAGAAATCATTAACCTCACTAGCTAAACAAATTTCTTTAACATTAGAAGAAATAGCGGGTATTTTACATATTTCTGAGCGTACACTTCAAAGGTATGCACCAACTACATTGGTTAAAACAGAATATGCCGATAGGGCAATAGAGTTAGCACGTTTATATGAGCGTGGGATAGAAGTTTTAGGTAGTGCGAAGGCTTTTAACACCTGGGTAAGGCAACCAAACCAAGCTTTAAATAATGAAATTCCTCTTAATTTACTCGATACCAGCATCGGTTTTGATATGGTTTTACAAATATTGGGCAGGATCGAATATGGCGTTTTTAGTTAAATGATACTATACCGGATCAGTAATTGTAAACATGCCAAAGATGTTAGTGGAACTGGTGCCCGGTTATTTGGTGGCCGTTGGAATTCTGTTGGCGTTTCTATGCATTATATGGCCGAAAACCGATCATTGGCAGCGCTTGAAGTTTTGGCAAATAAGAACAATATCAATGATGCCAATCAGTTGTGTTTAACCATATTTGAACTCCCTGAAGATAGCATTGATCGGTATGACCATAAGCAATTACCCGAAAATTGGAAAGCTTACCCTGCATCATTAGCACTTAAAAAGATTGGTGATGAATTTATCAGGAAAAATGAATATTTACTGCTACGGGTACCTTCTGCAATAATTGAAGACGAGTTTAACTACCTGATGAATGTAAACCACTCGCTATCAGATAAAATTAAGATCATTGAGGTTAAACCATTTAATTTCGATAACAGGTTGTTTTAACTTACTGCACCAGTAAATTACATCCTCTGATATCGGCATGATCAAACCTGCCTAAAACTTCAAAACTACCATCAGGGTTTATTCGACCTAAATCTTGTGTGGCAATGAATGAACAGGAATTGATATTGGCCAGATCTATAACATTAATTCCTCCTGTTTTACCATTTTGGATCAAAGTTAAAGGATCATTGGTATCTCTGATCAATACCTTCATCCAGTCAGGGCAATTGAAAATACCATTGCCTAAAGAATAAGCCTGAGAAAGGAGTTCTGTCATGCCGTATTCACTATGAATGGCGGATACGCCAAAACCTTTTGTTAACTGATCATGAAGTTCTTCCCGAACCATTTCCTTACGCCTGCCTTTCATCCCGCCTGTTTCCATTACAATCAACTCAGGAAAATCAATGTCATATTGTTCAATAAAATCGAGTAGGGCATAGGTAACGCCAATTAAAACGGTGGGCTGTTTCTTTTCTTTAAGGTTATTCAAAGTTTGAAAAAGATCATCGTGATTATAAAGAAAGTAACCACTTTGTGGATGCTTGCTTTTCTCAATCAAATCATTAACCATATAAATCAATGATGAGCCTGATCTTTGCTGATAGGAAGGGAGTAAGGCCAAAAAACAATAGTTTGAAACCGGGCCATAAAACTGATCAAAAGCCTGAAGATAGCTTTGCTCATACAATTTAACATCAGTTACGTGATGGCTGCTTTGAACCATACCAGTAGTGCCCGAGCTACTAAAAGTGATTTCTACAGGTTTGTCGTTACTAAGTATGCGATGGGTTTTAAAAAAAACAATCGGCAGAAATGGAATCTGATGAAAATCATTGATCTGATCCACATCAATTTTTAAATGATGAATATATTCGCAGTAAACCTGGCAGTTCTTAGCCTGTAATTTAAAAATCTCCAATGCATGAGCATTAAACTCATCGGTGTTGGTTATAGAAAATATATCTTTAGTTTTCAGACTCACCCTGCAAAAGTACAAAGCATTATGCTATTTTCTCGTCAGTTTTTTTAGTCAGCATAGCTGTTCTGAACTGATAGCCACAATAGCCGCTAATTCCAGCCACTAAGCCACTTAATATTCCGGTAACCAATAACAATGTCCACCAAAGTTTTATCCCTGTCATTACCGCAACTCTACCAGCAAGCAAATTGTCGTTGGGTAAACTTTTAAATAATGCATAACCAATCCATAATAAAAATATGGCAAAGAATGATTGCCAAAAGGCGATTTTGGCTGTTTTACCAATAATGCCGCAAGTAGCAAAAGATATCACAATAATTACCCACCAAGGCGCAATCATTTGCAGTAAAAAACAAATTATTAATATGACGATGAAAACCATTGTATGCTATTTAGAAATTTTTAAACGAGAGATTATTTTTCCGGATTTATCATCAGGCGCTTGCATGTAAAATAAATCATATAATTGACCATTTGCCCAAGTATCGACCATGTTATCATAAAATTTACTGCCAGGATTGCCTGATTGTCCGCCAGGATAAACACCATGTCCTTTGGGTGTTTTTCCAAGTTCAATTACCATTCTCCATGAAGGTCCATTGGTTTCACTTATGGCATTAATTGTGCTTTTTGCACCACCAATTTGCAATATTTTAGAACCAAAACCTGGTATTTTTGCTAAATGCGGTACATTGGTTTGCTTTACGTTTGACCATCTCCAGTCTTTATTAATTGGTCCGAATCTGCGTTCCAGGCTGTCACAGCTGTACTTGAAAGCTTCATTTACCAAATCTGCAAGCGATTCTTTTTGGCTGGTGTTCACATTATCGTACCATTTTGCGTTTGGTTCTTTTAATATCATTTCTACTGTACGATCTCTGGAAGGATATCGCATTGGAATTCCTTTTACCACAAATTCATCGTTCCAGATATTGAATGATAAACGCTTGGTCCAGATTTCGAAAACACTTGCCGCTATTTCATCTGCATCGTAGCGCTTGTTCCATTTGGTTACATAACTTAGGGCTTCTTTTTGTGTAGCATTAAGATTTTCGGTATTTAACAAAGGTAATATCGCAGGAACCAGGTTCTGTGCTAAAATGCTGTAATTATCGGTCTGCATTAGCCTGATGCTATCCATAGTGGCTTTGTTCATTGCGGCTAATCGATCATTAATTCTTTTTCCCCTTTCATAAGGTGCAAATTCCCAATTGATGTAGTAAGGATAAGTGGAATCAGTAGAAGATTGGTTTGCTGAACTCACAAAACCACGAGGAGGGTTTTTAACTGTTGGGTTCTGGGCCGCTGGAATCCAGCCTTGCCAATCGTATGCAGGATCAGTTCCATCCAAAATAAATTTACCCTGGTCTTTCCATTTCAATGGAAATTTGCCATTCGGAGTGATCGCAATATCATTATCAACGCTGGCGAAAACAAAATTTTGAGCGGGAGCAGTGTAAAAAGTTAATGCTTTACGGTAATCATTATAATTTTTACCACGATTTAAATAATAAAAAGTCATTAATTCATTCGACTGATCGTGAGCAATCCATCTTAAGGCATCACCAACAGGTACATTGTCGGCCCTTCCATATTTGGGTTTTTGAAAATAAACAACAGGACCGTGATGGGTATAATAAACGGTATCAATTTCATCTTTTCCACCGCGAATTTTTATTGTTTCCAGGCGTTTAGTGGTTTTGTTCCATTTGTTGTTGTACCAATATTCGTTGTGAGCAGAATCTTTGAATTTGATCTGATAAAAATCTAAAACATCGGCCGCAACATTGGTTACACCCCAGGCAATTTTTTGATTGAAACCAATGATAACGCCCGGTGCGCCAGGTAGTGAAACACCATAAGTATTAACGCCCGGTGCATGTAATTGAATTTGATACCAAATAGATGGTAATGTTAAATCGAGATGCGGGTCGTTAGCTAAAATGGGAAAACCAGATGCTGTTTTTGTACCAGATAAAGCCCAGTTATTACTTCCAATTCCTTCTACTTTTTCTTTTGTACGCACTTCGCCTGTTAAAGCCTCGGTAAAACTTTCAGGAGTTTTTGGCGTTGGCAATGGCGAGAAATCCCATTTGGTTCCTACGGGAATAATAGGATCTTCTCTAAATGGATAGTCGGGAAAAAGATCTTTAGTGATTTCAGGTCCAAACTTTTTAAGAATATTGGTCATATAGAATTCATCAGAGCCCATGGCCAAAACAGCCGACATCTGTTTTAATAAGAGCGCACATTTTACCGGTGTCCAGTTTTCTGGTTTAAAATCCAGTATTTTATATTCCAAAGGGTATTTTGCATGAGAAAGGCCTTTAATATACGCATTTATTCCCTCGGTATAGGCCAAAATCATTTCCTTTGCTTTTGGATCGGCCATCATTCCTTTTAAAGAATTTTCGGCACCATAAACCATGCCCATTCTACGTTGATAGCGGTCTACCTCAATCGCTTTGTCGCCAACCACTTCGCTGATTCTTCCGGCAGCAAAACGGGTTTGAAAGTCCATTTGCCAAAGACGATGCATGGCGGTAACATAACCCTGAGCCAGATACAGGTCATGATCATTCATGGCGAAAATATGTGGAATCATTTTGTCATCGAAAACAATTTCGATTTTATCTATCGCTCCTTTAATCTTTGTCTTGTGGTTAAAAATGAAATGATTATTCTCTGCATTTTGCCAAAAACCCATAAAAGGGTTTAAAAATTTCAAAAGCGGGGGCGTACTGCCCAGTTTAGTATTAAATAAGAAAGCTAAGGCTATAGGGATTATGATACAGAAAAGCGCTTTAATTTTATTCATAATGGTTAGCTGAAAATCTCAGGTTACTAATATAAAGCAAAAATGATGATTTAAGATAAATGAAAATACAACAAACTGAATATCAATCAAAATTATAAATTGAAATTATTATGCAAACATAATTTGTTTAATTCAAAAAAAGCATTTAAGTTTATGTTAACTAATAATACAGACAACCAAATTTAACAATCATTTATGAGCAGAATTTTTACACAAATCTTCTATGTGTTATTTTTTATGTGCGCAATTAATATTGCGGCACAGGCACAGAATATAACGGTTAGCGGAACCGTTAAGGATAGACAATCAAAAGAAGGACTGGCAGGTGTGAGCGTAACCATTAAAGGCCAAACTGGTGGTACAGCATCATCAGGCGATGGTAGTTTCTCATTTACCACTACTGCTAAAGTTCCGTTTACACTCGTTGCATCATACGTTGGCTATGGAACAGTAGAGAGGCAGGTAACGGCTAACACGTCTGGTATTAATATTGAAATGGAAACAGCCGTTGTGCTGGGTGGGGATGTAGTTGTTTCGGCATCAAGAACGCCAGAACGTATTTTAGAATCACCGGTTTCCATCGAAAGAATGAGTGCTGCCTCTATTCGCGAAATCGCTGCACCATCTTTTTACGATGCCTTAAACAACATGAAAGGTGTGGAAAGCAGTATGCAAAGTTTAACTTTTAAATCCATTAACACCCGTGGTTTCAATTCAAATGGTAACACCCGTTTTAATCAATATATTGATGGAATGGATAATCAGGCGCCGGGTTTGAATTTTTCAGTAGGTAACATTGTTGGTATCACTGAACTTGATATTGATAATGTTGAACTTTTACCGGGAGCCTCATCTGCATTATACGGTGCAGGTGGTATTAATGGAACTTTGTTGATGACTTCTAAAGATCCGTTCAAATATCAGGGCGCAAGTTTTCAATATAAAACTGGCGTGAATCATGTGAACGACGATAATTCCAGCGTTCAGCCATTTAATCAATTGGATGTTCGTTTAGCCAAATCATGGAACAATAAATTTGGTGTAAAGGCTGCATTTTCATTTTTACAGGCTAAAGATTGGTTTGGAAATAATTATTCAAACTTTGATCGTGTTTCCAGAACCGCAAAAGCCGGAGATCGCAATAGCGACACGAATTATGACGGAATCAATGTTTATGGCGATGAAGTGAGCCAAAATATGAGAAATGTGGCGTTAAGTGTTCAAAATCAAACCATTGCAGGCATTATTGCAGCAGGAGGTCCGAATATTAAAAACGCGCTGGATGCCACTTTTGGCGCTGCAATTCCAAATGCAGCACAGCAAGCAGGATTTTTAGCAAGTTTGCCAGCTGAACTCAGACCAGCAGTTCAAAATTATTTTCCTTTTTATGTAGGTTTAAAAGCCAACTTGATTCCGGATCAAAATGTATCGAGAACAGGTTACAATGAAGTTAACTTAGTTGATTATGATACTAAATCACTTAAAGCTTCAGGAGCTGTTTATTATAATATTACCAATACTATTCAAGCAGTGGCACAGGCAAACTGGGGAACAGGTACCTCCGTTTATACAGGTTCTGATCGTTATTCACTTCGTAATTTTAATATCGGCCAATATAAACTGGAATTAAAAGGACAGGATTTTTCATTAAAAGGCTATACTACTCAAGAACGTTCGGGTGATTCTTATATCTCATCTATTTTAGGTAGTTATATCAATGAAGTTTCTAAACCTTCAACAACCTGGTTCCCGCAATATATTGGTAACTATGTGGGCGCAAGGGCAGCAGGACAAAATGATGTTGCCGCACATGCGTTTGCAAGGGGAGTTGCCAATCAGGGACGCTTTGAACCAGGCAGCCCACAGTTTGAAACTGCCAAGCAAACGATTATGAACACAACGATCAGTGCCACCTCAATCAATGCGGCAAATCCTGCACAAAGTGTTTACGGTGCCAAATTTGATGATAAAACCAATTTATATCATTATGAAGGAATGTATAATTTTACCAATGCACTGAATAATGCGGTAGAGTTTCAGGTGGGCGCTTCTTACCGTCTTTACGATTTGAATTCTGCAGGAACCATTTTCAATGATTTAAATGAATCGATTGATATTAATGAATACGGGGCATTTGCACAAATTGGTAAAAAAATGTTCAACGATAAGGTTAAGTTTACTTTTGCCGGCAGATACGATAAAAGCATGAACTTTGAAGGTCGTTTCACACCTCGTATCACTGGAGTTTTTACAGTGGCCAAAAACAACAACATCAGGGCATCTTATCAAACCGGTTATCGTAACCCAACTACTCAAAACCAATATATTGACCTTTCTGTAGGCGGTGGATCTCAGCGTTTAATTGGTGGTTTACCGGAAATCATGTTTGGTAAATACAATTTGGATGGGAATAAAGCCTATACTGATGTGAGTTACCGTGCTTTCCTGGCATCTGCAGCTGCCACCGGTACCCCAAACCCAGCGTTATTACAACAATATACATTTGATGCCAAAGGTGTTCGTCCGGAAAGCGTTCAATCTTACGAGTTGGGTTATAAAGGATTAATATTGCCTAATTTACTTATTGATGCTTACGGCTATTATAACACCTACAAAGATTTCATTACTGCTGTAGATGTTTATCAAAATGTTGGTACGCTTGCTAATCCTACTTTTGTTAAATTTGGTGTTCCTGTAAATGCAGAAGGAGAGGTCACTTCGTATGGTGCTGCTTTAGGCTTGGATTATCTTGTTGATAACTATAGCTTTAGTGGTAACGTTTCATACAACCAGATTGGAGATCTTCCTGTAAACTATATCAATGATTTTAACACGCCAAAAGTTCGTTTCAATCTTGGCTTTGGCAATAAAGAAATCATCAAAAACTTCGGTTTCAATATCTCTTACCGCTGGCAAGATAAATTCTACTGGAATTCATCATTTGCTTCAGGCGAAGTTCCGGCATACAGCTCTTTGGATGCTCAGGTTAGCTTGAAAATTCCTTCGGTAAAATCTTCGGTTAAACTGGGTGGATCAAACGTGATGAATAAATATTACATTACTTCATATGGTAACCCGGCTGCGGGTGCTATCTATTATTTAGCATTCTCTTTTAATCCTTAACCATTTAAATATGCATAGTGAAAGCCCTCCCTGATAAAATTAAGGAGGGCTTTTTTTATGATTTACTACATCCCTTTTATAAAATATTTGTATTATAGTACTTTCTTAAGCACATCCCAGTTTAAGAGCTTATAATTAGAAATTTTTGAATAAATAAGGATGGAAGAACAAAACGACATGCCGAACGAGGTAAGTGATTTGATTGAAAAGGAACAAGAAATACAGCATTTAAATAACCCAGTAGATATATCGGTAAAACCAATTGTTAAACAATACCTTGGCTCTGTAAAAAAAGTAAAAAAAGAAGGTAACCGCTTTTATTTCTCTGATGGAGATGCCAGGGTGGAAATACGTGTGGTAAGTGATGAGATTATTCGCGTTCGCCTTGCCCCGCATGGGGTTTTCTTAGATGATTTTTCTTATGCTGTGCCCGAAGTTGACCAAAAAGTATCTGTATTCAAAATGCAGGAACATGAAGATCATTATACCGTATCCACACATTCGGTTACCTGCAAAATTGAAAAAGAAAATTTTCACGTCTCATTTTCCGATAATATAACCAATTTGGTGATGGTTGATGAAGCCAACTCCATGCACTGGGAAGAGAATGTGGATTTTGGGGGATATTATATTTATGCGACAAAAAAGTGTCATCCCGAAGAAAATTTCTTTGGTTTAGGAGATAAATCAGGCAATTTCAACTTACGTGGTCGCCGTTTTGAAAACTGGAATACCGATGCCTACTCTTTTGGCTGGAATCAAGACCCGCTTTATAGAACCATTCCTTTTTATATCGGCCTGCACAATCAAGCTGCTTACGGTATTTTCTTTGATAATACATTTAAATCTTATTTCGATTTTGGAGGAGAAGATGTAAGTAAAACCAGTTTTTGGGCAGATGGTGGTGAGTTGCAGTATTATTACATTCATGGGCCTCATATTATGGATGTGGTTAAACGTTACGCAAGCTTAACGGGTACGCATCCAATGCCACCAAAATGGACGTTAGGTTATCAGCAATGTCGTTGGAGTTACTATCCGGAAACCAAGGTTAAAGATATTGCCAAGCAATTCAGGGATAGAAAAATTCCTTGTGATGCCATTTATCTGGATATCGATTACATGGATGGCTATCGCTGTTTTACCTGGAACAAAAAATATTTTCCTGATCCACGGAGGATGATCAAAGAACTTTCTGATGATGGTTTTAAAACCGTTGTTATGATTGATCCGGGGATTAAAGTAGATGACGACTACTGGGTTTTCAAAGAGGGTAAAGAAAACAAATATTTCTGCAGGAGAAGTGATGATTACTTTATGGAAGGGCATGTATGGCCTGGTCGTTGTCAGTTCCCTGATTTTACCAATCCAAAAGTTAGAAAATGGTGGGGTAAGTTATATGAAGAATTGGTTGATATGGGCGTTGCCGGTTTCTGGAACGATATGAATGAACCTGCTGTTTTTGGTTCAGGAACATTTCCTAACGATGTTCGTCACAATTATGACGGACATCGCGGATCTCATCGCAAGGCACACAATGTTTATGGAATGCAAATGGTTCGTTCAACCTACGAAGGTTTAAAAAAACTCATGCGTAATAAACGTCCGTTTACCATTACAAGGGCAGGTTATTCTGGTATGCAACGTTATGCCAGCGTTTGGACAGGTGATAACATCGCCACCTGGGAACACTTAAAAATTGGAAACATTCAATGTCAGCGTTTGTCAGTTTCAGGCGTTCCATTCTGCGGAACAGACATTGGTGGTTTTAGTGGCGAACCTGATGGAGAGTTGTTTACCCGTTGGATTCAGTTGGGTACTTTTTCGCCTTTTATGAGAGCACACTCTGCTGGTGATACTGCCGAACGTGAGCCCTGGAGTTTTGGCGAATTTTTTGAAGATATCAATCGCAAGTTCATTGAGTTGAGATATCGCCTCATGCCTTATTTATATTCTGTTTTTTGGGAACACCACCGCTATGGTTTCCCAATTTTAAGGCCTTTAGTGATGCTTGAACAAGAAAATATCAGCAATAGTTTCCGTCAGGATGAATTTTGTTATGGCGATAAATTATTGATATGCCCGGTTCTGGAGCAAGGAGCAATTTCAAGAAAGGTTTATCTTCCGAAAGGAACCTGGTATAATTTCTGGACAAATGAAGTGCTGGAAGGTGGAAATGAATATACCGTTGAGGCAAAAATAGACAGCATGCCTATGTTTGTCAGGGCTGGATCTGTGATTCCTGAATATCCGGTTATGCAGTATGTAGATGAAAAATCGATCACTGAAGTGGCCTTGAACATTTACCACAGCGATTATGAAGTAAACTCATATATGTATGAAGATCATGGAGATACTTTCGCGTTTGAGCAAGATATTTACTTAGAGAAAAAATTCACCGTAAAAGCAGATCATCAACTATTAAAAGTTAATCAAAGAATTGAAGGTTTATATACCCCTAATTATGAGTTCTATGCTTGTCATGTAATGGGTGTGAAACTCCAGGTTAAAAAGATTATTGTTGATAATAAAGAAGTGACAGATTTTTACACAGACGATAAAAGTATTTTACACTTTAAATGCCTTAAAAACTTTTCAGAGATACAGATTTTAAGTCTCTAAATCTTTTAAGCCCCAAATGTTGTTTAGCGTTTGGGGCTAAACATATCTAGCCAAAATGATTATGCCAGCAAAAAAAGTTTCCGAAAAAAAGACAGCTTTAACCAAGATTGATACCAGCAAATCTGTTTGGGTGCATAGTTTGTTTACCGATTATGATATTGATCTTTTCCTGGTAGGAAAGCATTTCAGGCTCTATGAAAAGTTAGGCTCACATCTTACCACAGTAGCCAAAACCAAAGGAACTTATTTTGCCGTTTGGGCACCAAATGCCATAAAAGTGAGTGTTTCCGGAGACTTCAATGATTGGAACCGGGACTCGCATGCACTAAACAAACGCTGGGACAAATCGGGCATCTGGGAAGGGTTCATTCCTAATCTCTCAAAAGGTGAAGTTTATAAATATTTTATTAAAGGTTTTGATGAATCTGAGCATTTAAAGGGCGATCCTTATGCCCGAAGATGGGAGCACCCACCACAAACGGCATCTATTGTATGGGATACTGATTATACCTGGAAAGATAAATCATGGCTTGCCAAAAGGGCCAAAATAAATGCACTTGATCAGCCAATTTCGGTTTACGAATTGCATTTAGGTTCCTGGGAACGCGATCCCGATAATCCTGAACGTGTTTTAAATGCCAGAGAAGTTGCCGGCCGGCTCGTTCCCTATGTAAAAGAAATGGGCTTTACGCATGTGGAGCTGATGCCTGTAATGGAGTTTCCGTATTTTCCGAGTTGGGGATACCAGATCACGGGTTATTTTGGTGCAAGTTCCCGCTATGGTTCTCCTCAAGATTTAATGTATCTGATTGATGAACTTCACAAAGCGAATATTGCAGTTATTTTAGATTGGGTACCTTCACATTTTCCAGGAGACAGGCATGGACTTTACGAGTTCGACGGAACACATTTATATGAACATGCAGATATGCGCAAAGGCTTTCACCCTGATTGGAAATCGTATATATTCAATTACGACCGGAATGAGGTGCGTTCTTTTTTGATCAGTAACGCGATATTCTGGCTGGATCAATACCATGCAGATGGTTTGCGGGTTGATGCTGTAGCCTCTATGTTATATTTTAATTTTTCCAGAAAAGACGGAGATGCCGCGACCAATGAACATGGAGGGGCAGAAAATTTAGGAGCAATCCGGTTTTTGCAAGATTTGAATGTAGCCATTTATGGAAATTTCGATGGCGTTCAAACCATCGCAGAAGAAAGCAGTACTTATCCCGGAGTAACTCATCCTGTTTATGCAGGTGGTTTGGGCTTTGGTATGAAATGGATGATGGGCTGGATGAATGATACATTAAAATATTTCAAAGTAGATACATTGGGTAGAAAACACCATCATAACCAATTAAGTTTTAGTATGACTTATGCCTTTACTGAAAACTTTATGTTGCCGTTTTCACATGATGAGGTGGTACATGGAAAGTCGCCAATGCTTTATAAAATGCCTGGTGATGAATGGCAGAAGTTTGCTAATTTACGGGCACTTTACGGTTATATGTTTACCCATCCGGGGGCCAAGCTCTTGTTTATGGGAAATGAATTCGGTGATACCAACGAATGGAATTTTACTCAATCATTAGATTGGCACTTGCTTCAGTATGCGCCTCATAAAGGCATGCAGGAAACAGTTAAGGCTTTGAACTTTTTATATCGTAAAGAACCTGCGTTATATCATTTCAATTTTAGTTACGAGGGGTTCGAATGGTTAGATGCCGATAATGCAAACGAATCGGTTTTTGCCTTCATGCGGAAAGGGCCAAAAGCAAAAGATACTTTGATTATTGTTTTGAATTTTACACCTGTTGTAAGGGAGCATTATAGAATTGGCGTTCCTTTCAAAACCAAATGGAAGGAGATATTTAATACAGACGATATTATTTACTACGGAAGTGGTATCAATAACAGAGGAGATATTATTCCGGTGAAAGAAGGTTGTAATGGGCAACAATACTCGGTAGATATTACGCTGCCACCGCTAGCGGTAGTGGTATTTAAGAGCAAGTAACGTGAAATAAGAAAAGCCTTTCATTGCTGAAAGGCTTTCTTAAGCTCTGGAGTGGAAGCTTCCAGAGCGGTTGCAAAGATACAATAACTGTTTATACTCGCAACTATTTATTTTAAAGTTCGTACTGTCACATCTTACGATTTGAATTTTTACTACCTAAAACATTTAAGAGCGTCAAAGTTTATGTTATTATCTTAGGTTTTCTAAGATATCTAAAGTGGTTGATTTTGAAATGCGGCTAATTTATTTTAAAAGTTACTAACTCTGATAAATATGATGCCTGGTAGAGTTAGTAACTTTATAAAAGATACAGATATACTTTTTATATTTTACAAATAAGAAGTTTACAGTTTTAATTTTAGTCCGCCATTAAAGGTACGGCCTTCAGTATGTGTCCAAATATCATCAAAATTTGGGTTAAGGTGCGATCCGTTAACTACACTTTTGTACCTGCTTTGCCTGGTATCGGTAAAGTTTTCTGCATTGATGAATATTGATATCCTTCCAAAAACTTTTTCAGCCATAAACCCAAACTCCCAGAATGCATTGGTTTGCTGATTATTGTATAAATACTGCTTATCTGTAAAATAACCCTCCAGCCCAATCTTGAAATTTCTTTCCTTTTCATAAAGCAAAGCCAGATTTAATTTGCTTTTCGGCAATAACCTGATGGCTTGAATCACAGGTAAATAATCAGCCTTTGCATCTGTAAAGGTATATCCCGCAAAAAGCTTGAAATATTCATGAAAAATTAATCTGGCGTTAGTTTCGAAACCCATGCTTCTTACGGGTTGTGCGGTGTTTCCAAAATAAAAATCTCCGGTAGGTGATTGTAGCAAGATGGTTGAATTATTGATCCGGGTATAAAAAAACATTTGATTGAAACTGATCATCCAATCATCACTTATACTCGTTTTATAATTCACATCTGCAGTACCTCCATAACTTTTTTCTGCCTTCACATTTTCCAATGGAAGTAAGTTTTGATATTGGAAGGTTTCTGTTTGCTCGGTAAAAAGGGTAGGGGTTTTATAACCCAGGCCTCCGCCAATTCTTGAGCTCCAGTGATCATCAAATTTATAAAGCGCTGATATTCTTGGTAATAAAAAAGCTTCATCATTGCGGTAGTAAGCATTAAAATAATTCACAAAATCTGCTCTTAAACCACTTTCAAGTTTAAATTTTTCAGAAATGTCCCAAGTGTGCTGCGCATAAACCCCTGCAGTTTTAGTGGTAAAATCCTTTTTTAGTGCAGGTTGTTGATCACTTTCCGAAAACTTATCAAAAACAATGTTTGCTCCGAAAATCAGACTTTGATTTTTGAGGTTTTTCAAATAACTCATATCAGTATAGGAATTATAGTTGACCCCATTAAAACCGTAATCAGGAATTGATATTCCTCGTTTGAAGTAATTAAAGCTGGTTTTTACTTTTAACAAATCCCGCTCTGCTGTTTTATAGCTGAAATCAACTGTAGAAGTATTTCTAATACTTGTGTTGGTTTCAAAATAACGGTGGTTGGCATCAGCTTTATCCCTGACTACGAAAATGTCGCCACCGGTACGGTCGCTTTTGGTAAATGCATTACCAATAATGATTGATGTTTTATCATCAGGATAAATGAACAATTTAGGATGAATCGTAAAATCTGTCGTCTTTGGAAGCTCCGTAAAATCATCTTTATCTACATCGTATGGTTTTTGGAAATTTACAAGAGCCAACAGGCTATAGCCTAACTTCTGATTACGTTGCATACTGAAAGCCCCGATATTGGTTTGACCAACATTGGATTGATTCAATATCAGGTTAAAATCTGCTTTTTCTTTTGGCGTTCTTGAGATAAAATTAACCACACCTGCAATGGCTCCGGCACCGTACAATGTTGATGATGGGCCTTTTATAATTTCGACTTGTGCTAAATCCAGCGGTGGAATTTCGAGAATGCTCAAACCGCTCGCAAAATTCCCGAAACTTGCATAACCATCCTTCAAAAGCTGGGTGTATCGTCCATCAAGACCTTGTATTCTAATGCTCGCATTGGCACTGGTTGCCGAGGTTTGTTGCACGGCAATTCCTGTACTTTCATGCAAGATCATTGATACGTTTGCCGGGCGCATATTGCTTTTCTCATCAATTTCTTCCAGTTCAATGGTTTCAACCCTCGTTGGGGTGTTTTGTATGCTTCTGCTGGTTCTTGTAGAAGAAACAATCACTTCTTCAAGCTCATCTTCAGCCAGATTCATTAAAACCTCAAATGGTTCATTCTGGTTTAAGGGGAAGCTCAACATTATTTTTTGTTCTTCAAAACCGACATTTCTGATCAGGAGTGTCTGGTTTCCGTTGGGAATATTACTAAGGGTTGCTATACCATCAGCGCCGGTTTTAGCAATTAAATTAGTGTTTTTGATTAGGATGGTCACATCACTCAAAATGGCTTTACTTTCCTTGTCTTTTACTATTATTTTGAAGGTGTTTTGTGCGTAGGCACTTACCATGCACATGGTGGTGCATAGTAATAAAATTATTTTTCGCATTTTATTGATTAATGAATATTGTACAGATCGATCAATGTTAAATTGATCCTCATTTAAAATCGGTTATTCGATAAAAACACTATTCAATTTTGGCGGTTGCCAGATGTTTTTGCTATAATCCGATACAAACTGATTATCATAACGCGTCAACTGCTTATTGGAAATCAACCTGTTCAGAAATATGAAGGACGAATTGGAGAGATTGACCACCAATGGCTGACCACAGCAATTGCAGGTGCACAATGGTGTGCAATTATCCTGATCAACAGCATGATTGGATTTTTCTATTGTTACGGAAGAAATTCTGATCTGACTATTTTCCAATTCAGCAATATCCTCGCAGGTAATGCAAGACAAAGATAAAATGCAGAGACTAAGTAAATAAATCAAAAATTTCATTCGCTCAGCAAATGTACAAATCATACTTAATTAATGATAAGATTTTGTCAGATTAACATGAATCATTTTAAAATAAATTACCAGGTTTTTGAAACGAATTTGTTAATTTCCGTGGGATTTGTGTTACGGGTAAGAAAGAGAAAAAAATTAAACAAATTGAAAAACCGGGCATGCTTTTTTTTCGTAAGTGAAAAATTAAGTAAAATATTGCTTATCCAAACAAATTGAAAAGGTCTTTTTTATCATTTATTACGGTCGGGTTGGCGATAACTCCAGTTGATTTTTCGTATGCACAAAAGTTTACGCGAAAATTAGATATACGTGCCAATTTTCAAATGATGTTCACTATACTATGTTATTTTGCTAATCAAATCAGAAGATTCTAAATGTTGATTTTAATCTCCTTTTTCTGCTGTATTCCAATGGGTTGTTTGAATGTTCCTTGCCTGATTAAACAAAATATGCATGGTAATGTTAAGCATCTACTACCGGGTAAAAAATGCAAGCACCAATTCATCATTCAAGTGATCACAAAACAGATTCAAGCCTTAAGGTTTGGGTTTCTGATCATGAAATTTTCCTGAATGGCTTAAGAACACAAGATGAAATTGCATTTAAGTCATTATATAAGCAGTATTCCGCCGCCCTTTATGGAAACATCTTAAGAACTGTAAAGGAAGATACAAGAGCTAAACACATTTTAGAATGTACTTTTGTTGAGATCTGGAATTCTATTTCACTTTATGATGAAACCAAAATTAAACTGTTCACCTGGCTTAATCAAATTGCCGGCAAACACATCAAACTAAGCGAATAGTTTCATAGCCTTTCTTTCAGAACCTATAATTTTATTTTTTCTTCCTGATTAACTTCTGGAATAATCTGTTAATGTTATTTCAATGCTCCAAACTCAAAAGTCTGTACTAATTAATAAAGTAATCAACTATTTTAGTAGCCTGCATCCTATCTCGGCTGGTTTTATTATGGAAATCACTGCAAATGCGATACCTGTTTTAGTCCCGAAAAATAAATATATAATTTCTCCGATAGATCATAATGCCGCTGTGTTTTTTGTGATAAAGGGAATGGTTAGGGGGTTTATAAAGGATGATAACAAGGAAATTACCA
The DNA here is from genome assembly GCF_003339865.1 of Pedobacter chinensis. GTDB lineage: Bacteria > Bacteroidota > Bacteroidia > Sphingobacteriales > Sphingobacteriaceae > Pedobacter > Pedobacter chinensis. The sequence goes on from NZ_QPKV01000004.1 coordinate 348,542, forward strand.
CCTGGATCAGCATGGGGAATGAATTTATTGGTGCTATACAGCATCCATTAGATCAAAAAAGTTCATCAATTGAATATTTACAAACCTTGGAGGATACGGAGCTAGTTGTGATATCCCGTGCATTGATCAATAAATTATACCACATCCATCCTGAAACCAATGTGATTGGCCGTAAAATTCTTGCGCTTCAATATCACGCCGCATCAGAACGATCGATTTTAGCCAGAATACCTTCAGCAGAGAGAAGATATGAAAAATTGTTGGCACTAAACGCTTTTGATATTAATAAGGTACCGCTACGCTGCGTAGCGAGTTATTTAGGGATAAGACTGGAAACTTTAAGCAGGATCAGATCTAAATTTTCTTTAAGAAATAGTGTAAATGTCGGTTAATTAGAATCAACTAATTTTAATCTTTGATAATTGTCGCTGTTATTGCACTGGTATTGACAAAATACACGAAAGTTTACATTTTTTGAGAAGAGTTCACAAATAGGGTTACATAATGAAAAAGTAACTGTAATAACAGAAAAGTAATGTTATTTTTGAAAAGTTAGAATTAAATCACGGGACGATTTTATTAAAACAAACAAAGCCTTCTGTAAAAAGAGGGCTTTGCTTTTATTAAACCATAAGAATTTTTACTTTATTCTTTTCTCTCTGGGCTGGTAAGCTAATTTATTCAAAAGTTGTAATTAACCCTGTTCTTAATTTATATGGTAAATAGTTTTACAAAAGTTAAAACTTTTAAGAAATGAACGGGCAGTTCGGCGCTGATTTTGGGAAATGATATTTTAAAAGAATTCAATATTATGGCATTAGAGATTTGTGGTTATCATCAATTGCCAAACATTTCTTCTGACACTCATGTCCTTTTCTTTTTGAATCCAGTACATGTAACCAAACTCAGTATCTATCTTTTTGCTCCATCTATATCCAACTGAAGCAAAAGATCTGTTTTGGTCAAAAATGCTGCCATTAACCTTTTCTTTGTTCTGAATAGTGAGAAAAATCTCGTTTTGAAGGCCGGCATACATCCCCTTTGTAAAATCACTATTGGCACTTATAGGGATCTGGCTACTCAAAAATGCCCTTGCACGTTGCGAAAAGTTTATATCGTCCTCTTCCCTGACGAAACGCTGCTCTAAGCGAAACCGCACATTGAGCTCGTTTTTCCCTGCTTTAAAGGAATAGAGATATTGCTGATAGATTCTATGTTCAGGCGAGTAAAGTTTTTCTCCGTCCTTCTCATCCCATTGACCAAAGAAAGCGTAGCCTATTGCAACAGAATTTTTTTCAGTTAAATTGTAACTCAACGCACTTCGAAGCAATAGTGCTGAAAGATAATCAAGTTTGTGAGAAGAGCGCGCCTGCAGATCTGCACGGAGATCGAATTTATCAGATAGTTTCTGTGCATGCGAAAGAAAGATCCAACCCGTATCTTCAGTTTGGCTGTAAGACCTTAAGGTAATCATTAGAAGAAGTACCAGTACGATAGGATTTTTCATGTTCTCTGTTCAAGATTCTTCCAGTTAGACAAAGCCCAACCTGCAAATGTTTTATCATATGGCATTTTCATTTGAACGCTCATCGTAATAATTACATATCTCAAATTTTATCCTAAAGAATAATCAGTTGCCCCTATCAATCGGTGTATATATACCAATACTTAAATCTCAATTCTAAAAAAGAAAGTTCAATTAATTGATTAATCACTACTCATCCTGAATTTAGATCCTAACTTGCTGATAAACAGTGCAAATAGGCTATAAAAAAGAAAAGAGATACTCCATCCAGACGTATCTCTTTTTTCTAACCAAATATAAACCTGTTATGAGCCAGGCTTTGTCTTTAATTCTCTACCAAAAACCTTGGTTTTTTAAGAGAATGTTTTTTCTTTTTTAATGTTAACAAACATCGTTCCGTTTATTACACTACAAATATAGTAAAAAAAATGATAGTGTAAAAAATACACTAAGATTTTTTTAAGTATTTTTTTTGTCATTTTTTATTTGCAAATGCTTTTATAAGGGTTTTGATTTTTAAAACGAATGATTTGCAAATATAGTCTGAAAATATGTTAAGTAATTGTTAAATATTGTCAAAATGCGATACTGTATATCCAATTGGTATCAATTTTTTAATTAAAAAACAGGTCCTGATTAATTTTGATTGATTTATTTTAATTTTTTATTATTTCTTTTAGGTTTTCGATCAATTATTTTAAGTAAAGTGTATTTTTTGACTAATTTATTTTTTGCATTTATTAGTGAAAAAGTTTTTTGCATGAAAAAGGCGGAAAATGTTTTACATCTCCCGCCTTTTAATTTATTATAATGGCTAACGGCCTTGTTTTATTTTAAATTGCCGTAATATTCTACAAATTTAGCTAAAGCTGAAGAATAACCCCACTCATTATCATACCAGGAAACAACTTTAACAAAATTATCGTTTAAAGAAATACCTGCTTTTGCATCAAAAATAGAAGCGTGGTCATCGCCAATAAAGTCAGATGATACCACTTCGTCTTCAGTATAAGCTAATACGCCTTTTAATTCTCCTTCAGAAGCAGCTTTCATGGCAGCTTTGATTTGCTCATAAGTAGCTGGTTTTTCTAAGCGGGCAGTTAAATCAACTACAGATACATCAGCAACAGGAACACGGAAAGACATGCCTGTTAATTTTCCTTTTAATTCAGGAAGAACCATGCCTACTGCTTTAGCAGCACCTGTTGATGATGGAATGATGTTAGAGAAACCACCACGGCCACCTCTCCAATCTTTTGCAGAAGGACCATCTACTGTTTTCTGAGTAGCTGTTACCGCATGGATTGTGCTCATTAAGCCTTCAACAATTCCAAAGTTATCATTTAATACTTTAGCGATTGGTGCCAAACAGTTTGTTGTACAGGATGCATTGGAAACTATAGTTTGATCTGCTGTTAATTTATGGTGATTAACGCCCATTACGTAAGTTGGGATATCGCTATCTTTAGCCGGAGCAGAGAAAACCACTTTTTTAGCACCTGCAGCAATGTGTTTTTCAGCATCAGCACGGGTTAAAAATAAACCAGTAGATTCAATCACCACCTCAACGCCTACAGCATCCCATTTCAAATCAGCAGGATTTCTTTCTGCAGTTACACGAATAGTTTTACCATTTACAACTAAATTACCGTCAACAACTTCAATTGTGCCATCAAATTTGCCATGAATGGTATCATATTTTAACATATAAGCCATATAATCTGGCTCGATTAAATCGTTAATTGCTACAATATCTAATCCTCTTTTTAGTGCAGCTCTGAAAACCAGTCTGCCGATACGGCCAAAGCCGTTTATTCCAATTTTGCTCATTGTTTTGTTAATTAGTGTAATGTTTTAATAAATTAAGTATTGGTTCTTTAATAATGGTTTTAATTTTAAGTTTATGTCGCTCTGCGGCGAGTTGTAAGCGATCTTCCAGTTCTGCTGCAACTTTACCAACAAAATGAATATCGTCGTCGCCATATTTATTTACCATCGGTATAATATAGGTTTGAAAATATTTCTCAAATCCATCATCAATTAATTTAATGATGTATTCATGTTCAATGTTTTGTGTAAAAAAATCAAAGAAAGAAGTTAAAAAAACATTTGCCTGCGGCTTATTATAAATTCTCTCCAATATTTGAGGGCGGTCCAGATTATAGTTTCTTACAAATTTGGCCTCCAGATCTTTTGGTAATTTTTGGCTTAAAAAATCTTTTAACAGCACTTTCCCAAAATAATTTGAAGATCCCTCATCACCAAGGATATAACCTAATCCGAAGTTGTTTTTTACTGGTCTTTTTCCATCAAAATAAGCACAATGTGAGCCACTGCCCAACATTCCAACTATTCCTGGCTGATCATAACAGGCAGCCTTTGCAGCACCGAATAAATCATTTTCAACGAAAACTTTGCTGTATCTGAAAAATGAAGACAGGGTGTTCGCTAATTCCTCTTTACGGTCAGGTGATGAGGCTCCGGCTGCAAAGAAATAAATTTTCTTTATATTTTCAGCATTGTTAACCAGAACTATTTTCTTGTTAAGAATCTGCAAAATGGTTTTTGGATCAACAAATGTAGGGTTGATGCCTGTTGTATTACAATGTGCAACAACTTGTCCATTTTGAGTTAATTTCCAAAATGCTGTCCTCGATCCGCTATAAACAACCGCTATCATGCTAAATGGATAAAACTTCGGTCATTTCCAATAAATCAGGCTCCAGCTTAAAGCTATGAGATGTCAGAGCTTCTGCAATGCTGGTCAGTTTGATTTCGTTCCCTTTTAAGCCAACCATTTGTTCGGTTTCGCCGGCAATTAATGCGTTTACTGCTGCAAAACCTAATCTGCTGCCTAAAATCCTGTCAAAACTGCTCGGACTACCGCCGCGTTGCAAGTGACCAAGTATTGTTACCTTGGTATCATAATGATAAAAGGTTTCCTTTACCTTTTTAGCAATATCATAAGCACCACCTTGTTTATGGCCTTCAGCAACAATCACAATGCTGGATGATTTTTTAGTTGCGGCGCCCAGGGCGAGCTTATTAATCAATTCCACCACGCTGGTTTCCTTTTCTGGAAGTAAAACGGCCTCTGCACCACTTGCAATTGAACTTCTCAGTGCAATACATCCAGAATCCCGTCCCATAACTTCTATAAAGAATAACCTGTCATGCGCATCTGCAGTATCCCTGATTTTATCTATGGCTTCTATTACGGTATTAATGGCGGTGTCGTAACCTAAGGTAAAATCCGAACCCACTAAGTCATTATCAATGGTTCCGGGAATACCAATTACTTTCACACCGAAGTTTTCAGAAAAGCGTTTGGCGCCAGTGAATGTTCCATCGCCACCAATTACCACTAATCCATCAATGTCGTTTTTCTTTAAGTTTTTAAAGGCAATTTCCTGTCCCTCATCTGTTTTAAACTCTAAACAGCGTGCGGTTTTTAAAATCGTTCCGCCCAAATGTAAAATATTACTTACAGATCGGGCATCCATTGGTTTTATGTTATCTGTGATTAAACCCTGGTAACCTTGCATTACACCAAACATATTAATGCCATGGTATATTCCAGTACGAACAACAGCTCTGATTGCGGCATTCATTCCCGGGGCATCTCCACCAGAGGTAAGTACAGCTATATTTTTAATATTTGGCTTCATCTATGATACGAATATAGTGTGTAATTTTTACACTAAGTAATTTTTTTTATTTTTTTTACTTAATATTGAAAGTCATACCTTTATCTGCTTAAAATAACTAAATTTTACCTTGGAACAAATTTTACCTCATTTAGATTCAGTATTCTCAATAGATTGCGTTTTGTTTGGATTTGATGGTAAGGAACTAAAAATCCTGCTTATTGAAAGGAATGAAGAACCGTTTAAAGATTGGTGGGCGCTGCCCGGTAACATTGTAGGTGCCGATGAAAGTTTAGATCAATCTGCCTCCCGGATTTTATATGAACTTACTGGCTTGCGTGGTATTTACATGGAGCAATATTATGCTTTTGGTGATCCCAACCGGCACCCTCAGGGTAGGGTTATTACACTAGCTTATTATGCTTTGATTCGTTTGGGAGGAGATAAAGAACTTCGTCCGATCAGTACCTATGCTAAAAGAGCAAACTGGTTACCTATAACCGATTTACCCAAGCTGGCCTTTGATCACCAAAAAATTTATGATAAAGGCCTGGAGAAAATTAAGCGCAGAATTAAGCATCAACCAATTGCTTTTGAACTTTTGCCAGAAAAATTTACCTTAACGCAATTGCAACACGTTTACGAGTTGGTTCTGGGTAAAAAACTCGATAAAAGAAATTTCAGAAAGAAAATTGTAAGCTTTGGTGTGTTAAAGGAACTTGATGAAAAGCAGAAAGGTGTTTCTTACCGTGCCGCGACCTTATATCGCTTTGATAAAAGAAAATATGCCAAACTTTTTGGTAAAGAGATCTCATTTTAGCTGAAAGAGCAAAGACCAAAGGGCTTGAAGCAAAGAGCATGAAGCACAGAACAAAGACTAAAGAGATGTATCTGTTATAAAAAAAACCGGGTTGAATTTCAAACCGGTTTTTTTATAAGTTTTCCTAAAGAAGTTTAATACTTCAAACTGCGAACTGAAAACTGTTAACTGAATTATCCTTTCGGTGCCAGTTCCAGGTGGTAGTGCACCAAATCATCTATAGGCGAGCGGATAATCTTACCAACGCCCATTTCATAACGATCGGCAACAATACTTAATATGTCGCGGAAACTGTAACCTACAGAACCTACACAGTTTAATTTGTGGTCTTTATAATTTGGATAGTGGATAACCAACGCTTCAAAGAAGGCTGTAAATGCATAATCAATTGTACTGAATGTATAATCCTCATAATTATCTTTAAAATCATACAGGAATTTACTAAAGCTTGCACAGAAACGGTTCGGCAGGGGCTTGTTATAGATATTATCAAAAATATCTTCGTTTGTTAAGGCATAATTATCATAAAATGCCTCACGTAAGCCTTTTGGCATGTAGCCTTTCATGTAATCGCTCAGGATGCGTTTACCAATGTAAGATCCACTTCCTTCATCACCTAAAAAGTAACCCAATGAGTCGATGTTCAGCGTAATGTCTGTTCCATCGTACAGGCATGAATTGGTTCCCGTGCCTAAAATAGCAGCAAATCCTGGTTCGTTCCCAAGAAGTGCCCTGCAAGAGGCAAGGAGATCATGCCCAACAAAAATTTCAGCACTGGTAAAAACCTGTTTCATGGCATCGGCCACAATTTTTACGTTTGCCGGAGTGGAACATCCAGCACCATAATAGTAAACTGCTGTCAATTTTTCTCTCTCCAAGTGGTCTGGAAGAGTTTCATTCAAAGACTTTACAATGTAATCTCCTTTCGAAAAATATGGATTGTAACCTTCGGTGTTAAAGTAAATTTTTCTGCCGGCCTCGTTGATCAAACACCAATTTGTTTTGGTAGATCCACCGTCTGCAATTACTATCATTTTATTTATTTTTGGTTTTAGCACGATAAAAGTATAAAAACTCTTATATTTTGTATCTTTTTTTTAAATAATTTTTTAACAATTTGTTGTTGTGAAAAATTAAGTGTGTAAAAAATACACTATATACAGTGTTTAATGGGCTAAAAACCTTAAAATTATACCAGAAAAGGCATTGGTCTTTTTTTTAACGTCAAAAATATTTTACAATTTTTATCAAAATGAACAGCAAATTTTTAGACTTCAGAAGTGACACAGTTACCAGGCCAACCGCCGGTATGTTAGATGCCATGATGAGTGCAAAGGTAGGGGATGATGTTTTTGGAGAAGATGAAACTGTCACATCTCTGGAAAATAAGCTGGCATCAATGTTTAATATGGAGGCTGGTTTGTTTTGCCCATCTGGTACGATGACTAATCAAATTGCCATTAAATGTTTTACCCAACCCATGGATGAAGTGATTTGTGATCAAACCGCCCATGTGTATCGCTATGAGATTGGCGGCATTGCTTATCATTCAGCTGCATCTGTTCGTTTGTTATATGGCGAGCGTGGCATACTGACCCCTGAGTTAATAGAGCCGGAAATCAATGAAGATAATATTCATTACCCAAATTCCAGTTTAGTTGTTTTAGAGAATACTGTAAATAAAGGTGGAGGGAAATGTTATACGCTGGATCAAATTGCTCCTATTCATCACCTTTGTAACATTAAAGGTTTGAAACTGCATTTAGATGGTGCCCGTATTTTCAATGCGCTTGTGGCCACGGGTGATAAAGCAAGTGCGTATGGTAAGTATTTCGATGGAATTTCCATTTGTTTATCAAAAGGTTTAGGAGCTCCGGTGGGTTCCGTTTTGTTGGGAACCAACAACATGATAAAGAAAGCCAGAAAAATCAGAAAGGCTTTTGGTGGTGGAATGCGTCAGGCCGGGTTTTTAGCTGCTGCCGGGATTTATGCACTCGATCATCACGTTGAAAGATTAAAAGATGATCATGAACATGCTAAAGCTTTAGCCATTGCACTGGCCAAAACCAGTTATGTCCAATCCATTATGCCTGTTGAAACCAACATTGTCGTATTTGAAGTAGCAAATGGCTCGGCGCAAAAGATTGTAGATCAGCTAAAGGAAAAAGGTTTACATTGTAATACTACCAGCGCGAGTACCATTAGATTGGTTACGCATCTTGATCTTAATCCATCAATGATTGATGAGGCTATCGAAATAATTTTACATTTGTAATAAAGGTTAATCTTAAGTACATGGCCAATGTCTAAAAACCCAAAACTTATTACGTCAATTTCAAAAATCCTTGTTGCTAACCGTGGTGAAATTGCTTTACGTATCATGCGCTCGGCTAAAGAAATGGGCATTAAAACTGTAGCGGTTTTTTCTGAAGCAGATCGTGATGCACTTCATGTACGTTATGCAGATGAGGCTGTTTACATCGGTTTGGGACCATCAAACCAAAGTTATCTGGTTGGTAAAAAGATCATTCAAGCCTGTATAGATACTGGTGCAACAGCTATTCACCCTGGCTATGGTTTCCTGTCAGAAAATGCAGGTTTTGCACAACAGGTTGCCGATGCAGGTTTGATTTTGATTGGGCCATCTCCAACGGCCATGGAAATAATGGGCAACAAATTATCGGCAAAAGCTGCGGCTTTGAAATATAATATTCCGATGGTTCCTGGAACTGAGGAGGCTATAACTGATGTTAACGAGGCAAAATTAAGAGCCGTTGAAGTGGGGTTCCCCATCTTGATCAAAGCTGCTGCCGGAGGCGGCGGTAAAGGAATGAGAATAGTAGAGCACGTTGAAGATTTTGAAGAACAAATGCAGTTGGCGGTTAGTGAGGCTACCTCTGCGTTTGGAGATGGATCAGTTTTTATCGAACGTTATGTTACTTCTCCGAGGCATATTGAGATTCAGGTGCTCGGTGATCATTATGGAAACATTGTTCATCTTTTTGAGCGTGAATGTTCTGTTCAGCGCCGTCATCAAAAAGTAGTGGAAGAAGCGCCATCGGCTGTACTTACTCCAGAAATCAGAAGGGAAATGGGTAAATGCGCAGTAGATGTAGCACGTTCGGTTAATTATACGGGAGCTGGCACGGTAGAATTCATTCTCGATGAAAATCTCGATTTCTTTTTTCTGGAGATGAATACCCGATTACAGGTTGAACATCCCGTTACAGAGTTGATCACTGGGATCGATTTGGTTAAAGAGCAGATTAAAGTGGCGTCTGGAGAAAAACTCAGTTTCACACAGGATGATTTAAAAATTAATGGACATGCGATAGAACTGAGGGTTTATGCCGAAGATCCTAATAATAATTTTCTGCCTGATATAGGAACCTTACAAACTTACAAAACCCCAAAAGGAAATGGTGTAAGGGTTGATGATGGTTTTGAACAGGGCATGGAGATCCCGATTTACTATGATCCGATGATTGCGAAATTAATCACCTATGGAAAAGATAGGGAGGAAGCCATTGCAAGAATGATCAGGGCTATTGAAGAATATGATATTACCGGGATTGAAACAACATTAAGTTTTGGTAAATTTGTAATGCAGCATGAAGCCTTTAAAACCGGTCACTTTGATACTCATTTTGTTGGAAAATATTTTAATCCGCAACGTTTAAAGAGCAGTGATGAAACAGAAGCCATGATTGCCGCCATAATTACAATGAGGCTTTTTAACAGGAACGGAAATGTGAATGCGGTTGAAAAGAGCGTTACAAAAATTTCCGATTGGAGAAAAAACAGATTAAAATACTAAATAACAGCGAAAGGGATTTGCAAAATCAGATGATTCTCTCCCTTTCCAAAATCAATAGAAATGTTTACCGGAATTATAGAAAACCTTGGCGAAGTAACTGCCATTCAAAACGATCATACTAATATTCATTTTACCATTTCATCGACTATCAGCCATGAGTTAAAAATAGATCAAAGTGTGGCACACAATGGTGTTTGCCTTACGGTGGTGGCATTGAATGATAACACACATACAGTAACTGCAATAGATGAAACTTTAAAGAAAACCAATTTGGGAAACCTTAAAATTGGCAGTAAAATTAATTTAGAACGTTGCATGCAAATGAATGCCCGTTTAGATGGGCACATTGTTCAGGGCCATGTAGATCAAACAGCCGTTTGCATTAAAAGAGAGGAGTTGGATGGAAGTTGGGAATACCGCTTTAAATATGACTCCTCTGCCGGGAATGTAACCGTAGAAAAAGGCTCTGCATGTGTAAATGGCATTAGTTTAACCGTTGTGAATTCACAGATAGATGAGTTTTCCGTTTTTATCATTCCATATACTTTTGAACACACCAACTTACAAGAAGTGCATGTTGGAGATACCGTAAACCTGGAATTTGATATTATTGGTAAATATGTTGCCCGTTTAATGGGAAACAGATAAGTTATATAATAGCTAAAAACGAATATTTGCGCTAACAATTAAATTAAGCCATATAGAAATATATCGATTAGAGCTGCACATACCTATATGGCTAAAAAGCAATTCGCTAATAATCAGGTTAAGCTAAATCTTAATTTTTCATAACAGTGCATAACAGTTAACTGTTGAATATTTCTCATAATAGTAGCATCAAAGCCAAATATTAACCGATATGAACCAGCTATCTTTTCCTGCCCGAGTTATTTTTATCTTTTTGCTGTTTTTTTTCATTCATTCTAGCGGATTTTCTCAAAAAATTACTGTTAAAGATTTAACCGTTGATCATTTAGTAAATCCTTTTAGTATTGATCAATCGCATCCGGGATTTAGCTGGAAAATTAATTCTGAAGCTAAAAATACCATGCAAAGCAGTTATGAGATCAGAGTGGGAAAAGGCTTATCCATAGAAAAAAACCAGGTTTGGACAGTTAAAAATAACAGTGATCAATCAGTGCTCATTCCCTACAATGGTCCGGATCTCGAATCCAAAACAAAGTATTATTGGCAGGTTAGGGTAAAAGATAATCATGGGAACACTTCAAGTTGGTCAGCAGTACAATTTTTCCAAACAGGATTGGACCAAAAGGACTGGATTGCTCATTGGATTGCAGTTGAAGGAAAAGATACCTCATCGGTCAGTCCGATGTTTAGAAAAGAAATCAATGTACAAAAGAAAATAAGTGTAGCGATGGCTTATATCACTGCCAAAGGACTTTATGAGGCTCGCCTTAACGGCGAGCGAATCAGCAACCATTATTTTGCACCAGGCTGGACGAGTTATAAAAATCATCTTCAATATCAGGTATATGATTTGACCAAATCATTAAAAAAAGGATTAAACGTTATAGGTGTTTCTCTTGGTGATGGGTGGTACAAAGGACGAATTGGTTTCGCTGCTCAAAAGCAATTTTATGGAGATACCAGGGCACTTCTTTTCCAGCTGGAAGTAACTTATACTGATGGTAGCACAGAAATTTTTGTAACCGATGATACCTGGAAAAGTACCAATGGTCCCATTCTTTCATCAAATATTTATGACGGGGAAACTTATGATGCCAGAAAAGAATCAGTGGGATGGGATAATACTGGCTATAAAGAAAATGACGACTGGAAAGCGGCAAGAATATTACCAAAAGGAAATGAGAAATTAGTTGGAATGAGCGGACCACCTGTTACCAGGCATGAAGAGTTTAAACCATTAAAGATTTTTAAAACACCACTTGGAGAAACAGTGGTAGATTTTGGGCAGAATTTAGTTGGATGGGTAATGCTTAAAGCTAAAGGTACTGCCGGAACAAAAATCACGTTAACCCATGCTGAAGTGCTGGATAAAGCTGGTAATTTTTATACTACCAATCTACGTTCTGCCAGACAAGCAAACCAGTATATACTTAAAGATAATGCAACTCAGATATTTGAGCCGCATTTTACCTTTCAAGGATTCAGGTATGTAAAGGTTGAAGGGTATCCGGGGGAATTGACTGCAGATGCACTTACGGCAGTTGCCCTTTATTCAGATATGCAACCAACAGGTAGCTTCAAAAGCTCAAGTCCATTGCTCAATCAGTTACAGCATAATATTCAATGGGGGCAAAAAGGGAATTTTGTTGATGTGCCTACTGATTGTCCGCAAAGAGATGAAAGATTAGGCTGGACAGGAGATGCACAGGCTTTTGCTACAACAGCAGCTTACAATATGAATGTGGCGGGCTTTTTTACCAAATGGATGAAAGATGTTTCGGCAGATCAGCTGGAGAACGGTAGCGTTCCTTTCGTTGTTCCAAATGTACTTTCGCCAAGAGATGCAGGTTCTGCAGGCTGGGCCGATGTAGCTACTATTATTCCATGGGATATGTATGTGGCTTACGGCGATAAAGGCATTTTATCAACACAGTACGCCAGCATGAAAAAGTGGGTCGATTATATCTCATCAGTTGCGAAAAATGATTTGTGGAATAGCGGATCTCATTTTGGAGATTGGTTGTTTTATCGCCCCAATGATGATAATGACGGCAGAGCGGCTGTTACCGACAAGTATATGATTGCCCAAACGTTTTATGCGCACTCCACACAATTACTGATCAATGCTGCAAAGGTTTTAGGTAAAAGCGAAGATGTAGAAAAATATGAAACGCTGTTAAAAAGAATCAAAGAGGCTTTTGTGAAAGAAAATATGACTGCAAATGGAAAGCTCACATCAAATACACAAACAGCCTACGTATTGGCATTACAATTCGACATGTTACCAGAAGCAAACAGAAACCAGGCGGCCGAAAGGCTCGTTCAAAACATCAGAGATTATGGAAATCACCTCACTACAGGTTTTCTTGGCACGCCCTATTTATGCCATGTATTGAGTAGATTTGGTTATGATGATGTTGCCTATGATCTGTTGATGCAGGAAAGTTATCCATCCTGGTTATATCCTGTTAAAATGGGTGCAACAACTATTTGGGAACGTTGGGATGGCATAAAACAAGATGGCTCTTTCCAAACACCAGATATGAATTCCTTTAATCATTATGCTTACGGCGCAATTGGCGATTGGATGTATAAAAATATCGCTGGTATTAATCCCATTGCTGAAAAACCAGGCTATAAGGAGATCCTGATCTCGCCAAAACCCGGAGGAAAACTAACAAGTGCATCTGGCGAACTGGAAACCGTTTATGGAAAGATCAAATCGTCATGGACATTGCTGGATGGGGTTTTTAAACTTGATGTTTCTGTTCCACCAAATTCAACCGCTACAGTTTTGCTGCCCAGAACAGACAGGAAAGAGAAAATTGGTTCTGGCAGCTATCATTTTGAATACAAATATTAATACTTTAATATTGCAGCCAGCTGTAAAGGCGATTAGTGGTATGATTTAAGAAAAACTTATTAATGTACAGTAAAGAAGAGGCAGCAAGATTACGTCAGCAGTTTTGGATCAGCTTTGGGCAATATATGAAACCTGTTCCATCTGCGGGTGGATCAACCGTTCATTGGGTTAATTATAAAACCGGAGTAAAAAACATTTTTTTTAAAATGGATGTAACCAACAAACAAGCTGTTATTTCTATACAATTAACTCATACAGATGCTGACATCAGACACTTGATATTCGAGCAGTTTGAAGAGTTTAAACTTCTGTTTACCAATATGCTAAACGAAGAATGGGATTGGACAAAAGATTATACTGATGATTATGGTAAAACAATCAGTCAGATCTCAGCAGGTTTAAATGGTGTGAGTGTTTTCAATCAACAGCATTGGCCAGATTTAATATCGTTCTTTAAGCCACGCATCATCGCCCTCGATGAATTTTGGGATCAGGTAAAACCCGTTTTCGAAGATCTTATTTAGCTGGTAAGCGAAGTTGTTCAACCCTGGCCTGCACAAACTTAATCTCTTCTCCATCATCTTTTGCATTAGGTTTACTCTGTAAATAAAGTTGATAGTAATTAAGTGCGTTTTTGATTTGCTGTAATTTAGTGTCGTGTAATATCGCAAGGCGATAGTAAAGCGTAGGAGTTACTTTAAACTGAAGTCCTTTTTTGTAAGCAGAATTTGCAAGCGTATATTGATTGTTCTCTTCATAACTTAATCCAAGCAAAGCATAATAACTTGATGTATTTGGCGAAATGGCTTCGTCAATGGTTTTTCTGGCATATACCGATGCCATTTTGTAATTTTTTAAGTAGAGGTAACTCAAACTTGTGAAATATAATGTGTTTTCATTTTGCATACCAAGTTTTTCCAATATGCTGAATAAACCAATTGCCTTATCATATTTTTTTGTGTAGTAACAAGCTTTTGCAACATCCTTTATCACAGCCGCATCTGTACCGTTTTTAAGCAACATTTCTCCTGAAACGATTACTTCATTGTACTTTTTTAATTGGTTGGCTATGGGAAGTTTAGCTCTTTGTAACACGAAATTCTCGCTATCAGCCTTTATTGCAATGTCCAACACCTGATAGGCTTTTTCATAATTCTGATAAACGGCATGTACTTCTGCCAAGTCGCCGGCGATATCACCCTCAGTTGGATTTAATTGATTGGCTTTTAACAGATATACCAGTTTCAGTGAATCTTTTGCAGCAGAATATAAATTCGCCAATAGCTTGTATACGCTGAAATTATTGCTGTCCAACTTCACAATTTCCCCGTAATATAGTTTTGCCTTTTCGGTGTTTCCCCTTTTTGTGCTTATACTTCCTAAACTAAAAAGTATGGGCAGGCTCCTGGGTTGTAAATTGTAAGCCCGGGTATAGAATTTTTCTGCCTCAACATTGTTTCCTGCCATTAAAAAACAATAACCGATCTGATTAAGTGTTTTTAAATCAGTGATTTCTTCCCCATAGGCAGCCTTTAAATACTCGCCGGCCTCTGCATATCGCTGAGTTTGGTAAAGCTCAAATAATTTTTCCTTGTCAACATCTACTGATTGTGCGAAAGAACCGATACCGATCCATAATAATGCAAGGGTTAAATTAAACTTTTTCATCCGTATATAATTGTTTTCAATGGTGATGAAGCTGTCATGATTTTTTACCTGTGTTTATAACGCTTTTGTGTTTAAGAACTCGCAAACTCGGTTTATTCATTCCACTGTGTAATTTTTGAAAATCATGACGGTTTCATATCGGAATAATTTTAAACTAAATTATTAGTTGTTTTTAAGAATTCCAAATACTATTTGAAATAAAACAAATTGAATGTGTGTGGGTTTATTATTTACGAACAGTTTAAAATTTAAAAATAAGAGCTATGAATACTTTAAAAAAGTTTGAATTAATGGAAAAGATAGTGCGTGAGCTTGGGGATTTACAAAATTCACAACAGGCACTTATTCAGAAAATTGGAAAGATCGAAGTTGATAATATTGAGTTAGGTGATGGCAGGTTAGAGAAAGATTTACCAGATATTCACCAAAGATTGGCCGATAACTTAGATACAATTGTCGGAATTTTAGACTATTTTGCAAGCAAAACACAAAATTTTGGCGATAAAAACAATGTTGAAGCCTTAAAAGAACAAGAGGCCATCAATAACGCTACAAGCTAATAAACTAAAATCAATCTGTATTATGAAATCTTTATCATTTACCATAGCATGCCTGTTTGCATGCTTTTTCGCAAGCGCACAAATTCTACCTTCCTTTCAACTGGGTTTAAAGGCCGGAGCAAATTTCTCTAAATTTGATTCAGAGAATACCTTCAGTAGTAATAACCGGGCAGGATTTTATGGTGGTTTGTGGGCTAGGATTGGGGCCGCAGGCATTCATTTCCAGCCAGAACTTTACCTATCGGGCAAAAAAGCAGATTTGGTTAGTGATGCAACAGGAGAGGTAAATAAAGTGAGTTTTACCAGTTTGGATGTCCCTTTATTGATTGGTACCAAATTTGGCGCCGCAGGTATTGGTCTTCGCATAAACACAGGGCCTATGTTTTCTTTAATATTGGATGAAAACCAAAGTTTTGGGCAGGCAGCTGGTAATGTGTTCAGGGCAGATTTTAAAAACCAGGCTTTGGCCTGGCAATTCGGAGCAGGTCTTGATTTGAAAAAACTTAGTTTTGATGCCCGATATGAATTAGGTTTATCAAAAATCAACAAATCAGGTTACCCTGGAACGAAGTTGAATTTGTTTACGGTAGGATTGGGGTATAGAATTTTATAATCCTCAAATATAATAACAGCAAAGAGGCTGTTTAAAAAGTCAATTCGTTTTCCTGTGAAAACCGGAACCATTGAACGAAACTTTTTGAACAGTCTCTTTTTATTTAATCCGTTTTTTCAAAGTCAATTTCTGTGAGTTCATAAGCAAACGATCCATTAGTTGGAACGATTGGTGTTTCTCTTCCTATACTCAATGCTTTAATATAAGATGCCCCAAAGTAAAAGATAAGCGAGGAGTAAAACACAAACAGCATAATAACAATAATGGAACCGGCAGATCCATAAATATTGCTGATGTTACTTAAAGGCAATAAAATCCTTAAAATATATTTCCCTGCGGTAAATAAGCAGCCTGTTAGTAATCCGCCTGATATCGCTGCTTTCCAGGTTGGTCTGCCATTGGTTAAATATCTGAACAGCACCGTGAACCAGGTGGTTACAATAACCACAAATACCAATTGGTTAATGATTGAGGTTAATATCAATCCAAATGAAGGGGAACTGGTTTTTAAATAGGAACCTATAAAAGCCTGAACACTATCTGCCAGCAAACCAATAAAAAACAGGATGCCTGCAAGTAAGATGATGGTCACAGAAATTGCTCTGGATTTTAAAGTATTCAGAATCCCTTTTTTATCCTTGTGGCCAATGTTCCAGATTTGCTCTAATGAATTTTTGATCACGTTGAAGAGGGTAGTGGCTACAAACAAGAAAAACACAAAGCTGAATAAAGTAATGTACCAGGCCTGATCTATTCCGCGGATGTTTCTTAGTGTCAGTCTGATTTGTTTGATGCTGTCATCATCAAGAATAGTAGCTAAACGCTCAAATAAATTGGTAACCAGCATCCTTCTGTCGGTAAACATTCCAAACAGTCTGATTAAGATGATCAGGATGGGAGGGAGCGCAAAATTGGTAAAAAAAGCTGTTGCCCCGGCCAGGCGTAAGGGATCATTTTTTTGAAACAGGATGAATGCATTTCTCCCTGTAGAGAAAAAAAACTTCAAATTTTCTTTGATCTTTAATGGCATCCTTTGGTAAAACTAAAAGCCCGAAATTACTGAAAATAGTTTATCCCGGGCTCTTTGTCTATGTAAATGTTATTTAATCGATTTTTCTAAAAACGACTAATTTCTGATTGCCATTTAACAGATGAAGTTCATTATTTTTGATCTTAGCTCCATTAACCTGATTTAATGCTTGCAAATAAGCACTTTCTGCAGCATTTGTTTCCTGACAAAACATTTTGGTGCCAAATATATTTTTTAATATGATCTTATTATCCACAATTTCAGCCTGTCCACCGTAGCTGTTACAAAAAGACTTACCACTGATTCTTAAGCTATCACCGAAATTGAGCGTTGCCTTTGCCGATGCCGGTAATGTTAAACCAGGTAGTTCTGTTAATTCCCACTTTGTATTTGCCAGCTTTTTTTGATCGATTTTTTCCAGGCACGAACTGAATAAACATACAATAAGTCCGCAGATTAGTAAATTTTTCATGGTTTTATTAATTTTTGATTTCTTTATCAAAAATTAATCCAAGAAATGTTTTGTAAACAAGCAACTCAATTCCTGTTAAGACCATGAAATTATTTAGTTTTTTTGAATTCTGTTTAACCACTAAAACGATTCTGCTTACTTGGTTCTCAAAAACTGTTGCCTGGATTTTTTTTAATCCTAGCCCAACGGCATGATTTTTCTGTCAGAATATATTTTTATCACATGTATGTTTTATTAAATTATTTAATTATGTTTGCTATTACGCTTACTACTAATAAATTACTAATCTAAATTAACTCATGAAAAAAATTATGCTTTCTAAAGGCATGTTTATTGCCTGCCTAGTTGTATTTTGTCTATTCTCAATCACAACTTGTCGTAAAGATCAATCTTTCCCCAAATCTTCTCTCAGGCTACAAAACACGGCACTAATTAAACCGGAGACCATTAACACCTGGTTTCAGAAAACTCCGGCAGCAAAACTCTTATCTCCGGATTGGAGTAAGGCAAAGCAAAGAATAATTGATGGCAAAAAAATTGTCCGTGTACCTGTTTCAAATATAGATAAAACCAGTTTGTTAAATAATGATAACGGTTCCGTAATCAATAATCAGAACTTAAATTACTATGAAATCATCCACCCGAGCTCTTTTTTATAGAAGGCAAAGAAGGTCTAAATTCATTTTTACTTAATTTTGTTCCAGATGAAAAGAATATAAAGTTTGATAATAATGCCAAATTGAAAGGTAAACTGTACGAATGGAATTTAAAGGGAGATTCAGTTCTTGTACAGGAATAGAAGATAATAAGGTTAGGGATTTTTACTTATTAAAATTTAAAAATGAAAGTACTTTGGCTGGATAGGCAGCCTCTTTGGTAACCAATAGGTATCCATCATTATTGCCCTCTGCAAATACTTATTTAATAAATCCGTTGCGGAGGAAGCTAATACGGTAACTAACTTGAACCCCCAAACCATGGTATGGAAGGACTTATTTCAGGCCTGGCTTTTTGAACTGGGAACCTTTCCAATGGTAAATGCACAACCGCATATACAAATTAGCGATGATGCAAATATAATTACAGGTAATGGCATTAATAACCCATCGGTTAATGCTTTTAACAACTTAAGCTCGGTTATTGCTTTAAGAAACAATACAAAATCTGATTTAGTAAGCGGATTTTCTAATGTAGGTACGGTTAAATCAGAACCTTACAGTTACGATGTTAACGAATTTTATGGTACTATAGCAGAACAGAATGTGGCTAAAATATTTTTAGGCTCGTTTATATCAATTACTACAGTTATCTCAAAAACAGGAAATTCAGCAAATGTTATGTTTCGCTCTGATAATGTTACCGGCTGGGAATCGGGCACCCGTTTTATAAAGGCACAGGGAGGTAATGTTGGGATAATCCCCAATAAAGCAAGAGGTACGGGACTAAATTTGGGCGGTAATGTTGCCGAAACATTTCAATGGGCAGAAATACTATCGTGGTAAAAATTTAACCCGGTAAAAATTTAAAATGTTTGTTATGAAAAGAGAAATTATTTATGCAATTTTTATATGCATCAGTTTAACAAGATGCACTTTTATCGATGATGGATATAATTTTGAACGAGTTACAGACTCTATGAGCTATAAACAGATTTTAGGCACTTATACCTTTACACCTGATAAGTACCAGGCTAGAAAACTGAACTTGAAAATGACCGATACTGTAATGCTTAATGTTACCGAAGACTCTTTGCGAACCAGAGACATTAAGGAAATTACATTCTATGATGGGAATTTATCTGAACAGAAAGATTTCAATCCCATACCCGAATACATTTAACCTATATACAGGAAAGTGGAAATTTTTTAGTGCAAAATACAATAAAAAATTTTCAAATAATATTGAACTGAGGCATCCAAAAACAGATTCAGTTAGCGTAAGTTATCAAGTACAGAAAGATGATAATGACATTTTACATATTGTTGGCTATGAAGTTACCGAAGAGGGTTTTATGATATTTAACTTTAAAAAAATAAAATAGCAAACCTAATTTAGGTGGTAATGTTGCCGAAACATTTCAATGGGCAGAATCTATTTCATGGTAAAATAATATAACTTAAATAACCATGATGAAACTGTTATGGTTTTACAGACCACGTATTGGGATGAATAACCTGATCGCTTCATTACCTCTAAAGAAAATTATAAGGATGAAAAAAGAAATTATTTATGGAGTAACTATACTTGCCTGCACTTTCTTAACCAAATGCACGGTTGATGGCGAATATGGTTTAAAAACAGTCACAGACTCTATGAGCTATAAACAGATTTTAGGCACTTATGCTTTTAGCCCGAATAAGTACCAGGCCGAAAAGCTGAACTTGAAAATGACCGATTCAGTAATGCTTAATATTACGAGTGATTCTCTAAATTTCACAAGTATTCCAGAAGCTAAATATTACAGAGGAAAGTTCTATTTAAATAGAAAGATTTCAATTCCATATCCTAATACATTTAACCTAAAAATGGGAAGATGGACTTTTACAAGCTTTAAAGAATATAATAATAAATATATAAATAATATTCAGCTTGAGCATTTAAAAACAGATTCTACTCTTATAGGTTATAAAATCCAGAAAGATAGTGATGAAATTTTACATATTATTGGTTATGAAGGAAATGAGATAGGCTTTATAGTATTTGATTTTAAAAAGATAAAATAGTAAACCTAATTTAGGCGAGTAATATTGCCGAAACATTTCAATGGGCAGAACTTCTTTCATGGTAATAACATCACTCAAAAAATCTTTAAACCAAATGCATGGTTGATGGGCGAATATGGTTTAAAAACAGTCACAGACTCAGCAGCTTTGCAACCCAACAAAAGCCATATGGTTTAGTTCAGTTTCAATAAAAAATATCATTCAGTAGGTTTAGCTTCAGCCTGCATCGCCTGCTCATCTTCGTAAGTGGGTCCGTAAAGACCTGGAACTTTGCAGCCGTTTATACGGAGATATATAATCATTTCTCCTCTGTGATGGTAAATATGGTTCATTAAAAAACCTCTGATCACTTGAATCCGCGGTGTTTCCGGTAGTACCGTTTTTTCTCCAACAGTCATTTTCCATAAGTCTGACATTTGCTCATCTGTTGCCGTTTCCAGGCTTTGTTTTGCTTTTTTGAAGTTTTCTTCAAATCTGGCTTTAATCTTTTCAATATCAGTATAGTCCCGTTCCACATCTTCGTATTCATCCATATTAAAAACATTGCCATGAACTGTGTAAGGGTACCAGTTGTAAATTTCAGCGATGTGCCAAGCTAACTGACCAGTGGTCCACGAAGTGGTCGATGGTTTGAAATTCAAAATATTTTGAGGGATTGAATGGAGCAGTTTTCGGGTGCTTTCTGCCTCGCGAAGAAACTCACCCAATAATAGTTTTACCAACATATCATTTTATTAAAGTTTATGACTTAATCAATTACAATGGTGATTTATATAATAAAAGTTTTAGCCATTTGGTTTTTATAAATGATATTTATCTTTATAGCCAGGATTTGCATAATTGAAAAATGTATTAAGATTCCCCATCGAGTGGGGAATGGTGCGGTGGGTAAACCATAAAGCAAATATTGAATTGAGGACGATAAAGACACAAATATTTTTCAGGCCGTGCTTGTTGTTCTCATTCTGAAGCAGGTGGGAGCCCAATCTCATTAAGCTAAGAAAAAAACAAAAAATAATTGTCCTTCTGAACCTAGTGAAGATCGCGAAGCAGCTACGAAGTAAACCCCTGACCTACGGGCATTGTGCCTGGTTTATTGCTGAATTGTTTTTGTAACGGAGTAGTTCTGTTTATTAATTTTTGTATTTCATCGCCTGGGGGATTGTTCGGGTATTTTCCCGCAGATGCCGCTGATTACGCAGATAAAAATAAAGTCTGCGTAATTTTCTTAAATCTGCGGGATATTATTTCTTTAAGAATTTAAATTAAAATTATGATTAACAGTGAATTACAAAATACGTCATTGATAGGCACAAAGAACCCCTGACCTACGGGGATTCTAACTGGTTTACTGCTGAATTGTTTTTGTAGGGCAGTAGTGTGGTGTTTATTAAAGTTTGTGTTCCATTGTTTGGGGATTATTCAGGTATTTCCCGCAGATGTCGCTGATTACGCAGATAAAAATAAAGTCTGCGTAATTTTCTTAAATCTGCGGGATATTATTTCTTTAAGAATTTAAATAAAAGTGAATTACAAAACACGTCATTGATAGGCACGAGAACCCCTGACCTACGGGGATTCTAACTGGTTTACTACTGAATTGTTTTGTTGCTACTTTAAGTTAAGCAGTTTGAATGGAAGAGAGATGATTGGTCTTCCTTTTTAAAATTAAAGCGCTGATAATGGTAATCAATAAACCGATTGGAAGAATTTCGGCATAAGTAAATAGGATTACCAGAATCGGGTTTTTATACATCTCTTTATATTCTGCCATTTGCTGTGTTTTTGCAGTCAGCTCTGCAGCTGTCGCTCCATCTTTTTTAGCTTGTAATAATACGTGTTCGGCGTATCGATCCATAAAGTCAGGAATGAACAGGTAATAATCGATTAACCAAACTACAACATACATGGTTGATGCGATCAGGCTGATTAGAAGTCCGATTTTAAAACCCTTTCCAAAAGTAATTGCTCCATTATTATATTTATCTCTGTAGTTTTTTATACCTACAAAAATAAAAGAGAAAGCCAGCAGCATGGCCGCATAGCCCAGAAACATGCTACTTTCAAAATCTCTGTTATTATAACATTTCGCAATGGATAATACCATTAATGCAGTTACAATTAAGCCTGCAATTAATCCGAATACAAGTACAATTTTTTTCATCCTTATAAATTTGTTTTTAATTGTGATGAAGCTATCAGATTTTTCATAAGTGTTTGTTAATTATGTGTTCAAGAACTCGCAAGCTCGGTTTATTCATACCACTGTGTGGTTTGAAAAATCATGATGGTTTCATCTGTTTATTTTTTTATACCACGAAGATGAAAGGAAGTTTTTTCTTTTGGCTCATACTTTTGGGCGATTTTAACTAAAACTCTCCATTTCACACTTAAGTATTATCGATTATGGAATGATTTTAAGCCTTTTCGATGTTTCTACTGCCTGCGTTCGTCGTTTTACTTCAAGTTTTTCAAAAAGCTTTGCAATATGAGTTTTAACAGTATTGAGAGATACAAATAGTGTGTTGGCAATTTCCTGATTACTTAAGCCGCTGGCCATTAATTCTAAAACTTCTAATTCCCTTTTACTGATATTGAGCTTGGCTAATTCATCTTCATTTACAACAAAGTTTTTTGAAAGATCGGGGTAAACTTCCTTTTCAACTAAAATAGTTTTGGGTTTAGTTAGCTTTAGGGCCAACCAAATGCCCAAGCCAGTAAATATCAATGCTATAAAACCAGCATAAACTTCGAACGAATGGTTAATAATGATTAAACGCAGCTCTAACCACTTCATTAAAAAAAGAATCAGGGCTAAAGAAATCCCATACAGTATCAGGCTTTTGTTTTTATGTAAAAAGTTCAAAATGATCTTTAAAAATTAGTGTTTCATCAAAAATAAAAAAACTACTTCAGTTAGAAAATTGTTGCTGCTTTATCTGCCTGGTTTTAAAAACTTATGGTAAGATATTAAATGTAAACGGTGTATTTTTTCTGTTAATCAATAATTTTTCTTGCTTATTTTTTAATTGGAAAGCAATAAAGAGATAAATTAGCCAAAAAATTAAAGCTATTCTTTTTTTATGAAAACTACGTTATTAGCCCTGTTCCTCTCCATTACATTATTAGCCTGCAAACAAGGGAAATTAGAAAAAACATTAACCTCAAGAGTTATTACTGATCAGGATGATTTCAACGAATTTCCTAAAACCAAAGATAAGGTAATCTCTATTGAAGATGTTTACTCTGAAAATCCGGATAGTTCTGGCGGCTTTTCTGTTAAATTTAAAGATACCGCAATTTATATACAGGATGGTTCAAAGCCATTGGCCAGGAAATTTCAGGAAGCAAGATTCATCAACTCCCAAAAAACGGCGGTTTTGGTACAAATAGCAGATGGTGCTGGCAAAATCTCTCCATTTTACATTATTTCACTTAAAAATGGTCAACCCGATGCAGTTGCTTTGATCAAACCATCCGATGGAAAAGGCGACAAAGATTTTGCAAAAGGATTGGAAGAAATCACGCGCACCAGTATTTTGATCAATAACGATTTTGTTATTTCAACTGTTCGTGGAAAAGTATATCCTGTAAAAAGGAAAAACGCAAATGAGCTTATTCAAGGCAATTTTATTTTAAATTCTGGCGATAGGACAACGCTTGTTTTTTCTGGCGATAGTTCTTTATATCAGGTAAATTATCTTACAGGCGAAACTGCTGAATTGCCTGTACCAGCTAAGGTATTACGTTCAGGAACGATGGTAAGAGAAATCCAACAAAATTATAGTTGGTTTAAAAATGCCCGTGGTACTTCATTTTTAAAAGAAAATCCTGATGACGACAGGATTGTGGATATAAAAGAATTTAAGCACTAGATGTTTTAAATGGTTGTTTAAGAAAGCTTAAACAACCATTTTTCTAAAGGTTAGATTAATCCTGGCCTTTGTTACTTTTTTAGTTGGCGGCAGGCGATGCAGCCAATTGGTTTGCGTATCATCTTTCATCACTAACAAACTTCCATGTTCCAAAAAGGTGGTAATGGTTTCTTTAGTTTGTTTGTGCTTAAATAGAAATCTCCGTTCGGCGCCAAAACTCATGGAGGCTATGGCAGAATTTTTACCTAAAGTTTTTTCATCGTCACTGTGGTAGGCCATTCCTTCATCACCATTATGGTATAAATTTAACAGGCAGGAATTAAAGGTTGTGCCTGTTTTTTGTTCGGCAATTTTTTTCAGTTCGAGCAATTCGTCAGTCCATGGCAAGGCATATTTGGTTGTGTTTGAATAGGTGTAAGAATAAGCATCATTACCGTACCAGGCAACTTTTCGTTTGGTAATAATATGTTTGCCCATTATAAATGCCTCATCACTTTTCCATTCTATGGTGTTTAACAGCACATTAAAATAGTAGTCAGCATTTTTTGGCGAAAACAATTTCCCATAATAATTTACTGTTCCGCCATAGGGCAGCAGGTTCTGGTTAACATTTATTGCGTTGTTAAATAAATCCATTGTTTATATTTTACGTTCAAACAGTTTCCGCAAGGCCTAAATCCAGCAGACCTGGCCTCGTTTTCTGTTTCAAAAAAAATGCGGTTTTCAGGTTTCGTTCTTTTGCCCGATTTGCAATCAAGCTTTCCGTATATCATTAATCTCGCGTTTCCTCCGAAACAAATCTCTTTGTTTTTTATTTTTCCTCTAAGATCTGCAGAAGATATTTCCTGGTGTTTGATCATTGATTTAGAATTTTGAATCAGGTGAGTAAAAAAGTATAATGTGGTTAACCAATTCCGGCAGTTAATTCTACTTTTGATGCTTCCCAACCAATAATAGCTGTTTTGCGGTCTGTACCCCAATGATAGCCGCCTAAAACACCACTGGATTGGATCACACGATGGCAGGGTATTAAAAATGCAACAGGATTTTTGCCGATGGCGGTACCCACGGCCCGTGATGCACCCGGCATTTTGATGTGCCCGGCAATAGAACCATAAGTTGATAGTTTTCCCATCGGGATTTTTAATAATGCCTCCCAAACTTTTAACTGAAAATCACTTCCTTTTAAATGAAGTTTGATTTGGTTGAGTTCATTCCAGTCATTATTAAAAATATTCAGCGCTTTTTGATGTTCAACATTTGCAGCATGTTTATAGGTAGCAAAAGGAAAAATATGTTGCAAATTTTCCAAAGCGATGATTTCGTCTTTATAGAAAGAAATATGGCAGATTCCTTTCTTTGTAGAAGCAACAATGATTTTTCCGAAAGGGCTTTGGGTAAAACTATAGTCGATGCTCAGATTTTCTCCGCCATTTTTGTACTCTCCGGGTGTCATCCCTTCAATGCTGATAAATAAATCATGAAGCCTGCTCGTTCCCGATAAGCCGGTTTCTAAAGCAGTAGTAAATAGGCTGGCATCGTTTTCTTTAAGTAACTTCTTGGCATAACCAATGCTGATATATTGTAGAAAACGTTTTGGTGTTGTTCCTGCCCATTCACTAAACAAACGTTGAAAATGAAATGGACTTAAATTTACCTTATCTGCAATTTCCTCTAAACCTGGCTGGTTTTTAAAATTTGCCTGTATATAGTTTATTGCATCTGCAATTCTATTAAAGTTTACTTCATCTTGTGTTTTCATCATTGTTATAATAGTACACAAAAGTAGGTTCGAAATAAACTTTTTCCCACCCGATACTTGCTATGTTTGATGTTTTGACTTTATTTTTTCTTCGATTTGAGTTTCGCCTTATTCAAGTTTTGGATGATTCGAAATTCAGTGATTTTTGTAACCAAATCCAAAGGTAGAGGCTGATTGATTGGAAACTGCACAGATCCTTTTGCACCTTTGTATGCTGATAATTCTTGTTTAAAAGCTTCAATTCCGTCGGCGCCCGGGTAAAAGCCGATGTGGTTTTTATACCCGGCATAATGAACCAGGTTTCCCTTTAAATCAAATGTTGGGATACCGTAACTTATTTTTTCAGTTGCATCTGGTGCTGCTTTCTGTATCGTTTGCCTTAATAATTGTAATTGCTGCCGTGTTTCTTTGGGAAATCCGGCTATATAAATTTCTACATCAGTTTTAATACTATCCATTGTTGCTTAATTTAAAATTGAAATTAGCTTAACGGCAGAAATATCTGAAGGTGCAATAACGGCAATTTTAAGTGCTATATCAGACAATAAGTGTAATATCTGGTAATAAGGTTAATAATTAAGATGAGTTCTCGATATGGAATAATGGAAACATCTTTCCGGTTAAACCCTTAATGCGCCACGAAATCCTCTTGCTCCATAATAAGATTCTGCACCATTGTGATATGTGAAGACAGTGTTGTATCTGCGATCACAAAAAATCGCACCACCGAGTTTTCTGATCTCAGCAGGTGTTACAATCCAACTTGATGTTTTTGTGTCAAAATTGCCAAGATTTTGCAATTCCCGGTATTGTTCTTCGGTTAAAAGTTCAATGCCCATTGCTGTAGCCACATCAACCGCATTATTTTGTGGCTTGTGCACTTTCCTTGATTCTAATGCCTCGCGATCATAACAAAAACTTCTGCGGCCTTTCGGACTTTCTTCTGAACAATCAATAAAAATATATTCGGCTTTTTCTTTATCATAAGCTACAACATCTGGTTCTCCTCCAGATATTTCCATTTCATTCAACGACCATAATTTTTCAGGATTAATATCGAGTTTTGCCTTTATTTCAGTCCATTCAAATCCTTCATGACGTTTCATATTTTTTTCAAAACGGTTTTTTAATATATTCAGCAGTTCTTCACTTTGCCCGGAAAATAACTCTTTTTTATTGGTGCTCATGCTTTTGTATTCCTGGTAATCAATATTTGTTTTAAACTCATCATTTAAAGGTAAGTAATTTATTTTTTCATCTGATTCAAAGATAAAACCATGCTAAGCCTCTGTGTCGACAGAGGTAGATCTGTGTTATTTTCCATTAATCAATGATGTGGGCGTATAACCAAATTGCTTTTTAAAGGCGTAAGAGAAATGAGATAAATTCTCAAAACCCACCTCATAGCAAACATCAATTGGTTTCTTTTTCTTTTCGATGAAATGATAATGTGCCAACTCCAAACGCTTTTGTGTAAGCCACCTTTGAGGTGTTGTGCTGAATGCCTTGCTAAAATCACGTTTAAAAGTAGTCAGGCTACGACCGGTCAGAAAGCTGAATTTTTCCAAAGGCAAATTGAACATAAAGTTCTTTTCCATATAGCTGGCTAAATCAATTTTCCCGGGTTCTTCAAAATTTGCCAGAACATTGTCTGTTTCTTTATCGATTGTTCTGAGGATACTGACGGCTTCTGTAATTTTCAAGGATGCAATATCTTCGGGAAGTTCTTTCATTTCGAAATAAGGAATCAATGAAGCCAAACAGCTTTCGAGCAAAGGATGATTATTGAAGGAATAAATTTTTTGTAACTCCAAAGCTTTTGGTTTCACGTTCAGGTTTGCGTAAAAATTCCTTAGCCTCGTTGTAGACAGGTGCATCACAACTGTTTTATGTGGTTGCCCATCTTTGGGATAATTAATAATCGTTGCCAGTTGATTTCTTGGGATTAAAAAAATATCGCCTTTTTTAAAGAAATAGGTGGCATCTGCCTGCACAATTTTTGTTTCGCCCGAGATGAACCAAATCAGCATGTGATGATCAAACATAACATCAGATTTGAAAAACTTATCCTCGTAGCAGGAAAGCTTAATATCGTCTGTTATATATTTTGCCTGATATTCCATTGTTAGATGTGGCGGTTTAGTGTTTTTGGCAAGTGCAAAGCCAACAATCAAATTTAATGAAAAACTTTTTTACGGATCTGTCTTCCGTTTGATGCGAAAATCGCTGTCAACTCACGTTATTGTAATATTTTCATATCGGTCAAAATTATTTGGGAATGGCTTTTAATTCAGTCTTTTCATTATAAACTTTTTGTTCTAATTCCAGTAAATATTTTTTTCGCCAAAGTCCGCCTCCGTAACCTGTTAAGCTTCCGTTCGAGCCAATTACTCTGTGGCATGGAATTAAAATAGAGATTCTGTTCATTCCATTAGCACCGGCTACTGCTCTTACGCTTGCTGGACTATTTATATGTTCTGCCTGTTGTTTATAGGATCTGGTTTTTCCGTAAGGTATTACCTGCAAAGCTGTCCACACTTTATTCTGGAATGCTGTTCCAGGAGTATTTAAAGGCACGGTAAAAACGGTTCTTTGTCCATCAAAATATTCTTTCAACTCCTTTTCCAACTGCTCAAAATGAGAACTATTTCCCTGGATAATTACAGCATTGAATAATTTGGAAATGGTTTTTAATTCTGTTTCAAGCATTTTCCTATCGGTAAACTCCAAAAGACAAATACCTTGATTTGTGGCACATGCAATCATTGTTCCGAGTGGTGTTTCGATTCTTTTGAGGAAAATGATGGTTTGTGATTTGCCCATTTTTGGAGATACACCAAAAATATTTTTGAATGACTCTCCAAAACCACTCAACGATTCAAATCCCATTTCATAGGCCGTATGTGTAATGCTTTCGCCGTCCTGAATTTTCTTAAAAGCAGCATTTATCCTGAACATTCTTTGATAGGCATGAAATGTGATACCGTGGTTTTTCACAAACCATCGCCTAATCTGGCTGGGTTCAATACCTCTTTGCTTCAAATCATAATCTTTTAATTTCATTGAAAGATTTTCATTGAGCTCATGAAGAATCTGCTGGATTTCTTCTGGTGTTTGATTGAGCGTTTTTAAAGGATTACAAACCTTACAAGGCCTGTAGCCCTGTAAAATGCATTCTTTTGTGGTGGTAAAAAATTCAACATTTTCAATTTTAGGTTTTCGTGTCGTACAAGCAGGGCGGCAGAAATCCCTGTGGTTTTAACAGCTGTGAAAAATATACCTTCAAACGATGTATCTTTTTCGACAATTGCTTTATACATTATTTCTTTTGTTAGTTCCATAATGTATGAAATGATTGGTCTGTTATTATCTTTTCTGAAACAGTTTCCAGAGCCCGATAGGAAAAATCATTCAAAAAATTACCCATACTGATTCGTTTTATACCCAATTCAGAGAGTGTTTCAAAGCCCGGAAGTTCAGGCATGCACATTACATTCAGCGGCAATTTTGTTTTTGAAACCATCTGTTTCATCTCTTTGATTGAGGTAATGCAAGGTATAAAAATTCCGTCTATGCTGAGTTGTTGATATAGTTCAATCCGATTGAGTGTTTCCTTTAAAGCATTTGGCAATTGCAGCAGAAACGCATCGCACCGTACATTGATAAAGATTTGAATATTTCTACTATGTAATTCTTCGATGATTTCTTTAAGAAAGTGAAAAAAAATGTTTTCAGGTTTTAATTTTCTTTCGGAATTTTCAAAACAGGAATCTTCTATGTTAATTCCTGCCACACCTAATTGATATAGTTTTTCAATGTTGTTGGCTACTTCATTTGGTGTTTTTCCATACCCGAACTCTATATCTACCGTAAGCGGTAAATGTGTATTTCTTTTAATTTTCTCTACAATAAATAATAAATCTGCAAAGGGCATCTGCTGCCCATCTTCATAACCTAATGTATGTGCAATAGCTGCACTTGATGTTCCAATGGCCTGGAATCCTGACTTTTCAAAAACCCTGGCACTTTGTATATTCCAGGCATTACCCAAAAGCAATGGTTTCGATTGGTAATGCAATTCTTTGAACTTTAAATAATCTGTCATATCCTTAATTTTTTGACAAAATTATTCATTGGTGTGTTTTCGCTACAACCGAAAAATTAACAAGTATTTTTTATGTGTTATCGTTTTTGGTTAAATGATACCCAATATAACTTCTTTGTCGTCCGTTGTATCAGGAATTACAATGTCGCTCCAGAAATTAATCTTTCAGCAATGTCTTTGAGTAAGTCTGGTTTATTGCCATTGCCGGGAAGAAAATGCAAGAACCATGTCTTTATGCCATTTCTCCAAGTAGCTTTGCATCGTAGGCATTGTTAATTGCAAGAAAATTTTGCATGAATACTTTATGCCATTTAGTTTTTTAATTAAATGATTGCTTAAATTCTATGGGGGTTAAATTGGTTTTCTTCTTAAACAATTTATTGAACGATTGCGGATATTCAAAGCCTAATTGATATGCAATTTCGCTAACGGATAAACTGGTTGTGGTAAGCAACTCTTTTGCTTTTTCGATGAGTTTACTATGAATATGTTGCTGCGTGGTTTGTCCGGTAATACTGCGTAACATATCGCTCAGGTAATTCGCTGAAACATTCAGTTGTTCAGCTATTTGTTGTACTGGTGGTAAGCCCGAAACCAACATTTTTTCATCGTTGAAATAATTGTTTAAAAGATTTTCTAAACGAATTAAAATTTCTTCGTTAGCAGGTTTTCGGGTAATAAACTGACGGTTGTAAAAGCGGTTGCTGTATTGTAGCAATAGTTCTATTTGAGCAATAATCACATCCTGGCTAAAGTTATCAATGTTAGATTGATACTCGGTTTCAATATTTCTCAGAATATTTTCTACTATTGTTTCTTCCTGTTCTGAAAGATGGAGGGCTTCAGTTAATTCGTATGAAAAGAAGCCATAGTTTTTAATCTTTTTAGCCAAATCGTAACCCATCAAAAAATCGGGATGAAACACCAGGCATATTCCTGCAGCGGGTACATCATCCGTTTGTATATGGGATAATAATTGATTCGGAGAAATAAAGGACATTATACCCTCGTCATAATCATAATAATGTTGCCCGTATTTTATTTTCCCTGCGAAATTTTTCTTAATGGCAATACAATAGAAATTCAGTATAAAGTGTTCTAATAAGTTAAGCTCCTTATTAGAAATGCTTTCCAGGCTAAAAACACTAATCATCGGGTGTTTGGGTTTGGGCAAACCCAGGAAACGATGTTGTTCTGAAATAGAATTGATGATGTATGGTGCGTTCTGCTTTTTCATATCGCTACAAATTTACACTTAAAACAAAAGATGGAATTTTAAGTTCTCTTATCATTTTACAAAGTTGCCATATCAATCACAAAACGATAACGTACATCGCCTTTTTCCATTCTGTTAAAAGCGGTATGAATATCTTTTATATCAATCAGTTCTATATCAGAAACGATATTGTGTTCTGCACAAAAATTAAGCATTTCCTGTGTTTCGGGTAAGCCGCCTGCTCCTGAACCTGCTATTACTTTATTGCCTGTTGCCAAAGTAAATGATGAAATTTCCCATGGTTTGGCAGGCATACCTATATTGATGTAAATGCCATTGGTTTTTAATGTATTCATATATGGATTAATGTCGTGGTCGTTGGCAACAGTATCCAGAATAAAGTCGAATGACCGCGATGCTGCTTTCATCTGTGCTTCATCTTTCGATACAATGAAATGATGTGCTCCTAAAGTTCTGGCAGCTTCTTCTTTGTTGGGCGAAGTACTGAATACAGTCACTTCTGCACCAAAAGCCACACCAAATTTCACGCCCATATGTCCTAAACCGCCCAAGCCTACTATTGCGAGTTTATGACCTTTGCCAACTTTCCATCTGCGCAATGGCGAGTAAGTGGTGATGCCTGCACAAAGTAACGGTGCAACTGCGGCAAGATTTAATTTTTCGGAAATGTGGTGTGCAAAATCTTCGTTCACTACAATATTGTCCGAATAGCCTCCGTATACAGGCTTCCCGTCTTTACCCAGGTTATTATATGTTTGTACCGGACTCACGTTGCAAAATTGTTCCTGGCCGTTTCTGCAATCTTCACACTCACGGCACGAATCAACGATCACACCTACACCGGCCAAATCTCCAACTTTAAATTTTTTTACGTGGTTTCCAACTTTTGCTATTTTTCCAACAATTTCATGTCCTGGTACCATCGGAAAAATCCCGGGAAACCATTCGTTTCTTGTCAGGTGTATATCAGTATGGCAGACGCCACAATAGGAAATACTGATTTGTATATCGTGTGCACCGATTTCCCTGCGCTCAAAATTCCAGGGCTCTAAATTGCTTTCTGCACTTTGTGCTGCATATCCTTTGGTCTGTATCATGGTCATTTAGTTTTTATGATCTAAAAGTCGTCAATTTACTTTTCAGTACCGTATCCATATCTCTGAATGTTGTATCCAAAAAGTGCCTTTTTAATCGAAGGATTTAAAATCTGTTAAATTGCCATTAACTGCCTCTGTGAAGTAGTGCGCACATGTTGGGCGTAAAGTTTGCCGCTAAAGCAGTAGAATTGCCGAATGTGGGGATTTTCAGCAGGATTGCTTAATGGAATTATGTTAATCCGCTTTTTAGCAATGCCCGATCGTATTGTTGTATTAACTGTTTAAATATTTATTAGGCAGGTTTGATGGTTTATAGTCAATGCCGTAAGCAGCTTCAAGGAGAACAGCAACTACCTCATAAATTAATTTTTCTGTTCTTTGGAATTGAGGAAGCAACCCCATCATTGCATAGCTGATTGGATTGACAGATGGAATAAATGTTTCCCACTCATAACCTTTACCCCAAATGAATCCTTTGACGGTAAGGGTTAAATCTGCCGACTCTGAAATAAGATAGTTCATCACGTCGATGCATTTGTTTGAGTTTTGATTTACGGTATGAAAAACTGGTGTTTGTCCGCCAAAGCCGTTTTCGTCAATCCCGGCCTTGACGTTTATATCAATGCCATGTTTTACTAATATTCTGGCACATGCAAGATGATTGTATTCAGCACAAATATGAAGTAATGATGCCTCATATAAAGGAGTAAAAGTACAGTCGAACGTGTATTTATTTTTTACTGCCTCCTTATTCTTACTTAATAAAGCATCCAGCGAAACAGCATCATCTAAAAAAACAGCTAACAATATTTTATCATCGAATTTTAAACCATAATCCACGAAAACTTTGAAACATTCCCTGAATTTCGGACCCCGTGAATATTCTGTAATGAGTTCATAAATCAGCGGCCTACCCTTAAAGTAATCATTAGGACTTACTCCATTTTCAAAACATTCCCTTATTCCATCCGCCGAGTGAACTTCAATTTCAACTATAATTTTTTGCAAATAATCCATATAATTAGTTTTGATGTTTTCTAACAAATTAACATTAACGGTTTCTGACTTTAAGAAGTGACAGGTTTCAGAGCACAAAGCATCGGCTTTACACATCAACCAGCCTGAAGCAACCAGAGAGCAGCAATGCAGCTAAACGCTTATTAGTGGTTCGGCTTTTGTCATGTTCAACCATCTCTTTTAACAGCCCTGATACACATAAATGCAGGGAATTGATTTAGTTCTTTAAAATGTTTTGGGTCTAACTGTTCAAATTCTATTGTTGGTTTAGGTTCAACTAATTTTGTCAATGTAAAAACCATTGTCTGTTAATGGGGTTATGCACTCGCTTAGTGGTCTTCTAAAACTATTTACTTCAACTGGTTGTCCGAAACCTTTCCAGGTGCACTTTACATTTTCGACTTTAAAGTATTCTTTGGATTTGAAAAAATTGTAGTCATAAAATGGATGCTCAATTGATATTACAAGTATTCCTTTGTTTTTTAAAACTCTATGAAATTCTTTGATAGTAAATGTCCAGTCTTCAATATAATGCAGTGCCAATGCACAAAGCACTATGTCGCACGAATGATCTTCTATCATAGAAAAACTGGTAGACAAATCATGAACAAAAAACTCCCCTTTTTTATGGTTTCTAAGAATTGCTAATTCAACCATTTTAGGACTTATGTCAAAACCTTTAACAATCGCTCCTTTATCAATTAAAATCTCAGCATATTTCCCAGGCCCACAAGCGGCATCAAGAATTATTTTTCCATTCACATCCGGTAACAATTGAAGTGTGTTTGGTCTGTCATAATATGCGTTATGAGGTTTGTGGTCAATAAGTTCGTTATACTTATCAGCCATTAATTCATACGCAGAAATTATTTTCTCTTTAATCATTTTGTTTGTTGTTAATGTTGTTTTAAGCTGTTTGCTACCGGATTTCAGGTTTGCGATGGATAGCTTTTTCGACAAAAAGTTTGTTATTGCACGCCAGCCTGCCTGATGAAAACCGCTGTTATAGCCAGTGGTTATTCTAATTTAAAGTCTGCTAATTCGTAATTAACGTTTCTTCCTCCATCGTTTGTTTGTTGCAAAATACCTTTTTTTACTAAGTCTTTTATATCCCGTAAGGCAGTGTCGGTAGAGGTTTTAGTAATTTTTGCCCATTTTGAGGTTTGCAGTTTGCCTTCAAAACCTTCAAAAATTTTATTGAGCATTAAACGTTGACGTTCGTTAATGAGTATGTGTTCGTGTAATTTCCAAAATTCAGCTTTATGCAATATTCTTTGCGTGGTGTTTTCAGTGGCAAGCATTGCGTTTTTCAGGCAATGTAAAAACCATTCAAGCCATTCGGTAATGTCACCTGTACTGTACTGCACTTTTTGCAATATTTCGTAATATTGTTTGCGTTCTACTAAAATTTGGCTCGACATACTGTAAAAACGTTCGCCGCTACCTTCCGCATGAGCAAGCAACATATCAGTTATAGCACGACCAATCCGACCGTTTCCATCATCAAAAGGGTGGATAATGATAAACCAAAAGTGTGCTATGGCAGCTTTTAAAACAGGGTCAAGGCCATTGTCTTTGTTAAACCAATCCAGAAACTTGTCCATTTCTGTTTTTACGAGTTCGGGTTTTACAGCTTCATAATGTACTTTTTCTTTACCCATTGCACCTGAAACTACTTGCATTTCGCCTGTACGGTATCTGCCCACTTCTATTTCATAAGGCCCGCTGTATCCTGTGGGAAAAAGTGCTGCGTGCCAACCAAATAAGCGTTTTTTTGTTAAAGGTAAATTGTAATGTTGGGTAGCATCGAGCATCATTTCTACTATGCCTTCTATATGACGGCTGCTTGGCACAAGTCCTGCGGTATTTATTCCCAAACGCCTTGCTATGGACGAACGCACCTGGTGGTAGTTGAGTAATTCTCCCTCAATTTCCGAAGATTTTACCACATCCAAAGTTAGGGCAGTAAGTGTAGCTTCTTCTTTTGCAGAAAAGCCCAAAGCATTCATTTGACCAATGATTTTGCCTTGCATTAGCCGAACCTTACCAAATAGGGCATTGATGGCCTTATCATCCCAGGTAAAATCTGTCCAATTTTTATGTTCATGGATGTATTTTCCCATTTCTTCTAATTATGCGACAAATATATTGATTTTTTACCGCAAATTTGCGGTGTTTATTTTAGTTTTTTACCGCAAGAACGTCAGTTACCTTTTGCCAAACTGCTGTGTTAAGTTTGCTCTGTCTTGCGGTTTGTCGAGCGTCGGCTTGGTGGATATGCACCCAGGCTTGCAGCTAACGTTTCGGGGGGTGCGATAGCGGGAATTATTAGCACTAAACCTCATTCGGAGAACTGAACTTTTACCTTGCACAAAAGTTTCTGCGAAGCACCCAACCCCGGTTGTGCCAAACCGTTGTTAGTGGCTGCCTTACTGTCCGTCCGAAGATGGGCAGTAAGGTGTTTACAGAAAGTTTATTCTAAGGAATTTATAAGCATAGTTATGTTTCTTTGTTATGCAATCAAGTCACTTTCGTTTGTTGTTGGTGTCGCATTACGCATCCAATAAGAGAAAATTGTAAAGTTGATTTAGAAATTTCCTGAGCTAAAGGTAAAAGTGTAGGCAAGAAACGAAGTTCAACACCTCTTTTAAGTAACTCGTTAAGTATATCATAAACAGGACGAATAGAAATTGGTGTAACTGTCTTATAAGAAATGTAGTAACCGGCACCTTTGTCTAACAAAGCAAAATTGTCAGTAGGAAATTCGTAACAATAAAGAGTTGTCTGTTGAATAACCTCACGCCATTTGTTTTCAACCGCAACAACATAGCTCGAAGAGTTTTTGCTTAAAAAAACTTCCTTGTCGTGTTGCGAAGTATCATGCTTAGAATAAAAAGTTACCCTTGGACAGTCCCTTGGCACAAGGTAGTTGTGTAAAAGTTTGTCTGTGATAGCAAAAACTACCTCACTGGTAATGCTTTCGTAATGTGATGGCGATGGTCTCGGCTCAAATCTTTTTATTGATGGGTTTTCGCTCACATGATACAATCTGAAAGAATTTGTCAGGTTCTCAATCATCGTCTGTAATTACAGTTTTCTGTTGCTTTCTTTGTCAATCAGTTTAAGGTTTCAGTGCGTTGTCTTAAATGATTTTACCGCAAAGTATGTCAGCGGTATAAAAATTAGTCTCAATGTCAATCGTAGAAACCAAACACCAAGTCCACTTGTTTGTCCGTTCACATTTCTAATTGTCTGAAATTCAATTAGTCCAAAAATGACAATAAAATTCCTAATGTTAAGCCTTGCAAAAATATTTCATAGGAGCACTTCAGCCGCCATATTGCCAAACCGCTGTTAGCGGTCATTGTTCTTTTCGGTCAGCTTTTTGTTATGCAAGTAGGCTTATGGCACACAGGAAAATTTAATGAGTTCGCAACAAAACACAATTCATTTGCTTTCTTGTGAAGTTCATTTGCTTTTTCTGTCATTGAACTGTTTGCAACAGTAACTGTTGGATGTAAGGTTATCTCTGTAAATTTCCCACCTCCATTTGAAGTTTCAATCATTATACTTGTTGCATTGTCAATGTAGTCTGTTACGATAACGCCTGCAACTGTACATAAATGTAAATACCACAGCATATGGCAAGATGAAACAGAAGCTAACAAAAGGTCTTCTGGATTATGTTTAGTTTTATCGCCACGAAATGCTGGGTCAGAAGAGCCAAGTATTTCAACCTTGTTGTCAATAAGAATAGAATGACTCCTTTCAAATGCCGCATAATTTGAAGTCCCTGTTCCATTGTTCCCTGTCCATTTTACTATCAGTTTATAATTGTGTTGTTTGCTCATAATTTATTTTTTTAGTTTTTAGCTCCACCATTCATTTATCCATGCCTCAGACACTTGTTTGCCTTTTTCATAATTGTCAACTACTACAATTAATTGATTTGAATGGTCACTGTATTGTGTCAAAATATTTACGTTAGCGTCTGCCATTCTTCTGCAAAACATTCCTAACTGACCTGGAACATCTTGACGAAGTTTTTGAATTATCACATCGTTTATTTTTACAACTTTAATTTCAACTTTTGCTAATTCTTCTTTTGCTCTTTCTCCTTGTTCTACTAAAAAATGAGCAATTGAAATATCGCCATTTTGAAATACTCCACCACCTTCAAGGCTAATTTTATTTTTCCCTAATGTTTCACCCATCAAAGCCAATGTGCCTGGCTTGTTCTCTAATAAAATTTCTATGTCTTGCATTTTTTTATGTTTTTGTTTGTGCAAAGGAAATACAATTATCACTTTTACATTTCATTTAAGATTGAATTATGAATGTAGAAGATAAGTTTGTTTCAATTTCCGCATTATTGTGTGAGCCTACAAGAGCAAGAATGCTTTGGGGTTTACTTGATGGCAGAGCATACACTGCAAGTGAGTTATCTATTGTTGCAGATACTTCGCCTACTTCTGCAAGTAATCATTTATCAAAATTGCTTGAAGCAGCGATAGTTAAAGTTGAAATTCAAGGACGACATCGATATTATTCATTTTCAAATTCCGAAGTTGCTTATGCCGTTGAAGGGTTGGCTAATCTTGCAAAAAATAGTATTACTGAAAGTGTAAAGAAAGAACCCAAAAATAATGGTGTAAAATATTGTAGAACTTGTTACGACCATTTAGCAGGATTTGTTGGTGTTAAAATAGTTGAAACCCTGGAAACAAAAGGCTACTTATTAAAATCAAAGAACATTTATTTAGTATCTGAAAAGGGTTGGGAATGGTTTTTATTATTAAATATATTAAAAGAGGATTTTATCAATAATCGTCGTCCTATAACTCGTCAATGCCTTGATTGGTCTGAACGTCGCCCACACTTAGCTGGTCAGCTTGGTGCAGAGTTTTTAAAAAAAATGCTTCAAAGAAAGTGGTTTAAAAAAGTTGAATTTTCAAGAGAGTTAGTCATAACTAGTAAAGGCCGTCAGGAACTTTATGAATTGTTGGGTGTCGCTATACAATGACCGCTAAGGGTTTGGGGCTTGGCGTAGTAGCGGCATTATAGCACTGCCGTTGATACGAAGCACCAATTTCAAATTTAGCAATAAGTTTCATACGAAGCACTTCGCCCGCCATAATGCCAAGCCCTTGTGTTATCTGCTGCCCTTTTCTGTCGATTAATCTTCGTCTGTTGGTATGTTGCGAAGAATTTTGTAATCAATATAAAATGTCCCGAACGGAATGAAACAGGCAACCAGAACCTTCCAGGTTGTTTCTTTGAATTTCCATTGTTGTTCAACACCCACACGCAAAGCGTTGAAAACAAATAATAGGAACAATGCACCGTGAATTGGTCCAAGAGATTTTGACATTGAAGGATTACCAAAGTTATATTTCAATGGAACGGCTATAAAAACCAAAACAAGTAATGAAATGCCCTCTAAAAAAGCGAATAGTCGTAAACGTCCGATTGTTGTTGTGAAATACTTTTTCATAATTAAAATGTTCTGAAACTAGGTCTGCTTGATAATGGTGAAAATGTCCAGGGAATTGCAATAAAAATGACGATTAGGGCAATGGAAAACCAAACTAACATCGTCTTAAATTTCTCTTTGTCCGTTGGTTTTCGTTTTGCCAATGCAGAACCGATTGTCAATACAACAATAGCCGTCAGCATTAAGAAAATATGTATTAAACCGTAAAACGTTAAGTCTAAATTTTGCAAAGCGGATTTAGTGTCCGTCCAAAAATATTTTACAACCGGACTTTGTGTGTAAAGTATTATTCCGATCATTAACTGGATGTGTGCAACGGTTGCAGTCCAGTGTCTAAAAGCATTGTCAGTTTTCGAAAAAGTTTTGTTTTGGTTGTAACCAATAAATGCTCGGTAAATGGAATACACCAAAAATGCTAATACAAACCAACGAACCAATGAGTGCAATGATAAAAGTGTTGAATACATACCTACGTTGTAATTTTTTTTTGTTTTTTAAATACATTCCAAATTGTAGGTGCACCAAAGAAAAACCAAAGTGCAAGAATTGGGTCACATACCGCACAACCTGCTGACGATGAAGGTTCAAGATACACGATTGGATTTCCGTATAAATGATGTAATAGATCCCAACCTGTATGCAGTAGCAAACCAATACCTATGAAATAATAATGTTTCAATCCTTTGAAAGCAACAAATAGCATTAGAGAACCAAAAACAAATTCCCAAATGCCTAAACCGCCTCTCCAATAAACACCTCCTGCACCTGCAATTAATAGTGCATTTATTTTTTGTCTGTTTGGCTCTTTTACTAACGACATCATTGTGATGAACGCAAAGGCAATAACCACCGCAGCTAATGCGACATTCATTGTAAAGTCGGGAACAACATGATTATGAATATCCATATTTCTTACTTTTTCTATTTCGGTGGCAAAGATAAAATAAAAACATACTAACTAGTATGTTTTTGATGAAAAAATTATTTCAGACTACTTAGATAGTTTTTAAGTTCCTTTAAATAAGTTAGATAGACCTTTTTACTGTTTTCTAATTTTCCAAAATTGCGTATTCCCCAATACCCCGACATTATAAACATTGTTACCTGTTTTGCATTTACGTCTTTACGGATAAATCCGTTTTTCTTTCCTTTTTCAATGGTGGTGGTCATTGCCTTTGTCCATTGTTGGGTTAGTTGGTTCAAAGCGTTGTTAAAGTCAGCGTTCCAGGGTGTCATTTCCTGTGTAAAATTTGAAGCAGGACAACCGTATTCAACTTTTAAAAACTCGTTTTCTATTAAAAGGCTGTGCATTAAGTTGTAAATAGCGTCTAACGGATTTTGTTCGTTTTGTAACGGCTGAATAAAGCTGTTTGTAAGTGTCGGTTTCAGGATTTCGCTGATAATGGCAAGACCCATTTCGTCTTTAGTCTTGAAATGGTAATAAAACGCACCTTTTGTTACTTGTGTTGTGGCAATAATGTCGTCTATGCTTGTTGTCTGATAGCCCTTAACGTAAATCAGTTCAAATGCTTTTTGTAGAATTGTCAGCCGTGTTGCCTCTGCCTTTTTCATAAAGATACCACTTAGTATTTTTGCAAAGGAACAAAAAAATGTCGGACTTCTAAAAGTTTCGGTCTGTCAGTTTAGGGATAAGGTTGTCCGTTTACTTATCCGGATTAGAACAAAATAGCATTTCGCCTCGTTGATAAATACTGCTGCATTCATTATTTGTTATTTTTTTAAATTGTGATAAGTAAATAAGAGGTTAATAAAATTGCCAACGCAATTATTGCCGAGGAAGATGAGAGAAGAGAATTGCTCGATGAAAGGTGGGCAATGAAACCCGAAATAACAGTAATTACAAATCCTGCATAAGCCCATTCTTTCAGCCTGCCTTTTATCATCGGAAGCAATAAAATTGTAGTTCCTGAAATTTTAGCAATAGCGAGTTCAATCCTGAAATAATCGGGAAAGCCAAAATGCATACAAATCCGTTTTGCTTCCTCGGAAGTTAAATAAGCAAAAGCATTGGTCAACATCCAAATAGAAAACAAACCTGTTGCTATCCAATAAATTATTTTTTGATATTTCATTTTACATTGCTGTTAAATACAATGCAAAACTACTTTGAGGTTATTCGGCAGCCGATAACATTTGTTATTAAATACAGTTTATTATTTTTCTCTTGCCAATTTACCTTTTATCCTGTTCAAATAAACAGCAGTAGATGCCCAAATAGGGAGCGATGTAATGTTGTGAGCAACGGAACAAAAGATTGTAGCGGATAGCCCAACCCGATTACACTTTGTTCGGCTGGGCTTCGACAGGTTCAGCGCCTGACGACAGTACGTTGGCAAAAATGCAAATCAGAAGTCTTAATCAATATTGAATGATCTGCCTGTCATTTCTTCGCTCAGCGACCACAATCGCTTTGCATTGGCTTCATCTAATGAATATAATTTTACACCACCCGATGTTGCAGCATCCGGCGCTAACTCAGCAATGTCTGCGTCTTCGCAATAT
Source organism: Pedobacter chinensis (assembly GCF_003339865.1). Lineage (GTDB taxonomy): Bacteria > Bacteroidota > Bacteroidia > Sphingobacteriales > Sphingobacteriaceae > Pedobacter > Pedobacter chinensis. The sequence continues at coordinate 390,038 of NZ_QPKV01000004.1, forward strand.
ACCCCGCCGATGGTTTTGAGCATTGGGCTGGTGGCACACCATACGGTAGTGGCAGCACCTTGTGGAATTGTTTTCAGTGATGCAGCTACTTCTGGTAAAAGATTACCTTCAGAATCGCAAAAGCCCATTTGCTGAAACAATTCTAAAGAGGCTTCTCTGCCTAATTCAGTTCCGTTTATAGCGCCTGGATGCAGTGAATACGCACTTACATTAAATGCTTTAGCACGATTGTTTAGCTCAAGAGCAAATAAGTTGCTGGCTGTTTTCGACTGTCCGTATGCTTGCAATGTTTCGTATTCCCGATGTAAAAAATTAGGATCGTCAAAATGAAAAGGTGCGAATTGGTGCCCTTGAGAAGATACGTTTATTACTCTTGCACCATTAGCTTTTTTCAAAGCAGTCCAAAGTCTTGTTGTGAGTTGAAACTGTGCAAGGTAATTCGTAGCTAATTGTGATTCAAAGCCGCGGCTGTCTCTGCGAAGTGGAACCCACATAATGCCTGCATTATTGATGAGCAAATGAAGCGGTCTGCCAGATGCCAGGAATTTTTCTGTAAAAGCATCAATAGAGTCAGGATTCATTAAATCCATCGCTTCCAATTCCACATTAATGATGTCCCGTAGATTTTTCTTTGCTTTTTCAATATCTCTTGCCGGAACGATTACTGTCGCTCCTGCGGCAGCAAGCGTTTTGGTGGTTTCCAGTCCGATGCCCGTATTACCACCCGTTACGATGGCGATTTTTCCGGTAAGATCAATGCCTTTTATGACATCACTTGCTGTTGATTTGGCATTAAATCCGGAACCTATCGGTTTCTGCAATGCACCCTGATAATTGTTTTGTCCCATTGTTTTAATTTTAATTGTTTTTATTGAGACAAATGTAAATGGGATATTTTTTACTGACTTTGTTTAAACGTCCGAATATGCTTTGTTTAAACGTCTGATGTTTTTAAGTAATAATCAACAGCACAAAAGCAATTCATATTTTATGTGGTGCAAGCCCTAAATATTTTCTGGTAAAGGGAATGACCGTTACATTGAACATATATCTTAAAAGAAATAGTCCCTGCTTCAATTTGTTTTTGCCGAACATAGAAAGCATATCGTTTAAAGCATTTGGCTGGTGCATCCATTCGGTGTTGAATAAGGTCATCTGCCCGATTTTTTCAAAGCGTCTGAACATTTTCTTCTCATACGTTTCTATTGCTTTTTGTGTATTTGAAAGCGCAGGATTGGTTAATGCTTCACTTAATTGCAATGCGTCCAGCATAGCCATATTCACACCTTCTCCGGCAAAAGGGGGCATCCAATGCGCAGCATCGCCTATTAGTGTAATGTTTTCATTTGCTTTCCATTTTTGATTTAATGGCATGCAGTATTGGGGTCTTGGAATGAAAACAGTGTTTTCATCTTCAAACAGTTCAAGCCAAATGGGGCTCCAATCTGCATATTCTTTTTTAAACCAGGCCAAAACCTGCTTATTGTCTTTAAAATTTATGCCACTTTCTTTATACCAGAACTCGGTTGATTTATGGCTTGTTGCAAAGCCTAAACTGCCATCGCCTTTTGAACTGACCAGTATGGTTTTTTCATTTCCATAGGCAAATATTTTTCCACCCTTTAACAATTGATGAATATTTGGTGCTGTTTTTTCGGAGTTTTTGATTGAGCCTTCTATCATGGTTAATCCTGTCCAAAAAGGTTGAATATTGGTTACGAATGGCCTGATTTTGGAGTTGGCACCATCTGCGCCAATCACAATGTCAGCCACAATTGTATTGCCGTTTTCAAAAAATATCTTCCACTTGTTTTCCATTTGTTCAATGGAAAGAATATGGCTGTTCCAAACAACGGTGCCAGGTTCTAACGAATTCAGTAAGATATCTCTCAACGGCCCTCTATCTATTTCAGGTCTGTAATTTTTGTCTCCGAAATCATAGTGATTTTCTTCAGCATGCTGATCAGCATATATTTTTGCCTGATGATCGGTTACCCTCATTAATTCTGCACCAGGTCTGAAATTTGATTTAAATTCGTCCATTAAACCTGCTTTTTCAAGTGCCGCCAAACCTGAATCGGTATGCAAATCTAAAGCACCACCCTGAATTCTCACCTCTTTGTTGAGGTCTCTTTCGTAAACCTTAACACTTAAGCCTTTGAGTTGTAAAAGCCTTGCAAGAGTTAATCCACCCGGGCCGCCTCCAATAATGGCTATTTTCTTATGTTGTATCATCGTAATGAAAATTTTAATTACGATGCAAAATTACTTTTGAGGCAGGGCAGATAATAGTATAAATCGGTCGTTTTCATTCCTGGCAAGTTCTTTAGGCGTAACGCCTGTCATTTTTTTAACCTCTTTTATAAAATGTGCCTGGTCAGAATAATTAAGCTCAGGAAATAGTTTACCATTTTTTATATGATGCAATGATGATTTAAAACGAAGAATATTGCAATATGCTTTTAATGAGATGCCGAACTGTTGATTAAAATATCGATTGATTTGTCTACTGCTCCAAAATACCTTTTCGGCTAATTCACTTACTGATTGAGTGCCATTGAACTCGTAAATGAGGTCAAATAATTTTTGTTTTCTGCTATCAATATTGGGCTTTATGAGCGTAAGCATTTTTGCAGAACCTTTTTACAAAACGCATCAAAATCAGTTAAGTCATCCCTTGTGATGCCCCAAAAATCTGTTGGTAAACGAATCCCCTCATTGAGTAGCGAGTTCACTTTTTCATCCAGTAAATATTCTATTGCAAGCAATTTAAAACTGACGGCAAAAAAAATGGTATCAGGTGGAATTGTTGTTTGTTCAGGTTCAATATCCAGGCCTTTTAATGTTGCTCTAAATGGTGTTTTTTCAGACCAGGAAAAGATAATATCAAACCTGCCATCCGGAAGAATCACAATATGATGGTTTTGATCTGAATGGTTGGCAAGCATCCAAAAACTTTTCACAAAGTTTGTTAATGGCTCTGGTGGTTTAATTGTTTTCCATTCAATGTCGGCTGTTGGCATATCTCAAATTAAATCGTGTTGAAGATTTTTATCAATTGAATTCTTGTCTGAATGCTAAAGGTGACATCTCTGTTTTTTTCTTAAACAATTTATTGAACGACTGTGGATATTCAAATCCCAGTTGATAGGCGATTTCAGCAACTGATAAATTGCTTACGGTAAGGTATTCTTTTGCTTTTTCGATCAACTTTTCGTGGATATGTTGCTGGGCATTTTGCCCGGTAAGTGAACGTAACATATCGCTTAAATAATGTGGTGTCACATTGAGTTGGGTTGATAGAAACTCAACTGTTGGTAGTCCAGTCTTCAGGGGTTCTTCATGGTCAAAATATTCGCTTAACAGTTGTTCCATTTTGGTTAACAAGTCGTTGTTCACTACTTTTCGCGTGATGAATTGTCTTTCGTAAAAACGATTACTGTAATTCAACAATAAATCGATTTGAGAGAGGATAATATCCTGGGTATGGCGATCAATGTACTGATATTCCTGTTCAATTTTCTGATAAACATCTATAATGTTTTTCTCTTCCCGCTCCGAAAGATGCAGCGCCTCATTAACAGCATAAGAAAAGAAGCCGTAGTTTTTTATAGCAGCAGCAAGCGGGTGTTTGCCTAAAAAAGCGGGATGGAACATCAACACGTAACCCATTCCACATTCCTGATTCAGGATGTCAATCTCTGACGCTTCAATTGACTGGATTTGCTTAGGTGCGATAAAACTCATCACGCCCTTATCGTAGTCGTAATATTGCTGACCATATTTCATTTTGGCACGGATGTCTTTTTTAAAAGATACGCTGTAAAAGTTTACTATAAACTTTTTCCAGATCTCATTTTCTGAAAGCCGCATATCTGCAACGTGAACTACGCTGACTAATGGATGCAATGGCTCGGGTAGAGACAGCAATTTATGGAATTCGGATATGGAATTGATGCTATTCATTTTTGTAAATTTACAAAAGACAGCTGCCTAAAAAGGCGGCTATCTCTTTTTAATTGTTTTTTGAAGAATATTTATCCTAAAATCTGCTTATTCAATTCTTTCCTGAATGCTTCGTTGCCAATTTCCAAATGTCTAGCATATAATGCTTTTGCATCTGCACCTGCTACATAACGCACCTGGTCTTTACCATCGGTTGATGCTTCATAAACCACTGCTGCAATTTGGTCTGCGGTTGAAGCTGATTTCATCATTTCATCAAAACCACCAAACATTTTGTTTTCTATTTCCTGATATTCAGGATGTGCACCTGTATCAAGTGACCTGCTGGCAAAATCAGTTACAATTCCTCCAGGTGCAATGGTTTTGACGTTGATATTAAACAATGCTAATTCGTGCGAAAGGCTTTCACTCCAACCTTCCAAAGCGAATTTCGTTGCGTGATAAATTGAACCTAAGGGGAAGCCAAAAAGTCCACCCATTGAAGTAGTACTAATAAACAAGCCCTTGTTTTTTTCTCTAAAATAAGGAATGAATGCTTTTGTGACACGTAAAACGCCTAGAAGATTGGTGTTGATTTGTTTTACGATTTGCTCGTCGCTAAGTGATTCCATTGCTCCCATTAGTCCGTAACCTGCATTGTTAAACACTACATCAATATCGTGTAAAGAAATGGCTTTAGCAACGGTTTCTTTGATTTGTTGTGGATTGGTAACATCAAGGGGCAAAAGCGTAACATTTTCCAATTTTGGGAGCTCGGTTTCCTTTTCGGGATTTCGCATGGTAGCGATTACGTTCCAACCTTTATTTTGAAATAATTTAACAGTTGCTTTTCCTAAACCTGTTGAAGCACCTGTAATGAAAATTGTTTTCTGCATTTTTTCTGTTGATTAAATTTTACTCTACAAAGTTCAATCAAGTGCAAAACCTATGTGTTTCCAAATTGCGGTTTGTTGTGTCCAAATTGAATCGCTGATCTGATTTTACTATTCCTGTTATTTTTGAAGTATCCGATCGTTTGCTTTTTCAAATGGCCCAAGATTCAGAAGTTCCCAGATACCCCGGTCATGCTGCAACGATACTCTACAACTTCAAACTTCCTTATATTAAAAATAAATTTGCGAAACCGAAAGGTTTCGCAAATATTTGCAACCAATTAGTTTCACAAATAAATACATAAATGAGACGAGACATTTTTCAAGCAGTTGCAGACCCAACAAGACGAACCATTATTACCTTAATTGCATTACAGGCAATGACACCCAATGCCATTGCTGAAAACTTCAATACAACACGACAAGCTGTGTCAAAACATTTACGCATTTTAACAGAATGCGAACTTGTAAAACAGGAACAAAAAGGAAGAGAGATTTATTACTCTCTTGAAATTGACAAAATGAAAGAAATAGATAAATGGATAGAGCAATTCCGAAAAATTTGGGAAACCCGATTCAATCAATTAGACAATTTATTATCAACTATTAAAAAAAATAAAAAATGAACAATTTACAATTTGACTTTACGGTTGACAAATCAACCCAATCGGTATTCATAACAAGAGAATTTGATGCTGAACTTTCACTTGTTTGGGATGCATTCACTAAACCAGAAATTCTTGACCAATGGTGGGCGCCTAAACCTTATACTTCAAAAACAAAGTTTATGAATTTCAAAGAGGGTGGAAGGAGATTTTATGCAATGGTTAGCCCGGAAGGATATGAAAGTGGTTGGCAAATTCAAGACTATACTTCCTTAAGCCCAAAAACCAATTTCAAATTTTTAAGCGTTTTTGCAGATAAAGACGAAACCCCCCATTTACCAGGTTCAAACTGGGATTTGAGTTTCACTGAACAAAATGGAATAACCAAAGTAAGTATTACCATTTACAATGAATCGCTTGAACGTATGGAAAAAATGATTGAAATGGGCTTCAAAGAAGGTTTCACAATGACCTTAAACGAACTAAACGAATTATTAACCACTTTTAAAAAATAATACAATGAAAAGAGTATTTAATGAGCCTAAACCTATATTAATACTTGTTTTACTTTTCTTTACAGTATTTCAATCTAACGGGCAACCAAATAAACCTACCGCCAGTAGTTATGCACCTGTTAATGGTATTAAAGTTTATTACGAAGTATATGGACAGGGTAAACCCATCGTTTTACTACATGGTGCTTTTTATACCATTAACATGAATTGGGGGCAATTAATACCTGAATTGGCAAAAACAAGAAAAGTAATTGCGATTGAATTCCAGGGACATGGACACTCACCTTTTTCAGAGAGAAAATTAGATATAGTTAACCTTGCAAGTGATGTGGAAGGTGTAATGAATTATTTAAAAGTTGACAGTGCTGATGTTGCAGGATTTAGTATGGGTGGCTCAGTAGCTTACCAATTGGCAATACAAAGCCCTAAACGGGTAAGAAAATTAGTGATTATTTCCTCTACTTATAAAACCAGTGGTTGGCTACCAGCAGTAAACGGTGCGTTTAAAGATTTTAAACCTGATTTTTTTGATAACACGCCATTGAAAGCAGCATACGATTCGATAGCACCAGACAAAACGAAGTGGAGAAAGTTCATACAGCAGATGATTGATTTTGCAGGGGTATCGTTTGACTGCGGTGATTCTAATATTGCGAAAATGACTATGCCCGTATTGCTCCTTTCGGGTGACAATGACGGGTTAGATAAAATTGAGTTGATGAAAACTTACCAACTACTTGGAGGTGGTATATCTGCTGATTTGGGAACGATGCCAAAATCGCATTTGGCTATTGTTCCTTCGCAGGGACATGTGAGCCTTATGATGCAAACGAAAGCAATATTAAATTATCTTGATGGTTTTTTAAGGTAGCGTAATAATAGCTGTCAACAACAGAATTTCTGTGCAAAATAATCCCTTCCACGCCTAAATTTCAATACAGACCCGTTATTAACATTTAAAAATCAATTTATTTTACACCAGCACAAATTTGTATCTGCTATAATTTTGTCATCCCTTCGGGATTTTGTTTGTTCCTTGGTTTTGTCAAAGCCCTAACGGCTGAAATGATTATATCAAAATTTATGTGATCCGCTGTAACAAATGCTGAAGGATGGTCTTGTTGGTTTTTGAAAATGTGGCTGTCATTATTATTCCACCCCTTCGGGGTTGGGTTCATTGTTTTACATGGCTATAATCCTGTCATCCCTTCGGGATTTTGTTTATCTCTTGGAATTACAAAGCTCTAACGGCTGAAATGATTATATCAAAATTTATGTGATCCGCTGTAACAAATGCTGAAGGATGGTCTTGTTGGTTTTTGAAAATGAGGCTGTCATTATTATTCTACCCCTTCAGGGTTGGGTTTATTATTTACATGGCTATAATCTTGTCATCCCTTCGAGATTTTGTTTGTTCCTTGGTTTTTGTCAAAGTCCTAAGGGTTGAAATGATCATAGCACAAATTTATGTGATCCGCTGTAACAAATGCTGAAAGGATGGTCTTGTGTTTTTGAAAATGTGGCTGCCATTATTATTCCACCCCCTTCGGGGTTGGGTTCATTGTTTTACATGGCTATAATCCTGTCATCCCTTAGGGATTTTGTTTATCTCTTGGAATTACAAAGCCCTAACGGCTGAAATGATCATAGCACAAATTTATGTGATCCGCTGTAACAAATGCTGAAGGATGGTCTTGTTGGTTTTTGAAAATGTGGCTGTCATTATTATTCCACCCCTTCAGGGTTGGGTTTATTATTTACATGGCTATAATCTTGTCATCCCTTCGGGATTTTGTTTGTTCCTTGGTTTTTGTCAAAGTCCTAAGGGTTGAAATGATATATCACAAATTTATGTTACCCGCTGTAACAAATGCTGAAGGACGGTATTGTTGGTTTTTGAAAATGTGGCTGCCATTATTATTCCACCCCCTTCGGGGTTGGGTTCATTGTTTTACATGGCTATAATCCTGTCATCCCTTCGGGATTTGTTTATCTCTTGGAATTACAAAGCCCTAATGGCTGAAATGATCATAGCACAAATTGTGTCATCTGCTATAATAAACCCTGAAAGGATGGTATTGTTGGTTTTTGAAAATGTGGCTGTCATTATTATTCCACCCCTTCGGGGTTGGGTTTATTATTTACATGGCTAAATCTTGTCATTCCTTCGGGATTTGTTTATCTCTTGGAATCACAAAGCTTTAAGGACTGAAGATTATATCACAAATTTATCTTATAGTTTTACATTGCTATAGTCTTGTCATTCCTTCGGGATTTGTTTATCTCTTGGAATCACAAAGCTTTAAGGACTGAAGATTATATCACAAATTTATTTTATCGTTTTACATTGCTATAGTCTTGTCATCCCTTTGGGATTTTGTTTATCTCTTGGAATCACAAAGCTTTAAGGACTGAAGATTATATCACAAATTTATCTTATAGTTTTACATTGCTATAGTCTTGTCATTCCTTCGGGATTTGTTTATCTCTTGGAATCACAAAGCTTTAAGGACTGAAGATTATATCACAAATTTATTTTATCGTTTTACATGGCTATAGTCTTGTCATCCCTTCGGGATTTTGTTTATCTCTTGGATTTACAAAGCCCTAAGGGCTGAAATGATTATAGCAAAATTTATGTGACCTACAATAAACCCCGAAGGGGTGACATTATTAATTCAGTCAATCGAACAAGTATTTTTCATCGTATTCGATTTCAAATTTTTGAAGAAAATCCAAATATTCGTCCTTAAATGTTTTTTTGCGGTGGTGCTCTTCCTGATTTAAAACGTATTGATATACGCTTTCTATTTGTGAATGGGCATACGAAAATGCACCATAGCCTTCCTGCCAGGAGAATTTTCCTTGTACCCAATTTTGTTCATTGATGAATTTTGATGAATTATTTTTAATGTCCCGTACCAAATCAGCGATGCTTAATGATGGTTTCAATCCTACAAATACGTGAATGTGGTCTGCAACACCATTTACAATAATCGGTTTCTGACCTTTTGCCTTTATAATGCCTGAAATATATTTGAAAACCTCATCCCTCCAGGGTTTCTGCAATAGATTTCGCCTGCCTTTTACTGCAAAAACATACTGGATGTAAATCTGTGAAAATGTAGCTGTCATTATTCTATCTTTTCAGGGTTTTGTTTTCATTATTCTAAAATCTTGTCATTCCTTCTGGATTTTGTTGTTATAATCGCCTGTTTTTTAAACAAAGTTGGCTTGTATTTAATCTTCTAACACCGCCCAGATGCAAATCCCTCCTAACGGTTTTACTTTCGTTGTTTATTAATTGCCAACTTTGTCGCTATAATTTGCTTTTATATTCCTGCTAATTTTTGAAGTGTCCAATCGTTTGCTTTTCAAAAGATCCAACATTTAGAAGTTCCCAGACACCCTTAAACCTTTTTCTATCTTTCAAGTTTTGTCCTGAATTTGTGATAAGTCTCTTATCGCATATAAAATTCCATGCTCAAAATGTAAAACGTGTTCAATTTCGTGAATCAAGTAATGTCTTCGGTTTTGTAAAGTTTCTCCACCATCATTTTTTTTAACTTTCGGGATTTCAACTCATTTTCTAATTCTTTATTGTTTTTCTGACTATTAACTAATAAAAAGACAAAAAACAATGGAAAAACCCGAGTCCATTTTTTATTGCACTGAATATCGAAACTCCTATTAAAAAACAATAAGAAATCCGTAAATAATTTTGTTCGTTTTAGTTTTTTTGTTCTTGTAACAATTCTTCATCAGTTAGTGCTGTTAATTTTTTGTGGTCCATTTGTGTTTTTGTGTGGTTAAACCAATGTTAGCTGCATTTTTTGATCAATTTATCAATTCGTCTTTTATTCTGCTGCTGCAATAAAGATGGATATAAATTCATCAATATATTTACTATCATAATTGTAAAACCAAAAAACAATTCAGCTTTATAAAATTTCACTAAGGCAAAAATTGTTACAAACGCAAATCCTATTAAATGGTCAATTTCAGAACTTGTCATTTCCTTACGCAGGTTAAGTAAGTCAGACTTTTCAATTTTATTTCTCAGTTTAAGTTTCTGATTGAAGTATTTAAAAGGCGTATTTTTCACAATCCATTTAACAACATCAACCCCGATCCATTCGTTCAACTTTTCACTTTTTACAAAATTTAAGTTGGATAATTCATTGTTGTAAACTTCTGTTTTTTTCAGAATCGCATTAATAGCCATTCCAACAATAAAAGAAATGAATGTTATTGCAATACTGAATGATAAATATTTATAAGTCATTTTTAACCTTCTGTTTATTTTCGGTTATTATTTTACTGCCATTTTGTTTATACGATTGATCACTCCAAATCAATCAGTTTTAACAGTTTTGTCTAATTAAGCCATTTTAGTCTGTTTGTCAAAATTGTAGCTAACATTTTGTTAATGGGGTTAGTTATAATGGCTGTCAACAACAGAATTTCTGTGCAAAATAATCCCTTCCACGCCTAATTTTAAATATATCAACATTTAAAAACGAATTCATTTTACACCAGCCACAATCTTTCGTCTCTTTTAACCAGCAAAATTTCTTCATCACTTAAGTCAAGCAAGCCATATTCATAGCAAAAACGATATGTTTTTCCATTTTGGGTTTGATAGGTGTGGGTATGATAGTCAAAATTGAACCCGGCGGTAAGCATTTTTTTCTTCAATACTTTTACTTTGCCATTTGGATTTAAATTGGCTAAAATAGTCCTGTTTTTTTTTAAAATCAGATTGATTTTATTGATTACTGAAGAATCTCCACTTTTTAAGTGGTTATTGTAATTGTTCCTGCAACCATCGTCGCAGAATTTTTTGTCGGCTCTACCTTTTACCGGTTTACCGCAATCTAAGCATAAGCGTTCCATAATAATAGTTTGTTTTATTATGGGATGATGTTTTAAAAGTAGTAATTAATTTCTTTTTATTCCAAAAATAAATGCGGTTAATTTGCCGCATTCAACTTATTATCCATTTTAAACGCTTATAAACGACTATAAATGATTAAGTTACGATAAAGTTTGATTTTCGTTTGCACATTTGTTCTGTCGGTAGTCGTGGTGACTATTGTTCGTTAAACATTTGGAAACTTAAATTTAAAGATTATGGAAAGTGCAATTAACAAAGTAGTATTAAGCGGATGTGCCGGAGCAGATGCTGAATTTAAAACTTTACCAGGAAATCAGAAATTGGCAAAAGTAAATTTAGCCGTAAATGAATTTTACAAAAACTCCGCAGGCGAAGATGTAAAGAAAACGCATTGGTTTAATCTAATTTTCTGGAATGCCAAAGCAGAGCTGGCTGTAGCGCAAATCAAAAAAGGAACCCGAATTACTGTTGAAGGAAGGTTAAATACGGGTAGCTATGAAGCAAAAGATGGCTCGAAACGGTTTACAACTGAAATTATAGTAACCGATTTAGTGATTAAAGAAATAGAGTTATCCAATTAGCATAACACTGTAATTAAAATGCCAGATAAAACTTTCTTACCTGGCATTTCAGTTTCTCTATAATTTAACTGCTATTCCCGAATAAAAATTTATTCCGGCTGCAGGGTTGTAATATCTATTACCAACAGCATTTAAATCATTTCCGAGGCTGTATTTCTCGTTCAGCAGGTTGTTCACACCCAATGAAATTTCGAATTTGACTGTATTGATTTTGAGATCACGGATTCCTGTTTTAAGCTCCAGTAAATGATATCTTCTGGCAAATGCCGTATTTGCGTCATTCAATGGAATGGCTGAAGTATAATTATGTTGTGCAAAGAAATAAATCTCCTTTCTAAACTCAAAAAGTATATTGCTTAATAAAACATTTGCTGGCACACCTGTTAACCTGTTTCCGCTAAAAACTGCGTTCCCACTCTCAAAATCATTAAAACGGAAATGATTATAGGTATAATTACTTCTAAATTGAATTCCGCTGATTAATGAAGCATGGTTTCTGATGATCCAGATTGATGTTTCCAGTTCAATGCCTCTTTGCTTTGTGCCGCCCGCATTGATGAAGTATTCCGCATCATTTGCATTCAATCTTCTCACAATCGCATCTTTTAACTGATATTGGAAAATATTTGCACTTGCATAGAAGCGATTATTCTTCGTGTTAAATCTTAAGCCCGTTTCGTAATTCCACCCCAATTCTGCCTGAAGATCATTGTTGATGTTGTTATCTGAAGACCTTACTTCTGCGATGGTAGGAGGGGAATAACCTTTGCTAACCGATGCCCTTAATGAAAGAGTAGGAATGATCAGGTAAGATGCAGCGATTTTTGGCATTAATTGTTTACTGAATTTTCGCTGTTGAGCGGCAACTGCTACAGGGAAAAAGCTTTCATACTTATAGTTAAAGAAGTTCAGGCTTGATGCCAGCTCAACTAAAAGTTTTTGGTTCAAATCAAAGTTAATTCTTGCAAAAGCGAAATCCTGATTTGCCTTTAGCCAATCTGCTGCTTGCATTGCTGCTGGTTGACCTGCATTATTATTAAAGTTTTTAACCTGTGTTTTTGTTCCGGCGCTTTCCAAACCCACTTGTGCATTTAATTTAAACTGGTTGGTCAATTGTGCATATTCTATAAAGGTTCTCAATCCGAGTGTACTTTCATAACGTTTTTCGTAATTGGTAATAAATGGGTTTTTAAAATCGGTATATGAAGTGAAAAGTGCTATGACATGTTTGAAATTGTTGTTAAATTGATAAGTGTTAGATAAACCTGCGAAAGTGGTTTTATTATAAATCCCGGCTTGCTGGGTTACCGCTCCGGGAATGGTGGGGGTAGCGGGCCTTGCTGATTGAGGATCTTGTTCCAGCTGCATTAACGTCAGTCCGCCAGGTGTTTTATAATTCAGGTCACTGTAAAAAGCAAAAAGTTTGAGATTTCCCTTTGCGCTATAATCCCACTGGTGTGCAGTTTGAAAGTACTTCCTTTCCATGGCACTGTTTTGCCGGTAGCCATCGCTTCTCTGATACCCCTCCATCACGCTGAAACTATAATTTTTAAACCTGCGCCGGATGTTTGCCGTTTGATGGAAGAGACCGAATGATCCGGCGGTTATTGATCCTTCAATCTTATTTTGATTTAATTCAGGAGAATTTATTAAAACGGCACCACCGGTATTTGCCCCGAAAATATTGGCTTCCGGACCCTTGTATATCTCGATCGATTGAATGGCTGTAGGATCAATCGCATTCAGATAAGTATTTCCGCCGGCATCCGTTAAAGGAAGATCATCAATATAAATTTTAATATTCCGGATGCCAAAGGGAGAACGTAATAAGCTCCCACGCATGGAAAGACGGTAACTGCCAGGAGAACGTTCTTCCATTCTTACTCCTGTAACGGTATTAAATGTGCTTACTAATGAATTGTTCTGCTGATTTCTAATTTGATTACTATCTATTAAACTTACGGCAGAAACAGATCGCAACAGTGGTTGAGGGTTATAATATCCTTTGATCACCACTTCATCCAGCTTTTTAACGGTGTCTGGTTTGATCACTTGTGTAAAACCAACCATGTAAAGCAAAAGAAAAAGGAAAGTAAATGTTGATTTCAATATGTTATTGGTTTAAGAGATTACTAATTCGCAGATAAAATTAGATTATATCTGCGAATTAGTAAAGATTAAAACTATTTTGTTGCAACTCTCCAAACTACACCGCTTACATCGTCAGCAACAAGTAAAGCTCCATCTGGAGTTAAGGTTACGCCTACAGGTCTGCCATAAACTTCCGCTTTATCAGCATTTGCAATAAATCCGGTTAAAAAATCTTCCGGTTTACCTGTTGGTTTTCCATCTTTAAAAGGTACAAAAATTACTTTATAACCTGATAATGCCGAACGGTTCCAAGAACCATGTTGGCCAACAAAAGCCCCGCCATGATACTTAGAAGGGAATTTCGTGGCTTTATAAAAAGCGAGCCCTAATGAAGCGGTGTGAGCGCCAACAGGAACATCTGGTACGATAGCTTTTTTAACCAATTCAGGATTTTTGCCTTTTAACCTCGGGTCTTCATGCTGCCCGAAATAGGAGTAAGGCCATCCGTAAAATGCACCTGGTTTAACGCTGGTAATATAATCGGGAACTAAATCGTCACCGAGTTCATCACGCTCATTAACCGCTGTCCAAAGCATATTTGTGCCAGGCGCCCAATCTACTCCAACCGGATTTCGTAAACCGCTCGCATAAATTTTTTCGCCCGTACCATCCGGATTGATCTCTAAAATATTTGCTCTTCTTACTTCATTTTCAATTCCATGTTCTGCAACATTACTTCCCGAACCTACCGTTACATAAATTTTACTTTTATCGGCATTGGTGATTAAGTTTCTGGTCCAATGATTATTATAGCCGCCTGCTGGCAGACTTAAGATTTTCTTTCCTTGTGCTGTGATTTTAGTATCGCCGGTTTTATAGGGATATTGCCAAATGCCATCCGTATTGGCTACATAGAATGAATTTCCAATAATCGTTACTCCATAAGGCTGGTTAAGTCCTGAGAGGAAAGTGGTTTTAATTTCAGGAATTCCATCATTATTAGCATCCCGATACAGTAAAACCGTGTTTGCACTTGCTCCGGTTACTTCCGATTTTGCCTTTCCTGTTACGGCATTTGCCACTTTTTCTACAGTGCTCCGTTCAGAATTACTCAAAACAATTAAAACATCGCCATTGGGTGCAATAAACATGTTTCGTGGACTTTTAATATTCGAAGCAAACTTTGTTACCACAAAACCTTCGGGAGCGGTAGGCACTTTATTTTCTGGCCAGCCAATAACTTTACTAAACTTGTTTTTTGAAGCAGTGGTATCGGGAGCTGGCAAATTTACCTGCTCTGTTTCTGTTGCCACCGAGGTAGAATCGCCTTGCTCCTCTGAGGTTGATTTTGATTGGCAACCAAATAAAACCGAAGCTGAAAATAAGGTAGTGTATAGAATCTGATTTTTCATAGTTTAATGTTTTTGAGAAATAGGATTAGTTTCACGAAAAATATAACAGAAAACAGTTACAGATGTTTGGATTAAACAAAGGAAGTTTGGTGTGATGCCAAATAACACTTTGGTTGTTCCATTATTTTATTGAAGAATCAATCACTTATTGATTTTATAAAACCATAAATAACGTTACGATGTTCCTTAATTCATTCGATTATTTTATCTTTAGGCGATTTTAAACGGTCGGTTTAAGAACATAAATCGACTTCATAATTAATCTTATAAAGCAAAATCAATATAATATGTCAAATACATCAAAAATTATCTACACCAAAACCGATGAAGCGCCAATGCTGGCAACTTACTCACTTTTACCTATCGTACAAGCTTTTACTGCATCAGCAGGTATTGATGTAGAAACCAGAGATATTTCTTTAGCGGGAAGAATTTTGGCAAACTTTCCTGAGTATTTAAATGACGATCAAAAAATTGGCGATGCTTTAGCTGAACTTGGTGCATTGGCAACCACTCCAGAGGCTAACATCATTAAATTACCAAATATATCGGCATCAATTCCACAATTGGTTGATGCGATCACTGAGTTACAATCTCAGGGATTTGCCCTTCCAAACTATCCGGATAATGCTCAAACTGATGAAGAAAAAGCGATTAAAGCTAAATATGCTAAAGTTTTAGGTTCGGCAGTGAATCCTGTTTTACGTGAAGGGAACTCCGACCGCAGAGCACCAAAAGCGGTAAAAAACTATGCAAAACAAAACCCGCATTCTATGGGTAAGTGGGCTGCAGATTCAAAAACTAAAGTAGCGAGCATGACTGAAGGCGATTTTTACGGTTCAGAGAAATCGGTAACGGTTGAAGATGCTGCTCAATTCAAAATTGAATTTGTTGCTGAAGATGGTACAGTAACGGAATTGAAAGGCTTGGCTCCTTTAAAAGCCGGAGAAGTGATTGATAGCTCTGCATTAAGTTTATCGGCATTAAAATCATTTGTGGCAAAAGAAATAACAGAAGCTAAAGCAGCAGGTGTTTTATTATCGGCTCACTTAAAAGCAACAATGATGAAAGTTTCTGACCCGATTATTTTCGGAGCCATTGTTGAAGTTTACTTTGCTGATGTGTTTACCAAATACGCTGATCTTTTCAAATCGCTTAACATCGATACCAGAAATGGTTTAGGTGATGTTTTTGCTAAAATTGCTGGCCGCCCTGAACAAGCAGAAATTGAGGCTGCAATTGCCGCAGCAATTGAAAATGGCCCGGCTTTAGCCATGGTAAATTCTGATAAAGGAATCACGAATCTTCATGTTCCAAGTGATGTGATTGTTGATGCTTCTATGCCAGCAATGATCCGTACTTCAGGGCAAATGTGGAATAAAGAGGGTAAACCACAAGACACAATCGCTTTAATTCCCGATCGTTGTTATGCTGGTGTTTACACTGCAACAATTGAAGATTGTAAAGTAAACGGCGCTTTTGATGTAACCACCATGGGATCAGTTCCAAACGTAGGTTTAATGGCTCAAAAAGCTGAAGAATATGGCTCTCACGATAAAACTTTCCAGGCTGCTGCCAACGGGATAATTCGCGTTACCGATGCTGATGGCAAGGTTTTCTTCGATCAAAAAGTTTCTACTGGCGATATCTTCCGCATGTGCCAAACTAAGGATGCTCCAATTCAGGATTGGGTTAAACTGGCAGTGAACAGAGCCCGTTTATCAGAAACTCCTGCTGTTTTCTGGTTAGATGAAAACAGAGCGCACGATAGAGAAATCATCGCCAAAGTAAATAAGTATTTAAAAGACCACGACACAACCGGTTTGGATATCCGCATTCTCGCCCCAATTGAGGCTACTAAATTTACTTTGGAACGTATTCGCAGGGGAGAAGATACCATTTCAGTAACGGGTAACGTATTACGTGATTATTTAACGGATCTATTCCCGATTTTAGAATTAGGAACTTCTGCAAAAATGTTATCCATTGTTCCTTTAATGAATGGTGGTGGTTTATTCGAAACCGGTGCTGGTGGTTCTGCACCTAAACACATCGAACAATTTATTGAAGAAGGTTATTTACGTTGGGATTCGCTGGGAGAATTTTTAGCGCTTCAAGCTTCATTAGAACATTTATCTCAAACGCAAAATAATGCTAAAGCCCAGGTTTTAGCTGATGCTTTGGACGAAGCAAATGCTAAATTCCTGGCAACAGACAAGTCTCCGGGTAGAAAATTGGGAACGATAGATAACCGTGGTTCGCACTTTTATTTAGCTTTGTACTGGGCAGAGGCGTTAGCTGCACAATCAAAAGATGCTGAACTTCAGGCTAGATTTACATCGCTTGCAAAAGCTTTAACAGAAAATGAATCGAAGATTAATGAGGAGTTAATCGGAGCTCAGGGTAAACCACAAAATATTGGTGGATATTACCACCCGAACGATGAACTGGCAGGTAAAGCAATGCGTCCGAGTGAAACTTTAAATTCAGCTTTGGCAGGTTTATAAGCTAAAGATGATTAATAGAGAAAAGCGTTCTGATGAAAATCAGAGCGCTTTTTTTGTCTAATTGAGTATGCGCTATTAATAATAATAATAATAATATGCTGTTGGATGTTTCAAAACGGTTGTCATTTAAAACATTCGTTATTGCGAATGTTCATGTTCAGGAAGGAGATCGCCATGAATATTACCAATGTAAATCGGAGAATGTTATGCAGAAGACGATCTGTGAAATTATTCTTTCAGCTATTTTTTTTGCCGCTCAAAAATAAAACCATATTGCGCCCAACTTGTTATAGCTTTATAAATTAAGAAGACTAATATCATGGCAAATAACGAGAACAAAGGATCGCAGGATAAAATACATAGTACAACTGAAAACAGTGAAATCAATAAGGAAAACCTTGCTTATGATGAGAATAAGCAGAGTTATGAACTTGATGTAAAAGGTACGGATAAAGATTATGATCACCCGATGGGATACGAGACCGTTGCGGCGGGGGCTCGTGATGATGATTCGACTTATGATGAAGCTAATCCTTACGTTGGAGATGAATATGCCAGAAATGAAGAAGTTGCAGAAGATAACCTTGAAGAGTTAGGGATGCATGTAGATAATGGGGAAAGTGTGCGATTGAATCCTGAGGATGAGTTTTTAGCCAGAACCCCGGAAGATAATCGTGATGATCTGGATGAAGAGGGGTATCCTATTAATGATACGCCGTTGAAATAGTTAGCAGTTTTCAGTTGGAAAAACTAAAAACTGATTATTAGTTGCAGTTTGGGAACTGAAAATTGCTAACTGAAAACTGATCAGGGATTAATGTCTAAATTAAATCTTCTGCGAAGATCTTCCAGTTTCGGATTTTTATTAACAAGATATTCATATTTTTCGCGATTACCGTAAAGCCTGTTTTCCAATTTACGTTCAACTTGTTTGAATGTGATATCAATGGCAAAATTTTGCAGTTCATTTCTCAAAAAGTTCATCAACTCTACAGATTCCTGTTGTACAAATTGTTCCTGGGTTTTACTTTCTACAGAAATTTCTATTAAAACCGGACTTAAAAGTATGGGTGCAAAATTATTTAGGATGGTAAAAAGATTAATCTTATCAGCCGCTTTTAGAATTTGTACATATTTATTCCAAACTTCTAATAACCTGTCATAACTAAAGGGTTCGCGGGCTTCACCTGTAACGGTTTTAGGTTTGCCATCATCTTCGCCATTGGCAACCCGTTCCAAATCATTTAAAGATGGAATTAACGTGCTGGCTGGATTTGCCTTTGGAATATTAATGCTGATGGAAGTGGCCGAAGGAATAGCCGCAACTTTTGGTGTTTCCTTAGGTTTTTCTTCCAAAGAAATGCTTGTCGGAATAACCGGTTGCTGTTCGGTTACAGAAGTGTTTTTTTGAGGTACCGGCTCAATGACTGAAGATTGCTCAATCTTTGGTTTTTCGTCTTCAACCTTACTTAAACTAGTTTTTTTTTTATCCTGATCTTGATCAGTTGCTGTATTACTTGTGCTTAAAGGTTGCTGCGCTAAATGAACGACCGATCGAATATGACACATTTTAATCAATGCCAGTTCTACTTGTAAGCGCTGATTTTTAGAGTTTTTGTAATTTAAATCGCAAGTGTTGGCTAAATTCAGGGCAGTAAGCAGGAATGAAAGTTCTGTTTGTCTGCATTGATCTAAATATTTCTGTTTAATGTTCTCACTAACTTCTAAAAGTTTAATGGTTGCTGCATCTTTCCCTACCAATAAATTACGGAAGTGGGTAGCTAAACCATTAATGAAGTTATTTCCATCGAAACCATTATTTAAAATCTCATCAAATAATAATAAGGTTTGGCTTACTTCTGCTGCGGTAAGAAAAGAAGTAAGCTTAAAGAAATAATCGTAATCTAAAATATTTAAATTATCAATTACGGCTTTATAAGTGATGTTCTTATTTGCATAACTCGCAATTTGATCGAACATCGAAAGTGCATCACGTAAACCACCATCTGCCTTTTGAGCAATGATATGCAGTCCATCCGATTCAAAAGCGATGTTTTCCCGTTGCGCAATAGTAGCCAAGTGACTCGAGATATCTTCTACCTGAATGCGGTTGAAATCAAAAATCTGACAACGGGATAAAATGGTTGGCAGGATTTTATGTTTCTCTGTTGTGGCTAAAATAAAAATAGCATAAGATGGTGGTTCCTCCAGTGTTTTCAAAAATGCATTGAATGCACTTTGAGATAACATGTGAACCTCATCAATAATATAAATTTTGTATTTACCAGCTTGAGGTGGGATGCGAACCTGCTCAATTAAGCTCCGGATATCATCAACCGAGTTGTTTGATGCCGCATCCAATTCATGAACATTAAAAGAATGCCCGTTTTGAAACGACTGGCAATTATCGCATTGTCCGCACGCTTCCATTTCGGCTGTAGGATTTGTACAGTTAATGGTTTTTGCAAGAATACGCGCACAGGTGGTTTTACCAACGCCACGTGGACCGCAAAATAAAAATGCCTGGGCAAGCTGATTGTTTTTGATGGCATTTTTTAAAGTGCCTGTAATATGCTGTTGTCCAACTACGGTTTCAAACGTGGCAGGGCGATATTTACGGGCAGAAACAATAAAATTTTCCATCGGCACGAAAATAGGAAAAATTTACATGTTGAAAGATGGAAAAGTTGGAATGTTGAAAAGTTGGAAGATTGCCTAAATCTAGTAAGTCTGGCTGCATTGTAATAGGTCACTTTATAATCAACTTTAACTCATTTCTATATTCAGAAGCACTTTTTCCGGTAAACTCATGGAAAATCTTATTAAAGTGGCTGAAATTGTTAAAGCCACTTTCCAGTGAGATTGCTGTGATGCTTATATGTTTTTCTGCTAAAAGTTTCGAGGCATGAACAACTCTGTATTCGTTAACGAACCGGGTAAATGTTTTTTTGGTTATTTTTTTAAAATACCTGCAGAAGGAGGGAACAGTCATGCTTGACATTTCAGCGATATCCTCTAAACTGATCTGCTCCTGAAAATGATCCTTTACATAATTGAAAATCATATTGATTCGATCATTATCCTGAACCTGCATTTGCATAGAGAAACCAGAAGCATTTAATATCGTGAAATCTTTAGATGATTCCAGCTCTTTCAAAACGGCCAGTAACATTAAAAGTTTTTTAAATGGGGGTTGATCGGCCATTTCCTCAATGCTTGGACCAACCGCTTTTTTGGTTTTCTCTCCAAAAGCGATACCACCCTTGGCTTTGCTAAACAATTCTTTTATCCATTTATTTTCTTGAAGATTTAAAAATTCCTGGCCTAAAAAATCAGCCTTCATTTGAATTACTGTTTCATTTTTATTGCCTGTGTTGGTATCGGTAAAGCCGCAGTGAGGCAAATTGCTGCCAATTAAGATCAAATCTCCATCCGTGTAATAGGAAATATGGCTGCCAATCTGCCTTTTTCCAGTTCCGCCGTTTACAAATACCATTTCTATTTCCGGATGGTAATGCCACAAATGTGCCATGTTATTTTCGTTCGCTATATATTTAGAATAGTAAAACGAACTCCCGAAGGATGGCTCCACAACTTCAAAGCTTGGTTTTAAATTTTTCATGGGCATTATGCTGAAAATTTAAAGTATAAATATGCTCGATTGCTAATTGCTTATAAAATTACTGATAATTGGGTTAATTTTCCATATATATCAGTGAATATAGCGTAATTTCAGTGTGTTTTGATGTGGTAATTTAGCAGTATAAAATAATTGTTAACCCATTAATTGATTTAGTTATGAAAAAGTTCTTTAAAATCGGTTTAATCGCTGCAATATCATTGACAATTTCGGCCGCTCAGGCAAATGATAATGAGTTTTCGTTAAAAGCGAAAAACGAAAAGCAGAAAACAATTAGTTTTTTGATGAATGATAACAAAGAGTTTAATTTTTCCATTTTCTCTGATAATAAAGATTTGTTATTTGAACAAAAATTTGTTGGTTCTGCCGGATTAACCAAAACATATGATTTAAACGCATTACCTGATGGTACTTACACTATAAAAGTTGAGTCAGGATCTACATTAGCGCAATATGCGGTTAAGATTTCGAATGAAAAAGCTTTAATTTCTGATGCAAAAATCTTTGCAGTATATAAACCTGTTATTACAAAAGACAAAGATTTGGTTACTTTAGATTTCGAGGTAAAAGAAAAAACACCTATTGAGGTAACTGTTTTCAATGAGCGTAATGATGAGCTTTACTCTGAGGTTTTTAAAGACAGATCTAAATTGATCAAAAAGTTTAACATCAGTAAAGCAGATGGCGATTCATTAACTTTTGTGGTAAAGTATAATAATGAATCGTTTACCAAAACAATCGAAACCCGCTAATTTTAAAAATAAATCAAATAAAAGGAGATGCTCTAAAAAAGTGATCTCCTTTTTTGTTTATGTTATGGTCTTAGGTCTTTCCGCTTTGGTCTTTTATATTATAGTCTTTCCGCTTTCTCCTTTTTCTAATTAATCATTTGATTTTAAGAAATATATTGTTACTTTTGCATCCCCGTAATATACCTCGGGATTAAAAAATTAAAAACATAATTTATAACAATGAATCAGTACGAAACTGTTATCGTTCTAACCCCATTGTTATCTGAAGACGCAGCGAAAGAGGCATTAGCTAAATTCAAAGCCATTCTTACTGATAACGGTGCCGAAATTATCCAGGAAGATAATTGGGGTTTGAGAAAATTAGCGTATCCGATTGAGAAAAAATCAAACGGGTTCTTCAACTTAACTGAATATAAATCTTCAGGTGATTTGATCGCAAAATTAGAGCTTGAATTAAAACGCGATGAGCGTGTGTTACGTTTCTTAACTATCCGTTTAGATAAACACGCTGTTGCTTACAATGAGAAAAAGCGTAGTGGTGCTTTTAACAAAAAAACTAAGGAGGTTGCAGCGTAATGGCAAGAGAACAAATTCAATACGTAACTGCCCCTAAAGTAGAGGATAACCGTAAAAAATATTGCCGTTTCAAGAAAAACGGAATTAAATACATCGATTACAAGGATGCAAACTTCTTGTTGAAATTTATTAACGATCAAGGTAAATTATTACCACGCCGTTTAACTGGTACTTCGTTAAAATTCCAACGTAAAGTGGCTCAGGCAGTTAAACGTGCCCGTCACATCGGTTTGTTACCATTCGTTGCAGATCAATTAAAATAGGAGGCTCAGAGATATGGAAATTATTTTAAAACAAGATATTAAAGGCCTTGGTGAGAAAGATGATGTAGTTACAGTAAAACCAGGTTATGGTCGTAACTATTTAATCCCTCAAGGATTTGGCGCTTTGGCTACTGCTTCTGCTAAAAAAGTTTTAGCAGAAAATTTAAAGCAAGCTGCGTTTAAACAAGATAAAATTAAAAAAGATGCTGAAGGTATTGCTGAACGTTTAACTGATGTTAAACTTTCTATCGGTGCTAAAGCTGGCGAAAGCGGAAAAATCTTTGGAGCGGTTAATACCATCCAAATCGCTGAAGCATTAAAAGCGCAAGGTTTTGATGTAGATCGTCGTCGTATTACTTTCGAAACTGAACCTAAATTTGTTGGCGAATATATCGCTAACTTAAACTTACACAAAGAAGTAAAAGTTCAGCTTCCTTTTGAAGTAGTTGCTGAATAAGCACTTTTTAAAATTTCATTTAAAAAAAAGAAGTCAGGTTTTTAAAACCTGACTTCTTTTTTTTACCCTTTCGGTGTTGTTGGCCTGATCTCAACTTTACTGGGTAATGTTCTTGCCGGCATGGCTAACAAATCTACAATTAGTTTTCCCATGTCTTCTGGCTGGATTTTCCAGGCATCATTTTCGGTATCAGGATTATGATCGTTAAAATGACTGGCTACAGAGCCAGGCATGATTGTACTTACTTTTACTCCATATTTTCTTAAATCAAGCATTACAGATTGCGTGAAGCCTGTTAAGCCAAACTTACTTGCGTTATAGGCAGAGCCGCCAGCAAAAAAGTTTGCCCCAGCTAAACTTGAAATGGTAAAAATATTTCCTTTGGTTTTTTTGATTTCTTCCACACTTGCCTTGATGCTATAAAATACACCGGTAAGATTGGTATCAATGGTTTCTTGCCATAATTCGATATCCATTTCATCGATAGGTGCAAAATGACCGATACCTGCATTGGCGATAAGCACATCCAATTGTCCCCATTTTTCGATGAGCAAATTGACGGCACCTCGTTGCGATTCAAAATTTTTTACATCGGCTTCAATTGCCAATACATCGCCAAATGCTACCAATTTGGATGCAGCTTGATTTGCGCTAGCTATTGTTCTACTGGTGATGGCTACTTTATAGCCATTTTTTAAAAGTGATTCGGCAATGCCGAAACCAATTCCTTTACTTCCTCCTGTAACCAGGGCAACTTTTGTGTTCATGATATTTTACTTTTGAAGTTTAACGATTAAGAAGCAAATATGTTTAAGTTTTAATGGGATATTTACCTTTTAGGTTTCTTTATTACTAAACAACAGCTGCCATCATTGTTTAATGGGTTCTTTTTATAAATTCCATTCATTTTAATATCCGATTTTTTAGTTAAAAGGCTATCAAATAGAATTTCCCCATTCCGAATCTCATAGAACTCGGATGGATGATAATACATTGAATCTGGACTTGGATGTACTTCATTTATATCAAATCCTCCAAATTCCAGATAACCGTCGTGATCAATATCCGAAAATGGCTTAGGGCCACCGCCTTGGCTTTCATCATTGTAAACAACATCTTTTATGAAATTAGCTTTATCTTTTGAGATGACATAAGCCGAAATCTGGTTGAAATTTGGAGCCCCGTTATTTTCCAGAAACAAAAACATACTCGATCCGCTTTTGATGACTTTGTTGTACTTGCTGTTTTCAACAAAGTCATGCTCTCTATCAACATGGATTTGAATTCCATTTTTAGTAAAGACGTAGTGATAAAGATTCAGATTATTGTGATCAAAATATATTCTCCTTAAAATTATACTGTCAGTTGAATTAATCTTAACAATTATGGGACTATAAGTTGTATCTATTTTCTTTAACGGAAGTTCAGATGAATGCTTGTTATTAAAATTCGTTTTTATTGATTCTTCTGACCTTTTAGGGTTAATACACGATAAAAGGTTCAAAATAACAAATAGTGAAATCCATTTCATCATAAGCCGAATATATGAAAATCACTACGTATTTAACATGGATATCCTTTTTTCTTACCTTTGCCCCATGGCCAAATCCCGTTCCACCAAGTCAAAAACAAAGCAATCCTTTTTAAAAAGAATAACCAATATCGCCACAAAAGTATTTATCTACTTTTTACTGGTATCTGTTATATGGGTAATTGCGCTGCGTTTCATAAATCCGCCAATTACTTTATTAATGGTGCTGCGAAACATTGAGCGCAAGGCAGATGGCAAACCATTTAAAACGGAGAAAAAGTGGGTTAAATTTGCAGATATGTCAGACAATATGAAAAGAGCAGCCGTATCTGCTGAAGATCAGCTCTTTTTAAAACACATTGGTTTTGATATGAAGGCCATTGAAAAAGCTTTCGCCAGTAATGCAAAAGGTAAAAAAATTAAGGGAGGAAGTACAATATCTCAACAAACAGCCAAAAATGTTTTTTTATGGCCAGGAAGATCCTGGATTAGAAAAGGTTTTGAAGCTTATTTTACTTTATTAATCGAACTATTCTGGAGCAAGGAACGGATTTTAGAAGTTTATCTCAACGTGATCGAAATGGGTGATGGCATTTACGGAGCAGAAGCCGCAGCTCAGGAATATTATGGCAAATCTTGCACTAAACTTACCAAAAGGCAAGCCGCATTAATCGCTTCTTGTTTTCCGAATCCAAGAAGATGGACCCCGAAAAATGCAACGCCATATATCAGACACCGACAATATTTGATATTAAAAAATATGAACAGATTGGGACCGTTGGATTTTTAATTAAAATAGCCATTGGCTCACGCTTGTTTTTTTAAACTCCTTCTAGGAATACTCTGCTTTTTTCATTAATTTAAATCACAAATTCTTGTCGTTTTATTAAAATTTGATTCCAGGAAACATGTAGATGAGATCCGATCCTGTTATAACCGTTTATTTGTTATGGAAATAAGGTTTTCTATGTGATTGTTTCCATGGCAAATAGCGTAAGTTGCTCATCCGTTAATACTTATGGTTTATTTGTTTACCTAAAAAATGCTTTGTATGAAAAGAATCACGACTAATTTCCTATGCATACTGATGTTGTCGGCATTTTTGTTTTCTTGCGGCAATAATACTTCAAAGGAGCAAGTTGCAGCGTCAACCGATAGCACTTCTGTACATGAAACGGTTGAAATTGACAGTAATGATGTGTTGGAAAATAAGGTTTTAACCAAAGTACAGCAGGATGCACTTAAACCTGCCGATGTGCTGGAGTTATTGAAAGAAGGAAATATCGACTTTGTGGAAGACCGCCTTACGGTTAGGAATAATTCTGAAAGGGTTCGCCAAGCCGCTTTAGGACAATACCCCAAGGCGGTAGTTTTATCATGTATTGACTCACGTATTCCTGTTGAGGACGTTTTTCATCGCGGAATCGGAGATATATTTGTGGGAAGGGTTGCTGGAAATGTGATAAATGATGATCAGTTGGGAAGTATGGAGTATGGATGCAAGGTGTCGGGAGCAAAAGTGATCTTGATTCTTGGACATGAACATTGTGGTGCGATTAAATCGGCTATTGATGATGTTAAACTTGGTAATATTACCACACTTCTGAGTAAGATTAAGCCAGCAGTAACAACAACCAAATTTGACGGAGAAAGAACATCAAAAAATGATGCATTCTTACACGCTGTATGCATCGAGAATGTGAAAATGATTGTCGAAAATATTCGTAAGAAAAGCCCAACCCTGGCCGAAATGGAAAAAAATAAAGAAATTCTGATACAGGGCGCCGTATATGCAATGGATTCGGGAAAAGTTACTTTTCTTTAAAATAATTTTAATAGTATGATCTTAGGTTAATAGTCAGTGCTTTAAAGCAAGAAGGGAGTGTCGCCAGCTTTTGTTAGAAGGAAAGTTTCCTCAACACCTCGTGCTTTGAACAAAGCTGAAAGTCTTGTGCCATTAATCGTAAGTAATAAGTCCGTTCTTAAGCGCATGTATGCTCAGAATCTGACTTAGGACTTAATCATGATCCTTATTCCATCTGATCTTTATTCCACCTTTCTCATCATCAATTGCTTTTAAGTGCAATACGATACCCCGCATTCTGGCTTCACGTTTTTCTTTACTTGTCAGATTTTCATCGCCTTTTGGGTTTCTTAATGGAATATCCATGGCAACATCTGTTCCCGGTCCTAAAGCGTAGATTCCTTTTACGTTAAAATTCAATGCACTGGAATTTACCTGCATCGGACTAATTTCTACCTTATCGCCACGGATATTTAATGTTCCATCGAGGTTTTTAATTTCAACATTGGATAAATTTCTATTGGCAAAAGCAAATTTGCCCACCTTAACCATAGGCTCGAAATTGACCAGAGCGGCGTTGTTGAGGTTAAAAATAACCTTCCCGTTTATTGACCGTGGTAAAATTTTCCCGGCATGAGATATTCTTCCCGAGATATTAACTAAAGAAGAAAGATAACCTTTTAAATTTTTATTGGTAATGGTTTCCTGTCCGAAATTATCAAAAGAATAAAAGAAATCTTTCACGCTCACATGGCTAATTTTCGAGTTGATTTTAAAAAGATTTGAAGCAGGTTGCTGGATGATATTTCCATCTAAAGCAAGCGTTCCCCCGGCATGTTCCACGCTGATTTTGTTCAGGTAAATCCCTTCTCCACGAAGGGAAATATCAGCGTTTAGATTTTTAGCTAAAAACTTATCATAAATGGCTTTACCCACTGTAAGTTTAATGTTCATTTTAGAAACCTCCAGCACATTGCTTAATTCCTTTGATGCCGTTTTCATGGAATTGCCGGATGATGCTTTCTTTTTTGTATTTCTTGGACCTAAAAAAGGCAAAAACTCATTCAAATAGAGTTGGGGACTATGCATTTTAAGATTTACCAAAATCTTATCAGGATCAGTATAATAAAGATTGGCGAAATTGGCAATGCTGCAACTCACATTTAACTCACTTTTGCCCAGTTGAAAATGTCCGTTTTGGATAGAAAGGTCATTTTGATCGAAATTGATATCAAGGGCGCTTTTAACCAGATGCAACTTTCGTGGCACATAAAGAATATCTGCATTGGCGATCTTAATTTTTCCGGAAACAACAGGCTTTGTAAAGCGAAAATTGTCAATATCTGCCTTGCAGTAGAGTCTTAAATCTGCAGTACCTTGTTTAAACACGAAATCTTGCGTACCAAGGGAGTTGTTAAGATTGGATAATGGAAACTGTGAAGTAACCAATCCGGTAGCTATTGGCCTCGACAAATTATTAACAGTAAAGGTGTCAACCTTGATTGGCGCATTAAAGTATTTTGCTGTAAGCCTATGAAACTTGATTGATGAGTTTTCATCGCCGATGATTCCACCAACGGTATCCTGATTGGTAAATGAACCGTCGAAATTTGCTGCCGTCAGCTTGCCTGATGGAATTGAAACCACATTGTCGCGAACTGTAATTCCGACTTTGATCAATGGATCGCCATATTTTCCCGAGCCATCATCAATGATATTTCCTCTGATATCGATCGGTTTCTCTATACCAAATTTTAATAACTTTGATGAAATGTTTGGCGAAAGCAGTAAAGCAACATTTCTAAATAAGATTTTATCAACAGCTATGCTAATGGCAAATGCCGATTTATCCAAATCTATTTTTGCACCTATTTTAAATGGATGTCCACCGATTTTTAAAATTTCCGGATCAAGAATTACCGCGTCAAGTTTTCTGCTATAATGGGCAGATAATGTTCCTTCCAGTGATTTATCTTTTAAAAAGCTTCCTTTTTTTGTGTTGAAGGCGAAGCTGTTAACCTGCGTTTTTAATTTGATTTTTCCAGTCCAACCGCTATCAGGGTATTGCATTCTACCCTGAATCTGATCAATGTTGAAATTGAAGAGCTTAAATCTTTTTTGATTATCCAGTACCAGATTTACCTTGTTGAAATCAATTTTCTTTATTTCAAGAGCTGATGTTTTGTTAGAAGATTGTTTCTCTTCAGCTGGTTTACTTTTGAATATGCTCGTATTACTGTATCCGGTTGAATCAGTGTAGATATAGATGGAAGCATCATTAATAGCAATTTGATTGATGTTGACATTTCCCACTATTAAAGAAAGTACGTTTAAAGAAACATCAATATCCTGAGCCTTAAGTAAATCGTGTTTATGCTTTGACCATAGGCTATCTCTTAATAAAACACCATTTAGCGATACAGAAACTCCCGGGAAACTTTTTAAAAGTGTCGGTTCCATGCTCGTGGCTGTGATTTGGCCATTTAAGTTTTTGTTTAATTGTGCCAATATGGAGCTTAGCACTTCTTTCTTATTGCGACTAATGTAGAATGCACCGGCAAGCCAGGTCAGTATGACTAAGATGATTAAAACTGATAGGATCCTTAAAGTTATTTTGAGCCAGCGTTTCATAAACATTATTTGATTTAACCAATATAATGTTTTTTAGACTATAATTGTTTGAAGTTAAGTTAAATTAACAAGCGTTCATTTAACGCAAATCAGACATTCAGGAATTAGGAAAAATTAAGCTGGTCTTAATTTTTATATTAAAGTCTGCGTTTCATCGTTTAAGCATTATTCACTGCCCTCAGAATGGCAGGGCCTGAATATGCCTGTCATTCTGAGGGCAGTGAAGACCGCGAAGCAGCTACGAAGTAAATCTCCAGCCTACGGGCATTGCACCTGGTTTACCACTGACTTTGTTTTTAAAGCGATCAGTGTGGTATTAAAGTTTCTGTTTCATCACCTGTAAATTGTTATTTTCAATAGCGAAAGCATTAAGATTCCCACCTGCGTGGGAATGACGACAACAAATTAGTAAACGGGTTTTGTCATTATGTGGCACGAAGAATCTGTTACCTATAAGCTTTGGCTGCCCTTTTGCCGAGACCTAGTTGAATATTTATGTTGGCATTTCATTTGTGTCTTACTTCCTTTTACAATAAATGTGCGAATACGGTAGAATGCCAGCTATTTTTAAATGGTACTTCCCATTTGGTTTCTAATTCTGCCAAATTTTGAACCATATTATTAAACACAATGGTTTCCGGGTTTATCTTTTTAATGTTGATCAAAGTCTCGAAATCTTCTTTATTGTTTACTACTACATCATTATCAACCTTATAGGCCATATTGAAACGGTTAAATAAATCAACATTGTATTCTTGCTCAATTTCTTTGATTAGTCTTACAGAACTATCTATCGAGCATCCGGTCACATTTGCCTGTGTTTCATCAACAGTTAGAATAATAAAAAAACCATATCTGATTTCGGCTTTTGCAAGTAATTCATTTCCATGTGCCTTCCATTGATTGGTAAAGGAAGCTAACTTGTTTAAAATTTCGCTTTCTTCCTGTGAAGTGAACTTTCGGTTGCTTTGGTAGATCCAAACTCTTGATTGTGGAGAAAAACTCATATACAAATTTAGTATTTTAATTAATTTGGTGTGTTTAAAACGTTGCCCTCATGAAAAAGTTTACAATCGGCTTGAAAATATCACTGATATCGGCTTTGAGCATATTGTTATGCGCTTTTTCGGATCCCGAATCTTTGGAGCAATATGTGGAGTATCTGCAGAAATCACTTACGGAACATTATGATTTTAGTCAGGAAAGTAACCAGATCAAGCGTTACGAACTGAATATTACTAACAATGGTTTCTGCCGTTATAAAAGATATTTTAACAATGGGAAAACAGAATATTTTGCATTTAACTTGGCTAAATTTAAGGATATGGATTATTACGGCAACACTTCATCGGGCAAATTGTATTTAAGAACCAAAGGAGATGATGTAATTGTTCAAACTTATAAAGATAAAGGAGGAGATGTGGACTCTATGGCCACACAAGTAATCATCCCACTAAAAAACATCGAAGCAGAAGATTTAAACCAGATTCGTGATCATTTAGAAAGGATTCTCAAATTGCCACAAACACCATAACTGCGAATGATTTGTGAAAATGATGATAAAAAGGTCTTAATTAAAACCATTATTATCAGTCTTATTTCTCCGGAACTTAAAGGCCATTTGCTCTTGCAGTAATCTCTGCAATATCTAAAACCTTTATTTCCTGTTCTTTATCTTTTAATTTTATGCCATCACTAAGCATAGTCATGCAGAAAGGGCAACCTGCTGCAATAAATTGCGGATTGGTTTCCAAAGCTTCATCAATACGTTCAACATTGATATCTTTCTTTCCTTTTTCAGGTTCTTTAAACATTTGCGCGCCACCCGCACCGCAACACAAACCATTGCTTTTGCAACGCTTCATTTCCACCAGTTGCGCATCTAAAACTTCCAGTGCTTTTCTTGGTGCTTCATAAATTCCGTTTCCGCGGCCTAAATAACAAGGATCATGATAAGTGATCTTCTTCCCTTTGAAGCTTTCTCCACCTTCTGCCTTAAGTTTACCCTCATTGATTAAATCCTGAATGAGTTGGGTATGATGGATAACTTCGTAAGTTCCGCCCAAACCAGGATATTCGTTTTTTATGGTGTTAAAGCAGTGCGGGCAACCCGTAACAATTTTCTTAATGTTGTAAGCATTCAGCACTTCTATATTGGTCATGGCCTGCATCTGGAAAAGAAACTCATTTCCTGCCCTTTTAGCCGGATCTCCGGTGCAACTTTCCTCTGTTCCTAAAACAGCATATTTTATACCTACATGATGTAAGATCTTGCAAATGTCACGGGTAATTTTTTGTGCTCTTTCATCGTAACTTCCGGCACATCCAACCCAAAATAATATTTCCGGCTCTTCACCTGCGGCCATTAGCTCGGCCATTGTAGGTACTTTAAATTCCATTTTTGTATAGTAAAAGGTTAACTGTAATCGGTTAACTGTTTAATTAAATTAATTTCCAGTTTGAAAACTGAATATTGATTGCTGCTAACTTCCTTCAGCCCAATTAAAGCGGTCAGCAGGAGAATATTTCCACGGTGCCTGATTATTTTCAATATTGCCCATCATGGCATTAATACTCGCTGGTGCCTGAGATTCTTCCATCACTGCGAAACGGCGTAATTCGGTAATAATTTGTAAAGGATCGATGTTTACCGGGCAAGCTTCAACGCAAGCATTACAGGTGGTACATGCCCAAATTTCTTCTCTGGTAATGTAATCATCCAATAAAGATTTTCCATCCTGATATTCCGCACCGTTTTTATCGATGTTTTTTCCGATTTCAGTAATGCGATCCCGGGTATCCATCATAATCTTTCGCGGCGATAATAATTTTCCGGTAATATTTGCCGGGCAAACAGATGTACAACGGCCACATTCGGTGCAGGTATAGGCATTCATCAGATTTACCCAACTCAAATCGGTGGCATCTTTTGCTCCGAATTTTCCGGGCTCAGTTTCTGCCGGCACAAAAGAAGGATCGAGCATTGCTTTTACCTCATTTGTAACCGAAGCCATATTGGTAAACTCGCCTTTTGGCTCCAAATTAGAAAAATAAGTATTTGGGAAGGCAAATAAAATATGGAAATGTTTTGAATAGGGCAGGTAATTGAGGAAAGCCAAAATACCGATGATGTGAAACCACCAGCAGCCACGTTCAATCGCTATTAATGTGCTTTCTGCTGAAGGTAATATATTCATTAAATATTGACTAACAGGAAAAGCCCCGGCATTGGTATAGTGACTCGAACCTAACAATTGCAGTTTTGCATCTGCAGCATTCATAAGTAAGAATGCAGTCATTAACAATATTTCTGTTATCAGAATGTAGTTTGCATCAGATTTGGGCCAACTGGTCATTTCAACACCTCTGAAGCGTTTTAACTTCAATACATTTCTTCTGATCAGGAAAATTGCACAAGAAACCCAAACAGTTAACGCAAGGATTTCGAAAGAACCGATCAGAAAATTGTAAAGCCCTCCTAAACCGTGGAATATTCTATGCGTACCAAAAAGTCCGTCAATCATGATTTCCAATACTTCAATATTGATGATCACAAAACCGATATAAACAAAAAAGTGAAGAAATGCAGGTATTGGGCGAACAACCATTTTTGATTGCCCAAAAGCTACCCGAAGCATTGTCATTAATCTTTTTTGAGGCTGATCTGTGCGATCAGCTGATTTTCCTAAGCGGATATTGCGGATGATTTTACGCAAATTAGCCGTAAACAGCGCAATTGCTGCAAGTGTTATTACTAGAAATAGGATCTGAGCCACCATGCAATATTAGATTGTTTATGCTAAAATATGATATTAATCTAAATAAATTACTATGCATGCATAAAAAAAATAAGAAAATTTCTTGTTTGTATTCATTCTAAGCAAGATTAAGCTTACATTGACAACAATTAAAAAAATTAATTAATTGATAATCAGAGCTCCGCTGAAATAATGGAAAAAAAATTTTGCATTTGAAAAAAGAACGCTACATTTGCAATCCCAAACGGATGGTGCCATAGCTCAGTCGGTAGAGCAAAGGACTGAAAATCCTTGTGTCCCTGGTTCGAATCCAGGTGGCACCACTTCCAAAAGCCTGTCAGAAATGACGGGCTTTTTTGATTCCCATCATATTTTTTTAGTAAATAGATTTCATTTAAAAACCTTTTGATCAATTTTGATCAACTCTCCGAAATTGCCTGGGAATATTTTATAAAAATCAACGGAGAATCTTCTCGATTGTCCTTCAAAAACATGTGAATATATATTGAATAATATCAAATATTTTCTTTCAACTTAATTTCGTTGAAATCCGGCAATCAACGATATTCAGCTGTTTTTTTTTATTGTGTTTAAATTGCAACTTATTGATTTTTAATGATTTATATCGATGGCATTCGGTTTGGTATAATGCATTTGGAATACAACAAAAAAATGGTTGGAAAAAAGTCATACCCATAGTACAAATCAATAAAGTGGGTAGACCAGGCAAATTACAAATGCTTAAACAAGTTTTTTTGTCTGTGAAGTAACCATATCATTAAATCAAGTCTTAAAATTCAATCTAAAAAACAACTATTATGGCAACATTTGACACTTCAAAAGCAGGTCTGGACGCACTGCTAACACCCCAAAACTGCGTATTAATATTGATTGACCACCAACCATATCAATTTGCAGGCTTACACAGTCATGATTCTGTGACGATAATAAACAATGTGGTAGGGCTTGCTAAAACTGCAAAGCTGTTTAATGTTCCTACACTTTTAACTACTGTAATTGAAGAAAATGGTGGGCTTATTCTTAAGCAACTTCAGGATGTGTTTCCGGAGCAAAAACCGCTTAACAGAACGTTTATCAACACATGGGAAGACGAACGTGCTGTTGAATGGGTAAAAGCAACGGGCAGGAAAAAGGTCGTTATTGCCGGATTGTGGACAGAAATATGCGTTGCCATGCCAGCGATACAGGCCGCAGGTGAAGGTTACGAAGTTTATGCTGTTACAGATGCTTCTGGTGGGGTAAGTGTTGAGGCACATACAATGGCCATTCATCGTATGATCCAGGCAGGGGTATCACCTATTACATGGGGCATATTCTCTGCGGAGCTGCAGAGAGACTGGGCCCGCGCTGAAACCGCTATACCTCTTGCTGATATCATCATAAACCATTACGGTAATGTGGGTACCAGTTTCCTTTGGGAGCAGCAATTACTGAATACTCCAATACCATCAGAATAAGTTAAATATTAAAGCTCTAATCGTACTCACTGATAGGGCTTAATTAAGCTTAAGCTTTATGAAAATTTGAAAACAGGATTTGTCAAAATTTCAGGAAATGATCATAATGCCGATCAAGCATTTAACACCCTGTTCAGTACAGCACTTAATAGATTTAAAGCACTTAAATTATGAGGAACTTCAAAGATAAAATTATCATTATTACTGGTGGAGCGAGTGGAATAGGCCTTGCTCTTGGAAAGAGATTTATAGCGGAAGGTGCGGTGGTGGTTCTTTCCGATTTGAATGATAAAGCCGTTCGTACGCAAGCTGAAGCCATTGGCGCTGTTTCGATGACAACAGATGTAAGCATTGAGGCCGATATTAAACACCTTATTGATCAGACAATCGAACGGTTCGGAAGGGTGGATATGTTTATCTCAAATGCTGGCATTGCTTATCCTTCGGATATTGACACCATTACAGAAAAATGGGAGCAAATTTATGCCATTAACGTGCTGGCTCATGTTTTTGCAGCAAAGTATGTTCTACCGGGCATGTTGCAACGCGGTGAAGGTTATTTACTTAATACCGCGTCTGCTGCAGGACTGCTCTGCGAGTTTAACGCCGTTACCTATACTGCCACCAAACATGCTGCTGTTGGCTTGGCAGAATGGTTGGCACTCACATATAAAAGCAGAGGAATAAAGGTTAGTGTACTTTGCCCGGCAGGAGTAAGAACACCCATGACTGCTGGTAGCCCAAGCTTACTAAAATATGGTATTGAGGTTGAAGAAGTGGTTGATCAGGTAATTTCTGCAATTGCAGAGGAAAGGTTCATGATCTCTACTCATAAGTTTGTTGATCAGCTTTTTCAACTAAAAGGTAATGATTATGAAAAATATATGTCTGCAATGGAGATTTACCGAAAAGAGGCAGAAGACCTGGATCATAAATAGATTATAAAAGATATTCCGATGGATCAGGATAAAATGGAAAAAGAGCAAAAACTCATCGAAAGAATGACAGCCATTCTGGAACAAAAGATGGTCAGGGATTATGCTGGGGGGATAATTAAAAGGGATGCGCATCCAAAAGATCTTGGTTTGGTTAAGGCGGTTTTTTCAATAGCTGAAAATTTACCGGATGATGTGGCCAAAGGAATATTCAGCGCTCCTAAAAAATATAATTGCCTGATCAGGCTTTCCAATTCAAGCGGAAGAATCAAATCTGATAAAGAGAAGGATTTTAGAGGATTTGCAATAAAGTTGCTGGATGTACAGGGTGAACGTGTAGATACAGCGGAAAAACATACACAGGATTTCATTTTAATGAGCAACCCTACAATGCCCTTCGGTACAGTAAAACTTTTCCATGATGCGGTTTACTACTCGATAAAATGGCACCCTCTTCTATTTGTTGCCAGGCTAATACTCACTGGGAATAAAAAGGTACTTACAGAAATCAAAAAAGGTAAAGCAAATCATACCAGTTCATTTGATATTCGATATTGGAGTACCACTCCATATCAGTTGGAAGACTCTCTGATTAAATATACCATTATTCCAACATCTGAACATATGAGTACTTTTCCAGTTGAGCCAGATGACGATTATCTGCTTGCAAATAATGCAGCTCATTTAAGGGAACACGAAGCGTCATTTGATTTTTTAATTCAATTTTTCAAAAATGAAAAGGATACACCTTTAGAAAATGCCGGAATTGAATGGAAGGAGTTGCATTCTCCTTTTATAAAAATTGCCACAATTACAATACCCAAACAGGATATTCTTACGGAACAGAGAAAAGATCTTGCTGAAGTTCTGGCATTTTCACCAGCCAATTCCTTATTGGCCCATCAGCCTTTTGGAGGGCTTAATAAAGCACGAATGCATATTTATAAACGTTTGGCTTTTTTTAGAAACAGGATGAATGAGGAATATCCTTTAGAACCAGACTGTGAAACATACGATACAATACGCTGATTTATCAATTAAGGACATATAGTTGTATATGCAATCAACAAAGGTATGAAGATGTATAGGGAAGCAATTATTACCTAATGCTATGGTTTTTTATTCCTTATAGTCATGCTTACGGATGCCTAGCTTTTTCATCTTAGAGTTAAGGGTGGTAGGTGGAACATTCAGCTGCTCTGCTGCACCGCCAAAACCCCAGATTTTGCCATTGCATTTTTTGAGTACAGCAACAATATGGCTCCTTTCATTTTCTTCAATAGACTTGGTTACCGCATACATATTTTGCATATCGTTTTGCATTGTGCCAAAATTAGGCATGATAACTTCATTTATTGTATTTTCCCTTGCCAGGATCACACCTCTTTCAATAACATTTTCCAATTCCCGAATGTTGCCGGGCCACTTGTAGGCCATAAATTGTTTAAGGACTTTTGCGCTTACACCCACAATGCGTTTGTTCGATTTTCTGTTGTAAATGGCGATAAAATGATCAATGAGAACCGGCAAATCTTCCAACCTGTCGCGAAGGGCAGGGAGTTGTATAGGGAAAATATTTAGCCTGTAATAAAGGTCAAGACGAAAACGCCCTTCTCCCACCTCTTTTTCGAGATTGCGATTGGTTGCAGCTATGATTCTTACATCCACTTTTATAGGTGTTTTGCCGCCAATGCGCTCTACTTCCTTTTCCTGCAGTACTCTAAGAAGCTTTCCTTGCAGCTCGGGGTGCATTTCTCCAATCTCATCTAAGAAAAGTGTTCCCTTATTTGCCATCTCAAATTTACCTATTCTTCTTTCTGTGGCCCCGGTAAAGGAACCTCTCTCATGTCCGAACAATTCGGATTCTATCAGGTTAGCCGGTAAGGTAGCACAGTTTATCTTTATCAGCGGTTGGTCTTTCCTTGGAGACAGGCGATGTATGCAGTCAGCAATCCGCTCCTTTCCTGTACCGCTTTCTCCAAGTACCAGCACTGAAGCGTCAGCCGGAGCCACCTGAGAGATATGATCAAACACACTAAGTAAAAGATGGCTTTTACCGATTATACCTTCAAAGCCATAAACGGTGTCAGCTATCTTAGCATCGTTCTTGTGTTCTGGTTTTGGTCCGGCAGGAAATTGTGGTCTGTTTGCCTTACCTCTGCTGATCTTTGTAATTACAGGAGCCAGAGACTGTGCCAGGCGGCTCGCCAGGAATACATGAGAAGTATCATAGATATCGGAAGACCGGCTGTAAAAATAGAAATTATATAAACGACCGTCCTGAAGTACAACAGGCATGAGCAAATGAGATTTTATGTTGAATATCTTAGCAAAAAGTCCATGCAAAGATGGCTTCTGCAATAATGTTTTGAAATCATCTTCGCCAAAATAAGTTATTTCCTCACTTTGAATATTAGCCCTTCTTAAGGTAAGCAATTCAATATTCCCTAGATTGGTAATTACCTTTAGCTCCCCAAGCCTTATGGTTTGGTATTCATCAAAACTGATCCTGAGGAATCCAAGGTCCTGTTTCATATCTTCCACTTCATCAGCAAATCCGGTGTAGATGAAATCAAATGCAATGTGACCCTGCAACGCTTTTGTAATTTCTAACATTTTCCCCTCCACCGAATCTTGAGAAAGAAACAGTGTTTCGAGCTGTTTTTTAAATTGATGTTCTTTTTTTACGCCAGCTTCAAATCTATGTTCATGATGGTAACGTGCAATTTCAAG
This sequence comes from Pedobacter chinensis, assembly GCF_003339865.1. Classification (GTDB taxonomy): domain Bacteria; phylum Bacteroidota; class Bacteroidia; order Sphingobacteriales; family Sphingobacteriaceae; genus Pedobacter; species Pedobacter chinensis. The sequence continues at coordinate 428,042 of NZ_QPKV01000004.1, forward strand.
GGTTACCAGAAGATCTTTTTCCCTATACGGCTTAACAAGAAATCCATACGGCACTGTTTTTTTTGCAGCCTCGAGCACCTCCATATTAGAGTTTGCTGAAGTATAAATAAATGCTATGCCTTCCTCGCGCAACCTGTGGGCAAGATCAATACCAGTAGCAGGGCCGCTTAAAAAAATATCAACAAGAACAAGTGTAGGCTTCTCCTTTTCTAATAATGCAATTGCAGAAGGGACATCCCGTGCCAGGCCACAAACTTCATAACCCTCTTTTTCTAACATTAATTGCAGGTCATGTGCTTCTACAAATTGATCTTCAACGATAAGTATTTTCTCATTCATGCCTAAGTTGATTTATAATATTGGCCTGCAATTGATATTGCGGGCAAAATTGATCTTTATAACCGCTCCGTTATCATTAAATATTTCCAGTTTACCTTTTAAATCTCCACTTAAGCCCTGCATAAGTCTCATTCCTAAAGTATTGGAGTTTCCAGTTTCAAAATCCTCAGGAATACCCTTTCCATTATCCCTGATAACCAGTTTACAGATGTTGTTTTCTTCCAGAAGTGAAATATTAACTATACACTCCTTTTTATTGGTAAAAGCATACTTAATGGAGTTGGTTACGGCTTCATTAAGTATTAAACCGACAGGTACAGCCTGTGTAACTTCAAAATTAATTTCGTTAACCGTTATTTTAAAATTGATATGTCCGGCATTAAAACTATCTTTAAGGTAACCAACAAACTCATGGATATAAGAAGACATAGGTATGGCCGCAAGATTGTCGGATTGATAAAGTTTTTTATGTATCAATGACATGGAATGTATCCTGCGTTGACTGTCTTTGATAGCCGATTTTGCCTGTTTGTCTTTTAAATAGGCCGACTGGCTGTTAAGCAGGCTCATTACCATCTGCAGGTTGTTCTTAACACGGTGATGAATTTCCTTAAGCAGCCATTCTTTCTCATTAAGCAAATGGCTCAAGCTGTTATTTTTATCTGTTATCTCTGCCTGTTTATGCCTCAATGTTTTATTCATGTTAATTTTGCTCTGGTAGGCCATATAAAGAAGTGCGGCAATAATCAGTATCAAACCTGCTCCACCAAAGGCGATGTTTCTGATTTTTTTTGCCTGTTGAGATTTTTGTTTTTCAAGATTGCGCTCTTTCGACAGGAACATTATATTCTGCTCTTTCTGATCTGTTTCATATTTTATTTCAAGCTCTGAAATCTGCTTGCTTTTTTTTAAATTATAAAGGGAATCATTTATTTTTTGATAGGCCAGCAGGTTTTTAATGGCACTTAAAAAATTACCATGCACAGAGTCAAGCGAATATTGCCATAAATATTGGTTCTTTTTGTCTACTAAGGTAAAATTCATGCTTTCATCTTTAGCCTTGTCAAGATAATATTGTGCTTTTTCATAATTTTTTTCTGCGTAGGCAACAAGCATGCAATACTGATAAATATCCTGCATTGTACTGATATTGGCATTGCGTTTCTTCGCTTCGTTAAGTATTTCATCACAATATCTGGAAGCGAGCACATAGCTGCCTTTTTTAAGGTATATATCTATGTAGTTGCATTTTGTAGACAATTTGATATGGAAATCGTATGTATCATAATTCCTAAAAAGAATGTTGAGTGTTTTTAATGCCTGATTATATTTTTTTTGTAATACAAGAAGCTTTACGATACTATTGGTTGCCTGATAAATAACCAGTGTGTCCATATATTGCTCTGCGAATCTAAGCCCTTTTTTCAATTTTTCGTGCGCTCGGGTATAATCATTCATGTGAATATACTGTACGCCTGCCCTGGTATATAAAACACCCATCTGCCTGTTTTTATCTCCGGTAAGTTCAGCAGTTTTAATGGCCAGCAAGGCATATTTAACTCCTTCGTCAATATTACCCAGTGCATTATTCACATTACTTATCATAGAATAAACGCCTTCAACTTCTTTGACATCAATGTCCTTATAAAGTTGCAAAGATTTCTCCAGTGACGATAAGGCTCTCCCGAACTCGCTCGAATAATAAAGCTGATCCCCAAGCGAACGGTAGGTATCGGCTATTTTTTGTCTCGCACTGGTTTTTTCAAAAACCTGAATCGCTTTACTGAGCAGCTCAAGTTTAAGGTTTATCTCCTTGTCTGAATTCCATAAATTCTTGCATACTGCTAAATAGGCATCTCCCTGCAGTTCATAAAGTTTAGCATCCGAAAAAGTTTTGAAGGCAGCTTCTGCAAATTGCATCGATTTTGCCGCTTGCCCTTTTTCACGATATAATTGATAAAATAGGATATAGGCACCACCAATACCTTTACTGTGATTAAGACTCCTGCTTATTTCCAGCGATTCCTTTAAATACGAGGCTGCAAGGTTCAAATCTGCTGATTCTTCTTTTGGCTTGAATATATAATATGCCGCAAGCCGCTGGAGAGTGGCTACCCTGTTTATGCCTTCAGGCTGATTCTTTAAAAGATGCAAGAATTCCTCCTTATCCTGCGCCATGACCAGAGCAGGAAATAAGATTAAAAGCATAAAAATTTGATTGATAAATCTTTTCATTTCAGGCTCGTGATTTAACATTGCGATAAAAAAACAGCCTATCCAGGACAAATAAAATTATTAATTTTATTGCGATATACCGTGTTTATTATAATTTTTTTAAAAACCTCTATTCGTATTTTAAACTTAATTCATTATTGTGTGAAATTTCAACCGCATATTATTAAATCAGTGCGCTTTTTTATAGCGGATTAAAACAGTGGCGATTAAAAAATATACTATTAGCTGTATCAGCTGCATTGTTACATAGTTTGTAATATGGTTGATATTGCCGTGTTCTATGAAAAGGATGCGAAAACCATTTACAAATGGCATAATAGGAAAAAGTGCTCCAAATGTTTGGGCTGCCCATCCATAACTTTCGTACGGCCAGCTAAAACCCGAGGATATGTAAGAAGGCAGCGACAAAACCATCAAAAACTGGATGGATTTTAACTGTGATTTAAACAAGGTACCGGCTATTATTCCCTGAAAACTTATTGTTGCTATAAACAGAGCTGTTACTAGAAGAGCCTGTCCTAAATGTTCTGGCAATTGTAGCTTAAAGAAATAAAAATAAATTCCTAAAATGCAAAGTAACCCAATTGCCATCGTCCAGTATGGAATGACCTTTCCGGTAATAAGCATAAGCACCGATTTGCTTTTAAAGGTTAATTCTTTAAAGGTTCCATTTTCAAATTCTGCTGCAAAGCTTAATGCTATAACCACCATGATAACCGATTGCAATATAATAGCAAGATAAGATGGCCACACAAACATGAGGTAATTTGATGCCGGATTATACAGGCGAAAAGTGTTAAGGTGAAAAGCTTCTGGTTGCCTGCCAGATGTAGCCGTTAGTACAGCATTAAGCGTTCCCGTAACTGCAAGGATACCACGTTGTGCATATCCTGAAGCCAATAAATTAGAATTGTTAATATAAACGCTTATTTCAGGGCGTGTTTTTAGCATGATCCTGGCTTCAAAATCTTCAGGAATAGAAATAACAGCATAGGTTTTTCCACTCATAAATGTTTTTTTCATAGCTACATTTTCACTTTTCACGGCGCTAACTTTTAGCAATTCGTTATCGTTAAGCATATCAATAAGCCTATTGCTTGTGGGAGAGCTGTCTTTGTCGATAACTACTATAGGAAGTTCAGTCAGCTTTCCTTTGCTGAATACAATACCAAAAAGAATCCCGTACAGGATAGGGCCACCTATATAGAGCACAACCATGATCTTATTTCCAAAAAAAAGAAGGAATTCACGTTTAAATAAAAAAAGCAAATCTTTCATAGCAGGAGGTTAAGTCAATGTGGCACTGTTGGGCATGGTTTCCTGGATAATGGCTTTATTGATCTTTATCTTAAGAAGGAAAAGGGAGAGTAGATAAAAAACCAGAATAAGTGCAAGCAGATGAAGCAGATGTGGTAATGCATCGGCAAAAGCGGCACCCTGAACAAATACCAGGCGCATTATTTTAAGAAACGGAATAAGTGGGATGGCTTCGCTTACCCATCTGATGATAACGGGCATTTGCTCTGTTGGCCAGGTAAAGCCAGAAATGGTAAATGCGGGCGATGCGACCGACATGAGCATTTGCGAGGCTTTTAGTGGCATCGGGTTTATAATGCTGTAGAAAATACCTAAGAGGCTGGTACTTATAATCATCAGGAAAACTCCAATCAACAAAACTAAAGGGTGCTGAGGAGGTACAATTTTATAATAAATGCTGATCAGGTAGTAATTTAATACAGTAAAAAATGCAAGAATACAGTACGGAACCATCTTGATAAAAATCAGCTTGCCTGCAGATTTGCTGATTCCCAGCAATCCGGCTTTATTAAAATTATTACTGCTATACTCTTGCGAAAAACTCACTGCTAATGCCAGTAAAAGCAATTGTTGTAAAACCGAGAATATGAGGCCTGGCCAAAGATAAAGCAGGTAATTTCCAGTACGGTTGTATTGCAGAAAAACGTTGGTTCCAAAGGCTTCCTGTTGCTGCATGGCTAATGAAGCCTGAATGCCTTTTTTTTGCAATGTATTTATCAATATTCCGGCATTCAGTGTTTTAACGGCGGTAGCAACTGCGTTACCAACAGCACCAGCTGTTAAGGTGTTGGACATGTTCAGGTAACAGTTAATCTCCGGATGCTTTTGGATGAGCAGATCGGCTTCAAAATTATCGGGCACTACTATCACGGCAACTGCCCGGCTATTCAACATTGCCCGATGGATATTAACGGTTTCATACTGTTTATCCAAAACGTGAAGGCTATTATGTTCAGAAAGTATTTCGCATAATTTTGCACTCATAGGCGAGTTGTCTTTATCGATGATGAGCACGGGCTGATGTCTTATCCTTCCCTGTTGATATACAGAACCTAGCATAAAAGCAACAATAGATGGCATTGCAATAAAAGCGAATACAAATATTTTGTTGCTCCAAAACAAGCTGAATTCCCGCCGGATTAATAGCCAAAAGTTATGCATGTTCAGGTAATTAAAGATTATTTAATAATACGGTTGCATTATATAAAAGTGTTTCGGCCCGCTTACCATCTTTTGGCGCCACCTTAATTTCATATACAGCATCATCAATTTCATAATCAGGATAAGCAGTGGTTATATCTGCATATCTGGGCATTTGTTTGATGGTAAGTATTTTTCCTTCAAAATTTTGTCTGGCATAGGGAACACTTACCGTTATTAACTTTCCTTTTGTGTAAGGCGCTATTCGGCTTTCCGGAATGGTAAACCTGAACCAGGTGGTGCCAGGCAGATAACCATTAAAAAGCGGATAGCCCGCCACTGCAAGCTCACCTTCACGGGCTGTAATGGTTTCTACAGCCATAAAATTTGTGGCAATAATATACCGTTCGGAAAAAGCAATTTCAGCTTCTTTTAAAACTCCACCTGCCTGTTCCTGCTGGCCGAGCGCAGCTATTTTCCTTTCAAAGCGTGTGCCTTTTTTTGCCTCGTTGAGTTCGGCAGTTACCGCCTCAAGTTGCGCCCTGGCGCTTTGAAATTTAGAAAAAGATTCATCATGGGCCTGCGGCGATAACAGGCTATCTGCAAACATTGCGTTTGCCCTCGCGTACGATTTATTGGCAAAATCAAACTGTTGCCGTGCGGTGCTATATTTTGCTTTTAGCTGTTTCAGTTCATTTTCTGTAAAACCGTTATTAGCTAAGAGATGCTGAGCTTCAGTGGCTTTTACAGCTCCACGTGCCTGGGTTATCTTTGCACTTACTTCTGGTACATCAAGCATGGCAAGCGTGTCTCCGGGTTTTACAGATTGCCCTTCTTCAACATATAATTTCAGAATTCTTCCGGTAACTTTTGATGTGAACGAAATGGTTTCACGCTTTAATTTGCCATTTATAGTTTCATTTTTTTTGCGGCAGGAGGATAATACCAGCAATAGCAGCACAGGTAAAATAATCTCTAAGTGTGGTGTTTTCTTCATGATTATTTAATAGATTGAATGGTTAAATTTCCAGTTGCTTTGAGCAGATTAACGGCTGTTCTTCGTTGCATGTAAATTGCCTGTATATGCTCTAAGGAGGCATTTTGAAGGTCATTTTCGGCATCTATAAGCTGTAAGGATTTAATCAACCCTGTCTGGTATTCTTTAGTTGCCTGAGTTAATGCGTTTTTAGATATTTCCCTTTGTTTTTCTTTAACCTCAATCTGCGCATTTGCTGTATTATAGTCAGTCCATGATTTGTAAAGGTTAAGTTCCAGCTTTTCGGTTACTTCTTTTTTCTCATTTTGAGCTTTATACAGTTCTATTTTTGCCTTTTGCACATCACGTTTTCCTGCCATTCCATCAAATAAATCCCATTTTGCTCCGATGCCTACTGTAAAAACTGGTAGAATGTTCAAGTTTGGCAAATCAGAAGAAAGTTTATTGCCACCCTGTATCACAGGCTCGCGGCTTTTTAAGTTACCATTTAAAAAACCAATATAGCCTAGCGATGCGCCTGCCTGAACTTTGGGGAGAAACCAGCTTTTTTCGGCCTTTATATTAAATTCATTGGCAGTAATTACCGCTTGAAGCGCCTTGATTTCGGATCTGTTCTCCACTGTAGCGTTGTTTTCACTAACTTTCAGAACTGTAAGGCTATTATTTATAAGGGCGAGGCTGGCCAAATCCATGTCTGTTAAAAGATGTAATTGGTAGAGTACTAAGCTGCGCTTTCCTTCATATTCTTGTATGCGGGAATTCAGTTGTGCCTGGGCCACTTCAATTTTTTGATGCTCATATTTAGTAATTAATCCATAGCCAAATGCCTTATCAGATGTTTTTCTGTTTGCGCTGAGGCGTTTTTCGCTTTCATCCAGTACTACGCGTATCTGCTTTAGCAAAGCCAGCTGATCATATGCGATCATGATTTCGCTGATTATCTCCTGACGATCTTTCTCCAGCAGCGCTTTTTCTGCTGTTATTTTCTGACTTAATGCTTTCCTTAAATTCGGAATTCTTCCACCAGAATAAAGCAATGCACCTGTAGCGATTTGAGTATTTACAAGATATGATGATGACGTAAAACGATTACTGCCCTGCTGAATGTTTATATTAAGCAGGGGAACTATTAGTTCATGACTGTTTACATTAAAAGATGAAGTAGTATAAGCGCCTTTCCCCGAAATATCTATTCTGGGCAAGTGAGCTTCCTTTAGTTTTTTTGCATCAATACTGGTGGTTTCTATATCCAGTTGTTTGTTTGCAAGAGCATAATCTTTTTTAATGGCACTTTCAATCAGTTCTGCTAAACCCGGAGCATTGGATTGTGCTCTGCCTGGTAACGGCATTAGCGCCAGGAACATTCCTATTTTTGTCGCTATTTTCGTAATATGGGTCATGATAACAAGAATTTGTTGATGGAATATTTCCTTTAAAAGCTTCGATTCTCTGTTTTTTTGTTTATCCAGGCCTTTTGCAGCTAATTTTATAGTAACTGGCCATAACTAACTATCTGAGGTGTTTTTTAAGCTCTTCTGCAGACTGGTCGAACATTCTTATGGTTGCCGGGTCAGTTGCCAAAGCATTGAGCAGTCCAAAATCATGTATAACACCATTGTAACGTACAGTTGTTACATTCACACCAGCTTCGTCAAGTTTTCGTCCATAAGCTTCGCCTTCATCACGAAGTATGTCATTCTCAGCTGTTATGATAAGAGTTGCGGGAAGGCCTTTCAATTGCGCTGCCGTAGCCTGAAGCGGAGAAACATATATTTCCTTGCGTTGTTTCTCATCAGTAGTATATTGGTCAAACATCCATTTCATTAATGGTGTGGTCAGAAAACGGTCTTTACCATATCTGGCATATGATTCAGTATTAAAACCGGCATCTGTTACCGGCCATAAAAGTATTTGTACTTTAATTTCCGGACCTTTTTTATCTTTGGCCATGAGGGAAGTTACAGTTGCCATGTTCCCACCGACACTGTTGCCAACAATACCGAGCTTTTTTCCATCTACATTAATCTCATTACCATGTTCAGCAACCCATTTTGTAGCAGCATAAATCTCGTTTATGGCAACGGGGTAATGTGCTTCGGGTGATGGTGTATAGTTTACAAATATGCCTGCATACCCTGTTCTTATTACTAAATCGCGAACCATTCGTTTGTGGGTAGGATAATCGCCCAATATCCATCCTCCGCCATGAATGAATATAAACACAGGAAGTTTCCCGCTGTTCCCTTTTGGACGTACAATGTTCAGTTTTATGGTAAAGCCGTCTGTGGTAATGGTTTTCTCAGACTCTTCAATGCCTGAAAGGTCGACTTTTGCACCTGCCTGTGCACCAATGAGTACATTACGGGCATCTTCTTTAGACATGCTTTCTATCGGTTTTCCGCCGCTTGTGTTCAGTGCTGTTAGAAAATCCTTTACACCTTTATTGATGTGCGGATCGGTCGCATAATCCTGAACCTGTATGGTATCATTGCCAGAATTTGTTGGTTGTCCAGGTTTATCGCTGCACGAAACCACTAGCGACAGGACTAAAAGTCCTGCAGGTACGTTTAATGTTTTTTTTGTCTTCATGATATAATAGGTTTAAATTGATAATGATTGCATGTGTTTTTTAGAATTTAAATGTTGCTGTAAGTGCCGTATAAAAATAATCTTTGCCTCTGCCTGCTTCTTTAATAAAGGTGCCTGCATTGAACCACGCACCTTCAAGTGTAAATGAAAGATAGGGGATGGGGTTATATGCTAAACCGACCCCAAGCTGCGTACCGATAAAGGTTCCGTTAATTCCGACACCAGAATATAAGAGCTGCATATTTGGTGCATAAAGTCCGTCATTTTTGCTCCATCGCCAGAATATATCATAGTCAATTCCAAGATTAAGATTCTTTGTCAGTGCTAATTCTATCGATGGATGGAAGTCGTAAAGGTTAGCCGGACCAATAAGGGCTACAAGTCCAAAATAAGCTCCCCGGGGATATAGAGGGTTAAAGGTTTCTGTTTTGCTGTCATGAGGGTTTTTATCTCCGGAGATGATCTCAGTTTTAAGGCCCACAACAGGAGTTGACTTTATATTCTCAAACCTGTAATTCACGTTGCCCGATATTGTCCATGCACTGATCGTATTTTTCCCAAGTTTACCGAGCTGATATGCTGCTTCTACATCATATTTCCAGCTGGTTTTATTTTTCCATATCCTAAAGCCGACCGTATGCCTTAATTCCTTACCTGATACGTTGTCCAGAATGGTTTTACTTTTCCAGATTCCCAGGTAGTAAACGTCAACATGATTAAGAACTTTGATGTCATTTATTACAGTATAGCCTCCCCACAACCTGGCGTTATCGTTGAATTTATCGTTAAAACTACCAGGAACATTGGCAACGGGGTGTGTGTAAAATATATCGGCCTGAAAATCTTTTTTTTCAAGCACTACTCTGAATCCATCCACGGCATGCCTGCTGTTTGGCCCTTCTCTAACCCCAATCAACCTTTGCGAGCCATATAGAATTTCCTGTCTTCCGATGCGTGTGTAAAACCTTATACTTTCACTGTTGATCAAACTGATATTAAGAAATACCTGATGAATATCGGCCGTGTTTTCGTCTATAGGGCTAGGGGCTGGCATACCGTGGGCAAGACTGCTCTGAAACTGCCCGAAAACGCTGAACAGACCCAGATGAATATCTGTATGAAACAGATATCTCGAAAGTAAGTATCCACCTGAAGCATCAGATTCATTGCCCCATTTGTTATTGATTGTCCTGATATATTGCCATCTTGCTTCGCCTCCAACAGAAGCAAAATAATTTTCCGATTTGCCAATTGCTATGTACTTTATTTTTTCATAGCTGTTCCTTGCAGAATCATTTCTTAAATAGCTGAAGTCATCGTTATACCTTAACGGCCTGAAATCAGGCTGCTGTTGTGCCCATACTGTTATGCCGGATACCGGAATAAGAAATAGTATGAGTGTTTTTTTCATGATCGCTAGCTTAATTTTTTACTCAAATGGTTATCTAAAGAATATTTGCCTCCACCCAACAGTACAATCATTAGTAACGATACGCTGAACATAAAAGGAATATCGCGTTCTGCTAAAGAATCATGTCCGTGTACTATAAAATAACCTGTGGCTGTTATTGCCAGGGCGGGTAAGGCTGCTGGTCTTGTAAACAAGCCAATTATTACAAGAACTGGTAAGTAAACATTAGCAGTAATGGCAATAAAATTATTAAGAGCTTCAGGGAGCCCAAGGGGATTCGGGATCACTTCTGCAACAGAAACCCCTATACCTATCTTTTTGAGCCCATGCACCAAAATAAGTTCAGTGGCTATGGCAATTCTGAAGAATAGTATTGCAAAGTTGTATAGCGGCGATTTCAGGTCGGAGCTTAATAATTGTTGAATTAACTTTTTCATGGTTTAGTTTTTTTGGTAACCACCATAGTAATTTATCGGACTCCATTCAGGCATTGCTTTAGGCTGTGGCGCTGCAAACAAACGGAAATCATTATCAGCATATACCACCTTTCCATTCACTACTGTAAGCTTTGATTCTATGTTCAGTATATTATCTTCAGCAGTGGTGAAGTAATCATCTGAAAGGATGATGAAATCAGCAAGGTAATTCTTTTTAAGTATGCCCCTGTCTTTTTCAAGGCTGATTAGTTGTGCGCTGCCCTGAGTAAATAGTTTTAGGGCAGTAGTACGGTCTGCAATATTTTCATCTGCCATATATTTCAGTCCGCCAAGTGTTTTACCCGTGGTGAGCCAGTACAGGCCTACCCATGGATTATAACTGGCTACACGCGTACCATCAGTACCCATGCCTACTTTTATGCCCATTTCCATTATTTTTTTAAGCGGAACAGTATTGGCTGCTGCAATTTTGCCATAGCGTTTTACAAAAGCCTCTCCCTGATATGCCATTCTATGTTGAATGGCAATACCGCCATTAAGGGCTTTTATCCTTTGCAGGTTTTCAGTAGAAACGGTTTCGGCATGGTCAAAGAACCATAATAAGCCATTGAGGGGTGTTTTCCTGTTTATATCTTCTATTACATTAAGAAAACGTGAGATGCTCTCATTGTATGTGGCATGTATCCTGAACGGCCATCTGTTTTTTACCAGTAGAGAAAGTACTGGTGCCAACTGGCTTTCCATTACAGGGCTAAGATCTGGCCTAGGCTGGTCAAAATTTTCAAAGTCGCCTGCACTCATTACAAGATTTTCACCACCACCTTGTACATGGTATTCTGTTTTTGGCATTTTTGCAAATTCTGCAGTACCATCAGAAGGACCGTTACAACCATCGCCAATTTCCACCGAACTTATCCATTTTGTATAGTCGTTAAGTTCACTATTGGCTTTTTGGGCAAAAAGATAATAGGGCATGCGTATGGTAAGTTCGCTGCTTTCGCAAAGTTTGCTTGTTACGCCATAATCCTCAGGAAAGTTCTGGAAACCACCGCCCGCATCCATAATGGCAGTAACACCTAGTCTATTCATTTCAGCCATAAATAGTTTAGTTGAATTTATTTTTTCTTCAGGATTGAGTTCGGGAAGTTTAGATAGTGTGGAGTACAGGATAAAGGCGTTGGGTTCAGCAACCAACATCCCAGTTGGATTGCCATGAATATCTTTTTCTATAAGTCCTCCATTAGGATTTGGTGTATTAATATCCATCTTTAAAGCCTTAATGCCAGCTTTGTTGAGATAAGCATGTCCATAAAGGTGCAGTACAAAAGCGGGGGTGTTTCCGGTGGCATTGTTTATTTCTTCAAGTGTTGGAAGTCTTTTTTCTTCAAATTGGAAGGCATTCCATCCACCTATAACACGCACCCATTGCCCTTCCGGGGTTCTTTGTGCCTGTTCTTTCAGCATGGCAAGTGCGCTCTTTAAAGAGCGCACACCATCCCATCGAAGCTCAGTATTAAAAAACCTTCCGCCACGAATAATATGCATGTGCGAGTCAAACAATCCTGGTACAATAACTTTGCCTTTAGCATCGATTATAATGGTGTTCTTGGTTTTAAACTTAAGGATATCTGCACTTTTGCCGGTACTGATAATTTTTCCATTAGCCACAGCCATGGCTTCGGTAATTGTATTGTTATTATCGAGCGTATGAATCTTGGCATTGTATACAATAAGGGAAGAAATGCCTCTGGTTTGAGCTGAAGCTTCTGTTGTTAGCCAAATAAATAAAGAGAACAGGTATAGTTTGGTTTTCATGTTCAAAGGCTTAATGGTAACGTGGTTATAAACTTAAAGGCTTTGATTTTATATCATTACCTTTTAACGTAACTGAAGTTCAAGTGGCTGCAATTTAGTGCTTGACCATTTCCCTTGAGTAGTGTATCCCGATTCCATAACCACCAGCATGTTTAACGGCAAGGTCTGTAACCGCCTGATAAGTTTCCTCACGTGCCCAATCGCGTTGTAGTTCCAATAGGTATTGCAATGATGTTAGAGGACGCGCACCTGCCTGAACCATACGGGTAACAGCCATTTCGTGAGCCTCTTTGGATACATCCCCACACGCATCCGTAATTACATATACCTCATAACCTTCACCTAATGCAGAAAGTGCTGGCCCTACAATGCAAACACTTGTCCATAAACCTCCGAGCACAAGCTTTTTTTTGCCTTTGCCGGTAATGGCTTTATGGGCGTTTATATCTTCCCAGGTATTCATTGAGGTTCGGTCTATGTAGGTTGAAGAAGGGAACAGAGATTGGATTTCAGGGAATACCGGACCACTGAAAGATTTTTCTGCCACTGTTGTAACAATGGTGGGTACGTTAAAAATTTTAGAAGCTCCGGCTACCAGGGCTGTGTTGTTTCTTAGCTGATCGATAGGGATGCTGCCTGTTGCAAAGGCCATTTGCCCTTCATAATCAATAAGCACCAGCGCATGGTTAGTGGGATTTAACAATGTGGAACCCGGTTTCTGCGAAAAACCTGAAAACGATGCGATCAGAAGTACAGTTGTTAGGAATGAAATTTTCATAATAGTTTAGATTAGGGATTAAGATTGGTTTATTATTTTTCTTAACAGATATCACTTCAACATTTATCGTGTCAAATTGCAATATCTATGGCTTATAAAATCAGACAAGTAAATAGACATTAGTCCATTATGAATTTTCTTCGAGCCAGCGAGCCGTAAATTCTGCTTCATTTCTCCATGTAGGTTGGCCAAGAACAAAATGATTGCTGCCTTCAAATTCCATATAGTCTGTCACAGAGCCCTTATGCTTGTATTTTCTGTAGTTTGAGTAGTTAAGGGATGCCGGCATAATATGATCTATGCTTCCTGATAATATTAAGAGTGGGGCATGTGGTTTTTTAAAGTCAATTTTCGCTGCGCTGGTAAGTCCATCACGCAGTACCAGTTTAGATTCCGGAACAACATACTCATCATAAGAAGTTAATTGTTCTTCATGAGGCATACCATTGGTAAAGGCATATTGCCATTCGGGAAAAGACATCAGGTATGTTTTTTTTGCTGAAGTAAAGAAGCCAAGCGGATTAAATACCGACTTGATAAATGACCACTCAAAAGAGATTACTCCTTGTGGTGGTACTGAATGTATTGCTACTCCCGCAACTCCTATTTGTTTTTGTAACAATAGCTGTACTATGAGTCCTCCCAGTGAATGTCCGATTAATATAGGCTCTTCAGTAAGTTGAGCGGCTATGGTGGCATAATGTTCCACCAGTTGTGTAAGCCGTAAGGAGGCTATATCGGCATCTGGATGTCTGTTACGAAGGATTTCTGGAGAATCATCTTTGAATGGCCATGCCGGAACAAAGACCGTGTACCCCTTATCTTCAAAATACTGTTTCCAGTTTGTCCAGGAATTGTTTCCTACAAAAGCACCCGTGATAAATATAATAGTCTTTGATCTGTCGTTTTTCATTTTACTTTCTTTTTTAGATGTTTGGGGTGCAGACGCCGTATTTCAAAATAAGTGCCTGTTTTTTAACATATTGATAATTAGAGTTTTGTGGTTTTTTAAGTGTAAAAAATCAACTATATTTCGTTGATTCTTGATTTTTCAACGAAATTAAGCTGAAAAGAATTGAAGAAATTAAAAGGGCAGGAGTGTATATTTACCTGTAAGATTAACTGATAGTAAAAACTTAAAACATTATAACTTTTTACTTAAAAGATTTGATTTAATCCGATTGTTAAGTGCAGCTAGCCTGTATACGCTTTCCGGCAGTAACACAGAGGATCATGATGGTTGTGAATTTTAATTGTTCTAAACCTGTAGGTTTGCAGGTGGCACCACTTCCAAAAGCCTGTCAGAAATGACGGGCTTTTTTGATGGTTGAGTTTTTCATTTGATTGAAAAAATATTTTAAAAGGGTTCTTGCATTTGGAAAAAAGAATACTACATTTGCATTCCCAAACGGATGGTGCCATAGCTCAGTCGGTAGAGCAAAGGACTGAAAATCCTTGTGTCCCTGGTTCGAATCCAGGTGGCACCACAAATCCAATTTATAATAACGAATTCAAAAACGCTATAAGTCTATGATTTATAGCGTTTTTTTTAGAATTTCTGTCTGGTTTGTAAGAGCGTATGTGACTGGAAACCTGCACTTTGGTGACTTAGATGCTTGAAACTTCGCAACAAATTAACAATCATGATTTTGGAAAAAAATGGTGCATTGGTTGTTAGTTGTTTTTAGTATGATTTTTTAAAAAGTGATCAAAGACTTTCTGTGGGATAAAGATTTGGAAGCGTTAACTATTTAAAACATACAGTGCCTTTTCGTTTATCAGGTTATTTCATCGTCGACAAAATGATTTAATAGACAGCCTGGCTGCGTTGGTCGAATAATTGGATATTCATCATCTGCTTTAATTTTCGATATGTATCTTAGCTTTAGATCAGGATATTCATGCAGCAATTACCTTTTATTTATTCCAATAAACCTGGATGGCGTATATCACGGCATTTGATTTTTTGGCTGCTCTGGTTTTTGTTTCAACTCTTGCTGTATTCTTTTTCACCTTCACCTGCATTGCAACAGCAGCCTTTCCTGCATCGCCTGATCATCACCTCGCCAGAAACTTCGATGTACATGATACCCAGCCTTTTTTTAGCTTATACGCTCATGTATCTCGTTATCCCTAAACTGGTGTTACCCGGAAAATATGTTCTGGCAACCATAAGCGCAGTGGTATTGATCTTTTTAACCGCTGCCCTGTCGGCAGCATTATCAATGACCGTGATCGATTATATCCGTCACCGCAATGCAGATAAAATATCCCCGCTCGTTGCAAGTGAGTCTCATCCTGCTTTTTATATTCAGTTCGGCGTGGCTATGTTGGCTGGCTTGCGGGGGAGCATCACGGTTGGAGGCGTAGCCGCGGCCATCAAACTGATGAAGTGTTTCTATGAAAAACAAGAGGCCGCATTATTGCTCGAAAAAGAAAAGGTTAATGCGGAACTGCAAATGTTAAAAGCACAGCTGCATCCGCATTTTTTGTTCAATACGCTGAATAATATTTATTCGTTTACGCAGGATGTTTCTGAAAAGGCTTCTGGAATGATCATGGGGCTTTCGCAGTTGTTACGTTACATCCTTTATGATTGTAATAAACCCTTGGTAGCGCTCGATAAGGAACTGAAAATGATCAGCGATTATCTGGCTTTAGAAACTACCCGTTATGACCACGGGCTGGAGATTGCCGTACAATTACCAGGAGCAACAAACTACCTGATTGCACCGCTGATGCTATTACCCTTCATAGAAAACGCCTTTAAACATGGTGCCAGCCAGATGACGGAAAATCCCTGGATCAGCCTAAACGTAACAGTAAAGGATAATGAACTGGCGATGAAACTTATTAATGGCAAGCCCTCCGTCACGAATATAACTCCTGGTATAGGGATAGCGAATGTGCGCAAACGTCTGGAACTTCTTTATCCTGATGAGCATGAACTGACGATCAATGATGAGGAAGAAATGTATATCGTAAATTTGAAGATCACTTTGATAGCTGCACATCCTGATGTGCTTAAACCTGTATACAATGGAGCGAGTGAAAAAATATAATTGCCTGATCGTTGATGATGAGCCGCCTGCAAGGGAAGTGCTCCGGCGTTACATCGCTCAAATACCGATGCTTAATCTGGTTGGTGAATGTGGCAATGCCATCCAGGCCCTTGCGGCATTGAAACAGCAGCAAATCGATTTGTTGTTCCTCGATATCCAAATGCCACAAATTACCGGGATAGATATGATCGGCACATTGATACAGCCGCCAAAGATCGTACTGACAACGGCCTTTGAGCAATATGCTGTTCAGGCTTTCGAACTGGATGTTGCCGACTACCTGATCAAGCCTATCCGTTTTGACCGGTTCTTAAAAGCTGTTATGAAAGCGCTGCCGGATCAGGAGCTATCACCTGTAATCCAACCGGTGATGCTTCCGGTGGAAACGGCTGATCATGCGTTCCTTTATTTCCGGGCTGAAAGGAAAATGGTGAAGGTTTTTCTAAACGATATTTTCTATGTGGAAAGTTTAAAAGATTACATCAAAATCCATACTGCCAAAGGCACGGTAATTACCAAATACACTATGGCATCTTTAGAAGCCATGTTGCCGGTAAACTTTTTTTTGAGAGTTCACAGATCTTTTCTTGTTGCGCTTAACAAGATTGATACTTATACCCAGGACGAGATCGAAATACAAGAAAAACATATACCAATTGGCAAGCTTTACAGGCACCAGGTAATAAATATATTAACATCGACAAGTAGCTAACTGGGGCTCCTCGAACTGCTTCTTGATAATATCTAATTTGAATTCAGCTGCACGACGCCTGTTTTTTCTTATAAACTGCTCTTAAACAGTGTTTAACTTTTGGGGCAGTTCATAATATGTAGGCTTTTTGTTTTTATGTTTCGACATGAAATTTTTCTGAATCTTCAGCCAGTTCCTTAACCTTATCTAAAGCTTTTGGCCATGTTTTTTCAAAGTAATCCCGCCAATCATCGATAATTCCCATATCTATTTTAAGTGTTGTCTTGCCATCTTTCTCTTCAAGCGTATAGTTTTCCAAAGCATTTTCCCAATCTTTCAAATCTTCTTTACCGTCCTTTATCTCTCCCAAATGTTTTATCGACATGTATTTATTTGGAATATTCTCTTCGATTCTCGCTACCATTCCATCGCCTTTTCCATCTGAAAATATTGCCCTGCTACCTTTTTTCCAATCGGTTTCCACTGTAGAGCCTTCTGCAAAAACTGACGTCCATTTTGGGTAAGTATCCACTCCAAAAAGTACATCCCATACCTTTTCAGGTGTTGCGTTAATTTCCGTTTTGAATTCAATTGTGTCCATAATTTTTGAATTTATAATTAAAAGTTTTCTATTTACTGCTTACTCAAAGGATTATCTTTTTCTAAACAATTGAACAATCAGTATGTTTGTTTGTACATATATTATATCCGCCATCTTCCTAAATTCTTTACTTTATTGCTTATGCTCATCACGATGTTCATTAATCAAATATGAAAAAATCGTAAACTAAACAAACGGTGCAAAAGCGACATTTTAAGGGTGTATTTGTACTATATGTTTAACTTCAAATGTGTCAATTCGTATTCTAAAAAAAACAATCTCAATTGAAAAATGTTGTAAATCATTAAAGTGAGAAATAAACATTCATGTTATTTCACTATTAAAGTATTTTTAATCGGTAAATTTTCCTCATTCAACGATACATCATTTCCCCTGCACAATATTTTAACTTATTTTTAGTTGTTGATAAAGAAAAAGTTATGCATTTTAACAACTGTTTAGTTAAATAAAACGTATATCAGATATAATCCTGCTAAATTAACACACATGAAAAACAAAAATTTTTGCTACTTATTAGTTGTAATGCTTTTTAACATCGGCCTTATAACTTCCTGCAAAAAAGATACAGCTACCCCGGAAGAACCAATAACAAATCCAACAATCACTGCCTCCAGAGATGAATTAACAAAGGATTCTATTTTTCTGTATACCAAAGAGCTTTACTATTGGAATACCTCACTTCCAACTTATGATGCTTTCAAGCCACGTTCTTATAGCTCCAATGAAAGCGAATTGTATGCTTTAACACAATATTCGTCAGATCCATCAACCGGAAAACCTTATGAATACGTAAGCGGATACTCAGAGCCAAAATATTCTTTTATAGATTATGTGACTACAACCGGAAAAGTAGCTACCCTGAAAGCTGATGTTAATGGAACTGCTAATGATTATGGTTTCTCAGTGATGTATAATACCACTTCCGATTTGAGGATTAAATACGTTTATCCGAATTCGCCAGCCAGTGAGCAGGGATTAACCAGAGGTTGCAGGATTACGAGTATAAATGGCAGAACAAACTTATCGTATAGCAGTAGTACCGTTAACTTTTTAAACGAAGCTATTTTTGGCACCAATTCATCAGTTAGCTTAAGTTTTGTTGATTTAAACGGCGTTACTAAGAGTGTTGTGGTTCATAGTACGAATTATACGGTTAACCCGATCCTGTTTACTAATGTTTATACTGTTGGTGGTAAAAAAGTTGGTTATTTGGTATTTAATAGCTTCACGAATAATGTGTCTGCAGCTTTAAAAACAGTTTTTTCAAATTTTACCAGTCAAGGCGTAACCGAGTTGATTGTTGATCTTCGCTATAATGGCGGCGGATATGTTTCAACGGCTACTGAGATCATAAATCTCGCCGCTCCAATAGCGCAAAATGGTAATACCATGTACACTACTTATTATAATGGTTATTTGCAAGGACTTACTACAGCTCAAAGGAAGGCATCAGTTTTAGTGCATCAACCGTTGCTTGATGCCGGTGGAAATTTACAAAACTTCACAGCAGGCGTTAATGGGAAATACGTCACTTATGCAGATTTGAATTATTCGGCTACGTCAGCTGATAATATTGAGAAATTTGCAAAATCGGGATCTTTGGCGCTAAGCAGGATTTATTTTATCGTGAGCGGGTCTACCGCTTCTGCCAGTGAATTAACTATAAACAGCTTAAAACCGGTAATGGACGTTAAATTAATAGGAGCAACCACTTATGGCAAGCCTGTTGGTTTTTTCCCGATCAGAATTGACAAGCTGGATTTATACGTGCCAGAATTTGAAACCAAAAATCAACTGGGTGTTGGGGGCTATTATTCAGGTTTAACTGTTGATAAAGAAGCTTATGAAGATTTAACAAAAGCCTGGGGCGATGAAACCGAAACGTTATTGGCTTATGCATTATTGTATGCTAAAAACGGAAGTTTTATTACTACCGGAGCGAAAACAGCTAGTTTAAGCGCCACATCGACCACAATGCCAGACAAGTTATCTTCAACAGAAATCAAAGCCGTAACTGAAAGCCTGGACCAAAATGGGATAAAGGGAATGATTATGGTTCCTGGTAAGAAATTCTAGGTAGATGGAGAGGAGTTAAAAACTCCTCAATTACGTAAACCTATCTTGCGTACAAAAAAATCTGGTCATGCTTGTTGCCGTCATTCCTACACAGGTGGGAACCCAATGTCATTAGTTAAGGAAAAAATAATTGTCATTCTAAACGCAGTGAAGTGCATAGGTGTATACGTGAACTACACCTATTACAATAGTATTTTACTGCTGATATCTTTATTTATCGTGATGTAACCCGGATATTTCACTGGTGTATTCCCCAACATAAAAGTCGGCTTGATTTTAATGGTTAACAAACCTAATTTCTCATCCTTTGAGGAAGACCCTTTTTGTGCTGCTTTAACAATATCATTAAAAACATTTCCATTGGAAACCAGTCCGTAGATATTGCTGGTCAGTTGAACAGGTACAGTAACGGTTTGACCTTGTGCAATGCTTACATTTTGATTTACAATTCCTTCGGTCAGGTCAGTGTTATTAACCAATATTTTATATTCAAACTGGTTTATAGCTGCCAGATTAGCTGATGGATTTGTAATTTCCAGATTAAGGTTTGCCCTTAACGGAATGTCTTTCCTTAACAATCCAAGTGCAACGCCAGGTAAACTGGTCAGGTTAAAATCTTGTTGATCGATCAGTTTTTTTACATCTGTTCCTGCGATGGAAACCTGCTGAACACTCGTGATTTTATAAGTACAGTCTTCAAGTGCTTTTATTTGTTGAGCCTGTCTGTTAATTCCACAGCTAAAAAAGCTTATGGTAAACAGGCAGAGCAATAGTATGTTTTTCATGTTAATCATAACGCCAAATTAGTAAAACTATTTCAGTGGCGTGTCAGTTTAACAAAAATTAGCTTTAAGCACTTGGTGTTATTGTTTCAATGTCGTTGCGTTTATCATCAGGATCATCTTCAGTTTTATCGTTTTCTGATTCGTCGCCTTCAGTACCATCATCGGTCCCCGCAGTTTGAGTTTCTGCTGCATTTTCATTCGCAGTTTCTGTCTTTTCTTCATTTTTTGCTTCACTTTCAGTTGTTGCTGAAGGTTTCTGATCTTCCTGATCCGCTTTGGGTTCTTCGGTTTTTTTCTCGTCAGCAGGTGTTTCTTTACTTTCGGCTTCGTCGCTTTCGGGTTTGCCAGGCGTAATTTCTGCCTGGTGCGCCGAAGGAACAACCGTTTCTATTTCCAATTGAACATCATCTGTTGGCTTAGGCTGTTCATTTGTGTTTTCTACTGTTTTTTTATCTTTTTCGTTTTCCATGGCATGATCTTTTCTTTATTAAATAAAATCAAACACTATTTTGTTTGAATTTTCTTCAATGGTTGTCTGCCGATCTTTAACTTTGAGAAAAAATCATCATGGCCATCACATACCGACAAATAGAAGAGCGAGACGATCAGGAGCTTGCTGAAGTAATCAGATCCATATTAAGAGAATTTAAAATTGATAAACCAGGCACCGTTTATACTGATCCTACAACTGATCATTTATCTGGTGTTTTTAAGGCCGAACAATCTGTTTACTGGGTTGCAGAAGAAGATGGTCAATTAATCGGGGGGTGTGGGATTTACCCTACCGCTGGTTTGCCTGAAGGTTGTGTGGAATTGGTAAAGCTTTATACAGCTGCTTCAGCAAGAGGAAAAGGTGTTGGCAAAACATTAATGCAAAAAAGCATAGAATCTGCTCAGCATTTTGGCTACAATGAAATTTATCTGGAATCGTTCCCTGAACTGACTACTGCCATTTCAATGTACGAAAAAACTGGTTTTACCAGATTATCGGCACCTCTTGGCAACTCTGGTCACTTTGCTTGTAATGTTTGGATGTTGTTGGTGCTTTGATGCCTTAGGGTTAATTGTTTGAATTGAAGAATCGGTTAATCGTCTTGGTTCAACTGGACGTTACTGGTTAATTGTTTGAATTGAAGAATCGGTTAATCGTCTTGGTTCAACTGGACGTTACTGGTTAATTATTTGAATTGAAGAATCGGTTAATCGTCTTGGTTCAACTGGACGTTACTGGTTAATGGTTTGAATTGAAGAATCGGTTAATCGTCTTGGTTCAACTGGACGTTACTGGTTAATTGTTTGAATTGAAGAATCGGTTAATCGTCTTGGTTCAACTGGACGTTACTGGTTAATTGTTTGAATTGAAGAATCGGTTAATCGTCTTGGTTCAACTGGACGTTACTGGTTAATGGTTTGAATTGAAGAATCGGTTAATCGTCTTGGTTCAACTGGACGTTACTGGTTAATTGTTTGAATTGAAGAATCGGTTAATCGTCTTGGTTCAACTGGACGTTACTGGCTAATGGTTTGAATTGAAGAATCGGTTAACTGCCTTCGCTCAATTAACCAATTAAAACAATTAACCAATTAAACCAGTTTAAACTAATTCCCCACTCTTCGCTCTTCATCGCCAGTTCCTGTCCTTCGGCTTCGGGCGGTTTTAATTTTCATATTCCCGAATTTGTAGGTCAGGTTAACAGAAACCTTTCTGTTTTCCCATTCGTTTTGCCAGTAGGTGTTAATATTGTTGTAGGCTAACACAGCTCTGAATTTTCCAGTGGCAAAAACATCATTCATTCTTGCAGAGATGGTCGCATTCTTTTTCCAAAATGTTTTCTTGGCCCCAATGCTGATTGCATAATTCTCTAAATTGCGATACAAGCCGGAGATTGATGGTGCCTCGTAATAGCCATACAAATTCAAAGAATAATCTTTAGGTAATGTGAAGGTATTATCACTACTAATTCCCCAGCTCCATTTGGATGCATTATAGCCAGAACCCTGAACCGGAGAACTGGTTTTGTTGTAAGATACTGAAATTTCTGTGTTGTTGTTCCACCATTTAACCACATCAAACGGGCTTCCTGAAGCTAAATATAAACCGGTTTCCCTGTTCAGGTTTTCTGGTCGGCTGATGCTTTCTTTTGTGATATCATTCTGGTAAATTACGTTCGATTGGGAGCCATTTCTGGTTGAATAACTAACCGTTAACAATCTGAAGTTTTTCAGGTTGTAATTTAATTCAAAGCTGTTTGCGTAAGAGGGTTGCAAAAGTGGATTACCCTGAATTGCTGTGTACGGATCGGAGTAAAAGGCAAAAGGATTTAAGCTGCTATATGATGGCCTGTTGATACTTTTACGGTAAGATGCTGTTAATTGATTGTTTTTATCAATTTTGTACAGGGCTGAAACATTTGGGAAAAGTTTCCAATACTTTCTATCGATGACAGTGCTTGTTCCGGAAGAAAATCCGTCGCCTAAAGTTTGCTCAACGCGAACACCCGCTTTAAAGTCGAAATTTTTTAAAGTTTGGTTAAGCGAAATGTATCCGGCATTAATGTTTTCATTGTAATTAAAAGCATTTGTCCTTTTGGCATCATTGATCCAGCCAGCGGTTTTTAGCGAATCGAAACGGACATCGCTTTGCGATTTTATCCAGCTGCTTTTCCAGCCAGCCTCTAATTTTAATGTCTTGGTAAATGGATGAATATAATCCATTTTAAGCGCGTAAATGGAAATTTGCCCCATTCCGTTGTTTCTTAAAAATACAGGCTGGTCTTTCAGGTTGTCGTTCCCATCCAGATAAGTATTGACAAAACTTTCTGTCTTATCATTTTTATAGTTGACATAATCGGCATCAAACCCAAGTTCTCTGCCTGCGGTATCTATTTTAAAACGATAGTTGAAATTGAGTGCATGGTTACCAGAGCTATTATCTTGTGGGTTAAACATATCAACTGAACCTTGTTTAACACCTAACCTATCGTAATTGGGGGAACTGCTGTTAACATTGGTTTGGCTCGGCGAACTAAATCCTTTAAACATAAAACCAACAGTATGTTTATCGTTGACAAAATAATCTGCACCGGCAGAATAATTTAGGCTATTGGTAATGGGATGCCAGTAATTTAACTGATCAAACTGTTCGTTGCCAATGGTTCGGTTGAGCGTTAAACGGTTGTAAGAATTATAATGTCCGGCATTTAAACGAACATAACTGCTTAACTTGCCAACATTGTAATTAAGATTGATGCCGCCATATACCTTTTCATATCGTCCATAACCGCC
The DNA here is from genome assembly GCF_003339865.1 of Pedobacter chinensis. Lineage (GTDB taxonomy): Bacteria > Bacteroidota > Bacteroidia > Sphingobacteriales > Sphingobacteriaceae > Pedobacter > Pedobacter chinensis. The sequence continues at coordinate 451,621 of NZ_QPKV01000004.1, forward strand.
ACCCAGATTAGCATTGCCGTTTGTGCCTTGTAATTTATTTCGTTTCAGTTTAATGTTAATGAAACCAGCTGTACCAGCGGCATCAAATGAAGCAGGTGGATTAGATATTAATTCGATTTTACTCAAAACAGAACCTGGCAAAGATTTTAAATAAGTAGTTAATTCGGCACCGCTCATGTAACTCATTTTACCATCAATCATTACATTTACGCCGCTTTTCCCTTTTAAAATGATGTTATCATCTTTATCTAACCTAATGCCAGGTGCACGGCTTATTACCTCCAAAGCATTGTCGCCGGCAGTGTTCATTTGCTCAACATTTACAATGGTACGATCTGCTTTCTGATCGATTACGGGAAGTTTAGAAATTATATTTACCTCTTTCAAATCAGTTGTCTGATCCTGTAATAAAATTGCCGGCACCTGAAATGGTTTATCGGTAATTGCGAAAGCAGCAGATTGATTTTTCCTGTATCCCACCATTAAGGCTTTGATCAGATATTGTCCTGGTTTAACCGATTGAAATTCATAAACACCATCTTTATTGGTTGATTGCAGTCCAAATGAAACAGAATCTGGCAATCTGATTAAAGCTACCGATGCATAATCCAAAGATTTTTTGTTTTGGTCGGTTATTGTGCCGCTAACTTTTACAGTTTGCGCATTTACCTGAAAAGAGAAAGCAATCGCGAAGAAAGAGCTGGATAATTTAAAAAGTCTGTTCATAATGTTAGGTGCTTAAATGACAATCCAAAAGTGCAAACGTTGCGTGCATCCAAAAATTAATTGATACCAAACCTTCAAAATATTATCCCAACAGGAATTTTTATCGCCAAAAGTGTTCATCCTTAAAAAATGGGTGTTGGGATAATTTTTACTAGGTTTGGAATAAGAAGATTGAGCCATTGAAAAGCTTTATTTAGTTTTATTGCATGAAAAAAGTAAAAGTCATTTCTATACATATTCTTTGCTGGGTAATTTTTATTGGCTACCGTTATAGTGGTTATATTTTAAAAGGTGTTTCTTTTACTGATGCCGCATTTGATTTTTCGATGATGCTCATTCAGATTGTACAGTTTTACATCTGCTATTTATGGGTTTATCCAAGGTTTTTGAAGAGAGCAAAAATACCACAATTAATAGGAGGCATCATTTTCGCACTCGCAGCATTTATTTTTTTACGCTACTTAATTGAAGAAGTACTTTACTTAAAATGGTTTGGTTTCCATAATTATTTTGATGGTACTACTATTTCCTATTATATCACAGATAATATCTACTATGGAATTTCTTATATTGTAATTGCTGCAGCCGTATATGGCGTTGAGCAGAATTTCAAAACCGAAATTGCGAACAGAAAGCTGAAAGATGAGGTGGTAAAATCTGAACTGGCTTTCCTGAAGTCGCAAATCAATCCACACTTTTTGTATAATACTTTAAATTATGTGTATTCACTGGCTATTCCGGTTTCCGATCAGTTGGCTAATGCCGTTTTAAAGTTATCCGATCTGATGCGGTACACTTTGAATGAAAGTCCTGACGGAAAAGTAATTCTATCGAAAGAGGTTGAATATTTGCAAAGTTATATCGAACTTTTTAAAATGCGTTTTGAACCTCATTTTTATGTTGATTTTACTACAGAAGGTGTGGCAGAGCAAAAAATAGCGGCCCTGGTTTTGATTCCATTTGTTGAAAATGCTTTCAAACATGGTGTGATAAATGATGAAAAATATCCTATCAGAATTAAATTGAGAGTAGTTGGAAATCGCCTGAGCTTTGAAGTGAGCAATAAAATCAGTCGTGCGCAAAAAGACCACGCAAGCGGTGTGGGTTTAGTGAACATTCACAGGAGATTGGATTTGATTTATCCTGATCAGCATGAATTATTGATCTCAAACAATGGCAATACTTATAAAACAACCCTGGTTTTGAATATTAATTAGCCAGAAAAATTTCTTTATTTTAATTGAAACTATTAATCACAAGTTATGATCCGCTGTTTAGCCGTTGATGATGAGTCCTACGCATCAGATATTATTGCCACATTTATAAATAAAACACCATTTCTTGAACTGGTGGGTACTACAACAAATGCATTTGAGGCATTAAATATAGTGCAGGAAGGAAAAGTAGACCTTGTTTTTTTGGATATTCAGATGCCGGAATTAACCGGCATTCAGTTTTTGAAAATTGTTGGGGGAAAATGCAAGGTTATTTTAACCACTGCTTATCCGGAATATGCTTTAGAGGGTTTTGATTTAGATGTGGTGGATTATTTGCTTAAACCCATTTCTTATGAACGCTTTTACAAGGCGGCGATTAAAGCACAACAAGTCATTTCTCCGGCACAATATGAAGTGGTTAATAGCCCAGTGGTTGCGACAGGCAATGATTTTATTTTTATTAAAGGCGATACAAAAAACAAATTTATTAAGGTTAATTATGATGATATTCTTTACATTGAAGGATTGAAAAACTATGTTTCAGTTTATACTTCATCACAAAGAATCATCACTTATCAGGCATTGCGTGAACTTGAAGTGGACTTGCCAAAGCCACCATTTTATCGCATCCATAAATCGTACATCATTTCGTTAGAAAAAATTAAAATGATTGATGGCAACACCGTTTACATCAACGATCAATCGATCCCGATTGGCGAAACTTATAAAGAGGAATTTTTCAAAGTGGTGCGAGACAGAAAATAAATTAACTGTTAAATTGATGACTGAATAATTACAGTTTTATTAGTGTTTATAAATTCTCATGATAATTTAATTCGATTTTTTTAAGTTTGCGGGTAATAATAATCAAACAAAATCATGCAAGAAACCAATTCACTAAACCAGGTTGCTGAGTTTCACACCACATTCAAACATCCAATTTTAGAATCTCCTGTTATACCTTCAAAACAAAGGGCAAACCTTAGAATTGCACTCCTGGCAGAAGAACTAAAAGAGTTACAGGAAGCGGTTGAAAATGACGACCTGGTGGAAGTAGCAGATGCACTTTGCGATTTACAGTATGTTTTGGCAGGTGCCATTCATGAGTTTGGTTTGGGTGGAAAGTTCAAAACTTTATTTGATGAGGTTCATCGTTCAAACATGAGCAAAGCTTGTAAAACGGTTGAGGAAGCAGAATTAACCATCAAATATTACTTCGATAAAGACCAAACTGAATCATATTATAAAGAGGTTGATGAGCTGTTTTTAGTTTTCAGAAAAGCGGATGACAAAACCTTAAAATCAATCAATTATTCTCCTGCTGATTTAAAATCTCATTTGGTATAATCAGCCATATCATATTGCTGAGATGCTGTATCGTTTCGATTATAGGATCTCAGCAGCGTTTTCTTAAGAATCTTCTTTCTTTTAAAGTATCTAAAGCAATCCAATCTGGCATTCAAAATTGCTTTTTGATATAATTTAGCATTTACATGCTCAACATCGCTTACTTACATATGCAGTTGATGTGACTACATCAGCACTAAATGAAAGTTAGCTGACCTACTTAGTGTTGTGATCATTCAAACTTTTACCGAACATAAATCAATATCTTTAATTTTATTTAATATTGAGTTTAATTTTGTTTTATAACATTGTATAAAATTTCAGATACATGACACTACATGACAGATTTTATCAGCCAGTGTGTTACCTTTAGTTAACCAAATATGTCAAACTATCATTTTTATCAGGCGAAAGCCTTGTGCAATGTTAGTTTTTAATGTTTAATTAAAGATTTTTTTAACGGAATACGTTTTATGAGCCAGAAAAAGAACGCCCTGTTTTTCTTATTTCAATTTGTTGCAATTTTTGCCTTTGCCCAAAACATCAACTTGTCGGGCTTAACTTTAAATTATAAGTCAAATCCTATCGGGATAGATACCTCTTCTATCCGGTTTGGTTGGAAAATTAATTCGGATGTTAAGCAAACGATGCAGAAGAGTTATGAAATTCGGGTAGCACATACCGAAAATGATCTGATCAGTGGTAAAAACCTAATCTGGAATACAGGTAAGGTAGAAAGTGATCAATCAGTGCATGTGATTTATCGCGGACCAAAATTAATGGCCAAACAAAGGTATTTCTGGCAAGTTAAGGTAACTGACAAAAATAAAAACACATCAGCATGGAGCGCTGTTCAGTTTTTCGAAACAGGAATGCTTAATCCTTCAAATTGGGCTGCTGTCTGGATTGAAAGTGCCACAACAACTGATGGGAAAGTTTGCCCTGCACCCATATTTGCCAGGCAGTTTGAATTGACTAAAACCATAAAATCGGCAAGGCTTTACATTACCTCACATGGTTTATACGAAGCCATGCTTAACGGAAAGCGTGTGGGCGATCAATATTTCACACCAGGATGGACCAGCTATCACAAGCGGCTGCAATATCAAACTTATGATGTTACGCCACTTTTAAAAACAGGAAACAATGAAACTTTTGTAACGGTGGGCGATGGCTGGTATAGGGGAAATTTAGAATTTAACAACAAAAGAAATACCTATGGAAAGGAAGTTGGGCTGCTTTATCAACTGGAAGCGACTTACACTGATGGCTCGGTTGCAATGATCAATTCTGATGGTACATGGAAAGTCTCATTTGATGGACCAATCAAAAAATCCGATATCTATAACGGTGAAACCTTCGATGCACAATTGGTCAAAGCTTCCACTGATTTGAAATCCGCTTCCTGGAAAGCCGTTAAAGTTGCGGGTTATAATAAAGATAATCTGGTTGCCCCGGTGGGTCCTGCAGTTACTAAACATGAAAACATTGCCCCGATAAAAGTGTTCAAAACCCCAAAAGGAGAAACAGTGGCCGATTTTGGTCAGAATCTGGTTGGCTGGGTAAAATTGAGCTTACATGGTGCAAAAGGAGATACCATTACAGTAAACCACGCAGAGGTACTTGATCAGCAGGGAAATTTTTATACCGATAATCTTCGTGCAGCTAAACAAGAAAATAAATATGTTTTAACCGGCGCTAAAGAAGATGTTGTTGAGCCGCATTTTACTTTTCAGGGTTTCAGGTATGTAAAAATCAGTGGCTATAAAAGACCTTTAGATCAGCGCAACCTCACAGCCATAGCGATTTATTCTGATATGAAACCTACCGGTGAGTTTAGTTCTTCAAACGCTTTGGTAAACCAGTTGCAAAGCAATATTCAATGGGGGCAAAAAGGAAATTTTCTGGATGTTCCGACAGATTGCCCTCAAAGAGATGAGCGCTTAGGCTGGACCGGCGATGCTCAGGTGTTTTTTAATACTGCAGCCTTTAATATGGATGTAGCGGGATTTTTTTCCAAATGGCTTCTCGATTTATCGGTAGATCAGCATGAAAATGGAAATGTTCCGGTGGTTATTCCTGATTGCAGAAGTAAAACAAACGCAGGTTCTGCCGGTTGGGGAGACGTAGCCACCATTATCCCCTACAATTATTATCAGGCTTATGGCGATAAGGATCTACTGGCAAGGCAATACAACAGTATGAAAGCCTGGGTGGGTTATATCAAAAGTATTAGCAAGGATAATTTATGGAACAGCGGCCCGCATTATGGCGATTGGCTTTTTTATACCATGGCCGATGATCGCGATGGAAAAGCCGCACTGACTGATAAGTTTTTGATTGCTCAGATTTTTTACGCAGCCTCCACTCAAAATGTAATCGATGCTGCCAAAGCACGGTGAAAAGATGAAGAGGCAAAAGCATATCAGGCATTACTGAAAGATATCAAAAATGCTTTTATGCGTGAATATGTAACACCTTCCGGCCGATTGGTTTCGAGTTCACAAACGGCCTATGTATTGGCGCTTAATTTCGATATGTTGCCTGAAGATTTAAGAACTCAGGCTGCGGCAAGACTTGCAGAAAATGTTGCATCATACAAAAATCACTTAACCACAGGTTTTTTAGGTACCCCTTATTTATGCCATGTATTAACCCGTTTTGGCTACAATGATGTGGCTTACAAATTACTGCTTCAGGATACTTATCCATCATGGCTTTATCCCGTTAAAAAAGGAGCAACTACTATTTGGGAACGTTGGGACGGTATTAAACCCGATGGAAGTTTTCAGGCTACTTCCATGAATTCATTTAATCATTATGCTTATGGTGCCATTGGCGATTGGATGTATAAAACCGTAGCCGGAATAAGAAGCGATATTGAGAATCCCGGTTATAAAAAAATGGTTATTGCGCCGCAACCAGGAGGAAATTTCACACAAGCTTCGGCAAAGTTTGAAAGTTTGTATGGCCAAGTTCAATCCGGTTGGAAAATCGAAAGCGGTAAGTTTATTTTAGATGTGACCGTTCCACCCAATACCACGGCGATTGTGATATTGCCATCTTCAGCAAATGCCAAAATTACTGAAAGCGGTAAAGATACAGACCAATTGACTTATCTTAAAAAACGCCCCGAAAATTCCAAAAATAAGGTTTTTGAAGTTGGCTCCGGAAAATATCATTTCGAATATACTTTAACAAAATAAGCAGATTTAATTAGCTCACATCCCAGATGAACGCAATCAACAGACGTAAATTTATTCAGTTAAGCAGTTTAATAGCCGTAAATATTGCTGTTCTTAATTCAGGTAGGGCTGCTCAGTTATTGAATTATGATCCTGATGATTCTGCCGCCACTTTAAGTTTGCTTGAAAGTGCATTTCTTTCTCCCCCAAACGAAACCCGGGCAGGGGGTTATTGGTGGTGGTTTAATGGATTGATCAATAAAGAAGGCATTACCAGAGATCTGGAAGAATTCAGGGATAAAGGAATAGGAAATGTGTTGCTGGTTAATTCTGCGGGTGGTTTAGGTGGAGTTCCGTATCCGCAAGGCGAAAAATTTTTATCAAAAGAATGGAAAGCACTTTGTCGCCATGCTTTAAAAGAGGCAGATAGATTGGGCATCGAGGTTGGCGTTAACTTAAGCTCAGGCTGGTGTATGGGTGGTCCGTGGATCAAACCTGAAAATTCGGGAAGGTGGTTTCTTCAATCCACATTAAATTTAAAAGGACCACAAACTTTCTCCGGAAAACTGCCTTTACCAGGAGGTAGAGATGGGTACGATCATGTTTTCAATCCTCCAGGTTATAAAGATTATATTGATTTACCATTAGATGAACTTGATTATAAAGATACATCGATAGTGGCCATTTTAAATCCAAATGGCAATGCTGCAAAAATATCTGGTGCAAGACAAGCTGTTTTTTCGGCCAAAACAAACCGAAAAGATGCCAGCAATTTTGCGAAAGCAAATGATGTGATGGGGCCAACCTTGTTCCCCTGGGAAAATCAACCGAATGACAAACCAATCGCTGTTAAAACCGTGATCAATCTCGCCAATAAAATTCAAGCCGATGGAACTTTGGTTTGGGAAGTTCCGGCTGGAGACTGGACAATTGTGCGCACTGGTCATAGAATGACGGGCTCACGGCTCATGATTGCACAGCCAGAAGCAGATGGTTTGTCAATTGATTGGCTCGATCATCAGGGCGTTGAAATTCAATTTGAAAATTTGGGGAAGGTATTACTTGACGAAGCTGCTAAAGCAAATTCAAAAGCCTTAAAATATTTTTGCGATGATAGTTTTGAAGATGGTTTCCCAAACTGGACGCCAAAAATTATAGAAAAATTTAAGGCTTTTTGTGGATATGATCCGGAGCCTTATTTCCCTGTTCTTGCTGGTTTCATTATTGGCAGCGCCGAAATTTCTGATCGGTTTTTACATGATTATAGAAAAACTGTTGCCGACTGCATGGCCAATGGTCATTATAAACGGTTTGCAGAATTGTGCCATGAAAATGGTTTAAAAGTTCAAAATGAATCCGCAGGTCCAAGTCGCTCCGGAACCATGTGTATGGATGCTTTGAAAAACCTGGGCAGAAGCGATAATCCAATGGGCGAGTTCTGGTTAGGACCAAAGCACGATGAACCAGGTAATTTAGATGATGATCAGCCTTATGGGGTTTCAAGGTTGGAATACGGACAAAACAAGGTTACGAAAATGGTTGCTTCGGCTTCGCATATTTACGGGCGTTCAACTGCATCTGCCGAAGCTTTTACCTCATTCAGGCATTGGAAAGATGCCCCCGATAATTTAAAACAGGCACTTGACCGGGCTTTTTGCGAAGGAATCAATCGGGTGGTTATTCATACCACTACCGCCTCAAGACCAGAAGATGGTTTGCCGGGTTATGAATATGGTGCTGGCACCCATTTTAATCCAAATGTAACCTGGTGGGAAAAATCATCAGCCTTTTTAACTTACATTTCGCGTTGTCAGTATTTATTGAGAGCGGGAAAATTTGTTGCTGATGTGCTTTTTTATAACGGAGATGCTGCTCCAAATATCGTGTTGCCAAAACATGTACCACCAGGTTTAGGAAAAGGCTATGATTATGATGTTTGCAATGAAGAGGTTTTATTAACCCGCCTATCGGTAAAGGATAAATTGATCATGCTTCCCGATGGAATGTGTTATCGTGTACTTGTTCTTCCTGATGATAAGAGAATGCCTGAAAAAGTGATTTTAAAACTTGAGCAGTTGATTAAAGCCGGAGCAACGGTTATCGGTATCAAACCAACAAAAACACCAGGTTTAACCAATTATCCGGCAAGCGATCAACTTGTAAAAAGCAAAGCTGATGCCATTTGGGGTAAAGTTAACGGCAAATCGATCAAACTAAATCATTATGGGGCCGGACGGGTTTTTTATGGCGAAACCGTTCGGAATGTGCTTTTGAATGATAAAGTATTGCCAGACTTCGAATATACCGGAGAAAATAATTTCATCGATTTTATTCACAGAAAAACCGCTAATGAAGATATCTATTTTATCACAAATCGATTGGATCTTGAGGTCAGTTCAACCTGTACTTTCAGCGTAAATAAACAGCCACAACTTTGGGATGCCGTAACCGGCGAAATGATCAGGGAAGTCCCTTTTAACAAAATCGGGAACCGGGTTTCAATTGACCTTCAGTTCGCGAAGTTTCAATCTTATTTCATTATTTTTCCTCAAAGCCAATCTGTTAAAACTGTCGTCCGCAAACCCTTGTTTCCAACCTTATCAAATAAAAAAGAGTTAAATGGTGAATGGGAAGTGAATTTCGATCCAAAATGGGGAGGGCCAAAGGTTGTCATGTTCAATGAGCTTACAGATTGGAGCAAACATGCGGAAGATGGAATCAGATTTTATTCAGGAAAAGCAGTCTATCATAAAACATTTGTGAATGATTGGCCAACTACCGGAAAAACAGTTTTTCTTGATTTAGGCATAGTAAAAAACATCGCATCAGTCAGTTTAAACGGTAAAAATTTAGGTACAATATGGACAAGTCCCTGGCGGGTAAAAATCGGTGATTATTTAAAATCCGGAGAGAATATTTTGGAAATCGAAGTGATCAATCAGTGGCCCAACAGGCTTATCGGCGATGCAGCGCTACCTAAAGAGCAGCGCTTAACCAATACCAATATCGTGTTTAAAAAAACAGATCCATTGCTGCCTTCAGGTTTACTGGGACCCGTGCAAATTTTAAGCGACTAACATAACAGTTCATAACAGTTAAGCCTTAAGCATTTTCTATTTTAGACCAACCAAATATTAAAATCAGAGCATGCAGGCATTTTTAGGCGTTATTTTTCACTTTATCGGCGGGTTCGCGTCAGGTAGTTTTTATATTCCATACAAAAAGGTAAAAGGCTGGGCCTGGGAAAGCTACTGGATAGTTGGCGGTATTTTCTCCTGGTTGATTGTTCCGCCGCTCGCAGCTTATTTAACCATTCCAGATTTTACTGAAATCATTGCTACAACGGAAGGAAAAACCTTAACATTAGCTTATTTCTTTGGTGTGTTATGGGGCATTGGCGGACTAACCTATGGACTGGGTGTTCGTTATCTCGGCGTTTCATTGGGAAGCAGTATTATCCTGGGGCTTTGTATGGTTTTAGGTTCGATCTTACCATCTATCTATTTCGATATTTTTCCGCAAGCTGGTAAAGATACCTTTACCATGTTCCTCCAAACCGATTGGGGAAGAATGGTTATGCTGGGGCTTTTGGTTTGTGTGCTTGGAATCATTATATGTGGCAAAGCCGGAATGATGAAAGAAAGAGAAATCAAAACCGATGTAACCGATCCTCATGGCTTAGAGGTTAAAACCGAATATAAGTTTGGATTGGGCTTATTTGTTGGGATTGTTTCGGGTGTATTAAGCGCTTGTTTTAATTTCGGGATTGAGGCTGGTAAGCCAATGGCAGATGCAGCGAATGCGATCTGGAAGGCTGCAAATCCATCAGAAACCGGGAATTTTCTGTTCTCTAACAATGTTACCTACATCATTGTGCTTTGGGGTGGTTTAACAACCAACTTTATCTGGTGTATGGTTTTAAATGCGAGAAATAAAACATTTGGTGATTATACAAACAAAGCCACCCCGCTTTTAAAAAACTACATCTTTTCTGCACTTGCGGGTACAACCTGGTTCTTGCAGTTCTTTTTCTATGGAATGGGGGAGAGCAAAATGGGTAATGGTGCAAGTTCATGGATATTACACATGGCATTCATCATTCTCATCGCTAACGTTTGGGGATTGGTTTTAAAGGAATGGAAAGGTGTATCCAGAAAAACACTCATTACCGTTTTAGTTGGCATTCTAACCATTATCGCATCAGTGCTGATTGTAGGCTACGGTAATTCAATTAAAAGTTAAATTATAAAAAAAATAAAATAAATAATGTCGATCGAAACGAAAAGGTATAAGCATGTAAGCTATTTGTGGAACGAAGAGGAAGCTGCAAAACTTGCTGGCGATGAAGTTGCATTACTCATTTACCGTTCTAATTTATTGGGTGCCGATTTGCGCCTAACCAACTATGGAGGTGGAAATACCTCATGCAAACTGATGGAAAAGGATCCGCTTACGGGTGCTGAAACTGAAGTGATGTGGGTTAAAGGATCTGGCGGCGATTTAGGTACATTAAAGAAAAGTGGTTTGGCTGCACTTTATGTTGATCGTTTGCGTAGTCTTAAAAATATTTATCGTGGTGTGGAGCATGAAGATGAAATGGTTGAATTGTTTAATCATTGCATTTTTGATTTAAGTTCCAAGGCACCGTCAATCGATACTCCCTTACATGGCTTTCTGCCATTCAAACACATTGATCACTTACATCCCGATGCGGCTATTGCAATCGCTGCCGCAAAAGATGGAAAGCAAATTACCGAGGAGCTTTTTGATGGAACAATTGGCTGGGTTGAATGGAAAAAACCAGGTTTTGAATTGGGATTGCAATTAAAACAATGTTTAGATGAAAATCCAGGCATTCGCGGCATTATGTTGGGCTCTCATGGCTTGTTTACCTGGGGTAATACAGCTTACGAAAGTTATGTGAACACGCTTGAGGTAATCGAAATCTGTTCTGAATATCTTGCTCAAAATTACGGTAAAAAAGGTTTGGTTTTTGGCGGACAAAAAATAGAAAGTGCTGATGCGGAAACACGTAAAAAACAAGCTGCCGCTTTAGCACCAATTTTACGTGGTTTATGTTCTTCAAAGCAACACATGATTGGGCATTTTACTGATGATGCCCGTGTTTTAGAGTTCATAAACTCCAACGATCTTTCCCGATTGGCGCCAATGGGAACAAGTTGCCCTGATCACTTTTTAAGAACGAAGATCAGTCCTTTGGTATTAGATTTGAAAACCGACGCTGATTTATCAGATAGCAAAGCGATCAAAGAAGGTTTAATTCCTGCTTTTGAGGCTTACAGGGCAATGTATACCGAATATTATGAAAAGTGTAAACATCCAAATAGTCCTGCAATCCGTGATACCAACCCGGTTGTAATTTTATATCCTGGAATTGGCATGTTTACTTTCTCAAAAGACAAACAAACCGCTAGGGTTGCTTCAGAATTTTACATCAATGCCATTAATGTGATGAAAGGTGCTGAAGCAATTTCTGAATATACTTCATTACCACATCAGGAGGCTTTTAATATTGAATATTGGCTTTTAGAGGAAGCAAAATTGCAACGGATGCCTAAGCCAAAACCGCTTACCGGAAAAATCGCTTTAATTACCGGTAGCGCTGGCGGCATTGGTAAAGCAATTGCTAAAAAGTTTGTGGCCGAAGGTGGCGTGGTCATTTTAAACGATATGAATACTGATCGCTTAGCTGAAGCAGGGGCAGATTTTGAAAAACAATTTGGTAAAGATTCTTATAGTACTGCTGTTTTAAATGTAACTAATCAGGAAGATATTGATGGTGCTTTTGCTGCTGCGGCATTGGCCTTTGGCGGGATAGACATTGTGGTCAATAATGCTGGCTTATCGATCTCAAAAACCATTGGCGACCATACCGAAAAGGATTGGGATTTGTTATATGATGTTTTAGTGAAAGGCCAGTTCTTCATCACGCAAGCTGCAACAAAAACGATGCAAAAGCAAGATATTGGTGGGGATATCATTAATATTGTAAGTAAGAACGCATTGGTAAGTGGTCCGAATAATGCCGGTTATGGCAGTGCAAAAGCAGCGCAACTTCATTTAAGCAGGTTGAATGCTGCTGAATTAGGCGCCGATAACATCCGCGTAAACGTTGTAAATCCTGATGCTGTAATTAGCGACAGCAATATTTGGGCCGGCGGATGGGCTGAAGGCAGAGCGAAAGCTTACGGCATTACAGTTGCAGAACTGCCTGCATATTATGCAAAACGAACTTTGTTAAATCAGATCATTTTACCAGATGATATTGCCAATGCATGTTTTGCTTTTGTGGGCGGCTTACTTCAAAAATCAACCGGAAATGTGCTAAATGTTGATGGCGGAGTGGCCATGGCGTTTGTAAGATAAGATTTAAAAACCTGTCCCGTTTGTGACGGGAATGGGAAAAACAAGCGTTTTTATCACTTCATAGGCGACAAAATATAAACAGTTTGTAAGTATACAAACCTTGGGCAAATATCTTCAGTATTTAAATTAGTTTTAGTAAGTTGTTCTCCCGGTCTGTGGTTCGCTACAGGCTTGAAAATGACTTTATGCAATCGTCCTCGTTTGTAATCAGGACAGGAGAGACAAGCGATTTTATCGCTCAATTATTAACCTAATAAAACCAAATATTCTTATGAATATCGAGCAGAACCAAATTGAAAAACATAACGACTCCCTTGTAACCACACATCAGCGAAGGCTTAATTTTTTAAAAGAAGATTGGTCGCACGTTGATTTAGAAAGTGTAATCCAGAAACTGGTCGATTTTCAAATTGCCATACCATCCTGGGCTTTAGGTACCGGAGGAACTCGTTTTGGTCGTTTCGCTATTACTGGTGGTGAACCCCGTACAATAGAAGAAAAAATTGAAGATGTGGGTTTACTTCATGCCCTGAATGGTGCCAGCGGCGCAATTTCCCTCCACATTCCATGGGATATTCCACAAAATGCAGAAAGCTTGAAAAGCCTGGCCTCCAGCTACGGCTTAAAATTCGATGCCATGAACTCCAACACTTTTCAAGATCAGGCTGGCGCTGCACACAGCTACAAATTTGGTTCATTACAACATGTAAATAAGGCTGTTCGCAAACAAGCAGTTGAACATAATATCGAAGTCATTAAACATGGCATAGCCTTAGGTTCTGATGCTTTAACCGTTTGGTTGGCTGATGGTTCCTGCTTTCCTGGCCAGTTAAACTTCCGTAAAGCTTTCGAAAATACTTTGGAGAGTTTGCAGGAAATTTACACTGCCTTGCCAGATAATTGGAAAATGTTTGTGGAGTATAAGGCTTTCGAGCCAAATTTCTACTCAACAACAGTCGGCGATTGGGGACAATCATTACTTTATGCAAGTAAATTGGGCAAAAAAGCCTATACATTAGTCGATTTAGGCCATCATTTACCAAATGCCAATATCGAGCAGATTGTTGCGCTGCTTTTAATGGAGGGAAAATTAGGTGGGTTCCATTTCAACGATTCCAAATACGGCGATGATGATTTAACTGCAGGAAGTATCAAGCCTTACCAATTGTTCCTGATTTTTAATGAACTGGTTGAAGGAATGGATGCGAAAGGGATGAATCATGCAAAAGATTTAGGTTGGATGATTGATGCCTCTCATAATGTTAAAGATCCGCTGGAAGATTTATTGCAATCTGTAGAAGCGATCATGATTGCTTATGCGCAGGCTTTGCTGGTTGACAGAAAAGCTTTAAATGCAGCTCAGGATAATAATGATGTGGCAAAAGCACAGGAGATTTTACAGAATACTTTCAGAAGTGATTTGCGGGCTTTGGTTGCTGAGGCAAGATTAAGAGCCGGGGCAGCATTATCGCCAATTGGGTTATACCGTGAATTGGACATCAGGAAAAACCTGGTTAATGGTCGTGGTGTAAATACTGTAGCTACAGGTTTGTAATTTAGGGAGTGAGAGAAATGCCAAAACCGGTTATTGCAATATTTGATGTTGGGAAAACGAACAAAAAACTTTTTCTCATTGATGAAAATTATCAGATTGTTTATGAACGATCAGCTCGTTTCGTAGAAACTGTTGATGAAGATGGAGAGCCTTGCGAAAATCTGGAAAGCCTGAAATCCTCGGTTTATGATTCGTTACATCAGGTATTGCAAATGAAAGAATTCGATATCAAGGCTGTTAATTTCTCCACCTATGGTGCAAGTTTTGTTTATCTTGATGAAAAGGGCGAACCATTAACGCCCTTGTATAATTATCTGAAAGAATATCCTGAAGATCTTAAAAAAGAATTTTATGCAAAATATGGTGGCGAGGAAAAGATTTCACTGGAAACCGCTTCACCGGTTTTAGGGAGTTTGAATTCAGGCATGCAGCTCTACAGGCTTAAAAATGAAAAGCCGGAAATTTTTGATAAGGTTAAATGGGCGCTACATTTACCTCAATATTTAAGTTATCTCATTACTGGTAAAGCCATTGCTGATATTACGAGTATAGGTTGCCACACTCAGCTTTGGGATTTCAATAAAAACCAATATCACCATTGGGTCACTTCAGAAAAAATTCATGAAAAATTTGGAGAATTTACCCCAGCAGACTCGAGTTTAAAAACCTGTTTTGAAGGCACTGATTTTCAGGTAGGTGTTGGTCTGCATGATAGTTCAGCTGCTTTAATTCCTTATTTAGCTAATTTCAATGCACCTTTCGTTTTAATTTCAACAGGAACCTGGTGCATCAGTTTAAATCCATTTAATCAAGAGCCATTAACCAAAGAAGAACTGAAGCAAGATTGCCTCTGCTACATGCATTTTAAAGGCAAGCCGATTAAGGCATCGCGGATCTTTGCTGGCTATGAGCATGAAGTACAGTTAAAACGCATTGCAGCGCATTTCGACCGTGCTGCATATCTGTTCAAACACCTAAAGTTTAATCCAGGTTTAATTTTAAAGCTGGTAAATAAAATACCTGAAAATCAAAAAGAACAAACGGTGTTTTCGGCAACTTCTGCTTTTGGCACCAGAGATTTAAATATGTTTCAAACTGCTGAGGAGGCTTACCATCAATTGATTTTTGATCTGATCAAACAACAGATTTATTCATTGAAGCTGGTTTTAAACGAGGGGGTCAGGAGGGTTTTTGTTGACGGAGGATTCGGTAAAAATGCCATTTACATGCATCTGCTCGCCACTTCGATACCTGATGTGGAAGTTTATGCTTCTTCGGTTTCACAAGCTACCGCCATTGGAACGGCATTGGCCATTAATGATGCGTGGAACCCAAATCCTGCACCTACAGATATGATTCAATTGAAATATTATTCAGCAATTCAACGAACAATGTAAGGTTCCTCTCTTGTCGTCATTGCGAAGCCGATTTTTCATTGGCTGTGGCAATCTCCTTCAACCAGCGAAGCAATATGGCTTTTAGTCATAAGTCCAGTATTCAATCCTAAGGTAAGCGCCTGACGATTAGGTTTTTAAAATATGAATCAGATAGTTAAGGGGTTCTTAAATGCCTAAGGTGGTTCATTTCCGAATCATAGAAAATCTCATTTATGTTTCCAATGTCCCGGAAGAAATTGAAATTTATACTGGTAATGGAGAATTTTCTTATATTCGAACCCCGAGGTAAATCATTTTGAAATCAGAAGACGTCATTTCCTATATTCAGATTGATGAGTATTCATCAACACCGAAATACAAACAGCTTACAAATGCTATTTTAAGCGGCATTGAATCTGGGAAATTGAAAAAAGGAAGCCTGCTGCCATCAATAAACGAGTTGAGTTTCAGCCTTGAAATGTCTCGTGATACCGCTGAAAAAGGCTATAGAAACCTGCGTAAATTAGGTGTAGTTGATTCTGTTCCCGGTAAAGGTTACTTCATTATCAATACTGATTTTTCCAGAAAATTAAAGGTTTGCTTACTGTTTAATAAGTTGAGCACACATAAAAAAATCATTTACGACTCCTTTACCAAAGCAATTGGAGAGCGTGCTGCAATAGATTTTTATATTTATAACAACGACTTTGCCTTTTTTAAGAAAATGATCACGGCTAAACTTAATGATTATACTCATTTTGTGATCATTCCTCATTTTTTAGAAGGTGGCGAAAATGCACATGAGATCCTCAATACCATCCCAAAAGAAAAGTTGATCATTCTGGATAAGTTACTTCCCGGAATTACCGGCGATTTTGCTGCGGCTTACGAAAATTTTGCGCAGGATATTTATGCCGCATTGGAACAGGCTTTAGAGCGACTTTCGCAGTACAACACCATTAAAATCATTTTTCCTAAAAACAGTTATTTTCCCCAGGAAATTTTAACAGGTTTTTATCGTTTTTGTCAGCAATATGCCTTTAATCATAAGGTTGTTCATCATATTAAAGAGGAGCAAATCAATCCAGGCGAGGTTTACATTAATCTTATGGAAGATGATCTGGTTGCTTTAATTGAAAGATTAATTGTTTTAAAGCTTAAGATCGGAAAAGATGTCGGGTTGATTTCTTATAATGAAACACCACTGAAACGCTTCATTCTGGATGGAATAACTACAATCTCTACTGATTTTCATCAATTGGGCACCCAAGCCGCAGAATTTGTTTTAAACGGGAAGACAGAAAAAATCGAAGTCCCTTTCTATTTGAACCTGCGTAAATCTTTATAATTTAAATGTTGTCGATTGGTAATATACCAACCGATAGAAGAATTGTCATTCTGAAATGGGGGCTTTGTCATTCTGAACGCAGTGAAGACCGCGAAGCAGCTACGAAGTAAATCCCTAACCTACTGGCATTGTACTCGGTTTACCACTGACTTTGTTTTAGGGCGATCAATGCTGCATTAAAGTTTGTGTTTTATCGCTTGGAGATTATTCATTAATAACGTTGTTTTCAATTGTGCTCATGCTTGCTTCGCAGGTCTTCGCGATGCTCAGAATGACAGCGGTTAAATGGGCTTTGTCATTCTGAACGCAGTGAAGACCGCGAAGCAGCTACGAAGTAAATCCTTGAGCAACAGGCATTGTACTTGATTTACTGCTGACTTTGTTTTTAAGGCGATCAGTGCTGCATTAAAGTTTGTGTTTTATCGCTTGGAGATTATTCATTAATAACGTTGTTTTCAATTGTACTCATGCTTGCTTCGCAGGTCTTCGCGATGCTCAGAATGACAAGTATATTCGGGCTTTGTCCGAAAATATTTACTTATCGGTTGATGTCCCTACAAACGAAATAAAGTATCTTCATCACATTTTTGTTTCATATTATTTCTTTTTTACTTTTATTTTGTTTTATAAACTTTAATTTGCTTAATTTGATAAAAGGTTTTTAAACCAAGCCGATTGTATTTAAACTTCTTTGAAGCTAGCCTTGATATCGAAGTATTAACTAAAGTAACCCTTTACTAACCAAATGATGAGTACACAAATTAATTCGCAAAATTCACTGCTTGATCGAGTAGGAATACCAAAAAATCTCGCCTGGGGTTATCTCGGCATTCTAATTTTTATGATGGGTGATGGGTTGGAAGGAAGCTGGTTAAGTCCTTATTTGATAGGCCGCGGAATGACCATCCAACAATCCGCATCGCTATTTACAGCTTATGGCGTTACCATTGCGATTTCGTCCTGGTTTTCGGGTGTGCTTGTAGAAAGCTATGGTCCGAAGAAAACAATGTTGATGGGTTTAATCCTTTATATTTTGGGCACAGCAGGATTCGTAGGATATGGTGTTCCTCAATTGGATTATATCATCATGTTATTTACCTATGCCATCAGAGGATTTGGATATCCGTTTTTTGCATATTCATTTTTGGTTTGGATCACATATAGAAGTCCACAGAAAAAACTGGGCACAGCTGTAGGCTGGTTCTGGTTCGTTTTTACGGGTGGTTTAAATGTTTTTGGAGCCTACTATTCAAGTTGGGCCATTCAAAATCTGGGCTATTTAAATACGCTCTGGAGCTCTATATTTTGGGTGCTGGTTGGTGCATTTTTTGCCCTGGTGCTAATTAAAGATAAATTCAAATCAGACTCAAATGCCACGAAAACCAATAAATCAGAAGAATTGATGAAGGGACTAACCGTAGTGGTCGAAGAACCAAAGGTTCTGCTGGGCGGAATTGTCAGGATCATTAACACAACTGCGCAATTTGCATTTCCGGTTTTTCTTCCAACATATATGGCTACTCATGGTTTTAGCACAACAGAGTGGGTACAAATCTGGGGAACAATTTTTATCGCCAATATTGCTTTCAACTTAATCTTTGGCTTTGTTGGCGATAAACTGGGATGGCGGAATACCATTATGTGGTTCGGAGGTTTTGGCTGCGCCATCACTACACTATTATTCTTTTATTCCCCGGTAATTTTCGGCAGTAACTTTTGGGCGATTATGCTTTGCGGCGTATTATGGGGAGCGCTTTTAGCAGGCTATGTACCATTATCTGCTTTAGTGCCATCACTGGTTAAAAAAGATAAAGGAGCAGCAATGGCTATCTTAAATCTGGGTGCCGGATTAGCCGTTTTTGTTGGTCCGCTCATTGTTTGGATGTTTATTGGCGCCATAGGAAACGAGGGTGTGGTTTGGATTTTGGCAGGATTATATTTTTTAAGTGCTGTGTTGACCAGATTTATTACGCTGCCGGATAATGCCAAAACAGCTCATGTGAGTGAACCTGAAATACAAGCCATACCAGTAAATTAATAAAATAATAACACGATATATAGATGAGGATTTTAGTTACCGCTCCGTATAATGATCAGGGAAGAGACATACTGGAGAAAAATTTTGGAAAAGTTATTTACAAAACCTGGAAAGATCAGGGCAGATCTTTTAATGAAGAAGAATTGATTAATTTACTTGCTGAAACCCGTGCTGATGCTTTAATTACAGAGCATGATCATGTAACGGAGAAAGTGATTGAAACCTTTCCTGATCTTCAATTTATTGGTGTTTGCAGGGGTACTCCCTCAAATGTTGCTGTTAAAACTGCAGAAAAACATGGAATACCAGTGTTTCATACTCCGGCAAGGAACGCTCAGGCTGTTGCTGAAATGTTTGTGGCCAATGTGATTAATATTCTCCGAATGACTATTCCAAGCTGGCAATGGCTTACTGGCGAAAACTGGGAAGCAGGGGCGCATACCTCTTACCTTCAATTTAAAGGCAACGAGTTGGCAAATAAAACAATAGGGATGGTTGGTTTTGGTGCTGTTGGACAACGCATAGCCGAGATTTTAAAATGTTTTCCTTGTAATATTCAGTTCTACGATCCATTTTTAGATGAGTATGACCCAAATTATCATAAAACTACCCTCGAGGATATTTTCGAAACCAGCGACATTGTATCAATACATTTACCTGTAAATAGCCATACAGTTGGAATGATTAACAGTAATTTAATATCCAGAATGAAACCAGAGGCTATTTTTGTAAACACGGCGAGAGCAAGTGTGGTAGATCGTGATGCTTTGCTATATGCCATTCAAAATGATAAGATAAGAGGGGCTGTGCTTGATGTTTTTGATCATGAACCACCTGATGAAAAGGATTATCAGCTGATTCATTCGCCGAAAGTTTTGGCCACTCCTCATACTGCGGGAGCAACGCATGAAGTAGAAGATCATCATGTAAACATCCTTAACGCCAAATTATTAAGTTGGTTGAAGGAAGGTAAATTAGTAGATAATAAGGTTAAAAGTTAAATCTGATGGCTGTAAAAGAAGAAGTTTATTTGGTTGTTGATATTGGCACAGGCAACGTTCGCGTTGCCCTCGCCAAACCAACTGGCGAAATTATCAGTATCGAAAGAGAAAACTTAATTTACCACAAAGATAATCACTACCCTGAGGCATTGTATTTTGAACCCAATGTACTTTGGGAACAGGTTCATCGGTTAGCTCAAAAGATTTTATCAAACCAAGAAAGATATGAGGTAGTCGCGATCACAGCAACCAGTCAGCGTGAGGGAATTGTTCTGGTCGATCAGGCAGGAAAAGCATTGATCGGGCTTCCTAACATCGATCATCGGGGACGGGAATGGGAAAATATGATTAAAGATAAATCAGCAGTTTATGATTTAACCGGTCGTTATCCAACTTCGCTGTTTTCTGCACTAAAAGTTATAGGCATTAAAAATAAGAGAGCAGAAATTTGGAATGAATATAAAACTTTCATGAGCATTAGCGATTGGGTTGAATTTATGTTTTCAGGCATATTACATTATGAACACTCTCAGGCATCAGAAACATTACTTTATGATGTAGCAGCAAAAAAATGGTCATTATCATTGTGTTCAATATTCGATTTGAAGCCGGAAAGTTTACCAACGCTTATGGATTCAGGAACGGTGCTTGGTAAAATCAAAAATGATGTTGCAGCGTTTTTCAATATCTCCGATCAGGCTGTGGTTATTGTTGGTGGTGCAGATACGCAACTGGCCGTTAGAAGTACACAACCTGCAGAAGATGATGTAGTAATCGTATCAGGAACAACGACACCAATTATAAAGGTTACCAAAGAATATGAACTGGATGATCAGCAACGAACCTGGACAGGAAGACATATAGACGAGGATAGCTTTATGCTCGAGGCGAACGCGGGGGTAACGGGCTTGAATTATCAGCGTTTAAAAGAAGTTTTTTATCCAAATGAAGACTACGATGTAATTGAAGAGGAGTTGAATGCATTGGAGTGTTATCAATGCGTTGCATCACTGGGATCGTTATTAGCGGATGAAAAAACGCCGCTTACCCGTGGTGGATTTTTATTTGATGCTCCGGTTTCGCATCAGCTAACCCGTGGTAGTTTTGTATGGGCAACGCTTTGGGATATTGCCTGTAGTATAAAAGGCAATTACGACAGCCTTTGTGAAGTGAGTGCACATCAGTACGATTACATTTGGGCTTGTGGAGGCGGTGTACAGAGTAAAACCCTGAGGCAATTCATCGCTAATCTTTTAGGAAAGAAAATTATTATTTGCGATAGCTATCGCCAGTCTTCGGTGGTTGGTGGTGTTTTCATTTGCAATGATGCCTTAGGAAAAACACAGCCTCAAAGAGAAATCATGGAAACCATTTACCCGGAAAAATCAACTCATGATGAAGTAAATTTTGCAGAGTGGAAAAAGACCCGTTCATCTTTCAGAGATTTGTTAAGTAACTAATGGAAGCGTATTTTTTAGGAATCGATATCGGTACACAGGGAGCCAGAGTGGTTTTACTTTCCAATCAGGGCAATTTGATCAGTGAGGTGGAAGAAGTATTCCCCATCAGCGATTCATCAAGAGAAGAGCAATCTCCAGAGGCATGGTGGCATTCTTGTCTGGCCTCTTTAAAAAAGCTTCTGGCCGAAAACACAATTGATAAAAATAAAATTTTAGCTATATCCGTCACTTCTACATCCGGAACCGTTATTCCGTTGGATGGAAATAATCAGCCTTTGCACAACGCTATAATGTATAGTGATAAAAGATCTGCCCCTCAGGGAGAAATCTGTACAGCTGCGGCTTTAAAATTTCATAATAAAGGATACACCACTTTTAATTCATCAAGTGGTTTGGCAAAAATGCTTTGGTTTATTCAAAATTATCCTGAAAAGGCCGAAAAAATTGCTAAATGGGTCCATGCGGCAGATTACATCACAGGTAAATTAAGTAATGAATTTGGTGTAACAGATTATACAAATGCATTTAAATCAGGTTATGATGTTGGTGATGATTACTGGCCGGATTATATTTCTACAAAGTTAGGGATCAAAAAAGAGTGGCTCGCAAGAGTAGTGCCATCAGGAACTGTGATTGGTAAGCTCAACGTTCAGCTGGCTTATGAATTGGGTTTGTCAGAAAAAACAGCTATAACTGCAGGAATAACTGATGGTTGTGCATCGCAAATTGCATCCGGAGCTATGCGGCCGGGAGATTGGAATACAACCATTGGCACTACTATGGTTATTAAAGGTGTAACCAAAAACGAAATTGTCGATCAGCAAGGAAGAATTTATAGCCACCGTCATCCCGCAGGTTATTGGATGCCGGGCGGTGCAAGTAATACCGGTGCAGATTGGGTTTCTGCCAAATTTGAAAATGATTTAAAGCATTTAAATGAAGCTGCTGCAGAACTTATTCCAACCGGAAAAATATCTTATCCATTGATGCAAAAGGGCGAGCGTTTTCCAATCATGGCGCCAAATGCCTATGGTTTTGAAGATGAAAATTTATCAACCGAAGAAAAATTTGCGGCAAGCATGGAAGGCGTGGCTTATCTCGAGCGGTACGCTTTTGAACTGATCAGTCATCTTTCGGGAGAAAAAATTAACACAGTTTATACCGCTGGTGGGGGAAGTAAAAGTGATGTTTGGTTAAAAATCAGAGCAAATGTAATGCGTTGTCCGATAATCAAAATGAAATACGTATCCGGAGCTGTTGGAGCCGCAATTTTAGCAGCATCGGCGGTATATTTTGATGATATTATTGAAGCCGTAAAAAAACTTACCATTGTAGAAAAAAAGTTTTTACCTGAAGCATGGCTGGCAGATCAATACGATATTCACTATCGTGAATTTATGGAAGAATTAGTGAAAAAAGATTTTATCAAACAGGAAGAAATTTATGCTTAGGGTATATTTATTAAGACACGGAGAAACTGCCTACAATGCCGATGGGAACCGTTATTGCGGCAGAACTGACATAGAATTAACAGCAAAAGGCTTGCGCCAGGCAAAGTTTGTATTTGAACAGCTTCGCAATGCCAAAATCGATGCGGTGTACTCATCGCCATTGTTGAGGGCAAAAAGAACTGCCGAAATAGCTTCTGGTGAAAAAGAAGTAATGGTGGATGAGCGTTTGATTGAGGTTGATTTTGGTGATTGGGAAGGCAAAACAAAAGAAGAATTTGTCGTAGAAAATGCTTCCCTGTGGGACAACTGGATGAATGCACCTGAAAATAACAGGGCGGGCGGAACGGGTGAATCGGCAACCGAAATTGTGGCAAGAGTGAGTAGCTTTTTCGATGAGATGATAACCAGGCATGAAAATCAAACCATAATGGTTGTTGGTCACAATGGCATTAACAGGATTTTTATGGCAAGCAAATTAGGGATGCCGCTCAAAAATTACCGTCAGCTTGCCCAGCAAAACTCCTCATTAACAGAAATTGAATTTGATGAGAATGGCGTGATGACTTTAAAACTTTTGAACAGTAAAATTTAATATTCTTATGAAAATCACTTTAAAAGCAATCATCCTTAGCCAGTTTTTTTTGGCTTGTTGTGTAGTCGCATTTGGTCAAACCAGTATAAATACCCTTAAAATTAAAGATGTAAACCAATTAAGAGAATTTTTTAAATATACAGGGAAAAACACACCCATTATCAGTGGGCATAGGGGTGGAACAGTGAAAGGTTTTCCTGAAAATTGCATCGCTACTTTCGAAAATACCTTGAAATATACACCAGCATTTTTTGAGATCGATCCCAGATTGACAAAAGATAGTGTGGTGGTTTTAATGCATGATGCAACGCTTGAACGAACGACCAATGGAACCGGAAAGGTATCTGATTATACCTATGCCGAACTTCAGCAATTCAGGTTAAAAGATCCTGAAGGAAATGTGACCGCATATAAAATCCCAACCTTAAAAGAAGTGATTGATTGGAGCGCAGGGAAAACCGTGGTTAATTTAGATCGTAAAGACGTGCC
This sequence comes from Pedobacter chinensis, assembly GCF_003339865.1. Taxonomy (GTDB): domain Bacteria; phylum Bacteroidota; class Bacteroidia; order Sphingobacteriales; family Sphingobacteriaceae; genus Pedobacter; species Pedobacter chinensis. Next base: position 475,793 of record NZ_QPKV01000004.1, read on the forward strand.
CCTGGAAATGCAGGAGAAAATATTAAGTGAAAATCCAAATAAGGTAATTATGATTACTGTTCACGATGCTAAACACGCTAAGTTTTATTACGATAAAAATCCGGATCGTATGTTCTCGGCTTTTGTGAAAACCAAAAAAGCATTATTGGAGTACGAGGCTGCAGGTATTCCATGGAAAAGCATGATCGCCTATATTGGCCCGACAAACAAACCGGAAAACAAAGTACTTTATGATATGCTCCATGCCCGTGGTGTGATGTGCATGATTTCTGCTGCACCTACTTACGATCAACTTCCGGAAGCTGAGGAAAGAGCCAAAAATTACAGAGAAACATTTGAACAAGGTGCAGATATTTTAGAATCTGATTTACCAATTGAAGTTGCCACCGCCATAAAATCTCTTATTCCTAAAAATAATCCAAAAGCAAAATTTATAGGTAAGCTAAATCTCGCCAAAACAAAATAGCAGATTATAATCAAAGCATGGCATCAAGATCAATCAAACCTGAAAGTAGGCGTTGGTTTATCATTTCGGTGATATTCTTAGCCATTGTTTTTAATTATTTCGATCGGCAGATTGTATCGATATTAAAGCCCGTTATTAAAAAAGAGTTTCAATTGGGTGATGATGGCTATGCTTTTATTCTGAATATCTTTACCATCTGTTATGCACTGATGTATCCGGTAACGGGATGGCTGGTTGATCGTTTTGGCGCCAAACTGACTATGTTTTTTGGGATCATTGGCTGGTCAGTTGCCTGTATCGGTGGCGGTATTTCGCGTACTGTTGGCCAGTTTACTTTTTTCCGTGGCATGTTAGGCATGGCAGAACCAACCAATTTTCCCGCTCAATTAAGAGTGGTTACCATTTGGTTTCCGGGAAAATTAAGAGCAACCGCTAATAGTCTTTGTGTTGCCGGAAGCTCCATCGGAGCTATTATTGCTCCACCACTGGTGGCCTGGCTGGCTTTAACTTATAACTGGCATACTGTTTTTATAGTTGCCGGTATGGTGGGTCTGATCATTGCAGGACTTTGGTTTTTCGTTTATCGCGAACCACCAGCTCACATTTTAGCCGAATCAACCGGAAGCTCTTCCATTAAAGAGGATGCAGGTTTTAAATGGTCGCAGTTGTGGACTACAAAAAGTTTATGGGGCGTTTTATTAATCCGTTTTGTAACAGATCCGGTTTGGTATTTCTGTTTGTTTTGGCTCCCAGGTTATCTTCAGGAACAATCAGGATTAACATTAAAAGAAATGGGGTTTTACGGATGGATTCCATTTCTGGTTGCAGATTTGGGCGCCATTGGAACTTCAGCCTGGTCTGATTATATGGTTAGAAAGGGTAAAAAACCATTAAAAGCAAGAAAAATCATGTTGAGCTGCGTAGCTATTCTGGCTCCATTTTGCATCCTGACACCTTATTTGCCGGGTGCATTTTCAACGCTGTTGATTTTCAGTACCGTGGCAATTGCCTGTTTAAGCTGGTTGTTTACCATCAGTGTTGTGGTTGCCGAAGCTTTTCCAACCAGAAATGTAGCAAGCGTTTTGGGCATTGCCGGTGGTTTTGGGGCTTGTGGTGCGGTATTGTTCAATTATTTTGTTGGCCAGTTAATGGGGAAAATAGATGCTGAGCGAATTTTTATAGTGATGGCATTTCTACATCCTATTGGTGTGATCGTTTTATGGACAATGATCCGGACTGAGAAGCCAAAAATGATATTGGAAAATTGATCTGATAATTTAAATATGGATAATAAGATTTTAACAGTTACTGAACCTGCAAAAGAACTCCTGGTTCGGGCAAGCGTAGATGTTTTAGTGGTGGGCGGTGGACCTTCAGGACTTATTGCAGCACAAGCAGCAGCTGATGATGGCTTAAAAGTGATGCTGATAGAAAGCAGAAGCTTTGTGGGCGGTAATATGACGATCGGACTGCCAATACTCGGCTTTTTAGGTCAAAAAGGTAATCAGATTATTAAAGGCCTTCCTCAAAAATTTATTGATAAATTAAAAGAAAAAAATGCTTCAAGCGAGCATCGGCCATGCCCTTTGCACATGAGCCTTACACTGGTTGAACCAGAGGCTGTAAAAAATGTTGGCTTGGAAATGCTTTTAGAAAGTGGAGTGGAAGTTTTGCTTTATGCTTTTTGTGTGGGGGTGATTAGAGAAGAAAATCATCTCAAAGGAATTATTATAGAAAGTAAATCTGGACGTGAAGTGATTTTGGCCAAAACCATTATCGATTGTACCGGAGATGCAGATGTGGCTTTTAGGGCCGGCGTAGAATGCGAGCAAGGAAACGAACAAGGTGGAGTTCAGCCACCAACGCTAATGTTTTGTTTGGCTGGCGTTGATACTGAAAAATTGCGTTTGAGCATTTCAGAAGAGCCAAGAACGTATCTTACCGATTTTATTCCTAACGAATATTTTGGTCAAAACAACCAATTCATTGTGGTTGGATTACGCTCATTAATTCAGAAAGCGCAAGAAGACGGGTTAAAATTACCCACAGAGCGGACCATTGTAATCACTGGTTTGAGAACAGGAGAAGTTTGGGTAAATATGACCAGGGTTAACGGTGTAGATGGAACAGATCCGGCCAGTCTTTCTTTTGGTGAAGCTGAAGGACGCAGGCAAATTCATGATATTGAAAAATACCTGATTAACTATGTTCCAGGGTTTGAAAACGCATATTTCGCTAAAATGGCACCTTTTATCGGAATTAGGGAAACCAGGCGAATTGTGGGTAAATATGTAATGACGGCACAAGATATTTTAAGTTGTGGAAGATTTGATGATGCAGTTGCCGTGGCAAGTTACCCTTTAGATCTTCATCATCCGCAGGGTGGTGGCTGTACTTTGGAATGGTGTGGCGATTGTTACGATATTCCGTATCGCTCACTTATCCCTGAGCAGATTGAAAACCTGATTGTTGCCGGAAGATGTATCTCTACAACACATGAGGCCATGTCGGCCATTAGAGTGATGGCGCCTTGTATGGCCATGGGTGAGGCCGCTGGCAGAGCAGCAAAATTATCTGTTCGAAACAATGTTTTACCTTCTCAATTGGATGTAAATCTTTTACGTAAAGAGCTAATTGAAAAAGGCGCATATTTAAATTCACTGGAACTGGCTCAATCATAAAAATATGTCTGAATTTTCAAGAAGAAATTTTGTCAAAAGCCTTGGGCTGGTATTTTCTACAACAATATTGGGAACGCAGACTCAGGCCATTTCGCGGTTTTCAGAAACGCAAAGGTTTGAAAATAATCATCGGATTTTAGGCTGCAATATTCGTGTGGCTCTGCCTGAAGATGATGCGTTAGGCCGTGGCTGGAAAGCGAGAAAGGATATTTGTATCAAAATTATAAAAGCACAAAAACCCGATATAATCGGTTTGCAGGAAGTTTTGAGGGTACAGGCAGAAGATATTCAAAAAGCCATGCCCGATTATTTCTCTTTCGGTTTTGATGGACCTGAAATGGATGTAAACAAAGAAACATACAACGGAATTGCTAAAAACCTGGTTGTTTTTTCAAAGAAACGGTATGCAATGGTTTCAGCTGGTTGTTATTGGTTGTCGGAAACGCCCGAAATAGGTGGAAGTTTAGCCTGGGATACCGCCCGTGCAAGACATGTGAATTGGGTACGGTTACTGGATAAAAAATCAGGTAAGGAATTTAGGGTCATGGCTACACATCTGGATCATAAATCGCAGGAAGCCAGAAATAAACAAGGTGAAATGATTATAAAAGAAAGCAGCCAATATCAAAAAGATTTTCCTCAGTTGCTAATTGGAGATTTCAACGTTGATGCTAAAAACCCGGTTTTCAAAATTATTACTGATGGCGGTTGGAATGAAAGTTATTTAACCGTTCACGGTAACCAAGAACCCGGAGCTACTTTTCATAACTTTTTAGGGAACGAGTATATCAAAACAAATGCCACAGGAAAAATAGACTTTATTTTTACCCGCGGTCAAATTCAGGTTCAATCAGCAAACATCATTAAAGATCAAATCAATGGAATTTATCCAAGCGATCATTACTTTGTAAGTACCGACATTAGCCTTATTTAAGCTAAACAGCAACGATTACTTTAACGCCTTTTTCTTCTATTTGATTAATAACAGATTCTGAAACTCCGCTATCGGTAATGATGTAGTGAACCTGCTCAAAGCCACAAATTTTTCCTAAGCCACGTTTATCAAACTTAGTGCTATCGGCCATAATGACTACAGTTTGAGCGGTTTCAATCATTTTTTGATTTAATGTAGCTTCAGATAAATTGGTAATTGAAAAGCCAAAGTCTAAATCAATTCCATCAACACCAAGAAACAATACTCCACAAGATATTTCACTTAACACACGTTCTGCATAAGAACCTGCAACTGAAGATGAATTTGAGCGAATTAAGCCGCCTAACTGCAATACCTCAATGTTTGGGCGTGAACTTAATTCCAGGCCAACCTTAAGCGCAGGCGTAATCACTGTTAAATGTTGGTTAGGATATAAACATCTGGCCAATTCAAATACAGTTGTGCCCGAACCAATACTAATCGAATCATTTTTTTCTATTAAAGAGAGCGCAGCTTTTGCAATCTTTTGTTTTTCATCCGAATTAATGAATGCCTTTTCGTTTATGGTGCGCTCATTGGCATAAGGATTATTAATGGAACCTCCGCCACGGGTTCTGAACAAAAGGTTTTTGTCTTCTAAAAGTTTTAAGTCCTTTCTAATCGTAACACCCGAAACCTCCATTAAATCGGTCAGTTCCAATATGCTCACTTTTCCATCTTCTTTTAATTTCTTGAGTATAAATTCGTGTCTGTCGGTAATGTTTTTCATAGAAAAAATATCTGGTTTTGAGGTTAATTCATTAACTGTTAAACAAACATAATTTAAAATTAGATGATTCAAAATTATATTTAGTTAAATTACCTTTCAATGTGTTTATATTAATTTAACTTTAAGGGCTCTGAAGGTGTTAGTAAAATCATAAAATTTCATTAATCTATATCCGTATTGAAATGTATTTTTATACGCGTAAATGAGTGAAAAAAATAAAAATAATCAGTTGTCAGAATTAAATCCATACGATTATATTTTAGAGGATTTTAACCTGAAAAATCTGAATGCCATTTTTATTCTTAAACATTTAAATCAGCAAATTCATACTGAAAGTAAAGGTTTTTTCAATGTTTTTCCTGAGCAGATTGAAATAGATTTTGGAGCTTTTAGTCATCATGAATCTGATATGCCTTTTCCCATTGTTCAGATTCAGCAGAATGAAAATTCAGTGAAACTTTCTTGCAGATGTACCACTCCTAAAAACAAACTTTGTGAACATCAGGCTCAGGTTTTATACAATGTTTTGCAGCGACAGGATTTGTTGATCTTTTTTGATGAAAACCTTCGAAAACAGCGACTTTCCAAAATAGCTTTAGATTATGGTTTAGAAAAAGAACCAAACCTTGATTTACTTTTCAATTTGGTTTATGTAAAAGGAGCTATAGAAATTAAGCCTAAAATAGATGCCCTCCAGCCATTTAATAAAGAAGCGCAGCAGCAGTTGCAGCAGATTTTATTGCCTGCAAAAACCAATAAAAATTTTAAAAATGATGTTAGTAAACTGATTTTGGTTTTAGGCCAGCATCGATATTATAATAATTTAACGATAGAACTTTTTGAGGCCGAAAAAACCAAAAGCGGAAAGGTTAAAAATCCTTTAAAAGGTATAAATTCTGCTGAGTTGATTTTTAAAGCTGAAGAAAGTGAAGTGTTAAAATTCTACAGCGGTGTGGCTGCCTTTCATCAAAATTACAATACTGAGCCAACTGAAACCGAAATTGATGCATTAAAAGCAATTGTTAAAAATCCTTTGGGCATTCCGGTTTATTTGCAAGATATCAGGCAGTCTTCTTCCATTCAAGCATCAACTATTACTGCGGTAGATGTTCAAACATTAGATGTCGATTTGCGCTTAACAGTAAACCAGAAGGATGAATTCTATGAAATTACCGGTCGATTAATCATCGAAGGAAAATCTTATGAGCTTGACCAATTGTTGCTTGTTCATCAATATTTCATTCAGCTTAAAGATCAACTTTATCTCATAACCCGTTTGGATTTGCTGCGGGTCATTGGTTTTTTCAAGAAGCAAAGTAACCGGTTAATTCTGCATCAATCAAAATATCCCGAATTTCAGAAAACCATACTGATCCCATTGGAAGGTAGCATTCATGTTGATTATTCTTACCTGAAACCCGCTACGAAAAGTCAGATTGAAGAAAAAGGTTTCGACCTGGAAAACGAGCAATTGATTTACCTTTCAGAATCAGAAGATTATATATTAATTACTCCGGTAATGCGGTATGGCAATTTAGAGATTCCGGTGCTGTCCAAAAAACAAATTCAGGCACAGGACAAATTAGAGAATATATTTACCGTTTATCGTGATGAAAAAGCCGAATTACAGTTTATTGGAAATGTGTTAAAACAGCATCCCTTTTTTTATGAACAGGAAACCAATGATTCATATTACCTCCATCGCAAAAGATTTTTAGAAGAAGCCTGGTTTTTAGATGCATTTGAAACCTGGCGAAACAAAGGCATTCATATTTTAGGTTTCAACCAGCTGAAAAACAATAAGCTTAGTGAGTACAAAGCGCACATTAATATTGAGGTGTTGAGTGGCACAGATTGGTTTGAAACAAAGGTTGAAGTAAAGTTTGGCAAGCAGCGGGTAGCACTAAAGCATCTTCATAAATCAATCAGAAACAAGAGTAAATTTGTTACACTTGATGATGGCACACAAGGCATTTTACCTCATGAATGGATTGAAAAATTTGCTGACTACTTTAATGCGGGAGAGGTTACTGAAGATGCTATTTTAACTCCAAAAATTAAGTTTGCCACCATTAATGAGCTTTACGAGGATGCCGTGTTGGATGGCGAAGTTAAAAATGAGTTAACGTTATATAAGCAGAAATTTGAAGGAACAAATTCTATCCGGGAAGTTGAAGTACCGAAAACGTTGCGGGCAACTTTGCGGCATTACCAGAAAGATGGCTTAAACTGGCTTAATTTTTTAGATGATTTTAACTTTGGCTCCTGCCTGGCAGATGACATGGGGCTTGGTAAAACCATTCAGATTCTGGCTTTTATTTTATCACAAAGAGAAAAAGTTTCACATCGTACCAATCTTGTTGTGGTTCCGGCATCGCTGATTTTTAATTGGAAAGCTGAAGTAGCGAAATTTGCTCCATCCATAAAGGTAAAAACGATTTATGGTAATGAAAGAGTTAAGACAACGGATAGCTTTGATGATTACGAGATCATTTTAACCTCTTACGGAACGCTGCTTTCTGATATCCGCTTCCTGAAAGATTATCGTTTCAATTATATTTTTCTGGATGAATCGCAACACATCAAAAACCCGGAATCGCAGCGATATAAAGCTGTTCGGATGTTGCAATCCAGAAACAAAGTGGTAATGACCGGAACGCCGATTGAGAATAATACTTTTGATTTATACGGACAATTGTCTTTCGCCTGTCCGGGTTTGTTTGGAAGCAAACAACAATTTGCCGATTTGTATTCAACACCGATTGATCAATTTAAAGATCGAAAAAGAAGTGAAGAACTTCAGCGAAAAATCAGACCATTTATTCTGCGCAGAACCAAAGAGCAGGTGGCTAAAGAACTTCCGGATAAAACGGAGATTATTCTTTATTGTGAAATGGGAGAGGAGCAACGTGAAGTTTACGAGGCCAATAAAAAAGAGATTCAGGATTTTATTTTAAATAAAACAGAGGATGAACTTCCGAAAAGTTCGATGCATGTTTTAAAAAGCATCACTCAATTAAGACAGATCTGCAATTCGGCGGCTTTACTGGCTGATGGAAAATCGTATCTCCAGGCTTCATCAAAAATTGAAGTATTGCTGGAGCAGATAGAAAGTAAAGCGCCTAAACACAAGATTCTGGTTTTTTCTCAGTTTGTAACCATGCTCGATCTTATTAAAAAACAGCTTGAAAAACGCGGGATCAGGTATGCGTATTTAACCGGTCAAACTAAAAACAGGGCAGAAACGGTTCAGTCATTTCAAGAGAATGATGATATTCCTGTTTTTCTGATCAGTTTGAAAGCAGGCGGAACAGGGCTGAATTTAACACAAGCTGATTATGTTTATCTGGTTGATCCCTGGTGGAATCCAGCAGTGGAAAATCAGGCCATTGATCGTGCCTATCGGATTGGGCAGCATAAAAATGTAATGGCGGTCAGATTAATTTGTCCTGATACGATAGAAGAGAAAATTATGAAGCTGCAAGCCACAAAAAAAGATTTGGTTAAAAATTTAATCCAAACTGATGGTGGGTTTTTTAAGGGTTTGAACAAAAAAGAATTGCTGGGATTGTTGAGTTAACCAACATAAAATATCACACAGTAATGAGATGGGGAAAACTAAAACGATCGTTATTGCAAGTAGGCCCTTCAGCCGACGAAGCAATCTTACTTTTATGCCGTAACCTCCTTATGGATTTATTATCATGAAGGAGATTGCCGCAGTCGTTACCGATGAGGGATAGGAGAACTCCTTCGCAATGATGATTTTACTTGTATGGTGGATTTCAAATCCACAGTACTTAAGGACGAGATTATAAATCTCGACCAGCTGTATATCAAAATTCTACTCTAATACAAGACCTATGAAGGTATGTCAACCTCATTCAGGTTATAATCAAATCCCAACCTGAAACGCATAACCCAAAAAAGCCGGTACATTTAAACTCTCTATAACTTTCCATTCTTTTTTCTCCTCAATAAAAACAGGTTCATCCAGGCCAGATGCTTTCGCGGCTGCGGTATATAAATTTTTTCTTGCCGGATGATTAGGCGAACAAGCATTGTAAATCCTACCGAAGGCTTTTTTCTCCAAAAGCTTGCAAGCAATGCCAACGGCATCTGTTTGATGAATTAAATTTACTGGTGCCAGACCATTCGGAACATCAGTTTTACCAGCAAAAAATCTTCCGGGGTTTCGGTTTGGACCAATCAATCCCGCGAAACGGATGATGGTGTAATCGGACGGAAAATAATCTTTTAAAAGCAACTCAGCATTCAATATCACTTTGCCCGAATCGGTATCAGGATGCGTTTCACTATCTTCATTAACCACTGTATTTCCATCATTGTAAACACTGGTTGAGCTGATTAAAACAATTTTGCCAGATTTTTTGGCAGCAGTTAAAATCGCCTTTATCTTATTGTGATAATGGTTTAATTCAGCTGAATTTCTTTTAGGAGGGATACAGATAAAAAGTACATCCGTTTCAAAAAAAACCGGATCAGCAGCAATTTCATCAGCTGTAAAATTAACCAAGAATGGTTTTATCTTTTCTTCAGCAAGCAGGGTTAATTTTTCTGGTGTTGTGGTTGAGCCTTTAACTTCATAGCCAAGTTCAATTAGCTTCTTTGCAAAAGCAAATCCAAACCAACCGCAACCTAAAATGGATACTGTTTTAATTTCAAGAGATGAAGCCATACGCTAACGAACTAATGACCAATGAACCAATAAATCATCCCTTTCCAACATTGTAGCAAGCTCTGCAACGCGGTTCATAGCTTTCCTTTTCGCCAAGTAAAACCGTGTTTTCATCGGCAACGGTTCTATAGCTGTAAAGTGCAGGATTTCCGCAACAAACGCAAACCGCATTCACTTTGGTAACATGTTCGGCAATGGCCATCAAAGCAGGCATCGGCCCGAATGGTTTACCTGTAAAATCCATATCCAAGCCTGCCACAATCACACGGATGCCTTTCAAAGCAAGTTTGTTGCAAACATCAGGAAGCTCATCATCAAAAAACTGCGCTTCATCAATGCCTACCACCTGGGTATTGGCGCCTAAAAGCAAAATTGCCGAAGCGCTGTCAACTGGTGTGGAATTAATGGAGTTTAAATCATGAGAAACAACGGCAGTTTCATGGTAACGGGTATCGGTTCGGGGTTTAAAAATCTCTACATTTAACTTAGCAATCTGAGCTCTTTTCAGTCTGCGGATCAGTTCTTCCGTTTTGCCCGAAAACATGGAACCACATACCACTTCAATACTTCCTGAAAATTCGCCCCTTCTTCTAAAATTTTGTTCACTAAATAACATGCCCGATTGTTTATGCCCTGATGTGTTGTCTATAATTTTTAACCGAACAAATATCATAATTATGTGTTATTTTTGAACACATAGTTACCAACATAAATCGATCAAAAAATCGTTATAACTTCATGATGAACCAACAAGATATCTTCAAAAAAGTAGGCAATATTTTAACAGAATTAAATGAGCAGTATCAGTTTCTTGCTCAAAATCCACAACAGTTAAATGATTTGGAACTGGAACTTTTTCTGGCCAATGCAGATTTTCTTGCAGATCATGTGCGGATTGTACAAAAACTGAATGCAAGCATTACGCAAAAAGAACTTCCAAAACCTGATGTATCCGTTCAGAATGAACCTGTAAACATTGCTGATGAATTAAATGTTGCAAAAAGCTACAAAGAAGAGGAAGAATATTTTGATCCGGAGGAGCTTGCTGAAGTGGCAGCAGCAGAGGAGGAAGAAGAACGAGTGGATGTAAAACAGCAGCAGGAAGTATTGGATGATGAAAAGATTCATGAAGAAACTGCTGAGAAAATTCTGAATAAAGATTTTTTCAAGCCAGATCATGATGATCATACTTTCGAGTTTGTGTTGGGTAATCACAGTGCCGATGATCAGTTTGATTATGAAGCTAAACCTGTGGAGGAAATTTTCGACAGACCTTTAAGCAAGGATGAGGAGGAAATATTAGCGCAAAAGAAAAGGATTCAAGAGCAAGATGAATTACCTGCCGAAGATGAACCAGTGTTGGCTGAAGAAGATGAGATTGGTCCGGAGCCGTTTTTGATCTCAAAAGAAGAAGAGGCAAAAAATATTCAACCAAAAGCAGAAGAAATTTCGTTAGAAGCACCTGCCCCGGCAAAACCAATCGAAGCATTAAGAGATGTAGAGATGGATGAGCCGATTATCTCTCCTCCGGTAATTGAAGAAAAGCCTGTTTTTATCCCCGAGGCCATTCCTGTAAAACCTCCTGTTCAACCTATATCTTCAAAACCTGCTCCGAGTTTAAATGATTTACTGGCAAAAACTCATGCCAAAACTGATGAACCGGTAAAAGCACCAATTGCTGATTTAAAACAAGGCATTAGCTTGAATGAAAAACTACTTTTCATCAAAGATCTTTTCAAAGGATACAATCTGGCATATTCTGAAGCAATTGATATTGTAAATAAAATGAACAGCTTTGAAGCAGCCGATAGCTTTTTGCAAAGCAATTATGCTGTTAAAAATGATTGGGCAAGTAAACAGGCAACGGTAGATCAGTTTTACGAATTGCTGAACAGAAGATTTAGCAAATAATTATTGATTTTGAGTGGTGGATTTCAAATCCACAGTGACGTAGTCGAGATTGCAAATCCCGACTAACGTAAGGTCAAGCAGGATGAAATGGCCAGGCATAATATTTAAACACCATATATGAACCGTTAAGCATGATGTATAACAAACACCGTACAAGAACGGTCGTCATCCTGAACTTGTTTCAGTACCTTAATAGCATGAACACATAGCATGAAAGATGCTGAATCAAGTTCAGCATGAAGTGATGGTTAGGCACCATGCATAATAAAACACCATACATGAACGGTCGTCATTCTGAACTTGTTTCAGGACCTTAATAGCATGAACACATAGCATGAAAGATGCTGAATCAAGTTCAGCATGACGTGATGGTTAGGCACGATGCATAATAACACACCGTACAAGAACGGTCGTCATCCTGAACTTGTTTCAGGACCTTAATAGCATGAACACATAGCATGAAAGATGCTGAATCAGGTTCTGCAAGATGTGATGATTAGACATGATGCATAATACCATACATAGAACGGTCGTCATCCTGAACTTGTTTTAGGACCTTAACGGCATGAACACATAGCAGGAAAGATGCTGAAACAAGTTCAGCAAGACGAAATGGTTAGGCACGATGCATAATAAAACACCATGTATGAACGCTGGCTTCTAAAAGAATCCCATTCTATTCGAATCCAATTTCAAAAAGATGAAAAGAAGAATGGTAAAGCTCCACAGTGATGAACCACCGTAGCTGATCAATGGTAATGGGATTCCGATCACAGGAATAATTCCGATGGTCATCCCGATATTAATGAATACGTGGAAGAAAAGGATACAAGCCACACAGTAACCGTAAACCCTGGAGAAGGTAGATCGCTGTCTTTCTGCTAAGTTGATTAACCTGAGCAATAGAAAAATATACAAACCAATTACAACTGAACAGCCTAAAAAGCCCCACTCTTCGCCAATGGTAGAGAAGATGAAATCGGTGCTTTGTTCAGGCACATAACCATATTTGGTTTGCGTTCCTTCTAAAAATCCCCGTCCGGTTGCTTGTCCTGAACCTATAGCAATCTGCGATTGAATTACATTGTAACCCGCACCCCGATTATCTGTTTTAAGGCCAAGCATTAGCTCAATTCTACTGCGCTGATGCGGTGCTAAGACTTTTTCATAGGCAACCTTAATTAAAAAAAGATAACCAATAGCAAATGCCGTAACCAAAATCGTGGAGAAAATAATCTTTTGTTTCCTCCTGTTTGTGTAAATGAACAACGCAGCAATGGAGACGATAATGATAATCAGTATATAGGTTGGTACTAAAAAATCGGCCACAAATAAAACAATCATTCCTAGAAATATCAGGAGAAAGTAACCTGACAATCCTTCCCGGTATAATGGAAACATAAATGACAAAAATACTAATGCCGAACCGGTATCTGGTTGCAGCATAATTAGTACCAACGGTGCTCCAACAATCAATGCTGCAATCAGAATCGATTTAAGATCTCTAAATTTCGGATTGAATGTACCAACGTATCTGGCCAGTAAAAGTGCTGTGCCAAACTTGGCAAATTCGGCGGGTTGCAATTTAAAAGATCCTATGGAAATCCATGCCTGATTTCCGGCTACCTTATTCCCAATGACGAGCACGGCCAGCAACAGCACCAATGTGCCCCCATAAATAAAAGGAGAGAAGACATTGAAAAGCCTTCCATCAAATAACAGAATGGATAAGCCTAAAATTAATCCCGTAATAATATAGATCAGTTGCTTCCCGTAACTACTGGTAAAATCGAATACACCTGCTTTATCAGGATTATAAATGGATGCATAGATATTGGTAAAACCAATGGCACAAAGGGCAATGTAGATTAAAACAGTAATCCAATCCACATTAAAAAAGAAACGGTTTCCCTGTTGCTGCTGCATTTTATTTATTGCTTACAGGTTTATCATCAATTATGGCTTTAAATTCTCTCGGTTTGATCGCAACGGTTTGTTTAATCGTTGCCGATTTTATTCTCAAACTATCTTTTGCCCGCTTGGCAGAATCAATTTTTTTAATCGATAAACTATCTGTTTTAGTTAATTTTATTCCTTTGGTTTTATCTTTGAGCACTGGTAGAAGGTTTTGATTTTTCATCCATTCTACCTGCGAGGCTCTCGCACCACTTATGTTTCCTTTTAAATATTTTTCGATCATGTAACTGGCAATTGGTGCAGCATACGTACTTCCGTAGCCAGCATTTTCAACGATAACGGCTATAGCGATTTTTGGATTATCGCGTGGGGCGAAACCGATAAATACAGAGTGATTTTTGCCATGAGGATTTTGTACTGTTCCGGTTTTTCCGCAAAGCACAACATCTGGAATCCGGGATAAAATGGCTGTTCCCCAGCTTGTGTTTACACAATCCTGCATGCCATCAATTACAGGCTCAAAATATTTTGCATCAACACCAACATAGTTTTTCTCTACGTATTCCTTTTTAATCTTATCGCCCATCGCTCTGATTAAATGAGGCTTTATGTAATAACCGCGATTAGCAATAACAGCCATGGCATTTGCAATTTGCAATGGGGTAGCAGTGATCTCTCCCTGGCCAATTGCCTGAGAAATCACAGTGGTGTAGCCCCAACGTTTATTGTAAATTTTATCGTAGTGATCAGAGTTATAGAAATACCCGGCCTTTTCAAAAGGTAAATCAATATCCAATGTTTGCCCGAATCCAAATTTTGCAATTTTATCACGCCAGTCCTGATAAGTTTGACGTTGATTCTTCATGCCGTTTCTGGTGATCAGTTTTTGAAAAACATAACAGAAATAAGTGTTGCACGATCTGGCAATGCCTCGGCGCATGCTAATGTTTCCATCAACGTGCTCACATTTTACTTTATGGTTTCCTGCCATGTAATAGCCAGGGCAGTTAAAAGTGGTGTTTACATCGATTACCCCTTCCTGTAAACCAAGCAGCGCATCAATAGGTTTAAATGACGATCCCGGAGGATACCTGCCTTGAATTGGACGAACCATTGAGGGTTTGTATGGATTACCGATTAAGCTCATGTAATTATTCCCCTGGCTTCTGCCCACCAGTAAATTCGGATCATAACCGGGGCTGCTCACGAAAGCCAATACCTCACCACTTGATGGTTCGATTGCAACAATGGCTCCCACCTTGTTGTTCATTAACTCCTCACCAAGTTTCTGAATTCGCATGTCAATCCCAGAGATTAACCGCTCTCCTGAAACAGCATTAATATCGTATTTCCCATCAGCATAACTTCCCTGAGGCGTATTATGCGCATCATATACGGTGTTTATAACCCCTTTTTCTCCCCGTAGAATCTCTTCATAAGATCTTTCAATACCACTTTTGCCTTTGTAGTCGCCGGGTCTGTAAAAACCTTCTGATTTTGCGATGTCTGCACTATCCACCTCTTTAACATATCCAAATAATTGCCCGCCAACGCTGTCAGGATAATGCCTGATGGTTCTATCCTGCGTTCTGAAACCCGGAAAGCGATAAAGCATTTCCTGCAAACGGGCATAACTTTGAACGGAGATTTGCTTAAGAAAAGGTGTAGATTGATAAGTGGATTTTCCCCGTGCTTTCTTTAGGTTTTTCCTAACCTCATCTACCGTGATATCCAAAGCTTTTGCCAGTGCCAAAGTGTCAAATGGTTTAACCTCATTTGGCGTTACCATTAAATCATAAACAGGTTCATTTTGCACAATAACCTTCATGTGGCGATCTAAAATAGCACCGCGTGCCGGATATTTATAAATCTTGCGCAAAACATTACTTTCTGCCGAAACGAAAGCAGCATCACTAATAATCTGGATATAAAATAACTTCCCCAGTAAAATAAGGGCAATTACAATGAATAATCCTTGAACGATATATTTTCGGTTAAATAATTGATCCATTAGCGGGATGTTCTTCTATAGAATATAAACTCTACCAATAAAATAATAAGCAGTGTAAAGATACAACTTAAGCCGCATCTCATTAAGGTATAACCAATTTCAGTTAACCTGAATGTTTCTAAAAAGAACAGCACCAAATGATGTGCAATCACGCAAAGAAAAGCATAAAGAGAAAACCATTGGAAACCCATATAGCTTAACGAAGGTTCAGGGTCATCAATTGCGTCGCGGTTTAAACTTATGGAAATAAAAGATATTCTAACAAACGCTAAAACTACACAGGCTGTGGCATGAACGCCCATGGTATCGTAAAATGCATCAAGGGTTAAACCGGTTCCAAATGCCAATGCGTACAACAAAATATTTGGAATGCCAAAAGGAAGCAATAAGAGAAAAAGCACATAAATGAAGGGAGTGGAAAGATCATAAAAGCCCATGTTTTTGAGCAGGAATACCTGAACAAAAAGCAGTAAAAACCACCTGATCACATTTACAATTACTATTCTACTATTCATTTGGCTTAATTAGGCTTTCTAAAGCTTTTTGCTCATCAGCTGTTTTATCTTTTACCACGTAAACATATTGCAACGTACCAAAATCGGTAAATAAATTCAATTCTCCTGATAGAAAATTATCATTGGTAGCCACATTAGGCTTGATGATTTTGCCTACCAAAATGCCAGCTGGGAAAGAGCCAAAACCCGAGGTAACCACTGTATCACCAACATACATTTTAATATGGTTGGGTACTTCCTTAATAAGGGCTTTTTTGATATCGAAATTACCATCTCCCCAAACTAAAGAGCCTAAAGCATTATTTTTCTTTAGTGTAACGCTGATTCTGGTGTCTTTATGTAAAAGCGACTGTATGGTTGCCAAATGTTCAGAAACATCGCGGATAAAACCAACAACACCCCGTTGCGGAGCAATTACTGCCATACCGTTTTTGATTCCATCCAGGCTACCCTTGTTAATTGTCATGACGTTATTGCGTAGCGTGATTGAATTTTTAACCACTTTAGCGGCCAGATAGGTGTATTGTTGATTGGTAAAAGTATCAATTACCTTAACATCTTTTGAAGTATCGGCTGTGGTTAAGCCCAGTAATTGTGTTTTTAACTTTGCATTCTCAGCGGCCAGACTATCATTTACCATTCCCAGGTTCAAATATCTTTTAAGCACATTCAGCCTTTCATAAGCAGTGCCTACAATTTCATTTGATGAATTTAAGGTTACGCTACGTTGATAGGCATTGTTTTTCACAGTCAGATAAATCCCGATCGTAAAAAAGATAATAAACAAGAAAAATGCGTTGTATCTGCTGATGAAAATCCAAAGGTTACGCATTTGAGTATTGAGTTGGGAGTTAATCAGTTAACAATTTTCAGTTTTCGGTGAGTTCGCCCCAAACTGAAAATTGTTAACTGTAAACTGATGTTATTGCATTAAGAATTTATAACCGCCAATATTTTTAAGGGCGATACCAGTTCCACGAACTACCGCACGAAGTGGATCTTCAGCCACGTGAACAGGTAATTTAGTTTTGGCCGCAACACGCTTATCTAAACCTCTTAATAACGCACCACCGCCAGTTAAATAAATACCCGTTTGGTAAATATCTGCAGAGAGCTCCGGAGGTGTAATCTCTAATGCTTTTAAAATTGCCTCTTCTATTTTCGAAATCGATTTATCTAAACAGTGTGCAATTTCAGTATAGGAAACCGTGATCTGTTTTGGAACTCCGGTCATTAAATCACGGCCTTGAACAGCGAAATCAGCAGGCGCATCCTGTAACTCAGGTAAAGCAGCGCCAACTTCAATTTTAATTTTCTCAGCAGTTCTGTCTCCAATCATAATGTTGTGCTGGCGGCGGATGTAGTTCACGATATCAGAGTCGAAATTATCTCCCGCAACACGGATAGATTGATCACAAACAATACCTGATAATGCGATAACCGCAATTTCAGTGGTACCACCACCGATATCGATAATCATATTACCCATTGGTTCTTCTACATCAATTCCAATACCTACAGCAGCAGCCATTGGTTCGTGAATTAGGTAAACTTCCTTTGCTCCGGCAATTTCCGCTGAATCGCGTACTGCACGTTTCTCTACCTCAGTAATACCCGATGGAATACAAATCACCATCCGTAAAGATGGAAACATCCAGCCTTTACCACCATTAAGCATACGGATCATCCCTTTAATCATTGCTTCAGCAGCATTGAAATCGGCAATCACACCATCTTTTAAAGGGCGAACGGTTTTAATATTATCATGGGTTTTACCCTCCATTTGCATCGCCTGACGACCTATAGCGATAACTTTGTTTGTAGTACGATCAAAAGCAACGATAGATGGTTCATCTACAACCACTTTGTCGTTATGTATAATCAGGGTATTCGCAGTGCCTAAATCGATGGCCACTTCTTGCGTAAACCAGTTAAATAATCCCATGTATAAGGTAAGTTTTCTTTATTTTATCAAATCTATACTATTCCTAATGTAAAAATAGCTTTTTTATTGTTTTAAGTTTTATTTTCTTTGTTCCTAAAATTGTTTTTAAGACAATTAAAATGATTAGAAAATAAAAACTGTAATTCTTAGGTTAAATCAGTCCTGCTATTTGTTTTAATATTTTTGCAGGCACTTTTATTATAAGGCTATCGTTATTGCGAGGTACGAAGCAATCTTAATGTGATAAAACCTTTGTTATAAGATTGCTTAGTACCTTGCAATGACGGCAAGGGGTTAAACCTTCTGTCTTTAAACCCTTTGCCTTCAGTCCTTTAGCCTAGTGTTTAAAATGTCTTACGCCCGTGGTTACCATTGCAATTCCTTTTTCGTTAGCTTTTGCAACAGAATCTGCATCTTTAATAGATCCGCCTGGTTGTAAAACGGCTGTGATTCCAGCATCAGCAGCAATTTCCACGCAATCAGGAAATGGGAAGAAAGCATCAGATGCCATTACACTTCCTTTAATACTGAAACCGAAAGATGCTGCTTTTTCAATGGCTTGCTTTAACGCATCAACACGGGAAGTCTGACCGACACCGCTGGCAATTAACACATCATCCTTAACCAAAACAATGGTATTAGATTTTGTGTGCTTAACAATTTTATTTGCAAAGTATAAATCTTTTAATTCTTGTGCCGTTGGTACTTTATCGGTAACGGTAGTCATTTGCTCCGGTCCTTCAATAATCAAATCTTTATCCTGCTCAATTACACCATTCAACAAAGTTTTGAATTGCTTTTTGCTCAATTCAACTTCATTGCGTTTTAAGATCACACGGTTTTTCTTTTTGCTGAATAATTCAACCGCCTCCGGTTGGTAAGATGGTGCAATTAGAACCTCAAAAAACAAATTGTTGATTTCTTCAGCAGTGGCTAAATCAACCTCAGCGTTTGTGATTAAAACACCACCAAAAGCTGAAACCGGATCACAGGCTAATGCATCGATCCAGGCTTGTTTAACAGTAGGACGAGAAGCAATGCCGCAGGCATTTGTATGTTTTAAGATCGCAAAAGTAGGATCTTCAAATTCGTCAATCAATGCAACGGCCGCATCCACATCAACCAGGTTATTGTAAGAAAGTTCTTTTCCGTTCAGTTTGGTGAACATGGCATCTAAGTCGCCATAAAATACAGCACCTTGATGCGGGTTTTCGCCGTAACGTAAAGTTTTAGCATCAGCAACACTCTGTTTAAAAACATCAAGTGGTTCTTCTTCGTTAAAATAATTGAAGATTGCCGTATCATAGTGAGAAGAGGTGTGGAAAGCTTTTTTAGCATAGGTTTTACGCTGTGCCAAAGTAGTTTCGCCATTTTGTTCTTCTAATTGAGCCTGTAAAGTAGGGTAGTCGTTTTTAGAAGCGATGATTACCACATCGTTAAAGTTTTTCGCAGCGGCACGAATCAACGAAATTCCACCGATATCGATTTTCTCAATGATTTCTTCAGGTGTTCCGCCAGCTTTTACAGTTTCTTCAAAAGGGTATAAATCAACAATAACCAGGTCAATTTCAGGGATTTCGTATGCTGCAATTTGCTCCTGATCGCCCGCTAAGGCTCTGCGGTTTAAAATTCCACCAAAAACTTTAGGGTGTAAGGTTTTAACACGGCCACCTAAAATTGATGGATAACCGGTTAAATCTTCAACAGCCGTAACTGGTAAATTTAAATCTTTGATGAATTGCTCTGTTCCACCGGTAGAAAATAACTGTACACCTTGTGCGGCTAATAATTTTACCAATGGGGCTAAACCATCTTTATAATATACTGAAATTAAAGCGTTTTTGATTTTAATGGGTTGACTCATTCTACTCGACATTTTGAGCCGCAAAGGTAGTAAAACAGGATTGTTTTTTTATTATGTCTTTGAGTAAAAAATCATCTTATTCTCCACTGCGTTCAGAATGATAGTGGTTAAAGGGTTTGTCATTCTCAGGGATGATTATTTCATAACAATCAATATAAATGACTTATTCTGCGAACGAGAACTGAAGGTCTGAGATAAATTTTGTTGAGATTCCCGTCATTGCGAACTGAAGAAAAGGCATGTGCGTTGGAGTGAGGCAATCTTTCCAACGATGCAATTGGGGTTATAATGACAAAACAGATTGCTTCGTCGTGCCGCCTCATGATAACAGTAGGCGGGACACAAATTTGAAGTAAGATAAAACATTGTTGAAATGCTCTTCATTACCTTAACAGCGAAAGCTTTAAGGATTCCTCCTGCGCGGAAATGACAGCAGTGTACCATGCTCTTTGCGTAAAACAATAATAACGTTTAGATTCTTCAGGTATTTTCCCGCAGATGTCGCTGATTACGCAGATAAAAAATAGTCCGCGTAATTTTCTTAAATCTGCGGGATATTATTTCTTTAAAAACTTTAATTAAATCCTGATTAACAATAAATTACAAAAACACGTCAATGATAGGGATGATTTATTTTGCTTCGCAGCTACTTCGTGGTCATAACAATCAATATAATAACGTTTAGATTCTTCAGGTATTTTCCCGCAGATGTCGCTGATTACGCAGATAAAAAATAGTCTGCGTAATTTTCTTGAATCTGAGGATCATACGATAGGTAACAAGCGGAGAGGGAATGAATAGCACTTAATCCGGAGGGTATTCAGATTTTAAACATGCAATAAAATGCAACCATCATGGGATAGGACTGGGCTTTGATAGCAATATACATTGACCTCGAATAGTCTGGGATTAAAAAGAAAGTACTTCTTGTATCCCTGAATAACGGTTGTAGTGGAATAAATGCAATCACACCATATTAACCAGTTGTGAACATTTTGTGGTGAACAAAAAGGTTAATAATACATGTATAATTATAACTATTTCTTTATCTTCTTTACCAGGCTTTCAACAATGCGGGGATAATGTTGATGCTCCAGCTGTTGTCCCTTAAATTTTATCATTTCTAAATTGTCGTCCTTGTCAATTTTATAACGGGCCTGGTAAATGTATTCGCCTTCATCGTAATTTTCATCAATATAATGAATGGTAATTCCGCCCTCAGTTTCGCCTGCTGTCATTACGGCATGGTGTACATGGTCGCCATACATGCCCTTTCCGCCAAACTTTGGTAAAATTGCAGGATGGATATTAACGATTCTACCCGGATAAGCGGCAATTAAATTTTGAGGAATCAGCCATAAAAAACCTGCGAGAACAATGAAATCAATATCCAGGTTTTTGAGTAAATCGATCACTTCGTCAGTTTTATAAAATTCGTGTTTATCGAAAATATGGGTTGGTATTTCAAAATTGTCTGCTCTCTGAAGTACATACGCATCAGCATTGTTGGTCAGCACCAAAGAAATTTCAATGTCATTACTGCGTTTAAAATGCTCCATTAGTTTTTGGGCATTGGAGCCAGAACCGGAAGCAAAGATGGCTATTCGTTTTTTCACTCGAAAATCGTTTTCTTCAAAAATAGTGTTTTTAAGCTTGTTTTCTTAATTCTTATCAATTTTTGTTCCAAAGTTAAAGCGTTATAAATGAATAAATTTAATGTATTTTTGCACCATCGAAATGAGGTTAAGTTTAAACGAATAAAAAAGTTAAATTCTTTTGTAATTTAAAAACATAAACTCTATATTTGCAACCCGAATTATAGGAAACGATTAAAGAAAAATAAAAGGCTAAATAGAAATGGCAAATCATAAATCTTCATTAAAAAGAATTAGAGCAAACGCAACAAAACGTTTACGCAACAGATATCAGGCAAAAACCACACGTACTTTCATTAAAAGATTGCGTGCTGCAGAAGATAAAAAATCTGCATCAGATTTATTGCCTAAAGTAATCTCTATGTTAGATCGTTTAGCTAAAAAGAACATTATTCACAAAAATAAAGCGGCAAACAATAAATCAAAATTAACGAAATTCGTTAACGGTTTAGCATAATCCACTTTTTTTACGATATTAGTGAAGGCATCCCAACCAAAAGTTGGGATGCCTTTTTTTTGTGTAAAAAATTATGGGAGATTACGAACAAAAACTGGGCATTAAACTTTGGGCGGAGGAAGACCGGCCAAGAGAGAAATTATTACAACATGGCCGCAGGCACTTAACCGATGCAGAATTAATTGCTATTTTGATTGGTTCCGGAAACAGAAACGAAACTGCTGTTGATTTAAGCAAAAGAATTTTAGCATTCTATGATAATAACCTCACGAAAATAGGCAAAGCTTCGATACAAGATCTTTCTAAATTCAAAGGGATTGGAGAGGCCAAGGCAATATCTGTAATTGCGGCGTTAGAGTTAGGTTTGCGTAGAAAGGAAACGCAGGAAGAGCAACTTAATCAGATCACAGCATCCAGCGATGTTCATAAATATTTTCAACATACTTTTGCAGATCTGAATCACGAAGAATTCTGGATTCTCTTGCTCAACCGATCTAACCATATCATTGGTAAACATCTTATCAGCAAGGGTGGTCAGGCAGGAACCGTTGCTGATCCTAAGGTTATCTTTAAAGTAGCCCTTGAGAATAATGCTGCCAATATTGTTTTAGCGCATAATCATCCTTCCGGGAATTTAAAACCCAGTGAAAGCGATAATAAATTGACCAGAGATTTAGTGGCATCGGGAATGATGCTGGGGCTTTATGTAGTTGATCATTTGATATTTGCCAGCAATAATTATTATAGTTATAAAGATGAGGATTTGATTTGAGCCAGGATTTTTAAGATGATCAGATTTTAAGTTCATGAATTTTATTTCCTGATTTAGATAATTTCAAAATTTAAAACTCAATTAACACTAAATTAGTAATATTGGCAAATAGAAACTATAAAATTAACAGATGAGAACTTTTAGAATAATCCTTTCCTTTTTACTTATTTCAACAATGGCGCTGGCTCAGAAAAAAGGAGCACCAATCAATATCATTACTTATAATATACGTTTAAATGTTTCTTCTGATGGCGTAAATTCCTGGCCAAACCGAAAGGATAACGTTAAGGCTTTAGTGAAGTTTCACGATGCAGATATTCTTTGCGTTCAGGAGGCGCTGCCAGAGCAATTTGATGCACTGCTTGAAAATTCAAATTTTGATGTGGTGGGTGTTGGTCGCGATGATGGTAAACGTAAAGGTGAATTTTCTGCTGTTTACTTTGATAAGGATCGTTTTACGAAGAAAGATGGCGGAACTTTTTGGCTTTCAGAAACGCCGGATGTGCCGTCAAAAGGTTGGGATGCAGCGCTAAACAGGGTTTGTAGCTGGGTTAGGTTGTACGATAAGTTAAATAAAAAGGAATTTCTGGTTTTCAATACGCATTATGATCATATTGGCGTGAATGCCAGAATAGAATCTGCTAAATTATTGAAGCAGAAAATTCAGCAAATTGCCCCAACTTTGCCTGTTGTTTTTACTGGTGATTTAAATGTAACACCAGAAACAGAGGCAATTGCTACAATAAAATCTTTTCTAATCGATGCAAAAGAAATAAGCCAGGAGCCTCCGTATGGTCCGAATGGAACATTTAATGCTTTTGATTTTAACAGTGATTTGAAAAATAGAATAGATTATATTTTTGTTAATAAGGGGTTTAAAGTACAAAAGTTTGCTGTATTGACCGATAGTAAGGATAAAAGATATTTTTCTGATCACTTGCCGGTTTTCGCCAGACTTTGGTTTTAAGGATTGTTTTTTTGAGATGACGGGTTAGTAAAATCGTCGTTGCGAAGGAGTTCTCCGATCTTTCATCGGTATCGACTGCGGAATGGAGCCGTCATTGAGCAGCCAATTCTTTATTGACTGTGGCAATCTCCTTCGGGAAATTACTGTTTGGGTGGTGTTTTAAAGAGAGAATTACAGCGTTAAGATTGTCGCAAAACAAATTGCTTTGTCGTTCCTCCCCGTATGAGGTAAGGGACAATTACCCCTCCCAACGCACAACCCGTCACATCCCCTCCTTAAAACAAGGAGGGGTGTTTCCTCATATCCTTGTTACGCATACTCTGGCCTAAGAAAATAAACCCCACCTGAGACATTTAAGAACACCTCAGCTATATTTTTATATGGCAAAAACAACGCTTAATGATTTTGCTTTGGGTTGAACGCAGGGTTTACACGTAAAAGTCAGGCTGCCTTATTAGCTAAGAGCCTTCCCCGCATTCGAAGGGTGCGTATAATAACGGCTGGTTTGATTTTCCTTGTTGTTTAGCTTTCTGCTTTGACCTTTAAATAATATCTTTGCGTTTTATGAAATAGAGTATTAGTTGAGATTTGTCTTAATACCTGATACTCACTATCCGATTTTTCAAAAATGAAGCCGTCATGATTTTGCCAGTTTTTGGTAAATAATTAAAATCATGATCACTTCATTACAGATAAAAACAAAATTAACTAAATGAAAATATCATATAACTGGTTAAAACAATTCGTACAAATAGATCAAACTCCTCAGGAGCTTTCTTTAATCCTAACCAATATTGGTTTAGAGGTTGAAAGCGTAGATAAAGTTCAGCCAGTTGTGGGTGGCTTAGAGGGTTTAGTTATTGGCGAGGTTTTAACTTGTGTACAACATCCCAATGCCGATCGTTTGCGTGTAACTACTGTAAATGTTGGCGGAAAAGAAAATCTTCAAATTGTATGTGGCGCACCTAACGTTGGTGCCGGGCAAAAAGTAGTTGTTGCCACCGTAGGTACAACCGTTTATCCATTAGAAGGAGAACCTTTTAAAATCAAGGAATCAAAAATCAGAGGAGAAGTTTCGCAAGGGATGATTTGCGCTGAAGACGAAATTGGTTTAGGCAAATCTCATGATGGAATTATGATTTTAGCTGATGATACTGAAATTGGAATCCGTGCAAAAGATCATTTCAAAATGGATGATGATTTTGTCTTCGAAATCGGATTAACACCAAACCGTGCCGATGCAGCATCTCATTTAGGTGTGGCCCGCGATCTGGCTGCTTATTTCAGAAGTGAATATGAAATGCCTGATCTTTCAGCTTTCAAAACAGATAATGAAAACTTGATTATCCCCGTTGAAGTTGAAGATTTAGATGCTTGTCCGCGTTATAGCAGTGTCACTATTTCAGGTGTAACAGTAACAGAATCTCCAGATTGGTTAAAAGATAAATTGAAGGTTATCGGGCTTCGCCCGATTAATAACGTGGTTGATATTACAAACTATGTTTTACATGGCTTAGGCCAGCCGTTACATGCTTTTGATGCCGATAAAATTGCCGGTAGAAAAGTGATAGTGAAAAAAGTTGCTGAGGGAACACCTTTTGTAACGCTTGATGACGTGGAGCGGAAGCTAAGTGCAGATGATTTAATGATTTGCAATGCTGATGCGCCAATGTGTATCGCCGGTGTTTTCGGTGGAAAAACTTCAGGAGTTGATACCGCAACTAAAAATATCTTTTTAGAAAGCGCTTACTTCAATTCGGTTTCTGTACGGAAAACAGCAAAGAGACATGGTTTAAAAACCGATGCATCTTTCCGTTTCGAGCGTGGAACTGATCCGGAAATCACAGTCACTGCTTTAAAATATGCTGCCCTTTTAATTAAAGAACTGGCAGGTGGCGAAATTTCATCATCAGTTTCTGATATTTATCCGGAACACATTAAGCCGTTTGAGTTTGAAGTGAGTTACACCAACATCAATAAGTTAATCGGGGCAAATATTCCATCGGCAGAGATTAAGCACATTATTACAGCGTTGGGTATTTCTGCAACCAATACTTCAGATGATACGCTGGCCTTGAGGGTGCCATCTTTTAAGGTTGATGTAACCCGCGAATGTGATATTACTGAGGAAGTTTTACGTATTTATGGTTATAATAATATCGAAATTCCATCAAAGGTAAACGCATCACTTTCATACAGCACAAAGCCTGAAAAAGAAAATACGCATAATGTAATCGCTGATATGCTTACGGCAAATGGCTATGCAGAGATTATGTGTAACTCATTAACAAAATCTGCTTATTCGAAAAATCTGGACGAGGCGGTGTTCATTTTGAATCCTCTAAGCAGTGATTTGAATGTGATGCGCCAAAACTTATTGATGCCGGCTTTAGAGAGCGTGGCGTACAACCAAAACCGTAAAAATGCTGATGTTAAGTT
Organism: Pedobacter chinensis; assembly: GCF_003339865.1. Lineage (GTDB taxonomy): Bacteria > Bacteroidota > Bacteroidia > Sphingobacteriales > Sphingobacteriaceae > Pedobacter > Pedobacter chinensis. The sequence goes on from NZ_QPKV01000004.1 coordinate 501,795, forward strand.
TTACGAGTTCGGTAAAACCTATCATTTAATTAATGAGAAGTATGTGGAGCGCCCAAGATTGTTGTTGTTAATCTCCGGAGCAAAACAAAGTGAACAATGGAATCAAAATGCCAAACCAGCCACTTTTTATAATTTAAAATCTGCTGTTGATGCCGTGATTTCCCGTTTAGGAATTTCGAGCTATCAAACTGATACTTTAAATGATGAGAACTTTGCTTATGGAATTAAATATTTCCGTGGTGATAAAACCCTGGTGAGTTTTGGTGCTGTGAGTAAAGCAGATCGTAAAGTTGCCGATGTAAATGCAGAGGTTTTCTATGCTGATTTTGATTGGGCGGGCTTGCTGGATATCGTGAAGAAAAATAAAATTGTCAACAAAGAAGTATCAAAATATCCGGCAGTGCGCAGAGATTTATCTTTGCTGATTGATCAGGCCGTAACTTTCGATACCTTAAAAGGAATTGCATTTAAAACGGATAAAAAACTGATTAAAGAAGTTGGGGTTTTTGATGTTTATGTTGGCGATAAATTACCAGCTGGCAAAAAATCTTATGCTTTAAACTTCATTTTGCAAGATGAGGAACAAACCTTAACAGATAAGCAAATTGAAAGCACAATGCAAAAGTTAATCGCAAATTTAACTCAGCAAGCAGGGGCAGAAATTAGGAAATAAAATATAAATTCGTATTTTTAGAAATAAATTCATGGCTTCTGTTGCAGATCAATTAGATAAAGTAGTACAAAAAACGGCTCGGTTAATAGAGTTGTGTAATGCTTTGCAGGAAGAAAATGATTTATTAAAGCTTGAAAATCAGTCGTTAAAAGTTGCGCTTGATACTGCTAAAGGTAAAAATGTAGATCTTGAAGAAAAATTAAGGGTTACAAAATTGGCTAAGAGCATTGAAGGCACAAGTGAAAAATCGCTTGATATTAAACAAAAAATTAACGATTTTGTGCGGGAGATTGATAAAAGTATCGCATTGTTAAAAAAATAAATAATGCGAAGAAATCAGAAACTAAGCTAACAAATGGGAGAAATCTCGATTAAAATAACCATTTCCGACCGTATTTATCCCTTAAAGGTAAATACAGAAGAGGAAGAAATTGTGAGACGGGCAGCTAAAATGATCAATGAGCGCATAAAAGATTATCAGGATAATTATGCGGTTAGAGATAAGCAGGATCTTCTTTCTATGGCAGTTTTGCACTATGCAACCGCCGTATTGAGAACGGAAAATAAAGTACAAAGTCAGGATACTGCTGTTGCCGATAAAGTTGAAGAATTGGATGTTTTACTCAACAGTTTCTTTACAAAATAAAGGTTCGTTCTTTAGAGTGATTGTCATTCTGGCGCAGGCCAGATCTGATACATAAGATGCTGAACTAAATTCAGCATGACAATGACTTGAAATATATTAGCACAAAAATATAGCCGCAGCTAGTTTTTGAGTTTCAAATTTTATAAAACTTAACACTTCAATATCTATGGGGTTAAGAGGGCGTATTTCATCTGCTATGGCACCTGAAAATGGCTTAAATCCCAATTATGCTTAGTTGAGGTTTAAAATGTATGAGACTTTAAAAAATTAGTTGCGGTTTTTTTTTACTTAAAAAACAAAATGGAGATAACGGAAATTCTAGGATACATATTTGCCCTAATAGCAGGCTTAGGTATCGGTATAGTGGTAGGGAGATACTTACTACGCAACTTGCTTAAACAGCAGGAAGTCGCAGCTCAAAACAAGGTAAAGAAGATTTTAAAGGATGCAGAAAATAATGCAGAAATCTTAAAAAAGAATAAACTTTTAGAAGCAAAAGAGAAATTTTTGCAAATGAAAGCTGAGCATGAACAAGAAGTTAATGCTAAAAACAACACCATTAACCAACGCGAAAATACCATTAAGCAGAAAGAGCAATCGGTAAATCAGCGCATGGAAAACTTCAATAAAAAAGAACAGGAGTTAGATAAACAAAAGAGCAATCTTGAGAAACAAACTGAACTGGCTGTTAAAAAACAAGAAGAAGTTGAAGTGTTAAAAAATCAGCACCTTAAGCAGTTAGAAACCATTGCTGGCCTTTCTGCTGAGGAAGCTAAAGAGCAATTGGTAGAAAACCTGAAACAGGAAGCCCGTACACAGGCCATGATGCAGGTTAAAGATATTGTTGATGAGGCAAAATTAACCGCAAGTAAGGAAGCTAAAAAAGTAGTTATACAAACTATTCAACGTACTGCAACTGAAGCGGCAATTGAAAATTCAGTTTCCATTTTCCATATTGAAAGTGATGAAATTAAAGGCCGCGTAATTGGTAGAGAAGGTAGAAACATCCGCGCTTTGGAAGCCGCTACCGGCATTGAAATTATTGTTGATGATACCCCTGAAGCGATCATTCTATCTGGTTTTGATCCCGTAAGAAGAGAGATTGCCCGTTTGGCTCTACACCGTTTGGTAACGGATGGTCGTATTCACCCGGCTCGTATTGAAGAGATTGTTGCCAAAACCAAAAAGCAAATTGAAGATGAGATTGTAGAAATTGGCGAGCGTACGGTTATTGATTTGGGCATTCACGGTTTACACCCTGAGCTCATTAGAATGGTTGGCCGTATGCGTTACCGTTCATCTTATGGACAAAACCTTTTACATCACTCACGCGAGGTGGCTAATTTTTGTGCAACGATGGCTGCAGAATTAGGCTTAAATGCGAAGATGGCTAAACGCGCTGGTTTATTACACGATATCGGTAAAGTGCCTGATGATAATCCTGAATTGCCTCACGCAATTTTGGGTATGCAGTTAGCCGAAAAATATAAAGAACACCCGGAAATTTGTAATGCTATTGGTGCTCACCACGATGAAATTGAGATGACGTCGATGATTTCTCCAATTGTACAAGCTTGTGATGCGATTTCAGGCGCTCGTCCGGGGGCACGTAGAGAAGTTGTGGAAAGTTATATTAAACGCTTGAAAGATTTAGAGGAATTGGCTTTGTCTTATCCGGGTGTGGAGAAAACTTTTGCAATTCAAGCAGGTAGAGAATTACGTGTAATTGTAGAAAGTGAAAGAATTACTGATGCACAGGCCGAATTACTGGCAGCTGATATTTCAACCCGGATTCAAACGGAGATGACTTATCCTGGGCAGATCAAGGTTACCGTTATCCGTGAAACACGTTCGGTAGCATTTGCGAAGTAATAAATGCGCCGTCACTCTGACCTGTAGCGAAACGGAAAGCTACGAGTAAATTTATTTCAGAGTGCGTACGATAGAATGCTAAGATAAATTCAGCATGACTAAAACATAAAGCGATGGAGTTTTTCCATCGCTTTTTTATTGCCATAATTATGCTTATCGCCTATCGTTCTCGTTTGTAACGAGGATGTATGAAATTGGCGATTTTATCGCTTAAATAGTCAATTCACATTAAAAATGTGTTTCTCTTTTGTCCTTGTTACAAACGAGGACAATTTAAGTAAATGATTCGCATATGGATATAAACCATCAGTACCAAACAAAAGTTCATCTTTTTAATTCATCAGCTATTACTTAAAACGGCTAATAATCATCGCTCACTAGAATATTTTTTTTATTTTTACATAATGAGCAAGCAGACTATACAAATCGAACCAAAGCGTCCTGTTGATGTACTTTTTGATAAGTATGCCGAAAGTCATCAAAATCCAACCAATAAATTGGTGCATTGGATTTGCGTTCCATTAATTGTGTTTAGTTTATTGGGCTTGGTTTGGCAAATCCCTTTTCCATATCTGGGATTTCTGGGTCGTTATAACGGTTATTTCAATTGGGCCTCTTTTCTTTTGGCTTTTAGTTTGTATTATTATTTTACATTGTCGCCCACACTATTTTTCCTTATGATTTGGGTAGTGGGTTTAATGAGCTACATCATTGTGAAAATTGAGCAAGCTGTTGGTTTAGGTAGTGGAACTGCATATACTATTTATGCTGCGATATTTGTAGCGGCCTGGATCGGTCAATTCATTGGTCATAAAATTGAAGGAAAGAAGCCATCGTTTCTCGATGATGTTAAGTTTCTGTTAATCGGACCGATTTGGTTATTGCACTTCATTTGCAAAAAAGCAGGCATTAAGTACTAATCCAAAAGCTGATAACATTAAATTAACACTTATCTAAACAAAGCTTAATTAACATCTAACATATAGCTAACATTGTGGTAATAGCTTTGCCTAAAATTAAACACAGGCAAATTGGACTTAATCACAATTTTTAAAAAATCGGCATTAGTCATGCTGATTTCATTTCTGAGCGTAACGGCTTATGCACAAACTGGTAAAATTTCCGGAACGGTAACCGATAAAAAAACAGGGGAAACCTTAATTGGTGTATCAGTTAAAATAAAAGGAACAAATAAAGGTGTTTCAACTGATGTAGATGGTCATTATACGCTTCAGGCAATGGCCAACGGGAATTACATACTTGAATTTTCTTATGTTGGGTATCAAACCAAAGAAGTTTCGGATGTAGAAGTCAAGTCTCCTTCCATTACCAATTTAAATGTTGTTCTTAATGAAACCGGCGGGCAAAATTTACAAGAAGTTGTTGTAAAAGCTAGTTATAAACAAGAATCTATCAACACCTTGTATGCCCAACAAAAAAATAGTGCTTTAATTTCTGATGGTATTTCCAGTGAGCAAATTAAAAAATCACCCGATCGAAATACTTCTGATGTATTAAAAAGAGTAAGTGGTGCAACAATACAAGACAATAAGTTTGTAATTGTTCGTGGATTAAGTGATCGTTACAATACAGCAACCCTTGATAATTCAACATTGCCAAGCACCGAAGCGAATAAAAAGGCCTTTTCTTTTGATATAGTACCATCAAACTTAGTTGATAAAATTACTATTAGTAAAACCGCTACTCCCGATTTACCAGCAGATTTCGCGGGCGGAGCAGTTCAGATTGTTACCAAAGATATTCCAGATCAAAATTTTCTATCTTTTGGCATCGGATATGGTTATAATAGTCAATCTACTTTCAAAGATTTTTCCGCGACAAAAAAGAATGCGTTGAACTATTTAGGATATGAAGATGGTTCGAAACAGCTGGCAGAAAATTTTCCAAGCAGTGATTTGATTGCGAAAGGAACCTTACCAAGCTCAAAAAACATTGCCGCATTGAAATCATTGCCGAATGATTATAGCATAAAGAATACTAAAGCATTACCAACTCAAAATTATCAGTTTAATTTAGGAAGGGTTAAAAACTTTGAGAGTGGAAACAAGTTTGGAGCTATGATTTCGGCAACTTATAGAAACGCTCAAACAATTAATCAGGATGTTGAGCGTAACTTTTATGTTTACGATTATATTGATGATCAGTATAAATTCTCTACCAATTTAGGTGCATTAGCAAACTTTGCATACAGTTTTGGTAAAAATAAAATCAGTTTTAAAAACATCTACAATAAAAATTATGATGATAATTATGCCGTTCGTGCAGGTATAAAAGATGGAAACTCACTCAACCAATTTTATGCTTACGATGTGATGCAAAAATCGTTGTTTAAAACTACTTTTGAAGGAGATCATCAAATTGGTAAAGGCAATAATAAATTGAAATGGACTGCCTCTTATAGCAATATTGGTAACAATCAACCTAATCAGTTGAAAATTAATTATACTAAGCCACTCGCGGCTCAGAATGATCCTTCTGTATTGTACCAGGCAAATATTACTTCTTTAGGTAAAGATAATACAAGATTATTTTCAGATTTGAATGAAGATATTTATGCTGGTGACATAAATTATAGCACTCCTTTTAAATTGTTTGATGCATCTACAACAATGAAAATAGGCTTAGGTTCTCAATACCGCGATCGTGCTTTTGATGCTCGCTTTATTGGTGCTGAACTGGTTACAAATGATGCAGATATGCAAACCAGGATCAGAGCTTTACCTGTTACGGAAATTTTCTCTCATTCACTATTCGAATCAGGTGTATATAGGCTTGCAGAAGTTGGTGGGCCGCTTGATAGCTACAAAGCCAATTCATTCACTAATTATGGTTATGTAATGCTCGATCAAAAATTTGGAGAAAACTTTAGAGCTGTGTACGGTGCAAGAGTAGAGAATTATAACGTTAAAGTATTAAACTCACTCCAAACATATGTTGATGATAACCAACTTGACGTTCTGCCGTCAGTAAACTTAACTTATAGCTTAACTAAAAAAGCAAATTTACGGGCTTCATATTATCGTACGTTAGCCAGACCTGAGTTTAGAGAGCTTTCTTTATCATCATTCTATGATTATGAACTTTTAGGGAATATTACAGGTAATCCAAACTTAAAAAGATCATTAATAGACAATGCAGATTTAAGATATGAAATTTATCCTGAGGCAGGGCAACTATTTTCTATCTCTGCATTCTACAAACATTTTACAAATGCCATTGAATCTTATCGTTATGACGTATTATCAACACCTGATGTATCGTTCTTCAATACTCCCAAGGCTTATACATATGGGTTAGAATTGGAGGCTAGAAAGAATCTGAACTTTATTAACGAAAGTGGTTTTTTTAAAAATACCATAGCTTATTTTAACCTATCACTAATTAAATCTAAGGTTACTAATCCCACAGATCAGGATTTTATAGATAAGACTCGCCCAATGGTTGGTCAATCTCCTTATGTAATAAATGCAGGGTTACAACACAGCGCATTAGACAATAAATTAAACTTTAACATCTTATATAATAAAATTGGAAGAAGAATCATTCAAGCTGGTGGAATTCGTTTCCCTAGCACATGGGAAAATCCGAGAGATGTTATTGATTTTCAAGCTAGCTATAAAGTAATAAAATCAAGGGGTGAGGTTAAATTGAATATTGGAGATATTTTAAACCAGCGAAGTATCATCTATTTCGATTATAATAATGATAAAAAATACAATGGTAGCATTGGCAATGGTGGGGATGAAACCTTTTCTTCTTATAGAACAGGAACAAATGTGTCATTGTCCTTCAATTATTCTTTCTAGTCTTTACAATATGTTAATAGGATATTAATCTTGAAGAAAAACTAAAAGTGTCTATTTGTAAAAATATTTAAAACAAAAAAAATGAAAAACCAATTCCTACTACTTGCTTTATCAGTAGTTTTATTTTCAACTTCTTGCAAGAAGAATGTAATCGTTGAAGGCCCATCAACAGAAATCCCTGTAGAGGCAACAAATGTTGTAGAAATTTCTGGTGAAATTTCAGCAAATACAACTTGGTCAGCGAGTAAAATATACTTATTAAAAGGTTTTGTCTACGTTAGTAATGGTGCAACATTAACGATAGAGCCTGGAACTATTATTAAAGGTGATAAGGCCTCGAAAGGTACTTTAATTATTACTCGTGGTTCCAAAATTAATGCAACAGGTACAGTTGATAAGCCAATTGTATTTACATCGGCTTTAGCAGCCGGCGCACGTTCACAAGGAGATTGGGGTGGGGTTATTTTATTAGGTAAAGCTCCGGTAAACCAAGGCAATGATGTTAAAATTGAAGGCGGTTTAGTACAGCCTGCAGGAAAAGATGAAAAAGCGTATATCTTCTATGGCGGTACAGATGCTTCTGATAATTCCGGTATAATGAAATATGTACGTATTGAATTTGCAGGTATTGCTTACTCTGTAGATAATGAGATTAATGGATTGACCATGGGTGGGGTTGGTAATGGTACACAATTGGATTATATTCAGGTTTATCGTTCTGGTGATGATGCTTTTGAATGGTTTGGTGGAACTGTAAATGCTAAACATTTATTAGCAATTGGTACTTGGGATGATGATTTTGATACCGATTTTGGTTATTCAGGTAATGTTCAATTTGCATTAGCACAACGTGTTGCTACAGTTGCAGATCAATCACAATCAAATGGCTTCGAATCTGATAATAACGGCACAGGTACAAATCAAACGCCTAAAACCTCAGCCGTTTTCTCTAATGTAACTATCTTAGGCCCAATTAGAGCCGCAGGTGGTGCTTATAATGCTAACTTTTTTCATGGTGCTCAAATCCGTCGTAATTCTTCTATGAGCCTGTTAAACTCTGTAATTTCAGGCTTTCCTATTGGAATTTATATTGATGATACTAAAGTAGAAACTCCAGGTGCTACTGCAGCAAACTTTACTAGTGGTAGCATGGTTATTGCTAATAATTTAATTTATGGTACTAAAACCACAGAAGTAAGTGTAAGTAATACAGCAGTTGCGGCAGCTATCGAAACTAAATTACGTGCTGATAATACTTTTGCTTCAACTCTTTTTGCCGGGTCGCTTTTTAACAACCCATATACTTATGGAACAGATTTTGCATTAAGTGGAGCGGCTGGAAAAGCAGATTTTACGCTTTCAACTACGTCAGCAGCAGCAACTGGAGCTTCATTTACAAACGCTAAAGTTTCAGGTTCATTCTTTGATAAAGTTGATTACAAAGGTGCTTTCGGTACTGAAAACTGGGCAGCAGGTTGGGCTGAGGTTGATGCACAAAAATTGGAATATACAACCCCTGGTACAGTTAAATAATTAATATAATTCATAAATATAGAAAATGCCAGGTAGAAATATCTGGCATTTTTACGTTTAAGGTATTTTAATGGTTTTGCTTGTTGGTTATGTACGCTTATATATGATAAAGTTTTTATGAGTATTATTTAATGTATGGTTAATTTAAATTGAACATACACATTGTATAATTGATTAATGAAAACAATAAATATTAATGCTCTTAAAGTCGCAATAGTTGCAGTTTTATTAGCGACAACTTTTAATAGTTGTAAGAAAGAAAATGTTAAACTTTCAGAACTATCTATTCAGAAAGCCGATAAAGAACTTTATAATGCTTTATTGGAAAGCGGTATAAAAGCAAAAAATATAGTTGAACTTAAAGAATATTATCTTGTTGAAGGAGATTTATTATTTAAGAAAAATAAGACAGATTTGAAAAAAGTGAGTGCTTATTTTGGAAATGAAAATTCGAAACAAACTCTATTACAAGAGCAAATTGTTAGTAAAGGTAAAATATCTTCTATACGTGGTAACAAAATAGCACAATGGCAGACTAGTTCCTTAATTTCTTCTTTTAACGTCGAAAATATAAAAATACTTACTTCTTCCGTTCAAAATAGTTGGGTTGTGGGTATATGGAATGCACTTCGTAATTGGTCTTCGATACCCTCTTGTCAAGTGGGCTTTTATACTGATTGGACTTTATCTGTAACAAATGTCGAACCAAATACAATAACTTTTACGGATGCAACTACTGATCCAGAACTTAATGGCTATTATGCTATATCTGAATTCCCAACTAACGATAACGCTGGATTTCGAATAAGAATTAATGGAAATCTGTATAATAGTTTATCTGATTCTCAAAAAATTTATATTTTAACACATGAGATAGGGCATTGCCTTGGTTTTAGACACACAGATAATCCTGGTAATGATTCATTTGGGACAATACAAATTCCAGGAACACCAACTTCTGATCCTAATTCAGTAATGAATAGTGGGAGCTATAATTCGGTAGTGCCAAATTGGAGTTCATTTTCCACTTATGATGTAATAGCAGCACAAACGCTTTATCCTCCTGGCCCTTATGATAGTTGTATTATTGGTGATTTTGTTAACTATATCGATCCCGATAATTATTCTTTTAACTTACAATGGAATAATGCGATGCTTGCCACATCCACGGTTACCCTACAGCTTTATCAATACGGAATTTTTAAAGCTACCATTGCCAGTAATATTCCAAATAATGGTAATGCATTAATCGCTCCAATCGGTTTAGCAAGTTTTGTTACAAATACTTTTCCACAGCTGCAGATCAAAATAATAGCAGATGACGACCCTGGTAGATTTGATTATAGTCAAATGTTTTATTATACGTCAAATTAATTTACATAGAGTATATAAGAAATCGAAAGGCCTATATAAAAAGCCATTCTGTTTTATTGCAGGATGGCTTTTTTTAATGCTTTGTAGCGTTTGCTGATTAATTAACGTATAAGCTATAAAAAACAAGTGATGAAAAATAAAATAACCTTGAACAAAATCTCCTATTGCTTAATCTTCTTATCTTTTTTAACATTAACCTTTACTGGTTGTAAAAAAGAGGAAGATACACAAACCCTCGAGCTTAAATATAGAACCCTGGCCTGGAATTATTTAAATGATCAATCCAAATCTTCAGTAAGAATTAATTGGAAAGAAGCACCAATTACTTATTCGACGAAAGATAATGAAGAAGTTGCAGAGGTAATGTTTTACACCACTGATGACGCATTGTTAGGGCCAATTATTGTCTGTATTTCCATTAAAACAAAAACTGTGCTTGGGGTAGGAGCAAGGTTTTAATTATTAGTTTTTGCTTAAGCTTTAACTACTTTTTTTGTTCTTGATGTTGTTTTTTTCTCTGACAAAATATCAGTAGCCTCTTTCGAAGGTGCAGAAATTTCCTCTTCTTTAATAAATGAAGTTATAGAATCATCTTTTGGATTTAATGAAATTTTCTTCGAAAGCTGTTTCGCGAATTTCTCTATCACTTTCTCTGTTTTTTTTGCTTTGCCAAATTGGGCGAGCACTTCGTTAAATGCAATTGTTAATTTTGATTCTAATTCTTTACGTGCTTTCTTATTTGCCGAAGTATCTTTCGACCTGGATTTATGCTTTTTCATTTAACTTGTTTTGGATTATCCAAAGATAAAATATCGTTAAGTTAAATTAATATTATGATTATGTTAACTTACAACTAACGAATTAACATATAAAATATTTAGCGTAAATTAGTTAACAACAAAGGCTTATTGTAAAATCTAATCGATATGAATTATCCAATTTTAATTGCTGTTGCCGTTTTGGTTGTTCTTCTTATCGCTTTTCTCATCATAAAAAACCAAAAGGATAAAAAGAAGTTTGAACAAGAAGTAATCGATTCTGAACTTTCGCCTGAAAAAGACGACAAAGAAAATATTTAAAATTTACTTCCTTCGGCCACTTCGCCTCCTAAATCCAAAGTGTTTTGAAAAGCTTCCAGGTAACTGAGCAGATGCCTTTCTGCATTAGCATAAGAGGTAAAAGTTGAAGCAGGCTCATTTGGATCTGCATCGCTCTTGTTTTTGAAATACAGGCTAATTTGAAATTTAAAGCTATTCTCATTATTAATTGGCGACATTATTCTCGCTTTAACCGAATGGCCGTGAATTTCTACAAAGAACTCTTTCAAAATAGTATATATAACAGCCGACATAGGATTAATTTTAAGTTTCTAATTATTGTATAAAGAACTAAAATACTTGAAAAGCCTAATAGTTTTCGGAAGTTAGCAATAACATAACGTTTTGTTAACATTAAATTAATGTGTTTTTGATTATAAAATGTCCAGTTTATTTCTTTAAAGGTTCATAAGCATAAACAATTTCATACTTAATATTTTTGAGGTTATTGGAAATCTGTCCGATTTTTAAATCCTGTATTTGAGGGGTAGGCTCACAAAACGAATATTTTTTACCCTGGTAAAGAATGAAATTGCCCACAGGTTTATCAAACTGAACAGCCATTGTTAAATGAGTGGGGTAAAGCAAGGCGATCATGGGCAGGTTATATATTTCTTTTACAAGATAAAAAAACAAGGCGGCGCGATCGTCGCAATCACTATATTCGTTCAATAAGGTTTGTTCCGGAGACAGTCGTTTCTCCTTACCGAAATTCTGTCCGTCATCTTCATAAAGAAAAGCATAACGGGTAAACCGCATCAAATAATCAACACCTTTTTTCTGATCCATTCGTTTTACATTTTCCTTTAAAATCGGAATTAAAGAACTGTAAGTTTCCCGGCTTAGCGGAATATTAAAATAGCTTTCGTAATCAACTACGGGGTAATTTTTGAATATGGTTTGCACCTCTTCGTTAACTTTTAGCTTAAAATGATAAACTTTCTGTTTGTAGCTAAACTCAACTTCTTTGCTCTCATAACTTTCTGGTTTAAATTCAGGCATTCTTGTTACCTTATAAGAGAAAGATTTTTTTGCCTCAGGCATTCTGATTTTAATCGGGATATAGATGTTTTGTTTGAAAAGTTTTCCATAATCATGATAATTTAAGCACATGTATTTCTGGTCATCAATCATAAAAAATGGAATATCGCTGATGTCTTCATCATTTCTAACGTAAAAAATAATCTGTTCATTGCCAATTGCAATTCTGGCATCATAGCCGCATTTACTCAACAAAAACCACTTGTAAAGGGTATACCTAAAATAGTTCTGTACTTTCGGGCTTATTTCTTCCGCCGTTCTTCTGATCAATTGATAATAAATCCAATCATTAAGATGATGTTTTTCCTGATAAGCTTTTAAAGAGGAAATAAGATCATGATAATCACTTAATGATATTTCATCGTAAAATTTTGAAACCTCTACCGAAGCAGGAATTTGAGCTACCGGTAAAACAAATGAAGGGCTTACCTCGAAATTGAATGTACCATCATAAAATTCAAAAACGTGTTTTTGCGCACCAGATATGCCTGAATGCATAATCAGCGTAGCAAAAACAAAGATCTTTAATAAATATATGTTGCGATTCTTTTTCAATTGGCTAAAAGTTGTTCACATTAAATTTACCTATAATTAACATAAAATCAATAATTTGTTTATGTGAAGATTAGCGATGGTGCTTAACAGGAATTTAACACGAGATTTTTCTCAGAAAAAAATTATAATAATTTATTTTTTTTTGCTGTTAATTAAAATTAAAATTATACATTTGCAATGCAAGGGGTGAGAGCCTTGCATCACAATCATAAAGATTGAGAGCGTTAATTTAGATAAAGGTTACAACAGCGATTGTTGTAACCTTTTTTTATGCTCAAAAGTTGATCCGCTCATACATTTCATCTTCTTCAAATGAGTTCCAAATAACAATAAAAGAAAGCTTTTGAATAAAAATTCTATAATAATTAATTAATCTGTACTTAATATTAAACCTTCATATTTGTGCCATAAATATTTGGTTAGTATTTATAAAGTTTAGGTTAGTTGATAACAAAAATACCCAGATGGATGTCTGGGTATTTTTATTTTAAAGTTTTCGGGAAAAAGCCGTATCGATTGAATTTTTTTTGATTTAACTTGATATTGTTTTTACAGACCCTGCATTGTCAAGAAAGAGCGTTGGGTGGAGGACCTCCTGCAGGCCTGCTTTTATCTTCAGGCAGGGGGACAAATTCTTCATTATCCATTGGAGGCAAAATAATACGGCCTTGCTTCCAGTCTTCCTTGGCTTGTTCAATCCTGTCTTTTCTACTGGAAACGAAGTTCCACCAGATATATCGATCTCCCAGGTGTTCACCGCCAAGCAACATCAAAGTGGTCGGTTCTTTTGCAATAATCAATGGATCCACTCCTTTTGTAAACACCATCAGCTGTCCAGGGTTATAAATAAAACCATTTACTTCAACACTGCCTTTAACAATGTAGGCACCTCTTTCGCTATGCCCGACAGGCAACCCAAAATGTACGCCTTGCTCCAAAACAACATGAACATAGAATAAAGGAGAATGTGTCTTGACATTGCTTTTCAATCCATAGGCTTCTCCAGCAATCAAGCGCATCCATACACCTGTATCTGTAAAAATAGGTAGCTGTTCCGGCTTATAGTTCTCAAAAGACGGATCACTTTCTTCGTCCTTTTCAGGAAGCGCCACCCATGTTTGTATCATTTCTAGTTCGCCACCGGCCAACATTGCCGGATCTTCGAAACGTTCGCTATGTGCAATACCTTTGCCAGCAGTCATCCAGTTTACCTCGCCCGGTTTTATTATCTGCTCTACTCCAAGACTATCCCTATGGGTTACATTCCCACTAAACAAATAACTGACTGTAGACAGGCCAATATGCGGATGTGGCAATACATCAAGATTGTTGGCAGTTGTCATCGGTATATTTACAGGCCCACCATGATCCATGAAAATGAAGGGGCCTATCATTCTTTTAAGCCTGTAAGGAAGGATACGTTTAACTGTGAAACCTGCGGAGAGCTCAGCTTGTCTGGCTTCTATAATAATATCAAGCATAATAATGATTTTTTAAGGTTACTATATTAAAGTTAATAGGCTAGCTTATCATTTTAAAACCGTTTTGAACTATACTTCCATAAAGTTCTCTTGATGATTTTTTAAACACGCTTTTATTTTATGTGTATCTCCTACGAGCCATATAATATCATTAACTAATATTTTTTCTGACGAACCTGGATTTAGGATTCGACTTTCGTTTCTTTCAATACCTACCACATGGCTATGCAAATCTTTTTGGATACCGGAGCTTTTTATTGTTTTATTGCAATACGGATTGGCTTCGGTAAGTTGAATTTTAGTTAACTGAATATCATTGATGTCAATATCTTCTTCATTATCTGATAAAGGATCTGTTTGTTCAAAAACAAGTTTTAACTGAGAAATCTGTTCATCCGTCCCCAAAACACCTACTTTGTCTTTGGGTAATATCCGTTGGTTTCCATTGGGCAGATGAATGGTTCTGTCGTTCCTACGTATATACACAATATTGATCCCTAATTTCTCTTTCCAGTTAAGTTCGTATAAAGACATACCGGCAAAAGAAATCGCATTACCGGCTTCTAATTCCGTGACATACGCATCCCATTCCTCAAAATGTTTATTTGCTTCCTTATTTTTTTGTTGCAGTTCGATGGTTCCTTTATTCCGGATAAATTCAAGTTGCTCCCTTTCGTTAAGATTCGATATAAACTGTTGTTCGATCCGTTGATGAATTTTCTGAATCTTACTAGAGAAAAGCCAAAGCATTGCCGCAATTACCGGAACTGCGATTACTAAGGCATATCTGGTTGTTGTGATTTGGTCAATGAAAAAGCCGATGAGAAAAATACCTACAAGAAACCTGATGGCATGGAGAGAAATACCCGTTAATGAATAATTCAGGTAATATGAATTAATGGTTTCGTTGCCTTTTTTAATCGTGATCTTTTTATTAAGGATAGCCCATAAAAAAGGCGATGCCAGCAAGGTTGCCGCACTTATCAGTACCACATTTCGCCAGAGTGAGCTTTCTATCTGTATATTCAAAAACGGAATGAATATATATTTAAACAGCAGCGCAATGGCAACAAGTATAATGCTATTAATTACAAGTATTCTGTTGTATTCTTGCAATATCTTCTGCCAAAACGGATTGTCTTTATTCTTCTGCGTTTCGGCGGTATATGCCTCCAAACGTACTATCCATTTGTCGGGAAGTATTTTTACAATAACATTATACAGTGGTTCTGAAAGTTTTATGAAGTATGGCGTAGTAAATGTTGTAATTGCCGAAACGCCTACGGCAATAGGAAACAGAAATTCTGAAATGACGCCAAGCGACAATCCCAGAGCCGCAACGATAAAAGCAAATTCGCCGATCTGAGCCATACTGGACCCAATTTGTACCGCTTGCTTTAGCGGTTGTCCGGAAATCAAAGCTCCTAATCCGCTAAAGAAAAATTTCCCTACTATTGTGAGTAGTGTGATGGCAAATATGGGAACTGCATGGGTGTACATTGCCTGTGGATCGATCATCATTCCTACAGAAACAAAGAATATGGTACCGAAAAGTTGTTTAACAGGCAGCGTGAGATGTTCAATTTTCTCTGCCAAGACGGTTTCTGCTATTAAAGACCCCATGACAAAAGCTCCTAATTCGGCAGAAAAACCAACCTGTGTGGCCAATAACACCATGCCGAAACAAAGTCCTATCGAAAGGATGAGCACCGTTTCATCGTCCATCCATTTTTTGGTCTTTTTTATAAATACGGGAAGCAAATATATCCCTACCAAAAACCATAATACCATAAAAAAGCCGAGTTTGAGTACGGTAAACAGAATTTCGGAACCTTGAAATTGTTGTGTTATGGCGACAGTAGACAGGAGTACCATTAATAGGATAACGATAATATCCTCTACCACCAAAACACCAAAAACCACTTTAGCAAATTGTTTGGATTTTAAACCCAGTTCATCAAACGCTTTTAGAATAATTGTAGTGGAAGAGCTTGCCAACATTCCTGCAAGAAAAAGGCTGTCCATTTGATTCCAACCCAGTAAATATCCTGTAAGATACCCACCCAGACCCACAAATAAAATTTCGACAACTGCCGTAATGGATGCCGAACCGCCTACTTTCACCAGCTTTTTAAAACTGAATTCCAAACCTAGGCTGAATAGCAACATGATGACACCAATCTCAGAAAGAGTCTTTATGTTTTCGTGATCCACGATGGTGGGCAGAAAGCTGAAATGCGGGCCCACCAAGAATCCGGCAATGATGTATCCCAAAACCAAAGGCTGTTTAATTCGTTTAAATAGAATGGTAACAAATGCACCTGCCAAAAGGATCAGTGCCATATCTTGTATCAGTTCGGGTAAGTGCGCCATTTATATATATATTTGATGAAGTTTTATTAATGCTTAAATTAGAAGCAATTCATTTTTTCCTATTCACGAGATTTGGATGATCATTTTATCAATTCTGTAGATATTTTGATATTTCCCTTTAAGATTCTGGATATTGGACATTGCTCAGCTACCCTTAACAATCGTGTTTGCAGTTCCGCATCTGGCTCATCTTTAAAAGTTATCTTTCGCTCTACCAGTGTTATCATTTCCTGATTCTCTATTCTATGGAATAAATTGGCTTCTACTTCTATTTGGGAAATCGATAAACCTTTATGGTCAATGTACATCCTGAGTGTCGCCAATGTACACCCTACCAATGATGACAGCAATAAAGTGTGAGGATCAGGCCCCAAATCTTTACCTCCTATTTTTTCAGGTTCATCGGTAATCAATACACCATTTCTCCAATGGATAGTCGTTTTGTATTTTTGGCTTCCTATAATTCCTTTTATCGGTTTTTCTAATATATACTTCATTACATTGCCTAATTTTATGTCATTTTCTTCAACCATACAGCTGCATATTCTTCCGGATGGCGTTTGAATTGCGCAAGAACGTATGGACAAAGCGGTATAATCCTCAGACTATTTTCTTTAGCATAACTTATTAATTCATTAAGTAATAACTTTGCAAAACCTTTTCCTTCATACTCGGCATCCACTTCTGTATGGTATACTCGTAACTTTCCGTCTGCAACGGAAATATCCATTTTACCGGCTTTCCTGTTATCTGAAAACAGCTGGACTTCACCATAAATATGGTCTTCTTTAAAAACTACTTTTGTGTTTTCCATTATTCAAAATTATTAAGTTCTTTTTTTTATACTCAATGCGCCGGATGGGCATTTTGCAACCTGTTCAATGAGTTCCTGCGTGGTCGAATTCTCTGTTTTTATCCAAGGGCGTGCCTTTGGATTATAGACTTTTGGTAAAGTCTTTACACAAACTGCTGCGTGAATGCATAATTTTGGTTTCCAAAGAATGGTAATTTCTCCGTTTGGATATTCATGTGCTTCCATAATTGTTTCTTGAAATTGATTCTCTGTTTTTAATAATGTTCATATAGCGCCCTCATCAAATCTTTAATTTAGGGGCGTATGGATATATTAATGGTCCGGATGCGTAGGCTGAGGGCTCGACAACCACTTGTACACGGCTATCCCTAAAGGTCTCAATCTCATTGTTGTCTATGTTTTGAAATTGTACTTGTACCACACGTGGCTCAGCCCACTCACCACCTTTACCAAAACGTATGTTACCCATTACCGTTTCAAAGGCATTAGCTCGACAATATGCTGAAAGAGCCGCATCATCCAGACTTGCAGTTGCCAGAACCGCCTGTTCAAGTATTTGCATTTGTGCATACGCCAATGGAGCCATATAATAGCCTAGTGCATCTACATTTTTTTCAAGTGCCTTTGCTTGATATTTAGCCAACATATCAGCAACTCCCGGAAAGTTCATCTTTGGTACCGGTACCCAATATTCATAATTGACAAAGCCATTTAAAAGCGGACCCAACTCTTTCTTTACAGAAGCACTCTGTGGACCAATCATGGCGCCACCCACCATTTTTGGTCGATAGTCACTTTTATGAATCGCACGAACCAGACCTATTGAATCGTTTAAATAGGAACAAATGAAAAATAAGTCCGCATTGGTCACTTTTACCTGATCGATTATTGGTGTGAAATCTTCTGTTGAAAGCGGATAGGTTTCCTCATAAACAATCTGAAAACCATATTTCTCTGCATTTTCTCTGGCACCTATAACAGGGTTCTTTGAAAATTCTGCATCAGCGGAAAGTATAGCAACAGTTAACGGTTTGGGACTTTGGGAAGCTGCAAGCGCAAAAAAACCTTCTGTAAGCGTAGAATTAGGTTTAGGGCCTGTAGGAATCATCGCAAAATAATTCGGATATTTAAGATTTAGATTGACGCCTAACCCCATCAGTCCGACCAAAAATCGTTTGCGCGCTATAATTACAGGCATAGAGGCTGCAATAGTGTTCGTTCCATAACCTCCGATAACCAAATCTACTTTATCCTCATCCAAAAGCTTTGTATAGATGAGGGATACTTGTGACGGATCTCCGTTGTCATTGTAGCAGACAAGTTCTACTTTACGACCGAGAAGACCTCCTTTACTATTGATGTCTTCTTCCCAAATGCTGTGTGCGAGCATAACCGCTTTTGTATTCTCAGCCACCGGACCGGAAAGTGAAAGACTATAACCAATGCGGATTGGTGCATTTGTTGTTTCGTTGGATTGTATCATAATTTCCCAGAATTATTGTTGTCCTTATTCTTTTTAATCTTGAACAGGGCTTATCGTGCCCTTCATTGTATAAAAGCTTCCATCAGGCAACGTTGCATTGCTATAAATAATTCCATTTTCATGGTCTTCGACATGCGTTACCGTAGCACCTGAAATTTCTTTCCATGCAACCATATATACCTGTGGACGAATTTCAGCGATGGTGGTTTCTACTCTTTCCGAATAATCCTTTTCGGTTAAAGAGCCACCTTCTATCACAGTAAAAACCATGGATTCATCGGTTTCGAAATAGAGTTCTGTTTTCAGAACATCTAAATCCATTTTATATCTATTACCTGTTAATTTGTTTTTCATTTTTAAATCTATTTAAAACAATGGTTAAGTTAATTTTAAGCGGTGAAAGTGCTGTACTATTCATTACCACTGATATATTTTTGACAGATCGGCACCCTCTGTTAAGTTTACCTTCGGTATATTGTTGTTGATGTCGATGTTAAATTCGGCAATAAGTTTTACCTTATTAAAATCAATGGGTTGTCCCTCTATCATATGATGCTCTATCTGCTCGGCCAACTCTTTTTTGTCCAAATATGTTGCACCTGCATTAATAAAATCATCAACCGATAAAATATCATCATTCTTTTTTGCCTTTCTAAGTGCGTACAGGTCAAGCAACATATTCCTGAGCGTAAATTTTCCGTTTGACGCTAACCTGATCTGGTTATCGAGGTAAAAAGCGTAGATGAGTCCCCTTCTGTATGGAAGAACTCCATAATTGGTATAATCCGTCCAGTAATTTGCGGCAATAGAGTCATTGTGCACAGCTTTGATTTTACTTGTGTAATGTGGTTTCAAGGTCTCTTCATTCAGGTAATGTAGAAACTCCTCCTCATTGTAAATTTTGCTTTTTGCCAGATTAATGATTGTGGTATAATCGTTAAACCCTTCACCGAACCATTGATGATCGAAACTATCTTCACCTAACATGATTTTCACTCCTGTCCAAGAGTGAGCAGTTTCATGTGCCGTAACATACTTCTCCCGTGTTCCGAATTTTCTACCCAACTTCATTACAAAGCCATTCTTTATCCCAAAACCACCTCCTCCTAATTCTTTTTGGTTGTTTTGCAGTGCCGTGATGACTAAAAAATAGAAAGGAAAATCGTTATCGTTCCAGAACCTGTGAATGCTCGGGAAATAGCTTTCAAAAAAAGGGCTGAGATTTTCCTGCAGGTCATTTCCATACTTATCTTCTTTCGTGGTTACGCAATAATGCGCGATACCCATAACGCTGTATTCCTTTACCTCAATGTTATCTCCCATAACAAAATACACCAATTCCGAAAGCTCGTTGTAATAATCTGAAATTTTTTCAGATGGATCTGTTTGAGAAGGCTGGACGGAATTGAAATAGCTGAAATTTTCAGGATAGCTACGCCAGCTGAAGGATACCAAAGGATTACTCCCGTCGATTATGTCCAAGGCAAACAACTGATTTACCAGCGTCAATATTCCTTTGGTAATAACAGGCCTGAACAGTTCTGTTTGAGAAGCCGTGGTTGGTTTATCAACGGGAAGCGAGCCGTCTATTTCATAAGTGAGCCTGTGTTTTTTTGCTCCCTTGTGGTATATGGTGATCCGCCTGTTCGCTTCGTCTATCTTGACTTCCTCCGGTGCGTTGCTGCGGATATTTTTGACAACTTTAAATATATCTGTCTGTCCGCCAAAATTCGGGTCCCCGAATATAAAGACGGTACTGTCTTTTTGAGCGGCAGAATACGTGAGTTCGACCTCTAATTTAGAGGAATGACCATCCCAGCTAAGTACATAGTCCATAAAAGGCTTTTGTTGAGCATAAGAATAGATGTTAAAAGTTAAGAGAAGAATTAAAATGATCCTGCTTTTTTTCATTTCCATGAGCTTTGTAATACCATAGTTAATTAATTTTTGAGCATTTTTTTGAACTTATATTATTGAAAGTCATGAACTCGTCTTATTTCTTAACGGGGTATTGTGAAAGGACGTCATTGCATTTCCATTAGCTGATTTTGAGGCAGGAGTTTCTTCTTGTACGACATCCCAGTGTTCGGCTATTTTTCCATCTTCAAGGCGGAAAATATCTACCACTACAACCGGTACCGGCCCCCAACCATGTACCAGGCTGTGCGTGATAACGATATCATTCTCTTCCACAATTATACCGGGCTGCCAATTAAAGTTTGAATCCAGAACAGGTAAAAGATTTCTAAGTCCCTCATGGCCATTAATCATCGATGGGTTGTGCTGTTGATAGGATTCATGCCAATACCGTTCGATGGCTGTACTGTCTTTTTCGTGAAACAATTCATTCATTGCTTTCAATACGATTTCTTTATTTCCCATTTTGTCTTAATCTTAAATTTATACGTTGTTGTTTTTTATTGATTGGTTTAGCTGTATATTCAGTTGCATAATGTCAAATTAGGTGCTGATATACAGTATGTTTACTTTTGCAGGAAGGCTAATAATTCCGTGTTGAATTTTTCCAATTCTTCGAAAAACAGGCCGTGCCCACTATTTTCAAATTTCACTATGTAAGAGTTCTTAATCCCTTTTTGTATTTGTTCTGCCAATGCGAATTCACAGATAATATCTTTAGTTCCGTGGAAGATGGCAGTTGGGGTATTTATTTTTGAAAGTTCACTTCTTAAATCTGTATCTCGCAAAGCAATCAAACTCTGTGTAGTGGCATAAGGGGAAGCTTCTATATTAATGCCTCCCAGCCAGTTGGCAATGCCTGTAGGCAAAGCAGTTTCACTTGCACCGAATATTTTGCCAAAATTTTCTAGAAGCTGCGGCCTGTTAACCTTGCTTAATGCGATCAGATCATTTACAGCTTCTTTGGTAAAGCCAAAATTATAATCATTTCGTTTGGTCCAGACCGGTGCTGCTGCACCAAATAATGCAAGTTTACTTACCCTGGCACTATTGTATTTTGCTAAGTAATGTATGGATATGGCACCACCCATCGAGAAGCCGCCCAATGTTGCATCTTTAATATCCAATTGATCCAACACCGCTTTGATGTCTTGGGCATACACATCGTAATTATAAGCACCATAAGGCTTGTCAGATTTTCCGAAACCACGCAGTGTAATCCCTATTACCCTGTAACCTTTATCTACTAAAAATTGATACTGATACTCATACATCGCATCACTCAACGGCCATCCGTGAATCAAAACCACAGGTTTTCCCTGGCCCAAATCTGTAACGTGCAATTTGATATTTTTTTCTACCGTGATGTATTCTTCTCTTCCAAAAGAGGTTACGTTACTTTGTGCGGCAACATTATCAGTCGCAAAAGACATTGCTAAAATCATAAGTATTGCTTTTATCGTTCTCATTCTGTTAATTTTTTATATTAGGGTTGCCTTTATCTCTGCGATATAAAAGATAGGAGTATGCGATTTCTCTTTTATCCCTTCCGTTTTCGTTTCAATTTTTTGCCAAAATTGATGATGAAACATTATTGCTTATGGGCAACTTTTGAACCTTTAACTTTTATGAATTCGATACCAGAAAGCGGACGACCAATTTCCTGTAAATTTGCAGCATCTTTAAATGAACCTAAATCAACAGGTTCAAAACCCATTAAAGAAATAATATCCGAGGCTTTACTTTTTGCCGAATCATTCTCCCCACTTAAAAAAATGACAGTCTTTCCTAGATCGTTTGGTGTCGGATTTTGAAGCGTTTCTGCGGTAAGTGTATTAAATGCTTTGACAACGTGATGTGTATGAAATAATTGCTGTACATGTTCTCCGGTAGAGACCTCGCCTAAATTTTCGGTTTTAAAAGGCTGTAGCGATATAATATTGTTGGTCGCATCGATAATAAGCTTGCCACTGGCCGAGGATGCTTTTTCTGCAATTTGATTGATGGCAACCCATGGTACAGCAAGAAAAATTATTTCTGCCCGACTGATTATATCATCCTGACTTACAGCCGTCACCGAACCACCAAATGATGAGGCGGTTTCACTTAATAATGCTGGATGACCCTCATTAGCTATCAGTATGTGATGATTTATATTGGCTAAGTGTTTTATAAGACCTAATCCGACCTTTCCTGTTCCTATGACGCCTATGTTTTTCATGTTCATTTAATTTATACCCGCCCTTTTTGATTGTTGATTTCTCCATATTCACCATTATAAAAATCACGGTAAGCATCTGCTATCTCAGATCGGCTGTTCATAATAAACGGCCCCTCTGCCACAATAGGTTCTGTATAAGCTTCACCTCCAAACAAAATAATATCTGCTGCTTCCTGAAGTTTATTTTCAATTATTATCTCGCCGGCATTTCTGTCAAACTCTATAAAATCTCCTGCTTGAAATTCGGCATCATTAAGGGTGGCATTCACAATTGGCAGAAATACTGCGACTTCAATCTTTTCTTCAAAGGATATTGTAAAAGTTTTACCTGCTTCAATATGGATATGATATAAAAACTGCTCCGAATAGTTGGGGATTTTAGAATTTAAATCTTCGTAACTCCCGACGATTACTTTTATCCAGCCACTATCATTAGGTAATTTTTTTTGTGGAACCTCATCACTTTGAATTGCCAGATACTCTGGTTTCTCTGCTTTATTTTTTGAAGGGAGATTAATCCAGAACTGAAAAGCATGTGTACGATTGGTTCCGGTTTGAGAATCTACATTCAATGTTTCATCGTGGATAATTCCGTTTCCGGCTTTCATCCATTGCACGCCTCCAGAGTAGACTTTCGCATAATTTCCGGCACTATCAAAATGCTCATCTTCTCCATCTATAATGTAGCTTAATGTCGCTATGCCCCGGTGGGGATGTCCACCAGTCCCGCTATTCATAGCGGACGAATGAACTTTCGGAACGATATGGTCTAGAAACACAAATGGCCCAACAGCATCAGTATATCTATTCGCTAATAATCGATAAATTGTTAAATCTCCTATATCAGCCCTTTGCCCTTTTGTAGAAAAACTGGTTTCCTTTTTCATCCGTATAAATTTGTTTTTAATTGTGATGAAGCTATCAGATTTATTCATACCACCGTGTGGTTTGAAAAATCATGATGGTTTCATCTTTTAAATTTTTTAATTAATCAAGAAATACATACAATGATTTGATTTTTCCATCTTCAAAAACAGCGATATCCATACCTGTAGCAACAAGTGATTCTATATTTGGCCCCGTTCCCCAAATTAGCCTACCCATATTATTATTGATAACAACTGGTTTAAGTTTAAAAAAAGCGAACGTTGGAGGCATATTAGCCACTACATTACTCACACTTTCATTGATAGCCTCATGTCCTGTTGTTTGATGCTCCACATGATATAAACTGCTATCAACAGTATAGATAGTTTGAATGGACTTCATTCTGATGGAAGAATCTCTTTGACTCCATACTTTAGCCAAATTTTCTTCCATAAGAAGAGCTAAATCGTTACTCATAAGTATACTTTTATATTACAAATTACTTGATAGATAAATCAGAGACTGTCAAAATATGACAGTCTTTGTTTTAATACTATTTATTATTGTTGCGGAGGTGTTGTAGCAAGTAACTGCAATTCCCAGGCTAAAGCAACTCCGCTTCCTCCACCGTGATCAAACAAAATAGGACCTAATTGAGATGCAGTATCTAAACGAGCCCAATCGCGTTGCCACTCTGAAACTACAGCCAGCCAATTGATTGGTACGATACCTACCTGAACCATTCTACGGACAGCCATATCATGTGCTTCAGGGCTTACACTACCGCATGCATCTGTAACTACAAATACATCATAACCTTCTCCCAAAGCTTGAATTGCAGGCATTGCAACACAAACCTCTGTCCACAGCCCGGCTAAAATCAATTGCTTACGACCGCTTTCCTTTACGATATCAGTAACTGCAGGATCCTCCCAAGTATTGATAAATGTTCTGTTAATAGGCTTTTGTTCTGGGAATACGTCTTGAATACCTTTGATGATAAGGCCTCCTCGTTCTTCGGTAACGGTTGTAAGAATAGTTGGCACATTAAATACTTTTGTAGCTTTAGCAAGCCCTACTGTATTGTTAATAATCAATGTAGGTTCATGGCTATGCAGATTGGCAACTTGAAAAGGTTGATGATCGATTAGCACTACGATACTATCTTCCGGACGAAGTAGACCTTGAAGACCAATTTTAGGAGATTTTTCCATTGTTTTTGATTTAAAAGTTAATAACTCTAAATTGCACTAAATGGAAAGAAAAAAAAGTAGACAAATGTCTATAAAAAAGCGGAGTATAGAAGTTCTTTAACCTATTTGCATAAAGTATAGTAAGAAATACGATTAAAAAGATGAGAAATGACAAACGAAAAATGTTGACATTTATTAAATGGAATTGCAACAAAAAGTAGCATGTTTTTTCAAAGGACTATGCTACATTTTTAATAAATCTAGTTATGAGATTTATTACAATGAATTCGATATTTCATCGGGATCATTCCGTTGATTCATCTGTTATAAGAAAAGATAAAAGACTAACATAATTAATAACAACATTTATACATATACACGTTTCTGTAAATAACGCACTTACTGTTTAAGCATTTTTTTGCGTACCCGGCTTAATGTGTCTTTTGTAATTCCAAGATAAGACGCTATAATATGTTGTGGAAAACGATCAACAAAATAGGGGTAATTGTCAACAAAGTATTTGTAGTGGATTTCTGCTGTAAAACTAATTGAATAGGTAATTCTTTTTTGTGTGGCAATGGTATTTAGTTCATCAAGTTTCAATAACAATTCATTAAAGGCACGACATTGATTACGCAGTTTTAATGTGTTTTCTTTCGAAACGAGAAGTACTTCACAATCTTCCCAAGCATCTATGG
The DNA here is from genome assembly GCF_003339865.1 of Pedobacter chinensis. Lineage (GTDB taxonomy): Bacteria > Bacteroidota > Bacteroidia > Sphingobacteriales > Sphingobacteriaceae > Pedobacter > Pedobacter chinensis. Next base: position 527,460 of record NZ_QPKV01000004.1, read on the forward strand.
TATAAATACTGGGGGTACACATAACAAAGCTCTCCCGATCACCAGCCCACCAATTTTCAATATATAAATTAACTATATGTTCAACACCTTTTTCATCTATATAGTATTGGCGCATAGCTCCTTTCATAATAAAGGCCATGTGTTTAGAGATTTCTCCTTCCTCTAACAGAAATTGCTTTTTTCTTATCTTTTTGTGCGTAAAATGACTTAAGAAAACTTTAAAATCTTCTTCGGAAATTATAGCATATTTGTTAATATAATGAAATAGTGGATGCATATGAATGAACTGATATCCAATGTGAATTTTTTGATTTGATAAAACAAAACTATATCAAATGCAGAGAAGATAACGTAGACTAATATCTAAGAATATAAGATCAACTGAAAAAGCAACTACTTTCCCAGCATTTTCTTACGCACCCGGCTTAATGTGTCTTTTGTAATACCAAGGTAAGAAGCGATAAGGTGTTGAGGAAAGCGTTGGATAAAGTGAGGGTAACATTCAACAAAGTCTGCATAGCGTTTTTCAGCTGTGTAACTGATAGTAGAAGTAATTCTTTTTTGTGTAGCAATAGTATTTTGTTCGTCAAGTTTCAATAACAATTCATTGAAAGGACGACACTGATCACGCAATTTTAATGTATTTTCTCTTGAAATAAGAAGTAGTTCACAGTTTCCACAGGCTTCTATATTATACACACTGGGAGTAGACCTGACAAAGCTTTCACGGTCGCCTGCCCACCAATTTTCCATATATAAATTAACAATATGCTCAATGCCTTTTTCATCTATATAATATTTACGCATAGAACCTTTTATGATAAAGGCCATATGTTTACATATTTCTCCTTCTTTTAACAGATATTGTTTTTTTGTTATCTTTTTCTGAGTAAAATGGCTTAAGAAAACCTTAAAATCTTCTTCAGAGATTATAGCGTATTCATTAATATAGTTGAAAAGCGGATGCATATAAAACTAAATGAGATGTTCAAAGGTAATGTTTTTTATTTTCTTCTCTTGATAAGGTCTTACCAACTTAACATATCTCAATCATTATCTATTATCATATTAATATGTTTTAAGGGTACTATATAGATAGCAGAAGCTTTTTGGGAAGGTTCTGCTATCGGTAAGTTTAACTGATCTTTGTTACCATTTCCCCCACAGATATTCTTACTTTAGGAAGATTGGCTAAGTAATCATTAATTTCATCGCGATATCCTAAAGAAAGTATTACAACACTGTGCAAATCTTTTTCCTTCAGTCCTAATAATTCATCAAACAACTGCGCATCAAAGCCTTCCATTGGTGTGGCATCAACTTTGGCATTTGCTGCAGCTATTAATGCTGTACCCAATGCAATATAGGTTTGTCTTTCTGCCCAAAGCTTATTCTCTTCATCACTTCTACCAGTAAAATATGTATTTGCAGCAGTGAATAGCTCGTTCAATGATTCTACAGTAACACCTTGTTTTTCTGCCGTTAAATTCACAAGGTCTCGCACGTGTTGGGTTGTTACTTTGTTATAGGTTGCAAATACCAGAAGGTGGGATGATTGAGCTATTTGTTTGTTAAAAGAATTAGCTCCCAGTTTGGTCTTCAGTCCTGCATTATCAATAGCGAATATGCGGTATGGCTGCAATCCAACAGAAGAAGCTGATAGATTAGTAGCTTCTAAAATAAAGTCTAATTTTTCTTTACTTATTTTTTTGTTGCTATAGCTTTTTGTAGCATATCTCCAGTTTAAATCTTGTATTAAATCCATTTCTTAAAAATTTTATGCTGCAAAGTTATATCACGCAAGTGACAATTTGTACCTTTGTGACAAAAAGTAATAGTGACATTTGGGTAACCATTAATAAATTCAACACATGGAAAAGAAAAATATAACAACAAAAGGAGTGAATAAAGTGTGTAAACATAATATTAGGGCCATACATGATGCTTTGGATGTCATTGGTGGCAGATGGAAAATATCTATTATTTCCTGCTTAACGTTTCAGCCCATGCGTTACTCGGAACTATTGAGAGAAGTAGAGGGGATTTCCGGAAAAATGCTTAGTCGTGAGCTTAAAGAACTTGAACTGAATCAGCTCATTATCCGGGAGGTATTAAATACGCAGCCCATCACGGTGCAATATCAACTTACGGAATATGGCGAAACGCTGAAACATCTTACCCTTACCATAGCCGATTGGGGATTGAATCATAGAAAGCAGATTACTGAAAACTAAACCGCAATCTGTCATTCATAGTATGATACCTATTTATTGCTCTTTTTTTTCAATAGTACCTAAATGCGTATTCTGAAAATGGTCATTATATTTTAAGCCATACCCTAGCATTCTGTCAAAAGAAATATGTGCAAAAAGTATAATAGCAATAAGTTTCCAACCATCGTAACCATAAGTAATAGCATAGAAAGCGATTATTGTCGCTATCAAACGGTGATGTGTAAAGTTGTACGTGAATGCTCCAACTTTTTGATTTACAACATACCCAATCATACCAATATCAGGCAATAACAATAATGCAGGAAACCACCACCAGGCAAAATTTAATTTGCTAAATAAGAAAATGCAGAATAGAAACATTGCAATTTCTTCTAATTTTAATAGCGTTTTCATTTCATATATTTTTGATGTTTATTCTTAAATTGCTACTCAGAATTCTACTCAACCTGACAAACCCGGTTCTTAAGAAATTGGGTTACTGATCTAAATTAATTCGTTTTCAACTCGCACTATTTTCTCAATTTCATTGATATCTTCCTGTGATAGTTTAATCTGGACAGCATTGATATTTTCTTCCAACCGAGAAAGTTTAGTCGTTCCTGGGATTGGTACAAGATCCAGGTTCTTGTTGATCATCCAAGCAAAAGACAGTTGCGCAGGAGTCACTTCTTTTGTTATTGCAAACTTAGAAAATAATGAAAAGACAGCTTGATTCTTTTTTCGATTTTTTTCTGAAAACTGAGGCAAACGGGTTCTGATATCATTGCTAGCAAACTTTGTGGAAGCATCAATTGTACCCGTAGCTTGAAATTTTGTACTTGATTGTATTTAAGCTGTGTATATTCTGATTTTATTAATCAGGCAGTGTTTCCATAAAATTTAAAATATCATTACCGATTTCCTCTGCATGGGTTTCCAGTGCAAAATGTCCCGTATCATAAAACTTGATCGTTGCATTTGGAATATCTCTTTTATAGGCTTCAGCACCTGCAGGCAAGAAATACGGATCTTTATTTCCCCAGATAATAAGAGCTTTAGGCTGATACTTTCTAAAATATTCGTGAAACTTCGGATATAGGCTTACATTATTCTTATAATCCCCAATTAAATCGAGTTGTTTTTCATCCGATTCCGGACGATCAAGGAAATATTGGTCGAGAGTATATGTTTCAGGAGCAACAAGTTCGGGGTCTCCAACACCCGTAAAATATTGAAATCTAAGCTCTTCCTCCTTAACAAACCCTCTTAAGGCATCTCTATCCTCATCCGAATTGTTTTCCCAATATTTTTTAACACCATCCCAGGCTGAGCCGAGCCCTTCTGTGTAGGCATTACCATTCTGCGAGATAAACCCAGTGATCTTTTCAGGATTTGTCAGCATAAGGCGGTACCCTGTAGGTGCACCGTAATCAAACACATAAACGGCAAATCTTTTTAGTTTCAGTTCATCAATAAATGCTTGCATTACTTTAGCAAGATTATCAAATGTGTAATCGAATTTATCTCTGCAGGGTGCATCTGAATAGCCAAATCCGGGAAGGTCAGGAGCAATCACATGATACTTTTCATTCAATATCGGAATAAGATTGCGAAACATGTGCGATGAAGTTGGATAACCATGTAGAAGCAAAATTACAGGAGCATCCTGAGATCCTGATTCACGATAAAAAATATTGTGTCCACCCGCATTTATTTTGCGGTAATAAACTTTACTGGCGGTGTTTTCCGCTTGACTTACTGATTTGTTTTTAGATTGTGCCATAATATAAGAAGTTGGTAGCAAAGCCGATACAATAATTGCAACGGGTAATATGATTTTTATTTGATATAATTCTTCATAGAACAAATTTATGCGTTATATTTAATTATTAAAAACGATTTATTTTAATTAAAACTATCATTATTTATGATTTATGAATATTAATGATCTGAAATTATTTGAGGCAGTGGCTTTTCATGGTAACTTTACCAAAGCAGCAGAAGCTATGTTTACAGTACAATCGAATGTAACAGCAAGAATTAAAAGTCTGGAAGAAGAATTCAGTGAGACATTATTTTTAAGAACTTCCAGAAAGGTGGAGCTGACATCAGCAGGAAAAACGCTGTTGCATTACTCCAAACAAATCAATAATCTGATTGAAGAAGCAAAATTATCTGTCGGAAAAAACGACATGGTTAGGGGTCAGGTAAAAATAGGATTTCTGGAAACGACTATGGCTCTTAAAGGTCCTGGAATTGTCAATGAAATGGCGGAGAAATTTCCGTTGGTAGATCTTGATTTAACTTCTGCTATGCGTGATGTGCTAATTAATGATGTTATGAATTACAAATTGGACGTTGCATTTATCCCCGCACCGTTATATAATGAAGAATTGGAACAGATACATATCTTGGATGAACGTATTGTCGCTGTAACACCTTTAGGCTTCGAAAGCCTGGATGATGTATTGGCACAACATCAAGTTAAGGCTATTGTTTTTGACCAGGGCTGTTTTTTCAGAGCACGACTGGAAGCCTGGCTGATTAGCAATAACATTATGAACTATCACAAAACGGTAATAAATTCAATTGAAGGAGTTGTTAACTTTATCGAATCAGGAATAGGTTTTAGTTTTCTGCCTGCCGAAATCGTATCAACCTTTTACAGCGGAAGGAAAGTTAGCACATTTTCTCTGCCCAAAGAGATCGGTACCGTAAAGACTGTTCTGATCTATCGAAAAGATAATTTATCATCGCCGGTGCTTAAAGCGTTTCTCAGCTTGTTTTCATAATTAAACCGTTCCATTAAGATGCTTGAAATACTAAAAAATCATATCGGAAAAATTGTTCCTCTGACAGATCAGGAATTTGGATTTGTAGCTTCTTTGTTTACAGCAAAGTCCTATAAAAAGGGGCAATTTCTTTTTCAGGAAGGAGAACACTTATCCAGACATTACTTTATCTGTAAAGGATTATTAAAATTAGTGTATACCGATTCGGACGCACGCGAACATATTGTTGGTTTTGCAATGGAAGATTGGTGGGAAAGTGATTTTGAGGCGTTTTATACACAACAGAAAACATCGATGTCCCTAATATGCCTGGAAAACACCGATGTATTATATATTACCCTTGAAAATTATAAGAAACTATGCGGCACTTTGCCCAAAATAGAACATTTTTTTCTGGAAAAAGCTTATTTTGGATTTATTGCCGCACAAAAGCGGATTCTTTCAACCCTTACCTCCAATACGAAAGAGCGTTATTACCAACTGATTGAGCGATATCCAGCTTTAGTACAAAGGGTTCCAAAATCCCAATTAGCAGCCTATTTAGGCGTTTCAAGAGAAACATTAAGTAGACTATCACGCTAAATTTAATAAAAAGTAATAATATATCTTCCGATTGTCCAGAACCTCATTCTTGTAAAGAAAGATTATTTTACCAATCATACCTTTAAATGCCTGACAGTAAACGAAAACCAAGTGTGATATACATCACTCTATAATTGTGATCTACATCAACAGAAGGACTAGAAAGCGAAGCCTACTTTTGTAATAATAAAATTTGTTTTAACATCTTAAAAAACTTTTACAATGGAAAAAAAAACTTTTAGTCCTTGGAAATGGCAAGACGAACGCAGTTATGTTCAGGCAGTTGAAGTGAAAAATAACACGGGTACATTATACTGTTCCGGTCAGGCAGCTATTGATTCCAATGGTATATCAAGCAATGAGGACATGAAATCACAACTTCAGCAGTCAATTTCTAATTTAGAAGAAGTAATCACTTCGGCAGGTTATGAATGTGAAGGTATTGTACGGTTAAATGTTTATACTACATCTATGGAGGAACTTTGGCCGCATTTCCCTATTCTTCAGGAATGGATAGCCAGACACAATATTAAACAGGCTCTGACTGCCATGGAAGTTAACGTTTTATTTGAAACATTAAAAGTTGAATTGGAAGCTACGGTTGTAAAATAATTTGATTAAAACAGCAACTTCCAAAACATCATAGAAGATTTTTAGATCTTCTATGATGTTTTTTTCTAGTAAAAAAGTGCGGTAAATGGAAAGTGGTAATCCTAATTCATTTGATTAAAAAGCGATACAGTACATTGAGAAAAGGATGTCTTTCTATAGCAGAACGAACTTTGAGCCTGCAATGGAAAAGATGGAGGCAACCGGCTTGATCACACGAACCGTCCATATGAGTAAACCTCCGTTGAAAGTGGATTATCAGCTGACCGATTTTGGCAAGACCTTAATCCCTTTACTCCAATTCATTTCCCAATGGGGAATGGAAACGGCAAAAATCAATAATAAGGATACAGTTGACTTGATAAATTATTTGCCATTAATCGTTCATTTACAGACCTTTTGATTACAAACGTTAAAATTTTTAAGATTAGCTTGTAGGGATTTAGGGAAATACCTCATTTTATCAAATGAAATTATTAGAAGTAATTAAATCATTATCAAACGAAACGCGTCTAAATATTCTTATATGGCTAAAAGATCCTTTTGCTCATTTTCCTAAGAATTAAACAATTATACGCCTGAATTAGGTGTCTGTGTATCTGACATTGCACAGAAAGCTGGAATGTTGGTTCCTACTGTTTCTGATTATTTAAAAACAATGTCGGCCGCTCAAATCCTTATCGGTACAAGAAAGGGGCAGTGGACATATTATAAAAGAAATGAAAAATCAATTCAGGAATTAGCAAGACTTATAAAAGAAGAACTTTAAAATTTTTATGCTAATATTTAGTTATTTACCTAAATATCTAAATGATATAGAATGAACGATATTAAATAAATTCGGCTCTGTAGAATTTTTGAAATTGATGATAATGTCTTTTATACTTCTGAAATTTTTAAGGCATAACTTTAAAAATCAGTTAAAGTCATATTCATCTTATTGCCTTTTGGATATAATTAGAACAAAAATACTTTTGCAAACGAGAGCTGTAAAAGTTTGCTGAATTTAAACATCTCATCCACAGACCATTTGTTAATTTAACATATAGACATTTGTCTACGTTTATTTCTTAGAAGTTGATTTATTTTTGAATAAACAAAATCAAAAGAGATGCGGAAATTGTCAATAACAAGTCTTCAAAACTTACTTCGTACAAAAGGACAGTATCTTGATTCTGAACAACCATGAACCAACCATGTTATCAATAATATTGTGATTGCAGCCAGAAAGATTCTATGAGCGTGTTATAAAAGGAACAAAAATCAATTCAGGATTTACCTATTTAGGTAAATGCATAAATAAATAAAATCATTATGAAAGCAGCAGTGTTGAACGAGTTCGGCTCGGTAGAAAAATTTGAAATACTAGATGTTCCAACTCCAAAACCGGGAGTTGACGAAGTATTGGTAAAAGTAATGGCAACATCAGTGAATCCACTGGATTTTCAAGTTCGCAGAGGGGATTATAAAAATGAGTTACAGCTTCCGGTCATCACAGGGCATGATGTGTCTGGTGTGATTGTAGAGATTGGAACAGGTATCAAAAACTTTAAAGTAGGTGATGAGGTATATTACACTCCGGAAATTTTTAATGGATATGGAAGCTACGCAGAATATCATGTTGCCAAGGAATCCATCATCGGCATCAAACCGAAAAATGTAAGCCATTTAGAAGCCGCGACATTTCCTTTAGCAGCAGGTACTGCCTGGGAAATGCTTTATACCCGGGCACAACTTAAGATCAATCAAACGATTTTAATACACGGTGGTGCAGGTGGTGTGGGAATACCCACTATTCAATTGGCAAAAGCGATGGGTGCAACCGTTTATACAACAGCGAGAACCATACACCACGAGTTTCTCAAAGGATTGGGAGCGGATTATACCATTGATTATGAAAAGGAAAATTATATCGATGCAATTTTAGAACTGAACAATAACAAAGGCGTGGACGTTGTAATCGATACAATAGGTGGCACCACACTTTCGGACAGCGGTAAGATTTTAAATCAAATGGGACAGGTCGTAACATTAGTGGATATTGAAAAACCACAGAATCTGATTCACGCATGGGGAAAAAATGCCACTTACCATTTTGTATTTACCAGACAGAGCAGAAACAAATTGGACGAACTCACAAAATTGATAGAGTCCGGAAAACTAAAACCTGTATTAAACAAAGTATTCCCATTGTCGGAAATAGGTAAGGCGCATAGCCTGCTTGAATTTAGAGACAGTGATAAAGATTTTTATGGTAAGGTCGGTGTACAGATCGGCAATTAAACAGTATTAATAAAGATCAGACATGAGCAATCAAGATGTTTTTATAAAGGCGAACAAAGCTTTGGCAGAAGGAAATTATGTGGAATTTATCACTTACTGTGCCGAAGGTATCAAATGGGAAAACGTTGGTGGAAGCACCTTCAATGGAAAGTCCGAACTCCTTAGCTATATAAGCTCAGCTTATGATGGAATAACATTCACAACAGAAAATAACATCCAAGAAAAAGATTTCGTAGTTGAGCTTGGTCAAATCGTATTCGAAAAAAACGGCGAGTCAAAAAAAAGTTCCTATTGCGACGTTTGGAATTTTAAGGATGGAATGATTTGTCAGGTAACTTCGTTTGTGATTTGAGAAATATAGGTATCTAAAAAGGTCTTTTTAAAAAAGTAATCCCCGATCGAAAGACGTTTCGGGGATTTTTATTGTTTTTTCGTGAAGATATTGCTGTTTTTACTGAAAATTTATTTTAAATCTAAAGGTTTTTGCCAAGTTTCTCCAGCATTTCTGGTGGGATGTTATGTGTATCAACAACCAAGAAACCATCCAGGCAATCAGAAAATTTCGGATCGATATTGAATGAAATAATTTTCGCATTTAAGTTCATATACTGCCTTAGTAAAACAGGAATTTTAATGTGCGAGTTTTCTATATCTCCGATAATGCTATCCAAATCTTTAAAAGATTCACTGCTCTCAACCAAAGTATCAGTTGCAATTGGCAATAAATCGGCTTTGAATTTATTACGTGGTTTTACATATTTTGCCATTTCATAATCGAAATGGTTTTTAGTGATGTAATCAACAATTAAAGCCTTGCTAAATTTCGAAAAGCTGTTGCTAATGCTTACCGGACCAAACATATAACGATATTGAGGATTATCAATCAGGTATTTCAAAATTCCTTTCCACAATAAAAATAAAGGAAGCGGTTTGCCCTGATACTCTTTTCTAATCCACGATCTGCCTAACTCAATTCCTTGTCTCAGCATTGGGTAGAACTGATCTTTCATTTTAAAAAGTTCAGAAAGGTAAAAACCCCTGCGGCCCATGCTCTCTAAAATCTCATCGCCCTTGCCTATGCGATAAGCACCTACAATATTTTCTAAATCCTTATCCCAGATGAATAAGTGGTTATAGTAGATGTCATAATTATCCAGGTCGATCTTTTTATTTGTTCCTTCGCCTACCTCACGGAAAGTAATTTCACGTAAACGGCCAATTTCTCTTAAAATATTTGGAATTTTTAGTGTGGGAACAATATAAACCTCGTAGTTTTTCTCTGTCCAAACCCTAAAATCATCTAAAGTTGCTACTTCACCTTTAATGAGTTGTCTAGATGTTTCTTCAATAACTTCAACAGGTTTTTTCTTTATTTTAAATAAATTCAGCGGATTAAAAAGTTTCTTTTCCTGATCTAAACCAACACCAAGCGCATAGGTACGGGCACGTAAAAAGTCCATCAACTTATTACTGCTGTTCATATGTGAAACTTCGGATGGTGCTATGGGTTTACCAATGCGTACTTTAATGGTCAAGCCTTGTTTATTCAGAAATTCTGATGGTAACTTGGCAGTGCGTAACGTAGGGTGTATAAAACTTAAAATGTTAAATAAAACGCCATTGTTGCCATGGAAATAAATTGGAACAACCGGAACTTTTGCCTTCGCAATTAATTTGCCCACTACAGGGTGCCACATTCTATCGGTAACCTGTTGGGCATCCAATTTAAAGGTAGAAACCTCGCCGGCAGGGAAAATTCCGATTGGCGTGCCATTCCTTAATAAATCAAAGGTGGTTTTTAAACCACTGATGCTCGATGAATGCTGAACATTTTCAAAAGGATTAACGGCTACGAAAAATTCATCAAGGTTAGGAATCTTTTTCAGAATGAAGTTAACCATAACTTTGGCGTCAGGCCTAACCGTACACAAAAGCTTAACTAAAGCCAGGCCTTCTACACCTCCATAAGGATGGTTTGCAATTGCAATGAAAGGACCTGTTTTTGGAATGCTGTTTAAATCATCCTCATCAAATTCGATGGAAACACCAATTGTTTCCAATATCTTATCTACAAACTCCAGGCCTTTAAAGTGTTGGTTTTGAGCAAAAACATTGTTGATATCATTCAGTTTCATGATCTCCATCAATAAGCCTGCTAAACCCGGCACACCAAGCTTATCTATCTTCGTCGCTTTAGCAAACTCAGAGGTAGTTATGATCTTCATATAAATAATTGTTAGGTTGTTGATAGGCAAAACGTGCAGGTTTTGCAATCCCAAAAATAAGATTTATATTTATAATACACATGTCATATCATATATGAGAATTTGGCTCAACAAGCATTTCGGTTTTAATAAGGGCGAATTCAATGGATTGCTAGTGCTTATATTCATTATTATTTTGTTAAAGGCAATCCCATTTTTATATGATTATTATAAGCCGGTTGAAAAGGATGATCCAAATTTACTGGCTCAAATTAAAAAAGTAGAAATAACTGATGAGAAGAGTTTTTATTCTACCAGAGATATAATTGAAAATTCAAACCATAAAAAAACAGCAAAACTATTTAATTTCGATCCCAATAGCTTAGATGCAGGGGGTTGGCAAACTTTAGGTTTATCTCCAAAACAAGCACAATCCATAGTAAATTATACTAGCAAAGGCGGCAGGTTTTACAAAACAGAAGATCTTCAAAAAATGTACACCATTTCTCCGGAGATGTACAGGGAACTTTCGCCTTATGTAAGGATAGAAAATCAATCGGGCAATTACCCTAAGAAAGAATATGTTTATGAAAAGAAAGAATATATTAAAAGGGCAGCTGTAATTATCGATATTAATAAAGCTGATTCAGCTCAATTGGATGAAATAAAAGGAATTGGCGGCACTTTTGCCAACCGAATTTTAAAATACAGAGAACGATTAGGTGGTTTTTATAAGAAAGAACAGCTTTTGGAAGTTTATGGTCTGGATTCTGCGAAGTATAATGAGATCAAGGATCAGGTTTCGATAAGTGTGGCCAATTTAAAAATCATTAATGTTAATACAGCAGAATTCAATGATCTGAAAACAAATCCCTATTTATCTTACAAGCAGATCAATGCGATTATCCAATATAGGAAACAGCATGGAAATTATTCAAGTCCTGCCGATTTAAAGAAAATTGTAATTCTGAATCAGCAGGTCATTGATCAAATAACACCTTATATCTCCTTTTAATAGAGTTGACAACTTTCTTTCCGGTTTGTTATTAAAAGTTGTCAATGCTTAAATAATATGTCGTTGGAAGCCACAATCTTTTAGTAGAGTTGACAACTTTCTTTCCAGTTTGCTATTAAAAGTTGTCAACTCTTAAATGATGATATGACATTGGAAGGCGCAATCTATTAGTAGAGTTGACAACTTTCTTTCCGGTTTGCTATTAAAAGTTGTCAATGCTTAAATAATATGTCGTTGGAAGCCACAATCTTTTAGTAGAGTTGACAACTTTCTTTCCAGTTTGCTATTAAAAGTTGTCAACTCTTAAATAATATGACGCTGGAAGTCACAATCTTTTAATAGAGTTGACAACTTTCTTTCCGGTTTGTTATTAAAAGTTGTCAACTCTTAAATAATATGTCGTTTGAAGGCGCAATCTATTAGTAGAGTTGACAACTTTCTTTCCGGTTTGTTATTAAAAGTTGTCAACTCTTAAATAATATGTCGTTGAAGTCACAATCTATTAGTAGAGTTGACAACTTTATTTCCGTATGTTATTAAAAGTTGTCAACTCTTAAATGATATGTCGTTGGAAGTCACAATCTTTTAGTAGAGTTGACAACTTTCTTTTCAGTTTGCTATTAAAAGTTGTCAACTCTTAAATAATATGTCGTTGAAGTCACAATCTTTTAGTAGAGTTGACAACTTTCTTTTCAGTTTGCTATTATAAGTTGTCAACTCTTAAATAATATGTCGTTGAAGTCACAATCTTTTAGTAGAGTTGACAACTTTCTTTCCGGTATGTTATTAAAAGTTGTCAACTCTTAAATAATATGTCGTTGGAAGTCACAATCTATTAGTAGAGTTGACAACTTTCTTTCCGGTTTGTTATTAAAAGTTGTCAACTCTATAAATTAGTGGATTATTTGTCAATTAAAATTTATAAAAAAAATAAAAAAACTTTCTTCAGTAATTTCAATGTTTCAAAATAGCCAAATCACTAATTGAACCAAATACCATTTCATTCTGCAATTGCATAAATATTTAATGGTAAGTAACTATGAAATAATTGTTTATAATTGCCGCAACTAACTATAAAATAAATAATGAGCCTAAGCTTTAATTTTTCTGAAACAGAAACTCAGCAGAGTGTGAAAACCATGGTCCGTGATTTTGCAGAGCGAAACATTCGTCCAAATATAATGGAGTGGGATGAGGCACAGCATTTCCCGATTGAATTATTTAAGCAATTGGGCGATTTAGGTTTAATGGGTGTTTTGGTTCCTGAAGAATATGGTGGCTCGGGATTAGGATATCAGGAGTATGTTGATGTAATTGTTGAGGTAGCGCGAGTTTGTGGTTCAATCGGTTTATCGTTAGCAGCACATAATTCACTTTGTACCGGTCATATTCTGGCTTTTGCAAATGAAGAGCAGAAACAAAGATGGTTGCCAAAACTGGCAACTGCAGAATGGATCGGCGCATGGGGTTTAACTGAGGCCAATACTGGTTCTGATGCATTAAGAATGATGACCACTGCTGTTGAAGATGGTGATGATTACATTATAAATGGAGCTAAAAACTGGATTACACACGGCAAAAGCGGAGATATTGCGGTTGTAATGGTAAGAACAGGAGCGCAAGGGAGTTCAAAAGGAATTTCTGCCATTGTTGTTGAACGGGGAACACCCGGTTTTTCAGCGGGCAAAAAAGAAAATAAATTAGGTATGCGGGCATCAGAAACCACTGAAATGATTTTTGATAACTGCCGTGTACCAAAAGCCAATTTGTTAGGTAATGTTGGCGAGGGCTTTAAACAAGCTATGAAAGTTTTAGATGGTGGTAGAATTTCAATAGCTGCGCTAGCTTTAGGGATAGCTAAAGGTGCTTTTGATGCTGCGGTTGCTTATTCAAAACAACGCCAGCAATTTGGACAGCCTATTTCCAGCTTCCAGGCAATCAGCTTTAAGTTGGCTGATATGGCGACTGAAATTGAAGCTGCAGAATTGCTGATCCGTCAGGCCGCTGATTTAAAGAACAGACATTTGCCAATGACCAAGGAATCTGCAATGGCGAAATATTTTGCATCAGAAGTTTCAGTAAGAGTAGCAACAGAAGCTGTGCAAATATTTGGAGGTTATGGCTATACCAAAGACTTCCCGGCAGAAAAATTTTATCGCGACAGTAAATTATGTACCATAGGGGAGGGAACTTCTGAAATACAAAAGATCGTAATTGCCAGAGAAGTATTAAATTAAGCCGAAAGCTTAAAGACCAAAACAGGAAGCTGGGCAAGCAAGAAAAAACAAACCAAATATATTATGAGTAATCCGGACGGTATAATTACCTCCGGATTTTTTTTAGCTAAATTTTTTAAAACCAATCTTTATCAGGCAATGTTTTGACTAATGACTAATGACTAATGACTAATGACTAATGACTAATGACTAATGACTAATGACTAATGAACTAATGAACTAAAAATTTAAAAACATGGCAAAATATTCAGAAAAAGCAGGAGAAAAGGTTGAAAAAACCATGCACGAAATGAAAGAAGGAAAACTTAAAAGCGGTTCAGGCAAAAAAGTGACCTCTAAAAAACAAGCCATTGCTATAGGATTATCTGAAGCAAGAAAAGAAGGAGCAAAGGTGCCGAAGAAGAAGCAATAAAGTTTAGGGGGTAGGGTTTAAGGTTTAGGTAGGGGATAGGGTTTAAAGTTTAAATATCTATAATAGAAATTAGTTTTTGCCCTGACCGGTAAACTTTTAGCTTATTGAACATCCTTAGTAGTCAAAATACTATCTACAACATAAACACTGAATCCTCTCCAGGGCAAGGGATTTTTATATTCCTTATAGTGCAGCTCATAAAACTTGCCGCTATTTGCCATCATTTTTTCTGCAATTTCTTTTTTAGCAATGGAAAATTCAAATTCGTTACTTTGAACAGTTCCGGTTTGTTTTGATCTTATGCCACTTTGAATGAGCTTTCCTTCATAAGTTTTAAAAACATAGCCTTTTTTAACCACATAGTTAAGTTCTCCAGCCTTAACGCCTTCTCCAAAAACAAAGAAATAACGGTAATAACAAATTATTGCCAAAATCAGGAGCACTAAAATGGCCGTGATTGAAATAGCTTTTTTTCCTGTCGTCATGAGCTGATATATTAATGATTTAAATGTATGGAAAGATAATAATAAAGGTACAATAGAAATAAGATAAAATTGTTTGAAAAATTCTTTCTGATTTTCAATAATTTACTTACATTTGCAGCCCCTATAATAAGGGAAATTTAAAAACCACGAGAGGAGGTATTTCAGCGTTATGATCATTATCAACATTAAAGACGGCGAATCATTAGATAAAGCCCTTAAACGTTTCAAGAAAAAGTTTGAAAAAACTGGTGTATTGAGAGAACTACGTAGTCGCCAGGCATACGAGAAAAAATCCGTTGCCCGTCGTACTGAAATTAAACATGCTGTTTACATTCAGAATATGAATCAAGACACAACTTCTTAGTTGTTCACGATATAAATACATTAAAAGCCTTTAGTTTTTCGCTAAAGGCTTTTTTGTTTTCAGGGCCCCATCTAAATCTTTACATTAAACAATTAATTAATGATTTCTTTATATCAAAACTATTTGTAACTTCATATTAATACCTAGCAGGAAATATTGAATGTTGCTAAAAAGCTTTATCACATATTTAACCCACGAGAAGCGCTATTCTCCGCATACCATTACGTCTTATCAAACGGATTTGGATCAGTTTGAAGAGTATATCAAGAATACTTTCCATTTAAATTTTCCTGAAATTAAACATACACATATCAGAAGCTATATGGTAAATTTAATGGAAGAGAAAAAATCAGAAAATAGCATCAACAGAAAGATATCCGCCATAAGAAGTTTATATAAGTTCTTATTAAAGGAAGAAAAAGTTAGTCAAAACCCCACCATTTTAATTAAGGCGCCTAAAATACCCAAACGTCTTCCTGTATTTATTGATTCGCAAAAAATGGATCAACTATTGGATTCCGGGCATCATTTTAATGAAAGCTTTGAATCTGTTCGCGATCATTTAGTGATAGAGCTTCTTTTTGGGACCGGAATGCGTTTGGCAGAGCTTATTCAATTAAAGGATACCGATATTGATGTCTACTCAGGCACAATTAAAGTTTTGGGCAAAAGAAACAAGGAAAGGATTATTCCAATAAATAAACCACTTGTTAATCAGGTTAATAGTTATATCGAATTAAAAAAGTTGCAGAATTTTGATAACAATTTGCCTAACTTAATCGTTACCAATACAGGTGCAGCGGCATATCCGAAATTAGTATACCGTATTGTAACCTCATACCTAAACCATATATCGACCAATGACAAGAAAAGCCCCCACGTATTGCGGCATAGTTATGCAACTACCCTGTTGAATGCAGGTGCAGATTTAAATGCCATCAAAGAACTTTTGGGTCATGCAAGCTTAGCTGCCACCCAGGTTTACACACACAATTCAATCGAAAGATTAAAAACAATTTATAAACAAGCCCATCCAAAGGCGTAAAAAAAGGAGGAAAAATGAAAATCGGAGTTCAATCAATCCACTTCAGTGCAGACAGTAAGTTGTTAGACTTTATACAGAAAAAGGCAAATAAGCTAGATCAGTTTTTTGACCAGATCATTAGCGGCGAAGTGTATTTAAAATTAGAGAATGTAGAGGATGAGGCCAACAAAATAAGTGAGATAAAACTCATCGTGCCGGGCGGAACTCTATTCGCTAAAGAACAATGTAAATCATTTGAAGAGGCGACTGACCTGGCAATTGAGTCGCTGAGAAAACAAATCACAAAGCATAAAGAAAAAACGCGTGCAAAATTAAGTGAACATAAAGCAATTTTAAGCGAAAGCGAAGCGTCTGATTATTAAGTGAATATTATTTTAAAACATAAATACCGTGATAGCGAACCCACAAGTTCGCTATTTTTTTTTCAAATTTATTTTGAAGTGAAATATAAGTGTGTATATTTGCATTCCCTTTCGGAAAGGGCATTACGCCTGGAAGAAAAGGTTAGTTCTTTTAAAAGTTTAAAGTTTTTAAAAAACACGTTGATAGTATGAAAAATGAAGATTTTTCGTATCATTGCACAAAATTAAAAGCCTCCTTAGCTCAGCTGGTAGAGCAACTGACTTGTAATCAGTAGGTCATTGGTTCGATTCCGATAGGAGGCTCTTTTTATTTTAAGGTGTTAACATTTTAAGATAAAGTTGGGGAGATACCAGAGCGGCCAAATGGGACAGACTGTAACTCTGTTGTCGTAAGACTTCGAAGGTTCGAATCCTTCTCTCCCCACCAATCTAATGAATGAATGAGTGAATATTTAAATGAATGAGTGTAAACATTCGATCATTCGAAATCAATCCTTCGATCATTTTGTTAAAAGCGGAAGTAGCTCAGTTGGTAGAGCGATAGCCTTCCAAGCTATAGGTCGCGAGTTCGAACCTCGTCTTCCGCTCAAAATAAGTGAGCAGTTAACAGTTCTCAGTTGTCAGTTTTTACTGAAAACTGAATACTGAAAGCTGAAAACTAAAAAGCCGAAGTAGCTCAGCGGTAGAGCACTTCCTTGGTAAGGAAGAGGTCGTGGGTTCAAGTCCCATCTTTGGCTCAGGTATAATAAAGCTTTGTTAAATCTGTTAAATATACAGAAGAGACAAGGTTTTTTGTGTTGAAATAACAAAAAATAAATTAATAAAAAGTTAACCTACTAATTAGTTATAAATAAAATGGCAAAAGAAAAATTTGACCGCAGTAAACCGCACTTAAACATCGGTACAATCGGTCACGTCGATCACGGTAAAACAACTTTAACAGCAGCTATTACAAAAGTTTTGGCTGATGCTGGTTTAACTGAGGCACGTTCATTCGATTCAATTGACTCTGCTCCAGAGGAAAAAGAAAGAGGTATTACAATCAATACAGCTCACGTTGAGTATTCAACAGCTAACCGTCACTATGCACACGTTGACTGTCCAGGTCACGCGGATTACGTGAAAAACATGGTTACTGGTGCTGCTCAAATGGACGGTGCAATTATCGTTGTTGCTGCTACTGATGGTCCAATGCCACAAACTCGCGAGCACATCTTATTGGCTCGTCAGGTTGGTGTACCTTCATTAGTTGTATTCATGAACAAAGTGGATATGGTTGATGATCCAGAATTATTAGAACTAGTTGAAATGGAAGTTCGTGAATTATTATCATTCTACGAATTCCCAGGTGATGATATTCCAGTAATCCAAGGTTCTGCATTAGGTGGATTAAACGGTGACCCTAAATGGGTTGGTAAAATCATGGAATTAATGGATGCTGTAGATAGCTACATTCCAATTCCTCCACGTTTAACTGATCTTCCTTTCTTAATGCCTGTTGAAGACGTATTCTCAATCACTGGTCGTGGTACTGTTGCTACTGGTCGTATTGAGCGTGGTGTAATCAACTCTGGAGATCCGGTTGAGATCTTAGGTATGGGTGCTGAGAACTTAAAATCTACAGTAACTGGTGTTGAGATGTTCCGTAAAATTTTAGATTACGGTGAAGCTGGTGATAACGTAGGTTTATTGTTACGTGGTATTGAGAAAACTGATATCCGTCGTGGTATGGTAATCTGTAAACCAGGTTCAGTAACTCCTCACACTGATTTCAAAGCTGAGATCTATGTATTATCAAAAGCAGAAGGTGGTCGTCACACTCCATTCTTCAACAAATATCGTCCTCAATTCTATTTCCGTACTACAGACGTAACTGGTGAGATCTCACTAGCTGAAGGAACTGAAATGGTAATGCCAGGTGATAACGTTACAATCACTGTTAAATTAATTAACGCGATTGCAATGGAAAAAGGTCTACGTTTCGCTATCCGTGAAGGTGGTAGAACAGTAGGTGCTGGTCAGGTAACTGAAATCTTAGCTTAATTTTTAAGCTATAATAATATAAAAGAGCTGGTTTAGGCTAGCTCTTTTTAAAATACGGGAATAGTTCAACGGTAGAATAGAGGTCTCCAAAACCTTTGATCAGGGTTCGAATCCTTGTTCCCGTGCTAAAAATAATGATTGAATTAGTGAATGTTTTTAATGATTGAATGTGCTTACATTCTCTCACTCACTAACTCAATCATTTAATCATTATAATAAATATGGCTAAAGTAGTTGAGTTTATAAAAGAATCATACGATGAAATGACCCAGAAGGTTACATGGCCTACCTGGGGCGAGTTGCAAAACTCTGCGATTCTTGTGTTGGTAGCTTCTTTAATTATTGCATTGGTTATTTTTGCAATGGATAAAGGATCTACATTTGTGTTAGATACTTTTTATAAATCACTTTCTAATTAATATTTACTAATGAGCGATCTAAAGTGGTATGTTGTAAGGGCGGTTAGCGGTAAAGAAAAGAAGGTAAAGCAGTACATTGATGCTGAGATCAGCCGTTTGGGTTTCTCTCATTTGGTTCCGCAGGTTTTAATTCCGATGGAAAAATATTACCAAATGAAAGATGGTAAAAAAATCGCTAAAGAACGTAATTTCTATCCTGGTTATGTTTTAATTGAAGCACAATTGGATGGTGAATTAGAGCATATCATCAAAGGAATTAATAGTGTTATTGGTTTCTTAGGCGATAAAGCAGGCAATCCGATTCCAATGCGCCAGGCAGAAGTTAACCGCATTTTAGGGGTGGTTGATGAAATGAGTGAACAAGGTGAAACCATGAATGTTCCTTATTATGTAGGCGAAGGCATCAAAGTTATGGATGGGCCTTTCAATGGTTTCTCTGGTATTATTGAAGAGGTAAACGAAGAGAAGAAAAAATTAAAAGTAATGGTTAAGATTTTCGGTCGTAAAACCCCATTGGAGCTTAACTACATGCAGGTAGAAAAAGAGTAATTAGATTTACGATTACGATTGTTAAAATATACAAGCCTTCGGATTAATTTCCGGAGGCTTTTTGTTTTACATATCTAAGCCTAATTAAGCCCTACTCATTTAACCTTCGTGTAAAAAAGAAAGGATAAAATGTTTTTGGATGGATTTTGAGACTGTAGTCTAATTTTGTGTAATAAAGTTTAGGTTTCGTTATTGGTTTTTTACATTTGTTTATCTCATCCCGAATTAAATCTAAAATCTAAATTAACAAATGAGGAAAACTTATGCCCTGTTGAAGCAGTACGCTTTGGCTTTAACTTTACTGACCGTAATATCACTTATTGTTCATTCTTGCAAAAAAGATAGAAACAATCCCATTGAAGAGGACCACAAAACAACTTTGAAAATTGGTTTGAAAACAAACGATTTGGCGATGGTGTTACAGGAATGTTCGCCTCTTTAAATCCAAAATGGCAAAGCACCCATCAAACTGAAATTAATGGAACGGTGGTGTTAGAGGTTGAAGTGGACAAACCCAACAGCATCATCAATCAGCTGAACAGCGTTCAAACCACATTTGATAGCGAGGAAGAAAAAACGTACATTAAACTGCTTTTATTCAAAGGGAAAGACGGCATGGCCTACGGATGTTACGTGACGGAACAGCAAATAAACCTTTGAACGAATTACACTATAACGATTTTGATGACTTCAGTGGTTCCATCATGTATTATTCATTACAAAACGAGTTTAACAATGGATATGTTCTGGAAAATGGAACAGTGAAAAAGGGTTTAAGCCCTGCCCCTGAAGGGATGTGAAACGACGTGAGAGATCTGAAGCCGGTAATAGGCAACAAAGGAATGGACAAGCTGATGAATGCGCCAAACAATAACAATTGTGTGGTTTTGATCTTCGACATCTATCAGGAGTTTTGCAGTACCATTGCTGCAAATCCTACAACCAATGCTACCACAGGCAATCTGAAAGATAGATTATTGGCTGTAAATGGCACAACAACATGCAATTGGGTAAATGTTGGTTCATTTGATGTTTTGATATGTAGTGGTGGCAGCGGAGGCAATGCAGGCCCCGTTTATATCCCTCATAGCGGGGGAGGAACAACTGGGGGCTCAAATAATGCACCTTCCCAGCAACAGGTTCAGGATGCAATAAAAAATAATCCTTTTGCCTTTTTACAGGGTGTACCATGCGACATTATAAGAAAATGCTTGAAACAGCAAAGTTTACTCCGGATCAGTCAATTATTAATAAACTTAATACACTTGTAAATTATATCCCCTATAATAATGACTTGTATAAAGATATTGCCTACATTCAAAATATTAATAATGCCTACAGTACAGTTGTTAACATGGATTATTTTTCGGTAAAAGTTAATACATTGCCCATTGTAAATGGACAAAGGCTTTCTCCAGAACAATTTATGCATTATATCAGGGTAAATATGAATAGTTTTACTGATGGTACAAAAACATTTAATGCGTATAACAACTATGGTGTAGACGATAGGGCAAAGTGGAACTCAACTAATCCAATAGGTTCAATATTAGCATTGGATATCGCAGGGCCTGATGATGCATCTGTAATAACATCGAAATCTTCATCATCTGGGTGGACATTTACCACCATTCATGAACCCATGTACGGAGATCATCCTGTTAGTGGGAACAGAGATTTTGGATTTACAGAAAATGGTAATGGATCTTATACTTTTTATACAAGAGGGGTAGATAGGTTGACTACATGGGATGGAGACTTAATGCGGCTTTTGGGTAATATCCCGTTTAATTCGGCGGACGGTCTTTGGACTTCCTTTCAAAATAGTATTATGCAATTTGTAAATACACACGAGGGATACTCTAACATAGTATCCCCAGAGAAATATAGACCAAATTGGGATGTTGTTAAGGATGTTTTAGATGGTAAAAAACCATTAAGCACACTGTCAAAAAAGTGCCCACCTGTTATTTTAGAAATCGAATAGAATGAAAAGACGTATCCTTCTTAACATTATTTTGGCCTATATGATTCTCCCTTTCATAATCATGATTAGGGATTATATTCAAATAGATTTACAGCATGACCAGGCAAAATATGCAGGCACATTTATTGAATATGTTAAATCGAACATTTTAATGCTAGTATTTATTTTGCCAACCTTATTTCTCATTTTCATCTTGACTCCATACAATTCAATTATTTTATGGCTGAATGTAAAAAGAATTTGGAGTAAGATTTTATATTTTGAACTGGTTCTTATCGTCGTTTTTTGTTTGTGTGGTACTTTCATGAATGTATGGATCTACCCATATTGGAAAAATGTTTATTATCTTTTTTATTTTTTACCAATAAGCTTAGCATTTGCTACGCCGCTACACTTTCTTGCTGATAAGAATGATAAAATATAACCAGATTCATTTTGCGTTACTAAGAAAGTTTTATACTGGTGATCAGATTCGCTTTCCTTTATAAAAATATATTTCTCAATCTATTGTACATCTGCAAGATTATCCATATCTTTGCAGTCCTTTTACTTTTATAGGAATTAAGAGGAATTAAATGTTACATGCTTCCAATATTTAACATTGAGTTTTAAATAAATAAAAACAGAAAATGGCAAAAGAAGTCAGTGCAATGATCAAATTACAGATCAAAGGCGGAGCGGCAAATCCATCGCCACCGGTAGGGCCTGCATTAGGTGCTAAAGGGGTGAACATCATGGAGTTTTGCAAACAGTACAACGCTCGTACCCAAGATAAAGCAGGTAAAGTATTGCCAGTTGTAATTACTGTTTATGCTGATAAGTCATTCGATTTCATCATCAAAACCCCTCCGGTAGCTATCCAGTTAAAAGATGCTACTAAATTACAGAGTGGTTCTGCTGAACCTAACCGTAAGAAAGTTGGATCGGTGACCTGGGACCAGATTAAAGTTATTGCTGAAGATAAAATGCCTGATTTAAATGCATTTACAATCGAATCTGCAATGAGTATGGTTGCCGGTACAGCACGCAGTATGGGAATCACCGTTTCTGGTGACGCACCCTGGAAAAATTAATTAAAAAACAGTTTACAACAGTGGCGAAATTAACTAAAAATCAAAAAAAGGCACATGCTAAAATAGAAGCTGGCAAAGCTTATACTTTGAAAGATGCTGCTGCTTTGGTAAAAGAAATCACTACTACTAAATTCGATGCTTCAGTTGATATTGATGTATCTTTAGGCGTAGATCCACGTAAAGCCAATCAAATGGTTCGTGGTATTGCTACTTTACCACACGGAACAGGTAAAACTGTACGTGTTTTAGCTTTGGTAACTCCTGATAAGGAAGAAGAAGCAAAAGCAGCTGGCGCAGACTTCGTAGGTTTAGACGAATATGTGGCTAAAATTGAAGGTGGTTGGACCGATGTAGACATTATTATCACTACACCAGCTTGTATGGCTAAGGTAGGTAAATTGGGCCGTGTTTTAGGTCCAAGGAACTTAATGCCTAACCCAAAATCTGGTACAGTAACCAACGAAGTTGGTAAAGCTGTAACAGAGGTTAAAGCAGGTAAGATTGATTTTAAAGTAGACAAAACGGGTATCATACACGCCTCGATAGGAAAAGTATCATTCCCAGCAGATAAAATTTATGAGAACGCACTTGAGATTATTCAAGTAATTTCAAAATTAAAACCATCTGCTGCAAAAGGAACTTATTTTAAAAGCATTCACGTGTCTTCTACAATGAGTCCTGGAATTGCAATTGAAACAAAATCAGTAGCGGGGATCTAATCATGAACAGAGAAGAAAAAAACGAAGTAGTTTTAGAACTACAAGAACAAATGCAAGAGTTTGGCAATTTCTATATTGCTGATACTTCTAGCCTTTCTGTTGAGCAGATTAATAACATCCGTCGCAAATGTTTTGAAAGTGATATCGTAATGAAGGTTGCTAAAAACACTTTAATCCGCAAAGCGATTGAAGGTTTGGATGGCGATGCTTCTGAGATATACGATGCCCTTAAAGGTTCATCATCATTATTATTCTCAAAAACAGCTAATGCTCCGGCTAAGTTGATCAAAACTTTGAGAAAATCATCTGATAAACCTGTGCTTAAAGCAGCATACATAGATTCATCAGTATACGTTGGCGATGACCAATTGAATAACTTAGTAAGCTTAAAATCAAGAGAAGAGCTTATTGGCGATATCATTGGATTATTACAATCACCAGCTAAAAATGTTCTATCTGCGCTTCAATCAGGCGGTAGCAAAATTGCAGGAATTGTTAAAACTCTACAAGAAAGAGAAGGTTAACGAACACCTTAAGTTCGCAAATTAAACAAAATTATTACACGTAAATTTTTAAAATCTTAATAAAATGGCAGATTTAAAAGCGTTTGCTGAGCAATTAGTAAACTTAACAGTAAAAGAAGTTAATGAATTAGCTCAAATCTTAAAAGATGAGTATGGTATTGAGCCTGCAGCTGCTGCTGTAGTTGCTGGTCCTGCTGCTGGTGGTGATGCACCTGCTGCTGCTGCAGAAAAAACATCTTTTGATGTAATCTTAAAAGAAGCTGGTGGTCAGAAATTAGCAGTTGTAAAACTTGTTAAAGACTTAACTGGTTTAGGTTTGAAAGAAGCTAAAGACTTAGTTGACGGTGCACCAAAAGAATTAAAAGCTGGTGTTGCTAAAGACGAAGCAGAAGCTCTTAAAAAACAATTAGAAGAAGCTGGAGCAGTAGTTGAAATTAAGTAATCACTTAATTTAGCTAAGCTAAAAATGTATCAGACACCGACTGAAAATGTCGGTGTCTTTACCTGTTTATAAACATCTCATTTTGTTTGGTTAATGAGCATGTTTGAAACCCGAACCAAACAAATAGTTTATTCTTAAACTAAAATCTTTTAGTCCATTGGCAAAGACAGTCGAACAAAGAGTAAATTTTGCAACTAGTAAGCACATTATAGACTATCCGGATTTTCTGGATGTGCAATTGCAATCATTCAGAGAATTTTTCCAGATAGATACCACATCAGACGACCGCTCAAGCGAGGGTTTGTTTAAAGTGTTTGCTGAAAACTTTCCAATAACAGATTCAAGAAATATCTTCGTATTGGAGTTTCTTGATTATTTTGTTGATCCGCCACGTTACGATATACACGAGTGTATTGAGCGTGGATTAACCTACAATGTTCCATTAAAAGCAAAGCTTAAGCTTTCTTGTAATGATGTTGAGCATGAAGATTTTGAAACCATTATTCAGGATGTGTACTTAGGTACAATCCCGTATATGACACCAAAAGGTACATTTGTTATCAACGGTGCTGAACGTGTTATCGTTTCGCAATTACACCGTTCTCCGGGCGTGTTCTTCGGCCAAAGCCGTCACACTAACGGAACCAAATTGTATTCTGCACGTGTTATTCCTTTCAAAGGTTCATGGATCGAGTTTGCTACTGACGTTAATAACGTGATGTATGCTTATATCGATCGTAAGAAAAAATTCCCGGTTACCACCTTATTACGTGCAATCGGTTACGATTCTGATAAAGACATCTTAGAACTTTTTGATCTTGCTGACGAAGTAAAAGTTAGTAAATCTGGTTTAAAGAAATACATCGGTCGTAAACTGGCTGCAAGAGTTTTAAAGAAATGGGTTGAAGATTTTGTAGATGAAGATACAGGTGAGGTAGTTTCCATCGACCGTAATGAAGTGATTCTTGAAAGAGAAACCGTTTTAGAAGACGAACACATTGATATGGTTATCGAAGCTGGTGTTAAAACCATCATTCTTTCTAAAGAAGACGGTGCAAGCCAGGCAGATTATACCATTATTTATAATACATTACAAAAAGATACATCAAACTCAGAGAAAGAGGCTGTTGAAAACATCTATCGTGCTTTGCGTAACGCAGAACCACCTGATGAGGAAACTGCCCGTGGTATCATTGATCGTTTATTCTTTTCAGATAAACGTTACGATTTAGGAGATGTTGGTCGTTACCGCATCAACCGTAAATTGAAAATGGATACTCCTGATGATGTAAAAGTTTTAACAAAAGCAGATATTATTGCTATTGTTAAATATTTGATCAAACTGATCAATTCAAAAGAAGAAGTGGATGATATCGATCACTTATCAAACCGTCGTGTACGTACGGTAGGTGAGCAATTGTACGCACAATTCGGTGTTGGTTTAGCCCGTATGGCCAGAACCATCCGTGAGCGTATGAACATTCGCGATAACGAGGTGTTTACACCAACTGATTTGATTAATGCCCGTACGTTATCATCAGTGATCAATTCTTTCTTTGGTACTAACCAGTTATCTCAGTTCATGGATCAAACCAATCCATTAGCAGAGATCACACACAAACGCCGTTTATCAGCTTTAGGTCCGGGTGGTTTATCACGTGAAAGAGCTGGTTTCGAGGTACGTGACGTTCACTATACCCACTACGGTCGTTTATGTACTATTGAAACGCCTGAGGGACCAAACATTGGTTTGATTTCGTCACTTTGTGTGCATGCGAAAATCAACAATTTAGGTTTCATCGAAACACCGTACAAACGTGTTGAAGATGGTAAGGTAGTAGTTGATTCAGACGTTATTTACTTATCTGCAGAAGATGAGGATGGTAAAACCATTGCTCAGGCAAATGCAGAGTATGACGATCAGGGTAATTTCATTACACCACGCGTTAAAGCACGTTATGAAGGTGACTTCCCGATTATTGAGCCTGAGAAATTAGACTTAATGGATGTTGCACCTAACCAGATTACTTCAATCGCTGCTTCGTTAATTCCGTTCTTGGAACATGATGATGCGAACAGGGCTTTGATGGGATCGAACATGCAACGCCAGGCCGTACCATTGTTACGTCCTGAAGCACCAATCGTTGGTACAGGTTTGGAAGGTCGCGTTGCCCGTGACTCAAGAACTTTGATCAATGCAGAAGGTGATGGTGTTGTTGAATATGTAGATGCTAACGAAATCACTATTAAATATGAGCGTAACGAAGATGATCGTTTAGTTTCATTTGAAGGCGATAGCAAAACTTACCGTTTAATTAAGTTCAAAAAAACCAACCAGAATACTTGTATCAACTTAAAACCAATCGTTAAGAAAGGTCAGAAAGTAACTAAAGGACAAGTGCTTTGCGAAGGTTATGCAACTGAAAACGGAGAGCTGGCATTAGGTAGAAACCTGAAAGTGGCATTCATGCCTTGGCAAGGTTTCAACTTTGAGGATGCGATTGTAATCAACGAACGTATTGTTCGTGATGACGTTTTCACTTCATTGCATATTGAAGAGTTTGAATTAGAAGTACGTGATACTAAACGTGGAGAAGAGGAATTAACACCAGATATCCCGAACGTTTCTGAAGAGGCTACTAAAGACCTGGATGAAAACGGTATTATCCGTATCGGTGCTGATGTAAAAGAAGGTGATATTTTAATTGGTAAGATCACTCCAAAAGGAGAATCTGATCCTTCACCAGAAGAGAAATTACTACGTGCAATCTTTGGTGATAAAGCAGGTGATGTTAAAGATGCATCTTTAAAAACTCCTCCTTCCATCCAGGGTGTGGTAATTGATACCAAATTATTCAGCCGTGCTAAGAAAACTACAAAAGCTGAAGAAAAATCGGCTATTGAGAAGTTAGATAAAAGCTATAACAACATAACTGAGAAGTTAAAAGCAGAATTAGTTGACAAATTGTTCACTATCGTAAATGGAAAAACATCACAAGGTGTATTTAACATTTACAAAGAATTATTGGTGGCTAAAGGCGCTAAATTCACTCAGAAAATTTTAGCAGAACTTGATTATAATCACATTAGCCCTAATAAATGGACTACTGATGATGATAAGAATGAGATGATTAAAATGTTGCTTCATAACTACGGTATCCGTGTTAACGAAGAACTTGGAGCCTACAAACGCGATAAATTTGCGATCAGTGTAGGTGATGAGCTTCCATCGGGAATTGTACAAATGGCAAAAGTTTATGTTGCTAAAAAACGTAAGTTAAAAGTAGGTGATAAAATGGCGGGTCGCCACGGTAACAAAGGTATTGTTGCACGTATTGTACGTGATGAAGATATGCCTTTCTTAGCTGATGGTACACCAGTTGATATCGTGTTGAACCCACTGGGTGTACCTTCACGTATGAACCTTGGTCAGATCTACGAAACCGTATTGGCGTGGGCAGGTAAAGAATTGGGTGTTAAATTTGCAACTCCGATTTTTGATGGCGCTACACATGATGAGGTGGAAGAGTGGATTGCTAAAGCAGGAGTTCCTGCTTCAGGAAAAACCTACTTATACAATGGTTTAACAGGTGAGCGTTTCGATCAGACTACAACTGTAGGTATTATCTATATGTTGAAATTAGGTCACATGGTTGATGATAAGATGCACGCCCGTTCAATCGGACCATACTCATTGATTACACAACAACCATTGGGTGGTAAAGCTCAGTTTGGTGGTCAGCGTTTTGGTGAGATGGAGGTTTGGGCATTAGAGGCATTCGGTGCTGCTAATATTCTTCAGGAGATCTTAACCGTTAAGTCGGATGATGTAATCGGAAGAGCTAAAACTTACGAAGCCATTGTTAAAGGTGAAAACCTACCAACTCCAGGTGTGCCAGAATCGTTCAACGTATTGGTACATGAGTTACGCGGTTTAGGTTTAGATATTACATTAGATTAATTAAGGTAGAAGGTATAAAGGTAGAAGGTTGAGGGTTTAGACGCCCAAACCTTCCGCCTTTCCACCCTCCACCTTTAACCTTACATAAGTATGTCTTACAAAAAGGATAATAAATTAAAAAGCAATTTCACATCAATCACGATTAGCTTATCGTCTCCGGAAATTATTTTGGAACGTTCAAGCGGTGAGGTGTTGAAACCGGAAACCATTAACTACCGTACTTACAAGCCTGAACGTGATGGTTTGTTCTGCGAGCGTATTTTTGGCCCGGTAAAAGATTATGAATGTCATTGCGGTAAATACAAACGTATCCGTTATAAAGGTATTGTTTGTGATCGTTGTGGTGTTGAAGTAACAGAAAAGAAAGTACGTCGTGAGCGTATGGGACACATCGCTTTAGTGGTTCCTGTTGCACACATCTGGTACTTCCGCTCTTTACCAAACAAAATCGGTTATTTATTAGGTTTACCTACTAAAAAATTAGATTTAATCATCTATTACGAGCGTTACGTAGTGATCCAATCAGGCTTAATGGCTGAGGAAGGTATCAACTATATGGACTTCTTAACCGAAGAAGAATATTTAGATATCTTAGATAAATTACCTAAAGAAAATCAATATTTGGATGATAAAGATCCTAATAAATTCATCGCCAAAATGGGTGCTGAAGCATTAGAAGATTTATTAAAACGTATTGATTTAGATACTTTATCTTATGATTTACGTCACCAGGCTGCTAACGAAACTTCTCAGCAACGTAAAAATGAGGCGTTAAAACGTCTTCAGGTTGTTGAAGCTTTCCGTGGTGCTAATACACGTATTGAGAATCGCCCTGAGTGGATGATTGTTAAAATCGTTCCGGTTATTCCACCAGAATTACGTCCTTTAGTTCCATTAGAAGGCGGTCGTTTTGCTACTTCCGATTTAAATGATTTATACCGTCGTGTGATCATCCGTAACAACCGTTTAAAACGTTTGATCGAGATTAAAGCACCAGAGGTGATTTTACGTAACGAGAAACGTATGTTGCAGGAAGCTGTAGATTCGTTATTCGATAACTCACGTAAAGTTAACGCGGTAAAAACTGAGGGTAACCGTGCTTTGAAATCACTTTCAGATATTTTGAAAGGTAAACAAGGTCGTTTCCGTCAGAACTTATTAGGTAAACGTGTGGATTATTCAGCTCGTTCGGTAATTGTTGTAGGGCCTAGCCTTAAATTACACGAGTGCGGTATTCCTAAAGATATGGCTGCTGAGCTTTACAAACCATTCATTATTCGTAAGATGATTGAGCGTGGTGTAGTAAAAACAGTTAAATCTGCGAAGAAAATCGTCGATAGAAAAGATCCATTGGTTTGGGATATCTTAGAAAATGTATTAAAAGGTCACCCGGTATTATTAAACCGTGCACCTACACTACACAGATTAGGTATTCAGGCTTTCCAGCCAAAATTAATTGAAGGAAAGGCAATCCAGTTACACCCATTGGTTTGTACTGCATTCAACGCCGATTTCGACGGTGACCAGATGGCTGTCCACTTACCATTAGGTAACGCAGCAATTTTGGAAGCTCAGGTATTAATGCTTGCTGCACACAACATCTTAAACCCTGCAAACGGTACGCCAATTACAGTACCATCTCAGGATATGGTTTTGGGTCTTTATTATATTACTAAAGGCCGTAGAACTGATGAAACCAGGGTTGTAAAAGGACAGGATTCTGCTTTTTATTCTCCTGAAGAGGTTATTATTGCTTATAACGAGAAAGAATTAGACTTACATGCATTTATCAAAGTAAGGGTAAATGTTAAGCAAGCTGATGGTTCTATCGTTAATAAATTAACTGAAACTACTGTTGGTAGAGTATTATTCAACCAGTTGGTTCCTGAAGAAGTTGGTTATATCAATGAATTGTTAACTAAAAAATCGTTAAGAGATATTATCGGTGAGGTAGTTAAAATGACAGGTATGGCCCGTGCTTCTCAATTCTTGGATGATATCAAAGAATTAGGTTTCAAAATGGCATTCCAGGGCGGTTTATCGTTCAACTTACAAGACGTAAACATTCCGGTAGAGAAACATACTTTATTAGAACAAGCAGCAGCTGAGGTAGAAGAGGTAAGAAACAACTATAACATGGGTTTCATTACCAACAACGAACGTTACAACCAGATTATCGATATCTGGACCCGTATCAACAACAGGTTAACTACCTTCGTTATGACTCAGTTATCATCAGATAACCAAGGTTTTAACTCAGTTTACATGATGCTTGATTCAGGTGCACGTGGATCTAAAGAGCAGATTCGTCAGCTTTGCGGTATGCGTGGTTTGATGGCGAAACCTCAAAAATCAGGTTCTGGTGGTGATATCATCGAAAACCCGATCTTATCAAACTTTAAAGAAGGTTTATCGGTATTAGAGTATTTTATCTCTACTCACGGTGCCCGTAAAGGTTTGGCGGATACGGCGTTGAAAACAGCGGATGCGGGTTACTTAACCCGTCGTTTACATGATGTTGCTCAGGATATGATCGTTAACGATGATGATTGTGGTACTTTAAGAGGTATGTACACAACAGCATTGAAAGATAACGAGGATATTGTTGAACCATTATATGACAGAATTTTAGGCCGTACTTCATTACATGATGTATATAATCCTTTAGATAATACATTATTAGTAGGTGCAGGCGAAGATATTAACGAAGATATTGCTAAAGCGATTGAAGAATCTCCTCTTGAAGGAATTGAAATTCGTTCAGTGTTGACCTGCGAATCTAAACGTGGTGTTTGTGCATTATGTTATGGTCGTAACTTAGCATCTGGTAAACGCGTTCAAAGAGGTGAGGCTGTTGGTGTAATCGCAGCACAATCCATCGGAGAGCCGGGTACACAGTTAACACTTCGTACTTTCCACGTGGGTGGTACTGCATCAAACATTGCTGCAGAATCAAACATCGTAGCTAAATTTGATGGTGTTATCGAATTCGAAAATATCCGTACTGTTGATACTCAAACAGAAGATGGTACTATACAAGTGGTATTGGGCCGTTCTGGGGAGTTCAAAATTGTTGAACCAGGAACTGGCAGAGTGATCGTTACGAACAATATTCCTTATGGAGCATTTTTATTCGTTAAAGAAGGAGATAAGTTATCAAAAGGTGATAAAATCTGTTCGTGGGATCCATACAACGCGGTTATTCTTTCAGAATTTGCCGGTAAAGCACAATTTGATGCCATTATTGAGGGGGTAACCTTCCGTGAAGAATCAGATGAGCAAACTGGTCACCGTGAAAAAGTAATTATCGATACCCGTGATAAAACTAAAAACCCTTCTGTTCAAATCGTTGATAAAAAAGGCGAAATGATCAAAGGTTATAACATTCCGGTAGGTGCTCACGTTTCAGTTGATGAAGGTGAAACGATCCAGACTGGTCAGATTATCGCTAAAATTCCTCGTGCAACTGGTAAAACCCGAGATATTACAGGTGGTTTACCTCGCGTAACTGAGTTATTTGAGGCTCGTAATCCATCTAATCCGGCAGTAGTAACTGAGATTGATGGTGTGGTAACTTTAGGTGGTGTTAAACGTGGTAATCGTGAGATCACAATCGAATCTAAAGATGGTGAAGTTAAAAAGTACCTTGTTCCATTGTCTAAACACATCCTTGTACAGGATAATGACTTTGTGAAAGCAGGTATGCCTTTATCAGATGGTTCAATTTCTCCGGCAGATATTTTATCAATTAAAGGACCAGCAGCGGTTCAGGAATACCTGGTAAATGGTATTCAAGAGGTTTACCGTTTGCAAGGTGTGAAAATTAACGATAAACATTTCGAAGTAATTGTACACCAGATGATGCAGAAAGTTCATATCGAGGATCCGGGAGATACTATTTTCTTAGAAAATAATGCTGTAGATCGTTGGGATTTTGCAGAAGAGAACGATGCCATGTACGACAAGAAGGTTGTTGAAGATGCAGGTGACTCAACTGAATTCAAACCAGGTCAAATTGTTTCATTACGTAGATTAAGAGATGAAAACTCTCAATTGAAACGTAAAGATTTAAAACAGATCACGGTAAGAGATGCAAGACCAGCAACTGCAAGTTCTATCTTACAGGGTATTACCCGTGCATCGTTAGGTACTAAATCGTTCATTTCTGCGGCTTCATTCCAGGAAACAACGAAAGTATTAAACGAAGCTGCTATTGCAGGTAAACGCGATAATATGTTAGGCTTGAAAGAAAATGTGATCGTTGGTCACTTAATTCCTTCAGGTACTGGTGTACGTGGTTACGAAAGAATCATTGTTGGTTCGCAAGAAGAGTACGATAAATTATTGGCTTCGAAACAAGAAGAAGTAGAGGCATAATAACCATCATATTTTTAAAAAGGGCTGCTCCATTAATTGGTGCAGCCCTTTTTGTTTAAATATTTTTTCAACTCTTCCTGATAAAATATTACCTTTAACAGCTCTATTTAAGAACAGCGCAATAATTTTTACCACATTATGGAAGAACAACAAAACGAAAACCAATTAAATATAGAGCTGTCAGAAGAAATTGCTGAAGGAATTTTTTCTAACCTTGCAATTATAACTCACTCCAATACGGAATTCGTATTAGATTTTATTCGTGTAATGCCAGGAATTCCAAAGGCAAAAGTGAAATCACGAATCATTTTAACTCCTGAACATGCTAAGCGGTTATTAACAGCCCTGGATGATAATATTCAGAAATTTGAGAATGTAAACGGCCGGATAAAAACTCAGGATGAACCGCCTTTCCCAATGGGTTTTGGTGGGCCTACTGCTCAGGCTTAATTTTTAAATTTCAATCATAATCTTACAAACAAATATTTGTTTGCTATGTTAGCATAGTATGCATTTTGTGCTATAACCATATATAATGATGAAAAAACTTTTATTTTGCGTACTACTTTCTGCACCTTTTTGGGTATTTGGGCAAGGTTTCCAGGTTAATTTACAAGGACAAAAACAAATTGGAATGGCGGGTGCTGGTTCAGCTCTGGCTTTAGATGAAGCATCGGTGTTTTTTAATCCTGGTGCAGTATCTTTTTTAGAGAAAAACTCTATTTCTGCAGGAGTTAATCCACTACTTTTTAAATCGGCTTTTAAACAAAACGGTTCAAATATAACAGAGCATGTAAAAAATAAAATTGCTCCCCCATTTGAAGCATACGCTGTTTGGGGGCCAAAATCTAATAAATGGAAGTTAGGTTTAGGTGTGTATACTCCTTTTGGTGGTTTGGTTGATTGGGGAGATGAGTGGTCGGGCAGATACGCTTTAACTTCTTTAAACCTAAAGGCAATTTATTTCCAACCAACACTGAGTGTGAAAATTACCGATGGCATTGGTATCGGTGCCGGATTTGTTTATAATCATGGCGATGTGAATCTTCAGCGAGCACTTCCAGTGAATTATCCTGACGGAAGATCTGGACATGCTACTTTAGAAGGAACGGGAAGCGGTTACGGTTGGAATGCAGGTTTATACGTTAAAACATTGAGCAACATTACATTTGCAATTGTTCATAAATCAAAAGTTGTTACCAAGCTTAACGATGGATCAGCAACGTTTGATGTTCCTGAATCCTTAAGATCATCATTTCCTGCCGGTAATACATTCAATGCAGAATTACCGCTACCTTCAACCACAACCTTAGGCATTGGTATACCTTTATCGAAAAGTACAAGCTTAGCTTTTGATGCAAATTGGGTTCAATGGAGGGTTTATGAAGAACTGGCATTTGATTATGCCATAAATACCCCTGTATTGGCAGATACGAGATCAGCCCGCAATTATCGTGATGGTTCATCGTTTAAATTAGGAGTGAACCACCAGGCATCTGAAAAATTAGCACTTAGGGCTGGTATCGGTTATGCATTTTCACCAGTTCAGGATGGATACGTTACCCCGGAGGCACCTGATGCAGATCGTTATATATTAAGTGCCGGAATTGGTTATGCACCTACCAGCCGCTTTGAGGTTAATGCATCGTTCTTTTTCGAAGATGTTAAATCGCGTAAACAAAAAAATATTGAAACAGGTTTAGACGGTACATTTAAAACACTTGTTTATGCACCTGGGATTTCGTTAACTTATAAATGGTAGGAGAAATTATAATGAAAAAATATATATTAAATTGTGTTTTCGCTGCCATCATTTTATTTGCAGCCTCTTGTAAGCCGGAGATTGAAACTCCTGCAGGTACAACTGCTGGGCAGGCAAATTTTAGCAAATACATTTCAGTAGGAAATTCATTAACAGCTGGTTTTGCTGATGGTGGATTATATCTGGAGGGCCAAAAAGTGGCTTATCCGAATTTAATTGCTTCTAAAATGGCAACAGTAGGAGGTGGGAGTTTTACGTCCCCATTTTTTACCGATGCACAAGCTAACGGATCAGGATATTTAACTTTATCGGCTTTAGTAAACGGAGCGCCAACATTAACTAACGCTACAAATAATTTAGCTTATCGCGATGCAACGCATTTAACAAAATATACAGGCGAAGTTCAGAATTTAGGTATTCCGGGTATGCGTGTTGATTTAGCATTTGCCGCACCTTATGGAGCCGCAAATATGTATATGGAGCGATTATTAACCGATGCCCAGGTTGGTACAACTACCTATTTCCAGTTTATTCAAGGTAGAAATCATACATTTTTTTCTCTTTGGTTAGGAAATAATGATGCATTGGGTTATGCAACAAACGGTGGAGTAACCACTGATGCAACCAACGTATTAACTGATAAATCTACATTTTCTCTGTTATACTCCAATTTAGTTAATGCATTAACCGCCAACGGACAAAAAGGGGTGGTTGGAACTATTCCGGATGTAACGGCTGTACCTTATTTTAACACCGTAACTGTTTCTGCTCTTCTGGCTGCTGCAAAAGCGATTAATCCTGCGGCAGTTGCAGTTTTTATTCAAACAGGATCTGGTACTGTCAGGGCGGCAACCAGTGAGGATTTAATTCGTTTGCCTTTCCAATCTGCTGGTTTATTTGGTACGGGAACAATCCCTTATGGTTTGGATCCTAGAAATCCAATAGCAAACAATTGGGTATTGGATAAAGATGAAATTATAAGAGTTAAGGATTATGTGAATAGTTACAACAGTACAATTAAATCTTTAGCAAGTAGTAAAGGGTTGGCGGTAGCAGATACCTATACCTATTTGAATACAGTTAAAACGGGCATCGCCATTCAAGGAATCAACATCAATTCTGCTTTTATTACCGGTGGTGCATTCTCATTAGATGGTGTTCACTTAACACCTCGGGGAAATGCAGTAATTGCCAATGTGTTTATCGATGCCATTAATAGCAAGTACGGTTCTACAATACCAACTATAGATATTACACAATACAGAGGCGTAAAGTTCCCTGACAAATAATATTCAGAATAGAACGGAGGGTTCAAAAAGTAAACTCATCATTTTTGAACCCTTTTTTTAAGATAAGTTATTTTCAATATAACGGATAACTTCTTCTGTTTGATCGGGCTCAAACCATACTATTTCTTCATCTCTCCTGAACCAGGTCAATTGTCTTTTGGCAAAACGACGGGTATTTTGTTTTATAGATGAAATGGCTTCAACGAAAGTGGTTTTATCATCCAAAAAGTCAAATATTTCACTGTATCCAACGGTGTTTAAAGCATTGTAATTTTTATATTCCTGAAGAGATTTAACCTCTTCTAAAAGCCCGTCGGCAACCATTTGATCAACTCTTTTATTGATACGGTCGTACAATATTGCCCGATTGGTGTTTAAACCGATTTTGATGATTTTGAATGGCCTGACTTTTTTAGTGGCAGAAAGCATTGACGAGAGTTTTTGTCCTGTAGATAATACAACTTCAAGCCCCCTGATCATTCTTTGAGGGTTATTTTGATCAACCTTTGCAAAATATTCCGGATCTAAAACTGATAAATCCTTTTGAATACTGGATATACCCTCTGTTTCGAATTGTTTATTTAATTTTTCTCTGATTGCCAGATCAATTTCCGGCATTTCATCCAAGCCATTAATTAAAGCATTAACATATAAGCCGGAACCACCTACCATGACCGCTAAATCATGATTTTCAAAAATCTCTGCCAATTTCTGCAAACCTTGCACTTCAAAATCGCCAGTACTAAATAATTGGGTAATGGAATGTGAATTTATGAAATGGTGTTTGGCAGCAGCGAGTTCATTTGTGTTTGGCTTTGCGGTTCCAATCTCCATTTCTCTGAAAAATTGCCGTGAATCAGCAGAAATAATTTCTGTATTAAAATGTTGAGCCACTTGAATAGCCAAAGCAGTTTTGCCAATTGCAGTAGGACCTACGATGGATATCAGTATTTTTTTATCAGGCATAGTTCATTTATAAAATAAGAGCTGTCAAATTTAAATATTTGACAGCTCTTATTCTGTTTATCATTGGATAATGATGTGATTAGTAATCGTCTTTTTGACTGTCATCATCATAGGCATCGCTATCAGAAAATTCATCGCCAAATTCATCTTCGTTTTCCTCATCTTCATCTCTTTCTTCTTCATTAATGCCCATTTCGCCCATAGCTTCCAACTCATCTGTATCTTCCGGTACGAAATTCATTTCATTTAAGAAATCAAATTCACTATCAGAGGCAATAGCACCGCGGGGATCTACAGCAGTTGGACTGTTCTGTTCCATGATTTTTGGTGCTTCACCTGTACTTTTTGCCAGGAATGGATATTCAATATTTGGATCGGCATCTAAAATAATTTTTACCAGTTCAACATGAAAATCGTAAGGACGATCGAAATTGTAAGTGTAATAAAATTTTTGATGCGGATCTTCAATAAAACCACTCAATTTAGAATTTTCCATCAAAACCACACGGTCTTTCTTCCGCTCACTTGGCAAATAAGCAATTTCATCGCCTTTTAACCAATTATCTGTACTTACATAGAATGATGAAGATTTTTCGGCATTGTAACCAGTAGATTTATGAATGGCCTTGTGCAGGTCTCCAAATGTTTGGTTTGATTTAATGTCGATCTCTCTCACAACATCATCAAAATCTTCGAAAGTAATTCTAAATTTATAAATAGCCATTATTGTATTTTGGAACCGTAAAAATAAAGTTAATTTATATTACCACAAACATCAAATACCAGAAAAGGTTGGCTTTATTTGATTGATTTGGCAATTAAATTATTTATTAACAGGATTTAATCCCATTTGTTTTGCCTGATTTAGCATAAAATGATAGGCTTCATCGTAATCGTTCTTAATTTCTCCTTCAAGTATAGCTTCACGAATTGCATTTTTGATCAAGCCTACTTCCCGGCCTGCTTCCAAACCAAAAGTCTCCATGATATCGTTCCCGGTAATTGGTGGTTGCCAGTTGCGAATTTTATCACGCTCTTCAACATCTTTCAACTTTTGTTTTACGAGCTCGAAATTTCTTCTATACCTGGTTTTTTTGTATTCATTTTTGGTGGTTACATCAGCATTGCAAAGCAACATTAAGCTTTCAATTTCTTCGCCTGCATCAAAAAGAAGCCTGCGTACCGCCGAATCTGTTACGGTTTCCTGAGCTAAAACAATGGGGCGTAAGTGAAGTTGCACCAGTTTTTGAACAAACTTCATTTTCTCATTGAGCGGTAATTTCAGTTGAGCAAAAATTTTTGGAACCATCCGGGCACCACGATCTTCGTGCCCATGAAAGGTCCATCCGTGCCCTTCTTCAAAACGCTTCGTGGCAGGTTTAGCTATATCATGTAAAATAGCAGCCCACCGTAACCATAAATCATCAGTAACTGCAGAAATATTATCTAAAACCTCAAGTGTATGATAGAAATTGTCTTTATGGCCTTTCCCTTTAATGATTTCTACACCATAAAGCTGAGCCATTTGAGGGAAAATAATCTCTAATAAACCTGTATCAAAAAGATGTTTAAAGCCAACAGAAGGCTTTGGAGACAAAATGATTTTGTTCATTTCATCAGTAATTCTTTCTTTAGAAACAATGCTGATGCGTTTCTTTTGTGTCTTTATTGCCTTTATTGCTGCCTGATCAATATTGAAATCCAATTGAGAAGCGAAACGTATTGCCCTCATCATTCGTAAAGGATCGTCAGAAAATGTGATTTCGGGATCTAATGGCGTACGGATCAGTTTATTTTCTAAATCCCTAACTCCGTCAAATGGATCTAAAAGCTCTCCAAAATGATTAGCTGTTAAGTTTATCGCCAGCGCATTAATGGTAAAATCTCTGCGTAGCTGATCGTCTTCTAATGTTCCATCTTCTACAATGGGTTTACGGGAATCTGAACGGTAAGATTCTCTTCTGGCGCCCACAAATTCTACCTCTAAATCCTGGTATTTGATATTAGCGGTGCCAAAGTTTTTGAAAATTGCTACTCTGGTATTCAGCTTTCTGCCTACTGCTTCTGCATAGTTGATTCCGCTACCAACCACCACCACATCAATATCTTTTGATGGGCGATTCAGAAATAAATCCCTCACAAAGCCGCCAATAACATAGGCTTCGGTCTTATTCTTATCGGCAATAGTTGATAAGGTTTTAAATATCGGATTTTGTAGATGTTGTTGCATGGATTTTATTATAGCCATTATGCTGATGAAGGAAGCATCCGCCTCTTATGAAACAGATCCTTCGTGCCTCAGGATGACAGCAGGAATTACAAAAGTAATAAAATTACTTGCGAATAAATTCAAATTGACCGCCTGGAGAGAGTTTCATGATGGTTGATGGCTTTTTTGTGCTGCGATTTTCTTGTTCAAAATCCACAATATAGTCTACACCGTCAAGTATTTCAGGATCAATATCATCAAAATATTTAGGAGATGGTTTTCCACTCAGGTTGGCTGATGTGGAAACAATCGGTTTTCTGAAACGCTGTATGAGTGGTGTACAGAAATCATGTTTAACTATTCTTATGCCTACGCTTCCATCTCTATTGATTACATTGCTGGCAAGGTTTTTTGCATCTGAAAAAATGATCGTCAGCGGATTCTCCGCATATTCAATTAAATCGTAAGCTACTTCAGGAATCTCTTTAACATAACTTTGAAGTTTGCTATCCACATCTAACAACACAATAAGGCTTTTTTCAGCTGGGCGATTTTTTATTTTCAACAATTTTTCTACCGCATCGGCATTGGTTGCATCACAACCTAAACCCCAAATCGTATCGGTTGGATATAGGATTACACCACCACTTTTAACTACTTCCAAAGCCTTATTAATTTCATCTCTAAGCATATTGCAAAGTTAGTTTTTTCTCTGAAATGTTAAATTTTCATAATATCCTAAAACAAAGCGCTATAAGGCAAAACTAAATCATTTCTGATTCGTTTTTCATTTAAACAATTCAATTGTAAAAATTGATTCATAAGATATATTTTAACGCACAAAATCATTATATTTATTTCAGGTTATTTAAATAAAAAACAACGACACAAATGAAAACAGTAAAAACATTATTAATGCTATGTACGATAATATTAGCATTATCAGGATGTTCGAGTCTTCGGACCGCATCCGACTACGATAAAAACGTAGATTTTAGCGGGTACAAAACGTATAACTTTTACGATAAAGGTATCGCAAGGGTAAGGTTGAATAATTTAGATAAACGAAGGCTCATGGCTGCCGTTGAAGCTGAAATGAATGCCAAGGGTTTTACCAAATCTGATAAACCCGATTTATTGGTTAACCTGGTTGTAGTGGCCAGAGAAAAAACTGATGTTTACGGTCCCGCTTACTATGGTGGATGGGGTTGGGGCTGGGGCGCTGGCTGGGGATGGCGTGGCGGCTGGGGTTCACCTTTTTGGGGTGGCGGTCCAGGCTATGTTAACCAGTACATTGAAGGTACCATCATTATTGATTTCTTAGATCCTGCTAAAAAGATATTGTTCTGGCATGGCAGAGGGTCAGGTTTTAATCTTGATAACCTAAACAAACGGGAAGAACGTTTATATACTGGTGTAAGAGAAATCCTGGCTCAATATCCTCCAAATGTTACTGCGTCAAGATAGCTAACTTAAAATATTCAGATAGCAATTCATTAATTGCTGTGTAACTAAAGGGCTGTTGAATTTTTGAACAAATTCCAGCCCTTTTTCTTTCATCTCTTTTTGCAAAGAAGAATCAGACAAAATTTTATTTATAGCTGTAGCTAAGCCATTTGCATCATTAGGCGATATATAAAAACTATTAGCTCCGCCAGCTTCCTCTAAGCAAGAACCTGTGGCGGCAATAACTGGGACTCTACAATATAAAGCTTCGATAACTGGAATGCCAAAACCCTCATAAAAGGATGGGTATACAAATAAATTTGCCATTTGATAAATACCTGGCAAATCAGCAAATGGAATGTTTTTCAGGAAAATCACACGATTTCTTAATCCCAATTTCTCCATCTCTTTTTCAACTTCCTTAAAATACGATGTTTGTTTGCCAATCACAACCAATTTGTATTCCTCATCTACATTTTTAAGTGCCTGAACGATTAGTTTGAGGTTTTTACGTTCCTCAATTGTTCCAACATTCAAAATATATTTTTCAGGAAGTTTATAAGTAAGGCTGATTCTTTTTAAAGCTGTTGCAGGCAGTGGAGTTTTAAAACTATCATCGCAACTTTGGTAAATCACTTCAACTTTATCAGGATTTACGCCATAAAGTTCAATAATATCTTGCCTGGTTTTTTCGCTAATGGCAATAATTTTATCTGCCCTTTTACAAGCCGATTTACTTTTCCATTCGTATAATTTTCGGTCAATAAACTTATAATATTGAGGGAAACGAAGAAAAATTAAATCATGAATGGTTACAATTGATTTTATTCGGGTATGCTGAATGGCAAAAGGAATTTCATGGCTTAAACCATGG
This sequence comes from Pedobacter chinensis, assembly GCF_003339865.1. Taxonomy (GTDB): domain Bacteria; phylum Bacteroidota; class Bacteroidia; order Sphingobacteriales; family Sphingobacteriaceae; genus Pedobacter; species Pedobacter chinensis. The sequence goes on from NZ_QPKV01000004.1 coordinate 568,703, forward strand.
AAAATCTGAACATTATCCTGGGCTAAATCTTTAAGAATATTTAAAGTCCGCCATAAAAAATTACCGTTTCGCGGCAGTTTTAACTCAATGTTTTTCTTTTCAAAAAAAGTATCAATCTGTCTTGCCGATTTAATTTTCGGAGAATAAACCAGATATTGATTTTCTGGGAACTGATCAGCCAAATGCCCAATCAAAAACCGGCTATAATTTCCTAAGCCAGTTAAGTTGTTTGCTGCACGTTTGCCATCGTATCCAATATTCATAGTGGTGTAATTAAGGTAAAAGGTTTAAGGCTTGGATGTTGCCTTACACCCTAAACCTTATACCTTAAGCCATATTATACTGCTACATTATTTTCTCTCAACGCATCGTTAAGTGAAGTTTTTTTATCTGTACTTTCTTTACGTTTACCGATGATTAAAGCACACGGAACCTGATATTCGCCAGCAGGGAATTTTTTGGTATAACTACCAGGAATTACTACTGAACGGGCAGGAACAACACCTTTATATTCTACAGGAGTTGGACCAGTAACATCGATAATTTTAGTAGATGCCGTTAATACAACATTAGCACCAAGAACAGCTTCTCTTTCAACTTTAACACCTTCAACAACAATTGCTCTTGAACCTAAAAATGCATCATCTTCAATGATTACAGGTGCAGCTTGTACGGGTTCCAAAACGCCTCCAATACCAACACCACCACTTAAGTGCACACGTTTTCCGATTTGTGCGCAAGAACCTACGGTAGCCCAGGTATCAACCATGGTACCTTCATCAACGTAAGCGCCAATGTTTACATAAGATGGCATCATGATCACCCCTTTAGCTAAGAATGAGCCGTAGCGGGCACTGGCCATTGGTACCACACGAACACCGGTTGCTTTGTAATCTGTTTTTAAATCCATTTTATCGTGATAAACAAACGGCCCACTCTTAATTTCCTTCATATCGCGAATCGGGAAATATAAAATAACGGCTTTCTTTACCCACTCATTAATGCCCCAAGAGTTTAAAACTGGTTCAGCAACACGAATTTCTCCTTTATCTAATCCTAAAATAACGGTTTCAATGGCTTCGCAGTAGTTGCTGTATTGTAAAAGGGTCCTGTCTTCCCAAGCGGCTTCAATTAATTTCTTTAAATCTGAATACATGATGTTTTTAAATTTTACGCAAAATAAATCAATTTTTGCTTATTAATGGGTTAATTGTTTAAAATTTGTATGAAGTGGGTTAATTGTTTAAATCGCTTATGGAGAAGGTTAATCGTTTTTGCAGAAGGTTAACTGTTTAAATCGTTTAAACTGGTTAATTGTACGGTTAACCGATTAACCAGTTGAAACAATTAAACGATTTTGCGTAGTTGGAACCATCATACAGTTAACCGATTAACCAATTGAAACAATTAAACAGTAGTTACCAGTAGTTACAATTAACCAAATTGCTTATTTTTGAACTTTATGGCAGAAGCAGAAAAACTCAGAATTGATAAATACCTATGGGCTATCAGGTTGTTTAAAACCCGAAGTCTGGCTACCGACGCCTGTAAGGCAGGCCGTGTGAAACTGAATGGTCAAAACATTAAGCCTTCGGCAATTGTAAAAATTGGCGATGTTTATCAAGTATCAAAAGGTATTGAAAAGAAAACTATTGAAGTGGTGGAGTTTTCTTATAACCGAACAGATTCCCCAACTGCACTTACCAAATACAAAGATTTAACACCCGTTGAAGAAACACATGCCTTTAAATCAGTATTCCATGCGCCAAGTTTAAAGCGTGATCGGGGTACAGGCAGGCCTACCAAAAAGGACAGGAGAGAAACTGATGATTTAATCAGTGGAATGTTTGATGATGAAGAGTAGCTAGCCCTAAGTTTTGAGCCCAAAGTCTATAGTCTGTTCGACTCATGACAAAGTATTGAGACTAAAAAAATCAATTCCCTTTCTCCAATCGGAAATCGCTGGTCGACTCATGACTCAAGACTATGGACTGAGGACTAAAATACCTCATCCGATAACTCATCATGGCTGTTTTTCCTAGTTTTTCAATGAGTTTGTAATTTGCTACTGCGCCAACCGCTGCCCCAACAAATGGCAGCATTTGAGCAAGTTTGGCTAAGTCAATATAATCCCGATATTGCTGCTGGAAAGTAAGCCAGTCAAATTCATCGATATTGGTTGGAAGCTGATGTGCTTTGTTATCCCAATCCTGCATTTTCAAATAAACATTTTTACTTTCTTCTTTACTGGAAAAAGCCAGTTGGAAGATGTGCAGAATAAATAAACGTTCCCGATAATCCTTGACATCATAACCATAAACAGCTGCGATGTCAAAAAGCATTTTCATTTTGATGCCCAGTAATAATGGAAAATCGGCCAGACTCATTAAAAATCCCCCAGCACCAGTTATTCCACCTTCTGCGGCACCAGTTTTTTTATAATTCGTTATCTTCTGCTTTATTAATGCTTCACGATGCATTAAAGTTAAATCGATAACTGGTTTCGATGTGGTAAAAGTTGAACCAAATAGTACGCCCTTAACCATTTGTTTAATAGCAACCGTAATAGCATTGTGAACTTTATCTGGAATATAGCTGTTGATTTTCTTTTGAACCTTATCCGTCATTTTGCTCAAAAGCGATGGTTTTTGTAAGATCTTAAACCTCCAAAAATCCATTTCGCTCTTAATTTTCTGTTCGTAAGTCATAAGCCGTATTTAGTATTCAGACGCTTACTTGCCATGATTTGTTTCATCAGCAGTTAATAATCTATCCTCATGGCCGATTTTTCCCATAGTTTAAAAGCTTCCAGGGCCTCATCTCTCATCAATTGAACTACGGGCAGCGTTCTTTTATCCATAGGTTTATCCAACTCATCATAAATAAACTTATCGCTAAAACCTATATGCTCTGCATCTGCTTTTGTGTTGGCGTAATAAATGGTTTCAATACGCGACCAATAAATTGCACCTAAACACATCGGGCAAGGTTCGCAGCTGGTATAAACCACACAACCACTCAAATCGAAGGTGTTCAATTCCTGACAAGCCAGTCGAATCGCAGAAACCTCAGCATGTGCCGTTGGATCGTTGGTTGAAGTAACCTTGTTCGCCGATTTAGCAATGAGTTTGCCATCTTTAACAATTACAGCACCAAATGGCCCGCCAATGCTTTCGGTAACATTCTGTACAGATAGCTCAATGGCCATTCGCATAAAATCTTTATGTTGTTCGTTATTATCCATTTATAAAAATCAAGCAAAAAAAATGCCCCGATTACTCGAGGCATCTCTTATTTATTTTGTTGTATTAAATTATTTTTTGCTGTATTCAGCGTTTAATCCTTTAATTACCTCTGAAGTTACATCTAAGCTCTCGTCAGCAAATAAGATTGCACTATTACCTTTAGAATAAGTTAAAACCATTTTATAACCTTTTTCTTTAGCATAGCCTTTTAAGTAGTTGGCCACCTTATCATACAGCTTTTCATTTTCAGTAGCTTGTTCATTTTGCAAAGCAGCGCCAGCATTTTGCTGATAGGCTTGTAACTCCTGTTGTTTGCGTTGTAAACGTTCTTCAGTCGTTTTACGTTGATCGGCAGATAGTGTTTGTGCTGCTTGTTGGTACTGTGCCAATTCTCTTTGGAAAGCCTGGCCTTTAGCCTGCATATCAGCCTGAGCATTTTTGGTTTTACCTTCAAATTTAACTTTAAGATCTTTGAAGTACTCGTATTTTGTTAGTAACGAATCAGAGTTAACATATACAATTTTCTCACTCGGAGCTACTGCTGCTGTAGTGCTGTCTGTTTTTTTAGTTTCAGTTGTTTTAGCTTCTTTGTTTTGACATGCAGAAAAAGCCGTGATTAGTGCAGCTGTTGCAAATAAACCAAAGGTTTTAAAGGTTCTTCTTTCCATTATTGTTTAATAAATTTTAGCAAACTTATATAAATTAGTTTTTATATGCAATTAAGAGTTGTTCATACAGCGAGTTAATGAATATGGATTGCTATTGAAATGATTGGAAAGCAATTGCAGCATTTCATTTTTGTGTTTGTTCCCGCTAATCGCTTTACTTCGCTCATCAGCCACAAGGGCTGCCGCTACGTGTTCGCTTTTATCGGGTTTAGGTGGCTCGGCTTGTCTTAAAATTTACGGTTGCAGGGTGCAAATTACATCAAACGTTCCTACGGAACGTTACGAAAAACATCTTTTTTCTACCCAGGAAACGTCCCGATGGGACGTGATTTGGAATGATTTTTCCTGGTTTTTAACAGATGGATGTTAAGGTTTTTCTTTTGATCCATATCGTCCTCGTTTGTAACGAGGATACATGAAATTGGCGATTTTATCGCCAGTAATGACATTGGGCGGAAACAACCACAACTCGACCTGAGAAATTTTTGTACATAGGTTAGGATAAGGTGTGGCTTGGAATGATTTAGATGATTTTATCTATCTTCATCGTTTGTAACGAAGATACATTAAATTGGTGATTTTATCGCCGGTAATGACATTGGGTGGAAACAGCAACAAAACTCGACCTGAAAAATTTTTGTACAATAGGTTAGATAAGGTGTGGCTTAGAATGATTTAGGCGTGGTTTGGATGATTTTATCTATCGTCCTCGTTTGTAACGAGGATACATTAAATTGGTGATTTTATCGCCAGTAATGACATTGGGTGGAAACAACGACAAAACTCGACCTGAAAAATTTTTGTACAATAGTTAGGATAAGGTGTGGCTTAGAATGATTTAGGCGTGGTTTGGATGATTTTATTTATCGTTCTCCGATAGAAAGCCATTGAATTTTATGGTTTTATGGAAAATCAAACGCTGTAAGTACGTTTCCTGGGTAGCCATTGAATTTATGGTTTTATGGAAAATCAACCGTCCTGTAAGGACGTTTCCTGGGTAGCCATTGAATTTAGGTTTTATGGAAAATCAACCGTCTGTAAGGACGTTTCCTGGGTAGCCATTGAATTTATGGTTTTATGGAAAATCAACCGTCCTGTAAGGACGTTTCCTGGGGTAGCCATTGAATTTTATGGTTTTATGGAAAATCAAACTGTAAAGACGTTTCCTGGGGTAGCCATTGAATTTATGGTTTTATGGAAAATCAAACGTCCTGTAAGGACGTTTCCTGGGTAGCCAAAATGTAAATTTGGCGGTAACGTTCCATAGGAAAGGTTGATGATTATAGGCGTTAATAGTTGTTGATCATTGATATTTATATGCGGCAGAAATGAAAAGATTTTAAAATCTGCAATAAAAGCATAATTGACACCGAATATAAATGCAGAATTACTTTTCAAATCCTTATTTAAACTAGCAGGAAAGCGTTTTATCACTGATCTTTTAACAACCTAAAACTTATCCACATATTAGTTTAAGTGCCAAAATTTCCGTATTTTTGATACTTATTGTTTTAATTAAAATATGAGCGAAGAACAGGATTTAAAGTCAAATTATTCGGCAGATAATATACAGGTTTTAGAAGGTTTAGAAGCGGTGCGTAAGCGCCCTTCAATGTATATAGGTGATACGGGTGTAAAAGGTTTACACCACTTGGTTTACGAGGTTGTAGATAACTCCATAGATGAGGCTTTAGCAGGTCACGCTGATACAATCGACGTTAGAATTTTAGAAGGAAACTCGATTAGGGTAGAAGATAACGGTCGTGGTATTCCGACCGGGATTAATAAAAAAGAAAATAAATCGGCGCTTGAAATCGTAATGACGGTTCTGCACGCCGGTGGTAAATTCGATAAAGATACCTATAAGGTTTCTGGTGGTTTACACGGGGTTGGGGTAAGTTGTGTTAACGCATTATCTACTCATTTAAAAGCTGAGGTGCATCGTGAAGGTAAAATATGGATACAGGAATACAATATCGGTAAACCTTTGTACGATGTTAAAGAAGTTGGCGAAACTGATAAACGTGGTACGATTGTAACTTTTAGTCCTGATGCGACAATTTTTACACAAACAACTGAATACAAATACGATACTTTAGCTGGTCGTTTACGCGAATTGGCTTTCCTGAATAAAGGGATTACTTTAACATTGACTGATGAGCGTGAAACCTTAGAAGATGGTTCATTCTTATCAGAAGTGTTCCACTCTGAAGGAGGTTTAAGAGAGTTTGTTAAGTTTTTAGATGGAACAAGAGCATCTTTCCTGCCTGAGCCAGTTTATATTGAAGGCATCAAAAATGGTATTCCTGTTGAGTTGGCTTTCCAGTATAACGACAGTTATTCGGAAAACGTTCACTCATACGTAAACAACATTAACACCCATGAAGGTGGTACACACATAGCTGGTTTCCGTAGAGGTTTAACACGTACTTTAAAAGCTTATGCTGATAAATCAGGCTTGTTGAAAAATCTTAAAATGGAAATCACTGGTGATGACTTTAGAGAAGGTTTAACAGCAGTTGTTTCGGTAAAAGTACAGGAGCCGCAATTTGAGGGACAAACAAAAACCAAACTGGGTAACAGTGAGGTAATGGGTGCTGTTGATGTAGCAGTAGGAGAAGCTTTAGGTATTTACCTCGAGGAAAATCCAAGAGAAGCTAAGATGATCATCAACAAGGTAATCTTAGCGGCCACGGCTCGTGCTGCGGCTCGTAAAGCCCGCGAAATGGTTCAACGTAAGAGTGTAATGGGTGGTTCTGGTTTGCCAGGTAAACTTGCCGATTGTTCTGACAGCGATCCTGAAAGATGTGAAATTTACTTAGTAGAGGGTGACTCGGCGGGTGGTACCGCTAAACAAGGTCGCGATAGAAATATTCAAGCTATTTTACCTTTAAAAGGTAAGATTCTGAATGTGGAAAAGGCGATGGAGCACAAAATCTACGAGAATGATGAGATTAAAAATATGTTCACGGCTATTGGTGTGAGCATTGGTACGCCAGAAGATGATAAGGCCTTGAACTTAACTAAATTGCGTTATCACAAAATCGTAATCATGACGGATGCTGATATCGACGGTTCGCACATTACCACTTTGATTTTAACATTTTTCTACCGTTACATGAGGGCATTAATCGAGGCTGGTTATGTTTATATTGCATCGCCACCGCTTTACCAGGTTAAAAAAGGTAAAGAATTTGAATATTGCTGGAATGATGTACAACGCGATGCTGCTGTACAACGTTTGAAAGGTGCCGGTAAAGAAGATAGTGTGCATATTCAACGTTATAAAGGTTTAGGTGAAATGAACGCTGAACAACTTTGGGATACTACTTTAAATCCTGCCACACGTACTTTATTGCAAGCTACCATTGAAAGTGCTGCGGAGTGCGATCACACTTTCTCTATGTTGATGGGAGATGAAGTTGCCCCACGCAGAGAGTTTATCGAACGCAATGCAAAATATGCTAAGATTGATGCTTAATCCCTAAATCCCCTAACGGGGACTTGAAAATACGAAAACCTCTTCTAGTTTAGACTTGAAGAGGTTTTTTGTTGAGAATCATTTTAGGTGGCAAATTTCAGTTGTCTCTTTGGAGGGTATATTGATAACTATTGCTTGTATATAATGATTGTGAAGCTTTGGGGTCTAAATCTGGTTCAAACCTTTTGGTTAATGTTAAATTATCTCCATTTATTTCTATGGTATATTCGCCAGATAGAATTAAATTCCAGTCAAAGTCAGCGGTCCAGAAATTTTTATCGACAAAACTGGCAATATTTCCATTTATAGAATAAGTTCCAGAGCCTCCGATTGGTTTTCTGGTGAGATCGGGGACGATGTTAAATTTACCATTTTCAAAAGATATAAAAATGAGGTAGGTTTTTGGTGTAGATACATCAGGAACGTTAACTTTAAATATGCCAGAATAATTTCCATTACTGATTATTGCATCTTTAGATGGTTTTTTGCAACCAGCAGTAAATGTGAATAGCATAATCAGGATAAGCAAATGATTTTTCATTTTGTTTAGATTTTAAACATAAAACGAAAATCTTGTAAAAAATGCTACAACTAAACCGAAATCCAATCCGTTCCTTGCGTTGCAGTAAGGAATTCCGTTCTGGGTTCGAGATTTAAATAAGGATAGGTAACTTTAGAAAGATACAATCCTGTTGGGTGTGCAGGATTCAATGTGTTTGGGGTTTCCAAACTGATGAGGAGATTTTCAAATTCATTCACACTTAAATTACCTTTACCAACCTTGATGATTTTCCCCATCAAAATCCTGATCATTTTGCTTAAAAAGCGATTACTGGCAATGTGAAAACGAATTCTATCGCCTTTGGAGTTAACCAATAAATCAGCCTCCATCACATTGCAAATTGTATGTTCATATTTATTGGGCTGAGTACAAAAAGCACGATAGTCTTTATATTTTGGCAATAGATTTACAGCCTTTTTCATATTGACCAGATTGAGATTAGGTTCTAAATAAAACGAACTCTGGTTGGCTAAAAAAGGATCTTTGTAAGTGTGAATAAAATAATCATATTGACGTTGAACCGCATCAAAACGAGCATGCGGTAATCCCTCCATTTTAATCATATCGAAAACTGCTATATTTTGAGGTAAGGCTTTGTTTAATCTATACAGAAGATCAAAATTAAAATCTTGTTCAATATCTGCATGGAAGAAAAACTGGCTGGCATGTACGTAAGCATCAGTTCGCCCACAACCAATAATGGGAATTTGCAATTTAAAAATTTGTAAAAGTGCTTTTTCAATTACTTCTTGTACGCTTATTGCACCGGGTTGCTTTTGCCATCCGTTATAATGTTGCCCCTGGTAGGCGATGTGGAAGAAATATCTCATGTTTTTCAAGTACAATTTTACGGAAATTTTAACATCAGGAATATTAAATCATAATTTTGCTTTTTAAATAAAGAAATGAATACGATCAATTGCCCCTGCGGAAGCGGTTTATTATACTTAAATTGTTGTCAGCCATACCATCTAAATATAAAAACTGCGCCAACTGCTGAAGCGCTGATGCGTTCGAGATTTTCGGCTTTTGTAGTGGCTGATGCAGATTACCTTTATGAAACCACTCATTTAAGCAAGCGAAAGGGCAATTCGAAAGATGCTTATTTGAAAAGTGCTAAAAATACCAAATGGGTTAAACTGGAAATTGTTTCCGCTGGTTACGATGTGGTAGAGTTTAAGGCTTTTTATCTGAATCAGAAATTCCAGGTTGAGGTTTTGCATGAAAAATCTAATTTCAGGTTCGAAAATGGCAAATGGTATTATGTTGATGGGAAGTTCTACTAAAAATCTATATCTAAAGTGATTTCTATTTTACCAGAATTGGTTTTGTAAACATCTAATGCAACTAAATCTAATGATAATATATCGACCGATTCTATTCTGGAGATTTCTAAAAACTTCTCTCTGATTTCGATTAACAGCAATTTTCTAGAAAACCCGATGGATGAGAACAGATGAAAAGATGTTGCATTGGTTAACGGATAATCTATGGAAACGGTAATCTCATGTTCAGAAATTACGATTTCGTCGGCATCAATGAGGTTTAAAATTTCTTCGTTTGCTTTGCCAATATTTACCCATGGAACAATGCCGGCATCAATTGCTTGCGCTGCCCTAACATTGAAAGTGATAATGTTTATTAGGTTTTTAGGTTGTTGATTGTAATTGTTTTCTGAATCCATGTTCTACAATTTCTTAGCCTCGTTCCAGTAAATATCCATTTCTGCCAGTGTCATTTCAGCCAAAGCCCTACCATTTTCTTTAGCTTTATTCTCTAAATACTGGAAACGTTTAATGAATTTTTTATTGGTTTTTTCCAGCGCATTTTCAGGATTAATATTGATGAAACGAGCATAATTAATCAGTGAAAAAAGAACATCCCCAAACTCAGATTCGGCTTTCTCAATATCAATAGTAGTGTTATCACTCACATTAAACTCAGTTTTAAATTCCTGTAACTCTTCCTCAACCTTTTCCCAAACCTGATTTTTATCTTCCCAATCAAAACCCACTCCTCTGGCTTTTTCCTGTATTCTGGATGCTTTAACCAAAGCAGGCAAGGAGGATGGAACACCAGCTAAAACCGATTTATTTCCCTCTTTTAATTTTATCTGCTCCCAGTTTCGTTTTACATCTTCCTCATTTTGTACTTCAGTATCTCCGTAAATATGTGGATGGCGGTTAACCAGTTTATCGCAAACGCCGTTTAAAACATCAACAATGTCAAAATCATTTGTTTCTGATGCAATTCTTGCATAGAAAACAAGGTGCATCATCACATCGCCCAATTCTTTTTTAATTTCTTTTAAATCGCCTTCTAAAATGGCATCGCTTAACTCATAAGTTTCTTCAATAGTTAAATGGCGCAACGTTTCCATGGTTTGTTTTTTATCCCAGGGACATTGTGTGCGTAAGGTATCTAAAACCGTTAATAAACGAGTAAAAGCATCAGCAGGATTGTTGGCACTCACTGGAATCGGATTGTTTGGCATGGATGGTCAATTTTAAAAATAAGTCACAAAGATCTTAATTTAGATTTTTTGCTGTTGGTCGTTTTATGTTTTTCTCTTTTTTGCAGTGAAGCTGCTTATCGGATGCTAAAATACCAAACCCACGCTATTAAAAAAAATTGAAAGGGAACCCTGAACCACAAATATTTTAGTCCTGGGCCTGGTTTGTGAAGATCTTCATAATTAATGCGATGTTTTGCGGCATAAATATTTGCGGGCAAGATGGCAATAAAGAAAACAATTAAAGTTATACCAGTATAATAACGGGTATGTTCAACGCCCAACCCAATCGCAAAGAGAATTTCTAATATCCCTGTTAATAATATAATCTCAACTTTTTTAGGAATAAAAAGCGGAACCATCGCCGCCATAGAGGTTTTAAATTTAAAGTGGCCAATGGCTGTAAAAAGCAGCATTACGCTCATGGCTATGTTTCCAGCAAAAATATGACTTTTATCTGCATCGGTGTATTTGTTAAAGGCAACCAGCAAAACAAAAGTTATTAATAACACAAATAAGGGTTTCATGATTTGGATGAAGTATATGCTAATCTTTTTCCTCTAATTTAATCTTTTTTGTAATGTGGTAAACCCGTTTCTTTTTCAGGGGTTTATGTTCTTCGCCCATTAAAATGCCCCAGGGCTTAAGATAATCAATCCGATCGAAAATGATTTTCAGCATAGCCAGATAAGGAATACATAAAAACATGCCCGATATGCCCCAAATCATTTCGCCAACTACTATACCAATAAATGCGAATAAAGCATTGATTTTTACTTTCGAACCGACCACCAAAGGCATTAAAATATTTCCGTCTACAGCATGTACAGCAACAAATGCTATCAATACCAAAAGCACTTTGCCCGCTCCAGCCGTAGCGAAAGTAATTAAACAGCTGATTAATAGGGCAAAGAATATCCCTAAATAGGGAACAACATTAAATATACCCGCTACCAAGCCTAATAAAACAGCATATTTAACACCAAGTAAACTGAGCACCGTGATCATTAAAACGGTAACGATAAACATCTGCAAAAACAGGCCAATAATGTATTTTTTAATAATGTATTGAATCTGACTAACAATTTCAGTTACTTTTTCTTTATGTTCTTCTTTAAAAACTGAAGTTAAAAAGGTAAATAAGATTCTTCTATAATTTAAAATAAAGAACGTAAATAATAGTGTGAAACCCAGAAATAAAAGGGTAGAAGATAAGGTTGCAAGGGTGGTAGCTACAATGGCTGCACTAGTGGCTAAGGCTTTTTCTGTACTGTCGTTCAGGTAAGCCAATTGTTTTTCTGTATTCACGTGAAAGGTTTTCGAAATCCAGTGCTGTAATTCGTGATAAGACACATCCGCTTTCTCTTTCAATAGGGGCCAGTCTGCCCATAGTGCACTCAACTGGTTTCCGAAGAAATATATAATGCCACCAATTACCGAAATCATGAGTATCACTGAAACAATGGTAGATAAGCTTCTTTTAAATTTTAATCGTCGCTCTAAAAAATTAGCAACGGGCAATAATAAAATTCCCATTAAAAAAGAAAAGAGCAGAGGAGCCAATAGCGATTGCCCTAAAATGGCAATGTAGGTTAAGCTAATTAAACAGAAAAGTACAAGTGCCAGCTTAGGGAGGAAAGTAAGTTTTTCTTTCATGGTATTTAAATCTGTTTAATAGAAAATGCCCGAGTAATTGTTATATTAATCGGGCATTTAAATATAGCAGATTATTTTCTAATAGATGCTCGCTTTATCTAAAAGTGAAATATCTTCTGGTGTTAATTTCAAATGAGCTGCATCGGTAAATGATTTCAACTGGCTTAAATCGGTAACACTAGCGATTGGGGCCGTAATTGATGGATGATAAATTAACCAGGCCAATGCCACTGACGCCTGCTCAACGCCATACTTGTCGGCAACACTATCAAGTGCATCTAAAATCCTGAAACCACGTTCATTTAAATATTTTTTAACTCCGCCTCCACGTTGACTTTTATTTAGATCATCTTCGCTACGGTATTTTCCTGTTAAAAACCCGCTGGCCAGCGAATAATAGGTCACTACGCCCAAACCATAATCCAGGCAAATTTTCTCATACTCTTGTTCGAATTGTTCGCGGTCATAAAGATTATAACCAGGCTGATACACTTCATAACGAGGCAAATTGTGTTCGTTAGCGAAGACCAATGATTCTTTTAGTCTATCAGCAGAAAAATTTGAAGCACCAATCCAGCGTATTTTCCCCGCTTTAATTAAGGTTTCATAGGCATTTAATGTTTCTTCAACCGGAGTATTCTCGTCATCGTAATGAGAAAAATATAAATCGATATAATCAGTTTGTAAACGGGAAAGTGAATGTTCAACTTCGTTAATGATATAATCTTTTCTCAGCGATTTTCCTTGCCCCATGTCAGAACCAACTTTAGTTGCAATAATAACCTCCTGACGCTTGTTATTCTTTTTCAGCCAGTTGCCAATGATCGTTTCCGATTCGCCTCCTTTATTTCCGGGAACCCAACGCGAATAAACATCAGCAGTGTCAATAAAATTGAAACCACTTTCTACAAACTGATTTAATATTTCAAATGATTTTTGTTCATCAATTGTCCAACCAAAAACATTTCCTCCAAATACAATGGGCGCAATATTTAAGTCTGTTTTTCCTAAGATTCTTTTCTCCATGATATGAATGTTAATGTTATTCAAACAAAAATGTACTGCTGAGGTTTTTACGGGCAGTCTAAATTGTGTCAAAATTTTCTTGTGAATTTGCAGTCATGCCTATGAATGTAAAAGGTGGCAGTTAAAATCATTTGGAAGTCTTTGTAAAAAACTGGCTTTTACCATTTAACCCTTTGCTTTAACTGCCCTCAACATCTCTCTTTTTCCTGGCGCGCCTGGCAACTTTTCGATAACAAATCCATTTGCTTTTAAAGCACGTTTTAGTTTTCCTGTAATGGCGTAGGTAACAAAAATTCCTTCAGGGCTTAAAAAATTGCAGGCATGCGCAATCATTTCATCGCTCCACATTTCAGGTTGATGTTGAACAGAAAAAGCATCATAATAAATAATATCGAATCTTTCTTCTGTATCGAAATCAATTAAAGTAGTATGCGGAATTTCGAGTTTGCAAAAAGGGGATAAAGTTTGTTTCGATTTTAAAGCATTTTCATAGTTTTTTGTGAAATCATTCCAAATTTCTGATGAAACATAAGCTGAATAACCTGTTTGATTAATCACGTCTGTAGTTAATGGGAAAGCTTCAATACTGGTATAATTTAATTTGATATTGTTCGCAACACAATATTCAAAACTCAGAATAAAATTTAATCCTGTTCCAAAACCAACTTCCAATACTGATATTTCAGATTTCCCAGCTGTTGCAAATTTTAATCCCGCATCAATAAAAACATGTTTACTTTCCTGTAATGCGCCGTGTTTGCTATGATAATGTTCTCCAATGGTTTCATTATAAAGTGTATTGGAGCCATCAGCAGTTTGGGTAATAATATTCATAAACCAAGGTTAAAGGATTTTCACGATAAAGGTGCAAAGATAAGCCAAGATTATAGGATTAAAGGATTTTCACGATAAAGGTGCGAAGATAGATATAGGATTAATAAGATTGTTGGATTTCCAGGATAAAGCAAACATAAACCAGAATCTGTGAGATCATATTTCAGTATCATTTTAAGCGATCATCTTTTGTAGATATAATAATTAAGGGCTTTACGGCCGTAACGTTAGTCTTTTATCTTGTTCTTTAGTCTTTCAGTTATTACCTTTGGTTCTTCAGCTTTAACATTTCGGCTCATTATTATGGATATTGAATCATTCAGAGAATATTGTTTAAGCCTGCCGGGAACAACGGAGGGCATGAAATGGGATCACTTATGTTTTATGATAGAAGAAAAAATCTATGTAATCATCGCCATTGATGAAGGAAGCAGTTTCTCAATAAAATGTAACCCCGATGATTTTGACGCACTAACAGCAAGAGATGGGATTGCACAAGCATATCACATGGCAAAGCGCCAGTGGATTCAGATTGCTAGCCTTGATGTTTTAAATGATAAAGAATTAAAAAGCAGAGTGGCAGATTCAAGGGCAATGGTTTTAGCTAAATTACCAAAGAAAATCCAGGCGAAGTATGCTTAGGTTTGCCGCAAATCAGATTATTTATAATAAAGTGGTTCTTAACCAGTGACGACTGCTATTGTTTAGGCTTTTCCTTTTTTGCCTCGGCAGCAACACTTAACTCTTTTGATTTCATGATATTGAACTTGTACATTTCTTCAATTCCTACAAGCTTTCTACTACATTTTTCGATATTGGTTCCCTCCTCCCATAAATAGGGGCGGAAGCTATAAGTTTTGGTGCCATCTAAACCAGCGATAAACTGATTCCATGTACTCCAGCGTAGGCCTTTGTAAAATTTGGAAAGGTCGCTATCAAAACAAAAAATTAAAAATTCCCCGTAACCTGCTCCGAGTGGTTGCCATGTTAAACTATTTGGCTCCAGGTAGTAAACATTTTTGATATCTTCTCCCAAACCGCCATAATTTATAGCAAAAAAACCTCCGACAGCATCATCGGCAATTAAAAGATAGGGGACTTTATCTCCATAATTTTCAATGGTTTTGCCCTTGTTCCAACCAGCAACATTTCTATTCAATTTTTCACTTCCGGAGCCTAAAATTCTAATCCATCCGTTATCAACCATAATTCCGCCAGTATTATAAATTACTGAACCAAGTGTTGCATAAGTAGAAACCTGTGCATTAAATAAAGTTTCTTTAGCTTTTGCAGAATCAACAGGTAAAATTTCAACCTTGTTTTTTGCAGAATCAATCCATTTTTTAACTAAAGGCCAGGCAGGATCTGTTTTATTAATTAACGTATCAAGGCTTATTAATTTGTTTTGCGCAACACCGGCAAAGGATGTTAGCGTTAAACTTAAAATTAGGAATAATCTGATTATGCGTTTCATGAAAAAGAAGCTTATGTTTTTCAAAGATAGAATGATAATTAAGAATTTTTAAATTAACGATTTTATTTTTGATAACCTCTCGGATTGCTTGTTCAAAAATAAAGCGCCCCTAAAAATCGGGGCGCTTATATAATTGGTATGGTACTCCTCCAGAGATAAAAAATGTGGTTTTAAGTGAAAAGCCTTTCCTCTTCAATTTTTAAAACCATCTATCTTAAAATTACCACATTCTAATCCTGTCTTCAGGTTTTTTGTATAATTTATCACCAGGTTTTACATCAAATGCATCGTACCAGGCATCCATGTTTACTGGTGCACCAATTGTACGGTACGGACCAGGAGAATGTGGATCTGTTTTAATTAACTGAGCAGCACTTTCTGGTAAAATGTTACCCCTCCAAACCTGTGCCCAGGCCAGGAAGAAACGTTGATCTGGTGTAAAACCGTCAATTTTCTCGTTACTTTGGCCTTGTTTTGTCATTTTGAAAGCTGTATAAGCTGCATTTAAACCACCAAGGTCGCCAATGTTTTCGCCCATGGTTAGCTTTCCTATTACATGGATAGTATCCAACACGGTATAAGCATCAAATTGTTCGCCTAAGGCTTTAGTCTTTTCCTCAAATTTTTTGCGATCTTCAGCTGTCCACCAGTTTTTTAAGTTACCAGATGCATCATACTGACTACCGCTGTCATCAAAACCATGGCTCATTTCGTGACCAATAACGGCACCTATACCGCCATAATTTACAGCATCATCAGCATTTGGATCAAAGAAAGGGAATTGCAGAATTCCTGCAGGGAAAGTGATTTCGTTCATGGTAGGGCTGTAAGATGCATTAACCGTTGGCGGTGTCATGCCAAAACGATTGCGATCCACAGGTTTTCCTAATCTATTGATATTTTCATTGTATCCCCAAACACTGGCGTTACGCAGATTTTGGAAATAAGTATTTCTGTTAATATCTAAACCAGTATATGTTTCCCATTTGGTGGTATAACCCACTTTTGGTTTAAAGGCCGCCAGTTTTTCCAATGCTTTTTTCTTGGTTTCATCACTCATCCATTCCAAACCTTTAATTCTGATTTCAAATGCTTTACGCAGGTTCATGATCATTGTATCCATACGCGCTTTTGCTTCAGGTTTGAAGTATTTTGCCACATATAATTGACCCAATAATTCTCCAATTGTACCATCAGTTAATGATGACATGCGTTGCCAGCGAGGAGTTTGAACTTTTTGACCTGTTTGTGCTTGTGTAAAAGCGAAACTTGCTTTAACAAATGGCGAACTCAAGCTAGATGCCGAATTTTTTAAAATATTCCATTCTAAATAAGTTTTCCAATCTGCAACAGGAATTGATTTTAGCATGCCATCTAAACTCGTCATAAATTTCGGCGAAGAAACTAAAACAGTATCCTGATTATTAATTTTAAACTTTGGTAAGTAGGTTGTCCAGTCAATTCCTGGTGTTTTGCCATTGAGTTCTGCAACGGTAAGTTTGTTATAAGTTGCATAAGGATCACGCATTTCCAAACGGCTCATTTGCGCCTCGGCAAATTGTTTTTCTATTTTGAAAACTGTTGCAGCCTTTTGTTTTGCTTCTTCGGCACTACTTCCGGTTAAAGAAAAAAGTGTGGTCATGTAGGTGTTATAAGCCTCACGAATTTTCACACTACGCGTATCATCTTTTAAATAATAATCACGATCTGGTAAAGTTGTGCCACCCTGGCCAATGTTTACCATGTACTTATTAACGTTTTTACGATCCTGGCCTACGCCCACGCCAAACATACCGCTCCCTAAGCCATTTACCCGCATATATGCAACATGATCTAAAACACCTTGAATGTTTTTGATTTGTTTAATCTTTTCTAAGTCTGCTTTAATAGGAGTATAGCCTAATTTTTCGATAGTCACAGTATCCATTGCAGCGGCAAAAAAATCGCCAACTCTACGTTTTACGGAGCCCGCAGGTGCAGATTTATCAGCGGCAGCATCTTCAACAAGGAATTTTACCGCATTAATGTTAAAATCGCGTAGTTCATTAAATGAACCCCAACGTGTTTCTTTTGCAGGAACAGGATTGTTTTTTACCCAGGTACCACTTGCGTAGGTGTAAAAATCATCTCCTGGCTTAACAGATAAATCCATGTTAGCAGGATCGATGAATTTTTTTGTGGTTTGCGCATTTGCAGAAAAGCCAGCAGCGACTATACCCAGTGCCGCAAAATATCTTTTCAAATTTTGGTATTTCATTCGCTTATATAAGTTAGTTTTTACAGCGAAATTTATGAAATACTAATTAATATTGAAACAATA
Source organism: Pedobacter chinensis (assembly GCF_003339865.1). Taxonomy (GTDB): domain Bacteria; phylum Bacteroidota; class Bacteroidia; order Sphingobacteriales; family Sphingobacteriaceae; genus Pedobacter; species Pedobacter chinensis. The sequence continues at coordinate 586,481 of NZ_QPKV01000004.1, forward strand.
TATTAGAAATATTACTTGTTGAACCAGTAGTAGATTTTTGCCAGGCCTAATCGTCTGATAAATTCTGCAGGTGAAAATAGGGTTTTGATAGATTTCATAATTTTTAAATCTTTATACACTATTAACATTTTTTAACATTATTTATTGTGTGGTTGTAAAAATTTTTACTATTAAGAATGATTCAGAATAAAGCTGTATTTTTTCCATAAATTTGATTTAGGTTTGTTTTAAGAATTTGAAAAATGAATGTTTGGTATTTCATCCGATTTTGAAATCCTGCCATACGCTGCATCTTTTTTAACCACAGAATATTCAAGGTTGCTGCAAATAAAAAGTATTTTCGCTCCTGTCGGGTTTAATTAAAAAGTTTAGCTTTTTTTATATACTGAACTTAAACGCAAAGCCTTAGAATAACGTTGTATAGAATAATAAATAATGAGCAATTCCCACAACATCGAAGATAGCTGTTGCAGTAGTAAAGCGCAACAGCATACCCAAGAGCATAAACATACCCACGAAGATGGAGATGAACATGACCATGATCACGGTGGCGACCCATCATCTCTTAAGACTTATTTACCTGCATTAGTTACATTGGTTATGCTGTTAACAGGCATTGCTTTCGATAATGTTTTTAAGGTGGAGGCATTTAAAATAATCAGGCCGTATTGGTATATATTGGCTTATTTGCCAGTTGGGATTCCCGTTTTGCAGGAAGTTTGGGAAACCTTTAAAGCCAAAGATTTTTTTACCGAATTTTCTTTAATGTCTATTGCCACTATTGGTGCCTTTGCTATTGGAGAATATCCTGAAGGCGTAACAGTGATGCTTTTTTATACCATTGGAGAACTTTTTCAAATGGCTGCGGTAAACAGAGCTAAAAGGAACATTTCAGCTTTGCTTGATATCAGGGCCAATGTAGCTCATGTTTTCCGTAATGGGAGGTTTGAAACCATCAATCCTGAAAAAGTAGCCGTTGGCGAAAACATTCAGATTAAAGCAGGCGAAAAAATACCTTTAGATGGAGAAATGTTATCTGAAAAAAGCAGTTTCAACACTGCAGCTTTAACGGGCGAAAGCAAGCCAAAAACCATCAATAAAGGAGAGAATGTTTTAGCTGGGATGTTGAATTTGGACAGGGTAATTGAGATAAAAGTAACTAAAATTTTTGCTGATAGTGCTTTATCCCGTATTTTGGAAATGGTACAAAATGCCACAACCCGTAAGGCTAAAACCGAATTGTTCATTCGTAAATTTGCCAAAATTTATACACCAATCGTATTCTTTTTGGCTTTAGCTTTAGTCATCATTCCATTTTTGGTTTTGGGAAAGGATTATCATTTTCAAACCTGGCTATATCGTTCATTGGTTTTTCTGGTAATCTCTTGTCCGTGTGCGTTGGTTATTTCTATCCCTTTAGGTTATTTTGGTGGAATTGGTGCAGCATCTGCAAATGGAATTCTATTTAAAGGGTCAAACTTTTTAGATTTAATTACCAAACTGAATACAGTTGTAATGGACAAAACAGGAACACTTACAAAAGGTGTTTTCAAAGTTCAGAAAGTAAAAAGTAATATCGATGAAAATGATTTCTTAAAATTATTGACTTCTGTTGAAGCCAAATCCACACATCCTATTGCTAAAGCCATCGTAAGCTATGTAGATCATATGGATGTTTATCCGGTGGAGAATATATTGGAAGTTGCAGGAATGGGTTTGAAAGCAACAATCAATGGCAAAGAGGTTCTGGCAGGAAATATTAAACTTTTAGAGAAATTTAACATCGGTTTTGATTCAAAAATAAAGGATATTGAAGAAAGCATTGTCGTTTTAGCTGTTGATCAAAAATATGTGGGTTATGTTCTAATCGCCGACGAAATTAAAGAAGACGCTGGAGATGCAATTCAGCAGCTTCATGAAAATGGAGTGAAGCAAGTGGTCATGTTAAGTGGCGATAAAACTTCCATCGTGAAACAGGTTGCCGGCAAATTAAGAATCGATTCTTACTTTGGCGATTTGCTGCCCGAAGATAAAGTAAGCAAACTGGAAGATATTAAAAAGGATAAAACCAAAGTTGTTGCTTTTGTTGGTGATGGTATAAATGACACGCCCGTTTTGGCCATTAGTGATATTGGGATAGCCATGGGGGCGATGGGAAGCGATGCAGCCATAGAAACTGCCGATGTGGTTATCCAAACCGATCAACCCTCAAAAATTGCAACAGCGATTAAAATTGGCAAAGCTACGAAGAATGTTGTGATTCAGAATATCGTTTTGGCTTTCGCAGTAAAAGCATTGGTTCTAATTTTAGGAGCCGGAGGTTTAGCTACGATGTGGGAAGCTGTTTTTGCTGATGTAGGGGTTGCGCTACTGGCGATTTTGAATGCTGTCAGGATTCAGAAAATGAAGTTCTAATGCCTTAAAAGATTGCCTAAAGCTTAAATTTCTTAAAATCTTAATGATAAAATGCTATTGCTATTCAGAAATTACATGAAACCTTAAAGTCTTAACGATAAGTAAGATATGTTGAAAATTAAAAGAACAGATTGCTATAAAATTTAGTATATTTAATTTATGTCTAAACCTGTTCTATATCCAATTTTAAACGATGATGAGCCTGTAAGGCAATTCAATGAGATTGATGTATCATTAACATATAGCTATGCAAATTATTTAAACTGGCTTTTCCCTGAGCGGGTAGAGCTGATTAAAGGTAAAATCTTTAAGATGAGTCCTGCGCCATCAAGTGTTCATCAGGAAATAACTGGCAACATATTTGTTAAATTGGCGAATTTTTTGAAAAAACAGCCTTGTAAAGTTTATATATCCCCTTTCGATGTTCGTTTTCCAAAAGAAAGCAATAGTGATAAGGCTATTTTTACGGTTCTACAGCCAGATATCTGTGTGATTTGCGATAGAAACAAAATTGATGCCCGTGGTTGTATTGGGGCACCTGATCTGGTTGTAGAGGTCTTATCTCCAGGAAATACCAAAATAGAGTTATTGCATAAATATCAGGTTTATGAAGAATTTGGGGTTAAAGAATATTGGGTGGTAAGCCAAAGTGACCAGAGCATCTTGATTTATACGCTAAACGATTCAGGGAAATTTCAACCATCCAAATTATTTACTTTAAGTGAAAAAGTAACTTCATCTGTTTTGCCAGGTTTCGAGTTGGTTTTGGATGATGTTTTTGAAGATTTGGAATAATGCTGTCATGAGTAAAATAAAACCATATCCAGAGTTACATGATGAGCCAGTAAGGGAATTCAATGATATTGATGCATCGTTAACATACAGTTATGCAAATTATCTGAACTGGCTTTTCGATGATAGGGTAGAGCTGATTAAAGGTAAAATCTTTAAAATGAGCCCTGCGCCATCAAGAGTGCATCAGGAAATTTCCAGAAATATCTTTAATCCGCTGATTAATTTTCTTAAAAAGCAAACTTGCAAAGTTTATTCTGCCCCTTTTGACGTGCGTTTTCCAAAAGAAAGCAAGGCAGATAAAGATGTTTACACTGTATTACAACCAGATATTTGTGTCATTTGCGATAAAAGTAAACTCGATTATCGCGGCTGTATAGGAGCGCCAGATCTGGTTGTCGAAATCCTGTCGCCTGGAAATACCAAAATGGAATTATTGCATAAATATCAGGTTTATGAAGAATTTGGGGTTAAAGAATATTGGGTGGTAAGCCAAAGTGACCAGAGCATCTTGATTTATACGCTAAACGATTCAGGGAAATTTCAACCATCCAAATTATTTACTTTGAGTGAAAAAGTCACTTCATCTGTTTTACTGGGATTCGAGTTGGTTTTGGATGATGTTTTTGAGGATTTAGATTAATGCCGTTATGAGTAAAATAAAACCATATCCGGAATTACATGATGAACCTGTACGGGAATTCAACGATATAGATGCATCATTAACTTACAGTTATGCAAATTATCTGAATTGGCTTTTCGATGACAGGGTAGAGCTGATTAAAGGTAAAATCTTTAAAATGAGTCCTGCGCCATCAAGGCTGCATCAAAAAATTTCGATTAGAATTGCAAATTCATTAGTTAATTTTTTAAAAGGTAAACCTTGCGAGGTTTATAATGCTCCTTTTGATGTTCGTTTTCCAAAGGACAGCAAAATAGACAAAGATGTTTACACTGTTTTACAGCCTGATATTTGTGTCATTTGCGATAAAAGTAAACTCGATTATCGCGGTTGTATAGGTGCGCCAGATCTGATTGTTGAGATCCTGTCTCCGGGGAATACCAAAATGGAATTATTGCATAAATATCAGGTTTATGAAGAATTTGGGGTTAAAGAATATTGGGTGGTAAGCCAGAGCGACCAAAGCATCTTAATTTATACCTTAAATGATTTGGGGAAATTTCAACCATCCAAACTATTTACTTTAAGTGAAAAAGTCACTTCATCTGTTTTGCCCGGGTTTGAGTTGGTTTTGGACGACGTTTTTGGAGATTTAGATTAGAAAGCTTAAAGGGGAAAGACTAAAGCCAAAAGCTTGTGTCTGCACCATCTCTTAAACTCCTTAACTGCTTTTTTAAGGTCTTTTCGTTTCTGTAACCAAGATGCTTCAGGTATTTCCCACAGATGCCGCTGATTTACGCAGAATAAAATAAAAATTTGCGTAAATCTTCTTAAATCTGCGGGATATTCTTTGAAATATGCTAAACATGATTAAATAATAAATTACAAAAATATATCAATGGTAGATACGAAGCATCTGTACCAATCAACTCGATAAAAAAGATTCTTCTTACCTCAAGTGTTAAAGACTTAATTTAAAAGATTGGAACAAAAAGCAGAACGAACTTTAAAATGAAATACTGCCCTTGCTTTTCAAATGATTTCTACTTTAAATTTTGCCCTTAAAAGCGTATTTTTGCCACTCAAATTGATATTGAATAATTTTTCATGAGCATATCCACCAAGTACAATCCTGCAGAAACAGAAGATAAATGGTATAGCTACTGGCTATCGAAAAAGTTTTTTCATTCAGAACCAGATGAACGTGAGCCTTACACCATCGTCATTCCACCGCCAAACGTAACCGGTGTACTGCATATGGGGCATATGCTAAACAATACGATTCAGGATGTTTTGATTCGTAAAGCCCGTATGCAAGGTAAAAATGCTTGCTGGGTTCCCGGAACTGACCACGCTTCTATTGCTACTGAAGCAAAGGTTGTGGCGATGTTAAAAGAACAGGGCATTAATAAAAAAGATCTTTCACGGGAAGAATTTTTGAAATATGCGTGGGAATGGAAAGAGAAATATGGTGGCATTATTTTAGAACAATTAAAGAAATTAGGTGCGAGTTGTGATTGGGACCGTACGCGTTTCACGATGGAGGAAGATCTCTCTGAGGCGGTGATCGATTCGTTCATTCATTTATACAAAAAGGGCTGGATTTACCGTGGCATTCGCATGGTAAACTGGGACCCGGCTGGTAAAACGGCTGTTTCTGACGAAGAAGTGATTCGTAAGGAAGTAAACCAGAAATTGTATTACATAAGGTATGAGATAAAAGGCGAAAGGCATAAGGTGCAAGATGGTCAGCCTTCAACCTTTAACCTTCCACCTTCTACCTATCTTACAATTGCTACAACAAGGCCGGAAACAATTATGGCCGATGCAGCAATCTGTATCAACCCAAATGATGAGCGTTTTACACATTTAAAAGGCAAGAAAGTTTTTGTGCCTTTGGTTAATCATGAAATTCCGGTTATTGAAGATGAATATGTAGATATTGAATTTGGTACTGGTTGCTTAAAAGTTACACCTGCACATGATTTGAATGATTATGAGCTTGGTGTTAAATATAATTTACCTGTTACCGATATCTTAAATGATGATGGAACTTTAAATGAGCTGGCGGTTATTTTAGTGGGCGAAGATAGATTTGTTGCCCGTAAAAAGATTGCCAAAATGTTGGACGAGGCTGGTCATTTGGATAAGGTTGAAGATTATAAATCGCAGGTTGGTTTTTCTGAACGTACCGATGCGGCTATTGAACCAAAACTTTCTATGCAATGGTTTGTAAAGATGAAAGAAATGGCGCAGCCGGCTTTGGATGATGTTTTGAACGGAGATGTAAACCTGATTCCGAATAAATTTGAAAACACTTATCGCCACTGGATGGAAAATGTTCGCGATTGGAACATTTCCCGCCAGCTTTGGTGGGGGCAACGAATCCCGGCCTGGTACGATGATAGAGGAAACTGGGTGGTGGCTAAAACCAAAGATGAAGCTTTAGAAGAATTCTGGAAGAAAAAACATTTGGATGAAAGCTGTTCGGATACAGAGAAAATTGGATTTAAGCATCAATTAGAGCCTTTTTTAAGGCAAGATGAAGATGTGATGGATACCTGGTTCTCCTCATGGTTATGGCCTATTTCGGTTTTCGATGGATTTAAAAATCCTGATAATAAAGACATTAATTATTACTATCCAACAAATGATCTGGTTACGGCACCAGAGATTTTATTTTTCTGGGTGGCTCGTATGATCATGGCTGGACATGAATTTATGGGTAAAAAACCATTTACCAATGTTTACTTAACAGGCATTGTTCGCGATAAATTAGGTCGTAAAATGTCGAAATCCTTAGGTAACTCGCCCGATCCAATCGGATTGATTGAAAAATATGGTGCTGATGCGGTTCGTGTGGGGATGTTAATGTCATCGCCTGCCGGTAATGATTTAATGTTCGATGAAAGCTACTGCGAGCAAGGACGTAATTTCGCGTCAAAAATATGGAATGCTTTCCGTTTGGTAAAAGGATGGGAAGTTGATGAAAATCTTGAAAATCCGAACAAACAAGCGATTTCCTGGTTTGAAAACCGTTTTAATGAAGCTTTAGTAGAAATAGAAGATAACTTTAAGCAATATCGTTTATCTGAAGCTTTAATGACCACCTATAAACTGGTTTGGGATGATTTCTGTGCATGGTACCTGGAAATGGTAAAGCCTGCTTATCAACAACCTATTGATGCAGAAAGTTATCAGGCTACCATTGGTTTTTTTGAAAATATCATCAAGTTATTGCATCCGAACATGCCTTTTATCACAGAAGAATTATGGCATGATGATTTATTCGGCACGCGTGATGAAATGGATTGCTGTATCGTTGCCGAATTTCCGAAAGGTGGTGCAATTGATGAGCAGTTATTAAAAGATGCTGAGGTTATTAAAACCGTTATTGCTGAAATCAGAAATGTGCGTAACCAGAAACAAATTTCGCCGAAAGAAGCCCTGCCTTTAAGTTTGAAAGTGAATTCTGCCATCGATTATGAAAAATGGCTGAACATTGTTTTCAAATTAGCTAATGTTTCTGAGGCTGAAATTGTAAATGATAAAATAGCAGGTGCTGCAGCTTTTATGGCGGGAAAAGATGAATTTTTTATTCCACTAACTGAAAATATTGATGTAGACGCAGAACGTACCCGTTTAAATGCTGATTTGGTTTACCTGCAAGGTTTCTTGAGATCTGTTGATGCTAAACTTAGTAATGAACGTTTCGTCCAGAATGCAAAACCTGAAATTATCGCGAATGAACGTAATAAAAAAGCAGATGCCGAAGCTAAAATCAAGATCATTGAGGAAAGCTTAGCGATGCTGGGTTAATTCTTCAGTAATAAATTTTTTGAAGCCCTTTGGAATTGAATTTCTAAAGGGCTTTTTGTTTAACTTCTAACTGTTAACGTTAGTAGTTAGGCAAATATCTTTTTGAAGAGAGGATTTAATTACAGTTCCTGTTGGACGTAAACATAATGCGGTCTTTACCCTGAATTTTTTCAGGGGCTGTTTGCAATATGATGTCATAGTCAGTTGTTGAAACCCAATTAACCACAGTAAAACCACAATTTTTTGTTTCCCTCTCTTCAAAGAGAAGGATGTCACTGTATTGAAAAATACTTCTTGCTTTCAAAAGAATAGGTTTTAATATGTAAGAAAAGAGATGCTGAAATAAATTCAGCATGACGAGTGCATTAAAAATATGGTTTCTAAAATGTTACCAAACAAACCCTGATCTCTCAATTAAAAAACCTATTTTGGAATCTGTAAAAATGAAATGTCATTCTTACAAATAACCATTCTAACTAAATCTAAACAGTTTATTCTATGGAAAATTCCAGAAGGAAATTCATTAAACAATCTGCCATATTTGCTGCGGCCACTTATGCTGGCACAATGGGTTGGAGCGCTAAAAGCTATGGTCGAATAATCGGTGCAAACGATAGGGTACGCGTTGGTGTTGTTGGATTTTCTGATCGCTTCAAAGACACACTTTTGCCTTGCTTTTTAAATCATAACAAAGAGTTAAATTTTGATATTGTCGGTCTTTCCGATTTATGGAACTACCGCAGGGATTTAGGAATTGCGCATTTAAAAGAGAAGTTCGGGCATGACATTAAAGCGTGCAGAAATAATGATGAACTTTATGCTACAAAAGATTTAGATGCAGTAATCATCAGTACGGCAGATTTTCAACATGCTTTGCATACCATTGAAGCCGTTAAAGCAAATTGTGATGCTTATGTAGAGAAACCTTTTGCTGAAACCATGGATGATGCAAAAGCGGCTTTAAAAGCGGTTAAAGCTACAGATAAGATTGTTCAGATTGGTTCACAGCGTAGAAGCGGAGAAAATTATGCCAATGCCGCTAAGTTTATTCAGGAAGGAAAATTCGGGCCAATTACTGCAGTAGATTTGGTTTGGAATGTTAATCAACCTGGGCGTTGGCGCAGGCCAGATTTAGTCGCAAAACTTAAAGAAGAAGATATTGATTGGAAAAGATTTCTGTTAAATCGCCCATCTGAAGCATTCGATCCGAGAAAATATTTGGAATACAGGTTATTCTGGCCTTATTCATCAGGAATGCCCGGACAATGGATGTCACACCAAATTGATACTGTACATTGGTTTACGAATTTAAAACATCCCCGAAGCGTAGTGGCAAACGGAGGAATTTATACCTGGAAAGATGGCCGCAGAAACTGGGATTCAATGGTAGCCGTTTTTGATTATGGTCAGGCAAATTCTCAAGATGGTTTTCAGGTTACTTTTACTTCGAGAATGCAAAACAGCGTTGGCGATGTAGGTGAGGTTTATTATTCAAATGGAGGAGAATTAAATCTGATTACCAACAAAGTTTCTCCAAAAGGAGGGTTGAGACAACAAGAAGCATCAGCAATGGGCATGAAAGCTAATCTGCTGCCAGAATTTGATTTAAGTAAAAAAGAAATTAAGACAGCTACGGGTGCAAATACCGGAGGCGATGAATTAACATCTGGCCACATGAGAAACTGGATGGAATGCGTTCGTAGTCGTAAAACGCCAAATGCACCAGTAGAAGCTGGTTATTCTCATTCTATTGCCAACATCATGACAAATGCTGCGGTTCGTACCGGAGCCAAGGCCGTTTTTGATGAAAATAGGCAAGAAGTAATAGCGAACGGAAAAGTTTTTAAATATTGATTTATTCTTACCAACTTAGGCACTTTAGTTGACTTAGGTTTAGCAGCATCGTTGTTAAGAAGCGCTTAGATGTCTTAGGTGGTAAAGATTAAACAGACAAGTTTTTAAAATCTGCTACCGCCCAAGACTCTTAAGTTCAAATATTGATGCTAAGAAGCGCTTAGATGTCTTAGGTGTTAAAAATTAAACAGACAAGTTTTTAAAATCTACCACCACCTAAGACACCTTAGGACATCTAAGTTAAAAAGTTGATGCTAAGATACGCTTGGATGTCTCGGGTGGTAAATTGAACAAAAAAAGTTTTTAAATATTATAAAGCACTCGGCATCGTGAGACACGAAGCAATCTATTAAGATTGTTTCGCCTCGCAATGACGATAAGAAAAATCAAATCATGTTAAACATCAAAAAATACAGTATTCTGGCTCTTTCCTTAATCAGTTTATCAGCCTTTGCACAAAAATCAAAACAGCTTTTCGATGGTAAAACGCTTACTGGCTGGAAAGCCGTAGCAGGCACAGCACCTTACAAAGTGGAAGATGGAATGATTGTGGGTACAATGGTAAAAGGCACACCAAATTCTTTTTTGATCACTGAAAAAGAATATGGTGATTTCATCCTCGAAGTGGATGTAAAACTAGAAGGAGAAACCACTAATTCTGGTATTCAAACCCGCAGCCACATCAACCCAGAGGGTAACAACGGCAGAGGTTTGGTTTTTGGAAGACAAGTTGAAATCGATCCTACAGCAAGAGCCTGGACGGGTGGTATATATGACGAGGCCAGGAGACTTTGGCTTTATCCTTTGGAATTAAACCCATCAGCAAAATCTTTGTACAAAAAGAATGAATTTAACCATTACCGGATCGAGTGTATAGGCAATGAACTTAAAACCTGGGTAAACGGAACGCCTGTTTCTTATGTAATAGATACGCTGGATAAAACCGGTTTTATTGGTTTACAAGTTCATGGAATTGGCTCAAACGTGGAAAATGAAGGTAAAAAAGTTTATTTCAAAAACATCAATATTCAAACTGATGCCTTAAAATCTAAAGCTTTTCCAAAGGGAATTTATACGGTTAACTTAACTCCAAATGCACTGTCTGCTTATGAAAAATCAGAAGGATACAAATTGCTTTTTGATGGTAAAACAAATAACGGATGGATTGGAGCTTACAAAATTGAATTCCCTGCTAAGGGTTGGAAAATAGCAGATGGAGTGATAAGCGTGGAACCATCCGGAGGTGCAGAATCTACTAACGGTGGCGATATCGTAAGCAAGGAAGAATTTACTGCTTTTGATCTGTCGTTTGAGTTTAAATTAACTCCGGGCGCAAATAGTGGTGTAAAATACTTTGTTACTTTAAGTGAGAAAAACACAGGTTCTGCTATTGGTTTGGAGTACCAGGTTTTAGATGATGAACTTCATCCCGATGCAAAATTGGGTAGAGATGGCAACAGAACGCTGGCATCATTATATGATTTAATCACAGCCAAAAAAGAAGCCCGTTACCTTCGTCCAATCGGAAGCTGGAACAATGCCCGTTTAGTGGTTTATCCAAATAACAAAGTAGAACATTACTTAAATGGGGTCAAGGTTTTAGAATACGTTCGGGGTTCGGAAGAATTTAGAAAGCTGGTTGCCATCAGTAAATACAAAGATTGGACAAACTTTGGCGAAGCGCCTAAAGGCCATATTTTAATTCAGGATCATGGCAATAAAGTGGATTTCAGAACCATTAAAATCAAAACTTTATAATGCATCGCCGTTCTTTTGTTAAAAAATCAGCTTTGTTGGGTTCAGGTTTATTGGTGGGCAACCAGGTTTTTGCGGCGTTATATGCAGATCGGGTAATCAATATCGCTATGATTGGCTGCGGAGATCGGGGTAAAGGCATTTTATCGATTATTCAATCCATGCCTTCAAAATACAAAACGATTGCTTATTGCGATGTGCTTGATTTTCGGCTTAAGGAAACGGAAAAGTATGTTCCGGCTGATGCAAAAGCAATTAAGGATTATCGCAAAATTTTAGATGATAAAACAATCGAAGTCGTTTTTATCGCCACACCCTTAAGCGAACATTTCAAAATTGCTAAAGATGCTGTTCTTGCCGGAAAACATGTGTATGTTGAAAAAACAATGACTTATAACATTGCGCAGGCATTAGAACTTCGCAAACTTGTTAAACAACATCCAAAGCAAATTTTTCAAGTAGGTTATCAATATCGGTATTCGCCACTCTATTTCAAGGTTAAAGAGATGATTCAAAGCGGTTATTTGGGTAAGGTTTCTCAAATTGATTGTCGCTGGGATCGTAACGGCAATTGGCGAAGGACGGTTCCCAATGCAGGTTTGGAAAAGCAAATTAACTGGCGAATGTACAAAGCGTATTCAGGCGGATTGGCGGCTGAACTTTTATCGCATCAAATTGATTTCATTAACTGGGCTTTTGAAACACAACCCGATGAAATAATGGGATCAGGAGGGATTGATATTTTTAAAGATGGCCGCGAAACTTATGATAACATTCAAGCCATTCTACGCTACGAAGAAAAAGGTATGATCGGAAATTTCGGAGCCACTTGTGGAAATGCGCATGACGGGTATTTATTCAAAATCAAAGGTACAAAAGGATCTGTTTCATTGTTAACCAGCACTGGAATATTTTATCCGGAGCAAAGCACAAAAAAAGATTTGGGTATTGTTGATGGAGTTACCGGAGCAACTAAAATTGTTGTGAACCAGGATGGGGGAATACCTATTTTAGATCAGCCAACCAAAGATGGAACGAACTATGCGCTGGATGAGTTTTATAAATCAATAATGAATAGTGTTATGCCGGTTTCAAATATAAACACAGGTACCCAGGCATCAATTTGTGTGGCCATGTGCAATGAAGCCATATATTCTGGCAACAAGCAGGTTTGGAAACCAGAGTATAGTTTGTAGACTATTGTGCTTTTCTGAGGGATAATTCATTTCATAACCATCAATATAAATGACATGGAGATTCTCAAGATATTTCCGTAGATGCCGCTGATTACGCAGATTTTATTTTTATCTGCGTAATTTTCTTAAATCTGCGGGATATTCTTTCTTTAAAAATTAAGTTAAATTATTGATTATAACTGTGTTGAAAAAAAAAGTCAATGGTGGACACGGGAGACTGACGGCACGAATGTGGTGGTACGACTTAAATAACGAATTTTGGGTCTTTTTGGTCTGCAATTTGTATTTGCATCCAGCAAGGCCAAAGTACAAAATCTTCGTTCTACTCTAATCCGGCCTAACAAATTTTTAGGATTCCACAGACCAGGCCTTGCTACTGGCTTCCGAAGAAAAATTTCAGCCGGTGTTTATTAATGTTGTTTATTGTTTTCCATCGGTATTTTTCACTATTGTATATAGTTTTTTAATGGTGTTCAAGAACGCCTCTGGCCAAGACAAAAAAAGTTCTTTTTAAAGCAATGAATAATAATTTTTAGATTAAAATTCATTGAATACATCCAAAACTCAGGTTAAATATTTAAATTACAATTCCAGATAATCAGGCATTTCCTCTACGAAAATAAAACTGCCTTTTTCTAAATCCATTTTGGCATAAACATGTTGCAAACCATTGGTTAAAACAATCCACCTGGCCTGATGGATTGAATTATACCTCGAAGCCTGCTCAAAAACCGATGGTGTGATTTTAACTTTTGGTGCTTTACATTCAATCAATACCAGTTTTTCTCCGGCAGTGTTGTAAACCAAAATATCACTGCGTTTTTGTAATTGATTTAAAACCAAACCTCCCTCAATCTGGATTAAAGTTTTAGGAAATTTCTTATTAGTAATTAAGTCTTGAATAAAATGCTGACGAACCCACTCTTCAGGTGTTAAAACCAAATGCTTTTTCCTCAACTCATCGAAAATAAAAATCATATCATCTTTTTTAGTGATTTTAAAAGGATATGGAGGAAGATTTAATGGAGTAGGGTTGAACATTTTATTGGTTGGAAGTTATCAAATTATAAATTTCTGGCAATTCTAAATCCCAGATCATCAATTTTAAAAGATTTTGGATGACTACGCCTTCTATTGGTTACCATACAGCTTCTTTCTTCATCGCACCAGCCTCCTCCTCTAATAATCCTGTAAGATCCATAAACAGACTCATCATAAATATCAGAACACCACTCCCAAACATTGCCTAGCATATCATAAAGTCCCCAGGCATTTGGTGTTTTTAAACCAATGGGTTGTGTTGTGTTGTTTGAGTTTGTTTTATACCAGGCAATATCCTCAATTTTCCCATATCTTATCCCTGTTGAACCTGCACGGCAAGCGTATTCCCATTCAGCTTCAGTTGGTAATCTATAGCCGTTAGCGGAGTAATCAAATATTAAATCATCAGTTTTCAAATCGAAAGAATAACAAGGTTTCAATTTTAAATTGGTAGATAACGTATTGCAAAACAAAACAGCATCTCTCCACGAAACAGTTTCAACAGGTAAATTGGTGCCCTTAAAAGTACTCGGATTAGTATTTGTTATTCGATAAAAAAGTTCCTGGGTAACTAAATGCTTTGAAAGTAAAAATGGGAAAATCTGTACTGTCCAGCTACTTTTAATCCGGTCATCTCTCATCATGATTGCTCCGGCAGGTATTTCTACCATTTGAATATTCGAAATTTTAACCTCTTGAATCATTATAGTGATAACTGGTATGATTTAGCAAAAATCAAAGTTAATATTGTTTATAAACATTTGCCTAAATCCTAAAAGCTAAATTGTAATTTTACGGCAATGACTGCTGCTGAAATTATTAAGGATATAAAAGCCCGAAAATTCAAACCCGTGTATCTGTTACATGGAGAAGAATCTTACTATATCGATCAAGTAACAGATTACATTGAAGATAAATTGCTGAATGATGCGGAGAAGGGCTTCAATCAAACCGTTTTGTATGGTAAAGATACTGACATGGCAACTGTTTTAGGTGCTGCCAAACGCTATCCGATGATGTCTGATTATCAGGTAGTAATTGTTAAAGAGGCACAAGATTTGAAATGGGGAAAAGAGGATGCCGGAAGTAAAGAGGCCGAATTTGTATTAAATTATTTCGAAAAACCTTTACCGAGTACTATTTTGGTTTTGGCTTACAAGTATGCCAATTTCGATAAGCGAAAAAAAATCTATAAAGCAATTAGTAAAAGTGGCTTGATTTTTCAGTCAGATCCCGTTCGTGATTATAAATTAGTGCCATGGATTGAAGAATTTATTAGAGATAAAGGTTATAAGATCGATCAGCAAGCATCGGCATTAATGGCAGAATATTTAGGCACTGATCTTTCTAAAATTGCGAATGAAATCGAGAAGCTGATGCTTAATGTACCCAAAGATATTACGATTAATGCAGATTTGGTTCAGAAAAATATTGGAATAAGTAAAGAATACAATGTTTTTGAATTACAAAAAGCCTTAGCTATCCGCGATGTTTTGAAGTGCAATAAAATTATCAATTATTTTGCAAGCAATCCGAAAGCTAATCCGACGGTAATGGTATTGGCAAATTTAGGCGGATACTTTACCAAGCTTCTCAAATATCATTATATCCCCAATAAAGCTGATGCAGCGTCGGCATTGGGTGTTCCTCCATTTTTTGTAAAAGATTATGAAATTGCTGCCAGGAACTATAATACCGGGAAAGTTTTTCAGGTAATTGGATTATTACGCGAATATGATTTGAAAAGTAAAGGTTTGGATAGCACTGGAAATGTAGATGATGGCGAGCTTTTAAAAGAGCTGGTTTTTAAAATAGTGCATTAATAGGTTAGGCTTAAATTACTTAATATGGATGTTGTTTAATGCAACAAGAGAGATGATTAACAACGAACCAACAAGTGCAACCCCACCAATAAGAACATAATGACCGGTTGTTTTTCTTTTTAAACTTTGGTTATAAGCAATTTCCCTAAACTGCTTAACATAAGTAGAATCAGAAAGTAGCGTTATGTTTCTTGTTGTATAAATATTTGGTTTAAAATAATCGGAATTTGAATTTTTGTTTTTCTTAAATTTTTTAAGCGTAGCCTGATCTAGTCTAAAAAGTTTCGCATCTGAAATGGCAATTGCTTTAATTGAGTCTACTTGCAGGTTTTGAGCCAGACAGTTGTTGGATATAACAAGACAAATGAGAATATTAATTATCGTTATCTTAGCCATGATCTAAAGAATATGTTTTGGTCGTTATTATAAATATAGGAAATTAAAATTAACTCTAAACGAGATGATACAAGGATTAAGGACAATAGTTTACCGTTACGCTGTTCAATTAACCGATTAATCAATTTAAACAATTAAACTAATATGATACAAGGATTAAGAACAATAGTTTACTACGTTGGCGATTTAGAAGCTGCCAAAGAATGGTATAAAAAAGTTTTCAATATCGAACCTTATTTCGATGAGCCATATTATGTTGGATACAACGTTGGTGGTTATGAATTAGGCTTAAATCCTAATGATGATGGTTATAGTAATGGCAATCATTCCATCACATACTGGGGCATCAATGATATTCAAAAAACTTTCGCCCATTTTGAGGAATTAGAAGTTGAAATACATGAAGCACCTAAGAACGTTGGCGGCCCTATTTGGGTAGGAAGTATTTTTGATCCATTCGGGAATGTTATCGGGCTGATTGAAAACCCTGAATTTACATTAAAGTAAAGGACTAGAGTGCGGTTACTACAATAACTGCTGCCGCCACAAGTGCAATGCCTGATAGGATAAGATATTCACCTGCACTTTTTCTGAGTGAATTTTTTTCGTAAGCCTTATGCCTGTACATTTTAATGTAAGTAGAATCCCTGAGTAAACTGGTATCGCTCACATTCTCTGCTTTGGGCTTAAAGTAATCTGAAGTTCTGCCGCTGCTTCCTTTTCTGTACAGTTTGAGATCAGTCTTGCTTAATTTAAACTTTTTTACATCTTCTCTTGCTATTTTCTCCAATCTTACTTCTGTTTGTGTTTGGGCAATCACACCGTTTAGCATCAATGAAAATCCTATTAAACAAAAAAGTCGTTTTAAAATCATGGCATATCGTATTTATCCAATATTAAATATATTGATTTTATTGGTTTATTTGGGATAAGAATGAATTGAGTGATACAGAGAGAATCAATTCATCCAATGCCGGAGGACACCAAAGCCAAAGGACATACAAAAAAGATTCTATAGGATAGTGAGTTCAACATATATCCAAATTGAAAATTATGGAATAAATTAGATCAATGTATTTGATTAATACTTCCCATAATTTTTAGTTACTTTTAATCGAGTAATAATTAGTCAGAACAATTGATAAAGCCAGGCTCCTCATTTATCGCAAAAATAAGGAGTTTCTATTCATCAACATGGAAGCAGCAATACAAACCTATCTAGAGTCCCTGAAATCAGTTTGTGGTAATATTGGAGAAGAAGATCTTTCTCAAATGGCAGCCAGGCTTAAAGTTAAAGAATACAGGAAAAAAGACTTTTTCTTAGAGGCAGGCAAGGTTCAAAAAGACTTGGGTTTTATTGTGAATGGCCTCGTTCGGTCCTATTTTGTAGATGACGATGGAGATGAGAAAACCGTTGGTTTCTACCCTGAAAACGATTATGCTACCCACTATGCAGCTTTCATTACCAAACGGCCAAGCCAATACTTTATCCAATGCCTGGAGCCTACAACTTTTGTTTGCCTAACGCTTGATGATCTGCAATGGATTTATCAGCGAAGCCCAGTCTTTGAACGATACGGCCGTTTAATTGCCGAAGACATTTTAATGAGACAGCAGGCTCGAATAGAAAGTTTCATTTTTCAAACAGCTGAAGAGCGTTATCTCGATTTCATTAAAGTGAAATCTGCTTTATTTAACCGCATTTCCCTATCACACTTGTGCAGCTTTCTCGGTATCGAAAGGCAAAGCCTCACACGCATTCGCCAAAAAATAGCCCATAAATAGCTTTTGACACATTTGTGTCAGGCGCAGCTCTCCTTTAGTTCTCAACTTTGTAGTGTCAAGTCAATCAGAAACTACAATGAAAAAGAACATCTTACTGATATTGGGCCACCCTTCTGAACAGTCGTTTTGCAAAGCACTTCTCGATGCCTATCAGGCTGGTGCAGAAAGTGTTGGTGCTGTCTGCAAAATCCTTGTCATTAGCAAACTCGATTTTGATGTAAATCTTGCCGATGGTTATAAAACTGGCGAGGTAATGGAACTTGAACAAGATCTTACTGATGCCCAGGCTTTGATTCAATGGGCCGATCACATTGTGATGGTTTATCCAAATTGGTGGGGCTTCATGCCTGCGGTTACCAAAGGTTTTATCGACAGGATATTTCTTCCAGGTTTTGCTTTTAAAAATCATTCGGGCAAATTATTCCCAGAGAAGTTATTAAAAGGTAAAAGTATCCGTTTACTGGTAACAATGGATACACCGACCTGGTGGTTCTATCTGGTTTATCGTGCATCGCAATACCAAATTCTGAAAGACATTGTATTTGGGTACGTCGGTTTTGATCCCATAAAATTTTCCACTTTCGGTTTCATCAGAAAATCTACACCAACGCAGCGTATCAAATGGCTTAATAAAGTAGAAAATCTCGGTAAAAAGCTAAAATAATTTAAAATAATCGGACATGCCGAACACCGTATACAAAGTAGGCACACACAATTTAAATATAAATAAAATGAAAAGAACAATTTTTTCACTGCTATTAGCAGTTTTTACGGGCATCGTTTTCGCTTCTTGTAGCAAAAATGGTAATGATGAAACTCCCGTAGCAAAACCACAAACTTATGTTTTGGTGCATGGCGCCTGGCAGGCTCCTTATGTTTGGGATGCTGTACGTACTACGCTTGTTAACAACGGACATAAAGTAATCGTAGTTGAACTTCCAGGGCATGGTGCCGATCAAACACCTGCATACCAATTGAGCTTAGATGTTTATCGTGATAAAGTAGTCGAAGCATTATCAAAAGTTGAGGGTAAGGTAATCCTGGTAGGCCACAGCATGGGCGGAATGGTAATTACCCATGTAGCAGAAAAAGTACCCGCTAAAATCAGTAAGTTGGTTTATATTGGTGCTTTTGTTCCTAAATCAGGCCAGGCACTTGTAGATCTTTCTCCTTTAGATCCAACTTCAAAACTAGGTCCGTCATTGGTTCCTTCAGCAGATCAGTTAACATTAGATGTGAAACGTGAAGATTTAACCAATCTTTTTATTGCTGATGGATCTGCGGCTAGCAAGCAACTTGTGCTGGACAATTATCGCCCAGAACCAGCTATTCCGTTTACCACTAAAGTAAACTTAACCAGTGGTAATTTCGGATCAGTAGAAAAAGTGTATATTAAAACTTTGCAGGATGTTGTAATTACACCTGGTTTCCAAGATCGAATGATTGCCGATGCAGGCATTAAAACGGTTTATAGTGTAAATACCAGTCACTCTCCATTTTTAGCTCAACCTCTTGCCGTATCAGATCTTTTGCTAAAAATCGGCAAATAAGGAAAAGGCCGATGTCGGAGAATCAGTACAATAAATAACTGATTT
The DNA here is from genome assembly GCF_003339865.1 of Pedobacter chinensis. Lineage (GTDB taxonomy): Bacteria > Bacteroidota > Bacteroidia > Sphingobacteriales > Sphingobacteriaceae > Pedobacter > Pedobacter chinensis. The sequence continues at coordinate 605,574 of NZ_QPKV01000004.1, forward strand.
ATTAAAACAAAGAATGTACCTACTGGAAGCATTCTTTGTTTTGTTTAACGTTAATCAATTTTGTAAATTCACTACAGTTTAATATGAAAGCATTAATCATCGGCGCTTCTGGCGCAACAGGAACAAACCTTTTAGATCTGCTATTAGCAGATTCAGCTTACACAGAAGTAGTTACATTTGTGCGACGAAACAGTGGAAAATCACATCCGAAGTTAACCGAAATTCTTACTGATTTTGATCAGTTGGAAGAGGTTTCAACGGATATCAAAGGGGATGTTTGGTTTTCGTGCCTGGGAACAACCCTGAAAGCCGCTGGCTCTAAAGATAAGCAGTGGCACATCGATTATGAAATACCATTGCAGTTTGCCAAGATTGCAAAAAGAAATGGAGTACCAAGTGCTGTTTTGTTATCTGCCTATGGGGCATCTCCTTCAAGTAACCTGTTTTATTCTAAACTGAAAGGAAAGCTGGAAGAAGCCATCGGCACATTGATGTTTGATCGTTATATCATCTTCAAACCTGGGGTGTTATTAAGAGAAAACAGCGATCGTATGGGCGAACATCTTACTATTGGCGCAATTAAGATTTTAAATAAATTGGGCTTATTCAAGAAGTTCAGCGCAATGCCTACGGCAACCCTTGCATCAAAAATGGTAAAAGCAACTAAAGTGCTTAAATCGGGAACGCATATAATCGAGCTTGAAAAAATTTTCTCTTTCTAGCACTGCATAGAGATTATAAACTATATCGCTGCGGATACTAACTCTCCCTCAAACCCAGTAAGCAAATTTCTTTTTTAAAAGCTACTTCGATGAAGTGGCTTTTTCTGTTTACACTAATTCAGTTAACGTGAGTTTTGCGGCTTAATCCGTCATGCGAGACACGAAGTGCCTGCGAAGCAAGCTTGAATACCTTTGGCAATATAAACTAACGATGAAAAATCCTACAACTATCGCTTTAAGATTGCTTCGTGCCTTGCAATGACGATAGTATATGATTTAGCAACTAAACGACTGATAGTCTGCACGGAACACTCAAAATCATATCGATTAGTTTCCAAAAAATGTTTCTTTAGTAAACAGTTGGCAATAGCCATGTTACCCTTGCTATATGTTGTTTTTCAGTTAAAACAGGCATCTCATTGATGAGAAATCCTGTTTCAAAACAGCTGGTTTTTGACGCATTTGTGTCAGGTAAATCTCTCGTTTCCTTAGCAGATTTGTATTAACAAATTGAAAATAACCAAATAAGGCGAAGCATTATAGGTACGATTTAGAAATCGATCAGTAAGTGTTAGTCAAGAAATTAAATCATCAAAAACATTAAAAATTAAACGTTATGACAAACTTCACTAAACACGGCTCAACTGCAACAGTAAATGCAAAAAAAGGATTTAGAATTCATTTTCTAATATTCATCCTGGTTACACCCATTATCTGGTTGGTATGGTATCTAACTGACACAACCTATCCATGGCCATTATGGTCTACTCCAGCGTGGGCAATTGGCGTACTGTTCCATTATTTAGGGGCTTTTGTTTTCAACAAATCTAAAAACAATTAAAATAGTTATGGATCAGCAACAAAAAACATTCAGACGTATTGTGACAGGTCATGATACCACTGGTAAGGCAACCATCATCTCTGATGCAGTGCCTGTTAATATACACTTGGTTGGTGGCCCTGGTGGCCCAACATTTTTCGAAGTATGGCATACGCTAGAAAGCCCAGCTTTGATCCATGCGCAGCCAGATGAGATGGATGAAAGTAATTTATTATTAGGGCCACCGAAAAATGGAACACGATTACGTGTGATTGAGTTTCCTCCAGAAGGCGATGAAATTCGAAAATTGACAGGATTGGATGCCGCAGAAAAATTTAAATCTATGGGCGATGCACACGCTTCTACATCTGCAAACGGTGCACCACATCCGCTGATGCACAGAACAAAAACTGTAGATTATGGAATTGTACTTGAAGGCGAAATCACGATGATACTTGATCGTGGAGAGGTAACTGTTCATGCTGGAGATGTGATTGTTCAGAATGGTACAAACCATGCCTGGGCAAACCGATCAGACAAAATCTGCCGTATGGCCTTCATTTTAATTGATGGCGAATTTACAAGTGAAATTCTTTAACCCTAAAATAAAAGTAATATGCGTATCACTCCGTTACCTCCAGATGGCCTTAGTGCAGAGCTGCGTTACGTTCATGATGAGATTGCTAACCTAATTAACCGTAGCCAAAGCCCTGCAACCATGATTGATGCTCAAGGCGCATTGCTTGGCCCTTTTGCACCGATGTTGCATTTTCCGCAATTTGGCATCGCCGCACTTACTTTCTTGCGAACGCTTGATACCCAGGCTACGCTTGATAAGAAAGTTCGTGAAGTAGCAATACTTACCGTAGGTGGCTTTTACGGTGCAAAGTTTGAACTCTATGTTCATGAAATTATGGCCGCTGCTTTTGGTATCTCTGCTGATGTCATCGCAGTTCTTGCAGCTGGCGGCTGCCCAAATGGGTTAAAACAGCAGGAAGCCATTGCCCATCACATTGCCCATTGCCTGGTTAATGGTCGTATTATTCCAACATCAACATATCATTATGCTTTAGCAGTACTTGGAAAAGAGGGCCTTGCCGAACTTTTCTTCCTGGTTGGTGGCTACAGCTTGATTGCTGTTATCTTAAATGGATTTGATATGCCAGCACCAGACAACAACGGGAATAGCAGATGATTGCTTGGAAATGAGCAACATATAAGATAGCGGTGCGCTTCAATAAAAGTTTTACATAAATAAATAGAAATGAAAAAATCAATTTTAATACTGCTATCTGCAGTTATTTCAAATTCCCAGACGGCATTAAGTGCAGAAGAAGGAGAAAAAACGCCATTAAAACCACAAACCTATGTTTTGGTTCATGGTGCATGGCAGGCTCCTTATGTATGGGATGCGGTAAATTCGGCGCTGACCAAAAAGGGCAACAAAGTAATCGTTGTCGAGCTTCCAGCGCATGGTACAGATAACACACCTACCCATACGCTTAGTTTAGATGTTTACCGTGATAAGGTAATTGAAGCAATTGCTAAGGTTGAAGGTAAAATAATTCTTGCAGGGCATAGCATGGGCGGAATGGTCATTACACATGTAGCCGAAAAAGTACCTGCTAAAATCAGTAAGTTGGTTTATATCGGTGCCTTTTTACCAACTACAGGGCAGGCACTTACCGATTTGGCTTTTTCAGATCCAGATTCTAAACTTGGGCCATTATTGGCACCATCGCCTGATCAGTTAACGCTTGATGTAGTGCGTGAAAATTTAACCAATCTGTTTATAGCTGATGGTACACCAGCAGATAAAGAACGAGTGCTTACTAATTACCGACCAGAACCCGCAATTCCTTTTACCAGTAAGGTTACACTTACCAGTGAAAACTTTGGCGCGGTAGAAAAGATCTACATCAAAACACTTCAGGACATTGTAATTTCGCCGAAACTTCAGGATAGGATGATTGATGATGCTGGTATCAAAACAGTATATGAAATAAACACGAGCCATTCGCCTTTTTTGGCTAAACCGAATGAACTTTCGGCGCTATTGCTAAAGATTGGAGAATAGTTCACTTATTTCAATAAAGTTATAAGAACGATCAGGTTCCTGATCAGTGGTTCTTAAAATGGAAGAAAATCAAATGCTTAGCCATGATTATTAAAAAACACCTTTCGCTTAGGGATATCTTAAAGTTTGCTGGTCAGCATTTAACATGGCTTGTTCCGTGGATGCTTTTAGTGACTTCACTATATTATTTTACTGGCTGGCGTTTCATCAGCATCCCCTGGCTACCGCTTTCTTTAATTGGTACTGCAGTAGCTTTTTATGTAGGATTTAAAAATAATCAATCTTACGACAGGCTTTGGGAGGCACGAAAGATATGGGGTGCCTTAGTTAATAACAGCAGAAAGTTCTGTACTATGGTTAAAAATTACAGCTCTACTAAAAGTGTGGATGTACAGGTTCATCATGAGGTTCGCAAAGAAATAATCTTTAGACATATTGCCTATCTCTATCAACTTCGTGAACAATTACTCAAGCCAGTACCCTGGGAGCATGTTAAATTGAGATGGATATATGGGAGCTATAACCAACGCAGGCGCGAAAAAGTATTTCGCAACTTCAAAAAAGATCTTGATCAATTGGAAGGGATGGCTTATTTATCGCCCGAAGATAAACAAGCTCTTGACCGCGTTCACAACAAAGCAACTCAACTTTTGGATAAACAAACACAAGCCGTGCAGTTGCTTTTAAACCAGCACGCTATTAATGCTTTGCAGCAGATAGACCTGCAAACGGCGATCAATAGTTTTTATGAAGAACAGGGTAGGGCCGAACGTATTAAAAATTCTCCCTTTCCCAGGCAATATGCAAGTTTAAGTTTTGTTTTCGTCGGCATTTTTGTGTTCCTGCTCCCGTTTGGAATAGTGGGCGAATTTGCGAAGCTAGGTGGTGCCATGGTTTGGTTGAGTGTTCCTGTTGGTTCTATCATAGGATTTGTATACGTGATGATGGAACTGATAGGCGACTACTCGGAAAACCCATTTGAAGGACTAAGTAATGATGTTCCCATGTTATCAATCTGTCGAAATATTGAAATAGACCTACTGGAAATGATTGGCGAACAGCATATCCCAAAGGTAATTCAGGCCCAGGAAAATATTTTATTTTAAGTGGGCTGGTGTAGCAGAAATGATGAAAAATGCATTTTGACACATTTGCGTCAGGTACAACATTTTTATTCTTTTCAGCTTTGTATCAACAGTTCTACGAAAAAGTTGACTTGGCTTACAATAAGTTGTTTATCTCATTCGCCATGGCCAATTCTATTTTGATCAAACATACAGGAAAAGAATTGTTGGGAAACGAATTCGTAAAACCTATAAAAAAATGTAATGATAAACCTAAATAACAAAGTAATGAAACCAAAAGCACTTCTAGCTCAATTATCAATGGTTATTATAATCGTGGGCATTTTGTTAAGTAACCTATCCGTTAAGGCACAAAAACGAGATCACATGAAAAAGAAAATTTTATTCGTGGTAACCAGCCACAATCAAAAAGGGAATACTGGTCAGGAAACTGGATTTTATTTGTCCGAGGTAGCCCATCCATGGGATATATTGGTCGATGCTGGTTATGACATTGATTTTGTAAGTCCGAAAGGTGGAAAAGCACCAATAGATGGTTTTGATCTTAATGATCCCATCAACAAGAAATTCTGGGAAAATGGAAGCTATCGGCATAAAATAGAAAACACCTTAATGCCAGCGGAAGTAAGTACAGGCAATTATATTGCCATCCATTACGCTGGTGGACACGGTGCCATGTGGGATTTTGCAGATAATAGCGCACTATCTTCAATAGCTGCTAAAATTTATGAGAGTGGAGGTGTGGTAAGTGCGGTGTGCCACGGCCCTGCAGGATTAGTCAACATTAAACTTTCTAATGGAAAGTACCTGGTTGATGGTAAAAAAGTGAATGCCTTTACCAATGAAGAAGAAATTGCTGTAAAGCTGGATCAGGTAGTGCCATTCCTTTTGGAATCTAAGTTGATAGAACGTGGTGCCAAATTCGAAAAATCTGAATTGTGGCAGTCGCATGTAGCTGTTGATCAACGGCTGGTAACTGGCCAGAATCCACAATCGGCAAAAGCTGTTGGAGAAGCCGTTGCAACACAGTTGAAATATCAGGAAACTGTTTCGGTATTGACAAGGTATGATGTGGAAAAGAACAATCAGCAATTGTTTCGAAATGTGTTGAGCAATTATGTGAAGTATGCAAATGTCCAAAAAAGTAACATTATGGCAGAAGCTTACTTTGAAGAAGAAAATCCAACTGTATTATGGACCATTGAAAGATGGACCAGTAAAACAGAGTTTGATAAGATTGGAAAAGGAGACGAATTTAAAAAGCTAACACTATTTGCGAAAAAACACCTGAAGCAGCCAGCAAAAAAAATCTATGTAAAAGACCTTGAACCGCTATCTAAAGAAGAATGGCATAGAAAAGCCAATACAAATGATCGGCCCATCACAATTATGTTGTTTGTAGAGAGTAAACCTGGAACGGAAAATAATTTTAAAGAGGTGTATCATGCAGTGATGCCCCAGTTCCGCAGCGAACCAGGTGTAATCAACTATCAGCTTTCTGAATTTGAAGATGACAGCACAAAGTTTGTTACTTACGAAAAATTCAGGGATGAAAATGCTTTTCAGTACCATCTCAAATTTCCACCAATACTACCCGTGCTCGAATACTTAAATACAAGTATTAAAAAGCAGCCCTTTCAAGCTGGCTTGCACAGACTTGTGGCATTTCCTTCTCAAACTAAAAAATAAGCATTACAATTTAACCCTTATTAAAACTAAAAAACATGAAAAAGTTCAATCAAATTGTATGGATAGGTATCATCAGTATACTTGCTATACTTAATGCAAACGCTCAAATGAAAACAAATGAAATGGAAGTACTAAATCAGCTTACTTCGCCATCGGCAGTTGTAAACATGCCTGTATCACAATTATTAAATGCACCTGGAAACGAAGCGCTTAGGGCATTCTTTTTCACTCCTGTAAAAGATAAAACGCTATTGAAAGGCAAAAAAATCGCTGTAATAGCAGCAGATGGTTTTGAAGAAATAGAATTGACTGGGCCAGTATGGTACTTCAAACAATTGGGCGCACAGGTAGATATTGTTTCTCCCAAATACAATCCAGCTCCAGCAAGATATGGACTTAGCCAACCTGAAATGGCCAAGACACATATTATGGCCATTCAATACTTGCAACCTGTGGGTTGGATCAAAGTAGATCGTACAGCAGATCAGGTCAAAGTGAGCGATTATGATGCGGTATTTATACCTGGTGGGGCGTGGAACCCAGATAATTTACGCTATGACAAAGATGTGATCAAATTTGTACAGGATTTTAATCAATCTGGAAAATTGATCGCAGCCATTTGTCATGCCCCTGTAGTGCTTGCTTCTGCAGACATTTTGAAAGGAAGAAAATTAACTGGTTACTGGAACATTCAGGTTGATCTGAAAAATGCTGGTGGCACCGTATTGGAGCAACCAGTAGTGATTGATGGAAACCTGATTACAAGTAGACATCCTATTGATGTTGCCGATTTTTCAAGAGCCGTAGAAAACTGGTTGGTTAAAAAATAATTTGCGTAAAGATAAAACATAAAATCATGTCCAACTCAAAAACAATACTCATTACTGGGGCAGGCTCAGGTTTGGGAGAAGGTACCGCCATTGGTTTGGCGCAGTTAAATTATAAAGTAATAGCAGGCGTACAAATATTGCCTCAGGTAACTGCATTGCGAAAAAAAGTTGCTGAACTGGGTCTGGAAAATAATATTGAAGTTATCAAGCTTAATATACTTGACAAATATGATGTGAAAGTCGCTCTGAAATATGACATCGATATTTTATTTAACAATGCTGGTATTGGCGAAAGCGGCCCTGTATTCGAGATGCCACTTGATATTGTTCGCGATAATTTCGAAACAAATGTTTTCGCTCCGCTGGAACTAACCCAGCAGTTTGTTGCCAGGTGGATCACGGCAAAAAAACAAGGTAAAGTTATATTTACCTCATCAGTAGTAGGGTTGTTTACGCAGGTAGGTTTAGGCGCCTATGCATCATCCAAGCATGCTCTGGAAGCAATTGCCGAATCATTGGCCGAAGAACTGAAACCGTATAACATTAAGATACAAACCATCAATCCTGGTGCCTATTTTACTGGCTTTAACGAAACCATGGCAGAGACTGCGTTTCGCTGGTTAGACGACAAAAAGAATATTACCAAACGTGCTGATCTGAAAGCAGGTTTCGATGCATTCTTTAGTTCATCGTATAGTAAGCTTGATCCCGCTGAAATGATCGATGCCATGATCAAAATTATTCCTTCCGACACAGGTAAGTTCCGCAATGCAGTGCCACAGTTGGTTGAAGACATGTTAAAGGGCGTTCAACTTAAATCTTGGGAAAATACGATCTGATCCTTCTACGGAGTTGATTTAGTTCTTGATAAAATACATTAACATAAAAAATGATCATGGAATATCTATTCTTGAAAAAATTCATTAAAATTTATTTTTTCAGCCAATTAATATGCTTGTCCTATTTGCAGGTAATGGCGCAATCATCAAAAGAAACAACCCAATCATCAAAACCTACCACTTATCTTCTTCCTGACGGAAAGGTTTTCCCCATTATAAAATGGGATAGTCTCGAACAAGCGTGGGGAAAGGGACGAATCATGTTCATGCATAATGAAGAGGATGATAAAAAGGGAATTATACATCTGGTACGTTTAACGGATGAGATGAAACAAAAAATCGACAAACAAAAAAAGGAGAAAGAGGATTCTTTTGCTGCCATGTTGAATAAACCAGCCCCTGATTTTGAATTGCCAGATATGCAGGGAAAACATTGGTCATTAAAAGCGCTTCGGGGAAAAATAATCGTCCTGAATTTTTGGTTTACCTCTTGCGTCCCGTGTATCCAGGAAATGCCAGAGCTCAATAAGTTAGTTCAGGCATACGCTAACAAAGACATCGTTTTCCTGGCGCTGACTTTTAACAGCGCCGAACAAGTCAAAGCATTTCTGGAGAAACGTACTTTCAGTTACACAGTGTTGCCAGATTCTGGCGACACCGATAAGAAGTATGCGATAAATTCATGGCCAACCAGTATGGTTATTGATAAAGAAGGGAATATAAAACTGATCATTCAGTCGAGTCCAAAGATTCAGGAAGAACTTGGAGGCACCATTGATTCTCTACTATAGTCTTAAAATCGCAGAAACTGAATTAAAAATAGTCATTATAAAATCAGGCAATCATGGAATACAGGAAATTAGGGAATACCGATTTAATGTTATCGGCAATTACATATGGTAGCTTTGCCATCGGAGGAACAATGTGGGGCGGCACTGAAAAAAAAGAAGCACGTGAGGCAATTATTGCAGCTATAGATTATGGTGTAACAACACTAGATACTGCCCCATTTTATGGGCTCGGATTAAGTGAAGAACTTATTGCGGGAGCCATCCAACAAATGGACCGTTCTAAAATTCAAATACTCACTAAATTTGGGATGGTATGGGATGGGAGTAATAACAGTAAAGGCGATTACATGTTTGATGTAGAACACCAGAGAAAAAACTACTCCGTTTATAAATACGCCTCAAAAGCCAATGTAATTAAAGAAGCTGAAGAAAGTTTAAAACGTTTGAAAACCGACTATATCGATCTCCTGCAACTTCACTGGGCTGACTCTACCACGCCAATCGATGAAACCATGGAAGCCCTGCAACTATTGATCGATCAGGGGAAAATTCGGGCAGCAGGCGTGAGCAATTACAATGAACTACAAATGCTGGAAGCGAATAAAAGTATCAATTTGGCTTCAAATCAAGTGCCTTACAGCATGTTGCAGAGGCAGATAGAAGCAACGATCATTCCTGCTGCGCTAGAAAACAATATCGGGATCATTGCATATAGCCCACTTGAAAGAGGTTTGCTAAGTGGTAAATTCTTTAAAGGAGACTCGTTAAAATACAGCGATCATCGAAATGGGTATTTTGCACAGTTTGATCTTTCGGGCATAAAACAATTCCTGGAGAAAATAGAACCTATAGCAATAGAAAAAGGAATTAGCCTATCGCAATTGGTTTTGAAATGGACAACGCTTCAACCAGGTATTACAATTGTTTTAGCAGGTGCAAGAAACAAAGAACAGGCAATTAGTAATGCCCAATCTGTAGATGTTACCTTAACCAAAGCAGAGTTGAACCTTATTAATGAAGAGCTGGCCCGCTTAGCTTAGCTATTTGTGTAAATGAATTTACGCTCCTATAGCGGGGCAAGAAGCCCAAAAGCACCTTTGGCACGCGGATGGGATTTCTGATCGGCGCAAGCTTTGACAAAATTCTAAACAGTTTGCTGGAATCTTGCCAAAGCTCGGATTGATTTAGTCATCCGAATGAATATATACAATAAGTTAGTGTTCATCGGATGACTATTATATGTTCACAAAAAAAATTACAGCTAACGTTTTCAGGCTTGGCAATGTGGCGGGATTTAGCACAAATATTTCTACTAAGCACGTCAGCATAACGCAAAACCCGTGTTATGGGTTATGCCTTTTGTCTGTCAGGAGAGTTTAATAAAGTTGTCTTCGAGTTTTACGTTAAAATTTATTTCTGCTTTTAATGCTCTGAAAACTTTTAAAACAGTATCAATGGTCGCACTGTTAGCACTGCTTTCGAGTTTTGAAATTTGAGCTTTCTGCACTCCTACAAGTTTGCCAAGTTCTTCCTGTGTCAAGTGGCGTTCTTGTCTTGCAGATTTAATCATTTTTCCTAACACGTCCATGCGAAGTTCGTATTCATATTCGTCACGGTCTGCTGTCCCAACTTTACCGATATACTTGTCTTTCATTTCAGTAAGTGAATAGGTCTTGATTTCTTTCGTTGCCATATTTCTACTTTTTAGATTTGTTGTTAAAATATTTATCTTTTAGTCTTACTGCACAGTCAATTTCATTTGCTGGCACTTTGTCAACCTTTTTTATGAAACCGTGGGTCGCAACTACCAAAGTTTCTTGGTTGTCTGACTTGTCCCAAAATGCGAGCAACCTGATTTGAAGTCCAGTGAATTTTGTCCGAAGTTCCCAAATGTCATTTTGTAGTTTCTTGAACAATTTCGGGTCATTTGTCTGTTCAGCAAGGTCTGTGTTGTAAAATATTTTTTTGATAGTCTTTGGATCAAGTTCTGTTATAAACTCGTTTCAGTTAGCCTTACTCCGAACGGTTGTGGTCCTGGCGTTCGGTCGTCTTTGTCCGTTGGTGTTTAGTTAAACGACTGTCTATATTCCAATGGCGAAAATTGCGTCTTGGCTTTGAAAAGTTTGCTGAACGATTGCGAATGTTCAAAGCCTAATTCATAAGCAATTTCTGAAACAGATAAATCTGTCGTGGACAATTTTTCTTTGGCTTTTTCTATGATTGTGTTCTGAATATATTGTTGTGTATTTAATCCTGTCAATGAACGCAGCATATCGCTTAAATAGCGTTGTGATAGTTTTAATTGTGTACTGATATATTTAACAGACGGCAAGCCACTTTTCAGACTGTTCTCTTCTTCAAAATAGCTGTTTAACAGTTTATCCAAAGAAGTTACTATGTCGTGATTAACAGCTTTTCTTGTGACGAATTGGCGATTGTAAAATCGATTACTGTAATTAAGCAGTAATTCTATTTGTGATACCAAAACATCTTGGCTGAAACTGTCAATGTTGTTATTCAATTCGTTAGCTATTGAGTTGAACAAATTCGTTATAATTTCTTTTTCTTTTGCCGACAAAAACAATGCTTCGTTAACATTGTAAGAAAAAAATCCATATTGAGTTATCGAATTTCCCAACTGATAATTTCGGATAAGGTCTTGATGAAAATACAATGCAAAACCTACATAACTGTCTGCCTCTTCGGGTGCAAAAACAACTTGTTTGGGTTTTAAAAAAGCCAACCCGCCTTCTTCAAAATCGTAATATCCTTGTCCGTATTTTGTTTGTCCTTTGAAGGTATGCTTAAAGGAAATTTTGTAAAAATCTAGAATGATTTTTTGCCCTTTCGGAAACATTTCAGCTGAAACATTATTGTAATCAACCAATGTAATCAATGGGTGCAATGGTGCGGGAAGTCCCAATTCCCTTACCAGCTGTGATATACTTTCAATATGATTGATGTTAGATTGACTTCGCATTTTCATCGTTCTAATGTAATCAATTTTGCTTTGACGGGCGAATAACTATATCGCCTACTTCAACATCTTTGGGCTGACTAATAGCATAAATTACAGCATTGGCAATAGATTCGGGGCTTATGGCCAGTTCTTCAACAGCTTTTGAGGCTGCTGCTTTCATGTCTTCTCTGTTTACGCTTTTAACTGCAAAATCCGTTTTTATATATCCTGGCGAAATTCCTGTAATTCGTATGCTTCCATCCGACTCTTGCCGAAACGCTTCTGCAATGGTGCGAACAGCGTTTTTGGTTCCTGCATACACGCCTTGAGTCGGTACTATTTTTATGCCCGAAGTAGAAATGATATTAACAATATGTCCTGATGCCTGTTTCTTAAAAACAGGAATTGCAGCCGCCATTCCATACAAAACACCTTTTAGGTTACTGTCAATCATTTCATCCCAACCGTCAGTATCTAATTCGTCAATGCGGCTAAGGCGGGCAACGCCTGCGTTATTTACAATGACATCCAGTTTGCCGTAATGTGTAATCGCCACATTTACCAACTGAACCAAATCAGCTTTATTGCTCACATCGGTTTTTGCAAATACAGCTTCGCCACCGGCGCTTTTAATTTCTTCAACAACCTTTTCTAATAGTTCGGTATTTCTTGCACCTAAAACAACTTTTACACCATTTTCTGCCAATTTTATTGCTATTGCTTTACCAATTCCTGCACTTGCTCCTGTAACAGCCACTATTTTTTCTCTAAGATTTTGCATATTCTTTCTGATTTAATTCTGTTGCAAAGTTCTTAATTGTGGCCTTGTGAAAGGTAGCTGAATTGGTATTTATTGTAGTCAAAAAATATAGGGTTGTTCTTGAACCATTCAGTCTCGTTTTCTACAATACTCAAAATGTCCGATTTTATCTGACGTTCAGGTCAATTTTACTGGGTGTGTTTTCAATAATTGTAATCCTGTGCCGCAACTATAAATGATTGTCTCATCAAAGTTTTTAATGTCCTCCAATAATGCGATATGGGCTGTTGCCCTGTAAATGTGCCGATACCTTAAAAGAAGTAATTGATCCAATGATTAAATGGGGGCAAAAACATCGAGAAGCTGTAAAAAAGAGTTGAATTTTCTATTTGGTTCTTACATAAATTCACTACTGTATTTTTTCGGTTTTTTACCGATATGTTTTTCAAATACTCTCGTGAAATGGCTTAGATTTTCAAAGCCCATTTGATAACCTGCTTCTGATACCGATAGTTTTTCATCACGTAAAAGTCTTGCGGCTTCTTTCATTCGCAAGTGCTGGTAATAATCGTAAATTCCCATACCAAAAACTTGTGTGAAGATTTTTCGCATTTTCAATTCGTTCATTCCTGCAATCTTCGTTAAGTCTGTTATGGTACTTGGTTTGCTCAATGACGAAACGATTTTGTCACGTACTTTGTAAATGGATTTTATTTCTCTGTCGTTGAGTTTTTGATGAACAGATTTTTCTCGCTTCCGCAAGCTCTCAAATAAATAAAAAAGCAATTCCATTGCTTTTAGTTTGTAATAATAACTTTTCAACGAACTTTGTTCATCTTGTTTTGCAATGTCATTCACAGTGTTCAAAATGTTATCAGTCATAATTTCTTCAATCAAAAAAATGTTACTGCTATCAAATAAAAACTCAAAATGTTTCGCGTCATCTCTCAAAAATGTTTTCAAATAATCTGCACTGATTGCAATCGAAAGATGTGTTGATTGAGTGTCTTTCGTCATCGGAATTTTTTGTGATAACGCTACCGGAAACACGCGTACATAGGGATTTTCAACTGATTTTTTGATTTTCCTTTTGCTTGAATTTTGGTTGTTATATTCAAATGTGTTGTAAAAATGAAAACTAATTCCGTCCCAAATTCCATTCCAGGTTGCAGTTTCCCGAACAAAACTTTTTTTCACGATAAATGAACCAAAATGCAGCATTAATTCGGGCAAGAAATCGTACGATTTCAAAAACTTGATTTCAATGTTTTGCATATCACTTCCCAAGATCTGGTCGAAACGTGTTCCGTATTGAGCAACATTATCGATTTTATGTTCCATAATTTTTGCGACTATTTTTATTAGCTATTTGGGTATTTTATTCGTAAAGTTAAATATAATTTTGTGCTGTAAAAGTAAAGATTATGAAAAAGCAAGTTTTAATATCGGGTGCAAGTTTTGCGGGTTTGACTTTGGCGTATTGGTTAAAAAGATTCGGTGGGGACAGATTAGAAATAACCATTGTTGAAGTAGGCAAAGGACTGCGCAGAGGCGGTTCGCCCATTGATGTGCGTGGCGAGGCCTTGAACGTGGTCAAAGAAATGGGGATCTATGAAAAAATCAAAGCGATGGAATTTGTGCACGACACCGAAATCGTGAATGCAAAAAACGAAAAGCTGGTTAACTTTTCAATCAATGAGTTCGACGAATATCGTGGCGATATTGAGATCAATCGGGGCGATTTGGTGGATATACTTTATGAAATCGTTCCAAAAAACGAAGTTGAATTCTTGTTTGGAAACAGCATTGAAACGCTCACACAGCGCGAAGATAGCGTTGAAGTAATGTTTGAAAATGGTGTGAAAAGAAATTTTGATTTCGTGTTTGGCGCAGACGGCACGCACTCTGTTGTGCGGAAATTGGTGTTCGGCGATGAAAAAAAATTCTCGAAGTTTTTTGATGTTTATTTTGCGTTTGCAGAAGCCAATCACATACAAACAGGCAAAGCCAAAGACACTGGAATAATTTATCGGGAAGTCGGCAAACAAGCGGTGCTTTATCAGTTTCAAAATTCTGTGAATGCCCTATTGATGTTTCTTTCGCCCAAACTGAATTGGGATTACAGAAATCAAGAACAGCATAAACAAATTTTGAAAGAAGCTTTCGGCAATGATACAAATTGGAAAATCCCTGAAATGTTAGATGCATTGCTGCATTCGGAGAATTTGTTTTTCGATGAAGTGTGCCAAATTCATATGCCTACCTGGACAAAAGGACGTGTGGCGTTAGTTGGCGATGCTGCATACGCACCAAGTTTTTTCACAGGAATGGGAACAACGTTGGCAATTCTTGGAGCAAAAAAATTGGTAGATGCACTTCTTTCTTCAAAAGGAGATTACAAAGCGGCCTTTGCAAAATATAATGAAACATACAGACCTTTTGTTGAAAGTATTCAAGCTCAAATTACACGAGGATTAAAAGCTCAATTGCCCGAAACAGAAGAAGAATTACAAGCGTCAATTGAATTTTTTAAGCAAGCAGCAAAAGGTTGAAAGTCTTGAAAAGTTACCTTTTTAGCCGTTGGCTACAAGTTTGAATGATTGTCTGTTCGTGATAATTTTCTAAAAGTCACAGAAGGACTGTTCCATCCCAAAAGTTGATAAGAATGGCCGTTGATGTTTTGTACAAGGTCTGATTTAGTTAGACTTCGAACAACTTACCGATGACTTTACAAGTATCGGGCTGTGGTCGTTTAGCTTTGTTGCCAACGTTCTGTGGCTTTGCGGTGGTGGGAGAATCGAAGCACAAATCTTCAATTTTGCACAAAAGTTCAATAGAATACAACAGTTGAACTTTGCAGTTTCGCCCCACTATTGCAAAACCTTTGTTAGCTGTAGCCACATTTCGTCAGTTTAATTTTTGGCCGTCTATTTATCGGCAAGTTTCTTTGCTTGACCTACCCAATTTGGTGCATTGTCAATAGTCTGTCTAAGGAACAAGTTAAACTGTGCGGAATGATGTTGAATATGTCTCATATTATATAACAGAATTTCAAGTAAAGAATAGTTTTTGTATTCGTTAATCCAGCGGTCGTTCATTCTGTTTGGTGTTAGTTCGCTAATAAGCCGATTTGCTTTTAGCCGGCAATGTTCCAAGTAGTCAAGAACTTCTGGCTTTGTGTAAGTTCTTTCCGGTTTCTTACCTGCAGGGTCAAATTCTGAAAAAGTAAAAGGTTTCGGTGGTTCAAATTTATGAGGTTCTGTCGATAAGTAATAGTCTGTCCAAAAAATGCAATGGAAAGATAGATACCAAAAGTCTGATTCTGTTTCCCAATGTTCGTCAGGACACATATTAATTGCATTTTCGAGCATATCGAGACTTGCTCCAAATTGTGTCCAAATTGCATCTGTTATTGATGTTGAATTCTCCATGTTTTTTCTCAATCTGTCGTTATGTTAGTCAGTAAGTGGTTACCGCTAACGCAAAAGCCCATGTTAGCGGTTCGTTATTAATTTTTCATCTGTCATTATTTTAATAGCTTTCTCCGTTTCACTTTGTCCGTCTGTCAATGAGCCGGGAAGCAAAATTAGCCGTTTTTTAAGCTTGCCTTGTTCGTCTTCAAATAACACTTCAAATCGTGAACGTGTCAAACCGACAATAGCTTTTTTAAATTTAACTTCTTTAATATTTTGTCGGTCTATGATTGGTGTTGCAGAGTTATTGATACTATTTACTATTCCGTAAACTAAGTAAATTCCGAAAAGTCCGAATAATATCAATGGTGCTATTTGTCCTTCTGTGTAACTGTCAAATGCCAAATAAAAAAGTCCGATTGCTAGTCCACCGTAAATAATTAGAATTCTTGAAATGTTATTTCCTACTGTCACGGTCGCAACGTTTCCGATAATTCCTTCACGTGTCAGAACAATTTTGTCTGGCAAAATATGGCAAAAGCCTGTCTTTGTTTTAAATGTCTTTTCGTTGTCCATTGTTTTCAATGTCGTCCATTATAATAACCGCTAACGTTCTTGAGCTTTGCTTTCGGGCGGGTTTCGGAGCACAAAAACTGCCTGCCAGCACTGAACTTGAATAGAAGCCCAAAGCTCCAAGTTTGCACATCCGCCCGCCTGATGCAAAACCGCTGTTACAGGCAGTGTTTTTTGTTCACTTTTAATCAAGGTAGCTGCATAAAACTTGCTCCAATAACTTTCAATGTGTCGTCAAAGCATTTCCAAACTCTAAAATATCTAAATTTTCCTTCTATTGGTGTTCCCACCATTTTTCCTTTCGCTGTCATTGTAACGATTGAAAGTGCTGTGTCGCCCATTATTTTAATGTCGTCAATTTCTGTTGAAGCGTCTTCAATAATCATTGTTTTCGCTCTATGAGAGTTCAAGTCCATTTCTTTAGTTAGAATTTGTCCTGTCGGTGCAACTGCAATTAAATCGTCATGCAATAGTTGGTCAAGCATGTCCACATTGCTTACAAGTTGGGCCGAAAAAAGTTTGTTTTCCGCTTCAACAACATTTTCTCTGGTAATTTTCGTTTTGTCCATATTCTGATTTATTTGTTTGTTGTCGTTTCGTCAATTGTTACAGTTTTGTCGGGTTACTTTCGTAAAATCTTTTCCATCGCTTTTCCTTTTGCTAATTCGTCAATGAGTTTGTCTAAATACCGGATTTCCCGTGTCAGTTTTTCTTCTATTTCTTCTACACGATAACCGCATATTACACCTGTTATTTTTGATGCGTTCGGGTTGATGTTTGCCTGATTGAAAAAATCTTCAAAATTGGTCTTGTTGTCAAGATGTTTTTGTAACGTTTTCTCGTCATACCCTGTCAGCCAAAAAATGATTTCGTTCACTTCGGTTTTGGTTCGTCCTTTGTTTTCGGCTTTTGTAATGTAATGCGGATAAACTCCTGCAAAAGCCATTTTGTAAACTCTTTCTTTGTTTTTATCGTGCATTTTGTTGCTAATTTAGTTTGTAAATAAATTCTTCGATTTCTGTTTGTCTTGCATTGGCAAAACCTTTGTCTGTACCGACTTTAACGAAACCACATTTTTCTAAAACTTTCTGTGAGCCAAAATTGTCAAATGCAACTCTTCCGAAAATTGGTCTTGTCGTTTCAATGGCAAGAAATATTTTTAGTGCTTTTGTGGTAATTCCCTGTCCCCAAAATTTTCTATCCAACCAATAAGTAATTTCCGCATCGCCTTCCATTACAAACTTCGCAACACTTCCAACGATAATGTTGTCAACGATAATTGTCTGATTGTTTACGGTAGGGTCGCTCAATAATTTTGTGTATTTGTTTATATAAGCAGATTTGTCTGTCGGGTCTTTTGGCATAAAAGCAGCTAAGTATCCACCTTCTTTGTCAAGTTGAAATTCAAATAAAGCGTCCAAGTCCGCTATTTCCGTTGGTCTAAGTTTTATGTCGGAATTATGTGTCGTCATAAATTTTTATTTTTCCTTTTTAAAATCAAGGCACTCACAAGAGCAACCACTAAACCGATTGGCAACACTTCGGAATAGGTAATCAAAATTACAAAAAGTGGATTTTTGTACATTTCTTTGAAGTTTGCCATTTCTTTTGTTTTAGCTGGCAAGTCATCAATCGTACAGTTTTTCAACACATAATCGGAATAAACGTCCATAAAATCTGGAACGAATAAATAATAACAAAACAGCCAAGCTAAAACGTATATTGTTGAGCCGACTAATGCAGTTAAAGCTCCTGTTTTAAATGCTTTTCCGAATGTGATATAACCGCCAAGATGTTTGTTCCTGTAATTTCTTGTTCCGAAGAATATGAGCGAAAAAACAAGAACCATTGCAGCATAACCTACAATGTCATTGCTTTTTAAATTTGGATTGTGGTACATCCAATAAATCATAAAACCAATGTTGGCACAAAACACCGCACCGATAATTAAGCCAAAAACTAATACTATTCTTTTCATTTGTTTAGATATTTAAAATTCGCCACAAAACTAAAATCTGGTGCTGTAATTGTCGTCATACTTTGGTACCGATATTTAATTTTCAATGCGTTTGGTACTAAAGTATGAGCAAGTTTATTCAATGATTTTCAGTCGTTTGGCTTTTTCTATTGCTTGTGTCCTGCTTTTTACGTCCAATTTGAAATAAAGGTTGGAAACGTGTGTTTTTATTGTACTCAAGGAAAGAAATAGGGTTTGTGCGATGTCAGCATTGCTGTGTCCTTTTGTCAAAAGTTGCAAAATTTCATATTCCCGACTGTTTAAATTGAGTTTTTTAAGTTCGGTCTCGTTTATGATAAATTTTTCGGGTTGTGTTACTATAATTTCTTTTTCTACAATTACGGTTTCTACTTTGGGTTTCACAATTTGGGTAGCAATCCAAATTCCCAAAACAGTAAAAAACACAGAAACAAGTCCGATGTAAATGTCAATGGAATTGTCAAAGATTAAGAATTTCCATTGCAACCATTTCAGGGCGAAAACCAAAATCGCTAAAATCAGTCCGTATAAAATGATATGTCTAAAGTCCTTTAAAAGTGTCATTGTTGGTTTTGGCAGTGTCGTTGGTTTGCTTGCCGCTAACGGGCCGCGGCTTGGCATTCGGGCGGGTTTCGAAGCACAAAACTGTCAACCAGTACGGAACTTGAATAGAAGCACAAAGCTCCAAGTTTGCACGTCAGCCCGCCTGACGCAAAACCCGTGTTATAGGGCGTTTTTCTTTTGTCATTGTTTTAGTTGTCCAATTTTGTTCAGCGTTTCGGTTAATTCGTCTGGTTTGTTTGTCCCGATGAGCAATTTCTTCTTATTTGTAAATTCAAGTTGTAAACCTTTGTCGCCCGAAACATTAAAAGCCGTTCCTTTTCCAAATAATCCAAGTCTTAAACCCCAACCACCGTATTCAATTAGTGGAGAATATTGTCTAACAAAAGATTTTGTCAAGGTGTCCCAAGAATAATGTTTGAATTTTAAGTGGAATGGAAAAAAACGAACATAAACTCCGTCCTTTTTTATGTTTGTGTCAAGCCGAAAGTTTACAAACAACAGCGTTAATAATATCATCAAACCTGTCGTTGCTAAAAGTCCTGCGTTGCTCATTGGTTTGTTGCCAAATTGCTGTCCACCAATAACTTGCTTGAAAACGCCAAATAAAAAAAGCCCGTTAATGCCTAACAATAATAACCAAAGCCACCATTGTTTGAATTTCTGTCTTTCCGTAAATAAAATTTCGTTCGTCATTGTCTTGTCGTTTTATATTCAACTTTTCATTTTACGGTGGTCCTACCATAACCGCTAACGTTCCGGGGCTTGGCGCAAGTTGGTGGTTACGTTAAATTTCTGTGCAATATAACAGGTTGAGGATGAATTTCCGCCAATTTTTTAAAACCCTTGTTAGGCGATCGGGTGTGCATCACGTTAATCATCCAACTTTGTCAATTTAAAAGTTGAGTCCTTCCTAAATCCCGACAACGAGCCTGCTGTTTTTTTAGTCATTTTGTTTCAACGCTTGAAATACTTTACCAAGAATATAATATGCCCTTGTATGGGGATACCAATTTCCGTAAGCACCAGAGGTCATAGCAATGACCATATTTTCTTCGGGAACAACCACCAAATGATTGCCACCATTTCCTGATGCCCATAGATAGTTTATTTCTCGGTTACCAAACTTCCTTTTTGTTCTGTACCAAAGCATACCATATCCGTCAGCCAAAGGATTATAGTCGCCTATTGCAGAGGAATGTTCACTCAATAACCTGTTCATATAATCATTATCAGCTAACTGTTTATTCCCCCATTTTCCCTTGTTGGCAACTAATAAGCCCAATTTTGCAAAGTCCAGCGTGGATATATAAAGATTGCCAGCAGCACCAGTTTGGTTTGCAGTATTAGTGTACCAATAAAACTCTTTTATTTCCAAAGGGTCAAAAATTTTTTGCTTAGCATAATCTTTTAGGCTCATACCAGATTTTTCTTCAATAATAGCACCAATCAAAACAGCATTGATGTCTGCATAGACCCATTTTTTTCCTGGCTCGCTTGATAGAGAAACACTTAACAAGTAACTTAACCATTCGTCCTTTGCTATCCATTTTCCTTCGCTACCCTTAGTTTTAGAGTTGTCCGAGTCAGCATCTAAACCAGAAACCATATTCAGTAGATGAATCAGTTTGACTTTTTTATAATCATCGTGAATAGAAGGGTATTTTTTCTTTGGAAAGAAAGAGTAAACGTCTTGCTCTAAATTTTTTACCAAACCATCTTTGATGGCTACGCCTAAAAGCAACGCAGTTATACTCTTTCCAGCAGACCGAATATCGTGTATGTGATTACGCCAAAATGTGTTGTAGTAATTTTCCAATACAATTTTATTGTCTTTAATTACAATCAGTCCTCGATAATCTCTTTGCTTGAAATTAGAAATTGTATCGGTAAGCGCATTAATGGAATCATTATTGAAACCCGCATCCTCTGGACTAATGGTAGGAATATTTGGGATAGCTTTCATTTGTGCGCATGTTGAGTACGATAGGAACAAAAGAAAGAGTGTCAAGAATTTTTTCTTCATACTTTGAAATGAGGTTAATGTCATTGTTTTGAGTTTCGGTCTAAAATAGCAGGTAACGGGCGGCGGCTTGGCGATGTTTTTTGTGAGGGGATTTAAAGCACAAAAGTTCAATAGAAGCACTTTCGTTCATTATTGCACGAATGTTGAATAAAGCACTGTCGCCCCCGAACAAAAAATATAGTCAAACCGCTGTTGGTGGCAGTGCTTTCAAATTCATAGAGTAAGTCAAAAGTTAATTCATTTTATTTGTCTTTAACCATTCTGAATACAATGTTTCTTCTGGTACGTCAGTAGGGCTTTCAAAATAAATATTATAACCGTCAGGATCTTTTAGCCCAACTACCCATAAGTTATTTCCCACAAACGGTTCTGATGGCAAAAGTCCACGTAAAGTAATTTGGTTATAGATTGTTAAAGCATCCTCACACATAAAACATACACTTACACCTTCACCTAATTTTTCATTTGGAGGGCTTTGTCTATACTCTTGCAGCATAATTGAAGCATTGTCAAGTTGAAGCCAACACCATTCAATCTTGCCACTTGGTTCCCATTTGTTTTTCAATTCAAAACCTAATCCATTAATATAAAAATTAAGTGACTTATCCATATTTACAACCATAAAAAACGGAACAGCTTGCTTAACGTTTGTGTTGTCTTTTAAATCATTGCTCATTATTAACGATAATTTTATTGTTTAAACTTATTATATACAAGAAAACTTGGTTTTACACTGTCACATGGCATTGCACACAACGGTTTGGGGCTTTGCATTCGGGCAGGTTTCGGAGCACTATACTGTCTGCCAACACTGAACTTGAATAGCAGCACTAAGCTCCAGGTTTGCACGTCAGCCCGCCTGACGCAACCGCGAAGCAGCACCGAAGGTAAACCCGTGTTAATGGTTCGTTGTTTTTCTATTACCATTGTTGAAATCTAATACCAAGTTGATTGTCCGCAATTGCAAATTCTTTTGCACCCCAGGGTCTGATTGTAACTTTGTCAAGATTTGGGTGCAGTAGATGAGGATGAGAAGCCGACACCTTTGCATATACTTCTTCAATATTATCCGTTACAAGTCTTAGTTCTGGATTATGTTCTTTCGCTAATTGTTCATCTTGAAAAACCATAATGCCTATTTCATCTTTTTTTAAAACACAGTAAGGTTGTGAAGTATTCAAATCTTTGTGTACGATTGTGAATTGAAGACAGTCCACAAATAATTTAAGTCCGTCTGAAAGGTCGGTATAAAATACACTGGGTACTAATTTTGTAAAATTCATATCTTGTCGTTTTTAGTTTTCACTTTGTCCAAAGGTCAATAAGTTATTGTCGGGGTCAAGCAAAGCAAATTCTTTTTGTCCCTAAGGTTTTGTCTGCAAAGTTCCGTTTGGGTAAATGTTCACTTTGCTATGCAATAATGACTGATACAAATTGTCAATGTCGTTTGTTCGGATATAAACTTGTCCATAGTTTGCTTTTGGGTCAAGTTCCTTAAACTCAAAAAAGTGAATTTGAATGTTGTCCTTTTCAACCATTAAATAGCCGTCAAAGTCAGCACTTCCAAAATCTTGAAAACCTACTTGTTTACATAAAAGTCTGTTGCAGCCTTGTTCCGCATTGGCAATTTTGGATTTATGTTTGTCAGCATACTTTTTATTTTTTTGTCAGTCGTTTTTCTCGGTGGTCGTCCTACAATAACCGCTACCTCGTGTATTTGCGAAACCATTAACGAATATAATCGTTTACCGTCCGATTAATAAATTTATTTTTTGATGGTTTCCACAGAGTTTTATTTTATTTATCGGATGGCAATTATGCGTCCGTAAAAAGATCGAAGCTCCGTGCTCTGTAATGACGATTAAGACCTAAAACTCGTTAATAAAGCAGTTCCCAAAGGGCTGCTTTTGTTTATCCGCATTGCGGGAAGATATCTCGTCTGGTGTTTGAGTTTAAAGTATGAAAAACTCCATGACAGTAATCATTCATCAGATATTATTTTTTATGTAAACATTTGATTTATAGTTTTTTGTGTAGTGCGTTTTGTGAATGCTTTATCCTGAATTGTTATTCTTTAGCATCGAAGAGACAAAACAACCCCCTAAAAAGGATATTAGCGAGCCCTTGAAAAATAATCAAGTAACGATATTTACCTAACAGGAAAAACACAGAGCTATCCATCAGAAAATGTTGGCGAACTGCCAGAACGAACTTTGTTAAAACATTGTACTAACTAGCTTATCAATGTACAGAAAATAAATGTGCCTGAAATAGAATTAAACAACTCGATCTGATTTAAACCCTAAATGCGCAAAAACGGGAGGGTAAATTAAGATCAATGAAAACAATAGGTTGCTGTTAACAGCAACACAAATTGAAAGATTATGAAAGATATACAACCAGAAGCTGATGCATATTTGAGGTTTGCAAGTGCATTTGTGCCAAATATGTCTGATGATCAACTTCCTCAAACATCCTCCACATCAAGTGTGATAGAACTAAAGAAGAAGGATTTTTTTCTATTGGCGGGTAAGGTTCAAAAGGTTTTAGGGTTTGTAGCCAAAGGATTGGCACGGGCTTACTTTATCGATAGTGATGGAAATGAAATAACTGTTGGTTTTTTTGCAGAGGGAGACTACGCAACCGATTACCCAACTTTTATTAAACAACAGCCTAGCCGCTATATTATTCAATGTTTAGAGCCTTCAAAGTTTATCTGTATCCCTTTTGATGAATTAAATCTGGAGTATCGCCATTGGCCAAATTCAGAAAATTACAGGTGTCTAATTGCAGAAGAGATTTTAGATAAGCAACAGCTTCGTTTAGAGAGTTTCATCTTTCAACGTGCCGAAGAACGATATCTTGATTTTATTAAACAACATCCAGGGCTGTTTAACAGGATTTCCCTGTCTCACTTATGTAGCTATCTTGGTATCGAAAGACAAACACTTACCCGAATTCGGCAAAGGCTGGCACATCGATAATTTTGAAGTATTGACTTTTAAGTTTCATTTGTCAAGCTATGGAGTAAATTTTCTGCCAATATAAATCCTGATCGCGAAGCAGCTGTTAGACCTTTAAAAATACAAAGGCAGCTAATAAAATAAATCTGACAGCTATCGGATTGAGATGACGTGACAGCCAGGCAGAAGCGCTAAAAATATTCATTTGGTTCTGTATTAATCTGGTTATAAACTCAAAAATTATTAAATTGGTCATTATAAAGGGAAATCATTTTCATAAGATCATATTTTATAGCAGATTCGCTTTTAATTCTACAATATACAAGATTTCTCGATTAGAAAATTACTAAGCACTCATGTATATAAATAGGTATTGTTATTTCATTTTTCTGTTTTTTGCTTGTAATTTTTTACAGGCACAAACACCTGGTTTCAAGCATTTTTCCAATAAGGATGGTCTTGTACAGAGTCCAATTTCCAGTATCGTTCAGGATAAGACAGGCTTTATATGGCTGGCCACCCAAAAAGGATTAATCAGATACGATGGATACGAATTCAATGCCTACCATCCGATAGCAAATGATAGCTGTACACTAAGCAATAACAAAGTAAATACAATATTCCAGGACAGCAAAGACCAGCTTTGGATAGGTACCGCAAACGGACTTAATTTATACAATGCTGCAATGGGGATTTTCAGGCGCATCGATGTTTGGGATATTAAAGGCGGTAGAAATTATATTTCCTCAATAACAGAAGACCATCAAAAAAATATATGGGTAGGCACATTTGGAGGGTTAAAAAAACTCAATAAAAAGACTTATAAGTTAGAAGATATACCTGCTTATCATCAAAACCTGAACTTTATAAATAGCCCTGTATTTTCCCTTTTTGTTGATCATGAAAATAACGTATGGGCTGGTACAGAGGCAGGGTTGGTAAAGTTCAATCCGATTAACCAGCGAACAATGCCTTTACCGAATGCTTTTTCTCTGTACGAAAAGTTTTTGGACAACAGGGTTTTAGTGATTAAGCAGGACCTTAATCAAGATCTTTATTTTGGTACTGAAATTTCTGGCGTATTTAGATTTTCCAAAAATAACAGCACGCTTAAAAATTATTTTTATCAGGAAAGAAAGAACACAATAGCATCAAATTGGGTTAAGGATATTCTGTTTAAAAATAATCAGGTATGGTTTGCAACCCGTAATGGACTCAGTGTGCTGGATAAAGAAACACAGGAATTTAAAAACTACAGGCATGATCCACTTGATGAAAAAAGCCTTAACGACAATTCGATCTGGAGCTTACTTATGGACAGGAACAATTGTATCTGGGTTGGAACGTTTGCTGGAGGTCTTAATTTTTATTATAACGGGAACTCAAATTTTCATAATATTGGAGAAAAGGTAGGAAAACCAATAGGGCTTAATCATGCGCTGGTTACCTCCGTAGTGCAAGATAATGATAATACCCTTTGGATAGGAACAGCAGGCGGTCTGAACCATTTCAACCTCAATGTCAACACCAGCGCTAGTTACAACGTTCACATTAAAAACAATACACAGCCATTTAATGGTGTAAAATCCTTAAGTGATGATGGCAGGGGCAACCTTTGGGTCGGAACACTTAACGGTGTAAGTCTGTTTAATAAAAAATTAAGGAAACTTAAATTTATCGATCTCCACTCGTCACACAGTAAGCTCAGTGAAAACCTCATTTCCTGTATCCTGTCTGATGGGGAGGGAGCTTGGATAGGAACCAATGGCGGCGGTTTACGATATGTTTTGCCCAACGGACAATCGCCTGTACTGCTTACCAAGGCTTCTGAAGAAAGAACGACTGTAGTTAGTGACAATCACAAAGAGCAAAATAAAACCAAACATTTCTTAACATCAAATAATGAAAATGGTTTATCGGATAACTATATAACAGCATTATTAAAGGATGGAGCAGACATTCTCTGGATTGGCACCCAAAACGGATTAAACCGTTATCACATCAAATCAAATAGAATTCTTGGAGTCTATCAAAAAATAGGTAATAAAAAATATCATCTCAGTAAGAGTAATGTTTTGGCGCTCTTCAAGGATTCAAAAAACAGATTTTGGATAGGTACAGAAGATGGTGGCTTAAATTATTTCGACAGTCAAAACCAAAAATTCTATGTTATTGATAAACAACATGGTTTAAACGATAATGTGATACATGCTATTGTTGAAGATGCACAAAACAACCTATGGGTCAGTACAGATCTTGGCTTATCCGAAATAAAGATCAAAAAGTTCGAGCTGCCATTTAAAAAAGAAAATTTGAGTATCACGGCTTATACCACCAATGATGGCCTGATCAGTAATCAATTCTCCAATCAAGCTGGTATCAGGCTAAAAGGAGGAGAAATGGTGTTCGGTGGTATCAATGGCCTAACTATTTTTCATCCAGAGAAAATTACTAAGAATACTACTCCACCACCTATTGTAATTACCGAATTATTGGTTAACAACAGCTCTTTAAAGGCAGGAACCAATAGTATGTGTTTGTTGGGCCCTGCTGCAGAAATTCAGAATCTTGAACTCGATTACGATCAATCCACCCTTGGTATTAAGTTTGCCGCATTAAATTATATCAATCCATACAATAACAGTTATGCCTACAAACTCGAAGGCCCTGGTTTGGCAGATAATTGGCTGGTAATTGACAATCAAAGAGTAGTTAATTTTACCAATCTTAGGCCAGGCCGTTATGTTTTCAGCGTAAAAGCTGCAAACAATGATGGGGTATGGAGCCATGAAATCAAATCGCTAAACATTTATATTCGCCCACCATTATGGCTTACCTGGTGGGCTTACTTAATCTATCTTGTATTATTGGCGGCTGCAGCGTACACCATTTTCATTTTCATAAGAAACAGGGAAAGATTAAAACGCGACCTTTATGTTGAACATGCCCATAACGAGAAACTCAATGAACTCTATGCGATGAAATTGAACTTCTTTACCAATATATCACATGAAATAAGAACACCGCTAACCCTGATCCTTGGGCCGCTTGAAAAACTGATTCATGAACACACTAATGCAGATTTCTCAAAAACATTATTGCTGATCAAGAGTAATGCAGATCGTTTGATGAAACTGGTTACTGAATTGCTGGATTTTAGAAAAGCTGAAGAAGGACACCTGAAGATATATTGCAGGTGCGAGAACATTGTACCCTTCTGCCACCAGATTTACAAATCTTTCGAAAGTTTAGCCCTTACAAGGCAGATAGCTTTTAATTTTTCAGCGCCTCCCGAACCTGTCTTTATTTATTTTGACAGTAACCAACTTGAAAAAGTAATCTTTAATCTGTTGTCGAACGCATTTAAATTTACAGATGATGGAGGCGAGATTTCTTTAGCTATTGACCAGGTTGCTGAAAATGACCATTGGATTGAAATCACGGTAATTGATAACGGTAGGGGTATCCCCGAAAATTTTAAAGACAGGTTGTTTGAAAGTTTTTCTCAGGCAGATGATAATGCCACGCAGCATATTGGAACGGGTATTGGTCTTGCCATGGCAAAGAACATTGTAGAATTGCATAAAGGAACTATAAAAGCAACGAGCCATCAGTTGGAGAAAAATCAAACACGTTTTACAGTGTCGCTCCAAAAAGGAAATCATCACTTTTCCCCATCTGAAATTCTTTCCCAAACAATTACTTCACAAAGTACACCGTCCATTGCACTTCCACTATCCACTGAAGACCAATTGTTCGCAACTTCTGGTTATTTTGGAAACAAAAAGTACACACTAATGATTGTTGAAGATAATGTAGAGGTAAGGGAGCTGATCATAGATAGCTTGAAGGTGGGTTATCATACTATTGATTGTTCAGATGGGCAGATTGCTTTAGATCTTCTTGAAAAAGAAATGCCAGATTTGATTGTAAGCGATATCATGATGCCCAACATCGATGGCATCGAATTGTGCCAAAGGGTAAAATCCAGTGAAGCGACAAATCATATTCCGTTTATCTTACTCACTGCAAAAGCTTCTGTTGAACATCAACTCGAAGGATTGGGTATGGGAGCAGATGCCTATCTTTCAAAACCTTTCAGCCTTCAGTTGCTGCAGCTGAATATCAGGAATTTATTGAGGGCACAAGAGGTAGTAAGGGCGAAGTTCAGCAAAAATATTTTGATTTCCCCGAGTGATATTAACGCCGTAACTCCCGAAGAAAAGTTTATAGCAAAGCTGATGGCGATTATAGAGAGAAGAATGGCCGATGCTTCTTTTGATGTGCTAGATCTTGTGGATGAAATTGGCATGAGCAGATCAGTACTTTACAAAAAGGTACAGCAGCTTACAAATTATGCAGTGGCAGATTTGATAAAAGAAGTAAGGTTAAAAAGAGCAGCCCAGTTACTCAAAGAAACCTCTTTTAACATTAATGAGATAACCTATATGATAGGATTTAACAACAGGAAACATTTCAGCAAAGAATTTAAAAAAAGATATAGACTCAATCCTTCGGTGTTTGCGAAGGAAAATAAAGTTACAGATAAAGAATCCTATTATCAATTATAGCGCAATTTGAAGTGTGACTAAAATAAGATGATCTGGTCACTTATCCTCATGGAAATATATTACCGGTTACATTGGAGAAATTTGGGATATTCTCAAAATTTGATGCCCATTCATGTTCCACACCCATTCAAATGATTTCTATTTTCCTCCGTTCCAATTATCTTGCCAAAGATTTGAAAGACTGGCAAGGCACAAGCCGTAGCTAGCTTTCAATGGAATTGTAATGGTAGAAGTCATATCGGATATGAACATTATCAATTCCGGAAACCCTCAATTAAATGAATTTTTTTTGACCTTGTTTTGGAATGATTAGATGGTTGAGTAGGTCTGAATATTTAAATTTTCTGGTATTTATAAAATAAACAGAATATTATTCTGAAAGAGTAATGATGTTGCAGGGGGCGTTCGGAATAAAAATTGGATAAATGATTTTAATTGTTTTAATTTGTCCTACTAAATCTATAGATTTAATATACAATTAATCATGAAACAATTTTTACATCCCAATCAGCCTAAGTTTCTTAGGAAAAGTGACAGTTCTTTAACGACCCTGAAATCTTGCGCCACCTGCATGTGTGATAGCAACGGCAAATAGATCCTAGACAGACAACCTGGTCTGTCAATTCCCAAATCGACTTTATCTTTTTCATAAACCCATTTTTTGGGTAAGGAAAGGATTATATCCAAACATTTTAATCAAAACACATGAAAAATCTTTACAGAAAAGGGTTTTACCTACTTCTATGCGTTTTCTGGGCAGTATTGAGTTATGCACAGGTAACGCCAACAATCCAATCCCGCCTGAATGGTACGGTATTGGATGCAGCAACAGGCCAACCACTGCCAGGGGCAGTGGTTAAGATTAAGGGAACAACCCATACGGTCTCTACAGGTCCTGACGGAAGGTTTACTTTCGTAACCGGTCAAAAATTTCCCTACACACTTATCGTCAGTTATATCGGATATGATCAGAAAGAACAGGTTGTGGATGGAACGCCTGTAACCATCCGTTTACAGGAAGTTCAAAGCCAGCTTACTGATGTTGTGGTTACAGGTTATAGCACTCAGGAACGTAAATACATAGCCGGTTCCATTAGTAGTGTCAGCGGTTCTGTGGTTCAAAACCAGCCATCAGGTGGATTCAATCAGCTATTGCAGGGAAAAACCACAGGTGTTCAGGTTACCTCTAATTCTGGTGTTCCGGGTGGAGGGATTACCTTCCGGGTAAGGGGAAACAATTCCATCAATGCATCAGTTGATCCGCTCTACATTATTGATGGGGTTTTTGTAAGCAATGCAGACCCCATTTCCGCAGGCCTTGGCAACCAGCAGGCTTCCAACCCGATTGCAGACCTTAATCCTTCGGATATTGAGGATATTCAAATATTGAAAGATGCGAATGCGACCGCAATTTATGGTTCACTAGGTGCCAATGGTGTCATCATAGTGACCACCAAAAGAGGAAAGCGCAACACAAAAGCCAATATAAATCTGAACACCTTTCAGGGTTGGTCTACAGCGGTAAAAAAGTTCGAAGTTGCGTCTGGTCCTGAAGTGGCTTTACTTACCAACGAATCACGAATCAATACTGCCATTGATAATGGACAGGATCCTTCAACAGTTGTACTTCCTTTTCCAAACCCGCAAAGCCTACCCACCTATGACCGTATAAGCGGGCTTTTCCGAACAGCAAAAAGCTCAAACTACGAGGTTTCCACACAGGGTGGTACCGATAAGAGTACATATTACGTTAGTCTGGGTTATTTGGGACAGGAATCTATTGTTAAACCATCTGATTATAAACGCTACTCAGCGAGGCTGAATTATGACAATTATTTGTCTGATAAATTGAAGGTTGGAACGAGCATTAATTTTACACGTTCGGAAAGAAACTTGAGTGGAAGTGATAACAACCCTACGGGCGTAATCAATTCAGCCCTTTTTCCCAGATCACATCTGCCGATATATAATACAGATGGAACATACGCCCGTTATGGAAGTTTCGACAATCATATCGCATTGATTGAAAATCTGGACAGCAAAGCCGTAGGCTGGCGAACCATCGGAAATATTTTCGGTGAATATACATTCCTGCCTGGCCTTAAGATTCGCAGCAGCTGGAGCATTGACAACACTAGCGAGTATGACAACAGTTATTCAAGTACACTCATCAGTGCCGGTATTGCAGTCAACGGATCAGCATCATCAATAGAAAACAAGAATCTGGTACTTACCAATGAGCAGGTTTTAAGTTTTGTTAAATCTTTTGGGGAGGGGAAAAAACACAATATCAATGCCCTTGTCGGAAATACATTGAATACTGTTTTAAATGAAAGCACAAGTGCAAGCGGAACTGGCTTTGCAGCCAATAGTCTTCGGTCGGTTTCTGTTGCAGCAACCCGGTCAGGTTCAGCATCACGTTCTGAATCCAAACTGGTATCATTTTTCAGTAAGGCAAGCTATACCTATAATGGTAAGTATACCATCGATGGAAGTATTCGTGCCGATGCCTCTTCAAAATTTGGAACGAACAACCGCTGGGGTTACTTTCCATCCGGTGGAGTTGCATGGCGGCTGAGCCAGGAAGAATTCATCAAAAACCTGAACTTTTTTGATGAACTGAAGGTAAGGGCGAGTTTGGGCCTTTCTGGTAATCAAAACGGAATTGGTGCATATGCAGCCCAGGGTCTTTGGTCATCAGGTGCCAATTACCTGGAGCAACCGGGTATAGCACCAACGCAACTTGCCAATCCTGATCTTACCTGGGAAACAACACGCCAGTTCAATGTAGGTGCCGAGTTGGGAATTTTTAAGAACAGGCTGAGCATTGTTGCAGATTACTACAATAAATACACTTATGATTTGCTATTGAACGTTCCGGTACCATACCGTTCCGGCTTTGCATCTTATCTGCAGAATTACGGTGCTGTAAGAAACAAAGGAGTTGAACTGGGCATCAATTCTACCAATATAGAAACCGATGCTTTCCAATGGACAACCAATTTCAACATCTCCTTTAACAACAATAAAATTGAAAAACTTGCCTCGGATATCAGTCTTGGTGCTTCAGGAAGAAATATTTCAATTTTAAGACAAGGCTATTCCAGCAATTCCTTTCAACTTTATAAGCAGCTTTATGTAGATCCACAGACTGGTAACGCGGTATATGAGGATGTGAACGGGGATGGACTGATTACCTCTGCTGATCGTCAGATTGTAGGCAATGCACTTCCAAAATACACCGGAGGACTGACCAACAACTTTAACTTCAAAGGATTTGACCTGAGTTTCTTTTTCTATTTCCAGCAGGGCAATAAGATCATGAACATGAACGATTTCTTTATGGTTCATGGCGGTACCCAGGCAAACATTGGTTTCCTTCCCCGCCAGTTGGAAAGATGGCAGAAACCAGGAGATATAACAGACATACCAAGATTAACTACCTATAGTGCCAATCCCACTCAAAATGGTGGGGCTGCCAATAACTATGGTGGAAATGTGGCAAGTCTATCTTCAAGATACCTTGAAGACGGATCTTTCATCAGGCTGAAAACCTTGACTTTTGGTTATACACTGCCAAAGGATGTTTTGAGTAGAATCGGTATAAGTAAATTCAGAATTTATGCCCAGGGAACCAATCTGCTCACCTTTACCAATTACGGTGGGCTTGATCCTGAGGTAAGCTCACAGTCCAATAACCAGAACACCGTTGGTTATGATTGGGCAACAGTTCCTCAGCCAAGAACTTTTCAAATTGGTGCAAGTGTAACGTTTTAATGATAATTAAGAATATGAAAACATCATATAGTATTAAAGCAATTTTGTTAGCAATAGTTTTGCTTTCTTCATCCTGCAAAAAATATTTGGAAGAAGCGCCAAACAATGCGCTTCCTACAGAGACCTCCATCACAGATGCCAGCACGGCAAGAGCTGCTATCATTGGCACTTATGACCGCCTGCAGGGCTATTATGCATCCAGCTATCCGACGCTTGGAACCATAACCACTGATAATGTTATCTTCAATGGTACTTTGAGCGAATACCTTCAGCTCGATCAGAACGCTATTCCTACGGATAATGTAATTACAGTTTCCGCCTACCAGGGTATTTACCGTACAATCAATTCCGCTAATAGCGTAATTACTTATGTTCCTTTAGTGAACGATCCACTTTTAACAGTGGCAGAGAAAAACAAAATTTTAGGCGAGGCGTACTTCATCCGTGCATTGTCTTATTTTGATCTTGCAAGAGGATGGGGTGGTGTTCAGCTACAACTAAAGCCAACAACTGACCTCAGCGTACTTAAAGGTATTAAGCGTAGTACTCTTGAGCAAACCTACGATCAGGTATTGGCCGATTTAATTCAGGCTGAACAACTCCTGCCTGAAGATGCCACAACCAGAAACCGGGCCCAGAAGAGTACTGCAAGGGCGCTTCGGGCAAGGCTTCACCTGTACAGAAAACAATGGGCAGATGCAGAGAGCTATGCGAGTCAAGTCATCAATAATACTAAATATTCACTGGTAAAGCCTTATAAATCTTTTTTTACAGCACCATTTCAGACTGCAGAATCCGTTTTGGAACTCGCTTACTCAGTAAACGACCGGAACAGCTACTGGAACCTTTGGTACCCAAGTTCTTCAGGTGGTCAGTTTACATTGAAACCTTCGGATGGATTGGTGGCCAAACTTAACAATCCGGCTGTTGGCGGAACCAGAAATACTTTGATAGCTGGCAGCGGAACCACAGTATATGGTGTGCTGTATAATACAACTTCTACCAGTACTGATCCTTCTTATCTTATCCGCATTGCTGAACTTTATCTGATCAGGGCAGAAGCGAGGGCGCAGCAGAACAAACTCACAGAGGCAGCCGCTGATCTTAATGCGATAAGAGCCAGAGCAGATGTGCCGGCAACCACCGCAACCACTCAAAGCGCATTAATACAGGCCATTGAAGATGAAAATGCAATTGAATTTGCCTTTGAAGCGCATCGCTGGTTTGATTTGGTAAGAACCGAAAGGGCAGGAGCGGTGCTGGGGATTACCAACAAAAATTTCTGGCTTTTCCCGATCCCTTATTCAGATGTGCAATCCGATCCTGACGTAACCCAAAATCCAGGCTATTAAACTAAAAGCTAAAAGAAAAAATGAAAACATTCCTGAATACTACAAAACTATTACTGGCCCTTAGCCTTATCTGGATCGGGCAGGCAACCGCCCAAAACGGTTATTTCTTTCCAACTGCAACACAACTTGATGCAAAGATTCCAACTCCCGAGTCATTCCTTGGTTATCCGATAGGAAGCTACCTGACCAGGCATGATCAGGTTGTGGCCTATTTTCGTCAACTCGAAAAAGTATCTGATCGCGTACATGTAGAAAGCCTTGGTAAAACCTATGAGCAGCGTGAGCAGATTATTGTTACCATCACGGCACCGTCAAACTACCAAAAACTCGAGCAAATCAGACAAGAACATCTCGCTCAGGTTGATCCTTCAAAACCTGCACTTGGAGCAAATGCCCCAATTATCATTAACCTTGGCTATGGTGTTCATGGAAACGAAACCTCAAGCACTGAAACCAGTCTCCTTACCGGCTATTATCTGGCTGCAAGTAATGATGCTGAAACCCAGAAATGGCTTGCAGAGTCTGTGATATTTATTGATCCCTCTTTAAATCCTGATGGGAGAGACCGGGCTGCAAACTGGTTAAATGCTTATCATTCTTTTCCCCCGGTTGGCGACCCTGCTGATAAAGAGCATCAGGAAGGTTGGCCTGGTGGCAGAACCAATCATTATTTTACCGATTTGAACCGTGACTGGCTTAACCTGGTTCAGGTAGAAAGCCGCAACCGCCTAACTTTTTTCCATAAATGGTACCCAAATGTGCAAATAGATTTTCATGAGCAGGGAACAAATGCCACATACTATTTTGAGCCAACTCCAAAAAGCCATGAAAGTCCGATTATTCCGCAATTCCTTTACGATTATCAGGTTATCCTGGCAAAATACCATGCAAAAGCGCTGGATGACATCGGCTCTTTTTACTTCACTAAAGAGAACTATGATAATTTGTCTCCAATATATGGTTCAACTTATCCCAAATTTTTTGGCTCAGTTGCCGCAACTTTTGAGCAGGCAAGGTCTCTTGGTATTGTTCAGGAATCTACCAATGGTCCCTTAACTTTTGCTTTTACCATTCGTAATCACCTGGCAACAAGTTTTTCGACGATAAAAGGTGCTATAGCTGAAAAAGCTGGTCTCTTTAAAGTTCAAAAAGATTTCTTTAAGTATGCACTTGAACAGGGACAGAAAAACCCGGCCAAGGGATTTGTTTTTGGAGATAAAAATGATGTTAATTTAACACAGAAATTTTTGGGTTTGCTGCTGCAGCATCATGTAGAAGTTTACGAAGTAGCCGATAACCTTAACCAGGATGGTAAAACTTTTGAAAAAGGCAAATCTTACATTGTGCCATCAGCGCAACCAAACTTCTTAATTGTACATTCTATTTTCGAAGAAAATTCACTAAAGGATAGTATTTTTTATGACAATACCGGCTGGAGTATTATTCATGCCTACGGCTTGAAATATGCAAAGCTTAATGGTGCTTTTGCTAAGGGCGCCATTGTTAAAAATCTTCCAGTAGAAAATGGAAGATTAGGTGTTGAACGTGCAGCTTATGCTTACCTGATTAATTCAAGTGATTATGCTTTTACCAAAGCACTTTATCAGCTACAGCTTAAAAATGTACTGGTAAAAACGGCATTTAAATCATTTGTAGCTAATACTTCAACCGGAAAAAAATCTTATTTACCAGGTACACTCGTTATTCCTGTAGTTGGTCAGCGTATTTCGGCCGATTCACTTTTAGCTTCACTAAATAGTGTAGCCAGATCTGCAAATCTGGAAATCACGCCGGTTTCGAGTGGTTTCAGCGCAGAAGGCATAGATTTAGGAAGCAGTAACATTAAAGCGGTTCGGAAACCGGAAGTGGCATTAGCATTCGGTCAGGGTGTGACTTCTTCAGAAGCAGGTCAGGTGTGGTTTCTCCTGAACCAGCAATTGGATCTTCCTGTAACTAAACTGGATTTACAGAGCTTCGCAAGGGTTTCTTTAAATAGGTATAATGTGCTCGTTCTTCCTGGCGGAAATTATAGTGCATGGGACAAGGCAACGGTTGACAAGATAAAAAGCTGGGTAAATGATGGCGGCACGCTGATTACTTTCCAAACGGCGACTGCCTGGGCCGTGCAGCAGGAGATAGTTAGAGAAAAACTTTCTCAAACCGATCTCTTTGCAAGGAGGGGTGAAGTTCCACCTGTATCAGCTCCTGTAGAAAAACCTACAGAGGAAACCACGAAGGCGCAGCCGAAAACAGCAGGCGGCGGAAGCCCGGTAGCAGCAGTTAAGCCAGCAGTGGAAAGGCTTGATTATTCAAGGCAGGAAGATGTGGAAGGTTCAAAAAGGATTAATGGTGCCATATTCGTGTCCGATCTGGATATCTCTCATCCGGTTGCTTTTGGAGTAACCTCGCGAAAGTTGTACATCAATAAAAATGGTCCGACTTTGTTGCTGCCAAGCGCAAATAAATATGCAACAGTAGCGCAGTATACAGCAAAGCCCCTGGTTAATGGTTACTCTTCAAAAGCCAATACGGCAAAAGTGGCAAATTCGGCTGCAATAATTGCCACAGGGAGTGGTAGCGGAGAAATAATCCTGTTTGCCGATGACCCTACTTATCGGGGCTATTGGCTTGGTACCTCCAGATTATTTTTAAATTCAATCTTCTTCGGAAATCTTATTGGCGGAGGAAGCCGGTAATATTTAAGGGTGGCAACACATGCCACCCTTAAATAAGGAAAGTATGTCCGAAAAAACAGAAGGAGCTGTAAAATTCCATGCCCTTTTGGTAGAGTGTAAAATACTTAATACAAATTACCTGTGTGAGCTTTTCTGCAGATTGAATGATACCTTTGTTATAAAATCTACTAATCCTATATAAATTATAGTTAATTAAATTGAAATGAGTTCTATATCCGTATCATACGAACAACCCGATTGGTTCAAGCCATTGTTTGCTGAACTGGAGAAACGTGGTATTCCTTTTGAAACTACCAATCCCACTAAAAACTATTTTGCCATTGATGGGGGCAAGCCCGACTTCGACCTGTTTTTTAACCGTATGAGTCCATCAGCTTATTTGAGAGATGGTGTTCAGGGAACTTTTTACACCTTGAACTATCTCCGGTTTTTAGAAGATCATGGGGTAAGGGTAATCAATGGATATAAAGCTTTTACATATGAAACCTCTAAAGCACTTCAGCTATTGCTTTTGGAAAAACTTGGTATCAGCTATCCTAAATCAAGGGTTGTTAACCACACCTCTCAAATAGAAAAGGCAGCTGAAGGCCTTCGTTTTCCAATTGTTATTAAAGCCAATATTGGTGGGAGCGGTGCTGGAATAGAAAAATTTGATTCCATAGAAGAAGTTAGGTTAGCAATAGCTAAGAACCGCATCGACTTCGGGATTGACCATACCGCTTTGGTACAGGAGTTTATTCCGGCCAGAGGTGGCTATATTACCCGTGTAGAGACGCTTGGCGGAAAATATCTCTATGGAATCAGGGTATATACCAGTGGGGAAAGTTTCAATCTCTGCCCGGCCGATATCTGTCAAACCACAACAGGGCAAGACCTGGTACGTAACGCCTGCGCCCTCGATGCGCCTAAGAACGGACTCAAAGTTGAGGCTTTTACTCCTTCAAAAGAGATTATTGACAATATCGAAAAGATTGTTCAGGAGAGTGGGGTAGATGTTGGCGGTATCGAATATATTATCGATGACCGGGATGGTAGGGTGCTTTATTACGATGTGAACGCACTTTCAAACTTTGTGGCCGATGCGATAAACGTTATCGGTTTCAATCCACATGAAAGGCTGGTCGATTTCCTTGAAGAACAGCTGGAAAAAGTTAACGGAACACAAACAACTTATTCAAAGGTATGAGATACGGATACTGGTTACCTGTTTTCGGGGGATGGCTCCGAAACGTGGAAGATGAAAACATGCAGCCTACATGGGATTATGTAAAACAGCTTGCCATTCGAAGTGAAGAAATTGGTTTTGATCTGGCGTTGATAGCTGAATTGAACCTGAACGATATTAAGGGAGAAGGTGCTCCTTCGCTCGATGCCTGGTCAACTGCAGCTGCCCTTGCTGCGGTAACAAGTAAACAGGAGTTAATGGTTGCCGTTCGGCCGACCTTTCACAATCCGGCTCTTTTGGCCAAACAGGCTGCAAATATTGACCACATCAGCGGTGGCAGGCTATCGCTTAACCTGGTTTCTTCATGGTGGAAGGATGAGGCGGAAAAATATGGTGTACACTTTGAGCAGCACGATGATCGTTATGCGAGGTCAGCTGAATGGTTAGAGGTACTCGACAATGTTTGGAAAAAGGACAACTTCAGTTTTGATGGTAAATTTTATAAGGTAAAGGATAATATCCTTCAGCCAAAACCCATATCCTCGCCACGCCCGCCAATCTACGCAGGAGGGGAATCTGAAGCAGCAAAGGATCTGATCTCCTCAACCTGCGATGGTTACGTGATGCATGGCGATTCACCGGAACTGATCGCCAGACGTATTGCTGATCTTTCTGAACGCAGGGATAAGAAAGGCCTTGCCCCAATGCAATTTGGTGTTGCGGCTTACAGTATCATCAGGAACAGCGAACAAGAGGTAAAAAAGGAACTTGATAGAATTACCAATGTGCGGGAGGGAAGTTCCGGGTATAAAAATTACCAGCAATGGATCTCAGGCACACAGCTCGAGCAACAGGTCTCTCTATCCGATTATTCTGTTTCAAACCGTGGCTTAAGAACAGGACTTACTGGCACTCCGGCACAGGTTCAGGACCGGATTGGAGAATTCGAGAAGATTGGTGTGAACTTTTTCTTGCTTCAGTGCAGTCCTCAACTCGAGGAGATGGAGCGTTTTGCCGATACCATCATTCAAAATGAACGCGTCTTGTCAAGTTAGCTAGAACCATTGCGATTATCACGGGCAATGATATTTTTCAAAACATACGAGCAGGAAAACACATTCCTGCTTTTTATGTCCTTTTAATTGGTTTCAATGGAATTTTCTCGAACGGACGGTTTTTTATTCTGGCGCATAACCGGCCCAAACCCCATGTGATGTTGGATTTTTGACCAATCCATTTCATCTAAACATGATCAATGCGCATAAAGGTTGTTACATGATAAATTTTAAAAACTCCCGATATTGAATAATCCTGTGATGAGTTGATAACAGCTATTTTATATCATTGTCAGAGGATAAAAACTTTTCCGTTCGTTTTTTCAATTTTTCAAATGCCTCCTGGGTTTTTTTATGTTTTTCCCTGAGCTCCTGAGATTTTTTAATCAAGTCATCAGTGTCTTTGCCAGTGGTTGACTCCTTTTCATGTCTGTTAGAATTTGCCATAACATATTGATTTAGGATACAGACTAAAATTAACCAATTTGTGTGAATCCTGCTGTTATATATTCTAATCGTTACATGATAATCATATTCTAAAGCTGCTAACATTAAGCGTGACTATTGTGAAACAGAAAATTTTAAGCCCCGGCCTTGGGAAAACTACATTCCGTACAATCAAAAAAATTAGCCATCAACATGAAGTTAAAAGTTTCTATATTATCTTTTTGTTAAGTTTGAGTTCGGCGTCGTATATGAAGGATTTGCAGAGTAGCTTTGCGTTTTTATCAGATGGTCAGTTTGTTTTCAAATGAAATATTGGCCTGCTATTCATATTTAATCATGGCATCATCAAGACGGACTTTTATAAAAGGAACAATCTCCAGTTTATTGCTGGCTGGAATAACATCAACAGCAGAAACACTTATTGCAGATGAGCTGGGTACTACTACTCCAACAAAGCTACGGTTTGCAATTGCATCAGATGGACATTATGGACAACCTGGCACTGAATATAAAAAAGATCACGAAAATATGGTTGGCTGGCTTAATCAGGCACATCAAAAAACACCTTTTGATTTTGTCATTATCAATGGTGACCTTGTGCACGACAGGCCCGATCTTCTAAAAGAAGTAAAAACAAATTACTATGATAAGCTCAAGGTGCCATTCTACGCCATTCCAGGAAATCATGACCATGCTGATACTGCCCATTGGATGTCTGTTTTTGGATATGAGGACAACTATTCTTTTGAGAAAAATGGCGTAGGTTTTGTTTTGGCGAACACCTCTAATACTAAAGGCACTTACCTGAGCCCGAACAATGAATTTCTCAAAACAGAACTCGAAAAGTTCAGGGATTTGAAGACCGTATTTGTTGTGCTTCATATCCCACCACATGTCTGGGTACCACAAAATCCTTTCGTTGATGCACCAGACACAGTTGCGCTATTGCATAGCTATAATAATGTTAAGGCGGTATTCCACGGTCATGATCATAGTCTGGATGCCGTTTTTTATACCGATAAGCTGCCACACTTTTTTGATTCACACATTGGTGGGAACTGGGGAACAGCATACAAGGGGTTTCGGATCGTGGAAGTTGGACAGGACGATAAAATTTCCACCAGGCAGATCAACGCCAGCGGTATCCCAACATTAAATGAGACTACCCTATAATTTTAATGTATGTTGTAATATTTAACTATTTGATAACGTAAGGTAAATATATAAGCAAGGTTGTCTGTCTAGTTTTGGACAGGAAAAACGACCTATGCAGTTGTACAAAGATGATACTCAGGCAGCCACCGCACTCCACGCAGGAGAAATGCGTGCTCTGGAATATTTCTACAACAGCTATAAGCCTCTACTCTTTGGCTTTCTTTTGCCCTATTGTAAGGAATGTGCACTTGCCGACGAACTTATTCAGGATACCTTTTTGAGGTTCTGGGATTCAAGAAAAAAGATAGATCCTGATAGAAATGTTAAAAACCTTTTGTTTACCATTGCCAAAAACCTGGCACTCGATCAGCTCAAGCGCATCAGACTCGAGCAGCACCATGCCGAAGAGGCCGGACTTGAGATACTCAGGGACAATAGTACCATGGAAGGAGTGATTTACTCGGATTATCAGAGGTGCCTTGTCGAAGTAATAAATAAAATGCCTGAACGCCACCGTCAGGTATTCTCTCTTTCCAGAAATCACCACCTGAGCAATGCCGAAATCTCAACAGAACTGAGTATCTCGGTAAAGACGGTGGAGAAACACATGACCGGAACCTTAAAGGCCATCCGGTCTTTCTTAAAGCAACATGACATCCTGATTTTTTTGATGGCTTTATTGGGTATTACCCTTCAGTTTTAGGACGTCATTCTACTAGCAAATTATTCTTTTTTGCATTTTTTTATTTTTTAGGGTAGGGTTCAGGTAGGTTTCATTCGTATAATCTGTATCAATATGGAAAAATATCCGTTCGGAGAGGAAACCATCTCCCGTTTTTTTGAAGGAACCCTAAGTGAAGCACAGCATCAGCAGGTGCTGGATTGGCTCTCTGTGCAGAATAGTGATGTATTGGAGGCATTTATGGATAGACAGCTGGAGATGCTGGAGATGGATCAATTTAAAACGGATCAGTCTGCGGTGGATTTTTCCTTTATCGAGTGGCGTATAATGAAGCGAAGAAATAAGGTAAACAAGTTAAGGACCTGGAGTATTGGCATAGCAGCTACAATGTTGCCCTTGGCATTTTTGTTTCTTTTCCTGGGAAAGGAGAGATCCAATAAGAACGTGGCAGATGTGGTCAGCACACAAAAGCAGCCTGATGGAAAATTTGAGCGAAGAAACAGTTCGCCGTCCATTCAGGATTTTTACCTGCCCGATTCAAGTGCTATCAGGCTTTATCCCGGCGCAACACTATCCTATACCTCTGCAAGTTTAAATGCCGAGCGTAAAGTTTATCTTTCTGGAAAGGCCTTTTTTGATGTGCGTCATATGGAAAAAAGACCTTTCACTGTTCATACCGGAACCCTGCGGACAGTGGTTTTGGGAACTTCCTTTTGGGTAGATGCCAGCAATGGTTATAAACGGATACTCGTTAACGTGAAATCTGGTAAAGTAGGCGTAATCGAACAGGGAAAGCCTGCAATTTTCCTCTCGCCGAAGGAGAGCGCACTTTTTCAGTCAACGGGTGGATTGGTTAAACTGACACCGCCTGTTAAGGTAGGTACAAAGGTACCTGGGAAGATAGCACAATCCTCACTTGCCTTCAACCAGACGCCACTTAACACAGTAATCTCTGAACTGAGCGGGGCTTTTGGACGTGAAATTATTTATCAGCAGGGCGATAATGCTGAGGATGCCATGCCAGTGAGTTTAAATACAAAAGGAAAATCATTAAACGAAATATTAAAGGAGATCAAAACGCAAATACCAATAGATTATGAGATAAAACAAGACCGGATCATCATTACCAGACAATAAAAAAAACCATGAGTGCTGAGAACACTCATGGAACTTTTACCAAACAGTTGCCTGTATGGCATAAATACTAAAAGAATAAAAATATGAAAAAAAAATCTACATCGATAAAACAGATGTATCAATTTATGGCTGGTTGCATGCTTTTTTGTGCGTTGTTCATGAATTTTAGCAGTGCCTTGGCCCAGGGCAGTACCTCTTCAGGTATCAAGGGCTATGTTTTCGACAATTCAAATAATCCGATGGAAGGTGCAACCGTCGTTGCTATTCATCTGCCTACAAATGCAAAATTTCAGACCCGTGTATCCGATAAAGGGAGCTTTAACCTTCAGAACCTTCCGGTTGGCGGGCCCTATACTATCGAGATCAGTCACGTCGGGGTGCAGAAATATACAGAGGACAGGGTAACGCTCCCCTTAGGACAGGTATATTCGATGAAGGTTTTCCTGAATGGAGAGAACCAGCAGCTTAATACCGTTGAGGTAAAGACCTCAAAGAACGCGGGCAGAAACCTTACCAAAACTGGAGCTTCGAAGAACATCAGCAGGAATGACATTGATAATTATCCTTCCCTCAACCGCTCCCTCTCTGATTATACCCGTTTCACGCCACAGTCCTCGGGTCTTTCATTCGGTGGACGCAACAACCGTTACAACAATATTCAGATAGATGGTTCACAGAATAATGATATTATGGGTTATGGAGTAGGTGGAGGGACGACTACGGGTGCGCCAGGTGGTCAGGCAGGTACCCAGCCCATCAGCCTGGATGCAATTGATGAGATTCAGGTTGTGCTCGCCCCATTCGATGTAAAGCAGGGCAGTTTTACCGGAGCAGGAATCAATGCAGTAACACGTAGGGGAAACAATGCCACTACCGGATCGGTTTATACCTATGGCAAAAACCAGTCTCTGGTTGGCAAGAGTCCTGATGCGAACCGTAACAAATACAACAATTTCAGCGATTACCAATATGGTTTTCGTTTGGGAGGTCCGATTGTAAAAAATAAACTTTTTTACTTTGTTAATGCAGAGATCAGCAGAAGAAATGAGCCATTGCTTTATATGGCCAACAGGGGAACAGGTTCCTCTTCGGAATCATTGATCTCTGCTGATATTGCGAACCAGGTGGCAAATGTGCTGCGTAACACCTATAATTATGAACCTG
The DNA here is from genome assembly GCF_003339865.1 of Pedobacter chinensis. GTDB lineage: Bacteria > Bacteroidota > Bacteroidia > Sphingobacteriales > Sphingobacteriaceae > Pedobacter > Pedobacter chinensis. The sequence continues at coordinate 648,879 of NZ_QPKV01000004.1, forward strand.
GAATTTTGAAGGCATCACTAAGAATACCAATAGTGAAAAATTCTTTGCCAGGCTCGATTATCTGATCGATTCAAAGAACAGGCTTACCCTTCGGCACAATTATGTAGGTGCAAGACGAGATGATATCAGCAATGGTATCAATGCACTACGATTTGAGAACAACAAATACATTCAGACCAGTAAGACCAATATTACCGTAGCCGAGCTCAATAGTTATATCTCGCCCAACCTGGTAAATAACCTGATTGTTGGTTACTCCAATGTGAGAGACAACAGGGAAATCCCCGGGGCCCCCTTTCCTCAGGTGCTTATTCAGCTTGGTGCTTCTGGAAGTATTACCGCAGGAACTGAAGGATATTCGCCATCTGCCAGGCAAACCCAAAACCTTTTTCAGTTGACTGACAACCTGGATTGGATCAAGGATAACCACCACTTTACCTTTGGTACCCAGAATGAGTTTTTCAGGTTCAACAATTTATTTATCCAAAACATTTGGGGAAACTATACCTATAGCAGTCTCGCATCCTTCCTGAACAACCAGGCACCTTCTGTTTATCAATTAACATATTCAAAGATTCCTGGCGAACAGATTCCAACCTCGATCTTCAGGGCCATGCAACTGGGTTTTTATGCGCAGGATGAATATACAGTTACCGAGGGGTTAAAGTTAACCGGCGGTTTAAGGATAGATATTCCGGTGTTCTTGGACAAGCCCCTGGCCAATGCGCAGTTTGCCAATTCATTTGCCACCCAGGGGCTGGTAACCGATATGAAACCAAAATCACAGCTTTTGTTCTCGCCAAGACTAGGCTTCAACTGGGATGTGCTTAAAGATGGTTCAACAATCCTTCGTGGTGGAACTGGAATATTTACCGGAAGACTTCCTTACGTTTGGTTGGGAAATGCTTATAACAACTCAGGGGTAGATCTTGGCCGCATCAATGCCACGGGAACAGCAACGGAGCCGATCCGTTTTTCAGGAGATGTAAACAATCAGCCCCGTACTTCAACAGTTGCCACTTCAGAGATTGACCTGACCGATAAGAACTTTAAGATGCCACAGGTTTGGAGATCAAACCTGGCCCTTGATCAGAAACTTGGACTTGGTTTCGTGGCGACCTTAGAGGGGATTTACGGCAAGGAGCTTAATGCACCGATCATTCAGGATTTAAACCTGGTGGAGCCTACCTCGAAGCTTGACGGCGATGGTAGGGATTTGTATCCATCCGGCAATGCAAGATTGCGTTATCCGGAATATACAAACGTATTTTTGCTGACCAATACCAATAAAGGATATCAATATAGCTTAACAGCACAGGTTTCCCGGAATGTTGCTAAAGGGGTTTCGGGATCCATTGCCTATACCTATGCCCAGTCTAAAGATTTATCGAGCATGAACTCGACTATTGCCTCCACCAACTTCAGGAATAATACCATTGCAAATAATCCAAATACGCCCGCACTGACTTATTCTGACTGGAACCTTGACCACAGGATTATCGGAACCGTCTCTTACCGCATTGAATATTTAAAGCATATGGCCACAACCATAGGTATAGTTTATAACGGACAGTCTGGTTTACCATATACTTATAGGTTAAATTCAGATATTAACAATGATGGGCAAACCCAGAATGATGCCATGTATATCCCAAAATCAGCGGCGGATATTGTTCTTTTGCCTACCAATGCACAGGATACCAGAACACCTGCCCAGATCTACGAGCAGTTGAATGCTTTTATTGAACAAGATCCTTATTTGAGTAAGCATAGAGGGGAATTTGCTGAGCGTAACGCTGCCAGAACTCCCTGGTCACATATCTTTGATCTGCATCTTGCTCAGGATTTTCACATCAGCTCGGGAACCCGTAAACATACGCTCCAGATTACCTTCGATGTGTTCAATGTCGGAAATCTGATCAATAAGGATTGGGGACTGATAAAACTTCCTTCAATTACCACCGCTCAGTTACCTGCAACCTTGAGTGGCTCGATCTTAACCTTTAGGGGATTTGAGAACCCCGCAACTGCCGGGGGCAGAGCCAGAGCAACATACAGCTATAGCCCGGTAAACACTTCGTTTGTCAATGCTCCGTTTGACTCCCGATGGAGAGGACAACTTGGCGCAAGATATAGTTTTTAAATCTGTTAAAGGCTGGTCAATCATTGATCAGCCTTTAAATTTCTCTATTGTAGAGATTCGGCATATAGCTAAAATTCTTTGACCCCAATTTATAATAATTGGAAATTATCTGAAATGTGACTACTTATTTTCATGGAAAGTAATTCTCCCACTTTTGATGGTAAATTATTTACTCATTCGATCGCTGCGTGATTGCGAGTTGACCAATAAAAATATATGAAAGGTTTGCCGGAATGTGTTATTTTTGCGGGGATCGATAGATAGAACCCCATCCTGTTCCATTCTTTGAAGTGGTTTTTGGGTTGTGATCTGGCTTGCTTTTCATACTTTCTAACTTTCCAAAGTTTAACCGTATGTTTCTGTAACCTTGCCAACGGGATAGTCAGTGTTTTTGTCAACGATCACCCAAAATATTTTTTAAACCATTTTAAAGCATGAAAAAAACACAATACTGGCTGGTCAAGTCAGAACCTTTTAAATATAGCTGGGAAAAATTTAACCAGGACGGGCGTACCTTTTGGGATGGCGTTCGTAATTATCAGGCCCGTAACAACCTGAGAGAAATGAAGGAAGGTGATTTGGTTCTTTTTTATCACAGTAATGAAGGTAAAAATGTAGTCGGCATTGCAAAGGTGGTAAGAGAATTCTATCAAGATCCAACAACTGATGATACCAATTGGGTAGTGGTAGATTTATCACCGGTTGAAGCTTTAAAAAATCCGGTTTCTCTTGAACAAATTAAGGCCGAACCCAGTTTAGCAGATATTTCTCTGGTTCGTCAGGGCCGTTTATCGGTTATGCCTTTAAAAGCCGAAGAGTTTGATAAAATTTTGGAAATGGGAAGTTAACAGTTAGCAGTTTTCAGTTAGCAGTTTTCAATTAGAGGTTCAGTTTTAATCAATTTTCTTTACAAGGAGATTTCATTTGGTTTAAACAATGTTTAAACAATCACTTCTTCAGTCTTTCTCTTACTTAGCGCTATTCCTAAAGTCATTACTAAACTAGAACCTAATACCACTAAGAATAAAAATGAAGTACCCACTTCGGGTATTTTCAGTGATTCGGGTAAATTGAAATAAAGCAATATACTGATCAGGCCACGCGGTGCGATATAAAGAATTGGGGCAATTTTCTCCTTCTTAAACACTTTCAGGAAAATTATTCTGACCACATAGATTGAAATTAAAATAAATAGTCCGTTAGCCAATATTGGAATGTTGTTGAGTTCATTTACATTCATGGTAAAGCCGAAAATCACAAAGAAAAAGGTGCGTAAAATAAATGCACTTTCTGCAGATAGTTGATAAAGTTGCGATAAATCTGCAGATAGATTTTTGTACAAAAATATACCTCTGAACCAAACATTCTGAATCGTATCGGCATTGTTTAAAAATAAACCTGTGCTTAAAATGAGCACCAATGATGATAAGTGATAAGATTGACCAATCGCATATACTAAAATGAGTATTGAGATAATGAGAAAGAATTTAATGTGATGTACCAGTCTGCCCATGATATATAAAAGCACAATACAGGCAATTGCTGATAGTAGAATGATTAAAAAAGTGCTTAAGCCTAACCCAATAACTGCAGATAGGTTTATGGAATGATTGGTAATGGCAAAATTGAAAATAATAATGCCCAGAATATCAGAGAATGAAGATTCGTAAATAACAAATTCTTTATCTTTTTTGGTTAACGCTGCGGCCGATGGAATGGCAATCGCCGAGCTAATGACACTAAAAGGTATGGCATTGGTAATGCAGGTATACAAATTATGATGTGAAATCTGATAAATAATGATTGTGATGAGCGTAATTGTTCCAAGCAAAATGGTTAATGCTGAAAGAAATGCACTCTTAATAATTTTATTTTTGTTCTGATCATATTTTAGTTCCAGTGAACCTTCAAATACAATCAAAATTAACCCAACGGTGCCCAAAGCTGGTAATATTGATAAGAAATTAAAGGTTTGAATGTTTAAATAACTGACTAGAAATTTTAGTCCGATTCCTAGCAGGAGCAACAGCAAAACCGATGGGATTTTGGTTTTACTCGCCACCAGGTCAAACAGATAAGAAAAAATTACTAATCCACTTAAAATAATAAGAATGGTATAAGTCGTCATATTTCAGTGCTGGTAAGCTACTAAAATAAAACAATCAATTTAAGCATGAAGGTAATTATTGTAAAAATTATGCTTTAAAAAACAAGGCTTTGAGTTCACTGGCATCATCCGGACTCATTTTGCCACCCAAAACCAAACGCAATTGTCTGCGTCTTAATGCACCATTATAAAGATCAAATTCTTCAGGCGTTTCTGGTATTAGCTCAGGTACAGGAATCGTTCTTGCACTTTGATCAACCGCAACGAAAGTATAATAAGCCTCATTGCTTTTTTGACGGGCGCCGCTTGGAATATTTTCAGCCCAAACATCTAAACGAACTTCTACTGATGTGTTAAATGCTCTTGTGACTTTTGCTTCAATAGTAATTACATCGCCCAGTTTAATCGGGTGTTTAAAAGAAACATTATCAACCGATGCGGTCACTACAATGCGGTTGCAGTGCTTTTGAGCCGAAATTGCCGCTGCAATATCCATCCAGTGCAGCAAACGGCCACCCATTAAATTATTAAGCGTATTGGTATCATTCGGTAATACCAACTCATTCATTATGGTAAAACTCTCTCTGGCAAATTTCTTTTTCAAGCTCATATTCAAGCGCAAAAGTAAGTAAAATTGTATTAAAATAGCTTTTGGTTATAATTGGGATAACAATTATTCCAATTCGGATTTGCTAAGATTTCAAAATCAGGCAAAACCCATATTTCTCATTTATGGGTAACTTAGTTTTCTAAAAACAATTAAGATAATAGCATGTTATCTTAGCTTAAAATCAAGTTAATGCAAAATCAAACTATTATCCAGTATTTCCATTGGTATTATAATGAAGAACAGAATTTATGGACAAAAGTAACTGAAGAGGCTGCTCATCTTAAAGAAATTGGTGTAACCAGTGTTTGGCTGCCACCTGCTTATAAGGGGAGTACTGGCGGTTATTCAGTTGGCTATGATGTTTATGATCTTTTTGATTTGGGAGAATTTGATCAGAAGGAAAGTGTAAATACACGTTATGGTTCAAAAGAAGAATATTTGAATGCCATTAAAGCACTTCAGGATCAAGGTATTTCAGTATTAGCTGATGTTGTTTTTAATCATAAGGCGGGTGGTGATGAGTTGGAAAAGATTCCGGTGCGTACAGTAAATCCCGATAATAGAACCGAATTTACGAGTGATGTTTTTGAGATAGAAGCCTGGACAAGATTTACATTTCCAGGCAGGGCAGGAAAATATTCGGCATTTATTTGGGATCATCAGTGTTTTAGCGGAGTAGATTGGGCGGAAGACTTAAAGGAAACTGCAATTTATTCTATCCAGAATTATGTAGGAGAGGGTTTTGAAAAAGTACCTTCAACTGAACTTGGAAATTATGATTATTTAATGTTCGATGATATTGATTACCGCAACAGGGCTGTGGTTGAGGAACTGAAATATTGGGGCGAATGGTTTGTCGAAACAACCCATGTTGATGGATTTAGGTTGGATGCGGTAAAACATATCAATCCTGATTTTATTAAAGAATGGATTGACCATTTAACACAAAAATTTGATCGACAGTTTTTCATCGTTGCCGAAGACTGGAATGTCGAAAATACTGAATCGCAGGAAGAATATTTACGTTTAATGGATGGTAAAACGCAAATTTTTGATTCGTTACTGCACCATAATTTTTTCCTGGCCAGTAAGGACGGAAATGGATTTGACATGAGAACCATATTCGATAATACCTTAATTTCCATCTCCCCTGAATTAACGGTTACTTTTGTTGATAATCATGATTCGCAACCTTTGCAGGCTTTGGAAAGCTATGTGGAGTTTTGGTTCAGGCCGATTGCTTATGCTATTATTTTATTAAGAGAGCAGGGAATTCCATGTTTATTTTTTCCGGACGTTTATGGGGGAATTTATGACGATCAAAATAATGAGGCAGAAGATGTACATGTTGAATTAGCCATTTTACCCGAAGTAGTAACCATGAGTAAAATCAGAAGTGATTTGTCTTATGGCGAGCAACGTGATTATTTTGATCATGAAAGTTGCGTCGGCTGGACAAGAGGTGGTGATGAGGAACATGAAAATAGCGGTATTGCTGTTATATTAAGCACTGGAGAAGAGGGCTATAAGCAAATGGAAATTGGGACAGATTTTGCAGGTAAAACTTTTATTGATGCTTTGCGGCGCAGAGAGCAAGAAATAGTAATTGATGAAAATGGTTGGGCAGAATTTCACTGTGATGCAGGTAATGTATCAGTCTGGATTTTGAAAACGGAATAGAATTTTGATTTGAAACAGAAAAGCAGATTATTTGACCATTAAGAAGTTAAGGCCCGGATTGTTCTTAACTTCTTAATGGTAACTTATTTGTAACTTGAATGGATGATCAGATGTCCCATCGCACTAATATCAATTATTGGTTTCAGGTCACCTAATTGGTTGCATTAACTAATCATTATTTATAAAAAGGTATCTTCCTGGCGGTAGGCTGCAATTACAGCCAACTCACCTTCTTTACCACCTTTGGCGTTTCCATGTTCCATGCCCATTATACCCTTATAGCCCTTTTGGTGGAGGTGTTTGAATAGATTTTTGTAATTGATGAAAATGGTTGGGCAGAATTTCACTGTGATGCAGGTAATGTATCAGTCTGGATTTTGAAAACGGAATAGAATTTTGATTTGAAACAGAAAAGCAGATTATTTGATTATTAAGAAGTTAAGGACTGGCTTGTTCTTAACTTCTTAATGGTAACTTATTTGTAACTTGAATGGATGATCAGATGTCCCATTGCATTAATATCAATTATTGGTTTCAGACCACCTAATTGGTTGCATTAACTAATCATTATTTATAAAAAGGTATCTTCCTGGCGGTAGGCTGCAATTACAGCCAACTCACCTTCTTTACCACCTTTAGCATTTCCATGTTCCATGCCCATTATACCCTTATAGCCCTTTTGATGGAGGTGTTTGAATAGATTTTTGTAATTGATGAAAATGGTTGGGCAGAATTTCACTGTGATGCAGGATGTATCAGTCTGGATTTTGAAAACGGAATAGAATTTTGATTTGAAACAGAAAAGTAGATTATTTGATCATTAAGAAGTTAAGGCCCGCCTTGTTCTTAACTTCTTAATGGTAAATTATTTGTAACTTGAATGGATGATCAGATGTCCCATTGCATTAATATCAATTATTGGTTTCAGGCCACCTAATTGGTTGCATTAACTAATCATTATTTATAAAAAGGTATCTTCCTGGCGGTAGGCTGCAATTACAGCCAACTCACCTTCTTTACCACCTTTAGCATTTCCATGTTCCATGCCCATTATACCCTTATAGCCCTTTTGATGGAGGTGTTTGAATAGATTTTTGTAATTGATCTCGCCAGTGGTTGGTTCTTTTCTTCCAGGATTATCACCTATTTGGATATAAGCGATCTCATCCCAGCAACGATCGATGGTTTTTATTAAATCACCCTCCGTACGTTGCATGTGATAAATATCGTACAGAATTTTACATGATGGGCTTTTTACTGCTTTACAGACCGCATACGTTTCGTTGGTCTTTTGCAAAAATAAATCCGGAGTATCACTCAGGGTTTCTAAAACCATAATTAAACCATGCGGCTCAAATATTTCTGCCCCGGCACGCATGGCATCAATCACGTTGGCAAATTGATTTCCGTATGGTAAATTCCGTTCATAAAACCCTGGTACTACGGTAAGCCATTTAGCATTGCAACGTTTCGCTGCCTCTACCGATTTTTTACAGGTTTCTACAAATTTATCCTTGAATTCCTTTTTTCCGGTAGTTAGCGATGTTTTCCAATTGTCGCCACCATCAACTACGAAAACACCCATTCGCATCCCTAATTTAGCAAGCAGGTTTCCGATTTTTTCCTGTTCTTCAACTGGTCTGGCCAGATAGCCATTATCCTCAATGGAGCGAAACCCCTTGTCGTACATAAATTGTATCTGATCGAGAAAGCTTTTGCCTGCATGATTGGCGAACATTCCCTGATGTGGTGCATAATCCAGATTAAATGGCTTATCGCTTAAAGATGTTTCCTGTTTTTTGGTAGCAAAAGCATTTGTAAATCCTGTCCACGTAGTAATTGCTCCTGCAGTGAACAGGCTATTTCTTATAAATTCACTTCTTTTCATTCGTTTGTTTTTTGAATTTTAAAGCCAGTTTAATTCTTAATTAGTTTTTTGAATCCGCTTGATAAAGTATCTGCAACAGATCCATCTTTTTTATGATAAACAAAATAAGCCTCTAAGTCTTTCCGCTCTTCTACAAATTTTAGTGCTTCAGGCAAATGCATTCCCATTAGTGCATTGTCGTAACCATCGGCAGTAATGGCGTCTTTTGCATACACCGTTACGCTAATCATTTCATTTTCTAGTGGATAACCCGTTTTTGCATTAATCAGGTGCGAAATTTTTTTCTTCCCGCTTTGATGGAATTTTCTGTAATTACCAGAAGTAGTGATCGCCCCACTGTCAAGAGTGGCGATATGCCTGATCGTAGGTATTCCGGTTTTATCGGGTCCCTCAATGCCAATTTTCATTGATGATCCATCTGGTTTTGGCCCAGCAATTCTAATTTCTCCTCCTAATTCAGCAACGTAGCTTTTTATGCCTTTTTTCGATAAATATAATGCTATTAAATCTACACTATAACCTTGAGCAATGCCATTCAAATCAATTTGAATACAGGATTTTGTTTTGAACAATCTTCCGTTTTTAAGTTTCAGATTTTCCATCCCTACGCATTTTAATATCGATTTGATTTCCATGCTGCTTGGTTCATTGTTATTTTCTTTCGGACCAAAACCCCATGCTTGTACCAAAGGAGCAACCGTAATGTCAAAAATGCCTTTGGTATCGCGGTTGATTTCAAAGCTTCTTTTTAAAACATCAATTAAAAAAAGATCGACTTTCAGTTCTTTTTCAGCTGCATTAAATTGATTGATCAGGGAGCCTTTTTTGTACAGCGACATTGATAAATCAATTTCATCCAACAAACTATCAATGCCTTTTTTAGTGGCAATACTATCAGTTGCATAGTACATGATGGTATAATCTGTACCTTGTGCCAAGCCAGTGATTTTATATTGCTTCAATTCCTTTGCTGAAACGAAAGCATAGCATAATGAAAGGCAAAGGAACAGAATTCTGATTATCATATTTTTTACAAAACCTTCGTTTTACCTGGCATTGCTATAGGGTATAAACCATTTTCATCTGGCATTAATTTCGGATTTGCATCCCATGCGAAACGCTCTGGCATCAAGCTATTTTCAGCAGCCAGGGCATCTTCCCATTTAATGGTTTGGCCAGAATAAGTTGCATAACGTCCAATTATTCCCGTTAATGTGCTGGTTGCGCCATATTCTGCATTGTCAAATTTATATTCTCCTTTTGATATTGCCTCAAAAAGTTCATCGTGCTCTGTTTGGTAAGGGTTTGCATTTCCTTTGGTGTTGTGATTGTAAATGACATTGCCTTTCCAGTCCCATAGCTTGGCCTGGTTGCCCGCAGATAAGAAAATTTTACCTTTTGTGCCCTGGAAAGTTTCATCAACACGGTTGGGTACACCCTCAAAATGCTTGCATTGACTGTAAATTACCGATCCATCAGCATAAGTCAGTTCTACTGCGTGGTTATCATAAATCTCTCCATAATCTTTTCCGGTTCGCCATGCTCTGCTGCCCGTACCTTGAACTGAAATTGGATGGGTTCCTTTGATCCAGTTTGCAATATCAATATTATGAACGTGTTGTTCTACAATGTGATCGCCACATAACCAGTTAAAATAGTACCAGTTTCGCATTTGGTATTCCATTTCAGTTTGATTTGCCTGACGTGGACGAACCCACACACCGCCGCTATTCCAATAAACCTGACCAGAAACAATATCTCCGATAGCACCATCCTTTACTAGTTTCATTGCCTCACGATAATTACTTTGATAACGTCTTTGCAAGCCCACTACAACATTAAGTTTTTTCTTTTTTGCGATTTCTGCTGCCGCTAAAACCTTTCTGATTCCAGGTGAATCAACCGCAACAGGTTTTTCCATGAAAACATGCTTGCCTTGTTTTATGGCTTCTTCAAAATGGATTGGTCTAAAGCCCGGAGGGGTAACCAATAATACCACATCTGCTAATGGAATAGCTTTTAAATAGGCATCGAAACCTACAAACTGGCGTTCTTTAGGAACATCCATTTTTGCAGCAAATTTAGTGTTAAGTGATTGGTAACTGCTATCCAGACGATCCTGAAAAGCATCGGCCATGGCTACTAACTTTATATTGAATTTTGTGCTAAGTGCCTGAAAAGCGGCTCCGGTTCCTCTATCTCCGCAACCAATTAATGCAATTTTAATGGTGTCGCTTCCGGAAGCATAAGCACCGGCAAGTGGAAAGCTACTGAGCATTGCACCACCAGCCAGTAGGGCAGAGGCCTTTAAAAAATCTCGTCTTTCTTTTGTGTTTGGTTCTTTTTTCATTTCTGAGGATTATATTGGTTTTATAAGTGTAGATTATAAATCTTTGATGGGTTGCTTATTATAATAAGCTTCAATTTCAGCTTTAGAAGGAGTTTTAGCAGGCCGAACCAATCTCATCCCAACAAAAGGAGCTTCCGGAAACCACCAATTGCTTTTAGGTATTTGCGGATCCAACTGTTTCCATGAAGGATCAGATGCCAGGCGTGCTGTTGAAGTTAAATTCTCCGGAGTTTCATCATAAGAACCACCACGTACAACATTTGGGTATAGTTTTTCAGGGGTCGCTACAGGATTTTCTGTTGTTTTTCCTTTTCCCTGAAGATAAAAGTCTGCAATATATTGGTCGTAAGTCCATTCGCTTACATTTCCGTGCATATCATATAAACCCCAGGCGTTTGGTTTTTTCTGTCCGACAGGATGAGTTTTATTATCGCTATTTTCACTGTACCATGCGTAGTCTTTTAAGTTGGAGATATCATCTCCGAAATTATAATTAGTATTGGTTCCGGCTTTACATGCATATTCCCATTCCGCTTCAGTTGGTAAGCGATAGAAAACCCCCGTTCGGGCATATAACCATTTGCAGAACTGAATGGCATTATATTGAGTCATGGCAACCGCCGGCTGATTTTCTTTTCCCATTCCAAAAGTCATGTCCAGGTATGGCTTTGTTGGCCTGGTTACCGCATCCACCTCTGCAGGAATTGCCGTAATACTGGCCTGTTTTTCATAATCACGATAAAGGAACGGCTCAAAAATATCCCAGGTAACTTCATATTTTCCAATCCAGAAAGCATCAAGTTTAACCTCATGTGCCGGTTGTTCATCTGCTTTGCCAGCTTTGCTCCCCATTTGAAATTTGCCTGCTGGTACAGCCTGCATATCAAAGGTTAATTTAGTTCCATTGATGGCTTGAGTATAGGATTTTAGCGTATTTTGAGCAAAGTTTTGCTGATAAATAAAGGTAATTAATGCAAAGGCAATAACTTTCTTAAACATAATTTTGGTTAGCATTGCTTTGTTAAAAGCATTTTTTGGGTTACTTAATAATCTGATTACTAAAGTAATTAACCGCTATTATAATTACGAAAATTTGTGTAACAATAAAGGTATAATTGACAATTAATATTTGAAAAGATCCTTATCTTCTATCTTCAGCTTTATTGCTGATATTAGCATAGCCGACTAACGTTTCCCAACGGGCACCAGGACGACGATAATAAACGAAAATTTGATAAGTGTTCTCTGTTTGAAAAAATGATCCTTCAAAAGGTTGGGTTTCTAAAGTTTTAGTGTCATTATTAAACCAGGCATATTCATAGTCGTATAAACCTTGTTTAAGCATAATACTGGCATAAAATTGCTTTCTGCCAGCATCGTAAAGTAATTTGTTTTCTTTACCTAAAGTATAATTATTAAAACGACCGATCACGTAAGCATCGCCGCTAGTGTCTGGTGCTGTAGCATTAAGCGTAAAAAGAACACCCATGTATTCTGATTCCGTTTTATCATCTCTTCCATCAGTGTTTTTAATGTAGAAATTCCCATTCTCATCATATTGGTTGGCAAAAGCTCCGGTATTTCTCGGTGCATCCTGAAAAAGCAATACATTTACTGATTCGTTATCACGATAAATATCTTTCACGTTATCTGCTTTATAGCGTAAACTTCTGGTATCGAATTTTCTAAACTCGTTATTTCCCCAAAAATCGTTGGTGGTTAAATCATTATAAACCAATTGATTCGGGCGAATAAAAGAAGGGCGGGTATTTATTTGTAACGTATTGGAATTGAAATTCTGCATCACCATGGCTTTTAAATCCTGATAAGGATTAGGGATGGGCATGGTGTGATTAATCGTGAAATTTATTTTTTGCTTTGAGTTCCGTTCCATTACCTGCATGGAATTGGTAACCTCGGCAGCAACAGCAACCTGATGATCAACAATATAAAAGCGTTGTGAAATCACAGGCTGGTTTTTGTCGCCATCCAAATAAACTTTTAAAAGATAGTTCCCTCCAATTTTTGGTTGTATCTGGGTATTTGGCAGGCTTAATTCGTAGTGTGTATATTTTCTGGTGGTGTTTGATGAATAGCGGTAATTAATTATTCTGTCATCATTAAAACCGCCTAAATAATCAATAGTGGAAATTTTTGATGGTTGCCAATCTGATGTGCAATGTTCAATGGAATACCAGTAGTTTTTAGTTCCGGCCAATAAATCATCAAAAGAAAAAGTGATGGTTTCTAAAGTGTTTAGTTGTATAACAGGCAGGCTTTGTTCACGCGAGCTATTGTAACAAAGTACCGTTTTAATATTAGGCTGATAGATTTTGTTTTCGTGAATAAAAGTTTTATCAGTTTGGGCATGAGCTAGGGTAGGGATGAAAAATAGAATCAGAAATAATATTTTTTGCATAGCTAAAAGTAAAGTTTTCTGATGAAGTGGCAAAACCTCTCCCTATGAAAGTTGGTGTTTTGCTTTTATTGTGGCCTCCCTCTCCTTGAAGAGAGGGAAATCAAGGAACTGCTTTTAACCCTTAGTATTAAAATGGATTGGGTTTAAACAACTTTCTGTTCATTCCCTCTCTTTAAGGAGAGGGATAGTACCAATGTGACTTTTACTGCTTCCATTAACAGGGAGAGGTTTTTAAAACTAAAAGCCGCAGATTCGCAGATTATACTTTCAATAATCTGCGAATCTGCGGCTAGTTTATTTTATCTGCGGCTAACTTAACCTTCCAGTTCCATGATCTCAGCAGCCAGGCTTTCCCACTTATTCTGATGATCATCCAAATCCTGTTTAGCGGCTAAATAGCGTTTGTTTGCTTCAGCTAATTTGTCAGCTTTGCCATAAACATTCTCATCAGCTAATTCGGCTTCGATACTTTTTACACTTTGCTCTAATTCTGAAATTAATGTTTCTGTTTTCTTTAGCTCATCATTTAATTTTTTCAACTGATTAGCCGAGTTCGGAGCAACTGGTTTTGGCTCTTCTTTTTGTTTTTCAGGCATTTTTATCGGAATGGGTTTTGAAGCAGGAATAACACGCTTGCTGTTCCACTCTTCATATTCTGCATAAGTACCTGGATAAACCTTGATTTTTTCATTTTCAATGAACCAGATTTTGTTGGCCACATTATCAAGGAAATATCTATCGTGAGATACTGCGATAAAAGTGCCTTCAAACTGCTGTAAAGCCTGAATTAAGATGTTAACCGATTGAATATCCAAGTGGTTGGTAGGCTCATCCAGAATCAGGAAATTTGAATCTGTAGTTAAAGATTTAGCTAAGGCCACACGCGATTTTTCGCCTCCTGAAAGTACTTTGATTTTCTTGAAAACATCATCGCCGGTAAATAAGAAACAGCCTAAAATACTGCGTAATTCGGTATCACTATGTTTAGGGGCAAATGCCTGTAACTCTTCTAAAATAGAATTACCTAAATGCAATGATTCCAATTGGTGTTGTGCGAAGAAAGTAGTGGTTACATTATGGCCAGTTTCGCACATTCCTTCAAATTTTTCAGTTCCAGCAATAATTCTCAATAATGTCGATTTACCTTTACCGTTTGCTCCGATTAATGCAATTTTATCGCCTTTTTCAATTACCGCTTCTGCATCTTCCAGAATGTGAACATTTGGGTAATGTTTTGTGGCATGTTCTATGCGAACCACATGACGGCCCGATTGTTTGGTGAATTTAAAGCTGAAATTTACAGTAGGGTTATCATCATCAACATCCTCCACACGTTCCATTTTATCTAAAGCTTTCATTCGCGATTGCGCCATTTTTGCTTTTGATGCTTTAGCTTTAAAACGCTCAATTAAACGTTCTTCCTGTTTAATTTTAGCCTGCTGATTTTTAAATTCTCCTTTTTGAATCTCGCCACGCAAAGCTTTTTCCTCTACATAGAAGCTATAATTACCTGCATAAACGGTTAATTTTCCTTTACGCGATTCAACGGTACGGTTTACAATTTTATCCAGGAAATATCTATCGTGAGATACAATCACAATTGCACCTTCAAAGCCCATTAAATAGTTTTCCAGCCATTTAATAGAGGGTAAGTCCATGTGGTTGGTTGGTTCATCGAGCAGTAAAATATCAGGATCTTGTAAAAGAATTTTTGCCAGCATTACCCGCATACGCCAACCTCCGGAGAAAGTATTTAAAGGGCGTAACTGATCTGCTGTACTGAAACCCAAACCAGCTAAAATTTCGTTTGCTCTGTATTCGATATTGTAACCATCCAAAGCCTCAAACTCCTGCTGTTTATCGCTTAGTTTATATAAAACCTCTTCACTATAATCTGTTTCGATTTTTTTTAGCAATTCTTCAATTTCATCATGCAATTGATTTTGGCGTTCAAAAGCCTCCATCGCCACATGTAAAATGCTATGGTGAGAATCATAAGAAAGTAAATCCTGATTCAAATAACCTATTTTTAAGTCCTTAGACATAGAAATGGTACCCGAACTAGGTGCATATTCTCCTACAATTAATTTTAAAAGTGTCGATTTTCCTGTCCCGTTAGCACCTATTAAGCCAGCTCTATCGCCAGGTTTAATGTGCCAGTTCGCTTCATCGTACAAGGCTCTCGAGCCAATCAGGAATGTTAAATTATTTATTGAAATCATTTCGGCTGCAAAAGTACGAAATTTAAAGGCTTTTTTCAGATTGAAAATCAAATACGGTAAGTTAAGAATCCGTCAATTTTCAGAAAAGCTTAACAATTTTAAAAAAGTTAGGATTGTGAATTAAAAATATCGCTTTTTTATCTAATTATTTGCATCGTTATTCATTGGGTGCGCTCCTTTATTTTCTCCCATGCCATTCATTTTATAATAATGCCGATTGAAATAGTTATGCTTGATTTGTCAGTTCAAAGTTAAATGCAATTGTTTTTTTAGATCATTCAAAAATATTCATACTTTTGTACTGTAATTAAAAATATTACAGTATGAGCGATAGTCATTTTTCAATTTCTTTGCATATTCTTACTCTTTTAGATCATGAAAAAGGACAGCTCCTGAACTCAGAATATATTGCAGGAAGCATAAATTGTAATCCTGTTTTAGTGAGGAAGGAACTGGCTAATTTGCGTAAACATGGATTAGTGCATAGTAAGGAAGGTAAGGGTGGGGGTTCAACTTTGGCTAAAAATCCTGCAGATATTAATTTTGGCGAAGTATATAAAGCAGTGAAGCAGAAAAGTTTGTTTGGCGAAAGCAAAAATGAACCAAATCCTGATTGCCTGGTTGGTAAGCAAATTTCCAAACATTTATCAAAACTTTATGATGAGGCAGAAAACGCTCTGATCAAAAATTTATCTACTTATACACTTGCTGATTTTAGCGCTAAATTCGACTAAAAAAATTTAACTAAAACTGTAATAAAAAACATTACAATTAAACAATTTAATCTTAAATAATATGAAAGTAGCATTAATAGGTGCCTCAGGATTTGTAGGCAAAGCCATTTTAAAAGAGTTGGTAGATCGCGGTAACGAAGTAATTGCAATTGCCCGCGATATCAATAAAATTGACAGTACAGATAATAAGGTGACCAAAGTTGCCGCTGATGTATCGGATACAGAGAAATTAGTAAATGCATTACAAGGTGCTGATTCAGTTGTAAGTGCATTTAACGCGGGTTGGACAAACCCAAATCTTTATGAGGATACCATAAAGGGTGCAGAGGCCATTCAAAAAGCAGTTAAATTATCAGGTGTTAAGCGTTACATTTTTATTGGTGGTGCCGGTACTCTGCAAATTGATGGAAACCAATTGGTTGATGGTCCGGATTTCCCTGCTGAATTTAAGCCAGGTGCATCTGCTGTAAGAGATTATTTCAATACTTTAAAACAGGAAACAGAATTAGACTGGCTATTTTTTAGTCCTGCAATTGAAATGCATCAAGGCATAACCATTGGTCGTACGGGTAAATATCGTTTAGGTAAAACAAGCCCGGTTTTTAATGAAGAAGGACGTTCTGTTTTATCAGTAGAAGATTTAGCCATTGTAATTGCTGATGAATTGGAGAATAACGCACATCATCAGGAACAATTCACTGCGGCTTACTAAACAACAACGAAGTATGATTTAAGAGGGGAAATTGAAAGTTGCGTATAAATACGTTAACAATTTTCTCTCTTAAATTTTTCTGGATTTTATTTATCTTCGTTGCATGTATCGTCTTATTAAACCTCTATTTTTCAAATTTGACCCTGAAAACGTACATTATTTTGTAGTTAAGCGGTTAAAATGGTTTAATGATAAATTTCCGCTTGGAAAAACCATCATTCGCAGCAGTTTCGATGTGCACATCAGAGGCTTGGAACGCGAAGTTTTTGGCATTAAATTCAAAAATCCAGTTGGTTTGGCCGCAGGGTTTGATAAAAATGGAGAATATGTTGAAGCATTAAGCAATCTCGGTTTTGGTTTTATTGAAGTGGGAACGGTTACTCCAATGCCCCAGCCAGGAAACGATAAACCACGCATGTTTCGTTTGCCCAATGATGAAGCACTGATCAATAGAATGGGCTTTAATAATAAGGGTGTTGATGTGATGGCAGAGCGCTTACGTTTGTTAAAAGACAGACATCCTGATATTGTAGTGGGAGGGAATATCGGAAAAAATAAAGTTACACCAAATGAAGATGCCGTAAGCGATTACATTAAATGTTTTGACAGGCTTTTTGATGTGGTAGATTATTTTGTGGTTAATGTAAGCTCTCCAAATACCCCAGGTTTACGTGAATTACAAGAAAAGGAACCATTAAAGAATATCTTAAATACGCTTCAACAGCGTAATCGTAAAAATGATATTTCCCGTCCGATTTTATTAAAAATAGCACCTGATTTAACTGATGCACAATTAGATGATATTATTGAAATTGTTGCTGAAACAGGAATTGCGGGGATCATTGCAACAAATACGACCATTAGCAGAGAAAATTTAACGACCGACCAAACACTGGCGGCAGAAACAGGTGGTTTAAGCGGCAAACCCGTTAAAGAACGCTCAACTGAGGTAATCCGTTATCTTTCAGAAAAATCGAGTAAAGCTTTCCCTATTATTGGCGTTGGTGGAATTCATTCTGCGGAGGATGCTCAGGAAAAACTTAATGCAGGTGCAAGTTTAGTTCAATTGTACACCGGATTTATATATGAAGGTCCCGGTTTGATTAAAAGCATTTGTAAGGCATTGGTTTAGCTTGAATATTTAGTCATTAATAATTGTGTTCCTGGTCAATTTGAATTTCGCGCAGTAGGTTTTTTTTCAAAAATTATCTTAAATTTCAAATAACCATTACTGGAAAATCCTCATAATGTTGCCATCAGGATTTGTTGCTACATATACTTTTAAATCCTGAGGCTTCAAAAATTTCGTCATTGAATTCCGCATCTCTTTCTATTCTATGGCTTGAATTCGATGGTCGATTTGTTATTTGTTTTCTGATTCGTTTGATATCAGCCGAAAACTATCAGATACTTTATCTTTTGTCAAGCGCTGTAACAAAGGCTGCTCTAATCTAAATTCCCTATATTCGTCTGGGCTCATAATGGGTATTCCTGATACTATTGGGTAAACTCGCTTACATTCTTTGCAGAGTAAAATCCCTTCTAAAATATTTTCCTGAATGTCCTTTGATATTACTGTTAATTTTAAATCTGCTTTGTCGAATGAACAGCAGAGTTTTTTAATGGTTTCTATTCTCATCTTAACTTGTTTTTATTTTTTGCTGATATTTTTTAAGCACTTCAACGGGATTGTCGGTATTCATTATTCCCGACACTACTGCGATGCCTGAATAATTCAGTTCGTTTAGCATTTCTATATTTTCATGTTTTATTCCTCCTGCCAGAAAAACAGGTAGTGAGGTGATTTTTTTTGCCTCTTTAACGGTGTTAAAATTTATTAATTCGCAACTGTTTGCTGTTGATGATGGAAACATAGAGCAAAATGAAATGTAATCAAGTCCGTTTTCGTTTGCCCATTTAATAATGGATAAGTCATTATTGCAAGTGATGCCTGTAATAATTTCTTTGCCTAATTCATCTTTCAATTGACGGATATTATCCTGCACTTCATCAAAGTGAACGCCGTCTAAATTGGTGTCCTTTAATAATTCCCATCGGTTATTGATTAATACGGGAATGTTTTTAGGATGGCACAAATTCAATATTTCGTTTATGAATTCTACCAGGTTTTCATTGGGATTGAAGTTATCCCATATTTGTATCGCTGCTATTTCCTCGTGAACAATTTCCTTCAATTTGTTCAGTAATCTATCCCGATCCATGGATGGATCAACGATAAGATAAATGCCGTTCTGTATTCTTTTTCTCATTTCCAACCTTTTTTTGATGCGCTGAAAAATGCAGCCCAGTATGGGTCTTCCTCTGTATATCTCAAATCAGTTTTCTTCTCGTTTTCAATAAGCGTTATCCCATCTTTCTTTTCGCATAATTCGCCAACTTCTACACAGGGGATATTTCTTTTAGCCAAACGGGCAATTACCTCATCAGATGCTTCCTTTTTACAGGTAATGATCATGGAGCCTGCACCGATGCAATATCTTGGGTCTATGGAAAAAATGTTACAAATTTCTGCCTGAACTTCTGCAATGGGTAATTTATTGTTGTAGATAACAGCACCGTTTCCCGAAGCAACGGCCAATTCATAGATAGCTCCCAATACTCCACCTTCGGTTACATCGTGCATGGCGGTAACATTTAAATGATCATTGTTTTCGCCCACAGCAGTTAAAGCATCTTGCAAAGAGGATGTATGATAAAATGAATTGCATGCGTGCTGGTATATTTCCATTCCTGCTTTATTCTTTACCGTGCTTGGAAAACTCATCGCAAGAATTGCCGATGATGATAACGCACAGGTTTTGGTTACCAAAATCGCATTTCCTGATTCTGCTGATTTTGATACCAGTATTTTATTTTTAGGTGCAACTGTAATAAAAGTTCCGCCTCCGGCAATTGTAGAGTGCTGACCTTCAATAAAGCCTGTGTGCCCTCCGGTAATGGCAATTTTTATTTCTGAGCAAAATTTATGAATGTATTCCCAATATATTTTGAAGTCGCTTTTTGAAAATGAGGAAGGAAGATTTAATACAAACTGACCATACATTGGAGCATGCCCTGTTGTTGCCATGTCATTTGCCATGAGATGAACAGACAACCATGCCGATTCCTGCAAACCAAGCGAAGGGATTAGCGATAACGGGTCGCTGGTTAATGCCAAAGCCATGCCGCCTGGTAAATCAATAACAGAAACATCTACACCAAACTGTGCCCCCTCAATTACTTCTTCACGTTGATGGCCGCATTTGTTATAGATGAGTTGTTCAAATAAATGATGCTCTATTTTGCCAAGTTTTTCGCTCATTAGTCTACATCTTTTAGTTGTATATACAAGCCGAAAAAATCGCCAAATGGTAGTTTCCATTGTTGAACAGGGAACCACTTTGGAAGTCCGGTGCAGGTCCAGTGAATAGAATATTCCCGTCCTTCAAGTGCTTCATGGATAATGTCTGTCAGTTTTTGTGGCGAGTAAAAAGTTGCTGTTATGTAAAAAGGATTCTTCCCAAATAATTGTTGAACTCTTCTTCTTAATACTTTGGTAGAGTAACGGTTCATCATTCCCATTGCTATACCGTATTTGCCTACGCGTGCTGCTTCCCGGATAACTTTTACAGGGTCTTTGTAATATTCAAAAGTGGTAATGAAAGCAAGTGCATCAAAACTGTGGTTTTTGAAAGGCATGTGATGCGAATCTGCCATTACCAAATCGCCTTCAAAAAGGTGTTTTGCTTGCGATAACATAAGGGGAGAAATGTCTCCTCCGGTTGCTTCAATACCTATTTTCTTCCACCACCTTGTAAAACGTGCCGTTCCGCAACCAAATTCTAATAATGTTTTGACCCGTTTATCATTAGAAACAAGCTGTTCCATGATTTTTTTTTGCCAGATTTCGGCACGTTTATACCTTCCTTCATACCATTGCTCATAGGTATCGGTATGTTCACGATTGAAAAACCATTCCGGTCTTCCTTGCCAGTTTTGCTGACCTTGCGGTATTAAGTCAGTTGAAAATTTTTCTAAATCCATTTCTGTTATTTTATTTAACAAAAACCCCATCCCCGGAAAAACCAACAGATGGAATTTGAAATAGATTTTTTCAACTTGCATCCCTACGTTGGCATTATCCAAATCAGGTATCGGGTATAATCTCAGCCATAAATGGCACCCCGTGCTTTTGTACCGGTAAATATACACAAATCATTTGTGCGTTGGCAAATAAATAAAATACGGAATCTGGTTGTTTCAGAAATAAAAGCAAGGCAGGCTGTGTGAAAAAGTTAACAATTGAGTTGTTATTAAGCCTTAAAAAGCACTGTTGCCTTTTTGTTTGTAATGCTTGTCAATATAGTTTATTGCTTGTTCCTGTGTCAGTATTGCAAGGTCTTTATAACGATTATGAACATCAATAATTTCATCTAAAGCTTGTAAAACAAGCTCTTTGTTATCCCACGATTTAAGCTGTTCAACAACAGTTGCAAGACAGCCTTTTTTATATGCAATTTGACCTAAAACGTGAACTAAAGTGTTTTTAACTCTTATTGTCTTGTCAAATTGAAGTTCTTTGAGCAATGGTAAAATATCCTGTGGATGTGTTCGTCCGCGAAGTTCAATGCCGTGACAAATTTCTCTGCGAACTTCCTTGTCTGTGTGATGCAAATATTTTTTCGCCCATTTCAAAATAGGTTTAGGATTTTTCTCTCCCATTTTTTTAATTGAACCAACAACCGCATTTCTAACTGAATGGTTTGTTCAAGTGTAAGTTTTAATCTCGTTTCCAATACAAGAGTAAAAACGCCAAAAATTTACTCTCGTTCAAAAGATAAAGTAAAATTTACCCTCGTTCTCATCATCTCTTTTGATGTCAGAAAGTTGGGTGTAGAACTCGCCTTTTTTGTTGTTCTTCGATTTTGCCGCAATTGTTTTCCGATTTACGACAACAAGTTAAACGGCTCGTTTTTGTCTGTGTTTTGATTTAGTTCGGACGTTCGTTAGCCTTGTTGCCAACGTTTCGGGCTTTGCATTCGGGCGGGCTTTTTTGCACTAACCTTGGTACGGAGACCGAATTTAAATTTAGCTCAAATGTTCATACGAAGCAGGTCAGTCCGCGAGACGTGAAACCCATATTACAGGCAGTATTTCATTCGATGTTACTTTACTATTCCGTAGCACAGTTCAACCATTCCATTTTTGTAGGCTGTCGTGTCTTTCAGATGTAATGCCTGATCTTGTCCTATTTGGTCAAAAAATAACAGCCCATCGCCTAAAATAATTGGCAAAATGCTTACCCTTATCTCGTCTGCCAATTTTAGGCGAATAAAGTTTTTGGTAAGCATAGAACCGCCTACTACCCATACATTTTTATAATCCGGTTTCAGTCGTTCGTTTACAAGTTTGTTCAGGTCGCCCGAATAAAACTCAATGTTCTGTCTGTCAACCGGCAGATTTCTGTTAGTGACCACAATTGTTGGCTTGTCACCATAAGCCCAACCATAAGATTTTGAAAGTTCAAAAGCGTGTTCATAGGTACGTGAACCCATTACATAGCAATCTATTGTTTTAAGAAATTCTTCGGGATCTTGTCCAACAACTCCTTTATCATAGTTGTCTGAGGTGTCAAACCACGAAACGCTGTTGTCTTTTTTGGCAATAATTCCGTCAAGACTTGAAACCATGTGTATTGTTACCGTAAATTTGTCTGTTGCCATTTCATTTCTCCCATTTTCTTATTGAGCAATGACACAAATTGCAATTAAAGGCAAAGTGTTCACTAAAAGTTAATTGTTATAAATTGGGGTGCCCGAAAAACAAGATATACCCGTCAGCATCCTCTATTTCAAAGCCTCGCAAATTATCGCTATTGTCGCGTACAGGCTTGCTAAATGTTACACCATTTGAGCGATATTCTTCAAACAAAGTGTCTGGTTCAGCAGCAGAAATATAAGCATCTGTGGGTGCCCATTCGTGTCGGGTACGATTAGGAATAGGTTTTATTTCAGGAGCAACGGCCTTAAGCATAATAGAAATATTGTCCCGACCCACAATAGCCCAATAAGGATTTTCGTCAGGACCAATATATGTGATCTGAAAACCAAGTTGATCAACATAGAATGAAACCGAAATTTTCAAATCTGCAATAATAAAACAAGGCATTATACAGGTAAGATTTGTCATGGTCAAATTTTGCATTTAAGAACTGCCCAATCGCATTGCAGGTAACGGTTCAGCACTTGGCGACATGGGGGTCTTTCAACACTAAATTACTTAAAATTCCTAAACTTTATTAAGCACTAAAAATTCAAAAGAAGCATTTTAGCTATCATATCGCCAAACCGATGTTGATGGCTGGCATACTTTTGTTGTTAAGTTTGATCAAAAAAATGAACTTTTTAATGCTTGTTTAAACTTGTCTGAATTTCCGTTGTCCACCTTGTCCTGGAAACGTACTGCTTTGGTCAAATACATTCTTAATTCTTGTTTTAAGAAATGAAATATGGTAAACGGTTGCTTACCCCTGTGCGGTTACTTTCTTTCTTTTCGTCGTATCAAAGTTCATGTTGTCAACGAGGAAAAAAACAAAAGAAGAAAGGTGTCTTTATATAAATCACACTTTTTGATTGCTCATCATTCATTTTCATAAGGTTCTAATTGTCCCATTTCTCCCCGAGAATATCTACGCTGCATTTCTTCCATTTGTTCGGATGTAGTAGCTACAAATGGTCCACCATAAACTATTGGTTCATGATGTGGGTTGCCAGTTCCAAGCATAAATTGCAAACCTTCCTGGCCGGCTTTTATCGTAATATTATCTCCATCCAATGAATAATTAATCATTGTTTTGGGCAATATTTTTTCACTTTCCGTCGTACCGCCACCTTCCATGCCATATACAAAAGCCATCTGTTTAGTAGCTATGGTAATGCTTTTGTGTGGTTTCAGATAAATATGCAGAAGGTCAACATCTGTTACCATTTTATGCATGGTGCTTTTACCACCATAAGCGCCATGAACTATTCTTATCAAAGCATTTTCTGATTCTACTTCCGGAACATCCTTCGCATCTACATGAATTGACCGGGGTGTTACAAAACGATTTTTGCCAGAGTGATTAAACCAAATTTGAAAACCGCTTGTTACTACACCATCTTCTTTGGGAAATTCATCATGGTGCATTCCGCTTCCTGCTTGCATGATATGCAAACCTCCTGGTTCAATAAAACTTAAGCCACTTAAATTATCTCTGTTTATAAAACTTTCCTTACTATCAGGTCGCATATAGGTCATTACCGAAACACCAGCATGTGGATGAGGACCAAATACAGGTAGTGACATCCGAAATTCTGAAAAGAGTAAAAATGGTTCAATAGGAAATTCTCTTGCAAAGAAGCCCGCACCTTTAAGTCCTTTTGCAATGGGGTTAAATGCTGAATCCGTTTTTTTTATTACTTTTTTGTTCATTGAAATAATTGTTTTGCGAAAATAAATTTGGGTAAACCAAATACTGATATTGTACTCAAAAAGAGTAGGCGCAGGAAACTTCTCAGAGAATTATTTTCCATCATTTATTTTGTTGCCAGGTTCTTATGAAAATAAATATAAGAAACTACTAAAAATGCAAGTGGTATTAATGGGAAGATAGAAGCAGGAAAACTATCTACCACAGAATGTGCTATAAATGCAGAAATAAATGCGATTGCAAAACCTACATAACTCCATTCTTTGAATTTTGCAGGTATCATTGGCAACAATAACACAATTGCACCAATTATTTTGAATACACCCAGCTCTATTCTGAAATAATCAGGGAAACCCAAATGATGAAATGATTCAATAAACATAGGGTTAGTAAAATACATTGGAGCTGTTGATACTCCGCTCAGCAGCATCAATATGGTTGCTGTCCAATAAATGATTTTGTTCTTTTTCATTCTTCTTTTATTAATTGTTCTGCAAAAATAGGTATCTTTGCTTTCTAAAATATAGTTGTTACCTCGTGGTAAGTAGTTACCTTCAGGTAAGTAAATCTGAAAAACAATGGCAAAAGCAATTAAAAAAGAGACTTGTCAGTATAGATTGATAGCCGGAAAAGATGCTATGGAAGTGCTTCAGGGCAAATGGCGGATTCCGATTATTATTTCTCTCACAGATGGAGATAAGCGTTTTGGAGAAATTCAAAGAGAAATTGGTAATATTTCTCCTAAAATGTTGTCGCAGGAATTAAAGGCGCTGGAGGAAAATAAAATCATCACTCGCACTTTGTATGATAGCATGCCTGTAACCGTTGAATATTCTTTAACTCCACTTGGCAGATCGACGGATAAGCTTTTAGAGGAGTTTCTGAAATGGGGGACTCATTTTAGAAATGAAATTGTTGGAAATAGGTAAATGAAACAGCCCGTTTTTGGCAATACCTTGTTGCCGGCAGACTTGTGTTTGTTCTTTAGATTTTTTTCTGTATTTGCCAATAATGTCCAAACGGATCTTTGATTGTTCCTTGTCTGTAACCGTATTCGTAATCTTGGGCAGGATTTATTTCAGTTGCTCCTGCTTTAATTGCTTTACTAATTACTTCTTCAACGTCAGAAACAAACAAGCCAATACAGATTGTAGTGCCGTGGTTTTTGTCAGGAGAAAAGAAATACTGCTTTGCCGTCATTTCATGCATGTGAAATATAGCTCCGTTAATAGAAAGCTCTACAACGTGAATGCTGCCGTCATCATTGGAAAAGCGCATTTGTTCCGTTGCTCCGAATGCTTTTTCATAAAATGAAATGTCTTTCACTCCATTGTTGATGAAAAGTTCAGGAGCAAAAAATACTTTACTGTCTTTTGTTGTCATATCTTGGTTTTTTTAATCGTTGTAATGGTTTTTAGCGTTATCAGTTGTGTTAAATGATACCTGTCAAATGTTGATTGAAGCACTATTGCTCAAATTATGGCATAGTCTGATAAATTTCTGTCAGCAGACAGTCCACAGATGTTTTACAAACTCTCAGAATTGTTCGGTCGTTTGACATTGCTGGCAACGAACAAGTATTGTCCCGATCTTATATGTCATATCATTTGATTATATTATTCGGAAAATATTTTTTCATCAAATCTTCCACGGTCGATTCATATTTGTTAATGATAATTAGTTTTGTTCGGTCTTCAAGCATAAAAATTTCAATAAATTCCTTTTTGTAATTCATATTTCTTTTTTTCGTCTCAGGAAAGTTGTTTCTTAACAACCCTATTTTTTCTTTATGTTTCGTAGAAATTACAAAGCACTTAGTTAGAGGACTGTTTTTAGCCTTTTCTATCTCTGATTCTGAAATATTACCTGATAGCCTGTTGTACGAATAAAAACGATAGGTTTTTCTGAAATATTGCCAGTCGTCTCTTGTGTCTGTTACAATGTAGCGGTACATAAATAAATGCATTAGTTCGTTTGGCCAATTGGGGAAATTAGTATCATACAGTTGTACATATGTTTTTATAAAGTCTTCATCAATAGCTTTTTTGTTCTCAACATATTTTTTCACTGTTGGATAAATTGCCTTTGACATTTCAGCAATATATTTATTTCCATACCAGTCGTCGTCTTCAATTTTCCCATTAAGCTGTTCCATTATATACGCGTTTCCCAATGCAGTTGCAAGCACTTCGTTCAACAATAACAAAGCGTATTGACTGTTTGGTGAATTTGTTTTATTAAACCATTGTTGAATATTATTTTTCAATTGAAGTGACTGGTTGTCGTAAATGATATGGTATATTTCGTGCATGGCCACACTAAAAAAAGATTTATGGTCTTTAAGGCCCAATGATGCTTCACAAACAGCCACATTGAAAAATGCTCTTGCTCCCAAATTCCCTTTGTCAAGAGAAGGAAGCAGATTGAGCTCAAATGGTACGCTTTTATCCCAGGCTGTATTATAAAACGATAAGCCTATTTGAAAACAATCTGAAAATTGGTTGCTTTTCACGTAATTCAACAGATTGGTTTTCTGCTCTTCAAGAGCTGAAATATTTGGCAGGGCTACTAGTTCGTGATAGATAGGTTGAAACTTTTCTATGGTTTCAGAAAAAGCAATAAGGTCTTCATTGGGAATAATTCCTAAAGACTTATTCCTGAACTCTTGCATGGTTTGGCTTGTGGCCAAATTTTTTTCTAACAGATCAACAGACATCATCGCCACTTTTAGTGGTTGTGGATACTGGTCGTAGGAATAAGTATAGTTTAAACGGATTTTTTCAAAATCCGAAACCTGTTTCTTGTAATTTTCTGTATTATACTTTGAGTTAGTATAAATTGTCTTCAAATCATTGTCTGGATAATTATCAGATATTTTAGTAAGGAAATCATAAGTCGCATAGATTTCGGAAAAATGCAATTTAAATTTTACTCGGTCTTGCGCTAAAAGTGTCAGACCGCTGTGCACTAAAAAAACAATAAGTATTAAATTTTTCTTCATTTCTCATTAAATGTTTCGGTTCGTCTGGATATGGCATCAAGCTCTAAATTTACGCATTGCGCAAATCTTAATTAACTAAACTTCGTAAATCAAAATTTAGTAAATTTCTTTAATCAGTTTGTTCATATTCAACTTGTTATTCTGTATATCTTTTTGAATTTACAATATTTACCCTAAATATAATAAATGTGAAATATTCAGAGATTTTAAGCGGGGGGATGGAAACTGCCAGATCACGTTTATTAGAAAGCGGAACAGATATTTGGTATATCCAGCAACTGTTAGGGTATAAGAGTTTAGCATCAACCAAATTTACACACATCACTGATGTTGGCAAAACAAAGTGAAAGCCATTTGATTAAATAGAAAATCCAGTCCATAAAAAAAGCATCCTTTGATCAGAAGGATGCTTTAAATCTTTAAGAAGAATTTTTCTAAAAACTATTTTGCTAAACCAGCTAAAACAGCATTGTTTTTAGCTAATTGATCGTTTTTAGGTTGTGCAGAGCGGCTTCCTAACTCAATGTTAGTTGCTCTTTTTAAAAATGCTACCTCTTGGTGAGCTGTATTTTTATTTCTTCTGTCTTTTCTTTTTAATCTGGTAACTGCCATGGTAATAACCTTTTAATTATTTTATTTGTACAAATGGAGGTCGAGAGCGGATTCGAACCGCTGTAGAAGGTTTTGCAGACCTCTGCCTAGCCACTCGGCCACTCGACCTTTAAATTCAAGGCTGCAAAAATAGCAATTATTAATTAGCCCGCAAATATTATCTTAATTATTATCCTATTAATTTTTAACTCTCACTAGTTCAGAACAAAAAATTGCGGCACTCACTGCAACATTTAACGATTCAGCTTCTCCAACCCGAGGTATGGTTATTGGTTTATTTATTTTTTTGATAATTTCTTCTGAAATTCCTTTTCCCTCATTGCCTAAAATTACCAAACCCTCATTTCCCCAGTTTGTTTTATAAATGGATTCTCCATCAAGCAAAGCTCCGAAAACGGGTAAATTGCTTTGAGCAAGAAAAGAATTTAAATTTTCATAGTAAACATCAATTCTGGCTAACGAGCCCATGGTAGCCTGAACCGTTTTCGGGTTGAAGGCTTCAACGGTATCTTCTGAGCAAATGATTTTGTTAAACCCGAACCAATCTGCTGTTCTGATTATGGTTCCCATGTTGCCTGGGTCTTGCACGCCGTCAAGAACCAAAGTGAACTGATTCTTCAATGCTTTATGGTTAATTTTTTTGTTTTTTGGCAGGTAAATCAATGCTAAAAATCCCTGGGGTGTTTGTAAAGTACTAATCTTCTCCAATTCAACGTTCTTTACTTCAAATAAGTTTATATTTGCAGGCAATTTGGGTAACAAATTGGATTGTTCGCTATTGTAAAATATGCTGTGGATTTGGTAACTTGAATGGATAAATTCTTGAATGGATTTTAAACCTTCAACTAAAAATAAACCATGCTCTTTACGATATTTTTTTTGATGTAACGACTTTATAAAACTAATCTGAGACTTTGAAAGCATACCAATACTTAATAAATATTAAACTGAAAAGCACTGCAATATTACTATTTATTATTGTTTTAATTCAGAGCTGTTCATCTACTAAATATATTCCCGATTACCAGGCGATTGTAAAAAAGGTTACAATTGACAGCGTGGATGCAAAATTTGAGGAACAGGCTTACAATTATGTTCAGAAAGACATCAGGCCAGCATCTGCACTTAGTATTAATGTTCCATTATATAATTTATTCAACACTAAAGATGGACGCTATAAAACCAATAACATAAAACCCTTTGGTACTCCGCCAGCCATATTGGACAGTACTTTAGTCGAAATATCCAGAAATCAGATTCAGAAATTTCTTAATGGAAAAGGCTATTTCAGTGCTAAAGTCACATCAGAAATCAAAGTAAAAAACAAAAAAGCAGAAATTAATTTTTTAGCCAATCAAGGGAAAGCATCATATGTAGGTAAACTCAGCGATTCTATTTTCAGTAAAAAAGTTAAGGAAGTTTATGAAACCACAAAACCTACTTTTACCCGCTTACGTGCCGGAATGCAGTACGATGTAGACTCTTTAACCTATGAACGTGAACAGATTTATAGAGTAATGAAAGAGAATGGTTATTTCTATTTCTTAAGGCCATATGTGAATTTTGATGTAATAGAAACGGATGAACCAGAGAAAGTAGACTTAAGATTAAATATTACCAATCCCCCAAATGGTCCTCATAAGCAGTATAATATAGGCATTACTCACATGGTTATTGCTCCGAGCCCGGATGGATTTCCTGATTCTGCAAGAACAAAGTTGAGTAAAGACACCGTTAACGGAATTATTTTTACCGATTTTTCTAAACGTTATAGAAGAAATCCTATTGTAAGATATGATTTCCTGAAACAAGGCGAACTGTTCGATATCAGAAATGAGAATTTAACTTATGATCGTCTTTATGAATTAAATATCTTTAAAAATGTTAAAATTGATTACTTCAATAGAGATAGTACAGGGAATAAAATAAACCCGATTATATTGCTTACACCTCAGAAAGTGATGAGCAACAGAATTGAAGGAGAAGTTCCCTTTAACGGAGGTACAGTTGGCTTTACCTTAAGTAATACCTATACCAATAATAATTTATTCAGAGGGGCAGAACGGTTTGAGTTGCAATTAAAAGGCGGTTTGCAATCCAGAATAGGGAATGGACAAACTCCGCTTAAAGATATTTATCAGCGGGATTTTTCAATTAGTGCCAGCATTTCGGTACCAAGGTTATTAATCCCATTTTATAAACCTATTCTTGGTGGAAATGGGATGCCACACACTACTTTTTCATCAAGTTATATCTATGCTTTGCAAAAGGATGTTTCTGTAAGGCGTGTATTTATAAACTCTGTAACTTATGATTGGTTTGAAACAAAATCGAAACTTCACTCTTTTACACCGCTTAATTTTGAGTATCGTTTAGGAACCCTTGAACCTGGAGTAGACTCGGCTACTGTGGTAAACAACTTATATTATGCTACTTTGCTAGATCGTAAAGATTTAACACTGGGAATGAAATATAGTTATTCTTTAAATGCTGATAAGTTAAATCAGCTTAGAAGTTTTGTTTATTTAAGGGTAAATATGGATATAGCAGGTAATTTGCTCCAAGGTATATCAAAACTTAGCAGTGCTGACAGTGACCCGGCCAATAATAACCCTGCCAGAATACTTGGCTTGCCATTCAATCAATATGTACGGCCTGAAATGGATTTAAGATGGTATAAGCATTTAGGTGGTGATAGGCAATTCATTGCGCGTTTAAATACCGGTATAGCTTATTCTTATGGCAACTCTATATTGACAGGAATCCCTTTTGAAAAGCAATTTTTTGCGGGAGGATCAAATGGATTAAGAGCTTGGCAAGCCAGAACCATAGGGCCTGGGAATTATAACAGAGAAGTAATTAGAACTGATGATTTGAGAAGAGCATTTTTTGGCTTAGATCAATTAGGTACAATGCGGCTTGAAACAAATTTTGAATATCGTTTTACAGTGGCAAAAAAGTTTTTTGGTGCTACATTGAAAGGTGCTGCATTTGTAGATGCCGGTAACATATGGAATATTCGTAGAGGTGAATCGATTAGCCAGGAAGTTTCAGAACTAGATGAAATTACTGTGTTTAAACTAAGCAAATTGGCCCAACAGGTTGCCATAGGTACTGGTGTTGGCTTACGTTATGATGTTCAGTACTTTGTATTTAGATTTGATGTTGGCTTGAAATTAAAAGATCCTCAGTTTTTAGGAGGCAATCAATGGGTTATCGGAAAATTTTTATCAGGCGCGAGAGCTTTCAAAAACGAGTATAATGCAACCCATGCACCTGATACTTATCGTTTTCTTCAATATAACTTTGGTATCGGGATGCCATTCTAATACTATTCAAAAAGTCTTAACGGTTTAGGCTTTTCACTGGGTAACTTAAAGGCTATTTCTTTAAAAGGCCGCCACTTTTTATCGATATGTTTGTAAACGGAAAAACCCGATACAGTAAATTCCCGTTTGAATTTTCTATCCTTAAACTCATCCATGATCGCATAGTAAGTTGGTGGTTTTACATCTTTAAAAGCCAGCGTTAAATGAGGTGTGAATTTGAAATTATCTTTACTGGTTAGTAATTTCAATGGTTTCAATTGCGTTTTGATCTGTGCATGAAGATTCATGATTCCTGCATTTTGCTCTACATCGAGGTAAAATGTATGTTCTGGAAAAGAACTAAAATTCTTAACTATTTGCTTAAAATTTTCAGAATATGTAGCCTCTTCAAGTGCTTTGAAGAACTGCTGTTCTTGCATCGATGAAGTAACTTTCACTGGATTGTATAAAGTAATGTGTGCTGGCCGCTTTAATGATTCATGAACATTAAATTTTGCTGAAATAAATGCTCTGATCTCATCAATATCTTCTACAATTGCAGGCGGTGGAACAAGACATACCAAAAATAAATTTTCCATGCTCAAAATTACTAAAATTTTTAGTAAAATTAACTTTTGTTTATCATTTCTTTCAGGTATCTGGAGTTGTTTAAAGCACCCACTCCCCAGGTATTATTGAAATAGATAAAGGCTTCTTCAGTACCAGTTGGAATTTCCTCAACGAAATCTTGTATCACTATCGGATCATATTCTGATTTGTATAAAACTGGTTTTCCGTGAAAACGATAATAAATTGTACTTGTATTTTTAATAACTTGATCGGGGAGGGCAGCGGGATAACTTTGCCCGCTGAAAATAATGTTTTTGGTCCCTAACTTTTCATATATTTCATCACTAAACCAACTGATATGCCTGAATTCCACTACATTCTGGAATTTAGGATTCAAATTCTTCAACAGCAGGTCTAATCTTTCATCATTATATTCAAACTTAGGCGGAAACTGAAATAACACGCAGCCAAGTTTATCTTTTATACCAGTAGAAATACGATCATAAAAATCAGCTAAAAGTTCTTCGCATTCCTTTAACTGTTTATAGTGAGTAATTAATCTTGGTGCCTTAATGGTAAATACAAACTCCGCCGGACTTTCATCGTACCATTTATCAAAAGATTTTTGAGTTGGCATTTTGTAAAAGGTCGAATTGATTTCGATGGTGTTAAAATGTGTTGTATAATATTTAAACCAATCTTTTTGTGCCAAACCTTTAGGGTAGAATACTTCCTTCCATTCGCGGTAGTAAAAACCCGAACAACCAATTCTCCATTTCATGTTGATATAACAGCTATTGAAATTTAAAGTTTGCCCCGTAGCTGCCTGAAAATTTATTTTTTAAATGAATAAACTTAGGCTAATATAATACAGCTATCAGTTTATTATTTATTTAACATTTTAAGCAGAAGATTGCTTCACTCCATTTCCAAACCTTCACTTTCATCATGACGATCATAAAAAAACCGATGTTTCAGGCATCGGTTTTTCATTTGTTTAATTGCTATTACTCAAAATATTCCTTCATTCTTTCGAAGAAGCTTTTATCATTTTTACCAGGCTGCGGCTTAAAGTTTGGAGATTCACGTAATTTCTCTAAAGTATTACGTTCGTCGCTACTTAAAGCTTTTGGTGTCCAAATATTGATGTGAATAATTTCATCGCCCCGGTGATAAGAATTTACCTCTGGTAAACCTTTACCTTTTAAACGTAATAACTTTCCGCTTTGCGTTCCGGGTTCTATTTTAATTTTAGCCTTACCATCAATGGTTGGTACTTCAATGCTCATTCCTAAAGCTGCATCAACAAAGCTTAAATGCAAATCATAAACAATGTTATTGCCTTCGCGTTTTAAAGTTTCATGAGGAGTTTCTTCAATTAAGATAATTAAATCTCCTGGAATACCGCCATTAGGAGCGGCATTTCCTTTTCCGCTCATGCTCAGTTGCATGCCTTCACTTACACCGGCAGGAATGTTAATGGTAATGGTTTCTTCACCACGAACCACTCCATCACCGTGGCAAACATTACACTTGGCTGTAATTTGTTGTCCGCTACCGTTACAAGTAGGACAGGTAGATGCTGTTTGCATCTGTCCTAAAATGGTATTGGTTACCCGGCGAACTTGTCCGCTACCACCACAAGTACCGCAAGTACTTACTGATGATTTGTCCTTAGCACCAGAACCATCGCAGGTTTTGCAAACAATTAATTTATTAACCTTGATTTTTTTCTCTGCTCCGTGCGCAATTTCTTCAAGTGTTAATTTAACTTTTATACGCAGGTTAGAACCTTTAGCCACACGACGGCCGCCTCCACGTTGCTGGCCTCCACCACCTCCGAAAAAGCTTTCGAAAGGATTATGGCCACCAAAAATATCTCCAAAATTACTGAAAATATCATCCATGTTCATGCTTCCGCCACCATAACCACCAGATGCACTGCTGCCAACACCTGCATGACCAAATTGATCATAACGCTGTCTCTTTTCAGGGCTGCTTAAAACCTCGTAAGCCTCTGCAGCTTCTTTAAATTTATCTTCTGCTGTTTTATCTCCTGGATTTTTATCTGGGTGATATTTAATAGCCATCTTGCGATAAGCTTTCTTGATCTCATCAGCTGGTGCGCTCTTGCTAACGCCTAATACGTCGTAATAATCTCTTTTACTCATCTTCTTTGTAAACGTTGAAATGTTTGAAGGTTAAAACATTTTAATGCTTAATACCCAATAGCAAACACTCAGTTTTTTATTTATTTATGTAAGGTATCATGTTGCGCTATGTTTGAAACATATCAACTTTTAAACCTTACAACATTTCAATCCTTACGCTCCAACTACAACTTTAGCAAAGCGGATTACATTATCATTTAGCGTGTAACCTTTTTCAACTTCATCAATTACTTTTCCTTTTAAATCTTCTGTTGGTGCAGGAATATTGGTAATGGCTTCATGAAAATCAGTATCAAAAGGTTGGTTGATGCTTTCCACATCTTTTAAGCCTTTTTGCGCCAGGGTATTTTTCAATTTGGTACTAACCAAAAGTATACCTTCTTTAACAGGTGCTACATCAGCTGCGGTTTCCATTGCTTTTAAAGCGCGGTCAAAATCATCAAGAACAGGTAGTAATGATACAATTACATCTTTACCAGCTGTTTGTAATAACTCAACACGTTCTTTTTGAGTACGACGTTTGTAGTTATCGAACTCAGCATATAAACGTAAATATTTATCATTAAGCTGTTGAACTTCTGCCTGCAATTTCTCTTCGGCAGATAATTCAGGGGCCTGTTCAGTCTCATTAACAGAGGCATCAGTATTTTCTGCATTTTCAGCAGCATTTTCTGATGTGTTTTCAGGATTCATTATATTTTCTTCTTTATCGTTGTTTTTCTTCTTATTAAACATAATACCAGGCTGAATTTTTTGGTGTTGATCTCAACTATTTTGCCATAAACGGAAATCAGCCAAGCTGTCAGATTTATTTGAATTTATCTGAACAGATTGGCTGATTAACTGACAATATATTTTACGATTGTAGATTTACAGCTTTAGATTGGCGTAACGTTAAATCGTAACATAATCTCATTTATAATTTGTATAGCCATTAAACTATGTTAATAGAGCATTAAGATTTTTATAGATATCCGGAGTCGATTAGAATACTTCTAACCGGCTACTCTATTTACCAGATTATAGCTCAGATTTTTTGTTGTAAAGTTTTCTTGGAGGAAAAAGCACAAAAACTACAATCAATGATGATGCTACCTGAACGCTTAATCGAATTTCAAACTTTAAGAAATAGTTTACACAAAAGAATACTAAGTTATATACTAGTAGAGCCAACACTATTTTGGTTGAATACTTCATTAGTTATTCGGGGTAATTGATCCGTTTTCAAATTGAATACTAGTAGGAACTTCGGCATTGCTGTCAAAAGCCGCTTTTAGTGTAAATCGTAATTCGTCAATCTAAATAATAATTCAATCAGGCTATTTGTGCACCTTCAAGCACTGCGCCATTTTCGCATTTGATGATGCGTGACGGGAAAGTGCGAATAATGTGGTAATCATGAGTGGCCATTAATACCGCAGTTCCGCCCTGACTAATTTGTTTTAAAAGCGTAACAATTTCTTCTGAGGTTTCCGGATCGAGGTTACCGGTAGGCTCATCGGCCAGAATAATTTCCGGGTCGTTTAATAAAGCCCTTGCAATAACAATACGTTGCTGCTCCCCACCCGAAATCTCGTGTGGCATTTTTTTGATTTTCGAACGCAGGCCAACTTTATCCAGTACATCTTTAATACGCTCATTAATTAATTTCTCATCACTCCAGCCAGTAGCTTTCAATACAAACTCCAGATTTTTTTCAATGGTTCTATCAGTTAATAATTGAAAATCCTGAAACACTACACCAAGTTTACGGCGTAAAAACGGAACCTGGCTTTCTTTTAAATTTTTGAGGTCGAAACCAGCGATATTTCCTTCTCCATTGCCTATGTGTAAATCGCCATATAATATTTTCAGTAAGCTACTTTTACCTGAACCCGTTTGACCGATCAAAAAAATGAACTCGTCTTTTTCAATATGTAAATTTACATTTGAGAGCACCAAGTGTTTCTGTTGAAATACATCAACATTGCTTAAATGAATTACTGCGTTTCCTGCCATTTTATATTTCTAATTTAGCAATCTGCCCAAAAGGCAAATCTTTAACCATTTCCATAATGTAATCTTGTTTATCGCCAAGACCTAATTTTTCCAATGATTTATCAGGTCTATCTACCCTAAAATAAGCCAGTAGTGTGAACTTATCATCTCTTAGCTGTACGTAATCCGGAATTTTGGCGATGCCTTTTACTTTAATGATATACATTGCGTCCAAAAATAGCATTTCAAAACGATAAGAGAAAGTAAGAAGAGCTTTTTATCTGATCAGGTTAATCCAACCGGTAAAGATCTCAAAATCTTCATTAAAATAAACGCTGTAATAGTAAACAGCAGGAGGGAGATCTTTGCCATTCAACTTTCCATCCCAGGGTTTGAATGTTCCTGTGCTTTGATAAACGAGTTGCCCATTCCGGTTGAAGATTTTAACAATTGGATTTGGAAATGCATAAGCTGCCGGAATGTTCCAGGTGTCGTTAATGGCATCGCCATTTGGAGAAAACGTATTTGGAATAACTATTTTCGGATATACCTTGATAAAAACATCATCTGTTCCGGTTATGCAACCCAGTTTTGTCACTGCATGCAGGGTATAGGTAATATCGGTTGGTGGTGTTGCGGTTGGGGTTAAGCTTGTTGGGTCGTTAAGATAATTTGATGGAGTCCAGTAAAAATATTCATAATCGCCACTTACTTTCCCGTTCAGCTTTATGGATTGCCCGGCAAGGATTTTCTCATCCATTCCTGCATTTGCGACTGCATTTTTAATGACATTTACTTTAATATCGGCAAAATTTGTACAACCTCCGTTTGATACTGACACCCTATAAACTGTGGTTTCTGTTGGCGAAGCGATTGGGTTTGGAGATTTTGGATCAGACAAGCCCGTTGCAGGAGTCCACTGGTAATTACTTCCGCCAGATGCAGAAAGTGTAATTGCACTTCCTTCGCAAATAGTGGTTTCTGATATATTGGTGGTAACAACAATTGGATCTAAAACCGTTAAAGTTGTTGTTGCAGTGCTTGAACAACCATTGCCGGTTACAGTAACCACATAATCTCCGGCCATGGCTTTTGTGGCATTTGTAATTATTGGACTTTTTTCCGTTGATGAAAAATTCGGGCCCAACCAGCTGTAAGATGTGCCTCCACTGGCATTAAGTTGAATGGTTTGCCCGATACAAACCGGCCCGAAATTTTCTGCAACAGCCACCGGATAAGCATTTACGTTAATGGTAATGGGCGCAGATGCAACTCTGCAAATTACTGAATTAATGTTCTGAGCTTCTGCCGCAACTAATCGATATTGGTAAATGCCTTTTTGTGCATTGATGAACGTTGCCGTATATGTTGTGTTGGTTTCGCCTGAAACATCGGTCCAACCAGTGCCACTATTCGTTTGCCACTGGTATTTTGGGTTGGTGTAAACATTGTTTGAAACAGTGGCTTGTAAGATATAACTTCCACTTTGTCCTTCACATAAACTGGTATTTGTCACATCACTATCATTTATCTTTTGAGTGATGATTGGCCCACAGGCCCTAAAGGTAATATCATCCAAAGCGATATCATTACCAGTTCCACCTCTGCCCGAATTAATGATTTTGAGCACAAGATCGGTTTCATTTCCCGTGGTAAATGTTGTCGAATACCTAATCCAGGTTGGCGTTGTGGTTTCTGGAATGTCCTGTGTGGAGTAAGCTTTCAGAATTTGCCCGCTTTTAGTTTCGATTTGAAAAGTGATGTTGGGTTTTATGCCAGAATAATTCAGAATATTCATAATCCAGGCGGCAAACTCATATGTGGTTCCTGAGCATAATGGGGGTAGGGTAGCCTGATAGAAAATTCCTGGATTTGTGGATGCATTCACAATCATCATATAACCACTGGGGTCGTTAGGGGTGTGATTGGTTATTTGGTGCCAGCCCCTTTGTTCGTTATGCATCCCAAAAGTGTTTTTTGCAATGGTGTATTCTCCATCGTTTGGTGTACCGGTAACAAAGTTATAATTGGTAATTGAACCTAATGATTGTCCAAAATTTGCAGTTCCAGAGCCGAAATCAAAATTGATTACAGGATCTCCCAATGCGCCAGCACACTGTTGAGCAATTAGATTACCGCTATAAAAAGATAAAAATAGAAGTAAAAGTAATTTA
Source organism: Pedobacter chinensis (assembly GCF_003339865.1). GTDB lineage: Bacteria > Bacteroidota > Bacteroidia > Sphingobacteriales > Sphingobacteriaceae > Pedobacter > Pedobacter chinensis. The sequence goes on from NZ_QPKV01000004.1 coordinate 687,028, forward strand.
AATGGATTTCGCATGGCTAAATGGCATTCAGCGAATATCCAAATAAAAAACTATAAAATAAGAAGTTATGAAATGTGTTAGGCCAAATTGTTCAGGAATTCAACCGTATTTACATTATCGGCATAATCCCAAAGTTTGGGGTGCTGGCTTTCGCCAAAAGCAAACGTGTTGGCGCTCAGATTTGCTTTAGTGATAATGCATTGAATATTTTCTGATTGAAGATTAAGCTTTTGATCCAAATCCTGAATATTTTCGTATTCCTCATAAAACAGCACCGCCAGGGGCGATGTTAAACTTTCATCCTCTTTCAGTAATAAAAAACCGTTGTCAAAGTGTTTAGCAGCATTAACCAGATAAATTGACTTGTTATAGTCGTAATTGTTTTGGTATTTGAAGTGGTTAATTACAGGGAGAAATTTCTCAATTCCTTCGTAAAAATTTGCTATGTCGTAACCTTTTGGGAAGTATATTTTTGAAACATTTCTACATCCTAAACCGAAATAATCAAAAATATCATGCCCGAGGTTTTCTATTTCCTCTTTAGATTCTGTACCATCTAAAACAGCAACGCTATTTCTGTTTTTTCTGATAATGTTTGGCACTTTACTAAAATAATAATCAAAATACCGGGATGAATTATTACTTCCTGTTGCAATTACGGCATCGAAATCTTTAAGTCTTTCTACGTATTCTATTCTATCTAAAAATGCTGGTTCAATGTTAATCAATTCAGTGATAACAGCTTTAATAAGTTTATCATCAGATGATGATAGTTTAACCAAAGCGATATTTCCTGTCGCCAGAACGCATAAAACATCATGAAAACCCACCATAGGGATGTTTCCGGCGAGGATTAGTCCAACCTTTTTGGGTGTTGATGTAAAGCTGATTGTTTTAAACCAATGGTCTATCTCAGCATCGTTCAACATCTCCGAAAAAGATAAAATAGATTTATTTATGTTTTCTAACGTAAACCATGCATTGCTGTTTTGAGCGATAGATAATGCATTTCCTAGTATGTCAGTAGGGTTTGTAAGCTTTCTTCCTAATTTCTTAAGCGCAATTATTATTTTTTCTTGAGTTAATGCTGACATATTTAGAATTATTATTAATTGATTATATCTTATATTTGCAGCTGCAAAGGTAAACTAAGCAAAAGAATTAGACGAAGACATGGCAATTAAAATAACAGATGAGTGTATAAACTGTGGGGCATGCGAGCCTGAATGCCCTAATAATGCAATTTACGATGCAGGAACTGCATGGCGTTTTTCTGATGGAACCAATTTGGAAGGAATTATCGATTTTGGAAACCAACAAATAGAGGCAGATGCGACTCAGGAGGCGATTTCTGATGAAGTTTATTATATCGTATCTGATAAATGTACTGAATGTAAAGGATTTCATGATGAGCCTCAATGTGCTGCGGTTTGTCCGGTAGATTGTTGCGTGGATGATGAAGATATCAGAGAAACAGAAGAGGAATTATTAGCTAAGAAAGCCTGGTTGCACCAGGAAGGATAGTTCATATAAGAAAAAATAATATGAATGAAAAGTCCCGATTTGTCGGGACTTTTTTTATGCCCTGAGTTATTGAACTGCCTGATAAATAAGCGATTTAAACTGATCACCCAATTGCCCATGAGAAAACGGCCATTGTTGAATGTAAATTTGTGCCACAATTTTCTTTTGCGGATCAACCCAATAAGTGGAACCGAAAAAACCTCCCCAACCAAAAGAACCCGCACTCTGCCCCAGTTTTTTACTACCCTTATCAGAAATGATTTCAAATCCTAAACCAAACTGGTTATCTCCAAAGGGTAAATTTCCAATTTGATTAATTGTCATAAGGTTTACGCTGCGTTTGGAAATTATCCTGTTCCCGTTATATTCGCCGCCGTTAAGTAGCATCTGTAGAAAAATACCATAATCTTTCGTGGTAGAAACTAAACCAGCCCCACCTGCGAAATAACCATTACCATTTATTGGATAATTAATTGTTGCGCCGGGAAAGGTTCCATCTATCCAGGGTTTAACTTCACGGGTTTTTGAATCTTCGGTATAAACTGACGCTAATCTGCCTTGTTTTTCTTTAGGTAAAGCAAAATAAGTGTCGTTCATGCCCAATGGATTGAAAATCTTTTCTCTAAAAAAGTCATCTAAGCTTAATCCGGATGCCACTTCAACCAGCCTGCCTAAAACATCCACACTCAAACTGTATTCCCATTTCTGCCCTGGTTGAGAAGAAAGCGGTAATTTGCCAAGTTTGTTGATATCGGTTTGTAATAACTTTTTATTGATCACAAAACCAGCTTCAATGCCTGCTTTAGCATAAATGGCATTCATTTCCGGCGATCCGATTTGTGCATAACCAAGTCCGGCGGTGTGGGTTAACAGATCGCGAATGGTAATTTCTCTTTTAGCAGGTTTAGTGGTGTATGAACTATCTTTGCTATTGAATTTATCTAAAACCTTTGGGTTTTTAAAAGCCGGAATGTATTTGGAAATCGGATCATCAAGTAAAAACTTTCCTTCATCAAAAAGCATCATCACGGCTACGCTGGTTACCGCTTTTGTTTGAGATGCTATTCTTAAAATATCATCGCTTTTAAACGGACGCCCGATTTGATTTCCGAATGCTTTATTATAAACTGTTTTTCCATCGAAAGAAATATTGGCAGTTATACCTTTAATCCAACCGCTATCCAGATATTGCTTGAAAAGATGATCTATTTTATTTAGTTCCTTTTCCGAAATGGAAAGTTTCGAATCTTTTGTTTGGGCAAAAGAAATCTTGAAAACTAATAAAAAAAGCAAAACAGGGGCATAGATTAGCTTTTTCATGTTGATTTTTTTTCTAATCAGCTAAACATCGCACTTGTTTGGAATAATTAAAACAGGGCAAGCAGATTTTCTGGCCACGTGTTCGGCAACACTTCCCATTAAAAAGTGATACAGGCCTGTTCTGCCATAAGTTCCGATCACGATTAAATCAGATCCCCACTCATCAGATTGTTGGATAATTCCATGTGCGGCCGTATCTACAATGCTTAAATAAGTGGTTTTAATGCCTTTTCCATATTTTGTTTCCATCTCTTTAAGCAGAATGTGACTATTTTCTTCACTGTTATCATAAGTTTCTAAAAACACAGGGGCCAACGTTAAATCGGGATTTACATTTGCAGGAATTGGTTCAATAATGTTAACCAATGCTACTTCTGCACCAAATTTTTCGGCCATGTCATAGCCAGCCTTGGCTGCTTTTTCTGAGCAAGTGCTATTATCAACAGCAATTAATATTTTTTTAAAATTCATATTGAGCAGATTTAATTGTGATCATATAAAAATAACAAAATTTGACCACAAAATGTTAGGCAATGGATGTAATTTATTAGTTTTACTAAATCTTTTACGAGCACATTTAAATGGAAAATCAATACGGCATTTGCAGAGTTGCTGTGGCATCTTTAAGAGCTGAACCATCCGACAGAGCAGAAATTGTTTCGCAATTATTATTTGGAGAACATGTTGAAATCATTCAAAAAGAAGATCGATGGTGGTTAATCCAAAATGGATATGATGGCTATCAGGGCTGGATGGATTTCAGACAGCTTGCCAATATCACTCAAAATCAGTTTACGGAATTGCATGATTGCAAATTGCTGGCTCCTTTGAGTTTTAATAATGTTTTAACCGCTGCTGATGGAAGTTTGTATCATTTAAGCCCGGCTAGTAATTTACCGTATTTAAAAGATGGGTATTGTTATGCAGGTAAAGAACAATTTAAACTTGGTTTCGATCCCTACAATAGCTCAGGCGCAGATTTTAAAGCCGATATTGAATCAACTGCCAAATTTTTTCAAAACATTCCTTATTTATGGGGTGGGCGAAATTTGTTTGGATTAGATTGCTCTGGTTTTGTGCAAACCGTTTTTAAAATGTTGAACATTAAATTAAACAGAGATGCTTCACAGCAGGCAGAACAAGGTGAATTAGTTGGCTTTTTAGCAGAATGCAAACCTGGTGACGTTGCTTTTTTTGATAATGCTGAAGGCAAAATCACTCATGTTGGAATTATGCTGAACCCGAATGAGATTATCCATTCATCAGCAAAGGTTAAAATAGACCCGATTGATGATCAGGGGATTTTTAACAGAGAGCTAGGTGTTTACAGCCATAAGCTGAGGATCATAAAGCGCTTTGTGGAATAAGTATTAAAGTTGCATCTTCATTGTAAAATCAATTTATAATGAAGATACTTTTAATGCTCAGCATCCTTTTTGTTTTCTCTTTTCAAAGTTTTGCGCAAAATAAACTTTCCCAAAGTAAAGATTCGGGCTACTTTACCTACATTTATAAAATCACTGAAAAGGAAACTGCTGAGATTGCCGGAAAAGGTAAATCTGGTTTCAATGAAAGTTTTCTTCATACACAGATTGATAGTTTCTTTACATCGAAGGGCTATAAAAAAGATCTTCCATTTGGCAATTACATTTATCTAAGTACAAACCAAAACAAGCTCAATTACTTTTATAAAGCTGTAAAAAATGTTGATCTCCAATTCATCAACAATTTAAAAGAATTTCAATTTTATTTAACAGATCAAAAAGGTAATTATATTAATGCCGATAAGGTCGAAATTGGCAATGGCAAAACGGTACATTTTGATCATCAGGCTAAACTCTATAAAGCCCCATTTCCAAAATCAGAAAGCTACATTAAGGTTAATTATCAAGGGGTTTCTAATTTTTTTACATTCGATTTAGATGAGGAAAAACCTTATAATTACAAAAAGAACTGGTCTTTTTTTAAAAAAGTGGCCTATTCATCGCCAATAAAATATACCTGGCTGCCTTTTAAAAAACTTTTTTCAAATGGTTATAATAATTCTAATAACCAACCCAAATACAAAGGTTTTATGGTTTTTAGCAAGCCAAAGTACAAGCCTTTAGATACCGTTAAGTTTAAAGCTTATGTTTTAACCACAAAAGGAAAAATAATAAGGGATAAAATATTGCAGGTAAAACTTTACGGTAACAACAAAGATAAAATTCTCACTAGTTTAAAACCTTATCACGATGGTGGGTACGAATATCAGTTTGTTTTGGCCGATAGTTTGAATCTTCGGCTGGACAGAAGTTATCAGATTTCGTTAACTGAAAAAGTGAAAAATAAAGACCAGAATGTTATCTCCGCAAGCTTTTATTATGAAGAATATGAATTGAAATCGTTGAATTTTGCAGTGCGTACCGATAAAGAAAAGCACCAGATTGGTTCGCCGGTTACGGTATTCATGAAAGCTACAGATGAAAATGAACTGGCCGCTCCTGATGGTAGAGTGAAAATTACTGCACTAACCAGTAATGTAGGTTTATTTGGCGATAAAAAGGTGTTCGTTGCAGATACACTTTGGGAAAAGGAAATAAATTTAGATCCGGTAGGAGAAACAAAACTGATTTTGCCCGATAGTATTTTTCCAAAGGCAAGTTTGAATTTTTCGTTAAAATTCGATTTCCGAAATAGCAATAACGAAAGCCGGTCAGAAACAAAATATTTATCATTCGCATTTCAAAAGGAGTTAAAAACATTAACAGAAATTATATCATCTTTAAAAAAAGACAGCATCTATGTTGATTATCGTGTAAATGATAAACCGGAAAAAAGAAAGGCGAAAATTATTTCGTTCTCGAAAGAGGATGTCGAACTAGATACTTTGCATGTAGAATTGCCTTTGGCCATAAAAATAGATTACAAGGCCGATCACTACCTGGTAGAGACAGATAATGGAGTGAAAAACCACATCTTCATGTCAGATTTTAAACCAAACTTAAGTATTGGTGCGATGCAAAATCGAGATTCACTTCGTGTAGTAATAGATAATGAACATAAAGTGCCCTTTTGGTATACCATTTTTTCTGGCAACAAAATTTTTCACAAAGGTTTTACCAATGCCCTGGATACCACTTTTAGACACACAAACACAAAGGCAGCTCACATCAGAATAAATTATTATTGGGATGAGAAAGAGGTTAATCAAGAGGTTAGCGCGTTTTATAACCCTGGTTTGTTAAATGTAAAACTGCTTGCGCCGGATATGGTTTACCCAGGCCAGAGTGTAAACATGCTGGTGAAAGTAACAGATTTGGAGAACAAGCCTGTCGCCAATACCGATTTAACCGCTTATGCCATAACCGCTAAATTTAAAAACGATTATGCACTATCTATACCAGGCTTTGGTAAAAGTTATTTTGCCCGTAAGAAAAAGGATATTCAATTTGAGTCTGAAAATATTTATTTGAGTGAATCTACACAGGTAAATTGGCAAAAATGGGGTAAAAAGCTTGGTCTTGATACCATTGAATATTATAAGTTTACACATCCAAATCCGGTATATTCCATTTACGAATCGGCCAATGATACCACCACTCAAATTGCGCCTTTTGTAATTTCTGATGGAGTTATAGTGCCTGTCAATATTGTTTATATTGATGAAATTCCGGTGTTTTTTAGTCAGGCAGAACAGCTTTCGAGGTATTCTTTTAAGGTAAAACCTGGCATACATGATATCAGATTGCGAACCTACAATAAGATTGTTTCCATTTCTGGTTTTAATGTCCCGAAAGGAAAAAAAACGATAGTAAGCATTTCGGCCGATGCCACCAGTAATTCGACAAGCATTGTTAAAGAAGCGCCCAGTACACTAACTACTTATGAAAGTGAGCTGTTGAATAAATATATGCTTAAGGTAAAAAATAATTTTAATGGCGAAAAAACGATTCTTAAAGCCGATACCACTGATGTTTTATTGAATGTTCCTCCTAATATATCAACCAATAAAGATTTACTGATTGGACCGCTTAAAGAAAATTATCTCGAATTAAAAACCAAAGACTTTTCTCAGGATTTTATTAAGGAGCCTGGTTATACTTACACTTTTACCAAAGGATTGATTAAACAGAAATCTTATGATAACCAGTATGCGTTTAATCCTGGTTTATCAAAATCTGCAGGTATAAATACAGATTATAAACAATACATTTTAAAGAAAAATGAAATAGACAGCATTTGGAATGATTATCTTGATTTAAGGAGTTACAGTACGCAGCTTTTCCAAAATCGAAACTCAAGTTTAATAAATACTGGTAAGTTAAGTTTTGAGCTCGATACTGCATTTACCAAACGCTTGCCATACATCAAAAATATTGTTATTTATAAGCCTGGCGAACCAGATTTTATCCAGATATATGCCGGTAACAACTCCTACTGGCCACCGTTGGCAGCTGGGAATTACCGGATCATGTTTTTGTTAAAGGATAACAGATATTTTTCAGCAGAAGAGGTTAAAATCAAAGCCAATGGAGTTAATTATTATAAATGGGATAAATTTAAAATATCGGCAGCTGATGATTTCAGCATCAGGTTAGATGGTTACATTAAGAGCATAAAAAGCAATGGCGGCTATTATCCAACTGCTAAAATAGCTGCCGAAGTAGTGGAGACCTTCAATGATAAAAATTTCGATTTCAGTACGCTTAAAGGCGAAATGAAGGGAAGAATAATTGCCGAGGATGACCAACTGGCTTTGCCAGGTGTAATGATTAAAATTGTAGGATTAAATATTTCCACAAGTACCAATGCAAATGGAAATTTTTCGATTAAAATTCCTGCCAATGGTAAGATAACGATCTCATATATAGGTTATGAAACCATTACTATGTCTGCCCGCGATGGCAATGTTGGCGATGTGAAATTGAAACCAAGCCATAATTTTTTGAATGAGGTAGTGGTAGTAGGTTACGGCGAAACTGTAAGAAAAGAGAATTTAACAGCCAGTTCAATGGTTGTAATGGAGCAAACTTTGTCAGGAAGTGTTGCCGGATTGAGCATTACCAACGGAAATATGATTCGCATTAGAGGTACAGCTTCTTTATCTGGCACCGAAAAACCCATTATTATTGTTGATGGTGTTCCGTTTTCTGGAGATATTACTTCACTTGGCGCAGATGATATTGCCAATATAAATGTATTAAAAGGAGCCGATGCAACTGCTATTTATGGTTCAAGGGCTGCAAATGGTGTTATCATCATTAAAACCAAAAAAGGAAATACTGCGGTTAATGCAACTGGAGAATTGATAGCACAACAGCAAACCATGCGCACAAATTTTTCTGATGAAGGCTTTTGGCAACCTAAATTAATAACTGATGAAACCGGAACGGCAAAGTTTTCTGTGAAGTTTCCTGATGATATTACCAACTGGAAAGCAAGAGTAATTGCGATAAATGGCAAAAAACAATCTGGCTTAACCGAAACCTTTATAAAATCTTTTAAATCGCTCAGTGCGAATTTTGTTTCGCCATTGTTTGCTGTTCAGGGCGATAGCATAAATGTGATTGGAAAACTGATGAATTATACGCCGTTTGAGGAAAAGGTAAATCGAAAATTCAGTTACAATGGCTTGGAGATGCGAAATTCAATTATCGACTTTAAAAATGCCCACATTGATACCATTACCGTTGCAGCAAATGGAAAAGATAGTTTGAATTTTGAGTATACCCTGAAACAAGAGAATGGTTATTTTGATGGAGAAATTCGAAAGATCCCGGTTTTTGAGCAAGGTGCGAAAGAAACAAAGGGTTATTTCTCGGCGTTACTTCGTGATACTGCAATTACCTACAATTTCGATAAAAATTTAGGTAAAGTTACTTTAAGAGCAGAATCATCAATATTCCCAACGCTTTTAGATGAAATGACCAAATTACGCAATTATGAATATTTATGCAATGAACAACTGGCTTCGAAGTTAAAGTCATTGTTGTTGGAAAAAGAGGTTCGCAAATATTTGAATCAACCTTTTACACATGAAAAGGATATTTTATTTATCATTAAAAAATTGCAGCAAACAAGGAAACCAGAGGGAACATGGGCTTGGTGGCAAAATGGCGAAGAGCAAATCTGGATTAGTTTACATGTGGTTGATGCGCTATTGAAGGCAGAAAAGCTAGGCTATAAAATTGATTTAAATAAGCAAATTTTATATTCTTATTTAGTGAAAAAACTTACTGATGAGTATAACTATGAGCAAATTCAAACGATTAAGCTGTTACACTTATTGGATAATAAACATTACATCAAAGATTGGGTTTTAGCATTCGAAAAAAGGAAAACCTTACAAAAAGCCAATTTGTATGAAACTTTGGAGCTAATGGAATTAAAGCAAATTGCTGGTATTAAAGTGAATACAGATTCGCTTTTGAAGATTAAAAAACAAACCATGTTTGGCAATTTTTATTGGGGAGAAGATAACACACGATTCTGGAATAACAGTATTCAAAATACTTTACTGGCTTATAAAGTTTTGAGAAACCAGGGAAAACATGAAAGTGAGTTGGAGAAAATTGCTTTGTATTTTCTTGAGCAGCGAAAAGATGGGCAGTGGCGAAATACCTTTGAGTCATCGTTAATTTTAGAAACCATTTTACCGGAATTATTGATCGAAAATAAAAATGCAGAACCCTCATCAATGAAGTTGAACGAAGAAATTGTTTCTACTTTTCCCTATGATCGGGTGTTGGAAAATACCAGCTCGGTAAAACTAGTTAAAAATGGAAAAATGCCAGTTTACTTTACGGCTTTTCAGCAATTTCAAAACCCTGCACCAGAGAAGGTGAGTAAAGATTTTACGGTTAACACTTCTTTCATTCAAAATGGTAGCGTTGTAAAGAAATTGAAAGCAGGGAATTTGACAACGCTAAAAGTAGAAGTAGAGGTTCGGGCTGATGCTGACTATGTGATGATTGAAATTCCTATTCCGGCAGGCTGTAGTTATGAAAACAAAAAACAAAATTTTTGGGGCGTGGAAACTCACAGAGAGTATTTTAAAAACAAAACATCTATTTTCTGTACGAAATTGAAACAAGGAAAATATGCTTTTACTATCGATTTAATGCCGCGTTATTCGGGGTCATACGTATTGAATCCGGCAAAAGCGGAAATGATGTATTTTCCTGTGTTTTATGGTAGAGAAGGAATGAAAAAGATAGGAATAAATTAAAATAATTATAGCATACTTACTTAAGGGAAATATGGGTTTTTGCCGTGTTTTTAGCTATATTTGTTTAGTAAAAAATGATAATTATGACGCCTAAAGTAAGAAAAATGGCAATGGTTGTTAATAAAGTGAAAATGGAAGATGAGGACGAACTTGATGTGCTTTTTTGGCTTAATCAGCCAATTTCAGAACGTTTAAAAACAGTGGTATCTCTAAGAAAACATTATTTTACCTGGTTGAATGGCTCATTCCCTGAAAATATAGCAAAGGTTGTAAATAGAAGAAAATTTAATGTTTGAACAGGATTTTATTGACTTTATTGAATTGCTAAATAAACATGAGGCCGATTATATGGTAATTGGAGCACACGCTTTAGCTTATCATGGCAGACCTCGTCATACCGGAGATTTAGATATCTGGATTAATCCATCTGATGAAAATGCGGAAAGAATGCTTAAAGTTATTGGGGATTTTGGTTTTGCATCATTAGGATTAAAAAAAGAAGATTTCTTAAATGATGGTTATGTTACTCAATTGGGCTATCCGCCGCTTAGAATTGATATTTTAAATGCAATTTCCGGAGTACAATTTGAAGAAGCCTTTAACAATAGAATTAATGCAGATGTAGATGGCTTATCTATAAATTTTATAAACATTGATGATTTTATAGTGAATAAACAAGCGTCAGGTAGAAAAAAAGATTTAGGTGATATTGCTGCTCTAAAACGTAAAAAAAACTAAAGTTCCATTTCCCAAACCATAACCTGCCTGTCATCACCGGTAGAAATTAAATATTTTCCATCATTACTCCATATTATTTTATTGATAGAATGCGTATGGCCAATCCCTGCTTTCTCTAAACTTAAAATTTTATAAAGCTTGAAATTTTCGGCATCCCATAATTTAATACTTTTATCCTGACTGCTTGTTGCAAAATAAGGTAGAGCAGGATGGAAAGCAATATCATAAACGGTAAACATGTGTGCAGGAATGGTTTGTCTCAATTCATATGCAGGTAAATTCCAGATTTTCAGTTGCGCATCTCTACTGCCCGAAATAAGATATTCTCCTGTTGGATGATAAGCTAAAGCGGTAACAGGAAGCGAATGGCCTTCCAGATTTTGTTTTAAACTATAATCTGCGAGGTTGTAAATTTTGATCAAATGATCTTTGCAGCCAAAAGCAACCTCAGTTTCATCGGGAGAAATCGCGATAGCCCGAACAGTATCGTAAGCTGCCTGAAAACGATAAATCTCTTTAAAATCACCGAGCGACCAAACAGCCACCGTTCCATCTTCGCCGGTGGTTAGCAATTCGTTTTTACTTTTTACCGTTTGAATATTGAAAATGGGTTTGGTATGCGCACTGATTCTGATGATTACTTTTTGTTCAATTAAATCATACACACTGAAAGCTCCGCTACGTTCTCCAACAAATAGTTGATTATTGTGATAATGTAAATAATAAACGGAGCTTTGTACAGGCATTTTAACCTTAATAAAAGCCATTTTATCCAACGACCATTCTACTACGCCTTTATCATTCCCGGCACTAAAGAACGTTTCTGCTTTATTCGAACTAGCTAAAGCATAAACAGGATTTTGATGACCAGAAAAGGTTTGTAAGTGTTTAAGCATTTGTAAGATTGATTTAGGGTGTAAGGTTAGGGTTTAGGGTATAAGGTTTAGTGTGTAAAGTTCGGTATAATAACGGACACCCGCGATCTTCTACCTTAATTGGCTTGGGATAGTACCCTACACCTTCCGCCTTATACCTTCCACCTTAATTCCGCCCTACCTATGCCTTTTCTCTAAATTTTTAGCAATATCATGAATAGACAAACCTTTTTCTTTCAATAAAAATAGTAAATGGAATACTAAATCTGATGCTTCTCCAATTAATTCTTCTTCGCTTTCAGCAAGGGCGGCAATTACAGTTTCAACACCTTCCTCACCAACTTTTTGAGCGATTTTATTCAAGCCCTTGCTGCGCATCTTGTTGATGTATGAACCTTCAACTGGATTCTCATATCGATCTGTGATAATATTCTCCAGTTCAAAAATAAAGTTTTGATTGAATTCTGTTTTGAAACAGCTGCGGCTACCGGTATGACAAGTTGGGCCAACAGCATCTGCCTTGATTAAAATGGTATCGTTATCGCAATCAACAAACAATTCTTTAACATAAAGGAAGTTGTTGCTGGTTTCTCCTTTAGTCCACAGGCGATTTTTTGAACGTGAAAAGAACGTTACTTTGCCCTCTGCCTGTGTTTTTTCCAAAGCTTCAGCATTCATGTAACCGAGCATTAAAACCTCTAAAGTTTTGTAATCCTGAATAATTACAGGGAGTAAGCCTGCCGTTTTATCCCAATCAAGAGATGATGTGTTGATGTTCATTTTTATTATATTTCCGTCATTGCGAGGCAAGAAGCAATCTTTCTCGCTAATAGATTGCTTCTTGTCTCGAATGACGCGTGTACTACTATATCCTTACCGGAATATTATTTCTTTTTAACTCCTGCTTTAAATCAGGTATCAGGATTTCGCCATAGTGAAACACCGATGCCGCAAGTGCTGCATCAACATTCGCTTTTTGAAAAACCTCGGTAAAATGTTCCATGTTACCTGCGCCACCCGATGCAATAATTGGAATGTTGATCATTTGGTTCACTTTATGGAGTAACCTGCAATCAAAACCTGCTTTTGTACCATCGTGATCCATTGAAGTGAGAAGAATTTCTCCTGCACCTAAATCTTCCGCTTGTTTAATCCAATTTTCGGTTTCAAGTTCAGTGATTAATCTTCCGCCGTTTAAGTGGACCATATTTTTCCCGCCAACATATTTAGTATCTACCGCTAAAACCACAAACTGAACCCCAAAAGCTTTTGCCAGATCTTCAATTAATTTAGGATTCCTGACCGCTGCAGAATTAATGCTGATTTTATCTGCACCAGCATTTAATAATGCCTCAGCATCGGCAATTTCCGTTATTCCGCCACCAATGGTAAATGGAATATTTAGCTGGCGGGCAACTGATTTAACCATTTCGATCATCGTTTTACGACGTTCATGTGTGGCAGTGATATCCAGGAAAACCAATTCATCAGCACCTTGCTGCGCATATTGGGCAGCCAGTTCAACAGGATCGCCCGCATCACGCAAATCAACAAAATTTACGCCTTTCACCGTGCGACCGTCTTTAACATCTAAACAAGGGATTATTCGTTTTGATAAACCCCCTCCGCCCCCTAAAGGGGGAACTGCAAATTGCTGAGCATGCATGGCTTCCTTTATTTTGTCCAAAACCTGATTTAAATTTTTATGAAGCTCATTATTCTTAAATCTGATTACTTTTATTCCAAGACTATTTAATATCGCAGTTCTTTCATCATCACTAATTTTCGCCTCTGGCTTATTGTGAATACCGCCATCTAATTCTATAACGAGCTTTTTCTCATGGCAATAAAAGTCGGCTATAAAAAAAGAAATTGGATGTTGTCTTCGAAATTTTACCCCTAGCTTTTTCTCTTTTATATGTTCCCATAATAGGCTTTCAGAATCAGTAAGTGTATTTCTTAATTGTTTAGCATTTTCGAAAATGATATTCGATGCGCCATAAAACATATTTGGTTCGTTGACTTGTAAAAAATCGAGATCATTTTTAGTTAAGTCCCAACTGCCTAAAGGGGGCTTTTCCTTTCTGTCTTTCATGTCATGTTTGAATAAGGATGCCTATTTATTTGCTTTGTAATTATTCATTGGCATTTCCATCTTAGTTCTTTTTTTGTTCCGAACTACGCTTTGTAATTTTTTACGTTCGCTATTTCCACCTTGCTATTAGCTCCCCCTTTAGGGGGCTGGGGGGGTTATATGCTTGACAAAGCTTTCAAATTCCATTCTTTAATCTCTTCGATGGTGATTCTATCCTCATAAATCGCTTTTCCAACCACCACACTTCTAATCGGATATTTGGCTAACTCATCAATATCTTCCATTGAGCTTACGCCACCTGAGGCAATCAGTTTAATCATTGGAGAATGTTCAAGCAGTTTTTTATACAGTTCAATGGCAGCGCCGCCTAATTTTCCATCTTTACTGATATCTGTACATAAGAAGCGGAAGAAACCTAAAGCCAGGCATTTATCAACATAATCCATTAATTTTATTGGAGAACTTTCCATCCAGCCCGAATATTTAATTACTTCATCCAAAACATCAATGGCAATTACGATGCGGTTTGCATAGTTATCTTTTTTGGCAAAAGCTTCACTTAATTGCTGCAAAAAATCGGGATTGGTAATGGCCTGAGTGCCTACAATAACACGGTGGATACCTGCATCAAGTAAATTGGTTACTTGCTCAATGGTCCTGATTCCACCACCATACTGTACTTTCATTTCGGTTTTCTTAATGATTTCAAAAAGTGATTTCTGGTTGCTGAAATCGCCTTTAGCGCCATTTAAATCAATAATGTGGATGAAATCTGTTCCGTTTGACCGGTATTTTTCTATCATCTCGGCGATAGAAACGTCATATTCAGTTTTTTGGTTATAATCGCCTTCACGCAGGCGAACAACCTTTCCATCCAAAATATCAATAGCAGGTATTATGTACATTTTATAGGCTTAAGTTTGAAAAATTTTTTAATATCTGTTCGCCAGCTTTGCCCGATTTTTCAGGGTGAAACTGAACGCCATAAAAGTTGTCTTTTTGTACCGCTGCCGAAAACTTTAGTCCGTAGTTGGCAGAGGCAATGTCAAAAGTAGGGTTATATTCAATAAAGTACGAATGAACAAAGTAAAATTGTGCATTATCTTCAACACCTTCGAATAGCGAATTGTTTTTATGCTGAACGGCATTCCATCCCATGTGTGGGATTTTGATATTCAACGACTTATCGAATTTTTTAGTCTTTACCGGAACAATGTCTAATAACACCGCATCGCCTTCTTCCGAATGCCTGGTAATCAGTTGCATACCTACACAAATTCCCAAAACTGGTTTTTCTAATGCTTTGATAGCGCTAACCAATCCGGTGTGTTTTAATTTTTCCATCGCCGCGCCGGCATGACCAACCCCCGGGATGATGATATGGCTGTATGCTTCCAAATCGGCCTCAGTATTGACCATGCCATAAGACAAGTTTAAGCGGCCTAATGCTGCGGTTAAAGAAAAAATATTGCCAGCTCCGTAATTTACTATTCCAATCATATTTTATAATCTGATTCTTTTATTTTAAAAAGGTTTGAAAATGAATGTCAGTTTTTCAAAGGTTCTGTAGTCCCGCTATTCGTTTCAAAGTTTTTATTTGCAGCAACCCTAAAAGTGCTGTCATGCTGAGGTACGAAGCATCTGCAACCGATGAAACAGATTCTTCGTGCCTCAGAATGACAGGAATAAAAAACTTTCCACTACTATCGGGTTTATTTAACAATGTTTGTGCATCTAAACCCTCCGCCTTAAACCTTTCTACCTTAAAGCATTCCTTTCGTGCTTGGCAACACCATTTTCTCTGCATCACGCTTTATGGCCATTTTAATCGCTTTCGCAAATGCCTTAAAGATCGCTTCAATTTTGTGATGTTCGTTGTCGCCTTCGGCTTTAAC
This sequence comes from Pedobacter chinensis, assembly GCF_003339865.1. Classification (GTDB taxonomy): domain Bacteria; phylum Bacteroidota; class Bacteroidia; order Sphingobacteriales; family Sphingobacteriaceae; genus Pedobacter; species Pedobacter chinensis. Next base: position 702,685 of record NZ_QPKV01000004.1, read on the forward strand.
ATTCAAATTGCATTTTGCAGCATCGCTGAACGACTTAAAGAAGTGGTAAAACATTTCTGTAGGCATATCGCCAACTTTCTCCCGTTTAAATTCAGCATCCCAAACAATCCAGTTTCTGCCACCGAAATCAATGGCGACCTGCGCCAGGCAATCATCCATCGGCAAACAAAAACCGTAACGCTCAATGCCTAGCTTGTTCCCTAATCCTTTAGCAAAAGCCTCGCCAAGGGCAATTCCCGTATCTTCAATGGTATGATGTTCATCAATATGTAAATCGCCTTTCGCAATAATTTCCAAATCCACACTTCCGTGCCTGGCAATTTGATCCAGCATGTGATCGAAGAAGTCTAAACCCGTTTCGATTTTGGCTTTACCCGTTCCATCCAGATCTAAATTGATGGTGATATCCGTTTCGTTGGTTTTACGAACATGGTTGATTTTTCTACTGCCTGCTTTAAGCAGATTGTAAATATCTTCCCATTTTTGTGTTTCTAAAATAATCACATCAGATAGGGTTTCGTATTTATCCAAAGCCTCGGTAGAGCCTAATGCATCGTTCTGACGAAGAAAAATGGCCTTTGCGCCTAAATTTTTTGCCAGAACCACATCATTTAATCTGTCGCCAATCACATAAGAGTTTTTTAGATCGTAATCTTCACTAAAATACTTTGTTAACAAAGCCGTGCCTGGTTTCCGGGTAGGAGCGTTATCTTTTGCGAAAGTTCTGTCAATAACTATCTCACTAAAATTTACACCTTCGCCTGCAAAAGTATTGAGCATGAAATTATGAACCGGCCAGAAATTTTCTTCAGGATTTGAAGGCGTTCCCAATCCATCCTGGTTGGTAACCATTACTAATTCATAATCCATTTCGGCTGCGATTTTTGAAAGATAATAAAGTGAGCGGGGATAAAATTTTAACTTCGCAAAACTATCTACCTGTTCGTCATCAGGCTCAATATTTAAAGTGCCGTCACGGTCTATAAATAATACTTTCTTCATCATTTTAAAATTTTTTCAGAATGGTTAACAGCTTATCATTTTCTTCTTTGGTACCTACGGTAATTCTCAGGCAACCCTCACATAAAATAACTTTCGAACGGTCGCGAACAATAATTCCCTCTTCTACTAAAGTATCATAAATTTTAGTTGCATCGGTAACCTCCGTTAATATAAAATTTGCATCCGATGGATAAACTTTTGTGACGATATTCAGGCTACTTAACTCAACAGAAAGCCGCTCTCTTTCTGCAACGGATTCTTTGATCCAGGCGTTAACCTGAGCGATGTTTTTTAATGCCTCAAAAGCTAAATCCTGCGTGGCCTGATTGATGTTATAAGGCGGCTTGATTTTGTTCAAAACATCGATCACTTTTCTCGATGAAAATGCCATTCCCAAACGCAAAGCCGCAAGCCCCCAGGCCTTAGAAAAAGTTTGCAAAACCACTAAGTTTGCATACTCGGTCAACTCCTGTATAAAGGTTTTCTGGCGGGCATAATTGATGTAAGCTTCATCAACCACAACAATGCCATTAAAGTTGGTTAAAATGGTTTCAATATCTTCACGATTGATCGAGTTTCCTGTTGGATTATTTGGCGAACAAATGAAGATTAATTTTGTGTTTTTATCAATCGTTTCTGCAATCTTTTCCAGGTCTAACTGGAAGTTCGGCAACAAGCTCACTTTACGAATTTCCACATCATTTATATTTGCCGAAACCTCGTACATTCCATAAGTTGGAGGAAGTACAATTACATTGTCTTTTCCTGGATTACAAAAGGCCCGAAACAATAAATCAATTGCTTCATCACTTCCGTTTCCTAAAAAAGTATTTTCAATCGGCACGCCCTTTATTTTGCTGATCGCATCCTTTAAATCCAGCTGCAACGGATCTGGATAGCGGTTGTAATTGGCGGGTAGGGGAGAACCATAACTGTTCTCGTTGGCATCTAAAAATACTGATGCCTGCCCTTTAAACTCATCTCTTGCAGTAGAGTAAGGTTTAAGGTTTTTTATATTTTCTCTAACTAAATTGTTAATGTCCATTTTTTAAGGTAAAAGGTAAAAGGTAAAGGTAAAAGGGATGGGCATATATTGCCTTAACCTTCTACATTATTCCTTTCCACTATGTTTATTTTTGCTCTTTTCTTTTTTGTAATTTATCTTCTGACTCCCGACTTCTGACTCCCGACTCTTATTATACTTGCACTTTTATCTTCTGACTCCGGACTTCTGACTCCCGACTCTTATCGTAATTGCACTTTATCTTCTGACTCCGGACTTCTGACTCCCGACTCTTATCGTAATTGCATTTTTATGTGCCTGCAAACCCTCGGCTGCAGCAAGCGTTTCAACAGTTGCGCCAATATTATTTAATCCATTGTCTGATAAGTGTTGAAAGGTTATCTTTTTAAGAAAAGCATCAGTTGAAACGCCTGAATAAGCTTTAGCAAAGCCACTTGTAGGTAAAGTGTGGTTAGTACCCGATGCATAATCTCCTGCACTTTCCGGAGTTAAGTTTCCTAAAAACACCGATCCTGCATTGATAATCATGGGAATAAGCTTTTCAAAATTTTCTGTTGCTAAAATTAAGTGTTCAGGTGCATATTCATTTGAAAATTCCATCGCCATTGTTAAATCATCAACTAAAATTGCATAAGAATTGGCTATTGCTTTAGCTGCTATTTCTTTTCTTGGCAGGATAGATAGCTGATTTTCAATTTCTAATAGTGCTTGGGTTATAAATTCTTTGGAAGTAGATACCAAAATTGCCTGACTATCAGTTCCATGTTCTGCTTGTGCGAGTAAGTCTGCAGCCACGAATGACGGATTGGCAGTCTCATCAGCAATCACTAAAACCTCTGATGGGCCGGCTGGCATATCAATGGCAACCTTATTTTGTACTCTGGTTTTGGCTGTGGTTACATAGCGGTTACCAGGGCCAAATATCTTATAAACCTGAGGCACGCTTTCCGTTCCAAAAGCCATTGCAGCCACTGCCTGCGCACCTCCAATTAGGTAAATTTTTTCTATCCCTAAAAGCACTGCGCAATACGCCAGGTAACAATTGGTTTTGCCATCACTTTGAGGAGGTGAGCAGACAATAATTTCTTTACAACCCGCAATAATTGCAGGGGTAGCTAACATTAAAAACGTGCTTGGTAAAACCGCTGTTCCTCCTGGAATGTAAAGGCCAACTTTTTCAATTGCCCTTGATTCCCGCCAGCAAATAACACCAGGCATGGTTTCTACTTTATCCTCAGTTTTTAATTGAGATTGATGAAAAGTTTTAATGTTTTGATAGGCTGTTTCAATCGCTTCTTTCGCCACCACCGGAATAGTTAAGGCGATGGTTTTTAATTCTTCAGCATCTAAAAAAAGTTTCTGCAGATTAATCTGATCAAATGTTTTTGCAAAATTAAATAGCGCTTTATCCCCATCATTTTTTACAGATTCAATGATGCTGGTAACGCGTTCTTCAACTAATTTATCGTCTTCAATTTGTCTCGAACACAGTTCTTTAATTTTTGATTCAGATAAATCTTTATAACTGTAGATTTTCAATGTTTTATAATTTTAAATTAACTAATAGTTAATATGAATTTATACGTTTTCGCCTTGTTTTTATGTAATGATTTTCTCAATCGGCATCACTAAAATTCCTTCGGCGCCAGCTGCTTTTAAGCTGTTGATTTTATCCCAGAAATCTTCTTCAGCAATTACAGAATGAACAGCAACCCAGTTCTCTTCAAACAGCGGAACAATAGTCGGGCTTTTTACACCCGGCAATAAATCAACAACTTTTTGCAGGTTATCTTTAGAAACATTTAGCACTACATATTTGTTGGATTTTGCACTTAAAACTGACCGGATTCTTTGCAGTAATTCTGCAACTTCAGGGTTATCAGTAATCGATTTATTTCCGATTAAAACAGCTTCCGATTGCATCACATCTGCAAAGGGTTTTAGTCCGTTGCTCTTTAAAGTTCCGCCTGTAGAAACGATGTCAAAAATAGCATCACTTAAGCCTAAGCCCGGACCAATTTCTACCGATCCGGAGATGGTTCTGATGTCAGATTTTATTCCTTTTTCTTTTAAGAATTTTTCGAGAATTACAGGGTAAGAAGTTGCAATAGCTTTGCCGTTTAACTCCTCTAAATTTTTGATGTTACTGGTTGCCTGAACTGCAATTTTTAAGGTGCATTTTCCAAAGCCTAATTTTTGCAAATAGCTCACTTTAGCCTTAGCTTCTACGATTACATTTTCGCCAACAATTCCAAGGTCGGCAATGCCATCCTGAACGTATTCCGGAATATCGTCGTCACGAAGGAAAAGTATTTCTAAGGGGAAGTTGGTAACAGTTGATATAAGCGAACTTTTATAGTTCTCAAAAGAGAGACCACAGTTCTTTAAAATTTCTACGGATTTTTCGTTTAACCTACCCGATTTCTGGATAGCGATTTTAAGTGTTTTCAAAGTATTGAATATAGAATGAACAAGAAATAATTTTACGGAAAAAAAGTTTTGAAGTACAAAACAAACATATCATATCGCCTATCGGCGATGGTGTAAATGTAAGTGATGGTTCAAAGTTAATTTCATATATTTATTTCTGCCAATATCAATGCTTTAGCTGATTAGCGATGGCAAATATAGTGTTTGAATCGGGAAAACAAAAAATAATGGCACTTAATTTGCCCTATTGACTTTTTTTAAACTGCTTTAGCTTTATTCTGTTTTAATTTTTTATACATTGAAGAACCTTCGCTTTCTAATAATCCCCGTTATTTTATTTGTTTCTGCTTGTGGATGGTTTAAACAACCTCCTGAGATAGGAAAAGTATTGTCTGAACATTTTAAAAATAAAATATATAAAGATTTTGATACAATTGCCTACGACCGCGTTTTCGTAAAAGCAATGGACAGTTTATCTGAAACATTCATTAATCCAAAAACCATTAAAGCTTTTTATGCTTCAAATGTTAATGAACCCAAACTGATTACAAAATTCTACATCGATGGGCAGTTAGATTCACTGGTTGAATATCTCCAAAACAGTACAGTTCATGGTTTCAATCCGAAAATTTTTAAAACGGACGAAATAAAAAGCTTGCTTCAGGAATTGTCGGCTAATAAATTCACAAAGGTTGATGATAGTTACCCAATTATTGCCAGACTTGAATTGCTATCTGCAAACGCGTATCTGAATTACCATAACTTTTTAAGATATGGGGTGGTAAATCCACGAAATATTTTTTCCAGATATTACATTAAGGTTAAACGTCCGGATAGTTTAGGAATGATGAATATGCTATCTTCAGTAAGTTTGACTGATAGCTTAAATTCAGTTCAGCCAAAATCTACACAATATATGGCTTTGCAAAAGGCATATTTGCGTGCCAGGGCCGAAAATGAAAAACGGATTTTATTGTTGAATATGGAACGGTTCCGATGGAAAATGCCGGAAACCGGAACCAATTATGTTCAGGTAAACATTCCCGATTTTAGACTGACCTGGTTTGATCGGCAAGACACCGTAATTACCATGAAGGTTTGTGTGGGCGGAAGAAGAGAAGCGGGCTACGAAGAAAAAATAAAAGCTTTTGCAAAGTCGGGTAATCTGGACGATAAGCCCAAAAATCATGAAACGCCACTGTTGTTCAGTAAAATCAATTCCATTCAGGCTAATCCGGTTTGGAATATTCCAGTAAGTATTGCGCAGAGTGAAATTTATTGGATGGCCAGAAAAGACCCTTATTATTTATCAAACAGCAATATCAATGTTTATTATAAGGATAAATTAATTGGTGAACCGGATACGATTAACTGGAACAGGTATTCAAGAGATAAATTACCGTTTAAGTTTAAACAAGGTTCTGGAGGAGGAAATGCCCTCGGCAAGTTTAAGTTCATTTTTGATAACAGCTCAAGCATTTATCTTCACGATACCAATAATAAAAATGGCTTTAATTTAACCAATAGGGCAATTAGCCATGGTTGTGTTCGAATTGAAAAACCTTTGGAGTTTGCTGAGAAACTCGTTGGAGATACTTATACCTACGATAAACTCAGGGCAGAAGTAGATTTACCTCCAGTGGATAGTACCAACAACAAATGGTACAAAAAACGCATGGCAGCAAAAGCAGATACAGCAAGAGCTTTCCAGTTAAAGCCAGCCTGGTTTGCCCCTAAAAAAGATGTTCCACTTTTAATTACCTATTTTACCGCCTGGTCACAAAACAATCGCATACAATATCGCCCTGATGTTTATGACATGGATGAGAAACTTTGGGTTGCAATGAAGAAATTTAGATAGAAGCTGTAGATTTGCAGTATGCAGGAAAACCCAACCTTTAATCATCAGGCTGACATCGTAAATAGTGCCATTAGGTTTATCAACTCGTGGTTTAAGCAATCGAAATTGATTACTGAAGAACTGAATGATTTTTTCATTCTTCCTGGTCGCAAAATAATCGGTAAAGATATCATCATTAGCCGGTTGAAAGGTATTTTCGGTAAATCTGATGAATATGTTGGTGGCCGGTATGATATCATTGATGTTAATTTTGAACTATTAAACGATGGTAAAGGCTTGGGTTTTGTAGAAGGTGTAGCAGGATATAGAGATATATTAAAAAAACAATCGAAGATTGTCAGTGGTCCATTCAAGCTTTATTTCGCACTTCAAAATGGTAATTGGAAAATCGTGAATATCGAATTTCCGGGTTTTGCATATTAATCTGAAATCGATTATTATTTTTGGAAAATTTATGCTTATGAGCACAATGCATAAAGCGTAACGTCCTGCTGAACTTGTTTCAGCATCTTTCCTGCTATGTGTTCATGCCATTAAGGTCCTGAAACAAGTTCAGGATGACGACCGTTCATGTATGGTGTCCAGGCACTTCGCCAAGCCAACACGTCTTTGCTGACCTGTATCGAAGCGAAAAGCTACGTGATAAATTTATTTACAAGAGTAGGTATAAATCTTAGAGGCTTGTAGCTACTTCGTGGCCAATATCTTCTCTGCCATGTGTTCATGCCATTAAGATTCTGAAACAAGTTCAGGATAACGACCGTTCATGTATGGTATCCAGATATTTCGCTTAAGCCTGTTCAAAATATTGCTGATAAAATCTCCTGCTGAAAGACTTTTTAAATGGTTAAAGGGTAATGAGGGCCTTTTTAAATTTTGAAATGCAACAAAAGCAAAGTAATGGATTGGCCTGTTGATCTTAAATAAAATATTTTATATCCTATTCCATATTTTTTCTATCTTTGGTTTTTAATGAATTTCCTTTATCCGGGCTTTCTTTTTGCACTATTATCGGTTGCCATTCCGGTTATTATTCATTTATTCAATTTCAGGAAATTTAAAAAAGTTTATTTCTCTAATGTTCAGCTTCTAAAAGAAGTGGAACAGCAAAACTCATCAAAAGAAAAGCTTAAAAATCTGCTCATATTATTATCGAGAATTTTAGCGATCATATTTTTGGTTTTGGCTTTTGCACAACCCTACATTCCGGTAAATAACCAGAAAGCTACCTTATTAAATAATGCCGTAAGTATTTATATTGATAATTCTTACAGCATGGAGGCCATTAATAAAGATGGAAGTCTCCTTGATGAGGCTAAGCGCAACGCAAAGGAACTGGTTAAAAGTTTTGGTGTAAATGATCGTTTCCAGTTATTAACCAATGATTTTGAAGGGAAACATCAGCGTTTGTTAAATGAGGATGAATTTCTAAGAGCCCTGGATGATGTTAAGATCTCTGGAGCCAATAGAAACCTTCAGCAAATTTTAAACAGGCAAGCAAACGTATTAAGGGGTTCGGCAAATAAATATGGTTTTCTGATCAGCGATTTTCAGAAAAACATCTCCAACGGAAAAAAGCTTGAAACCAATCCCGATATTCAATATTCATTTCTAAAGCTGAATGCCACAATTTTACCTAATGTTGCTGTAGATAGTGTTTGGGCACTTTCTCCAAATCATCAACCAAATGCCAGTGAAAAACTGGTGGTTCAACTAAAAAATTACGCTGAAGAGGAAGCAAAAAACATTCCGCTAAAATTAAGCATCAACAACCAGCAGAAAGGATTGAGCGTTGTTACCATTCCACCGGGAAAAACAAGAAGAGATACTTTGAGTTTTTCAGGTTTAAAAGCAGGGTGGCAAAAAGGAGTGATCACAATTAAAGATTTTCCGGTAACGTTTGATGATACACTTTCTTTCAGCTTTAAGGTTGATGAAAGTTTACCCGTTTTAAGCATTAATGGGCCAAACGCAGGCAATTACATCAAGGCACTTTTTGCCGCAGATCATTATTATAAGCTAACCGAAAATGCTGAGCATAACATTAACTATAGTAATTTTGCCAATTACAGATTAATTGTGCTCAACGGATTGAAAAGCCCATCCAGTGGTCTGGCTCAACAGTTGAAAATATATCTGAATGCAGGCGGAGCCATGGTGATTTTTCCTGATATGGATTCAGATATTCAGGCTTATAATTCTTTTTTGAGCAGCTTATCATTACCAGTTATTCAAAATCTCCATACGGTTGAATCAAAAGTTGATCAAATTGATCTTCAACATCCAATTTTCAAAACTGTTTTTGAAGATATCCCCAAAAATCTTGACCTGCCAACCACAAGCAGGTACTTTTCGTTTACTGAAAACAATTCATCCAATAAAGAGAATATTTTATCCTTACCTGGCGGAAAACTGTTTTTTGCCAGATACGGTATAGGTAATGGCTCGGTTTATTTATCAGCAACGGGATTAAATTCGGCTGATGGAAATCTGGCCCGTCATCCGGTTTTTGTACCGTTAGTGTATCGCCTTGCATTAAATAGTGGAACTGAAAGCCTGCTTTATTACAACATGGCTAATGATCATGCATTAACAATTAAGAAAATTGCTTTAGGCAAAAATCAAACGTTAAAGCTTACTGCAAATAACTTTGAGGTCATTCCTGAAATTCGCCTGGCTGACGGAAAAACACTGATATATATTGCCGATCAAATTAAAACGGCTGGATTTTATAATTTAAACTTAGCCGACTCTCTTCTTGCTGTTTTTGCTTTCAATAACGGAAGAACCGAATCTGATCTGCACTATTTAAGTGAAACGGAATTGAAGAACATTTCAGGGAAAAGTAATTTAAAAATATTTGATACCGATAAAGATGCAGTGAAATTAATTGCAGGCACCAATAAAATCGGACAAACTTTATGGAAACTTTGTCTAATTTTATCGCTGATTTTTATTGCAGCAGAAATTTTGCTCATCCGATTTTTTAACAACTCTAAAAAAACAATATGAATCTCCTAGTTAAAAATGTAACCATCGCCGATCCGCAAAGTAGTTTTAACAAACAGCAATGCGATGTTAGGGTAGTTGATGGGAAAATTCAAAACATAGGTAAGTTAGCTGCCAATAAAAATGAAACGGTTTATGATGCCCAGGGCTCGTTTCTGACTCCAGGATTTTTTGATTTAAATTGTGTAGCAGGCGATCCGGGTTTTGAAACCAAAGAAGACATTCAAACCTTAACCGAAACAGCAAGTGCAGGAGGTTTTACGGGCCTGGCACTTTTGCCACATACCAGCCCTGTTATTCAATCAAAATCTCAGGTAGAGTATATCATCAATAAATCAAAAAACAATTTGGTGGATGTTTTGCCGGTTGGCGCAATTAGTCAAAACAGAGAAGCTAAAGAACTTGCTGAACTTTATGATATGAAGCTGGCCGGGGCAGTTGCCTTTTCTGATGGTGATAAAGCATTGCAGGATGATGGTTTCATGAGTCGTGCCTTGCAATATGCAAAAGGCTTTGATGCATTGTTAATGGTTTATCCGGAAAATAAATCAATTGCCGGAAAAGCGCAGATCAATGAAAGCAAAAATTCAGTGCTTTTAGGGATGAAGGGTTTGCCTGCATTAGCCGAAGAAATGCATATTGCCCGCGATATTTTTCTGGCATCTTATAACGAAACCAAAATTCACATCAGCAATATTTCTACAGCAGGCGCTGTTGCGTTAATTCGTAAAGCAAAAAAAGATGGTATTCAGGTTTCCTGTGATGTAACTGCGCATCATTTAGTTTTTACGGAAGAACTTTTAGGCGACTTTGACAGCAATTACAAAGTTAAACCCCCACTGCGCAGCAAGGCTGATGTTAAAGCGCTGATTGCTGGTTTAAAAGACGGAACAATTGATGCAATTACCTCGCAGCATCGCCCGGAAGAAATTGAATTTAAAAATGTAGAATTCGAAATTGCACATTACGGCATTATTGCTTTGCAAACCGTTTTGCCTTTGTTACTAAGAGCAGGATTAGATATAAATCTAATTGCAGAGAAATTAGCTGTTAATCCACGTAAATTGCTAAATTTAAATGTTCCGGTAATTGAAGAAAGCGCTGTGGCAAATTTCACTGTTTTTAATACTGATGAAAAATGGTTGTATAATACCGCCAGTAACCGTTCAAAATCGGCTAATAATCCATTGTTGGGCACCGAACTTAAGGGTAAAGTAAAATTAGTTTATAACAATAGTAAGGTAGAAGGTTTATAGGTTGAGGGTGGAGGGTTTTCCAGACAGGGCATTTAAAAATTAATCGAAAACATATTAAATAAAATAGAAAACTAAGGTAGTTACGAAAATGTCTTCGCAATTAATATGCTGAACCAAACTCAGCGTAACGAATAGTAGAACTTAATCTTTAAATCCTAAAAAATCTTAATCCTATGGATAATAGAGTAAAAAAAGCGTTAATCGCATCGCTAAATAAATATGCTGAAGTTTCGGAAACTAACGTAGAGGGTTTTGAAACAGAACTTCTTGCAGTTTTCGAGCTTGATGTTAACTTTTTGGATAAAGTAACCGCTTTCGATGTGGTGTTTGATTCACATCCAAAATTTGAAGAATTACGCGAAGTGTTTTTCGATTTATTGATGGTAAATTTTTTCAGCAGTGATGTTCAGAAACTTGAAGATGATTATCTGGAAAGTGATGAATGGGCAAATATTGAGGAAGAAACGATTGATCGGGGAACAGAATTGCTAAATCTTTTGCTTTATATTAAAGAATGTAAGGATGAAGGTATTGAGCCTGAATTAGGAGATTTTTTAAAGGAGTTTTTGTTAGTGGAGGATGATGAATTTCAGGATGAATTTGAAATCTATGAAGAAATGATCAGCAATCAGCAACTGGCAGAAAGCAGCGTTGAGGAAATTTGTAAAGCAGTGACGAAATTAAACGTCAGTACAGAAATGGAAGAGCTGTTTGTGCCTTTTATGGTTTTTTTCCTTGATGTTGAAGGAAGTGCCACCACCACAAAAGAAATAATCCAGTATAGCAGTAACAAAGCATTCGATGCTGCATCTTATACGTTGATTACAACCATCAATAACTAAATTAAATTTAAAACTATGGACAAAAGTGCTCTAATTTCCAAATTATCGCTTAAGTATGGTTTCATACTAGCGGCTGTATCAGTAGTAATATCGCTTACACTGCATTTTATTAATCCGGTAATGCTTTATACCAATTTCGCATTACCCTTTATTATCCTCATTATTTTTATTGTTTTGCTCGTTTTTGTGGGCATTACCATCCGTAAAGAAATTGGTGGTTACTGGACTTTTGGCGAGGCATTTAAATCCTTTCTCATTATTTCTTTAATTCTGGCACTTGTAGCGGTTTTATATAATATTTTATTAATGACCGTAATTGATCCTGATTTACCATCAAAAGCTGCGGCGGCAATTGGAGATTCTCAAAGAGCCATGATGGAGAAATTTGGAATGGCTTCTGAACAGATAGATGAGGCTTTGGAAAAGGCAGGTAATATGGAAGAAAAACTAGCACCAACCTTTAAAAATTCAATTACCAGTTTTGGTGTTTCTCTGGCTTTATATGGCGTGCTGTCACTGATATTAGCTGTAATTTTAAAGAAAAAAGAACCAACAACTTTTAATACTTTCCCAACCGAGTCTTAATTCTTTTTATAAAATTTTGAACGTGCAGGTTTTATCATTTAATTTGATGAAATTTGCACGTTTTATTTTGGGTAACATTCTTAATGTCAAATTTATATATCATTTCAGGTTGCAATGGAGCTGGCAAAACAACTGCCTCTTTTACGGTGCTTCCAGAAATGTTAAATTGCAGAGAGTTTGTTAATGCCGATGAAATCGCTCGTGGAATTTCTCCTTTTAAACCAGAAAGCGTAGCTATTCAGGCTGGTAAAATTATGCTGAATAGAATTGACGAGTTGTTAATTCAAAAAGTCGATTTTGCTATTGAAACTACTTTAACAACAAAATCATACCTCAATACCATTGCTAAAGCCAGATTATTAGGTTATCAGGTTACACTTTTGTTTTTTTGGTTAAGCGATGTAGAATTGGCAATTGAAAGGGTTAAAACCAGGGTTTCAGAAGGAGGGCATCATATTCCTGAAGATGTTATCAGAAGAAGGTATGTTAGGGGGGATCAAGAATTTAGACAATTTTTTTTCAGTATCAGATTATTGGTTGGTTATCAATAGTTCCAATAGTGATCTGCAATTTATTGCGGAAGGAAATCTAAATAAAGAAATAACTATCTTTGAAAAAGAGATTTGGACAAAGCTTAATCTGAGATCAAATGAAGAATGCTAAAGTTAATAATATTGAAATGAGGGAGAAGATAAGAATTGGACTTCATCTTGCTTTCAAAAAACTAGTTGATTATAAAAAGAAAAATGATGGTTTTTTAGTTTTTTCTAACCAGGGAAAGATTATTAAAGTACCGGCTAAAGACATTAAATTATAATACAGATCAAAAATTTTGAACGTGCAGGTTTTATCATTTAATTTGATGAAATTTGCACGTTTTTCAATAATGCGTCATTGCGAACGAAGCTTAGGAATAGGTAAGGAACGTGGCAATCTTTTAAAATAGATTCTTGCAATGACGATAATACTCAATAAATGGATATATCAGTTGTAGTACCCTTATTTAACGAAGATGAATCTTTACCTGAATTAACAGCCTGGATTGATGCCGTGATGACTGAAAATAATTTCAGCTACGAAGTCATTTTGGTTGATGATGGCAGTACCGATCAATCCTGGGAGGTTATCGAATCACTGAGATTGCAGAATCCGGCTATAAAGGGCATTAAATTCAGAAGAAATTATGGCAAATCAGCAGCGTTAAATGTAGGTTTTGAGGCTGCTCAAGGCGATGTTGTCATTACCATGGATGCCGATTTACAAGATAGTCCTGATGAGATCCCGGAATTATACCGCCGTATAAAAGAAGAAAAACTGGATCTGATTTCTGGCTGGAAGAAGAAACGCTACGATCCGATAACCAAAACCGTACCCACAAAATTGTTTAATGCAGCAACGCGTAAAATGAGCGGTATTGAGTTAAACGATTTCAACTGTGGCTTAAAAGCTTACCGGAGTGATGTGATTAAAACCATTGAAGTGTATGGCGAAATGCATCGCTATATTCCGGTTATTGCTAAATGGGCAGGCTTCAACAAAATTGCCGAACAAGTGGTAGAACATAGAGCCCGTAAATACGGAACCACTAAATTCGGTTTCAGCAGGTTCATCAATGGTTTTTTGGATTTATTGTCTATTTTTTTTGTGGGCAAATTTGGCAAAAGGCCCATGCATTTTTTTGGTTCATTAGGTGTGCTAAGTTTTTTTCTTGGTATTGTGATGTCGCTTTACACGCTATTTGAAAAGCAATATTTAATCTGGAAAGGCCTGCCTTATCGCGATGTAACGCAGCAACCGTTATTTTATTTATCATTAGTGGCTATCGTTGTCGGCTCGCAAATGTTCCTCGCAGGTTTCATTGCCGAACTCCTGTCGCGTAATGCACCCGAAAGAAATCAATACTTAATAGAGAAGAGGGTGTAAGGCAAAAGGTTTAAGGCGTAAGGTTTATACGCCCCAAACCCTATACCTTCTACCTCTACCTTTTTCCTTATAAACATGTTTTTCTCTATAATCATACCGCTTTATAATCGTCCTCAGGAAATTGACGAGCTTTTATATACCCTAACCAAACAAACTTATTTACAGTTTGAGGTTTTGGTTATTGAAGATGGTTCGACAAACAACGCCAGGGCAATTGTAGATTCATATGCCGATCAGCTCGATGTAAAATATTATTTTAAGGAAAATGCCGGACAAGGTTTTGCCCGTAATTTTGGGTTTGAAAGGGCAAAAGGCGATTACTTTGTGATTTTTGATTCTGATATTTTAGTTCCTGCAAATTATCTCGAAATCGTAAAAAACTATCTGTACGAACATCATTTAGATGCTTATGGTGGTCCGGATGCTGCGCACGAGAGTTTCACACCCGTTCAAAAAGCCATCAGTTATGCCATGACTTCCCCTTTCACAACCGGAGGAATTCGTGGAAATAAACAGCATGTAGGTCAGTTTCATCCCCGAAGCTTCAATATGGGGGTTTCCCGTCAGGCGTGGGAGCAAGTTGGTGGCTTTATTTTAACCAGACTGGGAGAAGATATCGAATATAGCATACGTATTCATGAAAATGGCTTTAAAATAGGATTGATACCAGAAGCTAAAGTTTATCATAAAAGAAGAACAAGTTTTAGTCAGTTTTACAAACAATTGCATTTTTTCGGCAGGGCGAGAATTAATATTTATAAACACTTTCCTAAAGAGCTAAAGCCTGTTCACTTTTTCCCGGCCTTATTCACAGTTGGGATTGGTTTTACCATACTTTGCAACATCTTTTATTGGCCTTTGGCCATCATCTGCAATTTTTTTGTGTTGCTGTATTTTTTGTTAATATTTTTTCACTCCTGGTCGGTAAATAAAGCAGTAAAAGTTGCATTTTTGAGTATTATATCTTCGTTCATCCAATTAACTGCATATGGCCTTGGATTTATACAGGATTTATTTAAAAGAGTGGTATTCAAATAACAATGATCAATTATTTAAAAGAAAGTACGTTTGCCGTTAATGATGTAATTCAAAAGGCATGGAGCATTACCAGAAAGCATTATTTTTCTATTGCCACCCTATGCTTTTTAATGTTTATTACAGCAAGTGCCTCCAGTTTAATGGCCTTTTTTATTAAAGATGTTAGTAAGGTGCTCAGTGTGGTAATGGCAATCGTTTTCGTGTTTTTATATTTTACCATCAATCTTTCTCTATTCAAATACATTTTTCATTTAATGGATGATGAAGAAAATGATGTAAAGATTGTAGATACTTTACCAACCAGACAGCAGATCATCAGATTTTTAATTGCAACACTTTATTTTATTGGCTGCATACTTTTCATTGGTTTGATTTTATTTCCGGTGCTTTATATTTTAGATCCTGTTTTAAGGCATCTGGTCAAAATTGGTTGGGTTGAAAGTTTTCAGGCAACAGGCGTGATAATTACCCAGATTGCCGTGGGTGTGGCCATTCTGGCTTTGTTTATTACCTGGTTGAGAATCTCATTTTTTCCGTTTTTTATCATTGATAAAAATGCTGCCCCTTTTGAATCCATCAAATTGAGTTTGGCCATTACCAAAGGAAACTTTACCAAAATTTTGTTGTTATTGTTGGTGTTGGGCGGGGGATACCTCATTTATTTGTTATTTAATCTATTACACTGGCCTTTCGTGGCATTTGTGGTCAATATTTTGAGTTCATTTATAATTGTTCCACTATCCAGCGTAGCCTTAACTGTCGCTTATCGTAAAATTGCAAGCGAATATAAAGGTGATAAACATCCGGATATTTTACATAATATCGTTTAACCCGCAAACCTCTAAAGGACGAGTTGAGAACCTTAAGTAAAACTAATGGAGATAGATAAAAGCGATAGAAAGGTAAAGCCCACTTTAGGGGGTTCGGGGCTTAAAGCAGCATTAAGCAAGCCTTTTGCGGTATTTGTAGTTTGGCAAATCAACAAATGGAAGAATAATGCCGTTCGTGCCCAAAATAAAAATTTCAGGAAACTGATTGATGGTGCCAGAGATACTGCATTTGGCAAAGACCATGATTTTGCAACAATAAAAGACTATCAGGATTTCAAGAATCATGTCCCCGTTCAGGATTATGAGGGATTGAAAACCTATATTGATCGGGTTGTTGCCGGCGAATCAGATGTGCTTTGGAAAGGAAAACCACTTTATTTTGCCAAAACATCCGGAACAACCTCTGGTGTGAAATATATTCCGCTTTCCAGGGAATCAATGCCTGAGCACATTAAAGCCGCCAGAAATGCTATCTTAACCTATATTAATGAAACCGGTAAAGCCGGTTTTGTGAATGGAAAAATGATCTTTCTTCAGGGAAGTCCGGTACTGAATGTTAAAAATGGAATTAACGTGGGGCGTTTGTCTGGCATTGTGGCACATCACGTTCCCGCATACCTCCAAAAAAATCGCCTGCCATCTTATGAAACCAATATCATCGAAGATTGGGAGCAAAAGGTTGATGCCATCGTTGATGAAACCATCCACGAGAATATGACCCTGATTTCAGGAATTCCACCTTGGGTACAGATGTATTTCGATAAACTTTCGGAAAAAAGTGGTGGAAAAAAAATTGCTGAAATCTTTAAAAACTTTAGTCTGTTTATCTATGGGGGTGTAAACTTCGAGCCGTATAGGGCCAGGATTGAACAAAGTATTGGGAAGAAGATTGACTCTATTGAAACTTATCCGGCCTCTGAGGGATTTATCGCCTATCAGGATTCACAAAAAGATAAAGGCTTGTTGTTATTGGCTGACGCTGGAATCTTTTATGAATTTATTCCAGCAGATGAATATTACAACGATAACCCAACCAGATTATCGCTTGCTGATGTGAAATTGGATGTCAATTATGCGTTAATTTTAAATACGAATGCGGGTTTGTGGGGATACAGTATTGGCGATACCGTAAAATTTGTGTCCATAAATCCCTATAAAATTATAGTTACCGGGCGAATTAAACATTTCATTTCTGCTTTTGGAGAACATGTAATTGGCGAAGAAGTAGAATATGCCCTTTTAAAGGCAGCTAATGAAGAAAAAGTGGAAATAACAGAATTTACGGTTGCTCCACAAGTTAATCCACAGGCAGGGGAATTGCCTTATCATGAATGGTTTGTAGAGTTTTCTGTTGCGCCAAAGGACATGGTGGCTTTTAGTAGAAAAGTTGATCAGGTTTTGCAAAAGAAAAATATTTACTACTTTGACCTGATTGAAGGTAACATCCTTCAACCTTTAATCATACGTACTTTGCAAAAAGATGCTTTTGTGAATTATATGAAAAGTGAGGGGAAATTAGGTGGGCAGAATAAAGTGCCAAGGTTAAGTAATGACAGGAAATTGGCAGATGAGTTGGAGCGGTATATTATATGATAGCTCCATCACTGCGAGGAGGCATGGAGGTGGCAAAACTTAGCTGCGTTTTTTGCAGCGACTTTGATTATACTGTTATGCTGAGGTATAATCAGACATTTTGCAATTCTCCTCTTTTAGAGGGGTGCCCGCAGGGCGGGGTGTTTTTTTTGTCCTGGCCGGACGGGCTTTTTTCTTTTTGATGTCAAAAAGAAACAAAAAACACCGGCTGAAAATTTTTCTTTAAAGTCAGTGGTTTGGATTTGATAAGCGCTGCCGAAAAATTTGTTAGGCCGGATTTAAGTAGAACGAAGAAACACTGCTTGGGCTTAGCGAGGTGGAATGCGTATTGAAATTTAAGCTGTGATTTGTGACAGGGATTGGCAGCTTGTTGAACGAGGTTCGTCATTGCGAAGAGAC
>NZ_QPKV01000005.1 GCF_003339865.1 Pedobacter chinensis
ATTTGTTAGGCCGGATTTAAGTAGAACGAAGAAACACTGCTTGGGCTTAGCGAGGTGGAATGCGTATTGAAATTTAAGCTGTGATTTGTGACAGGGATTGGCAGCTTGTTGAACGAGGTTCGTCATTGCGAAGAGACACGACGTGGCAAACTCGCTTGTGGTTTTGTCCTGGCCGGACGGGCTTTTTTCTTTTTGATGTCAAAAAGAAACAAAAAACACCGGCTGAAAATTTTTCTTTAAAGTCAGTGGTTTGGATTTGATAAGCGCTGCCGAAAAATTTGTTAGGCCGGATTTAAGTAGAACGAAGAAACACTGCTTGGGCTTAGCGAGGTGGAATGCGTATTGAAATTTAAGCTGTGATTTGTGACAGGGATTGGCAGCTTGTTGAACGAGGTTCGTCATTACGAAGAAGCACGACGTGGCAAACTCGCTTGTGGTTTTGTCCTGGCCGGACGGGCTTTTTTCTTTTTGATGTCAAAAAGAAACAAAAAACACCGGCTGAAAATTTTTCTTTTAAAGTCAGTGGTTTGGATTTGATGAGCGCTGCCGAAAAATTTGTTAGGCCGGATTTAAGTAAAACGAAGAAACACTGCTTGGGCTTAGCCAGGTGGAATGCGTATTGAAATTTAAGCTGTGATTTGTGACAGGGATTGACAGCTTGTTTAGTGAGGTTCGTCATTACGAAGAAGCACGACGTGGCAAACTCGCTTGTGGTTTTGTCCTGGCCGGACGGGCTTTTTTCTTTTTGATGTCAAAAAGAAACAAAAAACACCGGCTGAAAATTTTTCTTTTAAAGTCAGTGGTTTGGATTTGATAAGCGCTGCCGAAAAATTTGTTAGGCCGGATTTAAGTAGAACGAAGAAACACTGCTTTGGCTTAGCCAGGTGGGAAATGCCATATTGAAATTTGAGCTGTAATTGGCAGTTTGTTGAGCGAGGTTCGTTATTGCGATTTGGCAAACTCGTTTAATGGTTTTGTCCTGGCCGGACGGGCTTTTTTCTTTTTGATGTCAAAAAGAAACAAAAAACACCGGCTGAAAATTTTTCTTTTAAAGTCAGTGGTTTGGATTTGATAAGCGCTGCCGAAAAATTTGTTAGGCCGGATTTAAGTAGAACGAAGAAACACTGCTTAGGCTTAGCCAGGTGGAATGCGTATTGAAATTTAAACTGTGATTTGTGACAGGGATTGGCAGTTTGTTTAGTGCGGTTCGTCATTGCGAGGAGGCACGACGTGCCAAACTTAGCTGCGTTTTTGCAGCGACTTTGATTATACTGTCGTGCCTCAGCATGACAAGGAAAATAAACTAAAGGTTCGATACATATTTCGAACCCTTGATATTAAAATAAATTTGAAAAATATAACCATATTAGGTTCTACAGGAAGCATAGGTACTCAGGCGCTCGAGGTTGTCAGAGATCATCCTGCTATTTTTAAAGTTTCTGTATTATCTGCATTAAAAAATTCAGAACTGCTTATTCAACAGGCTAAAGAGTTTAGGCCTGAAGTAGTGGTCATTTGCGATGAGAATCAATACCTGTACGTTAAAAATGAACTATCCGCTTTTAACATCAAGGTATTGGCAGGAGAGGCAGCTTTGTCAGAAGTGGCTGCTTATCCCCAAAGTGATGTTGTTCTAACAGCTTTGATGGGTTCAGTTGGATTAAAACCTACCATTGCAGCCATCAAAGCCGGAAAAAATATCGCATTGGCAAACAAAGAAACACTGGTGGTTGCGGGCGAGTATATCACTCAGCTGGCTGCTGAACACAATGTTAAAATTCTTCCGGTTGATTCTGAACATTCGGCAATCTTTCAATGCCTGGTAGGCGAAGAACATAACGAAATTGAGAAGATTTATTTAACGGCATCAGGAGGCCCTTTCCTGGGGAAAAATAAAGATTTCTTATCAACCGTAAAAAGAGAGCAGGCTTTAAAACATCCGAATTGGGTCATGGGAGCCAAAATCACAATTGATTCAGCTTCTTTGATGAATAAAGGACTAGAGGTAATTGAAGCCAAATGGCTTTTTAACCTTGATGTAGATCAGATCGATGTCATTGTTCATCCACAATCAATCATCCATTCCATTGTGCAGTTTACCGATGGCTCTATGAAAGCACAAATGGGTGTTCCCGATATGAAATTGCCAATTCAGTACGCTTTAAATTATCCCGACAGGCTAAAAAACAATTTTAAACGTTTTAATTTTCTGGATTACCCAAATTTCAGCTTTCAGAAAGCAGATATGGAAACATTCAGGAATTTGGATTTGGCCTTTAAATCCTTAAGAAAAGGTGGTAATATGCCTTGTATTTTAAATGCGGCCAATGAAATTGTTGTAGCGGCTTTTTTAAAAAATAAAATTGGTTTCTTACAAATGAGTGAGGTAATTGAGCGATGTATGGAAGAAATCAGTTTCGTTGAAAAACCACAATTGAACGATTATTTAGAAACTGACAAACATAGCCGTATCTTAGCCGGCGAATTAGTAACAAAAAGTATAGTTTAACATCTAACATAAAATTTTATAAGAGAATATGAATGGATTGATTATGGCGGGGCAGCTGCTGCTCGGATTGTCTTTATTGGTAATTTTACATGAATTAGGGCATTTTCTGGCAGCAAGAGCGTTTGGTATTAAAGTAGAAAAGTTTTATTTGTTCTTTGATGCATGGGGTTTTAAGCTATTTAGTTTCAAAAAAGGAGATGTTGAATATGGCGTGGGCTGGTTGCCACTTGGTGGTTATGTAAAAATTGCCGGAATGATTGATGAGAGCATGGATACCGAGCAAATGGCTCAACCTGCCCAACCCTGGGAATTTCGTTCCAAGCCGGCATGGCAGCGCCTAATTGTGATGCTCGGCGGTATTATTGTGAATGTAATTGTAGGAATTGTCATTTTTTGGATGCTTACCTTTAAATACGGACAAAATTATACGGTTAACGGGAAATTAACAGATGGGATCTCTGTAGGAAACATTGGCAAGGAAATCGGCTTAAAAAACGGTGACAGGATTTTAGCCATTAATGGTAATAAGCTGATTCGTTTTGAAGATGCAATTTCAAGCAAAGTTTTATTCGACGGTGCGCAGTTAACCATTTTAAGAGGAAATCAAACACTTTATATTGCTGTTCCGGATACCATATTAAATAAGATTTCTAAAAATGAGAAGGAGAATTTCATCTCGCCAAGATACAGAATGGCCAGTGTGGCCACAGTGCTTGCTCCGGATGAAAAAGCAGATCAGCAATCTTTCTTCGATAAATTGTTTGGAAGACCTTATGAAAAACCTCAATACCCGGCCTACACGGCAGGCATTAAACCCGGCGACAGCATTTTAGCGGTTAACGGAAAGCCCATTACTTTTTTCGATCAGTTTAAAGAAGAAATTTCCACTAACAAGAATAAGAAAGTTACCATTAATGCTTTACGTAAAGGAAAAGAAGTAAATTTTGATTTAACAGTGGGCAAGGATGGTACCATTGGAATTGCTCCTAACTTTAAAATGCCCGAAAGTGCACATATTGATTTCGGTTTTGCAGAATCTTTACCGGTTGGCGCAACAATGGCCTGGAGCACTTTTGTGGATAATGCAAAAGGCATAGGTAAAATGATTACCGGTAAATTAAGCGCCCGTAATATCAGCAGTCCGATTGGTATTGCAAAAGTATATGGAAGTACCTTTGATTGGGTTAAATTCTGGACTTTAACGGGCTTGATTTCAATGGCACTGGCTTTTATGAATTTGTTGCCTATCCCGGGTTTAGATGGAGGCCACGTGGTGTTCTTATTGATCGAAATGGTACAGCGCAAGCCGGTAAGTGAAAAAGTATTGGAGAAAGCGCAGATTGTTGGTTTTGTGATCCTGATTTGTTTAATGGTGTTTGCTTTTGGTAATGATATTTTAAAATCTTTCGGTAAGTAAAACCAAATTTATATTATTGCCGCAGATGTTCAGATTTGATGATTTCAAACTGAACATCTGCGGCTTTTTAATTTATAACCATCATGAGCGAAGCGAAACAACAACCAGATTATTTCGAGTTTTACGAACTACCCATACAATTTAATCCCGATCAAAATGCAGTAAAAGCTAAGTTTTATGCTTTCAGTAAAAAGTTTCATCCTGATTTTTATGCGAATGAAAGCGAAGAAAAGCAACAGGAGGTTTTGGATTTATCCACGTTGAATAACAAAGCTTATCAAACCTTAAGCAATGCGAAGAAACGTTTGAAATACGTGCTGGAATTAAAGGGAATTGTTGAAACAGATGAAGGCTACCAGTTGCCGCAATCCTTTCTTATGGAAATGATGGATGTAAATGAAGCTTTAATGGATCTGGAATTTGAACCTGATGCAGAGAAATTAGCTCAGGTAAGGAACAATGTTGATGCAATCGAGATAGATCTGGAAAACGAGCTGAATGATTTGGTTAAGCAGTTTGATGAAAATCCCGGTGATTCAGAAAAATTGCTGCCCCAGATAAAAGATATATTTTATCGCCAAAAATACATTGCCAGGATAAGAGAGCGTTTACCAAAAAATTAATTTGTTAATTGCCGTTATCTTTATTCTAATGCGACTTGCCACTATGCCCAACCATTCTGAAATGTATTCAGTAATTTGATCCTTTGGGGTCGAAAAATAACCGACTACTTGCATAAGCAGTTAGGAACATAGGGCCATAGCTAAACAATAAATG
The DNA here is from genome assembly GCF_003339865.1 of Pedobacter chinensis. GTDB lineage: Bacteria > Bacteroidota > Bacteroidia > Sphingobacteriales > Sphingobacteriaceae > Pedobacter > Pedobacter chinensis. Next base: position 4,704 of record NZ_QPKV01000005.1, read on the forward strand.
ACCAAAATCCATGAAGTGGAGCGCACCGCTAAAAAATAAGTAAAACAGGAAAATCACAATGGAGTGTGCAATAGGTCTATCATTAATAAATCTTTTCAAGCCCACCTTGCTTAAAAAATAACTACTTACAAGTATAGCCGCTGCAGTGATCGCTACAAAGATACATGTATGAGTGTATGTTATATTAAAATTAAAGCTATAGTTCGAAGGTTTAATAAGCATAATTAAACCGATATATGCTCCTCCAATTACCATTGTGACCGGAACTGACGCTATTAATGTGGTAAGACATACTTTTAATGTGTACGCGATTGTAGATTTCATATTGAGGGTTAAATTAGCATTGTGAAGATAATGATTATTTCTTTATGTATTAGCTCAGATCAATCTGAAATTTAAATTTAGCCAGATAATTGAATGCTACCTGATTTTTTGCAACCTGTTAATGAGCACTAACCTCAATGTGCTTGATTTCCTTAAAACCGAATTACACTATTATAGTGAAGCCCAATCAGAAGGATGTATAATTGAATATTTGCAGAAACCTGGTAAAGAGTTCATTTACAAATTATGCCCGCCTGAAATTAAGTTGCACATATATTGAAGTTAGTTAATCCTGATAGTTTGACAATTCAAATTCAGAATGTATAAATTATTTAATAGAGATATTTATTTTTTGTAAATTTTATCGATAAATATTTATTGTTTATCAATAATATTTTATTATATTTGAGATATATTTTAAAATTCTAAAATTATTATGAAAAGAATTTCAATCATATTTCTTCAGGCAGTCGTGGTACTTATTGGTATTGTAGCACTTGTTATTATGATTCGGCTTCCCTTGACTGAGGGTAGAGCTAAAGATTTAGATCTGTTCAATATTTATGCTGACCCATTCATCTTGTATGGATATGCATCATCAATCGTTTTTTTTATAGCATTGTATAAAGCATTCAAATTACTTGGATACATTGGGCAAAATAACGTATTCTCATCAAATGCAGTTCGGGCCTTAAAGAGCATAAAGTATTGTGCAATCGCTTTAAGTATTTTAATTTTGACAGCAGGACTATACATAAGGATGTCGCATGATCAACATGATGACCCTGCGGGTTTTATTGCCATGTGTATCGTAACTACTTTTGTTTCTATTGTAGTGGCAACTGCTGCAGCAATATTTGAAAAAATCTTGCAGAATGCCATAGATATGAAATCTGAAAATGACTTAACAATTTAAGCTATGCCAATCATTGTAAACCTAGATGTAATGATGGCAAAACGAAAAATCTCTTTGAATGAACTTTCTGAAAGGGTTGATTTGACATTATCTAATCTTTCCATTTTAAAGACAGGGAAGGCGAAAGCAATTCGTTTTAGCACCTTAGATGCAATTTGCAAAGCATTAGACTGCCAACCTGGCGATATTTTGGAATATGTAAGCGACCAAAAAACAACCACAAACCGCTAAGAATGGTTTTGCGTCAGGCGAGAGTTCCTACCAGGGATTGATCAATGCAAGAAACCACAACACTGCTGTCATTTTCCACGCAGGCGGAAAATGACAAAGCTTTAAGGGCGGCAGACTGATGCGCTATGAGGGATAACTCTTCTCATTGTTTTAAGAAGGTGGGGTATTGGGAGTGGCTTAGACACCCAATTGTCAAATCATTTTTTAGTTTTTGTTTGTCAGCTGTATTGATTTACATTCGAAATAAAAATCAGATTCATGAGTTCACTATCCATCTTTCGTAAGGTTGCCGTAGCAGAAGGGATTTCCTATTTACTTTTGCTGTTTGTTGCCATGCCACTTAAATATTTTGCCGACATGCCACTGTATGTGAAATATACAGGCTGGGCTCATGGTTTGTTATTTGTGCTTTATGCAGCTACTTTAGTGCTGGCCTGGCAAGAACAGAAATGGAAATTCGGTAAAGCATTATTGATATTTTTAGCCTCTTTGTTACCTTTTGCGCCTTTTATTGTAGATAGAAAGTTAAAAGATGGAAGATAAGCAAATGCAAGTGGCATACTTTAAATCAGTTACGAATTATTTTAAAATAATTTTGTGATTTAAGCTTTCGTTATCTACATTTGCAACCCCGTCCAATACATGCCCGGATGGCGGAATTGGTAGACGCGCTGGTCTCAAACACCTGTGGGAAACCGTGCCGGTTCGACTCCGGCTCCGGGTACTTTACCGGAGTTCAAGTTTTTAAGAGACTTAACTCCGGTTTTTTTATGTCGTAACTTATTGTTAATGTGATAGATGAGAAGTGCCGCATCGTTTACTTTTGTGGTGTGATGTTCTGGATCAACATCTCCTCGCCCCATGACAAATTATCTTTGAATACCCCCTAATCAGGGTATGCTTCTAAGTAATATTCCCTTTCTCATAAGTTTGATAAGGTTGGAAAGTTCAGGTAATATATATGTAAATTCAATCATTCTTGCTACAGGCTGTTTAGTGTAAACAATGCAAAAAACAACAAAAAGTTTACTTTTTTTGTAAACTTTTTGTATATTTGATACTGATGTATGTTTTAAATATTGAAACAGGTAAAAAGCATTTAGCTAAGGTCGTTCAAATTGGTTCGGAGGAAATTAAAAGAGTCAATAGAACCAAGCAATTTGATTTCAACTGGAATAAAGAAAGCGCCTTTAAGGTATATAAATTGATTATTGATGATATAGAGGAGCCGATTGGCTTAATGTCATTGAATGAGAGACCCGATGACTATGCTTTAGAGATCAGGTTGCTGGCTTCATCTAAGGCGAATGTGGGTAAAGACCAACAATATGGCAGGATTGCGGGGTGTTTAATCGCGTTTGCATGCAGGGAAGCTTTTAAAGGAGGATACGATGGTTTTGTGTGTTTGAAGCCGAAGACCAAACTCGAACCGCATTATATAAAAAAATACGGCTTTGAATCGACAAAGTTATTTTTAGTTACTGAAGGAAGAAATTCATTGAAATTAATAAAGGAGTATTATGAAAACCAATAGAAGGAATAAGGAAATTCAGGAAACAGATTTTTCTAAGTTTACGGAGGAAGAGCTTACTGATGCTTTTGTTTTTCCTTCTGAAGAAAAGCTAACTGATGAGGAAAAGAAAGTTGAAAGTGATTTTTGGGCAGCCAGACGTATACAGTTTAAAAATCGTACACCGATACAGCAAATATATGGTGATCTTTTGCGATTGAAATTTCAGTTAGAGGATTACATCGGTAGTGACCAATATAAGGAACAACTGAACTTTGGATATTTTCTGAATGAATATGTGAGCAGACAGGATAAGAAGGATAAGGAATTTGCCGATGAAGTTGATGTGACACCGGCGGTATTGAGCCAGTACATCAATAACCACCGGAAACCCAAAGATGAATTTGTGATCAGACTGGAATTGCATTCTAATGGGATGATTCCGGCAATCAGCTGGTTTAAGGTGATCCAAAAAGACAAGGAGCACGAGATCATGACTAATCAGGATTTAAGACGTGAAGAAAGTAAACACGTAAAAAATCGTTTGGAATTAGTGTATTGATCAGTTATGGCGTCGGAACATCCGAGCAGTGGGGGTATGGTGGCAAATTACTTGTTAGTTATGTATTGGAGAGTAGCAAACCTGCCCGAGTCCGAGCAGGTATTTTTGTAAATCAGATAACTAATTATTTTTATTACATAGTTTTTAAAAAATCTTGCGATTTCTTACAATATCTCTATAGGATTCAGGTAATGGTTCCAAATTCATTGGAATATAGGTCAATTGTTTAAGTTGCTCTTTGAAGTTTTTGGTTCTAACTAAGGCACGGAGTACTAACCGGAATCGAACACATCGATTCCGGTTTTTTTATTCTGTTTCTGTGTATAAATATGCTTTAAACTGTGTTCAAAGTATTTCTGGTGAACCTCATCTAATTTGACATTACTAACGGGCTATCTTTGAACCAAATACTTTGATGTTTAATATAAAACACTTAGCGCATTATTGCCACTCCGTTGTAAGAATTTTTTTATTATTTGGGCTATTTCCCTTTAATTATTTTGTATGTTTTTTTAACATAAACTCGTTATCAAAAACTAAAATACCTTTTGAACTTACCATATGTAAACAATATAATTACACTATGTCGGCATATCGATAATTCGATTATTGTTTTTCACTGAGGGCTGCCTCCAAAACAGCTCTATTGTTTTCGCCCCATTTCTCCAAGCTGATTATCAAAGGCAACAGGCTAATTCCCAGAGCAGTTAACCGATATTCAACTTTAGGAATTTTAGTGTCGAAAGAAAACTTATCTACAAAGCCATGATGTACCAATTCGTTCAATTGCTTGGTCATTACTCGCCTGTCTACCGCCATTTTCTTCTGTAGCGCTCCCGGCCTTTTTACCTCCTCTGAAATATAATAGATCAGCATCAGTTTCCACTTTCCGTTCAAAAGCTCCTTAAATATGTGCAGGCCACAATCCATCCTAATAGGAATTTTCTTTTTGTACATCGCTTAGTCAATCAATTGTCAAAGCAAATAAGCACAAATTTGTGCGTACTTGCTGTAATGTAAGTAATGAAATAAGTTTGTCTCAAATTATAAATATAGACAATGATCAAATTTACATTTTTAGTACAAAAACTACCAGGCATGAGCCTTGAAGAATTTGTGGATTATCACAAAAATCAACATGCTCCTTTATTCTGTTCCATCCCTGAGGTAGAACTTTACGTTAGAAAGTATGTAGTTAACCACCCTATAGTAGCTGAAGGTTTTCCTAAGCCTTTATATGATGCTGTGGTAGAAATCTCGTTTGACTCCTTTGAGGATTTCAATACCTTCTTCACATCAGAAAATTATTTAACAAAGGTGCACCCGGATGAGCCCAAATTTTTTGATACTTTAAATTATGTTGCAATGGCAACCAATGAAACAATCATCAAAGCTGGTGCATAATTAATAACCTTATCGATAACGCGAATTAACCTAATAGGTTGATGGGCGTTATTGATTTACTGGATCACGCATTAGATTAGAAAAGAATTTGCTCAAATCACACGCTATTTCTCTATTTAAAAATTACCAAAAAACGGTGGAATAATGATAATGGTCGCTCAAGCTTTTACTGTGATAACTAAGTACTTGGAGAGTTAGAATAACAATCAGAAAATTATTATTAGATAATGTCAAGTTTTTGGTTCGAAGAAAGACCGGTCAAGGTAAATTTAAATAAAAAAATATTAGATATATCCTCAGATTTTTATGTCACTTTATAAATCCTTTTCCTTTCAAATCATTAATAATAGGTTCTATAAGCCCTAAAAAGCGTTCTAAGCGTTCAAAGTATTTCCCGCTCATGGGCACTATCCGTAATCGAACACATCGATTCCGGTTTTTTATTCCGTTTCTATGCTTCTAATCCGAAGTCATATTGATCCTGTCCTTTCGCTTTGATGTGGCGGTAAAAGGCTAACCCTTGTTCCATATCTTTCAGCATTTTATCCATGATATCCAGGTATACGGATTTTTTAGGGATATTGAATGGTTGGTTGTGTAAGATAGCAAATCGCTCCTTTGATATAGGCTGAACCGGGTTCAAATTTCAACTTCTTTAGGCCTTTAAGCGAATCCAAAAGTTCATTATTTGCCTCATCCGACCGAGCTTTAAATTCGGCAGGCCGCTGCTATAATTGATCAGGTGCTTGAGTTGTACTGTTTAGGTGGACCGTGTTGTAACGTCTAAAATTTGTGCCTCTGGCAATATTTTTCCCAAGGAATGCGAGAAAGCGTGGCAGGATGTCAAGGTAACGGTAATAAAGATTCCCTTCATCAATAGGTATAAACCAAAGCAAGGTTGTTCAGCATGCCTGTTGTACGTTGATAGCCTTACTTAATATAATGTTTAAAAATGCTTTGTCAGGTTAAGATGGCAAAGAGATTCGGCCACAATGTAGCAGACACCGCGAGAAGGAAGTTCGGGGGACCTTTGTGGTAAAGCCCTGAAGTGTAAATTTATAGATGCCTGCATAAGTCCTTCAAAGCAATGTGACCGGCTTGTTGACAGGGCTGGAAATATTATTTGAACCGGAGATAAATTTTTTATTATGGTGTGACTCAAGTAATCAGGAGTCAAATAAATTGGTTTGCTCAACTTATTACCAAAAAAAGGTTGTACAATACTGCACAACCTTTTTTAACATATTTGATAAACTACAATATTATTTAATGTAAGCTGCTATAAGTTTATTTACATTTTCACCTCTCAAGTCTTTGGCGATTACTTTTCCTGAAGGATCAATAAGCACATTTTGTGGAATAGCAGTTATCCCGAAACGAAGGGCAACCTCGGTTTTGAAACCTTTTACATCACTAACTTGCGTCCAGGGCATTTTATCAGCTGCTACTGCTGCTAACCAATTAGCTCTTTTATCATCAAGGGAAACACCAACAATTTCGAAGTTTTTATCTTTCAATTCGGTGTATGCTTTCAGAAGGAAAGGGTTTTCCGCTCTACATGGGACGCACCAGCTGGCCCAAAAATCTACCAGTACATATTTTCCTTTAAGTGAAGAAAGTTGAAAAGGAACTCCCTCTGCATCTGGTAGCGTAAAATCGATAGTTTTACCAATGGCAAATTGCTTCGCCTTTGTAAATTTCTCAGTTATCTTTTTTCCTGTAAAGCTGGAAAGTACTTTTTTACTAAAGTTATTATAAATGGGTTCAAATTTAACAACATCAATAACTGCCATTTTATTTGCTAAGACCAGGTCAGCAGCTAAATAAGAATCAGGATTGGCTGCAATGAATTCATCAAGCGTTGCCTCCATGCTAGTCATAATAGGTTTCGCATCTATCGAAATCTGCTTCAGTTCAATAGAATCTTTTGCTGCTTTCGCCTTGTAGTATCTGTCGACAATTTTTTTGTACTGCGCCTGTAGCGGATCGATTTTCTCATGGTAGGCCAAGTTTTCACTCTGAACCTTTGTTCCGGTAATTGATGATTTGCTTATGCTATCTCTTCCAGTTACAATAGTGTTGCCTTTTTCTAAGTAGAACTCTTTAAAGTCAGAATGATTTTTTTTACCAGCCTCGATTTGAGCAGGCTTCAGTTCTAAATAAGCCCTGTTTCCGAAGGCAGTAAAACCATTAAATGAGAATTTCCCATTTTGCAATAATGTGCTGTCTTTACTGTTTTTACCTTCTTCATTAACATAAGTAAGTATTAATTTTTTATCGGTTCCAGCATTTAGCAAAGATCCGGTAATGGTAAATTTATCCTGAGCTTTGCTGCCAACAGTTAAGAGTGTTAAAACAGCGAGCATAAGTTTTTTCATATTATTTATTGATTTTTAGTTTGTTTCTTTTCTAAATCTTTATCTACTTAATGAATTTTCGTAGTTGATCGGTAAGATCCTCGCCTCTTAGGTTTTTGGCAATGATTACACCGTTTGGATCAATAAGTAAATTTTGTGGTACTGAACTAATGCCATACATTACAGCAACATCATTTTTCCAGTATTTGAGGTCACTTACATGAATCCAAGGCATTCCATCTGTTTTGATGGCATTTAACCATGACTCTTTTCCAGCATCCAGCGAAACACTTACAATTTCAAACTTGTCACCTTTTAATGCATTGTAAGCTTTAACAACATTCGGATTTTCAGCCCGGCAAGGTAAACACCAACTTGCCCAAAAATCAACCAATACATATTTACCACGTAATGAAGAAAGTGTAAATGGATTACCATTAACATCATTTTGTGTAAAATCCGTTGCTTTTGCACCTTGTTGACGGCGTTTGCCAATTTCGATTTTATTCTGTGCATTTTTGCCCAATGGTGATGACTGTAATTCAGGAGAAAATCGGTGTAACAATGCTTCTGCATCTACCGGGTCGAATTTGCTATCCAATACGTGTGTTGTGTAAGTTAAAAGACCTGCAAAAGAATTAAGATGGTTTTCTACAAATTCCCTGTTGATGCTTTTGATTTTGGAAACCAGCTTTGAAATGCTATCTCCAGCTTTTTTTCTGTCTTCTATTGATTTCTCATACACGCCTGCACTATTTTTTTTACCATAAAAATTCTGTAAGTGAATGATCTGTTTGGTAATGGGTTTAATCATCTCTTCCCGTTCTCTATTTTCTTTTTCGGCAAGTGAACCTGTAATTTTAGCATTGTAGATTGAATCTTTCCCTTCAATTGTAATCTTAGAGTTTTCGATAATGAAACTTTGATAATCACTCTGTTTTGAAGATTGTTTGGCTTCATGACGTCTTATCGCTATAATTACAGTTTGGGGCTCTTCTACATTTCCGTTAAACTGGAATTTTCCATTTTTAATCTCTACCGAATCTGTTTCTTTCCAAGCAGCGTCTTTATAAAATGCCAGGTAAGCTTTAGCAGGTTCTTTTAATTCAGGAATTTTACCGCTTAGGGTGTAGCCTTTCTGTGCTGCTACCATAAAGGGTAGCAGCATCAAAATTGAAATCAGTAATTTCTTCATTTTTTAATATTTATAAATTATAAGTTGCCTTTAGTTAATTCCTCAATAGAATTCCACCCACAAAGCCTATGCTGTAAGTAAGTGTGCCTGATACATAAGGAGTTGCAGTTAAAATGGTAAAGCGCAGATATCTGGCGGTGGTTAATGAAGGAAGATTTATAATTTGTTTCTTCAATGTGTTGTTAACATCCACCGCGTATGTACCGTTATCTATCCATGTGGTGCCATTTGAACTCGTTTCTACTTTAGCAGTGGTAGTATAGCCCCCTATGGTTGGCGTTACTGCTGTTGGAAAGAAATAGTCCAATCCCGAAAAGGTAACATCCCGTCCGAAATCAATATTTACCCATTGTGGCAACGCTGCAGTCGTAGCGCTTGCCCAGTAGGTTGTGCCGGTGGCAGCATCCACTGCTCTGCTGGCTACATTTGCTCCAGATGTGGAAGATGCAGTGGCAGTTAGGGTATATCCGGTATGGTCAACATATAACGCATCGCCGGTATTAAATACATAATAGACTACCCTGCGTGTCTTTGGATCCTGAATCTGTCCATCAACAGATGCAATAACCAGTGGAAGAACGTAAGTACTTCGTGCTTTTAAAACTGTTTGATAGCTCAGGTTCAGTACAGCTGGTTCTGAAGTGTTGTTTCCAGCGGAGATAGCCACTGTTGGTTTGTAATAAAGATAGGTAGGGGTAGGAAGTAAAAGGGCACTATTACCATACTTTGCTCTATAATCAGCAATTTTAGCGGTGTCCGTTGCGAAAGTAACATAATGCACATCCGAAGAGACACTACCTTGCATAGCGGCTTTCATCTCTATGCTTAATAATGTTACATTCTTGATGTCTAATGACATTGCCACCACATCTGTTGCTGCCGGCAGATCGAAAGTTACACGCCCTTCTGCAAGGGTTTCACGATCAGACGTGTCTTTTTTACAGGCCGTGAGCTGTAATATTACCGTACATAATGCCAGTATATTCAATTTATATGTCTTCATCTTTTATTTTTTAATGATTTATGGATTCTGTATCATGTCTGGGTTAAAAGCCAATACCTGGATAGGTACTTGCAACGTATACTTACTGCTATGTGGCTCAAGTGTTGCAATCACTGTATTTTGGGCATTGGTGCGAATAACTGCTGGCATTCTGTTCTCCGTATCAAATCTTCGCATATCAAACCAGCGTAAGCCATGGAAAGGTAATTCCCGTCTTCTTTCTGCGAATACCTCCATTAGTACGGCGTCCTGATTGGTAGAACTAAAATCTCTGCTCGTAATAGGCATTCCTGTATAACGGTTTCGGCGTACTTCATTCAGGTGGCTAAGCGCTACAGTCAGGTTATTGCTACGTGCTGCCCCCTCTGCCGCAATTAAGCGCATCTCTTGCACAGTTGTGCCGGAATTGGTGAGGCTGAAAGCTTGTGTAACAGCAGCAGCATAAAACAAGGTTGCCCCTCTTGTTGTACCAGCCCAGTTATAATACAATACTGTTCTTCTGGCATCGTTGGCAGCAAACATACTTTTTAATTCTGCAGATAGCGGCAATCCAGCCGCTGCAGACGCTCTCCCATAAATTACGTCAGGATGAGACACCACATTGGTTGTGGTTGGGAAAGTTGCAGAATTGGTATAATCAATCATTATTGCCCCTGTATTGGCCAGAGCCAGCTCAGCATAACGCTGTGCCTCGGTGTATTCTCTTCTATATAGGTGAACGCGTGCCAAAACACTGTATGCGGCGGCCTTTGAGCCACGAAACCTCGCGTTAGCGTTATCGGCGGGAAGGTTGGGAATAGCCGCATTGATATCATTAATGATATGCTGATAAATTTCAGCAGCCGTACTTCTGGCCGGTGTTTTCTGACTTACATCGTCTGATGTGATATAAGGCACAGCAAGATCAGTTGCGGCAGTCGCTGCATTGTAAGGTTTGGCATATTCATTCACGAGGTAGAAATAAGAATGTGCACGGCCTAATAAGGCCTCGGCTTTAATACTGCTTTTCTGTGATGCAGTACCACCCTCAGCAGCATCAATACCTAACAATACGGTATTAAACAAGCTGATGCGTCTATAGTGTTCACCCCATAAATAAGTGGCCGTGCTTATGTCAGTCGTGAACTGCGGTGCCCATGTGTATATTAGTTCAGCAAGAGTGGTAGGAGGGGTATTGACGTTCTGTAAATCAATATTGTCCGTCATATAATTCATAATATTATCGGCACTCGTTTCAGTGGTAAGCACCTGGCTGTTTAGCCATAAGTCGAAGTCATTAGTGGTTTTCAACAGTTGCTTACCTTTTGGTTCTACATCCAGATATTTATCACAACTGCTCAAAACCAGACAGCAAAGGAGCAATTGGGCAGCCATATATTTAAATTTTTTCATAAGTATAAAATTTTAAAAGTTAGTGAATAAACCTAATGTGTAAGTAGGGGTTACATAGGATTTCGCATAGCTTCCGGTACCCATGCTAAAGTTGTAGCGGTTAAAGCCAACTGTGTAAAGATTTGAAACCTGAGCCTTGATCTCAAAGTTCTTAAAGCCTGCCTTTTTTATAAAAGGCACGTTATTTAGCCGGTACGAAGCCGTTACATCGCCCAGCGTTAAGTAATCACCATGAACCACGTAATTACTGTTGTAGCGGTAAGCCCATGATGGATTTGGGCTATTCAAGTCAACCAGGTTAGGAATATCCGTGTTCAACTCATCGCCAGCAACCCTCCAATAGTTATTTGCCCCTAACAAAGGCCTGTTATCTACCGGTGTAGGTCTCGGTACCCTTACCTTAAAACCGCCATAATAATTAATCATGGCAAAGAAATAAAAACTGCCGACATCTATCCGGTTACTTAAGCCCGCACTAATACTTGGAATAGTTGTGCCAGAATATTGTACAAGTCCTGAATCTTTATTGGACATTGCTGCCACCAATGGATTAGTTATAGTACTTGTATTTACCACATAGGATTTTCCGCTTGGATCCAAAATGATTGGATGACCTTCATTGTTAAGTCCCGTAGTATTGTAGGAAAACATAGCACCAACAGGATAACCATTTACATAACCCAGTATATCCAGCACCTGTGGATCGTACCGCCCCGTTCTGTAAACATCAAGTACCTTGCTGCCATTTTTGGCAATAACAAGGCCTGTATTCCAGTTAAAGTTTTTGTTGGATATCCAATCGGCTTTCAGGCTAAACTCCAAACCATTATTTCTGATGGTGGCATAATTGATTAGGGCTGAGGTGGCACCAAGAGTTGGGTCGATGGTAGAATTACCCATTACATCGGTCGTTTTTTTGGTATAATAATCAAAGCTACCTGTGATATTTTTGAAAATATTAAAATCCAGGCCGAGGTTAAAGTTTTCCGTTTGTTCCCAACGAAGGCTGCTATTGGCATTTGATGCTAAAACGAGCGAGGTAAGGATAGGCGTATTTGATGTATTATTCTGAGCCTGGGCGATTACCTGCGGAAGAGAAAGTTTGGCTACATTTCCATTAAATCCAAAGGCACTGCGCAGTTTCAACTGATGCAGCCAGTTTATATTATTCATAAAGTCTTCTCTATGAATGTTCCAGGCGGCACCTAAAGACCATAATGGTTTGTATTTATATCTGGGATCGCTTCCAAAAAGATTCGATTGGTCAATACGAATACTTCCTGATAATGAATAAGTATCTTTAAAGGAATAAACAACATTAGAAAAAGCCGATAAATATCGGTCCTCATTATAGGTCTGATTAAAGAAACTGGTTAATGATCCAAGCGTATTTCCTGTGACAAGTGTGCCTCTAACTGATGCCAAACCGTTAAATATTGAAGCATAGTCTACAGGTTGTTGCAGTAAACTCTGGTCGTTATAGCCAAAATAAGATGCTAAATTACCCTTGTTTAATATGCTCCGAATTTCGCCACCGGCTATAGCGTTAATTGAGTGGTCACCAAATTTCTTATTATAGTTCAATTGTGTACGTGCGGTATAACCAGTTGAACTTGTATTCTGCTGACGAAGGAAATCACCATCAGGAACATTCCTTTTGAATGTTCCACCCGCTGTCACTGTATAATTGTTTACCCAGGCATTTACCTCCGAAGAACCCTGGCCAGCCAGATGCCTGATCTCTGAACGGGACGTTTCATACACTCCGCCAAATAAAAGGTTAAAGCCTTTCCCAATGTCGTAAGTGAAATTGGCAATCGTCTTGTTATTCATCGTCCGCGTTTTGTCGCTTACTGAATAAGCATCAACCAGTGGATAATAGTTTTGATCTAACAAACCCTGCGATAGGAGGAAATTATTATATACCGGCGCATAACTCATTGAAATGATGGCGTTAGGATTTCCATTTACATCTTCATAACGCTCATAGCCCGCAAACTGAGAGACGACAGGTATTGGCGCACTATTAAAACGTTGTTCCTGATATTCTGTTGTGAGCTCTAAGCTTAGCCGTTTTGCCAGTTTAAGTGTGGTTCGACCTGTTAATAAAAATCTGTTATTATCATTCAGGATCGCATTATTACGATTATCTGTATAATTGGCAGTAATATAATACAGTGCGTTAGGCACCCCACCTGAAACATTCAACGTGTTCGTTTGCGTAGCTGCGGTTCTCTGGAATAAACGATTGTAGTCATTAAGATTATCATAGTTGGCAAGTTCTGCAAAAGAACTTTCGGCCTGCGCAGATGAAATAATGCCAGCGGCTAGCTGAGACTGAATGTAGAAAGGGATAGAACGGCGTATGTTACCTACTCCTGGATTGAACAAAGTTGACCAGGTAGCTGGCGTAATATTCAGGCTCTGTCTTTCCCTTACATAGCTCGCATTGATGGCCGATGCGTCTGGATCCCAACGGTAGCGGCTGTAATCCTCCTCAGGTTTCAGGCCCAGTGTAGTTCTGAAATTGAATTGTGCCGCCCCGGGATTAGCCTGCTTTCTTTCAATAATAATTACCCCATTAGATGCTCTTACGCCGTACACAGTGGCAGAGGCTGCGTCTTTAAGTATTGTAACCGACTTTATTTCATTAGGATCGATCATATCAAGTGTTAACTCGGTTGGATAGCCGTCGACAACTATTAACGGGTTTTGGTTGGCCGACATGGTAGAAATACCGCGGATATTGAACAAAGGCCTTGAAGATGTATTGCCGTTGGGGTCCGTACTGTTAAATAAAACGGAGTTATTGATCATTAATCCCGGTAAACGATTTACCAGCCCATCAAGAAAATCGGTACTTACCCGTGATTCATATTCTTTGGTGCTGATTTGAGAAACAGCACCTGTACTTTGCTCGGGTTTAATGCGCTGGTATCCTGTGTTTACGGTAACGCCTACCTCTTCTAGTTCACCCACATCAATGCTCAGGCGAATAATGCCCATGTTTTTTTCAGCTTTTATTTCTTTAGCTTTATAGCCTATAAACTTGATAACCAATATCGCGTTTTCATCTACGTTTAGTAACTTGAAAGAGCCATCAGCTGCGCTTCTAACGGCCTGATTTTTTCCTTTTACCGTAATCGTTGCACCAGGTAAAGGCTTATTAGATAATGAATCTACAATTGTACCACTCACATCTGTTATTTGAAACCATTCGGTAACGCGATCCAATAAACCAGCGGGTTTTGCCTTTAACGTTACCGTGTTGTTATTGATTTCGTAAGTTATCGGCTGATCGTTAAAAATCTGATCTAATACCGTTTTGAATTCAGTATTTTTCACAGCAATACTTACGAGCCTGGCTTTATTCAGCAATTCTCCAGAAGCGATAAAATTATAACCACTTTGTTTTCTTAACTCTGTGATCACATCAACCAATAAGACATTGGATTTGTTAATGCTTATCTTTTGTGCAAAGCCAGCGGCACTGGCTTGCATAAAGGTAGCGATTAAAATTACGGTGGTTAGTCGCATGATAAGTTTGGTTTTTTGGATATATTGTTTACATAGATCCGGTTTTAGGTTTAGTTTCTGATACACTTTGTTTGGTTTGTGACCATTCTTAACAGACAATAATTGCCCCATTACATTGCTTTAACAGGCAATATTTGCTAAGTTTGTGTCTGGTTTATTGCAGATGATCCATGCGTAGAAACTTCGAAAATCTGCTTTAATTGATTAAGTAAATCGATGCCAATTTTTTCCATATCCCGTGTCCAAACGGGGTATGGTTTTTTTTTTGATATCGGTGGTTTGGTTTGATGTGGGTTTATTGTATTTTTATCTCCATATAATTTAGTTTAAGTTTCATGGGGAATATCCCTTATTTATGGTTGTTTTAGTTTTTAACGGTATACGTAAATTTTTCTTCCCTTAATTTCAAAATGTACATTTCCGGTTGCCTCTAGCGAAATCAACACTTGCGAAATGTTATCAAATCGAGACACTGAACCCCAAAATGTTCCTTCAGGAATACCATCAGTGTAAATAACTTCTACATTGTACCAACGCTCCAACATCCTCATGATTTCTTTAATATTGAGTACATCAAAAACAAAATTGTTGTTTGTCCAGGCCACGGCCAGTTCTGTATCCACTTTACCTAAATTGATATTTCCGTTGGTATTGATAGCCTGATTTCCTGGTGATAAAATTTTGGTTTGTTGGTCAGAAGATACTTTTACGCTGCCTTCTAACAGTGTGGTTTTAACATTGGATTCATTGGTATAGCTATTGATATTAAAATGAGTACCTAGCACTTCAACATCTTGTTGCTCGGTTTTAACGATAAAAGGATGAAATTTATCCTTAGCCACTTCAAAATATCCTTCTCCTGTAAGGAAAACCTTTCTTTCAGGCTGTTTAATAAAACTTGTTGGATATTGGAGTGATGATTCGGCATTAAGAAATACAAGGGTTCCATCGGGTAGGATTACTTGCATCTGTTCGCCCCGCATCGTTGAAAGAGTATTCACACCGGTTGATGCCAGGTTTTGATTAACGATTTCGTAAATAATTTGACCCGATTTGTTTTTATAAATTTTCACTCCAGATTCCTCTGCAATGTTTCCGGTCAAAGCATCCTTAATTAAAATTTTTCGTCCATCTGCTAATGTAAGCGTAGCCCCGGGTTTACCCGGGGCAATATCATTTTGATAAGTAATGGATTGTTGTTTTTTAAAAGCATCTTGCGAAAGAAAATAATAAGTGCCAACGCTGATCATGGCTAAAATAGATGCGGCAATTGCAATTTTTGGCCATAATTTAACAGTTATTGTTTTTGATGATGGCCTATTTTGAGGTTTCTCATTGATGGAACTTAAAATTCTTTGATGAAGTGCAGAATAATTAGCTTCACTTATACTCTCTATTTCAATTTCAGCATTGATTACTTCATCAAAATCCTTTGTTAATACGCTGTCCCATTCCGCTAGGTACAGCCCATCTTCCAAGATTTCCAATACCTGGTTAATTTCTTGCTGGCTGGATTGGCCATCTATATATTTTTGAAATATATTTATTATTTCTTTGTTCACTTTTTACTGCTTTTAATACTAATACAATTGGCAGCAGGAAACCATCCAGTTAATCATGAAAAAAAATAATAATTTGTTTATTGTGGTTGCTTGGCGTAAAATTATTTATGAATGGTAATGAATGCCAACAGGATTGTCAGTGCATTTTTATATTTGATGTATTCTCTGATCAATGTCAATGCCTTGTTCATGTGTTTGTTTACGGTACTTTCTGTTATACCAAGTTCTCCAGCTGCTTGCTTATAGGTTAAACCCTGAATGCGACAACGAATAAATACTTCTTTTGGTTGCCCTGTTAATGAATTAAGGGCCTCAACGATTAGCGTATTACTTTCGTTATATTCAATTTTGAGGTCAGTAGTATATTCTGTAGCCTGTGCATATTTTCTTATTTCTGCCAGAATAGATACTTCATGCTTTGCTCTCTTCAAAACATTAAGGAGTGTTCTTTTAGCTATGGTAAACAAATAAGGCTTAAATGGTTTTGAAGCATCAATTTCTTTTCTGCTTTCCCATAATTTCACAAAGGTATCATGAACGATGTCTTCAGCCAGATGTGGTGACTGTGCCGTTCTTTGAATGTAATATTTCAGTTTTTGAACATTTTGATAGTATAGCATACTCAAGGCCTGCTGATCGTCTTGTTTTAAAAGCTCAATCAGTTCTTTTTCGGTACGTTCACTATGATCATTCATGTTAAGGAGAAACGAATCTAATGAAAAAAATGTTTAATTCTTGTGAAGTGACATTCTATCGGTCAAATAATAGCAGATTCTGCAATTAATTTAATATGAAATAAAAATTAGTGGAATATTTGAGTCATAATCGCTAAGTTTTTTTTGAACTTCTGTTAGTTTGAATTAAATTACTTTGAAGTAATTAACAAAAATCCTCATTAAATATCGTAGTTTTTTTTATTTGATTTTTAATTATTCAAAAACACGGCGTGAGAGGTTATACCATCTCAACCTTTTCATATAATTGGTGGTTTCAAACTAAAAAAATAATGATGCTATACTATAATATATATACCTATATTAATGACCAAGAGTTTTTAGAGATAAGAAATAAATTGATCCCCATTGAAAAAAAAATGGCTGATGAGCTTTTCTTATTAGGTTGGGGATTAACAGAATCTGTAAAAAAAAATGATGCTTTAATCATTGATTTTATTTTTCAGGACAGGTTTTTTATGGGGAATATCGGTTTTGTTTATATCGATGAGCCTGGTGGGCCTGTTTTTTCTTTTTATGTGACCAAGAGTTATGACGAATTAGAAAATAGATATTTTGTAAAACAGTTTATATCGGAAAATGAAAGCCTATCTTTTTATGATCAGAATATAGACTTAATATTGGATAAAGCAATAGAACTGTATAAACTATGGGATAAGGATTATGTTTATGAAAATAATATAAATTATTGAGTAAGTCTATTTGGTTTGTACGCTGTTTAAGATAACTAAAGTGAACATCTCTTTATAACCTTTGTAGGGTTTCTTTTCGTAATGATTTTTTCTTCCAGGATGGCTTGTGCAACTGTTTTGCCCATCGCTTCAAAATCTGTTGAGATCACAGTAATGCCATCTTCAAGTACCTCTTTTACATCGGTATCGTTATAAGAGATCAAACCTACATCTTTGCCTAGTTTCAGTTTCTTTTTTCTGGCCAGTTTAATCAACACCACGTCATCAGTGTCATACCTGCTAAAAGTTACATACGCATTGCCTTTCTGAAATGTTTTCTCATCAATTTCAGACTGTATGAGGTAAGGATGCTCAATTTCTGTACAGTAACGTAAAAAACCTTCTATTACCAGTCTGGCATGTACAGCCTCGGGATGAGCAACCAATATCAGGCGATCGTATTTTTTCAGTTCATCCTTCAGTTTGTGAAGGCTGTGATAAATGTCATAACCATAATCTTGGTATATGCTGCTGTAGTTGCCTGATAAGGCTGGTTCGTTTAAATCAATAATTATTCTCTTTTTGTCTGGAATCAGATTCAACAGCGGAGCTACATTTTCTTTTAAAAAAGTGGCAATAACGTAATGGGTATAAGCACCCAGATTTTCTTTGATCAGATTTTCGAAAACGTGATAATTGTGGTGATGAAAATAGATGTCTATATCTGCCCGATTTTTCAATTGATTAAAAAGGGTTCGATAAAACTGTTCACGCAAAATATTCATTTTATCAAGTAGTAAAAAAACGCGGAACGAATGATGGATAGTGTTTTTGCGTACGTAATACCCCTTTCTGTAAACAGACTCTACAATGCCTTTTTCCACAAGCTCATTTAAACCTTTAAGCAGAGTGTCTTTGCTCATTTTTAAACGCTGCTGCAACTGCTTGAGCGAAGGCAACTGATCACCAATCTGGAGTTGATCTAGCTCAATCAACGAGGTAATGTGATCGGCAAGTTGCTGATATTTCATCTTGACTTGACCATTTTTAGGGAATGGATTTTCAGTATGACTGTCTATCATAAGTAACTAATTTAGGCAAATGTAAATAATCAATTATACAAACCAAACCAGTCAAGAACAGATTTTTGATAAATTACCTTTTTTTTAGGTGTTTGAGGTCTTTTTTGAAATTTATTTTTTTAATAGAAATAAATTACTTTAATTTGTTTAAGCAAACCAGTACAGACCAGACTACATGATTTGATTTGTATGAAAACGGGATCATTTTTGTTTCTCAAATTCTTTTTCAAAAAGAAATTGAAAAATCCAAAGTGCAAAAATGTAACCGGCAATTTTTACTAAAAAGATATAAATGCAAAGGGCTTTATTTTTTTTCTTGCTATTAATTGTAACCTCTTTCTGTTATGGACAACAGTTGCAGGAACTTAAGCCTGTTTTGGATATGCAGGCGGGCCAGCGAATCATAGAAATTCCCAAAGGGAGGTATTTACTAGACAATTCCCGTGATGGCGCCTATGTTTTTGCTGGCCTGGTTGGTGTAGAAATACGGGGAAATGGTTCTGAAATTATTTGTAACTCCCAAGAACAGGCTCTTCGTTTTTTCGATTGCACCAATATAAAAATCTCGAATTTCTCTATAGATTATGATCCGCTCTGTTTTACCCAGGGGAAGATTGTTGTGATAGACAGTGCAGAAAACTCATTTGAGGTAGAGATTGATGCAGGCTATTCTGTTGATCATGTGCGCAACAATCGCGTACAGTTTTATGACCCTTTTACAAGGGAACTTAAAAGAAATAGCATAACAAGAGGTTCAGACCATTATGCTGCTTTTGAAAAAATTGCTGACAGGCACTTTCGGTTGGTAAAAAATGCTCGATGGGTAGCCAATGAAAAATTGGGCGATTTGGTAGTGCTTGATGTGGTAGCTGCAAAGGCTAATCCGGCAGCTCATGCCATTCAATTGGAACAATGTACCAGGGCAACAATAGAGGATGTAACTGTTTATGGTTCCAACGGATTTTCGTTCTTTGAAAGAAACTGTAGTGAAAGTCGTTACAACCGCTGTAAGGTTGATAGAGGACGTGTTTTACCTGGTACGGCTCCACGACTGCGATCGGGAAATGCAGATGGTATTCACAGTAGTATGGCAAAGATAGGTCCGCTGATAGAAAACTGTGAAGTAAAACACACTGGCGACGACTGTATTGTGGTATGCGGAAGATCTTTTCCAATATCCCATGTGGATACTGCTGCTAAAACCATCTACGTGCTTAGCAGAGAAGCGAACCCTGTGTTTTATCCAGGTGATACCCTGCAACATGTATTTTACGTTGCCACTAAGGGAAGTAAGGTAAAAATGATCTCTGCAACAGCTTATGCACCTACTTCTGCCGAACAAATTTTCATTAAAGAAAAATATCCAAATTTATTATATAAAAACTATACAAGGGGAATGCGCATTGTACTGGAAACCGTGCCCCAAAACCTTAATCCTGGTGATATAGTGTACAATGATACACATACCGGAAAGGGTTTTACCATACGGCACAACCAATTGGGTTACAATCGCTCTCGTGGAATTCTCATTAAAAGCAGTAATGGGGAGATTTATCATAATGAAATTAACGGTACGGCGATGAACGCGCTACTTGTGGCGCCAGAACTTACTTGGATGGGAGGAGGATTTGCAAGTCATCTTACAATCAGAGATAATATCATTTCTAACTGCATGTTTGAAAAAACGAATAAAGGCATGCCGCCAGGTGTTGTTTCGATATTTTGTGCCGATGCGAAGTTAAACGTGCCACCTGTCGGGGCTTTTACGTCCATTAAGGTGTATAACAATAAGGTAGAGAAATCTCCCTTGCCAGGTTTTGTATTTACGGCTGTGGATGGTTTGTCGCAATACAATAACAAAACATTCGCTGATCAAGGCAATGTGAGGGAACATGGAAAGAATTTCGGCGTTATATCCGATGCAGTGACGTGGGAAAAGAATAATAATGACATACAAAGGTAGCGCGATAGTATAGAAGCGTTTTGCCCGTTGTAAAAAAGCAACAGATATCTGAATGTCTGTTGTGATAAAATAGTAAGCCAAATATAATAATGATATGAAACCAAATCTAATTTTAACTATTTTGTTGGTTTTGGGTATTCCGCTGGCAGGTTTTGCCCAAGCGGTAAAAACCATTACCGGAACCATTGTAGATGAAAACGAGCGTCCTTTGCTGGGTGCAAAAATCATCATTCAGGGAAAACCTGCAGCTGTTACAACAGATAACCAAGGACGGTTCAGCATTTCCAATACTAAAGAAAGCGATTTGTTGATGGTTTCCATGATCGGATATACCTCCAAAAGCGTAGTTGTAACCAGCCAAAATCAATACAAAATACAACTGCTCCCCAGCAGTCAGGCATTAAATGATGTGGTAATTATTGGTTATGGTGAAGTAAAACGAAAAGACCTTACTGGCTCTGTGGGTTCCGTTAACATGAAAGATCTGGAAAAAGCACCTGTTGTATCTTTTGAAGATGCTTTGGCCGGTAGAGTGGCAGGTGTGCAGGTAGGTTCTAATGATGGACAGCCAGGCAGCGTTAGCAACATTACCATTCGTGGAGGAAATTCCATTACCCAATCAAATGCACCTTTGTATGTGATTGATGGGTTCCCGTTGGAAAATCCCGATAACAACGTCATTAATCCTGATGATATAGAATCAATAGAAGTATTGAAAGATGCTTCCTCAACTGCGATTTATGGTGCAAGAGGAGCAAACGGAGTGATTATCATTAAGACGAAACAAGGTAAAACCGGGCCACCGGTAGTGACCTATAACAATTGGTTGGGAAATCAACAGCCAGTTAAACAAATTCCGGTAATGAGTCCCTACGAATTTGTCAAATATCAGCTCGAACTCAACAGGACAAGCGCAGAACGTATGTATTTGCAAGACGGTAGAACCTTGGAATCATATAGAGATGAAAATGGCATTAACTGGCAGGATCATGTATTGCAGAATGCCTTTATGCAAAGCCACAACTTTTCTTTACGGGGAGGAACAGCAGCTACAAAGTACTCCCTCAGCAGTTCCTTTCTGGATCAAACCGGAATCGTGATCAATGGGGGCTATAAACGATATCAAGGTCGTTTTCAAATTGATCAGCGTGTGGGTAAAAATTTTCGGGTCGGTTTGAATACCAATTATACCTATGGGATAAAAAGAGGGCAGATTGCGAATTTAACCAGTGATAATCTGAATAGTACTTCCGCGGGCAATTCCAGCTCCTATCTGTTGTACAGCACCTGGGGATACCGTCCAATTACAGGAAGGGGAGACGAAGATAATTTTATAGATATTCCTTTTGACGATGATGTTGCGGCGAATACAGATCTGAGAATAAACCCTGTGGTAAACTCCAACAATATGTATATGTATGCCTTTAACAGAGCATTTTTTACAAATGCTTTTGTAGAGTATTCTTTTCTGAAATATTTTAAACTCAGAGTTAACGGCGGCCTAACCGAATCCCGTTTGTCTTTTGAGCGCTTTAACAACTCTAAAACGGCAGCAGGAAATCCGCGTACTGTTTATGGTGCCACTTACGGGCTTAATGGTTCAATTGAAAATCTAAATATCCGTGATCTGCTGAACGAAAATCTGCTAACATTCACCAGGTCCTTTAATAAGAAACATCGTATAGATGCTGTTGGTGGATTTACGATGCAGAGAAGCAGTACCGAAGGAGATGGTTATGTATCTATTTTATTGCCTAATGAGGTGCTGGGTGTAAGAGGACTTGATCAAGGGACTGTACTTTCAAAAACGATGTCAGGATCTTACGCAACGCTGGTGTCTTTTTTGGGGCGTGTTAATTATAGTTTCAATTCCCGCTATCTGTTTACCGCATCTTTCCGCAGCGATGGATCTTCAAAATTTTCGCCAAAAAATAGATGGGGATATTTCCCTTCCGGAGCATTTGCATGGAATTTGGGCGAAGAAAAATTTTTGAAAAATATTAAAGCTGTTTCCAATGCCAAATTGAGATTGTCATACGGCATAACCGGAAATAACCGGGTATCAGATTTTGCATACCTCAGTGTTTTAGACCAAGAAGTAGCGGCCAATACGGGTAATACAAAAAGTGGCTACTATTTTAATGGGGTCTATATTCCAGGATCAGTGCCTGTTAACGTGGGAAATGAAAATCTTAAATGGGAGCGAACCGGTAACATGGATATTGGATTAGATCTTGGTTTCTTTAACGAACGGTTGAGCTTAACCACAGACTATTATCACAAAAGAACGACAGATTTATTGCTGAACGCGTCATTGCCTACATCAACGGGATATCTCACAGCATTTAAAAACATAGGTGTTGTTGTAAATAAAGGGTTTGAATTTACCCTAAATACAGTAAACATTAAAACCAAAAAATTCAATTGGACTTCCAACTTCAATATAGCCTTCAATAATAATAAAATAAAGGAATTAAACGGAGACCAGCCGAGTCTTATTACACGTATTGTTAACTGGAACTCCAATTTCAATAATTCCCTACCTTATATCGCGTTGCCGGGACGCCAGGTGGCATTATTTTATGGCTATGTTTTTGACGGATTATATCAGCTAAATGATTTTAATGTATTGTCTAACGGCACTTATGATCTAAAGCCCGAAGTGCCTAACAATGGTAGTGCCCGTTCGATCATTAGACCGGGATTCATCAAATATAAAGACATTAACGGAGATGGAGTGGTGGATGCAAATGACCAGACGATTATTGGCAATCCCAATCCTAAGCACATTGGAGGCTTTTCCAACAATTTCCAGTATGGACAATTTGACCTGAACGTTTTTTTACAATGGTCTTATGGTAATGATATCCTAAATGCGAACCGTATTGTTTTCGAAGGAGCCGAGGCAAGGCAAAGCTTAAATATGTTTAAAACCTACGAAAACAGGTGGTCTTTAGAAAACCAGAATACTTTGCTGCCCGTGGCAGGTGGTTATGGACCAAACGTATTCTCCAGTAGAAATATTGAAGATGGGTCTTTTTTACGGCTAAAAACAGTTTCGCTTGGATATAACCTTTCTCCCGAGTTGATGAAAAAATGGAAGATGCAAGCTGCCCGGGTACACATCTCAGCGCAAAACCTTGCCACCTTAACCAACTATACCGGCCTGGACCCAGAGGTTTCTGTACGGCATTCTGCGCTCACGCCGGGTTTTGATTGGAGTCCTTATCCAAGAGCTCGCACCATTACCTTTGGAATGAATCTAACTTTTTAACATAAATGTTTTTTACAATGAAAACAGTTTTATTTTATATCGGTATGATGTTGGCCCTTGTTGCCACATCATGTTCAAAAATTCTGGATACCACCCCACAGGATTTTATATCACCAATAAATTATTATAACACAGAAAAAGAACTGGAATCGGCACTGGCAGGAGTTTACGACCGCCTGGGCGATAATCGGGTTTATGCACAGGGAATGGCATGTTACATGGTCTTCAGTGACGAGTTCTTTATGAAGAACCAAATATCTGGAATAAATGCCAACATTGTTGATGCTTCTACGCTGGAACTGAATAGGCATTGGGAAGCACTTTATACCGGGATTGAAAGAGCAAATATGCTGCTCGATAATATTGATAAAGCTCAGGTGAGTGAAGCAAAACGGAATGAAATTAAAGGCCAGACACTTTTTTTAAGAGCCTATTATTATTTTTTGCTGACGGATGAATTTGGGGCAGTTCCGCTAAAGTTGCAGTCTACCAAGTCACCTGAAGAAGAACCTCTTCCGGGTACACCAATAAAGGATATTTACGAGCGTATCGTGGCAGACATGAAACAGGCCGAAATCTTGGTTAAATCCGTTTCAGACTATGGCTATAACACACGTATCACTAAAACTACGGTACAAGGAATATTGGCAAGGGTTTATTTAACCATGGCAGGTTTTCCGTTGAACGATGCATCTAAATATGCTGAAGCAAGAAGCTATGCAGAAAAAGTGATGCAGTCTGGATTACACGATCTGACCCCCGACTTCAGCCAGATTTACATTAACCACGTTAGAGAAGTATTCGATACCAAAGAGAATTTATGGGAAGTAGAGTTTAAAGGAACGGGCCAGGGTGAAATACAGGAAGCTGGCACGATTGGAAGTTATAATGGCATTACCTGCGGAATTATTGAGATAGGCTATGGCTATGATTATGTTCATGCTACTGCCAAGCTTTATGATGCTTACGCGAGTGGTGACCAGCGAAGAGACTGGACAGTTGCACCTTACAGGTATGTAACTACCGGGCAAACGGCTGTACGTACCAATTGGGCGGCAGATCAGATCTACGATCGAAGCAACGGGAAATGGAGGCGCGAGTATGAACTGGTTTTACCGAGAAACCAAAACATGACGGGCACGAATTGGCCACTTTTAAGATATGCCGATGTATTGCTGATGTTTGCAGAAGCCGACAACCAGGTAAACGGCGGGCCCTCTGCAGCTGCGTACAACGCCATCAATATGGTAAGGCGAAGAGGGTATGGAAAAAATGTGTCTACACCCGACACCCAGGCAGACGCTGTTGCCGGGCTATCTAAGCAAGACTTTCTGGACCTGATCAGGAACGAAAGGCTGCGTGAACTTGCTTTCGAGGGTATCAGGAAACACGATCTTGTGCGATGGGGTATTTACCCATCTGTTATGCAGGCACAGGTAAGGGAGTACCAGACCAACATGCCGGCAGCTTTAAGAGATCCCGCTATAGCACAGGCACAGCGGGTAACGGAAAGGGCTGTTTTATTCCCGATTCCGAATAGTGAATTGGCCGTTAACCCTAATATCAGACAAAACACAGGATGGTAACCACAAAATTGTACAAGATGAATAAGTTAATAATTGCATTTGTGATGTTCTTTTCTCTGGCTTCCTGCCAGAAAACCTATGAGTTGGGACCTCAGGATGATTTTTCTGTTGAAACCGAAAAAACCAGTTATAAAGTTGGAGAGCCTGTCCGGTTTATCGTTAAGGGAAAACCGGATAATATTGTGTTTTGGTCGGGCGAAGTGGGCCGTAAATATGAGTTCAGAAAAAGGACCGCGGTAGAAGGAAATTCCGTTTTTCTCAACTTTAATACTTTCGCCCAATTCGGGCTGATGCCCATCGATCAGTCGGTAATCAAAGTGTACGTATCAACCGACTTTAATGGAAAATATGAGGCCGCAAGTGTAAGATCGGCCACTTGGGAAGACATTACGGATAAAGCTGTGCTCTCTTCCGGTCAGGATCAGACACCTTCGGGGGATATCGATCTCAGTAGTTTCGCAGCCCGCAATAAAAGTATGGCAATTGCCATGGTTTATAAAACTACCGTCATCAAACCAGAAGCACAGCAAAACCGCTGGGTAGTCCGTACTTTTAACCTGAGAAGCGTTAACCAGCAGGGAGAACAAACCATATTGGCCACTATGGCTACTGCTGGTTGGGTTGCCTTTAACTTTAGCGGCCCAGCTACCAACTGGAGCATTACTTCAGCTCAGCTGCTTACCGTAAGGAACGATACCGAACTGGATGACGATTGGGTGGTAACCAAACAGTTTAACCCCAACAGTACCCTGCCGGACATCGGGGAGCCCATCAAAAACATTTCTCAGAAATTAACAGAATACACCAAGGTTTATAGCAGAGCGGGGGTATACAAAGTCACTTTTGTAGCAACTAATGCCAATTTAGAGCGCTCAACAACGGTTGTAAAGGAATTAGAACTAAACATTACACAATGAGGTTAAATGGTGTAATATTGCTGTTGCTGGCATCAATAAGCAGTGGCTATGCGCAACTGGCTACCAAAGCGGCACTAACCAACAACGTGATCCGACTGAACTGGGAAAATACGGGCAAAGGCTACAAGGTAAAACAGTTGTCGGTGAAGGGACAAAAGGGATGGCAGTCATTACCTGGCTCACTGGGGCAGTACACCCTGCTTTACAGTAAAGAGCAACCAGATATGAATGCACCGATTAAAGATAAAAACGGAAAGGAAATTCCATTTCCAGAACCCGAATACCGTTATATCATCCCTACCTGGAAAGCAAATACTTCTCCTGTTTCCTTAAATACAGAGGGGCGTTCCATTTCATTTTACCCGCAGCGGTATAAACAGGTTGGCCATACACTTGTTTTTCAGCAAAAAACAGAAGTTGCTACCATCGAGGCTACCTGGCAGCTAGACTCTGTTTATAAAAATGACCTTCGTGTTTCCATCCGGTTAACAGCCGATAGGGACGGATATTATTCCATTGCAAGCCCGGTGCTTACAACAAATGATAAAAACCAGTTTCAGTGGGCCTGCATTCCCGGGGTTTTTCAGGGCAATACCATTAACAGTAATTTTATTGATGCTTATGCCTATGGTCACGGAATTCCAGATAAGCCGATGGTAGTAAGAGAGCGGACAGCAGCCGCACTTACTGCCATGCTTACCAATAAAGAAGGGATTACACTGGCGGTTACCGCCGAACCAGGAACGGCCAGAGACCCATGGGAATATGATAAATCTACCCAATCTAACTGGCAGCTCGGCCTGTCGCTGATCAACAGGCAGCAACAACTGAGCCCAACCTTATACCATCCGGTATTAGGGCAAAAAAAATCATATTTAAAAAAAGGGGAAAACATTTCATTTGATTTCAGGTACACGGTCAACCCATCAGATTGGTATAAGGTTTATCAACATGTCGTTAATGATGTTTATCGCTTTGATGAACTGCTCCGTTTAAAACAAACCAACCAGTCCCTATCAGCACGTATGCTGCAGCTTTTAGATTATGTAAAGAAAGATAGCACTTCAAGGTGGAGGACCTTTGATTACCAGGGTCAGCGGATTGGCGCACAGGAATATTTGGGCGGTGTTTATGAATCGGAAAAAGATGCAGTAAAAAATGCCGATTATGGAGCGATGTGGATGTTGGCAACCCTTACACAAGACTCAATCCTTATTCATCAACGATTGAAAAATGCGTTAAATTTTAAACTGGCGCAGCAAAACACAGCTGGTGGATTTTTTCACGGCGCTGCCGCTGGTCAATATTATCTTTATCATTCTAAACGTTTCACCGAAGAGTGGGGGCCTTATACAGAACCGATAGCCACTACGTACTACATGTTACTCGACATGGGGAATGTGTTTTTATTTGAGCCGGACAATCAGCAGCTTAAATCGGCAATACGCTTGGCGGCCGACTGGCTTCTTGCCAAGATGAAGCAGCAAGGTTATTGGGAAGTGGCTTATCATAACAATACCTACCAGCCTATGTTTACAGACCAGAAAGATTATAGGCCTACTTTTTATGGTTTACTGGTCGCCTATCAGGTGCTTGAAGATGAAAAATATTTAAAAGCTGCTATAACGGGCGCAGACTGGTTTATTAAAAATGCCGTAGAAAAGGGATACTTTTTAGGGGTTTGCGGAGATGCCCGTTTTGCTCCAGATTTTGCAACTGGTCAAAGTGCCCAGGCACTGCTGGATCTTTATGAGATTACAAAAGAGCAACGTTTTAAACAGGCTGCCATTAAAACTGCACAATTTTACACCACTTCCATTTATTCTCATCCTATCCCGAACCACCAAGGCAAGAAGAGCGGAACAAGAGAACTCGAAGATTGGCAGATCAGCCAGGTGGGTCTAAGTTTTGAACACGGCGGCATTTTAGGTTCGGCCAACCCTAGCGGTCCAATTTTATTGGCCAGTCATGCCGGCATGTTCGTAAGATTATTCCAGCTCACAAAAGACTCTTTATATCTCAAGATGGCAAGAACTGCGGCGTTGAGCAAAGATGCTTTTGTAGATCCGGCAACAGGGGTTGCCTCTTATTATTGGAGTGCCATGAATAGGGGCGCAGGTCCTTTTCCGCACCACGCATGGTGGCAAGTGGGATGGATCACAGACTATTTGATGGCAGAGCTGTCACTGCGGTCGCAGGGCAGAATTGATTTTCCGGCGGGATTCATCACGCCTAAAGTTGGTCCCCACAAAACCTTTGGTTTTCAGAAGGGAAAAATATTTGATAAGCAGGGTGGTTTGGCCTTGATAGAAAAGCTGGTATCATTAACTAATCCTAACATGGATTATTTGTGCGCCCTGAATAAGGAGGATAAAACATTTTATCTATTTGTACTCAATAATGATGACGAGGCACAAGAGGGCGAGCTTCATATAAACCAATCCCGTTTTATTGGGCAACACCGTTTAGCATTGGAAACAGCACAATGTTTTTCGGCATCTGGATCGCCAATTCCTTTCTCTTTCAATGACAAGATTAAAATAGCACCCTATGGCTTGCAGGTATATACATTTAAATACCAATAAATTTTTTAAGATCATGCATCTTCAAAAAACCAATATATGTTTATTGCTTTTGGCGGGTCTATTTTTAAATATGTCCAAAGCCAATGCACAACAGGAAAAATGCCTGGTATTGGGAACTGATTTTCAGTTTAAAGGCAAATGGTTTACCGAAGTAAACAGGGAGGGGATCAACGGTAGTATCTTAAGATTTCTGGAGGGCGAACTGGACGTTACATCGGATGCGTTGACCGTGTTGAACGTTGGAAAGCCCGGGCGATATGCCGTCTGGATCCGTACACCAGATTTTGAAACATCCCCACGTACAAGGCTGTTTCAGCTTTCGGTTGGCAATGCCAAGCTAAAAAAGGCAGGAGGGCATGGAAAACCTGGTTATGCATGGGAACATCTGGGTTACGCAGACCTTAAACAAAAAGAAGTATTGCTACGGCTGCATAATTTCAATTTTGGTCGCTGTGATGCCATCCTTTTTATGCAGGATAGCACAATAAATCCAAATAATTTAGATAAAAAAACACTTTTGTCATGGAAAAAACTTCCTGTTGAACAAGAAGTATTTACTGATGAAAAGAAAAATACAACCCCATCGCTGCGGTTGAACGATACCGATAAGGTCATTGCTCAAATTGAAAATGAGGTAATGCGTATACAATTTTTAACAACCGGAACAAATCAAAGCGCTATTGCCTGCCGTACAGCAATCAAAAAAGACGGACAATGGAAGCAGCCGATGGGTACAAAAATCGAAGACCATGGTGTTTTTTTGATCAGCAGCGATACTACTGCCATCCGCTATAACAAGTACTACCCAACCTGGGATTCACAGACACCGAAAGCCTATTTTGTTTTCAACGATCAAAAACATGCGGTACATAAAACAGGGGATGATTTCAATCCTTTTGAAGCAGGAAACCTTAGTGAAGCTATTCCCATTGCGGCAAAAACTGTTGATAAACAGATGATAGAGGTCCAGTATGTCACGCGCAATGGTTCTACTATTACCGGTTTATGGTCACTGTTGCCCGGACAACTACATATTCGTTTGCGGCTCATTTGTAAAACAGCCCGTCCGGGTTACTATAGCATGGGCGTTGCTGCCTTTCAGCCGATTGCGCAGGATGAATTGGAAAATGTGCTCATGGCACCTATGTTCCAGTTTAAGCGTCTTTCTGATGGTCCGCAAATGATGATTACGGCCATGATGCAGCAGCCGGTTACCATTGTTTCCTCAAAGACACCACAAGGTACCGTTTCCAGTTACGTTGCGGCAGCGCCAGAATTGTTTAAAAAAGACTGGGGCTCGGTAGATTATGCACCGGCAGGCTTTACACTTAAAAACCACAATAATCAGATACAACCAGTCATGTTTTCACCTGTATTGGGAATGAGTGATTCTAAATATCGTGCTGGGGAGTTAATCGACAGACAATTCGTAATTGGTGTAGCACCTGGTAATTGGGACATGGCTATGGATGATGTATCCAAGGAGGTATTCGAGGTAAGGGATTATCGTAAACAGGAACAGCTGTCGCTTACCGATGCCGTGTTTAATATGATTGAGCTGTTTAAAAATGACAATGCTGCGGGGTGGGCCGCCCAGCTAAAAGGATTCTATGATATTGAAGGAGATCCTACAACAGCACCAACAGTGGTAAATGCTACGCCACTATTGAATGTTGCACTGTCGGTACTGCAAAACGATGAAGATTTTTACATTAAACGGTCGTTGCCGACCATAGAATTTACGCTTTCAAGAAGTGGTTACCGCTGGGCTATAGATATTGTTCCCACAGCATTTAATGCAACCAGAAAAACGTTGGAAATGAATCCTTTAACTTCTCAGTTTACTACTTCTTATTATGTGGGATTGGACCATTTGTTAAACGGCTTAAACCCTTGGATAAAGGCGATAGCCCTACCAGGAGATAGCTTGAGAACAGCCAAGGGATATTCAACAGATTTCCATTCATGGAACCAGGCGCTTTGGGCCTATCGCCTAACAGGTCAGGCAAAATGGTTGCAATTGGCTAAAAAAGATGCCGATCTTTTTATCCAGCGTAAAATATATAGCAATACCAACAATGTACTTAGCCATATACCCTTTTATAACACTACTTTTTATGCACCCTGGTGGGATTTGTTGGATCTATATGAATCTACAAAAGATACAAAGTATTTAAAAGCCGCTGAATATGGCGCTTATTTTACCATTGCAGGCATACGAAGCTATCCGAAGGTAAATGATACTTTGCAGACGATTCATCAAGGTAATCGTTATGACGGGGTTACCCGGATCTGGTGGAAAGGCAATGAACCCTACCGTTTAGGATTTCCAAGAAAAAAAGACGACGTATTGGAAAAGAAAGTGCCAGAATGGCTCGTATCACCTGTAGGGCTGGGGTTGGAGCAACCAAGTACCTATTTTACACGGGTAAAAGGTCAGACGGTACATCCGGTGTTTATGAGCAGCTGGGCACCGCATTTGCTGCGATTGTTTCAATATGTAAATAAACCTATTTACGAAACCTATGCACGTAATGCAGTTATTGGTCGTTTTACAAATTATCCGGGATATTATAGCACGGGCTTTACCGATGTACACATGGCACCTGATTTTCCTTATAAGGGCCCCGATCTAAGTTCTATTTATTATCATCATATCCCTCCTCATCTTGCATTTAGCTTAGATTACCTCATTACAGAAACCATGCAACGCGCTAACGGGAATGTCATGTTTCCATATAGTAAGCAAGAGGGCTTTGTATGGTTTAATAACAGAATATATGGCGGTGGTAAAGGTAAGGTTTTCGGAGATTCGGAGGTTGTACTGCGGATGCATAAAGAGCTGGTAACGGTTCAAAATCCGGGAATAAACTATGTAACAGCAGTTTCTGATAAAAATTTCTGGATCCTGCTGTCTTCTGAAGTGGACAGCGAACAAAAAGTGGCAGTACAATGGAACAAAGCTGCAAATGCCCAAAAGGAGGGAACGGCATTAGGCTATGAAAACAATGGGCAGTCTGCCGCATTAAACTTTAAAGAATCGAAGCTGGAGGTAACAGTTCCCGCAAAAGGGTTCAAAGCAATTGCTGTTCCACTTGCTGCGGCACCCGTGGTGGCCAAATATTCGCCAGTTAAAGAAGGGATGAAAGTTTTTGACCTTGGTGCGCCTTGGGGACGTATCTATCTGTTCCGCATTCGTTCGCCATTTGGTTGGGATACGTGCTATGGGTTTGCAGAAACCGCTCCCCTAAAGAATCATTCGGTAACGGTTACCTGTAATAAAAACGTACAGCAAATTAACCAGTATCCTTATGAATGGAGCTTCAGCAAATTGCCTATGGGCGAAAACTTAACGCTTGAACTCATCTTTAAAAGTGATGACGGAAAAACAAAATCAAAAAAAATTGTGCTCAATGGTAACGAATAAAATTGGTATGAAAGCGATATTGCTTGGTTGTCTGTTGATTTCTACAATGGCATTTTCTCAGGAAAGTGCCGATAGGGATAAAATTGCAGCTTCTCAGACAGGAGCGTCGCCGATTTATTTTGCTTTGGCCGCTAATATTCCTAAAGTTGAACCAGGAAACTATACCAACGAACAGGAGTGCATTGTGCGTGCCGGACTTCCAAGGTTCTTCGCAAAGGTGAACAGCGGTAAAGAGGTGGTGGTTGCTTTTATTGGAGGGAGCATTACGCAGTCAGATTTTGGCTATCGCCTTCAAACGGCCAGCTATATGGAACAAACTTATACTCAAGCTAAGTTTAGGTGGATCAATGCAGGAGTTTCAGGTACCGGAACCGAGCTAGGTGCCTTTAGGATCCAGGAGCATGTGCTTAACCATCGCCCAGATCTCATTTTTATAGAATTTGCCGTTAATGGTGCTTATCCCGATGGCATGGAGGGGATGATCAGGCAAACGATTAAACTTAACCCCGATGCAGAGATCTGTCTAATCTATACCATTTTAAATGGTCAATCTGCTTTTTATCAAAAAAAGGAACTACCGCCAAATATTATAAGACTAGAGCAGCTTGCTGCCTATTATGAGCTACCATCGGTAAATTTAGGAATGGAGGCATCAAGCCTGGAAGCATCAGAAAAACTGATATGGAAAGGGAGTTCACAAACAATTGGCCAGCATCAAATTTTGTTTTCCGAAGATGGGATTCATCCTACTATAGCCGGTGGCAATCTGTATGCCGCAGCCATAGCCCGTGCCTTTAAAAAAATTGGAGCCGCAAAACAGCTAATAAAGGGACAATTGCCTAAACCATTGATCACCTCGGCCTGGGATGAGGCAACGATGGTAGATCCCTCAATTTTGGCAATTGAGAACAATGGCTGGCAGTTAATACCAACAGCTGCCAATCCGAATCTTAAAAAATTCAGTCCATGGTTTCCAAATGTGCTTACGGCAAACAAGCCAGGAGCAAGCTTTAGTTTTCGTTTCAAGGGAGACACGATAGGGATTTTTGATATCGGCGGGCCGGAGGTTGGACAGTTGGAATGGCATATAGATGGAAAGCCCGTAAAATTAAGCAAAGAGAAGCAAGGAAGCTTTAGCTATTATCAAGCTACCAATGCAGCCATAGCAGATGCATTGAATAGATTCAACGCCTTTTGCAACAACCGCTACCGCGGACAGTTTGATGTGATAAAAGTACCAGCGGGAGAACATGTGGTAACTTGTAATTTATCTGGGCAGCAAGCCGATAAACTGGGGATACTCCCCGAAGACAAGAGAGCCGACATTGTCAAAAATCCAGAAAAATATAATCAAACAGTTATTTATTTAGGACGGATTTTATTGAGAGGGAGCATACTGAAATAAACCGTCCATGATTAAAATAATCATTAAACACATACAGAAGTGATTATTTTAATCATGGTAAGCTCCATCTTACCATTGAAAAACATAAAAATAAACGGATGAAATACATCGCTGTAAAAATAATCGGTAGCTTGCTGCCAGAGTTTCCTTCAAAAGGTTTAGGATTGCATAAGATAGCAGCATTTTTGCTCGCACTAAATATATTGGTATGGATAGGTAGTTTTATGCCTGCCACGGCCAGCTGTGCCGAAAAGCCATTACTGCTTAAAAGCCCATCCGCTGCCGTAACTGTCCGCATTTTTAAGGAAGGAGATAAAGGGTTTTTCTATACGTTATCTTTAAATAATCAAGAGCTGATCAAGCCTTCCCGTTTAGGTTTGAGTATTTCTGGAAAGCCTTTGTTAGATGCAGCTGCTGAACCTGAACTTTTAGCTAGCAAAACCATAACAGAATCCTTTGCCCTGTTGCGCTATAATTATCAGCAACGGAGCGTATCATACAAAAAATATCAAATCAGCATTGGTAAAAATAGGATAGAATTGGCCGTGTTTGACAATGGTTGCGCTATCCGCTATCAATTGCCCAATGCGCAACAGGTGCATGTTACAGCAGAGCAAACAAGTTTCGTTCTAGACAGTGGTGTGCGCGCGTGGTTCTTTGAGCGCAACAATAATTGGAAGCTCAAATCTTATGCGGGCTTATGGATGCAGACTCGATTGGATAGCCTTGACAGAATTTCTGCAACCGGCCCCATACAGGGCAAGCCTATTGTAGCACAGTTAGCAGATAAAAGTTACCTGTTTATTACAGAGGCCGCACTGCAGCATTACAGTGGGATGCGCTTAAAAGCCAATAAGAACAGTTTATCGGTAGATTTTACCGAGGGCGATAAGGGCTTTTTTGTACAATCGGGAAAAGGCTCTTTTACGCCCTGGCGCATAATTGGATTGGCATCCAATTTAAACGAGCTGGTTAACCAAAACATTGTTGAAGCTTTAAACGAGAAACCCGATGAATATCTTTATGCGAATACAGACTATATCAGCCCGGGAAAAAGTGCCTGGAGCTGGATTACTAGGCGTGAAGATTACCTGGAGCCGGCTGTAGAGAAAAGCATTATCGATGCTGCAGCCCAGTTAAATTATAGCTATACGTTAATTGATGATGGATGGGAAGAGAAATGGAAACAAAAATGGCAAACGCTAAAGGAGCTGGTAGATCATGGACAGCAAAAAAATATTAAGGTTTGGGTATGGAAAGATTCCAAGTATTTAAGGGATACCGCCTACTGTAATGCTTTTCTGGATACATTGAACAGATTAGGAGTTGCCGGTATAAAAATTGATTTCATGAATAGTGAGGCCAAGGAACTGATAGATTTTGAGATAGGTTTCTTAAAAGCTGCAGCGCAGAAAAAGCTAATGGTCAATTTTCATGGTTGCCACACCTCTACGGGCGAATACCGCAGCTTTCCTAACGAAATGACCAGGGAAGGTGTCCGGGGAGCGGAGCTCAATATTATGAATGAGCCAATTCCCGCATGGCACAACACAGCACTTCCCTTTACCAGGTATATCACCGGGCCAGCAGATTATACGCCCGCACTTTTTTCTAATAGAGCATCTACAACACTTACCCATCAACTGGCACTGCTTTACTTGTTTGATTCGCCGTTTCAATGTATTGCAGAAAATCCGGTAACGCTTGTAAACGATCCGCTGTACAAACCCATACTTCCATTGATACGGAATCTGCCCACAACCTGGGACAGCACTTTGGTATTGGACGGAAGCGAAATAGGCAGCTGCGCCATCATCGCTAAAAAGAAAGGAGAGGACTGGTATGTAGCCGCAATTAACGGACTTACCTCGGAAACGAATATAACATTAGACCTCTCTTTTGTAAAAGGGCTTTCAAATTATAGGGCAACCGCTATTCAGGATGCCAAAATGGGGTTTTCTTCATTAGCTACAGTTCCGTCTCAATTACATAAAAAGAAAATATCCATTCCCCCTATGGGAGGTTTTGTAATCCACTTGCAGCCAATAAAACAATAGTGTGTATGAAAATATGGAGTAGAATGATAAGTAGCAGATACATTAAATTCATTTGTTTTTTAGGTATTTGCTGTTCGTACAGGTCAGTAAATGGGCAAACGATAGCCGCTGGAGGCAATGCATTCGAAATTGTATCGAAAGGCGAAACCTATCAGTTTAAGCCCGATTTTGTAGTCATCTTCAATGAGAAAGATCCCGAAATTGCGTTAAAGCCTTCAGGACTAAAAAAAGTTCCCTACAATATTCCCACCTGGAAAACCACCGACAATCGATTAGCCGATTACAGTCAACAAGCTGTTGATGCCAGTGTTGCCGGCGATGGGTTTGATGACAAGATCTTAAGAAGCGCACAGCAAAACAGAACGGCCAATATTTACCATGCCGGAACAACGTATTTTCTTACTGCGATTAAGGCGGTAAGTGCCGGAGATTCCATTAGTTATACTTTTCCAGCACACCCAATGTTTACGTTAAAGGCATGGCTGATCAAAGGTTTGCCGTATCCCAAGGTCAGATTTTTATTTACGCCTAAAAAGAATGGTTTTTATAGCGTGGGCTACATTGGTGCGCCATCTTTCAAAAGTGATAGCACCCGTGAGTTATGGCAACCGCTGATATGGACAGAAAAACGGACCCCGCCGCAACCTTACCTTACACCATCATTTATGACCACAATACCTGCTACTTTGGTAAATGACGGGCATAATTCGATAGGGGTATTGGCAGATCCTAAGTATTTGCCTTTCCAACCTTTGCCGCTTTTTACCAACAGCCAGTTCGGAGTTGCCCTGCTTAACCATAAATCGCTGTTGCAGTCCCAGCTTTTTGCACCCATGCCGGGAGGCGTCAATTCACAAATGACAGCTGGACGTGCTTTTGAATTTTCCATGAATCTGGTGGTCGATTCTGCCAGCATCACCAAAACGTATGAAAAAATTGCGACAACAGTATTTGGCTTTAGGGATTACCGAACCAATGCTACCGTTTCCATGAATACTACGCTAGATAACCTGATTGATTATTCCAAAACTCGTTATGCCTGGTTTATCGATAGCCTGAAAGGTTTTGCCTATTCTACCGATGTACCTGGCGCTGTAAAAAATGTTTCGAGCTTAAATCCACTTGAGCTGTCGATTATAAGGGATGACAAGGAAATGTTTGATAAAAGGGCCTATCCCTTAATGGAGTTTATGCTATCGCGTGAAAAATTCCTGTTTGCCATTGATAGTAACCAGAAAATTCAGTCGCCGTCAAGAAAGCTAAGAGGGCCCATCGCCCCATTATCAGAATTACAGGTGCTGTACAATGTTTTTGGTAAAAACAATTCATTCTATGCCGCAATGGCCAAAAAGGAGTTCGGCACAACACGCATCAGGAATCTTGACGAAGTGCAAAAAGGAAAGAACTGGGTCAATGCCATGTATATGTTTAAGCTCACATCAGATTCATCTTATTTGCGTTTGAGCATTACCCTGGCAGATAAATATTTGCAAGAAAGGGTGTATACACGGATCACACAGTTTGGAGATCCCTTGTTCAGTTCTAATTTTTTCTGGCCCACATTTACAAACAATTGGTCGGCACTTTTAGAGTTATACGAACTTACAGGCCAAAGCCGGTATCTACAGGCAGCGCAAGATGGGGCCAGGCATTATACTTTGTTTACCTGGATGGCGCCCCAGATACCTGATAGTCTGGTTACCGTGAACAAGGGCGGAAAGGCACCGATGTACTGGTATCTTAAATCAAAAGGCCACCAACAGATGTATTACCCCGAAGAGACAGTTCCTGCTTGGAGGCTTTCTGAAATAGGGCTTACGCCCGAGTCGTCGGGAACTTCAACGGGTCATCGTGGTATTTTCATGTCTACCTACGCCCCATGGCTGCTAAGAATTGGCTATCATACCAAAGATTCTTATCTGATGAATGTAGCCAAAGCTTCGATTGTTGGTCGTTCTGAAAGTTTTCCGGGCTATCACATGAACACCGAAAGAACTACGGCCTATGAAAAGGCAGATTTTCCGCTTCATGAGCATAAAGCGCAGAGCGTAAACTCTTTTCATTACAACCATATTTTGCCAATGGCCTCTATGTTCATCGACTATCTGGTTTCAGATGCTTATGTAAAAAGCGATGGAAAGATCAGCTTCCCAAGTGATTACATAGAAGGATACACCTATTTGCAGAACAAGTTCTATGGGGCTAAGAACGGCAGGTTTTTCCAGTTCGAAAATGCCCGGCTGTGGATGCCATCCCGTTTGTTGCAAATTGATGATCATGCATTAAATTACATCAGTGCAAAAATGGGCGATACGCTGCTTCTGGCTTTTATGAACCAGTCTGGAGCAGAGGTAAACACGCGGGTTTCGGTAGATCTTTCCCGTGTCGGTTTTGCGGGCAATACCACCATCCATAACTTACATCCGTCTGGTAAATCGACATTTTTAAAGGATGGTGTATTTCAGCTTCATGTTCCTGCAGGTGGAATGGCTGCTGTGGCTATTGCTGACGTTAAAATCCCGACCGGTTTCCAGGATCAGCTCCTTCATGCTGAAAAAGATCATAGAAGCGATTATGCCGATATCCCGGAAGGAAATACCAAAGCATTATTGTTTAAGCTGGGTTCTTATGCACAAAAACTTTTCGTTTTTCTCCAAGAAGACGATACAAAATGGAAGAAGGCCACCATCAGCTATAAAATCAATGGGAAAAAAGAAATGAGCATGGATAAAAATGAATATCCATTTGAATTTACCATACCAATTGAAATGGATAAGCCGGTTAGTTTTTATCTGAAACTAACAGATATCAACGGAAAACAGATTAGGACTAAAATAACGGAATTAGGAAAATAATTCAATCAAATAATGATACGAAAAGAGGCAGAAGAAAACCGTAGTTTAAAAATTGAAAAGTATAATACCGATCTTGCTATTATTGGTGGCGGGATGTCTGGTGTGTGTGCAGCCATCACAGCGGCAAGGCAGGGTTTAAAGGTGATACTTGTACAGGACAGGCCCGTTCTAGGCGGCAATGCATCTAGCGAGGTTCGGTTATGGATACTGGGAGCTACTTCACACATGGGCAATAATAACCGCTGGAGCAGGGAGGGTGGCATAATAGATGAGCTGCTGGTAGAAAACACTTATAGAAATCCCGAGGGAAATCCGATCATACTGGATATGATTTTATTGGACAAAGTGAAACAGGAACCCAATATCACGCTTTTGCTTAATACTGCTGTGTATGAAGTAAACAAAAGTGAACCAGAGAGGATCGAAAGCATCAAGGCTTTTTGCAGCCAGAACGCTACAACCTATATTATCCATGCACCCTTGTTCTGTGATGCATCTGGCGATGGAGTTGTAAGTTTTCTGTCTGGGGCAGCATTTAGAATGGGGGCAGAAACAGCCGAAGAATTTAATGAACCAATGGCACCGGATGCGAGTTATGGCGAATTATTGGGACATTCACTTTATTTTTATACAAAGGATACAGAAAAGCCGGTTAAGTTTACTGCTCCGGCATTTGCAATTGATGTACAAAAGGAAATACCACGCTATAAGAGCTTTAATGCCAAGGAACATGGTTGCAAACTGTGGTGGGTAGAACATGGCGGCAGAATGGATACTGTGCATGATACAGAGAAGATTAAGTGGGAATTATGGAAAGTGATCTATGGCGTATGGGATTATATCAAAAATTCGGGTAATTTCCCTGAGGCAGAAAATTATACTTTGGAATGGGTAGGAATGATACCGGGCAAACGGGAGAGCCGGAGATTTGAAGGAGATTATATACTTTCCCAATCTGATTTGATTGAGCAAAAAGTGCATGAAGATGCCGTTGCCTACGGTGGATGGTCTATTGACCTGCATCCTGCCGATGGCGTATTCAGTGAGCGTTCGCCATGTAACCAGTGGCACAGTAAAGGTATCTTTCAAATACCTTACAGGTGCCTTTATAGTAAAAACATTAAAAATCTGTTCCTTGCTGGGCGCATCATCAGCGTGAGCCACGTAGCCTTTGGGGGCACCCGGGTAATGGGCACCTGTGCCTATGTTGCGCAGGCAGCAGCCGTGGCAGCAGCATTGTGTTTAAAGCATCACAAACTACCAGCCGAATTGTACCAGGACAATTACATGCCACATTTGCAGAAAGCATTGATCAGAACCGGTCAATATATTCCAAATGTGGATTGGGAAGATGAGGCAGATAATGTTCAACAGGCCAATTTAAAGTCTAGCTCACACTTTGAATTTAAAGGGTTTAACAGGGATAATCTCGTTTTTAAAACACTTTCTATTGCTGCCGCACAAATGCTACCTGTCCATCCCGGCAAGTTTCCGGCATTTAAGGTATTGCTTAGAGCTGATGCACCTACTACATTCCAGGCAGAATTAAGGATTAGTGCGAGGCACGGTGGTTTTACACCAGATACAGTACTCGCTGTAAAACATATTGCATTGCAGGCTGGAGAACAGGATGTAAACATTGATTTTGATGTAGTTATTGATCAGGACCAATATGCTTTTGTCTGTTTTTTAATCAATGAAAAGGTACAACTGGCCTACTCCGATCAAAGATTTACAGGTATGCTTTCTGTTTTTAATGGTGTAAATAAAGCTGTTTCTAATAATGGTAAACAGGTAGCGCCCGAAGGATCTGGCGTAGAAACCTTTGAATTTTGGTGCCCGCAGAGAAGGCCGGAAGGCCAAAATATAGCCTTGCAGTTTGACGAAGTCATCCATACATTTTCTGAACATAACATAAAAAATGGAATAGATCGTCCAACAGTACAGCCCAACGCATGGGTAGCCGATCTGGCCGATCCGGCCCCTACTATTGAAGTAGCGTGGGAACACGAGAAGTTTATTGAAAAAATTGACCTGGTATTTGATACAGATACAGATCATCCGATGGAGTCGGTACTGATGACGCATCCCGAAACGGTAATGCCTTTTTGTGTAAGAAATTATCATATTGAGGATGAGCACGGCAATGTTGTTTACCGCAAGAGGGACAATTACCAGGCCCGGAATGAAATCGTATTTGAATCTCAGCTAAAAATTAAAAAATTAAAGATCATATTGGAGCATCCATCGACTAATGTGCCAGCTTCCTTATTTTCGGTACGGTGTTATACCATAAAACATTTCTAACATGATAGATACAGTAGTAGTCGTTGTTTTCTCCGTCTTTATAATGCTGGTTGGAATCAGCTTCTCAAGAACAGGAAGAAATTTAAAATCTTTTTTTGCCGGTGGCGAGTCTGTACCCTGGTTTATCGGGGGTTTGTCCTTGTTCATGAGTTTCTTTTCTGCCGGTACCTTTGTAGCATGGGGAGCAATTGCTTACCAGCATGGTTGGGTAGCCATTACTATACAATGGACCATGTGCATAGGCGCACTGGTGGCTGGTTTTTACCTGGCTCCCCGCTGGAAAGCAACGGGTAACCTTACTGCAGCTGAATTTATTAAGGCACGCCTGGGCAATTCCGTTCAGAAAAGTTTTATTTATATTTTTACTATTGTATCGGTGTTGATCAAAGGGTCGGTATTGTATTCTGTATCC
This sequence comes from Pedobacter chinensis, assembly GCF_003339865.1. Taxonomy (GTDB): domain Bacteria; phylum Bacteroidota; class Bacteroidia; order Sphingobacteriales; family Sphingobacteriaceae; genus Pedobacter; species Pedobacter chinensis. The sequence goes on from NZ_QPKV01000005.1 coordinate 45,972, forward strand.
AAACTGGTGTCGGCAACACTTGATTATCCATTAATGCCTGTCACAGTCATACTTGGTATTCTGATGATCTCTTATACGGCGGTGGGTGGTTTGTGGGCCGTAATGGTAACCGACATTCTTCAGTTTGTGGTCTTGACGGCAGCGGTGGTGATCATCTTACCGTTGGTATTTGGAGAAGTTGGTGGTGTAGAAGGTTTTATACAGCATCTGCCAGCCGGCTTTTTTGATCCCGTCAGCGGAGAATACACCTGGATATTTATTTTTGCGTTCGCTATCTATCATATTTTTTACATCGGTGGCAACTGGACATTTATTCAACGCTATACGAGTGTAGACAAACCACGCAGCGCTTCTAAGGTGGCGTATCTATTTGCTGCTTTGTATATTTTAAGCCCAATTTTGTGGATGTTGCCACCCATGGCCTACAAGGTAATCAATCCGGAGCTGACAGGTATGAATGCAGAAAATGCATATATAATGGTTTGCAAGCAGGTGCTGCCTCCAGGTCTTTTAGGACTGATGCTAACCGGAATGTATTTTTCTACATCTGCATCAGCCAATACTGCACTCAATGTAGTTTCGGCGGTTTTTACCAATGATGTGTATAAAGGATCAATTAACCCGCATGCCTCGGACAAGAAATTGATGTTCGTCGCACGGGCTTCTTCCTGGTTTTTTGGTGTGTTCATGATTCTTATAGCCTTGATTGTACCGCGTATCGGTGGTGTCGTTGAGTTTACCCTCAGCGTGGGTGCAATTACTGGCGGCCCCTTACTATTGCCGCCTATCTGGGCATTGTTTTCAAAAAGATTAACGGGAAAAATAACGATATATGTTACTTTGACTTCCCTTCTGGTTAACCTGTTGTTCAAAATCATCATTCCCTTCTCCTTCGGTTACAAGCTATCCCGAGCCAACGAAATGTTACTTGGGGTGTTGTTGCCACTTGCTCTTCTGGGCATTACAGAGATAATCATGAGGTTAAAAAGGAAAACAAGCAAAGACTATGAAGATTATCTCTCCTATAAAGCCAAAAAGAAAGAAGCTCACACTTCCTCTGCAAGCCTGGAAGAACTCCAAATGATAAAACAGCAGAATATTTTTGGCTTAAAGATGATCAGTTTTTCTCTGGTATTCATAGCGGCTCTTTTATACATATTGGCAGTTGTTACCATTCAGGCATCTGTAATGGTTACAATAATAGCAACGTTTATATTAATTGGGGCTTTTATACCTTATCGTGCCGCTCAAAGAGCAGCCAGTAGATAAAGGATTTAAAATAGAAATAATATCTTTCTCTGCTTTTTACTGGCATTCCTTGCTGTTATTCCTATAGGTAAGATGCTCGGGAAGTTTATCGATACGCTAAAGACATCGGTGGAATTTAACCGGTGCCACGATATTGAATTCGGCAGATTCAATGATCAGGGCCATCTTGATACGATCAAAAAAAGTTTTGGAGGATAGGTGCCTGTCCTAAACACTTCTTGAGATTGTCTGTTTACCTCTGCAGAATATCAGGGGAGAAAGAAAACCGGGCCCATTTAATAGCCATATCAAACGTTTGTGTAATGAATTCGTTTGTGAAGAGCCGATTATTGTCTTCTAATTTGCTATAATTGACCTCATTAAGAGCCCTGTTCCTGATACAGGAGGATTTGTGACGGCTTTCTTTTAGCGTGAAACAAATATTTATTCAAACCTTAAATAAATGAAAAGTCTATTGACACTTATAATGCTTTTTTCCTTTCTGGTCGGTTCTGGACAGACCAGGCCGAATGTAATATTGATCTGCGCAGATGATCTTGGCTATGGAGACCTCAGCTGTTATGGTGCAACCAGGATCAAGACACCGAATCTGGACAAACTGGCAGCCAGCGGCATCCGGTTTACCAATGGACATTCGACTTCCGCAACCTGCACCCCTTCGAGGTACGCACTCATAACCGGAGAATATCCATGGAGAAAAAAAGGAACAGGCGTACTCCCTGGAGATGCCGCATTGATTGTGCCAACAGGACGGACTACACTTCCAAAAGTATTTCAAAATGCAGGATATAAAACTGCGATCATTGGAAAATGGCACCTTGGACTTGGAGACCGTGTTGAAAAGAACTGGAATGAAGAGATAAAGCCAGGTCCCAATGAGGTTGGCTTTGATTACTCCTTTATATTTCCCGCAACCGCAGATCGTGTTCCGACAGTTTTTTTAAAGGATCATCACGTTGTGGCGCTCGACAGGAATGACCCGATAACGGTTGACTATAGAAACAAGGTTGGCGATGATCCCACCGGAAAGGAACATCCGGAGTTGTTGAAAATAAAAAGTTCTCCGGGGCAGGGGCATAATAATACCATTGTAAATGGTATTGGCAGAATTGGCTATATGAGCGGTGGGAAGATGTCGCGCTGGGTAGATGAAGAACTTTCCTACACTTTTCTTGAACAGGCCAAAACCTTTATTTCGGATCAGAAAAAGGAGCCTTTTTTTCTCTATTTTGCCATGACAGAACCACATGTTCCGAGAATGCCTGCCACAATGTTCAAGGATAAAAGCGGTTTGGGACTCCGTGGAGATGCAATCCTTCAACTGGACTGGACTGTTGGCGAAATCATGAAACAACTGGAAGCGCAAGGAATAGCCAGGAATACACTCATTGTTTTTACTAGTGATAATGGTCCGGTACTTGACGATGGTTATCAGGACGAAGCAGTTGCCAGACTTGGGGGGCACAGCCCCGCAGGGACGCTCAGAGGAGGGAAATATAGTGCATTTGAAGCTGGAACAAGGGTTCCTTTTATTTTGAACTGGCCTTCAGGAATCAAACCAGCCGTATCTGGGGCGTTAGTCTCCCATATTGATTTTGTTCGCTCATTTGCGGCCTTGCTTAAGCAGAATATCCAGGCTGGCGAGGCTTCGGACAGCGAAAACCATATCGACACCTTTCTAGGAAAAAGTCGGGCAGGACGATCAGTTTATGTAGAACAGGGCGGGGCACTTTCAGTGATAAAAGATAACTGGAAGTATATCTCTCCGCAAAAAGGCCTGGCTTTTGATTCCCTGGTTGGTATTGAAACAGGAAATTCCGAAACCGCCCAACTTTTTGACCTATCTCTGGATAAGGAGGAACGGAATAACCTTGCAGCTAAATATCTTCATAAAATGGAAGAACTTTCTCAGCTGCTTGAACTTATAAAAAAGAATCAGTAAGACTGTATTGCTCATCCTCAATCCTTTTCTTATTTGCAAGCTCTTCTTGCAAATGAGAAAAGGGAAATGTACAACAATTGGTTGGCAAGATCGGCATACCTTATGTGATTTGCATGGAGTATAGCGAAATGAAAAAACATGAGAGAGACTGGTACCAGGCAGCATGAGAAATTCATGTGAGATGATTGTTTTTACCTGGATGGTTTCGGATTTTTAGATGGCCAAATATTAAATTAGCATAAGTTCTGCGTAGAATTAACTTCATTTAATTGCCACCTGGACAATATCAATTTCGATCTGTTATGTTGGCCTTAAATGTCTTTCACAATTGACATACCCTGATATGGATATAAGCTTAAAAAACTTGGTAATGATTTATTTGAGAAACAAATACTTATTATCTTTAGTTTAACTATTAACTGGTTCTCAATGTTTACAAGATTTAATCTTTCAGAAAAAGCAGTCCATTTTCCTGATGACAGGCGTTTTGTTGCTAAAATGAAGCCTAGTGTTCTGATCATTGCTGGATTGTTTTTGGGGTTGGTAGTTGGTGTGGCATGGATTCAATTTATTACTACAGGGCTTCCTGCTGATCCTTCCCTTAAACTTCCGGCAATAAACAATGTCAGTGTAAAAGGTTTTCCTTTTTGGGTAATTCTTTGCCATTGGGTTAATTTCTTTTTTCTGATCATATTAATCCGGAGCGGTATCTCAATACTCATGGATCACCCCAGGCTTTACTGGAATCACAATTGCACTCCAGATTCAGAATGGTTAAGGTTTACCCCAATCAGGGTTCCAAGAGATAGATTTTGGACCGCGAAAGATGATGCAAGATATATCAGTCCTGTATTAGGGCTTCCAGGCTACAGACATTCTGTTGGAATAGCCCGTGGCTGGCATTTCATCCATGTGCCGTTTTTCGTTTTAAATGGTGTCTTTTTTGTCTGTTTACTTTTCTTAACCGATCACTGGCAGCGTATTGTTCCCACATCCTGGGAAATAATTCCAGATGCTTGGAGTGTTTTTGTCCATTACATTACATTCCATCTGCCTATTGAGCCAAATGGATTTTATCATTACAATGCACTTCAGAAGCTTTCTTATTTTGCAGTAATTTTTATTTTTACACCACTGTCAATCATAAGCGGAATGTGCATGTCACCCGCTCTGGAGAACAGGTTTCATTGGCTGCCGAAAATCTTTGGTAATCGCCAGGGTGCCAGATCAGTGCATTTTTTGGTCATGTTGGGCTATATTGCTTTTATCTTTGTTCATGTTGGCATGGTCGCAATTAGTGGGCTGGTCCGGAATATGAACCATATTACGCTGGGAACTGATGAGCCAAACAATCTCAATGGTCTATTCATCGGAATTGGAATAATCTGCTTATTGGTTTCATTCTTTTTTCTGGCACATTATATATCCTGGCGAAAGCCCCGTTTGGTTCAGAAGGCAAGCGCAATGATCAATAGTCCTTTATGGGAAAAAACAATCAACAGATTAAAGCCAAGAAAATATTATACAAAAAAAGACATATCGCCATACTTCTGGGCAAACGGAAAATTGCCTACTTCTCAAGTGTGGAAGGATCTTTTGGCAGATGACTTTAAGGATTATAAATTAAAGATTGGCGGAATGGTTTCAAATCCAGTCGAGTTATCCCTGGATGAGCTTAAGTTGCTTGGAAAAGAAGAAAATATAACAATGCAACATTGTATTCAAGGCTGGTCGGGTATTGCGGAATGGGGTGGTATACCCATTCATAGCATCATCAATATCGTTAAGCCCCATAAAAATGCGAAGATGGTAGTATTTTATTCGTTTGGCGAAGGACTTTACGGGGGAACTTATTATGATTCCCATACTCTTGATAATTGTTTAAAGCCAAGCTCCATATTGGCCTGGGAAATGAATTACGAGGCGCTCAGCCCTGTTTATGGCGCACCATTAAGGCTAAGAGTAGAAAACCAACTGGGGTATAAGCAGGTTAAGTGGATCGAGCGAATCGAATTTGTTGAAGACTTTGAAAATATAGGGAAAGGTTACGGAGGAAAAAATGCCGATGATGAATACTTTGATATATTAGCGAATACATAAAAGATAAATTTTAACCTGGTTTCATATGGATGAAATATCTATCATAATGAAAGTCCAAAGGTTTTCGCAATCACATTCTTCATTGGTTAAGATGTATCGGTCAAATGATTAACCTTGCATGGAAATACTTGAAATCAGGATTTAATTTTGTACAGTGAGCTTAATTTCGTAAGGCTATTGATCAAATTGATTTTTTCTGTTCTTAATTTTGACATGGCTCCTTTGGCGCTCCCGATAATGCATATCCGTGTTGCAACGCTTTCCTAACCCGCTAATAAGTCCATAAATATTATTAGCCCTGACGGGTTTAGCGAAGAAGGATTTAAAGTTGCTAAACACGCTAATCTTGATCTGATAAAGATTAGGCAGAAATTTTCTAAAGCACCTTCAGCTATGGTTATGACAAGTTGAGCAGTTTGTCTTTACCCCCCGGGAGTTTCTTTTTGTTCCAACGCTGTGATCAGCGCTTTGGCCACAGGCCCGGCCGAAAGCGGGTTTTGTCCTGTGATCAGGAGGCCATCCGTTTCCACATGCGGTAGAAAAGGAACCAGTGCGGTCTTCACTTCAGCGCCCGATTCTTCCAGCTTTGTCTGCAATAAATAGGGCATATTTCCACTGCGGCCAACCAAGGTTTCTTCTGCATTGCTGAAAGCTGAAACCCGTTTACCCTTTAGAAATCCTGGTCTTTGATGCTCAGCGCTGATCAGCGCAGCCGGTCCATGGCAAACTGCTGCCACCGGTTTTCCCGCATCCAGAAAATCCAGGATCAACAATCCGCTATTGTTGTCTACCGCCAGATCCCAGATCGGTCCGTGACCACCTGGATAAAACACCGCGTCATGATCGGCCTGGCGAACCTGATTGATCGGAATGGTATGCGCAAATCTATCTTTAGCCTGTTCATCATCATTAAAACGCCGGTTCGATGCTGTTATATGCTCTGTCAGTTCGCTCATCGGATCTATCGGTGGCCTGCCTCCCTTTGGACTGCTCAGGATTACCTCGTATCCTTCGTCAATGAACGTATAGTAGGGATCAGTGAACTCGCCTAGCCATACGCCCGTTTTGCTATCGGTGTGCTCCATCTCACTGTGGGAGGTAAGCACCATCAGAATCTTCTTCATCCCGTTCATTTGATGTCTTCAGGATCAACCTGATTGCCTTCCTCATCCACCTGCTGATGAGCATCCCAGTTACCATTGTCTTTATCGGTTGATTGTTTTTCGTGAGATGTGTTGTTCTCTTCCTGCTGCTGAGGATCTTTTTCTTTTGGATCTGTCATGATGTTTAGAGTTGTTTAATAACATAACAAAATCAAGTGGTAAATGGTTCCATAAAATTGAATTTACCTCAATTGAATGGGACGCAGACCGGGAATGTCCAGACCTATGCCTCATACGCCGGGAAAATATCTGAACATTTAGTATAAATTTTTTCCGATGAGTTATCCAGATTAAATAGGAAGCAGTTGTTTTGAGGTGATTGAGCGCATTATAAAGACACGGATGAAAAGGAAAGCTTAGAGCAGCGATGTTTCTAATCGGGAAATATGAAGGACAAATATTCATTGGATGATAAAATAGCCATTTTCCATCCCAGTAAAGATCAATAACACAATATGGCCGTTCAATTGTTTTGTTTCAGCGGCCTTGTTGCATAGTCTGGTATTTTTTATACCTGTTTAGATAATGAGGTGATTTAAAAACAATTGATATGAAACAGTTTTTTGCAATTTTAATGCTAACATTCATGGCTTTATTAACTAAGGCACAAACCGTGCAAAGAGAGCGAAAAGTAGTGCAGGTAATGACCCCGCAAACCTTTTATCTTAATGGCAGGGCAAGAGGAACTTTAGGAGGCAAATCAAGCACGGTATTTAATATTACATTGCCCAAAAATACTGTCGAATGGTATTACTCTTTCACTACCACAAAGGGAGAAAAGCCAAAGGTAAATATTGGGTTGTTATCTCAATTGACAAGACTTTATGATCCAACTGGAGTAACCGCAGTGGCAACCAATGCAATCTTTACACCATCGGGTGCTGGTGTATGTGATATTTATTTAATGGATAAGGAAAACTGCAGTAAATTTATGAACACGATTGATCAATTAAGGGGCACCTATGTTCATAACAGTGACGGCTCCAGAGAGAATTACAGAGATGGAACCGTATATATCAAAGATGTACTGGAGGGTAGCTGGTGTTTGGGATTTAGAAATCCAAGTGCAACAGAAGGCACTTCAATAACATTCGAAGTGGTTGCAATTGTTGAGGAAAACAAAGTAATTGAAAAAACCAATAACGAAACAAAGGCCGAAACATTTGCTAAGCTTGCTCGTACATCATATGAAAAAGATGAGTATGATAAAAGTTTAGAGCTTTACAGTAAAGCAGTAGAACTAAATCCAAACTTGGGAAACGCTTATAATGACATGGGGCTGATATATCTGATAAAAAAAGATCATATTTCTGCCATTGACCGTTTTGCTATGGCAATCATGCTCTTTAAAAAGTCTGACAATCCAAAATATTGGTTTGATGAAGCCATTAACAACTTAAATGCATTAATTGCCCGGCACGGACAATTGGAAGGTGCCAACGATATATTAGAAATGCTTAGAAGTGAGGCACAACGGTAATCGCTATGTTTGAATTGACAGGTAAATTTCTCAGGGAAGTGCTTATACCGGGCATGATTATTTTACTTTCAAAATATAGCCTAACCCATAAACATTTTCTATGCTAACATGAGCTGAGGCTTTGAAAAGCCGCCGTAATCTCGAAATAAACACTTCAAGGCTTTTACCGTTGAAGTAATCATCTTTCCCCCATAGGGCTAACAATAAATCTCTTTTCTTCACAACCTGATTAATATTTGTCGAAAGATGGTCTAATACTTCTGCTTCTCGTACCGTTAACGATACTTCTTTCTCATCTGGCAGCAACAGAAATAATTGATCTTTTTGATATCTGATATCCCCAATTTTAATAAAACCAATTGCTGATGGCTCTGTAGCAGTAGGGTTTGCCGAAAACTTGTTTACAATATTTCCAATCCTCAGAACGAGCTCTTCAATTTCAAATGGTTTGGATATGTAATCTATTGCTCCAATTTTAAGCCCCCGTAAGCGATCTTGTTTCTCATTATGTGCAGTTAAAAAAAAGAAAGCTTGATTCGGATTCATTTGCATGATTTCGGTACTCAAATCGAATCCATTCATATCTGGTAATTGAACATCAATAATAACCAACTTGTTATCAAGCTGATTTTTACGGTAATAATTTAAAGCTTCAGTAGCCGTTTTAAACCAAAGTACACTAAAACCACGCAGTTTGAGGTATTCTGAAATTACATTTCCCAGGTCTGCCTCGTCTTCAATGATTACAATATCGTACTGCATATTCAATTCTGATTAATGGTTTTGTTATTGCGATCTGGCTTTTTAGGGATGTACACCATAAAATCGGTTCCAACTCCTAATTGGGTTTTTACGTCAATTCTCCAACCATGTATATCAAGGCATTGCTTCACGTAATACAAACCGAGGCCTAACCCTGATGTGGTTTTCTCGCTTTCAGCACGGAAAAATTTATCAAATATATTGGCTTTGTTGGCTTCTTCAATACCTTTTCCATTGTCTGTAATATGGAGTATATAATCATCCGGAAGTTCAGTAATAAAAATTGATGTTTTCTTTACGGCGCTTTGATTGTGTTTAAAGGAGTTATCAAGCATGTTCTGCAACATCGTTGTGAAAACGAATAAGTCAATCATCATCAATATTTCATTGGTATGCGGATCGAAGGTCAGCTCATTTGGTTCATGTACTTTAATTTTAAAATCATTTACAATGGTTAAAACCGTATAATTTAAGTCGGTTTCTTCCAAATTGATGTTATTGTTGATTTCTGAAATCTCCAGCATCTGATTAATGTGCGAGTGTAAGCGCAGAGCCTGCCGTTCCACAATATGAACTAGGGCTTTTACACGGTTCCTGTCATTTAAAACCTCATCCTCATCTAAGCTTTTACTAGCTACTAAAATGGTGGTAATCGGCGTATTAAACTCGTGCTTTATACTATTCAAAAAGTCAGATTTTACCTCTGCTTCCTTTTTTTGCCGCATCCAGTTGATATAGGTGTAATAGTTAATACCTACAATGATGATGATACATAAAGCTACCAGCGAAAACGTAGGCAACATTTCCATCGCTACCTTTAACGAGCGGCCAGGCGCATCAACAAAAAGGTTAAATGTTATCCTGTAATTGTAAACCAATGTGCCACTAACTGAAAGGTTTGTAACCCGGTTTCGAGTGTTTGGATTGGTAAGTGTACCATCTATAATTACCCCATACGGATTAACTGTTTTAAGTTGGGCATCGGTATCGGTTCTACTGTCAAAAATAAAAATATTTCCAATTTCATTGTCAAAATTAATCTCTATCGATTCAAAAGTAAGTAAATATTGCAGGTTTTTATCCAGTCCATTTCGATTTACAATAGATTGGAAAATGCTGTCCATCGGACTGTTTTTCTTTAAACTTATGAGCAAAGTATCACTTACACGTTTAGAAAGTTTATCAAATTCTTCTTTATTGCTAAAATAAGCAGCTTTTAAATTGCTCATGTTCCTCGAAAGGATTGTATCGATGATTTTTCCTCCACCTTTATACAGTTTATCCTCAGATATACTTCGTCCATATTCATCGTTAATGAGTTTTTTCTTTATTATGCTGTAATCCCTGTCGCGAAGTTCATAAGTATTATAAGTTAACCTCAATTGAACGAAAAGTAATATGAGAAAGCTGACTAATACTACGGATTTATATATGCGGTCTTTCATTTTATCCTTTAAAAATAGATGTATTATTCCATAATACCATGCTGTTAAGTTTCTGTTAGGCTTTTGTTAGGTTTCCATTAGATAAATATTTGGGTTTCTGCCTTTAGCTTTGAATTATGGATTTAAGCATAGCTCCATTGCATTGTTTCGGTGCTTTGTAAAGCGAAAAATAATGTCTTAGTCATTCCATAAACCAAACCTGAACGAACACAAATTAAACATAATGAAAATCACTATCAGAAGGATTGCAGTTGCAATAATTATTATCTCGGGAATCACATTCCTAAAACCTGTCTTGGCTCAACAAAAAGCAGCCAACAAACCATTAGACGAACTGCAGCAAGATTTTGTTGACCTGGGATTGGGCATGTTCATTCATTACGGTATGCCAACATTTATGGATCAGGATTGGTCAGATCCGGATGCAGCTTTATCGTTATTTCAGTCGCCAAAATTGGATGCTGACCAATGGGCAAAAGCGGCAAAATCTGCAAACATGACTTATGGCTGCTTAACCACAAAGCACCATAGCGGTTTCCCGATATGGGATACCAAAACTACAGCATATAATGTGATGAACACACCATTAAAACGTGATGTAGTAAAAGAATATGCCGATGCATTTCGTAAAAATGGCTTAAAGGTGATGTTGTACTATTCCATTTTGGATACCCACAACGGCATTCGTCCAAATCAAATTACCTCTGCGAGCATTAAACTTATTAAAGAGCAGATTACCGAATTGCTAACTAATTACGGAGAGATTACTGCTTTGATTATTGATGGTTGGGATGCACCCTGGTCCAGAATCTCTTATGATGATGTACCGTTTGAAGACATTTACTATTTAATTAAAGAGTTACAGCCTAACTGTTTGGTAATGGACCTTAATGCCGCTAAATATCCGGCCCAGGCCCTTTTTTATACCGATATCAAATCATACGAACAGGGTGCTGGCCAATTCCTCTCCAAAGAAAGTAATAAACTTCCGGCGCTGGCATGCCTTCCGCTGCAAGAAAACTGGTTCTGGAAAACTTCATTTCCAACCACCCCGGTTAAAAATGTAAGTGAGCTGGTTAACAATTTCATCATTCCGTATAACGGAGCATATTGCAACTTTATACTGAATGTAGCGCCAAATAAAAATGGATTGATAGATGATAATGCTGTTGCCGCACTTAAAGAGATGGGCAAACTATATACCAAATCAGCAACGCCGCCCAAGCTGCCTCAACATCCGGCACCAATCATATCTAGTAACATTGCTAAACATGTAAAAAGTAACAGCAGCTGGAGTGATGATATGAATCTGATGGATTTTGCCAATGATGATAACTTTGGATCGAGTTGGTCATCCAACTCAACGGTTAAAGCCCCCTGGTACGAATTAACATTTGAAAAGGGCACACCTTGCAATATGGTGGTTTTAACTGCCGGAAATTCCTCTGGTGCAAAATACAGCTTAGAATATTTTGTTAATGGAAAATGGAAACCTTTAACAGCAAAAGCCGAAGGCGATAGAAAGGTAAGCATTTTCAGGTTCGAAAGAATTTGGTGTGAAAAAATTAAGGTTAAACTATCTGATTTCAAGCATGCACCTGCAATTGCCGAATTTGGTGTATTTAATGAGAGAAGATAATTTTTTATCGTTTGGTTATCTCATGGGCCATTAAAAGCAAAGCATGTATAGATTATTCTAAACAAAACACAAACCTTTCAAAAATGAAAATTAAAGCATTCTTACTTATAACAAGCTTATTGCCATTTTTTGCCGCCGCTCAAGGAAATAACTTCTCACTGTCGGGTAAAATCGGAAGTTTGAATGCTCCTGCAAAGGCCTATCTCGATTACATGGACAATGGTGTAAACCATGAGGATTCAACCATTTTAGTAAACGGTGCCTTTCGTTTTAAAGGGAGTATTTCCGGAATCGCAAGCGCTCGTCTGGCTCTTGATCATGATGGTGGCGGTAAACAGCGTGCGGTGTATACAGGCGATGTGATCTACATTTATTTTGGCAAAGAGCAGATCATGATCACATCAAATGATTCATTGGAGAATGCATACTTCAGTGGTTCAAATGTATATAATGAGTTTTTGGCTTACAATAAGAAGATTGGCGGAACAATTATGGCTTTAACCAAAGCTGCTAACGCCGATTTTAATAGTGGAACACCCGAACAGCAAAGGGATTCGGCTTATATGAAAGCTGTAGCTAACAGATTTAGAAATAATATTAAGGCTAGAGAAACAAAGCAATTTGAGTTCGCAAAGGCCAATCCTGATTCATATTTCGGCTTAGTGGCATTATCAGAATCTGCAGGGAGCGACATTAATGTGGCCAAAGCAGAGCCCGTTTATATGGCACTTTCTAAAAACTTAAGAGAAACTGATATGGGTAAAGAGCTGGCACAACGCATCGCAGCGAACAGTGCTACGGCGGTTGGTGCAACAGCTCCATTATTTACCCAAAATGATGTAGTTGGAAAACCCATTTCATTGGAAAGTTTGCGGGGAAAAGTCGTATTGGTAGAATTTTGGGCCAGTTGGTGTGGTCCGTGTCGTTCTGAAAACCCCAACCTGGTTAAAGATTATGCTCAATACAAAAATAAGGGCTTCGAAATCCTATCGGTTTCATTGGATAATTCAAAAGAAAACTGGTTAAAGGCAATTGATGCAGATGGACTTCCCTGGCTTCATGTTTCTGACTTAAAGGGTTGGAACAATGCAGTTGGACGTTTATACGGTATACGAGCCGTCCCTGCCAATTTCCTTTTGGGAAAAGATGGAAAAGTGATTGCCAGTAATTTAAGAGGCGAAGATTTAAATAAAAAATTAGCATCAATATTTAATAACTAGGCCAAAAAGACAGCCATGCAGCAAATCATGCTTAATACAATCAATTCAGATATAGGCAGATATTTAAAATTGGCTGTCTTTTTTGTTTTATTGCTTTCTTCAAAAGCTTTTGCACAGCGTGGCAAAGCAAAAAGGATGGAATCTGCGGTTGTTTCTGCAATGGAAAAAGCCTATTCGGCAAGTGTTAAAATCTGGGGCTTCGATACTACCCGTAACGAGCGGACATCAGCACAATTTAGTGGTGTTGTGGTAACAGCCGAGGGACATATATTAACTGCGGCACACACTATCCGGCCTGGCAAAAGTTATAAAGTCTTTTTTCCGGATGGAAAAGATTGCATTGCAATTGCTTTGGCAAGAATCGAAGTAAAGGAAACGCCCGGGATACCTGATGTTGGAATGATGAAAATCATAAGTCATGGCAGTTGGCCCTATGCAGCTATGGGTTTTTCATCAACATTGCAAAAAGGGCAAACCTGTTTAAGCATTTCCTATCCCGAAAGCCTGAATCAAAACCTGCCAACATTGCGGCTGGGAAAAATCGTGGAGATCAAAAATCAATATGGCTTTATTCAATCTACCTGCAAAATGGAGCCTGGCGATTCTGGAGGTTCGCTATTTGATCTTACAGGCAAAGTTATTGGCTTGCATAGTGCAATTGATGTTTCGGAAGATATGAATTTTGAGATCCCGGTTGATCTGTATCGAAAATATTGGTCAGCATTACTTTCAGAAACCAATTATGACGCACTTCCAAAACAAGAAGAGCGCTACAAAGAAAAGACACTAACTGGTACGGCAAGAAAGAAGAACAAAGTAGAAAACTTGGTTCCTGATCATAGAACCAATATCAAAGCTTTTACAATATCCAGTTTCATCGATCAAAAAATAAGTGAAGTAAGCGCGACTTTTTTCGATCTGATAGATTCCGTTGGTAAGTTGAAGCAAGTGTTGATCACTAAGAGCAGCTTAGTGGGCGATTCGGCAAAACTAAAATTACAAAATACAGCATATCCGTTAAAAGTTTTAGCCAGAAATAAGGATAATGATCTGGTTATGCTGGAAACAGATATACGGCTACAGGGTGGTATCGATTTAAAGAGGTATAAAAGCCACGATGAGTCAAAGATAATGGGGAAAATCCTTTTTACAGTGCAACAAAACGGGGCACTATTGCCAAGCATCGCAGCGAGCAATCTCATCAATTTACCTAAAATAAGTAGCCTGCCAAGTCTGGGTGCAATGGTTGCATATCAATCCTGTCCTGCAATTTTTTCGCTCATTAAAGATAGAAGCCCTGCGGAGCAAGCCGGATTGAAAGTAGGCGATGAAGTGCTAAGCGTGGATAGCCATCTGGTATCCGGGAGTGAAGATTTTGTCTCGATAATTTCATCTTATTGGCCTGACGATAAAATAGAGATGAAGTGGAAACGTGATGGAGAAATACATACCGGGCAGATCCAATTAAGGACGCAAATGCAAGGTGTTTCCAATCATCCTGTTGAGAAGTTTATCGGAGGTAAATCGAAAAGAAGAGATGGTTTTACGAATATATACGCTCATGATCTTGCTCTCCTACCTGAACAGATAGGAACTGCTGTATTTAATATTGATGAGCATTTTTTAGGTATCAATATCGCAAGATTCAGCAGAGCAGTTTCATTGATTATGCCAGTTCAGCAAATCAACGATTTCATTAATCATCATTTAAAACAAACACAATAACATGAATAGCCTATGATGCTACCATTACACTAAAACAAACTTAACTATCGCCGAATTTTAAGCCCGGCACCAATTTTTAAACCTATAACCAACCAAACTTATGAACCAAATTTTTACTATTAAGGTAAGGCACAGGCCTTATCTGGAAAATCTATGGATGCTGCTCGCTTTTTTGGCCGTCAGTATGTTGCTTTTTTCCACTCCCGCAAAAGCACAACAGGGTACATTCAAAATTACTGGAGTTGTAAAAGATTCACTCGGTCTTGGCATACCTGGCGTAAGCTTACAGGTAAAAGGCCAAAATGGTATGGGAACTGTAACCGATAGTGATGGTAAATTTACTTTAAATGCTATTCCGAATGCTACAGTTGTTGTTTCATCTGTGGGCTTCAAACAAAAAACGTTTATTGCTGATCCCAAAAACATTAGGATAGAACTGGTCTTAAGCCCGGATGATAATAACCTATCAGATGTAGTGGTTACCGCTTTCGGGAAAAAGGAACGAAGAGAAGCTATGGTAGGGTCGGTAACCAGTATTACTCCATCTAAACTTAAAATTCCGTCAAGTAACCTAACCAATGCCATGGCCGGACAAATTGCCGGGGTGGTGGCTTATCAGCGAAGCGGACAGCCCGGACTTGATAATTCCACATTTTTTATCAGAGGGGTAACTACTTTTGGTTATAAACAAGACCCCCTGATTTTAGTAGATAATGTGGAATTGACTCCAACTGACCTGGCGAGATTACAGGTTGACGATATTGCCAGTTTTTCCATTTTAAAAGATGCAAGTGCTACTGCATTATATGGCGCCAGAGGGGCAAATGGTGTGATTTTAGTTACTACTAAAGAGGGTGCAGAGGGAAATGCAAAAGTAAACGTGCGTTTCGAGAACTCAATTTCTCAATCTACTCAAAACTTAGATATCGCCAACCCAATTACTTTCATGAAAATGTATAATGAGGCCATTACCACCAGAAATCCTCTGGGTGTTCCACGCTTTACGCAAAATGACATTTTCAACCGCGAACAAACATTGAATGATGCACCAGGAAGTAATAAATATGTATATCCTGCTGTAAACTGGATTGATGAACTTTTTAAAGAAAGCACCAACAACCAAAGATTAAACGGAAGTGTAAGTGGGGGTGGTAAAATCGCCAGATATTACATCGGAACCTCGTACAACCGCGATAATGGCATACTTAAAGTTAGTCCTGTAAACAATTTCAATAATAATGTTAAGCTGGAAAATTATCAACTTCGTTCAAACGTAAACATTAATGTAACGCCAACCACTGAAATTGTATTAAGGCTTTCGGGAACTTTTGATGAATACAACGGACCTATAACAGATGATGGTTCATTTTCTGCAGATCTTTACAGAAAAGCCCTGCATACAAGTCCGGTGCTTTTCCCCGCATTTTTTCCTGCAGATCCTTCAACCGGAATAGACACGCATATTCTTTTCGGAAACAGTTCAACTGAGGGTACGGGTAATACAGTTGGTTATTCAAATCCCTATGCTGATATGATGAAAGGCTATAAATCTTTCTCAAGATCAAGAATGTCTGCACAGCTGGAGCTGAATCAGGATTTGACATTCTTGACCAGGGGTTTATCTTTCAAAGGCATGTTTAACACCAACAGGTATTCCTACTTTGATCTAACCAGACAATATTCTCCATTTTTCTATAATGTGGGTTCGTACGATAGAATCAGTAACGGATACACTTTAAGCTGGATTAACAATCAACCTGGTCAGGCATCAGAATATTTAAGTTTCGAACCCGGATTTAAGGATGTGAATACCTTTGTGTATATGCAGGCCGTGCTTGACTATTCCAGACAGCTGGGCACAAAACATAATATCTCCAGTACGCTGATCGGTATCAGGCAGCAGCGCTTATATGCCAACGCAAATGATCCGGCAACGAATTTACCAAGTTTACAATACTCACTTCCTTACCGAAATATTGGCTTATCGGGCAGGTTGGGCTACTCTTACGACAACCGTTACTTCGCCGAGTTCAACTTTGGGTATAATGGTTCAGAGCGTTTTGCAGAAAAAAACAGATTCGGGTTTTTCCCAACCATTGGTGGTTCGTGGGTAATATCTAATGAAGCTTTTTGGGATGGTGGCCTGAGAAAGGCAATGAATAAACTAAAACTTAGAGCAAGTTACGGTTTGGTTGGTAACGATGCCATTGGCGCACAGCGCTTTTTCTACCTGTCCAATGTGAATTTAAATGGTGGAAATCCAGCCTTTTTTGGACAAACAAACGGCGTAAGCCGCCCCGGAGTAAGCATTACCAATTATGCAAATGATGCCGTTACCTGGGAAACTTCAAGACAAACCAATATAGGTTTAGAGATCAGTCTTTTTAACAGCCTTAATATTATTGCAGAGGTTTACAAGCAACATCGCTACAATATCCTGATGCAAAGAGCATCCATTCCATCAAGTATGGGATTGGAATCGGCAGTGAGCGCAAACCTGGGTACAGCCGATTCGAGGGGGATTGATTTCTCTGCCGATTACAGTAAAACCTTCCGTGGGGGCTTTTGGATGTCGGGCAGGATGAACTTTACTTTCTCACAAAACAAATACGGAGCATATGAGCAGCCGGCCTATCGCGAACCCTGGAGAATACTTTCAGGGCAAAAAATTGGTGTGAGATGGGGTTACATCGCCGAACGTTTATTTGTTGACGATCGGGAGGCAGCCGCGTCGCCATCGCAACTTTTTGGATCAGGGGCTTCTGCACCTCGGGGCGGTGATATTAAATACACCGATTTAAATAATGATGGAAAAATCACTGAAGCCGATCAGGTGTTTTTGGGATTACCATCTACACCAGAAATTGTTTACGGTGCAGGTTTATCTATGGGTTTCAAAAAAATCGATTTATCGATGTTTTTTCAAGGTGTGGGAAGAACCAGCTTTTTTATTGATCCATCACAGGTAAGCCCATTTCTTGAAAACAGACAGGTATTGCAGGCGTTTGCCAACAGCCATTGGACGGAAGATAATCAGGATCTGTATGCCAAATATCCACGTTTGGGAACAAATTCATCAGAAATCAGCAATAACCTGCAAACCAGTTCATGGTGGATGCGGGATGGAGCTTTCATCAGATTGAAATCAGTAGAGATTGGATATACCTTTCCTGATAAATTATCGAAAAAGGCATTTCTTTCCAACTGCAGAATTTACTTCAATGCGCTAAACCCTTTTACCTGGAGCCGATTTAAAGATTGGGATCCGGAATTGGCTTCCAATGGATTTAGTTATCCGATACAAAAAGTATACAATATTGGTATCAATGTAAACCTTTAAGCAGAAATCATGAAATTCAATTATAAATTATTCATACTCCTTGCGCTTTGTTCGGGTATGATCCAATCCTGTAAAAAATACCTCGATGTAACGCCAGATAATGTAGCGACCATCGATTATGCTTTCAGGAATAGAAATGAGGCAGAAAACTACCTTTTTACCTGTTATTCTACCCTTCAAAATATGGTGCCATCCAATAGCGATGCCGCCTTTACAACCTCCGGAGAGATTTATTTTCCCAATACCCTAACTGAGGCTACTTTAGGTAGCCGCGATGCCGAACAAGGTTTTCATTTGATAAGAGGAGTGCAAACCACTGATAATCCATCTTTAAATTATTGGGGTGGAGAACAATTGGGGCAACCGATTTTCAAAGCAATTAGAAGATGTAATATTTTTCTGGAGAATATCGATCGGCCGAAAGATTTGCCTCAATTTGAGCGTAACCGCTGGATTGCAGAAGTGAAATTTTTAAAAGCATATTACCATTTTTATCTGTTAAGGATGTATGGTCCGATTCCTTTGATCAAACAAAATCTGGCAATTGATGCCGGTACTGAAGAGGTAAGGGTAAAGCGTGAGCCAGTTGATGCGGGTTTTGATTATATCGTATCGCTTTTAGATGAGGCCACTCCCGATCTTCCTGCTACCATTCAAGATCCGGCACGGAGTTTAGGCAGAATCACGCAACTCATATCGCTTTCGTTAAAAGCTGAGGTGCTGACCACACAGGCTAGTCCGCTGTTTAACGGCAATCGCGATTATGCCGGTTTTAAAGATAAAGATGGGGTAAATCTTTTTTCAACAACCTATCAGGCCGAAAAATGGTCAAAAGCAATGTTGGCGTGCCAGGCAGCTGTTAAAGCTTGCGAACAAAATAATGTGTCGCTGTATCACTTTGTTTCACCTGGTAATCTTCCAACCATACCAGCGCCATTGAAAACGGTTATGGATATAAGGCAAAGCATTACCGAGAACTGGGAAAAAAATTCGGAAGTGATCTGGGCGCTCAATCCAAGCTTTGGTTTGCAATCTATGGCAATGCCGAGGCTTACTAATGCCATGGTACAAAATATGGATAGTGCGCCTGGCAACTTCGCAGTTCCGATTGGGATGGCCGAATTATTTTACTCTAAAAATGGTGTTCCCATAAATGAAGATTCGGGATATGATTACCGTGGACGCTATGCAATTGCCGCCGCGGCGCCTGATCATAAATATTATCTTAGAAACGGCTATCAAACCATTAAGATGCACATGGATAGGGAACCAAGATTCTATGCCGATTTATCATTTGATGGCAGCTGCTTTTTTGGGAACGGGCAAACAGATCCGGAAAATATGCTATATGTTCAGGCTCGTGGAACAACATCCATTGCAGGACCAAAAGATAATATCAGGGTAAACGTATCAGGCTACTGGCCGAGCAAATTGGTTAATTATCAATCGGTTTTTGGTACTGAGGTTGTCCAGACAGGTTTCAGAATGCCCTTGATCAGACTTGCAGGGCTATATCTTCTTTATGCCGAAACATTAAATGAGGTAAATGGTCCATCAGCTGAAGCATACAGCTACATTGACAGGGTTCGCTCGCGTGCAGGTTTGAAAGGCGTTCAGGAATCCTGGTCACTTTACTCATCCAATCCGGGCAAGGCTTTATCAAAAGATGGTTTGAGATCAATCATCCAGCAGGAAAGAAGAATTGAGCTATGCTTTGAAGGTAGAATTGGATGGGACCTTCGCCGTTGGAAAATCATCCAGGATGTGTTGAGTAAACCTTTACAAGGCTGGAACATTCAGGATACCACTCCCGAAGGTTACTACCGGCAAAGAAACCTTGTTGTTCCTTCATTTGGCTTAAAAGATTATTTGTGGCCGATTAAATACAATGATTTGATCATAAACCCGAATCTTGTTCAAAATCCTTATTGGTAAACCATAAAAACAATGATTATGAAAAATAAATCAACAAAATATAATGGTTGGAGCATGGCGCAGCTTTGTGCTGCCCTGCTACTTGCCTGCTCACTGTACTCATGTAAAGAAAGTGATGGGTTTAATGATGTGGTATCGCAAGATATGGCAAAACCGGGTGTACTTACGGGTGTGAAAGTCGAAAATCTGGCTGGTGCAGCAGTTATTTCTTACACGCTTCCCAATTCCGAAAATCTGCTTTACGTTCAGGCAGAATATAGAATCAATGCCCGAACGGTAAGGCAATCTAAATCTTCTTATTACAGTGATACACTCCGGGTAGAGGGTTTTGAGAAAAGCGGAGATTATGAGGTCACCTTGTATGCTGTTTCCCGTGCAAATGTAAAAAGCGATCCCGTTAAAGTAAATGTCCGACCATCAACCCCCTCTTACCTGATGGTTTATCCTACCATTCAGCTGAATGCAGATTTTGGCGGGGTAAACGTTTCGGCAAGCAATCCATCCAAAAAGGCAGTTGGAATAATAGTGATTTCCAATGATAAAACCACAGGTAAAATGCTCCCCGTTGAACAGTTTTATACAGAAGCAGAAAACATTAATTTCAGTGTGAGAGGTTTTGATACCTTAAAAAGAGATTTCGGGGTTTACGTAACCGACAGATGGGGGAATATATCTGATACCTTATACAAATCCATTAGCCCCATTTTTGAGATTTTGGTACCAAAGAACAGATTTAGTGAATATAGGTTACCGTCAGATTCTCCTTTGGGCGCCACCGGTTTAGGATGGAACACTACCAGGTTGTGGGACAATAACATTGCTGACCCAGGCTGGCATACTGATGCTGGAAATGGCATGCCTTTACAAATATGCACTTTCGATATGGGTATATTAACCAAACTAAGCCGGTACAAATTGTGGGAAAGGGGCGAAGCTTACGGAAATGATTACTCCTATAATCACGGTAATCCTAAGGCATGGACACTTTGGGGTTCTTCAAGTACGGCACCAACCGATGCGGTATTGCCCGTTAATTCTCCTAAGGGTACAGTTGTGGGCGATTGGATTAACATTGGCAATTTTACTTGTCCGCCGCCACCATCGGGCAATGCACCCGGTCAAACCACACCAGCCGATTTAGCTGCTGTTAAGGCAGGGTTTGAGTTTAATATTGCGCTTGATGTTCCAAAAGTAAGATACATCAGGTTGGCCGTAAACAGCACCTGGGGCAATGCAGATTTTGCCCATGTAATGGAATTATCTTTCTGGGGAAATACCAATTAATAAGTATATAAAATGGCAACTAAAAATATAAAAAGGATTTTTTTGGCACTTATGGCCATCGTACTCTTCTACAGTTGTAGTAAAGACGCACTTGATTACAAAAAATATCTCAATGGAAAAGAAAGGGTATATCCGGGTTTTCCTGAAAAAGTGGTAGCATCTCCAGGGAATTACAGGGTAAAGTTAAGTTGGAAAGCAAGCCCTGATCCCAGTGTTACCCGCTATATGATCTTTTGGAACAATTTTCAGGATTCAATAGCGTTAACAGCGCCCGATAGAACGGTTACGACTGTTTCGGTAATCATACCCAATTTGGTAGAGTACAATTACTCGTTTACCATATACTCTTACGACAAGGCCGGCAACAAATCTGTCCCGGTTCAAATTAATAACGTGAAAGTGTTTGGTGACAGTTATAAATCAAGTTTAACCAATCGATTCCTTATGGCAGCAGCACCTTATCAGCTTGATGATAATGGTATTACGCTACAATTTGAGCGGCCAGACACCATAAATATAAATACGGAGATTCATTACACCTTTAAAGATGGGACCATTCATCAAAGCACGCTAGGTCCAGATGATAACTCGATCAGACTTGCAGATTATAAAGTGGGTACAAAAATCTATTTTAAATCTTCGTATGTGCCTGTAAAATCAGCAATTGATACATTTTATGTCGCCAATTTCGACTCATTGAGCAACATCATGGTGCCTGTTGATAAATCATTGTTTCGCCCGCTAAAATTAGCCAATGATGTTGGTACCTATTCAAGTGAAACTTCACTATCAAAACTATGGAATGGAAATCGAGCACCAACAGGTTACCCTGATATTTTCCACAGTGATGATAATACACCACTTCCACATCATTTTACTTTCGATATGGGCAA
The DNA here is from genome assembly GCF_003339865.1 of Pedobacter chinensis. Lineage (GTDB taxonomy): Bacteria > Bacteroidota > Bacteroidia > Sphingobacteriales > Sphingobacteriaceae > Pedobacter > Pedobacter chinensis. The sequence goes on from NZ_QPKV01000005.1 coordinate 68,169, forward strand.
ACAGGTCGCAAATCTGGCTCAATTCGAAATAATCGGTCGCGATTGTTGTAATAACCCCACTAAATTTGAAATTTGGGGCATTGCAGATTTAACAGGTGCTGAAACTCAATCTCCGGGAAATTCTCCGGGATGGATAGCTGAATCAACTGGACGAGGATGGAAACTGCTCAAAACTGTAGAAAGGACTGATGATGGTTCGGCACCCTTCAAAGTTACATTTCCTGATGGTTTGCCAACCGTGCGGTACATTCGGATCAGGGTAATTTCGGTAGCCAGTGGCGATGCATATTACAGCAACATTAGCGAGGTTTCCTTTTGGAATAAATAAATAATACCCATGAGTGGCAGGCAAAAGTTATTCGTTCTCTTTTGCCTGCCACTCATTAATCGTGGCTTTGTAGCAATTTCTTTAATATCCCATATTCAGAAATACATCATTTAGAAGAATGAAACCATCACGATTTAGACCGCAATCTGCTCAATGTTTCAATTCTCATCCCTAAAAACGAGGCGAGGTATTTAAGGGGAATTCTGGTAAAAAAGTCAGGATTTGTGTCCTTGAGACGTTTGATCCGCTTTGGTGCTGATGAAAGCCGTATAATGAAATTGCGTTCTTCAGCTTCCTGATATTGAACCCACAACAACTTTCTGGTAAGTACTGACATTTCTGGAAACAATGATAAAAGCTTCTCGATCAAGGCGTAAGTAATGATGATGACTTCAGTTTCTTCAAGGGCCTGAATATACTGTGTTTTTTCACATCCCGTTGAGGATGGATAAAGTGTCAAACCAACAATGTTCTTTTCCAGACTTATCCAGGTAGTCACTTCTTCTCCGTTATTTCTGACAAAACCTCTGACTGTCCCTTTTAGAATGAAATATACATTGGGAAACAGGTCTAAGGGGCTGACCAGAAATTTGTGTTTGTTAAATGTCTTTGTTGAGCAATCTTCTAATATATATGTTTTCATCTTTGATGGAACATCGATATATTGTTGGAAATATCGTATCAACATTCCTTTGCGATCTTCTTCTTTAAAGAAATCTGAGTTCATATATATCGGTTGCTTTCACGTATTAATCATATTTCGTGCTGAAATTTTGAACTCATGTATGAATAGGGGTAATCAATTTATTATCAATAAATTAAAACGGATGTTCTTTAGTGCGGTATTTATGATCTGTGTATAAAATCCACAAACTGATGCAATTTCGGGCAATGTCGAAGAAATCTAAGATTGCCGGTTTTTATGTCCAATTCAACCATGCCGTAGAATTGTCAAACAAATAACTTAAAATCAGGGTTATGCATTACTAATCCATAACACTTCGCTTATTGGTCATTTGAAAATAAATAATCATTTTGGAAGTATTATTGCAATCAATAACTACTTGTGGTTTCATAAAAATTTAACCGACGAAGAATATGAGCACTCCACTAATAAAAGAGTTTAATTATAATGCACCGATTGAGAAAGTTTGGCACGCTATAACTAATGAGGATAAAATGAGAAAATGGTATTTTCCTCAACTTCAAAAATTTAAACCTTTGGTTGGATTTAAATTTCAATTCGACGATAACGATGCAAAATATCAAAAAGAATGGGTTGTGAAGAAGGTGATAGAAGGCAAAACGTTGGCGCATAGCTGGGCTTATAAAGGTTATCAGGGAAATTCAGAGGTAATATTTGATCTGTTTTCAGAAGAGAACAAAACCAGATTAAAGGTCACACAAACTGATTTGGATAGTTTTCCGGATTACCCACATTTTAAAAGAGACCGGTTTGCATGGGGATGGGATAATCTTCTTGGACAAAATTTGAAGCACCTTCTTGAAGACAGTGTTGACTCCTGATTTAAGATTCGATCATTTGTTTAAAAAAGAAAGTCCTTCAAAATAACATCGTACAATCAGTTCTGTTGCCGATCAATGTGTATTTATAACACATTTTCAAGCAAGTCAAGCTATGTGCATAGATCACAATTATAAAACACTTATCACTTATTGAGTTTCAAAAGATTATGTCAGAAAAATTTTTTAGAGCGATTAAGGCTCCATGTTTTGAGCATTATTCTCTTCTGCTCTCTACCGTGTAAACAAAACTGTCTGCTTTATAGTATCCAAGATTATACTCAATAGGTTTTTCATTGAGATCGTAAACAAACCTTTTGCGGAATAAAATTGGCGCTCCAATAACGGTTTCCAGTTTTTCAGCAATAAAATGGTCGGCAGCAATGGCACTGATTTCTTCTTTTGATATCATTGCTATCACTGCATGCTCCTTTTCAAGCATTTCGTATAGGGGGCTTTTATAATCCTCTTCCCCTGTAAGGCCCACACTAGGATGAAAATAAGATTCAAAATATACGAAAGGTCCTTCCGGACGACCTCGTAGTCTAACCAGTTTCAGTATTTTCTTATCGCCTTTAATTTCGAAAAAACTTGCAATTCGCTTCTCTGGAAAAACCCAGCTTACATGAAGTTCAAAGTTCTTAATCGGAATTCCTCTTGCACTCATCTCCTGAGAAAAACTCATCCAGTTTTTAGATTTCGAACTCAGTGATTTCGACTCTGCGACTTTGGTGCCCACGCCTTTTTTTCTGACCAATAATCCGTCATAAACCAGTTTATTAATCGATTGTCTTAAAGTTGTCCGGGATATGCATAATTTTTTAGAAAGCTCAACCTCGTTTGGAAGTAGTTTTCCTTCTATGTATTCAGGGCTCTCTATCAATCTCCTGAGTAATTCTTCAGCTTGGATGTGTAGTGGAACCGGACTTTTATGGTCGATCGTAAGTTTCATAATCAACACAATTATATAAAAAATTTGGCTCATTGCTAACCTGTATGCACATTCTTTACATTATGTAGGCGGGTTTGATACCAGGCTCACTTAAATATGTCAAAATTATATCCAAATAAATTTGGAAAATTATTTATTAATAATACATTTGTATGTACATACTTTAATATGTATTATCTAACCAAATTATTTGAACTGATTTTAACGTCGAAAATCAATTTTACATAACATGTTTCTCATGTGATTTGGCTTAATAATTTAAAGTGTAGTTAGTCAAAAGTTTACTTATGTGCTTTTATTTAATATTTTTCCCTAAAAAGGAGTAGAAAGAGGATTTGCCAGGCAAGAATACAATGTGTGAACATGAATCAAAATAAAATAAATATTTACAAGAATGCTAATGCAATTATGTCTATAGAAGAACCTATGCGAAAAACTGAGCAGGAGATCATGCCTGCTTATACCAAAGAGATAAATAAACCTGACAGCTATGATATTTATCCGTACCATTCCCTTGGCGATCATAAGATATACCATGGTTTTTTTGAGTTGTGTCAGTTTATTACCGAGCAGAAAACGGTGGTTATTGATGGATATATAGGCGTTTATTGGAATCGTGTTGTAAATGCTTTATCGCAAGAGCTTGCCTTGCTTGGTCTGCAGGTAAATATTATAGATGCTTCTCTTTTTTTGAAAAATGAGGAAGTGATTGATGAAATGGTTGACCCGTTCATGGGCCAGAAAGATTCTGTCTGGGGAAAAAGAACAAACCTCGAGCTTTCTGATTTTTATGAACTTGATGTCTTGAAAAACGTTCAAATCGATCCTCAGTATGATATTAACATCATCATCGGTTGCGGTGCCTCATTAGCCCAATGGGATGGCACATTAATCTACATAGATCTTCCAAAAAACGAACTTCAGCATCGGATGTCTGCTGGTTCAATCTGCAATCTTGGAAAGTCTCAACCTCAGGAACAAATGGAAATGTATAAGCGCTTTTATTTCGTTGACTGGGTAGTGCTCAACCGTCATAAGGAAAATCTTATTCCCAGAATAGAAGTGTTTGTTGATTCGCAGTGGGAAGATGAGATTAACTGGGCCCATGCTGCCGATATTCATGATGGACTTCAAAAAATTTCCACATCCGTTTTTCGTGTGCGTCCCTGGTTTGCGCCCGGGGCCTGGGGAGGACAGTGGATGAAGCACCATATCCCACAACTGGATCAGAATGAAATCAACTATGCCTGGTCTTTTGAGTTGATTGTGCCTGAAAACGGGATTGTATTTGAAAGCAATGGACTGCTGTTGGAAGTATCTTTTGATATATTGATGTTCACCAATAACAGAAATGTATTGGGCAGACATGCTGAACAATTTGGAAATGAATTTCCCATAAGATTTGATTTTCTGGATACTTTCGATGGTGGAAATCTTTCTATACAGTGTCATCCGAGCCTGGAATACATCCGGAAGGAGTTTGGGGAACAAATTACCCAGGATGAAACTTATTATATTTTAGATTGTAAAGATGATGCCTCGGTATACCTGGGGTTTCAGGAAAATATAGACTCGAATCATTTCAGAAAAGTTTTGGAGAACAGTAACCTTGACGGACAAGAGATTGCCATTGAGGAATTCGTTCAGGTTCACAAAGCAAAAAAACATGATCTCTTTCTGATTCCAAATGGAACCATTCACAGTGCTGGTGCGCAAAACCTGGTATTGGAAATCAGCGCCACGCCTTATATTTTCACTTTTAAAATGTACGATTGGTTACGCCTTGATCTTAACGGTAAACCTCGTCCTATAAATATTGACCACGCCTTTAAAAATCTTGATTTTACCCGAAAGGGCCAAAAAGTTCAGGAAGAGCTAATCTCCAAACCTTATATACTTTCCGAATCGGATGGCGTTGTGTGCTATCACCTGCCTACGCATGCAGAACATTTTTATGATGTTTACCGCCTTGAATTTGATGTGCAGGTTGATCTCAGTACCGATGACATCTGCCATGTGCTGATGCTGGTTGAAGGCTCATCCATTACTGTGATCACTAAACACGGCACAGTAATGCAATTCTCTTTTGCAGAAACCTTTGTAATACCGGCTGCTGCTGAAAGCTATAGAATTATAAATAATGGATCACAACGGGCAAAAGTCATCAAAGCCTTTTTAAAATAAATATCATGAGCGTTACAGAACAAGAAACATCTGTTGAAAGAAACAGTCTCTATTTATATCTGGTGTGTCTGGTTGCCGCTCTCGGCGGCTTTCTTTTCGGATTTGACACTGCGGTAATCTCAGGTACGATCAGTTTGGTAAAAAATGATTTTGGGCTGGATGCAGTGAGTGAAGGCTGGTTTGTAAGCTGTGCCCTCTTGGGATGCATCATTGGAGTAAGCATATCAGGAAAGTTGAGCGATAAATATGGAAGGAAAATCGTACTGATTCTTTCTGCCCTCCTTTTTCTTGCTTCTGCTCTTGGTTGTATGTATGCAAGTTCTTTCTCAATATTAATTGCCTTTAGGCTCATCGGCGGAATAGGAATAGGTGTTGCCTCCATGGTATCTCCGCTTTATATCTCTGAATTCGCTCCGTCCAGGCTTCGGGGCACCATGGTTTCTCTATACCAACTGGCGCTGACCATAGGTATTGTGACAGCCTATTTTACCAATGCGTTTCTGGCTGCCCACACGGCGGAAATCTTTTCAGACAGCAGTGCTGAAAGAATATTTTCTCAGGAAGTATGGAGGGCAATGTTAGGCTTAGGAGCTGTTCCTGCATTCATTTTCCTGATTTCCTTATTCTTTGTTCCCGAATCGCCAAGGTGGCTGCTCTCTAAAGGGCGTAAAGAATCGGCTACAAAAATACTTATAAAAATTGACGGGGAAACCGCTGCAAACAAGGAGTTGAAAGCATTTTCTTTACAACAAAGCGACGGGGAAGATGCTTCACTTAAAACATTGTTTAAGCCGGTATACCGTAAGGCTTTATGGATTGGTCTGCTTTTACCTTTCCTGTCTCAGGTTTGCGGGATAAATGCCGTGATCTATTATGGTCCCAGAATTTTGGAGCAAGCGGGCTTTACCCTTAATAATGCCCTTGGAGGTCAGGTCACCATAGGCTTAGTAAATGTCGTATTCACTTTTGTGGCTATTTTTACTGTCGACAGATGGGGCCGTAAACCCCTGCTTTATGTTGGTATCGGTGGCGCTGTTTTCTCACTTGTGATCATCGGAATGCTTTTTCACTTTGGGGTTATTTCAGGACCATGGATACTTATTTTCATACTCGCTTTTATTGCCTGCTTTGCTTTTTCTTTTGGGCCGGTATGTTGGGTGGTCATCGGAGAGATTTTTCCTAACGGGATAAGAGGTAAGGCAATGTCTCTCGCTACGCTGACATTATGGATCGGTAATTTCTTTGTTGGACAGCTCACTCCAATAATGCTTGAAGGCCTGGGCTCTTCCTGGACCTTCTGGATATTCGCCCTTTGCTGTTCACCTGCAATTTATCTTACCTGGAAACTTATTCCGGAAACCAAAGGCCGCTCACTTGAAGAAATCGATGTGCATTGGCACAAAAGTCACTCACAAACCAGCACCTGAGTTAAAACTTTATACCACCTAACCTTATATTCCAGATGCACCTTGGCATCTTTATTAATCAAATGTTATGAGACTTAAACTTTACAAAACAAAAGAACTTAAGCGGCTGCCCTTCCGGCAACTTGCGGTACTGGTATCATTACTGGTTCCCTTTACGCCTTCTTTTCTCGCAGCGAAAACTTTCTCTGCACCATTAACAGAGCTGAGCGCGATGAATGTCACGGTTAGCGGAAAGGTTGTCGATGAAAAAGGTATTGGACTTCCCGGAGTAAGTGTACAGATCAAAGGCACTTCGGTCGGCGCTGTTACCGATGCCAATGGTGAATACGTTATCTCCGTTCCCGATAATCTGGTTTCCCGAAGCCTTACGTTTTCCTATCTGGGCTATGTAAGCCAGGATATTGCAATTGCTGGCCAGAAAACAATAAATGTGCAAATGAAAGCAGGAGGAGAAAATGTATTGGATGATGTTGTCGTTGTAGGTTATGGCGTGCAAAAACGGGTATCGGTAACGGGCGCAATTAACACTATAGATGCGAAAAACATTGAAAATAAACCCGTATTGAATGCCTATCAGGCATTACAGGGTGAAGCTCCCAATCTGATTATTCAACAGACGAATTTAAACCCGGGCAGTAATGTAACCGTGAACATTCGTGGTGTCGGAACTTTGGGTGATAATACGCCACTTGTAGTGGTTGACGGAATTGTGGGCGGGAACCTGAATACTATAAATCCAAATGATATTGCCAGTGTAACAGTATTGAAAGATGCAGGATCAGCCGCCATATATGGCTCCAGAGCTGCGAACGGCGTGATATTGATAACCACAAAATCTGGAAAGCTGAACCAGCAAACAACAGTTTCCTACAATGGGAGCTATGGTATTCAAGATGCCAACGTGCTGGTGCATAAGGTTCCTGCATGGCAAAATGCTTACTATAAAAATGAATCCCTGGTAAACTCAGGTCTTAGTCCGGCTTATACACCAGATCAGATACAGCAGCTTAAAGATCAGGGTGATGGCACATGGGATATTGAACACCTTTTAAGAACAGCTCCTCAACAATCCCATAATTTTAGCATTGCAGGCGGAGGCGAGAAAAGTTCGTTTTTTGTTTCCGCCGGATTTCAGGATCAGGAGAGCAATTTCATCGGTAATGGTGGAGAAGGAGCGAATTTTGGCTACCAGAAATATAACCTGCGATTAAATCAAACCAATGTTATTGGCAAATTAAGAACTAACTTTATTCTTCTTTATACCAAGACACGCAATAAAACAAATAGCGTTGGCGATAACAATATATTTGCTGATGCGAACAGGGTGCCCCATAATTTCAACTGGCAGGACGAAAATGGAAATTATCTGACTAACCCCTTTGCCTCGCAATACAATGAATATGGAGTGCTCGAAAAAGGTGGGTTTAACCAGGCAGATAATGATGAGATTTTTGGCTCTTTTAACGGGCAGTTCAATATCACAAAAGACTTAAGGTTAACCGGACAGTTTGGCGGTACGCTTCAGAATAATGGAACATTTTTCCGTCGTATGCAAGTTAATTACCTGCCTTCAGGTGTTTATGGCGATGATCGTTCTGTTCTTGATGCAAACAGTAAGTCACAGCTTTTCAATACCAAAGTATATCTTGAATATGGTAAGAAAATTTCCGATCACGATTTCAAGGCGCAAATCGGAGCTGAGAGTGAGAATTATTCTCAACGTGGTTTCCAGTTACAAAAAACCTTAACTGATCAGTTACTGGGAACCCCGACAACAGGAACATTGGTAGATGCCATCAATTCCAATAACAGTCTGGCCATCAATTCATATAGCCTGCTTTCTTTATTAGGAAGGCTGAATTATAGTTTTAAGGATAAGTATTTACTTGAAGGTAATGCCAGATATGATGCCTCCTCTAAATTTGCCAGAGGAAACCGCGGGAGTTTCTTTCCATCGGTAAGCGCTGGCTGGATTGTGAGTCAGGAGCCATTCATGCAATCCGTCAGGAACACGCTGAGTAACTTGAAATTACGTGCATCATATGGTGTAGTAGGAAACCAGAATGTGGGCAATTTCCAGTATCAAACAACCTATTTCAATTATGCCAGTGCATATGGTTTTAATAATGTGCCTGTTGGGGGAGCCGGAACATTACTGTCTAACAAAGATTTGACATGGGAAAAGGCATCCACTTTTAATATTGCGGTGGAAGCGGGCTTTTTTGATAACCGCCTGACTGCATCTTTTGATTACTTCACAAAAGTTACAAGAGACATTCTGCAGCCCAGACAGGACATTCCGGCCATTTTCGGAGCGGCAACGCCTGATTTTAATGTGGCGAAAGTGAGAAGCAAAGGATGGGAGGCTACTTTGACTTATAACCTGCGCGGAGACAACGTGACTCAAAGTTTTAGTTTTAACCTTGCTGACAATCAAAATAAATTGCTCCAGTTATCTGGCGGCGCTACTGAACAAATAATCAATCAGGATGTGTTTCAATTGTTGAGAAGAGTCGGGGAGCCTATAACCCAATATTACGGGTATGAGACCAATGGTTTTTTTCAAAATCAGGCAGATATCAACAACTCACCAAAAATCGCCGGAAACCCAGTTGTACCGGGAGATGTAAAATTCAAAGATCTTAATAACGATGGAATAATAGATGCTCAGGATAAAACAGTTTTGGGTAACCCATTTCCAAGGTATACTTTTGGATTCACTTACAGACTAGCCGTTAAAGGTTTTGATCTCCAGCTCTTCATTCAGGGCGTTGGCAAGCGTGAAACCTTCTTGCGTGGTGAACTTGTTGAACCATTTCATTATGGATATGGTGCTACAGTATATGAGCACATGACCAATTACTGGACGCCGAACAATCCGGATGCCCGCTACCCGATTTTTGCAAACATCGGCTCGCCATCCAATACCAATAACTGGCGCACAGGATCTGATCTGTACAAATATGACGCGGCCTATGCCCGTTTGAAAAACGTGAACATCGGCTACACCCTGCCTCAAATGGTGACCAGGAAATTTGGTGTTGAACGCCTTCGGGTTTCGCTCATTGGGCAAAATCTATTCACGCTTAGCAAACTTAAATTCATCGATCCGGAAACTTCCGAATTCGGAAATAATTTAAGCACTGGCTCCAGTTCAAACAGTGCCCGCCAATATCCTTTACCGATATTCTATGGTGCTGGTTTAGACATAACTTTTTAATACTCACGGTTAGAACTACTCATATGAAATTTCTATATAAAAACCTCATAATTGCCATCGCATTGCTAGCATTTGCGGGGTGTAAAAAACTGGATATTGCGCCTACCGACAGGTTTTCAGATCTGACATTCTGGACCGTTGATGTGAACGTGACCAATGCGTTGAACAATAATTACAGTCTGCTTTATAACAGTAACTTGTATTTTGAACCAGAGGCACTCTCTGACAATGCCTATTCTCCCTCCGGAGATCTCAACCTGATTGCCAGTGGCAATGCAACCTCACTTACAGCGAAGTTTCAGGGAGATTGGGCGAGCTACTATCGCACAATAAAATCCGTAAACATCTTTCTGGAAAACGTAGACCAGAATAAAACGCTTCCACAGGCAACTATTGCCCGAATGAAGGCAGAAAACCAATTTATGAGGGCGTTTGCATTGTTTAATCTAATTAAGTGGTATGGTGATGTGCCGCTTCCTGATCATGATCTGACTCCCGAAGAGGCTCAGGTAATTCCCCGCACTTCCAAAGCTGCAGTAAGTGCTTTTATTGTTAGTCAGTTAGAAGCCGCGATACCCAACCTGCCCAGCAAAGATCAGCTCCCGGATGATGAGAATGGAAGGATAACAAAAGGCGCTGCTCTGGCACTACAGATGAGGACATTGCTTTATGAAGGAAACAAAATGGCGGAAGTGATTGCTGTTTGCGAAAAACTGATCAATAACCAGTCTACCTATGGTACCTATTCACTCTCTCCAAATTATAGCGCATTGTTTAGCGATCCGGTAACCAATAAAACCAGCAGTGAGAGCATATTATCCCTTCAATATGTACCTACGGTAAGAACCTGGCAAAATTTCTGGGATTTCGCACCCCGAACGGTTGGCGGAAGAGTTAGCAACATGGCCCCAACTCAGGAACTGGTGGATGATTACGTTATGCTGAATGGAAAGGGAATCAAAGAAGCAGGCTCAGGATATTTGGAAAACGATCCTTACATTAATCGCGATCCCAGGCTAACCGCAACAGTTGTTTATGACAGGTATGCATGGGTAAATCCAAACAACAGCACCAAAACGATTTACATCAAACCAGGCACAGATCCGGTTCAGCCCGGTCTGGATGAATATTCTCCAGGTTCCCAAAGTGCCTCAGCAACCGGTTATTACTGGCGAAAGTATTTTGATCCAAGCGCTTTGTCAAGTTTTGTTTCCGGCAATAACCTCCACTTGTTCCGATATGCAGAGGTATTGCTAACTTATGCAGAAGCCAAAAACAGCCTCGGACAGATGGACGCATCAATTTGGGCAAAAACGATTGGTGCCCTTCGTTCAAGAGCAGGTTTCACAGATGCTGCTGCATTGAATTTTCCAGGTGGGGACCTGACCAATATTATTCGCCGGGAACGCAGGGCGGAACTTGCAATGGAGGGCTTAAGAGTTGATGACATCAGACGATGGAAAGTGGCTGAAGTGACCATGAATGGATTTGCCCATGGAGCAAAATTTGCTTCGGACCAGAATATTGATGGTGGCTATATCAGAACCCAACAAAGAAAATTCAATCCGCAAAGAGATTATCTCTGGGCCATTCCCTCAAGTGAGATCAGTCTCAACAAAAATTTAACTCAGAATCCGGGATACTAAAATCTATAACGATATGAAAAATTTCAAAACATTATTCGTTTTAATGCTCGCCGCCTTTATTGCGGTAACTTCCTGCAAAAAGGATGATAAGGAACTCAATGAGAACCTGAATTCCATTGGTGCTTTAACCTTACCGTCGAATCAACAAAGTATAAAACTTACTCCATCCAATGCATCTGCTGCTCAGCAATTCAAGTGGAACGCTGCAAGCGCCGAGAACGGTGGGCTCATTCTTTACGAGGTTGCCTTTGATAAGGAGAGTGGAGACTTCTCAAATCCCGTTTTCAAAGTGGTTTCTGACGGAGCAGGTATACAACCTCAGGTAACCATCTCTCATAAAGACCTGACCAAAATCGCGGCCTTATGTGGTATAAATTCTTCAAGTACAGGAAACGTAAAATGGACAGTAATGGCTTCAAAAGCCAGCAATAGACAAGCGGGTCAGGAAAGCAGAATACTGCAGTTAGAAAGACCAGCTGGTTTTGCTGAAGTGCCATCTGAACTGTATATCACTGGAACGGCAACAGAGGCCGGGGAGGACATCACAAAAGCCATCAGGATGAAAAAGCTGGAAGATGGTGTGTTTGAAATATATACCTCTTTAAAGCCTGGCAGTTATATCCTTACTGATAAAGCTGTTCAGGGAGGAAGAAAATTCTATTCTGAGGGCTCGTTGATCAAGGAAGGTACATCTCCAATTACCACGACGGGGAATACCAGGGTATATTATTTAAAATATGATTTTAATGTGGCTACTGTGGCTGATGCAGTAGAAATTCAGAGCATGGGATTGTATATGTCTGCTTATGCCTCTGAAATTGGTCAACTTGCTTATAGTGCGAACGGTACATGGCAGTCTGATGCAATCCCTGTGGTATTTTATCAATTTTCATGGGGCAGAGACGAGCGCTATAAGTTTGCGATGCACACTTCTGCTGGAATCCGATACCTCGGAAGCAGCAATGAGAACAATGTGAGTCCGGTAGGGCAGGGTGCGTCCTACTTTTATTTGAATGCGGTAAGTAATGATCAATGGAACAATACCTATAAATTCAATCCTTCAGCAGATAATAAAAACGTAAAAGTAGTGGTAACGCTTAATTCCAGCGGCCCTTATACGCATACCGTAACGACACAATAATTCATACTCCATTGGCAGATATGCCAGTGGATAATAAATCGACTATGAAAAAATTACTTTATAACAGTTTGCTCATTTTATCTATTGTATGCTCCGCTTCCTGTAAAAAGGGTGGCACGGTAGTTCCGGTTACACCGCCTCCCGTGGTTCCACCCTCAACAGGGACGCCAGTTAACTATCTTCAACTGGCACAGGAAACGCATACTTTTACCATAAATAACCTATTGACATCAAGCTATAGTTATAGGGCAAATACAACCACTCACTCCAACAATTGCTACGAATGGTATAATGTGAGTCAGATCTATGCTGATGCTGCAATGGTAAGCGTGGGCCAGACCAAACACCTCGCCTATATGAACAATACCTTTAAATTCATGGAGAATATGTGGGATAAAAACGATCTTAGAGGTGGCTATTTTGCTTCGGTGAATCTTGATGGGACCGGCGCGGGAGGTGATAAATATGTGGATGATAATGCCTTAAGTGGAATGGTTTATCTCGAGGCTTATGAGGTTACCACAGGAGCAGATAAACAAGCCTATCTGGCTAAGGCAAAAGCTTGTGGAGACTGGTTGATTAATTGCGGTCTCTGGGATAATGTGTATGGCGGCGGATTTTACTGGAATACGTTAAAACCTGACAAACCTACCCAGACCAACGGCCTGGCTTTGCAATTGTTTTTGAAACTTTACAGCTTAACAGGTGAAAGTATTTACCGCGATTGGGCAATACAAGTAGAGATGTGGCTGAATAATAAAATGTTTGATCCGGCTAGCGGTTTATACATTTGGAGAATTGATGGCCCGGGAGAAGGCAAAAAACACATTGAAAAGTTCACTTACGATAACGCGATCATGGTGGAAGCATTTATTTTATACAGTAAAATAATGAATGATCCGGGCTATCTTACCAAAGCGCAAAATCTGGGCAAAGCAATGAACACCACCTTGTGGAACTCTGTTTGGAAAGGATATGTATTTAACACTGCTGAAACCAGGATCAATCCGGCGTGGTGCGCCTGGGGATCTCAGGCCATGATCCGTCTTTATGAAGCTGATAAAAATGAAAGCTGGCTGGTATATGCCAGGGAAAATATCAATAGATTAAATGTAGCCAATAGAAATCCGGGCACTTTTGGTTATTATTTTTTCGCAGGATTTGACGGTCAGAACCGCTCACCTGAAATAGAAACAGTTGACCAGGCCTGGATGCAGCGGATTCAGGCATTACTTTCCAAATATTAATTATTATCTAACAAGCCAATACCTTTATGAAAAAGGCCAATAAACCACTATTACTTTTAATGATCATGCTCTTCATGGTGCCAGGCGCCTTTGCCCAGGATCTTTTAAAGTTTGTAAACCCCAACATCGGGACTGCCCACAGCAGATGGTTTTTTTATACTCCTGCTGCCGTTCCCTATGGAATGGCCAAGCTTGCCCCATCTACCAATGGGAGTTACGGCAACCTGCAGGGCTGGGAGGCGGTAGGATATGATACACGTCATAATTCAATTGAGGGCTTTGTTCATTTTCACGAATGGCAAGTGGGTGGTGTTAGCTTTATGCCCACTGCGGGCGAGCTGAAAACCGTGCCCGGGCAACTTGATAAACCTGGAAGTGGGTATCGGTCATCATTTGACCGCAAGAATGAAATCGCCCAACCTGGATATTATTCGGTATTGCTGGATGATTTCAAGATAAAGGTTGAGCTTACTGCCACCAAGCGAGTGGGCTTTCACAGGTATATATTTCCCAAAAGCGACGATTCCCGAATTGTTTTTTCGGTTGGCAGTATTCAGGGAGAAAGCGGCCCGGTAACTGATGCATCCGTGAAGATGATAGACGACACTCATTTTGAAGGCTTTGTTGTTACTTATCCCAAATATGTTAAAACATATGATGAGGGCGGAAAAGTGGCAATGTACTTCTTCGGTGAATTAAGCAAGAGGCCGGTAGGTGTTGGTGCTTTTGACGAAACAAAAACAAGCGCTGATCAAAAATCATCCTCGGGTATTGGGGCAGGTTTATACCTGAGTTATCATACCAGTGAAAATGAAAGCATAGAGATCAAGGTGGGGCTATCGTACACTTCTGTTGAAAATGCTAAACTCAATTTAAAAGCTGAAGCCGCAAATTTAGACTTTGATGGTGCTAAAAAAGCCGCTCAGAACGAATGGCAGAATGAATTGGGCAAAATTAAGGTGTTCACTAAAAATGAATCTGATAAAATTAAATTTTATACAGGACTCTATCACGCATTGCTTGGCCGTGGCATAGCCAGTGACATTAATGGCAACTTTCCAAGACACAATGGTACCATCGGACAATTGCCCAAAGATAAAAATGGCAAATTCAGCTATAACTTTATGAACACCGATGCCATCTGGGGTGGTTTCTGGAACATCACGCAGTTGTGGGCATTATCTTACCCTACGCACTATAATGATTTTGTGCATACCCAACTGGAGATTTATAAAGAAAGAGGATGGTTTGGGGACGGTATAGCAAATAGTAATTTCGTTTCGGGGGTCGGAACTAATTTCGTAGGCCTGGCAATTGCCGGGGCATATCAGGCTGGAGTCAGGGATTATGACCTGAATCTAGCCTATAAAGCTGTATTGGCAAATGAGTTGAACTATCAAAACCGATTGGTTGGTTCGGGAAAAATGGATACCAAAAGCTTTGTTCAAAAAGGCTTTGTACCGTTTCTTGATGCTGATAAAACAGATTCGACCGGCTCTCATTTCTCGGGCTCCCATACTCTTGAATATAGCTATAGTGCATTTGCTGCAGCACAATTTGCTAAAAGGATGGGTAACACAAATGATTATAAAAGGTTAATTGAATTGTCTAATGGATGGAGATTGATTTTTGACAAAGAGCTAAAACTGGTAAGGCCAAAAACACAAAGTGGGGCGTTTATCGATAAATTTAATCCACTAGAAGCTTGGAGGGGGTTTCAGGAAGGAAATGCCACTCAATATACTTTTTATGTTCCCCAGAATCCTGATGGCTTGATAAAAGCCATTGGAAAGAGAGTTTTCAATGAGCGCTTGAACAATATTTTTCAAACCGCTCAGCAAAATGCATTCGGTGGAGGTAAAACAATCGATGCATTTGCAGGTATCCAATCACTATATAACCATGGCAATCAACCTAATCTCCATATCAGCTGGCTGTTCAATTATTCTTCAGCACCATGGCTAACGCAAAAGTGGACAAGGGCCATCTGCGATGAGTTCTATGGTACCGAAAGCATTCATGGTTATGGCTATGGTCAGGATGAGGATCAGGGTCAACTGGGATCGTGGTATGTAATAACCTCGCTCGGCCTGTTTGATGTGAAAGGTTTAACCGATGCAAGACCCACAATACAAATCGGGAGTCCGGTTTTTGACAGAGCAGAGATTCTGTTGGCAAATGGTAACCGATTGATAATAGAAAGCAAAAATAATTCAAAACAAAATGTTTACATCCAATCTGCCTCCTGGAATGGTAAGGCACTGAACAATGCCTGGCTGTACCGTGATGTTTTAATGAAGGGTGGAACATTGACTCTTAAAATGGGTAATAAACCTAATCGAGTATGGGGGGTAAAGATTCCACCTCCATCTGAACAGTAATTGTTTTGGACAACCAATAAATATTCAAATTTTAATCAGCATGAAGTACCTCCATATCATATTTGGTTTAATAATCTCTGTGAACAGTTATGCTCAAAAGCTTAAATCAAATGATATTTATAAAGCGAGAGCTGAAACCATGTTCCAAAAAGTTTGGGATCATTACAGGCTTAAACAATATCCCGGATTGTTTGCAGAAAATTACCCGTCAGGAAATAAAGTTGATCTGAACTATTTTCAAGGTTCAGGAGTGAAAGAAAAGGAGGTAAGCTTTTTGTGGCCGTTTTCGGGAATGTTCTCCGCTGCCAATGTACTGATAAAGTTCCCTGATCTGAAAAAGAAATATGAAAATTATCTCGACACTTTGAAAAATGGTGTTTGGTCATACAGAGATACAACAAGAAGACCTATCGGTTATCAGGCTTATCCGGCAGCGCTCGAAAAATCGGATCGGTATTATGATGATAATGCATTGGTATGTATCGATTACCTTGAATCATATCTTAACACTAATGATCCCGCTTATATCACAAAAGCGAAAGAGGTGTTCAATTTTATAATCAGCGGTTGGGATGAAAAGTTGGATGGTGGTGTTTACTGGGTTGAAGGCCATAAGGATCAGAAACCAGCTTGCACCAATGGAATGGCAACCCTTGCTGCCCTGAAGCTTTACCAATGTAGCAAAGACTCCCTTTACCTGGATTGGGGCAAGCGGTTTTACAATTGGATGTATGCCAGACTCCGAAATCCTCAGGGTATTTATTACAACGATGTTAAGATGGATGGAAAACCGAATGAGGTATATTATACTTACAACAGTGGTTCCATGCTTGAAGCCTCCGTGCTTCTATATCATTTTACCAATGACGTAAAATACATCAAGGAAGCTGAAATTATTGCCAGTAGCACTTTTTCGTTTTTTTCGAGCATCGATAAACAGGGGAAAAGGGTTTTTAAGATTGATCTTCCCTGGTTTGTCACTGTTCTTTTTCGGGGTTATGAGGCTTTGTATAAAGTGAACCAAGATCCGCGTTTCATCAATGCGATTGTGTCGCATCTGGACGATGCATGGGAAAAATCTTCTGACTCTTTGGGTTTTCTGTCGGCGAAATGGGCAACGGACAAAGAAGCCAAAGCAAAACCGAAATGGCTACTGGATCAGGCATGTATTGCCGAATTATATGGTAGAATAAGTTTATTAAAGATTAGACATTAAGATTGACATTGTGAAAAAAAATATAATCCTGGGCGTTGATATTGGGGGTTCCCATATTACATCTGCTCTTGTCGATGTGACAAGCGGCCAAATAATAGAAGGTTCCTGGAAAAGGGAAAGGATTGATTCTCAATCTGGCGCGGAAGCGATCATTGCAGCCTGGTGTACTGTGATGCAAGACAGTCTTTTGTGTGCTGAACATTCGGGAAAAATCGCAATTGCCATGCCTGGACCTTTTGACTACACCAAGGGGATTTCTTATATGAAAGGCATGGGTAAATTTGATGCATTATATGAACAGAATGTACGGGCATTAATCTTGGGCCGCCTTTCCAAAGTGGCAAGTGAGGTATATTTCATCAATGATGCAGGGTGCTTTTTACAAGGTGAGATTACCCATGGCGAGGCATCAAAATATAAAAAGGTTATGGGCTTTACAATAGGCACCGGGTTTGGATCAGCATCTGGCAATGAAGGTGTGGCAACTGATGCTGACTACTGGCAATATCCTTTTCTCGGAGGCATTTGCGAAGATTTCTTCTCTTCGAAGTGGTTTGTTTCGAAATATGTTGAATATTCAGGGAAATTGGTAATCAATGTAAAAGATCTTATCGAAAATGCAGACAATGCAAATCCATTATTTCAGATTTTTGATGAATTCAGCATAAACTTAGGCACTTTTCTGGCCAGAATTTTTAAGGATCACCATTTTGAGTGTGTCGTTTTAGGAGGAAACATATCAAAAGCATCGCCTCTCTTTTTGCCTCAGCTGCAGTATCATCTTAAGGTAAGATCTATGGCTGTACCAATCATAATCTCTAAAAAAGGGGAAAATGCTGCGCTGATAGGTGCCGCATGCTCAATCTAAGTGATTTTGGGGAAGCATAGGTTTAATGTTTTTCAGGAAGACTTTCGGTACATTATCTGTTAAATAAATAAATAAATCTCGCATGTTCATTAACTGTAGTTACAGGCTATAGGTTCTGAACGATTCTTTTTTTGTCGATAGTTTCATCATTCAAATGCCCCACGGTAATTATGAATAGTATAGTTATTGCTTCAGTAATTATGTGTTATCAACCGCAATTGATTGAGGCATTTTCCATGCCCAATTGTTTCTTTCCCCAATTGTGCAGGTGCTCTATAAACGGAATTAATTCCCATCCTGTGTCACTCAATGAATATTCTACTTTGGGTGGCACTTCATGATACATTTTCCGGGTAATCAATTGATCATCTTCCAATTCTCTTAAGGTTTGTGTAAGCATTTTAGTTGTTATATCAGGCAAAGTCCTTCTCAATTCACCATAACGCAACACCTTTTTCGAATTAAGATGCCACAAGATCCGTGCTTTGTATTTTCCACCTATTCGTCTGAAAGCATATTCAACGCCACAATTCTGTATATAATTAGGAAGTTCTTCTTTGTTTTTCATTTTTATATCATTGTAAATAGCTGAAAAACAGCAATAGATACCTTTTGGTATGTAAGATACAAATAAGTACATACTTGACAAAAGTACATATTTGATCTAATATTGCAATTCATTTAAAGTCAAGAATTGCTGGTCTACTCAGCTCTTGATCAAAAGTTAAAATAAAAAGTATATCAAATGACAAAGATGAAAAACACTCCAAATAAGAATGACGGCAAACTATTGATGAAGGCAATCAGACAGCACGAGTTTGGCAGCCCCGAGGTATTACATTATGAAGAAGCGCCGATTCCCGGGCTAGAGCAGGGTGAAGTGCGTATTCGCGTTCATGCAATCGGGGTCAATCCCCCAGACTGGTACCTGCGCGACGGATATAAGATGCTCCCTCCTGAATGGCAGCCGGCAGTATCCTTTCCGATAATTTTGGGAACTGACATTTCAGGTGTTGTAGAAGCGGTTGCTGATGATACTAAAGGCTTCTCTGTAGGCGATGAAGTATATTCTATGGTTCGCTTTCCCAGCTATGGGGAAAGCAAAGCTTATGCTGAGTATGTTACTGTGCCAGCTTCGCAAGTTGCGCTCAAACCGGTTAGTATTGATCATGTAGGTGCTGCTGCAGTGCCGATGTCGTTGCTCACTGCATGGCAATTCATGATTGAGGTAGGTCATGACGAACCCAACCCACTTCAGCCGTACAAACATGAGCCGGTACCACTTGATGGCAAGACCGTCCTGGTAAACGGAGCCGGAGGAGGCGTGGGGCACTTCGTTGTGCAGTTAGCCAAGTGGAAAGGTGCACGAGTGATCGCGGTGGCATCTGGCAAGCAGGAGACGTTAGTGCGGAATCTCGGCGCCGACGAATTCATCGACTATACCAGGATAACTGCCGAGGATGTTGTTCATGACATTGATCTCGTTATCGATTCCGTTGGTGGCCCAACAACTGGTCGTTTCTTGCGCACGCTCAAACGTGGCGGCGCTTTGTTCCCAATTTTCCCTTTAGGTTTCTCTGGTACTGAAGAGGCTGAAAGGCTGGGCATAACGGTCTCAGAAACTCAGGTGCGTTCAAACGGCAGACAACTTGCCGAACTTGCCCGCTTAATTGATGATGGAACAATTCGTGTGGTTATCGATAGCACTTTCCCGCTTGCCGATGCCCGCAAGGCGCATGAGCGGGCTGCCCTTGGACACATCCAGGGCAAAATCGTGCTCACTGTCGCTTGAGAAGAAAATCTTTAAATGTAAAGTTTCGAACATACGGACTGTATTTGATTAGCAGATGATTACAACTGATATTGTACTTGAATGTATTGGCCATTGCAGCGAACACGCTGTGAGACTTTTAGCTCTGTTGCGAAAAAACAAAGCGAATATATCTGGGCGATTAGTTTGAGATTGTTGTAACATGCTCTATCAAGCTATTCAATGAAAAAATATTTGGTTAAATGTTTAAATTTAAACCTAAATTCAGGTAATGGCACATGTTAATATAACTGTTCGGACGTTGCACGAGCTGTATCAGCAGCTTGGGCTTCCTGTCGATTATTTAGAAGAGGAATCAGGCTTTACCGTCCATTATCTCGAAGATACATTCAAAGATCTGCCATTTCGTTCAGAACCGTTTCGCCCTAATTATTTCAGTTTCCTGTTCATCAAAAGTGCCTTTGGACATTATACCATTGATGACCAACGGTTTGAGGTGACTTCAAACACCGTTTACTTTACCAATCCCGGAAACTACCGGATATTTGAATGGGAAAAATTGGAACATACCTGTCTGATTACTTTTGGAGAGGGCTTTTTAAAAGAGTATGTGCACGACGATGTCTATCGTGATTTTTCTTTTTTGCTATCGGAAATAGTTTCCCCGCGGGTTTTAACACACCATCAATTTGATCAGGTGGAAGAATTGTGCAGCCAGATACATAAAGAATATAAAGGAAATTCCCTTTACAGGAATAAAATTATTGGAGCACTTGTTATCGTACTGCTATTAAAGATCAAAGAATATTTTTTTCAGGATTACAATCCCATTTATGAGGGAAACAGAAGCTCCCAGATCGTGAAGAATTTTAAACTGAATATCGAACGGCATTTTCGGGATTTAATCAGTGGAAAAACAAATACTCAATTAAGGGTTCAGGATTATGCAGATCTGCAGGCACTGCATGTCAATTATCTGTCGAGTGTGATCAGCAGTAAAACGGGTAAAACCATCAGCTCATGGGTAGCTGACAAGACCATTACAGAAGCAAAGGTCATGCTGCAGGATGAGGGGCTCAGCATCAAAGAAATTGCTTTTCGTTTAGGTTTTCTGGAAACACCTCACTTTAGTAACTACTTCAAAAAGCACATGTCGGTAAGTCCTGCGGAATACAGAAAACAGTATTTCAGCAACCTTTCTTAGAAATTTGCAACACATGCTATGATCCTTGTACGTTGACTGGGGCAGTAATGTGCCAACTTTGTTCTATCAAATTAAAACTGATAAAAACAAAGTACTATGAACACATTAAACAACAAAGTGATCCTTGTGACCGGAGCGTCAAGAGGTATCGGTGCTGAAGTAGCACAACAGCTGGCTGCTGCCGGCGCGAACGTTATCATAAATTATGCGGGCGGAAAAGATGCCGCTGAACAAGTGGTTTCTGTTATTAAGACGAATGGAGGTAATGCCATTTCCTTGCAGGCCGATGTTAGCAAGGCTGATGAAGTGGCAGCACTGTTCGATGCCGCTATTGGTCATTACGGCAGGATTGATGTATTGGTTAACAACGCTGGTGTAATGATCACCAAACTTTTAAAAGACACTACTGATGAGGACTTCATCCGCCAGTTTGATGTCAACGTAAAAGGTACGTTCAATACATTAAGGGAAGCTGCCATCAAACTTGCTGATAAAGGCAGCATCATTAATTTCTCTTCCACCACTACAAGACTATTGATGCCAACCTACGCCACATACGTAGCCACCAAAGGAGCGGTTGAGCAACTTACCCGTGTTTTTGCCAAAGAAGTTGGCGCAAGAGGCATCAATGTAAACGCCATCCTTCCCGGACCTACCAACACCGAATTATTCACTAAAGGTAAACCCCAGGAAGTGATTGATCGTTTGGCATCACTAAATGCCTTCAACCGTTTGGGCGAACCGGCAGATATTGCCAAAATTGTTGCTTTCCTTGCCAGCGATGATGCCAAATGGATCAGCGGACAAACCATTGGAGCTAATGGTGCTATGGCGTAACGTCACTAATCATTAACCTTAAAAAAGTAAATTATGAAAACTTTACCAATTGCAATAGCTTTCGGCCTGTTTGGCGCGGTTGCAGTAACCGTTTCTTTCTCCCAACAGTGGCCTACATGGGTAATGTTTGTAGCGTGGGTTAGCTTCTACATTTTCGGAAAAACCTGGCAAAGTTCACTCTGGGCATTCCTGCAAATTGTGTTGGGGATGGGTATGGCGGTGCTGATACAGGTAACTGCCGGATTACTGAGCCAACTGATCGGAACGTTAGGCTTTGCGGCCTCCGTATTCTTTTACATTGGGTCACTGGCATACTTCGCAAGAACAAAAAGATTAAACAATATAACCGCATGGTTCCTCGGCCTTATCATCCTGTTTGGGGTTCATCCTCCATTGGAGCCGCTGCCGATATTACAATTACTTGTTCCAATTATTTCGGGATTTGTATTTGCCTGGCTGAACAACCTGGTAGTCGAAAAGATCCATGCCCGGCTAGCACCGCATTCATCAACCCACTAACAAATCGTTTCAAAAATTATTATTAAATTTTAAAATACAAAACAATGAACTCGTTAAAAAACAAAGTAGCCATTATTACAGGCTCAGGAAGAGGCTTGGGAAAAGCCATCGCAGAACGTTATGCTGCGTTAGGCGCAGATATCGTATTGAACTACTCAAGGGACAAAGCTTCAGCAGATGAAGTGGAAAGCAACATCAAAGCAATGGGTGTTAAGGTAATCTCGGTACAAGCTGATGTAAGCAAAGTAGCCGATATCAGACACCTGTTTGAAGAGGCAAAAAAAGCGTTTGGCAGAATAGATATTGTAGTTGCGAATGCTGGCATTGAAATGGTGGAAACGCCCGTTACACAATTTACAGAAGAACAATTTGACCGGTTGTTTTCCATCAACACGAAAGGTGCTTATTTTACGATGCAGCAGGCCGCGCAGAATGTGGAAGATAATGGACGGATCATTTATGTAGCTTCAAGTACTACTGCTTTTCCTGTTCCGGGAATGGCTGTATACGGAGGAAGCAAAACCACTCCGAGATACCTGGTGGATGTATTGTCAAAAGAAATCGGACATCGCGGCGTTACCGTTAATACCATCATTCCTTTTGCGGTAGATCATTCCGGAATTTTTGCAGAAGAAGGAAGTTATCCTGAATTGAGAAAATCATTGATTGATAGCTGCCCGATGGGAAGACTGGCAGAAGTGGAAGATGTGGCCAACATTGCTGAATTCTTCGCCAGCGATTTATCCTCTTTTGTGAACGGACAACATTTATTGGTAAATGGAGGAGCCACTCAATAACCATCACTAATGAGTATATTCAAGAAAATATTACCGATTCTGCTCCTGTGCTCTTTACAAGCATGTGGACAGATCGGTAATCATCAACATAAAACAATTACCCAAATGGAATACAGAAAAATCAGCAATCAAAAGGTAAAAGATGCTATAGAAGCATGGCAAAAAGGAAAAGTTGCATTGTGGCTTTCCTTTTTTACGGCAGATGCCCTGCTTTTAGATGACGGACATCCGAGAGATTTTAATAAATTTTCTACCGAAGCCATCGGGCATGAGCATTTTACGAGCGTTGATAAGGTGGAGGACAATGGGATGTCTGTTTACGGGAGTTTTCATAGTGATACCTGGGGTGATTTTAAAACGTATTTTAAATTTTACCTCGATGCCGCAGGAAAGTTCAGCAAATTGGAAATTGGTCAGGCAAGTTATTGATATAATGTTGCTTTACAATACTTCATGTAAGTATCGTCATTTGATAAGTGATATTCATAAGAAAAACTTTGATTTTCATATAGCCAACGGAACGGAAGAAGTTTAATTTTAAAAAATATTTGGATGAAAAAATGGCACAAACGTTAGATATACAAATCATAGAACAGCTAAGGGACGTACCGGATCTGACACCTGTTGCCCGTGAATATTATGAAGACTGGAACATCCGTGTTTTCAACAGGGAGCATTTCGCCTGTAAAAATTATCTGTCTCCCAATCGTCGTGATTTTTACAAAATACTCTTCATCACAAAAGGCATCGGCGTGTTTACCGTAGGAGCCAATACCTATTACATCGAAGAGCCTACCATCCTGTTCATTCATCCCAACGAAATTATTTCGTGGAAAAACCTGTCTGACCACTCAGGCGGGTATTATTGCCTGTTCAAAAAGCGATATATTGAACAATTTCCTTCTTTGAGATCTATTATCGAGAGGTATCCTTTATTTAACAATGCTGCAAACAGTGTGGTTCGCCTTAACAGCAATACAACAGCGGTTATTAGCGAACTTTTTGTCAAGATGCACGGGGAAACTTTAAGCGGCGGTAATTATTTCGAGGATAGTTTGCAGGCATATATTCAACTGATGGTTGTGGAAACCATGAAAGCAGCCAACTTCCCTAAACCGGATGCCATCAACGACGAATTGAGACATGTATATCATTTTTTTCAATTATTGGAAGAGGAAGCGGCCAATATCAACTACAGCCAACCTTTAAGGATAAAAACTGCTAAGGAATTTGCATCGGAACTGGCTGTCCATCCCAATCATCTAAATGCTTTATTGAAGAAACATACTGGTCAAAACGTTAGCACGCACATCCGCAACAGAATTTTAGATGAAAGCAAAACTTTATTGGTACAAACAGATTGGTCTTTGCAGGATATAGGCTTTGCTATCGGCTTTGCCGACCAACCCAACTTTACCCAGTTTTTCAAAAAGAATACTGGCGTGACACCCAATGAGTTCAGAAAGGAATATAGGAATAAAATTTAATACGTTCTTTCTTATATACAAAATTTTGGTAAAGGCTTAACCTATCTAATTTTAGCAGAAAGAGCTCGTGGATATTAACCACTAAATGTTACCCTATTATTTGATGTTGCAATCTGAATTAAACTTTCAAGAAACGGGAATTAAATAAAGGTTTTCAGTACTTGCGGCAATTTATCTTTGAAATTCATAAAAACTGCTTTGAACGGCATACCCCATCCAGGCAGCTACCATGCGAACTTTGTGATATAAAATTTATTTATTATGGACACAAATAAAACATGGTTTATCACAGGAGCATCCAGGGGGTTCGGATTTGAAATCACTAAAGCAGCATTAGCTGATGGTCACAAGGTAATCGCTACGGTTCGTAAAGGAAAAGAACAATTGGCGGCACAATTTAACAGCAACAACCTGCTCGTTATTGAAATGGATGTTACCGACGAAGGTGTGGTTAACACAGCCGTTAATGAAGCATTGGCACGCTTTGGAAAAATTGATGTACTGGTAAACAATGCGGGCTTTGGCCTGTTGAGTGCCGTGGAAGAAGGCAGTGACAGTGAAATCCGCAATATGTATGAAACCAACGTATTCGGCCTGTTAAAAGTATTGAGGGCTGTACTGCCACATTTCCGTTCACAACATTCAGGGCATGTCATCAATATTTCCTCCGTTGGCGGATTAACTGGTTCTGCTGGCTGGGGATTGTACAATTCCACCAAGTTTGCGGTAGAAGGTCTTACAGAGGCGCTGGCAAAAGAACTTGCTCCATTAGGAATATATGCTACTGCTGTGGAACCTGGTTACTTCCGTACCAATTTTCTCGATGGTTCGTCACTTACAACTGCTAAGCAGGTAATTGACGATTATGCGGAGACTTCAGGAAAAATGCGCAGCTATGCCCCGGATGTCAGCTACAGGCAGCCCGGAGATCCTGCAAAGCTGGCAAAAGCTATTTTAAAGATTGTTGAGGCAGAACAACCGCCTGTTCATCTTCCTTTAGGAAATGATACCTTAAAAGCCTACCGCACTAAAACGGCATCTTTCGAACTGGACATACAGGACTGGCTTGATGTCGTGACCGGCACAGATCATGATGATGTTCATCAGCCTGCAGTTAATAATTAACTCGTATTAAAAGAACAGCTCATGTCTCGTCAAAAATCCATAATACTTATGTTCGCTGCCAGCTTTTGCTGGGCGGCGGGCTTTATCACGATGGGCAACGTATTGAAATCTGTAAATGCTGTTACACTTCTGTTTCTGCGATACTTTATAACTGCTATTGTGTTGGTTCCAATTATCCTGAAAACGGAACGTTTCGACTTTCCCAAGAAAAACAATATCCTGGCCATAGCGGGAATGGCAGTGTTCAATGTACTGCTCATGAATTTAATGATGTTTGAGGGATATAAAACCACTACCGGAACCAATATCTCCATTATATCTGCCATGAACCCACTGACCATAGCATTTTGGTCTTTTGTGATACTAAAAGTCCGCTTTCGCTGGTTGCAGGTTACTGGTGCTTTCGTTGCCTTTTTCGGGGTATTGGTCATGGTATTTCGTGGTAATCTGCAGGCGCTGGCCTCTTTACAGTTCCATCAGGGAGACTTATGGATGATTGCTGCCGTGTTTAGTTTTGGACTTTCCGCAATATGTTCAAGGTTTGCCACCCAATCCATCAGTCCGCTGAACGCTTTGTTTTATTCCAGTATCATCGGTCTGGTACTGCTGTTACCCATAGGTACAGCATCGTTCAGTTGGCCGGAGTGGGATGCCCGATTGATCGGACAGGTTTTGTTGATAGGTGTTGTTTCTACGGCATTGGCCCAATGGTTTTTCAATTTAAGTATCAAAAGCCTCGGCGCTGCGGAATCAGGTTTCATTATTAATTTCAATCCCGTGTTTGGCGTATTGATCTCCCTGGTTTTTCTTCGGGAAATACCTGTATGGGGGCAACTTATCGGGTGGCTGATCATCATGGGTGGAACAGCGCTGTTCTACAATAAAATTTCATTCAAGAGTAAATAACATTTAAATTTTCAAATCATGGATACAACTAAAAATAGTTCCTTAACCTATAAATTAGGAGGAGAAATTGAAATCAACAGGCTTGGATACGGTGGCATGCAGTTAACCGGCCCCGGCATATGGGGCGATGCGCCAAACAGAGATTTAGCCGTACGTTTGCTGCATTCAGCAGTGGAAAGCGGGACTAATTTTTTCGATACGGCAGATGCCTATGGCCCGAACACAAATGAGGTGCTCTATCATGATGGTTTACATGCATATTATGATAAAATCGTGATTGCGACAAAAGGAGGCTTAGAACGAAGCGGCCCGAACCAATGGCATGTAAACGGCGAGCCGGAATATATCGCATCTACGATTGAAAACAGCTTGAAGCGGTTGCAATTGAATCAGATAACGCTATGGCAACTCCACAGGGTAGATCCCCGTATTCCTATTGAAGAAACACTTGCTCCTGTAGCCGATGCGCTGAAAAACGGCAAGGTTAAATATGTGGGGTTATCCGAAGTTGATGTGAAAACCATCGAACGGGCAAGAAAGATTGTTCCCATAGTTTCTGTGCAAAATCTGTACAATCTAGCTGAACGTTCTTGGGAGCCTGTACTGGATTATACCATCGAGCAAAACCTAGCCTTTATACCGTGGTATCCACTGGCTTCCGGCCCGGGTAAAATGCAGTCAAGCATTCAGGCTATTGCAGAGCAACACGGGGCTACAACGGCACAGGTTGCATTGGCCTGGTTGCTAAAGCGCTCAGCTAACATCCTTTTGATTCCCGGAACCCGTTCTCTTGCGCATTTACAAGAGAATATGGCGGCGGGTCAAGTCAAGTTGACTGACGAGGAATTCAGCTTGCTCTCAAAATCATTTTAATTATTTTTCTAAATCGATGATAAAAATGGCAAACGATAATAAAAAACCGGTATGGTTTATCACAGGATGCTCCACCGGGTTCGGGCGAGAACTGGTAAAACAATTACTGGAAAAAGGTTATACCGTAGTAGTTACCGCTAGGGATATAGCTAAAGTACCGGACTTAGTAATCGGGCACGAAAATAATAGCCTGGCACTTCCACTGGATGTGACCGACAAAGAGCAGGTAAAAACAGCTGTTGCAAAGGCAGAGGAAACTTTCGGGAGTATTGATGTACTGGTAAATAACGCAGGGTTCGGCTATTTCAGTAGTATAGAAGAAGGTGAAGAAGAAAAAATCCGTGCACAGTTCGAAACCAATGTTTTTGGATTGATACAGGTTACACAAGCCGTGCTGCCAGGAATGCGCAAAAGAGGAAAAGGGCATATTGTCAACCTTTCTTCCATAGGTGGCATACGTTCTTTTGGGGCTACCGGATTTTACCACGCAACAAAATATGCAGTAGAGGGCCTGTCAGAAACATTGGCTATTGAAACAGCACCTCTTGGCATTAAGGTGCTACTCGTTGAACCCGGCCCCTTCCGCACCGATTGGGCGGGTCGGTCATCTCTTCACACGCCGCTTCAGATCGCCGATTATGAACCTACAGTTGGAATCAGGATGAAAACAAGTTTTGAAGGTAGTGGCAAACAAAAAGGAGATCCTGTCAGGGCAGCGGCAGCTATTATTAAAGCCGTGGAAGCTGAAAATCCACCATTGCGTCTGCTTCTAGGTAAATCTGCCTATGAGCTGGCCAGTGAAAAGTTAGATATGCTAAAGGTAAATTTTGAGACATGGAAAGAGGTTACCATTGAAGCTGATTTTCCCGATGGGGAATGAAGTATCTTCAATAGAAAAAAGGATATGAAGAAAAGCAAGCCGTTTCCTGGCAGGCTGATCAGGTATTTATCCCCATGATGCCCATTTTTCACAAAAACAAACTTCTGTAGGGATTGTTGTAAGCTAAAAAGGGGTTTGACAAGAACAATCAGATGATGAAGTTGTTTTTGACACGAGTATGCATCGATATGAACGAACAACTGGATAAGAATGTCAATTTAAGACATGAACACTGAAATCCTGATCAAGTGCGTGAGGAACAGGGAGAAAAATATCATTTCAATTTAAGTACGACCATGGAAAACAAAGAAGATTTATCAAAGAACCCGGCAGAGAAATATCCTCAGCCGCCTTTTCCCAAACAGGATCAGCCCGCACCGGGAAAGGAGGAATTGCTCCATCCAAATGCAGACCATGGGGAGAAATCATATAAAGGAAGTGGAAAGCTGGAAGGCAAGAAGGCAGTCATTACCGGCGGTGATTCTGGCATCGGGCGTGCAGTAGCCATTGCATTTGCCCGCGAAGGCGCAGACGTTTTGATCAGCTACCTGGATGATATGGAAGATGATGATGCCCGCATCACGGCCGAATATGTGGAAGCAGCAGGTAGAAAAGCGGTTTTGATCAAAGGAGATATTCAGGAGGAGGCACATTGCAGGCATATTATTGATACCGCTGTGAAAAAGCTTGGTGGACTGGATATCCTGGTTAATAACGCGGCATTCCAGATGGCCAGAAAAACCATGGATGACATCTCTTCAGCCGAGTGGGACCGTACTTTTCGCACCAACATCACTGCCATGTTCTACTTATGTAAAGCAGCTGAACCACATCTTAAACCTGGAAGCAGCATCATCAACACCACATCAGTAAATGCATATTCGCCAAATGAAGAGCTCCTGCCGTATGCTGCAACAAAAGGTGCGATTCAGAATTTCACGGCCAACCTGAGTCAAATCCTGTTAAAGGACGGGAAAGGCATCCGGGTAAATGCCGTAGCGCCAGGTCCAATCTGGACGCCACTGATTCCTTCAACCATTCCCGATCATGAAGAATTTGGAAAAGACACACCCATGCAAAGGGCAGGACAACCCGCCGAGGTTGCACCGGCTTATGTTTTCCTTGCTTCAGCGGATGCGAGCTATATCGCGGGAGCCACGATTCCGGTTACCGGAGGACGGATCACGATATGATAGTTGGCAAAATACCACGATTCAACCATTTGCCTATCTGAACTAATGGATGCTGTGAAATAATTAGATCTCATCATCTAAACAGATCGGAAGCACTTTAAGGTATAAAACCCAGAGTTCTGTTGGCTATTGGCATTTTTTTTTGACAATACTGATCTGTCCGTTTTTTTCCATGAAGATCTTATCAACCTGGGCTAAATCCTCTGTGCCCAGGTTTTGTCTCATCGCCCGGTATACCTCTTCTTTACCAATCAGCGACCTGGCCATGTTGTCTTCCATAAAACTGTCTTTTTCATAGAGCAGGATTTTACGCCCTTCGATTATTTCCGAAAGTTTTGAATCTTTACTGACCACCCAGCCCAAAAGCCTGTGGAGCATCACCAATAGAATACTGGCTGCCAGCACTGCGAGGAATGGCGAGGCTCCAACCACTGCTCTGCTTAAAATAGCACCCAGGAGTATGACAATGATATTATCCATAGGACCATGCTGTCCAAAGGATCTTCGACCAGAAATGCGGATCAAAAAATAGGCAACAACAAAAACAATCATTGCCCTGATGCACATTTGCAGTTCAGTGAGTTCCCTGCCTGTTCCAATGATTTCCATTAAGTTATCCATAATGTTTATAGTCAGGTCACGCCAATAGTTTCCTGATCTGATCTTTTGATTTCCTTCCTGATAAGCATCGGATTATTTCAGTGAAAAATATACCGTCACTTCAGAAGGTTAATATAAAACCATTTATGGGTGCAATTGGTTTTATGAACGAGCTGTTTAATGTTGATCGTACTTACAGTGGAAAAGGTAAGCCGGTTTGTATTTATGAGCCATTCTCAATTACATCGTAAATCAGATGCACTCACAGGCCATTCTCCCAAATGGAGAACTTCTATTAATTACGATTTGGTTTAAAAGTATGCGCTAATGGTTTAGAATTCCAAATCTGAGTACTTGATCAATCATTGTGTTATAAAACAGTTCAGTTGACAATCAAGTGCACTATTCCACTCTTTTTCACATTTCTTTTTTAATTGTGTTCAAATAGGTTGATGGTGATAGACCAAACTGCCGTTGAAAATCTCTCGAGAAATTAGTAGATAACGTATATCCTACCATATTCGCAACCTCATTGATCTTATAATTTCCTTCTGCCAAAACTTCGGCAGCTCTTTTCAACCTGGTTACATTAATGAATTCATTAGGTGAAAGATTTGCTATGGCTTTAACTTTTCTGTATAAAGTCGGCCTGCTCATGTTCATCATTTTCGCAAGCAGATCTACATCGAGATCTATTTGGGTAATGTGATTAAAAATTAAATCATGCAGCTTTGTAATAAATTCCTGATCTGCTTTGGAGTGGGCTATTCCTTTAATGTGTGCCAATGGCGAATGGGCAAAGTGTTCTTTGATGATATTTCGGTTTATCAGCAAATTATTAATCTGCGCAAGTAAATGTTCAAAGGCAAACGGTTTTTCAATATAGGCGTCTGCGCCTACTTCAAGGCCTTCGATTTTAGAACCGATCGAGTTTTTAGCAGTTAAAAGTATAACAGGTATATGACTGTAATGAAGATCATTTTTAAGGTTTTTACATAAGTCAATGCCATCCATTACGGGCATCATGATATCACTGATGATCAGTTGTATGTTTTCTTTCTCTAGAATGTCGATTGCTTCCATGCCATTGGTTGCGGTAAAAACAACGTAATTATTAGCAAGCTGATTTTTTAGGTAAGTTAAAATGTCATGATGATCTTCAACCAAAAGTATAAATGGTTTTCCTGAAGAAATTTCCTGTTTTGCATGATCTTCCTTAATGTGATCAGGTTTTTTTTCCTCCTGCGTTTTTTTCTGATCTGTTTTTATTTCCTGGTGAATAGGTATCGATAATAAAAAGATATTGAAATGATCACCCATCTTCTTAAACTCTATTTTACCTTTGTGAAGTTCGGTTAATGATTTTGCAAGCGAAAATCCTATACCGGTTCCTTCTTGTTGTTCAGTTTCAGTTATCCTGAAATCAGGTTCAAAAATAGATTCTGTGTCTTCGTTCGAAAAGATATGGCCGTCATGTCTAAATTCAATTCCAAAACAATCATCATCGCTACTAAATGGAAGTAGTTTTATCTGAGTGGTTCTTGAGGCATATTCAATCGCATTGCTAAACAGATTGGTTATTATTTTTTTTAGTACTTCACAATCTACTAAGGCATAAAGCTTAAGTTTAGGAAGATATAATTCGCACTCCAGGTCTTTTTGTTCAGCTACGGGTTTAAAGCTGGCATAAATTTCATGCAATAGTTCATTAATATTCGTGCTAACAAGGCTAAGGCTTAGTTTATCAGCCTCAGCTTTTCTTAACTCGAGGAGCTGATTGGTTAACGCAATAGGTCTGCTGGCATTTTTTTTCATGATATATAATTTCCCCTAATCAGATTTTCAGTGGCAGTTGATGGTAATTTATCCAATGGCATTTTTATTAAGGTAAATGAGTACAGATCTCATAGGCAAGATTAGTAAAAAAATCAATTTTTGTATTATCAATTTTAACCATTCTTATCGAAACGGTTTAACCTGTTTTGGCTTCCAGCCTTTAATATAGTGCCAGAATAAATGTAATCAAAATTGGATGCATTAAATTGAGACGTTTTGATTTTAAATTGAATGACAGTGATTGGTTGCTCTGGGTTTAAAGTGTCAAATTTGACACTACTGTACAACCAAATCAAAATAGAGATTATGAAAAATTACCTGTTCAACTTAGGGCAATACAAATAATGCGAATGAAAAAATATAGGATTTTAGTTTTGGCATTTGTCCTCTTTATTCCTCAGTGTTAGAAGCAGATAGTGTACACGAAAATACCTGACACAGGTATTATGGAATTAAAAATTAAACACAAACAATTTATTTGAATTATTGAATCTGATACATGAAAAACCTGATCTTAATAGGCATTTTGATTGCTTTTTTTAGTGCCAATGCGCAGCAGCTCAGCTCACCTGACGGAAAACTTATAATGACCTTTGCACTGCAAGATGGCGGTACACCCGGCTACAGTCTGATCTACAAAAACAAGGATGTGATAAAACCGAGTAAACTCGGACTGGAACTAAAGAACGATAAAAAATCTTTGCTGGATGATTTTACCATTGCTGATGTTAAGACAGCTACCTTTGATGAAACCTGGAAACCTGTATGGGGTGAAGTAAGCAAAATTCGGAACCATTACAATGAGTTGGCGGTTACCCTTAATCAGAAAGAAACAAACCGGAAAATGATTATCCGCTTTCGTCTTTTTGACGAAGGACTTGGATTTCGTTATGAATTTCCTGCACAGCAGAACCTTACTTACTTTGTAATTAAAGAAGAAAGAACGCAATTTGCCATGGCAGGTAATCATACCGCTTTCTGGATACCGGGAGATTATGATACACAGGAATATAATTATACCACTTCAAAGCTTTCAGAAATAAGAGAACTCATGAAAAAGGCGATTACGCCTAATGCATCACAAACGCCATTTTCTCCAACTGGTGTTCAAACAGCATTAATGATGAAAAGTGCTGATGGTGTATATATTAACCTTCATGAAGCGGCTTGCATTAATTACGCTACAATGCATTTAAATCTGGATGATGAAAATATGGTATTTCAATCCTGGCTTACACCAGATGCTAACGGCGATAAAGGACAGATGCAGGCTCCACGAACATCGCCATGGCGTACGGTTATGGTAAGCGATGATGCTCGTGATATATTAGCTTCTAAAATGACCTACAATCTCAACGAACCCAGTAAGATTGAAAATACTTCCTGGATCAAACCCTCAAAATATATTGGTGTTTGGTGGGAGATGATTGCCGGTAAAAGTAGTTGGTCTTATACCAATGAATTTCCGGCAGTTCAGCTTGGCGTAACCGATTTTGCCAAGGCAAAGCCAAACGGAAGGCATGGCGCAACAACCGCCAATGTAAAGAAGTATATAGATTTTGCTGCGCTGCATGGTTTTGATGCTGTATTGGTTGAAGGATGGAATGTGGGTTGGGAAGATTGGTTTGGAAATGCAAAAGACTATGTATTTGATTTTGTAACACCCTATCCTGATTTCAATGTAAAAGAATTGAACGATTATGCCCATTCAAAAGGCTTGAAACTGATTATGCATCATGAAACTTCGGGCTCCGTAAGAAATTACGAAAGGCATATTGATACGGCCTACAAATTTATGAAGCAATATGGGTATGATGCGGTAAAAAGTGGTTACGTTGGGAATATACTTCCGCTAGGAGAACATCATTACAGCCAATGGATTAACAACCACTATCTTTACGCCGTTCAAAAAGCGGCAGATTACCAGATCATGGTAAATGCACATGAGGCCGTTCGTCCTACTGGCATTGCACGAACTTATCCAAATCTGATCGGTAATGAATCTGCAAGAGGCACAGAATACCAGGCATTTGGTGGCAGCAAACCAGATCATGTAACGATACTGCCTTTCACACGCCTGATAGGTGGCCCAATGGATTATACGCCTGGTATATTTGAAATGGATCTTAGCAAGCTTACCAATGGCAGAAACAAATCTCATGTAAACAGCACACTGGCCAACCAGTTGGCATTGTATGTAACCATGTATAGTCCGTTGCAAATGGCTGCAGATCTTCCTGAAAACTTTGATCGCTTCGCGGATGCATTCCAGTTTATAAAAGATGTTGCTGTAGATTGGGATGATAGTAAATACATTGAAGCAGAACCAGGTGCGTACATTACTGTAGCGCGAAAAGCAAAAACAACAGGGAAATGGTTTTTGGGAAGTGTGAATGGTTACAATCCCCGCATTTCTAAAGTCAGCTTAAATTTCCTTGATGCCGGTAAAACCTATATTGCTACCATTTACGCAGATGCAGGCAACGCAGATTATAAAACAAATCCACAGGCATATACCATTACCAAAGCTGTTGTAAATAGTAAATCTAAACTATCACAGTATAGTGTAGCAGGTGGTGGATATGCAATCAGCTTTGAAGAAGCAAATAAAAATCAGATAAAAGGTTTAAAAAAATTATAAGGTAAACTTCATTTAGTCCCGAATCCATTCGGGACTAATTTGATAACAAAATCAAAAGTAAATTCTGTTATATCTGTATTGCCCGGATTTCAGAACGAAAGTTTGGGAACGCTCTATTGTCATTGCTCAGCTGTTAGATGCTGTGTCAACCTTGGTGTCTGAAATAGGTGAGTATGGTTGTCTCAAGCTTAGGTATCTCGGGCTTCAGTTCTTCTGCATTTTCACATTTTTCATACATAACCCGTCATCATATATTCCTGGCGAAATAATAAACCTTATGGTACTCTGCATTTTTTGGGCTGATTCCCCTGCAGGATACTGAGGCTATCAGGGTTTCTATTTCATTGATGATAATATTGAGACGAATTCCATGCTCCTGGGCTTCAGTTTCTTCTCATCAACCACCCCGTAATGTTGGTGCTGAAAAGTAATCGGCAAACATATTATTCAAGTAAGTGCTCAAAAAAATCGCATTAATGTTTTCTTAACATTAAAAAAACCTTAAGGGCATGTTATAAAAATAACTTCGCCTCAAAATATACGATGGCTTCATCACATATGAAAAAAAATTAAACATGAAAAAAATTATTACTTCAATAATCTTGCTATGGCTTTCAGCAGGATCTGCACCTGCTCAGGAGAACCACGTAGTACTGATTAGCATTGATGGTTTAAGACCAGAATTCTATTTAGATCCACAGTGGGGAATGGTAAATGTGCGCCAGGCTATGAGAAATGGTTCGTATGCTGAGGGTGTGAGGGGAAGTTTTCCTACCGTAACCTATCCATCACATACTACGATAGTGAGCGGTGTATTGCCAGCAAAACATGGCATTTATTATAATACACCTGTTGAGCCTCTGGGTATTTCCGGGAAATGGTTCTGGTACTACAAAGATATTAAAGTGCCAACCATTTGGACTGCTGCTAAAGAGGCTGGTTTAACTACTGCTGGTGTAAGTTGGCCGGTTACCGTAGGTGCACCTATTGATTACAATTTACCCGAATACGTGATTCTTCCACAGGGAAAAGGAGAGAAAAAAGATGAAATTAAGGCGATGTCTCAGGAATCTAATCCTAAAGCACTTTTTCAGGAAATTGAAAATTATGCAGTTGGTAAATTTGCTGAATATGGTGCTACAATTGATTACTATACCAGCGATCAAAATAAATCAAGAATGGCAGCCTATATTTTGAAACGGTACAAGCCTGCTTTCCTTGCATTGCACATCGCCCTTCTGGATCATTTTGAACATGAGCAGGGGCGTGATGGAGATAAGGTAAGATCTGCCATAGTAGGCGCCGATGTTGCCATTAAAACAATTATGGATGCAGCAGAAACTGCAGGAATCAGTAAGAACACCACTTTTATCATCACGGGCGATCACGGCTTTGTTGATATTCATACTCAATTTAAACCGAATGTAATGCTGGCTAAACTGGGTTTATATGATGATGCAAACAAAGATGCCTGGAAAGCTTATTTCCAACAAAGCGGAGGTTCGGCTTTTCTACACCTCAGAGACCCGAAAGATAAATCAACTTTAGAAAAAATAAAACTTGCAATTAATCAACTTCCTGAAGGTATTCAAAGAATGTTTCATGTATTGGATAAAGAAGCTTTAGGCAAAGCACAAGGCGATCCGAATGCTTTTATGGCATTGGCTGCAAATCAGGGGTTTAGTTTTGGTGCTTCAGCCACAGGTGATATGCTTGCCCCGGTAAGCGGAGGTACGCATGGATATCTTCCGACCGATTTCAAGGAGATACAAACGGGTTTTGTGGCCTTCGGTAAAGGAATTAAATCGGGTACGGTTTTGCCTTTGATGGGGCAGGAAGATATTGCCCCACTGATTGCAAAGTTGTTAAATTTGAATCTAAAAACAGATGGCATTTTATATCCGGGATTGATTGCCCCATCTAAAAAATAAAATATCTAATGTGAGTTTGGAATAAGCAATAATGTTACCCTTTTGGGCAATGTCATTAAGTTAGGTAAAAAAATGTCATTCTGAACGCAGTGAAGACCGCGAAGCAGCTACGAAGTAAATCCCTAACCTAAAGGCATTGCTCTTTGGTTTAACCCTGACTTTGTTTTGTAAGGGAGTAGTGCTATATTAAAGTTTGTGTTTCATCGCCCCAGCCTAAAGGGCATTGCACTTGGTTTACCACTAATTGTTATTGTAAAAGGTACCGCATTATTAAAGTTTTGTATTTCATTTTCTTATACCGAAACTCAGGTTTAAGTTAATGGCTCAACTTAACTTTAAGTTAACACATATGCTCTTTCTTTGTCAGATATTTACTTTCTGACATGATAAAATACATTGGTCTTTGTTTAACATTCCTGCTGTTTTCTTTGAGTAGCTATGCACAGGAAGAAGAATTGGAGACTTTTCTCGATCATCACTCAAGAAAACCAATTGAATCACTTACCGCGTTAAAAAAAATATACGCTCAATCAATTGAGGATGGTAATGCGCTTTTAGAAGGGCAGTGCCTGCAGCAAATGGGAAAGGTATGCTACCGGCAAGGACATTTCAGACAAGCATTGGAGTTTTTTTTAAAGGCAGATAAAATATTCAACAGCGCCAACAAACCTTTATCACTGGCTGCCAATCTCAGTGACATCGGGGTTTTGTACTACTACATTAAACAGCCTGATAAGGCGATGAAAAATTACACACTGGCGCTGAATATTTATAAAAAGCTGAATAACTTAAAAGGGCAGGCAACGGTTTTTGGTCATATTGGTCAGTTGTATGAAAAGCGGCAAGATTACGACAGTGCATTTTACTATCAGAAACTGGCTCTAAAAATAAATGAGAAAACCAACGATAAAAGCCGTGCTGCCAAAATTTATGAGAATTTAGGTAGCATATACGAAGATCTGGAAAAGTACGATCTGGCATATGTTAATTTTAAAAAATCACTCGATTTATATCAAAACGATCATAACGAACTTGGCAGCATAGAGGTAATAAACAATTTAGGTGATATCCTGCGTAAAACCGGAAGGTATCAGGAAAGTGTTGTTCAAACCGAAACGGCAATGAAACTGGCTGCCAAATTGGGTAATATCTATCAACTGGCATCCTGCTGCAGAGATTTGGGTAAAGCTTATGAGCTCATGAATAAAATGGACAGTGCCTACCACTATGTTAAGCTTGGGTATAAATATACACTCGATCTGTACTCAGAAGATGGAGCCAGGCAAGTTGCCTTTTTGCAGGTGTTGTATGATATTAATAAGAAATCAGATGAAATAAATAAGTTGCAAAGTGATAAAAAGATCAACAGGATTATCGCATCGTCGGCAACGATAGTGATCATATTATTGATTATTCTGGGTTTTGTTATCTTCAGCAGACAACGTTTCAAGTTAAGAGATCAGCAAATGCTGGCCAGACAGAAAGATATTGAACATGATCTGACAAGCCTGGCGCTAAAAAACCTTCAGTTAGAGGAACAAAACCTCAAACAGTTGCTGGAAACCAAAAGCCGTGAACTATCCACGCATACGCTGAACCTGATCAGGCACAACCAGTTTCTGGAAAATATTCGAAGTACCCTGCAAGCGATGGTAAAAGATGATAAACGGGATCAGAAAAAACAGATGAATCAAATCCTGACTGAAATCAATCAGAGCTTTAACCATGAACGCAACTGGAAAGAATTTACCCTGGCCTTTGAACAAGTGCATCATCAGTTTCTGGAAAACCTCAAAAAATACAGTAGCGAGTTAACCTCTGCCGATATGCGCCTTATCGCATTACTGAGAATGAATCTCGACTCTGGCGATATCGCAACCCTATTAGGAATTTCTACCGATAGTTTAAGGGTTTCGAGATACAGGCTGCGGAGAAAACTAAACCTGACACAGGGAGATAATTTATCGGCTTTTATTCAGGCATTATAAGCGTTACATCAAATACACTGAATGGCTGTTTTTTTTCATTTTTATGCGCTTAACAATTTGTTAATGTAACGGTAATAAAAGGATAACGGCGGTTTTTGTTTTAGTTAAATAGTTGATAATGAGTATATTGATTTTTAATGTTGCTTTTTGATATATGGCTTTTGTAACGCTGTTGCCTTTATGTAACCCTGAGAATTTCTTTGTGTGATGTGGTGTATACACCTTTGCGCTGTCGATAAATAAAAGACATTAACAAACGCAATGAACAAACTTTTACAAATTCTGTTTTTACTTCTTTTTTGTGCGGGCACGGCCAATGCCACAAAACTGAAAGGGCATGTTTATGATAGGCAAACCGGAGAGGCCATTGTGGGCGCTACCGTTGTGCTGGAAAACCCAAGGCGGGTAACCAATACAGGGCTCGATGGAACGTTTGAGTTCAAGGACGTACCAACCGGAACAGCTAAAATCAGCGTAAGCTATATCACTTACAAAACGATCACTAAAACCATCGTTATAGCGAAAGAGGGTAACGACCATTTAAAGTTTTATATGGAAAGTGATTCGAAAAGCCTTGATGATGTAACCATTAAATCAAATACGGTAAGTTCGACAGATCAGGGAGCAAGACGCCTGGAGAAAAATGCCACTCAGCTCATGAACATCGTTTCGGGCAGATCGATTGAGATTTCTCCGGATTTAACGGTAGCCAACGTTATGCAACGCATTTCTGGCGTATCCATTGAACGTAACAGTAATGGAGATGGGCAGTATGCCATATTAAGAGGTATGGATAAGCACTATAATTATACATTGGTAAATGGCGTAAAGATCCCCAGTCCGGATAACAAATACCGCTACGTACCGCTGGATCTTTTTCCATCTGATTTGTTGGATCGATTGGAGGTCTATAAAACTTTGACACCAAATTTGGAAGGGGATGCCATTGGAGGGGGCATTAACATGGTAATGAAAAGTGCTCCTGGTCAGTTTCAGGTCAATGCCAACCTTTCATCAGGTTATAACCAACTGTTTTTCGATCGGAAATTCGTAAGCTTCAATTCTGCTGATATTCAGTATAAATCTCCTTATGAGTTGAATGGAAGAACCTATAATGCCACTCAAAATGACTTTACCAAAGGAACATTGGATTATAAGTATAAAAACCCTGCGCCTAATTTAATCGGAAGTTTATCCGTAAGCGAGCGATTCCTCGATAATAAACTTGGTGTGGTGCTGGCCGGAAGTTATCAAAACACTTATCGCGGAAGCAACAGCACATTCTACAATACGGCTGTGAACGGAACCGATGCCTATGCGGTAATCACCAACAAGAGTTACAGGGAATTTTCTGAACAGCAGCAACGTACCGGTTTGCATGGAAAAGTTGATTATGTTTTCAACAAAAGCCATCAGCTCAGCCTTTATAATGTATATGTTAATCTTAAAAATGAGCAGCTAAGAGATGCTGTAACCACTACGTACAATGGTGTTTATAATCCTGCTGCCGGAAATGCAGAGCTTGTTTACAATACCCGAAGCAGGTTAACTGAACAGCAGATTTACAATAGTACACTTCACGGCGATCATAAATTCTTTGATGATAAATTCAAGGTTCAGTGGTCGGCAGTGTATTCATCAGCTAAAAATGATGTTCCTGAGAATACGAGCATCAGCTTGAATGGGGTTCAGCAGAATTTCCAGAGCAGAAGAACCAGTTTGGTCAACACCTCGCCGGTTAACAGAAGATGGGAACGCAATACAGATGAGGATTTAGCCGGTTATCTCGATTTGAGTTACCATTTTACACTTGGAAATGATCAACTGGATGTGATGGCAGGTGGTTTATATCGAGATAAACAAAGAAGTAGTTTTTTCAACAATTATACGCTCGCACCCAGTGCTGCCGATGCAAGCCGCCTCTATGGTGTCGATTTCCAGAATTATACCGACCTGAATTTAGTGGTGACCAATCCAACTGGTGCGGTAGCCAACCCATTAACGTACGATGCATCAGAAAAAATCAACGCTGCTTATGGAATGTTTAAGTATATCTCGGCTAAACTTGAGGTTGTTGGTGGTGCAAGGGTAGAGCATACCAATCAGGGATATAACCTGCTTTTTCCTGCAGGAGAGAATTTCCCGAAAGGTCAGCAAATTTATACCGATGTTTTACCAAGTTTAACCGCTAAGTATTTTTTAACTGAAAAAGCACAATTGCACGGCTCTTATTACAAAGCACTTAACCGCCCTGGGTTTTATGAAATTGTACCAGGAAGAGTAGTGAATGAAGAATTTCAGGAACGTGGTAATCCAAACCTGAAACGGGCATTAGCTGATAATTTCGATTTACGTTATGAGCTTTTTCCTGGTGCATCAGAACAGTTATTGGTAGGTGCATTTTACAAAAGGATAAAAGACCCGATTGAGTATACTTTCCAGGCAGATGCAGTTCGTGGCCAGGATATTTATTATACACCAGGAAATTTTGGTACGGCCAATAATTATGGTGCTGAGGTAGATTATATAAAATATTTCAGCAAAATTGGTATCAAAGCAAATTATACCTATACCCATTCACGTATTACAACCCCTAAAACTACAAGAACGATTAATCCTGCAACGGGTGATATTCAGGCACTCTCTGTAGATCAGGAACGCCCGCTTTACGGACAATCGGAACATATAGCCAACTTGTCATTACTATTTAAGGATACAAAAAAAGGCTGGGATGTGCAGGTGGCAGGCGCATATACCGGACCGCGGATCAACACCGTTTCTCAATTCTTAAATAATGATTTGTGGCAGGAAGGATTTATTCAGATGGATGCCTCGGCAGAAAAACGCTTTAAAGGTGGTATAAGCATCTTTGTAAAAGCAAATAACATTTTAGATACACCTACAAAGCTCTTTATAAAAGGCACCAATCCGGAAAATAATAAGATTGCAGAAGAATTGGTTAGTAACGGGCATACATTGGTAAGAAGTGATTATTATGGCCAGAATTACCTTCTTGGCTTTAGATATAAGTTTAATTAATAGAAAATTTTAAAAGACAAAAACATGAAATCGAATCAAATTTTTAGACTGTTCATCCTTGTCGCGCTAGCCCTGGCCGGGTGTGAAAAAGCAAATATTGATGTAGATACCACAGCCTTAGATGGTTCTGCAATAGGAGAGGTTTCCGGCGTATGGACAAAGGGCAGCACACAGGTCATCAAA
This sequence comes from Pedobacter chinensis, assembly GCF_003339865.1. GTDB lineage: Bacteria > Bacteroidota > Bacteroidia > Sphingobacteriales > Sphingobacteriaceae > Pedobacter > Pedobacter chinensis. The sequence continues at coordinate 110,113 of NZ_QPKV01000005.1, forward strand.
GGAGATGTTGTTATTCCTGAAGGCAAGTCGCTTACCATTGAGGAGGGGGTAACTGTATTAATGGATACGGTTGCCAAACCGGAATTCATTGTAAAGGGTAATCTTTATGCACTTGGAACTGCTGAGAATCCAATAAAATTTACGGTTAACGAGTTTTACAAAACCCCACAGAAAAAATTCGGCAAGCTTTGGGGAGGGATATTAGCTGGTCCTACATGTGAAGAACTGGTGCTTGACCATACCATCCTGGAATATGGCGGATCTACCACTTCAGATGCATCTACATCCGTTAAAATGGGCCTTTATAAAGCCGTTGCAGGAGAAAATTTGCCAGCTCTTTGGTTTGCAAATGCTAAAGGCAGGCTTGTGGTGCAAAATAGTATTATTAGAAACTTCCAGGAGGATTGTACTTATATTGAAGGTGGTAGAATTATCTTTGCCAACAATATGTTTTATACTACAGGTGTAACAGGTGGTGAGGCCATGAACTTTAAATCGGGTTGTTTGGCTGATATCGCTTATAATTTGGTTTACAGTGCCAATACAAATGCCCTGAAACTTTCCAATACCGGTGATAAAGTGCCACAAACCCATATCATTGCCTATAATAACACCATGGTAAACACAGGTTGGAGAAGACCTACCGCCAAAGGAGGATCGGTTTGGCTGGAAAGCACAGTGCGTGCAGATTTATTTAATAATCTTTTTGCAAATACCCGGTTTGGCGTTAAAAGAGACCCTAAAAAACCAGAAGACAATCGATCTTCCTATAGCAATAACTGGTATTATGGTTTTGATCAAATTACTGTAGATCAGTTTCAGCCAACTGGTGATATTGTTGGAGGGAAAAGCGATGTCATTAGTACTGTTGCTGGTGCAAACGATCCGAAATTTATTAATTACCCCTTAAATACTGCAGTTAACAATGCCGATTTCAATACCACCTGGGATTTCCACCTGCAAGGCAATTCACCTGCTTTGGGCAAGGGTATAACAAACTTTACACGTCATCATCAAGGTGGAATTATCATGAAAAACGGTATCACTTACACGTCTCCGGCGCCATCAACATTTGTTGGAGCATATGGAATTAAAATATAAAATGAAGAATAAAATGATAATAAAACTTGGGGCCTTTGCTGTATTGATTTTGGCCATGTCCTGTAATGGGGTTGCACAAAACCCAAATCTGGCAGAAGTAAAGCCCTTATACGTTTCTGAACCAGTTGATTTTGATACCGATGATCCTGCCATTTGGGTCGATTCAAAGAACCCGTCGCAGTCTTTAGTCATAGGTACAGATAAGGATGCCAACGGTGGTTTATATGTGTTCGATCTGAAAGGAAAGATTATTCCATCCAAAACTGTAAAAGGCCTGAAAAGACCAGACAACGTTGATATTGCTTACGGCCTGCTGCTTGATGGTAAAAAAACGGATATTGCAGTAACGACTGAGCGATATACGCATAAATTAAGGATTTATTCGCTTCCTGACATGAAACCTTGCGACAACGGCGGAATACCGGCGTTTGTGGGAGAAACCGGAACAGAATTCCGTGATTTGATGGGCATTTCGATGTATACTGATCCCAATGGAAAAATATATGCTATTGTTGGCCGCAAAAGTGGTCCAAAAGAAGGAGGCTATTTGTGGCAATATTTGTTAAGTGATAATGGTAAGGGCCAGGTTAAAGCAGATTTAGTGAGGAAATTTGGCCGCTACAGTGGTAAAAAAGAAATTGAAGCCATAGCAGTTGATAATGAATTGGGTTACATTTATTACTGCGATGAACAGGTTGGGGTGCGGAAATATTATGCAGACCCTGAAAAAGGCAATGAAGAACTTGCTTTATTTGGCCAGGGAGATTTCAGTGTTGATAATGAAGGAATCGGTATTTATAAAACTGCAGGAAACAAAGGATATATTTTGGTTTCTGATCAGGGTGCAAAACAATTAAAAGTTTACAGCAGAACCGGTACGGGAAATGCGCCAGATCAACACCCACTATTAACCACCATAAAATATTCTGCCAATCAAACGGATGGAATTGATGTTGTATCAGTTCCTTTAAATGCAGACTTTAAACATGGATTATTGGTTGCCATGAGCGATGATAAAACTTTTCATTTTTACAGATGGGAAGATATAGCTGGTAAGAAATTGGATGTAAATCCTTAGGAAGAAATATACTTTTATCTGGTTATGTGCGGCATGCTCAATGAAGATCATGCCGCTTTTTTTTGAGATGAATAAATAACCATCGTTTTGTGGCAATCTCACTGCTGCAATTCCATTCATTAAAACAGCACTTCATGATCTTTCTGGATGAGATTGCCGCGGCCAATGAAGGATTAGCCTCGCAATGACGGGTTTACAACTTACGCTAAAACGGTCGTCATTGCGAAAAACGATCCTTCCATCGTTTTGTGGCAATCTCACTGCTGCAATTCCATTCATTAAAAGAGCACTTCATGATCTTTCTGAAGGAGATTGCCGCGGCCAATGAAGAATTGGCCTTGCAATGACGGGTTTACAACTTAAGCTAAAGCGGCCGTCATTGCGAAAAACGATCCTTCCATCGTTTTGTGGCAATCTCACTGCTGCAATTCCATTCATTAAAACAGCACTTCATGATCTTCCCGAATGAGATTGCCGCGGTCAATGAAGGATTGGCCGCGCAATTGTAAAGGTTTACAACTTAAGCTAAAGCGGTCGTCATTGCGAAAAACGATCCTTCCATCGTTTTGTGGCAATCTCACTGCTGAATCAAAAAAAAATGGTCTGTGAGCCACAGACCATGCGTTAATTTAAATCTAAGGGTTTGATTGTTTAATTTATTAAGGTTGAGCTATTTCCAACACCATTCTGCCTTCAATTTCACCTTTTTTCATCTCATCAAATACAGTGTTAACTTCTTCCAGTTTGACACCATGAACATTGGCCTTTACCTTCCCGTCAACAGCAAAAGCTATGGCTTCCTGCATGTCCTTTCTCGTACCTACAATAGATCCTCTTACTGTATAGCGGTTCAATACCGTTTCAAAAATAGGGAGATCAAAACTTCCCGGAGGAAGACCATTTAAAGCAATAGTTCCTTTGCGCCTTAATGCAGAAAGCCCCTGCCTGAACGCAATAGGCGATACTGCGGTAACCAATACCCCATGCATTCCTCCGGTTTCTTTCTTCAAAACCGTTCCTGGATCTTCCTCTCTGGCATTAACTGTAATTTCTGCACCCAGTTTTCTGGCCAGTTCCAGTTTATCTTCGGCCACATCAATGGCAGCAACATGAAGCCCCATGGCTTTGGCATACTGAACAGCAAGATGGCCAAGTCCGCCAATTCCTGAAATCGCAACCCATTCGCCCGGTTTAGCCTCTGTTTCCTTTAGTCCTTTATAAACAGTTACCCCGGCACAAATAATAGGGGCCATTTCTGTGAAATTAATATTGGCAGGGAAATGGGCAACATACCTGGAATCTGCAATAACGTATTCGGCGAAACCACCATCAACACTGTAACCCCCGTTTTGCTGGGTGTCGCAAAGTGTTTCCCAACCCGTAATGCAGAATTCACAACAACCACAGGCACTATACAGCCATGGCACGCCTACAATATCTCCTTCTTTTACATTGGTCACATTTCTTCCCAAAGCTGCAACATAACCTATTGCTTCATGACCGGGGATTAAAGGCATTTTTGACTTTACAGGCCAATCACCATTACAGGCATGAAGATCAGTGTGGCAAACCCCGCAGGATATGACCTTAACCAGAATTTGGTTTTCTTTTGGTTCTTTTACCGGCATTTGCTCAATGCTCAGGCTACCGCCGAATTCATGAATTACAGCGGCTTTCATTACTTTAGGTATCATAAGAAATAGTTTAATTTTCGAATTCACTGATCAAATGTTCTCAAAAAACAAGAATTAAATAGTGATGTAAATCACAGTAAATCATGATGTTGAGCTTTATTTGGTTTTTGCCATGAATAAGTGATGAACGTCATAATATGTGATGACTCCTGTCAACTGGTTAGAGGAATAATAAGCTGAAGTTTACTGCTTATTATTTCAACGCCATGACCACACCAATTGAAGACAATGAACTGAATGCCGAATTACAGGAACTTTACCTGACAGGCAAACAATGGTTATCGGACCTCGATTTTTTTGAAGTAGAGATCAAATCTGTCGCGAGGTTGTCCGTAACAATCCCTGGTGTAATCGGACTTACAGGAAACCCGATCAACCTTTCACAAAGCTACGTGCTTTTAAAAGATGAAATTATTAAGTTCATGAATGCCCTGGGTATACTCATCAACGCTTCTGAAAAACAGATAACTGTTAATTTACTGGAGGATCATATCAGATTACGAGAAAAAGCTGAGGCACTGATGACCACTTATCGGGCTGAGAGAAAACTCGTCTTCGACCATTACCATGCTGCTGGTGCTGAAAAATAAACAAATGCTGCGACTTAAAATATTGCTGTTAATTGCTTTTGGCATATTCCCTGCTTTCGGTTTCGTGGGCAGCAATATGGCATATCCTATAAAATGGGTATTAACCAACGAATGTACACTTAAGGTAAATGGCAGTACCAATATTAACAAATTCAGCTGCGTAATTCCCGAATATACCAAACCAGATACTTTGATCTTTTATAAAGAACAGAAAAACGAGCCAGTAAAAATGAGCGGATCTATGGCTCTTGATGTTCAAAACTTTGATTGCCATAATCCAGTCATGACCAGTGACCTCAGAAAAACGCTAAAGGTCAAAATTTATCCTAAGATCATTATTAGATTTCTAAGCCTGAACAGATATCCTGATCCGAACAAAAAAACAGATCTAATTAAAGGTATGGTAACCATAGAGCTTGCAGGAACAATCAGGCGTTATGAAGTAGATTATAAATACACGGCGAAAGAAAATGATAATCTAAACCTGATTGGAACAAGGCAGGTAAAGTTTTCAGACTTTAATATCAACCCGCCACGAAAATTAGGAGGAATGATTAAAACCGATGATGAGTTGAATGTTGAATTTATACTTAATGCAAGAATCTTAAATTAAATAAAATGAAAAAAATCGTTCTTCCGGGATTGATTTCAGGAGTCGTACTTTTTATCCTGAGTTATGGTGGGTTATATCTGGGGATTAGGTTTTTCCCAGGTCTGTTTATGGATTATAACAATCCGCTGTTCAACTCAGAAAGTAACCGGGATGGGTTCTTTTATATGCATGCATTTGTCATCAGCTTCGCACTATCCTGGTTTTGGGATCGCTTTAAAGGGCTTTTTCACGGCCACTTTATCTTCAGAGGATTGGAATTTGGTTTTGTATACGCAATAGTTGCATTACTGCCCGTTATGTGGATTACTTTTAGCGCAATGGACATTACGCTGTTTATGGTGTTGAGCTGGTTTATCTATGGATTTGTTCAGGCTGTAGTGGCCGGATTATTATTTTCAAAGTTAAATCCCTGAGTTAATTTCTACTCCTTAAAATCTTTTAATAAGTATTTTCAATAAATATGGGCAAGATATGCCCATGTTGTTCTTGTGATGCTTTTTTTAATTGATTATCAATGTGATATAATGATTACTATCACTATTTAGCATGTCCTGTGTCATCAGTGGGAATGCAATCAGGAAGTACTTTTGATCAAACAATTTAATCAATATATTATGAAAAAGTTTTCCTTCCCTAACCAGCCCGTTTTTACTATAAAATTATTATTTCTGTTCTGTATCGCTGCAGGAACTATCAATAATTTGCATGCTCAGGTTATATACAAATTAAGCAGCGCCAAAGAGAACATTGTAAAAGTTTCCGGTAAATCAAATGTTCATGACTGGAATATGATTGCACAAAACCCTACTTGTGAGGCGAGTTTTGGCCCACTTACCAGTGATGATGTACCTAAAAGCCTAAGTGCACTTAGTTTCACGGTAAATGCCAAAAGCTTGAAAAGCGAACATGAATCTATGGATAGCCGTACTTACAAAACGATTAAAGCAGATGCCTTTCCACAAATTACATTTAAACTTAGCGATGCCGTTATTACGCCCTTACAAAAAGGAAAATTTTCAATTAAAGCTTCTGGTACCTTAACCATTGCGGGTGTTTCAAAAACCATCAGTTTGTTGGCTAACGGTGAAGTTAAACCAGATAATGTGATTGTTTGTAGCGGTCAGGAAAAAATAAAACTAACGGATTACAATATCCAACCACCAAGTTTTATGCTTGGCGCTATGAAAGTTGCCGATGATTTGACCATATCCTTCACCCTCAATTTTAAAAAATAATCGTTCCATTTAAATATACCACAGATCATGAAAACTCAAAAAAGACACTTTATAATGCCACTGATGGCATTGATTGGTATTTTCTTCAATCCCTTGTCAAGTCATGCCCAATTTCAAAAAATAAATAACCTAAGACCTTACGATAAAACTGGTATCAACATATTTGAAGACCCTAAAGATACAGTAACTACTTTCGATGGTCTTAAAATCAAGTTTGGTGCAGGATTTACCCAACAATTTCAAAGCTTAAAACACGAAAATCCTGATGCCTTAAGAAACAACATTGGGGCAGTAGGAACACCTGGTAATAAATTAAGGAGCATTACTCCTGGTTTTATGACAGCACAAGCCAACCTGTATATTGATGTGCAACTGGCTGATGGGATCAGGTTAAATATTACCAATTACCTTTCAGGAAGACACCACAATGAAGTATGGGTAAAAGGAGGTTATATTCAGTTTGATAAACTTCCGTTTCAAGGACAACTTTGGGAAGACCTGATGAAGATTGCAACCATTAAAATTGGTCACTACGAGGTAGATTATGGCGATGCACATTACCGCAGAAGCGATGGTGGAAACACAATCTTCAATCCGTTTATGGATAACAACATTATGGATGCTTTTGCTACGGAAATTGGCGGACAAGTGATGTTGAGAAAAAACGGATTATTTGGAATGATTGGCTTAACTAATGGCATGATCAAAGGAAACATAGACTCACTTACTGCTGCGGCAAATCCTGACGGAGACTATACCAAATCACCTTCTATTTTGCTTAAAGGAGGATTTGACAGACAATTGACCAGTGATATCAGACTAAGAGTAAGTGCATCCTATTACGGAAATCAGGGCGGGGGTGCCAATACCTTGTTTGGTGGAGACCGTACAGGTTCAAACTATCAATATGTAATGGAGCCAAACACAATCTCTGAATCTACTGCAATGGCATTTTCAGGAAGGTTTAACCCAGGCTTCTCTAAAAAAATAAACACCTTTATGCTTAATGGTTTTCTAAAAGTAAAAGGTGTTGAATTGTTTGGTACTTATGAGCAGGCTTCTGGAAGAACAGCGAGAGAAACTGATACCAGAGATGCTAAACAGTTTGCCATTGATGGTGTATACCGATTTGGTTTCAATGAAAATCTTTTTATCGGTGCCAAATATAACACAGTTTCGGCAAGATTGGCAAATAACCAAACAGGTACCGGCGCTGGACCTATCGTTTACACTGATAACGTCAAAATTGACAGGATTGCCGCTGCAGCTGGCTGGTTCCTTACTAAAAATGTGATGTTAAAAGGTGAATATGTGGTGCAAAAGTATAAAGATTTTCCAACTGCAGATTTACGTGCTGGAGGAAAATTCAATGGATACGTACTGGAAGCAGTGGTCGGATTTTAACTTGTACGCTCAAATCCTGGGGTCGATAAGGCTCCTGGATTTAAATTCTAAGCGCGCTAACTGATAAATAACGAACAAAATTCAGATCAGCCAGAAAACGGCTTATTCTAAAATTAGAAGAACCAAAATATATGTCTTTAGATGGCAATATATTTTGGTTTTCTTCTATTAGGAAATTGCCCTCGATAAGTTAGACTAATAAACAACTATACGCTCGGCACAGATCAAAAGAGTGGTAAGCTGTTCAAAGATTTTTTCTACTCACTTATACATTCATTGAATTAAATCCTATACATTTTTGTGATGTTTTTTGAATAAAGTCAATGGAACAGTGCTATCCAAATAGCGATTAACAGCTGAGGTTTTCCATTGGCATTTTTTTTGGACTGGCCTGCCATAATAAAATACATTAACCATGAAAACAAAAATCAATAAATCATTCATCATCGCCGTAGCGGCTGTGATGTTGTTCTCATTTTCCTCCTGTAAAAAGGATAGTAATAATGTTGATGAATTGAACGCAAGGTTATCTTTTGTTAATACTGTTGAGGGCTCAGCAGCTCAGGATGTTTACATTAATGATTCCAAAGCAAGTGCATCGGCTGTGGCTTATGGCAGTTCATCGACAAACATTTCCACCTCATCAGGTAATAAGCTGATCGCGTTTAAAAACTCAGGATCATCTACGGTTAGTGCTTCAGCAACAATCAATGCCGAGGCGAATACTTCACAAACAGCCTTCCTGATCAAACAAGCTGATGGCAACTTAGCAGTAAGCACTTATGCTAATGACAACAGCAGTGCAAGCGGAAAAGTAAAGGTACGCTTTATCAATGTGGCTCCATTGTTAGTAGGCGCAGTAAATGTTACTACCAACACAGGTGCCAGCCTGATCTCTACGCTGGCGTTTAAAGCTGCATCAGCTTATCAAACTATTGACGCCAATACCAACTTAAATGTCAACGTAGCTGGTTCTGTAGAGGTGGTTACCATTGCTGGTTCAGAATTACAGGCAGGTAACATCTATACTATTTGGTTTGACGGTTCAAGTACCACAAAGGTAAAATACCATGTGATTTTACAAAACTAATTCCATGGGCGGCGATTTAGCCGCCATTTTTTTCAGGAAAGCTACCAGAATCAAAGATAAACTTTGAATTAAGGACCGGAGATGATGAGCTCTTTTTGTTTATGAGAACAGTAAATCACTCTTCTGTGTTTTGTCATCAAAATACTGATGCCAAAGTAAGGCTAAAACTCTTTATATGGCTGAAAAGGGCTATATACAATTCCATTTTCGAAGATTATGTTTGTAATCTTCATAAATCAATGGGACGATTTATAGAACACTGCTCTTCGGATGAAGAGTGGTGTTCTAACTTTGAATTATTGATAATATTTAATCGGAAAAAAGTGATAACAGCAGTTATAATGAGCTTGAGCAAGAAGAAAAAATGACTTCAAGGCTAGGATATGAATACAGCTGTTTTAATCATTTTACTCGAACTTAAACATGGATTTATTTATCATTAAATTATAAATATGTATTATTAAAACTACTGTTATTCTTGCTTTTTGTTTTTATTTGTATGTGTGAAAACGTCAGACAGTGTATTTAATACACGAGTGAAAAGTATCTGTAAACGACTTATAATCTGTTGATATAAAAGGACATAAGTAGAATCTTAGATTCTTTTTTTATTGTTTACTTTTGCAGTGATCCGATTTATTTATTGGATTTGTTGCTATCTCTAATATAATTTTTTTATAATTCCTGATTTGATCGATCTGAACTGTAATATTTCATTTCCTGATCGTCACGAAAACGAAGGTAAATGATTCTTTTAGAAACGGACTAACATAGTAAATACATTTCTAAAATTTTTAAATGATATCAGTTTCAATTGTTGAAGACCATGACCATTACCGTAACAGTCTGGTAGCTTCCATCGGGGAAAATAAGAGGTTTCTCATCAAGGGCGTCCATGCATCGGCTGAAGAAGCACTCGAGAATTTGCCCAAAGATTTGCCAGACATTGTGATTATCGATATTAAATTAAAGAGCAAATCTGGAATCGATGTCATTGTGGAAAGCAAAACTAACTTACACGCCACTCAGTTTCTAATGTGCACAGGTTTTCAAAATGATGAAAAGATCTTTAGTGCACTTCAGGCGGGAGCATCCGGATACATTATCAAGGGTTCTACTGCAGCTGAAATTCAAGATGCCCTGATTGATCTTCATCATGGAGGTTCGCCAATGAGCCCTTTTATTGCCAGAAAAGTGATCGGCCTCCTTCACAGCAAGAAGAAGGAAGAAAAAAATATTGATCTTGGACTCAGTGAGAGAGAGCTTGAAGTATTGTCGCTGCTCAGTAAGGGCTTATTGTACAAAGAAATTTCAGAAATGCTTTTCATCAGCACCAATACTGTAAAAAACCATTGCAAGAACATTTATAAAAGGCTTCATGTTCAAAATAAAATAGAGGCTTTGAATAAGTTCAAACATTATAATTACAACTAACACGATATTAACTAATAACAGTTCATGCCATTCCGTTTTTGCTCCATTACAACGGAAATTCATTTACTACTTTTGAGTAAGACAATGCTTAATTGCAACCTTGGTCTGTTCTGATTCTGTTTAGCAATCTTCAAAGCAATGACAGCTTTACGCCAATAGCATTTTAAAAAATATTCATCCAAATATCGGCTGCTTTTTTTTAAAACTTTCCAGGTAAAAATTTGTTATAGATAACGTTGTCAATCACTACATTACGCCGCTCTCAGTCGTTCCGGGGCTTCCTCCCAATCTGTCGTAAACGTTTTTAGGATTCACAATTGATAAATTATCAAGCACCTTAAAAGCGTTATCCTGTTTATGATTAAGTTAACTTACAATACCCCGGTGGTAAAATTGGAAAAGATTAAAGTTGGAGACGAAATTATCGACGAATACCAATCACAGGGACGTGTAACCAAAATTACCAGAAAGGTCAGAGCCGGAATCATTGAATTTATTTTCCATCTTGACACCAAGCAAACGATTTTCATCATGAGTAAGGCAGTCTGATCAATATAACTTTAGCTCTTGTGAAATATTAGAATCAAAATACACCCGGTTTAAGCTTCAAAAAAATCGTGCCCGCATAAGAGAAATGCTTATCTTAGTCAGTGATAGCACTAAAATGTTTGTTCCGGCCATCCATGCCATTAACCTGAGTTTCGATTATTAAAACCAATCTTTGTGCTTTTGCCAATGATCAGATCATTTCTACGCTAAGTATATGGCCAATTCCAGTATTAATAATAGTTTTAAAAAAAATGCTTCCAAATGTGCAACACTTTTAACTAAACTGCGACTAGAGAATAGAAACATGTTAGAAACCATAAATTAAAAGCTCCGACATTGCCATCTGAAGAAAAAATAACGGATAAGGAATTGATTGCTTTGTGCCTCAAAGGGCATGACGCCGGATATAACGGGTTGTACAACCGTTATGCCAAAAAGGTTTACAACTCAATCAGCAGAATAGTCAGTCACACCGGTGAAGCAGAAGACATCCTTCAGGATACTTTTTGTGCCGTGTTCAGTGAAATTGGCAAGTTGACAAATGTAGTAAGTGTTGAGGCCTGGATAAGAAGGATGGCCATCAATCGTTCTATTTCCCATTTAAGAAGAAGAAAAATCATTTTCGCTGATTTAGGCGATATGGATATCGGAGATGATTTGGGAGATGCAGAGCAGATGGAGATTTTTGATTGCAGGGTGGCGGATGTGAAAAAAACCATAGATGAGCTTTCATCGGGGTATAAAACGATTGTGAACCTGCATGTTTTTGAAAAGATGACCCATGAAGAAATTGCCCGCATGCTGGATTTAACACCCACGAATGTGAGGTCGCAATACCACAGGGCGAAGAAGCGGATTTTATTGTCATTAAAAGATAAATGTTATTATGAATGATCAGATAAAGGATTTTGTAAATAAGAACCGGGAGGAATTCGATCATCTCGAAGCTCCGGCATTTGATATGGAACGGTTTAAACGTACACGTGTTCCGCAATCCCGCCCGAAATTCAAAATAGTATCGCTTTTTAACAAGGCGAAATGGGTAATTGCAGCTTCAGTAATGATTGCCGTGGGGATCGTATGGTTCTCTTTTTACCAGCAAAAACCAACCTTGGGAGAAACTTATTCACAAAACAAGGCAGCTAAAAGTACTGATGAACGTGATGAAAATAAAACCCTGGATTCATCAGCAAGTGCAACAGACACAAAAAATGAAGCAAGGCAGGTAACCTTCGCTCATGTGAACAAAGTGGAAAAAATGAAGATAAAAGCGTTGACTCCGGAAAAGCAGCTACAGGAATATCAGGCGTTAAAAGACAGTAGTTCTGCAAGTGTGAGGCTGCTGGCGATTCTGGAAATAGAGAAATCTGGAAAGGTCAGCAATCAGGTTCTGGATATGCTCTCCCAAACATTAAATCACGATGGCAATACTAACGTTCGCCTTGCGGCTTTAGGGGTATTGCAGAAATACAGTTTCGACGGATATGCCTCCTCACTTCTGGTCAATTCATTGAGCAGGCAGGATGATCCCATTGTGCAACTTGGGCTGATTAATTTGCTCGGCAAGATGAAGAATGTGAAAATCGATGAGAAACTTTATGCCATTGCCAACAATCCGGAAACTTTTGCTGCGGTTAGAGATGAAGCTTACAATGTGCTATTAAACCAGGATAAATTATAAACACACTATTAAAACAAATTAAAATGATGAAAAAACAATTTACAGTTCTTTTTTCTTTGCTTGTCATTGCGGTATCCGCTTCAGCACAGAAAGAATACAAATTAAGCAAATCCTCAGGACAACTGAATCTGAAGGTGGCGGGTGCCATAGTAGAAGGCTACAATGGCAACGAAATTATTTTCTCCCTTCCAAAAGCTAAAAATGAAGCGGTAGATGAACGCGCAAAGGGACTTCGTGTAATCAATGGTTCAGGATTTGTAGACAATACCGGATTGGGACTTGATATTTCCGAAAAAGGAAACGAAATCAACGTGAATGCGGTAAGTAAGGATATGGATGGCATCCTTTCCATCAAGGTTCCGCAGAACGTTAAAGTATCATTTGTGAACCAGAGTAACATCTATCAGGATGAGATCATCTTAAAAAACCTGAAGAGTGAGATTGAGGTTTCAACCAGTTACAACAAGATCAAACTGGAAAACAATAGTGGTCCGATGAATGTCAAATCACTTTATGGAAGTGTGGATGCAGTCTTTTCAGAAGCCATAAAAGGTCCGGTATCTATAGTGTCTGTTTACGGCCATGTGGATGTTTCATTGCCTGTGGGTGTAAAAGCGAATGTTGAGCTCTCCACCAGTTACGGAAAGCTATATGCGGCCGATGAACTTAAGATCGCAATCAATAAGCCTGCAAGCAAAGAAACAACTGGTGCAGGCTTTGGATTGGCCGTATATGGTGGGCGCGGTGCTGATGAGATTAAAGGCAAGATCAATGGCGGTGGTGCTGATCTTATCCTGAAATCAAATTATGAAAAAGTGTATTTACGCGTGAAGTAGTAGGGTTAGTTAATTTCCATCTGCTCCAATCGCCCTGAGGTTCTACATTGGGCTTCCCGGAGCAATAAACAAAAATGTTATGAAATCAATATTATTATGCTGGCTGTTTTCAGCCTTAGTGCCTTGTATTGCCTGTTCGCAAACCAAAATCAATAAATCTTATCCTGTTAAACAGGGGCAAACGGTAACATTCCGTTTTGATTATCCAAAAACGATACGTGTAAGTAGCTGGAACAAAAATGAAATCTCTGTAGAAGCCTCTGTGAAAATTGATGGAGCCGTTGCTGATTCCGTTTTTACGTTGCTTCAAAGTGAAGCCAACGGGCGGCTGCTTATTGAGAATAAACTTGATATAAACAAAATTCCGAACCGTTATTACGTGGTAGAGAATGGCATTAAAACCCGTTTCAATACCAAAGAAGACATGAATGCTTTTATAAAAGAGAAGGGCAGGTCGGTAACCTCAAATTATCAAACTCAGGATGTAGAGATCATCATTGATATTAAATTACCTGCAAACATTAACACGGAGATTTCTTCGGTTTATGGAATGGTGGAGGTTCAGGATTTCAAAGGCCCTATGAAAATTGATGCTACTTATGGCGGAATCGACGCCAAATTGAACCATCAATTGATTGGCAAACTGAAAATGACCAATCGTTTCGGGAAAATCTATACCAACCTGAGCTTAAAGCCCAATGAGTTAAAAGAAGAACGATTTTTTACGGCGATAACTGCTACTCCCGGCCAGGGACCCAGTTATGATTTCAGTTCTTCTTACGGCAATATTTATCTAAGAAATCCATAACCTAGGCCTATAGGGCTCAAGAACATGCAAATACTGATTTTGAGCGTTGAGACGGAATTATAAATACCATAAATATCAGTTTGAAAATTTCTGATCTCGTGATGCAACGATTCAATCATTCTTTTGTCTTGTGCTAAAAACAGTATTTGTCTTCTTTATCCGCGTTATATACTCTACACTTTCAATACATGCTAAACCGTAAATTAACTACCTGCCGCAAGCGTTGCCTTCCATTTCTTGTTTTTCTGTTCCTGACCGCATTTTCCATCATTGCGCACGCGCAACAAACCGCGGGAGTAGCTAAGGGTGTAGTGATTGACTCTGCCTCTAAAAAAACGCTTGAGTTTATCACTTTAGCCATTAAAAAGGATGGCGTGGTGCTTAAAACAGCTGTTACAACAGAAAACGGCGCGTTTGCATTTGATAAAATACCTTTTGGGAAATATGACCTGACGGCGATTGCGGTGGGTTACCATGCAAAAACCATTTCTTTTGAACTTAGTGCCGCTAAAGAAACTTTTGATGCGGGACAGATTAGTGTCGTTTCACAAGTAAATACCTTAAATGAGGTTGCAGTAAGTGCGCTTCGGCCAATCATTAAACAGGAAGTGGACAGGATCAGCTACGATACACAGGCCGATCCGGAGAGTAAAGTGTTGACTGCGCTTGATATGATGCGAAAAGTTCCTTTACTTTCTCTTGATGCCGATGATAACATCAAGCTTAAAGGCAGCGGCAACTACAAGATATTGATCAATGGCAAACCTTCCAGCATGGTGGCGAGGAGTCCGAAGGATGTATTGCGCAGTATGCCCGCATCATCAATACAAAAGATAGAGGTTATCACTACTCCGCCGGCAAAGTATGATAGTGAAGGGCTTTCAGGGATCATTAATATTATAACGAATAAAAAAATAGATAATGGTTATAACGGAAGCCTGAATCTTCGCCACCAGTTTCCGGTGGGCGGCCCGGGTTTAGGTGGCTTTGTAACCATAAAACAGGGAAAATTCGGTATGACCGCTTATGGAGGTACCGGTTTCTACAGTGCGCCCGAAACAGAGAACAGCAATTCAAGGATTACCAACGGCACGAGTCCTTCTGAATTGTTGAATATCGGAAGAAGAAGGTTTGACAATAACTACCGTTATGGTGGGGCTGAGCTTAGCCTGGAAATCGACAGCTTAAATCTGATCACAGCAGAGGTAAACCCCTATGGAGGTTACAACAAATCGACCAACAACCAGATTTTCAGATTAACCACTCCAGGTCAGATTACCGCTTATGATTTATTAAGTAGGAATCGTTTTGGCTGGGGTGGCCTTGATATGACACTGAACTATCAGCTCGGTTTTAAAAGTAATAAAGAGCGTCTGCTAACTTTCTCTTATAAATACAATAACGGCAGTAACCCTCAAAAGAATGATTTAACTTTCAGCAACCGACAGAACTATAACGATCCTGATTATATTCAGGAGAATGACAGCCGTTCAAAAGAACAAACCATACAGCTTGACTATGTGCATCCGGTTAAAAAGCTGAATATTGAAGGTGGTTTGAAAGGAATTTTGAGAGACAATAACAGTAACTTTGAGTATAGACGTTTCAATGATGCTAGCGGTGATTACCAGGTCGATCCATCGAGAACCAACATCTTTAGCAACAATCAAGACGTTTTAAGTGCTTACAACTCTTATTCTTATAACCTCAGCAACTGGGGCTTTAAGGCCGGTGTTCGCATCGAAGAAACTTTTGTGCGGGCAGATTTCGTTAGCAATTCATCGAATGTCAACACGGATTACTTTAATATCATCCCTTCCTTTTCGGTAAACCGTAAATTTAAGAACCAGAGCAATTTGAATTTTGGTTTTACCCAGCGTATCGAACGTCCTGGAATCTACAACCTTAATCCTTTTGTTGACCGGTCTACACCAAACTTTGAATCTTCAGGTAACCCTGATCTGAAAGCGGTTGTAAGCAATAATTTCGACCTGACTTATGGCAGATTCAAAACCGGTTCAGTGAACATCGGGTTGGGGTATAGCTTTGCAAATAATACCATTCAAAATATCTCGGTGTACAATGACGTGGATAAGATCACCAGAAGCACTTATGCCAATATCGGAAGAAATAAAAACCTGACCACGAATATCAACATCAATTATCCGTTAACTAAAAAATGGAACCTGAGTTTGAGTGGTAATCTCGGTTATACCTGGCTTGAAGGTGCAATCAATGGTGTGATGACGGCCAACAAAGGTTTATCAGGCTATATTTATATGAATACCGGTTATAAATTTGAGCACCAGTGGCGTGCAAATGCTAGCTTTAATTACAGTGCCCCTGATGTATTATTGCAAGGACGATCAGGAGAATATTATTACATGTCATTTAGTGGAAGTAAAGAGCTGATCAAAGATAAGCTGACCATTTCGGCTGGCCTGAATAATCCATTTTTAAAATACAGGTATTATGAAACTTTTACAGAAGGACCTAATTTCTCGCAACGTTACCGCGGCCAGAACTATAACCGTTCTGTTAACATGAGTCTGAACTGGAAGTTCGGAAAATTGAAAGACTCCATCAAAAAGAATCAACGCAATATCAGCAACGATGATGTGAAAGGTGGAACTAAATCAGGAAGTTAAGATGAGTTGACTGATGCCGCTTCAGGTTTGTTTGATTTATGAAAACCCGGCTGGCATTCAAACTCCTTCTTAAATTAAAACAATCAGGAATGATGTGCCGTATGTCTAAACTTTTTGTTGCCAGGCCTTGTTATTGATAGAAAAAACGATCGTCATGCCCTGGTATAACGGAGATTATCCACCATCATATAAGAATCAGCCAATTCCATTGCGGGAAAAGGCTGTTGAAATTGCTAACGCACTTCTACAAGAGGGCGTTGAGGAAGGTATTGCAATTGCTACCGGACTCAAACGTGCCAGAACCTATTTTGAGAATGAAGAGGGGCAAGGCGAACGGGAAGATTTTCAACCGAGGCATGAATGACCTGTTGCTTAAACTAAAGTTATGAATACCAAACCAATTTCGCCTAAACATCACGCCATTATAGATTATCTGCTGGTCGGCAGTCTTTTGGTGCTTCCCTCTGTGCTCAGGTTAAATAAAAAAGCACGTCAAATTTATGCTGCCGAGGCATTGATTTTACTACCTTATATAGCCCTGACCAAGCAACCCGTTGCCATTAAAGGAATTATTCCTTTGAAAACACATCAGAAGATTGATCCTTTTAACATTGCGCAATTTGCACTGCAATCTTTTTTCAGCCCTTTTCGAAAAACGAGGAGTACACTGTTGTTCAACATTGCTTTCACAACCATTGCAGGGGTTACCGTTTTATTGACAGATTGGAATAAAAACAGGTAATGACCTTTCTAATGGCGCATGGCTCACAATTATTATTATAGAAAATATGCACTGAGTAAATGTGATGCTGAAAATATGAGTGTCATGCAAAGAAAAACGTCTTTGTATCGTGATGGAACTGCTTGTCCGAATATAGTTCCCGAGCCAGGTCTTTATGAGTCTATTGCAAGGAATAGATAAAACCAAATGTGTAAACTGATGTTTTATTAATATGGATAACAAGAAAAAACAAGATGGTCGTGACGATGCTAAAGTAGATTTGAACGACGCAAACGAGGTATCTTATGCAGCTAAACAAGCTGGAATCAGCCCTGCAGAATATAAAAAGTTAGCACAGGCATCGGGAAGCAGTTCTCGTTCTGCCATTGCTGAATACCTTAAAAAAAACAATACCTCCTCATAAACACGGTTAAAATTAAACGATATGAAAACGAAATTAATAATATTGGCGGCAGCTTTATCCTTCACATTGGCAGCATGTAGCGGAAACAGGGCTGATGGATCAGATCAGGATTCCACCTATGTTGAAAGTGATTCTGCTGGTCTTTTGAGAGATAGCACGGCAAGGGATAGTGTTGGGGCTAAAGAATATGGAGACAGCACATCAAATGCACCGAGAATTATTGGGAAATAATGGTTTACTTCAATCATTTACACACCCGGCCATTTTCTGGTTGGGTGTTTTTGTTTAATAGCTACTGTGATTTTTAATGGTTTTCTTCAGTCAGAGAATGTGCAACGGAGATTTTTATCGCAAGCAGCATAGCGTTCCTCTATGTAATGATAAGTTGGGCTGATATAACTCATTGGAATGATGGCCCAATTGAATAGTTAGGCTTGAGAACGGATAAACTTCTGCTAAACTTTATTGCAAGCTGTGTTGTTATGGATTTATAACTGACCGAATGAAAAAAATATTTCTAGCTGCAGGGCTCCTTATCGTCTTATATATGCACACGTTTGCGCAGGCACCTCAAAACTACAACCTTTTCAAACCCGTGCCCAGGGCTCAACTCAGGGAAATGGAAACAGACCGGCCAGGTGTTACCGAATCGCCTCAAACCATAGATGCGGGTCATTTTCAATATGAAAGCGATCTTTTCCGGTATGAAAGACTTGATGGTAATTATGGCGTAAAGCATACTTATCTTTTTAACCAGGCCAATTTAAAGCTCGGCATTACCAGATCAACGGCAGTGCAGGTTGTACTTGAAAGTTTTGTTTTAACCAAAGAGCGGCTTGGAGAGGAATCAGAAGTGGCGGCTAACCATGGACTGGGAGATGTTACCCTGCGTATCAAACAAAATATTATGGGTAACGATAAAGGTAAATTCGCAATTGCCGTTTTGCCATACCTCAAGTTTCCCACTTCTGTAGCTGATGAGGAAAGCAGGTATGAAGGAGGACTTATGGTGCCTATGTTGTTAAAAGTTGGGAAGGAATGGAAACTCGGCATGCAGCTTGAAGCCGACAGGCTTCAGGATGAAGAAGGAAATGGCCACCACAACCAGATTCTGGAAACCCTTACTATTGCACATCCGCTTTTTAAGCATCTTGACGGAATCGCCGAAACCTATTATACCTATAACCTGAAAGAGAAACATTGGAATAATTATCTGAATGCAAGTCTACAGTTTGAACTGGCAAAAGACCTGAAGATAGACGGGGGAGTAAACTATGGCATTCAGCACGATTCCAGTAAAAGTTATTTTCTGGGGCTTTCTTTCAGGCTCTAGATTTTGAAGGAGCTGGATATCTTAAACAGAAATGATTTATAATAAAACATTGTGATTTTAAAAATCACACCCTAGATATGAATAAAATATATACAGATGAAGAAAAATACCAGAACCATAGATGGTGCTTCGCAAAATACAGAAATTGACGAAGCCGCAAGACGACTGAACCAGCAAACCCTTTGGGAAAATACCATTAGCGGTCAATACCTCGAAGGCGAATCTGGCAACGATGCACCTGAGGAAGGTGAAGGAACCGAAAACTGAAGGGGCATTTAAGTTTAATTTTCCAACAGATTGATTTTTAAAACTATCACACGCTGATTATGTTTTTAGCGAATATGGATAACACAAAGATTTCAGACTACTGCGATATGATAGAGAAATGGGCAATTAAACACCAAAAGGGATTGATCCTTGGTGGCATTATTGGTTTCTCTCTTACTTCGGCCTATTTGTTAAGTCAAAAAAAGAAAAAACTGCGGCTTCAGCCTAAATCAACTGAACCCAATTTAAATATGGAAAGATATGTTTTTGAGATCCTTACCGATAAAGGTATCACACAGGCCATTGTTGAAACTTCCGGAGAATGTTATGGCGTTACATTAGGTGGTCGGTACATCGGAAGCATGTGGCGTGATGGTGCGGGAGAAATGCAATGGAATACGTCTGATGAAGAACTGAAACCATTTCTTCATGAGCTTGCAGGTCAGTTGGATGAAGCTTTTTCACGAAAAGGTTTTGCTTCGCTTCTAAAAGGTGCTTATCCGGAAATTATATCAACACAGTGGAAAAGCAGCGAAACATTGGAAGTAGTCATTTCTCCTGACCAGGACTTAGAGGTATTCACGACTTTTTTAAATGATGAAGCCTCAAATCTTGTTGATTTTGACGAACATCTGGATCTGATCGTAAAGAAATCAAACGATGCTTATTTTGTGATTGTTGGGATTAACTAAACCGGTTTTTAATTAAAATATATTTAATGTCTGCCCTGTTTCAGCATTATGGAAGATAAACAAACCACTGTAGAACCAACAATGATTTACCCGGGTAATTTAAGAAACCTGAATGCGGGGAATGGCACGTTTTACTATGGTTTTGATTTTCGGAAGCAGGCCGCTATCAGTAGATTTTGAAGAGATGAGCGAATTAACCACTTTAAGCAATTCATCAACTGAAAAAGGCTTTTCCAGTACTGCGTCACAGCCATATTCTGCAAGCGAAAGCAGAATTTTTGCATAAGCAGAGATAATGAGGACTGGAGTATACTCAAATCCATCCAGCGATCGGATGGCGCCACACAACTCTCCACCATTCCAATCAGGGAGCATATAATCCAGAATCAACAAATCGGGTCTGAACTGTTCAACCTGCTCCAGCACATGATCAGTATGATGGCAGCCCAAACAATCATATCCGTTCGAGGCCAGGATATCCTGTAAGGTTTCTAAAAGTACAAGGTCGTCTTCAACAATCAATATCTTTTTTTGTTCCATTACAATAGCATTTTTTAGAAACATTTACAGCTAACCATTAATGAAAGTTATTTTAAGGTTTTGAAGCCATCATCCTCTAAATTGGAGATCCTGAAAATCTCTTTTGAAATAATGGCGATATTTTCCTTCAGATCTTCCAGGCAACAGTTCAACACGCCAATCGGAACTGGTAATGCGGCAATCTCCTCCAAAAGTTCCAGCTGAATACAGCAACCCTGAATGGGTTCATTCTTTCCCTTTAACATGGCAAAAATTTCCTGTGCAACTTTCATTTCAGTACCAAGCATAAATCTTCCATAAGGGAGTTTGCCGTTAGGCACCTGAAGGGAGAGCGATATGGTAAATCTGGTTTCCATATGCTTAAAATGATTTATTTTTTTACTCCATAATGTAATCGTAATAAAAAAAATAAATGCCGCGGTTCGCGGCATTTTCAATTATTGGATTTCGATCTGACGGGAAACAGCCCTGGCTTCCTCTTTTTTTGGAAGGTTGAGTTTTAATATCCCATCAGTGTAGCTGGCCTGAATGTGGTCAACATCGGCACTTTCAGGAAGGGTAAAGGCTCTGGTAAAGGCAGCGTAACTGAACTCTCTTCTGTTATAAGTTTTACCTTCGTTTTGGGTTTCCATGGATTTTTCTGTAGAGATGGTTAACATGTCTCTTTCCACGCTTACCTTGAAATCCTCTTTTTTCAGGCCGGGAGCAGCGAGTTCGATGTGGTACTCTTCATTTGATTCTGAAATGTTCACAGAAGGAACGCTGTTCGTGCGGCGCTCAGAAAAAAAGGTGTCGCCTAATACAGATTCGAAAATGTCATTAAAGCCTGGCAATAATGCATTGTTCTTTTTTTCGGGATTAAATTTAACCAATGTCATAGTGTGTTCTCCTTTAATGATTTTTAATACATAAACGGACTATAAATTAATTAACTTTTTTCTCTAACCTGATTTTCAGGTTCGGCTAGAAAACATCAAGTGCCGTGCCAATGGCTGTTTAATTGGTTTTGAAGCCTGTTTTCTGAAATTTTTTCAGAAAAATATGAAAAAATTTCAGTCGAATCAGTCTAAATTTCAGTTTTTACTTCTTGGTTTTTTTCCCGCAGATGCCGCTGATCACGCAGATAAAAATAAAGTCTGCGTAATTTTCTTAAATCTGCGGGACATTTTTAAGAATTAAAATTATGATTAACAGTAAATTACAAAAACACGGTATTGATGGGCACGAAGAATCCCTGACCTACAGGCATTGCATATGACTTACCGCTGAATTGTTTTTGTAAAGAGTATTGCTATTGTTAAAGTTTTTGTTCCATCGCTTGCGGATTATTCAGGTGTTTTCCCGCAGATGCCGCTGATCACGCAGATAAAAATGAAGTCTGTGTAATTTTCTTAAATCTGCGGAACATTATTTTTTAAGAATTAAAATTATGATGAACAGTAAATTACAAAAACACGGTATCGATGGGCACGAAGAATAGTGCTGTTATTAAAGTTTTCGTTTCATCGCTTGCGGATTATTCAGGTGTTTTCCCGCAGATGCCGCTGATCACGCAGATAAAAATAAAGTCTGCGTAATTTTCTTAAATCTGCGGGACATTATTTTTTAAGAATTAAAATTATGATTAACAGTAAATTACAAAAACACAGCAGTTGTGCTTGAAAAGATTTTCTGCAGCAACGTATTTGTTATGATTTTAAATCTTCTTTGGAAGACTCCCGTTCTATATCATCCTGCTGATGGAGAATGGTTTTCTCTGATTCAAACCTGCGGTCCTCATAGTCATCCAGGTTCTCCGCGGCACAATTTCCCGGAATGTCGAAAAAATCCTTTATAGAGGGATAATCAAAATAGACAGACATATTCAAAAATTAACAAGTTTAAGTTTATTATGCCAAACAGGTAAATTGATAGCCAGATAATTCCGGCTATCATTGCTCTTATTATTTTATCCCCGGCATTGTTTTGACGTCATGGGCGGATTCGAACCGCCGTATAAGGTTTTGCAGACCTACACCTAAACCACTCGGCCACATGACTATAAATAATATCATGGCAGAAGCATCAACTTTTAAGCATCTGCCAATGTTAATGATATGCAAATATAATGTATTTATATTAAGTCCATAGATATTGTAGTCTTTTTGTTTTTTCCTACATTTGTGTATATCAAAATGATATTAATAAGGGCAACCAGAATAGTATTTCTTGTGTTTATTTTAATATAAATTTTGGCATAAGTTAAAAAGATCAGAAAAATGACCCTTGAGCCTATACCTTATCTGCAGGGATTGGATATTGCGGATTTCAAAAAAAACTATGTTCAACGCAAAAGGCCTGTAATTCTTTGCGATTTTATTTCACAAAGTTCCGCATTTAAGAACTGGAATTACGATTACTTCAGAAAAGAAGCTGGAAATAAAATTGTTGCTGTTCACGGTAGTGAGGATGCGCACCCTGACTATGTAACCAGTCCGCCGGAGCGGCAGATGTTGTTTTCTGATTATCTGGATCTGATTGAACGGGAGCCGAGTGAACTGAGACTTTTCCTCTTCAACTTATTGGTTTACCGACCCAAATTAAGGAAGGCCCTTAAAATCATTCCACCCATGAAAGGCTTTCTGACCAATTTTCCACTGTTGTTTTTCGGAGGAAAAGGTGCAAGCGTACGGTATCACTACGATATTGATATGAGCCATGTGTTTCTGAGCCAGTTCGAGGGAGAAAAAAGAATCTTCCTTTTCGCGAATGACCAGTCTGATCTACTGTACAAATTTCCTTTCAACTTCCACGGGCCTGTTGATCTGAGAAAACCAGATTATGAAAAATATCCTGCACTGAAATTATTGAAAGGGTGGGAGTGTGTGCTCAAACCGGGTGAAACGCTCTATATTCCATCGGGTTACTGGCATTATATTCAGTACTTAAGTCAAGGCTATTCGGTAAGCAATAGAGCATTATCAGCCTCGTTAACCGATAAGCTGAAAGGCTTCAGGAATATATTGATTATCCGTAGAATCGATAATCTTTTGCGGCGTTTATTTGGGCAAAAATGGTTCAACTATAAACTGAAACGTGCTAAACGGAACGCTGAAAGGCATATCAGAGCTTAAGACAAATCGCCGATTACTTTACGGTAATCCTTTCGTTGATTGGCTTACCATTCGCGATGTCTGTTCCCTCAATCTGGGCATATTTCACATTGGGCAACCAAAAAGATCCACCTACTATTCTGACGAAAATTCGGGTAACCCTGATTTTTTTTCCATTAACGGTTGCTGTTACCTCATACTGTTGGTCAGTATCTCTTTTGCTGAGATATAGTGGGAAAGCTTTCTGCGATACAAGCCGTAGTTCAAAGTGATCTTTGCTGAGCTCTTTTGATAATATTCCATAAGCAAATTTTCTTTGGATGTACCCCAGTTCCTTCCTTTCTCCTTTTTCAGCATATCGAATCCAGTAAGTTGAAACAGGTTGTGACCGGTTGACATCACCATTCTCTGCCAGATTCAAGGCATAGATCAGGGTATTGGTATTGGGATCTCGTTGTAAATAGAATAGCATGTTGTCCACATTTTTTGGTGTTGGGAAATGAATAGGAGAAGGATCTCCGTTCTGTGCGCATAACCTGTCTGCAAAAATGAGTAAACAAAAAAGTAACACTATGGAAAAGCTGAATATTGACCCCTTTGGGTATTTTTTGCCGGTTTTATGCATGATATATTTAAGATAACTGTTTTTGACGATCACGAGCGAGCCATCTCCGTTTTGTCCTTTGTACAATCCACAGCCTGAATTGGTAAAACTTTAAACACCCAATATTTCATCAGCGGATAATTGAATCCATAAGAAACCACTCCATCAATCAGTAACCTGCCAATTCTGTAATCCAGGTTAAGGCTGCGGTGTAAAAGATATGTACCTGCTGATTTTAGTGAGATACTCCCTATTACAACACTGAAGAACCTGATCAATTGCATTTGCGCCGATGCAGAGTAGCCCGCCTGATGTTTAAACGCCCAAAAGCGGTTGATGCAGAAATTTACCACCCCTCCCAAAGATCCGGAGATTAGAATAGAGAAGGCAAAATGTATCCTACATACCTCGGTAAGGAATATCATCATTCCATAATCTGTCACACCACCGGAAAAGGCCGATACCTGTGCTTTCAAAAAAACCTTAACTGACGACAGCTTGCTCATCTTTCTCTTTCCTCCTCGTCCCGAAGGTTGCCAATATTCAGTAGTTTAACCGTATCCAATATATTAATGACAAGCAATGTAACGGTAAAGGCAATGGCCGAATAAATGATCGAACCTGGAATTACACATTCAAGGATCAGAATCAATGCAATGATTACCCGCAACTCTGTTGGACCGAGCAGGCCGGAGTCAATCTGATAAATACCAAGAATTTTATAGCGGAGTAACGAAATGATCATTGACCAGCCATAAAATACCACGAACAAAAATCCCAGCATCTTTGCCGCCTCTGTGGCATAAAAGTAATAACCGAGTCCAATCAGGATGATGCTAAGCCAATCCATGATGATATCGAGCGCAAAACCATACCATTTTCTGGCAATATGGCGATAATAAGCAAGCCTTCCATCAAGCGAATCACCAATCCAGTTAATGATAAGGCCAACAATTCCGGTGAGCAAAAGATAGCGGCCGTAAAATGCTGAAAGTAAAAAAGCTGTAAATACAATCAGTGAGCCAAATATTCCGATTGCGGTCATCATGTTAGGTGAAACAGACTTTGGTACTTTCTCCAACAGGAAATGGATTAGCCGTTGTTCAGGCACTTTTAATATATTGGTTCTTTTTCGGTCTGCGAATATCCTTTCCCGCTCAACTCTCTGCACTTGCGTAATTTCCTCCTGTTCCATCAAGATGCTAAAATGATAAGGCCGGGAATTATTGCTGCTCCCGGACGAAAGATTCCTGATCCGATTTTACGTGGCAATGCCCTGAGGAAGACCAGCTGTTTTTTAAACTTTCCCGTTCTGACCAGGTAACTAAAGATCAATATGAATACCATAGAGGCTATTTTACAATTCCAGCGAAACGCTGATAAAAAACTGTTGGACTGTTCTCATTTTTTGGTGCATATTTCCCGGCAATGATTGGAATATAGATAACCCTTCGTCTGCTTTCCTCTCCACGAACCGACGATTGTGCAACTCGATGCCAAAGTCTGCCATCGTGAATGGTAAGATCTCCAGCTTCTGGTAAAATCGATACCTCATCACTGTCAGGTTTGTTATCAAGAAAGTACTTTTTACGAAACAACATTTGATATATGCTTTGTTTATGTGTGCCCGGAATAATTTTCAATCCGCCATTCTCTTCCTTTTGGGTACTGAGATGGATACCTACATTCAGCATCGGGTTGAGCTTTCCACCATAAAAGATATCTCTCAGTCCATCGGTATGCCAGCCCATTTTAGTAAAGCTGCTTTCTGGTCCGTTAATATAGTGGTTGAATACCATTCCGTCTTTTTCTTCAGTACCCAAACGTGAACCTTCGCCTGCCAGTGGTAGGAGAGCCTCTATTCTTGGGTCCATTAATAGTCCGCTTAAAGTCCGGTGGTGCTGATTGATAAAGGCAAAGCGCTGAACTATTCTTTTACCATCAAGGTCTTTTCCATATTTGATCGGCACACCATTGATCTTTCTGATATCTGCATTAATCCATGCCCGCTCAACCTCTTTAGAGGCATGAACGATTGAGGCGACAGTGGATTTAGTGATAAAATTCTTGAAATGAATATACCCGTGGGTATTGAAAAAGTCGATTTGTTCTGAAGAGAGTTTTTCGGATAGGGTAAACGTTGGATACGGTGATGCCATGGATTCAAAAGTTTAATGATTGAGAAAATGTAAATTGGTTGAGATTCGGATTATGCGCAGCAACAACACATTCGCATTCGCGAGTGGTTCTGTGCTGAAGGGAAGAAATCAGTTTCTTTGATATACATAATCTACGGATTTAGTAGTATTTAATACAAACGTAACATTTTTTTAATATTCAAAAGAAGATTCATGAATTTATTTTAAAATATTTCTATCAGGTCTTGTAAATTCCTGCAGCCATTCTTTCAATAAACGATTTCGGCAGGATTCTGTTTGCATATACACTGATCATGTTGGTAAGACCCGGAATGATTTCTGATTTCCTGGCCAGCATCCCTTTAACTGCAATTTTAGCAACCTCTTCTGGCCTCATATTGAATTTTTCTGCCATTTTACTAAAAGCATCCATTCCCGCACGGTGTGCAAAACCAGTATCTACCGGACCAGGACTGATGCAGGAAACCGATACAGAGGATTCCTTGAGTTCAAAGCGTAATGCCCGGGTAAAGGATAAAACGAAAGCTTTTGTTGCAGAATAAATGGCCAGAGTAGGTACGGCCTGATAGGCGGCTGTACTGGAGACATTAAGGATATAAGATTGCTTTTCCCGGGATAGCAAAGGGAGAAATAGATGACATAATGAAATCAGCGTGTCCATATTGAGTCTGCACATCTCTAACTGATCATCCAATCCAAGTTCGCCAAATTTGCCCCAAAGACCATAGCCTGCATTATTAACAAGCACACTGATAGCATAACCTTTCTGCAATACATGTTCCAACACCAGGTTTGGTGCACCAGCTAATCCTAAATCAACTGCAAGAAAATCAACATCTACTTGATGATCACTGATAAGTTTATTGCCAACGGTGTGAAGCTCATCAGCAGAGCGTGCAACCAAAAGAAGGTTGAAACCCCTTTTAGCCAGTTCGGCAGCAATGGATTTGCCGATACCCTTACTTGCACCAGTTACTATAGCATAACTATTGTTTTTTACACTCATGTATTGGATTTTTTCTGATCAATAATATGAATTAATAATATATAAATACCCATATACAGATGGACCGGGTGGGCAAAAGTAATCAAAATAGCTTTAAAAACAGTTAGTCTATATGTTTTGTAGAATTAATCATTTGTACTTATATTTACCCAAATCCTGAACAAATTGGAGAAACTCTCTACTGGAAATTCGAAAGTTCAGGTGTAATTTTCTGTTTGCCGGGATGTGTATAAAGATAAATACAATGCAGACATTAAAATAGGTTAAATTAAAATCGCCATACCAGTCAATTGATGATGTCAAACCAAAACACTGCGGCAGACAATACAGCTGCCTTAACAGATGCAGGTATCACTCCAGATAAGAAAACATTTTTGCAATCGCTTACTGAAGATTGGTGGGCGGTTATATTAGGAGCGGTTATTATTGCTGCAGTATTGTATTTAACCGGCAGTGGAAGCGCGATAACAATGCCCTCATACAAATGGGCCAGTGGCGATGAGCTTACCGATAAAATACTATCGCCACAAAACCTGGTTTTGATCATCGAAACCGGTGCGGTCTTTTTGGTGCTGGCTAGTCTGGCAGTTGGATTATCAGGTGGCCATGTTGGCAAATTTGCAATTGGTTTTACATTGATTTACTTACTGGCAAACCTGTCTTTCATCATTGCTGGAAACAAAAGCATATCCTACTATGGATTGGAATATGTTGTGTTTGCGCTTCTTATCGGAATTCTTCTGGGTAATCTGATCAAATTGCCTTCGTGGTTAAAAGAAGCCGTCCGGTCTGAATTCTATATCAAAACCGGACTTGTGATTTTGGGTACCACTATTTTGTCGGCTGATTTGATTAAGGCCGGGTTGCCTGGAATTATTCAGGCTGTTATCGTGGTTAGCGCAGTTTGGTTTTTTTCTTTATGGCTAAGCCGTAAATTAAAAGTAGATGATGAATTTGGAATAATCCTGGCATCTGCTGTTTCTATTTGTGGGGTGTCTGCGGCAATTGTCGCTGCAGGAGCTATCAATGGAGATAAACGCAAGTTATCTTATGTAACCACCCTCGTACTTATCATGGCAATTCCTATGATGGTCATTTTACCATGGGCCATTAAATATTTCCATATACCTGAGGTAATTGGTGGCGCCTGGCTTGGTGGTACGTTGGATACCACCGCAACTGTTACCGCGGCGAGTGATTTAGTGGGGCCAATTGCAGTTAAGGCAGGAGTGATTGCTAAATTCTCTCAAAATGTATTTATTGGTGTCGCTGCCTTTTTTATTGCAATTTGGTGGGCTTACAGAAAGCCAAAAAGCAGCGATGAACATATTCCTGTAGCAAAGGCAGAGCGACCTGGCCTTAAAATTGTGTGGGAGCGTTTTCCCAAATTTGTACTGGGTTTCGTAGCTGCATCGATGGTTTTTTCTTTCATATTATCGCCGGCAACCGCAAAAAGTGTCGCACCAACATTGAATGGCCTGCGTACCGTCTGGTTTGCCATTGCATTTATTTCCATAGGCATGGAAGCCAGGTTTTCTTCACTGGTTAAACTTCAGGG
Organism: Pedobacter chinensis; assembly: GCF_003339865.1. Lineage (GTDB taxonomy): Bacteria > Bacteroidota > Bacteroidia > Sphingobacteriales > Sphingobacteriaceae > Pedobacter > Pedobacter chinensis. The sequence goes on from NZ_QPKV01000005.1 coordinate 139,270, forward strand.
GGGAAGGCCTGCGTTCACCTTTGTTATTGCGCAGATTTTCAATATATTCTGGACATTGTTGTGGTCGTATATCTTATTCGGAGGTTACCTGTTTCCCGTTCCTGATTTTAAATAGAATCCTTTTCCCGGTTATCTAAAAAATAAAGGTTTTGCATTCTTATGAATTTGGAGCCAATTCTTTTTGGTTGATAGGTAATGAATGGAGAATTTATTATGCTTTCATGGGTTAGCTCTGTTCTTCAAAAAAATCTTATAGGTGTTTATGCATAATCAGGTTAATTGATGCGTTGCAAAGTGCCACTTGATAAAATACGTTTTTCGGTTATTAATTATTATTATTGTCGGGATTTAATCATATACCAGGATTTGCAATAAGAACCTGTAAAAAATTATCTGATGATTATAAGAAAGAAGGAAAACTGGTTTAAAATGCTGTTTGTATGGCATGGTTCTGTTCTTCCACGCGTTCTTCCCCGGTTGATCCTGCTTTTTGTTTTATCGCTGGTGGTGGTATTTTTTCACGGTAAAATCCTTTCTTTCAAAGTACCGTTAAACCCAACTCCTTTAACCTTATTTGGATTTGTACTGGCCTTGTTTCTTGGTTTTCGAAACAATGTCAGTTATGACCGGTTTTGGGAGGCGCGTAAGCTCTGGGGAGGTCTGCTGAATTTTGCCCGATCATTGACCCGGCAGGCACTTACGTTACCAAATAATTCGGCAGATAAAGCGCAGTCAATTAATTTTGTTATGCTTCTAACCGCTTTTACTTATGCGCTGAAACATCAGCTAAGAGGAACCGATCCTCGTGCTGACCTTAAAAGACGGCTTAGTGAAACGCACTTTAATTTCATTGAACCTGCCAAGTTTAAACCGGTAATGATTATGAAACTGATGGCGCAATGGGTAACTGACAGGAGAAATGCCAACAACATTGATGCGATACAACAAATGCGGTTTGATGAGAACCTTGATAAGCTGGCTGAAATTGTTGGTGGCTGTGAACGTATTATCTCAACGCCAATACCTTACAGCTATCGGGTGCTGTTGCACCGAACGGTTTACCTTTACTGTTTTTTATTGCCATTTGGCCTGGTAGATAGTCTCCATTGGCTAACCCCATTTATCGTCGCTTTTATCGCCTATACTTTCGTTGCTTTTGAAGCCATTGCAGATGAGATCGAGCAACCTTTTGGAACCGAGGATAACGACTTAGCCCTCAATTCAATGTGCCAGATGATTGAAACTACTTTGTTGGAAATGGCTGGCGAAAAAATTTCTGATGTTGAAGTGAAAAAAAGTGGAATTATTGATTGATGGTAAACGTCATTCAGTATCAGTTTTTCATAACATTTACTTTGCCTAGCTTACCGCTACTTTCTATTCAAGTATATTTCTTTTAATAACTTTGTTTTTGCCATCCAGTTCTTAGGTACTGCTTAGAGGTAACAGACTTGATAGGTTCTGACATTTGATTTAAGTTTGATGTTGCCTATATTTGGGGCGTGAACAAAGTTGTCATTTTCCTGCTGTTCCCTATAATTGCTTTTAACGCTTCTGTACGTGAAGTGCTAAAAATGCCTCAACTTATTTCACATTTTATTCAACACCACGAACTCAATTCACAGATCGGTTTTATTGATTTTCTGGAAATGCATTATTTCGGGGAAGATCTCAATGATGATGACGACGAAGAGGATATGAAGCTTCCGTTTAAAAAGATAGATGGGCATCATGTAATTTCAGTTGGTGTTCCAGCCGAAAAGTTTATTCTCTTAAAAGCGGCTTGTTTAAATCTTTTAACCGATTGCTCTTTCCATTACGAGCGCAAACATAGCAATCCCACATTCGGGAGTCTGTTCAGACCGCCTATCGCAATAGCGTAATTTTCAACTATTCCTGTTTTTTTTCGGGGGGGCTTGCCCTTACCTCGAATGATATGTCGATCCATTTAAAATAATTTATTATGCTAAATAAGATTATCGGCTTTTCCGTTCGGAATAAGCTGATCATTGCCTTATTTGTTCTTTCCCTTGTGGGTTGGGGAACTTATGAGGTTACTAAATTACCCATTGATGCACTTCCTGATATTACGGATAATCAGGTTCAGGTTATTACCGTTTCCCCTTCTTTAGGTGCTCCGGATATTGAACGTTTAATTACATTTCCCATTGAACAAGCATGCAGCAGTATTTCAGGCCTTAAACAGATCAGGAGCTTTTCCCGTTTCGGGCTTTCTCTTGTAACCATTGTTTTTAATGAAGAAACAGACGTTTATTGGGCCCGGCAACAGATTGCCGAGCGATTACAACAGGTTCAGCAAGAAATTCCACAGGGAATAGGATCTCCGGCAATGGCGCCGGTTTCCACTGGTTTGGGTGAGATTTACCAGTATGTTGTTCGTCCAAAAAAAGGTTATGAAGGCAAATACAATGAACAAGACCTCCGCACCATTCAGGACTGGATTGTCAGACGTCAGCTTCTTGGAACGCCCGGTGTGGCAGAGGTTTCGAGTTTTGGCGGCAGATTAAAACAGTATGAAGTTGCCGTTAAACAAGATCAGCTAAAAGCCTACGGGCTTACAATTGCAGATGTTTTTGATGCCCTGGAAAAGAATAATGAAAATACCGGAGGTGCCTATATTGAGAAAGGGCCCACGGTATTATATATCCGCAGTGAAGGATTAACCACAAGCCTTGCCGACATCGAAAAGATTGTGGTCAAAACCCTTGATAATGGCATGCCTGTATTAATGGCTCAGGTAGCCAGGGTACAATATGGATCGGCTATACGCTACGGTGCGATGACTTATAACGCACAAGGTGAAGTGGCCGGAGCTGTGGTAATGATGTTGAAAGGAGAAAATTCATCGGTTGTGGTTAAACGGGTTAAGGATAAAATTGCCCAGATCCAAAAAATGGTTCCTGAGGGCGTGGTTGTTGAGCCTTTCCTTGACAGGACCAAAATGGTGGATAATGCCATTAGTACTGTAGAAACCAATTTAATGGAAGGTGCACTGATTGTGATCTTTGTACTGGTTTTCTTCCTCGGAAATCTGCGGGCAGGTTTAATTGTATCCTCCGTTATTCCATTATCAATGCTTTTTGCCATCATTTTAATGAACAAGTTTGGCGTTGGCGGAAACCTGATGTCGTTAGGTGCGATAGACTTCGGCCTTATTGTTGATGGTTCTGTAATTGTTGTAGAAGCGATTCTCCATAGATTTTCGCATAGTAAACATTTCAGGTCATTTAACCGGATAGATCAAAATCAAATGGATGAGGAAGTTGAGAAATCGACTGGCTCTATGATTAAATCAGCAGTATTTAGTCAGATCATCATCCTCATTGTCTATCTCCCCATTCTATCACTGGAGGGTATTGAGGGCAAAATGTTCAAACCTATGGCATGGACAATAGCCTTTGCCATATTTGGTGCATTTATCCTATCCATTACCTATGTGCCGATGATGTCGGCGCTATGTCTGAACAAAACCATCAGCCATAAGAAAAATCTTACGGATAGACTGATGGCCTGGCTGGAACGTAAATATCAACCTGTGCTGAGCGGCGTACTTAAATTTCCAAAAACGATATTAACCGTAACAATTTCCCTTTTTGCAATAGCCGTATTGATTATGGGTACCCTGGGAGGAGAATTTATTCCCCAATTGGAAGAAGGTGATTTTGCTGTAGAAACGCGTTTATTAACAGGTAGCAATCTTAATAATACCATTGAAACCACTCAAAAAGCATCGAAAATCTTACTGGATAAGTTTCCCGAGGTGGAGAAAATAGTAACCAAAATTGGTAGTGCTGAAATCCCGACAGATCCTATGCCCTTTGAGGCTGGTGATATGATGGTGATCTTAAAACCCAAAAAAGAATGGACTTCTGCAAGCTCGTTTCCGGAACTGAGTGCAAAAATGACAAAGGCTGTAGAAGTTATTCCAGGTATTACAGTTGGTTTTCAGTTTCCTGTGCAGATGCGTTTCAATGAATTGATGACGGGGGCACGCCAGGATGTGGTGTGCAAAATATTCGGTGAAGATCTTGATTCGCTGGCAACGTATGCCAGGCGCTTGGGAGGAATTATTGGAACCGTTAAAGGTGCTATTAATGTTTATGAAGAGCAGGTTACGGGAATGCCGCAGGTTGTGATTAAGTACAATAGAGATGGAATGGCCAAATACGGAATAAACGTGACTGACGTAAACCGCGTGGTCAATACTGCGTTTGCAGGTCAGATTGCGGGTCAGATTTATGAAGGGGAAAAGCGCTTTGATATGGTGGTGCGTTTGGATGAGGCGGCGAGAAAAAATATCAGAGATGTTGAAAACCTGATGGTACTTACCAAATCAGGTAATCAGGTTCCACTAAGCCTGGTGGCTAATATTGATGAAGTTGAAGGGGTAAACCAGATACAACGGGAAGATACTAAAAGAAGAATAATTGTAGGTTTCAATGTTAAGGGCAGAGATGTACAATCCATTGTAGAAGAACTGCAGCAAAAGGCCGGGCAACTTAGTCTTTCAAAAGGATATACCATTTCATACGGAGGCTCCTTTGAAAACATGACCGCCGCGAAATCAAGATTGGCAATTGTGGTGCCCATTGCGCTCCTGCTGATTTTCCTGCTGCTCTATTTTGCCTTCAGCTCTGTAAAACAGGGCCTCCTCATTTACACGGCCATTCCTTTATCTGCCACAGGTGGAATATTGGCCCTTTGGATAAGGGATTTGCCTTTTAGTATATCAGCAGGAGTAGGTTTTATAGCACTTTTCGGTGTTGCTGTGCTTAACGGAATCTTACTGGTAACGGAATTTAACCGCTTGAAAAAAGAAGGGTGGACCGATGTAAAACGCATCGTTATCCATGCAACAAAGTCAAAGCTTCGTGCCGTATTGATGACTGCATTGGTTCCTTCTCTGGGATTTATTCCGATGGCCGTTAGTACGGGCGCAGGCGGAGCTGTTCAAAAACCGCTGGCTACAGTGGTAATTGGAGGCTTACTCGTTTCAACCATGTTAACCTTATTTGTTTTACCAATGTTATATATCATATTTGAAAAGGGCTTTGGATATTTCCGGTCAAAGGGTAAGCTTGCCATAGTGGTGGTTTTGATGTTCATGGGAACCATTCCATCTCAGGCACAGGAAATTAATCTTAAAGCCGCCCTTGATACTGCAATCAAAAATAATGTGTCGTTACGGGTTGCCAGAACAGAAGTGCAATATTATGAACAATTGAGCAAGAATAGTTTTGATGTTCCAAAAACTGCTCTGGGTTTCGATTATGGAAAATTTAATAGCCTGGAGAATGACAATAAGTTTTCGATAGTGCAAAACATTGATTTTCCTACCGTTTATGGCCGGCAAAATGCAGTTCATAAAACCAATATCCGCATTGGAGAAATACAATTGAACAGTAAACGGTCAGATCTTAAGGCCGAAGTCAAATCTACCTATTTCAATCTGATCCTGTTAAGAGAAAAGCGTAAGCTTTTAGTATGGGCAGATAGTGTTTACAGCGCGTTTCTTGAAAAAACATCACAACGGTTTAGGTCTGGTGATGTTGATGTTTTGGAACTTCGCACAGCTGAAAATCAGAAACAACAAATTGGCAGTCAAATGGAAATGCTGGAAACAGATTACAATCAAAGTTTAAACAGGTTCAGGTTTTTATTAAACAGCAACCTTAATTTAGAACCAGCTGCTGATAGTTCGGTATACCCATTTCATTTGGTTGCTAAACAGGAAGCAGATCATAACCCGGTTCTTAAGCTGAGCGAGGCGCAACTGGAACTTGCCAAAAAGCAAAAAGCATTGGAAAATAGCAAGCTGATGCCATCTTTGAGTTTTGGTTATAACAATTCAAGTATCATTGGCTGGCAAACAAACAGCATCGGTGCAGAGCAATATTTCAATGGAAACAAAAGATTTTCATCCATCAGCATCGGATTGGGAATTCCTGTTTTCTTTGGTGCCCAGCAATCCCGGATCAAGGCCTCTAAAATTGCGATCCAACAAAAGGAACAGGAACTGGAAATGAACATAAAAATGGTTAAGCATGAATTGGAAAATGCTGTTCAGCGCTATCTGAAATTGGATAAGGTAACCCGGTCTTATCAAAAAGTTTCACTGGCAAATGCCGGAGATATCATCAAAACAGCAACTGATAAGCTTAACGCCGGAGAAATAGCTTATCTCGATTGGGTCATACTGATCAACCAGTCGATACAACTTAAAGCAGGATATTTTGATAAGGTTCAGCAGCTTAATGAAACTGCATTTGAGATAGAAAGATTAACGGCAACAGATAAATAACACAAAGATGAAGAATAAATTAAATGTAGGAATTATTTGCATGGCTGTGTTAATGGCTTGCGGTAATCCGGAAAATCAAAAAGACATTTCGGTCGATCAGGCGGTAACGGTAAATACAAATGAGGTACAGTTAAGTGCTGAACAGGTCAGGAATGCAGATATCCGGACAGGAAAAATTGAGACAAAGCGAATGTATAACACCATTAACGTTAATGGAGTGGTTGATGTTCCACCCGAAAACACCTACTCGGTAAGCGTGCCAATGGGTGGATATATCAGGAAGATGTTGCTGATTCCAGGGATGATGGTTAAGAAAGGTGCTGTGCTCACTACAGTAGAAGATCAACAATATATTCAGTTGCAGCAGGATTATCTTACTTCAAAAAACAAGCTGAAGTTTGTGGCAGAAGATTATATCAGGCAAAAAGGGCTGAACCAAACCAAAGCAACCAGCGATAAGATTTTTCAGCAAACAGAAAGTGAGTTCAATAATCAGAAAGTGCTGGTAAAGTCACTGGCAGAGAAACTGAGGCTTATCGGAATCAATCCTTTAACATTGAACGAGGATAACATAACCAGGAGCATTAGCATTTATGCTCCTATTAGCGGTTATGTGACCAAAGTGAATGTTAATGCCGGGAAATATGTAAACGCAGCCGATGTACTTTTTGAGCTTATCAGCCCCGGAGCGCTTCATGCAAGCCTTACGGTATTTGAACGTGACGCCGCAAGCCTTAAAATTGGACAGGAAATTGTTTGTACAACATCTGCTAACCCGGAGAAAAAATACATAGCTAAAATACACCTTATTACCCCGAATATTGAGGGCGACCGCACCACAACTGTACACTGCGACCTTGAAAATGCAGGTAATAAGTTGTTACCAGGAACATTTCTCAATGCTGCAATTTCAGTTTCAAATGCAGTTGTTGATGCAGTTCCGGAAGATGCAGTTGTAAAATGGGAGAATAAATATTATGTATTTGAAGACCTCGGCAGTTACCGGTATAAAATGATTCCGGTTGAAATTGGTACTGCTATGGAGGGATTTACAGAGATTAAGACAAAAAGCAGACCAGGTAATATCGTAACCAAAAATGCCTATGCAATTTTAATGAAGATGAAAAACAGTGGGGAAGAAGGAGAATAAACCATAGAAAGCGGAATGAGTTACTGTTTTGATGCCGTATTCTCCTTTTGGATCCATGGTTATAAAAATAAGTTTTCGGTTAATCACGAATAAGTTATGGTATTGATGGGCCTTGTTTTTTATTGAACAGGTTCGTCATGTTTACAGAAACGGCAATCCCTGTTGATGATAATTTTGAATTTCCATAGCCAATATTAGTTAGTGGAACTTTAGCAAAAGGTGTGATACTAATACTGAGTTTATTGCTTATTTGATGTTGAAAGGCCACACCAATATTTGCAACACCTAAAAAGTGCTGGTTTTGGTTTTTTACCTCATACGATTGTGGACCGGCAGCATAGTCATTTTGATAAGAATAGTAATACGCTTCCTTAAGCATCAGATAACTTGATAATCCTGTACTCAATGTTAAAGAATTTCGGTTGTTGCCCAACAATTTGTAGTTTACATTAAGCGGAATATCCAGTACATCGCAGTTCGCATGGATGTTGGTGGGCTGATTTTTGAAAACATAATTTGATTGTGGACGATATAAACTAAAGTCTGAATCGTATATTTTTTTGGCATAAGAAGCTCCTGTTGTAATGCTTAACCGCTTGGTTAGCATTAAAGTGGCTTCTATGCCAATACCTCCGCTTAAACTACTTTTACCCGATTTTTGTACACTTGTCAAATCTGGCGCAGCAACGATACCCAGTACAAAATTTGGTTTTCTTTTAGTGCTTTTTATAGATGGTTTATCTGCGCTTTTTAATGCCACAGGGGTATTGAATTCCTGATGTGCCAATGTTACAGAACTTTGAAAGAATTCCGGTTCAATCCTGTTATTTGAGAGATCAGCAAGCCTTCCATGCTGATTAAATATAAATGTATCTGCTTTTGGAGACAATGTTTTCTTGTCTACGAATTTCTGATTCAACGCTGCAAAAGCATTTGGGTTATTTCCAATGGTCAATGTATTACTGATTTTAGAACGGTCACGGTCTTTCTCGGCCGGTTTTGTATGAAGATCTGATATCGGGTTTTCTTTATCCTTACTATATTTTTTGTTGTCAACATTGACATCGGTTAAGTTTTGATGGGGTTCGATCAATAAAAAAACCACAAGCAACACAGCAGCAATCCCAGCTACGGCTGTCATCCAGAAAAATGGTATTATCCGGCGTTTTTGGTTAGGATGCAATCGTTCTTCCAGCACGTCCCAATCCAGGTCATTATAAGGAATATCAGGATTTTCCAATCCATCCTTAAATAACTTATCTATGTCTTTTTCCTCTCTCATTGCATATTTGTATTTAATCGTACCTGTAAAAGGTTTTTGTTCTCATCCGAAGGTTGAACTTTGTAGGTTATTTCCTCTGTAGCCTTAAGCATTTCCTGTAATTTTTGCCTGGCTTTGAACAGATTGGATTTTGATGTCCCTACAGAGATCTGCAGTAATTCCGCAATTTCTTCATGGCTGTAACCATCAATCGCAAACAGATTGAAAACAGTTCTGTAGGCCGGGCTCAGGTTTTGTATAAGCTTCAGCAGGTCGTTATAGGCCAGTTTATCATAAACAGCACTTACTTGTGTTAAACCTTCAAAGCCATCGATATCCAGATGCCCGGCAAACTTTAAGTTTGTGCGGTAGAAATCAATGGCAGTATTAGTCATGATCCTTCCGAGCCAGGGCAAAAATGCCTTGGTGGATTCATATTTCGAAATGTTCCTGAATGCTTTGAAAAAGCCATCATTTAATATCCCAGCAGCATCAAGCCTATTGTTTGCATAGCGCAAACAAATGCCCATAGCAAAGCTGTAGAAATGTTTGTATAGTGCTTTTTGACTATTTCTGTCATTTCTAATACAGCCTTCTATATACCCTTGTATAATATGTTCACCATCGCGATTAGTGGTCACTGATTCTCCTTTCAACATGCATTACGTTAAGGATTTACAAAAGGTTGCCTATAAAAAAAATATTTTTTGGAATGCTTTTTTTAAAAAAAACTTTACTGCTGGTAGCAACCATTTCGAATTCGGGTGCGTAATGACAGCAAATAAAGATAATAATACTAAAACAAAACCTTTATGTTAACCTACCTAAAAAGAAATATGCCGGCTATTTGTTGTATAGCCTTGTTATTGAGCGCCGCCTGCAAGAAATCAGGCAGTGATGATCCAGCAATTGATAGAAAAGGAATCCAACTAACAACTGATTCGAAATTCGGAACTGTACTTACAGATAAAGATGGAAAGAGCCTTTACTTTTTTGCCACAGATGTTGCCGGAACAGCAAATTGTACTGGCGATTGTGAAACCGTATGGCCGCTTTACTATTCGGCTGATATCAGTACCGATATGAATCTGGATCAATCACAAGTTGGAGAGATTACCAGAGCAGATGGAAGAAAGCAAAGTACCTATAAAGGTTATCCACTTTATTATTATGCAAATGATGCTGCATCAGGCGATATTAAAGGAGATGGCGTGGGCGGTATCTGGTTTGTGGCCAAACCAGATTACTCACTCATGCTTGCCAATGCGCAATTGGTTGGCTTAAATGGAAAAGCATATACCGCTGGCTATGTGGAAGGAAATGGCAATACCAGGTATTTTACTGATACGAAGGGAAGAACGGTTTATGCATTTACACCCGACAAAAACAATAAAAACACGTTTACAAATGCCGATTTGAGTAATAATAGTATATGGCCGGTTTACGAAATGGATTTAAAAAGCTTACCATCGGTCATTTCTAAAGATTTAATTAGCGTGATTGATGTTTTTGGAAAAAAACAAATGACTTATAAGGGTTGGCCTTTGTATTATTTCTCGCAAGATACCAAGCGTGGAGAGAACAAAGGCGTAAGTGTTGGTGCAGCGCCAGGCTTTTGGTTTGTGCTTAATACCACATCTCCGGTTGCTCCTGCACCTTAACAAGATATAGGGGTTGGGTAGATGGGATAAGGTCGGCTGGCATATTTGGCCGGCCTTATAATCTATCCCTTTATTGGAGTAACATACTCTTACCCTGACCTGGAGCTCAGCGATAGCACTTTTAATTCAACTGACATAAACTTTAGCTCAATGAAAACAAAAATAACGATAATGGCAATTGTTCTTGTCATATTTCTATTGATACGTTGTTTATCAGCAAATGCCCAAAACTATGTTTCGGGGAATGTTAAGACTTCTTTTTTTTCGTCTACTCCAATTGAGGATATCAGAGCTGCAAGCAATAAAACCTCTGCAGTACTGATCGCTGAGAGCGGAGCGTTCGCTTTTCAAGTGCCTGTTAAAAGCTTTGAATTTGAGAAAAAACTGATGCAGGAACACTTTAATGAAAATTATCTGGAGAGCGATCAATATCCGACAGCATCATTTAAAGGAAGTATTGAGCCTAATATCAACTGGACAAAAAATGGAGAGTATAATGTAATGGCCAAAGGGATATTCACCATTCATGGAGTTGGTAAAACCCGGACTATTCCTGCAAAAATTTCAATAAAAGACGGCTCAGTGAATATAACTTCTGCTTTTGATGTGGCTTGTGCTGATCATGACATCAGGATTCCAACACTTGTTTTTACCAAGATTGCAAAGGTTATCAGTGTAAAAGTTAACGGAACGCTTATTCAAAAACCATAAATATATGTCAAAAATCTATACGCTAATCACTTTTATCCTTTTGATAAGTGGTAAACTTTTTGCTCAATCAGCAGATTCACTGCTCCAGTCAATAACTGACACCTCCGAGTTTAAAATGATCAATCCTGCCTTTAAATCGACGAGGATTGTATTGTCTCATTCCACAGAAACACAAAAAGCTCATGATCTCGATATGCGTATACGGCATCATTTTGGAGACATTGGCGGAGAGTTTGGAAGTGCACATACCCTTTACGGTTTAGATGTTGCCTCAGATTTATTTATTGGTTTCGATTATGGTATAACCGATCGGTTAACCGTAAGTATTGGCCGGAGTAAGCATGATGAATTATACAATGGATTTTTAAAATATAAATTATTTGAACAGCGTGGCGGCAAACACCATGATTTTCCACTGAATATCACATTCCTGGCACAGATGGGTTGGATCACCAGAGCACCTTTTGCAACCAATGAATTTACGGTGTATGCCAATCGTTTTACTTATTTTTTGCAGCCCTTAATTTCCAGAAAAATCAGTCAACGGCTTTCCTTGCAAGTTGCACCTTCAGTTTTGCTCAGGAAAAACACAGTTGAATCCAGAGATCCGGAAAATTTATTTAGCATCGGTTTTGCAGGGAGACTAAAACTGACCAAACGTTTATCATTTATCGCCGACTATACTTTGGTTAATGGTTTAAACCGTCCGAATGATCTGAGCCAAAAATTATATAATCCACTTGGCGTTGGTTTAGAAATTGAAACCGGTGGACATGTCTTTTCGCTAAATTTTATGAATTCAGAATTTATTTCGGAGAACAGCTTTATTGCCGATACTAAAAAATCGTGGAAACACGGAGGTGTACGCTTTGGCTTTACCATTTCCAGAAATTTCACACTATTTAAATCAAAGGATAAAAATATTCAATCTAAAATTTACTAATAAAACAAAACTATGGAACGTAATGAATTTATTAAATCGCTCGGGCTTGGAGTTGCCCTGGTTTGTACAGGCAGTTGCTTTTCCGGCTGTGGCAAAAAAAGTGATTCACCTGAACCCAATAAACCTGGTGGTGGACCAGTACCTCCGGGTACAGGTGTAAATGTCGATCTGAACACACAAATATTAGCGGTTGGTGCATCAATAGTAGTAAGTGGCATTTTGTTTATCCGCATCGCCTCTGGAAATACAACTTCTTCATTTGCTGCAACTCAGGCAACTTGTCCACATCAAGGTGGTTCGCTTGCATTTATAGAAGCCAATAATTATATCCAATGTAGTTTGCATAGTTCCAGGTATACCACAGCAGGTGCCATTTTAGCGCAACCAAATGACGGAGGTACCACAAGTGCATTGAAAACATATCCACTCACTATTTCAGGTAATACGCTTACGGCAACTGCATAAGATTGGATAGAGACTCGCCCGTCATTGCGCAGGCGGGAACCCAATGTCATTAAATTAAGGAGAAAACAAAAACAATTATCGACGCAGTGAAGACCGCTAAGCAGCTACAAGTAAATCCCTGACCTACAGGTACTGTACCTGGTTTGCCGCTGAATTGTTTTTGTAAGGGAGTAGTGCCGTTTATTGATTTTTGTGTTTCATCGCCTAGGGATTATTCGGGTGTTTTCCCGCAGTGCCGCTGATCAAGCAGATAAGATAAAGTCTGCGTGATTTTCTTAAATCTGCGGGACGTTGTTTCTTTAAGAATTTAAATTATGATTAACAGTGAATTATAAAAACACGTCATTGATAGGCACGGAGAATCCCTGACCCACAGGTATTGTGCCTGGTTTACTGCTGAATTGTTTTTGCAAGGGAATAGTGCTGTTTATTGATTTTTGTGTTTCATCGCCTGGGGATTATTCGGGTGTTTTCCCACAGATGCCGCTGATCACGCAGATAAGATAAAGTCTGCATGATTTTCTTAAATCTGCGGGACGTTGTTTCTTTAAGAATTTAAATTATGATTAACAGTGAATTATAAAAACACGTCATTGATAGGCACGGAGAATCCCTGATCCGCAGACATTGTGCCTGGTTTACTGCTGAATTGTTTTTGCAACGGAGTAATGCTGTTTATTGATTTTTGTGTTTCATCGTCTGGGGATTATTCGGGTGTTTTCCCGCAGATGCCGCTGATCACGCAGATAAGATATAAGATAAAGTCTGCGTGATTTTTTTAAATCTGCGGGACGTTGTTTCTTTAAGAATTTAAATTATGATTAACAGTGAATTATAAAAACACGTCATTGATAGGCACGGAGAATCCCTGATCCGCAGACATTGTGCCTGGTTTACTGCTGAATTGTTTTTGCAACGGAGTAATGCTGTTTATTGATTTTTGTGTTTCATCGTCTGGGGATTATTCGGGTGTTTTCCCGCAGATGCCGCTGATCACGCAGATAAGATAAAGTCTGCGTGATTTTCTTAAATCTGCGGGACATTGTTTTCTTAAGAATTTAAATTAGAATTATGATTAACAGTGAATGCTTGCTAAATCTTAAATCTTTCGCTATGGAAAAAAACGCATTTGAATAACCCAATCAATCGGGAATAACAACAAATGAGATTTTTTGAACAGACTCGCTTAATATTATTTCTTCAATCTTAATGAGTTTAATATAACCGAAACTGAGCTCAGGCTCATGGCCAGAGCTGCGAGCATAGGGGAGAGCAGGATGCCGAAAACAGGATAGAGGGCTCCGGCTGCAATAGGGATGCCCAGGATGTTATAACCCAAAGCAAAAAACAAGTTGCCACGGATATTCGACATGACTTTTCTGCTTAATGCCTTCGCTTTCCAAATCCCTCCCAGGTCGCCGTTGATCAGGGTAAGGGCCGAACTCTGTATGGCGACGTCTGTTCCAGTGCCCATCGCAATCCCTATATCGGCCTGAGAAAGTGCCGGGGCATCATTTATTCCATCTCCGGCCATAGCTACCTTTCTACCCGCTTCCTGTAGTTTTCTAATCTCACTGAACTTATCTTCGGGAAGCATCTGCGCTTTAAAGCCATTCAGTTTAAGACTTTCACTTACAGCTTTTGCAGTGTACTCATTATCACCTGTGAACATGATAACTTCCAAACCTTCTTTTTGCAGACTTTTTATAGCTGATGAACTGGATGGTTTTATCTGATCTGAAATAACAATAAATCCTGCAACCTGCTTTCCAATGGCCAGATAAGATACCGTTTTTCCTTTTTTCTGCTCTAAATTTACACTGTTTTCAACCTCGGGGGAAATGGCTGCACCAATCTTTTCCATCAGTTTTTTATTGCCTAGTGAAAGCTGTTCTCCGGCCATTCTGGCTGTTACTCCTTTTCCGGTTACAGATTCGAAATCAGTAACGGGGCTGGCCGAAACTTTTTGCACTATTCCGTAACGAATGGTTGCCTCAGCAAGGGGATGCTCACTGTTTTTGTTAAGTGAAACAATCCTTTGAAGAATTTCCGCTTCATTCAACTCTCCGGTAGTGCTAACCACTTTTTCGACAGAAGGTTTACCCTCAGTGAGTGTGCCTGTTTTATCGATAACCAGGGTGTCAATGGCATTCATCTTTTCCAGGGCTTCTGCATTTTTAAACAGGATGCCCAACTGGGCCCCTTTTCCTACACCAACCATAACCGACATGGGCGTAGCCAATCCAAGTGCACAAGGGCAGGCGATAATCAGCACTGCAATCGCATTTACCAGTGCATATACCAGAGCAGGATCGGGGCCATAGATTGCCCACAGGACAAAAGTCAGCACAGAGATTAACACTACAATGGGTACAAAATATCCCGAGATCCGGTCGGCCAGTTTTTGGATGGGTGCTTTTGACCGACTGGCATTATTAACCATTTCAATGATCTGGGCGAGCAGGGTTTCACTGCCAACCTTTTCTGCGAGCATGAGAAAAGTCCGGTTTCCATTGATGGTGCCCGAGCGTACCTGATCGCCTTTTGTTTTTTCAACCGGAACGGGCTCGCCAGTGATCATAGACTCATCGATAACGGCCTCGCCTTCAATGATACTCCCATCCACAGGGATTTTTTCGCCAGGTTTAATTCGTAAGAGATCTCCTTTGATAATCTCATCGATATTTACGGTTGATTCTTTTCCATCCCTTATTCTGATGGCGTTACTAGGGGAGAGTTTCAGAAGTTCTTTAATGGCACTATTGGTTTTGCCATGCGCTTTCGCTTCTAATAGCTGGCCGAGTAATACCAGGGTCAGGATTACGGTAGCAGCTTCAAAGTAAACATACACCGTACCGTGATGGGTTTTAAACTGATCAGGAAAGAGGTTTGGAAATAACAAAGTGGAGTTGCTATCTTTGAGTAGAGACATTTATGGAGCAGATTTGAAATGTAATTTTAAATTTGGCATATATGAAACACAGAGTATTTGACGATGAGTTCAAAAAGATGGCAGTAGAGCTGTCCAGG
>NZ_QPKV01000006.1 GCF_003339865.1 Pedobacter chinensis
CCCTGGACAGCTCTACTGCCATCTTTTTGAACTCATCGTCAAATACTCTGTGTTTCATATATGCCAAATTTAAAATTACATTTCAAATCTGCTCCATAAATGTCTCTACTCAAAGATAGCAACTCCAGTGTAGCATTGATACCTACAAGCCAGTCGGCACGGCTTCTGCCTTGCGCTGCTTGATACAGCCCGTCAAATGCTGCCCCGTCTTTCAGGTTGTCGAAGCCTTGCTTTATTGCCTTTTCGGTAAGCGAACTTATCCAAAGGCGTTCAAAAGGTTTGTTGCATTTCAGGTATTCATAAATGTACCTGAAAATGAGTTCGCCCTCACGACCTGCATCGGTAGCAACGATGATGCTGTTGCTTTGCTTAAAAAGCTGCTCAATGACTTTCAATTGCTTTAATGCGCCAGTATCGGCGGTGTACCCTTTGTCTTTTTTGACCTTGCGAACGGTCAATAAAAAGGGGTTGGGCAATATCGGCAGGGATGCTTTGTCAAATCCCGAAATGCCGTAATCTTCGGGCATTCCCAGTCCTATTAAATGACCGAATGCCCACGTAACAAAATAGCCGTTACCTGTCAGGTAGCCATCCTTTTTATCGGATGCTCCCACAAGTCCGGCTATTTCCCTTGCTACGCTTGGTTTTTCTGCAATGATTGTTTTCATACTGTATTACATTTTTCTGCCTTTGGATTTTTCAGGCTTGTTATCCTGTTGCTCCTGCTGCTTCTCGTTTTTCGGTCTTTGCTGCCCGGACTTCAAAGGCTCTTGGACGTTCTTGGTCGCTTCGTTGGTTTTACCCTCCGAATTGACGGCAGTTTGTGTTTTATGAGTTTCGGCAGGTTCTACCCGTGCTTTGTACTGACCGGGAAACTCAAAATTGGTCTTTCCGGTATCTTTGTCGAACGTGATATAACCCTTATACGGTTGGTCTTTTTTGTCTTTCAGTTCAACGTATATGGTTTGTCCGGCTTTGAACTTGTTGTACTGCTCATCATCCAGTTCTTTGCCCCTGAAAGTTCTTGGAGCTTCTTGCGGTTGGCTTTGCTGATTGCTTTGTTGGGTATTCTGTTGGTTCGTTTGCGCCTGCTGATTGTTGTTGCTTCTGTCAAACAGGAACTCAACATACCGTTTGTCCGCATTGAATTGTACAGTTGCCGAAAACTCCGTTCCTTTCGAGGAAATCATACCCTCTAAATAGAGCGGTTTGCCCTCCATCAGCGTTTGTTTTTGTTCGTCATTCAGCTTTACGCCCTTAATTTCATCGGGAATTTTTATAAACTCCGTGCGCAGTGCAACCACGTCATTGGTCAGCCTGTCAATACTTATAATGGACGGCATCAGGTCGCCTGTTTTGGAGTTTACCAAATTGACGACACGCCCCATATTACCCGTTTCGAGCAGGTTTTTCTTGTCTTCGTCCGTAAACTTGTGACCGAAAAATTCAAAGTGGAGGTTAGGTTCTCTTTTGATACCGTGTATTGCCACGATAACATTGCCGTCTTCCGCTTGCTGTAAAGACAGGCGGGCATCCGTGCGGAGGATAGAGCCCCCGAGGTTGACACCTATCGGTAAAAGCTCATTGGTTTTATAACCTCGTAACAAAGGGTCGAGCAGGTTCCTTTTTTCAAGATACTCTTTGCTCAATCCGAGGTTTTTCATTGTGTCCCAATCAATCTGCTCCGGCTTGTAGCGATATTCGCTTGTTTCCGTTGTTGTTTGTGCTGTTGCCATATTATTTTGATTTTCTTGTTTTTTATCGGGTTGGGGTTCTGCTTTCACTTCGTGTTCTTTCAGCACTTTTTCGCCCTGTGGAGTGGGCTTATCTACGTGCTTTTGTAATTCCTCTGCTTTTTCAGCAGCAACCGAGGCAGGCACTTTGAAGAAAGTAAAGTTTGTAGGGTTCTTTAACTGGCTGAAAAAATTGGAAAAGAAGTTGGAAAAGAAATCACCGCTTTTATCCACACGCATAAACTGGTTTTGATTTTTCTTCGTGGGGTCAACGGTTTCCATTTTCCCGTTTTCGTCTATACTCTTTACTGCCTGGATTTTCATTTTCTCTTTATCCAGTACGAGTAAGATGTCCGAAAGCTGTTCGGGCATTTCCTGTTTATTAGTTGTTTCTTCGCTCATAATCTGAAAATTTCAAAATTTCACGATCGAATGTAAAGGAAGCCTTCACTGATTTGCTTTATGTGGCACTCAAAGGCAGCGTTTGTCACTTATTGGCATCCAGTTTAGGTAACGGAGGGTTAAAACTTTCCCTGATGAACTGATGCACATCGGATAGCTTGTAATACAGTTTTCCGCTAATGGTATAATAAGGGAGCTTACCTATGGAGCGATACCGTTGCAGGGAACGGTTACTGATTTTCAGCATTTGCAATAAATCCTGATTATCCAGTAACTCTTCGCCGTCTATGCTGTTGCGCTTCTTTTGTAAATCGTCTATGTGGTTGCCAAGAATGTCCAGCCTGTCCATTATGCGTTCCATCCACGCCACAAATTCCATTTTGTCGATATTCATACGGGTACGCTTTTAATGATTACCTGATTTCAGCTTTCTGCCTTTCTCGATATAGCTTTTGCCTTTCGCCATAAGCTGCTCCACATATTCATCGGTCGTCTGCACGGCGTTAGCGTTGAGCATTTCCTTGATAGCACCAATCGTATAGTAATACTGCCCGTACATTTTTGAAAAAGCTATCTGCCCGTTGGTGCGCATACGCCACAACGTTTTTTCGCTGATGTGGAGATACTGGCAGACTTCGTGGTTGTTGAGCCATAAGCTATCGTAGCTTGTATCTTCCAGTTTGAGGATATATTCGCTAATGGCTTTCAACCGTTCGTTGAGGTGCTTCCACACTTCTTCGTCAACTGTTATAATGTTCATTGCACTATTGTTTAATATTCACAGTACAAAATTCAGAAGTGTGGCAGTGTTTGTCTGCCAATGCGTACCCATTGGTTTGGCACTTTTTTTCAAATTTTTTGCAATGAGAAAAACCCTTGTTTAATAAGGGTTTTAGCGTGTTTCGGTTATTTTGTAGTAGCCTTTTGCCCATATATGCCAATTGGCATATATGGGCAAAGAAAAAGCAGTACATTTTGTGTACTGCTTTCAAACACCCGTGCTGATGTTGCTAAAGGTCTTTATCCATATACTCTTCGAGGGAAATTTTGAGCTGGTCTAAAAACACCGTTCGGGAGCCTGCCCTTGTTTTCATTCGGTGGAAAGAATGATGTATATCGTTCAAGGGCGTTCGGAAGAGGATTTGGAAAATCAATGCTAATTTCCTGATGCCTATTTTCCCGTATGCAATAGATTTGGAAACATACAGGGCGTAAATCAATTCTATCAGTGCATTTTGCGAGTTCGTCCACGAAATGTCTTTGTTTCCATCACCGTTTATTGAAATGGTATCGGGATTTTTTTCAGGGTTTATTTTGGTAAGCAAGAAAGTATAAAGTAATTCATTGGCTATAATATGGGCAACTTTGTTATCGTAATAAGTAGAAAAGCTAAGGTCAATTTCAAATACACTACTTTTTAGACCATCGTGGTAATTGATTTTTCCGAGCCTGAAATAACTGTGGTCACGGTCAGTTCTGCCTGCACGATAGTACCTGTAAAAATCCTCATTGGATATGCTTTCCTTGTATTCGGATTTCAGAATTTTCAGTTGGTTTTCAAAATAACTTTGGTGTATTCTCCCTGCACTTACGGGGCAGGTAGTTTCAATGCGGAATACCTTATTGTAATAAATAAGTTTTCCTAAAATCTGCGGTTTGATATTCTTGAAAAAATTGATTTCCTGCCGTTCGTCCTTAAATCCGGTCTGCAAGACTTTCATCTTTATAGTAAACAGCATTTCCTTTAAGAATAAGGTCATTTGGTAAGCCTCATCCGCAGTTTGCATCATTTGAGAAGATAGCATATCTTCCTGACGCTGAATTTCCGATAATATTTTGTTCAACACGATTTCCATAGCTTAGATTTTTAGAGATTAACACCATACGTTTCGGATTTACATTTTTGTTTATTTGTCAAAACTTGGAAATAATATCGGAACCAATATCACAGGTTGCCCCCATATTGGGGAAGATTTATTTTATAACGCCTTATGATGTATATTGGAAAAAGCAGAAAAAAGGGTTAAGTACGCTACGACTTAACCCTTTTTTTTATTAAATTTGCGGTAATGATTTACAAGGTAATCAGATGAAAGCGAGTGCAGTAAGCACCATTACTAAATCGTTACCGATAGCACTTTCGGTTCTTGTAAACTACTCTTTATTAGCCACTTTGGGCTATATTAATCTTTTTGTACAAAAATAGTAATTTCGAAATTTTGTTAATTCATTGTAAATCAATCGATTTTTATTCGTTTAAATATGCTGATCGAGAAATTTTTAAACAGTTTAAACCTATTTTTCTTGCGAAAAAGTTAATTACATGCTAAAATTGTGGAAAACTTTTTAAAGATTAAAGTTTGTTATTGGTTTAATAAGAACATCAATTGTGCAATTAATTGCTTTAACTCTTAATTCGGCTTGTTTTTAGTTTATTTAAATAAGCCGACGGGCTTAATCCGAACTGCCGCTGAAAATCTCTGGAAAAATTGGCATGTGAACTATAGCCAATCATAAAAGCAACTTCATTTATTTTATATTGTCCGTTTGATATTAATTCTGCTGCTTTCTTTAATCTGGTTAAGTTTATTAATTCATTAGGGGATAGATCAGAAAGCCCCTTTATTTTACGATATAAAGTCGGCCTGCTCATGTTCATCATTGCCGAGAGCTTATCTACATCAAGGTCAACATCTGTTATATGTTCGTAAATGTGATTATTAAGGCATTCTAAAAAATCTTTGTTCGATTTAGAAATATTAATTCCGTTAAAATGTGTTAAAGGCGACTTTCGAAAATATTCTTTAATTAATTTTCTGTTATTTAAAAGGCTATGGATTTGAGCAAGCAAATGTTCAAATGAAAAAGGTTTTTCAATATATGCATCAGCACCAACCTCAAGTCCTTCGGTTTTGGCACCAATTGAATTTTTTGCAGTAAGTAAAATGATCGGGATGTGACTGAGCTGTAAATCGCCTTTTACCCGTTTACATAACTCTATTCCATCCATTACAGGCATCATTACATCGCTTACGATCAGCTGTATGTTATCATTATCAAGCATATGAAGTGCTTCCTGACCATTGCAGGCTTTTATTATGTTGTATTTAGGTTTTAACTCCCTCCCTATATAATTTAATATATCGGTATTGTCTTCTACTACAAGAATAACAGGTTTTGTGGAATCTAAATTAACCTCATCTGGTTCAGGTTCTTTTAATACTCCGGATTCTTGCTTTGCATGGAAACTAATTTCGGTTTCCTGATGTAGTGGGAGGGAAAGCAAAAAGATATTTATTCCTTTTTCTGATACCTTAACTTTGATATCTCCTTTATGGAGAATTGCTAATGAACGGGCTAAAGGCAGACCAATTCCGGTGCCAATTTCCTTATCTGTATCTTTTATTCTAAAAAATGGTTCAAAAATTTTGCTGTGATATTTGCTTTCAATAGGTTGCCCATCGTTTCTAAATTCGATATTAAAATGTGAATCTTCACTATTAAATGGAAGCAAACGTATGGTTACATTATTAACTGCGTATTTGATTGCATTATTAACCAAATTGTTTAATATCTTTTTTAACGCTTCTTTGTCAACGTATGCAAATAAAGGGTGGTGCGGTAAATCAAGTTGATACGATAAGTTTTTATGTTCTGCAGTCGGTTTAAAATCGGTATATACATCTTTTAGAATTTCCTGAATATGCGTTTCTGTAAAACTCAAACTAAAACTATTGGCTTCAGTTTTACGGAAATCAAGAAGCTGATTTGTCAGATCAATTAATCGATTTGTATTTTTCTTTATCATGTTAATGCTTTCCTTGATTTGCGATGCCGATAAAACGTTATTACTCAGCTTGTCAAGCGGCATTTTGATGAGCGTGAGAGGGGTACGGATTTCATGCGCAACATTAGTGAAAAATTCAATCTTTGCATTATATAATTCGCGTTCAGTATTAATTTGTATGGTTTCAATTTTACGTTTATTCTTTTCTGAGTTTGCCTGATGATAGTATTTTAATATTGTTATAATGATGCCCCCAATAATAATGGAATAGAACAAGTATGCCCATTTGGAGAGCCACCACGGAGGTAATATTTTAATATCTATTTTAGTTTCCTTATCATTCCAAACGCCATCATTGTTAGAGCCTTTTACTTTCAATGTATATGCTCCCGGTGGTAAATTGGTATAATAAATATTTTGGCTATTTCTTAACCTAATCCAGTTTTTATCTAACCCTTCCATTTTGTACTGATATTGATTCATTTGCGGACTGGCATAACTCAAAGCCACCACATTGAAATTTAAGTTAGCGCTATCATGCGGCAAGGTAATCGAACTGGAATAAATAGCTGATTTTTTTAACGCCGAATGATTACTGATCGTTTCATCCCTGTTATTTACTTGCAAACCTGTTATGTAAACCGGAGGAACGTAAGTGTTTTTAAGCAAATTGGCTGGATTAAAGCGAATTAATCCTTTAACTGTTCCAAAATATATGCTGCCATCGGTATCCTGGTAAGATGAGTTATAATTAAATTGTTCTGTTGGTAATCCATTAGCGATATGGAAGGCTCCAAATTTTTTGGTTTTTAGATTGTAAGTTGCCAATCCCTTGCCGGTTGAAATCCATAATACCTGATTTTTATCTTCGGTAATTCTGAAAATCTGATCGCTGGGAAGGCCGTTTTCTGAAGTGTAATTTTTAAATTGTTTTTTTGCAATGTCGTAATCTGACAGGCCACTTTCAGTACCAAACCATAAATGATGACGGCTGTCTTCAAATATATGGTTTACATAATTATTAACAAGGCCGTCTTTTTGATTTGTGCTCCCGCTTTTTCCGGTAAATACATTATTATATCTTATCCCCGAACCATAACTTCCAGCCCATAATGTGCCATCTTTAGTTTGATAGAGTGTTTGAATCTGCATCTTAAAAAATGGTATTGCCTCAAAATTGTCTTTTACTCTGTTATATTTAAACAAGCCTGTCCACGTACCTATTAAAATTTCACCTTGAAGATTCTTATAAATGGAAACGATAAAATTGCTTTTAAAGGAATCGGCACCACTACCTGAGTTATAGTGTTTTATAACGCGACCGGTTTTTATATCCATCACATCCAGCCCGTGTTCGTAAGTTCCTATCCATAATTTATCATCATCGGCACATAAACCATGAATATTATTATAAGAAATGTTGTTTATTTTATCGGGTGTATATTTTGTGATATGATTTGATTTGAGATCTATTTTATTAAGGCCGGCATCTTCTGTACCAACCCATAACTGGTCATATTTATCTTTAACAATTTCATGAACAATATTCCCGCTTATACTGTTTATTCCCGGTTGTGGAAAATATTTTTGAAAGCCGTTGTAATATTTAGAGTAATAATTAATGCCACCAAAATAAGAACCTAACCAAATGCCGTTTTCCCTGTCTCTGTAAATAGTCGATATTAAATTATCGGCAATAGAATAAGGGTTGCCATATTGCTTTTGAATGGTAATAATTTTGCCTGTGTTTATATTGTAAATACATAAGCCTTTTTCAGTGCCAACCCAATACTCATCATCTTTATAATGGAAAACAAAAAAAGCATGTATATCCTTAATTGATTTATCCTGATAAAGAGCATCTCTTAATTGACCGGTTTTATAATTAAAGATTACAAGCTTCGTTTGTTCAGCAATAATAAGGGCAGAATCGCCCAGTGTTTGGATGCTATTAATTTGCAAATCCTTAATTTTTTGATTTTTTTCAGGAATTGTATAGGTTTTATAGCTGTTATTATTCGGATTAAACTGCCTGATATTATTGGTTCCTGAAACGGCCCATATTTTTCCGTCTGAAGCAAGATGAACAGTGGAAAAATATTTATCAGAAAATTCAAATGTTATTAACTTACTTGTATGTTTAATGTATTTGTAAAGCTTACCTTGTGATAAAATCCATATATTATTTTGGCTGTCACCGATAATTTTTTGCACTGCCGTTTTTGGGCCTCTCACAAAGAATTTAAAGTTTTCTTTTATTGGGTCATAAATATAAATTCCCTTTGAAGTACCCACGTACAATTGTTCATCGCTATCTTCATACAAGCTTAATGCTGCATTACTGCCAATAGTGCCCGAGCCATTTAGGCTTGTTTTAAATATTTTAAAGGTAGTTCCATCAAAACGGTTAAGGCCATTACGGGTACCAAACCACATAAATCCTTTTTTATCCTGAATTATTGAAGTAACGGTGTTACTGGAAAGCCCGTCATTAATTTGATAACTTTTAAAATAATATGAGTCGCTCTGTGCAAAGGAGATGCCGGAGATTAAAATAAACAGGATAAATATTACGGCTGTTTTCAATGTGTTTCTTGCGGATTTTAATATAAAGACTCTGTTAAATGTACAATTTAAGATAGTTAATTATTATCAATGTAAAAGAAAATATTTTGCCATTGAATGATTAAATAATAATGCAAATTGATACATTTTGATAACAAATTGAAATGGACAGATAAGTCAGTGTGGATTAAAAACCATTATTTAGCTACTCATTATTAGCGAATAATAGCCTGTTAAAATAGGCTGAATCCGGAGTAACTAAACCAAATAAATTATGGAGCTACATCCTCCAATTGTAATAAGTAGAGCTATACTTACTAAACACTATTCAAATCGGATATAGTATCAAATCAAAGTGCTTATTAAAAATTAACCAAATAATATATGAAAGTAAATTTACTAAATCACAAACCAATAAGGTTTGAAGCCATGCCTAAATTTAAATGGATTATGGCCGCCCTGTTAATTGCAGGTAATGTTGGTTATTCTATGTCTTCATCTGCAAAAGGGCAATCAACAGAAGTTCGTGCAACAGTACCGGTCACGGGAACGGTAACGGATGCAAAAGGTTTGCCGATACCCGGAGTTGTGGTTACAGAGAAAGAAACCTCTAATCGTGTAATTACTGATGCTAATGGTAGATATAAAATAGAGGTAAGCAGTAGAGCAGCTGTATTAGTATTCAGTTATGTTGGTTTTAACAACCAGGAAGTTAAGGTTGGCAATAATTCATCAGTTAACATTACTCTTTCAGATGATGTTAGATCGCTAAATGAGGTAGTTGTTATTGGATATGGCACGCTTCGCGAAAAAGAAATTAGTAGTACCATTACGCATATAGGCTCAAAAGATCTGCTTACTGTTGGGGGAAACAATGCTTTAATGTCGTTACAGGGAAAAGTTGCCGGCTTAAGTATTGTTAACACGGCAACAGGTGATCCTAATTCTTCTCCAAGTATTCAGCTTCGTGGTGTATCTTCCCGTAATGCAGGCTTAGGGCCGCTTTATGTAGTTGATGGAATACCAGGTGGCAATGTTGATAATATTAACCAGAATGATATCGCATCCATAGATGTGTTAAAGGGCGGGGCAGCATCAGCCATATATGGCACACGCGGAAGCAATGGAGTGATTCTCATTACAACCAAAAAAGGGACTTCAGAGGCACAAATGAATTATAATAATTATTTTTCTTTAGATTTTCCTACTAACCGGCTTGAGGCGTTATCGGCAGATGAATTTCTTGCTAATAAGAAAGGGATTGATAAAGGTGCAAGAACCAACTGGATGGAAGAAATTACCCGCAAATATGCTTATTCGCAAAGGCATACTGTTTCTGCTTCAGGCGGTGGTGCACGAACTAACTATTATATATCAGGAGATTATAGAAATGGTGAAGGTGTAGATTTCCGCTCATCAAGAATTGAATACGGAGCAAGAATAAATATTACACATACACCAGAAAACAATCTTTACACCATTGCGCTGAATGTTTCACCTCGTTATCTTAAATCAAACAATTCAGATAGTCCAACAGGCAGTGATAATGGTTTTGCCCAGGCATTAAGTCTTAATCCAACACAACCAGTATTCGATCCAACCAACCCTAATCTGTATTTCAGAGTAACTGAAGGTTTAACTAATCCTTACAATCCGGTTGAACAGGCTCGCATCGTGCAACAAGGTACTGATGGAAAGTATTTAGATTGGAATGGTTCATTCAAATTAAACATTCTTAAAAACTGGAATACACAGGTTATGGTAAACCAATCGAATAGAAGTTTTTTTGATTTTTATTTCCGGCCAGCTACCCATACAACTTCAATTCAGGCCGGACCTACCATAATGGGTGCAGCAAATAGAAGATATAATGTTAACGATACCAAGAATTTTGAATGGACAAGTAATTATTCACTTGATTACAAACACCATTCTCTGAAATTATTAGGTGGTTATTCTTATGCCTATTTCAATTACCAGGATTTATCAGGTTCAAACTCAAATTTCCCAACTGATGTTTATACCTATAATAACCTTGGAAGCGGACTTTATAATGTTAATATAAATGCACAAAATGCTGTAGGCAGCAGTCAAAACGATTCAAGACTTATTGCATTCTTTGGCAGGTTAAATTACAGTTTTAATGATGAGGTATTTGTTTCAGCCAGTTTACGCCGTGAAGGTTCATCAAAATTCGGAGCCGGCCATAAGTGGGGGAATTTTCCGGCGGTATCTGCAGCCTGGGATTTGAGCCAGAGACCCTTTATAAAATCGCTTAATTGGATTAATAATTTAAAAATAAGGGCTGATTATGGTGTAACCGGTAATCAGGATTTTGATAATTATCGATCTTTAGATACCTATACCGGTGCAGGCCGCTACCTTTTCAATGGAATTCTCTATCAGGTATATGGGCCAAGTCAAAATATGAATAATGATTTAAGGTGGGAGAAAGCTTTAAATTATAACATTGGCTTAGATTTTTCACTATTTAGCAACAGGTTATCCGGAAGTATAAATTACTATATCCGCAAAAATCAGGATTTGTTAGGATCTTACGATGTTCCGATTCCACCAAATGTTCAACCTACTATATATGCAAATGTTGGTTCAATGAACAATTCAGGTATCGAATTTCAGTTAACCGGAACCGCTGTTAAAACCAATAGTTTTAATTATGAAATATCCCTGGCAGCGGCAACCCTTCAAAATAAGTTTATCTCTTTTTCAAATGATATCTTTAAAGGCCAGCCTTATATAGATGCAGTGGGCCTTCCTTCTCCTGGAAGTCCCGGCACCATTCAAAGGCTTCAGGAAGGGAAACGCATAGGGAATTTCTATATGCTTAAATCTGCAGGTTATGATTCTTTCGGAAGGCTTTTGGTTTATAATCGGGCAGGCGAGATTATTCCTGCAACGGCATCAACAACCGCTGATAAACAATTTGTGGGCAATGGCTTGCCCAAGTTTACCTTAAGTTTAGGCAATACATTCAGATATAAAAATTTTGATGTCTCAGTTTATTTAAGAGGGGCTTTTGGTTATAGTATTTTCAATACAATTGCATTTTATATCGGCACTCCGGCGGCTGCAGCAGGTACCAATGTGTTAAAATCAGCGTATGATGGAGGTAAATACTCCAAATTAACTCAAAACAGTACATCTGCTTATGCTTCTGATTATTTTCTTGAAAACGGAAATTTTGTGAAAATAGATAATGTTGGTATTGGATACACCCATAACGTTAAAATTAAATATCTAAAATCTGTAAGGTTTTTTCTAACGGGCAGAAACCTGTACACTTTTACCAAATATACAGGCGGAGATCCGGAAAGTACTTCTGTAAACGGCCTCTATCCGGGTTCAAATGGAAGGATCAATTATTATCCGTCTACATTACAGGTATTGGGCGGTTTACAGGCTAGTTTTTAATTCTAATAATTACGAAAATGAAATTAATTTCAAAATATAAATCGGTAATGGTAATGACGCTGATTGGTGCACTATCTTTAAATAGTTGTACTAAGCTTGATGAAAAACCATATGATAAAATTACTTCACAGAATTTCCTTCAAACAAAGGATGATGTGATCAGAGATTTTTTAAGATCTTTTGAACATGGTTATTGGACCATTCAAAGTACTTATACTGCACAGGAAGACTCATCAGATGAAATGATGACGCCTAACAGACAGGGTGACTGGCTTGATGGCGGACTTTATCAAAGGCTTCATAACCATACCTGGATTACTGCCGATGGATATACCAGCTCCATGTGGAATGATCTTTATCAAGGCATAACACTGGCAACAAACTCTTTAGAAGATATAGAAGCCATTGACCCTGCAAAATTCAATATGACTGCTGCCGAAAAAGCAGATTTTGTATCTGAATTAAGGGTACACAGGGCGTGGTTCTACCTTCGTTTATTTGATCTCTATAGAAATATAGTTATTATAACCAAAGTTAAGGGAGAAAATCAAGGCAAACCTCAATCAACGCCACAAGAAACCTTCAATTTTATAGAAAACGAATTGCTGCAGGCACTTCCTGGTTTGCCAACCAATACTGCCCTTGGTGCAAGAGGAATTGGCCGCTGGACAAAAGGTGCAGCAATGGCATTGTTAAGCAGGCTTTATCTGAATGCTAAAGTATATATAGGCCAGGATAAATTCGCACAATGTGCAACCGTATGCCAGGATATTATTGATGGAAAATATGGTACCTATGCCATTGAAAGCCGGTGGGATGCACCATTTGATTATTCTAATGTAACATCTGCAGAAATGATGTTTGGTTTCCCGGCATCTAATATCACTCGCTGGCATTATTCCAGTGGTATGTACTTTTGGAGTTACCCTGTTAACACGCCACAATATTTTGGTAATACAGATGTGGGCACCACAATGAATCCGAAATATTCACTTCAACCGGGTAGAGATGTAAACGATGTGGAGTTACCGTATGCATTAGGCAAACCTTTTGTTAAATTTCAAAAGTATGCTGATGACGTACGATTAAAAAAATATAAAAACTTAGGCGGCAGTAAAAGAGAAGGCATGTTTCTTTTTGGTTATCTGCCTTATGTAAATGCTCAGGGAGCAACAGTAAACGTTCAGGGAACCAAAGGTTATACAATTTACATCAGAGATGCCGTTGGTTATTTTCTTGATACTCCTCCTGGCGTAGCGCCTGCCGATAAAGAATCCAATATGAACCATGCTGATCAAAATTCGGGCATACCTGTAGTAAAATATCCCTGGTATCCAACTGGTGATGCTAACGCATTAATGTCTGCTTATGCAGAGATCCGGCTTGCCGAGGTTTATTATAGTTTAGCAGAATGTAAATACAGGGCAGGAGATAAAGCAGGAGCGAGCGCCCTGTTAAATAAGGTTAGGGCAAGATATTACCCCGATGGTTCGCCAAGCCTTTATAATCCGGATGGCAGTAGCCTGAATGATCAGGAAATGTTGGACGAATGGGGACGAGAGTTTGTGGTTGAAGGAAGACGGAGAACAGATATGATTCGCTGGGATGTGTTTTCTAAAGGAACATGGTGGGACAAACAGCCTGATGCAGATAATCATACAGAAATTTTTCCAATTGGCTTAAACATACTTAACATTAATCCTCAGTTAAAACAAAACCCGGGATATTAAGAAACTGTTTAAAGATGATTTAAATTTTTACAGTTTTAAAGATGCGTGGACACACCCGGTATTAAACCCTGGGCGTATATTCACAACCCAATTTAATCTTTCGAAGAAATTTAAACCGTTCCAAAAAATATAAAAAAATGAAAAAAAATATAAAAAACACCTGCATGAATGGATTTCATGCTGAATATATGATGTTATTGTTAACGGTAATGATAATAGGCGTTTCATGCAAAAAGGAACTGAAAGCATCTGATCCGCTTCCGTTAATATATTCTAGTGTTTACATTGTAGGTGATGCAAGTGCTGCAAAATGGGATATAGCAGCGGCATTGCCTATGATTGTAAACCCTTCCAATTCTGCAGAATTTACCTGGACGGGTCCGCTTGTGGCTGGTGAAATTAAGTTTCCAACATTACGCAACTGGACTGCAGATTGCTTTATGTCGGCTACAGCGGCACAACCAATTAGCAACAATAAGGCACAGATAGCGCTTGGAGGCAATCCGGATTTAAAATGGAAGCTTAGTGCTGCAGAAGCTGGTAATTATAAAATTACGGTTGACATGAAAGCTATTACTGTAAGCTTTCAAAAATTATAAAATAATTATTGCACGCTTAAACACCTCGGTTTTATAACAACCGGGGTGTTTTTTTTTAAAACCTCTATTAAATTTCTATCTCAAGCAGAGCTTAAAAAGAGTTGAATTTATCTTTCATTCCAAAAAAGCCAAGCAAGCCTCCAGTATGGATGGCAAGAATTTTATCATTATTGCTAATCTTTCCTTGATTTTGCAATTCAAAAATTGCATAAAACATTTTTGCGGTATAAACAGGATCAATCAATAACCCTGTTTCTGCAATGAATTTTTTAATAAAGCTAATCAGTTCGGGTGTGGTTTTGGCATAGCCCCCAAAGTGGAATTCATTGTGCAAATTTAAATGGGTGGAAAGAGAGGTATATCTGGAGATTTCTTCCCTGATAAACTCTCCTCCTTTTAAAACAGGAATTACATGTAGCTGCGTTTTATGGTCTTTTGCCTGAATAGCCTTTAATAATCCGGCAGCTGTAGTGCCTGTTCCTGCTGCGACAAAAACATGGTCGTAAGTTTCCTCCAGTTCATCTATTATTTCAGCGCAACCTGTTACTGCTTCAGCCGAAGCTCCACCTTCATTAATGAAAAATGCATTTTGATCAGTATTAAAATTTTGCTCAAATAATTCTTTCTTGTTTTTATAACGTTCTCTATCTACAAAAATGAGTTTCATGCCGAAAAGAGAACAAAGCAAGAGCATTTCATTTTTTACTGCTTCGCCCCGAACAAATGCTGAAGATTTTAGTCCGAATCTTGCTGCCGCTGCTGCTGTTGCAACGAGATGATTTGAATAAGCACCGCCAAATGTGATCAAATGGTTTTTGCCTTCAAATTTTGCCCGTTCTAAAATGAATTTTAGCTTACGCCACTTATTTCCGGAAATATATGGATCAATTAAATCATCACGTTTAACAAAAAAGTTGCTAAAAGGATTAATTTCTATTTTTTGAACAGGACTGTATATTTTTTGAAACACATGTAAAAATAAAAAACACCTGCAAATTGCAAGTGTCTTTTTAGCGTTTTCTTTAGATTCTTACTACCTAAAATATATTTCCCTGATCAGATAAGGGAAAAAATTAAGCACAATCTTAACGTTTTGAGTAAAATTTTTCATAGTGTTACAGATTAGATATTTTATAGTATTAACTATGAACAAAAAATAAGCCAATATAGTTTTAGGTTAATCAAAAATAAATTATTAACAGTAATTTAATCTTAATTATTTCCAATTCCCAATCCAATTCCTGCATTAATCATGTGATATTTTGCTGCGGTATATGAACTGTAAAATTTAAAGAAACCAAATTTTAGCTGAAAACCTATACTGGCTCTTACTCCATCAATGTCAGTTTGTTTTACCGAAATTGGGTCTACATAAGTTGCAGAGGTAAGCGCGCCTGTAGCAAAACGATATGTTCCCAATGCTTTCAAATCTGTTTTAGAAGTTTGATAGCCTACGCTGGCGAAAGGCGTAAAGAATAAGATCTTTTTTGATACGATGGCATCAACGTTTACACCGTTGAACTTTGCATCAATACGTTGATCGGAATTCGCCTGGTTTTCAATATTTAGATCAAGAGTATATTTATACTGGGTAAAACCTCCAGAAATTGCGATATCTATAGGAATTAATTTCTCCGATTTCCCCATAAACAGCGGTAACAACTCAACCTTCGCACCCACACCAATCATAGATAAACTTCCTAAATCGTCACTCAATTTAATTTTTGGCATTGCTCTCAGAGAGATATCAATGTTTTTGGGTAAGCCTAAAGTAGCCTGAATTTGAGCAGAGGGAACCGTATGAAATCCTACACCTTGTGGCAGGTTGAAAAATTTTCCGGTTGGAGTTCCTGAGTTTGTATACACTTCCATTCTTCCTCCAACCTGATCATTACCAAAAGCCGTTGGACCGATAGAAGAAGAACCGGGTGCTGGCTTAATATCGGTTAAATTAAGTGTGTTTACATCATAACTTCTTGCCGATTGAGGTACAAAAACGCCAGATACTGAAACCCTGACATCAAATTTTAAAAAACCTTTTGATTTTGCTGTATTGTTCCAGCCGTCGTTTAGCCCTAATCCTAATCCTTTATAAAGCGGATCAAAATATGCATTGATAAGTTTTGTTGCATCGGCCGGACCGGAAACAAACAGATCTCCAACATCTTGTTGTGCGCTGGCTTTTTGAACAAAAAAAAGCAGAATTAAAGCTAGAAAAGCTTTAAAAGAGTAGTGTTTATTCATAATATGTGCCTTGTAAATGATTATTGACAGTAAAAATAAGACATTTTGGTAAAACTGAAATCATTCAAAAAATCTTGAGCTTAAAAGTTTATTTTTGCAGCATGGAAAATGTGGTCGAATTGCAGGAATCAGAAGAACAAGAATTATATGAACACTTAAAAATAACAGTCGATAAAGGACAATCCTTATTGCGTATCGATAAATTTTTGATGGTTAGGGTAGAAAATGCCTCACGTAACCGCATTCAAAATGCTATTGATGCCGGGAATGTTTTAGTTAACCAGAAACAGATAAAATCCAGTTATAAGGTAAAACCTTTTGATGAAATTTCGATTGTTCTGCCTCATCCACCTCGTGATACGGAAGTTTATCCTGAAGATTTACCGCTAGATATTGTTTACGAAGACAGTGATTTACTCGTAGTGAATAAAGCTGCAGGAATGGTTGTGCATCCTGGCTTTAATAATTATACCGGAACATTGGTAAATGCATTGGCTTTCCATTTCGAACAATTACCACAATTGCCAGGAAATGATGGCAGACCTGGCCTGGTTCATCGGATTGATAAAGACACTTCTGGTTTATTATTGATCAGTAAAAATGAAAAATCGATAACTCATCTGGCCAGACAATTTTTTGATCACAGTATCACAAGAAAATACATTGCTCTGGTTTGGGGCGATCTCGAAAATGATGGCACTGTAAAAGGTTATATTGGCCGAAGTGTTAAAGATCGCCGGGTAATGGATATTTATGAAGAAGAAGAAAAAGGAAAATGGTCCGTAACGCACTATAAGGTTTTAAAACGCTTAGGTTATGTTACTTTAATCAGTTGTGAACTTGAAACTGGCCGTACCCATCAAATCAGGGCACACATGCAACATATCGGGCATCCGTTGTTTAATGATGCCATGTATGGGGGCGATAAGATTTTAAAAGGGACTACGTTTAATAAATATAAACAATTTGTAGATAATTGTTTCGAATTGCTGCCCAGACAGGCTTTGCATGCACAAAGTTTAGGTTTTATTCATCCAACAACAAAAGAGTATATGTATTTTGAATCGCCGTTACCAGCAGATTTTAAAGCTGCATTAAATAAATGGGAAAATTATATCTCCGCATCTTAAAATATGTCTCAGCAATATCTTTTATTTAATGATGAATTTCAAGCGGTTGATGTTCCTGTTTTAACAGCTTCAAACAGAAGTTTTAAATTTGGCGATGGACTTTTTGAAAGTATGCGGATGATTGACAATAAGCTCCAGTTTGCAGATTTACATGCAGACAGGCTTGTGGCAGGAATGAAAGTTTTAAAAATGGATGGACATGCGTTGATGGATGATTATTTTCTTCGTCAAAAGACGGCCGACCTTGTTAAAAAAAACAGATGGAACGGGAATGTGCGTTTCCGGTTATCGGTTTATCGTCAGGGTGCAGGTGTTTATACACCAGAAATTAATAAGGCCGGTTATATCTTGGAAGGCATTCCCCTAAAAAGCAATCAATATGAGTTAAATAGCAAAGGTTTAATTATTGATGTTTTTGATGAAATAACAAAACCAATAAATAAACTTTCCAACTTCAAAACGTCCAACGCATTACTTTATGTAATGGCAGGAATTTTCAAAAGCCAAAACCGCCTGGATGAAGCCATGATTTTAAATCAAAATGGTTTTTTATGCGAAAGTATCAGTGCAAATGTTTTTGTGGTTTACAACAGTCAGATTTATACACCAGCATTAACTGAAGGTTGTGTTGGTGGGGTAATGCGCAGTGCTATTATGCAATTGTGCAAAATGAATGATATATCGTTAATTGAAGCCCAAATAAATCCTGAAATTTTGAAAGAAGCCGAGGAGGTTTTCATTACCAATGCCACTCAAGGAATTCAGTGGGTAATGGGTTATGGAAGAAAACGTTATTTTAATGAAGTTTCTAAGTTCTTGATTGATAAATTAAATGCGTTATCATAACTAAAACATTGCAAGTTCAGTTTTATAAAACAAGAAATAAGTTGCTTAAGCCCTTTAATCAGGTTATACTCGATTTCCTGTTGCAATAATGTTATCAATTAGATCACTTATCACTAAAGCAAAGATTAAATTTTGTATTTTATTCTTTACAGAGAATTTTCAGCATAAAAGTTTTGTAATATTGATTACACACACAAATGTAAATCAATATGAAAAAACTACTCATTTTGGTCATGGCTTGCTATGGCCTGAACGCTCGTTCTCAAATGAACGACTCCAAAGATTTTCTGTATCTCTATTCAGATTCTACAATTTATGCCAACAGGGTCACAATGCGACCCGATTTTTCTGGCACCTGGTCTCTACGGGCAGATTCTCGACGAATACCTTTAGAACAAGTAAAGTTCTTCAATAACGAAGATGGTTTCTATGCAAATACCAGGAAAGTTGATTTTTTTAACAGCGTATCGTTCGCTGAAAGAATTATTGAAGGGAAGATCAATCTTTATCAAGAGGTAAGCTATAATTCTCATCCTTTTGACGATGAATTTTATAGATTTCAAACCAGGAGACGTCAAGCTGTAAATACAAGAATGTTTTATAATAAACACTTCGCAGATTTGAAAAAAGTAACTTATAATAATTTAATTATTGACATGGCTGACCGTAGTGAGAGCATAGATTTACTGAAGGGGTATCGAAAAAGCATGAGAATTGGCACCGCTATGTACATTGGGGCTGGCGCTGCAATTATTGCAAGTGCAATTACACTTTTTGCTAACTCCGGCTTTAAACAAATCGGCACAGGGACTGGAAATATGCCAATTTATAAAAATGATTCTTCAACCGGAAGTTTCTTATTAATGGGACTAGGCGGCGGATTAGGTATTGGTGGTTTTTTGATACAATCATCAGGCTCAAAAAATATCGAACGCGCTATAGATGCTTATAATAGATAGTCAATATCAAACAACAGGCAGATTTTTATCGATCTGCCTGTTGTTTATAATCTCATTCCGCGTAGAAAATCTTCAATGAGCATGCGTTTTTTTCCTTCGTATTGAATATCCAACAATTTGATAAACCCATCTTTAGTAGCAAATTTAAGATAGGTTTTGCCATCAGTTAAAAACCCGCCTGCAACAATACCTGGTTCCTTATCTTCCATTTCTGCTTTAAAAATTTTAAGTGTTTTGTCGTTTAACAAAGTGAAGGCGGTAGGATATGGGCTTAAGCCTCTTATTAAATTGTAAATTAGTTGGCTGGGATTATTCCAATCTATTTTGCAATCATCTTTAAATATTTTTGGTGCGTGTTTCAAAACCTCACTTTGTGGTTGCGGTTGCTGTGTGTAATTACCTTCCTCAATGGCTTTAACGGTTTTAACCAATAAATTTGCTCCGATATGCATCAGTTTGTCGTGTAATTCACCAGCAGTTTCATCATCAGCAATTGGTGTACTATCACTTTGAATAATGGATCCGGTATCAATTTCATGGGTTAAGAAAAAAGTGGTGACACCACTTTCTTTTTCGCCATTAATAATCGCATGATTAATTGGAGCTGCGCCCCGATATTGGGGCAATAACGATCCATGAAGGTTTATTGTGCCTTTTGGTGGCATATTCCAAACTACTTCAGGCAACATCCTAAAGGCAACCACCACTTGTAAATCTGCCTGATAAGATTTTAGTTCTTCAAGGAATTCAGGGTTTTTTAACTTTTCGGGTTGTAAAACAGGTATGTTTTTTTCGACAGCATATTTTTTTACTGCACTTTCATTAATTTTTTGTCCGCGGCCTGCAGGTTTATCAGGAGCGGTTATTACAGCAACTACATCAAAATCAGCTTGAACCAGCGCATCTAAAGAAGCAACTGCAAAATCGGGCGTACCCATAAAAACTATTTTCATAAGAAAGTGTTGTGTTTCTAAAATAACGTGAATGCACACATTAAGTTTTTACAAAATAACTAAAAATTAATCATCCTTATAGGTTAAAATGATACAAGGTAAAGATGTTGTTAAAGCGAACGGATTAGTTTATGTAACCGATTCGATGCCTGGCATTTATCGAAAAGGGAAGCCAGGTAAGTTTTATTATGAAGATAAGGATGGGCAGAAAATAACAGATGAAAAGCACCTGAACAGAATAAAATCATTAGTGATTCCTCCAGCCTGGCAAAATGTTTGGATTGCCAATAAGCCAAATGCTTACCTTCAGGTTACCGGTATTGATGTCGCAGGCAGGAAGCAGTATAAATACCACCCAAAATGGACAAGTCGCCGTTCTGATGATAAATATTTCAGGTTGTACGAATTTGGAAAAGCATTGCCTGAGGCCAGAAAAAAGTTGGCGAAAGACTTGAAACGCAAAGCGTTTGATGAACGAAAGGTATTAGCTATTTCTGTCGATGTACTTCAAAAAACCCTGATCAGGATTGGAAATGAAAGTTATAAAGAACTTTATGGTTCATTTGGCTTAACCACTTTGAGAGATAAACATGTTAAGATAAACGGAAGCAAAATTAACATTGATTTTGTCGGCAAAAAAGGTGTTAAACAAAATGTTGAGCTAAATGACCGGACACTGGCCAGACTTGTTAAAAAATGCAGAGACATTCCCGGACAAGATTTATTTCAATTTTACACTAATGAAAATGAACATAGAAGCATAGATTCTGGCAAAATCAACAATTATATCAGAGAGATTACAGGCAGCGATTTCACTGCTAAAGATTTTCGTACCTGGGGTGGTACTTTGGAGGCATTGCGTCAATTCTCCAAATGTGCTGCCGATGAAAATTGGGAGCTGAATACGAAGAAAACCATTGTTAATGTGTTAGATTGTGTGGCAGAAAAGTTAGGCAATACCAGGGCGGTATGTAAAAGCTCTTATGTGTATCCGATGCTGCTAAAAGCATACGAAGACAATAAGCTGGAAAAATATTTAAAGAAAATGAATAACCATAAAACGGTTAGGAAATTAGGTTTGGAGCATGATGAAAAAGTGCTTCTCTCTTTTCTTAAATCTACCGGCAGCAAATAAAAACGAGTTATATTTGTTTCCTCATGCAAATAAATTTAAAAGATAAAACTTCATTATTTAATATACTGATAGAGGAATCTGAAATGCCTATCGGTTTATACGTAGGAGAGGAGCTCACTATTCAAGTTGCCAATAAAGCCATTTTAAAAGCATGGGGCAAAGATAATACCGTAATTGGAATGGAACTGGCAAAAGCAGTTCCAGAATTGGAAGGACAGCCATTCATCCAGATTTTAAAGGATGTTTTTAAAACTGGTGTAGCCTACGAAGCTAAGGAGGATAAGGTTCAACTGATTAATAATGGCATATTACAAACTTTCTATTTCGATTTTATCTATAAACCGTTAAAGGATGAGAATGGAAAAGTTTGGGCAATTTTAAATAATGCCACTGATGTTACGGCATTGGTAAAGGCTAAATTTAAATGGAAGGAAAGTGAAGAACTTTTCAGGCAAATGATTTATGATGCACCTGTAGCCATTGGGATTTTAAAAGGAAAGGATTTTATTATCGAGGAAGCCAATGATGATTTATTGAAGATTTGGGGCAAAACCAAAAATATTATTGGGTTAAAATTAATAGATGGATTACCAGAACTTATAGATCAGCCTTTTCCTGAACTTTTAATGCAGGTTTATCAAACCGGTGTTCCGCACTATGGATACGAAACCCTTGCCAGGTTGGAACGTAACGGTGTTTTAGGTGATTATTATTTCAACTTCGTTTATGATCCTGTTCGTGATAAAGACAAGAACGTTACCGGCGTAATGATAGTGGCAAATGAGATTACCGCCCAGGTAAAATCCCGTCATGCTTTTAAAGCCAGTGAAGAACGTTTCAGGAACCTGGTTTTGGATAATCCAATGCCAACAGCACTATATGAAACTGAAGATATTATTATCAAAATTGCCAATAATGAAATGCTTAAATTATGGGATAAAGACAAAAGCATTCTTGGTAAACCAATGATAGATGCTATTCCTGAATTAAGAGATCAACCTTTTATAGATATTTTGAAAGAGGTGTATCGAACAGGAATCCCATATCACGCAGATCAGCAGGCGGCTAACTTGTATGCAAATGGTGAACTGAAACAATTTTGGTTTAACTTTACTTATAAACCTTTAAGAAATGCAGAAGGTAAGGTTTATGCAATTTTACATGCAGCAATAGATGTGACTAAACAGGTTCAATTGCAACAACAAAAAGATGAGTTTTTAGGGATTGCCAGTCATGAATTAAAAACGCCTGTAACCAGTATAAAGGCT
This sequence comes from Pedobacter chinensis, assembly GCF_003339865.1. Classification (GTDB taxonomy): domain Bacteria; phylum Bacteroidota; class Bacteroidia; order Sphingobacteriales; family Sphingobacteriaceae; genus Pedobacter; species Pedobacter chinensis. Next base: position 22,784 of record NZ_QPKV01000006.1, read on the forward strand.
TATGCTCAGGTTTTAGAGCGGATGATTCGTATTGAAGGCGATGAGAAAAAGGCCAATATGGTTCAGAAAATGGATTTTCAGCTTAATCGCTTAACAGGTTTAATTAGAGATTTATTGGATGTAACCAAAATACAATCCGGGAAAATGACTTTTAGCCCTGTTAAATTCGATTTTGATCTGCATATAAAAGAGATCGTTGATGAAATGCAGCATATCACTTCGCAGCATTATATCAATGCAGATTTAAATAGCAGTTCGGTTGTTTATGCAGATAAAGAAAGAATAGGTCAGGTAGTTACTAATTTCTTATCCAACGCCATAAAATATTCTACTGATGCAGAAAATATCGATGTGAAAAGTTTCCTAAAGGATAATGAAGTGATTCTGAGCGTACAGGATTATGGAATTGGAATTTCAAAAGAATCGCAACACTTGGTTTTCGAGCAATTCTATCGTGTTGGAGGAAACCTTCAACACACTTACCCAGGCTTAGGACTTGGCTTATACATTTCTGCTGAAATTGTGAAAAACGAAGGCGGTAGAATTTGGGTGGAAAGTGAAGAGGGTAAAGGTTCTACTTTCTATTTTGCTTTAAAAATTTGATTACACTATTGCTTTAGTGTAATCAAATCAATTTATCTTTTATTCCTTCGGAGCCTTTTTTATTGCATGTACAGGCTGTTCTTCGTTCTCTCGTTGCTTAGCAGGATTATTTGTTTTTGGCGGTTTATTAGGTAAACTGTCATTGGGTTTTCTAACGGTTTTATGGTCAAGCGGCTCTCTTCCCTTCGGAACTTCTTCCTCATAATTGCTACCTGGTTTGTCATTTTTTACTTTTGGTCCGCTCATAATTTAATTGTTGAATGATTGAATTTTGATGATTGAACAGGCAAAAAGCAAATCGACCATCATTTAATAGTTAACAAAATTTAATAAGCTATTGTTTGAAATTATCATGCTCATCAACTCTCAAATTAGCTCCCCTGATTGAAAATATTCATTTACCCCATTCATTTATTCAGTAACTCACTCATTAATCATAAAGCAGATATTTTTTACGCATGGTTTTATACGCGCTCAATCCAGGTTCCCAGCTTGCTCTGATTTCTTTTTCACTTTTTCCGTCAATTACCTGTTGCCTGAAATCACCTACGCCAACCAGTTTTTCAATGGTTCCCATTTCTTTACTTAATTTGGTATTAAAGAAATCTTCTTTTCTTGGCGATGCATTATATAATTCAATTAGCCAGGAAATATTTACCTGTTTAGATTCTCTAAGTTTTGAAGTATTGTAATTTCTCAGATCTAAACCATAACAAACCTGATCTTGAAACAACGGAGTTTCAGACATTCCTTTAATGCTTTTTGGGGTAAAATTAAAATCGTATTTACCTTTTAAATATGGAGCACCTACAATAGTGAAGGGAAACATGGTTCCTCGGCCATGGTTTAAATAAGTGCCTTCAAATAGGCAGGTTGAAGGATACAAGAGTATGGATTGTGCGGTGTTAAGATTTGGAGATGGTTTAACAGGTAAAACATATTCCATATCGTGGTTATAATTGGCATTTTTAATGATGGTAATTTTGCACTTCACTTTGTCTTTTAACCAACCTTCGCCATTTAGCATTTGCGCATATTCTCCAATGGTTAAGCCATGGGCAATGGGAATTGGTTGAATCCCTATTCCTGATTTAAATTTAGGATCTAATATTGGTCCATCAATTAAATAACCGTTAGGGTTTGGACGATCCAAAATTAAAAGCTCTTTTTTATTTACAGCGCAAGCCTCCATTACATGTTGTAAAGTATTTATGTAAGTGTAGAAACGAACACCTACATCTTGAATGTCAAAAACCATGATGTCAATATCAGCCAGATCTTCGGCAGTAGGTGTACTGTGTTTTCCATAAAGTGAAATGGCCTTAATGCCTGTTTTCGCATCAACAGCATCATCAACTTTAACCCCGGCACTCGCATCACCCCTAAAACCATGCTCCGGACCAAATATTTTTTGAATTTTAACACCACGTTTCAATAAACTATCAACCGATGTTTGCGAGCCGATAATTGATGTTGGGTTTACAACCATGCCAACTCGTTTACCCTTTAAAAGTGACAAATATTTTTCGGTTTGCTCTGCACCGGTTTTAATAGCGGTTGGCAATTTTAAGTTGTCTTTAATAAGTAATTTGCGATTACCTGGCGCTTTACCTCCAATTTCTTGTTCTAATGGTTTAGGGTTTTGTCCGCAGGCGGAAAATGCAATTAGACATGTTAAAGCAAAGCTGATGTGTTTTTTCATCTGTATAAGTTTGTTTTTAATTGTGATGAAGCTGTCAGGTTTATTCATACCGCTGTGCGGTATGAATAAACCTGATGGTTTCATTTGTTTATATTGTTTTCGTTGGTAATGAAGCTATCATGATTTTTTACAGGTTTTGAATTTATTAATATTTCCTCCATTGTTTTCAATGGTATTAATGAGCTCGTAAACTCGGTTTGCTTTGGTGTTCAAGAACTCGCAAGGCTCGGTTTAATCATTTCCTTGATGACGTTGGGAAAATCATGATGGTTTCATATTTAAAGATAAATTTAAGTCTCTGGCATGAGTAAATCTACAGTAAAATATTTTAATGATTTATTACTCATGTATTGGCCATTATTATTCCAAATATATGCCATTTTTAAAAAGGATTTAAGCATTTTTGCTGTTACAAATTAATTAAATTGAATTTCGAATATTTCATAGCAAGGCGAATTGCCGTAAAATCAGAACGAACTTTTTCTAAGCTCATTGTTCGTATCGCCATTATAGGTGTAATGCTTAGCCTGGCCGTTATGATTCTGTCTGTCGCTATTATTAAAGGATTTAAAACTGAAATCCAGGATAAAGTACGGGGTTATTTAGGTGATGTTCAGATTACCCGTTACGATTTAAACAATTCTTTTGAACATTCACCATTTGTTTTGGATCATGAAACGACAACCTCACTAAAACAAAATCCTGATGTAGAATATTTTTATCCTTTTGCCACGAAACCAGCCATATTATCTGCCAATGATGAAATAGAAGGGATTAATTTTAAAGGTGTTGATAAAAGTTATAATTGGGATTATATTAAAAAGCATATTATCAGTGGAACTATAATTGATTTTTCAGATAGCACTGCTGCCATGCAGGAATTATTGATCTCCAATTATACGGCAAACAGATTAAAGCTTAAAACAGGCGATGATTTCATCATGTATTTTGTTCAAAATCAATTGAGGCCCCGAAAGTTCAAAATTGTGGGTATTTATGATATTGGAGTTGAAGATATTGATAAAAGTTTTGTGCTTGGAAACCTGAATATTATTAAACGATTAAATAACTGGAAACCCAATGAAATTGGTGGTGTTGAAATTAGAATTAAAGATTTTAAAAAAATAAGAGATGTATCAGCAGGAATTTTCGAGAACCTGCCTCAAAATTTACGTTCTTTCTCTATAAAAGAAAACTTCCCCAACATTTTTACATGGTTAGGTCTATTGGATGTTAATACTAAGGTATTACTCATATTAATGCTTATTGTTGGAGTAATTAATATGGTTACCGCACTTTTAATTATGATTTTAGAGCGCACCAATATGATCGGGATGCTCAAATCTTTTGGAGCAAGTAATTGGAGCATTATGCAGATTTTTCTCTATAATGCCGCTTACTTAATCGGTATTGGCTTATTGTTAGGTAATGTTTTAGGCTTGGGTTTAGGTTTTTTTCAGCAGGCAACGCATATCTTTACACTTAATCAGTCATCTTATTTTTTATCTTATGCACCAATTGAACTCCATTTCATTGACGTATTGGCCTTAAATGTAGTTACGGTAGTGGTTTGTTTAACTGTGCTTGTTATTCCTTCTTTATTAATCAGTAAGGTTTCTCCTTTAAAAGCAATCAGGTTTAAATAAAATCAAATAAGCTTCTCTCCATCCAGAGAGAAGACTTATTTTATTAACTAACCATTCCAAACCTGGAATAGAACTAAGAATTAAGATTTTTATAAGATGTAATAAGAACCAACCGGGGCTAACTCCGTTTGAGGTTTATCTTCATATATCTTGTTGTCATCAAGCATTTGACAAAGATCGCGCTCAATGTTTCTGCAAATGGTAGTTGTAGGGGTATCGGTCGGTTTGTTTTCAAATGGATCCTGAAGGTGGACAGCCATTTTCTCAACCAGAAGAAAGAATGCAGCAATTGCAACAACCAATGGTACTTCCATGTAACCGAAATATTCAATTAATCCGAAAGGTAATAACACGATAAACAAATGAATGGACATGTTGATGTATTTGCTGTAGGTAACAGGAAACACTGTGTTTTTGATACGTTCAGAGCCACCCATATGATTACATAAGGCACAAAGTGTTTTGTCAAGTTCAATCTGCTGATATTTATTGATCCAACCTTCATTTAAGGCACGTTTTAAATCCATCGCATGCAACTCTAACAATGTTGTCGTTACATTTTTGCGTTTTTTAATAAATGCAAGTTCATCTGCACTAAGATATTCTTCCAAGCCTTTACGCGGATTAAAACCTCTTAATGATTGACTTAGCGCATAACACCAGGCTATTTGCCTTTTAATGAAACGTTCTTTAAAAGCTTCTACTTCATCTAAACCATAAGGGTTTTCAACGAAAGACAATATCTGGCGGGAAAGAGACCTGGAATCGTTAACTATGGAACCCCAAAGTATCCTTGCTTCCCACCATCTATCGTAAGCCTGGTTGGAACGAAAGGCCAGCAAAAGAGAAATTATTGTTCCTAATAAAGCTGGCACAGCGACCGGGATTGAAATTCGGGTAACATGAAAATTTTGATACAGAACAACAATTCCAATTGAGTAAGCAATTACAAAAAGTAGTTCTTTTTTGATCTTTCCAAATATATAGGTGAGCGGAATATTATTTCGTAACAGCATATTATTAAATTTTTATTTGTGAGTATTAAGCATTTGCTACTTGTAATTCGTTTTCCTGAATTTTAGTTTCGATCAGATTCTCCTGGTTATGAACCGTCATAATGTTCAATTCTATTGTTTCACAACCAGAACGTGCAGTCAAAAATTTTGGATCGATGCTAAATTTGTTAATTGGTTTGAAGCTATAATCTTTAGGGTAAGCAATGCAATCTACATCAAAAGCTTCTATGAAATTTTTAAAAGCGGCTGTTGTGCTCCCGTAAAAATATTCAACTCCAATTGTATTTATCTGATCAGAGTATTTTCCTTTATACTCATTTAGAAGCTGATAAAATTCATCGCTGATGTTTTCATAATCTTTGCTTCTGCGGCTTAACATTAACATATCAGTTATAGAATCTGATAACTTAAATGCGTGTACAAATATGATGTTTAGCGTTTCATCAGGCTGAGTTTGCGTTAAACCATCGATAATTCTGGTACTTTCTAAATTAAAATCTGTGGGTACTAATACTGTTTTCATGGCTTGATCTTTTAAGTAATTAATATTTAATACAAGTTTAGCCCAGTAAGATTACAGCGGAATAAGAGTAAGATTAGAAAGAGATTAGAATATTTAAAACGTAGAGATACAGGTTGTAAAACAATGATTTATGGATGTTTGATTAGTGAATTTATCAAAAACGTTGATGAATCTTAAATCCAATTATTACTTATTTGGAAGTAATACTTTAATTTCAGTACCTACGCCTTCTTGTGATTTGATGGCAATGCTACCCCGGTGTAACCTGACGATATTAAGTGATAATGGCAATCCAACACCATAACCTTTATAGTCATTTGTGTTTGATGCACGATAAAAAGGTTCGAAAATATGTTGAATATCAGTTTGTGGAATTCCAATTCCCTGATCGGTAACAGCGATAGATAACGCATTTACCGTGGTTTGAATGCTGATATTGACTAGTTTATCATCAGAATATTTACAGGCATTACTTACAATATTAGTAAGAGCCAGCTTAATTAAGTTCTTATTTACCCGCAAAGTAAGCAATTGTTCATCTTGTGGAAGCTTACTGAAATCAATCTCAATTTTACTTTCCGGATGGACCTGGTTAACAGATTGTTTAATTTCCCAAAGCAATTCGTCCATTCTTACTTCTTCCCAGGGTTGATTTTTTCCGTTGAAACCAGATTGTGCCAAACCAAGTAAGCTTGTTAAAATGTTTTCTAATCGTTCGGCTTCATCTTTTATTTTAGCCAGGGCAAGATGTTGTTTTTGCGGATCGCTGCTTGCTTTCATCGCCAGTTCAACTTCTCCGATGATAATGGTTAGTGGAGTTCTCAGCTCATGAGAGGCATTGCTGATGAAATTATTCTGTGTTTCAAATGCGGTTTCCAAACGATTTAGCATATTGTTAAAGGTTTGTGCCAATTGTGACATTTCATCACTGCCATTCTTAACCTCCAGGCGCATGTGCAAATTCTCTGCTTTGATTTTTTTAACGCTTTTAATTATATTTCTTAAAGGCGTGAGCATATAATCAGAAAACTTCCAGCCCACAACAAATGATAATACTACAGAGAGAAAAAATCCAATGATTAATATCTTTTGGAGTTCTTTTAATTCCCTGAATCCAAAAGGGTCGCTAGCTGAAATAATTACTATATATTTTTTGTTATTGTTTTTGAAAAGTTTTCCCGCGTAGAAGTGGTTTTCTACACGATATCTGGCCATAACCCCATTGTTTAACCGATTATAAAAACTGCTCGGAAGTTCTCTGTTTACATTGCTTCCTGCTTTATCGGCATCAATGATAAATTCTCTTTCTGATGGTAAACGCTCAAGATACTGGTTGCGCATTTTCGCGTAAACGTTATTGTTATCATCTTCATATAGCTTAATCTGAGCAGCAATATTTACCCTTGCTTCCAAACGTTTATAAAAATCTTCAAAGGCAAATTCGTTTGAAAAATACCAAACAAAACCACTCAGTAATGAGATAATCACTGCAGAAAGTATAGCAAAAAGTATAGTGATTTTCTTGGTTATCTCCATTATTTGTCCTTTAACACATAACCCAAGCCAACAGCGGTATGAATAAGTTTTTGATTGGCATTTTTATCTATCTTTTTTCGAAGATAGTTCACATAAACATCCACTACATTTGTGCCTAAATTAAAATCAATATCCCAAACGCTCTCCAAAATATCTATTCTCGAAAGGATTTTTGATTTATTCTTGGCCATATATTCAAGCAAGCGATATTCTGTGGCTGTTAACACAACATCTTCATTGTTCCTCTTAACGGTCTTTGCGCTCAGGTTAATCTGTAAATCGGCAATATTTATGATTTGATCGAGGGTTGCCGCTCCGTTATACCGCCGTAGCAACATTCTTATCCGGGCAAAAAGTTCTGCAAATTTAAAAGGCTTAATTAAATAATCATCAGCACCATTATCTAAACCATTAACCACATTTTCGGTGGTACCCAGTGCGGTAAGCATAATGACGGGAACATTAGGTTTTTCTGCTTTAATTATTTTGCACAGTTCTAATCCATTTATGCCTGGAAGCATAATATCTAGTATAATAAGGTCGAATTGATTTTCCAACGCCAATTGCTTTCCTATCAAGCCATCTGGTGCTATGCTAACGGTAAAGCCTTCATCAGTTAAGCCCCTGGAAATAACAGAAACTACACTCGGCTCATCTTCTACTAGTAATAAATTCATGCAGAGGCAAATAATCTAAAAATTCGCAAATAACAAAATCTACTGATCATAGATTGTAGAAATCATTGCTTTTTTAACGCAATAACGACATAAATGTTTGCCTGCCATAATATAAGTTAAAAATAAAGAGGACGATCAAAAATCCAGTTTCGTTATTGAACCAGTGCAATGCGATGTAGAAATTCCGATCATAACGATCTGTTTCAATAATTTCCCATCCCCCTGTGTTCACTAGAAATTGCTTTTTTGAACGCCCTCGTCAAAAAGATGTTGAAGTTAAATTTCTTTTTCTGATTTTTCTTTTAAAGATTTTAGTCCGTCTTCAAAATCTTTTCCAATCATTTTATCCATGCTAACAAAAACACACATCCATTTGCCGATCATGTTATTTTCGCCGCTCATGGTCCAGGTCACTTTATTGCTACTTCCCTCTGGTATAATATCAAATTTGGTATTGGCTAAACTTTCAAATGGCTCAATAAATTTCAATTCCATATCAACCAATTTACCAGGCTCTACTTTGATTATCTTCATGTAGCCTGAACCTGTTTCCTTACCTTTCCATTCGTATACATGGCCCGGAGTTGCTGGGGTACCTGTAAACGTTGTTTTGGCTGTAGGTTCCATTTTAACCCAGGGATTCCACTTGTAGAATTCGTTAAAATCTGCAATGTTTTTATACACCACACTATCTGGGGCATTAATTACTGTTGAGCGGGAAACGGAGTAGGTTTTCGGTAAAAAGAATGAACCTACAACAAATACTATTGCCAGTACAACAATGATTCCGATTAAGATTTTTAAAAATTTCATATTGATGAGTTTGGTTAACTAAATTTATAAAGAAACCAGTTTATATCAAAATGAATATTTAAACGATGTTGATTCTTTGTTTAGGAGAATTTAATTTAAAGTGCATTAAATCAGCTATTGATTGTGCTTTTTGTTTGATGATTTCTGCATTTTGACCCGTAAATAATTCATCTACAGTTTCAAAAAAAATCTCTTTCCAGGTATTGAATTCTGTTTCTTTTAATGGTGTTTTATTATTCAATGCGAAATGTGTTAACATAGGGTTGCCTTTATAAATTGCCTTTCCGAAAAGAATGCTCTCCCAAAAATCGTACATTTTGGGTAAGTGATGAGCCCAGTTTACTTTTGCCACTTCGGTAAAAATTGGCCCAATTTTATTGTTTTTCTGAACTTTATTGTAAAATGTATCAACCAGAAGAATAATATCTTCTCTGCAATTAATGTCGTTTTTCATCATTAAGATCTTTTAAATTTAAAAAGCCAAGGGTAACCAATGATAAGAATTTGATAATTTCAATAATGATATATAGGATATGATGATGGCTTTCTGGAGGAGTTGTGCCGCTTAAAACCAGTTTTGCCCGTTCATCCAGTAATGGCAACAACCAAAAGGTGTCGGTTAACAGCAACAGCAGGATGATTAACAGAAGAAATCTTTTTAGATTTGAGAGTTGGAATGGATAGGTGCAATATAGAATAATGGCAAGTAATGCCAATTCAATTTTATTCAGTGCCTGAAATACCAACTGGCCAATGCCCAAACCTAAAGGAATGGTAATTCCGGGAGCTTGAAATTTCAGCGGAGCTTCTAAAAAGCTGATTCCCGCAATTAATCCGGCCCAAAAAATAATGCAAAAAACGGTGATGTTCTTCTTCATTTGGTACAAATATCACTTAAAATGATTTTGCAAAAAATGATGATCATCATAAAATAGTTTGAACTTATTTATGAAGGTTGAGTGTGAGGTTCTCGTAATCGATAATGGCCTTATACTGCATTAAAATATCGCCACCAATAATGCACATAATTGGTGGATGCCCAAATTGCTGATAGGTTTCGCTAACGGATTGCAAATCGAAAGCAACGGTTTCGTAATTTTTAATTTTAAGCAATCCTAACCCTACTTCCGGGATAGTTGCCTGGATAGTTGTGGTAGTGGTAAATAATGTTGCGGCATTTATTTCTTCTGATACCTGTAGTGTTTCTGAGAGGTGTTGTTCAATAAGTGATTTGTCAAATACGCTTCTCGATGCGCCTGTATCCAAAACAGCAAAATGCTTTTCTTTAAAAACGACAACTTCTACCAAAAGGTGGAAGCCGTCGTCTTGTAAATTGATTGATTTTAAAGGAACAGTGATTGTTCTCATTATTGGTTAATCGGTTAATTGTTCAATTGGTTAGCTGTACGGTAACGATCAATCAGTTTGTACAGTTAACCAAAGTTTATGCTTACACCAATTTCATATCTGCTAAAACACTATTCATATTTCTAACGGCATCGGCACTTTTGTTAAATGCAGCCTGTTCTTCATCGGTTAGTTTAAAATCAATGATTTTTTCCCAGCCGCTGCGGCCAATAATTACCGGAACGCCCAAGCAAATATCTTCCTGGCCGTATTCACCTTCAAGAGAAACGCAGCAGGTAAATAATTTTTTCTCATCACGTAAAATTGCTTCCACTAAAGCTGCTCCAGCTGCTCCAGGTGCATACCAGGCAGATGTGCCGATTAATCCCGTAAGTGTTGCACCACCTACCATCGTATCGGCAGCAACTTTATCAAGGGTAGCCTGATCTAACAAATTACTAACCGGTAAACTTTGATAAGTTGCTAAACGAGTTAAAGGAATCATGGTGGTGTCGCCATGGCCACCAATTACGAAGCCCTGCAAATCATTCGGGTTGCAATCTAAAGCCTGTGAGAGGTAGAACTTAAAGCGTGAACTATCCAAAGTGCCACCCATACCAATGATACGGTTTTTAGGCAATCCTAAAGATTTCAATGCTAAATAAGTCATGGTGTCCATCGGATTACTAATGACAATAATAATCGCTTCCGGAGAAAATTTTAGAATATTTTCTGCAACACCTTTAACAATGCCTGCATTAATGCCTATGAGTTCTTCACGCGTCATGCCAGGTTTGCGAGGTAATCCAGAAGTAATCACGACAACATCAGAACCTGCAGTTTTACTGTAATCACCAGTTACACCAGTAATTTTTGTATCAAAGCCCAAAAGGGTAGCGGTTTGCATCATATCAATAGCTTTACCTTCGGCAAAACCTTCTTTGATATCTAACAGAACAAGTTCGTTTGCTAATTCTTTTCTGGCAATATTATCTGCACAAGTTGCGCCAACTGCGCCTGCACCTACAACCGTTACTTTCATATATTTTTATTTAAAGGTTTGCTGTGTTAATTATCAATCGAAGATAAAAACAAATATGAGCTTATGAAACGCTTTTACAAACTTTATGTATTCAAAATTCACTCATTGTTGATTTAATGCTGTAAAAATTGCAGGGAGGAACAACGAAGCAATCTGTTTAGCGATGTGATCCAATTGCAGAACGATTGCTTCACTTCCTCTCCAGGCTCTTTCAGTTCGTATTCTAGGTTTATCATATTTTCAAATTTTATTAAAAATGACGAGCGTTTCAAAATGTTAATGCTGACTTACGAAGTTTCGCTGGGTTGTGATTGAGCAAACTTTGTCAGTCTGATCGTCATTGTTGCAAAAAGGAGATTGCCACGCTCATTATTTATTGTTGATAAAATCCTGACAACTTCAAGCCTCAAATTCCTTATTTTTGAAGAACCGTTATTATTCTTCAACGGCTAATTCTTTACCGCATAATATGTACTTAATTTTTGATACTGAAACCACAGGTTTGCCACGTAATTATAATGCCCCTATTACCGATACGGATAATTGGCCGCGTTGTATCCAAATCGCATGGCAACTTCACGATGAGATGGGCAGGATGGTTGAACATCAAGATTATCTGGTTAAACCTGAGGGCTTTAACATCCCTTACGATGCAGAAAGAATTCATGGGATTTCTACCGAATTAGCTACCGAACAAGGAATTGCTCTTCAGGAGGTATTGGAGAAATTCAACATCGCTCTATCAAAATCCAAATTTATTGTTGGACAAAATGTAGGCTTTGATGTTAACATCATGGGTTGCGAATTTCATCGCTTCGGGGTGGAAAATCGCATGGCAGAGATGCCAATTCTGGATACTTGTACCGAAGTTACTGCAGAACTTTTGAAGCTCCCGGGCGGTAGGGGCGGAAAGTTTAAATTACCAACCTTAACCGAATTACACTCTTATTTATTCGGTGTGCCTTTTAATGAAGCACACAATGCTACTGCCGATGTGGAAGCTACCACACGTTGCTTTTTAGAGTTGATTAAAAAGGAGGTTTTCAAAAAGGAAGAGCTTCTAGTAGATGCAGAATATTTTCCTCGTTTTAGAGAATTTAACCCAGGCTCAATTCCAGCTTTTGGTATTCCTCATGTTAATCTGAAATCAGCATCTGATGAGATTAGGAAACGCCTGCAAAAAACAGAAGGTGGAGGCGTTTCTAAACAAGAACTTGCTGAAAATAAAGAGGAACTTGCTGCGGCAACTTTCGTTCACCTGCACAACCATACACAATTTTCGGTATTGCAAAGTACCATTAGTATTCCGGCACTGGTAAAAGCCGCGGCAGCACAGAAAATGCCAGCCGTAGCCATGACAGATCATGCCAACATGATGGGAGCCTTTCATTTTGTGAACGCTGTTTTAAATCATAATAAAGCTGCTGAGGCGAAAAACGCGGAAGCGATTGAGGCAGGGCAACGTCCAACCGAGGTAGTGATGACACCAATTGTAGGTGTCGAGTTTTTTGTTTGCGATAACCATTTGGATAGAACGGCTAAAGATAATGGTTACCAGATGGTGCTATTGGCAAAGAACAAAAAAGGCTATCACAATTTAGCAAAAATGTCGTCTATTGCTTATACAAAAGGCTTTTACTATGTTCCCCGCATTGATAAACAGGTAATAGAGCAATATAAAGATGATATTATAGTATTATCTGGAAACCTTTCCGGTGAAATTTCAAATAAAATTTTAAATCTGGGCGAAAATCAGGCCGAAGAGGCTTTGCTTTGGTGGAAATCACGGTTTGGTAATGATTTTTATATTGAGGTTATGCGTCACCATCAGGAAGATGAAGATCGTGTAAATGAATCTTTAATTTCTTTGGCTAAAAAGCATGAGGTAAAATTAGTGGCCACTAATAATACTTATTACATCAATAAAAAAGATGCAAATGCACACGATATTTTGCTTTGCGTAAAGGATGGCGAGAAACAGGCAACACCAATAGGTCGTGGTCGCGGATACCGTTATGGCTTACCAAATCAGGAATATTATTTCAAATCGGGTGACGAAATGAAGGCGCTTTTTACTGATTTGCCCGAGGCGATTTTAAATATACAAGAGATTGTTGATAAAATTGAAACTTACAAACTTGCCCGTGAAGTGCTCTTGCCTAAATTCGAAATCCCATCTGAATTTTTAGTTGCTGAAGATGAGGTTGATGGCGGAAAACGTGGTGAAAATAAATTTTTAAGACACTTAACTTATGAAGGTGCAAAAATAAGGTATGGTGAATTAACGCCAGAGGTTACAGAGCGTTTGGATTTTGAATTGGCTACAATTGAGAAAACAGGTTACCCCGGTTATTTCTTAATTGTGCAGGATTTTATTGCCGAGGCGCGTAGAAGAGATGTTTCTGTTGGCCCTGGTCGTGGTTCGGCTGCAGGATCTGTAGTTGCCTATTGTTTGTGGATTACCAATATCGATCCGATTAAATATGATCTCCTTTTTGAGCGTTTCCTGAATCCAGATCGTGTTTCTATGCCCGATATTGATATCGATTTTGATGATGAGGGCCGTGGAAGGGTAATGGAATACGTTATTAACAAATACGGTTCAAGTCAGGTAGCGCAAATCATTACTTACGGAACGATGGCTGCGAAATCATCCATTCGTGATACGGCGAGAGTATTGGATTTGCCTTTGTTTGAGGCTGATAAAATTGCCAAGTTGATTCCAAACATGAAACTGGCAAAAATCTTCAATCTTGATGAGAAAACATTAAAAGAAGCTTTACGCCCGGATGAATATGAGCGGGTGCAGGAATTGAAAGCCATGGGCGCTTTAAAAGATTTAAGCGCCGAAACCATTCAACAGGCACAGGTTTTAGAGGGTTCGTTAAGAAACACCGGAATTCATGCCTGTGGTGTGATTATTACGCCTGATGATATTACAAACTTCGTTCCTGTAGCTACCGCAAAGGATTCTGATTTATATGTTACCCAGTTTGATAACTCGGTTGTAGAAAGCGCCGGTTTATTAAAAATGGACTTCCTGGGTTTAAAAACCCTAACCTTAATTAAGGATACCGTTAAACTGGTAAAGAAAAGACATGGCATTTTGCTCGATCCCGATACTTTTCCAATTGATGATGTAATGACTTATGAACTCTTTCAACGCGGCGAAACCATAGGGATTTTTCAATATGAAAGTCCGGGCATGCAGAAGTACATGAAAGAGTTAAAGCCTACGGTTTTCGATGATTTAATTGCCATGAATGCTTTGTATCGCCCCGGGCCGATGGAATATATTCCGAGTTTCGTGCGCCGTAAAAATGGGGAAGAAGAGATCAAGTACGATTTAGATGCTTGTGAAGAATACCTGAAAGAAACTTATGGTATAACGGTTTACCAGGAGCAGGTAATGCTTTTATCGCAAAAGCTGGCTGGTTTTACCAAAGGTGAGGCCGATGTTTTGCGTAAGGCAATGGGTAAGAAACAGAAAGACGTTCTGGATAAGATGAAACCTAAATTTGTAAAGCAGGCGGCTGAAAAAGGGCATGATGCATCAATTTTAGAGAAAATCTGGAAAGATTGGGAAGCATTTGCTTCTTATGCGTTTAACAAATCACACTCCACTTGTTATGCATGGATTGCTTACCAAACTGCATATCTGAAAGCACATTACCCGGCAGAATACATGGCCGCTGTGCTTTCCAACAACATGAGCGATATTAAACAGGTGGCTTTCTTCATGGAAGAATGTCGCCAAATGGGTGTTGTGGTACTGGGCCCTGATGTTAACGAATCTGATTTGAAGTTTTCTGTAAATGGAAAGGGCGAGGTTCGTTTTGGCATGTCGGCAGTTAAAGGTGTAGGTGAAAAGGCGGTAGAAAGTATTATTGAAGAAAGATTGGAAAACGGCCCATATGCTTCGGTTTATGATTTTGCAAAACGCTCTAACACCCGTATTGTAAATAAAAAAGCTTACGAGAGTTTTGTTTACAGCGGTGCTTTTGATGCTTTTGGTGGGCATAGAGCGCAATATTTTTATATCGGTCCGAACGATAAAATGAACGGCATTGAGAAGATCATCAAATTCGCCAATGATTTTCAGAATAATGAAAGTACTTCACAAGCTTCGTTATTCGGGGGTTCGAAAGCTGATTTAATTTTGGAGCCAACTTTACCTGTTTCGCCAGAATGGGCATTAATGGATCGATTGAAATACGAAAAGGATGCTATTGGAATTTTCCTTTCTGGCCACCCATTAGATAATTATAAGCTAGAACTCGACCGATTCTGTACGCATAGTGTAAAACAACTCAGTATCATTAACAAAGTGAGAATGGGCGATTCTAATGAAGAAATTTTAGCTGAATTTGATAAGCTGAAAAACCGTGAGCTTTGTGTAGGTGGGTTAGTGGTTTCAGCATCGCAAAGAATTACGAAAACAGGAAAACCATTCGGCACATTTGTTTTTGAAGATTATGATGATGCCTGTGAAATGGCTTTGTTTGGTGAAGATTTTTTGAAGTTCAAATCGTTTTTAACAGAGGGATATTTCTTGCAGATCAGGGGCCGGGTTGGTGAACGTTTTGGTAAGGCCGGAGATTGGGAATTCAAAATCACAGCAATTAATTTAATGTCTGAATTAAGGGATAAATTAGCAAAGAGTTTAACAATTCAGGTGCCGATAGAACGTGTTAATGATGAGTTAATGCGTGAGATTGAAACCATATTAGCAGACAATAAGGCAAATTCTGACCAACAAAACTGTCAACTTAACTTTGCGGTTTTTGATAGTGAAAAGCAAATTATGTTAGATTTGCCATCAAAGAATTTAAAAATAAATCCCAACAATAAGTTCTTAGAACAATTAGTAGGATTGAATGTTGTAAATTATAAGCTTAATTAAGGTAGAAGGCGAAAGGTTAAAGCTCCAAACCCTCTGCCCTTATATTTTCCAACCTTCTACCTTGAAGCCTTTAACCTCAAAGTAATGTCAAATTGACATTACACTGTTAGTGGCATTACAATTGAATACATATATTTGAACATAAAAAAAATTAATTATGGCATTAGAAATCACAGATGCAAACTTCGAGGAGCTTGTATTAAAATCAGATAAACCCGTATTAGTAGATTTTTGGGCAGAGTGGTGTGGCCCTTGTCGCATGGTAGGACCAGTTGTAGAGGAAATCGCTAAAGAATATGATGGTAAAGCAGTTGTAGGAAAAGTGAATGTTGATAACAATCCTCAAATTTCTATGCAGTTTGGTATTCGTAACATTCCAGCTTTATTATACTTTAAAGATGGTCAGGTTGTTGACAAGCAAGTTGGCGCTGTTCCAAAATCAGTATTGGCAGAAAAATTAAATAAGCAAATTGCTTAAAAAGAGCATAGATTAAGAGGTTGAAGGTGTAAGGTCAATTCCAAACATAAACCTCACTAACATATTACAAAACCTGAGTTCAATTATTGGATTCAGGTTTTTTTATGCAGAAATATTTTTGTTTCTTTAATTAAAATCAATTTACTCCTATGAACCTATTCACTAACAAAACATTAGGTATTTTATTAGCAGCATTTGCAATAAACTGTGCAAATATAGTTTGTGTTTCAGGACAAAGTCCGGTAGAAACCAATGATCCAACTGCCGATTTCAAACCTGCTTTTGAAGGGCAAACCCGTGTTGCAGGTGTTAAAACTAAAACTCCATTGGATATTTCCATTATAAATGGAAAATTAGAAAATCCCTGGGCAATTTCTGTACTTCCAAATGGAGGTTTCTTAATTACTCAAAAACAAGGAACTATGGTAATTCTTACAGCTGATGGTAAGTTGAGTAAAAAAATAACAGGATTGCCTAAAGTTGATGCTTCCGGACAAGGAGGCTTGCTGGATGTTACTTTAGACCCTGATTTTGCTAAAAACAGGATGGTTTATTGGGCTTATTCAGAACCACAGGATAAAGGCGTTTTACTTGCAATAGCAAAAGGAAAGTTATCTGCAGATGAAACCAGGATAGAAAACCAAAAAGTTATTTACCGAGCTACGCCAGCGCATACTGGTAAGCTTCAATATGGTTCCAGAATTGTTTTTGATAAGAACGGAAATCTTTTTGTAAGCACAGGCGAACGTTCAGATCGGGAAATCAGAATTCAGGCACAATATTTAAACTCATCACTTGGAAAAATTCTTCATTTAACAACAGATGGGAAGCCTGTTCCCAATGGACCTTTTGCAGGTAAGGCAGATGCAAGGCCGGAAATTTATGCTTACGGACTTCGTAATCCTGATGGATTAGCGATCAACCCACAAACCGGTGATTTATGGGAAGCAGAATTTGGACCAAGAGGTGGTGATGAAGTTAATATCATTAAACCTGGGAAAAACTATGGCTGGCCAATTATTACTTATGGAATAGAATATAGTGGCAAAAAAGTTGGCGATGGGATTCAACAAAAGGAAGGAATGGAACAACCCGTTTATTACTGGAATCCGGTAATTTCTCCAGGTTCAATGGCATTTTATAACAGCAATGTTATTCCAGAATGGAAAGGCAACTTGTTTGTTGCCGGATTAAGTGGCTCGCACATTAGCCGATTGGTTATCAAAGACAATAAAATTGTTGGCGAAGAACGGTTATTAGCGGGTAAAGGAGAACGTTTCCGCGATTTAGTAGAGAAAGATGGTGTTTTTTATGTGGTAACCGATAATGGAAATCTTTACCGAATAGCGAAAAAGTAAATAGAACCTAACAAGAAGCCCGGATTTGAATTTTCAAATCCGGGCTTCTTGCTTAATAACGCTATGATAGTTACTTAGTATTTAGTAGCTATGCTGCTTATTCTGATAAATTTGGATAATATCCTGTTCATCCAGATGTATAGCAGGGTAAATAAAATACTTCCAACATAAATACCTGAATTAACAGGCTTCTGATAAAATCCGAATAAATACCCCACTTGTAAGATTGTTAATAAACAAAAAAAAATACCTATTGATGTCAGGATGGAATTAATAAACTTCCTGAATTTAGGTAAGTCTATATCTTCTGGTTTTTGCATTGGTAAATTTCTGGTGGCATGGATAAAGAAGATGACCAAAACAAAAATAAAGCTGAAAAGATTGGTAACATTTTCCGTTTTAAAAACTTTAATAATCTCTATAATCAGCGTTGCTGAAGCTCCTGTAGTTGTTATGAGACTTAAAAATACGATAAAACTTAATAAGCGATAATTTTTTTTATTCATGAGGTTTAATTTTGCAGCCGCAAAGTATAAAAAGGGTTTCAAAGAATAAAGATTGAACAGATATTTTATAGATTTACGTTATGCAGACTATAAACTACGGAAATGAAACCAGCTACGGTAACCTTGAGCTATTGGCCCAACAAGTGGTTGAAGGATTTATTACCGGATTACATAAGAGTCCTTTTCATGGTTTTTCGGTTGAATTTGCTGAACATCGACAGTATAACAATGGCGATAATGTTAAAAATATCGATTGGAAGCTTTACGCCAAAACCGATAAACTTTACAGTAAAAGATTCGAAGAAGAAACCAATCTTCGTTGCCAGTTTGTAATTGATGTTTCTTCATCAATGTATTTCCCTGAACCTAAAAGCAATAAACTTACCTTCTCGATTCAGGCAGTGGCATCGTTAATGTATTTGCTTAGAAAACAACGCGATGCTTTTGGCTTAAGCTTATTTACAGAAGAAATTCTGCTCAATTCTCCGGCTAAATCTACCACGGCACATCAAAAGTATTTGTTTACGCAGCTTGAAGATTTATTGCACAAGCCAAAAGTTAATGCACAAACTAATTTGAGTGAGGCTTTACATCAGGTTGCTGAGCTTATTCATAAGCGTTCTCTTGTGATTATTTTTAGCGATTTATTTAATACACAAACCAGTTCTGAAAAAACGGATCAATTTTTTGATGCGCTGCAGCATTTGAAATTCAACAAGCACGAAGTGGTGGTTTTTAATGTAGTTGATCAATCAAAAGAAGTTAATTTCGAATTTGAAAACCGTCCTTATCAGTTTATCGATATGGAAACAGGCGATATGATTAAGGTGCATACCAATCAGGTAAAAGATAACTATACAGCGGCAGTTTCAAGGTACAGGCAACAAATTGCATTGAAATGTGCACAGTATAAAATTGACCTCGTTGATGCTGATATGAATGAAGGATTTTATCCGGTTCTTCAATCATATTTAATTAAACGACAGAAATTAGGTTAAGTCTTTGATATCTTAATGACAAACAACCAGCGTCTCCTAACTGTTAAAGTAAAAAGATTTAATTTAAAACCGAAGATATGTTAGAAAAAGGCGTAAAAGCACCCAATTTTGAATTGAATGCTACTCCTGATCAAAAAATAAAACTCAAAGATTTTCTTGGTAAAAATGTAATACTTGCTTTTTATCCGGCAGATTGGAGCCCTGTTTGTAGTGACCAAATGGCACTTTATAATGAAATGCTCAAATACTTCACTAAGCATGATGCTCAAATATTTGGAGTTTCTGTGGATAGTGTCTGGTGTCATCTGGCGTTCGAAAAAGATAGAAAGCTACATTTCCCTTTACTGGCCGATTTTGAACCAAAAGGAGCGGTATCAAAAGCTTATGGCGTTTATGATGAAAAGCTGGGCGAAAGTAAAAGGGCGCTTTTCGTCATTGATAAAGAAGGAAAAATCGTCTGGAGTTATCTGTCTCCAACTGCTGTAAATCCTGGCGCTGATGGGATTTTGGAAGCATTAGAAGCGTTGGATAAAAAATAAAAACAATGAGTACACTAAAACCTGAGGTAAATAGTAAGGATCATGTACAAGGTTCTGATTCTGCATCAATAACTATTGTTGAGTTTGGTGATTATCAATGTCCATATTGTGGAGATGCCTATCCAATAATAAAAGAAATTCAAGATGCTTTTGGTAATCAGATCAAATTTGTGTTTCGCAATTTTCCTTTGCAAAAATCGCACGAACTGGCTTATCCGGCTGCAATTGCAGCTGAAGCCGCCGCTTTACAAGATAAATTTTGGGAAATGCATGATGCAATCTATGAAAATCAATACCGTTTAACTGATCAGCTTTTTAATGAACTGGCTGAAAAAATTGGCTTGAATACTGAACAATTCCAAGAAGATTCTTTATCAGATGAAATTAAACAAAAAGTTGAAGATGACTTTGAAAGTGGTGTTAGAAGCGGCGTAAACGGCACTCCATCTTTTTATGTTAATGGAACTAAATTTGATGGAGGCGCTACCGATCTTTATCAAATGTTAAAGGAAAGTACAGAATAACAGCATAAAAAAACCTCATGCATTTTGCAATACATGAGGTATCAGATAAGGGTAACCGGAAAACTAAAAAACTAATTATGAGTTTTTAGAATTTAACAAAACGGAAATCGCTTCTTATGTTTCGTTATCTCAAAGGTGCATTTCAATTATGAAGTTTTAGTGAAGAAGATTCATATCTGTATTCTGCTAAACAGTCAAATACTGTTGTGATTACGTTTAGAGGGAAAAAGTTCCTGAAAATGTGATGTTAACAACGTAACGGCAAAAGTAAGTTTATACTGCAAAATGTTGGAAATATAGAATAACTTCAATTAACATTGGTTTCAAAAAATCAGCCCTTAAAAGTTGTATTATAAGACAACCTTCATTACCTTTATGCCAATATGAAAAATGAGAAAATACGACAGGTATTTTTGTACAAAGATTATTTCTCTGATTTTTATGAAAAGCAAAAACAGAAAGTAAAAGAAAAAATCGTTTGGACACTTAGAGTAATTGAAACGATATCACAAGTTCCTACAGAATACTTGAAACATCTTGAAGGAACGGATGGCTTGTATGAAATCAGGGTTCAGTCAGGACGCGACATCTTTAGGATTTTTTGTTTTTTTGATGAAGGAAAATTAGTTGTATTAGCAAATGGTTTTCAGAAGAAAACACAGAAAACGCCAAAACAGGAAATTGAAAAAGCATTAAAAATAAAAGAAGAATATGAAAACGGTAAAAAATAAAGACTTGAAATCTCTTGACCAATTTGTTGATGAACAATATGGTAAAAAGGGGACTAAAAAACGTGATATCTTTGAAAAAGGATACGAAGAGTTTAAACTTGGTTTTATTTTGCAACAGGCACGTCTTGAAATGGGGATGACACAAGAAGAACTTGCCGAAAAAGTCGGTACAAACAAAGGTTACATTTCACGAATTGAAAACAACATTAAAGACATTCGCATTTCGACACTACAAAGAATCATCGAAAAGGGGTTTGGAGGACATTTAGAATTAGCAATAAAAATATAATACATTTTGTTAAAAAGGCTTTGTGAAATGATGGATCACGGATTTCTAGTGAACAGAAGTGCTGGAATGACCAGTAGTAATTCTATTAAATTTCAATCAACGCTAAAAATCCGTAACTTCACAAAGCCCCTGCCATTATAAGAAATAAAATTTCGATAAAAATTTTAATGTGCTCATTTTACGATAACCTTTTCCATTAATTTGAATAGATTAAAGATTCCCTCTCAATTCCTGTTCACGCTCTAAGGATTCAAATAAAGCTTTAAAATTCCCTGCTCCAAAACTTTGTGCACCCTTACGCTGAATAATTTCGAAGAATAAAGTAGGGCGATCCTCAACAGGTTTGGTAAATATTTGAAGTAAATAACCTTCTTCATCACAATCAACTAAAATTCCTAAACTTTCCAATAAAGAGATTTCTTCATCAATTTTACCAACACGCTCAGGCATCATATCATAATAAGCTTCGGGTGGCGCACTTAAAAATTCCACACCTCGGGATTTTAATTCCTTAACGGTTTTTACGATGTCTTTTGTTGCTACGGCAATATGCTGTACGCCTTCACCTTCATAATATTCCAGGTATTCTTCAATTTGCGATTTCTTTTTGCCCTCTGCGGGTTCATTAATCGGAAATTTAGAATAGCCGTTACCATTGCTCATTACTTTGCTCATCAATGCAGAATATTCAGTGTTGATTTGTTTATCATCGAAAGAGAGGATATTTACAAAGCCCATTACATCTTCATACCACTGTACGGCTTCATTCATGCGATTCCAGCCCACATTTCCAACACAATGATCAATATAAAGAAGTCCTGCATCAGCAGGATTGTAGTCGCACTCCCAATTACGGTAACCAGGCATAAATGTTCCGTTGTAGTTTTTACGTTCAATGAACATGTGAACCGTTTCCCCATAGGTATAAATCCCGCTCATCCTAACCTCGCCATTTTCATCTGTTAAGGTTTTGGGTTCCATATAAGGTTTTGCACCACGTTTTGTTGTTTCTTCAAATGCACTGTAAGCATCATCTACCCAAAGTGCCAGTACTTTAACACCATCTCCATGCTTTTTCACATGTTCTGAAATCGGATGGTCTGATTTCAAAGCGGTGGTTAAAATTAATCTGATTTTTCCTTGTTGTAATACATACGAAGCCCGATCACGAACTCCGGTTTCAGGGCCTGCATAGGCTAAACTCTGAAAACCAAATGCGGTTTTATAATAATGAGCTGCCTGTTTAGCATTTCCTACATAAAATTCAATGTAATCTGTTCCGTTTATAGGCAGAAAATCCTGTGCTTTAGATATTTTTTCTGCGAATGTTAGTGTTTCCATATTTTTTTGATAGTTCGGAATCCGAAGTCGGATGGCCGAAGATTAAGTTTTTAAAGTCCGAAGTCGGGTGTCCGAAGTCGGAAGATTTTATTTCAAATTATACAAATGTTAATCAATGTGTTATTTTAACTTTATATCATCGGACTCCGGTTTCCCGACCTCCGACTTTTGGTGTCGTTGCCATTTTTTATTTCATATCATCGGACTCCAGTCTCCCGACCTCCGACTTTTGGTGTCGTTGCCATTTTTTATTTCATATCATCGGACTCCAGTCTCCCGACCTCCGACTTTTGGTGTCGTTGCCATTTTTTATTTCATATCATCGGACTCCAGTCTCCCGACCTTCGACTTTTGGTGTCGTTGCTATTTTTTATTTCATATCATCGGACTCCGGTCTCCCGACCTCCGGCTAATTTTTACTCAATATTAATCTGCCAGCTTTTGTGATAATTTTCATCCTCAATATCCAGTGCCTCTTGTGTAAGCATTAGTGGTTTAAAAGGGTCAATCATCACTGCTAATTCATCCGTTTTTTCTTTACCTATTGATTTTTCTACCGTTCCCGGGTGCGGCCCATGTGGAATTCCTCCCGGGTGTAAGGTAATTTGACCTTTTACAACACTTTTGCGACTCATAAAATCGCCATCCACATAATAAAGCACCTCATCACTATCTACATTGCTATGATTATATGGCGCTGGAATAGAATCCGGGTGGTAATCATATTTACGTGGCACAAAAGAGCAAACCACAAAATTGTGGCCTTCAAAGGTTTGGTGCACTGGTGGCGGTTGATGTAAACGGCCGGTTATAGGCTCAAAATCATGAATTGAAAAGGCATACGGATAATGATAGCCATCCCAACCTACATAATCAAAAGGATGTGTTCCATAAGTATATGGGTATATGAGCCCTTGTTTTTTAATCAATACTTTAAAATCGCCATATTCATCATGCGTTTGCAGATTTTCAGGCAATCTTAAATCACGTTCACAATACGGAGAATGTTCCATCAACTGTCCGTATTGGTTTAGATATCTTTTTGGAGGTCTTAAGGGACTAAAACTCTCTACAATAAATAATCTGTTTTGTTCATTATCAAACTCCATTTGATAAATGGTACCCTGCGGAATAATCAAATAATCACCATATCCAAATTTGATTTCCCCAAAACCAGTTTTCAGTTTCCCTGATCCTTCGTGTATGAAAATCAATTCATCAGCCTGACTGTTTTTATAGAAATAATCAGTCATTGATTTTCGGGGAGCTGCCAAAACGATATGCAGATCGCTGTTAACCAAAACAGGCTTGCGGCTTTGCAAAAAGTCATCTTCGGGCTTAATATTAAAACCAATTAAACTGGTATGTTTTAAATGTTTCTCTCTGGCAATTTTTGGCTCAACGTTATAGGGTTCGCCCAAATGTTTTACAATAGTGGGTGGGTGGCAATGATAAACAAGTGAGTACAAACTAGAGAAACCTTCTGTCGAAACTAATTCTTCAGCATAAAGATTTCCGTCGGGTTTACGAAAAACCGTATGTCGTTTTGCTGGTACTTGCCCCAATTTGTGATAAACAGGCATAATGATTTATGTTGTGGTTAGAAATAAAATCTAAAAGAATAAACAATTAAAACGCAAAGGCGTTTCAATTAAATAGAAGGGATTTCAGAATTATAGAGAATATTGAGCCATGATCAGTTTAGACAGCATTTTATAGCGACGTGCAGCAATGGCATCGTTTACTAAATTGATATGTAATGCTTTTAAGATCATGGTTTTGATGATGCTAAAGTAATGATTTTATTTTTAAGATAAAATTTCTTTATCTTAAATCTACCCTCATGATTTTTTATTTACTGCCCTAAATTACTAGCTTTACCACGTACTTTAACCAAATTAATATGAAATTAGTAAGTTATAAAACTGAAGATAGAGAACACCTGGGCATATTTATAAATGGCCACATTTACAATTTAAATAGTTGCGATAAGCTGTTGCCAGATAATATGAACGATTTTTTGCAAGGTGGAGAAGTATTAATGGAAAGGGCGAAAAAAGTTGATGTACAAATTAAGGATGGAAGTTTACAGGCTAAGGAAGAGATTTTTTATGAGATTTTGGCGCCTGTTCCACACCCAACAAGTTGCAGAGATGGATATGCATTCAGGCAACATGTTGCTGCAGCCCGCCGGAACAGGAAAGTTGACATGATTCCTCAGTTTGATGAATATCCGATTTTTTATTTTACCAATCATAATGCAATTCAGGGTACGGGAGATATAGAATGTATGCCAGACCATTTCGATAAATTGGATTTCGAATTGGAACTGGCCATTGTAATTGGAAAAAAGGGCCGGAATATAAAAGCTGCCGATGCAGATGAGTACATTGCGGGTTACATGGTGATGAATGACATGAGTGCCCGTACCTTACAAATGGAAGAAATGTTATTGAATCTTGGGCCTGCAAAAGGTAAGGATTTCTCTACAGTTATAGGCCCCTGGTTAGTTACGCCAGATGAATTGGAAAAATATAAAGTTCCTGCTAAAGATGGTCATGTTGGTAATGCTTATGATTTGAAAATGACTTGCCGTGTTAATGGTATTGAGGTTTCGAAAGGTAATGCGGCAGATATGGATTGGACATTTGCGGAAATAATTGAGCGCTGTGCCTACGGGGTAGATATTCTTCCAGGTGATGTTATTGGCTCGGGTACTGTTGGTACAGGCTGTTTTTTAGAGCTTAATGGCACTGGTTTATTGAATGACCCTGATTATAAGGTTCAATGGTTGCAGCCTGGTGATGTGGTTGAAATGGAAATCACAGGTTTAGGTGCTTTAACGAATACAATTACCAAAGCAGAAACTGATTTTTCTATCCTGGCGTTAAAAAAATAATTTAATTTTTACCAAAAAATGTTTTCAGCAGCTGTGCCTCTTGTAGCTACTTCGTGATCAGCATCTTCTATATTATAAAGATTCTGAATTGGATAAGGTAATGACGATTCATATTTTTTTAATTCCACCATTGGTAATAAAATTATTTTAAACCTAACTAACATGAATTATGCGTTTTCTTATATACAATATGTATTTGCAACTGGCTAAGCCAAAGTAGCGCATCTTCGTTCTACTTTGTTCCGGCCTAACAAATTTTTGGGTATGCACTGTTAAAGCCCAGCTACTGACTTTAATACAAAAATTTTCAGCCGGCCTGTCCGGCTAGGACAAAAAACATACTTAAACCCTATTCTTTTAAAGAAAAATCATTATTCTAAATCCATAACTCACATTAACTAACTCAATTATTGTGCTTACGCTAGAAACCTCTAATTTATCGGCCGTTCAGTTACAAGATTATTTGCAATATGCGATTGCACCACGGCCAATCTGTTTTGCATCGACAATTGATGCGGAAGGAAATATCAATTTAAGTCCATTCAGTTTTTTTAACATGTTTAGCACCAAGCCGCCAATTTGTATTTTTTCACCAGCAAGGCGGGTACGGGATAATACCACAAAACATACTTTAGAAAATGTATTGGAGGTTAAAGAATGCGTGATCAATATTGTTAATTACAATATGGTTCAGCAAATGAGTTTGGCCAGTACAGAATATGCAAAAGGCGTAAATGAATTTGAAAAGGTGGGTTTTACGATGCTGCCATCGGCTATTGTTAAACCACCCAGAGTTGCCGAAGCTCCTGTTCAGTTTGAATGTATTGTTAATGAGGTCATTTCTTTAGGAGATAATCATGGAGCGGGGAACTTAATTTTGGCAGAGGTAAAGTTAATTCACATTAACGAAGATATTTTAGATAGCAATGGTAAAATCGATCAGCAAAAAATAGATTTGGTTGCCCGCTTAGGCGGAGACTGGTATTGCAGGGTTACGAATGATAATTTATTCAAAGTTGCCAAACCTTTAGCCAAACTTGGGATAGGGGTGGATAGTTTGCCAAAATCGGTTCGCTTATCAAAAGTTTTGACGGGCAATGATTTAGGGATGTTAGGGAATGTTGAGCATTTGCCTCATGAAGAGGAAATTGATTTAATCAGTTTTCATCCCGAAGTGAAAGAAGTACTGGATGCCACAATTGGGGATGCAACCAACCGAGAACGCGAGCTTCATGAACTGGCCAAAAAATTTCTGGAACAAGGAGAAGTAGCACTTGCTTTAAAGGTTGTATTACTTTAAATTTAAGATCAAAATTCTTTTGTTATGCATACCATTGTTCAGGTTGATCAGTACATCATAAATGCTGCGGAATTTGCTATCCCCATTTTGGATCATTTAAGAAATCTGGTTCATAAAGCAGATGCCAGAATAGAAGAAAAAATGAAATGGAGCATGCCTTTCTTTGAACTAAAAGGAACAGTTTGCCACATGGCCGCATTCAAATATCATTGTGCTTTTGGGTTTTGGAAAGGCTCGTTGTTGAATGATGAATTTAATATTTTTAAAGATCGTGAGCAGGCAATGGGAATGCTTGGGAAAATTAAATCATTTAAAGATTTACCACCAGATGAAGTACTTATTGCTTATATCCGGCAGGCTATAAAGTTGAATGAAGATGGTGTAAAGTTGCCGCCTAAGCCCAAAACGAATGAAAAGCCTGCATTGATATTGCCTCAATATTTTCTTGATGCTTTGCAAGGAGATCCAACAGCATTAAATATCTTTCAAAATTTCAGTGAATCCAACAAGCGGGAATACGTTATGTGGCTGGAGGAAGCTAAAACCGAATCTACTAAACAAAAACGTTTAGATACTGCAATAGAATGGATTGCAGAAGGAAAGCCCAGAATGTGGAAATATAAAAAGTAACCGCTTATAAAATGCTTACCACTTTCAGGAAACGACTTTTATAGTGCCCGTCTAAATCTGTTATCGTAACTCCTTTTGCTTTGCCAGATGATGCGTGGATAAATTTGATTCCATTTTCAGTAATGGAATATACTATACCAACATGACCTATTCTTCTTACTTTGGAATTGCTGCCTGTGAATATTAAAACATCACCAACCTTAGCATTTTCCAAATTGGTTTCTTTTCCAGTTGAACTAAATTCTCTTGATGATCTGGGTACTTTAAAACCAAAGTTGCTAAAAACATAGCTTACAAAACCCGAACAGTCAAAACCGAGTTTGGGATTGCTTGTTGCATATCTGTAGCGAATTCCTAACATGCTTTTTGCAAAGTCAATCAGTGATTCAGAATTAGTTTCCTGGCTGTTGTTATTGGTTGGTTTTGCTTCTTTAGGAAGATTAACAACCAGTTTTTTTACCAGTTCCTGATATTGTGGTGGTAAGGTTGTTTGGGCTTTTCCTGCTGTTGCAGACAAAATGAAAAACAAAATCGCGGCTATTATTTTCTTCATATGTTGGCGCCAAAGATATGAAAATTATTTAAGGCAAATTAAAATGTTGAAAATGAGTTTAAAATGACAGAAAACTTAAATGAAAAACTGCTCGCTATATTGAATTTAGCTTGGCAACTTTGGTATAAAAGAAGAGTCAAAGTACGAATACTTAACTATGTTATAGAGAGTTTACCATTAAGAAATTGAGGTACACATAATGTTTTTAATTTCTTAATGGTCATTTAAAAATATTGACTTGAATTTGGTTTGGATAAGCAATCTGGTTTCCTGCTAAACTAAATAGTATAGTAGAATATGAATTTTTATGGCGTTGTTACAGCCACAGGCAATATCTTGCCATTAAAGAATTTATGTCCTGTTTTAGCAAAATCAGCTACATATTTTCCCATTTCAAAAGCCATCACCGGACTTTGATAGCCAGGAAAAGCAGTTTCGAGCATTTCTGTTTGAGCGGAACCCAATGCCAGGCAATTTACTTTTATTCCAGTTTCTGCTAACTCAAAGGCCAAACATTCTGTTAAAGTATGTAATGCTGCTTTACTGGCAGAATATGCAGATAAGCCAGGGAATTTAACGCTGCCTTGAAAGCCACCCATGCTCCCAATATTAACAATATGACCATCACTTTGCATTAATGGCAGTGTGTTTTGTATCATCCTGAAATGGGAGATTACATTACTTTGCAGCATTTCTCCCAAATCAATTTCGGTGGTATCTGTAAAAGGTTTATTAATCAAAGCTCCCGCATTATTGACCAGAATATCTATATGGCCTAACCTTTCTTTTAAGAATGGTATCAAAGCCGCGTAATCATCATTAACAATGTCAAATTCAACAGGGAGTAAAGTACAAGCTGGATTTATACCTTTAGCTATTTCTAAAAGCTTACGCAGTTTTTCTGCGGAGCGGGCAATCGCTACAATTTTATTATCGTTTTGTAAACTAAATTCTAAAGCAGCTTCAAAGCCAATTCCACTGCTGGCACCTGTAATTATAATGTTCATTTAGGAGATTTTTCTATCAATGAAGAGAAATTCATCAGTTAATTTATTGGCAAATCTAATTATTCTAAATGCTATTGAGTGATTTAGATTTTAATCTATTGGATTTACAAGTTCAACGCTTCCGATTATTTTATCAAAATCTTCAATATTGTTTGTTATAAGTTTGCCTTTTAATACCTGAGCAGTTGCATAAACAATTGCATCTGGCAGTTTTATTTTGTTGTTTTTTCTTATTGCAATAGTTGTTTCAACAACAATATCGTTTAATGGCACAACATTTAATGAATTTATTAAATCTACCAAAAAACCTTCTTCTAATTTATTGCGAAAGGAATAGCCTAATAATTCCATTTTGGAAATAACTGAAATGGAATAAACCATGTTTTCTTCAAATATTTTTTCAGGCTCAATGAGCTTTTTAGATAAATAAATTAGGATGTTGGTATCGAATACAATGTTACCATTCATCTCTTATGTCTTTTTGCCATTTTGATGGATCATCAATATCCTGAAACATTAAGCTTTTATCTGTTTTATCAATCGCTTTTTTGAGTTTCTGATAGGAGCCCTTAGGTTCTTCAACGATATTTGGTGTATCTATATTTACATCTACTTTTTCCACGAATGACATTTCCTTCAGAATTTTTTCTAAAAGGACTGCATTTTCTTTATTATCGACCTGTACGGTTAAGGTTGTCATAGAAGTAAAGTTAATAATAATACATTAATTATTCTACAATCAGCTGGCTTACAGGATTCTTAATTACATACAGTCCATCATTAATCAATTTGTTATGATCTGGCTCTCTTGCTGCCTTAAGTTCAAGATAAATCTGTATTTCTCTTTCAAGCTGATGGTATATTTTTTTATGATGAACGATTTCTAAAATTTCAAGTGCGCAGAGCCAATCGTGCCTGTGATTATTTTTAAGCCGATTGAAAATCTCTGGAAGCTGAGCTAAGTTTTCGCCACTTTCTCTAATTTCTCTAACTTTTTTATAAAGCGCATGAAGCTTTAAAGTCTTTTCATCGTAAGTGATTTTGTGCGTTTTTTCCTGGCTTATTAATGTAATTTCTTCAAAAGCATCCTTATCGGCAGCGCCATTAAAAACAGAAACTATTTTTTCTCCTACAGCCATATCATAAACGCCCCATTCTGGTTTGAAAAGCACATTTCCATTACCTTCTATCACAGTACAATCGATGAAAGTGACCAAAATAAGCTGATCGTTCTCTTTAAGGATTTCGTTCACATTTCCCATTACTTTTATTCCACTTTCAAAAACGAGTTCAGCATTGTTTTCCAAAATAATTCCCGCTGCTTTTAATTCTTCGTTGTTGAAGTTTTCCAAAGGTTTTGATGCATCTTTCAACCTTCCAACAGGTGATGAAAATCCATCTTTATGATAGTTCTTTCCGTGGCCGGGTAATTGTTTTCCATTGAAAGCCAATGCCGATGGACCAGTGGTTTTAATAAAAGTAACCTCATCATCAGCGTTAATCCCGATATCAGTAAATACGCCGCTAACTTGTAAGCCTGAGCTATAAACAGCAGTTGCAACATTTTTACAGGCTATTGCTTTCATTACACTTTCTGCACCACCTACTCTAAATGCCATGGTATTTGCAAATTGTTCAAGTACATCAATTAAATTTTGGAAAGTCTCTGTTACAAAGAGTTGAGGTTGCGGTTTTGTAATATCATAAGAATAGTTAATGGTATCGATATTATACCAAAGTTTTTTCACATCGCTCTGCATGCAAGATGCACTTTCGCCAATGGATGATAACAAACCAGCGCCGTATATTTTAGGATTTTCTAGCGTTCCGATTAAGCCATATTCCACAGTCCACCAATGGAGTCGGCCAAGTAAAGCCATTTCTGAAGGTTCGCCCATGTTTTCGCTAATGTAGCGCAACTCCTTTTCAGCCTTAGCTATTTGTAACTCGTCTGTATCAACCGCTTCTTTCAAAATAGAAAGCTTCCTGATGGCTTCGTAAAGTTCAAAATCTTTTTCAGAAAACATGGCTTTTGCACCAATAGAACCAAAATAACTCAGATAATTATTGTAATCTGTATCAGCAATTATGGGTGCATGACCAGCACTTTCATGAATAATATCAGGAGCAGGAGTGTATTCAATATGGTTAATTTGCCTGATATCTGCAGCAATTACCAAAACCCTGTAAGCCTGATATTCCATAAATGCGGCAGGCGGAATAAATCCATCTACAGTAACAGCACCCCAACCAATTTTACCCAAATTGTCATTCATGGTTTGCAAATCGGGAATATATTCAATGCTTAAGCCAGCTCTTTGTAAACCTTTAATATATGGATAGTAAGCCACATTTTTCAGGTAACTATAGTTCTGACGCATTACATATCGCCAAACAGCCTGATCTATTGGTGTATACTTTTCGT
The DNA here is from genome assembly GCF_003339865.1 of Pedobacter chinensis. Taxonomy (GTDB): domain Bacteria; phylum Bacteroidota; class Bacteroidia; order Sphingobacteriales; family Sphingobacteriaceae; genus Pedobacter; species Pedobacter chinensis. The sequence continues at coordinate 54,170 of NZ_QPKV01000006.1, forward strand.
AGTTTTGGGCTACAATGAATTGTTTTAAATGCCTGGGCAATTTAGCTACCTGTGCATTATTAAAGTCATTAAAATGGCTCATGGTTTTATGAAAATAAGTTGGTCGGGAGCTAAGTTATGCTCTTGCTTTTATCTTCGCAAGAAACCCACTGTATAAATTAACAGCTCACTGTAATAAAGGTTTTTGGAAAGCAAAACCATGCAGGTTGAGAAATTCCAGCCTCGCAATAACTGCTGCGATGAAAAAGAATAGGCATTCGTGATTATCAGGTTTGTTAACTTTGGTTTGAAAAACTATCCGCTGGATGGCAGCGCAAAGAACTAGTGGTTTTTAGATTTTGAATTTCCAAGTTTTTTAACACTGAAAGTGAAATAGTGTTGATAAAGATAGCTGAAGCCAGCTATGATTACTGAAACCACTAAACGAGAAATGGTTGGATAAATACCTAAGATTTCGACGAAAAATTTCAATAAAACGTAATTCAAAAGCATATTAATGAACTGTAGGTTCAAAAATCGAAATAATTGAATACGTGATTTTACTTCGCTATGCGTAAAAATGACGTATTTGTTTAATATGAAACTGTAAGGAATTACGATAGCAAACTCAACTGCCAACGCCATAGTGTTCCGCTTTAACGTTATGGCTAAAACTTTAACTTCTTCACTTAAAAACAGATAATTGTAAGCCAGATAAAAAATAACAAGGCCAAGCACAAAGGTACTTCCACCTGTGGCTAAATACCTGAAGTTGTGTAGGGAGATAAATCTTTTAAATGGTGGATGAAAAAAATCTATAAAAGATAAAATGGCTTGACGCATTATTGAAATTAAGTTGACAAAAATATAAAGATTTGCTGCAAATGTTAAATTAATTCCAAAATCGTATAAGTTTTTTTAATTAACCGTTAGCTTATTTTCAATCATCCTGTTGTTGTATTGCTGAATAAAGGCCTTAAGATGGTTTTCCAAATCGCTTTGTACCAGGGGCAATTTATTAAGCAAATTATTTTTGTTAAGCCGATCGGTTTTTAGGTTATAAAGTGAGGTACTTATCTTACCATCACTGCTTAATAAATAATCTCCTTTGTAAAGATTAAAGGTGCCGTCGTTATGGTTAACAACAAAATCATTGGGATTATCCTTAAAAGCATCGTTGCCAAATGCTAAATAAGGTTTGTCGTAATTTAAGTAGTTTAAAACCGTTGGCATAATATCTATTTGCTGCACATTTTTATCGACCTTGCCTTTCAGGTCACCTCCAGGGTAGTAAAATAAAATTGGAATAGAAAAATATCCTGCCGTGGTTTGATATTCTGGTAAATAAGAAACGGTGGCATGATCAGCACACAAAACAAAGAGCGTGTTTTTGTACCAGGGCATTTTGGAGGCCGTAGCAAAGAATTTTTTCAAAGCCATATCGGTATAACCCATTGGTTCCTGTACCTCTAAAGGACCTTTTGGAAACTTTCCTTTATATTTTTCTGGTACCTTAAATGGATGGTGTGAAGAAAGAGAGAAAAAAGCGCTAAAGAATGGCTGTTTAAAAGTGTTCATTGTTTTTGCCATGTATTGCATAAATGGTTCATCCCAAATTCCCCAGATCCCATCAAAATCATCATCATTATTGTACTCCGTTTTACCATAATAATGTTCTATCCCTGCTAAGTGCGTATAAGAATTAAATCCCATTGATCCATTTGGCGCGCCGTGAAAAAAGGCTGTTTCATATCCTTTTTCGTTTAAAAGCTTAGCTATACTGGTGGTTTTGTTTCCTGAGTAATTGGAAAGTACAAATGGGCCACAAACCGATGGAATTCCTGAAATGACAGATGGCAGCGCATCTATAGATTTGCGTCCATTTGCATAAGTATGTGAAAAGGTATAGCTATTGGCCACCAAACTATCAATAAATGGGGTAAAACCTTTATATTTCCCATTTAATAAATCAGTGTTTAAACTCCCAACATGTTCTTTCCCTAGGCTTTCAATGATTAGAAAAACTACATTTAGTTTTTTGAATTGCTTGCTGGTATCTGGCTTATGAATGGGATTGTAAATAGTGGCCAGCGTTGTCTCATCATAATAGTCTACTTTTTTCAGTGGTTTCTTGGTTAAAGATCTGATTAAGCAGAAGGGCGTGTTCAAAACCAGGCTGATCTCATTGGGGCTATCAACAAATTCGCCAGCATTGCTCATTGTAATAGGCCTTGTACTATGTCTCCAGCCACCTCTCATTCCTACAATTATCAAAGCAATAGAAACAACTAGTATAATCGCATTTAGCACATAGTTTGGCCAAACATAATACTTTGGTTTTTTAATCTTAAAGAAACTGTAAAGCCTGATAAAAACCCATATCGTTAAAATCAGTAATAAAAGCAGGTACCAGTAATCGATTAAAAAATCAAAAATTAACTTCAGTATATTTTGTTCATGTCTGAATTGGCCTGCAAAATCTGCAGTTGTTCGTTTTAACGTGAATTTGTAGTACGCAAAATCAATAAAATTTGCCAGAATTCCGATGCTGTTGGTAACAATAAATATCCATTTGCAAATCGTTTGATACATTTGATTATATCTAAACTCAAAAGGCAATAATTGCAGGATCAGGTATAGTGAATTAATATAGAGTAATGCCGAAACATCAAACTTAACACCTCCAAAAAGGATGTAAACAAATTTTCCAAAGGTTGGAATGTTAAACAGATCATGGTTAAAGGCGTAAAACCCTAATCTGCACAAAGTGTAAATAAATAATATTAAAAATAAACGATAGCAAAGCGCCGCGTAAAAATTAATATTACGTGATGTTTGGTTAGGCATTGATCAGTTAATAGCCGGCAAATGTAATAAATTATAACAATTGTATAATATTTTTGTTACAATATTTTGTTGCCTGTAAATGTACTATGAAGTAGCAGCTTAACAGATCTAAAAGCTTCATGCTTTTACTCAGAATGCAGTTCATAATAAAAAAGCGATTTCAGGAATGCTCAGGTTTTTATGAGCAGGAGTCAGATATCCTCTGTTTTTTTAGAAATAATTCGAAAAGCCCTGAAATAAATTTATTGATTACTGGTGTAAAACATAGGCTGTGCAACAAAATCTATAACAGCGCACCAGGTGTATGATGGATGCCTTTGAATACCCACTCCAACAGTATTGAGTTTGTTTTTTTGATCTAAAATATTAAATCGATGCCCCAGAGAGGGCACGCCGCAATCCAGCAATAAATGACAGACGATATCAAGGCTATTGGAATATCCAAAGTCGATGTTTTCACTCATGGTTTTATTTGGGAAATGTTTTGATAATCGTTTAGAAAAACTATCTCCATTGCTGCTTTCGTGAGTGCCGATATTATTCTTATTTAAATCCTGTGCATGAGTTTTGCTGAGTATTGATAATTTTTCATCAGGATAAAACATTTGTAAATTTTTAACAACACGCAAATGCTTTAGCAGTGAAGTATAGTAAGAATTTGTTCTCGTAATTTTAAGTTGATTGTAATTACTATACTTTTTAACCATTGCATTATAATTGTTGATATAATCCTCTAAAAAAGTATAATAGAATTTCTCTCCATCAATCCGAATCAAATTCATGTACATGATGATATTTTTCTCTTCGTTGGTAAGATATGTGGCATTGGCTGCGGTATTTGCCTTACGGAATTCGGCATCTGTCCAGCTTTGACCATTGGCCTTGCTCAAGAAAAAGCCAATTAGGATAAAAAATAAAAATAGTTTGTTCATTTGGGGGACGATTATCATGATAACGACAATTCAAAACATTTATTTTTTTATGATTGAATTAAGCTTAAATAATGATGAGTAAGCAATTAGTTACAGCAAATGAGGCTTGTTAAAATCGAAATATTATTAATTTTAACAAGATGAAACCGTCATGATTTTCAAAACCCCATCAGGGCTCATGAGTACCAATAAAAACAATAACTAAGAACGAATAATCACACAGTGGAATGAATAAATCATGACAGCTTCACTACCTTTGAAAACAAATTATACGGATGAAAAAACTGATCATTTTAGGTTTATTTTTAAGTGCTGCTTTTTCTTTAAAAGCTCAGGTAGATACAGCTGCTATTAGGGGCTTTGCCAATGCAGTTAAAAAGGAATTTGCGCCAGATAAACGATCAGTTTATTTTAACGTTATATTCAGAGGAGATACAGTTTTTGCTGAAAGTACCTCAGAAAAAGCATTACAGAGTTTAAACAACCAAATCAATCATATTAACGGGCTGGTTAGTGTTAATCAGTTATTACCATCAAAATCATTAAACGGGATGGAATACGGTTTAGCAAATCTATCTGTTTGTAATAATCGTTCAACACCGCAAAACTCGGCAGAGATGATGACACAAATGATTTTGGGTACTCCAGTTCAGGTTTTGAAAAAACAAGGAGGTTATTATCTGGTAAAAACACCAGATGGTTATATTTCCTGGACGGATGGAACTGCAGTTACGCTAATGGATAAAGCATCATTTGATTATTGGAAAACCGCAAAACGAATTATTTATCTGGCCGATTATGGCCATGCTTATAGCAAAGCCGATGAAAAATCGGTTCGTGTTTCTGACCTGGTTAAGGGAAATATCTTAGAATCAATAGGGGAGGATAAACTGTTTTATCATGTATCATTTCCCGATAAACGAACAGGTTACATTAAAAAAAGCGATGCTGAACTGTTTTCCAATTGGAAGAAAAGAGCCAATCCAGGTGCGGAAACGGTATTAGCAACAGCGAAAACCTTATTAGGTGTTCCTTATTTATGGGGAGGTACATCTATAAAAGGTGTAGATTGCAGTGGTTTTACCAAAACAAGTTACTTTTTAAATGGAATAGTCATTCCAAGAGATGCTTCTCAACAAGCATTGGTTGGCGAAGATGTAGATGTTTTGGAAAATGATTCGATCAGTTTAGCCAAGTGTCTGAAAAATTTGAAAGCTGGTGATTTGCTGTTTTTTTCTGCTGCAAAACTTCGGGGGAACATTGGTGGAAGAATTACCCATACAGCAATTTATATGGGCGATGGAGAATTTATTCAATCTGCAGGAATGGTTCGGATTAACAGCTTAAAACCTGAAGCTAAAAATTTTGATGAGCATGAAAGTAGGACACTGGTCAGTGCTAAAAGAATTCTTAATCAGATAGGTAAACCCGAAATTACAAGGGTAGATCAGCACGATTGGTACGGGAATTAATTCAAATTAACCACAAAGGCATAAGAAAATCTTATATTTATGTTCTTATGCCTTTGTGGTTTTGTAAGCTTACAAAAACATGCCGCCTGATGCTTCAATGCGTTGTGCATTAATCCATCCCGCTTCTTCGGTGCATAAAAAGGCTACAACACCTCCAATATCATCGGGCAAACCAACACGGCCCAAAGCTGTTTGTGAAGCAATGCCTGCATTCATCTGTTCGTTATCCCGAACAACACCACCACCAAAATCAGTTTCGATGGCTCCTGGTGCAATAATGTTTGATCTGATTCCTCTATAACCCAATTCTTTTGCCTGATATTTTGTTAATGTTTCCATTGCGCCCTTCATGGCTGCATAGGCCGCATAACCTGGTAAAGCAAAACGGGCCAAACCCGTAGAAACATTAATGATGGCACCTCCGTCGTTTAAAATTGGCAACGCTTTTTGTGTTAAAAAAAATGGCCCTTTGAATTGGATATTAAGTAATGTGTCAAACTGATCTTCGGTTGTTTCGGCAAAAGGTGCATGGATGCCAATGCCTGCATTATTAACCAAGAAATCGAATCGCTCTGCATTGAACGTTGATTTTAAAATTGTTTTAACTCCAGTAAGAAAACTTTCGAAAGTTGTGGCATCAGCCACATTTAATTGTAAAGCAGCCGCATTAACACCCAGGTTTTTAATTTCTTTAACCGTATTTTCTGCTTCTTCCTTTTTTGATTGATAAGTTACGATCACATCAATCCCTTTTTCTGCGATTTTTAAAGCCGCATTTTTTCCTAATCCCCGACTACCACCAGTAACCAGGGCAATTTTATTTTGTCTTTCCATTTGCTTTTAATTTGATTAACAAAATTAACAGGAAGGTTGTTGTGAAAATGGTGATAGCTTAAGGTAAAATGGTGACAGTTTAAGTTTTATATGGTGATAACTTCCGCATTTGATAGCGATTTGAAATAATCTTCGCGATATTGTTTTGGCGTTTGGCCAGAAAAGTGTTTAAAGAATTTGGTAAAATTTGACGGATCGTAAGTAAGTATTCTGGCAATCTCTGCGATAGGTGTGCTTATATTTTGTAACATCGATTTAGAGATTTCCATTAACCGTTCTTCAAAAAAGAAGCAGGGAGAATGTCCTGTTGCAGCTTTTATGGTGTTGCTTAAATGAGTTGGGTGCACATGAATTAAATCGGCAAAATCTCTAACCTCAAACATCTCCGTTACTCTTCCGGATACAATATCATCAAGATGTTTATCTAATTCTTTTAAATAATCTGCAGCAATTTCATGTCGGCGGGCAAAGAATTTCTGTGGAATTTTCATGTTAAGATAAGTTGATGTTAGAACAAATATAATACTGCAACAAATGAATAAGAAATTTGCTTTACAACGACAGGTGTTTATGACAACAGTATTATTTTAATTTGCTATTTCCCAGCCACATTAAACTATTCAAAATCATTTTGTTTTGGATTTTATTATTAAAGGTATAAGAAAGGGTTTTATTGGTTGTATCGTATTTATGTTCATAATCAATATCGTTATGCCCCATATTTACATAAACCATTTTATAGTTTTTATTACTCCAAACGACTGGATAATACCCACTATGCCATATTTCGTGCGCCTTTGGTCCTGTACCCAATGGAAAACTACCCGAATCAATCGCCAACAAAATTTTAATGTCTGGATTTTTCCTTAAATCGTTTTGCCAACGGTACCATTCATTGGGTTGTGTACTAAAAGTTTTTGGAAGATTTTTAGTTACGGGATGTTTACCGTCCTCTACTTTTAAAATGGCAGATGTTGGCCTCCAGGTATTGCTTCCATATTCTCCTGAACCTAAAAAGGTGTTGTGGTACCAATTCCAGTTTTGGTCGAATGCTGATTTCGCTAAAGCAAACGCCGAGAAGTGAAATCCCATCCACCCGCCTCCATTTTCCATGTATTGCTGAAAAGCCAGGCGTTGTTCAGGTTTTTCAGGTCGGGTGTCTAAAAATAAAACTACCTGATATTTTGAAAGGAACTCTGCATTAAGATTATCCCAATTATCGGTTGAATCATAACTGAAATTATATTTTTCGGCCATTTCAGGGAACCATTTATTGGCTTCGTGTACAAAACTGATGTGCGCCTGATCGTTTTTAGCCGTATAAAAGGCAATGACATTGAATTTATGCTTTTGAGCAGAAAGATTAAATGTAGTGAGTAAAAGGATGGTAGAAATTAACAAGAATTTGTGCATGTGGTTCTTTATTTGCCTGGTTAAAAATAACAAATTAAAGGCCTCATGTGAGTAATATTTAAGTTAGGGATAACGAAATCAATTTCAAACTGGAATCAAATTAATTTTTAAATGACCATTAAGGAATTAAGAACATTAAGTCTGGTTTAATTCCTTAATGGTAAATTATTATACGTTGAATTGATCGTGATCGGCCAAAATCAAATAATTTTTAAATGACCATTGAGGAATTCAGAACATTAAGTCTGGTTTAATTCCTTAAATGGTAAAATTATTATACCTTGAATTGATAGTGATTGGAGCCAGAATCAGATTAATTTTTAAATGACCATTAAGGAATTCAGAACATTAAGTCTGGTTTAATTCCTTAATGGTAAATTATTATACCTTGAATTGATAGTGATTGGAGCCAGAATCAAATAATTTTTAAATGACCATTAAGGAATTAAGAACATTAAGTCTGGTTTAATTCCTTAATGGTAAATTATTATACGTTGAATTGATCGTGATCGGCCACAATCAAATAATTTTTAAATGACCATTGAGGAATTCCAGAACATTAAGTCTGGTTTAATTCCTTAATGGTAAATTATTATACGTTGAATTGATCGTGATCGGCCACAATCAAATAATTTTTAAATGACCATTGAGGAATTCCAGAACATTAAGTCTGGTTTAATTCCTTAATGGTAAATTATTATACCTTGAATTGATAGTGATCGGAGCCAGAATCAGATTAATTTTAGATGACCATCAAGGAATTCAGAACATTAAGTCTGGTTTAATTCCTTAATGGTAAATTATTATACCTTGAATTGATGGTGATTGAAGCCAGAATCAGATTAATTTTTAAATGACCATTAAGAGGTTAAGTTTTAAATGAAAACTCATGCAATTTCTTTACAAATTGCTCACGCTGATACCAATCATTGTAAACCAGTTCTATTTTATTTACTTCGAAAGTTCCGAAATCAAAATCCCTGTATTTTTCTATCAATTCGAGTAAAGCATTTTTGTTTTGTAATTCTGTTCTAAATCTTATGATGGTAGAATGGGCGGTTTGTATGGCATAACGTTTATCTATACTTTGTTGGAGATCAGAATTTTTAAACGTAAATCGTAAATCATTACGAATTTCGTTCAGTGCTTCAGTTAAAAATCCCTGAATCAGAATACAGGATGGAGATGCTGTTAACCCTCTGAACTGAATTTTAAAAGTTGAATGTTTTGCTAAAACCTTGTCGATGAGTTGTATGTATTCTTCTGTGTTTATATCTGCTAAATCAAATCCATCGTAACAGGAAATAACCGACATTACAGTAATATGCAAATCAGAATTCTTGTAGAAGTACTGGTTTGGGTCAATTGCTCTTGCCTTATCTAAAAATTGTTGAATATTAGCTTTGGTACTTTCATCAGGCCTAATCAATAAAGTAATTCCAAACCGTTTGTCAGTTTGATCATCAATTAAATGGTCTATTTCATAATTGCCGGTCGAAATTTTTGTAATAGATTCAGTGTAGAGCTTGTTGTAATGTTCTGCTAAATTCATTTCTTTCTGTACAAAAAAGTCGCAGATTGAAACCTGCGACTGAATGCTATTGGTAAAATGAGGCTGTCCAATAAATCAACTTCGTCATTTCCGTGAAAACAGGAAACTCTCGTAGTCCAGTTAGGTTGAATACCCGAACGAGACTTTTTGGATGCCCTCATAATGATTAAGCCAACAAAGTTTTCCAGCTAACAGCCTTACCAACAATGTCTGCTAAATCAGCAATCGCCACACGTTCCTGGTCCATGCTATCGCGATGGCGGATGGTAACCGTATGATCTTCTAAACTTTGGTGGTCAACCGTGATACAAAATGGCGTACCAATGGCATCCTGACGACGGTAACGTTTGCCAATCGCATCCTTCTCTTCATAAATACAATTGAAATCAAATTTCAAAGTATTCATGATTTCACGGGCTTTTTCAGGCAGACCATCTTTCTTGGTTAAAGGGAAAACCGCAACTTTATATGGAGCCAAAGCAGGATGTAAGCGTAATAAAGTGCGACTATCTTGTTTATCTTCGGTACTTAAATCCTGCTCTTCAAAAGCATTGATCATGGTTAATAAAAACATACGATCAAGGCCGATGGATGTTTCGATCACATACGGAACATAGTTTCCAAAAGGTTTACCATCTTCATTTAAATCATTATCGAAATATTGCATTTTCTTGCCAGAATATTCCTGATGTTGTGTTAAATCGAAATCTGTACGGCTATGAATCCCTTCAACCTCTTTAAATCCGAATGGGAATTCGAACTCAATATCAGTTGCTGCATTGGCATAGTGAGCCAATTTTACGTGATCGTGGTAACGGTATTTCTCAGGTGCAGTTCCCAAAGCCTGATGCCATTTTAAACGAGCTTCTTTCCAGTATTCGAACCATTTTTTGTCTTCGCCAGGGCGAACAAAAAATTGCATTTCCATTTGTTCAAACTCACGCATACGCATAATGAACTGGCGGGCAATAACTTCATTTCTGAATGCTTTGCCAATTTGTGCAATACCGAACGGAATTTTCATTCTTCCCGATTTTTGAACATTCAGAAAGTTGACGAAAATACCTTGTGCCGTTTCTGGACGAAGATAAACCTCATCACTACCTTCTGCCATTGCACCAAATTGGGTACTAAACATCAGGTTAAACTGACGAACTTCAGTCCAGTTTTTTGTGCCGCTAACGGGGCACGCTATCTCATGTTCTTCAATTAAAACTTTAAGTTGAGGCAGGTTTTCAGCTGTTAAAGCAGCATCCATATCGGCCTGTAATTTTGCGGCTTTATCCGTTTTGCCATCTTTTTCATATCTGGCAATTTTATCTTCCAGCAACTGGTCGGCACGGTAACGTTTTTTTGAATCCTTATTGTCAATCATCGGATCGTTGAAACCATCAACGTGACCACTGGCTTTCCAAACTTTCGGGTGCATAAAAATTGCAGAATCAATTCCCACAATGTTCTCATGCATTTGTACCATGGCCTTCCACCAATAAGTTTTGATATTGTTTTTCAACTCGGCACCCAACTGGCCGTAGTCATATACGGCGCTTAAGCCATCATATATTTCGCTACTTTGAAATACAAAACCGTATTCCTTAGCGTGTGATATTACATTTTTAAATTGTTCGTCGTTATTCTTTTGAGCCATAATGGAGGCAAAGATAATAAATAAGGTAAAAGGTAAGAGGTAAAAGGTAAAAGGTTTTTGACTAGGATTTTAAGGATTATAGAATTTTAGATTCTGGTTAAAGTACAATGAACTTAAATGTCTTGTATGGTTCAGAAATTTTTAGAAAAACAAGCTTAGCGTTTACCGGTTACAGCAGCCCTGCTTTGTGCTCCAATCTTTAATGATGTTGTTTTTAATGATGGATAAATCAGGCATTTTGCAATTCCCCCCTTTTAGAGGGGTGCCCGCAGGGTGGGGTGTTTTTTTGTCCTGGCAGGACGGGCTTTTTTGTTTTTCAGTTTTTGTTTGTTTTTCATCGGTCTTCAAGCTTGCTTCGCAGATTTCACGAAGGATCTGTTTCATCGGTTGCAGATCCTTCGTGCCTCAGGATGACAACAAATGCTGGGTCGCTGCAATTTTAAAATATTTCATTTTTGTAAGGTTTAGTTTCAAAAACAGTTACCTGGTTTGTGATTAGGTGTTGGTAACCAATCAACCGATGACGAATGAACCGTTGAACAATTAAGCAATTTAACTTACTTTTGAACCATGAAATTTAATCATTTAATTTTCCTGACTTTAATTACGGTTTTTATATCGTGCAAACAGGAAGAAAAAATTCATCACTTCATTAAATTTAATACCACAGAAGAATTATATCAATTCTTAAAGTGGACGCCCGAAAATCGTTTTCCGTTAATCAGTGCGCATCGTGGAGGGCCGATGCCTGGCTATCCTGAAAACTGTATCGAAACATTTGATCATGCCACAACTTATAATCCTGTAATTATTGAATTCGATATCGCTTATAGTAAAGATTCAGTTATGGTAATTATGCATGATGATCAACTGGACAGAACATCGACAGGAAAAGGCGCAATAGCAAATTATACTTACGAAGAGTTAAAGGCATTTAATTTGAAAGATGAAGAAGGGAAGGAAACAAACTTCAAAATCCCGACTTTGGATAGTGTTTTAAGCTGGAGTAAAGGAAAAGTTTTATTAACGATTGATTTAAAAAAAGGTGTTTCTTATAAAAAAGTAATTGAAAAGGTAAGGCAGTACAGGGTTGAAAGTAACTCGATTATTATTACCTATACGGCTAAACAAGCGCAAGAAGTGCATCAATTGGCTCCAGATTTAATGATCTCAGCTTCAGTTCAAAAGAAATCGGAGTTGAAACGTCTTAACGATTTAGGTATTCCAAATAACAGAATTGTAGCTTTTGTTGGTGTAACGGCTCCAGGCAAGGAACTGTATAATTATCTTCACGATAAAGGGATTACCACTATTTTAGGGACTATGGGAAATATCGATAAAAGTGCAAAAACCAGTCCTGCTAAAATGGTTTATTATCATTTGGTAAATAATGGAGCTGATATTTTATCGGGAGATAATTTGCCCCAGGCAGCAGCAGAATTGGATAAGTTCAGGTATAATAAAAAGTTAAGCTCGGCACATATAAATTAAGCTTACTGTCATTTCGAAGCATGAAGCAATCTTTCTCGCCAATTGGATCGCTTCTTACCCCGCGATTACGACCAACTTAAAAAACTTTACAATCTTTGCGAAAAACTTTGTGTTCTTTGCGGTTAACAATAAAACAAAATGAGCATCTCTGTTAAAAATCTTTCCAGGCATTACGATAAGCAAAAAGCGGTCGATTCGATTAGCTTTGAAGCTAAACCTGGTCGTATTTTAGGTTTCCTGGGGCCGAATGGTGCAGGAAAATCTACCACCATGCGTATGCTTACAGGATATTTGGCGCCAACATCCGGCAATGCTGAAATTTCAGGTAAAAACATGATCAATCAGGCAATAGCAGCCAAAAACCATATTGGTTACTTACCTGAAAATACACCCCTTTATACTGATATGTATATTAAGGAGTTTCTTAATTTTGTTGGTCAAACTTACCAATTGAAAAATTTGTCAAACCGTGTTGATGAAGTTATTAAAGTGGTTGGTTTAATACCTGAGCAACATAAAAAAATCGGGATGTTATCTAAAGGTTACCGCCAGAGGGTAGGATTGGCTCAGGCTATTATTCATGATCCTGAAGTTTTAATTTTGGATGAACCCACTTCAGGCCTTGACCCAAATCAATTGGTAGAGATCAGGGCTTTAATAAAAGCGTTGGGAAAGGATAAAACGGTTATTATTTCTACACACATCATGCAAGAGGTTGAAGCCATTTGCGATGACATTATCATCATCAATAAAGGTAAAATTGTAGCAAATGATACCATCGAAGGCATTAAAAAAACGCATAACCAAAACTCATTAGAAGATATTTTCAGGAAACTTACTGCTTAAACCATGTTCAAAATCCAGATTTCGTTAGTTATAATCATATTTTTAGCTGCATCCAATTTAAAAGCTCAAAATACAACCAAAATTGGGGTAGGCGCAGAATTTGGCCTTCCTTCTGGCAATTTCGTTAGTTTATCAGGCATCGGCCTGGGCGCATCAGTAAAAGCAGATTTTCCAATTGCACCAGCTTTGGCAATAACCGTTAACGGTGGGTTTATGAATTTCTTTGGTAAAAGAAATCAATTGCTGCGTGTTCAGGATCTAACTTATATTCCTTTAAAAGCAGGATTGAAATACCTGTTAAGTGAAAGCTTTTATGCAGAAGGTCAGTTAGGCGCGGGTTTGCCGGTTAACGATGGGCAGAAAACAGTTTTCATTTGGTCACCTGGTATCGGGAATCAATTTAGGTTATCAGGTAAAAATAAGCTTGATTTAGGAGTTCGCTATGAAGCATGGACTGGGAAGAATGAAACTGGGATTATCGGGATCAATAATTCAAACACTAAAGGTTTTGTGGGAATTAGATTTGCTTATGTTTTTGGATTATAAGGTTTAATCCAAATTCTCAATGAGATTTCTTTCCTCAAATTGTTGAACTGTTTCAACGAAATCTATTTAAGATTAATCTATATAAACATTGATTTTTTTATCTCTCTAAATCAGTGCTTAATAATGTTTGTCTATAAAAGCAAAATAATTCACAACAAATTAACTTAAAACATGAAAAAAGTATTATTTTCTTTATTAATGGTTGCAGGTTTGCAGCTTCAGCACAAATAGAAGATGCAGTTTTAGCACAGAAAGTGGAGGCAGTACTCTTTTTGCCGTGGCTCCAACTTTAGGCGCATCATTTTCAGTAGCTGATAAATCTAGTTTGGGCTTTGGCTTACGCTATGAAAACTGGTCAGGCAATGGTGGTTCTACAGGTTTCATATGAATCCGTGCAGCCTTTGCTTTCAGTCCATAAGAAACCTTAAAGGCTTCCTGATTTGGTTCAGGAAGCTTTTATTTTTGCATTTAATTTGAGTATTTTAGTTCAAAACCAATTATCTCATGTATCAATACATTTTCTTTCTTGTTATTTACCCCGGTTTACTTTTGTTGAGCGTGTTTTTTGGTGCTCATTATGCAGCGCATCGAATCAGGTTAAACAAATCATGGAAAAATATTGGGCTTGAATCCAGTTTGATGAGCATTTACGCCCTGTTATTATCATTTGCCCTTGCAGGATCGAGCAACCATGCCAATCAGAGAAATGACGAAATTTATGCTGTAGCCGATAAGCTTTCACTTGTAATTAAAAAATCAAAATATTACGAAAATGAATTGAAACACGGCGTTCAAAAGTATTTGATTACCTTTTTTTCAATACATAACCATAATTTAAGTGCCGATGCAAAGGAAAGCGAGCACGTTATTAAACAAATCCTTCATAACGATCAGCAACTGGATATTTTTTTGATCAATTATCAGAAAAACCATGTAGAAAGTAAATCTGAAATATCCGAAATAACCTCAAATACTAGTGCACTACACGCTGCATATATTCGCCTCACCCAAAATTATGGCAAGAATACACCAACGCTAATCATTAGCATTTTAATTCTGTGCTCTTTTTTAATGGGTTTCCTGATTGGTTATATGAAAAAGATACATAATAATCAAACTTTTGTGGTTACAACTATATTTATAATCATAAGCTCTGTGATGATTGGTGCCATATGGGATCAAGATCATCCTGGGATTGGTTTAATCAAGCCAAATTATCAAAGCATTACTGATGTTAGTGATTTATTCAAGGCATATTTACTTAGCAATCATATTTAATTTGCTGGAATAATTAGTTAACTTCGACGTTTTATTAGCACATGTACGCAGTTTTTAAACGCGAGTTATTCAGTTTTTTAAGTTCAATGGTTGCTTACATAACCATTGGTATTTTCTTATTGGTTTCAGGGCTTTTACTTTGGTTTTTTCCAGATACATCCATACTCGATTATGGATATGCCGATTTAGCGGGTTTCTTCAGTCTGGTACCTTATCTCTTTATGTTTTTGATTCCTGCAATTACCATGAGATCTTTTGCTGAAGAAAGGAGAGAAGGAACGTATGAACTCTTAATTACCAAACCCATAACACTTTGGCAAATTATTTTTGCAAAGTATTTAGCAAGCCTGGTGTTGGTTTTATTTGCGCTTATTCCAACACTGATCTATTATTACTCCATCTCGAAATTAGGATTTCCTGAAGGCAATATCGATTCAGGAGCAGTAATCGGATCTTATATCGGGTTATTTTTATTAGGCGCAGCTTTTACATCGATTGGAATATTTTCTTCAGCCCTGACCAAAAATCAGGTAATAGCCTTTGTGATTTGTGCAGGTTTATGTGCTTTTGCATTTTTGGGTTTTGATTATACCAGCCAAATTATTTCTTTGCAAAATGTAGAAGTATTGATTTCAAATCTGGGGATAAATCAACATTATAATTCAATGAGCCGAGGGGTTTTAGATACCAGAGATCTAATCTATTTCATTACTTTTTCGAGCATGTTTTTATTGTTTACCAAAATAATTGCAGGAGGAAAACGATAATGATCAAGAAAAGCAAATGGACTGATTTCATTATTGTGGCATTAGCCTTAATCATTTTAAATATCGCTGGTCAATATACATTTTACCGTTTTGATTTTACTGCTGATAAACGTTTTACGTTGAGTGAAAAGACAAAGGCTTTATTGCAAAAAAATCAAAAGCCAATTATCATCACTGTATTTTTAGAAGGTCAGTTACCGCCAGCACTCAAACGTTTACAAACTGGAGTAAAAGATTTGCTTGCTGATTATAAAGCCTACTCAAAAGCTGATGTGAAGCTGGTTTATATTGATCCGTTAGAAGGATTAACGATTGCTGAACAAGATACAGTGATTTACAACCTTAGTCAGAACGGGATTGAAGCGACCCGTACAACATTAAAAACAGAAAGTGGAACGACTGAAAAGCTGGTTGTGCCAATGGCGATGATAGAAAGTGACGGGAAGCAAATGCCGGTAAAGCTTTTGCAAAATTTCAATGTAGCAGGCGGATACGAAGAGAACATCAATCGATCGATTGAGAATTTGGAATATACTTTTACATCAAGTTTGAAGAAGGTGTTGAACGGGTATAACCCACGAATTGGTTTTACAGAGTCAAATGAAGAACTTTCTGATTTACAGCTCGAAGATGCAAGAATCAGTTTAGCCAATCATTACATTGTTGGTCGTGTTGATTTGAATTCTATTACCAAAGAAGGTTTGGATAAGCTAAACGTGATGATTATAGCTAAACCTAAAAAAACATTTACAGAAACCGAAAAGTATAAAATTAATTATTTCGTCATGAATGGCGGCCGCGTACTTTGGAGCATAGACCAAAATAATGCAGATTTAGAGAATTTGCGGGGGCAGAGTGGTCAAATGGCGACAAGCAGAGACTTGAACCTGGATGATATGCTGTTTATGTATGGTGCCAGGATTAATTATAACATTATTGCAGATCCGGCAAATAATGCAGAAATTCCGGTTTCTACCGGGGTTGTCGGCGCACAAAATCAAATGCAACTTGTACCCTGGATTTATTACCCCATTTTACTTCCCGATACGGCGCATAGTGTAGTTAAAAAAATAGATGGTGTAAAATCAGAATTTCCGAGTACCGTAGATACCATTGGTGTAAAAGACGTTACCAAATCTTATATTTTAACTACATCGCCTTATAATAAGGTTTATAATTTACCTAAGCCCTTTAGCTTACAAATGGTTGCCGATGAGCTGGATCCAAGAGCATTTCAAAGTAACCCACAGAATGTGGGGGCATTGCTTGAAGGAAACTTCCCCTCGGTATTTGACGGAAGACCATTGCCTGCAGGGATCAACCAGCCATTTACCACTGCCAAAAGCAGTAAACCAACAAAAATGATCGTGATTGGAGATGGGGATATTTTCAAAAATCAGGTTTCAGAAAAAGATGGTTCAGCATTTCCACTGGGCTTTGATCGTTATTCACAGCGAACCTTCGGAAATAAGACGTTATTGCTAAATATCATCGATTATTTTACCGATGATGATAATTTAATCAGCCTTCGAAACAAAGAAGTAAAGATAAGATTACTCGATAAAGCCAAAATTAAGCTGGAAAAAACAAAATGGCAGTTTATAAATGTTGTTGCTCCTTTGTTATTGTTAATATTCTTTGCAATTTTTCAACATTATTACCGCAAATACAAGTACGCTAAATAATTTTTATATTTTTGAAGAAGACTAAATGATATCATGAGATTTATTGTATCCACATCAACTTTATTAAAACATTTACAAACTGTAAATGGCGCATCAAGCAGCAGTACAGTTTTACCTATACTTGAAAATTTCCTTTTCGAAATTAAAGATGGAAACTTAACTATCTCTGCTACCGATTTGCAAACCAGCATGACAACTGCTTTGGCTGTAGAATCAAAGGAAGAAGGTAAAGTTGCAGTTCCATCTAAAATTTTGTTAGATACACTTAAAACTTTGCCAGATCAGCCCATTGCATTTAACATTGATGATTCTACTTTCGCAATTGAAATAAGTGCGGGCGATGGAAAATATAAGCTAAGTGGCGAAAACGGAGATGATTTTCCGAAAATTCCTGTAGTTGAAAATGCATCATCAGTAAATTTACCAGCATCAGTATTAACTGAGGCTATAACCAAAACAATATTTGCAGTAAGTAATGATGAGTTACGCCCGGCGATGACTGGTGTGTTCTGCCAATTATCACCTCAGCACATTACATTTGTAGCAACGGATGCGCACAAATTGGTGCGCTACCGCAGAACGGATAGTAAAGCTGATAAGGCTACATCATTCATTTTACCTAAAAAAGCTTTAACACTTTTAAAAGCCGCGCTTCCATCAACAGATATTAACGTATCAGTTGATTATAATGCAACAAGTGCTTTTTTTAAATTTGAAAACATTAATCTGGTGTGTCGTTTAATAGACGAACGTTATCCGGATTATGAGGCAGTGATCCCTCAGAATAATCCAAATAAACTGGTAATTGATAGAGGTTTGTTTTTAAATACACTCCGTAGGGTTGTGATTTTTGCAAATAAGACCACACATCAAGTACGGTTAAAAATTAATGGAAGTGAACTCAATATCTCATCAGAAGATTTAGATTTCGCAAATGAAGCGCACGAACGTTTAAGCTGTCAATATGATGGAGAAGACCTTGAAATTGGCTTTAATGCACGTTTTTTGATTGAAATGTTAAGCAATTTAAGTGGCGATGAAGTTACTTTAGAATTATCTACACCAAACAGGGCAGGTCTTTTAATTCCTCAAACTAATGATGAAAATGAAGATGTTTTAATGTTGGTTATGCCTGTAATGCTAAACAATAGCTATTAAACTACTAATCATTTAGTTTAAATATAAAAAATGGCTTGGTTTTTGACCAGGCCATTTTTGTTTACTGACCAATACGCTAACTATGAAAATCTTTACCAAACTCTCCAAACTATTCTTTCTTTTTGCTGTGATAATTTACTTTTCTTCTTGTAAAAAGCATGATCCGGATGTTATAGTTAAAGGAGAAGCCAGGGTAAAAATGATTAATGCAGCTCAAACAGAAACAGATCAGGATGTTTATATAGATGGAGAAAAACGCTCAATCTCAGCGCTTGCATTCTCTGAAACAACAGATTACCTGAAAATTTCTTCGGGCAGCAGATCAGTTAAATTTATTGGTTCAACTAATCTGGAAACAGAAGCTACTCTTAATTTTACCCCATCCATCACATATTCTACATTTTTAGTAAATGACAGAAATGGCGTTAGAGAAATAGTTAGTTATGAAGATAATCTTAGCAATACCGAATCAGGAAAAGCAAAAATTAAGCTGATTAATCTAACCCCGTATTTCAGCACCGGAATTAATGTTAGTGTGCAGGCAGGTACTCAATTTGTTAACGGATTGCTTTATAAAGAAGCATCTGCTTATTTTTCTGTTGATGCAGGAATGAATTTGAGATACAATGTTGTTGGATCTGGAAGCATTAAAACCATTGATGGAGTAAATCTTGAGGCAGGTAAAATCTATACCATCTGGTTTAGCGGAAACTCATCTGTTGCTTTGGAGGCTCATGTTATAACAGATAATTAATTTCAGTAAGTTTATATGCTTTCTATTATCTTTACGTTTTACTAGCGTAGTAATCCTTTTATGAAAAAACGTAATTTTTTGACTTCGAAGCTATTTTTTTTATTATTTGCCATAACGTTGCTAGTCAGTTCGTGTATAAAAAATAACAATTTTATAAAAGGCGACGCAAAAATTCGAGTTTTCCACGTCGCATCTACTGATACCACCCAAAATTTTTTCTTAAACGGAAGACAGCTTGGTTCTGCAGCAACCTATGGTACAAATAGTAGTTATATTGTTGTTGCTGGTGATTCTACATATAAAATTACTTCCAGAAACATAAATTCTGCTAATGATTTAACAACCCTGGCAGCTGTACATCCCTCAATTGGTAAAAATTATTCGGTTTATTATACCAGAAAGTCAACTACAGCAGCTCCTGAATTAATTTATGATGAAGATGATGTCAGGCCGAATCCTGATAGTGCTAAAGTTGTGTTTTGGAATTTAGGTTATACTTTAGGTTCTCCTGTTATTGTTACCGATTCGGGAAATGCATTTTCCAAATTAACTATGGTTTACGGAAATAAGTTAACCCGGAAAATTAAGGTAAATAAATCGACCAAAATTTCCTTTGTTCTTACTACGCCTACTACAACTAACCCTCAACCGGTTGTTACCCTGTTAGATTCTACCACTATTTCCAATGGAAGGGTATATACGGTAATAATTGATGGTTCAAGAACAGGAGAACTTCAGAAACGCTTAGTTAGCAGTAATTAACTAAATCAGATATTATTTTTAGAAAAGATTAATTATCCCTTTCATATTCATATTTTTGCCCAAAATTAGATAACCTTGGAATTACTACAACAACTTATAGACTTTATACTTCATATTGACGTTCACTTAGCGGAAATTGTTAATGAATATCGTACCTGGACTTACCTGATCCTATTTCTAATCATATTTGCTGAAACCGGATTTGTCGTGACGCCTTTTCTTCCAGGCGATTCATTATTATTTGCCATGGGCGCCTTAATAGCAGGTGAACATGAAACAGGTTTAAATATATGGCTGATGCTAATTATTTTAATGATAGCAGCAATATTGGGCAATACAGTTAACTATAAACTAGGAAGTGTATTGGGCGCTGGGGTATTTAAAGAGAACAATAAAATTTTGAAGCTAAAATACTATCACCAATCTCATGAGTTTTTTGAAAAACACGGTGGTAAAGCAATTATGCTTAGTCGTTTCTTACCTATTTTTAGAACCATTGCGCCTTTCGTGGCAGGTATTGCAAAAATGCCATTTGGTCGTTTTACCTATTACAATATTGTAGGTGGCGTGGCCTGGATTTTTTCGCTGTTAATGGGTGGTTATTTATTAGGGCAGATTCCTGTGATCAAAAATAACTTTGAGTTAGTGATTATATTTATTGCTGTGGTTACATTTGTTCCTGCAATTTGGGCAGCTATCAGAAGCCGTTTGCAACCTAAAAAAATCGAAGAAATTATTGAAGGCGAAGATTCTAAAGATTAATCAGAGATCTTGCAAATAATATCTTTCTGTTTTTATTCATGGTTCGTGCCCTCATGAGCCATTTATCAAACACCAGCCGATAGAAGGTAAAAATTCTAAGAGATGATCAGAGTTCTCGGCCAATTAAAATACCTTTCTGATATTTTTTTTCAACATCCATAGCTTCTTTTTTGTCTTCAGGATTGATCTCAATTTTAGTTAAATTTTTAAGTTCAGGTTGTCCTGCATCAACCCAGGCTGAATACCAAAAAGAACCGATCTTTAATATTGCAGAACGCATTTGCCGCTCTACCATATTGTTCATTTGATCGTGGTAGGCTTTGGAATAAGCCAGAGAGTACTGTTTCAACACAATGTTGTTTTTTTCAGAAAAACTGTATTTTTTATCTGATGGAAAAGAAGCCGCGAGTTTCGCTTCAAAAGTCAATACCGTATCAACAAGACTATTGGTATGCTTAAGTATTTTCCAGGCTTCTTTAAGTGGATTTTCTATGTAACTCGCTTTGCCGACCACAAAGTTGTAATTGGTTGAGAATAGTTCAGGTAGTCTGCTTTCCCAAAAAGCATGAATGCCAATCTGATTGGTTAATTGCCCGTTATGATTTGAAGTGGTATGTAAAGGAACGTGTGCATCGCCGATATAGTGTCCTAAATCTGCCGAATACCTTAAAATCTTAACCGAATCGCGGGCTTTGAAAGCTTTAACCAAGCTAAGATAAGTGCGTTGAATTTGCCACGGAACGATGCCATTTGCATTCAAGTGTTTCAATCCATATTTGGTTAAGGCATCGTTCCACTTTTCAGGAATGCTATCGATACTTTTTTCATAATTTTCTACATCCAGATAATGACGCGGAGCCTCAAGGGTATCTGCATATCTTCGTTTATCTGGATCAACAGCATGTTCAGTAATGTATTTAATATTCCTTTTATAGAAACCAATCATTTCTGCAGGCAAGGTAAAAACGGCCAGATTGTTAATTTTCTGATGCGCAAAGAAACCCCAGGAGGTACAAAGAAACAGCGGGATGATTAACGTCATTAAAATCGTTAATCTTTTCATTCTGTAATATAAGGAAATTAAAGGATTTAATTCATTTTCTTAATATGAAACAATCCACCTAAAATTGATACGGGAGCAAAAATAAAAATGGCCAAAATTTGTGTCCAATGATTCCCGGTAGATTTAAAAAGTGAAAAGGCAGCAAACCCGGCAATGATTAATGCGAGTATGTAATTGATATTTAAACTTTTAGTTTTGGCAATAAGCTGTGTCACAAATCCCGAAACAATTGAGAATAAAATGCCATAAATTGCCGTAAATATTACAAAAATGTTTGTTGGATCTGCATGCGGATTATTACCTGAAGCTTTAAATAAAGCAAGTGAGGTTATTACAAAAACAAAATATCCTGCTATTAAGCCTAAAATTTTTCTAATCATTTTACTGTGGAATATTTAAACTTCAAATTACACTAAACATATTATTTCATTCTGTTTGTCAAAAAACGTGATTTCCTCATGTTAATTTTTCAAATTACCTTTTTGATTCTGTAAGTTGAAAAT
The DNA here is from genome assembly GCF_003339865.1 of Pedobacter chinensis. Lineage (GTDB taxonomy): Bacteria > Bacteroidota > Bacteroidia > Sphingobacteriales > Sphingobacteriaceae > Pedobacter > Pedobacter chinensis. Next base: position 76,462 of record NZ_QPKV01000006.1, read on the forward strand.
GTTCTTCATGTTTATCGTACATTAAATAATCATTAGAAGCTATATTTCTAATCCCTCAACATTTTAAAAGAAAACCAACCCAGTAAAACAATAATAATAGCCATCAATGCCCAAAGCCAGGCTTTGTTGTTGAATAATGGTTTTTCAATTTCGATTGTGTAAGTTGGATTTTTCTGTTCCTGTCCAATATTTAAGGCTGTTAAATCCGTTGGAATTTTATTTTCAAATTTTTCTATTTCATAACTCGGAGCATCTGCATTTTCATTGCCGTAATATAAGGCATATTCTGGTTTTTGATCATCAAATCTGGCAATGAGCTCATAAATATTTCCTTTCAAATCCAAATCGCTCAATTTTAAAGGTTTATTATCATGGTTTTGAATCGTGATTTTTATCCGCGAAGTAATGGTATTTGGGAAATGATATTCCGCTTTTTCTAATGAACTAATAGTTCCATCATAAATATTTGAAAAATTATACTGAATGCCTTTGTCGGTTTGGAAACTATCCGTTGCATGCTCAATTTTAATTGGACGATAAAAATCGAAATCACTTTGAGCATTTAATTTCAAATAGGAGAGTGGAGCTGTATTTTTTAATTCTACATCAATTATTGTTTCTTTAGTTTTCTGATTGTTCTTTAGGATAAAGGATTTATACTTAACATTTTCATAAGTTCCTTTTATAGTATCAATTTTTGCTGTTTTCGCTTCTAATAATTCTGGCTGAACAGTGCTTTTAACTGCTATTCTAAAATACTGATATTTGGAATCAGGGAAACTCAACTTGGTAAATTGGTAGTCCGTACTACTATTTTTAATTGATAAAATACGAGAATTGTTTAAAATGGAAAACCATTCTATATTATTATTACTGCCTTCAAGTGCAACCTGCCAATCAAAGTTTTCTTGCTTAAAACTCAGATTGATTTCATTGATTATACTTGCCGCAGGCAATTGAAAGGTATAGAAATATCCATTCGCGTTTGCGCTCTGATTGATTTGTTTAAATGTAATTTCCTGAGTATTTATTTGATCTGCCCTTTGTTTTAATAAATACGGAACCTCAACAGTATCTTTTCCTTTGACGCCAAAAATCCTTAAATCTGTAAAGCCAAAATTTGCATTTTTATATAACTGATCGGGCAATTTTATACTGTGCCAATTTGAATTAACACCAGTAATGCCTCGTTTAAACCTATAGCTATTCGTTTGTGCTTTTGTAAACACAGCAAAAAGCAGCAACACCAAAAGTAAGTTAATCTTCAATCTTAGCATCATCAATAATTAAATGTTTGTACTTATTGTAAAGAAAAGAAATAATGAGCAGAAGTACACCTAGCGATACAAAAACGATAGTTTTTGAGATTGTACTTAATGAATAAATATCGTAAAAGAAGAGCTTTATCAGGGTAAGGCCAAACAAAACCATAGCACCAATACGCAAATGTTTTTTGTTTTTTGCCAGGCCCATTCCAATTAAAAACAGCGAATACACGCCCCACAAAATGCTCAAACCTAACTTGTAGCTTCCTTCAGAATGCAACAATTCTAAAATGTTAATCAGTTCACTGCTGATTGCCCATAAAATAGAAATATAAAGTAGGTAATCGAACATGGTTTTGAAATCTCTTTTCAGTAATCCTGACCGTTGCAATTGATAGCATTGAATAATCAGTAATGCGAAAAATGTCAGTGCCAGGTATCTAATGCCAATATTGAATGCGCTGATGATGAAATATTTGTTTTCGTTGAATAAATAAGAATCTCTTAATTCGCTTAAATTGTATAGACCATGGGTTAAAAACAGCACGACTATCAGAATATTTATAACAAGATTAGCAATTGCAAGTTCTTCGTTTTTTAATCTTTTAATATTGACTAGTGTTAATGCTGAAGCGAAAAATAAACTATAAATATATATCCATGCGGTTTTTAGATTTTCATAATTATAATTGTACTGATAGGAATTGTAATCTTTCTTTTGACCCGGATTAGTGTTAACCTTTGTCAACTCGAACAGGTTGTTGAAATGTTTTGCTATCTCTATCCGAAATGAAAAGTAAATGACCAAAAGCAGTATTGTTGGAATAGAATAACTTAAAATCTGTCTCATCCAAATCCATTCTGCTGGTTTTTCCATTTCTTTTTTGCCGATGCTGAATATCCATGCAAAGCAAGCAATAAAAATAGCAGCAGTTAAAAAGCCAATATTGAATATTGGAGTAACTGTTGTCGCACCTGAGTACACATCATAATAAGTTGTCCAATCTTGCAATAAGCTGAAAAAAGCTAAAAAAATTAATGGAAATGATAGTTCCTCATAAATAGCGATGGTTTTAATTCTTCCCAAATAAAATAATATGGCGGCTTCTGCCGCCCAGAAAATGGTTACCCAGCCGCCATCTAACTGTACAGGAACAGCTAAAGTGATAAAGGTAATTACCATGACTAAAATCAAATAAAATAGATTCTTGTCTGCAAGTTTTCTTTTGTAAATGATCAAACTGATAATGAAGTGGATGACTGCGTTTACCAGGGTAAATAAGCCTAATAGTTCGGTACTATTCTTATTTTCTGATAGAATGAAGTAGCCAATACCATAAAAAATAAAAGAGTTTAGCAGCAAAATGACCGCATCACTAAATCCGAAAACTTCTCTTTTAGTTACTTTATAAGCCAAATTGGTTATGTAGAATGTGATAAAGAATATACAAGAGAATAGCAATGATAATCCGAAAAAGTTGTTGTTGGGATTTAAATCTAATCTCCAAGCTAAAAATATGATCCATGTCAGGGTAAAAGAAGCATAAAATAATGGCTTCCAATATTTTTTGAAGCTCAGAATCAAAATTCCGATGTTAATTATAGCCATGTAAGTAAACAATACTCCAACTTTTCCTGAGCCATCGCTTAATAGAAACGGAACGGCATAAGCACCAACCAGGCCAATATGGGCAATTACCTGCTTGTTATATTTGATGGCCGCAATAATGGTAAATGATGTAAACACCACCATTAATGCAAAGGCTAAAGCTTGTGGTATTAAGGCGTAAAAATCATAAGCGGCATAAGTGATAAAATACATGATTGCAATTGCCCCGCTTACTAAAACAGCCGAAAAATTCTCATATTTTGCTTTCAGCTTTATTGCAAAAGCCATTAAGCCTGCTCCAACAACATAACCCAAAACAATTCTCGTTAAAGGACTAACCATATCGTGATCGATAGCATATTTTGCTCCGATACCCACACCAAGAATTAAAATCAGAATGCCAATTTTGCTGATCAGATTTTCGCCGATAAACTTTTCGAAATCTGATTTGACCATATTCTCACGTTTAAACCAGTGTGTGAAATTGCTTTGTGGTTGATTTGATGTTGGTGGGAAAGGACCTGGAATTACACGAGGTTCTAATGCGTTTTGATTTGCAACGCTTGGTGGTGTATTTCTTGGCGGAGGGGCAATTACAGACTCAAAAGGTTTTACAAGAGGAGCGGGAGTTGTGCCGTGTGTTTGTAAAGCTTTGACTTCTTGTTTTAAAGCTTCAATTTCAGCCTCAAAACTTTGTTGTCTGAGTAATAAATTCTCTAGCTTAACCAAAAGCAGGTTTAATCGTTCGGAATTATCCATTCTATATTTTGTAGTGCATAAATTATTACTTTAATAAATATAGGAATGAAATTTTACAAGGTTAAGAATTTTTTTAGTGGGGCAGCAAAATTTTGGGTACAATGGGTTAAGTTTTTTTATTAAATTTAATAGATTTATAAAAAAAAATCATATTAAATGGAATTATCTTGCCCAATTTCAGTTGAAAGAGTAAACGAAAATGTAATAAGAATTATAGCATTTATTGTAGCGTTAATCGTAATCACCTGCATTGTTTTTTCCAATTATTGGGCAATTGTTTTTCTGATTCTGGATTTCGCTTTAAGGGCTTTTACCAACGGAAGATTCAGCATTTTGAAGTTTGTTGCCATCAATGTGGCTAAACAACTTTCTTTAAAATCCAAAATGACAGATTTAGCTCCAAAAAAATTCGCGGCAATGTTGGGCTTTATATTTTGCCTCATCATTACCGCAACATTTTTGTTGAATTTTTATAACCTGACCATAATATTTAGTGCTGTTATGGCTTTATTTGCTTTGCTTGAAAGTCTTTTTGCAATTTGCGTTGGATGTTATGTTTACACGGCTATGCAGATGATTACCAAAAGTAGTAAAGCCTGATTTATTTCTTTAATGCCTCTCTAACTTTCGGCGCAATCTTAGTCCCGAAAATTTCTATTGATTTCATCATCGCAGCATGAGATGGTCCACCAACATCCATGTGTGCAGAGAAACGGGTTAAACCGAATGTTTCTTCCATGGCTAAAATTTTATCTACAGATTCATTTGCATCGCCAATAATTAAAGCACCTTCACTGCTTCGGCCAGCTTCAAATTGATTTCTTTGAAAGGGAGCCCATCCGCGTGTGCGACCAATTCTATTCATTTGAGCAGAATATAATGGGAAGTAATAATCAGAAACTTCCTGACTGTTTTCGCCAAATAATGAGTGCATATGTACACCAACTTCAAATTTAGCCATATCATGGCCATAAGCCTGGTAAACCTTTTTGTAGTAATCAAAAAGTGGTTTGAATTGTACCGGTTGACCACCAATAATCGCGAACATTACTGGTAAACCTAATCTCCCTGCACGTTCAACCGATTCTGGAGTTCCACCGATGGCCACCCAAATTTTCAAATTGTTGTTGACCGCACGGGGCAAAACTTCTTGATTAATCAATTCAGGCCTGAATTTACCTTTCCAATTTATTTTAGGTTCTTTGTTTATTTTTAAGAGCAACTCTAATTTCTCTTCGTAAAGTTCATCATAATCCTGAAGGTTATAGCCGAATAATGGAAATGATTCAATAAAACTCCCCCGACCGGCCATTAACTCTGCTCTGCCATTCGAGATTAAATCAATTGTAGCGAAATTTTGATAAAGTTTTACAGGATCTGAAGAACTTAAAACAGAAACGGCGCTGCTTAATTTAATATTTTTAGTTACCGTGGCAGCAGCCGCCAAAATGATTTCGGGGCTTGAAACGGCGTAATCAGGACGATGATGTTCACCTATTCCATAAAAATCCAAACCCACTTCGTCCATGAGTTTAATTTCTTCTATAATTTCCTGAAGTCTTTGTTGAGCGGGTTGAATTTCTCCCTTTGCATTGATTTGCAAATCGCCGAACATGCCAATACCTAATTCCATAATTGCTAAATAATTTTAACAAAAATAACAGGTTAGGGTTTGAGAAGATTTGATGTATGATAAGAAAATTAAAAGATGTAGATGTTCAAATAGCAGGAAAGCTGAAACAAGTTCAGAATGACGGGCGATCGCGTTCATGAACTATTAATAATGCAAAGTCATTTGTTAATATTCGAATAACCGTCTGGCCATGGTTCGTGTCCCCACGAACCATTTATTTCATCTGGAATATAATATGGAATCGAGACACTCGAAAGCTTCTGAAACAAGTTTAAAATAACAGGCATTATTAGAATCATTCAACTTCAGCTATAATTCATGGCTCCAAAACTATTCCAGCAAATTAATAAAACACTACTCTATCTTTTTGCCTTTCATAGCCGTTGAAATAGCAGCATCCATCACACGTTCTGCAAATGGACGAGTGAATTCATTCAGCTCATCAGCTTTTTTCAGAATTAAATCTTTATCATTAAGCGTAAGGGCATTTTTCAGGGCGCTAATGTAAAGTTGAGTATCTCTTATTTCTGCCTGACTTAAATGACCGGCATGTTTTTCAATGAAACGTTCAGCGGTATAAAGCAATTGTTCGCCTTCACTTCTGGCTTCAATTAGCATACGTTGCTGCACATCACTTTGAGCATGTTCGATACTATCTAAAAGCATTTTTTCAACGGTATCATCACTTAAGCCATAGCTTGGCGTAATTTCAATTTCCTGTTTCACACCCGAGCGTAACTCTATTGCCTGAACGGTTAAAATGCCATCAGCATTTAATAAGAAGTTAATATCTACTTTAGGCAAACCTGCTGGCATAGCAGGAATTCCCTTTAAATCAAATTCAGCAAGCTTGCGGTTTTCTTTAACCAAATCGCGTTCGCCCTGGTAAACCGAAATTTTCATGTTTACCTGTCCATCTATCGAAGTGGTATATTGGCGGCCAGCCTTTGTTGGAACTTTACTATTGCGGGCAATAATCACATCCATTAAACCACCCATGGTTTCAATACCGAGCGAAAGTGGTGTAACATCGAGCAACAGAATATCAGAGCGATTTCCAGCCAAAACATCTGCCTGAATAGCTGCACCAAGTGCCACTACTTCATCTGGATTAATATTGTCTTGTGGTTTTTTGCCAAAGAAATTTTCAACTGCTTGCTTAACAAAAGGCGTGCGGGTAGAACCGCCCACTAAAATCACTTCATCAATATCTGCAACAGTTAAATCAGCATCTTTTAGTGCATTTTTGCAGGCAGTTATGGTTTCTTCAACAGGAGCAGAAATCAATTGCTCGAAAGTCTGTTTATCAAGCGTGCACCAGATTTCGCCAACCTGTTCATTGTATAGGTTTTGAGTTGATAATGCTTTTTTAGCCGCTTCAGCCTGTAACCGCAAAGTTTGCATCAGGATGTTATCTTGCGCAACCACAGCAATATCCAGCTTATTTTTCTCAATCCAATAGTTTAAAATGGCCCTGTCAAAATCATCGCCACCCAAATAAGTATTTCCGTTTGTGGCTAAAACTTCAAAAATTCCGTTTTGAATTTGCAGGATGGAAACATCGAAAGTTCCACCGCCTAAATCGTAAACGGCAATGGTTTTTTGTTGAGTTGGATCTAAACCAATGCCATAGGCCAGACTGGCCGCGGTTGGTTCATTTACGATTCGCATCACATCTAAGCCTGCAAGTTTACCTGCATCACGTGTGGCCTGGCGCTGGCTATCATTAAAATATGCTGGAACCGTAATCACAGCTCTATTCACAGGTGTTTTCAAAGCATGTTCAGCTCTGGCCTTTAACTCTTTTAAAATTTCTGCCGATAATTCTATTGGTGTGTAAAAACGATTGCCAGCCTGAATTTTTACCAAAGCATCGGTATCGTCGTCAATAATTTTGTAAGAGAAAATATCCTTGTGTTCGGCAACATCTTTGTAAGAGCGGCCTAATAATCTTTTTACCGAAAAAATGGTGTTTGCAGGATCTGTGGTTAGAAAATCTTTTGCTTCATTACCAACAACAGCTTCATTTTGGCTATTAAAATATACAACAGATGGAACTAAAATTCCTTTTCCGGCATCATTAATCACTTGTGGTTTTTTTTCAGGATTGATAAAAGCCACCAGACTATTGGTTGTGCCTAAATCGATTCCGACTATAATTTCTTCTTTCTGTAATGAACCCGTGGCCAGGTTGATTGATATTTTTGCCATGGTGCGAATTTACGGAGATTGTTGCAATGTTTTGAGGTTGAAATGTTTTAATGTTGTAAAGAAAGTCTTAAAGTCTGTAGTCTGAAAATTATAGTCCCCAAATTCTGTTTCATCTTTTAATCCTAAATTCTGACAGGAAATGAACGGTTAGGTAATTCTTCGGTAGCTGTAGTCCTGCTTTTGGTACAAGCCAAACAGAAAAAGTTTGGGCTTTCCCCGTCAATCAGGTTTATAAACAAAGGGCCGATGCTTTTTGGGAGAAATGACAACTTGAAAATATATAATATTTTTACAAAATCAGATGCAAGCCTTGATTTTTGCTCCACTTTTTATCAAGAAAAAGTGGAAAGCCTGTCTGGCTAAGACAAAACTACTTCCTATTCTTCTCTTCAATCCACAACGACATATACTTTGTACTCTGCATGGTGTGATGATTTAAAATCTGTCCTACAAAATTTTTCTGACGATGTTTTATTAAATCTAAATTTTCAGCCTCAGAAATAAACGCATCAGCGAAATGTTGGAATGCATATCGTTCATTAATTATCCTTACACCATTTTGTTGAGCTGAAAGCCAGGCAGCTTTATCTAAGTACAGGGCAACAGCTTTATCAATAAAAGCATCCAAATCATCTTCAAAAAATCCATTCCAATCTAATGAACCTTTCATTGCTTCTGCACCAACCGAAGTGGTAATAGATGGTGTTCCAACCTGCATGGCATCTATAAATTTACCTTTTACGCCAGCACCGAACTGAATGGGGGCGAGTAAAATCCGATGTTTAGCAATTGTTTCCTGAGCATTTAAAGCCCTTCCTTTGATTAAGAACTTTTCATTTTTATTATTCAATTGCAGTACTTTTTGTGAGGCATAAGAACCATAGATATTCAGATTTACATTTGGGAGTTTTTTCCTTAGAACTGGCCAGATTTTAGTTTTCAGAACCTGAACAGTATTCCAGTTAGGCTCGTGAAGAAAGTTGCCGATAAAAACAAAATCAGCTCTGTTTTCAAATGGAATCCAGTTTTGAATGGTTTCTTCTGTGATTTCTTTTTCTAAAAATGGCAGGTAATGAAGTAAGGAAGAATCAATTTTAAAAGTTTCTTCCAAAATTTTCATTTCTACTTCAGAGATAATCAATGATAAATCGCAACGTAAAACAGAGGCGATTTCCCGCTTTGCGGTATCAGAAAATAAATCTATTGTTTCTTGTTTTTTTGAACTTTGCTGACGGGCATTGCGTAAAAAATGAAGGTCTTCGGTATCTAAAATCCGCAATGCGTTTGGACATTCCTGTTGAACCCTCCAACCGTACTGTTCCTCAATCATAAAGCGATCGAACAGTACAATTGATGGATTTAAGGCTTTTAAAAATGAGTTGAAACTTTCGTCATTCAGCTTTATTTCCTGTTCAATCACACTTGTTTCAGCGAAATCATAACTGAATTCACTTTTTGATGCCGCAGATGCAAAAGTAATTTCATAGCCTATGTTCAGAAACAAATCAATAAGTTGAATCATTCTTGTCCCCGCTGCTGATGAAGTGGGTTCAGGCCAGACTAATCCGATTATCAATAATTTCTTCGCACTCATGGTTTTAAATTTGTGCAAAATAAGTGGTTTTTTCTGCTCCCGCCGAATAAAATGATTTTCGCTGATTAATATTTGAAATCTGCGTTAATCTTTTAAATCTGCGGCAGATATTAAACGTATGTTAAATATTTTTAATTTTGCAACTCAATTACAAGTACCACATGTTAGGATTAAAATTATTGACAGACCCACGTTGGGCAAATATTGCGGAATCGAATTTAGAGGAAATTTTATCTGATCATGCTTGGTGCGAACAAAAAGCAGCATCAAATGCTATTACATTAATCACTCAAAATTCCGAACATCAGGATTTGGTTGATGAATTAACAGCCATTGCAATTGAAGAAATGCAGCATTTTCAAATGGTAATTGATATCATTAAACAACGTGGCTACACGCTTAGTCGCGAACGTAAGGATGATTATGTTGGCCGTTTGGTTAAATTCAGCAAAAAAGATGGAAGCCGCAATCAGGCTTTTATCGATCGGCTTTTGTTTGCAGCAATGATTGAGGCCAGAAGCTGTGAGCGTTTCCGTGTACTTTCTCTAAATATTAAAGATGAAGAACTGGCTAAGTTTTATCATGAATTAATGGTTTCAGAGGCTGGGCATTATACTACTTTCCTAAACTTTGCCCGTAAATATAGTACCGATGTTGATGTAGAAAAACGCTGGAAAGAATGGTTGGATTTTGAAGGCGAATTGATCCAAAGTTTCGGGACAAAAGAAGCAATACATGGGTAGAATTGCGTAATTGAAAAATTTGGAGAGTTGGCAGATTAGATTATTTCACAAATTGTTGTAATAACTACTACTTAACAGTTAGTGATTTTCTGTCAGAAAAGTCATCAAACATTCTATATTTGCCGCCTAATTTATATTTAACAGAACTCATGAAAAGACGTAATTTTATTACCTGTTACAAGTTGTACGGTGTGTAAACTTTGCTTGGATGTTTGTCCAACCAGTGCCATTATTCATGCACCTGATGGAACAATCAGTGTAGAGTTTCAAGATGGCGAACATTCATGGTTCACTGAAGGCTACGTAAGAATTGATACTAATAGTTGCATAAATTGCAAACAGTGTATACCAGTTTGTCCTTACGGTGCAATTTACGATACATGGCCAGCAATAAATGGTGGCTATCCTGCTCCATGGGATGGGTCAGGAAGCGGTGGATCAGGTAGTACTGTAGGAGGCCCAGGTGGCAATAATCCTGGGTCTTCTGTCTCAAGTCATTTTGTTGCCAGTGGACAAGGCACAAGTGCTTATGATGTCGCTGGGCTTATGCTAGCTGCATTTGGACTGTCAGCAAGCCATGCTGAGATTGCTGCAACAGCAGCAAATTTAGAAGCAACCGCGATGTCAGGATTCAAAACCGCTTCAAGAATATTTGGTGTTATTGACATTGCTTCAAATGTGATTGAATTTGCCCAAGATCCAAATTGGGAAGATGCAGGCCAAGCTGTTCTAGGTATCGCACTTACTTTTGGCGCTATGAATCCCGCCACAGCAATTGTAGGAGGAATCATACTGGCTGCATGGGAATTATATGAATATAAAAGAGATCATTAGAAAATAGTTATGAAAAATTACTTGCTTGATCTGTATGCGGTTGCTTTCAACCATTTTTTAAAAATGAAAGAAGGCAAGCCCAACTTAATGGGTTATCTCACGGTTTTTATATTTAGTTTTGTTTTTGTTTTTAACATAATAATAATAAGCTTAATATTCACAGGCAAAGACCTCTTATTCTATAATAATAAATTCAATAACTTTGTTGGAGTAGGTATTATTGCTTGTTTAGGCTATTTCGTTTTTTATAAAATATTTAAGATTAAAAAGCACGGCGTAAAAGTTGATATATCGAATAGACGAAAAAAAGTAGTTTGGATAATCTTCATATTAAATTTTCTTTTGTTTTTCATTTTAGCGGTTATCCGAAAAAAAATACATCTCTAGTGCAATTGATAAGCTGTATCAATGATAAAACTGTGTGCCTCTGAGGTTTTAATATTAGAAATGCTCCTATAGGAGGGATATGTGAATGAAAAAAAGAGGTTGTATCATAAGTCGATGCAGTCTCTTTTTACTTAAAGACATAACCTCATATTGAAGGACAAAAGAAGCAATACATGGGTAAACCCCAACCCCTAAAGGGGCTTGACTTTCTAAAGTTCATGCAACCTTCAATAAATAAGCCATGTTTTTCCATCATGCTTTGAGTTCCCCCTTCAGGGGGCTAGGGGGTTATCTCCAACTTATGTATATTCCACAACCAAATCACAATATCCTGATAGCTATCAATTCCTTTCTTTTGATTGTTAAGTTTTAAGAAACTATCAAAAGCCACATCCATATAAGCAAACATTTGGCCGTTGTATTTACGCCAGAATTCTTTTTCAGTCTTAAAATCGGCTAAAACTCCTGGTGATAATTCATCATGAAGTACTTTGTAATCCTCAGGAGATTTTATTCCAATCTCAAATAAAATATACCTCAGCATTTCATAATTGGCAGAATATTGATAATTCAGATCAGCACTATTGCTTGCTGTTAAATAACCCAATAAATTAGCCTCATCTTCATAAGCTATCCCTAATTGATGCGCAATTTCATGACAAGAAACATAGGGCTTGATAAAATCAGGGAGATTGATATTCATATTAGCCTCTCCAGTTAGAGGTGCATAATACCCCTCAATTCCAGCTTTACTGATTATCCAGGGACTTAAAACCGATTTTAAGCAGGGATTTGAGTATCGGAACAATGGATGTTTTTTCGCCATTAAACCATAAGCGGTGGTAGAATTTATTTCTAAATCTTTAACAGAATAAGCAGGAATTGTGGTTTGTTTCAGCTTTAAATCATTTGTTTTTTTAACAAAATAATTGCCTAGCAGCACTAATTCTTTTACACTGTACTTTTCATTTCCAATTCCTAATTCTTCGCTAACGCTTGGCCTGCTGTAATTTAACCCCCAAACTATTTTAAAAATAATGTAAAGGATTAGAAAGAAATTTAAAACTTGCAACGAAACAATGATCCTGTCTTTTCTTTTTAATAATTTCCGCCTTTTGTAAAACCTGATGATTTTATATAGTACAAAGCCAATTAATACAGCATAAACGATATCGCCAATGGCGAAAGGAAAAACAGACGATATAAATCTAAGCGATGATGAAATGTAAGGATATATTCCTGTTGAGTAATATTTTTGAACTATGTTGGGGAAGAAGCCGACGAGGAAAATCAGGATGGTTAGACTGATTGAAATACTTGTTTTAATGAATAATGAGCGAGTAATCATCAATTATTTATAATGACCTTTTAATGAATATATATAAAGAACATCATCCATTACTTCATAGACTATTCTATGTTCTTCATTTATACGCCTAGACCATTTTCCAGAAAGTTCATATTTTAAAGCTTCGGGTTTTCCGATACCTTCGAAAGGATTCTCAATAATAGCTGAAATCAATTGCTCAATTTTCTTTTGAATAGATTTGTTGCCTGATTTTTTCCAAAATTTAAGGTCTGATAAAGAATCGTCAACATATTCGATTTCCATACTAATAGAACTATTATGAACAAATATAAAAGCCTTTATTAGCGGCGTGAATTGTATATGCTAAAAAATTATTTCCACAAATCTTCAATAGCTATTTTAACACCTTTTCCTGCTTTTATTTGCGCCTCACCTCTTTTTATTTTAGCAACAAATTCAGGGTTATAGGGGCTTTTTTCAGTTGTAAAATCAATTTTCAAAGCCTTAACAAATGCTTTCAATGCCATTAACTGTTCTTTGTTTTTAGGATGTACGATTAATGTTTCCATGATTAAATCAATAATAAAACAAATATAACAATTCTATCTTGCAAAAGTTAATCGCTTGCCAATCTGGTCGGTGGTAAATCTACCTTTTTGATATGCCAAATAGTTTTTGGTAAACCAATTATATATTATTCAATTATAGCTTATCGTCATTAAGCAATTTCAAATCCTCGATATTTTCGAAATGCTTTCGGTTTGATGTATCAAAAACCAAGTTGTAAGCAACAGCTGTTGAAGCAATAAATAAATCAGCTTTATCAATTGTTTTCCTTAGCTTCTTTAATTTGTTTTGAATTTCAACCGCAGTTAAGGCAGCATCACTATCAAAAGGAAAAACTATAAAATTGGTTAAAATTGTTTTCCAGAAATCAAGTTGCTCACTTTTTGCTCCTGTAAATATTTCAAATTCAGTTATGCTTGAAATACATAAATTTTCAAATTTTTTAGATAAAGCAAATAACCTTGTTTTTGATTTGTCTTTTTTTCGAAAATAATCGATTAATATTGAAGTATCAACCATTACTATTTGGTCCGCCATTCATTTATTGATTTTCTGGTTTCTTCAACCTTTTGAATTTGCTCTTCTGAAAAAACGGGACCAGTTAACAAAATATCTGAAAATTTAGAACTATAAGCAACGAAAGGTTCTTCAACTTTATTAATCGAATGAGATGACTTGGCTCTCTTTTTAGATTTCTGCTTTAAAAAGGCAACAAAGTCAAAAACTTCCTGTTTTAAATCAGAAGGAAGTGAAGAGATTTCCGAATATAATTGTAAATCTGTCATCTTTAACTTGTTAATAAAAACAAATATAACAATTCTATCTCGCAAAAGTTAATCGCTTACCAATCTGATCGGTTGTAAATCTACCTTTTTGGTATGCCAGATTACCTGATACAAAAGTATGTGTAATGCTTGCCTGGAAAGTGTCGCCATCAAAAGGGCTCCATCCACATTTATAGAAATTATTAAGTTTGGTTACCTTCCATGAATCTTTTAAATCAACCAATACCAAGTCGGCCCAGTAACCCTCGCGAATGAAACCTCGTTTTTCGATATCAAAGCAGATTGCCAGATTGTGGGCTGTTTTTTCAACGATTTTTTCTAGTGAAATTTTACCCTGCAAATGCATCTCTAATAGTGCAGGTAAAGCATGCTGAACCAATGGTCCACCTGACGGCGCTTGTGAATAAGGTTGCTGTTTTTCTTCCAGCGTATGAGGCGCATGGTCGGTTGCAATCACATCGATATTATCATTTAAAACTCCTTGTAAAATCCCTTTTTGATCTTCTTCTGTTTTAACGGCAGGATTCCATTTAATGAAATTTCCTTTCGCAGCATAATCCTTATCATTGAACCATAAGTGATGGACACAAGCCTCAGCCGTGATTTTCTTGTCTTTTAATGGAATGGTATTATCGAATAAAGCAATTTCCTTTGCAGTTGAAATATGGAGAATATGCAAACGGGTTTGGTAACGTTTTGCCAGTTCAACAGCTAAAGAAGAAGATTTATAACAAGCCTCTGCACTGCGGATTAACGGGTGCATTTCGATGGTTAAATCATCGCCATATTTGGCTTTAAATTCTGCAAGGTTGTGGCGGATGGTTGCTTCATCTTCACAATGGGTAGCAACCAGCATTGGCGCTTTGCTGAAAATGTTTTCTAATGTTTTTTCATTGTCAACCAACATATTTCCAGTTGATGAACCCATAAAAACCTTAACACCGCAAACATTTTTTGGGTCGGTTTTTAAAACTTCATCAATATTATCGTTGCTGGCACCCATGTAAAAAGAGTAATTGGCCAATGATGTTTCTGAAGCAATATTATATTTATCCTGAAGCAAGTCTTGTGTTAAGGTATTGGGAACTGTGTTTGGCATTTCCATAAAAGAAGTAATTCCACCAGCCACGGCTGCCATACTTTCTGTAAAAATATCGGCTTTATGTGTTAAACCAGGTTCACGGAAATGAACCTGATCATCAATCATTCCTGGTAAAAGGTATTGTCCTTCTGCATTAATTTCCTGTACATTTTGGGCAGATAGATTTTGACCAATCTTTTCTATAAATCCATCTTTTACTAATACATCAGCAACAATTTTTTGTCCCTCATTTACAATAGTGGCGGCTTTAATCAGGTAAGCATTCATGGTTTCAAAGGTAGTAATTTGGGTTTATTGTTTGAATTGTTTTTAAATAACTACCACGAATCAAAAAGATTTAGATGGATGAAAGCTGAGAATTGAGTTTGATATTGAGGTTATTACTTTGAGAGTTGACAACTTTCTTGCCTCCTTGCTATTAAAGTTGTCAACTCTATGATAATTAGATCTACTGTTTATAATTTTTATCATCTAAGATACCTGAAGATACCTAATCTTGAATTTTGTCTAGGGTCTTTAAAATGTTTCGGGTGTAATTTACAATGCTTCTTAAACCTTCTACCTTACATCTTCAAACCCTCAACCTTAATCACTATCTTTGTGCGCTATGGCAAAATCGTTCGAAGAATTTAAGTTAAACAGGCAAATTTTAAATGCAGTTGCCGATGCAGGTTATACCGTTGCCACGCCGATACAGGAAAAAGCAATTGCGCCAGTATTATCTGGGCAGGATATTTTCGGTATTGCAGAAACAGGAACAGGAAAAACTGCGGCTTTTGTTTTGCCGATTTTAATGCAATTGAAATACGCTCAAGGCGAAAATCCAAGAGCTTTGATTTTATCGCCAACCCGCGAGTTAGCAATGCAAATTGCAGAACAAGTGAAGTTATTTTCTACTTATACTGATTTACGTTCGCTTGTGATTTTCGGTGGAATTGGTCCTAAAACACAGAAAGAGCAGATTGCAAAAGGAGTTGATATTTTAATTGCCACACCAGGAAGATTTCTGGATTTGTATTTAGCTGGCGATATTAACACGCAAAGTCTGAAATTTTTGGTGCTGGATGAGGCAGATAAAATGATGGACATGGGCTTTATCGGCTCCATTCATAGAATTTTGGAAATCGTTCCACGCAAACGCCAGAATTTATTGTTCTCTGCAACAATGAGCGATTTGGTACAGAAAATTGCAGGTGATTTCCTGAAAAACCCTGTCGTTATTGAGGCATCAGAACAGGCTACACCTGCAGCAAATGTAACGCAGACTTTATATTACGTTCCGAATTTCAAAACAAAAATTAATCTACTGCAGCATTTATTAAAGAATGATGAAGCCTTTAACCGCCTGATTATTTTTTGCAAAACAAAAACTGTTGCCGATAATATTTTCAGTTTTATTGAGCGTAGATATGGTGCCGATAATGTTCGGGTAATCCATGCAAATAAAGGACAAAATACCAGAATTAATTCCATTAACAGTTTCAAAGAAGGAAATATTCGTGTTTTAGTGGCAACCGATGTAGCGAGCAGGGGTATTGATGTGAGTGATGTGAGCCATGTAATCAACTTCGATGTGCCGATTATTATTGAAGATTACGTGCACAGAATCGGAAGAACAGGTAGGGCATTTGCCAAAGGTGATGCCATTACTTTTGCTACTGATGCTGAGAAATATTACATCCGTAAAATTGAAAAGCTGATTCGCCAGTACATCCCTGTGGCTGAAATTCCTGAAGGTGTTTACATTGATGAAACGCCTTATGAGGAGCGTCAGCACATTGCCAGGGAAATTGATATGCAGAAACGCAAGGAAGATCCTGATTTCAAGGGTGCTTTCCATGAGAAGAAGCATGCCGCTGCAATAGAAAAAAAGGCAAGGGATAAGGCTAAAGCCAAAGCTGGAAAAGCAGTTAAAAGCTTTAAAAAAGGAAAAAAATTCGATAAGAAAAAGTAATGAAGCTTAGGATTACTCCTTTAAATATTGTTGGAGCTGCCAGTTTGGCTTTGGTGGCGGTAAATCTGTTTTCTGCAAAAACTAACGCACCCAAACAGATCGATGTAAATGGGTTTTACATATTAATATTAGGCTGTTTGATTGTTGTCACATTTATTACAGACCTGATTTTTCGTTTTACTTTAAAGGATATTAAAAGAATTTGGATTGTGGAACTGGTATTTATTTTCATCGCAACAATCTTGATGGTAATATTACAAAAAGTAGCTTAAAGCAAAGCCAAAGTATTTAGTAAAATCAGCATCTTTGCAACCGTAAAAAAAAATAGTCGATAAATTTGTGTAATTCTTTTATCGATGGAATCAATTTAAAAAATGAGAAAAGCAGAAATAAAATTAACTGTTGAGTTAGATGAGGGCAACAATCCAGATAACATTCTTTGGGAAAGTACTGATGCTGGAAACAATGATAAAGTGCCTGCGAAAGCTATGTTTTTAGCCGTTTGGGATCATAACTATAAAAACACATTAAAAATAGATCTTTGGACAAAAGATATGCCTGTTGATGAAATGAAACGTTTCTTCTATGAAACCTTGCAAACCATGGGCGACAGCTTTTTAAAAGCAACCAACGAAACCTTAATAGTGGAAGATTTACGTGATTATTGTGCGCACTTTGCTGAGAAAATGGGCATTGTTGAGGGGCAGTAGGTTAGTTCATTAGTCATTAGTCATTAGTCATTAGTCATTAGTCATTAGTCATTAGTCATTAGTCATTAGTCATTAGTCATTAGTCATTAGTCATTAGTCATTAGTCATTAGTCATTAGTCATTAGTCATTAGTCATTAAAAAATGCCAGGCAAGGTAGCTTTAATTAATCACTATCAGCAATTAACCAATTCAAACAATTAACCAGTTAACCAAAACAAATGTTGATATTAAATAAATTCAGGGCATGGTTAGGCATTTTGTTATGCATTATAGCAGGTTTTTGCCCAATATTAAAGGTGCCAATCAAAGGCAATTGGAATCTATATCAATCAGACGCGCGTTTGTTTTTTATTACATACACCATCATCGCAATTTCTGTTCTTTTCTTGTTTATCAGAAAAGCTGGAGCATTTCGTTTTATGAGTTTTGTAATGGCAATCTGGTACGTGCTGGCTGTTGTTGCAGTTTATTTCACTGCAAATAATTACACAAAATATGGCTTCGCAAATAAATTAATCAGTAAGGTTGTTCATTTTCAATGGGGATGGATCGTACTATTAGTTGGAGTGATTTTTATGCTTTTCAGCACTAAACGTGGCGAAAAAATCACTGCACAAACTAACGTTTAAAAAAAGAGATTTAATTGATTGAGGCATTATTGGCTGGTTAAAGCTATCCTTTATCCGGAAATATATCATAATCAATGATTGGAACCTGCGCCGGTAATGAGTGGATTGTCGTTATGAATGGCAAAGTACAATAATGAAGTGGTTTGTTTGGAGTTGAATAAACAAGTAGATTGCAAATTAATTTGATATAAAATAATCATTCGCATCTTCTTCCAATGGGATATATAATCTTTCCCATTCATTGCCATCTATAATTTCCCAGGTGTGTCCTGATCCTACAGTATCTGCTGCAATTAAAATAATGCCAGGTTCAATAATAAAAGTTTTGCCATTGGTTACTGTAAATTTTAACTTTCCTTTAAGTGTAATCACATATTGTCGTCTTGGAGCAGGATGTGGAATTTTCTCAAGAGTAGAAACATCAGTTTGGGCGAAGAAGTAACTGGCATTAATGTGTTGCCTGACAGGGATCTTTCCGATTTCAAAATCACATTTTCCATCTTCAATATTAATTAAACGGATGGCTTTTAAATCATTCGGAGTATCGGCTTGTTCTGTAATAATATTCATACTAAAATTTTAATTCGGTTTGCCCTTTTTGTGCAACTTCTCGTTCATGTTGTAACAGCCATTGCTTTCGCCATAAACCGCCGGCATAACCTACCAACTTTCCATTGTTGCCAATTACCCTGTGACAAGGAACCACAATTGCGATATTGTTTTTTCCATTGGCTGCGGCAATAGCTCTGATTGCCAATGGATGATGTGCCGAAAACCTGGCGTAAGATGTGGTTTCGCCAAAAGGAATCGATAACAAATTCTGCCAAACTACCTGTTGAAAATCAGTTCCTTTTTGTTTGATCGGAAAATCGAAATCTTTCAAATCCCCATTAAAATAAGCGATTAACTGATTGGCGACTTTTTTGGATAGCTCATTTTCTGCTAAATCAGCAATATCTTTTTCAGCAAAGGTAATGGCATATACAAAATCATCATCTGTAAGAATGGTTATTTTGCCAATTGGCGATTCTATAACTGATGCGTAATCCATAAAATTATTTTTTTGCCACGGAAACATGAAATCCACGGAATTTTATTAAAATGCTTCATCACTCATGTGGTAAATTTATTTTTCCTTGTATTCTGTGTTTCCGTGGCCCATAATCTGCGGCTAAAATTTTTTTGCCACGGAGACACGAAATCCATGGAATTATCTTTGTTAAAATACATCTTAGCTCATTTACCCCACATATGGTAAATTTAATTTTTCCGTGTATTCTGTGTTTCCGTGGCCCATAATCTGCGGCTAAAATTTTTTTGCCACGGAAACACGAAATCCACGGAATTTTATTAAAATGCTTCATCACTCATGTGGTAAATTTAATTTTCCTTGTATTCTGTGTTTCCGTGGCCCATAATCTGCGGCTAAAATTTTTTTGCCACGGAAACACGAAATCCACGGAATTTTTTTTGTTAAAATACATCTTAGCTCATTTACTCCACATATGGTAAATTTAATTTTCCCGTGTATTCCGTGTTTCCGTGGCCACTCATCTGCGGCTAAAACTTTAAACAATATTACAACAATCCAACAATTTGGCCTTACAATATTTCGCAATAAAAGTATCTTTGCCGTTATGCAACTGGCCAAAGAGGTTAAATATTTAATCCACAAAGAAGTACTTTTGGAATGGCGTTCTAAATATACCATCAACGGTGTATTGTTGTATGTTGTTTCCACTATTTTTACATGCTATCTTTCGTTTGTAAGTCTTGGCGATAAGTTAACCTGGAATGCTTTGTTTTGGATAATCATGTTGTTCGCATCAATCAACGGAGTATCTAAAAGCTTTCTTCAGGAAACCAAAGGACAACAATTATATAGTTATGTTTTAGCCAGTCCTGCTGCAGTATTAATCTCTAAAACAGTTTATAACACTCTACTCATGCTGGTATTAACCACCATAGCATTAGGTTTTTATACCCTCGTTTTCGATTCTTTTACACCCCCAGATTTATTGCTTTATTACGTTGCAGTTATAATGGGAAGCATTAGTTTTTCAACCGTTTTTACCATGGTTTCTGCTATTGCAAGTAAAGCAGGGAACGGCGGAATGTTAATGGCGATTTTAAGTTTCCCAATCATAATTCCAGTACTTATACTTTTAATTAAATTAGCAAAAAATGCTGTTGATGGCTTACCATGGGAGAATAGTTATGATGAAATTGGAATGCTCCTGGTGGTAAATGTACTTACTGTAGCTACGTCGTTATTGTTATTTCCTTACCTTTGGCGCGATTAAATTAATGAGTGAATTATAGAATGAGTGATTTGAACAGGCAATATGTATAACATTCACTCATTCAAAATTATATATGTATGAATAAAACCTGGTGGAAAATTTTAGGTTCAGTTCTGGTAATTTATACTGCAATTGCAGGATTATTATTAGGTGTTCCTCGTTTGCCGATTTTAAATGAAACGATACGAAATTTGTATTTCCATGTGCCCATGTGGTTTGCAATGATTGTGTTGTTTTCCATTTCTGTTTTTTATAGTGTAAAATCATTAAGCACAAAAAGTGAAATTGATGATATAAAAGCGGTTGAAAGTGTAAATACCGGTATTATTTTCGGTCTGTTAGGATTGGTTACGGGCGCATTTTGGGCTAAATATACCTGGGGTCAATTCTGGAGTTTTGATCCAAAACAAAACTTTGCGGCCATTTCTGTATTACTTTATTTTGCCTATTTAATTCTTCGCAATGCGATAGATGAAGAACAAAAAAGAGCTAAAATTTCAGCTATCTATAACATTTTCGCTTTCCCGATGATGGTGGTATTACTTTTCGTTCTGCCGCGTTTAAAAGATTCTTTACACCCGGGCAATGGTGGTAATCCAGGTTTTAATAGTTATGATTTAGATAGCCGTATGCGCATGGTGTTTTATCCGGCATGTTTAGGCTGGATATTAATTGGTTACTGGGTTTACACCATTCGTTTTAGATTACGTTCATTAGAAAACAAACAACAACATCACTAACATGAAGAAGATATTTTTTTCGCTGATATTAATGCTTGCCACCATGCAATTATTTGCGCAAGACAACGGTGTGGAAATGGCCGATGCACTACGCAGTAATGGTAAAATTTACCTTGTTGTGGTTTGTATTGTGATCATTTTGATTGGTTTGCTGGCCTACCTTTTCTCAATAGATAAAAGATTAAAAAAAATCGAAAAAGAAAATGAGCATAAAAACTAAGTTTAAATCGTTTAGAGCCATTTTTTAAAACATTTTCAATAGGTGTTGGCTTTACACTAAGTGTTTTTTCATTTGGATATATGCGGTTTTTTTAGGCAATTTTGCGGCATACTAAATTCATAAAAAATAAATAATGGCTAATCTAGCAGACGAGAACAAGTTTTTTGCTGATGTATGCAAGAACTTTGACAGTGCGGCTCAATTTACAAATCATCCGGAAGGTTTATTGAACCAGATTAAAGCGTGTAACAGTGTTTATCGTTTCCAATTCCCAATTCGCCGTGGAAATGGTTTCGAAGTAATTGATGCCTGGCGGGTAGAGCATTCGCATCACATGAGCCCAACCAAAGGTGGTATTCGTTATAGCGAAATGGTTAACGAAGATGAAGTTATGGCACTTGCAGCTTTAATGACATACAAGTGTGCTATCGTTAATGTTCCTTTCGGGGGCGCAAAGGGTGGTATCAAAATTAACACCAAACAATATAGTGTTGCCGAGTTAGAAACCATTACCCGTCGTTATACTACAGAATTAATTAAGAAAAACTTTATTGGCCCTGGTATCGATGTTCCTGCACCTGATTATGGTTCGGGTGAACGCGAAATGAGTTGGATTGCTGATACATACATGACTATGAATCCTGGTCAGCTGGATGCTTTAGGCTGTGTTACAGGTAAGCCAATTGCTTTACACGGTATCCGTGGTCGTAAGGAAGCTACTGGTCGTGGCGTTGCTTATGCCGTTCGCGAATGCGTAGGTGTTGCAGAAGATATGCAGAAAATCGGCTTAACTGCTGGTTTAGATGGTAAAAGAGTAATTGTTCAGGGTTTAGGTAATGTAGGTTATCACTCGGCGAAATTCTTAGCTGAGTTTGGTGCAACCATTGTTGGTTTGTGCGAATACGAAGGAGCAATTTACAATGCAAACGGCTTAAATGTTGATGAGGTTTTTGCTCATCGTAAAAACACAGGGTCAATTTTAGGTTTTGCAGGTGCTATAGATTTTAAAAACTCAATGGAAGGATTAGAGCAAGATTGCGATATCTTAGTCCCAGCAGCGTTAGAAAATCAATTTACAGAGCATAACATCCGTAACGTAAAAGCAAAAATTATTGCAGAAGGTGCGAATGGTCCAACTACTCCGGAAGCCGAAGCAATTTTCACTGAAATGGGTGGAATCATTATTCCAGATATGTATTGCAATGCTGGTGGTGTTACCGTTTCTTATTTCGAATGGTTGAAAAATCTTTCTCACGTAGCTTTCGGACGTATGGAAAACCGCTATGCGGCTAATTCAAACGCTAATCTGATCGCCACTTTAGAAAACTTAACCGGTAAAACCATCCTTCCTGAGCATCGCTTAATGATTGTTAAAGGTGCATCAGAAATAGAATTGGTAAACTCTGGTTTAGAAGATACCATGATTCATTCTTATCATGAAATTCGTGAAACCAGAATGCAAAAACCTGGCACAAAAACATTAAGAACAGCTGCTTTTGTTAATTCAATTGATAAAATCGCAGTTTCTTATATGAACTTAGGCGTTTGGCCTTAATAAGGTAGAGGGCAGAAAGGCGAAAGGTTTAGGGCTTCTCCTTACCATAAAAAAATCCTTGCAGATGTATAATTTGCAAGGATTTTTTTGTTTTTGAAATGTTCGGTTCTGTGTTTTGTAGGGTAGGGCTGGCCCCGCTTTTCGTTGCAATCTTTTCAAAACAACTTCTGTTGTACTGAGGCACGAAGCATTTGTTTCATCGGTTGCAGATGCTTCGTGCCTCAGCATGACAGGATATTCAAGGTTGCTGCTATTTAAAAAGTATTTCCACTGCAATCGGGTTTAGGTACAATGGGTTGTTTAGCAAAGTGTTTAATATTATCATCGTGGCTATAACGCTAATTACGCTCGTCACGCAAGAAGTGGTTTTTCTCTGCTTCGTGGACATCTTATTTGTGTCATTTGGCAGTGTTCCCTGAACTTCCTTACCGCCAAAGGGCTCTTACTTTTTCAGCATCAGTTATGTTTTTATAGGTCTTTAAGCTTGCTGCGCAGGTTGGCTTGGCCCAAAAGTAATACACTAATGTCCGTTTCCGCGCAGGCAGAAAACTTAAAGCTTTCGCTGTTATCATTGCGAGAAAAATCAGGAATACTCTTACAAGAACGGATTAGATAGAAGTAATGCTTAACTCTTCCAAATCAAGTCTCCATTCTTCTTTTCTGATAATATCATCATCATAATTTTTGTTACTCTTAAGATGATGCAATTCATCACGCTGAATATGAATTAAATTCAGCATGATTTCATGATAAGCTTTTAATTCACCTTTATCAATCTCTCCATTTTTAAAAGCCTTTAATGTATCTTTTTTCTCCATCAATGAATGTTGAAGTTCAGCCTTTAAATTAACCATTAACTCATTATGAGTACATTGATGCTGATAATCTGTCTTCAGTTTATCTAAAGAAAGATCAATTAATCTCAGTTTGATTTGATTGGCCTGTTCCTGCTCAGAAAGTTTATGTTTTGGCTCTGGTATTTTCAATAATTTAATCACAAGTGGTAAAGTAAAGCCCTGAATAACCAATGTGACAAAAATCACTACAAAAGTGATGAACAATATCAAATTTCTTAAAGGGAAATGTACTTGTTCAGAAATCATAACCGGAATTGAAAGTGCTGCTGCCAATGATACCACACCCCGCATGCCCGCGTAAACAATTACAACAGATGAATGCCAGGTCATATCCTGATAGCGTAATCTTGTTTTTTTATTAAAGAAACTGGTTATCCTGGCGGTAGAAAATAGCCATACAAAACGAACCAGAAAAGCCAATATGCTTATGCCAACGCCATAACCTATCGCTTTTAGTATGGGATAATCTGGGCCAAGATCGCCAACAATATCCGGTAATGCCAAGCCAATTAATATAAATACAACCCCATTAAGCATAAACGTAAGGGCAGACCAAACTGAAACGGTTTTAATTCTCGAATTTGAGGTTAAAATCACATGTGATTGGCTTGATAACAATAAACCTCCTGAAACCACGGCCATTACACCTGAAGCCTCGAAATGTTCAGCAACAATGTACATAAAGTAAGGAGTTAGTAATGTTAATACAGTATCGATATTTTCAGTTGTGGGTAGCCAACGGTGTATCGCATAGAATATACCCCCAACCGCTACACCAATTAAAATACCGCAACCAGCTACTGAAACAAAATCAACAGCTGCATCCTGAATCACGAATGTGCCTGTCAATACACTAACCAATGCGAATTTAAATACAATTAAACTTGATGCATCATTTACCAGGCTTTCACCTTCCAGAAGTGAACTTACCATTTTTGGGACTTTCATTCCCTTCAGCACTGCGGCTGCGGCTACAGCATCAGGCGGAGAGATAATTCCGCCTAATAAAAATCCGAGTGCTAAAGTGAAGCCCGGTATAAAAGCAACTGAAGCATAAGCAACAGCCACTGATGTAATAAAAACCAATCCTACGGCCATTAAAAATATGGCTCCTTTATACTCCCAAAAATCTTTCCATGATGTGAACCATGCCGCCTCATAAAGCAATGGTGGTAAAAATAATAGGAAAACAATATTCGGATCTATTTTGATATGTGGCGTACCTGGAATGAACCCAATAATTAGACCCGCCAGGACAAGAAATATTGGATAAGAGATTTTTAATTTCTGTCCAACCATTACCAGTAACGTTACGCCCAGCAGTAATATGAGAATTAAAATTAGATTGTCATGCAGCATTTTACTCAATTTTTAATAAAGATGAATAAAGATGTAAAATATCACTCAAAAAACTATCTAAATATTAATAACGGTCAGTAATATGCTTGCTTATCATCCTAAACTACTCAGTGATCTTAACTGCCTTTCGTTATTCATTTCCTTTGATGTCTGTTTGCTTTAATTTTTAAGTAAGTACTAAAATAAATGAGTTAATTGATTTGGTTAAGCCTGTTGTTTATAAATAGCAATGAGATCTTCTTATTGTGAATAAAGGTTCAGTGTTTAAAACCGCTTTCAATAAGACTTTTCAATAATCAGCTAATTGTCAATATAAAGACAAGAAAATTGTTAATGAATGTTCGCTAAGCCGATTTTTCTATCTTTGTTGCCAGCTTTTACAACAACATATAAAATGAAAAAAAGTGCAATAATTGGATTGATTACCATTGCAATTTCTGTGGGAATCTTGTTTAGCTTAAATGCAAATACCGATACTTATTCAAATTTTAAAGAAGCTGCTGAATCTAAAAAAGAGGAGCATGTGATGGGGTATTGGGAAAAATCAATGGGCATGTATTATGATGCTGTAAAAGATGCCAATCATTTCTCTTTCCACATGAAAGATGAAAAAGGCGAGGTTCGCGAAGTAATTTATAACGGAACCAAACCACAGGATTTTGAAAAATCTGAAAAGCTTGTTCTTATCGGTAAAATGGATCAGGACAAATTCTATGCGTCGAAAATTTTAATGAAGTGCCCATCTAAATATAATGACAACCTGGTTGAAGTTAATAAAGATGGCAAAGTGGATACAGTGGGTAAGTACGGCGAGAAAAAATATAACTAATTTTAATGGACATTCAATTTGTAGGCGAAAATCTGTTACCGGGTAAAATCGGACAGTTTTTTATTGTGTTGGCGTTTAGTGCATCGTTACTTTCAACAATAGCGTATTTTTATGCCAGTCGCGAGAAAAATTTAAACGATAAATCCTGGAGAAATCTCGGCAGAATTGGGTTTTTAGTTAACTGGGCAAGTATTGTCGGTATTGGTATTACGCTATTTTACCTTATTCTTGGTCACTACAACGAATATAATTACGTTTATTTCCACTCCTCAAAAGAACTTCCCATTTATTATATCGTTTCTGCATTTTGGGAAGGACAGGAAGGTAGTTTCTGGTTGTGGGCTTTCTGGCAATCGCTTTTAGGCACATTATTAATATGGAAAGCTAAAACCTGGGAACGCCCGGTAATGACTGTTGTCGCTTTTTCTCAGGTTTTTTTAACCTCCATGATGTTGGGGGTTGAAATTTTCGGCGAACGCATCGGAAGTTCTCCTTTTATCTTATTAAGAGATGCAGTTGATTTAAAAGCAATGGCTCCTGTTGTCTTCGCAAATCCCGAAAACTTTGCAAAATATTTAACTTTCATTACTGATGGAAGAGGATTAAATCCGTTATTACAAAATTATTGGATGGTTATTCATCCACCAACTTTATTCTTGGGTTTTGCCAGCATGGTTGTTCCCTTTGCTTATGGAGTTGCGGCTTTATGGCAAAAACGATACAAAGATTGGATTAAACCTGCTCTGCCATGGACGCTTTTTGCTGTAATGGTTCTAGGAACGGGTATCATCATGGGCTCTTTCTGGGCTTATGAAGCACTGAATTTTGGTGGTTTCTGGGCTTGGGATCCTGTTGAAAACGCATCATTGATTCCTTGGCTAACCTTAATTGGTGCTGTACACGTAATGATCGCTTATAAAAACACCGGCCATGCTTATTTTACTGCAATAGCACTTGTTTTTTTAAGTTTTTTACTGGTGCTTTACGCATCTTTTTTAACCAGAAGCGGAATTTTGGGCGATACATCTGTCCACTCATTTACCGATATGGGAATGTTTGGTCATTTAATATTATACAACGTTGTTTTTGCTGCCATTGCTATTGTTTTGGTTATTTTAAGATGGAAAGAACTGCCAATCACTACAAAAGATGAAGAGACTTATTCGCGTGAATTTTGGATGTTTATTGGTGCATTAGTGGTAACCATTGCCTGTATTCAGGTGATTTTTTCAACATCAGTTCCGGTATTTAACAAAGCATTTGGTACTAATTTCTCGCCACCAATTGATGCAGTGAAATATTACAATAAATGGCAGGCACCTTTCGCAGTATTAATCACTTTAATTTCGGGGTTTTCTCAATATTTAAAATATAAAAGAACTGATCCGCGTAAATTTTACAGCAGCTTAATTTCGGTCATTTTATTTTCTATCGTTTTAACGGCTGGTTTGGTATATGTTGCAGACATTTATACCAATACCATGTACATTTTAATTACGTTTAGCTGTTTGTTCGCTGTACTTTCAAATGCCACCATATTATATCAGGCTTTTGGTGGAAAAGCAAAATTAGCAGGTTCGGCAATTGCCCACATCGGCTTTGCTTTCTTGATTTTAGGCGCCTTAATTTCTGCGGCAACCAATAAGCCACTTTCTATTAATGCAAATAATTTCATTCCGGTTAAAGATTTCGAGAAAACAGAAAAACCGGGCGAAAACATCATGTTATACAAAAACGAACCCAAGCAAATGGGTAAGTATACGGTAACTTATGTAAGTGATACAACTAAAGCGCCAAACACCATTTATACGCTTAATTTTAAGGTTTTAGATAAAGAAGGTAAGGTTAAGGAAGATTTCAACTTACATCCGCACGTACAGGATAACGAGAAAATGGGCTTAATTGCTTCTCCTGATACCAAACACTATCTAACTTATGATGTGTACACACACATTACCAGTGCTGCAATAAAGAAAGAATCACACGATGATCACGAAGGTCATTCTGATGATGAAAACTATAAAGCACCAAGAATAGTAAAAGTTTCTGTAGGCGATACCATTCATACTTCAAGTGGAATAGTAACTGTACAGGCTTTAAACAATAAACCAGTTGCTAAAGATTTAGTGCTGGCACAAGGTGATTATGCAGTAGGTTTGCCTTTGGAAATTAATTCTGCCGGTAAAATTTACAAAGCAGAACCAATGTTTTTAATTAAAGGGAACAACACTTTCGATTTTGCCCGTAAAGTGGAAGAACTGGATTTGAAATTCCGTTTCTCTAAAGTTTTGCCTGATGAGAAAAAAGTTGAACTTCAAATTTTTGAAAAACCTCAGCAAGCAAAAGATTGGGTTGTTTTCAAAGCAATTGAATTTCCTTTCATCAATTTATATTGGGCTGGTACAATCGTAATGGTTGTGGGTTTCTTACTCTCTATTTTTAGGAGAAGAAAAGAAGCGAAAGTAGCATAGATCATGAAACCATCATGATTTTTTTTCAAAACCCACAGGACAATAATTATCAAAATCATGATAGCTTCATAACAAATTATAAACGGATGAAAATTGTTTTATTAGGTTCGGGAAACGTAGCAACACATTTGGCCAAAGCTTTAAAGGCCAAGGGAGAAAATGTGGCGCAGGTTTATAGCCCGAATTTAATAAATGCGAAATCACTTGCCGATCAGATAGAAGCTGAAGCGATTGATGATTTGTCGCAAGTCAACCAAACAGCAGATTTATATATTATTTCTGTTAAGGATGATGCTATTGAAAGTATAGCCATTTCTTTAAAGAAAGTAAAGGGTTTGGTGGTTCATACATCAGGAACAACCGATGTTAAGGTTCTTTCTGCCCATGTAAAGCAAGCTGGGGTATTTTATCCACTCCAAACATTTTCTAAGGCTAAAGAAGTTTCATTTAACAATATCCCGCTTTGCATTGAAGCGACGGATGAAAATCAGTTGGATATATTGAAACAACTGGCATCTGAATTAAGCAATCAGGTTTATGAAATGGATGGTAAGAAACGGAAAGTATTGCATCTTGCGGCTGTTTTTGCCTGTAATTTTCCTAATCATTTGTATGCTTTGGCCAATCAAATACTTGATCAAAACGGTTTGGATTTTAACATCATCAGGCCATTAATTGCTGAAACAGCCGATAAGGTAATGGCTAATTTGCCTGAAAATGTACAAACTGGCCCGGCAATGAGAGCGGATGAAAGTACCATGAATAAGCATTTGGGAATGTTGGAAAACCTGCCTGAATTGCAGAACATTTATCAAACATTGAGCAATAGCATAAAATTAACGCTGAAATAGCATAATTACCGCTTTTGCTTCTTACTTTTGCAAAATAATTATGAGCATTTTTAAACTAAAAATAAATTTTGAAGAAGCAGATCACGAACCTGTAGAATTACCTATAGCCGCCGGAGAATCTGTTTTAGATGTTTGCCTGGATAATGGGATTGAACTTCAGCATAACTGCGGTGGTGTTTGCGGTTGCAGTACCTGTCATGTTTACGTTACCAAGGGCATGGATAATATCGAAGAAATCTCTGATAAAGAAGAAGATTTTATCGACAGAGCTGTTCGCCCAAAGATCACGTCTCGTTTAGGTTGCCAGTGTGTAGTAATCAATGGCGATATTGAAGTGACCATTCCAGATCAATCTGGGTTTATGGGACACTAGTTTAGTCCTGAGTCTAGAGTCTTTATTCCAGAGTCGATTAACCATGTATAACAGTTAACCGATTAACACCAATTCAAACAATTAACCAAAACAACAACTAACAACATGAATAACGATAAATTTGCTTTACCTTTCTACTGGAATGATTATGAAGATATCGCAATATCTTTATATGAAAAATTTGGCGATGAATTTGGCGAAGCCAAAATCTACCGGATTCGCTTTACCGATTTACTCGAATGGGTATTGGCATTGCCGAACTTCAAAGGTACCCGCGAAGAGAGTAATGAAGGGCATTTGGAGCAAATCCAATCGGCATGGGTTTACGAATGGAGAGATAATCAGTAATTCAGTCTTGAGTTCGGGAGTTTTTAGTCGTAAGTCGGCTCCAAACTCTCAACTTCCAATTCCAAACTAAAGTATGTTTCTCCAAAAACTAAAAGATATAACCACATTCATTTTTGATGTTGATGGTGTATTAACTGATGGCTCTGTTCAGGTTACAGACAATGGTCAATCGTTACGCACTTTTAATATTAAGGATGGGTATGCCATGCAATTGGCCGTTAAAAGAGGATATAACATCTGTATCATTTCTGGCGGAGATGGTATTGCCATGGGGAAACGTTTTTTTAACCTTGGCATAACTGATGTGTTTTTAGCTGCAGGAGATAAGGTATCTATCTTCAATCAATATCTTTTAGATAAAAACATTACTGCTGGAGAGGTGCTTTATATGGGCGATGATATCCCTGATTTAAAAGTAATGAAACTGGTTGGGCTACCAACATGCCCTGCGGATGCCGTTGAAGAAATCAAAGCCATTTCAGCATTCATTTCTCCTTACAATGGAGGCAAAACTGCTGTTCGTGATATTATCGAAAAGGTAATGAAAGTGCAGGGAAGATGGCATGATGAAAATCCAAATGCTGCAGATTCTGGTAAGTAAGGGCGCTAAAATGCGTTAACATAATCATCATCCTGACCTGAAACGAACGGAAAGCGGATGGTGTTTAGATAGGGAAGTCTTCATGCTGAATTTATTTCAGCATCTGTTTGAGGGGCTGATCACCCAACAACATCTTTTTATTGCCCATAAAATTATATTCTTCAGACATAAAAATTTGCTATATACCTTATAATAAACGAAATTTACAATATAATTAATCAATCGATTGATTAATTATATTGTCAGAAAAAATATTATTTTAGTAAATGAGCACTTATCTTGTACCAGTCGATTTCTCCAAAACAGCAGAACATGCTGCTAAATATGCCGCGAGGTTGAGTTATGCAATGGCTAACTCAAAAATAATTTTGTTAAATGCCTATTATGTATCTGAATATGAAAGCATTTTACCAACTCCTGATATGGTCATTACAACTGAGGAGCATATTGCCGATGAAATTTCCAGAAGAAACAAAGCATTGGAAAAACTGAAGCTTAAACTTTTGGAAATTAATGCTGATGCAGATATAGAAATTTCATTAACCAGGCAAACCATCTTAAGATCAATAATTGATCGGATCAACAGAGAAAAGATCGATTTAATTATTATAGGGAGCAATGGTAAAAAGGCAAAAGAGGAAAGTGACATAGGTTCTAATGCGATTAAAATCTCCAAATCAAGTCCTGTGCCTGTTTTGGTTGTACCGCCAAAGGCGCATTATGAATCAATTAGAAAGGCAGTTCTGGCTTGTGATTTTAAGAAAGTCAAAGAGGTGATTCCGATGCAGGCTTTGAAGAATATTTTAAGCAAACATTCTTTAAACCTACAGGTATTGAACATTGATGCCGGACATAAAGTAAATTCCGAGGAAGAACATTTCCTGCATGATATGCTTAAAGATTTTTCTCCAACTTATCACTATTCCAGCCATCCCGACACCATAAAAGGCATTGTTAAGTTTGCTAAATCGGAAGGAGCCCAACTCATTATTGCTCTTCCTAAGAAATACAGTTTTTTTGAAAGTTTGCTTCATGAAAGCGTTTCACAAAAATTAACCATCAAATCACATGTTCCTGTTTTACTATTGAAAGATTAGTTGAATTTAATTTGCAACAACGAAGTTACATCTGCCTGTTAAACTTTTGATCGGGCTTTTACTCAAATGAGTCTAAAATTTCAAACAATAAAAACATGAAAAAATTAATGATGATTTGTGCGTTGTTATTCTCAGTAATAACTTATGCAAATGCGCAGCAAGGTGGTGGCCGTGGTGGTGCGATGCTTAAACCTGAAGACAGAGTTAAACAGTTAGATGAAAAATTGAAGTTGAGCGATGAGCAGAAAACCAAATTAACCGTTGTTTTTACAGAACAGGCAGATGCCATGAAAAAAATGCGTGATGAAGCACAAGGTGGCGACAGGGATGCAATGAGAGAAAAAATGCAAAAATTTCGCACTGATAGCGATGAAAAGGTAAATGCTGTTCTAACTGAAGATCAGAAAAAATTGTATAAAACCTGGCAAGATGAGCAACGTGCTGAAATGCAAAAACGGATGCAGGAACGTGGTGGAAACAACTAATTTTTAACAAGAAAACAAATAACAAAAGCGGCTTATTGGTCGCTTTTGTTATTTTAGCGCTTTCAAATCATTGGATTAATCTTCATGCTAAACAATATACCAATTATACTGGCTTCCAAATCTCCGCGTAGACAAGAGCTGTTAACGCTTATGGGATTAAATTTTAAAGTTGAACTCAAAGATGTTGATGAAAGCTATCCTGAAGATTTAGGTCCTGCAGAAATTGCGGTTTACATTTCCGAAAAAAAAGCTAAAGCTTTTACTGCTGATCATGAAATTGTGATCACTGCTGATACCATTGTAGCGCTTAATGGTGAGATTTTAGGAAAGCCGCAAGACAGGGCTCATGCGCAGGAAATGCTTGCTAAATTATCAGGTAACAAACACGAGGTTTATACCGGAGTAACAATTGTTAAAGGAAATGAAATGCATTCCTTTTTCGATCGTACCGAGGTTTATTGTAAATCGGTTTCGAGCGAAGAAATTGATTTTTATATAGATCATTACAAACCTTTTGATAAAGCCGGGAGTTACGGTGTGCAAGATTGGTGGGGAATTGTGGTTGTGCAACGAATAGAAGGCTCATACACTAATGTGATGGGATTGCCAACGGAAAAGTTGTATAATGAACTTATAAAGTTATTAACCCGATAAATCGAGAATAAAATCCTTATAAGGAACGTTTAAATTATTTTTTGGGTTAGGGCGGTCGTTACCTTAAATTTTTCATTTTTTTTAAGTTTTTATTGGAATTCAAGAAAGCTACGCTATTATTTCAGGGTTTTTCTTATTATTATAAATTTCAAAAATAATCTCGAACTCAGGTTATTAACCTCAATTTAATAATCTTATAAAGCTATTTTCGGGAGAGATTGCTTCGTCGTGCCTCCTCGCAAAGACGAAAAAATGAGCGTCATTGCGAACCGAAGGATAGGGTTATGTATTAGAGTGAAGCAATCTTATCTATAAAATCTAATGGTTTTTTTAAATCGTTTGTGGAATTATCAAGTCTTTCTCATCATGTAACCAAACATACAACAATGAAAAATTCACAAGCACAAATTACAATTGCTGAACCTTGTTCTCAGAATTGGGATGAAATGGATAAAAGGGAAGGGTTTAATTTCTGCCAGGCATGCAATAAATGTGTGATTGATTTTACTGGTTACAGCAATGCCGAAATTATTAAAACGCTTGCCAGCTCATCATCAGAAATTTGTGGAAGACTGACACAAAATCAATTAACCCAGTTAAATTATCATTTGGTTATTGCACCAGCAAATAGGAACTGGATGAAGTATTTGGGGGTATTAGCCATTGGAGTAAGTATTTTCGCTCAAAGTGCAAGTGCTCAGGCAATAAAGCCATCTGTTGTTACAACGGTTTCAAAGAAACTTAAATCAGACGAGAAAAAACCATTTAAAATTAAGAAAATTACAGGGCGCATTTTGGATGCTGATAAAAAGCCTTTAGAAGGCATAAGATTGGTTATTCTGAATACCCGGTATTATGCAGTAACAGATCAGGATGGTAAATACGAAATCAGATTTACTAATGGAATTGATATTAAAAATAAAGCACTTTCAGTTAAAAGTATAAGATACTCTGCTGAAATGCCCATAAATTATTCGGCAGAAAAGCAACAGGATTTGATTTTAGAAAAACAGGATTCCATGATCATGGGCAAAATGATCTATACACCAAAAAAGAATGATGCGAAATTATAAAAAGCCGGCAAGTGAGCCCATTTTCAAATCGTAGGTAGATAAAGAGAGTTTATTTAATTTCAATCTGCCCAGTACATAATTGGTTATCAGCGTAGCCATCACAATCATATCTATCCTAAGTGGAATCATTCCGGGCATTGCTGCTCTTTCTGTATAATCTTTATTTAAAAGTTCAATTGAAGTAGCAATGTATTCATCAAAATTGAAGTGATAGGTTTTAACATTTTTAATATCAACATGATCATTTTGTTTGTTAATGATGAGTTCTGCAAAAGTTTCGAATGCACCAGCGGAACCTATTAAAATTTTGGGTTGATATTCTTCACATTTCTCAAAAAGATCACTCAATTGAGTTTGAATGTGATTAAGGATGGCATTCTTATCAATATCATTAATCGGATCTGATTTGAAAAACTGTTGTAATAACCGGGCTGCACCAATATTGTAACTTTTCTTCCAGATTAACTTTTCAGTATCACAGAGGATAAATTCCACACTGCCACCGCCTATATCTATAATAAGGGAACGATCCTGAATAGCTCCGCTTAATTTAACACCCAGGTAAATGAGTTCAGCCTCTTCGTTGCCATTAATAATTTCGATAGTTAATCCTGTTTTTTCCTTCACTACAGCCACGAAATCTGTTCCGTTTTGAGCGCTGCGAATTGCCGAAGTTGCTGTAGCTTTGATATGATCAACTTCATACTCATTAATGGTTTGAGCGAAATTTTCCAGGCATTTTATCCCTCTTTCAAAAGCTGCAGGAATAATGATGTTTTCATTAATTCGTCCTTCGCCGAGTTTAACCGGAACATTTGTTTTGTAAATAATTTCAAAGCGCTGGTCTACTATCTCTGCGATCAGTAAATGAAAAGTATTGGTTCCTAAATCAATGACAGCAATACGCATACTTAGTTAATAATTGAATTGATGCAATCTAAATCTTAAATAAAACAGTGTTTAAAAAGAAGGCGATCAATTCTAATAATCAAAACAAATTTTTCAGTCCATCGAATATACTTTCGAAGAATGTACCAATATTCAGTCCGCTGCTATGATTAAAATAAACAAACACTAAAAAGGCAATTATAACAAAAATGATCAGTTTTCTAAAGGCAAAAGCGATAATTACCAAAGCAATAGGAATGATGAACAACCATAAACTATTAATGGCATACGGAGTTAAATCAGTATCTTTCTTGTAAACATAAACCAGTTTACTATGCGTGCCAGAGTCGTTTTGGTGCTTAATGTAAACAAAAGTAGATTTATCTATTGGCAATGGCAAAACAGCAATTCCATCATTAAATTTTAAAATCTGAGTGAAACCGCTCACACTGAAAGTATATGTTCCGTTGATGTTTTCATTCGGCACATTTGATGAATCGGCCGCAATTATAGCAAGCTTGTTGTTTTTTAGCAGATTTTCTTTTACCAGAAAATTATTAATCGATGCGGTTTGAGCCGAACCAACAAAACCGATTAAACATAGCGATAGCAATAGGAAGATTCGTTTCATTCGATAGAACGTTTATTGTAAATTAAATAACCGATGTGCAATAATACACCATTTCTTTTAACTGCATCATTATATAAATTATAACTTAAGCTTACAGGACCAACAGGCGTGTGATAAACCAGGCCTGCGGTGCCTGCATATCGTATTTTGCTTATAGCTTTGGCATAATCTACATCTTGAAAATTATTTAGCTCGAACTCTTTGTGAGGCAAAAATAAATAACCTTCGAGTCTAAAATCCAAATTTCTCTTAAAATTATAAACATTTTTGATTCCGCCTGCCGCATAAGTTGTTGCCCTGAATTTATCAAGAAAGAGCGATCTGCTATCTTGCAAGGGATAAAATGCAGGAGAAACCAATAGTGTTGAGTAATAGTTATTAAATAAGGGCTGATTGGAGATCACACCTTCCATAATATACCCTAAAGTATACTTATTAACGTGCAAAAAGTAATTTTCCTGAGTAAGTTTGATTGTTCCCCATTGCCTCAGGTTACTGCTCCCCGGTATTTTAACAAAACCAAGTGTGTTTCGGAAAATATTTCCCGGATTATAATTTTCTCTTCCTGTAGTATAATTTAAACTCAGTGAAAAACTTTGTCCGCTTGTGGCGTATTGCTTTCTGTTTAAGGAGTTTTTCTCGAAGTTTACAGAACCCCTGAAACCATTAAAAATGGTTTGGTCTAATAAATCGCCTACTGAAAAAGTATTATTGGGACTGTAGCGGTCGTTGTTATTAATGAAACTGGAATGAAGGACGATTTTGGTATTATAATTCAAAGGAACCCCCATCATCAGGTCTATTTTCCGGTCAGATTGTTCTATATATATTGGCCTGGGATTTTCAATAAAAATTTTACTGGTATTATAGAAGTTCCAGTGATTGTAAGTTAACTCTGCTGCCAAAAAAAGTGGTAGTTTGGTGGGATAATCTACTCTGCCATTAATCTGCACAGATTCGTAAAACCTGCCCGAATAAAAACTTGTTCCCAAGGTATAAGCCTTTCTGTTTAAGTAATTATACTCTGCGCCCAAAAACACATTGCTGATGGGCCTTGTAGATATATTTCCTCCCAAAGCCAGTTTGAAACTTTTTTTAGGTTGCGCAACTACTTCAAAGGTGTAACTATCGGTTACGGCCTGATAAGATATTTTAGGATAAACGGTTTCAAAAGTTTGATCGGCAACCAATTTGTAATAACCACGCTTAATATCCTGAAGGTTAAAAGTCGGTTTATCACTTTTGAAAAGACGTTCGACATATTTTTTCTGCTGACTATTTACACCAGATACAATGATATTACTGAACTTCAGATCTGGTTTTTTAGCATTAAACTGAGCCCGTTTCTTTTCCAATTCAACCGGATCAACCCTTCTTTTAATCAATTCTTTGATTCTTGGCATATCTGCCATTGTTGCATTGTAACCTTTTTTTATTAAATCTTCAACAGGGGTAAAATTTGTAACGCTGTAATCGCCTAAATCGGGTTGAATATAAACACCGTTTTTACCAATCATCGTTGAATCGGATTTAGATAAAAACATATAAACCAAAAAACGGTTCATCAGGCGATCATCGATGTTTTTTGGATATTCATTATAAATTTTTGAAGAAACATTGGCACCGATTACATAATCAGGTTTAAATTCTTTTTCCATTACATCTGCAGGGAAATTATTATATAAACCACCATCAAAAACATATTTGCCATCTAATTTGATCGGACGATAAATAATGGGAACAGTCATTGTTGCCCGGACAGCTTCGGCTAAACTCCCTTTGCTTACCGTGATGCTTTTTTGCGAAAGCACATCAGCAACCATACACCTGAAAGGAACAAATAAGTTATCGAAATTATCTTTTGAAACTGCTGAGGCTTGAGAGAACAGTTCCAGAAAAGCAAAATTCAGCGGAATATCATTGATCAGGTTTGACCGAAAACTAAAATGAAAGCCAGTATCTATAGCAACTTTTGCAGTTAACATGGATGCATTTGGCGCATTTTTCTGAAAATAATAAGTGTAATCGCTGGTATAACGACCATTTACCCAGTTCTGAAATTCTTTGCTCAAAGCTATTTCTTCAATTTGAGCTGGCGAGTAACCTGCGGCATACATTGCTCCAACAATACCACCCATTGAGGTTCCCGTAATGTAATCTATAGGGATATGATTTTCTTCAAGAGCCTTCAATGTGCCAACATGTGAAAGACCTTTAGCGCCACCTCCACTAAGCACAAGCCCAACCTTTTGCGCATGCAGTTTGGTACAGCACAAAACGAACAGTATCAGCAAAAATCTTTTAAAAGTTACCACTCTTCTAAAATAGTGTTTTCTTTTAAAATTAGTTCAATATGAATATGTTATAAGTTAAAAATGATGCAAAACTTACCCAGATAATATATGGAATGAAGAGCAAACCCGCCCATTTGTCAATTCGGTAGAACGTTACAGCATTGATTATAACGACAATGAGCAGCAGGATAATTTCAGCTAATGCGAAACCAATTTCATGGAGGTAGAAGAATATGAACGACCAGGCCAGGTTCAAAACCAGCTGAATGAAGTAGATTGCACAAGTTCTTGGGAAATGGATAATTTGATCTCGTTTTATCCAGATTAAATATGCTGAAATGCCAATTAAAATGTATATGGTTGTCCAGACTGGAGCAAATAACCAATTTGGCGGATTAAAAGAAGGCTTATTCAGTGTAGGATACCATGTTTTAACAGATTGAGCGGTTGCCCATCCGCCCAACGCACCAATGCCTAAGGTAATCGCAATGTTGATAATGAATGCTAAAGGTTTAAATTTCATTGTACTAATTTTTGAGGGTAAACAATGGCAAAACCTAAATGTTTTTACTAACGCCCGATGCCAGGAACAACAGGTAAACTTTCATGATCATCCTTCCCAACACTTTGTACTGCGAACAAGTAGTTATCCTTACTATAAGGAATCCTCAATTCCGTGGCAGTTGTAAAAAATTTCTTCTCCCAAACGGGGCTGATGGTTTCACGCATTAAAACATAGTAACCCTTAACAGATCCATTAATTGGTGCTTTCCAGTACAATAGAGAAGAATTACTTAAATTTTTAACATCAATTTTAACATCGGTAGGAGCAGAAGGCGCCTTTGCAAGGTTTGCTAAAACGGCAATGTTCACTGCAGTATTTTTACGCAGATATTCAAAATCCATAAACTCCTGCAAATCCCCATAGCGAACGCCTTTTTCAGTTCTCAAATCCTGATGCTGATGTTCGAAATTTTCATTCATTTCTGTAATTCTCACAGCTGTAAAGCCATTTTCTACAAATGGAGTATGATCGCCGCCACGCAAAAATCTGTCGTTTCTGTAAATTAGTTTCACTTCAAGCTGATCTACATATCGTTCTCCGATTTCTTTAACATAACGCGCTAACTGACGGCTTTTTCCATCGTTTTCTAAACCGAACTGGCGAATGTTTTTTGCATTTTTATCCAATTCAAAACCTGGTAAACCTTCACTAAAAACCCTAAGGCGGGTATTATCTATAATTTGTGTTTCGCTGCTGTTATTGCTGCCAATCATATCGTTATTCAGCATTGCATCAACATTCCAACCCTCTTTTTTTGCTTTTGCCGCCATAAAACCAGAACCGAGTAAAGATTGCTCTTCTCCGCTTACGGCAACAAAAATAATTGTTGCCGAAAATTTGTGCTGGCTCATAATTCTGGCAGCTTCAATCACACCTGCAACTCCACTACCATCATCATTCGCTCCAGGGGCATCACTTGTTCGGTTCATTACATCCGTTACACGGCTATCGAGGTGGCCGCTAACTACATAAATCCGCTTATCATTTGGATCTGTTCCTTTTAAAATAGCAACAGCATTTCCCAGTAACGTTGGTTGATCCACTCGTTTCCCATCAGGTTGAAAAGTTGTGGTATCTAAAAAAGCGGTCAGCCTGCCATCGCTTTGTTTAGCAAACTGATTGAACTTATTTACTACCCAACTTCTTGCGGCTCCAATGCCTCTGGTTTTACTTTTTATATCACTTAATGTATTTCTGGTGCCAAAAGAAACCATTTTGGAAATGTACGATTTTAGTGAATCCTGGTTAACCGATTTAACCATCTGATCAATATCAGCATTGCGGTTTACAATGGTTTGTGATTGCACTGACAGGCCTAATGATATAACCAATACGGTGCTGTAAATTTTCTTCATTTATGGAATAATTGATTTAGCTAATATATTGAATGATTGGTATAACTAAATACTGCGGAACTTAAAAACCTGTAACATTTTAGGCATAATAATCCTTTAGATTAACGCGTTCAGAGCAGAAAAATTGAATGATGCTATTTTAATGCAGAATAAAGAAAACCAATTTTAAAGATTATTGTCAATGAAGCATTCCGTGGCTTCTTATTGAATAAAAGCTAAACAAAAAGCTGATCTTCCGATTGGCTTAACTTTTTGTTGCCAATAAAATCCTTGATTTCCCGAATCGTTTCCTCAGGTTCGCTAATGTGAGGGAAATGGCCCGTTGCTTTCATTACTACCAGGAAATTATTTGGTGTATTATGATGGATATATTCTCCGGCAGTTTGTGGGGCCATAATATCATTGCTGCTTTGCAATGTCAGGCTTGGGATTTCCAAATCTTTTAATTGTTTTCTGTAGTCTGCTTTAAAGGTGGCCATTGCAAATGCAAGTGCAATGCTGAGATTGGTCGCTTCAAAGCATTCCAGTAAAAAATCTGAAAGTTCTGGTTTCTCTGCTTTATCCATAACAACAGGAGAAATGGCTCTTGCCCAACCCACGTAATCTTCAGCAATATTAGTAAATATTGTTTCAATGTCCTTGGCCTCAAAACCTCCAATATAGTCTCTATCATTAAGATATTTTGGTGACGGACCAATAAATACAAGTTGCTTAAATGCATCTGGCCTTTGTAGGGCTGCGATCATTCCAATCATACTGCTGACTGAATGGCCTACGAAAATGATTTCTTTAAGCCCGAGTGCATCGATGATATCTATTACATCACAAGCATAACCCTCTAAAGTAGAATATTTATGGTAATCATATTGATTAATATCCGAGTTTCCTGAGCCAACATAATCGAAAAGTACAACGCGGTAGTCTTCCAGAAAAGCATTGGTTATATACTTCCATGAACTTTGCCCACAACCGAAGCCATGTGCAAATACGATAACCTGGCTACCTTCGCCAAGAATTTTTACATTATTTCTGATCAGTATAGGATGCAAAGTCTTAGTAATTAGATGGTAAAACTGTCAAGAATGTTTTTCAAGTTAAAAAATGTTCTCAAAGTTTTCAAAAAAAAATAAATAATGAACAAAAAAGTTCATTTGAAAAACTAAGTAAGCATACGTTAGCTTAAGCTTATTGAATTTCGATTTATTGAAAAAAAATCTGAAATCATCAGATAAAAAAAACACCAATTGATTAATCAACGGCCATTAGCAAGAGAATAATCAATTGGTGTTTAAGAATGTTTTGTTAATCTATTTTAATTTTGAACTTTAATTTCCGTTCTTCTGTTTACCGCCCTTCCTTCTTCATTTGCATTAGTGGTTATTGGTTCTTTTTCTCCATGCCCAACAATAGTAAATTTAGCACCATTAAGTCCTGCATTTACAAAATAAGATTTTACCGCATTGGCACGATCGATGGAAAGTGACATGTTGTGTTCAGGTGTGCCTTCTGAAGAAGAATGTCCATGCAAAACAAACTTAGTATCTGGAGATTTTTTCATTTCTGCCACTGCTTTATCCAAAATAGCAAATGATGATGTTTTTAATACAAAGGAGTTAAACTCAAATTGAATGTTATCCAAATTGAAATTTGGTTTTTCAGCAGGAGCTGGTTTTTCAGGTTCTTCCTGAGGCTGTGGTGTAGGTTTTTTTTCTTCAACCGGAGGAGTGGGCTTTGAAATAGGAGCGGGGTCTGGTTTAGCAACTAATTTTTTTGTTTTACAGGAATAGATTGTTAAAGTAAACGCGACAATAATTGCCGTTAAAAAGAAATTTTTAATCATGTTCATTTTTGAAATTTGGTTTAAGATTAATTTGTGTTTATCAAAACTACAATATTGTTTAAAACTATAACGGATCTTTTTAAAAGAACTTGTGTTTTTGTATGCCAATGGGTTTTTGGCCGGTTCTTTTAGCTTCTGATGGGTTTAATGAATTTGGATGTTGTAAGTTCAGAATAAAAAAAACGCCTTATTGAGTTTAAGGCGTTTTTTTGTGCTCCCGACGAGATTCGAACTCATATCGATGGTACCGGAAACCATAATTCTATCCATTGAACTACGGGAGCAAAGTGGGGCAAAGATAATCATTCCGAAGGTAACTGAGTAATAAAAAAATCGAGTTTTACCAAAAATATTGATTGTCAAAGCAACCATTAAGGACCTATAAACACTACATATTTTTTATTACCCTTTTCGTTACTATTATAGGTTTTTTTCTTCAAAAAGAAGTTTTTTAACAAGATTGCCACGGAAGCACAGATTAACGCGGAATCAAGTTCAATATTTTTCCTTGCTTCCATGTTTCAGGGGCAAAATACAAGTGGCAATATTTTCGGGCTACCTTATCAAAGGTTCAAACCACAAACTTTGTTTCCCTCTCTTCGAGGAGAGGGACAGCACAAAAGAACCTTAACCATGAACTTTGACAGGGAGAGGTTTTTAACAAGATTGCCACGGAAACACAGATCAACACGGAACCAAGTTCAATATTTTTCCATGCGTTCCGTGTTTCCATGGCAAATATAAGTGGCAATATCTGCGGGCTACCTTACCAAAGGTTCAAACCACAAACCTTTGTTTCCCTCTCTTCAAGGAGAGGGACAGCACAAAAGAACCTAAACCATGAACTTTGACAGGGAGAGGTTTTTTAACAAGATTGCCACGGAAACACAGATTAACACGGAATCGAATTAATTATTGTTTCAGTGCGTTCCGTGTTTCCGTGGCAAATAATATCTGTGCCTTTACTTATCAAAGGTTCAAACCACAAACTTTGTTTCCCTCTCTTCAAGGAGAGAAACAGCACAAAGAACCTAAACCATGAACTTTGACAGGGAGAGATTTTTTAACAAGATTGCCACGGAAACACAGATTAACACGGAATCGAATTAATTATTGTTTCAGTGCGTTCCGTGTTTCTGTGGCAAATAATATCTGCGCCTTTACTTACCAATGGTTCAAACCACAAACTTTGTTTCCCTCTCTTTAAGGAGAGAAACAGCACAAAAGAACCTAAACGATGAACTTTGACAGGGAGAGGTTTTTTAACAAGATTGCCACGGAAACACAGATTAACACGGAATCGAATTAATTATTGTTCAGTGCGTTCTGTGTTTCCGTGGCAAAATAATCTACAGCTGCTTAATAGTCATCAGTTTTGCAAACTTCAATAATAATTGCTCATTACCTGAACCCTAAAAAATACGGCAGCTTTAACATCAGGCTAACCTCCTTCTAAATTTAAATAAATAAATCTCAACATCTGTTAAAAACCACGCCACTAGTTATCCCAAAATTGGCTTTTTTAAAAATAAAAGCGCACCTTTGCGAACCGTTAATAAAGGTTTAGGCATGTAAAAATTAATTAATAGTTTATGGAAGAATTGGTTGTAGAAGAGGTTCAGGAATTACTTGAAAAAGAGAATGATAGAGCGCTTAAGCGTTATCTTGATGATCTGAATATCTCGGATGTAGAAGAGCTGATCGACGAGCTTCCGCAACATGCAGCTAAATTCATTGAAACCATTTCTTTAAACAGGGCTGTTAATGTTTTTCGTATTCTCGATTTCCCGACACAAGAAAGAATCATTAAAAAACTTTCGGGTAATAAGCTTAATCAAATCATTAAAGATTTGCCGCCAGATGATCGTACTGCACTTTTTACTGAATTAAAAGGCGATGTGGTAAAAAAAATGATCACACTTTTACCTCCTGAAGAACGTAAAGAATCGCTCGCTCTTTTAGGTTATAAGGAAGATAGTATTGGTCGTTTAATGACACCAGATTATATTGCGGTAAAACCTGAATGGTCTATCGAAAGAGTTTTAGCACACATCAGAAGATACGGTAAAAACTCTGAAACCATTGATGTAGTTTATGTTATTGATAAAGATGGGGTTTTACTCGATGATATCAGAATTCGTGAGGTTTTATTAGCCGACCCCCAGGCTATTGTCGGCGAACTAACCGATAGGCGTTTTATCGCATTAAAAGCGAACGATCCGCAGGAAGATGCGATTAACATTTTCAGGATGAATAACCGGGTGGCTTTACCGGTAGTTGATGAAAATAACATTCTTTTAGGTATTGTGACCGTTGATGACATTCTTTGGATTGCAAACGAGGAATACACGGAAGACATTCATAAAATTGGTGGTACCGAAGCACTTGATGAACCATATTTGGATACCTCAATTTTCAACCTGGTTAGAAAAAGGGTAGGCTGGCTGGCCATTTTAATGGTTGGCGAAATGCTTACAGCTACGGCAATGGGCTTTTTTGAAGGTCAAATTCACCAGGCTACGGTATTGGCACTATTTATTCCATTAATTATTTCCTGTGGTGGTAATAGCGGTTCGCAGGCATCTACATTAATTATTCAGGCAATGGCTTTGGGTGAGGTAACCATTAAAGATTGGTGGCGTGTAATGAGCAGAGAAATTACCTCGGGATTTCTCTTAGGCTTGTGTTTAGGTTTAGTAGGCTTTTTGCGGATTTTTGTTTGGCATGTTGCCGCACCAAATATTTATGGAGAACATTGGTTGCTTATAGCTGCTACCATTAGTGTATCATTGGTGTTTGTTGTATTGTGGGGCTCATTAAGTGGGTCAATGTTGCCTATTTTACTTAAAAAATTAGGTGCCGACCCTGCAACATCTTCAGCACCTTTTGTTGCAACACTTGTTGATGTTACCGGACTGATTATTTATTTCAGTTTTGCAGTTCTTTTTTTAAAAGGCGTTTTACTTTAGTAACTAACAAATGCATAAAAAAATCACAACTCTTTTTACTGATATAGGA
This sequence comes from Pedobacter chinensis, assembly GCF_003339865.1. GTDB lineage: Bacteria > Bacteroidota > Bacteroidia > Sphingobacteriales > Sphingobacteriaceae > Pedobacter > Pedobacter chinensis. The sequence goes on from NZ_QPKV01000006.1 coordinate 120,961, forward strand.
GGCGTATTATTAACGAATGGTTGGGACAGGCAAGCCAGAGGAGAGGCAGCAGTTCTTTTCAATCTTGATTCTGTAGATTTAGAAGAGCGTCACCATTTAACTTTTGATACTTATGAAGTTGGTAAATTAACGCTTGATGAGTATCTAGAGCGTATTGTTTTCTTTGAGGAACGTTCCTTTACTTACGATGATTTCAAAGTGTTCATGTTCCAAAAATCATCGCCTTACAATGACATGATCAATTTGATCTGTGATTTAAAAAAGAAATATAAATTAAAGGTAGCAGTTATCAGTAATGAAGGAAGGGAGCTAAATCAATATCGTATCAATACTTTTAAGCTGAATGAATTTGTTGATTTCTTTGTTTCCTCAAGCTTTGTCCATTTTAGAAAACCTGACGCTGATATCTTCAAAGTAGCCATCGATATTTCTCAAAGTGATGTAGCTACAAGTTTATATATCGATGATAGAATGTTATTTGTTCAGGTAGCCGAAGGCCTTGGTTTAAAAGGCATACATCATACTTCTTATGAAGATACAAAGGCTAAATTAGCGGCTTTTGGATTAGAACTTTAAATTTGCCCTCAGATTTCGTTGATAGCCGCAGAAAAAATCAGCGTAAATCTTTTGATCTGCGGGAGAAATTAATATCTTTTCTTAATGATATTATTACTGCAATCGGCACTTTTTAATCTGGGATTTTTAGGTTTGCCCACACATTTCCACTGATAGCCGCAGAAGCGCAGAAACTTTAAAATGAACAAAGCCACCCTTTTGAGGTAGCTTTGTTACTGTTAACACTTTAAAGTCTTTTCAACAGATTTAATGGTTTAAACATTAAACCTGAAGTGCATAATATCACCATCTTCCACTACGTAAGTTTTTCCTTCTACACCCAATTTACCTGCTTCTTTACAAGCGTTTTCTGACCCTAGGGTTACAAAATCATTATATTTAATTACCTCAGCACGTATAAAACCTTTTTCAAAATCAGTATGGATTACACCAGCAGCTTGTGGAGCAGTAAATCCTTTTGTAATGGTCCAGGCTCTAACCTCTTGTACACCTGCAGTAAAGTAAGTGTAAAGGTTCAATAATTTATAAGCGGCACGAATCAGTTTGTTCACGCCAGATTCATCTAAACCTAAATCTGCCAGAAACTCCTGACGCTCTTCATAACTTTCTAATTCAGCAATTTCTGATTCAATTTTTGCTGAAATAACTAAAACCTCGGCATTTTCATCAGCAACATTAGCCTTAACCAGGTCTACATATTTATTTCCTGTAACTACCGAAGCCTCATCAACATTGCAAACGTACATTACAGGTTTTTGAGTTAATAAGCCTAAATCTTCAATAAAATCGAAATCTTCCTGAGCTAAAGGTGCAGTACGGATGGATTTCCCACTTTCTAAATGAGATTTTACAACAGTTAAAATTTCATAAGTGCGTTTAGCATCCTTATCGCCACCTGTTTTGGCCATCTTCTCCACTTTTTGAATGCGTTTTTCAACTGTATCCAAATCTTTCAACTGCAATTCAGTATCAATAATTTCTCTATCGCGGATAGGGTCTACTGAGCCATCAACATGGATAACATTACCATCATCAAAACAGCGTAAAACATGAATAATTGCATTTGTGGCACGGATGTTTCCTAAAAATTGATTACCTAATCCTTCTCCTTTTGATGCCCCTTTTACTAATCCTGCAATGTCAACAATTTCAATTGTATTTGGTTGAACCTTGTTCGGCTTAACTAATTCAGCAAGCTTAGTTAATCTATCATCAGGAACAGTGATTACCCCAACATTCGGTTCAATTGTACAGAAAGGAAAGTTTGCCGCTTGTGCCTTTGCATTTGATAAACAGTTAAAAAGAGTCGATTTTCCAACATTTGGTAAACCGACAATACCACATTGTAATGCCATTTATATTATAATCTTTAGTATATATTTTAGTTTTTCGCTTTCTGCTTTCCGCTTAAAAATCGGGCAAAGATAAGCTTTTAAAACCTTTATTTAAAGGTGGCAATTTGTAGCAAATGGATATTTTATCTAAGTTTATCGAAAATTATAGAATAAATGGAAGAATTTGAGCAACAGAAACCAGAAGAAGTAAAATTGGTGATAACAGAAGATATGCGTAGTTACCTCTACGATATTACGAAATGGGCAAAATTCCTTTCGGTGATTGGTTTTGTAATTACAGTGTTTGTATTTCTGGCAGCTTTTAGCATTCCATCATTAATTTCCAGCAATCCAGCTGTAGCAAAGCAAATGAGCCAGTTAGGAGAAAGTGGCACAACTATGATAACGATTATCTATTTTATGCTTGGTTTATTTCTGTTTTATCCAAGCGTATTGCTCAATAAAATTGCAAACAAAGGAAAACAAGGAGTATTATTTGGCGATCAGGAAAGCTTAAACCAATCAGTGGCAAGTTTGAAATCGTTATTTAAATTTTGGGGTATTATTACCATAGCCATCATCGTTTTCTATTTCTTGCTGGTACTTTTAGTAAGTACAGGAATGGCGGTTGCATAGCTTAATATCTAGGTTTAATATCAGGATAACGATGCTTGGAAATTGCTCTTAGGATTAGCATTTATCAGAAACAAAAATAACGTAAAAAGCCTTTGCTGTGAAAACAAAGGCTTATTATTGAAATTATATTTACCTTAAAAAGAAAAATCGTCGGTTGCTTTGGTGCTATGTTCTCCATTTTCTGAATATTCATAGCGTTTTTCAACAACATCCTGGTGAGTTTTAATGTAATCAACAGTTTCATTTAAGCCTTCTGCAAATTTTTCGAAATCTTCTTTATATAAAAAGATTTTATGCTTAACGAATACACCGTCTTCTAATCTTTTCTTGCTCTCGGTAACTGTTAAATAATAATCACCCGAACGAGTAGCCTTCACGTCGAAGAAATAAGTTCTCTTACCTGCTCGTACTTTCTTTGAAAAAACTTCTTCTCTTTCTTTGTTGTCGAATTCTCCCATGATTGGTATTGATGTTGGTTTTTGGTTTCGGTAAATATAAAGCAAATATTTAAAGTACAAAATACAATTTTGATACAATTTAAATACTTTTTGTTTCTTCCTCTAAAAGTTGGTTGTTATATAGTTCGGTATAACTGCCATTTAAGCTAAGTAGTTCATCATGTGTGCCTTTTTCAATGATTCTTCCATCATCCAACACCAAAATCTTATCAGCATTTTTTATAGTAGAAATACGGTGCGCGATTAAAATACTGGTTTTGCCGTTCATGATTTTACCCAGATTTTGTAAAATTTCTTCCTCAGTTTTAGTATCAACTGCCGATAAACAATCATCAAAAATTAAAATCTTTGGAGATTTTATTAATGCTCTTGCTATAGAAACCCGTTGTTTTTGCCCTCCTGATAGTGTAATTCCCCGCTCGCCCAGCATGGTTTCGAATTTTTCTTCAAAATCAATAATGTTATGATAAACAGATGCATTTTTCGCTGCATGATGCACCTCTTCATCCGTTACCCGATCTAAACCAAATGCAATATTATTCTTTATCGTATCAGAGAAAAGAAAAACCTCTTGTGGTACAAAACCAATTTGGCTTCGATAATTTTTCAGGTTTAAGGATTCTAAATTCTGTCCGTCAATAGTAATTTTGCCATCTTCCACATCATACATTCTCATGATCAGGTTTGCCAATGTAGATTTTCCTGAGCCTGTTTTTCCGATAATAGCAACAAATTCCCCGCTATTAATTTCAAAACTAATATTTTTCAGTGCTTCAATTCCTGTATCCGGATAGGTAAAACTCACATTCTCAAATCTAATATTGCCACTAACTTCTTTTTCTTCCATGTTTGTCGATTGAATATCTGAGGGAATATCCAAAAACTCATTAATCCTTTTTTGCGATGCAGCTGCCCGTTGTATTAATGATGTAACCCAGCCCAGCATCGTTACCGGGAAAGTTAATTGATTAATGTAAATAATAAATTCAGCAATATTTCCTGCTGTAATACTGCCATTGATTACCTGAATGCCACCTATATAAATGGTTAAAATGGTGCTCAAACCAATCAGTAAAAGCATTGTTGGATAAAACAGTGCTGAAACTTTTACCAAACTCATCGAGTCTTTTTTATACGCGTTGCTTTGGATTTCAAACATATTTCGGGTATAATCTTCACGTACGTATGATTTTATGATCCGGATCCCCGAAAAGCGTTCCTGTACAAAACTTGAAAGTTCAGATAACCGTTCCTGAATTTTTCCGCTCTTCTTAAAGATCAAGGTGTTTACATAATATATAATGATAACCAGAAAGGGTAGAGGCAACAGGCAGTAGATGGCCAGTTTGGCATTTACATCAAACATCGACCAGATAATGAGTACCGATAAAACAAATGTGTTAATGGTATACATGATTGCAGGACCAACGTACATTCGCACACGATTCACATCTTCTGTAGCTCTGTTCATTAAATCGCCGGTATTATTTCGGCGATAAAAACCTAAGCTTAGTTTCTGGTAATGCTGATAGATATCGTTCTTCATATCGAATTCAATGTGCCTTGACATGAGAATAATGGTTTGGCGCATGAAAAACAAGAACAACCCTCTTAATATATATAAAGCAACTACCAATAATCCGAAATATAAAAGATTACTGCTAAAAATATCATAAATGATTTCCTGCCGGTTAAAACCGCTAAAAAGGTTATAAACCTGAACATTTTCGGTGATCAAATCAACAGCATAGCCAATAACCTGAGCAGGTACAACGCCAAAAATATTTGAAATGACAACGAAAATACTACCTGGAATGATCCACCATTTATATTTTAAGAAATATTTGTTTAATCTACTGAGATGTTTCATGCAATACAAACTTAGATAAATTTGTTATTTCATATTGCATATTTATACATCATTGCTCAAGCTTTAAAAATTAATGACATAAATGTTAAATCAGGCACATTTCAAAACCTATCAGCTTTGTAATGACTATTAGCCGATGAAACTGTTGTACACCATGGCTTTACCAGCATTGGTTTTCCAATCATTTAGAGATAATAAAAATGCCTTTATATCTTTCTGAAATAAATAAACCGAATTAATTTTGCTATAGTTTAGTTAAATACGTGTAATAATGGTTTTTTATTTTAATTTTGCAGCAGGTTAGCCGAACGTTCAATATGCCAGCAAATTCTCCGTCAGATTCATCCATTTTAGATCAATTAAGTGCTTATGGGCATAAAAAATTGGTTTTTTGCAATGATCCCGATACAGGTTTAAAAGCAATTATTGCTATACATGACACCACTTTGGGCCCTGCATTGGGCGGAACCAGAATGTGGAGCTATGCCACAGAGGGAGAAGCGCTTGAAGATGCCCTGCGTTTATCGAGAGGAATGACTTATAAAGCTGCCATTACCGGATTAAATCTTGGTGGTGGAAAGGGAGTGATCATTGGCGATTCCAGAAAGGATAAAACTGAAACTTTAATGCGTAGCTATGGCAAGTTTATTAAAAACTTAAATGGCGAATTCATTACTGCTGAAGAGATGGGCACTAATACGCGTGATATGGAATACATTCGCATGGAAACGAATTACGTTACCGGCGTACCAGAATCAATTGGCGGTGCCGGAAATCCTGCCCCATTTACTGCTCAAGGTGTTTACCTGGGTATTAAAGCAAGCGTTAAAGAGGTTTTCGGAACGGATATGCTTGCAGGAAGAACAATCGTAGTGCAGGGAATCGGAAATGTTGGAGAACATTTGGTTGCTTTATTAAGAAAAGAAAATGCAGAGGTTTTAATCAGCGATATTAACCAGGAGCAACTCACTTACGTAGCCCGTAAATACAAAGCCAAACCTATTGATGCTGATAAAATTTTCGGTTGTGATGCCGATGTTTATGCTCCGTGTGCAATGGGTGCTACCGTTAACAATAAAACCATTGAAAAAATGAAGTTTGCAATTATTGCAGGCTCAGCAAATAACCAGTTAAAAGATGAAATTTTAGATAGCGAATTGCTTTTGAAGAAAGGAATTCTTTTCGCACCCGACTACCTGATCAATGCCGGTGGTTTGATTGCCTGCTATTCTGAATGGACTGGCTTTGGTAAAAAACGTACTGTTCAGCTTACTGAAAACATTTACGATGCTACACGTAGCGTGATCAAACTCAGTAAAGCAGAAAACATATCAACAAATATTGCCGCAAACCGTATTGCCGAAAAGCGGATTGCAGATATAAAAAAAATTAAATCGTCATATTAAATTAATTATTAAACAGGTTTTATAAACCGCACTCGTTCTTACATTCATGTTAAATAGAAGGCACTTAAGAATCAAAGCTTTGCAAAACATTTTTGCTTGGCACATGGCAGACAAAAAAGACATTAAAGGTGATTTGAAAACTTTAATGCAAAGCATCGATAGCGTGTACGAAATGTACATCTGGATGCTATCGTTAATGGTAGAGGTTACTGAGTTCACTGCAAATGATGCTGCTGAACGTGCAAACAAATATCTAAAAACCGCGGAAGATTTAAATCCGAACATGAAATTGCTGCACAATAAATTTAGCGTTTTAATGCAGCAAAACCCTGAGTATGTATCAGCGGTTAAAAAGTATAAGGTAGATTGGGGTTTTGACCCTGAAATCCGTAAAACAGTATACAATTCTCTAAAAGCATCAAAAGAATATGCTGATTATCTTGCAGATCCAAATGAGAGTTTAGAATCATCAAAAGATATCATTAAATATATTTTCAGAAAAATTATTCTTAAAAACCAGGCGATTATACAGGTTTTTGAAGAAAAGTTTATCAACTGGCAGGTAGACCATGAAGTGATGAAAGGAATGGTTGCTAAAACTTTAAAGAATTTTACCTCCGAAGATCCTTTCAAAAATAAACTAACTGAAATTAGCGCTGATTGGGTAGAAGATAGCAAATTTGTTCAGGATTTATTTGTTTTTACGTTGCAAAACGATGCAAAATATCAGGATATGATTGCTGATCGTACTAAAAACTGGGAGTCAGAACGTATTGCTTTAATGGATACAATTTTGATGAAAATGGCAATTTGTGAATTGTTAAATTTCCCATCTATCCCTGTTAAAGTTACAATCAATGAGTATTTAGAATTATCAAAAGATTACAGTACTCCGAAAAGTAATTCGTTTATAAACGGTATTTTAGACAAAATTTTAGGCGATCTTAAGAAAACAAATACCATCAAAAAGATTGGCCGCGGATTAATTGAAGATTAAAAATGAGAAAAATATTCATCCTGGCTATTGCAGCATTATCTTTTTCTGCGTGTCGTAATGCAAATAATTCAACTACAGAAACAACGGGAAATGACACTTCAAATGTTTCGAAAATAGCACTGGCAGATGCACCAGTGATTGTTTTTGAACGAGATATTTTTGATTTTGGCAAAATTAAACAAGGAGAAATAGTTCAGCACGATTTCAAATTAAAGAATACCGGTAAAAGCCCTTTAATTATCTCCAATGCAACAGCTACTTGTGGTTGTACGGTTCCAGAGGTGCCGAAAGAGCCAATTTTGCCCGGTAAAGAAGGTGTAATTAAAGTTGTTTTTAACAGCGAGGGCAAAGAAGGAATGCAAGATAAAGTGGTTACAGTAACCTCGAACGCAAACCCAACAATTACTACAGTACATTTAGTGGGCGAGGTATTAGCTAAAAAGTAATAAGCCTAACTCAAATATTTAAATAATAATCAAATAAATAAGAAATGACATCAACAATAATTTTACAGGCAGCAGCAGGTGGAGGATTTGGCCAGTACGGACAATTAATTATGTTAGGCGCTATTGCGGTAGTGTTTTATTTTTTCATGATCCGTCCTCAGGTTAAAAAAGCTAAAGAGCATAAGAAATTAATAAGTGAATTAAAAAAAGGAGATAAAATCATTACAACTGCAGGTATTCATGGCCGTATTGCAGATATGAATGATACCACTTTTTTAATTGAAGTTGAAGGTGGCGTTAAAATCCGCTTTGATAAATCGGCAGTTTCTTTAGATGCAACTAAAGCAGTGGCAACACCACCAAAAGCATAGTTAAATAAAAGGTTACTAATTTAGTGACTGCTTACAATTTGATTTAATGGCTGAATAATTTAATTTGCAAAGCAAATGATTATTCAGCCATTTGTTTTTAAAAATACTGTAATGTTCTATGGTAATGGGGCCGATACATTAATATCATTCCCATTATTACATCCGGTTTTTAGCTCTCCGTTTGACTGTTAATAAGTCATTGCGAACATTAGTTTTTGAGCAACTCGTTACTTTTGCTACATTTGGCGGTATTGTTGTATGGAACAAATTAATTGTTATACCTTATACTATGCCTTTTATTAGATTAACTAAAATTGAGAGAAGACGTGTACTAAGCTTGTTAGCCTGTTTGTTATTGGCTATAGCTGCATGGCTTTTTATGGCATTAAACAATAAATATATTTATACGGCAAAAACAGTTCTGGTATTTAAGAATACCCCAACTAAGCGAGCTTTTTACCCATTGCAATCTGATACAGTAGATTTACAGGTTGAGGGAACAGGATGGCAACTTTTATTTTCACGGCTAAGAATAAAACCACCGTCCATTTCAGTAAATCTAAGCCAGTTGAACACCAAAGATTTTGTTGTTTTTTCTGATCAGCTCTACAATGTAAATAAACAGGTAGGAAGCACACAAAAAGTTATTTCTGTTAAACCCGATACTTTATATTTCGATTTTACCAAAAGGATTGTAAAAAAAGTTCCTATCATGCTGGTTAGTAAACTGGAGTTTTTTAAACAATATGGCTTAGCCAGTGAGGTTATTCTTAGCCCTAAAAATGTTAGAGTGGCTGGGCCGATGGAGGAGTTGAATAAAATCACTTTCTGGCCTACCGATACTTTAAAAATAAGTAACATTCAAAGTAGTAGTACCGTAAGAATCGGGTTGCAACACAGCATTCATAAAAATGTTAGCATTTATCCATCATCAACCGAAGTAAAGCTCTCTGTTGATGAATTTACGGAGAAAACCGTTGAAGTGCCTTTAAAAATAGTTAACAATAGAAACTATAACAGCATTAAGCTTTATCCCAAAAAGATTAAAGTAACTTTTTTAGTGGCTCTTGGAAGTTATGCCCAGGTTGATGCGAATTTTATTACTGCAACGGTTGATGTTGATGAATGGAAGAATTTAAACCATCATCAGCTTGCTGTGAAAATTACAGAGTTTCCTGATTATTGTAAACTCATTAACGTAAATCCATCAAAAGTAGATTTTGTAGTAGAAAAATAATGTATAAAGTAGGAATAACAGGAGGAATCGGTAGCGGTAAGACTACTGTTTGCAAGGTATTTGAAGTTTTGGGTATCCCTGTGTTTTATGCAGATACCGAAGCTAAGAATATCATGATTCAAGATGCATTATTGATAGAAGGAATTAAATCCACTTTTGGTAAAGAAAGTTATTTTGAGGATGGAAAGCTCAATAACAAACATATTGCTGGTATTGTATTTAATAACGAAGCTCAGCTTGCTAAATTAAATGCCCTGGTTCATCCCGCTGTTTTTCGTGCTTTTGATGTCTGGGAAGAACAGGTTAATCCTAATGTTCCTTACACCCTTAAAGAAGCAGCTTTACTTTTTGAAAGCGGCTCTTACACCATGTGCGATACAACCATTTTAGTAACCGCCCCACTTGATATTAAACTAAAAAGAGTAATGCAACGCGATCAGGTAACAGCCGATCAGGTAACAGCCAGAATCGATAAGCAACTTAGTGATGATGAGAAAGCGAAACTAGCTAACCATTTCATCAGGAATGATGAAGAGCATTCTATTATTGAACAGGTTTTGGCTTTGCATCAACAATTTTTAGAAATTGTCACCGATTTGCAAATTTCTAAATAATACAAATCTTCTTCATCTTCAATTTTATCTCAATATGTCAAATCAACTAAAATCCTGCCTTATCCTTAAATCTTGTAAACCTCAATTATGATTTTAAACGATTATTCTAACAGGATTATACTATCTATCTATGGGTAATTTTTTTAGATTATTTGAAAATGTTAAATCGCTTAAAATCCTGCCTTATCCTTAAATCCCGTAAATCCTGACTATGATTATAGACGATTTTATTACCATTACTCCAACAGGATTATACTGTGTTTATGGTAATTTTTATTTAGATCCTCAACAACCTGTAGCGGAGGCTGTAATTTCTCATGCGCATGGCGATCATGCAATAGGCGGCAGCAAGAATGTATACTGTACAGCTGCTACAAAAACTTTTATGGAACATCGTTACCGCAAATTTGCAGCAGTTGATTTTCATACCAAACAATACCATAAAACCTTTAAAATTAATGATGTAACAATAACTTTTTATTCCGCTGGTCATATTTTAGGCTCAGCACAGGTTTTAATGGAGTATAAAGGCATAAAATATCTATATACTGGCGATTATAAAATTGAACCTGATCATAGCTGTGAACCATTTGAATTTGTTCAGACAGATGTTTTGATTACGGAAAGCACTTTTGCCAATCCTGAAACGAAACACCCATCGCCGGTTGATGAAATTAAAAAGCTTAATGAAACCAAGGCAAATATTATGCTTGGCGCTTATGCCTTAGGTAAAAGCCAACGGATTATTCAGCTATTGAATACCCATTGCCCAACAAAAAATGTGATGGTGCATCACAGTATTATGCCTTTTATTAAGATTTATGAAGATTTCGGCATGAAGTTGGGCAGCCATAAAATGTACGATCGGAAAATAATGAAGAACAATCATGAGCATCAGGTTTATATCGTTCCGCCGATGGTTTTTCACAGTTACCACAAAGCCATCAATGTTGTTCGTGCTTTTGCTTCCGGATGGAAGAATTTACAGCAACAGAACGGAATTTCACTTTATATTTCGGATCATGCGGATTGGAATGCTATTTTAGAAACTATAGAAAAGGTTAAGCCTAAACAGGTATGGACTTTACATGGCGATGGTAAACAGCTAAAGGAGTATTTTAACAACAGATTGAAGGTAAAAATCCTTAACTAAGGAACAGGATTTCAGGATTCAAGGATTTTTAAGATAAAAATGGAAAATATAACTATTAAGCATCAACAAGTTTAAATTCACTTACTCAAAATTCACTCATTATTAACATGAAAGAGGGCGAAGACTTTTACTTTAACGAAGATGGATTGATGGTTTTCACAGAAGCTTATCACTTAAAACGTGGCTATTGCTGTAAAAACAAATGCAAACATTGTCCGTGGGGTTACGGAAAGAAAAAGAAAAAATAGTCCAGTTTTCAATTACCAATTTACAGTTATTTTGTTTGTGAATCAAAGCGAACATGGTTATAAATATCACTTAAAGCAACATCAAAACCCATAGAAACGAAAGTTAATACATCGGTAATTTCTTTGTGCTCATTAAGTGTCCAATTTTGTTCATCGTTAATATAATGAGCCTCGACAGATGTAGATTCGGAATCAATCATGATGTATTCTTTTAATGATGGAATATCTTTATACAGGCTAAATTTTTTCCCTCTATCGTAATCCTTCGTTGAAGGGGAAAGAATTTCAATAATCACACTTGGTAAAATCGCAGTGTCTTCATCCACTTCACTGTGCAAATAATTATTACAGTAAATGGAAATATCAGGATAGGTAAATAATGTATTCTCCGGAATGCTCATCCTCATATCGCTGCCAAAAATGTAGCATGATTTTCCTTTTAAATTATTGCCAACTACAAGGAAAATATTGGTAAATATCCAATTATGATTTTCGCTTGCACCAGACATCGCAAATATCTCGCCTTGAAAATATTCATGCTTTACCGTTGATGATTTTTCCATTTCCAAATATTCCTCAACAGTATAGTGTCTTTTCTGGTAGGCTACAAACGGTTCATTTATAATCTCATCCATGAACGAATTTACCTAATTTTTTTGTGAGGTTTGGAAAGATTAAACGATTAAACATTTAAAACGGCTAGTTAGAGTGGCTGTTTGGTTAATTGTTTTGTTGGTTAATCGGTTAATTGTTTCAGTCGGTTAATCGGTTAATTGTTTCGGTTGGTTAATCGGTTAACTGTTTTAATTGGTTAATTGAAAATTGCCAACTAAAAACTGCAAACTAACTAGTGTCCTACAAAAAAACCAATCAACGCCACTCCAATTCCAAGTAAAACAGCGAACATTTTACGAGTATTAATTTTATGGTCGGCGCTCGATTCGAATAGAATGGTAGTAGATATATGTAAGAAAATCCCGATTACAATCCCCATTATTTTGTTAAAATAAGCATCGATGCCACCTATTGAACCATTGCTTAAGCCAACGCTTACATAAAAGCCCAATGGAGCCATAAAAGCGAAAATGATGAGATAAAGAATAATACTGCCCTTTTTGAAATGGTTTTGCATTAAAATACTCGCTAAAGCAAATGCAGCTGGAATATGATGTAAGGAAATGCCAAATATCAATTCATTATGCTGATCTTTAGCTAGTGGCATTCCTTCTAAAAAGGCATGCAAACATAAACTAATCATAATCCCAAAGGGAAAAACATGACCATCATGATGTTTATGAATATGCCCATGCTCTACACCTTCAGAAAATTGCTCGAGAAAAATTTGCAATAAAAAACCCAGTAGAATAAAAATTCCGATTTCATATTTATCATTACCACTGTATGCATCTGGAATCAGGTGTAAAACAGTAATAGCAAAAAGATATGCACCACTGAAAGATAATATCAGTTTTAAGAGTTTGGATTTATCGCTTTTAACCAAAAATATAGCAGAGCCTCCTAAAAAAGCACAGAAAAAAAGTACGGCAAATTTCCAAGCTTCCATTTAAAAATCAGGTTGTAAAGTTTTAAATAATCTGGCGCCAAGCAAACCAATGGTTATACCAAGTAAAGCACCAGTAGTTACATCAACAGGATAATGTACGCCAACATAAACCTGTGCAAAGCTAATTATTGTAGCCCAAAATAATCCGAGAGGCAAAGTCGGTTTCCAACGGCTATAAAAAACGCAAATTAAAAATACAGCAATGGCAAAATGATTGGTAGCGTGTGCCGATGGAAAGCTTAGTCCACTTCCACAAGGTACGCGATGGATAATATCATTTGCTAAGCTAAAATCATTGCATGGACGTACTCTGGCCACAAATGGTTTAATCAATCGTGATGCAATTAAATCACCCATGGCAAAGGTAAAAAGTGCCATCCCAATAATATAATAACCTTGTTTTTTATATTGTTTAATGCAAAAAACAATGATAAAAAGGTAAAGTGGCGACCAAAAAAAACGGTTGCGCATCAAGGGCATCAGCCAATCGAAAAAACTGTTTGAAAGTCCGCGGTGGATTTTCAAAAACAGGTCTGCATCAAATTGCTGTATGCTTTCTATCATGCTTTTTTGCAGATTAAAATTAGTCTGTCAGAATTTGTTTGATCAAAATCATCGAGTGCATAACTGCCAAAGGCTTTCTGTATAACCATACCTGCTTTAGTTAACATCCGTTCAAAATCTTCAAAACTAAAGGCCTGCACACGTTCTTCGAAGTTGTAAATCTTTTGCTTATCCTCAAAATTTATCTTTTTAATAATTTTTCCATCCACAACATTCTTGTCAATATGGAAGGTAATCCCATCAAGCGATTTAGTTTCGCATGAATTTAAATTCCTGATGATTTTTTCTGTATTAAAATAATCTATTACCAAAACTCCATTGGCATTTAAACTTTTTCTGAAGGTTTTTATCGCGTTCACATGATCTTTCTCGGTATCGAAATAGCCGAAACTGGTAAATAAATTTAAAGCAACATCGAAGTAATTAATATAGAACAATTTTCGCATATCGTGTACTAAAAAATGCAGTTTGTCATTCTCGAACTGTTTCGCATATTTTATACTTTGCTCTGATAAGTCGATTCCTGTAACATCATAACCCTTTTTATTGAGATATATGGAATGTCTGCCTTTTCCGCAAGCAATATCGAGCATTTTTGAATCGGCTTTTGGATGAAGGTATTTAGTTAAGTTGTCAATGAAAAATTCAGCTTCGGCATCGTTTCTTTGTTGGTAAAGAATATGATAATATGGCGAATTAAACCAATATTGAAACCACTTGCGCTGCATACAGAAAGCCTTTTTGTTTTAGAAAGGTGCAAACTTAGATAAAATTGCATAAACGCGGTACATTAAATTCACACCAAAGCAATTTATCATTCTCTTCGTAACTGCCAAAAATAAACAATTACTGCGGAAATATAGGCTTTTACTATTCTTATTGGGTATTAAGTGATGTAAAACTTATTTATTGGAAATTCTTTTTTATTGCACCACCTCTGAAAAATCTGTTATGCTGTGTCAGTTTATAAACTGACACAATTTCTTTCTGAAAAATTAAAAATCAAATCACACGTTTGATTTCTATAAACAACCTAACTTCTATTATATACATCGTGTAAATAGATATAAAAACAATGTAAATTAATGCTGCCCAAGCCTTTTGAAATAGTCGCTATCTTGTTTTTTTTCTTATTTTTGAGCCTCAAATAAATTATAAGAAGTGACTTTAATAAAATCAATTTCGGGAATACGAGGAACCATAGGCGGACAAGCTGGAAATGGCTTAACACCGATAGATGTAGTGAAATTTACAGCTGCTTTTGGTAGCTGGGTAGTTCAAAAAACAGGTAATAAAAAGATAGTTTTAGGTCGTGATGCACGTATTTCCGGCGAAATGGTTAATAATTTAGTGATCGGAACATTACAGGGTTTAGGTATAGAAGTTATTGATTTAGGTTTATCAACCACACCAACTGTAGAAATTGCTGTTCCTGCTGAGCAAGCAGGTGGCGGCATTATTTTAACGGCAAGCCATAATCCTAAGCAATGGAACGCGCTTAAACTATTAAATTCTGATGGCGAATTTATTAGTGATGCTGATGGTAAAGAAGTTTTAGATTTAGCGGAAAGTGCAAGTTTCGAATTTGCCGATGTAGATAAATTGGGGAAGGTTATTAAAAACGATACTTACCTTCAGAAACATATTGATAAAGTTTTAGCATTGCCTTTGGTTGATATTGAAGCTATTAAAAAAGCCGATTTCAAAATCGTTATCGACTGTGTTAATTCTACTGGTGGTATCTTTATTCCAGCCTTACTAAAAGCTTTGGGCGTTACCAGAGTGGTTGAATTATATTGTACTCCAGATGGGCATTTTCCACATAACCCTGAACCTCTTCCCGAAAATTTAACTGAAATTTCAAAAGAAGTGCAGAAACAAAATGCCGATTTAGGCATTGTGGTTGATCCAGATGTTGATCGTTTATGTTTCGTTAACGAAGATGGTAGCATGTTTGGCGAAGAATACACACTTGTTGCTGTTGCTGATTATGTATTAAAAAATACTCCTGGAAATACAGTATCAAACCTTTCATCAACCCGTGCACTACGTGATGTAACCGAAAAAGCTGGTTCTGAATATAATGCATCGGCTGTTGGAGAAGTGAATGTGGTTAATAAAATGAAAGCTACCAATGCCATTATCGGTGGTGAGGGTAATGGTGGAATCATTTATCCTGAATCTCACTACGGAAGAGACGCCTTAGTTGGAATCGCTTTATTTTTAACTCATTTAGCTAAATTTGGTAAGTCAATTTCTATTTTACGCAGCAGCTATCCGCAATATCATATTTCGAAGAACAAAATTACACTTACGCCAGAAATGGATATCGATAACTTATTGAAACAAGTGGAAGAGAAATATAAAAATCAGCCATATAGCACTATTGATGGTTTGAAAATTGAGTTCGATAAAACATGGGTGCATTTACGTCGTTCTAATACAGAGCCAATTATCCGCATTTATAGCGAGGCAGAAAATGAAACCATTGCTGAAAACCTGGCAAATAAAATCATTTCTGACATTAAAGAAATATTGCACCTTTAGTCAGATTTTGTGTAAAATAAAGCGAGTTAAAATAAAATATTAAAATATTAGCGGGTAATATCAGTTATCGCTAAACAGGTGGAATTATAATATGAAGAGGATTTACTTAGATAATGCGGCAACAACGCCTTTAGATAAAGATGTAATTGCAGAAATGACGAATGTAATGGAAAACTATTTTGGTAATCCATCGGCTATTCACGCACTTGGTCGCGAGGTTAGAACCTTAGTTGAAAAGGCCCGTAAAACCGTTGCCAATCTTTTAGGTGCATCTCCATCTGAAATCTTTTTCACATCTGGCGGTACTGAAGCAGATAATACAGCAATCCGTTGTGGAATTTCAGCTTACGGAATTAAACATGCCATTACCTCAAAAATAGAACATCATGCTGTTGAGCACACACTCAATATGATGCTTAAAAATGGCGAAATTGATAAACTAAGTTTTGTTAATATCGATGAAAAAGGTAATGTTGATTACGCACATTTAGAAGAATTGCTGCAAAACAACGAACGTACTTTTGTATCCTTAATGCACGCAAATAATGAATTGGGAACATTAACGGATATGGTTAAAGTTGGCGATATCTGCGAGAAATACAATGCTATTTATCATGCAGATACCGTTCAAACGATGGGACATTATCCTCATCGTGTACGCGAGCTTAAAGCTCATTTCATTGTATGTGCGGCGCATAAACTTCATGGACCAAAAGGCGTAGGGTTTTTGTATGTAAACAGCAATATTAAAATCCCGCCAATGATTTACGGAGGAGCCCAGGAACGTAATATGCGTGGTGGGACCGAAAATGTTTATGGCATTGTTGGCTTAGCGAAGGCATTGGAAATTGCGTATGCAGAAATGGAACAACATCAAAATCATATCCAGGGCTTGAAAGATTATCTAAAAGAACAGCTAACCGCTGAAATTCCTGGAATTGCATTCAATGGCGAAACAGACGCTGATAAAAGCCTTTATACGGTATTAAATGTTTCGTTCCCTGAAATGGATATGGGCGATATGCTATTGTTTAATTTGGATATTAACGGCATTTGTGCGTCAGGTGGCAGCGCTTGTTCATCAGGTTCAAACATTGGCTCACATGTTTTAAATGGTATTAAAGCCGATCCAAATCGTCCTTCAGTTCGCTTTTCTTTTAGCAAATACACCACAAAAGAGGAATTGGATTACGTAATTGAAAAAGTTAAAATGGTGGTTAAACAGAATGCTTTGGCATAAAATATCAGTAACCAGTAAGAAAAAGTCCCGATGAAAATCGGGACTTTTTTTTGGGATGGAAATTTAATATCTGGCTAGTGCATCATCACGAATAAAAGAGATTACATCTGATCGATCTGTTATAGAAAGCAATGGCTAAAAAATGCCCTTGCAAAATCCAAAACAAAACCTTATCTTTAATCAAGACAAAGACAGTTCAACTGTTTATTTTATTTGTAATCCCTTAACGAAACCTTATCAAATCCCCTGGTATAAGGTTGAACGAATTTCTGACAGACTTAAGCATTCTAAAGAGCAGCTCATATGTATTGAAGAATTTATTAAACCTTGAGGGCTTTTCAAGCTTTCCATAAATCTTATCGTTATGAAAAATGATCAAATAAATCCCGAGCTTAACAACGCAAAGCCTGAGGAAAAATTGGATAGAAAACACATTTATAAGTTTATTTTGAATCCATTTTCTTTTGAATCCTCTAATCATTTTAATAAAATACATAAAAGGAGGTTTAATTCATTTGGATGCATTCATGAAATTAAAAAATTGCCAGGCGCAATGTTGTAATTTCTTTAATACTTTCTTTAATTCACAACTACCTTTCAGGTAGCGGATGGCTTTGTATTGTAAAAGGTATTCTAAAAGCAACTAACAAAAACAAAATAATTTTTCGTTTGTTTCTGTTAATACATCAATTGAAATATTATGGAAACTAATAAGGAAAAAGGTAAAATCGTTGAGAACGAATTGCTAAATAAAACTGCCGAAGATATAAAAGATGATAGAAAACTAGATGAGAACAAATCATCCAAAGTAGCTACCAATTTATTCAATAAGGATAAAGACCGCAAAAATAATTCATTTGGTCCAGGACATGAGCCAGGTACAACTCCAGGTTCCGGCATATAATTGAACATATCATATTTGATCAGAAATTATTAAATTTAAACCACAGTAATCCTGTGGTTTTTTTAATTTATCCCAAAAATGAAAAGAAGAAATTTTATTAAAGATTCGGCATTGGCAATGGCTATGCTTTCCATTTATAAAAGCGATGTTTTTGCTCAGCAGGAATTGCTACGGGCATATAACTTTAAACCGTTAAGAAATAATGTTGGTATTTTCACTGAACAGGGTGGAACGATCGGCTGGCTGAATTCCTCAAGTGGATTTGTTGTTGTTGATGCACAATTTCCTGCCTCTGCGCCTCATGTGATAGAGGAATTAAAGAAATTAGGCGAAAAACCTTTCAAGTACCTGATTAATACCCATCACCATAGTGACCACACGGCAGGAAATATTTCTTTCAAAGGCTTGGCGGATAAAGTTGTAGCGCATCAAAATTCACTGGTTAATCAAAAGAGGGTAGCAGAGAAAGCTAATAATCTGGATCAGCAATTATTGCCTGATACCACTTTCGGTACAGGTTGGAAAGCTAAAATCGGAGAGGATAAGATCAGTGGCTATTATTATGGTTCCGGCCATACCAATGGAGATGCGGTTTATCATTTTGAAAACACCAATATCGTTCATGTTGGCGATTTAGTTTCTAATAGGAAATATCCATATATTGATAGAGAAAATGGTGCGCACATAGGAAACTGGATTATAGCCCTGGATAAAATTTATAATCAGTTTGACAATGATACTTTGTTTATTTTCGGACATAGTCGTGAACCAGAAAAGGTAACAGGAAACAAGGCCGATGTGAAGGCATTTCAAAATTATCTGCAAAATTTATTGACCTTTGTTGGCAACGAAATAAAAGCGGGCAAAAGCAAAGAAGAAATTTTAAAAACAACAGCAATTCCAAATGCTTCAGAGTGGCAGGGAGAAGGAATACAACGAAGCTTAACTGCTGCTTACGATGAGTTAAAAGGAGTTTAGTTTTAAGCTGCAGATTCCTATAAACTAATCTGTGAATCTGCAGCCACCCCTCAAAATCTTTTTTCAATTTATAAACATTCTATATTTAAAATAAAGCTAAACAACATTTTCAAAATCAGTATAACTAAACCCTTATCTGTTATATTTGTGTTACACCAAATCCAATATCAGATATGGATGATTTTTTAGCTGCCCGTTCCCAAATGGCCTTATCATTAGGCTTTCACATTATTTTTTCCTGTATCGGTATGGTAATGCCATTTTTTATGGCTGTATCGCATTATAAATGGTTAAAAACGAATGATGAGGTATATAAGAATCTTACCAAGGCCTGGAGTAAAGGCGTAGCGATTTTCTTTGCCACTGGAGCCGTATCCGGAACGATGTTATCATTTGAATTGGGCCTGCTCTGGCCAAAGTTTATGGAACATGCCGGGCCGATCTTCGGAATGCCCTTTTCATTAGAGGGCACAGCATTTTTTATCGAGGCAATCGCTTTAGGTTTTTTCCTGTACGGGTGGAATAAACTAAATAAATGGTTTCATTGGTTTACAGGAATGGTGGTTGGTGTAAGCGGATTAGCATCAGGAATTTTGGTTGTTGCCGCTAATGCATGGATGAACAGCCCGGCTGGATTTGATTTTGTAAATGGAAAATATCTGAACATTGACCCTATTCAGGCCATGTTCAACAAAGCGTGGTTTTCTCAGGCATTGCACATGTGCTTAGCGGCATTTACGGCTACAGGTTTTGCAGTTGCTGGTGTACATGCACTGATGATTTTGAGGAATAAAAATAAAGAGTTTCATTTAAAGGCCTTTAAAATTGCTGCAATATTTGCCTGTATTGGTGCATTGTTACAACCTTTAAGTGGCGATATATCGGCAAAAGATGTTGCGCAGCGGCAGCCAGCTAAATTAGCGGCAATGGAGGCTCTTTATAAAACTGAAAAACCCGCGCCATTATTAATCGGTGGCATTGTAAATGAAAAAGATAAAACCGTAAAAGGGGCGATTAAAATCCCTGGTGCTTTAAGTTTTCTTGCTCATGGCGATTTTAAAGCAGAAGTAAAAGGACTGGATAAAATTCCCGAAAATGAACATCCGCCTGTCGCCATTACACATTATGCTTTTCAGATTATGGTTGGAATAGGAACTTTATTAATGCTTGTTTCGCTCATTTATTTCTTTATTCTTTTAAGGAAAAAGCCTTTATTGGATAAACGTTGGGTACTTAAGTTGTTTGTGCTGGCAATTCCATTAGGTTATATCGCTTTAGAAGCAGGATGGGTGGTAACTGAAGTTGGGAGGCAACCCTGGATAATTTATGGTATTATGCTTACTAAAGATGCAGTGACACCCATGCCCGGAATTGCTTATTCGTTTTACATTTTTACGGCAATTTATGTTTCATTAAGCATAATTGTAACGTTTTTGCTTTACCGCCAAATTAAAATGGTTCCATATGTTTATGATCAATTGAAATCCTCAAATAAACTAAATTAGCACTATGGAGTATGTTGTAATTACTTTTTTATGTTTGGGGATTTTGCTTTATTTCCTATTGGGTGGTGCAGATTTTGGTGCTGGTATTATTGAGCTTTTTACTTCTGTAAAAAACAGGAGTAAAACCAGAAAAACCATGTATCAAGCCATTGGCCCGGTGTGGGAAGCAAACCATATGTGGCTAATCATAGCAATTGTAATTCTGTTTGTTGGTTTCCCCAATATTTACACCACTATGTCGGTTTATTTGCATATACCATTGCTCATTATGCTTATTGGTATTATTGCCCGTGGAACTGCATTTGTTTTTCGTCATTATGATGCCGTTAAGGACAATATGCAGGAGGTTTACAATAAAATATTCGTGTATTCAAGCTTTATCACGCCCTTGTTCCTGGGTATAATTGCAGGTAGTGTAATTTCTGGCCATATTGATACAGAGGCTAACGATTTCCTTTCAGCGTATATTTTTGGATGGTTTAATTGGTTCTCTATCGCTGTAGGCTTATTTACCGTTGCGCTATGCGGTTTTCTTGCGGCCATTTATCTCATCGGCGAAACTCAGGATGCACATGATAAAAGGCGCTTTATAAAGAAGGCGGAATTGATGAATGTGGCGGCTGTAATATTTGGGGCTATGGTTTTTATCGCTGCACAACGTGATCAAATTCCATTGGTAGATTGGGTTTTCAAAAATACAATTGGCTTATCAGCCATCATTTTAGCAAGTTTATCACTGATTTTACTTTGGTATCTGTTAATCAAAGGTAAAACGAAAGTATTGAGAATTTTAGCAGGTTTTCAGGTTACGATGATTTTGCTGGCGATCAGTTATGCTCATTTCCCAAACTTTATTCGCTTAAAAAATGGTAATGCGATTTCACTTTTCGAAGCTGTTGGACCGGAGAAAACAATTTACAGTTTAGGCTTAGCGCTTTTATTAGGAAGTATTTTGATTTTGCCCTTCCTTGGGTATTTGTTTTATAAATTTCAAAAGAAAGAGGAGTAGGTACCAAATCTGTGATACTGAGCTCTGCCAATGGCAATATTGTTTGGAGTTTGTCATTCTGAACGCAGTGAAGAATCTGCAGCCGATGGAATACAAACTTTAATAACAGTACAGTCCTTTTACAAAAACAAAGTCAGCGGTAAACCAGGTACAATGCCCGTAGGTTAGAGATTTACTCGTAGCTGCTTCGCGATCTTCACTGCGTTCAGAATGACAATGGTTAATCGGGGGTTGTCCTGAACACAGTGAAGAATCTCTAAGCGATGAAAACTGTACTAAATATAGCACCAAATCATACCAATGACAACGAGTTAAAACTTAATTGAAGTGCTTTTGAAAAATAAATGCTACCCCCAGCGATGACAGGAACATTCAAGGTTGCTGCAAAAAAAAAGTATTTCCACTTTATCGGGTTTTTAATGGAAAAGGCAGCAGAAGAAAAAACTGATTGCAATGCAAAAGGAGCATCTGTTTCCAAATGCTCCTTTTCAAATGAATGTTAAATGCTTATCTACAATCCACCTTCTCTCGTTGCTTTTCTAGGTTCTGGCCAGGTAACAGGTTTGCCTGTACGTTCATTTACAGGTAAGTCTGTAGCTTTTTCTGTCGAAGTTTTTTCAGGATCTTCACAAGCCATATAAACCATAATTGCTGCTAAAATTACATTGCTTCTAATCTCATCGAAAACCAACTTATCATAGCTGTCGCGGTTGGTATGCCAGGTGTAAGTTCCATAATCCCAGCTGGTAGAGCTTAATGAATAGCCAAGTGCACCAGCGGCCACAAATGAAGCAAAATCAGAGCCACCTGCTCCTGGCATTCCAGGGAAGCTGGTTTTGATTTGATTTTTAATCGTATCTGGCACTGCCGCCAACCAACGGGTAATGTAATCTTTTGATTTTGCGAAACCTTGTCCGCCAATGTTAACCACGCGACCAGTTCCATTATCCTGATTAAATAATGCCTGAAGGTTCTTTACAATCTCTGGATTATCCTCAACAAAAGCCCTTGAACCATTCAAACCCTGTTCTTCACTTCCCCAGTGCCCCACTAAAATAGTACGTTTTGGGTTAGGATAGAATTTTTTAAGAATACGCATGGCTTCCATCATCATAATTGTTCCTGAGCCATTATCTGTAGCACCGCTTGCGCCATCCCATGAATCGAAGTGAGCCGATAACATCACATATTCTTTTGGCTTTTGCTTTCCTTTAATTTCTGCAATCGTATTAAAGGTTGGAACTACACCATGTTCTTTTGATTCAGCTTCTATTTTAAGTACTGGCTTATTACCATTCACAGCTAAGCGATAAACTAAACCATAATCTTCAACTGATAGATCTACAGTAGGGATTTTTGTGGTATTTGCACCGAAAATTTTATCTACTCCAAATCCTTGCGACCAGTTATTAATGATAATACCTGCTGCACCTGCATTTTCAATGGCCAAAGCTAAATTTTTAGCGTTTAAGCCCGTTTTGGCAATTCCTTCAGCCCAGGCTTTTGCAGCTTCGGCTTTTTCTTTTTTGTATTTTTCAAATAAATCTTTGGTGGCAAACTCTTCCCAGTTTTTTTCCGGGCGGCCAGAAATTTGGTTCATGGAAATTAAAACCAGCTTGCCTTTTACGTTGGGCAACCATTTTTGAAAGGAAACGGAATCTGTAATGGCAGGAAGAACAATTGCTTCGGCATTAATTGGTTTCCCATTGGTTGATGGACTCCATGCCAGTTGCGTTCCTTCCAAAGTTCTTAAACGTGGACTTACCAGGTCAATATGCGTTACACCTCTTTCCCAACCACGCCATTTGCCCCATTCCTGGTTCTTTGCTGAAATGCCCCAGTCACTGTATTTTTTCACAGCCCAATCGTTTGCCTGCTTCATTTGTGGAGAGCCTACTAAACGTGGTCCAACAACATCTAAAAGCTCATGAGCCAGTTTCTCCAGCTGCGAGTTTTCATTTACTTCTTTAACAATATTATCAATTATTTTCTTGTCCTGGGCAAATGCAAAAGACGATGTAAATAACAATAGAGTAGGTAATAGTAGTTTTTTATTCATAATAAGCTAAGTCGGTTGATTATTTGATATGCTAATTTAGGGATTTAGAGGATGGGAGGAGTGATGTTAATGGAAATGTTGCAGTTTCTTTGTATTTTCGTTATTGCGAGGCGATTTTTTACCAACCATTGCCATCTCTTTTTATGAGAATTTGAGAAAGCTGCAATTCTTCTTTTTGAGCGTTCTGAGTTTTTTTACCTCAGTTATGCAGGCTTTTTCCTGATAAAAAAAATCAAGGCTTGCGCTCGATTTTGGAAAACTCATCAAATCGTTATAGAAATAATTAAATGGTTTTCAAAGTAGTTTAATTATTTGCCTTGGTTAGGCAACTTATTCCAATTTACAGGGAATGAGATTGTATTTTAATTCTTCTATGTATTCAGTGTTTCTGTGGCAAAAAAATTACTTAAAAAGCCTTTTTTTGCTTGGTTAGGCAACTTATTCCAATTTACAGGGAATGAGATTGTATTTAATTCTTCTGTGTATTCAGTGTTTCTGTGGCAAAAACTACTTAAAAAGCCTTTTTTTGTACTTTATCGTGAAAAGGCAGGTATTCAGCTAATGCTGCCGAACCGTACCAATTATATAATTCGGCATCAAGAACTTTAGCTTTAACAGCAGGATCACTTTCTAATAGTTGTTTCGCTTCTTCAATGGATTTAGTGTTGAGAATAAATATACCACGATAATTTTTATCGTTTTTACCCATCGGACCAGCAATAACCAACTTATTCATCTCTATCATTTTGCCCATATTGGCCATGTGTCCTGCAAAAAGACTATCTGTTTTTGTTTTGCTCTCAGTGGTATTTGATCCTGTTTTCAAAATGACTAAAACATACATTTTCATTCCATATTCATCTGCTTCAAGCTTTTTCGCAAGCGCTTCATCATAAGGGATTTTAGTTTTTTTCTCTTGAGAATAGGTATTTAGCACGGCAGTAATAAAGCAGACCACTAATAGTATTTTTTTCATTTGACAGTTAATTGAGTTCTAATTTATGAAATATTTTAAAGTAATACATTTGGGTATCACGCCATAATGCAAAAGATATTCAGAAAGAGTTATTTCTTTTCTGCTAACCACTTTGCTAGTTCTTCTTTTATGGCTTTGCCAATCTTTTTCTGGTTCGCAGGATCTTCCAGAAAGGCTTTGCTCACTCCATTATCTCCAATTTCTAAAAGAACGCGGTATTTTGCAGTGTTTATGTTTTCATCAAGACTATAAAAGCTTTTCTTTCCGGTGTTTTTACATACATAATCATTTCTTCCGGTAGAGCTGTCAAGCAATACGCCACGGTTTTCTAAATCTGTGGCAGCGCTGACAGCAGCGATAAGTCTACCCGCCAAAAGCTTGTTTTCTTCTTCATATGCATCTCCTTCGTGTACAAACCCCCAAATCGCGTGGCGTTTGGTGCCGCCATTATTATGAATGGCGATAAAAACATCTGGTTTCTTTTTGTTCGATTCTTCTAATTCGTAAGCGTAGCCCGAAATTTTTCCCTCAACAACATCAGAGGTATGCGCTTTTACGGTATTGCTCCCAGCATTGTCATGATGCAGATTGGGTTTGCCTAAACTCCAAACCTTAAATTCTTTTAGCTTCGGTTTACTTTCCATTGCTGCATCTGCAATTGCATTACAGGTTTTAGCCTCACTAAAATCAACGCCAGTATCGGTTTGATGTGAAGGCTGCCAAACGATTACCCATTTCGGTTTTAACGGATTGATAGAGAAGCTGATTAAAAATATTGCAATAGCGGTAGTGGTAATGGAGAATAGAATTTTCATAATCAATAGGTTTGTGATTCTTTAGCTTAGTTTAAAGTTAAAATAAGTTAAGGATAAAACACGCAGAGGATGTATTTTTAGTTGTTTTATGGGAGATGGTTTTTAGCTTCCCAAGCATTACAAAACCTACGTAATTTAAACCTGATTGACGCGGTAGCTCCCGATTTTTTCTTATCGGGACTACAAGCAAAAAGCAGGACTGAAATAACCGAAGTTATTCAAGCCCTGCTTTTCTTATAATTTTCATTAATTCAAAGTTTCGTTTGGCAATTTGCACTAATGAACAAATGGTACCAACGGCTGATGAACTAATGATTCATCATTTTAATAAAAGCACCCAATTTAGCTTTCATTGCTCTTCTGTCAACAATAAAATCAAGGAAACCATGCTCTAAAACGAATTCTGAAGTTTGGAAACCCTTAGGTAAATCTTTTTTAATGGTTTCTTTGATAACCCGTGGGCCGGCAAAACCGATCAATGCACCAGGTTCTGCAATGTTAATGTCGCCAAGCATTGCGTAAGATGCCGTAACACCACCTGTTGTTGGATCGGTTAATAAAGAAATATAAGGAATTTTAGCCTGACTTAACAAGGCCAGTTTTGCTGACGTTTTAGCCATTTGCATTAATGAAAATGCAGCCTCCATCATACGTGCTCCACCTGATTTTGAAATCATCAGGAAAGGAATTTTATGTTTGATGCTATAATCGATTGAACGGGCAATTTTTTCACCCACAACTGAACCCATTGATCCGCCAATAAAAGCGAAATCCATACAGGCGATAACTAAATCCTGGCCTTCAATTTTACCAACACCTGCACGAATTGCATCTTTCAAACCTGTTTTAGCCTGGCTTTCTTTGATTCTATCAGTGTAAGGTTTGTTATCGTTGAAATTTAGCGGATCCCCTGAAGTAAGGTTTGCAAATAACTCCTTAAACTCGTTATTATCAAATAAAACTTCGAAATATTCTTTGGAACCTATTCTCAGGTGATAGTTGCAGTAATGGCAAACATATTTGTTTTCCTGAAGTTCTGCCTGATGTAACGGTTTTTTACAATTTGGACATTTATTCCACAAGCCATCAGGTGCTTCTTTTTTCTCTTCGGTTGTGGTAATGATACCTTTATTCTCTCTCTTAAACCAAGCCATATAATTTTTTAAAGAATTGGATTGCAAAGAAACGAAAAAAATATTTAAGTCAAGTATTTCTATTTAGTGTCTTTTTTACACTAAGGATAATGTCTTTTTTACACTAAATGGCCTTTATTTGGTTGTTAAGCAAATAATTCTGTTGTTACAAAAGCTTGAAATGTTATTTTTTTTTATAACTTCGGACTTAATAAAATTAACAAGAAATGAGTTTAAAAGGCTACAAAGGCGTAATTTACGGAGATGCCGTTCAAGAATTGTTTGAGCAGGCTAAAAAACATCAGTTTGCTTTACCGGCAGTAAATGTAACGGGTACAAATACCGTTAATGCTGTATTGGAGACTGCAAAGGCAGTAAATTCGCCTGTTATGATTCAATTATCTAATGGTGGAGCACAGTTTTATGCTGGCAAATCTTTAGATAACGAGAAATTGCAGGCATGTATTTTAGGTGCTGTATCGGCAGCTAAACATGTACATTTATTGGCAGAGCATTATGGCGTTGCTGTGGTTTTACACACAGATCACGCCGCTAAAAAATTGTTGCCTTGGATTGACGGCCTTTTGGATCACGGTGAAAAGTTTTTCGCTGAAACCGGAAAACCTTTGTTTTCATCACACATGTTAGATTTATCGGAAGAATCGATTGAAGAAAACATGGAAATTTCTGCCAAATATTTTGCACGCATGGCTAAAATGAACATGACGATTGAAATAGAACTTGGTGTAACAGGTGGTGAGGAAGATGGCGTGGATAACAGCGATGTAGACAGCTCAAAATTATATACCCAACCAAGTGAAGTTGCTTATGCTTATGAAGAATTAAGCAAAGTTTCTCCTCGTTTTACTGTTGCTGCGGCATTTGGTAATGTACATGGTGTTTATAAACCAGGTAACGTTAAATTACAACCCGTTATTTTGAAAAACTCACAGGATTTTATCAAAGAAAAGTTCAATTTAACTGTAGAAAAACCAATTAATTTTGTATTTCACGGTGGTTCTGGTTCTTCTCAGGAAGAAATTAGAGAAGCCATTTCTTATGGCGCTATTAAAATGAATATTGATACTGATATGCAATGGGCATTTTGGGAAGGTATTTTGGAGTATTATAAAAAGAACGAGGCTTATCTTCAAGGTCAGATTGGTAATCCGGAAGGCGATGATAAACCAAATAAAAAATATTATGATCCACGCGTTTGGTTACGTAAAGCTGAAGAGGCATTTGTTAAACGTTTAACAGTTGCTTTTGAAGATTTAAACTGCATAAATGCCAACGATAAGCTTTAAGGAGTTGAAAGATTGGTAGTTGAAAGGGTTTTAACCTCACAACATTTCAATCTTTTTAACATTGCAACGAACAATAAAAGCGCCATGGGTTATAAAACTTATGGCGCTTTTGTTTGTTTAATGGCTATAATTAAGCAATGTAATGTGATGACAAAATCTAAAACTCATTCCAAAAAAAATAATTTTTTTGAGAAATTCGCCAATGCTGCAACTAAATTTACGGGCAGTTCTATTGCATTTATTTCGGCAACAGTTATCGTAATCGTCTGGGCTGCATCGGGTCCATTATTCAATTACTCTGAAACATGGCAGTTGGTCATTAACACGGGTACAACAATCATCACTTTCCTGATGGTGTTCCTCATTCAAAAAGCCCAAAATAAAGATAGTAAAGCTATTCAACTGAAGCTGAATGAATTAATTGCTGCTCATGAAAAAGCCAGTAACAGGATGGTTGATATTGAAGATTTAAGTGAAAAAGAATTGGATCAATTACATAAATTTTACGTTACATTGTCTATTTTAGCTAAAAAAGAGGCCGATATTCACTGTTCACATTCTATTGATATTGCAAATGAATTGAACCAGTTTAAGTTGGAAACGAATAAACACTTTAAAAAACAAAAATAATGAGCCTTTTAGTTCAAAAAATAAATCATGCCGAAGATTTAGATAAAGTATTTGCTATTCGTAAGATCGTTTTTGTGGATGAGCAAAATTGTCCGCCAGAGTTGGAATGGGAGCATGAAGATGAATCTACTCACTTTTTGGCTTCACATAATGGCCAGCCATGTGGTGCTTGCCGTTGGCGTAAAACTGATTTAGGCTATAAATTAGAGCGCTTTGCTGTGCTTAAAGATTTTAGGGGAATGGGTGTTGGCCGTGCTTTAATTGCCGAAGCATTATCTGATTTACCTGAAGATGCGCATTATATTTACCTTAATGCACAGTTGGATGCCATGAGCTTATATGCCAAGTTCGGTTTTGTTGCAGAGGGAGAGCAATTTGAAGAAGCTGGAATTCAGCATTTCAAAATGGTTAAGAAGGTATAGGTAAAAACTAGTGGTCATTGACGTCCACGGGCAAACTACCCAAATATCTTCCCAGATAAGATCATGGCCTCATTCCATTTATCCATATCAAGGTTTAGATTTTCATTTTTGGAGTTTAAAAAGCCGATCACATCTTCTGTTGCAATATTACCAGTGAGGTCATCGGCTGCCATAGGACAACCCCCAAAGCCTTTCAATGCTGAATCTATTCGCTTAACACCTGCTTTGTACGCGGCTTTAATTTTTTCAAAACGTTCGGTAGGAGTGGAGTGCAAATGAACACCTATTTCAGTTTTACTAAATCTTGAAATGAGTTGAGGTAAAATACCCTCAATCTTTTCTGGTGTGGAAATGCCAACGGTATCGGCTAAAGAGAGAATCTCAACACCTTTGGTAATCAAAACATCAGCCCATTTTTCTACGATCTCGTAATTCCATTCATCGCCATAGGGATTTCCAAACCCCATAGATAAATAAACAACTGCTTTTTTATTGTTCTTTTGACAAAGTGATAGCATTTCTTCAACCGTTATTAATGATTGTGCTATGCTGGAATTTGTATTGCGTTGTTGAAAAGTTTCAGAGATAGAAAATGGAAAACCTAAATAACTAATCTGTTCATGCTTTACGGCATCTTCTGCGCCTCTTAAATTAGCTACAATAGCCAACAGTTTGGTTGTGGTATTGCTCAAATCCAGATTAGCTAAAACGTTTGCAGTATCTGCCATTTGGGGGATAGCTTTCGGAGAAACAAAACTTCCAAAATCGAGTGTGTCAAAACCAACTTGCAGAAGCAAGTTCAAATATTCGGATTTAAGTTCGGTTGGAACAAAATCATGTAATCCCTGCATGGCATCACGAGGGCATTCTATTAATTTGAATTTATTTTGGTTCATTGTTTTGTTGGTTTAACCGCAAAGTGCGCAAAGTTTTCCGCAAAGAAAAGAAGAAAAAGTAAAACAAGCATCCAATTTTCAAGTTTCACTAAAGACTATTTTTAACCGCAAAGTGCGCAAAGTTTTCCGCAAAGAAAAGAAGAAAAAGTAAAACAAGCATCCAATTTTCAAGCTTTACTAAAGATTATTTTTAATCGCAAAGTGCGCAAAGTTTTCCGCAAAGAAAAGAAGAAAAGGTAAAACAAGCATCCAATTTTCAAGCTTCACTAAAGACTATTTTTAACCGCAAAGTGCGCAAAGTTTTCTGCAAAGAAAAGAAGAAAAGGTAAAACAAGCATCCAATTTTCAAGTTTCACTAATGACTAATGACTAATGACTAATGACTAATGACTAATGACTAATGACTAATGACTAATGACTAATGACTAATGACTAATGAACTTTATACAATTCTATTCTTGTATGAATCATAATCTGTTAAGGCTGCCTGATAATTTCCCTGCATATAAGGAGAAGAAATTAAAAAGTCTGCCGTAGCAACATCGCAGGCCATTGGAATGTTCCAAACAATTCCTATTCGCAATAGTGCTTTAACATCTGGATCGTGTGGCTGTGCTTCCATTGGATCCCAAAAGAAAATTAAAACATCTATTTCTCCCTGCGCAATCAAAGCACCAATTTGCTGATCGCCACCCAGTGGGCCACTTAATAGTTTTCTTACCGGGATATTTAGCCGTTCTTCGATGAGTTTGCCTGTAGTTCCTGTAGCTAATAGCTCATGCCCAAGAAAAGCATCCCGATTTCTTAGCGCCCAGTTAACCAGGTCGTCCTTTCGGTGGTCGTGAGCAACTAAAGCAATTTTCTTGTTCGGCGTTAAGGTTTTATAAGTCATGCAGGTTAAGGTTGAGTTGTTTTAACTTCTTTTACACTCGGTACTTCTGTTCTATAATCCACACTTCGGTCTTTTGCAAAGGTTCTGATGATTAATCGTGTTCCTCTATCGTAACTAAAATAACTCCATACCCAGTTTACAAAAACGATAATTTTATTCCTAAAGCCAACCAATGTCATCAGGTGGACAAACATCCAGGTAAACCAGGCAAAAACACCTTGGAAATGAATTTTGCCAATATCTACAACAGCTTTATTTCTGCCTACAGTTGCCATTGAGCCTTTATCAAAATATTTAAACTTTTCTAAAGGTTTATTATTCTGGATATTGATTAGGTTTTTTGCCAAATGATGTCCTTGTTGGATCGCTGCAGGCGCAACACCTGGATGTCCGTTTGGGGTTTCTTCAGTAACAATGGCTGCTACATCGCCAATGGCATAAATGTTTTGATAGCCCACCACTAAATTTTGAGTATCTGTTTTTAATCTTCCGCCACGCACAACTTCTGCCTGATCTAATCCCGCTAAAACTTCGCCTTTTACGCCGGCACTCCAAATTACGGTTGAGCTTAAAATTGGTGCTTTGTCCTGAAGAGTGAGCGTGTGCCCGTCATAACCTAAAACTCTTGTTTCATTCATGACCTGAACACCCATTTTAATCAGGAACTCTTTCGACTTTTGCTGTGCCTGAGGAGACATCGGACCTAATAACTCAGGAGAATTCTCTACTAAGTAGATATTAACCCTACTTAAATCCATTTCAGGATAGTCATTGGGAATAACGTGCTTCTTGAGTTCTGCAATGGCCCCTGAGGTTTCAACACCTGTCGGACCGCCTCCAACCACAACGAAGTTTAACAGCGCACTCTTTTTGTCCTGATCTTTTTCTATTAATGACTTCTCAAAATTTTGTAAAATCAAACTTCTTAAATCCAGGGCTTCAGGAATAGATTTCATGGGCATTGAATTCGATTCAATTTCCTTGTTCCCAAAAAAATTACTGGTAGAGCCAGTTGCGATCACTAAATAATCATAGTTTACCTTACCAATATCGGTTACTAAACAATTTTCAGCTGCATTAACTTCTTTAACTTTTGTAACCCTGAAAATTAAATTTTTCTGTCCCTTAAAAATTTTACGCAGTGGAAAAGCAATTGAATCAGCTTCTAAACCACCTGTGGCAACCTGATAAAGTAATGGTTGAAATGTATGATAGTTATGTTTATCTAACATCACTATTTGAAAAGGTTTGTTTTTTAGTCGTTTAGCTAATTCAATCCCGCCAAAACCACCACCAACTATAACTACTCTCGGGTATTCGCTTTTAGGAAGTTGTAAATCCATTTTCTATCGGTTTTATCTGTTGCTAATGTAACAAAAAGATCGCCAAAAGGTTTAAAAATGGAGATTTTGAAGGATTTGTGAGAAAAGAATAGCAAGATAGCTTTGCTATGAAGAATTGCTATTATTTGATTTCGAGTTGTTTTTTGTTCAAACCTCTCCCTTTGAAAGGCAGAAGTAGGGGTATGGTTTTGTTAGTCCCTCTCCTTGAAGAGAGGGACAGGTTCGTGCAGTGATTGAAAGGAAGAGGTTCAAAAAAAAAGCGTCCCGATTACTCGGAACGCTTATCTATTTTTTAAGAATTTGAAATCTTATTTTTTCTCGGCTGAACTTCCCAAATCAATTACAATAGGAGTAGAGATACATAATGATGAATATGTACCGATGATACGGCCGATCAATAATGCGAATATAAAGCCGCGAATGCTATCGCCACCGAAAATAAAGATAACCAATAACACGAAGAATACAGTTAATGAAGTCAAAATGGTACGACTTAATGTACTGTTCAATGCGAAGTTGATTAAGTGGTTACGCTCTTCGCCGTGTAAGTCGCTTTTGCCAGACTCTTTCAATTTCTCACGGATACGGTCAAATACAACAACGGTTTCAGTCATCGTATAACCCATTAC
Organism: Pedobacter chinensis; assembly: GCF_003339865.1. GTDB lineage: Bacteria > Bacteroidota > Bacteroidia > Sphingobacteriales > Sphingobacteriaceae > Pedobacter > Pedobacter chinensis. The sequence goes on from NZ_QPKV01000006.1 coordinate 153,720, forward strand.
CGTTAGAATTGCAGCGATGAAATCCTGACCAATTTCCAATGAGAATGGTAAAACACCATCTAAAATGGTATAGAACGATAATACCATTAAAACATCGTGGAATAATGCGATTACAGCACCTAAACCATACTGCCATTTTTTAAATCGTACCACGATATAAATAAACATGAACAAACATGAAATCAATACCGCATAGAAAGCACCATTAACAATGTCACTTGCAATAATTGGGGTTACTTTTTGCGAGCTTACAATTTCATACTTAGAACCTGCTAAACCTTTGTTTAAAGCATCTTCCACTACTTTGTCAGTTTTAATATCCTGATCTTCAATGTGGAAAGTAGTAGTGATTTTTACCTGACTATCATCGCCCGCTGTTTTAACCTCTGGTGTCTCGTTACCAAAAACAGGATTTAATTTTGCTTTTAAATCTTCGGTATTAACTGCTTTATCGAAGTGAACTAAGTAAGTTCTACCACCTTTAAAATCTACCCCAAGGTTTAAGCCGCCATTTTTGAAGTACATACCAATACCTGCAACAATAATGATTGTTGAAATGATATAGTAAATTTTACGACGACCAACAAAGTTGAAACTAATGTTCTTGAATGCATTACGGGTAACACTATTATCGAAACTAACATCGATTTTACGGTTTAATAACGACTCGAAAACAACTCTCGAAATAGCTACTGCAGCAAATAAAGATGAAAGAATACCAATACACAAAGTAGTTGCAAAACCTTGAACTGGACCGCTACCAAATACATACAAAATGGCACCTAAAATAAATAAGGTAACGTTTGAGTCAATGATTGATGGCATTGCATGTTTAAAACCTTCTTTAATGGCAGCGCTGGTATTTCTTCCTTGTGCAAGCTCCTCACGCACACGCTCAAAAATCAGGATGTTTGCATCTACCGATAAACCAATGGTTAATACGATACCCGCAATACCAGGTAATGTTAAAACAGCACCAAGTGATACCAGAATTCCAATAATGAAGAATAAGTTGATTAACAAAGCAAAGTTTGCAACCCAACCTGCACGGTGGTAATATAACGCCATGAAGATTAAGATCACAATAAAGGCAATCACGAATGAAATTAAACCATCGTGAATGGCTTGTGCACCTAAAGTAGGGCCAACAACGAAACTTCCTGCAATACGGGCAGGAGCAGGTAATTTACCAGCCTTTAATATGTTTGATAAATCTTTAGTATCTGCTTGTGTAAAGTTACCAGTGATTGATGAAACACCACCAGCGATTTCATTCTGAACAGTAGGAGCAGAATAAACCATGTTATCCAATACAATAGCAATAGATTTTTTATTATTTGGATCGGCAGCAGCCTCAGCTGTAATTTTTTTCCATTTTGCAGCACCTTCGCTGGTCATGTACATGGTTACCTCTGGTTTACCTTTTTGATCAAAGTCAGCACGTGAATCACTAATTGCTTCACCACCTAAATCTGGTTTACCATCGGCACTTACCACTTTAATTGCATATAATTCGAAAACTTTAGAACCTTCTCTTGGTTTAACGCTCCACATAAATTTCATCGTAGATGGAATTGCTGCGGCAACTTCAGGAAGTTTAAAATAAGAATTAACTTTTGCAGTATCTTTCTGTAACGACATACCAACAACTGCACCTGGCATTAATTGTTGTTGTCCGTTCTCACCCTGGTAAATCGGAAGACTTAAAACAGCATACAACGGATTAGATTTTGCTAATTCAGCTCTAACCGCTGTCGAATCTTTTTTACCCAAACCTGCAAGTTTACCACCTTTATCAGTAGAATCTTTAGCAGCTTTTTCTAAGCCCGCTAATTTACCACCTGTAGTAGCTGTAGCACTGGTATCTGTAGTTACAGGAGTTTCAGTTTTTAATGTTGCAGCTAAAGTTTTGTTAATGTTTTCTAACAAAGGAGCAACTTCTTGTACCTGATAAACTTGCCAGAATTGCAATTCAGCAGAACCCTGTAAAAGCTTGGCAATACGTTCTTTATCTTGTACGCCTGGCATTTCAATTAAAATACGGTTGCTACCTTCCTGTTTTTGCATATTCGGACTTACCACTCCGAAACCATCAATACGTGAACGTAAAACCGTGAATGAACGATCAATAGCACTTGTAGCTTCTTTCTCAAGGAAAGACTCAACCTGGCTGTTGCTTGCATTCGGCTTTAACTGCGATGCATTATCTTGATTTGAAAAATAATCAGCAAGTTTTACACCAGGGCTTAATTTTTCGAATTCATCAACAAAAATTTTGATGTAATCTTTACCACCAGCGTTTAATTGGATTTGTGCGTTTTGAATCGCTTTGTTGAAATTTGCATCAGTAGGGTTTCCCGCTAAAGATTTAACCAATTCAGCTAACGATATCTCCATCGTTACGTTCATTCCGCCCTTTAAGTCTAAACCTAAATTAATCTCTTTCGCTTTTACCTCGCCGTAAGTAAATCCAACAATTGGATAAACTTTCTCGGTACTCATCGAATCTAAATAAGCCTTTTCTTTGGCTAAATCACCTTTCGCATAGTTTTTTGCGTCTTTTTCCACTTTGGATGCTATCAAAGTAAAAGAAAGTGCATACGCACAAACGATAGCTAAAACTATCGCTATAAACTTAATAAAACCTTTTCCTTGCATTGTTTGTTTAAAATAATTTGTCTTTCGCTGTTTTTTAACAAGTCGGCAAATCTAATTAAATTTTTAAATTATAGAACCCCTTAATTGATAATTTATTAAGATTAATTTTTAACATGAAATAATCTGCACTGATTCGCCAGATTTATTTGAAAAGCAATGGCGGTGGCTTTTAGGTTTGGTTCTGTCCCGCTAATGCTGCAAGCCACAATGAAAACCTGTGAAACAAGCAAGCAAACCTAAAAAAACAAAAAACAGTAATGCTTAATTGTGGGCTTTCCGCGTATATCGGGTTTAGGTGGCGCAGGTAGTACTTTTATTTTCGGCTAAATGCTTAAACTATCGTGGTTGCAAGGCAAAGCGTAATCTAACGACTATCACTTTAAAACCGAAAGCATTAAAATTGCTCAGGGTCCTCTGTGAAAATCTCTGTTTTCTCTGTTGTAAAAGATTTACTTCCTCCTCAAAACCTCAAAAGTATAATCGTACTTATTCTTCTCATCTGCTTGATGAGGTTCTTTGTTAATTACTTCCCATTCATTTCTGTCAAACTCTGGAAAAAAAGTATCTGCATCGAAAGTATGGTGTATCGTAGTTAAATATAGTGTATCAGTTTTCGGTAAAGCCTGACGATAAATTTCTGCACCACCAACTATAAAAACTGGTTTTTCTTCGTTTTTAGTAATCTCCAAAGCCTCATCTAAACTGTTTACTATTTCAACACCTTCAATTTCTAGCTCAGGATCTCTGGTAATCACAATATTTCTGCGATTTGGCAAAGGTTTGCCCACCGAATCAAAAGTCTTGCGACCCATAACTATGGGATGCCCCAAAGTAGTTTGCTTGAAGAATTTTAAATCAGCTGGCATGTGCCATAAAAGCTGGTTGTTTTTACCAATTGCTAAATTTTCGCCTACTGCAACGGCAATGCAAAGTTTTGGTTTGTTCGTCATTAGTTCATTAGTTCATTCGTCATTGGTTCATTGGTCATTGGTCATTGGTTTGAACCAGATGAACCCTTTCCAATATATTTTATATAAGCGTTCAATTTTAGGTGGATAGTTTGTAATTCTAAATAAAGCACCTCGTAAATTTCATCAGATATTAATTTCCGATTCTTTGATTTCCTTAAGAAGGATTTAACCTCTAAGATGGAACCTCGACTATAGTAACAAAAGTTTTTATTCTCTTTGAAATGATAACGTCCGTAGCCTTCAGCTATGTTGGCACTAATAGAATCGGCCGCTCTGCATAATTGTTTTCCGATGGTATCTTTTGCAAAATACTCCCAGTTCATTACAATATCCCAAATCTTATCAGAGATTATTTCTGATAGATTGTAAACTTCTAAATCCTCTAATTTATAATTCATGATTTTATATTTTTTAAAATGAACTATAAGGATGATTTTTTTAATAGGTTTTTATTTGCTGCCAAACAAATGAACTATTGACTAATGAACTATTGACTAATGAACTATTGACTAATGACGAATGAACTATTGACAAATGAACTTTTTATACCGCCACTACTCCCTTAATATGTGGATGCGCTTCGTAATTTTCCAACGTGAAATCTTCAAACTTGAAATCGAAAATGCTTTTTACCTCAGGATTGATTTTCATTGTTGGCAATGGTTTTGGTGCTCTGCTCAATTGGAGGTTAGCCTGTTCAATGTGATTGTTATATAAATGTGCATCGCCCAAAGTATGGATAAAATCTCCAGCTTCTAAGCCGCAAACCTGTGCAACCATCATCGTTAATAAAGCATACGAAGCGATGTTAAAAGGCACACCGAGGAAAATATCAGCACTGCGCTGGTATAATTGGCAACTCAATTTTCCGTCAGCAACGTAAAACTGGAAGAAGGCATGGCAAGGAGGTAAAGCCATATTTTCGATTTCAGCAACATTCCATGCCGAAACTATAATTCTCCGTGAATCAGGGTTGTTTTTGATTGTATTGATGATGTTTGTAATCTGGTCAATGTGTTGCCCGTCAGGCGTTGGCCAGCTTCTCCACTGCGAACCGTAAACGGGGCCTAAGTTTCCATCTTCATCAGCCCACTCATCCCAAATGCGAACACCATTATCTTTTAAATACTTTATGTTGGTATCGCCAGTTAAAAACCAGATTAATTCGTGTATAATAGATTTTAAATGCAGTTTCTTGGTCGTAACCATCGGAAAACCATCTTGCAAATTAAATCGCATTTGATAACCAAAAACACTAATGGTTCCTGTTCCTGTACGGTCATGCTTTTGTGCGCCGTTATCCAGCACATGCTGCATTAAATCTAAATATTGTTTCATATACTCAAACCCCTAAAAGGGCTTTTAATCGTGAATAAATTATCGATTACAAATATGTAAAAAATCTCAATCCTAAAATTTTTTAGTTTTCTACATCAGTTGAATTTTAAACAAAACTGACTTTAATTATTGAACTTCTTTTTGCGATCTTCTACTCCAGACCGAAAACTCCAGACTAGTTTGTATGTTTGCAATCAGAGTCGTTTGCTTTTTCTGCATCATGGACTCCAGACTTAAGACTTACAACTCAAGACTAAAATGTTATCCTTTCCAAACGCAAAAATAAACCTGGGTTTAAATATTACCGAAAAACGAAGTGATGGTTATCATAACCTCGAAACGGTTTTTTATCCGATCAATATTAAGGATTCAGTAGAAATCACGGATGCTGAATTTACCTCATGCAAAATTCACGGAATTGATATTCCAGGCGATACAAATGATAACTTGTGTGTAAAGGCTTACCATCTTATTAAACAAGATTTCGACATTCCAGCACAGCAGATTAATCTTTTAAAAAATATTCCTATTGGCGCTGGTTTAGGTGGAGGTTCAGCAGATTGTGCTTTTCTGATTAAATTATTGAATGATAAATTCGGCTTAGGTTTATCAGTGAGTCAAATGGAAGATTACGCCCGCCAGTTAGGTGCTGACTGTGCTTTCTTCATTGAGAATAAACCTGTTTATGCTTTCAATAAAGGCGATGAATTTGAACACTGTGAAATTGATTTGTCAGCCTGGTTTAAAGTTTTGGTAAAACCACCCGTACATGTGAGCACAGCTGATGCATATGCCTTAGTAAAACCTCAAAAACCTTTGCAATCCTTAAAAGAAATCATACATTTGCCCCCAACAACATGGAAAAATAAGGTTATCAACGATTTCGAGCCATCGGTATTCGCAAAGTATCCCCAAATTCATCAAATAAAAACCAGTTTATACGATGCAGGCGCAACATTCGCTTTAATGAGTGGAAGCGGTTCATCGGTTTTTGCAATTTTTAACGAACCCGTTAAATTGCCCGAACTGGAAAGCAACAACTTAGTATTCTACAACATTTAGTTTGCCTGGCGCCTGGCGTTTGGAACTTTGAGTTTGAATGCAAAAAATACTAAGAAATTGGATAAACATTTTGAGTAGTTATTTGGGCTTGTTGCCCGATACTAACTACTTAATACTAGAATACTAACAAAAATGAATATAAATCTCATCCGCAAAAGCGGTAAATTTAATTTTGAGGCAGAAAACGAGAGCGGTTTTACTGTTGAATTAGATGCAAAGGCTGCCATTGGTGGCGAGGGTAAAGGTTTCAGACCAATGGAAATGCTTTTGGTTGGCCTTGGTGGTTGCAGCGGAATTGACATGGTAAATGTGCTGACCAAGCAAAAAGAACCATTAGATGATATCAAAATTGCAATCAATGCAACCCGAAAAGATGAAGAAATGCCACCAATTTTTGATGTGATTGATATTCACTTCGATTTATTCGGGAATTTAAATGCTCAAAAAGTTGAACGTGCCTTAGCCATGACCTTTGATAAATATTGCTCCGTATCGAATATCTTAGGGCGCTCAGCAACAATTAATTTTACTTACAAAATAAACAAATAACAAGAAGTAAGTGTCAAGTAGCGAGTATCAAGTAGTGAGTATCAAGTATCAAGTGCGAAAGCCTAAAATGCATGATGCCAATTTTATACTCCATACAAAATCTTGATACTTGATACTCGCTACTTGATACTAAAATCTTGATACTAACAATAAAATGAAATCCGAAAATTTTGAAACCATAGCCATACGCACTCAAACCGAACGCAGTTCACACAAAGAACACTCTGCACCAATTTACCTGACATCGAGCTATAAGTTTGATGATGCAGAAGAAATGCGGGCGCTTTTTGCTAACGAGAAAGAAGGCAATGTATATAGCCGTTATTCAAATCCAAATACATCAGAATTTATAGAAAAAATGTGTTTGCTGGAAGGTGCTGAAGATGGTTTTGCAACGGCAACGGGAATGGCAGCCATTTTTACCACTTTTGGTGCTTTTTTAAAAGCTGGTGATCATATCATTTCCAGTCGGTCGGTTTTTGGCTCTACCCACCAGTTGCTTACCAATGTTTTCTCTAAATGGGGGATAACTTTTGATTATGCCGATTTGGATAAACCACAAGATTGGGAGGGATTGATTAAGCCTAATACGAAAATGATTTTCGTTGAAACACCTTCAAACCCTGGTATCGATATTATTGATTTAGCATTTTTAGGCGATTTAGCTAAAAAACATAACCAACTTCTTGTAGTGGATAACTGTTTTGCAACACCTTATTTGCAACAGCCGATTAAGTTGGGCGCACATATTTCCATTCATTCGGCTACGAAATACATCGATGGGCAAGGCCGTGTGCTTGGTGGAATTATTTTAGGAAGCAAGGATTTGATTGCAGAAGTAATTGGTTTTGCCCGCCACAGCGGACCCGCTTTGTCGCCTTTCAATGCCTGGATTTTATCGAAAAGCCTGGAAACTTTAGCCGTTCGTATGGATCGTCATTGCGAAAGTGCCTTAAAAGTTGCCGAATACTTAGAGAAACATCCTAAAATTAAATTGGTTAAGTATCCTTTTTTGCCATCGCATCCGCAGTATGAGATTGCAAAAAAGCAAATGAAACAGGGTGGTGGCATTGTGACCATCGTTGTTGATGGTGGTATAGAAGGCGCCCGCAAATTTATGGATGGATTGAAAATGTTCTCCATTTCTGCAAACCTTGCCGATACGCGTTCAATCGCCACGCATCCGGCAACGAGCACACACAGCAAGTTAACTGAAGAGGAGCGTAATATTGTTGGTATAGAGCAAGGATCTGTTCGTTTATCAATTGGTTTGGAACATATTAATGATATTCTTGCTGATATAGAGCAGGCGCTGGAAAACGCCTAACTGAGGGAATTCGATAGCGATGCGGTTTTAGCAAAACAATCGCTAAGAAGACTCCAGACTAATGACTCAGAACTCCAGACTAAAACTTTCTTACCCTACATCAATGCACAGGTTTAAAACCTGTAGTAAATTTGTATCATAAACAAGAAAGGAAATTTATGTCACAGTTTATTTTGCACAAAGAAAACACCAGAGGCCATGCCAATCATGGTTGGTTAAATGCACATCATTCATTCAGTTTTGCCAATTATTACAATCCTGAAAGAATGCATTTTGGAGTTTTGCGGGTTTTAAATGATGACTTGATTGATGGTGGTATGGGTTTTGGAACACATCCACATGATAATATGGAAATTATCACAATTCCATTGGCCGGAGCCATTGCACACAAGGATAGCATGGGAAATTCAGCAATAATTAAAAGCGGGGAAATCCAGGTAATGAGTGCAGGAACAGGCGTTAGCCATAGCGAGTTTAATGCTTTGGAAAACGAAAAATTAAGCTTGCTGCAAATCTGGTTATTCCCAAACAAGAAAAATGTTAGCCCACGTTACGATCAGATGGCTTTAGATGTGGATGCCCGCCGCAATAATTTTCAGCAGATTTTATCACCAAATGCAGATGATGCGGGCGTTTGGATTCATCAGGATGCCTGGTTTTCATTAGGTAAATTTGACGCCGGCTTTGAAACCGAATACAAAATCAAAAAAGCTGGGAACGGTGTTTATGCTTTTGTGATCAGCGGAGAAGTTACCATTAACGGCCAAACTTTAAGCAAAAGAGATGGTTTAGGTATTTGGGATACAGATAGTATTAATTTTAAAGCAAACTCTGCAGATGCAGAAGTGTTGTTAATGGATGTTCCGATGGAACTGAATTAATAAAAACATAATTTTTTATCAAACCTCGTAGGTTTCCAATGCTTACGAGGTTTATTAGTTTTAGAATATGCAAACTACCATACTTTATATCGGTCGGGATACAGAAATTACAGTTGTAATGAATCGCCTGTTAAATGCCAGGCCAGAATGGAAAGGCGTTTGCGTGTGCACTGATGAAGAGGCCATTTCTATTTGTGAGGAACAAGAAATTGATCTGGTTTTGCTGGGTAACGGCATCGACCCTGATGCAGAAAAAAGATTGAGAGCAAGGCTTTTGGAAATTAGACCAGATGTTAAAATCATTCAGCATTATGGTGGTGGAAGTGGCTTGCTTTATGGAGAAATCATGATCGCCTTAGGTTAATTGCTTTTTCAGCGTTTTGCAAAGGAAATGGAAACAGTACAATTACCGTGATTTCTAAACGGGTTCGGAGCGATACATTTTTGAAATTTGCAGCGACTTCGTTAACCTGTCATGCTGAGGCACGAAGCATCTGCATCCGATGAAACAGATGCTTCGTGCCTCAGCATGACAGAAATCTTAGACCTAACTAATATAATCTCTGTCTTCGTCGCTTAACTCTTTTTTATTTCCGGTTGCTTGATTTCTTTCAATCTCATCATCGTAGCTGCTCACTGTTTTTCTTGGACGGCCGGCAATGAAACCAATGATGAAGCCGATCACAATACACACACCGATCACTAAAAGTTTTGATACTGCAACCGTTGTAACCAGAAAGTCGAAATCGACAGGCTCGGTATTTACCATTAAAAATATGGTTAATAATGCAGTTAGGATGATGATAAAGATGGTTTTTCCGCTCATGATTAAAAGCTATAATTAAATGAAAACTCTAATATCGGATTTTGATTGTAAATTTTATTAACGAAAACCAATCTCGCCCCAACATTAATAACAGGTTGGTAGCGTAAAATGTTTAAACTGCTGTTCAATTCCACGCCATAAGTTTTCGGTTCGCCAATGCTGGTGTCTTTTCCAATGTTTTCGTAATGACAAAATAAGCCTGCCCTGAAATTCCTGACGTAAGCCAGCGGGCCCAGTTCCCAATCGGGGAAAGCAAAGGGAAAACGGTAATTAAAAAGCATGGTGTTTTGTAATTTACTTTTCGCAAGGATATTGTTGTAGCCGTAAACCGTGGCAATCTCTGTTGCGTATTGATTTACGCCACTTGCTTTCTGATAATTGAAGCTTGCCAGGAAAGAATGATTTTTGGCAAAACCAGGGAAATAAAAGAAACTTTCCAAAGCCAGAATTTCGCCTCCAAGATTTTCATCAAATGGTTGGTGGTTGTAAGTTGCTCTTAAAACCTGGGCCCATTTCGGCGCAATATCTCTTTCGGTGGTTCTGACACTGTGGTTAAAAGTAAAATTATATTCCATCGGGAATTTAAGCTCGCGGATGAAATTGACTGGCATGTTCTCTGGCATGTAGCGTTGCGTAAAACTGGTGGCTGCATTTAATGTAAAAGCATAGTTGTGATTTCTTGCATTGAACGATAACGGTATTGAAGTATTAAGCTTAATATAGTTCTCCCGCCAATCGCCTTGCTGTATAGCGTTTTTAGCTCGATAGAACGTTCGTTTTGGTCGGTTACGGTATAGAACACTAAAAACCGGATAAAGCGCCTTATAGCTAATATCTGCGGTGTATTCGAAACGCTTTAAATCGCGATGGTATTTTGCGCCCGTATAAAAATCCATTGTGTTCAATAAATTGTTCGATTGAAGCTCCAATCCAAAAACATATTCGTTATTGATCACTGGAATCACACTGTGAAAACTGAAAAGATTTAAGCCCTGGCGAAAACGTTTCGATTGGAAAGTACTGTCTGGAATATTGTCGAAAACATTGCCCGTGTTTTCCTGCTTTTCTGCTGCAACAGAAAAATCTACAAAATTATTTTCTCCCGTTATTTTCTCCGTAATTGCTTTCTCTGCAATTTCATATCCATTGATTTTATAGTCATTGAAAATGATCTTTCCATCTTCAGTTTCTGTCGGATTAAAGGCACCGTATTTTGAGCCGCTCAGTGCGCTGATTTTTTTTGTCTCGATATCAATGTCATAAATATTATCGATGCCATTGTAATGCGCATTAAAAACAATTTTATCGTCCATAAAAACCGGTCTGCTCAGTTGCTGCCTGCTGTTCGAAATGAGTTGTGTTTTTTTATCGCCTTCCATCAGCCACAAACTTTTTCCCTTCTCATTTACGCTGATGTAAGTAATCCGGTTTCTCGTTTTGTCAAAGGCCGGAGTTTGCAAAATTTCATTTTCAGGATTGGGGTAAGTTTTTAAAATCTTACCCGACGCAGCATCAATTTCAATAAGATTAAATTGATTGTTGAGCTCAACTTTTGCAGCGATGATTTTCTTTCCGTTTTCAGAAAGGGTGGGAGAGAAGAGCCGGCTTTTACTGCTTAGTTTTTTGAATTTTTTAGTCTTGAAATTATAGGAGCAAATCACACTGTAACTTCTCTGCTTATACCTCGGGTCATAGCGGATTTCATCCCAAACCAGTACATCATTTTTAAAGCTGAACCAGGGCTGTTCCTGATAACCAATTCCGAATAATTTTTGCTCTGTTTTATCTTTGTTTATAATGACGAAATATCTTGCATCCTGCTTACTTTCTTTAAGTGTAAGAATCTGATTTTCGTTTAACCGAACAGGCAGAAAATAATTGGTGGCAAGCAAGGTTTTTTTGTTTAAGCTTTCATAATTTTCTGCAGCAGTTTTTTCATTCTGAAGCATCCAGTTTTCTTCCAGTTTTTCTTGCGTGGAAAGGAAATATTTTCTTGTATTTTTTCCGGTATATTTTTTCAGGCTTTGCGAAAATGGGTAAAGCCTTAATGGCCTTTTTCTGATGTCGCCAAGTAAGCTGTCGGAAATGAACTGCCCGTATTTTTCTTTTATGTCAGCTACCATTAAATAACCGGTTTGATAGTAACCCGGTGTTACATCTTTATTCGACCCAAAATATGCTTTGCTGTACGAGAATTTTTTGCCCTCCAAAATTGAAGTCCGAAAAGGCATGATCCAATTTGGTTGACGACCACGTCCGGATTCGGTCAAAGCTGTTTCGTTCACAACTGCATCACCCTCGAAAAACCAGGTTGGTATTGCTGCTCCAAAATAAGCGAAGTAAACCAGTTCAGGAAAAGGGTGTGCTTGTGTTCCTGTCAATTTGTCAAACTGTGCAATGTGTCGAAGTTCATGTACGGCAAGGTTGTTTAGCCAATCCTGGCTATCGAAGTATTGCGGTGGTGTTGCATAAAATTCAGACTTCTTTGGACCGAGTTGAACAAAGCCATTTGCTATGGTTCCTCGGTTCTGCAACAGCAGTGGAATGGTAGTGTTTTGTTGCCTTAAACCAAGCCCGATTTTTGGATAGATATAGGGTAGGGTATTGGCCATTCTTTGTGCTTCTTTTTCCAGTTCTTTTGGATAGATGATTTTAAAGCCTGCTGATTGAATATAGTTCCATTTTACACTAAGTGGGTTTTGTGCAGTACTGAAAATCTGCCCAAAAACCGATAGTGAAATAAAACTTAATGTAATTGTACTTAAGTATCTGATAAATAGTTTTTTGTTTACTTTGTTTAAACCCATCTGATGTGAATGCTAAAATATTTAGTTTTATGGAATTTTATAAGTTTAATTTTTGTTGATTTTTTATTTATGTGTATTTACTTAAATAACTGATTTTTAATTTTATATATTTTTTACTTAAATCGACTTATCTAATTAAAAATCATTTATATTTTACAGTTTTAAGGCATCTGAATGATGGTTTTATTAAAAATATATTCTTCTTTTAAACCGCTCTTAATTTACACTTATTAATCGGTTTTCCTTGAAAATTTTTACTCCATTTTTGAATTTATAACATGATGAACGTTGACAAAACTCGAGCCTTTTGTCTTAAAATTTCAACGCTTATCTTATTGTTTCAACTCATTTTGTTGAGATAAATGGTTGGTTCTTTACCATTGATTTCTCAAGAAAAAGGATTCTCAAAAAAGGATTTTACTTGGGTAATTTTGCGTAAAAAAGTAACACCACTAATGTTATTCTTGACCACTTTTTTAATCAATGAATTGGCATTTTTATAAACAACTGTGATTGCTTATTTTTTTAATTTGCTGACGAAATGTCTGTGTTTTTTTCTGTGCTTCCAATCTATTTAATTTCAGACCAGTTGATTGTTCTTTCTTTTATGCGCTGAAAATGTAGGCCAAAAAAGGTGTTTTCAGTTAGGAATTACTCCTCACAATCTTTTGATTACTCCGTTTTTAATTAAGAATAATATCAATTTTCTTACAAATCACATTGTTATTTTTGCTCGATAAGTATGTTTTCTGATAGTTTTAGGAGGTAAAAACGCCCTGAATAATCAATTCTAATCGTATTTCCTTGCGATATTTGAGTATTCAGTAATGATTTTAATATTTTGGACGAAAATGGAAATTTAAGATTTAATCAATTGAATAACATACTGTTATGTTGTTTTATTAAGCGGTTTTAGCTGCTTGCTCAGATTTGTTATGCTTTATGAAAATCTCGTTTGATTGCTTATTTTATTATGGAATTTTATGCTAAATATAACTTTGCTTTAGTGTTTTCAATGCTGTAAACTACATCTAATTGATAAGAGTATCGGAGATAATAACTTTGTTATTATTGACAAAATTTTGCGTTTGATTGCAACATTTTATGATGGTTGAATGAGTTAGATGATGCACTAAAATGAATGCAATTTTGTTATGCTTCTATCCATTAATCTATGCCAGATCAATTCGTTTAATAGCTTATAAAAATTCCTTTTAAGGTGTAAATATTTCAGGTAATATGAGTGGTTTATATGCCCGATATTTTACGGTTCAATGTATAGGAATAGCCTTGAAAAAGTAAATTTTCCTATTGCTTGTTTTGTCTCTTTTTGTAAATCGGATAAAGGAATATCGCACCTAAAATAATGACTGCTCCGATGTAAAAACCACCTGTCATTTGTTCTTTATTTTTGAAGAAAAGGAAGGCTAAAAGAATGCCGTAAACAGGCTCCAGATTGGTAACCAAAGCTACGCGAAAAGCAGATAAAGTTCGCATTACCGACACGCCAGCTACATAGGCTACGGAGGTGCAAAGTGTTCCTAAAATGCCGATATAAAACCAGTCTCTTGTGTTTAAGTTAAAGGCAGAATTGACTAAAGATCCATAGTACAAGCGGTATAAAGTAATCCAGAAAAGTCCGCCAATCAATTCATAAAAACCGATGATGGAAGGTTCACTTTTTTGAACCAGGGTAGAGTTTATGGTAGAGAAAAGACTTGAGGCAACAGCGGCAAGAAGTCCGAAAATAATACCTAAAGTATACTGGCTTTCGAATTTAAAGATCATATAAATCCCCAGAATAATTAAGAGTCCGATTAAAATATCGCCCATTTGAATAGGCTGTTTTTTAATTAAAGGTTCCAGAATTGCCGTAAATAAAGTAAAAGAAGATAGGCAAACCAGCGTAACTGAAACGGTAGAAACTTTAATGGCATGGAAGAAAAATATCCAGTGAACAGCTACAATTCCTCCGGTTAAAAAGAATTGTATAAACTGTTTTTTGGAGATTTTTATATTCTTTTTGGTGATCAAAAACCAGGCGAAAAGGGTGGATGTTGCAATCAATACCCGATACCAAACCAGTGGCACAGCATCAATAGAAATCACTTTGCCGAGTACGCCTGTAAATCCCCAGATGAGTACAGTTAAGTGAAGAATAATTAAGTTTTTTTTATTGATGTCCATCGCTATTTTGGAGCTCTTCTCAGCAGGTAAATGCCTAAAATTCCGAATACAATTGTTGGTAGTAATACGGCTATAAAAGGAGGTAATCCACCCTTTGTAGAAAACATCTGTGTAAATTGATTGAATACGATGTATGCGAAACTGATGAATATTCCTATACCGAGGGAAACACCAACGCCCCCACGCACTTTACGTGAAGATAAAGCCACACCGATGAGCGTAAGAATATAAGCTGAAAGTGGATGCAGATATCGTTTATATTTTTCAAATTCGAGATCGTTCATCACTCCTGTACCACGAATTTTTTCTTTTTTAATCTTCTCTGAAAGCTCTTTCGTAGACAGGTTTTGAATCACATTATCATAGGCTGAAAAATCATCAGGGCGCATATCCAAAATCGTATCCTTAAGTTTTCCGTTTCCATACACCATTGACTCTTTCAGTCCATCAATTTTACGGATTGAATAATTGCTCAACTGCCATTTTCTCTTGGTCGAATCCCATTTTATATTGTCTGCAACAATCTTTTTAACCAGTATATCGCCGTTAAAATTATCTAAAGAGAATCTGTATCCGTAGTTGGTTTTATTATCAAAACTTTCAATATATATGTAGGTTTTGTCGTCTAATTTCATGTGGATATTAGACTTGGTAGATGGATCGTTTCGTTTTACGTAGGTGTTTTCGAAAGAATTTTTTAATGTATTGGTATAGGGTAATATGTACAGATTTGATACAAGATTCGCTGAAAATATAACGGAAGCAGATATAAAATAAGGAAATAAAAACCGGTTAAAGCTTACCCCTCCACTCAAAATAGGAACGATTTCTGTTTGATCGGCCATTTTAGCGGTAAAGAAAATCACCGCAATAAAATTGATTAAAGGGGAAAGCATGTTCACATAAAAAGGGATAGAACCAGCGTAGTATTTGGATAGCACTCCCCAAAAACTTAGACCGCTTTTCATAAAATCATCCATCTTTTCTGATAGATCGAAAACAATAATGATGATCACAAAAATAGCCAGGGTGTAAATGAAGGTACCCAGGTATTTACCGATAATATATTGATCGATGATTTTTATCTTTCCTTTTAATTGATTCATTTTACAGTTTATTGCCTAAAACTTTTATCATTTTGTTTTTCCACTCATAAAACTCCCCGGAAATTATTTTCTCACGAGCCTGTTTTACCAGCCATAAATAAAAATGTAAGTTGTGTAGTGTAGCAATTTGCGCTCCAAGCATCTCATTGCTATGAACCAAATGCCTTAAATATGCTTTGCTTGTGACTAAATCAGCATGTAAATCGCTTTCAGCATCTAAAGGAGAAAAGTCATTTTCCCACTTTTTATTTCTAATGTTAATGATGCCATTTCTGGTAAAGAGCATTCCATTACGTGCATTTCGTGTAGGCATCACACAGTCGAACATATCTACGCCAAGGGCAATATTCTCCAAAATATTAATAGGAGTGCCCACTCCCATTAAATAACGTGGTTTATCATATGGCAATATATCGCAAACTACTTCTGTCATGGCGTACATTTCTTCAGCGGGCTCACCAACTGATAAACCACCAATTGCATTGCCCTCACGTTCCATACTGGCAATAAATTCTGCAGATTTAATTCTTAAATCTTTATATACAGAACCTTGCACAATAGGGAATAAGGTTTGGTCAAAACCATATTTTGGTTCGGTATTATCAAAGTGAGTACAGCAACGTTTTAACCACCGATGCGTCATTTTGATAGATTCTGCTGCATAAGTATAATCGCAAGGATACGGAGTGCACTCATCAAAAGCCATAATAATATCTGCACCAATGGTTCGCTGAATATCCATTGCGTATTCAGGTGTAAACAAGTGTTTTGAGCCATCGATATGCGAATTAAAAGTTACCCCTTCTTCTTTAATCTTGCGCACTTTGCTTAAAGAATATACCTGATAACCACCGCTATCTGTCAAAATCGGGCGATCCCAGCCAATAAACTGATGTAAACCTCCAGCTTTTTCAAGAATATCTAATCCTGGCCTTAAATATAAGTGATATGTATTGCCAAGAATGATTTGAGCGTCGATGTCTTCTTTAAGCTCACGCTGATGAACCGCTTTCACTGTTCCAGCTGTGCCTACAGGCATAAATATTGGTGTTTGTATTTCGCCGTGAGCAGTGGTTACTGTTCCTGCCCTGGCTTTTGATAATGGGTCGTTAGCCTGTAAAGTAAATTTCATATAGGATGCAAAAGTAGCAAATTTAACACACCTATATATACTGTTAACTAGTTTAATGGCTTAATTCAAACAATAATCATTTGCTACAATTAGCCTGATATTTTAATATTAAATAATATTCCACATGTTTTTTTCAACATAAGGGATATTGCAGATTAAAAATGAGAAATTTGCGCCTATTATTTTACCATCGTGATATTAACCCTACTTGAAATTATATTGCTCTCGATCCTGGCTTTTTGCCTTTTGGTGCAGTTATATTATGTTCTTTTTATACACCTAAAATTAGCAAATGCTAAAATTGAGGAAATTCCTTTATCAGCCAGAAAGCCTTGCAGTGTAATCATTTGTGCACGTAATGAAATGGCCAACCTGGAACAGTATCTTCCAACCATTTTAAATCAGAACTATCCTGAATTTGAAGTGGTAGTAGTAAATGATCGCTCATGGGATGGTACCGAAGAATTTCTGGAAGCCTGGGAAAAGAAATTCAGCAACCTCAAAGTGGTTAAAATTCTGGATAATGATAAATTTATCGCTGGCAAAAAATTCGCAGTAACGATGGGAATTAAAGCTGCAAAATACGACTGGCTGGTTTTTACGGATGCTGATTGTACACCTGCATCTGAAAATTGGTTAATGGATATGCAACAGCCAGTTAATGAAGATGTTGATATTTTGTTAGGTTATTCGCCATACCTGAAACGGAGAGGTTTATTAAATGCTTTAATTCGATTTGAAACCTTTTTTACAGCTGTGAATTATTTGGGTTTTGCTTTAAAAGGCATGCCGTATATGGGCGTTGGCCGAAACATGGCATACAAGAAATCTCTTTTTTTCAAAAATAAGGGCTTTGCGGCCCACATGCATATTCCATCAGGAGATGATGATTTGTTTGTGAACGCTCATGCCAGCAAATACAATACGGAAATAAGGTTGCATCAAGATAGTCATGTATGGAGCGAGCCTAATCGTACCTGGAGTGGTTATCTCAAACAGAAAAAGCGCCATTTTGGAGCAGGGAAACTTTATAAAGCTAAACACAAATTTATTTTAAGCCTGCAAATCATATTTCAATTTCTATTTTATGGATTTTTTGCAGGCTGTATGTTTTTAAGCAGAGAAGCACAATATATTGCTGGCGGAATCCTTTTGTTAAGCATTATCATCAGGTCTTTTGTCTATCCGAAATTACTGAAACGACTAAACTATGGAGATTTGCGTTGGTGGTTCCCGATATTAGATATACTTTTGTTTCTATTTTTAACTTTGAACGGATTTTTAGCCATGTTTGGCAAGAAAAAAGTAAATTGGAAATAAGTTGCAAACTTTAAGAATTATATATGGCTGATGTAAAACCCGATATCATTTTAAAATATTTTCCTGGTTTAACCGAAAAACAAATTGCACAATTTTCGCAATTGTTTGATTTATACAGTTTCTGGAATGCACAGATCAATGTAATTTCAAGGAAAGATATTGAAGAACTTTACGAACGCCATGTTTTACATTCGCTAGGAATAGCAAAAGTTTGCACTTTTAAAGCTGGCGAATCTGTTTTGGATGTTGGAACAGGTGGTGGTTTTCCTGGTATTCCACTGGCGATTTTATTTCCTGAAACACAGTTTCATTTAGTAGACTCTATTGGAAAAAAGATCAAAGTTGTTAAGGAAGTTGCCGCTGCTTTAGGATTAGAAAACTTAAAAGCGGATCATTTAAGGGCTGAACAAATTAAAGACAAATTCAATTTTGTAGTTTCAAGAGCGGTTACACGTTTAGGAGAATTTTATCCCTGGATTCAGGGGAAATTCAAAAAGGATTCATTAAATGCTATTCCAAATGGAATTTTATATTTAAAAGGTGGTGATTTAACAGCAGAAATTGCAGCATCAAAACTGAAAGCAGAATTGTATCCGCTTTCAGCATATTTTGAAGAAGATTTTTTTGAAACTAAATATGTGGTGTATGTGCCGCAGTAGTTATTGATAATCAATTTCTTGTTTATTTTTATTGGACAAATCCGGAATCTGATTCCCGATTTGTCCGATTTTTACATAATCTTCTTCCTGACTTTTCTTTACTTATGGCTCAATGGGTAATAGCATATCCCTTACAACTACAGTGAATGCTGTAAAAAATCGCTAAAACGTTTGGTAACCGATAAATAAAAATATAGAAGGGGCCTTTTTTAGATAGCCTACTAATGTTAATTTATAGGGTGTTTTTTTAAAACTTATTCACTTTCTGAGGATTATCTGTCATGATCATTTTATCTTTT
This sequence comes from Pedobacter chinensis, assembly GCF_003339865.1. Lineage (GTDB taxonomy): Bacteria > Bacteroidota > Bacteroidia > Sphingobacteriales > Sphingobacteriaceae > Pedobacter > Pedobacter chinensis. The sequence goes on from NZ_QPKV01000006.1 coordinate 172,842, forward strand.
AATGATTGCTGCAAACCTGTTTGTTTATCTACACTTTTAACAACCTCTAAAACTGTGTTTGCGGCATCGCTAAAAAACTGTTTTGTGATGGTCGAATATTCGTCTGTTGCTTTGTGGTAATCTTTATGGTCTTCAACTCCAAAGTATAAAAATGGAATATTTTTGGCGTTAAAAGCTCCTTGATCGCTTTGGTTTGTCCAATCATCGTGGCCAAGTTTAGGATCGTCATGGCCTAAAATAACCTTAATATCTTTTCTGGTAGTATCTACATATTTTTTTAATTCGGGGTATTTGAATGTTCCACAAATATAAAGCTCTCCTTTATCGCTGTGGCTAATCATATCCATATTTAAATTGATTGCAATGGTATTGATATTAACAGGAGGATTAGCTACAAATGCTTTTGCGCCCTGTAAACCCATTTCTTCTGCATCAAAGGCCGCAAAAATGATGGTGTTGTTCGGTTTGTTTTTAGCAAAATATGCTGCAATTTTTAATAAACCCGCTGTTCCTGATGCATTATCATCAGCACCATTGAATACTTCATTTTTAACTACACCCAAATGATCATAGTGTGCTGATACGACGATTACGTTTGTTCCCTTTCCTGGAATATAACCAATAATGTTGGTGCCGTTTATTTTTGCTCCACCTCTTGAATTAAAAGTAAATTCCTGTGCATAGTTTACATTTTGAGGATAAGATTTAATTCCCAGCTTTTGGAAACGGTCAATAATATAGGCTCTTGCCATTTCGGCACCTTTTGTACCCGTTTTTCTACCCTGATAGGCATCAGAGGAAAGAATTTCCACATCTCTGAGTAACTGGGTATCCAACTTGCCAGAGCCTGCTGTAGTTTGATTTTTTACTGATGAACAGCAGCTTAGCATTATCGCTAAGGGAATAATATATAGGATTTTCATTTATTTTTCTTTTCGTCATTGCTTTGTGCCTCGCAATGACGTGGTGTTTAAATTTTTATAAAGATATTAATTATTGGGATATTGAATGAAAAACGCTGTTTATAATGCTGTATTGCGTTCTTAAACCTGATGGGAGCGGAAATACTTTTTATTTGCAGCAATTTTGAATATGCTATCAATGCTGAGGCACGAAGCATCTCCAACCGATGGAACCGACGTTTCTTGCCTCGGCACTGACAGAAGTTATAAAAAGATTGTAGTGTACAGCAGGGCTAAAGCCTGCCAAGGGTTGTGGCTTTCATTTTCAAATAGAAATCTCTAAACAGATTGCTTCATCGGCTGAAAAAGCCTTCTCACAATGACGATTAGTAGATTTTTACCCTCAACCTTTCTCCCCTTAAGCTGCAACTTCTCTTAAGTCGACGGCAACCACTCTTGAAACACCTTGCTCTACCATGGTTACTCCATAAATAATATCGGTGCTGGCAATGGTTCGTTTATTATGTGAAACGATGATAAACTGCGATTGATCGGAAAATTTGCGGATAATATTATTGAATTTATCGATGTTGGTATCATCCAACGGTGCATCAACCTCATCAAAAATACAAAATGGTGCGGGTTTTAAGAGGTATAATGAAAATAATAAGGCAGTAGCTGTTAAGGTTTTTTCCCCACCAGATAACTGATTGATGGAAAGCGGTCTTTTTCCCTTCGGACGGGCAACAATGTCAATGTCAGCTTCCAATGGATTATTAATATCAGAGAGAATCAAGTCGCAGCTATCTTCTTCGTTGAAAAGGGAGCGAAAAACAACAATAAAGTGTTCTCGTGCCTGGGTAAACGCTTGCATGAATTTATCTTTTGCAGTATCGTCAATTTCTTTGATGGTTTGCAAAAGGTCAGCTTTGGCAGCATTTAAGTCTTTTTTCTGATTTTGGATGAATATATACCGCTCTTCCATTTCTTTAAAAGCTTCCATGGCCATAGAGTTAATGGCGCCGAATTCATCCAGTTGACGTTTCATTTTTTCAACTTTCTGCCTGATTTCGAATTCACTTTCTAAAGCCTCGATTTCGGTTTCCGTTTCTAAAAGATCGTTAATATCTATATTAAATTCTACAGACAGGCGTTCTTTTAAAGCATTTAAATCAATCTTTAAAGCATTCTTTTTATCTTTAATTTCGGTTAATAGAAAATCTGTTTCTTCCCGGTTTTTGCGAATATTGGTCAGGTTGTTTTCAATCTCATTGATATTGCCTTTACTCTCAAAATATTCTTTTTCGGCTTCTGCGAGGCCCTTTTCCATTTCCTCCCGTTGTTGATACATGTCTAAAAGCGTATCGTCACTTAAATCGGTATGTTGTAAAGTAGCCGTTATTTGGGTTAAAGTTTCCTGCAGTTCTTTATCATTTTGAGCAATTCGCTTATTCAACGCTTCTTCCTGTACGAAACGATAATCTAAATCCTTTTCCAATCCAGACAACTTATTTTGTTGCTGATGGAAGCGGATATTATCCTGGTTATATTTCCCCGCAGATTCATTTACCTGATCGGCAACTTCCTGATAATTAAGTTGTTGTTCCTGCAGGTTTAAATGATCTTGCTGTTGTTTCTTTTGCAGTTCAACCAGGGCTGGTAGCTTTTCAGAAAGAGATTGCTCTATCGAAACAATTTTTTGAGCGATATCTGTTTTGCGGTTTTCACTCGTGGTAATAAATTCCTGATATTGATCGCGACGTGTTTGAACTGAAATATGTTCGTTGTTTAGCCGGTTAAGTTCTTGTTGTAAAGCATTAATCTGATTGATTTTTGATGCCTCCTTAAGGTTGAAGATATTGTCGGTTTCTGTAGCAATTGCTGTATTGTATTGATTAATCAGCGATTCAGAGGTTTTGATTTCTTTCGCCAAATTCTCCAAATTCTTTGCACGTCCGATTCTTTTTCCCTCAAACAAACCAACAGATCCGCCTGCCAAAGTAAACTTGGTTTGTGCGTACTTGCCATTTTTAGCCAGAATGGTTAAGCTTTCAGTTGATGATTCTTTGAAAATATTTTCCTGCTCGGCAACTGCGATATATACACTTTGTAAAAGTAAATTGCAAAGGTGCTGGTACTTTTTATCAACCTCAATAACAGACAAGGCAGAAATTAAACCTTCATGATTTCGGAGGACAGGATTTTTATCTGGAATATTCTCCAGGATAAAAAAATTAGCCCGTCCACGGCTAGCGTCAGTTAAAAGATTAATTGCTTGTACCGCGTCACGGTATTGATCAACCACATAATGGTTCATTACAGGTTCAAGATAGTTTTCTATCGCAATCCGATAATCTTCATTACAAAATAAAATATCGGATAGGAGTAAGGCACTTTTGGCAAAAGCATTATTCTTTTTAAGGAAACGAATGGATTCTGGAAAACCTTCCAGGCTATCAACCAACGATTTTGTAAGGTTATACTCGTTTTGTTTAGCGTCTTTTTTGCGGTTCTCGGCCGTTAGTTTTTCTTTATTTGAATTTAAATTAACTTCTGATTCAGCAAGTTTTTCTTTTAAAACTTCTTCAGCTTCTTTGAGTTGTTTTATATGGCTTTGTTTTTCAGAAACCTGAATATCAAGTTCAGCCAAAGCATGGTCAAAGGCCTTTAATTCTAATGTTTTGGTTTCAGTATCATCAACATTTCTGTTGGTTTCCTGCACTAAAGCATCTTTTTGAATATTCAGAATATCAATTTCTTTTTGCGATTGATAAACCTGATTTTGCAAGTCGTTAACTGATTTAACCAGGTTGTCAATTCTGTTTTTCTCGGTCTGCTGTTGTTCGCGAAGTGTATCAAGGGTGGATTTGAGCAGTTTTAAATCAGATTCCAAACGGTTGAAAACCGCTGTTTCGGTTAAAACTTCTTCGTTTAAACGCTTGATGTTGTATTTGATATGGTTAACCTGATTTTTATCTTTTTCCAATTCGCCAGATAAACGGGTTTCTTTTTCCTGTAAGAAACGCATTTGCTCGTTTTTTACTTTCTTTTCACTTTCGTAAGCGCGAATTTTCGAAACCAGTTCATTGGTTGCTTTTTGTTGAACAGATAAGTTTTTTTCCTGATGGATACTTTCCAGTTTAAGCTTTTGCAAATCAGCTTCCTGGGTATCAATCTTCGTGCTCAATTCGGTCCTTAAAACCTGCTGACTTTGTTCCTGGGTTTCAAGTGCGTTTAAATCGGTGCGGAAAAAAGCGATTCGATGAGTAGCGAGCTGAACACTTAACTCACGGTATTGCTCTTTTAATTTATAATAGCGTTCAGCTTTTCTAGCCTGACTTTCCAGCGTTTTTAAATTCTTCTCAATCTCGAAAAGTAAATCTTCAACACGCTCTAAATCGGCTTCAGTATCTTTTAACTTATTAAAAGTTTGTTTCTTGCGCAACTTGTATTTAGAAATTCCCGATGCTTCTTCAAACAAGGAACGGCGACTATGCTCTTTATTGGTAATGATTTCATCGACCATTTTCAGTTCAATAATGGAGTAACTGTCTGAGCCAATTCCAGTATCCAGAAATAAGTCGGTAATATCTTTTAAGCGGCATTGTACATCATTTAAGCGGTATTCGCTATCGCCATTTCGGTATAATTTTCTGGTAACAGTAACTTGCGAATAAGCTGTTGGAAGAATATTTTTAGTATTGTCAAAGCTTAAAGAAACCTCGGCTAATTGTGCTTGCTTGCGGTTTTTTGTGCCATTAAAAATAATGTTCTCCATCTTTTCAGAGCGTAAAGCCTTGGTGCTTTGTTCGCCCAGAACCCAACGCATGGCATCAATTACATTCGATTTTCCGCAACCATTTGGTCCAACGATAGCCGTAACACCTTCATTAAAGTTGATGGTTACTTTATCGCCAAAACTCTTAAATCCTTTAATTTCTAATCGAGTAAGTTGCATGGTTTGTATTCGGAGAACCGAGCCCAATAATAGGGATAATTTTGGGGTTTTTCAAACTTGGATTTTAGGTTTAACCGCAAAGAACGCAAAGTTTTTCGCAAAGAAAGGAAAGATTTTTTACCACAGCGCATACAGAGGTTTTCACAGAAGTCATGAAGGTTTAAACCTCTCCCTATGAAAGGTAGAGGCGGGGCGCATTGGTGGCGTCCCTCTCCTTGAAGAGAGGGATTTGAGAGCAGTAGTTAAAACCCAACGGTTCAAACCACAAACCTTTGTTTCCCTCTCTTCAAGGAGAGGGACAGCACAAAAGAGCCTAAACCATGAACTTTAATAGGGATAGGTAAAGGTTTTTTAACAAGATTGCCACGGAAGCACAGATTAACACGGAATCGAGTTCATTATTGTTTCAGTGCATTCCGTGTTTCCGCGGCAAATAATATCTGCGTCTTTACCTACCAATGGTTCAAGCACAAAAGAGCCTAAACCATGAACTTTGACAGGGAGAGGTTTTTAACAAGATTGCCACGGAAACACAGATCAACACGGAGTCGGGTTCATTATTGTTTCAGTGCGTTCCGTATTTCTGCGGCAAATAATATCTGCGTCTTTACCTACCAATGGTTCAAGCCACAAACTTTGTTTCCCTCTCTTCAAGGAGAGGGACAGCACAAAAGAACCTAAACCATGAACTTTGATAGGGAGAGGTTTTTAACAAGATTGCCGCGGAAACACAGATCAGCACGGAATCAAGTTCAATATTTTCCTTGCGTTCCGTGTTTCCGTGGCAAATAATATTTACGCTCTACCTTATCAAAGGTTCAAACCACAAACCTTTGTTTCCCTCTCTTCAAGGAGAGGGACAGCACAAAAGAACCTAAACCATGAACTTTGACAGGGAGAGGTTTTTTTAACAAGATTGCCACGGAAACACAGATTAACACGGAATAAAGTTCAATATTTTCCGTGCGTTCCGTGTTTCCGTGGCAAATAATATCTGCGTCTTTACTTACCAAAGGTTCAAACCACAAACTTTGTTTTTGAAGCAGTGATTCATGCCCACATAAACCATTTGTTTAGTTTCGTGAGGACACGAACCGAGGTGCAAACCAGGAAACCTTAAAGTTTTGGCGCAAAAAAAGAAGTCAAGTTTTTAAAAACTTGACTTCTTTAAATATTTAAAATCTTTATTATTACTTCCTTACAATCATCAATTTCGCAAATTTTAACAGCAGTTGCTTGTTCCCCAATCCCTGGAAAAACACAGTTGCTTTAACATCTGGCAAACTTCCCTCCAAACTGATAATCTTTCCGAAGCCAAATTTTTCATGTTCTACTTCCATACCGTTTTGAAATTCATGAGGTTGAGATGGAGTAAATCCTGGTGTTGGAACGTGAGCTTTTGCCAGTAATGAAGTTGTTTTTGGTCGGGCCGATGGGGCAGAAGCAGTGCTTGCAGGTTTTGGTTTGCTAAAGAAATCGCGGGGTTGCGAAGTCCATGTTTTACGTTCATCGTCAAAATTGCCTTCAAAAACATTGCTTTTAGCAGGCTTTACATCCAGTTCTAAATACCTGGGGTTAATTTCGTTAATGAAACGGCTTGGTTCGCAATTGGTTAACGTTCCCCAGCGGTAACGCGATGTAGCATAAGTTAGCGTCAGTTTGATTTCAGCCCTTGTAATGGCTACATAAAACAAGCGGCGTTCTTCTTCTAAGTCGGTTCTGTTAGTGAGCGACATTTGCGATGGGAAAAGATTCTCTTCCAAACCAACAATAAATACATTTTTAAATTCCAGGCCTTTAGCAGAGTGAATCGTCATTAACGAAACTGTATCCTTGTTTTTGTCGCCATCTTTATCATCATTGGTTAAAAGCGCAACATCCTGCATAAAAATATCCAAACCTTTTTCTTCAATATCTTCCCGCTCGGCAAACTCTTTTATACCATTTAATAACTCTTGTATGTTCTCATAACGACTTCGTCCTTCAACACTATCATCGGTATAAAGTTCTTTTAAAATACCTGCGTGTTGTGCAATAAACAAAGCAGAATCATAAGCATCAAGTTTTTTAGCCTCAGCCTGAAAACTTTGAACCATTGTAGCAAAATCATTCAATTGGTTCGCTAAACGCCCATCAACATACATGTGCGCATTGGAAATCACATCCCACATCGTTACATTATGCTGATCAGCTGCCACGATAATTTTATCTACAGAAGTATCGCCAATACCACGCTTAGGATAGTTGATTACACGTTTTATTGCCTCTTCATCTTTTGGGTTAAAAGTCAACCTGAAATAAGCAATTAAATCCTTAATCTCCTTCCGTTGATAAAAAGATGTTCCGCCGTAGATTTTATAAGGAATATTCAGCTTTCGTAATCCTTCCTCCATAGCCCTGCTCTGGGCATTGGTACGATATAAAATTGCAAAATCATGGTACTGGTAACCTTTCAAACTTCTTTCCTGAATAATCGATTCAGCAACCAGTTTTCCCTCTTCATTATCCGTAAAGGCACGGGAAACTTTAATTCTGTCACCTTCAACATTCTCCGAAAATACATTCTTTTCCAGTTGATTTTTGTTGTTTGCGATAATGCTGCTCGCCGCATCAACAATATTTTGGGTAGAGCGATAATTTTGTTCTAACTTATACACTTTCAGGTCAGGGTAATCGCGTTCGAAATTCAGAATGTTCTGAATATTTGCTCCACGGAAAGCATAGATACTTTGTGCATCATCACCCACCACACAGATATTCTGATAAGCAGCGGCCAGTTTTTTTACAATGGTATATTGCGAAAAGTTGGTATCCTGATACTCATCTACCATTAAATACCTGAATTTTTGCTGGTATTTGTTTAAAACATCAGGATGCTCTTTCAGTAAAATATTTGTTTTGAAAAGCAAATCGTCAAAATCCATGGCGCCAGCTCTGAAACAGCGTTTAGCATAAGTTTCGTAAATCTGGCCAAGCAAAGGGCGTTTATTTTGAATGTCCTCAGCCTGAATCTGATCGTTTGCCTGGTATTCGCCCCAGGAAATCAGGTTGTTTTTTGCAGAAGAAATCCTGTTGTAAACGAAGTTGGGAGCGTACAATTTGTCATCCAGCTGCATCTCTTTCAAAATGGCTCTGATCACACTTTTACTGTCATCCGTATCGTAAATGGTAAAATTATTCGGATAACCAATTTTCTCCGCTTCAACCCGTAATATTTTCGCAAAAACAGAGTGGAAAGTACCCATCCAAATGTTTTTTGCCTCGGCACCAACCACTTTGCTAATACGCTCACGCATATCCTTACTGGCCTTATTGGTAAAGGTTAAAACCAAAATGTTAAAAGGATCTGTGCCAGTTTGAATCAGGTGCGCCACACGATAAGTAATTACACGTGTTTTGCCCGAACCAGCACCCGCAACAATCATTACCGGTCCTTTTGTATTCTCTACTGCTGCTCTCTGTTGTGGGTTTAATCCTTCTAAATAGTCCAAATCGGCTCCTGTTTTTTTGAGGTTCAAAAATAACAATTCAAAAGTTTTTTATTGAATTTGTGGAGAAATAGAAAGCAAAATCTTTTGAAAAGCCAAACCTGCATAGCATAGCAGCGTTAGTCCTTTTCTTTGCTCATACGCCTGCAGGCATTCTTCTCGGGACCGGTATCCGCTTCGCCAAGGTTTAGATAAGTTAAGCATTTGCTGCTATTGAAGGTTTAAAACCCAAAGCCACAAGGTAAATTTATTTCAGTCTCTTCCATGCATTTAGATCCTGAAACAAGTTCAGGGTTGATGACTGTCATGCTTAGCTCTAAAAAAACTCAACATTAAATGCGAGGTTTTCTATATCTTGTTGAACCTAGTAAGTAATAACCTGTTCTTCTAAATGCTCTGGTAATTCCCGGTAGTTATACTTCTGTCCGCGTAATTGAGGTTCAAAACCAGCATCTTTAATGGATTGCTGAATTCCCTTAGCAGTAAAACGATGCGGAGCTCCTGCTGCTGAAACCACGTTTTCTTCTATCATGATTGATCCGAAATCGTTGGCACCTGCATGTAAGCACAATTGAGCTGTAGTTTTACCAACGGTTAACCAACTTGCCTGTATATTTTTAATATTTGGCAACATGATTCGGCTTAAAGCAATCATTCTGATGTATTCATCGGCAGTTACGTTATTGCTAATGCCACGCAACCTCTTTAATAATGTTCCGTCATCCTGAAAAGGCCAGGGAATAAATGCCAGGAATCCATTTGCATCAGCAGGTTTTTCGCTTTGCACCTGGCGAATCCAAACCAAATGTTCAAAACGTTCTTCAATGGTTTCAACATGACCAAACATCATCGTTGCCGAGGTAGTGATATCCAATTGATGGCAAGCTCTCATCACATCAAGCCATTCCTGACCGCCACATTTGCCTTTCGATATTAAACGGCGAACACGATCATTTAAAATCTCAGCACCTGCACCAGGAAGTGAGTCCATACCAGCTTCTTTTAATGTTTTTAAAACTTCTGTATGGGTAATGCCTTCCAATTTGGCAACATGGGCAATTTCCGGAGGGCCTAAAGCATGAAGTTTTAAATCAGGGTACAGTTCTTTTAATTTTTTGAAAAGATCAGCGTAAAAAGCTAAACCTAAATCCGGATGATGACCTCCCTGTAATAGTAATTGGTCGCCTCCTAAACGGAAAGTTTCTTCAATTTTAACTTTATAAGTTTCAATATCAGTAATATAGCTTTCATCATGGCCAGGCCTGCGAAAGAAATTGCAGAATTTACAGTTTGCAATGCAAACATTTGTAGTGTTTACATTACGATCTATTTGCCAGGTAACTTTACCACTCGGAACCTGAATTTTTCTTAACTCATTTGCCACAAACATCAACGATGCGGTATCAGCATGGTGATACAAATGCACACCTTCTTCAAGGCTTAAAAAATCAAAATGCAATGCCCGTTGCAATAAATCGGCTGTATTCATAGTACAAAGATAGTTAAAAGGGTGGGAAGGTTAGAGGGATAAGGTTTAAGGTTTGTCAAAAAAATGCTTCAAAATATTAAAAGTTTAGAATCATTGAAATCATCCTCATCTGTGAAATCATTTTTAATATCTTTACGGTTCTAAAAAATAATATGGTAGATTTTAATCGTTTTACGCTTGCTAACGGATTAAAGGTGTTGGTACACGAAGATCCAACAACTCCAATGGCAGTTTTAAATATTTTATATGATGTGGGCGCTCGTGATGAGAATCCAGACAAAACTGGTTTTGCACACTTATTTGAACATTTAATGTTCGGTGGCTCGGTCAATATTCCAAGTTACGATGAACCGTTGCAACGTGTTGGTGGCGAAAATAATGCCTTTACCAGTAATGACATTACTAATTATTACATCACCTTGCCGGCAGAAAATATCGAAACGGCATTCTGGTTAGAGAGTGACAGGATGTTAAGCCTGGCTTTTTCCGAAAAAAGTCTGGATACGCAACGAAATGTAGTTTGCGAAGAATTTAAACAGCGCTACTTAAATCAACCTTATGGTGATGTTTGGTTAAAACTAAGACCGTTAGCTTATAAAAAGCATTCCTATCGTTGGGCAACCATTGGGAAAGAACTTTCACATATCGAAAATGCCACCATGGAAGATGTGAAAGCATTTTTTAAAAAACACTATACACCACAAAATGCGATTTTGGTTGTAGGTGGAAATGTAAAAACAGAAGAGGTAAAAAAGCTTGCAGAGAAATGGTTTGAACCCATCCCTGCTGGCGAAAAATATGAAAGAAATTTAATTCAGGAGGATCCTCAAACCGGCGAAAGAAAAGAAACAGTTACTGCGAACGTTCCGCTGAACGCCATTTACATTGCTTTTAAAATGCCAGGTCGATTAGATCCTGATTATTACGCTTTTGATTTACTTTCAGATATCTTATCCCGCGGACAATCTTCGCGATTATATAACAGCTTATTAAAAGAGCAAAAATTATTCAGCGATATTAATGCTTACATTTCCAGCAGTCTTGATCCGGGCTTATTTATCGTAGAAGGGAAATTGGTAGAAGGCGTTGCCATTGAAGAAGCAGAAAAAGCCATTTGGGAGGAGTTAAATAAACTTAAAGCAGAATTAGTGTCCGAAAATGAGCTGACCAAAGTTAAAAACAAAGTAGAATCTGTTCTGGTATTTTCAGAAATGAGTTTACTTGATAAAGCGATGAACCTGGCTTATTATGAGTTACTTTGCGATGCCACACTTTTAAATCAGGAAGCACAAGAATTCTTAAAAGTAACAGCAGCAGATATTAAAAGAATATCCAATGAAACATTTAACCGGAAATCATCATCAACATTATATTATTTAACAGAAGAACATGCTTAACAGACAACAAGCGCCTGATTTTAAGCAGGTATCAACAATAAACTTTATACATCCACAGCAAAAGAATTTAAGTAACGATGTTCCTGTATATATCATTTATTCAGGAGAGCAGGATTTAGTCAGGATTGAGTTTTTGTTTAACAACGTAAATTGGAATGTTGAAAAACCGTTACAGGCTATTGCTGTAAATGCAATGCTTAATAATGGTACAAGTAAATTTTCGTCAAAGGAAATTGCTGAACAGATTGATTTTTATGGGGCATTTTTTCAAACGGAATATGCTCAGGATCAATCATCAGTTACGCTTTATACCTTGAATAAACATTTAGCATCGGTATTGCCAATAGTAAAAAATGTTTTAAGCGATAGTCAGTTTCCTCAGCATGAACTGGATATTTATGTTCAAAATCAAAAGCAAAAATTGCAGGTCAATTTGCAAAAGAACGATATTCTTTCCCGTAAAGAGTTTGCTCATGCTTTATTTGAAGATACCGCCTATGGCGTGGATATTCAATCGAGACATTACGACGAGTTGCGTAGGGAAGATCTTGTTGATTACTTTAAAGCGGCATACGCCTCAAATAATTGTACAATAGTTGTTTCCGGCAAATTTGATGAAAATAGTTTCGAGCTACTTAATAATCAATTTGGCAGCAACTGGGAAAAAAGTAATGCGGTACCTAATGAGTTTAGCTTTAGTAAAGCTAAAAAACAATCTATTTATAAAGAAAGACCAGAAGCCATACAATCTGCCATTAGGATTGGCAAAATAGCCGTAAACCGTAAACATGAAGATTTTCCTGGCTTCCAGATTTTAAACACGGTATTGGGTGGTTATTTTGGCTCACGTTTAATGAATAACATCAGAGAAGATAAAGGATACACTTATGGCATTGGTTCAGGAATTTCCTCCTTGCAAGATGCGGGCTATCTTTTTATAGCCACAGAAGTAGGTGCGGAGGTTTGTGCTGATGCTATAGTTGAAATTTATAAAGAAATTGATTTACTAAAAACAACGCTGATAGGTGATGAAGAGTTAACGCTGGTTAAAAACTACATGCTTGGTTCAATGCTGGGAAGTTTGGAAAACGTTTTTTCTCATGCAGATAAGTTTAAGAACATTCACTTTTTTGGCCTTGATTACAGTTATTACGATAACTATATTCAGAAAGTTAAAAGTATTACTGCTGAAGAAATAAAAGAACTTGCCAATAAGTATTTAATTATCGAAGATTTTACTGAGGTAGTGGTAGGGAAGAGGTAGATTAGTTAACAGTTTGCAATTCTCAGTGATCAGATTGGTTTACAAAAGGCGCATAAATTTAATTTTTGCGCCTTTTGAGTTAACGATATTGACAAAAATACGTTTAAACTATTGGCTTGATATTGAAAGACGAATTTGCTGTACTATACTTGTCTAAAGATAAAATATTAAAATAGGCATTCTATTGAGTTGTAGCGATACAATAGTAAGGGAGCATTTATATGGATAATATAAAAAATCTGATTTGTCAAAACAGCTTAATATTTATCCATTTTGCGCTTTTTGCTTTTATTTTCATGGTTTATTCGTATCTTTGCCTGGCAAATAATAAATCCTAATTTATTTGCTATGCAACTCGATTCCACAAAATTTATTGCCACAGGTTTAACTTACGATGACGTACTTTTAGTACCGGCATATTCTGAAATTTTACCTCGTGAAGTAAATACAACCACTTTTTTAACTAAAAAAATTAAGCTTAATGTTCCATTGATTTCTGCAGCAATGGATACAGTAACAGAGGCCGAGCTTGCCATTGCCATTGCACAAAATGGAGGCATTGGTATGTTACATAAAAACATGACGATTGACAGACAAGCCGAAGAGGTTCGTAAAGTTAAACGTTCGGAAAGCGGAATGATTCAGGATCCGGTTACACTTTTAGAAACCGCTGTTGTTGCCGATGCTTTCAAAATTATGAAGGAACATAAAATTGGTGGTATTCCGGTGGTGACCAGTGATAATAAATTAGTGGGCATCATTACCAATCGTGACTTGCGTTTCCAGAAAAATATGCAACGCCCCATTGCTGAAGTAATGACTAAGGATAATTTAATTATTGCTCCTGAAGGTACAACTTTGGTTCAGGCAGAAGAAATTCTTCAAAACCATAAAATCGAGAAATTGCCAGTAGTAAGTAAAGATGGATATTTAAGTGGTTTAATTACATTTAAAGATATTTCTAAAGTTAAAAATTACCCGGCAGCCTGTAAAGATGAACGTGGCCGTTTACGCGTAGGTGCTGCAGTAGGTGTAACTGCAGATACCATTCAACGTGTTGATGCCCTGGTTAAAGCCGGAGTTGATGTGATTACAATTGATACTGCCCACGGGCATTCAAAAGGAGTAGTTGATAAATTGAAAGAGGTTAAAGCTAAATATCCTGACCTACAAGTTATTGTTGGTAACATTGCAACTGGAGCTGCGGCTAAATTCTTGGCAGATGCCGGTGCCGATGCGGTTAAAGTAGGGATTGGTCCAGGTTCAATTTGTACAACCAGAATTATCGCTGGTGTCGGTGTTCCTCAATTGTATGCTGTTTATGAGTGTGCCAAAGCCCTGAAAGGTACAGGCGTTCCGGTTATTGCCGATGGTGGTATTAAACATACTGGTGATATCGCAAAAGCAATTGCATCAGGTGCAAGCACGGTAATGGCAGGTTCGTTGTTTGCAGGTGTAGAAGAATCACCAGGTGAAACCATCATTTATGAAGGTCGTAAATTCAAATCTTACCGTGGAATGGGATCTATTGAAGCAATGGAACAAGGGTCTAAAGATCGTTATTTCCAGGATGTAGAGGATGATATTAAAAAACTAGTTCCTGAAGGAATTGTTGGTCGCGTGCCTTTCAAAGGCACATTGGCAGAAGTAATGTATCAATATATAGGTGGTTTGCGTGCCAGCATGGGTTATTGTGGTGCAGGAAGCATTGAAGCTTTACAGGAAGCTCAATTTGTGCAAATCACAGCTGCTGGTATGCGTGAAAGTCATCCACATGATATTACGATCACTAAAGAAGCGCCAAATTATACAAGATAGTCTGAAGTTCGAAAAATCGGAAGATTTATAACTCTAATTTGGAGATAAATACAGCGGGGCATCGGTAACGATAGCCTCGTTTTTTTGTGCAGATTCCCGCCGAATGTCATTAGGTTAAGAAAAAAACAAATAATAATTGTCATTCTGAACGCAGTGAACACCGCGAAGCAGCTACGAAGTAAATCCCTAACCCATGGGCATTGTACCTGGTTTACTGCTGAATTGTTTTTGTAAGGGAGTAGTGCTGTTTATTAATTTTTGTGTTGCATCGGCTGCGGATTCTTCACTGCGTTCAGAATGATTGCTATTGGCTTAACTTAATGACATTGGATTCCCGCTGCGCGGAAAGACGAGTAGGGTTAAAATAACGAGTAAGGTTAAATTTATTTGCCAAATAATTAGCAAGTCAATCGCCAATAAAATAAATTTAACAAAATAAAATTTGGCGATTGCTTTTTTTTAATATATTTGTCGACTAAATCTATAGATTTAATATAATTAACCATGAAACGAACTAATCAAAACTTAAAAAAATGCTGTTGTTGCCGTTTATACGCTCAAACCAAACGATTCCGAACGGAGCAATAATTAACAAAATCTAAACCAAACATATTTATAATCATGAAACAAAGTTTACTAATCTTATTCTCTTTAATATTTTCAGCCAGTTTCGTATTCGCTCAAAATACGGTAACTGGTGTAGTGAAAGGTGCCAATAATGCTACTATACCTGGCGCAACCGTAACAGTAAGAGGAACTAATACAGCAGTAGTTACTGATGCTAACGGCGCTTTTACCATTAATGCAAAACAACAACCACCATTTTATATCCGAATCAGTTATGTTGGGTATAAACCTCAGGATTTCCAGATTTTAAAACTTCAGGATACACCTATCGAATTGATTTTGGTTGAGGATACACAACTTGATGAAATCGTGGTGACCTCGAGAAGACGCTCGGAAGTGTTACAGGATGTACCTATTCCGATTACGGTTATCGGTGGGCAAACAGCAGAAAATGCAGGAGCATTTAATGTTAATCGTTTAAAAGAATTGGTCCCATCGGTACAGTTATATGCATCAAATGCCAGAAATACTACGCTTAACATTAGGGGGTTGGGTTCAACATTCGGTTTAACTAACGATGGAATCGATCCTGGAGTGGGCTTTTATGTGGATGGAGTTTACCATGCCCGTCCTGCTGCAACATCTACAGATTTTCTTGATATTGAACAAATAGAAGTTATTCGTGGTCCTCAAGGCACCTTGTTTGGTAAAAACACTACAGCAGGTGCATTTAACATTACCACAACCAAACCCACTCTAAACCCCACAGCGAAAGTGGAATTGAGTGTTGGGAATTATAATTTCATCCAGGCAAAAACATCAGTTTCTGGAAGTGTGGCAAAAAATCTTGCGGCTAAAATATCAATCTCCGGTACTCAAAGAGATGGTACAATTTGGAATACCAAAGAAGAACGCAGATACAGCGGGCAAAATAACCTTGGTTTTAAAGGCCAGTTATATTATACACCATCAGATAGATTACAGGTGTTGCTAAGTGGCGATGTGAGTATCCAGCATCCTGCAGGCTATCCATTGGTAATTGCGGGTGTAACCCCAACAGAAAGAAGTGCTTATCGGCAATATGCAAGAATCGTTTCGGATTTGGGTTATCCGCAGCCAAAAATAGATCCTTTTTCCAGAGAAATAAACAGCAATACACCCTGGAGACACAACCAATCTATTGGCGGTATTTCCTTAAACGTGGATTATAAAATTGGCGGTGGAACGCTTACTTCTACCACTGCCTGGAGATTCTGGAATTGGGATCCTACAAATGACAGGGATTTCTCTGAAATATCTGCCCTTACAAAATCTCAGGGTAACACACATCATGATCAATATTCACAGGAAATTAGATATGCCGGAAATATAACAGATAAATTAAGTGGTGTAATAGGTGTTTTTGCCCTTAGCCAGGATTTAAAAGGATTAGGTCAAACTGAAGAAGTAGGCAAAGACCAATGGAGATTTGTGCAGACTGGTAATACAGGTAGCCAGGCTTTATACTCAACACCTGGTTTGTTAGATGGCTTCGGCATCAAAACCAATTCAACAATTAAATCATTAAGTACGGCAATTTTTGCACAGGTTGACTGGGAATTTTTAGAACACCTTCATATTTTACCTGGTTTGAGATTTACTTATGATAAAAAAGATGTTGATTACGACAGAGCAACCTATGGAGGTTTGCAAACTACAGATGCAACTTTATTAAGTCTTAAAGCAGCTGTTTATAGTAATCAGCGATTCAATACCAGTACAGAAAACAATAATTTATCAGGTAACGTTACTTTGTCATACCGTCCCAATCCTAAATTAAATGTCTACGGAACTTTCTCAACTGCTTATAAACCAGTAGGTGTTAATGTTGGTGGTTTACCAACAACATCTACAGGAGAAGCCGATTTGTCTTTAGCGGTAGTAAAACCCGAATATGTAGAACATTATGAATTAGGTGTTAAAACAAAGCCGATTAAAGGTGCGATATTAAATTTATCAGTTTTTAATACAGATATTAAAGATTACCAAACCAATGTTCAGTCTCCGCAATTGGGTGTAAACAGAGGGTATCTTGCCAATGCAGAAAAAGTTAATGTAAAGGGATTAGAGGTTGATGCGACATATCAACTGGAAAGATTTTTATCTTTAAACGCTGCGGTAGCTTATCTTGATGGTAAATATGTAACTTTTACGAATGCTCCTTTGCCACTTGAAGAAACAGGACATACAGAAATTATTAATGGCACAGCTACACAGATTGCATTTAAAGATGCTTCAGGTGGCAGATTACCAGGAATATCAAAGTGGAATATTTCCGGAGGCACAGAATTGAGTACATCAGGAAGTTTAGCTACCAAACCTGGCCGGTACTTCGTTGCTGGCGATGTGAGTTATCGTTCAGAATATTCTTCAAATGCAACACCTTCGAGTGTTTTAAACGTTCAGGGTTATTCATTATTGAATGCGAGGTTAGGATTTAAATCAGAAAAATTCTCAGTTTTTGTTTGGAGCAGAAATATTGCAAACAAAAATTACTATGAGCAATTGCAGGCTGCTGCTGGTAATTCAGGATTATATGCTGGTGTACTTGGTGATCCAAGAACTTACGGAGCCACTTTCCGTTTTAATTTCTAATATTTTTTCTCTCTTATATTTGGTTAGAAGGGGTAGTGTAATGCTACTCCTTTTTTTTGTTTTGTAGTCTGCTGTAAAGGGATTCGCCTGCGATATGCAATTCCCCGCTTTTAGAGGTGTGCTGCAGGACGGGTGTTTTTACTACGTTTCGCTTGATTATAAAAAGGGACATTAAATTAAGTTCCGTAATTGCTTTCTAAATCATAAAAATAAACCTGTAACAGCTTTGTGCAGAATTAAAATTTATAGAAAGACGATAAAATCTTAACTTCGGTAAATTTTAATCTAAATGAATAAGCTTAATTCCGTTTGTGTTTATTGCGGATCAAACTTTAATGGCGATGTGCAGTTACGCAGTGCAATCAAACAATTGGCAGAAACCCTTGTAAAGCAGCATATCAGATTGGTTTATGGCGGTGGGAGTGTTGGTGTAATGGGTGTTATAGCTGACGATGTTTTGCAATCAGGCGGTTTGGTAACAGGAGTTATTCCTCAGTTTTTGATGGATAAGGAAGTCGGGCATAAAGGTGTTACTGAAATGATCATTACTGAAAACATGCATCAGCGGAAACAAAAAATGGCAGATCTTAGCGATGGTTTCATCATTTTACCCGGAGGTTTTGGCACTCTTGAAGAATTTTTTGAGGTGCTTACCTGGTTGCAACTTGGCCTACACAATAAACCAATCGGCGTACTAAATGTTAATGGTTTTTACGATCCGTTATTTGCTCAAATGGAAATGATGGTACAAAGTAAATTTCTAAAACCAGCTAATCGCGATTTAGTTTTCAACGAATCTGATGCTGAAGTTTTAATCAATAAAATGGATGAATTTTCAGCAGTGCCAGATGAAGTTTGGTTCAGAGAACGAAATTTAACTTAGTTGGCCATTTTGCCAATTTACGAACCAGCAATTTAACAATATTACAATATAATAAATTAAAAATTTCCAATGCAAATCATTACTTCACACGCAGAATTTGAACAATATCTGGGCAAAGAATTAGGTGTTTCTTCCTGGCATACCATCACTCAGGAACAAATAAATAAATTTGCCGATGCTACTTTAGATCATCAATGGATTCATGTAGATGAAGAAAGAGCGCAAAATGAAGGACCTTTTAAAGCAACAATTGCCCATGGATATTTAACACTATCTTTAATTCCTTATTTATGGAAAGAGATCGTTGATATCCAAAACCTGAAAATGGAAATTAATTATGGTATCGAAAATTTAAGATTTGCACAGGCAGTTACCGTAAACAGCAAAATCAGATTAAGAGCAAAGTTATCATCAATTGTAAATCTTCGTGGAGTTACCAAAGTACACATGAGTATTGAAATGGAAATTGAAGATCAAAAGAAACCGGCTTTTAATGGAGAAGTAGTTTTCTTATATCACTTTATAACAGCTTAATATTTCTGCCCCAGCTTATAAATTTAATCCTTTTTGAATTTCTTTTTGATAAATCCGGTTAGCGATGCATCATCCAAATCTTCTAAAGTGCTTAACTCCAGCTCAAGCGCTTTAGTGCTGATTTGAATTTCTATTAACGAAATAATTAATGAAATCATAAAGAATATTAAACTCAGAGCGAAGAGGATCTCTGCAACCGTATTCCATTCTAAATAAATGAAAAACATGCAAAATAAACAGCTGGCAAAGCTTAAAACTCCAAACGCCTGCATGTTTTTGATTAATTTTAACCGGTACCTTAAATTCTGAATCTGGTTTTGCAGACCAATATTTTTCTCTCCCTCTTCGTACTTTGCTTTTAAACTCCTCACTAAGGCTGCGAGTGCTAAAAAACGATTGGTATAAGCCAGCATGATTAAGCTGATGGCAGGGAATAATAATGCGGGGATATTTACGGTTAACTCCATTTGCTGAGATTTATCCAAAACTAATCATTAACCGCAGCGTGCGCAAGATTTTTCGCAAAGGGCAATAAGTTGGGCGCTTAGTTTTTAGCCGCAGATTCGCAGATTTGTTTTAAAGGCAGTTTTTTACAACAATGCACGCTGAGTTTTACACAGAGTTTGGCGCTTAGTTTTTAGCCACAGATTCGCAGATTTGTTTTAAAGGCAGTTTTTTACCACAATGCACGCTGAGTTTTACACAGAGTTTGGGCGTTTAGTTTTTAGCCGCAGATTCGCAAATTTGTTTTAAAGGCAGTTTTTTATCACAACGCACGCTGAGTTTTTACACAGAGAAAAACCGAGTTGAGATTTTTAGCTATGTTTTTATCTGAGTTTCATTGTGTACGTTGCTGTTTAATAAACTTCTTTTCTTTGCGATTTTTCCTTTGCATTCTTTGCGGTTAAAAAACTTGCTATACCAGAAACCGAATTGGTCGCAATATTTTTTGTAAAATAAAATTTAAATTGCCATCATGAATATTGAATTCAATAAAAACGAGGATGTGAATAAACAATTGGTTTACGAACTAAAAACCAGATTGAAAAAAATCTATCAGGGTGGTGGTGAAAAAAATGCGGCCAAACAGAAAGAAAAAGGTAAGTTACTGGCTCGTGAACGTATTAAATACCTCATTGATAAAGGGTCAAATTTTTTAGAAGTCGGTGCTTTTACTGCTGATGGGATGTATGCAGAACAGGGCGGTTGCCCTTCCGCAGGAGTAGTTTGTGGCATAGGTTATGTAAGCGGCAGGCAATGCATGATTGTAGCTAACGATGCTACGGTAAAAGCTGGTGCATGGTTCCCCATGACGGCAAAGAAAAATTTACGGGCGCAGGAAATTGCCATGGAAAATCGTTTGCCGGTTATTTATCTGGTGGATAGCGCAGGTGTTTATTTGCCGATGCAGGATGAGATTTTTCCTGATAAAGAACATTTTGGCAGAATGTTCCGTAACAATGCAATCATGTCCTCCGAAGGAATTGTACAGATTTCGGCTATTATGGGGGCATGTGTGGCAGGAGGTGCTTATTTGCCCATTATGAGTGATGAAGCAATGATTGTTGATAAAACGGGTTCGGTGTTTTTAGCGGGATCTTATTTAGTTAAATCGGCCATTGGTGAAGAAGTAGATAATGAAACTTTAGGCGGTGCGACAACACACTGCGAAATTTCGGGTGTAACTGATTACAAACATCCAAATGATGAGGCCTGTTTGGATAGTATTCGTAAGATCATGAGCATGTTAGGTGCTCCTCAAAATGCCGGATTTGATAGAATTAAACCGGCAATGCCAAAAGAAAATGAAGAAGAATTGTATGGATTGTTGCCCGAGAATCGTGATAAGCCATACGAAATAATGGATATCATCAATCGATTGGTTGACCATTCTGAATTTGAAGAGTATAAAAAAGGTTACGGACAAAGCATTGTTTGCGGTTTAGGTCGAATTGACGGTTGGGCTGTTGGCATTGTGGCTAATCAACGTAAAATAGTAAAATCGAAAAAAGGAGAAATGCAGTTCGGTGGTGTGATTTATTCAGACAGTGCTGATAAAGCAACACGTTTTATCATGAATTGTAATCAGAAAAAAATTCCATTGGTTTTTCTGCAGGATGTAACAGGTTTTATGGTAGGGAGTCGTTCAGAACACGGCGGCATCATTAAAGATGGCGCTAAAATGGTTAATGCGGTAGCCAATTCAGTAGTTCCTAAGTTTACCATTGTTATCGGGAATTCATACGGTGCAGGTAATTATGCCATGTGCGGCAAAGCTTACGATCCACGTTTAATTTACGCCTGGCCAACAGCTAAAATTGCGGTAATGGGAGGCGCTCAAGCCGCGAAAACTTTACTTCAAATTCAGGAGGCATCATTAAAAGCTAAGGGAGAAGTGATCACACCAGAAAAAGAAGCCGAACTTTTGAAAGAAATTACGGATAAGTATGATCGTCAGACTACACCATATTATGCGGCATCGAGGCTTTGGATAGATGGAATTATTGATCCTTTAGAAACCAGAAAAGTGATTTCTATGGGAATCGAAGCTGCTAATCAATCACCTATCACGAAGAAATTTAATGTTGGAGTTTTACAAACATAAAATTTACTACCTAAAACAGCTTAGAACAAGTAAGGTCTTAAATGAATTCAGGTATTTTAGGTGGCAAAAAACAATTATATTTAAGGCATGAAAATCTTTCCGCTACTATTCATACTTGCATTTTTTCAAATCAATTCATTTGCTCAAAATTCAAAAAAAATACATCAGAAGGCCATTGTTATTGATACGCATGGTGATATCATGTTCAATCAGATTAAATCCGGAATAGATATTGGCAAACTTCAATCCAAAGGAAATTTCGATTTGATCCGGGCAAAACAAGGTGGTTTGGATGTTCAGTTTTTTTCCATTTGGTGCGATGAAAAAGGTGGATATGCACTTGCCAACAGACAAATAGATTCGCTGTATAGCTTAATCAAAAGATATCCGAACAGGATACAACTGGTTAAAACTGCAAGTGAACTGGAGAAAACTGTTAAGGAGAAGAAACTGGCCGCAATGATTGGTGTAGAAGGTGGTCATATGATTGAAAACCGTTTGGATTATATTGATAGTTTGGCGAAACGGGGAATGGCTTATTTAACATTAACCTGGAACAACAGTACCGCCTGGTCCAGTTCAGCAGCAGAGGAAACTTCTGGAAAAATAAAATCTGAAAATGCTGGTTTAAACAATTTTGGAAAACAAGTGGTTCAGCAACTCAATAAACTTGGAGTTTTGGTTGATTTATCTCACGTTGGCGAAAAGACTTTTTATGACGCCATTGCTACAAGTTCAAAGCCTGTAATTGTTTCTCATAGTTGCGCTTACCGCCTAAATCCTGTTCCCCGAAATTTGAAAGATGAACAAATAAAAGCCGTGGGCAAAAATGGCGGTGTAATTTGCATCAATTTTTATAGTGGCTTTTTGGATTCTACCTACGATACTAAGGTTAAGAGTTTCTTCGCTAAACATGATTCAGAATTAAAAATGCTTTCAGAAAAATATGGCAGGAGCAATGCCATTGATACTTTAATCGCTAATCATCAGGCAGATGCTGATGCCACCAGGCCACCAATTTCACTATTGATTAAACATATCAATCATGTTGTTGGATTAATTGGGGTTGATCATGTAGGTTTAGGTGCCGATTTCGATGGGGCGGAATCTTTTCCGCTGGGGATGAATAGTGTTGCTGATTATCCTAAAATTACATCGGAATTGATAAAAAACGGCTATTCGGAAACGGATATTAAAAAAATCCTTGGTGGTAATGTGATTAGACTGATTAGAGAGAATAAAGGGGAATAAATCAATTCTTTTAGTTATTGCTTCTTTTTTCAAAACGAGGATACAACATGTTAATAAGTAAACTATGTTGACAATGCATACTTGCCAACAATTATTTAAAGCATTAAATTTGTGCTTCAATTAATGAATTTCAAACGCACAATATAATGTCACAAGAAAACGAACACGTTCAGTGTTTAATTATAGGTTCTGGTCCCGCAGGTTATACAGCGGCAATTTATGCTGCCAGAGCTGATTTAAAACCAATTATGTATACCGGAATGCAGGCTGGTGGTCAACTTACTCAAACCACCGATGTTGAAAATTTCCCGGGTTATCCGCAAGGAATCATGGGGCCAGAAATGATGGAGGATTTTCGTAAACAGGCAGAGCGTTTTGGTACTGATATCCGTTTTGGTTATGTAAGTTCGGTTGATTTTTCATCAGCACCCCATAAAGTAGTGGTTGATGAAATTAAAACCATTACAGCCGATACTGTAATTATTGCGACAGGTGCCACTGCAAAATGGTTAGGTTTACCTAGTGAGCAACAATACAATGGGTTTGGTGTTTCAGCTTGTGCAGTTTGCGATGGTTTCTTTTTCAAAGGACAGGATGTGGCAATTGTTGGTGCCGGTGATACTGCTGCCGAAGAAGCCACCTATTTGGCAAAACTTTGTAAAACAGTTCATTTATTAGTTCGAAGAGACGAATTCCGTGCATCAAAAGCAATGGTTAGCCGCGTTTTAGCTACGCCCAACATCGTGGTTCACTATAATACTGAAACCCGGGAAATTTTAGGTAACGGTAAAAATGTAACAGCAGTTAAGGTTATCAATAATAAAACCAGCGAGGAAATTGACATCGCAGTTGAAGGATTCTTCGTGGCCATTGGACATAAACCTAATACTGATATTTTTAAAGGTCAACTGGATATGGATGAAACGGGTTATTTATTAACTAAACCCGGCTCCACATTAACTAATATTGAAGGTGTTTTCGCTTGTGGCGACGTTCAGGATATGTATTATCGCCAGGCTGTAACCGCTGCGGGTTCAGGCTGTATGGCAGCATTGGATGCCGAAAGGTATTTAGCCGCTAAAGAACATGCTGTAGAAGCATAGCGATCATTTTAACATCATTTAAGAAAGAGAAATCAACACATGGTTTCTCTTTTTTTATGTGTAAATATTTTGACTTACCTGTTTATGTAGGCTTAAGTGTTATTGAATACACTTTATAATTATTTATGATTTAGCTTTGGATTTATGAATGGCCTTCGGGAAAATGACCTGTCAGGAATGTTTCCCGCATGGGCTAATCAAATTCATGATGAAATGAAAAAAAATTAAAAACTAATGCAGAAATCAAACGTTTGACTTGAATTGTAACGAAAAAGTGAAGTTAAGGATGAAAATGGAATCTCTATCTTGTAGCAAAATAACCAAATAATTACCCTAAAAAACTCAAACATGAACAAAATTCTTTCGATTTTTATTTGTGCCCTAATCAGTACATCAGCTTATGCGCAGAGCGATGTAAATCTAGGCATTATTCCCACACCGGTTTCTATAAAGAAAAATAACGGGAATTTTGTGCTGGATAGAACCGTTGTATTATCATCAACCGGAACTGAAGGTGCAAAAATGAGCGATTTATTAAATGCGTTTATTGTAACCAAAGCAGGCTTTGCGTTACGGGAAGTGAAAGATGTACCAGCTAAACAAAAGGCGATTATTTTAACATCTGTTGGAGCAGATAAATTGCCAGCTGAGGGCTACACGATCAGGGTAACACCAAATCAAATTATTTTAACCGGAAAAGGAGCGGGTCTTTTCTATGCAGTTCAATCGGCTA
Source organism: Pedobacter chinensis (assembly GCF_003339865.1). Lineage (GTDB taxonomy): Bacteria > Bacteroidota > Bacteroidia > Sphingobacteriales > Sphingobacteriaceae > Pedobacter > Pedobacter chinensis. Next base: position 197,468 of record NZ_QPKV01000006.1, read on the forward strand.
TGCAGATGATGCCAGATAAAATTGCAGATAAAATTACCATTCCTGCTGTTGATATTAATGACTATCCCCGTTTCAACTATCGGGGAACAATGCTTGATGTGAGTCGCCACTTCTTCCCGATTTCATTTGTGAAAAAATATATAGATCAGCTGGCTTACTACAAAATCAACACTTTTCACTGGCATTTAACAGAAGATCAGGGCTGGAGATTAGAAATTAAAAAATATCCAAAATTAACACAGGTTGGTTCTACAAGGCCTGGAACAATTATTGGTAATTATCCTGGTAAAGGCAATTATTTAACCGAAGTAAAAGGTTATTACACACAAGATGAGGCAAAAGAAATCGTAAAATATGCCGCTGAAAAATACATTACTGTAATTCCGGAAATCGAATTACCGGGTCATGCCTCAGCTGCAATTGCTGCTTATCCGGAATTGAGTTGTTTCCCTGACCGCGATACGTTTATTAGCGATAAAACACCTTGGGCCGGCAATAAAAAAGAAAAGCTGGTTCAGCAAACCTGGGGCGTTTTTGATGATATTTTTGTTCCGTCAGAAAATACCTTTACTTTTTTGGAAAATGTATTGAATGAGGTAATCGCCATTTTCCCTTCAAAATATATTCATATTGGTGGTGATGAAGCGCCAAAAACTTATTGGAAAGAATCGCCTTTTTGCCAGGCTTTAATGAAAGAGAAAGGTTTAAAAGATGAACACGAATTGCAAAGTTATTTTATTCAGAGAATTGAAAAATACCTGAATGGGAAAGGTAGATCAATTATAGGTTGGGATGAAATTTTAGAGGGTGGCTTAGCGCCAAATGCTACAGTGATGAGCTGGCGGGGTGAAGCTGGTGGAATTGCTGCTGCACAACAAAATCACGATGTGATTATGACACCAGGATCAATGGGTTTATATATCGATCATAAACAATCCAATTCTCCTGATGAACCTGTAACCATTGGTGGTTTTGCACCTTATCAAAAAATTTATGCTTACGATCCAATTCCGAAAGTACTTACTGCAGATCAACGCAAATATGTAATAGGTGTTCAGGCAAATTTATGGACAGAATATGTTAAAACCCCTGAAAAAGCTGAAAATCATGCTTTTCCACGATTATTAGCTTTATCAGAAATTGCATGGAGCCCTGTTGAACGCAAAGACCTGAAGAATTTTTCAGAAGATCGTTTGCCTCGTCACCTGGCTCGTTTAGATAAAATGAATGTAAATTTTTGGGTTCCGACACCAATTGGCCAAAGCGATAAGCCGCTAACAGGTGGTGATTTCACTATCGATTTAAAAGTACCTGTTTCGGGTGGGAAGATCTATTATTCATTAGATGGATCAAGGCCATCAGAAAACGCATTTTTATACACTGCCCCAATTAAGGTAACAGTGCCACAAGGAGAGAAAAGATTACTCAGAACAATTGTAATTGCACCTAGCGGAAAGAGAAGTGTAACCACTGAAACACTTTTAAACAATGGGGCTCCGGAAGAAAAAACCGAGGCCAAGAAATAAAACACCTTGCTTTCAAAAGCGAAAATCATTAATTTGGGGCAACTAAAATGTTTCAAACAAAATGAAATTACATCAATACACATTACAGCATCTTTTGTTACTTACAGGGATGCTGTTTTGTTTTGCCTGTACTGAAGAAAAACCGGCAGAAGTTAAAATCGAGGCGCCAAAAGTAGAGAAAAATCCTTTTCACTTTTATAAGGATGTAGAGGTTAAACCCGGACTGAATTTTGAAATCATCAGCTGGGGAAAAGGACCGGATTCTGTAGGAGGTTATCAGATTTTAATGTCTGATTCTGTTAAAAATAATTATAAATCTGAGGCTGCCGAACGTAAAGGGGTAATAACAGATGCCTGGAATATGGATTTGGATAATGATGGAAATCCGGAATTGTACATTCAGTTGTTAAGCAAAAAGAATGTTTCAGATTTAAATGTTTTTGAATATGCAGGTGGCAGCTTTAATAAAATTGGTTTCCCTTCATTAAACTCAACACAGAAGAAGGGCTATTCAGGCAATGATAAGTTTTTTATCAAAAACGGTGATTTACTCAGGTCGTTCCCGGTTAAAGATGAAGCTGATTCGACCAAAAATGTTACAAAAACTTATCAGTACAAATTAAGTGGAAATAGTTTTTCTACCATTGAAGTGAAAACAGAGTGATGATTTTGTGCTAATCATGCTCGATATAAACGGTCGTTACGCTGAATTTATTTCAGGACCTGAATAGCAGGAAGGACGTTGAAACAAGTTCAGCATGATGAGATGGTTAAGCATAACGCTGAAACGCGATACATGAACTGCCGTCATCCTGAATAGCAGGAAAGATGCTGAAACAAGTTCAGCATGACGAGGTGGTTAAGCATAACGCTGAAACACGATATATGAACGGTCGTCATCCTGAATAGCAGGAAAGATGCTGAAACAAGTTCAGCATGACGAGATGGTTAGGCATAACGCTGAAGCAAGATCTATGAACGGTCATCCTGACCTGTAGCGAAGCGTAAAGCTACGAAGTAAATTTATTTCAGGACCTCTTTGATAAACAAACCATGGAAGAAAAGCATAAATTCTCAATTGTAGACCGGATTAAAAGTTTCAAATATGCTTTTAATGGATTGAAATTATTTTTTATAAACGATCATAATGGGAGAGTTCATTTCTTTGCAGCCATTGCAGCTATTGCTTTGTCGTTTTATTTAAATCTTTCCAGCTTAGAGTGGATTACCATACTTTCGGTAATTTCAGCTGTATTTGTTGCCGAGATTCTGAATTCTGCTATCGAAAAATTAGCAGATGTGGTTTCGCCAAACTACCATCCCAAAATTAAGATCGTGAAAGATTTAGCCGCTGCCGCGGTTTTGGTGGCCGCTTTTTTAGCACTAATGGCAGGTGCAATTATATTTCTTCCAAAATTATTTTGAGTTAGCAAGAGTAGCGGCTCTTGATTCTTCCATTTTATCCCGGATAATTTCATCCCAGCGTGCCTGCATTTTATGATTGCTTCCGTGCTCGGTTTCATCATCGTAATTGCGCTGCATGGTATCAAAATAATTACTTATTTCATTGGCCAATTGAGAAATTTGAGCTTTGTAGTTTTTTACCGAATAATTTCTGTTCTTTAAAACACGTTCAGCTTCTGATAATAAAATGTATTGAATATTTACATGTCCTTGTTCGTGATGAAGTAAACTTGCCCTCACATTTGGATCTTTAATTTTGTCCCACTTAACCCATGATCGGTTTTTATCAATGGTAACTTCATTTTTAAGTTTTATAGCAACACGGTTCCGATAAACAGTTGATTCGTAGCTGTATTTCCAGGTCATGGCCGTTAGTGCATAAAAAGGAGAGCGTGCATCGGCCTGGCCCTTAAAATGAGTTTCCCAATCCAGCTGAACGGGTTTGGTAAAATCTTGTTTAAAGCCAAATGAGCAAGGTAGTATCAGCAAAAATAATATGGGTATAATCAGTTTTTTCACTTATGTAAATCTAGTTTCAATGTAATGAAGCCATTATGATTATTCATGCCTGTTAAATCATGATGGTTCCATGCACATTTTAACCACTAAAAAACCGTGCCTAAAATTATTCCGGGGTAGATATTTGCCCGCTTATGCGTTCAAATTTTTCTATTAGTAATGCTATTCTTTCTTTTTCGCGTTTAATAACTGCTTTTCTCAGGATGGTTGAGCAGAAAATAATCCATAACGCTGTTAAGGAAACCGCAACCACTTTTTGAAGGGTGCTGAAATAAGAAAGGATTTCGACGAAGTAAAAAATGATCCCCAATGATAAAGCAACAGTGTAAAACCAATATAAAGAATTATAAAGCCTGTAACGGTTCAACTGATAAGTTTTCAAATTGCTTAAATATTCACTTGGATGTAACGTGTAGTCGCTCTTCGAAATTAATCTATGATCACGGTATAAGATTAAAGTATAAACACCAATCGCAATCATAGTAATGCTAATTCCTAAGTGTGTTGTCCACGATTCGAAATGGTAAAATATCCAAACCGATGCTATAACCAGAAACGATGCAAGCATGCCTAAAATATTCAAAGCTGATTTCAGCCTCAAACCATTCACTTCTCTTTTAGCCTGTTGTAGCATTTCATCAGCAGAAACTTTAACTTCTACCTCGTGCTTTTGCCACAACTCCTGTATTTGATCAAACGCTTGCATACTGGTTATATAGTTCTGTTAATTTTTGTTTAATACGATGAATTTTTACCCTCAAATTGCCTTCACTTATTCCGGAGATGTCGGCAATTTCATGGTATGGAAGTTCATCAAGCACCATTGTAATAATTAAGCGATCGTTTTCTTCAAGTTTAGAGATACATTTATAGAGTAAAGCAACCTGCTCATTTTTTTCCGAAAATTCCTCTATTTTATTCTCTATGATATTATCTGTAAGTTCATCTTTTGCCTGCCTTTTTTCTGATCTTAAATAAGTTAAACAGGTGTTAACGGCAATTCTGTATATCCAGGTTGAGATTAATGATTTGTTTCTGAATTTATCCAGGTTTTGCCAAACTTTTAAAAACGTTTCTTGTAAAAGATCATTTGCAGCATCTGTATCGCCTGTATAACCATAGCATAAATGGAATATCTTTTTGGAATTTGAATCGAAGATCTGCTTAAATAACTTGTCTTTTTGTTCCATTTACGGGTTTATAGATGTTTTTTAGATGAAGAGATGCTTTCTTTGTTACAGGGAAGCCAAAAATAATAATTGTTTGCTTACTTGGTACAAATAATTACTTTTGTGCCTAAACCTAACTTTAGTATGAAAAGAAACAAACCAATGTTAATTGCAGTAATCTGTATATTTCTATTAGCTATTTTACTAAATGTTCTCGGTTTTTTTGAAGTTGTTGCTGCTGGAAAAGAAAGTAATGAACTTTTAAGCTTAAAAGATTACATTCCTTTATATGCTTTGGCAATTGGTGGTTTTTTTCTTTATTTATTGCCTAAAAAGTTAAGTGCCATTATTTTTGGCATTCTGCTCATCAGTTTTTTATCTTTTAGTGCGTACTTGTTTTTAAATGTTCAATTTAACTGGAATATAGGCCTTTCTCCGGAAATTGATCTCCTCTTTTATACGTTGCGCTGGGTAATGCTGGGTTTTATTGTATGCTACGGTTTTATCAAAAGAACACTTACTTTTTGGATTTTGGCCGCACTTTTTCTAGGCATATCAATAGGGCATGATTTTCCATTTTTTGGGCAAAGCCTCCAAATCTTCAGCCAAATTTTCCTTAAAATGATTAAGGTAATCATTGCGCCTTTACTTTTTGCAACTTTGGTTTACGGTATTGCCGGGCATTCGGATATTAAACAGGTTGGAAGAATGGGGTGGAAATCTTTATTGTATTTTGAGATTGTAACCACATTTGCACTTTTCATTGGGCTTGCAGCAATAAATATCAGCAGGGCTGGTGTAGGCATTGAACAGGCCGATGCTGTTTCACATGATATACCCAAAGTTGAACCTCAAACGGCTAAGGAAGTTATTCTACACATTTTTCCTGATAGTATTGTAAAATCAATGGCAGGTGGAGATGTACTACAAATTGTGATTTTTAGTGTGTTTTTTGGAATAGCTTTAATTATGGTGCCAATGGCACAACGGAAGCCTTTAATTAACCTTACTGAAAGCCTTTCAGAAACAATGTTTAAATTTACGAATCTGGTCATGTACTTTGCCCCAATTGGGGTGGGTGCGGCCATGGCCTACACTGTTGGGCACATGGGGCTTGGCGTTTTAGTTAACTTATTTCATTTATTGATAACCTTATACATTGCGCTGATTGTTTTTATGCTGATTGTTTTGCTGCCGATAGCATTAATCATTAAGTTGCCGATTAAAAAATTTATACAGGCCATTGCCGAACCTGTATCTATAGCTTTTGCTACAACAAGTTCTGAGGCTGCTTTGCCAAGGGCCATGGAAGCGATGGTAAGTATAGGTGTACCTCGTAAAATAGTAGCTTTTGTAATGCCAACCGGCTATAGTTTTAATTTAGATGGAACAACGCTTTATTTAGCGCTGGCATCTGTTTTTGTTGCTCAGGCAGCCAATATTCATTTAAGTTTTGGTCATCAACTCGTTATTGTATTTACTTTAATGTTAACAAGCAAGGGCGTAGCAGGAGTTCCAAGAGCATCGTTAGTTATCCTGCTGGGCACAGCCGCCTCATTTGGTCTGCCAACCTGGCCGATATTTATAATTTTAGGAATAGATGAATTGATGGATATGGCCCGTACCTCGGTAAATGTAATTGGAAACTGTTTAGCTTCGGTGGTAATTGCAAAATGGGAAGGTGAGTTTGATCCAAATAGTGTTGAAGCAAAAGAAATAGAAATATGAGTTCAAGAGGCAAAAAGATATTCTTAGCCATTACCATCATCGTTCCGATGATTATTTATTGTTATATTTATTATAAACCAATCATACAAAATGCACCTTTCAGAAAAGCAGATTTTGTATCCATGCAGTTTAGCTACGGTTTAAAGGATACTTTGGAAAACCATTATGATTCTAAAACAGGCGAGTATCAATATGTAAATAACAGAGATTCCGTAATTACAAAAAAGGTTTTCTTAAAAAGTGATGATATTTTGTACATGCATAGAAAAGCCAATGAAATAGGTCTGTGGAATTTTCCAGATACGATTGGTCAAAAAAGTGCTAAATCGAGAGCGGTACCCCGCTATGACATTACCTTTAACTACAAAGAGAAGTCGAAGCATGTGGTCATTTATGGCGATTTTGATGGTAATCCGAAGTTGCTGGATGCAGCAGTTCAAATGCGTAAAGTGATTCAGGAAACTTTAAACCAGGCAGAAGTGAGATCGGGTAAATAAAATATTGAGTTTGAAGGATAATTTATTTTGCTTCGCAGCTACTTCGTGGTCATAAAAATGAATATAAATGACATTGAGATCCTTTAGCTATTTCCCGCAGATGCCGCTGATCACGCAGAACAAAATAAAATTTGCGTAATCTTCTTAAATCTGAGGGATTCCTTCTTTAAAGCCTAAGTTAAAAATCATGATTAAGATCTATTGCCTGTAATCTCTGGCTGCTGTTTTGCTCAGATGGCATTTCATCACTTAGGGATTATTCATTAATAATGTTATTCTCAATGTACTCATACTTGCTTCGCAGGTCTTCGTTGCACTCAGAATGACATTAATTAGCAGATTCCGCTAATACGCAGAACAAAATAAAATTTGCGTAATCTTCTTAAATCTGTTGGATATTCTTTCTTTAAACTTAAGTTGGCTTCGAAAATGTTTGTGTTTACAGGATAGCGCTGCATATAAATTAAGTATGAAAGCTATAAAAAGGCTTAATTAAACTGCTAAATATTAGTGATTTAATTAAGTCTTTTATTTTTAGGATGTTTTCGTATATTTACGATAAATTCGTAATTAGATGGAGAAATTAACTTTGCAGGAAGAAGAAGCAATGCTTGCTATATGGCAGGTAGGTAAGGGGTTTATTAAAGATTTCATGGATGCCATGCCTGAGCCAAAACCTCCTTATACCACTTTGGCATCGACAGTGAAAAACCTGGAACGTAAAGGTTACCTAGTAAGTGAACGTTTTGCAAATGCTAATCGTTATAGTGCTAAAGTAAAAGAGATTGATTACAAGAAACGTTTCATGAGCGGTTTTGTAAATAATTATTTCCAAAGTTCGTATAAGGAATTAGTTGCGTTTTTTGCAAAGGATAAGAAGATTAGTGCCGAAGAATTAAAGGAAATAATCAACCTGATCGAAAACCCTGAAAAGTAATGCCATGCCACATTTTTTTCTCATTTTATTGAAGATAAACCTGGTGCTGATTCTATTTTCTGTAACCTATTATCTTATTTTACGCCGGTTAACATTTTATTCACTTAACCGGGCATTTTTAGTATTTGGGATCGTTTTTTCTTCAGCTTATCCATTTATTGATTTAACCGATTTCTTTTCAGGACAAAAAGCTGTTCCTGCTTTTATTCCTCGGTTTAATCAGAATGTTAAACAATTTGTGCAACAGGATTCGGTTTCGATGTTTTGGCAGATTTTAACCGTGCTGTTTTATGCTGGTGTTTTTCTGATGGCAATGAGATTAATGGTTCAGTTTATTTCCCTTCGCCGGATGCACAAAAAATCTGAACCGGGTAAACTGAAAGATTTTAATGTAAGAATTTTAAATGAAGAAGTAAGTCCGTTCAGCTTCTGGCAAACTATTTACATTAATCCTGGAATGCATAAGCCACAAGATTTGGGAAATATTCTTGAACATGAAAAAGTTCACGTAGAAGAATGGCATACTCTTGATATTATTCTTGCCGAAATTTGTGTGGTTTTCTACTGGTTCAATCCTGGTGTTTGGTTAATGAAGAAAGCGGTTAGAGAGAATATTGAGTTCATTACCGATGCCAGAATATTGAAAAAAGGTATTGATAAAAAGGCTTATCAGTACAGTTTATTGGATGTTGGAACTTTGCAGGCTTCTGTGGCCATCGTTAATAATTTCAATTTGTCCGATCTAAAAAAACGTATTAAAATGATGAATACAAAGCGTTCATCAAAAGTAAATTTAACCAGATACTTACTAGCCCTACCTGTTTTACTTTGCGTTACACTAGCTTTTACCATTGATAAAAAGGAAGTTCGGAAAAGCTTAATTCCTCTGAAAAATATGGTCATAAAGGTTTTGCCGGAAAATAAACCTGAAGTTGTTGTAAGCAAGCCGTTTTTAGCAAAAATTAAGGCAAAGCAGAAGGTTAAAGATGCTGATGTTAAACTTCCGGATTCAGCCAGAAATGTAATGTTTGTGTTTAATACTGATCTGGAAAGTGCGGATACCAGCCATCAATCAATTGCCAATATGTTGAATAATCAACATGGAAAGGTTAAAATGATTAGCATTAAAATGAAAGATGATGCTAATGGAAAAATGATCATGCAAAATTTTACTTTTAAGGATACGCTAAAGTTAGAATCTGAACTGACCAATGTAATGATTTCAGGGAATCAAAGTACTGATTTCCTGAAATCATTACCACCCGCGAAAGATAAAATCCAAAAAGTTATTGTCATAAAATCGACCTTTAAAACAGTTGATACGGACAATGATAATCTAAAAAAGTTGGTCGGCAATGGTAAAATAACCACTACCGGAACTGATTTTTTTCTAAATGGAAATAAGATCTCTAAAGAGGAGTTTGATAAGCTCAATCTGAACCAGATCTCAACTATCAATGTTGATAAAAGTGGCCCTATGGCATTTCGCATTACCACGAAACCTTAAGGTTACCGTTAAAACTTAGTTCGATTGTTACTTTTAAATTCAAGCTTTATAAGCACCATGTGTGGCTTAACTTCAAGCTAAATTTATTTCAGGACCTTTCCTAATAACAAGAAAGGCCCTGAAATATTTCAGGGTAACGACTGCTCTAACCCAAAACATAATTATACATTCTTTAGAAATTTAATCCTCAGGCTCAGATTAAAAGTTAAATGTTGCTTTGAGCATGGCCACTCTACCGGGGATGAGATAAGTTCCGGTGGTAAGTGAATTTGCCGAAAGATAAATGGCATCGAACTGTTTAATGTTCGTCAGGTTCGTGATGCCAAATTCAAGATCTGTTTTCATCTTCAGTATCTTATATTTCACATTCATATCAGCAAAAAGATATTTTAGATTTGGCTGACTGGATTGGTGTGTGAACAAATGCTCTGCAGATAAGTTAAGATAAACGTTTCTAACAGTTGTAATAGCCAGCGCAGATTGTTGCCTCAATTGCTGAAAATTGGTTTTAATGGCATCTGCAATTTCAGCACGGTTATCGGTAACCGCATAACTTGCATTGTACGACCAGTTCACAAAATTCGTCAACTTTGCTTCAATGCCAGCCCTATAGGTAATAGTTTTGGTGTTAAAAGGCAAAAGCTCGCCATTTTGTAATTGATTATACTTGCTTTGAGAAAAAATGACCCCGGCATTTAGCGTACTTTTCCAGGCGAAAATATATTTGCTTGTATTCGCATTTAGTGACAGCGTTTTGAAATGATTTTCTAAAGGCAAAACTATTCGTTGCTGGATATTATTGCTTAAACTATAAGATGATATGGTATTAAGTTCGATGTCACTATAATTAGCACCAACATTGAGGAAAAACATTTGCATGGCTTTTCTGAAATTAAAACCAGCACCAATGTTATGCGCCTTGGTTTCTGAAACAGGCGCATCGTTGGCAAACAGCGAACGATAATTTTTCAAAATCGTTCCACGATAAACATCATCAATTCCGCCCAAATCATTTTTGAATGAATAATTAGCGGTCACAAAATTTTCTATTCCTGTTTGATACTTAATATTCATTGATGGGTTTAAAAACAACTTCTGCAAACTTTTATCCAGCGCATTAAGCGGATCATTATAGCTAATTCTGTTATAGCTTAATGGCAAACTTAAACCCGCCTTTATTTTATCGTTTGTATATTCATAAGTGGCATCAGCGTAAACCCGGTTTTTAAACCATTTTAAGTCGTTTACTGTGTTTTGTGAAACCAATTCTGAGGTCTGGTCGTTTTGTATGCGATAAAGCTCGGAGTTTAAGTTTTGTTGCTGAAGATTAAATCCAGCTTTATAAGTTTGTGCGAAGCCGCCCTTTACAAATGCAAATGATATGTAATTGTTAGTGTACCAGGTTGGAAGTTTGATATACTGATTCAAGCCGAGGTAACTATTTCCATTATTGAGAACATCAGCATTTAAACCAGGTAAAATATTTAAAATTTCAGGTTGTGAAGTGCTGTTGAAATAAGAATACAGGTTGATTACATCATCAGATTTTAGTTTCTTTCGATAATTGAATTCATTTGAAATATCGAAGGTTTCTTGTTTTAATATCTGATTGGCCGCTACATTATTGATGGAAAAAGCCGATGTGGTTTTAAAGGGAGCATAGTCCAAAACGAAATTATTGTTCAAATAATGTTTTTCGGCATTGCCATTTAAATTGAATTGAGCTCTGAGTTTTTGAGGGTTGATCTCATTGTTCTGAAACTCGGAATAGCTGATGGTTTGATCAGATAAATAGGTTTGCGAAAATTTATTATACTGCTGTTTGCGCTCATCATACAAATAAGAAATATTGGCCCTTAACTGTAAATCCTGATTGAATTTGTAAAGATTATTCAAATTTAAAACCCCTGCTTTGTTAAATAAGTACCTGCTTTGTGGAAGTGATGGTACACCAGCTGCCCCGGTTGATAACAAACCGCTTGGTTTACTATTGTCTAAACGCTTTAAGTAATCTGATAAATTATGTGAGGTTAAATCAATACCCGGATCATTGCCAATATTATTTCCTTTGATGTTGTTGATGAACTTTAACTTTTTATTGAACAACATCGCTGTCAGGTTTTCATCAAAACGATCTGGCGTTCCGGCACCTATGGTTGCATCGCCCATTACCTTGAGTTTTGCATCATCTTTAATGACCAGGTTCAAGGCCACATCGTCGCTCATGTTATTTTTGCGCATCATTTTAATCGGCTGATCGTTTTGAATAACCTGAACTTTATCAACTGCACCTTGCGGAATGCTTTTTGTGCCAATGTTATATTTATCATCGAGCAAATTATCTCCATCTACATATAAATTAGAAATCGATTTGCCGTTATAGCTGATTTTTCCGTTTTCAGCCACTTCAATTCCCGGCATTTTTTTAAGCACATCGCCAATGCTCCGATCTTGCTTATCTGCAAAATCGGAGGTTCTGTAATTTAATGTATCGCCTTTAGCCATTAGTGAAGGACGATTTTTAACCGTTACGGTTTCTAAATTGGTTTCGCTCGCCTGTAAGATTAAGTCCTGACTTTGGGTAAGATCTGTAATGGAAATGGATTGCTTTTTGTATCCAATGCTCGAAGCTTCAATTTTGTAGCCAACAATCTGATCATTTTTTACCGAAAGATTAAACTCGCCATTTTTATTGGTTCTGGTAAAATTAATGATATTGCCCTCAGCGTCCTTTAAATTTACATTAACCGATTCTATTCCTTTTCCATTGCTATCTTTAACTGTTCCTTTAATCGGTTTCTGAGCAGAAACCGACACGATACCAATAAAACACAATAGTTTTATTAAAAGGATGTGTTTCATTTTTGACTGGAAATTTCGAGTGGATTATTGATTTCAGATTTTACGGCTGCGGTACTTCCGGCAGGGCGTGGAGCTGCATTCATTTTGAATGATCCCTGCATACCGCTGGCTGCCATTTGTGCCTGCATAAAACCCTGCGGATCTTTATCTCTGGCTTCTTTTAATTTATCCAATTCTTTTCGTGTTGTTTTAATGGCATCAGCAGGAAGTTTAATTTCCGAACCTAGATAGGATGTGCCTACATCCATACCCACAATTTTAATCCCGGCAACTGCACCATTTGCCATTGTTACCTTTGGCTCATCGGCAGATGTGTTTTTTTCATCGCTTGCTGTTACGTTTTCCAAACCGGCAAATTCAAACTTTACTTCTTTTTTCTCATCATAAGCTTCAACAATTAATCCAGGTAAACCATTAAGTTTCCATGGTCCGCTTTGAAAAGGCAATTCGGTTGCAAACCATGCAATCCAGTTTCTTCCTTTGAAATTTGCAGTAGCTTTTTGACAAGGGATACCTGAAAAACTCATCGTGTCTTTTAAAATCTTCCAGTCTATTTTTGGAGCAGCTTCTTCAACAAGATAATTGTTAAATAGCTTTTCTTTTGTGATCAGCTTCCTTTCGTTGGCGAAAAAGAAATAATCAGCCTGGGTAACAGAACCTTTTGTTTGTCTTTTAAGCTCAATTTTCACGTTTGAATTGCCTGTTTGGTTTTTGATTTGCTCTTCAATTTGCTTTTGTGCATTTAATGCCTCATTTATTTTATCGTAACTGGTATAAACCGATGCATTTTTGCCTGTTACCAGCAACATGTTCTCTGTATGTGGTTTGTCTTTTTGCGTGGTATCCTGAATATGTGTAAAGGTATACCGTACGCGTGCCAATGCCTTATCAGGACTTTGTGCCTTCAATGAAAGTGTTATACCCATTGCTAAGCAGGTAGTTAAAATTAATTTCATAATGTTGGGTTTTAAAAGTATTCTATTTAATTTTCGTAAATCTACGAAATATTCGTAATAAGAAAAGGGCTTTAACATTTTTTAACTTTGGAATTGTCTTTCGCTGATTTGCAGATTTCTTTAATGTAGCAGAATTAGTGGTTTGGAGGGGAGAGCACCGTTGTTTGAAATACTTAAACCGCGTAAATTAAACCTGATGGAAATGGAAAGCCCGCAGCGAAGCGAGGACTTGAAATGAACAGCAGGGCAGGAGTTGCCAAAATGTGATGCCATTGCTTTTCAAAATAAATTATAAGCGCATGCCCGGGAATTTAAGAACGGTAAAATTTATACTAAAAATATTTTCGGTATGTGTTTGTGTGTTAATTGAATTTGTTCTATATTTGCACCTCGTTAAATAAAAATTAAAAAACTAATATTTAAACAATGTACGCAATAGTAAATATAGCAGGGCAGCAATTTAAAGTTGCTAAAGACCAGCACCTTTTTGTACACAGATTACAAGGAGATGAAGGCGCTAGTATTGAATTTGATAATGTATTGTTGGTTGATAATGGTGGTGCAATCACTGTAGGTGCTCCTGCGGTTAAAGGTGCTAAAGTTTCAGCTAAGATCGTATCTCATTTAAAAGGTGATAAAGTAATCGTTTTCCACAAAAAACGTAGAAAAGGTTACAAAAAGAAAAATGGTCACCGCCAGTTTTTCACTAAGATTCAGATCTCTGACATCACGTTATAATTAATTGTTAACCCAATAATTCGCCTTTAGCGAGTTACAAAATATAAAATCATGGCACACAAAAAAGGAGCCGGTAGTTCGAAAAACGGACGTGAATCGCATAGTAAGCGTTTAGGTATTAAAATTTTCGGTGGTCAGTTAGCTATCGCTGGAAATATTTTAGTACGTCAACGTGGTACAAAACACCACCCTGATAAAGGCGTTGGTATTGGTAAAGACCATACCTTATTCGCTTTGGTTGATGGTACTGTAGTTTTCAGAAAAAAACAAGATAACAAATCTTATGTATCTGTTCTTCCTATTTCTGATGCTGAAATTGAAGCAGCAATTGCTAAAAAACCAGCGGTGAAAAAAGAAGTTGAAGCTAAAGAAGTTGTTGCAGAAGCACCAGCTAAAAAAGCACCTGCTAAAAAAGCAGCTAAAAAAGACGAAGCTACTGAAGAAGCTGCAACTGCAGAATAATTAGTATCAACTGATATTTAGAAATCCCGATGAAAATCGGGATTTTTTTTTGGCCTGTTTTTTTATCTTTTGTCATTGTGAGGCACGAAGTAATTTACTCTATTTGCCTCACGGTAATAAAGATTGCTTCGTGCCTCGCAAGATGAGTTGGTTATAAAACTTATAAATTAATATTCCCTGGCCATTAACTGATTGGTTAATGTTAACAGATTGGATTTTCTTTCGTCGCTCACATTGATTTGTCCGAATACGTTCAATGCTTTGTTCAAGTAGTGATTCATGCTCTCTTTAGCGATATTCTGAACATCTAAAGTATCATAAACCGATCTTACTGTTTTTACTTTTTCTTTGGTATCAAAGTCTTTATAGCTCGTCCATGTATCCAATGATTCCCGGGTATCGCCTTCGGCCAGTTCAAATGCTTTTAACAACAGGAATGTTTTTTTATTGGCAATGATATCGCCACCAACTTGTTTGCCGAATTTTTCCGGATCTGCGTAAACATCCAGGATGTCATCCTGCAACTGAAAAGCAATGCCAATATTTTCTCCAAACTGATAGATGAGATCGGCATCTTTTTCTGATGCTCCTGCAATGATAGCACCCAGTTTTAAAGCTCCTCCCAGCAGCACTGCTGTTTTCAGCCTGATCATGTTGATGTATTCTTCAATGCTTACATCATCACGGTTTTCGAATTCCATATCCAGCTGTTGGCCTTCGCAAACGCCCTGAGCGGTTGCGTTGAATGTGTCCAACACTTCTTTCAGGAAAACCGGATTTACTTTAGCCAGGTTTTTATTCGCTTCAACCATCATTACATCACCACTTAAAATGGCGGTGTTGGTACTCCATTTTTCATGAACAGTGGCTTTCCCCCGGCGTAAAGGGGCATTATCCATAATATCATCATGTACAAGCGTAAAATTGTGGAAAACCTCAATGGCCATTGCAGCGTGTATGGAGTCGTGCGCATCTTTACCGAATAATTCAGTCGCCATTAAAACCAACAGGGGGCGAACACGTTTGCCGCCGAGATTAATAATATAAGTTATAGGGTCATAAAGCTGTTTAGGCTGATCCGGGAACCTTAAATTTTGTATTGCTGTATCTAGAATTTGTTGTAGTTGTTCAGTTGTATGCATGTTTTGCTTAAACAATTGTGTTCAGGGCACAAATGTCTTAATTTTTAATCAGGAATAAGTGTAAAATCAATCTGACGTTTAGAAAGATCGACTTTTTTTACACGGATCATCACTTCATCACCGAGTTGATATTTTTTCTTTTTTCTTTGGCCTACAATGCAGTAATTTTTTTCATCCAGCACATAAAAATCATCAGAAATATCACGCAAACGAATCATTCCTTCACATTTGTTTTCTTCAATTTCCACATACATTCCCCATTCGGTAACGCCAGAAATAATGCCTTTATATTCGGTGCCAATATTATCTTCCAAATACTCAGCTTGTTTATATTTAATTGACGCTCTTTCAGCATCGGCAGCACGTTTTTCCATTGCCGATGAATGTACACAAGCCACTTCATAAAATTCCATATCAGCCGATTTACCGCCCGTTAAATAGGTTTGTAACAACCGATGTGCCATTACATCAGGATAACGGCGAATGGGCGAGGTAAAATGCGTGTAGTACTCGAAAGCCAAACCATAGTGGCTCGTTTTCTTGGTTGAATAAATTGCCTTGGCCATAGAGCGAATAGCCAATGAAGTTAAAATATTCTGTTCTTTTTTGCCTTCAACATCTGCCATTAAATGATTTAAAGATTTTGCAATCTCCTTATCAGATTTAGTATTGATTTTATAACCAAAACGCGAAGCAAATGTGGCAAAAGTGTTTAAAGTCTCCATGTTTGGAGAATCGTGAACACGATAAACAAAAGTTAATTTATCTTTTCCTTTTGTTTTCTTTGCGATGAATTCAGCTACTTTACGGTTAGCCAAGAGCATATAATCTTCAATGAGCTTGTGCGCATCTTTACGTTCCTTTACGTAAACGCCAATTGGTTTGCCAGATTCATCCAGTTTAAATTTAACCTCTGTGCTTTCGAAACTGATAGCACCATTTTTAAACTTGCGATCGCGTAGAATATAAGCAAGTTCGTTTAATTTTAAGATTTCGGAAGCGTGATCTCCAGCTTTGTTCTCTATCACTTCCTGCGCTTCTTCGTAGCTAAATCTTCTGTCAGAATGAATAACAGTTCTTCCGTACCACTCATTTTGAATATTTGCCTGTTCATCCAGCTCAAAAACTGCAGCAAAACACAATTTATCTTCGTGCGGACGAAGAGAACAAACACCATTACTTAATCGCTCTGGTAACATCGGAATTACCCGATCCACCAAATAAACTGAAGTGGCACGACTGTAAGCTTCCTTATCTAATTCAGTTCCCTGGATTACATAATGTGATACATCAGCTATGTGGACACCAATTTCATGGTTTCCGTTGGGTAATTTTTGATAAGAAATGGCATCATCAAAATCCTTGGCATCAGCCGGATCAATGGTAAAAGTAAGTACGTTTCTAAAATCTCTGCGTTTAGCAATTTCTTCGGTGGGAATTTCTTCAGGAATGGCATTTGCCTCTTTTTCAACCTGTGCAGGAAATTCAAGAGGGAAACCATATTGCGCTAAAATTGCATTCATTTCAGTATTGTTCTCGCCTTGATTTCCAAGTACGTGTTTTACAATACCGATTGGGTTTTTTGCACTTTCTGGCCAGTCAGACAAAGTGACTAATACACGTTGACCATTTTTTGCGCCATGGATATCAGTGAGTGGAACGAAAATATCATGCATCATTTTCTTGTCATCGGCAATAACAAATGCAAAACGATCAGATATTTTGATTACTCCTGTAAAATCTGATTTAGCTCTTTTGATAATTTCGACAACCTCTCCTTCATTTTTCCGGCCACTTTTCTTTGCAAAAACATAAGCTTTTACGGTGTCGCCATGTAAGGCATTTCTCAGTTTTCGTGGGGCAACAAATATGTCTTTTTCAAATTCATCTTCCGGAACAATATAAGCTGAACCATCAGCAGTCATATCTACCGTACCGATAATAAAGTTTTGAAGTTCTTTGAGTTTGAATTTGCCTTTTTCGGGTTCCAGAAAAATCCCGGTGCCTTTTCCTTCTTTCAATATCTCAAGAATGGTTTCTCTTGATTCCTGATCATTCAGATTTAACTTAGCTGAAACTTGCTTGTAATTTAAAAGTTGATTGTTGTTTTTTTCAAAAACATCACTAACCAATTGATTCAGAACCAATTTTATATTTGCCGATTTCTTCTTTGCCATACGCTAAAACTGAATTTACCGAAGATACAGAAAAGATGGAAAACAGCTTGTTTTTAATGTGTAAAAAGTGTCATGTCTGACACGAGGTTGATCGGAGCGTGGCAGTACTGAGAAGCCTATTAACCTGAGTTCGACAAGCTATATTTATCCGGGATGATGGTATTGTTAAGACACCCCGCCCGTTGGTTGCAGACCGGGGCATTAAAGGCAATAAATAATTATCGAACTCAGGTTGTTAACTTCCTGGAATAGCATCGATTAACTTTTTAGTGTAGGCTGCTTTCGGAGAATAAAAAATTTGCTCTGGAAATCCTTCTTCTTCAATTTTTCCTTTATTCATCACTAAAATCCGATCAGAAATGTGTTTTACCACTGCTAAATCATGGGAAATAAAGATATAAGTCAACCCGAACTCGCGCTGAAGGTCTTTAATTAAATTTAAAACCTGTGCCTGAACGGAAACATCCAGGGCAGAAACAGATTCATCACAAATAATGAATTTGGGCTCCAGTGCTAAAGCCCTGGCAATAACAACACGCTGCCTTTGGCCGCCACTAAATTCGTGTGGATAGCGATTAAAATGTTCCTTTTTTAAGCCAACCTTGTTTAATAATTCTAAAACTTTTTGCTTTCTTTCAGTATCATTTTTAAAAAGACCATGAACTTGCAAAGGTTCTAAAACAGATTGACCGATGCTTAACTTCGGATTTAATGAGGCGTAAGGATCTTGAAAAATGATTTGGATATCTTTTCGTAGCTTTCTTAACTCATTTCTGTTGATGTGTGTAATGTCTTTTCCATTAAAAATAATGTTGCCTGATGTAGGTTGAATTAACCTTAAAATGGTTCGGCCCAAAGTGGTTTTACCACAACCAGATTCGCCTACCAAACCTAAAGTTTCTCCTGGAAATACCTTGAAATTAATTTGGTCGACCGCTTTTACATAGTCAGTTGTTTTGCCAAATAAACCATTGTTAATGGGATACCAGGTGCAAAGATCATTGATTTGCAGTAACGGTTTTTGAGCATAAAGCATTTCTCTACGCGATGTGATTTCTGTTTCGGTTAATTGATTTGATGCTTGTAAATGTGCGCTTGCATCATCAATTTTTCCTGTGAGAAAATCGGCAACAACCGGTAATTTTTTAAGTTGCAGGCTTGGCGATGGGCGACAAGCCAATAATCCTTTAGTGTATGGATGCTGAGGATTTTCAAAGATTGATTTTGCAGCTCCCTGCTCTACAATTTCGCCTTTGTACATTACCGCAACCTCATCAGCAATTTCATTGACCACGCCTAAATCATGAGAAATGAAAATCATTGCCATGTTGCGTTCTTCTTTTAGTTTTAAAAGGAGTTGCAAAATGGTTTTTTGAACCGTTACATCTAACGCTGTTGTGGGTTCGTCGGCGATTAAAAGCTTTGGATTACAGCTCAAAGCCATTGCAATCATTACTCTTTGTTTTTGTCCGCCAGAAATTTGATGTGGATAACTGTCAAATATTTTTTCAGGTCGTGGAAGCTGTACTTCGTTGAACAAGTTGATGGTTTGCCTTTTTGCCTCTGCTTTGCTCACTTTTTGATGGAGGATTATAGCTTCGGCAACCTGTTCGCCACAGGTAAAAACGGGGTTTAAGGATGTCATCGGTTCCTGAAAAATCATGGAGATTTGGTTTCCTCTGAAATTTCTAATTTCGCCTGAGCTTAAATTTAACAGACTGATATCTTCAAAATCGATATTACCGGTAATTTTTGCAGATCGTTCATCGTGCAAACGCATAATGGAAAATGAGGTTACAGATTTACCGGAACCTGATTCACCGACTATTCCTAAAACAGTTCCTTTTTTTACATTAAAACTGATTTTTTTTACAGCTTTAAACCAGGTTTTTTCCTCCTGATTGTAGAAATCGATATTTAAATTTTCAACGTTAAGCATCAGGATACAATGGTAATGTTTTCTGCTGAAATTATATTCATTCCTTTAAATTTTAATAATACCTGAGCAGTGGTTATCACATCTTTTTGACAATAAGTAATGATTCTTTCCAGATTTTGTTCTTCATAGTAAACCTGCCTGACCTGACTGCCGTCAATATCATCTTTTGGTGTAGGAATATTAAGGATTGATGCAAGTAAATTTAAAGATGTATAATGTTTGTAATCCCCAAATTTCCACATTTCCATGGTATCTATATGATTGACTTCCCACGGTTTTTTACCGGATAAATCAAGTTGCGAAGGGATTTCCAGGCCGTTAACCAACAATCTTCTGCACAAATAAGGAAAATCGAACTCTTTGCCATTATGTGCACAAAACATGAGCGTTGGACTTTGTTTTTTTATTAAATCTGAAAATTGTTGTAGAATTTCCTTCTCATCGTGGCCTGCAAATGATTTAAGGCGTAGGGAATAAGTTTTATTTTGATAACTGAAAATACCAAGGCTAATACAGATGATTTTGCCAAACTCAGCCAGTATTCCGGCTTTTTCATAAAATTCTTCTGCGCTTTGATCTGGTTTGCGCTGGAAATGCGTTTTTTGTTCCCAAAGATGTTGCAGGTGGGGTGGAACATCATCAAATGAAGGGTATTGGGGGACGGTTTCGATATCCAGTACGATTACCTGACTTAGATCTAGCATTTTTAGCATCAAACAAGATAGCAAATTAATTTCCAGTTAGCAATCTTCAGTTTTTAAACCAGATTATATTTTATAAGTTTGATTTATGGCAAAAAGTAATTTTGAGCAATCGCTGGAAGATGGTGCTCATCAGAGGATTAAAAATCTAACAGGGAGTTGGAAAGGAACCACGAAAACCTGGTTTGAGAAGGATGTCCTGGCTGATGAATCTCCATCTGAGGCAGTAATTTCTTCTATTCTGGACGGTCGTTTTATCTCTTACGATTATCAGGGGAGTTTGGATGGTAAGCCTTTTGAAGGCAAAATCATTATTGGTTTTGATATTCCTTATCAAAAATTTACTGCAAGCTGGATTGATAGTTTTCACATGGGTACGCAGATTATGCTTTCAAGTGGAGAATCTACAGCGAATGGTTTTGCAATCACTGGTTCATATGGTAGTCCTGAATATGGAGATCAGCCCTGGGGTTGGAGAACTGAACTTGAAATTATCAGTAATGAAGAAATCGTATTTTCGGCTTATAATATTTCGCCTGATGGAGCGGAAGCTAAAGCAACAGAAACGATTTACAAACGAGTTTAATAATGTATGCTCGATAATGTATGCTCGTCTGGATTGCAAAATCCAGACGAGCCTGGTTAAAACAGCGTTGGCAAAGTGTTGCCATTTCCCATAACAGGAATTTTTAAATTTGTTCCAACAGCTTTATTTAGTTTTTCAATAAAATAAGCTGAGAACAATGGAGAGGAAAGCTCAACGTTTTGATGTACGAAGAAATATAGGTTTTCAAGTCCGAGGTTTTTCCACACTATGATTCTTTCAATCCACTCATCTAAGCGCTTTTTATCTATTTCATCCTCATTGGCACCAACAAATCTTACAAATGCGGTAGGTGTGGTCAATCGCATATGCAGCATATCCCTTCTTCCGGCAGTATCAACAATAATATTTGAAATGCCATTTTCTTCAAACAATTTTGCGAATTCATTCGCGATTGCCGGGTTTGAAAACCATTCTTCGTTTCTTACCTCAACACCCAGCGGAATTACCTTTGGAAAATCTTTGATCATGATTTTAAGCCGCTCAAAATCCTTAGGTTTAAAATTATCATGTAATTGCAGAAAAGCCATACCTAATTTATCTTCAAAATGGCTAATGGCATCGCAATATTGCTCTACGGGTTCTTTTACATTGATCAATCTTTTAAAGTGACTGATCGTATTGGTCAGTTTAGGGAAGAACTTAAAATCGGCGGGTGTTTTTTGCGTCCAGGTAATGACTTGCTCGCTTGATGGCATGCCGTAAAAAGTGGCATTAAGCTCAATGGAATTAAATTGTGTTGAATAATAACTTAATTCATCTTTGGTTCCTTTCGGATAAAAACCTTTCAAATCCGCCTTGTTCCACTTGGCACAACCTACGTAAGCCTTAAAAGCTTGTTTTGGTTTATTTGCTTTTAAAATTGCTGCCGTTTCCGGAGCATCAGTAGGAAGTGTGAAATTTATAATGGATGGGTCTTCTACTTGGCCGAATTTCATAAGATGTTTTATTTTTTGAAAAGTAATTATTAACCGCAAAGTTAGCAAAGAAACACAAAGAAAATATTTTGCACCATCACGTCATTGCGAGGCACGAAGCAATCTTTTTATATCAGAGATTGCTTCGTGCCTCGCAATGACGAGCGTAAAAAAAGCCAAGTAATACTCTGCGCTCTTTGCGAAAAACTTTGTGTTCTTTGCGGTTAAACCTAATAACCCAGAATTTTTAATACCTGCTTACTATTCTGTTCTTCTCCAAAAACCTCGAAATTGAAACTTTCATCACGGTTTCTACGAATTAAAACATGTTTCGGACTCGGCAATAAACAATGGTGGATGCCACCATAACCACTTAACACTTCCTGGTAAGCTCCCGTATGGAAAAAACCTAAATATTGTACTTTACGCGTTTTAGGCATGAAAACACTGTTCATGTGCGCTTCCTGGTTATAATAATCCTGGCCGTCGCAGGTTATGCCGCCCAAATTTACACGCTCGTATTCGGCATCCCAATTGTTAATGGGCAATAAGATGTATTTTTGGTTTAAAGCCCAAACATCAGGTAAATTAGTAATGAAAGAACCATCTAACATTAACCAGCGCTCACGGTCGTTTTGTTGTTTCCGGCCTAAAACTTTATACAGAATTCCAGATGCTTCAGCAACCGTATATTTTCCAAATTCGGTAATGATATCCGGTTCCATTACATCATGAATAGCACAAATTTCTTTAATCCGTTTTACAATTTCGTTTACCATATATTCGTAATCGAAATCAAAAACCAGTGAATCTTTAAACGGCATGCCACCACCAATATCCAAAGTATCTAAATCAGGATTGATCTTTTTGAATTTGCAGTATAACGTTACATATTTCTCCAGTTCATTCCAGTAGTATGGAGAATCGGTAATACCAGAGTTAATGAAAAAATGCAATAATTTTACGCGGAAATTTGGATTATGAACGATTTTATTGTTGTAAAAATCAATTACATCTTCCATGCGAACACCCAAACGCGAGGTATAGAACTGCGAATCTGGCTGTTCCTCTGCTGCAATGCGGATACCTAAATTACAAGGTGTATCAATATCAACTTCATCATCAAAAAGGTTAAATTCCTCTTTGTTATCCAGTACAGGAATGATGTTTTTATAGCCATCATGCAACATATCAATGATATATTGCTTGTATTGGTAAGTTTTAAAGCCGTTACAAATAATAGTTGTATCCTTGGTTAAATGACCTTTTTTCTCCAAAGCATCAACCATTGGCATGTCAAAAGCCGAAGAAGTTTCCAAGTGGATATTGTTCTTCAATGCCTCTTCTACAATGTGGCGGAAATGTGAACTTTTTGTACAGTAGCAATATTTGTAATCGCCACGATAATTGTTCTTCAAAATGGCAGTCTGGAAAAGAATCTTCGCTTGTTGAATTTTCTTACTTACCATAGGCAAGTAAGTGAAACGTAGGGGAGTACCGTAAGTTTCGATCATTTCCATCAGGTTTAAATCCTGAAAATATAATTCATCATCCAATACATCAAAGCCTTCTTGTGGAAAGCCAACGCTTAGATCGAGAAATTCTGAGTAACTCTGCATTTACTTATTAAATAATTTTTGCAAAAATGTAATTTTAAATCGAGAATTAATCGGTATTGAAAATATTTTTACTGTAGGGAAACGCTTTAGTTTTACACAGATTATTTCCGCGTTACATTTCTTAACACCAATTAAGTGAATGTGTTTAATTTATCTTTTTTTTAAGGAATTTTCAGCTGATTATTTTCCCGCAGATTTCGCTTAATCTCGCAGATTTGGAGGTATATCTTCTGCATGAATCTTCTTAATCTGCGGGACAAATTTTTTTATTGGTTAGTGTCCGCACCCAAACAACAGAATTTGGGGGTTATTAAATTATAAAGTTATTATTGAAGTAATGTCAATATTTCGGTGGGTGGGACACCAACCGATAAGAGTAAAAACTTTTCATCTGATTATTTTCCCGCAGATTTCGCTCAATCTCGCAGATTTGGAGGTATATCTTCTGCGTGAATCTTCTTAATCTGCGGGACAAATTTTTCTTATTAGTTGGTGTTCGCACCAACGAACAGTATTTGGGGTTATTAAATTTAAAGTTATTATTGATGTAATGCTAACATTTCGGTGGGTGGGACACCAACCGATAGAATAAATGTCAATATTTCGGTGGGTGGGACACCAACCGATAAGAGTAAAAACTTTTCATCTGATTATTTTCCCGCAGATTTCGCTTAATCTCGCAGATTTAGAGGTATATCTTTTGCGTGAATCTTCTTAATCTGCGGGAACAAATTTTTTCTTATTGTAACAATCCGCAATATTTAATTTCGGTAGATGAAACACACTAACCGATGGGATTGAAACAAACTAACTGATGCACATTTAAAAATCTATTTTAATCGGAGCAGAACGCCATATTCTTTTTCCTTAATTTCAGTTTCAGATAGAATTTCAAATTTAAAGGTTTTGTTATCTGATTTTATGGTTAAGTTTTTACCACTTATTTTATAAGTTCCACCCCAAACAATGTCTCCTCCCGGGAGAATGTCAGCCTTGCCATTAGGTTTTAGGGTAACCTGCCAGCCACCGTTATATGGAAATGAGGAGTCGAATTTGAAATCTGCCTCCAGAAAAACCTTTTCCTGATCAACTTTTAACTGGTCTTTTTTACAAGCGTTTAAAAAAATAGTTAAGGCAATAATAAAAACTGGGAGAATAAATGTTTTAACTGAGATGAATTTCGATTTCATGTTTTGATGATTGGTTCTTTTAAGAAACGTAGATTTTTGCTGTAACGCTACAATGAACTGTAAATTATATAGGCTAAGCTGAATTTTTAATATGCGAGCGTATTATTTTTATTTTTTTTAAAGTAATTCTGAAGCTCATTCGTCTTCATAAGAAACCTTCACAAAATTTATTAAAAATTGCATAGCAATAAATAGTATTTATTATGATTTCAATCTTCAAAACCAATATTCAATCGGGAGTAGAATTAAACCGAATTGCAAGCCATTTAAATAACTTGCTTTCAGGCGCCAGCTGGAGCGTAGATTTATCAGACTGTGATAAGATTTTGCGAATAGATTCCAGCGTTGATAAAATTGGAGATGCGGTTTCTTTGCTTACTAAATTCGGATTTGATTGTGAAAATCTACAGAATTTTTATGCACCGCCGGTGTGGTAGCACATTTTTAGTTATTGCTGAGGCACGAAGCCATCTTATAATTAACTATTTAGGTGGCTTCGTGCCTCAGCAATGACAGTATTTATTACCCCTTCCTCAGGTATTTGGTTAAAATTACAACGGTTTGTCCTTCAACTTTACCTTCAATCTGCCCGGTATTATCATGTACTAATCGGATGTTTTTCACTACAGTACCCAGTTTTGCACTTAGTGTTGAGCCTTTAACATCCAGCGTTTTAACTAAAACAACGGTATCACCTTCGTATAAACGTGTGCCATTAACATCCTGGTGGAATTCCACTGTTCCATCTTGCTCATGATCGCCGGTTTTTTTAGCCCACTCTAAAGTTTTATCTTCAAGATAGAGGATATCCAAACTATCTGATGCCCAGCCTTCGTTTCTTAATCTACTCAACATTCTCCAGGCAACAACTTGTACTGCAGGAAATTCAGACCACATGGTTTCAGTCAATATTTTCCAGTGGTTGGTATCAAGTTGTTCAGTTTTTTCAATCTGATCTAAACAAGTTTTGCAAACTAAATACTATTATCACTACTCGCATTACTGGTTGGCGGGACTTCATATATGCTTAAAGCGCTTTCTGCTTTACATAGTTCGCATTTATTACCTGAACGCGTTTGTAGTTGTTGTACTAGAGACATATTGATTCTAAATTTTTCGCGAAACTACTAAATTAATTTGGATTGGGGGAGGTAGTTACAATAACCGTGATGGGCAGCTTATCAACCATAGAAAAAGGTTGTTACGGTTGGTAAGCCACAAACCAGGGAAGGGAATACAATGGGGCTTTTTTTGATTACTTTTCTGGCAGATGGATTTCCGCAAGCATGCACCTTGCACTGCCGCCACCGTTCTTTTCTATGGTGTAGAGCGGGGCATAAACAATTCTGCAATATTGTTCTAATGTAGTGATTTGATCCTGCCTTAATGATAAATAGGCCTGTTCAGACATGATCAGTAAACGCTCATCACTTTTATTTGAAACCTGAAGCATATTGCCCGCAAAGTGATTCATCTGATCTAAAGTAATTTCGATGATTTCTTTTCCTGTACTGCTCAAACTGATGGTTACTGCTAATCTTTCTTGCTGATCGCGAATAGAATCCAAACAAATCACGGCAAAGCGATCTCCAATGCACATCATCACGTTGGTGTGATAGATTGGAAAATTTGAATGATCTGCTGCCTGGAAAGCAACTGCCTTATAACCCGTGAGCATACAGAAATTATTCAACACTTCTTCATCAGTGCGAACGCTTAAACAGGCATAAGCTATCTTATTGGTTCGATCTAAAACCATGCTGCCAGTTCCTTCTAAAAAGGCATGTTGCATTTCGTAAAAGCTTATATCGCTAACGTGATTGATTTCAAATTTACTTTTCAATCCATCTAATATTTCTTTTCTGCGCTCTAACCTGCGGTTTTCAGAAAACATGGGGTAAAGGTAAACTGAGCCATCTTCATGAAAAGAAACCCAGTTATTTGGGAAAATAGAATCAGGTGTTTCAGGTTGTAAAGTATCATCAACAACAGTAACGTCCACATCATTTTGCCTCAAAAGTGCTACAAAACCATCAAACTCTTTTAAAGCCTGGGTTTGTACATCACTTTCAGTTGATGCCACTTGAAATTTATTGTTTCCTGCCGTTTGCTCGTTAAACTTAAAATCAACAGGGCGAATCATTAAGATGTGATTGGTTGTTTGGTTCATTGGTTCAATAGTTCAGTAGTTCATTGGTAAAACAGTTCATCACTAATTGGGTCATTCGTTTGCTCACTTAATAGCTCAAAGGTTAAGCGACATAACCAATGAACAAATAAACAATGGCTAATGAACCAAATCGTCTCTTAAAATAGGTAAACTCATGCAATGGAAACCTCCACGGGCACGAGATAATTCTGCTGACGGCATTAAAATTAAAGTGTCAGTTATGGTGTCGGCGTTAGCTTTTCCACTTTCTAAATCCTGAATCAGGTCTTTAACATCCACTACATTAAAACCTGCATTTTTAAAAGCCTCAACAGTTTTATCGTTTCTGTCATAACCTAAAACAACACCTTCTTTTATTGCCAGCAAATTGCAGGAATCTGTCCATTGCTCCCTTGAATCATAAGGAAAAGTATTGTTTCCGCTATAAATGATTTTTGTCGGTTCGTCGCTTTTCAAATCATTCTGGCTAATATCATTTAATAAAGCCTCAACGTGTTCGAAATGTTTTGGTTCGCTCGGGTTCGCTTTTGTAAACTGAATAGCTGTTGTTGCTTCCAGCTTTTCCGGTTCCTTTAAAAAGTTAATCGGTTCGTAAGGATTGTATTTCGGCGTATGGGCGATGGAATTCAAAATTACCCAGGTATTGCGTTTAACTTGCGTAAAAACCGTGTCTAAGTGCATATAATCGCGTTTGCTTGGAATTTTTACCACTGTTACCTTTTCTACCACATTGTTGTCAAACAGCAATTTTATAGCTTCGTTTGCACCATGTTCTGATGTACGTTCGCTACAACCGATTAACACATGGTTCGGACTTACCATCATGACATCGCCGCCCTCTAAAGTAGTGCTAAATGCAGGTTCATCGCCAGGGCGTAAAAAATGCATCGTCACATCAGGAATTTCCAGTACATTATCTCTATAATTGGCAAATAAAGGATGATTAAAGAAAATATAACGCATTAAAAGCGTTTCGCGAACACGGGCTTTTTTTGCTGGTTTATTCAATAAAATGTGGTTATTGATGGTTATGCCCACATCTCTGGTAAAAATTAAATTCGGGATCGGTGCAAAAATCATGATATCGTTGGCCAAGGTTCCCGAAATAAAAATCTCGGCCAGTTCTTTCGGATCTGTATTGATCAATTCCAGTTGTACCTTATACGTACAACCTTCAATCGCACAAACAGCAGCCACTAATTTTTTCCTGATCGATTCATTTTCAAGCATTTCGCTCAATAGATTTTGAATTTCTATTACAGCAGTTGAATTATGGAAATCTGGATGGTTTGGTTTGTAGAAGTTTCTATTTCCTTCTTCTGAATCTATTTGGGCGAGTTTTCCTTTGATTTTCTCAGGATCTAAGAAATACATTAAAAGTTTAACGTAGTAATCATATTCACCTTTACGGATGGTATCTAAGTGTACAATGTCTTCGAAAAGCCAGTCTTGCGCTTTTGAGGGTACAACTTTTCCTAATCCGCTATCGGGGCTATGAATTAATAATTTACGTAATCTACCAATTTCGGTATTTACGCTCACTTTGAAATTTGGATTTTGCTCGCTCATAAATAACTTAGTTATTGCAAATCTATTAGATTTTTCGGAAGTCCGAAAAAGTCCGATGTCCGAAGTCAGCGGTCTGAAGATATAAAGTGCAATTAAAATAACTGACTACAAATAAACTTTACATTTGAATCTGGCATTAAACCTCCAACTTTCGGACCTCCGACTTTCGGACTTTTTCATTATTTTTACGCCATGAATTTTATTATTTCCGAAACGCAGAAGGCCATTCTTGAACTTTATAAGGAAGAAGTGGCTGAAAGTGTGATCAATATACAAGAAACCCGTAAAGAATTTGAAGGTCAAGTAACGATTGTTGTTTTCCCGATTACCAAGATTTCTAAAAAATCACCGGAACAAACTGCCAGTGAGATTGGCGAATATTTGGTGGCACATGTTGAAAATGTAACCAGATTTAATGTTGTTAAAGGCTTTTTGAATTTAAGTATTGCTGAAAGTTATTTTCTGAATCAATTTAATAATGAAATTTTAGCACCTGACTTTGGCATTTATCCATCAAACGGCAAAAAGGTTATGGTAGAATATTCTTCGCCAAATACCAATAAGCCACTTCACCTGGGGCATGTTCGTAATAATTTATTGGGTTATTCAGTTTCCGAATTGCTTAAAGCTTATGGTTACGATGTGATTAAGGTAAATTTGGTTAATGATCGTGGCATTCATATTTGCAAGTCGATGCTGGCCTGGCAAAAGTGGGGAAATGGAGAAACCCCTGAAAGTTCGGGTTTAAAGGGTGATCATTTGGTTGGAAAATACTATGTGATTTTCGATAAGGAATACAAAAAGGAAATTGATGCGCTAAAATCGGAGGGGCAAACTGAAGAAGAAGCGAAGAAAAATGCACCATTGATCAAAGCGGCTCAAACCATGTTGCAACAATGGGAAGCTGGTGATGAAGAAGTGGTTTCACTTTGGAAAACGATGAATGAATGGGTTTATGCAGGTTTTAACGTAACCTATAAAAACCTAGGTGTTGATTTTGATAAATTCTACTACGAAAGTAATACCTATTTGCTTGGAAAAGATACAGTTGATGAAGGTTTGGCCAAAGGCGTTTTCTTTAAGAAAGAAGATGGTTCAGTCTGGATCGATTTAACTGCTGATGGTTTAGATCAAAAACTGGTTTTACGTGCAGATGGCACTTCAGTTTATATTACGCAGGATTTGGGGACTGCTGAAATGAAACACGATGATTTCCAGATGGATGAATCAATTTATGTGGTGGGGAATGAGCAGGACTATCATTTTAAGGTATTGTTTTTAATCCTGGAAAAGCTGGGCAAAAGCTGGGCAAAAGGTTTATACCATTTATCATACGGTATGGTTGATTTGCCAAACGGTAAAATGAAAAGTAGAGAGGGAACTGTTGTTGATGCTGACGAATTAATAGAAAGCATGGTTTCTACTGCCCGTGAAAAAACTGAAGAATTGGGTAAAACCAATGATTTTGCTGAAGAAGATAAAGAAGAATTATATAAAAACATTGGCTTAGGTGCTTTGAAATATTTCCTTTTAAAGGTTGAACCTAAGAAACGTTTATTATTTAATCCGGCAGAAAGCATTGATTTTCAAGGAAACACGGGGCCGTTTATACAATATACACACGCCAGAATTAAATCGTTGTTAAGTAAAGCTGAATATAAGTTTGAAATCGGAAGTCCGAAGTCAGGAGAATTATTACCGGTAGAATTGGATATGATTCTTCTATTGGCGAAATACCCAACCGAGATAGCGATTGCAGCAAAGGCTTACAGTCCGGCAAGTTTGGCTAACTATTTATATGAACTGGCGAAATTGTTCAATAAATTTTACCATGAAGTGCCGCCAATTGTTAAAACGGAAGAGGGAGAAACCAAGCAATTCCGCTTGAACCTTTGCAAGAAAACTGCTGATATAATCAATGCCGGAATGTTGATTTTAGGAATTATTTCTCCTGAGAGAATGTAGGTTTGCGATATTGTTTTAGTTTGTTTTGAGTGTAAACATAAAGGGGTAAACTAATAAAAAAGCATCGTTTGGATTCAACCAACGATGCTTTTTGCATTCCGTCCTAATGACTAATAACTAAATTCCCAGATCATCTTTTGCGTATTCAGCCCTTTGTGTAAACTCACGCTTATAATCCTTTGCTTTGTCTACCCATTCAGGGGCTTTTTCTTTAAGGTCATCAACGATCGACTTTCCTGTAGTTGGATCTTTCTTGGTGATATATTTGAAGCCTGCATAAACTGCAGCGCCCAATATTGCTGTTTTTAATAGTCCCATCTTTTCTTTTTTATTTTAATAACAATGAAAAAGAATTAAAAGTTTTAAAATATTGGATTAGTTGTTTGGCTTTCGCATTAGGATTGTCTTCGATGAGCACTTGCGTGGTTCTCGCCCAATGTCATTAAGTTAAGGAGAAAACAAAAAATAATTTTCAGGTATTTTCCCGCAGATGCCGCTGATCACGCAGATAAAGATAAAGTCTGCGTAATTTTCTTAAATCTGCGGGACAATTATATCTTTAACCGCTTTAAGATTGCTTCGTGCCTCGCAATGACGGGAAAGCAGTGTTGTTTATTAGTTTTGTGTTCCATCGCCCGGGGATTATTCAGGTATTTCCCGCAGATGCCGCTGATCACGCAGATAAAAATAAAATCTGCGGAATCTTCTTAAATCTGCGGGACATTTCTTTAACCGCTTTAAGATTGCTTCGTGCCTCGCAATGACGGGAAAGCAGTGTTGTTTATTAGTTTTGTGTTCCATCGCCTGGGGATTATTCAGGTATTTTCCCGCAGATGCCGCTGATCACGCAGATAAAAATAAAATCTGCGTAATTTTCTTAAATCTGCGGGATATTATTTCTTTAACCGCTTTAAGATTGCTTCGTGCCTCGCAATGACGAGAGAGCAGTGTTGTTTATTAGTTTTGTGTTCCATCGCCTGGGGATTATTCAGGTATTTCCCGCAGATGCCGCTGATCACGCAGATAAAAATAAAATCTGCGGAATCTTCTTAAATCTGCGGGACATTTCTTTCACCGCTTTAAGATTGCTTCGTGCCTCGCAATGACGGGAGAGCAGTGTTGTTTATTTGTTTTGTGTTGATTATTCAGGTATTTTCCCGCAGATGCCGCAGATGCCGCAGATGCCGCTGATCACGCAGATAAAGATAAAGTCTGCGGAATCTTCTTAAATCTGCGGGACATTTCTTTCACCGCTTTAAGATTGCTTCGTGCCTCGCAATGACGGGAAAGCAGTGTTGTTTATTTGTTTTGTGTTGATTATTCAGGTATTTTCCCGCAGATGCCGCTGATTGCGCAGATAAAGATAAAATCTGCGGAATCTTCTTAAATCTGCGGGACATTTCTTTAACCGCTTTAAGATTGCTTCGTGCCTCGCAATGACGGGAGTTTTATATGATTTAGCAATTAAATAATTGATCATCAATATAGAACATCGAAAACACACATTAAGTAAAATCGGTTTACTCTTCCTTTTCCGTGCCGCTTTTTAATGGTACGGATTTCTTTTTCCTGAAAATTGGAAAAGTCATCGGGCTTCTGGCCGGGCGTTCATCGCCCAATAAAACTCCCCATTGTTTAAACATATCGGTACGGTCGAAAATAATTTTTAATACTGCAACTACAGGTAAAGCGAGAAACATACCGGATACACCAGCAATGCTTCCGCCAATAAATACGCCCAATATGGCAAACAAAGCATTAATCTTGACTTTCGAACCGACAATTCTCGGCATCAGGATATTATTATCTAAGAATTGTACAAAAGCAATCACACCCAACACCGTTAAAACAGGCCATAATTCCTGAGAAGAAGTTAATGTTAATAAAACACCAATTACGTTTCCAATCAGTGCGCCTACATAAGGAATGAGGTTTAAAATCGCGAAAATAACGCCAATCAGCAAAGCATGTTTAATTCCTACCAACATTAATATTCCACCCAATAAAATCGTCATGTAAGTAATCTGGATGAGCAAACCGATCAAATAACTTTTAATAATGGATTCTGTTTCATAAATCGCTTCTTTCACTTTTGGGTGATGATCGGTTTTAAACCACATGAAAATGAATCGCAGAAGAATATCTTTATAGAACAGCATTAAGTAAATATAAATCGGTAATAGACCTATAAAAACAAATACGCCGCTTAAAGTAACAGCAGCACCACCTGCAAGGGAAGTTCCCATATTCATTAAATCGTCACTTTTACCTTGAATGAAAGCCTTTTGCTCTGCGCCGTTATAATGTGTAATCCGGCTGATCCAGTCACTTAATGAGTTGATATGCTGCGTAACGTTCGCTTTGATTTGTGGAAAATCCTTTACCAGTATGCCTATTTGGTTAGAAAAGAACCAAACAATTAAGGAAACAAAAATAGCCACCAGTAAAATCGGTAAAATAATAGCTAAGGTCTCCGGAACTTTCTTTTTTCTTAAAAAGCGATAAACTGGCAGCAACATAATACTGATAAAAAATGCCATCAGCATTGGCATAATAATATCACGACCTATTACTACAATCGTTACAATGGCCATCAGGCCAAGGAGTTCTATAGATCGCTTAACAGTTAGTGGAATATTGCTCATCATAAATGGTTATTCTGGTTTTTGATTTAAACAGTGCGGGTTAGAAAATGTTTTGAATTACCAACTTAAGTTATATGTTCTGATTTAAGGTTACCTGCATCATCTTAATGAAATCAACTTCATTATAACTTCATAATTCTCCACTTATTTCGCACTAAAAATAAGATAAGTGGTATAATTTATTTCATATAGCGAATCATTGATTACTGAATATATGAATTTTCCACTAAAACTTACTAACAGAAAATAAATCAGATAAACCAGTCAGTAAAACGATGAACAGAAGTGTCATGTATTTTAGCCTGTTTGCTTTGCTCTATGCAACAGGTTGCGCCCAGAAAAAAGAAGAAAAAGAAGAATCGGTTACTTATGCGGTAACCGCTCCATTGGTAATTGATACATCCTTTACAAAGGAATATGTAGCACAAATCCGGTCGGTAAGAAATATCGAAGTAAGGGCACAAGAAAAAGGCTATTTACAAAATATTTACGTTGATGAAGGCCAGCAAGTTCATACTGGTCAGGTTTTATTCAAGATCATGCCTAAAATGGCACAAGCTGAATTGCTGAAAGCGCAGGCAGAAACCAAAGCTGCTGAAATTGAACTTGAAAATACAAAACTGCTTTCTGATAAAAATGTGGTTTCAAAAAATGAACTGGCCATGGCCAAGGCTAAACTGCAACAGGCAAATGCAGAAACCTCACTAGCCAAATTTCATTTGGCGAATACAGAAATCAGAGCGCCATTTGATGGTACAATAGATCGGATTCCACTAAAGCTGGGTAGCCTTGTTGATGAAGGCGCATTGCTAACCAGCTTATCTGATAATAGTCAGGTTTTCGCTTATTTCAATGTTTCTGAACCAGAATACCTGAATTATCAATCTGCAACAAAGTCAAAAAATCAACAGGAAGTTGGTCTTCTGTTAGCCAATAATGAGCTGTTGAAATCAAAAGGTAAAGTAGAAGTGATTGAAAGTGAATTTAACAGCGAAACTGGAAACATTGCTTTCAGGGCCAGATTTGCCAATACAGATAACCTGCTTCGTAACGGCGAAACGGGAAAAATTCAGATGGTTGTACCACTAAAAAATGCGTTGGTTATTCCACAAAAAGCAACTTACGATATTCAGGATAAAACTTATGTTTTCGTGGTGGATCAACGCAATTTAGTTCATTCACGAGCCATTACCGTAGCCGGAGAGTTGCCGGATTTATATGTGATCGGAAGTGGATTATCAGCAGGTGATAAAATTTTACTTGAAGGTGTACAAAAAGTAAAAGACGATGATAAGATTACTTATAAGTTCCAGCAACCGCAGGAAGTAATCAAACAATTAAGATTGAAAACCGAATAATTTAACTCCTATAATTTTTTATGTTTGGCAAGTTCATACAAAGGCCGGTCCTTTCTATAGTCGTATCGCTTATCATTGTGTTTCTGGGTGCGTTGGCTGTATCTTATTTACCAGTAACACAATTCCCTTCCATTTCGCCTCCTAAGGTAAATATCACCGCAGAATATCCCGGGGCAAATAACGAATTACTGATCAAATCGGTGGTTATTCCACTTGAGCGGGCGCTTAATGGTGTTCCCGGAATGAAATATATTGCTTCTGATGCAGGTAATGACGGTGAAGCAAGCATTCAGGTTGTTTTCAACCTGGGCACAGATCCCAATCAGGCATCTTTAAATGTTCAGAATCGTGTAGCAGCTGTCACCAATAAACTTCCACCACTGGTTGTTCGTGAGGATGTAAAAATCAGTCGTGAGGAATCCAATATGCTCATGTATATCAACCTGTACAGCAAAGACCCTAAAATGGAAGAAAATTTCCTTTACAATTTTGCTGATATTAATCTGCTTTCAGAATTAAAAAGGATTGACGGTGTCGGCTTTGCAGATATTTTGGGCAACCGTGAATATGCCATGCGGATCTGGCTTAAACCTGACCGGATGCAGGCTTATAAAATTTCTGCTGATGAGGTGATGAAATCACTAGATGAGCAAAGTTTAGAAGCTTCGCCCGGCAAAACCGGAGAAAGTTCTGGTAAACGATCGCAGGCGTTTGAATATGTGCTGAAATATCCTGGTCGCTTCAGCACAAAAGAAGGTTATGAGAACATTGTACTGCGTGCAAGTTCAAATGGAGAATTGCTTCGCTTAAAAGATGTGGCTGATGTGGAATTTGGAAGTTCGATGTACGATTTATATTCAAACCTTAATAACAGAGGTTCGGCAGCTATTGTATTAAAGCAATCTTATGGCAGTAATGCCAGTCAGGTTATTAAAGATGTTAAAGCGAAAATGGCCGAGATCAAAGCCACTTCTTTTCCAAAAGGGATGGATTATGAAATCAGTTATGATGTCTCGAAATTTTTGGATGCATCCATCGAAAAAGTGATTCACACCCTGGTTGAAGCTTTTATTTTAGTGGGATTGGTGGTGTTTCTTTTTCTTGGCGATTGGCGTTCGACGGTTATACCTGCTATTGCGGTGCCTGTTTCGCTCATCGGAACATTTGTGTTTATGTCGTTCTTTGGAATTACCCTGAACCTGATCACCTTATTTGCGCTGGTGCTGGCCATTGGGGTAGTGGTAGATGATGCCATTGTGGTTATTGAAGCTGTACATGCTAAAATGGAACATGACCGGCGTTTATCTGCCTTAAAAGCAACGCAGCAAGCCATGAAAGAGATTAGCGGAGCGATCATTGCCATTACCTTTTTAATGGCATCGGTGTTTATCCCGGTAACGTTCATGTCAGGACCGGTAGGAATTTTCTACAGACAATTTTCCATTACCATGGCAACAGCCATTATTTTATCTGGTATTGTTGCGCTCACGCTCACGCCGGCCTTATGTGCCATCATGCTGAAAAACCAGCATGGAAAGCATCAAAAGAAAACCGCTGTAGATCGGTTTATCGATGCTTTTAACCGTGGATTTGGAAAACTATCCGGAAGATATGAGCTTGTATTAAGTAAAGTGGTTAGCCGCCGGTTGCTCACTTTTGGTGTGCTATTGGCATTTTGCGGAGGAATCTGGATTTTAAATGGCAGCGTACCCACTGGTTTTATTCCCAACGAAGATCAGGGGATGGTTTATGCGATCATTCAAACGCCTCCGGGTTCTACGCTGGAGCGTACCAATGATATTTCGGAAAAACTTCAAAAAATCTCTGAAACCATTGAGGGTGTACAATCGGTTTCTTCTCTTGCCGGTTATGAAATTTTAACAGAAGGTACGGGCGCAAACTCAGGAACCTGTTTAATTAACCTTAAAGACTGGCATGATCGTAAAAACTCTGCTCTGGACATCATTGATGAACTGGAACAAAAATCAAAATCGATTCCAGGCGCAACCATTGAGTTTTTCCAGCCACCGGCAGTGCCTGGTTATGGCGCCGCGGGAGGTTTTGAGCTACGTTTGCTCGATAAAGCAGGCAGCGGCGATTATAAAATGATGGAAACGGTAAGTAAAGACTTTGTTCGTGAATTAAACAAACGTAAAGAACTATCCTCAGTATTTACTTTTTATAGTGCCAGCTTTCCACAATATATGCTGCGTATTGATAATGATATTGCACAGCAAAAAGGTGTGACCATTGATAATGCCATGAACACACTTTCTACTTTTGTTGGAAGTAATTATGAAACAAGCTTTATTAAATATGACCGTCAATACAAGGTTATGGTACAAGCATTGCCACAATACAGGGCTTTACCGGGCGATATATTAAAACTATCTGTTAAAAATGACCGCGATGAAATGGTGCCATTCTCTGCGTTCATGCGCATGGAAAAAGTATATGGCTTATCAGAAATTACCAGACATAACATGTATAATGCATCTGAAATCAGCGGACAAGCCGCACCTGGTTACAGCTCTGGCGAGGCACTAAAAGCCATAGCCGAAGTGGCAAAGAAAACACTGCCAAGGGGTTTCGGCATTGATTGGGCAGGTATTTCCAAAGATGAGGTATCAAGAGGGAACGAGGCCGTTTACATCTTCCTGATTTGTTTAGGATTTGTTTACCTGGTTCTGGCGGCCCAGTATGAAAGTTTTATTCTTCCGCTTTCTGTTATTCTATCCTTACCGGCAGGGATTTTCGGAGCGTTTTTCTTCCTGAAAATATTAGGATTGGAAAATAATATTTACGCCCAGGTGGCGATGGTCATGTTGATCGGTTTACTTGGAAAAAATGCTGTGCTGATTGTTGAATTTGCGGTTCAGCGCCATAGCCAGGGCGTTTCAGTGCTTAAATCAGCAATGGAAGGGGCAAGTGTTCGTTTCCGTCCGATTTTAATGACTTCGTTCGCATTCATCGCAGGTTTAATTCCATTAATGATTGCTACCGGACCAGGGAAAATTGGTAATCGGACCATTGGATCGGCTGCGGCAGGAGGGATGCTTTTTGGAACCATTTTCGGGGTAGTGATCATCCCTGGTTTATATTACATTTTTGGTTCGATCGCGGCAAAACATAAATTGATCAAAATAGAAGAAGAACATCCGTTAACTGAAGAGATAGAAGATAATGTTTAGGAATCATCAATATAAAATCGTTGTTTTAGCGTTTGCTTGTACCATTTATAGTGCCTGTAAAGTGCCGGATTTTGCTCAACGGGCAGAAAATAAAAGTGTGCCCACAAGCTTTAACAGTTCAGTGGATACCGCAAGTGCCGGATTGATACAGTGGCGCAATTTTTTTACTGATCCGAATTTGGTTAATCTGATTGATACTGCTTTAAAAAACAATCAGGAACTGAACATTACGCTACAGGAAATTGAAATTGCCAAAAACGAAATCAGGGCAAAAAAGGGAGAGCTTTTACCTGCAATTGGATATGGTGTTGGGCTTGGAATAGAAAAGGTTGGCCGCTATACAAGTGCGGGTGCTGGCGATGCTTCAACGGAAATCACTCCCGGCAGAGGCGTTCCTGAAGTGTTGCCGGATTATAGTTTTGGATTAAAAGCCAACTGGGAAGCCGATATCTGGCATAAACTTCGCAATGCGAAAAAGGCTGCGGTAACGCGTTATCTTTCTACCGTTGAAGGCAGGAATTTTGTCATCACCAATCTGATTGCAGAAATTGCCAATTCCTACTATGAGCTACTGGCACAGGATAATCAGCTTGATATTGTTAAAAAGAACATTGCACTGCAAAGTAATGCACTTGAATTGATGAAAATTCAGAAACAAGCGGCAAGAACTACCGAATTGGCGGTTAGAAAATTTGAAGCAGAGGTTTTGAGTTCTAAAAGTCTGGAATTTGATATTCAGCAGAACATTACCGAGACAGAGAATAAGATCAACTTTTTATTGGGACGTTTTCCGCAGGCCATTCCCAGAGATAAAAATGCATTTATCAATTTGGTTCCGCCAACTGTACAGGCTGGAATTCCTGCACAATTGTTGGCTAACCGGCCGGATATTAAGCAAGCAGAATATGATTTGGCCGCCTCAAAATTAGATGTTAAGGTAGCAAAGGCACAGTTCTATCCATCATTGGGTATTTCTGCCAGTCTGGGTTATCAGGCTTTTAATCCAGCATATTTGTTGAGAACACCAGCGTCGTTAATTTATTCTTTGGCAGGTGATTTAGCAGGGCCGCTGATTAATCGCAATGCGATAAAAGCAGAATATCTGACCGCTAATGCCAAACAATTACAAGCCGTTTATAATTATGAGCGGAGTATTCTGAATGGTTATATCGAGGTGGCCAATCAGTTATCCAATATCAGTAATTTGCAGAAAAGTTATGATCTTAAAGTTAAACAGGTTGCTGCTTTAACGCAATCAATCGATATTTCCAATGATCTGTTTAAATCGGCCAGAGCCGATTATTTCGAAGTATTAATGACCCAGCGTGATGCTTTGCAATCGAAACTTGAACTGATTGAAACGAAAAAACAGCAGTTAAATGCTGTAGTCAATATTTATCATGCGCTTGGTGGTGGTTGGAATTAAGTAATGGTTTTTAGCGATGGAGAAAGCCCCGATCAATTCCTATAGGTTGGTGTCATACCGACCGAAACTTCGGGGCATCTTCATTTTTTGAAATTTGTTCTTCTGCTCTATGCCGCAGGGCATCAAACTTTTGAGGCATCAAATTATGTAAAAATGCTTGTCAATCCGACAATTTGTTTTCAGGAGACAACAAATCTCGACCAGCGAGTTTTCGGCAGGTGATGACACCAGCCGATAGACAAAATTTATTCTTCTGCTCTATGCCGCAGGGCATCAAACTTTTGAGGCATCAAATTATGCAAAAATGCTTGTCAATCCGGCAATTTGCTTTCAGGAGACAACAAATCTCGACCAGTGAGTTTTCGGCAGGTGATGACACCAGCCGATAGACAAAATTTATTCTTCTGCTCTATGCCGCAGGGCATCAAACTTTTGAGGCATCAAATTATGCAAAAATGCTTGTCAATCCGGCAATGTGCTTTCAGGGGACAACAAATCTCGACCAGCGAGTTTTCGGCAGGTGATGACACCAGCCGATAGACAAAAATTTATTCTTCTGCTCTATGCCGCAGGGCATCAAACTTTTGAGGCATCAAATTATGCAAAAATGCTTGCCAATCCGGCAATTTGCTTTCAGGGGACAACAAATCTCGACCAGCGAGTTTTCGGCAGGTGATGACACCAGCTGATAGACTAAATCAATATTTATATAGAAGATAAAAAAATGGGCAGTAAATTATTTTTAGTCTATTAATAAATCCTAATCAGAGATGATTGGGATTTTCTTTAACTTCTTTATCATTACGTTCAATACTTTGGCTAAGCACTAAATTATAAGCTGTTGGATTTGTACTTTGTTTTCCTTTCTATTTTGAATTTTCTTCAATCTTAAATGGTGATTCAGGGAAAAAATATTTCATCGAACAACCGAGAATCTCTGCTATCTTATTAAGATGGTTAAGGTTATATTTATCTGGCGTTTTGAGGCTTTCTACGTTTCCTACAAACTTTTCACTCAGTCCCATATGCACAGATAACTTGGTTTGACTAAATTTCTTTTCAAGTCTTAACTCCCGAACTTTGTCAATTACGTATTGCTCTATTTTAGATATCTCAGCCACAATCCTAAATAAAAAATATTATAAACATATTTTGCCCTGATATAACTGGGTATTTAAATTATTGTTATATATTTGAATATGAACCAAAAGGTAAAACAGGTACAAACGATTCTATTGCCTCATCCCAGGGCGGTGCTTGCTTTTGCGTTCAACACATCCTTAAAACATCCCGAATATGTTACCCATCCCATTGATTGCCCTTTTGATTATTTGTATGCATTAAAGCCTAAAAGTCCTGTTTGAGAGCGGCCGAATTCTGTTCCGTTCCTGTTTTTCATCAAATATTAAGGTTAATTGATCATGATTGGGGAGCGGACAGGGTTTTTTCCTTCAACAGGCTCAGGTTGACAGCGGAGGTAAAGGTTAAAGTGAAATTATCGCGTAAGTGGTAGATTGCCACGGTGGTGAAAGGCTTCCCCGCAAGGACAGTCTGGGTATTTGACCCGAGGTGTCTATATGCCGATCTGGTTAAAGAATCCTATGCGGTTCCTCGTGTAAAAGATAGATTGCCACAGCCGGAGAAAAACTCCTTCTTAATGACGTGAAGGAAAGCACGGGTTAATGCGGTGGCGATCATTCGACTATGGTCAGGACTACACCCAGCCCGGCAGTGAATTAATATTATGATCTAAAAAAACGATTTTTCAAATGGAAACAACGCACTCAAACGCTCAGCTTTGTATTTTTAACAAATACTATAAGCGGTATTATAATTTGTTTGCCTGGCGATGCCAGCGGGCAGTGAAGGATGATGTAGTGGGCAGTGGCATGGTACAGGATGCCTTTTTAAGAGTATGGCTTCTTCGTGATCAATTGATGGAAGACGATATTTATATTTTTCTGAAGCGACAATTAAAACAAGCGATTTTTGCCTATTACGACACTGCGAAAAATAGATTCAATGCCAATTTGTTTCGTTTCGATGAATTGGAAAACCCCGATTTCCTCTTACAGGTTAATCCTGATGAAGAAATGGACGACCCTTTAGGGCCGATTTGGCAGGAGGATATTGAATATCAGAATCAATGGGCGCAATTACAACAACTCATTCCAAATCTATCTGAAACTCAGCAACAGCTAATTCAGCTTTGTATCAGATATAACTTTAGTTATGATCGGATGGCGTATTATTTAGGGGGAATATCTGATTATGTGGTGGCTAAACAGGTAGAGGTGCTATTGAAGAAGCTCAAAAGCATTTTAACTGAAGATTACAAACTGCAAGAGGCTGGCCGAAAAAACAGTTTCACTTTTGATGGGTCTTTGGATGAACTACAAAAAAATGTAATGCAAATGCGTTATGAATTACAATATAGCTTTGAGGAGATTGCCAAAAAATTAGATATCGCGGAGCCACAGGTAAAGCTTGCCTATGCACGAGCCTGCAGGATGTGTATATAAAAATATGTCATTGCCTGTTGGTAAAGATGATAGTTTAGCTTAGAGGCTGTTTGTAAAGCCGTAGGGTGCGACCATATGTTGTACGCACTAAGATTTGATGTTGAGGAGTAGATTAGTGGGGTATAAATCATACAACAAAAATCCTGTTTAGTAGTAGTTTTTACAGGGACAAAATTTACTGGAAGTATAAGTTATACATCATTAACCAGTTTATTTTAAATCTGGTTTTATCGTGTGTTAATTATGATTGGGATATTTAATACAAACCAATATTCTCCAATCCATTCATCATTATTTATCACTGTTATGGCAGAAACTAAAAACACGATGTTATTAACACGTAAAATACAGTTGTTTATTAATTGTAATCGGGCAGAGGAGATTGAAATTCACAGAAAAAAGCTATATAGATGGCGTTATATTACCTTTAGGGCACTAAATATGGTAACCAGTCATTTATTTGTACAGGAACAACTTAAAGATTTTTTTTATTTCACACAGGATTTTCATTTAAAACTAAAAGATGAAATAAAAGGAGATGGGGGTGTATTAAATACATCGAAATTAAATACGTCTATGAGATTACTCTCGAAGTTATTTAAAGGTGAAATCCCTAATGATATTTTATGTTGTTTAAATCATGAGTTATGTTCGTTATTTAATAAAGAGCTTAAAGCATACAGGAATGGTGAAAGATCATTACGGAATTACCAACGCAAGCAACCAATGCCATTTAAGGGGCGTAGCATTAAAGTACTTAAACCAGAAGATCGTGAATTTACTTTTACACTATTTAAAATCCCATTTCGTACCTATCTTGGCAAAGATAAAGAGAAAAGGAAATTATTAGCAGAAGTATTACAAGGGAAGACTAAACTTTGCACCAGCCATATTTCAATGGATAAAGGCAAAATTTTTATGATGGCTACTTTTGAAGTAGCTAAACAAAATTTGCCACTGGATGATATGATTATCGCCGAAGCATCGTTATCTGTTAATTATCCTATTACCCTCAAAATTGATGATGAACAATACATCATTGGAAATAAAGAAGAATTTTTACATAGGCGTTTAGCTATTCAGGCAGCAAGATTGAG
Source organism: Pedobacter chinensis (assembly GCF_003339865.1). Taxonomy (GTDB): domain Bacteria; phylum Bacteroidota; class Bacteroidia; order Sphingobacteriales; family Sphingobacteriaceae; genus Pedobacter; species Pedobacter chinensis. The sequence continues at coordinate 240,065 of NZ_QPKV01000006.1, forward strand.
GACTTTAAAAGGTTCAACCTTTAATCGGGGTGGTCATGGTTACAGGCGTAAAATTAAAGCTGCTGATTGTTACAATGGTTTGGAAGAACGGTATATTGACCACAAATTGCATCTTTACAGCAAGCGCCTGATTGATTTGTGTATGAATAAAAGAGCTGCTACCTTAATTCTGATCAATCAACAAGAAAAAGAGGAAATAGCAAAGCAAGATGAGTTTCTGCTGCAAAACTGGAGTTATTTTAGTCTGAAAGAAAAGATCACGTATAAGGCGAGGTTAATAGGGATAACAGTTGTTGTGGAATAACATTTTGAGGTGAGCATCAAGTATTAATATTGGTAATCCTCGCATTGTGACTCTTCTGTGGATTATAATCAATTAGGGGAGATCGCAAATCTGAACCAGCAGTGTTTTCAGGTAAAAGTTCCTTTTAAGAGAGGGAATTATTCAATGACCAAAGCTTTACGACAACCCAAGCCGGTATAATATGTTGAAATCGATTTGGCGTTAAGGCTCTCGCATAAAAGGTAGATTGCTTCGATTACACTCAAGCCATTATGGAATGTATTTATTGCCTAAAAAAAGCAGATTGCCACAGTGGAAAAAAACCTTCTTTGAAATGATGTCTGCCGAGAGGCTTAGGATGATAGATGTGCGGAAAGAAAAAGTGTTACGCTAGTATAATTTAAAAAGACTTGACGTTCTTGGGTAAAAAAAATTACCTTTCCCTCACGATATACCATTTAAATAACCCTTATTTTTGCGGTTCGAAAAAAGAACATGAACAATCAAGATACCATTATTGCTTTATCAACTCCATCAGGTTCAGGTGCGATCGGTGTGATTCGCTTATCAGGTCCTGAGGCTATTACCTTAACCAATTCGGTTTTTGCCGGAAAGGATCTGGAGCAACAGGCATCGCATACGTTGCACTTTGGTTTGATCAAAGATGGAGATCAACTGGTTGATGAGGTGGTGGCGGGATTATTTGTGGCGCCAAAATCATATACCAAAGAAAACGTGGTGGAAATTTCTTGTCACGGTTCAAATTATATTATTCAGCAAATCATCAATCTGCTGATCAGTAAAGGTGCAAGAGCTGCAAAGCCGGGCGAATTTACATTGCGGGCATTTTTAAACGGTGCTTTTGATTTAAGTCAGGCGGAAGCCGTTGCTGATTTAATCGCATCAAATTCTAAAGCTTCGCATGATGTGGCCATGCAACAAATGCGTGGTGGTTTCGCCAATGAACTGAAAGCTTTAAGAGAGCAATTGATTCATTTTGCTTCGATGATTGAACTTGAACTTGATTTTGCTGAAGAAGATGTTGAATTTGCCAACCGGGATCAGCTTAAAAACCTGGTCAATAAAATCAATCCTATTTTACGCCGGTTAATTTCTTCTTTTGAACTGGGTAATGTTATTAAAAATGGTGTTCCAATCGTGATTGCCGGAAAGCCCAATGTTGGGAAATCAACGCTGTTAAATGCGCTCTTGAATGAAGAAAGAGCCATTGTTTCAGATATCGCCGGAACGACCCGCGACACCATTGAGGATGAATTGACCATAGGTGGAATAGTTTTCCGTTTTATCGATACCGCAGGAATCCGCGATACGGCTGACATTATCGAAGCATTGGGTGTGGAAAGAACGCTTGAGAAAATGAAACAAGCCAGGTTGATTATTTATATGGCGGATGCAGTCCAGAGTGTTGAAGAAATAGAAGAACAGGTAAGGGGATTGAAGCAATTGGAAATTCCATATCTGGTGATCATAAACAAAGCTGACTTAATTTCCACAGAACAACGAAAGGCTTTTGAAAAACTCAATGTGGTGTTCATTGCTGCAAAAGAAAAGCAGGGTATCGACGAGCTCAAAACAACATTATTGGAGCAGGTTAATCTCCATCATATCAATACGAACGAAACTTTAGTCACGAATATCCGCCATGTAGAGGCATTAAAACAAACCGAAAATGCTTTGCAACGTGTGCTGGATAATGTGGATAATCCCGTTACTTCTGATTTCTTAGCGATGGATATTAAACAGGCATTGCACTATCTGGGTGAAATTACCGGGACAGTAACCACTGATGATTTATTGGAGAATATATTTACTAAGTTTTGTATCGGGAAATAGGCACGCAAAACGCCGCATAAAACTCACACAAGAAAACATAATAAACCACTTAAAATCAGTAATTTAAGTGGTTTTTTTCTTTGTGAAAAATTTGGATTCATCACGTTATTTTGAGTAAATTTGTCCCATGGTTGTCCCCCGAGGCACGGTTTGTCCCCCATTGCCGAAATAGGGGGCGACTTAACTCGACAAAAACGTACACTTTCATACATAATCATCCAAAACCGGGCGGAATTACTGGCGAATTATTCCTGATCAAAATGGCCACTCGTTTCGCTCCAAAATGTGCACTGATTACCGTTTAAAGTGTGCAGTTGGCTGATTTTTAGCGTTTTTAAACTTCGTTTTCAGGCTTCCGGACTTCTGTCAACTCCATAACAAAATGCGCTGCAGATGCCTTAAAATCCGCTTAAAAAGAAAGTGTAGATTGTTCTGTATGATCTGGTTTAGTTGGGCTGTTTTTGAGCCTGGACGCCTTTGTATGATACCTGATGGGCCTCGCAGAGAATCAGGGAACAAAATTCTGTTCCGGAAACCTCGCAGAGCAGATATCCGCATTTAAAAACTTAAAGCTGGAATTTCGGATGAACATTTATCTTTGGGACAGATTGATTCAGATTTCCCTGCATCCAGGGAATAAAGTCGGGTGCACACTTTGGATTGAAATCCGGTGTCTACTATCCCTGAAATCCCCAGTAGTGGTGGTGCTGACCGGGATGCGTGGTCGGGAGTTCCCCGATGATCTGTCTGAGCCGGACTTCGTCCCTGGCCATCAGAGTGACATTTGCTCCACACTTGGCCAGCTCGGTGGCTATGGCAAGGCCGATGCCCTGTGAACTGCGCCGACCAGGGCGTTTTTATGGGTAAGGTCTATTTTCATGTTCCTGTCTTTTATAGTCCCCTATAGTCTTCCCTTACAGGCAGGAAGATGTCCAGCAGTTTGCAATCGGTCAGTGCGGTGCCGCTGTGTTCCACGTGAGGTGGGATGACAGCGATCATTCCGGGCGTATAAATTCTGGATTCCCCGTTAAAGGTCAGCTCGAATTCTCCTTCTCGCACTTCGGTGATCTGTTCGTGCAGGTGGCTGTGTACGGGAAGGGCCGAACCTTTGTCGACTTCCCAAAATCCCAAAGTAGAATGCTGGGTATGGACAAACCTTCCGTGAAAGCCTGGTATTACATCCTTCACGGGCAATGTTTCGATTTCGATCATGTCTGTTTTATTGATGGGACAAAATTAACGATTCAGGTTTAGATGCGGCGTGCCATTGTAAAATTATTGGGCTGTTCATGGTTTTGTTTTGTTAGATTTTTTCGTTCGGTTTCTTAAGAAAAGCTAATTTTTTCTGCTGCGCTGCCCACTTAGCTTTGGGAGATGAAAGAAACGATCGTAACGAGGGTGGCTGTAGAACTGCTGGAAAGACAGGCCGAAATTGCTGCCGGAAGGACGGGATTTGCATGCATGTACCGGATCGGCAGGCGGATATGGATCTTGCACAGGTACGTTAAGATCTGTAAGGAGAAAGGCCTCCTGCCAGAACCTGGGGTGTTTTCTATGCTTGGCGAATTTGAGCTGCTAAAGATCAAGTTCAGGGAATCTTTGGTAAACGGGAACGCGGATCTTTTCGGGCTGGATTGAGTTTGACACGGATGTTTGACAGGGCAATGACGCTGGATTGGGATTGGTGTGCTACTTTGCCTGCGAGAGCGTTAATTTAGATCAGCGGTAAACCGGGCAATGTCATGGTTTGCCGCTTTCTTTTTTTGCCTCTGGGCAGCTGGTCGCTGTAACAGGACAAGAATTCGGTCCTGAACTTTTGGGCGAAGCGTGCAATGGGACCGTACGACCGGACAGTGATCGAAAAATACCCCAGTGATAACGGCAAGAGCAACAAATAAGCGCTTATTTGATTGATACGCGATCTGAATATGCGCCGTTCCCGATTGGGACAGTTTTTTTTATGCAGGTTCGGAACGGGAGAGATAATCGGTTATGGCCGACGAAATCTCTTCGGGCAGTTCACTGCAACTGATCCTGTTCAGGGGATGTTGGGCGGAATTGTACTTTTCGATAAAGGTGCCGATCGCGGCATTGAACTTTAAATAGCCTTGCTCAAAGTAGCGCTCTTCCACTTCCCCGGCCGAATCCATCGAGCGGAAGGCGAGCGGTACGATCGTTCGTGTTTCCCTGTCGTACCTGATCCAGTGGAACTTTTCAGCAGCTGTGGCGCTTTCTGCAAGCCCGTTGCGCTTGACCTCGACGATGGCAAGGTAGAAGTTGTCCAGGAAGTAAAGGCACTCAAAAGTGGGCATGGGAGCATTTTTTTGGTTTGGAACGCTAAGATAATGCATAGGTCTTTTGTTTTGGTACCCGAGCTATCCACAGCGCATTGTGGAAATTGCCGTCCTGGAACTTTGTGCGGCTTTTTTGGTTTAGGTAAGGATGAAGATCGCTTCCTATAATATCAACGGGATCAATGGCAGGCTGCATGTACTTCTGAAGTGGCTCAAAGAGGCTGCCCCGGACGTGGTATGCCTGCAAGAGCTCAAGTGCCAGGACAGGGATTTTCCTGCCGGGGAACTTCTGAAGGCTGGTTACCATTCGATCTTCCATGGACAGAAAAGCTGAAACGGCGTTGCTATCCTGGCGAAAGAAGAAATAAGGGAGACCATGCGCGGCCTTGACGGGGATCCGGATGATACGCACTCCAGGTACATCGAAGGTTTTGTCCATGGGATGGTGATCGGCTGTCTGTACCTGCCCAATGGCAATCCGGCGCCGGGACCAAAGTTTGATTACAAGCTGGCCTGGTTCAACCGGTTTTCGGCACATGCCAAGAAACTGCTCTCTTTTGGTCTACCGGTCCTTTTGATTGGAGATTATAATGTAACTCCTACAGAACTTGATGCCTATAGGCCCGAGAAATATGTAACCAATGCGCTCTTTTTTCCGGAATCTCGCTCGGCCTATAACAAGCTGCTGAAGCAAGGGTGGACCGATGCGCTCCGCACCCTTTATCCAAATGAGCGGGTCTATACCTTTTATGATTACCTGCGAAATGCATATGGGCGCGACGCGGGGCTCAGGTTGGACCATTTTCTCTTGAACGATGTTGTTGCTGCAAGGCTGGAGTTGGGAGGGGTTGACAAACATGTTCGGGGATGGGAAAAATCCAGCGACCACTGTCCGGTCTGGATCGAACTTACCGAATAATTAAGCAGCTATGGCCGGTAACTAATAACAATTTCTAAATAATGGGATCCGTGCCCCATCTTTTACTGGAAAGGTAGGCTTTCAGGTAGGGGGCGGTCCTACTGTTCTTGTTGTTGCTGATTTCAGCAGGGGTTCCCCTGGCCACCACTTTTCCTCCCGCTGATCCGGCGCCTGGTCCGATATCGATGATGAAATCGCTTCCTGCCACCACGTGCATGTCGTGTTCAACCATGACCACCGTGTTGCCTGCATCTACAAGTCGGTTGAGCTGGGCCATGAGCCGCTCCACATCACTTGGATGAAGCCCGGTAGTCGGTTCGTCAAGGATATACAAGGTGCTCCCGTTCTGGGTGCGCTGGAGCTCGGTGGCCAGTTTGATCCGCTGCGCCTCCCCGCCAGAGAGTTCGGTGGCCGATTGGCCCAGCCGGAGATAGCCGAGCCCAACTTCTTTTACTGTTTCCAGGGCCCTGGAAATGGTGAGCTCCTTGTCAAAAAAATCACAGGCCTCGTCCACCGTAAGCCCGAGCACATCGGCAATATTTTTGTCCTTGTAGGTAACCTGAAGGGTGTCGGCATTGTAGCGCGTTCCAGAGCAGACCGGACAGGGCGTGTACACGCTGGGCAGGAACAGGAGCTCTACCATGACCTGGCCCTCGCCCTGGCAATTGGCGCACCTTCCCTTGGCAACGTTGAAGGAAAAGCGCCCGGCATCGTAGCGTTTTTTCTTGGCGGCTGGCGTGCCGGCGAAAAGTTTTCTTACCGGGTCAAAAAGATCGGTATAGGTGGCAAGGTTGCTTCTTAGGGTCCGGCCGATCGGTTTCTGGTCGACCAATACCAGGCGTTTTATGCCCTTGAGCCCTCCGATGAGCTGGCCACGGGCATTAGCTGGGGCCTGCTGCTCGAGCAGGTCCGTTCCGCTTTCGGGCGCTGTCACTTCCAGCTTTTGTCCAAGGGCGGCGCTGACCAGTTCGACCAGTACCTGGGAGACAAGGCTGCTCTTTCCGGATCCGGAAATGCCCGTTACGCTGGTCATTGCCCCGATCGGGATGGCTACGCTAAGGTCCTTCAGGTTATTCTTGTGAACGCCTTCCAGTTCAAGCCATTGTTCCGGCTTTCTTTCGGGTTTGTCTTTTGCTTTGGCAGATTGTGTTTCGGGATAGAGATAGCCCGCGGTGACGGACTCTCGGCAGTCCCTGATCTTTGCCGCTGGGCCATTGTAGATCACCTTTCCACCATTTTCGCCCGCGCCTAGGCCGATGTCCACGATCCAGTCGGCATGGCGGATCACTTCGATCTCGTGCTCGACCACAAAAATCGAGTTGCCGTCCTGTTTTAACCGGTCCAGAATGTTGAGCAGCGCTTTGGTGTCTGCTGGATGAAGGCCTGCCGATGGTTCGTCCAGCACATAGACGACGCCGAAGAGATTGGAGTGGACCTGGGTAGCCAGCCTGAGCCGCTGCAGTTCTCCGGGAGAAAGCGTTGGGGTGCTCCGTTCCAGGGTGAGATAGCCCAGCCCAAGTTCGAGCATCACCTCGATCCGTGCATCAAGGTCCGCCGCGATCCGCTGGGTAACCAGTTTCTTTTCCAGGTGATCGGTATTCGGATTATCTTTTTTGGAAACTGGTCTTGCATAAGGGCCAAAGAGCTGCTGAAGTTCTTTGAGCGGTTTTCTATTGATCTCGGCGATGTCCATTCCCTCAAATTTTACCGATAGGGCCTGCTTCTTCAGCCGTTTGCCCCCGCACACCGGACATTCGCTTCCGGTCATGAAAGAGAGTGCCCGCTTTTTCATCAGCTGGCTCTGGCTGGTGGCAAAGGTCTGCAGTACATATCTTTTGGCACCGATAAAGGTGCCCATGTAGTCGAACTGTTTTTTCGCTTTAATGGCCCGCTGCACCTCCTCTTTGGTGTAGCCAGGATAGACGGGGACCGAGGGCGACTCTTCGGTATACAGGATCCAGTCGCGTTCCTTTTTGGGAAGCTCCTTCCATGGGATGTCCACATCGATGCCCATGGTCGTCAAGATATCCCGCTGGTTCTGGCCCTGCCAGGCGGTAGGCCAGGAAGCGATCGCGCGTTCTCGGATGGTCTTCGAGTCGTCGGGCACCATGCTCTTTTCGGTCACCTCGTATATTTTTCCAAGGCCATGGCAGTTTTCACAGGCACCTTCCGGTGTATTTGGTGAAAAGCCTTCGGCATAGATGATGCCCTGTCCCTTTGGATAATCGCCTGCCCTGGAATAGAGCATCCGGAGCAGGTTGGAAAGGGTGGTTACGCTGCCCACGCTCGAGCGCGCAGATGCACCGCCGCGCCGCTGCTGCAGGGCCACTGCAGGGGGGAGGCCCGAAATGCTGTCCACCTCGGGAATGGACATCTGGTTGAAAAGCCGCCTTGCATAAAGTGACACCGATTCCAGGTACCTGCGCTGGGCCTCGGCGTAGAGCGTGCCAAAGGCGAGCGAAGATTTTCCCGATCCCGATACCCCGGTAAAGACCACTAATTTATCCCTTGGGATTTCAAGATCTATGTTTTTCAGGTTGTGTTCCCTTGCGCCCTTGATGATAATGTTGGATGATTTTTTTTGCATTGGCATATCTTTCGAACAATCTGAATGGGTCCCTGGTTTTGCCAGATTCCACCAAGGGTTGTAAGCGCTAACCGAAGTAGTATAAGGGTCTTCTATGGATGGGCACAAATAGGCAATAGTCTTTTTTGGGAATATGTTCTGAGAGGTTTTTTAGTCTAAACAGGACACTAAGACAGTGAAATGAAACTAAATTGCTTTGGGCATACTTAAAGGGGTGATTAACTGGGGAAACCATCATTGGAAGTTAAGGGGAAAAACTATGATAGCTATCAATAATGTACGGCCACTGGATGTAGCGCAGCTGACCGATATCCTAAAAAAGATTTTCCGGCGTTTGTCAACGAAAAGCTTGGGGGCAACCTTGCGGTCGAAGTCATCCATGTCTTTGATATCGTAAATATCAGTTTTCCCGAGGTGAGCGATGGGAATGCCTATTCGTCAACCGTAGGGGAGAATGGCCTGGAGCCTACCGACCATACCGCTGAGGTACCGATAACGCCGAATCGCTGGGGAAGCACCTGGTTGAATTTCTGACCGAACAGGCGGGTTAGTACAATACATTTATTCATTGGGTAAAACATGTTGCCCAACATGCGTTTGATGTTACGAGAGCGTTAATTTAGATTAGCGGGAAGAGCCTTTGGGTTTTTCCCGCTTTTTTTTTAGATTTTGTCCGTTTTGACGGGGCGGTGACCTGAAGTCGCCGTGTGTATCGTTAACTTCGCATCACATCATCAGGTAATGAAAAAAATAGGATTTTTATCGTTCGGCCACTGGGCCGACCATCCCTCATATCAGGCAAGGACTGCAAGTGATACGTTGTTGCAGTCCATCGATCTTGCCGTTGCGGCTGAAGAGATCGGAGTGGACGGCGCTTATTTCCGGGTGCACCATTTTGCGAAACAGTTGGCCTCACCTTTTCCGCTGCTTTCTGCTATTGGGGCAAGGACCAGCAGGATCGAGATCGGGACTGGTGTCATTGACATGCGCTATGAAAACCCGTTGTATATGGTAGAGGATGCCGGGGCTGCCGACCTAATCTCTGGCGGGAGGTTGCAGCTGGGGATCAGCCGAGGTTCGCCCGAGCAGGTGATCGAGGGCTGGAGACACTTCGGTTATGCGCCTGAGGAAGGACGGAATGATGCCGATATGGGAAGGGAGAAAGCGATGGAGTTTTTGGAAAGGTTAAAGGGAGAGGGCTTTGCCCAGCCCAATCCCAATCCGATGTTTCCCAATCCGCCGGGGCTGCTTCGATTGGAACCGCATTCGGAAGGGCTGCGCGAGCGGATCTGGTGGGGAGCCGCTTCCAATGCGACCGCTGTATGGGCGGCTGAGAACGGGATGAATTTGCAGAGTTCGACGCTGAAGTTTGACGAAAACGGAAAACCCTTCCATATCCAGCAGGCCGAGCAGATCAGGTTGTATAAGGAAGCATGGAAAAAAGCCGGGCATGATCGCGAGCCAAGGGTTTCGGTTAGCCGATCGATCTTTGCACTGATGAACGATAGGGACAGGATGTATTTCGGCCAGCAGGGGAAAGGATCGGACAGTTTCGGCTACATCGAGCCTACCCAAAGGGCGGTGTTTGGCAGGGGCTATGCGGCAGAGCCTGATCAGCTAATCAGGGAACTTGCAGCGGACGAGGCGATACAGGAAGCGGATACCGTGCTTTTGACCATTCCAAATACCCTGGGGGTTGATTATAATGTTCATGTGCTTTCAGCGATTTTGGAGCACGTTGCGCCAGGGCTGGGGTGGAGGTAGGTCGAATATCTGTGATCGATCTTCGGGCCGGTGTGGTGGTGTAGGGCAGCCTAACCTTTTTTTCGTTTCCTGGGGATTCCCAAGATGATTTCTGCAAGGAACCTGTCACGGAGCTTGGCGTTTTTCTCAAGTTCGCCATTTGGAAAATGCAGGCTATAAATTTCGTCGATTTTTTTTGATTGTTGGAAAAGGTGGGCTAACTGTATATTGATTTTGCTGACTTCCTGGGTCAACGAACTTATTGTACTGGGCAGGTCGCTTAGGATTCTCTCATTGACAGATTTTTTTGACGTATCTTTCTTCATGATAATGCCGCCAGTGAAAAATGGCACCTTCATAACGGATTACCGGTGGAATATATTGATTAAGCTGTTGTAGAGAATATTGCATTAGGTACATCTAGCAATCAAATGCCTAATAAGTAAGGTGTTAGAAATTTAGTTGTCAATTAATAAGACTAACTCAGCCAAACAGAAATATAGCCGAAATGTACAGTTTCGTGAATCCTTATTTTGAAATATACTGATAGCCCCCATCAGAATATAAATAAGAGGCCAGTTGGTAGTTTGCAATTGCTTCTTCCGTCAACCATTTTTCAGATCCAATGGGTTTAGAACTTCCTGTTTTAAAGTTGGGTGCAAAGGTGCCTAACTTTTTGTTAGGATCAAGGATAACAAGCTTGTTGTTTTTGATGTATCCCAAACTTTGATAAGTACTAATGAACAATCTTTGTTGGTCATCGCCCATCTTAAATACGTCATGGCCAAAAAATTTGCTTTCATAGCTGAAGTTCAGATAGCCTAATATAGAGGGTCCGATGTCTATCTGTGCAACAAGTTTTTCGAATTTTCCAGACGTTATATGGCCTGGAGAATAGAAGATCATCGGGATATGATATTTGTCTACAGGAAGTTCCACCTTTCCTGCGCTCGATGCACAATGATCAGCTACGATAACAAACAGGGTATTTTTGAACCAAGGTTTCAGTTTCGCTTCCCTGATAAATTTGCCAATGGCATAATCTGTATATTTCACTGCCCCCTCCCTTCCCGTATGGGAAGGAATGTCGATACGCCCCTCTGGATAGGTATACGGCCTATGGTTTGAAACGGTCATGATCTGTGCAAAGAGGGGTTTGCCGTTTTTGTAGTCCCTGTCAAGTTCCCTTAACGATAAGGTAAACAGATCTTCGTCTGCCACCCCCCAAGTATTTTCATAATGGATTTCTTTAGCGGTAAGCGCATTGCGATCGGTAACCTCATAACCATTCTGTGAAAAAAACTCGTTCATGTTATCGAAATAACCATATCCGCCATAAATGAACCTGCTGTTGTAGCCTTTCGCCCTAAACACGCTGCCCAAGGTGAACAGGTTTCGATTATCCTGCCTTTTTACGATCGACTGTCCCGGCGTTGGCGGAATGCAAAGCGACAAGGCTTCAAGGCCCCGGACTGTGCGGGTTCCGGATGCATACAGGTTGGTAAACAACAGTCCCTGTGTTGCCAAAGTATCCAAGTTGGGCGTAATCCCCTGCTTACTCCCATAGCTGCCCAGAAATTCTGCACTTAAGCTTTCCACACTGATCATGACCACGTTCATCCTGTTTTCTGGCAGGGATGATTGGATTTTTCTGGTAGTGTTCCGATCCTTTGCATTTACGGGAACAAATCCTAGGTCCTTCCTCATGATCTGGACAGCTTTATCGATCGGTATAGTCTGGTAAAAGGTATCATAGTCCAATTGGTTGTGCCAAAAGGCAAAGCCAAAGTCATACATCCCGTTACCGGAAAGCTCGTTGACAAACTGGTTGCCGCTTAAGCTTTTCCATCTATGGTCTACAAGAAAGTAGGTCGCTACCGGAGCCAAAAGCAGGAGCAATGCCAGCTTCGTTCTTTGACCAAGCTTCATGGCGATTGTGGCTGAACGCCAAATCGTTTTTCGCAAAAAGTAGGTTGTAGCAGTAGAGATGACAAGCAATGTGGTCAATGCAGTTCCAACGGGATATGATTGGCGAATATTTCCGATGACCTCGGTGGTATAGATCAGGTAATCTACGGCAATAAAATTATAGCGGACGGAAAATTCATCCCAGAATATAAATTCGGATACCGCATTAAAAAAAAGGGTTAGGACGACTATAAAAAAATAGGTCAAGAGCAGGGCCTTGTTCAGTCCCCTGGTATACCATCTGGAGGGAAAAACCCAAAGGTAGATGACAAGTGGTATGCAGGCGTACGAAGCGGCGGATAGGTCGTAGAGCAGCCCGATCAGAAATACCTTAAAAAGATTCAGGTTCGACCATTCGAAAGTAGCTGCAGAATAGGCCAGCAGGAAGATCCGGGTGAGCAATGAAATACTACAAAGTAGAATTGCCGCCAAGAATACCGGACCAAACCTGTATTGAAAAAGAGTCTTTATTTTTTTTAATCTGTTCATTACTGTCTACCTTTTTTGGCCAGCGGCCAAAGCTAGGTTTGAATTCTGAAGAGAATCTGAACTTTGGCACTTCAATATTGCTACAGATTCTAGGTGTACTCTTGTATACATCATGGATTTTATGGACTTAAATCATATCGTTGAGCTTTCCAGCCGTTTCGTTACCGATCTTTTTGCAGAAGAGCTTAGTGTACAGCTGAGTTTCCATAGCGCATATCATACTGGAAATGTGGTGATTGCCGCGGAGGAAATTGGGCTAAATGCTGGCCTGTCTACTGAAGAACTTGATCTCGTTGCAATTGCCGCATGGTTCCATGATACAGGCTACACCAGGGGCTATTCGGGACATGAGCAACTGAGCGTGATCATTGCACGGGACTTTCTGGCTGACAATGGCCTGGATGCACAGCGGATAGAAAAGATTACCTCATGTATCCTGGCCACGGTATTTCCCCAACGTCCAAAAAATAAACTGGAAATGGTTCTCTGCGATGCCGATTTTTACCATTTTTCTAGGGACGATTATCCAGGATTTGAAGTTTCGCTACGCAAGGAATGGGAAACCTGCTTAAACCTTCACTATACCGATGAACAATGGAATGCGCTCAACCTTGAAATGCTTACCAATCACCAGTACTTTACCGTTTATGGCAAAACCGTTCTACAGGAAAGAAAACAGCGGAACATCGATCAGCTAAAAATGGTGGTCGCAGGAAACGCTCAAAGCCTATAGCCAAAATGATGGTTTTGATAATCTGGGCTAAAACTAAGGTGCCGGGGGTGGCCAGCTCCGCTGATTAATCTTTTAAGATGGGGATAGGCCAGGTAACCGAGCTTTGTCGAGGCAATCCCAGATCCGGCACCCGCCACGACATCACTAAACCAATGTTTGTTGTTGTATAACCTTAGCGTTCCAGTTGCAGCCGCAACAAAGTATCCCGCATATCCGATCCATGGAGATTTGTACCTGAACTCCTGGTAAAGGAATTTCGGCAGTTGCAAAAGCCGATGCGGTATGGCCAGAGGGAAAGGAATTGGATCCAGAAGTATCGGGCCGCAGCCTTCCAACTCCCCGTTTAACAAAATGAGTTGAAAGTCCCATGACCGCACCTTGTTGGTATTTAATTTCTGGGCGTGGATGGTTGTGGCAACAAACATCGGCAATGCGATCGAATGGAATATTTTTTTCATGGTACTACAAGTTTTGCTATAAAACTAATTGCAGATTATGTAGCAATTCTGTAGTGGAGATCAGAAATAGGGTTTTTTCAGAAATTAACCGAAAAACGGTGCCTACCATCAAGATAGTCATAGTGGATCGAAAAGCCGTACAAGGTACAGATCTGTTTGCTGATGGCAAGACCAAGCCCCGTTCCCTCCGAGGACGCGGACTTGGAGAACCTTTCGAACAGCCGCTGTTCCAATTGCCCGCTTTTTCCGGTGTTGGTGATCTGAAGACGATCGTTGTCAAGTATTACATCTATCTTCCCCTCGGAATTATTGTGACGGATGGCATTTGCCAACAGGTTGTTCAAAAGGATATCTGCCAGATAGCCGCTCATCCGAACAACGGATGGTTTTAGATCCGAGGATAATGCCATTCCTTCCATATCCAATAGTTCACTGAACTGGGCAATCTTATCGTCTACGAGCCTTGCCATATCAATGTCCTGGATATCTGGTATCAGGTTGTTCTCGATCTTTGCCAGCAGCAATAATGACTGGTTAAGCTTGATCAGCCTCCTGTTGGCATGATAGATATCCTTTAGGATTTCTCCCTGTGAGTCTGAAAAGGTCCCGGTCTGCAGTAGCGAATCCAGCTTTGAGTTCATGATGGCAAGTGGGGTCATCATTTCATGCGATGCATTATCCGTAAAACTTTTGAGTTCTCCGTAATCCTGACGTACCCTGGAAGCCATAGCGCCAGCAGATTCGTTAAGTTCATTAAACTCATCGATATTGGTTGGCTGCGCATTGATCTCCTCTTTTTGTGTCAGATTGAAGGCCTTCATCATGTTGAGCGTTGCATAGAATGGGCTCCATATCCGCTGTAGGACAAATCTGTTGATCAACAGCAATGAAACAAGCAGCAATATGGTCACCGCAAGGGTGATCATAAATATAAGCTGTACAAGGTCTTCTGACTCTACCCTTGATTTACTGATGGTCACCTGATAGCTTTCGCCATCGACTGCGACACTTGTAACCAGGCTTCTTCCGGGTTCGATCTCCTTTCCGGCCTCGTTGTAAAAATCGTCATAGAAAAAACTGCGTTCAATCGTCTTTCCAGCATTAAGTTTATTATAGGTTACTTTTTGGTGCAGAAAATCTCCTGGAGAGGGAAGTTTTCCGTAATTCTTTACATAGGCTTCGATCTCCTTTTCTTCGATTACCAGATCCTTGTCAAGGTCTCCGGTCAGTATAAAATGGATGGCGACATAATAGATGACCCCGGTAATCGTCAAAATAATGAACGAAGTGATCAGGTTTGCCCTATTATATTGCTGTGCCAGTTTCATATATTCTCCAGTTTATATCCTACGCCATACATTGACCTAATATAATCTTTCGCCCCAGCTTCGACCAATTTTTTTCTCAGGTTTTTGATGTGGGTATAGATAAAATCAAAATCGTCGGACATATCGATCTCATCGCCCCACAGATGTTCGGCAATGGCATTTTTGCTGATAACCTTTCCCTGGTTGGAGATAAAATAGATCAATAGGTCATATTCCTTCTTGGTAAAGTTGATGAGCTTATCGCCGATCCTGACTTCCATTGCCAGCATATCGATATTGATTTCATTGAAGGAGAGGAGATTGCTCCCACTGAAATTCTTCCTCCTTACGATCGCCATGATCCGCGCCTTAAGTTCCGAAAGATGGAACGGCTTGACCAGATAATCGTCTGCCCCCATTTCGAGGCCGCTGAGCTTATCATCAAGGGAATGGCGAGCAGATATGATCAGTACACCTTCCTGTTTATTCATCTTTTTGATTTCTGCCAGGATCTTAAGCCCATCTCCGCCCGGAAGGGTAAGGTCAAGCAGGATACAGTCATAACTATACAGGTTTATTTTTTCGATTCCGGACCAATAATCCATTGCTACCTCGCAAAGGTTCCCCTCCCCAGTCAGATAGGAAAAAATACTCTCCCTTAAGGCTTCCTCGTCTTCTATGACTAATATCTTCATGAGCTGCAAAGTAACATTTAAATTCTGTAGGAAATCAGAACTGTCAAAGGATAATGACGATGGCGCCCGAAACGATCAATGGGGCACCTATCAAGGTCTTTGCTTCTATAGGCTCCTTTAGGATCAGGAATGCCAGTCCCAGCGCAATGGCAGCGCTTAACTTATCGATTGGGGCGACCTGGGCTAAATCGCCCGTTTCCAATGCCTTGAAATAGAAGATCCAAGAAAGCCCGGTTGCAATTCCAGAGAGTCCGGGGAACAAAAGGTTATTTCTGGTCAGTGTCTTCAGCTCCCTGATATCCCCGGTTGCCAGCACGATGCCCCAAGCTATAAAAGAATTACAATGGTCCTTATTGCAGTTGCAAGGTTTCCACAGATCCCTTGATGCCGACTTTGGCCAAGATTGCCATAGCTGCAGCAAAAAGGCCGAAAGTATTGCATAAAATTTCCACATGTTGATTTCAACTTCTAATTTCCAACAGAATTGACAGTTAACTATGCATTAAAATTATCACATTCGATAATACACCATAAATTTACGTTATGATTTTTAAGAAGAAATTTTTGTTGCTCTTGTTATTGATCTTTACGGCATACTTTTCAAATGCACAAAGTGTAAAAGTTACCGTATCCGGACTTATCAGGGATGCAAAGAACAAAGCAACGATCGAATATGTAAATATCGTGGTCAAGCAGAAAGCGGACCAAAAATTTGTTACGGGAACGATCACCGATTCACTGGGGCGTTTTAAGCTTGCCGACCTTTCAGCTGGCAACTATTCGCTAGAGTTTACCATTGTCGGTTATCAGAAGAAAAGCCAGGATATTATAGTGGGCTCGCTCAATGCCTTTTTAGATCTGGGAGAAATTATCCTAACAGAAGATGCACAGACCTTGAATACCGTTAACGTTGTTGCTCAATCAAACGCAGATGGGCTTTCGGATAAGATGGACAAAAAGACATTTACCTTGGGCAACAATGTAGCACAATCTGGCGGTTCGGTTCTACAGGCTATGCAGAACCTCCCGGGTGTAACCTTGCAGGATGGCAAGATCCAGCTCCGCGGAAATGATAGGGTTGCCGTATTGGTTGATGGAAAGCAGAATGCGATGACCGGCTTTGGTACGCAGACGGGATTGGACAATATTCCTGCTTCCGCGATCGAAAGGATTGAGATCATTAATAATCCTTCATCAAAATACGACGCGAACGGCAATGCAGGAATCATCAATATCATCTATAAAAAGAACAAGCAGGAAGGATTTAACGGAAAGATTGGGTTAACTTCAGGGCTTGGCTCGCTGTGGGAAAGGAGGGAAAACCTGCCAACCATCCGTCCGCAGTTTCAGGCCACACCGAAGATCAATCCCTCGTTATCCCTCAATTACAGAAAAAACAAGCTGAACACTTTTCTGCAGGGCGATTATCTGTACACGCAGACTTTAAATCGTAACGAGTTTGCAACAAGAAGCTATAGTGATGGAACAATTATCAACCAACAGGTAAAAAGAAACAGAACAACCGATTATACTACGGTAAAAACTGGAATAGATTGGAATCCTGATGAACAGAATTCCCTTACCGTTTCGGGCTATTTTAATCGTGAAAAAATTATCGATAAAGGAGATATTCCCTACTTTAATGGCGGTATGCAGCGATTAAGATTGTGGCAGTTTTTAGAAGACGAAGTTAAATACACGGTGACTGGATCTGCCAGCTATCAGCACAGGTTTTCCCAGCCGGGCCACTCGCTTAACCTTGGCTTCAGCTACACTTGGCATAGGGAAGACGAAAAATATTTCTTTACCAACATCATGCCCACTTTTACGGGAGAGGATTCTTTTGCCCTATTATCAGATGAGCATGTTGCTGATTTTAATTTGGATTATATCAAACCGTTGAAACAGGGAAGAATTGAAATGGGCTTGAAATTTAGAAGAAGAACGATCCCGACCGACATGCAGTTTTTCCCAGGGCTCAATTCTCCCATTGATGTAAATGCTGGTGGATGGGCTGATTATAAGGAAACCATTCCCGCTGCCTACGCCAATTACGTGCTGGAGACCAATCATTTTGAAATGGAAGCGGGCTTGAGGTTTGAATATGTAAAGGTGCAGTACGATGTAAATCCCAACCACAATACCTATCAGAGCGATGGCTATGACTATGCCCGTCCATTCCCAAATCTTAGGCTCGCCTATAAGATTGATGAGCACAACAAACTTTCGATATTCTTTAACCGAAGGGTAGATCGGCCGAACGAGGTCGATATTCGCATCTTTCCAAAGTATGATGAACCTGAACTGTTAAAGGTCGGTAATCCTACCTTGCGTCCACAGTTTACCAATACCATCGAGCTTGGCTATCGCCTGAACTGGACAAAAGGGAATATCTATTCTTCACTTTACCACAAGATGATCGATGCGACCATTACAAGGATTGCTACGCAGGTTCCTGGCAATGCCATCCTTTATAATATTTTCCAGAATGCTGGAAGAAGCTATCAGACTGGAGGCGAGATTGTGCTGCAACAAGAACTCGCACCTTGGTATTCTTTCAATACCAGTGCGGCCATCTACAGGAACAAGATCAATGCATTTACGATAACCAATCGATATCCGGTTCCAACGGTCTATCATATGGCCGAAGAAAGCATTACCTCGGGAAATTTTAAGCTCAACAACATGTTCAAGCTGAAAGGACAGACACAGATCCAACTTTCAGGTGTTTACTTAGCAAAAGATATCATCCCACAGGGAACTATAGGCTCCAGGTTTTCTGTTGATCTGGGTGTTAAAAAACAGATACAGAAAGGAAAAGGTGAACTGTTCCTGAATGGGACAGATATTTTGGGCACCTTAAAGACCAAGAGAAGTATCATCGGCAACGGTTTTATCTACAACAGCACAGATTACCTTGAAACACAGGTTTTCAGGTTAGGCTATAGCTATAAGTTTTAGCGTTTCCTCCGACAGATTTACTACAGATTTCCCTTCTAGTTTCGTGACAGTTAAAGGATCACGAATAAGGAATGCGGATTTGTAGAAGGAAATTATTGCTCGCTATTTTAATTGTTGGAAATATATTCACGGCTAGTGCACAGCTCGATACCTCTGTCCTTGATAGCAATAAAGTGACGGTTGCCAAACCTAAGTTCCTAAGACAGCTTGTTGTGCCGGCAGCATTGCTCGGTTATGGAACGCTCTCGTTGGGAAGCGGTAGTTTAAGGCAGCTTGATAGGTATATCAATAATTCAACTATTGGTCAGCATGGCTATTCTGGTTCAGTTGATGATTACCTAAGATATGGCCCAATTGCCGCAGTTTATGGACTTGATATCATAGGGGTAAAGGCAAAGCATCATTTTATCGACCGTTCGGCAATGTTACTCATTTCGATGGCAATAACCAGTTCTGCGGTGACGTTTACGAAAAACAACATTTATAGGATGCGCCCAGATAGATCTGGGACAAGTTCTTTTCCCTCGTCGCACACGGCTATGGCTTTTATGGCTGCCGAATTTATGCGTCAGGAATATGGTAAAAGGTCGGTCTGGTTTAATATTGTTGGATATAGTGCTGCCACCTTTACCGATGTATTGCGCATGTACCACCATATACATTGGTTCAGTGATGTAGTCATGGGTGCTGGTTACGGTATCTTAGCGACCAGATTAGCTTACTTAGTCTATCCGTACTTAAGGAATGTTTTTTTGCCTAAGAAAAATGATAGCTTTGTAGTATTGCCAACCCCATACGATGGACATCTGGGCTTTTCGATTAAATATACATTCAAACAATAGGCACAAAATGAGATGAAAAAAATTCTGCTGGTCGACGATGATCAAGGCAACTTAGAAGTACTTTCTTTTTTATTTGCAGACGAAGGCTATCTTGTAAAGTCGCTGGAATCGCCAGGGATATTGCTTCAGTAATTGAAAGCTTCCAGCCAGAGTTGATCTTCATGGATGTAATCCTAAATGGAGATAACGGCCTTGATATCTGTCAAGCAATTAAAGAAAGCTCCTTCACTAAGCATATTAAAATAGTCATGATGACCGCATCTAATGCATTTTCGAAAGTTGAAAGGGAAACTTACCTGGCAGATTATTATATATCGAAGCCGTTTGATATTAATGAGATAGCTGCGATGGCGAAACAACTAATTGGTAAGTAGGTATTAATATACTAATCCAAGAAAATATTCTTCCAAATCAATTAACACATCTGATTTCGTACAGAAAAAACTCAGCCAACTTTTTTTAAAAATTATTGAAAAAATTGATCTGAAGATTTTTTAAGAAAGAGATGAAAAAACCACCAATCTTAAAGTTAAATTGATGTTTTAGCAGAAAATATATTTGTGGACAATAATGTAATCTACACATTATAGATAAAAAATACGCCTTTGAAATGGTTTAAATGATGTTTTTTATTTATTATAAATAATTGACTAAAAAACTCTGCCAAAACTCAGCTCAATTGCCCAAAATGACAAATATTTGATTTTCAAATATTTATGGGCTTTTTATTTTAAAATTTGTCTGAGTTTGGACTTTGAAAGCTATCGCTATTACTTAAATAAGGCTTACTGGCCGCTATTTTGTAGTTAGTGGAGAATATTGCATTAGAACTAATATGGTTAACGTAATAATGTGATTTTGATTTATTTAAGTGGAATCGTAATTAAACGCTATTTTTTCCTGTTGGCTTTTTGATTTTCCAGATGGCGATTATGGCTATAAGTATGATCAAGAAATAGGGGAAAGATACATTGAACATATTATAGGTCGTATGGCTGTCGATGATGATTACCAAAGCGGAATTTTTGCCACCTGTAGTTCGTGGAATAAGTTCCTGTGCATAGTTCCATCCCAAATGGATCCCGATCGGAAACATTAAGTTTTTAGTTTTAATATAGGCCAGGCCAAAGAGCACTGAGCCAGCACCGGTGGACAACATAACTAGAATAATATCATTTGTCTCCATCCCCTTATTAATGTGCATCAATCCAAATGGAATAGCGATCAGTAACTGTGCAACCCATGAACGATAATTTTTTAGCAGCTCTTGGAAAGGATACCCCCTAAAAACAAATTCCTGAACAAATGCCGACCAGAGGCACATCAGAAAAGTTATAATGACAAAAATTAAATTAATATGGGTGTTCAGTTTCCAGTTGTCCTTGGTAAGTAAAATGGTCAAAATAAAAGTAAAAATCAGCATCATTATCCCGATACCAAGACCACCAAAAAAATCTGCAATGGTATTTTTGTCTTTTGGCCAGAATCCTATCGAAACAAGAGATCGATTTTCTAATCTGAGAAATGCCCAGCTCATCAGTAGGGCAATTGTAAAAAAGAAAATAAAATCGTTGAGCATAGGAACTGTTCCAGCAATAAGGGTAGCCACCCATAAGATTAGGAAGTAGCAAAGTACCTTAATCCATGCTGGGGCGTTGATAATCATGTTTTTCATAACTGCGAATTTTCTGCAAATAGCTTAAGTATAAATTTGCTAGCAACTTTAATCGACAGAATAGGAAAAAATCTACATAAACACATGTTTTTAGGTAACAAGAAGAGGGTTACCTAAAGAAAAATCGCTCATTGGCCAGTAACTAGATTTCATTGGTAAATTTAGCGTGTTGGTCGTTAATATTTGTAGTAACGTAAGGAAAAGCAGATATTTAATCTATGCAGACCTCCAAAATCATAAAAAAAATCTACGCTAAGCCAACAATCAGGATAAGCCTGCACCTTCTTTTTTGGACTGTACTGTTCGGGGTAAAACTCTATCTTACAAATGTTTCATTTAATGTGTATAGATCCTTCCCGACAACAGTATATCTATTTTTAACGTTGGTTGGCACAATTGTTCTAGCCACATTCTATTATATAGCGGTATATGGAATCTTGCCTATATTACAAAAAAGGCGTTACACGGTCGGGATTACTTATTTACTTATAGCATTGGCGTGCTATACCGTGCTAGATTCTTATCTGGAAGTATTCATTATAGGCATGTGTGAAGCATGCAAAGGAATATTGAGGCATGAGAATGCGGCCTATGCATCTTATTTAAACCGCGGACTCATAAATGTAGTACTGACCAGACTGTTGGGATTGGGTACACCCATTCTACTGTTGTTTGCGCTGTGTATTCCATTCAGCATTAAAATGGCCATCCAAGCCTTTAGGAGCAACATCCGAGCCTTGGAACTGGCCAAGGACAATCTACAACTTGAGTTCAGCTTCTTAAAGGCACAGCTAAATCCACATTTTCTGTTCAATGCCATGAACAATATATATGGGCTTATTCTCAGTGGCGATAAGGAGAAATCGGCAGGATTGGTATCAAGACTTTCTGAATTGTTGCGTTATACCCTGTACGATTCTAATGAAGATCTGATGCCAATTGAAAGAGAGCTGAAGCTGATGAACGATTATATCGAACTGGAGAAAGTGAGGCTGAACGATACCAAAGTGAATTTTAAATGGCAATTAGACAACAACGACTATCACATCGCCCCTTTATTGTTAATGCCGTTAATCGATAATGCTTTTAAATATAATAGTGATGAAGAGGGTTCATATATTGATATCTTTTTGGACGTGTTGCAGGGAAAATTCAGGTTTACAATTGAGAATGGTATAGTTGAAGAACAAAAAGGGTATGTAGTTGGGGGTATAGGTATCAATAACCTGAAAAAAAGATTGGAACTTTATTATAAGGACAATCATTGGTATGAAACTTCAGTGTTAGATGGTGTTTATTCTGTAGATTTAACTATCCAACTATGATTAAACTGAATTGTCTTATTGTTGATGATGAACCCATTGCAAGAAACCTGCTCGAAGGGTACATAGGGAGAATCCCAGAAGTATTGCTCGTTAAGAAATGCAAGAATGCGACCGAAGCCTATGAAGCTTTGCACGAAACTTCCATCGATCTCATTTTCTTGGATATCCAGATGCCAACCATTACGGGAACAGAATTTTTGAGGTCATTGCGCAGGCCGCCCCTAGTTGTTTTTACCACAGCCTTTGCCAATTTTGCAGTAGAGGGCTTTGAACTAAACTCTGTAGATTACCTATTGAAGCCAATCACATTTGAACGATTTTATCAGGCCGTACAGAAAGCTATAGATCGAAAAACACCACTTCATCCCCAACCGATGCCAGAAACTCCTGATTACATTTTTATTAAACAGGATTCGAAGTTGGTGCGCATCGACCATGCTGATATTGATTTTCTCCGAGCAGAAAAGGATTTCTGTTGGATCTTCTGTGGTGGCGAAGTTAAATACTTTGTATCCATGCACCTCAAGATGTTGGAAGAAATGCTGCCTGCCAATAAATTTCAACGTATTCATCGTTCCTATTTGGTCAATCTCTCCAAGATAAAGGCGTTAAAAGGAAATACTTTGGCCTTGCGATCGGAAGAAATTCCAATAGGAGCAAACTATCGTCAGCTCTTAATGGAAAAATTAGGACTGTAATTTATTGGTTGACAATAATGTATTTTACTCAAAAAAAAGATATTGTATTAAAATCAATGTGGTATGTGAGTTTAAATTTACAACTCAGCCAAACCAACTTTAAAGGGGGGTGGATGATAAATGTTTTATTCTCCACAAACGCAACATCTAGTTAACAGATCATTGGCGGTTTTTGAAGTGGTTTTGTTATTTTTTGTCTCCGATATGTTTTATTTGTAAAAAGCTAAAAAATACGGCTAAAACCCAGCCATAAAATTTTAGAGATGTAGTAGAAATTTTTTAGAATTTTTGGAAATATAAGAGGTGTAGAATGCAAAATTATCCACTAATAATTTTAAAGTTTTTTAGAAAATTCAGCCAAATTTGGTAAATTAGGTAATACGAAAATTAATAAAAATTAAGCTTAAAGAGCTTTTAATGCGGATCTTTGATGATTTTGAACATTGAAAACTCAGCCAAAACTCAGTCAAATTATCAAAATGACAGATAAAAAACCGCTTTTAGAGCATCAAAAACAGCGTTTAGAGTGCGTAATTGATGAAATATCTACTCCGATACCCTCCATCTGGATATTCGGTTGATTCATCATGATGAGAAACTAAAATAATAACATTTTGTTCAGGAATCGGGAACTCTCGAGGCAATTTGAAAGACGGGAATATTCCGCACAATTTAGCTTTTACATATCATCAGGATGACTGTGTATCCTTGTCTTGAATTCAATATAACGGTCCGTCATTACGATCAGCACTTTTCCTTCCTCTAAGATCATGTGCCCAAATTCATAACAGAAAAAATAATCGCCCTTTTTAGTGTGCAGAATATTGGTGTAGTATTCAAAATTGTAGCCCCTGTCCAGCATCCAGCCCCTGGTGACGATCTTGGTGTCGTTCAGAAAAGCACCTGTTGATTTCATGATCGAACGGTTTCTTCTCAGGTCTCGGGTAATCTCATAGATGCATTTGTCTTCTCCCCAGGCATCGCTCCGCCTTTTAACGCTATTGGCCCGGTTGCGGCATTCGTCGTTACAGTATTTTTTGTCAGAGCGTCCAAAGAGCTCTTTTCCGCATCCGGAGTATTGGCATCTGCGGTCGAAAACATAGGTCAGCTTGCCATGTTTGCTACTGGTAATCAGTCATATATCCCCAAGTATTTTTGATCCATAAAATTCCTTGACTTCTTCAAGAATTTTTTGATATCCTAGTTTGCCAATTATTTCAGGGAAAAATAATCAATATCATCAGAAACTCTATGTCAATAACGAATTGCTAGGTTTGTTCCTCCACCCAAAGTGGAAAGATGTAGTGAAGGTAATGATTGAAGTTCCTTTATAGTTTCTAAAAGGACTTCTGATACTGGTTTCATAAACTGTATCTTGAAAAAGAAGGGATATGATATCTTTCAGCAATCATTGAACATACTTGATTGCTAATTTTTTCTTTAGTAGACTTCAATTCTTTAATAATATCTAATTTATCATAAATTTTTTCAAGTCTTAAAATATCCTCGTCAAACGTATCAGAATTTGTTGCAAAAAGTGCCCTCGGAATAATAATATCCTTGTCTTTTTTAAAGTCAAGTTTATTCATATCCATATCCCAGAATAGGTAGTTAGGGAAGATATTCGATATGTTAATGCTTCTTTTCACTATGACAAATATAAAGATAATATTTAATATGCATTTGTAACTACAACATCTATACCAAATGAAGATAATAAATGACAAATTCATTAATGATCATTATAATTTTGCTTGTAATCTAATTGGAGATTTAGACTTATGTCATAAACAAATAGCTTTACTGACAAGTATAGTGGAGTTGGTACCAATTCCGAAAGCTGTACTAAAGATTATAAGAAATTTCAGGATTTGATGAAGACTGGCAACTATGACAGAGACAGGACGACTTCCTGTAATTGAAATAGAAAAATGCCAAGTTACTATTTAGTATTCCTCTTTAAGGCTTCGTTTTGGTAAAAGAAAGGCAAAGATCAAGTTATACCAACGGAAATAGGTAAAGACATAAGTTATTTATCTATTTGCTATTTCTTAATGTTACCATTTATGTTTATGGCATCTGTAAATTGATGTGAAACCTGAATGGAGTTAATTTGTTGGCAGAGAGCGGCTATAAGCCAAAATCATTGAATATCTTGCTTATTCCATTCAATTCTTTTCCAATGTTAATGATTTACTTGCTTCGTATTAAAAGTAACATATAAGAATATTGATTTGGTATTCTGAATGGCTAATGTTTAGACAACCGTAGCAACACCTTAAACCGGATCTGATGATGTTAACTTCTTGTGGATTATAAACACAGATGTGTTATTTTTAAATTGATTTTCGAATAGGTTTGATTTTATGAAAAAATTGATATTGGTTGCCCTCGTATCGTTATTATTCCAGAATGCTTCCGGACAAATTTATCATGTCTCCGCTTCTGGAAGCGACCGCAATGCCGGATCAAGTACCCAACCCTTTAAAAGTTTATCAAAAGCGATCGCTGTTTCAATTTCGCAACAGGGCAAGGCGGTGACGATAGAAATTGCCGGAGGAACTTATCCACTTGAAAAAACCATCAGTATACACTCAGATGATTATAAAGCATCATCCCTTCTCATCAGATCCCGTGAAAATGAACATGTCGTGCTTAAAGGATCAGAAAAAATAAACCCAACCTGGAAAACGTTCAGGGGAAAGATTCTGTTCAGTAAAATAGATTTGGGAGAAAATTTTGACGATCTCTATTTAGACGGCAAAAAACTGCACATGGCCCGATATCCAAATTTTGACAGTACCGCGAGGGTGTTTAACGGAACGGCAGGCGATGCATTGGCTGAAGATCGCATCAAAACCTGGGCAGATCCTTCGGGAGGATATATCCATGCATTGCATGAGGGAGAATGGGGCGATTTTCACTATTTGATTAAGAAAAAAGATGCCGCAGGCCTGTTGGTGTATGAAGGTGGCTGGCAAAACAACCGGCCTGCTAAAATGCATGCAGAGCACCGGTATGTAGAGCATATCTTTGAGGAGCTCGATTCGCCCGGAGAGTGGTTTTATAATAAAAAAACAAAAACGCTTTATCTCATCCCTCCCTCAAATCAGGATGTGAAGAGGGGCACATTTTATATAACCAGACACACTGAACTTATTTCAATCCGTGGAAGCCTGGAAAAACCAGTTCGGCACATTAAAATTCAGGGAATTGACTTTACCGAGACTTCCAGAAGCTTCATGCAGGTTCGTGAGCCGCTACTTCGTAGTGACTGGGCCATTCTGCGTAGCGGAGCATTATTTCTGGAAGGCACGGAGGATGTTAGCGTTA
Organism: Pedobacter chinensis; assembly: GCF_003339865.1. Lineage (GTDB taxonomy): Bacteria > Bacteroidota > Bacteroidia > Sphingobacteriales > Sphingobacteriaceae > Pedobacter > Pedobacter chinensis. The sequence goes on from NZ_QPKV01000006.1 coordinate 266,229, forward strand.
CCGACTGCAATTTTTATCAACTTGGTGGCAGCGCAGTATTTCTGAGCCGCTACAATAAGAACGTCAACATAGTGGACAATCATATTCACGATATCGGCGCCAACGGAGTTGCATTCGTGGGTGATCCTGCCGCGGTACGTTCGCCTGCATTCAGATATGAAGAGTTTGTTCCTTATGAAAAAATGGACATGGCGCCCGGGCCGATCGGCAAAAACTTTCCGCAAGATTGTTACGCTTCCGGGAACCTTATACATAATACCGGAACCATCGAAAAGCAGTCTGCCGGTGTGCAGATTTCTATGGCGTCCAAAATTCTTGTGCGTCACAATACCATATACCAGGTTCCACGTGCGGGCATAAACGTGAGCGAAGGTACCTGGGGAGGGCATATCATAGAATTTAACGAAGTTTTTGACACCGTGCTTGAAACAGGAGATCATGGTGCTTTTAATTCCTGGGGGCGAGACAGGTACTGGAGGCCTGAACGCCAGATTGTAGACAGTATTGTTGCAGCGAGGCCCGGAATTGAACTGCTGGATATTATTGATCCCATCATTATCCGAAACAACAGATTTCGTTGTGACCATGGCTGGGATATTGACCTGGATGATGGCAGCAGCAATTACCGGATATACAACAATATATGTTTGCGTGGCGGATTAAAACTTAGAGAAGGTTATAACCGTATTGTAACAAACAACATAATCATCAACAACACCTTTCATCCTCATGTATGGCTCAAAAACAGCAGAGATGAGTTTAGCAGGAACATTGTTACAACTGCTTATGCACCAATACTGATGGATAATTGGGGAGCAAAAATTGACAGTAACTATTTCCTCAGCGAGGAAGCCTTGAAAAATAGCCGCATTGCAAATAATGATGTTAACAGCAATTATGGAGATGCCGGTTTTGTTGATGAACAGAATGGAAATTACAGGCTTAAAATCAATTCTGATGCGTTTTCTGTAGGATTCAAAAACTTTGATACAGATTTTGGTGTTACCTCGGCCAGGTTGAAAAAAATTGCCAGCAAACCACAGATAGATGCATTGGCTGTTAAAAAACAGCACGTTATATCCGATCAGACCGAATGGCTCGGGGCTACCTGCAAGAATATTGAAAACCTGGGAGAACGTTCTGCCGCCGGCCTTCATAATGACAATGGTGTATTATTGATCAAACTCTTACCCGGATCAATCGCTGAAAAAAATGGATTTAAAAAAGGGGATGTGGTGATCGGACTGAATAATAATGTAGTCAAAAATGTTAACGATCTCCAAAAAATATATCAGGAGATAAGTCTGGAGGGAAAGATAAAAGTGGACATCATGAGAAATCAAAATGCAATGCAGTTGGATATATCCCTGAAAGATTGAACCAATGTTTTCTGACCTACCAATAACAGGCTGCGAAGCTTACTCCAGTAACCCTCTCTCCATTCACAGTTTGGTTCGCATGGAAAAGAAGCTTGATTGCTAATTGCTGCTTTCAATTATGGGTTGTTTTCATTCTCAACGCAACAATTGTTTTAATTGGTATGATAGGGAAAAGCACCGCACTATACCAGGAAATGATGCCCTTCCTGTTTTGATTAAAAGCATGTGGGTTCAGTTTTATGAATTGCGAATTGATGAGATAAACCTTATCTTCCTGGTAATGTTGTTCACCACAGCATGCGTCCCTTGTGCATCATATCTGGACGAAGGGCTTGTGATAACTCTATCTTGACCATATTCTCGCCTAATTGCCCTTAAAGCATCTGCGATAGAGAAGGCATACATTTTAAATGGTTTGCCATCGATAAGCACCTTTATGTTAGCACTGCCAAGGACAGAAATCGCCCCATTTCCGTCAACATTAATCATCGGAACTTTTCTTAGGATATCCGAGGCATCCGGACCAGGCATTTGCAGGCAAGCTTTCTACATTGAAAACGATCCCGTCTATGCGCCGCTCGATGACTGGCCTTTGACCTCGGATAACGATGGTATTTAGGTTTATAGGTAATCTTTTAGTTAAAGAGTCTGCTTTAAGAGAATCAGATCTTATCTACCTTTTGCCCCAGGGCAGAAATATAGTAACAAGATAAAAAAACAGCTAATTTTAGGCATGTGTCTTTTTGTTCAAAATTATTCGGGCCTTTAGTTAACAGAGTTCTCCATGAGCTTTGGCAAGCTTACCTCAATATTTAAGAAACGCAAGTGTCTCGCCTTTGGGAAGTTCATGTGATGCATAATGAAGGCTAAGATCATGATGGGCGTTTCCCTTGCGCAGTAGTAATAGCTCTTTTATGGCGATGGTCATGGTTTCGTTCGAATGAGTGCCATCGGCAAATGCCCACTTCTTTAACACATTACCTTTGTTCCCCCTCAATTCAATGCTCCGGGAAGTACCGCCTGTCTTTGTTGTACAATGTGTGTAATTGATGCGCAATTGGTCGCTTTGCTTCGCCCCGGCAAGTTGCAGTATTCTCGAACTCAAAGGCTGGTTTACCGCCACTTTTAAAACGAGCTTATTGTTCAGAGAAATCTCGTAACTGTCTAATCCGAATTTTGGTGTGAAACCAAATACGGTAAAGCATAAGGTAATCAGCGTAAACATCTTAATAAACGCATGACTGGATTTAATTTGTTGCATAGTATAAGTTTTAAATGAAATAATAGAGTTACTGCACAATAGTAACTTTAAATGCACCAAAGTGAAAAAATAGTAGACCAACAACCAGAATAATAGACGTCAGTTTTTCGCCGTTTATATTCATCTATTTTTTAAGCTGTTTGTCGATATAATTTTGACACTTGAATGCTTTTCGTTTCTTTTGAGCGGAAATATACCATTAGCACTAAACCGATAGAAAATGGATATCATAAACAGGCCGATTAAACTGCCGTTTTCAAATCGCAGCGCCTCAATTAAATATGTATTAATTCATGGCATTTATTGGCTGTTGATCACAGGATTCTTTATTTTCGAAAAAAAATACCTCATATATAAAGCCAGCATGCCTTATTTCGTAGCATGTGTAACAATGCGAATAGTGCTCCTCATCATCATCGCATACCTTAATCTCCAATATTTCCTGCCAAGATACCTTCTAAAAAAAAGATACCTGGCCTATTTTATTGCCGTTATCATTTCTGTGATTGTGTATTTAGCGGCCCAAAGTCTATTTGATTTTTACCTGTACGGGTACGTAGTAGGCCCTATGCGCACCAGTCATTTAATGGAGGCTTTATCCTATAATTTTTTTAGCACCTTATGGTATCTGGGGTTGATGCTGTCGCTTAAATTGAGCCTGGACTGGTATGGGCAGCAGCTTACCCTCCAAAAGATCATGGTAGAAAAACTGAACGCAGAGGTTGAGTTTCTTCGTGCCCAAGTAAACCCACACTTCTTGTTCAACATATTAAATAACCTGTATGCCCTGACGCTTAAAAAATCTGAACTTGCACCAGATGTGGTGCTCAAGCTATCAGAAATGATGGAATATATGTTGTATGATAGTGTTGATGAAAAAGTTTTGTTAGAAAAAGAAGTTACATACCTTAATAACTATATTTCATTGGAACGGCTTCGCTTTAGTGATAAAGCTGCTATTGAACTGAATATAAATGGAGTGTTGAGCGGGCATGAAATTGCCCCACTACTTTTGCTGCCTCTGGTAGAGAATGCTTTTAAACATGGGATGAGCAAGCAAACTGAAAATAGCTGGTTAACTGTCGATATTGTGCTGGAAGGGTCAACATTGACAGTTATGGTAAAGAATGCCAAGCCGTCTTCAGTTACTGGCACAAATAAGGGGGGGATAGGCCTTGAAAATTTACGAAAACGTCTGGAACTGCTATATCCCGATAAACACAACCTTGTGCTTGAAAACAACCACAATAGCTTTTCGGCCAGACTGATGCTTAAACTGTAAATCAAAACAAATTGAGAATATGCTAAAAATTGTCGCTATAGATGATGAGCCGCTTGCACTTGAAGTGATTGAGGGGCACTTAAAAAGAATGGATGATATTCATTCTGTAGCACTGTTTAGAAATGCATCAGATGCGCTGCACCATGTTAAAAATCAAAAGGTTGATCTATTATTACTAGATATTGAAATGCCCAAAATTACAGGTATTGAATTTCTGAAACAATTGCCAGATCCACCGCTTACTATTTTTACAACTGCATACCGCAACTATGCTTTTGAGGGATTTGAGCTCGGTGTGATTGATTTTTTATTAAAGCCGATTTCCTTTGTGAGATTTTCTGCTGCAATGGATAAGGTCAGAGATTTTATTACGCTTAAGACACAGGATACACGCCTTGAATCTGGTGAATCTGCCCCGGGATTTATTTTTGTTAAAAGCGGTGTAAAAAGGATTAAACTTTATTTTGAACAGATCACACATATACAGGGGTTAAAAGATTATGCCATCATTCATACAAAGGAGGAAAAAATTGTGATCAAAGGCTCGATAAAAATGGTGCAGGATATGTTTCCACAAGCCCTTTTTGTTAGGGTTCACAAATCTTTTTTGGTTGCCAATGCCGTTATTAAAAGGCTTGAACGCAATAGAATAGTTATAGAAGACCATCAGATCCCTATAGGAAGGAGTTATCGTGAGGATGTTGAAAAAGTATTGAAGATGCATTGATGGGGGAAAGAGGGGCAAAGAACCATTGAAAGATGACAAATCTCCCGAAATCAAAATGATATGGTTGGATTAATAAATCACTCTACGCTGAATTGCGTGTTTAGGGTACGATGCGAAAATGTTACTCTAACGGCAAGTGAGGGGTATGGGTTTATAATGAATTAATTGCTGATTGTTAAAACTGCTCAATAATTATTGTTTCCCAATCTGTATAGATAGCTTTTCAATTACTTTTCTATGTTTTGCCGTTAATCGTTTCTTGATTACATCGAGATTAGAGTCAATAAACTTCTTTGGTTATTGTGACAGACATGGATTATTATCTCCCCATCCTTTTTCATCAAAAAGATTATCCATTTCTCCGGATGCTTTTTCCATAAAATATTTAGAAAGTAAATCCTTGACCTCAACCCACACTTTTTCCGGATACTGCTTAGAAAACATCCTAGGTAATTCCAATTGTGGCTGGGTAAACTTCCCGGTGGGTAATATATCTTCCACTATCATAATACCTATGCTTTTTTCAAATTTACAAAACTTGCCGAAACATTCGAAATGTGGGCAACTACGTTCAATTACAGGAGATTTTTTAAAGTGATGGCGAAAGGGCTATGGTTTCGTTTTCCTACCGATCTCCGTAATTGCCTGCCCTGCATTCCAAAATAGAGATGTTAGTGGCAATGGCAGGACGACCGCAACCGACAGGCAGACACCCGACCAGATGACACAAAAAAAAATAAAAAAAGCCGACCACGCAGGAAAAATTTAACCAAAGCCCACCCACCACTTCAAACAATTTGACTGTTTTCGTTGACAAATCACTTTTGACTAACACAAAAGTCGTTTTGGCTAAATCTGTTTTTTGAAGTCGTTGCAACTTTGCATCAATAAAAGACAGAGAAATGGAAAAATGGACAACATCAAATATCCCTCAAAGAAACGAGGGTTTAGCAGTAATAACTGGCAGTACAGAAGGTATTGGATTTGAAGATGCATTAGCATTATCATCAGCAGGATGGAATGTGATAATGATGGGGCGTAGCCCTCAAAAAGGGGCAGAATCAATTGCTAAGATTCATCAGATTAACCCGAAGGCAAAAGTGAGTTTTGAAAAAATAGACCTTGCTGATCTATCTTCTATCAAAGCCTTCGCTTCGAAAATGATTTCAAAAGGACAAGCTATCGATCTTCTCATCAATAACGCTGGCGTTATGACGCCACCAAAACGACTCGAAACTGCCGATGGCTTTGAGTTACAGTTCGGCACAAACCATATCGGTCACTTTGCACTGACAGCACGACTTCTTCCATTATTGCGTAAATCACCAGATGCTCGTGTTGTTACCGTTTCAAGTATAGCAAATCGTGAAGGAATAATCAATTTTAATGACCTTCAGTCAAAATCTTCGTATGCTCCAGGGAAAGCATACAGTCAGGCAAAACTTGCGAACCTGATGTTTGCTTTAGAACTTCAGCGACAAAGTGAAAAGCACGGTTGGGGTATCGTGAGTATGGCTGCCCATCCAGGTGTTTCCCGAACAAATCTACTTATTACTGGTGCAGGGCGATGGAGCACCGCAGGAATGGCGAGAACTTTTCTTCCGTTTTTGTTCCAGCCATCTGCACAAGGAGCCTTGCCAACATTATATGCAGCCACATCTCCAGAGGCCAAAGGAGGTATGTATTATGGACCAAACAAAATGATTGAGACTCGAGGATTTCCATCTGTCGCAAAAATACCTGCACAAGCTGAGGATGTAAATGTCTCATTAAGACTATGGGAGATATCGCAAGAGTTGGCTAAAGTTGAATTTTAGTACTCCTATTTTTCAAGCTACTATCGGAAGCATAAAGCATTTAAAGCGCTCAATTTCAATATCGAATTAAAAAAACAAATAAAAATGAAAAAATTACTTTTTGTAGCTACAATGCTACTTGTATCGGTTGCAACTTTTGCACAAAAATTATCGCCAGACCAAATAGTAGGTGTATGGCAATGTGAAGATTATAAAATAGAGTTTTATAAATCGGGCAATACCTATTCGGCTAAATTGTTGTGGTCAAAGAGTATGTTTGAAACTGACGGGAAAACACCTAAAAAAGACAGTAAAAATCCTGACGAGAAATTAAAAAACCGTTCTATAGAAGGCATTACACACATCACAGGGCTGACCTACAAAAATGGCGAATACATTGACGCTAAATTATACAGCGTAGATGACGGAAATACTTACAGCCTGAAAGGCGTACTGAAAGATGCAAATAATCTTGAAACAAGGGGTTATAAAGGTATTCCAATGCTTGGAAAAACATACAAATGGACTCGTGTAAAATAAAATAATATGAAAAACGACAACAACAAAGACGAACTGTCAAGACTTTGGTCTATGCTTTCACAAATGTTACCACCAATCGGATTTTTCCTGTATTATAAACACAGAAAACCATTTCCAAACAAAGCAAAAAAGGCATTAAGAAATGCTTTAATTGGTCTTCCGATTGCAATAATATTGGGTTACGTTTTTAATAATTATATCGTAAAATGATAAAGAACATAATTTCATTAGTGTTGCTGATTGTTTCGGTAGCATTAAGTTTCAAACACGGTTGGGACACTTTTAACTACAAGAAAAATCCAGAAACATTAAAAATGTTGAGTGAGTTGGGTATAAGCGAATTGTTTATTCCGTTCTTTGGTGTTTTGACCATTACAGTTGGAGTTTTATTGCTTATACCCAAAACATTTTTCTTGGGCAACTTACTGAACGCAATGTCAATCATTTTGATTATGGCTCTGGCATTACGGGCAGGAAACTACAAAATGGCTTTGATAGAAATTCCGTTTTTAGCATTGCCTTTGATTATGATTTGGCTTAAATATCCGTTTAAAAATTAAAGTAACTTTGTGCAATGGCAAATTCAAAACCATATAGACTACAATCCATAACGGAAATACATCGTTTAATGGGACTTCCAAAGCCCCAACATCCACTTATCGGCATCATTGATTTGTCGGGACTGAAAAACAATTCAGATATAAATACCGTGTTATTTGATTTGTATGTCATATCATTAAAACGAGGTTGCGACAAACTTTTTTACGGACAACAGAAATACGATTTTGACGAAGGCTTAATGGCCTTTTTGTCGCCTGGGCAGATTTTGCGGGGCGAACAAAACGGAGTGCCACCTAAATTGGAAGGTTGGATGTTGTTCATTCACCCCGACTTTTTATGGGGAACATCATTAGCAAACAAAATGAAGAAGTATGAATATTTTGACTATTCTGTAAACGAAGCCCTGTTTCTTTCTGACAAAGAAGAAACGCTCATTAACAGCATTGTAGAAAACATCAAAAACGAATATCACGCAAACATTGATAAATTCAGTCAAGACATTATCATTTCACATCTTGAAACGCTTTTGAATTATGCAGAACGCTTTTACCAACGTCAATTCATAACCCGAAAAATCACTAATCATCAAATCCTTGACCGATTGGAAAAACTACTTTCGGACTACTTTAACAGTGATGATTTAGTAACAAAAGGTTTGCCGACAGTTCAATACATTTCAGACAATTTGAACGTTTCGCCAACCTATTTGCGTAGTTTGCTCAAAACATTGACAGGACAAAGCACACAGCAACACATACACGACAAGTTGATTGAAAAAGCCAAAGAAAAACTATCAACTACCGATTTGTCCGTAAGCGAAATTGCTTATGAATTGGGTTTTGAACATTTACAATCGTTTAGCAAACTTTTCAAGACAAAGACCAACGTTTCCCCTTTAGAGTTCAGACAATCGTTTAATTAAAATTTTCCCCTTCCCCTCTTTTTTATTTTTTCAGCAGACACACGAGCAGACTACGGCTGAGGAAAGCCACAGCCGCAAACCGTTAAGCAAAAAGAAAGATTTTACCTATACCTGGTACGCCGACCCGCTGGCCCTGCTCAAAGAGCAGGGGTTGCTCGACGAGTTTCAGCAGCGGCAGTTATGAGCCTTTATAATTATAATTATTCAGGTTACAGTTTTCGTTCAGCCAGTCCGGTAAGGTGCGCCTTTGGTTTCATTTGGCCACTTTTATCTAAATGGGTTACTATACATCAAAAATACCAGCTTCCAGTTTTCGCAGCAGTTCCATACGGCCCTGTGTTTTTGTTTTTACCGTCATGTTCTGGATATGGGTGGTCACTGTATGTATAGGCGGGCCGCGATCTCGCTGGTGTGGCAGTCTTTGTGCAATAATTTGATGACCCCGGTCTCCCTGGCGGTAAGCTGAAAACGGGCGCAGTTTTCATAGAAGGCTTCCGGTCATATCCTTTAGCCTGCTGATCGCGTTCCTGTCTTGCCGAATGGACTTAAAGATAAATGTAAGACCTGACTAAAACAGCGATTGCCGTGTCAAGCTTTGCGATTGAAAAAACCGAGTTTCTGATACAAAAATAGCCTTTTTCTATTGAAAAAGGCTATTTTTATTAGTGGGCCCAGCTGGGCTCGAACCAGCGACCAAAAGATTATGAGTCTTCTACTCTAACCAACTGAGCTATAGGCCCCGAAAAAACATTTGTTTTTTGCGAGTGCAATGTTACAAAATTGCATTCAATTTTGGAAAAAGTTTTTTCTTTAAAAGTTAAAAAAAATTAACATCAGCTCATTTTCAGCTCATTATTCAATTTGAATAACCCAATTAATAAACGGTATGTTTTATAAAGTGAGTATTAAATCAATTCATTATTCGCTTTAATGCATAACTGTTTTGTAAAATAAACGAGGCATTATTGTTGTTAATTCAGATCGACGTAGTTTTTGTAAAAATTAGCGTAATTTTATAATCAATAAAAAACCAAAACAATTTAGGCTTAAAAGTATTTTAAGAAAATGCATTTCCTCAAAATAATAAATTATCTCAAACAGAAATACATTCATGGACTATAAACAATTGCAGGAAGATGTAGAAAAGCACGTAAGCGATTACTTCCATACCCATAATGATCCGCGATTGGTTTATCATAATTTTGAACATACCAAAGAAGTTGTTAACGCCACACAGCAAATTGCCAATCATTATCAATTAAATGAGCAGGATTTTTTTGCTGTAACCGTTGCCGCATATTTTCATGATACAGGCTATTTTGAAGATGCTTTAGACCATGAAGCCAAAGGTGCTGAATTGGCTGATGAATTTTTAAGACAGCATAATGTTGGAACAGAAATTCGTGAGCAGGTTAAAAGCGCCATTTTAGCTACCAAAATGCCGCAAAACCCTAAAAATCAAATCGACAAAATCATTTGTGATGCAGATTTATTTCACTTAGGCTTACCAGATTTTCGTAAAAAAGGAAAGCTCATGTATAAGGAGGTAGAACTGATTTATAAAAAAGACATCACTAAATTGGAATGGCGTAAAAAGGATATCCAGTTTATGGAATCACACCGCTACCATACTGATTATGCCGTTCTCCTGCTTAATGATCAGAAGCAAAAAAATATCAGTAAGCTAAAAAGTAAGCTGACCGCTCAGGAAGAAATTAATACAGAACTTGATGAACCCCGTAATTTTGCGCCCGTAATTGATTTAGGAAAGAAAAAAGACAAAGACGATCGTCCGGACAAAGGAATTGAAACCATGTTTAGAATCACATCGGCGAACAATCAACGATTGAGCGATATGGCTGATAATAAAGCCCATATTTTAATCACCGTAAACTCCATTATGCTTTCCTTAATCGTGAGTTTACTGTTACGCAGGCTTGAAGATCATGGGAATTTGATTATTCCAACATTTATTTTGCTTATTGTGAGTTTAACCTGTGTGGTGGTTTCTATTTTATCCACCCGTCCATCCATACCCAAGGGAGAATTCACAAAAGAAGACATGGATAACAAGAAAGTCAATCTGCTGTTTTTTGGTAACTTTTACAAAATGAGCCTGCCCAGTTATACCGATGGAATGATTAAGGTTATGAACGACAAGGATTTTCTTTACGGCACGTTAATTACCGATGTATATTCTCAAGGCGTGGTTTTAGGACGTAAATACAAACTGATTCGCTTGGCCTATAACATTTTTATGTGGGGCTTAATCATTGCAGTTTTTGCTTTTGTAATTGCTTACGGTAAACTTTAATGGCCGAAATGATTGCTTCATCCTTTTTCAACAGAGATTTAAGTTGGCTGAAATTCAATGAAAGAATATTGATGGAAGCTGAACGCGATTCAGTTCCGTTATTGGAACGGATTAAGTTTCTTTCCATTTTTTCATCCAATCTTGACGAGTTTTACCGCGTGCGCATGCCGGTTCTTTTAGCTTTAGAAAAACTGAGCAACCGTGAAGACAATGATATTCAGATTGAAGAAGATCTGTTAAAAACAGCAAATGAGTTGATTTATGATCAGCAGCAACGCTTTGGACAGGTTTTGAAATTGAGCATTATTCCGTTACTTAAGGCGAACAAAATTAATCTGGTTTACGGGCATCATTACCCGGCTGAAGTTCAAAAGCCGATAAGCCAATATTTTTTAAGTCAGGTTTTAGCATTTTTGCAACCCATTTATATTAATGAAAACACTCATTTCTTTCCCAGCAATAATGAGTTGTATTTTTTGATTATACTTAAAGCCCCTGAGGGATCCAAAGCTGTCATCCTGAATATTCCATCCAATGAATTGCCACGATTTTATAAGGTAGAAACTCCTGATGAAACTTTTGTTGTTTTCTTAGATGATATAGTCCGTTTTCATTTGGATCGTATTTTTCCCAACGATGAAGTTTCAGGTTGCTTTAGTTTTAAAATAACGAGAGATGCCGAAATAGATTTAAAAGATGAGTATCCGGGAAATTTATCTGAACAACTGGAAAAGCAACTTTTAAAACGCGACTTGGGTTTAGCTACCCGATTTCTGCATCAACCCGGAATTCCTGTCGATGTTCTGGAGCTGATAAAGAAAATTTTCAATTTAAAGAAAGCAAATAGTATTGAAGGCGGACAATACCATAACCTCAAAGATCTGATCGGTTTTCCGGTAAAATCTGATCAGCTATCCAATAATACATGGCCTAAAATATGCAATACAAGCATTATTAACGGCACCTTAACGGAAGCAATTTATAAAAACGACATTATTATACATACGCCTTACCAAAGCTATGACAGTGTTTTGCGTTTTTTTAACGAGGCTGCAATTGATGAAACCGTTCAGGAAATTTATGTTACCCTTTACCGGGTAGCCAGCGATTCAAAAATTGTTAATGCATTAATCAGCGCTGCAAAAAACGGCAAAAAAGTAACGGTTTTAGTAGAGCTTAAAGCCCGTTTTGATGAAGCCAATAATATCAAATGGGCTAAAAAAATGAAGGCTGCCGGCGTTGACATCATTTATAGTGTTACTGCGTTAAAAGTTCATGCAAAAGTTGCTTTGGTAAAAAGAAAAACGGGGCACAGAATGCGTTATGCAGGCTTATTTGCTACAGGTAATTTCAATGAAAGTACAGCTGCATTTTATACTGATCATATTTTAATGACGGCCAATAAAGAAATGCTCAGGGAAGTGGAACTGCTTTTTATTTTTCTTGCAAAGCGAACGAAGCCAACAGCCGACAATTTTATTGAATTTAATCAGTTATTGGTTGCACAGTTCAATCTTCAGCAAACTTTTCTTTCATTAATTGATAGGGAAATTGCACATGCAAAGGAGGGTAAAGTTGCTTCTATCACTATAAAAATGAATAATCTTGAGGAGAAGGTTTTAATTAACAAGCTCTATGAGGCATCGGAAGCTGGTGTTAAAATCGAGATGATTGTTCGAAGCATTTGCCGCTTGATTCCAGGAGTAAAAGGCATGAGCGAGCATATTACAGTCACCAGAATTGTAGATCGGTACCTGGAGCATGGTCGGGTTTTTGTGTTTCACAATCTTGGAAAGGAAGATGTATATTTAGGTTCAGCCGATTGGATGAACCGCAATATTTATCGCAGAATAGAGGTTTGCTTTCCTGTTTACGATAAAAAAATAAAACAAGAAATTTTAGATATCATCAATATTCAAAAACAGGATAACGTACAAGCTGTTATTATTGACGAGCACATGAACAATGTTCCCGTTCAACAAGAAGCGGTTCGGGTTTCATCTCAACATGATATCTACCAATATTTAAAAAACAAAAATGAAATTTCATCCCATGAAGAATAAAACAAAACTAGTGTCAGTAGTGGCATTATTTGCTATTGCCTTTATCGGCGTTTCCTGTGTAAATGAAAAGCATGATGACAAGTCATCTCCTGCTGAAAAAACAGCTCAAACAACAGACACAAAAGCCGGTTTACCTTATGATTTAGCTAATCCGGTTAAATATAATATGCCACAAAACCTGTTTGAAATTTCTGGAATTGTTTTTCACAATGGCGATCCAAAAGAGGTTTTTGCTATTCAGGATGAAGATGGAGATTTATTTCATTTAGGTTTAAGCGATAAAAAATCAAAATTTACCAAATTTGGTGGCAAGGGGGATTATGAAGATGTAACGATTATAAATGATCAAATCATTGTTTTGAAAAGTAATGGAGAACTGCACACTTTTCCGATTTCTGAAATCAATACTCCAGTAGTGAAAAATGTGATTCGAACTAAAGATTTGGTTCCGAAAGCTGAGTATGAAGGCCTGGCTGCCGATGAAAAAACTGGCATGATTTACATTTTAACAAAAGAAGTAAAAAAAGATAAGAAAGATCAAACTGATATTTTTGCCTTTAAATTTGACAATGGGAAATTTACACCAAATGGTACTTTCAGCTTGCCTTACAAAGAAATTGCTGATCTGACCGGCGAATCTAAAATGAAATTCCGTCCATCTGCTTTAGCTAAAAATCCATCAACAGGTGAATGGTATGTGCTTTCATCGGTGAATAAATTATTGGTCATCACTGATGCTGATTTCAAAATAAAAGCAACTTATCCCTTAAAAGGAAGTTTTTTCAACCAGCCAGAGGGGATTGCCTTTGACCGGGATCATAATCTTTATATTTCAAATGAAGGGGGTGTGCTATCTGCGGGTAATATTTTAATGTTCAAACTGAAAAAATAATCAGTTGAAAATTATCTATCTTTATACAAACGCCCGGCTATGATTAAAAGATTTACCCTAATAGCAATCTTATTTTTTATTAATCTTATTGCCTTTGCGCAAGATGATGTAAAATATCGTGTTATTCTTTTTGGAGATGCAGGAGAAATGAATCCTGCCCAGATGCAGGATTTGAAAAATGCTGCGAAACAGGTTATCCCTAAAAAGACCACCGTTGTTTATTTAGGCGATAATATTTATCCAACAGGAATGGGGCTGCCGGGGAGCCTTGAAGAGGAGAACACCAAAAAAATATTACAATCGCAGTTTGAGCCCATGCGTAAAATGGGCGCCGCAGTATATTTTGTTCCTGGTAATCACGATTGGGATAAATCGGGTCCGAAAGGTTTGGCAAAAATTAAAGCACAGGATGCTTTTTTGAAAGCGCAGAATGATCCGCTTTTGAAGCTTGTGCCTGAAAACGGCTGTCCTGATCCTGTAGCAATTAAACTAACAGATAAACTGAGCATCATTGCCTATGATAGTGAATGGTGGCTTTTTCCTTATAATAAATTTAATCGGGCAGGAGAGTGCGATTGCAGAACAAAAGATGAGATTCTGGTTCGCATGGAACAGTTGCTGGAAGAAAATAAGGATAAAGTGATTTTACTGGCTTCTCATCATCCGTTTCAAAGTTACGGGCCACATGGCGGGTATTTCAATTTAAGAAACCATATTTTTCCATTAACCTCCTTAAATAAAAATCTTTATATCCCAATGCCTGTGTTGGGTTCCGTTTATCCGTTGTTGCGATCTACTTTGTTAAGCCCTGAAGATTTAAACCATCCGGCCTATAAAGATCTCATCAGATCTGTAACGGGCGTTTTTGGCGATTATCCGAATGTTACTTATGTTGCTGGTCATGAACATGGTTTACAACTGATCAAAGGAAAGCAACTTCAAATTGTTAGTGGCTCGGGCTCAAAAGTATCTCCCAATAAAGAAGGAAAAACTTCATTGTTTCATGAAATGCAACAAGGTTATGTAATTGCCGATCAGTTAATGAACAACGATATGCGCTATGAATATTATATCTATTCTGATACAAGCGTTAAAAGAGTTTACAGTTATATCAAAAAGTTTGAAACTATTCCCGTTAAGGTTAGAAACAGGGATAAACCGATTACGGCTGATAGTATTTTTGTGCGTATAAAACCGGAATACGATAGTGTTGGCCGCTTTCACAGATTTGTTTTTGGTGAAAATTACCGTAAAGAATATGCACAGCGAACTAAAGTCCCTGTTCTTCGGGTTTCTCAGATGATGGGGGGGTTAAAAGCGACGCAGCGTGGTGGCGGAAATCAATCCCGTTCATTACGGTTAGAGGATAAAAATGGCAAAGAATATGTATTGAGAAGTGTAGAAAAATATCCGGAAGTTTTGTTGCCTGAAGGATTAAGAACAACTTTTGCAAAAGACATTATTAAAGATAATATGTCTGCACAGCATCCATTTTCGGCCTTGGTTGTGCCTGAATTGGCTAAAGCAGCTAAAATTCCACATACCAATCCGATTATTGGCTGGGTTTCTCCGGATGATAATCTGGGCGAATTTGAATCTGCCTTTGCCAATACCTTGTGCTTGTTTGAAGAAAGAGAGCCTGTTGGCGAATCAGACAGTTCTCCTAAAATGGATAAGAAATTAACCGATGATAACGATAATAAGTTAGACGGGCCTGCCTGGGTAAGAGCAAGGTCGCTTGATGTATTGCTTGGCGATTGGGACAGGCATGAAGATCAATGGCGTTGGAAAGAAACCAAAACCAAAGAGGGTTCAATTTATACTCCGGTACCGAGAGATCGTGACCAGGTTTTTTTCAGGTCGGATGGTTTTTTACAACGTTACAGCCAATCTTCATCATTGCTGCCCATGATGCAGGGGTATGAGCGTGAAATCCAGAACATTAATTGGTTTTTATGGGAGGGAAGGGAAATCAGTAGCCGCTGGACAGCCAATATTGATGAAGAAGAATTTAACAAAATCGTAAAAGATTTCTGTGCCAATTATAACGATGAGGTTTTTGAAAAGGCTCTAAGTAAACTTCCAGAACCAGGTTATTCACTGCATCATGACGAATTTTTAGCTCAACTGCGTGACAGGATTGCCAGGTTGCCAAAGCTGATGAGTGATTACTATCATTTTTTTAACCGCATTGTGGATATTGAAATGACAAACAAGAATGAATACATCCAAATAACCGATGCAGAAAATGATGGTTTGCATGTAAAAATCAATAAAATTTCAAAAGAAGGCAATGTTAAAGATAAATTGTTCGATAGAACCTTTGATCCTAAAACAACCAAAGAACTTCGTATTTACCTGCACAATGGAAACGACAGTTTAATTTTAAACAACAAAAACTCGAAGATCAAAATTCGCATTATTGGTGGCAAAGGCAGTAAATATTATGATTTTGCCAATAGTAATGGCTTAGTTAGATTATATGGCAGAACCGATAATGCCACTTATGGAGGCAATGATCAGGATAAAATCAGAAAAATCATCTCTAACGATACTTCAAACTTCAGCTACATTCCAAAAGATTTATACCGGCGAAATTCTTACCTGTTAAATGCAGGTTACAATAATGATGACGGAATTTTATTGGGATTAATTTACAAACAAACCAATCCCGGTTTCAGAAAACAACCATGGGGAAATGCGCAAACGCTGTCCTTTTTACATTCGTTTTCTACCAGAGCATTTCGTTTTAGTTACAAGGGAGAGTGGTTAAAAGCATTAGGAAAAGGCGATTTGGTAGTTAAAGGCGATGCGTATGCACCAAATAATACCCAAAATTTCTTTGGCTTGGGTAACGATACTCATTTTGACGAGCATGGAGATGACATCCGTTATTATCGTGCTCGTTTTAATCTTTATCAGGTTGATGCAGCTATTAGGTGGCGCAGACCAAAATCAACTTTTTCAGTTGGCCCGTCTTATCAGTATTACAAATTTAACGGAGAAGATAATGAAGGTCGTTTTATCTTAAACCCAGGTCAGCTTCATTCTGCTGACAGTTTGACAGTTCGTAATGAAAAAATGTTTGCCGGTGCAATTGTTAATTTTACCAATAACACCCGCGATAATGATTTGTTGCCTACTTTAGGAAGTTTTGTGGATTTTAAATTGCTTGGTTATAAAGGTGTAAATAAATATTCTAATTCTTTCGGACAATTTACCGCGAGTATTGCTTTATATAAAAACCTCGATGGCAGAAAGAAATTCATTCTGGCTGATCGTTTTGGAGGTGGGGTTACGGTCGGTAAGCCTGCATTTTATCAGGCATTATATATCGGTGGTCAGGGAAATCTATTGGGTTATCGCCAATTCAGGTTTGCAGGAGAGCATATTTTTTACAACAACCTGGAATTGAGGGCTAAGCTTGGTGATCTGGTAAGCTATGTTCTGCCTGGCCAGATTGGCTTACTAGGTTTTTATGATGTTGGTAGAGTTTGGAAAAGAAATGAAGCTTCCACAACATGGCATCATGGTGTGGGTGGTGGCGTTTATTTCGCACCGGCATCACTCACAGTTGTACGATTGGTAGTGGGACATTCTACAGATGGGTGGTATCCATATGTCTCGTTAAATTTTAGGTACTAAATTTGTGTAAGTTACAGGTAATTGAAGTATTACGTTTTACAGACGATTGTTCCTTTACCGATTACATATCTTTGCAATGAATTAGTAATTAATCAGATAACCCAAAAATTTACACTATAGCAAAACATATACAATGAATACCAATGTAATACAGATACATAAAAACGAGTGTATACATTGCCAGGTAGAATCTACACTATCTTTTCGCCCCCTTGTGGAGTATTTAAAAGGTAGATTGAAAACAGAAAAATCAGTAAAATCTGAATTTTATAGGTTTTTACTTCAAAAAATTGAAAAAGATGATATGCTTCTGAATAGCGTAAGCGCAGAAGAATTATCGAAATATAAAGATACATTAGAATTAATTTTTACCATTCTTACACCTTTAATGGGGGATGAGGATGATTTGTTTTGGGCGTTGAGCACACCAATTCCTGATCAGATTTTTTTTAGTACCAATGCTTTTTATAAATTTTTTAAAGATCACGATCCTAAAAACAAGGTTAATAAAGATAGCGAGCCTGTAGAGAAAAAACAGCTCAAATTTATCTATAACACTATTTTAAATCGCTTTTACAATTTTACCTCGGTAATCAAAAACGAGATCATTTATGGTCACCTTAATCAGGAAACCAAGCTTACGCAATACTATAATATCCAAACTGACACCAAGTTTGTGGATATTAAACATAAAGGTAAACTACCTGAACTTAATTTTGAAGAACTGGGACAATGCTTTCAGGACAATAATGAGCTGGAATACCTGATGAACAATCTTCCTTTGAAAGATTTTCATTTTGAAGGTTTCAGCATCATTTCTATAACTGATGTTACTCTTCAACATTCCATTGATGGTATTCGCGATGCTTTGGTTAATCATAATTACCAAACAGAGGCATATGCTCATGTGATTCAGGCGTTAAAAAGCTTAAGTGGCGATGGAAATTTAGAGTTTGGTTTAATGCCATTCTTAACGGTAAATAATAAGCTGGTTTTTGATAATAAGGAATTTTCACAAAGCATGCTGATCAATTCGGCAAAAGCATCAAACCTGGAAGAAGAAGTTTTTTATTCATTGGTTGATAAATATAAAGAAAATCCCAGGGCAATTTTTGTAAGTGCTATTAATGATGATCAAATTTCTAAAGATCCGTTTTTAAGGGTTTTAAAAGAAGCTGGTGTTTGTTCTTATTCCGTGCTGCCTGTTTATTACAATATGCAGTTAGCAGGTGTATTGGAAGTATATTCAAGCCAGGAAGTGTTGGTTGATGATAAGTTATTGTCAAGATTACGCCCAGCCATGCCATTGATTGGTCAGCTTTTTCAGTATAGTATTGAAGAGTTTGATGCTAAAATGGATGAGGTTTTGATGGATAAGTTTACAGCTTTGCAGCCATCTGTTCAATGGAAATTTAATGAAGCTGTATGGCATTTTCTTCAAAGCCAAAACAGCAACAATAAAGTAAAGGAAATTGAAACGGTTACCTTTAAACATATGTATCCGTTATTTGGTGCAATAGATATTCGCAACTCTACAACAGAGCGAAATAAGGCATTAAAAGATGATTTGCAGGTGTTGTTGAATAGTCTGATTGATGCATTAAAAGCCATTCGTAAAACGGTTACCTTAGAACTTACCGATAAATTGCTCTTCAATTGTAAGGATTGGATTAAACGCATTGGTAGTTTTGCTTCTTCAAATGAAGAAAATCAGCTTAATGAATTTTTAGAGATCGAAGTTTATCCATTTCTTTCGATCATTAAAGGAAACTATCCTGAAACAGCAGAAATTGTTGACAAATATTTTGAGGTGATCGTTCCTGAAACGGGTGCTGCTTATGCCAATCGCCGGCAGCTTGAAGTTTCCATGCAATTAATCAATACAGAGGTTAGTCAGCATTTGGAAAAATCACAGGCGAATCTCCAGGCTTCGTATCCTTGTTATTTTGCCAAGTTCAGAACCGATGGGGTAGAATATGATATTTATATCGGGCAGGAAATTGCGCCAGAGAGACCTTTTGATTTGCTGTATTTGAAGAATATTCGTTTGTGGCAATTAACTTCAATGGTTGATATTGCCCGTTTATCAAAAGGACTGATCAATGAAATGCCTCGTCCGTTGGAAACCACTCAGTTGATTTTCATTCATTCAAATGCTATTGATATCAGCTTTAGAAATGATGAGCGTCGTTTTGATGTGGAGGGTGCTTACAATATCCGCTATGAAGTGGTTAAAAAACGGATTGATAAGGTGTTGATCAAAGGAACCGATGAGCGCTTAACGCAACCACATAAAATTTCAATGGTTTATTTCAATCCGGATGAAGCCAAAGAATATATGGAATACATTAAGTACATGCAGGTTCAAGGTTATTTAAATGACGATTTAGAGCAGCTTGAACTGGATGAATTACAAGGTGTTTCTGGTTTGAAAGCTTTAAGGGTTGGTGTTAAGTATCTGGATAACCAGAAAGATGCTCCAAAAAAGTTAAAGCCTAAGGAATTGAAATCAATTGAAAAAGAGATCGCCAAAATGCTCCAACATTAAAACAATATCATTGATCGTATGAGGTTGTCCAAAACGACTCTTTAGGCCGTGATTCCCAACTTGATTGGGTTATGTTAATGTTAAAAACAAAAAGCTTTCTGAATTAAATCAGAAAGCTTTTTCATTTGTGTGTTTTTATACTATTAGTTATTCGATGCAATTTCTTTTTCAACTGCTACAGTTTCAACTGAACTGATGTTTGTTTTCAAAGCTGCAAATTTATCGATAGTTAATTTTTGAGTTTTGCCCATAACCAAAGTGTGGCTATCAGTAGATCCGCTTAATTTCAAATCGGCATTATCTTTAATTACAGTATATAAGCCTTCGGTGCTGGTATTGATATCTGCATGAGCATTTCCTTTTAAAAAGATTTGAAGATATTGAGTTGTTAGTTTACCTTCGGTTTTAACAATTGCATTTTCTGATGCTTCGATTCTGAAAATGTCTTTTACATAAACCACTACTTTTGTTAATCCTTTATCTGAAGATGAAATTTTAAGATTGTCACCATCTTGAATAATTTTAGCACTTCCAACATTATCCTCGGCATAAGAAACGCCTGCTGAACTCCTTTGTACTAAAGTAACTTCTACATTTCCTTTTACAGAAACTCTTTTAAAAGTACCTACTGTTGAAACTTTTACCGGTGCTTTTTCTGTAGCAGAAACACTGGTTGAAAATACGCCTGCAGATAAAACAATTGCAGTTAATGAAGATGCAATTAGGGTTTTGATTGAAGTTTTCATAATGTTTTGTATTTAATAATTAAATGTTAATTAATTGTTATTGAATTGTTTAAGTTTTTTTGTTATTGTTTTGTAGATAAGACGCCGCTACCGGAAAAACGTTGCAAGGCTTTTATCGCTTTTATACCACTCACATGTAATACTCGACGAACGGGCATTAATTCAAGACGAAAACCTGATTTATTTTTACTGATTGTAAAAAAAATCTGAATTTGGCATAGGTTATTCTTTTTTTTTATATTTAGAAAATAATATTCCTATATATTTTATGAAGAAAAAGGTTGTACTTGTTCAGGATAATAAAGATATCTTAGATATCATGGACGAAGTATTGGAGGAGGAGGGTTTTGAGGTTACAGCATCGTTAACCACAGAACCGATTGAGAAAATTGACGAAATCGAACCAGATGTTGTTGTGGTAGATGATCATATTAAAGGAAAAAAGAAAGGATCGGAAGTAATTAAAGAACTGAAATCTGATCCTGAAACTGAAGATGTATCTGCTGTTTTAACCTCTACATCTAATGATTTGCCTCAACAAGCACAAGATTGCAAAGCGGATGATTATATCGAAAAACCATTTGATATTGATCATATGGTTGATGTAGTCAAGAAAAACAGTTGATTTCTTCAATTTTACAAGAAACCAAAGTACATGATTATCCTTGTCTTATCGGTTATATACCTTTTATAGACTCAGCCACTTATCCTAAATGCATTGCCAGATAGGCATTTCTTAATCATATTTTAGCGTGATTTTTGGATGTTACATGCTGGTTATCATTTATTTAATCATCCAAATTATGTAAAACTACCGTCATTGCTGCGAGGTTTTTTTCAAAACCGCGGCAATCTGTCCGTGCGGGGTTTTGTCATTTGCACTATCTGTCATCAACACATCCCCCCATACCAGCAGATTGCTTCAATCCACCGCACAGGCACTTTTCTTCATTCGCAATGACGGGGCTTGGCGGAATCGTTGCTGTAAAGGCTTAAGAGCCAAATCTCAGGTCATTTAGCTTTAAGTTATTTTTTCATGCCTATGAATTAAATGAAACATCGCTCTCTGCGAAGATCAGCATCATTTGAAAGAACTGGTTCTTTACCTCCTACTATACAGTAGTTTTTTAAAAAAAAATTAATCGATTGACAGCTAATTAATTTAGTTATCTGTTGAGATTTAAATTTCTTTTATGCTAAAAATATTAGTATTATTGTTCTGTAAATGGAATAAGTAAAAACACAAAGATATGATCCAGTTAAGCGATTTTTTATATGGTAAAATGGAGTTTTCGCAATTGTTTGCTGATCTTTTAAATACAGATGCTTTAAAAAGGTTGGCTGGCATTCATCAAAGTGGGGCAATTTTTTTAGTCAATCCCGATATTTGCCATTCCCGTTTAGAGCATGCCATTGGAGTAATGATGTTGATCAGGAAATTGGGTGGATCGGAGTTGGAGCAAATTGCCGGTCTATTACATGATATTTCTCATACTGCTTTCTCTCACGTAGGCGATTATGTTTTTGATTATTTGGAAGAAGATTATCATGAAAAAGTTTTTGCTGAAGTTTTATGTAGATCTGAAATTCCTGATGTTTTATTGAAACATGGTTACAGTATAAACCAGATTTTATATGGAACATTTGATATTTTAGAGCAACCTATGCCCTCGCTTTGTGCAGATCGACTTGACTATACTTTACGTGATGGAGTTTATGGAGGCATTATTTCACGTCAACGTGCCCGGGAATTTCTTAATTCAATAGTTTTGAAGGATGGGAAAATTGCCGTAAAAGCAGAAATTGAAGTTGCCTGGATTAATGATGCTTTTGAAAAACTGAATAATGAAATGTTCAAATTGCCACTTCATTTATATGCGAATGGAAAAATGGCAGAACTAATTAAAAAGCTCTTGAACAAAGGAATGCTTGTGGAAAGTGATCTGTTTAAAACTGATACACTTTTGTTGAATAAAATCAGAACTACTTATGCTGGTTATGAAGCCATAAAATCAATAAAACAACTTCGGGGTTTCGCAGAATTTATGCGACATGGAGCCGTGCCCAAAGTAAAATCAAGAACTTTGAGCGCAATGCTGGTTTAAAGTTATTCGTTTTTCTTCTATGGTGCCCCGCCGACCGAAGGCATTTAAATTAAAACCAGTAAACTCCTTTGAAGTAAAATCAAGAACTTTGAGCGCAATGCTGGTTTAAAGTTATTCGTTTTTCTTCTATGGTGTCCCGCCGACTGGAGGCATTTAAATTAAAACCAGTAAACTCCTTTGATTTCGGTTGGTGGGACACCAACCGATAGGTAAAAGAACTTTGAGCGCAATGCTGGTTTAAAGTTATTCGTTTTTCTTCTATGGTGCCCCGCCGACCGAAGGCATTTAAATTAAAACCAGTAAACTCCTTTGAAGTAAAATCAAGAACTTTGAGCGCAATGCTGGTTTAAAGTTATTCGTTTTCTTCTATGGTGCCCCGCCGACCGGAGGTATTTAAATTAAAACCAGTAAACTCCTTTGATTTCGGTTGGTGGGACACCAACCGATAGGTAAAATTGTTATCTGGTCACTAAGGGAAAAATCGGTAGCGGATTATATCATTCTATAGGTATTCAACCTTGACAATCCTTAATGAGCCGCTACCGATCTAGGTAATCTTTTAATCCTAAAATATAAATTCAAATCATATATTTTAGAGAAGCACAAATCTAAAGGACAATTGTTTTTCTTCTATCGGTTGGTGTCCCACCGGACATTAAAAAAGCCAGTAAACTCCTCTAATTTCGTTTGGCGGGACACCAACCAACAGGTAAAAAATTATGATATAGCTGACTAATAATCACTGATTAAAACTTTCCATTACTGAGGGTGTTTTATTTTAAATTAATCTAAAATGAAAAATCAAAAACAAGATCAGCTAAAACAGAAAGCATCATTCACTGAGCAGAATAAAATGAATCCCTCCAAAGGGCTTGACAATTGGAATGATCGTTTGGATGAAAACCTGGAGCCAAAAGATCATAACGATACGCTTGCAGATGATAAGGCTAAAGATTTTTCTGAAAAATTTGGAAGTGGTGATCAGTCAGACGAAATAAATGACTGAATATTTTACCAATGATTTATAATATCTTAAATTAAAGCGGGCTTTATGCCTTTGAATCTTTTTATTTGATTGTTCAAATCAATTATATCGTTTAAATGGGTTAAATACCAATAGATGGTAGTTATAAATAGATTCACTTGCCTTTTTAGATATTCAAATTTTTTTACACAAACCTCTTTCTTTATTACACGAAATAAAGTTTTTGCGCTTTTTTAATTGTTAATTTTTGTGAAAGATATTTTCTTGTATATTAGAAATAGTATATTGCATATCTATTTTTGATATAAAATGTGCAACAATTCTCAATTAGGCTAATAGCAATGAAGCGGGCCGGATTATTAGCTTTAATTATATTTTTATCGGTTTCATTACGTTCTTTTGCTCAAAATGTTTCTAATGAAGGGACCGATTTTTGGGCTGTTTTTCCTACGCATGTTCCTGCTCAGAACAGTTTGGCAAATATTGCAGTATTTGTTACATCTAAATTTAAAACCCAGGTAACGGTAAGTTGTGGAGCATGGTCTCAATTAAAAGAAATTCCAGCTAATACAGCAATTCAATTTGATGTTCCCAGAGCTTCTGCTTATATAGAGGATTATGAATCAAACACTAATCTTATCAACCGGGCAATCCGGATCAAAGTAACCGATGGTTTACCAAAGGTTTCTGCATATGCTCATATTTATGGCAGGGCAAGGTCTGCAGCATCGTTAATTCTTCCCTTTGAAACACTGGGACAAACCTATTATTCAATGAATTATACCCAATCTTTTGAGGGTAAAAATTATCTGGCAATAGTTGCGGCAGAAGATAATACCAGTGTTTTGATTCATGATAAGGCAGGAAACGTGATTCCTGTTACGCTCGCTAATGCTGGAGATGTGTATGAGTATATGGCTGGCAGCAGCGACTTAACCGGTGTTTATGTAGAAACCGATCCTGCAAAATCATCATGCAAAAGATTTGCTGCTTTTTCAGGAACATCAGTTGTAATGATAGGAGGGTGTACCGGATCTCAGGATCCTTTATATCAGCAACTTTATCCAACGGTAAGCTGGGGGCGTAATTATGGCGTGGTTCCTTTTAAGGATAGAAGGTATATTTTGAGAATTCTTGCGCAAGAAGATAATACTACAGTTAATTATAATGGTATTTATATTACTTTAAATAAAGGGCAATTTCATGAAAGTGGTTTTTTAGCGCAGTCAACATTCGTATCAGCCGATAAATTAATTAGTGTTGCCCAATATTCCTTAACCCAAAATTGTTCATCGGCAACGGGGGGAGCAATTATAGGTGATCCGGAAATGGTCATGTTAAATCCTGTTGAATTTAGTATCAAAGCGGTCACTGTGTTTTCTTCTGATCTGGAAGCTATTGTAGATAAATATATCAATATCCTGATCAGAAGTAATAAGGTTAATACTTTTAAAATCAATGGGGTGGCTCCATCTGTAAACTGGTCGACCCTGGTGGGGAATGGTTCCTATTCTTATGCTCAGATTCCCGTTTCGGCAGCCAGTTTAACTTTAACTGCCGATGATGGTTTTAATGCCATTGCTTATGGTTTTGGTCAGGCAGAATCCTATTCTTACTCTGCAGGAACAAATTTATCATCAAATAATTATTTAACTGTAGTTGATGAAATCAGAAATGAAGAGAATCCTAATGGATGTATAGGACAAACTGTGGATTTTAAGGTTAATCTGCCTTACCAGCCTGACCGAATAACGTGGACCCTGGAAGGGGGCAATCCGGAAGTTGTTAACAATCCGGTTCCTGAAATTAAAAACGTGAATGGCCAAACGATTTATGTTTACCGCTATCCGGTAAGCAAAACTTATACAACAACAGGTGAGTATCACCTTGAAGTTGTGGCGCATGTTCCGATCACGTCTAATTGTACCACAGGGGATATAACAACCAATTATGTCTTTAACATTTATAATCTACCCACTACAGATTTTGAAACTCAATTGAGCAGCTGTGCAAATTCGGAAGTGATATTTACCGATAAAAGCAATGCTAACACCCCTGATTTTTCTATTACGAACTGGCTATGGGATTTTGGAGATGGAAGTACTTCTACTGATCAGAATCCAAAACATAAATTTGCAAAAGAAGGTAAATATAAGGTGCTGTTATCAGTTAAATCTGGTACAGGCTGCTATTCTGATCCTGTTGAAAAGGAAATAGAAATATATCCGTTGCCAGAATCGAACTTCAAAGCACCTGCAGAAACCTGTGTGAATACTGAAGTGGCCATTCAAGATTTATCAACCATCAGCAAGTCGATTTCGGCCCATTCAATAAAAGGATGGAAATGGGATTTTGGCGATCAGACGGCAGTATCAAATGAGCAAAATCCAAAACATATTTATACTAAAGCCGGAACTTATACCATCACTCTGGTAACTACTTCAGAAAAAGATTGTGTAAGTCCTGAAAAAAAATGGGATATTGTGGTGACCAATTTACCACAAGCAAATTTTACCATGCCTGATTTTTGTTTAAAAGATGCTGTTGCCACTTTTGTAAATACTGCTGTTAACGTGAGTGGTACTGATGATGGCTTAACTTACCAATGGGATTTTGGAGATAAGTACTTAGGAGCTGCAGAACGGGCTAAAAATATTTCGAATCAAAAGGATGGTGTACATACTTATACTGTGGCCGATCACTATGAAGTTACCTTAACCATTACCAATTCGAATGGCTGTGTAAATGTAAAAAAACAGCAATTTACTGTGAATGGTTCTGTTCCAAAAGCAGATTTTGAAATTCTGGCAGATAATTCTTTTTGCAGTAATTCATTGGTGTCTATAAAAAATACTTCCACTGTAGATTTTGGAAACATTACCAAGATTGAGGTTTATCAGGATAACATAAACCATCCGGAGCGTTTTCAAACCTTTAATTTCCCAATTCCCGAGCAAATAGATTTGGAATATACCCCCTTTGGAACACCATATACCAGAGATTATCAAATTAAGGTTGTTGCTTACTCGGGCGGAAAATGTGCTGATTTTATCACAAAAACGGTTACCTTAAAAGCATCAGCTATACTAACTGCCGATGAAATTTTGCCGGTTTGTGAAAATGATGGCAGTATTATCATTAAACAGTTTCATGAAATTTCGGGAATAGCCGGCGATGGAGGTATTTACACCAGCGATGGAAAAGGAATGCAGACTAACGGGACCTTTAATCCAAAAATTGCCGGAGTAGGGCCGCATAACATTACCTATACTTTTACAGCTGACAACGGGTGCAAAACTTCTTTAACCAAATCTATATTTGTTAACAAATCGCCGGTTGTTAATGTAGAACCAGTTGTTTATATATTGGCTGGTGGAGAGATTAAGATTCCCACGGTGGCAG
Organism: Pedobacter chinensis; assembly: GCF_003339865.1. Classification (GTDB taxonomy): domain Bacteria; phylum Bacteroidota; class Bacteroidia; order Sphingobacteriales; family Sphingobacteriaceae; genus Pedobacter; species Pedobacter chinensis. The sequence continues at coordinate 293,397 of NZ_QPKV01000006.1, forward strand.
AAGGTAATGGATTGTCATATGAATGGACGCCGACAACAGGATTGAGCAATAGTAAAATTCTAAATCCCATTGCAACACCAGATCAAGATATGGAGTACACTTTAACTGTAACCACAAACCCTGAAGGATGCAAAGCCGTAACACATGTTTCCGTAAAAGTTTTACAAGCTTTAATTCCGTCAAATGCTTTTACACCAAACGGAGATAATATTAATGATGTTTGGATCATACAGCATTTAGAGTCATATCCTAACGCTACCGTTGAGGTTTTCAACAGAAATGGAAACCGGGTTTTCTTTAGCAATGGATATAAAATTCCATTTGATGGTAATTTTCAAAATGAACCACTTCCTGTGGGCGTTTATTACTATATTATCAACCCAAGAAATGGAAGAAAAATTGTAACCGGACCTCTCACTATAATCAGATAAAATTGAAAAAGTACATCCTTATATTAGCTATTCTTATTTCAACAAAGCTTTTTTCACAACAGAAGCCGCAGTATACACAATATATTTTTAACCAATATTTGTTAAATCCGGCGCTTTCAGGCATTGAAAATTATATAGATTTCAAAGCCGGTTATAGAAAACAATGGTCGGGAATAACCGATGCCCCTCAAACATCGTTTGTTTCGGCACACTGGGCATTGGGTGATAATCAATTGTGGAGTAATGCTTTAACATCTTTTCCTGAGCAAACAGGTAATCCTATGGACAGGAATTATATGCAGAATTACATGTCATCTCCATCGCATCATGGAATGGGCGTAACTGCAGTTTTGGATAAAACAGGCCCAATTAAGCGATTGGATGCGAATGTTACTTACGCCTATCATTTGCAGTTAAGTAATAATTTTAATTTATCTGCTGGAATTGCTGCGGGCTTATCCAGCATTTCGTTAGATATTAATGCACTAACTTTTGAAAACCCATACGAGCCTTCTTTAAGCAGGGCCTTAACCAATCAGGTTAAGCCAGATTTAAGCGTAGGTTTATGGTTATACGGTGCCAGGATGTTCGCAGGAATATCTGCTCAGCAGATTTTATCTCAGAAATTAAGTTTCTCAGGGGATAATAGTTATAACCAGGGAAAAGAGGTTCCACATGTTTTTGCTACCGCAGGTTATAAATTTTTCTTTGACGATGAAATTGCGGCTATTCCATCCATTATGGTTAAATATGTTCAACCAAGTCCTGTTTCGGTAGATTTAAACATGAAAATAGCGTTTAAAGATAAGGTGTGGTTAGGTGGAAGTTATCGTAAAGATGATTCGTTTTCAGCAATGGCCGGCTTTAATATCGGTAAAATGGTTAACCTGACTTATTCATACGACTTTACCACTTCCGATCTCAATCAAGTGAGTAATGGCAGCCACGAGATTGTATTGGGATTGTTATTGAACAATATTTATAAGGTTCCTTCTTATATCAGAATGTGGTAATGCCCTGAAAACTGTTAACTGAAAACTGCTGACTGAAAACTGTTTAAAGCTCTTTTCTCAATCTGGCTACAGGAATATTCATTTGCTCTCTGTATTTTGCAACTGTTCTTCTGGCAATATTGTAACCTCTTTCTTTTAAGATATCCGTTAGCTTTTCATCGGCAAGCGGTTTGCGTTTATCTTCTTTACCGATACAATCTTCTAAAATCTTTTTAACTTCTTTATTTGATACTTCCTCTCCATTTTCGGTTTGAATAGCCTCAGAGAAGAAAGATTTAAGCAAGAATGTGCCAAATTCTGTTTGCACATATTTTGAATTTGCTACCCTTGATACGGTTGAAATATCCATATCAATTTTATCAGCAATATCCTTTAAAATCATTGGGCGCATTTTGCGCTCATCGGCAGTTAAAAAGTATTCATACTGATAATGCATAATGGCATTCATTGTTTTAAGCAAGGTTTGTTGCCTTTGCTTAATCGCATCGATAAACCATTTTGCAGAGTCGAGTTTTTGCTTAACAAATTGAACAGCTTCCTTAAGTTTTTTATCTTTTGATGATGCTTTATCATAATGCTCAAACATTTCCTGATAAGATCTGCTTACTTTCAGTTCAGGTGCGTTTTTTGAGTTAAGTGTCAGAATTAAAACACCATCATTATTACTGATATGAAAATCGGGAATAATTTGCATTTGCTTAGTGGTAACCTGGTTTGCATCACCCGGTTTTGGATTTAAACGCAAAATTTCATTAACCACTTCTTTAAGTTCTTCGCTGTCTAAGCCTAAGCTTTTTTCCAGTTTATCGTAATGTTTTCTGGTAAATTCATCCAAATAGTTTTCTACAACATTCATTGCTTTTACTATAATTGGATTATTCGGGTCTTTCCTTTTGAGCTGGATGAGCAAGCACTCTTTAAGGTCTCTGGCCCCGATGCCTGGAGGGTCAAAGCTTTGAATCAGTTTCAGCATTTCCAAAACATCTTCTTCTTCCACCATAACATTTTGAGAGAAGGCCAAATCATCAATCATTGAGCCTAATGGACGGCGTAGATACCCATCATCATCTAAACTGCCAATAATTTGCTTTCCAATAATAAAATCCTGATCGGATAGCGGAATGAGATCCAATTGCTCCTGCAAGCTTTCAAAAAAAGTACTTTCTATGGCAATGGGAGTTTCTTTTTTCTCTTCATCATCATCGCCATTGTTGTAATTGGTGCTATAATCATTTGTGTTGTCATCCTGCAGATAGTCATCTACATTAAACTCATCCATGCTGCTATCTTCAGAAGGACCTTCAAAATCATCAGCACTATCGTTTAAATCGTCATATTCGCTTTTAGGTTCATCCTGAGTCATTAAACTTGGATCCTCTAAAGCAGGATTATCTTCCAACTCTTCTTTAATTCTTGTATCTAAAGCAACGGTTGGCACCTGCAACAATTTTATGAATTGTATTTGTTGTGGTGATAACTTCTGTAATAACTTTTGTTGTAAGTGTTGCTTTAGCATATTTTTTTATAAGAATTGGAGCAAAAATAAACAATTCATTTCAGATATTCTTTTGAATTAATCTAAATGCTTTATGAAACTGTTCAAATTCAATCAAGATTTTATGGGTCAGGATAAACTGATCAGGAACATCTGCACGTACTCCAGTAGCTGTCAATAAGACAGTTATCAATAAAAATTAAGTGAATTTAAACAGTGCCTATATGCCCGGTTTTAAATTATTTGCTAAACATTTGTATTCAATTTAATGTTTGCTACATTCGTAAATAAATCAAACTAAAACTTAAAGATTATGGGATTTATAAAAGAATTTAAGGAATTTGCGGTTAAGGGCAATGTTCTTGACCTGGCTGTCGGTGTAATCATTGGCGCTGCTTTTGGTAAAATTGTGAGCTCTTTAGTGGAAGATATTATTACTCCTGCCGTACTTGGCCCGGCATTAAGTGCGGCTGGCCTTGAAGATTTAAGTAAACTTACCATTCCCGGAACGGCGATCAAGTATGGTAACTTTCTTTCTCAGGTTATTTCATTTATTATTGTTGCATTTGTTTTGTTTATCATTATCAAAGCTGCTAACAATTTAAAGAAAAAAGAAGTGATAGTAGTTGTTGCTCCACCTGAACCTACAAAAGAAGAAGTTCTTTTAACTGAAATAAGAGATTTATTAAAAGCAAAAGCATAAAATTATACCATACATATTTATGGTAATAAGTTGTATCCAGTGAAATCAAAAGGCAATTTTCAAATTGAAAATTGTCTTTTTTTTATCTTTTTGAAGAGAACTCAATATTTTTTCACAACGTGATTTCAATCAGTGAGGTAATCTCTTTTTTTAAAAACTTCTTTTAATTTTTGGATCGGTAATGATAACGTAATCACCCAGATTCGTGAATTTCTCCCAATCGGGATTTTCAAAATCTTCGTTGCTAAAAGCAGATATATTTAAGATCTTCAAATTGGGTGCATATTTCTGAAGTTTAGCCAGCGTGCCCAGTTTTTCGTCGCTGTGGAAACGACCGTTTAACTGCAAAACCTTCATTCCCTTGTTGGCTTTTGCAAACTTCGCAATTGACCAGGCCATGGTTGCATCCCAAAAATTTTGAGTTTGATAAACTTTCATGCCACCCATACTGTGGCCGCCTAATAAATCAGTAAACTTTTCATCGTATCTGCCAGTGGCGGTATCAATGGGAAGTGGGGGTAGAATACTTAATGATGATTTGGGAAAGTTTTTCAGGATCTCCAAGCCACCTTTAGTAACTGCATTGCTATAACGGGTTGCTGCGTTTGCGGCAATTACATTAAGTTTATTTGCTTTTGCATATTCAAGCAGCGGTTTATAATCAACATAGTTAGACCAGGCTCTGCCTTCTTTTATGAAGTTCTTTTCTGAGATTAAATCTGCCAGATATTCATCAACAACGGGTTGGGTATCGGTATGGAACATTTCCAAACTTAGTGCAGCTTTTTGAGGGAATTTTTCATTAAGTTTTTTAAAAATTGTGGCTTCTAAAACATGACCGATAGAATCATTATGTTCTTCTCCAAAAAATAGCACATCTGCATTTCTCATGTCAGAAATGATGTCATCCAATACTATTTTTTTTTGCTTTTTTACATCGTAAATTTTATAATGTGGGCTCACATCCTGAGCCAATGCGTTAATTGAGAAGATAGCGCAAATCGTAAATAGTAAATATTTCATGGGCTCAAAATAAGAAAATATTCTTCACCGATGAAATGATGTCGCTTACCGCCTTTTGGCTAATTTTTATAGGTTTATTATCTGTCAACCCCGGTATTATAAATACTTTTGGTTATTAAATCATTCAACACATGGAAAATCTCAATGATAATCATCACGTAAAAAACTCAGGCAGGGTTTGGAGCGGTTCAATTATATTAATTATCGGACTGGCATTTTTGCTCGATAATATGGGCTTAGATATCCCACACTGGATATTTAGTTTCTGGACATTTTTAATCGCACTAGGTGCATTTATAGGCTTTAGACGTAATTTTAGGGGAGTCGGTTGGCTGATTCTGATTTTAATAGGCGTTTACCAAACCATTGATAATATCGGTTTTGATTTCGATATATCTAAATATGCACTTGGTTTCGGGCTTGTAATCATCGGCGGTTTTTTAATTTTAAGGCCAAGAGGATCTTTTAGAGATAAAAAAGCATTTAAAGATAGTGTGAAAAGCGAGTTCGGTATGGGGCGGGACAGCGGTAATTTCAAAACTGCTGATACAAATGCAAATAATAACGATGTTATTGATGTAACGGCTGTATTCGGGGGATCTAATCAAACCGTTTATTCTAAAAATTTTAAAGGTGGAGATATTACCGCTGTATTTGGAGGCGCGGATATCCTGATGACCCAGGCAGATTTTACAGAAAATGTTTCGCTGGACGTGACTGCTATTTTTGGTGGCATTAAATTAATTGTTCCACCAAACTGGGCAATAAAATCGAACGTTACTGCAATATTTGGAAGTGTAGAGGATAAAAGAGGACATATGCTTCCCATAGACCAGATGCAGAAAACATTGGTTTTAGATGGTACAGTACTTTTTGGAGGGATTGAGGTTAAAAGTTTTTAAAAACTGAGCGATGAAATGGTTTGCAATTAATCTTATTTATCAAGTGATTAGTGGCGAGGGGAAACACTCGCCACAATTTAATGAGCAAACACGCTTAATAAAAGCTGCAGATAGTTTTAATGCTATTAGAAAAGCACAACAAAATGCCGGGAAATTTAATTTACCAATCAAAAATAGTGCAGGCGATTTAGTGGTATGGAAGTTTGTTGCTATTGGTGGAATTTTGGCGGTAGATGAGCCAGCAGATGGAGTTGAGGTAAATTCTAAAATAATAGAACCTGAATCATCCAAAACTTATCTGGCAAAACTAAAACACAGAAATAAATCATTAACTAATCTAAAACGCCTTGACAACTAGACCTCTATCCATACCCCAAATACAAAAAACATCACTCGCAATTGCGATTGCCTGGCTTCTTTTGTGTGCTGTCGGTTTACATTATGTTGTAAATTTTTCATGGCTAATCTCGTTCGCTGATAGCTTTGTAAATAACTTTTTACTCATTATGGCATGTATAGGCATCAGCAATATGCTGGGTTATTATCAGCCAAAAAATGAGCGTATTTTATATGTGCTCATTATTACTTTGGCGCTAACATTTGTTATTGTGTTTGCTGCCAAATACACAATGCTCTATATATTTGCCGATTACAAAGAATACAAAGATTTTTATAATTTTTCTTTTGCCTTTCGTGGTTTAATTTCTTTCATGTGTTTAGGATGGTGTGCATTGGCCAATATTTTATGGTACAGATTGGAAGAACAATCAGAAACCCATGAAAGACTCTCAGCTGCTAAAAACCTTGCTAAAGAAGCAGAATTGAATAAATTACGTCATCAATTGCAACCACATTTCTTGTTTAACAGTTTAAATTCGGTGTTTGCGCTCACTATGGTCAACCCTAAAGAAGCAGGAGTGATGATTACCAAGTTAGCATCTTTTCTTCGGGGAACGTTAAAGCGTGATGATGAATTATGGGTTTCAGTTGAGGAGGAAATGGAGTATATTCAACTCTATCTCGATATAGAAAAAGTGCGTTTTAGCCACAGGTTAAACATAGAAGTTAATGTTGCAGATGATACCTTAAACCTTTGTTTGCCCGGAACCTTGTTGCAGCCAATTGTAGAAAATGCAATTAAGTTTGGTTTGTACAATACCTCATCCGCAATTACCATCAAAATTGATGTAACGGTAGACCGAAATATTTTAGCGTTGCGCGTTCAAAATCCATTCGATCCGGAAATGAAAGCTGCAGGCGGAACAGGGTTTGGCTTAAGTGCCATTAAACGCAGGTTATATTTATTATTTGCCAACCCGCATTTGTTACAGACCGAAATTGAGGCAAATAATTTATATATTACCACCCTAAAAATTCCACAAAAAAATGATCAGAACGATACTAATTGATGATGAACCTTTAGCCAGAGATATTGTTAAATTTTATCTTTCCAATCATCCTGAAATAGAGGTGGTTGCTGAATGTTGTGATGGTTTTGAAGGGTTAAAAGCCATCACTTTACATAAACCTGATCTCATTTTTTTAGATATTCAAATGCCTAAAATCAGCGGTTTTGAAATGCTCGAACTGGTAGAGGATAAACCTGCTGTAATTTTTACTACTGCTTTTGATGAGTATGCCATTAAAGCATTTGAAGTTAATGCAGTAGATTATTTACTTAAACCTATTGATAAAGGCCGCTTTGATGCCGCCATTAAAAAGCTTCCGACAAGATTAAATCAAACCGAAAATACAGAAGCTGTATTGGATGCGGCAGCATTGAGCCCGGCCCAAAACAATAGAGTAGTGGTTAAAAAAGATGGAGTAATTAAGATTATACCAACTGTCGATATCAATTACCTGGAAGCTGATGATGATTATGTGAAATTAAGCACTGCTGATGGTGCTTTCTATAAAAACAAAACCATGGCTTATTTTGAACAAACTTTAGATGCAAGCCAGTTTATCCGCATTCACCGTTCTTACATCATTAATCTGGCTCAGGTAACTAAAATCGAGTTAAAGGAAAAAGATAGTTATGTCGTGTTGCTTAAATCAGATATTTGGTTGCCCGTAAGTAAAACTGGTTATGTGAAACTGAAAGCCGCTTTAGGTTTGTAATCTTTTTTTTGAAAAGCAATTCACTGCTGAGATTATTGTTCATCCTGTTTTTTGTTGCAATCTTTTTGTGATTGTTGAATTGGTAATGAATGTTTCTTCAGCAAAAAGGAATTTTCACGTCAACCAGGTTTATGTAACTCCGGTAAATTTAAGAGCCGTTCGCCCTGCTTGAACTGTGGTATTTGAAAGATGCTAATTGAATTTTAACTTTCCTTAGTATCATTTCCTATGCCAGCGAATGGGTAACGAGGATTTGTTTTAGGCAAGGCGCATAGTACACTAGGAATACATACCTACGTGGTTGTGATTTGCTTTCATTCTTTGAACTACTGATATTTACAACAACTTGACCCTGCGATCACCCGCGCTTTGCTCTGGTTGTGATTTGCTTTCATTCTTTGAACTACTGATATTTACAACAACAACAGCGCTGTTTTAGTTGATTACCTAGTGTTGTGATTTGCTTTCATTCTTTGAGCTACTGATATTTACAACAACTCGTTTACACTATACTTACACCAGAAAAGTGTTGTGATTTGCTTTCATTCTTTGAACTACTGATATTTACAACAACGATGTGATGTCTGGATTGAAGATAAAAGCTGTTGTGATTTGCTTTCATTCTTTGAACTACTGATATTTACAACAACAGGAAGCATTCACATGAGTAGTGAACTGCCGTTGTGATTTGCTTTCATTCTTTGAACTACTGATATTTACAACAACCATGATCAATATCAAGTATGATGTTGCCATGTTGTGATTTGCTTTCATTCTTTGAACTACTGATATTTACAACAACGTCGCAGTACGAAGAGAAAGCCGTAACAGGGTTGTGATTTGCTTTCATTCTTTGAACTACTGATATTTACAACAACATAGATCTTCTGTTAGCTCGCATGCGATGCGTTGTGATTTGCTTTCATTCTTTGAACTACTGATATTTACAACAACCTTATGAATTACGCTGCGGCATTTAAACTGGTTGTGATTTGCTTTCATTCTTTGAACTACTGATATTTACAACAACAACTCTTTTCTGAAAGCATGACTATAAGGTGTTGTGATTTGCTTTCATTCTTTGAACTACTGATATTTACAACAACGTTATCAATAGTGATTGGAAACATACACTGGTTGTGATTTGCTTTCATTCTTTGAACTACTGATATTTACAACAACAATGTATTGACCAACCTTGTAAGTCATTTGGTTGTGATTTGCTTTCATTCTTTGAACTACTGATATTTACAACAACCGAAAGATGATTTGGCATCTGCATGAATAGGTTGTGATTTGCTTTCATTCTTTGAACTACTGATATTTACAACAACAATGAAACGTGATTTCCTTAAGGCAGTTCCGTTGTGATTTGCTTTCATTCTTTGAACTACTGATATTTACAACAACAACTTTCGTTGAACCTTTCCCTTCAGACGAGTTGTGATTTGCTTTCATTCTTTGAACTACTGATATTTACAACAACCAGGCCTTTTTTACAGTAGATCAATGCATCGTTGTGATTTGCTTTCATTCTTTGAACTACTGATATTTACAACAACTGGCCTTTTCAGCGGAAAACATCAGGTTGGGTTGTGATTTGCTTTCATTCTTTGAACTACTGATATTTACAACAACTTCTAAGTCTAATGCGGTTGCGATGCTTTCGTTGTGATTTGCTTTCATTCTTTGAACTACTGATATTTACAACAACAGAAAATCAAAAATGACAACGGACGTTTGGTTGTGATTTGCTTTCATTCTTTGAACTACTGATATTTACAACAACCATTCCTAATGACAACGGGAAGCCGATTAAGTTGTGATTTGCTTTCATTCTTTGAACTACTGATATTTACAACAACAGCTCCTAATGAAATAACCCATTCATTATGTTGTGATTTGCTTTCATTCTTTGAACTACTGATATTTACAACAACACAATATTGTCAAAGCCTTTATCATTTATAGTTGTGATTTGCTTTCATTCTTTGAACTACTGATATTTACAACAACTTCTGCAAGTAATTCGTTTGCAAGTTCTAAGTTGTGATTTGCTTTCATTCTTTGAACTACTGATATTTACAACAACATGGTTGCTATGTGGATGTAGTGGTTAGGGGTTGTGATTTGCTTTCATTCTTTGAACTACTGATATTTACAACAACCCTTAAACCTTTACCCATCCCCTGCTCAAGGTTGTGATTTGCTTTCATTCTTTGAACTACTGATATTTACAACAACTCGTTTACACTATACTTACACCAGAAAAGTGTTGTGATTTGCTTTCATTCTTTGAACTACTGATATTTACAACAACGATGTGATGTCTGGATTGAAGATAAAAGCTGTTGTGATTTGCTTTCATTCTTTGAACTACTGATATTTACAACAACAGGAAGCATTCACATGAGTAGTGAACTGCCGTTGTGATTTGCTTTCATTCTTTGAACTACTGATATTTACAACAACCATGATCAATATCAAGTATGATGTTGCCATGTTGTGATTTGCTTTCATTCTTTGAACTACTGATATTTACAACAACGTCGCAGTACGAAGAGAAAGCCGTAACAGGGTTGTGATTTGCTTTCATTCTTTGAACTACTGATATTTACAACAACCAAAAAAATGAATTTTCTATAGCTGTAGGTTGTGATTTGCTTTCATTCTTTGAACTACTGATATTTACAACAACAATGTGCTTCATCAGCTATAATTAAACCGAGTTGTGATTTGCTTTCATTCTTTGAACTACTGATATTTACAACAACTCTATAGGAGTACAGAATACTTCACATAATGTTGTGATTTGCTTTCATTCTTTGAACTACTGATATTTACAACAACATATAAACTGATTTCTGATCGTAAGTTCGGTTGTGATTTGCTTTCATTCTTTGAACTACTGATATTTACAACAACTTCTTCATCATCAACCTCTGTAATAAATAAGTTGTGATTTGCTTTCATTCTTTGAACTACTGATATTTACAACAACGATGTGATGTCTGGATTGAAGATAAAAGCTGTTGTGATTTGCTTTCATTCTTTGAACTACTGATATTTACAACAACAAGTTTCTAAATGAATCAAACCATTCATTGTTGTGATTTGCTTTCATTCTTTGAACTACTGATATTTACAACAACCTTTACCCGCGCATCGGTGTTGAGCCAATAGTTGTGATTTGCTTTCATTCTTTGAACTACTGATATTTACAACAACTCAGCACTTTATTAACACAATCCTCAAACTGTTGTGATTTGCTTTCATTCTTTGAACTACTGATATTTACAACAATATCAATGTGGACGCACTTTGATCATTCATCGTTGTGATTTGCTTTCATTCTTTGAACTACTGATATTTACAACAACCTAGGTACTCGTTTAGCCAATAAATAGTAAGCTGTGATTTGCTTTCATTCTTTGAACTACTGATATTTACAACAACAATACGACATAAAAGTAACACCTTTTAACGGTTGTGATTTGCTTTCATTCTTTGAACTACTGATATTTACAACAACCTTTACCTGTGTCATCCAGCCCTAAAAGTTGTTGTGATTTGCTTTCATTCTTTGAACTACTGATATTTACAACAACTTAAACAAATGTATTGAAAAACTCGATAAAGTTGTGATTTGCTTTCATTCTTTGAACTACTGATATTTACAACAACCACGTCTAAACGTGGTGGTGTTTCTCTTGAGTTGTGATTTGCTTTCATTCTTTGAACTACTGATATTTACAACAACACTGATCGTTCCACCTCTTACCGCCGCATAGTTGTGATTTGCTTTCATTCTTTGAACTACTGATATTTACAACAACTAATATAAACCCCTTTAGCATCAACAATTAGTTGTGATTTGCTTTCATTCTTTGAACTACTGATATTTACAACAACGAAGATATTGACGAATACATTGAAGATTTGTTGTGATTTGCTTTCATTCTTTGAACTACTGATATTTACAACAACCGTAAATGACTATGGGATCATCATCGGCCGGTTGTGATTTGCTTTCATTCTTTGAACTACTGATATTTACAACAACTAGAACCCCGTCCCTTACTGTGAATTTTGCGTTGTGATTTGCTTTCATTCTTTGAACTACTGATATTTACAACAACCAAATAAGCCAGAGGAGAAAGTACCTAAGTGTTGTGATTTGCTTTCATTCTTTGAACTACTGATATTTACAACAACAATTAGATTTGCGCCATTAACGTTTACTTTGTTGTGATTTGCTTTCATTCTTTGAACTACTGATATTTACAACAACTGTAGGTTCCATTAAATGCCCTGCCAAAGTGTTGTGATTTGCTTTCATTCTTTGAACTACTGATATTTACAACAACTTTAGCTTTTCCATAATATTATTTATTTAGGTTGTGATTTGCTTTCATTCTTTGAACTACTGATATTTACAACAACCAAAACCTTTTGATTGGCAAGAGAACCGTAGTTGTGATTTGCTTTCATTCTTTGAACTACTGATATTTACAACAACTACAACGAATTCAGAAATAACCAAGCTCCTGTTGTGATTTGCTTTCATTCTTTGAACTACTGATATTTACAACAACAAAGCAGCATGCGAGTATTTTCAATGGTGTGTTGTGATTTGCTTTCATTCTTTGAACTACTGATATTTACAACAACAAACAATCTTGATAGTTTGAGCATGGGAGAGTTGTGATTTGCTTTCATTCTTTGAACTACTGATATTTACAACAACTGAGGTTGCTGCCAATTGCAACAGGGATTTGTTGTGATTTGCTTTCATTCTTTGAACTACTGATATTTACAACAACTATACTAGATGTTTTTGATGAATGGGACTAGTTGTGATTTGCTTTCATTCTTTGAACTACTGATATTTACAACAACATACCATAGTTCAATTAACTATCCATCAGTAGGTTAGTTCAAAAATTAGAATTAAAAAAAATCGGATGTATTTGCATCCGATTTTTTATTCTAATCATTTCTTTTATTGTAATGGTATTATTTTTAAAACAATTCGAGTTGTTGCGGAGTATCAGGTAATTCTTTTTCTTTCTTTCCGTAAAATAATTCCATCATCCCAAATTGCTTATCTGTAACCGTCATGATACCGATATGCCCTTTTTCTGGTAATAATCTTTTAACCCGATTAATATGTACATCGGCATTTTCTCTACTGCTGCAGTGCCTCAAATAAATAGAGAATTGAAACATCGCAAAGCCATCCTTTAAAATTTCTTTACGAAATTTAGAAGCTATGCTACGTTCTTTTTTCGTTTCAGTTGGCAAATCAAAGAAAACTAATACCCACAAAATTCGATATTCATTTAAACGCATCAATTAGAATGGAAGTTCATCATTAGATTTTTTATAGCCAGGCTCAGTAATTTCATTTATGGTAATAGAATTAATGATCTCATCATTTTTATAAAAGCTCCTTTTCGTCTCGAAATTCTTCATGATGGGGTAGTTAATTCTCCGAATCGTTCCTTCATAACATTTAGCTAAAGAGGAAGTTGTGCTTTGCAGCCCAACCATTAACGGACTTTTGCTCTTTTCAAATTGAACATCAACAGTAGCGATACCTAAAAGTTGTGTTTTAATTGACGTTCCCAATTCTAAAAAGTTTTCCCCTCTATCTATAATACCCAATACAATTTCATCAACATAGGGGCGATAAGGTTCCATAATATCATCTGCCAGGCAATAGGCATTGTATTTATTTCGATGATGAATGCCAAGGGTGGGGAGTAAGCCAGAGCAAACTAAGCCTCGGGCAACGATAGCCCTTAAAATGGCATAACCATAGTTGAGTAAATTATTGGGCGGATTACCGTCACGGCCACGAAAGAAATCTAATTTTTTAGGGAATACATTTTTCCAGTAATAGGCAGCAGCTCTACCTTCATAATTATCAGGATCACCAGAGCGTACAGATTTTGCCCAATGAACCATGTTTTCACACGCAATGCCCCGATTAAAAAGAATGGCTGCCTGGTTTAAAATTTTAGCCTGAACGGTTTGTTGCCAAAGTTGTTTTTTTAGCGGCTGAGAGGCATCAATTTGATAACGGAACCTTTCACTTTGGGTGTTATGTCCATCAATGGGTAGCATCATGCCGGTAGGATGGCGACTCTGATTGCAGGTTATAATGGCTGCATTATTTTCTAATAGTGCAGCAATGCAACCATGGGTAATGGTTATTTGTTGGTTATCCAAGATAATAATTCCAATATCTTCTATCGGAATCGATTTTTTAGATTCTTTTTCGCCTAATGATTTTAAATGTGGTAAATCAATAGCGAGCTGGTTTTGCTGTAAACTCAGGTAAGCTGGATTGCTAAAGTGGAGCGTTCTTTTGATCATACTATAGAAACTTTAAGATTTTCTATTTTTTTGAATTTGCTGAAGCTTTCTATATCCACTTTACACTTTATTATCCGTCCAATATTAAATTTAGATAGCGCTAGATCATCCAAATAAAGAAACGGAATTTTTAAATCATCAACTTCTGCAATAATTTTTCTTTTATTAGCTTTATCGAGGTTTATTTTGGTCATAAAATCAATGATATTATCTATCTCATCCTTTTTCGCTTCTTCAAATGAATTAAAAATTTTTATGGTATTTTGGGTTTGATAGAAAATCGAGTGTTTATTCATAACGAGTGTTTATTCATAATAGATTATCTTCTGAGGCTTTATATTTGCCGCCCTCCCCAATTTTAGTAATTTCTCCTAAATGATTTAATCGAACTTTAATTGGGTTCAATTCATTTAAAGCGCCAATACTTCTTATATTATACAATCTTTTACTTTCTTTAACTCCAGAAATGTTTTTTAAATCTGAATTTTTTGTTTCTACATGATGTCTAAACCAATAATTGTTTTCAGATAAACTCCAAACCAAATAGAGGTTTTTACTCAATAATGCTTTGTTATTTTGTTGTACGGCTTCATCAAATTCTTCTTTGGATAGCCCTAATACAAACATTTCATTTTGTTGCATGCTAAATTGCAACTCCAAATTATCAGCAGGAAGCTTATCTAAAAATGCTTGTGGTACATCTTTATCAAGTAAATCATTCCAAAGGCTATTAGTGTTATTTATAATATAAGGAACTCTAAATTTTTTACGTTCTACCGCGTGCCAAAAAGTACATAAATGTTGTATCTGTTTTCCTTCACTATTTCTGTAAATTGCTATATGATGGTTATTCCCTGTTTTTGCGAAACCAATTTCTTTGCCATTTTCGTCTTTTTTAATAGCTTCGACAGCTGAAAGTCCAGTGAAACATCTAACTGTAAGAATTGGTATTTTTTTATTTTCATTAAACCAGAGAGTATCTTTAAAGGCTTCTTTTTCTTTACCATTGTGAGCATCAAGTCTAGCTTGTACTAAGTGCTTTACTTTTTCATCAATAATATACTTCACATCGTCCTTTTTTAAATCGGTAATTTTGTATTTAATCACAAATTCATCTTTATAACAATGAGAAGACGTAAGTAAAATGGTTTTAGCTAAATCAAGATAAATAGGAGCCCTTTTTAAAGACTCAATAGACTTTTTAATATTTCCCTCGAAATCATTTAGCCTTTCTTCGACTTTAGTTTTAATAGTTGGTTCGGCAATTAGACTTGGGTTTTCAAACAAGTATTTTATGGGATATTTAATTAATAAACCTGTTTTGAAATCTTTAGCAATAGTTTTAATTTTTCCATAAACAAACTGTTCGTGTAAAGCACCTCTTGGTACAATTACGCCTGTGGTTTCATTTTTGCCTATAGCTTTAAACTTGCTTATAGTAGCTACTTTTTTGCCAGCTTTGAAAGAAACTAGTATTTTGTCTGCTTCTTGTTCAATATATTTTGTGGTAAAATTTTCTGGTCTCTGTGAAATCAAATAAATATTAAGTTGATTATTTTTTTCTTTTTGTCCTTTGATTATTTCATTCTTTTCACTTAATATCTTTTCATCATAGTTTTCGCCATATTTTTTCTTAGCACTATCAATTTCCTTTTGCATCTCATCCTTTGTCTCACTAGAACTTAGAGTATTTATTCGCTGGATAAATCCTTGTTGTGTACAGGCAATTACAAGCGCATCTATTGCATGATGGCGATGATCGTCGCGTTTAGTCCAATTTGTAATTTCTTCTTTTTGGTGTTTACGATTTCCACGATCACTTGTCCATTCTTTTAATTGTGTTTGTCCTATTTCTCTATACTTGGGTAACTGTAAATTCATTAATACATCGTCCCAACCCCAAAGTTGCCGAAGTTTTGCTGTGACATTTCCTTCTGTACTGGTAACGTTATGACAAATCTTTCCTAAAATTTCTTTTGCTTTTCTAGCAATATAAGCCGTTTCACGTAATTGTCTATCAATAAAGTTTTCCCATATTTTTTTATCAGCTTCGGTCTCTTTACCAACTTTTTTGCGTTCTTGATATTCTTCGAATGAAACTTTTAAACGTTGCATTTTTCCGTAAGAAATTATTCCTCGTTTAAACCATTCATCAACTCTTGTCACATAATCGTTTAAGGCTTCACTTCCTTTTTTTGAGATATAGTCGTAAGCTGTATGATTAGTTTTAGTAGAATTACAGTTTCTATGTACCAGCACTTTGTTGGTTTGCGAATCGTCAAACAATAATGCTTTGGGTACAATATGGTCTACATCGAAATTATCGCCACTTAATGCCTCGGCAAGATTAAATGTTTCGCCACAATAAATACATTGATTAGCAGTTTGTGCTTCTTTCCAATTTTTATCTTTGGCAGGAAAAATAAACTTATACTTTTGGATATAACGTTTGGTAGTTGGTAAACCTAGTTCAGCAAGTTTAGTCATAACTAGCTCGTTCAGTTTTTTATTAAATCCATTCTGCTTATCGGCATCTTCACGCTCGTCTTTGCTTTGTTTTAATTCTCTGGCAAGCTCTACTCTAATTTCGTAAGGTTTTCCATATTTCTCGATAATTGCATTTACTACATTTATCATTTGGTTTAGAATTTTCTCTACAACTGGTTGTCGCAAACTATTTTTTGATAATAGTTGCAGTCGTTCGTCTAAAATATTTTTTGATTTTTCTTCTTTGGTTAACCTGCGATTATAACCAGCAAAACTTTCAGCATCTGATTGATTGTATCCTAACATCAAATATGGCAACATTTTTCGCATGGCTTTATTAGATTTGTTGCCAAATGCTTGCTTGTTAAAATCTATTCTAGAAAGTTTTTCTGCAATTTCTTCATCAAAGTTAAAGCGTTTTACTAAGGCATTTTTACACTCATCTAGTTCTTTAATAGAATAGATAGTATGCCAAAGTTGATAAAATGGTTCTTGCTCTAAATCTGAAGATAATTCTACACTATCTCTTTCATCTAGAATTTCTCCAGTCTTTTTATCAACTAAAATAGCTGAGTGTTTTGATGGAATTGTTTGAGTGTCAAATTTTAAATATTCACTATTTCCTATAATTTTATGAATAGCTGAATAGGTAATATTACCTTGGATGCCTTTTAAGATTTGTTTATTAGCATAAACTTGTTCTTTTTTTAGTCCTAATATTTTAAGTAGTTCTGCAAAACTTAGATTTTCATTTACCGAAAGATAATTTGCAATTATTTGCTTTTCTTCAATAGTAGGTATTCTATCGCCCCATTTGTATTTACTGCCTTCAGGATTTTTAGTTTTTATGGAGATATTGTTTACTACTTCCCAAATTTTACATAGCTGAAATAACGGAGACGTTCTAGGTGCAACCTTTGGTCCTGTGAATATGGTTTTATCTTGTTGGGTTTTCTTGTCAAAATAAGTAGTTTCAAAACCTTCAAATTCACAGATACTTACTAATCCCTTTTGCGATTTTAACTTACGTTGATAATAAATAATTTCATTCCTTAATGTATGGATAATTTCATCAGTTAAAAAGGGATGTTTAAGTTTTTGAGCATTTATAATCGCATCAAATTCTTCAATATAAGCTTCTCTTGGATAGACTTTTTCTTTTACTCTAAAATAGGTGTTGTTTTGATGAGCTAGATGTAATTCATCAAAAAAGTGTTGTCCTAAAGTTTTATTTTGTTCTTTAAGTTCAGTATATCTTCCTTTAACTTCAGCAACATAATCTGTATCTTTTTTATCTGCATTTGCTTCACTTCTTGCTGATTTGTACCCTCTTTTCTGATTGAGCATATAGAGTATTCTGCCCAATTGTTCGGGAGTTATATCTTCAATGTCAGAAACAGCATCACTTCTTAGTTTCCATAAATCGAGACTTGGTAATTTCAGTAATTCTTCGGTAGGGAAGATGTTTAGTTTTTCTAAAATCTTTTTTAGACTATATTTAAAATCATCAGACTTTTTTAATTGTTTTCTATCATATCCTTTCCTTTGAGTTCTAGCTGTAGTTCTATCCTTATTTTTAGATATAGCCTGCCCTTTCTGAAACTGATCTCTAGCATCTGCATCTAAAGGAATTATTCTAGAACCCATTGCAATAATTCGGATGGGTATATTATTTTCATCAACTTCAATCAATGCCCAACCAATGCTATTTGTTCCCAAATCTAGTCCTAATATTTTCTTCATGAGAGATTATTTTAATGTTTTAACAATATCTGATTTAATTTTTTAATTCAGTTAAATCAGAAAAATTATTCTTAATCATGAGTATTAAACGCCATACCCAAACTTAAAATCATTTATTTTTAATTCATTACGGTTTCCCGTAATCTGCATCTTAAAATAATTTCTATCTTTGACATGAAAGCAAATCACAATAAGGATTATTCCGTTGTGAAAACATTCAAAGCGGGGCAACTCGCTTTTTTTATTTCTCCATATTTTCCTCAATTTAGCAGCATTAAATAGCTTATGCCGCCAGCCAAAAGAAAACGGGTAACCCGAAAAACCGTTCGTAAAAAGAAACCTAAACCGCTACCGATTCAATGGAAAGTTGCTATTGCGGGGTTATTATTGATTTTACTTTCTCCATTATATTACGGGTATGTGCTTAAAGATTTCGTGGCCACCTGGCGATGGGTAAAAGATTGGGGGCAGGACCCCAATTATCGCACTTACGAAAGTTTTAACATTAAAATTCCGAAGGCATATACCGTACATGGAATTGATGTTTCATATTATCAGGGCAAAATAAACTGGCAAAAAGTGAAAGAAATGAAAGAAGACGAAGTGAATATTCGCTTTGCTTTCATTAAAGCAACTGAAGGCATTTTACAGGTTGACCCTTACTTTCAGCGTAATTGGAGAGAAGCACCAAAAGCTGGTATTATTTGCGGCGCTTACCACTTTTTCAGGCCAAAAAAAGAGGGGAAAACACAAGCTAAGTTTTTTTTACAGGTGGTAAACATAGAAAAAGGAGATTTACCCCCTGTTGTTGATATTGAGAGCCTGGACGGTGTTTCGCCATTAAAAATGCGGGCAGAGCTTGCAGATTTTCTCAATTTTGTGGAAATGAAAACCAAGGTTCGTCCGATTATTTACACGGGATTAAAGTTTTATGAAGATTATTTGGCTGATCATTTTGATGAATATCCGTTATGGATTGCTCATTACCATCAACCCAAATTGAGAATGGATAAAAGCCGCTGGAAATTCTGGCAACATTCTGATAAAGCGAAAATCAGTGGCATTGGCCATGTAGTAGATTTTAATGCGTTTAACGGCGATAGTACGGCACTGGCAGGAATGCTTGTTCATTAGTGCAGATGTTCATTAGTTCAATGGTTCATTAGTCATTGGTTCATTAGTTCACTGGTCATCTGTTCATTGGTACAAGGCTATAAACCTAATGAACTAATGACACCAATGAACTTTACGCACCCAAACCTGCCTACTAATGAACCAATGATACAAATGAACTAAATAATCCAGCTTTCACATTTTTCCAGGAAAAATTCATCTGCTTCAGCACCGATTCCAATTTCATCGGGCACATCAAGGAAGTATCCATTATAAGTTAAACCGCCAACGGCCGGATCAACCAGGTGGCCTAATAGTGCGGTATCCAGATCAAAAAATTCCACATTTGGACTGGCCAATGCAAAATGTAAGTTCGCACTTAAAGCGATCCTGCTTTCCAGCATACTCCCAATCATACATTTTACACCGGTTTGTAAGGCTTCTTCGTGTATTTTTTGTGCTTCTAAAATGCCTCCCGATTTCGAGAATTTGATGTTAAGGTAGGTGGTAGATTGACTGTTGATCAGTTTCCGGGCGTCGTGATGGTTATAACAACTTTCATCAGCCATTAATTTAATAGGAGAATTTACATTAAGCTCCGGCAGTTTATCATCATACCAGGTTCTCATGGGTTGCTCACAAAATTCGATGTTATACTTTTCAAGCTCGCCCAGGGCAAATAATGCATCGTCAAAACTCCAGCCCTGGTTGGCATCTAACCGTAAAGTCATGTCATCTCCTACAGCTTCACGAATATGTTTTACCCGTTCTATATCATCGTGAACTTTTTTGCCCAGCTTAATTTTAATGATTCTGCAACCTTTTTCTTTGTATTTTAGTGCCGTAGCCGCCATTCCCCCAGGTGTATCAATGCCAATGGTCATATCAGTTTCAATTGTTCTTTTGGTTCCACCGAGAAATTTATACAGCGGTAAGCCTGCATGTTTTGCTGAAATATCAAACAAAGCCATATCAAAAGCACTTTTTATGGTGCTGTTATGATCTGCGTAGCCCAATAAATCGTTCATCCGTTCCGGAATTTCCAGCGAATTTTTTCCTTTTAAAATAGCTGCAAAATCTTTTGCCATGGCAATGCAGGTATCTTGCGTTTCGCCAACAATCATCGGAAAAGCAGAGCATTCGCCAATGCCATTTATTCCGGTATCGGTATAAATTCTAATCAGCACATTCTGTGCAAAATGCATGGTTCCTGTAGCGATTACGAAAGGTTCCATCGGAATGCTGAAGCGATATATTTCGGTATGAGTGATTTTCATGATTGGGTTAGCGGTTAGGGTTGAGGGTTTAGGGTTGAGGGGTTAGGGATGATGTGTTTAATTCGGGAGGTTCTTCAAAAAAAGTACAGTCAGTTGTCATACGCTCAATCAGGATTTAATGATAATCTTTTTTTATTGCACTAAATAAATGTTTCTGGCCAATTCCATTGCTTGTAGATTTTCAACTAAAGTAGAAAAACAAAAACTAAAACGAAACAGCTTTGTAGATAATTAATAGCTTTACAAGTTCAATTGAAATATTTTAGCATTCATGTCAAACCATCATTCAGCACCCAATAAGTTAATTAACGCCTCTTCGCCATACCTGTTACAACATGCTTACAATCCTGTAAACTGGTACGAATGGGGTACCGAAGCTCTGGAGAAAGCTAAGGCAGAAAATAAACTCATTTTAGTGAGTATCGGTTACTCTGCCTGCCATTGGTGCCATGTGATGGAGCGTGAAAGTTTTGAAAACCACGAGGTTGCCGAGGTAATGAACCGGCATTTTATCTGCATAAAAGTAGACCGGGAAGAACGCCCGGATATTGATCAGATCTATATGTATGCTATCCAGTTGATGACCGGCAGCGGAGGCTGGCCTCTGAATTGCATTTGTTTGCCCGATCAACGCCCGATTTACGGGGGCACGTACTTCAGAAAAAACGATTGGATTAACATTTTGGAAAATGTTGCCGGATTGTGGGCAAATGAACCCGGTAAAGCCATTCAATATGCCGAAAGATTAACAGCCGGAATAAAAGACAGTGAAAAAATAATTCCACCGGTTTCAAAAGAAGATTATACTCAGGAACATTTAACAGAAATCATTGAACCCTGGAAACGCCATTTCGACATTGGTTTTGGTGGATATAACCGAGCTCCCAAATTTCCACTGCCCAATAACTGGGTTTTCTTATTGCGTTATGGCTTTTTAAGAGATGATGAATCTGTTTTTACTGCAGTATGCCACACGCTTGAAGAAATGAGTCGTGGGGGAATTTACGATCAGATAGGAGGTGGTTTTGCCCGTTATTCTGTAGATGATCAATGGCATGTGCCCCATTTCGAAAAAATGCTTTATGATAATGCACAATTGATCAGTTTATATATTGAAGCTTATCAATGCACCAAATTTGAAGCTTTTAAACAAACGGCAGTGGAGACCATTGAATGGGTTTTTAACGAAATGACTTCGGCAGAAGGCTTGTTTTATTCTGCTTTAGATGCTGACAGTGAAGGAATAGAAGGTAAATTTTATGTTTGGGATAAGAAAGAATTTGACCATATTTTGGGCGATGATGCCCGGTTAATGGCCGAATATTATCAGGTTACCGAAGATGGAAACTGGGAAGAGGAGCAAACCAACATTTTACGTAAAACCTTATCAGATGATGATCTATCAGAAAAGTATGGAATTGATGCAGAAACCTTGTATGAAACTGTAAAAGCTGCCAAAGTAAAATTGCTTCAGGTCAGAAATAAAAGGATCAGACCAGGTTTGGATGATAAATGCTTAACGGCCTGGAATGGAATGATGATTAAGGCATTAGCCGATACAGCACAGGTTTTGAATCATCATCAATACTATGAAAAGGCATCGGCAGCCGCACGTTTTATTTTAACGAATTTAAAAACAGCTAGTGGCGGATTATACCGTAATTATAAAAATGAAAAGGCATCCATTACCGCATTTTTAGATGATTACGCCTTTATAATTGAAGCATTGATTGCTTTATATGAATATGATTTTGATGAAGAATGGTTAACAGAGGCAAAAGCTCTTGCAGATGAGGTGATCGCAAATTTCAATGACGCCGGCTCGCCCATGTTTTTCTATACCTCAGCGGAAGGAGAAAGTTTAATTGCCCGTAAACACGAAGTGATGGATAATGTTATTCCTGCATCAAATTCAACCATGGCACAAAACTTAAAGAAATTAGGGTTGCTTTTTGATTTGGATGATTACACCGATAAGGCATCAGCAATGCTTGCTGCGGTTTATCCAAAAATAAAAACATACGGTTCTGCCTATTCCAACTGGGCCATACAGTTACTCAATGAGATACAGGGAATTAACGAAATAGCCATTGTGGGTTTAGAAACTGATGTGGTTAAACTGGAGTTAAGCAATCATTATATTCCCAACAAAATTACATTGGGTGGAACAAAAAGTAACCTGCCACTGTTAAAAGGTAAGCAAAGCAATGAAACAAAAGTTTATATTTGCCGAAATAAAGTATGCCAGTTACCGGTTAAAACTGTTGAGGAAGCATTAGCGTATTTACATTAAAACAATCTGAATGAATATTTCACCAAACTCAGTAGTTGCATTAACTTATGAATTGCATACTACTAACGAAGAAGGACAACAAGTTTTTGTTGAGAAAGCAGACGAGCAAAATCCTTTAGTATTTTTATATGGCGTTGGCATGATGTTGCCTAAATTTGAAGAGCATTTAGCTGGATTAAAAACCGGCGATGAATATGGTTTCGAATTATCGGCTGCTGATGGTTACGGAGAAATTGATCCCGGAGCTTTTGCAGATTTGCCTAAAAGCATGTTTACAGATGCTGGTGGTGAGGTTCCAAATGTTAGTGATGTTATTCCATTACAGGATAACAATGGTAACCAGTTCAGGGCCAACGTAACCGCTGTTCATGATGAAACGGTATCAGTTGATTTAAATCACCCAATGGCTGGGAAAAACCTTTTGTTTAGCGGAACAATTTTAAACGTTAGAGAAGCTACTCAGGATGAACTGGCTCATGGCCATGCTCATGGTGCTGATGGACATTCAGGTCACTAGGTCGGTTCACAGTTATAAATTTTCAGTTTTAAACTGTTGATATAAAAACAAAATTAGGCTGTCCTAAAAGATCAATCTGTCGTGCCTGTGAAATTTATCGTGTTGACACAAATATTTTTCAGACCAGACCATTCTTGTTTCGTCATTGCCACATAAGTGCCCATCGAAGATGATCTTAAAGCTTTCGCTATTGAAAACGTATTAAGATACCCTATTAAATTGGGTATGATGCAAAGTTTTAAAGATGAGTTTACGATAGGTAAAACGTGAATTTCCTTAATAGGATTGAACGGGATTTTTAGGACAGCCTTTGTTTTATAACAGTTTTGATGTGGATAAAAGTACTGGTGGATTATCCATCGTATTCCCATTATTCAGTTTTAAAACACCTTTTACCGTAATGGGTTGGTAAGTAAATTTAACCGGCTCGGCCATTTCAACTAAAACCATGATTGGGATACCATTTTTCCCGCAATAAAAACATTGGTTGATGGGTAAGGTAGATAACATAAATTTAGTTTGTTTCATCCCGTCTTTTATCGGAACAATATATCCGGATAATTCAAAAGGCTTATTTTCGAATTTTTTAATGTTAGCATTGTAAACTGCATATTTTTCAGTTGGCTTAACCGTTTTAAAACCAATGCTTCCAATTACATCCCAGTTTGGAGAATCCATTTGATCGCTCGGATCATGCTGCGCTTGTGCGCCAAAGCCAATAAAAAGTAAAAATAAAAATGCCAGTTGTTTCATTATCGTTCCCTTCAGGTTATATATCCCGCAAAGATAGTAAACAAGCGTAATTGAAATTGTAACTCGTTTATAACAATATCTAAAAATCGATTTTTAACCTTAAGCCTCCGTTGGTTAAGTTTAAGTTTTCTTTAGAGAAGGTTTTCATCGGCAATCTTAAAAATGGCTCAATGGCTATATTTTTCTTTGGAGATATTTTTTGTTTGTAACCTATGGAGAAATTATAAAAACCGATGTATTTATCAGGATCAATGGCCGATTCTGGCTGTGGTTCGCTGGTTTTTTCTGCCACGATGAAGTTCTTTTGTTCCATTGCTCCGCTAGATGAAGCCATAGGCATGCTCTGCACCTGATTGATCAGATAAGTGTTTTGCTGAGAATTATTCAGTACAGCCAATGCAGAAATTCCTACTCCGGTATATAGTTTATCGCTAATGTTGTATTTAAGCTCCAATGGGATATTGATTCCCTGAACTTTAGCATTAACAGATTCCAAATTCTTGCCTGATAAAGTTTGTGGGGCGCTGGCATCTAAAGATTCTGTGGAACTTAATGATGCATACGAAACCCCTGAACTAATGGACAGCTTCTTATCGATGGCATAGGATAATGAGAAACCATAATTCATATTTACTTTGTTGTCATTACCCATTGCCGGTGCCACATAAACACCAGGTTCCCATTTAGAATCTTTCTGGCTTTTTGATGCGCTGCTAAACTCATTGAATTTACTATCATGAGCCAATATATCTTCAAATGTTGGTTTTTTAAATACCTTTTCTTTTTTGTTTTCTCTATAAATATCAAAGCTCCTGTTGTTTGCACTTGCCAAGTTAATAGCGGTAAGTGAATTTTCAAGGCGGTTATCATTTTCAATTACTTCGTGAACTGCTAACGAATGGTATTGTTCAACACGTTTTTGCGATTGATTGCTGGCAACAGTTATACCTGGAATGGATTGATTTTCTTTGATCAATGGTAAATTTAGTTGGTTTTTTTCTTTTGGTTGGCTGTTTTCAGTAGAAGATAAAGTGTTCTCCTCATCGGGTTTCTGAGTAATTGGTTTTGAATTATTTACAGCCATATCACTTTTAATGGTTTTTTCATTCAAAGAAAAAAACACTCCCCCAAAAACTAAAATTAAAGCAGCCGCAACCCACAAAGGCCAGTAAACAAAACGTTTTGGTTTATTCTCCTTTGCAGAAAAACGCTCCCAGGCACCATCAGAATAAGATTCTTCGTGATGTTGAAGCTGTGATGTGATATGCTCAATTAATTCCTTATCCATTTTTTTTATATGAATTAACCAATGTATTTAGATAAAGCGTACGTAACTTGTTTTTAGATCTGGTCAGGTAAACACGGCTTGAACTTTCCGGAATGCTTAACATTACAGCAATCTCGTCATGAGCGAAACCCTCAATTTCGTATAAGTTAAATACTAACCTCTGCGTATCTGGCAAGTGATTTAATAAATTTAAAATATCGTTAACATGAAGTTCTGAAGCGATAGATACTTGTGTAACCGGATGTTCATCTTCAGTTAAGTCGTCAACATAGAATTGAGCTTTTGCACTCCTTATTTTATCTATTGCTGTACGCGATGCAATTTGAGCAATCCAACCTTTGAATGATCGTTGCAATTCTTCCGGATTTTTTGGTGGTTTAAAATTGCCAACATGCTTAAATATTTTTATAAAACTATCATTTACAAGTTCTTCGCTATCAGCGGGGTTCTTGGTATACCTTAAAATAATACCCATTAAATAGCCATAAAATGATTTATACATCATTTCTTTACAGCTATTGTCATTTTTTACACAGCCTTTTAAAATTTCCTCAAAACTGAGTATCTTTTTTATCACTCCCGTAAAGGATCTATTTAAGGTTTGATTAGTTTTTTGATAAGTGATTAAACTTATTCTGCAAAATTAAAGAAATAACACCATCCATATTTCAGAATGGTGTTAAATTCAACGGGTAGATATTACTTGTTAGTCATTACAGCCAAGCCAAATTTTGTGCTGTCGGTTGTACTGCTTAATCCTTTTGCCCAAATGGTATAAATTTTTCCCTTTTCAATTTTAACTCCGGGAAGCGTTGCTTTTACTGTTGCAGAACCCGCATCCTTAACCTGAAAATTATAGCTTTCAGCAGGATCAATGGAAGTAAATGGTGTATATTCTTTAAAGGCTTTGCTGGTGAATAAGGCTGTAGCATTGCCTTCAACTGCTAAATCCAAAGCGGATGACCCAGGACTTAAGTTAATGAAACGAACTTTTGCTTTTTCTGCATCCGGAGCTTTCAAATCATCTTCAACCAATAGCAGTTTTGTGGATTTTAATGTATCTACCACAAAAACAGAGTAAAAAGATCCTGATTTTAAAACGGCTGATCCGCTGGTAAGATACTTTAAAGAATCTTTCTTCGCAACACCAACTAATCTTGTTCCGGGATAGGCTGCATAATATCCGCGATCATTGGTATACGTGAAACTTCCAATCTTTTGATTGTCTAATACAAAATCAAGAGCGGCAGTACCTGGAGATGCGTGTACATATCCAATTCCGGCGGCTTCAATCGGCTCATTATTCCAGTCTTTTTTACAAGCCGAAAATATGGTAGTTATGGTAAGGAGAGAGAGTACAATTTTTGTTGTCAGACTAAAGTTTTTTAGATTAGTTTTCATGTAGTTAAATCAATTTTTTAAATAAAATTGGTTAATGGCCATTAACACTTTTCTTCTAAAACGTTTAATGAAATGAAAACGCTACAGTGGGTAGGAATTTTTTTAATTTATCTTCGATAAGCACTTGCTTGGTTTCCACCTGCATAGAAATGACACAAGGGTACTATGCTCCTTGCGTAAAACAAATCCCTGTTACGCATTCTAGGTTATAGGAAATGATGGAAGGATAGGAGGCCGTTGAAGCTTATGCAACACCATTCGGATTTGCATGCCATTAAAGTTTAAGATAAACTTTGTTGAGACTCCCGTCATTGCGAACTGAAGAAAAGGTATGTGCGCTGGAGTGAAGCAATCTTTCCAATGCTGCAATTGGAATTACAATGGTAAGTAGATTGCTTCGTCGTTCCTCCTCGCAATGACGATTCATGTATGAAACTTGTTGTAAAATGATTGTTTTTAGGCCCTATAGCGAAAGCTTTAAGATTTCCGCCTGCGCGGAAATGACGTTGGTGTGTTATGCCTTTTGCTAAAACAAATCCCCGTTATGCCTAGTGCGGATACAAAATAACATTGCCTGGCCAATTTTTCATTGGCCAGGCAATAATGCTCTTTAAAAAGGAAGCGCTTTAAATCTTAAGCATACATTTCCTCACGAAGTTTAGCAACATCGGGGTTGTTAATGTATTCATCGTAAGTCATTAACTTATCAATGGTGCCTTTGGGTGTAATTTCGATAATTCTGTTTGCAACGGTTTCTGTTAACTGGTGATCTCGTGAGGTAAATAAAATTGTTCCTTTAAAATCTTTCATACCATTGTTTAGTGCCTCGATAGATTCCAGATCCAGGTGATTGGTAGGCTCATCAAACATTAATAAATTGGCTTGTTGCAACATCATTCTGGAGAACATGCAACGCATTTTCTCGCCTCCGGAAAGTACTTTAACATTTTTCAAAACTTCTTCTCCCGAGAATAACATACGCCCTAAAAAGCTACGTACAAATTGCTCATCAGCATCTGTGCCTGAGTATTCACGTAACCAATCAACCAGGTTTTCATCCTTACCAGAGAAATATTCAGAATTATCATTAGGAATATCAGCTGTACTGATGGTAACACCCCATTTAAATTCTCCTTTATGATCAGTATCGCGACCTGTTAGCACATCGTAAAATGCGGCAGTAGCTAAGCTGTTTTGAGAAAGCACAGCAATTTTATCGCCTTTGTTCACCATAAAAGTAACTTTGTCGAATAAAATGCCATCGTTTCCGCTTTTACCTAAATTCTCCACTTGTAAAATCTGGTCTCCGGCTTCACGACCTGTATTATTAAAAATAATTGCAGGATATTTACGGCTTGAAGCTTTGATCTCGGTAATATCAATTTTATCTAAAGCTTTTTTACGTGAAGTTGCTTGTTTAGATTTCGATGCATTTGCACTAAACCTGCGAATAAATTCCTGCAACTCTTTCACTTTATCTTCCATTTTCTTGTTCTGGTCGCTACGTTGCTTTAACGCTAACTGACTAGATTCATACCAGAAAGAGTAGTTACCTGTATAGATGCTCATTTTTGCGAAATCGATATCCACAATGTGCGTACACACCGCATCTAAAAAGTGCCTGTCGTGAGATACCACCAATACAATGTTTTGATAATCAGCCAGGAAGTTTTCGAGCCAGGCAATCGTTTCGATGTCCAAATCATTGGTAGGCTCATCCAGTAACAAAATATCAGGATTACCAAATAATGCCTGTGCCAATAACACGCGTACTTTTTGTGTGTTATCGAGCTCTTTCAGTAATTTATAATGGTTATCTTCTGTAATACCTAAATTGCTTAGTAAGGTGGCAGCATTACTTTCCATGTTCCAGCCATCCATTTCAGCGAAAAGATTTTCCAACTCTCCGGCACGTTCCCCATCTTTTTCGGAAAAATCTTCTTTCATGTAAATGGCATCTTTCTCTTTCATAATGGCATAAAGTTCTTTATGTCCCATCATTACTGTTTCCAATACCGTAAATTCATCAAATTCATAGTGGTTTTGCTTTAAAACCGCCATTCTTTCGCCCGGAGTAAAAGCCACACTACCCGAAGTTTGATTTACCTCTCCCGATAAAATTTTCAGGAAAGTAGATTTACCTGCGCCGTTAGCCCCGATTACGCCATAGCAGTTGCCCTGGGTAAATTTTAGGTTAACATCTTCAAATAATGTGCGTTTGCCGTATCGTAACGATAAATTAGAAACTGAAATCATACTGTAAATAAAATAAGCCGCAAAGATACGGAAAAAGGTTGAGGGTAAAAAGGCAGAAGCTAAAAGGTTTAGGATTAATAATTGGAATCCAGGTTTAATTTGATGGCCTAAAAGACCTGGTCTCCGTTGTTTTTTATAGCATTGACAACTTCAATAATCAATAGCAAAGAAAGTTGTCAACTCTTATGGGTAATTGTTGTCACTGTAGGGGAGACCCTCCAGCCGACAAAACAATCTGTTTCGACTATGTTGAATTGCTCATTAGACAGACTGCATCACAAGATTATTCATTAATTTTACTTTATTAATCTGTGAATCTGCGGCTATCTATGCAACCATTACTCGACACCATAAAAGCAACCCTTAGCAAAAGCAAAGTTGAAAAACTTGCGGCAATCGCTTCTGATGAAACATTCTCTGTAAAAGATTTAATTGATTTAAGTTTTCATCATGATGAGCAGATTGGTTTCCGTTCAGCCTGGATTTTAGAAAATGTATATTCCCATCATCAGGAAAGATTTTTGCCTTATGTACACTATTTCTTAGAGAGATTTTCCACACAAAACAATTTATCTGCATTAAGGCATTATGTTAAAATTCTAGCCTTCATGACCGGGAAAAATGCTCCTTCTGAAATTAAAGAAATCATCAGTGACTGCGATACAGATAAAATAGTTGAAGTTGTATTCGCCTGGCTTATTGATGAGAAAATCCCGGTTGCTGTTAAATCACATTGTTTAAATATTTTGGCCAATTTAATTCCTAAACATGGATGGATTAAAGATGAACTGATCCAAACCATGAATTTTCTTATCGATAAGGAGAGCATTGCTTTTTTTGCAAGAGTTAAACAGATCAGGAAACAGTTATCAGTGAGCAGTTCATCATTTTCAGTTAGCTAAAAGTCAAATCTTTTCCGCATTGGTAAATTGCTTTTCGCTTTAAGCTTTAGTCTTTTGGCTTTTCGCTACTTTTACCAAATGAGTACAGCATATGAAACCATAGTTAAAATCATTAAAGAACGCCGTAGTATTTTTCCGGCCAGTTATATCAAAAAAGAAATTCCTGTTGAGGTAATCAATCAAATTTTAGAGACAGCAAATTACGCCCCAACGCATAAGCTAACCCAACCCTGGCGGTTTACTGTGATTAGAAAGGCTGGATTGCCAAAACTAGGAGAGGAGCTTGGCAAATTATATAAAAAGAAGGTTTCTCCACAACAATTTTTGCAAAAGAAGTATGATAGCTTTGCAGAGAAAACGAGTCAGGCAGATTGTATTATTGCTATTAATATGGCTGTGAGTGGCAAAATACCGGAATGGGAAGAATTGGCTGCCGTATCTTGTGCCGTTCAAAATATGGCTTTAACTGCCGAAAGTTTAAAAGTTGGTGCCTACTGGAGTTCGCCACCGTTAATTGATGATTTGGGTGAATTTTTGGGCTTAACTGAAAATGAAAAATGCATCGGTTTATTTTACATGGGCTATCATAATGAAAAACCCTGGGCACCAAACCGCACTCCAATGGAAGGAAAAGTAAAGTGGATAGAGGATTGAGTTCTGAGTCATTAGTCTGGAGTGTTTAGTCTGCTACCAAAAATTTCATCTTTCATTTTCCATCAAAATATGCCTACCCTAAAATCTCAGTTATATCAGCTTTGTTTAAACTTTATTCAAAACCGAATAGAGAATATTGAATATTCTTTACAGCAAGCCAGGCAGGCATCAAACGATGACACTAAAAGTAGTGCCGGCGATAAATATGAAACCACCCGCGAAATGATGCAGCAGGAAATGGACAGGAATAACAAATTACTTTACGAAGCAGGACAACAGAAAATTGCCTTACAACAGGTAGAAAATGTTGATGTAGCAAAAACGATTAAAAATGGGAGCCTGGTTTTAACTCCAAAAGGTAATTTCTATATCAGCATCAGTGCCGGCGAATTGAATGTTGACGGACAAAAATTTTTTGCTGTTTCTCAGGCCGCACCAATCGGGAAGCTTTTTATGGGTGCGAAAGTGGGCGATGAGTTAAGTTTTAACGGGAATAAATATTTGGTGCAGGAGATTTTGTAAACCGACTTACGAAATTTTGAAGGCTTGTGTTATGGGATAATTTCGTCAGTCTTAATGGTTTACACGAGCCTGATAATCAAGTGCTGAAACAGGTTCAGCAAGGCAACAGTGGTATATCTGTGGATTTAAAATCCACGGTTCGGTAATCGGGATTACAAATCCCGACCAGCTGAATTTGTAAACCGACTTACGAAATTTGAAGGCTTGTGTTATGGGATAATTTCGTCAGTCTCGTTGGTTCACGAACCTGATGATCAGGTGCTGAAACAGGTTCAGCAAGGCAACAGTGGTATATTTGTGGATTTAAAATCCACGGTTCGGTGGTCTGGATTACAAATCCCGGCCAGCTGAATTTGTAAACCGACTTACGAAATTTGAAGGCTTGTGTTATGGGATAATTTCGTCAGTCTCGTTGGTTCACGAACCTGATGATCAGGTGCTGAAACAGGTTCAGCAAGGCAACAGTGGTATATTTGTGGATTTAAAATCCACGGTTCGGTGGTCTGGATTACAAATCCCGGCCAACTGGATTTTGTAAACCGACTTACGAAATTTGAAGGCTTGTGTTATGGGATAATTTCGTCAGTCTTGTTGGTTCACGAACCTGATAATCAGGGTGCTAAAGCAAGGCTTAGACAGTGTATATCGGTGGATTTAAGATCCACGGTTCCAGGGTCTGGATTACAAATCCCGGCCAACTGGATTTTGTAAACCGACTTACGAAATTTGAAGGCTTGTGTTATGGGATAATTTCGTCAGTCTTGTTGGTTCACGAGCCTGATAATCAGGGTGCTAAAGCAAGGCTTAGACAGTGTATATCGGTGGATTTAAAATCCACGGTTCCAGGGTCTGGATTACAAATCCCGACCAACTGGATTTGTAAACGACTTACGAAATTTCGGGAGGCTGTGTTATGGGATAATTTCGTCAGTCTTGTTGGTTCACGAACCTGATAATCAAGTGCTGAAACAGGTTCAGCAAGGCAACAGTGGTATATCTGTGGATTTAAAATCCACGGTTCCAGGGTCTGGATTACAAATCCCGACCAGCCGGGAAACCTGATGATCGGGTGCCGAAACAAGTTAGCGTGCCCAGTGTATTATTCGAATTGCTTAATTCTGCGACAATCTGAGAATCTGCGGGAAAAGAACAAGAACTTATTTCACTCCAATTCGTTCAGCAAAAGCCGGAACTAAATAAGCTTTCAGCTCATTAAAAGGAATAAAAACAACAATTTGGCCTTGGGCATAACTTGCTACTTCGTACGGATTATACATGAAGGCTAGGCCATTATCATTGAAATAAAAATTCTTATTGGGTTTTAAGAAATTGTCAAATAAAACGCTGTTGATTTCGTCCTGAGGCTTAATGTTGTATTGTTTTCTGAGATTCTTTTCCAGCAATTTCTGTAAAGTGTTCGAGTCAATTTTTACCACATCACTTAAAATCATCTGTTTTTTATGCTGAACATCCAAACAAAACATGGTACTGCTGTAATTTCCATGCGCACCACCAGTATAAGCATCAGCCAAAAAATCGATCACTACAAAACCATTTCCGTTGTAAGAGATGGATTGCTGACTATTATTGGTATAATTCATCCATTCTTCAAAACCCCGGTCTGGACCTGATTTTTGCTGTTCTGCAATTTCCTTTTTGTAGTCAGAAAAATAAGCTTCTGCAATCTTCTTAAATCCAATTTCGCGGTCTACGTTTCCCGGTGTGATACCTGAGATACGTTTTAGCTGATTATTTAACCAGTTGCCACTTTCATCGCTTGCCCTGGCCTGCAAATATTCAAAACTAATTGAGGCAACCGGAGATTTTGTTCTATCTGCAAAAGCTTTAGTAGAGTCTTCATATAAGCCTGCAGAAAATTCATAGCTTCCTGCAGGATATTTCTCCACCAGCCGTACGGGGAAGTTTTTCGTTTTATCGCCGTTTTCCCAACTGCCATTAAATCCGTTGCCGGTCCATTTTAAATGCAAATGAGCTTGTTTTGCGTCTTTATCAAAATAATAATCGTAAAAACTGTTTTCCGATAGCACTACGCTGTCTTTCCCGATAATGGTATCAGTTGATAAATTGAGCCAGGACCCCTCATAAAAATAATTCCCGTCATAATCGCCATTAACTTTTTGCAGGTTCATTACCACCCGTTTTCCGGCAATGGTGCCTTCCAGTCTTTTATAAAAGTTTTCAGGTAATTCTGTTCTTAAGTTTGATCCGGTATCATCGTTCGCACTATTTTTGGGATTATTACAGGCAAATAATATCACTAAACCAAAAAGTAAGAAGACAAGATTTTTCATAACGGCACAATTAATTCCCACTGTATTTTACAGATGAAACTATGGTTTTGTTTTATTAAAACTCTTGTTTATGCTGTAATAAAGGTTTTTAGCGGAGTATCTTCCCGGGTCAATTATTCTGCGAATGGTATAAAGCGGATAATTTTCGTCTCGGGGTGTAGACAGAATAAAAGCGGCCTTAAAACCATGTTCTTTTAACTTGTGTAAGTTCGAAGCTTTGAAAACTCCGTATGGATAAGCAAAATATTCAACCTTCTTTCCTGTGATTTCTTCCAGTTTTTTGGTAGGTTCATCAATTTGAGTCTTCCAATCTTCATCGGTAAACTGCGTAAAGTTTTTATGGTCATAAGTGTGACTGGCAATTGTATTCCCTTCATCAGAGAGTTGTTTGATGTTTTCACGTGTCATATAACCTATTCGTCCCTTTCTGCCAATCGAAACCGTCATGATAAAATAAACGCCTTTAAAACCATACTTTTTCAATGTGGAAGCCCCAACTGTAAACTGATCTAAATCGGTATCATCAAATGTGATCATAATTGGTTTTTCCGGCAGTTTTGCACCATAAACCAGATAATCGTAAAGTTGATCGGGCAAAATGGTATGATAGCCGCTATCTGCCAGCATTTTAATATGTTCTCTGAATTTATCAGGAGAAATAATGTCGTCATTCGCCCTTTTACTATCGGTTGGCAAACTATTTCTGATTTGATGATAGCATAAAACCGGTACTTCCTTACGGGCTAAAATTGTTTTAGCATCGGCGGGTTTTTGCTTAATGGTATCTTTTTTTAGATCTGCTGGTGTAACCTCATCAACAACTTTTTGTGTAGACTCTTGATTGCCGCAGGCCAGTAAAAATAAACCGATTATTATGAATGATAAGAGGGGATGGAAGGTTAGTTTGAGATTTTTATTCAATTTTTATAACATTATTTAATCAAGATACTGCGTTTATTTCAAGGTTTTATTGCCCAAATCTTTAATTGTATTGCATCATTCCCACATTTGCGGGAATAACGCAATACAATAAATTTCGATAAAATTTTATATCTCAAACAGCCATTAAGTAATTTAAAAGCTGTTTTTAATGCTGTTGCTTAGTGTTTTCGGACTCCAGTAACCACTTGCAATAATTCTGCGAATGGTAAACAACGGATCTTTTTCATCGCGTTTGGTTGATAATTGATAAGCCATTCTGAAACCACGTTTTTTCAACTCCGGAATTCCTTCCGCATTCCATAAACCAAAAGGATAAGCAAATTCTGTGATTTTTTTTCCGGTAATTTCTTCCAGTTTTTTGGTTGGTTTATCCAATTGCTCTTCCCAATCTTTACCCGCGTATTTTTTAAAGTTTTTATGATCGTAAGTATGCGAACCGATGATGTTTCCTTCATCAGAAAGTTGTTTAATCTGCTCTTTGGTCATATAATCAACAAACTTTCCTTTTCTGCCTATAGAAACCGTCATGATGAAATAAACTGCCTTGAAACCTAATTTATCCAATGTTGGACGAACTATGGTGAATTGATCCATATCGGTATCATCAAAAGTTAACATGATGGGCTTACTTGGCAATGCTGCACCGGTATTTAAGTAAGCATAAAGCTGATCAGGTAAAATAGTGTGATAGCCACTATCGGCTAACATTTTCATCTGATCTTTAAAATTCTGAATTTCAACAATATAATCTTTGCCTACTTTACCATCAGTGGGTTTCCAGTTACGTACCTGATGGTAACAAAGGATAGGCACTTGTTTTCTGGCTAAAATTGTTTTTGCATCAGCAACCTTAATTTTAGAAACATCAACAGGATCTCCTGTGTGTTCGTTTTCTTTGGTTTGTTCTGTAGAATCTGTTGAAACAGAACTTTCTGCTTTGGAGTTAGATTGACAGCTGGTAAATAGTATGATCCCTGCCGTTATAATGGTAAGTAATTTGTATTTCATGTTATAATATTCTAATTACAAAACTATAAAATCTGTTAACTAATCAGATAGCGAATGCACTTGTGTTGATAAATATTTGCTTTTTTGAAAACGAGCCAAACTAACCGTTTTATTACAATTTTGAAGAGATATAATCAGCTATAATTAAATAATTTAGCGCCTCAAACAAATTTTAATGAATAAACTTTATAAACTCGTTCTTTGTGCACCGTTTTTATGCCTAACTGTAGCGGCACAAAACAAAACATTTACATTAACCGAAAACATTCAGTCACAACCCAAGGCAAATTATCAGCTTGCCGCACGTTTTTCGCCAAATAAACTGAAGAAAATGGTGTATTCTACATCGGTAGATCCTCATTGGTTAAAATTAAGTAATCGTTTCTGGTACACTTTCGAAAATCCGAAAGGCAAATTCTGGTATTTGGTAGATCCCGTTGCTAAAACCAAGAAATTGATGTTTGATAATTCAAAAATGGCTGCAGATATTACTTTGGCCATTCGAGATCCATTTGATGCAGAGCATTTACCCATTGAAAATTTAAAATTTGCTGCCGATGAAAAAAGTATTTCTTTCGAGATTAAAAGTTCCATCGATGAATTGAAGCAAGATCGCAAGGATAAAAAAGCGGCAGATTCAATGCAGAAAAAAATCTTTTCGTTTAAATATGAACTGGCTACGGCGAAACTGACTGAAATTCCTAATTTCAGTAAGCCAAAACCTAAACCAAGCTGGGGTTCGGTAGCACCAGATTCATCTGCAATTGTTTTTTCACGTAATTACAATCTGTATTGGATGGATAAAGAAAATTACAAAAAGGCCGTTAAAAATGAAGATGACAGCACTATTGTAGAGCATCAGTTAACTAAAGATGGTGTAAAATTCTATTCTTATGGAAGCAATGGAGATGGCGAAAACAATGTTGAAAATGAAAAGAACAACAAGAAGCGCAGAGGCGCTTATGTGCTTTGGTCGCCAAATTCGAGGTATTTTGTTTTAAACAGAACCGATGCCCGTAAGGTTAAAGATTTGTGGGTAATCAACAGTGTAACTCCTGGTCGCCCAACGCTGGAAACTTATAAATACCAGATGCCAGGGGAGGAAGAAGCACCTCAGGATGAAGTTTTACTTTTCGATTTTCCGGCAAAATCTTATAAAAAACTGAATGTTTCGGCCTTTAAAGATCAAAGTGTTTCGGTTTGGAGTAAACCTGTTTTAAATAAAGACAGGGATAATGAATTCCGGCCTTCCATCTGGCTTGGGGATGATACCAAATTCTATTTTTCACGCACCAGCCGCGATTTGAAACGCATAGATATTTGTACCGTTGATATTAATACAAATGCCATTAAACCATTGATTGATGAACGATTTAATTCTTATGTTGAAGTAAATCGTCCGGGCTTAGTGAACAATGGAAATGAATTAATTCATTGGAGTGAGCGCGATGGTTGGGCACATTTTTACCTTTTTGATGGAAACGGGAAGCTTAAAAATCAAATCACAAAAGGTGCTTTCCACTGTGAAAGCATTGTTAATATTGATGAGAAAAACCGTGTACTATATTTTACTGCCAATGGGAGAGAAGCTAAAGAAGATCCATATTATCTGCATTTGTACAGCATTAATTTCGATGGTTCAAACCTGAAATTATTAAATGCCGGAGATTTTGATCATGCTGCGAACATGAACGACAACAATACCTTTTTTGTTGATAATTATTCGAGGGTAAATACGGCCCCTAAATCTACTTTGTATGATAAAAATGGCAGAAAAGTGATGGAGCTGGAATCTACTGATCTTTCTTTATTAATGGCTGCAGGTTACAAATTTCCAGAGCCGTTTAAAGTAAAAGCTGATGATGGAATTACGGATTTATATGGTGTAATGTACAAGCCCTTTGATTTCGATCCGAATAAAAAATATCCCATCATCGAGTATGTTTATCCTGGTCCGCAAACAGAGGCAGTAAATAAAGCCTTTAGCAAAAGTATGGATCGTACGGAACGTTTGGCACAATTCGGCTATATTGTTATTACAGTAGGCAATCGCGGTGGGAACCCATCACGATCTAAATGGTACCATACTTACGGTTACGGTAATCTTCGCGATTATGGTTTAGCAGATAAGAAAACAGCTATTGAACAGTTGGCTGCAAAATATTCGTTTATTGATGATAACAAAGTGGGTATTACCGGCCACTCCGGAGGTGGTTTTATGTCAACTGCTGCCATGTTGGTTTATCCAAATTTCTTTAAGGCAGCAGTGTCTAATGCTGGTAATCACGATAACAGCATTTACAATCGTTGGTGGAGTGAAAAGCATCATGGAGTTAAAGAAGTAATTTCATTAAAAGGAGATACGTCATTCAAATATAGCATTGATAAAAACCCTGATTTGGCAAAGAACTTAAAAGGTCATTTATTGTTAATGCATGGCGATGTGGATAACAATGTTCACCCAGCCAATTCCATTCGTGTAGCAAATGCTTTAATGAAGGCCGGAAAACGTTTCGATTTCTTAATTATTCCTGGCCAGCGCCATGGTTTTGGCGATATGACTGAATATGCTTTCTGGAAATTAGCCGATCACTTTAATAAATATTTAATAGGCGATTTTTCTGATCCTGCTGAAGTGGATTTGATTGAAATGGACAGAGATATAGAACAAACCGGAAAGTAGGCTTTCTATTACCTTTATTCCAGAATTTTATAAATGGCCTGTATTTGTACGGGCCATTTTATTTAAATAAGATCGTCAATGATGAATGTGTTAGTGGGTGCAAGTAAAGGGAGTTCAAGGGTTCTTACATCTTGCCGTCATTGCTGAGGAACCTATTTTACCAATGATTTTTGGAGCTTCCTCGCCGCCGGAAGGGCTCCTACCTTTTTCTTGATAAAAAGGTAGCCAAAAATCAAGGCTTGGAACTGATGTCGGCTATGCTCGCCGAAACTTTAATGGCAACAGCGGATGATGTCCGATGAAGGATCGGACTGACCGCTGTTTTGTGCCTGCAAATTCGAACGAGTTTGCATAAGTTTCAACGGCCTATCCTTCCATCATTTCTTATGCCGGAGAACAGGGCGCAGAACCAGGCATCTTTTATAGGTTCATCTATAAGTCGTCATTGCGAGAAGGAACGACGAAGCAATCTAATTTTGCAAATGACTTTTTGAACTTCCTCGCCGCCGGAAGGGCTCCTACCTTTTTCTTGATAAAAAGGTAGCCAAAAATCAAGGCTTGGAACTGATGTCGGCTATGCTCGCCGAAACTTTAATGGCAACAGCGGATGATGTCCGATGAAGGATCGGACTGACCGCTGTTTTGTGCCTGCAAATCCGAACGAAGTTGCACAAGTTTCAACGGCCTATCCTTCCATCATTTCCTATGCCGGAGAACAGGGCGCAGAACCAGGCATCTCTTATAGGTTCATCTATAAGTCGTCATTGCGAGAAGAAATGACGAAGCAATCTATTTTGCAATTGTTAATTCCCTTTAATTTCTTAGTTAGAAAGATTGCTTCACGCCACCTCGCATATCCTTTTCTTCAGTTCGCAATGACGAGTGTTTCAACAATTTTTCATCAGTGAACAGCATGCGAAAAACCAAAATCAATAAGTTCTTTTACGAGTCCTTTCCCTTCAAGGGGAAAGGTGCCGATAGGCGGATAGGGGGTACTGATGCGCTACGAGGAAAATTTCCCCTCCTTGTTTTAAGGAGGGGGTATGAAGGATGGCAGTGCGTTGGCCGGGGTGGTTTTGTTTTGTGTTTTCCCATTATCGTCATTGCGAGGAGGTACGACGAAGCAACCTATTTACCATTGTAATCCCAATTGCAGTATTGGAAAGATTGCTTCACTCCGGCGCACATATCTTTTCTCAGTTCGCAATGACGGTAGTCTCAACAAAGTTTATCTAAAACTTTAATGGCATACAAATTCGAATGGTGTTGCATAAGCTTCAACGGCCTCCTATTCTTTCATTATTTCCTATGCCGGAGAGTGCGTAACGGGAACTTTGTTAACACAAGGTGCGTATTATACTTGTTTTATTGTTCAGCGTGTAACCCGACTTTGTTGCCTTCTGTATCAATGATTATCGCAATAAATCCCGCCGGGATTGAAAATTTTGGGGCAATGATTTTTCCGCCTGCTGGTTCTACCTTGTCAAGAACGGTCTGAGTTTAGTGGAAATAGAAGTACAAAAGTCGATTTATTATTAAGTTTAACGTTGGTTCCAGGCATCGGGCTTGCAGTCAACCAAAGGTTGTTATTGCTGTTCTTATTTTGTCCAACCAACATTTTTTTTCCATTCTTCAATCTCCCGTTTTCTTTTTTCAAAATCTACAGGTAGTGATTGATTTTCATTTTGGGCCTGTCTTCTTATAATTTCTGTCTGTTCTTCAAGAGTGTTAAGTCTGATGGATTTTCTTCTTTCATTTACTTTGGTTAGGTTATCAAAAGGATTTGGACTCAACTCTCCTTTTTCGTTCCAATCAAATTGAGTTCCATAAAGCTGGGGTTTCCCTTCAAATACGGCTATTCTGTCAATAAGGTAAGCTAAATTTTTTGGGTCTGCTTTATTTTCATTAACAGCAGTTTCCAATAATTCAACACACTTTTTCATGAATCGGGGTTGTTCGATTGAATGTTGTATTATCAACCAGGCTGCTTCGCTGGCTTCTTTTCCTACTTTGTCTATTGTTGGATAACCGATTGTATCAATCAGGTCGTTTAAGGTCTTGGCATTTCTGTTATGCAACTTCTTCATCTCCTCATTATACCCTTCGCCAAGTTGTCCGTTTTGGATAAGTTTCTCCCTAAATTCTAAGTCTGCTCTTTTTAGGGCAATTATTTTTTCTGCAATGCTTTTATAGCCCATTTCTGATGTTCTTTTATTCTTGCATATCGTGTTTCGAAAAGAATCTAATAACCTTGTTTGTTGACAATAATTCTTCTGGAAATAAGGTGTGAAATTATAGCCAATTGAGTAAGCTAAAAGTCATTTAAAAACACTTTCCCTGTTGTCAATGTGTTCGTTATTTTACTCTGCAAGAACATTCGTGATGCTCGCTAATGTATTTAATTGATTCTATGCAGAGTTCCTGTAAGGTTGAGAGGTTGATGTCAGAAAGCTTTTTAACGTAGATGCAGGCTTTGCCCATTTTGAATTTACCGAGGTCGGTTATCAATAATTTACTTCTTTCTGTTTCAGAATAAACGTAGAGTGAAAACGCTGCCTTTCTTGGGGAAAAACCAATAATTGGTGCATCGCCTTCATGACCACTTGCGTATTTGTAATGATAGTTACCAAATCCTATAATGGTTGGTCCCCACATTTCGGGTTCAAAACCTGACCATTGCTGCATTAGTTCTATCAAGCGAAAACTGTCAGCTTTCTTTTGTTCGTTGTCAACATATGAATTTATAAAATCCAGTACGTCTACCCCTGTGTAAGTTGTCTTGGTTTTTGCCATAATTCCAATTTTGATTACTGTCTTAAAATTTTTTCCATTTTTTTGCCTTTTGCCAATTCATCCACCAACTTGTCTAAATAGCGAACATTTCGTATTAAAGGGTCTTCAATTTCTTCTACACGATAACCGCAAATTACCCCAGTAATTTTTGAAACATTCGGATTGATTTGAGGTGCCTGGGCAAAAAAAGTTTCAAAATTGGTTTTGTTGTCAATGTGTTGTTGCAGTGTTTGTTTGTTATATCCGGTCAGCCAAAATATAATTTCATCCAATTCTGCTTTTGTGCGAGCTTTTTTCTCCGCTTTTTGAATGTAATGCGGATAAACACCTGCAAAAGACATTTTGTAAATTCTTTCGTGGTTTTTATTGTTCATCTTAATTTATGTTTTAATTTTTTAAAATTAAGGCAGTCCTTTTATGGTCGTATTACCCTGCATTGTCATAAGCCGTTTTTATCCATCCAATTATTTCGTTGTCTATGTCTTTTATATCTGCAAGGCTGATTTTGTGCGAGCACATGGCATTTGGTTTTTCGGCTTCCAATTTATCTTTAGGTTCTTGTCCTTTTAGGTTAATGCCGATTTCAAAACGGGTTTTTGTTGCAGGATTTAAGATTGCAAACTGTTTTTTACGCCTTAAACTTACATAAGTGTTTTTGGGTGCTATTTCAATGTCGTTTCCGAAATCCTGTATCTCGGAAATAAGCTTGTCATAAATAGGTTTGAAATGTTCTTTGCCCTGATATTGTTTCGTTATCAGGTCGTCCTGATTTTCTGCTGAATCTGCATCGGAGCCTTTTGCTTTTAGGGCTATCAGGTTAGCAAAACCGTGTGTCAGTCCGTGCGTATCTTTGAGAAATTTCATGATTTCCCCATGCTTTGCAAAATTTTCTTTCTTTACAATTTCAATCCATTGCTCTAATGTTTTACCTGTGTTCTTTTGCAGGTTGTC
The DNA here is from genome assembly GCF_003339865.1 of Pedobacter chinensis. Lineage (GTDB taxonomy): Bacteria > Bacteroidota > Bacteroidia > Sphingobacteriales > Sphingobacteriaceae > Pedobacter > Pedobacter chinensis. The sequence continues at coordinate 335,361 of NZ_QPKV01000006.1, forward strand.
TATCATTGTTTGTGTTGCTTTGTCCATATTTCAATATGATTTTAGCGGATTTTTGTTTATTGCTCTGATGACTCATGATAAAGCGTTATTGCAACAGAGCTAAAGAATTTTGTTTTTAAGCTTTTAAGAATGGTTTTATTGATTATGTTAAATAAGGGGCAAACCGTCCATTATTTTATAACCATAATCTTCGTATCTTCTTTTTTCTACTAATTTAAAAAATTAACGTGATTATTGGATATGGCAATTGAACAAACTTATCGCTATTTAAATCGTTAATGTTCTTTTTTATTTAAAATTTATACCTGTTTTCTTAATCTAAAATAACGTTCAAGCCTTGTTCTTTAAGTTTTTCCAGTCCTTTTTTTATTGCCTTAATTTGTTCGGGTGAGCGTCCCTGCCAAATGGTTACTTCTCCAACTACTTTAAACGGGTGTTCTGAACGGTAGGACATGGTTGGATTACCAGGGAATTTTTTATCCGTTACATTTGGATCATCTTCTATGTCGCCGGTTGCTTCTACCAAATAAATTCTTTGCCGTCCAACGCCAGAAGCAAGTTCTGCTCCCAAAACAGCCGCATTTAACGTAGATGTTACATAAACGTGCCTTAGTTTTCTGTCCTCATAGTTGGATTTAAAACCTATCTGGACGAAGTCGCCAATTTTCAGATCTGCCTTTGTTCCGTGAAAATATGTTTGGACAAAAGGAGTTGGGATATGAGGCTTGGTTTTGTCTTCTGCATTAACTGTGTTCATCGAATTTCTGTGATTATTTTTTGTTTATTTTTTCAATTTTACGGTTCATTATTTCTAAGGAATTTAGAAAGTATCTTTCTAAGATTTTTAATTCCTGGATGGAGAATGATGCAAAAAGTTCATCCGTATTTTCCTGGAAATCTTTATAAAATGGAGTAATCAGTTTTATTATTTTCTCAACGTTAGGTACAATGATTATTTTTCTCCTGTCATTTTTGTCAGGCTGTCTTTTAACAAGGTTTTTGTCCTCAAATCTGTCTATTAAACCTGTAACTGCGCCTGTTGTTAAACCTGTGAGCACAGCAAGTTTACCTGCTGTCATTGGTCCTTTTTGGATTAAAAAACCCAGATATTTATGATCAGTGCCTGACATCCCAATTTCTCTACCAATGCTTTCATGCAATTGAATTGAGGTGTAGGCATACTGTTGGCTTAACTTTCTTAGTTTAAGTACATCTTCTTTATTATCCATAAGTCTTACTTATTAAATATCTTAGTTACAAAGATAAAATAATTCTCCTGACAGTTTACAAAAACGTCAATTAAAAATCGGATGATTTTATGGGTCTGCTTTTACCTGCCGGCTTTGGAGTGGAGAAGTGTTTTATGATAACCATCAGCGTTTTTTGGCTTACTTAGTGCAGTTGCCCTCCAAATCCAATATTAAATCGGTAAAATTTTCTAAATTACCATCCAAAAACTTATCCCAATGAATAAAACCTTACTCTATTTAGCTGTGCTTGCTGTCTGCATTTCTTCATGCAGGCAATCATCAGAAAGCGATTCAACCGGTCCTGATTCTTTGGCCATAAAAGCAATAAACGACTCGAGTTTAACAAACTATTTATCGGTTATTGCGGCTGATAGCCTGGAAGGAAGAAAACCGTTTACCAGTGGTGAAACCAAAACCATAAACTATTTAAAAACAGAATTTGAAAAGTTGGGTTTAGAGCCAGGTAACGGAGAAAGTTTTTTTCAGGAAGTGCCAATGGTTGAGGTTAAATCGGTGCCAGCTGATCAAATGATCATTAAGGGGAAATCTTCGAGTTTAAGCTTAGATTATTTAACAGATTTTGTTGCCGGATCGCGAAGGCTACAAGATCAGGTCAGTATTAGTCATTCGCCGCTGGTATTTGCAGGCTACGGAATTGTGGCGCCTGAATATGGTTGGAATGATTATAAAGATTTAGATGTTAAAGGCAAAACCGTTGTGGTAATGATCAATGATCCGGGCTTTGCCGATTCTAACTTATTTAAGGGAAAAAATATGACTTATTATGGCAGATGGACGTATAAATTTGAGGAAGCATCAAGACAAGGTGCCGCTGGCGTTTTAATCATTCATGATACGGAACCTGCCGCCTATCCCTGGAGTGTAGTAAGAAGCGGCTGGTCGAAATCAAAGCTTAATCTGCAATCGCAAGATAACGGAATGAACAGGACGGTAATTGAAGGTTGGATATCATTGGATAAAGCAAAGCAACTTTTTGAAATGGCTGGTCAAAGTGATGCCTTGATGACGGCTGCCAGAAGCAAAGATTTTAAAGCGGTTGATCTGAATTTGACAACTTCATTAATCGTAAAAAATAAAATCAAAAAATCACTTACCTATAACGTTCTGGCTAAAATTCCGGGTAACAAACGAAAAGATGAAGCCATTATTTATTCAGCACATTGGGATCATTTAGGGGTCGGAGAAAAAATCCAGGGCGATTCCATTTACAATGGTGCGGTTGATAATGCAACCGGAGTCGCTTCTTTATTTGAAATTGCTTCGGCATTTAAAAAACTACCAAAAAAACCGGAAAGAACGATTCTGTTCATTTCATACACTGCTGAGGAGCAGGGTTTATTGGGGTCAGAATATTACGCTAAACATCCAACATTCCCTTTGGATAAAACAGTAGCCAATATCAATATGGATATGATGGGCATTGCGGGGAAAACTAAGGATATTGTAGTTTATGGTTTTGGCCAGTCGGAATTGGAAGATTACGCTGCGCAATCGGCGAAGAAACAAGGAAGAATTATTGTTCCGGATCCGGTTCCATCTTCGGGATTGTACTACCGTTCAGATCACTTTAATTTAGCTAAGGTTGGTGTACCTTCTTTATTTACTGGTTCTGGAGTTGATAATGTGAAAAACGGACGGGAGTGGGGGTTAAAACAGGTGGCAGACTTTACTAAGTTTAGATATCATTCACCACAAGATAATTTTGACGCTAAAACCTGGGATTTATCTGGCATTGTAGAGGATGTTAGGATGTTGTTTGATATGGGATATCGTTTAAGCAATGAGGATATTTACCCCAAATGGAAAGATGGCTCGGAATTTAAAGCCATTAGAGAAAAGAAATAGGTTAATTCTATAAAAAAGCCGCAGATTAGCAGATTTTTCCTCCGACTACGGTCGGGATGACAGATCTGCGAATTTGCGGCTTTATAAGTTATTCTAACTTCTAGAAATGAAATTGTACCCCTAATTTTGGAGCGAAAGTATTAGCATCTAAGCCGAATGAGTTAGCGGAAACCTCGTTACCAGTAAGCTCATTTTTAACGTTAAGGTTATTATAACCTAATCCATTAACAGAAACTTCGATACCAATTCTTTTAGTTGGGAAGAAAGCAAATCCTGGAGCAACGTTTACACCAATGCTTGTTGTGCTTGCAAATTTAGCACCAACATTACCCTGTGCATCAACAACTTTATTGTTTCCAAAAGCCATTGGCACAGATAGTTGTCCAAAGAATTTGAACTGATCTGACAAGCCTACATAGTAACGACCGAAAGGTGCCACTACAAACGCTTGATTTAATTGGTTTTCACTAACTTGTTTATCGTAAGTATAACCAACACCAGTACCAATTGCAAAATTGTTGTCTACAAAGTAACCTACACTTGGAACAATACTAAAGCTTACATCAGATTTTGCTGCAGTTTCTACTTTTGTAGAATTGAAGCCCACATTTCCACCTAAAATGAATTTTCCTTTTTCAGTTTGTGCTTGTGCACCATAAACTAAACCTGCTACAGCAACTAATGATAATAATAGTTTTTTCATCTTTTTTATTATTAATTTGTTTTAAAAAGTATAGTCAATTTTACCTTTTTTATTTCTGACTATATTTGGCTAAAAGTCAATACCAGTGCCAAAAAACACTGTCAGCGTCATCAAAAAATCAGATTTCGATCAACTACTTAATTCATAGTCAGATATAAAATTGGTGTTAAATCAATATTATTTTTGTGTGACCAAAAATTAATCAAGTGATTGATTTTTTAGGGATGACAAATTGACAATCTGACTTTTTTTGTAGAAATGTCAGGTTTTAGCAGGTAGGTTTGACATCTTTTAGGAATGTTTGTTTGTTATTCTGAGTGCAACGAAGACCGCGAAACAGCTACGAAGTAAATCTCTGACCTGTAAATACTGGCTGCCCTTTCGCTCAGATTTAATCAGTGAAGCATTAAAGTTTGTGTTTCATCGGTTTCGGATTATTCACTGCGTTCATAATGACAGTGGATAATTGGGTTTTGTTATTCTGAGTGCAATGAAGACCGCGAAGCAGCTACGAAGTAAATCTCTGACCTGTAAATACTGGCTGCCCTTTCGCTCAGATTTAATCAGTGAAGCATTAAAGTTTGTGTTTCATCGGTTGCGGATTATTCACTGCGTTCATAATGACAGTGGATAATTGGGTTTTGTCATTCTGAGTGCAACGAAGAATTTTATACCTTGCATGCATTAATTAGATTCTCTATTTTCCTTTTAATCAAACTGATTGTTTTTTCATCAGTCAGTTTTCCATCAGCATCAAATTTATTTTGAGCCTGGGCAATTAAAACCTCAGGTTGTAAAACGGGATTCATATTCAAAAAAGTAAAAACGGGTAGAAATGCAGTTTGCATCCTTACGGTTCCCCACATACCTTGTGTAGCACCCATCATAGCTACAGGCTTATGCATTAAAGGTGCATCTTTTCCTCTGCTTGCCCAATCAATGGCATTTTTTAAACCTCCGGGAATGGAATAGTTATATTCTGGCGAAGCAATAACAAAGGCGTCTGCTTTTGCTAAAGCATCTCTGAATTTGACAACTGTTGCTGGCCTTTCTTCAACAGCAGGTGTGTCATCATCAGCATTATAAACAGGAACATCATCAAAAGAAACAATTTCAAAATCAATATCTTCAGGTATTAAAGTTCCTGCAAATTTAAGTAACATGGCATTATATGAACCTTTTCTAAGGCTTCCACACAAGCCAACAATTTTTCTGTTCTTTTCCATAACTATAAAACCCCGGGCTTGTCGAAATGTTTGACTGGTTTAAGCGCCAATAAAAAATTTATAATCGCTATTTTTGTTCATATTATAATCTTTATGACCAAGCAGAACCCCACTAAAGCATTAATTGAAAAAACTGTATTTCCGATATTATTTGCATTAAGCTTTTCACATTTATTAAATGATACCATTCAATCGTTAATCCCGGCGATTTATCCGATTATTAAAACGAACTACCGTTTAAGCTTTTCACAAATAGGATTGATCACGCTGACTTTTCAATTAGCTGCATCTCTTTTGCAGCCTTTCGTGGGGTTATACACAGATAAAAAACCACAACCCTATTCATTAGCGGTTGGAATGGGCTTTACGTTAACCGGATTAATCACTTTATCTCAATCTTCACATTTTTATACTATGCTGATTTCAGTGGCATTGATCGGTATCGGTTCATCAATCTTCCATCCGGAGGCATCAAGGATGGCACACGCAGCATCCGGAGGAAAACGAGGTTTGGCACAATCTGTTTTTCAATTGGGCGGCAATGCAGGAAGTTCACTCGGCCCATTACTAGCCGCCTGGATTATCGTTCCTTACGGACAATTCAGCGTTATCTGGTTTTCTATTATTGCGCTGTTGGCCATTATGATTTTAACTTATGTTGGAAACTGGTACAAAGGCTTTGTGTTGGCCAGAAGTAAAAAGCCTTCTATTGCTACTGTTGTCAATCAATTTTCGAGAAATAAAGTTGTTTTCTCGGTGGTTATTTTATTGCTTTTAATATTCTCGAAATATTTCTACATGGCTAGTTTAACCAATTATTTTACTTTCTATTTGATTAATAAATTCCATGTGTCCGTTCAAACCTCGCAGATTTACTTATTCATCTTTTTATTCTCAGTTGCTGCCGGAACTTTACTTGGCGGACCAATTGGCGATAAAATTGGTCGCAAATATGTGATTTGGGCATCTATTTTAGGAACTGCACCGTTTGCATTATTGTTGCCTCACGCCAATTTGTTTTGGGTGGGTGTTTTAATTGTACCTATTGGGATGATTCTGGCATCCGCTTTTTCAGCAATTTTAGTGTATGCACAAGAATTGATTCCGGGTAAAGTAGGATTGGTGGCCGGATTATTTTTTGGGTTTGCTTTTGGAATGGGAGGGATTGGATCAGCTTTGCTTGGAAAACTCGCCGATTCAACCAGCATCGAATATGTATTCAATGTTTGTGCTTTCCTGCCACTGATTGGTTTACTTACCGGGTTTCTGCCTAATATCGAAACGAAAAAATAAAGCAAAATAAAGAAGTCAAGTTTTTAAAACTTGACTTCTTTAAGAATAATTAACTTTTAGAAATGAAAGTTAATTGTAAAAGTAGGAGTGAAGTTGTCGAGGGCCAATCTCAAATTATTCTTTCTGTCAAAATTGTACAAAGACTCTTCAGCATAGTAATTCTGATGAAAAAATGTCAATATCGGAAATGAAAAATCAATGCTGGAATCATCAGAAAGAAGGTAAGTGAAACCAGGTGTTAAACTTGCGCCCCAGCCTTTAGCTCTGGCATCGGTGCGTATGAGGTAGCCCTGATCATCCAGTCGGTTAAAAGTGTTGATTTGCAGGAGTAGATTGGCCTGCGCAAAAAACTTAAATCGATCTTTAACATTAATGTATTTTCTTAGAAACGGGGATAAACCAAAGCTGAATTCTTTTATTCCGTTCACGTTTTTATATCTTCCTTCTTTTTCATCCCACTTAGTGTAATATTCGCCTCTTAGTTTTGATAAATTCAAAGGGATTTCTAAACCTATAGCCAAATTATTGGCTAAAAAATAACCACCGCGAGGCGTTGCCGTAAAAGTATTAAGACTTGGTGTTGAATTATTTTGCTTTGAAGTGCCAAAGCTTAGGCTTAAGCCCGCAAAGCCGGTTCTTTTTTCAGTTTGTGCATAGCTACGCCAACTGATGGCACATAATAAAGCCATGACGATTAATTTAGGTTTCATTTTATTGTGTTTTTGTGTGTAATCAATAATAATCATTATCGAAATAAAAAACAAGAAAATGAACCATCATGTTAGTTACGTTTATATGGGTAGTATTTGCAAAAAAAAAATCCCACAGAAATTAATCTGTGGGATTTTTTAATGATGAGTTTAATCCTGTTTTTGGTTCAAGAACACAAATTTATGATCAAACATATCTAACTTAATTTTGCTGTCTTTATCTACCTTACCTGCCAATATCTCTTTCGACAGCTCATTTAAGATTCTTTTTTGGATTACCCTTTTTAAAGGTCTTGCCCCAAACTGAGGGTCGTAACCTAATTGTGCCAGCCAATCCAACGCTTCGTCACTTGCCTCCATTTCAATTCCCATTTCGGCTAGTGTTTGCTGCACATGTTTAAATTGCAATGCCACAATATCTCTGATTTCGCTGCGGTTCAACGGAGTGAACATGATCAGCTCATCTATCCGGTTTAAAAACTCCGGACGAATGGTTTGTTTTAATATTTCAAACAATTCATTTTTGGTTTTTGCAATCACCTCATCACGGTTTTCGTCATTTAAATCTTTGAAATTATCCTGAATTAAATGCGCACCGATATTTGATGTCATGATAATGATCGTGTTTTTGAAATTTACCGTTCTGCCTTTATTATCCGTTAAACGACCGTCATCTAAAACCTGTAATAAAATGTTGAATACATCAGGATGTGCTTTTTCAATCTCATCAAGCAATACAACTGAATAAGGTTTACGCCGTACTGCTTCAGTTAATTGCCCACCTTCATCATAACCCACGTATCCGGGAGGCGCTCCAATTAAACGGGAAACCGCATGGCGTTCCTGATATTCACTCATATCAATCCGCGTTAAAGCATTTTCATCGTTAAATAAAAATTCTGCCAACGCTTTTGCCAATTCTGTTTTACCTACACCAGTTGTACCTAAGAAAATGAAGGAACCAATTGGCTTACGTTTATCCTGCAAACCTGCACGAGAACGGCGAATGGCATCTGAAATCGCCTCAATGGCTTCTTCCTGACCAGCAACACGTTGATGTAATTCAGCTTCGAGATTTAATAATTTCTCACGTTCACTGGCAATCAGTTTTGTAACGGGAATCCCTGTCCAACGGCCAACTACACCTGCAATATCATCAGCGGTAACCTCTTCTTTAAGCATGCGACTATCACTTTGCTGGCTTTCTAAATCAGCTTTAAGTTTTTCAACCTTATCCTGAGCTTCTTTGATTTTTCCGTAACGAATTTCGGCCACCTTGCCATAATCTCCCGCACGTTCGGCCTGTTCAGCCTCTAATTTATAATGTTCAATTTGCTCTAACTGATTATTTACCGCATCAACCAAATCTTTTTCGCCTTGCCATTTGGCTTTAAATTCATCGCGTTCTGCCGAGAGATTAGCAATCTCTTCAGTAAGCTCCTGAACTTTTTTATCATCTTTTTCACGTTTAATTGCTTCACGTTCAATCTCCAAACGCATGATTTCACGATCTAGTGCATCTACATTTTCAGGAACGCTATCCATCTCCATGCGGAGTTTAGATGCAGCTTCATCCATTAAATCGATAGCTTTATCTGGCAAGAAACGATCAGAAATATAGCGTTGACTCATTTCTACAGCTGCAATAATGGCCTCATCTTTAATCCTTACTTTGTGATGTGTTTCATAACGTTCTTTCAATCCACGAAGAATGGAAATGGCGTCCTGGGTGTCAGGTTCTTCAACCATTACTTTTTGGAAACGGCGTTCGAGCGCTTTATCTTTCTCCAGATATTTTTGATATTCATCTAAAGTCGTAGCGCCAATAGCTCTTAACTCTCCACGGGCTAAAGCAGGTTTTAAAATATTTGCTGCATCCATTGCACCTTCGCCACCACCGGCACCAACGAGGGTATGAATCTCATCGATGAACAAAATAATATCGCCATCGCTTTGTGTTACCTCTTTAACCACCGCTTTTAAACGCTCCTCGAATTCACCTTTATATTTTGCACCAGCAATTAAAGCACCCATATCCAATGAATAAACTGTTTTGCTTTTTAGGTTCTCCGGCACATCACCTTTAATGATCCTGAAAGCAATTCCTTCTGCAATGGCTGTTTTACCAACCCCTGGTTCTCCGATTAAAATCGGGTTGTTCTTTGTTCTGCGGGATAAAATCTGGATAACCCGACGAATTTCTTCATCACGGCCAATTACAGGATCTAACTTTCCACTTTCTGCATACTCATTCAAATTACGGGCATATTTGCTTAAGGCCTGATAAGTTGCTTCAGCATTTTGATCAGTTACGCGACTATCTCCACGTAACTCCACAATGGCTTTTTTCAGGTCTTTTTCGTTAACGCCTTGTTCTTTTAATAATTTCGAGGTACTATCATTAACCGCTAAGATGCCTAATAACAGGTGCTCTACAGAAACAAATTCATCTTTGAATTCTTTTAAAAATGTTTGTGCTTTTTGTAAAACACTATTCGCGTTCGATGACAGGTAGACATTGCTTCCGCTCACTTTAGGGAACTTTGCAATTTCTGTGTCCAAATTTTGATTTAATACATTAAGGTTAACGTTTAATTTCTTTAAAACATAAGAAACTACGTTTTCATCAACAGTGAGCAAACCTTTTAGCAGGTGTGCTGTTTCAATAGCCTGTTGTTGGTTACCTTGGGCTATTTCAGAAGCCTGTTGAATTGCTTCCTGGGCTTTTATTGTAAAGTTGTTGAAGTTCATATTTTCTTTTTAATCAAAACAAATGCCACATCAAATTTGATTTTTTTAATCTGAAATTTTGTCGGTAATTAAATATTTTTTATGACTAAATTGCTGATAGTTAGTGTTTTGTACTGAAAATTTGTCTTGATTGATGGAGCTGTCATTCTGAACGCAGTGAAGACCTGCGAAGCAAGCATGAGGGCAATTGAAAATAACATCATTAATGAATAATCTCCAGGCGATGGAACACAAAACTTTAATACAGCACTACTCTTTTACAAAAAAATGTTAGCAGTAAACCAGATACAATGCCTGTAGGTTAGAGATTTACTTCGTAGCTGCTTCGCGGTCTTCGTTGCACCCAGAAGGATAGCGCTGGGTTTTGTCATTCTGAGTGCAACGAAGAATCTCCAGGCGATGGAGCACAACCTTTTAATATAACACTACTCTTTTACAATAATAATTTAGCAGTAAACCAAAGTAGAATGCCCATAAGTCAGGGATTTACTTTGTAGCTGCTTCGCGGTTTTCGTTGCACTCAGAATGACAATTATTTTTTACGCAGACTTTATTTATCTGCGTAATCAGCGGCATCTGCGGGAAATACCTGAAGAATCTCAACTTCATTTATATTGATTTTTTATGAAACAATTATCCCTCAGGAACGACAGGTACTTTTACCCACAAACTGTAAATTCTCTTAGAAAGGAAACTGGATTAAACCGTTGCCATTAATTACAAAATAAATCAGCTTTGCTTAACGCCAACAAAATTCTATTTAATAGAATTATGCTCTATAACATATTTTCCAGCGCTCATTTCAATTTTCTCTGAGCTTATTTTGCCATTTACTTTTATAACCATGTCGCGTACAATTGCCAGTTTCATACTGGCCGTAGCATTAGGTGGAATAACAACAGTGTATTTAATTCCGGTGGTTGTTCGTTCCCAACTACTCACAATTTTTCCGTAAGGTCCAATGTGGCTGGCCTCGAAAGCGTTTAAACCCTCCATAATATGTGGATCTAAAATCACATGTTTAAATCCAGGTTGGTTTTCATCGGGTTTAATTCCTCCTGGAGATTTATATAACCAGGCCCCAATTTCGCCAAACATAATGTGGTTCATTGAAATATCTGATTTGGCATCTATCGGCCAGTTTTCATATAAGGTTGTCGCTCCATTTTCCATCCACCAACCCCAGCTTGGGTAAGTCTTTTGAGTGGCAATCTTGTAAGCGATATTTGAATATCCATTTTCACTTAAAGCATTTAAAATTGCTTTAGTACCTAATAATCCGACATCCAGATGAAAATTATCGACCTCAACGCGTTTCGCCAGGTTTTCTGCAACGAGTGGAATTGATTCTTCAGGAACGATTTTCCAGTATAGCGGAACACTCATCTCGGTTTGAATTCCTGACCCATAAATGCCCTTTTGCCGATCTAAGTACTTGGCGTTAAAAGCATCTTTTATCTTTTTCGCCAGTGCAGTATATTTTTCAAAATCGGCACCTTTACCCAAAATTTTGGCTGCTTTAGCTAAAATAACCACATCAGCATAATAATAACAAGTAGAGGTTAATTCAACAGGGGATTTAGATTTAACGGGGATCCAATCGCCCAAGCCCCAGCTGGTTAAGCCTGTAGGATAAGTTTCATCGATATGATTAACATATTTTTTAATATTGTCATAGCAATCAGCCAGGAGTTTTTGATCTCCATAAAACAGATAAATGTTCCAGGGAATAATAGCGATTGTGCTGGTCCAATCGGGGCCATTTCCCCATTCGTAGCCCCAACCATCAGTAGGGATAATGGAGGGAAGCACACCATTCGGTTGTTGCTCATCGCGATGATCGGCTAGCCATTTTTCATAAATTGTAATCCCATCGAAGCCGTACAAACCAGTTTCAATAGCGATTTGTGCATCGCCTGTCCAACCATTTTTCTCTCTTTGCGGACAATCAGTAGGATAACCAAAAAGATTGGATAAATATGAATTGTTAGTGGAGTAGTAAATTTTATTGATAATAGGCTCTGAAGTTTTTACATCGCCAGCCACAGGAACATCGCTGTGCATAAAATAACCAACCAGATTTTCTTTTTTCAAGTCAAGAGGAACAGATGTGGTTACTTCCACATATTGAAAACCTTTATAGTTAAAATGAGGCATAAAACTTTGTTCGCCTTTACCGTTCAAAATCAAAATATCAGTTTGAAAAGGATCAGTATTGTCTGTCGGGCGATAATGTGCATCAATATTAGAAATATCCAAACGGCCATTTGCGTATAAACGCTCGCCATGTTTTAAGCGAATAACTGTACCTGAAGGGCCATTTAAAGTAATTTTGCTGACTCCTGAAATGTTTCTGCCCAAATCAAAAAGGTAGGTAGTATCATTGATCTTTTTAATCGTTTTTGTTGATATTTCTTCCACATTCCGAATGGGATGTAAGGCCTGCGCTATGATATTTTTTGATGGTGCTGAACGAAACATGACTGCTTTCCAATCTTTATCATCAAAATTTACGGTATTCCAACCTGGTTTTTCCAATCTGGCATCGTAATGCTCGGCTGTGTAAATGCTGTTAAAAATAATCGGGCTTAGTGCTGTTTTCCAATCTTTTCCCGATTTTATGGTTTCTACAGTTTCATCCTCATAAGTAATTCTTACATCGAGGCAAAAGGTTGGGCGATTGCGCCAAGGTGCTCTGTCGAAATACCAAACCGCTGTAGATTGATGATTATACCAGCCATTGCCCAAAAGTACACCAATTGCATTCTGACCAGCGTTGATTTCTTTGGTTATATCGTAAGTTACGTAAAGCGTTCTTCTATCAAAACGGGTGTACATTGGGTCCATGCGGTGGTTGCCAACTTTTTTCCCATTAATGGATAACTCATATAAACCAGCAGCAGCAATATATGCCCTTGCCGATTTAATTTTTTTTGTCGCAGTAAAAGTATTTCTGAAATAGGGTGCAGGTTTAAGGTTTATGTTTTCATTATCCGAAATCCAGGCACCTTTCCAGTTAACCATATTCATCATGCCCATTTCGAAACTGGCAATTTTACTAACTGTTTTTTTCTGATCATTGGTAATATCAAGTCTCCAATAGTACTTAGTAAAAGGTTTTAGTGATTGGCCCGAATAAGTAACTAAATTCACATCTGATTTAAGCCAACCTGTATTCCAGGCATTCGCTTTTTCTTTGGTTAAAGAGACGGAATCTGTATCAACCAGAATGCGATAAGCGGTTTGTTTTGCGCCCTGGCTTGGATCACTCATTTGCCATGTAAAACGTGGTTTTGAACTATCTAAACCTATTGGATTAACTAAATATTCGGTTTTTAATGCAGTGAGTGATGGTTGAGCAAATGCTAAAGAAATGGGGAAAAGAGAAAAAAGAAAGGCTGATTTTTTTAAAAACTTGAATCTCATATTTTTTTCGGTTATTGAAACTAAGGTATCAAAATAAAATGCAGATGAGTAATATCAGCAGAATTTTTACGCACAAAAAAAGCGAAGAGAAATCTTCGCTGTATATTGAATCGGATGTTGAAATAATTTGGTGTGGTTACCCTAAAATTTCTTTTAGTTTTTCTGTCTGATGATTAACCAGTTTTTGAAGTGGGCCAGATGCCAGCATTTTCATCATCATATTTAAATCGGCTGAAATGATATGTTTTGCAGTTGTAGTTCCGTTGCCGTTATCGGTTACAGTCCATTTTAATTCAACTTCAAAAGGGGCTTTCTCTGTAGGGATAGCTGTTAATTCTTCATTTTCAATACGATTGGAAATCTTAATGGCTAATTTTGCCATGTTTTGAATCGTAAAACGTGCTTCATCTTCTGTCGAATCCCAGTTGTAAATATTTTCTGGCATCAATTGTTGATGATTGTTCATATTAGAGAGAAAGGCATAAACCTCATTCACAGGCTTATTTATTTCTACTGCGCTTTCAATAATCGTCATTATATATTTTTTATAGGTTTTGTATTTAAGAACTTAAGATTCTGAACTCAAGACTTGTCCTTGTCCCCATTCAGATGGATTTAAGCGCCACTTACTGAGTAACTCCATATCGCTTTTTGCAATAATGCTGTGCTCAGCAGCATAATCAATCAAAGAAGCATAATTTGATAAGGTTAAATAGCGACATTTTGCAGCTGAGAAATTTTCATCAGCTTTTTCAAATCCGTATGTAAATATTGCAGCTAAGCCAGCAACAGATAAACCCGCAGCTCTTAAAGCCTCAACGGCTTGCAAACTGCTTTTTCCTGTAGAGATTAAATCTTCGATCACGACAACACGTTGCCCTTCCACTACTTCGCCTTCAATTAGGCTTCCGGTACCGTGCTCTTTTGCTTTTGACCTCACATAGATAAAAGGTAGACCCAACTCTTGTGCCACTAAAACGCCTTGCGGAATTCCGGCCGTTGCAACGCCAGCAATAACATCAACTGAACCAAATTCTTCCTGAATGGCCTGTGCAAGTTTCTGACGGATGTAAGTTCTAACCTGAGGGTGGGAAAGGGTAATTCGGTTATCGCAATAAATTGGCGACCTCCAACCAGATGCCCATGTAAAAGGATTATTAGGTTGTAATTTAATTGCCTTTATTTGTAATAAAAATTCCGCTACCTTTAATTCAATATCACTTTTATTATACATGGCCCAAAATTACAGAATTTATATTAACGATAACACCCTCTTTATATCAGATGTTTTGCCAGATCAAAAAGAAAAAATTCAACAGCTTGAATTTCAGGATTTTGATTTGCAAACATTTTATAAAAAACTTAAGAATGGATCTAAAAAAAGCTATATTTTCCTGACAAAGAATCCTCAGGAAACTTTTAAAAAGCTTAAAAAGAACTGTGAAATCATAAAGGCAGCTGGTGGCCTGGTAGAGAGCGTTAATGGCAATTATCTCTTCATCTTCAGAAATAAAAAGTGGGATTTACCAAAAGGCAAGCTGGAGGATGGCGAAAAAATGAAAGAAACTGCCGTTAGAGAAGTTGAAGAAGAATGTGGGATTAAGGTCGCCAAACGAGAGGAAAAGCTTTGCAAAACCTATCATGTTTACCCCATGGGTTCAAAAATGGTTATTAAGAAAACCAACTGGTATAAGATGAGGGTTAAAGGCGAACCGAAGTTGGTTCCACAAAAGGAGGAGGGAATTGATGAGGCCGTTTGGTTGGATAAAAACCATGTTGGTCCTGTTGTGAAAAATACTTTTCCATCAATTATGGATGTGTTGAGGGCGGGTGGGGTTTTGTAGTCTTCTCGACTCAGCGAGGACTAAGTAGTTTATCCCGCAGATTCAAAAGATTTTCGCAGAACTAGGGAAGTAAATCGGGACTCGGTCGTCTGCGTTATCGTCTTCTCCGCGCAGGCGGGAATCCAATGTTATTATGTAAGGAAAAAACAAAAAATAATTGTCATTCTGAACGCAGTGAAGACCGCGAGCAGCTACGAAGTAAATCCCTGAGCTAAAGGCTTTGTACCTGGTTTACTGCTGAATTGTTTTTGTAAAAGAGTACTGCTATTATTAAAAGGTTGTGCTCCATCGCCTGGAGATTATTCGGTTAATAACGTTATTTTCAATTGTACTCCTCTTCATCGTCATCGTTTCAAACGAGGATGATGAAGAGGCTCAGACTGACAGCGATCGTATTACCTTAAATGACATCGGGCGGGAACCACGATTGCTTATCGATGATAATCTTAAAGCTTTCACTATTGAAACATTCTGTTGGGTTCCAGTCAAAAAGGCGACCATAATCTAATTTTCAAAATCCAATTCATCAACTACTTTTTTAACTCGTTTTAAATACTTTCCATAATAATACCAGGCCCACAATTCGGTAATCACGCCAATAATTAGAATAGAAATAAAACAATTCAATAATAAATAAACGGGAGAAAGCTTACTCAAAATCTTATTGAAAACCGAAGCTTTTTCTACAAATAAATAAACCGCAATGAAGGCTACGCCGATAAAAGCAACAATGTAAGTGAGTGCTTTATAAAGCTCTATGTTTAATTTCATTTCATAGTAAAACCAAAGAATGCTTTTTCGGGTGTCTATACTCATGTCGTAAGAGTTTTTATAAAACCTGTAGAATTTGAAAAAATAATAAGCGGTGAAGCCGCAGGTTATGGCATAAAAAATCAGATATACCAATTTCATTTCAGCTGAGAAACCAAAAAAGTAAGGAAACAGCGCCATGATGATCAGTGCTACAATCTGATAAAAAAACTCATGCTTCATCTTTTTTCTGATGATATCGATAGGAGTATGTGCTTGTTTGATCCTAAGCATATCTGCAGAAATATTGGTTTCTTCCTGATCTGTAGTATTCCATTCATTTTTTATATTGTCAAAATTCATAACCATTTTTCTTTATAATGAATTGTAATTTTTCTTTCGTTCTGTTGAGTTTTACCCTGACGTTCACTTCACTGATTCCTAAATTTTCAGCAATTTCTCTGTGAGATTGATTTTCAAGAAATAAAAATATCAGTGCTTTTTCTACTGCATTTAATTCCTGAACGGCCTTATACAGGTAAGCCAGTTTTTCTTCTTTTGATTCACTTTCGTTCACATCTATGATATCGATGTTTTCGTTAAGCGGGGTTTTATCAACTTTACGACTATCTTTTTTAAAATAAACTAAAGCTGTATTTAAGGCCACCCGATACATCCAGGTCGAAAACTTACTGTTTCCTTTAAATGTTGGATAGGCTTTCCAGAGTTGCATCACGATTTCCTGAAAGAGGTCCCGTTGTTCTTCGGCATCATCCATATACATTTTCGAAACTTTATGTATAATCGCTTTATGCTGATTAATCAGGGAGAGAAATATCGCTTCGGTTTCTTTCATTTAGGGTGTTTCAGGTAAACTAAATGAATTGGATTAATTGTAACTAAAGCTAGCAGTAATCAGAGAAATATAACTGGACATTTTAAAAATTTTTATCTTTTGAGTTTTCATAATTTGATTATTTACTCAATTGGTAATCGATTTTTTAAAACGTTACATGATTAATAAAAAAAACAGATTCGTTCTTATTGTTTGGTTTTAGGATTCTCCTACAAAAATCTTAAAGCTTCTTTAGGTACAAACGGACTCACATTGCCATGGTTTCTTAATATATCACGAACAATTGTTGAGCTAATGGCTGAATATTCTGGCTTGCTTAAAAGCAGAATCGTTTCTACTTCAGGCATCATGGTTTGGTTAATCTGCGCAATTGCTCTTTCGTATTCAAAATCAGAAGCAGAGCGGATACCACGAACCATATAAGTGGCATTTATTTTTCGGCAGAAATCAACTGTTAAGCCTTCATAGGTTTGTATTTCTATATTCTGATAACCTGCAAAAACAGTTTCTAAAATTTGTAAACGTTGCTCTGCGGTAAGAAAATTTTGTTTTGAACTATTCAATCCAATTCCAATCACAATTTTATCGAAAAGGGGAGTGGCACGTTGTAAAATGTTTACGTGGGCAATTGTGATTGGGTCAAACGAACCTGGGAATAGCGCTATCTTCATAATTCAAATATAGACAAATCTCAAAAAGGTGGCCGCAGATTCGCAGATTTCTTTATTGAATTTACTTGAAATAATAATTTGATAATCTGCCAATCTGCGGCAAATATTAAACCAAATATGGGCGGATCTTAAAAAGGTGGCCGCAGATTCGCAGATTTCTTTTATTGAATTTATTTGAAATAATAATTTGATAATCTGCCAATCTGCGGCAAATATTTAAACGTATTCAAAAAAACTAAAAGAAGAATTCCCGTACTTGCGGGTTTCAGAATAACCTGGCTGACTATCTAGTTTCATATTGCTTTGATGCTCTACCACTAATAATCCATCAGGTTTAAGGAGTTGTTGTTCCTTAACCAAAACAGGAATTTGAGGAATATTAGGCATGTTATACGGCGGATCAGCAAAAATCAGATCGTAACTGCCTGTCATCTGTTTCAATAACTTAAAAACATCGCCTTTGCGTACTTCAACCTGGTTAAATTCGTGCTTTTTAGCAGTTGTTTTAACCCAATTCACGCATCCATAATCCATATCAATCGCTAAGATCGATTCTGCATTGCGTGAAGCAAATTCGAAAGTCAGGTTACCTGTTCCACAAAATAAATCTAAAACAGTACAAGCTTCGAAGTCAAATCTGTTGTTTAAAATATTAAATAGCGCTTCTTTTGCCATATCCGTTGTCGGACGAACAGGTAAATTCGCAGGTGGTTGCAAACGGATTCCTTTTAATCTACCTCCAATTATTCGCATAAATCTAAAGCAAGCAATCCGCTGAAATAATGTTTTGGCATATCGGCCAGTAATTCACTGTTTTGTTTGCCAGCGGGTAGAAAAAAATAAAGGTTATTGAAGTATTTTAGTAGCGTATTATAGTAATCATCATCTTCGTTTATAATGCCTTGCAGATACACAGGAATGGAATCGTTCAATTTTAACTGCTCAATGATCAATAGCAAAAAGTAATTAAATTCTTCAGCGGTTTCAGCTTGATAATGATTTTGAAAATTGATTTTTCTATCTTTTACTAACATCACATTAAATGAAGAAGCTGTAAAATCAATTAATAAAGCATCGGCTGCTAAATGCGTAAATAAAGCTAATAACGGAGCAGATTGTGGATGCAGAATTGTTTCTTCCGGCAGTTTTTCTTCCACTTTTTCATCTAAACAGAATAAAGTATTAAAGCCTAATTCTTTATGGTGCTTAGTATGAATTTTCGCATCTGAGCCCAGATATTTTGAATAAACAGAGATATCATCGGCATTAAACCATTCATCAGGAATAAAAATGAAATTTGGGGTATGAATAGCAGCTTTTACAGCTTCATATTTTTGAGATAAATAACTGTCTGTTTCGAAAGCCGTTTTTAAATCCAATTCTACATCTTCGCAGCCTTGTTTATCAAAAATTACATTAATCTGCTCAGAATTTTTATCTACTACAGCATAAGAAAAACTATCATTTGTTATCTTTAATAATAAATGGCAGTTTACTGATGCATCAGCTTTAAAATTCGGGTCGACTAGTAAAAGGCTGTTTTTACTCATTGAAACAAAAATAGAGTTTTTTAAGGATTAACCGCAACTCAAAGCTCACAAAAGAAGATAAAAAGGATAAATACAGATTAATTTTGCCACGGAAACACGGATGACACGGAAGTTTAATGAACAATTTTCTTTGACCTCAGTGATTTTGTGGCAATTTTTACAGACCTCTCCCTGTTAAAGTTTGTGGGTAGGCAAATTTGTGCTGTCCCTCTCCTTGAAGAGAGGGAAACACAGTTTTAGGGGTATTTAAAAACCTATGCTAAAAGTTTGCGGCTAGGCAAGGTTTATTCGATTTGCCGTCATTCCCACGCAGGTGGGAATCTTAAAGCTTTCGCTAATTCAAAAATGAATCGATTACTCTTATTGTGATGAAAGGGTTGATCAGATCATGTATAATCGCGTTGCGATTCCCGTTTTCACGGAAATGACGAGTGACCTATTTATTTTATAGTATATTCTTAATGATAATAACTCTTTATTTCTGGCAGGGAAAGCCAGCTAAATCTTTTTACCTAAATCAAACCTTTCGCTTATCTGAAATTTGAAATATTCAGCTTAAATTCGAAACATGAGTTACAGGCCTACTTACAAAGCTGCAAACACTGTTGCGGCAAAAATTGAGCAACATTTTATAAAACTGCACGAAAATGCCGTTGCCCAGGGTGAAATTGATTTGGCAACACAACCAGATAGGAAAACGATTGAGGCCTTAATTGATATAGCTTTTTGGAGCAGCTTACGTAAAGAAGAGGGGCACTCGCCACGAATTTCAATTGCTTTTATGCCACCATCGCAAACTTCGAAGCCTTTAATGTTTGCTAAAAAACTGGTGCTTAATGCTAATATGCTTACTAAAATTGCGCCGGGTATAGAGCGTTCAGGTATTCATTTGGGTGTTTGGGAAGAAGAAGGAGAACTTTATATTTGGGGAACAACATTAAATATCCCGAATTTTTGTTTTGTGGTAGATGTTTCAGAGCCTGGACTTATTGTGATAAAACACCGCCGGATTTATGGCATTGGTAAATACACTAACGTTGCGGTTTTAAAAGGTGAACAGATAAGAATTGTTGATGATACTTCTTGTTCAAGCCGTGATTGCCCGCCGATTTTAAAAGCATTGCTGGATTTAACAGTGCTGGCCAGTTGGAATGATCCCATTAATATTTTAATCCAGTTTTCGGTTTCCATGCGTGCTCATGGGCGAGGTGGTGCTTTACTTATTGTGCCAAAAGAGGATAAGAAATGGGAAGAATCTATTATCCATCCGATACAATATTTAATAGAACCGCCTTTTAGCGGATTATCAAATCTTGCTAAACAAAGCGGCAATCAAACAGAGATTTTCTCTCAAGGTGCTTTACGCCGTGAAGTGGAACATTTGGCAGGCTTAACTGCTGTTGATGGCGCAACAATTATTAATGATCAGTTTGATTTGATCGCTTTTGGGGCAAAAATTGGTCGTGCAAAGGGCAAACCAACAGTAGAACAAATTGCTTTCTCTGAACCGATTGTTGGTGGCGAAGACAAAATTTTATATCCTGGTCAGTTAGGTGGAACGAGGCATTTTTCTGTAGCACAATTTGTTAACGATCAACCGCAGGCTATTGGTTTGGTTGCTTCGCAAGATGGCCATTTCACTATTTTTAGCTGGAGCAAACAGCAAAATATGGTTATGGCACACCGTATTGAAACCTTACTTTTGTAATTGAAAATTGTTTTATTGCTTGGGTAGAAGGATGCTTTAAAAAGAGCATCTATCTTTGCCACCTAAACCGTATTGCAGCGGCATACTTTTAAATTTGCAGCAACTTCGTTCATAATGTCATGCTGAGGTACGAAAGCATCTGCAACCGATGAAACAGATGCTTCGTGCCTCAGCAATGACAGGAGTTTTTAAAAGATATAGCGGAAAGACGGACTGCTGAAAGCGATTAGCACTGAAGTTGCTTTCCAATTAATCGAGGTAAAAGCTTTTCAAATCAGAGTTGACAACTTTAATTGCGCTTTAGAAAGAAAGTTGTCTCTCAAACAGAATTAAACAAAATAAATGATACCAGATAAAAGCCAGCTTATTGCCCGAGCTTATGAACATACACCGACTAAAGAGCAGTTGCTTTTTTGCGAGCGGATGGCCGTGTTTTTGCAGCAAGATGATGAATATAGGTGTTTTGTGCTAAAAGGCTATGCTGGAACGGGTAAAACCACTTCGGTTGCGGTTTTGGTAAAGGTATTGGCAAAGTTTAACTTAAGGAGTGAATTGCTGGCGCCAACTGGCCGGGCAGCAAAAGTAATGAGTCAATATTCGCATAGAAAAGCGTTAACGATACACAAAAGAATTTACAGGAAACGTTCTGCTGCATCGCCAGAAATGCAGTTTCAAATAGCGCCGAATTTATCAGAAAATACGCTGTTTATTATTGATGAGGCGTCGATGATTGCTGATGAATTTAATGAAACGGGCTCTTCCATTTTGAGGGATTTACTGGAATTTGTATATAATACTAAAAACTGTTTCCTGCTTTTTGTTGGCGATACTGCACAATTGCCGCCAGTTGGGAGTTTGGATAGCCCGGCATTGAATGGGCAGTACTTGAAAGATCAATTTGCATTAACGGTTACTGCTGTTGAATTGAAAGAAGTTGTTCGTCAGGAAAAGAAATCGGGGATTTTAGCAAATGCCACCATGCTCAGGAATCAGATTTCTAAAAACCCGGAAAAACCTTTACCCAAATTTCTGACCAAAAATTATAAAGATATTTATAATATGGCTGGCGCCCGCTTGGTTGAGGGTTTGGAATACGCTTACCGAAAGTTCGGTATTGAAAATACATTAGTGGTTTGTCGTTCCAATAAATCTGCAAACATTTATAATCAGCAAATCAGGGCGAGATTACTTTATCGGGAAGAGGAATTGACGGGTGGCGACCAGATTATGGTGGTACGTAATAATTATTTCTGGTTACCTGAAAATGAAGAAACTGCTTTTATAGCGAATGGCGATATGGCTAAGGTTATTCGGGTTAGGGGAGAGGAAGAGCGTTATGGTTTTCGCTTTGCTGATGCCACATTAGAGTTTATGGATTTTCCTGCGGCAGGGCAAATTAGCTGTAAGATAATGTTGGATACCTTAAACCTGGAATCTGCAAATTTGCCTTATGAACAAAATAAAAAGCTTTTTGATGGTTTAAATGAGGATTATGAACACATTACAAATAAGCGCGAACGAATGCTTGCCATTAAACAAGATCCTTTTTACAATGCATTACAGATTAAGTTTGCTTATGCAGTTACCTGCCATAAAGCACAAGGCGGACAATGGGATGCTGTTTTTGCAGATCAAGGTTATTTAACAGAGGAAATGATAGATTTGGATTTTCTGCGCTGGTTATATACTGCAGTTACAAGGGCAAAAAAAGAGCTGTATCTGGTTAATTTTGCCCCACAGCTTTTCGCAAAAACCGCACAGGCTGATTATTTTTAAAGGCTGATTACAGTGATTTAGTAGCCGCAGATTGGCAGATTAAAATTTACCATTTAGATTATAAGAATATTAAGTTTATATTTTCTGATATGTTTTAGATTGGTTTAAGTTGCTGAATTTTTATGCAGACTTAGAAAAATTAATCTGCTAATCTGCGGCCAAACAATCATAAATTATTACCTTGAATCCGCTAACCAAATTATAATATGAAATTCGCATTTAGCCTTAAAAATAAGCTGAAAATAGCTTTCTTACTTTTCTGTATTATGTGTTGCACCTTGCTCATTCGTTTTTTGGAAGATAAAAGTGTACAGAAAATAAACGAATCATTTATTTCGATGTACAATGATCGGCTAATTCCAGCAACCGATCTTTATTTCATTGCAGAAAATCTATATCATAAAAATGCCATTCTTCAGGAAACTTTTGCGAAAAATTATGTAGCTCAGGCGCCCATTGTTGTTTCACAGTTGAACAGGCATAATCGTAAAATCGATTCAGTGGTTAATAAATATGAATTGACGTTATTGGTAAAACAAGAGAAAACTTTTCTTAATGATCTTAAAAATGCATTGGTCATTCAGGAAGAAGTGGAAAACAAAGTGCTTAACCTGGCTGAAGGGGAAGGAAGAAAAATTTATGAATCCATTGGGCGAAATGCTGCTACGCAAACTTTAGAAAAGCTTTCGGCACTGATAAAAATACAATCTAAAGTAGGAGATGAATTAATTAAAGATTCAAAAATATTTGTTTCTGGCACAAAGGTTTATTCTACTTTACAGGTTATTCTGGCAATTGTAATCGGGATCATGATCGTTGCTATTATTTCTGCTTCAAACGCAGTAAAAATCCACAATGAGAAGTTTAACCTGAATTAAAAATTTCAATTGCTTGTTTATCGATAGATAATAGCCATATATCGATACTTTAATAAAATATGATTACAACATTAATAAGTTTGAATATCCTTATCAGATAGAAAAACTTATTACCATGTATAACAAAGTATTTAAACTTCAGACCGCAATAATTTTACTTGGCATCGCGGCAATGCTCGGGAGTGGCTGTAAAAAAACGGATGCCTCTGAGGACACCACAACCTCAGGAACTACCACTTCAGCAGGTGGAACTTCTACTATTTTAAATTCAGGTATTACGACAGGTACAGCCGAGGGCTCAACTGAGATTGGTGCCGACGCCGATGACTTATTGGCAAACTCAACTTTTTCGAGTATTGTAACCATTAACTTCGGAACGACAATTACCATAACAAATCCATTATCTGCCAATGGGGTAACCATAACGGAAAGTAATGGGGATGTAGTAATTACTTCAACAGCTACAGGAGTTGAATTTCAATTATCGGGAACTACCACCAATGGTTCAGTAAAAGTTTACAGCGATAAGAAATTCAAGCTGACTTTAAACGGTGCTTCCATTACTAATAATGATGGTCCTGCAATCAATATTCAATCATCAAAAAGAGCTTTTATCGTTTTAGCTGATCATACCACAAACACTTTGACCGATGCTGCTAATTATGCTACTTCGACAGAAGATATGAAAGGAACTCTATTCAGTGAGGGACAAATGATTTTCAGCGGCACAGGATCTTTAAATTTAAAAGCAAATTACAAACATGCCATCGTGAGCGATGATTATGTGAGGGTAATCTCTGGAAATATTACAGTTACAGGCGCCATTTCAGATGGAATTCACACTAACGATGCCATTATTATTGATGGAGGGACCATTAAAATTACCGCTGCGGGTGATGGGATTCAAGCAGATAAGGGTTATGTTATCATTAATGATGGAACCATCATTGTTGATACCGTTGATAAAGGAATCTCTGCATCTTATGAAGGAACAGATACCGCTATTATTCCGTACGTTACCATAAATGGTGGAACAATAACCGTAACTTCTACAAAAGGAGAGGGTATTGAAAGTAAAGGTGAGCTGACCATTAATAAAGGAACGATAGCTATTAATTCATATGATGATGGTATTAATGCTAAAACTGCTATTTATATTAACGGAGGCTCAATTTATGCTTATGCCACCAATAATGATGCAATAGATTCGAACGGAACTTTAACAATTACAGGTGGTATGACCTTGGCTGTTGGTGCCAACTCTCCGGAAGCAAGTATTGATTGCGATGCCAGAATGTTGAAAATTACTGGCGGACTTGTTCTTGGTATTGCAGGTGCAACCAGTGGGCCAACAACGAGTGTAAGCACCATCCGCTCGGTAGTGATGGGCAGTGGTACAGCAAACACCATAATCCATATCGAAGCAGCAGATGGAACTGAAGCATTAACATTCCTGGCCCCAAAAAACTATGCAACTTTAATTTATGCAAGTGCTAAGCTTAAAGCATCAACTACCTATACTGTTTACGCTGGTGGCAGCATAACCGATGGTACCGATTTTCACGGTTTATATTTAACCGGAACTTATAATAAAGGTACTAAAGGGATTTCATTTACCACTACAAACATCCTAACACAAACTGGAGGAAGCATCAGTAGAAATTAAAAGATAAATGAAGAGAGGCTGTTCAAAAAGTCTTTTCAGTCGTCATCTCCAATTGACCCTGCGTTTTCGCAGAAATGACTGATTGACTTTTTGAACAACCTTTTTATTCTTCGTCATTTTCGAGAAGCCTTATTGAATCATCAGAAAGTAGAATTAAGCGTTCTTTATAAAGCGAGCCAATTGTTTTTTTGAAAGCACTTTTACTGATCTGAAAGCGATGGTAAATCTCTTCGGGAGAGCTTTTGTCACCCAGTTCAATCACACCGCCACTCTTTTTCAATTCTTTCAGAATCATCTCCTTCGAATCCAGAATATGCCCATAACCGCTAGGTTGTAAAGTTAAATCAATTTTACCTTCCACACGGATTTTTTTAATCCAGCCTTTGCGTTGGTCGCCGATTTGAATATTATCAAAAACCTCGTTGTGATATAGTAAACCAATATAAGTGTTGTTTATAATCGCATTAAAACCTAAATCCGTTTCCTCTGTAATTAATAAACTAACCTCATCGCCCTCTTCAAAATCGAAATCTTCTTCTTCCACAAAATCATATAATTTTGATGAAGCCAGTAAACGATCGTTATTTTCATCCAGATACAAATAAACCACATATTTGTAGCCTTTTTGCATAGGTCTTTTTTGCTCTCTGGTTGGTACATAAACATCTTTATCTATCCCCAAATCCATAAAAACACCGTCATCGCCGTCAGAAACCACTTTTAAAAAAGCAAAATCACCCACTTCTGCATAGGCTTTTTGTGTTGTTCCGGTTAATCGGCCATCTTTCTGTATGTAAACAAATACGCTTACATTATCTCCAATCTCTAATCCTTTTGGTACGTACTGGTAAGGTAAAATAACTAATTTATCACCATCAGTTAAGTTTAAACCAGCCTCAGTTTTACTTAATACTCTTAATTCGTTGTATTTTCCTATTTCAATCATAATATGGGTAAACCATTTTCTTCAATGGTTTTGTTTTGCAAAGGTAGCAATGTTTGCTTGTAATATATTTTTAAATTATTGGGAAAGGTGCTTTAGTATTTCATTGGTGTATTCAGCCAGGCTGTTTGCTAAACTTTTTGTAAAAAGAGTTGACAACTTTCTTTCTAAAACGCTATAAAAGTTGTCAACTCTCAAAAGGATCGCTACCATCCCGCTTCGGAACGAGGGTTTATGCAATGTTCTAAAATATATTGGTTGAAACCAACGGCAATGAATGGCAACAACAAACCATTTTGCTATATTCATTGCAGACTGCTTTAACTGCCTGTCTTCCAATAAACGCTCAAGGCTTTAGCTTAAACAGGTCAATCATTCCCAATTTCAAAAATTAAATTAAACCGCAAACTATCCAAATAAATGGGTAAATTTGGTGTTTACAAAAAAGTTCATTTTACAACATGGCAAAACCCAAAGAGGCTAAAAAACCAAGTATTTTTAGTTTGCTTGCATCATATAAAGGATTAATTTTTCTGCTGATTTTATTTGCATTACTGAGCAATGGCATCAATTTATTACTGCCTAAAATTATTGCATCAGGAATCGATTCTTATACGAACAAAACCTTCAATTTAAATTCTATATTATTTCAATTTGCACTGGCAATTGTATTGGTTTTTATTTTTACTTATTTACAAAGTATTGTACAAACCTATGCATCAGAACGTGTAGCTAAAGATTTAAGGAGTAAATTGTCTGATCAGATCTCCCGCCAAAGTCATGCTTATGTGATTCAGGCAAACCCATCAAAACTATTAACCAACCTTACAGCTGATGCCGATTCGATAAAAATGTTCGTTTCTCAGGCCATTGTTTCCATTGCATCATCTATCTTTTTAATTGTTGGCGCAAGCATTTTGTTGTTGATGATCAACTGGAAACTAGCCCTTTGTGTGATCGCTATTGTTCCAATTATTGGAGGTGCCTTTTTCTATGTGTTAAGTAAGGTAAGGGTATTATTTAAAAAGAGCAGAGAAGTTATTGATTGGCTGAACAAAGTAATCAGCGAGAGTATTTTGGGTTCAGCTTTAATTCGGGTAATTAACTCACAGCAACTTGAGTATCATAAGTTTATTGATGCCAATGCAAAAGCGAGAGATTTAGGCTTATCCATTCTTCGGATGTTTGCAGGTTTAATCCCAATTATTGTTTTTGTAGCGAATCTTGCGGGGCTGGCCATTTTAGTGCTTGGTGGTCACTTTGTAATTACCGAAACTATGACTTTGGGAGAGTTTACTGCATTTAGCAGCTATTTGGCATTGATCATTTTTCCTATTCTGGTAATTGGCTTTATGAGTAATGTGATTGCACAAGCTACAGCTTCTTATCAACGGATTGAAAGTGTGTTAAATGCAGCAGAAATTAAACATCCGGGAACATTGACCAATGAGCTTACCGGCAATGTTGAGGTAGAAAATGTGTCTTTAATGATCGGTCAAAAACCCATTTTGAAAAACATCGCTTTTTCGGCAAAGGCGGGATCAAAAACAGCGATTATTGGTCCAACAGCTGCGGGTAAAACTCAATTGCTTTACATTTTAACGGGATTAATTGAGTCAAATACAGGGAAAGTACTTTTCGATGGAAAAGAAATTGAAAACTACAGTCAGGATAATTTTTATAAACAGGTTGGGTTTGTTTTTCAGGACAGTATCATGTTCAATATGAGTATTCGCGAAAATATTGCTTTCAGTGATGTTGTTACATATGAATCTTTGGCGAAAGCCATTCAAACAGCAGAGCTGAAAGATTTTATCGATGCCTTGCCAGAGAAGTTGAACACCATCGTTTCTGAGCGTGGCAGTAGCCTTTCGGGAGGACAGAAACAGCGGATTATGCTGGCCAGGGCTTTAGCGGTAAATCCGAAAATTTTATTGCTTGATGATTTTACGGCCCGTGTGGATACCAATACCGAAAAACGAATTCTGGAAAATATCCAAAAGAATTATCCAGGTTTAACATTATTATCCGTTACCCAAAAAATAGCATCTGTTGAACAATATGATAAGGTAATCTTGCTCATGCAAGGTGAAATCATTGCAGAAGGCACTCATCAGGAACTGTTAAAGAGCAGTCCTGAATATGTTCAAATTTATAATTCTCAACAGAGCACCAGCAATTATGAATTACAATCTTAACGAGTTAACCTCACTGCAGGAAAAGCAATCTACCTACAAAGCGCTTAAAAGGTTGATTCGGCTGATATCAGCAGAACGAAAAAATCTTTGGCTGGCTCTGGTTACTATTTTAGTCAATTCGGGTTTGCTTTTACTTGCTCCGCTTTTAATTGGATATACCATCGATACGTACATCAGAACAAAGCAATTTCATGGCGTTTTGCTTTTTGCTGGAATTCTTTTGGTTATGTATTTAATGGCCATGTTTACAGGTTATACACAAACCAAATTGATGGGCGGTGTTGGCCAGAGAATGTTATATACTTTACGAAATGCCATCTTTAATAAGTTGCAGGAATTACCTGTTTCGTTCTTTAATCAGAATAAAGCAGGAGATTTAATTTCCAGGGTAAATAATGATACCGATAAACTGAACCAGTTTTTCTCTCAATCATTAATGCAATTTATTGGCAGCATTGTAACGATGATTGGCGCAGGAGTTTTCCTGTTATCTATTAATTTGGAACTTGGTTCTGCGGCACTTTCGCCCGCTGTGCTTATTGTTCTTTTTACCATGCTCTTATCGCCATGGGTAAAAAGAAAGAATGCCAGGAACCTGAAAAGTGTAGGCGGATTGAGTGCCGAAATTCAGGAAAGTCTGAACAACTTTAAAGTGATTATTGCTTTTAACCGGCGCGATTATTTTAGGAAACGTTTTGATGAGGCCAATAAAGAGAATTACAAAACAGCGATTGGAGCAGGTGTAGCTAACAATATTTTTGTTCCTGTTTATGGTTTGCTTTCGAGTGTAGCGCAACTAATCGTTTTGCTTTTCGGAATTTATCTTATTTCCATCGGTAACTTTTCTTTAGGTTTATTAGTAAGTTATATTTCTTATACCACCAATTTTTATAACCCCTTAAGGCAACTGGCCGCCTTGTGGACCAGCTTTCAGGTGGCAATGGCAAGTTGGGACAGGATATCTCAAATTCTTTTACTGGAAAGCGATTTAAAGCAAACTGCGGGAGATCAATCCATAACATCTGATGCTTTACTGGAGTTTAAAAATGTTCATTTTTCTTATGATGATTCAAAAGAAATTCTGCACAATATTAATCTTCGGTTTGATAAAGGGAAAACTTATGCATTGATTGGCCCTACCGGGGGCGGAAAAACCACCACTGCATCCTTAATTTCCCGCTTGTACGATGCTACAAAAGGAACAGTTCTTTTAAATGGCAAGGATATCCGCTCGTTTAGTGCCGAAGAGCGCACACAAAAAATTGGTTTCATTTTGCAAGAGCCATTTTTATTTACCGGAACGGTAAAGGATAATATTCTTTATGGAAACAGTCAGTATAAGGATGTTAGCGACCAGGAGCTGAAGAAAATAATTGAAGATGCTAATTTAAATGCGCTTCTGGCCATTTTCGATGAGGGATTAAATACACAGGTAACCTCGGGTTCTGACAGTATCAGCTTAGGACAAAAACAGTTAATTGCATTCATGAGAGCCGTTTTGCGAAATCCAGAATTGTTGATTCTGGATGAGGCTACTGCAAATATTGATACCATTACAGAACAATTATTGGGCAATATTTTAAACAAGCTGTCAAAAGAAACCACTTTGGTTATTATTGCCCATCGTTTAAATACCATCGAAAACGCAGATGAGATCTATTTTGTAAATGAAGGCCAGGTTCAAAAAGCGGGAACGCTAAATGACGCCCTGGATATGTTGCTGAAGGGAAAGAGGGCCAGTTAAGCCTTTAATGAACTCGTTATTGCGGCGTCGAAGCAGGGAAATTGCCACGGAAGCACTGAAGTCACGAAAGATCATTCACTAAATTTCCGTGATAATCTGTGTTTCCGTGGCAAAAAAACGGTATTGTTCAGATAATTCTACTTAAGATGAGATCATTATGTTATATGCATAATTTTATCATTAGCTCATACGAAACTAATTCTGTTACCGAATTACTAAACCTTTACAATTGCGAGGCACGAAGTACCTGCAAAGCAAGTTTGAATGCCTTAAACTAACAATGAAAAATCCTACAACTATCGATAGTTATATAACTGCCGCTTTAAGATTGCTTCGTTCCTCGCAATGACGGATTAAGGCCCAAAACTCACGTTAATTTAAGTTATTAAAGAAAGAATATCCAACAGATCTAAGAAAATTACGCAGACTTTATTTTTGATCTGCGAAATCAGCTGCATCTGCGGGGAAACACTAAAGCTTAATAACCGCACAATATTTTTACTTGTATGGCAAAAAATTAATCCCCACTTTGCCTGTCCAAAAATCAGTCTCATGAAAAAATATTTTCTGTTTTTAGCTTTGAACCTGTTTTCCTTATTTGTATTTGCCCAGAGTAACGCTCCCATTTTTGTTCAGGATAGTTTAAAACTGATTTCTTCACAATTTAAATTTACCGAAGGCGCATCTGTTGATCAGCAGGGAAATGTTTTTTTTACCGATCAACCAAATGATAAAATCTGGAAGTACGATACCAGTGGGAAATTGAGTTTATATATGGATCAATCGGGGCGGGCAAACGGTACTTACGTTGATAAAAAAGGAAATCTTATTGTGTGTGCTGATGAAAATAATCAAATCTGGTCTATAGATAAAAATAAAAAAATAACCATCCTGTTTTCAGATTTTGAGGGAAAAAAGGTCAATGGCCCCAATGATATTTGGTTAGATACAAAAGGAGGCATTTATTTTACTGATCCTTATTATCAACGTGATTATTGGGCTAGAAAATCACCTGAAATTGATCAACAAAGAGTTTACTATATCCCAAAAGGAAAAAAGAAAGCTGTAATTGTAGCTGATGATTTATTAAAGCCAAATGGCATTGTAGGCACGCCCGATGGCAAATTTCTGTATGTAGCCGATATGAATGCCAATAAAACTTACCGGTATGAAATCAATGCCGACGCCTCTTTAACAAACAGACAGGTTATATTAAATCAAAACTCTGATGGAATGACTTTGGATAGCAACGGTAATATTTATGTAACTGGTAAGGGTGTGAATATCTATAAACCAAATGGAGAGCAAATCGGGCATATAGATGTTCCAGAGAATTGGTGTGGCAATATCTGCTTTGGAGGGAAAAATAAAAATATTCTGTTTATCACAGCATCTAAATCACTTTATGCATTGCCTACAACGGCAAAAGGAGTAGAGTAAATTGTCCGTTTCAGGTTTAAGAGGATAATAATTTTAAAAATCAAAAATTTTTACTTTTCATTTGGTCGAAATTATTGTATTTTATTTTCAGTAAATTTTGAAAGTTCAATATGTTTATTTATTATTGCTAAATAAATCAACGTATTATGAATGCACTAATAAACAGAAAAACTTTAGGGTTCATCATTCCAAACATAGTTATACTTCCTATTATTGGGATAAATAAATTATTCAATGCTTCCAGTGGCGGAATATTGGTTTTCTCTGAATTTGTAATTCTGCCAATTTTAATTGGGATAATGAGTGCCTGGTTTTGGAAGAATGATAAACTATCAGGCAAAACGTTAATTTGGAATTCTATCATTAACGGATTTATCGCAATTCTGCTTAGTTTTCTTTTCTTGGGAGAGGGGGCAATTTGTTTGATCATTGTTTCTCCGCTAATATTCGTTTTTGTAATCACAGGAGCTTTTATCGGTAAAATGATGTTTAAAAGAGGAAATCAAAGGCTCAATGTCAGTTTTGTTTCTTTGTTAATGGCAATATTTATTGTCGATTCTGTTTCAGAGCATCATTATGAGAATATGGTATCTGATGAAGTTATTATCAAAGCATCTCCGGAAAAAATTTGGAAAAATGTTGTGGCTTTTGAAAAAATCGAACAACCGAATCATTATTGGTTGTTTCAAATAGGAATGCCAAGCCCAATTCAAACTACTGTTACTGATTATAAAAATGGAGCCGGAAGGAAATGTATTTTTAGTAATGGATATATTTTCGATGAAAAGATTGTACAATTTGAAATCAATAAAAATTTAACTTTTGATATAGTTAACCAACCGAAAGATCCGGAGATTATGGGACATATCGATATTGATAGAGGTCAGTTTTTGTTAAAAGATAATGGAAATGGTACAACAACGCTTATAGGCAATAGCTGGTATAAATTACATGTTTTCCCGATCTGGTATTATGATATCTGGGCAGAAAGCATTACCAGAAATGTTCATTTAAGGGTAATGAATCATATTAAGACATTAAGCGAAAAATAATGTTTGATTTAGTAGTTAAATATCTCAGTTTCTTAAAATCAATCCCTTTGTTTGCATTGATATATGATAGCATCTTAAAACTTAACACACTAATTTCTGATCCTTTAAAATTAGCCTGGTACGATGAAATAGAAGAGGAAGTGCTTAAATGGAATGGAACCAGCATTAGCCTGCATAAATTCGGAGGAACACAGTTTAACTACCATCAAAAAGAATTAGGTCATTTGCATAGCAATGGTATTCTGGATGTATTATTCAATAAAAAAATCAAGCAGAAATTAATTGATGATGGTAGAGCAAAGGAGCATCATGTATTTAAAAAATCTGGGTGGATTAGTTTATATATTAAAGATCGGGCCGATGTGAAAAATGCGATAGCGTTACTTTTTATAGCTTATAAAAGCTATAAGAAATAATATTGTAATCCTTATTTTATTCACGAATGGTTAATTATATATTTCTTGTTCAGTTTATTCAACCGTCAAAAATATTAAAGTCATTGTATAATTTTGTTATTCCTAATTATATAGGGATAGACAACTAAAAAAGGCCCTTTCAGGATTGAAGGGCTTTTTAATTTCAGAAAACTTTCAGCCCTGAATAGCGATGTAAAAACCCGTTATGAATAAGACACCTTGGCGTGACTAGCTACGGTTGCTTAAAATAATCTTGTATAAGCCTATTGATTTCCTCATTTACAGGCAGTTTACTATCATTCGCAAGTTTATGTTGAGAAGAGTTATATTTTTCAATAAACGTAGCTTCTGTTTCACTAAATTTCAAATAACCCTGTTCAAAATATCTTTCTTCAATTTCTGCTGAAGAATCCATTGAACGGAACCATAGTTTAACCATTGATAAAGAAAGTTTATCAAAGTAAAGCCAGTGATAAATTTGTGCAATATCAGCGTCATCAGGAAGATCGAGGCGCTGAACTTCCATGATCAGGGTTTCAGCATTTTCGAAACGATAAAGTATTTTATAATTAGCCAGCATTGCCCGCAAAAGTAATACAACCGCAGTAAGTTAGTGGATGATATTTTCAACATTTTTTTAACAGAGCATTTAGCGTGTTTTTTCAAAGGATGATTTATGCCTTTAGCCAGAATCTGATTCGCTAAAGCAGTCATTTTTTGATTTAATGAGTTAAAATCTGAATGGATTTTTATCAAACTTAACATACACCACCTCATATTTGAAAAGGATGAAGTCAAAGTTTGATTATTATCAACACAAATATTCCAAAAAGCCTTGAAAACTGTAATATTAAACATACAAAATATTTCTGTTTAGTATTTCTATTCTTATCTTTGGCAAAAAATAATTGAAATGAAAACCACATTGTCAATCGCTCTATTGTTCTTGGTAACTCTCTCATTTACATCTATATCCGCTACTTTTGCGCAGAACGTGCATACAGCAAATTATACAACATCTTCTCAAATTTCTGATCAGATTAATGGAGATGATTTGGTGGGGAAATTATTATTCGACAGATATGAGTTCACTAAGAATTTAAACAAAAATTCCAGTGCTAAGGCCAATCTTCCTAAGGCAGAATATATTTTCAATCGAGATCATGAAGCAATCATTACTTTCAATGGTTTGGATTTCGTTGTAAGAGATAACCAGGTTATCGGAATCAAAGGCTTAAGCCTTTCGAATGAAGTGTTAGCCCAAATTACTAAAAAGTTGGTTTTTCTGGATAGAGTACAATATTATTATTCTGAGAAATCAAATTTGACTTATTTAAATCCAAACATGGATATTCAGGATGTTAAATATTTAGATAAGCAGTTTTTTTCAGCATTGAAAATATTAAACGCTACCGTGAGAGATATTTCTGCTTTTACAAAAAAGCAAAATCCATCATTAACAGTTGAAATGAATATTTCAAAAATGCGTCAGCCAAATATCGATAAGTCTGTTGAAAAACAAAGTTTTCAATCGCTGGTACAATTAGCAAGATAATTTGTTCTTTTTAAAGGTTAAAATCCATTTGATTTTAAAACTCGCATATGATAAGTATGTGAGTTTTTTTGTGTGAAAAAAGATTAAGCCAGTTGATTTGAGTCGTTTCAACCTTTTTATTTTTTAATCAGTCATCCCAATAGCTAGCGAGCGGAGCAGAATTTCCTGCTGATGAAAATCTTTTTCGAGCTTTGTTTTAAGTGTTTTCCAATAGTTCAGTTCAAATGTGGCGGCCATAACTTCGAATACGATAAGTTCATCCTGTTCCGTTTTCCCGTTCTTGCGCCATTTGCCACTTACCGGCGTTTGATTAAATATGCTGATTCCTCCAAACTTTTTAGTAAGCACAGTTTCTAATTGACTAAGTTTTTTCTCGGCTGCTGAAGATTTTGGAAAGGGCAAAAAAAGCTGTATCAGTTGTGTTTTGATGGTATTTTCCTCTCTACCTTTTTCAATAAGTATTGCAGCTGTTTTTGCAGTTGCATATTCGAGTATTTTAAAAGATTTTTCGGCTTGCTCATTATAATTAATAAAAAATTGTTCAATCTGTTCAAGCAATGCCTTTGGCAAATCCCTGATCTCGTTAACGCTGGAATAAACCAGGCTGATTTGAGGAATTGCCAGGAAGCGATCATTACGCATTTTCTCTCCATTTCGTTCTGTCTGAATTGCTGTTATAACACCAATTATTCTACATTCAACCATGCAGCCGGTAAAAGTTTGCAATTCGGAGATGACCAGGACATCCAGTGGATCTCCATCGCCTCCAACAGTTCCGGGTAGAAATCCAAAATCAAAAGGGAAAACCATCCCTGACGGCAAGATCTTGGTCAGTATAAATAAACGTTGTGCGGGGTCATAGTCAAATTTCTCCTGACTGCCTCCTGGCGTTTCGATCACGACTTGTATACATGTTTTCATAGCAGGAATTATTTTCTAAATACACAAAAAAACAGCACTAAGTTTTACAAAAGAGAAATCAGAGTTATTATGGTAATTGATTAAATGTAAAATCATCTTTAGTATTCAATACCGGGATTCAAGAACCATTTATCAATAGTTTCCCTTTCCTGATAGAAGCATGGCCGCCAGTCTATCATCAAGATGATAAATATCCTGTCTGAAATTCAATTGATGTTTTCGGTCTACAAAAGCAGTAAAGTAAGCAATGTAAACCGGGGTTTTCTTTTTCAGTGGAACATAGATTTCCTTCCCAGCCTGCATTGCGCTGATTATTTTGTCTGATGGCCATTGTGGAGAGTCTTTAAGTAAGAATTCTGCCAGCTTCCTGGGCTCCGCTACCCGGATACAACCATGGCTAAAAGCCCTGGCCGGTTCAAGGAAAAGGGATCGCGAGGGGGTATCATGCAGATAGATATTGTGAGAATTGGGGAAAAGGAACTTTACCTGCCCCAAAGAATTGTTTTTCCCAGGTCGCTGCCTGATAATGGGCAGGCCATCGCTTGACCCTACAATTTCCATTTGATGTGACTCCAGAAAATTTGAACGGCTTCTCATTCCCGGGAGTATTTCTTTTTTAACGATACTAGGTGGAACGTTCCAGTAAGGGCTGAACACAATGGATTCAAGTTCTCCATAAAAAACAGTTGTTCTATTCATGGTTTTTCCGACTACCACATTACAACTCCACAGCAAACTGTCAGTATCATAAACATGAAGTTTGAACTCTGGAATATTTACTGCAAGGTATTCACCTTCTTGCGTAACAGGAAGCCAACGGCTCCGTTCCATATTGATCAGGATTTGGGTAATACGTTCTTTTAACGGTATGTTCAGTGCGTTAAGGGTAAGTGCATCCATTGTGCCGCTTGGTTTCAGTCCATGCCTGATTTGAAAATTCCTGAACCCTTCAGCCAATGGTTCATCGAATATTGCCGATTCTGTTTTTGCAGGGAGATCTCCTAAAAGAATGAGGCGCTGACGGATGAGCTGGATGGCTTCTGAAGAATCTCCTAAGCGTGGAAATCGATTTAACTTAACTGGCAACCAGGATTCTGTTTTTTCAAGTGTGCGGTATTTTGTGAGAAAGGATTTAAGCAGTTCATATTGTCGATAAACAGGTTCAGTAGATAAAGCGTTTTTTAACGGTAATTTCAGTATGCTATCCAGGTAGCCATTATAGGATAGTCGTTTGCGTGGCAGAAACCAACTATTGGCCCGGCTCTCTTCATCTGTCATGCCTTCCCAGGCCATCCTGGCAAACACAAAATACTGCGCAGTTAACATCAACTCCGTCATTTCCTGAGTGTTTTTTGATAGAGGCGTGTGCAGAAGTGAGTCCATCTCCCTGAGATATGGCGGCTTCCCATGGATTCCATCTTCTTCCATTCCGGCAATGCGATTGGCAAGGTTCCCTGCATGTTCAATAAGTGTATCATGCTCAAACCATGCATAGGCATATTTTCTCCGATCATAAAATTTTACAATTTCTGCCTCATAGGGATCAAATAGAGGGAATTTCTTTAAAAAGGAATCAATAGCTGTGCTGTCAAAAGTAGAACTGAGTTGCGAACTGAAATGACCAGCTATGGATGCATTGTTATAAAGCTTTTTCTTTTGTGCTTTTTTACCTTTCTGCACACAGCCTGTTAACCAACAACAAAGCGTAATAATGATTAAAAATAACAGTGATCGGGACTTTTGCGACATATTGTAGAGTTGTAAATGCCTTTGGCCAGTACAAGATAAACATTAAATGGCAATCAGAAAAGAATCTTATGTGATGGGTTGAACCGAAAGGAGTATCGATTATAAATAGTATTGAATACTGGAGATGGATTAGTTTAAATAATTATTACTGTTAAGCATATTGTGCAGAGAATCAAGATTGATCATGACCCGTATCATTTTTAACTGCAGTTGATTACCTAATTTTATTTCAGCAAATCGGATTTTTATGAAACATCTTCACTTTAATTTTCAATCTCCTACAAAGGGTACTTATACCATAACTTCTTATTCAGAAACTAGTGATGAATCTTATCAGGCTGATTTCGAAGTTCAGCAAAATGGCATTTTGAAGGTTCCCCTTGAATCGCTCGATGAAGGACAATGGGAAATCGTAATCAGGTGGGAAATTTCTGGAAAGCAGTTTGAGAGACGCAGAAAATTCTCAGTCCTTGCCGAAAGGAATCTTTTTCATGCCAACAAATATGCAAGTGCCTGTTTGAATGAAAAAAAGGGGCAGCTGTTTCATCATTAAGTTTGAATCCCATACTACAATGCAGGCTTATAGAGCTGGCAACGGCATTCGTTAATTAGTATATCTTACTTTGATTATTCGGGTTACCACAATCTCGCTGGGTGTGATCTCATGAATAGGTGCGCTGCAAACCAAGTGTCGTCTGAATTTCTTATAGTAGTCGCATAGAAGCCTTCCCTGTATTTCTTAACAGTAATTTTATTTTTACCGGAGTTTTTATCTTGTTGTCTTTTTACACAACTCATGCAGCAGATTGTGGATAGAGTGATAAATAATACACACGCAAATTTAAATTTTTTCATTCTTTAATTATTCGTTAATATTGTTTGAAGGCGATCAAACATACTGAACCAGCTTTGATATGCGCCTGTTTTTTTAGCTTCTGATTCATCAACGGTTTGGTGTAGCGTAACCTTAGTTTGTTTGCCAATGGCAGTGAAAGTAACTGTAGTTAGGATGGTTTCCGGCCATTCATCTGATTTTCCGGCAGCATTAGCGCTAACGATATCTCCATGCTCATTGGATAGAATCATAGAAAAAACTAATTTTTTGGGAATTATAATTTCCTGATAAATACCTTTAATCCA
Source organism: Pedobacter chinensis (assembly GCF_003339865.1). Lineage (GTDB taxonomy): Bacteria > Bacteroidota > Bacteroidia > Sphingobacteriales > Sphingobacteriaceae > Pedobacter > Pedobacter chinensis. Next base: position 373,443 of record NZ_QPKV01000006.1, read on the forward strand.
GCAATCTCCATGAACAGGATCGTTTATAACGGAATGAAATTGGCTTCCTTTTTTTACTTCTATGGACTTAAATTCGATACTGCATCCATCTGGTGCATACCAATGTTTTAATTTTTCGGGATCTGTCCACGCGCTAAAAACGATTTCACGTGGTGCATCAAACAAATGTGTGATTAACAGGTCTTTTTTATTTTTTTCCATCTTCTTTGGTTTTTATTTCGGTTAAATATTGATCTAATTTTTCAAAACTTCGAACCCAATGTTTCCTTGATTGTTCTACCCATGTCACTACTTCATCAAGTTGATCTAACTTTGCTTCACAAAAGCGATCCCTTCCATATTGTTTTACCGTGATCAGTCCGCACTCTACCAATATCCCAATGTGCAAAGAAATGGCTTGTCTGCTCGTGTCAAATTTTTCTGCTATCGAATTTACATTTTGTGGTTGACCAGCAATTAAATTTATAATTGCTCTTCTGGTTGGATCGGCTATTGCCTGATATACATCTCTTCTGGCTTTCATATGTGCAAGTAAGTGATTGCAAATATAAGCGCAAGTATTTGCTTGCGCAAGAAAAAAGGTGATTTTTTTGAAAATGGTTTGATTCGCTTCGCGGTTTTCTTTAGTTATTGACGGTATTGACCATTATTAAGATATTTGTTGCTTCGAACTAAACTTTTTTGTAATGAATTCAATAATTTGGGTTTAGAAATAAACTTCCACGATAGAAAATTACAATGAAGTTTGCGAAGTTTTATTCCTTGCCTGCTATTTTCAAACGTTTTTTAAACATGATAAATTAGTCCACTACCTTTATCTAGCGATTTGATAGTTGTCATATCATCGGATGACAGCTCAAAGTCAAATACATTGAAATTTTCATTTATCCTTTTCATATTTGCTGATTTCGGAATAACCACAACTTCTTTTTGAATTAACCATCGTAAAACCACTTGGGCAATGCTCTTATTATATTTGTTTGAAAGCGCTTTTAAAAGTTCATTATTAAAAAGATTGTTTTTCCCCTGAGCAAATGGGGCCCATGATTCCAACTGGATGCCTTGAGATTTCAAAGCTTTCTGCATTTCTGTTTTTTGGGAAAATGGATGTGTCTCCACTTGATTGACTGCTGGTATCACACTATGCTGCTTAAGTAAATTCTGAATCTGATTCATATTGAAATTACTTACACCTATAGCCCTTACTATACCTTCTTTATATAATTCTTCCATTGCTGTCCAGGAGGAGTTTACGTCTCCCTGCGGGAGATGAATCAAGTACAGATCAATATAGTCAAGACCCAATTTCTTTAGTGATGTTTCAAAAGCGCACTTTGCTTTTTCATATCCGAGATCCACTGGCGAAAGTTTTGTGGTCACAAAGATTTCTTCTCGTTTGACATTACTTTTTTTAATCGCTCTGCCCACCGATTCCTCATTATAGTATGCCGCAGCTGTGTCTATCAGTCTGTAGCCAATATTTAAAGCATTTAGTACAGACTGCTCACACTCTAAACCATCTCGAAGCAAATAAGTGCCAAAACCAAGCAGCGGCATTTCTACGCCGTTATTTAATGTTATGTTCATCAATTATATCTATCTGTATGCTGTTTTACGATAACTTGATTGGGTTGGAGCTTGATTGAGCGTCATGACACATTTTTTTAGCCTTAACTCTGTAAAAATTAACCTTTTATCTCAGGGCAATGTTTACCTGCCTTGCAGACCTGTCATGCTTGCGGGATAGCGTTCTCCCTGAAGGCTGATGTTGTCTAAAGCTTTCATGATATTGGCTAAGTCATGATCACTTAAAGTGATGTTTGCACCACCTATATTTTCTTCCAAGCGAGTTATTTTTGTGGTTCCCGGAATCGGTGCAATCCATGGCTTTTGCGCCAGCAGCCATGCCAATGCAATCTGCGCTGGCGTTGCGTTATGTTCTTCTGCAATCTTTGTTACAAGGTCTACAACTGTTTGATTCGCTTCGCGGTTTTCTTTGCTAAAACGGGGAATGACATTTCTGAAATCGGTCTTGTCAAATTCGGTGTCCGCATTCATCTTACCCGTTAAAAATCCTTTGCCCAGCGGGCTAAACGGAACGAAGCCAATGCCCAATTCTTCAAGCAACGGAATGATTTCTTTTTCGGGTTCGCGCCAGAACATGGAGTACTCGCTTTGCAGGGCTGCCACAGGTTGTACGGCATGCGCTCTGCGTATACTTTGCACGCCGGCTTCACTCATACCAAAGTGCTTTACTTTGCCTTCGGCAATCAAATCTTTTACGGTTCCGGCAACGTCTTCAACAGGCACATTCGGGTCCACGCGGTGTTGATAAAACAAGTCGATATAATCGGTTTGCAGATGCCGGAGCGAGTTTTCTGCTACCTGTCTGATGCGTTCCGGACGGCTATCCAAACCATCTGTATTCTTGCCGTTTGTAAAACCAAACTTAGTAGCGATGATTACTTTACCACGTACACTGTGCAATCCTTTTCCTACCAACTGTTCGTTGGCACCTTGTCCATAGGCTTCTGCTGTATCAAAGAAAGTAATGCCCGATTCGTAAGCTTTTTGAATGAGTGCAATGGCATCTTTTTCATTTGTTGCCGGACCATAACCATGGCTTAATCCCATGCAGCCGAAACCAAGTTCAGACACTTCTAATCCTGAGTTTCCTAATTGTCGTGTTTTCATTTTGTAAATTTATACTGCAAAGTTGTGAAGAAAAGGCGAGCCGTTTTGTATACAGATTACGGGTTCTCTTACCAATATTACTGATTGGAAAGGCCAGTAGCAAAAGAGCACGCCAGAACCTGTAAGTTTGTAGCGATAAAAGAATTGTAAATTCGTAGCGATAGAAGAACAAGGTATGGAAGAGATTATAAAAATTGGCAGTATAGCGCAATACAATACCATGCGGGGCGTAACGACCAAACATCCTCTGGTTGCTGTGATTGATCTCTCGAAAGCGCAATCTATGCCCGCCAGGTCATTTAACTTTGGTTTGTATGCGGTGGGTCTGAAAGAACTGAACAGTGGCCAATTGCGTTATGGAAGAAGGCACTATGACTACCAGGAAGGAAGTCTGATATTTGTAGCGCCCGGACAGGTAATAGGTGTGCAACCCAATGTTGAATTATTTGCTCCGAAAGGCTGGGTATTGCTCTTTCATCCCGACTTGTTAAATGGCACTCCGTTAGGCAAACATATTCAGGAGTATTCTTTCTTTTCGTATGATGTAAATGAAGCGCTTCACCTGTCGGATAAAGAGAGAAGTATTGTGATTGATTGCTTCTCAAAAATTGAGTACGAACTGGATCAAAATATAGACAAGCACAGCAAAGGACTGATTGCATCCAACATCGAGTTGCTGCTCAATTATTGCATCCGTTTTTACGACCGCCAGTTCATTACGCGCGACAATGCAAACAAAGGAGTCCTGGAACGGTTTGAATACTTATTAAAAGGTTATTTTTCATCCGATAAACCGCAGAGCGAAGGCTTACCTTCCGTAGCTTATTGCGCCGAAGCACTACATTTATCACCCAACTATTTTGGTGACCTGGTAAAGAAAGAAACCGGCCAATCTGCTCAGGAATACATTCAATCACAAGTGATAGATGTGGCGAAAGAGAGACTGTTTGACATGAATAAGTCTGTAAGTGAAATTGCCTACGAATTGGGCTTTAAATACCCGCAGCATTTTACCCGTTTATTCAAACAAAAAGCAGGCGTTACACCGAATGATTACCGGATGATGAATTAAATGAACTCATTTCATTGATTATCATGTATTTTGAAAAGATAAAGGGATTGGTGTTCTACCAATCCCTTTAAGTGGAGCCGAAGGGAGTCGAACCCTTGTCCAGTTGTGAGATAAATTATACCTTCTACATGCTTATTTTTCAATTGATTTTAGGGAAATAAACGGGCTGAAAACCGACCTTATTTAAATCCTTAGGTACTTGATCTCACTTCAAGTCGTACCTCCTTGAAGCCAGCTTTGTTGTTTCGATGCCCCATATTCTAACCCAACAAGGCAGCAGTTAGAGGGACAAAAGCTAGTTAGTTCTAAACTAAGCAGCTAAGGCGTAAGTATTTTCGCCAACTAAAATGTGAACGTTCACTTTAAGTGCTCTCCGTACAACGCACTGCATGCTAGCATAACCTTCGCCACCCCGTCAAATCCAAGAACGGCCCCGGTTTTAATTTTCAATCTAAAGGTGATAAGCCATCAGATTGAGGGCACAAATATACAAATATTAAGCCAGATTACAATTGTCAGTTTGTAACTGACAATTGTAATCTGGGCAAGCAATGCCTGTTAAACTCTTCCCGGATATTGTTGAAGTGCAATTTCCAGACAGTCCATTGATGCATTTAAATCATCCGTATTTAAAACATAAGCCATCCTCACTTCATTTTTACCCGACCCTGGAGTAGAGTAAAAACCTGTAGCAGGAGCCATCATCACGGTTTGGTTGTGATGACTAAATTCTTCCAACATCCACTGACAAAATTTATCGGCATCATCAATCGGGAATTTTGCCACCACATAAAATGCACCTCCAGGATTCGGACAAAAAACTCCATCAATACTATTTAAACGACCTACCAGCGTATCTCTACGTAAGGTGTATTCAGTATTTACTTTTTCAAAGTAAAGATCAGGGGTATCAACAGCAGCTGCACCGGCAATTTGTTCAACCATTCCCGGGCTTAGCCTTGCCTGAGCAAACTTTAAACCCGATGCAATAACTTCTTTATTTTTGGTAATTAAACAACCTAAACGGGCACCGCAGGCACTGTAACGCTTTGAAACCGTATCCATGATCACTACATTTTCATCCAGGCCATCCAGGTGCATTGGAGAAATAAACTCCCTGCCATCATAACAAAATTCACGATAGGCCTCATCCGAAAACAGGAACAAATCGTATTTAATACATAATGTTTTCAATGCTTCCAGCTCTTCTTTAGAATACAGGTATCCGGTAGGATTATTAGGGTTGCAAATGATAATCGCTTTGGTTTTATCAGTAATCAGTTTCTCAAATTCTGCAATTGGAGGTAAAGCAAAACCATTTTCAATATAGGATAGGATAGGTTTTACAACAACATTGCTCATACAGGCAAAGCCATTGTAATTGGCATAAAAAGGCTCTGGTATAATAATTTCATCACCTTCGTTTACACAAGTTTGCATAGCGATGGTAATGGCTTCAGAACCACCAACAGTTACCAATATATTTTCTGGTTTGATGTTGTAACCTAACTTGTTGTAATATTCTGTTAGTTTCAAGCGATAAGCAAGTGTACCTTCAGATGGGGTGTATGCCCAAACATTAAAATCAATGTTTTTTATGGCGTTTAACATTCCTTCAGGTGTTTCAATATCTGGCTGGCCGATATTTAAATGGTAAACTTTCTTACCATCTTGCTTTGCTTGATCAGCGAATGGCGTTAATTTTCTGATTGGCGATGCAGGCATCTGCAAGCCCTTTTGTGAAATTTTTGGCATGGCACAAAAATAAAAAAGTCCCGATGAAAATCGGGACTTTAAATATTATTAATTGAAATATTACTTTGAGCTTGCTGCAACAGTTTCTCCTTTAATGTAAAGAACTTTTACCGGAGTTTTTGCATTTGAAGTAATGGTTACGGCTTTTGAGAAAGGTGACGGGCCGGCTGCCGCGTTAAAAGTTACAGAAATTACACCAGTTTCGCCTTTTTTGATTGGTGTGCTGATATACTTTGGAACGGTACATCCGCAACTCGCTTCTGCTTTAGTGATAATTAATGGCTCTTCTCCAACGTTAGTGTATTTAAAATCGAAAGAAACAGGCTTTCCCATTTCAATTTTGCCGAAATCGTGAGTTTCTGCTTCGAATTTAAATTCAGCTGGTTTTGCAGCCGTTTGTGCGTTTGCAACAACACCAAAACCCAAAATAAAAGCAAATAATACTAAGATCTTTTTCATGTTATGTTTGATAATTATTTTTTGAAATTTATTAAAACAAATTTAATCTTTTCAGCTTAAAACAAAAACTATTCCAATTATATTTTTGCTTATCCATATATAATTTTACAATTCAAGATAAAGGCAAACTTTTAATTTTGTATATATTTGCCGCAACCAATATTTGATTATGATGCAGAATGAAAAATTTATAACCAACTCTATTGACAGTTCCGAATTAAGTTTTGACGATTTTAAAACCATCGTTATCAATGATTATAAAATAGCCTACGAAAGCAGACAAGCAAGTGTTTTAGGGCGAAGAGAAGTGTTAACAGGGAAGGCTAAATTTGGCATTTTCGGTGATGGTAAAGAAGTTCCTCAAATTGCCATGGCCAAAGCTTTCAAAAATGGTGATTGGCGTTCTGGCTATTACCGCGATCAAACTTTTGCATTTGCTACAGGAATTTCGACAATTAAAGAATTTTTTGCGCAGTTATATGCAAATCCAACCAATGGGGCAGATCCGTTTTCTGGTGGCCGGCAAATGAATTGTCATTTTGCCACAAAATCCGTTAATGAGGATGGCAGCTGGAATGATTTAACTCAAATTAAAAATTGTTCATCAGATATTTCTCCAACCGGAGGCCAAATGGCCAGATTGGTTGGTCTGGCTTATGCTTCAAAACTTTTCAGAAACAATAGAGAATTAGATTATCTAAAACACTTTTCTGTTTATGGTAATGAAGTAGCATTTGGTACAATTGGTAATGCTTCTACATCAGAAGGCGTGTTTTTTGAAGCCATCAATGCTGCCGGGGTTTTGCAAGTACCTATGGCGATTTCTATTTGGGATGATGCCTATGGCATTTCTGTTCCAGCCAAATATCAAACAACAAAAGAAGACATTTCAGAGGTTTTAAAAGGTTTTCAGAGAGATGCAGAAAATCCAGGTTACGAAATTTATAAAGTAAAAGGCTGGGACTATCCTGCTTTATGTGAGGTTTACGAAAAGGCCATACATATTTGCAGAGAAGAACATGTTCCTGTTTTGATTCATGTTACCGAGCTCACTCAACCTCAGGGACATTCTACTTCCGGTTCTCATGAACGGTACAAATCCAAAGACCGTTTGGCCTGGGAAAATGATTATGACTGCATTTTAAAGATGCGGGAATGGATGCTTGACTCTGCAGTTGCAACTGAAGATGAGATTGCTGAAATTGAAAAAAATGCGAAAACATTCGTTAGGGATATGCAAAAAGAAGCATGGAACGAATTTTTAGATAGCATAAAGCCTGAACAAAAACAAGTAGTAGACCTAATAAGTGGTTTAGCAAAGCACCAGCCAGAACTGGCTAAAATTTCGGCTCAATTGGCGGCAACGGCCGATGCTCAGCGTAGGGAAGTTTTTTCTGCAGCACGTAAGGCCATTCGTTTATCAGCCAAAATTGATTCGCCTGAAAGAGCTGAAATGCTAAAATGGTATAAGGATCAAAATGCTTTAAATTACGATAGATATAATTCAAAACTTCATACCGAGGGTAAGGAAAGCCCGGATATGATTGAAATAACAGATGCTGTATACGATGATCTGTCAAAAATGGTTGATGGCAGGGAAGTATTGAATGCCTGTTTCAATGAAAATTTTGCTCGTGATCAGCGATTGGTCGCTTTCGGTGAAGATTTAGGTAATATAGGAGATGTAAATCAGGGTTTTGCAGGTTTACAGGCAAAATTCGGTGAACTACGGATTACCGACACCGGAATTCGTGAAATGACCATTATGGGGCAAGGAATCGGATTAGCCATGAGAGGTTTAAAGCCAATCGCAGAAATACAGTATCTTGATTATTTGATATTTGCATTAAATGTTCTGAGCGATGATCTGGCATCCTTATCTTACAGAACCAAAGGAATTCAAAAGGCACCGGTTATTGTTCGTACAAGAGGACACCGTTTAGAAGGAATATGGCATTCAGGATCGCCAATAAGTATGTTGTTAGGTTCTTTGAGAGGGATGCACCTCTGCGTGCCGAGAAATATGACTCAAGCCGCCGGGATGTACAACACACTTTTTAGAGCCGATGAACCCGCTGTTGTGATTGAATGCCTGAATGGCTACCGGTTAAAAGAAAAGCTTCCAAATAATGTTGGCGATTTTACTGTTCCGTTAGGTAAAGCTGAGGTTTTGGAAGTAGGGTCTGATATCACGGTCATTTCTTACGGTTCAACATTAAGATTGGTACAAGAAGCAGCTGAAGAATTGGCAGGAATGGATATTTCTGTTGAAGTAATTGATCCTCAAACCCTTTTGCCTTTTGATGTTACAAATGTTTGCGCAACATCATTAGCAAAAACAAACAAACTTTTAGTAGTTGATGAAGATGTTCCAGGTGGGGCATCGGCTTATATTCTGCAAAAAGTTTTAGAAGAACAAAAAGGATATTTTAGTTTAGATGGTCAGCCAAGAACACTATCTGCTCAGGCACATCGTCCTCCGTTTGGTTCTGATGGTGATTATTTCAGTAAACCATCAGTTGATGATATCATCGAAACCATATACGGCATGATGCACGATGCCAATCCATCAAAATATCCAAAAATATTTTAGTTCAATGTTGATATAAATCAATATCTAATAGGGATATCTTTGTATTTTTTGTACTACATTTAAATAAAAGATTTGATTATTCGTTTAGCTTTGTTATAAAAAGAATATATTACAACTAAATAAACGTTTAATCAATCCTATTTTTTATGCTCCCAATTCAATTCAGATATTCCATTCCAACTTTAATTATTTGCAATATTAAACTTTCTTAAGATCTTATCATTGAGAAGGAGAGTTAAATATTGTTCAGATCAGTTTCTGCCCGAGAAAAATCACGGAAAGAAATGGTTATGCTATTTGCTTTTTTTTGGTGTTTTTTTACTCCGTTTTCCTTCTTTTGCGCAATCTGTAAATCAACAGGAAAGATTAGATAGTTTGTTGCTTCAAAATCAAACATATAATCAGCCCGATTCTATAAAAGTCAAAATCCTTACCGAAATCTACAGGCAATACATGAGGATGAAGGATGTTGAAAGAACAGAGGATTATGTAGACCGAACCATTCAACTTGCCCAAAAGCTCAAATTAAAAAAGTTTTCTGCCCTGGCTTACTATAGAAGAGGACTGTTTTATCACGGCAGAACAGATTACGTAAGAGCAGAAGAAAATTATCTAAAGGCTGTGGCAGAATATAATCAGATACGTAATTTAGACATGGTAGCCGGTACCTATCTTAATTTAGGTGCTTTATATTCCATCATTCCTGATTATGCAAAAGCTTTAGAAGTAAATCAAAAGGCCATCGCTATTTATGAGAAAATGGGAAATGAGCAAGATATGGCCAGTTGTTATACTAATATTTCGAGTATATACCAGGATCTTGGAAAGATTAGTCAATCTTTGATTTATCTTAAAATGGCTCTTAAAGTTTTTCTTAAAGAGGGTGAAAACAGCAGGGGAGTTGGCGTGGTTTATAATTTAATGGGTTCTGCTTATTTAAATGCTTCTAGTGATGAACTGATAAAAATGGGCACAAACGTTCAGCAAAGATTAAAACTTGCGCTGGAGAATTTTGAAAGATCTCTAAAGACTGCAGAAATGTTGAAGGATAATGAATTGATCTCAACAAATAAAAAAAGCATAGGGAATGTTTACAATGAATTGGGTGAAAATGATTTAGCCCTGAAATCTTACCAAAAGGCCATTCAAATTAGTAAAACAAGCGATGATAAAAGTATTTATGCGGAATGCCTTTATGCTTTAGGTAATTTCTACGAAAAACAAAAAGATTATGAAAATGCTTTGGTACTCTATGCAAACTGTTTTGATATGGCAAAAAGGGCCAATCTATTGGAAATCAAGAAAAAATCAGTTTTAGGATTGAGCGATGTTTATGAAGAATTAAAGAACTATGATAAAGCACTTGCATTTTACAAGGAGTATATTTTAATTAAAGACCAGATTTTTAATGCCGACAAAGAAAAAGAAATTACCCGCAGGCAAATGCAGATTGATTTCGGATTTAAAGAGAAAGATTATCAGTTTAAACAAAAAATAACAAATATAGAGCTTCAAAAACAAGTTTTATTAGCAAAGCAACAACAACAGGCACTTTTTTTAAAACAACAACAACTGGCATTAAGCGATAATGAAAAAGCCTTGCAAAGGCTTGCCTTCCTGAAAAAACAAGTTGATTTGGAAATAGAGCGGGAAGTACAAAATGGTAAGTTTGAAAGGGCAAAGTTGCGGGCTAAATATGAAACATCTTTAAGAGATAGACAAATTAATAAACAGGAACAGCAAATTAAGTTTGACTGGAGAGTCAAAATATTTCTTTCGGTTGCAATAACACTTGTTTTATTAACAGCAATAATTATCTTTTTTAACCAAAGAAAAACTACTCGTTTAAACAAAATAATCAGCACACAAAAAAGGAAACTTGAACACCTGAGCAGGGTTAAAGACCGCATTTTTAGTGTCGTTAGTCATGATATGAGAACACCAGTGAACTCATTGATCTCTTTTATTCAACTTCTGGAAGGTGGAGCCATTGAGCAGGAGAAGTTAACCAGGTATGCAGCTTCGTTACGAAATAATTTAACTTATACCTCTACAATGATGGAAAACCTTCTGAATTGGGCAGCAAGCCAGATGCAGGGTTTTAATCCATATTTAGAATCTCTTGATATTCATAATGTTGTTTTAGAGGTTGTAAAATCATTAAAAGACCAGGCTGAGCAAAAAAATATTACACTGGAAAGTAGCATTGCAGCCGATACAATTTGTAAGGCAGATGCAAATATGCTATCGCTTATAATGCGAAACCTCATCAGCAACTCAATTAAATTTACACCTAAAGGTGGCCAGATCTCAATTGAATCATCGGAAATGCCTGGTTACCTTGCTATAAAAATTATAGATACTGGTATTGGACTAACTGCCGAACAAATTAACCATTTTAATAAACCTGGTTTTTTAGGAGCAGGAGTAAGCACTTTAGGAACGGATAAAGAAAAGGGAACCGGCTTAGGCTTAATGCTTGCAGAACTTTTATTGGTTTAATGGATGGTAAAATTAAGGTTCAACCAAATGCAGCTAAAGGAAGCATTTTTATCATTATGTTGCCTAAGTAGATTATTTTCCTTTTTGCCACCCGCTATTAAAAATCACTTAATCTACATATTGTTTACAGAATCAATTCTAAACTTATTGACGGTTAATCGTTGTTTTGGAGCTAAAATTAATCATGATCGGTCATCTCTCCAGAAAATATAATGGCTTAGCACAAAAATATTTTTATTCGCAACTTATTCTTAAGTTTTATGGTATTTTTATACTAGAGAATGAACAAAAACAGGTTGCAAAGAAACCTTAATAGCTATTTAGTAAATCTGGATAAAATTTTCTTATCAATTGTGTTTTCCAGGAGTTCTTGCCTGTTGGCTACACTGATTGGAACAACAAAATTGAAATCTAAATGAACCTCGTGATTGGTTAGTGTGGTAATATGATTAATGTTGATCATATATTGTTTATGAACACGGGTAAAAATTTCGCCTGGTAATTGTTTTTCGAGATTTTTTAAGCTAACCAGAATAACATGCTTATCGTTACGGGTGAATAGCTTAGAAAAATCACCCATACTTTCAATGTAAATTACATCATTATATTTCAGTTTGGATATTCCTTTGGTTTCTCTGAAATAGAAATAATCATCATGGTTTTTTTTAAAATCAGCATCTTCGATTGGCTCGTTACTGATTTGTTTTTTTAATTCGAGATACTCTATTGCCTTATTTACAGATTTTAAAATCCTTTCAAATGTAGCTGGTTTTACAATAAAATCGATCGCATCCAAATCAAAACTTTCTACAGCATATTCACTATGTGAGGTTATAAAGATAAATAAAGGTTTGTTTTTTGTGCTTTTTAATAATGCCATGCCAGATAATTCGGGCATATCAATATCAGAGAAAACAAGATCAACATCAGTGTGAGAGAGCACACTGGCGGCTTCAATGCCGCTTTTGCAAACTTTAATTATATCTAACGATGGGATTTTTTTAAGGTGCATTTCAAGAGCATCTCTCTCAATCTCATTATCATCAACAATTATGCATGTATATTTCATAGGGATAATTATTTCTTATTATACAGGATTAAAATTGCTTTGTTTCAAATTTAATCTATTCAGGTATTAAAACCACAATAATTGTATATATTATAATACAAACCTACTTTAATCATTTTTATGCTTTTTATCTCCTGTATAAAGCTTTTCTCCCGCCATTATTTCTAATTGCAAATCATTTTCTTCTGGCGGAACCGGGCAACGATAGCCATCACTGTATGCACAATAGGGATTGTAGGCTTTATTAAAATCAACTTCAATTTTATGGTTAAGGATTGCCTTTGAGCTTAAATCAATATAACGGCCACCTCCATAGGTTTCTTTATTATTGGTCTCATCAGTAAATGGCAAAAAAAGTAAATCCTTATATGCAGGATTACTGGCCAGCGCAATGCTTTTATACAAAGTCATTGTTATAGGTTTGCCATTTAAAGTGAATTTGATTTTTGCATAACGGTAAAACTCTTTGCTTGTGCCATCGTAAGTTGGCATTTTGAAAATCTTCTCATTTTTTAAAATTTCAATATCAGCTAAAACTTTATAAGTACTATCTGCATCATAAAAATGAAGGTTTTGTAAATCATTTTCCTTTAAAGGAGCATAACTGTCTTTTATGAAATCCTGCTTATAGTTTTCACGATGTTTTGCGATTTGCCCGGAGTATGTTTGAGCAAAAGAATTTAGACTGATGAAGAGGAAGAATACAGAAAGAAGTTTCATGATTTTTATCTAATTGCACTATAATTAAGAGTTGTTGTAATGACGATTTTTGCTATACAACACTCACTTTATTTCTTAGAAACTGATCAGCTAATACCAATGCCGCCATTGCTTCAACAATTACAACTGCTCTGGGTACCACACAAGGATCATGGCGACCTTTGCCTTTAATTTCAGCAGCTTCTCCGGCAGCATTTATTGTTTGCTGATTATGCATAATGGTTGCCACCGGCTTGAATGCAACTTTAAAGGTAATATCCATTCCATTGGAAATTCCACCTAAAATTCCACCGGCATAGTTTGTAGTTGTTTTGAAAACTTTTGAATCGGCAGCTTTTGGCTGCGGAATATCGTTATGTTGCGAACCTCTCCATTCACTTCCGGCAAAGCCTGATCCGTATTCAAAACCATGCACAGCATTAATACTTAACATTGCTTTACCTAAATCGGCATGTAATTTATCAAAAACAGGCTCGCCTAAACCTGCCGGACAACCTTTTATCACACAACCAATTTTTCCGCCAACGGTATCGCCGTCTTTTCTGACTGAATCTATAAATTCAATCATTTCATGTGCGGTAGCAGGATCGGCGCAGCGGACGATATTTTCTTCTCTGATATTCAGTAAAGCAGACAAATCATTGCTTTCCAAATTAGGTGCTTCGATGGTACCAACTGAGGTAACATGAGCGAAAATTTCAATGCCCTGTTGCTTTAAGAATAATTTAGCAATGGCGCCTGCGGCTACACGGGCAGCAGTTTCACGAGCTGATGAGCGACCACCGCCACGATGATCGCGAATGCCGTATTTTGCATCGTAAACGTAATCGGCATGACTCGGACGGTAAACATCAACATTATGGCCATAGTCTTTCGAACGCTGATCTTCGTTTGGAATCAATAAAGCAATTGGTGTTCCTGTACTTTTTCCCTCAAAAACACCAGATAAGATTTGAACCGTATCGCTTTCTTTTCTTTGTGTGGTAATTTTCGATTGACCTGGCTTACGCTTATCCAATTCTGATTGAATAAAATCCATGTCGATATCCAGCTGTGCCGGACAGCCATCAATAATTACACCAATAGCTACGCCGTGAGATTCGCCAAAAGTGGTAATGCGAAATAGTTGTCCGAATGAGTTGCCTGCCATATTATTTTAGATGTTAGATTTGAGATATTAGATTTGAGATTTCACTCAACCGGTATCTAAATCTAATTAGATTTTACATTTTGTTTTTTGAGTTTCACGTTTAGTGCTTCAATTCTCATATCTCCTTTACTTCAAATCCTGCTTTTTTCAAATCTTCCCAAAAATAAGGATAAGATTTTTCAACTACCTGCATTTCTTCAATTTCTACTTCATTGATTAATAATGCAAGTGGGGCAAAAGCCATGGCCATACGATGATCCTCGTAAGTGGCAATGGTGATTTTTTCAGGGAAATGAAGTTTATCGGTATTTAAAGTATAAATCAAATTATCTTCAGTTAAAGTAACACCGATTTTTGCGAGCTCATTTTGTAAAGCCTTGATTCGGTCAGTTTCTTTTATTTTTAAAGTTTCCAAACCCGTGAACGACATGTTTTTACCTAATACAGCTGCAATAACCACAATGGTTTGTGCCAAATCAGGGCAGGTTTTTAAATCTAAAACCCGGTTGGTTTCTAATAATAAGCCTAAATTGCTGATTGAAATTCCTGTTTCACTTTTGCTGGTTGCAATTCCGAAAATCTTCATGATTTTCTGGATTTGACTATCTCCTTGCAGGCTTTTTTCTTTCAGGGCCGGTAAGCTGATTTCGGCCTCACCTGCTAAAGCTGCAATGCTATACCAATAAGATGCTGCGCTCCAATCCGGCTCGACAACTAATGTTCCTGCCTTAAATGCTTGTGGCTTAATCGAAATTGAATTTCCATTCCAGGAATGTTCAATGCCAACTTCTGCCAGCATATCCAAAGTCATATCTACATACGGCTTAGAAGTTAGCTCGCCTTCAATTTCCAAAGTTAAGCCTTGTGGCAGGATAGGTGCAATCATCAGTAATGCTGAAATGTATTGACTACTCACATCGCCTTTGATTTTAACCTGAGCAGCTTTTTGATTCAACGGGCCGATAATATTTAATGGCGGGAAACCATTTGTTTCTGTATAAGTGATATCTGCACCAATGGTTTTTAAAGCCTCAGCCAAAATCCCAATCGGGCGTTGTTTCATACGTTCGGTTCCGGTTAATAGAAAGTTTCCGTTTTTAGCAGAAAGATAGGCAGAAAGAAAACGCATGGCCGTTCCCGCAGGACCAACATCAACAAGTTTTGAGTTTTGAGTTTTGAGTTTTGAGTTTTCTCCCAACTCATTGCTCTCAACTCCCAACTTGTTAAGGATCCCATCAAGTGTAACAGTATCGGCGGCATTTGATAAGTTTTCTACTTTAACCAGTTTATTGCTTAAAGCGCTGATAATTAATGCCCTGTTGCATTCGCTTTTTGAGCCTGTTAATTGAATTTCCGTATTAATATTCCTGGTTCCTTTAAAAGAAACTAAGGCATTTTTTGACATTTTATTCTGTTTTTTATGCTTAATGAGTTGTTTAAAAGCTGTCATGTTGAGTCCGTCGAAACTAGATTCTTCCACATTTTGGGTTCAGTGCAGACTGAGCTCAGAATGACAGCATGTAAAATACAACACCATTTCTTCTATAAATCATTATTGCGAGGCATAAAGAATTTTCATGTTTAACACATTAAGATTGCTTTGTTCCTCGCAATGATGTGGCGTTTAGGCCTTGCTTTTCGCTTTAGTCTTTGTGCTTTAAGCTTTTCGCTCAACTACGCTTTAACTTCGTTATGTTGTTCGGCGGCAATTCCTTTCTCAGCCTTACCAGCATTCATAATTTCAGTTTGTTTACGGATAGATTCGCCGTGCATTAATTCTAAGAATTTCTCCGTAAAGTTCAAGTCTAACTTTAGAGCTTTTGCAAATGCATGACCTTTTTTAATAATGGCATCCCAGCGGTTAACCTGTAAAATAGTTACCTGATTATCACGTTTGAACTCGCCGATTTTTTCAACGATAGCCATACGCTCGCCTAATTTTTGCAATAAGATATCATCAATTTTATCAATTGATTTACGTAAATCGGCTAGTTTATCTGCAAAAGCTTCGTTTGGTGCTTCAGGCTCACGAACCGTTAAGCGGTCAACCAATTCTGCCAAAGCAGCTGGTGTAACTTGTTGTTTAGCATCTGTCCATGCAACAGAAGGATCAACATGAGATTCGATCATTAAACCCTGCATATCTAAATCCAAAGCTTTTTGAGAGATATAAGGAATTAACTCGCGGTTACCACAAATGTGACTTGGATCGTTAATGATTGGCAATTCAGGGCATAAAGTTTTTAGTTGGATAGCAAGTTCCCACATCGGTTCGTTGCGGAAAGAGCTTTTCTCAAAAGAAGAAAAACCACGGTGGATAGCACCAATCTTAGTAATTCCTGCACCGTTGATCCGCTCGATTGCACCAATCCATAATTGTAAATCAGGATTTACAGGGTTTTTAATTAAAACAGGAACATCATGTCCTTTCAAAGCATCAGCAATTTCCTGTACCGTGAATGGGTTTACAGTAGAACGTGCGCCAATCCAAAGGATATCAACACCTGCGGCCAAAGCCTCTTCAACATGTTTCGCATTTGCAACCTCAACAGCTATTGGTAAACCAGTTTCTGCTTTAGCACGTTTTAACCACTCTAAACCAATGCTTCCGATACCCTCAAATTCTCCCGGGCGGGTACGTGGCTTCCAGATACCAGCTCTTAAAACTGATATCTTACCAGTTGCAGCTAGTAAATGTGCTGTGGTTAATAATTGTTCTTCGGTTTCTGCACTGCAGGGGCCGGAAATTAACAATGGTTCGTTGTTTGTGTTTAACCAGGTGTTTAAAGGTTGAATGTTTAAATTAAGTTTCATGATTATGGGGTTTAAAAGTCTGGCGTCCGCAGTCGGAAGTCAGAAGATATATTTTGATAAATTAAATTGTTATAAGTTATTGTTTATGCTGTAACGTTAATACTTGGGTTGTCAACCTTGTTTTTGCTTATTCATCTTCCGTCATCTGACTTCGGACCTCTGACATTACACTTTATCATTCTTTTGATACTCGCCTAAGATGTTAAAATTTGAAGTGTATTTTAATGCTTTTCTTACGGCTTTATCATACTTTTCTGTGCTGGGCCATTCTAAATCGACATAAAAATAATATTCGTTTCTTTTCCCTAACACCGGCATTGATTGTATTTTTGTTAAGCTTACTTCCTGCTCGGCAAAGATGTTTAATACCGTTGCCAACGAGCCTGCTTTGTGACCAACCTGAAAACAGATCGAGGCTTTATTGATTTTCTTACCTTCATCTGTTTTGTCTTTTTTAAGAATAAGAAAACGGGTATAGTTTTTTTTGTTGGATTCTACGCGGCGCTCTAAAATGTTTAAACCATAAAGATCTGCAGCTAAGTTGTTTGCAATGGCCATAGTATCTGTTAGCTTTTCTTCCTGAATACGCTTGGCACAAGCAGCAGTATCATTGCTTTCCACGATTTTAATGTGCGGATAATCATAAAAGAAATCGATACATTGACGGATCGCAATGGGGTGGGAGGTTACGATTTTGATATCCTCAAATTTTACACCCGGTAGGGCCATTAAATGTAGCTGAATAGGTAAGTAAACTTCTCCAACTACCGAGAAACCATAATCGCGAATTAAAGTATAGTTTGGCAATAAGCTACCGGCGATTGAGTTTTCGATAGCCATTACCACAAAATCAGCCTCATTTTTCTCCAGTTTATCGCAGGTTTCTTTAAATGAATTACATTCTACAGTTTCGATGTTTTTACCAAAGAATTTGTAGGCCGCTTCTTCATGAAAGGATGCTTTGATACCTTGAATTGCTACTCGTTTTGTCGTTTCCATTTTTGTGTAAAACAAAAAAGTCCCGGCTGTTTGCCGGGACTTTTTATACATTTAATATTGTTATATATTTTTTTGCATATTAGCCCCGGCTCTTACTAAAAAAGTAAAAGTAACCAAAGTAATATGTGTTGAATAATTTCATTTTCGTTTTTGAATGAGCCAAATGTAATAACAAAATTTAATTTGTCAATAAGAAATTGAAAATAATTTTAATAAAATTTAATTTTCCTTGATTTAGACCGTTTTGAAGATAGGTATGAAACAGGGGTTTTGATAGTTTTAAAGGCGTGTGTCTAGTTTGTCTTGCAGCTGGTAAAATTAGATGGTGGTGCACTTTGACAGCGTTAAGATATTATCCAACTCTTTTTGCATTTTGCCGGTATGCACCCAGTTTCCCCCGCTGGCGGGGGATTAAAGGGGGTGGCTCTTTTCAAATTCTTCAATATAAAAACAAATGGAACGATTTACATTTTCCAAATCTGTCAGAACTTCCTCATCACTAAAACGAATTATAGTAAAACCAATTTCAGAAAGTATTTTTTCTCTTAAAATATCTTTTTCAGCTACTGTTTCCCATTGATGTGTTAAACCGTCAATTTCAATAATTAACATTAGGTCTTTACACATGAAATCGGCAATAAAATTTAGTATAGGTCTTTGTCTTCGAAATGAATAACCCATCATTTGTTTGCTGCTTAAAAGAAATTTCCAGATACAGGCCTCGGCTTTGGTCATGTTCTTTCTGTTTGTATTTGCAAATGCTGTTAAATTGCTATTATAGTGCCAAAGGTTTTCTTTCTTAGCTTTTTCCATGATTCTAAAATAAAAAATATTTACAATAATCCTCCCCCTTGCCCCCTCGAAGAGGGGGATAACACAGTGCAAAAAAAATCCCTCAAATTTTCTTTATAAATAAAAAACGGCCTGTAAGTACAGACCGAAATTTATGATTTTGCCACTTGCCCCCATGTCCCACGATTTAAATCGTGGGACATGGGTAATGTGCCTATCCCGTTGAGCTTAATTCTCTTTGTTGCTCGTTGAAGTCTTTAACGTTGTTGTTATCTTTATCTTTACGCTGATTTTCCAACGCTTCTGCCTCACGCAATTCTTGTTGCATTATTTTAGCAATTTTAGTGCTGCCATCGTGGCTCCATCCCGGCGGGTTAAAGATATATTTTACTTTATCCATAAAAGTTGGTGCTTTTTTAACATCAGCAGTTAAAGCGATAAACTCATGGAAAATGATATTTACAGGACCGGTATCTTTTGGTTGAGTGGTTAAGCCGTATTTGATTTCATCTTCAGGTAGTTCTTCCTGAAAAGTACCGAACCATCTATCCCAAAGGATTAATACCATCCCCATATTTTTATCCAGATAACGTACGTTACTGGCATGATGAACACGGTGGTGTGATGGTGTCACGAAAACATATTCATACCATTTTGGGAACTTGATTTTGTATTGGGTGTGAACCAGGTTTCCATAAATCTGCGTTACCAGGTAAGCAAAAAGAATGTCCATTGCTGTGAAACCCATAAATGCCAGTGGCAAATAGAAGAACACACGGTAAAGTGGTTCAAAAACAGTAGAACGGAAACCAGTGGTTAAATTGAAATGCTCTGATGAGTGGTGAGTGACGTGCATTGCCCAGAAAAAGCGCACATAATGACCAACGGTATGCAAAAACCAATACAGGAAATCCTGAACTAAAATCAACACAATCCAATAAATCCAAACGTTTTGAATTTGGAATAAACGGAACTGGTAACAATAATCCAGTAAAAAGAAAGTAGCCGTTTTCATGCCTAAATTAATCACTACAGCTGCAGTCATTAAATAGATATTTGTCCAGGTATCTCTTTTTGTATATAATTTTTTATCGTGTTGATAGCTGAAATACATCTCCACGATGGTTAGTACGATTACAAAACCGAATAGCGCACCAACAGAAATATCGCCGCTTGAAAAATTCATCTTATAAACTATTATAATACTCCAAACTGCTTAAAATATCGGCAGTACTTACACGGCAGTTAAACGTGCATTTGCCTGTTGTTTCTAATAAAGAGAATAAAATGTTGCCATCCTCATTCTTTTTATCACTTTGCATCAATTCCAAAAGCGTATCGAAACTTTCTTTTTTAATGTGATATTTAGGATATAACGCTAAAATATAATCGCTGATATCTTTTAATTCCTCCCTGGTAAGAGCGCTGTTCTTGATAGAAAGAGCAGCTTCACATACAAAACCAATAGCAATAGCTTCACCATGAGTAAGTGGGTTTTCATCATTTGCGAGTGAATAACCTTCTACTGCGTGACCAATAGTATGACCAAAATTTAAAATCTTACGCAGATTTTTTTCATGAGGGTCAATCGTTACTACCTCATTTTTAATTTCTACTGAACGGTAAATATCTTCAGCCGATGGCATTAAATAGTCAGTCGTTTTTAATTTTTCGTAATAAGCTTTATCGTAAATCAATCCATGTTTGATCATTTCGGCAAAGCCAGATAAAAGCTCTCGTTGAGGTAGGGTTTTTAAAAATTCAGTTTCAATAAAAACCATTTGAGGCAAGGTAAAAGTGCCCACCATGTTTTTCACGTTATCGATATCTATGCCAGTTTTACCGCCAACTGAGGCATCGACCTGTGAAAGCAGGGTAGTTGGAACATTTATGAAATCTATTCCCCGTTTATATGTAGATGCAATAAAACCACCCATATCAGTAATTACCCCACCACCTAAATTGATCATTAAACTTTTGCGGTCCGCCTCAAAATCCAAAAGTGTTTTCCAGATGCCGATACAGAAATCGATGTTTTTGTTTTCTTCACCTGCAGCGGTTTCAATCAAATCAAAATCAGCAAAATCGTCCATTAACGATTGAAAAACAGGTAAACAGATTTCACTGGTATTTTCATCAGCAAGTACAAATACCTTGCTGTATTTATTGCTCTCTAAAAGTGTTTTTAAGGCTTCTAAATTGCTTTCGAAATAAAGCGAATGACCTGCGCTGGTTAAAGTTTCCATTAAATTACTTCGATTTTATCTTGTTCAAAAGTGATGATATCGCCAACTCTAACTTTATAACGTTTTCGAAATTCTACCTCTCCGTTGCATTTTACTAAGCCATCCACTACAGCAGCCTGGGCATCGCCACCTGTACCAACCAAGCCAATGGCTTTTAAAAGTTGGATTAATGGAATAAACTCGCCTTCTAATTTGAATTGTATCATTTTGCTGCAAAAATACGATTATTTAGTTGTTTTTAATTTCTACAATCAATGCTTTTTATAATTTTGCATCCATCTGACTTATTAAATATCAAATAATGGATTTATCCCCCAACAAACAACCGAATTTCGATAATACAGAAGTAGCCTTTCGTCAAAAAACCAATGCAGAATTGAAAAAAGCTTATTGGCTTTTTAAAATGATTGGCAGTAACTTCCTTACAAAGGTTGGCCCGCCCATAACTAATTTTTTTTTAAACATCGGGTTGCCCATTCAAGGCGCTATAAAAGCAACCATTTTTCAGCAATTTTGTGGTGGTGAAACCATTGCCGAATGCGATAAAGCCATTGCTCAACTGGCAAAAGGAGGCGTTGGGACCATTTTAGATTATTCTGTTGAAGGTGAGGAAGAAGAAAAAGTTTTCGACGAAACTTGTCAGGAAATTATTCGTACCATTCTTCGTGCTGATGGTGATCCAAATATTCCGATCACGGTTTTCAAAATCACGGGTATTGGTCGTTTTGCATTGTTAGAGAAATTAGATGCAAAAAAAGCATTAACCACAGATGAACAAGCTGAATTTAATAAAGTGAAATTGCGCTGTGAAATGATTTGCAGAACCGCTTTTGATAAGGGCGTGCCAATTATGATTGATGCCGAAGAAACCTGGATTCAGGATACTATTGATGAGCTGGCTTTGGATATGATGCGTAAATTCAATCGCGAACGTATTATTGTTTACAATACTTATCAAATGTATCGCCATGATAAACTGGCTGATATGAAAGCAGATCACTTAATTGCTAAAGCAGATGGATTTATTTTAGGAGTGAAAATGGTTCGCGGCGCTTATATGGAGAAAGAACGTAAACGTGCTGTTGAGATGGGATACCCTTCTCCAATTCAGCCAGATAAAGAATCTTCAGATAGAGACTATAACGAATCGCTACGTTATTGCGTTGATCATATTGACGAAATTGCCATTGTTTGTGGAACGCACAATGAAGATAGCAGTCGCCTTTTAACTTATCTTTTAGAGGAGAAAAAAGTGCCTCATAATCATCCTCATGTTTATTTTGCTCAGCTTTTAGGAATGAGTGATAACTTAAGTTTCAATCTGGCAGATTCAAATTACAATGTAACCAAATATGTTCCTTACGGGCCAATTAAAGCAGTAATGCCTTATCTATTTAGAAGAGCCCAGGAAAATACCTCAGTTGCCGGACAAACAGGGCGGGAGTTGGGTTTAATTGAAAGAGAATTAAAGAGAAGAAAACTGTAATTCAATTAACAGTTTTCAGTTAACAGTTGGGGTTTTCAGCTTTGGATTAAGACGTTCAAGGTTGAAAATTTCCAGCCGTTTTTTTAGCGAGACCTCATGTGATTTGTAGCGAAGCGGAAAGGTACGGAGTAAATTTATTTTAAAAGGAGAGTCAGTATTGCAGCTACTTCATGGTCAGCATCTTTTTGCCATTAAGGCCCTGAAATGAATTCAGGGCAATGATTGTTTATAATCAGTGCTTAATTAAGCGTTCAAATTTAAGATTATTTTTTCACCACAAAACTTTGTTTACCAGTCAGTAAATCATAAAAAAGAATAAAATCACTGGCCAGACAATAACCTGGATATTGAAAAGTAGCGGGTTTGTTCTTTTCGAAAAAAAAGTGACCAACCCAGGCGAAGCCATAACCTAAAAGAGGCATGGCAAGAAAAAACCGCCAATCGTGAAATAAAAAACCTGTAAAGAAAGCTAATAAAACTAAACCTGTGCCAATGAAATGTAAAATACGTGAAGTGGTGTTGATGTGTTCTGATAAGTAAAAAGGGTAGAACTCTTTAAGCGATTTAAACTTTTTCTCTGACATAACTAAAATTACAAAATTCCATTTGCTTTCAAAAATGATTCAAGTTGTGCTGGCTTCTCTGTCATGAGCAAGGTATTTAAGCCTACTTTTTTAGCGCCTTCAATATGCTGCGGACTGTCATCAATAAACAATGTTTCGGCTGGATTTAAATTGTTGTCCTTTAATACCTGTTCAAAAATATTAATGTTTGGTTTACGCAATTTCATGTGTTGAGAAAAATAGGCTTTCTCAAAATATTCATCGTAATTATTAAGTTGAAAAGTAGTTTTAAGGTAATTGATTATCCAATCATAATGGATTTCATTATTGTTGCTCAACAAAAAAGTCCGGTATTTTTCTTTAACCCTTAAAAGCAAATCATGGTTTTCTTGTATCGTTCCAATTAATAAACTATTCCAGGCCTCATCAATTTGAGCATCAGTGAGTTCAGTTTTTTTTGCTGCTTTCCTAATTCCTGCTCTAAATTCTGCAGGAGAAATAGCACCAGTTTCAAAATCATCAAATAATTGATTATGACTTTTGTGCGCAAAGAAATTTTCTATATCAGTAATACCTAACTTTTGGAATGAAGCTTGTGCAATTTTGAAATCAATATCGAAAATTACGTTTCCGTAATCAAAAATGATGTTTTTAATCTTGTGCATGAATCTTTAAATTTTATGCAAATATCTTTAAATATTTATGAATACAAATAATAAGTGAGATTAAGCACAAGTTCGATTTTATAGAGTCCTTTTACAAAGCAATGTATTTTCCTATTTGAATAATCAACAATTAAAGGAGCGTTATCTATTTATTTCAGCTACATATCTACTGTATGAAGCACTTTAATTTCTGTTGACTAGTTTTATTTTAATTAACACTCTAAAAAAACATTATGACTGGTGTAATTACAGCTTATAACAAACAAAGAGGTTTCGGATTAATCTCTCAGGAATTGGTAATACAAAGTATTTATTTTGATATATCGGATTGTAAAACTAAAGGTTTATATGTTGGTAGCTCAGTTGAGTTTGATATTGCTATAACAAAAAAGGGACGTGTGGCAAAAAATATTATGGGTGTGGCAAAAGCCAGAATCCAAACAAAAAACCAACCATCCATTTATCTGCTATAAACAGATAATTCTCTTAACGATGATAACACTAATTGCTGTTAGAAATTAACATGTGATCAATTTGATCGTTTAATAAGCCCTGATATGTACTTTCTATGGTAACAGGCAATACCTCATTCCAGATAAAATTGCATTTGTAAAAGATCATCATAGGAGAAAACGAGGTTTTAGAGGTTAATATTGAGAATCTATCAATAAAACCAGTGTATATTGTACTAACCTCAACCCAGTCAGGCTAGCTGAAATAAGGATTAAAAATCATAAAATAATTTTTTAAAGTTAAATAAATTTAAACACTGCGGTTGTATTTGTGTTAAATCATCTCTATGTCATTATTTTTTTTGTAGCTTACCAAAATGGACGATAAAATGAATTTAATTTTGGGGATTATTTTTATACTTAGTGGCTTTACCGTTTTTTGGGTAATTTTTTCAAGCAAGAAAATATAAAATCCATCTCTTTCTCATTTGCCGTTCGAGTAGATGATCATTTCAGTTAAAAGTAAATATTGATTTAAAGGTAAATTTTAAATCAATTATTTAAACGCCCGTAAATATTTATTCATCTATTAAATTCCCATCAAAATCTATTTGGTTCGTTAAACTTTTTTTCTTTTGCTATGTTTATAAAATATAAACTATCTAATTAATGCAAGGAACAGTAAAATTTTATAATGAATCTAAAGGCTTTGGGTTTATCAAATCTGAAAATGGAGAAGAAATCTTTGTGCATGTTACAGGCTTGATTGATAAAATCAATCAGGAGGATCAGGTTGAGTTTGAGGTGGCTCAAGGTAAAAAAGGTTTAAATGCCGTAAATGTTAAATTGATATAGGTTTTTGAAATGCGACTAGGGACTGTAAAATATTACAACAGCGAAAAAGGATTTGGTTTTATAACGCCATCAAATGGTGGGAATGATTTATTTTTTTCAGCTCAGGGATTAATAGATAAAATTGAAACAAAAAATATTGTTCTTTTCGATATCAATGTTTCGAATAGCAGTGTTGAAGCTGTAAAAGTTACAGTACTGAAATCCTGATTAGTATTCCCATTAAGATATTAAAAATGCAAACTGTTATTTAGTTTGCATTTTTTTTGTGATTAACTTCGTGGGTTAAAACTGACGCTTTAACCATTATCTGATTAAAGATTGACATAATTATTTATGTTATACCTTATAAAATTAGCGTGGATTAGCAGAGCAAATAAAGGCGGAATTGTGCAGCATTAGCGTGAAAATGAAGAATTTTGATATATTTAAACAGCAACTGGCATAAACATATTAGCGCATAAAGATGAAATTATAAATAAATCTGCCTGTAAAGCGGCAGTAAAGTTACCTTTGAGCAGTGTAAGTATTGGAGTTACTATAAATGTTAAGTTGGAAAATTAGAGCTTGTAAGTTTTACGTAATTTCTTTTTTGATAAGGAACTCATATTTATATAACAGATTCTTACAAAATTAATAACCTTGATAATAGGATTAACTTTTAATTATGCGAACGGAAAATATACAATAACCTAATTCTATATGATACAACTTGAGGTTATAAAGGGATTTTACAAAAAAGAAAGAGCGCTGCAAGCCACATATCCTCTGCGAATCTTAGTGATTAAGAAGGCACAGGGTTTTCTTCATATGAATTCTGGTGATTATGAATTGCTGGATGGACGTATATTTTTCATCCCTGAAGAAGGTTTGGTCAGGTTGGAAGGAGAAGTGGAATTTGCCTATTGGTTAACTTTCAGTAGTGTGCTCTATGCTGAATTTCTGCTCCAGCATCTCGATCCGTTAGCCAAAAATCTGTTTTTAGCGCTTTCTTACAAAGATTTGGATGAAAATGGCTCGAAAAAAACATATAGCCTGATTGAACAATTGCGAAGAGAAATAGAAACTAAAAGAGATGTACCATTTCTTTCACAATATTTATCACTCTTTTTAGGTTATACCGCAAATTTGGATGGTTATCTTACTGCATTATCACTTGATGAATTACAACAGGTTTTACGTTTCAGAGCGATATTGGAGCAATTTTATAAAAAAGAACGTGCCATACAATTCTACGCAGACGGGATGGGGATAAGTCCGCGAAAGCTCAATATATTTTTAGATAAAGTATTAGGAAAAAGCCTTTCAGTGCTTATTAAGGATAGGATTATGAGAGAGGCAGAAGAATTATTGCTGCATACAGATCATTCAGTTGATGAGATTGCAAAAATTTTAGGTTTCGAACAAACTTCTAATTTTAATTCCTCTTTTAGAAGATATAAAGGAATGTCTGCAACTCAGTTTAGTCACTTAGGATGATTGAAAATTAATGCAGCTGTTAAAGAAATACTGGTCAGTTTGACTTTATTTCTTCTAGTAAACAGGTTTTATGCACCTCACAACATATTTTGCCTTAGCGCTATACGCGTAAAGTGTTGTTAACTGCTCCTACTTTTATCAGCCGCATTAATTTTGCGTCGCTAAATTATAAAATCTGTAATAAAACAAAAAAAATATTCCCCTATGGGTTAGGAATGGGTATAACTACACAATTGTTAATAACTTTTAAGACAACAGCTCTTTCTTTAAAATTACAATACAGTTAATTTTCAAACAAATAGCCGCTGTACGCCAAACCTTTGGCTACACTCTTAAAGTTATCGCCTGAATTTAATGGAATGTGCGGAAATTTACGCTTAAACAAACTTTGTATTGCCGAAACCATCGATGTTCCTCCCGTTAAAAACAAACAATCAATTTCTTCAGGTCTAATTTCATAAGTTTTCATGAATTGATTAAGATAGGCTTCAATTTTATCCACATCCTTCTCAATAATAGAATTATATTGATTTAAGGAAATGTCTTCATTTATTTCGATTCCCATGTTTGAGTAAGCGAAATTTGAAACTGTCTGATCAGAAAGTTCAATCTTGGTTTTTTCAATTGATCTGAATAAAGAATAACCCAAATTATGCTCAACCAGGGTAATAAGGTTTTTAAATTTAGGATCGTTTCCTGAATAGTAATAATAATTCGCGATCTCTTTTTGAATTTTTAAGCCATTGAAAAAATTCATCTTATCCCAGGTGCAAATATTGGCAAAAAGAGATTTCGGAACATTTAAAACTTTTCCTGGTGTGGCTTCATAAGTGGTGTTTTTTCCAAAATACGGCGTGCCCTTATCCCACATAAACGCAGAATCCAAACTATCGCCACCAATGTAAATGCCACCTGATGCAATCATATCATTCTTACGGTCCTTACTTCCAACTTTTTCCGGATCAAGAATCAGATAGGTAAAATCAGTGGTTCCTCCGCCTAAGTCGGCCACTAAAACACGTTCTTTTCTGGTAATGGTCTTCTCGTATGCAAAAGCGGCTCCAATAGGTTCAAATTGAAAACGAACATCTGTAAAACCTGCATTTTCAGCTGCTTTTTTTAATCTCGTTTGCGCCAATGTATCTTTTTGGGTATTGTCATCGTCAAAGAAAACCGGGCGACCTATTATCGCTTTACTACAATCTTCTCCAATAATACGATCTGCTTTTGTCTTTAAATCTTTAAGAATCAAGGTTACCAGATCAGAAGCAGTGTATCTTTTATTATGAATTCTGGTTTCGGTAAAGGTGGTTCTTGATAAAATCTGTTTAATGGATTTAATGAAACGTCCTTTCATCCCATCATTTAAATAAGCATCGATTGCTTTTTCGCCAACAATATGACTCTCGCCATCGATGAGGCTTTTGGCTTCAGTAAAATAAATTAAAGATGGAATGGATATAGTATCCACAATCTCTTTTTTTTCTTCATCATAAATGGAAAGTGCCGAATTGGTTGTCCCAAAATCGATACCATACAGAAACTTACTCATAGTAAACGAATTTAAATATTTAGGAATCCTTATTTTAAGCAGGATTGGTATGATTCATTTATATTCTGAATCGACGTGATCAAAAACTGATCGTTAATCGGTTTTTATCTTTAGCCTAGCTGGCTCGAACGTTAACCAGAGATTTATGAATCTTTTAGCTGATTATGTTCCAAACCGCAAAGGTTGCAAAATTTTTCTATTTCGAATATGATTATGGAGAAAAATTTTATGATTGATATTGCGATAGATGATAAATTTCAATTTGAATTGACTGATCAGTTTAATGTGATAATGGTATGCTGATTAATCAATACGAACAATTGCCCTGTTGATTGATGCTTCTGCAACATTAAAGAATTAAATTATAGTTAAATCCAAACTATCTCATATTACGTTCATATATTTACAGGCCGCCCATTAATGGTGGCACAACTTGATGAACTCGGAGTATCGCCCTTGTACATAGGGTAGATAGGATGGGTATATGAAAGTAAAAACAAAATTTCCAGCTCCAGGTGAGATAAATTTTTATGCAGAATTGCGTAGAAGAGTTAACGATGATTTGAGGGCTCGTGGATTAAAAGTCAATGCCAATTCCTTCATGTGGTTGAAGACAGCTGTATTTCTCTGTCTGTTTGTAATTCTTTATTTTACTATTTTATTGTCAGGCCTAAACGCAATCTATTTAATACCACTGACTTTGATTTTGGGCATTGTTTGTGCTTTTATTGGTTTTAATGTTTGTCACGATGCCATTCATGGATCATTTTCATCGAGCAAGCGCACTAACAAGCTTTTGGGAATGATTTTTCACTTATTAGGAGCAAGTCCTTATGTGTGGAACATTACCCACAATGTAGTACATCATACTTACACCAACATTCCTGGTCATGATGAAGATATTGAAATTGCACCGGGTTTGATCCGTATTAGCCACGAAGATACGCTTAAACCTCATCAACGTTTTCAACACTGGTATGCTTTTCCATTATATGGACTGGCCTCATTATCATGGGTGCTCAGGAAAGACTTTAAGAAATTCTTTCAACAACAGATTGGGGCGAGGGAGAATGTTCATCCTAAAATTGAATATTTCAATCTGTTTTTCTATAAATTTCTGTACTATTTCCTGTTTATTGGTCTTCCTATCCTTGTTATGGATCTGGCTTGGTGGCAAGTGATTTTAGGATTTGTTTTGCTTCACTTGGCACAGGGCATAACTATGGGTTTGGTTTTTCAACTGGCTCATGTAGTAGAAGGAACAACTTTTCCTGTTCCAAATGAGGCGGGGAATATGGAGGAAGCCTGGGCTGAGCATCAGATGCATACAACTGCAAATTTTGCAACAAACTGTCCTGTTGCCGCATTTTTTCTCGGCGGGTTGAACAGGCAAATAGAACATCATTTATTTCCAAAAATATGCCATGTTCATTATGGTTGGATATCCGTAATTGTAAAAAATACTGCCTTAGAGTTTGGTATTCCTTATCATGAGAACCGAACTTTTTTAACTGCGCTTCGTTCCCATTGCCGTATGCTCAAAAAAATGGGCAATCCGGTTCTTTAAAATAAAGCAGGTAAGATTTGGATCGCACCAGTGTGAAAATGACGACTGTATTTGATATCTGTAGGTTAGCCAATGCTCCTGTTCAACTATTTTCCCTCTAATCCAGGAATTGAATATGTGAAAGTTCATTGTGGATTGTGATCAATGTCACTTTTTGAGTAAGGAATTGTATGATTTTTGTATAAATAATCAGAAAGAGGCTATTAATGATAGCCTTGTATGAACTTTAAATTAATTGAACCATGATTGGAGAGTTAAGCAAAAAACAGATTATTGACCTGATGGAACAACAGGTTATAGGACGCTTAGGTTGTCATGCAGAAGATGAAACCTATATCGTTCCAATCAATTATGTATATAGAGATAATGCGATATATGCACATTCTGGCGAGGGTAAAAAACTTACAATGATGCGGCAAAACCCAAAAGTATGCTTTCAGGTCGATGATATTATCGATACTTTCAACTGGAAAAGTGCATTGGTTTGGGGAGTATTTGAGGAACTTTCCGGTACTGAGCGTCAACAGGTTATGCAGAGCCTCATCCATCGCATTATGCCTTTAACCAACAAGCCTTCAGAAGCTCCTTCTCATGCAATAGATCAAAATAAACTGGATAACCTTATCGTATACAGAATCAGGATTAGTGAGGGAAGTGGCCGTTTTGAATCTCATGAATCTGAGCAGTAACCATAATTTTCGGTTCCTGATTTATGTCAAATGATAAAGGTTAGTAAAATCTTCTTGAATAAACCCCGTGAAGATTCGTGATTAAGCTCTGACCATCTCTGTAACTGGCTCTTAGATAAACGTATTACAAGATATAATTGTCAATTAAAATGAAAAAGATACTTATACTTACTACACTGAGTAATCGCGATAGCGCGATAGCAGAATCGGCACTGGTACTGGCATTAAAACTTCAGACGGATATTGTGCTTTTGAGTACGTTTGAGCTAATTGAGCCGGAATCTGTGGGCATCAGTCCACAAAGTACGGATGATTGTCACACTATTCTTCAATCCAGACTAAAAGTAGAAAAAGATCGGCTGGCTGAACTTACGACAAAACAACCGAATATAGCATATCATCCGTGTATTGAAACCATATCAAGAGAAGGACAACTTGCAGAGATAGTTTGGCAACTGACATTAGGGGGAAATTACCTACTGGTTGTTATGGGCGGAAAAAAATCCGGATGGAATGACAGTTATCTTTGTACTGAACTCATCGCTGTCACCGCCAGATCCAATTGCCCGGTGCTTGTGGTAGGGGAAGATCAGATGATTCAATTTTAGTCAATGTGTTTTCCATTAAATTCTACATATCTATCGATATGACCAGAAATCTTAATCTCACTTCCCTTAAGTAACTGCGAATTCATTACCCCATTTTTTGTGGCACCGAACTTAAGTTCCAAGCTGCTTATGGTAGATTTCGGATTAATATAGCTTGATTTGGCCAGGACAAATGTTCCATTACCCGCAATCTTTTTTATAGGCTGCGGTTCAAAATCATATTTTTGATCCTTACTTGTTGAATTACTTAACAGCAATCGTTTGGTGACTGACAGTTGATCAATATCTTTCAAATTCTTCCAGGAAACCACAAAATCCTGATTGAAATTACCCGTTTTATCACAGACGATATTCTGATCATTGTTCTCTGAAAGTGGGCTAATCCTACCCAAAAAATAAGATTTACCGTTTGACAAGGCAATCCGAAAATTGTATTCCCGTTCAGCAGGAATATCACTTGCCCAATATTTCGAACTCGTTATATAGTAAAGTTCCTGCCGCTCTGTATACACTAAATCTTGGCCATTTACATTTAGCTTGATAGCTTTGTTCCGCACAGGCTTGCCATTTTCATCATATAAAAAAATGCTGATTTCATTTTTTCTTTGGTTGGTTAGGTCCTGAACGATCTCAATACGTACATCCATTGCCGATGGATCATTTAAATTTCCTTCTGACAAAGGAGATTGACAGCTACTAAAAAGAAAGACCAGGCACAACGATAATAAGCTTGTAAAAAATAATCTATTCATTTTATAATGAATTTAAAGTTTAATGATCTTTTCGTCATAAAGATTATAGGGGAAAAATATGCACTAAGAACATCAATAGTGGTAAAGTTCTCTTCATTAGTTCTTAGGGTTGAAAAATGGACTCAAATCTAAAAATAATAAACCGCATATACGTGATATATTATGTATGAAACGAAATTGAATGAGAAATGAATTGGCACAAATTCGAATGAAAGTGGCTACAATGATATTGCTATAATTCCCAAGCCAGTTAAGTATAAATGAGGTCAATCAAATCCTTAAGTGCCTTCTTAATTTGTTCCTGGCCTATTGGCTCCTGTAAATCTATTCCACAAAAGGGATTTTCCTGCATTTTGGCATGGAGCGTCAGGTAGTAAACGCCTCCCATAAGTATTGCATACATCGCCCTGAAGTTTTTATCACTGTTTTCAAAGTGACTATCGGCCACTGCACTCAACAGCTGGTTGCCCATATTCTCGCGTTTCAAGTCTAATTCTCTTAGGGCTGGCAGCTTGTCGATAAGTCCCCAGGTAATAATACGGCGCATCTCTTCATTATTGATCAAACTATCGAACTGATCTTCGAGTACTGAATAGGCCACCCCCTTTCCTGCATCTGCCTGGCAGGCTTGCACAATGCCATCGATTTCATTGGGATTCATTTTCCAGTAATCATGGCTATTGAGGTATTCTTTCACCATTCCTTCCAGATCTCCGAAATAGTCGTAGATAAGCCTTCTATCCACTTTGGCCTCGTTGGCAATATTTGTGATGCTCACTCCGGAAAAACCATTTTTTTTCAGGATATTTCCAAGCGCACCCAAAAGGTTCGACTTTGTACGCTCCTTATTTCTAATGGGTCCGTCTGTAACTTTTCTAGCCATTGATTCAACTTTGATGCAAGTTGCGATTTTTTGGGCCACCTACAAAAATTTGACCAGATAAAATCCTAACCTTTCTATCTGTAGTTGCCTCAGATTTGACTTGGCCGATATAGGACCAAACAAAAAAAGATTAAATAATTATATCACGTATTTGTGAGATAATAATTATTTATTACTTTTGGTCTTACTTGCGCACAGGCAGCCTAGCTCAAAAAAGAGAATGAGCAGGATAAAAAATATTTTATTGCGGCTTATTAACGTTTAAAAATAAACTATAAATTATGAATGACGATCGAAAAGACCTTAACAAATTGATCAAAAATAGGGATATTTATAAGGCACTACTTATTTGTGCTTTTATTCTTTGGCCCTGTATACTTATAGCAGCAATTTATTTCTATTCAAAGAAAGGAAGTATCGCTCTATTCATACCTGTTTTCACTTTAATAGCCGTTTTCGTTCCTGTCTATATACAGTTCAGGTCATTGAACGCTGAAGTAAAATCCAAAGAACAAGGGAAATTGTAAATATGCATAAAAGCCAGTACATGAAAAAAATTACCGTAAGAAAAGTTGTTTAACTTTGACTTAATTAAATAATTTTAAACTAGCGCCAGTTGTGCGCCAAATGCGAAACAAAACTAGCTAGAACTGAAATAAAAAAGGCCCTCAGAGTTTATCTGAAAGCCATCGCTTGTACCGTCCAAGACGACTATTTTGAACACCTAGAGCGCTTCTGTAGGCTATTGGAACCCATAATTGAAGACTTAAAAAGTAAAGGTTTTATAGAATAGGTTTGATTTTTTTAATCGATAATTCGGGACGGTTTAGCCTTTATCGGATTACTTTAGAACTTTTAATTTGGCAAATATTGAAGAATTACCACACCCCTATAAAATCTCTAAAATTTTCATTCGTAACGATAGTTACATTGGCATTGTAGGTTTGAGTGAAATTTGCTGGAATATTTGTCTTTACTCTCGGGCTCCATTTAAATTCAAATCCACTAATTTTGCCATCTTTTTCCTCTACATAATCTATCTCTTGTTGTTGCTTGGTACGCCAGAAATATCGGTTGGTAAACAAACGGTGATAGTGATTTCTTTTTAGTCGCTCGGTGATCAGGAAATTTTCCCATAGGGCGCCGATATCATTTCTCAGTTCAATCGGATTAAAATTTTGTATCAACGCATTGCGAATGCCATTATCATAGAAATAAATCTTTTGGTTAGTTTTAATTTCATTACGCAGATTTCTGCTGAAGGAGGTTAATGGATAAACGATATAGGATAAAGTTAATAAATGGATATAATTGGCAACCGTTTTTTTGTCTACACCAGTTAGTTGGGCTATTTCGTTATAACTTACTTCACTACCTACTTGAAAAGCCAATGCCCGAAGAATTTTTTCTAATACCTCGGGTTTCTTGATATTTCCATAAACTAAAATATCCTTAAACAAATAACTCTGGGCAATCTCGTTCAAAATATCACGCTCTTCGCCTGGATTGTTGATCACATCAGGATAAAAGCCATACACCAAACGGTTTTCCAACTGCTTTCTCGCATCAAGATAATTCGTTGATTTTTCCAATTCTTCATAGGAAATCGGATAGAGATTATACTCCCATTTTCTGCCCGTCAATGGTTCATTGGTATGGTTCCTAAGTTCAAATGCAGAAGATCCGCTCATAAGAAGCTGCACATCTTTAAATTGATCGTGGATAATCTTGGCTGTAATTCCAATATTTTCGATACGTTGGGCTTCGTCGATAAATACCAATTTTGCGTTGCCTATTATAGCTTCTATTTCCTTCGTGTTGGGATTTGTTAATTGGGTTCTCACGAATGGGTCATCTCCATCAAGAAATAGAAAATCATGATCTCTCAGTACTTTTTTGAGCAATGTTGTTTTGCCTACTTGCCGAGGTCCAGTGACAATAATTGTCTTGCCTTTAAACAATTTTTCAGAAAGTAACTTTTCAATAGTCCTCTTGATCATTATCAAATTATTAATTCCCCAAAAGTAATGTTTTTTAGGGAACTTACTCCCTAAAAGTAATATCTATTAATGATTTATCTTTCATGAGACATACAGTTTTATATTGCCAATACCGAAAACAAACTGAAAAAAAATGTAATCTATTTTTAACAAACACCAAATATTTAAATAATATAATAACCCTAATTTCATTTACCTTTTATTGGCATTAATTACTGTAATGAACTCTCCCAAAAGAAAAGCTAAGGGAATAGCAAAACATCCCAAAATTGAGGATGAAGCCATTTCAAAAGAGGAAGATAAACTATTAACACTAATTGCGGCATTATAGTTGATATTGTTTTAAAAGAAATTGATGACGAAGAAAAAGCTGAAATTGAGAAAATGAAAAAGGGTATGCTTAAGGGGGATAATCAGACTGGATTTGAACACCAATGATAATCAATAACTTAACTGTAAACTACTAAAAATCAACCTAATAAACATCTAAATAATCATCAACCACTAAAACCACAAAACATTGATAGACAAAATGTTACTGAAAATCAAAATTGGTGTTCAAAGGTAAAAAACAGAAGTTTTAATAAACACAAAAGCCTAATAATCAGATTATTAGGCTTTAAAAATTAATGTCCAGTACCCCGGAAGGGATTCGAACCCCTGACCCACGGTTTAGAAAACCGTTGCTCTATCCAACTGAGCTACCGAGGCCCGTTTTTGTAACGAGTTGCAAATATAGAAGTTCTATTTAATAAGCAAAAATATATTTTAAAGTATTTCCGCCTAATTTTTGATCTGTTTTTTAAAGCTTTAAAAACTAATTAATTAGCCTGGTTACATTCTTTACAAATACCAGATACAATCAGGTTCATATCTTCAATTTTAAACCCTCCGCCAATTTTTAAAGGTGGAATTTTAACATCATCAAGGCAATAAACCCTTAAACAGTTATTGCAGTTGAAGTGAACGTGTTCATCATGGTGATGATGTTCGGTACATGAATTAGAACAAATTGCATAATTAGCAGTACCTTGTTTATCTAACACACGGTGAATAATCCCTTTTTCTTCGAAAGTTTTTAAAATTCTGTAAAGCGTAACCCTGTCAATATCTTTTCCAACAACGTGTTCTAAATAGGGTTGAGATGTTGCAGAATTTCTGTGAGATAAAATATCCAAAACTTGTAAACGAGCGCCGGTTCTCTTTAAGCCATTTTTAACTAAAAGACTTTCGTATTGTTGTGTTTTAATATCGTTCATAATACCTGAGATTATATGATCAACTTTGCATTCACAATGGAAACCGGAGGTTGATAGGTTGCATTAGCATTGGTAAGTTTTAAAATCCCTTTTACCCTGATCGGTTTATCTGTAAAAGCGATGGCATTTTCCATTTCAACCATGATCATGATGGGAACTCCATTTTGTCCGCAAAAGTAGCACTGATTGATCGGTAAGGTTGCCAGTAAAAATTTTTGATGCTTCCCGCTGTTTTTAATCGGAATTAAATAACCTTTCAAATCAAATTCCTTGTTTCTAAACCTGTTGATGCTTTCCCCATAAACAGGTAGAAGTTCATTTTGATCTGTTAGTTCGAATTTTACGGTTCCAATAACGTCCCAATTCAATGATTTAATCTGATCATTACTGTTATGCTGTTTATTTTGAGCTGATGCAGAATTGAGCATGAAAAGCATCAACACAAATAATGTGTGTTTCATTGTACTTGTTTTGCATCTAACAAAAAGAACTCCGATCTATTATCGCCAGAATTATTGATTACAAATTTACCCTTAATTTTGATGGGTTTTTCTGTAAAAGGTAAGGGCGCAAGCATTTTTACTTCTACCATTGATGGAATATCGCCAGTTCCGCAAAAAGGGCAGGATTCTATTGGAACAATGGAGAGCAGAAACTCTGAAAACTTTGACCCCACTTTTGTTGGATAGATGTAACCAGGCAATTCTATTGTTTTATTATGAAGTGCCATTAATTCAGGCGGGAAAATGCTTACCCATTTTAATGGCTCAATTTGCTTTTCATATCGCAAACCAATCAAGTTCCAGTTGGCAGTCCGCATATCTTTATGAACCTTAACCTGCGCCTGAACGTTGATAAGCGAAATGCAACAAACCACTATGATCATTAATATCCTTTTCATTATTTGTCCTTTGAAAGTGTGCGGGCAATATCTACACGGTAAGTTTGTAAAGCTGGAATTATTGAGGCAACAACTCCTATTACCAATCCGGCAATGATCAAATATAATTCATCGGCAACAAAATACAATCCGGTTAATCTGGCTTGCGATGATTCCTGGTAAAATCCAATGATCTGCAAAGCCAAATGCCCTAATAACAAACCCAATATTGCTCCGCTAACGGTAATCAGTAATCCTTCAATCATAACCAGAAAGAATAGTTTCGGTTTAGATGCACCCAAACAACGCATTACGGCCAAATCATACTTTTTTTCTTTCATGGCATTATATAAGCTGATGAATACACTTAAAGCTGATATGGCCATGATTAAAATGGCAAACCATTTTAAGGTTTCAATACCCACTCCAATGAGTGAAAACAGCCTTGCGCTTTCCATCGCAGGAGAAGCAGCCTGCATATTAGTGCTTTGATTAACCATTCTGGGGAAAATCACTACTGACATTGGCGAACGATATTGAATGAGGATAGATGTTATTTCCTTATTGTTTATTTCTTCATGATGTTTTTCATTTTCATCGTGTTCTGGTTCGTGCATCTTATAAACACTCCCAATGTTGGTCAAAATTAAATTATCCGTTACATTGCCTTGTGGTTGCAAAATGCCGCTAACTGTATAAGCATGTTGTTTATGTTCGTCACTTGCATCACTTAAACCATGTGCTCCGAAAAATTTATCGCCTATTTTTAGTTTTGATTCTGCAGCAACAGTACTGCCAATGGTAGCTTCCAGGTCTTTTGCCCAAAACTTTCCATTGCCCAGCTTTAAATCGTAAAGACTTACGAAACCCGAATCGGTTCCAACAATCCGATGCCCTTCATAGTTATCACCGAGCGCCAATGGTACAGCTCGTTTAACCATTGGGTTTTGCATCAATTCCAGTGCATCTTTTGCAGGAATATTCCCGGTTGGAAAATCAATGTGATAAATACTGCTCAGTATTAACTGAAGCGGGCTTCCTTTTGCACCAACCACTAAATCTATATCCCTGGCATTTCGTTCCAGTTTATTGCCAATTTGCGTTGATGCCAGGAATAGGATAGAGAGTATTGCGACTCCAAATGCAACTAATATAATGTTAAGAAACGTGGTTAACTTATTTCTTAGTAAATTTTTGGTGCTTAATTTGAGTATGTTCATTACAATAAATATTCCTTGCTAACCCGGTTCCTGACTCTTTTATCATGTGTGGCAATGACGAGGGATGCATGATTCCCTGCAGCTTGCTCCGTTAAAATACTAATTACATTTTCTGCATTTTCATCATCCAGACTTGATGTTGGTTCATCAGCAATTAATAGCGATGGATTGTTTATCAGTGCTCTGGCAATGGAAACTCTTTGTAACTGACCCTGACTTAACTCATCAGGAAAATTCTTTCTTTTTTCTGCCAGGCCTAAAGATTCCAGCAAGGTCATTACACGCGATTTGTTTATTTTTAAGCCCGCCAATGATGAGGCCAGAGCAATGTTATCAAAAATATCAAGACTTTTAATGAGATGAGGTTTTTGAAAAACAATACCAATGCTTTGTCCCCTGAATCGATCCATATCTTTTAAGGGTAGACTATAAATGTCTGTTCCGTTTATTTTTATCTCGCCAGAATCAGGTTTAAGCAATCCGGATATAATATTCAATAAGGTGCTTTTTCCACTTCCCGATGCCCCTAAAAGAAGCCATTGCTCCTCGTCCTGTATAATCCAGTCAGGAAAAGTTAAGGTTGGGCCATGGTTATATTTTTTTGTTATAGATTGAATGCTGATCATAACTTTTTTAAGGTTTCATAGGCTGAATATTTTTAATTGCATAACGTCTATATAATTCCTGTGCATTATTAGTACTGTGTTTGCATGCAGGGTTCATGGTGCAAATGAAAGAGATTGCTGTGATAAAAAATAGTTTAATTTTTCTTTGCATGGTACAAATATATAATCCTTTTATGGTTAAGAAATTGTTTCGATGGTATTGATACAAACCATTGTATATAGTTTTTCTAGCTAGTGATGGTGTTTACAGCTTTTGGTTAATTTTAAATTTAAAAAGTGTGCACCAGCAATAGTGAAACCTCCTAGAGGAATGAGTATTGGTTCTAAAATTTCTATTCCGGAAAAATGCCCAAATAAAATAAATCCAAAGCCTAAAGCCAAAATAATGATTGGGCCGGGGTTATGATGAACAATGCGATAAGATTTGTTTAGCGACCAGACACCGAGCAGCAATGATAACAGGATCATAAAAATTTCCAGTGCCGGAGTGGCTAAAAACTCCAGCCCCCATAATGGGAGTAAAGTAAGCAAAAAGGGCAATATTGCGCAGTGAATGGCACAGGCTGTAGAGGCTGTAATTCCAATCTTATCCAGATTGATCATTTTTAAATTCTTCATCATTAAAATTTATTGAACAAATATAAAAGCAATTTAGTTGCATTTAGTTGTTTTGATTTTTATTTTGCAACTTAATTGCATTTGCGTGATAAAACACTTTTATAAGAACAAAATAAAGAGTGCTTTAAAATTATAATTTGATATACTTAAAAATAAATTTAGATTTGTCTAAATATAAATTTAGATTAACTTTAAGCTAATGAAATTTTTAACATTTTACTTTATTCTTTTCTCATGCTGTTTTGTTGGATATGCTCAGCATTCAGGTATAAGCGGTAGAATAACTTCAAAAGGAAATCCCTTAGAAAACATTACGGTCAAACTTATCGGGCTCAATAAATCCACTAAATCTGATCGGGCGGGATTTTATGAGTTTAACAACCTTCTGAAGGGAGCGGTAGAGATTCAATTTTCAGGGGTATCCTTCCAATCGAAAAGTATCAAAGCAAACCTGCAAAATGATAGTTTATCGCTCAATATTGAGCTTGTGGATTTAGAATCCAATTTAAATGATATTATAATCACTGGCGTAAACCGTGCAACAGAATTAAAAAAAAGCCCTGTTCCAATAGCTGTTTTAACTAAAAAGTCAATGGATCAAAATGTAAATACCAATCTTATTGAAGCCATTGTGAAGGGAGTTCCTGGAGTTACGGCAGTTACCACCGGGCCAAATGTTTCCAAGCCATTTATAAGGGGCTTAGGTTATAATCGTGTGTTGACTTTATATGATGGTTTACGGCAGGAAGGACAACAGTGGGGCGATGAACATGGAATAGAGGTTGATGAATATGGAATAAATCGGGTTGAAGTGGTTAAGGGACCAGCCAGTTTAACCTACGGTTCTGATGCGCTGGCAGGCGTGATCAACATGATTCCTTATACGCCAAATTTTGAAAGCGGAAAGTTGAGAGGAGATTTTACAAGCAATTATCAGAGTAACAATGGTACGTTTGGCACATCTTTAGGATTGGCATACATTAATCACGATTGGAAATATACTTTAAGAGCAACAGGAAAAGCTGCGCATAATTACAGCAATAAAATCGACGGACTGGTTTATGGAACTGCTTTCAGAGAATATAATTTATCGGCCAGTGCCCGGGTGGATAAATCATGGGGATTTTCTAAAACGGCGATAACCTATTATAATAATTTAATGGAGATTCCGGATGGAAGCAGGGATTCCTTAACCCGAAAGTTTACCAGACAGGTTTTAGATGAGGGCGATGATATTAAAAACCGGCCGATTGTTTCTGTAAATGATTTAAGCAGCTACTCAATTAATCCTTTACACCAGCATATTCAGCATTACCGTTTTTATAATACAAGTCAGTTTAAATTTGAAAACAGTGATTTAAACTTATTAATTGGCGGACAACAAAGCGTGCGCAGAGAATATAACCATCCAACGATTCCTGTTCAGGCAGGTTTATATGTGGTGCTAAACACATTCAATTATGATGTAAAGTACAATCTTGCTGATTTTTCAGGAATTGAAAGCACCATTGGCATAAATGGCATGTATCAGGCAAACAGAAGTAAGGCTGCTACCGATTTTCCTATCCCTGATTACGATTTGTTCGATATCGGTGTTTTTTATTATGCAAAGAAATCATTCGGCAAAATAGACTTGACTGGTGGAATCAGGATGGACAGGAGAAACATCAATTGGAATAACTTTTATGTAGGAACAGATTCACAAACAGGATTCGGGAAAAAATCTGATGAACATGATCAAGCTGCTGATTTGCAGTTTCCAGCGTTTAATAAGAATTATTACGGTTTGTCAGGTAGTTTGGGGTTAACTTATAATATTTCAGAAAAGCTTTTAATCAAAGCAAATATTGCCAGAGGTTATCGTGCACCGAATATTACCGAAATCGGATCTAACGGCCTGGATCCCGGAGCACATATTGTTTATTTGGGAAACCGAACATTTAAACCTGAGTTTAATCTCCAGGAAGATGTTGGGATCATCGCCTATTTGGAGGATGCAGATATCAGCATGGAGATTTTTAATAACAATATTCAAAATTATATCTACCAATCCCGCTTAACTGATGAAAATGGAAACCCCGTTGTAGTTGTTCCTGGCAATTTAACTTATCAGTATCAACAATCAAAGGCCAGACTTTATGGTACAGAATTAGCGGTTAACTTACATCCATCGTCAATAAAGTGGCTCACATTCAATAATAGTTTTGCTTATGTGGTGGGCTTAAATAAAAATGAAGAACTATTGAGATTACACGGAAGAGATGCTGAATATTTACCCTTTATACCGCCTTTGCAAATCAGGTCTGAACTAAAGGTCACTGCTCAAAAGTCGATTGGTTTTTTAGAAAAACCTTATTTCAAGGTAGATGCTGTTGTTTTTGCTGATCAAAATAAATTTTATGCATTAGATGATACGGAAACATTTACCAGGGGTTATACATTGTTCAATGCGGGTTTGGGCTCTACATTAAAATCTAAATCAGGCAAAAATATTTTAGATATTTTTGTTCAGGTTGATAATATTTTTAATGTTGCTTATCAATCTCACTTAAACCGCTTAAAATATTTCGAATATTATCAATCAACACCAAATGGAAGATCAGGGATCTATAACATGGGTAGAAATATGAGTTTTAAAATAGTGGTTCCATTTTAGCAAAAGCCATTTTCAAAGAGGTGTAACCGATCTCACGATCTGATTGTGAATGATAAATAATGAATGTTTGGTTTACTTCGCTTTTTGATTATTACACCTTACATTTACTGTATTAACATTGCATTAAATGGAAGAATCATTAAGTGAACAACGGTTAAATTTCCTCAGAAAATCTATTGGGAAAGTGATAACAGCATCGCCATCAAATTTTATGAACTGGTTAGCACCTGTGCTGATAAAAGCTGAAAACGGAGTATTGGTTTGCCAATATACCATTCGGAAGGAGATGACCAATCCTTATCAAATTTTGCATGGTGGCGTAACGGCCGGAATTATTGACGATTTAATCGGAGCCACGGTTTATACCATGGGTTTAAATGATCGGTATACAACGGTAAACAATTATATCGATTATTTTGCGCCTGCTGCAGAGGGAGATGAAATAGTGGCAGAAACCGCTATTGTGAAAAGAGGAAAAACCATATTAAATTTGCAGTGTGAGATATTTTTACCTTCAAAAAAACGTTTAATAGCTAAAGGCTATTCCAATATGTTAAACATAGGTTAAGCGTTTTTTAAGTATTTAAGAATTATTTGTTGATTCCTTTAAATTAACGAAACATTCTCATTAATACATTTGTTGTAACTTAACCAAAAATATGATGAGCCATGTTAGAAAATTATTCAACCCTGCAATTTATTGTGAGAGGCAAGATTTTTAAAGGATTTTGCATGCGCATTCAAGATGATTTTCATGAAACTTATGCCGTTGTTTTGGATGGTTATCATTCTTTCTGTATATGGCTTGATAATAAGAATTCAAAATGGTGCGCATCAAAAAATGTAGCGATCGATCCGGATGCTATTGACGAAATTATTAATAGAATTTCGGTTCCTCAATCTTCCTAGTTTCTGTAATAACAACGTTACGCTGCAAATACTTTAATCCCTTTGCAGGAATTTGCAGCATTATGCGGTATTCTTCCACTTTTACAGTCTGCATTTTAGCTTGATGATTGTTTGATGGGCGGTTTTGATGAGTTAAAATTTGTATTTTAACAACAACTTAACAAATCAATAACCTAAATCATTCATTATGAACAGAAAATCTTTACTAATTCTATTAGGGATTTTAACCTGTTATGTCGTTTCTTATGCCCAAACCACTATTAGAGGTAAAGTTACAGACGATAACAGGATTCCCCTGCCCGGCGTAAGTGTGTTACTGAAAGGTAGCACAACAGGCGTTTCCACCAGTAGCGATGGAACTTACAGTATTACAGTTCCGGCAAACTCCACAACACTTATTTTTTCATCATTGGGTTTTGGAACCAGAGAAATTGCCATTGGTGGGCGAACGCAGATTGATATCACTTTATCAAGTAGTGAAAATAAACTGGATGAAGTAATGGTTGTAGCATACGGTACAGCTCGACGGGATAGTTACACTGGATCTGCAGCTGTAATCAACCAAGATAAATTAAAAGAAGTACCGGCAACTTCATTTCAAAATGCACTCACGGGGCGTGCTGCTGGCGTTCAGATTACTGCTTCTTCCGGACAAGCAGGTTCAACACCAAGCATAAGAATCAGAGGTATTGGCTCTATTAATGCTTCTAACGATCCGCTATATGTTGTAGATGGAGTTCCTGTCGTTTCTGGAAATATTGGCCAGGGTAGCGACTATACTTTTGCTACTAACAATATCATGAACACGATAAACCCCGCTGATATAGAAAGTATTACAATTCTAAAAGATGCGGCAGCATCTTCCTTGTATGGCTCCAGGGCAGCAAATGGTGTTGTATTAATTAATACTAAACGCGGTAAATCAGGAAAACCGAAAATTGAATTTAGGACATCATTGGGTTTGACCCCAACCTGGGCAACAGATAACTATGAAATAGCAGGAGTACAGGAGCAGGTAAATATGCTTTATCGCATTTTTCACGACGTGAGGACTTCTGCAGGTCAAAGCGAAGCTGCC
This sequence comes from Pedobacter chinensis, assembly GCF_003339865.1. Classification (GTDB taxonomy): domain Bacteria; phylum Bacteroidota; class Bacteroidia; order Sphingobacteriales; family Sphingobacteriaceae; genus Pedobacter; species Pedobacter chinensis. The sequence continues at coordinate 417,102 of NZ_QPKV01000006.1, forward strand.
GGAAATACTTATGCTTTAACTCAATTGAATACAAGATTTAACAGGCACGGCTATCGTTTTACCACAGATGGAACTGGTTTAGGTGTTAATGTAAATATTCTGGGCATGACCGATGGAATAGAAAATCGTGAAGGTAAATATTTTGATTGGGACGATGCACTTTTTAGAACTGCAAAATATCAGACTAATGATCTATCAGTAAGTGGTGGAGATGATAATACAAAGTATTATTCGTCATTTTCATATACAAAAGATCAAAGTCGAGTCAAAGTAAATGATTTTGACAGATTTTCCGGCAGAATTAATTTGAGCCAGAAAATAGGTAAATACGTTGAAATTGGCTCTAATGTAAATATAACCAGATCAGCACAAAGTGGTTATAATGATACCCGAAATACAGGATCAAATAGCTACATGCAAACCCGAAATTTACTTTGGCCACTTTATTGGCCTACCGATTATAAAACTGGTCAGCCTTTTACTGCAAGATTCGGAAGCTTGGCACAAAATAATATCTACTACGATAATCAATGGAATAATAAATCGGTAACTAAGAGATTTATTGCTAATCCATATATCCAGGCCAATATTTTACCTGAATTAACCCTTAAATCAGTATTTTCATATGATAACTCTCAGGTAAGCGATCATATTTATTATAGTGCACTTCACTTTAATGGTTTAACTAATAATGGAAGTGTTAATGAAATAACCACCAATTATAATAAGATGGTTTCTTCAAGTACGCTTAATTATAACAAACAGTTTGGCTTGCACTCAATCAGTTTTTTAGCAGGTTTTGAGGCAGAAAAGAATGTTACTGATTTTCAAAGAGCTACAGGTGTAGACTTAGGAAGCAGTGAGCTGCAAAGTGTTTCTACAGCAGGAACAACATCCTCATCAGCATATAACTGGGGAAATTCAATAGTTTCAGGACTTTCACGTTTAGAGTACAACTATAACCAGAAATATTTTATCACTACATCTTTGAGAAGAGATGGATCATCAAGATTAGGAGATGTCAACAGATGGGGTACTTTTTGGTCAGTAGGTGCATCCTGGAAAGTCAATGGCGAAAACTTCTTAAAAGATGCTTCCGCAATTGATAATTTAAGATTACGTGGGTCTTATGGAACCAATGGAACATTGCCGTCTAATAATTATGACTGGCGTGAATTAACATCTTTTTCTAGTAAATATCTTGGTCAACCAGCTGCATTATATGCTTCGCTTTCCAATCCAATACTGACCTGGGAAAATAGCTATTCAACTAACGTAGCGTTAGAATTTGGCTTTTTTAAAATATTTACTGGAACTATCGAATATTTTAATAGAGATACAAAAAATTTATTATTAGGTGTACCTGTTTCAATGACTACTGGTTTTAGTTCTACACTTAGAAACATCGGCGAAATTAATAACAGAGGGCTTGAGTTTGATTTGAACGCTACTGTTATTAACAGAAATGATTGGAAATGGAATTTGGGTATAAATGGTTCATTTACGAGATCGAAAGTAACTAAACTCTACAAACCTGAAGGTGCGGCGACAGGGAATAATATCATTTGGAATGATCCTACCGGTGGAGATGCCAGGGCACAATTTCTTTATAGCGAAGGCCTATCAATGTTAAGCTTCTATGGTTTTGAGTGGGCTGGGGTTAATCCTGCAAATGGTAGAAATGTTTGGTATTTGAATGGTGCAACACCAGCGACAGGCGGGTTTGATTATAATGGAAGACCAGCTACTTATAATTATAATGATGCAAACAGGGTTGTAATAGGAGATGGTACACCAGATGTTTTTGGTGGAATTAATACAGACCTGACATATAAAGGATTCAGTTTGGGATTAAACTTTATTTATAAAATAGGTGGTCAAATTTACGATGGTGCTTACAAAGATGTAGCAGATGATGGTTACTATTGGGAACGTATTAGAGCACAAAGCTATTATGAAAACATGTGGACGCCAACAAATACCTCTGGTACCCTACCAAAACTTGATGGTAATGATCTTACTGATCCAATGCAATACAGCACACGTCAGTTACATAGTGCCAGTTTCCTAAGGTTGAAAAATATATTATTTGCATATAGGTTACCCGAAAAAGTAGCCGCAAAAATCGGAGCTTCAAATATAAGAGCCTATTTTAATGGCTCCAACCTGCTAACCTTTTCTAAGTATAAAGAGGCTGATCCAGAAGTAGGAAATTATAGCACGAGAGGTTGGGAAACACCGTTTGGTAAAACATATACTTTCGGATTAGAATTTGGTTTTTAATAAATAGCTAATTAAAAATATGAAAAGAATAAACATCATACTGATCAGTATCTTCATGTTAAGTATACTATCATGTAAAAAGTTTTTAGATATGACCCCCAGTAATTCAGCTGATGCAAATAGGGCGATTCAAACCCCCAGGGATGCACAGATATTAATTAATGGGATCATGAACCAGATGACCGACGCATCTTATTATGGCAGAAATTTGTTTATGTATGGAGATGTTAAAGGAGGAGACATGACAGTTTACTCCCAAGGGCGTGGTTTAGATGCATTATATACGTTCAATCAAAATGCAAATACAAATAGTTTTTCAGGTTTCTGGTCACAGATTTATAATTGCATTCTTCAAGCGAATTATCTTCTCGAAGAAATTGCTAAACAGGAGGCGCTGGGAACTAGTGGATTCGACACATACAAGGGACAGGCTTTAACAGCAAGGGCTTTAATGTATTTCGATCTGGTTAGATTATACGGAAAAGCTTATACTGATAATAATCAATCATTTGGAGTTCCATTAATCTTAACAAGGCAGGGGTATGGCGCCCAGCCATTACGTTCTACAGTTGCACAAACTTATAATCAAATTGTGAAAGATTTAACAGATGCTGCTCCATTATTACCTAAAACAAAATTAAATGGATATATTAATTATTATGCTAATAAAGCTATACAAGCCAGGGTTTATTTGTATATGAATGATATGCCTAAATCGTTATTGGCTGCCGAGGAAGTAATAGCTGCAACAAGTTTATATACCCTTTACAGCAATTCAACATGGGTGGACTCATGGAAAAGTCAATATGGATCGGAGTCTATTTTTGAATTAGGTGTTAATCCATTGGAGAATGACCTTGGTACGGGTTCACTTGGTGTTTATCAAAGGAACAGAAATGTTGGAACAACAGCAGCCTTAGGGTTTTTCTATTCCAGTACAGATTTTTTAAATCGTTTAAATCAAGGTACAAGTGATATTAGACGAGGTATCATGGCACGTGATGAAAGTTCAGCTACAAGATTAGGGGCGCTTTATAAATACAGCGGAAGTATTGCATTGGCTGGTGATAAAAGTACGGCAAATAATACTGCAGTTAATATTAAGCTAATTCGCCTATCTGAAATGTATTTAATTGCTGCAGAAGCTGCTCTTCCAACAAATGCAACGAAGGCTGCCGATTATCTGAATGCAATTCGTCAACGAAATCCATCTTTAATACCTGCAACAGCCGCAACTGTTACGGTTGACATGATTCTTGATGAAAAAAGTAAGGAGCTATATGGTGAAGGACACCGTTTTTTCGATCTGATCAGAACAAACAAATCAATCACTTATAATGATGAATTTGGCGGTTTAACGATTACCAGTAGACCGAAAACAATTGACAGAACTTTTAATAAAACACTTCTTCCGATTCCACAAACTGAAATAAATGCAAATCCCGGAATAAAAGCACAGCAAAATCCTGGATATTAAAATAGATTATTGGAGGCAAAAATCCCTGCCGGAAACTATCGGGCAGGGATTTTTTATTTATTAATATAATTTCTCTATCCAAAAAACAAATACGCAAGGCTAATTGCAGTACAAACGCCTACTAAATCTGCCAATAACATTGCACCAACGGCGTAGCGTGTGTTTTTTATGCTTACAGAACCAAAATACACGGCAATCACATAAAATGTTGTATCAGAAGCACCCTGGAAAATTCCAGATAGTTTACTTGGGAAAGAATCTGCCCCATAAGCGGTCATGGTATCAACCATCATTCCTCTGGCTGCACCACCACTTAAAGGCCTGATTAATGCTGTAGGCAAAGCTTCCACAAAACGAGTATCTGCCCCTAGCATTACAAATAAATTTTTAATGCCCATAATCACAACATCAAATGTGCCGCTGGTGCGTAACATGCTTATCGCTACCAGCATACCTACTAAATAAGGAATAATTTTAACAGCCGTTTCGAAACCGTTTTTAGCGCCATCAATAAAGGCATCAAAAACATCAATTTTTTTATAAATCCCCCCTAAAACAATGAGGAAAAAAACAAGTAAGATAAGCCCATTGCTCAACAATCCCGAAAACGATTTAATTCCGTCAGCATCCAAAGTGGTCACATAAAAAACCAATAGGGCTATGATAACGGAAATACTCAATATCCAGCCGATAATAACTGGCTGAAACAAATTAATTTTTTGCTTAAATGATACAATTAACATAGCGGCCATTGTACCAACGAAAGTTACAATTAAACAAGGAATAAAAACATCTGTAGGATCTGAAGCATTTTGCGAAGCACGGATAGCAATAACACTTACAGGGATGAGGCTTAATCCTGCAGCGTGCAAACATAAAAACATTAACTGTGAATTACTGGCAGTATCTTTATTCGGGTTCAGTTCCTGTAAACTTTCCATCGCTTTTAAACCGAAGGGTGTTGCCGCATTATCTAAACCCAGCAGATTGGCAGAGAAATTCATGATCATGTGTCCCATAGATGGATGTCCTTTAGGGATTTCCGGGAAAAGTTTAGAGAAAAACGGGCCAACAATTCTGGATAATAAACGAATTCCACCAGCTCTTTCTGCAATGCTCATAAAACCCATAAACAGGGCTAATATGCCAATTAATTTCAGGCATAACTCTACTGAAGTCCAGCAGGTTTCAATGATGCCATTAATCTTCGTTAAGTTTGTTGGGTCGTCTGCTCTACCGGTAACCATCCAGCTAAAAATTTCTGTTTGTCCAAAAAAGATACATTTAATCGTTGCTACCAGTATTGCTACAATAATAAATGCAGACCAGATTCTACTTAATGCCATTAGGGTTGTTTAGTTTATTTTGAAGGGTGTAAATTAGCTTTTTTACTTTAAAAATCATAAAGAGTCAGAAGTCAGAAGACCGGCTGTCGGAAGTTTGGATACTAATTATCAGTCAATTTTGATTCAAATCAAGGGATCAGAGTTTATCCAAAAATAAAATCCGTAGCCAATAACAGAAACTATTGACTACGGATTTTATCTTCTGACATCGGACTCCCGACATCTGACTAGTTAAGGTTTATCATCTGTTAATTCAAAACCCCATGTTTTTCCTTTTTCAGTTGCAGGGATACCGCTGGTCATCCAGGCAGGAGCCTTAGCACCTTTCAGGTAGTGATCAAAAAACTGTTGCTCACGAATTTGAATGTCTTTACGGTTTTGACGTTGAACAAGGTTATGAGCTTCGCCATTGTAGTTTAACATCCAAACAGGTTTACCTAAACGACGTAAACCTGTGAACATTTCAATACCCTGATACCAGGGCACGGCTCCGTCTGCATCATTAGCCATTACCACCACTGGTGTATTTACTTTAGGAAACATAAATAATGGAGAGTTTTCTAAATACAACTCAGGTTTTTCCCAAAGATTTGCACCAATTCGGCTTTGCGTTTTCTCATATTGGAACTGGCGATTCATTCCACTTTCCCAACGGATACCACCGTAAGCAGATGTCATGTTTACCACCGGAGCACCAGCCCATGCGGCAGCATACATATCATTTTGAGTAATTAAATATGCAACCTGGTAACCGCCCCAGCTTTGACCTTGAATACCGATTTTGCTGCCATCAACCCAACTGTTTTTCTTTAAGCTTTCTACGCCTGAGTTAATAAATTCAACTGCCGATTGTCCGGGATGCCCGGTTTCATAGCTAATATCGGGAGCAAAAACCAAATACCCGTTGCTTACAAAGAATGAAATATTCAATCGGGAAGGGGTAGGTGCCGGAGCTTGATAACTATATAAACCATCTGAAAGCTTTTCGTAGAAATAAGCAATCATTGGATATTTCTTATTTGGGTCGAAGTTTTCAGGCTTATATAAAATACCTTCAGCCTGGTAACCTTTTGGAGTGGTCCACTTTACCAGCTCTGCAGTTCCCCAATTATAATTTTGTTGCTGCGGATTGGTATTGGTTAGTTTGGTTTCGGTTTTAAAATCTGTAGTTACATAAACATTTGGTGATGCTACATAGTTACCTTTATCGAAAATATAAACATCAGCATTTTTAGCTTTAATTAAATTGGAATATTTATTTTTAGTCATTACAACCAGGTCAGGTGCTTTTACTGCGCCAACATTGGTACGATAAAATCCGTTTTCTTTAGTTACGTTGTTAAAACCACTTAACCAAACCAGTTCATTCGCTTTAACAAATTTATTATCAATGTTTCTTTCAAATCTGTTTTCTTGCTGAGCTCTTTCATACCGGAATGTGATTTTATTTGTTCTTCCGAATCCTGCAGTAATGTTTTTAGGTTGAGATTTTCCATCAGGTGAAAACGACCAGATATCGTATCTATCATTCAGTAAAACGGCCTTATCACCCTCAGTCCAGGTTGCAATTCCATAAGCAGATGGAAGATCAGGAACGTCATTGTCCTCATCAACAAATTTCACATTTAAGCTTTCTGTTAAGGCTACGGTTTTTCCGCTGGCCACAACATAAGTGTACCAGTTTCCATTTTTTCTATCGAAATATAAAATATAATTTCCGCCAGGTGACGCCATTGCATATCCATTCAAGCCTGTGATGATTTTCTTGCGCTGGCCATTTTTAGTATCAACCAAATAATAGTCTTTTGAGGTTGAACCGCTCCATTGTGATTCAATTCTACGACCATAATCAGTTGATGCCAAAACAAAATTTGCATTCCCTTCGTTAACCATATTTGCATCTGGTAAGGTTAAATCAGTTAATGGAATTACTTTTGGATCGCTGCTAAAAACATCAATCACAGATAAATAGCTTTTCTTGCTGTCACGATCAACATTTTTCAGCTGCATTGGTTGCAGGTAATCATCTTTGTAATTCCAAACATCAACCTTCGCGACTTCAAAGTCAACAATTGTAGTGTCTTTTGCTTTTTTAACAGGAGAGATGCCAAAGAACAGCTTTTTACCATCTTTACTGAATGTTACTCTTCCATCACCATTTACTGACCACTTTGCAGGTAACCCTGGCATATCATAATCTACAATGGTTTGGGCAGTGTCTAAACTCAATGAGTTGTAGTAAACATTATAATTTTTTATTTCTTGTTTTTCAGGATCTTGTTCACCAACAAAAGCCAGATGCTCACTATCCTCATCAAATGCAAAATTTTTGAAACTGCCTTTTCCTTTTACCAAGGTTTTGAGTGTTCCTTTTTCGGTATTTAATAAATATACACCTTGAGGGGCTGTTTTGTCTTTTTTAGAGCCGCTGCAAGCAAAAACCAATAATTTCCCGTTTTTGCTGAATGAATAATCAGTAACGAATTTATAGGTTTTGTCTACTCCAGTTAAAAGATTTTTAACCACTAAATCAGTTCCTTCTTCAGTTTTTCCTTTGCCAGCCACAGGATCATCATCTGCCAAATCAAATGCTGAGTCCTTTTTCTCTGCAGGTTTAGTAACATTTTTAGCAGTATCAGGTTTTTCAGTTAAATAGGCCATCACACCAGAACCATCTTCAGGAAATTTAAATGATTTTACCCGGGCAATTTTAGTAACTGCATTTGTTGTTAAGTTTACAATACCTAAAGAGTCTTTGGGCATTTCATCTGGCTTTTTCTTTTTAATTTTAGCCTGACGAATATTCTCGTTTAACGGACGAATATTGAACGCGGCAAACTTGGAATCATTACTAAACTGTGAATTCATCCCCCGTGGGATATTTAATTTAGCATTGGTTTTAAGATTCGTGATGTAAAGTTGTGCATCGCCTTCTTGTTGCAATACTCCATACATGGCCCATTGGCCATTGTTTGATAATTGCTTTGTTCCTATCGACTCCCATTTATCATAAACAGTATGATCTAAAGGTTTTTTTTGTGCATAGGCAAAGCTGACAACGAAAAACAGGATGATTGTTAGTCTCTTTTGCATTTTAGAAATGATTATTTGTTGGTTGGGATTTTAATCTTCTAAAATTGTAAATTTTTAGCTGATTTGGAAACTTGTATGCCAAATATTACAATTAAAAGGTGTTTATTTTAAGACTGCCAGTGTTATGCTTAATTCGTTTGACTTGGCCATTACATCATGCCGAATTATTTCAGCACCTTATCTTACTATGCGTTCCTGCCATTAAGATCCTGAAACGAGTTCAGGAGGACGACCGTTCATGTTAGGTGCTTTATACATTGTGCCTAACCACCACATCATGCCGAATTATTTCAGCACCTTTCTTACTATGCGTTCCTGTCAATAAAGATCCTGAAACGAGTTCAGGAGGACGACCGTTCATGTTAGGTGCTTTATACATTGTGCCTAACCACCACATCATGCCGAATTATTTCAGCATTTTTCTTACTATGTATTCCTGCCATTAAGATCCTGAAACGAGTTCAGGAAGATAACCGTTCATGTTTGGTGTTTTATGCATTGTGCTTAACCACCAAAAACAAAAAACCTCGATCGCGAATGTGATCGAGGTTTTGCCAATTATAATTGAATAATTATTTTTTAGCTTGTTGTTGTTGACGCATATAGTCATCCAAACGCTGCTGAAATTTAGATTTTTTCTTTTTCTCGTCAGCTGGTCTGGCTTTGTTTTGTTGGATCAAAGCATGAATTTTATCATCATCCACCATTTTACGAATTAAAAACTGCTGTCCGAAAGTCATTAAATTCGCTAAGAAATAATAATAGTTTAATCCTGCAGGATAGCTATTTAAAACCCCTAAGAAAATGATTGGCATGATATAACCAATGTATTTCATCTGACCAGTTGCGCCCGAAACCTGATTGTTAAAGTAAGTCATGATTAAGGTAGAGATGGTCATTAAAACACACATCAAACTTAAGTGGTCGCCAATAAATGGAACTTTAAAGCCAAATTTAATAAACTCATCATAAGTTGATAAATCTTTCATCCACAAGAAACTCTCGCCACGTAACTCAAAAAGGTTAGGGAAGAAGAAGAAGAAAGCCATTACCAAAGGCAATTGTAAAAGCATTGGCAAACAACCACCCAGTGGATTTACACCAGCCTTTTTATAGAGTTTTAAATATTCCTGTTGAACCAATGTTGGATTATCTTCGCCCACTTTAGCTTTAATTTCATCCATTTCTGGTTTTAAAACCCTCATTTTAGCCATAGATAAATATGACTTATAGGTAAGCGGCGACAAGGCTACTTTTAACAAGATGGTTAGCACCAGGATAATTAAGCCAAAGTTCCATCCGAAATTGTTAAGGAAATTAAACACGGGTAATACAATGAAACGGTTGATGTATTTCAGCGGCCAATAACCTAAATCTACTTGTTTCTCCAATTCATAACCCTGATCTTTTAAGGCTGAGAATTTATTTGTACCAAAGTAGAATTCCAAATCGTAAACCTGAGTTGCAGTATGCGTGTAAGGTAATTCCATGTTGGCATCATAAAATTTTACCTGACCAGGTGCTGTAGGAATCTTAACTTCTAAACTCCCTTTTTCAAATCCTTGTTTTGCAATTAATGTTGCTGAGAAAAAGTGCTGTTTAAAAGAAAACCATTGAATTTTGCCTTTTGATAGTTCTTCTTTCTCATCTTTAGAAACGCTTAAGTGATCTACATCGCCATCTAAATATTTATAATACGGTGCAGAATAACGATGCTCGCTTTCTATGGATTTTTCTTGTTGTAACAAAGTAGTTTGCCAGTTTAAGCCAATATTATTGCCAGCTATTACTTGTTGCAAACCAACCAGGTTAATATTAAAACCAACTTTATTGGTTAATCCCTTTAAGTCGTAAACATATTCTACATATGCATCGGCGTTATAGTTAGCCCGCATAGTAACAGTGTTTCCGGTTTTTGTAGGGGTAAAGTACAAGTCGTTTGTGTTGATTACTTTACCTGCAGCATTTAACGTTAAGCCAAACTTGTTCGCACTACCATCAAATAAAATAAGAGGCTTGCCGGTATAAGTTTTTTGCCCTTTAACCTGCACTGACGAGATTTTTCCGCCTTTATTGCTTAACGTGATGATTAAGTTTTCATTTTCCAGTAAGGTGTTCGATTCTGTTCCGTTTAAAGCAGTTCCGAAAGGACCTTTTATGGCCGATGAATCAGCAACTGGTGTTGCGATTACAGCAGAAGTATCTTTTTGGACTGGTTTAATACCAGCATTTCTTAGTGAATCGGCTCTTTTTGTAGAGTCAATCCTGGCATTTTCTTTTTTTATTTCAGCATCATTCGGCCCAAAAAAGTAGAATGATCCGGCCAGAATGATCATAATCAGGAATAATCCTGTAAAGGTATTTCTATCCATTATATTTGTTATACTGCTTTTTAATTCGTTTTCTTTTTCGCAAACTCCATCGCAGCGGCGACAAATTTAACAAAAAGTGGGTGAGGATTAGCAACTGTTGATTTTAATTCTGGGTGAAACTGGCCACCAACGAAAAAAGGATGATTTTTAAGCTCCACAATTTCAACTAAATTGGTTTGTGGATTTATGCCGGATGCAATCATTCCAGCCTCTTCGTACTGCTTTAAATAAGCGTTATTAAATTCATAACGATGACGGTGACGTTCGTTAATATGCGCCTTACCGTAAATTGAAAAAGCCTTGGTTCCTTTTTTAATATCGCAAGGATAAGAGCCTAAACGCATAGTTCCACCCATATTCACAATGTTTTTTTGCTCTTCCATCATATTGATCACCGGATTTTTTGAATCGGCTTCAATTTCTGTTGTATGTGCATCTTGCAAACCTAAAACATTACGTCCAAACTCAATAACGGCACATTGCATGCCGAGGCAAATTCCAAAGAAAGGAATGTTATTTTCACGAACATATTTAATTGTGTCAATTTTTCCCTCAATACCCCGGCTACCAAATCCTGGAGCAACTAAAACGCCATGTAAATGACCCAATTTCTCTTTTACGTTATCAGGGAAAATGCTTTCAGAGTGAATATATTCCACACGAACTTTGCACTCATTTTTTGAGCCTGCGTGTACAAACGATTCAATAATTGATTTGTAGGCATCAGGTAATTCAACATATTTACCAATTAAACCGATTTTAACTTCGGCAGTCGGATTTTTTAAACGGCCAAGAAAGTCTTTCCAGCTTTCCATATCTGGTTCACTTTTAGTTGGAAGTTTTAATTTCGCTAAAACTGTTTTGTCCAGTTGCTCTTTCATCATTAACAAAGGCACATCATAAATAGTGGATGCATCCATTGATTCGATTACCGCATTGACGTTAACGTTACAGAAAAGTGCGATTTTTTTTCTTAGGTCGGCGCCTAAGTGGTGTTCGGTACGGCAAACCAAAATATCTGGTTGAATACCGTACTCTAATAATGCTTTAACAGAGTGTTGTGTTGGTTTAGTTTTTAATTCGCCGGCAGCAGCTAAATAAGGCACTAAAGTTAAGTGAATAACAATGGCGTTAGAGTTTCCTTCTTCCCATTTAAACTGACGAACGGCTTCGATAAATGGTAATGATTCAATATCGCCAACAGTTCCGCCAAGCTCAGTAATGATGATATCATAATCTCCGCTTTCGCCTAAAATACGCATATTGCGTTTAATCTCATCGGTAATGTGAGGCACCACCTGAACGGTTTTACCTAAGTATTCTCCTTTACGCTCTTTGCTGATTACGTTTTGATAAATACGACCAGTTGTAATGTTGTTTGCCTGTGAAGTTGGAACGTTTAAAAAACGCTCGTAGTGACCAAGATCCAGATCCGTTTCGGCACCATCCTCTGTAACAAAGCATTCTCCATGCTCGTATGGATTTAGTGTTCCAGGATCGATATTAATGTACGGATCGAATTTTTGAATGGTTACACGGTAGCCCCGTGCCTGTAAAAGTTTAGCTAAAGATGCGGAAATGATGCCCTTACCCAAAGAGGAAGTAACACCGCCCGTAACAAAAATATACTTAGTCATGTTTGTGATTTTTTACAGCAAAATGTAATTATTGCCGCTTTTTGTACGGGATACAAAGGTATGAAAATTCCTCGTTTCTGTTGGCTTAAAATTTAGATATTTTAAAAATGATAATGATATGTTTATCAGAAAATTAGCTGATTGACTATTTTTTGTTGAATCTTTTGAGTCATCAGAGTTGACAACTTTTTTTCTGATTTGCTATTAAAGTTGTCAACTCTTAAAAAAACAAAAGGAGGCTGAATGAATGCCCGTCTGCAATGGAATAGAACGATCTTGTTTAGCAGCAGTTATAATAAATTTTTACTTTTTGTTCTTTTTCGCTCCAGGCAATATAAATATTGTTTTCTTTACCTAATCGATATTTGAAACCATTTAATCCTGATTTTTTTAATTCTTCGTAAAGGACTTTATCAGGCACATAATTATCAGCTTTATCTTCAGGCATTACCGCAGGCTCAAGAAAATTATCTTCGGCAAAAAAATCATCAGCTATGGTTTTTAAAAACACAATCTGGGCTTTTTCTTTCGACAAATCTAAATTTGGATCAGTGCTGCCCAATAAATCAGTTCCTTTTAATTTGACATTATATATTTCTTTGCCTGCAGCATTTTTGATTGTAAAAGTTAAAACCATTTCTTCTGGTTTTCTTCCTGTTAGTTCGATGTTAAAAGTGTCTAGCTTTTCTAAATCGGAAAATGATTTGGCGACACTTTGATTCACATTTTTAAACTCAATGGAATCTTCTTTTTCGTTTTTGCCTGTTTGGCAGGCTAAAAATAATATGCTGATTGTGATTAGGAGCAGTAATTTTCTCATTCTCGAAATTACAAATTTTAAGTTTCTATCAAATATTTTAAATCAGAATTAGAAAGTGGGGTTACCACAGATTCGCAGATTTTTTTCCATAAAGAAAATGGCTTCAACTTTTGAAACCATTTAAAATATTAATCTGCGAATCTGTGGCTAAAAAATTACTCCAGTTTTAAAGCTTCAAGTAATTTATTCAACTTCAAAAGGTCTTCAGGTGTATCAATCGCCACGGTTTCCAAATCCGTAACTTTTGTTTGAATGTAAAATCCATTCTCAATCCAGCGGAGTTGTTCCAAACTTTCTGCAATTTCTAAAGAGGATGGAGGCAGCTTTGTAATGGCTTTTAATGATTCCGTTCTATAACCATAAATGCCAATATGCTTGTAGAACTGATGTTTTTCTGCCCAAACGCCTGGTTCGCCATTTCTGATAAACGGAATAGGGCTTCGGCTAAAATACATAGCCCTGCCATTTACATCAATTACAACTTTCGGACTATTGGGATTGTAAATGCTTTCCTGACTTTGAATAGGTTTAATGAGTGTAGCCAGCTGTACTTTTTCTTCCATAAAACAACTTGCAAGCAAATCGATTTGAGCGGGTTCAATAAATGGCTCATCCCCCTGGATATTAATTACAATGTCGAATTCCGGTAATTGATCAATAACTTCGGCACATCGGTCAGTTCCGCTTTGATGCGTTGATGATGTGAAAACAAATTCTCCGCCAAATCTTTTTACCTCATCCGCAATTCGTTCGTCATCAGTAGCAATAACCACTTTTGATAAACTTTTTGCTTTAGATGCTTGTTCGTAAACGCGTTGAATCATGCTTTTTCCAGCAATATCAATTAATGGCTTTCCCGGAAAACGGGTAGAGGCGTAACGAGCAGGAATTATTCCGATAATTTTTAAGTCTAAAAAAGATTTTGAATGCACATCGTTCATATTATCTGTAATTCTAATCAAGCCTATTCATCTTACCTCTAGCGCTCTCTTCAGTGTGGGGCTTAAAAAAGTCCGTTTATTTCAGCTTCAATTGCCTGAATCACTGTGCCCAAATCTTCAGGGTTATTGGTGAAATCCAATTTATCTTTATCCAAAATCAATAGCTTTCCTAAGTTGTAACCTTTAATCCAGGCTTCATATTTTTCATTTAACTTAGAAAGGTAATCAATGCGAATGCCGGCTTCATATTCACGGCCACGACGTTGAATATTATTTACTAAAGTTGGTACAGATGCGCGCAGATAAACCAATAAATCTGGGGGTTTAATAAATGAAGTGACGTTATCAAAAATGGCCCGGTAATTATCATGATCACGGGTAGTCATCAAAGCCATATCGTGCAAATTTTCAGCAAAAATATGGGCATCTTCATAAATGGTTCTATCCTGAATAACGTTGCGCTTATTTATTTCAATATCAGTGATTTGCTGGAAACGACTGTTTAGGAAATAAATCTGAAGATTGAAACTCCAGCGCTTCATATCGCTATAAAAATCTTCCAGATACGGGTTGTTGTCCACAGCTTCGTATAAAGCTTCCCATCCATAATTTTTTGCCAGTAAACCTGTTAAAGTGGTTTTTCCGGCACCTATATTTCCTACGATTGCTATGTGCATCTTTTTTAGATATGAGATTTGAGATCTGAGACGGGAGAATGTGCGTTGGGCTCAAATCTAATGTCTCAGACCTCAAATCTATTAAATTAATTAAAAACTTTTAAATCCGATTAAACTACGGACTTCTTTAATGGTTTTCTGGGCACTTTCACGAGCTTTTAAAGCACCGTGTTTGGCAACCTGCCTCAAATATGAATCATCTTTTGCAATTTCCTGAATGCGCTCACGCATTGGCGCAGTGGCAATAATCATATCTTCTGCCAGCTGTTTCTTGAAATCGCCATAACGGATTTGCATTTTATTGTACAAATCATCGAAATGTTGATGTGTATCAGTGCTGGAAACAACCTTCATTAAATCAAATAAATTTTGAATTGGTTCTGGTTTTACCTGGTTTTCTTCTGTTGGTCCGCCGTCACTTACCGCTCTCATTACCTTCTTACGAATCGTTTCCGGATCATCTGATAAATAGACTGCATTGGCTTCTCCTTCTGATTTCCCCATTTTTCCTTTACCATCCAATCCTGGTACTTTAACTAACTTTTCAGTGTAACTGAAAGCGTAAGGCTCAGGGAAATATTCAGTATGGTATAATCTATTGAAACGATTTCCAAAAGTCCTGGCCATTTCTAAATGCTGCTCCTGATCTTTTCCCACAGGCACTTTTGTAGCCTTATGGATTAAGATATCGGCAGCCATTAAAACAGGATAAGTTAATAAACCTGCATTCACGTTATCAGGATTGGCACGCACTTTATCTTTAAATGATGTGCTTCGCTCAAGCTCGCCCATATAGGCATTCATGTTCAGGTATAAATAAAGTTCAGCTATTTCCGGAACGTCACTCTGGATATAAATGGTGCTGTTTTCCGGATCGATTCCACTGGCCAGGTATTCAACCAAAACATGTTTAATATTACCATGTAAATCGGCAGGAGTGGGGTGTGTGGTTAAAGAGTGTAAATCGGCGATAAAAAAGTAGCAGTTGTAATCATTTTGCATCTGCACAAAGTTTTTTACCGCACCGTAATAATTACCTAGATGTAATTTTCCTGTTGAGCGAATGCCGCTCACCACTGTTTCTTTCATAATGGCACGAAATTAAAAATAAATTACTTGCAAAGTACATATCGGTTAAATTTTAATGAGAACATTTTTTAAGAAACCATAGTAATGATTCTTAGATCGTATCACTTCCGTTAATGCTGTCGGCAAGTGAAAAATTCGTCATCTGCATAAATTGAGGATTAAATAACCTCCATACATCTTTTTAAAAAGTTGTGAAAATAAACAATGCCTGTGCTTTAAATGTCAATTATACATTTTTTTGCTGTAATGGTTTTTGTATTAAATACGCTTATTTAAATATGAAACTATTTTATATTTTTGATTAGCTATGATTCACTTTTTAAGGCATGTACACCGGGTATGGTTTTTATTCTGGATACTTTTTTTCTTCATCTTATTTTATCCGCTGTATTATTTCACTTCGCGGAATCCGGATTATTATGGAATACTAAACTTGTGTAGAAAAGCGAATAGTTTTTTTAGCAGTTTGTTATCTGGCGTGTTTTTTAGGTATCAATACGAACAAAAGTTAAACTACAACCAAACTTACATTTATTGTGCTAATCATACATCAAACCTTGATATCATGGTGTTTTGTATCATGTGCCATGGAAAGTTTCACTTTATGGGGAAAGATGAACTGTTAAACAATCCCATATTAAGTATATTTTTTAAAACGATTGATATTTCTGTTAATCGCGAAAGCAAGATTTCAGCATTCAGGGCTTTCAAAAAGGCTGGGGAAAACTTAGAAAGAGGGATGAGTTTAATCATTTTTCCTGAAGGAAAGATTGATGATCATTATCCGCCAAAACTTGGAGAATTTAAAAATGGTCCGTTTCGGTTAGCCATTGATAAAAATATTTCATTGGTACCTGTGAGCATTACCAATGTTTGGAAAATAAATTGGGATGATGGCGCTAAATATGGAAGTAAGCCCGGAATTTGCGATATTTACGTCCACAAACCGATTAACACTTCAGAATTGGCAGATGTTGATTCGGATGTGTTAAAAGAAAAAGTTTTTCAATTAATTGATAGTAAGCTGATTTAGATATGAATTTAGACGCAAAAACCATTTATAAAATAGCCGATTTAGCAAGAATTCATACCGATGAAAAAGAGGTTGATACACTCATTCTGGAAATGAACAAAATATTGTCTTTCATGGAAAAACTTAATGAGCTGGATACTTCAAATGTTAAACCATTGGTTTATATGAATGAGGCAACCAACGTTTGGCGGGAAGATGTGGTTAAACAAGAAATTTCTACAGCCGATGGATTGAAGAATGCAGCGAAACATACTGATCAATTTTTCATGGTTCCAAAAATTATTGAGAAATAATATTCAATCGTGATACAGCCTGGCAGAATAAGAGAATATTTCAGACCTCTTGTAACATCTTACCCTTTACGCTTGTCTAAAAAAGAAAAAACATGGAGAAACCACTTATTACCATAAAAGAAATTGGCCGTAAATATGTAATCGGATCAGAAGTTATCCATGCTTTAAAATCAGTTTCTTTAGATATTAACAAGGGAGAATTTGTTGCTTTGATGGGGCCATCAGGCTCTGGAAAATCAACATTGATGAATATTTTAGGTTGTTTAGATACCCCATCAAGCGGCACTTATATTTTAAACGGAACAAATGTTAGTCAAATGAGTGATGATGCTCTGGCTGAAGTTCGCAACAAGGAAATTGGCTTTGTTTTTCAAACTTTTAACTTGTTGCCTCGTTCCACATCATTGGATAATGTTGCTTTGCCTTTAATTTATGCAGGTAACAGTAAAAAAGATCGCCAGGCCAGAGCTGCTAAAGCTTTAGAAAATGTAGGTTTAGGAAATCGCATGGATCATAAACCCAATGAATTATCAGGTGGTCAGCGTCAACGTGTTGCGGTGGCAAGAGCCTTAATAAATGATCCTTCCATTATTCTTGCCGATGAGCCTACAGGTAACCTGGATACTAAAACTTCCATTGAGATTATGGGGCTGTTAGAAGAAATTCACAGCAAAGGAAACACCATTATTCTGGTAACTCACGAAGAAGATATTGCACAACATGCTCATCGCATTGTTCGTATGCGTGATGGATTGATTGAAAACGATTATGTTAATACTGATGTAAAAAATGTTTCTCCACGATTACAGGCTTTGAAAGATAGTGGCAGTGATTGGGAAAAAATAAATTAATTTTAAGGTTTATGGTTAGAGGTATAGGATTTAAGGTTTAAAACCATTTACTTTTAACCTTCTACCTTTAACTTTCTTGAAATGAAAATCTACACTAAAACAGGCGATAAGGGGCAAACATCATTAATAGGCGGCACCCGCGTTCCTAAATATCATTTACGCATTGAAGCTTACGGGACTGTAGATGAGTTAAATTCATATATAGGATTAATTATGTGCCAGCATATTAACCCTCATTATCAACAGCTGTTAAAGGAGGTTCAAGATCGTTTATTTACGGTGGGCGCTTCATTAGCAGCAGACCCTGAAAAATCCAGGATGAAGATTCCTGATTTACATGATGCCGACATTATTATGCTGGAAAATGAGATGGATGCAATGAATGAGGTTTTACCCGCGTTAAAACATTTTATTTTGCCTGGTGGAAACACTGTGGTTTCTTACTGTCATATTGCTAGATGCGTTTGCAGAAGGGCTGAAAGATTGACAGTGGAACTTGCAGAAAATAGCTTTGTAGATGAGCGTGTAACAGTTTATTTAAATCGTTTAAGCGATTATTTATTCGTTTTGGCACGAAAACTGAACATGGATTTTAAGGCAGAGGAAAATATTTGGGTACCTCGTGTTTAATAGTGGAAAAATAAGTTTGCTTTGCTCAAAAATTTTAATATACTTTGCGCATTGTTAAGAACAAGAATTTAATTGAATTGAAGATATGTATTGGACATTAGAATTAGCATCGCACTTGGAAGACGCACCATGGCCTGCAACTAAAGACGAATTAATTGATTACGGTATCCGTTCTGGTGCCCCGGTAGAGGTTATTGAAAACTTACAGGCATTAGAAGATGATGGCGAGCCATATGAAACCATTGAGGAAATTTGGCCGGATTATCCTACTAAAGAAGACTTCTTTTTTAATGAGGATGAATACTAAAAACCTGAAAAGATAAAACCTCCCAATGAAAGTTGAGAGGTTTTTTGTTTTATCTGAGATCAGGAATAGATATATGAGTTTTTCCAGAAGCATCAATATTAATAATGTAGCCTTCTGAATTTAACGGTCTGTTTCATTTAAATATTCAGTGACCTCTGCAGCCTGTTTCCTGCTCAGGAAAGATGTGCCTTAATTATAGGGCATGCTGGTATATTAGTGTTTAAATTATTGAACTAAAGGTTGTTTGTGATATAAAACATAAAAATATATCAACTAAACATTGAATTGTACGCTAAATCCAAAATGGAATAATTAGTTTTAAAAGGAAATTATAAAATAAGAAACCCGAATAGTTATTTCTATTCGGGTTTCTTATGGATCCTACATAAGGCTTCTAATTATAAATAAAAGTTCCCTTTTCGCTGGTAATTGTCACTTGTTTTTGTTCGCCTTTTTCTACACGACCGATGATTTTTGCATCGATGTTGAAACTTTTAGATATTTCAACAATACTTTCTGCAATTTCTTGCGGAACATATAATTCCATGCGGTGCCCCATATTGAAAACTTTATACATTTCTTTCCAATCTGTTCCCGACTGCTCCTGAATCAATTTAAAAAGAGGAGGAACCGGAAATAAATTATCTTTTATAACATGAATATCATCGTTGATGAAGTGTAATACTTTGGTTTGAGCACCACCACTGCAATGAACAATGCCATTAATTTGCTTGCGGTAGCTTCCCAGTATTTTTTTGATCACTGGCGCATAGGTACGGGTAGGAGAAAGTACAAGTTTTCCGATAGTTGTTTTTCCAAACCCTTCAATTTCAATTTCTTCGGTAAGTTGTTTTTTACCAGAAAAAACCAAATCAAATGGTACAGCAGGATCAAAACTTTCAGGATAGCTGGTTGCTACAGATTTTTCAAAAACATCATGACGGGCAGAGGTTAATCCATTTGAACCCATTCCGCCGTTATATTCTGTTTCATAAGTGGCCTGTCCGTATGATGCTAGGGCCACAATAACATCGCCTGGTTTAATATTATCATTGCTGATGATATCTTCCCGTTTTAAACGACAGGTTACTGTAGAATCCACAATGATTGTTCTGACTAAATCGCCGACATCTGCTGTTTCTCCACCAGTTGAATAAATGGAAATTCCTTGTTCGCGTAAATCGGTCAAAATTTCTTCAGTTCCATTGATTATAGCAGCAATAACTTCACCCGGAATTAAGTTTTTATTACGGCCAATTGTTGAGGATAACAGAATGTGATCAGTTGCACCCACACATATCAAATCATCTATATTCATGATGATCGCATCCTGTGCAATGCCTTTCCAAATGGAAATATCGCCGGTTTCTTTCCAATACACATAAGCTAAAGATGATTTGGTACCAGCGCCATCGGCGTGCATAATGTTGCAATAATCATCTTCTCTACCTAAAATATCGGGAATGATTTTGCAAAACGCTTTTGGAAAAATTCCTTTATCGATGTTTTTGATGGCATTGTGCACATCTTCTTTTGAGGCAGAAACGCCGCGTTGATTGTACCTGTTATCACTCATGTTGGCGCAAAGATAAGTGAAAAAGTCGGGAGTCAGAAGTTTGTGAAGTCTAAAGTTGAAACCATAAACTAATGTCAACAGTGAGTGTTGAGCTTAATGTTCTGATAAGCGATTCTTGCTGCTTACAATGTCGCATAATCTAGAACTTCAGTTGCTTGATCTTTGAATCCTGAACCTAAGATCAATACCATATAGAAAGATAGAACATATGGGTTTTTTCTTGCTTGATCTAAGATCAAAACCATATAGAAATATAGAGCATATAGGTTTTTCAGTCGCTTGATCTTAAAATCCTTAAATCTTGAAAATCCATGATCCAAAAAAGGGCGTAAAGTAAAACCTTACGCCCTATACTTAAACCTTACGGCTTAAATTATTTCATGAATAATAATTCTCTGAATTTTGGTAGAGGCCAAACGCTGTCGTCAACGATTTGCTCTAACTTATCTGCATGATAACGAATAGTGTCGAAGTAAGATTTAACTTTTTCATCGTAAGCAATTGCTTTTTCACGGGTATCTTCGATTTTGTTAGTCACTTTACGTTCTTCTAACATGGCATCAATATTCGTTTTCACGATATCTAAATGCTCTGATAATTTTTTAACAATTTCAAGAGAAGATTTGCTGTCTACACCAACTTCTTTTAACCCTTTAACATTAGTGATTAATGAGTTTTGATAAGCAATTGCAGCCGGAATAATAGCTGTATTCGCAACTTCTCCCATTACACGTGCTTCAATCTGCAATTTTTTATAGAAATTCTCTAACATGATTTCATGACGGGCATGGATTTCACGTTTGCTATAAATTCCAGTTGTAGCGAATAAATCAGCAGATTTATCTGTTAAGTAAGCATCTAAAGCTTTTGGAGTGGTTTTAATGTTTGATAAACCGCGTGTTGCAGCTTCATCTTCCCATTCCTGGCTGTAACCATTACCTTCAAAGCGAATTGATTTTGATTCTTTGATGTATTTTTTAATTACGGTTAATAAAGCGATATCTTTTTTATCGCCTTTCTTAATTAACTTATCAACTTCAGCTTTGAATTTAACCAGTTGTTCAGCTACGATTGCGTTTAAGATTGTCATAGGAGCTGAAGAGTTAGCCGAAGAACCAACTGCTCTTAACTCGAATTTGTTACCTGTAAATGCAAAAGGAGAAGTACGGTTACGATCTGTATTATCCAACAGAATTTGTGGGATTTTAGGAATGCCTAACCAAAGTGCATTATCTTCTTTTATTTTTTTGCTGATACGTGAGTGTTCTATTTCATCCAACACATCGTTCAATTGAGAACCTAAGAAGATAGAGATGATGGCTGGTGGAGCTTCGTTAGCACCCAAACGGTGATCGTTGCTTACCGATGCAATACTTGCGCGTAATAAATCTGCATGCTCACTAACCGCTTTAATTGTATTTACAAAGAAAGTAAGGAACATCAAATTGTTTTTAGGGGTTTTGCCTGGCGCCAATAAGTTTTTACCCGTATCGGTAATTAACGACCAGTTATTGTGCTTACCCGATCCGTTGATGCCTGCGTATGGCTTTTCGTGTAATAATACACGGAAGTGATGACGACGGGCAACTTTTTCCATCAAATCCATCAATAATTGATTGTGATCGATGGCCAGGTTGATTTCTTCATAAATAGGCGCACACTCAAATTGAGAAGGTGCAACCTCGTTGTGACGGGTTTTTAATGGAATACCTAATTTTAGCGCTTCATTTTCGAAATCTACCATGTATGTGAAAACACGTTCAGGAATTGATCCAAAATAGTGATCCTCTAATTGCTGACCTTTTGCAGACATGTGTCCGAACAATGTACGGCCGGTTAATAATAGGTCCGGGCGGGCATTAAATAAAGATTCATCAACCAGAAAGTATTCCTGCTCGATACCTAATGAAGCATTTACTTTAGTAATGCTTTTATCAAAATATTGACAAACATCAACGGCAGCTTTATCAAGTGCAGCCAATGCTTTCAATAATGGTGCTTTATAATCCAATGCTTCTCCGGTATATGATACAAAAACTGTAGGGATACAAAGTGTTTTACCTGCTTTGCTTTCCATGATAAATGCCGGAGATGATGGATCCCATGCAGTATAACCACGTGCTTCGAAAGTATTACGGATACCACCATTAGGGAAACTCGATGCATCAGGCTCTTGTTGAACTAAAGCACTGCCTGAAAATTTTTCAATAGCACCATCGCCACTTGGTTCAAAAAATGAATCATGCTTTTCGGCAGTTGTGCCGGTTAAAGGCTGGAACCAGTGTGTATAATGTGTTGCCCCAGCACTCATTGCCCATGCTTTCATAGCAGTTGCAATTTGATTAGCGTCATCAGAGTTGATTAATTCACCTTGATTAATAGATGAAATTAATTTTTCATACACGTCTTTAGATAAGAAATCTCTCATTTTTTTCTTATCAAATACATTAGCGCCAAAAAAGTCAGAAATTTTTGAAGATGGTGATTTAACTTCTGGTGAAATTCTGTTTTGAGCCTCTTTTAATGCGATGGTTCTTAAGCTTTTCATTAATTTGTTATGTTTTTTGTCAAAAATAGTATATTTTCTTTGGTTTTATAAAACAATCGTAAGTTTAATATGAATTTTATTGAAAATGAAATAAAAAAATGTTTTTTAAATGAATTTTTTCATTATTCGTAATGAAAATTGATTTTTCATTTGTTTTATGGAATTGATAAATTTCTTACATCATGCTATAAAAATTAATAGCTATGTTCAATTCATCAATCAATGTTTACAAAACCGAGTGGCTCGATCTTGTATTTGCTGACCGCAACAAAAATTATGGGGCTTATGAATTAAGGTCTAAATCCTCAAAAATTATGACCAAATCTCTTTTGGTATCAGCTGGTTTATTCCTGTTGGTCGGGTTTTCTCCCTTGATTTACAGTAAAATGTTTCCAACCGTTGTAGAAAAAGTTACACCTCCAACAGTTGTCGATTTATCGAATGTAATTCATGACATGAAAAAAAAGGTTGAACCCGAGAAAAAGATTGAACCTCCGAAAGCTGAACCTGTTAAAGTGAAAACGGTTAATATGACTTCGAATATTGTGGTGGTGGATAAGACTGAGATTAAAGATCCGCCAACCATTAAAGAAATTGAAAATGCCGTTGTGAGCAATATTACCCAGGATGGCGAAATAAAACCAAATTTATCATTGATTACGCCGTCTGCCAATGGGAACGGAAATGGTTTAGGAAAAGAAGAGGGGGAAGGTGAAAATTCAAATGAAGTTAAAGAAATAAGTGGGATTGATGAGTATCCGGAATTTGCCGGGGGGATGAAGGCGTTTACCAAATATATGGAACGTAATTTACGCTATCCTTCAAGAGCACAGGAAGATGGAATCCAGGGGAAGGTGTTTGTGAGCTTTGTTGTGGAAAAAGATGGTTCAATTACTGACGTGAAAGTTTTACGTGGCATTGGTTTCGGTTGTGATGAAGAAGCCATGAAAGTAATCAAAAAATCTCCATTATGGAAACCCGGAAAAAATAAAGGCATTCCTGTTCGTGTAAGATATAATATGCCCATCAATTTCAATCTGATGTAACAGGATGGGAAATGTTAAATGGAAGATGTATGATGGGAAGTGTTAAAATTGTACCCATTGGCAAACAATGTTGACAGACGTTCTATGAACGGTTGTCTTCCTGAACTTGATTCAGAAATTTAATCATATGAAAGCCAAGCAGGAAAGATGCTGACCACGAAGTAGCTACAAGACCTTTTAAAATTAATATTTACACTTGTAAAACAAGTTCAGCATGACATCGTGGTTAAGCATCACGTATAAAAAACCATACATGAACGGGTCGTCATGCTGAATTTTTCATTTGTTTTTAAGTTTTTATTGGTATTCAAGAGGGCTGCGCCGTTTATTTCAGGATCTTAATGGCATGAACGCATAACAGGAAAGATGCTAAAGCAAGTTCAGCATGACGTTGTGGTTAGGCATCACGCTTAAAAAACCTGTTAACCACTGGGACAGAACAACAAAGGCTTGAGTATTCAAGCCTTTGTTGTTAATGCAATATGTTTAATGATTTCAAAACCTTAAACCTTCTGCCTTATCGCCTTCTACCTCGATTCAATCCATTTACGGGCATTCACAAAAGCTTCCATCCATGGAGAAACCTCATCTTTACGTCCCGCAGGATAATTTGCCCAATGCCATTGAAATAATGAACGCTCAATGTGAGGCATCATCACTAAATGACGTCCGGTTTCATCACACATCATTGCGGTATTGTAATCAGAACCATTCGGACTGGCCGGATAACTCTCGTAGGCATATTTAGCTACGATTTTATATTTATCTTCTGAATAAGGTAGTGAGAATCTTCCTTCGCCATGCGATACCCATACACCTAATGTGCTGCCCGCTAAACTCGATAGCATAACCGAATTATTTTCCTGCAAGGTTAATGAAGTGAAAATACTTTCATGTTTGCCACTCTTGTTGTGCAACATTTTGGGTTTCTCGTCATGGTTTTTATTGATTAAACCGAGTTCTACAAATAATTGACAACCATTACATATACCAACCGATAAAGTATCAGGACGGGCAAAGAATTTCTCTAAGGCAACCCTTGCCTTTTCATTGTATAAAAATGCACCGGCCCAACCTTTGGCAGATCCCAAAACATCAGAGTTAGAGAAACCACCAACTGCACCAATAAACTGGATATCTTCTAAGTTTTCTCTACCAGTAATTAAATCAGTCATGTGCACATCTTTCACATCAAAACCTGCCAAATACATGGCATTGGCCAATTCACGCTCAGAGTTACTTCCTTTTTCGCGGATAATTGCCGCTTTAGGTCGTGGATTAGCTGAATCAATTACAGGTCTTTTGCCATCAAATTGCGGAGGGAAATTATACTTTAGAACTTGATTTTTATAATTATCATAACGTTCTTTTGCTAAACCAGCCCCAGTTTGCTTGCTATCTAATAAATAGGAGGTTTTGAACCAGACATCACGTAAATGGTCAATATCAAAACTCAGATGATTGGAAGCATTTTTCACTGTTAGTGTAGCTGTCGAGCTTACCGCTCCAATTTTGTGGAAAGCAACTCCTGCCGCTGTTAAGGTGTTTTCAACTGAAGCTTCAGCCTGGAATACCAGGGCAATGTTTTCAGCAAATAATACCTTGATTGTATCTTGTTCTGCCAGTGAAGATAAATCTATCGATGCACCTAAATCACGGTCTGCGAAACACATCTCTAATAAAGTGGTAATTAAACCGCCACTACCAATATCATGACCTGCCTGAATTTTACCTTCCTTAATTAACTGCTGAATGGTGTTAAATGCTTTCGAAAACTGATCTGTATTTTTAATATCAGGTGTTTCTGTTCCGATTTTATTTAAAATCTGAGCAAATGATGAACCACCTAGTTTATAAGTATCATTAGAAAGATTGATATAGTAAATGCAACCACCATCCTTTTGAAGAACCGGTTCAACAACCTTCGTAATATCAGTACAGTTGGCACCTGCAGAAATAATAACTGTTCCTGGTGCAATAACATCGCCGTCTTTGTATTTCTGTTTCATCGACAATGAATCTTTCCCTGTCGGGATGTTGATTCCTAAATCAATGGCAAAATCAGAACAAGCTTTAACGGCTGTATATAAACGTGCATCTTCGCCTTCGTTTTTGCAAGCCCACATCCAGTTCGCTGAAAGTGAAACGCTTTTTAAACCATCTTTTAAAGGTGCCCAGATAATGTTTGATAAAGATTCTGCAATGGCATTGCGACTACCAGCGGCTGGATCAATCAAAGCAGAGAGGGGAGCATGCCCTACAGAGGTGGCAATTCCTTCTTTGCCCTGGAAATCCAAAGCCATAACACCGCAATTGTTCAGTGGTAATTGTAATGGTCCGGCACACTGTTGTTTTGCCACACGGCCACCCACGCAACGATCAACTTTGTTGGTTAACCAATCTTTAGCTGCAACAGCTTCCAGTTGTAAAACCTGCTCTAAATAAGTATTTAATTCGGCCTGATCGTAAGTAACCGCTTCGTATTTTCGATCTACGGTTTGATCTTCCATCACAATTTTAGGAGAACTGCCAAACATAGCGGCCAGTTCCAAATCCATTGGTTTGATGCCTGAAGTTTCAGATTTAAAAGTAAAACGATGATCACCTGTTACTTTACCTACCGTATACATAGGAGAACGTTCGCGATCAGCAATTTTTTGTAAAGTATCAATATGTTCGTTGCCGATAACCAATCCCATCCTTTCCTGAGATTCATTACCGATAATTTCTTTCGCAGATAGGGTAGGATCACCTACAGGAAGTTTATCCAGATTAATCAATCCACCGGTTTCTTCGACCAGTTCTGATAAACAGTTTAAGTGTCCGCCGGCACCATGGTCGTGGATGGATATAATGGAGTTGTGATCACTTTCTACCATCCCGCGAACAGCATTGGCCGCACGTTTCTGCATTTCAGGGTTAGATCTTTGGATGGCATTTAATTCAATTCCAGAACCATGCTGACCAGTATCAGCAGATGAAACTGCCGCGCCACCCATTCCAATTCTATAATTTTCGCCTCCAAGAATAACGATGTTATCGCCTTCCTGTGGTTTTAATTTCTGAGCCTGATTTGCTTTACCATAACCAATACCACCAGCGAGCATAATTACCTTGTCGAAACCTAATTTTCTGCTGTTTTCTTCATGCTCGAAAGTTAAAACCGAACCTGTAATTAATGGCTGACCGAATTTATTTCCAAAATCTGTAGCACCGTTTGATGCTTTGATCAGGATATCCATCGGTGTTTGGTATAACCATTCTCTTTCTTCCACACCTTTTTCCCAGGAGCGGTTGTCTTCTAAACGGGATAGCGCTGTCATATAAACCGCTGTTCCAGCTAATGGTAAAGAGCCTTGTCCGCCCGCTAAACGGTCTCTGATTTCGCCACCAGAACCTGTTGCAGCACCGTTGAATGGCTCAACTGTAGTAGGGAAATTATGCGTTTCTGCCTTTAATGAGATGACCGAATCGAAATCACTGGTGGTATAAAAATCAGGAATATCAGCACGTTTAGGGGCAAATTGCTGTACTTTCGGACCTTTTATAAAGGCCACATTGTCTTTATAAGCAGAAACGATATCGTTAGGGTTTTCTTCTGATGTTTTACGGATGAGTTTAAAAAGTGAAGTAGGCTGTTCTACACCATCAATCACAAACTTTCCGTTAAATATTTTATGGCGGCAATGTTCTGAATTTACTTGTGAGAAACCAAAAACTTCCGAATCAGTTAAAGGCCTTTCCAGGTTTTTCGCCAGTGTGTTTAAGTAATCAACCTCCTCATCACTTAAAGATAAGCCCTCTTGTTTGTTGTATGCCGCAATATCGGTAATCTGAAGGATAGGTTCGGGCTTAATATCAATGGTATAAACATCCTGATCAAGCTTACCATATTTTTGGGAAAGCATGGGGTCATAATCAGAAAAATCATCGGCAACTTTCTTGAATTCTTCAATTCTGATGATGCCTTGCATGTCCATGTTTTGCGTAATTTCTACCGCATTGGTACTCCATGGAGTAATCATTGCTGCTCTTGGTCCTACATAAAAACCGCTCAAAGCAGTTTCTTGTGAGATTTTGGCGCCGCCAAATAACCATTCAAGTTTAGTAATATCATTGGGAGTAAGCGTTTTATCTGTTTGTAGAACAAAAACCGCCTGCGATTGACTAAGGAAGAAATGAATCATGCTTTTTTTTTGAAGTTGCAAATTTAGGGTTTTTTAATTTAATGAGTGAATGATTAGGAGATAGAATGAGTTAATTTTAAATGACCTAATGTCATAATAATGATTGAGAAACTGGGTTTTGAATGGGAGGATGTTGTGGTAATGAATGGATGAGCGGGTTTTAAATGGGCCAATGTTGCGAATTATATCTACATTAACCATTTTATAGGGCTTTATCTTTCAAATTCACTCATTTAATCATTCAAAATTCAATCATTTTTATGCAGTTTTGCCTTTCAAATTCACTTATTCAAATTTCAATCAATGTTTAACAGTATCCACCATATTGCCATCATTTGCTCCGATTATGAAAAATCAAAAGATTTTTATGTGAATAAATTGGGTTTTACAGTTTTGGCTGAGGTTTACCGGGCAGAACGCAAATCTTATAAGTTAGATCTTGCCGTTAACGGAGTATATCAGATTGAACTTTTTTCTTTTGAAAATCCTCCAGCCCGACCATCAAGACCCGAGGCGCAGGGACTACGTCACTTAGCTTTTGAAGTTGATGATATTGAACAAGAAATTGCGAGATTAAATAACCATCATATATCAACTGAGCCTGTTCGTATTGATGAGTTTACAGAGAAAAAATTTACTTTCTTTGCTGATCCTGATGGTTTGCCGTTAGAGTTGTATGAAAAATAAGGTTGTTAGTGTTTGAGGTGGTTAGATTGTAAAGATGGATTAGGATTTAGCGATTAGTTCAATCGTAAATAGAAGATATGAGCGTTTTTAAATTCAAGCAATTTGAAGTAGATCAAACAGGTTGTGCCATGAAAATCAACACTGATGGGGTTTTGATAGCTGCTATGGCAAATCACATCAACCCTAAAACTGTATTGGATATTGGAACCGGTACTGGTGTAATTGCGCTTATGCTTGCACAACGCTTTCCAGATGCTAATATTGAAGCCGTAGAAATTGATCGGCAGGCATCAGAAACCGCAAATAAGAATTTTCTATTGTCCATTTTCAGCGATCGGTTGTCCGTTAATAACATAGCCATCGAACAATACAACAATGCGCAAAAGTTCGATTTGATTGTTTCCAATCCCCCGTTTTTTGTTAACGATTTAAAAAACGAAGAAATGAGAAAAGGTATAGCCAGACATGCAGATGTGGATTTTTTTGGAATGTTAATCGAAAAGTCAAATGAACTGCTAAGTGAAACCGGGAAATTGTGGCTGATTCTTCCCATCAAACAAGCAAACGACATTGTTACTGCTGCTGGAACGTATCAATTATCACTTTTAGAAAGAATCCACATCCACTCCGATGAAAGTAAACCTGCTTTCAGGCAAATTATTTGTTTAGGCAGGGAAGAAGGTAATACAAAAGAAACTGATTTTTATATTTATGAATCTTTTCAGGAACACACCTCAATTTATAAGCAGCTTCTTAAAGATTTTTTCCTGGCTTTTTAGCACATGGTAAACGGATGATGAGTTATCGTATGGGCCTATGTCATCGGTTGTGCATCATTCCCGTAAAACCAATCGTGTGGCCGCAAATATTTTTCAGGCCATTCATTCCCACACAGAGGTGCGAACCCAATGTCATTAAATTAATGCAATTTTTTGTCATTCTGAGGGATAATTTATTTTGCTTCGCAGCTACTTCGTGGTCATAAAAATCAATATAAATAACGTTGAGATTCTTTCAGGTGTTTGCCGCAGATACCGCTGATTACGCCCATAAAAATAAAGTCTGCGGGATAATATTTCTTTAAGAATTTAAATTGGAATAGTGATTAGCAATATATTACCAAAATATATCAATGGTAGCGTAACGAAGAATCTGTAATCTATAAGCATTGGTTGTAGTTTTGCTCAGATTTAGTTGCCTGGTTATTTACATTAGCATTCCATCACCTGAGGATTATTCATTAAAACATTATTTTCAATTGTACTCATGCCTGCTTTGCACTGCATTCAGAAGGTTGTTAACGGATTTTGTCATTCTGAGTGCAACGAAGACCGCGAAGCAGCTACGAAGTAAATCTCTGGCCTATGGGCGCTGTTTCTGGTTTACCACTGATTTTGTTTTGTAAAAGGTAATGCTATTACTAAAGTTTGTGTTTTATCTCCCGCAGATTATTCAATCATAACATTATTTCAATTGTACTCATGCTTGCCCGCAGGTATTCACTGAATGACAAGCACTGTCCGAAAAGTTGTCATTCAAAGATGACAATTTTTTAAAATAATGACATTAGATGGGAACCTTCTTTCAGCTACACAATTAAATCAGGTATGACCCAAAGTTTTAAAGATGTATTCAAACAATAGATGACTTGAATAAAAAAAAGATAATATTGTATAATAAATGCTTGATTTTTTAGGACGGGGTTTTAATAAAAGAAGAAATTAACTTCGTTATCTAAATCGGTGTTTCTTTAATAGATTTGGCCATGATTACCGCTGGATTTTGTAAATCACGATCCAATGAATTGTGAATCATGTTCCATTAAACTTTACAAAATGAAAAAAATAGGGTTAATTTCTGACACGCATGGTTTTTTAGATGATGCTGTTTTTAAACACTTCGATCAGGTTGATGAAATCTGGCATGCCGGAGATTTTGGTCCAAATGTTGCCGGACCTTTGGCGGCATTTAAACCTTTACGTGGAGTATCGGGAAACATTGATGATGCATTAATCAGATCGGAATTTCCTGAACAAAATCGTTTTAGCTGCGAACAGGTGGATGTATTGATGGTTCACATTGGCGGATACCCCGGCAGATACTCTTCTTATGTTAAGCCAGAAATATACACTAACCCTCCTAAATTATTTATTACAGGACATTCACATATTTTAAAAGTGATGTTTGATGAAAAGATAAAATGTTTACATATAAACCCGGGTGCAGCGGGAAAACAAGGCTGGCATAAAGTGAGAACCTTGATTCGGTTTTGCATAACTGACGAAAATATTCATACCTTAGAGGTCATAGAATTATCAGGTAGATAATGTAAAATATACACTAAGTATGATTTGCGGCGTAAAAACACTAGGACAATTTATTATAGAAAAACAGGCTGATTTTCCTTATGCTAAAGGAGAGCTTTCCAGATTATTAAGGGACATTGGTATAGCGGCGAAAATTGTAAACAGAGAAATCAACAAGGCTGGCCTGGTGGATATTTTAGGTGATATGGGTACTACAAATATTCAGGGTGAGGAACAAAAGAAACTGGATGTATATGCCGATGAACAATTTATTGCGGCGTTGACCAGTGGGGGGGAATGTTGCATTGTGGCCACAGAGGAGGAAGATGAAATTATCCATATTGAATCGCCTGTTTCTCAAAATGCAAAATATATTGTTTGCATTGATCCTTTGGATGGTTCTTCAAATACCGATGTGAATGTTGCAGTGGGCACTATTTTCTCTATTTATCGCAGGAAATCTACCGATGGGAAGGCAAGTATTACCGATGTTTTACAAAAAGGAACGGAGCAGGTTGCAGCGGGTTATATTATTTATGGTTCTTCAACCATGTTGGTTTATACCACAGGAAAAGGCGTTAATGGTTTTACATTAGATCCATCCATTGGCGAATTTTGTTTGTCGCATCCGCAGATGAAAATTCCGGAAACAGGATATATGTATTCGGTTAATGAAGGAAACTATGTTCATTTTCCTGACGGCGTAAAAAAATATATTAAATATTGCCAGGTGGAAGATGAGGCCACCAGACGACCTTATACCTCAAGGTATATAGGCTCAATGGTAGGCGATATTCATAGAAGCTTGATTAAAGGTGGGATTTATATTTACCCAACCACTTCCCGGTCGCCAAACGGTAAACTCAGGTTGCTTTATGAATGTAATCCGATGGCATTTATCATTGAGCAGGCCGGAGGGAAAGCAAGTACAGGCTTTGACCGGATTTTAGATATTGTGCCAACAGAATTACATCAGCGTGTCCCGATTTTTATCGGATCAAAGAAAATGGTAGAGAAAGCAGAAGAAATGATGTTGCTTTATACTGCCAAATCAATATCTGTTGAACAAAAGGTAGAAGCCAAACTGGAAGATTTAGGTGTGATTGGCGGAATTGATTAATATAAACTTGCTTAAATAGCGGGATTATAACAACTTATTGCGTTCTGCTTCAAATACTGTATCAATGGCTAAATTTTGCTTGTCCTGCGAGGCAAAAACAGCTAACATGTCGCACCGTTCATTTTCCGGATGGGCATTGTGGCCTTTGATCCAGATGAATTTGACCTGATGAAGTTTATATAATTCAAGAAAGCGAATCCAGAGGTCTTTATTTTTCTTGTCTTTGAAATTTTTAGTTACCCAGCCAAAAACCCATTTCTTTTCAACGGCATCTACCACATATTTGGAATCTGAATAAACGGTTACCTGCTGGTTTAAACTTTTTAAAGCTTCCAGTCCTTTAATTACTGCCAATAACTCCATGCGGTTATTAGTGGTCATCCTGAAACCTCCGCTTAATTCTTTGTAGTGTTTGCCTGCTCTTAAAATAGTTCCATAACCTCCTGGTCCGGGGTTTCCACTTGCTGCTCCGTCTGTATAAATTTCGATCATAAAGGGTGTAAAGTTATGTTTTTAGGTTCTAAATCGCTTATTTTATTATTGGTATAAAAAATATTTTCATTTCAAATAATTGAATTTTAACCAATTAAAAAAATGTTGTTAAATCTTTAATAAAAATATTTGCAAGGAATATTAAAAGTCGTACTTTTGTGACACTAAAAAACACGGTGGCTGTAGCTCAGTTGGTTAGAGTATTGGTTTGTGGTGCCGAGGGTCGTGGGTTCGAGCCCCATCAGCCACCCCCAGTGGGACGAGGTCTTTTTCAGAAGATTTTCGTCCCATTTTTTTGTCTTTAACTCTTTGAAAACGATCTCCATCATATACCAATTTTCAGGAAAAAGGTACTTATTAAATATCTTTTGCCCTCTATACCTGAATTTTCGTAAAAAAGATCTAACTTTTTTAAGTTATTAATAACATGTTCCGCTATGGGCCTAATATTTAAACTTTCTTTATTTTTGATATTTTTTTGTTGCACTCATTTTATAAAAAATAGCCTTATAGGTTGACCTTGCTAAAAAAATAATAGGATTTAGAGTTGTTAATATTAGAGCATAAAGGAAAAAATGTTTTTTCAATAGATAAAATGATACCAAGTACAAATAGAAATCTTTAATGCATCAATTGTCAGTCATTGATGCATTCAG
Organism: Pedobacter chinensis; assembly: GCF_003339865.1. Classification (GTDB taxonomy): domain Bacteria; phylum Bacteroidota; class Bacteroidia; order Sphingobacteriales; family Sphingobacteriaceae; genus Pedobacter; species Pedobacter chinensis. Next base: position 450,569 of record NZ_QPKV01000006.1, read on the forward strand.
TTTAGGATTAATTTGTTTCTTAAATCTGCTTAGGTTCGATATAAAACCAATTCGGTTATTCGCTTTTGGTCAGTTTTGAAGAATTAACATACTCAGATGGTGTCATTTTAAATTGTTTGGCAAAACTTCTTGAAAACTGTGTTTGAGAACTAAAGCCGGTTATCGAGGCAATTTTAAGGATCTTGAACTGCCCCTCGTTGAGCAATAATGCAGCATGCTTCAGCCGTGTAATGTTGATCAGTTCGTGAGGGGAAAGATTTGAAATGGCTTTTGTCTTACGGTAAAGAGTTGGCCTCGACATGTTCATTGCCTCTGCCAGAAAGTCAACATCCAATGTGGTATCAGACATGTTTTTTACAATTGTATCATTGAGTTTATCCAGGAAAGCCTCATCAGCTTTATTATAGGCCATACTTTTTAAATGTACCAATGGTGACTGGGCAAAATGCGTTTTGATTTTTTCCCTTACATTTAACAGGTTGGATATTTGGGTTAATAAATGATTGGGCGAAAACGGTTTCTCAATATAAGCATCTGCACCAGCTTCAAGCCCTTCAATTTTTGTCTGTAAGCTATTTTTGGCTGTTAACAATATAACCGGAATATGGGCATAATCAATACTGTCCTTCAATGTTTTACATAATTCCAATCCATCCATTAATGGCATAATAATATCGCTTACAATCAACTGCACACTTGTCTGCTGCAGAATATCCATTGCCCTAGATCCATTTTCAACAGCTATTACGGTAAAATCCTCCTTTAAAATGCCTACGATAAATCTTCGCAGGTCTGGATTATCCTCAACAACTAGTACATTGGGAGCATCTGGATCTAATTTTTTAACTTCCGCCCCGCTTGTTTCCTGGTAGTTCCCATTGTTATAAGCCAATGTATATTCCTGATTATGGCGTTTGGGCAACCTGAGTTCGAAATGGGTATAATCATCATCTTGCAGAACAAGTGATAAATTACCATCATGTAATTCAGCAAGTGACCTTGCCAGGGAGAGGCCGATTCCCGAACCTCTTATACCTTTAACGTCTTCCATACGATAAAAAGGCTCAAATATTTTCTCTCTATATTTTTCAGGGATGGGGGTGCCATCATTGATGAATTGTATATTGAATGTGTCCTGATCAGATGAGATTTTGATCCAAACGGCTGTAGAGGCATATTTTAATGCGTTATCAAGCAGATTGCTGATGATTTTATTTAGAGCTTCTGCATCAGCATATACTACTAAACCATCATTATCCAGTTCAAGGTTTAATGTGATCTTTTTCTCATTAATTATGGGTTGGAACCTTGTGCATGTCTGTTTCAATAGCTCATTGACATCAAGGCTAACAAAGCTCAGGTTAAAACCCTCCTGTTCTGTTTTTCTAAAATCGAGCAACTGATTACATAGTTCGATAAGGCGGTGGGTATTCTGTTTCATGATCTGAAGATTAGAGCTGATCTCGGCAGACCGTCCGGTTATTCTGATCACCTCTTCCAATGGACCGTGAATAAGGCTCAGAGGCGTTCTTATTTCATGGGTAACCTGGGTAAAAAAATTAATCTTCGCGTGGTAAAGTTCTTTTTCATTTTGTACTTCCCAACGTTCAATCTTTCGCTGATATCGCAGCAGTATTCTTTTGTGATTGTTTTTTACAAGCACAATCACTATTGCTGCAATCATTAACCCATAGATTGCCAGAGCTGTGGGTGATGCCCATAGGGGTGGTGCAATGATGATCTTCAAACTTCTGATTTGCTTGCCCCATATCCTCCCATTATTGGATGCTTTAACCAAAAACTCATATTTGCCCGGTGAGAGACTTGTAAAATAAACCTTTCTGTTGGTCTTCAGATAGGTCCATTTATCATCAAGCCCTTTCATCATAAAAGCATATTCTGTCATTGCAGGCGAAGTAAAACCTAGGGCGGCAAAATCAATACTGAAATTAGATTGATCATGACGTAGTTTGACTTCTTTTGTGAAATCAATGGGACTGCTTAAGGGCGAATCTCTTTCTCCAACCATCAACTCTACATTATCTACCTGAAAACCTGTTATAAAGATTTTTGAAACGACCCGGTTTTCCCTGAAATGCTCAGGTCTGAAAGCAATCATTCCTTTAACACTTCCGAAATACATCTGACCCGTTGCATCTTTAAAGGCCGAACTATAATTAAACTGGTCTCCCAATAAGCCACTGGATTTGGTGTATGTAATGATCTTTCCATTTTTTTGGTTGAACAATACCAGGCCCCTGGATGTACTGATCCATAGATTTCTATTTTTATCCTCCAAAATCTTATAGAAAATGTTGGATGGAAATCCGTCTGCTGTGGTATAGCGTTTAAAAGTCCTTGCTCCCTTTTTTAATATACAGAGGCCATCTTCGGTTGTTATCCAGAGGTTGTGCATGGAATCCTCAAAAAGCCCGTTAATTTCATTGCTGCTTAAACTACTTTTATCCTGAGCGTTAAAGGAAAAATTTCCTGACTGGTTGTTTTTTTTATCAAAAAACCAAAGACCATCACGTAATGTGCCTGCCCAGAGTATGCCTTCACTGCTTTCCAGCAGTGCTGAGTAATGCCTGTTGCCCGGAAATTCATTTAACAGAATAAAATCATCACTGCCGTCACGATATTTATATAAGCCGGTTGCCGTTCCAACCAAAAGCTCTCCATTGCTGTCTACAAGCAAACTTTCAATGAAGTTACTTTTGAATTGATTCGGCGCAGGCCCAGCCTTATATTTTTTAATTATACGGCCAGTATTGATATCCATAACATCCAGCCCCTGTTCAAAAGTACCTATCCAGAGTTTGTTGCCTTTAGCTGCAAGTCCATGTATATTGGAGTGTGAAATACCCTGGCCGTCATCCTGTGGGATGAAATTTTTAAAATTGCCGGTTTTGGGATCAAACCTGTTCAGTCCGGAATCTTCAGTGCCTATCCAGAGTTTTTCGTTTTTATCCTGCTGAATTTCGCGGACAGCATAACCTTTGAGGCGGTTATCGGCAACCCCAGGATAGAATTTGTCGAATGAGGTGTATTGCTGGGGATAATAGCTTAGTCCGCCAAAATAGGTTCCACACCATATTCCTCCTTCTTTATCACGGGTAATTGTGTATACTGCGTTATCTGAGATTGAATAAAAGTCATTTATTTTATTGCGCAATTGAACGTATTTCTGTGTCCGCATGTTATAAATAAATATTCCTGACTCAGTCGCGATCCAATACTCTTCCGCTGTTCTTTGCAAAAAATCCCTGGCAAAAACATTAGTCCCATCGGTATTTCGCATGGGCAACTGTCTTGTCCTGTGATCAATTGTGCTAAAGAGTTTTACCCCATCATTTGATGTTCCTATTATCAAATGGCCATCTCCTGTATCTTTAATCTTTTCGATCCATTTCGATAATGGGGAAGAGGTATCCTCAAATGTGCTATAAACTTTATGCTCATTAGTAGTTAGTCCATATTGCTGAAGGTATCCCTGTGCTGTGGATACCCATATATCGCCTTCCTTGGTAATGGCTAAAGAGGTTGCTCCTCCATATTGCGGCCCGGGGAAATCATTTATTTTTTTTGTCCTGATATCATATCGCAATAAAGTGTTGTTTGCAATAAACCAGATCCTTCCTTTAACATCTGCTGATATCGTGCTGATGTCTTTGTCTCTGGTTTCATTAATCAAAATAAAGGTATCTTTTATCGGATTATATCTGTACAATCCTTTGCGTGTTCCCACCCATAAAAGCCCCTGATTGTCCTCAAATAATGAATGAATGAAATTATGTCCAAGGCTTTCAGGTTTTGCAGGGTCATTACGGTAAATCTTAAACCTGTAACCGTCAAAGCGGTTCAAACCATTTTTTGTGCCGAACCACATAAATCCGTTGATGTCCTGCAAGCTGCAGATCACTGAGTTATAGGAAAGACCGGATTCTACCTGATAATGCCTAAAGGTGTATGCCTGTCCAAGAAGTTGTTGATGGATACATAAAAATGTAAAGCAGAAAAATATTCTTTTCAGTCGCTCGTAAAAAAACATTATTAAATATAGTCCAAAAAACGAAAATTAGATCAATCTCCTTCAAAATTGGCTTTTGCAGCTGATAATTGATACATAATGAACAGAAATTGAACTGATTTATCTATATGTATCCCCTTATTTAGCACTACCAAATATAAACTATAGCGTATGAACAAAAAGCTTCCACAATGCGGGGGTACAAATACCCCTCCCAATTCGATCATGAGGATCAAGGATCGAATTTTCAAAATCGCCCTAACCATGTTATTGATCAGTTTAACAATTAGTGTGCAGGCGCAGCAAAGAACCACAGGGATTGTCAGAGATGCAAGCGGACCCTTAGCAGGGGTTGGTGTGCAGATAAAGGGCACATCGGTATCTACCATTACCGATGGTAACGGTAAGTTTATGATTGCTCTTCCTGGCGGGCAAAAAGCAGTGCTTATTTTTTCATTTATAGGTTATCAGACCCAAGAACTCTCTGCTGCCGAAAACCAGATATTAGAAGTGATCATGGTAGAATCTACCGCAGACCTAAATGAAGTTGTAGTGATTGGGTATGGTACCCAGCGAAAACAGGATCTTACAGGAGCAGTATCAGTGGTAAAGGCAGAAGATGTAAAGAAAAGACAGGCTACTACAGTTGCCGAATCCCTTCAGGGCCTGGCAACCGGGATCCGTGTGAGGAGTGGGGGACAACCAGGTTCCGAAGCGCAGATTCAGATACGCGGCCTGAAGAATTTTTCGGGTACAAATCCATTATATGTGATTGATGGATTGGTCACAAGTGCAAACCGAGATTTCAATCCTGCAGATATTGAGTCTATCCAGATCCTTAAAGATGCATCGGCCGCGGCAATCTATGGTACCCGTGCTGCAAATGGTGTTATTATTATTACTACCAAAAGAGGGAAAGAGGGGCCGACTAAAATCGACGTTTCTGCAAAAACCACATTTCAAACCATTCCCAGATATTCACTTGCTGAAACCAGCGAATTCGCAACACTGAACAATATGGCTTATGATAATGCCAATGTTAAAAGACAGGACCTTGATCTTTCAGTTAATACAGATTGGCAGGATGAAGCCTACCGGACGGGGTTGGTACAGGATTATTCACTAAGTTTTTCAGGAGGAGGAAAAGATAACAGTTATTTCATATCCGGAGGGTACTTTGGTAACAAAGGTGCCGTCATTAGTACTGGATTCGACCGGGTAAACTTTAGGGTAAATACCAAAACCACAAAAGGGATTTTTACCATTGGAGAGAATCTGGCGATAAGTAATGCCAAAGCAGATGAAATGTCCGGAAACCCTATCTTGAGTGTTGTCCGCCTGCTTCCTACGATTCCTGTTTACAATCCGGCAAACCCGGGTGGGTATGGGTATGGAGACGAGGCACGTGCAAGAACCTTTGGTACAAACCCGGTCGCAATTGCTGATCTTGAAGATAGGACAAACGAAAATTTACGCATCCGCGGCAACCTGTTTTCGGAACTGCAGATATTGCCCTCTCTGAAATATAAAATCAATGTGGGGTATGAAACAAGCAGAGATCATTATGCTTATTTAAGGAAGCCGGGAAACTGGACACTGAACCAAGCATTTGACCCTGCCATTATTAATGAAAACAGAGCTGAATCTTCGACTGTACTGATTGAAAATACGTTATCCTTTGATAAAGATTTCGGTAAACATAGAATAAATGTTTTAGCTGGACAATCTTATCAAAGAGATAAATATGCCCAGATTTGGGGTACCAAAAGAAATATCCTGGCAAATCCTTCAGGCGGTTACTATGATGTACTGGATCAGGGAGATGAACCCCAAACCGGCGGTTTTAAAAACCGTACCGATCTGATTTCTTATTTTGGAAGATTTGAATATAACTATGCCGACAAATATCTTTTGAACGGGGTGATCAGGACTGACGGGGTTTCGAGATTTGGAAAGGATCACAAGTTTGGTGTCTTCCCATCCATATCCGGCGCATGGAGGATCAGCAAAGAAGATTTTTTTAAAGCTTCATGGATAAACGATCTTAAATTACGTGCCAATTATGGAACGCTTGGAAGCAGTAATATCGGACCATATGATTATATCGCTTTTATAAATACTTTTCCTACAATCGTACTAGGCCCCGGACAAACGGTGCTTCCTGGAGCCACCCAGGTAAAATTGGCCAATCCTGATCTGCGCTGGGAAGAGGTTACCCAACAGAACTACGGATTGGATGCTGCCTTTCTTAAAAATAAACTGACCGTTAGTGCGGAATATTTTATTTCAAAGACCAAAGATGTGCTCTTACAATATCCTTTACTGATTTCAACAGGAAATGATGGCGGTAATCCTTATGTGAACGGTGCCACCCTCGGAAATAAAGGATTTGAATTTACCGTTTCCTACCAGGAAAATAAAAACACGTTTAAATATGGGGCGACTGCAAATCTTACCACTTTACGTAATAAAGTGCTTGACCTGGGATACGGTAAAAACAGAACTTTTGTAGGTAATACAGTTACCGAAGTTGGTCAGCCGATAGGAATGTGGTACGTGCTGCAAACTGATGGCCTATTCCAAAATAGTCAGGAAGTTGCCAATTACAAAAATGCTGCCGGCAAAGTTATCCAACCTACCGCTCAACCGGGAGATATCCGTTTCAAGGACAACAATGGCGACGGCGAAATCAATAACTCTGATAAGGTAGTAGTTGGCAGTCCCTGGGCCGATTACGAAATAGGACTGAATTTGAATGCCTCTTATAAGAACTTTTCTTTTAACATGGACTGGTTCGGTTCTTTTGGTTCAACCGTATTCAATGGGCCACGGAGTGTGACCGATGCTTTTTCTGATAACAGCAATTACCGCGCTGGTATACAGCCATGGACTCCACAAAATACCAATACTGATGTGCCAAGAGCCTATTATGGAAGTACAATCAATTCCAGGGGAGACACGGACCGTTGGCTGGAGAACGGCAGTTTTGCCCGGTTAAAATATATCGGGATATCATATAACATCCCTGAAAAAATGTTGAAAAGGATAGGATTCCGGAATGCACAGATCAGCGTATCGGGGCAGAACCTGATAACAATTACCAAGTACACGGGACTCGACCCGGAATTCAGCAACAACAGCATTTTTGAAAAAGGTTACGACTTTGGCGCATTCCCAAATCTAAGGATGTTCTCTGTTGGTTTACAGTTTGGATTTTAAAATGATGAACATGAAAAAAATATTATTAACTCTACTGATAACAGGAACTTTTGTGATATCATCCTGTAAAAAAAGCCTGCTTGATCAGGACAATCCCAATACACTTACACAGGAGCAGTTCTGGAAAACAGAAGACGATGCCCAAAAAGGTGTCAATGCCATTTATCATATGTTCTATCAGCCAGGAAGTTGGTCTAGGTGGATTTATTTTCGTTTGGATTTAACTTCTGATGAAGGTTTTAGCAAAAGCCCCTGGATCGAACTGGCTGATTGGACACGCTTTCAATATGTCAATTATAATTTTTTTGAAGGCAATCAGGTAAGCTACCGCGATACCTATAAGGCAATTTTCAGATGCAACCAGGTACTGACTTATGTGCCTGAAATAACTTTCGCCGATCAGAACAAAAAAGCCAGGATGTTGGGAGAAGCAAAATTTCTACGTGGGCTATATTATTATTATGCTGCCTTATTATGGGAAAATTTTCCGATAGTAACCACTATCCAAAGCCCAACCGATATGCCGCAGCAGAGCAGCCTTGCACAAGTTTGGGCACAGGTTGAGAAAGATCTGTCAGAAGCTGCAGATGTGTTGCCGGCGCAATGGAATGGAAACGATATCGGGCGTCCTACAAAAGGCGCTGCTTTTGCCCTGCTGGGTAAAACTTATATGCAGCAACGGAAATGGGCACAGGCAAAAACAGCCTTTGATTATCTGGTAACCGGCGCAGGGGCAGGTTTCTATGATCTGGTTGATTATAAGGATAACTTCAGGGCAGAGAACGAAAACAACAAGGAATCTGTTTTTGAAATCCAGTTTTCTGATGCAAATAAAACGGCTGAAGGAGACGGCCCAAGCTCGAACATGGGAAATAACAGAGCTCAGTTTTTTGCGCCCAGGTCTATAGGATGGTCCGATGGCCAGGCAAGAAACTGGTTGGTTGATGAATTTAAAAAAGAAAAGACTTTAGATGGTAAAATTGATCAACGTTTGAGATATAGCCTTTTCTATCCTGGTCTGGAAGCAGATTTCGGTGACAAGACTTATGGAAGAAGCTGGCAATGGGACGCTGATGAAGCCTGGTTCAGAAAATATTCGCGGGATTATATGCGTACAAACGAAGATTATTTTAGTCAGGTAAACAACAGGATAATCCGTTTTGCAGATATTCTTTTAATGTATGCAGAAGCCAATAACGAACTTGGACAGACCTCTGCAGCTTATCAATACGTAAACAGGGTAAGGCAAAGGGTTAATCTTGCACCTTTGGCAACGGCTTACCCAGCTATCGGAAATGATCAGGCACTCTTTAGGGAACGCTTAAAGATGGAGAGGGCCCTAGAACTTTGCGGGGAAAGTGTACGCTGGGCCGACTTAAAACGTTGGGGCGACCTCGATACGCAGGCTGCCGTAGCAAAGGTAGCTCAGCGCGATCCGGATTTCAATAATTTTGTTCCCGGTAAACACATCCGTCTTCCGTTGCCACAAATAGAAGTGGAGAACAATAAAAATCTTAAGCAGAATCCAAACTATTAATAAATCGTCAATAAACTCCAATGATACATTACACCTTTATTAGATTGCTGTTGGTTAATATATTAGCCATTACCTATTGTTCAGGCTGTTCAAAAGATAACAAATCTGTTCCCGAAGTTTCCGTACCTAAGCAGGATGATATATCGATCAGCTGGGACCAGAATAGCAGAAGAAGGGTTTCGTCACCAGCATTGAACGCCAGTTATTCCGGATATGCAAGAATAATACAGTTAGCTGATGCATCATTGCTTGCGGTATATGAAGCCGATGGTAGCATTGTATCGGTTAAAAGCACGGACGGAGGCAATACCTGGTCTTCGGCAACGGTTATTGCCCCACGTGCCAATGGATCAAACATGAGCGTTCCGGATCTACTATTGCTGAACAACAATAAAATCCTGGTTTTTTACAATGCCAGGCCATACGATATTGCGCCGTCCAGAAAATTCGGCATCCTGGTAAAACAGAGCAGTGACAGTGGACAGAGCTGGGAAAATGAAAAGAATTTGTACGAGGCAGGGTATCAATTTGAGAATGGCTGCTGGGAACCTTCTGCCATTCAATTGCCAAATGGAGAAATACAGTTGTACTTTGCCAATGAAGGCCCGTATACAAACTCGAATGAGCAGAATATTTCTATGCTCAGATCAAAAGATAATGCCGGAAGCTGGACAACAGCCCCGGAAATTGTCAGCTTTCGCCCCGGGAAAAGAGATGGAATGCCGGTGCCGCTTCTTTTAAAAGATGGCAAAGACATTCTCGTCTCTATAGAAGATAATGCAGTTAATACCTTTAAGCCCTATGTATTGAGAAATAGCCTGCAGGAAAACTGGGCAGTAACAATCGGTGCAGAGAGTGCAAACAGAAGCTATGCATTGGCGGATAGGATAGGGGATGCACTATACGCAGGTGCCCCATTTATCAGGCAATTGAAAACCGGCGAAACCATACTTTCCTATCAGGGTACAGAGGGCCGTACAAATGATCTGAATTTCGCAGATATGAAAGTGGTCATCGGTGATGAACAAGGCCGGAATTTCAAGAGTAAATCTGTACCCTTCTTGATTCCCAGCAATAAATCATGTCTATGGAACAGCTTAACTGTGCTAAGTGATGGCAGTGTAATTGCCGTTACCAGTACCAATGCCTATTCCAATTCCACAGAAGTATGGATGATAAAGGGAACTGTTATCAACACAAATTAATAACACTTATACTAAAGATTATGCAGAAAAGAATATTTCCCTACGCCTTAATATTGTGCCTTGGCGTGTTTTTCGCCTGTTCGGGAGAAAAGAAAAAGGCTGAAACGCAACGAAAAATATGGACTAAGCAACAGGCTAACGATTGGTATAAAAAACAGCCGTGGCTAATCGGGGCCAATTTTATCCCCAGTAATGCCATCAACCAATTGGAAATGTGGCAGGCAGAAACATTTGATACCGTTACCATTAACAGGGAGCTGGGATGGGCAAGCGATCTGGGCATGAATACCGTGCGGGTATATCTTCACGATGCACTTTATCAGCAAGATTCAGTAGGCTTTCTTAAACGGATTGATATATTTCTGAACCTGGCCCATAAGCATAAAATAAAACCATTTCTTGTGATTTTTGACTCCTGCTGGGATCCTTTCTATAAACTGGGTAAACAGAGGGAACCCATTCCTTTCAAACATAATTCAGGATGGGTTCAAAGTCCTGGGCAGTTGGCACTAAAGGATTCCCTGCAGTACCCCAGGCTGGAAAGATATGTGAAGGGAATTATCGGAAAATTTGCCAACGATGAAAGGATCATTGGCTGGGACTTGTGGAATGAACCAGATAATATGACCGGTCCGTCTTACGAGAAAATAGAGCTTCCGAACAAAGTGGCGCTCGTGTTGCCGCTGCTTAAAGAAGTATTTATATGGGCACGTTCAGTTCATCCTTCACAGCCCCTCACATCAGGGATTTGGGTGGGTGACTGGTCTGACTCCACCAAAATGAAGCCGATCGAAATACTTCAGCTCGAACAGAGCGATATTATCACTTTCCATAATTACGACAGTCCTGCTGAATTTGAAAAGCGGATAAAATGGCTATCAAGATATGGAAAACCTCTTATTTGCACAGAATATATGGCCAGGCCAAATGGTAGTACTTTTGCCGGTTTCCTTCCTGTTGCGAAAAAATATAATGTAGGAATGATTAATTGGGGCTTTGTTGATGGCAAAACGCAGACTAAATATCCTTGGGATTCGTGGACGAAAAATTACAGTTCACCTCCGCCTGTCTGGTTTCACGAAATCTTGCGGAAAGATGGAACACCATATAAACAAGATGAGAAAGAAATCATATTATCGATGACACATAATGTAGATAGAGATTGAAGCCGGGTTGACGAATTGGCAGATTAATATAGTTGGAACACAAAATGTGTACAAGCAAAAGTGCTGATAAATTTCTTATCAGCACTTTTGCGCTATATGGGTAATTATAAAATTAAATTTTATGCGCCAAAAAATTGTGACCGGATTTGGACTGCTATTTAATGATTTGTGAAAGTATGAGGTCGCTTCATCTGGTTTTGTAAGCATCAGCAATGACTGAAAATCAACAGTGTATGTGTTTAATTCCTGCAGCCGCCACCATTTTCTTTTTAGATCGATTGTGATCGCATGATCCTGACCGGTATAGATATAATATTTTGGAATATGCACAAATGCCGGATTTTTCGGTAATACTTTATCTGTCAGTGTTAAATAGGCGATTTTAATAAATAAGGGTTTAGATGGCAGCAGTATATCACGTCTATAATCTGCTGCGCAATTTATTTGGAGAGTACCCGTAGGTTTGCTTAAATGCGGTGCTAAAGTTTGAAATGCTGTTGTAGCCTGACAAGCTGCTTATTTGATGAATGGACAGATTTGTGTCCAGTATAAATTTACGTGCCCTGTACATTCTGGTTTCCTGCAAGTAACCAAAGATAGTATTGCCAAAAATAGCCTTAAAGCCGCTTTTAAGTTTTGTTTGATTTATACCGAGCTTTCGGGCAAGCTCGATAATAGTAAGAGGATGGCTTAGGTTTTCCCGAATTAAGACAGCGGCATGTTTTATACATTCTATGTCGGCATTGCTTAACGGATATACTTTATCATCAACTTCGGAACCTTCGTGCAGGAAAGCGATCAGCTCGTAAATTTTTGACTCCAGATAGATTTTTTTGGTCAGACCTTCATATATACAGTTCTTGATGGCATGGATGGCGCTGTATATTTTAGGGCTTATCACAACTTCTCTGGCCGAAAGCGTGCCGCATTGATTCCTACTGATGCTATTTAAAAAATCGTCCATCGCAAGGCTTTCTCCAGAATAATTTGTTAACATGGGGAGTGGAAGGTGAACGTCAAAAGTTTGATAGCTTATATTTTTATTAAATGATATTTTAGCCTGGTTTTCCTCTTGAGAAAGAAACGTGATATTACCTGACATAGCAGGTGCCCATTCTCTTTTTATAACTTTATTGTGATAGTATATGTCACGTGCTGACAGATTGAAGTGCATTTCCAGCAGATGGGATTCACCTCTGCCATATATAGTGACATCATCATTAAGTTGGTAGCTGCCCTGAAGTATGCTTAAACTGTCGTTTACTGGATATTCCTCATATGAAATTTGACCTTTTGGGGTTCTAAATTTCATTATCCCGGAATCATCAATGCCTTGCTGAGAAACCTCGGCCTCAGACAGGCTTGCCGAAGCAAGAAATTCAATAAAATCACTTCCCTGAAACGTAAAACCCATTATAAAACTTCCATTTTCAAAACAAAAACTTCTTAATTCATAAATTTTCCCTCATCAAAAAGGAATATCTTTGCGCTGCAAATTTAATTTATAATTAGTTTAAATAAAAGTAATCATTGGTTAAAATATTTTTTACCATTCTGCTGTCGGTATCCTGCATGGTAGCAACAGCCTGCCCGGTGTATATACATGTTACCGATATTAACGGCAAAGCGGCTAGTAATGTTGTTGTCACTATTGATCACATTGTAAAGGGAAACACTGATGCTTCCGGAATCCTCATGATCGAACTTGACAGTGGCGAACACATTCTGCATTTTCGAAAAGGAGCCATTCTTTTAAAACAAGTAAACATAAATATTGACTGCATAAAAGAAAACCGCTTTGATTTTGAGTTGAAAGAACAGGGAGATAATTCAATTACACTTCAGCAGGTAACAGTGAAGGCGTTGACTGCAAAAGAACAGCTCGGCCAGTCGCCATTTTCGGTTCAGGCTATAGATCTGAAAAAATCTTATGATAAGGGCGGTGATATCGGCGAGATATTGAACAGGGCATCCGGTGTCAGATTGCGCAGCGACGGCGGGGTTGGGGCACCGGTACAGATCAATTTAGGAGGTTTACAGGGAAAGGCCGTCAGGTTATTTAAAGACGGAATTCCTATCGAGTTATTCGGACACGGCTTTAGCCTGGGGACCATTCCGGTAAATATGCTGGAACGGGTGGAAATCTACAAAGGTGCAATGCCTTTATACCTCGCTTCTGATGCTTTGGGTGGCGGGGTCAACCTCGTGTCCAGGCATGATTACAAAAATCTAGCGGAACTATCATATGAAGCAGGTTCGTTTAACACCCATCGCGTTACAGCGAATGGCTTGTGGAGAAACGGAATCAAAACATGGTACCTTGGAACCAGTAGCTCTCTAAATTATTCAGACAATGACTATAAAGTAAATGTTCCTATCTCAACAAACCCCACCACTTACCAGGATACCAAACGCTTTCATGACGCGACGCGGAGCTATTATGCCGAAATTTACACAGGCATTCAAAACAGAACCTGGACAGATGACCTACGGCTTACTCTGATAGCTTCCAGCTTTTACAAGGAAATACAGCATGATGCGCAAATGGATAAGGCGTATGGTGAACCTTATTCGAAGGAGAGAAACTATACCAGTTTGCTCACTTATAAAAAATTTCTCTTAAATAACCGGATGAAAGTGAATGCGGTTGGTACGTACAGCTATTTCAAAACCAGATTTATTGACACGGCAACCGTTAGATATGGCTGGGATGGTCAGATCATTGGAAGTAATTTAAAGCCAGGCGAGATCAACATGGGCAATAACCAATTAATCAACTACAAATTCTTTTCTTCGCGCCTGAATTTGACTTATGAGCTATCCGATCGCCACGTCCTGGATTTCAGCGAATTATATTATCAACAGCGTCGTATTGGCAGTGACCCCCTGGGCGCAATTTCGGCCATTGAGGCAATAGACGTACTTAGTGTGCCCGCTTTGTATCGTAAGGACAATACCGCCCTTGGACTGCGATCCAACTGGCTCGGAAAGGAGATGGAGAGTATTATTGCCCTGAAGTACTATCATTTCCAAACAGAAGGCTATACAACGGATAATTTCGGCATGGGATATCGGTCTTCAGGCACAGGGCAACAGTTGGGATATCTGGGCGGTTTAAGGTGGAATCACGGAAAATACCTTTTCAAGGCTTCTTATGAATATGCAACACGATTGCCAGACGAATATGAGATTTTCGGTGATGCCCGGTTGATTAAAGAAAACATGAACCTTAAGCCCGAGAAAAGCCATAACGTTAACCTGAACGGTCAGTATACAGTGGAAAATGGTGAGCAAAGCTTGACTTTGTCGGCCGGACTTTTTTACCGTAAGGTACAGGACATCATCTTTTTGCAACTGGATATTCCGTTCAGCCGTTACATTAATTATGAACGGGCGCAAGTAAAAGGCTTTGAGTTGGAGGCAAATTACGTTCCCGTCCGGCGCTTTAACATAGGTATGAACGTTACTTATCAGGACATTCGCCGGATTGGCATTAAAGAGGCGATGTTCAGAAATCTGGAAAATTCGAGGGTACCCAATGTCCCTTACTTCTTCGGCAACTTTTGGTTAAATGCTTACTTTTGGAATGTACTGCATAAAGGAGACCGCCTGGAATTGAGTTGGAACGGCAATTACACCCATCGGTTCTTTTTGCAGGCCATTCCAAAGAACCAGGAACCGGGGCTTTTCGAGAAAGTAAAAAATATTCAGACATCCCTGATCATACCGCGTGATGACAGATTGGGACAGTTGGCAAACAATGTCGGCATATATTATCATTTCGCAAAACCTAAACTAACCTTATCTGGAGAGTGCAGAAATATTGGCGACGTCAGGCTATATGACAATTTCAATGTGCAGAAGCCAGGAAGGGCATTCTATCTCAAAGTATTATATCAGTTTTTTTAATCACACCAATAAATTAATACAAATATGAAACGTAACAAATTCACAGTAATGATGATCGGTCTTTCCGCTCTTTTATTTTTTGGCTCCTGCAGCAAGGAAAAAGGCGCTGATCCAACACCAACACCCAGCGGCGATCTGCCAGCAAATGAAACCTGGGTGATCTATAATGCCGCTGCAAACTGGAGCGGTGGTATTTATGCTTTGAAAAACAATAAAGCAAGGGAAATCAATCTTTCTGGTATTCCGTTTTTCCAGGTAAGCAGCTCCCTGGGGGGCAGAACGTTAGGAAAAACGCTTTACAAGGTAAATAGTGCCTCTAATGCACAAGGAATTCTGAAACTTAGCATCAATTCTGAATCAAAAGTTGTAGAAGATAAGTTCCTGCCTTCACTTTCTACAGCATATATCACTAATTATCTTGTGGCAAGTCCAACGGAAGGTTATTACTGGGACGATGTAAGAGGTGGACTAAAAGTGCAGAAATTTAACCCTACTACAATGGAACGCACCGGCGAAATTGACTTTAGCTCACTTTCTGAAGGTCTGCCAGACGAATCTGCAGGACAATTGATCCTCGCCAAGCGTGACGATAAGCTCTACGTAGATTTGCTGCTCGGTACCAAATTAGCTGGCGATTGGCAGGTATCACCGAAAAATAAAGAAGTGGCTATTGCGGTTTATGACCTGACCAATAATAAAATTCTCAATGTTACCAAATTCGGCGGTACTACCAACTTGGGTGTATTTATTGATCACGTGCTTTGGAGTCTGGATGAGAAAACAAAAGACCTTTACTTTGTTGCAGTTGGCGATATGAAAAGACAACCAATCGAATATTCTTCTAAAATACTCCGTATCAAAAGCGGAGAAACACAATTCGATCCAACCTTCTCCATCGACATCAAGAACTACCAGTTCCCTGCAGAATTTAACAGGTTGTTTGTATATGATAGCAAGATCTACACCACAGTTCCCTCTCGCGGTGTATCTTACTATGGCGGCGCACAGCATGGTGTGACTTACCGAAGTGATGTTTGGTATTGGACTCAAATTGATGCGACAACTAAAAAGGCTACACGACTGAATATCCCTGCCGATAGCTTTTACGGTACACAGAACCCTTTCCTGCATAATGGTGAAATCTATTTTCTTTCTAACAACACGACAGAAGGTTACTCGGGTGTAAATCAATATAACCCTGCAACGGGCAATATCAAAGAAACATTTCACTTGAAAGAGAGCGGCAGATTGAATGGATTCAACATCATTACTGAGTAGGCCAAGGTAGTGATGAACTTATATTTTGAAATGCAGGCCTTTGTCATTAAAGATTCTCAGCATCCTGGAACTAAAGCTGGGTGCACGCTTTAAAAATCAGGGGCTACCATGTGTGAAAATCCCTACAGGACAGAAAATATTAGCACTTAGAATGACAAATGGCCATTCTTCATTAATCTGAAAAATAAAAGTTCGATGCAAAAGAGGAAGAGGGCAATCCAAAAAGGCACCCACTTCCTCTTTTTTTATGACTGTCTTGTTTTCAATAGAGTGCCAACTCGCCCTACAGTTGGATGTGCTGCAGATCGACACCAAGATACAGTTCAGGAAACTTATTGGCCGTTTCGGCCGTTGATCAGGTGTTCGATATCGGTCTCCATCGCATACCTATTTTTGAGGAAATAGATAGCTTATGAAGGTATCTTTGCCCCTCCACATTGGAATTTTCATAAAATAAATCAAGATTCATTAAATTATCGATAGCACGCTCTGCAATTGGTTAACGTTCAACACAGCTTTATTCTTGTGTTAGTTCTGTTAGTCTGGATTCCAATATTGATATTTTCCCACCGCATTCGTTTTTGATCGCTCGAAAATCAACGGTATCAATATCGTTGTCCCAACAATAAATTCCTGGTCTTTTCAATTTTTTATTTAAGTCTTGTATTTGTTTTAAGTAGGATTCTCGTTCATCCAGAATGGACCCAACTTGATTTTTTGTAGGCATCTGTAATGGTTTCAACAAATATTTCCTCATATCCTTTTCTCGGTAGAAAACTCATAACTCCATAGCAAAGGCTTTTATTTACCTTTTCAGAGCGGTAACAAATGCTGCATGCTGATGTGTATATTATCTATTACTGATAAGAAGCGGTAATCTGTGCCTTATTACGTTCAGTGAGGTGGAGTTTCTGTGAGAACGAGATGATTCATAGACTGATGCAACAATTCCTCAACAAAACGACTGGGAGTGCATTATAACATAATCGGTAGCTGTTAACCAATATCTTTAAAGTAGATGGTAAACTTGGTACCCTTTCCAAATTCACTTTCTACCAGCATATTTCCACCTGCCGCATTAATGATTTTTTTAGTGAGATAAAGACCTACGCCATCTCCCTCTACGCTTTGGCTGATTCTCCCATAAAGTTCAAATATCTTATCGAAATCTCTTTTTCTAACGCCCTTTCCATTATCTTGAACAGATAAAACAGTGTAACTATCTTCTCTTTTTACCTGAATCCTTACAATTGGAGCCTCTTCTCGATGGAATTTTATTCCGTTAGACACCAGATTGAAGAGGATGCTCCTCAGATTTTTTCTTGAAAACCCTATCGTAGGGACTTCCAGATCTTTTATTATGATGGCGCCCGAAGAACTAATCTTGCCTTCAAGGCTCCAAATGATATTTTCAATTAATTCCGCTAGATCAATCTGTTCAATCGAAGCATCGTTCTCTATCCGGGCAATTACAGCAATATCCTTAACCAGGGAACTAAACTTTTTGATGGAGCTATTGATGATGTTAAGGTAGTCAAGTAGTCTTACATCGCTCAAGGCCATTTTGTTCATTACCGCAATGCTGGTTTCTATATTGCCCAAAGGCGCCAAAAGATCATGGGAAGCAGCATGTATAAAATGGTCCAAATCTTCATTGATTCTGCTCAATGCTTTATTGCGGTCATCGAGTTTTAGCTGGGCATGTTTGAGTTCGGAGATATCGTTGAAGCTTAAGATCGCACCAGTCTGTACCTGATCTGAATCCCTAAGATAGGGCATAGTTACCAATTGGTACCATTGGTTTTCATAAGTTTGAATTTCACGATGGATAACATTTCCTTTTTTTAGTACTTCCCTAATGTCATCGATGATGGTATGGAGTTTTATATTTGTTGAGATGGTATTCAGTGGGAGCCCAATGTCACTTTCCCGAAGATTAATCAGTTTGACTGCGCTGGGAGAGAACTTTACCAGCTGAAGTTCATTGTTTACTAAGAGCTGCCCGTTAATGTTGCTCCTAAAATAGTTGTTCAGGTCATCGGTAAGTTCCAATAATTCCCTGTTTTTAGCCTCATAATCGATGTTAATGGCGTGTAGCTTTTCATTTGCCGATTCCATCTCCTCACTTGTCGAAAATAACTCTTCGTGCTTGGAAAGCAGTTCAGCCATTCTGCTTTTAAAATCCTTGGAAAGGTGCTGAATAATGATATAGCATATTCCATCAAGTGGCGTATGTTCGAAAAACCGTTTTAGTTCTTCTATTCTGCTTGCATAGGCGCCGACAGCTACAATATGATGAGGTTTTTTTAACATAGGTCCATGTAAATTCTAACAACTGGTAACCTAATGGATGGTATTGAGGAAATCAAGATCGAAATTCTTTTCAATAATGGCCTTGACGTTTGCAAAATGTTTGATGCGCGCTTGATAAGCTGGCAAGATGCTATTGGTGATAATGTAAATTGAAATTTTTTTGCTAAGCCTGGGGAAGATCCCGTCGAACTCCTCCAAAAAATCCCAAGCGTTCATCAATGGCATGTTCACATCTAAAAAGATGTAATCTGGTATGAGTTCAGGATTGTCAATATGGCGGGAGAGATAATCCAAGGCTTCCTGAGCGCAGGTAAGGTGTCTTGATTTTTTAAAACGTTCAGAATGATTGAAAAGATCCTTCGCAGTGGTATGGAAGAAAAGATCATCATCGATGACAAAGGAAGTCAATGTTTTTTCTGAATGAAGTGCTCCGTTCAATATCCGGGTCATGCGCAGGATTGGGGCAGATACCAATTCCTGTCCACAACATTCACATTTTGCCTCTACCGCCGCCGCCTCCGCAAAAGAACGTTTGGTTATGACACATGTATGCGCATTAAATATAGAATTTTTGCAGCTGGGACTAAAACAGTAGCAATTGATCTGATAATCTTTTTTCATTCTTGGCCTTCTTCCTTTTTGATCATTTTACTTTTCTTACTATTGCGATGCCACCTCTGCTTTAACCTTGTGGAGTTGCTCATATAGCGAAATAATGTACTCCTGTAATTCAACAATTTTATTGAGCTGAGCGTTAATAGTATCATTTGCTTCTTTCAATGATTCCTGGTGGTCTTTGGATAGTTGCTCAACCGGTAGTATAAGCTCTGAAAGCTGAACATCAAATAACTCGGCCAATTGTTGTAATCGTGAGATACTGACATCAGTCACGCCTTTTTCAATCTTAGAGAAGGCTGCTGTAGACAGTCCTATTTTTTCTGAAACCTCACCTTGCGACCATCCTTTGGCTTGTCGCAGGGTTCTGATTTTTTTTTCTATTCCTAACATAGGGTCATTCTTTTTTGTTACCCCGCAAAATAAGAAGAAATCTGAATTTATCAAATTCATTGAATTAAAGTTAAATTATTTGATTTTAAAATATTATTCTGCAATGGCATAAACGAACTTACACTGTTTATTCACAACAGCATGGATAAAAAAATGTTTAAAATAGAATAAAATTAATTCATAATAATATTGATTTAAGTTATCAATTATGAATTCAGTTTAAATTATCTTTTAAGTTTAATAATTTTTGTTTTAATTAATTTCTTTTATAACCTATTAATAGGGTAAGAATGATGCAGATAATCTTATTACATTGACCGCGTCTAAAACTTGTTACCTTTATCTTTGATCAGCGTTACTACCGTACCGATTGTTTTGTGGATTGAGTACACCCAATTGCACTTTTAACGGTTCAATCCATAGATCTGCCGAAACTTTTTCCTGTAAGCAGATAAAGGTATTTGCGGAGCATGGTTTTCAATGGGTAATACAGATTACCAAAATGCATCTGGCTTAATGCCAAATGATGGTAAGTGTCTATTTTTTTGTTTTCTGGATTAGCTTTTTTGATTTCGAAACATAGTGCCTGATAGGCGCGGTCGGCCAACAACCGCTTTATCAATTGACGATGGGCTGCAAACAATGGTTCTTTTAATAGCTGGGTAAATATTTTCACAAAGACCAGATTTTTGTTCTCCAGGTTATGTGGGGAATAAATGCCTCCATGATGTACGCGATATACCGCAGTTGGCTCATTGATAAAAATGGCATCGCCCTTGAGCAATAAAAAGGCCGAAAGCGATACATCGCCGGTAGGGAAGGCCAATGGATCGTAGGGAAGCTGAGGGTAGATGTTCCGAAATAAAAGCGTACAGGTTGTGATATTAAAGGTTTTCAGGATATCCTCCACATCATATCTGTTTTTCAAGGGCAGACGGGACGACCAATGTTCTTCAAAATGATCTTCATTGTCAATCAAAACTTTTACCTGTGTAAAACAGGCAACTGCCGTTGGGTCATGCTGTAATGCATCAACCTGCTTTTGGAGTTTTTGTCTGTCGATCCAATAATCATCGGCTTCCAAACAGGCAATATATTTTCCCTTTAATGCAGGATAGCAATAATGATAAGCATTTTTATAAGCACCAACATTGGATTCTTGGTAGATTGGTTTGACGATTTGCGGATATAGGGCTTCAAATTCCTGTACAATGGCCCTGGTACGATCGGTTGAACAATCTTCGCCAATAATGATCTCGTAGCTAAAATTGGTTTCCTGTGCAAGTACGCTTTCCAGGCACTGGCGGATGAATTTTTCGTGGTTGTAGGTGATCATCCATATCGAAACCATTGGCTGGCTGTGCTCTTCTATAATCATGCGTTTAAAATAAGCCGCCGTTTAAGTCAATTGAGGCGCCGTTTAAATAAGGAGTTTCGATCATGTATTTAATGGTCGATAATATTTCTGTCGGGTCGCCCAACCGCTTGGCGGGCACCTGAGCTATGATTTGGGTTAGAATGGATTCCGGAACCTGATCAATCATTCCAATATTGAAATAGCCAAGATTGATGTTGTTCACAGTAATGTTCTTAGATGCATTTTCTGCTGCGAGGGTTTTGGTAAGGCCCCATAATGCTGCTTTTGATGCAGCATAGGCACTTGTTCCAGCCACACCTTGTTGCGCTACCACCGATGAAAAATTAATGATACGCCCATAGTTGTTAGATCTCATGATGGGCAATAAGTGTCTGGTCAGATTGAACAATCCTATCAGGTTTGTTTCAATCACTTCTATCCAGCTTTCCAGGTCTGCCTTGTGGGCAAATGCGTTATAGGATATGCCTGCCGCGTTGATCAGGGTAAGTTGATTAATGCCATCATTCTGCGCAATGAAATTTTTGATCTCAGTATCGTTTTTGAGGTTTAGCTTGTAGTAATGTGCAAGGTTTGAATCAGGGATGGTATTGTTGCAAATTCCAATTACATTTTCCTCGCCTCTATTTACAAAATAGTGCAAAAGGTATTTTCCGATTCCCCTTGATGCTCCGGTAATAATTATCATGATTAATTTTTTTAAATAGTCCATTTCATAATGCCTGCACCCCAGGTCCAGCCAGATCCTACTGCGGCAAAAAGTATATAATCGCCAGCGGCTATCTTATTCGTCTTATAAGTCTCGTCAAGAATAATGGGAATGGTGGCACCAGACGTATTCGCGTATTTGTCCAGGTTTACCATTACTTTTTCAAATGGGAGGTTAATTCTTAAAGCCGTTTCTTTTAAAATATTGATGTTTGGCTGATGAGGTACCAGCATTTTGATGTTCGAGATGGTTAGACATGAATCTTCCAGTACCTGATTGATTGCTTCGGGAAGCTTGCTAATGGCGGTTTCGAAAACAGCTTTGCCATTCATTTGGAAATAGCGCAAACCCTCGTCCACTGTATGCTGGCTTACAGGAAATTCCGATCCACCGCCGGGAATGGTAAAATTAAATTTTCCGCGACCATCAGAAAACAATCTGAAATTCATCATTCCATCATTGTTCTTGTTTTCAGACAACACCACGGCTCCGGCGCCATCGCCGAAGAAAACGCAGTCACGACGACTCCAATCGGTAATCTTTGAAAAAGTGTCTGCCCCAATCACTAGTACGTGCTCATAGGTTCCGGCTGCAATGAACTGTGCTGCGGTACTATAGGCAAAAAGAAATCCAGAGCATACCGCCGCCAGATCGAAGGCAACAGCATTGTATGCCTTAATTTTGTCTTGTACAATACAGGCCGTTGAAGGCGCCAATCGGTCAGGAGTAGAAGTGGCTACGATGATCAGATCGATATCTGCAGGAAACAGGCCGGCAGATTCCAATGCATTTATTGCGGCCTTTGCAGCGAGATCACTTGTTGTCTCAGTGGTCACAATCCTCCGCTCTGTTACGCCAATATGATTTCGGATCCATTGATCAGTAGTGTCGACTGTTTTCTCGATATCGGCATTGGTCACGATTGTTGCAGGGAGATAGGAGCCGGTGCCAGCTATCTTCACATTATTTATCTGCTGTTTCATCTGTTTATTTTCATGTTTTTATTGGTCAGATGGAGTCATTGATCATTGAAATAAACATTCCCTTGTATGTTAGCATTTATTTCAATTATGTCTGGTCATAACCCGTTCCTTTTTTTAATCTCCACATAATCTTCATCTGTCACGCTCAAAAGCCATTGGTTGTTCGACTTTCCGTTTTTGAAGAGTCTCTTTCTCATCAGCCCTTCTTTTTGATAACCAACATTTAACATCATGTTCAAGGCGATGGAGTGATTTTCCTGACATTCGGCAGCCAGGCGAACCATTCTCATTTCATCAAAAACAAACTGCATCAACTTCAGCGCAGTTTGCTTGCCATACCCTTTGCCTGCTTTTGTTTGATCGAGTTTAATGCCGCTCCAAAAACAGGTTCCGTTGCGATAATCGATATTTGAAACTGAGGTATAGCCGATGATTTCCTCATTCTCCAGTTCGGTAATGGCATAATAAACAGTAGATTGATCGTCTTTCATGATCAGGTCTTCTACCCATTTCTGGTCGCGTTCCAATGAAACGGGACGAATCGACCCGCCAATTAATTTTTCCATATTTTCCAAGCGCCTTAAATTATTGATGAAATGGGCGTCGGCCAGTTGCAATGGCCTGAATTTAATATTGAACTGCATTAGCTTAAATTTTTAATGATGTCTAAAATCCGGACAAGATCTTCCGATTGATATCGATGGTCTATTGGTATTGGAATGAGATGTTCGCTTAAATATACTTCGGTAGGAAATTGTTCATTTCCCTGTCGCTGTACACATTCATTCCAGAAATTGGGTATAAAAACCAGCAGTTTCCAAAATTGGCGCTTATCCATCAATTTGCCTGGTAAATAAGGATAAAATGATGAAGAGGAATCGACACTTGGTAAAATGGGCAAGTGATTGCTATCCTTTAGCGCTTGATGCAAAAAACCGAAGTTGGCCTTTCTCGAATTTATAGCATGTTGTTCATCTATATTTGATAAAAGATAGCTGCTGAGTTTGGAGATCTGGCTGATTTGTTGCCCATTAAGTGCTTCATTATCCTGAAAAAACGGATATCCTTTTTGCGTTTCGCCATTGAAACGAGCAAAAAGGTGTGCGGTCAAAAAATTTTCATTTGGTTCTAATTGCTCATATATAGATAACCAATCTGTTTCTTTTGGAGTATATAGGAAAGAACCATCTGGCACACCGAAAAATTTTCGGCAGGAGTTAAAGTACCAGGAAACACCGTTGCCTTTTAAAAAGTAAGATTGGGTACAATCGCAAATCAACTTGTCTTTATAACGCTGTGACAGATATTCCGTGTATTTTACCTTGATGTCAAAATAATTGATATACAGCAACATTTCATTAGCAAGCAGTTTTGGTAGTGATTTTATTTCCAGGGATTGATCAATTTCATAAAATGTGTAGTTGATCCCTAGTTTTTTTAAAGGCTCCAGAAGTGCATCGCAGGTATAAAAAGGAACATATACATTAACAGGTTTCAGGTTGTCCAAAATAAATCCCAATGCAGCCCGCCCGCTGTTGAAACGGTATGGAGTATCATGAAAATTTGCATTTCCCTGATGAAGTTCCAGTTCAAAATATCCGCCTATTTCTTTCATGCCGTGATCAGGTTATAAGTCTTCAGCATTTTTGAAATTTGTTCAGCGCTATTGAACATCAGCACATCTATCATGGAAAGTCCGGCAATGAAGGTCCCGTTAAATTGCGTATAGGTAATTTCTCCGGTTTTTAAGAAAACAAGGTCGATTTTATGGGTGCTAAAGTCGTTAAATGAGTATAATTGCTGACCGCCCACTGCATTCATGTAAGTTTCCGCATTTTCCTTTAAACAGATGTCTATTATCCTTTCCTGACCCGAAAGTTGTTCATTTGCATAGCAATTATTAGAATGCGCAAATGTTGTATCAATGTTTAAATAAGCGCTGGTTTTTTTTAAACTGTTCGAAGCAAGTTCGTTAATGGTAAAATTTTCCAATTCAAGAAAGCAGTTTTTAATCAGCGGTAAAACCTGATCATAAAATGGAGCTCTTCGGTAAGCCTGTTCAAGCGTTTTAAAAAATTTTACGCACCAATGTGGATAGCTGCGCGGGTCTATGAAAGTATCGGCAATATGCTTGAAAGAACTTGCTTCTTTTAACGGAATAACATATTTAAATGCACTATGGTTGAGTAGGAATTGGTTTCTGTTGATCCAGCCTTGCTTGATGTAATTCACATCATCATATATAATGAATTTATCTACTGATGAGATCAGCTGATAGTAGCCGATATATGGAAATACATAAGGTTGCATGATTCCTAAGCGCATTTTTTTGCAATTGATTTGGTGTTAACGATACTGTTAATGATCTTGTCCTGATCTTCAGTTGCCAGTTCATAAAATAGCGGCAGGCAAAGTACCCTTGATGCAATGGATTCAGCAACCGGGCACGGGGCATAATCCACATAGGGCAATTTGTTGAGCGATGGGTTAAAGTATCTTCTTGGTATAATGCCTTTCGCATTCAGATCAGTGACCGCCTCCAAAAGCTGTTCTTCACAAGTGAAAACCACAGGAAAATAAGCGTAGTTGTAGCTAACGTTGCCATCTATTTCCAATATTTGTAAATCGTGGTTTTTCAGGCTTTCTGCGTAATGCTCCCATACCTGCTTCCGTTTTAGGAGGATGTCATCAATATATTTCAGGTTGCACAGACCCATTGCAGCATGCATTTCAGAGTTTTTTGCGTTGATGCCCATGGTATAATAATCTTCTCCAATGTGTCCGAATTGCCTGTAAAGCATTAATTTTTCAGCAATAACCGGATCTTTAGCCACCATGCATCCTCCTTCTCCTGTATGAAACACCTTAGTGGCGTGAAAACTACAGGTGCTCACATCGCCATAATTAAAAACCGAATTACCGTTGTATTGGGTGCCAAAGGCATGGGCCGCATCGTAAATCACTTTTAAACGATGCTTGCTGGCAATTTTTTCTATTGCAGCAATATTGCAGGGGTGTCCATATACGTGTGTAGCAAGAATGGCCTGGGTTTTAGGTGTAATTGCTGCTTCGATTTTATTTTCGTCAATGCAGAAATTCCGGTCATTAATGTCCACAAAAACAGGTGTGCAGTTTTCCCATAGCAGCGCAGTTGTAGTGGCCACATAAGAAAAAGGGGTAGTGATGACCTCTCCTGTAATCTCCAGAGCCTTAAGAGCAAGCTGCAGTACAATTGTGCCATTCGCGGCATAAAGCAGATGGTCCAAATTGAGATATTTCTTGAGCAGTTCTTCCAGTTCATGCGCCAATTCTCCGTTATTGGTAATCCAGGCCTTATCCCAGGCTCGTTTAAGCTGAGTTGTATACTCCTCAAATGGAGGAAGGAATGTTTTTGTTACGTTGATCATAGCGGTAGGTTTTGATTTTACTGAAAAGAATGGGCAGATTCCCGAGAGCTTCAAGTTTGAGGATATAGGAGATGAACAGATAGCACAGGTTAAAACAACCTGCAAGAAGGATGATGTTGAGCCAGTTGCTCTGATCGGCAAGCAATCTGAGCGGTAAATAGCTGATCGCAATTGCAAAGACTGCGGTAAAAAAATAATTTGAAATAATTTTAAGCTGTGGCAGCAATTTTACCGCTATCTCCTTGCTCACAAAAGCAGCATTTATAATGAGACATATCACATTAGCAACAATAAAAAAATACAGAAAGCCTTTCAGTCCGAAAATAAATCCGAGCATATAAACTGGCAGGAAAAGCAGTTTCTTATATACTTCCAATCGTAAAAAGGCTTTGGAATTACCTACTCCCGAAATCACATTGCACATTAAACTGCTTACAGGCCATACAAAACCCACGATTGACATTAACTGGAAAAGTTCTGCAGCATATTGCCATCTGGTAGTAAAAAGCACCAGGAAAAAATATTTGGCTATCAAAAACAGCGTCCCGCTCAAACCAATTGATACAAAGCAAATGATATGTAAATAACGTAGATACAGGTCATTCAGAAATGGTCTATTGTCTTGATTTTTGGCGATATAAGGAAATATAGCGCCCATGATACTGTTCACGGAGAGCTGTCTCACGAAATTATCCATACTCTGGGCACGTGTATAAAAACCTAGGGTGCTGGTAGAGAATATTTTGCCGATAATAAAGATGTCAAGTCGGGCATAAATATTATCAAGCAGGCCTGATGTGAACATCCTGCTTCCGTAAGCCCACAATGGTTTGATCGATCTTAAGCTAAACATCCTTATTGGGAACCATTTGGCATAAATGAAATTGGTAACCAACATCACAATTGAAGTAATGATCGATTGAGCCACCAAACTCCAGATTCCGTAACCACTATAGGCCATTACAATACCTATGGTGCCCCCAACAACCGAAGAGACAATGTTCAATATGCTGTTAAGCTTGAATTTTAACCGTTTATAAAGGATTGCCGATGGCACAAGATTCAATCCGTTGATTAAAAAAACGATGGAGAGCACCTGGAATACCGGACGAATCAAGGATTCTCTGTAAAAATAAGATAGGGGATATGAAAGTGCATAGCATACGGCTGTTAATAAAACTGCAATGCCCACATTAAGGTAGAACACGGTCGAATACTGAACATCGGAGATCTCTTTGGTTTGAATGATTGCCCTGTTAAATCCCAGGTCTAAAAACAAATGTGCGATCATAATGATTGCCATCGCCATTCCCATTACCCCAAATTCCGAAGGAGAGATCATTCTGGTCAGCATCACTGTAATGCCAAAGCCCATCAGCTGCACCGAAAATTTACCCATAAAATCCCAAATGATGTTTTTGAACATGACGCCTTTACTAGTTTATTCCATTATTTTGTGATAGCTCCGCATGATTAAGATGCTGATTGTTGCAACCAGCAGGGCGATTCCCATTCCTGTTAATATTCCTTTTAATCTTCCTATCCGGTCGTTTGGCAGGGGTAAAACCGGTTCGTCGATAACCTGTATCAATGGTGTTTCCCTCATTAGCGAGCCTTTTGCTATTTCTAGATTTTTAACTACCTCTGAGTAAATTGCACTAGCTGCCTGTACATCAACCTGTCTCTTTTGTGATGGAACCCTCAAGCTCTGCATGATCGGGTTTGCATTCGGATAGATGTCTAGTGCCGCTGCGGTACCACTGATCGAAGCATTGAGTGCCCTGCGAACGCTGTCTGCCTGTTTTTGTAACAGTACAAGATTTTGCACCATGCCCTTGGTCTTGGTCTGGATATAAAAGGTGTTAACATTATTTACAATGGTTTCTGTAAATGCCTTCGCAAAAAGAGGGTCTGGGGCTTTCACTTGCACACTAACGATGGTTAATTTTTTATCTGGCTTGCTTACCGTGAGGTAATTTTTATTGAGGTTTTCTACAATCGCACTGATGATACTGTCTTGCTCTACCTTGAAATCCTTTTTCGGAATTGCAAAGCTGATGCCCTTCATCTTAGGACTGTCTGCCCAGGCCAGATCCAGTTTGTTCATCTGAATATACCGGTCAATCAACAGCTGCTGCCTGCCTTTAAAAATTGCAGGAGATAATAATGTCCTTTCGATCATGGAACGGGATTTATAAAGTTCAATGATATTGTCGCCCTGGAAAAGGCCACTACCTCCATTGACATCTATTCCTACTATAGAAGCTAAAGCAGAATATTGCCCCAATCCGCTATTTCCACTTTTTCCATTGTCCTCAAGAACGAACGTACAGACTGCCTTGTAAGTTGGCTTGCGAAAGCTTGTGTAGGCAAGCCCAATTATCCCGCCTGTCAGCATTGCAAATCCTATTATTTTCCATCTCGCAAAAAGATGTCTGCGCATGTTGCCAAAGCTGTTGATCCAGTTTTTTAACGATATTTCGTCGGCTGCAAGTGGTTGTTGTGGTGAATTCATCATCCCAATTATTTGCTAATGGTAACAATGCCAAGAACAATTGCGGCCAGTGAAGCCAAACCACCGGCTACGCCGAAAATATCCTGAAGCGTGTTGTGCGTGCGCACAGGTTTTTGAGGTACAAAAATTTCACTCCCAGGTCGCACCGAAGGATAGATTTTAAAAAACAGAAACTTTTGTGTGGATCTTACTGTACCGTTCGGATAAATAATATAGGGTTTCTTTGTCCATGCATTTTGAGAAAAACTACCTGCATTGTCAATATAGTCTCGTAGGGATTTTCTTTTTACATAAACGATGGTGCTGGGAAAAAGCACTTCTCCATTTACCTTCACAACCTGTTCAGATTTTGGAACGCTGATCACATCCTCGCCCTGCACGAGCAGGTCTATTGATGATCCCGGCCGTTCCAGTATTTTTTTAAGGTCTATGCCTACAAAGTTATTTCGAAGGCTTTGCTCAACATTTATGGTTTGTGCCACGTTTAACCTATTGATTTGTTCTTGTCTATTCTTCAAAATTTCATTTACATCCATCTTTTGCCTGTCTACGCCCAAAATATTTTCACGTTTTAGGGTAGCTCCCTCTATGTTGGCAAGTACAGTGAGGCCGCCTGCCCTTTTAATCAGGTCTGATATTTTTTCATCCCTGTTTTTAATGGCGTAGGTGCCTGGGTAGGCCACTTCGCCAATCACTTTTACCAACCGCTGTTCTTCATAACCCGGAAGGCTGAACACCGAAATGATATCAAACGGCTCCAGGGTAAAATTGCTCTGATCGGCGGTTAGTCTACTGGAAGAATTTACGGTAAAAACAGTCGCGATGGCGGTGGATGTAGAGAGTGGATCCGCATTTTGTACCCTGCGTGCCACTTCAATCCTTACCGTGCTTGCGCCCGTGGCAAATCCACCGGCAACGAAAATCAGGTCTTCCAGTTTCATCCGCTCTGCAAACGCATAGGTTCCGGGATTTCGGACCTCTCCGTTAATGCTTACCTGATATTTATCCCTTAGATCGAATATGGAGGCTATGGTTATGACATCCTCCCGCAGTAAGGGAATAAGTTCCTGCTTGTTGATCACGTTCTTTACATCGAAAGAAATGAGTTCGGTAGTGTTATCGGGTCGAAGCCTGGTAATTGTGCCCCGCTCCATAAAAGCGTCTTCCTTAAGGCCTTGCGCCTTTGTAATGAGCATTGCCAGTGATAATCCTTCTTCCAGTTCGTAGCTCCCAGGTCTGAAAACTGCACCAAGTATGGTTACTCTGTTATCAAACCGGTCAATAATGCCTTCGGCAACAAATTTGTCGCCCCTTAGAATTTTATAGGATGCAAAATTTTCTTCCAGAACGTCAGTGATCCGGCGTTGCTGGTTGGCGATTTGAGAAACCTTGATCCTGGCCGTATAAGCGCTGTCAGTAAATCCGCCAGCAAAACTGATCAGTTTTTCAAGTGTTTCTCCTGGTAGTACCTCGAAAAGGGCCGGTATTTTTACCTCTCCGGAAAATTCTACCCTGGCGCTGTAGGTGGGAACCCTGATAATGTCCTGGTCTTGCAGGTTAATATTGTCTTTTTGGTTGCCGCTCACCAGAAAATCGTAAACATCCAATTGTCTGATGATCTTGTTGTTTCTGATGATTTCGATTTTTCTGAAACTCCCATTTGCACTGGGTCCACCGGCAGAATAGAGTGCATTAAATACAGTGGCCAATGATGGGAGTGTATAAGTGCCGGGTTTTTTTAACTGACCAACCATGATGACCTTTATGCTTCTGATATTGCCGAGGTTTACCTGCAAACTGGTTCCGTTACCAATGGAGTATTTACTGGCGACCAATTTATTTCTGATCAATGTAGTGGCCTGTTGGATTGATTTGCCGGCAACGTTGATGATGCCTGTACCGGGAATGTTAATATTCCCCTCAGGAGACACGTCCAGCTTCCAGTTAGCCTGAGATTGGCCGTATACTGTAATGTTCAATTGATCGCTAGGACCCAATATGTAGTTTGTGGGCGTAGCCAGCGTCATATTGGGTTCGAAACGAATGTTGTTACTGGCGAAGAGGTCTGCTCCAAAAATTGGCAGCCGCTGATTTTGCATACCTATTGCAGTAGCAGATGGATTGATCAGGCTGTCTGTCTGATAATTTAGCTTTCGTTTGCCGCTTGTATCCACGGTGTCCATGGCATTCATGCGTATGCGGCTGATCCTTATTCGCAGTTTTTCGGTTTCTACCGCGGTCATTCCATTGGTTTTTGCGTTTGCTAAAACCTGTTCATCGGTTAGCCCTGCGGCTCTCGCCTGGGCAAGTAATTCTAAAATTTGGCTGTCAGCTAAGGCATCAACGTTTACAGTTTGAATTTGCTTTTTTTCTTGTGTATAGCCGGCGGGGGAAAAGATAATAAAAGTGAGCAGCGCAATTATAACGCTGCGTAAACATAGCTTCATATTTATGATGAAAAGATTAATTATTAGGTGTGTTTTTATACTTTGAATAGAATATAACGTATTTAAATGATAATAGTTTTTAAAATAGTTAAAATATTAAACTTTAGTATAAATAAGAATATTTATTATTTTAATAAAACAATGTTATTTAATTAATGTTTACATGATTATTGTTTAAGTTAAATTATTCAATTTAAATTGATAAAATTACTTATTCGAAAGATAAATTACACGCTTATGAAACACCGTTATTCACATTTGTTACCAGGACTCACTCTTATAAGTGATATTATTCTACTTAATGTCGCATACTGTTTGGCTCACGGAACTTTGTCTGGAGAACATCCCCGGATGATGTTGATCAAGACATTGTGTTGGGTGTTACTTTCGCCGCTCTTTAAGATTTATACAACGCCGAGGCCTTTATTGCTCAAAGAAAACATGTTCAGGTTTTCAGAGGTCTTGTGTTGCCATTTGATCATTATATTTTCACTTATCTATGTCACCAAATATTTTGATGTACTTTCTTACAGATTATTTGCAACATACCTGGTATTTATAGTACTGGTAAGTTTGCAGCGCCATTACCTATCTATTTTTCTGGATTATATAAGAAAGAAAGGCTTTAATGGCCGTAGGATTCTGATTATCGGAGATGAAGAGGTGGCTAAAAGATTAAAGATGCATTTTGATGATCGCCCTGCCTATGGATATGATATCCTTCCAACCATATTCGAACAAAATATGGCTTATGGTTCTCATGAGGTACTGGCCAAAAAACTGTTGGACCAAAACGCCCATGAAATATTTTTCTGTTACAAAAAGATTGATGCAACGCTTGTTAGCTTCTTGATTTCGTTTGGCGCACAGCATAAGATTAATATAAAGCTGATGTCTGATGTTGTTTTGACTGATCGGAGCGCAAAGATCATCAATTACGATACACTGCCTTTGTTGCATCTGCGCAATTGCTCAGGATTGGGAAAAACCGAAATCCTGGCTAAAAGAGGTTTCGATATTTTATTTTCCTCGTCTCTGATTATCATCGCCTCGCCTTTATTCGCCATGCTTTACTTGATTACCAAGCTTACCTCTAAAGGTCCTGCTTATTACACTCAAGAGCGTATCGGCCTAAATGGAAGACCGTTCCGGATCATCAAGTTCAGAAGCATGTATATCAATGCCGAAGAGATGGGACCACAGCTTTCAAAACACGGAGATCCAAGAATTACCAAATGGGGACTATTGATCAGAAAGACACGTTTAGATGAACTTCCACAGTTTTTTAACGTGCTCAAAGGTGAAATGTCTGTTGTAGGGCCAAGGCCCGAGCGCATTCATTTTATTGAAAAAATCGCTCAAATCGCACCCCACTATAAATTGCTCCAATGTCTAAAACCGGGAATTACTTCTATTGGACAGATCAGATATGGTTATGCCGAGAATGTGGAACAAATGTGCGAGAGGTTGGAATATGATCTTATGTATCTGCAGGATATCAGTTTCAGGTCAGATGTTGGTCTTATTCTGAATACAGTAAGGGTAATGATCCAGGGTAAAGGGAAATAATTAGTGAACAAAATTTGAAATCGATATGAATAAATATGATTATCTCATCGTTGGAAGTGGACTATTTGGAGCCGTTTTTGCACATGAGGCACATAAAAGAGGCAAAAAGTGCCTGGTAATAGATAAAAGAAACCATCAGGGCGGTAATGTGCATTGTGAAAAAATTGAGGGTATCAACGTTCACAAATATGGCCCGCATATCTTTCATACCAATGATAAGGAGCTTTGGGACTATGTAAATTCATTTGTTGAGTTCAATAATTTTGTGCTTACTCCGCTTGCCAAATATCAAGATCGGTTATATAACCTTCCTTTTAACATGAACACATTTTATCAGTTATGGAACGTGCAAACCCCAGCAAAGGCGAAAGAAAAAATACAATCTCAGGTGGTTAATCCCATCAATGGAGAAGCAGCTAATCTGGAAGAACAGGCACTCTCTCTTGTTGGTACAGATGTTTATCAAAAATTGATAAAGGGATATACGGAAAAACAGTGGGGAAGAAAAGCCACAGAATTGCCTGCATTTATCATCAAAAGACTTCCGGTAAGGTTTACGTTTGATAACAATTATTTTAACGATCGTTATCAGGGAATACCTGTTGGGGGATACAATAAACTGATGGATGGGCTGTTGAATGGGATCGAAGTGAGGCTTGAACAAGATTACTTTGCAGACCGGGGCCACTGGGACAGTGTTGCAGAACACACCGTGTTCACTGGAAAAATTGATCAGTACTATGATTTTAGGTTTGGACAGTTGGAATATAGAAGCCTCAGGTTTGAAACGGAAATTCTCGATACAGATAATTTTCAGGGCAATGCCGTGATCAACTACACCGAAAGGGAAGTACCCTATACACGTGTAATAGAGCACAAGCATTTTGAACATGGTAAACAGGAGAAAACCGTTGTCACAAAAGAATATTCACAAGAATGGTCAGCCGAAAAAGAACCTTATTATCCCATCAACGATGAAAAGAATGATCAAATCTTCAGGCAATACCAACAATTGGCCCGGAACCAGCCAGAGGTAATTTTTGGTGGGAGGCTTGCCGAGTACCGGTATTACGATATGCACCAGGTGATTGCTTCGGCACTGAAAAAGGTTTCAGACCACTTTATCGATCTTGATGTTACACATTTGTCTTTGACCACCAGTTCTCCTTTAAATTAAAATTATGGTATCAGCGATAATTTTAGCATTTAATAGGAAAGAAGAAGCGCTAAAAACAATAGGAAAACTTGAAGAATTACGTCAATCGTTACCTTTTGAGCTTGAAATCATTATTGTAGACAATGCTTCAAAGGATGGAACATCAGCCGCAATTAAAGAAAGGCACCCGGATTTAAAGTTAATTTCCAGATCCATAAACAATGGCATAGCAGGATGGAATGATGGTTTCGCGGTTGCAAAGCACGAATACCTTTTGGTGTTAGATGATGATAGCCATGTGCACAGTGGATTGGATAAAGCAATAAAGAGACTGGAAGATGATCCTACGATTGGGATTTTAGGGTTCGAGACCACTGATGAAAACTTGAAACTTGATGTATATCTGGCGGAGGAAGATGCCTGGAAAGATAAGCAGGATGTTCCGGGGTTTATTGGTTGTGGCGCCATCATCAGAAAGGAATTATATGATAAAATTGGTGGCTTTGCAGAGTGGATTTTTGTATATACTCATGAATTTGAATACGCCATAAGATGTTGGAATGCGGGGTATAGAGTGAGTTTTTTTGCCGAAGGATATGTAATTCACAGAGTGAGTAAACTGAACAGATCTTTTAAAAGACTGAGGATTTTTGGAACCCGGAATGAGCTGGCCATTATCTACAAATATTTTGATAAGGATAAAAGCAAATTTTTGTTCCGTATTGTGATGAACAATTTAAAATTTATT
Organism: Pedobacter chinensis; assembly: GCF_003339865.1. GTDB lineage: Bacteria > Bacteroidota > Bacteroidia > Sphingobacteriales > Sphingobacteriaceae > Pedobacter > Pedobacter chinensis. The sequence goes on from NZ_QPKV01000006.1 coordinate 485,143, forward strand.
AAAAGAGAAGGTCTTTTATCTGGATATTATGTATTGCAGGGCGTGGCTGAATATTTTAAGTTAAAAAAGGAATTAACGCGGACACCGGTTAGACAAAAGATACAGGATTTTTATGCAGCCAATTTTTGGGCCACAAAGCCCATACTCACCAATTTGAAAAAAAGATTGAACATATAATGCAAACCATGAAAGATTTCCCGCTGGTCTCCATTGTGATGTGCTCCTATAACGGCGCAAAATATATTGATGAACAAATGGATTCCTTAGTTAATCAAACCTATCAAAACCTGGAGATTATTGTGGTGGATGATAAATCCACTGACCATACCATCGCGAAAATAGAGGAGTGGATGAAAAAGGATTCCCGTATTTCGCTCTATAAAAACGAGGAAAACCTGGGCTATAACAGAAATTTTGAAAAGGCCATTTCCTTGGCAAAGGGAGCATATATCAGCTTGTCAGATCAAGATGATATCTGGTGCGAAAATAAAATTGAACATCTTTTATCGCTTTTTGACCAGGAGGATGTCGTATTGGTTCATGCCCGTTCTGTCGAATTTGTAGATGGGAAATGCCTTTATCCAAAAGTAAAATTGTTAAGAATGTTCCATGGAAACGATCCGAAAAAACTTTTTTACGATAACCAGATTGGCGGGCATAGGATCATGTTCAAACATAAATTGGTAGACCGGATCATTCCAATTCCACCCAATATGTTTTACGATTGGTGGATTGGGGTAGTAGCAACCTGTAACGGGTCAATCAATTCTTCTGAGTCGTTTTTGGTCAAATACCGTATACATGATGCTAATAGTCACATTAATGTTCCCAAAGCGGTAAAAGCAGCACATATAGATCATATTGAGGCCTGGAAATGCTTTTTGACCATCGAAGAAATGAAGCAGGATGATAAATTGTTCCTGAAAAATCTGATCACGGTTTTTGATGAACATAGAAAAAAGAAAAAACTTTTTGATCATAAGCTGTTTTCCTTTCTTTTCAAAAATCGCAAAATCGTATTTGCAAACCGGAGGAGGTTGGTAAAAGACTTTTTGTTCCTGAAATTCCTTTTTTACTATACAATCGTGAAATTTTAAACTTGATATAATCACAATCATAAACTATTATTATGGATTTATTGAATCAAAATATTGACCTAACAACACTTGCGGCAAAAAGTAATGAATACCTGGAAACCCCGCCATTTCCAAACATAGTTTTCCATGATTTTTTTAATCCGCAAATATTGGATGAGGTACTGCAAGAGTTTCCTGATCTTTCTAAAAGAAAAGACATTGAACGATTTAATGATCACAATCAGATTAAACTGGCAACCAGGGGCGAGGCCAGTTTTGGAGAAACCACCAAGCGTCTTGTTCATTTTCTGAACTCCGAACCCATGCTCAAGTTTTTGCAAACATTAACCGGAATTGACGAGCCGCTTATTCCTGATCCGTATTTTGAAGGCGGTGGCTACCACGAAATAAAGCCGGGAGGGGTTTTGAAAATACACACCGATTTTAGTACAAACAGCATCACCAAATTAGATAGAAGGATAAACCTCCTCATTTATTTGAACAAAGACTGGGAAGAGAGTTATGGTGGCCACTTTGAACTCTGGAGCAAGGATATGATCAAATGTGAAAGAAAAATACTCCCGACATTTAACACAGTCGCCATTTTTTCAACAATTCCCTTGTCACATCACGGGCACCCCAATCCATTAACCTGTCCGCCAGATCGAAGCAGAAAATCTTTGGCGTTGTATTATTACAGTAACGGTCGCCCGGCAAATGAGATCAGTGAGGATAAGCTGACCACGTTCAAAGGACGCAAGGATGTCGGGAGAGATGTGATTCCAAAAACCACACGGGAGATTATCAGGGATTTTATCCCTCCTATTATATTGAAGGCTTTAAAATCCAGAAAAAATTAAGTCATCCCATCAAACAAAATTTTAACCTGAAACGCCTAAATGAAATATCAATTTTGCATTCGATTTAATAAAATAGACATTAATTCTGCCGCATCAAAAGCGGTACTCGATTGCAATAAACTATTTTCTGCGCACGGTTACAAGGATTATACATTTACCGTAGGAGATAACTCTAATAAATTCACTTACTATATCGCACTCTTTAAAGAGTTGCTTTTATTTTTCTTTTCTGTTAAAAAAGGTGCAATTGTTGGCATTCAATATCCCTTGCTCAGTATCAATAATGTTTTTAAATATTTCATTGCCATTGCCAAATTAAAAAAAGTCAGGTTTTACTGCGTGGTGCATGACATCGAATCATTGAGGATTGGGGGAACAGACCCGGTAATGATTAAAACAGAAATTGCTAACCTTAATTGCTACGACCTGCTTATTGTACATAATAAACATATGGCAAACTGGCTGGCTTCGGCCGGCGTGAAAAAACCGATGATCAGTTTGGTGTTATTTGATTACTTGATGGAAGATTTTCCAATCAAAACTAGGCAAAAAGAAGACATTGTGTATGCTGGAAATCTTTCGAAAAGCACGTTCATTTATGAATTGTCATTATTAAAGAATTTAAAGTTCTCTGTTTACGGCCCGGGATTCAAAAAAAATCGGGCAGAAAACAATGCCAATTTAATTTGGAAGGGACAATTTAGTCCGGATGAGATTGCCCGGAAGATTAATGGCGGAATTGGATTGATCTGGGATGGCACAACCATTGAAAAATGTGATGAAGTGCTTGGCAATTACCTCAAATACAATAATCCGCATAAATTGTCTCTTTACATTGCTGCCGGATTACCAGTGATTGTTCCAAGAGATTCGGCCATGGGCGAATTTGTTACCCTTTTTAAAATCGGATGGCTGATAGATAGTTTATACGATCTGGAAACTTTGCCAATTGCTGACTTGTATGCCTCCTTTCAAAGCAATGTGGCCTGTATAAGAGAAAAAATAATTAAAGGTGGCTTTTTTAGTGATGCCATCATAGCGGCGGAAGGTGCACTAAATCATAAAATAGAAAACTAATGAATATTCTTTACGTATTTGGTGGTGAAAAAGCCCAGGGAGCAGAAATTGTAATAGAGCGGTTGATGACATTTAACCATTTAAGTGCCGAAAATCATTTGATCATTGCCCCTGGTTCATTTGCAAATAACCTGCTAAGCGATAAAAAGTCATACAAAATTTCAGTTTACAATGGCTTGAAAAAATTGAATCGCAGTACCACGAACACAGTTCAATATTATTTAAAAGCCTTAAAAAACTATATTTTGGTTTCTAATCATGTGCTTGAATATATTCGTCAACATCAAATTGATGTAGTGCACGCCAATACCATGGTTCCGGCTTCCTATTTATTGCCAGCCTTGCTTTTCTCGAGGTTGACCAATAGAAAAGTGAAATGGTATTGGAGCGATCACGATCTGCGCTATTTCTCAAAGGTTGATTCCTGGATTTCCAAAGTGTGTTTTCTGTTTTATAACAAAACATTGGTGGTGTCTCAAGCAGTTAAGCGCAAATTCAACAATGCAGAAAAAGCGGTTGTTCTGTATAATGGGCTTGATGCAGATGCTTTTTTGCCTGACAAGATGTTGAGAGCATCATTCAGGGCGCAAAACAACATCAGAGAAAATCATATTGTAATAGGACTGGCAGCCGTAATTTCGCCAGATAAAGGTCAGCTTACGCTCATTCAGGTTTTTGCTCAATTATTGCAAGAGCATGCCAACATCTTGTTGGTGTTGGCAGGAGGGTATGCCAATGATACACCAAACTACAGTGATGAGGTAAAGGAGGCTTTAGCTTATTACCCTGATATCAAACACCTGGGGTACGTGAATAATATGGTAACCTTTTATAATGGTTGCGATATCATTATTAACAATAGCAGCAATTATAGAAGCGAACCTTTGGGAACAACCATATATGAAGCAATGGCCTGTGAAAAACTGGTATTGGCTTCAGATACAGGGGGTTCATCAGAAATCATTAGTGATAATGTTGATGGCTTTCTCTTCCAGGCAGAAAACACACAGGCGCTACTGGATAAGTTAAGATTTGTGCTTGCCAATTTAAATGTATTAGATAAAGTAAGATCGAGAGCCAGACAAAAAGTGATCGATAAATTTAACGTAATGAACATGGTTCAACATTACAATGTACAAATTAATAACAGCTAACCTTGGAAAGTATTCTGATCAGCATTTCTTTACTGGTACTTGGTCTGGGTGGCTATATTTTATGGCCAAGCAGGTATAATGTACTGCCACACCTGGCAGTGGGTGGCAGTTTTGTTTCTATTGTTGTGCCTGCGTTAATTTTAAATGTTCAGGATGCTTATCCAGACGATATCGTTGCACTTTATACCAAAATAATTTCAATTGGGGCAATTGGATATGTTGTTGGTGCAGTTTATGGGTTTATGAATGGCAGGGGAGTTCGTACATCTTTTACCTTTGATCTGATCGATTCTGAGCTTTACGAAAAACGGGTAATTCATCTCACTAAGGTATTGATGCTTATTGGGATCATTGGTCTTGTACTGAGCTATATGATCATGGGTTTTGTGCCAATTTTTGCAGAAAACCCAATCGCGGCAAAATTGTTTAGAGGTCCTTATCAAGAACCTTACTCCCGGGTTTCCATACTTTATAGGGCATCATTCTATATCGTGTCTACCATTATGCCAATTGCCTGTGTGGTATGGTACAAATACAGGCACAAGTCTTTCCTTTTTTTAATCATTGCCATATTGATCTTGATGGCTGTTTCACTGCAACGTAGTGGAGCTTTTATGGGAATTGTGTTGGCCTTTGCCATTGTGATGTCGTTGAAAAGCCAACTGCACTTTGTATTGCTCATGATCATTTTGATTGGCGTATTTGTATTTAGCGCCTTCTTCTATTTTATTATTGGAATCAATGCTTATACCCAGGATGCGAATGTATGGCAGATCATTTCTGCAGGTACTCCGGATATTGCAGATCACTTAGACTTCCTGAATCACTTTGATCAGAATCCTGTATGGACTTACGGACGCACCATTTACGGAGGGTTGATTCCCGGCCATTATGAATGGAACCCGGCTGTTTATACCTTAACCATGGTAAATCCGGGAGCGGATATTAATGATATCGGCTCTGGTGGATTGAGGTTGCCGCTTCCTGTTTGGGGCTATGTTTCATTTGGCTACCCCGGCGTAATTCTATTTTCGGTTACCACCGGCTTGTTAGGCGGCTTTTTTCTAAGGATTTTAAAGAATATATTTTTAAGGTTCGACTCTATATTGATCCGAACCATAGGTATTGTAGCCTTTGGTTCGGTGGTTTCCATCATCGTGAACTTTACGCAACTCAATATGTTCCTGCTGCCTCCTGCATTTGTTTGCCTGTTCTATCTCTATCGGTTCCGGATCAAGTAATTATTATGAAAAAAAAAGCTAAGGTTGTCATTAATGGTCGTTTTTTGACCGGTCCGCAAACAGGTGTACAGCGCACCGCTCACGAAATGGTTGTTGCGCTCGATGAACTGATCGGAAGTGATGAAATTTCGCAAACACAAATCTCGTTTGTGCTACTGTACAATGGATCGATAAAAAACCCGATTGCCCTGAAACACATTGTGCTCAAACGGAAGGGTTTTCTTAAAGGTAATTTATGGGAACAACTGGAACTTCCGATCTATAGCTTTGGATGTTTATTGGTTAACATGTGCACTATTGCGCCATTGTTCAAACGAAGGCAGATCGTTTTTATCCATGATGTTTCTTTCCTGGTAAACAAAGACTTTTTTTCCAGGGGTTTTCGGTTCTGGTATACCATGGCAATTCCTTTGTTGGGCAAATTGGCCAAAGCAATCGTGACAGTTTCCATGTTTTCCAAAAAGGAACTCGTTGATCTGGCTGGTGTCGATCCGCAGAAGATCACGGTTATTTATAATGCTGCCGAACATATGTTACGCTTTGAAGCGCCCAATCTTCATTTTATGGATAAGATAAATAAACTGAAACCTTACTGTTTGGCAGTGAGCAGCCTGGGCGCAAATAAGAATTTTAAAGGTTTAACAATGGCGATGAAGGGAATGGCCATGGGAAAATATCAGCTGGTTATTGCAGGTGGAGGAGTTTCGGCATTAAACAATGAGTTGCCCAATGAAGATGCCAACTATCTTGGCTTTGTATCAGATGAAGAACTGGTTTACCTTTATCGAAATGCAGCGCTTTTTATATTTCCATCTTTCTATGAAGGATTTGGTATACCGCCTTTAGAGGCCATGTTGCTGGGCTGTCCGGTAATTGCCGCCAATACATCATCAATGCCAGAGGTGCTTGGCCATGCGTGTGCCTATTTAGATCCTTACAATCCGGCAATAATGCGGAAAAATATTTTCGAACTCATCAACGATCCCCATCGATTGGAAAGTTTAAAACAAAAAGGATATGGACAGGTTGCCAAATACAGCTGGCAAAAGAGCGCCCTGCAATTATACGATTTAATAGAAAACTGCAATGCCTAAGAAAAAGATACTCCATATCACCCTGGCAACAGGCGGCGTAAAAACATATGTCTCACATGTGTTGGAACATGCCAATGCCGGGAAATTCGAATTTGTCGTTGTAGCTCCAGCTAATGAACTTTTCGAAGCGTTTTGCAGGGAAAGGAGCATCGCTTACTACATCGCAGACCTGGATCGGAACAACAGTTTATTTTTTAACCTGGAATTATTGTTCCGGATGATCAGAATCATCAAAAAAGAAAAACCTGATCTCATCCATGCCCACAGTGCAAAAGGAGGGTTTATCGGCAGACTTGCGGCAAAGTTTGTTAAAACAAGGCTGATATATACGCCACACGCTTTTTCCTATCTGTCTTTTGTCGGATTAAAAAGGATGGTTTTTTACCTGATGGAGTATATGGTAAAAAAACAGACTACGCTACTTTTGGCCATTTCCCATACAGAAGCAAATTGTGCAATTTATCAGTTGGGTTTTCCAAAAGATAGCGTAAGCGTAATTTTAAATTCAATCTCCATCATCGACCTGGCTGAACATGATTACGCCAGGCCGATCCAACAAATCTGTATGATCGGAAGGCTTACCATCCAAAAAAACCCGATGTTATTCCTGCAGATTGCCAAAAAATTAGTGGGGAAATATCCGCATTTAGTGTTTTCCATACTGGGGGCGGGCATCCACGATGATCTGAAAACAGAAATCGACAACTATGTCGAACACTTTCAACTTGGCAAAAATGTCAGGATTGAAAATTGGGCAGCGCATAGCAGCAAATTTTTAGAACAGGCAGACCTGTATGTTTCGACTTCTGTTTTTGAAGGGCTTCCCTTTTCACTTTTGGAAGCGATGCTGCATGGGGTTCCTTGTATAGTATCAAAAGTTGATGGGAATATAGATGTGATCCAAAATAATGAAAATGGATTTTCTTGCCTTTCTATCAAGGAGTTTTGTGAAAAAATAGAAGACATGATCGAAAACCAAGGGCTGAGAAGACAGATTGGAAATGCAGGCCGCAATTATGTTGTGCAGTATCATAATATTGCATCAGCAATCAAAAAGCTGGAAGAGGTATACCAAAACATCTGAGCAGGCTCATAAACTTCACTTTAATCCAAATAAACAGGGTAAAAAACAAAAAGGTATCGTCATCTGATGGTTGGCCATATTCGATCTCGCATCGTATCCGAACTCGCAGACGGTCTACTATCAGCATCTATAATCTTCGCAAATGCTGATTTCTTTTCATGTACAATAGCTCATCCATGTTGAACTTGTGTTGCAAAACCTTCCAGATCAGTGCGCCCGGTAACTGGAGATATCATTATAAAGGTTTCTGAAAGAGCTTTTCAATCCAATGCTGATCGCGGAATTTCTTTCTGTGAAAAGGTTGTTTGTTTCATGCCTGAAGAGACCACCAAGTTCCAACCTGAGGTTGTATGAGGGATTAAGCAGATAAGCGACCTTTGTTTCCGCAAAGTACATCGTGGTGGCCAACCCTTGTCCGGTATAATTTTGTGAATAGTATTTTGGGGCCGTTTGGTAAGTCTGGAAAAGATCTTTTCCAAAATTGTTTCCATCCATGTCCAGCCCATACTTGCTATAACTTGTTTCTGCGCTCAAATCAAAACGTCCGATCGTGAAATTGAGCATTCCAACCAACTCCCTGAAATTGGCGCCGAACGGATGGGCAAGCGGTTCATTTTGTTGGGCGTAGTTGTTTATAGAGGACAGATGGGAGTAGGTGTATGGTTTTGCAGCGTTGTATTCTAACAAATAATTTAGTTTTTTTATTCCAAATAGTTCTGATCCCCGGATGCCGAGCTGATGACTATATTTGTTTCTGGAACTGCCGTTGCTCGAGAAAAAATCTTTGGCCTGAAATTCATCGAGTGCCAGCTGTCCATAAACGGCCAGGCGATCGGTAATCTCATATTTTGCGTTAAATCCCAATAGGGAATTGTCAGGCGATCCGCCCGCCGCCTGTACATTCCGAAGAAATATGACAGGATTGATATACTTTAAATCAAAACCGCGCTTGTGGCCCTGATCATCGGCATCAGCCCATATCACCGACTGAAAGAGTCCTACTGAGAGACGATTGTTTACATTCCAATCCAGGTATTGGAACACGCCCCATTTCTTGCGCTGGCTACCATAGCCATCAAATATTGGTGCACTGGGGTCATCCATGTAAGACCACATCGTCATGTAACTGACGTTGCCGAGATTAGCATTCAGCTTGATGAACGGAAAAGGTGCAGAAAAATCTGATAAGAACATCGATCTGTAACCATCTCCTATAAAGGTTTTGTCCTGACCTAAGGTGATATTCAAGTATTTGCTTGGTGTGTAAGACATCAGCGCCGTAACATAAGACCAATCTTTGATGTTTGCACCATTGCTGTGGTCATAGGCCTGGCCGGAAACGATTCCAAGCTGGTTGGTATAGGTATCGAGGTAAGAGGGGAGTATTGCTTGATTTTCATATCCGCTGGTATAAAAAGAGAACGTATTGCCAATGCTCACTCCAACCTGAAAACCACGGCTGTTGATCCAGACATTTTTATTGGTCGAAAAATCTCTTCCAATGGCATGGTCGGGAAGATAGTCTGCATAAACACTATATGCTGGTTGATCGATCTGGATGAGGTGTTCCGTGAAAATCTTTCGGTAGATCCAGCTACGGGAACCATCGTTAGGCGTTGAGTGTCCAAGCAGTGTGTCAATTTTTAGCTTAAGTAAGCTGTCGTTGATCAGCATCGGTTTTACGGCAGAATGTAATCGGGTTTTGGTATCATAAAGAACGGTGTTCAGCTTCTGAGATGCCTGGTGGCTATTTGGGAAATAGGTAGCTTGTGCGGTTGCTTGTTGAATGGATATTATCAACAACACACTTAGATAAAGTAATTTTTTCATGCGAAGATGGCAAAGCTTAAAGCTATATGATTGTTTTCTAAATTAAACCAAAAATTCAATATAAAAGAAAATTTATATTATTTAAATTTAATTATTGTATTTAAAGTTTATTAATGTGTGTAAATGGTGTCAGTTCCAGTGGTTATCGGGTTGGAAATTTATGGGTTTCTATTTAATGTAAATCTTGCTTTACAGTCATTTTTGATGTAGTTGAATACGCACTTGAATCTTACTACCTGTTTTTCACATTATGCAAACCATTGAATGCTTTTCATGAACTTAAAGATGAGTGAGGAAAAAGTCCGGAGATCACTTCTGCAGAACCAGATGGTATTGCCCGGTGGAGTGAATACTCAAAATAATTATTGATAAATACACCTGTGAACAGGCTGGATGCTTGATTGCATCCGGCTTTTTTTGATTATTTCTTTTAGCTGAGATATACTTTCAAATGAATACTTACTTTTAAAACCATCTGCGATAACCAATGTTGATTAAGAGTCCGATCATCCTGACCTCGTGTTGGACGATATGATCGACACTCAAAAACAATGAAACAAATCATATTGGCGGAAGATCATAAGGTAATCAGAAATGGCCTGAAAATGTTACTGGAATCAACGCATCGTTATGAGGTGCTTTACGAAGCCGGCAATGGGAGAGAGGTTATTGATGCCCTGAAAAAAGGTTTGATTCCCGATTTAATTGTTTCAGATATTGGGATGCCTTTAATGGATGGGATTGCAATGCTACAGGCATTGAAGGAATCATATCCCGAAGTCCCTGTGCTTATCATGTCGATGATGGAGAGTAATGCCCATTTATATCAAACCATCATGGCGGGTGCTCATGGCTTTCTAACCAAATCAGTTGATGCTGAGGAGCTTTTCTTTGCCATGGGCAGATTACTGATTGGAGAACGTTACGTTTGTGCAAGTATGGCCATTCCCATTATTGATCAGATGATTCAAAAAGAGACATTTCCAGGTTTTAAAATGCAAAGTGCCGATTTTTCTTCAAGAGAGATTGAGATCTTGCAGCTTATTGGCGAAGGGCTTACCAATGTGGAAATGGCTGATAAACTTTTTATCAGTAAACGCACTGTTGAAGGGCATCGGCAAAGCCTGATTGATAAAACAGGTGCGCGGAACACTGCAGTACTTATGCGCTTTGCCCATGCCAATGGAATCATTGACTAAACTTGCTTTGTATTATGGTGTAATCTGAATCGAACAACGACTGTTTTTAACAAAATTCACATCGGGCAGGTTAATTGTTGTTCGCAGTCCGGTTCCACAGCTCATGGTAAGCGTAACTACGATTGAATTGTTGAGCTTCAATATTTTAAGTGAGATTTCAATTCTGAGCATCCTATTGCTAAAATACATCAGATCATTTCAAGTTCAATACCTGCATGGCGCAGGCAATCGCCTCTGCGTAGGGTTGATAAACCTTTCGCAAAAATGGGTTCTCTGCGTCTGCGTCCCATAAACCGGAATGGTGCCAGTGATGCAGATGATCCCAGTCTGGTCTGTCAATAATCGGATACAGACAAATACCTTTAAGTGGTACACCATGCTGAAGGGCTTTGACACATTCGCGGGTAATGAGCTCAATCCAATTCGGCCGATGCTCGCCGGGATGGCTGGTTTCTGACAAAACGATCGGCAAACCATAGCGTTGATAAGCTTCAACAAACAGCGATGAGAGCCCCCTCCATCTGGGATCGGGTTCGAGATTGGCCCAGGGCAATCCTGAAAAATCACTTGCCACCCATTGATTATTGTAGTAAAAATTGAAACCCATGTAGTCGATCAAATCCTTTGCTCCACCCAGTTCCGGACACATCTTTCCCGTTAGCATGTCGGTAGCCTGGTACTGAAGTTCGTGATCTTCTTTGGCTTTTATGACCATTTCCACAGTAGCATCCATCGATGGGACAATATTCACAATCGGTTCAGTGCTCATGATCTTTGTACCAGGATTAATTAACTTGATCGCTCTGATGGCTTGGATATAGGCACGAACCAGGGCATACTTTACATCCCATCCCATTCCGCGGGCGTAAGGCGTTGTACTGGCATGGTCGCCCCCTAGCCAGGAGATGAAGCCAACCTCGTTGATGGGTGTGACAATGAGTCCTTCGCCGGGGCAGTAATTACGATAAAAAGCTGCAAAAGCACTACATATACCAACAAACCGATCGGTAAAGTGTGGATGTAATGGGCTGAGGTCGTCAGGATAGCCAAAATGACACACATCCCATATCTGTTGAACTCCGCTCGTTCTAGCGGCATCAATCATCTTTGCCACAGTTGAAAAGTCATATTGGTAGGGACTTCGTTCAACATGACTCCATCGTATTCCCTCTCTAACTGTTCGAATTCCAATGGATGAGATCAATTTATAATCTTCCAGCATGTAGGTAATATGTCCTGTTTCAGAAAGCAGATCAACACGATTGCCATAATGGTTGAGCTGGTCTGAACATTCAAAACCAGCCATCCAGAATGATCGGAAGGGATATTCTTCTTTCATTTAACTTGCCAATAGTTTATCGGTTTCAAACAAAGTCCAAAGCATTTTCTTCTTCATTTCCTCATAAGTGTTTTCCCATGATTTATCCTCCAGGAATAAATCCACCTTGTTCAGCCAGCTTGTTGTATCATTAACGGAAAGGGCCCGCTCAATAGCAACGATGAACTCATCTGCATTTGATGCAATATCAACCAGCTTATCGATGCCGTAAGGCTTTATTACATCACGAATTGGGGTAGAAACCACTCTTAAGCCTGCAGCCAGATATTCTGGTGTTTTTGTTGGGCTGATGAATCTTGTCGAGTTGTTGATCGCAAAGGGGATCAGGGCAATGTCCCAACCCGATAAGTAGGCGGGGAGATCCTGATAATTTCTCTGCCCAAAATAATGCAGGTTAGGGCCAGTTGGCAAACTGTCCATCGAAACTTTAACCACTGGTCCAAGTAATATGATCTGCCACTCCGGGCGCTTTAATGCAATCTCTTTGATCAGCTCAACGTCAAATCGCTCATCGATCACTCCAATGAAACCAAGTTTTATACCTTTGATGTTTGCCTGGTCATCTGGTTCCTGACCTGTTCTACGGGCCTTGTTGAAATGGGCTTTGTCAATGCTGCTTGGAAAAACGTGGATATTATTATGCTGCTCTTTTTTTACCTCATGAAGCGAGTGTCCCCCTGTAAAAACAACATCAGCAGTTTTCAATAGCGTCTTTTCCATCAGTACAAGTTCTTTTGGTGCAAAATCGAAAGCTGACAGCTCATCCATACAGTCAAAAACCGTGAGTGCGGCTGAGTAATGATCTGAAAACTGAAGCGCCATTGGAGTATAGTACCAGAAAATCCAATCTACCAGGTCTGTTTCTTCCATGAATTCGTTAAGCAATTTCTTCATGGTTATTTTTTCCTGATCCGGATCCATACCTGCAGAAAGATGTGGAGTGAGGATGGTAAGCTGCTCATCTCTTTTATCAATTGCCAGATGCGCTGTGGTTTTTGCCACAAAGATTGGCTCTTCCATAATGTACACATTTAAATCCCTGGCAAAGCGGCTCATCAAATGCTGAGGACGTTGGAAAACAAAATCCCAGCGAAGGTGGGAGAAGCATAAAAGGTTTTTGGGCAAACGGGGGTTTTGTATGTTCATGTTCAATGTGTTTGGATGAGTTATTAATTTGGTGTTTTGAAATGGATTGAGGCAGTTTCAAGGCTGAATCGATAATTTGATGTATGCTGTAATATCAGACAGTTCCCAACAATTTAAATAGCCATATTCTTTTTCTTTTCCATGTGATTGCATGATGATTCATTTATTGTTGTTATAAGTTTTGTTTTTTTAAATGTCAATGGTTCTCCCGTTATCGTAAGCAAAAATGATTGAAAGGACCTCCTTATTTTGCAAGTCGCTGGTGGCAATGAAATTTACTTTTTTTATTATGGAGTTCACATTTGCATCATTTCCAAGAACGATGGTCAGCTCATGGGGTTTGGTTTCTTCCACGTCCCAAATATCTGCAGAGAGCGCACGGTACTTTGAAATATCAATCATATCTGTATGAGTGTTAATTGGGTTTGTGCACACGTATTTGAACGGGGTCATCATTCTAGTGGAGTATATTAAGAAACTTATTTTAAGATGGCTTTGTTTAGCGTTTCGAACAATCAGGTATTGAGCCACCTTAAACAGGTATTTATCACGTGCTATCATTTGCGTTTTTCAAATCCAGAGCATAAGCAATATAATTAAACGAAGATTTGGCCATGATCTCATCAGCAATGCCGTTAAATATTCTAAAAAGGGAACTGACATCGAAGTTGTTTATGATGTAACGACAGAAGATGTTCGAATAGGAGTTATACACAATGGTGATGGTATAGAGGAGGGATAGCAGCAAAAAATATTTCAACGGTATTATCGGGTGGAGAATGACCTGAGCAACAACTTCGGGATTTGGCATAGGCCTGTATTTCTGTTCAGAGATCATCAATTTGCATGGCCGAATTTGGGTGGAGAGCAGGCCTGGTTCAGGCTCAAAATTCTTTTTTACCTTACCAAGAGCAAGCCAACCCTATGAATTGGCGTCAAATGAACTTCAAAATCGATTCTGAAGATTTATTCTGTAATCAACATTTGACACAGGATTGCGTTGTGCACGCCTTATATCCTGAGATGGCGGAGAATCAGGTCGAGGAGATCTAATAACCACGATGTTATTTATGGCTGTTGCGGACTTGCAATGCCTGTCCTTCCTATAACAGCAGATGGAGCAACCAATCCGAATAGACTATGAATGGTAATGCTGACGATCATTGTTCACAATAACCGAAAAAGAAATCTGCTCTGCTAATCTAAGATTACAGAACCAAAATACTGCCTATGCCTGACTTTAGGACTATGTGATGTTGTTATTCTGCCCAATGGTTATCGGGATGTTATGACCAGACATTGTGGATACCGCGTTCAAAGTGTAAACTTCTTATTTTGCAAACACATCAAAGGTAATGAATGAATTTAATGCCTCGCTTCTCAGATCGCTAATATATTATCTTTTTTAAATGATAACGGAGAGAGCCCGGTGTGTTTTTTAAAAAATTTGCCAAAAAAAGAAGGGTTGCTAAAGCATAATTCTTCGGCAATTTCCGAAATATTCTTCACATGACCAGAGAGTAACATTTTTGCTTCCCGAATCACAAATTCATCAATATGTTTTCCAGCAGATCTCCCCGTAACCTGTTTTACCACCTGGGAAAGATGCCTTGGTGTCAGACGCAAACAATTTGCATAGTAAATCACCCTTTTTTCTGTCTTAAAACGCTCAGAAACTAATGACAGGAATCTATTGGCAAGTTCTGTTTTACTGGATATTGGTGCAATTTTTATCTTTTTTTGCTTTTCGTTGATCAGAAATATATCATAAATAACGGAAAGGAAACTATTGTGTATGATATCCTGGAAATACCGGGTGTTTTTTGGAATGGATAACCGTGTCTGAAGAGATAGCATATGTGAATGCATAAGTTCGTATTCTTTTTTCGTGAGCGAAAACTTTAGGAATTCCTTCTCATCAAATATTTTATACTTATCAGCAATGTTGAAGAAAATCCCATTTCTAAACAGGTATTGCTTGCTGAAATATGTGTAAATAACTGAAGCATTTGGCTCCTCAGGGATTTCGTAAATCTGATCAGGAACAATACATAAAATGTCACGATGCTTTAGCATATGTTCAACAAAATTTACCTTTATCTGTAAACTCCCTTTTGTTAAAAGCAAAATTCCAAATCCGGATGATCTGAAAGGTGCTTTAGGACATTTGCTGGATTGTGAATTATCAAAGGTCGAAACGATAAGTTCAGCTTCTTCAGCCTTATCAGCATATCGCTGATTATCCGCGCTTCCATTAGAACGCGTGTGTTTCATTGTTTGTTGGTTGGTCAGTCTCATGTTGTCGGTTACCATTTGTTTTATACTAAAAAACGGTGGAATTTCTGTTGATTCTACTTTAGCAAATGTATGTTTCAAACTGATTTTTATTGTATTGTTTTTAAAAATTGACTAAATTCTGATGTAAATTCAATCATATGATTAATTTTTAAAGGCCTTTTGATGTAATTAAGTAACTGTTATACAGATTGTTGTGATTTTTGTTGTTTGATTTAGGTGGAAATCAGTCAAACTCAATATTCTACCTTTTTATTTAAAAAGTCAAATGGTAGAATGGTCAATTCATCTAAATGTCATATTTACCATATCCTCCTTTTGGACCAATAAATCCCACTTATAAGCCTTTTTTTCGGTGCAATCCTATATTAAAATTGTGTTAATAAATCATCAGATAATTGTGTGTCATTAATCTGCGATTAAGGATAGCATGAGCATTTTGGCTATATGATTTTTAGATCATGAGAGAATAATTGCATTCGATATGAGTAAAAAATTACAGGACAGAATTGCATCCTTTAACGATGCCAAGCAAATAAAAGAAAAAGGGTTGTATCCCTATTTTAGGTCTATAGAATCCGCTCAGGATACTGAGGTGGTTATAGATGGGAAAAAAGTACTGATGTTTGGCTCAAATTCTTATTTAGGGCTTACCAACCATCCCGAAATAAAACTGGCCTCAAAAAATGCAATTGATAAATATGGAACAGGTTGCGCAGGCTCGCGGTTTTTAAATGGCTCTTTAGATATCCATCTGGCTCTGGAACAACGGCTGGCGGAATATGTTGGTAAAGAGGCTGCTGTACTTTTTAGTACAGGCTTCCAGGTAAACCTCGGCGTAATCTCCTGCTTGCTGGATAGAAATGACTATTTGATTTTAGATGAGTATGACCATGCTTCTATTATTGATGGGAGTAGACTTTCCTTTTCCAGAACGATAAAGTATGCTCACAATGATATGGCCGATTTACGAAATAAACTTAGCCGCTTACCCGCAGATGCCGCAAAGCTTATTGTTTCTGACGGCATCTTTAGCATGGAAGGCGATTTGGTGAATCTCCCTGAAATGGTGGAGATTGCCAATGAATTCGGAGCGAACATCATGATGGATGATGCGCACAGCCTCGGTGTAATCGGTTTTAACGGTGCAGGCACAGCATCACATTTCAATTTAAATCATGATGTAGACTTGATTATGGGGACCTTTAGTAAGTCGCTTGCTTCATTGGGAGGGTTTATTGCGGGGAATACCGATACCATTGAATTCATTAAACACCGCGCAAGGTCGCTGATGTTTAGTGCCAGTATGCCGCCATCGGCTGTGGCCAGTGTAATAGCTGCGCTGGATATTATTGAAAGAGAGCCGGAGCGTATTGATCGGCTGTGGGCCAATACCAATTACGCCAAAAAACTTTTGGTAGAAGCAGGATTTGATATCGGACACAGCAATAGCCCGATTATTCCAGTGTACATCAGGGATAATACTGCAACTTTTATGATCACGAACATCCTTCAAAAAAACGGTGTATTTGTTAATCCTGTTGTATCGCCTGCGGTACCTTCAGATTCATCTCTTATTCGCTTCTCGCTTATGGCCACACATAGTTTTGAACAAATAGCAAGTGCGGTTGAAAAACTAAAGGCTGCATTTGTTGAGGTTAATGCTAATCTTCTTAATATCAGATTATGAGGGTAGTCAAAGCCGTTTCAGGTAAAAAAGATCTAAAACTGTTTATCGATTTTCCCCATTCACTTTATGCGGAAGATCCCAATTACGTTCCTGAACTTTTTATTGCTCAAAGGGATTTATTAACGCCAGGAAAGCATCCGTTTTTTAAACATTCTGCCATTGCACTTTTTCTGCTGTTGGATGATGATCAGGTTGTTGGCCGTATCGCGGCTATAGAAAATATGCATCACAATAAGGTATATCAATCAAAGGATGGTTTTTTTGGCTTTTTTGAATGTATAAATGATGTGTCGGCAGCCCGGCAATTAATAAACACGGTGCATCAATGGCTCGAAACCCGGCAAATGACAAAAGTGCTTGGCCCGGTAAATTTCTCAACAAATGAAGTTTGTGGCTTACTCATCGAAGGTTTCAATGGACCTCCGGTAGCCATGATGCCTTATAATCCACCCTACTATTTAATACTGCTAGAAGCATTAGGCTATACAAAAAATGTTGATTTAAGAGCTTACCGCTATACTGCCGGCGATTATAGTGACCGGTCGCTTCTGCTTATTGATCGCATTAAAGAAAGACTGTTGAGAAAAGATATCACCATTCGAACCATCAACATGAAAAATTTTGCTCAGGAAAGGGATGCCTTGCGCCTGGTGTATAATAAAGCCTGGGATAAAAACCTGGGGTTTGTACCTATGACTGATGAGGAGTTTGAATACACGGCCAATGATTTGAAGCTGATCCTCGATCCTAAGTTTTGCATCATGGCTGAGCAGCATGGTAAAATTGTTGGTTTTGCCCTGGCCATTCCTGATATCAATCAAATACTTATTAAAATCAAAAAGGGACGACTATTTCCAACTGGCTTGATCAGGTTATTAACTGGTAAGGGAAAGATTGATGGCATCAGGATTATGCTGTTGGGGGTGGTTGATGGTTATCGGAAAATGGGTATCGAGGCTTGTCTCTATGGAGGAATTATCAAACGTTTTCAGGAGAAGAAAATGAAATATGCAGAGGCGAGCTGGACACTTGATCATAATGATATGGTAAACAGACCTATTGAAGATATTGGTGGAAAGCTATACCGTAAGTATAGGATTCTGGAAAGGGAGCTATGAAAAAGCGAATTTTAATCACTGGCGCTACCGGATTTGTTGGCTTTCATTTAATAGAAGCTGCACTCGCCAACGATCTGGTTGTGTTTGCCAATGTACGTCAGTCAAGCAAAATTGAGCATTTAAAAGGATTGGATATCTACTTTGTAGAGCTTGATTTTGAATCCATTCGTGCGTTAATTAAAAATATTGACGAAAACAAATACGATTATATTATCCATGCTGCGGCAGTAACCAAGGCAGAAAATCTTGATGAATATCATAAGTACAATGCATCCTATACCAGAAATCTCGCGCTAGCGGTTTCACAGGCATTGCATAAAATAGAAAAGTTTGTTTTTGTAAGCAGCCTCGCAGCGCTCGGGCCATTAAAAAAATCAGATGGGTTATTGAATGATGATGGAGCTTCTAACCCGGTAACCCATTATGGTAAAAGTAAAGCTTTGGCTGAAACCTATTTAAAAAACATTAACAATTTACCATTATTGGTATTTCGCCCAACAGCAATCTACGGACCACGCGAACGTGAAATTTTAATGGTGATCAAAGCTATTAACAGAGGATTTGAAGTGTACATGGGAGATAAAGAACAGAAACTCAGTTTCGTTTATGTGAAAGATCTTGCACAAATCATGATCAGTTCTTTAAAATCAGAACTGATCCACAGAACCTACAATGTCTCTGACGGCAATGTGTATGGCAGGTCTTCCTTTTCGGATAATGCAAGGGCCATTATGCGAAAAAAAACTTTCAAGGTAAAAGTTCCCCTGCAACTTATTAAGGGAGTTGCCTGGTCGCTTGAAAAAGCATATAAACTTATTGGTAAAATGCCCACACTAAATATAGATAAGGTAAATGAACTCACTGGCGTAAACTGGAGCTGTGACATCAAAAATATTAAAAACGACCTTGGGTTTAGTCCGCGGTACCAGCTGCAGCAAGGTTTGGAAGAAACAATAAAATGGTATCAATTAAATAAATGGTTATAAGAATTTAGAAAAAAAAAATGACAAAACAAGTAAAATCAGCTAATGGAAAACTTGGAATTTTAATGCCAGGTTTGGGTGCGGTAGCAACAACCATGATTTCGGGTGTAGCAGCAGTAAAAAAAGGATTGTCAAAACCGATTGGTTCGCTTACTCAAATGGGTACTATCCGTATAGGCAAACGCACTGAAAAGAAAGAGCCAAAAATTAAAGATTTTGTGCCTTTAGCAGCGCTTGAAGATTTAGTTTTTGGTGGCTGGGATGTTTATGAAGATAACGTTTACGAAGCCGCGATGAATGCACGTGTGTTGGATGCCAATCTTTTGCGTGATGTAAAAGAAGAACTGCAGGCGATTAAACCCATGCGTGCAGCTTTTGATCACAATTATGTTAAAAATCTTGATGGGAAATTTGTAAAGGATATTGATAATCGTTATGAATTGGCATTGGCTGTAATGGAAGACATTAAAAACTTCAAATCAGATAACCATTGTGATCGTATCGTATTAGTATGGTGTGGTTCGACAGAGATTTATTTCGAGCCATCGGAAGTGCATAACTCATTATCAGCTTTTGAACAAGGTTTAAAAGACAATGATCTGCGTATTGCTCCTAGTATGATCTATGCTTATGCCGCTTTAAAACTTGGTATTCCTTTTGCCAATGGTGCGCCAAATTTAACAGTTGATATCCCGGCATTAATTGAACTTGCCAAAGAAACCAATACACCAATTGCCGGTAAAGATTTCAAAACTGGTCAAACTTTAATGAAAACAATTTTAGCACCAGGGTTGGCAGCCCGTTCGCTTGGTGTAACCGGATGGTTTTCTGATAATATTTTGGGTAACCGCGATGGATTGGTACTGGATGATCCGGATAACTTCAAAACGAAAGAAGTTTCTAAACTAGGGGTGCTGGAAGATATTTTTAAACCCGAAATCAACCCGGATTTGTATGGCGATATGTACCATAAAATCAGAATTAATTATTATCCGCCACATGGTGATAATAAAGAGAGCTGGGATAACATCGACATTTTTGGATGGTTGGGCTATAAAATGCAGATTAAAATCAACTTCCTTTGCCGCGATTCTATTTTAGCTGCGCCAATTGTCTTGGATTTGGCTTTGTTTATGGATTTAGCGAAACGTGCCAACATGTCTGGCATTCAGGAATGGCTTTCATTCTATTTAAAATCACCACAAACCATTCCTGGAGTACCAGCAGAAAATGATATTTTCAAGCAGTTGATCAAGCTTCAAAATACTTTGCGTTATATTATGGGAGAAGAGTTAATCACCCATTTAGGGCAGGATTACGAAGAAGAGTTTGTAGAAACAGCATAGTGTTATTTCACAAAATCATATCAACCGGCCTTGGTATTGGCTACATTGGCAAAGGTGCAGGAACTGTTGCAGCGGCAGTTACCTGCACCATTTGGTGGTTTTTGCAAACGGAATATACCAATCCTTATCTCTGGCCTTTCTTGTCCACGATAGTCATATTGCTGTTAGGAGTTATCTCTGGCGACGAAGTGGAACTGGTTTGGGGCAAAGATCATCAACGGGTGGTTATTGATGAAGTGGCTGGAATGGGTATTGCGTTATTGCTTGTTCCATTAAAATGGGAATTTTACTTAATCGCATTCATACTTTTTAGGTTTTTTGATATCGCTAAGCCATTATATATTCGGCGCTTTGAGGCATTGCCCGGTGGCTGGGGTGTAATGGCAGATGATGTACTGGCTGGAATTTATGCTAATTTTTCAATACAGGCCATCGTTTTGCTCAGGCTGTTTTAAATATGATTACGTTTTTTAAAGCGCAGGCCTCATCACTTGCGGCTTCCGCTACCGATTTTTTCATTACCGCTTTAACAGTAAGTGTTTTTGGCTGGTGGTATCTTACCGGAAGTATAATCGGAACAGTTTCAGGTGGAATAATTAATTTTTACATCAACCGGAATTGGGTGTTTAACGCTGGTTTAAAGAAAGTCTATCCACAAATGATTAGGTATGTTTTGGTTTGGGTAGGTAATTTATTGCTGGTAACCATATTCGTCTACTTGCTGACTCATTTTTTTAATTACAATTATTTGCTCTCCAAAATAGCAGTTTCCATAGTAATGGGCCTGAGCTATAATTATTACATGCAAAAGCAGTTTATTTTCCCCGTAAAATGAAAATTATTTATTCATTTTTTATAGCTATGGTTTTAGTGACGACAAATTTCTGTGCTTACGCGCAACGAACAGTTGTTACCGGAACAGTTCGTGATGCAGTTACTAAAGAAACACTTCCTTATGTTTCTGTTTTTTTCAAAGGCACAACTATTGGAACACAAACTGATCTTAATGGGAATTTTACCCTCAGCTCAACAGAAGCACATGCCGCACTGAGTTTTAATTATGTTGGCTACATCCCCGTATCAAAAAACATACTTCCAAATACCGAGCTAAAAGTGGATGTGGCAATGGTTCCCGATTCAAGAGCACTTGATGAGGTTGTTATTTTGGGAGGTAAAAAACCGAAATATAGAAATAAGGATAATCCGGCGGTAGAGCTGATCAGGCAGGTAATTGCCCATAGGGATGAAAACAGGATTTCTACTTTCAATACCGCATCATTTCGTCAGTACGATAAAATGCTTTTCTCTATGAGTAATGTTTCTGAAAAATTTAAGAACAGAAGAATATTCAGAAATTATCAGTTTCTTTTTCAGCAGCAGGATTCTACGTTAATCGGTGGTAAAAACCTGTTGCCCATTTACATTCAGGAGAAACTGACGGATAAATATTTTGCCAGTGATCCTACCCGAAACAAATCTGTGATTATCGGCGAAAAACAGGTTAATTTCGATCAGCAGCTTATTGATAATAATGGAATGAAGGTTTATTTTGAGCGGATGTATCAGGATATCGATATATACAAAAACAATATCTCCGTGATCAGTAATGAATTTTTAAGTCCAATAGCCAATGCCGCTCCAACCTTCTACAAATTCTTTATTACCGATACCATTAAAACCGGAAATCATGAGGTAATCGAACTTTCATTTACACCCAGAAATACCACAGATATGCTTTTCGAAGGAAAATTATTTGTTAGCAACGACGGGCATTATGCTGTTACCGGTGTTTCTATGGGGGTAAATAAAAACATCAACCTTAATTTTGTCCGGGCATTAAAAATTGACCTGGATTTTAAACCCGCTCTTTCTGGTAGATATAGCTTAAGTCAGAGTAGGCTTATTGCAGACTTTGGTCTCGGCAAAACCAAAGGGATGGGGTTTACGGGCGAACGTTCATCAACCTATAAAAACTATCAATATGATGTTAAGTTAGCAGACAGTATTTTTCAGGGAAAAAGCGTAGTTTCTGTTCCAGGATCATCCACCAGAGATGACCGGTATTGGGAAATGAACCGCCTGGATCCCTTATCGAAAGAACAGGAAAAAATTTACCATAACATTGACACTCTTCAAAAAATACCTTCTTTTCAACGAACAATAAAGATTGCCACGTTGCTTTTTGCAGGATACGGTAACCTTGGCCCTTATGAAATTGGTCCAGTCAATACTTTTTACAGCTTTAATAATGTAGAGGGATTTCGTTTGAGATTTGGAGGTAGAACAACACCTGAATTAAGTAAGCGTTTATATTTTGAAAACTATGCCGCTTATGGTTTTAAAGATGAACAGTGGAAATTCTTCCTATCAGGAACTTATTCATTAAACAATAAATCCATTTACCAGTTTCCACAAAATTATGTGAGGGCAAGTTTTCAACGGGATACTAAAATTCCCGGACAGGAACTGCAGTTTGTGCAGGAAGATAATTTTCTGCTTTCATTTAAAAGAGGAGTAAATGATATGTTGCTTTACAATGATTTCTACAGGCTGGATTATGTGCATGAATATGAAAATCACTTTTCTTATGCACTAGGATTTAAAAAATGGAGTCAAACCCCTTCGGGAGGCTTAAGTTATCAGGCCAATGGTGCAGGATTTATTAATCGGTTGACCACCAGTGAGCTATCTCTTGCTTTGCGATATGCGCCAAATGAAAAATTTATTCAGGGCAAAATTTACAGAACGCCAATTCCTGATCGTTATCCCATTTTTAACTTACGTTACACCGCCGGTATTAAAGGATTGGTGGGAGGCGAATTTAACTATCATAACTTAACAGGAACTATTGATAAGCGTTTTTATCTGTCGCAATTGGGATATAGTGATGTCACTTTTGAGGGTAGTTATATTGCGGGCAGGATTCCATTTCCGCTATTGGCCATCCATCGGGCAAATCAAACTTATGCCTACCAGCTCAATTCATACAACCTGATGAATTTTCTGGAATTTGTAAGTGATCATTATGTGAGCATTAATATCGATCATAATTTTAATGGGTTCTTCTTTAATAAACTGCCTTTAATTAAAAAGTTAAAACTACGGGAAGTGGTTTCATTTAAAGCACTTTATGGTGGTTTGAGAGATGAGAATAACCCACAAACCGGCGGTGGGATTTACCAGTTTCCGCAATTTGATAATGGTTTGCAAAGAACTTATTCGTTATCTAATGATCCTTATATTGAAGGAAGCGTTGGAATTGGCAATATCTTCAAATTATTACGCGTGGATTTAGTGAAGCGGTTTACTTATCTGGATCATCCGGAGGTTTCAAAATGGGGAATAAGGGCACGGGTTAAATTTGATTTTTAAACAAAAAATATATGCAAAGCTTAAAATTAAGAGATCGCCTACAGTTGGCCATATATAAGGTCATCAATCCTGTTGTCAGGGGCCTGATTAAAATAGGATTAACACCAAATGCAGTAACAAGCATAGGCTTGATTTTAAATATTTTCGTGGCGGTAATTTTTGTGCTGGGTGCAGAAAAATCCAATCGTGGAGATCTGTCATACATCGGATGGGGAGGTGCATTGGTACTTTTTGCTGGATTGTTTGATATGCTTGACGGTCAGGTGGCCCGCCTGGGAAATATGAGTTCCAGATTCGGAGCCCTTTATGATTCTGTTCTTGATCGCTACAGCGAAATGATAATGTTCCTGGGGATTTGTTATTATCTGGTGGCACATCACTACTTCTTAAGTTCACTATTTGCCTTTATTGCGTTGATTGGCTCTATGATGGTGAGTTACACCCGGGCACGGGCAGAAGGTTTGGGTGTGGAATGCAAAGGTGGTTTGATGCAAAGACCAGAAAGGGTTGTAACCATTGGCGTGTTTGCTGTAGCTTGTGGAGTTACAGGGCACTTTATTGGTGGCGATTATAAAATTTATTTGCCAGGCGTTTCTTTTCATGTATTTGAAACGATGTCAATTTTTACTTTACCCATTGCTTTGATGGCCGTATTAACTAATATTACGGCAGTTAAAAGATTGCAGGAAGCGAAAAAGGGATTAGAAGCCCAGGAAAGAAATGAAAAGAACAGCAGTGGTAAAGCGGCTTTGATTGCCGGACTGTTGTGCGCGTTAGGATTAGGGGTTGTATCGCCTTTAAGAACGATGGCTCAGGATGGAGATCCTTCGCCAATCGTTTTTCCAACACCTCAGGGAATATCGAATCAGCTTTTTTATTTACAGCGTGATCCAAATACAAATACCATCATCTGCCAGTTGAATGTAGATAAACATGGCGAAGTGGTTAAAAATCAACCTGTAAATGTTTTCTGGATGCGTTATGGTGATCAGGGCGAAAAGAAAGAACTCAGTTACATTCAGCGAAAATTTGCCTACGGAATCATCACTAAGGATTTGGGCGATGGCCAGTTCGAACTCCGGTTTACTTCTCACAAAAAACTGCCGATGTATCTCAGTAAATCTGCTTTTGATAAAAAATACCATGTCTATGCTACCATTAATAATAAGAAAATGGAACTTGACCGAATATTTTTAAGAATTGAAGGAGGCTCTTTTTGGTTTCCAAATGTAAAATATGTTGAAATCAAAGGCCACGATGCAGCAGCTCCATCAAAGCAACTCATAGAAAGGATTAAAATTTAAACAGTATGAAAAAGAATTTCGTTTCAAATTCCACTGAATCTGTCAGGATGTTTAAAAACGACTTCATGGAAAGCCTGTCGAAAGTTCGTTTTTACGTTCCCTTAATCGTTTACATCCCGGTTATTGCATTTCTTTTTTACACATCATTATGGGAAAACCGGATGCCTGTATGGAATTTTATCGGTTGGTTTTTACTTGGACTTGGGATATGGACAATTACAGAATATGTTTTGCACCGATACGTTTTCCATTTCGAACCGAAAGCAGCATGGGGTCAAAAAATTCATTTTATTTTCCATGGTGTTCATCATGATTACCCAAATGATGCAAAGCGTTTAGTTATGCCACCCTCTGCCAGTATTCCCATGGCTTTGGGCTTTTACTTTTTGTTTGACTGGTTACTTCCGGAAAATTACCATTATCCTTTCTTTGCTGGCTTTATGATCGGATATCTATTTTATGATATGGTTCATTATGCCCTTCATCATGCTAATTTTAAAAGTGGCTTTTGGAAAAGATTAAAGCAACACCATATGTTGCACCATTATTCAGATTCCACAAAGGGTTATGGCGTGAGCTGGACTTTCTGGGATAATGTTTTCAGATCAAATTTTGAGAAAAAATAAGATGGATGATCAGTTTTTTGAAAAGAATCTTTACCGTTTGAACCATATTTATGCAAACTTATCCATCTCTGCTGCATATTTATTGCTCTCTTATTTTTTAGTAGGATTTAAGACTGATCAGTTAATTCTGGTTTTTATCTTCAATACCATGTTCTACCTTTCACATGGAACCAGAAGATTTATTACAGGTTTTTCCATTTTTATCGTGTACTGGATTCTTTTCGATTACATGAAGGCTTTTCCAAATTTTCTCTACCATCAGGTACATATTGAAGATTTATATAATGCAGAAAAACGTATTTTTGGAATCAACCTACATGGCTTAGTAGTCACACCAAACGAATTTGCGAATCTCCATAGCCATGCTTTTTTAGATGTGCTTTCCGGAATATTTTATTTAATGTGGGTTCCTGTTCCGCTCGTCTTTGCTGGATACCTTTTTTTTAAAAACAAACGTGAATTTGTGCTTTTTTCATTGGTATTTGTTTGGGTAAATTTAATAGGATTTGTGATCTATTATCTTTTTCCGGCGGCACCACCCTGGTATGTACAAGAACATGGATTCGATTTTATTGCCAATACACATGGTAATACAGCAGGGCTGGCCAGGTTTGATGCCTATTTTGATATTTCCCTTTTCAAGGGAATTTACAGTAAAGGATCAAATGTTTTTGCTGCAATGCCTTCACTACATTCTGCATATCCGATTGTTGTTGCCTATTTTGGTTTTAAAAATAAATTAGGAAAAATTAATATTTTCTTCGTTGTTGTGATGCTTGGGATATGGTTTGCCGCTGTGTATACTGGTCATCATTATCTCTTGGATGTGTTTGGTGGAATTTGTTGCGCAATTCTGGGCATTCTAACGTTTAATTCAGTGGCTAAAAGAAACTGGTTTCGGCGCTATGTAGAGCTGGTGGTTTCAAAAATAACTGCACAGCCTTAATTTTCTTAAGCTGATGCATTTAAATGAGGACGGTCCAAAGGTGTTTTAAGAGCCAGGGTTTTTGCGCTACCTTTTGCCAGAAGAAAGAATTCAACGCCAGAGATGACCAATAGAACATATCCATAGAGTTCAAGGGATTCCTCTGAAACATTTTTAACATCTCTTGTGTATTGACTTTCCATTACAGCCATCCAAAATACTTTTCTACCATATAAACGGGCAAAAATATAGGTCGTCATTATTCCTGACAACAAAATTCCAAAAGAAAATGACTGTACGAACCCGGCTATGTTGGTTAGAAACAGTCGCCATTTTGAATAAATTAAAAAAATAGCTAGAAATAAAATGCCAAAAGCAAATGTCTGCCATGCACCATCGTAAATATATTCATCCAAGTATGCGTCCTGTTCTCTAATCAGTGATGCAAAATGAAAGGCAAAAAGACCAAAAGCCAGGGGAAATACTGATTTGTACCTGAATGATATCCATAAGTATATAGCAGAACTTAATAATAACAAAACGCTCTGGAGATATTCTACCAAAGATTGCTCACTAAATTTACTTCCTAGAGGGTGTTCTGTAGCACTCCATTTGAGGATCTCAGCAGTAAGGTAGATCATAGACCCGTAAACTAAAAATTTTATGATAGAAACTTTAAGGGGCTGGAAATACGATTTGGAATGAGAAATTGACATGAGAAATTTTTAAGTTATCAAATAGCTATATCAAATACAGCAACATCCAAATTTCAGAATATAGGAGGCAAAGAAAAAGGTCTAAAGTTCCTAAAATATGGTGCAAATGTAGGATTTAGCCCAGGCTAAAGTGCCATTAACCCGCGTGGTATAAGTTACTGATAAATTAAAGGGGAATGGTTTGCCTTAATGGGTAAGTACGCCAAGCCGTATGTGCTGGTTCAAAATAACAAATGCAGTTGAGGTGCGGGATGGTTCAGCAAAGGTAATTAGCGGTTCAATTCTTACTACAAAAGCGGTAATTGCTCGTAATATTAAGTAATAAATCTGCACGTCCTTTTCCTTGCATCAACAATTGTGAAGAGTTATCGAAAGACGATGATGGTGCACCTTTAATTTTTGATAATTACAAAGTTGTTTCTGGAGGCTTTTATATCAGGCATATTAGTGTTCGCCCAATCATATAACGACATCAGATGGGGAACAAGGGTTTCGCCAAGCGGTGTTAATTTATATTCCACTTTAGGAGGGATTTGTGCATACATCTTCCTGGTCAGTAAGCCATCAGATTCCAGCGTTTTCAAAGTTACGGTAAGCATCTTTTGAGAAATCCCTTCTATCATTTGATGTAGCTCGTTGAAGCGCAGCGTGCCATGATCTGCAAGCATCAGCACCGTACACATCGACCATTTATCTCCAAGACGCGATAATACATCGGTAATCGGTGCATTTTGCCTGCCTTCTTTACATTTTCTTAAATTTTCTTTTTTCATATCGCTCTGGTTATCAATAATAGTTACTTTGAAGTAAGTATTTGATTTACAGGTGCCTTCTTGTTTTTAATCCACCTACCTTTTACCTTTGACTTACTTTAAGTAAGTAAAGATACAAAATTAATTAAAGGTACCATGAAAACAATACTAGTAACCGGGGCAACCGGACAATTAGGTAAATCAATACTCACCACTTTATTAAAAAAAGTAAATTCATCGTCTATCCGCGTTCTTGTAAGGGACGAAAAAAAAGGTAAAGAATTTGAAGAAAAGGGTGTTAGTTTTGCCATCGGGTGACTACAATGACCTCGCTTCTCTCCAGGAAGCTACAAAAGGGATCGATACCTTGATATTGGTGTCGGGTAACGATCTTGAACACCGTGCTAACCAGCATGTGAGGGTAATTCGTGCAGCCAAAGAAAATGGCGTTAAAAAAATTATTTATTATAGTTTACAACGCAAGGATGATCAGCCTGATGGTGGCTTGCTGGGTAATAAAACAGTGGCACATTATATAACCGAAAATGCGCTTATCGCATCCGGTATGATATACGTCATTTTACAGGTATCGCTGTATACAGACATGATCCCTCAATATGCAGGGCAACAGATCCAGCAAACAAAAACGATCTACCTTCCGGCAGAAGACGGTAAAGTGGCATATGCCCTCCGTTCAGAATTGGGCGAAGCCGGAGCCATAATCGCTCTTGATGAAACCGGGAAATATGATAATAAGTTTATCGAACTTACAGGCTCGGAAGCCATCAGCTGGACAACAATAGCTACCATGATCAGTGCCATAACAGGGGATAAATATAAATACGTTTCGCCTGAAGTTAATGAATTTTTGGAAACGATGAAAACAAATGGTACACCGGCCTGGATGGGCCCTGCACTAAAAGAAATGCAACAGGCGGTAGCTCACGGTGAATTCACTAAAGTTACAGATGATCTGGAATCTATACTGGGGCGAAAGCCAGAAACGGTAATGAATTTCTTAATAACTGTTTATAGCAAATCTTAAAAAAAGACGAATGATAGCATGCGCTGATCCGAACAGCGTATGTTATCATTCATTAAAAGAATCTTAATGAAAACTACAAAAATTACTTATTGGGTTTTAACGGGCATTACTGCGCTGCCGGATATATTGAAGCTGCAAAACCGAAACGGGAATCATTACATTTTTAGTAAAACCACTCTGTCTTTTAAATTGGTTTCTACCTGGCCTCCATTAACCTTAATTTTATCAAGCACAATTCTCAGACAACCAGTTGTTTTATCTTCTCGCATTGTATATTCAATATTATACTGCAATTTACCTGCTATATAAGTTTTTAGCGAACCTGTTTTGTTGTATCCACCAAATCTTATTAAAAAATGCTTGCCCAGCGAAACAGACGTTTTTACAACAGGACTGATATTGGTTGCCATATCATCAATGAGAAAATGAATTTGATTAGTAGTATAAACAGGTGTGTTTGAAAAAAACAGATCCTCGCCTGTGTTTTTATCAACAATGTTAAAACGTAATGAGTCAGGAATAATAGCTGGAAGACAGTTTGCATTTTCTGCACCTTTTTTATTGCAAGATTGGATAACCATCAAAACAGAGATGATTAGAAAAGCCCATTTCAAGCCTGAAATCGAGATCGTATTTTTCATAGGATAAGTATTAATATCATAAAATATAACGTTTTTTATGCTTAAAATGCTACACCGGATTGCGCAATTAATTATTTCCCGTTATGAAACCCCAGAAACTGATTCTGCGATATTTTAAGTTGTTTGTTGTTGCAAATCTGACTTGTATGGATAAATGGCTAAATTTCCGTAGACAATATAATTTCCTATTTTTACGATATCAAAGCGCCCATGGAAGAAAATATATTCAAACCTAACACATAAAAAAGTTCCTGTAGGAACATCATTCACATTATTATGGATCCCCGAGAGCTATTCTAAAATATCTGCTGAATCGTGGTCGCTCATAAGGAAAACGTAAAATTTTTAACTGTAAAAAAAGGAGAGATTACTCCGGGAATCACAGGTTTCGCGCAGGATTTTTTTTATTTGCAAAGGCGCGTTAAGAGCTTTCTATAACGACGCTGATGGCAATAGTTACAATAAAAACCTTTTTCAGAAGAAGAACTTTGCCAGTTCCATGGTTTCAGCAATACGGAAAACTCCTGCCACATTCACTCTTGAATCTCTCGAGGATTCGGTACTGATTAGCATTGATTATAACACATACAGGAGTCTCATTGAGCAAGAAAAATATGAAGAACTTACAGGCTACACGCATTCCATTTTCATCCTTTGTTGTCCAATTATATCAGGTAAATCGCCACATTCTTCGGGTATCAATTTTTCCAAAAAACATGGAAACCTGACAATTGCCTTTTGAAGAATATTTAAAAAAAACTTAAATTCTAAAATCAAAATATTCATAAAATAAATCAAGAAGAAGATATCAAAAAGGAAGTGTTCGACCTGTGTGATGATATGCACACAACCGTTCGAGCACAGCGGACCTTGAAGAAAAGCTTTCAGTTTATGCCATTGAGGGTTAACTGTTTCCAACCTAATCGACTTTTTACTGCCATATTATGAGTCGAAAATTCAGGTAAAGCCTGGTTGCATCTCTTTTTCAAAGTAGATGATGTTATTATCATAATTGCCACGATAAGGATTCCCCTGTGGATGAAATCCATTAGCCATCAGGAACCGCTGACTGCTGGGGATAGCAGTGGTGGAGAACAGGATGCCCTGATGGTGTCTGACTTTCCCAAGCAGCATCCTTTTTAATGTACCGCTAATTCCCTTTCGCCGGAAACATGCAAGCGTAAATGAATAGCCAATCTCGAGGAAGGGCCGATCAATGGTATATATGATTCCAGCTTTTAAATGCACATCTTCCAGGTACGATCTTGTGGGACTTTTGATGGCTGAAATGCCAACCAGTTTTTTATTTTGATAGCAGAACCCCAGGTAGTCCGAATTTAATATTTTTAACGGCAAATCAATAGGAGATACCTTGTTCCCTTTCCTGAGCAGCAGGTAAAAGTAATGAAGCTCGGTAATGGAACAGTCGCAGGGCCGTTTGATCACGAAATAACATTTGTCCAGAAAATTGGACTCATAATAAATATCCTGGTAAGATACCAGGCCGGTAGCTATATGTTGGTTCATCGGATTAAAGTTTAGGTGTAACCTGGCCTTTAAAGGCTTTTTAGGATAATGTTTATTTCTTTTTGGTTTTTAACGCTGCACACAAGTGACCAGGTAGTGCCAGCATTTCACAGACCTTGTCGTTCCAATCTATCAGGGCATCTTCCGGCGAAGTTCCCAGTCCCGAAACATCATGTTCTTCTTCAAAGGAGAGCACAGCATAATAACAGTCACCGTCCTGATAGATCAAGGGTTTGAATCGCATCACGAATGTCGGTAGCCTGTAACGGCTGTAATCAAAATCCACCAGTCTTCCGGGGATTGTTCTGGCCTGCTGTTTCATAAGCTGCTGTTTTGTTGAAACAATCTTGTTTTACCCTGTTGGAATTCAATCAGGGCAAACAAACGTGTTTCTAAATTAGCGACTGTATGTTTCTTTAAGGTTAGCTGGCTGTTGTCTCTTTGTTAAGTGTGCGGTTTTTCAGGCTAATTCGATCTGACGGGCCTGATGTTCCTGCTGTATGATATAGAAAGTCATTTGTCTCAACTTTTGATCTCCCTTGGCGAGTGTGTAATAGAAACGGTTTTCTTTTCAGGTTTTTTTGTTTTTTTGATTCTATCCCAAAAGCAGATATCAAGCTATCTAAAGACAAATCAAATCAAGCCGTAAAGTTTAAGCAGTATTGAGAAAACGCTTAGCCATCTAAAAATAGAACTTAATGTTTCAACTCAGGCACGATTAATCTGCTATTATAGAGATAGAAATATTATCTAGCCGGAATTTTCATTTTTCATATGTTTTGTACGATGAAGCATTTAGTTTAGAGTCTGATGGAATCACATAAATTTAAATTTCTTAAATGTGAGAATCGTTTCGATGTCCATCTTTTATAGATTTCAAAACATCATGTATAGAATCTTTGCTTGATTAAGTTGTCATGTATAAAAAAATGAATTATCTTTACATGATAAGCGTTTCGTAGATAAAAACTTTGTATGAAAAAACTAGCTAAACTGAAAAGTGACATACCATTTAATGAATTGCCTTTACTGCCTCCTGATCTAATTAAAGTGGAGACAATAGCTGTTTTAAGACAAGTTGTGCAATCTTCAATTGCACTTGCCGAATTAAAAGGATTAGCTTATACACTTCCTAATCCTTCCATACTTCTGAATGCTGTAATACTTAAAGAAGCCCGTATGAGTTCGGAGATTGAGAATGTAATCACTACTCACGATAAGCTCTATCAGGCATTATCTGCAACTGGCACACAAATAGACCATGCCACTAAGGAAGTTTTACGCTACAGAGAAGCTATGCTTGCCGGGTTTAAAATGATCATGCAGAAGGGATTTTTGAACACAAACGGAGTATTGGCTATACAGGAAATTCTGGAAGAGAATAAAGCAGGACTTAGAAGATTGCCTGGCACTTCATTAAAAAATGCTGTTACCAGTGAAGTTATTTATACGCCACCGGATGATTATGATACGATCCTTGCCTTAATGAAAAACTTAGAGGAGTACATAAACGAAACTGATGTACTTTCTCCATTAATTAAACTGGCAGTTCAACATTATCAGTTTGAAAGCATACATCCATTTTATGATGGTAATGGCAGGACCGGACGAATTATTAATGTCCTTTATTTGTGCTTGCATGGGCTTTTGGATAGTCCTGTACTTTATTTGAGTGATTATATAATAAAACATAAACCTGATTATTATAGATTACTTGGAGAAGTTAAGACAAAAGACAATTGGGAGGAATGGGTATTATTTATACTAAAAGCTGTAGAGGGAACTTCCAAACAAGCCACTGATCAGATTAAGTCAATTAATCAGCTCTTTTTGAAATTACAGAATAAAATAAAAGAAGAGGCACCCAAGCTATACAATAAGGAGTTATTAGAGTTGTTATTTGAGCAACCATACTGTAAAATAGAATTTGTTATTGATAGACTTAAGGTCTCAAGGGTAACAGCTTCCAAATACCTCAATGGATTAGAAAAGATCGGAATATTGCAGTCTAAAAAAGTCTGGAAGGAAGCCTTATATGTCAATATCGAACTATTTGAACTTTTTAAAAAATAAACTACTGCAGATGTTGAACTTCTTTTGTAGTGATACATTATTTAAGCCAACTCAAAATCATTTTCGTAGACTAGTATAGTTGTGATTTTAACTGTTTCTCAGGCTCCTCAAATTCATCCATTCCTCTTTTTAAATCGGTCAATCGCTTCGAATCTGTAATAAAGTGGGTTGAAATTTGCACCGTAAACACCTGTAACTGGGGAAAGAGCCTTTTCAAGATCTTTCCCCCTTTTTTTGTTTTTCAGGTATATATGATCTATAAATTTACTGGAAACCATATTTATACAATTCATTTTTTTAGATTTTCACGATTGCATTTTCTTTTATCCTTAAAGACTAAACTAAATAATGTTTTTCAGAAGATTGCCGTCCCATTTTTAATTCTTTGCTTTTCTCATATGATCCGTTTTTGCTCTGTCAGATTCCAGCTTTAGAACTGCGCTGATATGAGGTAAGAAGTTAAATTTCGAAAGGTATAAGCATTCCTCGGTCTCAATTTATTGTGTTAAGGAAGTTAAGGGATGATTTTCCTGTTTTAATGGTTTTATCCCTGATAAAGTCGTAGAGTTCTAGACGATAATTTTCGCCAACAGTAAGCATCAGGTTGTTCTGCATTCTAATCAAACTGTTCTCTACTTCATCAATATAATCCCTGGAGATGATGAAGGATCGATGTATCTGCATAAAGTTTTCCCTTTTGTTCAATATTTCCTTAATCTTGGTCAAGGTTAATAGTGCTACCACAGTTTTAGTTTTGGTGTATATGGAGATATAATTTTGGATGCTTTCTATCGCAATAATTTCATCAAACCTGATTTTGACAAGTTTTGATTTTTCATTCTTGCTTTTAATAAAGAAAAATTCCTCTTCTCTGGAATGATGCTGTGTGTTCTTTTTGGGCTGTAGAGATGGAAGTGTATTTAGTGTTTGAGCAAACTTAGCGATGGAGAAAGGCTTAAGCAGGAAAGCATCGGCCCGTATCTCAAAGGCATCGAGCGCATACTGCAGATGTGCTGTCGTAAATATGATATAATGTGCTTTGGATCTGATGAGTCCAAAAAGTTCAAGGCCAGACATTCGCGGCATTTCCACATCTAAAAAGATGATATCCACCTTGCGACCTTCCAATTCATCAGTTTCCTGTTGCAAAAAGTTCATAGCGTTTACCGGGTCGGTAAATGTTTTTAGCATGTGATAATTGCCCAGACTATATACATAATCTGATAGGGTTTCAAGGGATGACAAATCGTCGTCGATGGCAATGCAGTTAAAATTCATGTAGGAGCGTTTTTTTTGTCACAAATATATTACTTCGATCGTTAAATCCAAATTCAAAACATTAAAAATGAATTAGTTTTTAAACCATTTTACTTTTGAGCATGCTTGTGCTTGTTTTCAAATCAATGATGCCATTTAAGCCAACCACCGGATGAAGTTACCTTGAATGTAGCGTAAGGCCTTAAAGTGCTTTATTATAATGGCCAGGATGAATAATGCGTATGCAAGAAAGATTGCTGAAAACTTTAGGGTTTCATCAACCTTTTGCAGGTTTTGGTCAGTGAAATGATGGGTTCCGTGGAACCGGAATGTTAACGACGCTTAAATAAACCTAAATTTTCTGAACTTCGAAGAGGAGTTCTCCACTTCAAAAACCAAACTTAAGCGCTCTGATCAATCTCTGTTTCCGTGTGAAATCAAGATGAAATGATGCCTAAAAACTATTATATGAACACGATATCCATAAGAGGGTGTGCTCTCATTTTAATGATGCTATGGTCGGGTATTTCCTCGGCACAGTTGCACGATACCCTGCGGATTGTTAGAGACAGCCTCAGAAAAGGTATTACGCGAAGAGTTGATTCTGTATCGAAAAAAGCATGGTCAGAAGTGGATATGAAAAAGAAACAACTTACTGGTCAGTTCAGTCAGTCTGATATAGGAAAGCTATTTGCCACAGACAGTTTGAAAAAGCAATCCGGTTTTGGATTGAAAGACTTTTCAGTAGAGAATTCTGCCCAGTATATCAAGACACTGGATCCTTCATCAGGCAGAAGTTTTCTGAATAATGTAACTATTAACGGACAATTAACCATTTTTGGTATGCCCGTTGACCTCTCAGTGGCCAATAATTATAACGCTTTGCGGTCCTTTAATCCGCAGCAGGGTAATCTGTTCAGATTCAATGTTCCAAAACCAGGTTTTGATCAGCTTTTTGGTGCCGAACTTAGCCGTTACAAATCCTTACGTTCAACCATACTTCAAAATAAAAACCTGGAAAGTTTACTCAGATCAAAAATACAATCAAGATTGAGCACGATTGCTCATGACAAACTTTCGGGTAGTCCAAAACTGGCTTCCCTGTTAAATAATCCGGATGCATTGCATAAACTCATCAGCATGGATGAAAAACAACTGCGCTCCAGACTGGATGAAGCATTTGCAGACCTTAAACAGCATGTTAACTCAAAAAGTGATGCAATTCAACAGACAGCCACTGATTCCCTGAAGAAGATTGTTATCGCGGAACAGGAGAAACTGGTAAAAGAGATTACCTCGATAAAAAAGGAACTGAATGCTAATGGACTTGATGAGGCTAAGCTGATGGTTTTTCAAAAAATACTAGAGAACCGCATCTCGAAAAAGGAACTGGAAACTTTTGCTATGGAAGAATTGTCCAGAAATCCTAACTTAAACTGGTTACAGCGCTCATATTCTCAGTTAGGAGAATTTCAGGCAGGTAATTTTGGTAGTGTTCTACCTGGAAATTCGCTCAACAGAGATCTTTTTTTAAATGGTTTCAACGTTTCGTTTAAAACTGCGAGAGGACCCGTTCGGGCTGGCTTAAGCAGTAATAAGGATATTCAGGCATCCAAGGATATTGGCTTTGAGACTTCCACTTTTTCGTTACCTAAGCTGTATACCTACTTAAGCGTACCAACCACTAATTTCTCTTTTGGTTCAGGAAAGCTTTCGTGGGTGGGTGCTTATGACCGACAATTTTCAGGTTCGATGGCCACTGCGCTGAACGCATTGCCACGCAATAATCTCGTTTTTACCTTAAGCCAGGCACTTAATCTGAAGCAGGGTGGAATGCTGAATCTTGATGTGTCCAAGTCTTCCACTCAATATAAGAACCTGGCTAGTCTTGGCCCAGACCAACTCATGCTGGATCGCAATACCAATGGGAATTATTTTAGAGATGATTTTTTAGAAACGATGTCACTGGGAATGAACCATTCTCTGGATGCTAAGAGAATGGGACTGAAAAGTTCAGTTTATATCAATTATTCGGGCGTTGGCTTTCAGAATCCTGGCCAGCAGGGGATTGGTAACCTGAACCTGCGTTTCGGCGGAAATATCAGGAAAAACATGTTTCATAACCGGTGGTCACTGGCACTTCGTTCAGATTTTAAAAACATGCCAATCAGCGCACTTGATCATGCGCATTGGAAAAACTATCAGGTACAGGTAGATTCCAGGATCAAACTCTTCAGGGCTTCTTCGCTCAATATTAAATACATGGAAAACGGTGTGGAGAAAGTCGCGGAGACGGTTACCCCGGTATATGGATCCAGAAAGGTGCAGGTTGACCTGAACAGCAGCTACAAGGTAATGGGCATAAACAGCTTTAGCCATATCGGCATGGGCAGACAGGAGATGCGGAATCCGCTTAGCCAGGGAAATACCAACCTGGCACAGTTGAACTACCTTCAAACCATGGTATTTAAGGGCTTTTCGTTGAATGCGAGCCTTTTTTATAATCGTGAGTTAAGCCAGACCACGATACTCGGAAACATGTTAAATTCTGATCTGGGTATACAGTATCAGATTTTTGGCACGGTAAGCATGTCAACCGGGCTTAGTTATTTGGACAACCAGTCACTTGCCCGTCAGGCGGGGGTTAAGCAAAGTATCCAGTTTATGCTCAGAAAACACTTTGACGTGAGCGGGTACCTCGACCTCAGACGTAATATGATTACTCCTTTATATCCTGATCTTTTTTCGACTTCGCGTGCAGAACTATCCATTCATTATTATCTAGACAAACCATGAGAATACCCTACCAGTATTTGGTTATGCTATTGCTGCTAACCATTGGCGCTAAGGCTCAGACCAGTATACAATTCATTCCCGAAGTTTACGGTACCACCATTAACGGACTCTTCAGGGCATCGATATTCAACAGCGGAGGTGCTAAAAACGTCAGGATTAACATTACTGTAAGTGAGGCCAAGGCAGGGAAAGTGCTCATGATCAGCACCGGATCTTTCACACTTATGTCTGGAAATAATGTCATCCCTGTAGGGGTTGCCCAATCGGCAAATGTAGCGCTGAGTGAAAACGCAACGGCAAACTTCATTCGCCGCAATCAATATTTCCCACAAGGAGATTATGAGTATGATTTCAATATTATCTCTGCTTCTTCCAGTGAAGAGATCATTGATCAGATCTTCAGTCATGAGGTCAGCCCACCGGCACCGCTCGATTTGATTGAGCCTTATGATCAGGATGAGATCTGTGAAAATCGGCCACTATTAACCTGGCAACCATCGGTGCCTCACGTTATGGGTTTGCTTTATCAGGTTGTGCTGGTAGAGGTAAAGGAAAAACAGAATGCTGTAGAGGCTTTGAACTATAACCTGCCGGTTATCAATCAGAAAGGGGTAATGGCTAACCTATTGCTCTATCCTCCAAATGCTAAAGATCTTTCAAAAGGTAAAAAATATGCCTGGCAGGTAACAGCGTATAAAGACCAAACGGTTATCAATCGATCTGATATTTGGTCATTTCAGGTGAATTGTAGCGATACGCTTGTAAATGTTGTTGAAAATGATTTTGGATATAGGGATATTGAGGATTTGGTAAAGGGGAACTTTTATGTGTCTGATGGATTTGTACGTTTTGCGCTGGTAAATTCTTATGCCGAGCAGAAGCTTCAGTACGAGGTTTTGTGTGTGAGCCATCCTGAAATTAAAATAAAACGACTTCCATCGGTAAAATTAAAAAGAGGACATAATAAGATCAATTTAGACTTCAGCCATAACCTATCATTTAAAGATGGCTATTCCTATGTCATGAAAGTTAATTTGCCTAGTGGAACAACGAAAAGTTTAAGATTTATTTATAAGGAAAAGGAATGAGGAAAATATTAGCAATCATAACAATATCCATATCAATAGCAGGATGTGCAAATTCTCCGCACTCCACCGTCGAAGATGATGTATTGACTATTCAAACACATTTAAAAAAGAAAGAACAGGGTAGTTTAGCTTTTGCAGTGCGCATTTTTTCACATCGAAAGAACGATGAAAAAAGGGAAAAGCAGCTCAATGAACAGATGGGTTATGGAATAGACAGTTGCTTTTACAGGATATATAAAGGCAGACGTGAATTCCCCACCGGTATTCTTCCGGTGGCGAACGGCATAAAGAATTGCTACGAATATATATTGTTATTTGATGATTTTGACGGAAATGTCAACCAGGAGCAATTGGTTTATAGAGACAGATATATCAGTGGTAAGGCATATAATATGATTTTGAAATAAATATGATGCGTTTTTTTAATAAAAGTAGAGTTAAACGGGTAGCCTGGCTGCTTATTATGGCTTCGATGGTAAACCTTTTTTATCCGCTGGTTGCTTATTCATTAACTTCAGGCCCCTCACAACCCGAGAGTCAGTCTTTTCAACCTGTTGGTACAACCGATATGGTTGATCTGATAACCGGTGATTTTAAATATAATATTCCACTTTTAGATATTGATGGCTATCCATTGAACTTAAATTACCAGTCGGGTGTAGGAATCGAGGATGAGGCAAGTTGGGTTGGTTTGGGCTGGAATTTAAATGTAGGCTCCATTAGCAGACAGTTGAGAGGTGTTCCTGATGACTTGAAAGGTGATACCCTGAGTACCACACATTTTACCAAGCCGAAAGTAACCATAGGAGGAAAAATCAGTGCAAAAGTTGAAAACCGCGGAAAAGCTAAATTAAGTGGATCATTCACTTTTGGGATATTCAGTGATAACTATACCGGAATCGGGGCAGAGATAGGCGCCAATGCAGGGGTGTCCTATTCATTTGCAAATGGCGGCATGCTTACCTCGGGTATGGGAATAGGCATTTTATCAAACACGGCAAGCGGAGTGGACTTATCACCTAATGTTTCCATGTCCATTGCCGACAACGGAAGGGAAAAAAGTATTGGAAACGCTGGATTAAGTTCTTCGCTCGGATATAATAGCCGGTCGGGGATGAAAAGTCTTGGATTGGGAAGTTCTATGCTTTCATTTAACACTTCATCGCCGCTTACATCCTTTAATACAGAACCCTTACAACCTAAAATACAGGTTCCATACAATACCAGGTACGATTCTTTTAGCATTGATCTTGGCGTTTCTGCCACGATCATCTTTGCAGGCGGTGGCTTTACCGGATACAGAAGTGTGAGGGAAGTGGCTAACACCCAAATGCAGCATTTGGAATACGGATTTTTATACTCAGAGAGTGGAAAAAGCAAAAATAACGTTGTTCATGATTTTATTCGTGAAAAGGAAAATCCTGTGATCCCAGAATTGCCAAACCTGGCCATTCCTGTTGCTACGCCAGATATATTCACTTATAACAGTCAGGCTGGTTCAGGCCAGTTCAGGTTATACCGGGGCGGAACCGGTGCTTTTTATGATAATCTTGCTGTAGATAGATCAACCGTTGGAACCTTTGGAACGGATTTGGGATTTGGGTATGGAGTACATTTAGGCGTAACACGTTTTGAACAGGCTACCTCTAATACGACAAGGAAGTGGACCAGCAATAACCAGTATCTTAGTAAAGGAGATTTTCAGGATGAATCGGCAGCAATAGAAAAACAACATGTGTTTTTTAAAAGACCCGATGAACATACTCTTGAGGATAATGTGTTGAGTAGTAAAATCAAAGGAACAGACAACATCTCTGTCAACATCTCCGGTCATACCGCATTACAGGCGTTTAACACGGCTACGGGGATTAATAACATAAACGATAAGATAGAACGAACCAAACGCCAGGAATTAAAAACCACAATCAGTTACCTCACAGCAAGTGAATCAGCAAAAGCGGGGCTCGATAGAACCATAAAAACCTATCCTTTCAATAATATTTCGTCATTCAATCCATTATATGCGCTCTATGGCCAGGACGATGCCAGAATGAACACACTTAGAAAGGCACACCATCTATCAGAGATCACTGTGCTGAATGAAACCGGGCAACGCAGTGTTTATGGTTTGCCGGTATATAATAAAAAACAGGAAGAAATATCTTTCGCAGTGGATAATAGTATAGCCATCAGGAATGGAAAAACACCGGTTAGTTTAAATGCTCAGGGAAATATCAACCATACCATTGGCGATACTGACAATTATCTGCATCGTGATATTCAACCTGCCTACGCAAGCAGTTTTCTTTTAACCGGAATTCTCTCGCCTGACTATCTAGACAGAACAAATAATGGTATTTCTTCTGATGACAACGGAACCGCTGTTAAATTTAACTATTCAAAAATAAACACCTATAAATGGAGAACTCCATTTAATTCAGGTGCTACGCCAGAAGCATCACTTAACCGTGGCCTTTTGGCCGATCCAAAAGATGATAAAGGCAGCATTGTATATGGTGAAAAGGAAATTTATTACGTACATTCCATAGAGTCGAAAAATAAAATAGCCTATTTCATTACTGCTGACAGGGATGATGCGCTTGGCGTAACTGATTATAAAGGAGCACTGGATGCATCAGTCAGGCAGAAGTGCCTGGTAGAGATCAGGCTTTACAGTAAAGAGAATTTAAATAAACCAATCAAAACCGTAAAATTTCAGTATGGTTATGACTTATGTCCGAATACGCCAAATTCTGTTGCGGCCAATAAAGGTAAACTTACTTTAAAACGGGTTTGGTTTGAATACGGATTGACACATAAAGGGCAGCACCATCCTTATGTATTCCAATACGGATCAAATCAATCTTATGGCCACATGGCAACCGACCGGTGGGGTATTTACAAAAATGTAAATATAAACCCCGGAGGACTAAATAATGAGGAATATCCCTATGCCGACCAAAATCGTAGCAGAGCAGATCAAGCAGTGGCATTGTGGCATTTAACCCGTATCGAACTTCCTTCAGGGGGAATTATCGATGTTGGTTATGAAGCCGATGATTATGCTTATGTGCAAGACAAGAGGGCAACCGTGATGGTTCCCTTCAATTTCAGCAATAACAATATTGCCACGGCAAATTCCATTACGGTTGCCATTGATTCAATTCCTGCCAACGAACCCGATCTTTTAAAGTGGTTCAAGAAGGTTTACCTGAATGGATCTGATTACCTGTACACAAAATCGAACATTAAGATGAGTACAGCTAACGCCAATAGTTATGGTAACGATCTGGACTTTGTTCCGGCTTATGTAAAGATTACCGGAGTAAATATACAGGGGAGCCAGGCGACACTACAAATGGAAAGTATAAATGAAGGTGGAGTGCCGTCAAATCCAATTCGTTTTGCCGCATGGCAGAAATTAAAAAATGAATATCCAAAATATGCTTATCCCGGGTTTGAGAACAGAATTAAAGATGAATCGGGTTCAGTATCAGCAGCTGTAAGTGCAATTGCAAACGCGGCCAGAAACCTGAGCGAACTTCGGCAGAATTTTTACAAGCGCGCTTTTGAACGAGGGTTTTGCAATGATTTCAGACCTGCACAAAGTTTCTGCAGACTCGCATTGGCCAGCAAGGGTAAAATAGGCGGTGGAGCCAGAGTAAAAAGCATTGAGATCAAAGACGAGTGGGACAATTATTCAGGATCTAATGTGCCTAAAGGCGTTTACGGACAAAAATATGAATACCTGACTGTAGACGACAGGGGCCGTAAGATCAGCAGCGGTGTAGCCAGTTATGAGCCTTCTGTTGGAAACGACGAGAACGCACTAAGGCAACCAGTGCCCTACATTCAAAAAATAAAAGGGAGTATAAACAATTATTTTGAACTCGAAGCTCCATTTGGCGAATCGTTCTATCCTGCCGCTGGTGTGGCTTATAGTCGCGTAACAGTAAAAGATATAGATCCGTCAGCAGGAGCGGGAACACCCAGAACCGGTTATTCTGTTCATGAATTTTATACCAGTCGTGAATTTCCGGTAAAGGTATCCGTTTCTTCTTTGCAAAAATATAACCCAAGGCCACAGCATAACTATTCACTGGTGGCAACTAACAGCATTGAAGAGCTGGTACTTTCTCAGGGATATACAATAGAACTCAACGATATGCATGGCAAGCCCAGGGCCGAACGGATATTCAATTCGGGTGGTGCTGAAATCTCATCAACCATATATGAATATCAGATCACTGAAGATAGTAAAGGAGAAACCAAAAAACTCGACAATAGGGTAACGATTGTGAAGCAGGATGGAAATATAGCCGAGAACGTTATCATTGGCCGGGACATCGAATTTTTT
Organism: Pedobacter chinensis; assembly: GCF_003339865.1. GTDB lineage: Bacteria > Bacteroidota > Bacteroidia > Sphingobacteriales > Sphingobacteriaceae > Pedobacter > Pedobacter chinensis. Next base: position 528,154 of record NZ_QPKV01000006.1, read on the forward strand.
ACCGATTTAAGGGAACAGGAAAGCATCAACCACGGAACAGCAGTAAACCTCGGTGTGGATTTATTGCCGTTTTTAGGCGTTCCAATTATTCCGCTGCCTCATTTTCCGGTTAATGATAATAACGAATATAAACTCTTCAGATCGGTTTGCGCCGTAAAAGTTGTTCAAACGAACGGATTGATCAAAAAGGTGATAAAAACAGAAAATGGCTCGTCAATAGCTGTAGAAAACTTTGCCTATGATGGGGTTACCGGCGATCCTATCATCACTAAAACCGAAAATGAATTCAAGAAAAGTTTTTACACCATCAATATCCCGGCTTATTGGCCTTTTATAAAGATGGGAGGGGCGTACCAGAATCAAGGCGCAATATTGCGCGAAGTGACCTTAAATAGCCAGTATGAAATAAATGAAGAATACTGGGCCGCTCTTGCAGAAGGTGACGAACTGGTTAACCTGGGCACTGGTATTCATTATTGGGTAATTAACAATCGTTCAATCGCACAGAATGAATCTGCCAAAATTTTGATAGACCAAAATGGCGCCAGGTTATCTACACTTAGTGGCACTGGCTTAAACCGGAGTTTTAAGATCATCAGATCTGGCTACAGAAATTTACTCCATGCAAATGCGCAAACCATTACCTGTTTGAACAATCCTATTGTAAATGGGAAGATTGCCCTGGCCTCAGCACTAGAACTGGCAAGTTTAAAGGTAATTAATGCTGCGGCCAGCACTTATGATGATGAATGGCCGGCAAACGGAGCAGGGCAGATCACAGAACGGAAAGAAAATACAACACAGGTGTTCACTTATAAGATGATCGGTTATAAGGCATCATATGGACAATTGGGAAGTAGAATCTATAATCTTTGCGATGATTTTGAAGGTACAATAGAAAATTGCGGAACTTATTCTTATTTCAGCAATACATATCTGAATAGTCGTTTGTCCAATACCGGCATTTGGCCGAATTTGCCTAATCCGGGCATAAACGAATATTTAGGATTCACTTCTAACTTTTATGTGCCCACGAGCAAGATGTATTATATTGGGTTTGCAGGTGATGACAGATTGAAAATAACCATTGACAATATCGTCGCTGTGCCAGAGATGGATAATAACCTCCAGTATTGGACCTTATATCCCATCTATTTACCGGAAGGCCATCATAAGATAGAGGTTCAGGGATATAATGAAAATAATACTTATAACGACTGGTCTGGAAATCCAGCAAGCATGGGCGTTGAAATTTATAATAATTCTTACCAGGAGGTTAGATATGCTGCCGGCTCCTCGAGTTTAAGTACCATATTTTCAACAGCAAACTTAATTGCAGATCAATCTAATTTTCAGACTTTCAGGACGATTGGTGGAAATAAAATCTGGCGCTTTACCTATGAAAGTTATTTCAACCCATTTGTTCAGGGAATGAAGGGAAACTGGAGGCCATTTACGCAACTGGCCCACCAGGTGAACAGATCTTATGATAATATTTTTGTTCAGGGTAAAAAGGGCGTAAACGTGGCCAATGCAGGTTATTTCAAATCATTTAGGTCATACTGGAAAAATGATAATGCTCAGGGCTGGTCATTAAACATTCTGGCAGATAAATGGGTGCCCGGTAATACCGTAAAATTGTATGATTTATATGGTCAGGAACTGGAAAATGAAGATGCCTTGAAAAGATCAAGTGCCGCATCGTTTGATTTTTCCGGCCAGTTCCCTTCTGCGGTGGCCTCTAACAGCAAACGCAGGGATATATATGTGAACAGTTTTGAAGACCGGTCACGGATTTCAGCCATACCTGATACCAATGCGGCCAAAGAGCTTACCAATGCATACGGGCAGGCGCTTCTTTATGATCGCAGAAGCAACATGGCACATTCCGGAAATTATTCGCTTCTGCTTCCGGGCAGTGGTATAAAACTGGAAACTATTCGTCATTCAGGGAAACAAAAGCAAGGCGCGTATTTGGGCAGAACTGATAAAAACGAATTTACCCTTTTAGCAGGCCGGGGCTTATACCCACGTGGGTTTGAGCCCGATAATGAATTAACTTATGTTTTAAACATATGGGTTTATGACGGACAGCCATTGAATAAAAACGTAAATGTTTCGGTAACCTATGGAAACCCAAACGGTATGCAAACGGCCAGTTTAACCTGTAGAGCCATTGTTGAGGGATGGAAATTATTAGAAGGAAACCTATCAGTTGTACAGAATAACAATGGCCGCTTTACCGTGAATATTTTGCCTGCTACAGGCACAGTATACGTTGATGATATCCGTATCCATCCCAAAGACGCCATGATGAAATCATACGTTTACGATGATCGTAATTTTAGATTGATGGCCGAACTGGATGAAAACTGTTTTGCTACATTTTATGAATATGATGATGAAGGATCACTGGTAAGGGTGAAAAAAGAAACAGAGCGGGGAATTGCCACCATAAAAGAGAACCATTCGTCTTATCGCAAAAAATAAATACATGGAAAAAGTAATAAAAAACGCCTTTGCAACAGGCTTGATTTTAGTGATTTTCTGCGGACTTGGCGCTGCTGCGAAATGGCTGGTCAATAACCCTGAACCCATAAAAAATCAAATTACCGGGCAAACAGCGATAGCGGAACCAGACAGTATGTTGGTGCAGAAGTTTTTGAAAATAACATCATTCCTGTCAAATACAAATCATTTGGCGCTGAATATTTCAATTTTTGACGGGGCAGATTCTACCCAGAACATCATCGATCTTCCTTATCGTTTTGAGCAGCAGGGTGCGAGGTTTTATTGCCAGTTTGGGAAAACTGAAACCCTGATTGCCAATGAAAAATACCTTTTTGTTGATCACGGGCAACAAAAAATGATGTTTGGTAATAGCAGTAAAAATAAACAAGACCGATTGCTGCCCATTCCCGAAAAGGTGGTAGATCATATTAAATCGGAAGGGTATGTGCTTAAAGATGAAACTGTTGAAGAGGGTATCCGCAAAATTTCCCTTATAAACATGAACCATATCTCGTGCAGGGTTTATGAAGTGACCTACCAGGCGCAAAATTTAGAGCCCTTGTCGGTTTTTCTTCGCATGGATAATTTTAATGATCCATACGATATTAAATTAGATAAACGCATCACTTTTAAGATAAAAAGGCAAAATCCCGGTTCGGCAGGCATTCCTGATATGAATAGTTTTTTGGAAGGGATTAAAACATCAGATCCTGTTACAACAAAAGAGTTTAGTAAATACGAACTGATTAAACTGCCATGAAAAATATGACCTCAGCACCAGTAACGGATCAATGGTTTTTCAAAACCACCTCCAGTCCTGCCATTAAAAGCCGTTGCTAAAAAATCTGCCCCCGGCAGATGAGTTTAAACATTACATGGATAAAACAAAATGTTAGAAATGACCATTATAAAGAACAGATTTTCGAAATATTATTCAATGCTCCTGATTTACATGTTTTTTTCAGGAGGATCAAAAGCACAAACCGCCACTGTGTTCACTGTCGGAGGAGATGAAGACAAATTTTATCCCGTGGTGTTCAACGATGCGAATTGGTTTAACCACCGGCCTACCTCTTTTACGATTGGGCGATCAGACATTCATGAAAATCAAAGCTGGAAAGGCTCCATCATGGCCGAGTTCACTTATCATACCACTAATTATGGGCATTTGTCTCATTTCATCGATGCGAACGTGCATAACACTTCAGATAATCTGTTGATTGCCGATTGGGTCGATGCCACGTTGCGAAACGGGACTCAAAAGATCATCGTTTGGCTAAAGGGCGGACTCAGCTACCATTTGCACAGCACGGCCAATGTCACAGCGGCGGTATACGACAATGTCCAGAATCCGCTGCCTTACGAAGAGGTGTTAGGCCCGCCCAGACATTACCTTACCCAAGTTTCTTACAATGTGAACAGAAACGGGATCGACCATACAGGCACGGCCTATTTTAAAGGAGGGGGCACTAACTTTTTCAACGGTAACGTTGGCATCGGCTTAACCAACCCATCCGAAAAGCTCACTGTGAACGGAAAGATAAAGGCCAGGGAAATACGAGTTGATGTCCAGGGCATGCCCGATTACGTTTTTGAGCCGGGACATCAAAAAACCTCACTGCCCGAGCTCGAACGATACATCCAGAAGTACAAGCACCTGCCCGAGATCCCTTCGGCAGCCGAAGCAGAAAAACATGGGATCGAACTGGGGGAGATGAACAAGCTTTTACTGAAAAAAATCGAAGAGCTTACCTTGCATCTCATTGAAAAAAGCAAGGAGTTGAAAACTTATGAACAGGTTAACCGCTCACAATCCAAACGGTTGGGAGCCTTGGAGAGGGCTGTTTTCAACAAAAAAACAAACAAACGATGAAACACCATATTTATAACCCATAAATGCACAGTGATATGAACGGAACGCTCCGTATTATTTTCGTAGTTCTTTTTTTAGTTCTAGGCCAGCTGCGTGCTAAAGCAGCTATTGAACCCTATAAAAACTTTTTAAAGGGCAGTATAAAGGCTGGTGATTCACTCCTGGTAAAGGATGAGAAATTCAGAAATCCATCGTTCAACTGGTCTGAAATTACCAACGTTTCAGTTCAAAATGCCATTTCACTGCAAGTGATTGATGAACAAAATATCAGTCGCTCTTTTAGCTGTAGCATGAGGTTAAGGATTGAATATTTCAGCAGTCCGGAGCAAACAATTGCCACAAAAATAGATTCGGTAAAGCTACAGGTAAACTACTCGAAAGAAAATGGAACCGTGTATAACGGTATTGATGTTTATAACTTTACCAATGGCTATTATGTAAAGGTATATGTAGTGTCCATGAACAGTCCGGAGTATGGCCAATCGCTCCCGGCGATACTTCAGTTAACCAGCCAGATCAATATAGACCGTACTTATCTGTTTAAACCCTTTCTGTTTATGGGCATTAACGGCCAATTGGGGCAGGAGGGTTCGGGCGGCATGCAAAGGCTTACAGCAGGAAGCCATGTTAACGGTAAAAACCAGCTCGCGCTTTCATGGGCATTGGTATCTGGCGTACAGGAATATGATATTGAATGGACTTATGTTGATGAGGATTCGGAATGGTGGACAACGGTAAATGGAATTAAGCAATACGGCAATTATTACAGCGAGGAAGTACTGGCTCAGATTTTTAAGAACAACGCAACCAGAATAACAACCAACAAACAAGATTACCTGATTTCGCTGATCAGTAATTCAAAATACATCATGGTGAGGATGAGGCAGGTAAGCTATACTGCAGACGGATTACGGGCTGAGGGACAGTGGTTTTATAAGATGGATGATAATGTCACCTATGCGATATGGGATTTGAACTGGCATGAGCAAAATCTGAATTGGCAATATAGCGCCAGCTACGCCGAAGAAGGGAAGCGGAAAGAGGTGGTGAGTTATTTTGATGGCACGCTACGCGGAAGGCAAACGGTAACACTTAACAACGAAAGTAATGTTGCTGTAGTGCAGGAAAATATTTACGACAGTTTCGGAAGGGCGGCCGCCAGCATTTTACCAGCGCCGGTAAAAGATAATGTGAGCAATCAATATATCCATTATTTCCCTTCTTTCAATGTAAATGGCTCGGGGGTACCTTACAGTTTTTCAGACTTAAACAGCCTTTTATGCGAGCCTGCACCTAATGCACTGGGCACGCAATCGGGTGCTTCGAAATATTATTCGGGTGCCAACGCTTTTTTAGGTTCCGGCAATCCTAATTTTAACAAATACATTCCGAATGCAGGAGGATATCCATTATCGGTTACGCAGTTTACAGGAGATAATACGGGCAAAATCAGGTTACAAGGTGGTGTAGGGCAGGTTTTTCAGCCCGGACAGGCCGAAAAGCACACTACCCGCTATTATTATGATAAGCCAACGCAATGGGAAATCGATCGTATTTTTGGTAATGATGTGGGTTATGCCGAGCGTTATCTGAAAAATACGGTTGTTGACCCCAACGGCCAGATTTCAATCAGTTATTTAAATGCATCGGGGAAAACGATTGCAACGGCACTTGCCGGAAATACGCCTGGCAATGTTGATCCGTTGCCAAACAAACCGGCAGCACAACAGGTATCGCTGCAGGTGCTCAATCCGGCACAGTTTAGTTTTAACAGTACCACTTTGAGCCTTAGCGCCACAACTACCTATACACCTACCGTTACCGGACCCGCAAGTTTAAGTTATGATATCGAAAAACTGGTCAGCCGTTATCCCGGAGGTGCGTTTCAACCCTGCAGCAGTTGCTATTATGAACTGACCATTACTATAACTGATGATTGCAAAAACCTGATTTATCGCAGTACTACACCGCAAACCATTGGCTCAAAAGCCTCTAACGTGGTCGATAATACCAATTGCAACGCGGTAGCGCCGGCAGTAACACCGCTGGCGATCAATTTCAATCAGATAGGAGAATATTATATTACCTTCAACTTCAGGTTGAGCCCCAAAGTGATAGAAGATTTTACCGATAACTATGTTAATGCCGGGCTTACCAACGGTACACTTACCAAACGATCGGCATTTGTGCTCAGCCAGCTACAAAAGCTTAACTTTAATGATTGTTTTTCTGATTGTAAAACCGCACGCCAGCAACTGGGCAATCAGGCCACCTTTGTTGCCGCCATAAACACAAAGATCACCGAGCTTGGCGATAACCCTGCCGGTTACAGCACTTTTGTAAGTGGTTTGTATAGTGTTATTGCCAGCCAGATCACAGCACTTGAAGCTGCCTGCACCACAACTCCGTCATCACCATGTGATGAGTATACAGTTGTAATGCTGGCAGATGTTTCGCCTGGTGGGCAGTATGCACCGGTTAATGCTTTAGGCTCGCTGTCTGAGCCAAACATTAACGTACTTCAACTTCATTTCAGAGCTGCATTTCCTGTTGCCAACCCATCAGATGCCATTTATCAGTCCAATTTGGTCACTCGGGAAAACAACACGATAACCTCGCCTTATGATGCCTCTTTTACGCTTGCCGAACTGGTTAAATACTGGCAACCATCCTGGGCAGAAAAATTTCTGATCTACCACCCCGAATATTGCAAATTGCAGTTCTGCCAGCAGAACAGCGTATCAAAAATATGGGACATCAAACTTGCTGATAAAACTGCAGCTCAAGCGGCTTATGGTTCTGGCAACGCAACCAACTGGCTGTTGAGCATTGATCCGTTTTTTATGCCTGGAGGCGCGGGTGCGGCCTATAGGAATGACATGTTACAGGATCTGGCACAATATTCTGTCAGGGTAAGCGGTATGTACAGTTTAACCAATAAGAGCTTGCTGCAACTGGTTGATTTTACACTATATTGTTCTGATGGGACTGCAACCACCAACACCACACCTAATAGCGATACCTGGAACAATTGCAGCCCAAGCGGAAGCTGCCGTATTCCAGATAGAGAGTGGGAGCTGTACCGTTCGTTTTATCTGGATTTAAAAGAAAAATATTATATACAATTACGCAATAGCACCACTTGTGCCACGGCCTGCACCATTGGCACGCCAATGAGCTTATTGCCTGCTCCAATATGTCAGAACAGAACGATCAGTAATCCGGGCATACAACTTAATGCAACTACCTATCGCACTTTTGATTACATCAACAATACGCAAACCACTTACTATTACATTTCCGGTAATGCATCAAATATCCCTTCTGTTTCTGCTTACTGTAGTTCCGGCACCTCAGGGTTAACATTTAATACCTGCTTAAACCTTAATTTTAACAATAATACCCAAAACCTGACCAATGTTTGGGAAATAGTATGTACCGAGGCCATTCCGGCTGCCTGCCAGTTCCAGGGCACGGCCTATGTTGATGGTGCCTCTTCTCAAAACCAGTTTTATGCCATTTATGGTTCTTACCGATACGATTATACCATTATACAAGGTTATTCATCAGGCAACCAGCCTGTTGGTTATTGTAATGGCATAGCCAACAGCAGCGATATGACCTTTTACGACTGCTATACGGTTTATGTTGGCTCATTGAGCTACCATTATACCAACGTTTGGGTGTCTTTGTGTTATACTTACCTTGGCGGCGGTGGCGGTGGAGGCGGCGGTGGCGGTGGTTGTGTTCCAACCTTGCCTTTTGCCATGGTGGTGGCAGCAAATCTTCAACAGCCAGAGCAACCCTGTGAAGAAACTGTGCAGCTTCAGTCATTGCAAAGTACCAGTTTAAAACTTGCAGCTGATGTAGACAATAATCATGTTTACCTGATCAGCGTAACGGATCCATCCAAAGCAAAAACATCGACCAAATTAAAGGCCAAATTAAAACAACGCTTTGGCAGTTATGTGAAAAAAGATTATTTCGCAATCCGTAACGGAAAAGGCTCTTTTAATATCTACAGAAACGTGTGGGTTGCCAAATTTAAAGAAAGCGATAGTTCTTTAAAAGCCAGACTTATTATGCTGAAGGCACGTCAGTTGGCAAAAAAGGCATCTCCTGATTCGGGAATGGTGGTAACTGGCGCCAAAACAAGCATGGCCAGTTTAACTACCGAAGGTATTAGTGAGGCTCGTGCAATGAGCGAATGCTACAGTACTGATTTTGTTATCTCTGCCACGGGCGCCTATTGTTATGACCCGAACGAGGGAGCAGGAAAAACCTACCATATATCTTTGGCTCCGGGCGTCCAGATCTGTAACCGTTCCTATCAAACTGTAAACGTACTGATAACCTATTATAATGGTATTTCGCAGGTGCTGATGTATGATGTACCACTTGACCCTGTAACCAATACGGCCAACGTATGCATTCCCGATTTCTATACCATCGGCATGTCTGGACCTATATCGGTATGCGGCACAGCTACTGCCTGCGATGGCACACCCACCAGTTGCACAGCCTATGCCGGTAAAACCACCCGTTTCCCAACGTCCGATTTCATTGTTCCAAACATTGGTGGCACCCAGATAGAAGCGCAGCAAGCGGCTGCAATTGCCGCTGCCGTTGCCGAAAACTGTAACGCCAATGCCGGGCAGTGGATGCAGCGCCTGAAAGCCGGCCTTGATGCGGGGGGATATAACCAAACCACCCGGGATAAGCTACGCGATAACCTCATTGAGATTTGTAAACGCGGCGGAGATAAAACCCATCCATTCGGATCGGGCAATATTGCACCAACATCATCCCCGGTTAATATAGATGGTACCAACTGCAGCAGCTTTGCCGAAGTGATTAAAAAGGTATTGGGCATAAGTGCCTTTACCAATGATCTTAACCCATGGATCCTGGATGGTACCTATCCTTACCAACAGCCACAACAGGCTGTGGATGTGATCATCTCGGCCACAAGCCCGGAAATTTGCACCAGACTGAACAATTTGCGCCCATCGGGCATGAGCGATGCCGGTTTTTATAGCTATCTGCAAAACAGCTATGGCAGCGCCATGACCCTGAGCCAGACCGAATTTACGGCGCTGTTGAAAGGCTGCGGCAATTGCAAGTACCTTTTGGCGCAGGACATGAAGCTGCCTGTCTTTTTACAGAACAGTGGGGGCTGTATCTCAAAATCAGATTACAATGCCAGTGTGGCAGCAATTGCAGCCCAGTTTAGCAGCACACCGAACAGCAGCTGGAGCAATTATGAAACCATACTGGCCAACTACCTCAACTACAAGTATGGCTTTACGCTTGGCTATTTTCAGTACATGGCCTTTGCCAGTGATGCCAATAAACAACAACTCTGCAACGAACCCTCTTTTGGTACGGCAGCGGTGGATCCATATGCCTGTGTGAAATCGCTGTTTGAACTGGGCTTTGGCCTTGGCGACAGGGAATACCAGACATACATGGCCGAAGAGCGCCGTAAATTTGTGGCAGCTTATATCGCTACCTGCTCGGCCGCCAGGGCCAGTGCCAGGCTGGATGCCCAACAGCAGATTTACCATTATACGCTGTATTACTATGACCAGATGGGCAACCTGGTGCGCACTGTACCACCTGAGGGCGTGGTGCCACTGGCAGGTACCGAGATCACGGCAGTAAGCGCCCATCGTGAAGGCATGCTGAACAATGATTGCAGCTACAACGGACCGGCCACGGCGGCCAACCGAACCACGGCACTGAACACTTTGAGCGCTGCCCTGAAAAACACGGGCAACAATGCCGTAGAGCTGTGGCTATATGCCAATGCGGCGGGCCCAAGGCAGTTTATTGCGGCCACGCCCGATATGAAATACATGCTGCAGGCCTGCCAGAACGGAAATCTGCTGAGCGTTGATGTGTTCAGCCTGAACCAAACGGCGGCCGATAACGTGAGCATCACGCTGAGCAACCATGTCACGGCCGACATCAGCGACCTGTTGCCGCTGCAAGCCTGGACCCACATCGTGATACAGGGCGCCAACCTGGCGCAGGGCGCTTTACAGATTTGGGTAAACGGAACCCGGTACACGCCGGTGGCGGGCGCACCTTATGCGGGCTGCGGCTGGGCCATAACAGGCGATCCGCTTGCCATGCCAAACAACATGAGCATGTTGAAACACCTGCGGGTGTACCGGAACAGGCTGATGGTGGCGGCTGAGATTGCCGCCAATGCAGAGAGCAAGTGCTTTGCCGCACAGAACACGAGCGGCCTGTCCTGGTACCGTTTCAATGTGCCCGCGGCCGGGGGGCCGACCACCCTCGGCGATGGCAGCACTATCGAGACCCAGTTCAACGGGGTTTATCCGGCGCATGTGCTGGCCACCAGCTACGCCTATAACGCCACGGGCCAGGTGGTGCAGCAGCAAACGCCCGATGCGGGCATCAGTAAGTTCTGGTACGATCAGATCAGTCGCCTGGTCTTCAGCCAAAATGCCAGACAGGCCGTGGGAAAAGATTACAGCTATACCGAATACGATGCTCTTGGCCGCATCACCGAGGTGGGCCAGAAGAAGATGAGCGGCACGGTGCCCGAGGCGGGCCATGTGGCACAGGCCACCCTGAACAGCCTTTTGGCCAGCGGTGCCCGTACCCAGCTCACGCAGACCTATTATGATGCGCCCGCGGTGACCAACGGCATTCCGGCCGGGCTGGCGCAAGACAACCTGCGCAAGCGGGTATCAGCCAGCCTGACGCGCGCCACGCCGACAGGAGCGGTGGAGAATGCCACTTATTACAGCTACGATTATGCGGGGAACGTGAAAACGCTGTACCAGCAGATCAGCGGGCTGGGCGTGAAGCGCCTGGACTATGAGTACGACCTGGTGAGCGGCAAGGTAAATTTCCTGGCCTACCAAAAGGGACAAAACGACCGGTTTTTTTACCAGTATCGGTACGATGCGGAGAACCGCCTCACGGAGGCCTGGAGCGGGGTGGAGGCGAGCCTGTCCGGCCACAGCTTCGGCAGCACATTGTTGGCACCGCACCGCCGGCTGGATGCCAGCTACCAGTACTACCTGCACGGCCCTTTGGCCCGTGTTGAGCTGGGCCGTGAGGGCGGAAAGGTACAGGGCATGGACCATGCCTATACGCTTCAGGGCTGGCTGAAGGGCCTGAACGGATCAGCTTTGGGCGGAACCGACATTGGCGGCGATGGCAGTGTGATCGCCAAAGATGCCCTGGCTTACAGCCTGGCCTACCATACCGGTGATTACAGCCCCATTGGCGGAGGCAATGCCTTTGGGCATGCCTTACAGGGCAACAACGCCCAGCCTGCAGGGCGCAACCTGTACAACGGTAACATTGCCGGCAGCACCTATGCCATTGCGCAGATAGAGGGCGGTGCCACCAGGGGCTACAGCTACGGTTACGACCAGCTGAACCGGATAAAAAGCTTCCGCCAGCATGTGCTGGGAGGCCCGGGCAACTGGAGCTTTGCCACTGCCGGCCAGCGGTTCAAAGAGGATTTCAGCTACGATGGCAACGGGAACATCCTGGCCTTGCAGCGCAACGACCAGAACGGCAACCTGATGGACAACCTGAGCTATGGCTATGACCGCGATGGCAATGGCAGGCTGCTGAACAACCGCCTGGCCACACTGAACGATGCGGCGGGCGTGACCAATGGCGCCGATGTGGGCAGCAGCAGCTATGCCTATGATGAGATCGGCAACCTGAAGAGCGATGCTGCCGGGGGCATCAGCAACATCGACTGGACGGTTTACGGCAAGATCAAACAGGTGACGAAGAGCAGCGGCAACATTGTCTATACCTACGATGCCTCGGGGAACCGTGTGAGCAAAACGGCGGGCGGGTTGAAGACCTGGTACGTGCGCGATGCGCAGGGCAACAGCCTGGCGGTTTATGACAATGCGAACAACAAGAGCAACTGGCGTGAGCAGCAATTGTATGGCAGTGGCCGTTTGGGAATGTGGCGGCCAAACCTTAACTTAGCAGTGGCCAATGGCAGTTCGGTATGGAACAGTTACGGGCTGAAGTTCTTTGAGTTGAGCAACCACCTGGGCAATGTGATGGCGGTGATCAATGACAACCGCACACAAACCGGCAGCACTTACGAGCCGGTTGTGGTGAATGCCAACGACTACTACGCCGGCGGGATGCTAATGCCCGGACGCTCATATACGGCCGGAACGCCATATAGGTACGGTTTCAACGGCAAGGAGAACGACAATGAGGCAAAGGGGGACGGAAACCAGCAGGACTATGGGATGAGGATATACGACCCGAGGATTGGAAGGTTTTTGAGCGTGGACCCCCTAAGTCCAGAATATCCTGAATTGACACCCTACCAGTTTGCCAGCAACAGCCCAATAGCAGCCATAGACAGGGACGGTCTGGAATCTGCAGTGATGATAATCCCGAGGGATGCCAATGTAAATACCTCGGATGTAATTCGCGGATATAATGAAGGTGTTAAGAAAGGCACCATAAGCCTTTTAACCGCCTCGGATGTAAACGACGTTACCGTACTGACAACGATGATGACCAGAAAGGGCCAGGCCATAAATGTTGATGGCAGCCCTGCCACCAGCTGGGACAAGGGGCTGGCGGCCGCAGGTCTGTTCCTGCCTGTTGTTAGTGGGAGCACGCTTTCAAAAGCTTGGAAATGGGGCACCCGTGGTGTTGAATGGTTGACATATGCTTCTAAGGGGGAGAGAGTTGCCGATGCCGTACTGGGCGGGAGCACAGCACTGAGAAGTGCACTGATTAAGGGCGGGGCTGATATGGTAGGCAAAGAGGCGCACCATGTTATCCCGATGGAACTGCTCAAGAAAAACGATGTTGTTGCGGATGCTGTGAATGCCGGCTTTGAGTTTAACGGAAAGGTAAACGGCATCGGGCTCAAGAAATATACAAAGGCGGGGGCGGCAGCTGGGGATGCGGGAACACATGCCAATCATCCCCAATATACTGAAAGAGTTCTTAATAATATTACCGAATGGGCAGATAAAGCAAAAAGAGGAGGAACTTACTCTCCCGAAGCAGCAAAGAAGTTTCTCGAGAATTTTTCGGAGGGACTGAAGAAAACAATTGAGAAAAGTCCCAAAACAAAGGTCAACGACTTGCAGTTCTAACTTGTAATATAATTGGACGGAACCGAAGAAGCTTACTCAAAAGCTTCTTCGGTCGATATGCCAGTGATGCTATTTTCATCCAAAGCTATTTTTAGACTTTGGGATATAAATATGTTTCTAGTAAGAAGCGGTAAGGTAAACATATCTGCATTAATTCTATATTGAGGTTTTATCTTTATCTTCTCGATAAGAATTACAGCCATATCGCCAACTTCTATTGATTTTTGTTCATAATCTTGGTAGGATTTGATAGATATATCCTCTTTCCTGAAACCATATTCTTTTACGTAAAAGCTGGAGTTCTGGTAGTCCAGCCACTGCAGGTCCTCCAGCTTTGTCCCGAGATGCAGCCAGGAGTAATGATACTCCCTGCCATTGTTGTCCTTTACGGTAGCCTGGTTATAGTTGTGTGGGACTATATCAAATCCTTTGACAATGCCTTTCGTCTTTTCGTCAATCAGAAATCCGAGTGCCGAAATCTCTGCCTGCGAAAGGACGTTGGTAAGTTTTGCCTTGGGCTCAAGTTTGTACAGCAGGTCGCTGTCCGCATTTATGAAACTGTTTGATTGTATGCTGTGTGCCAGTTGCTGGTTCAGGCATGACACCTGTGGGAATACCCCCCCAACCTCTTTGTCTGTTCTTGTCTTTATCGAGTAGTACATATAACCACCTAACTTTTTTTGAGTATTTCCTTAATCTTGCTCTTGTCCACGAAGGTATCGAGGAATGCGTAGACCATTTTCCTGTCCTCCTGGGGCAGTTTGTCCACCTCCTGTATGCGCCTTAGCGTCTCGGTGTCCATCTCGATGTCTGAGCTGCCCACCAGACTCACGTGATGCCCCAATCTGCTGTGCAAGGTCAACCTGCGACCAGTCCCTGGCCTTCCTGAGCGTGACTATCTTGCTTCCGATGTTTAATGTATTACTCATATCCAACCGTTGTTACAATGAAAATGTAAATATAAGAGAACTTTATTGCATAAAAAAGCAAGCTCCATCTAGTCGTAGTGTCCCGCTACGACTTTTTAGTGTTCTGCTTTCGTTGTTACATCGTGGCAATGTTTTTTGCCTTGCAGCATGCGAATGGCGGCGAACGGCCACACTGAACGATGCGGCGGGCGTGACCAATGGCGCCGATGTGGGCAGCAGTGGCTATGCCTATGTGGAATTGCAATAGAAAAGTAGAGACCTTTTTATGCAGCTTCTGTTTTTTCCCCAGCGATGGTCTGCCCGGCTTGTTCGGGAGTGTTATAGTCCAATGCTGAATGCCTTCTCTTTCTGTTATACCAG
>NZ_QPKV01000007.1 GCF_003339865.1 Pedobacter chinensis
CCTGGACAGCTCTACTGCCATCTTTTTGAACTCATCGTCAAATACTCTGTGTTTCATATATGCCAAATTTAAAATTACATTTCAAATCTGCTCCATAAATGTCTCTACTCAAAGATAGCAACTCCAGACTTCCCCAAACGGACGAGGGCAATCCCGAACAAGAGATGTGGCTGTTTTGGAACCAAGTGGACGGCAGGGAAAAAACAGGTTTGTATGATGCGTATCAAAGTGTCATCAAAGAACTCAACCTGCCCATAATGGAAACAAGAATAATGGATAGCAAGCGTTTCCGAAAGGAAACAGACGACACAGGCAGTTATGTATTCCGGTCAAGTTTGCTGCCTGCCGAACCACAGTTAATGAAAGCAACCAAAATGGATTTATTTGTCGAGGAGTTTTTAAAAATCACTCATCTATAAAAAATAGTAAAGTATGGCTTCAGACAACAAAAATAACGATTTTGAAAAGCCCAATGTTGATGAGGAATATCTTATGAACATTATAAGTGGCGATGAGCCTGTTGCTACACCAAGCAATAATAAACAGCAGGATGTACCAAAGGAAACAAAGACCAGGGAAAAAGCCCGTAACAGTTCATCAAAGAAAGCGGATTATGAGGAAACCTTTTTGGTCAATCGATTTCCATCGGGGCGTAACGGAAAGGTGGTTTACATACGCCCTGAATACCACGAAAGATTGCTCCGCATCGTTCAACTGACAAGGGAAGAAAGAACTACGCTCTACTCTTACATTGACAACATTCTTGAAAATCATTTCAGGGAGTACGGGGACGATATTACCAATTATTTCAACGAACATTTTAAACCCATTCTATAATGAAGAAAGATAAAAAGAACAGGAATGCTATTGTATCCGGCAACAGCTCCGATACAGTTAGCAATACGACTAAAACAACCTATGAAAACGCATTTATGCAAATGAATAAAATGCAGAAAAGAGGCAATAAAAGTATATACCTAAGTCCTGAACATCACGAACGTTTAACCCGCATTGTACAGATTATAGGCGATGATAAAATACCCTTGTTTGCCTATCTCAATAATATTCTTGAACATCATTTTAAAGTGTTTGAAGATATGATTACAAAGGAGTTCAACGAAAAATACAAAGGCTTATTTTAAAAACCCTACGTTATGGAAATAGTAATTGTGATATGCCTGCTGATAGTCATTGTCCTGCTTTTGCAGGATAAGATTGTCATTCATAAAAGGTCAAAGCAAGAACCTTCGCAGAAGAAAGTCAATCCGAACCTGCCCGATATTATGGGACAACCTAAACCCGTAGAACGCCTTTCAGTGCCAAACACTGCCAATGAACGCCAAATTGAGGAACCGGAGATAAACCCTGCTAATTTAGACATTGAATACGACGAAAATGAAAACGTCGGCATTCAAATCCGCAAGGAAGAGCTGGACGAAGTTTTCAGAAATATGCCTGATTTGGAGGAAGAGGAAGAAGAATGGAACAGGTACGGAATATTTGGTGGCGATAACAGTCTTGCCCAAGGGGTTACCTTTGAAGAACTAAGCTCCGTAGGTGCATTGCTCCAAAAAGAGAATTTGGAACAATCACAAAAGGAAACAGCGGTAGATATAGTTCAAAGATTACAGGGGACTGAATTATTCAGCCTGCTGGAAAATTCCATCGAGGGTGCCTCCCTAAAAATTGCCGAGCTTTTGGATAGCACACTCTCATCTGAAACGGAAGCCGGTTCTTCCACTTTGCGGAAAAATGATTTGAATGATTTTGACATTGGGGAGTTTGTATAGACTTCCCTTTGTCTTTTAAAATAAGAAAATATGGAAAATGGATTGCCAAATACTAATATAGAACCGGGCAGTTTGCTTGACCTGCGTTTGAATAAAGGCATACTACCTACACTTGATATTGCAGGTCATACATTCTATGTGGATTTACGCATGAACAAACTACGGCCAAAGGACGACTTTATATCCAAAGGCATAGACTTTACTGAAATAAAAGACTACTATGATCGTGACAGACGGGCATTTGTTATTCCTTATAATCCAACAAAACGCGAATTTCAGCAGGACGATGTTTCTAAAATGACCGAACTGCCTATTGATATTATCATAGTGCAGTTTCCCAATCAGTATGAATTGGATATAGTGGGATGGAATAGAAAGCATGGTAATAGCCTAACTGATCAGGATGTGAAACAAATGCACTTTGAAGCGCGTACCCTGCCGTGGGTAGACACCAATGTGATTGAACATATAAAACGTAATGTTGCCGAACAGCTACAACCAAAAGAAGAATATATTGTCAACCAACTAAAGGACAATCTGTATAAGATACCCACCGACACACAAAGGGTACTTCCGACATATAAAGTATTCGGAACAGAATTTATCGTCGATGTCAATCAGTTGGAACTCCGTCAAAAAGCCAATCCGAAAAATGTAATTTCTCTATCCGATATGGAAGAAAAAGCAGTACAGGGCTACAGATTTTGGTACAGCCCAAATACAAAGGGCTTGACAACATACGCCGAACCAGGAGCAAAATTAGCAGAGATACCCGACTTTGTAAAACTCGACCCAACTGGGATGTCAAAGAAACATAATATTTCCGAAGATATTATGGCGGGAATGGACGATTTCAAACTGATGGTTGATCAGGATGCGTTCGATAAAATTGCTTACAAAGG
Organism: Pedobacter chinensis; assembly: GCF_003339865.1. Taxonomy (GTDB): domain Bacteria; phylum Bacteroidota; class Bacteroidia; order Sphingobacteriales; family Sphingobacteriaceae; genus Pedobacter; species Pedobacter chinensis. The sequence continues at coordinate 2,693 of NZ_QPKV01000007.1, forward strand.
TATTATCCCAACGATAGATATTGCGGGACACACTTTTCATATTGACTTATTTAATGACAAATTGCACCCTAAAGATGATATCTGGTCACGGGGCATCATCTTTACCGAACTCAAACATTATTACTCGCACAAAGACAACATTTATACCATTCCTTACAATCAAAAGACGCATACCTTTCAGGAAGTGAGCCTAAATGTCAAGGAGATTCCTAAAGACCTCATTGTTGTACAAATTCCCGGCAAGCGTACCCTTGACCCAATTGGTCAAAACAAAGCGGGTGACTTAAATAGTTCAGACTATTTAAAAAAACATGGAGTGCAACTGAAATTTGACGCCAAAGTAATACCGTGGCATCAGACCCGTTTTGCGGAAACCGTAAAGCAAAACAATGGACAAGAAGTAAAGGTAGGACAAAAAAAATCCACTAGTCCAAAGCCAGAGGAAAGTGAATTCAGCAAAAGAAAAGGTCGCAGAATGTGAATTCAGCATGCTAAAAAGCTAGCTATTGGGCAGTTACCTTTTCTTTGAAACTGAAGTTTATTCTTTTGTTTTGTGGAAAATGATTTTGGAGAATTTTGACATTGGGAGTTTGTTTGATAGCAAACTCCCTTTTCTATTTGCAATGCTCTCCATTTATTAATATTCATGAAACATACTCACTTTCATGTCGTTAAACTTGTCTTTAACATAAAATAGAAACTAAAATCTTTTTTTTGGAAATTTATATCAAAAAATGGAAATAAAAATCTTGTTTTGGAAATTTATTACTATATTTGCATTTATAACTTAAGAAACAAATAAGCAAATGCTCAAATATTTCAGTATAGTACAAGCTCTAAGCAGGTCCGCATTGGCAACGCCGAATGAAGCTGTCACGCATCAAATTAGAAGATTAAAAGAAAGTCTGGAAAAAGATGGGTTTACTAAAGAGGCAAAGTCATTGGAGGCTTTGTTGACTGCTTCTGAATCATCGCTTGACATGTCTCCAAGTAAAATCCAGAGATCTTTCGTTGTTTTAAAAGGCGAGGAAGTAACTCCTAAGACATCGATCCCTGTAGATAAGGAGACATCAACACCATTGGCAGAGATTTTTTTCCCTGATGATCTACCAGAAAAAGCCCCAATGTTTGATGGTAATATCCAGCTTGCTATTCACTCAATTGTAAATGAATGGAGTAAATTCGATCAACTTTTAGAAATTAATGCTACCCCTGCTAGCTCCTGCTTAATTTATGGTGCGCCAGGAACTGGTAAAACACATTTAGCAAAATGGATTGCAAAACAAATTGGATTACCTGTAGTACTGGCAAGGTTAGAAGGGCTTATGTCTTCGTATTTAGGAACTACATCTCGAAATATTGGTAATCTGTTCGCTTTTGCTAATAGGTATAAATGCATCTTACTTCTTGATGAGTTTGATGCAATTGCTAAACTCCGTAACGATCCACAGGAGGTTGGTGAAGTAAAAAGAGTAGTCAATACGTTGTTGCAAAGTCTAGATTCACGTCATGAAAAAGGTTTTACCATTGGTGTAACCAACCATGAAAGTCTCCTTGATCCCGCTATTTGGAGAAGGTTTGATATACAGGTTGAAATTCCTAAACCTTCTCCCGAAGTAATGATTCAATTACTCAAGAATTTTATTACGCCTTTAGAATTTAACGAAAGTGAGATTAAATTTTTAGCATGGTGCCTTGATGGTTCATCAGGTGCTGATGCAGAAATGCTTTCGAAATGGCTAAAGAGAGCTTTTGTGTTAGAAAAGAAAAGCAATATCGTAGAAGTAATGAAGCAATTTGCTGTGCTCAACTCTGGAAGGGTAGACACAAAAAAGAGAAATGTTATGGTTCACAGTGATGAAGATTTTATAAACATGCTGTTAAACGATAAGGTTTACTCTTTTAAACAGAAAGATCTAGCATCATTGTTCGGAATGACCCCGTCAACTTTGAGTAAGCAGCTATCGAAATTTAAAGATTCTGAAAAAATATAAGTTATGGCAAATAGTCCTGTTCAAATAGTATTAAATAGCGATGCTTTTATCGAGGCATTAGAAAATAATGGAGGCGGTGGTTCTAAAGACTTTTTTGCCGGAAATGATACCGAATTCATCGAGCATCGAGATAATATTCAAAATCAGCTTAGTGAGATAAAGAGCATGCAATTGGTAAATAGTTTTGCTAAGGTTTCTTATGCGAAAGTTACATTAAAGCAAACGGCATTAGCAAAAAGTCATCGTCCAACTTCACAAGTTTTTAAAAGGGATGTTGCTCCTATAATTGGAGCTGGAGATTTGGGAGAATTATTTGTCGAACTGACGCCAGAAAGTATTGATAAAATAAATACTAAAGTTGGACAGGCTGAACCCGAAACAAGATATAAAGAAAAGAATGGGAAGAATGAACCTAATCCTTCAAGATTAAGAAGTGAAGTCGGTGCAATTGAAGGAATTAGCCCATATACTGCAAGTGACAAAAGGAATTTTTCTGTTAAAGAAGCCGTAAAATGGCTATCTAATGCTCAAACTGGCGGTTCGTATATGGTAGAATTGTTTGAAGCTCCTCCGGCGAGGCAAGATTGGGATTTACTAAGTAAATACAAATTCGATTTGTTTGATAGCTTTTTTGGAGGGCTAACCATTTTAGGCACAGGCTTATTTGTGTCAAGAATTACTACCGGTCAAGGCTCATCTGTTGTGTTTGGTGTCAAATTAGAAAAAACCGATTCAACTCCCGTAATACAGCTTTACTCATCATCAACAGCAGGCAAATCAGGAGAGAAAAAATCTATTGACCTAAACTTGGAGAGACATAACGAATTATTAGAATATTTGGGAAATCATCCATTGGTAAAAAAAGTTACTCTTCCTCCCATCATTACACAAAGCTCAACTGTCAAGTCTCAGGTCAAAGGTGAAAACTTTACTGTTCTTGCTCCTGATCATAAAGGATCATATCCAAAAATATGCGTTGTAGACGGAGGTGTTTCAGATGTTTATGGCGACTGGATAGAAGATCGTTGGGGATTAATTAGCAGCATGGACAAAGACGAAAATCACGGTACTTTTATAGCTGGATTAGCAATATTTGGCCAACAATTAAATGGGAAGGCTATTTGCCGGGAAATTGATGGTTGTAAAATTATAGATCTTGATATATTACCTCGTGCTGATAGATATAGCTCGTACTATTCAAAACCTCTAGAATTTTTTAATGAACTTGAAACTGCTGTTCAGGAATTAAAAGCTAGAACTGGAGTTCGAATATTTAATTTCAGCCTGAATATAGAAGAGCATGCATCAACTACAGGCTATAGCGTTCCTGCACAAATTTTGGACAAAATTGCAGAAGAAAACGATGTCGTTTTTGTTATTTCGGCGGGTAATACGCATCCTAGAGATATTAGAAAAGAATGGCCTGTGGATCATTTCGATGCATTAAAAATATTAGCTTCTTCGAGAAATGACGCTATTAAAAAACCAGCTGAAAGCTGTCGCAATATTAGTGTTTCAGCTTTAAACCCTCCGCATCTTGAAGGTGTTGTTCCTTATGCTCTAAGCAGTTACAGTTGTCGTGGACCTGGACTACGAGTAGGACTCAAACCTGATTTTGCTCATATTGGTGGTTCTGGGACTAGTCACCCAACTTTAGGACATGGTCTTCTATCTTTAGACCCAACGAGTAATATTGTAGATGGTTGCGGAACTAGTTACGCAGCTCCTAATGTAGCAAAGACTTTAGCAAGTCTTGATCATTCGATTGAAGGTATAGTTTCAAGGGAAACACTAATCGCTCTTGGAATCCATCATGCTGTATTGCCAGAGTCCCTCAACGACAAAAATTTGAGAAATGTCTCCAAACACTTGGTTGGATTCGGTATGCCGGATGGTTCTGAAGACATTTTGAACGGAAATTCATCTGCAATAACATTAGTATTTGCAAACCGAGCCATAAGTGGCCATAAAATGAGTTTTAAATTTTCATGGCCGTCAAGCTTAGTAAGGGATGGTAAATGCTTTGGGCACGCAAAACTCACCATTGTAAGCACTCCAAGATTTGATTACAGATTTGGATCTGAGTTTGTCAGAATAAATATCGACGCAGCTCTGAGACAGCTACAAAATAATGGTAACTATAAAGGAAGGTTGAATGCAATTTATACGCCAGAAGATGGTGACGGAAGTTTATATGAGAAAGATCAGATTGAACATTCTTTCAAATGGAGTCCAGTGAAAGTTTATGAAAAAACTTTCCCCCGAGGAGTTGGACCATCGACAGAATGGAAACTAGATGTAGAGTACTTGTCAAGAGATGGTGTAACTATACCAGCTGCGGGTGTACCATTTACAGCAATACTAACAATTTCAGATCCTAATAGTGAGAAACCAGTATTTAATGACATGCGACAAATGCTACAGTCTCTTGGAGTCCAGGCAGTTGACATCAAAACTGCAGCTCGAATTGTACCAAGAGTTTAATTTAATAATTTAAAAAAACATATAATTATGGCAAATTACCATGTAACACAAAAGAAAGGGCAAGACGGATGGAATGTCCAGAAGGAAGGCGGCAAGAAAGCTTCAGCAGTTGCCAGTACTCAAAAGCAAGCTGAACAACTAGCAAAACAGTTTTCATCAAATAATGGCGGAGGAGAAGTTAGAATACATCGCCCAAATGGTGGGCCAATTAGAGATAGTGACACTGTTAAACCCGGAAACGATCCAAAATCAGTAAAAGACACAAAATTTTAATGAGAAAGAGACGGTAAGAAAATAAAAAACCAGGCGAAAATCACCTGGCTTGATTCCTTAAAGGAAACAAAAGCCCTTGCAAGGCTCTTGGTAGTAATGTTTTTGCACTTCAAAACTACCTCCTTTATTTGAAATAAACAAGCTTTTCGTGATTTTAAACCTCCTGCCGGTACAATTCAGGTAGTGGGGCTTGGTATTAATAGTATAAAATTTCAATTGCATCAGAATTAAACTATCGCAGGGTACGCCCTATTTATTGCCGAAATGATAAGCAATAAGCAATTAAATATTAATTAATATCAATTTAAATTCAAGATGAATTCAAATAAACATGAAGGGGAATCACATTCCCAAAATCCAAAAGTACCTCTAACATTTGTAATAGAAGGTAAAGAGTATGAAGCCTTTGACCAGTACAAAACAGGAGCAGAATTAAAACAGCTTGCTGGGATACCTTTAGATACCGAGTTGTTTTTGTCAATTAGCAAACCTTATCAGGATGAGCTTATTGAAAATGAGAAACAAGTTAACTTGGCTCGACCTGAAACCGAGTATTTCTTTGTAAAGAAAAAGCTTCAGTTTTTCATTAATGACAAGCCCTTTACCTGGTATAAGCAATACATCAGAGGTGCTCAAATCAGAGAACTGGGTAATATACCTGTTGAAGATGATATCTTCCTTGACATCAAGGAAGGTTGGCAAGACGATCAAATATTAGATGATGAAGTCGTTGATTTAGCTCGTCCGGGTAAAGAGAAGTTTTTCTCTAAGCCTAGACCAACGGAGTTTACAATCATTGTGAATGCTCGTCCACATATTTGGAAAGAAGCACACATCTCTTTTGAGCAGTTGGTTGTGTTGGCTTTCGGATCATACGATAATAACCCAAACAAGGGTTATACGGTTACTTATAGCAGAGGTTGGGAACCAAAACCGGAAGGCACTATGATTAAAGGTTCGATTGTTCGTGTAAAAAATAAAATGATCTTCGATGTCACAGCAACTGATAAATCATAGTCCTGACCTTAAACGTCTAAGAGACGAAGGTTATGAGATCGAGGTACGTGGTGGATATTTACTTATCCACCATATACCCTTTGTAGATCAAAACAATCAAATCCAATATGGAATATTGGTAACTACGCTTACACTAAGTTGTAATGAACGAACGGGAACTCCGGATAACCATGTTATACATTTTATTGGGGATAACCCCTGTGAAATTGATGGTACAGTCATTACAGCAATCCAGCATAGCAATACTACTTCTGTACTAAACCATCAGGTTACGGTAAACAGATCTTTTTCAAATAAGCCTGCTGCCGGATATCCGAACTACTATGAAAAAGTCAAGAGGTATGCAGACATCATTTCCGCACCTGCGAAATATCTGGACCCTTCAGTTACGGAAAAGACTTTTAAGGTCATACCGGACAGTGGTAATGAAACAGTATTTGAATATATTGACACCAATTCCAGCCGCGCAAACATCGAAATGATTAATGCAAAGTTAGAAAGGCAGAAAATAGCAATTATTGGGCTGGGCGGTACTGGAGCATATATTCTGGATTTGGTAGCTAAAACTCCGGTAAAAGAAATCCATATATACGATGGGGACACCTTTGACCAGCACAATGCTTTCCGTTCTCCCGGTGCAGCGTCAATGAATGATCTGTACGAAAACCCGAGAAAGGTGTCTTATTATCAAAAGTTGTATTCAAACATGCGCAAGTATATCCATGGGCATGACTACTATGTAAAGAAAGAGAACTTACAAGAGTTGGATCAAATGGATTATGTATTTGTATGTGTAGACAAGAATGCCGTAAGGAAGATAATAACGGATTATTTGGTAAGTGTAGATGTCGCTTTTTCCGATGTAGGTCTAGGGGTTAATGTAGTTGATGATAAACTTACAGGTGCTGTAAGGGTTACTTCTGCTTCTCGTGACAAAAATGATCATCTGCCCCTCCGTATTTTTTCGGAAGACTCTGATAATAATGAATACGCTACCAACATTCAGGTAGCTGAACTGAATGCATTAAATGCTGTTTTTGCTATCCTGAAATGGAAGAAGTTATCTGGAATTTATGTTGATCTGGAAAATGAATATCACAGCTCATATTCCATTAGTGTGTCTAAAATTTTCAATGAGGATGTTACACCATAAATTTGTTGAGTTCATTCCTGAAAAGGTTGAGGAGGGCGTTTTGTATGTCTCAATAGAATGCTGTACTGCAATACACAAATGTGTATGCGGATGCGGTAATGAAGTGGTGACCCCGTTATCTCCGACAGATTGGAAACTGACTTTTAATGGTAAAGCAGTTACGCTTCACCCCTCTATAGGCAATTGGAATTTTGAATGTCAGTCCCACTACTGGATAAGGAACAATAAAATTGAGTTTGCTGGTCGTTGGACAGAAAGAGAAATCCACTTAGGTAGAGAAAATGATCTAAAACATAAAGAAGAATATTTTGAAATGCCAGATATTCCAAAAGAAGAACCTGTTGTTCAAGAAATCCCTAAACCTACTATTTGGCAGAAAATCTCCAAACTCTTCCGATTGTAGAACTTTAATTTTATCTCTATAAAGCCGAGGGTAATTCTTCGGCTTTATTTATATAATTGTCTTTAGGTTATCTGATACTAATTAGGTTATTTTCCAGCAATAATCTCGCATAGCTCCCCAAATTTCATTACCTCTTCGTAACTATCTGTTGCGTGTAGAAAGGCGGGGTTTTTATGGTCTGATTTATTAATAATATCAATAAATAACTTCATGTTTTCTAATTGCAAAGCTGAGAACGAGTCGATATCTGCTTTAATTTCTTCCATATTGTGTGTATTCCTGTAATTGGTGTATTTACCCATGAAACCAACGAAAACATCAGATAGTTGTGTCAAATGGCTATCCTGAGAATCAACAAAAGAATAGTTTTTAAACTCTACTCCTTTATCTAGCATTCTATACTCGTTCAAAGCCTCTCGGATGGAATCCTCATTATCGAATATATGAGTTGAATTCTTGAAAGTGTAGATGGGTCTAAGATAAAAATGTGTCAAATCTGCCAGCAAAACATAATCTTTTTCATCCATAACAAAAGCTAGTTCGCCTTTCTTTTTAGACTCTTTCAGTATCTGCCGTAACGATTCCAACCCAAAGTGAAATTCTGGTATCGGAAGATATGCCTCAAAAAGGTTGCTCAATGCCTCTATAAAATCACCAATTTTTTCAGGTTTAACATTAGGATATTCAAAAGCATAAAAAAGTTTGATAACGGCGTCTATTTCAAGACGGCAGAGTTTATAGAGGTCGTTCTTTAGTCGGTTGTCAAATCCAGGGCCTAATCTCATAGCCACATCAGAGTTCATGATAGCAGAATCTACAATGTCCACAACCGACCAATAGAGAATATTAAGACTTGAATAATGCACATAAAGATCACTATCCTTTAAAAAGTGCAAGAACAGGTTTAACTTCTGGGATTTGAGGCAATCAAGAAAATCCCCGAATGCTATATGTTTGAATTTAACTTCCTTAGCTGTTTTTTGCAATTTAAAGCTATCTATCAATGGCTGTACGTCTGGTACTTCTCCCTGATGTAGAAGTCCACCCAAAACGAAGTTTGCTGTAAATGTATAATTGAAATCATTTTCTCTTACATAGAATGTTTTGATGTTATTGGTTTCATCATAATAGAATATGTACGGTGTCGCAAAATCTACCCTTGGATTCAATAATCGGGCAAATTGATTAGCATCTTCTATTTCTGCTATTTCAAAATCTATCATAGTATTAACTTATTAAAAATAATAAGTGACTAAGTTATAAAAAAATCCCCCTTAGACCGCCACCCACCGCCAAACAATTCCTTTGACTGCCACTTTGTTATAACGCCCTGATTTCTGAAACACCTTTGTCCCGAAAGTCCGCAAGGTGCGGGAAAGTAGTAACAAAATAATACGTTTCAATTATGGAAAAACAAAGAAAAAAAGTTTTGCTGGCAGCCGTGGCTATGCTGTCAGGAATTGGTGCTTTCGCACAGGGAAACGGTACAGCAGGTATCAACGAGGCTACCCAAATGGTAACGTCTTATTTCGACCCAGCAACCCAATTAATCTACGCCATCGGTGCGGTCGTCGGGTTAATCGGAGGTGTTAAGGTGTACAATAAATTCAGCTCAGGCGACCCCGACACATCAAAGACTGCGGCAAGCTGGTTCGGTGCGTGTATCTTCTTAATCGTAGCGGCTACCATCCTGCGTTCATTCTTCCTTTAATCCTTTGCTTTATGAACAATTACAACATAAACAAAGGCATCGGAAGAACGGTGGAATTTAAAGGTTTGAAAGCACAATACCTTTTCATTTTCGCAGGTGGGCTGCTCGGTACGCTCATCTTCGTGATGATACTGTATATGGCAGGCGTAAACTCTTACATCTGCCTGTTTCTCGGTGCTGGTGGTGCTTCGCTGATTGTATGGCAGACCTTTTCGCTGAACAGAAAATATGGCGAACACGGATTAATGAAGATAGCGGCTAATAAAAGGCATCCCCGCTACATCATCTGTCGCAAGCCTGTACACCGCTATTTAAAATTCACTCCTAAACAGAATGCCGTATGAGAAATGTATCAAAGACTACCACACTGGAAAGCAAGTTTCCGTTACTGGCAGTAGAAAACAACTGCATTCTTTCCAAAGATGCAGACATTACCGCCTGTTTTGAAGTGCGTTTGCCGGAACTGTTTACTGTAGCTTCTGCGGAATATGAAGCCATACATTCCGCTTGGCACAAAGCTATCAAGACTTTGCCGGATTTTACAGTAATCCACAAACAGGATTGGTACATTAAAGAAAGTTATGCGCCCAATTTGGCAGCCGACAACCAGAGTTTTTTGGCAAAATCCTATCAACGCCATTTTAACGAGCGACCGTTCCTAAACCATTATTGCTACCTCTTTTTAACTAAGACAACCAAAGAGCGTATGCGTATGCAAAGCAACTTCAGTTCTCTTTGCAAAGGTTCGCTGATCCCGAAAGAAATAAGGGATAAGGAAGCTATACACCGCTTTATTGAAACCGTGGCACAGTTTGAGCGTATTGTGAACGATAGCGGTTTTGTAAGTCTGCGACGTTTGACCGAAGAAGACATTATTGGTATAGACGGGAAACAGGGATTGCTGGAACAGTACCTTACACTATCAAGGGAACCTGGAACACCGATGCAGGACATCGCACTCGGAACAGAGGAAGTTCGTATCGGGAACAAAAGGTTAAGCCTGCACACGCTTTCGGACACGGATGATCTACCCGGAACAGTATCTGCCGATACCCGTTTTGAAAAACTATCTACAGACCGGAGCGACTGTCGTTTATCATTCGCTGCTCCTGTGGGATTACTCCTTAGCTGTAACCATATCTACAACCAATACTTGTTTTTGGATAACAGCGAAGCCAACCTACAAAAGTTTGAGAAGTCCGCAAGGAATATGCACTCACTGGCAAGGTATAGCCGTGCCAACCAGATCAACAAAGAGTGGATAGAAAAATACCTGAATGAAGCACATTCGTTCGGTCTTTCTTCCGTAAGAGCACACTTCAACATTATGGCGTGGTCGGAAGACCCTGCGGAACTGAAACAGCTAAAAAATGATTGTGGTAGTGCTTTAGCATTGATGGAATGTAAACCCAGACACAACACTACGGATGTAGCAACATTGTACTGGGCAGGAATGCCGGGTAATGCAGGTGATTTTCCCGCAGAGGAAAGTTTTTACACGTTTATTGAGCCTGCATTGTGCTTTTTTACGGAAGAAACCAATTACCACAATTCGCCATCACCATTTGGTATCAAGATGGCTGACCGCCTGACTGGAAAACCTATCCATTTGGATATTTCGGACTTGCCGATGAAACGTGGAATTATTACCAACCGTAACAAGTTTATACTTGGTCCCTCGGGAAGTGGTAAATCGTTTTTCACAAACCACATGGTAAGGCAATACTACGAACAGGGCGCTCACGTATTGCTCGTAGATACCGGAAATTCCTATCAGGGTTTATGTGAACTCATTAAGGGAAAGACGAAAGGTGAAGACGGTGTGTACTTCACTTATACAGAAGACAATCCCATTGCCTTTAACCCTTTCTATACCGATGACGGCGTTTTCGACATTGAAAAGAGAGAAAGTGTCAAGACTTTGATACTCACACTCTGGAAACGTGATGATGAACCGCCAACCCGTTCAGAAGAAGTGGCTTTATCAAATGCAGTAAGCGGATATATCGAAAGAATAAAATCGGACGATGTTTACCCATCATTCAACGGCTTCTATGAGTATGTAAAAGGCGATTACCGCAAGGTATTGGAGGAAAAGCAGGTAAGGGAAAAGGACTTTGATATTGCCAATTTTCTCAACGTACTCGAACCTTACTACAAAGGTGGTGAGTACGATTATTTGCTGAACTCCGATAAGCAGTTAGATCTGCTTTCTAAACGCTTTATCGTATTTGAAATTGATGCGATTAAAGACCACAAAATCCTCTTTCCCATAGTTACTATCATTATTATGGAAGTTTTCATCAACAAGATGCGTAGGCTGAAAGGTATCCGTAAGCTCATACTGATTGAAGAAGCGTGGAAGGCAATTGCCAAAGAAGGAATGGCAGAATACATCAAGTATTTGTTTAAAACCGTACGTAAGTTTTTCGGAGAAGCGATTGTCGTAACGCAAGAGGTCGATGATATTATCCAATCACCCATCGTCAAAGAAAGTATCATCAATAATTCTGATTGCAAAATCCTCTTAGACCAACGCAAGTATATGAACAAGTTCGATGATATACAGGCAATGTTGGGGCTTACCGACAAAGAAAAAGGACAGGTACTTTCCATCAATATGAACAACGATGCAAGCCGACTTTACAAAGAGGTTTGGATTGGCTTAGGTGGTACGCACTCGGCAGTCTATGCCACCGAAGTTAGTTTGGAGGAATACCTCGCATACACCACCGAAGAAACCGAAAAAATGGAAGTGATGCAGCTTGCTTCCGAATTGGACGGTAACGTAGAACTCGCCATTAAGCATATCGCAATGCAAAGGCGTGACAAAGTAAATCAATAGTCATTAACATTTTAAAATTCAGAAACAATGAAAAAAGTATTGTATCTGGTGTGTACGGCATTAATGCTCGCCGTTGCACCATCAGCGAAAGCCCAATTTGTAGTAACTGACCCTGCAAACCTGGCTTCAGGGATTATTAACAGTGCGAACGAAATCATACAGACTTCTTCCACCGTGAGCAATGTCGTAAAGAACTTCAACGAAGTGAAGAAAGTGTACGACCAGGGCAAGGAATATTACGACAAGCTGAAAGCTATTAACAACCTTGTGAAAGATGCCCGTAAGGTGCAGCAAACCGTACTCTTAGTAGGCGATGTTTCCGAAATGTACGTGCAGAATTTTGGTAAGATGATGAACGACCCAAATTTCACACCACAGGAATTGGTTGCTATTGGCAATGGTTATTCGGCACTACTCAATGAAAGTACTGAACTGCTGAAAGAATTGAAGCAGATTATAACCTCTTCAAGCCTTTCGCTAAACGACAAAGAGCGTATGGATATTATTGATCGTGTGTACAAAGAGGTAAAGGATTACCACAGCCTTGTACGCTATTACACCAATAAGAATATTTCTGTAAGCTACCTAAGAGCGAAAAAGAAAAACGATGCCAAAAGAGTGCTTGAACTATACGGAACCTCTAATCAAAAATACTGGTAAAAATGGAATGGGATAATCTTCACGAACTCCTGCGTTCGCTTTACGACGATATGATGCCGCTTGCAGGCGATATGGCAGCAGTGGCGAAGGGATTGGCTGGATTGGGTGCGTTGTTCTATGTGGCATTAAAGGTTTGGCAGGCTTTAAGCCGAGCAGAACCTATTGATGTGTTTCCGTTGTTGCGTCCGTTCGCTTTGGGACTTTGCATAATGTTCTTCCCAACCTTTGTGTTGGGAACCATTAATGCAGTATTAAGCCCGGTGGTTACAGGAACCCACGCCATACTCGAAGACCAGGTGCTTGATCTCAACAAACTGCAACAGCAGAAAGACCAATTGGAATACGAAGCAATGGTCAGAAATCCCGAAACCGCCTATATGGCATCAGACGAAGAGTTTGATAAAAAGCTGGATGAATTGGGTTGGTCGCCATCGGACGTTGGTACAATGGCGGGAATGTATATGGACAGGCAAGCCTACAAGATAGAGAAAGCAATAAAGGATTGGTTTCGCAATTTACTGGAAATACTCTTTCAGGCTGCGGCTTTGGTTATTGATACCATACGCACATTTTTCCTGATAGTCCTTTCCATACTCGGACCAATAGCTTTTGCTATTTCTGTTTGGGACGGATTTCAGTCCACGCTCACACAGTGGATCACGAGGTATGTCAGCGTATATCTCTGGCTTCCTGTTTCGGATTTATTCAGTTCGATGCTGGCAAGAATACAATCCCTCATACTGGAAAGGGATATAGCAATGCTTGCCGATCCGACCTACATACCTGACACCAGCAATACGGTGTATATCATTTTTATGATTATCGGCATTATCGGATACTTCACAATTCCGACAGTAACAGGTTGGGTAATCCAAGCCGGAGGCGCAGGAAACTTTACCCGCAACGTGAACCAAGCTGCAATGAAAACAGGGAACATCGCCGGAGCCGGAGCAGGTTCCACAGTTGGAAACATTGGCGGTAAACTGATGAATAAATAAACAATTAATCATTCTAAAAAATGGAATTTAAAACGCTAAGAAATATCGAAAACAGCTTTAGGCAGATAAGATTATATGCCATTGTGTTTGCGGTTCTCTGCATTGGCGTGGTAGGATATGCCGTATGGCAGTCCTACCGCTTTGCAGAAGAACAACGCCAAAAAATCTATGTACTGGATAACGGCAAATCTTTGATGCTTGCCTTATCACAAGATGCGGGCATCAACCGACCTGTGGAAGCTAGGGAACACGTCAGACGTTTTCACGAGCTGTTCTTTACACTCGCTCCAGATAAAAATGCTATCGAAAGCAATATGAGCAGGGCATTTAACCTTGCGGATAAAAGTGCTTTTGACTATTACAAAGACTTATCTGAAAAGGGTTATTACAACAGAATTATTTCAGGGAATGTTCAGCAACGTATCGAGGTCGATAGCGTGGTCTGCAATTTCGACACCCATCCTTATGCGGTGCGTACCTATGCCAAGCAGTTCATTATCCGTTCTAGCAATGTAACCAGGCGCAACCTGATTACTTCCTGCTATCTCGTAAACTCCGTCCGTTCCGACAACAATCCGCAGGGCTTCAACATTGAAAAGTTTGCGGTGGTTGAAAACAGGGATATAGAAGTTATCGAACGCTAAAAAACAATCTTATGGAAACATTATCAGATTTAAACACGTTTGCAAAAATCCTTACCGACAAAGGATATAACGGCTATTTCCATACGCAAGGTGCGTATGCCGGAAAGTTGAAAGAAAGTATCAGCGATTACCTCGAAAGCTGCCAAAAAGGTAAAGATAGTTTGTCCAAGCAGGATTTATTGCTGACAGGCTACCTGCAATGGTCGGGCGATGACAAGCCCCGTGTAGAATGCAGTATGTGGGTAAAATACCTGAACGGGAAATTCTCTCTCAATAAAATGGAGGTGGCAAGGAAAGACCAATTCGGACAACTGCTGAAAAAATCGGAACTGACAAACCTGTCTGTAATATCTGCACCCAAAGCGGCTGAGGTAGTCGCTTTGGTCAATGATGAACAAAAACAAAAGGCAGGTAAAAGCCCTAAACGTTTCAAGCTCTAAAACAGAAAAAGGTATGAAAAAATTAAGAGCAAATATGGACAGATATTTTGACAAGCTGGACGAACGCTGGCGGGAGTTACCCCTACGAAAACAGCATCAATATACGCTGTACTTCTTTGTAGGTTACCTGCTGCTTACCATGGCAGTGATTGGCAAAGTAATGTACGATACCTCAAAATCCGGTAACGATATAATTATTGAGCATATCGAAAACCCTGTCCTCAAAAAAAGTGAAAGCCCTGCAAGATTACAGGACACATTATCAACAATTCTAAAAAATAAGATTTATGAAAGAAAATGAGAACAAAAAATCGGTTGTTCGGGTAACGGAGGGGAACCCGACAGCAACCACTGATGTGTTGCAAGACGGCACACAGAATAATAAGGAGAAGCTCAAAAAGCCCTTAATCTTCGGTTTAATGGCGATTGTCTTCGTGGGTTGTATGTACCTCATATTTAAACCGTCCGAAGATAAAAAAGCGATTGAAAACATTGGGCTGAACGATGCAGTACCAGAAGCTACCGGAGCCGGAATGCCTGCCGACAAAGGCAAGGCGTATGAGCAGGAAATGCTGGAAAGCAAAGAACAGGAAAAGCGGAATGCTTTAACTACGCTTTCTGACTATTGGAATACCGAAGACAGAGAAGAGCCGATTGATGAACAACTTCCTGAAGAAGATCAAAGCAACAGCTATGGAGGTGGCAGAAGCTCGGGAAGAAACGGCAATCCTGCATTGAGCAGTTACCGCAATGCACAAAGCACATTAGGTTCATTTTATCAGGATAACAACTCGGAAACAATGGAACTTCGTAGGCAATTGGACGAAATGAAAGAAAAGCTGGCTGAAAAAGATGTGCCACCTGTTGCCACCGTAGATGACCAACTTAAACTAATGGAGAAATCCTATGAAATGGCAGCAAAGTATCTACCGAAAAATACGACTACTGAAAATGCAACACCTGCTAATGGTGCTGTTCCGGGTGCTGTTAGTGCTGCGGGTACTAACCAAAAAGAGCATTTTGTATCGTTTACGCCTGCAAGAAAGAATACCGTATCAGCCCTGTACCGTGAGCCTACGGACAGTGCTTTTTTAGCCGATTGGAGCCAAACAAAGAACCGTGGTTTTTATACCGCCGGTTCTGTGGAGCAGGTGATACAGCCTAAAAATAGTATAAAAGCCTGCATACACGATGCTCAAACAGTAGTTGGCGAAACGGGTGTGCGTTTACGATTGTTAGAGCCTGCCCAAACGCCACAACGAGCCATTCCAAAAGGAACGATTGTAACGGCAAATGCCAAATTTCAGGGAGGTCGATTACAGCTAAAAATTACCTCCATAGAACTGGAGGGAAACATCATTCCGGTTGATATTACTATTTACGATTTGGACGGACAGCAAGGTTTGTACGTTCCGTATTCGCCCGAAATGAACGCTCTTACTGAAATGGCGGGCAATATGAGCCAGACTTCGGGAACAAGCATAATGCTCACGCAGAATGCCGGACAACAGGTTGCTGCTGATTTAAGCCGTGGCGTGGTGCAGGGTATTTCGGGCTATTTCGCTAAAAAAGTACGCACACCCAAAGTTGCCCTAAAAGCAGGGCATCAGGTCTTCCTTGTATCTAAAAAATAATGTTGAACTCAAATAAATAAAACAATGAAAAATCATTTAAAAACCTTTTGGGCAATTGCCCTGATACTCGGCTTTGCCGTACAATCTTATGCACAGGATAGCATCAGAACTCCGCTTGCGTTGGGCAAGATAGAACCGTATAAAATGGAAGTGACCTACAATAAGACATCACACCTGATTTTCCCCACTGCTATACGCTATGTGGATTTGGGTAGCGAATACCTGATTGCAGGGAAAGCGGAAGATGCGGAAAACGTGTTGCGTGTAAAAGCAACGGTAAGGGATTTTGAACCTGAAACCAATTTTTCAGTCATTACGAATGACGGACGTTTTTACAGTTTCAATGTGTATTACAGTTCCTATCCCGAAGCATTGAGCTATGACTTGCTCACAATGCAAAAGGCAGTGGATAAAGCCAACGGTAACGATGTGCTTTTTGAGGAATTGGGCAACAATTCGCCATCGCTGGCAGGCTTGTTATTGGAAACCATTTACAAAAAGGACAAACGCATTGTAAAGCATATCGGGGCTAAGAGTTTCGGTATTCAGTTTATCCTCAAAGGTATCTACATACACAACGGCAAATACTATTTCCACACGGAATTGAGAAACCGTACCAATGTGCCGTTTCAGATTGATTTTGTGAATTTCAAAGTGGTGGATAAAAAGGTGGCAAAACGTACCGTAGTTCAGGAACGCCCGATAATACCGCTTAGAACTTACAAACCTTTGGACGAGATTGGCGGAAAACTAACCGAACAAAACGTTTTTCTGTTAGACCAATTTACCATTGCCGATGATAAGATACTGCTGATTGAGATTTTTGAGAAAAACGGGGGCAGGCATCAAACACTTCAGATAGAAAACTGCGATTTAATCAAGGCTCGTTTGATTAACGATATGCACCTGAAATTTTAATAACCCTTTAAAGCAATTTTATGAAAAAATATATCTATACCCTGATGCTCATCTTTATGGCCATCACGGTTACACAGGCACAAAGAATGCTTCCAAAACAGAAAGGACTGGAAGTAAGTGCAGGTGTATTATCTGATGATAAAATCGGCAATGATTATTATATCAATATCGGTATGACCGTAAACAGCAAGAATGGTAACTATCAGCTTTGGGCATTGGAATACACGCACCAATACCACGATTACAAAGACCTTCGCATACCACAGGAAACTTATACTGCCGAGGGCGGTTACAGTTTCTTCCTCTTGGGCGATGCCCGTAAAAACATTACGCTGAACTTCGGAATAACAGGCGTAGTCGGTTACGAAAGTATCAATCGTGGCGAAACGATGTTATATGACGGGGCAAAGATTTTGAGCGAGGATAATTTCATCTACGGAGCAGGCGGTCGCCTCACATTTGAAACACACCTGTCCGACCGATTTGTGTTAGTCCTGCAAGGACGTACAAAGGTTTTGTGGGGTACGGATTTGCAACGGTTCCGACCATCCGCAGGTGTGGGATTAAGGTTTAATTTTTAAAACGTAAAAACAATGATAGCAATCTTCAATAAATTCAGAATAGGATTACTGCCGATATATGTAATGCTGGCAATCCTCACAGCTTCGGTTTCTTTGGTATCTTGTAGCAAAGATGATGAACTCGAAATACAGAACAATTTTCCTTTTGAGGTAAACGTGATGCCAGTTCCAAAAGATGTAGCCAATGGGCAGACGGTAGAAATACGCATTACTATACAGCGTACAGGCAATTACAGCAACACGCAGTATTTTCTCCGTTACTTTCAGTTTGACGGACAAGGAACCTTGCAATACTACGATGAGCAACCGTATTTACCGAACGATTTATACCCATTGCCCACAGAGCAGTTTCGCTTGTATTACACTTCAACATCTGCCGTGTCACAATCTTTTGAGGTTTGGATTTCGGACAGCTTTGGAAATGAAAAGCAATTGAGCTTTGAGTTTAACAGTAGCGATTAATATTACTTATATAAAAGCAAAACCGACTGTTACAGGTCGGTTTTTTGCTTTCTGACAAAGTGTTCTTCTGTTCAAATTAAATAATTAGGTCAGCTTTTCTATTGGTCAATCTTTTAATTTTATTATGCCTGTTCTATATAAGTCCAATGCTTTTTGTAAAATGCCCTCAATTGTTCCTATGGGTAAGTCTTTATTAGGATTAACTCTAAAAATTTTCATTCGGGAACGATTACCTTCTTCCAATTCGGGATGACTAAGATATTTTCCTTCAACCATCAAAATATAGGGTTCTTCAGTCTTTTTATCTATCCACAAATAGCAAAACATTTTTTTCTTATAGCAGAAGCAAGGCATTCCCCATTTCCTGGTTTCATCAATAGCTGTATCCTGATTAAGAATAATGTCCCTTAACGCAAGTAAGCAACTCTTGTTGGGTTCTTCTTTATCCAAGTAAAAACTGTGAAGCTTTTCAACCATTTTATTTATTTTATTGCAATTAAAATATCTATCTCTGCATCTGCTGGGTTTTGTGCTTTCTCACCAAATACTTCAAAGTCTGCCGTGAACAGTCTATTTAGATCCATTTCCCAAATTTCAAACCATTTATTTATGACTAAGTCTTTCATTAAATCTCCTTTGGTTGAGAATTTAACATAGTTTCCACCCTTAATTGATTTACCTACCATTCCGACAGGAATAGTGTCTAAATTTTTCACTTTGCAACCCAGTATGGTCGTATAAGGCTTAGTATGGTCACTTTCATAATCCGTATAAATGGAATATATAGTATTGTCAATTTTGTTCGGAATTGCTTCCAGAACTTTATCATTTATAAATCTACCCCACAAATCCCCAATATCTTTTGCGACCTGATTGTTTTTATTTGTGGTTCTTACCGAAATACCGATTACTTTAAAAGACTCAATAGTTAATTTTTCCATTTCTTGAAATATTTTAGTTCAACCACAAAAATAAAATGGGGTTGCGACAACCTTATGTCAAGGGTCACGAAGAATATTTTTTCTTACAGATTTCAAAATATTCCTGCAAGGTCATTTTATGGGGTTCAAACTGTTCGTTGAGTGTTGTAAGGTGTTGAATTCTATCAAGTCGAAAGGCTCTGAAATCATTTCGCAACAAGCAAAAAGCAATAAGTATCCAGTTGTCTTGTGTACTGTAAATAGCAAAAGGCTCAATGGTTCTTTCCGTTGTTTGATTTGTATCCGGTGAATGATATTTAATCTTTACAAGATTGAAATTTGTTAAGGCCAATTGTAAGGTCGATAGAAAATTGCTTGTTCGGTTAACGCCTGTATTTTGCCTGCATACAACTCGGTCGGAGAGCAAGTTTGCTTTGTCTTTGGTATTGGTACGTAAAACGGATTTGATCTTATTGATGGCTTCCGAATAATCTTTTACAAATGAAGCATCTTTGTTTTTATTTATAAGCTTTTGGGCAGTTATTAACGCATTGGCTTCGCTTTCGGTAAACATTACGGGCGGAATTCTGTAACCTTCCATCAAGGTATAGCCTTTTCCTTCCTCTGTCAGAATAGGAACTCCCGCTTGTTCCAATGCTTTTATATCTCTATAGATAGTTCTGGTGCTAACCGAAAATTTTTCGGCTAATTGATTAGCTGTAATTAGTCGCTTTGTCTGTAATTGGGTTAGAATTGCAGTCAGTCTGGAAAGTCGTTTTGTATCGTTATCATTCATTGGAACTATTGTTAGTTCTTTTTTGCAGGTTATATGCTTCGTAAACAAGTATTTTCTGTTACTAAATTTCTTGTGGAAAGCAAACGTCAATTTACCACATAATTCATAATCTTGCACAATGGGTATTAACAGTAGTTAATTTTTTAATACCATATGTAAAGTGGGATACGGTTTTCCCGATGAATCCAATTCCGAACGACTTTTTGTTTCAAACCCACATTTTTTATAAAAACCTACTGCTTGTTCGTTTTGTTCATTCACATCCACTTTTTTTACATTCATTTTTTCAATTGAATAATTCAATAATATTTTTCCAATCTGCTTACCTCTATAGTCTGGATGAATGAATAACATTTCCAAATTTTGATCAGCTACTCCAAGAAAACCAGTTATTCGACCTTCCTCATTTTTTACACACTTCAATTCAACAGCATCTAGATAAATATTTAAGATAAGTGGTTTAAAATATTGAATATCCTCTTCTTTCAAAAAGTGATGTGTTGCTCGAACAGATGCTTCCCAAATATCGACCACTTCCTTATATTCTGTTTTTTTAATATTATCTATTTTGTATTTCATGTTATCTTAATTACTACTAACACGCAAATTTACGAAATAAAGCCTACGGCAAATATAGCTTTATGCCAAATACTGCCTTTCAAAGCCAATCAATACCACATTTTCCAAGCCTTTACAAATCCTTGATAAATTCGACTTCCACAGCAAAATTGAGCAAATAATGGAAGTTATCGCAATACAAAAGTCCGTATTGGACGGGATGAAAATGGAACTGAAAGCACTTTTGGAATTGACCGAAAATGCCACTCGGAAATATGTACCGATTTTCAACAAAGAAAAGTGGCTGGATAACCAGGAAGTGTGCCTGATGATGGGTATTACCAAACGGACATTGCAGACCTATAAAGACAAAGGATTGTTGCCTTATTCCAAACTGAACCGCAAGAATTATTACAAACTCTCGGATGTACAGGCTTTACTCGGAGTCGGACAACCGTATAATATCAAATACAATGGATTTACTGACGAATGAAGCTGAAGAAGTAATCGAACAACAGCAAATGATAATGCTGTTGAGAAACCGTATTGAAGAAATATTGAAAAACTATCGTCCTGTAATGAATGGAGAAATCTACTTGTCGGGCGAAGATGTGTGTAGGCTACTCCATATCAGCAAAAGGACTTTACAGCAATATCGTGATGATAATATCCTGCCATTTATACAAATTGGGGGTAAGATAATCTATAATGAAACAGATCTGGTAAGGATACTGGAAGAGAACTATACCGGGAAGAATACGGTCAATGATGGTTTCTGAACTTTCTTTTCAGATAATAGTACCGAAACAATAACCGGTCATACCATAAAGCGAAAATTAACAATCCTACCGGAAGCAAAAGAGTTCTTAATTCAAGATATGAATAAGTAAAGCCACCTATTATACAACCCAAAAAGAAACAACAGATGATTGCCAGCTTTAAGAATATACTTTTATTCAACTGTATCCGTTCTGGCCGATCTCTGTAAAAGAACAGCTGTGACAGTTCTATTCCCAGATCCGTGAACAAACCCGTTAGGTGGGTAGTTCTTACCACCGATTGGGATACCCTCGTTACCAATGCATTCTGTAATCCCATAGAAAAAAGTAGAGCTGACGATAATAGAATTGAAAACCTGGCATATTCATTCGGTAGTAAAAATGCTGAAAAACTCACCGCCAATAATATGATTATTTCAAGGAATATGGGTATAATATAAGGTGTTTGTGGTTTGTATTTTGAAACCCACTCCATAAGAAGACTTGAAACAAACGCTCCAAACAGAAAAAACAAAATGTAAAATAAATATGCAAAAGCCATTCTGTAATTTCTTAAAACAAGTTCCTCAGAAAAAAAAGCAAAATGACCTGTTACATTAGTAGTTAGCGTATGTAATTCTAAAACACCGGTAATGTTTACGACACCTGCTACACCGGATAATATTGAGGCTAATTTTAGGTTGTGCGTATAAGTACGACCTTTGCCTTTATGTCTAAACATTTGCTTCCTTTTGTTGTAAATTTACAAAATTGCTGTTGCCCCTTGTTCATAATTGTATATAATCTGTAACATTCGTACATTTGCTTTATTAAATATAGAAATACTTAAAGTGTTTTTGCTTTAAGTCCCACATTGAAAACTGGTAATTTTTAGACAACGGGACAATAAGGAAGAACGCTCATGCCATAGGCGTGGGCGCTCGCTTATTCGTTGTCGGGTATACCAGTACCTCAATGTGCGGTAAGTGTAAGTTGCCTGCGCTTTCTTTTTGTGCAGGAAACTCCATTAACTCAAAATCTGACAATATTATGGAAACTGGTACAGCACAACAAAAAATCACTCTCGCATTTATCAACGACAAAAGCCCTATTTTAGATGGTATCTGCCAAGACCTTGTCGCTTCAGGAACTGAAGTCTTATTTCGTTCGGAAAGCATTGAAGATGGACTATCGCAATTATCAGAATTAAATGAACCTCCCAATGTTAGTATTATTGACCTTGATTTTTACGACAGGAATGTGATGGCACAGATTCAAGAATTAAGGACAGAATATCCAACAATAAAGCTTATTGCTCATAGTGATATTGATGCTGAAAAAGTCGTAAAACCTCTTTTTGAAATTGGTTTTACAGGTTATTTGCTCATTGGTAGCGATGCAGACGATTTCAAGAAAGCCATTGAAGTTGTTATCAATGGCGGAAGATATTTTAGTGTGGGAGTAGCAAATATTGCACAGGAATATTTTAATAATGATTTTCATAGTGAATAAAGTAATTCATTCTACTAACTTATTAATAAGTTTTATTTCAGCCATATTCTTCATAATAGGAAAAGATTTATTCTGTAATTTAAGCAGTAATTATCCCTTTTGCTAGCTCATTCGCAACATTATTGGTATATTGCGATATTTAATTTTTACAGATAAATATGCCGAAAAAAATCAATCTAAAGGTTTTTAAAGACTTTGTACAATCAAGCAATTTTGGAGGTTTTCTCCTTTTTTTATGCGTAGTGATTTCATTGATAGTAGCAAATACATCACTTGCTCTCCCATTACAAAATTTATTGGATACAAAACTGGGTTATGAAAATGAAGCCATACACCTCAATTATTCCGTAAGTATGTGGATCAATGACGGATTGATGGCAATCTTTTTTCTGTTGGTAGGTCTGGAAATTAAAAGAGAAATTGTTGAAGGAGAACTTTCTTCTCCCAAGAAAGCTATTTTGCCTATCCTTGCTGCTATCGGTGGAGCAGTAATACCCGCATTGATTTATGTAAGTTTTAATTCCGGTAGTGAAACAGCTTCCGGCTGGGGTATTCCTATGGCTACGGATATTGCTTTTGCATTGGCCGTAATTTCGCTGTTAGACAAAAGAGTACCAACCAGTTTAAAAATATTTTTAGCGGCTTTAGCGATTGTGGATGACTTGATTGCAATTTTAGTCATTGCAATTTTCTATTCATCCGGAATTGAGTTAGGCTATCTAGGCTATGCCGGAATTGGAATGCTAGTACTGATTTTGATGAACCGTTTTAATGTTAAAAATCCCTATCTATATCTAATACCAGGAGTCTTTATATGGTATTTTGTGCATCATTCTGGCATTCATGCCACTATAGCAGGTGTACTGGTAGCTATGACCTTGCCAACCAATGATACAGAAGTTGAATCTCCGTTAGAGAAACTAGAACATGCACTTGTAAAACCGGTAAATTTTCTAATTATTCCCATTTTTGCATTCGCCAATACAAATATTACAATTCATCAGGAAATGATAGAAGGACTGACTTCCCCGTTAGGTTTAGGTATTTCACTGGGATTAATTTTTGGTAAGCCCATTGGCATTGTTGCAACCTCTTTGATATGTTCTAAGTTAGGGATAGGTCAACTTCCTGCAAACAGTAACCTTATTCACATTATTGGCTTAGGATTATTAGCTGGAATAGGTTTTACAATGTCCATATTTATATCTATGCTTTCATTTGACAATCAGGTTTTCATTGAAGAGGCCAAGCTATCTGTTTTAATAACATCACTCATTGCGGGTATCTTAGGATATGTAATTTTGAATTTATCAAGTAGAAGAAAGGGTAAAAAGACTGAAATTTAAATTCAGTCTTTTTTACTATAATATTTCTCCTTTAACCATAAACTTGCCCTTACCAATAATATGAGTACAGGAACTTCTACCAGTGGGCCGATAACACCCACAAATGCCTGTGGCGAATGAATGCCGAAAATCGATATTGCTACGGCTATTGCCAATTCAAAATTGTTTCCTGTGGCTGTAAATGCGATGGATGCGTTTTTGTCGTAAGGAACTTTAAGAGATTTATTGATAAAGAAGCTCACGAAAAACATCAACACAAAATAGATGATTAGCGGTATGGCTACTTTTACTACATCCATTGGTAATTCCAGTATTTTATCGCCTTTCAAGCTGAACATTAATACTATCGTAAACAATAAAGCGTATAAGGTAATTGGCGATATTGCGGGGACGAATTTTCGGTTATACCATTCTATACCTTTTGATTTTACAAGGAAGTAACGGCTTAAAAAACCTGCCAGGAATGGAATACCTAAATATATCAATACGCTTTCGGTAACATCTTTCATGGATACGCTTACATTGAAATTGGCTAATCCTAATTTTGCAGGTAATACGTTGATGAATAACCAAACTAAAAAGCTGTAAGTAAATATCTGGAAGATGCTATTTAATGCAACTAACATAGCTGTATATTCTCTGTTTGCTTTAGCTAAGTCACTCCAGACGATGACCATGGCAATACATCTTGCCAAACCTATAAGAATTAAGCCTGTCATATAATCGGGTTCGTGACGTAAAAACAAAACCGCTAATCCAAACATCAATACCGTGCCGATTACCCAATTGAGCAATAAGGATATGCCAATTACTTTTTTATCTCTAAATGCCTTGGGCAATAAGGAATAATCAACCTTTGCCAAGGGGGGATACATCATCAATATCAATCCTATTGCCAATGGAATATTGGTAGTACCAACAGATAAGCTGTTGGTTACATTGGAGATATTGGGAAAGAAATGCCCCAAACCCACGCCAATTGCCATTGCAAGGAATATCCATAAAGTAAGGTATCTGTCTAAGAATTTTAATTTTGGTTGCATGGCTAATTTGTAAGTTCTTTATATTGGTTTGATGTCAATAAATCTTCTAATTCTGTAATGTCTTTTATTTCAATTTTAATCAGCCAACCGTCTTTATAAGGATTGTCGTTTATGAGTGTGGGTGCTTTCAAAAGTAGTTCGTTCGTTTCAGTGATTTTACCCGAAACAGGCATAAATAAATCACTGACCGTTTTAACTGCTTCAACAGAGC
The DNA here is from genome assembly GCF_003339865.1 of Pedobacter chinensis. GTDB lineage: Bacteria > Bacteroidota > Bacteroidia > Sphingobacteriales > Sphingobacteriaceae > Pedobacter > Pedobacter chinensis. The sequence continues at coordinate 28,054 of NZ_QPKV01000007.1, forward strand.
CGAATACTTCGTCCTGCTGAAAACTATATCCAACGTTTGGTAAATCCGCATATACGATTTCGCCCAATTCACTTTGCGCAAATTCTGTAATGCCTATTGTACCTGTGTTGTCCTGTATGCTTATCCAGGTATGTTCTTTTGAATACTTTCTATCGGTTGGAAATTCCATTTTTATAAATTTTAGATTAGTAACCTCTTCTTAAATTTTCTGCGTATTCGTTTGGTAAAATGCTTTCTTCAACTGCTTTTGCAGCCCTTTCAATATCATAATCAAAGCGTATAAATTCTACACTGATACTATCTTTATCCAACACAGAACTGTTTTCATTAATCGTAAGCATTACATAACCGCCTCTTACATCGCTGTCCTTCGGTTTACCAACCGAACCGATATTAATGGCGTGTCGGAAATGATTTTGACCGTCAATACCCGAATTTAAAACTCTGTGATAAGGTTTGTGTGTGTGTCCGAAGCACATAATGTCTGCATCGGCTTGCTCCATAATGCGAAGCATACTTTTTTCCTCACGGTCTTCAAAAAGATATTCGTTTATTTTTCTCGGACTTCCGTGTACCAACAGCAAATTCAATTTATCTTCATTCAGTTGAAATTCTACTTTGATATGGGCTGGAAGTGTACGCAAATACGCTCTTTCTTCATCTTTCATCAAAGAATTTGTGAATGAAATAGAAATATTTCCGTTATCTTTTTCACTGTCTGTTTTGTAGGCACAACCGCATTCGTTGCTCATTCTGCCAATGCCAAAATCGTAATTTCCGGCAATGGTTGGTATTCTCCTTTTACGGATTTCGTTTACCACTTCGTTTGGCCAAATATTATAGCCCACCAAATCGCCCAAACAATAAATACTGTCTGGTTTTCTTTTTTCAACATCTTCAAAAAATGCTTCTAATGCAGGTAAATTGGCGTGAATATCACTGAATAATGCTATTTTCATTTTGTCTAATTTTTATTGTTTAAATATTTTGTTTAAGATAACTTTAGATAAGATTAAATAAATACCCTAATAATGCTCCTCCAATAACCACAAAGGCACTATTTATTTTTTTGAATTTGAAAACTACGATCGCACTTATCATTGCAATTAATATCGTCCGCCAATCAGTAATAGTTTCTTTGCCAATTGTAAGACAAATAGCGGCTATGATTGCAACAGATGCCACATTGACCGCATCGAGAAAAATGGACAGTCCTTTAGATTGGCGCATTTTTTTCATCAAGGGATTTAGCAATGCTACTAAAATAAACGACGGCAGAAAAATAGCAATCGTAGAAATAACTGCTCCGGATAGTCCGTTGATTTGATAGCCAATAAACGTAACTGAAGAAAAAACAGGACCTGGGGTAAACTGTCCAACAGCAATAGCATCCATTAATTGCTGCCGGGTGAGTAAGCCCGTTGCAACTAATTCCGTATCTAAAAAGGCGAAAAGAACATAACCGCTTCCGTAGAGGATAGCACCAATTTTCAGGAATATCCAAAATAATTTGGTATTTGTTTCAGACAGTAAGGGGCTTTGTGCGATTTGTAAGAATGCGAGCGGGATAAAACTTTGGAGCGTATTTTTTGTATCCTGAAGGTAATACAAGGCCATTGCCAGCAATCCCGCTCCAAACATCAAATAGATTTCACTAATGCCGAATAATGACAGTACCAAAACAAGAATACCTACAACCGCCAAGAATGTGGACTTGACAGATTTCTTTGCTAATGGAAAAACAGCTCCTATGATAATAGCGATGATTGCAGGTTTGATACCGTAAATAAAGGGCTGTACTTCGGGCAATTGTCCGTATTGCTGATACAACCATGCAAATATCCCGGTAATGAAAACCGCAGGTAAAATAAAGCATAACCCTGCAAAGATTAATCCTTTCCAACCGCCTTTGTCATAGCCGATGTGTATCGCCATTTCTGTACTGTTGGGGCCAGGAATGAGATTAGTAGCTCCCAACAAATCCAAAAAATGCTGTTCGCTCATCCATTTCTTTTTGACAACAACTTCCTGCTGCATCATAGCAATATGAACCGCGGGACCTCCAAAACCAATAAAACCGAGCTTGAGAAAGAGCTTGGCAATTTCCTTTATTTGAATATCACGCTCCATTTCTCATTACGATTTTATCAATAGACCAATTACCTCCACCTTTGATTAACAAAAACATACTTCCCAAAAGCATCGCCCAATCCGTACGGCTGCCGTGCAGCAATTCCCAAATACCCTCATTAGCCAAAATAGATGTTTTGGTCGTGGCAATGGCAACAAGCATAATGATGATGAGCGGAATACTTGCTAACCTTGTAAGCAACCCGAGCAAAATAAGTGCTCCGCAAAGGATTTCAAATATGCCTACAAAACTTCCAAGAAATTCAGGAGATGGCAAGCCAATTTTTTCAAACCGCCCGGCTCCCCGAAAAGCAGGAAACAGCAATTTTTGAATGCCCTCCGATAAAAAAACACCTCCAACAATCAGTCGGATTATGATTGTTGTCTTTGAATTATCTGTATGAATGATTTTTGAAAACATAAAAATTCAATTTTAACAACATCCGCCACCTGGAGTACAAGCATTAGCATTATTTACAGGCAGTTCCGCCAAATTTTTCTTTACTTTTTCGGAAGGAATACCGCAGGCATCTTGAGCCAAACAAGCTGTTGTTTTATTTTTCAGTACAAATGTCTCTCCGTTGAAATCCAAATCATACTTACCAATCGTTTCGCTTTGGTATTCCACTTCAATTTCCGCATCTTCTATGCCCAATTTTTCTTCGGATAGCTTGATGATGTTTAATAGCTTAGCTGGCTTTAATTTGTGCTCGAAATCGTCTGCATTCCATAATTGGAAGTTTACAACTTTTTCCGAACGGATTACGCCACCACAGTCTATAAAGTTTTTAGTAATTTGTCCCACTTCGGTAACGTGGAAATGTTCTGGAACTAAGGTTCCGTTTTCTAATTGAAATCCAACATTTACTAATGTTGGCAGGATTTCTTTAATTTTTGATAGCTTCATATTTCTGATATTAACTCAATAAATGTTATATTGCAATGTTACGATGATTTGGTGTTAAAAAAAGCTTAACAGCATTCTTTACTATTTACATTCTCGACAAAAAAGCTATTGAGTTCCTTCTTAATCTCATTCCAGACTGTTTCATTAATACAGTAACATACACTAGTTCCTTCTATATTTCCTTTAATGATACCAATATTTTTCAGCTCTTTCAAGTGTTGTGAAATTGTCGCTTGTGCCAATCCCAATTCTTCTACAAGATCATTACAGATGCAGGCATTTTGTTTAATGATATGTTGCAGTATAGCTATACGGGCAGGATGAGCCAGTGCCTTTAAAATACTAGCTAAATGGTTCTGCTGTTCTGTAAAAATTTCGGTTTTTGTGACACCCATCAGTTTTATAAAAATAAATATATCGCAATATTACGATAATAAATTTAAACAGCAATAATTTTAAAAAAAATTATTGCTGTAGTTGTAATATTAAACTTGGGTATTCCGATGCTATTTATTAGTCATTACTTTGTAGGTAGGATCTTCAATAATATTCACATCAATAACTGTTTCTGCATTTTTAAGTAATTGCCTGCAATCTTGGCTTAAATGACGTAAATGTAGTTTTTTACCTTCCTTGTGATACTTCTCCGTAATTTTATTTAAAGCTTCAATAGCAGACATATCAACTACTTTACTTTCCTTAAAATCAATTACAACTTCATTCGGGTCATTTAGTAAGTCAAATTTTTCAATAAATGCGGCAGTAGAACCAAAGAAGAGCGGCCCAAAAATTTCGTAATGCTTTACACCATCTTCATCTACATATTTTCTTGCACGTATTCTTTTAGCACTCTCCCAGGCAAATACTAGAGCCGAAATGACTACACCAATCAAAACCGCTAAAGCTAAGTTGTGCAATACTATGGTTATAACTGCTACCAACATACCAATAAAAATATCGTGACGAGGCATTTTATTAATAATTCGAAAGCTGACCCACTCAAATGTGCCTATAGCTACCATCATCATCACCCCGACTAATGCCGCCATTGGAATTTGCTCGATTACAGGACCTGCAACCAGAATGATTAATAAAATTGCTATAGCTGCAACTATTGCAGAAAGTCTGGCTCTTCCTCCAGCTCCGATATTCACTAAAGTTTGGGCAACCATTGCACATCCACCCATTCCGCCGAAGAAACCGTTGGTGATATTGGCTATACCTTGCGCCGCAGTCTCACGGTTAGATTGTCCTTTTGTGCTGGTTATTTCATCAACCATATTAAGCGTTAACAGACTTTCAATCAATCCAACCCCTGCCATTACCAAGGCATAAGGGAAAATAATTTCCAATGTTTCCAGACTAAAAGGAATAGCAGGGATATGAAATGAAGGTAAAGAACCTCCTACAGAGGCGATATCAATTACTTTTTTAGTATCGATGCCGAAAAAATATACAATACCAAAGACAACTATTATTGCTACTAAAGATGCAGGAACTGCCTTTGTAAATTTTGGCAATATAAATACGATGGCTATAGTTAGTAATGTCAGTCCAGCCATTAGATAAAGCGCCGGCCCCTGCATCCAACCTTCTATCCCGTTTTCTACAACTTTAAATTGAGCTACCTGTGCCATGAAAATGATTACTGCAAGACCGTTTAAAAAACCATACATTACTGGTTGTGGGATCAGGCGGACAAATTTACCCAGTTTAAAAATTCCTACTGAAAATTGCAGTACACCTGCTAATATAACCGCAGCAAATAGATATTCCACACCGTGTGATGCTGCCAATGCGATAAGTACTACTACCGTTGCTCCGGCTCCCCCAGAAACCATTCCGGGTCTGCCTCCCAAAATTGCAGTAACAATACCCATTAAAAAAGCTGCATAAAGCCCTGTCAAAGGCGAAAGCCCTGCCAGAATAGCAAAGGATAAAGACTCAGGTATCATGGTCATAGCCACCGCAAGACCCGCAAGAATTTCGTTTTTGTAATTAATTTTCTGTTTGAAATCAAACAAATTGATAATTTTCTGCATAAAAATTTATGTTTAAAGTGGTAAAAATGTAAATAGAAAAGTTTGTACACGAAAGCAAAACCTTCGGGTACGACAGAGAAGCCAATAAATTAAAATTGGGAAATATAACAGTTAGCCTAAGATCAAGGCGGAGTAACTTGGGATGATATTTGTACTGTTCTTTTCATTGAGTGGTGCAAAAGTACAATTTATAGTTATTGTACACAATTTAACACCAAAAAAACTAAAAAAAATTGTTTTACAACACAGAATCTTTTCTTTGATGGCTATGTGAAAAGAAATCGTTACTAAATACAACAAATGGGATAATGAATATCCCACGCAAAAACTCGCAACCTGTTTGGTAAAATGTAAGGAAAGGTAATTGTGAAATGGTACATTTTAACAAAGGGGTTGCATCCGCTTTAAACCGCAAAAATGCGTTTCCGACCGAAGCGAGGAATTGCATTTTTGCCCGCCGATTTAGGCTTTTAGGCAACTTTTATCGGGTGGGTGCGGAAATCTTTCAGATTGTGAAAAAATCCTTTGTATTCGGTCATTCCCCTGCGAAACAAGTTCCATAGCAAAGAACAACCCATTTGGGTCAATGATGAATTGATAAACAAATCTTGGTGTTCCAATGCTTCGGCAAGTGAGCAACTTGGCGTGTTATCCTCTTGTTCGGATTGCTTCAGCAATTCGCCAAACTCATCAGTAACAAATGGCAGGCTTGCCACTGTTTGGTATTTCTCTGAATTGGGTTGCTTTATCTCTCCGATAGTAGATAGTATTACTTGTCCTGTATCTTGGCTATTGCCAAAATCCAACCAATATTTTGGCACATCTTGATAGTATCTGCGATAGCTTATTTCTTTAAGAATTTCAGCAACGCCAAACCTCGCCTGTACATTATCCACGCACGTAATAGTAATGATTGCCCTTGCGTCTTCGGGCAATCTGCCGAACTTATCCTTTTCAAATTTTACTGTTTTAGCTTTCCAATTTGTACCTGCCCAACGGTTGCAACGATTGATTAAAGCAACGGATTTGTATAATCCTGTTTCACTTTCTGCAAAACGCTGTCTGCCCAAATTGGCACTCATGATAACATCATCATCCCAAAGGCGGACTTGCAACCCTGCGTGTCCTAATGCTATCAAACTTTCGTTTATTTCCATTAAGGCGGTCAATACTTTTGAGCCTGTACCACCTCCTCCGATAAGGTTTACCGAAATCGGATTGGTAGGATTGAGTAAATAGTTGTCCGTAAAATGAACTGCTGTTTTTGTCGTATTCATCACAATAGATTTTTAAGGGTTTTGTTATTCTTTTTTAATACTTCTTTCGGAAAGGGTTTATCTGTGCTGATAAGGTCTTTCCAAAGGGTTACAATGTTTTTTTTCGTTAAGTTTTCGCATAATGAATGACTGAAATAAGAATTGAAAAAATAATGTTCCCACGCCTGTATAAATTCCTCAACCGAAGCCGAATTTTTAATGTCAATACTCACAGTACCCATACATACATTGCCCTTTTCGTAGATATTGAAGAAAGGTGCATAATACAATGGCGTTTTCTCGGTGGGTCTTCTGTCGTTTGCTAAAGCAAATACCGTAAGACTGCTTTTATTGGCAAACCATAGCATTGGCGGTACTTGTGCCTTGCCGTTGGAAATACCTAAACTATCTACAAAATATATCTGCCTTTGCTGTGTTTTGGTGTACCATAGCACTGTACCTTTTTCGCTCGGATTAATATGCAGAATGTTGGTCGGCAAAATTCCCTTTGGCTTTAAAAAGGCTTTGCTATTTTCTTCATCGGTCTTTAGAGCCTTTGCCAATACATTGGCTTCTTTTACTGTCAATGGGTGAGCATTGATAGGCGTTCCGTTGCTATCCATATCAAAATACTCCACATACACATCGGTATTTGTGCCTATGGTTTCGTAAAAAACCAAAGCAGATTTCGGATGGTACAATGTGCCAAAATTTTCGGTGATGTCGTTTACGATGTTCATTTTTCTGTTGTTTTATAGTCGTCTAATATTGTGCAGAGGTCATCCAATAAGGCAAACAGGCGGTTCTCAAAATCGAGATTTGTTGTTGGTATTTCACTTACGTCAAATCGCTTGGAAATGGTTGGTTCTTCCATTGCTCCGTACTCGCTAAATTCATTGTTGATGGTATCGGAAAGGCTTCCGTATAACCAACCTTTGATATCTGCAATAAATGAAATGTACTTTTCCATTCCGATTATTTCATTCTCGTCATTATCATAAGGGTCTTTTTCGGGCAATGTTGCGTTTCTGAAAATATTTTCGCTTGGATATTCAGTATAAAGGGCAAACGCATTGCGAGCAATTTTCCAACATTCGCTATCGAACGTATCAACACTTTTAAATCGGTTCAAACGCTTTTCAAATACCTTTAGATTGATGTGGTTGAATAGCTTTTGTTCTATTTTATCGCCAATGTATTCGGCATTTCTCAACTCACGTTTGTTGGTTTCGGTTTCTGCCGTTTCCTCGTCCTGTTCCACCCAATCATTCATCGTTTCGTAAAGCCAATACAAATAACTTTCTTCCTGCCTGTAATAGGGAATTAGGACGATGTGGTACAGATAACTGCATACCGACAGTAAAAGTTGTGCGGTCTTTTTACGCTTCGGGTCTTTGAGCATTTTAAACAGTGGCTTAATGGGAATATAGTACAAAGTTGTACCTGTATTGTATCGTTCCTCACTCACAAAATAGGTTTTACCGCTATTCTGTATCAATTTGAAACCATCCCAATTGATATTGGTACGCTTCAATTTAGTTTCCATATCCCACATAGACAATGTTATATTGTAGGGAAACTCAAAATCTTGGGTTTGCATTGGCTCAATGCTGTAATGCTCGGCAAGTCGGGAAAGGGACTTGTAAAAATCCCTCTCCGTTTTCTGACAAGCCTGTACGGATTGTGCTGTTTTCAGTTTAGGCAGAAATGTACATTTTAGAATAGCATTGGCAACATTGCTATCGGTACGGATTTCTGTTTGTCTTTCTGCACTTGGTTGGCGTCCTTTGGTCTTTGCATCCAATTGGCGAACTCGCCCAACTGTCGGTGTAACTGCTGTTGTCGTTTCTGTTCGGGTATGCTGATAACTCCCGATATGATGTTGCGCTGCATAATTCATCGTTTTAAAATTTTGGTTTAACCTTTCGTACCCATTACGCTCTCAAATTTGTACTCGACTGCATCGTCTTTTATTTGTGGTGCTGATACTTTTGCGGTTGTCAAAATCGGGTACATATTGGCGTAAAAATTCATTACGGCTTCCACGCTCCAACGTGGTTCGGGGTCGGTCAGTCTGATGTCCTGTCCTTTATCTTTGAGTATGAAAACTCGCTCTAATTGCGTTGCTAATAACATAACTTTCTGATTCTGGGGTTAACACTTTTATTCTTCTTCGTCCGCTTCATCAATAGGATAATCGGCAGTAACTGCTTCCTCTGGCGATTCATGTGGTGCTTCTTCCGTTGCTCCGAAAAGGCTCGGTGTTGCAAACTTGTCGGACAATGATATTTTGCGTTTGCGTATCTCGTCCGCTTTTTCGGGAAACTCCGTTATATCGGGAACTTTTATCCACGCTTCACGGAATTTGCCCTCTTTTTCCAACTCGTCCGCCTTTGCCATTGCATCTTTAAACTTCTTGTCTTTGGCTTCTTTTTCTTTTTTCTCTTTTTCGGTTTTTGCTTTCTCGATTGCCGATTGTGCTTTGGCTTCATCAAGTTGCTTTTGAAATTTTTCCATATCCACCATTAAGCCCGATACCTTTTGTATCGGTGTTGTTATCTGCTCAAAAAATCCCTCGTCAAACTCTTGGGGTGTGGCGTTGAATGTCAATGGGGGAATACCGTTTTTGGCACTATCTCCGCATTGTTCGTTGTTAAGCAATACTGTTACAATTAGGTTGCTTTCTATTCCTTTTGAAATGTTCAGTTGCAATACTCCTGTAAAGTCTAACTGCTGTATCTGATTGAAAAAATTTGTGTTCATCGTTCTAAAATTTTAAAGTGTTGTTACTTGTTCTTTGATTGCTGTCAGTTTCTCATACATATCCCTCCAATAGGCTTTTTGCCTTTTGTCGAACTCCGAAAAACGTTTGTCTTCATGGTGGTATTCTTTGTAATCTGCTGTTATTCGGATAGCTTCGTCAAGGTCTGTTACTTCGATTTGGAAACCGTTTAAATCAATTATTTTCATAGTGTTGTAATTTTACGTTCCAAAAGAGTTTCCAATATCTCGTAATCGCTTTCGTATTCTTCGCCCTCAAAGTGATAGAGGTCTGTTTCTTCGTCCTGCTCGTAGGTTTCAAAATCATCACCGCCCAAAAATATATCGCTGAGTATGCCATCCCGATAAGTTGCTCTCCCGTAAACAAGGTTTCCCATTTCTTCATAGTCCTGTACAAAATCCACTTGGTAGTATTCTGATATCTTTTGAATAATTTCAATATTGGGCGACCATTTTGTTTCATATTGAAATTGCCCTTCATCGCCCTCGTTCCAATAGATATTGAAGAAATACCCACCGTTGGTATCTTCCATAAATTCGGGTAGCTGCCCTTCTTCGGTTTTTTCTTCCTTTTCCTTCATTGATTGGAAAAGTTCTTGTATTGCTGTGATTGCTTCGGGTTTCCCCTCGAATACAACCGTATTACTGCACCAATTTGCCATAACTTTTGTTTTTAGTAGGCTACCACCGATTAAAGCGGTAGCCTGTAGTTAGTTAATTAAGATTTAGGATTTCCGCACCGTCTAAAGCAAATTCGTTACACAAGTCAAATGCTTTCTGTGATTTGAGTTGGGCAGTACCACCCAATACAATGCTTTGTAATTTGGCTTCGTCATTCTTGTAATTTCTCACGTTCTGATAGTAGCCTGTAACAGCGTTGTATGCTCCGAACAAAGTGCCTTTTGTCGTGTCCATTTGCTGTGTATCGCTTATCATTGCGTATGCAAATGCGTCCTCAACGGTATTTTTGAATACGGTGGAAATTTCATCCATAGCACCTTTTTTCAGCAAATCAAAGGTTTCCTTATTCGGGCAAAGTGCCAATTGGATTAGCTTTTTAACCTCTTGGTCTGTTACCTTTACTTTTGCCCACTCATTAAAAATGCCCTCTAATTGGTTGCTAAATGTATTGGCAAGTCCCATAATCTTATGGGCATTCTCAACACGTTGTTTTGCTCCCGAAGTGTGTTTGATGCGGACAACATTAGTCATACTGCGTAATGAAGCGTTTAAGGTATTTTGACAAACAATTCTGATAGGCGTGAATGCGGCTGTGATACTTCCGCTACCATCGTGCGAAGTGGTTAGGAAAATGTACTTTTCCGTTACATCGTCGCCATTGCCTACACGGATATAATCGGGCAATTTGGCTGTGATAAATATGCGTTCTCCGTTGCCTAATGCTCCTGCGGTTTCGTACAGAATACCATCGCCACCACCTACAATAGCATCAAAGAAATTAAAGGCTTCACGGTTTTGTACAATGTGGTAATCCTTACCGACTACTCCCAACACTGCATTGTTATCGGTGCGTATGTTGGCAAAATAGTTAGGAACTTCTAATTCACTACTGCCTATCTCTATGCCGTTAGCTGTTTCGATAATGCCCGAACCTTTGGTAAATAGTGGGGATTTTACGACTTCGTAATCTAATCCTGCGTGTTTGATAGCTTCCTCGCTTGTCGGGTACTGTTCTACGATTTGCCCCAAGTTGTGCCACGCTTTTTGCTGAACGCTGAAAAATGAATAACGTCCTGTTCTCTCGTTGAAATTGATATTATGTGCCATAATGTTAAAAATTTGATGTTAAAAAATGATTGAATACTTGTTGTTAAAATGGGAGGTCGTCCTCTGCTTTATTGTTGTTTGTGTTTGTGGTAGCTTGTGCCGTTTCCGATTTTTTGCCACCGCCGTGCAATTTGATTTGTGAGGTATGGAAATTCAGTCCTGCTCTTGGTTCTCCATCATTACCTGTCCACGCTCTTGTGCTTACTCGTCCTGATAGTTCTACCAAAGTGCCTTTTGTGAGTAGCTTGGCTACATTCGGGGTTATCCAATAGGAGCAGTCGAAATAGGTTGTTTGCTCTATGCGTTCGCCCTGTTTGTTACGGTAGCTGTCGTTGGTCGCTACTGAAAAATTTACTACTTGTTTGTCCTGTGACGTTGTGCGTACTTCCGCATCTCTTGTCAGTCTTCCTGTAATGGTCATGATTTCTACTTTTTTGCGTTATTAATTTTGTTCTGATTTTTCCCTTGATTTATTCGGCAATGAGAGGAGGTGCTGAAGTTTCGTTTCACTCTTTTGCCATTTCCAATGCTGTATTTTTTCATTTCTGACATTTTTTTTATTCGTCTAAAGAGCCGGAGTATGCTTTGTTTCGTTTCACGAGCATAAAAAGGTTAGTGTTTAGCAGGAACAAGGTTTTGTCAAGAAAATACGACCCGAATGGGTGGAGATTTTTTTGCAAACCAGGAAGGCACGACCTTGTTCCTGCGTTAAGAACACGGAAATACCTTTGCTCTTGAAATGGAACAAAAAAGCATATCGGTTCTTGAATAAAAAATCATGTGGAAGCACTTGAAAAAGGCATTGAGGAAATGGCCTTATGATTACAAAACCTGCAATTACATTTAGCAGAATTTATTTTAGTATCTCAAAGTATTGTGGCTTTGGAAGCCACGTAAACGGTACTGAAAATACTTGTTGAGGGATAAGATTGGATAGTTTTCAGTATGGTTTATTAAGTCATCCTACCAAAGCTCTTTTATTGCATGGGATGGATGCTGGAGGAATAAATGTGCTTTTGAGGATTAAGTATGGGCATAAAAAAAGCAGGATTTTTAAATCCTGCTTTTGAAAATGTGTTAATTTCTAAATTACTTCTAATTTTGAAAAATGTTCTCTAAAATGAACCATTAAGATTTCTACAAACCTTCCGATAATATAGCCTTTAGTTGCTTCATCAGGTGCTGGATTTTTAGACCAATAGGTGGTAACTATCTTAAGTCCGTTAGTATGATCTTTAGGTTGTAGCAAAACTTTCTCAGACCATTGGTCTGGAGTGTGATTATAAAGAACCTCTTTATCCTTATTTAATTTAATCTCCCAGGTTTTTAACTCACCTTTTCTAATTTTTGCATTGATAGCTTTGAATAAAGCATCATTATCTTTTGTGTGTATAATTATTTGCATACTATAAATTGATTTAAGTAGTTAATTACCTGACAAATAGAATACCACCATTTAAAAAACAACAAAAAGTCTTGCTTTTTTAGAATATAACGACAACCTGTCATGGTATAAACGCATCTTCCATCGCTTTGAACCTATGTGAGACCGAATCCATATCTTGACTAATTTTCTGACTTGTGATTTTAGCGTAAATCTGTGTAGTTGAAATGTTTTTATGTCCCATCATTTTGCTAAGACTTTCTAGAGGCACGCCCTCTGTTAAAAACATTGTTCCAAATGTGTGCCTTGCTGTATGGAAAGTAACTTTTTGTTCAGTAACAATCTCTAATTCCTGAACAAGTTTGTCTATATAGCTATTACAAATTTTATTAGTTGGAACAGGAAAAATAAAATCATTTCGGGTAGTACCTTTATATTTTTCAATAATACGTTTGGGTATTTCCATAAGCCTAACATTAGAGGCAACATCAGATTTTTGTCTTCGGCTTATAATCCAATCGTGACCATCAAAAAAGGATTGTATGTTAGTACTTTTAAGTTGTTTAATATCTATATAAGATAGTCCTGTAAAACAGCTGAATACAAAAAGATCCTTTACAATTTCATAATTTTGTTTTGAAGGATTGTGTAATAACAGGGATTCAACGTTTTCCTTAAGTAAATAGCTACGGTCATTTTCCTTCATCGATATTTCATAATCTTCAAAAGGATTTTTCCTGATAAGACCGTTTTTGACAGCTATTTCCGCAACACGATAGAGTGGCATCGTATATACCCAAACAGTATTGTGTGTGCACTTTTTGTCTATTCTAAGGAAGAAATCAAACTCTCTGATAAAATCACACGTCAATTCCCTGAACGCCATGTCATCACGATGATACCTGCTTTTAATAAATTCAGCAACATGGTTATAGACAATTTTGTACTTATAGTAGGTACTTTCGGAGCGTTCTCCTTGTACTACCATTTTTCCAAAATCATCATTATTCTTTTTAAATACTTTCAGCAAGGAATCTTCCATTACACCAACACCTAGAAATGCAAGTTTCAGCTTTTGTGCCGTTACAAAACCCTCGTGTTTCATCATATCTTCATAAAGGGTATCGATACGTGCCCGTATATTATCCAATTTTTGATTAATACCTAGTGCTTTTGCACTCTTGCCTTCAACTCTTCCGTACTTTAAATCCCAATTATTGAGGTTGATTTCTAACTTAGTTCCCAAAGTCTTAGGTGTCCCATCAATGGTAATGCGTGCCATAATAGGAGCATTACCATTCTTTTTCGGCTCGTTCTTTTTTAAGTAGAAAAGTAGCTTGAACGTGGATTTTTTTGTCTGTTCCATAACTCAAATGTTTAATGTTTAAAATTAAATTACATTGATTTACAAGGGAATATGAAAAATAGCGCAAAACACTGAAATATAATCAGTTATGCTGAAAGGTTACTTTATAAATCGGTAATGAATTAGTAACCTATCTTTGTATTTTTAAGACCAAAACCTATCAGACACCGAGTTCCAAACTAAGACTACTGTTTTATAAAGCATTGTATATAAACGGTTTTAACCGTTTTGCTTATTTTTGCTTTTTACTAATCTTTTTATTGTAAAATAAGACAAACGACTTGGCAAACCTGTTCGACTGGATACAAACAAACATTCCGTTTAGATTTAGATGTTATATTTGAACCGTATTTTGACGACATGGAATCTTCACTGCCTTTACTTTTAACCGCACTTAGTGCAGGTAGCCTTTTCTTAGCCGCATTCTTGTTAAGCACAGGCTTACTAACACAAAATAAACTAGCTAACAGATGGCTGGGTGCATTTTTCTTGTTGCTAAGCCTTGTTTTTGCACAATTTCTTTTGGAATTGGCCGATATGCCCAACTCTGTATTGATCAGGCTTACTGAATGGCCCCGATGGCTAATCTTTCCCTTTGTTCATTTTGCCGTCTATGCTTTTGTGCGTTCGGATAAAATGACGAAGTTTTGGTATCTGCACCTATTGCCAGCCATATTGTTCATTTTGTTGTTTATTTTAAATGATGCCGGATTTCTACCCTCATTTAGTACGCCAGCGATCTTAAAATGGCTAGTAAAATATTTCTTTTTTTTCCAAGGATTGTTTTATGCCACGTTGAACTTAAAAATACTTAAATCGCACAAAGCTAGGGTAAGGCAGTTGTTAGCAGATCACGATTCAGACCTGAACTGGCTTCGTCAGATTGTGTTGGCACCGTTTTATATTGCGTTAATTTGGCTCTTGGTCAGGTATTGGGAATTGGGTCAAATCACTTCGCAATTGATCTATTTAGGCTTTTGCTTGTATTTTATTACAGCGGCTTTGCAGCAGCGAGCGGTGTATCCTATTGGAGTTGACACACCTAGCAATGATGAAGAAATACAGAAACAAAATCGCAATGATAAGCAAAGACTTACCCATGAGCAAGTTGAGCTATTAAAAGACAAGGTGACGATAAGTATGGAAAAAGACAAACTGCACCTAGACCCTAGCCTGAATTTGAAAATGATGGCCGATAAAGTGGGAATAAATACCCATGAACTTTCTTTGGTACTAAACCAGGGTTTTGGCAAAAACTTTTATAATTACATCAATGGCTTGCGTGCCGAAGAAGCCCTAAAACTATTGAAATCAAGCGAATATACTCGCGGCGATATGCGTGAAGTGGCAATAAGATCAGGGTTTAATTCTCGTACAACATTCTATTCGGCTATAAAGAAAATAAAAGGCGTATCTCCATTAAGTATATTAAATGAAAACACTGACAAGGTTTAGCCTTTAAAATTAACTTCAGCCTTGGTCAACACGATCACCAATGCCGCTGAGACAGCGGCCAAAACAGCCCATAAAATCCACATATAGTATATCCTTTATCATATAACATAAACCCTTTAAAAAAGATTGTAACAAATAACGGATGGATCAACAGTGAATCCCATCCGCGGTGGCGGGTTCCAATGTCGTGGTTGAGAAGGAACCAGACAAAGATCATGTTATATCTTGTCTTTTACTAAGGCCCCACTGTAATTACCTTAGCAACAGGACCCAGGTTGATCGCCGACAACCGTGAAGATGTTTTCAAGTTATTTGATCTTTATCCATCCCGTGGAGTCATCCTCGTCCTTGAAGCTTTTGTAAATACGCCATAAATTACCTCCAAGTGGATGACGCACTCTGTGCAACAGGTTTGCCCACTGCACAGTGTCTTTCGGAAACATGTCTACCAAATGCCTCAATACATGTTGAAAGTATTAACCGGACAAACCGCACAGCAACACGTCCACAAAAATTGATGGAAAAGCCAGGGAAAAACTTTCCATAACGGATTTGACCGTGAGCGAGATTGCTTATCAACTGGGCTTTGAGCATCCGCAATCTTTCAGTAAACTTTTTAGAGCCAAAACAGCTTTTGCCTTTGGAGTTCAGACAGGTTTTAATTGAAGCGATTTTTACCAAATGGTAAATCGCTCAGAATAACTATTGCTAACTTTGCAGTCATGAAGGAGTTGATAGAATATATTTTACAATTTGGCAATCTGAACAAGCAGCAAATCGAATTGATTTCAGGGAAAGCAAACCAAATCGAACTTAAAAAAGATGAATATGTCGTGGAAGCTGGAAAAATGTTCAATCAGGTTATTTTTGTATTGGAAGGAGTTTTGCGGATTTGCTATTATAATAACAAAGGTGCGGAGATAACCAAGTATTTCATCGATGAAAATCGCCTGCTTGCAAATCCTTACAAGGGCGAACCGATGACAGAATACATACAGGCAGCCACAGATTGTAAATATATTGTGTTTTCCCAACCAGATTGGGAAGAACTTTCAGAAACCATCATCAGCTGGGACAGCATTACAAACAAGATATTTCAAAAAGCCATTGTCGAAAAATTGGACAGGAGAAGTTCGTTGGTTTCGGAAGACGCCACTACCCGCTATCTCGCTTTTTTGAAAAAATTCCCAAATTTGGTCAACCGCATTCCACTCTCCTACATCGCTTCTTACCTTGGCATCACACAGCAATCGCTCAGCAGGATAAGAAAAGACATCCATTGATTGCTTTTTACCATTTGGTAAACGATTTCATCTTTCAAAGAAGCAATTTTGCATTGTTATTTTAAAAATGAAAAAATGAACATAGCATTAATTACAGGAGCCAACAAGGGAATTGGCTTTGAAGTGGCAAAACAATTAGCAGAAAAAGGCTTCCATGTTTATCTCGGAAGCCGCAATTTGGAAAATGGAATTGAGGCCGTGGAAAAACTGAAATCGGAAGGTTTAACTAATATCGAAGCCATCCAGATCGATGTGACCGATGATCGCTCCGTTCAGGCAGCCCGCGAAGAGATTGGAAAAAAAACCAATACGCTGGATGTCCTCATCAACAACGCCGGCATCACAGGGGCACAACTGGATGAAGCCGGAAACATGGTTCCACAAACCGCAGCAGCAACAGATGTGAGCATTTTCAAAAACGTGTACGAAACCAATGTTTACGGCGTGGTAAGAGTCACACAGGCATTTTTGGATTTGATGAAGGAAGTGGCAGCGCCGAGGATTGTGATGGTAAGTTCGAGCCAGGGTTCGATCACACTGCACAGCGACCCGACATATAAATATTACAAACATAAAGGGGTGGTTTATCTGTCTTCAAAATCAGCGTTGAACATGTACACGGTGAACCTGGCTTACGAATTACGGGACACTGATTTCAAAATCAACGCTGTAAGTCCCGGTTTTACCAAAACGGATTTAAACTTTAATAATGGCACCGGCTCCGTCGAAGATGCCGCAAAACGCATCGTAAAATATGCTTTGATTGACAACAACGGACCAACAGGCAAATTTTTCTGCGAAGAGACCAATCCTGACGGCGGGGAAATTCCGTGGTAATCGGCAGACAAACTTTGAAAGGGGCTCAAGGATAAGTTCACTTATTCAAATATTATGGAGCGCTGAACTCCTGCGCAGAAAGTCCAGAAGCAGATGATCTCGGAACTTTCAATTGGAAATCCAAAGGGTGTTGGCATGGATAATTTAATAAAAGAAATTTCAAATGGACTTTTTGCCAGTGTCGCAGATATGATAACCGTGGTGAAAGATTCCAGTGTAGAGCTATTGGAAATCCTAATGAAGCCAGTTTATGAACTCCCATTAGAAGATCCATTTGAGGCAGATGAGCAACGCAGGCGAAACAGTGTTAAGTTGAAATAATGAATTTTCCTCCGAGAGAGTATAAAACTTTCAGGAACCAGGTTTGAACACATATTGATGCAGGATATTTTCGTGATTAAACTAACTGTGGATATTAGAGCGCTATAGGATAATGGAGACCTTATCTGAGAGGATTGAACTTAATCTGGCATCGGAACTGGCAATACTGCCCATTGAAAAAATACTTTGGCTTAATCATGACCTGAGTTTAAAATTGCTTATGAACTTTATTAGCTGTTTCTAACGTGGATTTTGCTGTTTTTTAAGTTTCAGTGCAAAGTCTAAAGGGATTTCCTTGGAAAAATTTCACGTTGACATGCGATTCATCAAACAAAAAATGTACCATATCAAAGCACCTAAGTAAACATCCGGCTTCATTTGCATGCTTTGGCGAATTTTAGAACTTTGTTCATCATCCGTTACATGCCATCCTTGATCCTGCAGTGGAGTCTAACCGTCAAGAATTTCTGATGTAGAAATGTCAGCCAAAATCGCTGTATGTTAATATTTCCAATATTTTTTTGAGATCATGACTGTATGAACAGATTTCATTCATCCGTTTAATGGGAAATATACTTTTACAGTTTGTGCTGCACAATACCGCAATTCTGAAGATATTTAATTGATCCACCGCTTGTTACCAGCCACTTTCAGCGCTTCAGCTTTGCTGTTGACTGCCATTTTCTGATAGATGTTTTTGATGTGGCTTCGAACCGTTTCTTTGCTGATAAATAAGTCAAGAGCGATCTTGGTATAACTTTTACCTTCTGCAATGCCTCTAAGTACAGCTGTCTCGCGATCCGACAAGGGCGAATCCTGTGGACGTACAAAGGAGTTGACGACCATTTTGGCTATCTGCAGGCTCATAGGAGCACCCCCAGCAAAAGCGTCCGCCATGTTCTGGATGATCTGATCAGCATCTGAATTCTTAACGATATAGCCCCCAGCGCCAGCACATAGAGAACGAAAGACCTTGTCACTATCCTCCAGTACTGTTATGATCAGCACAATACATTCTGGCCGCTGCTTTTTGACCCGAAGTGTTCCTTCAATACCGTCAATACCAGGCAGGTCAATATCCATTAATATCAGGTCAGGCGCGTCCTTTTCAAGGTTTTTCAGTGCCTGTTCACAATTTGCATACTGTCCGGCTACACGATAGCCAGGCGTAAGTGCGATGAGTGTGGCAAAGCCCTCCCTTATCTTGTCGTTATCTTCAACGATGGTAATAGATCTTTCCATTCAATCCTCGTTCAGCGGAATGGCCGGTACGGTGATTCCGATACACGTTCCGCTGTCTTTTTTTTCAATAGTTAATACTAAATTATTTTTCTTACAACGCCGTTCCATATTCGCAAGCCCATAGTGCTCGCGATCCGAGTCTGGATCCTTCCAAGCACCGTTATCATGGAGTGCATAATGAATACAGCCAACCGGACAGCTCATGGCCAGCTTAACTTCTGTCGCACCCGAATGTTTGACGATATTGGTCATTGCTTCTTTAAAGATAAATAGGATATTGAGTGCGGCGAGCGGACCGAATTGCAGCAACCGGCATTCAGTTGCGGTGGATGAAAAGGCAATATCGAACTGGTTATAATAGCGCTGTCCATAACCAGTGAGATAGTCAAAAAGTTCTTTCGGTTCATCACTGTTATGATTCAAATGCCACAGAAAATCCTTGCTGCTGGCATATAAGGCATTGCTGTTTTGAATAATACTTTCAACAATGGGTTGTAAATCATCGCCCGGCTCCAGTTTATGCTTTAACAAAGACGCCTGCCGTGTAATCGCTGAGAGCATATTGCCTGTTTCATCGTGAAAATCTGTCGCAATGGTCTCACGCATGTTATTTAACTGTTCAGTACGGAGTTTGACCGCTTCATCCAGCATGGTAATCTTTTGATCTTGCAGGTTTCTGATCTGAGTCCGATCACGTTCTTGGTCATATTGCTGCCAGGCCAGAAAGCCGCCAAAAAAAATTGTGATCAGGCAATTCATGCCTAATGCATAGAGCGGTCCGCCCAATATCGAGTGAACGGGAGGAGCTATACCAGCATGAAGTGTTTGATAATAGATAAATGCGAAAACACCTAAATTGCTGAACATTGCCCACCAGCCAAACTTTTTATCTGCCCAAATAGCGGCCAGCAAGTACATATGCAGAATACTGATATTGGAGGAATAGATCAACCCGGAATCCCTTATCCAGTCATAAATGATGAAATAAGTTACCAGGGCAGTAATCGTCATTGGGACACGATAATGGCTTAAGTACTTAATAGAAAACAGCAATATGATGATCAATGCATCATTGATCAGGTAGCCAATGAAAGAACGATGCATCCAATACATAAAAACCGGGAACAAAAACATCAGCGGAATGCCGATCAGCGCTGAACTTACGATTACCCTGAATTCATGGTACTTAGGATGCATATTATCTTTTCGCATCTCTTTCGGCATGAAGTAATTGACGGCCTGCTCAAATATCATAATGACCAAGATACGTGATAATGTTGGCTAACTGTAATGAACGGCCAAAAATACCGCAATCTGGGGGATTGATATGTACCAATGGTCAGGTTAACTTAGCACTGCTTATTTTTAAATATGAAAACACTGCTACCTCCTTTATTTTTGTTATTGCTTGCTTTTGCTGCCTGCAAAAAGAATAAATCAGCATTACCTGAACCTACTCCGCCTGCCGGTATAGGCAACGGCAATACTACCCCACCTGAAACCAGTGGCAGAGTAACGATAACAGGTATAGCTCCAGCTTCCGGTCTGCCAAATACAGTAATTACGATAACCGGTTCCAATTTTGGAACATCGGCGAACGATCTGCTGGTGTTCTTCAATGGTGTAAAAGCAATAATAGAAACCGTAACGTCGACAGAAATTAAGGTTCTGGTACCGGTAACGACTAGCGGATACATATCGGTGGTAAAGAACAATCAATCTGTTACAGGCCCTGTATTCAATTACATATTCCCGGAACTCAATGCGGCTTACGTCAGCGGGGATGTAACGCTGCACAATCAGGCGGAAGTTGATCTTTTCGTTGATCTTAATAAGGGCAAACAACTGCAAATCACCGGGAACTTGTATGTCGGTGCTGCCAATCTTGTAAGTACTCAAACCAACGATATCACTTCAATAGCAGGCCTGGAGCTTATCACCTCGGTTTCCGGTCAGATATTCCTCTATAAGATTAATCTTCCCCAAGCCCCGTTTTTAAACTCCGTAACATCAGCTGGGAGTATCAATATCTATTCCAGTGGTTTCACGTCGCTCAGCTTTAACCAGCTCCGTGCATTCTCAGGATCTTTAACTTTAAATGGCTTAAGCCAGTTGAACCGCATTGACATTAAAATATCTCCAAATGTAGGCAACATCAGTATATCCTCATGTCCGTTACTTGCCGACATGTCGTTCTTAAACAGTGTTTCTTTTGCCAACCAGGTATCGCTATCCGGTATAGGAGCAACTTCCATCATTATGGACAAATTAACCACAGTAGGCTCCGCTTTGTCTCTTTCAGGAAAAAATTTAACCTCGGTCAGCTTTAGATCACTGACAACGATAGGCAGTTCTGCCCCAGCTGGCAGCCTAACCGTGACTGCCAGTCCACTGTTAGCTAGTCTGAATTTTAACGCGCTGACCACCATGGGTGGAAAATTAACGTTAAGAGGCATTAACATTACTGATATGAGCGGTTTCGGCTCACTACGAAGTCTTGGCTCTATACTGATCGAAGGTAATCTGGCATTAACTGACCTGCACGGACTGGAGCATTTGACCAGTTTAATTTCCGCAGCTATTGTCACAGGAACACTTGCTGGTTCTAGCCCGATAAGCCGTGTAAACGGTATTTACATTAGCAACAACGCAAAACTGACTTCTTTGAACGGGCTTCAAAACGTTACCAACATTCCAATCGCTTACATCAGCGATAACGGAGCGCTCAATGATCTTTGCCCGTTCAAGGCATCTATCATCGCATTGAGCAAATTATCAGCTTATTCCTTTATTTACAGAAACCAGCTCGATCAGTACCGGACAACGTCAATCGCTGCTTTAACCTTGACAAAGAATGGCCGTTATGCAACTACACAAAATGCTGTAGATGAAGTAACGCTTTGTAAATAGGGAGTTACCGCACATATAAGCAGGTTTGAGTCGATGACTTCATGTCGGATATGGATGATTCCCGGTTTGATCATGTGATCCCTTGGTGATGAATCAGTGCATACTGCCGGTGAATTGAAACCGCTGTTCGATTATTCCTCCACCGCCTTTATCGACCGTAATTACAGCATGGGCAAGATCTTTTTGATGCAATACGAGGCTGCGAAAAAACAATATGCGAATGGAAAGAAAGCGCTGGTAATCCTCAACACCTATCACGGCTATACTCATATACCTGCCTTTCAGCCCTTACCCGCCCGCGATCTGGTTTACAGCGCCGCTGAAATGATTCGCAAATCCTTATCCGCAAACCGCTACCGGTATCTATATTAATTGTTACAAATCATGCGATAGCGTGCCCCTTAGCCATAATGGTCTGCTGGACGCGGCTTTTGTCGCTACCCAAACGGATAATATCGGCTTCGACCTGAAAGGCACGCCCTTGGGCAAAGTGGCTTTCGACCTTTACCAGTTCGGCCCTGGTTACGTACAGGCTAATTATAGTGACATCTTCGACGGGATGATCTATTACAAAAACGTAGCTGATATGGAAATGGCGACCGGCATCCCCGGGATCTTCCCGCCGGAGCTTGCGGATGAATACTACCGCAGAAAAGCATTGCTCAACAACATTTCGCTTGACTCGGCCCGAAAAAAATATGCGGAAGCACTCCGAGAGGTCAACCAGTTACTGCGGAGACGGCATGAGCCGACAGAACTCCAGGCAATTGGCAACCAGATTAGCAATTGGTTAGAAACTCATCGTTGAGAGGCTTTACTCAAAGATTACAGGACACCGTTGCATCTATACTATCCCCTTGGGAGATTCAAAAAACTTATTATCCACGTGTGACGGTTTGCCTGTTGTCCAATTTGCCATGTCTATCTGTTTAAAAATTTAACTGCTTTTCATGATGCGCTCTAGCGTTTATTCTTACGCCGCGATAACAGAATGTACAATCCGGTATTTTAAGAGTGATAATAATTATTCTGCAAGTTTCTTTCGGTGGTAGAGGTTATTCACTTTTACCGGTAAGTAACTACAAATCAATGCAGTTAACAGAAGAAGAAAATTAAGTATGTTGTTTGGATTTTTGCGTATTTTGTCTGATATATAATTAGGAATGTGAAACACATTGAACGAACCTTATCAATGAAAAACAATTTGACAACACAACATATATATTCAATTTTTCAAAACAAGCAAAAACGGAATGCCGTTGTGCTGACCTGTTTCTCATTGATTGTTGCCACAATCACTTTAGATTTTCTTTATTCCCAATTTCAGAACAGCTCTTTCTATATTTCGGAATCATTGCTTTTTAGTTCTTTCTGGACGCTGTTCATTCCATTGCTGCATATTCAATCAATGCTGACAAAAAGAAGCAAAAAACTGTCATATAACTTAATGATCGCAGGCGTTGCCACCGTTATACATCTGCTCGCCTATCCTGCACTGGTTTGGGTTTTGTCAAAAAGTTTTTATTATCACACTTTTTCTTACTGGCAAACATTTGAATATGGATTAACAGCATATTTCATAAAGCTTATAATTATTTATGGCTTTTCGTTTTTCATGTTAGCTGGTTTCAAAAATAAACTCCCAAATCGATCAACGATCATTGAAGAGAAGAAAGTTCAGAAACCAAGCTTCATTACATCCATCATTGTTTCAGATGGCAACAACAAAAAAGCGGTCATAGACACAAACGATATTTCATGTTTTTCAGCCAGTTCTCCCTACATCGTTGTTCATCATCAATCCAAAAAATACCTGCACACCGAAACACTTAAATCTTTGGAAGCACAATTGGACAACAATCAATTCATACGCATCCATAAATCTCTTATTGTTAATCTCTTTAAGGTCACTTCCTATCAGTCCAGACAAAACGGGGATTATGATCTGATGCTTTCAGATAACACTGTACTGAGAGTAAGTCGCAACTACGCAAAAGGTTTCAAATCAAAGTTTATGGAAATCCATCCGCTCACAACAAAATAAACTCCGGTTACCATATTTCATTTGCAAATCAATCATTTGGCAAATCATCTTTGCAAAAAAAGACTTGTTAAATGAAAAAATCGGCTTTTGCGTTTATAATTTTATGCTCGCTTTTGGTAAGTTGTAACGGACAGACCAATGAAAATTCTTTGAAAAGCAAAGAGAAAATTGTGGGTGGTGGTTGCGATGGTTGCGAATTGATGTACATCGGTATGCCGAAATACATCCGCTCTGTTGATACAAGTCCAGGATGGAACGAAAAAGGACAAAAACTGATCATAACCGGAACCGTTTTTCAGATAGATGGAAAAACACCTGCTCCGGACGTCATCATTTATTACTGGCAAACGGATCACAACGGTTATTATTCGCCCAAACCCGATATGGATGAAAGAGCAAAAAGGCACGGGCACATCCGTGGCTGGGTAAAAACTGACAACAAAGGGAAGTACACCATCAAGACCATCCGGCCTGCGCCTTATCCAAATGACAATATTCCGGCACATGTTCATCTTTCCATAAAAGAACCCGACATGGCAAATGAATATTATACCGATGAGATCAATTTTGATGATGATAAGCTGCTCATTCCTCATTTCAAAAAATATCCGCAGGAAAATCGTGGTGGAAGTGGTGTGGTAAGAATATTATTGAAAGACAGCCTGCAAATCGCAGAACACGATATCATTCTCGGTTTAAATATTCCGGAATATCCGAAGAGATCAAATACAGATAAACGGTCTGGTTTAAACATTGGAGAAGACCAGCCTTCGTTTATGCCCTTTCATGCTTTCGGGCCGGACAAAGGAACCCGAACCTGTCCTGTTTGTAAATACGGACGTTATCATGGCATCATTTATTTTATTGGAAATAACCCCAATTGGAATGAGATCAAAAGTTGGTTGGTGTTTTTGGAACAGGAAAGCATGAAACGGGAAAAATATTTGAAAATCTACTTTGTGTATGGAAACGAAGAAAACTACAACAAAAAAGAAAGAGAAATCCAGTTGGAAAAATTGGGAAATGACCTTAAAATTCGGAATACCGCACTGACCTTTGTTCCCTCATTTTCAGACAAAGAAACTGAGGCCCGCTTAAATAAAATTAACCCTGCAGTGGAGAACACATTTATCATTTTTAAACACAGAAGCATCGTTGACAAATTTGTTGACCTGAAACCGACTGCTGAAAACTTCAAAGCAATTGCTAAATCTTTAAACCAAACACAAGGAGCCTACTTTGGTTTGCCTGAGCCAAAGTACGAGTAAACAGGTATTTAATTGATCCCGATGAATTCAACGATATAAAACCAGACAACTAATAAATCACGTATTAGCAAAAAATGCCGACAGGATAAGCGCGGAGAGTATTTCTGCCTTAATGAAGCGGTTCGCCTTTAGCAAGTGGTCGCTCACGATTGAGGGCGAGATGCCCAATAGATTGCTGATCTCCTCGTAGCTCTTGCCCTCCAGCCTGAATAGTGTGAACACTTTTTTTCTTTGGGGAGGCAACTTGTCTATGACCTTTTGCAACAGTTCCTTGTTCTCTTTTGCGAACAGATCTTCTTCAATGTGCGTGTAAAGCTCGCTGTTGTTGGCGCTCATGTAGGCCATGAGCTTTTGGTCCAGCCCGCCTTCGGAAATAATCGTAGACCAGATGTTTTGCAATCTGGAACAGGTATGAACGAAAGGATTTCGTTAGCGACTGTCAGCGCATTTGTAGTAAAGCATTATCGCCCCGGAACCAAAGTTTTTTGTCTTTAAAAGTTTGAGGACAGTTCTCTCATTTATTTTGTCAAATAGTGGCAAGCCTTTTCCTATAACCACAGGGTGCACACAGATCTGGTATTCATCAATCAGGTTAAGGTTCATCAATTGCAAAATCAAACTTCGGCTACCAATCAGAACGTCATTATTTAATTGTTGTTTCAATTCGAGCACCGTTCCTGCAAGAGAGTGCTTTGACAGTTCTGCGCTTTCCCATTCCAAATCTTTCAGCGTGTGCGAGAACACAATTTTTGGAACCTTGTCAATGGTTATGGCAAAGTCGTCCATCGATTTCTCGCTCGATGGATTTTCTATCAGCGTTTGCCAGAATTTCATCAACTGGAATGTGATCCTGCCATATAAAATCGCATCCGCGTTATCCAAAAGTTCGGCGTAATGTTGATGTAGTTCTTCATCGGAGATGCCTGCCGTATAGTCGCAAAACCCGTCGAGGGTCATATTAATTGCCGCTATTATTTTACTCATATCCGTAACTTAACCATGGGACTAATCGTCATTGGAAATTTCTGCAATCACTTTTTTGATATATCTTCCGCAATTCCAATTAAAAGTCCTTCAACACCGCGAATGTAACACAGCCTGTAAATGTTCTCATAATTAATAACTTCTCCAACGACTTCAGCGCCATGCTCGCTTAATCGTGCAACCAATTCGTCAATGTTGTCGACCGCGAACATAACACGAAGATAACCGAGTGAGTTAACAGGAGCGGTCCTGTGGTCGGCAATAGTTGTTGGAGTAATAAATCTTGAAAGCTCCAATCGGCTGTGCCCATCTGGCGTAACCATCATGGCAATTTCTACGGATTGATTTCCAAGTCCCGTCACTCGTCCGGCCCATTCGCCTTCAACCATTGCCCGTCCTTCAAGCGTTAAGCCGAGGTCTGTGAAAAAAGATATAGCGTTATCGAGATTTTCTACAACGATGCCAACATTGTGCATGCTTAACAGATTGCTTTTTGTCATATAAACTTGCCTTTAAAAGTCTGCAATAATAAGTTTCTTCATACCCATCATTTTTTGAAAGGCTCCCGGCTTCCTGCTAAGTTCTTCCCAATTTTCAGGACACACCTGCCAACTCAACCCATATTTGTCTTTGAGCCAACCGCAAACACTTTCTTCGCCGCCATTTGCCGTTAACGTATTCCAATAGTAGTCTATCTCTGTTTGGTCTTTGCAAGGTATCATAAACGAAATCGATTCATTGAACTTGAACAACGGTCCAGCGTTAATACCAATAAATCGCATTTCCAATATTTCAAATTCAACTGTCAAAACCTTACCTGCGAAGTCCTTTTGAAAATCAGCCAAACCTTCGTCTTCTGTCTTGGGGTAAAAGGTAGTATTTAAGATTTTTCCTTCAGGGAAAATAGACTCATAGTATTCTGCGGCTTCCTTTGCGTTGCCATCAAACCATAAGTTCGGAATTATTTTATTCTTTTTCATTTCCTTATTTTTTATTAATTGCCCACACTGATGGGAACAAGCTGACGGCAGAAATTATTCTTTAATTATTAGATTTTGTAAGTCTCTTCGCTTTTACTATTTAGTTACCCGTCAGACATTTGATAAGTTTTCCATTCTTTGGGTGGAACAGAATCCCTTATTTGCTTTTTCAATTGAATCAATTTTTCAACTATATACTCCCTTTCAGTCAATTTAGGGAAGTCATTTCTGAGATAATGGTAGTATGCCATGGTTTGTCGTTTATAATTTCTGCCAACTTAATTGTGATAGCTACAAATTACTATTATTTTTTCAAAGAAGCTAAATAATTGAACAATAGTAGATTGCGTATGATTTGCCAGAAGAATATATAAAGGGAAAGCCAATGTCAGGCGATACGGCCGAAACATTTCTAACCATTCCTGATGGACTTGATCTCAGCTTTCATCTCCTGCATCATCTTCATCAATCTGTCCATGTCTGTGGCACCCTCCGGCAAATTGGTGGTATGCAGGCTATGAAACTGCCATACCTCCAACACTTCTTCTGCATTTACTTTATAAGGCAAATAGATGGGATTTAATGATTGCAACAGAAATATTTTCCCCTTATGATTTAGATCACTCCATTGCAAAGCCGGGACATCCATCCCGGCCGTGTCATCATTAACTAAATCAAACTTCTATTGATGTTTTCTTTTATCACTGATCATTTTGTAAATCCAATCTTTGATTAAAGTAAGTGCCTCTTTTGAAAAGCCAGACTGAATTTTCGAAATTTCCGCGTTATCGCAAGTTTTACAAGGCAACATCAAGTGGTTAAGTCCTGGGATTTTTGCCGTTGTAACATTCTTATTTCCTCCCACCAACGCATAATTTTTCCAATTGGCTAAATTATCTTCGGCAGCGACCATTAAGTCGTTATCACCATTAATTGCGAGAATAGGAACCTTAATTTTAGCAATGGTTTTTGAGGCATCGTACTGTATGAAATATCGGTACCATGGTCCTTTCGAATTTTGCACATAATTGTAAATTGGGAAGCGGAAATGGTCAAACTGAATATTTAATGTCTTAAAGTAAGCATCATCTTTAACTTTCCATTGTTGGTAAGCATGGTTTAGTTTCATTTCCAAGCTATCAGAACTGGCATAGCGAAAAGCTGTTTTAAACATAATGGCATTAATTTCATTCGACCGCTTCTTGTCATAATCCGGCAATGATGATGCAGCAACAATATCTGCGTTTTGTTTAAGCTGGGCATCCAATCCACTCATGGCTAAACCAGCAATGCTCACCAAAAATTTAACATCTTCACTTTCAGCCGCGGCAATGGAAATGGCTGCCCCACCCTCACTGTGCCCCATCAAACCAATTTTACCAGATTCAATATCTTTTCTCGATTTTAAGTACGCTACTGCCGCAAGTGCGTCTTTTGCGAAATCGCCAGTGGTTGCCGTTTCATAAATTCCGGATGTTTTGCCTACTCCTCGATCATCAGTTCGCAACATTGCAATGCCGTGTTCAGCAAGATAAGTGGCAATCTGCTCGAAAATTTTGTGTCCGGCCATCGTACCATTCCTGTCTTGCTTGCCCGTACCTGATACCATAACCAAAGTTGGAAACGACTTCTTACCAACAGGTTTGCTTAAAGTGCCGCCAAATACTATTTTATCATCAGCGCTTTTAAAACTGACGCTATCTGATGCTACCTTAAAAATTTTATCCTCTTGCGCATTTGAAGAAATTGCCGAAAAGAATAGAAAAATAAATACGAAGCATTTCATTACTTACTTGTTTTTACAACATCAACCATCGTAGAAATCTCATCTGCTAATTCGGTAGCACTCCCTTTAAAACCGACAGTAATAAAACGGGCATTTCCATTGGTATCTACAATTATTTTTTGTGGGATGCCTGAGATGTTGAATGCCCTGCAAATACGTTCGAATACTTCGCCGGTAGCTTTGGCATCTTTAGCTTTATTATCAAACAATACGTTGAAATTGTACTTATTATCTTTGATGTACTTCGTAACCTCTGCTTTATAATCTGCTGAACGCTCTTCGGTATCCACAAAGTAGAAAACAACATTTGGGTCTTTTGCATATTTATCAACAGCTAATTTCATCCCCGGAAAAGATGCCTTACAAGGCACACACCAGGTTGCCCAGAAATCGAAAACCACGGTTTTTCCTTTTAAATCCTGTAGCTTAACAGTTTTACCATTCAAATCTTCCATAGCAAAATCAACCATCGGCTTGCTGAACATCTCTTTTTTGATTTCCTCCGTCATTTTCAATCCGCCAGCATTATTCTTCAAGCTGTTTAGATATTGGTCGTACCCTTTTTCATTACCAGTCTTTTTGATGTAAGTATCCTTAAGCATCGCCAGCATTTCGGGGCTACTTTGGTTTTCAAACACGCTTTTTTCCAACAGGATTTTAAGCGATGTCTTATCACCCAAATGACTTAATGCATTGGCCAATTCTGCATTGAGCGTTGCGCTTGTATAACCGAGCAATGATTTAGATTGGTTGGCATAAATCAAGGCCTCTTTGTATCTGCCCGCTGTATTTAATAAGTGAGCATGAACAGGTAAAATGCGTTTTGCGATAGATTCATTTACATATTTTACCCATTCTGACGGAGAAAGGTAAGCGTACTCATCCGGACGGGTAGTCCTAAGCAATTCGATTCTTTTAATTAATTTTTCTGAAACCGGAAGCAATTTTTTTTCTGAAACTTCTTTCCTGCTAAAAGGGATTTCGACAATTTTATAATAAAGCGTTGGTAACGAGCTGAAAGGAATTTTATCAATGTATTTATCTAAATCAGCATAGTCTTTATCCGCATAAGCACCCAAAACAATAATATTCTGATAAATCGTTGGATAACTTATTCTGTTTTCCCGTGCAAATTCCTCATTTGCGCTTTGCTCAGGGAAATCGGTTATGAATTTTCTATTGGTCTGCAAAAGCAAGTCCATATCCGAACCTATGGGCATGGCTTTAAAAGCATTCAAACGTGCCAAGCCGCCCTTTGGGAAACGTTGCAACATCACCTTATCAACTGAATCGGCGGTGGTCTTATCTTGCAAAATTCTCAACAATATTCTTCTGGCATTAAGCAAATCTTCTTCACTTGCATCAGGTCTTTTAAGGTAATTAAGCACCCGTTGCAGACGAGGACCAGCATCATTTTTAAAAGTTGCCTTGGTTGCAAGCGCATAAGGGTAAACCAATATTGATTTTGCAGATTGATTGAAACTAATCTCTTGATTTAACCAATGATAAGTGGCTGAATCGTTAACACCCTCAAATTTAATGTAGCCAGGAATATCCATTCCATACTTTGGAGAACGTGCTAAGCCCCATCCTGCATAAGCGCCTTTTGCCATAACGCCTGCGCGGTCTTTATCCAGGAACATGGTGAAATAACCCTGGTCTTTGTTATTATCGATTAGGGTATCAGCCTTAAACTTAACTGCAATTATTCCGCAGTCTGTTGGCACTTCATATAGTGCTTTCCAAACATTACTCGTGCCCTTTAAGCTCAAATCTGATGCATACCATTTATAATTGCGATAGGCATAAACCACTGCGGTAACATTTTTCTTGTTATTAAGCACAGTTCCGGTCGCGTCATAAACAATTTCAATATTCTGTCCTGGATTTGCTCTTTCCGGAATGATACGAAAGTTTGTTGGAAGTTGGGCAAAAGCTGTACCTATTGACAGGGAGAGCGCAATAAAGAATAAAATTGGTTGTTGGACTATTTTTTTCATTGGGGTTGGTTTAGCTGCCGAACAAACGTCCGGCAGCATTTATCTGTGTGTTGTTGTTGTTTTACCTATGGATTTTTTTCCAGTTCAGGATTCAAATTGGTCAGGAATTCTGCAATCGGAAATACATAACGGTCACTGTTTGGCGCAAGCGTAAAAGTGGTACCGTTCACTACACGTGTATAAGTAAATTGAAACGCTGTTTCGCTTTTCAACCTACGCATATCCCACCAGCGAAGCATACGACCGATAAACTCTCTTCTTCTCTCTTGAATTACTTTGACCAATGCATCAGCAGGCGATGAGGCAGTTAAGGGTACATAATCTGTCGGTTTGAAACGTTTGATCCTTAGGTTATTCACCCAAAGCATTGCATTGGTAGCGTCATTGTTTCTAGCAAAATATTCAGCTTTAATCAACATCATTTCAGGCACGTTTGGCCCAACATTACGGGTTTCGCCAATCCTTGCCTCGCGGTAGCTATAACGACCAGTAAAAGTTGAGGATATGGTTGAGGCTGGAACAGTTAACAACTGATAACGTTGATCTGTGGTGCCAAGAAGAGCAAGAATTTCATCACTCAAACGATAAGCTGTTGGTGAGAAACTAAGCGAATTTCCTGCTGCAACTTTCGATAAAAGGATCTCCGGGTCGGTAATACGACGAGGGTAGTTTGCGCTGCTGACACTGGTTAGCACACCCAAATCGTTAAGTGTGCTTCGTACCGCGAGTGCCATATCCGCACATTTATTCGCATTTGCATAATCATTCATATAAAGATAACAGCGTGCAAGCTCGCCATAAGCACTTACTTTTGATGGCAACGTATTGTAAGCCTGCGAGTTTGGTAAAGCAGGGATTGCACTAGTTAAATCTTCAATAATTTGGTTGTAAACAGCCTGTACCGATGCACGGCTTAAACTTTGACTTACCGTTTGTTTTAAAATAAGCGGCACCCCAAGGTCTGTAGCTGCCGAACTTGCCTGATATGGTTTTGCATAAGTATTTACCAGTGCCATGTATGAATCTGCCCGATGGACTTTTGCCTCTGCCGTCATTTCTGCTTTCTCGGCATCAGTTCCGCTTGCTGCAGGAAGTTCATCGATAATGGTATTGCAGTACAGAATATTATTATACAATCTATTCCAGTTATCATCTTGTTCGTAAGTGGTGCCCAGCGTATAAATAACAGGTTTCCAGGTATAACTATTGATGTAATAGGCATAAAACAAACTTCCTGTTAAGCCATTGATTTGGGCAGCATCAACAATGCTCAATTCGTCAGATGCAAAATCGCCCAAGTTGGTATTTTGCTCGAAATTGGCTGGTGTATTAAGCAAATATCTGTAATTAATCGCCTGTTTAGGCACTAAATTACCCTGTGTTTTAATATCGACATATTTTTCGCAACCCATTACGAATAGCGCCGTAACACCTAGAAAAAATAATTTATATGATTGTTTCATATCAAAAAGATTAGAAATTAACATTAAGTGAAAAATTGTAAGAAGTGGTTGCAGGAAGACCTAGCGTTGTCGAGTTGAGACCAGCAGTAAAATCAGGGTCGATACCCTCTTTATTTGCGCTCCACAATAATCCTAGGTTTCGAACAGAAAAACCAAAATTTGCAGCTTTAATTGCTTGAGTGAAACGCTGAGTTGGGATTTTATAAGTTAAAGAAAGTTCTCTCAACCTGATATAATCACCTTTTAATACATTGATATCAGACTGCTGATAACGGGTTAAACTTACTGTCGCATAAGTTCCGGCTACACCTGGAACATTGGTGAATTGCTCATCACCAGCTTTTTGCCAACGGTTCGCTACATCTTCACTTAAATCATAAGTAACCCCAGTTCTAGAAGATGGGTAAGAGGTTATGGTCGGTTTCAAGAATACACTTCCAAACTGATAGGTTGCAATGGCCATTAGGATAAAATCCTTAAATCTTACGCTTTGTGTATAGCTACCAAAATGTGGCGCAGTAGTTCTTCCTGCGTTTGTTAATGCATCAATAGAATTCAAATTCACACTTGGGGCAATCTTGTTTCCGTTTTGGTCGTAAACCAAGGTCATGCCTGTTGCATCAAGTCCTGCGTTTTTGTAAACCAATAACTTATCTGTTGCATAACCTGAAATGTAACCGCTATAAGCAGGGTTTGCGTAAAAAGAAGAGGATGGCACAAAACGTGTATCTTCTACATTATTTACATTATAAGCATAAGTTAACCTACTGCTTATATCCCAATCTTTGTTGGTGTAAAATATCCCGGCTAATGAAAGGTCTATCCCTTTTCCATTCAGTTCACTAGTGTTACGGGTTAAATTTGTAACACCATAAGTTCCATTTATTGGAAAGTTATAAAAAAGGTCGGTACCATGTTTGCGATAAACCTCTACCGAGCCAGTAATTCTGTTTTTCAAGAATCCGAAATCCAATCCAAGATTACTTACATAAGTTTTCTCCCAACGTAATTCAGGATTTGCTGGAGCAATAATGCTTGCCGTTGGTAAGCCGGTTTGTGCATCTACGCTTCCGAGTGCAATGTAAGTAAACGGGTATAATGATTTTGAAATGTTACCATTAACTCCATAGGTTGCTCTTAAGGCTAAGTTAGAAATCCATGAAACATTATCCAGGAATGACTCTTTATAAACGTCCCATTTACCGCCAAATGAATAAAGCGGCGTAGCACGGAAAGAACGGTCGACACCGAAGTTATTATAATCATCATAACGTACACTTGCAGAAACCGTATACTTCGATTTATAAGTGTAGGCAGCATTGCTGTAATATGAAAGGTATCTTCTTGTTTTATCTAACTGACTTGGCGAGCCACCCAATCCTTGCGTGTAACCATATATTGTTGTGTAAGGTGTAGAAAAGTTTACAGGACGCGAAATACCTGTTCCCATGTTGTAGCCATACATTGTGCTCAAACCTTCCCCCTCTTGTGTTTGTCTGATTTCAGCACCAGCAATGGCGTTAATTTGATGGTCTCTTCCAAGAGTTGTATCATAATTTAATTGCCCTCTTAGCGTGTAATTATTTGTGGTATAATTACCAACACTCAAAATGCCACTTCCAGCTGACAAACCAAGGCTATTTACGGCTTTCCCAGATGTAGGAATTGTTGTAAAAGTATTTACAAGGTCGCGATAGTAATAAGTATTATCGCTGTAGAAATTACGGCTTGTTGAATTTGCTATTTCGGTATTGAAAAAAGCATTGGCTGATAACCCTTTAACAATTGGAACATTTAAGTTAATGTTTGCACTGTAATTATTATCCTTTTGGATATTGTCAGCATTCTCAATTTCATCAAGGGCATTGTATCCCCAGTTAAGAAAACCAGTTGGATAAACCGCATTGTTCAACCAACCACTATAAAATCTTTTTGAATAAGAAACCCTGTTACCATTATCATCAACAATTTGATTGTAAGGCATAAAAGTAGATAGAGTTGGGTTATAAAGGCTATTCAACCCAATACCGTTGGTTTTATATTTGAAAAACGAACCTTTTAAATTAGTTGATAACGTAGCGATTCTGAAAAGTTTGAACGTATTGTTTAAGGTTAATGTTAAACGACTTCCACTATTACCAACCGCATAAGGGTCTTCTTTAGCATACGATGCCGAGTAGAAATAGGTGGAATGGTTGTTTCCTCCACCAACAGAGAAATTATAGGTTTGAGAAGTAGCTGGTCTTAAGAGGTAATCCTCAATTTGCCCTTTGCCATCTCTTGCCGAAAGCTGTGCAATCTGACTATCATAGGCAGCTTTCGTAATTGAACCAGCCTTTAGTTTAAAAGCTAAATCGGTTACGGTGGCTACGTTTGTACTGAAAGCTGTTGTATTATTCGGTGCTGTTATTACATTTTTAGCAACCAATTCTTCCTCGTAAGCAATTGTTTGGGCGGTAGTCATTGTTCGTAAATAATCAAGATTCGGGTGGTTAGAAACTGATGCATTTACAGAGAAATTAATGGTAGGTGTCTGTCCAGCTTTACCTGCTTTGGTTGTAATAACCATAACACCGTTAGCGGCTCTTGTACCCCAAATGGAAGCCGCGGCAGCATCTTTCAAGAAGGTAACATTCTCCACATCATTCGGATTGATGGTCGAAATATCATATTCTGTGATGGCCCCATCAACAACGATTAGCGGGAAAGATTCTCCCTGAAGCGTACTTCTTCCTCTAACAAAAAAGTTATAATCACTCGAGCCTTTTGTTCGTGTTCCGCTGCTTACCGAATTGCGTGTATTGCCGTAAACAAAACTGTTGTCGCCCGAATTAATGTTGATTTTTACACCTGGAACTTGCGATTCTAATCTGTAAAGCAAGTTTGGAACCGGTACCTTTTCAATCTGCTCTTTGGTAACCAGTTCTGCCGAGCCTGTACTTCTTTCTTTTGAGAGTTTTTGTAAACCCGTAGAAATTACATTTACATCACTAAGCCGATTGGCGGCTGAAAGTTTCATCGCGATAACCACATTACTTTGCGAAGCGATAACAGGATATGAATAACTTTCGTAACCTACATAAGAAACACCAATAATTCTGGCATTTTGCGGAACTGATATACTGAAACGGCCGTTTGCATCTGTCATGGCCACACTATTCGAGGCGTTGCTTTTTAATGTAGCACCTGGTAGTGGGTTACCATTTTCATCAACCACTCTTCCAGATAAGAAAAATCCCTCAGGCGATGCCGTAGCAGTTGGATTATTACTCACTATCGGTGCAAAAAGGCTTTTATCACGAGTAACGATGGTGTAATTGCCTTCACTCACATATAAAAACAAAAGGTTATTGGGATACAATACACGTTTTAATGCCTCATCAACATTCTTCGCCTTTAAACTTTCAGCATCAGTTGTTTTGCCCTGAACAATTTCGTGCTCGTAGGCGAACTTGATATTGTATTTTTTGGAGATGGAATTTAGCGCTGATTCTACTGAAATTGTTTTTCCTGATTGCGCCATTGCCGGCGCAATAAAAAACACAGAAATAAATAACAGATAAATACAGACGAGTAATCGGGTAAATCTTTTTTTCATTGTTGTTTGGTTGGTTTGTTGATATATTAATAAAACAGTTAATTCCTGTTTTTCAGATAGATCGTATTTCCTTCTTTTTTGATATCCACATTCAAGATATTCTTTAGCGTAAAGAGCAAACTCTCCTCGCTCCTTATGGATATGGCTCCGTCTATTTTCTTCTGGCCGAGAGCAGGACTGTCAAGAATTACCTTGTAACCATATAAGTCTTCAAATTCCCGGAGGATATCACTCACTTTTGTTTGATTGACAATCATTTTACCACTTAACCAAGCGGTTTGCGTTTCTGCCGTTTCCTTCCGTTGTACCTTATCTCCCTTTTCGTCAAAATCAATTAAATTACCAGGGGCAAGAGTATACTGTTTGCCTGTTTTTTTAGATTGCACCTGTATTTTCCCGTTAATGAGCGTGACATTGGTTTTGTTGTGGCGCTCTTTCAGGTTAAATTCTGTACCCAGGACTTGAACCGAAACGCCATTGGTAACTG
The DNA here is from genome assembly GCF_003339865.1 of Pedobacter chinensis. Lineage (GTDB taxonomy): Bacteria > Bacteroidota > Bacteroidia > Sphingobacteriales > Sphingobacteriaceae > Pedobacter > Pedobacter chinensis. The sequence goes on from NZ_QPKV01000007.1 coordinate 64,366, forward strand.
CAACAAAGAGCTCTCCCCTTTTAATCTGATCAGGCGTTAAATTGAGATGTTTCACTTTAAAATAGGCTTCGCCGTCAAGACTAACTTCCCGTCTTGGTTTCCAGTTAAAAGCACGGGGATAGCTCAGCACAGAGTTTCCATTCAACCTGACCTCAGAACCATCAGGCAAATGCACCAAACGGTTTTCGGCATAGCCTGCACGAATAACAACGGTAGACATGAAATACCACGAAACATATGTTGCAACCAGTATTATGCTTGCTGCACCGGAAAGCCAGATTCTTGTTCGTAATTTGTTTTTTCTTTTCCGCTCAAACCGATTGATTGAATCATTGATATCCATCAACAGATTTTCACGGAAAGACGGGGACACCTCAATTTCCCTATCGCTTAAAATAAGCTTGAGTTGAATAAGTGCTTCGTGATAGGATTTGATATTTTCAGGTGATTCGAGTACCCAGCTGTCCCAAAACATAACATCATTGGAATAGCTGTATTTTACGAATCTTAAAAAATCCTCATCAGCTAAAAAATCCTCTGTTTGAAATGAATTGTATGGTTTATTAGTCATATTGATCACACCCTTTTTTTAGGTCTTTCAATACATAGACAATAAAAGAAGTAAAATTACCCCACGTGATTTGAACTATTTTTAAGAATTATCAAAAAAAATATGATTTTTATCTTTTCAAGTTCAGTAAAATCGCTAAAAGCACGAATTTATCGATATTTAAAACCTCTCGAAGTGCCTCTAAAGCCCGTGCACTGAGTTTGTATGTGCCTTTCACACTCAAATCCATAATCTCTGAGATTTCGGCGTAATCTAACTCCTCAAAATAACGGAGATAAATGATCTCCTTTTGCCTTGCCGTAAGTTTGTTCATCGCCTGGGAAAGTTGCTTTACCTGCTCGGTCTGCTCTTCTTTTTGGATAAATACTGATTCCACAGTGAATTTTAAATCAAAAACCTCGTTGGATTCAAGATCTACCTTTTGAAACCGGTCTTCAACAGCTCGAAAATTAATGATGTTATTTCTTAAAGAAGATATCAGGTATCCCCTTAGGTTATTTACTGGTGTAAGTTTATTATGATTTATCCATAAACGCACAAAAAGATTCTGGATACAATCCCGCACTGCATCTTCATCCTGAAGCATGCGCATTCCATATTGATAAAGAGTAGAGAAAAACCTTGAATAAATGTTATTCAAGGCAATTCTATTTCCCTTTATCAAATTGTGCCAAAGATCGATATCACTTATTTCAGTTGCCATTCAGAATGATTTTCCAAATAACCAAAAAAAATAAATCAAAACAGAATGTTTATTATGTATTTATATCATTTTACCTTCTTTCTATTGAAAGTCTCCAACATTGGAGAAACGATGAATGCAAACGGGCCCAAATCGAATGTTCCCTAGCCAGCTTAGGGGGCGAGTTTTTGTGCACACTTATTTTTAATTGATTACTGGGAAATCAGACCATTCATTCTCTCAGTTGTACGCGGGAAAAGCATAATTGTAAAGTTAGACCAAACACTGAAAGACTCCTCTTAATGTGTCTTAGCCAAGAAAGTCGGGCGGATAGGTTTTCTGATTGTATTTGATATCCATCTCTTTCAGAAACTTTTTTCTTTTCTCTGTTAATTGCGGAACGGGCAGCATTTGACCAGCAGCTACTGGTAGGCCAATCTCTTCAAAAAGTTTTTCAAGGCATGAAGGAACAACGGTACAAAGTAACCGGACAAATTCTTTAGAATTGTTTTTAAAACAATGTACCGCACCTCCAAAGGGGATATTTACAAATCCATCCTTTCCGACCTTTTGTTTTCCTGTTTCGGTTTTGAATTCTACTTCTCCCTCCAGAACATAAAACATTTCCTGCGTATCGGGATGCGAATGTGGTGGCGGTCCACCGCCGGGAGGAACAATCATTTCGATAACAGCATAATTTCCGCCCGTTTGTTCTCCAGAAATCACAATCCTGTAATTCCCACCCGCTACGCCAAACCGTTTACCAGCGTCAGAATCCGTAATCTGCACTTTTTTATCCATGTTACATTTGGTTTCCATTTTGCGGTATTGTCAAATACCATACTTTTTTTGCCATTTTTATCCTCTTTTTATTACAGCGTTGCCATATCAATTACGAAACGGCAACGAAAATCTCTTTTTCCATTTTGTCAAACGCTATATGAATGTCTTTGATGTCAATGAGTTCAATACCTGCTGTAATGTTGTACTCTGCACAGAAATCAAGCATTTTTTGTGTTTCAGGAAGTCCACCAATGCATTCACAGATCTCACAGTGAAAGGCATTGTCCAAGCCACACCATTCTGTAGCCAGGTCAAAACCTCCGATTCTGCTAAATAAACTTTCGTGCCTAATAATTTCCTGTCCTTCTCCCATTTTTACCTTTCCCCTTGGTCTATGCCAACTTTGTTTGCTTTATTACATAAAACAAAGTGCGGGTCTGCAAACTGGAATTGCATCACATCCGTATTATGTATTTGATTTTTAGCACCATGCAGGTAAAAATCCGCAAGAAAATCTGGTCAGCTTAATAAGAATTTCAAACTTAATGTGTTACACAGTCAGATCATTCATCAGAACCGGAAACGTCAATTCTGGTACATAAAAAAGAGGATGCCCTTTAGACACCCTCTTTCTTTTTTAATCAATCTTAAAAAGCCCTATTTGAAAATACCTTCGAGAACGGTGGTAAGTTCGTTGCCACGAAGACCTTTATCAACAATTTTACCGTCAGGATCGATAAGGAAATTTTGAGGAATTGTCTTTACCTCATATAGTTGCGCAACTGCATTCTTCCAACCCAGCAAATCTGACAGTTGCGTCCAGTAAATCTCATCGCTATTTATTGCCGCTATCCATGCATTCTTCTGGTTTGCGGCATCAAGGGAAACCCCTATTATTTCTAAGCCTTTTCCCTTGTATTTTTGGTAGGCCCTTACCAGATTAGGATTTTCTACACGACAGGGGGCGCACCAGCTTGCCCAGAAATCCACAAGGACATACTTACCGCGAAACTGGCTCAGACTAACTGGTTTACCCAGAGTGTCGTTCATGGTAAACTCCGGTGCTTTTGTGCCGATGGCCGGACCAATCTTTTGTCTCTCTACTCTATCCTTTTGAGTCTCCGCATCTGAAGCAGCAAACATTTTTTTAAGTTCAGTGGCTACCAAATCTTGGGTTTGTTTTGGCAACAGCTTCAATAAGGTATCCGAGGTTTTGCGATCTATCCTGTTTGCAGTCTTAATAACCAGCATTGGTGCGATAAGCGAATTGGGTCTCATTTTTATTTCACGGACGATCTGTTCATTCTGGGTCTGCGTGTATTTGGCTAAAATACCTGCAAACCCCAAGCTCTCACGGTTAGGCAGTGACATGTAAATTACTTTAGCCAGTTCCATTACGTTGATTTTGTACAAGGAATCGGCCACAGATCCCCTAACCACAGAACTGTCAGATATACTTACCATTGGCACATTGCGGATCCTGGCAGTTTCAGCATCCCTTGTTTTAATGGAGGGTAGAGTTACAACCTCTTGTACACCTGCGCTTGCTATAAAACCCGCTATCGCATGGTGATCCTTGTTACGTCGAATGCTTACGCTAATCGGTATTTTTAACGTACCATTGAAAGTATAATGTCCGTTGGTTACTATAGTGCTGTCTATCCCCTTATTCAGGTAGGAATCGTAAATAAGAAAAATCTTTTTCGGAATTGAATCAGCCGGCATGGCCGTCATATCCCCTTTGATCGTAAATTTCTTTTCTTTGATCTGTGCACTACTGTTTACAGGAATATATGCAGTCGCAATGAGCAACAACAGTTGCCAGTTCTTTATTTTCTTTAACATAATTTTTTTTGATAAGCCTGGGTCTGTTACGACCCAGATATTTATAATTGTGTATTATTAATAATGGACACTTACTTAGTATCCGGGATTTTGAATAAGGTTCGGGTCCCGTAGCACGTCGGTTGACGGAATTGGGTATAAGGCCCATCTGGGATCCCAGGTAGTGCCTTTTTGAAGCGCAACTGATGGCATTACCATGTCGATCAAACCTATGCGTTTTAAATCCAGCCAGCGATGCCCCCACTCCGCGAAAAACTCTATTTGTCTTTCTTGGTAAATTGCTGTCAGAATAGCTGGCTCGCCTGTTGCGGTACTTTCCGCTAAGCTCGCCCGCTTGCGGATAACGTTGAGATCGGTCAACGCTCCGTTGAAATTGCTTTGTTTGGCTCTGGCTTCGGCACGGATCAGGTACTGCTCGGCAAGTCTTAGCACCATCAGGTACTCTGAGGGTGCAGTGACATTGACACTACCGATTTTATATTTAAAAGGGTAGTAATAGGTTATACCTGCACTGGTAATGCTTTTAACCCAATTTTTATAACGGCTGTCAGTAAGATCAAATGCGGCAAGCAATGAAGGGCTTAATGAAACGAAGTTTGTGGAAGTAGGAAAAACTGTCGATGTTGGAATAAACAATCTTCCATCTCCGGTATTTGCTAGTGTACCGGCCGTAACAGGCTGTAAAGACCAAATGGTCTCCTTACTGTTTTTCAGAAATACATTGTTAATCCCAACAGTATCATAAACAGCACTGTTTTGAATAACCATCGTTGCCTGGTCTTCTGCATTCTTCCATTCATTGTGATAAAGATATACCCGTGCCAATAAGGCAGATGCTGCAAATTTATTTGGCCTCACACGTTCGATAGTGGTCTTTAGCAAGGTTGCGTCAAGATAATTGTCGGCCAATAAGGTTTGCGCTTCTTTAGCATCTTCAATTATCAACTGATAAATCTCTTCTTTTGGCGACTTAGGGAGATTAAATGAAGTACTGTAATTGGTTGATAGCACTTTAGGTACGTCTCCATAAAGATTCACAAGGTAGAAGTAGCTAAAGGCACGTAGAAAATGTGCTTCCCCCAGTAACTGCCTGCGGACGGCAGGCGTCAATTTGGTGGCATCAGTTAAGCCTTCAATGGCAGCATTGGTATAATAGATTATCGCATATGCATTTACCCAGAAATCTTTGGTGCCGGTTAGGTCGCTTGCCAATTTATTTTTATAATAAAGATAAGCATTGTGCGTATTGGTAACCGCACCTTCAGACAATGTGAACTCATCTCCAGACAAACCCGGATATAAAGTCATTCCGCTTAAACCGCTGCCGGTAGTACTCCCAATGGCGCTGTTATCTGCGCTCATCAACGAATAGATGCTCGTTAATACTGCTATGGCGGTACCGTCTGATACATACACGTTCTCTGCATTTGTGGAAGTTACGGGTGGTGGTACGTCAACGAATTTTTCACATGCCGTGATGGCAACAATGCAGACAAACAAAAGGCAGGCAAGCATTGGATTTCGTGATAGTATATTTCTTTTTTTCATTTTTCCGTTTTTTATCAGATTAAAAACCTATTTGTGCACCTATTGTACAAACCCTCAAGGGTGGCAAGGCGGATATGCTTGCGTTTTCGGGATCCAGTCCCATATAGTTGGTGATGGTCAGCAAATTCTGCCCTTGGGCAAAAAGGCGACAGTTTTGTAGACCAGCGGCCTTCTGCCAGTTTGCAGGTATGGTCCAGGAGAGCGATACGTTCTTCAAACGGATATAGGAAGCATCCCCAAAGCCGAGGTCGCTGTCGTTAATTGCCCTCCCGCCGGTACTTACCTTTTGGATATCAGTTACATCACCTTCCTGCCTCCAGGCATCCAGAAAATATACAGGAAGGTTACCACTAGGGGATACTGAACTAAAAGATCCCGGGAATGTGTATGCTGTGCGAACATTGGGCCCCGTCTGCTTTTTAAACTCAAACAGAAAATCCAATGAGAATCGCTTATAGGTTAAGGAATTCTGAAAGCCTCCAAAAAATCTTGGGTTTGGATCGTAATAATGAATCCGGTCGGTAGTGGAACTTGGAGCCGTTACCAAAGCACCAGTTGCTGAGTAAAACTGGTAAAGTCCCGTCTTGGGATCAACCCCCGCACTTTTATACATCTTAATCACGTTTGCCGGCGCTCCTACCGCCAGTCCTCTTGCATAGGTGGAATTTTCGATGCCCGGAAAAGAAGCCAGTTTATTTCTAGGGATAGTAAAATTGACAGACGTGGTCCAGGTAAAGTTATCGCTACGGATATTTGAACTGGTTATAGCAACCTCCCAGCCTGTGTTTTGAACGATTGCCGGAAAATTTCTGGTCACGGTTGCAAATCCGGTCAAACTAGGTAACACGTAAGACAACAGCTGATTGCCCGAACGATTGTAATAATAACCGATATCAGCCAATATACGGTCATCTAAAAAGCCAAGATTAATACCTCCCTGCAGTTTTTTTGTCAATTCCCATTGTAGGTTGGGATTGCTGTGCTCCCGTGGTGAGATAGCCGTAGCACCTTGATATGGGTTGTTATAAGTGGTAGGTGTATATTTAGTGAGATATTGATAATCGCCAATCTGGTCGTTACCGGTTGTTCCGTAACTTGCATGCAGTTTGCCGAAACTAAGCACACTAAAATTCTCTGCCCAGCTTTCATTCGTAAATAACCATGCTGCACCAACAGCCCCGAAATTCTGCGATCTGTTTGCAGGACCAAAACGGCTGCTGGCGTCCCTTCTGCCGGTTAAATTGATAATGTACTTGTTCTGATAGTTATAGTTCAGCCGACCGAAAATCGCACTGTACCGGTAAATATTTGCCACAGAGTTGGATATTCTCAATGTAGTGGCCGCCAGTGGGTCACCCAACACTTCATCGCTGTTAAAACCACTTGCAGCAAGATGGACACTGTTCATTGTGTTTTGTTGGAAAGTAGAACCCAACAGCGCTTCAAGTCGACTTGAACCTAGAGAAATCTTGTAATTAATTTGGGGTTCAACAACCCAACTTTGAAAAGTACCATTTCCAAATGTGGACCTTCTCTGCGACGTTGCTCTTAATTCCGGCTGATTATACGTTATCGGACTTTTGGATATTTCATCAGAGGCCAGGTTGGTATAACCAAAAGTGGCTTTAATCTCCAGATTGTGCAGCAGGCTATAGCTGATTACTGTATTACCGATCAGATTCCTGGTTTTATTCGTGTAGCTACCTACCAATCTGGCTAATGGATTTTGAAATGTAGACAAGCTATCTGTTCCCGCTGTATTAAATATCGGTTCCCAATTTAAAGTTCCATCCGCTTTGTACAATGCCGGAGAATTTGGTGCAAGCGAAATCGCGAGGTTTGTAAAATCTGTGGTCACTAAGTTGTTCTTATCGTCCATGTAGTTACCAGATATCTGAAACCTGAATTTGCTGTTTGGCGAAATATGGTTGATGCTAAATCCCACTGAACCTTTAGTATCTGATAAATCGCCCGGGAACACAGTTGTTTCACGATGATAGCCGCCATTAACTCGGAATGTGGTATTAAGTCCGCCACCGGAAACTGCCACCTGTCCGTCCATATACTGAGCTGTCCCGCCTAGCAGTTCCTTTTGCCAGTCGGTATTTCGGTTTTGATCATAAACCGTCAGGTCATAGTTTGAAGTGTTGCTATTTGCGGAGGTTGGAGAAACTGGTCTTTGCGGCACGACCGCACCATTGTTAACATAGGCCTGCCTGCGCATGGTCAGATATTGCTCCGTATTCATCATCTCCATTCTGCTGGGCATCGCTCCCCATCCATTCTGGAAAGAAACATCGACCCCGGATTTGCCTGATTTCCCCTTTTTAGTAGTAATGAGGATTGCCCCGTTGGCCGCCCGCGCACCGTAAATTGATGTGGCGTCTGCATCCTTTAACACCTCAATACTTTCGATATCGGCAGGATTGATGAAACTAAAGGGATTGCCACTCCCCTGCACAGCTCCGGTATAGAAGCTGCCTGAACTTCCGAGAACAGTACTGATGGTGGGCATAACCTGTGAAGTAAAGGGCACACCGTCTACTACAAAGAAAGGGTCCTGGCCTCTACCAATAGAGTTGATACCCTGAATGCGAACCGTCACGCCTGAATTAGGCAAACCCGTAGTCTGAGTAATGGCTAAGCCTGGCACACGGCCCGCAAGCGCTAACAGCGAATTGCTGACCGGTTGTTTTGCGATGTCCTCTGCTTTTACCGAAGATATATTTCCAGTGCTTAACCTTTTGCTGGTTACACCGTAAGCTTGAACCTGGACCTGATCCAACAGGTTATCCGAAAGTTCTAAAGCAACCGTTCCAAGATTTGCAGCGGCCTTAACCTCCTTTGGCTTATGACCCAAATACGTGATCACCAGCATTGCGCCCAAATCTGCGTTTTTCAACAAGAATCGTCCGTCGCTTCCCGTGATTGCGGTACCTTTTCCGTTCTTTACTTTTATGGTTGCTCCCGGCAGCGGCTGCCCCACCTCATCAACCACACGCCCAGCTACGTCAATAGCTGCGAAAAAAGCTTCAAGCTTATCAAAAAAAGACTTTTCCTGCTTTTTGATCGTAACATTTCTGGCATTGATCTCATAAGTAAGCGGTAATCCCGAAAGTACCGCTTTTAGCGCTTCGTCTATCGAAGCCTCACGCAGGCTCACGTTCACCTGCCTGTTTGAAGGAATAATTCCCCCTTCATAAAAAAAATCATAACCGCTCTGTTTGCGGATTTCCTTTAAGACCGATTTCATCGAGACATTGCGCTGGTTCAGTGTGATCTGCTGGCCAAATGTCGAAGCAGTCACCTGCATGAGACATGCTAACAGTATAACAGTGGTTAGTCGCATAATCAGCCATATTTTATGGTATAACAGGTTAGTTATACCTGGTTTTTTGGTATAATATTGATACATTTACGTTTAGTTTGGTTCTGTACAGCAGCCCCTCGCCGTCGAAAACTAGTGGCTGTCTGCAGTTAAAATTGATTCTGTTAATTATCCAAATGCAAACCGGTAGTGTCTTTACACTGCTGGTTTGTTCTTTAAAGCCCTTTATTTTCCGTATAGCTATATCTCCCTTCTTTTAAAATTCTTTACTTTTGATTCCATTATCGTGATACATACAGCTTCTTTCCTTCAATGCGGAACCTGGCAATACCGGAGGATTCGATAAACTGGAGCACCTCCGATAACTTTTTGTTCCTTGAAATCCAACCTCCCGAGTGAATATCTTCGGGCACGGATTTATCAAATATGACCTCAACATCATACCAGCGTGCGATCTTACGCATCGCTACCCTAAAGTTCATTTCATCCAAGTTGAAATCCCCAGCCTTCCAGTCCACAAAATTTTCAACGTTTACCTCAGCTACACGGACCATACCATTTTGGTTTACCGCCTGTTCGCCCGGTTTGATCAGAGTTTCGCTGCTGCCGGACGAAATCTTTACAGAACCCTCCAGAAGTGTTGTGGCTTCAGCCTCTTCCTCACGATAACTGTTTATATTGAATTGCGTTCCTAATACTTCTACTTGCTGATTGCGTGTCTGTACTAAAAATGGATGTAATTTATCTTTTGCAACATCAAAAAAAGCTTCACCTTCTAATTTCACGCTTCGCTTCCCGTCTTTCATCAGGCCTGCAGCATAAGTGAGTGAAGAGGCAGAATTCAGCCAGACGATGGAACCATCAGGTAAACGCACACTGTAAGTCTCGCCCTGAGCTGTGGTTAGGGTATTAAATCTTTCCGCATTGCCTGCATCATCTTTAACCTGGTAAACCAGCTCCCCATTTTCTGCTTTTGTGATTGTTACACCGGCTTCTTTAGCCAGTTCTCCATTATGGGCATCAGATAATCTAATTTTTTTCCCGTTAGCTAAGGTAAGTGTTGCTCCTTGTTTACCGGGACCTACATCTCCCGTATATACGGCAGTCTTAATACTATTGTTGCCATTTTGAGTTGTATAAAAGAAAATGCCGGCACCAATGGCGATCACAATGGAAGCAGCTGCCGCGATCCGGGGCAATAGCTTTACCCGTTTTGGTGCGAGTCCCAAGCGTTCGGTCAGCCTTTCCACTTTTACATCCATTTGCTTGTCGGATAATACTTTTCCCTCAAAATGGCCAAACGTCAGCCAATTTTCAATTAAAGTCTTTTCTCTATCGGTGCATTTTCCGTTCTGGTATTTGATCAGCAGGTCTTTAAATTGATCTTCGTTCATTTTGATTATGAGTATACATACATCTCATAGTCAATAAACGGATGAGTAAGGGTTAAAAAAAAGATTTTTTTTTAAAACAGCAATACTGGCATTTAAGGTAAATGATTTTGAAATGAGTAAGTCTTATTAAGGTTTTAATTTGACTTTCAGAATCCTCAGCGCATGAAACATATGACTTTTTACAGTTTCTTCTGAAAGTCCGAGCTCATCGGCAATTTGTTTGCGGGTATATCCGTTCTTTCGGCTCAGTTGAAACACCTCTCGCATTTTTTTGGGCAGTGCTTCGATTTCCTTGTCAATCTGGGCGGATAGCTCATTATGTCGGATCAAATGATCTGTTTCATCAGTACTGAGGTCGTTATCAAGATATGTATTAAAAGAATCGAGATATTGTGCGGATACTTTACGTCTTGAAAATATATTAATGATCCGGTACCTTACGGCACTATACAGGTAGGGTGCAAGAAGAGTATCCTCATTAAACTGTTCACGTTTGCTCCAAAAAGACATGAAAAGTTCGTGCAATAAATCTTCAACTTCCTGTTCATCATCTAATCTTTTCAGCGCAAATGCATAAAGGAGCTTTATGTACCGGTTGTAAATTTCTGCATATGCCTCATGATCCCCTGTTTTCAGCAAAGCGGCCAGTTCTTGGTCGGTATGTGTACGGTATCGAGCCATAATCGTTATCCCCAGTAAGAATTCGTTCCCTAAGCAATTATAATAATTATTTCGGAAACCTTATGATCGGTTTACTGAATGACGCCGTTTTATGCAACCGGAAAATGCAAATGTTGTGCAACGAGGTGTCCATAAAATCAATCCTCATTTGCCGTAGGATTCAAACTTTTCTTGTCTTTGATTTCAAAAAAAATTATCGCATCCATAATAGCTTTCCAATCATCATAAAGGGTCGACGCTTTTCTGCTCGCTCCTAATGAACCTGAGTATATCTCAAGTTGGTCGTTGCCTGTTTGATATAAATTAAGCCTATATCGCACTAGAAGAAAAGTTTATTTGCTTCAACAACACTTTAACCGTAAGTTTACGATGCAGTTGTTCTTTAAAATAAGTCAAATCAACACAAAAAAAATGGTTACCATATCAGTTACCCATTTTTGAAAATCTACGATATAATAGCACAAACGCGCATTTCCTCCAAAGGTTCGAATCCCAGCGGGATCACGAAAGGCGCACCAAGGTGCGCCTTTTCTGTTTAAAACATACCGTAAAGGGCGATTCCCAAAAAATAATAGGTCATTCCAAACTATCAAAAACCATTACAACTGGTGCCCAATTTTAATCGGTAAATTTGGACCAGTCAACCAAAAAATACTGGCTCAACTAATCTTAAAGGCAATAAAACGTTGTTCGGAGCAATCCGAAACAGTCCAATATTTTACGAAAAAAATAAAGAAATGAAAAGCGACCAAACCTTGACGATTCTGTTCTGGTACCTCAAATCAAAAGCGGATTCTAATGGTTTTGCCCCGATCATCTGTCGAATCTCAATTGACGGATCAAACGAGGAGTTTTCAATAGCCCATAAAGTCCACGTTGACCATTGTGACATTGACACCAAAAGGGTTAAAACAGCCAAAAACGCAAAGGTCATCAATTCCACCATCAATGGGATACAAAGCAACCTTGAAACACAGTTTACGGTTCTTAAAACACAGCATGAGACCATCAGTCCCCTAATGCTGAAAAATGCGTACAATAATCTTCCCGTTGACCATAAAAAAGGGAGCAAGAGATCAGATGTTAAAAAAATGCCCACCCTTTTGGAGCTGACCGACCAGCCCCTAACATTTCGACGATAACAATTGATTGCGAACTTTCGGAGATTGTACTCTCGGCCTAACGTAAAGTTACTCATACTGATAAATCACGACGGCTTCACTGTTTTGAAGACATATGACTATAGAGATATCAATCATTTGGATGATAATTTTCCGGCACAACTAAAATTGGAACCAGGGTTTGTCTTGCCATTTTCTGGCAATAAGACTCTTTTAAAATATTACTCCAAAAGCCATGGTTTCTATGAACCATCACAAACCAGTCTATTTTCATGTGATTCATAAGCCATTCAAATCCCTCCTCTTCTCCTCGATTATAAACGCTTTGACAAGAGAGCGGGATCTCATAAACAATCGTCTTTAACTGTTGCATGAAGGCTCCGACTTTATCACTTACCAAGGTGCTAGTATCCGCAACAATGTGTGCAATCTTGATCTCAGCGCCCAACTGTTTGGCCATACCAGCAAGGTATTTTATAATTTTCACATCACTCATACTCAAGTCGCTTGCGAAAACAATTTGCTTGCCCCCTTTGAAAGTCACATCCTGAGGAATGAGAAGCACCGGAAAACCAGCAACATTGATTAAATCTCTACTGGTGCTCCCCATAAAAAAACGTCGCATTCCCCCCGCACCAGAAAGTCCCGCGATCACCAATCCTGCCCTCGTCTTTCTAACGAGTTTCGACAGATAGACGTAAGGCGGCCCAAAACCTGCTGCCACTTCGATCTCGGGAAAGGTTGAAGAAGGGTCTGTCCCATTCAGATCCTGATGGTGCGATTTATCTTTCAATTCGTGGAGTTCATTAATGGTCGCCATCCTTATCTCTTCGGATCCTTCAAAGGGGATGTCTATCCCGGCCGGAGTGACGACTGGTATAGGAACTGATACAGCATTGGCCAGAAGAAGTTTGGATTTAAAGATTTTAGCCAAATTTATGGCGTATTCGACAGCATTATCTGCGGCTTTTGAAAAATCGGTAGGTACGAGTATTGTTTTCATAGCAATTTATTAATGTTGAAATCTTGTTGATATAAATAAATGAGAAAGAAAAAACCCTGAACAATCCTAATTCATTTCGGGCTGAAATATTCCCGATGTACAAAATGCTCAGGAAAAACAAGAAGTGGTTTCTGTTGAGCGGAAAGTGCACCACTGAGTGTGTTTTTTTTAAACAGCGACGAGAGAAAGGGTCGGTGATGTTCAGATAATGCCAGCCAGTCTGCCCCCAAAAACTCACTCCATTGCCCCAACAAACTCAGTACCGGACGGCCAAGAAGGTGCCGATAGGTCAGCGTATGGCTTTCCAGTGATTGCAAGTGAGAGACAAAACGATTTTCCCGCTCTATCTCTCGGGGATTTATTCCCCTCTCCTTTTTAACATGAACCACTTCTGTGGTAAAACCCATCATGCTCCCCATCAATGAGAGATAGGAACAGGCAGCGAGATCGTTTTTGTTGAAGTCGGTCGCAAATACTACCTTGGCAGTGTTCTGAAGTGGTTTGGTTTCTGGCGGGATGATGAGTATCGGGCAATTAGAAACGGCAACCACTGCGCTGATGGCATCCCCGAACAGCAGATGTGCAAAAGCACCTGATTTACTTTTTCCCATGATGACGAGTTCGACACTGTTTTTTTCCATCGAATGTTGGACAATGCCAGCAATATTACCCTCAGTCATTATCGAATTCACCATGGGACGATACACATCTCCGGCCAATGCATCTGAAAGTTTCTTCAGTTCGGTTATTTGAAGCTGAAAGCGTTCTCGCTGCTCGTCATAGAGATCGCTATACCATTTTGCCCGATATGAGCTGGCATCAAGAGCCGGAACGTATGGCACACCATTGTAAACGTTCAGGAGGAGCAGGTTGCATCTCAAACGGCTGCAGAGGTCAATTGCATTTTCTTGAAGGCCCTCTGCCCGAGAGAGATCTGTTAATAGGAGAATATTCTTCATAACACCAAATATCTTTAAGAGAAATTTCACTCAAAACTCCGTTTTTTGACGGTAAGAAAAATGATTCTGGTCAGGATCCCCTATGAGAAAGGTCACACTTCCGATTTAGTTTCGTAATGAAAACTGAGATGGTTTATCAAAGAACTTTCAAAACCAAAAAAGCAGCATACATGGCAGTCTTTGAATATATAGCGGTTTGGTTACAACGGAAAAGAGCCATTCCCCGTTAGGTTATTTGACTCCTTTAGAGGTTGCAAAAACGATAATGAATAGAAAAAGAGCAGCATAATTTGCATCCAAAAGAAATCTCTAATATACTATTGCAATTCCATTATTGTTATAAATAAGGCTGTCTTAAAATAGATTTTTCAAGACAGCCTTTTGTTATGAAGCACTTGTTGTGAGATTTTCAAAAGTCATATTGGTTAACCATTCTGCCATTTCAGGGTCTCTATGGTCAAAAAAGACACTTTTATTTGTATCTAGGCTACTGATTGCTGTCATATCATTCGCATCCAACTCAAAGTCCCAAACGTTGTTATTCTCGATCAATCTTTCTTTTCGCACCGATTTTGGGATTACAGCTATTTCTCGCTGAATAAGCCATCTTAAAACAACTTGTGCGACAGACTTATCGTATTTTTTTCCTATGGACGAAAGCAATTCATTACTGAAAATATCATTTTTACCTTCGGCAAAAGAAGCCCAGGATTGTGTAAATACATTTTTTTTTCTGAGCAGTTGATGTTCGGCTTCTCTTTGATAAAATGGATTTACCTCGATTTGATTTACTGCCGGAACGATTTCGTTATGTGCAATCAAATCAATGATCCTATCAGGGAAAAAGTTACTGACACCGATGGCCCTTATTTTGCCTTCTTTGTATAAGTCTTCCATAGCACGCCACGAACCATAATAATCGCCAAATGCCTGATGGATCAGATATAAATCCAAATATTCCAATTGAAGTTTCTGAAGTGAATCTTCAAAGGCTTTCTTTGTTTTTTCGTAACCTGCATCAGACACCCAAAGTTTGGTGGTAATAAACAGCTCTTCTCTTGGCACACCGCTTTTTTTAATGGCATTACCCACTGCTGATTCGTTTAGATAGAAAGCTGCCGTGTCTATAAGACGATAACCTGATTCAATGCCTTCTATAACCGTTCTTTCACATACTTCAAGGTCGTTTACCTGAAATACACCTAAGCCTAGCAGAGGCATTTCAACACCATTATTCAATTTGATTTTTTTCATTTTTCTAATTTTTATTGAACCATTAAACAATAATTAAACTGATCGTTTTAAAATGACTTAAAAATATATAAGTCAGATTTTATTTTTATCTACTTTATTTGTTAACCGAAATATCTTTCACAAGCCAGCGAGTGTGCATCGGATTTGATGCAAATATATCTTCCAGTAATTTGTTCATCTTTTTTGAATATTCCTGCTCCAGATGAGCCTTGTGATCATCGGCATTTTTCCAACTTTCAATTAGAACAAATTTATTGGATTCATTGACATATTGATACAGATTAAATTCTAAGTTACCTATCGCGTTTCTTGATGGAAGTGTAACTTCCCGCATCGTATTGATAAAACTTTGTCGCTTGTCGGGTTTTACATCAAACAGGACGATTACATTGCGTGTTAATTCAGGATTTTGAGAAATTACTGCTTCTCGTGCAGGGATTTCATTCACTTCTTTCAATTCAATAGATTTAGCTTCTCTTGCCAAAGACTGTTGAATTACACTGATTGCATTTTTGAAATAATCCTGTTCTTTATGAAAATTATGGGCTTGTTTGTTTTCAAAACGTTCAAACCAAAATGCCTCATATTTGCCGTCTGCTGGCTGGTACAGGCTGAAAGCCAGATTTCCTGATTCTTGCCTTGAATGGCTTACATTATTTTGAACTGCCTGGACAAAATCGTTCCATTTCTCTTTCTTAATTTCACCGAAGAAACCCAATTCCTGAAAGGTTTCAGAAATTTCTTGTTCGGTTCCATCATCGGTTGTATCAATTTTATTTTTATTTGATTCTGCCTGATTGCAACCAGTAATCATCAATAAACTGATTATTCCAAATGTGAGATTAGGAATCCACCCATTCCTAATTTGTTTTCTTCTCTCTTTTGTTTTCATATTATCTATTATTATTTTAAACCGTTCGTTTCAATATTGGACAAAAAAATTATTTGATGATAGATCGAAATAATATTTCAGCTGATTGCTTGGTTAATTTCTTGTCAGAAAATAATATTTGATTGTAATAAATAGATGCCAATCCTGAAACAATAAAATGTGCCAATGCCCGAGTCGATTTCTCGGTTTTTAGACTTCCATTTTCTTTCGCTTTATCCAATAAAGTTTCTATTTGTTCTACTGCGGATAATGTTTGCTTTTTTAGAATTTTATTCACTTCTTTATCTGCAAGGGCAAGTTCATAAATGGAATTGGTAAAAAGACAGCTGGTTTCGATAATGGCAGATTCAAAAACAGAATTGATAATATTTTTTACCGACTCCAAAGGATTACTACCTTTTTCTACAGCTTCACTGTATTGTTTGCTCTTATTTTGAATATATTGATTTAATGATTTTATAAATAATTCGTGTTTGTTGCCATAAGTGAGATATATACTGCTCCTATTGATTTTCATGGCGTTTTCCAGGTCATTCATTGACGTGGCACTGTATCCTTTTTTCCAGAAAATATCTCGGGCTACGGTCAGCTTTTCTTCGTAATTAAATTCTTTTTGTCTTGGCATAACAGGGTAAAGATAATTAATTAAACTGAATGGTTTAAAATAAAATTATTTTTCTGACCGAACAATATGTTTATGCCCGAGTTTTTTCGTGTTCAATACACTTCCAAACCGTCTTCGCAATGTGGGCAATGTCCGCAGGAATTTACAAATGTTCCAACTCCTGCAAGATCGCCAACTTTAAAGTTCTTAACAAGGTCGCCCACTTTTACCACGCGTCCTAAGATCTCATGCACGGAACTATTGTTTACCATATGACTCATCCTGGATTTACTAGCAACACAGAGATTTTGTTACAATCTCCCTTCATACGGTTACATCAATTTTAATTTTCTTTTGGAACTTTGTATCACTAAAAAATCGCAATATGAGTATGTTGAAAATTTTAATCGTTGTGACCAACATCAATGCTTATGCAAGCGGCAACCTTGAAACAGGTTTGTGGTTAAGCGAATTAACGCATATCTACCACGCAGCAAAGGAAAAGGGATATGAAATTACTATTGCCAGCCCAAAAGGTGGCAATGTGCCAATTGACCCGGAAAGCCTGAAGCCGCTAACGCTTGACAAAATTTCTAAATCATATTGGAATGAACCCGGTTTTCGTGAATTGCTAAAAAATAGTAAAAGTTTAGCCAATGTAGCCGACCAGAAATTTGAAATGGTATATCTGGCAGGTGGACACGGTACGATGTACGATTTCCCGAATGATACGACAATGCAGACCATCATCAGAAAGCAGTATGAAAGCGGTAAAATGGTGGTTGCGATTTGCCATGGTGTTGGTGGGCTGCTGAATGTAAAATTATCCAATGGAGAATACCTGATTAAAGGCAGGAAGATAACAGGTTTTAATTGGTTTGAAGAAAGTCTTGCCCGAAGAAAAAAAGAAGTCCCCTTTAATCTTGAAGCGGGACTGAAAGAAAGAGGCTCTGATTACAGGAAAGCATTCATTCCAATGACCTCAAAAGTAGTGGTGGACGGAAATCTGATAACCGGGCAAAATCCGTTCAGTTCAAAGGAAACGGCAAAAGTAGTAATGAAAGAATTGGAAAAACAAACGCAAAATAAATAATGATGCAAACGATATTAGGAGCCAACGGGCAGATTGGCGAAGAACTGGCAAGGGAACTCAAAAAGAACTTTACCTCTGACATCAGGATTGTAAGCAGGAACGCCAGGAAAGTGAACGATACCGATACCGTTTTTTCTGCGGATTTATCCATCAGGGAGCAGGCAATAGAAGCTGTAAAAGGCAGTGAAATCGCATATTTCACATTAGGGCTTCCGATAAGTTCAGATTTATGGGAGCAACAATTTCCGTTGATTACCCAAAACGTGATTGATGCCTGTAAAATCAATGGTGCAAAACTGGTATTCTTTGACAATACCTATATGTACCCGCAAGATGACCGTGTACTTACGGAACAAACGCCTTTCGCTCCTGTGGGCAGGAAAGGTAAAGTAAGAAAGGCAATGGCGGAAATGGTTTTAAGGGAAATGCAGACAGGCGGGCTGGAAGCCGTGATTTGCCGTGCACCGGAGTTTTACGGCCCCGGCAAAACGCAGAGCATTACCAATACCTTACTTTTCAATAACATCAAAGAGGGCAAAAAATTAAAAGTACCGCTAAGCGATACCAAAAAAAGAAGTTTGATTTGGACACCCGATGCGAGCAGGGCAACCGCCTTAATAGGCAATACGCCCGATGCTTTCGGACAAACGTGGCATCTGCCTGTGGATGAAAGCCATCCTACCTACAAAGAATTTATTGAATTGGCTGCGGATGTGTACAAGAAAGAATTGAAACACGCTGTTATGCCGAAGTTGCTTTTTAAGATAGGCTCGCTTTTCAATAAAAGGGTAAAGGAACTGCTGGAGTTGTTGCCAAGATACGAACACGACAATGTGTTTGAGGGCACAAAATTCAGAAATCGTTTTCCTGATTTTGCGGTAACCACTTACAGGGAAGGTATGGAACAGATTAAGAACGAACAGCTTTCATTACAAAAATAAATTGATAATTTAGCGATGTATAAATCTGAAAATCAACAAATGAAAGCCCCGGCAAAAGTTTCATCGATAAGTGCATTGCATCAGTTTTTAGGATTGGCGAAACCGTCCAATCCCCTGATCAGCGTGTTCGATTTCGATGATGTGAAACTGGAGCCGGAAACCATTTTAAGTGCTGTGACAACGGATTTTTATGTTGTTGCACTGAAGAAAGATTGCGCAGGCGGCAAATGCAGGTATGGTCAGCAGTATTATGATTATGACGAAGGCATTATGTACTTCATCGCTCCGCATCAGGTGCTGCAGTTTGACGATGTGCTCCTGAACGGCGTGAAGGGGTTCGTGCTGGTGGTTCATCCCGATTTTTTTCACGGCCATCCTTTGGCATCGCAGATCAAAGACTATGGGTATTTCTCGTATGCAAGCAATGAAGCGCTTCATCTTTCCGAAAAGGAAGAAAAATCCATCATGGACATCATTGAGAATGTCGGCCGGGAAATAGAGAACAACATGGATGCTTTCACGCAGGAGCTGCTGGTGTCCAATCTTGATCTGTTGTTGAAATACTGCGACCGCTTCTATAACCGCCAGTTCCTGACCAGGAAAAAAGCCAACAACGATCTGCTTGCCAAACTGGAAGCTTTACTTGATGAACATTTCAAAAATGATCAGTTGGTCGTGAATGGCATTCCCTCTGTTCAGCTTGTGGCCAATGCGCTTCATTTGACTCCAAATTACCTGAGCGATATGTTGCGGGTGCAAACAGGACAGACCACACAGCAGCATATCCAGAACCGGCTGATGGAAAAAGCAAAGGAATTGTTGTCCACCACTTCAATGTCGGTTTCACAGATCGCTTATCAATTGGGATTTGACCATCCGCAATCCTTTCATCGTCTGTTCAGGAACCGTACATCCGTTTCTCCTCTGGAATTTCGGGCCTCGTTCAATTGATGAGTGATTTCCGTTCCAATGCCATCAGAGATATCGTTACAATCTGCCGTGATTCGGTTACTTCACTTTCAATCAATAAATAGAAATTTATGGAAAAGAAAACATTGATTCATAATCGTAAACATCATGGCACAGATTATCCCTGCGGAAAAAGATCCGCAAATATTGACTGGAATCAGAGGATTTTTGAAAGAATTGAACAGCAGTGGCGGAAAGCCAATGGAGGAGATGGAACCGGATGAGGCAAGAAAGGTGCTGGAAGATGCTCAAAGATCCGTGAAAGTCGACACTTCCGGTGTGATAGAAACCGAAAAGCTCATCACTCAGGACGGCATCACAGTGAAAACCGTGATCGTAAAACCTGACGACGCAATGGACAGGGTGCTACCGGTGTTTGTTTTCATTCACGGCGGCGGATGGGTTTTAGGGGACTATCCAACGCATAAGAGATTGGTAAGGGATTTAGTGGCGAACAGCGGTGCCGCTGCGGTTTTTGTGGATTATACGCGATCTCCCGAGGCCCAGTATCCAGTCGCGATCAATGAAATTTACGCAGTCACAAGATGGGTCTCAGAAAATGGGGCCGAGATTGGTGTTGACGGCACTAACCTGGCCATTGCAGGAAACAGCGTGGGTGGCAATATGACCGCCGTGACCTGCCTGATGGCAAAAGACAAAGGCGGCCCGGACATTAAGTTCCAATTGCTCTTATGGCCTGTGACCGATGCTGATTTTGCCCGTGAGTCCTGGCAAAAACATACAAAAGACCGGTTTTTAACTGCCAATATGATGAAGTGGATGTGGAATCATTACCTGCCGGACATTGAAAAGAGAAAGGAATATTATGCCTCTCCGTTTCAGGCATCACTGGAAAAACTGAAAGGATTGCCTCCT
Source organism: Pedobacter chinensis (assembly GCF_003339865.1). GTDB lineage: Bacteria > Bacteroidota > Bacteroidia > Sphingobacteriales > Sphingobacteriaceae > Pedobacter > Pedobacter chinensis. The sequence continues at coordinate 84,910 of NZ_QPKV01000007.1, forward strand.
GCTTTGGTTCAGTTGGCCGAAAATGATATACTTTTTGACGAAGGGTTGGCTTACGCCCGCAAGCTGGATGAAGCCGAAGTGCCGACCACGATTCAAACCTTCAATGGTTTTATACATGATTACGGCCTGTTGAATCCTTTGGATCATATCGAGGCGGTCAAATTCTCCACAAAGCAGGCAGCGCTGGGACTTCGCAACGCCTTGTTCCCTGAGTAATTTGTTACGGGTGTTTTTCCACAAGCATGATATTCTGTGAGCGGTCCACAAGTTCGACTCTTCGCCGTCTAATTCCACAGGGAATTATCTTATCGAGGCTTTTTTTCCGATCTCTTTCTGCCCCGTCAATGATCGTAAATGCCAGGTCACGGTTGAGGCAAATTAAAACGCAGACTACCTGCAAGGTCGCTGAGAAAGCGAAACTTGCTCTTAAAAAAGCGATGCCTCAATTAAATGAAGTCCGGAATTCCAAGGGTGATGTCTTCGTTTTCTTTTTAAACAGCGTGCTAAACGATTGGGCGTGTTCGAAACCCAAGGCATATGCGATCTCACTGACAGAGAGCTCTGTCGTGGTCAGCTTCTCTTTCGCTTTCTCAATGAGTTTTTCGTGGATATGCTGCTGGGTGTTTTGTCCGGTATGCACGCGCAGAAGATCACTTAAATAGTTGGGCGATAAATTCATCAGCCCTGCCAGATATTGCACGGTCAACAGCCCGTGCCGGACGGCGGCACCTGTATTAAAATAGTCATCAACAAGCTCTTCAAACCTGCTGAGCAGTTGATGGTTATTGTTTTTACGGGTAATGAATTGCCGCTCGTAAAAGCGCTTGGAGTAACTCAAGAGCAATTCTATCTGGGATAAGATGATCTCCTGCGTGTGCCTGTCTATATGCTGGCACTCTTTGTTGATCTTGGTCAGGATCGTGATAAGGTCGTCCTCCTCTTCGGCAGAGAGATGAAGTGCCTCGTTCACCGCGTAAGAGAAAAAGCCGTAAGTGCCGATATTCTTCGCCAATGGGTGATGCAGCAGAAAATCCGGGTGAAAGATCAGCAGGTAGCCCGATCCGCATCGCGTGTTTTGGAGATCGAGATACTGTACCTGGTTAGGCGCAGTAAAACTCAGCACCCCTTTATCATAATCATAATGCTGCTGCCCATACCTGATCTTGCCCGTGGCCTCTCGCTTCAGGGCAACACAATAGAACCGGTTGACAAAACCTTTCCAGATATCGTCTTCCAGAAAAACACTCTCTTTTAGGTTGATGACGCTGACCAATGGATGGCGTGGCTCAGGTAAAGACAACAAGCGATGAAATTCTGAAATGGACTTGATGGCGTTCATAACACTAATTTATGATTATTATATTATAACCGTTAATGATCAATCAATAAGTCCCATGCTAAATTCATCGTATGGTTTACCGGTATCGGTGCCAAGCGGAACAATATTTTCCAATGTGACGAGGTCTTCATCACTTAGCCGGATGTTGGTGGCCGCGATATTCTGTTCCACATATTTGCTGCGCTTTGTGCCCGGTATGGGCAATATCCCTTTGGTCATGATCCAGGCCAGCGCCAATTGCGATGAGGTAACATCCTTTTGCCTTGCCAGTTCTTCTATTGCCCTCACCAGTTCGATATTCTTATAAAAGTGCGCCTCCTGGAAACGGGGAATAGCCCGGCGGAAATCTTTTTCGGGCAGATCATCTATGCTACGGATCTGGCCCGATAAGAATCCGCGACCCAGCGGCGAGTAGGCCACGAAGCCTATACCCAATTCAATAAGCGTGTTCAGTACGCCGCGTTCCTCCACCGTGCGCTCAAATAAAGAATATTCGCTTTGTACTGCCGTGATCGGATGAACTGCATGGGCTCGTTTTACCGTTTCTGAAGATACCTCTGACAAACCTATATAACCGATCTTTCCTTCCTTAACCAGTTCGCTCATGGCTTCGACCGTTTCTTCGATCGGCGTATTTTTATCAAGGCGATGCAGATAATACAGGTCGATGTAATCGGTGTTAAGATTTTTAAGCGAACGTTCCAGTGCCTTTTTAACATAGGCTTTTTTGCCGTTGATGGCCCAGGTCACTTTGTTGCTGTCATCTATCTCCCATCCAAACTTGGTGGCGATAATATATTTGTCGCGGTTACCTGCAATAGCTTTTGCAATAAGCTGCTCGTTCTTTAGCGGGCCGTACAGATCAGCCGTGTCTAAAAAGTTGCCGCCTAATGCTAATGAACGGTGGATGGTTGCGATAGCTTCCTGCTCATCGGCCGGCCCGTACATATGGCCCTCTTCGAACCCGGTCATGCCCATACAGCCTAACCCGATAACAGGGACGGTCAGCCCCTGGCCGCCCAATGCGATTTGTTTTATGCTCATAGTGTCGATCTTTGTTTTTACAAAGGTCTGCAGGAAGAACGGCACGTAAGTTTGCAAACCCCTGAATGTTGTAAGCAAAACAAGGACGACAATGGGGATCGGGTTTCGCTATCGGGTCCTGAATACTCCTGCCTGCGATAAGCGCTGATGATAATCATTAGCAATGCTATTAGTCGGTTTCCAGGAATAAAGTCAATCAGCATTGGGTTTTATTTCAGTGCTTTTTGGTTTGCTGTGGAAGAAATAATTAAGGTGTTTTTCGAAGCAAACCCTCTCTCCTATCAACAGAAATGAATTGTTCTGGCATTTTCATGGTAGCGTTTGCTTTAACTTTGTTATGGTTAACGTCGAACCCGGCAGTTAGTTGAGTATTATATCTTTTGTAAATATTAGCTAACTTCTCCGAATCTTCCAGAAATTGGTTCGACAAACGTACCATAGAGATTACGAAAATTCAAAAACCATCTTTATTTAATTTAAAGGTGTTTTTTGTTTTTGCAGTATTTCGTAATCGTGCTTATAATTAAATAAAAAAACCTTGTCTTTATCAAAAAAATACATGAAAAATGATCTGTCTGAATTTCTCGTTTTTTTTAGACAATTCTAAAATGAAAGGTGTGGAGCGAGCTTTTAACGATAAATCTGAACTTTTAATATCATATACATACACAGAGCTTTCTATACTATCAATTGCCACAATTTGTGAGATTGCATCGGAGATGACTAACGATGGCTCTGCCTTTTCAGTGTATTTCCATTTTAAAACTGGCAGCAACTTTAACCTGTTATTATTTGGATCTTCCCACGATTTGTTCCAAATGATAACTTTTTTTGATATGGAATCATATTGTTTGCCCACCACGGAAAAGACACTATCTAACTGCCGCTGATAATCAACCATTTGCGCTTTCAATGGCGAAACCAAGAAAAGAAGTACGACAATACCGACAACCGTAAAGATATTCTTTTTTACAAATTTCACTTATTTCATTATTGGGAGTACTTAAAATTTGATTTCTTGTTTCATGTCGATCACCTTTGCACCCATAAACTTACTAAAGTGATCAGTTACCACATAAGAATCTGGTTGGAGATTATAGTATGAAAGCTTTCCATCAAAAGTGACACCTATTGTCTTCATCATCGTCAGGAGTAATTACTACTTCTTCTAATTCCTGCTATTGTATCACTGCTTCCTTTTGTCCCTCCTTTTAAGGGTAATCAATCCAATTGAAGGATTTCTTCTAGCCTTTGAGAGAGGAATTTAAATGCATATTTGCTATTCTGTGTTTATTTCTTTACATATATTGTGCTTGGACCATCATAGGCATCAATAAAAAGAGTAAGGTTATTATCTTTTTTTTCTATAAAAGTTCGTACATCACTGCTATTATCGTAAATGATTCTGTTTTTCATGGCATTCGTTAAAATACTCGTTTCCTGAACGATCTGAAAAGTACCTTTTGTAACAGGTTGATGATTGGAAAATATTTCATAAGATGAACCGCTTAAGATTATTATATTTCCATTGCCCGAAGAATAATCTGTTCGAACTCCATTCAACCCATTTACTGACGATTTCATTTCCCATGTACCTTCATATAAGTTCAGCTTATCATCATCTTTATCTTTTCTACAACTCAATAAACTTAGGGTCATAAAAACCCAAAACAAACATTTTAAATTTTTTAGAGATCGTTGATTTCTCATATCGCTTTAGATTTATTAATTATATTTTGTGTTTAGAACATGGATTTCGGTTGAGCTTTAAAATAAACCTCTGAAGGCAGTTATGTGCAGATAATTGATTAGAGAGTATATGATTCATTTTCATAAAGTTAGTAATGATAATATTAAAAACAAACTTACATTTCAGCGCTTGCATTAAGATCTTCTTTGTTGTTTTTATGAAACACAGATTATCCATGTTAAATCATAAGCCATCATTTCTCTTTCTTATTACTCGCAAAACAATATTTTACTACGATCATTCTACCTGATAAGTAAATGTTTTTCTGAATACTTCCCCGGTTGATGTTATTCCTTCAAAAATTATTGAATATGCACCGGGCTGAGTGCTATTTAAAAATTTTAATGTTACCCTTCCATTAACATCAGTAATTAAATCAGGGTTCCAGTATAATGTTTTACCAAGTTCCTGCTGTGCACTTGGCGCATCATTAAATTTTGGTGCAGTGAATACAACTTGTTTTTGAAACAACGGGGGCAGAGAAACACTATTCTTTAAAGCAGCATCGCCGGAATTACTACCTCTTTTTGTAGTGATCAGCAGAACCCCACCCGATCCCTTTATGCCATAAGTCCCTATATATCCTGCAGATTTCATAAACTCTACGCTCTCTACATCGCCCGGATTAATATCCCCTAAAGAAAAGCCTTCTGTGCCATCTACCAATAATAAAACTTTAGGGTTATTTGTTCCTACATTCGACCAAAGGTTTCCATAAGGATCAACCCCTGTTAAAAGAGAGTAAATCTGTCCCATGCTGGTTAACTTGGAAAGTATTTCGCCTGTAAAAATCTGATCGGCTCCTCCAGGGCCATTTAAATTGACAGAATGAGAATTCTTCGGCAATTTATTCAAAGAACGATTACCAGAAATTTTGACTTCGGCTAAACCTATAGACCGATTTTGAATGAGCTTTTTGCTACGGTTATCTGCTGAAATGGCCATATATTTTTGGAGTAACGCCACATCTGATGGATCAGAAGTAGGACTTAGCAAAGATTTAACATATCTCTCATCTATTGTTGCCACGAAATTATTATCAGGTATTATCTGGTATTCAATATTAGATCTGCCATTAACATCTATCCTCATTGGTTCATAGATTAAACTATCCGGAAGCATAAAAACAAATCTTCCCTTATCATCCGTCAATGTATCAATTAACAAACCATGGGTAAGGGAGCCTATTAATAAAGTAATCTTGATACCTCCCAGATTGGTTTTGCTTTTTGAAACGATCCGCCCGTTAAACTCAAAGCCTTTTGGATGCTCGGGGCCATTTACGAGTTTTTTTCCAAAAAACGATCTATCGTTTCTATGAGTCAACAACAGTTCATTAAGTTCTTTATCCTTTCCGAGTAATGGGGCTGTGAAGTAATAGTTTGGTTTTTGAACCGGGAAGTCGAGATTTGCAGTGAGCAAGAGATCACTCAAAATCGATGTTTCTTGAACTTCATCGAAAGGAAGGTTGTCAGAATGGTTTACTGATACTGAAAAACTCCCCGGAACCGGTTTACCGAATTTATCCCTTACCTGTACTTCCAATTCAATCAAACTTTTCTTTTTATACGATTTTTTTCGGTTTAAGATTTCAATGCCTGATACACCTGGCACCCAGTTGAATACCAACCTTTCTGCTTCTAATTCTTTTTTTTCATTGATGATCATAAGATTCAATATTCCGTTTGGAAGCTTATATCTCGGAATATCTAAATTGATCTGCCTATCAGGGAATCTGGTCTTGAATTCAAACAAAGGCCCCTCTTCTGACAAAGGAAGAAATATGATTTCATTGCCATTGATATATGCGTTGCTTGCTTCCAGTACTATCGAAAGTGTATCGGCATGACCATCCCTTACCCAAATAGAATAACCATTTTTTCTTACATCTTGTAAATCAATCTTTTTTTTTGTGCTATCACTAAAAGTAATTTCCGCTGAATAAGTAGAACTGAATTTTGGTGTGAACGTAATTGATCCTATCCCGGAATGCATTATACTGAAAGTATCAATCAGTCGATCTGACTGATCGACCAAACGTCCTTTCGCTCTTATTCCAAAACCTTTATCATCGATTACCTTTATTCCGACCGTGTTTGCCAAACCATCAACCAACCCTTGCCCTTTCGGAAAAGTCTCTATATTGTATTTTGTGTCTTTCGCTGGCAAAAAAAATTGTCTCCCCTCTTCCCCCGAAATTTTTTTTATAGTGAGCTGATCTTTCTCCGGGGATTTATCAATAAGCATAAGGATCTTTTTAAAAAAACCTGATCTCTTAGAATCAATAATATTTTCTGTGTACCCTCTAATGAGGTAACTGCCACCTTCCAGGCTGTCTGGAAATGAAAAATAACCTCTTGCAAATCCAACATGTATAGGAACTGAAATATTTTTCCTGACTTTAGCAGTCGCATCGATAAGGTCAATATGCAGTACGCTGCTTTTATCGCTAGGTATATTTTCTTCCCCATAAACTATATATCCTTTGAACCACGCAGTATCACCCACTGCATAGAACTGTCTATCAAAATGAATATGTACCTTTTCCTGAAAGCTTCCTGTTCCGCGCTCTTTTACATCCGCTAAAACATCCATTTTTGGAGAACTTTCTTGCGATCTCGATTGTAGTGAGAACAACAACAGAGAAAGAAACATATATTTTTGAAATCCGAAAGCCATGTTTTTATTTAATTATCAGACAAAATATTAAAACTCTTCAATTTCATAATCATCTGGAAATCTATTACCTTTCAAAAAGAAGGTTGGGAAACTTGAATCCAGGCAGTTCGGGTACCAGTCTGTCATTATTGAATGGAGAATGTCCTTGTTAATCTCAACAACGGCAATAAAATAAGTAAGCGAAACATTTTAATTTTTCCCGATGATTTCCTTTCGGTGTTCTATTCCCCAATCCGTTAGGTTGTTAATGATGGTCTGTAACGTTTTGCCGTGTTTGGTAAGTTCATACTGAACAGTTACAGGGTGCGTGCTTAAAACGGTTCGTTCAACCAATTTGTTTGTTTCCAGTTCCTTTAATTCCTTGCTCAACATTTTGTTCGAAATACCCACTACATCATTCAAAATGTCAGAAAATCTTCTTTTGTTGTAATGGCAGATAGATGAGATGATATAGATTTTCCATTTCCCGCTCAACACATCCATTGCATCGTGGATCGCCATCATTTCTTTTTTGCGGTCCTCTTGAAATTCTTTTTTGCACTCCATAAGTTGCTTTGTTACTTGAAGGTTACTGTTACTTTTCGTTACAAAGTTACTAAAATATATTTCTCTGATCTAACTTTGCAGCTTAAGAATTCAATAAATATAGGAAATGAATAAATTAAAGAACAAAGTAGCCGTAGTTACGGGAGCATCAAAAGGAATAGGCGCATCTATTGCTAAATATTTTGCGGCAGAGGGTGCAAAGGTTGTTGTGAATTATGTTTCGAGCAAAGAAGGTGCAGAGAAAGTAGTAAAAACCATAACCAATAACGGAGGCACAGCAGTTTCCGTGCAGGGTGATGTATCAAAAGAAACTGATGTGGTCAGATTGTTTGAAGAAACAAAAAATGCTTTCGGCACGCTGGATATTTTGGTAAACAATGCAGGTATATATCTATACGAGCCGATTGAACAGATATCATCAGAAACTTTTCATCAACAATTCAATATCAATGTTTTGGGATCCATACTTGCTATCCAGGCAGCTATAAAACTTTTTGGTGATAAAGGTGGCAATATCATCAACATCAGTTCAGGTGCAAGCAATACACCATTACCAACCGGGTCGGTATATTCTGCTACGAAGGCTGCGTTAGATGCCATTACAATTGCTTTGTCGAAGGAGTTTAGTGGAAAAAATATCCGTATCAATTCTATTTTACCAGGCGTTGTGGAAACTGAAGGTTCGCATAGTGCAGGCTTTATCGGCAGCGATTTTGAAGCCAAACTAATTGCCAATACACCACTTGGCCGTACCGGTCAGCCAGAAGATATTGCAAGAGTAGCCGTATTTCTTGCTTCAGATGATGCAGCATGGATTACGGGCGAAAAAATATCCGTTTCGGGTGGTATTTATGGAATTTAATGATTTTAAAAAAGACAAAATGAGCAAATTAAAAAACAAAGTAGCAGTAATAACAGGAGGCAATAGTGGCATCGGGTTCGGCATCGCAGAAGCGTTCAAAAATGAAGGTGCAATCGGCACGATCACAGGAAGAAATCAGGATACACTTGACCAATCTGTTAAGGAACTTGGAACAGATTTTATAGGCATCAAAGGCGATGTGACAAAGATGGAAGAGCTGGAACAGATTTTCAAAGATACCTTTAACAGGTTCGGCAAGATTGATACGGTGGTGGTTAATGCCGGTGGTATAGTAGATGGCAGTCCGATGGCGGCCATTACTGATGTTACGGAAGACAACTATGACCAGTATATGAATTTAAATTTGAAGAGTGCTTACTTTACTGTACAAAAAGCACTTCCGTACTTAAATGATGGAGCATCTATCATTCTCATTGGTTCCAGCGCAGCACACCGTGCAGCACCGGGAATGACGATATATGGAGCGGCTAAAGCAGCGGTTATATCGCTGGCTAAAGGTTTATCACTTGATTTGTTAGAAAGAAAAATCAGAGTAAACACATTGTCGCCCGGTTCTATTGATACACCGGTATTTGGTAAAATAGTACCGCAGGAAAAAGTAGAACAGGTTAAACAGGTTTGGAAAGACCTGATTCCAGTAGGCAGAATGGGATTACCTTCTGATATTGGAAAAGCAGCGGTTTTCCTTGCCGCTGATGATTCTTCCTTTATTGTCGGAACTGAAATCCTTTCAGATGGAGGCATGACAAATATCAGTCTGATGCAATAATTATGTTAAACGATAGCTTAAAGGCATTCTGGTTCCACGAACACTACTGTTTGTTTGATATTTATCTCCCTGGCAATGAACTTTTGAACAAGATAGCCAGGGGTTTGTATAATCAACCTTTGCTATTAACAAAATAATGATAAAATGGTACAGAACAATTATAAAGGAGCGTTACAGAAACCCATTGGTTCAGGATTTAACGCAACATCAACTACAAATGATGTAATTAAAGGAATAGACCTTAAAGGTAAAATTGCCATCGTTACAGGCGGTAACACAGGCATTGGTTTAGAAACGGTAAAAACCCTTTCCAAAGCAGGGGCAACAGTTATTGTTCCTGCAAGAAATGTCGAAAAAGCAAGGGAAAACCTGCTAGGAATTGCCAATGTTGAAATAGAGGAAATGGATTTGATCAATCCCGGTTCAATCGACCGCTTTGCCGGAAAGTTTTTGGCTTCTGGCAGACCAGCGCACTTGCTCATTAACAATGCAGGAATTATGTTTGTGCCCTTGCGTCGCGATTCAAGAGGCATCGAATCGCAATTGGCAACCAATTATCTGGCAGTGTTTCAGCTTACTGCCAGATTGTGGAAAGCATTAAAAAAAGCAAATGGCGCAAGAGTGATCAATGTTTCCTCCCTGGGACACCATTTTGCATCTTTTAATTTTGAAGATCCGAATTTTGAACATCGTGAATATGAAACATTGCAAGCTTATGGACAGTCAAAAACCGCTATCAACCTGTTTTCACTTGAACTGAACAATCGTGCTCAATCATTCGGGGTAAGCGCATATTCAGTGCACCCCGGTAATGTTTGGGGAACGGAGTTAACCAGAGAAGCACCATTGGAACTGTTGCAGCAATTTGGCTTTTACGATGACAAAGGAAATCCGGTGCAGGAAGTGATTGCATCGCTAAAAATCATTCCGCAAGGTGCGGCTACAACGGTTTGGGCCGCTACGAGCCCACTACTAAATGAAACGGGTGGTGTATACCTCGAAGATGTTGACATTGCTGAATTAGCTGTTGATTCATCAATACCCAATGGTGTAAAACCGTATTCTTTAGACGAAGCCGGCGCCAAACAATTGTGGAAACTGACCGAGGAATTGACAGGTGTTATATTTAACATCGGTTAATTTTTCATATTGCATCATGCGAGCAATATCGCATTTCAATTCAACGGTTTGTGCCAGCATTTAAAACCGTCAGCTCAAATTTAGACTAAGGTTTAATCGTGGTACAACCGTTGAATTCCAAGTTCACTATTATGGGCATAAATTATATAGTTAAATCGTTTTCGTTTTGAGTTTCTTCTTCTAAAATCAATAAGATAACTTCGGTTACTTTTTTTATGCTGGAGGCCGATATAAAACCTCCAAAATCCAACTATTGCCCAATAATCTTTCTTCTGTGGTTTTGACCCCAGCGAATCATGGCATCTATTACTTCTTTAAGCGTTTCGGCGTACTCCGTTGATGAATATTCAACAGTAATGGGCTTTGTATCACAAACTTTTCTGCTAACGAGCTGATTTATTTCAAGTTCATGCAATTCCTTAGATAATATCCGTGGGGAGATTCCTGATGCTCTTGACAGTTCCCCAAAGCGCTTGGTTCCATTGTTTACCAATATGGAAAGAATAACGAGTTTCCATTTTCCATTAACCACATAAAGCGTATCCTGAATGGCAGAATGTACGTTATCGCAGGCAATATCAGATGATTTATTTTTCATACTATCTTGTTTGTAACTACTTACCTTTTAGTAATTGGTTACAAACATACCGTATTAATCTTTCAACTTTGTGCTTCAATTAAAATAATTTTAAAATGGAAAAATTTAAAAACAAAGTAGTTGTAATTACAGGCGGAAATAGTGGTATTGGTTATGCTACCGCAAAAGAATTCAAATCACAGGGTGCAACCGTAATAATAACAGGAAAAAGGGAAACTGCATTAGATAAGGCTTCTAAAGAACTCGGTGTAAAAGCAAAACTTACTGATCAGGCAAATTTGCAGCATATTGATGATCTGGTGGCTGAAGTAAAGAATTCTTTAGGCAAAGTGGATGTTTTGTTTATCAATGCAGGCGTAGCCTTCTTTGCGCCAATTGAATATACTTCAGAAGAACAATTTGACACCATGGTTGATGTTAACTTCAAAGGCAGCTTTTTTACACTTCAGAAATTCGTTCCCATTCTTAATGATGGAGCTTCTGTTATCTTTTTAGCTTCAGGCAATACCGCTCTGGTCATGGAAAATAGTGCTGTCTATTCAGCGAGCAAGTCTGCGGTTGGTCATTTGGCAAAAATTGCAGCGAAGGAACTTGCACCAAGAAAAATAAGGGTAAACACAGTGAATCCCGGACCAACTGAAACAGATATGCAGAATAAATTTGGTATGGATGAGGAAACATTACAGGGCATGAAAGATATGATCATCAGCCAGGTACCGCTTGCAAAAATGGGAAAACCCGAAGATGTGGCTAAAATGGTTGCCTATCTTTCTGATCATACGGTATCTTCTTTTATTACTGGTGGGGAGTTTTTCATTGATGGCGGTATGGCCTTATAGTATGAATGATAAATTTTAAAAAGATGAAAGCAAAAACAAAAAATATTACGGGTTGGGTATTAAGCGGGTTGATTGGCCTGATGCTTGGCGCATCGGCAATTGACAAAATTATAGGAAGTGAGCATGCTTTACAAACGGGAGCATCGTTTGGCCTATCGGCAGGCACATATTCTGTTTTAGGGATGATTGAGATTTTTTCAGTTATTTTATTCCTTTATCCCAGAACAGGAATCCTCGGAACACTATTATTATCGTCCTATTTAGGTGGTGCAATTGCTACCCATTTGCAGCATCATCAAAGCATTTTATTTCCGATGGCTTTTGAAGCCGTTGCATGGATTGCTGCCGTAATCCGTTTCCCTGAATTAAGGTTGAGAATATGGAACGACAAATCTATAGGTCAGGTATAACAAAACATAAAGAAAATGCCATAACCACTTCGCAGTAACCCATTTTTGATCACTTATGCCTAAGCCCTTTAAAGGGCTAGGCTAAAGGAATTCTTTTACCCTCCTACCTGAACCAATATTGAAAACCGTCATTCATCAAATTGTTATCTACAAGTTTTTATACCAACCCGTGTTTTGCTGCCAGTTTTATCAAACCAGCGGTATTATTTACATCAAATTTTGTAAGTAGGTTTTTACGATGGCTGTCAACAGTATATGGGCTTACAAATAATTTTTCTGCAATTTGCGAATTTGTAAAACCTTCGGCTATAAGAGACAGCACTTCCTTCTCCCGGCTGGTGAGCATTGGTACCTTGCCCATTTCATCTTGTTCCTTTTTACTCAGTTCGAGTTCTAAACTCATGTATAGCTTGTTTCCGTTTACAGTAATAATGGCTTCTTCAATTTGTTCTCTTGAAGCACTTTTAAGCAGATAGCCCGATGCACCTTGCTGCACCATCTGCGAGATCAGGCTTCGTTCGTTAAAAGTGCTCATGGCAATGATTTTAATAACTGGATATTCTTTTCTGAGTTTTGCAGCAAGCTCTACCCCACCAATTTCGGGCATGCTGATGTCGGTAATCAAAATATCTGGCATATCTGCCTTGATCAGTTCCATCGCCTGATATGCATTACGTGCAAGACCAGCAATAAATACAAAATCAATCTGCGAAAGCATGGCTTGCATACCTTCCAATACCATCGGGTGGTCATCTACCACCAACACTTTTATTTTATCCATTGTCTTCTATTGTACATTCGATATATACCGAAGTGCCTTTGCCCTGCTGTGATTTAACATCCATGCGGCCTCGCAAATAATCGACCCTTGAACGTATGTTCTGCAGGCCTGCAGTGTTTTTTTGTTCCCATCCAGTTGTATCGAAACCTTTGCCGTTATCTTCAACTGTAATGGTAAGCAACTGCTCACGTCTAACCACTTGAACAAGTACATGTTGAGCGCCAGAGTGTTTTATCGCATTATTGACCAGTTCCTGAACGATACGGTAAATGGTTACTTCAGTGGCAGCATCCAGTCTTTTTTCAAGACCATAAAATTCAGTATCGATAACAAATATACCCGAAGTGCTGATGCTGTTGCAATAGTCATGCAGTGCTTGTTCCAAACCAAATCGGATCAGGGCTTCGGGCATCATATTATGTGCCACACGGCGCATTTCAGAGATAGATGCATCCAGTTTGTTCAGCGCACTATTGAACAACATTCCATTTTCTTCTGTTAAGATAAGATTTCCTTTCATAGCTCCTAATTGTAGTTTTACACCGCTCAGCATTCCGCCCAGCCCGTCATGCAGGTCTTTGGCCAAGCGGCTACGCTCATCCTGTTGTCCTTTCAATAATGATTGAGTGGCCAATAACTGCTTTTCTGTTTCAAGCTCCCTGATACGTTGTTCCTGTATTTTTTTGCGATGGTTATAATTTCGGTAACCTAAAGTAGAAATTACAATAAGAGAGATTAAACCAGCGATTAAAAACCAATTTACCAAGTTCTGGCGATTAATTTTTTCATCTTGAAGAGTGAGTTGTGTATTCTTTTTATCCAATTCGAATTTCTTTTCGATATTGATGGTATTATTCAGTATTTGCTCATTCAATAAACTATCTTGCAGTTGTTTCGATTCGTTTTCATACGCTTTTGCCTTCCAAATGTCTTTTGAGATGTATGCCAAAGAAGCCAGTTGTGCTAAAATCAGAATCTTTTCATCTAGCAGTTGATGTTTTTGGGAAATAGTTAAAGCATTTTCGGCGAACTGCAGGGATTTTTCATAATCTCTGGTGTACATATAATAATATGAAAACCCACGTAATGCTGTACTTTCACTATCGCGTAAATCATGTTTTTGGGCGTTTTTCAGCGCTAATTCATAGTGTTTTTTGCTTTCATCCAATTGCTTTTTCCAAAGATATACATCGGCAAGATTTAGTTCGATGGCAGCCAATAAAACCTCATCATTGATTTTACTTGCGATTTGCGCTGCTTCATTGAAATAGATATACGCCGAATCTTTTTGGTTGATGCTTCCGTAAACCACTCCTAAATTGTTAAGTGAATACGTCAACATTTTGGGCTGGCCGAGGTGCCGGAATTCTGCAACCGCCTTTTTTCCGTGTTTTTTTGCCATATCGTATTGTCTCATCGAGGTGTACAGCACCTGCAAAATATCATTGGCTTGAGCCATATAGGCTTTATTGTCAATCTTGTCAAACAATTTTAAGCCCTTTTGATAATTTTCAACTGCCGATTGATAATCGGACAAATGTTGATACGAAGTCCCCGTGTTGAAATAGGCCTTAGCTAAATGTTCATCGTCGTTTAGTTTTTTGGCTTCTTCAATGCCTTTGATATTCCAAAACAAGGAAGAGTCAATTTTTCCCTGCATATTAAGTGCGTAAGTGTAATTGCTAATGAACTTCACTTCTGTTAAAGGGTAGTTGATTTTGTTTCCTAAAGTTCGTGCTTGTATATAATAGGACTTCGCTTTTTCCAAATCCGAGTTTTCAAATTCCTGTCCGATTTTGATCAGCAATAACACTTTGTTTTCGTCTTCCTTTGCTGACTTTAAAACATTCAGCAAACTGTCTTGTGCACGTTGGCTTTGAGCAGAGACCGTATATAAACAACAAACAAAAATCAGGAGCCACTTTCTCATGATGCAAATTACGATTGGTTAGCCCATATCATCAATCCCTTTTTCAGGGGATTTTTTCTTTCTTAAAATTCCACTTTTTTCGGGATTGTACCAAACAGTAAAGTACACCAATTTTACACTGCAAACAATTTAAATTTTTATTCCTATGAAAAAGTGCATTTTATACTTAACAATTGTATCATTTTTAGTAATGCTATCTTGCTCAAAAGACAAAAATAAACCAGATGAAAATAATAATGACAGTAAACCACCTTTCGAAATATGGATGGGACTGAAAACTGGTTCAACCGGTAACTGGGCTAATTTAGATTGGAAGATCGTACTGTCCAATGGAGATTATTTTAACCAGCTACCAATAGACGGTTTTTTAAATTTTTCCAGAAACCAGACTGGAGGTACCTGGGGAACTTTTGCAATGAATGGCAGTACAGGAACCTTTACCAATCAGTATGAAACCATTCAGGTAAAAAAGATAAGTGATACGGAACTGGAAAAGGTTGGCTATACCAACCATGTGTATAAGCTGGCCTCTGTGGATGGTGTAAAACTTTCTGGAAAATACAATACTATACCCAATTGGTCAACCATTCCAAACTATCCTTACAACGCCACCGAACCGCAGCCTATGATTGAATTTACGGCTGCTGGTACTTTCAAGGATCTGGGCGCATTCGTTTCCAACTTTTCAATGCCAAATCAATATCCGGAAAGAGCGCCCGGAAATGGCACCTATGAAATAAAAAGCTTCACACTAATCCTCAATTATGCTGACGGCAGGAAAATCACCAAGTCATTTAGCGGTGTATTTAACAATAAGATTACTGCTACCAGCGAGCTCGTTTTTGTTGGCGGAAACCCATTTTATAATCAATAATGAACAAGCAATGAAACAATGGTTTTTTATCCCAATTATGCTGTTGGCAGGTATACAGGCATCGTGCCAGCAAAAGGAGCTATTTGATATGGTAGCATATACCGCTCCCAAAGGATGGCAAAAATCTGTAAAGCCAGGAACCCTCAGCTTTACCAAAGAAACGCCAAAAGGCTTTTGTATCATTACGCTTTACAAAGGCGTAGAAGCTGGTATTGATGCGCAAACCAATTTTGATATCAGCTGGCAATCGCTGATGCAGGAAACGCTGGGCACAGGCAAAGCCACCATGCAGCCAGGCAGCACAGATAATGGCTGGGAAAGCAGGATAGGCTCTGCCCCATTTGAAAAAAACGGTATAAAAGGGGCTGCAATTTTAATAAGCAGCAGTAAAAACGGTAAGCTGATCAATATTTCCAGTATGACCAATACCGATGCCTTTCAGAAAGAAATGGAAACCTTTTTCGGTAGCCTCGTTTTAAAAGGCGAAGCTACGAAAGCAAACGATTTAGGCCCAGACAATATACAGCGAAAAAACACAGCCGCTGCTGACAAATCAACAGGTAAACCTGAGTTATGGATGAACAGACGGATCGCTACTTCAATTTATGCGAACCCAAAAACGCTGGATGACTTATATCTTATCTATCCTAACGGCGATTATTTTCCGAATGTGCCTTATGAGGGATTGATAAACGTTAACAGATCGTTTCAACCAGAATCATGGGGCAAATTTACCATGCAGGGCAACAAAGGAAAATTTAAAAATAAATATGACGAGATAGCGGTTACAAAAAAATCGGATATCCAAATGGAAAAGGATGGGTATAGTTATGGCTTTTACAAGTTCCTGCCTGTGGATGGTCTGCGGATTGAAGGAGCATACACCCATGTGTCGTCCGATTGGGGCAAAGACCCTAAGCTCAATTACCTCAGCGATCCAGGATGCCAGTTTGTAATCCATTTTAAAAAGGATGGAACATTTGATGACAAGGGAATTTTTTCAACCAATAAAAACAATTGTATCGGTGGAAAGGGAACATACAGCATTGAGGATTTTACGATCACATTCAGGTACAATGACGGTAGGGTTGTTTACAGGCTATTTACGGCGCCGCCCACCAGAAACCCGGCTACCTATAATGAAGCATATTATATAGGACATACCGCTTATTATAAAAAAAATAATAACCTGCCTTACGGCGGACGTTAGAAAAATCATTCCATTATTCGATACATAAAAATACAAAAATGAAAAAGATACAATCGCTTTTTGCGGTACTGCTGTTCGTGATGTGCGGCAACAGCAGCCAGGCACAATCGAAGCGGGAGGCTTACGCCACTCTTGACATCGGCTGGATGAAGAAGATCGAATTTAAAACGCCGCCGCAACCGCTAACCAATCAAGACCGCAGCTATACGGCAAAACAGATCGGGTACGCCCAGCACATGCTTACCTGGATACAGCAGACCTATGCGCCGAAAGGAATGCTCGGCGATGCAAGATTGTTCGTCTTTGTACCTCCCAAATCCGAACCGGTAACGAGCAAATACTATGACTATAACGAAGCCGAAAAAAACAACCGCCGTGCCTTGCCCTATAATTACGGAGCTTACGCCAAGTTATCGCTCTTCCTGAAAAAAGATGCCAACGGAAAATTTGTACCAGAAACCGACCATCATATCAGGTGGCTGATAGAGGCCAACGGCTTGGAAACCATTTCGCAGCAAATAGTTTCGCTGTCTACACCCGAGGAATATTATTTTTTGATGCCGCGTTATGATATCGGATTAAAAGGTTCGCTCGACAAAACCTGGTATGCAGAGGCGGCGAAATTCCAGAATTTCAACAATCATCCAAATCTGAAAAATTACGACCACTATTACATCCCCAATGGTCAGGTTACCGCTGGGAAAGATGATTTTTATACGGTCATTATGACGAAAAACAGCCAGCCACTGCCCTTTGAGCAGGTTACCGTAGGCGAATTTATCAGGCAAGTGGAAAAGCAGCTTCCAATGATGTACCAGATAGCCATTAATGGGGGCAGCAAAGATATTGACCTGAAAGCACGGGCAAACAGAGGATTTCAGATCTTTAAAAATAAATTCAGCGCAAAGGCGAACGAAAAAGTGTATCTGCCAGAAAGCACACAACTCAATCTTTTTGATTTCGCCAATGCAGACGAAAACTCAACGTTTTCAAATTTTAAGACGGCATCTGGCACCTATCAAAACTGTGATGGCTGTTCGACCTTTTTTCCGTTGCTGAAACTAAAAAAAGGTGTGAAAGAAGCGAGTGCAACCAGCGAACCGCTATGGCTTGTTATCCGGTGGATGCCGCCGCTGACACGAACACTCGATGGCGACCGGCACTATATGGAAACTATCCTCAACCAGTTTAATTATGACTACGTCTATAATTATTTCTTTGGAAACAGGCCTACGCAGTCTTATCAGCCAATAAATTTCAATGCTTATAAAAAATAAATGATGTTTTCCCCTTAGTTAAAATAGAAATGAAAACGATAAAATTACTTTTACCCTGTACACCATTGGTTGTAATCCTTGCCTGCCTGCTGCTGTCGTGTAAAAACAATCCGGATGCTGGCGGAAAAGAAAAAGAAATTGATTTCTCAACACTCAAACCTGCTGTTACCCCAAAAGGAACAACCATGGGTACTATTTATACACAACAGATAGGAACTGATGGTGGTCGCGTGCAGTCGCCCGACGGACAACTCACCTTGGATATTCCTGCAGGTGCACTCAGTGTCAACACGACTATCGGCATACAGGCCATTACCAATGAAGCGCCGCTTGGTGCTGGCAACGGATTCAGGCTTAGCCCCGAAGACGTAAATTTTGCTAAGCCCATTACCATTACCATGAAATACGGGGCCGACCTGCAGCCTGGACTTTGCTGGATCGCAACACAAAAAAGTGACGGCACCTGGCTGGGCTACCGCAATACAATAACAGATGAAACTGCCAAAACATTGTCTGTGCAAACCACCCATTTCAGCGACTGGGTTACGGGCAAGTTAATAGATTTCCGGCTTTCGCCCCAAAAAGCTACTGTAAAAGTAAAAGGACAAGTACAGCTGTATGTAAACGGCTTTTCTAAAACCAAAGGCACACCACAGGAAGAGCTGGACGAACTGGCACCGCTTATCCCCATGTATCCAAAAGAAGTAGATGATGAAGACCTGGCGCCCCTGCCAAAGCTAACCGACCTGAGCACGAGGATGGAGCAGCTGAAGGGTTACAGACTGGATTTTAAAGAATGGCGACTCTCACCTACCACTGGGAAACTGAAGGCTCATGGTTCTAAAGCCACTTATACTGCACCAGACAAAGCCCCCAACCCCAATACGGTAAACGTATCTGTAGACATAGAGGCTACCCGTGAAAACAAAACCATAAAACTTATCCTGCTAAGCCAGATCACAATTATAGATAAGTATTATGCCAAATTTACCATCAACGGCGTGGAATCCGTATTTACGGATAGGGATATTTACACTGGAGGAGCTTATCAGCCAACCGGAAACATGGCAGCATTGTATGTGAGCAATAGCGGCGAATTCGGTGTGACGTTTACGCATGCAGTCGATCAAAAAACGGTATCGATAGCATCCGAGCATCCGAAAACCGGCAATATGGCTTTTGCAACGAGCAGCAATCCCGCAGGTACCGTTAGTATAATTTATCTTAAAACAGAAAGCACTGATGGTTACAGCAATGCTACAGATGAGCTGGTAAAAGATGGCAATGGCTGCAAAAACGGGAGATCCTCCACTGGATCGCTCACATTAACGGAATATAAAAACGAAAACGGAGCCATCGTATCCGGAAGTTTCAGCGGTACTATTTGGAATATGGGCGATGTAATGGCCTGCAAAAACAAATCGGTAAATATATCAGGAGAGTTTGTTATGCCCGTGAACAAACAATGAAAATCAATATGGTAAAGACTTAAACAAATTCATCCATTTTTTAAAAGCAGCAGCATAAACATAGGCCACTACCCATGATAAAAAATAAATAATGTTTTAATCCTTTAATTAAAATAGAAATGAAAATGATAAAATTACTTTTTACGTTACTACTGTTAGTGATAGGTAGCAACAGCCAGGCACAAGTTTTAAAAAAACTGAAAGAAAAAGCCGAACAGGCCGTAGAAAAAAAAGTAAACCAAACGATGGATAAAACCGTGGAAAAAGCTGTAAATAAAACTGCAGATGGTGTAGAAAAAGCTGTTAACAAAACAGTGGACAAAGTCACCACCAGTAAAGCGCCAAACCCAGATGCAAAAAACAGCCCGACCCAAAATACCGCTACAAAACCAATTGTAGATAATGAAGCCTTTGAAGATTACAGAACCGAACATTTTTTGATTAGCGGCATTGCTCCCCAGATCGGAGATCCGTGCGCAGCAAAAGAAGAATTGCAGGCCAAACCTGGTAAATACTTTACTTCCGATCAATATCCATGGCCATTAGCAAGGGCCGAATATTTTAAAAAGCTATCCACAACATCCGAAAAGGCAACGGGCAAGCAAGTGCTTAACCAGATCGAAAATCTCGAACAGCAAAGCCGTACTAACTTCACACTTGCCGGTGGCAATTGGGAAACCTATTACTCTACAGAAGGCTACCAATACGCAGGCAATGTAAGATTGGCAGATTATCGCTTCCAAACAGCCTTTCACGAATATCTCTGCATCAGAAATAAAGTGGAACGTAATAGTGAATATAACACGGTGCTAAGAGTTTACGTAAACAGCCTGCCGCTAAATACTTTGGATAGATACCTGTCTAACGCATTTAGCGATAACTTGGGTAATTATGCTTATAAGGATTGGAAAAACTTCAAAGCTGGTATAGCATCACCAAAAATTGAATTATTGAATTATTTATCTGCAAAAAATCAGGAGCTGATAGAGATCATTAATTCTGATAAGGGCTTCTGGCAGGATGTGCCAGAGAACGAAATCAGGAAAAACACCTACGAACATGTTTACCGCTATTGGTTTGTTAAAAAAGCCGACGTGCCGCTTTTACTACCCGTAAGCCGTAAAGAATATCTGGAAAGCCTGTTGGAATATTATGACAGAGAAGCGCTTTATCTGCCCAAAAGCACTAATTATACACTACAGTCGGCAGCGCAGCGGCTCAGGTATTTTGGCGATTTACCAGCTATTTTGGCCAACAAAAAAGCAATCGTAAACAAGGTTTTGAAAGAAAATTCAACTGAATGGCTCACTAAGCAGGCGGTGGTAAACGTGCAGGAAGACACTTACCTAAATCAAAAACAAAACCTACCGGAGTATAGCTCAGATCTTACTTTCCATAAGTTTTATGATAATGAAAAAGATGCCCGTTCTTTGTACAAATACAACCCAGCCTATTTTTCAGATATACAAAATACAGCCACTCCGAAGTTTATGAGCATCGCATTCCGTTATGTATCAAAGCCTGCCCACCTTCGGTTAATCAATAACTTTACCGATAAATTTGATGGGAATGCATGGTTAAGACTAATAAAGTGATTTAATTGGCGATTGGAAGTTTAACATAAAATGTTGTGCCCTCGTTTGGTTTGCTTTTGAACCATATCTTTCCACCATGTGCCCCTACAATTTGTTTACTGATTGCAAGTCCTAATCCAAAAGTTTCCTCTCCACTGGTGCCTGTTCTTTTAGACTCGGTAAACATATCAAAAAGGCCCTCTTTCAAATGATCCGGTATTCCTATTCCATAATCCTGAACTTTAATAACGATACCATCATTAGAATTTTCCATGCTTACATTTATTATCGATTTTTCAGGACTAAACTTAATTGCATTCGAGATCAGATTACTGATAACACGCCATATTTTTTCCCGGTTTAAGGCAAGTGTAGCCTGGACAGCCTGAAGTTTGAGTACTTGTTTCTTTTGTTCAGCCTTGAACCTTAAAAGCTCAATACAATAGCCCAACATTGCATACAAATCAACTGGTTCTTTTTCAAGCTCCCTTACAATTGTATTTACTTTAAGAAGATCATTAACAAGTTCAATAGACTTTTGCCCTGATGCCAGCATTAATTGCATAAGTGCCCTGCTTTCGGAAGATAATCCTGGATCTTCCAGGATCATAGCTGCGCCAACCGTAATCCCTCCGATTGGATTTCGTAGATCATGAGCAACCACTTTAAGTAAATTGGAATTCTGCTCCTGGCTTTCTTCCAATGATTTAAGACTTCTTTGGGTTTGTATATTTCTTTCAGCAAGCAATAAATTCCTCTTTTTTGAATTTTTCAGGTAATACATCACGAGCAACAACAGACATATCGCCAGGAACAGGATAATACCTAACGCAACAAGGAAAATGGTT
This sequence comes from Pedobacter chinensis, assembly GCF_003339865.1. Taxonomy (GTDB): domain Bacteria; phylum Bacteroidota; class Bacteroidia; order Sphingobacteriales; family Sphingobacteriaceae; genus Pedobacter; species Pedobacter chinensis. The sequence continues at coordinate 106,870 of NZ_QPKV01000007.1, forward strand.
TTCAACTCATTATCCTTATTGAGTAAAACAAGTTTATGCTGTCTTTCTGTATTCTTAAAAACCTCCTCCATATCGGTGTTCTTCAAACCTAGATTTGCAGAACTCGTTGAATCCTTAGTTTGATAATACCTCCGCTGGTATTCAAAAGCCCGATCATATTTTTTTAAACTCTGGAAGTTAAGTGATTTTAATTCAAGCCATTTTAATCTAATCGATTCCAATCCGAAGTTGTTAACTCCTCTTATGCTTAAAAACTGTTGAACTTCATTTAATAATTGATCTGCTTCTCCAAAACGCGAAAGCTTGATATAAAGGTTAGCAAGCTTAAGTTTTGCTGTTTGCGCATCTTGCTGTTCATATCTAACATGGTCGTTAATTTTTATACTTTCTTTTAAATTTTTTTCTGCTTCTATATAATTATTTAATTGCAAATTAACACCGCCAAGATTCCCTAAAACAACACCTCTAGCCAAAGTAGTGAAATGTTCTCTATCAGGGAAAACTTTTGCACGTTCCTTAATAATTTTTAAAGCCTGCTGATAATAATAAACTGCACTATCAGGCATTTTTAAATGTTCATAGCATAAGGCTATACTGTTAAGGTTACTTTGTGGATATAGAAAAGAATCATTAAAATCTCTGTTTGGTCCACAATGAAAGTTTTCAGTTAATCCTTGCTTATAATATTTAATCGCATTAATGTATTCTTGTTGCAAATACTTTACGTAACCCAGTTTGTTACTAAAGTGATAATAATCACAAGGTTCAAGATACTGATATGCAAATGCCCGGCCGTCATAATAACGCTTAAACGCTTCATAGAACCTTTTTTCGGCCATAAGTACTTCTCCTTGCGAGAAAAGGGCATGAGCATACTCTTTTTTATAAATTTGAGATTTGTCCTTTAAAACAAAAAGCATACTGTCTGCGAATATTCTGGCCTTTGCAGTATTGTGTTCAAAATTAAGATATTGGTTAACTTTGTAGTCATATTTTTGCCAAAGATCAGAAGGGCCAGGTTTCGAAATTTTCAGGTAAGCATTATCTATAAAAGCCTCAGCCTGCTTATATTTATTAGCGCGCAATAAGGTATTGGTACTATCCAATATCGAGTCAGTATATTTTTTATGATCTGCATTATCTGTAACATTTCCCTTACAGGACATTATAACCATACCAATAAAAATAAAAATAATCGGTTTAATGGGTTGTTTTAACTGATCAATTGATTTTAGAAAATAAATATTATTGGCGGGAATCATAAGCTTTCAATTTACATACTCTTAGCTAGCATATAAAAATTAGTATAATATAGTAAAGAATAAATAAAAATCTTTTAAAATCTTGTTAAGTTTCAGCATAAACCAGCTTTTATTCTATTAATGAACAAAAAGAATAAATATGCTAGCGCCCAAATTTTTGCGACCCATTATACGCATAAATGCCAATCATCATATCAGTCTTCGGAGTTAAAACAACCATGATGTGGTGGGATTATGCTACAAAATTGATAAATAAATTACGAACGCTAAAGGGTAACATTATCCTGATGTTGAACTTATCCCGAACTCAGGTTAACTTAAGGAGAAAACAAAAAATAATGTCATCCTTGGCGTAATCGAAGGACAAATTGTTTTTTCGATTATAGAAAGTTCTTTAGGCTACCATTGACGTGTTTTTATATTTTACTGTTAATCAAAATTTTAACTTAATTCTTAAAGAAATAATATCTCACAGATTTAAGAAAATTACGCAGACTTTATTTTTTATCTGCTTAATCAACGGCATCTGCGGGAAATTACCTGAGGAATCTCCACGTCATTTATGCTGTTTTTATGAAGTCTCTTATTCCTAAGACAATCGCCGTTATTCTGAACGCAATGGAGACCTGCGAAGCGAGCATGAGTACAATTGAAAATAACGTTATTAATGAAGAATTTCCAAGCAATGGAACACAAAAATTAATAAACAGCACAACTCCCTTACAAAAACAATTCAGCAGTAAACCAGATACAATGCCCTTAGGTCAGAGATTCATCATTGTGTTTAGAATGACAATTATTTTTTGTTTTTCACTAACTTAATGACATTGGATCCCGCCTTTACGGGAAAGACGTGTTAAGATGCCCAATTAGATTTTAAAATTCAGTTTTTTTACTAAAAAGATTAATATAGCCCAAAGTGGCTAATAAAGAGTAGTTTACAAGAACCGGAAGTGCTATCGGTAACGATTTAGTAATGGTGCTTACTGCACTCGCTTTCATTTGATTACCTTGTAAATCATTACTGCAAATCTAATAAAAAAAGGGTTAAGTCGGAGCATACTTAACCCTTTTTCTGCTTTCAAAATACCGTAGTTAAAAAATAAATCTTTCCCAATATGGGTTAATCTGTGGGATTGGGTTCAATATTATTTCCAAATTTTGGTATATCAACAATAGTTGCAACTCCGAAATAAGTAGTGCTAACTTCTAAAGAACTATACTATGGAAATCGTGTTGAGTAAAATACTATCGCAAATTCGGCATCAGGAAGGTAAATTGTCTTCTCAAATGATGCGAACTTCGGAAGAGGCTTTCAAAATGACCTTATTCCTTAATGAAATGTTGTGTTCTATAAAAGCTAAAGTCTTACAGACTGGATTTGCAAATGAAGAACAAGAAATAGATTTTTTTAAGAGTATCAAACCTCAAATCTTAGGGAAACTCATTTATTACAACAAGGTATTCCGCATTGAAACAACCTGCCCTGTGACCAATGGTCAAATACATCAAAGTTATTATGAGAACTTATTGAAAACTCTCAAATCAGAATACAAAGAAAGTATTTGCAATGAGGATTTTTACCGATATTACCGTGCGGACAGAACAGACCGTGACCGTAGCTATTTTAGGCTCGGACAAATCAATTACCACGACGGATTAAAAAGCGGTGTTTTTGAAATTGACCTTAGTTTTTCAACGTATTATGACAACAAGATAGCCCATATCATAGCCAATGAATTACTCTATACTTATATGCTTACCAAAATTAATCCCGAAAAAAATCCCGATACTATTCTACTGAATGGCGATGCGAACAAAGATATATCATGGACAAATTCTCAAAATGCGCTCATAGAACTTATATACGCTTTATATGCTTCAAATTCTATTGCATACGGGAAAATAGGCATCCGAAAATTAGCATTGATTTTTCAGGTGCTATTCCGAACTCCCTTAAATGACATACATCACTCTTTCCATCGCATGAAAACCCGAAGCGGTTCCCGAACGGCATTTTTAGACCAGCTTAAAAATTCCCTCGAAGAATATATGGACAAAGACCTTTAGCTAAAAGATTAGAAAGTAAAAGCAAAGCAGTACACGAAATGTACTGCTTTTTCTTTGCCCATATCTGCCAATTGGCAAATGTTGGCAAAGGCTATTCCCGAATAACCTAAACATGCTAAAAACCTTATTAAACAGGGGTTTTCATTATTGCAAAAATTTTCAAAAAAGTGCCAAACCAATGGGCAAGCATTGGCAGACAAACACTGCCATACTTCTGAATTTTGCCCTGTGAACATTAAACAACAGTGCTATGAATATTATAACGGTTGATGAAGAAGTGTGGAAGCACCTCAATGAACGGCTGAAAGCCATTAGCGAATACATCCTCAAACTGGAAGATACAAGCTACGATAGCTTGTGGCTCAACAATCACGAAGTCTGTCAGTATCTCCACATCAGCGAAAAGACACTATGGCGTATGCGCACCAACGGGCAAATAGCTTTTTCAAAAATGTACGGACAGTATTACTATACGATTGGTGCGATTAAGGAAATGCTCAACGCTAACGCTGTGCAGACGACCGATGAATATGTAGAGCAGCTTATGGCGAAAGGCAAAAGCTATATCGAAAAAGGCAGGAAGCTGAAATCAGGTAATAATTAAAGCGTACCCCTATGAATATTGACAAAATGGAATTTGTGGCGTGGATGGAACGCATAATGGATAGGCTTGACATTCTCGGTAACCACATAGACGATTTACAAAAGAAACGCAACAGTATAGACGGCGAAGAATTGCTGGACAATCAGGATTTATTGCAAATGCTGAAAATAAGCAACCGTTCCCTGCAACGGTATCGCTCCATAGGCAAGCTCCCTTATTATACCATCAGCGGAAAATTATATTACAAGCTGTCCGATGTGCATCAGTTCATCAGGGAAAGTTTTAACCCGCCTTTACCTAAACTGGATGCCAATAAGTGACAAACACTGCCTTTGAGTGCCACATAGTGCAAATCAGTGAAGGCTTCCTTTACATTCGACCGTAAAATTTTAAAATTTTCAGAATATGAGCGAAGAAACAACAAATAAACAGGAAATGCCCGAACAGCTTTCGGACATATTACTCGTACTGGATAAAGAGAAAATGAAAATCCAGGCGGTAAAGAGTATTGACGAAAACGGGAAAATGGAAACCGTTGACCCCACGAAGAAAAATCAAAACCAGTTTATGCGTGTGGATAAAAGCGGTGATTTCTTTTCCAACTTCTTTTCCAACTTTTTCAGCCAGTTAAAGAACCCTACAAACTTTACTTTCTTCAAAGTGCCTGCCCCGGTTGCTGCTGAAAAAGCGCAGGAACTGCAAAAGCACTTAGATAAGCCCACACCGGAGGGCGAAAAAGTGCTGAAAGAACACGAAGTGAAAGCAGAACCCCAACCTGATAAAAAACAAGAAAATCAAAAAAATATGGCAACAGCACAAACAACAACGGACACCAGCGAATACCGCTACAAGCCGGAGCAGATTGATTGGGACACAATGAAAAACCTCGGATTAAGCAAGGAATATCTTGAAAAAAGAAACCTGCTCGACCCTTTGCTGCGAGGTTACAAAACCAATGAACTTTTACCGATAGGCATTAACCTCGGTGGTTCTATCCTCCGTACGGATGCCCGCCTGTCTTTACAGCAGGCGGAAGACGGCAATGTTATCGTGGCAATACACGGTATCAAAAAAGAACCTAACCTGCACTTTGAGTTTTTCGGTCACAAGTTTACGGATGAAGACAAGAAAAACCTGCTCGAAACGGGCAATATGGGGCGTGTGGTCAATTTGGTACATTCCAAAACAGGCGAACTGATGCCATCCATTATCAGCATTGACAGGCTGACCAATGATGTGATTGCATTACGAACGGAATTTATCAAAATTCCCGATGAAATTAAAGGTGTAAAGCTGAATGAGGAACAAAAGCAAACTTTAATGGAGGGCAAGCCGCTTTATTTAGAGGGTATGATTTCCACGAAAGGAAATGAGTTTTCGGCAACGGTACAATTCAATGCGGACAAACGATACGTTGAGTTCCTGTTTGACAGGAGCAACAATAATCAGCAAGCGCAAAAGAACCAACAAAACACTGGGCAAAGCAACCAGCAAAGCCAAACGCAGGATGCTCCAAGAACTTTCAGGGGCAAAGAACTCGATGATGAGCAGTACAACAAGTTCAAAGCCGGACAAACCATATACGTTGAACTGAAAGACAAAAAAGACCAACCGTATAAGGGGTATATCACTTTTGACAAAGATACCGGAAAGACCAAATTCGAGTTTCCGGGTCAATATAAAGCACGAGTAGAACCTGCCGAAAGCCATAAAACACAGACTGCCGTCAATTCGGAAGGGAAAACCAACGAAGCTACCAAGAATGTCCAAGAGCCTTTGAAGTCCGGGCAGCAAAGACCTAAAAACGAAAAGCAGCAGGAACAACAGGACAATAAGCCTGCAAAATCCAAAGGCAGAAAAATGTAATACAGTATGAAAACAATCATTGCAGAAAAACCAAGCGTAGCAAGAGAGATAGCCGGCTTGTTGGGAGCATCCGATAAAAAGGACGGCTACCTGACAGGTAACGGCTATTTTGTTACGTGGGCATTCGGTCATTTAATAGGACTGGGAATGCCCGAAGATTATGGCATTTCGGGATTTGACAAAGCATCCCTGCCGATATTGCCCAACCCGTTTTTATTGACCGTTCGCAAGGTCAAAAAAGACAAAGGGTACACCGCCGATACTGGTGCATTAAAGCAACTGAAAATCATTGAGCAACTTTTCAAGCAAAGCAACAGTATCATCGTTGCTACCGACGCAGGACGTGAGGGCGAACTCATTTTCAGGTACATTTATGAATACCTGAAATGCAACAAACCTTTTGAACGCCTTTGGATAAGTTCGCTTACCGAAAAGGCAATAAAGCAAGGCTTTGACAACCTGAAAGACGGAGCAGCATTTGACGGGCTGTATAGGGCAGCGCAAGGCAGAAGTCGTGCCGACTGGCTTGTGGGCATCAATGCTACGCAGGCATTGAGCATTGCCGCAGGCAACGGCATTTATTCGCTCGGAAGAGTACAAACGCCTACCCTGGCTTTGATATGCAAACGCTTCCTCGATAATAAGAATTTTGCAGTAAAGAAATACTGGCAGATACAATTAATGCACAATAAAGCGCAGGTTGATTTCAAAAGTATTTCCGCTACCAAATGGGAACAGAAGCAACTTGCTGATGATACGCTTAAAGCCATTCAAAGTGGCGCAACGGCAACCGTTACATCGGTAGAAACCAAAAACGTTACAGAACAACCGCCCCTGCTTTTCGACCTGACAGGCTTACAAAAGGAAGCCAACAAGAGGCTGAAATTATCTGCTGAAGCAACCCTTAATATCGCACAAAGCCTGTATGAAAAGAAGTTTATCACGTACCCACGTACCGGAAGCAAATACATTCCTGAAGATATGTGGGCAGAAATTCCCAACCTTGTGCGGGCTTTGCAGAACCGGGAAGATTGCAAGCAAGCCCTTGCTAAAATCAAGTGGGGACGGTTCAACAAACGTATCGTGAATGACCTACGAGTAACGGACCATCACGGGTTGTTGATTACCGATAAAGTGCCGTCGGTCCTCAACGCAGACGAAAACAAGATTTACAATATGATTGCGCTTCGTTTGCTCGAAGCCATATCACAAGCTTGTGTCAAAGAAATAACCGATGTTTCATTACAGGTATTGCATTACGATTTTACTGCTAAAGGCTGTAAAATTCAGGAAGCTGGTTGGCGTTCCATTAAAGGCAGTTTTACAGACGATGGCGAAGAACCAGTGCAGGAATTACCCGAACTGCGTAAAGGCGACGAACTTGCCATAAAGGAAGCCGCCGTTTTGGAAAAGCAGACCAAACCGCCAGTGCTTTACACCGAAGCCGGGCTTTTGTCCGCTATGGAAACCGCAGGGAAAGAAATCGAGAACGAGGAAGAGCGCAAAGCCCTCAAAAATATCGGTATCGGTACGCCTGCAACAAGAGCCGCCATTATCGAAACCCTGTTTACCCGTAATTATATCCAACGGGATAAACGTTCTTTAATCCCTACCGAAAAAGGATTGCAGGTGTACGGGCTTGTCAAAGACCGTAAAATTGCGGATGTGGCAATGACCGCCGAATGGGAATTGGCATTGCAGAAAATCGAAAATAACGAAGCGGATGCCGGAGCATTCCAAAATGAAATGGAAACCTATGCCAAATCCATTACAGATGAATTGCTGCAAACTTCTATTGCAAGCACCAATCAGCCGAAACTGACCTGTCCAAAGTGCAAAAGTCAGCAGCTCATTATACGTGATAAGATTGTGAAATGCCCTGATGAGGCTTGTAACTGGGTACAGTTCCGTAACGTCTGCGGTGTACAAATCAGTATCGAAAATATAACAAGCCTTGTCAATAAAGGCAAAACGGCTTTAATCAAAGGAATGACAAGCAAAGCCGGAAAAAAATTCGATGCTTACATCGTACTGAAAGAGAATGCGGAAAGTTCTTTTGAGTTTGAGAAAAACAAAAGCAGTAAACGCAATGGAAAATAAACCGTCAATCGTACCCAAAGAAATCAGAAACCTGATTTATTCCATCAGGGGTAAACAAGTGATGTTGGATAGCGACCTCGCTGCCTTATATCAGGTAGAAACCAAAATACTGAACAAAGCGGTAAAACGGAATTTAGACCGTTTCCCTGAAAATTTCTGCTTTCAACTGACCGAGGATGAAACTGAATTTTTGAGGTTCCAAATTGGAACCTCAAACGTAGGGCGAGGCGGACGACGTTACCTGCCCTATGTTTTTGCCGAACAAGGTGTAGCGATGCTATCGGCAGTGCTTCGCTCCGATGTGGCTGTAAAAGTCAGTATAGAAATAATGGATGCGTTTGTAGAGATGCGGCGTTTGCTTATCAGCAATGCTTCTTTATTTCATCGCTTGGATAATATTGAGTTAAAGCAATTGGAAGCCGACCAAAAATTTGAAGAGATTTTTAAGGCTTTGGAAAGTGACAAGCTCCACAGCGACAAAGGTATCTTTTACAACGGACAAATCTTTGATGCCTATACCTTTGTTTCCGATATTATCCGAAATGCCAAAAGCTCCATTATCCTGCTCGATAATTATGTGGATGATACGGTGCTTACTGTGTTAGGTAAGCGTAAGGCTAATGTGAGGGCTACAATCCTTACCAAAAACATCAGCAACCAGTTACGGTTAGACTTACAACGCTACAATAGCCAATATCCTCCCATAGCTATTGAACTTTTTTCCGATGCCCACGACCGTTTTTTGATTATTGACCATAATGAACTCTACCACATCGGGGCATCCCTTAAAGACCTGGGCAAAAAATGGTTTGCCTTTTCGAGAATGGATATTGAAGTCGGCAGGATGCTTCAAATCTTAAACAGACAATAATAATAAACCCTCTGAAAATTCAGAGGGTTTATTGTTGATTAAATTTTACAATTGTAATTGGGCAGTAATGCTCTTATAATAAACTTTTAGTGCATCACGTTCATCCTTACCAACGTAACTATTGTGCGCAACTAAACATCGTATCTTGTACAATTCGTCAACCATTACATTCAACCAATGTTCATTCTGTTTTGGGAAATACTTTCCGAACACTGTCCAATTCCCAACTATAATTTTTCCTAACTCTATAAAATCGCAATAAAACAAATCGCTATTACCCCGTATTGGTAAATATTTGCTCTCTTGTTCACTTTTCTTTAATTTGTCTATTGTGTCTTGCACTCTTTTAGGAATATTTACAGTTTGTGACTTCATTATTTCTTCAATAAATATTCTTAGTGAATTTTCTATACAATACAGGTACAGATATACTTCCGACATTTCTCTACCTTTTTGTTGTATATCCTGTGGTAAAAGGTTTAAATGACCAAAGTTTACATTTTGTTGTATTTCTTCGATACTATCCAACAGGGAATTTTCATCTGAAATCAGAGGATAGAAGATTTCGTTAATGTGTTTTCTCCGTTCGGCATATCCACCTTTTGCCTGCATTTCTCTTCTAAATTCCTGAAGCGTTAAACAGATTTTAAATTCTTTAGGTTCGTTGGCTTTAAACTTAGCAGATTTGTTAAGTTCGCTTTTTAATCTTTTATATTCTGCTTCATTTTCCGTTGTTATAGTAACATCAGTGGATGCTCCTGTAAGGAGTATTTTTAAACGTTCAATGTTTTCTGTATAATTCATTTACACTATTATTTCTATATGTTATTCTTCCTATTCTTCAGTGGTGGTATGTAGTTCTTCTTCTTCGAGCATAAAGTCAAGGAACAGTAATTCTGCTTTTGCAGTTTCATCTTCAAATTTTAAATCCCAACGCTGTTCCATAAATTCCAGTAACTTATTACCTCTATCAAGTATTGTATCAGAGTTCCATGTTTCATAGCCCGATACTTCGATTTCAGAGTGCGAGCCATCAAAATAGCCCTGTCTTATTTTCTCTTTTTTGTCATTGTATTTTGCGTTCTTCTTGTCATCAAAACAATCATTTTGGAGGCTTGAATTTATACTTTGTGAAAGTGGCAAAAGATTTCCTAATGTTCCCTGAAAAAAGGGTAACTGTGACTTTTTATGACCTTTAAAACTGGATTTCCAGCTTGTATGTGTTGGAGTTTGGGGATAAATATGTTCAATGGAAACCTTGTCTTTTTCACTCTTTACAAATAGCCTCCAATCAATCTTTTGACTTCCTCTTTGCCTCACCTTTTCCATTTCATATTCATACAAAAAATATCGAAGTCCATTCCAATAATAAAAGCCTCCTCCGCTTTTAAATTTCTTGTCAATAAACTTTTGAAAGTATGTATAATCGAAAAAGGTTTCTTCAGAGTTTTCAGGGGTGTAAAAACAGTAGTTCATTCTATCATTCAATCGCTGGATAATAGTTTCAATGGTTAATTCGCCGTTACGCAACTGTCTTGCAGCTCGATAAAATTCACTGTTTCTATAAGTAGAAAAAGCCCGGCTAAGCCGGAATGTGATAAATATAAAACGCTCAATTGCTTTAAATAAGTTAATTCGTTTACTCGAATTAATATCCTTGTTTAAAAAAGATACGGTTACAAGTGGACGGAAGTAAATTATACCAATTCTGTTCAATCGGTCTATCCATAGGCTCTCCTGGGTAGTCAAGTCTGGATTGTTTACCGGATTATGTGTATTATACCAATGAACAGCAGCAGCTTTTAAACTGTTTACATAATCTTCGATTTCTTTAGGAGAAAGTCGAGAACGCAACACTGTTATTTCATCTTCTCCATTAATATCAACCTCTTCCTGGTCGGTATCTTCATCCTCTCTAACTTCTTCAAAATCCTGTAAAGAACTAACTCTCACTTCTGTTTTTGCATAAATATTTTGTGGTGTAAATTTCTGCTCCAACAAAAACCTGATATAATCATCGCCTTTTTCTCTTGTGTATTGAAAATACATTATCCAATGGGCTACTAAAAAATCATCGTCGTTGAGTGGATTTTGTTTATTTCGTCCAAGCTGGTAATAGACTTCTTTCCAAGCATCATTGATTTTCTCTCTCAAGGAATTTCGCTCGTCATTTTTGAGCTCATTCTCATCGTACAAAGTGGTTAAATATATTAAGCGATTTTTAAGAAGTTCTAAATTTGATAGCTTTTTTCCACGATTATTCATTGTTTCAAATGCAACGAAAACATCAAAATCATCGCTTATCTCATAAACATTAAACATTAGGTTTTGCGTGACCTTTTTGAATAATGCTTCAATTTCATTTAAGCCATATTGGTCGAAATAAATTTGTAGATTTTCTTTGAAAAACCTTTTGGCATTTTCAAGATTGAGGGTGTAGAAAGTTTCTTGAATTGTTCCGCTATTGGGTTCTAAAAAAATTCTATGTCGTAAAAATTTGAAACTTGGATTATCAACCTCGTAGCCAAATTTGTATGTCTTAATAATAAATTGCGGTGGTTTTTCAATTACTAAATATTCTTCCTTGATGGCTTTTAAACTAAAAGAACCAAGATAAATATCTTCATCCTTTTTACCCTTGTTTTCAGGTATAGCTTTGAGTTGTTCCGAAATAGCTTGTATAAAAACTACAAATGTTGTCAATCTTTGTTGACCATCAACAATATGAAAAGGTTTGAAGCCTCTATCTTCAATTAGCCAACGCTCATCATTCCAAATACTCCAGGTACTTTTATCTACTTTTTTTAAGGAGAGTAATCCTGTATAATGAAATCTATCGGCAGGAAGATTAACTAAATCCTCCCAAAAATCTTTTAGTTGTCGTGTAGTCCAGGCGTATCCACGCTGGTAGTCTGGTATTTTAAATATTCTGTCCTTAAAAATACTTTTTAGCGGTTCTAATTCATTCATTGTTTATTATCTGTCAATTATGTTTGGTTTTACTTTCAAAAGTACAAATTAAATCCCTTGTTATAACTTCCTTACGCCAAATCCTGCCTTTCAAAGCCAAACCCTGCAACATTGTCAAAGGCATCTGCTTATGCTCCTAATTTTAGGCTTCAAGTAAAATTCTAAACAAAATTATAGTATGAGTACACAGCAAAAAGACCTGTCGTATTTCAGGTTACGACTGCAAGAATTATTAAACAGCAGCTTCCCCGAAAAGGCACACGACCAAAAATTCATAGACCAACGGTCTTCGTGGGCTGCCAATGCTTATGAGGGTGCTTTCCGTTCGGGAAACACCGTTGAGCAATGCAACGAAATAGCCAACTACATACTTTTTGAGGGCTTACACTTCTCCAAGTTCGACACTGTTTTCAAAGTGGTATGCAATGAGTTTGATACCATAATGGCAGATGAGGAACTGCGACCGTTCGCCCTCAAAATGTTTTCTGTTTGTGAGCCTGTTTTCGCAGGATATAAATTAACCGATGATTTCGCTTACGGGTATGAGTTTGATGTACTCTACACTGAACTGACCGGAACCATCGCAATATGGATTGAGGATAATGGGCTTCAGTAAGCGGTTCCATCTCCAACAGAATATTGATGCCCTGCGAATTGTTTTTAAACTGGAAAAGGAGAAACGGCAAGCCACCGTAGGCGAAAGACTGCTAATGATGCGATACAGCGGATTTGGCGGTCTTAAATTCGTGTTGAACCCCGTAGAAAACGAAATAGACATCAATCATTGGAGAAAGACGGAACACGACCTTTTCCCACTCACGCAGGAACTCCACCAGTTACTCAAAGAAAATTCCCAAGACGATAAGCAATACCGCAGGTATGTGGACAGTATGAAAAGTTCCGTACTGACGGCTTTTTATACACCACCAAAGGTTATAGATGCCGTTTCATCCGCCTTGCGGGATAATGGTCTGCACATTGACAAATTTCTCGAACCCTCCGCAGGTATCGGTTCATACATCCAATCCTTTACAGAAAACCAAAAAACCAGTGTTACCGCTTATGAAAAGGACTTGCTTACAGGTAAGATTTTAAAGCAGCTTTATCCTGACAGCAATATCCGTATAAGTGGTTTTGAAGAAATCCCCGAAAGGGAACAAAACAGCTATGATGTAGTTGCCAGCAATATACCGTTTGGCGACACTTCCGTTTTCGACCTTTCCTATTCCCGAAGCAAGGACGGTGCAAAAGTACAGGCAGCCCGAAGCATACACAATTACTTTTTCCTGAAAGGTGCTGATATGCTGCGTGAGGGCGGTTTGTTGGCTTACATTACTTCGCAGGGCATTCTGAACAGTCCTAAAAACGAACCGATACGGAGGGCGTTAATGCAGGATAATAATTTGGTTACGGTTGTAAGATTGCCTAACAACCTGTTTACTGAATATGCTGGTACGGAAGTTGGCAGCGACCTGATTATCCTGCAAAAAAATTCGGCAAAACAAAATCTGACCGACAGGGAAGATCTGTTTTGCCGAAGCAGGCAAACAGAATACAATACTCCCGGTAATGCCCTCTTTCAAGACACCACAAGGATTGTGCATACCGACCAAAAATTAGATACCGACCCATACGGGCAACCCGCCCTAATCTATACGCATAAAGACGGTGTTGAGGGCATTGCCAAAGATTTGAAACAAATGCTTTCCGAAGATTTTGGCAAGCACCTGAATTTGAATTTATACAAAGGCGAACGGAATGATGAGCCTGTGATACAAATTCCGATTGAACCAAAGGTTACACCTCCGGTTATCGACCCTGTAATCATTCAGCAAAAACCGCAACCTGTTCCTGCTCCTGTAATTCATCAGGAAAGTCCGCAGGAATTACGACAACTAAGCATTTTTGACCTGTTTGAAAATATGGACGAACCTGTAATGGTTCTTGCTCCACCCAAAAGAAAGACACAAGCTAAAAGGCAAAGCACTAATAAGAGAAGAGCTGCATTAGGTCGCCAGCCCGACCTGTTCAGCAGTGCGATGCAGCAACCTTATACACCACTAAAATCTAATGGTGCTACCAATGGAACCAAACAAACCAACGGCAAAAAACAGGAAGCTATCGGCGACCTGTTTTCACAAATAAACGGGAATGGCCAGTCTGATAAGACAGCCGTTCCCAACATCAATGTTAATACTATTCCTGAACCTGCTCCTTATAGTGGCGAACTGCAATCGTTCCACCGTAACGATTGTCTTGTGGTTGACAAGGGTTGGGTCGGTCATTTGCAAGATGTAGATACATCAGACGGTACGGCTGTTTTTCATCCTTTAGCTTTACCGACCTCACAAAAGGCAAGAGCCGAAGCGTATATCGGGGTGCGTGATGTTTACCAAGAACTTTACAATAATGAGGCTAAGTTCCAGACCGAATACAAGGAAGAAAGGGAAAACCTTAACCGCCTGTACGATGCCTTTGTAAAAAGGTATGGCAACCTCAATAGTGCAGATAATATCAAGCTAATCAAAACAGATAGTTCCGGTAAGGAAATCCCTTATTTGGAGCGTGTGGTTGGTGGCGTGGTACACAAAGCTGATATCTTCAGCCGACCTGTAAGTTTTTCTACGGTATCCATAGCAACGGACAATCCTGAAGAAGCGTTAGCTGCTTCGCTGAATAAATATGGAAGCGTGGATTTGGACTATATGTCCGAAATCAGCGGTATGACCGATGATGCCCTGAAGCAAGCCTTAAACAGTCGTATTTACTACAATCCCCTACAACGGGAATATGAAATATCCGAACGATGGATTGCAGGCAACGTAGTAGAGAAAGCCCAAGAGGTAAAAGATTATCTCGAACGCAATCCCGATGATGCTGAAGCCAAAGCGAGCCTTACCGTATTAGAGGAAGCAAGACCAAGACGTATCGAATTTGAGGAACTCGACTTTAATTTGGGCGAACGCTGGATACCCACAGGCATTTACGCTTGTTTTGCTTCGCACCTGTTCGATGCAGATGTTATTATTCATTATTCCGAAAGCTCCGACGACTTTTCCGTAAAGTGTCATCAGGGCAATATGAATATTTGGGAGAAATATGCCGTAAAAGCGGAAAGCCGGACGTTTGACGGCGTTGCCTTGCTCAAACACGCATTGGTTAATACCACGCCCGACATTACAAAAAAAGTGATGGTGGGCGACCAGGAAGTAAAAGTGCGGGATATGGAAGCCATACAAATGGCGAATACCAAGATTGATGAAATCCGCACCGCCTTTACCGATTGGCTTCACGCCCAAAACGATGAGTTTAAAAACAGGCTGACCGAACAATACAACGATAAGTTTAACTGTTTCGTCCGACCGAACTATGACGGAAGCCATCAGGACTTTCCGGGATTAGACCGCAAGGCACTGGGCATTGAAGACCTGTATTCCAGCCAAAAGGACACCGTTTGGATGATAAAGCTGAACAACGGTGCTATCTGCGACCACGAAGTAGGTGCAGGGAAAACGTTGGTAATGTGTACCGCTGCACAGGAAATGAAGCGTTTGGGGCTGGCACACAAACCGATGATTATCGGGCTGAAAAGCAACGTTCACGAAATTGCCGAAGCCTACCGAACAGCCTATCCACACGCAAAAATCCTGTTTCCGGGCAAGGAAGATTTTACGCCCCAAAAACGCCTGCGGATTTTCGGGGATATTAAAAATAACGAGTGGGATTGTGTGATACTGACACACGACCAATTCGGGATGATACCGCAGTCGCCTGAAATACAAAAGGAAATCCTTGAAATAGAACTGGACAGCGTGGAGCGCAACCTCGATGCTCTGAAATCGCAAGGCAAGGAAGTGACCAGAGGGATGCTCGCCGGAGTAATCAAGCGGAAAGAAAATCTTGAAGTCAAACTCAAAACACTGCAACACGATATTGAGAACCGCAAAGATGATGTGGTGGATTTCAAGATGATGGGCATAGACCATTTGTTTGTGGACGAAAGCCACCAATTCAAAAACCTGATGTTCAACACAAGGCATACACGAGTTGCTGGATTGGGTAATGTGGACGGCAGTCAAAAGGCATTGAACCTGCTCTTTGCTATCCGTACCATTCAGGAACGCATCAATGCGGATATGGGAGCAACCTTTCTTTCAGGAACCACCATCAGTAATTCTCTGACCGAATTGTACCTGCTGTTTAAATACCTGCGACCGAGGGCAATGGAAAAACAAGGCATCCACTCTTTTGATGCGTGGGCGGCTATCTATGCAAGGAAAACAACAGATTATGAGTTTTCGGTGGCTAACAATATTGTAGCAAAAGAACGCTTCAGGTACTTTATCAAAGTGCCGGAGTTGGCACAATTCTACTCGGAAATCACCGATTACCGAACCGCAAAAGATATAGGCATTGACCGCCCCAATAAGAACGAGGTATTGTACAACATACCGCCCACGCCCGACCAGGAAGAATTTATCAAAAAGCTAATGGAGTTTGCCAAGACAGGAAATGCAGAACTGTTGGGCAGACCAAAGCTAAGTGCCAGCGAAGAAAAAGCAAAGATGCTCATCGCTACGGACTACGCCCGTAAGATGTCGCTGGATATGCGTATGGTAAGCGGCAGGTACGAAGACCATCCCGACAATAAGGCTTCGCATACTGCGGCAAACATTGCCAAATATTACAAACAATACAACGCACAGAAAGGAACGCAATTCGTTTTCTCCGATTTGGGAACCTACAAGCCGGGCGAATGGAATGTGTACTCCGAAATCAAACGTAAGCTCGTGGAAGACCACAGCATACCTACAAACGAAATCCGTTTTATACAGGAGGGCAAAAATGATAAGCAACGTAAGGAACTTATCAAAGGAATGAACGAGGGTAAAATCCGGGTGCTATTCGGTTCTACAAGTATGTTGGGTACGGGCGTAAATGCACAGAAAAGAGCCGTTGCCATTCATCATTTAGATACACCTTGGCGACCAAGCGACCTTGCCCAACGGGACGGTAGGGCAATCAGAAAAGGCAATGAGATTGCCAAGTTCTTTGCCGATAACAAAGTAGATGTAATCATTTATGCCGTTGAAAAATCATTGGATAGTTATAAGTTCAACCTGTTGTACAATAAGCAACTTTTTATAGACCAGTTAAAAACCAATAACCTCGGCAAAAGAACTATCGACGAGGGCAGTATGGATGAAAAGTCAGGAATGAACTTTTCGGAATACGTGGCTATCCTGTCGGGAAATACCGACCTGCTGGATAAAGCCAAGTTAGAAAAACAGATTGCAGGATTGGAAAGCGAAAAACAGGCGTTCAACCGCTCTAAGTTCAGTGCCAAATACAAGCTGCAAGACTGTACGGAATTGCTTGATAGTACGCAATCCAGATTAAACAGAATGAGCCTCGATTGGGAAAACTTGCAACAACGACTACAAAAACGTTCTGATGGCACAATTGCAAATCCTGTACAGTTAGACGGTTTGCCGCCTAATGCAGATATAAAGCAAATCGGCGCAAAGCTCAACCAGCTTGCGGATAAAGCCCGCACCGGAGGTCAATATGAAGAAATAGGAAGCCTGTACGGATTTACGCTGTTGGTCAAAACCGAAATGTCCGAAAAAGAGGGCGTAGATATAAGGGTAAACCGTTTTTTGGTACAGGGCGAGGGCAATATCAAATACACCTACAATAACGGTCTAATCGCTAAAGATGAAAAGCTGGCGGCTATGAACTTCCTGAACGCACTGGAGAAATTGCCTGGCTTTATCGAGCAGGAGCAAAAGAAAATTACTGAAATACAAAAAGACCTGCCCATTCTTCAGGAAGTGGTAAACGGTACGTGGTCTAAAGAAAGCAGATTGAGCGAATTGAAAACTGAACTGGCTGCTGTTGAACGGAAGATACAGCTATCTATTACAGAGGAAACTAAAGAAGAACTACCGGAGCAGGTCGAAAAGCAGAAAGAGGCTCCAAACATTTCTGAAAATATAGTTCGGACAAAAGGTGTTCATTTACCAAGAGGGGTACTGTAATCGTGTCGGCTAAAATTCTTCCTGTTCGTCCATTTTCTTAAGCAGAGCATCACGCAGACTGTCAAGGAATTTCGTTCTGTTCATTTTCCGGCTTTTCAGTTCTAAATAGGTATGATAGAAATCGCCTAAACTAATATTAAAAGCAAGTTCAAATGTTTTAGCGATAACCTTGATGTCTGCATTTCCATTGTCAAACGCACCTTGTGCATACAGTGCGTAAATTAATTCTGTTAATGCTGTTTTGCTTCCTGTCCACTTTAGAGGATAATTATTATTAGATGCCTTATTCTTATTATTATTTATTTGGTCTTCAAGATAAACCTGTATTAAATCGTTCGCCAGTATCTTAGCGGCTTTGTAATCGGCAACGGTGGAAAATGAATGGTCTGTTTCAAAATAAATGGTGTCTAAATTTAGCTTAATGTCATATTTTCCCCGAACAAAAAGCTGGTCGTCAATAAAGGTATTATTGGTGCGGTAATATTTATAAAATTCAAGATTATTATCAAAAAACCTTTTGAGCTTTTTCAACTCGGTGTTAATAAACTTCTTGGCAGACTTTGTTTCATTGGGCTTTTTGCTTTCTATTTTATAGATAGCATTGTAATAGATTAGCTTTGAAACAATAACGGGTTTCTGATGTTTGAAAAAACGAATTTCTTCCTCTGTATTTTTAAACCCTCTTTTTTGGATATGCGCTTTTAATTCAGATAAGCATTTAACAATTATATGTATGACAGCTTCTATCCTTTGGATGGGGCAATCGGCTTCAATTTCCAATTCGTCGATTTCCATTTCCAATTTATATAATGTTTCTTTATAAAATTTATCCATTCAGTTGTTTTTAAAGCCCTATGTTTGGGTTACTAATAAAAAGAAAATCCCCTCTAAAAAAATGGCATATCTCAATTTGTCTTTTTATGCTCGTTATATTTTGTATTGCAAGTAAAAGCCAATCACATTATGGTACTGCCCGTTGGCTCTTGTATCGCCTTCGCAGGGAGGGCGCAGGCTAATCAGGGAATACTGGTATTTTGCTCCGATGCTAAGGGAACGGAAACACCGGAATTGCATTTTTACCAATCCGCTTACATCATATTCCTTCATGGGATTTGCAAGGCATACCGGGGGTGTTGTGTTCACCGTTCCCGTAGCCGCATCGGTCAACTGGTAGGCAATCCGGTAGTTGAGCAACACCGCAGGGCTGATACCGACACCTACTGTAAGTGCTTTGTTGTCATTTACATTCAAGCACACAGGCATTTCGATATAGTCAGTATTGATTTTAAACCTTTCCACCGCTCCGTTTTTCATTTCGCCTTTCTGAACGGAACCTCTCTGCGAATACAGCAGTTCAATACTGGTTGATATGTTCCTGTGCCATTGTACGGCTGTGCCTATACCGCCTGTAAATCCCCACGAGTGATAGCCCGCCGGGCCATCACCGTCAATTTGGGAACCGTTCAGCCCGGCGGACAGCAACCCTTTGAACGTTCTCGGATTATTTTCGTAATACATTTGCGCCTTACAGGGAAGGCAGGAGCGAAAGCATAATAGAAAAAAGCATAATCGGCTGTTCATAAGGCAAGCATTTCGTGAGCAGTTTATTTGAATACATATCCTATCGACACCATAAACCCTTTGTTGTATATTTTAATGTTATCGGTCTTGGTATCTTCGTTCGTATAGCTGTTGGCATACTGGAAAATATCGTTAAAGCCATGCGTATATCTTGCGCCTATGGATATGCCGAAGTCAAAGCGATATTCCAATCCAACATTCGCCCCGAAATCGAATTTTTGCAGGTAGCGGCTTTCTGTTTCATCGTTTCCGGGGTCGCCATAAATACTTTTGTCCTTAAACATCCTGCCGTTTTCATCCATGCGTTGCACATTGGCATTGAGCAATGCGCTTACGTAAGGTCCCGCATATAGCTGGAAACCGCCTGCATGAAAGGTCAGACTGGCAGGCATCAGGTCAACATAGGACATGGTGAGCTTTGACCTGTAATCCCCAAAGTTCGTATCGGTGAGCGATACGCCGATACGCCTTTGGCTGAACAATAGCTCGTGCTTCAACCCGAAATGTTTTGACATCCGAGTGTCCACGAATACCCCGGCGTGAAACCCGGATTGGTATTCGGTCTGCTTGCTGGCGAATACGTAATCTATTTCCTTTCCGTAAAGGTTGCTGTAATTCCAGCCTGCCTTTAATCCCCATGTGACCTTGCCGTTGAGCAACTGTTTGTCTGAAAGGGTATCGGTCAGGCTTAGGGCAGGTTCAGGCTGCGATTGCGCATAAGTAATACTGCAAAGTGCCACAGCCATCAGTACCATTATTATTTTTTTCATTGCTCTGTCTTTTAGAAGTTAATATCCCAAATACCGACTGCCTTTTCCAGTTCTACAAGTGCGGCAGCATGGTTGTAAAGGGTCTGATAATAGTTTTGTTGCACTTCATTGTAGGTGCGTTGGGCATCCAATACTTCCAGCAGGGAAGTTTCGCCCCGTTGGTAGCTGTATATCTTCCCATCCAAAATTGCCTTTGCTTCGGCAAGCAAACCCGTATTGAATTGCGATACCTGTTTCTGTGCGGCTTCGTAATTATAGAACGCCTGCGTTACCTCGGTCTGGATGGTAAGCTCCGTTTGCCTGTATAGCTGCTCGGCTTGCATCATGCCGTATTGTGCTGCCCGGAGTTCGCCGGGGCGGTTGTTGGAAAATTTGAGCGGAATGCTAATCCCGGCATTTACCGTTGTGAAGGACGGTGTAGGGGCTATGACGTTCCGCACATAAGAATTATAGTCCACACCCATTGACAAACCGAGGTCAATGGCTCTGTTGGCTTTAGCCAGTTTAATCAGGCTTTGGGAAACATTCTTATGCTGCAAGGCGGCTTTCAGGTCTGACCTGTTGTTTTGAGCGGTCAGTATCAAATCCTGTAATATAAAGTTCCGGTCAAAGCCCGTAAAGTCCTCTTTAGGGTACAATAAGGTGTCCGCCTCCCTGTGTCCCAACAAAAGCGATAAGTTAGCCAATGCTGTTTTCCATTCTGCCTGCGCAGCATAGACCTCGTTCAGCATCGTGCCAGCTTCCAGTTTTGACTGTCGTGCATCCACCTGCGTGATGCTGCCAAGCCTGAAACGGATGCTGTCTGCTTCTGCCAGCTTTTTCATCTGCTGGTAGGAATTGAACTGTACATCCAGTAAATGGCGGTTCTGAATGGTGAGCAGGTAAGCCAATGTAGCATCTGCCCGCAGGTTGCGGAAATAATCTTCCAGCAGCAGCTTGGTAAGCTGCGCTTCATTTTGGGCAACGTCTATGCGGGCTTTCCGTTTTCCTCCGAGTTCCAATGTCCAAGAAAGTTCTGAATTGAAACCATATCCCATATTCATTCTACGTTGCCCGTTGTCTGCAAAGCCAAAGCCGAGTTCGGGGTCAGGAAAAATCTTGGCACTAAGTATGTTTGCTTCCGCAATATTGATGTTGAATTTCTCTGCCGAATATTCCAAATTATTTTTACCTACCAGCCCAATATAGGTGGCATAGTCTATCTTCCTTTTTGTGAACAGCGTGTCTATTTCCTGTGCACTTGCCGTATAGGACAAATGCAGGATAGCCATGCTGATAACCATTTTTATGTATTTTTTCATTTGCTCTGTATTTATGATTGTTGTGGCGCATTGACGTTTTTGCCCCATTTCTTTTCAATGAGGTAATACAATGCGGGTAAGGCAAAAAGGGTGATGGCAGTAGAGAAAAGCAATCCGTAAACGATTACCGTTGCCAGTGGACGCTGTACATCGGAACCGATGCCCGTTGCCAATGATGCAGGGAATAAACCAAGCACCGCTACGGTTGCGGTCATCAGCACCGGACGGAAACGGTGTCCGGCTCCTTCTATCACTGCCCGTAATAAATCATAGCCTTTTTTCCTCAACTCATTGATATGCGAAATCATAATCACTCCGTTCTGTATCGCCACACCGAACAGGGCAATGAACCCAACGGCAGAAGATACATTGAGCGACATGCCTCTTACGTTCAGTGCCAGCATACCCCCGAATAGTGCCAACGGTACAATGCTCATTAAAAGCCCTGCCTGCCGGAATGAGCCGAATGCGCCATAAAGAAGTATGAACATGATGCCCAGTGCCAACGGTACGATAACCGATAGTCTTTCATAAGCCCGGTTTTGGTTCTCGAACTGACCGCCCCATTTGATGTTGAATTTCTCGTGGTCGTACTGCACGTTTTTCTCAATGGCATTCTGTGCATCGGTCAATAATGATTTCAAATCCCTGTTGCGTACATTGAGTTTTACGGTCAGATGCCTTTTGTTCATTTCTCGTGTAATGGTGCTTTCTCCCGTACTTAGCTTTACTTCGGCTACCTGCGACAACGGTATTTTTGCCCCGGTTTTGGAAGTAAGCATCAGGTTAGCAATTTTTTCCGGCGTATTCCGGCTTATTTCACTGTATCGGCAGATGATGTCGTACACTTTGTGTCCGATGAACAGTTGCGAAACGGCTTTTCCCCCGATGGCTACTTCAATCAATTCAGCCACATCAGAAACATTCAATCCGTATTGGGCTATCTTGTCCCGGTCGGCATGTATTTGAAGCTGCGGCAAAGGCGGCTCTTGGTCAATGTCCAAATCCACTGCGCCCGGTACGGTCTTTAGCGTTGTCATTACTTCCTCGGCAATCCGTCTTGTTTCCTTGAAATCATCGCCGTATATTTTTACCACAAGTTCACTGTGCGCCCCCGAAATCTTATCCATTACCCCGTCTATCATCGGCTGGGAAAAGCCCACAGTAAATCCTGGCAGTTGGTCATATTCCTTCGCCAATTCTTCTATCAGGTCGTATTTTGTTTTGCCTCTCGGCCATTCTTTGTAGGGTTTGATGCCGATGGATACTTCAAAGTGCGAAGCAGTCCACGGATCCGTGCCATCGTCGTTACGTCCTGCCTGCACCATGATATAGGTTACTTCATCATACTTCATTGTCCTTGCCCTAAGCGTATCGCTCATTTCTTTGGACTTCTCCACCGAAATGCCCGGCGGCAATTGTACCTGTAACCAGATGGAACCTTCGTCCAATGGCGGTAAAAAGTCTTTCCCTACCCGCATGGTGAGCAATGATGCCGCGGCCAAAATCAATATCAAAGGAAGAAATACCCTTTTCGGACGCTTCATTATTTTCTGCACCCTGTTGTGGTAACCATCGGTCAGTTTTTCCAGCCACTTGTTGTGATATATCTTCTGCGGTTTACGGTAGATGACATACGCCATTCCGGGAATAACCAATAGTGCAACCGCCAATGCTCCAAACAAGGCATATCCCACGGTAAAGGCCATTGGTGTAAAGAGTTTGTTTTCTACCCGCTCAAAAGCAAACAAAGGAAGGTACGCCGTAATGATGATGATGGTCGCAAAGAATACGGGTTTGGCCACTTCTGCCGCGCGTTGTGCGATGGTCTTCTCCTTCAGTTCCTCTTCGGGGTTGTCTTCCCGTTTTTTTAGTATGGTTTCCATCATTACAATCGCCCCGTCAACGATAATACCGAAGTCGATGGCCCCCAAGGAAAGCAGGTTGGCAGGAATATTGGTAAAACGCATCAGGATAAAGGCAATGAGCATCGACAACGGAATGGTAACCGCTACAAGCAAAGCTCCGCGCCAGCTTCCGAGAAATACAATCAGGACGATAATCACCAAAGCCATCCCCTCCAACAAGGTATGCGATACGGTAGTTAGCGTGGTGTTTACAAGATCGGTCCGGTCAAGAAAAGTGTGGATGCGTACACCTTCGGGCAAACCTCCGTTATTCAGTTCGTCAACCGCTTCGTGTATGCCTTCCAGTACATTTGAGGGATTTTGCCCTTTCAATAGTAATACAATACCTTCCAGACTTTCCGAATAATTACGTTCACGGTCGGTAAAGCCCAATACGCCCTTTCTCTCCAGCGTACCGTATTTCAGTTCCCCGATGTCGTTCAGAAAAATAGGTACACCATCTTCGGATTTTACAACAATCCTGCCGAGGTCTTCCAAATTTTTGACCAACCCAATTCCCCGGATGACATAGCCTAATTCGCCTCTTGGCAATACGCTCCCTCCGGCATTGACGTTATTGCTCTCTATGGTCTCTATTACCTCGCTTAGCGTGATGTTGTACTGCTCCAGTTTACGGGGGTCAACCTCAATCTGGAACTGCGTGGTAATACCCCCGAAATTGGTTACATCGGCCACGCCCGACACCTGTTTGATACGGGGAATGACGGTAAAGTTTTGCAGGTCGGTCAACTCCCGTAAATCGTGGCCGCCATCGCTTTCGATGATATAACGGTAGATTTCCCCGATGGGCGATGTCAATGGATCAAGACCGGGTACGGCATCATACGGTAGTTCTATCTCGTTCAGCCGTTCCTGAACACGCATCCTTGCCCAATAATCGTCAACTCCATCCTGAAAAACGATGGTAATCATGGACAGACCAAAGGTGCTTTTGCTGCGCATCACGTGCATCCCCGGCAATCCGTTCAATGCCCGCTCAACGGGTATGGTAATTTGCTGCTCTACTTCCTCGGCAGCCAGTCCGGGAACCTGTGTGACCACCTGTGAGGTCACGTCCGCAATATCGGGATATGCTTCTATGGAAAGCTGTTTCCACGAATAGTATCCGAAAAACGCCAGTAAGGTAAACAAGGCTACCATTACCCAACGTTTTTCTACGCTGATATGTATTAATTTATTCATTTTATATCCGATTGTTTATAGTGAGATTTCAGCTTGGTATCAGTAATTCCTAATCATCAGAGAACCTCCTTCCGATACAATCACTTCACCTGTCCGCAAGCCGGATGTAACGATGACGCTCCCGTTGGAAGTACCCGCAGTTTCAATTTGTCTTTTCTCAAACCGGGTATCGTCCATCTTTACGAAAACGAATTGCTTATCTTCCTTTTGGAATACGGATTTGGAAGGAACCAATATGGCAATTTCAGGAGTATCTTTGAATAGGACGGTCACGTACATACCCGGCTTTAAATCGTGGTTTGGGTTTTCACATTCCACCAATACTTCCACGCTGCGGGTTTCTTCATTGACGATTTCGTTGACATGGTAGATTTTTCCCTTGATAGTTCTGTCTGGGAAGGCAGCAACCATAACCTCTACCTCGTCCAATCCACGGATGAAACGTATGTCTTTTTCCTTAACCTGACCGACTATCCACACTTTGGACAGCTCGGCGACAATAGCAAGCGGCTCGGCATCCTCTCTTAAATACTGTCCGATAACGATATTATTGGTAAGGATGTCGCCCCGTATCGGGGATACTACAATAAGAGCCTGCCCCAAAACTGTGTTTTCGGGGTCAATGTTAAAAATCTTCAATGCTGCCGAAGCATTGGACAACGCCGATTTTTTGGTCGTAAATTCTGTTTCGGCTTCTTCCAGCTCCCGTTGTACTCCCACACCATTTTTCAGCAAATCCTGCTGGCGTTTTAGGTTGAGTTCAGCCTGACGAAATTCCTGCTTGGCATCAAAATATTCTTTTTGTGAATTGAAATAGTCCGGTGAGCTGATTTCAAATACAGGTGAGCCAGCATTTACCTTTTGCCCAAGCCTTACATAAGATTTCAAAACCCTACCGGCAAAAGGAGGTGCTATTTCTGCATAGGCGGTCGGGATAGCTCTCACGATGCCAGCAGTGGTCAGTTCCATTACAAAATCCTGCTCGGCTACGGTGCTGAAATTCAGCTTGGATTTTATATTTGAGTTTTCCGTCAGGACTACCGTATCTCCTTTGATGGTGTAGCCTGCGGTGTGTCCGTGGTCTTCTTCTTTGGAGTTACCGCAGGAATGCAGCAGGAACGAAGATGTCACGGCAAGCAACAACAAGGCTGTTATATTGCTGCGGACTTTGTTTGTTTGGGTCATCATTATATTCAATATTTAATTTGATTTACGCTTAAAATATCGCCTTTTGCACTCCTTTGACAGAATGCAATGCAAAGGTCAAAAGGTTGTCCTTCTTTGGCAGTTAGAGAACCGACAGAAAAAAATTAGAATTTTATTAGAGGGCTTCCATATAGAAAACGGGGCGGAAAGATGTTTTTTCCGCAACCCGTTTTCCTCACTATAACCAGGTGTTGAATTTCCTGATAAACCAATTTTTCACGAGTTGGGTGAGCAGGCAATAACCCGTCAATATGCCTATCAGCCACGGAAAGTAAGCCAGTGGCAATGGCTGCATTTTCAATGCTGCTGCAAAAGGTGAAAAAGGTATCATGATACCGATTGCCATAATCAGGGAGGTCAGGGCTACTACCGGGGTAGCTGCCCAACTTTGTATGAACGGTATCTTCCGGGTACGTATCATGTGTATAATGAGCGTTTGCGAAAGCAGCCCTTCTACAAACCAGCCGCTTTGAAAGAGCATTTGGTGTTCCGGTGCATTTGCCTTGAACACATAGAACATGACGGCAAATGTTGCAAAATCAAAAATGGAGCTTATCGGGCCGATGAAAAGCATAAACTTTGAAACGCTCCCGGCATCCCATTTTTTTGGCTTTTGGATAAATTCTTCATCCATTTTATCCCACGGAATAGAAATCTGCGATATATCGTACAACAGGTTTTGTATGAGCAGGTGTACGGGCAGCATGGGCAGGAACGGTAAAAACGCACTGGCTCCGAGCATACTGAACATATTACCGAAATTGCTGCTGGCGGTCATTTTGATGTACTTGATGATATTGCCAAAAGTCCTTCTGCCGTATATCACGCCTTTACGCAGTACCATCAGGTCTTTTTCCAATAAGATAATGTCGGCACTTTCCTTCGTGATGTCCACGGCTGTATCTACACTAATGCCCACATCGGCTTCTTTCAGTGCTGCGGCATCGTTGATGCCATCGCCCATAAAGCCTACGGTATGCCCTTTGCTGCGCAATGCCTTTACCACCCTTACTTTTTGCAGGGGGTTCAGCTTGGCGAAAACAGAAACCGTATCAATCTGCTGCAACAGTTCATCATCCGTCAGTTTTTCCAAATCGCTGCCATTGATAAGCTGCTGAACGGGAATGCCCACATCGTTGCAAATCTTCTTTGTAACCGTTTCATTATCGCCTGTCAGCACCTTAATTTCCACACCAAGTTTATGCAAGGCTTCAATAGCGGGCTTTGAGGATGGTTTTGCAGGGTCAAGAAACCCGATAAAACCTGTTAATGTCAACTGCTTTTCATCTTCAACGGAGTAGGTAAGCGGGTGCGTTCCTTCAAATTCACGGATGGCAACCAGCAACACCCTAAGCCCTTCTTCATTCATTCTTTTGGATGTGTTCAATACAATCTTGCGCATCGTATCATCCATAGGCACTACGGTATCATTCTCGATATGGAGGCTGCGGTCTTCTCCGGGGTCAAAGGCACTGGTGCATAATTCCAGCATTTCTTCAACGGCTCCCTTGCAAATCAGCAGGTGCTTGCCATTATGTTTTTTCAGCACAACAGACATGCGCCTGCGCCCGAAATCAAAAGGGATTTCATCAACTTTGATGTACTGTTCTTCTACTTTCAGGTAGTCGTGTACCTCTACGTGTTCCAATACCGCTTTATCCATCAGGTTCTTCAACCCCGTTTGGTGAAAGCTATTGAGGTAAGCCCATTTCAATACTTCATCATCTTCTATGCCATCCACATTCAGGTGCTTTTCCAGCACGATTTTATCCAGTGTCAATGTCCCGGTCTTATCGGTGCAGAGAATATCCATTGCCCCGATGTTCTGAATGGAGTTCAAACGCTTTACAATCACTTTGCGTTTGCTCATATTTACGGCTCCCTTTGCCAAGTTAGCCGTTACAATCATGGGCAACATTTCGGGCGTTAAGCCCACCGCTACGGCAATGGCAAAAAGTAATGCCTCTGCCCAATCGCCTTTCAGCAAACCGTTGATTAAAAAAATAAGCGGAACCATCACCAGCATGAAGCGTATGAGCAGAAAGCTGACCTTGTTAATGCCTTTGTCAAAGCTGGTTTCAGGGCGTTCGCCTACAATGGATTTGCTGATACTGCCGAAAAAAGTATAGCTGCCTGTGGCAACTACCACCGCCGTAGCGGAACCGCTTACCACATTCGTACCCATGAAGCAGATATTATTCAGTTCGGTGGGCTGCTTTTTCCCGGCATCACGTATGGGGAAATGGCTTTTTTCAACGGGCAGGGCTTCCCCTGTAAGCATACTTTCGCTTACGAACAGGTCTTTGCTCTGTACGATGCGGCAATCCGCAGGTATCATATCCCCGGCAGACAGATATACAATATCGCCCGGTACAAGCTCACCTATCGGGATTTCTTTCCTGCCCACAAATTTCCGCAATACGGTGGCGGTGGTCTTTACCATGCTTTTCAGCTTTTCGGCAGCCGAATTGCTCCGGTACTCC
Source organism: Pedobacter chinensis (assembly GCF_003339865.1). GTDB lineage: Bacteria > Bacteroidota > Bacteroidia > Sphingobacteriales > Sphingobacteriaceae > Pedobacter > Pedobacter chinensis. Next base: position 135,105 of record NZ_QPKV01000007.1, read on the forward strand.
TGCACAAAACGCAAAAGCGCACTGACCAGCACCATAATGGAAACCACGATGACGGTTTTGAAATCACGGTCTTCGACAGAGGGCAGCCATACATCAATCACAAAGGAAACAGTGGCGATGACCAACAGGATATAGATAAACGGATTGGCAAATGCCTTCAATAGCTGCACATACCATTTGGCTGCTTTTTGGTGCTGCAATTCATTGGCTCCGAATTTCAGTCTTCTTTCATCTGCCGTTACAATGCTTATGCCTTCCTCGCTGGTTTCCAGCATCGCATAAACAAAGTTATCGTCCTGACGGGAAGCGTTCTGCAACTTGGTAACGGTTCCCATATTCATACCGCTTGAATTAATTACGGAATGGAGCGGGTTTTTTATTTTGTCTTTTTTTGTCATCATAATATCGCTTCTTATAGTATTTTATAAATAAGTATTGAAATCCCCGTAACCATCATCACGAGGGCGGTTATCTTAATGGCTTTTAATAGCCTGAATTGCTGGAACTGCCCCAAATACCAGCCGAGCAGCATCATGGTTCCCAATACGCACATGGACAGTAAATAGGCTGACGGTTCATACATTTGAAGGCTTTTCAGTGACAAGCCCAATACAAATACATAGATGGATGTAGCGCAGGCAATCCCCAAAAAACCATCCAGCCCAAATTCAATTTCCATATCCTTCATTTTCTCGCTGCGCCATTCCCGGTACATACGCAGGGCGGTTGCACAGAGCATAAAAATGGCAAACCAGTACCCGTAGCCGGGCAGATAGCTTATCAAAGCCGTACCCGCCCATCCGCCGTATGTGAAAGCCATCATTTGGATGTTGAGCAACATAAAGAGTATCAGCAACGGCTTTCCCGGCTTCACCACATAGGCGGTATTCCGGCTCATTGCTGCCAGTACAAGGTTGTCTGAAGCAATGCCTGCCGAAAGCAGCAATACGGATATGTGGCTGTTTAACATCACTGTTATAATTCTGATTGTGTTCCTATAATCTCCCAGCTTACTTTGATTACTTTGTCCTCGATGGTCAAACGGCTGGCTACACGTTCCATCAGGCTGTCCTGCGGGGTTACGGCTTTAATAACCGCCGTGATGGTTACATGGGTTACATCATCCGTATCATCGCTGGTCAACGACTTTAGCAATAGTTTCTCGTCATTGCCGAGCATCTGCATCAGCCGTACCCGGATGTGGTTTTCCACTTCGGTTTTGCATTTAATCGTGAACAGGTAGTCGATTTGCGTTGTGGCGGTCTTGTTGAAAGAAAGCAAACTCAATTTTTGTCCAACGGGGCGAAGCAGTATATGGGTAAGCATAATGAAGGCTGTAACCACACCTGCCTGCGCAAACAAGCCCAAACCGCAGAGCGAACCTACCGCAGCCGAACACCAAATGGTGGCAGCCGTATTCAAGCCCTGCACACTTAAACCGTCTTTCATGATTACCCCTGCGCCCAAGAAACCGATACCTGTTACAATCTGTGCCGCAATACGGCTTGGGTCGCCCGTACTGTCGGTAAGGGAAGCCGAAATCAGGATGAAGGCAGCCGAACCCAACGACACCAGTGTATTGGTGCGAAGCCCTGCGCTCTTTTGCCGCCACTGCCGTTCTACGCCGATAGCGACACCGAACAGTAATGCAGCAGATAGCCGTATTGCAAACTCCAAGATTTCCATTTGTGAAACGCTTTAATTATTGTAAGGCACAAAGGTCTTCACTGCCTACTGCAATCACAGTTAGAGAAGCAACAGAAAAAAATTAGAATTTTATTAGAGCGTAGGAAAAGCGGTTGCCTGAAAGTTCTTTAATCACTAATTGAGGTTGCCCTGCTCATTTTTCCGTTTCAGGAGTTTTTTTCTCTTTTGAATAACGGAAGCCAAATAGAACAGTACCACCACAGGGGTTATGATGTTGACTATTTTTAAGAACGGATGGCTATGATGCAGGATTAACAGGCAATAGGCATTGGACAGCATACATATAAGCAGTACGGTCATTGTGCAGTAGTAAAGTGCTTTCATCTATATTTTTTAGGAATTAAGGAATGTCTGACCTCTGTATCTCATATCCCTATTCAATTGGAAAGTCATTGAGCCTGCTATTGTTTGATTATTTTATAGGAATTATAATGGTTATTACTTTCCAATATGATATAATACATACCTGATGAATAACCTGATACGTCAATTTTATCGGTAGTTTTTCCTGACATAATTTTTTGCCCCATTTGGTTATAAATCACATATTGAAATGTGTTGCCATTAGGATAAACTACGTTTACATAATCCGTTGTTACGGTTGGATATAATTTAATCTTCTCTGAATAAGTATATGATACTCCCGTCGAAAGGTTTTGCAAATCCCACGTGTCTTCCGCTTGCGGACCGTTCCAAATTAATGTTGCTAAATATGGATTATCTATAAACGGATTACGGTTGCCCTGCATTCCCTGCAATACATCATTCCTCACTAATTCGTGTGCGGCAACAGGGTCTTCCGCATTCCATTCTAAAAATATATCAGGCATATCGCCAAAAGGGGAATAAGAAGCAGAACCAACGGCTACATTGTTCGGTAAACATTGCGTGGGGTAGCGTAGATACATATACATCATCATACGGGCTACATCGCCTTTCCATTCATCGCCTGGATACCACGTAAGGGAAGTAGGCTTATACGAGGCGCCCGCTTCCTGCGGTAAACTTGTTGTTGCTGCGTGTTCCGTTTCTGCTATCATCAATAGGTCTTAAATGATGGGCATCCGCACCTGCATTTTCAAAACCTAAATTTGGTGTTCCTAATGAACGTGGATAAGTATGTTCACGAACCCATTTTCCTGTACAGGAAGATGTATGACACGATAAATTTTTATCCCTTGTACGGTCATTATCTACAATGGCATCGGTATCGTTCCAACCGTAAATCAGCAAAACATTACCGCTGTTTGCCGGGTCTAAATCAGATTGCTTTAAAGCGTCCCAAACATCGGGCATTGTGCTTGATGTGTAAGGCAGGATATTGGTATGTGTTGTAATGATTAGCAGTGATAATTCTTGTTTTAAATCATTGCCTGTAAGCGTAAAATTAATTCCCGAATAATAGGAAGGAATTTGAGCAGTTGATAAAAAGGGGATTAGAATTAAAACATATATTGCATATACTTTAATAAAATGGCTGAATTTGCTTTGGTTGAAATTCTTGTACAAAGTTGTGTTTTTCAAAAGGAATAGCATTGCGGGGTATTTAACTTAAACAAAATTATTTACATCTTGAAGAAAGTATTATTAGAGAAGCAACAGAAAAAAATTAGAATTTTATTAGAAGCATACCCTGCGTATGCGAAGCGGGTGGTAATGGCTACCTTTGAATTTGCTTATTATTAAATCACCGGATGATATGAGAACATTGCTTGTGCCGATTGATTTTTCGGAAAACGCTTTAGATGCTGCACAATACGCAGCCAACTGGTCAGCCCAATTGGATGGTGGCAGGGTTATTCTGTACCATAGTAACAGTGCTGCAAGCACAGCTAACGATGTCCTTTTGAAAGAGCTGGAAAGCATTAAGGAGCGGTTAGCCTCAAAAGACAAAGCGGAGATTACCTGTATCGTGAACAACGATGGGTTAAGCGAAGGCGTTGCCGCTTTGGTACGGCAATATCAGGTTTCGTTTATTGTAATGGGCATAACGGGGCGCAATAAAGCCGGGCAGAAGCTAATCGGGAGCAGCGTTTTTGAGGTTTCGGAAAATGCGGACGTTCCTGTACTGGTTATTCCTGCAAAGGCACGTTTTGCAAAGATGGAAAATGTGGCACTTGCCCTGCCGATAATTCCCGATTTGAAAAGCCATACGCCGCACGATGCCATCCAAACATTTGTAAAGACACTCGGTGCAAACCTTATGATTGTCAATGTAGGCAGGAAGAAAGATAAAACGCCCAAACCTGTTTTGTATGCGGGGCTAAAGGATATATTCGATATGTTTGAAGAACTGAACCCCACGTTCCATTTCCTTACCGCCCAAAATACCGCAGACAGCGTTGCCGATTTTGCAAAGGACAACCACGCACAACTGTTAATCAGCATTGCGGGAAAGTATGGGTTTCTGCAAGGAATGTTTAAGTCCAGCGTTACCAAAAAGCTGGCGTACCATTCAGCCGTACCGTTGCTGATTTACCGTTCGGAAGGAAAATAAAAAGGCTGTTTAGTAGCTTTAACTGCCTACTACGGGCAACTCAACGGTAAAGGTTGTTCCCTGTTTTTCTTTGGACTTCACTGCGATTGTGCCTTTGTGCAGGGCGATAATCTTTTGTGTAAGCGAAAGCCCGATGCCGTTGCCCTCTGCAAATGTTTTGTTTTCGCCACGATAGAAAGGGGTAAAGATATTTTTCATATCATCCCCGGAAATACCGATGCCTTTGTCGGCAAACCGCAGTATGATTTTTTCACCGCTGAACGTAATGGTAACGGTGCTTTGCCTGTCATCTGAAAATTTGCAGCCGTTCTCAAACAGGTTTACAAAAGCCACTTTCAAAAGGTACTCGTTACCGTTTACGGAGATTTGGTTGTCGCTTTCAAAATCATTTTCAAAGTGAATGTCAATTTTGTAGTCCGGGTTCGCCTTATGTACCTGCTGCCTTGCGTCCAGTAATGCTTCATCAATACGGGTCGGCTTAAAAGCAATTTCGGAAGGGTCATAGCTGGCTTTTGCCAAATCCAGCAGGCTGTTGGAAAGGCGGACTAATTTTTTTGCATCATTCAGGACGTTCTGAATAGCCGTTTTGTATTCCTCAATATCCCGCTCTTTGTTGGCAGATAATTCCAACTCGGTAATAATGGCTGCAAGCGGTGTCCGCAGTTCGTGGGAAATATTGGAAACAAAGTGTTTTTGCGCATCAAAAGAATTTTCCAGTCGGTTCAGCATTTCGTTGAATGTATTTGCCAACTCTGAAAGTTCGTCTTTGCTGCCGTTGCCCGGCAAACGCAAGTCAAGGTTCGTGGCAGAAATGTTTGCCGCTTTTTCGGTCATTTCCTTTACGGGTTCAAAGGCTTTTCGTGAAAAGAAACGCCCGGCTATATAGATAACCAAAATGGAAATGATGAAAACGATAACGATAGTTTTAAACAGGTTGTCTAATTTATTGTAGCCGTACTGGTCGTAAGCTGCGGCGGTAACGATAAAACTTTTGCCCTGAAATTCATATTGCAACCCGATAACCTGCCAATCTTTCTGATAAAAACTGATTTCACCCTGTTGGTTAATCTCGTTTATCATTTGCCTGGTTTCTTTTACAAAATCAATATCGACCGCATCATGATACAGCAAGGTAAATGTTGTATCATAAATGGCTACTTCCACTTCATTTAATATTTTCCGGTTGTTATGGTAGATGTCTTCCAAGGTCTGTTTATCCACGCTGGCGTTTAAAAAAAGATTGGCTTTCGTGATAGCCTCTTTTTTAAGGAGCGCATAAAATTCCTGTTCCCGGCTTTCTTTAGCGGTATAATAGATAACGGCAGCGAACGCCAATAAAATAGTAGCGGTGATGACGGTAAATAATATCGTTAGGCGTGTCCTGATTTTCATTACTCCGCTTTTAAAATAAATCCCATGCCCGATTTGGTATGAATGAGTTTCCTGTCAAATTCCCTGTCAATTTTTTTCCGCAGGTAATTGATGTACACATCAATGAAGTTAGTGCCTGTATCAAAATGCGTGTCCCAAACCTTTTCCGCAATTTCCACTCTTGATAAAACCCTTTCAGGGTTTTGCAGCATATACTCCAAAAGATTAAATTCTTTTGGTGTCAGGCTGATTTCTGTGCCGTCACGCTTTACAATCTTGGTATGCAAATTCATTTCAAGGTCGGCAAAGCGCAGGATAAAGCCTGTGCTGTTTGCCGTTTTATTGTTGCGTTTCAGCAAAGCCCGGATGCGCACCAGCAGTTCCCGCATTTCAAAGGGTTTTACCAGATAGTCGTCGGCTCCCGCATCAAAGCCCTCTACCTTATCGTCCGTTGTTCCCAATGCCGTAAGCATAATAATAGGCGTATCGGGCTTGCTTTCCCGGATTTGCCTGCACAGGTCTATCCCGTCTAATTTGGGCAGAATAATATCCGTAATAATCAGGTCGTAATTATTTTGCAATGCCAGTTTCTTACCCGAAAGCCCGTCATACGCCAAAGTCGGGGCAAAGCCCTGCTCTTCCAAACCCCTTTGTATGAGTTCGGCTACCCTTTGGTCATCCTCTATGATTAAAATTGTCATTATTAGCCCTTTAATACCAATTGCAAATTTACAAATTTATTTCAGGGGGCGGGCTGATATGAGCATCAAAATTACCCCTGCTGAACCAAATGTTGTAAGTCCGGGTCATTCTTAATGCGTTCAATTTCGCTCTCCACAATATGCAGAATATCTGATTTTATCTGCCTATAATTGGCTTCAATTTCCTGTTTCATCCTATCCTCGCCCTGTTCATTTACAAAAGATAGGATTTGAGGTATCTGCTGGTAGGCTTTGGTTTCTGCTGCTACCTTTTCATTATCCACTACAATTTCTGCGTGGAATATCTTTTGCTCGATACGTTCATCGAAATTATCCGATACGGAACCGACGAACATACCCTGTGTAAGCGTTGATATTTTTGAAGCCGGAATAAGGCTGTCTAACTGTGTGGAGATAGAGGTAGATTTATCGTTGCGGTTAATGGTCATACTCTGCCGTTTTTGCAGCACCTTACCAAACCGTTCAGAAAGTGATTTTGCAGTTTCTCCAACCACCTGACCACTGAATATATTGCCGACGGTATTTTGTATTACTTTACTCTCTTTGTCGCCGTAATCCCTTGTTAATTGCGAAAAGTCCTGAAAGCCCAAACATACCGCTACCTTATTACTTCTCGCCGTTGCGATAAGATTATCCAGTCCCCTGAAATAAATCGTGGGCAACTCATCTATGATAACGGAACTCTTTAGCTGTCCTTTTTTATTAATCAGCTTTACAATCCTCGAATTGTACAAACCCAATGCTGCGGAGTAGATATTTTGACGGTCGGGATTATTGCCTACGCATAAAATCTTCGGTTCTTTGGGGTTATTGATATCCAACGTAAAATCATCGCCTGTCATTACCCAGTACAGTTGCGGGCTAATCATTCTTGACAATGGAATTTTAGCGGAGGCTATCTGACCTTGTAACTGGTCTTGTGCGCCGCCCTGCCACGCATCCATAAAGGGCGATAGATAGTTTTCCAAATCAGGATAAGAGGTTAAAATAGTGAATACATCAGAATACTTTTTATTCAGCAATTCAATAGCGTGTGGGAATGTACAATACTTGCCATCCTCGTAGATTTTCAGATACCAAATAATGGCTGCAAGCAAGATGATTGGGCTTTCCACGAAGAAATCCCCTTGCTTCTGTATCCACGACCTGTTGAGGTTCAGCATTATGGTATAAGCCGCTTCGTAGGCATCCGATATGTCCGTCATAAAGTCGGGATTGAGTGGGTTGCAACGGTGGCTCTTGCGTGGGTCGTCGAAATTTATCACGTAAAATTTCGGCTGAACTTTATACTTATCCCGATGCTTCAGTAAATGATTGTAGGCAATGGTAGATAGGTCGTCGAACTTGAAATCGTAGATGTACATACTAAAGCCTTTTTCTATCTGCTGCTTGATGTAGTTGTTTACGATAGCATAAGATTTACCTGAACCCGGAGTACCCAACACAATTGATGCCCTGAAAGGATTGACAATGTTTATCCAACCGTTGTTCCATTTGCCTTTGTAGTAAAATTTGGTAGGCAGATTGACAGAGTATTCGTTTTCCATCAATTTGGTTTCCTGTTGGAAGCTCTCGTTCTCGTTGTTGAACACGTCATCCATCAGGTTAGTACGGAGCAATCGGGTCATCCATACGCCTGCCATAAGCAAAGCGATATAACCTAACGAGATAGTAAGGATATACAGGAATGTGCCTATTGTCGGGGATAGCTTTAACAGTGGTGTGTTCAGGAAGAACAGGACAAAGCCAAAGCCCAAAGCCACGTAAATTTTAGTCCAGGTTATCTTTTCATTCTTTACGCCCTTTGTGCCTAAGCAGCTTAAAGCCAATAGAACCAAAGCAAAGGCTTTGGTATATAAGGTATGCGAAAACAGTCCTGCCGTTCGCTGAAAATTCCCTAATATTTTGTTGATTACTTCCAACGTCCAGCCACGTTCCAAAAAGAAACCGTAACAGAACCAATAAAGGTGCATCAGTACCAAAAGAATACTTACTGCCCGCATAAAAGCCATTATCTTGGCAAGCCCTCTTAAATCGTCTTCTCCCTGCATTATTTTAAGTTTTAATGTTCGGGCGTGAATTTAATGGCTCTATGGAGTGGCTATAAGAATGTGGCAGCCAGTGGCGTTGTGTGGCAGTGTTTGGCTGAATACTATTCCTGACCTCTTTGGCGTTTGCGCTTCTTCTTCATCTTATTGGCAAAGTCCTGTTCCTCATAATCTTCGCCTTGTGCTTCGGGCAATAAGCCGCCCAATGCTTCAATCAAACCGTCTTCGTGTTTGTCCGTAGTTAAAAAGTCGAACAAATGGTGTGGTTCTTCCGCAGGAAGATCCGCATCATTTGATGTGGATAGTTTGGGTTGTGATACGGCAGGTTCTTTTATCTCCGGTTTGATGTTATTGTTCCAATAATCATTAAAGGTGTTGGCAGAAAGTTCCGTTGCTAAACGTGAACCGTTCCAAACCGCTTTGGAATTGTGGTCAATAAATGTGATACCATAAATACGCCCGGTATCATTCCGGCGGACTACGACGTTAATGCCCTGTTCCGCTAACTGCTTTTTAAATGCCTGTTCATCGTTGGTGGTTTTCAGGGCTATGGTAACGGCAGATTTTAGGGTCTGTTTGCTCGGGCTGTCTTTCAAAGCTGTTTTGCATTTCGCAAAATGCAGTTCCAAAGCAGGAAGCCCTGCGCTCTTCCCGAACAGCGAAGCCTTGAACGGATGCCCGGCTCTTTCTCCTTTTTCATTCAGCGGAATATATAATAAGCCCTGTTGCCTCTTTCCCCGTAATTCGCCCTCGATTTTCTCGGTGGTAATATTGAACAGGGAAAGCAAGGCATTGTATTCGCCCAAAGTTTGGTACTGGTAGTAATTCGGCAAGTGGCGGACTACCGCAGCGATTTGGCTCTTTACATCGCCTGCCCGGTAATCCACCGGACGGAAAATCTTATCCGTCTGGTTGCGTTCCTTATCCGTTGCGGGTATCAGCCCGTATTTATTTTCCAGTTCACGACATACATTCATAGACCGCATTTTCTCGAATTTGTCCGAAATCTTTTTGCCTTGCTCGTCCACGCAGACCGACACAATGTGTATGTGGCTACGGTCAATATCGGTATGTTTGAATACGACAAAAGGCTGTTCGCCGTAACCCATTTCCCGCATATACTGTTCTGCCATTTCCCTAAACTTGTCATCGCTTACCTTGTCGTTGGGGTCAGGATTGAGCGAAATATGCAAGGTGTGTTTCTCGGTATTGCGGTTGGCTATCAGGTAAGGTGCAAAAGACTGGGCTAATTGTGCTACGGAATAATGACCGCTTGCGGTTTCAATCATCTTATTGGCAAACAAAATCTGCCCGTTTTCATTCTCCACTTTAAGCTGATTGTACGCCAATGCCCCGTATAAATTTCCGCTTCTTCCGATTTTTGCTATCATTTCTACCGCTATTTTTTCAGGTGCTTCGCTTCAAATTCTTCGGTTAGCTGAATGATTTTTTGACATAGCATCGCCATTTCAGCCGTTTGTTTTTCCAGTTTGTAAAGGAATGCTGCGGCTTTTTTCTCGGAAAAATGCTTGTACAATAGCTTTACAACCTGGTTATAGTTCACACCTACGGAGCGAAACTGACTGTGAAACGAAGTCAACCGCATATAGAAATCAACTGTTCCTTTGTCAATCTTAACTGATTTCATTTCCTTACTGAACAGCAGGGAAATGATAAACTTTGCTTTATTGGGCATTCCCGATGCTTCAAAAAGCGATAAAAGTTTGGCGTTTTCTTCGTCGGTAAGACGGAAAACGTGGCGGTGGATGCTTGGGTCTGTTTTCGGTGTCCGTCCGCCCTTATTCTGTTTTCTGTAACTGTTCTCTTTCATCACAAATCCATTTTAAAACCGAGCTTCAGCGAGCTCATCGTTAGATAATCCATACAAAACCCTGACTTCGGAAGGTGTTTTCTGCCCCCTGCAAAGGGCAAGTTGTTTTGAGGCACGAACTCGGTTTCGAGTGCCTCAAAACACAACTTGCCGTGTTCCGGTGAACACAAAAATCCGCCCTGCGGGACGGATTAAATGTAACAGGGAAAAACGGCTCGATGCCGTTCCCGTTACCCTCCGATTTGTCAAAAGACTTTTGCATAAATCCGTTAATAAAAATCATTTTACAAAGTAAAGCCCTGCCCGTAAGAGTATTGCAATGCGATACCCGGACAAACGCTGCCTTTGAGTGCCAAATACTGCCACCTTGATAGAACCGCTTGTTAATCTCTTTTTATTTGTACCAACAAAAGGATATAAGTGCGTAGATAGTTATTCAGGTAACAACCTAAGTACTTAACTATCGAGGTAGGTAAATAAGGAAACCGGTACATAGAAAGCTATCTATTTAGATACCTGAAAAGGTAGTTCTGTACACACAAATGCAGATAAGCTTGTACAGACCTGCTTATCTGCATACCGATATAGGTGTACAGATAAGTACTTAAGCAATCTGGTATACAGGTGCATAATTACCTGCCTAAGTATATGGGTACAGAGCAGCACACCTATTTACTGTAGTACATAAGTATCTGATTACTGAAATAAGCACTTATGTACATAGGTGATTGAGTATATAACAATTAAATAATTAAAAGATGAACGTAAAACACAAAACAGTATTTATCGCCTTTTCTTCTCAAAAAGGCGGTGTTGGCAAAAGCACGTTTACAACGCTTGCAGCGAGTACGATGCACTACCGGTTGGGCTACAATGTAGCCGTATTTGATGCGGATTTCCCTCAGCACAGCTTGTTGAAAATGAAGGACCGCGATTTAAAAATGGTAATGGAAAACGAAGCCTTGAAAAAACAGGCGTACAACCAATTTATGACCATCAATAAAAAGGCATATGAAATTATTCAGCACAGGGCAGATAGCGTATTGGAAGCGGCTCAGGAATATGTGAATGCATCTCCTGTTCCAATCGATGCTGTATTCTTTGACCTGCCTGGAACAGTCAATACGCCGGGCATTTTAAAAGCACTGGCAGGAATGCACCACATTTTTACACCCATCACGGCAGACCGTGTAGTAATGGAAAGTACGCTCGTTTTCACACAGCTTATGAAAGATATCATCATGAAAGAAGGTGAAACTTCTATACAAACCATTAACCTCTTCTGGAACCAGGTCGATGGCAGGGAAAGCACACCTTTATATGATGTATATAACACTCTTATCCATCAATTGGGAATAAGCCTGATGCAGAACCAGGTCAAGAATAGCACCCGCTTTCGTAAAGAAAGCGAGGTAAACAGTAAAGTGGTTTTCCGATCAACATTGATGCCTCCCGATGAACGGCTGATGAAAACCTGTCAATTAGACTTGTTTATGGACGAATTTCTAAAAATCATTCAATTATAAGCATTATGGAAAAAGAAAATAAGAAAAAAATTACTCCCGATATCAACGAGGAACTGATGATGAGCCTTATGGTGGATGGTGTAAAAAAAGAAGGTTTGCGGCTTCCTCCGGAACCAACTCCCGAAAAGGAAGAAGATAAACCTAAAGAACCGTTACCTGAGAAGCCTGCGGTTAGGGATAAGAACCGGACAAAGCGGACTGCTGAAGCAGATTATGAAAATACCTTTTTCAAAAAAACGGATACTAATGCACGTGACGGAAAAACGGTCTATATCCGACCGGAATTTCACGAAAAGCTCACACGTATTATTCAGGTCATTGGTGGAGACAAGATTAGTATATACGCTTATTTGGACAATTTACTGGATTATCATTTTCAGGAATTTGGCGAACAGATTACCAAAAGCTATAACGATAAGTATAAACCCATTTAATTTTTAGGGATATGGAAAATAACAATAAAACAACCAGGGCAAAGAAGACAAACAAAACGTATTCTTCTAAATTCCTTAAAAAGAACACACTGAAAAGAAGGGGCGATAAATCTATTTATGTACGTCCCGAATACCACGAAAAGCTTACCCGGATAGTGAAGATTATCGGTGCGGGAGAAATCCCACTGTATGCCTATCTGGATAATATCTTAAAGCATCATTTTGAGGTGCATTCCCAAGAAATTCTCGAAGAGTATAACAAGAATAATAAACCCATTCTATAACGTATTTGATTATGAAAAATTTATTTAAGAAAAAGACACCACCTAAAAACTCAGCACAATACAGTGCCAGATTTTTAGCCAACCGGTTTCCGTCAGGACGTAACGGTAAGGTCGTTTACATACGTCCCGAATACCACGAAAGATTGCTCCGAATTGTGCAATTAACAAGGGAAGAAAAAACAACCCTCTACTCATACATTGACAATATCCTTGAACACCACTTCAGGGAGTATGGGGACGATATTACAGATTACTTCAACGAACGTTTTAAACCGATTTTATAAGCTATGGAAACAATAATTGTGATTTGCCTGCTGATAGTCATTGCCCTGCTTTTGCAGGACAAGATTGTCATTCGTAAAAGGTCAGAGCAAAAACCGAAACAGGAAAAAGTCAATCCGAATTTGCCGGATATTATGGGGCAACCCAAGCCAGCAAGAAGCCTTTCGGTGCCAAACACTGCCAATGAACGCCAAATTGATGAAGTAGAGATAAACCCTGATAATTTAGACATCGAATACGACGAAAATGAAAACGTCGGCATTCAAATTCCGCAGGAAGAGCTGGACGAAGTTTTCAGTAATATACCTGATTTGGAGGAGGAAGAAGAAGAATGGAACAGGTACGGAATATCCGGTGGCGATGACAGTCTTGCCCAAGGGGTTACCTTTGACGAACTAAGCTCCGTGGGGATGTTGCTCCAAAAAGAGAAACTGGAACAATCCCAAAAGGAAACAGCGGCAGCGATAGTTCAAAGATTACAGGGAACTGAATTATTCAGCCTGCTGGAAAATTCCATTGAGGGTGCATCCCGAAAAATTGCCGAGCTTTTGGACAGCACACTCTCATCTGAAACGGAAGCCGGTTCTTCCACTTTGCGGAAAAATAATCTGGAGGATTTTGACATTGGGGAGTTTATATAGACTTCCATTTGTCTTTTAAAATAAAGAAAATATGGAAAATGAATTACCAGCTATCAATATCGAACCGGGCAGTTTGCTTGACCTGCGTTTGAATAAAGGAATACTGCCTACTCTTGATATTGCAGGTCATACATTCTATGTGGATTTGCAAATGAACAAACTGCGACCAAAGGACGACTTTAAATCAAAGGGAATAGATTTTACAGAAATAAAAGACTACTATGACCGTGACAGACGGGCGTATGTCATTCCGTATAATCCAACGACACACGAATTTCAACAGGACGATGTTTCTAAAATGACCGAACTGCCTACAGACATTGTCATCGTACAGTTTCCAAGTCAGTATGAATTAGATATAGTGGGATGGAATAAAAAGTACGGCAATAGCATTACTGATCAGGATTTGAAGCAAATGCACTTTGAAGCCCGTACATTGCCATGGGTGGATACCAATTTGATAGAACATATAAAACTTAACGTCGCAGAACAGTTACAACCAAAAGAAGAATATATCGTCAATGAGCGAAAGGATAGCCTGTACAGGATACCCACCGATACAGAGAAGTTACTTCCAACATATAAAATATTCGGAACAGAATTTATCGTGGATGTCAATCAGTTGGAACTTCGTGAAAAAGCCAATCCGAAAAATGTGATTTCAATATCCGATATGGATGAGAAAGCAGTACAGGGTTACAGTTTTTGGTACAGCCCAAACAGTAAGGGCTTGACGACATACGCTGAACAAGGAGCAAAATTGGCAGAGATACCCGACTTCGTAACACTTGACCCAATAGGAATGGCAAAGAAACATAACATTGACGAAGATAAAATGGCGGGAATGGACGATTTCAAGCTAATGGTCAATCAAGATGCCTTTGATAAAATTGCTTACAAAGGGATTATACCCACGATAGATATTGCAGGACACACATTTTATATTGACTTGTTTAATGACAAACTACATCCTAAAGATGATATTTGGTCTCGTGGCATTATCTTTTCCGAACTGAAATATTATTATTCGCACAAGGACAATACATTTACCATTCCCTACAACCAAAAGACACATACCTTTCAGGAGGTGAGCCTCAATGTGAAGGAAATACCCAAAGACCTTATTGTTGTACAAATTCCCGGCAAACGTATTCTTGACCCAATTGGGCAGAACAAGACAAGTGACCTGAATACTTCGGACTATCTAAAAAAAAAGGGAGTACATCTGCATTTTGAAGCCAAAGTAATACCGTGGCATCAAACCCGTTTTGCGGAAACTGTAAAACGTAACAATGGACAAGAAGTAAAGGCAGAGCAAAAGCCATCCATTAGTCCAAAGCCAGAGGAAAGTACAGTCAGCAAAAGAAAAGGTCGCAGAATGTAAACAATAAAACTTTGAACAATGGAAAGACAACTGCCGGAAATTGAAATTGAGGGCACAATATTTCATTTCGATATAGACAAAATCGCCCTCATTGAAAAGGACAATCCACATAATGAGATTTACTTTGACAATATGCGTGATAACGGTACACACTACTCGTTCGAGTATAGTACAGTTTCAAAAAACTATCATTTTATCAAATCTGCATCTACTCTTGATGAACTATTCGATGGTTTATTTGAACAATCGAAAGTTGCCGACCCAGCTATTACAGTTGAAATTCCACGGATAGGAACAATTGACCCTGAAGGTATGAGCCGTAAATACGGCTGTACGTTGCAGGATATAGAGCAGAAAAGCGATTTTGAAATTATGGTCAATCAGGATTTGTATAATAAAAGATTGAACGGCGAACCTGTAACGATTGATTTAGCGGGTAAGGCATATGAAGTAGATGTAAAGAATAATTCATTACGTCCCCAAGATGGAGCAGGCGAAGAGATTTTTTTGAATAAATACCACTACGATTTGTACTATGAAGATGAGGGTGTTTATCATCTGTTCTACAATATCAGTGAAAATAAAGTGGCAGATGTTATGCGGGACGGTAGCAGGGACAGAACAGAAGACCGTGTGATATTGGAAGTGCCTAATCTAACTTACCTCGACCCTGTGGGAACAAATATAGCATACGGTTATAATCCGCAATACGGATTACTATACACCGACCTTACAATGAACCACATTGCGAAGCCTGTACCGTGGGATTTTTATAATATCAAAGTATCTGATGAAACAAAGATTAATCAGGAAGCCTACGATTTGCGTGTAAACAAAGGCGTATTGCCAACGGTGGATATTGCCGGTCATACTTTCTACGTCGATATCCGTATGAATATGCTTCGACCTAAAGATGATTTCCTTTCTAAAGGTATTGTGTTCTCGGATATACAGAATTACTATGATGAAGATAAGAGGACTTATACCATTCCTTATAATCCAAAGACACACGAATTTCAGGAACCGGACTATCGGAATATCAAAGAGCTACCCAAAGATTTAATTGCTGTACGGTTTCCCTCTGAAAGATTGCTTGACAGGATTGGATGGAACAGGCAATACGGATTTGAACTGACACACGGACTGGCAAAGCAGGGCTTGAAATTGCAGTTTGAAGCGAAGCAGATACCCTGGGAAAAAACCTTTCTTGTTGGTTTGATTAAAAGCAATCTGAAAGAAGAAAAGAACCTGCAAAAAACTGAAGCAAAACAACCACCCCCACAAGCAAAACAAAGTAAATCGAAAGGTCGTAAAATGTAAATTAGCATACCGACAACGAAACGCCAAACAGTAAAAAGTTTGGCGTTTTTTTTATCCTCAAACACTTGCTACAAAGCCACTCACAGCCAAACACTTCCTCTGACTGCCACTTTCTTATAACGCCTCTTTTTCCATAAGACATTTGTCCCGAAAGCTCGCAAGGTGCGGGATAAACAGTAACAAATTAATGTGTTTCAATTATGGAAAAACAAAGAAAAAAAGTTTTGCTGGCAGCCGTGGCTATGCTGTCAGGAATTGGTGCGTTCGCACAGGGAAACGGTTCGGCTGGCATCAACGAGGCTACCCAAATGGTAACGTCGTATTTCGACCCCGCAACCCAATTAATCTACGCCATCGGTGCAGTAGTCGGATTAATAGGAGGTGTTAAAGTGTATAACAAATTCAGTAGCGGCGACCCTGACACAAGTAAGACCGCAGCTTCGTGGTTTGGTGCCTGTATCTTCTTGATTGTTGCCGCTACTATCCTGCGTTCATTCTTCCTTTAATCCTTTGCCTTATGAATTACAATATCAACAAAGGCATCGGCAGGACGGTGGAATTTAAAGGGCTGAAAGCACAATACCTGTTCATTTTCGCAGGTGGGCTGCTCGGCACGCTTATCCTCGTGATGATACTGTATATGGCAGGCGTAAACTCTTACATCTGCCTGTTCCTAGGAGCAGGTGGTGCTTCGCTCATTATATGGCAGACCTTTTCGCTGAACAGGAAGTACGGCGAACACGGGCTGATGAAAATTGCAGCCAATAAAAGGCATCCCCGCTACATCATCTGCCGCAAGCCTGTACACCGCTATTTAAAATTCACACCTAAACAGAATGCCGTATGAGAAATGTAGCAAAGACCGCCACACTGGAAAATAAATTTCCTTTGTTGGCAGTAGAGAACAACTGCATCTTATCCAAAGATGCGGACATTACCGCCTGTTTTGAAGTGCGCTTGCCGGAACTGTTTACGGTTGCTTCTGCGGAATATGAAGCCATACACTCCGCCTGGCACAAGGCGATTAAAACCCTGCCTGATTTTACGGTCATTCACAAACAGGATTGGTACATCAAGGAAAGCTATGCACCCGATTTGGCAATAGAAGACCAGAGTTTTTTATCGAAGTCTTATCAACGTCATTTCAACGAGCGACCGTTCCTGAACCATTATTGTTACCTGTTCCTTACGAAGACCACAAAGGAAAGAATGCGGATGCAAAGCAACTTCAGTTCGCTTTGCAAAGGTACGCTGATACCAAAGGAAATCAGGAACAAGGAAACAATACACCGCTTTATGGAGGCGGTTGCCCAGTTTGAACGTATCGTGAACGATAGCGGTTTTGTAAGCCTACGGCGTTTGACAGAAGAGGACATTATCGGAACGGACGATACACAGGGATTATTGGAGCAATACCTCACGTTATCGAGGGGAGCAGGAACACCAATGCAGGACATCGCACTCGGAAACGAAGAAGTACGCATCGGCAACAAAAGGTTAAGCCTGCACACACTTTCCGACACAGATGACCTGCCCGGAACGGTATCGGCTGATACACGTTTTGAAAAGCTATCCACCGACCGAAGCGATTGCCGCCTGTCATTCGCCGCACCTGTGGGTTTGCTGTTAAGCTGTAACCACATTTACAATCAGTACATTTTTTTGGATAACAGCGAAGACAACCTGCAAAAGTTTGAGAAGTCCGCAAGGAATATGCACTCACTGGCAAGGTACAGCCGTGCCAACCAAATCAACAAAGAGTGGATAGAAAAGTACCTGAACGAAGCCCACAGCTTCGGGCTGTCATCTATCCGTGCGCACTTCAATATTATGGCGTGGTCGGAAGACCCTGCGGAACTGAAACAGTTAAAGAATGATTGCGGTAGTGCGTTAGCACTGATGGAATGTAAGCCTCGGCACAACACAACGGACGTAGCAACATTGTACTGGGCAGGAATGCCGGGCAATGCGGGCGACTTTCCCAGTGAGGAAAGTTTTTACACTTTTATTGAGCCTGCATTGTGTTTCTTCACGGAAGAAACCAACTACCACAATTCGCCCTCGCCGTTCGGTATCAAGATGGCTGACAGGCTTACAGGAAAACCTATCCATTTGGATATTTCCGACCTGCCTATGAAGCGTGGTATTATCACGAACCGGAACAAGTTTATACTTGGTCCATCGGGTTCGGGTAAATCGTTCTTCACGAACCATATGGTACGGCAGTATTATGAACAGGGCGCACACGTGCTGTTGGTAGATACGGGTAACTCTTATCAGGGCTTATGCGAACTCATCAAAGGAAAGACCAAAGGCGAAGACGGTGTGTATTTCACTTACACCGAAGATAACCCGATTGCCTTTAACCCTTTCTATACCGATGATGGCGTATTCGACATTGAGAAAAGGGAAAGTATCAAGACTTTGATGCTGACATTATGGAAACGTGACGATGAGCCGCCAACCCGCTCTGAAGAAGTTGCCCTTTCCAATGCTGTAAGTGGTTATATCGAGCGTATCAAGACGGAAGATGCGTACCCGTCTTTCAACGGCTTCTATGAATATGTAAAAGGCGACTACCGCAAGGTATTGGAGGAAAAGCAGGTAAGGGAAAAAGACTTTGACATTGCCAATTTCCTCAACGTACTCGAACCCTACTACAAGGGTGGCGAATACGATTACCTGCTGAACTCCGACAAGCAGTTGGATCTGCTTTCCAAACGCTTTATAGTGTTCGAAATCGATGCCATCAAGGATCACAAAATCCTTTTCCCAATAGTCACGATCATCATTATGGAAGTGTTTATCAATAAGATGCGTAGGCTGAAAGGCATCCGAAAGCTCATTTTAATTGAAGAAGCGTGGAAAGCAATAGCCAAAGAAGGAATGGCGGAGTACATTAAGTACCTCTTTAAAACGGTTAGGAAATTCTTCGGGGAAGCCATTGTCGTTACGCAAGAGGTTGACGACATTATCCAGTCGCCCATTGTGAAAGAAAGCATCATCAACAACTCCGACTGTAAAATCCTGCTTGACCAACGCAAGTATATGAACAAATTCGATGACATACAGGCGATGTTGGGGCTTACAGACAAAGAGAAAGGGCAGGTACTTTCCATCAATATGAATAACGATGCAAGCCGACTATACAAAGAGGTTTGGATCGGCTTAGGTGGTACGCACTCGGCAGTATATGCCACCGAAGTTAGTTTGGAGGAATATCTCGCCTACACCACCGAAGAGACCGAGAAAATGGAAGTAATGCAGCTTGCTTCCGAACTGGACGGCAACGTAGAACTCGCCATCAAGCATATCGCTATGCAAAGGCGTGACAAAGTAAATCAATAGTCATTAACAATTTAAAATTCAAGAACAATGAAAAAGTTTCTTTTTATGGTGTGTACGGCACTGATGCTCGCCGTAGCACCGTCAGCCAAAGCCCAATGGGTGGTAACCGATCCGACAAACCTGGCATCGGGTATTCTTAACAGTGCCAATGAAATCGTGCAGACTTCCTCCACTGTGAGCAATGTGATCAAGAACTTCAACGAAGTGAAGAAAGTGTACGAGCAGGGCAAGGAATATTACGATAAGCTGCAAGCCATCAATAACCTTGTGAAAGATGCCCGTAAGGTACAACAAACGGTTTTGCTGGTGGGCGACGTGTCCGAAATGTATGTGACCAATTTCGGCAAGATGATGAACGACCCCAATTTCAAACCACAGGAATTGGTCGCCATAGGCAATGGGTATGCGGCATTGCTCAACGAGAGTACCGAACTGCTGAAAGAACTGAAGCAGATCATAACCGCTTCCAGCCTTTCGCTGAATGATAAGGAACGTATGGATATTATTGACCGTGTGTACAAAGAGGTAAAGGACTACCACAGCCTTGTACGCTACTACACCAATAAGAACATTTCTGTAAGCTACCTAAGAGCGAAAAAGAAAAACGATACCCAAAGAGTGCTTGAACTCTACGGAACTGCTAACCAAAAATACTGGTAAACTATGGAATGGGATAATCTTCACGAACTCCTGCGTTCGCTGTACGACGATATGATGCCGCTTGCAGGCGATATGGCGGCAGTGGCTAAAGGTCTGGCGGGACTGGGTGCATTGTTCTATGTGGCATTAAAAGTTTGGCAGGCTTTAAGCCGTGCAGAGCCTATCGATATGTTCCCTTTGTTGCGCCCGTTCGCTTTAGGGCTTTGCATTATGTTCTTTCCAACCATTGTTTTGGGAACCATCAATGCAGTACTAAGCCCGGTGGTGGTAGGAACCCACCAAATGCTGGAAGGCCAGGTACTTGACCTGAACCAATTACAACAGCAGAAAGACCAGTTGGAATATGAGGCAATGGTAAGAAACCCCGAAACAGCCTATATGGTATCAGACGAAGAGTTCGACAAAAAGCTGGACGAATTAGGTTGGTCACCGTCCGACATTGGGACAATGGCGGGAATGTATATGGACAGGGCTGCTTATCGGACAGAAAAAGTAATAAAAGACTGGTTCCGCAATTTGCTGGAAATACTCTTTCAGGCGGCAGCACTCGTCATTGATACCATACGGACGTTTTTCCTGATTGTCCTCTCCATACTCGGACCAATAGCCTTTGCTATTTCCGTATGGGACGGATTTCAGAGTACGCTCACGCAATGGCTCACGAGGTACGTCAGTGTATATCTCTGGCTTCCTGTTTCAGACCTGTTCAGCTCGATGCTGGCAAGGATACAATCCTTGATTATTGAAAGGGATATCCAATTGCTTTCTGACCCAACCTATATACCTGATACTTCCAATACCGTTTACATCATCTTTATGATAATCGGCATCGTGGGATACTTCACTATTCCGACGGTAACAGGATGGATTATCCAGGCAGGCGGTGCAGGAAACTTTACCCGTAATGTAAACCAAACCGCAATGAAAGCCGGAAACATTGCCGGAGCCGGGGCTGGTTCAGCAGCAGGAAACATCGGAGGCAAATTAATGGGCAAATAAAAACAATCTAATTATTTAAAAATGGAATTTAAAACGCTAAGAAATATCGAAAACAGCTTTAGGCAGATACGATTATATGCCATTGTGTTTGCGGTTCTCTGCATTAGCGTGGTAGGATACGCCGTATGGCGTTCCTACCGCTTTGCAGAAGAACAACGCCAAAAAATCTATGTACTGGATAACGGTAAATCTTTGATGCTTGCCTTATCACAGGATGCAAGCATCAACCGCCCTGTCGAAGCAAGGGAACACGTCAGACGTTTTCACGAACTGTTCTTTACACTCGCTCCCGACAAAAACGCTATCGAAAGTAATATGAGCAGAGCGTTCAACCTTGCCGATAAAAGTGCCTTCGATTATTACAAGGACTTGTCGGAAAAGGGCTATTACAGCCGTATCATTTCGGGTAATGTACAGCAACGCATAGAAGTGGATAGTGTCGTGTGCAACTTCGACAACTATCCTTATGCAGTGCGTACCTACGCTAAACAATTCATCATCCGTTCGAGCAATGTGACCAGGCGTAACCTTATTACTTCCTGCTATCTCGTGAACTCTGTTCGCTCCGACAATAATCCGCAGGGTTTCAATATCGAAAAGTTTGCAGTGATTGAAAACAGGGATATAGAAGTCATCGAACGCTAAAGACAGTCTTATGGAAGCATTATCAGATTTAAACACGTTCGCAAAAATCCTTACCGACAAAGGATATAATGGTTATTTCCATACGCAGGGTGCGTATGCCGGAAAACTGAAAGACAGCATCAGCGAATACCTCGAAAACTGCCAAAAAGGTGCAGACAGTTTGCCTAAGCAGGATTTGTTGCTGACAGGCTACCTGCAATGGTCGGGTGATGACAAGCCCCATGTAGAATGCAGTATGTGGGTAAAATACCTTGACGGCAAATTCTCGCTCAGCCGAATGGAAATAGCGAAGAAAGACGGCTTCGGTCAATTGCTCAAAAAATCGGAACTGGCAAACCTGTCAATCATATCCGCACCCAAATTAACGGAAGCAATCGCATTGGTCAATGACGAACCGAAGCAAAAAGCGGGTAATAGTCCTAAACGTTTCAAGCTATAACACAGAAATAGTAGGGCTATGAAAAAAATAAGAGCAAATATGGACAGGTACTTTGATAAATTGGACGAACGCTGGCGTGGATTGCCATTACGGAAACAGCACCAATATACGCTGTACTTCTTTGTGGGTTACCTGCTACTTACCGCAGGAGTTATTGGCAAAGTTTGGTACGATACCTCAAAGTCCGATAACAGTATGGTCATCGAGCATATCGAGAACCCTGTCCTCAAAAGTGAAAATCCTGCAAGGTTGCAGGATAGTGTATCAACAATTTTAAAAAATCAGATTTATGAAAGAAAATGAGAACAAAAAGCCGGTTGTTCGGGTAACGGAAGGGAACCCGAACGAAACCGCTGATGTGCTGCAAGACGGCACACAGAACAAAGCCGAAAAGCTCAAAAAGCCACTCATATTCGTTTTGATGGGTGTCGTGTTTCTCGGCTGTATGTACCTGATATTTAAACCTTCGAAAGATAAAAAGGAAGTCGAAAACATCGGGCTGAACGATGCCGTTCCACAGGCTACCGGAGCAGGAATGCCTGCCGACAAAGGCAAGGCGTATGAGCAGGAAATGCTCGAACGCAAAGAGCAGGAAAAACGTAATGCGCTTGCAACGCTTTCGGATTATTGGAACACGGACAGCACACAGAACAACGAGGCAGAAATTCCGGAAGAGGAAGAAGCTAACGGTTATGGTGGTGGTAGAAATTCAGGCAGAAACGGCAATCAGGCATTGAACAGCTACCGCAATGCACAAAGTACGTTGGGTTCTTTTTATCAGGACAACAATTCGGAAACAACAGAACTCCGCAGGCAACTGGATGAGTTAAAAGAAAAGCTGGCTGAAAAAGATGTACCTAAGCCTGTAACCGTTGATGACCAGCTTGCCCTGATGGAGAAATCCTACCAGATGGCGGCAAAGTATCTGCCAACGGGTACAACAAATCAGGGAGGAGCACCACCTGCTAAGGAGGTAAGTACAGCAACGTCAGCTCCCAATCAAAAAGAGCATTTTGTGGCATTCACACCGACCAGGAAAAACACGGTATCTGCCCTGTACCGTGAACCTACCGACAGTGCGTTTTTAGCCGATTGGAACCAAACCAAAAATCGGGGTTTTTATACAGCAGACTCTAAGGAGCAGGTAGTACAACCTAAAAACAGCATCAAAGCAAGTGTACACGAAACACAGACGGTTATTGGCGAAACAGGGGTGCGTTTACGATTACTGGAGCCTGCCCAAACGGCTAACCGTACCATTCCGCAAGGAACAATCGTAACCGCAAATGGCAAGTTTCAGGGAGGGCGCTTACAATTGAAAATTACTTCCATTGAACTGGAAGGTAGCATCATTCCGGTAGATATAACCATTTACGATTTGGACGGACAACAGGGCTTGTACGTTCCGTATTCGCACGAAATGAATGCCCTTACCGAAATGGCGGCTAATATGAGCCAGACTACGGGTTCCAGCCTAATGCTTACCAGATCAGCAGGCCAGCAGATTGCGGCAGATATGAGCCGTGGCGTGATACAAGGCGTATCGGGTTATTTCTCTAAAAAAGTAAGGATGCCAAAGGTTACCCTAAAATCAGGGCATCAGGTCTTCTTGGTATCTAAAAAATAATGTTGAACTCAAATAAATAGAGCAATGAAAAATCATTTAAAAACCTTTTGGGCTTTTGCCCTGATACTCGGCTTTGCCGTACAGTCTTACGCACAGGACAGTGTAAGAACCAAACTTGAATTAGGAAAAATAGAACCCTATAAAATGGAAGTAACCTACGACAAAACTTCGCATCTGATTTTCCCGACTGCCATTCGTTATGTGGACCTGGGAAGTGAATACCTGGTTGCAGGGAAAGCAGAAGATGCGGAAAACGTATTGCGTGTAAAAGCATCGGTAAGGGATTTTGAGCCGGAAACCAACTTTTCCGTCATTACCAATGACGGACGTTTCTACAGCTTCAATGTGTATTACAGTTCTTACCCGGAGGCGTTGAGCTATGACCTGCTAACAATGCAAAAGGCTGTTGACAAAACTAACGGTAACGATGTGCTTTTTGAAGAGTTGGGCAACAATTCGCCATCATTGGCAGGATTGATTTTAGAAACCATTTACAAAAAAGATAAACGTATTGTCAAGCATATCGGGGCTAAGAGTTTCGGCATTCAGTTTACCCTTAAAGGAATTTATATACACAACGGCAAATACTATTTCCATACGGAACTGAGAAACCGTAGCAATGTGCCTTTCCAGATCGATTTTGTCAATTTCAAAGTGGTAGATAAGAAAGTGGCAAAACGTACTGTGGTACAGGAACGCCCGATGATACCGCTTCGTACTTATAAACCACTTACGGAGATTTCAGGACAAACTACCGAGCAAAACGTGTTCCTGTTAGACCAGTTTACCATTGCCGATGACAAGGTTTTACTGATTGAAATTTTCGAGAAGAACGGCGGCAGGCATCAAACGCTTCAGGTGGAAAATTCGGATTTGATAAAAGCCCGATTGATTAACGATATGCACCTGAAATTTTAATAATAACTAAAATATAATAGAAATGAAAAAGTATATCTATACCGTGATGCTACTTATAATGGGCATCACAGCAGCACAGGCACAAAGAATGCTGCCTGGACAAAAAGGAATTGAAATCAGTACAGGCACACTGTCCGATGAACAACCGGCACGTAACTACTTCGTGAATATCGGTTTTACGGTAAATGGTAAGCACGGCAATTACCAGCTTTGGGCATTGGAATATGTACATCAATATTACCAATATAAGGGAATAAATATCCCGCAGGAAACCTATATGGCAGAGGGTGGTTACAGCTTTTACCTTTTTGGAACACCTGTGAAAAGCATTTCCGTAAATCTGGGAATTACCGGAGTGGTTGGTTACGAAACCGTCAATCGTGGAGAGCAGATACTTTATGACGGTGCAAAAATACTGTACGATGATGAGGTCATTTACGGTGCAGGCGGCAGGATTTCAATAGAAGCCTACCTGTCAAACAGGTTTGTATTTTTTGTACAAGGTCGTGCAAAAATGATGTGGGGAACGCCTTTGGAAAAATTCCGCCCGGCTGCGGGAGTGGGATTAAGATTTAACCTTTAAAACTAAGCAAAATGAAAAGATTATTCAATTATAACTGGTTACGCCTTAAAATGGCAGGATTGTTCCTAATTGCGGTATTCAGCATCTTTCTGCTTTCGTCCTGTGATAAGGACGATCTGGAAATACAACAGAACTTTCCATTTGAGGTTAGTGTAATGCCCGTACCTAACGATGTTGCCAACGGGCAGACTGTAGAGATACGGATTAACATACAGCCTACCGGAAATTACGCCAATACGGATTATTTTATTCGCTACTTTCAGTACGATGGCACGGGAACATTGCAGTATTACAATGAACCTCCGTATCTGCCAAATGATTTATATCAGTTGCCAACGAAGCAATTCAGATTGTACTATACATCGGCATCCGCCGTATCGCAATCTTTTGAAGTTTGGATTTCGGACAGCTTCGGGAATGAAAAGCAGTTAAGCTTTCAGTTTAACAGCAGTGATTAAAATAGTATATCAGGTTATAAAAAAACGGTTTATCTGAGGGTAAGCCGTTTTTTCCTATTTCTCACTTTAGTAAAGTTTTAATTTTTTCAGCTGTACTTTTCATTTTTGTTTGATCAAATCTGAAAGCTGGTCCAGCTACAACTACCACTGCCTGAATTCTCCCTTTGTATAAATAAGGAACGGCTATGCAATTTAAATCCTTTTCATATTCTTCGAGGTCAAGAGCGTAGCCGTTCTTTACCACTTCGTTTAACTCTTTTTGTTGTGTGGCAATTTCCTTTTCTGTCAATCCCTTTTCCATTACGGCAGGAAGATGAGGCGAGTATGCCATAAAAACTTTGCCAACCGCAGTATGCCTCATTTCGTGTTCTCTGCCCAATTCCAGCGAAATGCGTATGCTCCGTTCAGGTTCGCTTTGCAGTTCATAACGAAAGTAACTGCCCAATTGTATAGCAAGATAAGTCGTTTCTCCTGTTTCGGCGCTCAACTTTTCCAATATCGGTTTCACTTCCTTTTTTATTTGGTATAAAGGTTTTTCAGGAATATAAAGTTCGCTGATTTTGGATGTAATTCGATAACGTGGCGAAAGTTCGTCCTGCTCCACATAGCCCAGCTCTTTTAATGTATTCACAAAATTATGTACCGTGGTGTTTTGCAGACCCACCGCAGCTGAGATATCATTTAACCTAACCAAATTGCCGTTTGTTGCAATATAATCGAGGATTTCAAATGCTCTTTTTACCGACTGTATCATTTTTATTCAACAATGATGAATTATTTATTGTTTTGCACTTTTTATCTTTATAAAAATTCAAAATTAATACAAATTTGCCTTGTAAACAAATGAAGGATAACAATGAAAAGAACCGTAATTATTACAGGAGCAGCAGCAGGCATAGGTAAAGGCATAGCCACCGCCTTTGCACAAAAAGCGTATGAACTGATTTTAGTTGACCGTAACCAGAAGCAATTAGATGAAATCAAAGGCGAATTTTTAGCCATAAATCCAAACCGGAAAATCCAGACCGTAGGAACAGATCTTTCCACGACAGAGGGCAGGGAAAAACTGTTTGACCATGTTACAGAAACAGACGTATTGGTCAATAACGTAGGTTATTACGAAAACATAGACTTCTTTGAATTGCAGGAAGCCAATTGGTTAAAGATGATAGACCTCAACTTTATGATTGGAATGCAGCTTTCCAAATTCTATTTCAAAAAAATGCTGGACAATAAGAAAGGCAGGCTCATTTTCATTTCGTCCGAATCGGCATTAAATCCCGACAGCGAAAAAATACACTATTGCGTGGCGAAGACAATGGTGTTAAGCCTTTCACGCAATCTGGCGGAGTTGACCAAAAATACGGAAGTGACCGTGAACTGCATTTTACCCGGTCCCGCATTGACTGCCGGAACGGAAAAATTCATTACCGAACGTTACAATCCAGATTTAAAAGAAGCGGAGCGACTATTTATGGCAAGCCGACCCTCTTCCATCATTGGCAGGCTTGTCCGTCCTGAAGAAATCGGCAATGCCGCTGTCTTTCTGGCAGATGAAAACAGCGGGGCAATCAACGGCAGCAATCTGAAAGTAGAAGGCGGTATTGTAACAAGTATTATCTAAAATTAAAAAAAACAGAAAAATGAAATCAGTTCAGAAAAATGAAATCAGTCTTGAAACAGCAAATCTGTTAATAGATAAGGCTATTGAAGAAGCTGCAAAAGGTAATTTCTCTATCGTCGCTACAGTGGTAAACAAAGACGGTGTATTGATTGCCTTAAAGAAAATGGACAATGCTGTAACAGGCCCCGTAGACGTGTCCATTAAAAAAGCAAGAACCGCAGCCCTGTTCGGTTTTGACAGCAAGGCATTTGGCGAGATAGCACAACCCGGACAACCCATTTATAGCATTGAAAACACCAATGGCGGGCTGATAAGTTTCGGAGGAGGAGTAACACTCAAACAAAACGATGAAGTTATCGGAGCGTTGGGCGTTGCAGGAGCATCCGTAGACGATGATGAACGAATTGCGAAGGTAGCTGTCCACCATTTTGTAGAGCATCTTACGACAAGTGAAATTGTAACGAAGTAGCTGAAAACAATCAAAGCAAAATTAAATTTCTTAAATTTATACTTGTGAAATTAAAAATGTGAAATTATGATTGCATCATTGGTTATAGGGATAATATTTTTAGTTGCAGGCCTGGGACTTCGTTACTGGATTAACCGTAGAAAGTTTTACAGGCGTGGCCCCATGGGAGCCGAGGGATTTTCCTCTTATGAAAGCTCGGTTTTCATCAAATTGATTGAAAAGGTTGGCAAATGGATAGCCTATGCCATGATTATCTGGGGACTATTATGTTTTTGGGCTTATTACCATGAGAAAAATGAAAAACAAAAGACAAAAACAGAACAGCCTGTTCAACGCAGATGATTAATTAGAAATACAGCTTGAAAGAAACGGATAACCCAAAAGGTAATCCGTTTTTTTGTTTCCGACAAAAGTAAACTGCCAAATACTGCCTTTTAGTGCCAATGGCTACAACATTGTGCAATCCCTTATATAGCCTTTCTAACTTGAACTTCCACAGAAAAAATGAGCAAAAGATGGAAGTTATCGCAATACAAAAATCCGCCCTGGAGGGAATGAAAAACGAGCTAAAAGCACTTTTGGAACTGACCGAAAATGCGACAAGAAAATACAGGACGGTTTTCAAAGAGGAAAAATGGCTCGATAACCAGGAAGTTTGTTTGATGATGAACATTACCAAGCGGACTTTACAGACCTATAAGGAAAAAGGTCTATTACCTTATTCCAAGCTTAACCGCAAAAATTATTATAAACTCGCGGACGTACGGGCTTTGCTGGAAGCCGGACATCCGTATAATACAAATGGTAATGGATCTACTGACGAATGAAGCCGAAGAAATCATCGCCCATCAGGAAATGATAATGCGATTGAAGAGCCGTATCGAAGAAATATTAAAAAATTACCGCCCTGTAATGAACGGGGAAATTTACTTGTCGGGTGAAGATGTATGCAAGCTGCTCCATATCAGCAAACGGACGTTACAGCAATACCGTGATGATAATATCCTGCCATACATTCAGATTGGGGGCAAGATTATCTATAAGGAAACGGATATTATAATTGCATTGGAAAAAAATTACATTTCAAATAAAACAGATTTACTGTAACCTTTTTTGTCATATATGCTGTCAAAAAGGAACGAGTTTAGTATCTTTGCTACTGAAAATATAAAAATCTTAAAGTGTTTTTGCTTTAAGTTCCGCATTAGAAACTGGTAATTTTTAAAACCCCGGAACAGATAGGTAAGAACGCTCACGTCATAGGCGTGGGCGCTCGCTTATTTGGGGGTCAGGCGTACCAGTGCCTTAATGCCAGTAAGTGTGGTTGCCTGCGCCTTATTTTTTTGCAGGTTCCACTAACTTAATAACATTAAGATTATGGAAAAGGAGCCTGTATTTTACCCCGACTTTGACTATACTGCGTCACAATTATCAGCATTCTCTCTCTGCATAGATATTTTTATCATATCACTAAAAAATGGTGAAATCGTAAAATTTAAACCTAACGACATAGCACACTTTAAAGAATGGCTTAACCATTTTAAAGTTAGGGATGTTGCAGTTGATGATGGCCTGTCTCACGTCGATAGAACGGCTAATTTATCTAAACCTACAAATGGATTTTTTAACCTTATCAAAAGAAGAAAATGAGTAAAGAAACAACAATTAAAATAGCATTTATAGATGACCACGACTTACTTAGGAAAGGCATCTGTGATATTATAAGTGATGATAATAGATTTGAAATCATATTTGATGCGGAAAACGGCAAAGATGCTATGGAAAAAATGGAGCAAATTGAAGTTATTCCCGATGTAATGATTGTTGATATAAATATGCCCGTAATGAATGGATTTGAAACCGCTAGAGCATTGGTCGAAAAATATCCGCAAACTAAAATCCTGGCTTTTAGCGTGAACGATGAGGTACAGGATGTAGTGAAGATGCTAACTTACGGAGCAAGAGGATACATTCTGAAAGGAGCAGATCCCGAAGAACTCAAAGAAGCCTTAAAGGTACTAAACAACGGTGGACGTTATTTCAGTGCAGGTGTATGTGAGATAGCGAAAGAATATTTTAAACAGTTTCCGCAATAATATACACGCATATTTAGATTACGCATTTAACTATAATACGCCTATAGAAAAATGGACGAAGCAAAAAACCTCATTGACCGTACCAACAGTTTTTACATAGATATGTCAAAAAAGGTACTCACGGAAAAGGAGTACGAAATCATATATCAAATGTTGGTCAGCAAAAAACCTATAATAGAATTGGCAAATGATTATAACCTAAGCAGTGAACGGATTAGGCAGATATACAGGGATGCCTATAACAAAGTAAAATCCATTACCGAACTATTTCAGGAGATTGACTATTATAAACAACGCAGGGATAAATTAAAAGGTGAATGCCGGAATGACTTTAGAGAAATCCGAATGTTGGATGATGCTGAAAAAACGGAGGTGCTGAAAAAGAAATTAATAGACAGTGCATTCCCTTTTAGCAAAAGACTATGGAATATGTTGGTATCATTAGATATTCATATCATCGGGGATTTAGTCTCTATACCATTACAGGAATATCAAAATTTTAGGGGGTTCAAAAGAGTATGTAAAAGTGAACTGATAGCCTTTATTGAATTTGAGAATATTGAAGAATTATTTGATGGCTATCAAAAGTGAAGCAATAAAATTTAATGGATGATAATAATATATTCAAAATCTTTTGCGTGCGTCAACTACTACTTTACCATTCTGAACGACTTGAAATGTATCAATAACCCCATTATTTTTAGAACTGGAGAAAACGCATTTGTCACTTGGTGAAGAAGCCAGAAAAAAAGTATCCACTTCCACAGGGTAAAGTTGTTCCGTTTGTCTTGCAGTCAAAGTGAGGTATTCTTTATCTTTCGATATGGATATTTTTATAGCAGGATTTTCACTAAAATACTCGCCAACATATTTATTAATAATTTCTTCGGGAACATTTATCAGTTTCTTTTTAATAGGGTTGTAGAACTCTTTCCAGCCATATGCCGTAGCTACACTGTTTAAAACCTCAATTACAAAAGGTCTTCCATTTTCAGGATATGCATTAGTGAGGATTGCCACGCCATTGCCGGAGGTAAAGCTACCGTAATATATCGACCGATACCCATAACTTTCTCCCTCGTGCCAAAAGTATTTTTCGCCTCCTTTTTGTTCTATACCAATTCCATACCCATAATTTTCCATCACAGGTGTCAACATTTCGGATATGAGGTTCTTTGAAAGAAAAGCATTTTTCCCTCCCTTGATGGAACGTTGGATTTCCAAAATGAACTTTGCAATATCGGTAGCCGTTGACCAAAGTCCTCCGGCAGTCTGTTCCGGATAGACATAATATCCTCCCTTTAGCGGCTTCATTTCTTTATCATAACCTACAGCATAATTTGTGTATTTCGCAGCAAGTGGTTGGGAAAAAGTGCTATTGCCCATTTTTAATGGTTCCAATACCAACCCCTGCATCAATTGTTCATAATTGCTCGATATGTTATCGTCCAATATCTTTCGGATTACGGTGCTTCCTCCGCCTGAGTATTGGTAATGCGAGCCTGGGGAATAAATGGGCTTTACAGGTTCATTATTCGCTGGTTTTTCGCCATTAAGAATTTGATTTATCGAAGGGATTAAATCGGACGTAGGATAACCTACAAAACCTCGTACACTTAAACCGGCAGTATGGCTTAATAAATTTTTTAAGGTAATCGTTTTTCCATAAGAGAGTTCGTTGTCAGGGAATTTCCAGGTTTTTAAATACTCTCTTATATCCTTTGATAAGGAGAGTTTATTTTGCTCAACCAATTTCATTATCCCTAATGCATTAACTGATTTGCTAATGGATGCCACCTGATAAATGGTGTTTGTATCTGCAACTGTTTTATGTTCAATATCAGCATAACCATAGGCTTTAGCCCATTCAATTATACCGTTATGTATGACTGCAATAGAAACTGAAGGGACTTTATAAAATCTCATTCTATCGAGAATGTTATATTGTTGTACAAGGCTATCCTCAAAAATGATTGCCCTTACCTCTGTCAGATTGTTTTCAACTTGCACTATCTTATTTGTTTGTGAAAACAAATAAGATGAAAAAAACAGAGTGCATTGAATTAGGAGAAGAATTTTACTTTTCATCTTTACCAAATTTCCACTTTACCAAATAAAATGTTCAAAACTAAAAACACTTTACTAAGTAAAATAATTACTGCAAGTTACAAATTAATAACAGGAACCATTTGTAACCAAGCGACGTTCTTTTGCTTCTCCTATGTTTGTATAATATAATCTAAGTGAAGAAGGGCGAGAGCAGATTTTGCTTTAAATAGCCTTATGGTATATTCAAGAAAAGAGACTGCCTCCTCTTCTTTAACCTTTTAGAATCTGAACAGAATGTAAGGAATTTGCTCATTATGAGTCTAATAGCCAGTATATCCAGTCAGGAGAAAAGATGAAGGAAGGTTATCACTTACCTAAACCATATAAGATGAAGGTATTATTAAAGCAGACAGTAGGAATTGATGTTGCACAAAATGAATTAGTTGTATCGCTTGGTAGAATGGATGAACAGATCAGCATAGAAGTCTATGGCTACAAAGTATTTCCCAATACTAAAAAAGGTTTTTTAAGTCTTGTATCGTGGGTAAATAAACAGACATCAACTACAACAGAAGTACGGTACGTGATGGAAGCAACAGGAGTTTACCATGAATCCTTAGCCTACTATCTTTACAGTATTCAAAAACAAGTCAGCATCGTTTTGCCAAACAAGATCAGTAATTATGCAAAAACACTTGACATAAAAACCATTACTGACAAGAGCGCTTCACAAGCGATTGCTAGATTTGGTTTGGAAAGGCAATTGGAAGTATGGCAACCTCCTTTAAAAATATTTAATGATTTGAGACAGCTTTGTAGGGAACGTGAGCAGCTTGTACATGAGCGTACAATGTTGAAAAATCAACTGCACGCAGAACGTACTTCTGCAACTTCAAGTGAAAGCTCAGTTAAACGAACTAAAAAAAGAATAGCTCTTATTGATTTGCAGGAAAAGCAGATAAGAGAAGAAATTGCTATCCTTATCAAAGGAGATCAAACTCTAGTAGAAAAGATGAAAATAGTATCTTCAATTCCGGGAATTGGAAATCTGACTGCTGTAACAATTATCGCTGAAACCAACGGATTCGAGTTAATAAAGAATAAAAGACAGTTGGTCAGTTATGCAGGATTAGATGTAAGAGAAAAGACATCTGGAACCTCAGTGAAATCCAAACCTCGAATTTCCAAGCGGGGTAATAGGAATTTAAGAAAGGTAATGCACTTTCCAGCATTAACTGCAATTAGGACTGATGAAAGGTTCAGAGATATTTTCTTAAGAATGGTTTCAAGGCATGGTATCAAAATGAAGGCTATAGTTGCCATCCAAAGAAAACTCCTAGAATTGACTTTTATATTATGGAAAAACAATTCTTATTATAATTCAGAACACCAGCATCAAATCATTCCGTTTCAGGAAGTAGCGATGTAAATAAAGAGAAGCTTAATTCTCTATCGATAATTTGTTTAAGAGGTTGGCTTTAGCTTATAACCCCCGAACCATTTTTGGGTTTATTTAAATCTAATATTTAAACTTAGTTTAAAAGTAAAAGGCTGAAATGCATAAAAAAAACATCGAAAACCATAGAAAAAATCTGATAGCTTTCGATGTAAACTTAAATATACCAATGTTACTTATTAGTCATTACTTTGTAGGTAGGATCTTCGATAATATTCACATCTATAACTGTTTCAGCATTTTTCAGTAACTGTCTGCAATCTTGGCTTAAATGTCGTAAATGTAGTTTTTTACCTTCCTTGTGATACTTCTCCGTAATTTTATTTAAAGCTTCAATAGCAGACATATCAACTACTTTACTTTCCTTAAAATCAATTACAACTTCATTCGGGTCATTTAGTACGTCAAATTTTTCAATAAATGCGGCAGTAGAACCAAAGAACAGCGGTCCAAAAATTTCGTAATGCTTTACACCATCTTCATCTACATACTTTCTTGCACGTATTCGTTTGGCACTTTCCCAGGCAAATACAAGAGCTGAAATAACTACACCTATCAAAACGGCTAAAGCTAAATTGTGTAATAGTACAGTTATAACTGCTACCAGCATACCAATAAAAATGTCGTGTCGAGGCATTTTATTAATAATTCGAAAGCTAACCCACTCAAATGTGCCTATAGCTACCATCATCATCACCCCGACTAATGCCGCCATTGGAATTTGTTCTATTACAGGACCTGCAACCAGAATGATCAATAAGATTGCAATTGAGGCAATTATTGCAGAAAGTCTGGCTCTTCCACCGGCTCCGATATTCACTAAAGTCTGAGCAACCATTGCACATCCACCCATTCCTCCGAAGAAACCGTTGGTGATATTTGCTATGCCCTGTGCGGCAGCCTCACGGTTAGATTGTCCTTTTGTGCTGGTTATTTCATCAACCATATTAAGCGTTAACAGACTTTCAATCAACCCAACACCTGCCATTACTAAGGCGTAGGGGAAAATAATTTTCAGGGTTTCCAGATTAAACGGTATTCCCGGAATATGAAATGATGGCAGTGAACCACCTACTGAAGCTATATCAATTACTTTTTTAGTATCAATACCGAAAAAATATACGATACCGAATACAACAATTATCGCTACTAACGATGCAGGAACCGCCTTTGTAAATTTTGGTAATATAAATACAATTGCTATGGTTAACAACGTCAATCCCGCCATTAAATAGAGGGCAGAACCCTGCATCCAACCTTCTATTCCGTTTTCTACAACTTTAAATTGAGCTACCTGTGCCATAAAAATGATTACTGCAAGACCGTTTAAGAAACCATACATTACCGGTTGTGGGATCAAGCGGACAAATTTACCCAGCTTAAAAATTCCTACTGAAAATTGCAGTAGACCTGCTAATATAACCGCAGCAAAAAGATATTCCACACCATGCGATGCAGCCAATGCAATAAGTACGACTACCGTTGCTCCAGCACCTCCGGAAACCATTCCGGGTCTGCCTCCCAAGATTGCTGTAACAATACCCATTAAAAAGGCTGCATAAAGCCCTGTCAAAGGCGATAGCCCTGCCAGAATAGCAAAGGATAAAGACTCAGGTATCATCGTCATAGCCACTGCAAGACCCGCAAGAATTTCATTTTTGTAATTAATTTTCTGTTTGAAATCAAACAAATTGATAATTTTCTGCATAAAGATTTATGTTTAAAGTTGTAAAATGTAAATAGAAAAGTAGGTACACGAAAGCAAAACCTTCGGATACGACAGAGAAGCCAATAAATTAAAATTGGGAAATATAACAGTTAGCCTAAGATCAAGGCGGAGTAACTTGAGATGATATTTGTACTGTTCTTTTCATTGAGTTATGCAAAAATACATTTTCTAGATATTTTACACAACCTAATGCAAAATAAAACTGGAAAAAGTTGTTTTATAACACAGAATCTTTTCTTTGGTCGCTGTGTGGAAAGAAAAGAAGTCCCTCTAAAACAACGAATGGGATAGTGAATATCCCACTTAAAATGTAGCAACCTGTTTGGTAAAATGAAGAGAAAGTAATGTGCGGAGCCGTTGCATTTTAGCAAAGGGGTTGTACCGCTTCAATGCAAAAAGACTGCCCCGACCATCGGAAGGGAGTGTCTTTTTGCCGCCCGACTTTTAGGGTCAGGCAACTTTTAGGGGTTGGGTTTGGAAGTTCTTTAGATTAAGAAAGAAACCCCTGTTTTCGGTCATTCCGTAACGGAACATAGACCATAATAACGAACAACCCATTTGAGCCAATGTTGCATTGATATACAAATCCTGTTTTTCCAATGCTTCGGCTAAACTGCAACTTGGAGTATCGTCTGTTTGTTCGGACTGTTTCAACAGTTCGCCAAATTCATCCGTAACCATTGGCAGACTTGCCACCGTTTCATACTTTTCTGATTGTGGTTGTTTGATTTCTCCGATAGTAGATAGAATTACTTGTCCTGTTTGTTGGCTGTTGCCAAAGTCTAACCAATACTTTGGTTCATCACGACTCATTCTGCGTTGGCTCATTACTTTAAGCATTTCTGCAATATCAAACCGTGCCTGTACATTGTCCACACAGGTAATGTAAATCGTTGCTTTTGCGTTTTCGGGCAGTCCACCCAATACATTGCGTTCAAACTTTTGGGTTTCTGCTTTCCAATTTGTTCCCATAAACCGATTAACACGGTTTATCAAAGCTACCGATTTGTACAATCCTGTTTCACTCGGCGCAAATCGCTGTCTGCCCAAATTGGCTTCCGTGATAATATCATCGTCCCATAAACGAACCTGCAAACCTGAGTGTCCCAATTCTGTTAAACTATGGCTCATTTCCATTAAGGCAGTCAGCACTTTTGAACCTGTGCCACCTGCACCAATCAAATTAACCTCAATGGGGTTGGTAGGACTTATTAAATAGTTGTCCGTAAAATGAACGGCTGTTTTTACTGTTTCCATTACAATAGATTTTTAAGGGTTTTATTATTCGGTTTCAGTACTTCTTTTGGAAAGGGTTTATCTGTGTTTACAAGGTCTTTCCATAGGTTTACGCAATTGCCTTTTATCGGATTATGATTGCCCAACAAATGGCTGAAATAGGAATTAAAGAAATAATACTCCCAAGCCTGTACAAATTCTTCCACCGAAGCGGATTTTTTAATGTCAACGCTTACCGTTCCCATACATACTTTGCCGTCTTCATAGATATTGAAATACGGTGTATGGTACAATTTTGTCCTTTCTGTGGGTCTTCTGTCGCTTGTAAGGGCAAACACGCTCAAACCGTTTTTACTGGCATTCCAAAGCATTGGCGGTACTTCTGCTGTACCGTTGGGTATTTGCAGACTATCGACAAAATACAACCGCCTTTTCTGTGCTTTGGTGTACCAAATTACCGCACCTTTATCCACATTGGGATTGATGTGCAGGATATTGGTCGGTAATATTCCGTTCGACTTTAAAAAGGCTTTGTTCTTTTCCTGTTCGGTGTTCAATGCCTTTGCCAATACGTTGGCTTCTTTTACCGTCAATGGGTGGGCGTTGATAGGAATGCCGTTTTTGTCCATATCAAAATGCTCTACATAAACATCGGTATTGCTTCCTTTGGTTTCATAGAATACCAAAGCGGATTTTGGGTGGTACAATGTGCCGAAGTCCTGTGTTATATCGTTAATCGCTTCCATAGTTTTAATTTTAAAAGATGTGCAAAATGTCGCTTATCTTGTGCAATAGCTCAAACAATCGGTTTTCAAAACAAAGGTTATTGGCGGTTATGTCCCTGCCGTCAAACTGTTTTAGGATAATGGGTTCTTCCATTTGTCCGTACTCCTGCATTTCGTTATTGACAGCTTCGATAAGGGTTTCATTCAGCCAACCTTTATGGTCTGCGTAAAAGGAAATGTACTTTTCCATACCGATAATGTTTTCCATATCTTCCTCCGATGCTTCTCCATTAGGTTTGGCATTGCGGAATACGTTTTCATTCGGATAGGTCTGATAAAGGTCAAAGGCTTCTTTTGCTACGGTCAAACATTCTCTGTCAATATCGTCTTTCACTTTAAAGTTGTTAATACGCTGTTCAAATACGGTGAGATTAATGCGGTTGTAAATCCTCTGTTCCATATAATCGCCAATGTATTTGGCTTGTTTGATTTCGGCAAGATAAACGGCTGTTTCTTCGGTATAATCGTCCTGTTCCACCCAATCGTTCATCATTTCATACATCCAATACAGATAGCTTGCTTCCTGCCTGTAATACGGTATGTCAGCTATATGGTACAGATAGGCACAAACGGATAACAACAAATGGGCGTTTCTTTTCTGCTTACGGCTGTGCAACATTCGGTATAAGGAAGCAACGGGAATATAAAAGAGTGTTGCTCCTGTGTTGTAGCGTTCTTCACTTACGAAATAGGTTTTCTTACTATCCTGCACCAAACGGATTTCTTCCCAATCCAAAACTTTTTGCTTTAGTTTTTCTTCCATATCCGATACAGCCAATGCCATATTGTAAGGATAGGGAAATTGTTTGCTCTGCATAGGTTCAATTTGGTAATGCTCGGCAAGTTTGGAAAGGGACTGAAAAAAATCCCTTTCCGTTTTATCCGATTTCCTGCAAGCCTGTACGGTTTTCGTTTCTTTCAGTTTGGGCAGAAACGTACACTTTAGAAAACCATTGGCAACATTGCTGTCGGTACTGATTTGCGTTTGTCTTTCCGCACTTCGTTTGCATCCTTTGGCTTTTGCATCCAATTGGAGAACTCGTTCAACTGGCGGTGCAATTGCCGTTGTCGTTGCTGTTCGGGTATTGTGATAGTTCCCGATAGGATATATTTGTGCATAGTTCATCGCTTTAAGTATTTGGTTAACCTTTTGTACCCATTACGCTCTCAAATTTGTACTCTACCGCATCATCTTTTATCTGCGGTGCAGATGCTTTTGCCGTTGTGAGTATCGGGTACATATTGGCGTAAAAATTCATTACGGCTTCCACGCTCCAACGTGGTTCGGGGTCGGTCAGCCTTATATCCTGTCCTTTATCTTTGAGTATAAAAACTCTTTCTAATTGCGTTGCTAATAACATAATTTTTCGATTTTGGGATTAACATTTTTATTCTTCTTCGTCCGTTTCATCAATGGGATAATCGGTTGTCAATTCTTCCGCTTGTGGCGGTTCGGGCGTTGTTTCTTCCATTGCTCCGAAAAGGCTCGGTGTTCCAAACTTGTCGGACAATGCTGTTTTGCGTTTGCGTATCTCGTCCGCTTTTTCGGGAAACTCTGTTATATCGGGTACTTTCATCCACGCATCCCGGAATTTGCCCTCTTTTTCGAGTTCGTCAGCCTTTGCCATTGCATCTTTAAATTTCTTGTCTTTGGCTTCCTTATCCTTTTTGGCTTTCTCGGTCTTTTCTTTCTCCATTGCCGATTGCTTTTTGACTTCCTCCATTTGTTTGAGGAATTTTTCCATATCTACCATTACGCCCGAAACGGTTTTGATAGGTGCTTTTATCTGCTCAAAAAATCCCTCGTCAAATTCCTGGGGCGTGGCGTTAAATGTCAATGGGGGAATAAGGTTTTTAGCGTTATCTCCGCATTGTTCGTTATTGAGCAATACCGATACGATTAGGTTGCTTTCTGCTCCTTTGGAAATGTTCAGTTGCAATACTCCTGTAAAGTCCAACTGTGCTATCTTATTGAAAAAATTGGTATTCATCGTTCTGAAATTTTAATTGTTATCTAATTGTTTCTACATACTCGTTATACCGTTTCGTTATATCCTTACCCTTTCTGAAATTGTCTTTTGCATAGCTGTAATGCTCCTCGAAAAACTTTACTTCTTTTGTAGTTAGGTCAATGGTGTAGCGGTAGGTTGCGTTGCAACGTCTTTCATCCATTGTGCAATGCTCCGATAGTAAAGCCATTTCCTGTTCGCTGTTGTCAAGCGAAAGAAGTGGTAATAACAGATGCTCTACGATATAACCCTGTTCGGGTGCGGAACTGCTATCAGCAACGCATATAATTGATTTGCCGTTGCTCAATTTGATATGGAGGTTTGAACGTGTCATAAAGGTTGAATTAATGAGGTTAATGAAAATTCTTCCGTCCAAAATTCCTCGCTCGTATGTTTGCCGTATGCTTTATAAATGGCATTGCCATTACGATACATTACAAGCCTGTAACAGTCTAACCGATTTTCGGGAACGGTAAAGGCTTCCTGTTCTTCTTCGTTCAGCTCTACAAATACCCATTCCTTACCTGCAAGCATTTCTTCAATATCGGGATTGTCGTTTTCGTCTACCCTGTAAAATTCTACTGCGGTATCATAGTAATTTAGGGATTGGAAATTGTAGTCCTCTGCAAAAGGCTTTACCAATTCAAGCCTTTGTGCCTGTTCCTTTTTCCATTCTTCGGAAAGGTGTACAATAGCGAACTCGCAATTGTCCCATTCGCTGTTGGTAGTGGCTTTTACCAAAATATGTGCTGTCGCTTTATCTGTTATTTTCATCTTTGATTGCTTTAATTGTTATTTACTGATTTCCGCTATTTGGTCAATCCTGCCGTAAACAATGCTTCTAAGGCTGGTTTTGTCGGGGGCGTTGTATTCAGCCCAATTGCCGTACTGTTTTACCACATAGGTTTTCAATACATCTTCAAACCCGAACCGATACCCCTGCAAGGGAACGGCTCTTTTGAAAAAGGCATTACGGTTTACGGCTTCGGCAAGCCAATTCTTTTCGGCTCGGTTCATCTTTTCGCCCTTGTTCAGTTTTTCCCTCAATAGATAGACCTTTGCATTTTCAAGGGTTTTCAATTCGGGAACATCGTGGCGGACAAACTTTGTGGCTATTACTGTTTTTTCCATTGCATCTGTTTTTAAGGTTGATGACTGGCTATTTTTCGCTCCAATAGGGTTTCCAATATCTCGTAATCGCTTTCGTATTCTTCACCCTCGAAATGATAGGTATCGGTTTCTTCATCGAACTCGTATTGCTCAAAATCTTCGTCCTCTAAATAAATATCTATGAGTAGCTTGTCAGCAAATGTTACCCTGCCACATACACAGTTGCCTAATTCCTCATAGTCCTGTGTGAAGTTCACGTTATAGTGTCCTGCTATCGCTTGCATTACATCGATATTGGGCGACCATTTTGTTTCGTATTGGTATATGCCCTCGTCACCGTCATTCCAATAGAGATTAAAGAAATAACCTCCGTTGGTGTCGGGAACGAAGTCGGGTAATTGTCCCTGTTCCTCTTTTTCCTCTTTCAATTTCATTGTCTGAAAAAGCTGTTGTATCTGTTGGATTGCTTCGGGTTTGCCCTCGAAAACAACCGTGTTACTGCACCAATTAGCCATAATTATTTATCGTTTAGGGTTATTGAAAGAATTTTATCACTCCCGAAAAGCAGGTGTATTGCCTGTTTAAGGGCAGGGTTACATTGTTCACTCTCTGAATACTCGATAAGGCAGTAAAGGGCAAAGAGTGAGTTGTGCCCGTCAAAAAAATGGTCAGCAAACCAACGTGGGCGTTTCCACAATTTTTCTTGGTTTTTCTCAATCTCCTTGTTTGCATTCTGCACAAGCCTGTACCAAAACTCTGCTGTAAAAAATCCTTTTTGATACCAACCCTCACGGAATGCGGTTTCATTCTGAAGAAAATATTCGCATTGTTCTTTTATGGCGTTTTGTAGTTTCTCCAATTCTTCGGGAAACAGTCTGCATAGCAATTCGCCTTTATCTAAATTGTCCATTTTGCTTAATGCTTTCATATCATTGAACTTTTTTACTGTTAATCATTTTTAGTTTTACTATGGCACTTTCGGGACAACCCTCTACGGCTGTTATGTGCTGTATCGCTCCCTGTTCTCCGCTTAGTGATACTACTGTCAGCGTTGCTTTGCCTTTGCCGTGTTTTAGGGTTGCTTTATAGGTCTGTATTGTCATAGCCGTTGTATATAGTAGGCTACCACCGTTTAAGGCGGTAGCCTATAGTTATCTAATTGAGGTTAAGGATTTCCGCACCGTCCAAAGCAAATGAGGTACACAATTCAAATGCTTTCTGTGATTTGAGTTGGGCAGTACCACCCAATACAATACTCTGTAGCTTGGCTTCGTCATTCTTGTAATTTCTTACGTTCTGATAGTAGCCTGTCACAGCATTGTACGCTCCGAACAAAGTGCCTTTGGTGGTGTCCATTTGTTGGGTGTCGCTTATCATTGCATAGCTGAAAGCATCATCAACCACGTTTTTGAACACGGTGGAAATTTCATCTTCTGCACCTTTCTTGATTAGGTCAAGCGTTTCCTTGTTCGGGCAAAGTGCCAATTGGATTAGCTTTCTTACTTCTCGGTCAGATACTTTAACCTTTGCCCACTCGTTGAAAATTCCTTCCAATTGGTTGCTCAACGTATTGGCAAGTCCCATAATCTTGTGAGCGTTCTCGATACGCTGTTTTGCCCCCGAAGTGTGTTTGATGCGGACTACATTGGTCATACTACGTAACGAAGCGTTAAGCGTATTTTGGCAGACAATCCTAATCGGTGTAAATGCTGCGGTAATACTTCCGCTACCATCGTGCGAAGTTGTGAGGAAGATATATTTTTCTGTTACGTCATCGCCATTACCTACACGAATGTAGTCGGGCAATTTGGCTGTAATAAATATGCGTTCTCCGTTGCCCAATGCCCCTGCGGTTTCGTATAGAATACCTTCGCCACCATCTACAATGGCGTCGAAGAAATTAAAGGCTTCTTTGTTCTGTACGATATGGTAATCTTTACCTACTACACCCAATACGGCATTGTTATCGGTTCGTATGTTGGCAAAATAGTTAGGTACTTCCAATTCACTACTGCCTATCTCTATGCCGTTAGCCGTTTCGATTATGCCCGAACCTTTGGTAAATAGTGGGGATTTAACCACCTCGTAATCTAACCCTGCGTATTTGATAGCTTCTTCGCTTGTTGGGTATTGCTCCACGATTTGCCCCAAATTATGCCACGCTTTTTGCTGTACTGAAAAGAAACTGTGCTTTCCTGTTCTTTCGTTGAAATGAATGTTATGTGCCATTTTGATAAAATTTTGATGTTAAAAAATGATTGAATGCCCGTTGTTAAAATGGGAGGTCGTCTTCTGTACCTTGCCCTGCTGTACTGTTGTTTCCTGTTTGTGCAGTAGCCTGTACGCTTTCTGTTCTCCTGCTACCTCCGTGCAGTTTGATGTTTGAGGTATGGAAATTTAGTCCTGCTCTTGGCTCTCCGTCATTGCCTGTCCACGCTCTTGTACTTACTCGTCCTGTGAGTTCTACCAAAGTGCCTTTTGTGAGTAATGTGGCTACCTTAGCAGAAATCCAATAAGAGCAGTCGAAATAGGTGGTTTGCTCTATGCGTTCGCCTTGCTTGTTTTTGTAGCTGTCGTTGGTTGCTACTGAAAAGTTTACTACTTGTTTGTCCTGTGATGTTGTGCGTACTTCCGCATCTCTTGTCAGTCTTCCGATGATGTTCATAATCGTTCCTGTTTTAAAATTTTACATTTTGTTACGTTCGCTTTTCTTGTTTCCTGCTCCCTGTTGTGGTTTGCTCCGCTTCGCTTCGCATAATTTTTTCCAAAAGAAAAACCGGAAAAAAGAAAGCAGACTATCAAGGCGGTCAAGAGGAAAAGCCAAAAGGAAACGGAATAATTGGAGGGTACCTTTAGGGAGGAAACCGTTTATGCCGTAGTCTTTTGGCTGGGATTGAGCGTGGGTGACCGCCGTACTTTGGCTGCCTTTTTACCGGTTGATTATGGAAATATTTTCTCCTAATTTTTATGGAATAATGACCAGGCTATGAGAGCCTGAAATAGTGGTGGGAATAATCGAAAAGTAAGGGCATAAAAAAAGCAGAACCATTAAGTTCTGCTTCGATCTGACAAGTAAAGAATACATTGATTTTTAAACCATAATTTCTTCGGTATCGTAAAATTCAATTTCTTCATCATTCAATAACACTATTTCTTCACGTTCCATTTGAATAAGAAATGCTTCTTCCATAGCTTGAAATTTGGGGGCTACCAAATCCATATCCTTACTGATTTTCTGGCTGGTAATCTTGGCGTAAATCTGTGTAGTGGAAATATTCTTATGACCCATCATTTTGCTAAGGCTTTCAAGCGGAACACCCTCGGTCAAAAACATTGTAGCGAATGTATGACGGGCAGTATGGAATGTAACTTTCTGTTCTGTAACAATGCCCGCTTTCTCAATAAGTTTACCTATATGCGTATTGCAAGTCGCATTGGATGGCATTGGGAATACAAACTCATTTCTTGTAACTCCACGGTATTTCTCAATAATGCGTTTAGGTATTTCCAAAAGACGGACGTTGGAGGCAACATCTGATTTCTTCCTCCTGCTTATTATCCATTGGTGTCCGTCAAAGAACGATTGGATATTGCTCCATTTCAGCTTCTTAATGTCAATATAAGAAAGCCCTGTAAAACAACTGAAAATAAAAAGGTCTTTTACAAGTTCATATCGGGGCTTAGATGGTTTCAGGAACATTAAGGTTTCTACATCCTCTTTCAAAAGGTAGCTGCGGTCTGTTTCCTCCATACTGATTTCATAATCCTCAAAAGGATTATTCCGTATCAAGCCTTTTTTGATAGCCAATTCTGCCAAAGCAATAACCGGCATTGTGTAAACCCAAACCGTATTATGGGTACATTCCTTATCAATGCGAAGAAAGAAATCAAACTCACGGATAAAATCAGAAGTGAGTTCTCGGAAAGCCATATCGTCTCGATGGTAACGCTCCCTTATAAATTCGCTAAGGTGGTTATA
Source organism: Pedobacter chinensis (assembly GCF_003339865.1). Lineage (GTDB taxonomy): Bacteria > Bacteroidota > Bacteroidia > Sphingobacteriales > Sphingobacteriaceae > Pedobacter > Pedobacter chinensis. The sequence goes on from NZ_QPKV01000007.1 coordinate 179,371, forward strand.
AACAGTGTTGTACTTGCTATATGTGCTTTGAGAGCGTTTTCCCTTAGCGACCATTTTTTCAAAGTCTTCATTTTGCTCTTTAAAGACTTTTAGTATGGCATCTTCCATTACACCAACACCCAAAAACGAGAGCTTTACTTTTTGGGCGGTTGCGAAGCCCTCGTGTTTCAGCATATCCTCGTAAATCTTGTCGATACGACCCCGTATATTATCCAGCTTTTGGTTAACACTCAAAGCGGTGGCACTCTTTCCCTCAACTCTTCCGTATTTTAAATCCCAATTTTTTGGGTTAATTTCTAACTTTGTCCCCAAAGTTTTAGCTGTTCCGTCAATGGTAATACGTGCCATAATCGGTGCATTACCGTTCTTCTTCAGTTCGTTCTTTTTCAGGTAGAAAAGCAGCTTGAACGTCGATTTTTTTGCCTGTTCCATAACTCAAATGTTTAATGTTTAAAATTAAATTACTCTGAGTTACAAGGGAATGTAGAAAATGATGCAAAACACAGAAATATAATCAGTTACTATACTTGTTTGGCTTTGTCAAACGGTAACGAATTAGTAACCTAAAGTTGTGTTTTTAAGCCCAAAACTTATCTTACCGTGAGTTCCAACCTAAGACTACTATTTTATAAAGCATTATATATAAACGGTTTTATCCGTTTTGCTTATTTTTGCTTTTTACTAATATTTTTTTAAAAAAAAAAATTGATTACATAAATAATAGATTTAACAATTTATCTAATCATTTAGTAGCAAATTATTAATAACCATCTAAAATTATAATTTTTGTCAGGTAGAGACTAGAACTCTATAATTTTTACCCACCCAGACAAAATTTGCATACCAATCCTTCATTTGCCAATAATTTAAAGCGTAGGCAAAAAATTACGAGCTTTCCTGTATTATAGCTTAATACTAAATACATCCTTTAAAGCTGCTTTTGCGGCATTATAACCACACATTCCATGAACACCACCACCTGGCGGCGTGGAAGATGAACAGATATATATACCTTTTTTGGAGGTTTTGTAAGGCGATAAGCGGAGTGCGGGTCGAGTAAATAGCTGTCCAATATCTAAAACTCCACCATTAATGTCCCCGCCGATATAATTTGGATTATAAAGTTCCAATTGACTTGTGTTTAAAGTATGCCGACCTATAATCGTATCTCTAAATCCAGGAGCAAAGCGCTCTACTTGTTTCTCTATTGCGTCTGTCATATCTTTGGTAGAGCCATTTGGAACATGACAATATGCCCAGCCTGTTTCTTTTCCGGCCGGAGCACGCGAATCGTCGAAAAGGCTTTGTTGGGCAAGAAGAACAAAGGGTCTTTCGGTATGTATTCCTAGGCTGGTTTGAAGTTCTCCCTGCGCTATTTCTTCAAAAGTATTGCCCAAATGCAATGTTCCAGCCATACGACATTCTGCAGTTTTAAAAGGAATTGGTTCATTTAGTGCCCAATCAATCTTAAATACGCCCATTCCATATCTGTACCGATTTAACTGCCACTTATAGGTTGAAGAGAATTTTTGCCCGGCAATCTTCATTAGCTGTCGTGGAGTAATATCGAACAGAACAGCATGGGCTGAGGGCATCTGTGAAAGGGAAGAAATATATGTCCCCGTCTCTATCCTGCCTCCTATGCTTTGAAAGTAACCCGCCAGTGCTTTCGCTATTGAGAGCGATCCACCTCTAGGAATTGACCAGCCTTTCAAATGTCCAGCTGTCAATAACACAAGAGCAATTGCTGAGGTGCTTAAGTTGCTCAAAGGTTGTATTGCGTGCGCGGCCATTCCAGCAAATAGCCCTCGGGCATTTTTACCTTTAAACCTTTTCACAAACTGAGTGGCACTGGTTAAGGCCTTCAATCCAAATTTAGCCATTTCTATAGGGTGCTCAGGAAAGCGAAGAGGCCCCATAGCATCCTTTTCAATCAACGGCCAGGCATGGCAAAGGGATTGCATCAAGTCATTGTAGGTTCGGGCATCTTCTCCCATATAGTTCGCCGTTTTCTCAACCGACAGACTGAGTACAGCCACGTCTCCATCATCAAAGGGATGGGCTGCGGAAATTGGTGGATTGACGAAATTCAGTCCGAAATCGATGAGTGGAAGCGTTCTAAAAAATGGTGATGCAAGTGACATTGGATGAATAGCAGAGCAGACATCGTGGATGAAGCCGGGCAAAGTAAGTTCCCTTGACGCCAGCCCACCTCCTACACTTTCCCTACCCTCTATAATGAGGACAGACAATCCTTGTTGTTGCATTAAAATTGCGGCGGCTAAGCCATTTGGCCCAGAGCCAACAACTACTGCATCATAGTCACGTTTTTCACGTTTCATGTTTGTATGTTTTGTCTTTAGATATCTTGCGCATATTTCAACAGCAAGAAACCATTTTTAATTATGAGGGCATAGCGTTTCGACAATACTTCGAATACTAATATGTTATAACCGTTTATTGGATTCCTCTAAATTGTCGTCTTTAAAAATCTCCTTAGCTTTAACCGTTTGTTTCCCAAACCTGTAAATGACGCCCAAGGTTGTAATTCTCTTGTCATTATAGGATTGTGAACTATATGGCAAAAAGAGTGCAGTATTTCCAGTAAATGATGTCTTTAAAATATCATTTCCCCGAAGGAATATGTTCAGTTTGGGTTTTTTGAGTTCTTTGCTAAGGGAGGCACTGAGGTTGCTATAGCCCCGGTGGTGATAGAATTGATCGCTAGATAAATTTGAGAAGTCCAGGCCAATCCCTATCTTAAAGTTCTTCGGCAATAAAAGGTCGTTACTGATATTCCCATAGATATTCAAATTGGCTTTCCCAAGTGGAAGATTGCGATAGGGCTGTATGTCAATTGTACTTAATCTGCCATTAAAGCTCACCTGCCAAAATTTGGTTGGCTGCATCGCATAATATGCCCCAACATAATAATAAACGCCATTAAAGTTATCGTATTGCTGGGAAAGTGAACCATCACCATTTTTTTGCAGAATAGATGAAATCAAATCGTTCAGAATAACTAAGCCTGCACTAAATATCAACTTGCTCTTATATGTCCAGCTAAAATTTAGATTGTGTGTTCGTGCTGGACGTATCTGACTATTTCCAACAAAATTGGCCACTGTATTATCAGTAAATCTGGCAAATGGATTTAAAAGACTATAATCAGGGCGTGAGATTTGTTTACTATAATTGAAAGCAATAACATTTTTAGCATTGATCTTTTTTTGCAGGAATAACGTTGGAAAAAGTGATAATTTCCGATATAACCTATCTTTGGCTCCTGATGCGGTCTGAGAAAAGACCTCATTTTGCTCTACTCTTAGTCCAAACTGAAAATACCATGATTTTACTTGTGCTTCCCAAGAAGTAAAAGCGCCATAATTGAATTCGTTATACCTAAACGATACCATATTGGTTAATGTTTCTCCGGCAGTTCTATCCATATCGAAGTAAGTGTAACCGGAATTTTCATTGGATAACTTTGTATTGTAGTAGCGGACTCCCGAAATCCACTCCCCTCCCCATAATCCACGCACATATTGTCCAGAAATGGTGGCAAAATCTGTTTGATTAGGAAGAAATGCTCTGTAGAATGGCATTTTTTTGATTAGCAATCCAGCAGAGTTGAAATAGGAGAGATTATTATCTATTCTATTATCACCTTGATTTCTAGAATAGGCCAGAGTAAATTTGAGACTCTGCCTGGTGCTATCCCATTTACTTTCGTATATGGCCTGGGAGGCAAAGGTATTGGAATTACGTTTGATGTGGTTAAGACTTTGCCATACAGAATCTTGCTGTAGTTGCCGAGTCGAAGTGAGACCACCATTATTTCCCATTACCAAATTATTTGTGGCGCCTGGTGCATATTCTGCATATACAGTCAAAAGATTGTTCTTATTAAAATCTACTCCAACGCTGCCGTATATGCGGTGTGAATTGCTCTCATTAATATTGTTCTGACTCACTACCCATGGAAGGTTCTTTGTATTAACCGATGTGGTAATATTCGTAACCCCCATTGTTTTGGATTGGCTATAATTGTAACCTAGCTGCGAAACAAATTTCCCTTTTTTGCCATTTAAGGTCAAACCAGCGTTGTACCTTGGAAAAACACCATAACCATTGCTGAGGTTTAAAGTGCCTTTGACTCCCTGATATCTCATATTGACAGTAGTAATCAAAATTACCGAACCAATATTAGAGTCAAATTTGGCACCAGGGTGAGACGAAATTTCAACTTTTTCGATATTTGCTGCAGGGATATTTGCTAGATAATTCATCAATTCCTCGCCCGACATAAAAACCTGACGACCATCAATAAACACCGTTGCTGTTTTATTTTCAACCTTTAAAGTTCCATCCATACGTGTTTCCACTAACGGTCCATATTTCAGGGCATCCCAGGCATTAGATGTTTTGGCCAGCGTGTTTTGCTGAACATTTAGAATAAAATTTCCATTTTTAATTTCGACAAACTTTTTTTGTGCTGATATATTAACCCCTTTGAGTGCAATAGTTTCCTCGGTTAATAACAGCTCTACCGAATTTCCCGCTAACAGTCTCAAAGATGTATCAATTGGGATATAGCCGACATAAGATGTTTTCAGTCTGTAGTCCCCCGATTTTAAGTTAGAAAATATAATCCTTCCATTTTGGTCGCTTATGAATTTTTTGGAGGTACTATCGCACATGAGAACAAGAGTTACCCCTGGTAGGCCGAAGTCTTCTTTTGAATCTTTAATGATTAATGTAGTCTCTTGTCCGAATATATTGGAAAAGAATAAAGCAAGAATAAATGATAGGGGAAGTTTATTTTTCAAAATAGTGGTTGTAGTCCTTTAAAAGTTTGCTTGTAAATGAGATATTTTTTTTGCCGCTGTCAAAATATAGTCCGATTCCTTATTCTTGATTTTTATTTTAGAACTTAAAATAACTCCAGCAATTCCTTTTGCATCCTTTAGTCTTCGGTTTTTTAAATAGAGCATCATTAACAAAAACTTAGGCTTTAGAAATGCGGGTACGAGTGTCATACTTTTTACATAGTTGGACTCCGCAAGGGCGATGTCTCCTAATGCTTCATAGTTCTGGGCTAAGAGTAGGTATATATCAATGCTGCTGCTACGGAGTGCTGCCTTATTTAACTGGGCTATAGATGCAGAATACCGTTTTTTTAAATATAAAATATTGGCGAAGGCCAATTGGAAGTCCTTATTATTCTCAAATACCTTCACAGATTCTTTGAATCTTATATGGTCTGCTACTATCGGGCTACGACTAGCAAGCTTCCAAATCATCACTGCATTTTGTATTTTGAGGGACAGGAAAACTAAAATTATACCTGCGGCACCAAATGAGGCTTTGATGAGATTGGTTTTGATATTTGTAGAACTCACTGGAGTATGAAAAGTACTGATTAGCCCAAAATATATGATGCATAAAATGAGGGTAGAACTAGTCTGCAAGGGAAAGGAAAACATTGCGAATATAATGATCATAAGCATGGCCTCTTGAAGATATTGCGGATAACGTCTCCAATTACTCAAAGTTAGGATGATACCGTAAGTGAGGAATACCAGTCCAATGACACCCAATTCAAGGGCAATTTGAAGGAAATCATTATATGCTACCTGAACATATGATGCCAGGTAGCGGTACGGTGAAAGAGGATTAGCCATTAAATGCGCTGCCTGAAAGTCATTATAGTGGCGGTCAAACTGATTTATACCGATACCACTGAACCAATTTTCATGCCATAGGGAAAAGGTTCCTTTCAAAATCAAAAAGCGGCCGCTCGTGGAATCTTGCAAAAAAATGGCCATTATAATAAACGCAAGTGCTGCGAATGCTGCAATAAAGTAAAATGATGGCAACTGTCTTTTTGAAGATTTTACTAATCTAAACACAAGCAGCACTGCAAGAACAAGCCAACTCAATTTTGAGTCGGTCATGAAGCAAACTAATGAAAGTGAAACAAATAATAAAACTGCTAACTTTGGCTGCTGTTTTTCCATTAGATAGGCATCTAACAAGGGGAAGGCCAGACACATGAAATTTGTCAGTAACGCTGGACTGATGAAACTTCCTGAAACATCGAAAAAACTATTTTTACCCTTTGAGAATCCGAAGAACTGAGTCATGGTAAGGATAGCCTCATAAGTGAAGATTATCAATATAGCTATGATCAGAATATTCAGGAACTTTTTGTCACTAGTGGCAATTACCTTAATGCAACCATAAGTCAATACATAACACAACAAAAAATAAAAATCATAAACGTTTAGCCTAGAAGGTGAATCGATAAGGCTTCTTAATAGGTAATAGGTCGCAAACAAAATGACGAAAATATCAGCTTGACTGAGCGAAAAACCCAATTTTTCGTTTTTTAAACCACATAATAATGTAATCAAAAATATTACGATAAAGCAAGGAAAGTAATAATCATTTATGAATAGCGGATCATACATCATGTTTATCGTCCTTAAGCGTGAGAAATGCGGCAAGATTCAACAAAATCATTAACAACCCAAAAAAGTATAGGTTCAACGAAAGGATGATACCTACATGAAGGCTAATTGTCAATAGAAGCCATAACATTCTCGTTTTTCGGAACGCCATTGCTAATGGATAAAATACCTCAATTATTATCGTTCCAATACCAAACAACAAGGGAAGACTAGGATACTGAGCAAATAAATTATAATTATCAATTATATTTGATTTGAAACCAGGAAGATGTATGGCTTTCCAGACCGACTCTCCATTCCACCAGTTTATACCAAAGCTTTTGTCTATTCCAGATGTAAAATAAACGATCGACATGTGGATTTTTAAAAGGTTGCGGTAAGGGGTTGGATTGATTTCCGAACGCTTAAATATTAGGCTATCAACAGATATTTTATTTCCAACAGGAAAAATGAAACAATAGAACAATGCAATTGACTTAAAGAATTCTACACCATACATGTAAGGTGTTGAGGATTGAAATATTAATATGTGAAGAAACAGCAGTGTTAAAGATGAAAAGCGGGTCAAAAAGCCAAATACAAGCGTAATGCACAGTATACCGTAAAGTATCATGTAGCCCAAGGCAAAGGAACTCGATGTAATACCTAAATAGGTCAAAATACTCTGCACATAACTATAGGAGGGCATATACTGCACTTTTTGTATACTGAGTATTTTCAAAGGAATTAGTCCACTATCAGTATACAATAACTCAAAATCCCTGCTTATTGCTAGCAGGTGTGTGCAACAGAAAAGTCCAATTGCAATTCGAAAAAATGGAAAGAATAATCCGTCCTCCTTTTGAAAAGCAAGAAATTTATCCCGTGACCAAAGAAAACTAGTTTTTACCGAGAGTAATGTGTTTTGCATCTAATTCAAGTAGTTTAATTAAAAGAGGAGCTTTTTTTTCCAGTACTGAAGCATTAAGTGATGGGTAATGATAAAGGAAAAGAGTGCAGTGAACTAGGAATTTATCCGGTTTATATTGATTATAATAAAACCTGCCAATACTCTTCAAATAAATATCAAGATATTCTCCATATTTTTTTGATTCCTTGAACGAAACACTTTTTTTCTTGAGTCGCTCATTTTCGATAATGGTTAACCTATCCTGAAATGACCCTAACAGAGTATGATATTTGTTTTTCCCTTCTTTAGTTCTAAATGGAGGAGAGAAATGTTCAACCATCTCTTGCCTTGTTTTCCGGTCTAGTATGGTAATTTTAAGGACATATGAGCTGGCAACATTTGGCGCAAAAAAACCATACCCTGCATCAATCCCTGAAAGAGAAAGATATTGCTTGACCAATGGAATCGAAATTGAATGCTGTAATCCCTCTTTGGTAGCAGTTAAACCTGTTGTAAAATCATTCTCCACAAAGGAAGAAGATTTCTCATAAGAAGATATTGTGCTTATGACAGCAATCGTCGCAAGAAAGAGGAAATGGATGATAGCAAAATAAAAGAATCGAATATGGGTGACCATGAGTCTATTTATAATCGTTGATAATACGGGAGAAATCGTTGTTTTGCAAATCCTCAGGGGTGCTTAGAAATTTAGTCTGGAAAAAAGTTTTTTCAGTAAACTCTCCTTCATCTAGGTGGGATGTCCTCGTTAGATGACTTTCTGCGATAAATCCAGCTTCTTCTGTATAATAATCCGAAGCATAATCGACCTGCTGCAAATTCTGATATTTTTCTGATTCAGATTTCTCGGAAGACGCCCATAGATATGCAGGTGCCAATAGAGTTGCAAAGATGAGTATAGCTGTGATAAAATAATAATTGGTTTTCATACTTATTTTTTTAATGACATGAATGTAAATTGAGAAATTAAAAAGGGCTCAGAAAACATCTGAGCCACTTTTAGTAATTGTTATTGGTAAGATGCAATAATGGTATCCACGTTAACAGATGCACTGTATAATGTTGAAGTAGCAATACTTGCTTCTACAGTAGAAACGCTCTGAGACTCCTCGTTGCTGCTAGCGCTCCACTTGGTCTTAGTGGTATTGAAGGTTACACTGCTAGAGGCAACATCGGTTCCATCTACTTCAAGAAGGTTAGCTTCAGTAGCCGATGTCACCTTAGTTTTAGGGATAGTGGTGTCTTCCTCGCCTGATACGAAGGCCGATAAAGAAATTACGAACGCTGCTGCGCAAGGGAATAGGATTTTTTGATAATTTTTCATTTTTTTTTAATTTAAGAATTGATTATTTATATAATTTAACTATAGTTCATGGAGTACTGTGAGCTAGCGTTGTTGTCGCTTTATTTGTTACAAGGGGATATATACATTTAGACACAATCGACTAACTCGAATCACTTAAATAAAAATAGTCTCGGTATTCAATAGAATGAAAGGCCTGGTTTTTGCATTGATGACGCTCCCCTTTTCAATAAGAATGTATAAGCCATCTGCATATTCGCCAGTAGTAGTAAATTTTTGATGATTTGCAAATTTTCTTTCTAACAACTCCCATTTTCCTTTCTTCATTCCATATAACTCATATTGCATATTGTCCGAAAGAGAGGGCTTTTGCAAAAATGATAGGTTTTTAATAGAATCAGGAAGTTTCCAGCCATGTTTGTCGATGTATGCTACTTGTTGCTGGAGAACTGACTTATCGCTTGACAATATCATCTTGTGTCTTTTTGTGGATCTGAAGTCACGGATGTTTGCTGATTTATCAAGGTAAAACAAAAAGCTCTCCCCTCGAAAATCCAGGGTCGATATCAGGTAGAGGTTTTCCACTCCAAGATCTCTAAATTTGAATTCTTTAAGTTTAGGGCTTATAGCAGACACAGGTTTCCAAGTACCTGAATTAAGCACACTAATTACTAAGATTTCAGATGTTTTTTTAAAATAGTACTGCGTATTTAGTTCCCCGGTCTTCACATATTTTGAGGTGACATCAAGGTCCGTGAAAGTAGTTCCAATGTTGGACAACTGTTTATAAAACTTTAGATAAACCGAAGTGGTATCGGGAATAAATCCTTTTCTGTATACCTTTGGCGGAATTCTATAGGAATAAAAATCCTTGTTCGAAGAAATGATAAACGATAATGGATTATATTTTTCATTGGTACCGGAGTCATCTCCAGAAATCGGATAAAATTCCTTTTCATTAGGAACTAATACATTCCAGGCATGTCCTCCATCCTGATTACCCCATGCAGGCACATAATCGAAAGTCATCGGCAATCCATTTGCACGTGAGATATAAGAATTCAGGTTACAGATAGAAAGACAGGAACCCGATCCCTTTTTGACTATTTCATCAAATGTCAAAATGTTCTCATTGGTGTTGTCCAGTTTATATTTGACTAGTGTTTTCGTGTATCTATCTACATCATTACATATGTTGAGCATTGAATCCGAACTGGTGCAGTATTTCATTCTTTCGAAAGGAACAGTATAAAGGGAAAGTGCTTTAGTCCGCCAATCGCTAGGCATGCTACTATTAAGTTTATAGGGAAGTACATAATTCACGAAACTGAATTCCGACATCAAATCTCTGTTGATAAATGTACTTGCTTTTTGGTAAGACAGGGCAATATTCCTAGACAGCAACTCTTCAGAAATAACTGGATAATCTTGAACGACTGTAAGATTAGTATCTAAATGAAATTGCAATCGCGAGAATTTTTTCAGTAACGCTAAGGCTTTTTCACTATGGAAAACCTTACCTGTTAATATCCCCAGGCCAGTATCTTCCGAGATTGAGCAAGACAATAATAAGGTTAACATTACAATCGCAAATGCCCTGCTAATTAGTTGTTTCATATACTTCTTGAATAAGATTAGTTTTATAATAATTTATCTTGATGCGTATCGTAATGTCATGATAGGTCCTGTTTAAAATTTCAGCTTGGGACGCTTGTTCAATACTGATATTAAATAGATCCCGAGGTGGAACGATAGATGTTTTATTACCGTGATTGATGATTAGAGTATCTTGCGACAAGTTTTCCCCTTTTATTAGAAATCCGGATTTGTCTTCTAGTCTGAGAACCCATCGTGTCCTTTCTTTGATTATTTTTTCATTAAGATCCAAAAATTTCACTGGATATGATATTTTGCAGGAAAGAGTAATAACGAAAATAGTTAAAACAAAAATGATAAGCGAAGCTGCCTTTTTCATATAATTATTTGATCTTTCACGATTAATATTAAAAAAATTTCGAGTTACAAATCATGCCACCTATGATGAGAATCTTGACATTGTCATTTTTTTAGGGATTAAAAATTCTTTCATATCTGTTTTTTTATACCTTTAAATTAGAATTAGAAATTTATCTGAAAAACTATTTTGCTGCAAACGGTCAATTGATATCCTCTATCGGTCAATTGTATGCTTGCATTTGTTTACTAAATAGGTTTCTGGTTTAAGAAATAGTAAATCATTATGAATATCAAAACCCTCAGCTGCATCATTGTTGATGACGAAGCTTTTTCAATAGAGTTGCTTTCAGACCGGATATCATCTTTCAAAAATCTCAAGATCGTTAAAACCTTCACAAACCCACTAGAGGCACTTGCAGAGATCGGCTCGGCTACAGAAATCGACATTTTATTTATTGATATTGATATGCCAGATCTCTCAGGACTGAATTTAGCTGAAAAAGTACGTCACAAAGTGAAATATATCATTTTTACAACTGCATACCCTCAGTTTGCCTTGGAAGCATTTGGGGTCAAAGCATATGATTATTTACTTAAACCTATAGATAATCTCAAGTTTATTGAATCTATCGGCAGGCTCATAACTTTAGCGAACGATTCAGTCTCAACTGCCAATAAAAAAGATGATTTCATATTTATTAAAGGCGACCTTAAAGGAAAATATATTAAGTTGATGCCGGAGGAAATAGTCTTGATATATACACGATCTCATATGGTATTTATTGAAACAACCAAGGGACAGTTTAAAACAAATGATACAATAAGAAATGTGGAGTCTAAATTGTTGCCTTCCGATAAACGATTCCTAAGGGTTCACCAATCCAATATTATCAATGTCGATAAGATATTGAAGATTGAGGGCAACACAATTTATCTGGATTACAAGTGGGAGGTTCCAATTGGAGAAAACTATAAAAAAATCGTGATGGAATTTGTAAAGGAAAAGTTGTTGAATCCCGGTTCTGCAAACCGGGATTCAACAACTTAAAAAAATGTTTTAATGGTTGTCACAGTAGCCGTGCTGACGGTCGGGTCGGTTTCGAGCTTTGCAATAGGTTTTACCAATGATTTGAAGATAAAAACTGTCTTCTTCTGGATTTTCAAGTGTCTCTGTATCATTACTTTTTCTTGAAAACTAACCCAGTTATTTTATTATCGAAAGTTTATTTCCCATAAATGCATATGCGAAGCCTTAAACCGGTGATTCATCACCTAAACACATTGGCAACTAAATCCAAGAGCTTACAATTTCACCTTTTGTGCTGGGCTGTCTTTATTATTTATGATAGCTTGATTGGCGGAATGGCTGCAGGTAGATTTGGGGCTATGCCAAATTATGTTATTCACTACGCTTTAAATATTGCGCTATTCTATTTTCATGCTCATTTTATCCTAAAAAAAGGTTTGGGGTCACGCCATAGTAGAATAATAAAAACCGTATTACTATTAGGGCTTGAAATAGCTTTATATATATTTTTGGTGTTCTATATTGATTCCTTTCTCGCCCGCCACACAAACTACTTGTCTGTCAAGGTTATCACATTTAGTGAGTCTCTAGTGTATGGATATCTTTGGAGATCGCTCTATTTCATCTTTGTAAGTACAGGTTACTTTTTTTTTATTGAGTACATCAGGGAAAGGAACGAAAATGATAATGTAAAAAAGCAACAGTTTGATATGCTGATCAGGCAGGAACAAATAGATAAGCAGCTAGCAGAGGCAAAAAATGCGTTTTTGCTGGCTCAGGTTAATCCACACTTTTTGTTCAACACATTAAATTACATCTATTTCAGTACCTACAAAGCGTCTCCTAAAGGTGCAGAAGCTATTATGGCCCTATCCAAGATTATGAGATATACCGCTGATACAGAAAACACAAAAGAGTCAGTTAAACTCGGTACCGAGATTGAACACATAGAAAATCTTCTATACCTTAATAACCTGAGACTAAATGGGTTGATAAATTTCAAATTCCAATACACTCCTGATGTTAAAGAAATTAGAATAATACCTCTTGTTCTAATAACCATAGCAGAAAATATTTTTAAGCATGCTCATTTAACACACAGTGATTACCCGCCGTTCATTAGAATCAAAAACGAATCCGCGCAACTGATAATTACCTCAGGCAATATGTCAAAGGAACCAATCTATAATCATGACAGCCTAAGTTCAGGACTTAGTAATTTAGTTAGCAGAATTGAGTTTGCTTACGGAAATAACGCAGAAATCTACTACGGCAAAGACAATAAAAACTATTTTAGTCTTCAATTAAAAATTCCAATAAGATAATTACAGTTGACATCAAAATTTTGCTTTGCTTAAGATGACGTTGAATCTGCCATTCTTTGCAAAATAAATCTGCCAGACCATTTTAACATTTCTTTAGTTTCTTAAAACCTTATTACAGATAATAGAAATTACATTATTTTTAGCCTATGAAAGACTTACCGAATTCATTGAGCGTGAGAATATACTAAATATAATGTTGCCCTCAAGGAACTATATCATACCCTTGACTTCAGAGGAGTGCTTTTTCAGCAAAAGTAATCCAGTCGAGGTTTGGAAAAATTATACCACTGATCCAACAAAAGGACTTTTTACAACTGCTGATCCAGGTAAGCTGGGAATAGGCTTAACCAGCCTTCGTCCAGAAAAAAAATGGTACTCGATGTATTTGCGTTATTGACCATTTTTGAATTAGCATTAGAAAATCTTATAGGAAAGTTACCTAATGAGAAGATAGTAGTCCGCACTACCCTGGAGCAGTTCAGCCATTTTATAAAGGATCAGGATGGAATCAAAATCTCTGGCAGGTTGAACATCAATAGAACCCCTTCTGGTATCGAGCGAAAGTTCACTACGCCCGAAAAGATTCAGGCGGGAATTGCTAGAATCGAAAAGATCATCAGCTGGATACCCGAGAATTGTCTTGAAGTTACGGCTTCCGCTCGCTTAAATATGAATGAAAAAGCGAGGCGAATGCGCTATTGATGCAATTTTGACCGCTCAGCACCAGGATGCCATCCTATACAGTGAAGAATGGGTAATGCGCACGCTGGCTTGTTCCGTATGTCAATCCACTCCACAAATGATTTGGTTCTCTTCTTTGGTATATTAATACGTCTATAAAATCAGAAAATACAAATATGATAGCAGATTCAGAAACACATGATAATAACCAGTCGAATGACTATGCTGATAGAAAAACATCAAATGATATGGAAACTTTCGTAAAGTTACTCTACAAAATATGGGGAATTACTGAAGTCCTAAAAAGTGATGTCAATTATATTATGGAAATTTACACGGCACCTACACATAAAAAAAACAAAAGAGTGAATAAAAGCGAACGTATAGCTAAAATCAAACACAGATTGATAGCATCCGGAAAAAAGTTTACTAAACTACATAACTTAAACGAGTAATGATTTATTGACTTTGTTCTTTGAAATTATTTAATAGCCGAGAAACTTTTTAATGCAAATACTAGATTTACATTAATCTTTCAAGGTAAATAGATCTGTTTGAGCAGGTGCTAAAAAAAATTAAACCTATCAAAAGTGCATTGACTCATCTACTTGAATAACTTTGAGTTTCTGTTTTGATTTTATATAATCAAATGACTGTGAAGGAGATGAATGCCGATTCACTTGCATCAATCCTTCTGCCCCAAGTATCTGGTATGAATTGTAATTCGACGTATGCTTCAAGGCATAAAATTTTAGATGATCTGGAAGCCTGTACTCTTTTTTGAATAAGGTCCACTTATTCGTGAAAAACTGTCTATCTAATTGTCTTGGACCAACTTTCCCATGACCGCCGAACAAAAACCAATCTTTTCGTTCCATCCCCTCCTCACCAATATAATCCAAAATCAGGTCTATTAGATTTTCATTAAGCTTAAAACTTGCTTGATTTCCATTCTTAGTAATGTTTATTGATTTTCCATTAGCGTCAAGTGTTTGAGCAGGTAAGTTTAAAACTCCTTTTGTAAAAGAAAACCAACCAATTTTGAGTCTAAGTTGTTCCGCCGCTCTCAATCGGAAAGTGTACAACAGCGTTGAAGCTATATAAAGCTCACGATATTTAGGATCATTCTTTAATAGTTTTTTTACTTTTGCCAATTCTTCCTCACTATATATCCTGTACCTTGTTTCTAAATTTCGGGTTTGATAACGAAAAGAATCTAAGCATACATTATAGTTTATCACCCTTTCAGATACCAACCATTTGAAAAAATAGCTCAATTTGAATACATAGGCATTATATGTAGCTTTACTCAATGTTTTTTTGTTGGTGCGATATCTGCCGTTTTTAGATTTTACCTTCCTCTCTTTTTCAATGTTCCTCATGAACATATCAATGTCTGTTTTGGTAATAATGACCGGTTTTTCAAAAAGTATATTCTGTTTCTTTAAAAAGTCCGAAAAATATGTAAAAACAATTAACGTCGAATCCAGTTCTTCTTTACGCATTTTTCCTGCCTGATAGTCCGCGTCTCTAACTTGGAACCATACTTTGATACACTCACTAAGGGTCGAGGTGGAATTAAGCTTTCTATAATCGGGAAAGGATTTCGTAACGAAATTGTATCCATCTTTCAGCATCTCTATTAATGCATCTGTGAGATCTTTAGCTTGACGGGTATAAATTTTTGGTGTAGCATACCGGTCAATGCCAGTAGACTGCTTGATTTGAACAAATTTTTGTGTGTTCGGATCGAAATAATTAAAATAAACAACAATTTTATTGTTACGATCAATTTTTGTGGGAATAGAGAGTTTAAACTCAGTTTCCTCACACCTTGCAATAACATTATTTTTAATCATGACATTATACCCGCGGCTATCCCCGCACTTTTAAAAACATAACCAATTGTCTCAAATATAAGTATTTTTAAAAATAAATACAATAAACTATTTAAACCTATTTTTTGACTAAGCAGTACAAAAAGTGCTTAAATTTTGATTTTAGGCACATTTCACTAAATTTGGATATTACCAAAACCAAATTTATGTACCAATTAACAGTACCTGCCGATCGCGTTAACGAATCTTTAAGCAAACATATTTTGGCCGATGGTTTCGACCTTACCTATGACATGGAAAGAAGCCATGGCGCCTACATTTATGATTCGAAATACAACAGAACATTACTTGATTTCTTTACCTGTTTTGCATCTGTTCCATTAGGTTACAATCATCCGAAAATGGTCAATGATGAAGCATTTAAAAAAAATCTTCTGCAAGCTGCGATTGCCAATCCATCCAATTCTGATGTTTACACCCAACAATATGCGCAATTTGTTGAAACCTTTTCGAAAGTAGGCATACCTGATTATTTACCACATGCTTTTTTTATTGCCGGTGGTGCATTGGCTGTGGAAAATGCCATTAAGGTAGCTATGGATTGGAAAGTGCAAAAGAATTTCGCTAAAGGTTATAAGGAAGAGAAGGGCTTTAAAATATTGCATTTTGAAAGAGCTTTTCATGGAAGATCTGGTTATACCCTCAGCTTAACCGATACTTTGCCAGATAAAACGAAATGGTTTGCAAAATTCGATTGGCCAAGAGTGGCTGTACCGGAAGTTAAATACCCGCTTTCGGGCAGCAATTTAGATCACGCCATTCAAACGGAAGCCATCTCTATTTCACAAATTAAACACGCTTTTACTGATCATAAAGATGATATCTGCGCTATTATAATAGAACCTATTCAATCTGAAGGCGGCGACAATCATTTAAGAGAAGAGTTTTTGATTCAGCTGAAAGCTTTAGCTGATGAAAATGAGGCCTTTTTAATTTACGATGAAGTACAAACCGGTGTTGGTTTAACAGGAAAGTTTTGGTGCCATCAGCATTTTAGCGAAAAAGCCAGACCAGATATTGTTGCCTTTGGTAAAAAAATGCAGGTTTGTGGAATTTTAGCAGGAAGTAAGGTAGATGAAGTAGAAACTAATGTTTTTAAAGTTCCAAGCCGAATCAATTCTACATGGGGTGGCAACCTGGTCGATATGGTTCGTTCAACCCAAATCCTGCAAATTGTAGAAGAAGACGATTTATGCAATAATGCCGCTCAGCTGGGAGAATATTTAAAAAACAACCTGGCTAATCTTTCACAGAAATTCGATCAAATGAGTAACGTTCGTGGCAAAGGCTTACTGTGTTCATTTGACTTCCCCACAAAGGAAATGAGAAATACATTCATTAATAAGGGACTGGAAAACAATGTAATGTTTCTGGGTTGTGGCGAAAGAACAATACGCTTTCGTCCGGCGCTATGTATTGAACAAAAACATATTGACGAAGGGTTGACAGTGATGGAAAAAATATTGCCTTTATTGTAGGCATGAGCAGAAAATTTCTAATTTATCTCTTAACGGCAATTGTTTTGATTATTGTTTTCTTTATGGTTAAAGATATTTTTAACCAACCAGGAATTGAAAACATGAAAGCTGGTTTTAAAGAAATTGTTAAGTATAGAAACGCTAACAATACTGGTCCTGTACAACGGGTTTATGTGGTTACGGTTAAAGATTCTATTTGGAAAGAAATGGAAGATTACGGTAATTTAATGCCGCATACCAAATATGGGAGTACCAAAGTTTACTTCTTCATGGAAAGTGATCATATTCCAAAAATATTGCATCCCGGAGAAGTAAATTTTGATCCGCAATTCAACAAATCTTGCATTGCACTTTATGAAAAAAGCGCCATGAGCCAGGTTGTGTTTAATAAACATCCGCTTAAGTAATGTAGAAAAATAAACTTGATAGTCTGTGAAAATAAAGACCATGAGATCGGGTTTGGGAACAAACTGCTATTCAATGAACAGTAGCGGAAATGCTTTTTGTTTGCTGCAACTTAAAATACTGTCGGTTAATTATTTTTTGGATT
This sequence comes from Pedobacter chinensis, assembly GCF_003339865.1. Lineage (GTDB taxonomy): Bacteria > Bacteroidota > Bacteroidia > Sphingobacteriales > Sphingobacteriaceae > Pedobacter > Pedobacter chinensis. Next base: position 196,969 of record NZ_QPKV01000007.1, read on the forward strand.
TAAACACAGTTCATGCTGAGGTACGAAGCATCCTGTTTTCATATAAAACGGTCGTCATTGCAATGGCGGATTAAGCCCAAAACTCATGTTAACTTAAGTTTAAATAAAGAACATCCCGCAGATTTATGAAAATCACGCAGACTTTATTTTATCTGTCTATCTGCGGTAAATACCTGAAGAATCTCCATATCATTTATATTGATTTTTACAAAATAGAGCTTTCGCTAAAGTAATTTCTCCGAAGCTTTGTCTTCTTGAAACTTCGTAAGTTGATTTATACAAATGCTGAAAATCCGGTAATTGCCCTACCCACAATCAAGGTATTAATTTCTTTCGTCCCCTCGTAAGAATAAATCGCTTCAGCATCAGCCACAAAACGGGCCACGTTGTATTCAAGCAAAATTCCATTTCCTCCCATTACTTCGCGGGCTTTACTTACTACATCACGGGTACGCAGTGAGCAAAACACCTTAGCAAGTGATGCATGTTCATCTTTCAGCAAACCCTGATCCTGCAATTGAGAAAGCCTGAAACATAGGGTTTGCATGGCCGTTAAATTCGATAACATTTCTACCAAATGGTTTTGAATTAACTGGAATGAAGCAATTGGTTTACCGAATTGTTTTCGTGTTCTGGTGTATTCCAAAGCATTTTCATAAGCACCGCGGGCACAGCCTACCGCTTGCCAGGCAACGCCTGCTCTGGTCATTTGCAGCACTTTGGCAGTATCTTTAAATGAGTTGGCATTTTGTAACCGGTCTGCTTCATCTACCTCACAATTGGTAAGTGTGATAATTCCGTTCTGAACAATTCTCAATGCCATTTTATCCTGCATCTTTTCAACAGCAAATCCCGGATTATCTTTCTTTACAATGAAACCCTTTACCTCATTGCTTTCTTCATCGCGGGCCCAAATGATCAAAATATCGGCAAATGTGGCATTACCAATCCATTTCTTCTGGCCATTCAAAACCCATTTATCATTTATCTTTTTGCAGGTAGTGGTTAAACCACCGGCCGCTGCAGATCCAACTTCTGGTTCTGTTAAACCAAAAGCACCAATAATTTTAAACTGTTGCATTAATGGTAACCATTGCTGTTTTTGTTCTTCCGATCCACATAAATAAATGGAACCCATTGCAAGGCCGCTTTGAACGCCAAAAAATGTAGAAATAGAGGTATCAATTCTTGCCATTTCCATGGCTAAAATCCCCTCCATTAAATTAGACTTTCCCGGACAGCCATAGCCTTGGTAAGTTAATCCACAAATATTAAGTTCAGCTAATTTTGGTATAATCTCAAAAGGAAATTCAGCTTTATTCCAGTAATGATTAACGATTGGTTTTACTTCTTTCTCTAAAAATGCCCTGACTTTTAATTGTAGCTCACGATCTTCATCTTTAAGTGCCTCATCGCCGAGACGATAAAAATCGCCTTCAATAGGGGGTAATTCTTTCTTTTTACCAGATCCGCCCATCATTTTCATCATCCCTTGAATCTGTTTATCATCAAGACCGGATATGGTTTCAACCATTTTAGGTAAATCAACTTTTTTGGATAAAGCTTCTAATTTATCAAAGTCTACATGCTTAAAAAGATTATACGCATTTTTGAGTGAAGAAAATATATTCGCCATTATTATTCGTTTTGAGAATAACAAACGAGTGGCAATTTTGTTGGACTTTCAAGTTTAAGCGCAAAGAGCGCAAAGTTTCTCGCTAAGGGAAAGAAGAATGAGAACCAATTAGTTTAACGCTAATTTTGCGACTCTGTGTTCTTTGCGAAATACTTCTTTGCTTTGCGGTTAAAAAAAGAGTTACTTCAAATCAAATAAATTATCAACGCCCAATAATTTTCTGGACGTAAAGCCCTCGCCAAAAGTGGCACCAATACTCTTACCGAATTCCCTGGCACGGCCAATTACAGTCTCGAAAAACTCTGGTGAAGAAATATAAGTCTCTAATCCATCAACATCCGGATTATAGAACTGCGTTTTAAATGCCTTTATTGACTTAAGCTTAGTGTCCATATGATCAGAAATATCAACAATAATATCTGGTTTAATATAACGATCCTGAATAAACTGCAATAATAACCGGGGGCGATGAGCAGCTTGTTTTTTACCATCAACTTCAGTTTCTATTTTAGGTAATCCTGATAAGAAAACAGCATCGTAAACCAAATCTCCTGCCCTGCCATGATCCGGATGGCGATCTTCAAGTGCATTGCTCAGAATAATTTCTGGTTGATATTTTCGAATTGCTTTTATTACTGCTATACGATGGGCTTCATCATTTTGAAAAAAGCCATCTCTCATCCTTAGGTTTTCACGAACATGCAATCCTAATATTTTCGCTGAATCAGCAGCTTCCTCATCACGGGTTTCGGCAGTACCACGGGTACCCAGTTCGCCACGGGTCAAATCGACAATACCAACTTTTTTTCCCAGTGCAATATGCTTTAAAATAGTACCTGAACAACAAAGTTCTGCATCATCAGGATGAACGGCAATAACTAAAATATCTAATTTCATTGATTATTCTTATTGAGCATTTTCATTCAACAGGCGTTGAATTTTCTTTTTGATTTTTGAACTCAGAGGCTTGGTAAATGGCAGAAAATAATCTTCCAGTTCGCCTCTTTTATTCACAATATACTTATGGAAATTCCATCTGGGTTTCGAACTCATTTTTGAATTCTGTTTCTTATCACTTAAGAATTGATAGAGCGGGTGCGCATATTGCCCGCGTACCATTATTTTATCAAACACCGGGAATTTAACGCCATGATTAATCTCGCAAAAAGAAGCGATTTCAGATCCGTTTAAAGGTTCCTGTTTTCCAAAATCATTGGTAGGGAAACCTAAAATCTCAAAATCCGGATGATTAATTTCGTCTTTTAATTGTTGTAATTCTTTTAGTTGCGGAGTAAAACCACACTCAGATGCAGTGTTCACGATTAAAACAACTTTGTTTCGGTAAGCAGATAATGGTTGTTCTTCACCATTAATTTTCTTTACTTTAAAAGAATAAATATTAGGAATGCTTTCCTGCATTATATATTATTGATAAAACCCTGAAGTGCGGATAATTGATTCAATATCTCTATCCTCATTAGGATTGTAAGTACTTTTTAAATTGTGACCAACCACACGGGCAACAATCTGATAAGAGAAAGCAGCGAAACCACCCTTCGTTTGCTTTACAATATCATAAGTTGTTCTTCCAACCTCCCGGTCGATTAGTTTAGTTAAAATTTGTCCCTGGGTAATGGTTAATTCTTTGATTTCGCGGTTAAACATGTCTTTGATTTCCTTATCACATTGTTTAACCAATTTTCTTTGTTCTTTTTTTTCAGGTGTTTGGGCTATATCCTGTTCCAATTGCTCATACCGGCGTTTGGCATATAATGCATAGGGCATTACCTTTAAAACATTATAACGCAATCTGTTATAAGCCGCCTGTTCTGCCGGAGATTTCCATATTCTATTGGCAAAAATGCTCACATCCTGTAATTGCATCCATGGAATCATAATGCCATTATCGTTTGTTGAGGCTACCCGAATGGTATCTGCTTTGCCCAATTTTGGAAAAACAGGAGCATCAGGGTCTTGAGCTTTTAGCTTTACGCCAAAAATCATGACAATAAACAGAATGATTAGCCCTTTAAATTTCATAAATTTATACTTTCACAAAGTTAGGTGTTATTTCATATATTAGTCGTTCAACAGAACTAATATAAGTTTTATTCATAAATAAGACGCAAATTTTTACGCAAAAAAAACAAATGAAAACAGAGTTAGTGATTGATTTAGAGGCGGAAAAGCAAGAAATTCTAAAAAGATATAGAGCATTATTACGGGCAAGCAAATCTACATTACAAAAGGGTGATAAGAAGGAAATTAGAAAAGCTTTCGATATGGCACTGGAAAGCCATAAAGACATGCGTCGAAAATCTGGCGAACCCTATATCTACCATCCAATAGCGGTGGCACAAATTGCAGCAGAAGAGATCGGCTTAGGAACAACTTCTATAGTATGTGCATTATTACATGATGTTGTGGAAGATACAGATATCACTCTTGAGGATATTGAGCGTGAATTTGGTAAAAAAACGGCTAAAATTATTGATGGACTGACCAAGATATCTGGTGTTTTTGACACTAACAGTTCTTTACAGGCAGAAAACTTCCGTAAAATGCTGCTCACGTTGGCTGATGACGTCAGGGTAATTTTAATCAAGCTTGCCGATCGGTTGCACAACATGCGTACAATGGATTTTATGCCTCGCCATAAGCAGCTTAAAATTGCATCAGAAACAATTTACCTTTATGCTCCGCTTGCCCACCGTTTGGGTTTGTATGCCATAAAATCAGAGTTGGAAGATCTTTCCATGAAATATCTCGATCCTGACACTTATAAATTTATTGCCAAAAAACTGAATGAAAAGAAAGCTGAACGTGCTTTATTCATTAAAAAATTCGTTGAGCCAATTGATGAAATTGTTCATGAACAGGGCTTAGTTGCCGATGTTTATGGCCGTCCAAAATCAATTCATTCAATCTGGAACAAAATGAAAAAGAAAAATATTCCTTTTGAAGAGGTTTATGATCTTTTTGCCATCAGAATTATTTTGGATAGTGCTTACGAAAATGAAAAAGCCGATTGCTGGAAAGCTTATTCTATCGTGACTGATTTGTACCGTCCAAATCCAGATCGTTTGCGTGATTGGGTTTCATCACCCAAAGGAAATGGTTATGAAAGTTTGCATACCACTGTAATGGGGCCTCGCGGACAATGGGTTGAGGTACAAATTCGTACACAACGTATGAACGAAATTGCGGAGAAAGGTTTCGCTGCACACTGGAAATATAAAGAATCGAGTAACGATAATGGTTTGGATCAGTGGATTCAGAAGGTAAGAGAGATGTTAAGCAACCCGGAGGCGAATGCTTTAGACTTTCTGGATGATTTCAAAATGAACCTTTTCTCTGATGAGATTTTTATTTTTACCCCTAAAGGTGCTTTGATTCAATTGCCATTGGGTGCTACAGCTTTGGATTTTGCTTTCGAGATCCATACCGGCGTGGGTGCCACCTGTATTGGCGCAAAAGTTAACCACAAATTGGTACCCATTTCTTACAAGCTCCAAAATGGAGATCAGGTAGAAATCATTACCTCAAATAAACAAACACCTAAAGAAGATTGGCTGAACATTGTAGTTACAGCGAAAGCCAAATCGAAAATTAAATCATCTTTAAAAGAAGAAAAACGTAAAATAGCAGATAATGGTAAAGAGATTTTAGAACGTAAACTGAAATCGTTAAAAATCACTTATAACACTGATAATTTACAAAAACTGAGCTATTTCTTTAAGTTGCCATCAACCCAGGAGCTATTTGTGAATGTTGCTTTAGGTAAAATCGAATTGAAAGATATCAAAGAATATTTATCAAGCGAAAAAGAGATTGAACACCGCGGGCCAGAACGTCCTGAAAATCTTTCAGTGGATGGAATAAAGAATAAAATTAAAGGTGGCGATTCTGATATCTTATTGATCGGGGAAGATATGCAACGTATTGATTATACGCTTGCGGCTTGCTGTAACCCCATTCCCGGAGATGATGTGTTTGGATTTATTACCGTTAGTGATGGCATTAAAATCCACAGGACAAATTGCCCGAATGCGGCCCAACTAATGGCAAATTACGGATATCGTGTGGTTAAGGCAAAGTGGAATAAACAGCAGGAACTCACTTTCTTAACCGGTTTACGCATTGTTGGTATTGATGATGTTGGCTTGATTAATAATATAACAAGAGTAATTTCTACCGATTTTAAAGTGAATATGCGCTCCATTACCGTTGATACAAATGAGGGGATTTTTGAAGGTTCAATTATGATTTTTGTGAATGATACCGAACATTTGGAAAACCTGATTAAAAATTTATTGAAAGTTAGAGGTGTTACAGGGGTTACCAGGTTTGATGCCTAAGTAGTCGGAAGTCTTTAGTCCGGAGTCGGAAGTCAAATGAGCATACCGGATTTGATGCCTAAAGTAGTCAGAAGTCTTTAGTCAGAAGTCGGAAGTCAAATGAGCATACCAGATTTGATGCCTAAAGTAGTCGGAAGTCTTTAGTCAGAAGTCGGAAGTCAAATGAGCATACCAGATTTGATGCCTAAAGTAGTCGGAAGTCTTTAGTCAGAAGTCGGAAGTCAAATGAGCATACCGGATTTGATGCCTAAAGTAGTCGGAAGTCTTTAGTCAGAAGTCGGAAGTCAAATGAGCATACCGGATTTGATGCCTAAAGTAGTCGGAAGTCTTTAGTCAGAAGTCGGAAATCAAATGAGCATACCGGATTTGATGCCTAAAGTAGTCAGAAGTCTTTAGTCAGAAGTCGGAAGTCAAATGAGCATACCGGATTTGATGCCTAAAGTAGTCAGAAGTCATGAAGTTGTATGTTATTAACGTTATAGACTTTGGACTCAGGCCTTTCGACTTCAGACTAATCTTACAACATTTCAACAATCTGACACTGAAACAATCAAACAATTTACCTACCTTTGAATGGAGTTTAAAAACTATGTCTGAACAAAAAACAAATGAGCTCGTTCGCAAGATTTTTGAGGCTTATTTAGAAAACAAAAATCTACGCAAAACACCAGAGCGTTTCGCAATATTGGAAGAAATATATTCTAGAAACGATCACTTTGATGTTGAAACCCTTTATATCCACATGAAAAACCAAAAGTATCGTGTAAGTCGTGCTACGGTTTACAATACTTTGGAGTTATTGGTGTCATGCGATTTGGTTACCAAACACCAGTTTGGCAAAAACATGGCGCAATTCGAAAAATCTTACGGTTATCGTCAACACGACCACGTGATTTGTATTGAATGTGGTAAGGTGGTAGAATTCTGCGATCCTCGTATTCACCAGATTCAAACGATGGTGGGTGATCTTTTAAAATTTGACATTAAACACCATTCCTTGAACCTTTATGGTTTCTGCTCAGATTGCAGTGTAGCAAGAAAAGTAAGTGAAAATGCGGCTACGGCGGCAAAACTTCAAGCAAATTAAATCAATCCACAAAATAAAACCAGCTTAAATTTTTAATAATGACGCAAGTAGATGTACTTCTCGGCCTGCAATGGGGCGATGAAGGAAAGGGAAAAATCGTTGATGTACTAAGTCCGAAATATGATCTTATCGCCCGTTTTCAGGGTGGTCCAAATGCCGGACATACTTTAGAGTTCGATGGCAAAAAATTCGTTTTAAACACTATTCCATCAGGAATTTTCAACGAAAAAACCATGAACTTAATTGGTAACGGGGTAGTTATCGATCCTATCATTTTAAAAAGAGAGCTTGATAATTTAAAAAAAGCCGGTCATGATCCGGTTGCCGAAGGCAAATTGGTTATTGCCCGTAAAGCACACTTAATTTTACCAACCCACCAATTATTGGATGCTGCCAACGAAGCGCGCATGGGTAAAAATAAAATTGGTTCAACTCTTAAAGGAATTGGCCCGACTTATATGGATAAAACTGGTCGTAACGGTTTACGCGTTGGCGACACTACCCTACCAGATTTTAAAGAGCGTTACGCTAAATTAGTAGAAAAACACACCGAAATTCTTTCTCACTACGAAGGTTTTGAATATGAATTAGCTGAAAAAGAAGCTGCATTTTTCGAAGCAATCGAATTCTTAAAAACCATTCCTCACGTAGATAGCGAACATTTTGTTAATGGTTATTTAAAAGAAGGAAAAGCTGTTTTAGCTGAAGGTGCCCAGGGAACATTATTAGATGTTGATTTTGGCTCCTATCCATTTGTAACTTCAAGCAACACCACAACTGCCGGTGCTTGTACTGGTTTAGGTATCGCTCCAAACAAGGTTGGTGCGGTTTATGGCATCTTCAAAGCATATTGTACCCGTGTTGGTGGCGGTCCTTTTCCAACTGAGTTAGATAACGAAGTTGGAGAGAACCTAAGGGCTTTAGGTCATGAATTTGGTGCAACTACTGGCCGTGCCCGCCGTTGTGGCTGGATTGATCTTCCTGCATTAAAATATGCCATCATGTTAAATGGTGTTACCGAATTAATCATGATGAAAGCCGATGTTTTGGATACTTTTGATACCATTTATGCTTGTACTCATTACGAATACAATGGCGAAACCATCAATTACATGCCATATGACATCATTTCTATTGAACCAAAGCCTGTATTGAAAGCGATTGATGGCTGGGCTACTGATGTAACTAAAATTACCTCTGTTGATGAAATTCCAGCTAAATTAACTGAATACATCGCGTTTCTGGAAAAGGAATTAGAAGTGCCAATCAAATTCCTTTCAGTAGGACCAGACAGAGCACAAACTTTAGAGTTGCACTAGAATATACAATTCATCATCTCGACCACAATGCAGAAATCTCTGCCAAGTGAAATGTCGAATAAGCTAAAGCAATCCATAACTGGGTTGCTTTTTTGTTTACTGATTTATCAACCTGAAATCATCCTTGCTTATAATGAATGGGAAAATCGTTACATGTGATTAAATAATTAAGCGATTAATCGCTATTCTCATTAATCCTATTGGCAAAACGAATGAACATATATAAAAAATATAAACAAATGGATTAATTTGAAAGATTCTGTCACGCGTATCTTTCCACTTATGCTGGGTTTAGTTACCTTTGCCGCAGCTTGAAAAACCCACAAAACATATTAGATTTTAAACACAAAGCAATGCATTGGGCAAATCAGTTCAATGTTTGCTGCTTTCTGGATTCCAATCAATATAAAGATGCTTATTCTGCCTATGATTTTATCATCGCGGCTGATGTTGAGGCAGAATTAAAATGTTTAAGTGGAATGGCCTTCAATCAATTGAAAACATTTTATGAAAATCATCGAAAATGGGTATTTGGTTTCTTTAGCTATGATCTTAAAAACGAAACAGAAGATCTTCATTCAGATAATCCTGATTATTTAAACTTTCCAGACCTATATTTTTTTATTCCAAGATATTTAGTGGCCTATAAAGATGGGAAAGCTGAAGTATTAATCGGGAATGATTCAATTTTAGATGAAATAAATGATTTTAAAGTGGGGGAAAACACCACACCTGTTTCTTTAAAAATCAATCAAAAACTGTCAAAAACGCAATACATAGAAAAGGTAGAAACCTTAAAAAATCATATTATCCGGGGCGATATCTATGAGGTAAATTTTTGTCAGGAGTTTTTTGCAGAAAACGCATCGATTAATCCTGTTCAAACTTTCGAGTTATTGAATGAGGTTTCCCCTACTCCTTTTGCGGGCTATTTTAAGATTTACGATCATTATATCTTATCGGCAACACCTGAACGTTTTTTATGCAAACGTGGCTCGAAACTCATTTCCCAGCCAATTAAAGGAACGGCAAGAAGGAGTCTTGATTTGGCAGAAGATGAGCAAATCAAAATCCAGCTTAAAAACGACATTAAAGAACAGGCAGAAAATGTAATGATTGTTGATTTAGTACGTCACGACCTTACAAAATCGGCCGTGAAAGGTTCAGTAAAGGTAGAAGAGTTGTTTGGCATTTATAGCTTTCCGCAAGTGCATCAAATGATTTCAACCATCAGTTGTGACCTAAACCCCGATATTCATTTTATTGATGCGATTAAAAATGCATTTCCAATGGGTTCAATGACTGGCGCCCCAAAGATTAAAGCCATGAAATTAATCGAACAGTATGAAGAATCCAAAAGAGGCATTTACTCTGGTTCTTTTGGTTGCATAAACCCTGATGGAGATTTTGATTTTAATGTGGTCATCAGAAGTATCCTTTATAACACCGATAACAAATATTTATCCTTTCAGGTAGGTGGTGCAATTACTTACCAATCTGATGCTGGGAAAGAATATGAGGAATGTTTGCTTAAAGCAAGTGCGATATTGAAGGTGTTGGGATTAGTTCATTAGTCATTAGTCATTAGTCATTAGTCATTAGTACAAACAACATTCCCTAATGGTTGATTTATAAAAATTGATTATGATGTTTCCCATACCATCATGTTAAATTCATTGCATCATTATAACTACGAAATCTAGTATTACAAATCTTGAAATAAATTCAGGATGACGACAGTTCATGTATAAAGCCATCCATAAAAAAGTGGAAAGCTTTGCGTCATGCAAAACCTTCCACCTTTAAACCTTAAGCCTTCTACCTCTAAAGCCTTACTTTTTATAATACTGTTGTGCTTCAGGCAAATATTTTTGAATTTGAGCAATACGTGTAGCATCACTTGGGTGAGTGCTTAAAAACTCAGGTGGTTTTTGGTTGCTTTGTGATGCAGATGCCATTCTATTCCAGAAACTTGTTGCGCTTTGTGGGTTATAACCCGCCATGGCCATAAAAATCAAACCTAAACGATCGGCTTCCAACTCCTGATTGCGACTAAATTTTAACATCGCAACTGGTGTACCCACTCCATAAAGTGTATTAAAAATAGATTGGGTTTTTGGATTTTTAGATAAAGCCACACCGGCCGCTGCGCCCACTCCTTGCGCAACCATTTCCTGCGACATCCGTTCTGCCGAGTGGCCAGCAATAGCATGAGCGATTTCATGTCCCATAACGGTCGCCAAACCAGCATCATCCTGAGTTACCGGCAAAATACCTGTATAAACAACAATCTTACCACCTGGCATGCACCATGCATTTTTCTCATTATTTTGAACTACGTTAACCTCCCACTGGTAATCGGCAATCAGGTTACCATAGTTGTTGCTGTTCATATATGATTTAACGGCAGTAATTAATTTATTGCCTATTGTTTTAACCCTTAACGCTTCAGCATTTGATGCTGGTAAAACAGTTGCTTTATTTTCTGTTAAGAATGTGCTATAAGCCTGAAATGCCATTGGCAGAACCTGATCATTACTAACTAAATCAAACCGACTCCGCCCTGTTAAAGGAACCGTGGAACATGAGTTAAATAATAGTATACCAGCAACACTTGCTGCTAAAAATAATTTTTTCATAATGCGATTTTAAATGATTAGTAATACTTGTAAAGCAAACCGAAATATAAACAGTGGGCTTCCAAATAAGTTTTAGTGAATGTGTTTTTGTTAATTAATTAGTTTTCTTCTTAAACAAATACACTTTGGATTCTTTGCCTTTCAGCAATCTTTCCAGATTTTTCTGGTGGGTAACTAAAATCAAAATACATACAACCATTCCGTAAAGCACTTCAGATTTTATTGAAACCTGAAATAAAAAGACAACACTTAGCGGGAAAGTGAATCCAGCGCATATCGAACTTAATGAAACGTACTTGGTTATTAACAATACCACCACAAAAACCAGAACACAAAGCATAGATGCTTCAAAGTTAACTGCCAAAATCATTCCAAAAAGTGTAGCCACTCCTTTGCCCCCTCTAAAACCTGCAAAAACAGGAAACAAATGTCCCATAACTGCGGTTACTCCGAGTGCAAGCTGGTAATTAACAAAAATAACTGAATTTTGCGGTCCGGTTACAGACATACCAATCAAATAGGCCAGATTGGTTGCGGTATAACCTTTGGCAATATCGATGATCATTACCGCTATTCCCGCTTTTTTGCCCAAAACACGAAAAGTATTCGTCGCCCCGGCGTTGCCACTTCCGTACTCTCTCACGTCTACGCCATAAAAGGCCTGACCAAGCCATACAGCAGTAGGTATTGATCCAAAAAGATAAGCAACTAATAAAGCGCTGAGAGAATAAACCGTAACCATAGCCTACAATGATACAAAAAATAAGCTTTTAATTTTATAGCGAATCATCTTTAGTATGCTTTTAAACTAATATCCAAGCTTTTAACAGAATGTGTTAATGCGCCCATCGAAATAAAATCTACTCCACATGCTGCATATTCAGTAACATTTTCTTCGGTAATGCCTCCTGATGCTTCCGTAATGAATTTTCCATCAATAAGTTTTACAGCGGCTCTTAAATTTTCAAAACTAAAATTATCCAGCATAATCCGGTCTACTCCACCAACAGCTAATACTTGAGATAATTCCTCAATATTCCTCACTTCAATTTCAATCTGTAGCTTTTTTTGCTGATCAACAATATATTTTTGAGCAGCTTTAATGGCATTGGCAATACCTCCTGCATAGTCTACATGATTGTCTTTAATCAGGATCATATCATATAAACCAATGCGATGATTTACACCACCTCCAATTCTCACGGCCCATTTTTCCAAATAACGCAAACCTGGTGTGGTTTTACGGGTATCTAAAATTTTGGTTTTGGTATCTTTTAAAAGAGAAACAATGCGATGAGTTTTGGTTGCGATTCCACTCATACGTTGCATGCAATTTAACACCAAACGTTCTGCTATTAAAATAGAATGCGTACTTCCCGAAACGGTTAAACCAATATCGCCAACCTTAACTTCTGCCCCATCTTGCAATAATACTTCAATTTTTAAATCAGCATCAACCTCTTTAAAAATTTCCACAGCCAAATCCATTCCGGCTAAAATCCCCGCTTCTTTAATAATCAGTTTAGCTTTTCCCTGAGTGCCGGCTGGAATGGTTGATAAAGAGGTATGATCGCCATCACCAACATCTTCGGCAAGCGCATTTTTTATGAATTGATGTATAAGTTGAATATCCAAAGTATAGATTTTATGCCGCAAAAATAAGAATTATTTGTTAGCAGACAATTTACTGACAGATTAAAACTGCCAGTTTAGGTTAAGCTAAATTTAAATAGTTTAAACTTTTAGGTTGCTTTGCCCCTTCCAAATTTCGTGAGTTCTCTACTTACAAAATTTAATTGAACCTGTAGCTGGTAACTTCGTCAGTGTGTAAGCACCTTACCCAGGCAAAGCATAAATTTCAGAAAAACATTTGTTTCCTATTTAGGAAACAATTATCTTTAACAAAATTGCGAATGAGGCCAAACTTTGACATAGAATTATTGCCAGAAGCCATTGTTTTTTTAGAGACTCTTGACGAAAAGACAAGAGAGAAGATTTATTACAACATCAGAAAATCTCAATATGTAACCGACAATGAACTTTTCAAAAAACTTAACAACTTCATTTGGGAGTTTCGAACCTTGTACAATAATAAAGCTTACCGGCTTTTTTCATTTTGGGACAGGATAGATGGAAAAGAAACTTTAGTGGTGGCGACACATGGGATTTTGAAAAAAACACAAAAAACATCGCCAAAGGAAATTAAAAAAGCCGATGAAATAAGGAAGCAATATTTAGAAAACAAAACAAAAAAGAAATGACAAATAAATTCAAAACAGTTTCGCTTGATACAATGATTGACAAGCATATTGGCAAACTTGGGACAGAAAAACGGGAAGCTTTTGAAAACGAGCTTAGAATTGACTTATTGGGGCATGCAATTAAACAAGCAAGACAAGAACTCAATTTGACGCAGGAACAATTAGGCGAACTTGTCGGTGTGCAGAAAGCTCAAATATCTAAAATTGAGAATAGCGTAAAAAACGCAAGGTTTGAAACCATTCTAAAAGTGTTTGATGCATTAGGAGCAAAAGTGAATTTTAATGTAGAGATCAATAATGAAAAATTGGCTTACTAAAGGCTACCGCTAGCAGTGGTTTGATTTATAATAGCTAAAAAATAAAGAGCCAATTCTAGTATTTCATTTATTTATTTTTATACAAGGTTGAGCTGATGTTTCCTGATTCCCTTAAAACCCGGACCAGTGCCTGTTAAGTTTCTAAATTCTTCTTCGCTCTACTCCTTTTTAAAACTTCGCGGGTTGTGCTTAATCCTTTGCTGGTTCAATCCTCAGTTCAGTAATTAAAAAGTTATTGTTAAACTTTTTCATGGTAACAGAAACCCTGAAAGTTTCTCTTGAGGTACTTAAAAGAATTACACCGAAACGGTAGTTTGGATTGGTATTAATTTTATGAAAAATACTTGTTTTTACCGGAGGGTGTTTGACAAAAAAATCTCTTAAAATCTGTTCACCCTGTGCTTTAGAGTATACATCTTCTTCATCAATGATGATCAGTTCAATTGTTGAAGCAAAATTTTTAGCAATTTCTTTGGCGTTGCTAGTTTTAAAATACGAGGATAAATCATCAATAACATCAGCCTGAATGGCCTTAGAACTATATAATGATGACAAACTGATAATTAGTAAAATTAAGCTTCGGATCATTTCTGTATTTTATACTGAACCGTATAGCTAAAATTATGCCATTAGCTTATCAAAAAAAGGATTTCTTAATTTGTATAAGCTTCAATAAAGTTATATTTGCCCAAAGAATAAAACACTAAAACATGTTTTAGAAGAAAATGTTTTAACTGTGATCAATTAATTTTTCAAATAAAGATGATGAACGATAAAAAACTCGCACTTATAATTTTAGATGGCTGGGGCTACGGAAAACAAGATAATTCTGATGCTGCTTATGCTGCAAATACTCCTTTCTTCGATTCGTTGTTACAAAAATATCCAAATTCAAAACTTGAAGCATCGGGAGAGGCAGTAGGTTTACCTGCAGGGCAAATGGGAAATTCAGAGGTTGGACACATGAACCTTGGTGCCGGAAGAGTTGTTTATCAGGAACTCGGAAGAATTAATAAAGCCATTACCGATAGAGAATTACACAGCAACCCTGTTTTAGTTGCTGCTTTTGATTATGCCAAACAAAATAACAAGGCTGTTCATTTCATTGGCCTGGTTTCAAATGGCGGCGTCCATGCACATATCGAGCATTTAAAGGCATTATGCGATGCTGCTAATGAAGCACAAGTTGAAAAGGCTTTCATACATGCCTTTCTTGATGGTCGCGACACCGATCCAAACTCAGGCTTAGGCTTTATTACCGACCTTCAAAATCATATTCAAAATACCTCGTCTAAATTAGCCACCATGATAGGTCGTTATTATGCAATGGATCGTGATAATCGTTGGGAGCGTGTAAAACAGGCCTATGATGTAATGGTTAACGGCACTGGCGAAAAAACGCAGGATGCATTGGCTGCCATAAAAAAATCTTATGAAGATGGTGTAACTGATGAGTTTTTAAAACCAATTGTTTTAACTCAGGAAAACGGTGCCCCAATTGCCACCATTCAAAATGATGATGTGGTTATCTGTTTCAATTTCCGTACAGATAGAGGAAGAGAAATTACAACTGCATTAACGCAAAAGGATTTTCCTGAACAACAAATGCACAAATTACCATTGTATTATGTTACCATGACTACTTACGATGAAAGTTTTGAAAAAGTCAATGTTGTTTTCACCAAAGATGATTTAACAAAAACCATCGGCGAAGTTTTAGCTGAAAACAATAAAAACCAAATCAGGATTGCTGAAACCGAAAAATATCCGCATGTTACTTTCTTTTTTTCTGGTGGCAGGGAAACCGAATTTGCCAATGAAAAACGGATTTTAATTCCATCGCCAAAAGTGGCAACATACGATTTACAACCCGAAATGAGTGCAGCAGGAATTACGGAGGCCATTACTGCAGAAATGGAAACCAAATGGGCCGATTTTATTTGTTTAAACTTTGCAAATCCTGATATGGTTGGCCATACCGGTGTTTTTGATGCAGTTGTTAAAGCAGTAGAAACAGCAGATAAATGTGCCGAAATAGTAGTAAATAAAGGTTTAGAAAATGGTTATTCATTTATCCTTTTAGCAGATCATGGCAATTCTGAATACATGGTTAATGGCGATGGCTCAGTAAACACTGCACACACCACAAATCTTGTTCCTTGCATTTTGATTGATAATGATTATAAAACCATTGCTGATGGCAAATTGGGTGATATTGCTCCTACTATTTTAAAAATACTGGGGATTGCCATTCCAGAAGAAATGACAGGAAACGTTTTAGTATAATGACTAAAAAAATTTATATCATGCTATTTGCCCTGGCATTGTTTTCCTGTAATCAGAAAAATGAATCCGAGGCAAATACTGATTTATTATATTTTGACTTGAAGGGCTTTTTTGAGCAAGAAATTGTCCGTTTAGAAAAATTGAATCCAACTGTTAACAAAGCAGTGAGTGTTAATGAAACTCCAGAAAACAAAAATGTTAAAATAACCGATTGGAAGAAAGAACTGGCAATTTTCGTAAATGCAGATATCAATAAAGCATCCTGGAGAGGAAGTTTTAAAATCAATAAAGAAAATAATGCTGACATTTATGTTTCTAATAACAAGAAAATTCCTGTTAAAAAAGTACATATAGAAAAGCAGGGATTAAAAGTGAGTAAAATCGAAATCTTAATCGCCAATACAAATATTCTTTTCCAATCGCACGACACATTAAGTTATTATCCGGATAGTTTATATGAAATCAAAAAGCAACAAAAAATCAAATTGCTCAGTGAAAAGAAATATAAGGTTATTGGAAAATTTTAAATAAAAAAGAGGCCTCCAAAAAGTGATCTGTTATTCTCGTGAAAACCTAATTGTGCAGATGCAGCTTTTGTACTATTTCTCTTATGCCGTCATACCCAATTTGATTGAGTATCCTAATGCGTTTCAATAACGAATGCTTTAAGATTCCCACCTGCGTGGGAATGACCGCATGACTTTAATATTTATGTCCACACGATCGGTTTGAAGCGGGAATGATACACAACCTATGAACTTATGTCCACTGGTACTTAAACCGGGGACTAAATGTTCATAAGTTAAGGAGAATGAAAATATTTTGTAAATATTGAGCTAAGGATTGACAACAAACTCAAAATTGAGGATGAGGAAGAAGGAGATTTTTTTTGTCTCTTTCATCGATTAATATTCTTATTTCAAGGTTGCAATCTGAGCTTTATCATAAGCAACCCAGTCTATAATATCTTTTCTTAAAGGTTGCATGGTAAGTACTTTTTGAAAATCGGCAATAGAACTGTTAAATAGTGCTACACATGCAGCTTTTTCGTCTTTTTTCTTAGCTTTATAAGATCTGAATATGGCATAATCTTTATAAGCTAAAGCACGGTTTTGAAACATTTGAGTGTCTTCGTCTCCATTAATTTCAATAGCTTTTGTGAAATCTTTAATCGCGGCTGTATAAAAATTTTCACGCATGGTGTTCAGTGATTCCCTTGGATCATTTGCTATATTTAATCTGGCCTTTCCACGGTAATAATATGCAGATACTTCTGAGGGTTTTATGTTAATTAAACGGCTATACGTTTCGATACATTTTTCATATTGTGCATTTTGAAAATAGGAATAACCCAACATTTGCAAAATTTTAGCATTGTCAGGCGTTTTCGTATCAGCTTTTTCCAATTGTGTAACGGCAGTTTTATAATCACCTTTGATCATAGCCTGCATACTTTTTTCGTAGTTATTCTGCGCAAAACCATTGGTGGATGAAAAAATGATTAATCCTAAAATTGCTTGTTTAAAATAGTTCATGTAATGAATAATATGTTTTTATAAATCTAACGCCAAAAGAGGCAAAATTTTTTGCAATATAATCCTATTCTTATAATTTAAAAGTTTTAATTTCTATCTCCTGAAACCACAACACCTGTAACATTAGCTTAAACGCTAAAAAACAAAATATATGATATTGGCGGAAATATTAAATTGCTCTGCCTTTTTAACATAAGATTTATATTATTTTCATTTTGGCACAAGAGTTGAAATTATTATCTTAATAACATAAATAAACAAAGTGAAGGCGATCAAACTGCCAGTTTGTCGTTAGAGGAAAATGTGATAATGAGTAAACAAGATATATTTGATTTCCATTCTGCTATGCCAATCATAAATGAGGATACCGAATTTTTCCCTTTAATGTCTCAACAAGACGAGGAAGAAATGAATAACGAGGAAACACCTGATACGTTGGCAATTTTGCCATTGAGAAATACGGTTTTATTTCCTGGAGTGGTAATTCCCATTACTGTTGGCAGGGATAAATCAATAAAATTAATTAAGGAAGCTTATAAAGGAAATAAGATAATTGGAGTAGTTGCACAAAAAGATGTTTCTATTGAAGACCCTACCTTTGAGCAACTTAACACTGTTGGTACTGTTGCAAATATTATTAAACTGTTGCAAATGCCTGATGGAAATACAACGGTTATCATACAGGGTAAACAACGGTTCAGCTTAATTGAAGAAGTACAAAATGAACCTTATATCAAGGCTGTTGTTAAAAAATTTGAGGAACAAAAGCATAAGGCAGATAAGGATTTTAAAACCTTAATTGCTTCTATACGCGAAATGTCTGCTCAAATTATACAGCTTTCTCCAAGTATTCCAAGTGAGGCCAGTATAGCACTTAAAAACATTGAAAGCAATTCATTTTTGATCAATTTCATTTCATCAAATATGAATGCCGAAATGGCCGATAAGCAGAAAATCCTTGAAATGGATAAATTGCAAGACAGGGCACAGAAGGTTATGGAACTTTTAATGGTAGAATTACAGATGTTGGAACTGAGAAATCAGATCCAATCTAAAGTTCGTACCGATCTGGATAAACAACAACGTGATTATTTTTTAAATCAACAACTCAAAACCATTCAGGAAGAATTGGGCGGAAATTCTGCCGATCTGGAGTTTGATGCACTTCAGGAAAGAGCCAAAAAGAAAAAATGGGCTAAACCCGTTGCAGATCATTTTGATAAGGAACTGGATAAATTAGGCAGAATGAACCCTGCTGCACCAGATTATTCTATTCAACTTAATTATCTGGAATTACTTTTAGATTTACCATGGAGTGAATTTACCAAAGATAATTTCGATTTAAAACGTGCGCAACGCATTTTAGATAAAGATCATTTTGGTTTGGAAAAGGTAAAGCAACGTATCATTGAATATCTTGCTGTACTTAAACTAAAACGCAATATGAAAGCGCCCATCCTTTGCCTGGTAGGCCCTCCGGGAGTTGGAAAAACCTCGTTGGGAAAATCAATTGCAAAGGCATTAGGTCGTAAATACGTACGTATGGCTTTGGGTGGTATTCGTGATGAAGCTGAAATTCGCGGTCATCGTAAAACTTATATTGGTGCAATGCCCGGCCGTATCATTTCATCAATTAAAAAAGCCGGGGCAGATAACCCTGTATTTGTTTTGGATGAAATTGATAAAGTTGGAACAGATCACCGGGGAGATCCATCATCTGCTTTGCTGGAGGTTTTAGATCCAGAACAAAACAATGCATTTTATGATCATTATGTAGAGATGGATTATGATTTATCGAACATTTTGTTCATAGCAACAGCAAATTCACTAAGTACCATACAGCCTGCTTTGCTCGATCGTATGGAAATTATCGAAGTGAATGGCTATACCATCGAAGAGAAAATTGAAATTGCAAAAAAATACTTGTTGCCTAAGCAAAAAGAAAATCATGGTTTGCAAAATAAGGACATCAACCTTAAACCTGCTTTAATTGAGAAAGTGATTGAGGATTATACCCGTGAATCTGGCGTTCGTGGATTGGAGAAAAAAATAGGTTCATTGGTTCGGGGTGTGGCGACAAAAATTGCAATGGAGGAAGAATATTCCGTAACGTTAACCGATAACGATGTAGAACGTATTTTAGGTGCTCCTATTTACGATAAAGACCTTTATGAAGGAAACGAAGTTGCAGGTGTGGTTACAGGATTAGCCTGGACAAGCGTAGGTGGAGATATTTTATTTATCGAATCAAGCCTGAGCCCAGGAAAAGGTAAATTAACTTTAACCGGTAACTTAGGTGATGTAATGAAAGAATCGGCTGTTATTGCATTAGCTTATCTGCGTGCACATGCCGGAGAGTTTGGAATCGATTATACATTATTCGATAATTGGGATGTTCATGTTCACGTTCCGGCAGGTGCTACTCCAAAAGATGGTCCATCAGCAGGAGTAACGATGTTAACAGCCTTAACATCAGCATTTACGCAACGTAAAGTGAAACAACACCTAGCCATGACAGGCGAAATCACCTTGCGGGGTAAAGTGCTTCCGGTTGGGGGGATTAAAGAAAAAATACTTGCTGCAAAAAGAGCAAACATCAAAGAAATCATCCTTTGTAAAAGCAACCGCAAAGATATTTTAGAGATTAAAGAAAGCTACATTAAAGATTTGAAATTTCATTATGTAAATGAAATGAGCGAAGTTATTGAATTGGCTTTAACCAAAAACAAGGTTAAAAAACCTTTGGATTTGAGTATTAAAATTGCTCCAATTGTTAACTAAATTGTAATCTTTTGGATGATTAATCAAAAATCCAATAACAATAAATACTTTTATAGCCCAGATAAATTGTCTGGGCTTTTTTATGAGATTTTCCTTAATAACGCTACTGCTTTGTTTAGTCTGCACCGCAGGTTTTAGCCAGTCTTTCAAAAACGAATTTGGTTTCAAAACTGAAAACGACGCTTATTTAGCTACATTGAATGACAGGTATTATACCAATGGATTGTTTATTTATTTCCGTAGGGCGATAGATCCGGCTAAATTTTCTGATAAAATAGAAAAGAAAACCTACGAGATTTCGGTCGGACAGAAAATTTACACATCTTACTGGGGTCAGGTAGCTAAAAAAGAAGATCAGGACAGGCCTTTTGCAGGTTATTTATATGCTGGCGGTGCTTATTCCATTTTTTATAAAAACGAAAGTGTTTTAAAAACCAGTGCAGAAATTGGTACTGTCGGACCAAATTCTTTAGCTAAGGATGCACAGCGTTTTCTTCATAAAACAGTGGGTTTTTATCCTCCAGCTGGATGGGATTACCAGATTAAAAATGAACTGACCGTAAATTTAGCCGCAAATTATAGCAAACTTTTATATCGGACAGATGATCATGTTGTTGATTTCTCTGGCCAGGGCTATGCTAATCTGGGTACAACATTTTCAGGTTTGGGTACATCGGTTTTATTTAGGGCAGGTAGATTAAATCAATTGTTTAATACTGCTTATCATAACGCAGTTATTGGCGATTCTAAAACGGCTGTTTTAAATAATTCAGAATTTTTCTTTTATGCAAAACCACAATTAAACATTGTTGCCTATGATGCGACAATACAGGGGAGCTTGTTTAATGATGAAAGTCCGGTCACATTCGGAGTAAAACCAATTGTTTTCGAACAGCAATTTGGGGTTAATTATAGTTCAAAAAGGTTTACGATAGATTTTAACATCATTTTCAAAACTAAAGAGATTAAAAGCGTAGCAAAACCACAGAATTATGGCGGTTTGAGTTTGTACTATCGGTTTGTAAAGTAAATTGTCTAATTGCTAAGATGATTACAGGCAAATAGATGAACACTTATTGCAATCATGATTACCTTATTTTCAGTTTCTAAATATTAAATCGATTAAACTTCCGATTGCAAGAGCCAAAACAGAGTATGTTGTCATTCCAATAATGTAAGAAAAAAATGCTTTTACATAACTCATGAATTTTTTGCTATCGAAAAATTGACCGATACCCCAAACACAATACCCTATTGAAACTATTGCTGAAATTTTCTTAAAGTCAAAATGTGTAACACCCTCAAGAATTGCAAATAGCGTAAATATCAGCATTCCCATTCCCATAACGAAACATAATAATATTATAATTTCAAAATAGTTATACTTATTTTTCCGAAAGAATAGTTTGATCCATAATGCTATAAAAGCGCCCATGATCATATTTGAATAACCAAGATGGTCTTCTGTCCATTTATAAATTTTGCCAGATGTTGATTGATGAGGCAAATCGTAAGTTACTATGCTATCTATATGGAAAAAATGAGATACAATTGTATAAATCAATGAGGTTACAATAATAAAAATCACAGGTTTAACTAACCTACTTCTATCTTCTAAAATAAAACGCCTGATATTGCTCCCAGGCCTGATTAATAGCTCTCTGATGGTGTACAGAATGCCCTTATCAAAATGCAATACGTGTTCAATTTCGTGAGCGATGTAATGTCCGTCGATTCTTTTAAGTAAAGATGGTTGTCCACAGTTAGGACAATATTTTGAAGTTACTTCTGTGCTGCAAGCTTTACAATTTATCATTGATTTATTTCTAATGGGCTTTTGGGGGTTTGTCAATTTTAAAAACGAACGCTGGTTCTTATTCCAAACTTGGTTTCCTACGGAATTCTTTCCGTTCTGAAAGAACCGATTTATTTTTTAACCTCTTCTCGATAACCGCTTTTGGCACTTTAGTTGGCTTCCGTTTTTTTTGAACATGAAGAGATCGTTTTAATAAATCAATAAGTTTAGCAATGGTCTTTTCTTTATTTAAAATTTGGCTACGGTCCTCCTGAGATACAATATGTAGTAATCCTTCTGAGTCTAAGCGGTTCTCGAGTTTTGATCTTAACAGGCTTTTCTCATCATCCTTAAAAAACAAAGCATTTTCCAAATCAAAAATCAACTCCACTTTGCTTGAAACCTTATTTACATTCTGTCCACCCTTCCCTCCACTTCTGGAAGTTTTGAAAGTAACTGATTTTAAAATTTCTTCTCTGGTGGGTAACATGTCACAAAAGTATAAAGAATAGTAGTTTAAAAAAAGTTAGCAAGTCGATTCGCTTTTTTTACCTTTGTAGCAGAATGAGAAAGAACTTGGTTATAGCTATTGATGGCTATTCATCCTGCGGAAAAAGCACTTTAGCAAAAGCATTAGCTAAAAAATTAGGTTTTATTTACGTTGATAGCGGGGCAATGTACCGGGCCGTTACACTTTATTTTTTAAGAAATCACGTTGACATTTCCAATGATGAAAAAGTTACTAATGCATTACAGGATATCGAATTAAATTTTCATTCCCGCGATTATGAATCTCACATCACATTAAACGGCGAAGAAGTATCAGATGAAATTCGCCTGATGCCAGTTTCTGAAAATGTAAGTGAGGTTTCTGCCCATAAAATTGTGCGCCACGAAATGGTTAAACAACAGCAACGCATGGGTAAATCGAAAAACATTGTAATGGATGGTCGTGATATTGGCACAACAGTTTTTCCTGATGCTCCTTTAAAATTTTTTATGACCGCAGATCCTAAAATTAGGGCTGAACGTAGATTTAAGGAATTGGAATCTAAAGGCAATAATGAAATTACGTTAGAAGAGGTTTTCGAAAATCTGGCGCACCGTGACTATGCTGACACCACGAGAAAAGAAAGTCCGCTGATTAGAGCCGAAGATGCCATTATTTTAGATAATACCGATTTAACCCAGAAAGAGCAATTGGATTTTGCAATGGAAAAAGTGGAACCATTGCTTCCTCAATAATATTTAATTTATTCAGTTGATTTTAATTTCATATTTTTAGCTGCTAACCATTAAGCGATTATGAAATTAAAACCTATTGCCCTACTGCTTTTATTCACTGCGTTTGTTTCCTTTAATGCCTGCGCTCAAAAAGGCTGGATTAACCTTTTCAATGGAAAAGATTTAAAAGATTGGAATGTAAAAATATCCAAACACGATTATAAAGATAATTATGCCAATACTTTTAGAGTAGAAAACGGTGTAATGAAGGTAAGTTATGATGGCTACCAGGAATTTGATCAACAATATGGCCACATCTTTTACAAAAAGCCCTTCTCTTCTTATTTATTAAAAGTTACCTATCGTTTTGTTGGCGAGCAGGCAAAAGGTGGCGAAGGTTGGGCAACCAGAAATAGTGGAGCAATGTTACATTGTCAGGATCCTGCTACGATGTTGAAAAACCAGGATTTTCCAATTTCTGTAGAGGCACAAATTCTCGGTGGAGATGGTGAACATGAACGTCACACCAGCAACGTTTGCACACCTGGAACGTTGATTAACTATAATGGAAAACTATTTACACCGCACTGCTTGGATTCGAAATCGAAAACTTATGCTGGCGATCAATGGGTAACAGCAGAGTTTTTAGTGCTTGGCGATTCTGTGATTAAACACATTATTGCCGGAGAAGTGGTTTTAGAATATACTAAACCACAAATTGGCGGTGGAAGTGTATCCAATTACGACCCAAAGGTTAAGATTGATGGCACCCCCCTGAAATCCGGCTATATTTCTTTACAAAGTGAAAGCCATCCGATTGAATTTAAAACCGTTAAACTTTTCGATTTAGCGCCTTACACAAAAGACCAGACAAAGCTGAATAAGGTATTAGATAAAATCCTTAAAGAATAATCTCAACCCCTTTTACTATAGATGATGTAAACGCAATTATAAATTAATATCATTTATCATTTTACTCTTCATTAAGTTACTTATTTTGGTAGTAGTAGCTTCTGGTTAAATGTTGAGAAAGTTGATACAGATGACACTAAAACAGAATTGAAACGGAAATAAGAAATTTTGTTTAAGAACACATTGAAAAAACAATATCAATACAAAAAATGGATTCTTTTACATTTGGGAGCTGTATCCTTATACCAATATTGTTGAGCCAGATTTGAGAATGCATTGAATCACATCGGGGCTCTTTTTTCAATCTTGCTCAATTGTATTTAAAAGTATTTTATAATTTTGGAGCTCTTAGCACGATGTTTGCTCCTAGCGTTGTTGCAACCCTATATTAAATCACTTGCAGAATCCCAAAATTATGGCTAGAATTTTCTTCTTACTAATTGCTCTTTTTATTTTCTCTAAACATTTGAGTGCACAAGACTTATATCGTGTAACTGCCGATAAATTAAGAGTAAGAGAAACCAGCGACCCAAAGAGTAAGATTATTGGTTTTATTCCACAGAATGAAAATGTTGCAGTTCTTGATTCTACAAATGCAAAATACTTCAAAGTTAAGGTTACCAATGGCGAAGGATGGGTAAGTAAGGATTTCCTTGTTAAAATTGCTTCGGTCACAAAACCTGTTCAACAAAAGTCTGCTGTTTCGGTAGAGGTTCCAAAAATTTCAAAAGATTATTCAAATATTATCTTTTTTGCAGTAGTTGCTTTGGTAATGGGTACCATTCTTTATTTCATTTTTAAATATTCTAATCAAAACAAGATTTTAATTGGCATTTCAGCCATCATCGTATTGATTGTGATTTATTTTTGCTTCATTACTTTTATTCAGAAAAAAACGGTTTCTGGAACTTTTGTAAGTGATAGTGAAACGCAATATCAAACTTTTGATTTTGGCACCAACGACTCAGTTATTGTAAAAGACACTTATACCGATTCTACTTTTACTGCCAAATATGTTATCGAAGGCGATATGATTAAACTGTATGATCAGCAAAATATGATCTTATTATTAATTAGGGATGAGAATACGCTGGTTGGAGAAGGATTTACCAGAGGTGTTTTTACAAAAAAATAAAGGCACATCTTAACCAGACACCAAACGTTCCTACGGAACGAAATAACAATCATTTTTTTCTACCCATGATTCGTTCCTACGGAACGATTTAAATTTATTATTGGTTTCGTCCCATCGGGACGGATCATGGGTAGAAAAATAAACGTTCGTTTGTGTTTCGTTCCGTAAGAACGTTTGATGGGTTTAAACGGAATAACCGTTCATTAAACCCAAGCAAAAAAGATGCTGACCACGAAGTAGCTACAAGACTGTTGAAAACATTAACCCTACTTGTAAAATGCATTTACTTGGTGGCTTTCCGCTTCGCTACAGGTCAGCATGATTACCGTGTTAAACAGGACGATCATATAAATGACCATTAGAAGTCGCTAATCTTAATAAGTTCTATACCCACCCTACAAAACAATTTATAAATCTCCTTATCGGTTTCGTCCCATCGGGACGGATCATGGGTAGAAAAATAAACGTTCGTTTATGTTTCGTTCCGTAGGAACGTTTGATGGGTTTAAACGGAATAACCATTCATTAAACCCAAGCAAAAAAGATGCTGACCACGAAGTAGCTACAAGACTGTTGAAAACATTAACCCTACTTGTAAAATGCATTTACTTGGTGGCTTTCCGCTTCGCTACAGGTCAGCATAATGACCGTGTTAAACAGGACGATCATATAAATGACCATTAGAAGTCGCTAATCTTAATAAGTTCTATACACATCCTACAAAACAATTTATAAATCTCCTTATCGGTTTCGTCCCATCGGGACGGATCATGGGCAGAAAAATAAACGTTCATTTGCGTTTCGTTCCGTAGGAACGTTTGATGGGTTTAAACAAATCATCTTCTAAACCAACAAAAAAGATGCTGACCACGAAGTAGCTACAAGACTGTTGAAAACATTAACCCTACTTGTAAAATGCATTTACTTGGTGGCTTTCCGCTTCGCTACAGGTCAGCATGATGACCGTGTTAAACAGGACGATCATATAAATGACCATTAGAAGTCGCTAATCTTAATAAGTTCTATACACACCCTACAAAACAATTTATAAATCTCCTTATCGGTTTCGTCCCATCGGGACGGATCATGGGCAGAAAAATAAACGTTCGTTTGTGTTTCGTTCCGTAGGAACGTTTGATGGGTTTAAACTTGTAAAATGCATTTACTTCGTAGCTTTCCGCTTCGCTACAGGTCAGCATGTCGATCGTGTTAAATAGTTTGGTGGGTTTTGTGCATAGACCCATTCATTCTAAACCCGGGAGCAGCGGCAGCCCCCGATTTTTCATCGGGGCTATAGCGGATAACGGGACTGATCTATCCAAAGAAATACTGAACGCTCATTTTCAAATCATTAGGAAAACCTACTCCAATGATTTTCGATTTAAGATTTAGATGTTGAAATAAATTTAGCATGATGAAGGATAAAATCTTAATAAGCTAAAAATCAGCAACATTTATTAAAAAAATCTTTTCTATAATTAAAAAAAGTTTTACCTTTGCAGTCCCTAAATAGGGAAAAAAGGAGACAATTAATTAATGGCTAAAAAACAAGTAGCAGAAAAAGAATTAGCAGCAAAAACAGCTGAACTTCAGGGAGAAGGCGGACGCCTGACTGAAAAAGAAACTATTGAATCAGAAGCTGATTCAGTTTCGATCGAATCGATCAAGTCATCATTAGCAACACCAACGGAAGATTTCGATTGGGATGCAGATGAAAAAGTTTTCGGTAATTACAATGATGCAGACCGTAAAAAGTTTGAAGATATGTATGCCGGAACATTTAACCAGATCACTAAAGGTGAGATTATCAGCGGTACTGTTGTTTCAATTAACAACAAAGATGTAGTATTAAACGTAGGTTTCAAATCAGACGGTTTAGTTTCTACTTCAGAATTCCGTGATACACCAGATCTTAAAGTTGGCGATTCAGTTGACGTTTTCGTTGAAGCACCAGAAGATGCTAACGGTCAATTGATCCTTTCTCGCAAAAGAGCTAAAACCCAAAGATCATGGGAAGCTATTAACGAGGCTCTTGAAAATGATAGAATCATCAACGGTTTCGTTAAGAGCCGTACTAAAGGTGGTTTAATTGTTGATATCATGGGCGTTGAAGCTTTCTTACCAGGATCTCAAATTGATATCAAACCTATCCGCGATTACGATGTATACGTGGGTAAAACAATGGAATTCAAAGTTGTTAAAATTAACCATGAGTTTAAAAACGTTGTAGTTTCTCATAAAGTGTTAATTGAAGATGATTTAGAAAGCCAAAAAGTAGAGATCGTTTCTAAATTAGAAAAAGGTCAGGTATTGGAAGGTACTGTTAAAAATATTACTGATTTCGGTGTGTTCATCGATTTAGGTGGTGTTGATGGTTTACTTCACATTACTGATATTTCTTGGGGCCGCATAGAGCATCCAAAAGAAGTATTATCATTAGATGAAAAAATCAACGTAGTTGTTTTAGATTTCGATGATGAGAAAAAACGTATCGCTTTAGGTTTAAAACAATTAACTCCACACCCTTGGGAGAATTTAAGTGCTGACATCCAGGTTGGTTCTAAAGTAAAAGGAAAAATCGTAACTGTTGCAGATTATGGTGCTTTCTTAGAAATCATTCCAGGTGTTGAAGGTTTAATCCACGTTTCTGAAATGAGCTGGTCACAAAACTTAAGAAACCCACAAGAATTCTTAAAAGTTGGTGATGAGATCGAGGCTGAAGTTTTAACTTTAGATAGAGACGAGCGCAAAATGAGCTTAGGTATTAAACAATTATCTAACGACCCATGGCAAGAAGTTGCTGCTAAATTTCCGGTAGGAAGCAAGCATAAAGCAACGGTTAAAAACATGACTAATTTCGGTGTATTTGTTGAAATCGAAGAAGGTATTGATGGTTTAATCCACATTTCAGACTTATCATGGTCTAAAAAAATCAACCACCCTAATGAATTTACTAAAGTTGGTGATGTATTAGATGTAGTTGTTTTAGAACTTGATGTTGATAACCGCAAATTAAGCTTAGGTCACAAACAATTAGAAGAAAACCCTTGGGATACTTTTGAAACGATCTTCACTTTAGATTCAGTTCACCAAGGTACTGTTGTTAAAGTAACTGATAAAGGTGCTGTTATTGCTTTACCATACGGTGTAGAAGGTTTCGTACCAACTAAACACATGGTTAAAGAAGATGGTTCTACGCTTAAAGCTGAAGAAACCAATGATTTCAAAATCATTGAATTCAACAAAGAAGCTAAACGTATCGTAGTATCTCACGCCCGCATTTGGGAAGAGGTTAAAGCTGAAGCTGTTGCTGAAGAAAGAGCAACTAAGAAAAAAGAAGCTAAAGCTGCTGTAACTGCGGTTAAAAAAGTTAAAGATTCTGTAGAGAAATCTACTTTAGGAGACTTAGATGTATTGGCTCAATTGAAATCGCAATTAGAAGGCGAAGAAAGCAAAGCTAAAAAAGGCTAGTTCTTTTTAACTGATAAATTTTAAAGCTCCCGATTTTCATCGGGAGCTTTTTTTATGGAACCTCTCCCTGTTAAAGTTAGAAGTTTTTGTCATTTCAGTGCATTCCTCTCCTCGAAGAGAGAGATTCAGAAAGTACGCTTAACCAAAAAAGTAATAATTACTTTAAGGACACTTAAGAACACTTCAGCTGATCTATATTTCCACATGGCAAAACTTCAACGCTGAACCGGTAAATACCATGTTTTAAGCCCCCAAATACCCGCAAATGACGGTATGTTCAGTTAAACCCTGATTTCAAACCACAGTTCTTTCACGTCCCTCTCTTCAAGGAGAGGGATTAGCAGCAATCAGCCTAAGCACCAACTTTCATAGGGAGAGGTTTTTACTACTTTTGAATAAATTAAAACCCTGCCTCCTTTTCATTGCCGACGTACCAAAGCAATAAACCACCTGAGACACTTAAGAACACCTCAGTCTACGTGATCCGTATTTCCACATAAGCTGAACCCGTAAGTGCCATTGTTTTAAGTTCTCACACACCCGCAAATGACGGCATGTCAAGTTAAACCCTGATTTCAAACCACAGTTCTTTCACTTCCCTCTCTTCAAGGAGAGGGATTAGCAGCAATTGGCCTAAGCACCAACTTTCATAGGGAGAGGTTTTTTTTACTACTTTTGAATAAATCCCCCTGCCTTTTCATTGTCTACGTACCAAAGAAATAAACCACCTGAAGACACTTAAGAGCACCTCAGTCTACGTGATCCGTATTTCCACATAAGCTGAACCCGTAAGTGCCATTGTTTTAAGTCCCCAAATACCCGCAAATGACGGTATGTTCAGTTAAACCCTGATTTCAAACCACAGTTCTTTCACTTCCCTCTCTTCAAGGAGAGGGATTAGCAGCAATCAGCCTAAGCACCAACTTTCATAGGGAGAGGTTTTTTTTACTACTTTTGAATAAATCAAAACCCTGCCCTTCATGAGAAATGTTATCTTTTTGTTTCTAACTTTCATAACCCTCAATCTATTTGCACAGGAAGTGAGTATCATTCCTCAGCCAGCATACTTAAAGGTGGAAAGCACCAAAAAACCATTTACAATTGATGCTAACACACAGATTGTAATTGAAAACGATTCCCTGAGAAACTCAGCCAGTTTTTTGAACGATTACCTTCAGAAGTATTTTGATTTAAAGCTCAACATAACAACCATTGCTCAACCTAAAAATTTTATTAGTCTAATTTTAAACACAAGAGTTAGTGAGTTTGATAACGCATATACCCTGACAACTTTAGAGAATGGTATTTCAATTATCGGCACTTCCAGGCCAGGAATCTTTTACGGCATTCAAACATTAGTTCAACTATTTCCTTCATCTAAAACAAGTTCCTTAGCAATACCTGCCGTTAATATCATCGATTACCCTCGTTTCAATTACCGCGGAATGCACCTGGATGTAAGCCGCCATTTTTTTGATGTAGCCTTTATAAAGCAATACATTGACTATCTGGCACTTCATAAAATGAATTATTTCCATTGGCATTTAACCGATGATCATGGATGGAGAATAGAAATCAAAAAATACCCGAAACTTACTGAAATAGGCTCCTGGCGTGATGGAAGCATTATTGGCCTTTTTCCTGGCCAAGGCAATGAAAATATCCGTTACCAGGTTTTACCTACAGAAATAAAGATCACTCCAAAAGATGCAGTGATTAAAACCGATGGCATTCGCTACGGCGGCTATTATACACAAGAACAAATTAAAGAAGTGGTTGATTATGCTGCCCAGCGCTACATCACCATCATTCCTGAAATTGAAATGCCAGCACACAGCATGGCAGCACTTGCAGCTTATCCCGAGTTTGGAACCGAACCTAACAAAAAATACCAGGTGGCACAAAGTTGGGGAATATTCAATAAATTCAACAACGTACTTCAGCCTACTGATACTACTTTCAGATTCCTGGAAGATGTTTTAACCGAAGTGATGGCTTTATTTCCATCAAAATATATTCATATTGGAGGCGATGAAGCCGCAAAAGTTTGGTGGAAACAATCTCCCGTTTCTCAGCAAATCATGAAAGCCAACGGAATTAAAACTGAAAGTGAACTGCAAAGTTATTTTATCAGAAGGATTGAGAAATTTGTAAACAGCAAAGGCAAAACCATCATCGGCTGGAACGAAATTTTACAAGGAGGTTTGGCCCCAAATGCAGTTGTAATGAGTTGGCAGGGAGAAAAAGGAGGCATTGAAGCTGCAAAACAAAACCATATGGCCATTATGACTCCTGAAGATAAAGTTTATTTTAATCATGCTCAATTTGTTAAAGAAGACAGCTTGACTGCGGGCAAACCATCTACCCTTCTTGATGTATACAACTATGAACCAATTCCTGCAGAATTGAATGCTGAACAAGCAAAATATATTTGGGGTGGACAAGGTTGTTTATGGAGTGAATATATCACAAACCCCGCCAAGGTTGAATATATGCTATTTCCAAGATTAGATGCCTTGAGCGAAATTTTATGGAGTCAGAAAGAAAAACGCAACTATATCGATTTTCAAAACCGGTTGAAAGCACAATTTAAACGATATGATTTAATGGGAATCAGTTATTCAAAAAGATACCTCGAAAATTATAAAAATTAATTAACTAGTGAATCAGATTTCTTAAAACCTGCATTTGATAAGCCCCAGGCGTTATGCCAACAATTTTCTTAAAAGTTCTGATGAAATAATTGGCATCACTAAAGCCCAGTTCATAGCTGATTGACGCAACTTTGACGCTTGGTTGCGAAAGCAGTATTTTAGCTTTGTTTATTTTTTCAGTTAAGATAAAATCATTAGGGCTGATCCCCAGTTCCCGTTTAAACAACCGGTAAAAAGTAGCCTTGCTCATGCAGGCTTTATCACTCAAACTATTGATGTTAATTTTCTCATTTAAATTTGTTTTAATATAATTCAACACAAAAGCCAGAGGATTTTGATTAAGGTTATAAGCATCATCTGTAATTGTTTTTAGATTTTGCGTCTGCATAATTCTAACCAAAAGTTCTTTTAAAGTTAAATCTGCCAGTACATCCTTTTCTTTTGATCTTTCTGAACAAATTCTGATTACTTTATTGATCAGATAAGCAATTTCTTCATTATTGTAAAAATGGTATTCATCATAATTAAGCAACCATTTTTCGTTACTTCCTTCTTTTGGAAAAAATTCATTCAAATAAGCAATTGTTTTTTTGATTTGTTCCTGATCAATCGCCAATGCAATACACTGTGTTGGGTTAACATTTGTAGCCTCGGGGAAATCAATTTTCATGGTAACAGAAGGAGGAACAATAACACTTTGGCCGGGAAAATAATCAAACCCTTTTTTATCGAAAAGATGCATTACTTTTTTGCCACGTAACATACTGGTAATGACAAAATCATTAAAAGTAAGTGGAACTTTATAAGATTCAGTATAGGTTTCAAAAACATTTAATTCACAACGCTCCAAAGTATACGAAGTTCTGTTTTCTACTAGCGTTTGCAGGTTTTTCGCTTTACTTAAACTCACCTGGTCCAATGTATGTGTCATAACAATAAAGATTTTGGTTAGAGAGAATTACTGATAATCAAATATAAAAGTATTTCGATAAGGTTACATACGCTGAAACAATAATGCTACCATTTGAGGCAATTATCCTATCTGTTCAAGCAACTTTGCCATTAGGTTTGTAGTAACCAAATCTTATTACTTAAAATCATGATGAGCAATTCCAAGATACCATCTTAAAGCTCATGATGTTTTTAAACCTTAAAAATCAATAATAATTATGGGAAATTTAATAGAAAAACCATCATTCAAACCACATTATGATAATTATATCGGAGGAAAGTTTGTACCGCCCGTAAAAGGAAACTATTTCGATAATATATCACCAATTGATGGAAAAGTATTTACAAAGGCAGCACATTCCACTAAAGAAGATTTAGAACTCGCTGTAGATGCTGCACACGAAGCCTTCAAAACCTGGAGTAAAACTTCATCAACAGAAAGGAGCGTCATTTTAAACAAGATTGCACAACGCATGGAAGATCATTTAGAGTATCTTGCAACTGTTGAAACCATTGATAACGGAAAAGCTGTCAGAGAAACCCTGGCTGCAGATTTACCCCTTGGAATTGACCATTTCAGGTATTTTGCGGGCGTGATCAGGGCAGAGGAAGGTTCGCTTTCTGAACTGGATTCGAACACAGTGTCCTTGATCGTACACGAGCCAATTGGTGTTGTCGCACAAATTATTCCCTGGAATTTTCCACTATTAATGGGCATTTGGAAACTGGCTCCTGCCCTGGCAGCGGGTAACTGCGTGGTTTTAAAGCCCGCTGAAAGCACACCTGTTTCCATTATGATATTAATGGAATTAATCGGCGATTTATTGCCACCTGGGGTTGTAAACATAGTGAACGGTTTTGGTGCAGAACTTGGACGTGCATTAGTTACCAATCCTAAAATTTCGAAAGCCGCTTTTACAGGCTCTACACCTACCGGAAGATTGGTTATGCAGTATGCAACTGAAAATATTATCCCGGTTACATTGGAATTAGGTGGAAAATCTCCAAATATTTTCTTTAGTTCTGTAATGAATGAAGACGATGCCTTTTTAGATAAAGCAGTAGAAGGTGCTGTAATGTTTGCATTGAACCAGGGAGAAATCTGCACTTGTCCTTCGCGGTTGTTAGTACAAGAAGACATCTATGATAAATTCATTGCCAAGGTTGTTGCAAGAACAGAAGCGATTAAGGTTGGAAGCCCTCTGGACAGGACAGTAATGATGGGTGCCCAGGCCTCGAAGATCCAATTTGAAAAAATAGCTCAGTACATTAAGTTAGGTAAAGAAGAAGGTGCAGAAGTTTTAACAGGTGGAGAAGTAAATGAATTGGCTGGCGAACTTGGAAGCGGTTATTACATTAAGCCTACCATTTTTAAAGGGCACAATAAAATGAGAATCTTTCAGGAAGAAATTTTCGGACCAGTACTCGCTGTTACTACATTTAAAACTGTTGAAGAAGCCATTGATATTGCAAACGACACACTTTATGGTTTAGGTGCCGGTGTTTGGACCAGAGATGCGCATGAGCTTTATCAAGTTCCAAGGGCAATCAAAGCCGGACGCGTTTGGGTAAACCAATACCATTCTTATCCTGCGGGCGCTCCGTTTGGTGGTTACAAACAATCGGGCATTGGCAGGGAGAATCATAAGATGATGTTGGGCCATTATCGTCAAACTAAAAACATGTTGATTTCTTATGATAAGAATAAACTAGGATTCTTTTAAAGAAAGTAATTGAAACAAAATAAGTTCGTCCTCGTTGATTGTTTTAAATACCTCGGTTGAATCAATATTTCAGCTGAGGTTTATATACAAATAATTCTAAATCCTAACTTATGATCAGCAGAATTGACAGTACAGATGAAGCAAAACAACTCATTGCAATTTTGAAAGAAAAGCACGGAGAGCTGATGTTTTACCAGGCTGGCGGGTGTTGCGAAGGTACACAACCTCAATGCTTTGAAAAGGGTGGTTATTATCTCCGGATGAATGATGTTTGTTTAGGAGAAGTTGAAGGTTGTGAATTTTGGGTAGACAGAGATCTTTACGAATACTGGAAATCCGCTCACTTTACTTTAGATGTGTCAGATGGTTTTGGTGTTGGCGGCTTTTCTTTGGAAACACCCCTGCATAAAACATTCAAAATCCATTACCGTCTTTTTTCAGAAGAAGAACTAAAAGATTTAGTGTCGGTTAAAACGGCAGAATAGTATTTATACTGGTTAGATTCAAGTCAGTTTGGAGCAATCCTGCTGACTTTTTTGATTTCATTTGAAGCGCTTTTGAAAATTTATGCAATCTTTGTTTCAAATTTAAATCATGCGTAAAATACTTGCGGTCATTTGTACCCTCATCACATTGTTTGCCTTAAAAGAAACCATTAATATTTTTATTACCAATGAAACAGATATTGTAAAGCAGCGAAGCATATTTATTGTAATTGCATTGAGTATTGCTATTCCCCTGGTAATTTTATCACTTTGGCTTTGGAAACCACGCCATAATCAAGACCAAAAAAAGCAAAACTAATTATAAAATTTTTGCTTTAACTCTGGCGTTGGCACCCAGCAACTCTCCTGCTTACCCCACCATTTATAGCGGTTTTTGGCGATGATATCGTAAAACCAATCTCTGATAAACTTAGGAATGATAATCAAACCATAAAGCAATGGCCAAAAGCCATTTAAATGTTTTGCTATCCTTAAAGCGGCAGATGATCTGGTATAAAGTTTATTATTTTCAACCAGAACAATTGATTCGATTTTATTTAAATCAATGCCGAGGCTGGGCAAAATACTTTTAGCATGGTTTCCTTGTAAAGCAGCAAACTTAAAAATATTCTTCTTATCATGTTCAATTGCAAATTGAACCGATGCATTGCAAAGATTACAAACACCATCAAAAAAAATAACAGGATTTTGCGACATAACTGTCATAAAGTTAGGGTTTTTATTACTTTATTATCCAATAACACTATTTTCGCATTAAATTTCATACCATGTCAATCACAACTGAAGAAGAATTAGTCGGCATGCAGCAAGTAAGTAAAGCTGTTGCAATCACACTTAAAGAAATGCGCAACTTTGCCAAACCCGGTATATCAACCAGGCAGCTTGATGATTTTGGCGGTGTGATATTGAAAGATTTTGGCGCCAAATCCGCTCCCCGATTAACGTATAATTTTCCTGGTTGGACTTGCATTAGCATTAACAATGAAATTGCACATGGTATTCCAAATGAAAAGAAAATACTTAAAGAAGGCGATTTAGTTAACATTGATGTTTCGGCCGAACTGAATGGATTTTGGTCAGACAATGGTGGGTCTTTTGTATTGGGTAACGATTTGTATCACTATGATTCTTTAGTCAATGCTTCAAAATCCATTCTTAAAAAAGCGATAAATAATATAAAGGGTGGTGTTCGCATTGCGGAAATCGGAAGACTCATCGAAACCGAAGCCAGAAAATCAGGTTATCGCGTAATCAAAAATCTTACTGGCCATGGTGTTGGAAGAGGCTTACATGAGGCACCTCACGAAATAGCCAACTTCTACGATAGATATAACCATGACAGGTTCAGGAAAAATACAACAGTAGCAGTGGAAACATTTATTTCGACAGCATCGAGCATTGCCGAAACAGAAGAAGATGGCTGGACATTAACAGGAAATAAAGGTGGCTTCGTTGCGCAGCATGAACATACCATCATGATCACGGGCGATAAACCCATCATACTTACTGCAGAAAACGATATCTGGCTATAAGGAACTTTTTCAAAATCAACTTTCCTACCTTGAAACATTTTTCTATATTTGCCCAATCCTTCTTCAATGCAAAAGAAAACAATCTTTGACGGACAAAAAATTCAGATTACAATTAAGAGGCTTTGCCATCAGTTAATTGAAAACCACGACGATTTCGCAAATACAGTTCTTATTGGTATCCAGCCAAGAGGTGTTTTTTTAGCCGATCGTATCCATCAGGAACTTCAAACCATCCTTAAAAACAAGAAAATTTTAAAGGGCAACCTCGATATTACTTTCTTTAGAGATGATTTCCGTCGTAAAGATGGCTTGGTTACTGCAAGTAGTAATTCAATTGATTTTATTATAGAAGGTAAAAAAGTTATCTTAATTGATGATGTGCTTTGGACAGGGAGAACCATCAGGGCAGCACTCGATGCTTTGCTCGCTTATGGCCGCCCTGAAAAAGTAGAACTTTTAGTGTTGATTGACCGCAGGTTTAGCAGGCATTTACCTATCGAACCCGATTACATTGGGCATCAGGTAGATAGCTTAAACTCACAACAAGTTAAAGTAACCTGGACGAGTGAAGGAAGTGAAGACAAAGTGATTTTATTATCGGAAAAACAATAACATAAAAAATGGCAGCAGACAAACTATCAACCCGACATCTTTTAGGCATTAAAGATATTAACCGGAATGATATCGAATTGATTTTCGAAACTGCAGATAATTTCAAGGAAGTAATTAACCGGCCAATTAAAAGGGTTCCGTCACTTCGTGACATTACCATTGCCAATATATTTTTCGAAAACTCTACCCGAACAAAACTTTCATTTGAACTTGCTGAAAAAAGGCTTTCTGCTGATGTGGTAAATTTTGCTGCCTCTTCATCTTCAGTGAGCAAAGGAGAAACTTTAATCGATACGGTTAACAACATCCTGTCTATGAAAGTTGATATGGTGGTAATGCGCCATCCCTACGCAGGTGCTGGTCAGTTTTTGAGCAAACATGTGAAAGCACAAATTGTAAATGCTGGTGATGGTGCACATGAGCACCCCACTCAGGCTTTACTTGATGCTTTCTCCATCCGACAAAAATTAGGTGATGTTGGAGGCAAAAAAGTAGTTATAGTTGGAGATATTTTACACTCCCGTGTGGCCATATCAAACATCCTTTGTTTACAACGCTTAGGTGCAGAAGTGATGGTTTGTGGTCCGACCACCTTAATTCCCAAACACATTCATCAACTTGGAGTAAAAGTTGAGCATAACCTGATTAAAGCACTGAACTGGTGTGATGTAGCCAATATGCTTCGCATTCAGCTTGAACGTCAGGACATTAAATACTTTCCATCATTAAGGGAGTATGCGATGATGTACGGGTTAAACAAACAAATCTTAGATAACCTCGATAAAGAGATTGTAGTCATGCATCCTGGCCCCATCAATCGCGGTGTGGAGATTACCAGCGATGTTGCAGACAGCAAACAATCCATCATTCTGGAACAGGTGGAAAATGGAGTTGCCGTTAGAATGGCGGTACTTTATTTATTGGCAAGCCAGGGATAGATTTAGTTCGGAGTTGGGAGTCTACAGTCGTGAGTCTTCAGTCTGATCATTCATTAGTCTATATTGCAAAAACCAGTTTAGTTCATTGATCATTATAACGATTATGGTAATTACTCCACAAACATTAACCGATTTAAACAATTACCCCTCTACAAAATGAACATCGATCAAGATTGCTATTCCGGAAGGTGGCGGCACCAATGAACTAATGACAAATGAACGAGTAAACCATATCCACCATTTC
This sequence comes from Pedobacter chinensis, assembly GCF_003339865.1. GTDB lineage: Bacteria > Bacteroidota > Bacteroidia > Sphingobacteriales > Sphingobacteriaceae > Pedobacter > Pedobacter chinensis. The sequence continues at coordinate 234,886 of NZ_QPKV01000007.1, forward strand.
GGTTGCCAGATAAATCTACCGATGAACGAATGAACCAGAACATTTTTCCACATTCTAATCTCTCTCATACCAATTCAAAAAACCTTTCGTTTAATTGTGTTATTAACAGATGTTAATTACTTCTGTTGATAAACATTGTTACTATTTCTAATTTAGTACCAACCATATTTGAAACCGATGCAAAAAAAATACTTATTAATTCCGCTACTTTTGGCAGGAAGTTTTAGCACATACGCACAAGTTAGCGCCGTGCAAAACCTCAATAAAAACTATCAAACGGGTTTAGAATTATTAGATAAAGAAAAATATACTGCAGCTGCACAACAGTTTAAACTTGTTGAGCAGCAACGATATAAACCTTCTACACAAACTGAAAGCAACGCTGAATTATCTCTGCTAAAAGAGAATGCAAAATTCTATGCTGCTGTATGTGCACTGGAACTAACCAATAGTGATGCAGAAAGTTTATTTCAAGCCTTTATTCGCGATTATCCATTAAATCCAAACACCAAACTTGCCTATTTTTACGTAGGCAGAACCTACTTCAACCAAAAAAACTATAATAAAGCATTAGAATGGTTTGAAAAAACCGATCCTTCCACGCTTTCTGGTAAACAGCGTAATGAATATCAGTTTAAGCAAGGATATGCCTATTTCGAATTAAAAAATTACGATAAAGCCGAACCATTATTTGAACAGGTTAAGAAAGATGAAGGCGCTTTTCAGGAAAGTGCAACCTATTACTTTGCTTACATTAACTATTTAAATAAGGAGTATAAAACGGCACTTGCTAATTTCGAGAAATTAAAAGGCTCCCCTACTTATGAAGCAAGTTATCCGTATTACATTACCTCGATGTACTATTTGGATGAGCGCTATGATGATGTAATCAGCTATGCGTTAGAATCCATTGCAAAAACAAAGCAACAATTCGAACCTGAAATGTTAAGCCTGGTTGCAGCTTCATATTTTGCAAAATCTGACTTTAAAAATGCAGAGAAATATTTTGCTGAATTTTATGCAAAAGACAAAAGTGAAACCAAAAACAACTTATTTATTTATCAATACGGCTATTCTTTATTCCAAAACAAGAAGTACAAAGAATCAGTAGCAGTATTAGAAAAGTTAAATAACGATGATATTTATCTTCAAAATGGCATGCATACTTTGGGTAAAGCATTTATCCAGTTAGGCAATAAGCAAAAAGCGCAAAGTGCATTTTTTAGAGCTTCGCGTTTAGATTTCGATAAAGCCATTCAGGAAGAGGCATGGTTAAATTATGCCAAATTGAGTTATGAATTGGAATTCCATCAGCAAGCTTTAGATGCCACCCAGGGGTTTTTAAAACAGTTTCCAAAATCCAGGAAAATTAATGAAGCAAAAACCTTATTGGGCGAAGTTTTATTAACCACAAAGAACTACCAGGCTGCAGTTGATATATTAGAATCTATTCCCGATAAAACTTTAGAGGCTAAGGAAGCGTATCAAAAAGTAACTTATTTCAGAGGTCTTGAATTTTATAACGAAAGGGCTTTCCCAAATGCACTTTCAATGTTTTTACGTTCAGAAAAATTTCCTGAAGATAATGAGATACATGCCTTAAGCACATATTGGAAAGCAGAATCAATGTATGAATTGCGAAAGTATGGAGAAGCTGTTTCCACGTTCGAGAAATTCTTAAAAATGCCCGATGCTGATAAAACGGGTGTTTACAATTTCGCCAACTATGCTTTGGCCTATGCAGCTTTTGAGGATGAAAAATACAGTAAGGCAGCAAATTATTTCGAGAAATTTCTTGATGGAAATGATAAAGATCAGAAAACCATTGATGATGCAACCATTCGTCTGGCCGATTCTTATTTCGTAAATAAGACTTACGGAAATGCAATGACCAATTATAACAAAATCATTAACAGGCATACCAGTTCAGAAGATTATGCAACCTTCCAGAAAGGTATGATTCAGGGTTTGGAAAATCAGCATGATGCTAAAATTGCCACTATGCAAAGCTTGTTATCCAAATTTCCTAATTCTAATTATGCTGATGATGCTGGTTTCGAAACTGCTTATACCTATTTCACTAAAGGTAATTTTGATAAATCCAAGTCTGATTTAGTTGATTTAGTTGCAAAATATCCTCACAGCAGCTATGTTCCTAAAGCCTTAATCACTATTGGTCTGGTACAATACAACCAGGATCAGGACGATGCCGCCCTAGAATCGTTCAAAAAAGTAATCCGCGACTATCCTGCGGCTGATGAAGCAAAGCAAGCATTGGAGTCAATTAAAAACATCTATGTTGATCGTGGTGATGCAAATGGATTTATCAATTATGCTAATTCCACCCCGCTTGGAAATTACTCAAATGCTGAACAGGATAATATCGTTTTTGCAGCAGCAAATAACCTTTATATGAAAGGTGATGCCAACGGAGCATTCCAGGCAATTAATGCTTATTTCGATAAATTTCCAAAAGCCATTCATGAAAAAGAAGCTAAATTCATCAGAGCTGAATCTTTGGTAAAACTTAAACGCCCGGACGAAGCCATTCCGGATTATGAATTTATTTTAAATGACTGGACAAGTGACTATACTGAGCGTTCGTTGTTAAGCATTTCACAATTATTTCTTAATCAGAAAAAATATAACGAGGCCATTGTTTACCTGAAAAGGCTGGAAACCACTACAGATTATAAAGCACACTACAGTTTTGCCATTAATAATTTGCTAAAGGCGTACACCGCTTTAAATATGCCAGATGATATGCTGAAATATGCACAGCTGACACGGGAATCAGAAAAAGCATCAGAAGAAGAAAAAAACAGTTCCGGTTTATTTGCAGGTAAAGCATATTTACTTAAAGGCGATACCACAACTGCTGTAAAAGAATTCAAAAATGTAGTGGCTAAAACTAAAACAGCAGCAGCAGCGGAAGCTAAATACAATTTGGCATTGGTAGAATACAATAAAGGAGACTTTAAAACATCAACCAAAACATGTTTTGATATTATTAATAACATGGCATCACATGATTATTGGGTAGCAAAAGCATTTATCCTTTTATCAGATAATTATGTTGCATTGAAAGACAACTTACAGGCAAAAAGCACACTTCTAAGCATAATTGATAATTACGAAGGCAAGGATGACATTATTCCAACAGCCAAACAGAAACTAGAAAAACTAAACCAGAAGAAGTAGAATTATGAAGTCGATTAAATATATATATAGTTCACTGTTTTTTTTAGCTGCAGGATTAACGACTGTTCAGGCACAGGATAAAAAACCTGAAGAAAAAGCGGTAGTTAACGAAGAAATTGAAGTTGTTCGTCCCTACAAACCAATTTTAGCGGAAGCAGTAAAATTGAGAAGAAGCCCGAATTTAGACGATGTAAAAACATATAAAGCTAAACTTAATTACAGCATCATCGACCGGAAACTTGAGCTGAATAGCGATATTCAAAAGCTGCAGGCACAAGCACTTGCTGATGAGAAAGAGAGTATCCTGGTTAACAATTACGTTAAAGGTGCTTTTGGTTCGCTGGCCACACTGTTGGGCGAAGCTTATTTTAATACCGGAAAAGATGAAGGCTTACAAATTGGCGGTTATTTTAAACATTTCAGTCAGGAAGGTAAACTGAATAAACAAAATAGCAGTAACCAACAGTTAAGCGTTTTTGGACGTAGTATTTTAGAAGAAAACACTGTTAGTGGTCGTATTAATTTAGAACGTAATGGTACTTATTTCTATGGCATTGATCCTGATAATCTGGCTTTAAATCCAAACCCTGAAAAGCAGGCACTAACCTTTATTGAATTAGAAGGCGAACTGGTAAAAAACTTTACAGAAGATGAAGATGCTTTAAGCTATGCCTTAAAAGCTAACGGATACATCTGGAATGATAAATTCAGTGCTAAAGAAAATTACTTTAGCCTTAACGGTTATTTGAATAAACGCATCAGTTCATTTAATTTAGGATTAGCCGCATCAACTGAGTTTGGTAATACAAAAGATGCTTTAACCAGTGTTGGTAATAACTTATTGCGTTTAAATCCTTACATCCGCTTACAGGTTAAAGGAGCAAAAGTTACCGCTGGGATAAACTTTGTACAAGAATTTGGAGCCTATAGCAGTTCAAAAATTTTCCCTGCCGTTACTGCAGATTTTACATTGATTCCTGATTATTTACAGGTTTTTGGAGAAATTAAAGGAGATGTGAACAGAAATTCATTAAAAAGCTTTACAGATGAAAATCCTTGGTTAAACAACAACATTCTGGTTAAAAACACAGTAGAAAAACTAAGCATTAGCGCTGGAATCAAAGGTACTGGCGGACCAGGCTTCGGTTACAAGGCCCGTGTTTACATCAAGCAGTTTGATGATATGCCATTATTCATTAACAACTTCGATGATTTTAATAAATTTGATGTTATTTATGATTTTGGTAAAACAAAATTAACAGGTCTGGAAGGCGAAATTTCTGTTCAGGTAAGTGATGCATTAAAATGGACTGGCAAACTAAATGTTGATGACTGGAAACCCGCATCCGAAACTTATACCTGGTTTAAACCAGGATTGAAAGTAAGTTCAAACTTCCTTTATACCTACAATAAAAAATTAAGCTTCAATGCTGGCATAGTGATTCAGGATGATGTAAAAGCAAAAGTTAATGTTGCGCAACCGGTAAACCCATTGGAATATGTAATCCCGAATCCGAATATAGAATCGATTGTTACGGTTAAAGGTTTTGTTGATTTAAGTGTTGGTGCCGATTATAGAATCAACAATAAATTCTCAGTTTTTGCAAAAGCAAATAATATCTTAAATTCAAATTATAGCAGGTACTTATATTATCAGGTTAATGGATTTAATATATTTGGCGGACTAACCTATTCTTTTTAAACACATTAAATTAATTATTGCGTAGGTTTAGAAAAAACGCTTAATTTTACCGGAATGGATATCTTATCATACCTTTTAGAACTCTTGCAACAACGCAAAGAAGTTGGTATTACCGGCTTGGGAACCTTCTATAAAAAGAAATTTCCGGGTAGATACGATAAGGAAAAACAATCGTTTTTGCCCCCGGGTTATGCTTTACAATTTACTTCCGAAGTGAAAATTGATGATGCGTTGGCTAGCTATATTTCATCAAAAAGAAATATATCTTCTGAAAGTGCTGACTATTATATTGCCCAGTTTGTTAATGAGATAACACAAAAGCTTGAAGTTGAACACGAAGCTGATTTAGAGAATCTAGGAAGATTATTTTTTACTGAACATGAAGGTTTAAGTTTCGAAGCTGCAAAAAACATTAATTACGGTTCTGAATTTTACGGGCTTCCTGCTTTACCTGAAACGGTTATTGAAGAACCAAAAGATATAACAGCTGAAGAAGAGGAAGTTTACGATGAAATTGCGGAGGCACCTGTAACTCCTGTTCAGCCAGAAGCGCAGGAACAGCAACACCCGGTTATCGAAACCATAGAACTGGATGAAGTTCAGGATGATTTGAAAAACACTTTAAAACATACTGAAAAACCTGCGGAAGAGATTATAGAAGCACCTGAATTTATCAAGGAACAACATGCTGAACACCCTGATCGTTTTGGTCATACACCAGAAGATGAAGCAGCAGTAAAAGCCTTAACGGATCATGAAGTAGAAGTTCCTGAATCTGTAGTAGAACAGCATGAAGAACATCCTAACCGTTTTGGTCATACACCAGAATCAGAAGAGCCTAAAACCTACATTCATTTAGAAGATAATGTCAAAGTGGATGAGCCAATAATTGAAGCTCCCGAATTTATTAAAGAGCAACATGCTGAACATCCAAATAGATTTGGTCATGATCCTATAGCCGAGAATGTACCGGGAGAAGATCATAAATCTGTTTGGCCGAAAGTGTTGACCATCATTTTTATTCTACTTGTAATTGGTGGGATTCTTTATTTTGTGAAACCTGAGCTTTTTAACCGGGAAGCTGAGCCAAACCCACTCCCTCCAACACTGGTGGATTCTCCAAAAACTGAAATAGACACTGCAAAGGCAAAACAAGATTCAATTGCAAAAACCGACAGTATATTAAAAGCCAATCAGGTTTCAACTCAGGTTGATTCGGTTAAAAAACCCTTGGTTGTTAAACCCAATATCGATCAGGAAAATACCAGAAGCACTATTAAAAAATCAGGAACAGTTACATTTGATGTAATAGCAGCTTCATATGAAACTGTACAGGGCGCTGAAAGATATATTAAAGCGGTTAAAAATGTAGGCATAACAGCTAAAATTGTCAAGATGCCTGGTAAACGTCAAAACATTAGTATTGGTTCATTCAATACCCAACAAGAAGCGGAAGAGCAGAAAGATATTTTGCAAAAAAAATTAAAAGGAAAAGGATTTTACGTACAACAAATTAACAACACACCATAATAATGATAACTTTATTAATTCAGGACACCCAACAAGCACTTCAAGATACAGCTAATGCGGTTAACCAGGCATTAACTCAACCAGAGCCGGAATTGCATTTCATCGATCTTCTTTTTAAAGGAGGATGGGTAATGATTCCATTGGCTTTTCTGGCATTCTTAGCACTGGTTATTTTTGTTGAACGTTATTTAACCATTAAAAAAGCAACAAAAGATGAATCTAACCTGATGGGACAAATCAGATCTTACATTCAATCGGGTAATCTGGATGGCGCAATGTCGCTTTTAAGAAACAATAGTTCCCCACTTAGCCGCATGCTGCAAAAAGGACTAAAACGTATCGGCAGACCGATAAAGGAAATAGAAGGCGCTATTGAAAATGTTGGAAAATTAGAAGTTTCTAAGCTGGAGAAAAATATTAGTATTTTAGGCATTGTTGCAGGTATTGCACCAATGCTTGGTTTCGTGGGTACCATTGTGGGGGTAATTACCATTTTCCACCAGGTATCCATTAAAGGTGCTATTGAAATCGGAACTATTTCCGGAGGTTTATATACCAAAATGATCACTTCAGCCACTGGATTAATTATCGGTATTATTGCTTATGTTCTTTATCATATTTTAAATATGATGGTAGAAAAAATAATCCTTAAAATGGAAACCGATGCAATTGATTTTATTGATTTATTAGAGGAGCCAGGCAAATAATGAATTTACGCAAAAGAACAAAAGGGTCGGTAGAAGTACATACTTCAGCGTTGAACGATATTATGTTCTTCCTGATGCTGTTTTTCTTATTGGCATCTGCGGTAGTAAATCCTACAGTGGTTAAACTTTTATTGCCTCAATCATCAAGCGGCCAGCAATCTACCGCTAAAAAAGCAGTTACCGTAACCATAGACGAAAACTTAAAATATTTCGTTGATAAAAAACCAGTAACGATTGAGCAATTACAACCCACATTGGAGGCCTATCAGAAATTGGCACCAGATATGACAATTCTGCTGTATGTATCTCGCAATGTTACTTATCAGGATGGTTTCGTTGTAAATGATATTGCAAATAAGTTAAAATTAAAGCTTGTTGTTGCTGTTGAGCCTAAAAAATAATGAACTATAGAGCGCAAAATATAAATAACGAAGAAAACAATTATCCGAAGGCAATAGCCATCTCAACCGGGATAATGGGTTTTCTATTATTAATTAGCTTTTTTATCGTGATTGGTTCTTTCCAGCCACCAGAAGATCTTGGTATGGGTGGTATGGTTGTAAACTACGGAACAGCCGCAGAAGGTATGGGCGATGACTATACCAGTATTGAAGAACCATCTGCTGATCCGAATGCAAATGGAAAAGCACCTGATAAGGTAACACCTGAGCAAAAAGTAACGCCTGTAACCACTACCCAAAGCAGCGATAAGGAAATTCAAACTCAAAATACCGAAGATGCTATTGCCGTTAATACTAAGTCGACAAAAGCAACAACAAACACACCTACCCAGGTAACTGAAGATAAGCCGGCACAACCCGCAATTAACCAAAATGCCTTATATAAAGGTAAAAAAAATGATGGTCAGGGTAAGGGCGACGGTACAGGAGATACACCAGGTAATCAAGGCTCAATCAATGGTGATCCTCTGGCGAATAATTATGGAGAAGGTGGTTCGGGTTTTGGGAATAAACCAATTGAGTTAAGACGTTTTTCAAATCTCGTTATCCCTAAAGATGATGGTCAGAAAACAGGAAAAATTGCCATCAGGATTTATTTCAACAAAGCAGGTGATATTACAAGAGCAAATCAGGAATTAAAAGGATCTACCATTACCGATACCGAATTAGTTAACAAATGTATTCAGGCTGTTTTGAATTCTTCTTTAAGCAGAACTGATGTTGGCGGTGATAACCAAACCGGAGTTGTGGTATTTAACTTTAAAGTAAAATAAGCATAACTTTACCTAATTCATTTCATACCTATCAAAGTTGTGAACTTCCAGCAAACGCTAGATTATTTATACAGCAAACTCCCGATGTTTACGCGTGTGGGTGCTGCTGCTTTTAAAAAAGACTTAACAAATACCATCATATTTTGTAAGGCACTTGATAATCCTCAGCAAAAATTTAAAACCATTCATGTTGCGGGCACGAATGGAAAAGGTTCTACTTCGCACATGCTGGCAGCCGTATTACAAGCTCAGGGTTATAAAACTGGTTTATATACTTCTCCTCATTTAAAAGATTTTCGTGAACGCATTCGCATCAACGGTAAAATGATCAGTAAAACGGAAGTGATTGCTTTCGTAAAAAATCAACAAAAATTAATTGAACGTATTGAACCTTCATTTTTTGAAGTGACTGTGGCTTTAGCTTTTGATCATTTTGCCAAACATGAAGTTGACGTTGCCGTAATTGAAGTGGGTTTAGGTGGAAGATTGGATTCTACCAATATCATTAAGCCTGAAATTTCAGTGATTACAAATATTAGCATGGACCATACCAACATGCTGGGCAATACAATTGAAGAAATTGCAGGAGAGAAGGCTGGAATTATTAAGAAGAAAATACCGGTGATTATTGGAGAAACTCAGGAAAAATCGGCGTCTGTCTTCCTTCGTAAAGCTAAAGAAATGGATGCTCCGATAGTATTTGCTGATGATGTTTTAATTGCAAAGGATTTTAAAATCAAAAACACCAGATTATCTCTATCTGTTTATCAAAATCATCAGATCAAATACAAAAATCTTATCTGCGATTTAACCGGTGTTTATCAGCATAAGAACATTTTAACAGTTTTAGAATCATTAGCAATACTAAATGGGCAAACAAAATTTAAGGTCTCAGATCAAAGTATTTTTAACGGTTTAAAACAGGTTAAAAAACTTACCGGATTGCAGGGACGCTGGCAAACCTTAGGTAAAAATCCATTGGTTATTTGTGATACAGGCCATAATGAAGCTGGAATTGCAGAGGTAGTTAAAAATATCAGTCAAACTCCTTTTGAAAATTTACATGTTGTTTTTGGAATGGTTAAGGATAAGGATATCTCCGGCGTACTTTCCATGATGCCCAAAAATGCGATCTATTATTTCTGCAAGCCTGATCTGGAAAGAGCGTTGGATGCAAGCGAACTCAAAGCACAGGCTGCCGATTATCAACTGCAGGGCAACAGCTTTCCAACAGTTGCAATGGCCAAAGAAAATGCGATTAAATCAGCCGGAATAAATGATCTGGTATTTATCGGCGGCAGTACCTTTGTTGTAGCAGAAGCGCTATAAAATCTTTACATAGACTTCAAAATATCTTCATTTAAAATTTGTTACTTTAGTCCTTTAACTAAAAACAGAATGAAGAAAATATCCTATTTGCTCTTTTCCCTATCTCTCATTTCCATCTCAGTTACGAGCGCACAAACAAAAAAAAACACTACCGCACCAGTAAAAGCATTTCCTGCTGAAATTGCCCGTCCAAAATTAGTTGTTGGTCTTGTTGTCGATCAAATGCGCTGGGATTATTTATATCGTTATTACAATCGCTATACAAATGGAGGATTTAAAAGATTGATAAACGAGGGGTTTTCCGTTGAAAATACCTATATTCCTTACACACCAACCTACACTGCTTGTGGTCATACCTGTATTTATACGGGTTCAGTTCCGGCGGTACATGGCATTATTGGTAATGACTGGTATGATCCGGAAACTAAGAAAAACGTGTATTGCACTGAAGACAGTTCTGTTGTAACAGTGGGCAGTACACCCTCTTCTGAAGGAAATATGTCTCCAAAAAACATGTTAAGTAATACCATCACTGATGAGTTAAGACTGGCAACGAATTTTAAAGGAAAAGTTATTGGAATTTCATTAAAGGATAGAGGGTCAATCCTTCCTGCTGGTCATGCAGCAAATGCAGCCTATTGGTATCAGGGAAGCACCGGAAACTGGATCACCAGCTCTTATTATATGAAAGAGGTTCCTACCTGGATTGCTGATTATAATAAATTGAAACTGGCCAATAAGTTTTATGCAAAAAACTGGGAAACATTATATCCCATTAATACTTATGTGAACAGTACTGCAGATGAGAAAGCTTACGAAGGAAAAAGCAGTACCTTTCCTCACCAGCTGAATCAATTTATAGATAAGAATTTTGATGCGATCAGAAGTACTCCGTATGGTAATACCATTACTTTAGATTTAGCAAAACTGGCAATTCTTTCAGAAGATTTAGGGAAAGATAACATTACCGATTTTCTGGCGGTTAGTTGTTCTGCAACAGATTATGTAGGACATGGATATGGTCCAAATTCAATCGAAGCGGAAGATACTTACTTACGTTTGGATAAAGACTTTGAAGAATTTTTCAATTATCTGGATAAACAAGTGGGAAAAGGAAATTATACCATTTTCCTAACTGCTGATCATGGCGTCGCACACGTTCCTGGTTTTATGAAAGAGAATAAATTACCTGCTGGTGTGGTTAGTGACAGAGAAATTGCAAGTAAATTAAACGCATTTCTGAACGATAAATTTAAAGTTAACGATTTGGTTTTGAAATCGATGAACAATCAGATTATCTTCGATCATGACAAAACTGATAACGGAACGGTAAGTTTTGATGTGATTAAATCTGCATCAATAGAGTTCTTAAAAAGACTGGAGGGCTTCCAAAACGCAGTGGATATTTCTAAGATTTCTCAAACTACGCTTCAGGAAATTCAGAAAAAAATGATCACAAATGGATATAATGCCCGTAGAAGCGGAGATATCTATTATGTTTTAGAACCAAACTGGTTTAATGGCGGAAGTACAGGAACAACCCATGGAAACTGGAACCCATACGATTCTCATATTCCATTGGTTTTTATGGGATGGGGAATTAAACCAGGCGCAACCAACAAAACACATTACATGACAGATATTGCGCCAACACTTGCAGCATTACTGCATATTCAAATGCCAAATGGTAATGTCGGAGAGCCAATAACCGAAATTACAAGCAAATAATCCATAGCCACCTTCAAAGGTGGCTTTGTTGTTTATAAACAGTATCAATACCATTAAAAAAGACTCAAATTATAAGTATTTGCTACATTTGTCGAACCAAATATGTTCGGAACAAGTATAACAAAATTTCATTTCGTGATACTTTAAATCCTATAGTATGCAACCAGTAGAAATATATAAACCAAAAAATAAAATTCGTTTTGTAACAGCTGCCTCGCTTTTTGATGGGCATGATGCAACCATAAATATCATGCGCAGAATTCTCCAGTCTTCAGGAGCTGAGGTAATCCATCTAGGCCATAACCGTTCAGTTGATGAGGTTGTAAATTGTGCCATTCAGGAAGATGTTCAGGGCATTGCGATGACATCTTATCAGGGTGGTCATATCGAATATTTTAAATATATGTATGACTTGCTACAGGAAAGAGGTTCAGGTCATATTAAAATTTTTGCCGGGGGTGGTGGGGTAATTTTACCTTCAGAAATTGAAGAACTACAGGCTTACGGCGTTTCAAAAATCTATTCTCCTGATGATGGGCGTAAAATGGGTTTGCAAGGCATGATCAATGATATGTTGATTAAAACTGATTTCATTACAAAAAGCAGCATTACAGATGAACTTCAAACGATTCCAAAAAAGGAAGTTAAAGCAATTGCCGGGGCAATAACCGTTGCAGAAAATGATCCGGAAGGTGCACAAGATTTTGTTAATGAACTGAAAAAGTTATCTAAAAATAACAGTGCTCCTATTTTAGGGATAACCGGCACTGGCGGAGCAGGAAAATCATCTTTAGTGGATGAGCTGGTTCGTAGATTTTTGGTGGAAGTAAAGGATAAAACACTCGCTATCATTTCTGTTGATCCCTCAAAAAGAAAAACGGGTGGAGCTTTACTTGGAGATCGTATTCGAATGAATGCCATTAATAATCCAAGGGTTTATATGCGTTCATTAGCCACCAGACAAGCAAATCTGGCATTATCAAAAAATGTACAGGAAAGTATTGATATTTGTAAAGCTGCAGGTTATGATTTAATCATCGTTGAAACTTCCGGAATCGGCCAATCAGATACCGAAATTACCGAACATTGTGATGTTTCATTATATGTGATGACGCCTGAATTCGGCGCGGCAACACAGCTCGAAAAAATCGATATGCTTGATTTTGCTGATCTGGTAGCCATTAACAAATTTGATAAAAGAGGTGCATTAGATGCTTTACGGGACGTAAGAAAACAATATAAACGTAATCACAATATTTTCGATGCCAAAGATGATGAGATCCCGGTTTATGGAACAATGGCATCACAATTCAATGATCCTGGGATGAATAACTTATTTGTTGCTTTAATGCATCAAATAAAATCAAAAACAGGAACAGATTTTCAGGCTAAAATGGAGTTGACCTCCGATCAATCTGAAAAAATATATATCATTCCCCCTGATCGGATTCGTTATTTAGCTGAAATCGCAGAGTCTAGCCAGATATATAACGAATGGGTCGATAAGCAATCTTCAATAGCACGAAAAATGTATCAGCTTAAGGGCGTTATCGAATTAGCTGATGAAAACCAATCTTTAGACTTAGGAGATGGATTAAAAGATGCCTATTCCTTTTTCGAAGAACAATTGGATGGAGAATGTAAACGTTTACTCCGCCATTGGCCTGAAACTAAAAGGGCATACAAAGAAGAATTTTTCATTTATAAAGTACGTGATAAAGAAATAAAGCAACCTCTGTTTTATGAATCGCTTTCAAAATTAAATATACCTAAGGTTTCACTCCCCCGTTATGAAGATTGGGGAGATATTTTACGTTGGCTCTTAACCGAAAACTTGCCGGGAGAATTTCCTTATGCAGCTGGTGTTTTTCCTTTAAAGCGTGAAGGAGAAGATCCAACCAGAATGTTTGCTGGTGAAGGTGGTCCGGAAAGAACAAATAAACGCTTTCATTACGTCTCGCTTGGTCAACCTGCCCATCGCCTGTCAACAGCATTTGATTCTGTAACACTTTATGGCGAAGATCCACACATCCGACCAGATATTTACGGGAAAATTGGAAATTCAGGAGTGAGTATTGCAACTATAGATGATGCTAAAAAACTTTACTCCGGTTTTGATCTTTGCGCCCCGTCAACCTCGGTATCAATGACGATTAATGGCCCTGCTCCTATGCTGTTAGGTTTTTTCATGAATGCCGCTATTGATCAGCAATGTGAAAAGTATATCATAGAAAACGGTTTAGAGGAAGAAATAAACACTAAAATTGATTCTATTTATAAGGCAAAAAACATAAAAAGACCATCGTACAATGGTGCTTTGCCAGAGGGAAATAATGGCCTGGGCTTAATGCTTTTAGGTGTAACAGGGGATCAGGTTTTACCTGCTGAAGTTTACGCCAATATAAAAGCTAAAGCCATAAGTTCTGTTCGGGGAACGGTTCAGGCAGATATTTTGAAAGAGGATCAGGCACAAAATACTTGTATTTTCTCAACTGAATTTGCCTTGAGAATGATGGGCGATATCCAAAAGTATTTTATCGATGAGAAGGTCAGAAACTTCTATTCAGTTTCCATTTCGGGATATCATATTGCCGAGGCTGGTGCTAATCCCATTTCACAGCTGGCCTTTACACTAAGTAATGGTTTTACCTTTGTTGAATATTACCTGAGCAGAGGCATGCATATTGATGATTTCGCTCCTAACCTGTCCTTCTTTTTTTCAAATGGGATAGATCCGGAATATGCCGTGATTGGCCGGGTGGCCCGTAGAATTTGGGCAAAAGCGATTAAAAACAAGTATAAAGGCAATGATCGTTCACAAAAATTAAAATATCATATTCAAACCTCTGGCAGATCGTTACATGCCCAAGAGATAGATTTTAACGATATTCGTACCACTTTACAAGCCTTATATGCTATTTATGATAACTGTAATTCACTTCACACCAATGCTTATGATGAGGCGATAACTACGCCTACGGAAGAATCTGTTCGTAGGGCAATGGCCATCCAGTTAATTATCAACAGAGAATTAGGTTTGGCTAAAAATGAAAACCCGCTACAAGGTGCTTTTATCATTGAAGAACTTACTGATTTGGTTGAAGATGCGGTTTTACAAGAGTTTAAAAGAATTAACGATCGTGGAGGAGTGTTGGGAGCCATGGAAACCATGTATCAGCGTGGTAAAATACAGGAAGAAAGTCTGTATTACGAAACGTTAAAACATACCGGCGAATTTCCCATTGTTGGTGTTAACACCTTTCTTAATAAAAATGGGTCTCCAACAATTGTTCCTGGAGAAGTAATACGTGCTACAGAAGAGGAAAAGCAATATCAAATCTCAGCCTTACAGAAATTTCAAGATAGAAATAGTGACAAATCAATAGATTTACTAAAACAACTTCAAAAATCAGCCATTGCCGGAAATAACATTTTCGAACAATTAATGGAGGTTTGTAAAGTTTGTTCACTTGGCCAAATCAGCCATGCACTATATGAAGTAGGTGGCCAGTACAGAAGAAATATGTAACCAGATAGCTTAACTTATTCCATAACAAAAAAGGTTCTTTTCGTAAAGTGAAAAGAACCTTTTTTGTTATATTATCAAATTGGATTATCCTGCAATCCAGGTAAACTTATAATCCATTGTTGGATTTTTCATTCTTTCTGCAACGCGTAATAAACGGGAAGGTAAAGCCATAATATAATCACGGGCTTTTTCTCCGGCATCATTCAAATCACGCATACCCTCAATTTTCCAGTCCTCAATTAACGATTGCATAATCTCTACATAATCAATCGCTGTATAAACACCTAAACGTTGTGCAGCATCAGTAAAGTGACCAAAAGTTTGTCCGATTTTTAAACCGACTTCTCTAAGGAAATGAGCTGGCATTACAATTTTTTTACGCATCATGTCTTCAAAAGCTAGCATTGCCTCGTTTGGATCAACTCTAAAAATCTGATTCATAAAGTCCTTATAAGCCTTTGCATGTCTGGCTTCATCAGAAGCAATTACGCCACACATTCTGGATAATAAGGTATCACCATCTTTTTTTGCTAAAGATGCAACTCTTCTATGCGAAATATTTGTTGCCAATTCCTGAAAAGAGGTATAAATGAAGTTTCTGTAGGGATCATGCCCGGTACCAATATCAAAACCATCCGCGATTAAATATTGCGTAGAAATTTCCATTTGGCGCATATCAACACGACCGGATAAATATAAATATTTGTTTAAAAGATCGCCATGACGATTCTCTTCAGCAGTCCAATGACGATTCCATTTCATCCATCCTCCATCTTCTTTCATGCTAGGCCCCTGTACCATTGCTAGCCACGATTCATAAGTTGGAAGTGCTTCTTCAGTAATGGTATCGCCGATTAAAACAGCCACTAAATCATAAGAAAGATCTTTTGCGTTTTCCCTTAAAATTCTAATGTCTTGATAAAAGTTTTCACTTGTAGAATCAGGTAAAAAATCAGATGGCTGCCAGTTAGTATCAATCGGTTTAAGATAGGTATCCATCATCTCCAACATATATTTCTCAATATGCACCATTACTTCCCTTCTTTTATCTGCAAAAAAACTCATTCTTTGTATTTGTATATTAGTTAGAAACAAAGATAACCAAATAATATGGCAAACCTCATTATATTAACACATTTAGGATAGAATCAGTTTCAAAAATGATTGAAAACATATTTTAAATTCCTCCGTAAGTGATTTGAAAAGTAATAACTGTCTTATTGGCAAGTTCAGCCCTGCTGTCCCTGCAATCTTTTTGGGTACCGTCCGAAGTGATCATGAATGCAGAACATGCAAAAAGGATTCCTTGTTTCAGTTTTGATCAACTTTGGCCTGAACCTCGCCTGTGATTCCCCATCTCCGTTGAGGCGGTTTGAAAGATCCAGCTCCTGTCGCTGACAAACATGTTGTCCCCAACATGCGGTCCCCGCGCTTTGGGCTTTCCGTTCCCTGCTCAAAAATCTTTATGAACGAAGAAACCCCTGCAGTTTTGCTGCAAGGGTCCTTGTCAATGCCCTTTTGGGGCTTTAAGATTTGGCACCGACCTACTCTCCCACGTGTTACCGCAGTACCATCGGCTCTGGTGGGCTTAACTTCTCTGTTCGGAATGGGAAGAGGTGGACACCACCGATATAGGCACCTGAATATTTTAT
>NZ_QPKV01000008.1 GCF_003339865.1 Pedobacter chinensis
CTGAGCGCAATTGCTCGAGGGCCTTTTGTTTCATTAGCTCATAATCGAGCTGTTCTTCTCTCATCATAATAAACTGTATCTAAAGTTAGTGATTTTGACTTTTGACACAGTTTATTTTACAATCTCTACCACAGAAAAAATAATTAAGAAATTCCACACAGGAATCTCCTTACAATCAACGTATCTAAGAAATTTAGATACTCCATTATCCAGTTTAGATGCAATTTCTATTCCTGGTAAAAATTACCTTGATCTTAATATTGCTTTAAATCTATATTTTTAACCTATGAATAAAGTTTTTGCCACGCTTGCTTTAATCCTTATTGGATTAATTTTATTTTCTTTTCAATCAGCAGATTTCAATGATGATGAATTGAGTGTAGACAGCTTGCGTAAAGTTTATTCAAAACCTACAGATCAATGGCCTAAGCCCACGGTTGATAAAGATGCGGTTTTTCAAGAGCTCGGAGAGCTTCCCCCCTCTCCTGTAGATTTGAAGAATGATTCCGTAAAAAATGTGGTAGAGTTGGGTAAAATCTTATTCTTTGATCCCCGCCTTTCCGGATCAAACCAGATATCCTGTTCCAGTTGCCATGCACCGGATTTACATTGGACAGATGGCCGTCAGGTTTCTGTTGGGCACGATCACTTAACCAATATCCGTAATGCGCCATCTTTAGAGAACGTTTGGTTTTACAAGCGATTGTTTTGGGATGGAAGAGCAGCGAGCTTGGAAGAGCAGGCAGAAAGCCCGGTTGCAGCACATAATGAAATGCATCAGGATATGAAGGCCTTGCCTAAAAAACTGAATAAAATAAAAGGATATCAACCTTATTTTGCAGCCGCTTTTGGGTCAAAAGAAATTACAAATAAAAGGATTTTCGAAAGTCTCGCTACCTTTCAACGGAGCATTGTAAGCAGACGAACACCTTTTGATCGTTTCCTGGCAAATGATAAAAAAGCCTTATCCGATCAGCAACTGGTGGGTTTACATTTATTCCGCACCAAAGCACGCTGTATCAATTGCCATAACGGACCACTCTTTACCGACAATGAATTTCATAACGACGGATTAACTTATTATGGCCGTAAATACGAAGATTTAGGCTTATATAATGTTACCAAGAAACCAGAAGATGTGGGTAAATTTAAAACGCCAGGTTTAAGGAATGTGATGAAAACAGCTCCATGGTTTCACAATGGATTATTTCCGGATATGGATGGCGTGATGAACATGTATAATGTGGGGATGCCCAACCAGCGCGTTAGGCCGGAGCAGGTGAACGATCCGCTATTGCCTAAAAACGATAAGTTGTTGAAAGGTTTAATGTTAAGCAAGGCTGAAAAGGATGCTGTCATTTCTTTTCTGGATGCACTATCTTCTCCTACTTTTTTAGTGAGGGTAGAAAAGTTGCCTCAGTAAGACCGTCCTAATCCAAAACATAACATGATTCCGTCATTGCGAGGAGGAACGACGAAGCAATCTCTTTCGCTATCATCAATTTGGAAAGATCGTCCCACCTTACAAGCCCCTGCTTCAGTTCGCAATGATGAGAGTTTCAAAACTATCGCCCTGACCGACTTACGAAGTTTTGTTGGGTCTGGCTTAGAAAACTTCGTCAGTCTGAGCATGATTCCGTCATTGCGAGGAGGAACGACGAAGCAATCTGTTTCGCTATCATCAATTTGGAAAGATCGCCCCACCTCACAAACCCCTGCTTCAGTTCGCAATGACGAGGGTTTCAAAACTATCGCCCTGACCGACTTACGAAGTTTTGTTGGGTCGCGGCCTGGGGAAACTTCGTCAGTCTGTATGATTCCGTCATTGCGAGGAGGAACGACGAAGCAATCTGTTTCGCTATCGCCAATTTGGAAAGATCGCCCCACCCCACCTCACAAACCCCTGCTTCAGTTCGCAATGACGAGGGTTTCAAAACTCCCGTCCTGACCGACTTACGAAGTTTTGTTGGGTCGCGGCCTGGGGAAACTTCGTCAGTCTGTATGATTCCGTCATTGCGAGGAGGAACGACGAAGCAATCTCTTTCGCTATCGCCAATTTGGAAAGATCGCCCCACCCCACCTCACAAACCCCTGCTTCAGTTCGCAATGATGAGAGTTTCAAAACTATCGCCCTGACCGACTTACGAAGTTTTGTTGGGTCGCGGTCTGGGGAAACTTCGTCAGTCTGAGCATGATTCCGTCATTGCGAGGAGGAACGACGAAGCAATCTCTTTCGCTATCATCAATTTGGAAAGATCGCCCCACCCCACCTCACAAACCCCTGCTTCAGTTCGCAATGAAGAATTTCTACCTAATGTTAAGCCCAAGATCATCGCATTCCCATCCTTAGATAAGCCGTAGTCTATTGCATGATAATTGCATTTAATCGCATATGTTATGCATGCATAAGTTTTACATCTGTTCAGATCGCAAGGCCTCGCCAAAGAAAATAGAAGCATGCTCATCAAAAGTTAATGGATCGCCGCTGGTATAAAAAGATTTATGACCGTTTTTACCCAGTTTTTGTTCAATTTCCGGATGCCTTTCCAAATAACCAGCTAAACTACTTGCAACAATTTCTCCTTGTGTTAAAATATTGATATAATCTGGAAACACCTTTTTAAGTTTTGACAGTAATAACGGATAATGTGTGCAAGCCAATAAAACACAATCAATATCATCAGATTGTTCCATTAAACGATTACAGTATTCATTGATAAAAAAATCGGCACCTGTTTGTAGGTGTTCATTATTTTCAATTAACGGAACCCACATCGGGCAGCTTTGCTGATACACCGTTATATCAGGGAAAAATTTATTGATTTCCAACAGATAAGATTGAGAATTTACGGTTCCGCGGGTTCCCATAATGCCTATTTGCTTGGTTAGGGTATAAGAATCAATTACCTCTGCGGTAGGCCTGATTACACCTAAAACCCTTCTTTCGGGATATTTGGCGGGTAAATCCCTTTGCTGAATAGTTCTTAATGCCTTCGCCGAAGCCGTGTTACAAGCCAGAATAACCAACTGACAACCTTTATCAAAAAGCCATTCCACACATTCTAAAGTGTACTTATAAATGATATCGAAAGCATGATCACCGTAAGGAGAACGGGCATTATCACCGAGATAGATATAATTATACTGTGGTAAGCGATCTGCAATGGAACGGAAAACCGTTAAACCGCCATAACCTGAATCGAAAATACCTATTGGTGATGAATTTTGCATTGCAGTAAAGATATTATTTTCTTTGATAAATGTTGAAAGGTTAAATTTGTTGGAATGTTAAAAAGTTCTAACCTGATGTACTGTCAATGCATTTAATTTCTTGTATTAGGGTTCTCACATTGAGTACATCTTTCCTATATCATCATACCTAATTTCACTGGTAGCCTAATGCATTTTTCAATAGCGAAAGCTTTTAAGATTATCTTCGCTGAACATTTGATGGTTCCCACCCAATGTCATTATTTAACGTGAGTTCGGGATACGTAAACATCAGGATAATGTCGTCCTTTCAGGATTTGTAACTATTTATTAATCAATCGCCTAGCATAATTCATAATTCCACTACTTTCTGGTTGTTTAAGTCCGAAGGACTGATACGATAATAAAATTGATGAATTTAACAATCTTAACCTCGAAGAGGTGTCATTATCTCTTAGGCCAAACTCACATTAAGTTAAGCGCAATTGTTGTCAGTTTGAGGCATAATTCATCTCATAAAAATCAATATAAATGACGTTGAGATTCTTCAGGTATTTTCCCGTAGGATGCCGCTGATTGCGCAGATAAAAATAAATCTGCGTAATTTTCTTAAATCTGCGGGATGTTCTTTCTTTAAAAACCTTAGTTAGTTAAATCACGATTAACAATAAATTACAAAAAACGTCGATGGCAACATTGTCGAAGACCTTTCTATGGCCGCTGTCATTCTGAACGCAGTGAAGACCTGCGAAGCAAGCATGAGGGCAATTGAAAATAACATCATTAATGAATAATCTCCAGGCGATGAAACACAAACTTTAATACAGCAACACACCCTTAAAAAAACAAGGTCAGCAGTAAACCAGATGCAACACCTTTGGGCTATAGATTCTTCGTTGCACCCAGAATGACAAAACCCGAATATACCTGTCATTCTGAGCATCGCGAAGACCTGCTAAGCAAGCATGAGTACAATTGAAAACAACGTTATTAATGAATAATCTCAAAGCATTAATGAATAATCTCAAAGCGATGAAACACAAACTTTGATACAGCACTGCATCTCTTAAAAAAACAAGGTCAGCAGTAAACCAGGTGCAACACCTGTAGGCTATAGATTCTTCGTTGCACTCAGAATGACAAAACCCATTTAACCACTGTCATCCTGAACGCAGTGAAGAATCTCCAGGCGATGAAACACAAAACTTTAATAAAGTACTACTCCCTTACAAAAAAAATTCAGCGGTACAGCAGGTACAATGCCCATAGGTAAGGGATCTTCACTGCGTTCAGAAGGACAATTATTACCGAGACAGGCCAGCGCTAAGGTAATAACATTAACATTAGCACAAAAAAACGGAACTAAGTTAAACTTAATTCCGCCGTATCGTGTTTCCTGGCCTGAGACTTATGACTCAAGACTATGGACTGATAAAAGACTATTTTTTAGGAGCAGCTGGTTTTGCAGCAGTTGCCGAAATACCTAATTTAGTTTTAACTGAAGCAGTAATGTCTTCACCACCATCCCAGAAAACCAGGTTGTTGCCACCCTGTCCGTTTGCGATGTCAAAAACATAAGCCAATCCTTTTTCTTTAGCTACTGATGAAATTGCAGCAGCTACTTTAGTTTGAATAGGTTGAAATAATTCACCTTGTTTAGTACCAATATCTTGTGAAGCTTTAGTACGGGCATCAGTAATGCGTTTTTCAAGGTCTTGTAATTCCTGGCCGGCAGCTTGCAATTCTTTACCTACCTGATCTTTATTAGCTTCACTCAAAGTTTTTTCTTTAGCTTGAGCAGCCGCCAGTTTAGTCTGATATTCTTTGATCATTGCATCAATGTCAGCTTGTTTTGTTTTGCCCAAATTTTCTAATGTTGTTTGAGCTGTTTTTGCCTCTGGAAGATTAGCAAAAACATCTTCTGAATTAATGTGACCTAATTTCTGTTGCGCACTTGCCATATTCACTGTAAACACTAACCCTGCTGCTACAAAGAATACGTTAATTAACTTTCTCATCGTTCTGTTTTACTTTTTATTTTTTTTAATTTATTTTTCTAAAATCTAAGGCGCGAATATACTAATTATTTGCTGTCCCTGGTTTATAACCTAATTTCACAATTACATCATTACTAACATCGTAACTGGTACTCGCATAAATCATCATGGTTGCTTCACTACTCTTATCAAAGATGAAATCAAGGTATTTCGCTTTTGCAATTTGCTTGATCACATCAGAAACCTTATCCTGAATGGGTTTGATTAATTTAGTTCTGCTTTGAAAAAGCTCTCCGTCAGGACCAAATTTCTGGCGTTGGAATTCTTTTGCCTGTTTTTCCTTCTCAATAATTTCGTTTTCACGACGCTTGCGCATATCATCAGTCAATAATACCTGATCTGCCTGATAAGCTTTGTACATCCTGTCGATCTCCGAAAAATTCTGATCAACCTGCTGCTGCCATTGTTTAGAAGCAACTTCCAATTGGCTTAATGCCGATTTATATTCAGGCATATGCCTTAAAATATACTCTGTGTCTACATATGCAAACTTTTGGGCATAAGCACCAATGGTTGTGCAAAGTAAGAATGCAATAAAAAGATACTTTTTCATCCGTTAATAATTGTTTTTAAAGGTGATGAAGCTATCATGATTTTTATACATGTTTTGTAAGGATGGTAAAATCCTGATGGTTTCATTTGTGTGTGTTTAATGATGTTCGTTTATAACCTAAGCTTTGTTTAAACTCAACTTATCATGTTTTATTGCATATTTAGCTAAATTTTTATTCTTTATCAATTAAAATCCACCTAATTGTTGTGCGATGCTAAAATGGAACTGACCTTTGTTAGCATCTGATAAACCAGGAATCTTGTCAAACCCATATCCATAATCAATTCCCAACAAACCAAATATTGGTAAGAAAATTCTGGCACCAACACCAACAGATCTTCTAATATTAAAAGGATTAAAGTCACTAAACCTGTTCCAGGTATTACCGCCCTCAGCAAAGGCCAATACGAAAGCTGTGGCTTGCTGGCTGGCAATTACCGGATAACGGGCTTCTAATACATATTTAGTATAAATCGGGCTACCAGATTGTTGTGCAATACTTGGATTAGATCCTACAGGAATAACCGTGTTGTTTGCATAACCACGCATCGCGATCAATTCTGAGCCTTGTAAGAAATCGAATCCCTGCATACCATCACCACCTAATTTAAAACGCTCAAATGCTGATTGGCCCACTGCACTGTTATACTGACCTAAGAAACCAAATTGCGCCTGAGCCTTAATTACAAAGTTACCTGCAACACGTTGGTACCATTGCGAATCAAACTTCCATTTATGATACTCCGTAAAACGATATTTTTCTTTATCAGGCGCAGTTGCGTAATTCACTTTATTAAATAGTGAATATGGAGGTGTTGCCTGAATGGTAAAACGGATAAATGAACCCGATTTAGGGAATATTGGCGAATCTCTAGAATCACGGCTAATCTCTTGCGATAGGTTTAAGTTATATGAGGTACCTGAAGTAAATAAATAACCCGGGTAATTACTTAAAATATATTGCTGTAAGTTTACCGCATGGCTCAACTGGAAATAGTTATCTGGCCAGTTCAATCTTCTGCCTAAACTCACTGTAACCCCATTCAAACGAATCTTCTGAAACTGTGAATTCTCAGAACTTAAGCCATTTGATTGTAGTGATGTAAATGCACTCACACCAAAACTTACTGGTTTCTCGCCACCAAACCATGGTTGAGAGAAGGAGAAACTATATGATTGATAGTATTTACCATTGGTTTGTCCACGTAAACTCAACTTCTGCCCGTCTCCTTTTGGAAGGGGCTTGTAAGCTTTTAAATTAAATAAATTACGTAATGAGAAGTTATTAAAGGTTAAACCTAAGGTACCGATAATACGGCCCCCACCAAAACCACCTGAAAGCTCAATCTGATCTGATGGTTTTTCTTCTACTGCATATTCAATATCCACGGTTCCATCTGCCGGATTTGGACGAGGTGTAGGAACTGTTTTCGACTCATCAAAGTTTCCTAATTGTCCAATCTCACGAATGGTACGGATCAAATCACTTTTATTGAATTTTTGTCCCGGTTTGGTACGGATCTCACGTAAAACAACCTTATCATTGGTAATGGTATTACCTTTTAAAGTAATTCTGTTATTGGTGTATTGCGGCCCTTCATACATGCGCATCTCTACATCAACCGTATCGCCATAAATTTTAGTTTGTACCGGATCGATATTAAAAGTTAAATATCCGTTATCAGTGTACATACTGTTAATATCTCCGCCATTTTCACCACCACCATTCAGTTTTTTGTTTAATCTCTCTTCACTGAAGATGTCACCTTTTTCAATAGTTAAAACTTTATTCAGGATACTATCAGGATAAATCGCATTTCCGGCCCAGGTAATATTTCCGAAGTAATATTTTCTTCCTTCGTAAATGTCCATTCTGATGTTGACTCTATTCTTATTGTATTGATAAATGGTATCCTTTAAAAGTTCTGCATCGCGGTAACCTTTTTCATGCATTTTAGCCACCATCTTCACTTTGTTCTCTTCATATTTCTCTTTTGAGAATTTTCCGGAACCCCAGAAACGCCACCAGGCAAACTGCTTTGGATTTTTCAGAAACTTTCTGAGTCTGCTTGCCTTAAAATCTTTATTCCCTGTAAAATCTATATGCTGAACTTTAACACGGCTACCTTTATCAATATAAGCCTCTAACACAACACTATTCTCGGCATTTGGGTCTTTACGTGTTTTATAATCGATGGTGGTAAAGAAAAAGCCTTTATCCAGCATATATTTCTTAATGATTGACGAAGTAGTATTATATAGGTTATCGTTTACGATTTTACCTGTTTTATCATTTAATTTTTCCTGAATGGCTGTTCTTTGCGATTTACTGATTCCCTTTAAATCAATTGAACTTAAACGAGGACGCTCCACGACCTCAATTTCAAAATAAACAGAATCCAGAACAAATTTTTCGATATTGATTTTAACATCATCAAACAAACCCTGTGCCCAAAGCGTTTTAATGGCATCTGAAGTAGCTTCACCCGGAAGAACCACTTTATCGCCCTTGGTTAATTTTGATAATGTAATTAAAACTTCCTTATCCAGATATTCGGTTCCTGTTACGGTTGTGCCACCAATGATGTATTCTTTTGGATTAAAATAATCGAGATCTAAGCCTCCAACCTTTAAAGATGGGGTTGCCGGTGCCTGACCTTGTGGACGTATTTGAGCGAAGGCCGGAGCGGCTAAAACGAGTAGGATTAAAACTTGAAATATTCTTTTCATTAAAATAATTTGTTCAGTAATGGCCACGAAGGTAACAATGTTTTATTTAGCAAAATTTTCGTTTACTATGTTTCCCTTATTATGGTTTCATTTATCGTATAAAAGTGGTGCTAAGTTAGTTTAAACGCTTGTTAAAAAGTGTTAAAAGAAAAATTAGTTCAATTGCTCACTAATTTTACCAAAACGGCGTTCGCGTTTTTGATAGTCAACAATAGCTTCAAAGAGATCTTCACGTCTGAAATCCGGCCATAAAATATCAGTAAAATAAAACTCCGTATAAGCCATTTGCCAAAGCAAATAATTACTAATGCGGTGTTCACCACTTGTTCTGATCATCAGTTCAGGATCCGGGATGTTTACAGTGGTCAGTTTTGATGAAAAGAGGTTTTCATCAATATCATCTAATGAGATTGAATTATTTTTTACTGCTTCTGCAATTTTCTTTGCGGCCTCAACAATTTCCCATTTTGCACTGTAACTTAATGCCAGTGTAAGTGTACATTTTTCGTTATGTGCGGTTTTAGCCATTGCTTCTTTTAAATCATCAATGCATTCTTGTGGCAATGATGAAATATTTCCTATTGCATTCAGCCTGATATTATTTTTATTAAGGGTTTCGGTTTCCTTATTTATTGTGGAAATGAGAATCTGCATCAAAGCATCTACCTCTTCTTTTGGCCTGTTCCAGTTTTCTGTAGAAAAAGCATACAAGGTTAAGTATTCAATACCAACTTCTACGCAACCCTCTACGATGTCTTTTACCGAAAGTACACCTTGTTCATGCCCAAAAACCCTCACTTTGCCCTGGCCCTTTGCCCATCTTCCATTCCCATCCATGATTACGGCAATGTGCTTTGGCAGGCGATTATAGTCTATTTGTTCTTTAAAATCCATTAATTATGTCAAAATCAGCTTAAAACGAGTAGCATTTTGAGGATACAAAGGTAAAAGATATGCCAACACTAACAAATAGATAAGTGTCCCTTTTTCGAAAATCTCCTCTTTGTGTGCCAGCATAACCTGTTTGGTTAAGAGATGGATCAGATAAATTGAGTTGATTTTGCCCGTTTCCAACTATAACAGGATTGGTAGGATAGCGTCCGCTCACATCATCAATATAGTCAGTTAAGGGTGTTCTATAGCCCAATTCTGTAAAAACACTCCAGGTATCTCTGTAATTATAGCGTAAACCTAATCCATAAGGAATAGTTAAAACCACATTACTATAACCGTTTTCCTGTCCTTCTGTTGCCATTCTGTCTAAACGATATTTTTCTCCATCATATTTAATGGTAGGCTTAAAAACAACAAATCCGGCACCGGTAAATAGATAAGGCGTAAATTGTCTGGTTCCTCCACCAAGATTAAAATTGAAAAAATTAAAGTCAACTAACGCACTTACTTCATTTAATGAGGTTTTGAAGCTTAAATTTCTTTCCCTGAACTGCGCATTCCCTGATTCAGCATCTTTGGCCTGTATTTGTCCGTAATGGTAATTTAAGCGAACGCCTAAATACTGATTGAAATTTCGTTTGCCATAAACACCAGCAGAAAACCCACTGATTTGCAAGGGGTTATTTTGATTTAAATCACCCATATAACCTGCTCCTCCAGCCATTAAACCCAGTTCCCAGTTACCTTGCTGGGCACGGGAAATTTGTCCGCAGGTAATAAAAAAGAGAATGATTAAAAGGAGTTTATTCAGCGTCATACTTAGTAGTTACGGGTATCAATGCCCCATAATAATTTATTCCTTAACGTGTTTAAGTAAGTTTCATTGTTAAGACGAATAAGATTTATACAAAAGTCGGCTTTTTTAATGGATATTTTTACCGATCGCTCTACTGTAACGGTCCTGCTATCGCAGGATACCAGGAACTTAGATTCCCGGGCCTCTACCTCGAAAGATAGTTTATTGCTATCGGGAACAACAACCGGCCTCACATTTAAATTATGTGGTGCAATTGGTGTAACTACAAAGTTTTTAGAATCGGGGTAAATAATGGGTCCGCCGCAGCTTAAAGAATATGCGGTTGAACCTGTTGGAGTGGCAATGATTAATCCGTCTGCCCAATAAGAATTGATAAACTCATTGTTCATGGAAGCGTGAATGATCATCATCGCAGAATTGTCCCGCCTGTGGATGGTGATATCATTTAATGCAAAGTTCTCTTCTCCAAAAAGTCCATTATCAGATTCCAGAATCAACAGAGAACGGGCATCTAAAGTATATTCTCCGTTAATCAGGGCTTTAAGTGCCGATTCAATTTCGTTTTTATTGATGCTCGCCAGGAAACCTAACCGGCCAAAATTAATCCCGATTACGGGAATATTGGAGTTGCGGATCAGGGAAAGTGTATCCAGTAAAGTTCCATCACCACCCAAGCTCAACAAAACATCGGCAAGGTCTTTTAACTCTTTATGATTATGAAAAACAACCGTATTTGCAGGTAATTTAATTTTGCCGTGTAATGAAGTTTTAAACTTTGAATATAAAACCGGCTGAATATGATGAGCTGCTAAATGATCAAAAACTTCCTGCACGTAGGGCAAAACCGTATCGTTAAAATCTCTTCCGTAAATTGCAATCCTCATAGTCAGGTTTATACATTTAAATAGTTCATGAAAGAATCATATCTTTCCTGGGAACCATCATCAATTTGAGTGTTGTTATAAACTTCTTTAACCAGATAATCATACCTTTCAAAAGAAGCAACAAGTGATGTAATTTCTGTTTTGTTTACCTTGATGGTTACCTCCAGTCGGGTAGAATTTTGAAAGGAGTTCACATAAGACGATAGCACCTGAGCATTATCTGCCTCTACTATTTGTGAAATATGTGCCAATGAATTATCACGGTTGCTGATTTCTAAAACAATGATGCCTCCGGGTTCATTAACGGCATATTGCTCAGCAACAGCATCAACAATATCATTAATGGAGATTAAACCAGCATAGTTTTTTTGTTGATCTAAAACAGGAACTGCCGTGATTTTAAGCTGACTCATTAAACGGATTACATCATAAGTATGTGCATCGCTTAAAGTAAAAACATGAAGAAGGTTTACGGCAGAATCAGTTAAAATGGTGTTGTGATCATGAATGCTCAATAAATCATCTTCAGAAACCAAACCGAGAAAAGTTACATCATTAACAACCGGCATGTGCTTTAGCTTAAACTCGTTCATACGATCTAAAGCCTTTTGCACCGTATCATCAGTTTTTAATGATGGGATAACATTCGATATGATTTCTTGAGCAAACATTATTTAAGTAATATTCTATCTAAAAATTTCTCCAGGTAAGCATTGAATATTTCCGGGTGTTCCATCATGGGAACATGCCCGCATTTATCAACCCAGTTTAATTCTGAATTGGGTAAAAGCTCGTGGAACTCTTCTGCCACTTCTGGCGGAGTAACCTTGTCATTTTTTCCCCAGATCAGAGAAACGGGAATGGTAATTTTCGATAATTCTTTCGCCATGTTATGACGAATTGCCGATTTTGCCATTGTTAATATCCTGATCACTCTTGAACGATCGTTAACTGTTTTAAAAACATCATCAACCAATTCTTTAGTGGCAACTGCCGGATCGTAAAAGGTAAATGCAACTTTCTCTTTCACGTAATCATAACTTTCTCTACGGGGAAAAGAACCTCCAAAAGCATTTTCATATAAGCCGGAGCTTCCGGTAAGTACAAGTGCTTTAACAAATTCCTGATGTGCCACGGTAAAAACCAAACCGACATGCCCTCCCAATGAATTTCCAATCAGTACTACATTATTAAGCCCTTTATATTTCAGAAAACGATGCACGTATCTAGAAAGTGCCTTCACGCCCAATGTTAAAATAGGGAGTTCATAAATTGGTAAAATAGGCACTACAATATGATAGCGATCTTTAAACTGCTCAATAACCAGTTCCCAGTTGCTCAGTTCACCCATTAGGCCATGCAGCAATACCAGCGTTTCGCCTTTTCCAGCTTCAATGTATTTAAATCCGTCTTCTTCTATTATCTGGTATGTCATATTATTTTAGATGGTATTGTGCACTAAGTTAGTAGAGTAAAATTAATTTTTCGCATTTCTATATCATTTTTCTGAAATAAAATGCAAAACGGTATAAAAACGCCATTTCTTAAACGGAAAGCGATTAGCGTGTGGCAATTAAAAGCCTTCAACCTCAAAACACTCTACCTTTTACCTTCTTTTAAGCCAGTTTTTCTTTAACAATTTCAGCAATTAATTTGCCATCGGCTTTACCAGCAAGTTCCTTATTCGCCATGCCCATAACCTTACCCATATCCTTAACCGATGTAGCGCCGGATTGTTTGATTACCTGCTCTATTATTACAGCAACTTCTGCCCTATCCAATTGCTTTGGCAAGAATTGATTGATTACGGCAATTTCTTCTTCTTCTACCTGGAACAAATCTTCGCGGTTTTGGGATTTGTAAATATCTGCCGATTCGCGACGTTGTTTAATCAATTTCTGAAGGATTTTCAGCTCAGTTTCTACAGTGATTTCTTCTGATGATCCTTTCTCTGTTTTAGCCAGAAGCAGCGCCGCTTTTATAGCTCTTAAACCCCTTAACTGTGCATTATCTTTAGCCAGCATGGCTTTTTTAATTTCCTGATCTATTGTATTTGATATCATTCTTTGATTGGTTAATTGGTTAATCGATCAATTGTTTAAATCGGTTATTTGTTTGTAAAGTTAATCGTCAAATTGGTTAATCCGCAAATTGGTTAATTGGTTAATCGATCAATTGTTTAAATCGATTATTTGTTTGTGAAGTTAATCGTCAAATTGGTTAATCCGCAAATTGGTTAATTGGTTAATCGATCAATTGTTTAAATCGATTATTTGTTTGTGAAGTTAATCGTCAAATTGGTTAATCGTCAAATTGGTTAATCGATCAATTGTTTAAATCGATTATTTGTTTGTGAAGTTAATCGTCAAATTGATTAATCGTCAAATTGGTTAATCGGTTAATTGGTTAATTGGTTAATCGATCAATTGTAACTCGTATGACAACAGTTAACCATTTTATACAATTTAAACAATTAACCAACTAAACTAACAGTTAACCATTTTATACAATTTAAACAATTAACCAACTAAACTAACAGTTAACCATTTATACAATTTAAACAATTAACCAACTAAACTAACAGTTAACCATTTTATACAATTAAACAATTAACCAACTACCAGTTATAATCTATCCTCTATTAATAATCGTTGCTGTTGCCTGTACGGTGGGCATAATCAGCATATCATTAATGTTTACGTGTTTTGGGCGGCTTACCACATACCAAATCGCATCGGCTATGTCATCAGCAATCAATGGTTCCAGATTCTCATAAACTTTCTTTGCCCTTTCTTCATCTCCCTTAAAACGAACTATGGAAAATTCGGTTTCAACCATGCCCGGATTAATTTCCGTAACTTTAATGCCATGCGGCAGAAGGTCAATGCGCATTCCTTTGCTCAATGCATCTACAGCATGTTTACTTGCACAATATACGTTTCCATTCGGATAAACTTCTTTTCCCGCAATTGATCCAATGTTGACAATATGACCAGCTTTTTGTGGAATCATCCAGTTTGAAACAATCTTCGTTACGTAAAGCAATCCCTTTATATTCGTATCAATCATGGTATCCCAATCTTTGGTGTCGCCTTGATTAATGGGATCTAAACCCTGACTCAAACCTGCATTGTTTACCAAAACATCAACTTTTTTCCAGTTTTCAGGTAAAGCTTCCAGCGCAGCTGATAAACTTTCCTGATCACGAACATCGGCAATAACCTGCTTAATGGTGATGGCGTATTTATCTTCTAAATGATGTGATATCTTTGCTAATCTGTCTTCACGACGGGCAAGCAGAATTAATTGATAGCCTTGTTGAGCCAGTGTATGGGCACAAGCCTCACCAATTCCCGAAGTTGCGCCTGTAATTAATGCAATTTTAGACATGTTTTATGAATTTTAAGCCTGAATAAATCACCAAAACACCAGGTTAATGATTTAATCTATGCAGGCAAAGGTAAGTTTTTTTGGAATTGTACGACTATTGAAAAATCAAACTAAACGTTAATTGACGTAATTTCAACTTATCAATTGGATTGGCGAAAGCCGTATTATCGTGCTGCAAAATATCATTGGTAGAATAGGCCAGCTTAATTTCGGGAGACAT
The DNA here is from genome assembly GCF_003339865.1 of Pedobacter chinensis. GTDB lineage: Bacteria > Bacteroidota > Bacteroidia > Sphingobacteriales > Sphingobacteriaceae > Pedobacter > Pedobacter chinensis. Next base: position 14,756 of record NZ_QPKV01000008.1, read on the forward strand.
TTTGAAATACTCAAAATACAAATCAAAGCCAATTCCGGTTTCGTATGAAAGGTAACTCCTCTGATTTTTCAACAACTTATTTAAAGGTGTTTCTCCTTCATCGAAAAACTTCTTCTTTGAAGCTATATCAATGGAATATTTAGCACCACCCAACCAATAAGCGCGAAAATTATTCATGCGGTTTGATTTTACTTTTATGCCCAAAGGAAATTCAAACATGGTGGCCTGTACTTTTTTATCGATAACCGTTGGGAAGTTTTTAGTTTGGCCATTATCCAGGTTTATTGACTCCATGGGCACGTACTCGTAGCTCACAACACGGTCGCTAAAAATTAATGATGGCGTTGCACGAATGTCGAAGTTTTCAGCCAACCTCCTGTTCATAACGAAACCCAACCCAAAACCTTGAGATGGCGGACTGGAAATAGAATTTAAAGCACTGGTAACCGGAAGGCCGGAATTTGGATCGTAAGAAACACCTAAAGAATTTGGAACTTCGTAAAAAGGTGCACGCCAGTTTTCTTTTTTCAGAATTTTGTATTCTGCCGAAATGTATTGAAAGTTAAACCCCCAGCTCCAATCTTCATCATCAACACCCCCGCCCCAATTTTGGGCAAAGGCTGCCGTATAAATCATAAATAAAGATAGGATGAGGCTTAATCTTTTTATCATTTAGTGCCAACGTATATTGAACTTATTCCAAACGTTAAAATTCTATGTTTGGTACTTTTGAAACCGACTTTATCCATTAAGGCTGTAAAATCTTCTCCGTCAGGAAATGCCGCAACAGATTTTGGCAGGTAAGTATATGCTCTGGCATCTTTAGAAAACAGTTTTCCAAAGAATGGAGTTACCTGTTTAAAATAGAAATTATAAAGCTGTTTAACGGGGAAAACTTTTGGTTTCGAAAACTCTAAAATAACCATTTTACCATTTGGTTTTAATACCCGGAACATATCTGCCAAACCTTTTTCAAGATTTTCGAAATTTCTAACGCCATAGGCACAAGTAATGGCATCGAAAGTGTCTGCTTCAAAATGTAGGCCTTCCGAATCGCCAACCTGAACCGTAAAAACTTCGTTCAAACTTCGCTCGTTGATTTTTTTCTTCGCCACTTCCAGCATTCCTTCAGAAATATCAACTCCAATAACCTTTTCCGGATGAAGTTTTTTAATTGCTTCAAAGGCGAAATCACCTGTGCCGGTAGCCACATCAAGTAAAATTCGTGGTTGAATGGAAACCAGTTCTTTAATGGCTTTCTTACGCCATAAAACATCTATCCCTAAAGAAAGAAAATGGTTTAAAAAATCATAGGTTCCTGAAATGTTATTGAACATGGTAGCAACCTGCTCTTTTTTGGTTGCATCTTCTACTTGGTATGGCGTGATATTCTGATTCATGATGTGAGGCAAAGATAGATAAAAAGTCCGAAGTCGGGAGTCCGAAGTTGGAAGTCTTGGGGATAGATAAAAAGTCCGAAGTCGGGAGTCCGAAGTCTTGATGTTAAGTAACAGCCTGTGTTCAAAAGAACATAAAAATTTAAAGTTTATATTTTAACATGGTTGTTCCATTTGGACTTCCAACCCCAGACTAAAGACTTCCCGACTTAGAACCTCGGACTAAAGACTTCCGACTTCCGACTCAAAACCCTACCTTTGTAACTATGGTTATCAAAACGGCAACATTTGTTTGTAGCAACACCCAAATTTCAGCATTACCAGCGCCAACTTTGCCTGAATATGCTTTTATTGGACGCTCTAATGTGGGCAAATCATCATTAATTAACATGTTGGTTAATCAACATGGCCTGGCAAAAACCTCGCAACGCCCTGGTAAAACTCAGTTAATTAATCATTTTTTAATTAACGAAGCCTGGTATATTGTCGATTTACCCGGATACGGTTACGCAAAAGTTTCTAAAACCAGCAGAGAAAAGTGGGAGAAATTTATTCGTGCTTACATTACAAAAAGAGAAAGCTTGCAATGCGTATTTGTATTGATTGATAGCCGCTTAGACCCACAGCAAATTGATATTGAATTTTGTTATTGGCTGGGCGAAAAGCAAATTCCATTTTCCTTAATATTCACTAAAGCAGATAAACAGGGAATGACCACCACACAGAAAAACGTAGCCGCTTTTAAGAAAAAACTGGGCGAATTTTTCGAAGAAATTCCTGCAACTTTTATCACATCAGCAGAAAAAGGCAATGGAAAAGATGAGGTTTTAGGTTTTATCACTGAAGTAAACAAAGATTTTGTTGTCCCGACTGATTATAAGCGGTTTTAAAAAAGAAGGTTCAATCGTCATTAATTCATTGGTTCATTTGTCATTAGTCTTTTAAGAGGTTAAACTTCCAAATCATTTAACAATTAATTACTTTAACAGTTCAAGTTAACCCTGTTATAAATGAAAAAATACTTTTCACTCGTATTATTCGCACATTCTGTGTTCGCATTGCCTTTCGCAATGATTGGATTTTTTTTAGGTGTTACCACAACCAATCATCCTTTTGAATGGCATAAGCTAATATTGGTTTTACTGTCCATGGTTTTTGCCCGCAATTCTGCGATGGCTTTCAATCGTTACTTAGACCGGGAGATTGATGCGAAAAATCCCCGTACCAAAATGAGAGATATTCCTGCCGGAAAAGTTTCTGCAAATGAAGCGCTGATTTTTGTGATCATCAATTGTGTTTTATTTACAACTACCACTTATTTCATCAACCCATTATGCTTCTATTTATCGCCTGTGGCTTTATTTGTGGTATTATTTTATAGCTACACCAAACGGTTTACTGCACTTTGCCACCTGGTTTTGGGCTTGGGGCTGGCATTAGCGCCAATCGGAGCATATATTGCGGTTACTGGTCAGTTTGCCATTGTTCCCGTTTTATATTCATTAACTGTTTTATTTTGGGTTAGTGGATTTGATATTATTTATGCTTTGCAGGATGAAGAGTTCGACAGAACGGAAAAATTGCATTCCATTCCATCAGCTCTTGGCATAAAAAATGCATTGAATGTTTCGGTTTTGCTGCATGTGTTTTCTGCAGCCTGTGTAATTTTACCCATTTTCTTTACCGAATTTAGCTGGGTTTATTACGTAGGCGTTGTGTTTTTTTGCTCGATGCTGATTTACCAGCACTTGCTTGTAAAACCTCACGACATTAGCAAAGTAAACAGGGCATTCCAAACTTTAAACGGATATGCATCGGTTATATTTGCTATTTGCTTTTTAATTGATGCTTATATAAGAAATAAATGAATGGTTGAATGAGGCGCTGAAGCGGAAATCATTCAACCATTCCTTAATTAAATATTATGATTATAACTAAAAAAACAAGAACATATATTCCGCAGGATTTAACCATTACCTGGGAGAGCCTGGAGCCACTTTTTACAGAATTGCAAAACCGTGAAATCAACAGTGTTGATGAATTGGAGCAGTGGTTAAAAGATCGTTCCGAACTGGAAGCTGCTTTAGAAGAAGATTTCGCATGGCGATACATTAAAATGAGTTGCGATACGGCCAACGAAGAATTAGTTAAAAACTTCCAATATTTTGCAGAGCAGATTGAACCAAAAATTTCTCCTTTATCAAACGAATTGAACAAAAAGTTTGTTGAAAGCCCTTTTATGGATGATTTGGATAAAGAGAAATATTTCGTTTACAGCAGAGCTATTAAAAAAGCTTTGGAAATTTATCGCGAAGAAAACATAGAGTTATTTACCCAATTACAGGTAAAACAACAAAAATATCAAGGCATAACAGGTGCCATGAGCGTTGAAATTAATGGCCAGGAATATACACTGGAACAAGCTTCAATTTTTATTAAGGATTTAAACCGTGAAGTTCGGGAAAATGCCTGGAAAACCATTCAGCAACGTCGTTTAATAGATAAAGATGATTTAAACATTTTGTTTGATGAACTAATTAAACTGCGTGACCAGGTTGCCCTGAATGCTGGTTTTGAAAATTACCGGGATTATATGTTTCAAGCTTTAGGCCGCTTTGACTATACGCCGCAGGATTGCTACGACTTTGCCAATGCGATTGAGAAGGAAATTGTTCCTATTTTAAAAGAACAGGCAGAAAAGCGTCGTGAAGCGTTGGGTTTAGAAACTTTAAAACCCTGGGATTTGGAAGTGAGCATAAGCGGTAAACCAGCGTTGAAGCCTTTTAATAATGGCGAGGAGTTAATTGATAAAAGTATTGCCTGTTTCAACGCCATTGATGAAAAACTGGGTGTAAAACTGGCAACAATGAAAGCCAACAATCTTTTCGATGTAGAAAGCAGAAAAGGTAAAGCGCCTGGTGGTTATAACTATCCATTGGCAGAAACCGGTGCACCGTTCATTTTCATGAATTCAGCAAATTCACTTCGTGATTTAACTACAATGGTTCATGAGGGTGGCCATGCAATACATACTTTTTTAACGGCAAACCTGGAACTGAACGATTTCAAACATTGTCCTTCGGAAGTTGCAGAGCTGGCATCTATGAGCATGGAATTGATTTCTATGGATAATTGGGATGTTTATTTTGACAATGAGGAAGATTTAATCCGTGCCAAAAAAGAACAACTGGCAGATGTTTTAAAAACATTGCCCTGGGTTGCCGTGATCGACCAGTTTCAGCATTGGATTTACACCAATCCTGATCATACAGCCGCTGATCGGGAAGAAACGTTTAAACAAATTTACAATCGTTTTGGTGCAGGTTTTGCAGATTGGACGGATTTAGAGCAACAATTCGGCAATGTGTGGCAAAAACAGTTGCATTTGTTTGAGGTTCCTTTCTACTACATCGAATATGCAATTGCACAATTAGGTGCTATCGCCGTTTGGAAAAATTATAAGGAAAATCCGGGTAAGGCTTTAGATCAGTATTTAGCTGCATTATCTTTAGGTTATACAAAACCGATGAATGAAATCTACGAAACTGCTGGAATCAAGTTTGATTTTAGTGCAGATTATGTAAAAGAATTAGCTCAATTCGTGAAAGAGGAATTGGAGAAGTTAGGATAAGGTTAGGGTTGAGGGGTTAGAGATTGAAGGTAAAAAGGTGGAAGGCAGAAGGCTTTCCTTATATATATCTAGTCGTAACATCTCGCTACGACTTTTTTAATGCTCAATTGTTTCCCGCAGATTCAAATGATTGACACAGAGAAGATCAACGGAATCAGCGTAATTTGCGGGAGAAAAACACAACCGACTGAAATTAAAACATTTAATAGCAGCATTCGCTACGACTTTTTTAATGCTCAATTGTTTACAGCAGGTTTAAATGATCCATACAGAAAAGATCTGCGGAATCAGCGTAATTTGCGGGAGAAAAACACAACCGACTGAAATTAAAACATTTAACCGCAGCATTCCGCTACGACTTTTTTATTTTATCGCTATATCTAGTCATAGCGTCTCGCTACGACTTTTTAATGCTCAATTGTTTCCCGCAGATTCAAATGATTGACGCAGAGAAGATCTACTGGAATTAGTAAAGTTGGCAAGAAACATCAATTCCTTGTTATCAATACTGATTTGTGAAATTTTGTTAATTAAGTTAAACATTGTTAAATAGCCGGTTAGATATACCTAATATTTTAGTTTCGTACTCATATTCCTGAGTTAAGGAAAACTAATCATTACGCTACCGGATTAATAATGAAACAATTCTTCACAATTTTCATTTATTTCACAGTGCTGCTTTTTTCGTCGGCAATGGCACAAGATAAAAAAGGAAAAATTTCAGGAACGTTGATTGGCGACATTGGAAATACCATTTCAGCAACTGTTACCCTTAAAAGCTTAAATGATTCCACTTTTTCAAAAACGACTTTTGCTAAAGGAGGGAAATTCGTTTTCAATGATTTAAATATTGGACCATATTTAATCAAATTAAATGCGATTGGTTACGAAAACCTTAGCGAAAAAATTGAAATAAACATCGCTCAATTATTTATTACCAAAAACTTTAAACTTGCTACAGTTTCTAATAAACTTGGCGATATAAATATATCGGCTAAAAAACCATTAATCCAGCGATTTAGTGATAAAATTGTAATGAATGTTGAAAATAGCATTGTTGCAGCTGGAAATACTACTTTGGAAATACTATCAAAAATGCCTGGAGTTTCAGTGAATCAAGATGGAATTATAACTGTTAAAGGAAAATCAGGGGCTAATGTTTTAATTGATGGAAAATCTACTTACTTATCTCCGGAACAATTGGCCACAAGATTAAAATCACTAAATAGTAATGAGCTAAAATCAATTGAATTAATAACAAATCCATCGTCAAAGTATGATGCTGAAGGCAACGCTGGCATCATTAATATCAAACTGAAAAAGAATACAGCCTTCGGAACGAACGGAGATATCGATTTAGGTTTTGGATATGGAAAAAACCCAAAAAGTGATGTTGGAGTTTCCTTAAATCACAGGAATCAAAATTTCAACATATTCGGCAATATTTCAAACAACAACAATAAATTTCAGGAAGATTTAGATATCAACAGAATTACAAATGACGGGTTTTATAATACTTTCTTCCACCAGTACAATACTCAAATTCGCTCTTCACATAATAACAACTACAAAGCTGGCATCGATTATTTTATAAATGAGCACAATACAATCGGTTTTTTAACAACGGGATATTTCAACAATGGACACGAAAGTTCGAAAGGAAATACAGCGATCGGACAGAGTTTGTCGAGGATTGATTCATCTATCGTAGCTGATAATCCATCATTGAACAAATATCGAAATCAAGCTTATAACCTGAACTACAAATCTATTATTGATACATTGGGTCAAGAATTTTCAATTGATTTGGATTATGCTCGATACAGAAATGAAGAAAACACTGTTTACAACAACGTATTTTATGATGATCGCGGTTACAATTATAAATTACCTTTAATCTTCAGAAACTTAACACCATCGTTAATTAAAATCCAAGCGGTTAAAGTAGACTATTCGCTCCCATTGAAGGGTATCAAATTTGATTTCGGATTAAAGAGCAGTTGGGTAAGTACTGATAACGATTTTAAATTTGAAAACTTAGCAGCCACGCTATGGCAAAATGATCTTACGAGGAGTAATCGTTTTGTATACAATGAAAATATAAATGCAGCCTATGCTAATTTTAAGCACAATTTTAAATCAACAAGTATTGAAGCCGGATTGAGAATTGAACAAACGAATTCTAAAGGAAATTCTATTAACGAGCAAAAAGTTGTTAAACGAAGCTACTTCGATTTTTTCCCAAGTTTTTCCTTAAATCAAACCTTATCAGAAAATAATGAACTTGGGTTTTCTTATAGTAGAAGAATAGACAGACCTGATTATAAATCGCTAAATCCATTTATTTACTTTGTTGATTTATACACTTTCAGTCAGGGGAATCCATTTTTAAATCCGCAGTATACCAATGCTTTCGAGTTCTCTTATAATTATAAAAAAGAATTAAACATTTCATTGGGCTATGGCGTTACCAACAATTTAATTATCGATGTTCTGCTCCCAGAAAATGAGAAAAAGGCACTTTATCAAACCGTACAGAATTTGGATAAACAAATTTCTTACGATTTAACAATTGGCTATCCAACTATCCTTACTGAATTTTGGAATATGGATAATACAATTACAAGCACTTATAATCAAATAAAATCGGAAAGTTTAGATGGGTTAGCTTATGATCGGAAAAAGGTAAACTTTACGCTGAACAGCAATCATAGTTTTACGATAACACCATCAACTTCAGCAGAATTATCTGGAGAATTTATCTCCGCTCAGATTTATGGAACCTATGCTATAAAGCCCTATTATGGAATTGATTTTGGTTTGAAAAAATCTTTTTTAGATAAAAGGCTGAATCTGAAATTTGCCCTGAATGATGTTTTGAATAGTAGAAAAGCAAGAATCAGTAGTGCATTATCAACGCTGAATTATGATCTCAGCCAAAAGCAAGAAAGTAGAATTTTTAGATTAAGTTTAAACTATGCTTTCGGAAGTAACAGTATTAAGGCCACAAGAGAAAGAAAAACCAGCGTTACTGATGAAGAAAATAGAATTAAATAGCAATTGCAAGATTATAATAGAATTAGAAAATAACCAATGCGCTCTCGTTTTAAACACTAGGTCGCAGCATTCGCTACGACTTTTTTATTGCTCATCATTTCCCTCAGATTCAAATGATTGACGCAGAGAAGATCAAGGGAATCAGCGTAATCTGCGGAAGAAAAACACAACTGACTGAAATTAAAACATTTAACCGCAGTATTTCGCGACTTTTTATTTTTATTGCTATATCTAGTCGTAGCGTCTCGCTACGACTTTTTTAATGCTCAATTGTTTCCCGCAGATTCAAATGATTGACGCAGAGAAGATCAACGGAATCAGCGTAATTTGTGGGAGAAAAACACAACCGACTGAAATTAAAACATTTAACCGCAGTATTTCGCGACTTTTTATTTTTATTGCTATATCTAGTCGTAGCATCTCGCTACGACTTTTTTAATGCTCAATTGTTTCCCGCAGATTCAAATGATTGACGCAGAGAAGATCAACGGAATCATTGTAATTTGCGTAAAAAAACCCATTGCTTTATCAATACTGATTTGTGATTTTTTAAACTAATCCTCCCCATTCTTTCTCGTTTTCATAATCAAAAACATCACTAAAACAGAAAGAATGATCATTACCAAATAACTATGACTTAAATTTCTTTCATCCTTTGCAGGAATAAGATTAACAACACCGTAACTTAAAAATGAAACGATCACATAAGTGATTCCACCGGTTAGTCCGCCTGCGATACCTGCATTTTTCGGGAATTTACTTAAACAAAAAGTGAAATAGTTATTGAATGTAAAACCAGCTCCAACATGAATAATAAATGCAAAAAAGATCAGCGAGAATAAATTAGACACAAAGTTAAGGCTGATCATCATTACCATCACAAAAACCACTTGCAACAACGAGTTAACCATTAATCTTTTAAAAAAAGGTTTATTGATAGTTGCTTTACCAATGAAACCGCCTACCATCCATGCAAAACCTAAAACCAAAGAACTGTAACCCGCAACAACGGGCGAATATTTTAATTCATGCTCAATGATAAACGGACCAGTCATGTTGTAAACCATTACCATACAGTAGGCTAACCCTAACATCACGATGCCTAGAGTAAAACTTGTGGTTTTAATCATATCCACATAAATATTTGTGATCTTTTTTAACTGAAAATCGGTAAAGTACTTTAAAGTTTCTCCGCTGAAAATAAATTCCAGTAAGGCAAAAATCAATGCAAAACCAGCCAGAAAATAGAAATTAGATTCCCAGCCAAAAGCAGTTTGTAAATATCCGCCAACAAAAGGTGCTATAATTGGTCCGGTTGACCAGATGATGGAAAACAAACTTAAATAATGCTTCAGCTTATTACCAGTAAATAAATCGACAAAGTATGCCCGTTTAGCCACTACAATGGCTCCTACAGAAAGACCGTGAATAACCCTCATTAAATAAATGAGGTAAATATGATGTGTATTTGCAATAATAAAACTGGCGGCAGCAAAAATCAATAAGCTATATAGACCGATTTTGTATCGTCCGAAACTATCAAGCAGACTTCCTACGAAAAGCTGTGCCACTCCATAGCTAATTAAGAAAATGCTTAAGGTAAGCTGAACCTGAACGTTGCTAACATTCATTTCACCAGCCATAGTTGGTAACGATGGAATATAAATATCAGTTGCGAAGCCAGAAAGTGGGATTAAAGCAAAAGCCAAGATGGTTGCTATTCCTTGATTTTTTTCTTTAATATAGGATTGAGGTAAGGTAGTTGACGTCATGACTGTAGAAAATGAAATTATAATGTCTCATTTTTGATTAAGGAGGCAAAAGTAGCATTTTATGATCCCCTGGAAACAGCGCCAGGCAAATAAACACATACAGATTACAATACAAATCGATTTTTACTTTCTGTATAGAAATGATTTTGGAATTTCAGATTATAAAACCAGGTTATTTTATACCTTTTTATTCTGAAAATTTCGATGTAATGAAATTTATATCTCGCTTTAAACGTTTTTAACTGATATTTTTATAAGTTTGAGGAATACAACAACCAAACAAAGATGTTCGAAAAGCTATTCAGAAAGAAATCGATTTCCAAGATATTAAAAGATGCGGCAAGCGGCTATGGCGACCATGACAATACGCTTCATAAAACATTAGGTGTACGGGATTTAACCGCTTTTGGTATTGCGGCAATAATTGGTGCCGGTATTTTTAGCACCATCGGCAAAGCCAGTGCAGATGGCGGTCCGGCAGTAATATTTTTGTTCATCTTTACAGCGATTGCTTGTAGTTTTGCTGCTTTCGCTTATGCAGAATTTGCCTCGATGGTACCTGTTTCAGGCAGTGCTTATACTTATTCGTATGTTGCTTTTGGCGAATTAGTAGCGTGGATTATTGGCTGGTCGCTGATTATGGAATATTCAATCGGGAATATAACAGTGGCCATTTCATGGTCTGATTATTTTACAGGATTACTCTCCACTATCAAAATCCCGTTCCTCGGCATTAATGGGATTCATATTCCAGACTGGGCAACGATGGATTATTTGAGTGCTTACAATGGAAACAAGCATGCCGAAGCTTTACTTGCAGCAGGCAAAAATCTTGCTGATTTAGATTCTGCAACAGCTCTGGCTAATAACGCCTGGATTACCGCACCACAAATTGGAGGATTCCATTTAGTGGCTGATATTCCGGCATTGGGCATTATTATCTTAATTACCTGGTTAATTTACCGTGGAATGAAAGAAAGCCGCAATGCCAGCAATGCTATGGTGGTAGTTAAACTAGCTGTTATTTTGCTGGTTTTGGCTGTGGGTATTTTTTATGTTGACACTAAAAATTGGGATCCATTTGCACCAAACGGAGTTTCCGGAATATTAAAAGGTGTGTCTGCTGTATTTTTCGCTTACATTGGTTTTGATGCCATTTCTACCACAGCTGAAGAATGTAAAAATCCACAACGTGATTTACCTCGCGGAATGATGTGGGCAATTATTATTTGTACTATTTTATATGTAGCTATTGCTTTAGTTTTAACAGGAATTGTAAGATCAAATACTTTAGCTGTAGGCGATCCATTAGCCTTTGTTTTCGACCAAATTGATTTAAAGTTAATGAGTGGAATCATCGCTGTGAGTGCTGTTTTTGCTATGGCAAGCGTACTTTTAGTATTTCAAATGGGTCAGCCACGTATCTGGATGAGCATGAGTCGCGATGGTTTGTTGCCTAAGTCATTTTCAAAAATTCATCCAAAATATAAAACACCATCTTTTGCAACTATTGTGGTGGGCTTTGTGGTTGCAGTTCCATCCTTATTCATGAACCTGACCATCGTTACTGATCTATGTTCTATCGGCACTTTGTTCGCCTTCGTTTTGGTTTGTGCAGGTGTTTTAGTGTTGCAAAACCGTCCTGATGTGCAACGTGGTAAATTCAAAATTCCTTATGCAAACAGTAAATTCATTGTGCCGATTGCATTTATTACGGCTGTTGTTTTTGCTTTTACTCAATACGGAAAGGAAACAAAATCGTTCTTTTTAAACGAACCTAAAACCATTGAAACCATAACTTTCGTCACTTCTTTAAGCGGTGATGAACTTAAAATTGTAAAAGAAGAAATTGTAAAAGATGCCACTCCACAAATCATGCTGGCAGATAAAGTTGATGCAGAATCTTATTTGAGTGCTCTGCCTGCAGATCGTTACGAGCAATTCATTTCAGCATCAAAAGTTTCTATCGAAAAGAAGTATGAAAGCGGCTGGAGTTTGTTTAAGCATAAAATCCCAATGTGGATTTTTCTAATTATCTGCGTGATCATCTGTTATTATTGTATTACTAAAAATCTATCATTGATTCCCGTTTTAGGATTGATCAGTTGTTTATACATGATGTGTGAATTGGGAATATCTAACTGGATTGGCTTTGGAATCTGGCTTGTGATTGGGTTAATTGTGTACTTTGCATACGGTTACAAACATAGCAAGCTAGCACAGGAAATATAATGAAATGGGATACGATCCTTCAATACATCATCGGAGATTGATAAGATTAAATATTCTTATCTTATTTTGATTGTCATTATAGCTTAAAACAAAGTATACTGGTTTCGGTTGGTGAGACACCAACCGATAGGTATTAGGTATAAAGAATGCCTACAGTTTAAAAGTTCAGGAAAGATTCATCCTTAAGTTATCGGCTGGTGTCTCACCGACCGAAACATTATTTAATTCAAAATTCTTATCTTGTTTTGATTATTCCTATAGCTTAAAACAAAGTATACTGGTTTCGGTTGGTAAGACACCAACCGATAGGTATTAGGTATAAAGAATGCCTACAGTTTAAAAGTTCAGGAAAGATTCATCCTCAAGTTATCGGTTGGTGTCCTACCAACCGAAACATTATTTAATTAAAAATTCTTATCTTGTTTTGATTATCCCTATAGCTTAAAACAAAGTATACTGGTTTCGGTTGGTGAAACACCAACCGATAGGTATTAGGTATAAAGAATGCCTACAGCTTAAAAGTTCAGGAAAGATTCATCCTCAAGTTATCGGTTGGTGCCTCACTGACCGAAACATTATTTAATTAAAAATTCTTATCTTGTTTTGATTATTCCTATAGCTTAAAACAAAGTATACTGGTTTCGGTTGGTGAAACACCAACCGATAGGTATTAGGTATAAAGAATGCCTACAGCTTAAAAGTTCAGGAAAGATTCATCCTCAAGTTATCGGTTGGTGTCTCACCGACCGATAGGTATTAGGTATAAAGAATGCCTACAGCTTAAAAGTTCAGGAAAGATTCATCCTCAAGTTATCGGTTGGTGTCTTACCGACCGAAACATTATTTAATTAAAAATTCTTATCTTGTTTTGATTATCCCTATAGCTTAAAACAAAGTATACTGGTTTCGGTTGGTGAGACACCGACCGATAGGTATTAGGTATAAAGAATGCCTACAGCTTAAAAGTTCAGGAAAGATTCATCCTCAAGTTATCGGTTGGTGTCTCACCGACCGAAACATTATTTAATTAAAAATTCTTATCTTGTTTTGATTATCCCTGTAACAAAAAAAAACAATTATGAATATTTTTCATAAACGACAGGGACAAATGGATTATAACTATCCCTATTTCTACACTGATACAATATGTGATTTTAGAAATTTATTAGAAAATGATCAATTTAAATTGATTGTTATGAATTCATTGCAGTTCTTAGTTCAACAAAAATTAGTTGAGATTTATGGCTATGTGATTATGCCTAACCATATCCATTTAATTTGGAATATGTTAAAGTTAAATGGGAAAGAAAGTCCAGTAGCAAGTTTTACAAAATTTACTGCTCATCAATTTAGAAAGTATCTGATTACCCATAATCCACATTTACTTGAGCATTACAAATCAAAAAAAGAAGATCGCCACTACCAATTTTGGAAACGAGATCCATTAGCCATTCCATTAAGTACTGAAAATATATTAATTCAGAAGTTAGATTATATACATGAAAACCCCATAAAGGACCGATGGCGTTTATGTAAATACCCTGAAGATTATGCTTGGAGTAGCGCTCGTTTCTATAAAGATGGGATTGACAATTTTGGAATTCTTAAACATTTCAGAGATTAAATTTCGGTTGGTGATGACAACCGATAGAACTAATGAATATGGAATTATAGCGAATAATGAATGGATTAATCTGTCTGAAAGATTTTCAAATTTCGATTTGGATGTTTTTCAGATTATGCCGAATCATATGCACGGTATAATTATTTTGTCAGACATCGGGGCAACCCTTGCGGTTGCCCAAGAAGAAAAAGATGAATTAACAAGGGCAACCGCAAGGGTTGCCCCGACAATTGGAGCATATAAATCAATTGTTTCAAATTCATGTTTACAACTATTTAAATTACAAAATAGATCAATGGGCAAACTATGGCAACGGAATTATTATGAACATATCATACTTGATGAAAATGCTTATTATAATATTTCAAATTATATCATAAATAATTCTGCTAATGGACCGAAGACAAGTTCCATCATTAAACAAAACTCCTCAATTTATAAAAATTAAGGAGTTTTGTTTAAGATTATTTCTTTTTTATGAAAGCTAAAACAGTGATCATTACCAGTCCCAAACCTGAGGCAATCATGTAGCTATTAGCATGATCCAGATGGTATATCTTTGCTGCCGGACCAATGATAAAAAGGCCAATTCCTAATATTAATATTGCTGTCCTCATCGTTTTAAACCGGTAATCTGTTTAATTCAATATCATCGGGCGTAACGAAAATCAATGGAACTTTCTCTACATCAACATAGCTGCTGTCAAGTCCAAAACTTCGCTCTTCTGATAAACTCAAACGTTTCAAAATGAAATAATAATCCATGATTGTACGTTCATAGAAACTCAATTTAGTAAACTTAGAAAGATGTTTCTCCAACAGCACGAATCTGAAATCGCCTGCAATTTTATGTTTATTCAGTGATTTGTATTGACTAGTAATATCAACTTCACCATTTTTCACTAAATCTTCAATTACTTTGCGATAAAGTAAGTTAACACGCTGTTCGATACGGAATCCAAGTTTAAAATCGATACGAATTAGTTTTCCGGGAATCAAGAATTCAACCTTGTAATCCATGGTATAAGGTTCATCCATTACATCAACGTGAACAAGCCAATATACATCAGCACGTTTAGGCTCTTTCTGTATAATGGAATAAATAATTTTTGATTCTATTTCCGTTTTAAAGTTTGCACTGGTTAAGTAAACCAGTTGAGAAGAATATTTCGGAACCGTCTCATCGCTACTTAATTCACTTAAAATTTCGTAGTAATCCTCAATTTCCACGTATTTAACGAAACGGTTCTTGATTTTACGAGAATTGTACCAGGTCCACATCACACTTAGCAATGCGCAACCAATTAACAGTGTTACCCAACCACCATGTACAAATTTGAAGAGGTTACCTGCCAGGAAAGAAAGTTCAATTGCTCCATAAATAGCAACAAAAATAACAATCAGGTACTTCGGAAATTTCTTTCTCAACATATAAACTGCCACTAAAACAGTTGTCATTAAGAACGTAAGATTAATGGCCAAACCGTAAGCGCCCTCCATATCGTCTGATCTTTTAAAAATCAAAACAATAATGATACATCCAATGCAAAGTAACCAATTGATGGAAGGAACATACAGCTGTCCTTTTTGCACACTTGGGTAGTTGATTCTAACTTTTGGCCAAAGGTTTAATCTTACAGCCTCCGAAATTAATGTAAATGAGCCTGATATCATGGCCTGAGATGCAATAACCGCAGCAGTTGTAGCCAATGCTACCATATATAAAACCATCCCTGGCGGAACCAGTTCAAAAAATGGGTTCACAAAATGAGGATCGTAATTCGGGTTTTTCAACACCCAGGCACCCTGCCCTAAATAGTTGAAAATCAGCATTAGTTTAACAAAAATCCAGCTTATTCTTATATTTTTCTTACCACAGTGGCCTAAATCAGAATAAAGCGCCTCTGCTCCTGTGGTACAAAGAAAAACACCACCTAAAATAGCAAGCGCACCAGGATTTGTTGTTAAAAGATGTATGGCATAGTATGGGTTTAATGCTCTAAAAATTGAAGGATCATGAATGATTTGTCCGAGGCCCGAAACACCTAATGCCGCAAACCAGAGAAACATGATGGGGCCAAAAAGCTTTCCGACCAAATTAGTACCGAATTGTTGAATGATAAACAATAAAGCAATAATGGTAATGACTATGGGTATTACAGATACCGTTGGGAATTTGAGCTTTAAACCTTCTATAGCAGAAGTTACTGTAATGCTTGGTGTAATCATGCCATCGGCCAAAAGCGCTGCTCCACCAATAATCGCAGGAATGACCAACCATTTGGCTTTTTTCCTCACTAAGGAGTAAAGCGAAAATATCCCTCCCTCGCCTTTATTATCAGCACGCAAAGTAATCATTACATACTTGATCGTTGTTTGCAAGGTAAGTGTCCAGATTACACAAGACAGCGCTCCCAAAACCAGATCCGGATTTATATAAGAGCCACCTCCGCCGCTTTTTTCTGCAATTTCTTTAGCCGTTTTAAAAATTGCTTTAAGCGTATATAAGGGTGACGTACCTATATCGCCAAAAACAATTCCCAAACTTACCAGTACTCCCCCAGCAGTTAATGCATTGACATTTTTATGATTTGACACTTCGTTGATATTTTCTGCGAGCAAAAGTAAAAAACTATAAGAAATTAACAACCAAATTATTGTGTATTTTTAACACTATGAATTTTAATTATTATTGTTAAATTGTGTTAAATTATGGCTTTTAAACAAAATGTTTAATTTCTTTGTTTTAAATCAATACATTTGCTTTACCAATTTGATGAAACTTTACACTAGGATAACGTTACTCGCAAAACTTGTATACATTTTATGTATTGTTTTGCTGTGCAATGTGAATTCCTGGGCACAACAAGCTGATAGTATTCATATTAGTTTGAAAAACAGAGTAAAAAAAACCAGTAGAATTCCTGAAATTAAAGCAAACATTCAGCCTTATAAGCCGCTTTTTAGTACCCTGGGAACATCAGGAATGTTTAACACTTACTCTGGCACATCAAAATCATCAACTTTATCAGCCACTAAAGATAAATTATTAACGATTGTAAAAATCTATCCGAACCCTGTTGAAGATCAATTGAACATTATTTTATCAATAGGAAAAGATGGTACCCAAACAACCATCAAAATTATCGATTTGCTAGGAAATGAGGTGATTACGCTGGCCAATGAGCGATTAAACGCTGGCGAGCAAACTAAAAGCTTTACAATTCCGAGTCGATTAAATTCGGGGATTTACTTTTTACGGGTAATGGCCGGCTCTGAAAGTCAGGTAAAACGGATCTCGGTTTTATAACATCATTTTCTTTTCTATTTTTGGCTACCCGAGATTTTTGATCTCCATTCTTTTACCTCAATATTTAAATTAAATGAAAATCATCGCCATTGGTCGTAATTATGCCGAACACGCAAAAGAATTAAACAACCCTGTTCCTACAATACCTGTAATCTTTATGAAACCAGATACGGCAGTGTTAAAGGATAATAAACCATTTTATCTGCCAGATTTTTCTGATGACGTACATTTTGAACTTGAGGTGGTTTTAAAAATCTGCAAAGAAGGTAAGCATATTGCAGAAAAGTTTGCTGCAAATTATTATGATGAAATTGGTTTAGGAATCGATTTTACCGCTCGCGATATCCAAAGTAAACATAAGGAAAAAGGGTTGCCCTGGGAGCTTGCCAAAGGGTTTGATCACTCCGCTCCCATTAGTGTTTTTTTACCTAAATCGGATTTTGAAGATTTATACAACTTAAATTTCGAATTAAAAGTAAATGGCGAGAGTCGTCAAAAAGGTCATACTAAAGATTTACTGTTCTCGTTCGAGAAGATAATAAGCTTTGTTTCGCAGTATATCACATTAAAAAAAGGAGATCTTATTTTTACCGGAACTCCCGAAGGTGTTGGTAAAACAAACAAAGGCGATAAATTAGACGCCTGGCTGGAAGGCAAACAACTTTTAAATTTTGACGTAAAATAACGAATGATTAAAAATCCGATCCTGAATTTCACTAAATTTTTACTTCCCGTTTTATTATATGCTTTTAATTCTGCTCAGGCTCAACAGATTTTTAGCACAAATAAATACCCGATTACTGATTTTCGACAGCCTTTGGATATTGTTCCTCCGGCTCTTGCAGGTTCCTTTGGCGAAATTCGTGGCAATCACTTTCACTCTGGCATTGATTTTAGAACCAATCAAAGGGAGGGTTATCCTGTATACGCAGTAGCTGATGGTTATATTTCTCGTTTAAGGGTTCAAAACAGCGGCTTTGGACAAGCGCTTTATATCAATCATCCGAACGGCTTTACAACAGTTTATGGCCACCTACAACGTTTTGCACCAAAAACTGCAACTATTGTTAAAAATCTGCAATACGAAAAGAAATCTTTCGAGATTGATGAATTTCCAGATGCCGCTCTAATTCCCGTTCGTAAGGGGGAGGTTATAGCATGGTCTGGTAACCGCGGAAGTTCTGGCGGACCACATTTACATTTTGAAATCAGAGACACCAAAACCGAAGAAACCATCAATCCTCAATTCTTTGGCATCAATATTCCAGATAATATTCCTCCTGTAATCCATGGTTTATATGTTTATCGCTTAAACGGTAAAACATTTAATGAATCTACTCCAAAACAGGCAATCGCAATTACCGGAGCAAGTGGTAATTATAAAGCAAATGCACCGATAAGCCTGACCGGAGAAGTTGGTTTTGGAATTGTAGTTACCGATCGCCACAATGGTTTATCAGGCACAAACGGTGTTTATTCCATTCAATTGGAATTAGATGGAAAAATGATTTATACTTCTGCTTTGGAACGTTTCGCTTTTGAAGATAGCAAGGCCATTAATTCACATATTGATTATTCCACCTATCTGAACACAAAAACAAGCATTCAAAAAAGTTTTGTTGATCCGGGAAATCCCTTGAAAATTTACAGCGGTTTAATTAATAATGGTAAAATTAACTTCAATGATGGCGCATCACATCAGCTTCGTTACATCATCACTGATTCTAAAGGAAATTCATCGGTTTTGCCTTTTACCGTAAATGCTGGTGCTGCTCCTGTTGTTGCTGCAACTATTCCTGCAGGCATCATTTATCCCTATAATAGGGCGAACGAATTTAACAGCGACGAAATTAAAGTCGTTCTCCCGCAGGGAACTTTATACAATGATTTAAATTTCACTTATAAAAAACTTCCAAAACCAACTGGCAACGCCTGGTCGGCCATGCACCAAATTCATCATAAATACATACCACTTCATATTGGTTTCGATTTATGGATCAAGGCAGATGCGCTTCCTGAGAATTTACAGAACAAAGCATTGATTATAAGTTCAGGCGGTTCATCGCAAGGTGGGTATTACGAAAACGGTTATGTAAAAGCCACACCGAAAAATTTTGGCACTTTTTATGTCGCTATTGACACCATTGCCCCAAGAATTACCCCAACTAATATCGCTGATGGTAAAAGTATGGCTGGATTATCAAAAATGACCTTTAAAATCAGTGACAATCTTTCCGGAATCAAAAGTTTTAACGGATACATTGATGGCAAATGGGTTTTAATGGAATTTGACGCAAAAACTGCTACCCTTTGGCACAGCTTTGATGAAAGAACAACTGTTGGAAAACATTCATTTGAATTGGTTGTGGCTGATATGAAAGATAATGTGAAACGATATGGCATCTCGTTTTTCAAATAGAGGGTAAGGGTTTTAATATTTCAACATTGAATTGAGTGCTGAAAAAACATCACATTAAATTAAAAAATGTCATCTTTTAATTAAGATTGAACACTATAATGAGTTAAACTGTTAAATTGCACATTCAATCACTCAATAATTCAATCATTTAATATATGGCAGCGTTAAAAGAAGGTGCCCAGGCACCTGCAATAACATCAAAAGATCAAAACGGCAACGAAGTATCGTTAAGCGATTACAAAGGTAAAACGGTGGTTCTTTATTTTTATCCAAAAGATGATACACCTGGCTGTACGGCTGAAGCTTGTGATTTTAGAGATAATTACCAGGGCTTACAAGCTAAAGGAATTGTGGTTTTAGGTGTAAGTGTTGATGATGAAAAATCACACCAGAAATTTATAAACAAGCATAGTTTACCTTTTACACTACTGGCAGATACAGATCAGAAAATTGTAAATGACTATGGAGTATGGGAAGAAAAAAACATGTATGGCAAGAAATACATGGGCACAGTTCGTACAACTTTCATTATTGATGGCGATGGAAAAATTTTGCACATCATTAAAAAAGTAGACACAAAAAACGCCACACAACAAGTACTCGATTTAATCAATAACTAATTATGATATAGCAAGTAAAATATTAACTTTGCTATGTAACAACAACCTCTTATTTTAATGAAACATACAATTAAAGAGCTAGAAGATATTGCTTCACAAATCAGACGTGATATCGTAAGAATGGTTCACGGATGTCAATCTGGCCACCCGGGTGGTTCACTAGGTTGCACTGATTTTTTTACAGCCTTATATTTTGAGGTTTTAAATTATAAAAAAGACTTCAGTATGGATGGTATTGGTGAAGATTTATTCTTCCTTTCCAACGGTCATATTTCTCCGGTATGGTACAGTACATTGGCACATGCTGGTTTTTTCGATAAAAGTGAATTAGCAACTTTCCGTAAGTTGGATTCAAGATTACAGGGACATCCAACCACTCACGAGCACTTACCTGGAGTACGTGTTGCATCAGGCTCTTTAGGTCAAGGGATGTCAGTTGCCATTGGTGCTGCCCTAACTAAAAGACTAAATGGTGATAATTCTTACGTTTTCAGTTTACATGGCGATGGAGAATTACAAGAAGGCCAAAATTGGGAAGCTGCAATGTTTGCACCGTTTCATAAAGTAGATCATTTAATTTGTACAGTAGACTACAATGGCCAGCAAATTGATGGCCCAACAGATAAAGTGCTTTCATTAGATAGCTTACAGGCTAAATTCGAAGCTTTTGGCTGGCATGTTATCAATACTGATGGTAATGATATGGCTGCAATTGTAGAAGGTTTACATTACGCTAAAACCTTGGCAGGAAAAGGTAAGCCAATTTTGAATTTAATGAGCACTCAAATGGGTGCTGGTGTCGATTATATGATGGGTTCTCACAAATGGCATGGTACAGCTCCAAATGATGAGCAATTGGCAACAGCTTTGGCGCAATTACCAGAAACTTTAGGGGATTATTAACCCCCTAACCCCCTGAAGGGGGAATTAATAGCAGGGTAAAAAATAAATAGTAAAATTATCCTAATTCCCAAAAAGGAATAAATAACATTTAATTTTAATTACAAATAAAGCCCCTTTAGGGGTTTGGGGTATGAAAACCTGAGAAGCAAGCTTGAACACCTTTAAATAAAAATATAAAAACGTGAAAAAATATACATATACAGAAAAAAAAGATACACGTTCGGGTTTTGGAGCTGGCTTACATGAGGCCGGAAAGAAAAACGAAAATGTGGTTGCATTGTGTGCCGATTTAGTAGGATCACTTAAAATGGACGCTTTTATTAAAGATTTTCCAGAGCGTTTCACTCAGGTTGGTATTGCTGAAGCCAATATGATTGGTATTGCAGCGGGCATGACAATAGGTGGCAAAATTCCTTTTACAGGTACTTTTGCTAACTTTTCAACCGGCCGTGTTTATGATCAAATCCGTCAATCTGTAGCCTATTCAAATAAAAACGTTAAAATTTGTGCATCTCATGCTGGTTTAACTTTAGGTGAGGATGGTGCAACACACCAAATTTTAGAAGATATTGGTTTAATGAAAATGTTGCCTGGAATGGTGGTTATCAATCCTTGCGATTATAATCAAACCAAAGCTGCAACCATAGCAATTGCAGAATACGAAGGTCCGGTTTATTTACGTTTCGGTCGCCCGGTAATTCCTGTATTTACAGATCCTGATCAAAAATTTGAGATTGGCAAAGCCTGGATGGTTAACGAGGGAACAGATGTAACCATTATTGCAACCGGCCACATGGTTTGGAAAGCAATTGAAGCAGGAGAAAAATTAGCAGAATTAGGTATTGATGCAGAAATTATAAACATCCACACGATTAAACCTTTGGATGATGAAGCCATCTTAAAATCAGTTAAGAAAACAGGTTGTGTGGTAACATGCGAAGAGCATAACAAATTTGGTGGTTTGGGCGAAAGTGTTGCTCGTTTATTAACCACAGAATTACCAACACCACAAGAGTTTGTAGCTACGAATGATACTTTTGGTGAAAGTGGAACACCAGATCAACTAATGTCTAAATACGGTTTAGATGCTGTAAACATTGTTGAAGCCGTACAAAAAGTAATTGGCAGAAAAAAAGCTTAATAAAATAATCACGAAAGGCACGAAGAACACAAAGCGTAATCTTGGTGGTCTTAGTGCCTTTGTGGCTTAAAATATCAAACAAAAGATCATTTTTCGGAAACTTTATTCCCAAATTGATTTTATAAAGCAATCATTTTAATGAAACAAGTTGAAGATTCGGAAATTCTTGAAATGTTTGCTGTCGAGAAAACTCGTAATGAAGCCTTTAACCTGCTTTTAAAAAAATATCAGCAGAAAATTTACTGGCATATCAGGAGACTGGTACTTAACCATGATGACTGTGACGACCTGTTACAAGAAGTTTTTGTAAAGGTTTGGAAAAACCTTGATAAATTCAGGAGCGATTCGCAGTTGTATACATGGATATATCGAATTGCAACAAATGAATCAATAACGTTTTTGAACAAGCAAAAACAAAAAAATAATACACCTTTTGATGAAGTATCTTCAGAATTGGCTGATAATCTCGTGGCCTCATCATATTTCAACGGTGATAAACTGGAACTTAAATTACAAAAAGCAATTCTTACGCTACCTGAAAAACAACGCATCATCTTTAACATGAAATATTTTGATGATATGAAGTATGAAGAAATTTCAGAAGTTTTAGGAACCTCTGTTGGCGCTTTAAAAGCATCATTTCACATCGCGGCAAAAAAAATTGAAGCTTTTATCACAAATGATGAAATAGACTATTAAACCTTTTTGCCTAAATTGAATCATATATCTGTGATGAATGAAAATGTAGAAAATAACGATTGGAAAAAGGACGCACCTGTTCTGGCAGCAATGGCCAGAAGGAATCCTTTTGCCGTTCCGGATAACTATTTCGAAAGTGTTGAGGAGACGGTTCTTTCCGCTGTCTTTTTAGATGGATTGAAGCAAAAAACAAATGACAATAGTTTTGAGGTTCCACAAAATTATTTTGAAGATTTAACGGAACGTATTGAAACGAATATCAGGTTATCAGAACTGCCCATTACAGAAAATGCTTTTGCTGTTCCTGAAAACTACTTCGATACTTTACAAAGCAGAATTACAGATCGGATTGTTGCCGGGGAACCTAAAAAAGTTGCTAAAATTGTTCCATTGTGGAGAAGAAACATCGTTAAATATGCGAGTGCTGCCTGCTTTGTTTTAATTGCATCTTTCGGTGCCTATTTTTATCAAAACAGTACATCAATTCCAGTGGCTCAAACTCGATCGGCAGATCTTGCAAACGAGCAAATGTTATATGATATTGACGAAAGTACCATCATTGAACATCTGGAAGCACAAAATGCATCATCATCAAATACCAAAACAATTTCTGCGTCAGATACAGAAATGGAAAACTATATTTTGAGTAATTTCTCATCCGATGATTTAACTCAAGAATTAAATAATTAATTAGGAAACCATCATGATTTACCAAAAAAAACATACAAATCTAAATCATGATAGCTTCATCACATTGAAAACAATAACAAAATTGATGAAAATGAAGAATTTACTTTTTGTTGCTTTATTGTTTCTGTTACCGGCTACGCTTTTAGCTCAAAGACCTAAAGGCGAGGAAATAGAATCACTTAAAATAGCTTATTTTACGCAAAAACTGGATTTATCTCCAGAAGAAGCTAAAGTGTTCTGGCCAATTTATAATGATATGCAGAGCGAACAAAATGCATTACGCAAAGAACGTATGCAAAAAATGATTTCATTTAGAAAAACAGATGAAATTGATAATCTTACTGATGCCCAGGTTCAAAGTTTAATTACAAGCGAATTTGATTTTAGGCAACAGGATCTTAATCTGGAAAAAAAATATTACAACAGATTGAAATCAAGCTTACCGATTAAAGTGGTTGGAAAATTTTACAGAGCCCAGGAAGGATTTAAGCGGGAATTGCTCAATAGATTTAAAGGCGGACCAAGAAATTAATCAAGAAGACTTACAGCGATGTAGGTCTTTTTTTGTTTTACAGGCTATTCTATTTCCGTACTTTTGTGCCATGCTTACCAAACGTCAGTTATTTTTACAACACAATGCGCAAACCTCTCCTGAGCCACTAATGCTCGAATTTGTACGGGCAAAAGGAGTTTACATATACGATTCAAAAGAAAAAAAACATTTAGATCTTATTGCCGGCATCGGTGTGAGCAATGTTGGTCACTGCCACCCGGCAGTGGTTAAAGCGATACAGGAACAAGCCGAAACCTATATGCATTTGATGGTATATGGTGAATATGTCCAAACCCCTCAGGTTAATTTTGCAAAAGCTTTAGCCGATATTTTACCTGAAAGTTTAAGCTGCACTTATTTTTTAAACTCTGGTACCGAAGCCGTTGAAGGTGCCATGAAACTGGCAAAACGTTATACAGGAAGAAAAGGTTTTATTGCTTGTAAAAATGCTTATCACGGGAGTACACAAGGTGCCGAAAGTTTAATGGAAAGCGATTTCTATTCATCAGGATATGGACCGTTTCTGCCGAATGTAAGTTTTATTGAGCACAACAATATTGCTGATTTAGAAAAAATCACCGCTGAAATTGCAGCCGTATTCATCGAGCCTATTCAAGGCGAAGCAGGAATTAGAGTGGCTGATCTAAAATACATGCAGGCACTTAAAGCTAAATGCCAGGAAACAGGAACGCTGTTGATTTTTGATGAAATTCAGTCGGGTTTTGGCAGAAGTGGTAAAATGTTTGCTTTTGAGCATTACAATGTAGTGCCCGATGTTTTGCTTTTAGCAAAAGGAATTGGCGGCGGAATGCCTATCGGTGCTTTCATTAGTTCCCTTGAAATCATGTCAGTTTTATCACACAACCCTATTTTGGGCCACATGACAACCTTTGGTGGCCATCCGGTTTGCTGTGCCGCCGGTTTAGCTACGTTAAGAACTTTAGTTGATCATGAAATTATTGATGAGGTTGAAGAAAAAGGACAATTATTCAAGCAGCTTTTAAAACATCCGGCAATTAAAGAAATAAGAGGTAAGGGCTTAATGCTTGCTGTAGAATTTGAGAATTTCGAAATCAATAAAAAAATTATCGATGCCTGTATTTTAGATGGAGTCCTGTCTGATTGGTTTCTTCATTGCAACAATTCCATGCGTATTGCCCCGCCTTTAATTATTACCAAAGAAGAAGTCAGAGAAGCTTGCGAAATCATTCTTAAAAACATTAACTTAATTTTTGGGCTTAGCGCTTAAAAAAGAAAGACTGAAAGCTGGTCGTAAATCTTGCAATACCGTAAACTGATAACTGTAAACTGCCAATCGAATGAATGTACTAATTGTTGAAGATGAAAAAAGCCTTGCACTCGAAATGGATGAATTTTTGAGTAACGAAGGATTTATCATAGAACATGCATGGAAAAAATCATCGGCTGAAGAAAAGATCTTTGTAAATAATTATGATTTCATCCTGCTGGATTTAGGCTTGCCTGATGGGGATGGGTTTGAAGTATTGAAACAGCTAAAAACAATGAAAGACCGCGACGATGCTGTGATTATTTTAACTGCCAGGAGCGCTGTTGATGACCGGATTAAGGGATTAGATGAGGGTGCAGACGATTATTTGCCTAAGCCATTTTCACTAAATGAACTTTTGGCAAGAATGCATGCCATTACCCGCAGAAAACATAAGCTGGAGAAAAATGAAATCAATATTCATAATTTCCTGTTGAATATTCAAAACAGAACAGTATCCTTTGGCGAAGAAAGATTGAACCTGACTAAAAAGGAATTCGAAATATTTAACTATCTGGTTTTAAACAAGAATCGGGTGGTTTCTAGAATGAGCTTAACCGAACATGTTTGGGGCGATATTCTGGAAGTAAATTCCGATTCAAACTTTGTAGATGTGCATGTTAAAAATTTGCGTAAAAAACTGGCTGCAATCAGTCAGATAGATTGGTTTGAAACCGTTAGAAGCATTGGTTACAGGATTAATTGTTAGCTTGGATCAAAAACCTGAAGCTAAAAGGCCATATTCCATGTAAAAATAAACCTAATGAACTAATGAACCAGTAAACTATTGAAACATCAAAATGAAGTTACAGGTTAAATTTTCTTTATATAATGCCATAACTAAAATTGCAATCATAGTGGTTTTGGGCGCCATTATTCTTTTTTCATTAGATAAGCTTGCTTATAACCAGCTTGATAACCGCCTGATTAAAAAGAAAAACAAGATTATAGAACATCTTAGTGATAGCGAAATTGATAGCCTTTTAAACAAGGAACAATCTTTTACAGACTACAACATATTAAAGGAAGAGTTTATTGTTTTAACCGATATTCCGGATAATCAGAAAGATTCATTAGCCGAAGTATTTACCGAGAAACGGGAAATTGAAGGCGACGTGGAAATTTACCGGATACTGAATTACAAGTTTTCTTACCATACCAATTGGTACAAGCTGGAAATTGGTGAATCAATGACTGCACTTGCATCAATTAAAAATGCCATTCGCTTTTACATGCTTGTTGTTCTATTTTCTGCATTATTAATTACGCTGGTTACCGATTATTTCTTTTCAAACTTTTTACTTAAACCCTTCTATTTAATCATCGATAAAAAGATTAACCGTGTAAACGACCCCTTACATTACAATTATCAAAATATTCCAACAAGTACTGATGATTTTAAGATTTTGGATAACAGCGTAAATTCTTTGATGAAGAAAATAAATACCCTTTTCGCATTAGAGAAGCAATTCATAGCCAATGTTTCACATGAGTTACTCACTCCTATTTCCATTTTAAGTACACGTTTTGAAAACATGCTCAACACACCTGGTATTCCGGTTGAGCATGAAAATAAAATTTATGCATCGCTCAAAACCCTTAATCGCTTAAAAGTGATTATTAATAGCCTATTGCTCATCTCTAAAGTAGAAAACAATCAATATCTAAAAACAGAAGAAATAAGCATTAAACAAGAAATAGAAGATATTTTTGAAGAACTGGAAGATCGGATTGCCGATAAAAGCATCCGCTACGATTTAAATGTGGAAGATTTCCATTTTACCGGTAACAAGGCTTTAATTCACACTTTACTGATCAACATCATCAACAACGCCATAAAATATAATGTTAGTGGCGGTTTCATATCCATTACCGGCAAAACCATTAATCATCAATATACTCTCACGATTACAGATGGCGGTTTGGGCATGGATAAACAGCTGTTGGAAAATGCCTTCGATCGTTTTAAACGTGGAAACACAGAAGAAAATGGATTTGGCTTAGGTTTGGCCATCGTTCAAAGTATTGCAAAATTTCATAAAATAGATGTCGGAATTCAATCTGAAGAAAACAAAGGAACCAGCGTAACACTTCATTTTTAAAATGAAATTAGTCTGATAACCTGATTAGTACCACATGAATACAAATGATTACCTTTGTTATTCATGCTGATGTTACCTTTTTTCAAGAAAATCTTTTTATTATCATTTGCCATTGCACTGTTTCCACTTTCTGGATTGAAGGCACAAAAAACAGTGGAAATACAAGATGATGTACCTCAACATATCTTTACATTTAAAGAAATTGAGATTCTGGAAGATGCACAAAACAAGTTTACCTTTGATGAGATTAAAAGTGAAAAATTTGATCAGAAATTCAAAGCCAGCCTTACCAGTACACCTCAAACTAAGAAATTAAACACAACCTATTGGTTCCGCATTAAAATTAAGCAGAACAAATCGGCAGAAAAACCGTTTATTCTGGAGTTCTTCGATCAAACAATCGATCGGATTACAGCTTACATTCCACAAAATGATAAAAGCTATAAAGTAGAAAGCCTTGGAGATGCCCATGCATTTAATGAGCGTTTAATACACCATAAAAATTTTGAAATTCCTATTCAGAACGAAGGGAACGATACACAAATCTATTATTTCAAAATCAGTTCTTCACAAATTTCTGATATCATTATAGTTCTCAGAACCGCTGAGTGGTTTATTTCTTATGCATTGGATGAATATTTCTATTTCGGTATTTTTTATGGGATGATTTTGGTTTTTAGTTTCTATAACCTCATCATGTACATTGCCATCAGGCAAAAGCAGTATTTATATTATGTGCTCTACAATTTAAGTGTCGGTTTTTTTGAGATGAGCACCGATGGCATTGCCTATCAATACCTATGGCCAAATGCACCTGCCTGGAATCAGGTTGCTTATGCTTTTGCGCTTTGTGCTACCAGTATTTTTGCTCTGCTATTTACCCGAGAGCTCTTATTTGTAAGGGCAAAAGCGCTAAAGCTAAACCAATTGATTATGGGTGTAATTGTGATCAGACTGATATTTTTTGTTTATTGCTACCTGTTTGATCAAACCCTGTTCAGTTATAAATTTATTGAAGCGATACCACTCTCTGTAGCTTTTTTTACAGGTATTTATATTTATAAAAACGGATATCAACCTGCCCGTTTCTTTGTTTTAGGTTACAGTTTCTTATTTGCGGGCTTTACTTTAAAGTTCTTAATTATGCTAGGAGTTAGCTGGTTAAACTTTGGCGTGGTAAGTTATTACAGTTTAAGCTTTTGTTTTATCCTCGAAATGATATTTTTATCATTTGCCATTGGAGATAAGGTTCGTCTTTTAAAGCTTAAAAAGGATAAGGCACAGCAAAAAATCATCAGGCAAATGGCCATTAATGCTAAACTGAAAGATACCGTGAACCAGGAACTCGAAAGTAAGGTTGAGGAACGGACCAGAGAAGTTTACCACAAATCGCTCATTATCGAAAGTAAAAATCAGGCATTGGAAGAAGCAAATGCTTTGCTCCAAAAACAAGCAGAAGAAATTTCCCGCATGAATGTGCTGCTTGAGCAAGACAATGAAGAACTTCAAACCAGTGTGGAAAAAGTAACCCGCGATAGGGTTATGAATACCGAGGTTGATTTTGAAGAGTTCAGTAAAATTTATCCGGATAAAGAAACCTGTTATGAATTTTTAGCTGAATTGAAATGGAGTAAAGGTTACCATTGCCGTAAATGCAGCAACGATCATTATTTCGCCGGCCATATTTTACATAGCCGCAGATGCAGCAAATGTGGCTATGAAGAATCGGTTACCACCTATACCATTTTTCACAATACCAGAATACCCATTAACAAGGCATTCTACATGATCTTCTTAATCTACTCTTCAAAAGGAAAAATATCATCACATAAGTTATCCGAATTACTTTCCATCAGGCAAAGCACCTGCTGGACATTTGGCACCCGCATTAAAAAAGTAATGGACGACAGGAAGAAAATGCTCAAAAAATCTGGCAAAAATGGCTGGAGCCAGCTTGTAATCGAGTAATTCACTGTTCAGTTTAGTCACATTTTTGTTGTTTTACCAGTTAAAAACAAAAAAATAGTAAAGGTACTTAAGCGTATCATTTTCATTCTGTAAACCTATTCTTAAAGGCTGGTTATACACTGATAATCAATACTAAAACGATGATTTACCGAGCGGTATTAAAGCGTATTAAAACAATCACAAACACCTAATTATCAGGTATTTATCAAAAAATTAACACTCAAAAAACTTGTATTTAACATTAAATGAGTGCTAACTTTACCCAATATAAAAATTAACAAGAGCAAAAATTATGAGAAAAAAGTTTACATTGCTTATGGTATGTATTCTATGCGGGATCTCTTTGAGTATGGCGCAGAATATAACCATAAAGGGCCAGGTAAAAGATCAGAAAGGTCTACCGCTGCCTGGAGTTTCTGTAAAAGTAAAAGGAACTAACCAAGGTGCTTCAACTACCGATAATGGTAGCTATACAATTACTGCTCCGCAAAATTCAACCCTGGAGTTTTCATTTATCGGATTTAAATCTGTAGAAGAGGTTGTGAATAATCGCACTACAATTAACATCAGCCTATCTGATGATAACCAGCAGCTCAATGAGGTTGTAGTAATCGGATATGGTACTACTACTAAAAAAGATCTGACAACGGCTGTTGTTTCTGTTTCTTCAAAAGATTTGGAAAACCAACCGATCACCAATCCATTGCAAGCCATTCAAGGCCGTGCTGCTGGTGTACAGGTAACTTCACAATCTGGAAAACCTGGCGCAGGTATTTCGATCAGCATCAGGGGTAACACTTCAATCACTGCATCCAATAGTCCTTTATACGTAATTGACGGAGTAACTTCAAGGGATGCAAGCTTTTTGAATGCGAACGACATTGAGTCGATGACTATTTTAAAAGATGCTTCAGCAGCAGCTATTTATGGTTCCAGTGGTGCCAATGGTGTGGTATTAATTACTACTAAAAAGGGTTCTGCCGGTAAATTGAAAGTTGCATTTAATGCTTTCACGGGTTTCTCTAACTTCTGGCAAACCCAGGAGGTTTTAAATAGCGAGCAATATATTGGTTTGATGAGAGAGTTGGGTTACACTACCTTTGGAGGTAACAACAATACTGATTGGCAAAAAGAAACATTTGGAACAGGAAAGCAAAATCAATATCAGGTTTCTATCTCTGGGGGTGTAAAAGGTGGTCAGTACTATTTCTCAACTGGTTACCAACAAGATCAGGGTGTTGTAGCTCCGGCTAAATTAGATCGTTTAACAGCTAACTTCAACGGATCACAAAACATCACACCGTGGTTAAAATTAACGGGTAATGCTATTTTAACTTCAAGCAACTCTATCGATGTTGGTGACAACAGCAGCGTTTCTCGTGGAGGTGTAATTTTAGGAGCATTAACAACACCTCCTACTATTGGCATTTTTGAGCCAAACGGGCAATATACCACCATACCAAATGCGGGTGGATGGGACAATCCATTGGCTTTGGCTTTCGGTTCGACTAATAAGGCCAGAGAATTCAGATTTATCGGTGCTTTTGGCGCACAACTTAATTTTACTAAAGATTTATATTTAAAATCTACGATTAGTACAAACGCAAGAAATAGATTTTATAACTACTCTACTGATAATTTCCTGACTACCTACGGTCGCCAGGAAAGAGGTGTATATCGTGATAATACCACTAACGATCATGTTTGGTTAAATGAAAACATCTTAAATTACACTAAAAACGTTGGCAAGAATGCTTTTACGGCAACTGGTGGTTATACTTTACAATCATCAGACTGGCAGTACAGAAATAGTGAACTTACCCGTTTTTATGATGTTGCAGGCAATCCGACTATACCATCTGCAGCGTTAACTATTCCTCAGCGTGCACAGTGGAGTAAACAATCATATCTTGCCCGTATAACTTACGCTTACGATAACAAATATTTGTTCAGCTCAAACTTTAGGGCAGATGGTTCATCAAGGTTTGCTAAAGAAAATCGCTTTGGTTATTTTCCTTCGGTTTCTGCTGGTTGGAGAATTTCGGGTGAGAATTTCATGAAAGAAAGCGAAACCATTAACGATTTAAAAATACGTGGTAGCTGGGGTAAAGTGGGTAACGATGAAGGTATTGGAGACTATGCTTACCTGAAATTATACAGCGTAAATGCACAAGGTGAATACAACCTTCAAAATCCTGCTAACAATGCGCTTTCATGGGAAAAAACAACTCAAACCAATGTGGGTTTGGATTTAACTATGTTCAACAGCAGAATTACTTTTACCGCTGATGCTTATTTGAAAAAAACCAACGATTTGCTGATCAATGTTCAGTTGCCTCCATCTTCAGGTTTTGGAAGCCAGGCTTATAATGTTGGCGCTATGGAAAACAAAGGTTTGGAGTTTGTATTATCAACCAAAAATTTCGATCGTGAGAAATTCAAATGGACTACCGACTTAAACTTTTCCCTTAACCGCAATAAAGTTACCGACTTAGGTACCACCACTCAATCTTTAGATTTTGCAGGTATTTATGAGCGCGATGCCGCTGTTAGAATCGTTCCTGGCAAACCATTGGGCAGTTTCTATGGTTATGTATTTACAGGTGTGAATCCTGCAACAGGAGCTGCACAATATGCAGATACGAATGGAAATGGTGTTACAGGTTCTGCAGATCCTTCGGATAGAACTTTTATTGGTTCGGCACAGCCGAAATTCATTTATGGCGTGACCAACAACCTTACTTATGGAAACTGGAACTTGAATATATTTTTCCAGGGTGTTCAGGGAAGCCAATTGTTCAACGCTTCCAGAATTGATTTAGAAGGTATGTTTGATTCTAAAAACCAATCAACAGCCGTATTAGACAGATGGACAACTCCCGGTCAAATCACCAATGTACCTAAAGCACTAAGAAGCAGTTCAGAAAATTCACTAACATCCAGCCGCTTTGTAGAAGATGCATCTTATTTACGTTTAAAAACAGCCACATTATCATACAGTTTTGGGGCATCAGTGCTGGAGAAACTTAGAATGAGTAAAATAACCGTATTTGCAACTGGTTATAATCTATTAACGTTTACCAAATATTCCGGGTTAGATCCAGAGGTTAACGTGAACGCTGCAAATGGCCCTTCAATGGGTGTTGATTATGGTACTTACCCGCAGTCAAGAAGTATATTATTTGGTGTTAATGTTGGATTTTAAGAATTAAGAAAATGAAATTAAAAATATATTCGTTAGTAGCGGCCGCAGCATTAACCATTACATTACAAAGCGGTTGTAAAAAAGATTTCCTTGATAAGCAACCCTTTAATCAGGTTACCGGTGATGTAGCGTTTAACACAGCCGAAGGCGCTGAAAAGTTAATTGCAGGTGCTTACGGTGGAATGTACAATGACTACCACATTTGGGATTATATGGTAAATGGAGATGTTACTGCCGATAATGCATATGCAGGAGGCGATAACCCTGCAAATATTCAAATTGATTTGTTTACCACCAATTCTACCAATGGAAACGTTGGCCGTGATTGGGGCGGGCTTTATTCAAACATCAAGAATGCAAATGAAGTATTGGAAAACGTGCCTAACATTCAGGACCCGGCTTTAGATGCCAATGGCAGAAGAAACCAGATTCTTGGAGAAGCATCTGCTCTTAGGGCTTACTTTTATTTCCATTTAGTGCGTTTATGGGGTGGTGTTCCTTTAATATTAAAATCGCCAACCAGTTTGGAAGAAATGCAAAAAACACGTTCTTCTGTTGATGAGGTTTATGCACAAATCATTAAAGATTTGGAATATGCTTTGCCTAATGTACGCACTACAGCAGCAAATAAAGGCATCATTACCAAAGGCATCGTAAATGCATTATTAGCAAAAGTTTACGCATCCAAACCTAACCCTGATTGGACAAAAGTGCAACAATATGCTGATGCTACCATCGCAGGAGGATACACCTTACTTGGATCGTTTGACCAATTGTTTGATGGTGCTCATAAAAACAACAGTGAATCGATCTGGGAAATGCAGTATGATGGTTGGGGCGGCCCAATGGGACGTGGTAACTGGATGACTGGTGTAATTGTGGGTACAGGCTGGAAACGTTTTTGCACACCTACCAATGATTTAGTTGCTGCTTTTGACGCTGAAGGTGATGTGATTCGTAAGAATTCCAGCATAAGTTTCAGAAACGTGGTTACTGAAGGGTGGTCTGATGATTACTGGTCGAAGTCAAATTATCCTTACATCAACAAATACCGCAATGATGATTTAGCAAACTCATATATCATTCGTTTGGCTGACATTAAACTATTAAAAGCAGAAGCTTTAAATGAATCAAGCGCTTCCGGTTGGTCGGCTGCTGCAACAATTGTAAACGAAATTCGTGGCCGCGTTAATTTAGGGGTTACTCCTGCTGCAGATCAGGCATCAATGCGTTTAGCCATTGAAAAAGAGCGTCGTTTAGAGTTAGCATTCGAAGGTCACCGTTGGTTTGATTTAGTAAGAACAAACAGAGCGATAACTGTAATGAATGCACAAAGAGATGGAAATGGAAACTTATTGAATTATAATGTAACTGCTGCGAAGTTGTTATTTCCAATTCCTCAGGCAGAATTGGATAGAAATCCAAATATCCGCTAGCTCCCTATTGAATCAAAGGCGGCTGAGGTCGCCTTTGATTTACATATCTGGCATATTCTCATGTCAAATCAAAGTGGTTAGGCTTTGATCAATTCGAATTTAATCACACAAATTAAATCTTAAAGGGCGGGACAATTTAAAAAATCCGCTCTTTTTAAAATCTATACCAATTCATAAAACCTAAAAGCTAATGAAATCTATCTACAATATATGCTTTGCCGCAAGCATGCTCTTCGCAGCCTGTGCCTGTAGAAAAAATACAACCACAGCAACCCAACAACCTCCAGTAAGTACTGAACCTGTAAAAACTGAGGTAGATTTTTGGCTTACAAAAGGAGATCAATCACAGTTGTTGAGTAAACAAAATATTGCCTTAAACTTTGCTGAAACAACTAATGCAAATCCAACAATTGAAGTTGATCCAAATACAACATTTCAAGGTATTGATGGTTTTGGTTATACGCTTACAGGTGGTAGTGCAAGCTTAATAAATGCTTTGCCAGCAGCAGAAAAGGATAAATTGCTAAATGAGCTTTTCGCATCTGCGGATGACGCGATTGCCGTTAATTACATTAGAATAAGTATTGGTGCCTCAGATTTAAGTTCACATGCTTTTACTTATAATGATTTAGCCAATGGCGAAACTGATGAAAACTTATCTAAATTTTCGATTGCAAAAGAACAAACAGATCTGATTCCAATTTTGAAAAAAATTGTTGCCATTAATCCAGCAATCAAAATTTTAGGCTCACCATGGACCGCCCCTGCCTGGATGAAAACCAATAAGAGTTTTATCGGCGGAAATTTAAAACCTGAATATTATCAGGTTTACGCTAAATACCTTGTTAAATATATTCAGGCAATGAAAGCAGAAGGAATTACCATTGATGCCATAACTCCTCAAAACGAGCCGTTACATCCTGGTAATAACCCAAGCATGTATATGGACGCCACAGAACAAGCTAATTTCATTAAAACAGCTTTAGGCCCCATTTTTAAAAGCAGTGGAATTGATACAAAAATCATCATCTACGACCACAATGCGGATAAACCTGAGTATCCAATTACAGTGTTAAATGATGCTGAAGCAAAAAAATATATTGATGGCTCTGCATTTCACTTATATGCGGGCCCCATTTCGGCCTTAACACAGGTACATAATGCTCACCCAGATAAAAATATTTATTTTACTGAGCAGTGGGTTGGCGGACCGAGTAATTTTGGAGAAGACTTAAAATGGCATGTTTCAACACTTATTGTTGGTGCAACCCGTAACTGGAGCAGAAATGTTTTGGAGTGGAATTTAGCTGCAGATCCGAATTACAATCCGCATACTGATCAGGGTGGTTGCACGTCATGTCTGGGTGCCATTACAATTGCACCTGCAATTACCAGAAATGTAGCTTATTATGTAATTGGTCATGCATCAAAGTTTGTACAGACAGGTTCGGTACGCATTGCTTCCAACATTACAAACAATCTTCAAAACGTGGCTTTTAAAACCCCAAGTGGCAAAAAGGTATTAATAGTTTGCAATAATAACAACAACGAAACAATCTTCAATATTAAATACAATGGAAAAATAGTTACCACGGCCTTAGATAAAGGCGCAGTGGCAACCTATGTTTGGTAAAAATCCAGTTTAATTGTTTAGTCAGCCTCGCAATAGCGGGGCTTTCTAGTTTCAGAATAAACCAAGGAACAGCACTTTTTAGCGACAATGAGTAAATTCTGGCAGGTACTTTGCAGTGAAACAGCAAATCAACCCTGAAACATCATGAAAAAATTAATCCCAATCTTAACAATTGCAACAGTATTTATGGTTGCCTGTGAATCAAAAACTACAACTACTGCCACAACAGATTCTACCATTAATTCGTCAACAGAAACCCAAACTGGTTCAGCACAATGTTTTCAATATGTTAAAAACAGGGATACTGCTGGTTTAACTTTAAATATTGAAGATGAAAAAGTGACTGGCTCGCTTAGTTATAATTTATTTGAAAAAGATAAAAACAAGGGTGTTATTGCAGGGATAGTTAAAGGTGATACTATTATTGCAGATTATACTTTCCAATCGGAAGGAATAACCTCTATCCGTCAAGTAGCATGGTTAAGGCAAAATGATCAATTAATAGAGGGCTTTGGCGATGTGGAAGAAGTAGATGGTAAAACCAAATTTAAAAATATTGGAAAACTTACTTTTGGTAAATCGACGATTTTTAGCAAAACCAACTGTAAATAAAAAGAGTTTGAATTTACATGTTTTCAAATCTTTCCCAAAAACCATCTACCGGTAATTTGGCAAAGATGCTTACCGGTTCTTTTTTAACGGGATGGAGAAACTGCAATTTCCGGGCATGTAAACAAATGCTCCCTTTTCTGCTTCCACGTGGATAACCATATTTATTATCGCCAACTATTGGGCAGTTCATAGAAGAAAGCTGTACCCTGATTTGATGTGAGCGCCCTGTCAATGGATCTACTTCCAATAAGCAATATCCATCCAGGTTACCAATTAAACGGTATGAAAGTTCGGCTCTCTGACTACCTGCAACTTCATTTTTATAATAAGTAACTACATTTTTCTGTGGGTTTTTAATTAACCAATGAATTAAGGTTGCAGATTGCTTCTCGGGTTTATTTCTAACAACTGCCCAGTAAGTTTTCTTAACCTCGCGGTTTTTAAATGCAGCATTCATCCTTTCCAGTGCCTTGCTGGTTTTAGCAAAAAGAATAACACCGCTAACGGGCCTGTCTAACCGGTGTACAACGCCTAAAAATGCACCATTAGGTTTATTATATTTTTTGGCGATATATTTCTTTACCTGCTCATCCAGGGGTTCATCGCCGGTTTCATCAACCTGAACAATATCACCTGCTCTTTTATTGATTGCGATCAGATGATTATCTTCAAAAAGTATGTCTTTATCGGTAATTGGCATTAATAGTTCATTGGTTTATTAGTACATTAATATACGAGCAATAATCGTTTTGCAACTGAAGTAGAATGCACTGGTTTACTTATTTAAACCCGATTGCAGCGAAAATACTTTTTGTTATTCTATCTATAAACTTAGGATGACATTAACAAAAAGATTGCAGCAAAAAGCGGGACTAACTTTAATTAAAGTGCTGTCATTGCTTTTCATATTACCAGAAGATTGGGATGACAAGCATAATCATGAACTTAATATTGCTCCTTATCATTAGGGAAATCATTACTTTTCACATCACGAATGTAAGATTGCGCTGCATCAAGAATTTCATCATACAAGTTAATATATTGGCGTAAAAAGCGTGGCTTGAAGCCTTTTGTTAAACCGATCATATCATTTACCACCAAAACCTGTCCATCGCAATCTGGCCCTGCACCAATGCCAATGGTTGGAATATGTAAACTTTCAGAAACCTCTTTACCTAAAGCCGCAGGAATTTTTTCTAAAACAATGGCAAAGCAACCGGCAGCCTGTAAGGCCAAAACATCTGTTTTAAGTTTATTCGCTTCTTCTTCCTCTTTTGCACGAACAGTATAGGTTCCAAATTTATAAATGGACTGCGGTGTCAGGCCCAGGTGCCCCATCACCGGGATTCCGGCAGTAATGATTCTTTGAACTGACTCGATAATTTCTTCTCCACCCTCTAACTTCACACCATGAGCTCCAGATTCTTTCATGATCCGGATGGCAGAATTTAGTGCTTCCTTTGAATTACCCTGATAAGAACCGAATGGTAAATCAACCACCACAAATGCTCTTTTAACTGCTCTGATTACCGATGCAGCATGATAGATCATCTGATCTAGGGTAATTGGCAGTGTGGTTTCATGCCCTGCCATTACATTTGAAGCAGAATCGCCAACCAGTAAAACATCCAATCCGGCATCATCTAAAATAGTTGCCATTGAATAATCGTAAGCAGTTAGCATTGATATTTTCTCACCACGTTGTTTCATTTCTTGTAAAATGTGCGTGGTGATTCGTTTTATTTCTTTGTGTACCGACATGGGTTTTGTTTTGTTGCCTCAAAAGTATCGTTTTTTCTTTAAAAAGGCATAAGGTTTAGGGGTTAGAGTTTAGGGGTTAGGACCAAACAACCTTCAACCTTTCATATTTCTCTTTTCATCTTCAATTCAAAGTAAAAGGCATAAGGGTTTAGATTTTGGACAGCCTTACCCCCTAAACCTATTTCACATTTTTCTTTACATTCCCAATCTTAACTCTTATCTTTGTATCCCGAAATGGAAGGGACTTATTCATGTTTTTTTGCACCTAGCAAAAACGGCTTTAATGCCGAAAGCCATCCTTTTTTCAACTCTTTTTTAAATCAAAATCCACATTGTAATTACCATGACTAACTACACCAAGTTACCTGCGATTTTATTACTGGCCGATGGCACAGTTTTTTACGGCAAAGCGGCCGGAAAAATTGGCACCACTACAGGCGAAATTTGTTTTAATACCGGGATGACAGGTTACCAGGAAATTTTCACAGACCCAAGTTATTTCGGGCAAATTATGGTTACAACCAATTCGCACATTGGGAATTATGGTATCCAAAGAGAAGAAATCGAGTCTGATTCGATTAAAATTGCTGGTTTAGTTTGCAAAAATTATAACATTGTTTACAGCCGTAAGCAAGCTACTGAATCTATTCAGGATTATTTCCAAAATGATAATTTGGTTGCAATTTCTGATATCGATACCCGCGCCTTGGTTCGTCACATTAGGGATAAAGGTGCAATGAATGCGATTATTTCTTCTGAAATTACTGATATTGATGAATTAAAGCAAAAACTGGCTGAAGTTCCATCAATGGAAGGTTTAGAGCTTTCATCTAAAGTGAGTACTAAAGAACCTTATTTTTATGGTAATCCTGAAGCAGCTTTAAAAGTTGCGGCTTTAGATCTTGGTATCAAGAAAAATATTTTACGCAGTTTCGAAAACCGTGATATTTACGTTCAGGTTTTTCCTGCAAAAACCACTTTTGCAGAGATGGAGAAATTCAGTCCTGATGGTTACTTTATCTCGAACGGCCCTGGTGATCCATCGGTTATGCCTTATGCTGTAGAAACCATTAAAGAAATTTTAACTGAAGATAAACCATTATTCGGCATTTGCTTAGGCCACCAGTTATTGGCTGAGGCTAATGGCATTGGTACCATGAAAATGTTTAACGGACACCGTGGCTTAAACCATCCGGTAAAAAACATTATCAAAGACCATTGCGAGGTAACCTCTCAAAACCATGGTTTCGGTGTTATTCCTGATGAAGTTAGAAGCTCTGATAAAGTAGAAATTACTCA
Source organism: Pedobacter chinensis (assembly GCF_003339865.1). Classification (GTDB taxonomy): domain Bacteria; phylum Bacteroidota; class Bacteroidia; order Sphingobacteriales; family Sphingobacteriaceae; genus Pedobacter; species Pedobacter chinensis. The sequence continues at coordinate 54,108 of NZ_QPKV01000008.1, forward strand.
CGTTAACCTAAACGACAAATCAATAGAAGGTATTCGTGTTAAAGGTAAAAAAGCATTCTCAGTACAATATCACCCTGAATCTTCTCCTGGTCCGCATGATTCTCGTTATTTATTTGATGATTTCGTGAATGTGATGAAGGGCGAATTGGTTTGGTAGTATTAAGGTTAAAGGTTAGAAGATTTAGGGTTTAGATAAAAGCCAAAGCATTTAAATCCAAAATTGAAACCATAAATAATCTGCGAATTTGCGGCTAAACTGTATTTGGTAGTATTAAGGTTAGAAGGTTTAGGGTTTAGGGTAAAAACTAAAGCATTTAAATTCAAAATTGAAACCTTAAATAATCTGCGAATTTGCGGCTAAACTGTATTTGGTAGTATTAAGGTTAGAAGGTTTAGGGTAAAAACTAAAGCATTTAAATTCAAAATTGAAACCTTAAATAATCTGCGAATTTGCGGCTAAACTGTATTTCGTAGTATTAAGGTTAGAAGGTTTAGGGTTTAGGGTAAAAACTAAAGCATTTAAATTCAAAATTGAAACCTTAAATAATCTGCGAATTTGCGGCTAAACTGTATTTGGTAGTATTAAGGTTAGAAGGTTTAGGGTTTAGGGTAAAAACTAAAGCATTTAAATTCAAAATTGAAACCTTAAATAATCTGCGAATTTGCGGCTAAACTGTATTTGGTAGTATTAAGGTTAGAAGGTTTAGGGTAAAAACTAAAGCATTTAAATTCAAAATTGAAACCTTAAAAATCTGCGAATCTGCGGCTAAACTGCAGTTAAGGTTTAGGATAAAAGCCAAAGCATTTAAATTCAAAATTGAAACCATAAATAATCTGCGAATCTGCGGCTAAACTTAAGCCCAGGATTCGCAGATTTTGTTTAAACGTATTTTTTACCTTAATAAAACATCGTTTTACCGACATTTTTGCACGAAACTGATAAAATTCATTTTCTATTCATTTAAAGCTCCTTACATTCGCAACATGGAAATAAAAAAGGCCATCATCAGTGTTAAAGATCTGGTAAAAAAATACGATGATTTTGTAGCCGTACAAGGCTTAAGTTTTGAAGTTTATGAAAACGAGATTTTCGGCTTGCTCGGACCAAATGGTGCAGGAAAAACAACAACACTCGAAATCATTGAAACTTTAAGGGATAAAACTTCAGGCGAAATCATAGTGGATGGTTTTTCGGTTGATAAGCAAGCTCAGGATATTAAACAAATCATTGGCGTTCAGCTACAGGCCGCAGGATATTATCCAAACCTGAATCTCATCGAATTAATTGAGCTTTTTGCTGGTTTGTATGGCGCTAACATCAAACCTATGGAAATGCTGGAAAAAGTAAACCTTCAAGATAAAGCCAAAGCAAAATACAAGGCACTTTCTGGCGGGCAAAAACAACGTTTCTCCATTGCAACCACTCTGATCAACCAACCTAAAATTATTTTTCTTGATGAACCTACCACAGGCTTGGATCCCCAAGCGAGGAGAAATCTTTGGGATTTGATTACTGAAATCAGAAATGCAGGCACAACAGTAGTGATTACCACACATTATATGGATGAAGCAGAGCAACTTTGTGATCGTGTTGCCTTTGTAGAACGTGGTCAAATCATTGCACTTGATACACCTGACAACCTAATTGACAATTTAGTAAACAGTGGCTTTGAACGTAAAAAAGAGGTAAAAAAAGCCAATCTGGAAGATGTTTTCATCAACCTTACAGGCAAAGAGTGGAGAGAGTAATATCCCCTATCCTGTAGAGGAACTACAGAAGAGGCGAAAATAACATTTAAACATTAAACAATATATATGAACACTGGAAATTCAGGTTCTTCTTTAGAGACGGAGGGATTAAACGCTGAAACGGAAAAAGCGCCATTCAGGAAGCTAGGCAGTTACAGCAACACAACAGCAACATTGGCATTGGCCAAAGCTAGTTTTCGTTCTATTATGCGAAGCCCATCGGCAGTGGTTTTCACCCTTGCCTTCCCCTTGATATTCATTTTGGTATTTGGCTTTTTAGGTGGCGGCGGAACACGCATTGATGTTGGCGTTACACCAGGTTCAGACATCAGCAATCCTGTAATTACCATGCTCAGTAAAACAGGCATGATCAGGTTGGTAATGGATAAATCAAGAGCTGATTTTGATAAACTGTTGGAAAAAGGAAATATCGATGCCATGATTGATGTACATAGAAAAGTGAATTCGGCGGCTTATTCGGTGAATGTGGTTTATACTTCAGCATCAAGAGATAAAGGCGGAATTTTAAAATCTGTGCTCAATAATGTTTTCTATGATAAAACTTTAAAACCCTCAGTTGCAGAGATTAAAGAGAATACAATTGTAGGGCGTGAATATAAAACCATCGATTTTATTTTACCTGGCCAGCTTGGTTTTTCTTTATTGAGTACTGGTGTTTTTGGTACCGCATTCGTTTTTTTAAGCTTACGCCAAACGTTAGTTATTAAACGTTTCTTTGCTACACCAGTAAAAAGATCAAGCATTGTAATTGGAGAAGGAATTGCCAGAATAGGTTTTGCTTTAATCGGGGCGTTGTTTATCATTTTAATTGGCCATTTCTTTTTCGGCTTCACACTTGTTCATGGCGTTGCCACGGTTATTAATATGTTGCTACTGGCCACCATGGGAATAATTGTTTTTATGGGCTTTGGCTTTATTATCTCAGGCATTGCAAAAAATGAAAGTATGGTGCCTCCTATTTCGAACATTGTAACCCTGCCACAGTTTTTACTATCGGGAACTTTCTTTTCAATTGAAGCTTTTCCAAGTTGGTTACAACCCATTAGCAGAGCATTACCGCTTACCTATTTAAATGATGCCATGCGTAAAGTGGCTTTTGAAGGTTTAGGTTTATGGGATGTTAAATTTCAAATTATGATTCTTTTAATTTGGGGGATAGGTATTTATGCAGTTGCCGTAAAAGTATTTAAATGGGAATAAAATTTGAGAAAATATTTTTTGAGCTGGGATTTTATTCCGGCTTTTTTTATGTTTATATTTTTAATATCGGATGAAATACTTTTTAATCCGAAACGATATTAGTACATTTGGGTATGTGGAATTTTGATTTACAAGATTTGGAAGAACTACATCCTGTTATTGAGCGGTTGTATCAGAAAAAAGCAAAGCTTGATTCTTCAAGACCATTACCTGAAAGCGCACTTCGAAGAATCAAAACAGATTTAAGCCTGGAATGGACTTATAACTCTAACAGCATCGAAGGAAACACATTAAGTTTGCAGGAAACTCAAATGGTTCTCCAGGAAGGAATTACCGTTAAAGGAAAATCATTGAGAGAACATTTTGAAGTTTTTAATCATGAAAAAGCAATAGATTATTTATACACCTTAGTAAAAGAAAGTTACTCGTTACGCAGCATAGATTTATTATCACTCCATGGTTTGGTTTTAAGGAGCATTGAAGATGATTTTGCCGGCAGGTTAAGAAATGGTGGGGTACGTATTGTTGGAGCAAACTTTACGCCGCCCAATGCCAATAAAGTTTCTGATTTTTTAGATGAGTTGATTTCTTTTGTAAACGATAATCCTTTAGGGTTAAATGATATTGTATTAACCACAATTTTCCATCATAAATTTGTTTGGATACACCCATTTTTTGATGGCAATGGCCGTACAGTAAGGTTGGCCATGAATTTATTATTAATGAGAAAAGGATTTCCACCAGCCATTATTTTAAAAACTGATAGAAAAAAATACTATGAATCCTTAAATCAGGCTAACAAAGGGAGTTACCACAAACTTTGCTTATTAATGCTTCAGGCTGTTGAGCGCTCATTAAACATGTATATTAATGCTTTGCCAGGAAATAATTATGGTGATTATGAACCAATATCTTCTATAGTTTCAGAGCCGGATGTTCCCTACGGGCAGGAATATGTTAGTTTATTAGCCAGGCAGGGTAAAATTGATGCTTATAAAGAAGGCAAAGATTGGCTTACTACAAAAGCAGCTGTTAAGGAGTATATTAAAAACAGAAAGAGAATACGTTAACCTTTTTTAACTTTTTACCAGAAGTTATTGGAGTATTTTTGTTAAAAATCTCCAATGAAATATCTTTTAATAGTTATATTTTTAATTTCAGGGTATTCTTCTAATGCTCAATTCAAATTCCTGGCTAATAACAGTTCTAATCAATATAAAGCAAAGATTTTTGTTGCAGATTGTAGTGACGGTTCCTGCGGCGGGAAAGCTACGATTATTCTATATGATCAAATAACCGAAAAAGAAATTCAAACATTTCATTCTGCTGATTTAGATTTTGGATTAACAGAGAAACAAAATGCAAAAATTGGCTGGTTAGAACTTGGAAAGTATCAAAGTCCTTTGATTTTTGGAGATTTTAATTTTGATGGCGCAGAAGATATTGCGATTAGAAACGGAAGTAATGGTTCTTATGCAAGTCCATCTTACGACATATACCTAGCAAAAGGGGATAACTTTTTTTTAAATAAAGAATTAACCAAACTCGCCAGTGAAAATTTAGGGATGTTTGAGGTTAATAAAAACCTGAAACAAATTACCATCAATCATAAAGATGGGTGTTGTTATCATAAATCAATCAATTATGCAATTGGGGCAAAAAATGGTTTAACAGAAGTTTCATCCGTAATTGAAGATTCGAGCATTGGAGATGATGTAACCGTGATCACTCAAAAACTTTCAAATGGTAAAATAAAAAGAACCATTCAAAAGTTTAAAAAGAAAGATTATTACGAACAGCAATTATAGTCTCTTAGATTATTAAAGCGCCGCCTTTACCAAAAACGGGAGTATTTCCTTTTGAAAACTCACAAAGTTTTTGCGCACATCAGAATCACTTACCGATGTAAAAGCAAAAGAAAACACAATACTTTTACTGGCTTTAAGCAAAAAGGCAAGTCCTTCTCTTCTGGCCGGATTGTTCTTAAAATTATCTAACTCCAGATAAGCAGCTAGTAACAATGCCTCCAACTGATCGGAAAGGTGTTTTAAAAACTCTTGCGAGTTTGCATTTTCACGAACAAAATCCCAACCGATAAATTCATTACAGGCAGTGAAAGATAAGCGGCTTGTCTTCATCACTAAAGCCTTCAGGTGTTCTTCTTCTGAAGCGTAACTTACCTTATTATGAAGAATTTCGTGAAGGTTTTGATCCAGATAATCCATCAGAATACTATCTAAAACCTGCTCTTTACTTTCAAAATATTTATATATGGTAGCTTTTGCTATCCTTGCTTTTTTAGCAATTTCATTAACACTTGTTTTGTGGTAACCGTATTTTCTAAAAAGTTCTTTGGCAGCTTTTTTAACTGTATCTTTAATTTTTTCAGCTTCCATTAATTTCTAACGTTTAATGTCGTATTGCCTTGTAAGGAAACACTGTATGTTTTTAAGGTTCTTTCTGCCGGGGCTTTTTGTGGGCTACCATCAAGCAGCAAGAATTTTGCACCCGAACAAGGATCAGTAGCCGTTAATCCGGTATCGTCAGGAACAACCTTACACTTATTATCGGGGTTAACTGTACTGCAACGATCAAAAGCCACAAAGCCCCCAAGTGGAGTTTTTACAATCATTAATCCGGCTATGCCATTATTTGCCACCAAAAGAACATTATTTACGGCTTTCAGGCTAAACTCTGTAAGTGTGACGTTGTAATTTACAGGCACATCAGGAATGTAATTTTCTTGCTTACCACAGCTGGTAAAAAGAATTAAAGCGAATAATATGCTGTATAAATACCTCATTATTAAATTAAGGCTGATTTATATTGCTTCAGGAAACGAACATCATTTTCAGAGAACAAGCGTAAATCTTTAATTTCATATTTCAGGTTGGCAATACGTTCAATTCCCATACCGAATGCAAAACCACTATATTTTTTCGAATCAATACCACAATTTTCCAACACGTTTGGATCTACCATACCACAACCTAAAATTTCTACCCAACCGCTGTATTTACAAAGCGGACATCCGGCGCCTTTACAAATGGTACAGGAAATATCCATCTCTGCTGATGGTTCAGTAAAAGGGAAATATGACGGGCGAAAACGCACTTTTGTACCTTCCCCGTATAGCTCCTGTACGAAATAAAATAAAGTTTGCTTTAAATCTGCGAATGATACATTTTCATCTACATATAAACCTTCTACTTGATGAAAAAAGCAATGTGCTCTGGCAGAGATGGCTTCATTACGATAAACACGACCAGGCATAATCGCTCTGAAAGGTGGCTGTCCCTGCTCCATCATACGAACCTGTACCGATGATGTATGTGTACGCAAAGCGATATCGCCCTTTTCTCCACCTTTTTTAATGAAAAAGGTATCTTGCATGTCTCTTGCCGGATGCTCTTCAGGAAAATTTAAAGCAGAAAAGTTGTGCCAGTCATCTTCAATTTCAGGTCCTTCAGCAACAGTAAAGCCCAATTTGGCAAAAATCTCTACAATTTCTCTGCGAACTAATGCCAATGGATGCCGGGAACCGATTTCAAAGCCTTCTCCCGGAAGGGTTAAATCTAATTCCGCTTTCTCTGTTTTTTGTACTGAATTTTCAGTTGATTCTTTTAAAGTCAAATATTTTGATTCGGCAAGTTGCTTAAATTCGTTTAAAACCTTACCTAATGATTTTTTTTCTTCAACAGATACGGATTTAAATTCGTCAAAAATCTCTTTGATTACGCCTTTACTTCCTAAGTATTTTATGCGGAACTGTTCTAATTCATCTGCTTTTTCAGTTACAAAAGCATTAATCTTTTCAGTGTATTGTGTTATTTTATCCTGTAACATGGCTTCAAATATACGGCAAATAATCTGAAAAAATTAGTGTTAGCGGGTTCAAAAATTCTGTTTACAATATCATTATAAAAGAAAATGAACCCGAAACAACAAAAGCCGCATAGAAGCGGCTTTCGAAAAATTTATAGTATTTGAGTATTAAATTACACCCAGTTCTTTTCCAACTTTAGTAAAAGCAGCAATGGCTTTGTCCAAGTGATGTTGTTCATGCGCAGCAGAAAGTTGAACACGTATTCTTGCTTTTCCCTGAGGAACAACAGGATAGAAAAATCCAATCACATAAATTCCCTCATCGAGCATTTTTGCTGCAAAGGTCTGAGCAATTTTTGCATCATAAAGCATTACCGGAACAATCGGGTGGAAACCTGGTTTGATATCGAAACCGGCTTCAGTCATTTTTTCACGGAAGTATTTCGTGTTGCGCTCTAATTTATCTCTTAATGATGTGGTTTCACTTAACATATCTAACACAGCAATAGAGGCTCCTGCAATTGCCGGTGCCAACGTGTTTGAGAATAAATATGGACGTGAACGCTGGCGCAACATATCAATAATTTCTTTTTTACCTGATGTAAAACCTCCGGAAGCACCGCCTAATGCTTTCCCTAACGTTCCAGTAATGATATCAATACGATCCATTACATTGAAATGTTCATGCGTTCCTCGTCCTGTTTTACCAATAAAGCCAGAACAATGTGATTCATCAATCATGATCAATGCTTCGTACTTATCTGCTAAATCAGCTATCTGATCTAAAGGTGCAACGGAGCCATCCATAGAAAATGCACCATCTGTAACTATGATCCGGTGTCTGCAATCTTTCGCCGCAATTAATTGTTTCTCTAAATCTTCCATGTCTGCGTTTTTATAACGGAAGCGTTGCGCCTTACATAATCTTACCCCATCAATAATTGAAGCATGATTTAATTCATCAGAAATAATGGCATCTTCAGCATTAAACAATGGTTCAAATACTCCACCATTGGCATCAAATGCTGCAGCGTATAAAATGGTGTCTTCAGTACCTAAAAACTGAGAGATTTTCGCCTCAAGTTCTTTGTGCACATCCTGAGTTCCGCAAATGAAACGAACTGAAGACATTCCATAACCATGATCATCGATAGCCTTTTTTGCTGCTTCAATTACTTTCGGATGAGATGAAAGCCCCAAATAATTATTAGCGCAAAAATTTATTACTTCTGCTCCACCGGTAACTTTAATATCTGCTCCCTGAGGAGTAATGATTACACGTTCGCGTTTGAATAACCCGGCGTTTTCGATTTCTTCAAGTTCCTTTTGGAGAACAGGTTTAAGAGTTTTATACATGGTTTTATAAGTATTTTTATTTATTTCCAAAGTTATAAAAAAAACTTCTCACAGCTTTAAAAACCCATATTTCGGACTTATAATTTGAAAACAAACGTTTGATGCACTGCATAAAAAGGTTTTTAGTTTAAAAAAATATCAAAAAAATTACCAGTTAACTTATTTTTTAATCAACTTAACAAACTTTAACATATAACTATATGTATAGTCTTAAAACTTATTCGATATTTATAGCTTACTAATTAATACTTATGATCAAAATCTGCGCACTCATCCTTTTTTGTGGCCTGACTAACCTGGTAATTGCCCAGCAATATACAGTTACAGGAACAATTAAGGATACAGGTGGACAACCGGTGCCTTTTGCCTCGGTGTATTTAAAAAACACTACCATTGGTACATCTGCAAACGTTGATGGCAAATATGCCATCAATCTTAATAAAGGTGAACATATTATTAGTTACAGAGCAATTGGTTATAAACAACAAGATCAAACGATTAAAGTAACCGGAGATTTAACCCACAATATCACACTAGCATCTGAAAGTTACACACTTAATAATGTAACCATTAAAGCTAATGCTGAAGATCCGGCTTATGAAATCATCAGAAAAGCAATAAAACAACGTAAAGTTCACTTAAAAGAGGTCAATGCTTTCAGTTGTGATGTTTATATAAAGGGCGTTCAAAGATTAAGAGGAGCTCCGAAAAAGTTTTTCGGGCGTGATATACAAAAGGTTTTGGAGTTGGATACCAACCGAAGAGGAATCATTTATTTATCAGAATCTCAAAGTAAATTCAACTTCCGCCGTCCGAATGATATTCATGAGGAAATGATTTCTTCTAAGGTTGCGGGTAGAAACAATGCTTTCAGTTTTAATAAAGCATCAGATTTGGTTATCAATTTTTATGACAATTACCTTCTGGAAAACACACTTAGTGCAAGAGGATTTATCTCCCCAATTGCTGATAATGCCCTGTTTTATTACAGGTATAAACTTGTGGGAGAATCAAAGGAAAACGGAGAAACCATCCACAAAATACAGGTAATTCCACGAAGAGAAAATGATCCGGTTTTTAGAGGATACATTTACATTCTTGATGAAAGCTGGAGAATTTACAATACTGATGTTTATTTAACTGAAAAAGCCGGTATTAACTTCATAGATACACTCAACATTAACCAACAGTTTACAAAGGTTGAAAACACTTATATGCCAACAGCTATAAACTTTCAATTTGCCGGTAATGTATTGGGATTTAAAATAGAAGGATATTTTGTCGGGATTTACAGCAATTATAACCTGAATCCTAACTTTCCTAAAAATTTCTTCAGTGGCGAAATCCTGAAGATTACAGAAATGGTGAACAAGAAAGACTCGAGTTATTGGACCAATAACCGTCCAATTCCTTTAACTCCGGATGAAAAGTTGAACTACGTTAAAAAAGATAGTATTGCGAAGTTAAAAGAGTCAAAACATTACCTCGATTCGCTTGAGAAGGAGAATAACAAGTTTGGTATTGGTAAATTATTATTGAGGGGCTATAGCAAAAATGATCGGTATGATAAAGAATATTGGAGCTTTGACCCTGTGTTAAAATCCATATTTTATAATACTGTTGAAGGTTTTGCCATTAAATATGGAGTGACGTATAGAAAAGACTTTGAGAACAGACGCTCATATTCCATCAGGCCAGAATTCAGATATGGCTTTGCCAATCAAAAATTAACCGGAAGTTTAACTGGAAACTATTATTACAATCCTTTGAAACGTGCATCCATTGGCGGCTCTTTCGGAAACGGGATTTTTGATTTAAATAATTTGGGCTCTATGACAGCGCTCGGAAACACAATCAACTCATTGTTGTACGAAAAGAATTTCCCTAAATTCTATGAGAAAAGCTTTATCAATTTTTATACATCACGCGAACTGGCAACCGGACTCCAGGGAAACCTGAGTTTGGATTACAGTAAAAACAAAACACTGGAAAACAGCACAGATTTTAAATTTTTTGATGTAGAGGATCGCGAGTTCACTTCAAATAATCCTTTTACACCTACGGTAGAAACACCTTTATTTCCAACGTATAAATCTTTCAGTGCCACGGCTAGCTTAACTTATACCATCGGGCAGAAATATATCACTCGCCCCGACGGGAAATTTTATACCGAATCTCTATTCCCAAGAATTACCGTTCTTTATAAAAAAGGGTTTAATAATGTTTTAGGTAGTAACGTTGATTATGATTTTGCTAAAGTGGAGATCCTTCAAGACAGAATTGGACTTGGCCTATGGGGATATACATCATTTCTTGTTGGTGCCGGAAAATTTTTAAATAATTCCAAACTTTATTACCCGGATTACAAACATTTTGCAGGTAATATTTCCACCATCTTTCCACCTAACTTAAGGAAGTTTCAATATTTAGATTTCTATCAGTTTAGCACCAATCAACAATATTTTGAGGCGCATTTAGAACATAATTTTTCTGGTTTTTTCTTAAATAAAGTACCACTATTGCGTAAAGCAAAGCTAGAAGAATTTATAGGAGGAGGATATTTATCATCGCCTGAAAAAAGAAATTACAAAGAATTTTATTTTGGCTTACAGCGTTTGGTTTTAAGAGCCAGTTATGGTTTCGCCTATGATGGCGCACGTAAATTAACCCAGGGTTTCAGAATTAGCTACGGGTTTTAATAAGGTGGAAGGTGTAGGGTATGAAGGTTGAAGGTAAACCTTACGCCTTAAACCTTTTACCTTAAACCTCAGAAAGGGCATTAAGCTTGAAGGTAAACCTTACGCCTTAAACCTTTTACCTTAAACCTCAGAAAGGGCATTACGCTTGAAGGTAAACCTTACGCCTTAAACCTTTTACCTTAAACCTCAGAAAGGGCATTAAGCTTGAAGGTAAACTTTATGCCTTAAACCTTTTACCTTAAACCTCAAAAGGGTATTACGCTTGAAGGTAAACCTTACGCCTTAAACCTTTTACCTTAAACCTCAGAAAGGGCATTACGCTTGAAGGTAAACCTTACGCCTTAAACCTTTTACCTTAAACCTCAGAAAGGGCATTAAGCTTGAAGGTAAACTTTATGCCTTAAACCTTTTACCTTAAACCTCAAAAGGGTATTACGCTTGAAGGTAAACCTTACGCCTTAAACCTTTTACCTTAAACCTCAGAAAGGGTATTAAGCTTGAAGGTAAACCTTACGCCTTAAACCTTTTACCTTAAACCTCAAAAGGGTATTAAGCTTGAAGGTAAACCTTACGCCTTAAACCTTTTACCTTAAACCTCAGAAAGGGTATTACGCTTGAAGGTAAACCTTACGCCTTAAACCTTTTACCTTAAACCTCAGAAGGGTATTACGCTTGAAGGTAAACCTTACGCCTTAAACCTTTTACCTTAAACCTCAGAAAGGGCATTAAGCTTAAAGGTAAACCTTACGCCTTAAACCTTTTACCTTAAACCTTTTTTTATTATCTTTGCCCCGCTTTAAACGCCGTTTGCAACGGTATCAACAGCGTTATGAAAAAATATCAAACACTACTTTACTATTGCTATAGTTACATAGCAGAGGCAGAGCAATTTGCTGCCGATCACCTTAAATTTTGTAAATCATTAGATTTAGTTGGCCGGATCATCGTTGCTGATGAAGGCTTAAACGGTACTGTGTCAGGTTCTCCGGAATCTTGCGATGCTTACATGAAAGCTATTCATGCTGATGAACGTTTTGCCAAAACAGAATTTAAAATTGATGACGTTGAAGAACCGTCTTTTTTAAAAATGCATTGCCGTTACAAATCAGAAATTGTTCATTCTGGTTTGAGAGATAAATCTATTATAAATCCTACTGAAAAAACGGGTAAACACCTGGAACCTGTTGATTTCATGAAAATGAAAGACGAGGAAGATGTCGTGATTTTAGATGTCCGTTCTAATTACGAGCACAACCTCGGGAAATTTAAAAATGCGATCACACTTGATATCGAGAATTTCAGAGATTTTCCTGAGCAAATTAATCAGCTAGCACAATATAAAGACAAAAAGATTTTAACCTATTGCACTGGTGGTATAAAATGCGAAAAGGCATCTGCATTACTTTTACATCATGGTTTTAATGATGTTTATCAGCTTCATGGTGGCATTATAAAATATGGCAAGGAAGCTGGTGGTAAAGATTTTGAAGGTAAATGTTATGTTTTCGATAACCGCATTGCGGTTGATGTGAACAATGTAAATCCAACAGTAGTATCTGTTTGCTATAACTGTGGCAAAACCACTCCAAAAATGATTAACTGTGCAAATCCGGAATGTAATGAGCACATTACACAGTGTGATGAGTGTGGAGAACAGTTGCAAGGTTGTTGCTCAACTGCATGTATTATCAACCCACGCAAACGTCCGTATGATGGAACCGGTTACTATGTCAAAGTGCCACAACCAGTGGCTAAAAAAAGTGAATTGGTAAGTTAATTATTTTTCAGGCCACGCTTGATGCTATCATTCCCAAACAGGTAGGAATCCAACATTTATTAAGTCAGGGAGAAACAAAAAGCAATTGTCGTTCTGAACGCAGTGAAGACCGCGAAGCAGCTACGAAGTAAATCCCTCAGCTACAGGCATTATACTTGGTTTACTGCTGATTTTGTTGTTGTAAAAAGGTACTGCAATAAGGAATCCTAAAGCCTTCCGCTTGTTTAAACATCGCATAGATTCCCAAACTTGCTCGTCATTGCTGAACAAAACGAAGCAATCCTTTTTTCAGTCATGTGAGTAATGAGACGCAAACATAAAAAAGATTGCTTCGTCGCTATGCTTCTCAGCAATTGACGGCCACTCTAAAAGCTCAAATAACGGCATTGGATTTCCGCATCAGCGGGAAAGACGTGCAGGTGTAACATTTTTTCATTTACTTTGCGTAACAATGGCTTAACCAGATTCCATTTTATGCTGAAACTTTTACGTTTATTCATATTTCTTTTCTTTTCGGTTAATTTTCTATATGCTGCTGATATTAAAAGCATCGGTGTTCCCTATATAGAGAACTATCCAAAATCGGTGTATGCTTCAGGCAACCAGAATTGGAGTATCGCAAAAGATAAAAACGGCGTAATGTACTTCGGAAATGCGGAGGGGCTTTTAACCTTCGATGGAAGATATTGGCAGAAATATCAGATGCCAAACCGGCAAATCGTACGATCTGTGGCTACAGATAGCAAAGGCAGAATTTACACCGGAAGTTTTGGGGAATTTGGTTACTGGTCATATTCAAGCAACAAATTAAGCTATCAATCACTCACTACACTTTTGCCAAAAGGAAACAAAGTAACTGATGAAATCTGGAAAATCTATGTAGATAAAGACCGGGTAATTTTTCAGTCCTTCTCCAGAATATTCATCTACAAGAATAATAAAATTGAAATTATTAAGGCGCCATCATCGTTTCTCTTCTTACACAAAGCCAATACCAGGTATTTTATTGAAGTTTTAGATAAAGGCTTGTTCGAGTTAAAAGGTAACAAACTAACATTCATTCCGAACAGTGAAAAGCTCGGCAAACAAGGCATTCTATCCATTTTACCTTATAAAAATGGTGGTTTAATTATTGGCACAAGTAAAAATGGATTGTTTACTTTCAATGGAAGTGATTTCAGCCCTCTAATTACATCAGCAAATAATTACCTCAAAACTTATCAACTAAATAACGGAGTTAAGTTATTAGATAAATATTATGTCTATGGCACCATTTTAAATGGATTAATTATAATAGATGAAGATGGGAAAGTTGTTCAAAGGATTAACAAATCAAGTGGATTACAAAACAATACCGTACTTAGTATTTATGCGGATGATGAGCAAAATTTATGGACTGGTTTAGATAACGGGATCGACAGGATTGAGTTAAACTCTCCCCTGTATTTCTACTTCGATAAAACAGGGCAGTTTGGCACGGTTTACTCCAGCATTATTTTCGGAAATAAAATTTATTTGGGAACAAATCAAGGATTGTTTTATAGTGACTGGTCATCAAACGGCGAACTAACACCCTTTAACTTTAAATTAATACCTAATTCTCAGGGGCAGGTTTGGGAACTTGCCATTGTAAATAATGAATTAATCTGTGGCCATAACAATGGAACGTTCAAAGTTTTAGGCGACAAGATTAGCCAGATTTCAACGATAAATGGTGGCTGGACCATCAAAAAGCTAAATTCTACACCCAATTACTTTATCCAGGGAACCTATACGGGATTATCATTATACCAAAAAACAATGTCGGGTTTAGCATTTATAACGAAAATATCTGGTTTTGATGCTCCATCAAGATTTATTGAACAAGACCATAAAGGAGATATCTGGGTGGCACACGCCTATAAAGGATTGTATAAAGTAACTTTGAATAACAGCTATAACAAAGTTACAAGCATAACTTATTTTGATGAAAACAATGGCCTTCCCGGCAATTACAACATTAATATATTCAACCTGGAGAATAAGATCGTATTTTCATCCGATCATGGCTTCTACACTTATGATGAGCTAAGCAATAAATTTACACCTTACGAGGTTTTGAATAAAAAACTTGGCTCCTTTGCTACATCCAACAAAATTATTGACGCCGGCAATAAAAAATACTGGTTTATTAATCATGGAAAAACATCATTAGTTAACTTTTCCGAACCAGGTAAAATAGACATTGATTCCAATCAATTCAGTCTTTTGGATGGACGAATGGTTCAATATTATGAGAATATCAGCCAGATTAGCAATTCCATATACCTCATTAGTGTAGATGATGGTTTTGTGATTTATAATAAAGCACAAAGTCAATCGCTAGCAAAAAAGACTTTACCAGCTGTGTTAATCAGAAGAATTGATGATATCACTGATAAATACTTCACCATCAGCGAAACGGGAAATCACAATCAGGAAACAGAAATTCCCTACAGTAGAAATAATATCAGAATATCTTTCTCACTACCTTATTACCGGCAAGCAAAACTTAAGTTTCAATATTATCTTGAGGGCTATTCTAAAGATTGGTCTGATTGGAGTTACGCAACACAAAAAGATTTTACCAACCTGAGTAGCGGAAATTACAAATTTATGGTCAGGGCCAAAATTGATGATTCATCGGTAAGTAATATTACAACTTTTGAATTTACCATTTTACGCCCCTGGTATTTAAATAATTTTGCCATTATTGTGTATTCTGTTTTATTTATCATTGTTTTAATTGTAGGAAAAAGGCTTTATGAAAATAAGCTCAGAAAAGATAGTCAAAAAATAAGCGACAGGTTACAAGCAGAACAAGAAGAAATTCTAAAACAGGAAACCGAGGCCAATGAAAAACAGATTGCCAGGCTGCAAACGGAAAAACTACAGGCAGAGCTTGCTTCTAAAAATAGAGAACTCGCCAATTCAGCCATGACTTTGGTTTATAAAAATGAGTTGTTACAAAAGTTGAGTGATGAAATTACCAAGCTTAAAGATGAAAATGGCAAAAAGCTTTCTGAAGATCAAACCCGTAAGATTCAAAAGGTAATTAACGATGGAATGAATGATGAGAGGGATTGGAATTTATTTGAAAACAGTTTTAATGAAGCACACGAAAGTTTCTTTAAAAAGCTAAAAGCCCAACATCCTGACCTTGTTCCAAACGATTTAAAACTTTGCGCTTATTTAAGAATGAATATGAGCAGCAAAGAGATGTCTTCACTATTAAATATTAGTTTACGTGGAGTAGAAATCAGGAGATACCGGTTACGAAAAAAACTCGAGGTTCCGCATGACAAAAATCTAACAGAATTTTTGATGGAGTTATAATCTCTCCTTCTAAAGGGGTCTGGCAACGTTTGCATAAAACACAAATTTTTATTGATTTGTATAGAAAACGCTTTTTAATCACTACATCATTACCTCTCATAAATTAAAAATTACCCCCTACAAAGGCCTTCGTGTATATTGTACACTTGTGTATTGGTAATTACCCAGTTGAAACTAAAAAAACTGCGTTTTTAGCCTAAATCCCCATATGGTTTTATACTTTGAGATACCTCACTTTCATATTTGATGTATTAATGTAGAGGTAAACCTGCTTGCACATGCAGAAAAACTACCTCACTTTTATGCTAACAATTAAACTAAAATCATAAAGCATGAAAAGAATTTTTACAAGAATTTCTGTTCTGGCACTATTTTGTTTACTCGCAATTAACGTAGCATTTGCGCAAAACATTACCATTAAAGGTAGGGTAATTGATGGAGACGATAAGTCAACCATCCCAAGCGTCAGCGTGTTAGTAAAGGGAACACAAACAGGTACACAAACAGATGCAACTGGTGCGTACAGCATCAGTGCTCCGGCAAACGCAACTTTAGTATTTACCTACATTGGGTATGTAACGCAAGAGGTTGCTGTTAACAATCGAACTACAATTGATATCACTTTGTTGTCATCTTCTAAAGAATTAGAGCAAGTTGTTGTAGTTGGTTATGGTACGCAAAGGAAGAAAGATGTAACTGGATCTATCTCTAGTGTTAAAGGAGAAGAAATTGAGAAATTTGCAGTAACTAACCCAATAGCAGCGATGCAGGGAAAAGTTCCCGGGATGACGATTTCTAATGCAGGATCACCAGGCTCATCTCCAACTGTTCGTTTAAGGGGTATAGCAAGTACCAAAGATGCTGACCCTTTATATGTTGTAGATGGATTATTACAGGATAATATTGACTATTTAAATCCTAATGATATTGAAACAATTGATGTATTACGTGATGCATCTTCAACTGCTATTTACGGTTTAAGAGGTGCAAACGGTGTGATAGCTATTACAACTAAAAGGGCTGCAAGAGGCAAAACAACTGTTAATTTTCAAACTACCTATGGTATACAACACGTTAATAAATTAATCGATGTAGTAGATGCTGCAGGTTTTAAAAAATTATATTCTGCGGCTTTGGCCAATGCTGGTGCTGCACCGTTTGATTTCACAAACTATAATGGTGATACCAACTGGCAAAAAGAAATTTTAAGAAATGCAGCAATAAGTACAAATTCATTAAGCATTTCTAACAATAACGAGAAAAGTACAACACTAGTTAGTTTAGGATATAATAACCAGGATGGAGTTATTAAATACAACAATTATCAAAAATTTATTGCTCGTTTAAACGAAGAAATCAGAATTACTGATAAAATTAAAATTGGTGCTGACCTTACAGGTTTTCATTTTAGAAACCAACCAACTGAGAATGTTCTGAATACAGTGATCAGATCTGCTCCAATTGTTCCCGTTGATAATGGAGCTGGCTTGTATAACCTCATGCCATCCTTTCAAAGAACATCTGTGGGCAATGCTGTATATAATATCGAACGTAACCGTAATACTTCAATTAATAGAGGTTACAGATTTAATGGTAGCTTATTTGCTGAAATTAAATTCTTAAAAGATTTCACGCTGAAATCTACGGTATACACCGACTTGGGCTTTAATAACACAAGAAGTTATACTCCACTTCCTTATACGGTTGTAAACATTGGTGAGGGAACAACTCCAACGTCAACATTTTTAGATCCGACTGCAAGAACTTCGGTTAGTCAGAATACTTTTGAGGGGCGTAAATACCAACAAGATCACACCTTAAATTATGATAAAGTAATTAAAGAAGATCATAGAATCAATGCAATGATCGGTTTCACATCTATTTATACTTCAAGTACTACATTAAGTGGATCCAGAACAGACTCCACATTGAAAGTTCCTTTTGATTCAAACTTATGGTATTTAGACGTTATTGCCAGAGATAATATTACTTCAAATGGTGGAAGCGGTGCTGAAGAATCAAACGCAGGTGCTTTTGGACGTTTAAGTTATTCTTTTAAAAACAAATATTTATTGAATGCAACCATTAGAAGAGATGGTAGTTCGAGATTTGCCCCTCAAAACCGATGGGGAACATTTGGTAGTGTTGGTTTAGGCTGGGTCGTGAGTGATGAGGATTTTTTCAAAAACAATCTTAAAGGGATTGATTTCTTAAAATTAAGAACTGCCTGGGGCCGTTTAGGAAACTCAAAAGGTGTTGATCCGAATTTATATCAACAAACGGTTTCTCAAGCCTCAACAGCTGTATTCGGAGAAAATGTTTATCCTGCTGTAGATTATACATATATTCCTGATCCGAACCTGCACTTCGAAATCGTAGAAGGTTTTGATATTGGTTTAGATTTAAGAGCATTAAATAACAGATTAAGTGCTGAGATTAATTATTATAACAAAACAACTGATGGTATTTTAACAAGCTTTACATTACCTGGTGAAAACAAAACATACTTCACTAACTTAGGTAAATTAACAAATAAAGGTTTTGAGGTTAGTTTAGGTTGGAGTGATAAAGTTGGAGAAGATTTTACTTATAATGTTTCTGGAAACTTCAGTTATAATAAAAACATTGTTAATTCAATTGGTAACACCAGCAACTTCCAAATTATTGGTAACGGAGGCGCAAATTTAACCGAAACCGGTAACTCAGTCGGTTATTTTTATGGCTACCGACAAGTTGGAATCTACCAATCAACAGCTGATTTAGATAGGCAGGCTCATTTGCCAACTTCATTGCCAGGTGACATCGCATATGAAGACATCAATGGCGATGGTGTAATCACACCCGCAGATAGAACTTACTTAGGCACTCCATTCCCTCCTTACAGTTATGGTTTAACGTTATCAGTTGCTTATAAAGGTTTTGACGCAACAATTCAAGGCCAAGGTGTTGCAGGAAATAAAATCTATACTCAACGTCGTACCGCTAACTTCGCTCCGTTTAATTATGAAAGCAACAGATTGAATGCCTGGACTGGCCCTGGAACTTCAAACATTGAGCCTATTATTGACTCTAGAGGAAATAATCTTTTATTTAGCTCTTATTTTTTAGAGTCAGGAAGTTTCTTTCGCTTACGTAACATTCAACTCGGTTATACTTTCAACAATCAAATCTTTAACAAAGTTGGCGTTCAAAAATTAAGATTATTTGTTAGCGGGCAGAATGTAAAAACCTGGAGTAAAGTGAGTGGATATTCTCCTGAACCGCAAGTTGCAAATATACTTGGAAGCGGTGCAGATAATGGCGTGTATCCTATTCCAGCTGTATATTCAGTAGGATTAAACGTAACTTTCTAATTAAAATCATTTAATCAATATAAAATGAAAACAAATATTAACACCCGCAAAAATATTGTTCTTGCATTAATTGCATTAATGATATTTTCTTCAACTGGATGTAAGAAATTTTTAGATACACAAAGACAGGGAGAATATACCACTGAGGATTATCCGTACCCAGCAGGCTCAGGGCCTTACGATGTGTTTCTTTTCGCAGCATATAATGACTTAAGATCATATGCGGTGCATTGTACAGCCTTCTTTTTGGCTACGAGTATAAGAAGCGATGATGCAGATAAAGGTAGTTCTCCAACTGATGGTGGAGCCGATGCAAGCAGCATGGACCTTTTTCCTGTACTACCAAGCAATGGCTTTAGTAATGGCATGTGGACGGGATACTACACATTTATTAGTAAGTGTAATACTGTTCTAGAAAACGTAAGTAACAACACCAATATAGTGGCTACCGATGCACAAAAAACTCAAGCACAGGCAGAGGCCAGGTTTTTAAGGGCTTATGCGTACTTTAATTTGGTTAGATTTTATGGTAGAGTTCCATTAATTGATAAAGTACTAGCCGTTGATCAATATAATGTTCCTCAAAGTACACCAGCCCAAATTTATGCTTTCATAGAAAGTGATTTACAATTTGCTGCTGCAAATCTTCCGGTAAGCTGGGATAAGAAATTTGTGGGAAGATCATCAAAAGGAATGGCAAACGGCTTATTGGCCAAAGTTTATTTAACTCAGCAAAAATGGGCTGCTGCCATGGGGGCTGCTAATGCGGTAATGACTTCTGGTCAGTATGATTTGACAACTTCATACAATACCATATTTGGAGAATCAGGAGAAAATAGCAAAGAATCAGTTTTCGAAGTTCAGGCAACGGCAAGTGCAACCGTTCCAACAAATAATGGAGCTGAATTTACACAATGGCAAGGGGTACGAGCGCCAGGCGATTGGAACTTAGGATATGGATGGAATGTTCCAAACACAAACCTGGAGAATGCTTACGAGGCTAATGACCCAAGAAAAGCCAGAACATTTTTATATAGAAATACTGCCGCTACATTGGCCTCTCAAAATCCATACAAAACCGTTTATGGAGAAATAACAGGAACTACCTGGGAAAACCCTATTTATAACCACAAAGTTTATACTAATCCTGCTTTTAGAGCGCTTTATAACAACAGAGCTGGCAGATGGATGAATATTCGCTTGCTAAGATATGCTGATGTAGTGTTAATGTATGCAGAAGCAGCGAATGAAGTTGGTGGTGCTGGAAATATAACAGCAGCTCTGGCCGCATTAAACAGCGTTCGTGCAAGAGCCAGAACAGGTGCCCCTGCTGGTACTTTGCCTGATGTTGTAACAACTGATCAAGCTGTTTTACGTGAAGCAATCAGACAAGAAAGACGAATTGAACTGGCAATGGAACATGATCGTTTCTTCGATTTAGTAAGATGGGGAATTTCCGGAACAGCTTTACCAAGTGCAGGAAGACCTAATTTTATTGCATCACGCGATAATCTACTTCCAATTCCACAAGCTCAAATAGATTTAAGTAAAGGTGTTTTAACTCAAAACCCTGGTTATTAAACCATAAAAAATTAGAAAATGAAAGTTTCAACTTTAAACATAAAACGCTTAGCATTTGGCATTGCCATTTGCTCAGCACTTTTTTCATCATGTAAAAAAAGTGATAACCCCAATAATTTACCTGATATAGATCCATCTGCATATCAGGGAAAGGTTGACGGATATACCAGTTCAGATGAAATTTATCCAAACAATTTAAAAGCTTACTGGTCTTTTGATGATACCAAAAATGAAATCAAATCTTCTTCTGCACCAACACAAACTGCAAACGATGTATTTGTTACCGGTGTAAAAGGAAAGGCAATTAAACTTACCGCTGGTTATTTATACTACGCCAAACAATTCGATGCTTTTAAAACTGATGCCCTAAAAAGCTTTACCGTAAGTGTTTGGGTGCAGATTACAAACAATGGTTCAAAAAGAACCATGTTGATGCAACTGGCTCGTCCGGGTGTTTTTGATGGCAGCTTAGATTTCAGATTAAATACCCAGGCCTATGCAGCTACAGTAACTGATAAATTAGGAATCGGCCCAAGATTCTCGACTGTTGGTGGTGGTTCTCAGGATAATTTAAACGCTACATTAAACCCAAAAATTGGTGCTGATGTTTGGACACACCTGGTATTAACTTATGATAGCAACTCTGGTACATTTAAGGAATGGGCCAATGGTATAGATGTGGGTTCTTATAACAATCGCGGCGTGGGTAATAACTTATTTAAAGCTTATGAACCAAGTGAATTCATAATTGGTGGTAACTATAATGTTATTCCTGGCAAAGCTGTTAATACGAGCGTAGAATATGCAGCAATGACAGGAACTATCGATGAATTAAGAATTTACAACACTGTTCTTCCTGATGCACACATCAAAGCTTTATATAATTTAGGCGTTGCCGGAAAATAATACGATTAAGAGGCTGTCCAAAAAATCAATGGTCATTTCCGTTTTCAACAAGAATAACGACTGACCACGATTTTTTGGGCTCCCCCTCTTTCATAAATTCAACTAAAATAAATGTTAATATTCAAACCTTATTTGATTTCATTACAATTACCATTAAAGTATTTGTTGCTAATCATTCCGGTGCTATTAACATTCAGTTGTAAAAAAGGAGGAGATTCATCACCTGTCCCAAATGATGTAACATTATCTTTTACGGTTAATGATAAATATAATGGTACATTAACCTACAGTGGTTTAAATAATCTTCCGGAAATTAGAATTAACTTCACAGAGCCTATAAATAGTTCAACAATTCCTGGAGCTATCATATTATCAGAATCTAACGGAGCAGTTGTTCCATATAACCAACAGCTACAAAATTCAGATAAAACAATTGTAATCGTTCCCAAAACTGCACTTTCATCTTTTACAGCATACACCTTAAATATTAATGGTAATTTAAAATCTTCCACTAACGGGCGATTAATTAATCCGGTTATCATATCACTCAATACCGGCTTAGACGATACTGATAAATTTCCACGCATTACCGATGATGAACTTTTAACCCTGGTTCAAAAACAAACTTTTAAATATTTCTGGGATTTTGGCCACCCAACAAGTGGCTTGGCCAGAGAAAGAAACACTTCAGGCAATACCGTAACCTCTGGTGGTTCGGGCTTTGGAATCATGGCTTTAGTTACGGGCGTAAGCCGCAATTTTATTTCAAGAGCAGAAGGCTTAACCAGAATGCAGAAAATTGTTTCTTTTTTAAAAACAGCAGAACGTTTTCACGGCGCTTATCCACATTGGTTAGACGGAAATACGGGTAAAGTGATTCCTTTCAGTACTAAAGATAATGGTGGCGATTTAGTTGAAACTTCATTTTTGATGGCAGGTTTACTTACTGCCCGTCAATATTTTAATAGTGCTGATGCTGCCGAAACAACTTTAAGAAACGACATCAATGTCATTTATAACGGCGTTGAATGGAACTGGTACAGAAAAGATAACAGCAATACCCTTTATTGGCATTGGAGTCCTAATTACAACTGGGAAATGAATCTGCCAATTAAAGGTTGGAATGAGTGTTTGATTACCTATGTAATGGCTGCTTCTTCCTCAACTTATTCTATTCCTAAAACCGTTTATGATGCTGGCTGGGCGCAAAACGGAGCAATGAAAAACGGCAATACCTATTACGGTGTTCAACTTCCTTTGGGCACGGCTAACGGCGGACCATTGTTCTTTTCTCATTATTCCTTTCTTGGAATCAACCCAAATGGTTTAACTGATGCTTATGCCAACTATGAAACCCAGGTAAAAGCCCATTCACTAATCAATTATAATTATTGCAAAGCAAATCCTTTAGGTAATTATGGTTATAGTGAAAATTGCTGGGGATTAACTGCCAGTGATATTCAAAATGGATATACAGCAAGTTCTCCAAACAATGATGTGGGCACAATCGCACCAACCGCAGCGTTATCATCTATTGCTTACACACCTGCTGAATCTCTGCAAGCCTTAAGATTTTTTTATTATAAAATAGGCCATAAAACCTGGGGAGAATATGGCTTTTATGATGCATTCTCATTAAGAGATCAATGGTTTGCCTCTTCTACCCTGGCGATAGATCAGGGTCCGATCATCATCATGATCGAAAATTACAGAACAAAACTAATCTGGAACTTATTTATGAGTGCACCAGAAATTAAAGCGGGCATGAGAACCCTAGGTTTTAACAGCCCTAATCTTTAACATAAATTCATACAATGAAACTAACATTCCTAAACGCTTTATTTTTATCACTGGCTTTAATTTTCTTTTCGTGTTCTGCACAAAAAGAAAGTCAAACCTATAACCCCGATTTAACCATTAAGAAAAACCTCTCTGATGAACAGTTACTCGATCTGGTTCAAAAACAAACCTTCCAATATTTTTGGGATGGAGCCGAACCGGTTTCAGGAGCAGGGAGAGAACGTTTTCATGTTGATGAAGTTTATCCTCAAAACGATAAAAATACGGTAGCAACCGGCGCAACCGGGTTTGGCCTAATGGCCATTTTAAGTGGCATTGATAGAGGTTACGTAACTAAAAAAGAAGGATTAACCCGATTGAATAAGATTCTGGATTTCTTAGCAAAAGCAGATCGCTTTCACGGCGCCTGGCCACATTGGATTAATGGAGAAACCGGTAAGGTAAGGCCATTTGGCAAAAAAGATAATGGTGGTGATTTAGTTGAAACTTCTTTTATAGCACAGGCATTGATTTGTATTGATGCTTATTATAAAAACGGAACAAAAACAGAGAAAGCACTTGCTAAAAAGGCCGATGAACTCTGGAAAGGAATTGATTTCAATTGGTATCGTAACGGTGAGCAAAATGTCCTTTACTGGCACTGGTCGCCTGAATATCAATGGGAAATGAACTTCCCGGTTAAAGGTTACAATGAATGTTTGATTATGTATGTTTTGGCGGCATCTTCTCCAACACACACTGTTCCTGCAGAAGTTTACCACGAAGGCTGGGGCAGAAATGGCGCTATTAAAACAAAATTTGAAGTTTACGGTCATCCATTCACACTAGATTATCAAGGCCAGAAAAATTCTGTCGGACCATTGTTTTGGGCACATTATTCTTATTTAGGATTGAATCCAAAAGGATTGAAAGATCGATATGCAGATTACTGGGAAAACAATGTAAACCATACTTTAGCCATTCACGACTATTGCGTAGCTAACCCAAAAGGTTTTAAAGGTTATAGTGAAAATAACTGGGGTTTAACAGCAAGTTATTCAGTTAAAGGCTATGCGGCTCATAATCCACGGGAAGACTTTGGGGTAATCTCCCCTACTGCAGCCATTTCATCTATTCCATATACGCCAAAAGAATCCATGAAAGTGATTCGCCACCTGTATGAAAATTTAGGCGATAAGGTTTGGGGTAAATATGGTTTTTACGATGCCTTTTCTGAAACAGATAACTGGTACCCAAAAAGATACTTAGGAATTGATCAGGGGCCAATGGTTGTCATGATTGAAAATTATAGATCTGGTTTGCTTTGGAAATTATTCATGAGCAATACTGATGTACAAAAAGGACTAGCCAAGTTAGGTTTCGAAATTCAAAAATAAATGATGAAAATAAGAGCCCATTATATTGTAATCATAATTTTGTTGTTAACATCCTGCAGCAATAAAGTAAGAGTGGTTTTGCTGCCTGATACGCAAACTTATGCGGAGAAATTTCCACAAATTTTAGATTCACAACTGGATTGGATTGCAACAAATTCAAAAAAGATAGATTTTGTGTTGCAACAAGGTGATCTTACTCAAAATAACAATAAAACAGAATGGGATTTGGTTAAAAAAGCATTTTCTAAAATCGATGAGCGCGTGCCTTATATCCTGGCTGTTGGCAATCATGATATGGGAAGCGGACCAGGCAAATTTGCCGATGTAAGAAATTCAGAATTGTTTAATCAATATTTTAAGTACGCAGATTTTTCTTCAAAAAAATATTTTGGCGGGGCTTTTGAGAAAGATAAACTTGATAATTCATATTATCTGATTAATACAGGAAAAATAAAATGGTTGGTTATCACTTTAGAATTTGGCCCAAGAAATGAAGTTTTGGATTGGGCCAATTACATTGCAGCAAAATATCCTGATAGATTAACAATTGTTAATACCCATGCTTACATGTATAATGATAACACCCGAATTGGAGAAGGTGATAAATGGCGGCCGCAGGCTTACGGTGTTGGAAAAGACAGCGGACCAAAAGCCGTAAATGATGGCGAACAAATCTGGGAAAAATTGATCAGTAAAAATCCTAACATCAGGTGGGTGTTCTCTGGTCACATCCTGGATTCTGGTGTAGGAACATTGATTAGTACAAACGAAAAGGGATTGCCCGTATATCAAATGTTAGCAAATTTCCAACAAGGTGTTGAAGGCTCTGTAAATGGTGGAAATGGTTTTCTTAGAATTATAGATATGGATTTTAAGAAAAAAACGGCTACTATTAAAACCTATTCCCCTTACTTAAAAATATTTAAAGAAGAAAAGGAACATTCCTTCATTTTTAACGACGTTAATTTTAGTCCTGCAAAATAGTAGCATTATGGTGTATAGTATCGATAAAAAAGCGCCTTTATTATTTATTTTAATATTGTTTTTCCTAAAATCTTATGGTCAAAACAGTGCAACATACTGCAACCCTATCGATATTGATTACACCTACATGATCTACAACTCAGATAAAAACATTTCTTATCGTTCTGGTGCCGACCCTGCTGTGGTTAAGTTTAGAAATGAATATTACATGTTTGTAACACGCTCTATGGGCTATTGGCATAGTAAGGATTTAACCAATTGGAGTTTTATTAAACCAGAAAAATGGTATTTTCAAGGCTCCAATGCACCTGCAGCACATAATTATAAAGATTCAGTTCTTTATGTTACAGGAGATCCATCGGGTTCTATGAGCATTTTATATACTGATAATCCGAAAAAGGGAGATTGGAAAGCAACGCCATCTATACTCAATAATCTACAAGATCCGGGTTTATTTATTGATGATGATGATAAAGCTTATATGTTTTGGGGCTCATCAAACGTGTTCCCAATCAAGGGTATGGAGTTAAACAAAAATGAACGTTTTAATCCATCTTCAAAAATCATTGAGCTCTTTAATCTTAACCCCGAGAAAAACGGATGGGAAAGATTTGGCGAAAATCATTCTTCAACGTCACTTAAGGGTTATATAGAAGGGCCATGGCTTACTAAGCACAACAATAAATATTATATGCAATATGCGGCACCCGGAACGGAGTTCAATGTTTATGGTGATGGCGTGTATGTTAGTGATCAACCGTTAGGTCCTTATATCTATGCACCCAATAATCCGATTTCATACAAGCCGGGTGGTTTTATGAATGGTGCTGGTCATGGCAGTACCGTTTTAGGTCCGGGCAATCAATATTGGCACTTTGCATCTATGGCATTATCAGTTAATGTGAATTGGGAGCGTAGAATTTGTGCTTACCCCACATTTTTTGATAAAGACGGATTAATGTATACCAATACTTCTTTTGGAGATTACCCACATTTCAGCCCGGTTCAAAGTGAGAAAAAAGGCGAATTTACCGGATGGATGCTCCTTTCTTATAAAAAAAATGTTAAAGCTTCATCTCAGACTGAAAATTATAGCATTAATAATGTTGTGGATGAAAATGTAAAGTCATTTTGGGTTGCAGAAAAAAATGACAACAATCAGTGGATAGAAATTGATCTGGAAAAAATCAGTTCAATTTACGCCATTCAACTTAACTACCATGATTATAAGTCAAATTTATATGGCAAAGTAGATAATCTTTATCATCGTTATACCATTGAAGGTAGTTTAGATGGCAAATCATGGTTCACTATGGTTGATCAATCACAAAGTTTCAGTGATACTCCAAACGCCTATAATGAACTTCAGTCGCCAGTCAAAGCTCGTTACGTAAAGTATAAAAATATACATGTACCTATGCCTAATCTTGCTATTTCCGACATTCGAATATTTGGTCTGGGAAATGGAAAACTACCTGCAACTCCTGAAAACTTCATTGTAACCAGAGAACAGGATAAGAGAAATGCCAACCTAAACTGGAAAAAAGTAAATGGCAGTCAGGGCTACAATATAAAATGGGGAATTGCTCCTGATAAATTATACAATTCTTGGATGGTATATGATCAGAACTCATTAACGCTTAAAAGCTTAAATGTAGATCAAAAATATTTCTTCACAATAGAATCTTTTAATGAAAATGGAATTAGCGCTCCATCAAAAAAAACAAGCATTTTATAAAATTTTAAATACACTATAATGAAAAAAATAATTTCCATCCTTTTGTTTGTAGCTCTGGCCAATTCCATTTTAGCACAATCCCAAAAACCTGTTTCAGCCGAAGAGGTTAAGATGAATACATTCATCAATAACCTGATGGCTAAAATGACAATCGACGAAAAAATAGGTCAGTTGAATTTGCCCAGTTCTGGTGATATCACAACCGGACAAGCAAATAGCAGCGATATCGGTAAAAAAATCAAAGATGGTCAGGTTGGTGGTTTGTTCAACATTAAAGGTGTTGATAAAATCAGGGCGGTACAAAAAGTTGCGGTAGAAAATAGTAGAATGAAAATTCCTTTGCTGTTTGGCATGGATGTTATTCATGGTTACAACACCGTTTTCCCTATCCCGTTAGGTATGAGTTGTACCTGGGATATGGATGCCGTTCAAAAATCGGCAAGGGTTGCTGCCATTGAAGCGAGTGCAAGTGGAATTAACTGGACATTCTCGCCTATGGTTGATATTTCCCGTGATCCGCGTTGGGGAAGGATTTCTGAAGGAAGTGGAGAAGATGCTTATCTGGGTTCTAAAATTGCCGCTGCAATGGTTAAAGGTTATCAGGGCAAATTACAGGCTAATAACGAAATTCTGGCCTGCGTAAAACATTATGCCTTATACGGAGCTGCTGAGGCTGGTAGAGATTATAATACCACAGATATGAGTAAAGTACGAATGTACAATGAGTATTTTCCACCATATAAAGCCGCTGTAGATGCAGGTGCGGCTAGTATTATGGCCTCTTTTAATGAAGTTGACGGGATTCCGGCAACAGGAAGCAAATGGTTAATGACTGAAGTTTTACGTAACCAATGGGGCTTTAAAGGTTTCGTGGTAACTGACTATACCGGTATTCCGGAAATGATTGCGCATGGCATGGGTGATTTGCAAACTGTTTCTGCCTTAGCTTTAAATGCCGGTATTGATATGGATATGGTTGGCGAAGGTTTTTTAGGCACATTGAAAAAATCTTTGGCAGAGAAAAAAGTTAGTGTTGACCAAATTAACAGGGCTTGCCGTTTAATTCTTCAGGCAAAATATAAATTAGGATTATTTACTGATCCATATAAATTTTGTGATGCACAAAGAGCTGAAAAAGAAGTTTTCAATGCAGAAAATCGTCAGGTTGCCCGTGAAATTTCAGCAGAAAGTTTCGTCTTGCTTAAAAATAACAATAACCTTCTTCCACTTAAAAAAACAGGAACAATTGGCTTAATTGGTCCATTGGCAGATAACACGGCAAATATGTATGGTACTTGGAGTGTTGCAGCGTTATTTGATCAATCAGTAACGGTTTTACAGGGTTTAAAAAATGCTTTAGGCGCTGATGCTAAAATTTTAACCGCTCGTGGCGCAAATTTCCTTGCCGATTCAACAATGGAACACCGCTATGTAAATGTTCATAACCCCACGTATAAACGCGATTCAAGATCTGAAGCCGATATGATTAAAGAGGCTTTAGAAGTAGCTAAAAAATCAGATGTGATTGTAGCTACAATTGGTGAAGGCTCTGAATTTACCGGAGAAGCAAGCAGTGTAACAGATATTCAAATTCCTGAAACGCAGAAAAACTTATTAAAAGCTTTGGCAAAAACAGGAAAACCAATTGTTTTGGTGTTATTTACTGGTCGTCCATTGGCACTAAAATGGGAAGAAGAAAATATTCCAGCTATTTTGAATGTTTGGTTCCCGGGCAGCGAAGCAGGAAATTCTATTGCTGATGTTCTTTTTGGAAAAGTAAATCCATCAGGTAAATTAAGCACAACTTTTCCTCAAAATGTAGGTCAGGTGCCACTTTATTATGCACATAAAAACACTGGTCGCCCGTTAGCAGAGGGCAAATGGTTTGAGAAATTCCGTTCCAATTATTTAGATGTAAGTAACGATCCTTTATATCCTTTTGGATTTGGTTTAAGTTATACCACCTTCAGTTATAGTGATGTTAAATTAAGTTCAAATACTTTAACCAAAGGCAAATCGATTACCGCTTCGGTTACGCTAAGCAATACCGGTAAATATGATGGAAAAGAAGTTGTACAACTTTATATCCGTGATTTGGTAGGTAGCATTACTCGTCCGGTTAAAGAATTAAAAGGTTTCCAAAAAGTGAGTTTGAAAGCTGGGGAAAGCAAAACGATTAGTTTTAACCTTACTGAAGATGATCTTAAATTCTATAATTCTAATTTAAAATTTGTTGCAGAACCAGGCGATTTTAAAGTATTCATTGGCACAAATTCCAGAGATGTAAAAGAAGCATCTTTTACATTAAAATAATTACAACAGCTTTGATAACATTAATATAAAAACTATTTAAAAATGACTTGTCGGCTTTATAATTCAGCGAAGACACATACCTCGGCTCGGGCATATCTAAGGCGTAAAGTCATGCTGGCCAAAACTAAGATTAAAACCAAAAATAATTGTTTAATTATCAAGCTAAAGGTTACAGATTTATTATAAACCCTGTGCCATTGTAAAATGGTCAGGGTTTTATATTTTTGTTTTATGAAGAAAATTTTTCTAAGCATCTGCATTCTCTTTTCGATTATCACTTTAAACGCTCAGGATCTAAAAAAATATGATCGTGGAAATTTTATAAAAGGAAAAGATTCCATCTATTACAGAATTCTCTTTCCGGAGAATTTTAACCCCACACAAAAATATCCTATCCTATTTGTATTACATGGCCGCGGAGAAAGTGGAAAAGACAATGAGAAACAGTTAACACATGGTGCTAAACTGTTTTTAAAAGATGATATCAGAAAAAAATTCCCTGCAATTATTGTTTTTCCTCAATGTCCTGTAGAAAGTTATTGGGCAAACGTGAATATTACAAGCAATGATAAAGGCAAAAGAAATTTCAGCTTTGTTGAAGGTGGCAAACCAACTGCTGCTATGCATGCGTTGCAACGAATGGTTAAAGATTTTTTGAAAAAGCCATTTGTAAACAAAGAACAGGTTTATGTGGGTGGTTTATCCATGGGAGGAATGGGCACTTATGAGCTGTTAAGAAGACAACGTAAAACATTTGCTGCTGCCTTTGCAATCTGTGGCGGAGACAACACCAATAACATCAAAAAATATCAGCATATCCCCCTTTGGATTTTTCATGGTGGAAAAGATGACATTGTTGATCCGGCTTTTTCAATGGCTATTGCCGAAAGATTAAAAACAGTAGGTAAAGAGGTAAAATTCACACTTTATCCAAACGCAAATCACAATAGCTGGGATTCAGCTTTCGCAGAACCAGAATTGCTGCCATGGTTGTTTAGTCATAAAAAGAATTGATTTTGCAGATCAGTATCGATCTGAAAATAGTCATTTACAATTAAGGACATTAAGCCCCTCTGCTTAATGTTGTTAATTTCTCAATGGTGATAAAAGCATGAGATTTTTATTCTGAACATATCATTTATCTTCCTACACTCATACCCTATCGTGTGACACATATATTCTTCAGGCTATGCTTGTTGCGCCGTCATTCCCACGCAGGTGGGAACCTTGAAGCCTTTGCTATTTAAAAACACATTAAGAAAATCAAATCAAAATGGGCATGACATACAATGCTAATGATGTGTCCGCACGATGGGCTTTAGCAAAAATGATAGATTAATATACAAAAAAGGCCTGAAGAAAAATCTTCAAGCCTTTTTTGTATAACCAGGTAATTTAACTACTCGGCCATATTATGATAAACCGCTTGTACGTCGTCATCCTCCTCTAACTTGTCAATCAGCTTCAAAACATCAGCAGCCTGCTCTTCCGTAACTTCGTGATGAGATAGCGCAATACGTTCCAATTTTGAGCTTTTTAATTCGATGCCCTTTTCTTCCAAAGCCTTTTGTAATGATCCAAAATTCTCGAATGCACCTTGTGCAACCGCTACATCATTTCCCTCTTCATCAGCCTCTACATATAATTCCTCTAAACCAGCATCAATTAATTCGAATTCTAATTCTTCTAAATCCAAATCTTCAGCAGGTACAAAACGGAAAACCGATTTGCGGTTGAAAACAAAATCCAATGACCCTGTTTTACCCAACGTGCCATTGGTTTTATTAAAATAACTGCGAACATTGGCAACCGTACGGTTTGTATTATCAGTTGCTGTTTCAATCAGTACAGCAAC
The DNA here is from genome assembly GCF_003339865.1 of Pedobacter chinensis. GTDB lineage: Bacteria > Bacteroidota > Bacteroidia > Sphingobacteriales > Sphingobacteriaceae > Pedobacter > Pedobacter chinensis. The sequence continues at coordinate 85,995 of NZ_QPKV01000008.1, forward strand.
TCCATGAGGCGCATAACCTTCGTAAACAATTTCCTCATAGTTTGCCAACGATTTATCAGAAGCACGTTTAATGGCTGCCTCCACCCTATCTTTTGGCATGTTTACAGCTTTTGCATTTTGCATTGCTGTACGCAGACGGGAATTGGTTTCAGGATGTGGTCCTGATTCCTTAACCGCCATTACAATATCCTTACCAATACGTGTAAATTGAACCGCCATTTTGGCCCAACGCTTAAATTTTCTTTCTTTTCTAAATTCGAATGCTCTTCCCATTTTTTTAGTATCCAGGGTAGGTTAACTGTTAGTTTTAAATCGGTTAACTGATGTACAATGACGATTCAAACAATTAATCAATTAAAACAGTTAAACCATTACACCTTATTTTTTTAAATTATTTAACATATCTGTGGTCATTTTCGATAAATCGAACTCTGGTTTCCATCCCCAATCTTTTGCAGCAAAATTATCGTCAATAGAGCGTGGCCAGCTGTTTGCAATTTGCTGGCGAGGATCACTATCGGCGTAAGTTAAAGTAAAATCCGGAATATGTTTTCTGATTTCAGCCGCTAAAACCTCAGGTGTAAAACTTACCCCGGCAAAGTTATAACTACTTCTAACAGAAATCTGATCGGCTGGTGCATCCATTAATTCAATTGTACCGCGAATAGCATCATCCATATACATCATTGGTAATTCCGTTTCGGCACTTAAAAAGCTTTGATAACTCCCCTTTTTTAAGGCCTCATGAAAAATATGAATGGCATAATCTGTTGTTCCACCTCCGGGAGCTGCTTTCCAGCTGATTAAACCCGGATAACGGATACTGCGAACATCCAACCCATATTTTTGATTATAATATTCACACCAACGTTCTCCTGCCAGTTTGCTAATTCCATAAACAGTATTTGGATCCATTACGCAATATTGCGAAGTATTATCTTTAGGAGAATTCGGTCCAAAAACAGCTATAGAACTTGGCCAATAAACTTTAGCAACCTTGTATTCCAAAGCTAAATCCAATACGTTCAAAAGACCATTCATATTTAAATCCCATGCCAATTTAGGGTTTTGCTCTCCTGTTGCTGATAATAATGCAGCCAAAAGATAAACCTGTGTTGGCTTATACTTTTTGAAAATGCCGTTAATCATCTCCTTATCCAGAACGTTTACAAACTCAAATGGCGCAGAATTTTTGATATCATAATCTGGTCGGCGAATATCACATGCAACTACATGATCATCACCATATATTTTACGTAACATGGTAACCAGTTCGGTACCAATTTGCCCATTAGAGCCTAAAACAATAATTTTTTCCTGCATAATTTTTTAGAGATTGAGCAAAGGTAAAAAAATGGGACAAAAGGCTATAAAATTTTTACACTAAGTACATAGCTGAAGATATTAATACCTGTAAAAAAGTAAATGCTTTAATTTAATGTTTATGCTGATTTATATTTTTACTAAAAGATATTTGATTAAAAACATTCTTGGGTGCATGTGGAAATTATAATTACTTTAAAAGAAAGGCTTATTTTAAAATAATTTTTAACTGACGAAGAATAGGAACAAATTCTTAGGCAAGAAATACATTTATGTAGAGTTAATGTATTATTTACACGAAGTAAATCACATATAAAAAATAAATTTAAACATGCATGAGGCATGAAAACAACAGCTATTTAGAATAATTCTACGCAGTAACAATCGCATTGCAGATGAGATTTTTAAATGGGCAGAGTTGATTTTTCCGTTATATTTTTTCTAATATTACTAATTCAACGCATGATAATCAATATAAAAAAATCATAAAAACGATGCACAGAAGAGAAGCACTCAAAAACGTCGCATTTTTGCTGGGAGGAGCCATCTCAGCAAGTACAATGGGCGTTCTGTTTGAAAGTTTTACGCTCCCTGAAAATGAAAAAAACTTTGTATCATTCTCTATACAGGATGAAAAGATTTTTGCTGAATTTGCTAACATTATTGTTCCGACCACAAAATCATCTCCAGGTGCTAAAGCTGCTGGTTTGGGAAAATTCATCCCGATGATGATGCAAGATTGTTATCCCGCAAAAATGCAAACCTCTTTTGCAAAAGGCTTTAAAGAACTTCAGGATAAATCAACCACCGATTTAGGTAAGAACTACATGAATTTGACTGTTGGCGAGCGCACCAAATTAATGGTCGATTTAAGATTAATGTCGATTGCTCAAAAAGAAACCAAATCAGAAGAAAATCAAGATCTGGTTTACTTTTTCATAACAGCCAGAGATTTAACTTTATTGGGCTATTATGCATCGGAAATTGGTTGCACCCAGGCGCGTGAATATGTGGCCATCCCAGGCCGATATGATGGCGGAACAACCCTTAAGCCAGGGCAAAAATCCTGGGCAACCTAATCTAACCATACAACGAACAAAACATCATGAATTTAAATACAAATTTAAAAGCAGAGAATACTTACGATGCTATTGTTATAGGATCGGGCATTAGTGGCGGCTGGGCTGCAAAAGAACTTACTGAAAAAGGCCTGCGCGTTTTAATGCTCGAAAGAGGAATGAATGTTGAGCATATCACAGGTTATGAATCGGCCATGAAAAACCCCTGGGAATTTAAACATGCCGGTAAATTGACCGAAGAGCAAAAACGTACCCACCCTGTACAAAAAAGAGATTATCCATACCAGGAAGCAAACGAAAAATGGTGGGTTAACGATTTGGAATGTCCTTACACTGAAGATAAACGTTTCGATTGGTATCGTGGTTTCCATGTGGGGGGTAAATCACTAATGTGGGGACGCCAAAGTTATAGATTAAGTGATCATAATTTTGAAGATAATGCAAAAGACGGGCATGGAAATGACTGGCCTGTTCGTTATGCAGAGCTTTCTCCCTGGTACGATTATGCCGAGCGTTTTGCGGGCATTAGTGGTTCCAGTGAAAATTGGCCAACGTGTCCTGATGGACAGTTTTTACCTCCAATGGATCTTAACATTGTAGAGAAATCAGTAAAAAAACGCATAGAAGAGCATTATAACAGAGAACGTATTATGATGATTGGTCGTGTGGCCAATCTTACTGTTCCTCATAAAGGCCGTGGAAACTGTCAATACAGAAATTTATGTAGCCGTGGTTGTCCTTTTGGAGCGTACTTCTCTACACAATCTTCTACACTGCCTGCGGCCATGGCAACAAAACGCCTTACTCTTCGGCCATATTCTATTGTGAACCATATCATTTATGATAAGGACACGAAGAAAGCAAAAGGAGTAATGGTAATTGATGCAGAAACCAATAAAACAATGGAGTTTTATGCCAAGATCATCTTTGTTAATGGCTCTACTTTAGGATCAACGTTCATCTTATTAAACTCTACTTCTGAAGCTCATCCAAACGGTTTAGGAAATGGCAGTGGCCAGTTAGGACATAATTTAATGGACCATCATTTCCGTTGCGGAGCATCTGGCGAGGCAGAAGGATTTGATGATAAATATACCTACGGCCGCCGCGCAAACGGAATTTATGTGCCGAGATATCAAAACATTGGAAATGATAAACGCGATTATTTACGCGGTTTTGGTTATCAGGGTGGCGCCAGCAGAAGCAACTGGCAAAATGATGTTGCCGAGTTATCGTTTGGTTCAGGACTTAAAGAAAAAATGACCAAGCCAGGTAAATGGACCATGGGATTGGGTGGTTTTGGAGAGATGTTACCTTACTATGAAAACAAGGTTTACATTGATAAAACCAAAAAAGATAAGTGGGGACAGCCGGTATTAGCCATTGATTGCGAATACAAAGAAAATGAGAAAAAAATGCGGGTTGATATGATGAATGATGCCGCAGAAATGCTCGAAAAGGCAGGCATGAAAAACATCAGGACGTATGATAACGGATGTTATCCTGGAATGGCCATTCACGAAATGGGAACAGCCAGAATGGGTAACGATCCTAAAAATTCTGTTTTAAATAAATGGAATCAAATGCACGAAGTTAACAATGTTTTTGTAACCGATGGATCCTGCATGCCGTCTATTGCTTGTCAAAACCCATCGTTAACTTTTATGGCTTTAACGGCTCGTGCTGCAGATTACGCGGTTAAAGAGCTTAAGAAAAACAACATTTAGAGCGGTATAAGGTATAAGGCTTGAGGTGTAGGGTATAAATCCAGTGCCTTAAGCCTTAAGCCCTAAACCCTAAACCTTATGAAAAGAAAATTAAGAATGGGCATGATAGGCGGTGGAAAAGACGCATTTATCGGTGCCGTACATCGCTTAGCTGCTAACATGGATGGATTAATTGAACTATCTGCCGGAGCACTGAGTGTTAACCCTGAAGTTGGGTATGAATCCGGAAAATTGCTTTTCCTTCCAGATCATAAAATATATAAGAGTTACGAAGAAATGATTCAGCAGGAAAGTGAATTGCCAGCTGATGAAAAAATTGATTTTGTAACAATAGTAACCCCAAACTTTGCTCACTTTGCTCCTGCAATGATGGCGCTTGAGCATGGTTTTAATGTGGTTATTGAAAAACCAATGACCCTTACTTTGGATGAAGCTAAACAGCTGAAAGCCAAAGTAGATGAAACTGGCTTAACGCTTTGCTTAACGCATACCTATGCTGGCTACCCTATGGTTAAACAAGCTAAGCAAATGGTGCGTGAGGGCGTATTGGGCGAAATCAGAAAAATCATGGTAGAATATTCTCAAGGCTGGCTGAGTACATTGTCTGAACGTGAGGGTAATGCACAGGCAGCCTGGCGTACTGATCCGTCTAAAACCGGAAAAAGTGGTAGCATGGGCGATATAGGTACGCATGCAGCCCATCTTGCAGAATATATCTCCGGATTAAAAATCACTAAAATCTGCGCTGACCTGAACATTGTTGTTCCGGGAAGAGCAATTGACGATGACGGAAACGTATTGCTTAAATTTGATAATGGATCAAACGGTGTTTTAATTGCTTCGCAAATTGCAGCAGGAGAAGAAAATGCCTTAAAAATAAAAATTTACGGCGAGAAAGGCGGTATGGAATGGCATCAGATGGAGCCTAATACTTTAATTGTAAAATGGTTAAACGAACCTGCTCAAATTTATAGAACCGGAAATGGTTATATGGGCAATTTTGCAAAATACAACACGCGTACACCAGGCGGACATCCAGAAGGTTATTTAGAGGCCTTTGCCAACATTTACAAAAATTTCGCGTTAACAGTAAATGCTAAGCTAAACCATGAACAACCTACGGCTGAAATGCTCGATTTCCCTACTGCAGAAGATGGCGTACGTGGCATGGCGTTTATCGAAAACGTGGTAAACTCCAGCAAATCAGACCAAAAATGGTTCGATTATAAAATTTAAGATTCAGACATGACAACTTTAAAAGGACCAGGAGTATTTCTAGCTCAGTTTATTGGTAATGAAGCTCCTTTTAATTCTTTAGATAATATATGTGAATGGGCCGCAGGTTTAGGTTTCAAAGGCATTCAAATGCCAACGCTGGATACCAGATTTATCGACCTTCAAAAAGCGGCAGAAAGTAAAACTTATGCTGATGAACTAAAAGGCAAAATTGCATCTTATGGCCTGGAAATCACAGAACTTTCTACACACCTGCAAGGTCAGTTAGTTGCTGTTCATCCTGCATACGATGATTTATTTGATGCCTTTGCTCCAAAAGAACTTCATAAAAACCCGAAAGCCAGAACGGAATGGGCTGTACAACAGTTAAAATACGCGGCTAAAGCATCACAAAACTTAGGTTTAAATGCCCATGCTACTTTTAGTGGTTCATTACTTTGGCAATATTTCCATCCATGGCCTCAACGCCCTTCCGGTCTGGTAGAAGAAGGATTTGCAGAATTAGCAAAACGCTGGACACCAATATTAAATGAATTTGATCATTGCGGAGTTGATGTTTGTTATGAAATCCATCCAGGAGAAGATCTATTTGATGGAGAAACTTACGAAATGTTCTTGGCAGCCGTAAATAATCATTCCCGGGCATGCTTATTGTATGATCCATCTCACTTTGTATTACAACAATTGGATTATATTCAATATATCGATTTTTATCATGAAAGAATCAAAGCTTTTCATGTAAAAGATGCAGAATTTAATCCAACAGGTAAACAAGGTACCTTCGGTGGTTACCAAAGTTGGGCAAACAGAGCGGGCAGATATCGTTCACCTGGCGATGGGCAAGTCGATTTTAAAACCATTTTTAGTAAGTTGGCTCAATACGACTTTAAAGGTTGGGCCGTTATGGAATGGGAATGTTGTATAAAAAATCAGGAAGATGGTGCCCGTGAAGGTTCAGAATTTATTCAGAAACACATCATTAATGTAACAGAAAAAGCATTTGATGATTTTGCAGCATCGGGCAGTGATAGCGCTTTCAACAAAAAAATATTAGGATTACAAGATTAACAACACACACATGAAAAAAACATTTTTAGGTTTAGGCGCAATAGTAATATTTATGGCGTCTTTTTCGAAAGCTGATTCAGAGAAGGAGAAACTTGCAGTTGCAACCGTAACACCAATCAATCACGAATTTCAAATGAGCGCCGGCGAAAAACTGATCAACAAATCAGATTGTATTGGCTGCCATAATAAAGTGAATAAAATTATCGGCCCATCTTACGTAGAAATCGCTAAAAAATATCCGGCAACAGAAAAAAACATTAACTATTTAGCCGATAAAATTATTAAAGGCGGTACAGGTGTTTGGGGAACAATGCCCATGACAGCACACGCAACACTGAAACCAGCTGATGCTAAACTCATGGTAAAATATATTTTATCTTTAAAAAAATAAGTAAAAAACAGTTTAAACCTCAGAAACTACAATGAAAACAGAGCAAGAAAATAAGAACACGACTAACCGACGTGATTTTATTAAAACAAGCGCCATTGCCGCTGCAGCATTTATGATTGTTCCACGCCATGTTTTAGGTGGACAAGGCTTTTTAGCCCCTAGCGATCGTTTATTGGTAGCAGGTATTGGCGTTGGCGGCAAAGGACAAAGCGATATTGCCATGTTCGCTAAAAGCGGGAAAGCCGATATCGCATTCTTATGCGATGTAGATGATCGCCGTGCGGCAGCCAGTATCAAAGCATTCCCTAAAGCGAAGTATTATAAAGATTATCGCGAAATGCTTGATAAAGAGCACAAAAATTTCGATGCTGTTTCAGTGTCTACTCCAGATCATAACCATGCCATTCAAGCTTTGGCCGCTATGCAGTTGGGTAAACACGTATATGTGCAAAAACCTTTAACTCATGATATTTATGAAGCTCGTATTTTAACAGCAGCAGCTAAAAAATACAAAGTAGTAACCCAAATGGGTAATCAGGGAGCATCTAATGATGGCCCTCGCCAAATGAAAGAGTGGTACGAAGCTGGTTTGATTGGTGATGTACATACAGTTTACGCCTGGACTAACCGCCCCGTGTGGCCTCAGGGTATTCCATGGCCTGATAAAAAGGCAGAAATTCCAAAAGAATTGGATTGGAATTTATGGTTGGGTACTGCTCCTGATAAAGACTATGTAGATAAATTGGTTCCATTTAACTGGCGCGGCTGGTGGGATTATGGGACTGGTGCATTAGGCGATATGGGCTGTCATTTAATCGAGGCTCCATTTAGTGTTCTTAACCTGAAATATGCCAAAGAAGTTGAAGCCAGTGTGGGTTCTGTATATGTTGATGAGTTTAAACGCGGATATTTTCCGGAAAGCTGTCCTCCATCAAGCCATGTTACCTTAAAATTTCCTAAAACAGATAAAACCAAAGGCGATGTTACTTTACACTGGATGGATGGTGGTATCCAACCAGAGCGCCCGGCAGAATTAGAAGCTAATGAAACTTTTGGCGATGGCGGAAATGGTACATTGTTCATCGGTACAAAAGGCAAAATGATGTCAGAAACTTATAGTGCAAATCCAAAATTATTGCCTTTAAGCAGAAATAACGATATCAAAGTAAAAGAAAAATATGCTCGTGTAAAAGATGGCGCAAATGGTCATTATGCACAATGGGTAGAAGCTGCAATTGCGGGTTACGGCAAACAAGAAGTGAGTTCTCCATTCGAAATTGCCGGTCCATTAACCGAGGCTTTATTAATGGCAAACCTGGCAATAAGAAGCTTTGATATTAAAAAATCGGTTAACGGGAAAGATTCTTATCCAGGAAGATACATGAAAATGCTTTGGGATAATGATAATATGAAGATTACCAATTTTGATGAAGCAAACCAGTTTGTAAAACGCGAATACCGTAAAGGCTGGAATAACTTAACTCTTTAATAAAAAACACTCGTCTTTGCGAGGCACAAAGCAGCTGGTTTAAAAGATTGCTTCGTGCCTCGCAATAATGGAAATACAAAAACAATGAAAAAACTCATCCTTTCTGCCTGCATTTTATTGGCAATTACTCAAATATCAAAAGCTCAAAAAGGTTTCAAATCTTTATTTGACGGTAAAACAACAACTGGTTGGCATACTTATAATAAAAGTACTGTTGGTAGTGCATGGCAAGTTCAAGATGGAGCTTTACATTTAGATCCAAAAACTAAAGGAAAAGACGGAGGTGGTGATTTAGTAACCGATAAGGAATACAAAAATTTCCATTTAAAGTATGAATGGAAAATTGCACCAAAAGGAAACAGCGGACTTATTTTCTATGTTCATGAAGAGCCAAAATATCATGCAACCTACTCAACAGGATTAGAAATGCAGGTTTTGGATAATGATGGCCATCCTGATGGAAAGATTACTAAACACCGTGCTGGCGATTTGTACGACCTGGTTCAAAGCTCATCAGAACCTGTTAAACCTGTTGGAGAATGGAACAAAGCAGAAATCATTAGCAACGAAGGAAACTTAACCCTTATTTTAAATGGCGTTGAAGTTGTAAAAACCACTCTTTGGGATGAAAACTGGAAAAACCTAGTCGCCGGAAGCAAATTTGCCACATGGGAAAACTGGGGAACCTTCACATCTGGAAAAATTGCATTGCAAGATCATGGAGATGAGGTTTGGTACAAAAATATATCAATTAAAGAATTATGATGTAAATATGGTTAGGGTTTAGTGTTTAGAGATTAGGGACGAAAGGAATTCAGAAAGTACCCGTCACAAGGCTTGAACTATTCTAAACACTAACCTTACCACTTCTAAACGCTAACCACTAAACCAAATAACCAATATAAACCAAATGAATAGCACTACTCGCTTTAAACTTTCAACCATGATGTTCCTGGAATTTTTTATCTGGGGCGCCTGGTTTGTAACACTGGGAACTTTCTTAGGTAATAATTTAAAAGCTACCGGAGCAGAAACCGGAGCTGTATTTTCAACCCAATCATGGGGTGCAATCATTGCCCCGTTTATTGTTGGTTTAATTGCAGATCGATATTTCAATGCGGAAAGAATTTTGGGTGTTTTACATATTATTGGAGCAATTTTAATGTACCAAATGTATAATGCTACAGATATAAGTATCTTTTATCCTTATGTTTTAGGTTATATGATTTTGTTCATGCCCACTCTTGCATTGGTAAACTCAGTTTCTTTCAATCAAATGAAAGATCCCGAAAAAGAATTTTCTTCTATTCGGATTTGGGGTACCCTTGGCTGGATTGCTGCTGGTTTATTAATTAGCTACTTCTTCCATTGGGATTCGCAGGAAGGTACAACAGCAGGATTATTGAAAAACACTTTCTTAATGGCCGGAATTGTTTCATTGGCACTAGGGTTATTCAGTTTTATTTTACCTAAAACACCTCCAAAGGTTTCATCAGATGAAAAAATAAAAATTTCAGATGTATTAGGACTTGATGCCTTGAAATTATTAAAAGACAGAAATTTTCTAATATTCTTTATTTCTTCCATTTTAATCTGTATTCCATTAGCCTTCTATTATCAAAATGCCAACCCATTCCTTTCTAATATTGGTATGGATAATCCAACCGGAAAAATGACGATTGGTCAGGCTTCAGAAGTTATTTTCCTGTTATTTATTCCAATATTCTTTAAACGTTTTGGTTTTAAAATGACCATTTTGGTTGGTATGTTAGCCTGGGCTGTCCGTTATGCTTTATTTGCTTATGGAAATGCCGGCGAATTAAGCTTTATGCTAATTTTAGGAATTGCTTTACATGGCGTTTGTTATGATTTCTTCTTTGTGTCCGGTCAAATTTATACCAATTCGAAAGCCGGAGAAAGATTTAAAAGTTCAGCTCAGGGATTAATTACCTTGGCCACATATGGTGTAGGGATGCTGATTGGCTTTGCTGTAGCTGGTAAAATATCTGATGTTTATAAGGCAACAGATGGTACAATGGACTGGAAAATGATTTGGATCATTCCTGCAGGCATAGCTTTGGTTGTTTTCATTCTCTTTGCTTTAGTATTTAATGATAAAACAAAATCAGAGATAGAACCCAATTCCTTGTAGGCATGTCTTCAACACTAAACAGACGAAATGCTTTAAAAAACATCATCGCAGAATCTGCTGCGATTGGTGTTTCTTCCGGGATTTCAACGCTTGCTATGGAAAAACATCAAACAAATCTACCTTTAAAGGGGAATATTAATCATTCGGTTTGCCGTTGGTGTTTTAGTGATTTTGATTTGGAAAAACTTTGCCTTGAGGCGAAAAAAATAGGCTTAACCGGGATTGACCTGGTTGGACCAAAAGACTGGCCAATACTTAAAAAACACGGCTTAGAATCAACCATGTGCAATGGTGCCGAAATTAATTTAGTTGATGGGTTTAATGATAAAAAACTTCATGAAACCCTGATTAGAAATTATTCGGAAATGATACCACTTGTTGCAAAAGCAGGTTACAAAAATCTGATTTGTTTCAGCGGAAACCGAAGAGGAAAGGATGATGAAACGGGTTGGAACAATTGTGTTGAAGGATTAAAAAAACTGATTCCACTAGCTGAAAAACACAATGTGGTGTTGGTGATGGAGCTCTTAAACAGCAAAGTTGACCATCAAGATTATCAATGCGATAAAACGGCATGGGGAGTTGAGCTATGCAAAAGGTTAGGTTCCGAAAACTTTAAACTGCTTTACGATATCTATCACATGCAAGTTGATGAGGGAGATGTGATTGCAACCATTAAAAACAACCACAAATATATTGCACACTACCATACTGCAGGCGTACCTGGCAGAAATGAAATTGATGAAACGCAGGAATTAAACTACCCTGCAATAATAAAAGCCATTGCCGAAACAGGCTTTAAAGGTTTCGTAGCACAAGAATTTATTCCTAAAAATGCAGATAAATTAGCCTCGCTTAAAAAGGCGATTTCAATTTGTGATATTTAATTATTTATGATGTTATCAAGAAGAAATTTTATAATCAGTAGTGGTTTAGCTGCAGCGGCGGCGCTGTTAGTTCCGTCATTTGCCTGTGTAGCCGATAGAAAAGCAGTAGGTTTACAGCTTTATTCTTTAAGAGATGAATTGCCTAAAGATTTAAAAGGTACCATTGAAAAAGTTGCAAAAGCTGGTTTTACGGAAGTAGAAACTTATGGTTTTTCAATCAATGATCAGTTCTGGGGCTTAACACCTGCCGATTTCAAAAAACTTCTTGATGCCAACGGACTAAAAGCTGTGAGTGGGCACTATGGCTTGGGTACATATTTAGCTGATGGAAATACTGACGAATTAAAAGCTGCTATTGCTGCTGCAAAAGTTTTAGGTAGTGAGTATGTGACTATTCCCTGGTTAGATGAAGATATTAGAAAGAATGCTGATGATTACAAAAAAATTGCCTTAAAAATAAATGAGGCTGGCAAAATGTGTAAGGATGCTGGTTTAAGATTGGCCTATCATAATCATAACTTTGAATTTGACCCACAAGGAGAAACTACTGGCTATCAAATTTTACTGACGGAAACAGATCAGAACCTGGTGGATTTTGAATTGGATTTATACTGGGTTGTTCGCTCAGGAAATGATCCAATTAAATTGTTTACAGATAACCCAGGCCGTTTTACCATGTGGCACGTAAAAGATATGGATAAAACAGATCCTGCGTTGAACGCTGAAATTGGAACCGGATCAATTGATTTCAAAACCGTTTTTGCTGATGCCAAACTATCAGGCATGAAACATTTCTTTGTAGAGCACGAAACCAATTACAAGCCTAATCCTATTGAGTCGGTTGCCGCAAGTTGTAAATATATCAAGAAAGAACTAATCTAAACTGAAGATGAATTCAAGAAGAACTTTTATAAAACAAGCAGGACTAGCAGCAGGAGCAGCATTGCTGGTTCCATCTTTTGCTTTTAAAAGAATAAATAAAAATGTGGGTTTACAATTATATACTTTGCGTGAGGAATTACCCAAAGATGTAAAAGGCGTAATTGAAAAAGTTGCCCAGGCTGGTTATAAAGAAGTAGAAACCTATGGTTTTTATAAAGGAAAATTCTGGGATTTATCAGCAAAAGAATTCAAAGCCTTATTAAGTGCCAACGGCCTTAAAGCACCCAGCGGACATTATGGTATGGACCAATTTTCCAGAACCGGCAAAACCGATAATCTTAAAGCTGATATGGAGGCCTGTGCAATCATTGGTGGAAAATATTTTACCATTGCCGGCGCCCATGTGGATATGAGTAAAGGTATAGATGGTTTCAAAAAAACTGCTAATGATTTTAATAAAGTAGCAGAATTGGCAAAAGCATCAGGATTAAAGTTTGCTTATCACAATCATGATTTCGAGTTTAAAAAATTTGAAGATACTACAGGCTACGATGTTTATCTAAGTGAAACAGATAAAAATCTGGTCAATTTTGAGATGGATTTATATTGGGTTGTGCGTTCAGGAAATGATCCTCTCGCGCTATTTAAAAAATATCCAGGTCGTTTCCCCATGTGGCATGTAAAGGATATGGACAAAGCAAAACCAGAATGGAATACAGAGATTGGAAAAGGTTCGATTGACTTTAAAAGCATTTTTGCACAAGCAAAGCTTTCGGGCATGAAACATTTTTTTGTAGAACATGAAAGTAATTATAAACCAGATCCAATTGGTTCGATAAAAACAAGCTGCGATTATATTAAAGCTAACCTGGTTTAGTTTTTCTCCTTCTGGCCGTAGCATCTCTGGTCGTAGCGTCTCGCTACGACCCTAAAAAATCTCATTTCATCAAACAAAATCTATTTTAACTTCCTGGTCGTAGCGTCTCGCTACGTCCCTAAGAAAAACCATTAAAATCTTTAGGTCAGGAACACTTTCTGGTCGTAGCGTCTCGCTAAGACCCTAAAAAATCTCATTTTCATCAAACAAAATCTATTTCAATAATATCTCTTTGTGGTTGTAAATGCAAGAAGATCACGGATGCTCGGTTGAAGAACAAAAATTACAGGAAAAGAAATCAAGATGAAAGCCAGTTCAAACTCCAAATTATAATATTAATCGAAAAATTAAATTTGCTGACTAATTTGAACAAATCAGGAATATTTTATAAAATTGTTTATTCATTTACAATAGCCTGAGCTTGTTATATATTTCAGAAGGCCAATAATCATTTATAGTAAATAATTCAAAACTTGTTTAGTATCTTTAATTTTATCTATTGGGATAAAAATTAAAGATATATAATTATGCTATTTTTCGCCGCTCCATTGTTCTTTATTGCTTTTATTGGTTGGATAATTTATGCTAGTCTTATTAAGAAGAATTTAAAACAAAATATGCCATTATTTTATATCGGCTGCATTTTCAGCGTTATTTGGATTGTCATAGTTTTCATTGCCCTCTAAACATTTGAGTTCGTTTTTACTTCAACACTTTGTTATGGCCAGTCAAGAGTGTAACTGCCTATTTCATGAAGTGACATTTTCCTTTTTTCTGGTCGTAGCGTCTCGCTAAGATCCTAAAAAAACCATTAAAATTTAGGTCAGGATACCACAATTTCAATTACAAATCTCTATTTTAAGTCGTAGTGGGACGCTACAACTAGTGATGGCTATTTTTTCTGGTTGTAGCGTCTCTCTAAGACCCTAAGAAAACCCATTAAAATCTTTAGGTCAAAATACCACAATTTCAATTACAAGTCGTAGCGGGACGCTACAACTAGTGATGGCTATTTTTTCTGGTCGTAGCGTCTCGCTACGACCCTAAGAAAAACTATTAAAATTTAGGTCAGAATACCACAATTTCAATTACAAGTCGTAGCGGGACGCTACAACTTGTGATGGCTATTTTTTCTGGTCGTAGCGTCTCGCTACGACCCTAAGAAAAACTATTAAAATTTAGGTCAGAATACCACAATTTCAATTACAAGTCGTAGCGGGACGCTACAACTAGTGATGGCTATTTTTTCTGGTTGTAGCGTCTTTTCTCTGGTCGTAGCGTCTCGCTACGACCCTAAGAAAATCTTATTTTGAACATCAAACAAAATCTATTTCAATAATACTCTTACCAAAATCAGAATAATCTTTAGCACTACTATGCAACCAATAATGCGGTTCTTCAACTAAACCAGCAATAACTGGATTTTGATGAATATAATTTATTCTTTGATCCAGAATAAAATTTGTGTTTAATTCAATTGGGTGATTATGTTGCTGCCAGAATTGAAAATCATTATTCCTTTTATTTATTTGCCCAGCATCTCTCATCATTTTTAAAAACCATTCCCTTCTGCTTTCTGTAAAATCAGTTTCCAATGTTTTCCTAATCGTTCTTGATGTGAAACTTTTTAAATCCCTTATGATATCTGAAAGAATAAAATTATCCTTTGCACTCATCACAAAATGTACGTGATTACTCATTATGCAATAAGCATGAATATTAAGTCCTTTATTGATTTGGCAAAACTTAATTCCATCATATAAAATATCGCGATAAGTATCTCTGGTAAAAATATCTGACCAATGTATAACTGTAAAGGTTACGAAGTATAAATTTTGTTGATTTTTAATTGAATATTTTCTCCCCATTTTTTTGATGATTTATTTTAAGTCGTAGCGGGACGCTACAACCAGTGATAACCAATGTAAAGGCTACGAAGTAGAGATTTTGTCGATTTTTAATTGAATATTTTCTCTCTATTTTTTTGATGATTTATTTTAAGTCGTAGCGGGATGCTACAACCAGTGATAGCCATAACGAGATGCTACAAGCAGCGATAGCTATTTAATTTAGCTTCCTTGCCAACACAACAGTATTTCTAAACCGTTTGGTATTACCTTTTAAATCAAAAACATCAAATAAAACAACATAAATGCCGATGGCAGCTTTTTGTCCGTTGTCATCCAGACCATCCCAGGTTAAAGTTCCATTTGTGCCGATCGTTTGATTCTTTAACAGCTTTTTAACCAGTCTTCCCTTATCTGAATAAATATTTACAGTGGCTAAACTCGTATTTTCGGCTACCTGATATTCTAATGCCATCACATCATCGAAACCATCATTATCCGGCGAAAAAGTTTTATTCTTTAACCTTACAAAATTTTCATCTCCAGATGATTCCTGGGAGTTTTTATAAGTTGGGGTTGCGAAACCAACGGTAGCCGCAGCCGATTTAAAATTGTTCGGCTCATTGGTGTCAACTCTAAAAGAAACTCTTTCAATTGAAATTCCATCTTCATCATGAATTAAAGGATGATGAATTTTAGCATTATAATTCAATCTGTCGATTACTATATTATTGCTCAAAAGAATGACACTTCCTTTATCGTTATTGTAAGCTGGCAAAGAAGTGATTTGAACGAAATTATCGGGATTTTGTACAAAATAATTCTGTTTAACATTTAAGGTATCACTGCTGATTACCCAATAAGTTCCAGGATCGATCAGTAAACTTTTAGTTGAAAGCGACTTTATATTTGCAATAGTACCTTTAGTATCGATATTGGCGAGTTGCAAATCCTTTAAATCCAAAGGTTGATTGGTATTGTTAAAAATTTCGACAAAATCAACCCCTTTAGGTTTGGGATTAAATAAAACTTCCGAGATTAGAATATCATTTTTTGATATCTTTTTTGCCATAAAAATCTGAACACTATTTGCCGAAGGAGAAAGTTGATTACCAGCACAATCTATTAAATCTTTTACATTCAGGGTATTCAATACACCTCTAATTAATGGGGTTTTAAATTTTAATGTTACCAATGAAAATTGTGGAGGAGATATAACTGCCTTTAATGGGTAACCAACACCATTGTTAACAGTATAATTTTGAGCCTGAACAGCAGATAAACTATCTACTGGTTTAGAAAACTGAACTAAAATGGTCACACTATCCACAACCGTAGCTTGAATGAGCTTTGGAATTTCCGTACTTAATTGCGCGTGAAAAATCGAGTTTTCTTTTCCAGGTGTTCCTCCATCAACATTTGTACTTGAAGACCAGTTTTGACTTCCTTTACAACTGTTTTTGGGGTCAATCAACTCCAGGCTATATCCTCCCTTTTTCTTTAAGTCATCCCGGTACCAACTATCATAATAAGCTACCTTATCTATAGTTGTACCTTTTGCATTGCTCAAAGTCAATATATCTTTATCATTATTTAAACTGGGCCATGGCGAAAGACCAATGGTTTTTCCAAATGGTTTAAATAAATTGGTATCTGCTTTGGCGCATAAAATAATATATTCAGCAGGTTTTATAGTATCGTTTTGAAAAGTATAGGTAGAGGTTTGATCAGAATATTTCCAACCTGCAGTTAAAATATATTCATTTGTTGTATTCCACAATTCAATAAATTCTTTTTGTGGCAGTCCTTTACTTCCAGTAGGGTTTGCAAAAATCTCATTAATTACCACATCTCCAAACTCAGCCAGATATGGTTTAACATAAAAAAAATTAAAAGCTGAATTTGCAGAAATCGTATTCCCTGTTTTATCTTTCACATCATTAATTATCAAAGAATAATTTCCACTTAAAAAGCTTTTTTTAAATGTTAATCGATAATTATTTTGATCAATCAGGGAAACATTTTCGGGACTGGAATACCCTCCTGACAAAGTATAATTAATGGGTGTTAATCCCGAATTTTGATCAATAGGTTTAGAAAAAGTAACTTCTAAATTATTTTGATCAACCACTGTTACATTTTTTATCGTTGGCGGGGTAACATCAGGCACTAAATCTTTAACTTCAAAATCATCAAAAATATATTGGCTATACCTCGATGCTGTAGCATACCTGCAATAAACACCGGCATAACCAGAAGTAGTGAAAGTTTTATCTGTAACTGAGCCTTCAGGAATAAAATTTTGCCCGCCGTTAACGTCGGTATATAAATTCCATAAACCAGAATCATCACGGGTAATTTTGATCCTGGCAGTTAGCACGTTATTGTTTACTCTCGTTTTTTGTGACCCGGTTATTATTCTGGAAGTAGACGTACCTGTTTGCCTGTATAAATGAAACCCATCTGTTGAGCCTGTTTCTCCGATTTGAACGAAATACCCATTCAGTGCAGATTTTAAATCCTGCTGATTAGAAGTTAAATAAATCCGTACAAAATTGGTTGCGGTTGGATCAAAGTTGAGCTTAACAAAAAACTCCCAGCTTGTATTTAAGCTGTTTTGATTGACGGTTGAAAGCGCAAGAATTTGTGAACCAAGTTGTGGCCCGTTTGATTGTAATTGTTTACCGGCATTTATAAAAAAATAATTTTCATCGCCTTGCCATACAGGGTTTTGAGTAAAATTCCCGTCTTCAAAGTGATCAGAAAACTGGGAAAATGCAATTTTAGAAAATAACAATAGGGATATAAGCAGAATTTTCTTCATATTTGGGCTTATATCAAATGTTTAATAAATATAATAATTAAAATTTAAAATGAAAGTAGCAGTAGTAGGTGCAACCGGATTGGTTGGTACCGTAATGTTAAAAGTATTGGAGGAAAGAAATTTCCCTTTAACAGAGTTAATTCCCGTAGCATCAGAAAAGAGCGTTGGTAAGGAAATTACTTTTAAGGGCAAGAAGTTCCCAATCGTTAGCATGGATACTGCAATCGGCATGAGACCAGACATCGCTTTGTTTTCTGCAGGTGGAAATACTTCATTAGAACACGCACCACGTTTCAAAGAAGCAGGAACAACTGTAATTGATAACTCATCAGCCTGGAGAATGGATCCTTCGATTAAATTAATCGTGCCAGAAGTTAATGCTCATGAGCTTTCTATTGATAATAAAATTATTGCAAACCCGAACTGTTCTACCATTCAAATGGTAGTGGTTTTAAAACCTTTACACGATAAATATAAAATTAAACGTGTTGTGGTTTCTACTTACCAATCGGTTACAGGAACCGGCGTTAAAGCGGTTGACCAGTTAATGAATGAACGTAATGGAATTGATGGCCCTAAAGCTTATCCGTACGAAATTGATTTGAATGTTCTTCCTCATATTGATGTTTTCATGGAAAACGGATATACCAAGGAAGAAATGAAAATGGTTAAAGAAACGAATAAAATCATGAGCGATGACAGTATTAAAGTTACCGCAACAACCGTTCGTATTCCGGTTATGGGTGGCCACTCTGAATCGGTTAACATTGAATTTGAAAATGATTTCGATTTAGCAGAAGTTCGCAGCATTTTAGAAAAATCACCTGGTGTGATCGTGGTTGATGATGTTGCTAATTTAAAATACCCAATGCCGAAAGATGCACATGAAAAGGATGAAGTTTTTGTAGGACGTATTCGAAGAGATGAATCGGCTCCTAAAGCTTTAAACCTTTGGATTGTAGCTGATAATTTACGCAAAGGTGCTGCTACAAACGCAGTTCAAATTGCAGAATACTTAATCCAGAAAGAATTAGTTTAAAAACAGATCAAGCCCGTGCACAAATTCACGGGCTTTTTTATGCGCTTTCCATCATGAAAAACATTCCTATAACATTAATTTATGCAAGATTATTAATTGGTTTCGGAATTATATTACTTAGTTTATTTCATGCAAGCTATTATTCATTTTTAGCCATTACCTTATTATCCATTGGTTTGCTTACTGATGTTTTTGATGGAATAATCGCAAGAAAATTAAATGTTTCTTCAGAAAAATTAAGAAGATTGGATTCCAGCATCGATCAGGTGTTTTTCATCTCGGTCGCTATTGCAACTTATATTCAGTGCCCTGATTTCTTCCAGTCTAATCCCGTTAAACTTGCTATTCTAATCGGTGCTGAAGTGCTGATTTACCTTGTTAGTTATATTAAATTTAAAAAAGAGATTGCAACGCATTCCATAGGTGCAAAAATCTGGACATTATTTTTGTTTGCAACACTGGTTGAAATCATGGTTCATTGTAAATCTACCCTATTATTTGAACTCTGCGTGTGGATTGGACTAGCTACAAGGCTGGAGATTTTAGTAATCGTTTTAACGTTGAGAAGCTGGACAAACGATGTTCCAACAATTTATCACGCCATAAAATTGAGGCAAGGAAAGGGAATTAAGCGCAATAAATTTTTTAACGGATAACCATCTTCCTATTATAAATTATGTATAAAAAAGGGATTGTAATCACTAAATTATATATAAAAAAAGTGATTATAATCACTAAATTACATATAAAAAAGGGATTGCGATTTTATTTTAACTATATTTGTCATCAGAAAATGTAGCGAAATGATCATCAGAAGTTTACAAAATCATATCGAGTCTAAGTTTTTTAAACAAAAAGCAATTATAGTTACTGGTGCCAGACAGGTAGGCAAAACTACCATGTTAAAGCAATTGGTAAAAAAAACAGAATTGCCATTCGTTTTTCTCAATTGCGACGAAGCTAATGTACGCACTACGTTAACAGACATCAGTATTGAGCGGTTAAAATCAATTATCGGTTCAAATAAAATTATTTTTATTGATGAAGCGCAACGTGTTACAAACATTGGTTTAACACTAAAATTGATAGTAGATAATTTTATTGATGTGCAGCTTTTGGCTACAGGCTCTTCATCATTAGATCTGGCTGTTGGCATCAAAGAATCGCTAACCGGAAGAAAATTTGAATATCATCTCTTTCCTTTTTCAGTAGCAGAACTTGTTGAAGATACCAATATACTTATAGAGGAACAGGCATTAGAAAAGAGATTGATTTACGGTGCCTACCCAGATGCCATCAATTATCCTGGAGAAGAAAAAGAGTTATTACTAAATTTAACCAATAGCTATCTTTTTAAAGACATTTTATCGCTTACTGGCATCCGAAAACCTTTACAGCTAGAAAAATTAGTACAAGCATTGGCATTACAAATAGGTAATGAGGTATCGTATACAGAACTTGGTCAGATGATTGAGGCAGATAAACTAACGGTTGAGCGATATATAGACCTGTTAGAACAATGCTTGGTTGTATTCAGATTAGGCGCATACAGCAGTAACCTGAGGAATGAAATAAAAAAAAGCAAAAAGATATACTTCTACGATACAGGGATCCGCAATGCAGTAATTGAAAATTTCAATGTGCTCGGATTGCGACAAGATGCTGGTCAGCTTTTCGAAAATTATATTGTATCAGAATACATTAAGGCCAATAATAACAAAAGAAAACTTGCGAAATATTACTTTTGGCGTAGCTTTCAACAGCAAGAAATCGATTTGATAGAAGAAATCGATGGAAAAATAAATGCAATAGAAATAAAATGGAATGAGAATAAAAAAGTCAGATTCCCATCAACTTTTCTAGATGCGTATAATACCAATGAAACACACGTTATAAATAAATCTAACTATACCAGTTTTCTGATATAAAACAATCATTCCGTTATAAATGAAATTTTTCAAAATACTACTCCTGTTCGTTTTTTCAGCAACAGCCACAATTGCCCAAAATAAAATTCAAAACCTGGAAAAGGCTTTCAATAATTTATTGGCAGATGAGCAGGCAAAATATGCCATTATATCGCTTTGTGTTTTGGATGCCAATACAGGTAAAACACTCTTCGCTAAAAATGAACAGATCGGTCTGGCAACAGCATCAACTTTAAAAACGATTACCGCCGCAACGGCTTTCAGTATTTTGGGTAAAGATTTTCAATTTCAAACCACGCTGGCTTACTCCGGAAATATCACTGCTGATGGAATATTAAAAGGAAATTTGATCATCATTGGCAGTGGAGACCCAACACTGGGCTCATGGCGATATCAAAACAAAGAAAATGTTGTTTTAACGCAATGGGTAACAGCAATAAAATCAGCAGGAATAAAAAAAATTGAAGGCTCAATAATTGGCGATGATCGGATTTTTGGGACACAAACAACACCAGAGGGCTGGGTTTGGCAAGATATTGGGAACTATTATGGTGCAGGAACTTCCGGATTAGCCTGGAGAGAAAATCAATTCGATATTCATTTACGAGCGGGTTCCAGCACCGCTGACGAGGTAAAAGTAGTTAAAACCATTCCCGAAACGCCTTATGTTCAAATTGTAAACGAACTTAAAACCGGAGCATCCGGAACTGGCGACAGAAGTTATGCTTTTCTTCCCCCATACAGTAATGTTGCTTATTTACGCGGGAGCTGGGGAATGGGAATTGGCAAATCAGGAATTTCTGTAGCTCTGCCCGACCCTGCTTTTGATTGTGCCTATCGCTTACAGGATACTTTGAAAAGACTAGGAATCCAAGCAAACCAAGTAACAACCACGAGGTTAATGGCTTTAAATAATCAACCCATTCCCGCAGTGACGCAAAAGATTAGTACAATTACTTCTCCTACCTTAAGTGAAATTTCCTATTGGTTTTTGAAGAAAAGCATCAATTTATACGGCGAAACCCTATTAAAAACCATTGCACTAAAATCTGGAAAAGCTGCAACCACAGCCAAAGGAACTGAAACCGAAATTAATTTCTGGGCAGGGAAAGGTATCGATCGATCAGCACTGAATGTTATTGATGGCAGTGGACTATCACCAGGCAACAGAATCACCACTTCTGCAATGGCAAGTGTCCTTTTTCAAATCCAAAAAGAAAATTGGTTTCCTGATTTTTATAAAGGCTTGCCAGAATACAATGGCATGAAAATCAAAAGCGGTACCATAAATGATGTTTCTGCGTTTGCAGGCTACCATACTGATTCTGCTGGAAATAAATACATTATCGTAATTAATATCAACAACTATAGCGGCAGCGGGATTAATAAAAAATTGTTTCGGGTTTTAGATGAACTGAAATAGTTTGGTTATTTCTGCATATTCGTGATGCGGAATTTTATTTCAGGATCTAAGAACTTCAAAGTCACATCAATTGAGTTTCTAATATGTTAAAGCGATTTTTATCTATCAACTTACTGTTTCCTTTTATTTTATGTGCTCAGGTTAAAGTTAATTTGACCGTCCACATGCCAAAGAAAACAAATGATAGTTTATTTATCGCTGGCAACTTTAATGACTGGAATCCAGGAAACCGGGCTTTCCATTTGAAACAGAAAGATAGCCTAACCTATCTTATTGAGCTGAATTTGCCAAAAGGATATCATGAATTTAAAATAACCCGTGGCAGTTGGGATCAGGTAGAATCACAGTCAAATGGGAAACCTATCGCAAACAGAACTTTGACTTTGAATGTTGATACAAACATGGATGTAAGAATTGCAAATTGGGCAGATAATTTCAAGCAACAAACGGAAGATTACCGCTTTGGAGATCATGTCCATGTAATTGATTCTGCTTTTTACATACCTCAGCTTAAGAAATATCGCAAAATTTGGATTTACCTGCCCAAGAGCTATAAAAATTCTAAAAAGAAATACCCTGTGGTTTACATGCATGATGGTCAGAATCTTTTTCATGCCAATCCACCACGCAATAACGAATGGGCGGTTGATTCTGTTATGGATAGTTTGATTAGAGCGGGTTCTAAAGAGATGATAATTGTAGGTATTGACCATGGCGGTAATGATCGCTTGAAAGAATATAATCCTTATGATAGCCAGTACGGAAAAGGCGAAGGGAAAGCCTACGCTGCATTTCTTGTTGAAACTTTGAAACCATTTATTGATCAGCACTATCGGACTTTACCCGGCGTTAAAAATACAGCTATTGCCGGCAGTTCAATGGGTGGATTAATTTCCATGTATGCGATTGCCGAGTATCCTAAAGTTTTTGGTTCGGCCGGAGTTTTTAGTCCTGCATTCTGGTTGGCTCCGAAAATTTATGCTGATATAAAAGAACGATTAACCGGATTGAAGAATAGTAAAATCTTTTTTGTTGCAGGCGATAAAGAAGGCCCGGCAATGGTTCGTGATTTGAAAAAGGTTTACGACATTCTAAATCCTGATGACACTAATAAAAACGTGATTTTTGTTGAAAAGGAAGATGGCAAGCATACAGAATGGTTTTGGCATCGTGAGTTTGTACCGTTTTATAAGTTTATTGCGAAGTAGATTTGTAGGTTAATTGTTCGAATGGGTTAACTGATTATTGTTTGGTCAGGCTATTTTTTCTCCATCGTCATTACGAAGCTGATTTTTCATCGGTTGCGACAACCTGATTAGTAATATTAGTAATCCGCCAGTCTTTGTGATCCAATCGTCATTCTGAATTTATTTCAATAGTTATTTTTAGGAAAGCAATAGCAGTGGCTTTTCGGTTAAATCAATCCCGCTTTTTGTTGCAAGTTTTTTAATTGCTGTCAACTGATAGGTACAAAGCATCTGTTTTATCGGTTGCGGATGCTTCGTGCCTCAGCATGAGAAGTATATTTTAGGGAAGTGCAAATTAAAAAACTTTCCACTTCAATCGGGTTTAGATAATTTGGGTTCGGTAATTTTAGGAAAGAGCGCACAGCAACATATCTTTGATAACTTTGTTTGTACACTCCGTCATTCCCACACAGGTGGGAATCTTAAAGTATTTTACATAAGCTAACCATCATAACATTAACCCTTGAAAGGCTTTATTTATTTAAAAAATATACTAACTTTGATGTTAAGCTTAGTAATTGTACTTTATACACTAAGCAGGTTAAAAAATCAACAAAAAATCAAATAGAAATGAGCATAATCGTTAATGTCCATGCCAGACAAATCCTCGATTCGAGAGGCAACCCAACAGTAGAAGTAGAAGTAGTTACAGAAGCAGGCGCTTTTGGCCGTGCAGCTGTACCAAGCGGTGCATCTACCGGGCAATATGAGGCGGTTGAATTACGTGACGGAGATAAATCTACATATTTAGGTAAAGGCGTTTTAAAAGCTGTTGAAAATGTGAACACTAAAATTGCTACGGCGTTGAGAGGTATTGATGTTTTTGAGCAAAATGCGATTGACAAGATCATGTTAGAACTTGACGGTACTGAAAATAAAGGTAACCTGGGCGCTAATGCAATTTTAGGTGTTTCATTGGCAGTTGCTAAAGCTGCAGCTGATGAAATTGGTCAACCTTTGTACCGTTACATTGGTGGCGTTAATGCAAATACTTTACCCATTCCAATGATGAACATCATCAATGGTGGTTCTCACTCTGATGCACCTATCGCTTTTCAGGAGTTTATGATTATGCCAGTAGGCGCGCCATCTTTCTCTGAAGCATTGCGTTGGGGAACTGAAGTTTTCCATAACCTGAAAAAAATTCTTCACGACAGAGGTTTATCTACTGCTGTAGGTGATGAGGGTGGTTTTGCTCCAACTTTCGATGGTACTGAAGATGCAATCGAAACTGTTTTAAAAGCAATTGAAACTGCGGGTTACAAGCCTGGTTCACAAATTTGCCTGGCTTTAGATTGTGCTTCATCTGAGTTTTATAAAGATGGTAAATACGATTATACAAAATTTGAGGGTGACAAAGGTGCTATCCGCTCTAGTGAAGAACAAGCTCAGTATTTAGCTGATCTTTCTGCAAAATATCCAATCATTTCTATTGAAGATGGTATGGATGAAAATGACTGGGCTGGTTGGAAAACTTTAACTGAAAAAATCGGCGACCATGTTCAATTGGTTGGTGATGATTTATTTGTAACCAACGTAACGCGTTTACAACGTGGTATCGATGAAGATACTGCAAACTCAATCCTGGTAAAAGTTAACCAAATCGGTTCTTTAACAGAAACAATCAATGCGGTAACTTTAGCCCAAAACAGTGGTTACACTTCAGTAATGAGCCACCGTTCAGGAGAAACTGAAGATGTTACTATTGCTGATTTAGCTGTTGCTTTAAACTGCGGACAGATTAAAACCGGTTCTGCATCTCGTTCTGACAGGATTGCAAAATACAATCAATTATTACGTATTGAAGAAGAATTAGGCGAAAATGCCCGTTTTATTGGTAAAAACTTCAAATACGCAAAAAAATAAATAGTTTGTCATGCTGAGCTTGTTGAAGAACTTTTCGGTAAGTGTTTCGACAGGCTCAACATCACAATTAGATTTAATGTTAAGAAGTTGAAAAACTTTTTTTGTAGAACATCCGGAGATTTTAAATCTTCGGATGTTTTTATTTACATTTACGTCATTGACGATTTTTCGAGAAGAATTATGAAACGTTTAATAGATCTTTTCCGCAATAAATATTTTCTGGCAACGGTTGCTTTCGCCATGTGGATGCTGTTCTTTGATAAAAATGATATGATGTCGCAATACGAATATCGTAGCCAGGCGAATAAATTGCAGGAAGAAAAAGAATATTTTGAGAAAGAAATTGCTCAGGTAAAAAAAGATTTAAACGAATTGAATACCAATTTGAATACTGCTGAAAAATTCGCTCGTGAAAAATATTTCATGAAAAAAGACAACGAAGACGTTTTTGTTATCATCCACGAAGAGAAGAAAGATTAAACAAGAATTAAGATTTTTAGGATTTTAGGATTTCAAGATCAGGGGAAATTCATTTAGTTGTCCGACGGTTTTAGGTTAACCATTTATCCAATTCAAACAATTAACCACCTCTCTATGCTTCACATTCTATACATCATCGCCATTACTGCTGAAGCTATGACTGCTGCACTTTCTGCTGGCAGGCGAGATATGGATTGGGTTGGCGTTTGTATTATTGCCTGGGTTACTGCTTTGGGTGGTGGAACAGTTAGAAATGTATTGTTTGGTCATTATCCCATGAGTTGGGTTGAACATCCTGAATATTTAGTCATTACTGCAGTAGCTGCTTTATTTGCAGCTTTTATTGCTTCCATCATGACAAAACTTAAAAAACTATTTCTGTATCTTGATGCAATGGGTTTAGTTGTTTTTACCATTATTGGTTGCCAGGTTGCACAACAAATCCATTTACCTTATTTAATTGTATTGTTCAGCGGCATGATTACAGGCTGTGCCGGCGGTGTTCTTCGCGATGTACTTTGTAATGAAGTTCCCTTTCTATTTCGTAAAGAGATTTATGCAAGTGCAGCAATTGTTACAGGAGCAGTTTATATAGGCATTGAACATTTCCATGGAAGTGAATTAATGGCTACAATATTAGCCGCCGTTGTTGGTTTAACCATCAGACTACTTTCTATAAGATACGAATGGCACATGCCGAAATTCGTTTATAAAGATGAGTGGCATTAATTAAGTTTACGGTTTTCAGTTAACAGTTTAATGTTATAAAACCTAACTTTGGGTTCTTTGCGTCTTTCCCTTTGCGGTTAAACATACAATATGGGCGGAATTAATTAAGTTTACAGTTTTCAGTTAACAGTTTAATCCTTGCAGGTGTTATAAACCTAACTTTGGGTTCTTTGCGTCTTTCCCTTTGCGTACTTTGCGGTTAAACATAAAATATGGGAGCATTAAGGCTTACCACCTTAGACAGCTAAGAACATCCAAGCTTTAATTCGAGTAAGAATTCTGCATCCAACTTTGTGTTCTTTACGCCTTCCCTTTGTGTACTTTGTGGTTAAACATACAATATGGGCGGGATTAATTAAGTTTACGGTTTCAGTTAACAGTTTAATCCTTACGGGTATTATAAACCTAACTTTGGGTTCTTAGCGTCTTTCCCTTTGCGTACTTTGCGGTTAAACATAAAATATGGGAGTATTAAGGCTTACCACCTTAGACAGCTAAGAGCACCCTGGACTTCGATTTAATTTAAAAAATATCGGTAGCTAATTTTGTGTTTCTTTGTGCCTTTCTCTGTGTGCTTTGTGGTTAAATAAACGTTTCTAAATAAAGCTTATAATTCCCCATTTCTTTTCCTTAAAAACCACTCGACACTTAATAAAACCAAAATCACTCCAAATAACCATTTAATATTAATCAATTCATCGTATTTACGATTTTCATAACTAATGGTTTTAATATTCTCGTTTTCAAGAATTTCATCGGCAATTTTCAGCAAATCTGCAGGCATAAAAAGTTTTCCATCACTTTGTTTTGAAATTGTATAGAGTAATTGATGATTGGCTGTTGTTTGTTGATATTCTGCAATCAAAGCATTTACATAAAAACGACCAGAGGCAGTAAATTTCTGTCCGCCTAGTGATGTACTTGCTGTATAAGAATAATTTCCTGCAGGCATTGTTCCCACATCCAACTGATAACCATTTTCAGTTTTTGAGAAAAGATAGTTAAAAACTTTTCCAGAATCGTTTTTGAGCTGAAGATTAACTTCTGATTCATTTACAGGCTGATAACTATCATTATAAAGTGTTCCATTGAATTGAATACTTTCATTTTCATCGTAAGCAGACCTGGAAGTAAAAACCTTAAATCTACGTTTATCATCCTTCACAGAAAGGTATTGAACCGTTTTAGAGATCAAATCATTTAAACTTGACTGGGGAATCTCATTTTCAGCTTCTGATAATTTCCATCGCCACAACCCCTCTCCCATTAAATAACCGGCTTTTAATCCATTTTCATTGGTAAAGAACAACAACGGTTGTTGGGTATTTACTTTTCCCACACGTTGGTTAAAAACTGGTATTGCACTCGCATTAACTGTTAATCTGCCGAAAGGCGAAAGCAATGGATCGAACACTGAAAAGTGTTTTTTATTTTCTTCAGATAAATTGAAACTGGTAAATCCATCGGCTATATCAGGATAAATCTCTTGCAACGAACCATTAGCCGAACTCAGATTAACCTGATTTTGAATTTGATTAAAAGCATTTACATTACTCTGCGCACCAACAATGTACCAGGTTGGTTTCTTTAATGCGGTAAGTTTTTGTAAAAATGCAGATGAAATATTTTGAACATCTGGCAATTGATACAATACAATCAAATCGAACTTTGAAGGGTCAGTTGAATTTAATTCATCAGCTAAAGCCAATTTAACCTCATAATGCTTATTAAGTGAAATTGCTTCTTTTAAAACACTTAAATCAGGATGCGGTGCAACCGCTGCCATTAATACTTTTTGCCTACCATCAATAACCTCAACATAAAAAGTTTGAGAATTATTTTTCGTGGTAATTTCATTTTGTAGCGCATTAAGCTGAATCGTATATTTCTGAATACCGATTTTACCGGCATGCAGTTTTACAGGAATGTTTTTTACAAAAGAATTTCCAGAGATAGCAATATTTTGTTGATCAACCTTTACACCATTCTGACTAATCGTTAAAGCAGTATTTTCTCCATCACTTTGAAATGCCTGAACCTGAACTTCAATAGTAAAATCATCATCCAGATAAACAATATTATTGTAGTTTACATTTGCAATTAAAACATCACGCTTTGGAATGCTATTACCTAAAGCAATTGTATATACGGGGGCATTAATTTGATTGATATTGTACAAAGGGTTTCCACCGTGATTAAAAATTCCATCAGTAGCCAGAACAATTGCCCCAATATTTCTATTGGTGTATTCATCTCTGATCTTCTGAAAAAACGCTGATGCATCAGTTAATTTACCCTGGTTTTTAAAGTTGAATCCATCGGCTACCGAATCCCCAAAGTTGTAAGCTTTTACTTCATACTTATCTGATAATTTATTTTGTAAAATCTTGAGACTTTGTTCATATAGTTTCTGGTCGAAACCGACAGCTTTAACCTGACCAACAGAAAGAGAATTATCTTGACCGATGATGATTACAGGCTTATCCAGCGTATAATTTAACGTTTTAATTAATGGAGCGAATAATAGCCAGGCAATAGCTGTAACAGCGATTATTCTAATTGCAGTTAGACCATACTGTAATTTTTTATTCAGATTTTTATTACCACGATATAGCAACCATGCATACAAAACACCTAAAGCAAGGCAGGCCAGAAAATACAAGATGGAAGTACCAGCAAAAAAGCCATTCATATTTTATAAAGATGCTAATTTTGTTATTAACCGCAAAGGACGTAAAGAATTTACGCAAAGGTTTATTTACAAATAGCTCTGCTCTTTGCAATTAATAGAAGCTATAACCAAGCTCATAAATTTTAACTACAGAGAACACTAAGAATTGCACTGAGTTTCACAGAGGAACTGACGTAAATCACAAAAAGCAAAGGCCTTGGTATGCTCTATGATAAAATAGAAGCTTTAACCAAAACTCATAATTTTAACCGCAAAGAACTCAAAGAATTCACGCAAAGAAATCGCAAAGGTTTATTTACAAATAGCTTTGTGTTCTTTGCGTCTTAGTGGTTAGAAAAACTTAGTGATCTTTGCGGTTAATAGAAGCTATAACCAAACTCATAAATTTTTAGCATAAAGAAAAAAGGCGAAAATTTAGGATTAATGCCCAACTTACGCCTTTTAGAAATTTTTAATGGCTTGGAAAGAAAACCATCCACCCTAAACCTTTGACCTTCTGCCTTCTTTACAGCATCCCGCCACAAACCGATAAAGTTTGACCTGTTACATAAGCACTCATATCTGATGCTAAAAACACACAAACATTAGCAATATCTTCGGTTTCGCCAGCGCGTTTTAATGGAATATCTTTTTCCCATCCGGCAACAACAGCAGGATCTAAAACCTCAGTCATTTCAGTACGGATAAACCCGGGAGCAACTACATTGGCACGAATATTTCTTGAACCCAATTCTTTAGCCACTGATTTGGTAAAACCGATGATTCCTGCTTTTGATGCAGCATAATTGGCTTGCCCAGCATTACCCTGAACGCCAACAACTGAACTCATATTAATAAAAACGCCTTTTCGGGCTTTCATCATCACTTTAGATGCTGCTTTGGTTACGTTAAAAATCGATTTCAAATTGATATTGATCACATCATCCCAATTCT
The DNA here is from genome assembly GCF_003339865.1 of Pedobacter chinensis. Taxonomy (GTDB): domain Bacteria; phylum Bacteroidota; class Bacteroidia; order Sphingobacteriales; family Sphingobacteriaceae; genus Pedobacter; species Pedobacter chinensis. The sequence goes on from NZ_QPKV01000008.1 coordinate 116,114, forward strand.
CTTCGCTCATGCGCATTAACAAACCATCTTTGGTAATACCCGCATTGTTCACTACAATATCAATTGTTCCAAATTCAGCAACAATATCATTAATCAATTGTTCTGCCTGATCGAATTTAGATGCATCAGAACGATATCCTTTTACTTTGGTTCCAAAGCTTTGTAATTCTTGTTCCAGCGCTTCACCTTTTTCTACTGATGATAAATAGGTAAATGCTACATTAGCACCCTGCTCGGCAAATTTTTCAGCTATTTTACGACCAATGCCTTTTGATGCGCCTGTAACTAATGCTGTTTTTCCTTCTAATAATTTCATTATGAAATGTTGTAAATTGAAATGTTTTAATGTTGTAAAGTTAATAACTCTAATGAAATATTATTTAACTGTTTAGCGTTGACTGAAAACTGGCAACTATTAACTGCAAACTAAACCGCCGGCTCCTGCTGACTCAAACAGTGGAAACTTCCTAATCCCCAAATAATATCTACTGAGTTGATGCCTATGACCTTTCTATCCGGGAAACAGCCTTGAATGATGTCCAGCGCTTTCTGGTCGTTTACATCATCAAAAACAGGAACGATTACCGCTGCATTTGCAATGTAAAAATTAGCATAAGATGCGGGCAAACGGGTATCATCATAAATCACTGGCGATGGCATGGGTAATTCTATAATATTTAATGAGCGGCCATCTTTCAATTTCATTGCTCTTAAAGCCTCTAAATTCTCTTGCAACAAAACATAGTTTTCATCTAGCGGATTGCTTTCTACCACAGTTAAAACGGTATCCTCATTTACGAAACGCGTAATATCATCGATATGCCCATCGGTATCATCCCCAACAATACCATCTCCCAACCATAAAACCTGTTCCTGCCCATAATATTCAAGCAGGTACTTTTCAATTTGTTCTTTGGTTAAGTGTGGATTACGGTTCTCGTTCAATAAACAAGCTGTAGTGGTTAAAACCGTTCCTGCTCCGTTGAATTCCACAGAACCGCCTTCCATTACAATGTCTGGTGTAAATAAGGGCAAATTAAAATGTTTAGCAATTTTGGTCGGTACAACATCATCCAAATCAAATGGAGGATATTTTCCACCCCAGGCATTGTAACCCCAATCAACCACTGCTTTTTCATTTCCTTTAAGCACAAATGCTGGTCCGTGGTCGCGGCACCAGGCATCATTAGTTTCGTTGAAATAAAATTCAATCTGACTTAAATCAGCATCAACTTTTGTCAATTCAGAAATGGCAAAGGCTTTCATTTCCTCATTTTTAACATTGATACGAACTTTTTCGCCTTCAGCAACGGCTTTAATAAATTGGCAATATGGTTCGTAAATTGTTTCGATTTTTCCCGGCCAGCTTGCTTCTTTATGTGGCCAGCTTAACCAGGTTGCTTCATGTTTTGCCCATTCAGCAGGGAAAGAATAACCTTGCTGCTTTGGAGAATAATCGAATTGATTAATATTTAAATCTTCTCTTGGAGGGAAATTTGACATATTTTTTAGTCTGAAAGTCGGATGTCCGAAGTCCGATGATTTAGTATTTATTTAGTCCGAAAGTCGGCTGTCCGAAGTCGGAAGATATTGTGTTTTATAGTAAGTCCGAAGTCGGCTGTCCGAGGTCGGAAGATATTGTGTTTTATAATAAGTCCGAAGTCGGCTGTCCGAGGTCGGAAGATATTGTGTTTATTAAAGTCAAATGTTTGAGGTCAGATATCGTCGAACTCTCGTCTTCCGACATTGGACTTATTTTAACGATTTGATTAAAGCAGAAATCATTATCAAAATTTCTTCACATACTTGATAGTGTTTCTGAAAAATTTCATTTGTTATGTAGCCACGCCTGATGGATAAATGTAAACAATTAACAACTTCAATATCTGACCTTAGCGCATAACCTAAAAACCTCTTGAATTCAGCATTGCTCTGTCCTGTACTTCCCTCGGCAATGTTCATGGAGATAGAATCGGCAGCACGTTTAACTTGCGATGTCAAAACATAAACTTCTTCTTTCGGAAAAGTTTTAGTCATTTTATCAATCTCATCTGCTAAGTCCAAAGCTTTTTGCCAGACTTTTAGTTTCTCAAATTTAAAGGCCATAGTGAGTTAGGAGTTTTTGGTCCGAGGTCAGAAGACAAAGTGTATTATATTGATAACTAATATAACAATATTTAAAAAATTTAACTTTCTCTACTTTCAGACTTCCGACTTCGGTCTCCTAACCTCCGACTCTAATCAATATATCTTTTAGTAATCGGCTGGTAAGAATCAATCCTTCTATCTCTTAAAAAAGGCCAGTGTTTACGGAAGAAATCAGATTCTGCTAAATCCAGTTCTACCACTTCAGTTTCTTCCTGATCATGAGAACCCAGATAAAGTATTCTTCCCTGCGCATTGGTGGCAAAACTTCCACCCCAAAATTTCATTGCTCCATCTTGTTCAAAACCAACACGGTTTACGCTCACCACTGGTACACCGTTGGCTACTGCGTGAGAACGTTGAATGGTTTGCCATGCATTATACTGGTCTTTATTTGTTTCTTCATCCTGATCAGTTGCCCAGCCAATTGCTGTTGGATAAAACATAATATCGGCTCCCATCAAAGCGGTAATGCGTGATGCTTCCGGATACCACTGGTCCCAGCAAATCAAAATGCCAATTTTGGCAAATTTGGTTTCGAAAACCTTATAGCCCAAATCACCCGGAGTGAAATAAAATTTTTCGTAGTAAGCCGGATCATCAGGGATATGCATTTTACGATATTTACCTAAATAAGAACCATCAGCATCTAATACAGCAGTTGTATTGTGGTATAAACCTTCTGCACGTTTTTCAAATAAAGAAGCAATGATTACCACACCTAATTCTTTAGCTACAACTTGTAAAGCATCTGTAGATGGGCCAGGAATAGATTCTGCTAAATCGAAGTTATCATAATCTTCAACATCACAAAAATATAAGGAAGTAAAAAGCTCCTGTAAACATACAATTTGTGCCCCTTTAGCTGCAGCTTCACGTACCTTTACAATTGCTTTATCTAAATTTTCCTGTTTATCTTTAGTACAACTCATCTGTACTAAACCAACTTTTACTTTCTTCATGTTTTTCAAAATGATTGAATTAGAGAATTAGTGATGATTAAATGTTTTTATTTTGCTTTTGTACATTCATTCGAAATTCACTTATTCAAAATTAGGATGCAAAGTTACAAAAAAGCTTTAAGGTATAAAGGTTGAGGGGCGAAGGTTTGTTTTAAAAATATTAGAAAAGAAAAGGTTTTGCTTCAGATCGTTGTCAGTCGGGCTATTCATTATAGCTTTTGCTGTCTTTTACAAAAGCCCAGGATTACAGCAAAAGGCTGCCATTTTTATTCCCTTTAGAAAATTTATACCCCAATCTCTTCACGATATTCCTGTTGCAATTCGAAAAGACATTTTGCGCATAAGCAACCATCATACAATTCTGAAATATGTTGCACTTCATTTATGCTTAGGTGTACTGCACTACACTGACATTTGGTATAAGCATTTGCCTTGCATTCAATAGCCGTTCCGCATCTTTCGCAAGGAATGATTTCGTGTTTGCTATGTTTTAAGGCATTATGATGGTTCATTGGTTCACTGGTTATCAGTTCATTGGTGTTTGGCGCTTTAGAAACTAATGAACCATTGGCTAATGAACTATTGAACTAAAAAACAAAAGTAAGGACAAAAAATAAGGTTTTGAGCGTTTGCCCAAAACCTTATCTATTTTATTGCTTTATGATGAATGTTCATGGGTTCACTAGTCATTAGTTCATTTTGGTGTTTTGAAAACTAATGAACCAACTACAAATGAACTATTGAACCAATTTAACCTGAACAGCTAATGCAACCTTCTTCCATTGAACAAACTGGTCCGTCAACGATTTCTTCTGCAACCTGATCTGGTGTCATTTCAGCTGGAATAACTGCTTCAATGGCTTTACCGCCCTGGTTTTCTACAGTGAATTTAACCGCTTGCGATGCTGCTTGTGTACGCAAGTAATACATACCTGTTTTTAAACCTTTCTCCCATGCGTAGAAGTGCATTGAAGTTAATTTTGAAGTATTTGGTGCGTTTACAAACAAGTTTAATGACTGCGATTGGCAGATATATGCGCCGCGGTCTGCAGCCATATCGATGATGTTACGCATCTTAATCTCCCAAACGGTTTTATATAATTCTTTAATGTAGTCAGGGATTTCCGGAATGGCCTGGATTGAACCATTAGCCAATATGATTTTGTTTTTCATATCGTTATTCCATAAACCTAACGCCACTAAATCTTTCAATAAGTGTTTGTTTACCACCACAAACTCTCCGCTTAATACACGGCGGGTATAAATGTTTGAAGTATATGGCTCAAAACATTCATTGTTACCTAAAATTTGAGATGTAGATGCAGTTGGCATTGGCGCAACCAATAATGAGTTGTACACACCATCTTTAACTACTTTTTTGCGTAATGCGTTCCAGTCCCAACGGCCGCTATCTGGCGTTACATTCCATAAATCGAATTGGAATTTACCTTTCGATAATGGTGAACCTTTAAAAGTTTCGTAAGGGCCATGTTTTACTGCTAAATCATGAGATGCTGTCATCGATGCGAAATAAATCGTTTCGAAAATATCTTTGTTTAAACGCTTTGCCTCATCACTTTCGAAAGGTAAACGCAATAAGATAAAGGCATCGGCCAAACCTTGTACGCCTAAACCAACCGGCCTGTGGCGGCGGTTAGAATTTTCAGCTTCCTGAACCGGATAATAGTTATGATCGATGATTTTGTTCAGGTTTAAAGTAGCCTGATAAGTTACATCGTATAATTTCTGGTGGTCGAACTGACCATTAATTACGAAACGAGGTAATGCTAACGATGCTAAGTTACAAACCGCAACTTCATCTTTAGAGGTATACTCAATAATCTCAGTACATAAGTTAGAACTTTTAATGGTACCTAAATTTTGCTGATTAGATTTACTGTTCGCCGCATCTTTAAACAACATGTAAGGTGTACCCGTTTCAATCTGCGAATCTAAAATGGCAAACCAAAGTTCTTGCGCTTTGATGGTTTTACGTCCACGGCCTTCAGCTTCATATTTAGTATATAAATCTTCAAATTCCTTACCAAAGCAATCTGCTAAACCTGGTGCTTCGTGCGGGCAGAATAATGTCCAGTCGCCATTATCTTTAACGCGTTGCATAAACAAATCGTTAATCCAAAGCGCATAGAATAAATCACGGGCGCGCATTTCTTCTTTACCGTGGTTTTTACGCAGGTCTAAGAATTCGAAAACATCTGCATGCCAGGGCTCTAAATAGATTGCGAAGGCGCCTTTACGTTTACCTCCACCCTGGTCTACATAACGGGCAGTATCGTTAAATACACGTAACATCGGAATAATACCATTACTTGTACCATTTGTACCACCAATATATGAACCGGTTGCACGAATGTTATGGATGCTTAAACCAATACCACCTGCGCTTTGAGAAATTTTAGCAGTTTGTTTTAATGTATCATAAATACCTTCAATACTGTCATCCTGCATGGTTAACAAGAAACATGATGACATTTGAGGTTTTGGTGTAGCAGCATTGAATAATGTTGGTGTAGCGTGCGTAAACCAACGCTCGCTCATCAGGTTGTAAGTTTTGATTGCACTTTCGATATCTTCTTTATGAATCCCAACCGAAACACGCATAAATAAATGTTGAGGACGCTCAACAATTTTATTGTTAACTTTTAACAGATAAGATTTCTCTAAAGTTTTGAAACCGAAATAATCGAATCCGAAATCACGGTCGTAAATGATAGAACTGTCTAAAATCTCTGCATTTTTTTCAATAATCTCATAAACATCATCAGCAATAAGCGGAGCTGCTTTTTGTGCTTTCGGATCGAAATATTCGTACAACATTTTCATCGTACCCGAGAATGATTTTGTGGTGTTTTTATGCAAGTTAGAAACTGCAATACGCGATGCTAACAAAGCATAATCAGGGTGCTTTGTAGTTAATGATGCTGCTGTTTCTGCAGCAAGGTTATCCAGTTCTGATGTAGTTACACCATCATATAAACCCTCAATTACCTTTTTGGCAACATCAATTGGATCTACAAGATCTGAATTTAAACTATAGCACAGTTTTTGAATCCGGGCTGTGATTTTGTCAAATTGCACCGCTTCTTTGCGGCCATCTCTTTTTAGTACGAACATAATTTATGAGATTTAGAGCCCCTCCCAACCCTCCCCAAAAGGGAGGGCTTTTAAAGGCAAGTTTAGTATTTAGTAGCGAGTATCAGTATTAAGACTTAACCTTTCGCTTTTATATTTTTTTATAATATCAAGTAGTGAGTATCAGGTATCAAGATTAAAAACTATATCCCTTACGTCTTCTACCTTTAACCCTCAACCTTAAAAGTCTTCATCTAAAGAAAATGCCTGAGCTTTGTTATCAGCAGCTGTGAGCACACCACTTTTTTGATAATCGCCCACACGTTTCTCAAAGAAATTGGTTTTACCCTGCAATGAAATCATTTCCATAAAATCAAATGGATTGGTTGCATTGTAGATTTTTTTGTAACCTAATTCCTGTAACCATCTATCGGCTACAAATTCGATATACTGACTCATTAATTTTGCATTCATACCGATTAAAGCAACTGGTAATGCATCAGTAATAAATTCTTTTTCAATTTCTACCGCATCGCTAATGATAGAATGCACTTGTTCCTCGCTTAATTTATTACTTAACATGCTGTACAATAAGCAAGCGAATTCGCAGTGAGAACCTTCATCTCTGGAGATTAACTCGTTACTGAAAGTCAATCCAGGCATTAAACCACGTTTCTTTAACCAGAAGATAGAACAGAAACTTCCACTGAAGAAAATACCTTCAACCGCAGCAAAAGCAACTAAACGTTCTGCAAAAGTTCCGTTTTCAATCCAGCGTAAAGCCCATTCTGCTTTTCTTTTCACTGCCGGAACAGTATCAATTGCATGGAATAAACGGTCTTTTTCTTCAGGATCTTTAATATAAGTATCAATTAACAAAGCATAAGTTTCGGCGTGGATATTTTCCATCATAATCTGAAAACCATAGAAACAACGTGCTTCCGGTAATTGCACTTCACTCATAAAGTTTACAGCCAGATTTTCGTTAACAATGCCATCACTAGCAGAAAAGAAAGCAAGAATGTGAGAAATAAAATGTCTTTCCCCATCATTCAGATTATCCCAGTGTTTTTGGTCATCAGAAAGATCGATTTCTTCTGCTGTCCAGAAACTAGCTTCGGTCTTTTTATACATTTCCCAAATTGCCGGATACTTAATCGGCAAAAGCACAAACCTGTCTTTGTTTTCTTGTAGTAATAATTCCTGTTCCATAGCTGATACTTTAATGTTTTCAATTTAAACAGAGCCGACAAAACCACGCACCCATCAATTTTATATGATGATTGAAATGTTTTGTATTAAAACTCTAGTGAAAGTGCTAACCCCTGCGTTCGGCAAACAACTGAGTTTTTAGTTATGAAATTTAAATTTGTAATCAGAGAGATTTACCTATAAACTACTAAAAACTAAGCTTTTATATTTGTTTTCAAACACGAGAAGTTAAAGAACTTTGTTATAACAAATATATATACGGGGGGGCTTTTTTGTGAACCAAAGTTGTTAACACCCTACCTGTTTACTGGGGAAAAACCATCAGTTAAATATCATTTTCAAGGAAAAAAAAAGCTAATCGTTTCTTTTCAAGGGTTTAGCAAACCAAAATGAGTGTTAATAACTTAAATTTGAGGTGTATAACAACTGTGAAATAGAGCAAAAAGGAGTATTACTCAATGGTGTAACTTAAGTTGACTTTGGCAATGCCTTTTCTAAAGATACCGATCTCTTTTGCTGCACTTTCTGACAGATCAATAGCTAGTCTTTTTGAGAATGGGCCTCTATCGTTTACTTTGACAATAACTGATTTTCCATTATCTGGATTGGTTACTGTGATCATTGTTCCCATCGGTAATGTACGATGAGCGGCTGTGAATTTTTTAGCCCTGTATTTTGCGCCGCTTGTTGTTCGGCGACCTTCGAACTTTCTGTGATAATAAGTGGCAAGAACTGTTTTTTTGATGCTATCCGGCTCATTTGAGGAATCAGAATTTTGTGCTTTACCTTGTAAAAACAGGAAACAAAAACTTAATAACAGAAAATACTTCATAGGCTAAAATTTCTTTATCGAGCCTGCAAATATAAGCATTTAGTTTATAATCAGTAAATTGTGGAAAAACACTTTGATTTTCAGCAACAAAAAAGGCGTACAACTTTCGCTGTACGCCTCTACCTAACCCTACTATACCCACCTTATTTTTGATCAGGTACGAAATTCATAGAGATGGAATTTACACAGTGACGAGTGTCTTTATTGGTAAATCCTTCACCTAAAAATACGTGACCTAAGTGCGCCCCACAATTGGCGCAAACAATTTCTGTACGGGATCCGTCCGCATCCGGAATTCTTTTAACCGCACCTTTTATTTCATCATCAAAAGCCGGCCAACCGCAACGGGCATCAAACTTACTTTCCGATCGGTATAATGGTGCATCACAACGTTTACAGGTATATGTTCCTTTATCAGTGGTGTGTTCATATTTACCAGTACCAGGATATTCAGTACCTTTATTTACGATTACTCTTTCTTCTTCAGGTGTTAACGGATTCCAGTTCATTTTCTTTTTTGGTATAATATTTTCTGATTGCTGTGTCTGCTTTGTTTCTTTTTTATCTTGCTTTTGTGCACAAGCCGAAAGCGTAGTGATTAAAACAACAGTTGAGATCAAAAATAGTTTATTTAACATCGTTTTCATATATCAATATACGCTATAGATTTTATTTTGGTTTGCTGGTTTAAGGGTTTGGAATAGTGTTTACAATGGGATGATAAATGAGTTTGTAAATTAAATGTTTTTGCCACGGAAACACGGAATACACGGAAAATCATTTCAAAAACAATACATATTATGCACAAGCTTCAAACATGATGTGAGCATGATGGCACTCAAGAGACAAATTAACATTTGCCACGGAAGCACTGAATACACGGAAAATCATTTCAAAAACAACACATGACATGTTATACCCAAGAATCAAACACGCTTTGAGCATGACGGCACTTAAGGGACAAACTAACATTTGCCACGGAAACACGGAATACATGGAAAATCATTTCAAAAACAATACATGTTATACATAAGCTTCAAACACGATGTGAGATGATGGCACTCAAGGGACAAACTAACATTTACCACGGAAGCACTGAATACACGGAAAATCATTTCAAAAACAACACATGACATGCTATACCCAAGAATCAAACACGCTTTGAGCATGACGGCACTTAAGGGACAAACTAACATTTGCCACGGAATACACGGAAAATCATTTCAAAAACAATATATGACATGTTATACCCAAGAATCAAACACGCTTTGAGCATGACGGCACTTAAGGGACAAACTAACATTTACCACGGAAGCACTGAATACACAGAAAAATTATTTTAAAAACAATACATGTTATGCACAAGCTTCAAACACGATGTGAGATGATGGCACTCAAGGGACAAACTAACATTTACCACGGAAGCACTGAATACACAGAAAAATTATTTTAAAAAACAACACGCCTTATTTCTAAGGTTGGTTTCCCAAAGTTTAAAACTAAACCAACTCTGCAATCTGAGCATTTTAAATAATTAATCGTTTGAGCCAGATCTTCATTTGCTATTCCACTTTTAGCCTTGATTTCCAATATAACAGTATCAAAAATTATAAAGTCGGCATAAAAGCTATGTGGTAATAAAACATCTTTATAGTAAACAGAATAGCGCTTTTCTCTTTCATAAAAGTAGCCTCTGCCATCCATTTCTATGCAAAGTGCATCTTTATAAACAATCTCTAAAAAGCCAGCGCCCAGATTCCTGTGAACCTCAATTGCCGCATTGATAATTAAATCTGTTTCATTTTTATAGGGACGATTATCTGAGTTAACATGATAATCCATAATTAATATTTTAACTAAAATAATTATAATTTCAATATTTTTCTCCTTTTTCTTTTCCGTGCGTTCTGTGTTTCCGTGGCAAGTCTTTAAAACGAAAAAGCGCCTCGAAATTAATCGAAACGCTTTCATTTATGTAAATGCCTAATGCTTTACCATCAGTGGCAACTTTATGTTTCTATCCATTGAGCATAATTCCTTTCTTCTAAGAGGAACAGCAATTATTTGTCAAACCACTAACTTAAATAGGGAGAGTTAAAAATCAGACACATAAACCTCTCCCTGACAAAGTTTGTAAGTTATGCTCTTTTCTGCAAGTCCCTCTCCTTAAAGAGAGGGAAACAAAGTTGGTGGTTTAAACCTAAGTTAGACTATATGTCCAGGCATCTTTTTTAGCGTTTGTTATGAATTGTCGTTACCCTGAATTTATTTTAAGGTCTGTAGCTGAAATAATCTCAATGGGGTTTACTTGCCAAAGAAGAGTGACGGTAATTATTTACCAAACTACTCTCTTTGTTGGGAAAAGATAATTTTTTCTTTGTGTTCTTTGCGTATCTGGAGCCATAATAGTCTTAGCGTTTCTTTGCGGTTAAACGAAAAAAGCGCCTCGAAATTAATCGAAGCGCTTTCATTTATGTAAATTTTAAAATCTTACTTTGCTAATTCTTCTGCCATTGCAGCGCCAATTTCAGCAGGACTTTCTACTACACGGATACCACACTCAGCCATAATTTTCATTTTAGCAGCTGCAGTATCATCAGCACCACCAACGATAGCGCCAGCGTGGCCCATTCTACGTCCCGGAGGCGCAGTTTGACCAGCGATGAAACCTACTACAGGTTTAGTACCGTTTTCTTTAATCCAACGAGCAGCCTCAGCTTCCATTCCACCACCAATTTCACCAATCATGATGATCCCGTGAGTTTCAGGGTCGTTCATTAATAATTTAACGGCTTCAACAGTTGGTGTACCAATAATCGGGTCACCACCAATACCAATAGCTGTTGTGATACCTAAACCAGCTTTAACAACCTGGTCAACCGCTTCGTAAGTTAAAGTTCCAGATTTAGAAACCACACCAACGTTACCTTTTTTGAAGATAAAACCTGGCATGATCCCAATTTTAGCTTCATCAGCAGTAATAATACCCGGGCAGTTCGGACCAATTAAAGTAACATCACGATCCGAAATATATTCTTTAACCTGAATCATATCCTTAGTCGGGATACCTTCAGTAATACAAACAATCACTTTAATACCACCTTCTGCGGCTTCCATAATGGCATCAGCAGCAAAAGCCGGTGGAACAAAAATGATCGATACATTTGCTCCCGTTTTATCAACGGCATCTTTAACAGTATTAAAAACAGGCTTATCTAAATGCAATTGCCCACCTTTGCCAGGCGTTACACCACCAACTACGTTTGTACCATAGGCCAGCATCTGCTCAGCATGGTAAGTTCCTTCGTTTCCGGTAAAACCCTGAACGATAACCTTAGAATCTTTATTTACTAAAACGCTCATGTATCAATTTTTTTTGTGCAAAGCTAATATTATTGACTGGAAAGTCAAACCGAAAAGCATATTATTTACCCCATTTTTTCAGGGAAATGTAAGGAATTGGTTTATGGCTACTTCAGCCCCGCTTTCACTTCAATCTTTAATTTATAGAGTTGACAACTTTCTTTCAGTTCGCTATTAAAGTTGTCAACTCTTAAAACAAATCAAGCACATCAAAGCAAATAATTTGCATTTACAAGCATTTATCCCCATATTAGAATGAAATGCTGTTTAACAATTAACCACATTTAATCATGAAAAAATTTCTATTTCTACTATTATTATCTGGACAAATAGGATTTGCTCAAACTAATCTACAAGCTCTTAAAGAAGAAAACAATAAATTAAAAAGTCAAAATCAAACTTTACAAGATGAACTGACCACATTAAAGAAACAAAATGATTATTTTAGAGAAACTTTAAAAATATTTGAGGAGAAAATAAAAACCATTTCCAATTCAAAAATTGACTGTACCATGCTCAGTTGTGAGGGCAATAAACAGGATCAGACGGTTAAACTACAATTTTTGCTTACCAACAATGATATAAAGAAGAATCTTTTGTTTTCGCCAGACAGCTACGGAAAAGCAATTGATTTACAAGGCAATACGTTAAAAGCAAATAACATAATTTTCGGACCGAATAAATACGCTGCCGACTTAGAAACAGATATACCAACTAAACTAACCATTGTATTTCCTGGCATTCTTCCTTCAACAGCTTTATTAAAAATGATTGAGCTGAAATGCACAACAACAAATGATTTCAAAAACCTAAACTTTGTTTTTAAAGATATTTCGATTATTTGGAAGTAAAATTTAAAGACAAAACACCAGTTTTACATAGACTTTAAAACCTTTGCATGAAATATTACTTTCTATTTGCAGTATTTTTATTTTCAGTTGTTGGTTTCTCAACCTTATCTGCAAACGCACAACAAACTGATACCACTAAATACATCCTTCAAAACGATACAGAAGTAGCAAAAACAGAACCTGGAACACATCATGGCAGTGGCGAAACCATTGGCTATAACTTCTTCGGCGATGTTAAGAATCTTAAAACAATTTTTCGGAAAAGGATTTTAAAATCAGGTTCATCCATCGGTTATCACTTACAAAAAGAAGATGAAATTTATTATGTGATCAGCGGAAACGGAATAATGCAAATGAATGACAAAACTTTTCCGGTAAAACCCGGAGATGCCATTTTAACCCGCCCCGGAAGCTCGCATGGCATTGCACCAAATAAGGATAATGATTTGGTCATTTTAATTGTTTATGAGAAGAAATAATAAAAAAGCCAGACAAACTTTAGTTCATCCGGCTTTGCTTATACTTTACTCGTTCGCCAGTGACTAAAGACTCCGAACTCAAGACTTATTCCATCCCTTTGCCCACTCCGCCTGCGCATCATCATCCTGGAAAGTCCAGGCTACAAAACGACTTATTTTTTGGCCCTGACTCATTTGAACCGTGCGAACTTCGAAAGCATTTGCATTAACCAAAGCACTATAAATACTCTTTAAATTTGCGCTTTTCGAAACCAAAGAGGTAAACCATAAAACCTGGTTTTTAATTTGTGCACTCTGAATAATCATCTGCTCTACAAAAGCACGCTCGCCACCTGGGCACCAAAGTTCAGCTTTGTTTCCACCGAAGTTTAAAACATGTTTTACTTCTTTTTCATTGCCTCCCAAATTACGCCATTTCTGTCGGGTGCCTTGTTCTGCCTCTTTTAAAGATGCATGGAACGGCGGATTACAAACAACAGCATCAAAACGCTCTTTAGCACCAACAATACCTCTAAAAATACCCATTTTTGAAGATTGCTGACGAATTTCAATAGCGCCCTGCAAAGGTTTGTTTGCATCAATAATACGCTTAGCAGAATCAACAGAAAGTGGGTCAATTTCAGAACCAACAAAGTTCCAACCATATTCCTGATGGCCAATAATCGGATAAATGCAATTTGCTCCAACACCAATATCAAGCACGTTCACGTTAGCACCTTTAGGTATTTTACCTTTAGCACTTGAGCCTAAAAGATCGGCAACATAATGGATATAATCTGCCCTGCCCGGAATAGGCGGACAAAGAAAATCTTTAGGAATATCCCACTGAGAAATGTTATAAAAATATTTTAACAATGCCCTGTTAAGCGCTTTAACTGCACTTTGATCGGCAAAATCAATTGAATCATCATTGTGTTCGTTTTTGAAAACATAACGTTTTAATTCTTTTGATGCAGCGGTAAGTTGTTTGAAATTGTAACGCGAACGGTGTTTGTTGCGCGCATGTAACTCGCTTTTTTCTTTGCGGTTATTTTGTTCTTGTTGGGCCAATGTGATCTGGATTAATTAAACAAGCTGTGTGCATGTTTCTGCTACAAAGGTAGTTTAAATAGTTTGGAGTTGTGAGTTTTTAGTTATGAGTAACCTAACAATTAAAATTATTGCCTATTATATTCAAAAGTCTTAGCGAGACGCTAAGACCAGGATTGTGTTTTTAGTTGTGAGTAACCTAACAATTAAAATTACTGCCTATTATATTCAAAAGTCTTAGCGAGACGCTAAGACCAGGTTTGTTGGATTAGGTATTGGAAGCTTAAGAATGGGCATCCAAAACTCCAAGCCAAAAACTCCAAACTCACTACTCTTCCTCATTCTTTTCTATTGCCGCAGGCTGAATGGCCTTTAAATACTTAGCTTCATCAAATTGATTTTCGCTTTTAGCAATTACAATGGTAGCTATGCCATTTCCAATTACATTAGTAATGGCCCTGGCTTCGCTCATAAAGCGATCAACACCAATCAATATGGAAATATGCTCAATCGGCATAATTTTAAGTGCGGTTAATGTAGAAACCAATACAATAAAACCGCTTCCGGTAACACCCGCAGCACCTTTTGAAGTTACCATGAGCACGCCCAAAATAGTAATTTGCTGGCCAATGGATAAATCGACATGGAAAACCTGACATAGAAATATCACGGCCATCGCCAGGTAAATCGCGGTTCCATCCAGGTTAAAAGAATAACCCGTGGGAATAACCAGTCCAACCACTGATTTATCACAACCAATGGCTTCCATCTTTTGCATCATACTTGGCAGTGCAGACTCTGATGAAGAGGTTCCCAACACAATTAAAATCTCCTGACGGATATATTTTAAGTACTGCCATAAACTAAATTTATAGTATCGGCATATTCCATTCAGAATTACAAAAATAAACAAGAAACAGGTCAGGTAAACAGAACCCATTAATTTGGCCATCCCGAAAACACTTTGTAATCCATGCGTCCCGATGCTGAAAGCCATTCCGCCGAAGGCTCCAATTGGGGCTAAACGCATAATTATTTTCATGATTTTAAACAATACTTTTGAGATTTTATCAAAAGCATTTAAAACAGAAGTACCTTCTCCTCCAAGTTTATTAAGCCCATACCCGAAAAGAATTGCAAATAATAATATCTGTAAGATATTGCCTTCTGCAAAAGCGGCAATCACATTATGCGGGATGATGTGCAAGAAAAATTCTGCCCAATTCATATCTTTTGCCTGCTCTGCATAGCCAGCAATTTTTGTTGTATCGCCTGTTTTTGCCACCATCCCTGCTCCGGGTTTAAGCACATTGGCAACCAGCAATCCAACTGCAATGGCAACAGTACTTACAATTTCGAAATATAATAAAGCCTTTCCGCCAACTCTGCCTACTTTTTTCATATCGCCCATGTGGGCGATGCCCAAAACAATGGTAAAGAAAATAATGGGCGCAATAAGCATACTGATCAGGTTAATAAAACCCTGACTGATTAATTTGGCCGTTGGCGCAAAACCTGGAAAATACGCGCCAACTATAATGCCTATAGTAATGGCCACCAAGACCTGGAATGTTAAATTGGAAAGAATTGACTTCATTTATTGTTTTCGAAAATGAAATATAGAATAATTTTTCTTTTGCTTAAAATTTATAAGAATGAGGAATTTCGATTTAAAGCAAAAGGCGTGCTCTGATTGCTCAAAACACGCCTTTTCATACCAAGGTTAAATTATGGCTTAATATCAATCACATCTCCGGCAGTAAAAATTCCGAATTCAGCCTGATTGAATTTCAATAAACCTTTATCTGTTTTCTTAAGTTCTTTTGGATTGGCCATACGAATAACCTGACTATCACCTGCTACAGTTGCTTTGTTGCCATGAACAATAATAGCAGTACTCTCATCAATCCCAACACAAACCAAATCAGGATGGGCCGCCAAAGCAGAAATCAATCTGTTATAGCGGTTACGTTTTAAAAAATGTTGATCGATAATGGTGTTTTCCAGCAGCCCCATGCCTGGAGAAAAATCCACGTTTTTATCCCATAGTTTATTAAAAGTCTCTGTGTAAGCGGTATCGAGCAACTGCTTTCCGGTAATCATATATTTACTCATTACTGCTGCACCAGCGCTTGTTCCGGCGATGGTTGAACCATTTTGATAAGCTTTATGGATTGCCGCATAAACCGGTGTATTTAACACCACTTTCATAAAACGGCTTTGATCACCGCCCAAAATGTAAATCAATTTTGCACCAGCTAAAGAATCAATCCATTTTTTATCATTTACATCATGTTTGGCAAAATTGAAATTTCTGATCGTTCTGTTATCCAGCTTTTTCAATTGAGCAGAAATACTTTTAAAACCAGAATCGGGAATCTCACTGGCCATTGGTAAAATGATAATATAGTCATTGGCTTTCAAAGCAGCAGTATTCAGCATTTCTTTCATTAAGGCATCAGAACGATTTCCTCCGCCAATAATAAACAAATTGCCCTTTGCAGCTTTACTTTGTGCATTTAACATCAAAGCTATTCCAAGAAAAATGGTTAGCAGAAATAGTTTTTTCATCTATTTAGTTCGTTTTCATTTGTAGTGAAGCAATCATGACTTTAGTTTCTTTTAAGAATTTAGTCAAATCATGATGGTTTCATTATTATTTATAAATGCTCACTTCAATTTTACCATCAGCCGTAATTGCGCCTCTATACATGCCTTCAGTATTAAAAGGCATAGCTATATTACCTTTCTTATCCAGAGCGATTAAGCCGCCATCACCGCCCATTTTACCTACTTTTTCCAATGCAATTTTTGAGGCTTCGTTAACCGATAATCCTTTATACTCCATTAAATCGGAAATGGTTTTTGCCACCACATTACGAATATAAAATTCGCCCCAACCTGTACAGGAAATAGCAGCTGTTTCATTATTGCAGTAGGTTCCGGCACCAATAATCGGTGCATCGCCCACACGGCCATATTTTTTATTTGTCATTCCACCGGTTGAAGTTCCCGCAGCCAGGTTACCTGCCTTATCTAATGCCACACACCCTACTGTACCAAATTTGTAATCGTGGTTTTTACTTCCCAATAACTCTGATTTTTTACTTCCGTGATCGAGAACAGCCCTGGTAGAATCTTCCTTAATGGCATTCAGTAAACCATCCCAACGCTCTTTAGTCCAGAAATATTTTGGATCTACAATTTCCAAACCTACTTCTTTGGCGAACTGATCTGCACCCGCGCCAACCATCATCACATGTTCAGATTTTTCCATTACTGCTCTTGCGGCTGAAATTGGATTTTTGATCGTAGTTACTCCGGCAACAGATCCTGCCATTAAAGTTTTTCCATCCATAATGGCGGCGTCCAGTTCGTTTCTACCATCATGCGTAAAAACAGCACCCTTACCCGCATTAAAATGAGGGTCGTTTTCCAAAACGTGAATGGTTGCCTCAACAGCATCAAGACTTGATTTACCGGCTTTAATTTCTGCATAACCTGCGTTCAACGCTTTTGTTAATGCAGCAATGTATGCGGCTTCCTTTTCAGGAGTCATATTTTTCTTCAGAATGGTACCCGCACCGCCGTGAATAACCATTACATATTTTTTCTGTTGCGCAGAAACGTTTAATGCCAGTACTGAAAGAAACAGCACTGCAAATAATCTTAATGATTTCATATTCTTTTATTGATCTTTTTTATTTAACACTCCATTATCAATCCACCACCAATACCATTTTCCACCGGTAGCTTCACTGGCCTTAAAGTTAGCAACATTAAAGTTTCCACCACCATTTACCGATGCAGGAATTTCGTAAACTGAAACTGCTTTTTCGCCATTGTTCCAGATTGTTTTTTTATAGGGCTCCATTTGCTCTGGCTGTTTACCTGCATCAGAAATAATGAAATAGGCATAACTGTATGGTCTTGTGACAGCGTAATCACCAAAAACCTGTGCCTTTCCATCGTTGTCAATACAAACAGCTGTTCTTTCATCTGCTGCAATACATTTTGCCGGTACTTTCCAATCTTTGTTGATTCTACCTAGAAACACCACAGATCTTCCTTCCCGATCGCGGGTTAAATAATGCTGATCGGTAATTACATTTTGCAAATACGGTGCTTTTAGGAAATCATTGTTGTAAAGTGTAACGTTAGTATCATAAGGATTTGCAAGCGCTTGAGCCGAAGTTAATCCGCCGGTTTCGCCGCTATAATAAAAACCACCCAAAATGGCACACCCAGCACTCGTGCCACCAACAGGAGCCTTTTTATCATTTAAAAGATAATTTAAAGCTTGCTCAGTTTTCGTTCCTTTCCAGTATTTCATGTAATCAGATTGATCACCCCCGGCAATAAAAACCATTTCAGCATTGCGGATAATGTAGGCCACGGTATCATTATTAGCCAATTCTTTAGTATTGATTAACAAGGTTTCCACAGAGTTCACGCTACCTAACCCATTCACGTAAGGGTTATAGGCATCAGTGCCGGTAGCGCGTAAAATCACAACATCACCACCTCCACTTCTCTCAATCATCCATTTAAACGCGGCATCAACATCGGTACCACCACCCATTAAAACCATACCTCCATTGGTAGCCTTAACAACATTACTGCTATCACCAACAATTCCTATTGATGCAGGGCGTTTTTTTGCTACCGGAGTTGTTGGGGGAATTGTGCCACCGTCCCCTGTACCCGGGGTTGGATTATCTGATTTTCCACACCCTAAAGAAGATATGCAAAATGCCATCAATAAAACGATAAGTAATTGTTTCATAAGTTGATTTTAATATTCTGGCGAAAAAAATATCCGCCAGAATATAATTCCTAGTAACCAGGATTTTGAACTGTATTTTTATTCACTGAAATTTCTGATGCCGGAATTGGAAATGAATATTGAGCTTGTGTTGGTAACAAAGTTACTGCACCTGATGCATTTACGGCATCAGCAGCTAATCTGGCAACAGGTAATGATCTTCTTTTTAAATCAAAGAAACGGTGCCCCTCAAAAGCCAATTCCTTATACCTTTCTTCCATTATTGCGGCAATTAAAGTTGCTTTATCTGCAAAAGTTGCATTAACATAAGCATTAATGCGAGCCGCTCGTAAAGCATTCAGATCTCCTGCAGCATCACCGGTAGATTCTGCTCTGGCTTCTGCTCTAATTAAATACATTTCTCCGGTACGAAATAATTTAATATCTGTTAAACCCGGAGCGGTTGAGGTACCGCCAATGTATTTATTAACCAAATACTGCGATTTCGGAGCAACGCGAGTGGCATCATATTTAATATAAGCTGGAAAACGAATATCATTTATCTGATCAAAAGATGCAATTAATTTAAAGGCAGGAGCATAAAGTACAATACCTCCAGTTTGACGATAATAAAAATCTCCCAATCTGGAGTCGGTTGTACCTACACGTTTAGCTTTCCAAATTACTTCGCTGTCATTAGCATCAGTCCACAAACCTGGGAACTGTGCTTTAGTAGCCAAAGGAAAAGCATCTATAGCTTCTGTAGAGTAAGTAATGGCTTCTCCCCAATTTTTCTCATACAATGCAACACGCGCCTGAATAGCTGAAACACCAGCTTTGGTAATACGTGTTTTATCGGTAAAGGTTGTTGGGATTAACGGTTTTGCAGCTACTAAATCGACCTTTACATTCGCAATAACCACTTCGAAATTATCTCTTGATGGGTAACTAATTTTAGATTCATGCATATATGGCACTCCCAAAGCACCAGTTTGATACGATGCAGCATAATTGCGTAAAAGCTCGAAATGAAAATAGGCACGCAAAGCTAATAATTCACCACGGTAACGGGCACCCAAGGTAACATCTGCGCCTGTTAAAGTTAACGCATCTAAACCTGCGATGGTTCTGTTTATGCGATCAATAGCAACATAAAAGGTTCCATATTGTGAAGTTACCGAGCCACTTCCAGCTGTATATAACCATCTAAAAGCATCACTGTTTCCAACCGTATTTTCTGTAGGAAACGTGGCTTCATCAGAAACTGTCGACACAACGCCGATAGTTCCACCATCCAGCAGCGCATAAACACCCAAAATGCCTAAATTTATGTCGCTTATATTCCTATATGCTTTATCTGGCGAAATTGTATCCGTTGGCACCAAATCTAACTTTGTACAAGATGCGGTAATAAACAATAACGAGAATATAAGTATGTATTTTTGATATATTTTATTAATCATTGCTGTAATTATTAAAAGTTAACATTTAAACCAGCGGTATAAGTTCTGGTGTTTGGATATTGAAAACGACCATAAACGGCGTTATTTTCTGGATCTAATCCTCTCCATTTCGTCCAGGTAAATAAATTTTGCCCTTGAACAAAGATTTTTACTCCCTTAATGATCCGCGTTTTTTCCAAGATGGTTTTTGGAATAGAATAACCAATAGTCAGGTTTCTCAATCTTAAGAAAGATGCATCCTGAATATCTTTTGAAGTAAAGTTTCTTGGAATATCAAACCTTTGAAGAATAGCATCATTACCTGTATCGCCAGCAACCTGCCATCTGTTCTCCAACATTCTTACTGTTTGGTTACTGGTTGCATAACGCTGGTTTTCATTGTAGAAATCTTCGTTGTTCCAACGCATCACATTTGATACAAATGAGAATAATGCAGAAGCCGTAATGCCTTTATAACTTAATGAAGTGTTAAAGCCTCCTGTAAATGTTGGATATAAGCCTCCTGAGTTGGTTGTGCTTTGAGTATTCACATTATAATTTGTGGTAATAGATCCATCAAGATTATAATATTGAGCCTCTCCAGTTTGTGGATTTACACCTGCCCAATCTGGAGCATAATAAGTTCCGTAAGGTAAACCTACTTTTAAAATACGGGTATCACCGTCAGGATATGAATCCACCAAATCAGTAACATGCAGAATTTTATTCTTGTTGTAACCTGCATTAACCCCTAATGTCCAGATAAAATCTTTAGATCTGATCACATCTCCGCTTACCTCAAACTCCACACCTCTATTTCTCATTATACCAGCACTCAAGTTTAATTCACTAAAACCAGATGTTGCAGATAATGGTTGATTGATAAACATGTTGGTTGTTTTTCTATTATAGTAATCAACAGTTACACGCAATCTGTTTTTGAACATTGCTAAATCGAACCCGGTGTTAAATTCCTTTACGTATTCCCAGTCAAATTCAGCATTTCCAGGGGTTGTTGCTCTTATTGCAGCTACACCACCATAAGAAGTATTCACAGCATAGGTTGGTAAGTATAAGAAATCACCACCAAATGGACTTGCGGTGATACCGTAACTACTGCGGATTCTTAAATCAGAAATCAAATCAGATGATTTTAAGAATTCTTCAGCCTTAGCATTCCAATTGGCACCAACCGAATAGAAACCATGCCATTTGTTTTTCGGCGCTACTCTTGTCGAGCCATCATAACGGTAACTTCCTGTTAAGGTATATTTCTCATCATAAGTGTATCTGGCAACCCCCATGAATGATGCTAGTGCATTTTTGGTTTTACCGCCCGTTGTAGATGGTAAAAATGTTGCACTGCCGTTTGTTGCCCCTGCTGGTGTCTCCGGTAAACGCCCATCAATACCATAAGCGCTAAAGCCGAATGAGTTATAGTTGTTGTAAACATACTCATAGAAAGCTGAAGCTTCAAAATCATGAACTTCATTAAACTTCTTGGCATAAGTTAAGCCCGTAGTGGAAATGATGTTGAAATTTCTTCTGCTTGCATCGGTTAAACGCCCTTTGCCACCTAAGGTATTGGCCACACTTCTTGATCCATAATAAGAATCAGGATTGATAAATACCTGATCTGTTGATTGTCTGTAATCAATACCTGCTCTCGTTGTGATTTTTAATTCAGGCAAAATTTGATATGCAAATGATGTACTGATAATAGATTTTAACTGATCTGTTTTATCTGATGAATTTAGTAAACGCTCTAACGCCTGACTTCCCTCTCTTTGATCTAAAATAAAATATGAAGATCTATTTCCAGGATGTACCAAAGTTCCATCAGATGCATAGGGTTTTTCGTAGGGCAGAGCATAGTAAACGGCCGACATAGCAGTTCCCACACTTGTAGAACCCTCTCCTTCGGTAAAGCTAGATTGAGAATATCCTAATGAAAGGTTAACACTTCCGCTAAATTTATCATCCTTAAAATCCAAATTACTTCTTAGTGAGTAACGATCTAAGCCGGTACGTTTTGCTACGCCTTCCTGGCTGTAATAATTTAATGAGTTATAGAAACGTAAATTTTCATTACCTCCGCTAATGCTCACTTGTTGCTCCTGAAATTTACCTCTCTGAAAGAAAATATCTCTCCAGTCGGTATTTATTTGTCTTAAACTATCCAAAATAAAATCAGCACGGGCACGAGTTGCTGCTGTTCCTGTAGCGTAAGTTGGATTTTTTGGAGAATAAGTCCATCCTGGTCCAATGTTACGACCAAAGCTTGCTCCAATTTCTTCTTCAAACTGCAAACGTTGTTGTGTGTTCATCATTTCAAAATTTGGCCTGCTTAAATTAGAGAAACCATATTGAGAAGTATAATTCACGGCCAATTTACCTGCTCTACCTTTTTTGGTTGTCAATACAATCACACCATTCGAACCCCTTGATCCATAAAGCGCTTTTGCTGACGCATCTTTTAAAACCGTTGCCGATTCAATATCTTCAGGATTGATGGTTTGAAAATAACCTGCTTCAATTGGCACACCATCTAAAACAAAAAGTGGTGCAGAAGAACCATTTATACTACCAATACCACGAATCACAACAGCGGCACTTTGCCCGGGTTGCCCTGATGTAGAGATTACACTCATCCCCGGAACACGACCTTGTAGAATCTGATCAACAGTTAAGCCAGGAACATCATTTATTTTATCAGCAGTTACTAATGAAGTTGCATTAGCCGATTGCGCTTTAGTATAATTGGTATAGCCTGTAACCACCACATCGCTCAAACTCCCTGTGGCTGGGGTTAATTTAACTGAACCTAATTGTGCTTTAGCAATTACTTCTTTATCTGCATAACCAATATAAGAAATAACCAATACTGCATTTTCATCCACATTTCTGATCATGAAATTTCCGTTACCATCTGTTACGTAAATTGCCGATTGGCCTTTAACACGTACTGAAGCACCCGGCATTGGATTTCCGTTTTCATCTACGATTTTACCCGTAACATCAATGGCTTTTACGCTTTCACCAATGTTTGCTTTAGGAAATATTAAAATGGTATTTTCTTTAATTTCCCAACCGAAGGGTTGTGATTTTAAAGCTTGTGTTAACACATCGGCAAGCTCTGCATTTTTTAAATCGATGGTTACCGGTTTAGATTTTTGCTGAACTATATCTGTATCATATAGAAAGAAATAACCCGTTTGGCGTTTAATTTCTTTTAAAACACGCACTAAAGGCATGTTTTTTTGGCTAATATTTATGCGTTGTGAAAATGCATTGGCACTTACCTAGACGCATAAAACAGTCATTAAAAAAATAAAAAGTTTCATAGCCCTAATAAATTGTTGGTTTAGATAATTTGCAGTAAAGCGCATTGGTTTATTCGCCGCGGGATGACTACTTCGAGTGTAAAAGTTCATACATTCAGTTTGGTTTAAAGTTTAATTGATTAGTTTTTGTGTTCTCTGGTTTTGATGCTATTTCATTATTTTGCCATAGGCTATTGATTTTCCGGTAATACTTTTAGCTGACGGTTTTCTTTTAGTTCAAACCTGATGTTTCCTGTTTTCTCCAGCATTTTTAAAACTTCAGATAGTTTAGATTTGCGGGGAACCATTCCATTATATCTTTTATTAGGGATTGAAGAATAATCAATCTTAATATCATACCATCTTTCCAGCTGGCTAAGGATGATTTTCAGGTCCGAATCATTAAATTGAAATAGTCCGTTTTTCCAGGCGGTTTCATCGTCAGTGTCAACATCCGTTACTAACCGGATGGCAGAATTTCCAGACAAACCCGCTACGGCTTGCTCTCCTGGCTTCAAAATCCTGGTTGATTTGAGGTTGCTCACTTTCACACTTCCCTCTAACAAGGTTGTTTTAATGATTTCATCATCCATGTAACCATTAATATTGAAATGCGTTCCAAGCACTTCAACATCCTGATTCAGGCTTTTTACATGAAAAGGCATTGCCTTGTTTTTGGCAACTTCAAAATAGGCTTCTCCCGTAAGCACAACTGAACGCTGATTACCAACAAATGCTTCAGGATATTTTAAAGATGATGCAGCATTTAACCAGACTTTAGTGCCATCGGGCAAAATAACCTGATATTGGCCACCTTTTGGCGTTTGAATGGTATTATAAGAAACATTTTTTTTATCAAAATTCTCCCGGTTAAGAACAGTATAAACCAATTGACCATCTTTAGTCTTAGTGATTTTGATTCCATCTTTATCACTGATATTGGCAGAAGTTTTTTCATCAAGAACAATCTTTGAGCCATCTGCCAGCGTTAAAATAGCTTTATCTGTTCCTGGTAAAACATCCAGGTGTTTGTTTACTGTTAAATTTGATGTTTTCGAAATAGAATCGGTTTTTAAGAAAAAGTAAAAACCACTACCTATTAAAATCAATATTGCAGCTGCAGAGGCATACCTGTAGAACGAAATCGTTTTTGACTTTTTAAATGAAGCTATTTTTTGTTGAATAGCTTTAAAGTTTTCCTCTTCCAGCTTTTGAATTTCATCAACATTGCCGGAACTTAAGTCATCTTCAGCTTTACCTAAAAATTTATAGTATTCTTCAACAAAAAGAATTTCTTCTGCTGTTGCCTTGCCAAACAAGTAGCGTTCAATAATCTTTTGTATGTCTTTTTTGTAATGAAAGGGATTCATTTTTTCTGGTTTATGATAGTATGTACCAGAAAAAGGAAAATATCCCAAAAGAATTTTAAATATTTTACAAATCAGCAAAAAATCTGAAAATATTATCTAAAAAAAGCAGAATAAAAAGCCACCGCAACTAAAAACAAATGAGTTAACCGGAATTTTAAAGCATGAGTTGCCGTTGTTAATTGATTTTGAACGGTTTTTTGAGATACATTCAACTGAACTGAAATTTTAGCGGTTGATAAGCCTTCAAAATAATGCAGCAAAAAGATTTTTCTCCTTTTTTCAGGCAATGCTTTTATAAATAATTCAATTAATCCTTTAACCTCCCGCTCTAACAATTCCCCATCAGCCTGCAAAGGAGAAATCAACTCGTTTTCGAAAGATTGAGTGAAAAAATTGTTTTTGGGTGTTCTGGCAATGTGTTTTAAAACCTGAAAGCGAACAGCGGTATGCAGGTAAGCCAATGGGTTTTCTAAATTCAATTCGGCTTTTCTATTCCATAAATCGGTAAAAACATTTTGAATCACATCCTGGCATTTTTCTTTTTCAGGCAATCGCTTATAAGCGGCATTGTAAAGATCTAGCCAGTAAAGCTTGTAAATTTTGCTAAATGCAGCCTCATCTCCTTGCTTTAATAAGTCAAAAAGTGCTTTATCGTTTTCACTATTTCCTGAGGCTTTCAAAAATTACGTTTGTTAGGAAACCAAACATAATCATTTTTAAGAACTTTTAGCTATACCTTCTGAAGAGAATTGCAGATCGTAAAGCTTTTTGTAATAACCGTTTAGCTTAAGCAATTGCTGATGGGTGCCGCTCTCTTTTATTTCCCCTTTATCAAGTACAATAATCTGATTTGCTTTCTGAATGGTTGATAACCGGTGTGCAATCACAATTGAAGTTCTTCCTTCCATTAAATTATCAATCGCTTTTTGAATCAGTAATTCGGTTTCAGTATCTACCGATGAGGTAGCCTCGTCTAAAACCAGAATAGCAGGATTGTGGACCAAGGCTCTGATGAAGGAGATTAACTGTGCTTGTCCGGCAGAAAGTGTAGCACCTCTTTCCATCACATTATATTGGTAGCCACCTGGCAAACGCTCTATAAATTCATGGGCACCAACTTTCTTTGCAGCATTAACCACTTCATCGATGGAAATATCCGGATTATTTAAAGTGATGTTATTGAGAATGGTATCTGAAAATAAAAACACATCCTGAAGAACTGTAGCGATATTTTTGCGCAGATAATCCAGATCGAAATCTTCAATCCGAATGCCATCAATGGTAATTTCTCCTGCTTTCACTTCATAAAAGCGATTTAGAATATTAATGGTTGATGATTTTCCCGCACCCGTTGCGCCTACCAATGCCACTGTTTCGCCAGCTTTTACATTAAAAGTTAAATCTTTTAAAACATAAGCATCATTGGTATAAGCAAACCAAACGTTTTTGAAAACAATGTTTCCAGTTAAATTTTCAGGTTTCTGGATTCCCTCGTTTGGTGTCTTTTCATCAGTATCCAACACCTTGAACACACGTTCTGCACCAACCATTCCCATTTGCAGGGTGTTAAACTTATCTGCCAACTGCCTGATCGGTGTAAAAACCATTCCCAAATACATGATAAACTGAGTAATGGTACTTGGTGTAACATCTAACGGTTTAGCTAAAATACTTTTGGCACCATACCAAACCAGTAAACCTAAAGACATGGCCGAGATTAATTCCACAACGGGAAAAAATATTGAATAATACCAGTTAGAACGGATATTGGCATCGCGGTAACGCTTATTAATGTTATAGAATTTTTTATACTCCTGGCGTTCTCTTGCAAAATATTGTACAATTGAAACTCCTGAAATATGCTCTTGTAAAAAGGTATTTAAATTAGAAACCTCATTTCTAACTTCCTGAAAAGCAACTTTAATGGCCTTCTGAAATTTTCTTGTCGCAATGATCAATAGTGGAATGGGCAAAAGCACCACTAAACTTAATTCCCAATCGGTATAAAGCATTACACCAACAATAACCACTACCTGCAACGAGTCACCGATCATGGAAATTAAACCTTCTGAAAATATATCGGCAATGGTTTCCAAATCAGAAACGGTTCTGGTAATGAGTTGTCCTATTGGTGTTTTATCAAAATATTTTAAACGGAGACTGGTAATATGATTAAAAACCCTTATTCGCAAATCTCTAATAACCGATTGCCCTAAAGTGTTTGTTAAGAGTGTGTGACTGTATTGAATCAGTGTTTGCAGGATGAGCATGAAAATCATGAGCAGGGTCATATTGACCAGGCCAGAATATTTGCCCGTTAAAATATAATGATCGAGGGTGTACTTGATCAAAAAAGGCCGAACAGGAGATATTCCGGCTAACAAAATGGTTAAAATCACCGACCAAATAAAAACAACACGATAAGGCTTTACATATTGAAAAATACGTTTCAGTAATCCTGTGTTGTATACGTCGCCTGTTACTGCCATTTTTATGGTTTAAGGTGTAAGGTTAGGGTTTAAAGTTCCGTTCACTTTACACAAATTTTCAAAAAATTATCTAGTTCATCTTTAAGGCGATGACTGGCCTGTTTATGGTTTAGCGGTTAGGGGTTAAGCCTCAAATACCCACATAAGTTTTAAACAATATCAAGCCCATCTTAATAGGATAATAAACCTTCTACCCTACACCTTCCGCCTTCTACCTTAAATATGGGTATTCTACTTTTACCAAATATAAACCGCAAGCGGGTACCGATTGACCAGCATTGCTCCGGTTTTTACTTTCTATTATCGTTTTAAAATCTTCCAGGTTAATTTCATGCTTACCAATTCTCACCAACGTTCCCATTATTGCCCGAACCATGTTTCGCAAAAAACGATCAGCCTGAATGGTAAATACCAATCCATTTTCTTTCTCTTCAAAAACAGCTGTTGTAATTTTGCAATTATTGGTAAAAGTTTGTGTATTCGATTTACTGAAACAAGAAAAATCAGTATAATCTAACAACAATTTTGCGGCTTGATTCATCAAATCAACATCCAACTTATCTTTAACCAGCCACGATCTGTTTAATTTAAAAGGATCTTTTTCAAAATGGATATAATACTTGTACGCTCTGGAAATGGCGTCAAAACGAGCATGAGCATCATCGCTTACCGGAACAATTTTTTTTGCTGCTATTTGATAAGGTAACATTGCATTTATTCCTGCAACTGCATTTAGCACTTTTGATTCTTCAAGATTCTCCACATCGAAATGCGCATAAAAACCTGTGGCATGTACACCGGTATCCGTTCGGCCGCAACCCAAAGTTTCTATCGGTTGGCGGTAAAATGTTGACATGGCTTTATCAAGCAACTCCTGAACAGTAATTGCATTGGGTTGAATTTGCCAACCATGGTATAAGCTGCCATCATAAGCGATTTGTATGAAATATCTTTTTTTAATCAAAACGATGCAAAAGTACGGTTTAAAGAGGAAAGTCGGAAGTCGGGGAGTTCTGAGTTGAGAGTTGGGAGTTCTGAGTTGGGAGTCCAAAGAGTAAAAAACAACTAATGGCAAATGACTATTGAACTAATGAACCCAATGAACTATTGAACTAATAGAACCAATGGCTATTGAACTAATGATATAAATAAGCTAATTTTGCCATAAATTTTAAATTAACATGATACAAAGAATACAAACCATCTGGTTTTTTTTAGCGGCTTTAACTTTGGTTTTAATGTTGTTTTTGCCTATTGCGACTAAAGATATTGCCGGAACTGAATCTGCAGTATATACCACGGGACTATATCAAACCCTTACCATAAAAGCAGGAATAGCTTTAAAAACTCAGTCGTTTTTGCCTTTAGTGATCACTAATATTGCAGTTGCTTTTATATGTTTAATTAATATTTTCAATTATAAACGCAGAAGTTTTCAAAAAAGAATTGCAATATTATCTATTGTGTTTATTGGCGCATTTGCATTTTGGTGCAGCGTTTATGCAAAAAAACTTCCTAGTGGAATTGAAGGTGCCAGTTTTGGTGTTGGCGCTTATTTACCAGCATTAGCCATTTTATTTGTTGTCCTCGCTATTTTCGGGATTAATAAAGATGAAAGATTGATTCGTTCGGCGGAAAGATTACGTTAGGGTTTGATTGTAAACTTCATATCCAGAAAAATACTTTTTAATCTGCAGCAACCTTGAAGATGCTGTCATGCTGAGGCACGAAGCATCCCTCTCCGATGAAACAGATGCTTCCTGCCTCAGCATGACAGCTAAATGAAGCCTGATTTATCCAGCCCCCTACAGCATTTCCTTTTTCAAAAAATTAAAAGTCAGCAAGTTCCAATCAGGGAAATTGATGTTGATTTCAAGCCAATCCTTCCTCTATTTCCCCTCATACATCTCTCCTAATTTCTTTCTCCCTTATTTTCAAATCATTAGCAGCAAAAACTATTTACTTGACTCTCTGTGAAATACCAAATATTAACCGTACCTTTGCGGCTCAATTAAAATAAAAAGACGAATGACAAACCCATTTCAATTATTGGGGATAAGTGATGACGTCGTTAATGCCGTAAAGGACCTTGGATTTGAAACTCCAACGCCTATTCAGGAGCAAAGTATTCCTGTACTGTTAGAAGGCACTAATGATTTTGTTGGTTTGGCCCAAACAGGAACAGGAAAAACAGCCGCATTTGGTTTGCCGCTGTTAGAACTAATCGATTTTAAAGTTAATAAACCACAGGCATTGATTTTATGCCCTACCCGTGAGTTATGCTTGCAAATCGCTAACGACCTTAAAAACTTTTCTAAAAACGTTGCTAATGCCCACGTTGTTGCCGTTTACGGTGGCGCGAACATTATGCAACAACTACGTGAAATACGCCAAGGCGTTCAAATCGTAGTGGCCACGCCCGGCCGTATGTTGGATATCATTGGCCGTAAAGCCATTGATTTTACAAGCGTTAAATATGTTGTGCTTGATGAAGCTGACGAGATGTTAAACATGGGTTTCCAGGATGACATCAACGACATTTTATCAACCACTCCTGATGACAAAAAAACCTGGTTATTCTCGGCTACAATGCCTGCAGAAGTTCGCCGTATTGCTAAAAAATACATGAACGACCCTGTAGAATTAACCATGGGCACAAAAAACACCGGTAACGTTAATATCGAACACGAATACTATATTGTTCGTGCCCGTGATAAATACGCTGCCTTAAAACGTATTGTAGATTTCAACCCTGAAATTTTTGCTGTAGTATTTTGTAAAACCAAATTGGATACACAGGATATTGCTGAGCATTTAATTAAAGATGGTT
Organism: Pedobacter chinensis; assembly: GCF_003339865.1. Classification (GTDB taxonomy): domain Bacteria; phylum Bacteroidota; class Bacteroidia; order Sphingobacteriales; family Sphingobacteriaceae; genus Pedobacter; species Pedobacter chinensis. The sequence continues at coordinate 146,299 of NZ_QPKV01000008.1, forward strand.
ACAATGCTGATGCTTTACACGGTGATTTATCGCAACAACAACGTGATAAAGTAATGCAACGTTTCCGTGAGCGTAACATGCAATTGTTAATTGCTACTGATGTTGCTGCTCGTGGTATCGATGTAAACAATGTAACTCACGTAATCAACTATTCTTTACCTGATGAGATTGAAAGTTATACCCACCGTTCTGGCCGTACTGGTCGTGCAGGGAAAACCGGTATTTCGATCTGTATCATCAACTCTAAAGAATTGGGTAAAATCCGTCAGTTAGAGCGTATTATTGGTAAACAATTTACCAAAGCCGAATTACCTACAGGATTTGATGTTTGTGAAAAACAATTATTCTCATTGGTACACAAAGTACATAATGTAGAAGTTAATAACGAACAAATCGATCAGTACATTCCTCGTATTATGGATGAATTTGCTGATTTATCAAAAGAAGATGTGATCAAACGTTTTGCTTCATTAGAGTTTAACCGTTTCCTTGATTATTATTCTAAAGCGCCAGATTTGAATGCTGCGGTTGGTGATGATCGTGGAGAAAGAGGCGAACGAGGTGAGAGACGCGGACGTGGTAGCGAAGGTTATACTCGTTTGTTCATCAACCTGGGCTCTGTAGATGAATTTACCCGTGGCGATATGTTATCATTTATCTGTAACAACGGAAAAATTGCTGGCAAAAGCGTTGGTAAAATCGACCTTAAAGGTGTCTTTTCTTTCTTTGAAGTAGAAGATGATGTTGCTGATAAAGTTTTCGAAGGTTTCAAATCTGTTGAATTCAATGGCCGTCAGGTACGTATCGAAAAAAGCGGAGATGGTGGACGTGAAGGTGGTGAAAGACGCGGTGGCGGAGAAAGACGTGGTGGTTTCGGCGGAGAACGCAGAGGCGGAGGCGGCGGTTTCCGTGGCGGCGACAGAAGATCTGGTGGTAGCGGAAGACGTGAAGGTGGAAACAGCGGTGGTGGTTTCAGAGATTTCTCTGGACGTAGCCGTGATGACAAAGGTGGAAATTCTGGCGGACGCAGAGAAGGCGGAAATCGTGAAGGTGGAAGCGGCGAACGCAGAAAAAAATGGTAAATCACTAAAACCAAATATTTTACTAGCCGGTTTCGTTTATTCGAAACCGGCTTTTTTTTATTTATATATTGTTAAATTAAAACTCATTAGGTAAATTCACTGTAAAATTTAAAATACAGTAAATGAAAAATTGCGCTCCAAACCTCTCTTTACAAAAATTAATATCAAAGAATCTATTACTGTTTGCGCTTATATTAATTTTTTCTTGCAAAAAAGATAAACATGAAGAAAGTATTTTTGAAAATAAAAATACAACTCAGCTAAACCAATGGTATAATGGCCTTATACAACAGCAAGATCAATCTATTTTTTTATACCAATTAAAACCCGATTGGGGTTCAGTTTATATCAGCAAACACAATGGGCAAACGGTATATGAAATAAATTGTAAAAACCCTAACAAATTTACTTTTGGCAAAGAATTAACTGATGATACCAAAAAACAAGCGCAATTTGAGCATACCACTATAAAGCTCTTACTGTTTCAAAATAGCGATAATATTTTGAGTGGTGCTTTTATGATGATTAAAGCAACGGGAAATATTACAAAGAAACTTAACTATAAAGATTTACCAGGTTTTACCGGAACAGTTATATATTACACCTTAACCGGTAAATTTGCAAATGGCTGGGTTTACAATAGTGGAAATATTACCCACACCATTGCCCCAGCTACAGATGCTGATCTTGGTTCAATCAAAATTAATGCAGACCATACTGCCTTTGACAGGGGTGAGAAATTAATGTTAGAAAACATTAATTGTGTAATATCTGCTCAACCTGTTTATGGCCAACAATGCATTACTATAGACCCTATACCAGAAATACCTGAAAGCCAAAGCTACACAACATGCGTTTGGGTTATAGTAGATGTGAGTTATACCGTGCAATGCTACTCAACCGGAGGTAGCGAGGGAGGCTCGGGCGGCGGGGGTTACAACCCACCGGTTACACCACCACCAACTGTACCAGAAGACCCACCGAAACCTGATCCATGCGCTAAAGCTAAGGCTTTAAATGAAAACACAAATTACAAAGATGAAACGAATGATTTAAAAAATAAAGTTGCTGACGTGAATTTACAACGAGAAGTCGGTTATATCAAAAAAGTTGGTTCTCCGGCAGTTTATAGCGATCCAGGAACTACTGGAATGCTTTTTAATATCCCACAAATCGGTGAGTTAACTGACCATTCTTTAGAATATATTACTCATACTCATTATGTTGATTCTACTGCATTGAGTATATTCGGTTTTGATGATTTTTTTACATTCGGAAAATTTTTAGGATCAAATAAAGTTGCTGATGTCAATACATTTAGCCTCGGAGTAACTACTAGTTACGGCACCTATACTTTAGTGCTAGATGATTGGAATATATTTAATTCATACCTGCAAGACACAATTAACGATTTTTCAAATTCACTCAAACTATATCAATCTTTTAATGCTGCAACTGGCGGTATCCTAGAGACAAATTCAGGAAGCATTAATGAAATCAATTTGCTAAAAATTTTAAAAAATAGCGGAATTAAATTACTTAAAAAAGATTCATCAACAGGCAATTTTAAAGTTTTAACGCTTGATGCCAATGGCAACCTTGTCATAATTAATTGTAGTGGTGTTGGTACAGGAAGTGTTGAATAGTTTAATTTATTCATAAAATAACTAATTATAAAAAAAATGAAGCATATAACCATACTCGTAACCTTATTACTTTTGATGTTTACAGCTAAAGCGCAAGGTGTAGATGACGACACAAAATCAGGTAAATATTTTAAAAATCCATTTGTAAAAAGGTTTACAGGTAAATGGACAAGTAATAACCGCGAATTGGAACTGGTAATTACAACAAAAAAAACTCGGCATAATTACAAAGAGGATGATTATTATTACGATCCTATCTATGTAAAAGTAACCAAGTGTATTTATAAAGAGGATGATGTGGCCAAAAAATTAAAGGAACCATTTATGTTTTTGGGTAATGCAACTAGTTACGGAAGTGTTCTTCTCAAAGACCCCATTACTGGCGATGATATCATTATTAAACTTTATTATATAGATAAAAACACTTTAAAATTAAATGTAAATACCAGGTATGCCCCGGGTACTTCAACTATCTTCCCTTTAGGAGATACAATATTGAGAAGAAAAATAAAGTAAAACTTCTTTTACACCTGTTCTTTTTCGATGAAGGAGAAAATTGTATGATTTTTTAATAATTATTCTATCTACTGCTACAAGCATCAAGCTTTAAAATTAGATTACAATTCTGGTGCGTTTAGAGTTTTACAAATGGATGCCACATTATGAAAAAACGATCGTTATAATTTGTTTAATAACATTTTCTAAAGAATAAGCAGCGAACGCAGAAAAAAATGGCAAATCACTAAAACCAAATATTTTACAAGCCGATCTCAAAATGAGATCGGCTTTTTTTTCCTGAAATTTTATATTCAAACTTTATTAAATAATTATGAATAAAGGCTGGCATATTTCCTTTCAATAATATTTTCCTCTCGGATGTATTATTAATCTCTTAGGCTCCGCATTACAAGGCGTCAAATAATTTTGAAATTGGAGAGTTATCGATCAAACCTTATAATAGGTTTTAGTGTAATGAAGCATTTCTAGAACAAATACGTTTATTTATTCATATTTGCCTGCACATAAAAATTGCATTATATTGCTTATCTTAAATACCCTTAATGAAGAAAGTCCTTTATCTAGCCATTTTCATCTCCTTATTTATTTCTTGTAATCCGGTTAGGAGAATCCTAAATACAGGGAATTTGAGGCAAACTGAATTTATAGAGAAAATTCCCTTCAATTTTGATTTCGGTGTACCGATTATTAAAGTAAATATTGGTAACAAAAGTTATAATTTCTTATTCGATACCGGCGCACCAACTACACTATCACCAGAGCTGGCACGAACTTTAAATTTAAAATCACTACAAAAATCAAAAAATTCTGATTCGCAAGGTTATGAGAAAAAAGAGGATGTTGTTATTATTCCTGAAATAAAAATTGGGAATCTTATTTTTGAAAATACTGGAGCCTTGATCATCGACATGAAAAAGACTTTCCAAATGGCATGCTTAAATGTAGATGGAATTATTGGTGCTAACCAGATGTCAAAAGCGATATGGCAACTCGATTATAAGAACAAGATAATCACTGCAACGAATAACTTATCAAATTTTGAGATCCCAAAAGATGTCAAAACAATAGATTTTCTTCCTGTAAAAATTCAAAATACACCTCTTATACCTGTAACCGTTAATTCAAAAACAACCTACATTACATTTGATACCGGATCAAACGGAGATCTTAATTTAGGCTTAACAGGCTATCTGGATGCTGTTAAAAACTTAAAAAAAGCAGAGTCGGTTGGCATTGGTGGTACAGGTGTTTATGGAGAAGGCAGAGAATCAGTTACAACCTATATAAAAGTTCCTGAAATGCAAATCGGCACATTAAAATTAATCAACCAGATTGTACCTTTCAGAAATGGAAAATCAGGTAATATTGGCAACGGCATTTTACAACACTATAAAGTGATAATTGATTGGAATATGCACAAAATATATTTGCCTGAGGTATCGAATTTCGATTTCTCAAAATTAAATCGTTTTGGAATCGGATTAAAATTTATAGAAAACAAAACTGTTATTGCTTCCATCTTTAAAAACACGGATGCAGAACAATTGGGCATGGCTGTTAATGATGAGATTGTAGAAATCGATGGCCGAAACGTATCTAATTTTACTGAGGCAGATGCTTGTTATTTTACATTTACCAATATCTTCAGGGGAAAAGATTCATCAAAAGTTACCATATCGAAGAACGGGAGAAAAATAAATTTTAATTTAAAAAGGGCAATTTTGTTAGAGTAAGAAACACCAAATGCCGTTTCATCCAAAAAAACGTTGAACAAAAGTTCTAAATATTACATTTCAATCTTAAAGAAATTATATTCATATTATGCGGGCTTTGAAACTTTTTATTACAATCATATTCCTTTCGCAAAGCACAAATCTTTTCGCACAACAAACCGAATCAAAACAACAAAAAATGGAATGGTTTGCCGATGCCAAGCTTGGAATCTTCATCCATTGGGGAGTATATTCTGTAAATGGAATTTCTGAATCGTGGTCGTTTTTCAACAATTATATTAACCATGATGCTTACCTGAAACAGCTCAATGGTTTTACCGCTGAAAAATATAATCCAAAGGAATGGGTAACGTTGATTAAGGAAAGCGGCGCCAAATATGCCGTGATTACAACCAAACATCATGATGGCGTAGCATTATGGAATACACAAACAGCAAAAGCTACAAGCACAGTTAAAAATAGCGCAGCAAAAAAAGATCTGATCAGCCCATTCGTAAATAATTTGAAACAAGCTGGTTTGAAAACGGGATTGTATTTCTCACTCCCCGATTGGAGCTATCCGGATTACGATGTTTTCACACGCGAAAGAAAACGATACGACATCAATACAGAACCGAAAAGGTGGAATGCTTTTTTAAATTATTATCATGGACAGCTTCAAGAACTGTCCACACAATATAACCCAGATTTGGTTTGGTTTGATGGAGACTGGGAACATACCCCAGCTGAATGGCAAACCGACAAAGTACGCCACTTATTAAAGGCTAAAAACCCAAACATCATCATCAACTCCAGACTCGATCAACACGGCGATTATGATACACCAGAACAAGGTGTTCCTGTTGTAAAACCAACAGCCAGGTATTGGGAGCTTTGCTACACCATGAACGATTCATGGGGATATCAACCCTATGATCATCATTATAAATCATCGAATATGATCATCAGAACGTTGGTTGATTGTATCACAATGGGTGGAAATTTATTATTAGATATTGGCCCGAAAGCCGATGGAACCATTGCAACGGAACAAGTTAAAATTTTAAAAGATTTGGGCCGGTGGACTAAAAAACACAGTGAAGCCATTTATGAAACACAAACCGGGATACCCAACAATCATTTTTCAGGCAAAACATCATTGTCAAAAGATAAAAAAACCTTATACTTATATATAGATTACCACACTAAAAACGGTTTTTTACTAACAGGAATAAAATCTAAAATAACAAAAGTAGAATTGGTTGGAAGTAAGGAACCGGTAAGCGTTGCGGATTTAAATGGAACAGATTACTTTCTCAACTTTAATGATGCTGGTTTTGATAGCGATGTAACCGTTTTAAAAGTTACCCTGAATGAAGCGATTGAGTTATCTGAAGATAAGCCTGAAGCCATTTCTTTAGCAACTTTATTTGCTGCTCCCCAGCAGCCTGATTTAACCAATTTCAATTTAAGAAAACTTGCCAAAAACCTGAATGATGGCATAAATATATTTCAAAACACCAATTTGGCAGCTGATGGTTTAGATTTTAAATCAGGCATAAAAAACTTTAATCCAAAAATTAATAGCTGGGTAATTAAAAATGCAGAAGCATTATATAAAACAAGCGCTGGAATTCCCGAAGGTCATTATATAGGCAATACAGTGCTTTCTGCTGATAAACAAACTTTATATCTTTTTGTAGAAGGCATACCAACTGGTCCTGTTGCCATTAAAGGATTGGCTAACAACATCAGCAGAATAAGGATTGTGGGAGAAGGAACAATGCTTAATCACGAAATTTACAATAAACTTTATTGGAGTAAAATACCGGGCATGGTTTATATTGATATTCCAAAAGATAAACTTGATCGGGAATTAACCATTATTGCAGTTCTATTGGATGGCCCGATAAAGTTGTATCGTGAAAAAGTAGGCGCCATTGAAAGTAATTTGTAATTATTTAACAATTGTAAAATAGTTATTCAGCTTTATGATTATCCCTAAATTGCAGTACTTTCGCTAATTATGCAGGCAAAATATATCTCCTATCAGGAAACCGGTTCATTTTCAAAATTGGTTTTGGATTATATCAATAACGAGGAACAGCTAAAGGCTTTCTACAGTTATCGTCCTGATATGAAGGGTTTAGCCGAAGCTATAGATAAAAGGCATTTCCTGGGTGATAGAAATATTCTGGTTGAGGTTTTAAAAAGCCAGTATCAACATTTAACACCTAATAAATCGGTTTCTAAAAACATTGAGCTTTTAAGTCTTGATAATACTTTTACAGTAACCACGGGTCATCAGCTCAACCTTTTTACCGGCCCGCTTTATTTTATTTACAAAATAGTAACCACCATCAATTTGGCCATCGAACTAAAAATGGCTCATCCTGATCAAAACTTTGTTCCTGTTTATTGGATGGCAACAGAAGATCATGATTTTGATGAGATTAATCATGTTAGTGTTGATGAGAAAAACATTAGCTGGATTCAAACAACTAATGGAGCAACCGGAAGATTGAGCACTAAAACCGTTGCCGCAGCGGTTACCGCATATAAAGGTTATTTAGGCATTTCAAAAAATGGCAAACACATTGCCAAACTTGTAGAGCGTGCTTATTTAAACCATGATAATTTAGCAGATGCAACCCGTTATCTGGTTAATAAATTATTCGAAAAATATGGTTTGGTCATTGTAAATGCCGATGAACCATCACTCAAAAAGCTTTTCACAAATATTATCACTTCAGATATTATTGAACACAATAGTTCAAAAAACATTGAGCAAAGCTCTAAAAACCTGGAAGAACTGGGATATAAAACACAGGTTAATGGTCGCGATATCAATTTCTTTTATTTGAAAGATGATTTACGCGAACGATTAATTTTTGAAAACGGGAAGTATGTGGTGAACCACACTGAAATTCGTTTTTCAGAAGAAGAACTAAAAACTGAAATCAATACCCATCCGGAACGTTTTAGTCCGAATGTGGTGATACGGCCTATGTACCAGGAGGTTATTTTACCTAACATCGCTTACATTGGTGGCGGTGCAGAAGTGGCTTACTGGATGCAACTGAAAGCCAACTTCGATTTTTATAAAGTTGATTTCCCGGTGTTGCTGTTGCGAAATTCGGCGTTGTTGATAGATAAGCGGAGTGCTGAAAATTTATACAACTTAGGTTTTTCATTAGAAGATGTGTTCTTGCCTCTGGAGGAATTGAAAAATCTTTGGGTTCGAAAAAACTCTACCGCACAATTAAGCTTATCCGATGAAATCAGGGCCATCAACAGCATTTTCGATCAGATTAAACTGAATGCTTATAAAATTGATAAAACCCTTTCTGTTTCTAGTGATACAGCAAAACAGAAAACCAACCGTTTACTGGAAAATCTGGAAAAAAAACTATTCCGGGCCGAAAAACGCAAACATGAAACCGCTCTGATTCAAATCGAGAATGTTAAGAGAAGGCTTTTCCCGAATGGAACCTTACAGGAGCGCATCCTGAACATTGCACCTATGTATGTTAATTATGGCGAAGATTTTCTTTCATCATGTATAGAAAACTTTGAACCGCTCGGAGGAGATTTCACGTTACTTTTACCATAAACGTCAGTCCGGAGTCGGTAGTCCAAAACCCACAGTTGAACTTGATACTTGATACTTGATACTTGATACTAAAATGAACTTCATAACCTTCACAGAATCACACCTTAGAACCTTTACTTACCACGTTTTTAAAAAAATGGGGTGTTCAGATGAACATGCAACTTTAGCTACTGATGTATTAATCCGTTCTGATTTACGTGGAATTGATTCGCATGGTGTGGCCCGTTTGAGTGGCTATGTTCGTTTATGGGAGAAAAAAAGAATTAATGCAACACCGAACATTAAAATCGTTCATGAAACACCAACAACAGCAACTGTTGACGGAGATGCGGGTTTAGGTTTGGTTGTTGCTCCTTTTGCCATGCAGGTAGCTATCGAAAAGGCAGAGAAATATGGCAGTGGATGGGTATCAGTTAAAAACTCAAATCACTTTGGTATTGCGGGTTATCATGCTTTAATGGCGGTTGAAAAAGATATGATCGGCATTAGCATGACGAATGCCAGTCCACTTGTTGCTCCTACTTATGCAAATGAAAGATTATTGGGAACCAACCCGATGTGTTATGCTTTTCCAGCTGGAAAATACCCACCCGTGATTGTAGATATGGCCACTGCCGCAGCTGCAAATGGAAAACTGGAAATTGCACAAAGGGCAAACAAAAATATTCCGGACGGTTGGGTGCAGGATAAAAATGGAGCAGGCTCAACTGATCCTAACGAGTTAAAAAATGGTGGCTCACTTTTACCTTTAGGAAGCGATAAAGATCATGGTAGCCATAAAGGTTACGGTTTAAGCGCCACAGTTGATATTTTATCGGCTGTGCTTTCCGGTGCCAATTACGGGCCATGGGTTCCTCCTTTCGTGGCTTTTTTAGAGCCCTCCGCAAATCCGGTTGGCGAAGGTTTAGGACACTTCTTGGGTGCCATGCGTGTTGATGGTTTCCGCCCGGTTGAAGATTTTAAAAATCATTTAGATAATTGGGTAGAACGTTTCAAAAGTGCAAAAACGGTAAATCCCGATAAAAAAGTAATTATTCCAGGCGAACCTGAACATGAATTTGAACTGGAAAGAAAAGTGAGCGGAATACCGCTAATTGATGTGGTTGTTAAAGATTTAAATGAACTGGCTGATAAGCTTGGAATTACAGGTTTAAATTCGTTTAACTGATTTTTCAGGTTGAATAAGAAAACTTTTCTGTGATTTTTTGTTAAAAAATCCGGGCATAAAAAAGCCGTGAGTGTAACCAGCACTCACGGCGATAACTAACTAAGTACTTATGGTTTTTTAGCCCACCATAAAGGGGTTAACACTCCATCTGGCCCTCCAAGAGCTGTAACGGCTTGCGTATAACCGGCGCTATTAGTATTTGGCAAAGTTGATGGATATCTTAATCTCTGAGGAAAGAAACTTACACTACTGGTCATGTAGGTGCTTGTGGTTAAAGCAGGTAAGTTTGGTAAATTATTTTCTATTGCAGGGTTTTCAAAAAATGGCAATCCTAAACGTCTTTGATCGCTCCAGGCCTCAAGCGGCAGCCAAGGTGTTTGCGCAATATATTTTTGTGTAATAATCTTCGTTAACAAATCATTTTTAACCGTTCCGCTTTTATAAAGATCATTTTTAGGATAAACTAAAGTTGCTGTACCTGCAACATTTGTATTACCATCCACATAATTTACAGTATAACTTGCCGGTGGCTCTGTGGTATGGTTCCAGCTCACTGAAGTTCCTGTTCTGCTATAGCTGGTTGAAGCTAAATAAGCAGCAGCGAAAGATGAAACTCCCCAATAATCGAAACTTGCTTTCACACCGGCCTCATAAGCAGCCTGCCCGCCCATTGGAACTGTCCAACCCCTTACTGAAGCTTCAGCCAATAAGAAATAAGTTTCCCAGGGTGCAAACCAGATACGCTGAGAAGCACTTGCTCTAAATTGATTGCTTAAACGTGGTGTTGTGCCCTCATAGCCTAAAAGTTGATTTTGAGAGCCTTTTGTACCCCAATCTCCTGTTACACCTGTATTCCAAGTATTCTTAGCTTCTATGGTTTTAACAACCGCACCACTTGCATTTAATAAATTACGAACAGTAATTTTTGCATCATCAGTCCAGGATGGGTAGGAGTTAAAGTTTGGATTGGTAAAATCGCCAGGAATAATGAAGGTTTTATAAGCTCTTGGGTCAATAGTATTTGGTAATCCATCTAACCAATAACCAGCCGAAGGATCATTGGTTCTGGTAGTAAATTGATCAGTAAATCTTAAACCAATATAGTTAGCAGGTTTAATAGCACTTGCAAAAGATGCATCCAATTGATCTTGCGATTGAATTCCGCCTAAACCAATGTAAATATTGTTTAAAGTTGTTGATAAAAACTGAGCATTCCACTCTCTACTCATTACACCAGTTAAAGCATCCCATCCACCTTTTTCAGCAACTTTGAAAGTGTGGTCAGTTGTGGTAATGTATTTAGAACCGCTCGCTGCATCCTCAAATTCTGCTTTTGCTTTGGCTGCATCCACTTCTGATAAACGCATAGCTAATCTCATTCTTAATGAGTTACCATATCTTTTCCATTTATCATAGTTATATCCATAAGCAGGATCTAAGTTTGATAAGTTACCTGGATTAACAACACTTTCATCAATTTTTGAAACTGCATCTTTAATTTCTGCCAGGCAGTAGTAATAAACAGATTTCACATCAACAAACTCAGGATTAGTGCCATTAAATGCATTAATTGGAACCGGACCAAAATTATCAGACATTTCACTTACCAGATAAGCCCTCCAAATGCGTCCGATTTGAACCAGATTTTTAGTGTAAACCTTAATATTATTATCAGCAATTTGTTTTTCGCCAATTTGAATCCCCGTATTTACAGCGTTTAACCAATCAGCTACTTGATTATAGTATGCAATTGTCCAGCCATCGTTATAAGTTCCTGATGATAAACCACCGTTTCTGTGTTGATGCGCAGCCGTTTTCCAGTAAAGAATAAATGACCTTTCTGCCACATCCGGATTCATTTGTGCTTGAATGATCGAATTATTTAGAAAATATTCTACCTGAACCTGATCTGCGGTTGCCGCAGTAGGGCTTACATTTATTTCATCAAATTTTTTGCAGGAAGAGACCGCAATAACAGCCGCGATTAGCAAAGTTGATTTTTTGAATATATTTTTCATTTGATTATTTTTTATCGATTAGAAACCTAGAGATAAATTAAAGAAATAAGATCTCGTTGTTGGAGGGCTACTGTTTTCAAACCCTACAGCATTTGTACCTGTTGCAAAAACAGATTCAGGATCAATACCATTCATATGGCTTTTGATCATCCATGCATTATTAACGGAGAAACCGATTTTAGCTCGCTGTATAGGAGTTTTAGCCAATATTTTACCAGGAAGATCATAGCTTAGGTTAATTGTTCTTAATCTGATGTTACTGGCATCGTATAAGTTTGCCTCAGTAATACCAATATTTCCATTAGCAGCTACCGCTTGCCAATATAATTGCGGAGAGATTCCTTTTGTGTTTTTCTCATAAGCATTGGTGGCAGGATTCAAAAATACCCCATCTGCTACAATATTTGCACGCTCGCCATTTACAACTGTTACTGCTGCTGTACCATTCGCCTGCATTAAAGCATTGGATGCTGAGAAAATCTGACCGCCAAAACGTGCATCAACCTGGAAAGATAAGCTTATACTTTTGTAAGCAAATGTATTGTTTATGCCCAACAGGCCCGTTGCACCTTGATTACCTAACTTCACTGGGTTAGAATCTTTTAATGGAATACCACTTGCATCTACAATGATTTGGCCATTGAAAGGACTGGAAGGGTCGGTTACTCTTGAAAAACGACTCCCGTAAATTTCGCCATATCGCTCTCCGGTCACCGCACGAATGCTCACATCATCATAACCGCCTAAGTTGTATTGTGTAATGTCGTTATAAATATCTTTTACTGTATTGTTGTTTTTAGAATAATTTACACTTAAATTCCAATTGAAGCTATTTGGATTATTGAGAATTCTGGCATCTGCTGAAATCTCAAATCCTTTGTTTTGTAAGTCGCCGGCGTTGATTTTCATTGAATTATAACCACTCAGCGGATCGAGTGGTAAATTGATCAACTGATTGGTTGCATTCGATTTGTAATAGGTAAAATCAATTCCGAAACGGCTTTTGAAAAATCTGATCTCTGTACCAAGTTCGAAAGATTTAATAAATTCATTTCTTACGTCAGGATTGTAAAGAACCCCATTTCTACCTGCCGTGGTATTGCCATTTGGATCTTTCCCCAAAGAATAGGTATTGTATAATTGATATGGTTCCATATCATTACCTACTTCAGCGTATGAAGCTCTCAATTTAGCAAAGCTTAACCAATTAGGTAGCGTATTTCCATTTTTCGAGATCATATCAGTAATTACATACGATAAACTAACTGATGGATAAAAGAATGAACGGTTATTTTTGCTTAATGTGGATGTCCAGTCATTCCTAAAAGTCGCATCTAAAAATAAATATTCATCATAATTAAGTTGTGCCGATCCAAAAACAGAATTAATCCTTTTTTTACTAAATCCCTGATCAACCACCGCAGCACTAATTCCGTTATTTAAAGAGAAAAAGTCGGGTACATTTAATTCTCCAACGCCTCCAGATAACGAACTAAAGTTTCTCGACATTAAGTTGACCCCCACCATAGCTGCTCCACCAAATTTTCCAAAAAGATCATCTTTACGGGCATTTAACATACCACTGTAGTTACTTTCGGTAAAGTTTTGTTTGCCGGTTCCATAACTTCCATTGGTTGGACTTGGACTACCTGAAAAAGTTTTATTTTCTGTGGTAACCGAATACATATCTGCCCCACCCCTTACTTCTGCATTTAACCAATCAGTAAAATTATATTTAATGGCACCATTTAAAATATAACGGTCACGAACATCATTATTGGTGTTGTACATGTTATTCCAGTATGGATTTTTTTGATTACCACCACCATACCAGATCATCTTACGATATTGATCTGTTGCTGCCGAGAATTGAGTAACATCCAGAGATCTTGGCAAATTGTAAATCGTCCAGAAAGTATTTTCCCCCCTGGTTCCTGAAACTGGTCTGTTTACTGCATCCGAATTGCTGTACTGGATTTTAGTATCTACCGACCACCTGTCATCTTTACCAAATTTTGTATTGGCCTTTGCCATTAAGTTTGTTCTGGTTAGTTTTACCCCAGGAATCATGCTTTTATCGTCCATTCTATTGAAGGAAGTATAAACCGAAGTATTTTTATATTGCTGCTGGAAAGCAACACTATTATTTAAAGAAACACCAGTTCTGAAGAAATTTTCAACGTTATCATATGCAGTTAATGGCACTTGTGAACCATCCCAGTTCTTAACAGTTTGACCAGCAATTTTTGGCCCCCAGCTTAAATTAGATCGTTCATCATAAATACCATTTAGTCCTTGTCCGAAATCGTTTTGCATTTCCGGATTTGTAAAAATATTTTCAATACCAGTACTCGATGAAACAGAAATACCTAAACCTTTTTGACTGCGACCCGATTTTGTAGTAATTAAAATAACACCATTACCTGCTCTTGATCCATAAAGTGCTGCTGCCGCACCGCCTTTTAAAACGGAGATCGATTCAATGTCTTGTGCATTTATGTCTGAAATACCATTACCCATATCCAATGATGGGTTCCAGAAATCATTGTTGTTTGCACCTGTAAAGTTTTCAACCGGCACTCCATCCACAACCAGCAAGGGCTGGTTAGAGCCTGTTAATGAATTATAGCCACGTAAAACGATTTTAGAAGAACCGCCAGGACCGTTGCTCGACCTTGTTACCTGCAAACCTGCAACCTTACCCGTTAAAGCATTTGCCAGGTTTGGCTCTCTGGCTTCAACCAAAGTTTCACCTTTCACTTCCTGAACGGCATAACCTAATGATTTGCGTTCTCTTTTGATTCCTAAGGCAGTTACCACTACTTCATTTAAATCATTGTTTGCCGCATCGAGGCTGATATTCAAACTGCTTGATGTGCCTACACTCACTTCTTTTGATTGATAGCCCAAATAGCTAAAAACCAAAGTATTGCCCTCATCTGCTGCAATTGAAAATTTTCCGTTTCCATCAGTTTGAGTAGCCTTAGTGGTTCCCTTTACGGAAACGCTAACACCAGGCAGCGGGCCTGATGCATCCATTACCGTTCCGGTAATTGTTTTTTGTGCGAAAGCTGTCATTGTTAAACAAGTTAACAACAATATACTTAAACACTTTAAGTACATTTTTTTCATAATTTTTGTTTTTAGTTAGTATTGATTAGTTTAAGGATTTTCGGAGCTCAGCTGTTCTTTTTTACTTCATAAGCTTAGGTTTATGGTTATTCAAATTGGCTATTTTCTACCATCAAACTTGCCGCTGCCAGCAACTCTGCTTCATCAGTCAGGGTAGATAATTTTATGGTGGTTTGTTCTGCTATTCTAGGAATACAAAACTCATTAATCGCTTGTTGTATAGGAGGCAGCAACATTTTCCCGGCTTTTGCCCCTCTGCCACTCAGCACAATACATTCAGGATTTAAAATATGGATCAGCGTGGCCAAACCTTTCCCAATTTGAAAGGCGGCTTTGGAAAGAATTGAAATTGCTAGTGGGTCTTGGGCTTTTACGGCATCTAAAAAGTGATCTCTGTGATGCTTGCTTTTATCCTTGAATAACTCCTGCATGCTCGATTCGGCACCCTCTGCCAATGCTTTTTCTGCCTTTTCAGCCATAACCAGTAGTGAAGTATCAACCTCTAAACAGCCACGCTTACCACAAGAGCACAAGTTATTGGTATCTGACAATGGAATATGACTAAACTCACCAGCATAACCGCTACTGCCCCGATATAACTGCCCGTTTACGATCATGCCAAGACCGGTTCCCCAACCAATGTTAACTACCATTACATCTCGCAAATTAACCGCCTCGCCAAAATTCAATTCGGCCAGTGCAATCAAACTGGAGTCATTATCAATAAATACCGGAAGTTTTATTTTTTTAGTCAGGTATTCACGAAGGGTCGATCCGTCTTTTATGAAAAGATATGACGAATTAATTCCCTGTTCTGCGTTAACGAATCCGGGCATTCCGATTCCAACACCTATAATATCGCTACGCTTAATTTTAGATTGGTTAATACTTTCGTTTATGAAATCAATAAGAATATTCACATCACATGCCTCATCAGACATGTTGAAATCGAGATTTTGAATGGGTAAAACTTCCTGGCGGGAAAGATCATAAATAGTTAATCTCGTAATCAATTGATCCATTGCAACCGCAACAATGTATTTTTTGTGACTTGGATTAAGCAAATACATGGAAGCCCTCCTACCGCCTGTTGACGGTGCCAAACCTTGCTCTATAATATATCCCTCGCCGATTAATCCATTTACGACTGAAGTAACCAACGGCAAACTTTTCTTGGTAAGCTTACTCAAATCGGTTAACGATAATACTCCCTTATAATAAAGACACTTAATAATATCGGCCCGAAGCCGCTGACCTTTCTCGATTATAACAGACATTTTATTTGGTTTTTAAACAAACTTAATAAATAATTTTAAAACTTATTAAAACTTATTAATTTTTTTTAAAAGTATTTTTCCCAATAAAAAAAGGCTTAAATCTCTTTAAGCCTTTTTTTATATTGAATTTGAAGTAAAAACTAGTGAATTCCTCTGAATAATCTGCTCCAACGTATTTTACTAAAGAAAGATGCTTCGCTATCCCAACTCATCCAGATAAACAATGCCTTACCTACAATGTGATCTTCCGGAACAAAGCCCCAATAGCGGGAATCTGCTGAATTATGTCGATTATCACCCATCATCCAATAATAATCCATTTTGAATGTATAATTTGTTGCTACCTTATCATTGATATACCATATACCGTCTTTTTTTTCAACCTTGTTGCCTTCGTAAGTTCTGATTGCTCTATAATAAAGTGGCATGGTAACACTATCAATTTTTACTGTCCATCCTTTTGCAGGAACCTTAATTGGCCCAAAGTTATCTCTGTTCCAGCTTCGGTTTGGATCATGAGGAAAAACGCCACCTTGTTCAGGCCCAACCGGATCGGGACTCAAGGTTACGGATTTTACAAAATCAAAGGTTTTAAGCTTATCTACAATTTCAGGCGATGCATTAATCACATACGTGTTCTCAGCAACAGCAGGACTATTTCCTAAATCCAGTTTAAATTCATCAAGTACAGCATAATTAAAATCCATTGTTTTAAACTCGACACGATAAGGCATCATCCCTGTGTTTTTTAATGGTTCTTGTTTGCCGTTTACGCTTGCGACACCATTACTCATAGCTATTACATCGCCTGGTATGGCAATGCAACGCTTAATAAAGTTTTCACGTTTATCAACTGGCCGATCAACTATGGTAAAACTATTTCTTACCTGTTCACGTCCCATGTTACGAACCATATTGTAGTAACTGTCTGCCTGGTTTTCCACGGCAACGGTATCACCTTCCGGGAAGTTGAACACCACTACATCATTTCTCTTAATCTCTGATAAGCCTGGCAAACGATGATATTTCCATTGAACGCCATCCCAATAAGCCTTGGTTGATGTTGTTAGTGGCATGGTATGATGAGCAAAAGGGAAGGCCACCGGTGTCATCGGGATACGTGGACCATAATTCACTTTACTTACAAAAAGAAAATCACCAATTAATAAAGAACGTTCCATTGATCCGGAAGGAATGGTGTAAGCTTCAATGAAGAAAACGCGAATAATAGTTGCCGCTACCACCGCGAAAACAATTGCATCTACCCATTCTCTTGATTTAGATTTTTTCTTTTTTGTGACATCCTTTTTTCGCTGCCAGAATTTATAATTCATATATTTTATTTTTTTCCTTCGGAATGAACCGATTTTCGTTTAGTCTTTTCTTTCGGTGTGAATCACATAGATTAAGTGATTCCACTGGTTTGTTTTGTATTATTACTTGCTCTTCAGATTCTGCATACTAATCTTCAGACCACCGTCTTCGGACTTCTCTTCAATTTGTTGTCTATCAGTTTTATTCAAAAATATCGGTAATGCTAAAAAAGCCTTTTTTATCTTTTACCCATTCTGCTGCTACAACTGCACCTAAAGCAAATCCTGCTCTGCTATGTGCGGTGTGTTTGATTTCAATTTCATCTACTTCACTACTATAAATTACCGTATGCGTTCCTGGTATATTTTCAATACGATGCGATTCAATAAGCAACTGTTCAGCTTTTGGAAAAAGTTCAACATCTGTTCCTACAACCTCATTCAGCCATTCCGATTTACGATCCAGGTTTTCTACAATACCTTCTGCCAAAGTAATGGCCGTTCCACTGGGTGCATCGAGCTTTTGTGTATGATGAATCTCCTCTACCTGCACTTCATAAGCAGGATAATTGTTCATCAGCTTTGCCAATGTTTGATTTAATTTAAAAAATAAATTAACACCAATGCTGAAGTTAGACCCATACAACAAAGTATTGTTACTGGTATTGCAATCATTTTTAACCTCCTGCAATTTCCCGTACCAACCAGTTGTGCCCACCACAACAGGAACATTGGCATCGAAACAGGCGTTGATATTATTCAGAACTGAATCGGGTGTGCTAAAATCAATTGCAACATCAGCCGTTTTCAAGTTCTGCCTGGTCAAATCTTGCTGATTATCAACTGATATTTTTAAAACGATTTCGTGACCACGTTCAAGGGCAAATTTCTCGATAATTTGTCCCATTTTACCATATCCTAAAAGCGCAATTTTCATGATTCAAAATTTAAAATGTTAGAGAAAGTTTTACTGCCGGCGCAGCATTAAAACTATACATGCTATTTGAATTAATCATTGTTGGAACTACCTTGAAAGATAGTTTATCATCAATATTAAAGAAGTGTAAACGAGCAGCCACATAAGCATCAACCACGTTGGCAAAATAAACCAAACCATAAGAAAAAAGCACAATTTGCTTATTTCTGCGATAGGTATCTTTTGCGGTTGTTACACCTTGTGTTGAATATCTTGCGTATGGACTATTGGGAGGAGGCTGATCATTATTGGCATTGCGATATTGAAGCTCTTCTAAAAATGCCGTATAATTTTTACTGCTTTCTATATACGACATGGTTAACACCGTAAAACCGCCATAAATAGCGCCAATTTTACCGATGGTATAAATTCGCTGGAATGTTTGGCTTTTACCAGCCCTTGTTCCATAACCATCATTCAGCAACTGCATATTATAAACCTGCCCCAGCCCGGGAAGAATTAATGATTTGATTACCGCTTTTCTGCCTGCTACCTTACCCGGGTTAACGTACCGGGTTTTCATAGAATCTTGCCGGGTCATTACTTTAGGTGGTGTTGCCGTTCCAATTGGCTTTACTACACGATTTTTTAAGGTATCAGTAGATTTTAACACCGTATCTTCAACCTGGGCTGAAGCCTGGCCTACAAGAAAAAATGTAAATAAAGAAACCAGTATTAAAAGCTTATTTAATCGCATTACCAGTCTAATAATTCTAAAATCCTGTTTAAATCATCATCACTCATAAATGGGATTTCGATTGCCCCTTTACCATTCTGACTTACTTTTAATTTCACACGGGTAGCAAATTTCGATGCCAAATCATCTTGTAACTTTTGATATTGAAAAGAAACGGCTTTAGCTTTGGGCTTATCATCCGTTTTTAAGGGTGCATGCTGTAAGTTTCGAACCAGTTCTTCAACCTTACGAACTGACAATCCTTTTTCCAAAATCTCCTGATGAATGAATAATTGTTTGTCTACGCCATCAACATTAATTAAAGCTCGGGCATGCCCCATCGTAATTCGCTGATCGCGGATGGACGCCTGAATTGCTGGCGGAAGTTTTAACAAACGTAAATAATTGGTGACGGTAGTACGATTCTTACCCACTCTTTCGCCCAACTGCTCTTGTTTTAGTCCAACTTCATCAATCATCCGTTGAAAACTCAAAGCCACTTCAATTGCATTCAGGTTTTCCCTTTGAATGTTTTCAATCAGCGCCATTTCCAACATTTGTTGGTCGTTAGCACTGCGGATGTAGGCTGGAACCTGCGTTAAACCAGCTAGTTTAGAAGCTCTGAATCTCCGTTCACCCGAAATTAACTGATATTTATTTGCAGCTAATTTTCTAACTGTGATAGGCTGTATCAAGCCTTGCACTTTAATAGAGTCTGCCAGCTCATTTAAAGCCACCTGATCAAACTCCGTTCTGGGTTGATAAGGGTTGGTTTCAACTTCTGTTAAACTTACGTGACTGATATTGCCAATCTGTTCGGTTTCGCTTACAGGATTTACATTCTGTTTCGGCGGATGAGAAGATTCACTATCATCTAAAAGCGCACTTAGCCCTCTTCCTAAACCTGTTTTTCGCTGAAAAGATGTCATCTATAAATTTATAAAGTTGCTGTATCTATGTTTTCTTCTTCCTTTAACAAGCCGTTTTTCTTTACGATTTCGCGGGCAAGATTCAGGTAATTGATAGCGCCTTTGCAATTGGCATCATGCATGATTACCGAAACACCATAGCTTGGTGCTTCACTTAAACGCGTATTACGTTGAATAATCGTATCGAAAACCAATTCATGGAAGTGAGTTCTTACTTCTTCAACCACCTGGTTTGATAAACGTAAACGAACATCATACATGGTTAATAGAATACCTTCTATTTCCAGTTCAGGGTTTAAACGATTTTGAACAATTTTAATTGTGTTTAATAATTTGCCCAAGCCTTCTAACGCGAAATACTCGCATTGAACAGGAATGATCACTGAATCTGCGGCAGTTAAAGCATTGATGGTAATTAAACCCAGTGAAGGCGAACAATCAATGATAATAAAATCGTACTGATCTTTAACCTTCTCTAAAACCGCTTTCATTTTATATTCGCGGTTATTCAGGTTAATCATTTCGATTTCAGCACCTACCAGATCAATATGTGCAGGAAGTAAATCTAAATTCGGTGTATCCGTTTTCTGAATCGCCTTATTAGGATCAATGTCATTGATGATACATTCGTAAATACTATCTTTAATATTTCGGGGATCAAAACCAATGCCTGAAGTTGAATTCGCCTGAGGATCAGCATCTACCAATAAAGTTTTGTATTCTAACACGGCTAAACTCGCAGCCAGGTTTATTGATGATGTTGTTTTACCAACACCACCTTTTTGATTTGCTAATGCAATAATTTTGCTCATCTATCTATCCGAAATTTACTTAACGTTTATTTGGGCGCTGTTTATTTATGCCTTTTAATCGACAAAAAGTTCTATTTTTGCGTTGTTTACGCCCTTTTTCTCAATCAGCTAAGATACAAACTATATGGCAATTTTAGCAATAAGGGCTCTCGGGTTTTAAACATCTTATTAACAATTTACCCATGATTACAATTATAGCTGCCACCAACAGACCCAATAGCAATACGTTAAAAGTTGCCCAATATTACAAACAACAACTTGAAATTAGAGGTGTACAATCTAACTTGTTCAGTCTGGAGCATTTACCTGCCGATGTATTAAATACAGATATGTATGGTAAACGATCTGAGGATTTTCAAAAAATTCAAGACTTAATTTCTGCCACTGATAAATTTATTTTCATCATGCCAGAATATAACGGAAGTTATCCAGGCGTTTTAAAAGTGCTGATTGATGCCTGTAATTTCCCTGATAGTTTTTATGATAAAAAAGCCGCTCTTGTTGGCGTTTCATCAGGTAAATATGGGAATATACGTGGCGTAGATCATTTTACCGGTGTTTGCCATTATATCCACTTGCATGTTTTGCCCCTGCGTTTGCACATTCCAAACATCAGAACTGAATTAGATGACAATGGAAATTTAATAAAAGAGGATACGATTAAATTTACAAATGAACAGATTGATAAGTTTGTGAAATTCTAACCAGGGACTTGTAATACGGGAGGGTGCATTTAACGTAATGGTTGCACAAACGCCTAAAAAGCTATACACGAACGGTCGTCATCCTGAACTTGTTTCAGAACCTTAATGATATGAACGCATAGCAGGAAAGATGCGACCACGATTAGCTACAAGACCTTAAATATTAACACTTGTAAAACGAGTTTCCAGCTGTACGGTAGCCTGAAACCAATTCTCATCATTGCGAACTGAAGCAGGAGCTTGCGAGGTGGTGTGAAGCAATCTTTCCAATACTGAACATTGCTACAGCAAAACAGATTACTTCGTCGTTCCTCCTCAGCAATGACGTTGCGGAGATGAGCCACTTGGAACATCTATCCCGTGGTTTGTGTCTCACAGACTATTTATTACTTCGTTATGTCGCCATAAACCGCATAGAAACCCTCGTAATTTTTGGAAATATGATAAACCTGGAATACGAAATCATTCCCCGATCCCCTATCGGTAATGATTGTGGCAATCCCCTGCCTGAAAACAGCATTATTAGCAATGAGATTGCCACAGCCAATGAAGGATTATCTTCGCAATGACGCCGCCTAAATAAGCAAAAAAGCTAAGTGTTTCGATCAAGTATGAGAATATAAACCAATAATCTGCGGCGGCAACTATTTCTCTAATGCATAAACTGCAAAAGATGCCAGCCAATGATCTCCACCATAATTGCCGGCAAACACCAAAGGCAAAGCATTAGCTAAAAACCGATCTGCTGTTACCTCAAAATGCTTTTTCCATTTATGATTTTTAGGCAGTTCTTTTGCTATTCCTTTCATACACCACGCTCTGGTAAACGATAAGCCGACCAAATGAACGCCTTGATAATCGTTAATATCACTAATTACGGGTAAATCGCTAATCCGATCGATACTTCGTTTTTCGTAGAATTTATTAAGCCACTTAACAAATTCCTGGTTAGGCAAAACTCTCCTCATTAAATCGGCAATTTCCAAACTTGGCGAAAAGAAATCCGATCCATCTGGTTCCAGATAAGCTGGTGTTGCACTGTTATCCAAATAAAAAGCTTTGGCTTTATCATCAATCAGCTTTCCGAAAGCGGTATCTTTAAAAGTTCTTGCCCAATCTAAAGCGAAAACCAAACCGAATGCAGTATTGGGATGAACGCCTGTTCTGTTAGGATAAGTTTGTTTAGGCAGGTAGGCTTTCCAAAGTTTTAAAATTTGTTGTGTTAAAGGTTGCAATGCTGCATACCATTTCTTAGCATCCGGATCATCCCAGGTATATAATTCCTGATCCAGTTTTAATAACCAGGCCCAACCATAGGTACGTTCATAAGTATTCGCAACCTGATATTTAGTGAAATATTCTGCCTCTGCTCGTATTTTTTCAGGTGTAAAGGTGTTGTTTAAAACCGCAACGATTTCAGGTTTATTCGAAAGACCCGGAACTGTTTTAAGCAACCTCAACAACATCCAATGACCGTGAACTGAACTGTGCCAATCTAAACAACCGTAAAAAGCCGGATGCAGCTCACTTGGCAACAAGCGACCATCAACTGCGGTATTCGCAACGTGAGAAGTTTTATTAGGAAATTCCTGACCAATACAACCAATTGGCATTTTAGAAAGTTTCTCAGCAACATCAGCGGTTAAGGTTGGAACCACCTGAGCATTTGACGTGAAACATAAAAATACCAGAACACAAATTATTATAAATTTCCCCATGATCGAATTGTTGGTAATTAAAAATTACTGATTGTTTAGATCTGTGAATACACAAACACAGACCCATCAATTGTTTGCTAACTGAACCCTTAAACCTTCCTGCCCTCTAACTTTTCAGGCTCCAAACCTAATCCATTTATCGCCCTCATGCCCAAAAATGAATGATCCTGGATGTAGCATCTCGGCCATATCTTCTATCAATGAAACTGCATTTTCAGCTGAGCGTTCGCGATTTACATCATCATTGAGCAGAATAATTCTATTGTTTTTAACTGCCTGCCAATCTGAATCTAAAACAGATGGGATTTCACGCATCAAATCTGTAAGTGTTTTACCAGGTTCATAATAAATAATGAATACCGCACTTAATATGTCTGATTCAACCATACCACCCGCCAATGCAATTTCTTCCGAAAGCAGGTAACTCGGATTATTGTTTACATCCAGTAAAGCCACTGGCATTTTATCCATAAACTTAATTTTATGCGCCACAATATCTAAACGTTCTTGTAAATCTTCTTGCTTTGCGGCATCCAGGCCAATAAATAAATCGTTTAAAAAAGACATCTGCATTAAATTTATTAATTTGTGCAAAAATAACATTCCTTATCGCATGCGAGGCTCATTTAAGTATATATTTTGGATTTTTTGTTGCATTATCATTATCTCCTGCAAACAAAATAGCGACCACAACGAAAAAAAAATCTTCAATATCAATCTGGATCAAGGCTTAACTTCAATGGACCCGGCTTTTGCCCGTAATCAAAATGCAATCTGGATGACCAATCAAATTTTTAATGGTTTGGTTCAGATAGATTCCTCACTGCAAACAATTCCTTGTATTGCCAGGAGCTGGCAGGTTTCTGCTGATGGATTGACTTATACTTTTAATCTTCGTAACGATGTTTACTTCCAGGATGATCCGATTTTTAAAAATGGCAAGGGCAGAAAGGTTGTTGCTGGCGATTTCTCATACTCGTTTTATCGCTTAATCGATCCGAAAGTAGCCTCATCGGGTGGCTGGATTTTTAGTGATAAAGTTAAAGATCAAAGCAGTTTCATTGCGCTGACCGACTCTACTTTCCAAATCAAACTCGTTCGCCCGTTTCCTCCTTTTATGAATTTGCTCACCACGCAATACTGCTCTGTAGTACCAAAAGAGGTTGTGGAACATTATGGAAAAGATTTTAGAAGTCATCCCGTTGGTACCGGCCCGTTTAAATTTAAGTACTGGAAAGAAGGCGAAATTTTAGTTTTACTAAAAAACGAACATTATTTCGAAAAGGATAAAAAAGGCATTCAATTGCCTTATCTTGATGCGGTAAAGGCCACATTTATTACCGATAAGCAAAGTGGCTTCATGAGTTTCTTAAAAAAAGACTTAGATTTTTATTACAACGTTGACGGAAGTTATCGCGATGATATTTTAACCAAAAGCGGCAACATGAGTTCGAAATATAAGGGAAAGTTCAGCTTAACAAAAAGCCCTTATCTATGCACTGAGTACGTTGG
This sequence comes from Pedobacter chinensis, assembly GCF_003339865.1. Lineage (GTDB taxonomy): Bacteria > Bacteroidota > Bacteroidia > Sphingobacteriales > Sphingobacteriaceae > Pedobacter > Pedobacter chinensis. The sequence continues at coordinate 171,106 of NZ_QPKV01000008.1, forward strand.
AATTTTAGTGGATACGAATCTCGCTATTGTCAAAAAATCGCCGTTAAAGCTCAGGAAAATCAGGCAGGCCATCAACTATGCCATTGATCGCAGTAAATTGATCAGATATTTAAGAAATGGGATTGGTATTGCCGCAACATCAGGTTTCATTCCAAAAGGAATGCCTGGCTTTGATAGTCTGGCTGTGCACGGTTATGCTTATAATCCGGCTCTATCTGCTAAATTATTAAGTGAGGCCGGATTTCCGGATGGAAAGGGGTTACCAGAAATTACCTTAAATACAACAACAACCTATAAAGATTTAATTGAATTTATTCAAGGAGAACTGACCAATGTTGGAATCAAAGTTAAAATTGATGTGAGCCCTAGCGCTAGTTTAAGAGATTTAATGTCGAAAAACAGTGTTAATTTTTTCCGTGGCTCATGGCTTGCTGATTATGCTGATGGCGAGAATTTTCTTTCCATGTTTTATTCTAAAAACAAAGTTCCGTACGGCCCTAACTATTTTGCATTTTATAACAAGGAGTTCGATAAATTATTTGAGCAAAGTTATTACGAAGTTGATGATGAAAAACGTTTTGAGCTTTATCGTAAAATGGATCAGATGGTTATGGACAATGCCCCTGTTGTTCCATTATTCTATGATCAATCGGTAGTGATGTTGCAAAATAACATTAGCGGATATGCTTTTAATGCATTAAGCTTAATGATCCTTAAGAATATTAAGAAGGATTAGTTTTCAGTTGGCAATTGGCAATTGGCAGTTATCAGTTGGCAGTTATCAGTTGGCAGTTGGCAGTTGGCAGTTTAAGTGCAAATATCAAGAATTATTTAGTGCTGGGCCTCATTTCGTTTTGAACTTGCACAGGAAAGACGACGTTGATATGGCGTTTTGTCATTTCCAGCTTGATTGGAAATTAAAGCACTGGATAAATTTTCCATGATTCTTTTAAAGACCCGTCTGTGCTAATCATATTGATACATATTAAGGATTCTGTGTCACATCCCATTAATTGGATATCTTCTAATTTGTTTTTCAATAGAGAAAGCTTTAAGATTATCTTCGATGAGCAATGGGACGAAAGGAAGGGATACGAGAGATTAACTTGCCTCATAATCATTAATAGATTATAATTATTGTATTGTTAACACAACTCGATACATTATACCCTTTTCAGTATTCTCCTTATTATGTTTTAAAGTCAACCCATTTTTTTTCAGAGTAAACACTTCATAACCTGAAAGATCAGGTTCATTTTCATCAGACTCTTTGAAACCTTCATTTTTAGCATCCTTAATAACTCTCAAATACGTATTTAAATTATAAGTTTTAAATGTTATAGTTTTATATTTTTGATTAGAATCTGGAATGAAATCTTTGGGATATTCTAAGGAATCTTTTTTGACTTTAAAAGGAATACCAAATTCATCAAAACTGCTTAGATCAATTAGGTCTCTTTTATCTTTTACAATATATGAATCTAACGTATCTGTATTATATTCATTAGAAACATGAGTACTTTTTAAATAATAAATCCTGCCACTCTCGTTTGCACCAACCCATTTATAACCTAACTTATCAAAATAATCATCATACTCACTAGGTTTTAGCTCGTGACCAACATATTCCATTATTGAAGTATTTGTTGGACGTTTCTTACATGAATAAATTAAAACAGTTAGAAATAAAAGAATGTAATTAAATTTCATTTGAAATATTTTAAATTAAAGTTAAAGATATATGACTAAAAGAATTAATAAATATAATATTTCTCCCGTATCCAACGTGATCAACATATACAAATCTACAATTAGTCTCTTCGTGGTTTAAATACTTAAATTATATATTTTTTTTATCATCATATCAGTCCTTCAGACATAAAACACCACAGAATGATGGATTATCATAAAAAATGATTGGTAAACTGTTATCAAATATTGAAAGGAAGACATTGCACAATTCTCGAGCCCACATTAACTTAATGACATTGGGTTCCACCTTCGCGGAAATAATGTTGAGCAGAAAACAGAAAATCTTAAACACAAAAAATCCCCGGTTTGCACCGGGGACCTTAAATTTATATTGATTGGGTTTTTTACTGTTGTACGCCGCCCATACCACCTTGTTGCTGATCTTGCTTAACATCGTCATTTTTGATTTTTTTCTTCTCCGTAAATTTCAGTTTACCGAAACTATAGCTGAAGTTAACACCGAAAGAGCGCAACGGGTAATAGACATTTTGACTTTGATAAACTGATCCGGAGGCGTTTACCGAATTATTTACGGTTTGAATATGAAGATCTTTTGTAAATGGATTTAAACAGTTTACACCGATAGATCCTTTTTTATTCAAGACATCTTTTTTAAATGATGCTCCATAAAAAATCATAGCATCGGTTTTACCCTGATAAGTTCTTCTGGGCGAGTTCACTACACCAAATAATTCGAAATTATAACCTTTACCAAAACCATATGCGGAACGGGCAAAAATGTTATAATTTAAATATGTTCCTGTACTTAAATTGCTTGCATTGTTAAAAACTTCATAAGTATTTAGTCCCAAATTACTCATTAAAGTCCATTTTGGTTTAGGGTTATATGAACCAAAAACATTGAAACCATAAGTTTGGCCGGTACCCACATTAATATAAGTGGTTAATGGAGTATTCCCACTGGTTGTAGTTAGAGAACTTTCGATAATCCCTCCCGTACGCCTGTAAAACACCGATGCGTTTATTACCGAACCTTTAATAAAAGTGCTATAACCCAGTTCTAAATTATCGCTAAGTTCCGGATTTAAATAAGGATTTCCTTGCATTAGGTTAATTGGATTACTGTCGTTTAAGAAAGGGTTTAAGTAATTTTGTCCAGGTCTTTGTAAACGACGGTTGTAGCTTAGTTTTAAGGTTGCATTTCCCTTTAAGGTTCTTGATAAAATTGCGCTGGGAAACAAGTTTAAATAGTCATTTTTTTGGATTCCGTTAGCCTGGGTGTTAAAGTTTATTGTGGTGTATTCCATTCTTAAACCACCTTTAAACTTAAGTTTTTTGGTCAAATTAAAACTCATCACACCATAGGCTGCTGCAACGTCTTGATTATAATCAAAATCCTGTGATGAAACATCGAACTGGCTTTTAATCTTACGGAAAATTCCTTTTGCACCAATTTCTAAAATTGAAGATTTGCTAAATGGATAAGTATAATCTGTTTGAATGGTATATTCATTATTTTTACTGGTATTATTTCTTATCGTGGTATTACCTACGGTGGCTCCTTCAGGAATTAGCGTATTGCTAAAGCTTTGTGGCGTACGTCCGGTTGATAACTGTGCTGAAAGAGAAAATTCCTCCCCTTCTTTTTTAGATGTTTTTTTGTAGTCGATATTCCAATCCATATTATTAAAGGACATGTCCATATCGCTAATGTTTCTTTGAACAATGTTATTGAAAACAAAAGCCGATTCGCCCGGGCCACCATTCGAAAAACTGTTAAACTTTACATTTGAGCTAATGTTATTGTAGGCATTAAAATCATAATCAACACCTAAACTTCCATTTAAGCCTTCTCTGCTCCATTTAGAATACCCATCTTGTGAGATATTGTTAAAACCACCATTGTTAAGTTGTGTATTATTCACAATAACTACTCTCGAATTTTGCGCGTAAGCAAAATTACCTCCTAAGGCAGTATTCAAGCTCAAACGGCCTGTTTTAGCCGTTAAATTAAATGCGCCATTATTCTGGCGTGTACCGACTGAAGTATTTACTGTTCCACTTACGCCCTGTGCATTTGATTTTTTGGTTATGATATTAATGATACCACCTGAACCTTCTGCATCATATTTTGCTGATGGACTTGTAATTACCTCAACACTTTTAATCTGTTCAGCAGGAATCATTTTCAAAGCATCGGAAACGCTGCTGGCCATTGTTCCTGAAGGTTTACCGTTGATTAGAACCCTAACCGCACCACCACGTAACTGAACATTTCCGTCTACATCTACAGAAAGCATTGGCACTTTGCGCATCACATCTGTGGCATCGCCACCAGCATTTGTTCCATCTGCTTCAGCATTGTAAACCATTCTGTCAATTTTATTTTCGATGACTGCTTTTGTTCCCTGAACCTGAACATCGGCTAATGTATTTTCAGATGATGAAATGTAAATATTACCTAAATTATTATCAGGCTTTGAAGGTGTAGTGGTTACCAAAACAGATTTGGTTTTATACCCCATAAAACCAATCATTAACTTATATGAGTTTGGAGAAACATTTTGTAATGAGATTTTCCCCTTCGGGTCGGTTACTCCTCCGTTCACTGATTTATTATCCTTAACATTAATTAATGATATTGTTGCATAATCTATAGGTTGTTTTGTAATGGAATCTAAAATGACAGCTGAGATTCGTCCTGTAACTGTAGATTTTTGAGCACCTCCACCAAAGCCAGCAGGAAACTGCGCCTGAGCTTTAAAGAATATTCCAAAGATGAAGGTTAAGAGTAGAATTTGTTTCATGTTAATTTGTTAGTCTTTGTTATTTAGTCTGCGCAAGTTGCAATTTGTTACAATGTTATAAACTACTTTTTGCGCGACTGCGTTAATTTGGTCGGCAAAGTTGCAACTTTTATCGGTAAAAGAATAATGAAAATGAATGAGTTAAATAACTCCGCTTGCAAAGAGGGAACGATGAAGCAAGCTATTTTGACATTACTGATCCAATTTACAGGAGTTAAAGAGTGTTTCACTCCGATGCAAAACCTTTCCTTCAGTTCGACGAAAATGGTTTCAGACTATTGTTCTGCTGAACTCTTTTTACAATAGTGAGTATTAATTTTAATCTGCCTTGTAGCTAATCGTGGCCAGCATCTTTCCTGTATGCGTTCATACTATTAAGCCCTGAAATAAATTTACTTCGTAGCTTTCCGCTTCGCTACAGGTCAGGATGATGAGCGTTTATGTATGGCGTTAGGCGCCCCCAACCAGCCACCACGTCATGCTGACCTGTAGCGAAGCGGAAAGCTACGAAGTAAATTTATTTCAGCATCTTTCCCGCCCTGGACTCATGCATTAAGGCCCTGAAATAAACGGCGCAGCCCCCTTGAATACCAATAAAAACTTACAAACAAATAAAAAATTAAGGATGACGACCGTTTATGTATGGCGTTAGGCGCCCCCAACCAGCCACCACGTCATGCTGACCTGTAGCGAAGCGGAAAGCTACGAAGTAAATTTATTTCAGCATCTTTCCCGCTATGGGCCCATGCCATTAAGGCCCTGAAATAAACGGCGCAGCCCTCTTGAATACCAATAAAAACTTAAAAACAAATGAAAAATTAAGGATGATGATCGTTCATGTATGGCGTTAGGCGCCCCCAACCAGCCACCACGTCATGCTGACCTGTAGCGAAGCGGAAAGCTACGAAGTAAATTTATTTCAGCATCTTTCCCGCTATGGGCTCATGCCATTAAGGTCCTGAAATAAACTGCGCAGCCCTCTTGAATACCAATAAAAACTTAAAAACAAATGAAAAATTCTGGATGATGATCGTTCATGTATGGCGTTAGGCGCCCCAAACCAGCCATCACGTCATGCTGACCTGTAGCGAAGCGGAAAGCTACGAAGTAAATTTATTTCAGCATCTTTCCCGCTATGGGCTCATGCCATTAAGGTCCTGAAATAAACGGCGCAGCCCTCTTGAATACCAATAAAAACTTAAAAACAAATGAAAAATCAAGGATGATGAGCGTTTATGTATGGCGTTAGGCGCCCCGACCAGCCACCACGCCATGCTGACCTGTAGCGAAGCGGAAAGCTACGAAGTAAATTTATTTCAGCATCTTTCCCGCTATGGGCTCATGCCATTAAGGTCATGAAATAAACGGCGCAGCCCTCTTGAATACCAATAAAAACTTAAAAGCAAATGAAAAATTCAGGATGACGACCGTTCACATGCATGGGGTTTTATGCACTATGCTTAACCGCCACGTTCTTGCCTAAATTTAGCATAAAAAAGGAAATGTGATCATTTTGCCTAAATCGGTCGTCATTGCGAAGCCAATCCTTCATTGGCTGTGGCAATCTCATTGCTAATAAGGAATTGCTACAATCATTACCGATGAAGGATCGGAGAATAATTGCGCCATGACAAGAGGCCAACTTAATGTTTCTTAATATTAATTAAAACATTGATTTAAGTTCATCCAATCATGGGATCAACATCCCCAAACAATGAAATCATTCCTTAAAAAGAAATTAAACCTTTCTAATCTTGATAATCCTTACCCAGTGCAAAACTTTCATAACCGGATATGTTGGATCAAACTCCCACCATTTAGTGGCAAAATTCGGGCTGTTTGGTTTTTTATGATGATTGTTTTGAAACAATTCACCCATCAACAGGAAATCCCATGGAAGGGAATTCTTACTGTGATCATCATTATCATGATTGGAGTAACCATATTTATGTCCGCACCAGTTAACAATTGCACCATGCAATGGTCCCATTAAAAAGTGAATTGGCAATAAAAGATACATCCACCAGTAATTTGCAAAAGCAATATAAAATCCGATATAAAATAATCCGCAACCTATTCTCCAAAACCATGAGTCGCCGATTTTATCAATCAATGGCCATTCAGGATAATTCCCTCTGAATGCAGGTTCTGGTTCGATTTTAAAATGAAGATAATTCATATACATGTTTTTCGTTGCAATCATCATCCCAAAAACATCCTTAAAAAAATGAGGTGAATGAGGGTCTTTTTCAGTATCACTGTAAGCATGGTGCATGCGGTGTAAGATTGCATAAGCCCTTGGGTTTAAAAATGATGAACCTTGTGAAATCAGCAACACCAGATAGAAAAATTTCTCCCAAAAAGGTTCCATTTTAAACATTTTGTGTGATGAATAACGGTGGAGAAAAAAGGTTTGGCTGAATAAGGACAAAAACCAATGGCAAAGAAAAAAAATGAAAATGATCATGTAAGAAATATATACTTTATAAACGTAATTAAGCTACGTTTAGTTTTGACGGATAGAAACCGGCTAATTGGGAATGTTAGAATAAGAAGATTCCTGTTCATCAAAACAGGAATCAAGAAATATTATTATCTGCCGAAATCGTCTTGAACTCTTACGATATCGCTTTCATCTGATGGATTGGAAGCATCTGTATGTTGCCAGATTTCTGCAACAACACCCCAATCATCCAAACCGATTAAACGGTGGCGTTCTCCTTGTTGTAATTTGATCTGATCTTTTGGTTCATATTTTTTCAATTCACCTTCCTCATCAGTTTCGCTGGTTTTAATACCAACAGTTCCGGTAACCACTTGCCAAATTTCGGCTCTGCGATGATGGTATTGCCAGGAAAGACGAGTATTTGGGGCAACAATTAAAATCTTAGGGCTTAATTTGCCACCAATTTTTAAGCTTTCAACATCTAATCCATCAAAATAAGTATCGGCAAATTGCTGAGCCTGTGCCTCATCAATAACAAAGAAACCACCCCAAGGACGAGTTTCATCGCGGTTTACTACATTAAAACCTTCAATTTTTAAACGTTGTGCAACGCTATCGAATATTTCTTTTTTGTCGTTTTCCATAATTGCCGTAAAAATAATGCTTTGAAATTAAAAAAACCCTTTCAGGCTTTTTATTTTTTTTCGGTTGATTATTTTATATCATTTATGGTTAAATCCAGTTCATTTTCTTTGTTATGGTTAACACTTACATCAGGAATATTAATTTGAGCCATTGCCATTTCAATAGTTATAGAAGCATTTGGTTTTCTGGCTTTTGCGGCAATGTTAGCGGTTATTGAAGATAATTGTTTAAGTGCAGAAAAATACTGACGATCAATGGCTTTAATATATTGCAGATCTCGATTTTCTCTATTGTATTCTGCATTCACACTTTCTGAACAATCTTTTTGGATGCGATCTAATAAGGTTATTCTCTCTGTTATCGCGGTCAAAGCCGCTTTGGAAAGCTGAACACCTTTAATCTCTACAATTTGCCCGTTATTAAATAGATAATCATGACCATCAAAGGTTATAACCGACTGGTTTCCTTTAAGAATAAACCTTGTTTGGGGCAACTGAGCAATACGGTTTGAGTGTCTGATTAGATTCTTATTAAAAAGATAACGCTCTTTAAACAATACTTCAATTATTTGGTTACCATCAATCTTTTCATTGATGGCAAATTCCTGATGATTAAAATTATCAATCGAACCCTGTGCTAAGGCATTGTAAGTGATGCAGGTTGTGAGCGTGATCAAAATAATTACGATTGAATAATAGATGTTTCTCATCATGAATGAATAAACATCAAAATTAAGTTTATACTTTTTGGCTGATGTAAAATTTGCTGCACAATCGGGTTTACAATTTTACGCGTAGAAGTTGTAAAATTTTAAGCAACTGATTGTTTTGCTGACCTTAATAGAAATATATAAAACAACTTCATCACTATTTTTTGTCTTTTATTCAGGTTGCCCTGTGTAATCAAGCAACTTTATGAGCGATTTGATAAGAACAGTTTTAGGAATGGTTATAGTAGCAGTCCTGCTGAACCTTGCAATATTCATCCCATAAAAACCGCCTTCCCAATCAAAAACCGGTGAACCACATGCATCGGCCTTAATGGCAGCATCGTGGGCAAAAACAGTATTAAAACCATCTCTCCGTTCTGATTTTCCACCCTGAAATTTCTCTGCAGGATGATTAAAAGCCGGCTGTACCCGTCCGTCGAGCCTAAAAGATTTGTCCATTTTACCGGCAGGATTTGTCCATTCAAAACTGACTTCATCGCCTGCCCAATACTTCATTATTTCAGGCGCAAACTCACTTGCTTTTTCGATACGTTTTCCATTGATACTGATCAGTTCATCGCCAACTTTAATACCTGCTTTTTCAGCCGGACTTCCCTCTTTAATTAATGAAAACTGAACAGGGCTGGAGTTGTAAACCACCATTGCACCTAAATAGGGCTGACTGCTGATTTTAGGTAAACTAAATACCGCACTAGATAAAACGCTGCGAACCTGCTTACCGTCATGCGAAACGGTACATAAAAACCTTCCCATTTCTATTTTAGCTGTATCACCGGCAGAGAAATCTAAATTAATGCCTCCTGGTTGTTTCTCCATGGCCTCAAACAAAACCAGGTCGTTATCCTGATCTCTTCCCACCAGCTTGAGCGGAACAACCGATCCATTGTTATAACATTGTACGTTTTCACCAACCATGGTGTCCTTACTAAACAAAAACTGTTTTTTATTCCCGGCAGCCGTTTTGACGTTCAGTAAAGTTGCTTCTATTTCCTGAGTTTTCCCTTTTATAATACTTTTGATCAAAAGGCAGCTGCTTTTAATATCGGGCACATCAAAATCCGGATGCAAAGCTTTTTGTTTGTTTTTTTTTTGGATTACCGGCAGCAAAGGATCCACTTCAACAATATCCATTTTTTCTGGAAAAGCTGTATAAAGCGTTTCGCTGTTTAAGGCTGTCCAATAGCGACGGTAAAGATCAACAGGAATTTCAAAATTCATTTCTTCTGAAACATCAATGGCACTATGTAATCCAATAACACGACCGTAATAATCAAACAATGGGCCACCGGAATCGCCAGGCTCCATTTTGCAGGTTGAGCGGATAAAACCATATTCGTTTTTTACCTCAGCCACATTGCCCAATCTTAAAGTTGGCAAAGTTTGATTTAAGCTTTCCGGATAGGAAATGCTAATGCAAGGTTCATTTTTAATCAAACTGGCAGAGTAACCCATCTCTGCAAAAGGCCAGGTTCCGCTATCGGTAATTTTCATCATACCCACATCTGGAATACCTGGGGTTTCTCTGTTTTCTATTTTACCCAAAGCCATCGCAATACATTCGCGCCCATCAGGGAAAAACACCTTATAATTTTTACCCGGTTGAATCGTGTGTGCAGCCGTGAGGATATATCCATCTGCACTAACCACTACCCCACTAAACTGGCCACTGGTTCTTTGGTTCTGCTGCACATCAAAGCCCCAGATACGGACACTTGCCGGATAAGCTTTTTTAACGGCTGCTGAAACGATGGTTTCTATCTTTCTTATTACCTTATCTTGTGCGAAGACTTTTGAACAAAGGAATGCCAGGATCAAAATGGTCAGCCTAAAATATCTATTCATGTTTATTGGAATCATGTAAAAAAGACATGCCGGTTAAAACCGACATGCCAGGAGTTAGGTAGATGTGACGTTAATTATTAAAGATCTCTGCTAGTTTTTTGTTCAATGGCTCGCCTCTTAATCCATTTGCGATGATTTTCCCGTCCGTATCAACTAAAAAGCTTGCCGGAACAGCCCTTACACCATATAAACGACCTACCTCGTTGTTCCAACCTTTTAAATCAGATATATGGATCCAGTCCAAACCATCTTTTTCAATTGCTTCCAGCCAACGCTCTTTAACATTATCTAATGAAACAGAAATAATTTCGAAGCCTTTATCTTTATAAGTTTCATACTGCTTTACAAGATTTGGATTTTCTGCCCTGCATGGTCCGCACCAGCTTGCCCAAAATTCAACCAGTACAACTTTTCCCTTTAAACCGGCTAATGAAACTGGCTTACCTACCACGTTGTTCTGGGTAAAAAGTGGTGCTACATTTCCAACAGCAGTAATTTCACTTGCAGCAATGCGCTGCGCCAGTTCTTTACCCATGTCGGTTTCGCGGTACGCTTTGTTCAAAGCATTAAAAAGGGGTTGAACTTTGGCTACATCTACCTTACTTCCGGCTGCTTCTGATAGTGCCACCAGCGCGAAGTAAGAAGTTGGGTGTTCTTTTGCAAATTGAAACTGCTTATCTGTTCTGTTCTGGATGTTTTTCCGGTATCTTGTATCTACTGCTTTTATGTAAGCGGTATCTTTTTGCTGTTCTGGTGTACCACGATTAAAATCGATATTAACCGCCTTGGTCAGGGCCATAATGGTACCTCCTATAGCTTTATTATAGGCATCATATTCCTGATAAACTTTTGAGCCACTGAAAACAGCATTTTCTAAGGAATCTTTTGAAGTGATGTTAATTTGCTCCTTACCAAAATAAAAATAAATCACATCTCCGGTATAAACCGCCTTACCTTTACCGCCACCAGTATGATCAAGTGCCATACGGGCATAGGCATTGCCGGAAATATGCCCGGCAAACTTAAAACTTCCATTAACAAGGGCTACAGAATCTTCGTGACTCACACCATTATCCATGTAATCGATATAAGCCATTGCCGGAGTGCCCAGTGTGCCTATTTTACCTGTTAAACTAAAATTTGGAGCCTGTGCCAAAGCTAAAAACGGCAACAATACAATAAGGATTAAAAATCTAATTTTCATCTATAAAAAGTTTATAATTGACTACTCAAAGTCAACAATTAATATTTCTGTTAATGTTAAAAAGCACTGGGTTTGCAAATTTCAACTTCAAACGCCATGCTTGTGCTGAGCTGAACAACAACGGGTTTTATGATGTAGGCTTTATTTAACGTATTTTCTCAGTTAATTTAGCAGTTCGGCCAGCTTTTTATTTAAAACCTCACCCATCAGGTGCGAGCCTATTATTTTACCCTCAGGGCTTATCAGAAAATTTGCGGGCACGCCTGATATGCCATACACTTTACGTGCTTCATTGTCCCATCCTTTAAGATCGGAAATCTGAGTCCATGTTAATCCATCCTTTTTAATAGCATCTACCCATTTGGCCTTATCTCCATCAACTGAAACGCCGAGTATTTCAAAACCCTTATCTTTATAAGCTGCATATTGTTTCAAAAGATTAGGGCTCTCGGCGCGGCATGGCGAACACCAGCTTGCCCAAAACTCTATCAACACATACTTCCCTTTAAAATCTGAAAGAGAAACCGGTTTACCATTGACATCATTTTGGGTAAAATTAGGAGCAGCAGCACCCAATGCTGTTACGGTATGGGCATTTAAAAGCTTATAAAGTCCTTGTCCTCCATAAGATAAGCGTAGTTTTTCACTCAGATTGTTGAATATGGGTAATGCGATGTCAGATTTTGTGGAATAGCCACTTACCAGCTCTGATAAACTCTGCAATGCGAAATAAGAGTTTGGATTAGTTTTCGCAAATTCCAGCATTTTTTCGCCTCTCGATTTTCTGAAAGCCTGTACCTGCTTGTCGAGTGCTTTAAAATAAAGTGTATCATTCTGCTGTTCTGGTGTGGCCCTGTTTATGGTCACATTGGCGTTATGGTGCACTGTCATTACAGTTGGTCCCACCAGTTTTTCAAAAGCTTTCATTTCATTGTAAACCTTAGAACCTGTCCATTTTGCATTGTATAAGGAATCTGCAGAGTTGATCCGGATGTTTTCAGGACCAAAATTGACATAAATAACATCACCCAATCCTTTAGTGCCATAAATTTCCTTGTCACGAATACCTTCTCTCGATAAGGTGATGCGTGAGGAGGCATAGCCGGTAATATTACCGCTGAATTTAAATGCACCATTTACCAGTTCACATGAATCGGAACCGCCTTTACCTTCTGAAGTATAGTCTAAATAGATCTTGGCGGGTTTGTTTAAGTTCCCAATTTTACCTGTTATGGTAAAATTGGGGGTTTGTGCCGCTACGATGACAGGAGCCAGTGCAGCGAAGATTAAAAGCTTTATTTTCATTTGTTTATTTTTCATTTTCTCCATAATCAAATGGAGCTTACCATGGTTAAATAATTATTTCGGTGTTTAATAATTAACTTCATCATGGATGGTTCATATTGTTATTTTAGTTTAACTTATCTGATGGCTATATCTACAGGAACGCCCGGAATTCCTTCAATCTTCTTAATTAGTATACCATTCATTCCGGTAGTTATATTTAGAAATGAAACAGTTTCTTCTGTTCCTACCATCAGCGTTTCTTCATTTTCGGTAAGTTTTAACATGGTAATCGTTTTTCCGCTAAAGCTAGTGGCCAATTCTCTCAGTTCTTCATTTACAGGGTTGTATCGATAAACCCTACTGCCATTGGCAATATAGATTACCCCATTTTTAGCACCGCGCCATTTTGTATTTTCATTAATTAACTCCTGGCGCACAAAAGAACGTTTATGTTGAGGTGTAAAGGTAAATGGGCCGTTAAACTCAACATTGAACTTTAATTCATAAATCTTACCATCGGTTCCTTTACAATAGGCAAAACAATCTGCATTATTAAGTTGCTCCAAATGAACAAGGTCCATACCTACATTTATAGGATCGAAAGCATTTGTTGTGGTAACTGAGTACTGGGTACCAAAATAAACAGGAGCTCCGTAAAGATTAATTCGGACAAATTGCTTTCTGTTTCGGTCGAAACCAATAAAATAAGTAGCCGATTGTGTAAAGGCCATCACAAAAGACGGAGCCAGTTCATAGTCACCCTCAGCAGGTAAACCAAACATTCCATAAGTAGCAGCCTGATCCCAGGTACTTGTTGTTCCGCCATAAAATTTACCATTTACAACCCCCATCATTACCCCCTGGGGATGAGAGATAAGTGAACCAACTTCAAGATCATTTGGCTGCGTAAAGAAGTTTTCTTTTAGTGTATTTGGATATTTTGGATCTTCCTGCATGGTATTTGGTTCCAGCCTGATTCCGCCATTTTTTGTAATAATCCAATAGCCCAATAACGTACCGCCCGTAAATGTATTCTTAAGCAAAAATAAATTTGTGGGGTTTGCAGGCAAATCTTTCCCCTGCATTACCCTGTACAAACGTGCTTGCACACTACCATCTGGTTTTACAAATGAAAACTGTGTTATTCCATTTTCAACGCTTAACACCGTTGTTCCGCTGGCAAATTCGGTTCCGCCGTCTATATAAAATTTATGGAAATATTTCATTCCATTCGCTTTGTTGAAAACCGTAAGACGGGCAGCGTATCTTTTAGCCTGCAAACCGAATATGATCCTTAAAGCGGGTCCGGTATATAGAACGTCATTGCCTTCTATTACACTGATTCTCCATTGAAGTTCTATATTTGCAGCATCGGCACCTTCTATTTTTGGTTTGATGATCAAACTATCGCCCACGCTTGCAGTGTACACGGAATCGAGATTAGACAATTTAGGCTCAATGGGCAGATTGATGTCATAATTGCCCAGATCTTTATGGCATGCAGCGAGAGAAACCACACCAACTATTAACAAGATTAATTTTTTAATATTCATGTTTCTATATTTAAATGACCTCATTGCCGTTTTCATCTATAAAATAATATTTACCATTCTGTATGTTTTTTCTCAGAAGCGTTTTTTTCGCCGGATTACTTTTATTGTAGAAATAATAGCTATCGGTATTGCCCGCGGTTACCTCTTCAATCACATACCCTTTTGCTACATTTTGAGTTACCCAATTAAATGGATTGTTTAGCATAGTGGTTAATAAACCCACATAGTAAAGGTTTTTTGGTGCATCCAGTCCGTCGGTAGTCAGAGAGGTCTGTCCGGTTACCAGAAGAAACAACTCGTGCTTGGTTCTCGAATAAGGAGGAAGAGGCCAGGTATCCCACCAATCTGGTTTTTCCAGTTTGGAGGAGAATACCACTTTCGCCCTGATCATATAAGGGATTTCGATACCCAGATCTGGTGTGCCGGTTAATTTGATCAGGATCGAAACCGACCGGTTTTCAAGTTCCTTATCCTTGTTATAAATGACCACCGGAATGTATCCTATTCCTCTATTTGGAAGGATTGAATATTGAGCTTTCAAAGCTTCATAATGAACTCCGGGAGTGGCGGTAGAAGAATCAGTGTCTACCCGTGCACTAAATTTCCGCTCTGCATCGGTTCTGATTCCGGATAAACGTACCGGTAGCCATACGGTATCCTGAGCCAGTGTAGGATTATAGGCAAAGGTTCTTACTATACTGTCTTTATCAGCATTATAAATATCGAAATAGACATTAGCACTGTGATCAAAACGCATTTCTTCTGCTTTCTTGCAGGAAACAAGACAGATGATTGCGAATATTAATATATATACTTTCATAATTTACTATTAATAGGATTTCAAATTGTTTTATCTGCCACCATAAACAATCTCATCGTTAGGAAGAGGAAGTACAAAAATGTTATCGGAAGCAGGAATGATTACACCGGTTTGTCCTACGATGCCTCTGTTAAGCCGTTTGTACATATAGAACAATTGTCCTTCTGCCAACCATTCCTTACGTGCATCTTTAAGCAGTTCTTTTAATAAATCTTCTTCGTTATTTATGGTCAAAGGATCGCCTATCTGTCTCGCTTCACGAACCTGTTTAAGATAATTGACTGCATCAGCAGGATTGGTTGCATATGTACACTCGGCAGCGATGTAATACATCTCACTAAGCCTGATTGCAGGGGCCATCAGATAATGTAGATTTGCATTTGCCTCAGTGCTTAAGGGATTTCTGCGGTATTTAACAATGTCATAAGATCTCGATGATTGGTTGGAGGTAGCGGATAACCAGTATTTATAACGAGAATCACTTGCTCCGGCTGTTGCCTTTTCATAAATATAATCAGCGGCATCCTCAATCAAATAAAAACCTCTGGTACCACTTTGAAACCAATTTTCTTTGATGTCTTTTGCAGCTCCCGGTATGTACCATCCAAAAACAAGTTCTTTATAAAGGATACGGTCTTTTTTGGAATCTTCAAATGCCTCAAAATCACTTTTTGCAGTCCAGGGGAATTTTTTTGAGTCGATTACTTCTTTAGCATTAAATAAGGCTTTAACCTTATCATTTTTATAAAGGTAAACTCTGGCAAGCGTTCCGCATACAGCATAATAATTCAGGCGATGCCTTCTGTTCTGCAAAAAAAGACTTGGGCTCTTCTGTTCTGTATTTTTCAGCGTATCGGTAACTAAGGGATAGTTTACAATATAACCGGCACTTCGAATCGGATCGACAACTAATAGTTGTTTTGCTTCTTCCAAATCTTTGACGATCAGATCGATGGTTTCTGACACTGTAGAAAGAGGCGTAACATCCTTGGTGTATTTGTTTGCATAGGGAATTCCTTTGGCAGAGGGATTTCTCAAATAAGAAGGAGCAAAAAGGCGCAACAGGTCGAAATGTAAATACGCCCTTAATGCAAGTGCTTCTCCTTTAATGATGGCGTAATTGGAACCGCTAAAAATGTTCTTTTTTGCATCCACATTCTCCAGGATCAGATTACAGTTTACAATTCCGTTATATAAGCCAGCCCATATTTTATC
The DNA here is from genome assembly GCF_003339865.1 of Pedobacter chinensis. GTDB lineage: Bacteria > Bacteroidota > Bacteroidia > Sphingobacteriales > Sphingobacteriaceae > Pedobacter > Pedobacter chinensis. The sequence continues at coordinate 187,368 of NZ_QPKV01000008.1, forward strand.
CTTACGTTTGATAAACTCTCCATGTTTATAATTGTACAGTGAGGTTTGCCTGTAATCCTGTCCGTCTTCACGCATAGAAAAGTTTTGGGCCAGTACTTCTGTTGTACCAAATGTAAGTTCTTTACCATACAGATCTGATTCTGTACTGCGGTTATATACTCCATTTATTGCCTCCATAAAGCCATTTTCGGTACTGAATAAAATTGGAGCGGCTATTTCTGATTCCGGCTCAACTTCCAGCCATTTCTTGCAGGAGCTAAATAGTCCTGTTACTAAGATGAGGCAGATTAACAATCTAATATTCATGTTTTTATATTTTAAATCTGTTAATTAATATCGCTTAGAAAGCGGCTCTGATTGAAAAGGTCAAACTCCTTGTAAATGGATAATTAATTCCCCTTTCTTCTTTTACTGATGACCAACGCACCAGATCATTGGCTGTTACCTGAAACATAAGGCTCGACATCGCTAATCTAGAGGCGATTTTTTTATTCATATCATAGGAAAGGTTAAGCGATTGAAGATTGATCAGATTATCAGGCTGTATAAATCTCGAACTTACATCAGTCTCACCATTGTCTGCTATATTTTTATAAAAAGAGAGGTCGCCAGATTGCTTCCATTTTTCTTCGAACACGCGTCTGTCAACATTATATTTTGGATCAGCATTTTCAACACGTTCTACCAGCGTCAGGTTATATTTGTCGCCCCCGAAAAAAGTCTGGAACTGTACATAAAGGCTAAATCTTTTATAGTTAACCGTTCCGCCAAAGTAGCCGCTCACTTTAGGATTTGGATCGCCAATTACAACATAGTCTCTCTTATCGTAATCATACGTAAGTGTACCATCTTTTTTGAGGTATAGTTCACGTCCGTTTTCCGGATCTATGCCTAATGAGCGCACGCCATAAATGGCATTGAAAGGTTGACCTTCGCTAAACCTAAGTAAAGGAATGCCCCTGTAACCACCATCTCCTGGTTTCACCGACTGCAGTTCATCTGCCTTATCATTGTATTTTTTTAATGCATTTGAAATTCTTACCACTTTGTTTTTGTTGGTAACCAAGTTTGCATTCAGATTCACCGACCAGTCTTTGCTTCTTACTGCATCTACTGTTAGCCCCAGTTCAGCTCCTTTGTTCTCCATATCTCCAAGGTTTTCTTTATAAGATAGAAATCCTGTTGATGGAGGCAGGGTAATATCGGCCAAAATATCTTTGGTAAATTTCTTATATACTCTCGGAGTAATCAATACACGATCTTTAAACAGCCCGATGTCAATACCAATATCCGTCATCCTTGTTTTTTGCCACGAAAGGTTGTCATTGCCGTAACTGTTTACATGGGCGCCAATACCCGATGAATACCAGTTTCCGGTATTATATCTATAAATGGTTCTGGATAAATAAGGATCAAACTCTACCGAACCTGTAAGGCCCGTGGAGGCCTTTATTCTAAGTTGGCTAATCACATTATTATCCTGCAGAAATTTCTCCTGATGTGCATTCCATCCTAACCCGAACGACCAGAAAGGAGCCAGCCTGTTGTTCACTCCGAATTTTGAAGAACCATCAATACGAACGGTTCCATCCATAAGATAGCGATTTTTATACGAGTAGTTCATCGTAACGAAAGAGCCAAGAAGTCTTGCTTTTTCGAGTCTGCTTTGAGGTTTTCCATCTTCTGCATAGCCCTTGGCAAATCCTATGCTGGTAAAACGGTCATTCGCAAATCCAATAGCAGTAAACTCTTTTTGATCGCGCAGCTCTGTACGGGCGTTTACACCTGCTAACGCATTAAAATAATTGTCACCGATCTGCTTTAACCATGTTAATCTAATATTACCATCCCAATAGGTTTCTTTCATTTCCCTGTTCATGTACTCTCCCTTTTCATCTATTTTATCTGTTGCGTACAGGTAATATCTATTTGCCTGAGGAGAGGTAAAAACATCATCTGAGTTTGATCGGGTGGTTACGCTCATCTGAGCCCTTAATCTAAGATTATTTGCCACCTCTAAATCTGCAGAGAGGTTATCAATCACTTCGGTGTATTTAGATTTATTGAAACTGCTTAAACCGGCATCATACAGCGGATTAAAAACATATTCTCTTGATCGATCTTGTTTTTCATATATATCTGAAATCCTCATAACCATACCATTAGCATCTTTCAATGGGTAATAAGGATTCATCCGTACATACATAGAAAAATCACCATAGGGAGATTCGGCAGCGCCCATTTGTGTTACCGATAATTCATTTCTGAATTGAATTTTGTTAACATTATACTGGAAACTCATTCCGCCCGAATATTGATCCCTTTCAGATCCTTTCATTGCTCCTGGCCTGGTTTGATAGCGAAGGTTTACATTGTATCGAAATGCTTGTGAACCACCATCAAGATTTACGGCATGCTTATGTCCTATGGTGTTACGCAGGGGTTGCGATAGCCAATAACTGTTCACTCCACCAATAACATTGGCTTTTTTATGGTAATAGATTTCATCGAGCTGATCTTGAGGTACCTGCTGTTTAGAGGAATTATATAATCCTGCCAGAACTTCATAATCTAGTTTTTCGGCCGCATTTAAAACCTGATAATCAGTTAGATCTGCAGCAGTAAGATTCAATTCGTAGTTGTATTCTACCCGCAATTTCCCCTCTAAGGGCGTTTTAGTAGTAATCACAATTACACCATTGGCTGCGCGTGAACCATAGATTGCTGTTGCAGCCGCATCTTTCAATGAGGTAACCGATGCAATCCTGTTAACATCCAGATCAAATACCTTCTGCACGCTTACTTCATATCCGTCAAGCATGAAAACAGGCATGTTTGCCGTTCCAAGAATTTCGTCTCTTCTCAACACCTGCCCATCACCACTTGGCAACGCTGAGGCCCCTCTAACATTGATAGAAGGAATTCTGTTAGGGTTGGAGCCGGCAAGATTATTATCAATCAGTTTAAATGAAGGATCGAACGTTCCGATACTTTGCAGCAAGTTTTGTGGATTTACTCTTCTCAGCTGATCTCCGGATATCGTAATTGCATTTCCGGTATAGTTATCTTTCTTTATCGTTTGGTATCCGGTTACTACCACATCATTCATTTGCGTCAGCTTTGAAACAAGCTTAATATTCAGTGGTTCATTCCCCGTTACCTTTACCTCTTGAACTTCATAACCTACATAGCTAAAAACCAGCAAAGCTCCTTCATCTACATTGATTTTGAATTCACCTTTTTCATTTGTAATGCCAATACTTGCTCCATTTTTAATAGATATGCTCACTCCTGGCAATGATTCGCCGTTATCCCTGTCAACAACCTTTCCTTTCACTTCTATTTTAGCTGAAACCAGTTCAGCCCCAACAGGAATAACAGGAATACTTTCCTTATTACTGATTACAATTGTTTTGTTAACGATGTTAAAATTAAGGTTCTGCCCTTTTAAAGTGGCATTCAGTGCTTCGTTTAAAGAAGCATTCTTCAGTTCCACCAACACTTCTGGCTTGCCCTGAAGCACCTGTCCTTTGTAAAAAAAGAAGTAACCCGTCTGTTTCTTAATCTCCTTAAATATATTTTTTAGCGAAGTGGTTCTACGAGATATAGTTACGGTTTGAGAAAATGTGGCGGCGGATATATGTAATGCACCGACCAACAGTAATAAAACAGTCAATTTCATGACCAATAAAAATTTAATCCTTACGTTCCGTATTGCGCATACGGGCTTGTAAAGGGTAGTTAATTTCATACCTTTGTTTTTGAATGAGGTTAATAAAATAGCAGCTGGGTTTCGAAAGCAAGCTGCTTGTCCAAATTTCTACCGGAAGCGTTCCCGCGCTTTCGGTTTTTTTAAAGGTAGGATGCTAAATTTCTGGTAGTTTTTTCATCATAAAGTTTAGTTTGTTGGTAAATTGGTTGGTTGATTTGCGGCTGTTTAAAGAAAAGCCATTCTTGTTTAATTTCCGGATACAGTAAGTACCTTGCCTTTTATATCAATATGAACGTGGTTAAGTTCCAATATTTTAAATACTTCTGCCAAATTGCTGCTTCGCGGGATTTCACCCACATATTTTTCAGATGTAATTTTCCCCTCGTAAACCACATCTACATCATACCAGCGCGAAATCTGCCGCATAATGGTTTGTAGATCATCGTTATCAAAAGAGAAAACATTATTCTTCCAGGCCATTTCTTTATCGATATCAATCTGTTGATCGACTATTAATTTAGCCGTGCTGCTATTTAATCTTGACTGTTCACCCGGATGAAGATTAACACTACCTAACGCATTGCTCACTTTTACAGCACCTTCTAACAGCGTGGTTTTAACAGCAGTTTCATTCTTATAAGCATTGATATTGAAATGAGTACCCAAAACTTCGACTGTTTGCTCATCTGTTTTTACCCTGAACGGACGGGTATGATCTTTGGAAACCTCGAAGTAGGCTTCTCCACTCAGCTCTACCGCTCTTTCGTTTTTTGCAAATGCATAAGGATATTTTAATGTAGTAGCTGCATTGAGCCAAACTTTTGTGCCGTCGGGCAAACTAACCTGGTATTGTCCGCCACGGGGTGTGCTAATGGTATTCGAGCCTGTAACCAGGGGATTTAGAATTTCTTTAATGATATATTCGAGCTGTCCATTCTTATCCTTGCGGATTACAATGCCATTCTGTTTGGCAATCTGACCATTTTTGGCATCATCCAAATCGACCACAGTTCCATCGGCCAGGGTCAAGATAGCTTTATGGCCACCTGGAAGAATATCTTTTAATTCTGTTGTAGTGGTTAATGGCAAAGTATTGCGATCTATCATAAAGTAGAACCCCACTGTAAGGCATAAAATAATACTCGCAGCTATTGCAAAGTGTTTGACAGTAACGAATTTTATTGACCTTACACGTGGACTCAATCTGGTCCAAACTTCCGCTTTACTGGATTCGATAGCAGAATGATTGGGAGCATCTTTTCCAGAAGGCATTTGAAGATACCAGTCTTCAACAATAGCACGTTCCTCTGGTGTACAATTGCCTGCAAGAAATTTATCTAGAAGCTTTTTCGCATTTTTCTCCATTAAGAAAGAAGTTTAGTTTGGCTGATTAATGTATATACGGCGAAGGGTACACCATGGGGGTATCGAAAATCATTTTTTTATGATAATTTCGTTCAAAACATCTTTAATCAATGGAAATTTGCTCTAAATATTAAGCAAAAAAAATTTAATGATAAGTTTTTAACAGGAAAGCGACGTAAACAACCAGTCCCAATCTGGTTTTAAGAATCCTTAGTGCTTTTTTAACTTGTGTTTTAACAGTTAACTCAGAAAGACCTAGTTCAAGGGCAATTTCTTTATGAGATTTATTTTCTTTTCGGCTTAAAATAAATACTTCACGCATTTTTGGAGGCAGGGCATCTATTTCCTGTTCAATGAGCAAGCTCATTTGCTTTTCACGGACCAGGTAATCCGTCTGTATATGATCCTGATCGATATAGTTCTGTAAAGATTCCACATATCTGCTTTCTACCTTGTGATGTGCAAACACATCCAGAACCCGGTTACGTACCGCGGTATATAAATAAGCTGATAAGTTGCCATCGGGTGCTACCTGAGAACGTTTTATCCACAATGATTCGAACAATTGATGCAGTAAATCCTTTGCCTCCTCCTCATCGTTTAAGCGTTTACTCGCATGAATGAAAAGCAGCCCATAAAAACGGTTGTAAATTTCGGTAAAAGCCTGCTCATCATCCTGAGTCAAAAGGAATGCCAATTCGCTATCGGAATATGGACGGTAACTACGCATAGAGATAACACAAAGATAATATAAATACAATCGATTTCATTATCCATTCCAGTCTTATAAATCTGGTTTTTGTTTGGGCCCATAACCTCATTGATCAAGTTTGCTTGCAGATTTTCTGAACGTCTAAACAAGGATTATTTCGGAAGCCCAAAAACAAGCATAAAACATATTAGTGAGTGCAGTGTGGACAATATCCAAAAAACACAACTCAAAAAGAAGTTTCATGTTCCACGCTATTCAGCAACACCTATGTGCGCTATGCTTTAACGCCATAAGGCCACATTAAAATTTCTCTAATCCTATTTACATTGTCCTTAACCAGTCTTTATTCAAATCCGCAGGTTTTATCTTCAAAAAGCAACGCACTAATCTTGTTAAGTATTATTCGTACTAAACAAATCAGACCTGAATTTCGATCAATCCGCAGCCTTCATTTTTATGCACCACAGATTGGCTATCAATTCCTCTGGGAAACAGAGTTTTTATTGATGCAGGTGCAAGGTGTGAACGCTCTACGAACTTTAGAGATACTGGTATAAGCAGCGAAAATCAATTATCTGGAACTTAGAATCACCTGTTCTTTCTTTTTATAAGCTACATGATTTTTCTTGTCCTAGTTCAATGCACAACATTTTTTACAACCTCAACTTTGGGATATAATTAAAAGCAATTCACAAATAAATTAAAAAAATGAAAAAGTTAATTTTATCGGCATTAGTTGCCATCGCTTCACTGAACAGCTTCGCTCAAAAAGCCAGTCCATTATTGTTAACACCAACAAACCACGCCCTGGTATTGATTGATTATGAAAGCCAAATGGCATTTCCATTGCAAAGCATTACGGTAGACCAATTGCGCCAAAATACGGCAATTGTTGCCGGAGCATCTAAGATCTTCAAGATTCCAACAGTTGTAACAACGGTTGCTGAAAAATCTTTCAGTGGGCCGGTTTTCCCCGAGTTATCAGAATTTTATCCTAAGGCAACTTCCAATTACATCGATCGTACAACGATGAATACCTGGGAGGATGCCAATGCTTACAAAGCAATAACCGGAAAAGGCAAAAAAACTTTAGTAATGGGCGGCCTATGGACAAGTGTTTGTATTGTAGGACCAGTACTTTCTGCAATCAATGATGGTTATACTGTTTATGTAATCACAGATGCCAGTGGCGATGTTTCCAAAGAAGCGCACGAACAGGCAGTAACCCGTATGGTTCAGGCCGGTGCACATCCGATTACTTCGATACAATATCTACTGGAACTTCAACGCGACTGGGCCAGAGGAGAAACCTATAAAGCCGTTACAGATCTTGTAAAAAAATATGGCGGTGCTTATGGAATTGGCATCCAATATTCTCAAGAAATGTTAAAACACTAAATCTTTTGAAAAGCAGGGAACCAAACCCTGCTTTTTCATTTTCAATAATATTAAAAATAAACAAATGAAATCTCCATTTACGCTAATTTTAATTGTTATTCTGCTCTCAATGCATTTTGTAATGGCTCAGCAAAAGGCCAACTTAATTCTTACAAATGCAAAGGTGATTACTTTGAACGATTCGAAAACCACTGCGCAGGCAGTTGCCATTGCCGGAAACAAAATCATTGCTGTGGGCAGTAACCAAGAGGTTTTAAAGTTCAGGAACAAAAACACCACACTGATTGATGCCAAAGGAAATACGATCATTCCGGGATTATACGATTCTCATCTCCATGTAATAAGAGGAGGAAGATTTTATAATACTGAACTTCGATGGGATGGTGTGAAAACCCTGGCTCGTGCGCTGGAAATGCTAAAGGAACAGGCCGAACGTACTCCGGAAGGACAATGGGTGCGCGTGGTTGGTGGCTGGTCTGAATACCAGTTTGCCGAAAAAAGGCTTCCTACACTTCAGGAAATCAACGCCGCAACAGGTAAAACCCCAGCTTTCGTACTCCACTTATACGGGCAGGCATTTCTTAACAAATCAGGCCTTGAAAAATTGGGGATTGATGAAAATACACCTAATCCCCTTGGCGGACTGATACAGAAAGATAGCGAAGGAAAACCAACGGGGCTATTGGTAGCCGAGCCCAATGCTTTCATTCTTTATTCTACACTGGCAAAACTCCCGGAACTCAGTCAGCAGGAAAAAATCAATTCCACAAAATTATTCATGTCCGAACTTAACTCACTTGGTGTAACAAGTGTAATGGATGCAGGTGGTGGTTTCCAAAATTTTCCGGATGATTATGCCATTACCGATCTGCTTACCAAAACTGGTGAACTGACCGTGAGGCTACCTTATTATCTTTTCGCACAAAAACCTGGAACAGAACTTCAGGATTATCAAAAATGGATCCAGATGGTTGAGATTGATGAACCTGGAAAACATCAGGACGATCATTCGACCGAATATGATGTACAGGGTGGTGGAGAGAACCTGGTTGCTGCCGCAGGAGATTTTGAAAACTTCACCAAACCACGGCCCGAACTGCTGCCAACCATGGAGCCCCAGCTCAAATCGGTTATCGGCTTGCTTGTCAAAAACAGGTGGCCATTCCGCTTACATGCTACCTATAACGAAAGCATAAGCAGGTTTCTTAACGTAATTGAAGAAGTGAACAGAGAGACACCATTAAGTGGTTTGATCTGGTTTTTTGACCATGCCGAAACTGTGTCTGTAGAAAACCTGCAACGGATCAAAAAACTTGGTGGTGGTATTTCCATTCAGGATAGGATGGCATTTCAGGCCGAAACATTCATCTCCAGATATGGCAAAGATGCCGCATTGAATACACCTCCTGTGAAACAGATGATCGACATGGGCATTAAACTTGGCGCTGGTACAGATGGCACACGCGTTTCGAGCTACAATCCATGGGTCGGAATTTATTGGCTTGTTACCGGAAAATCTGTTGGCGGACTGGAATTTGCCTCTAAACAAAACCAACTCGATCGCATTACCGCATTAAAGATCTATACCCAGGGAAGCGCTTCTCTGATTAACCAGGAGAAAGACAGGGGAATGATCAGGCCTGGTTATCTGGCAGACCTTGTCATCTTATCAGCTGATTACCTGACCGTACCAGCCGATCAGCTAAAAGATCTGAAGGCAAAACTTACTATCCTGAACGGCAAACCTGTTTTTGGAACGCAGGAATTCGAATCATACGCGCCAGCATTGCCAAAAGCCATTCCGGCATGGAGTCCGGTTAACTTTTATGGAGGTTATCAGCACAAATAACAACAAAGCCAGATGATTAGTAATGGTTATTATTCTGATCATCTGCGAACTTAAAATTTAACAGATGAAAAAGATCTTAATTAAATCGATGTATTCCGACCTTTGGACCACAGTGAACAACCAGGCAATCCTGATCTTCAGAATTGCCGTATCGCTTGAGCTCATTGTTGTTCATGGTTTAAAAAAGATTGGCATTGGAACAGTGGCTGCTGAAGTTGTTCCAAATCCATTGGACATTCCCGAAACTTTAAACCAACTATTTGCTGTTTCCGCAAACCTGGTTTTTCCACTCTTTATTATCGCTGGATTATTTACCAGAATAGCAACAATTCCTATTCTGGCAGTTACCTTAACAGGTTATTTTGTGGTTCACGGCAATGACAGCCTAATAGTGAGGGATGTTCCATTTATGTTCAGCGTAGCATTTCTTTTTATCGCAGCTGTTGGTCCGGGCCGTTTTTCATTAGATTATTTTTTTTCTAAGTCAAAGTATTCCAGGCCATGAAAAAATTATCCCTGATACTGATTGGACTTGTTATTGCCCTGCCAGTTTTCGCACAACTCAAGCCAGTTTTTAAGCCGCTTAGGTCAGAGGATGATTTTAGCTATCTTAAAAATGACAGCCTGAAAAATTGGTACAGGACCATTAAGTTTATTCCCCTGAATAGCAAAAAGGATTTTTATGCCACAATTGGTGGCGAAATCCGCACCCAATATTTCAATGTGCAGAACGAAAGTTGGGGTGACCAGCAAGTAGATGATGACAACTACCTGCTCAACCGTAGCCTCCTACACTTTGATCTTCATTACCGAAAAAACATTCGCCTGTTTTTACAGCTGCAGAGCAGCCTGGCCTTTAGTAGAATAGATGCAAGCCCGGTTGACAACAACCCTTTGGATCTCCATCAGGCATTTATAGATATGAACCTTATTCGCAATAAAGAAAATAAACTGATGCTAAGCGTTGGCAGGCAAGAAATGCAATACGGTTCGCAGCGTTTGGTATCGTTAAGGGAACGACCAAATAACCGACAAGCTTTTGATGGGATAAAAATCACTTTTGCTAAAAAATCATTAAACAATTCCTCTTTTTTTACTCTGCCAGTGGCCAATAAGCCTAATTCTTTCGACGACAATATCAATAGAAATGTTAAATTCTGGGGAAATTATACTGTTTTACACAACTTAAGATTTCTCAATAACCTTGATCTATACTATCTTGGAATTTGGAAAAAGAACTTTAAATTTGGGAACTTCACACAAAGAGAACTAAGACACAGCACCGGAATCAGGGTTTGGAAAGAAACTGGAAATTGGCAATATGATTTCGAGGCCGTTTATCAGTTCGGAAAGTTTGGAACTAGTGATATCAGCGCTTATACCCTCTCTTCCAACAGCAGCTATACTTTTACGGGATTAAAGGCCAAACCTAAGATCGGATTAAAGGCCGAAGTGATTTCGGGCGACAATGATCCAAAGGATCATAAACTCCAAACATTTAATGCACTTTATCCTAAAGGAGCATATTTTGGTCTTGCTGCACTGATCGGACCATCAAACCTAATGGACTTGCACCCTTATCTTGAGGTTAAGTTAAATCAAAAGATAGTTCTGGCTGTTGATTACGATTTATTCTGGAGATATAGTGAAAATGATGGTATCTATGCAACAAATCTTCACACCTTATATAAAGGACAAACCATGGATGGCAGGTTTATCGGACAACAGCTGGCCGCCGATCTCTCCTATCGGCTCAGTCCATACTTATCAATAACTACAGAAGCCACCTGGTTTATAGCAGGAACATATCTCGAAAATGTGAGCAAAGGCAAAAATATCCTGCTCACAGGTGCAACCATACAATTGAAATTTTAAAAAAGGTTATCTCCAACCGAATTAAGACCATGAAAACAAAAATCAATCTTTTTTCCGCCATTATTATCCTTTTCACAACCCTTGTTTATGAAAGTTGTATTCAGAAAGACAGACAAGAAACAAAAAAAGGCATCGGAAACCGGGCAGCAGAAGACTATCATACAAGTCTTCCTCATTCATCACTGCCAGCGAAATGAATATTCGGGCAGGCCATCACTACATTAGATCTTAGGCTAACAGCGGGTATTTTCCCTAATCAGGCAAGTTCATTTCTTGAACTAGTTCAATGCCGGGGTTGCCTCGGCGTCCTAAATTTGTATCATAAAATAACAAGAACATGAAAAATCAAATATTAGGCATTCATCACATTACTGCGATTGCCGGAAATGCAAAAAGAAACTTCGACTTCTACACCAAAGTGATCGGTCTGCGTTTCATCAAAAAAACTGTCAACTTTGACGATCCCTATACCTATCATTTTTATTTTGGCGACGAAAAGGGTAGCGCGGGTACAATCCTGACTTTTTTCCCATGGGGCGATGAAATCCAACAGGGCAGAAAAGGTGCTGGCATGGCAACAGAGATTGGTTACTCGGTACCAGAAGGAAGCCTGGAAAAATGGATCGAGCGGTTTGAGGCCAATAACGTTACCTATAATAAACCAGCTATAAAATTTGGGGAACGCTACCTTACTTTCCTGGATCCGGATGGGCTGAAACTCGAACTCACTGAAGTGAAGCAAGATGACAGGACACCTTGGGAAACAGATCAGGTAAAAGCGGCTATTGCAACAAGAGGTTTTCATCATATCACTTTAACTTTGAACAATATAACAGCAACAGCAAATATCCTGACTAAGGTTTTTGGTTATGAATTTGTAGCAAAAGAAGGTAATAGAAGCAGATATATCACCAAAGCGGTTGCCAATGCTTCGATTGTCGATCTGGTAGAGATAGAAAGTGAAAAAAGAGGTTTCAATGCAAATGGAACAATACATCATGTGGCTTTCAGAGTAAAAAACGATGAAGTACTAATGGAATTTCGTAAAAAGATTGTAGAACTAGGTCTGGGTATTACCCCACAAATCGACAGAAATTATTTCCATTCATTATACTTTAGGGAACCTGGTGGCGTACTTTTCGAAATCGCAACCGAAAATCCGGGTTTTACTGTTGATGAACCGCTACAGGAACTTGGCAAAAACCTAAAGCTACCCCTACAATACGAAGAACAAAGAGAGGAAATTATTAAGCACCTGGCAATATTAGATTAAGGAGAATTATCATGGAATATCAACCATTAAAATATATTTATCAGCCAGCCCAAATAGCAAATGCAAGCACTTTATTGCTATTGCACGGAACGGGGGGCAACGAAATGGATCTGCTTCCATTGGCAATAAAATTCGGCAGCAACATCAATGTGTTATCGGTTAGGGGGAATGTTTCGGAAAACGGAATGCCACGTTTTTTCAAGCGTTTGGGAATGGGTGTTTTTGATGAGCAGGATCTTCTTTTCAGAACTGCTGAGTTGGTCAGCTTCTTAACGGAAGTTTCCTCCAAAGAAAGGTTTGACTTAAAGAAAATCATTGCACTAGGCTACTCGAACGGGGCAAACATAGCTGGTGCCTTATTAGTCAACTATCCCGATTTCTTAAACGGTGCAATTTTGTTCAGACCAATGCAGCCTTATCAACAACTGCCTGAATATCGGTCTAAAGCTGCAAAACCTGTATTTTTAAGTTCCGGAAGATTTGATCCAACTGTAGACGGAGCTGCCACCGAAGGTTACGTGGCGTCACTCCGTGATCACGGTTACCAAACAGCACATCATATTTTAAACTCGGGCCACAACCTAACCAGTGAAGACATTAATCTGGCGGTAGAATGGTTCGGCAAAAACTTCAGTTAATGGAAACATTTAAGATTACCAGAATATTTACAGATTCTGAGGGAGAAAGTCATTTTCAAGACATCAACATTCCATTGAACGAAAGCGGAGAAATAGGCCTGCTTTCCGAAGCACAAAATGCCGATAGCGTTATTTTCAGAAAAGTGAAGTCATCTTACAACTATGATTTTCACTGCGCACCTGCCAAACAGTACATTATTCTTCTCGATGGGGCCATTGAGATTGAAACTTCCACAGGGGAAAAACGTAGTTTTTTCGCAGGAGAAGTATTATTGGTTGAAGATACCTGGGGAAAGGGACACCGTACCAGAAATCTCAGGCCACAAGTTCGTTCAAGCATATTTATTACCCTATAAATTTCTTCATGTTTATATAGTTAGAGGGGGATTGCAGTAATGCAATTGCCCTTTTTAACTTAATCTTTGATCATCTTTTTCCTGACCTTGCTGAGAAATTCGGCCGACATGCCCAAATACGAGGCGATATAGTGCTGGGCCACCCGTTGTGGAATGGTTGGATAATGTTCCAAAAAGTCAATATACTTTTCTTGTGCCGTTTTGGAGATGCTAAAATGCAGTCTGTTATGCAATACGGAGATGTTGCGTTCAACTAGTTTCCTGTAAAACCGCTCAAACCTCGGAACCCGAGCCAACAGTTCCTCTTTGGCCTGGTGGTTAAGGTATAAAATTTCCGATTCCTCCAGGGTTTCAATAAAGAGATTTCCAGGTTGTTGGTCTGCAAAACTGGCAATATCACTTATCCAGTTATCCTCAACGGCAAACTGGATAATCACTTCGTTACCATTTTCGTCAAGATAATATTTGCGCAGGCAGCCTTTTACCACAAATCCTTCAAAGTTACAGGTCTCTCCCGCCCTGAGCATGAGTTTTCTTTTTGCGATAGATCTGTGTTTCAACAATTGATTGAATATTGACAGTTCATCCTCGTTAAAAGAAACATAACGGGTAACGTTTTTATTGATTTCAGTATACAAAACTTTATATTTATTTTAAAACTTCCATTAATTACATCTATTCAAATGCAAAGACACATTAAGCTTTTCCATCCGGATGCTGGGGGCATTTTATATTCATGGCGGTTTTTGCAGACATCATATCTCTTATGCTGAGCCCCATTTACATACTGCTGGCCCTAACAATTTGCATTCAATCAGCATTCTTTTCATTACGTTACCCATAATTAAACCCCGCTGAGATATGCTAATTTAAGGAATAATCACTTCAAATTAACCAACTAAAAAAATGAAACTGAGCCATAGAATAAAGAACTGCCTGCAATGGGCAAGTAAAGGATAATGATTCGTTAATGCTTTTGCCTCACTCAAGTGTGATTACACATTTATAATGTTTTATTATTTCACAGAATGGACATCTTCAAATCAAGTTATGTGTATTAGATCGTTCAAAACGAATGCTGCCATATCCCCTCAGAACAACGCAGCTGGTTGGTATGAAACGGCAACCCCAATCAGAAAGTCTTATTTAAACAAGGAATGGTTGATTTTCTGCCTGGCCGCGCTGGCCACTCAAAACAATAGCGCCGTCAAATTGTTCCAAAGTGTTAAATGGCCAAAAGAAAGAACATAAAGTCCAAACAGCTTTTTGATGCAGCGCTTGATCTTGAAAAATCCGGAGACCTGGCCAGCGCAACAAAACTGTACCAGAAAGCCGTTTACACCGACCCGTCAAACTCCCACGCCTGGAACAGGCAAATGGTGCTTTACCGCAAATCAAAAACAAAAGAAGATGAGGTAAAACTTATCAGAATGGCCATTATTGAATACAAAAAAGCAATCGAGGCACAGCAACAGGACTGGCTAACCACAAACAGGGCCAAGGTAGACAGCACCCGTGAACTGGCAAAGGTTTTGGGGCTCCTGGAACCAAATGGACTGCCCCGCCGTGGAGATTCCATATTGGAAAAATGGCAAACCAGGCTCTATCTGCTGGAATATCGGCTGAAAAATGCAAGGAAGAAGAAAACGCAGGCCAAAAGACCTACAAGCAAGCGCTCCAAAACAGGCGGGCCAGGGCCATCCAAATCCCCAACAAAAAAATCCGCTTTAAAAGCGAAATAGATTAAAAGTTGATCCGCTTCCTAGTCAAGGCAGTCTAAAAGACCAGAAGTCAAATAAGCTGTTCAAAAAGATTTTTAATATCAGCTGCCACCCTGCCCATGTTGTCCTCAAACTGATGACCACCCTTTTCCAGTTCGATAAAAATTGCATCAGCAACATTCTTCCGATATTTCTCCAGGTGGCCAAAACTGACCACATCATCATCCGTGCAATGATAAAAATTGAACGGAACACCTTTGGGCAGTTTTGCTCCAAATCCCTTTTTCAATTTCAGTCCCTGTAACCAATCTTCATCCCCTGCCCAAAAGGGCGGTGCTAAAAGAAAAACCCCGGCAATTTTGCCTAACAGCTTCCGTTCAGACAGGTATTTCAGCAGCATTGAACCTCCCAGAGAATGCCCTATCAGTATGGCGCCCTTACCAAGCTTTCCAAGTTCTGTACCGATCTTATCCAGCCAGCCAAAATCCGGAGAATCCTCATTTCCAGGCATCTGCGGATAATTAACCTTAAAACCTTCGCCCAATTCGTTTGCCAGCGAATCCCTCATCGCCAGATCTGCATGATAGCCGTCCTCATCCCCTCCATGAATAAAAAGCACTTGTTGTTGCATAACCAAAACGTTTTATACCAGAGCAACAAACCAAGGGTTCATTTGGTTCGGAAACAACTGATCCACTAAAAATCCCGGCCGCCATCTTCAGTCCGGGGTAAGTTCAACATCAGGATATGTTACCCTTTCAGGGTTTTGTAACTGTTTATTGATGCACTTTCCAGCATAATTCCAACACATCGTGGTTATTTGAAGTCCGAAGGATTTGAATTCACGTTAAGTTAAGCACAATTGTGTCAGTCTGATCGTAGTCGAAGGCCTTGTTATCGTCGAAAACTAAAAAGAATTGTCCTTCGGCTATACTACCATCGATATGTTTTTATAACTCTTTGTTAATCATAATTTTAACTTAAATTTAAAGAGAATACCCCCGCAGATTTAAAAAGATTACGCGAATTTTATTTTTTCTGCGCAAATCAGCGGCATCTGCGGGAAATACCTGAAGAATTTCAATGTTATTGATTTTCATGACCACAAAGTAGCTGCGAAGCAAAATGAAATTATCACTCAAACTGACGGCGATTGCCTTAACTTAATGACATTGAGATCCCTCTTGAACCTGCAATCGTTTCTTTCATTACCTGAAAGCACCAAAGGGTTTAGCAGCACAAACAATCAACTTTTCTTAAGAAATGCCACGAGAAAAGTTAATATGACCAAACCGTATCCGGTCCGGCACCCTCTTATTTCCCCTCGGAAAGTGTTGCGAACTTTGACAACTTTTCTCTCGATACATAGGAAACCACCAGAATGGCCAGCATCACGATTGGAGCAATCAGGTTGCTAATGGGGTCTCCTGCAAAATAATGCGCAAAGAACGCAGAAAAGAAATTGACGAAAAAACAGGCATACGCCCATTCCTTAACCCGGGCGGGAACAGATGGAATCCCAAGGGCCAGTGCCCCCAGAAGTTTTGCGATCCCCAGCTCGACACGGAACCAGTCGGGAAATCCAATATGTGCATAACCGGCCACCATGACCGGGTTGAACAGATAATTGAAAAAGGATAGTGTCATACCAGCCACTACAAGGCCGGTTGAAATCCAATAGATGATCTTCGTTGCTTTCATAAAAAATAATTAAGCCCCAAAACTATCAAAGGATTAGTTTACTTTTGTAACTGGTTTACCACAAGAAAGTAGTTTCCTTCAGGAAACCAACCCAATGAAAATGACAAAAGAAGAGCAACAACTCAGCCCTGTTACCTGTAGCGCCCATCACCGCGCCATCAGCGACACTATGGACATCCTGTCCGGAAAATGGAAGATCCGAATCATCGGTGAACTGATCTTTGGAAAAAAACGCTTCGGCGAACTCCTTTCAAGCATTGAGGGCATCGCCGCCAAAATGCTCTCCAAGGAACTTCAGGACCTGGAAACCAATCAACTCGTCAAACGCACCGTTCGGCAGACCAAGCCCATTACCGTAGAATACGAGCTTACCGCTTATGGACGAACCGTAAAGCCCGTTATCACCGCCATGGCAAACTGGGGCCAACAGCACCGGGAGCTCATCAGAAAAAAACAGTAAAAGGAAATCACTACTTCTGTTTCGCTACCACAAAAGCCCGTAATCCCGCAAGCTTATCGCCAGCAAAACGCCAGACATCGCAGTAGTCATAATGCAGCACAGTGCCGTTTTTGTCCTTTATCGAAATCTCTCCGACCGCGGTCAGCAGGTCGCCTTCAGCAATCAGATCGATCACATTGAATTTCGGGGGCTCATGATAGTTTTCTGCCATGTATTCCCTGACCGATTGTTTTCCTTCCAATACCTTATCACCGATAAATTCCCAAACGGTGTCTTCGGTGCAGAATTCCAGAAAACCTTCATGGTCACCAGTGCTGATGGCTTCATTTGCCTTGATCAATAGTTCTTTTCGTTGAGCTGACATACCTAAAAAATTAAGTCCTTTAATTAACGGTTGAAGCGGCCAATAAGTTTTCTTCGAACAAACCTGAAAATACAAAACCAACATCTCGCTTATTAAGCCGCTACAAGATTAAGGATGTAACAAATGATCGCAAGCCACTTACAGATATGATTTGTTTTACTGGGTGGATGATATTAGATTTGAATAGCATAAGCTTGTAAAACAAATTACCATTATCACATTGGAAGCGCGATCAACGGTTTAACAAAAAAATGTTGCCCCAGGTATGTACCTGTTCGCAACTTTTGGAGATCAAAAGAAAATGATCTCAAAAACTGAGCTTGAACATGGGACAACTGTTTTGAGATTTTTGTGCTAAAAAAGCCATAAAAACATTGTGGTTATTTGAGCAGATTGGCTAGTTTTTCATGTAATGCTTCTCTTTTCAAGTCTTTTTCTATGACGATCCCATCAGGAGAGATCAATAGGTTCGCCGGGATCGTAGTAATGCCGTAAAGCTTGTAAGGCAGATTTTCATTCCCTTTGAGATCGGACAGCTGTGGCCAGGTCAACCCATCCTCTTTAATCGCTTTCAACCATTTGTCCTTGTCCTTTGCCTCATCGATTGATACGCTGAGCACCACAAGACCACGGTTCTTGTATTTGTTATAGGCCGACAAAACGTTGGGGTTTTCCAAACGGCAGGGACCGCACCATGAAGCCCAGAAATCCA
The DNA here is from genome assembly GCF_003339865.1 of Pedobacter chinensis. Classification (GTDB taxonomy): domain Bacteria; phylum Bacteroidota; class Bacteroidia; order Sphingobacteriales; family Sphingobacteriaceae; genus Pedobacter; species Pedobacter chinensis. Next base: position 205,504 of record NZ_QPKV01000008.1, read on the forward strand.
GAAGAACAAATTTCCCCCTGAAATCAGAGAGTTTTACCACTTTTCCATTCATGTCCGGTTGGGCAAAATCCCTTGCGGGCATGCCCACACTTACTTTCTTTCCCAACTGAATTTTTTGGCTTATGCTCTTTCCCAAATCTGAAGATTTGAGTTCGGACGAAAGTCCATTAAAACTGCTTTCCACATCTTTGAGCCAGCGGCTGTCCCTGATGAGGTCCCTCAAAGTTACCAGGCTCACATAGGAATAAGGATGCTGATTGATAAACGCGAATTGTACCGGAACCATCGAGTCCAGATGAGAATGATATTCCCGTTTCAACCGGACAACCAGGGCCGTGTCTTTTTTCTCTTCTTCGCTAAGCTCGGAAGGGTCCCGCAGGGTAAGCATTTTTTCAAAATAGGGCTGAAGTGTTCTTTTGAGCACAGCGTAATCCCTGTTGAGGGGCGTGCCGCTGTTCATGGAATGGCGGAGCGTGTCAGGAGAGTTCAATATGATATTGCCTTTCTCCAGATATACCGTCGCCGCATCGTACACGATATTAGCATATTTTGGATTCTGGTTGCGGTAAAGACTTGCCTTGACAGGAGCAGACACAGTGCCTGAAAATTGGAATCTTTTATCATGAACAGTTACCGAGTCATCAGTAAAGCCCTTGGATGATGGGTAGGAAAGAAAGATCTTATCTCCCTCGCGGAACCCATTACCGTGCCCTGTCAAAGTGAACCTGTCTTGCGCAAAGCCGTAAAAACCCATTAACACCAGCGATAAAAACAACTTCGTTCTCATGCCCTAATTTATTTATTCTTTATTGAATTTCCAAGCAAGCGATCAGGCAGCCATTTCTGTAGTTCATAGAAGAGGAATCGTGATGATAAACTGTCCATTGTTTTTGTTTCTCTTGCGCTTAATCCTAAATCAATATGTTTGGCAAATTCTAACGAACGAGAAAGGAGCCAATCAGTGGCAAGAACACTAGAATTTCTTAGAACAGTTTCTCCTGTGGAGGGGTAACTTCTGCCAGCCTTAAATAGACCGTGGTCTGCCCCCTGTGGTGTGCCTGGTGCTCCAGCACTTTCCATAGCGCGATTTCCTTGTTCATTTCGAACCGGCCGAAAAGCTTTACTTTTTCTGCAAGCTGCACCGGGCTCATCCTGCCTGCGTTTTCGATCACAAAGTCATAGCTGGTCATTACAATCTTTACCACATTCGCCTTAGTTTTATCACTGGATTTCTCAAGTTCCCCGGGAGCCGATGGGCTTTTCACGCCCATTGCAAGTGAAGCCAGTCCATAGTTGGCATCAGCAAGGTGCAGCATCTGCTCGGCAAAAGACCGCATCTCCTTTGTCGGTCTTAGCACGTAGCTGGCCTCGGGCATCGCGTCCAAATATTCTTTGGTATAGGCCTTTGAGCGTTCCCATTCCTTTACAATGTCGGCCTGGCTTACCTGTGCTTGAGCAAACTGGCTTGTCATGATCAATAGTGCGAATGTTAAACTTTTAAGTTTCATATGTTTCGGGGCTAAATGAATATCCGGTTTTTTGATTCGATCAAACCTACCCATCTCTCCTTATATTTCCGCGGTGGTAAACGGACAATCTCAAGGGGCGTTCGGGACAGGCACCTATCTTCCGAAACCTTTTTTGATCGTGTCAAGACGGCCCTGATCATTGGATCTGCCGAATTCAATATCGTGGCACTGGTTAAATTCTACGAATGCCTTTAACGCATCGATAAACTTTCCGAGGACCTCACCACTAAGCTCAACCTGCTCAAAATGGAGATTGTGCACGATCAGCACTTTCTTTTTTCGATCGGCCTTAGCATCCATCCTGGCGATAAAGATTTCTCCTGCCAGTACAGGAAGCGAGAAATAACCATAAAGCCGCTTGGGTGCTGGTACGAAGCATTCGATCTGGTAATCAAATCCAAAGAAATCCCTGAGCCTATGGCGGAAAACATTCAATATATCAAAGGGAGAAAGGATGAAAACACCACCTGTTATTTCAACTTCAATATTTTGTTCAGGCAACATATACAGCGAGCCTCTTACCCCTTCTACACTGACGCGTTTTACCTCCCCCTCCTTTACCATTTTCTCAAGTTCAGATTTTACCAGATTGCCCTTTACCCTCCTTGCTCTCCATGCCATTTCCTTTACCGAACAAATCCCCAGTGCCCCTAAAATCCTTAAGACAATGAACCTTGCAAACTCTTCGGCTGTCGGCATGGTCAGATCAGTTTCCTGCGGCACCAGGTTAAGTGGCACATCATAGCGCTTATGGAACTTGCTGTCGCGGCTGATCATCAGTCTTCCCTCAAGGTATAGCCTTTCCAGCGCTACCTTTGCAGGGCGCCAGTCCCACCAGCCTGAACTGGCTTCTACCCTGTCGTTTTCAAAATCCCCGACCATTACCGGTCCGTCACGTTCCACTTGATCCATTATTTGTTGCATGAGATTTGTCAGTGATTTCTCCAGCGGCTTACCCTGGGAGGCAAAGGCTTCCTTCACAGGAAGAGAAAACCGAAAATCCTTCATCGGCAGATATCCAGCATCTGAAGTGAAATACTCGAACACCCGCCCATCCCCGCAAAGCGCTGATAGCCAGCCGGGCTCATAATCTGGGATCCTTGCAAATAACACATGGTGGTGCGCCCGTTCCACGACGTAATTGGTATCAAGCTGCACAAAGCCAAGATGATCGATCAGTTTATAAACTGCCTCGATTCCCAAACCGAACTGGGCGGATTTAGCGAGGCCTGCCGCATTCAGTATAATCTTTCGCGCTTGAGATTTGGAAAGTGAAATAGGTTCCATTACACTAAAATAGGCAAATGTTTTAAACTACCTGAATTTCCCGGGTTGGATAATCCTCTGTAATGGTTGCTGGTCCATGTCAAGGCTTTTCCCTTACCGCAAAGAAATCACGTCTTTATATTCATTCATTGAAATTTAAGTTATGCGCCCTTCGTCACTGTTTTTAGGTTTCTTGTTTTGGTTGTTAGAATTTCGGAATTGATCACTTTCACCTTCGGGGTGTCGATTATAAAAAATCAACGGGTAATTGACGATCAGTAATTCCAATATGATTTTTTAATTGTGTGAAGGGTTCTTTTGATGGGATCACAACAAGAAGTAATCGATTATTGTAGTGAGGAGATATATTTTCAAATTTGGATCATCAGCCAAAAACTGTATCAACCTTGCAAAATACGCCGTGTTGGATGAGAATGGTCCGACAGGAAAATTTTTCGGTGAAGAAGGCGAGCTTCCCTGGTAACCGATAAAAAAACATTCGGATATATGGGTTAGGCCATATATCCGAATGCACCAGAGCATAAAACAGGAATTTTACCGGTCCATTTCACTGTAAAAAATATCAGATTCTGATCCAGATAACGATTCACGGTCTGATTTGAAAAATAAAGAACATGGTCTTCTTTTAGTCGGGATGAGAAGATTCGAACTTCCGACCTCCAGCACCCCATGCTGGCGCGATACCTGGCTACGCTACATCCCGATAAAGACCGAAGGTAATACAGCTTTGCTTAAAAAACAATTCCCATCGCATACATTTTTTTAACATTGCAAATCATTAACCCGAAATTGCTTAACACCTTACCCTTTTAACTCTGTTAATACCACATAATCAGGAGGAGTTCATCATGCCATATGGTCCAATTATCAGTTGTTATTAACCCCCATATATAATGTTCGGTTCCCTTTCCCATCGTGAATAGGTTATAAAAGGAGAATCACGATTCCCCGGTAAGCTTCGCATAAATTATTGAAGTTTCTGAGCTTCATAGTGCTCGAGGGAGTGACCGAGACTGAAAAGGAAGAGGAGTAACGCTCCTTCTACCCATGCGCCAAGTATCGCCGCCCCAACAGCTGCGATCAGCATCAAGAAATCAATCTCAAAACCGCCCTTCAATATTATTTCTATGGCTTCTTTAGCAGTGAAGAAACCACCAAAAAAGTATGCAATCATGTAAAACAAAAGACTAACCAAGTCAGGTATTCCGTTCATAAAAGTAAGCCCAAAGCCTGCGCCGAGCGCAACTCCACAGATGCCCGAAAAGATCTTTTTCGACTTGCAACTTCTTTAATTGGATTTTTTTTGTTGTTTTTTCAACCATACCTAAGAAAGTAGTGATAGCTCTGATCAATTTAATAAGTTCTGACTTTATTGGGACTGACTGCTTTATCTTAATTATCCAATCCGCCAATTTCAAATTCATGTTTTGGATCTTTTCACCATTCCCGGAATCATGCACTTTTTTCACGAAAGAAAAGGGTGTGAAATAGTTCTGATTAAGTGAATTTTTAATCTCACAGATCTTCAAAGACTCGCAGATACCATTTAATTGCGATGAGGTAACATCCTTTTGCTTTGCCAGTTCTTCCATTGCCTTTACCAGTTCGATATTCTTATAAAAATGCGTCTCCTGGAAACGGGGAATAGCCCGGCGGAAATCTTTTTCGGGCAGATCATCTATACTATGGATCTGGCCCGATAAGAATCCGTGACCCAGCGGCGAATAGGCAACGAAACCTATGCCAAGTTCAGTAAGCGTGTTCAGTACGCCGCATTCCTCCACCGTGCGCTCAAATAAAGAATATTTGCTTTGCGCTGCCGTGACAATTAACAATTCCGAGAACGTTCTCTGCCACAACCCATGTCAGCCTGATCTCGCGAACTGCCCTAAGTATATCGGGCCAGAGGCGGCGGTCATCGTTCTCTGCCGAGCCGTTTCCCCGCCACGCTGTTATGGTTGTCGGGAATCCCCCAGCAAAGATATCGATCTTTTCCCTGTGTGGCCTAAAATCTGTTTTTTTGATGTCCTCACAACTCTTTGCTTTGGGGTAGTAATATGCTAATACCCGTTGGCAGAACGGATTTAACTCGCATTGGAAAACATTTTTCCATCTCATCCATTCTGCCGTCAGATCAAAACCGTCTATACCACTGAACAGGCTGCCATGCCTTAATGACCTTTTCCCACTTTCCACGTCCACTTCCTCCGATCACTTCTTCGAGGTCAAAATTGACTATATGGAAATTACCCTTTTGGTACTTTCGTATTAGCTAATAGAAAAAATTTGCGAGGGCTTTTACAAACAGGCATAAAATATAGGGGCATGTATCACGGATAGGTTAAACTTTTTTAATAGTCATTATGTGGATTTTCTCTTTTTGCGGTAGAACAACTTAAGCTTTCTTCGTCGGTAATCTTCACGTCAATAGCTCGCGAAATAAAAAATAATAAACCGCAACCAGATCGTCGATGTTTTTTGCCAGAACGACGATTATTGGCTTTTAATGCCAAGCGGACTGATTATCTTTGCAAATGTTTTTGAATTCCAGGGATAAACTGGCCAGAATCCTCATCCATCTATTGGTATGGTCGTTGATAACTTTTATTTTGTTTATCTATCCGCCGATGCTACATAGACAAATCAAACCTCCTGCAGATTTTCTCATCAAGCAGATTGTTCATATTTTATTGATGTTCACCGCTTATTACACAAATGCTTATTATCTCATACCTAAGTTCTTGTTCAAAAGCAAGTTTGGCCAGTACGGCCTGAGCATCACCATGTTCGTTCTGCTTTCCAGCTTTTCATTAAAGCTGGTCGATAGTTGGCTTGGCATTGCAGAACAGATGGAAAATGCTTTTGGCAAGAAGATGTGGTCCAATCCCTTTATCGATTTTTTCGGTCTGTTGACCACCTTGTTCGTGTTGGGCATAAGCACAAGCATTGCCATAATCGATAAGTGGGGCCAGGAAAAACGCAACCGGGAAGATTATGAGAGCCAAAGAACGAAAAGCGAGCTCTCCTTTCTAAAAGCACAGATTCATCCGCATTTCTTCTTCAATACCCTTAATAGTATTTATGCACTGACTTACACTGATGTGGAAGCATCGAGAAAGGTCTTATATAAGCTTTCCCGCATGATGCGCTACCTATTGTATGAAACCCAGCAGAACAAGGTCACCCTAGAGAAAGAACTGTCCTTCATCATAGATTATGTCAACATCATGAAGCTCCGGGTAAACAGCAATACCATTGTTATTTTTCCCACTCCCGAAAAAAACGATGATCTTTACATTGCACCAATGCTGCTGCTACCTTTTGTGGAAAATGCGTTCAAGCACGGGATTGATGATATTGAACCGGTGACCATCACGATCATTATCACGGTAAGCACGGAAAGCCTGACACTGACAACCAGAAATAAGATCATAGACAGGACAGGTGTCAGCAAAGATGATTACGCAGAAGCGGGGATTGGAATGGCCAATACCAAAAGAAGGTTGGAGCTGCTTTATCCGCACAAGCATGTGCTCGGCACGAAAGTCGATCCATTAGAGAACGAGTACCACCTGAATCTCCAAATTAATTTGACATGATACTGAATTGCGCAACCGTTGATGATGAGCCGCTTGCTTTAGGGCTATTGAATGCTTTTGTAGAGGTGACCCCATTTTTGAACCTTGTTCACACTCATTCAAGTGCTCAGGAGGCTCTTACATTCTTTGCAACAGAACAGCTCCATTTGATTTTCCTTGATATTCAGATGCCAAAGCTAAACGGGATTGAAATTGCAAAAATGCTCCACCAGCTTCCGGAAGAAAACAGACCAAAGATTGTGTTTACAACCGCCTACAATCAATTTGCTTTTGAAAGTTATCAGGTGGAAGCGCTGGACTATTTGCTAAAGCCTTTTGAATATGATGATTTTTTGAGATCGGCCCGGAAAGCACTTACTTATTATCAGCAGTTGAATGCCATTCAGACACCAAGTCGTCCCCTTCAGGATGAGTGCCTGTTTGTCAGAGTAGACTATCAGTTGCTCAAGATCTCCTGGGATGACATCAGGTATATCGAAGGGCTGAAGGATTATGTGAAGATTTATCTCAACAATTCTGAAAAGCCTGTTCTTACGTTGGCAACGCTAAAATCTTTGGATGAGAAATTGCCATCAGATCGCTTCATGCGTGTTCAGCGATCATTTATCGTGGCGTTTGACAAGATCAGTGCCATTACAAAGAACAGCGTATGGATCGGGGAAATTGAAATTACCATTGGAGAACAATACAAAGACACTTTACAACAACTGATGAACAAGTGGCTTTAAACTGATCTTCAGATGGCTATGACTCACGCATGTAAATCTACAAAATCATTTTACACCAGCTGCACCACGAACACACAATTTAGCGGTGATGATGCTCATCTAAAGCTACCCCCTTTCAACTTTTTCATGAAAGCACCAAATGCTGGTGCCAGTTCATCAAACAATGGATTGTTCCTGTTTTTGAGCATCACTTCACTAAACAATTTGAGCCCGAGTGCAAATTCTTTGACCTGGTCAGTGTTGCCAAAAAGATTTCTGGTTTGCTGCCGTTCTATAATGGCAAAAATGTCATCATGATTTTCAAATAAGATTTCCATCGGAGGAACATCCATGTTTTCGCCTTTGATGTTTTTCAGGTATTCGAGCGTAAGCTTATATTGATGTGCTTTCTTTTCCATGATGCTTAAATGTTAAATAAAAGTGGCCGCCAATAAACGACCGTCGAACAAAAAACTTGTGATGTATTCATCCGGAGCGCTGGTGAGCAACTGATTGAACTCCCGAACTTCCTCTTTGTCCGCATTATCTGCCAGTATAATAGCTCCTCTTTTCAACTTAGGTTTCAGCATGTTGAAAACCGGCAGGTAGAGTTCCTTTGCACCGTCCAAAAACAACAAGTCAACTGGTCCTTCAATACTGCTTAAGGTTGAGATGGCATCACCGGGTAAAATGGTCACGAAGTTGTCAAGGCCGGCTTCCCGCAGGTTATGCCTTGCCCCTTCAACTTTGTTTTGTTCAAGATCGGACGTGATCACATGACCACCATTGTTTCTGGCTGCAGCAGCAAGATAAATGGTAGAGATACCAAAGGAACAACCGAACTCAACGATATTCTTCGCGCCAGAAACGTTTGCAATAAAATACAGAAATTCACCCTCTGGTTTACCCACCGCCAGATAAGCGGTTTCCCATCTGTGCCCATAAACCTTCCCCACCGCCGCAGCTTTTTTCCGCTCTTCAAGGCGAAGCAGGTTATCTGCTTCTGCCTTTTCATGCAGGGTTCTTAATGTGTCTGAAATCAATCTGTCGTTCATCATTTGAATATTTATATAGTTAAAACCTAGAGTTGTTGGAGATCGTTTCAAACTGAGACCACCCAAGGCAAAACAGCAGCCAGAACAAAAAAAATCTGACACATTTAAATAAAAACCGGCTGATCATGCGAACCTTTTGTTAAATCACATTGTTTCATAACCTGTTTTGGGGTTTTGCCATGATGTTTTTTGAATGTCTCGATGAAATGTGATACGCTCTTATAACCAATTTTTTCTGAAACCTCTGTCACCGACAGGGACTGATTTAACATCCGCTGTGCTTCCTTCATTCTTATCTTGGTCACAAAATTATGAATGGTGGTACCAAACCCCAATTTAAAATAAAGTTTCAATTTAAACTCATTTAACGACACGATTCTTGCCAACTGTTTTATAGTGGGAGGCTTGACAAACTCGGATGTCAAAAATGCTTTTGCAGCGAGCAATTTCTCCTTGATTTCAAAAGGAATCCCATCATCATTCATTTTTGATCCGGACTGTGCGTATAACTTAAAGAAAAACTCCTTCAACTTGAGCTCAAAAAAAGGTCGTTGATAAATGCCCTGATAACTGCTTTCACTCAAATCATTCAACAATACGTTAATGGAACCATCGAGACGAAACGTGTTGTTCTCTCTCTCAAGAAATGCCTTATGATCCCATCGCTCATTTTTTAATAGTTCCAAAATGTATGTACCGGAAAAAACAAGTGAAATACGTCGAAATTCACATCCTGCAGGAAGTCTGGTTTCCACATCTCCCGGGGATTGGTAAGCTTTCGTGATCTCACCTGGAAGATGAAAGCCATTCCCTTGCCCGTTGTGACCGAAATTCAAATCAGAAATGAGCGTAATTAAAAAATGATTGCCAGCGACAGAAAACACTATTTCGTTACCGTTAATGGAAGTGTAACGCTCATCAATGAAACAGAGCCCGGGCATGTAAATCAACTTGCAAGTGGCCTTAAAGTCGTTCCCGGTATTAACGTTAATCAACTTGGTTTCGATGTCTGCGTCCAAATTGAAACCCTCATCCAAATCCAGTTTATAAAGCATGGTTTGGGTACTTCCGTCGCGAGCGCAAATCATCATGGGATCATCTATTTATAATTAATCTAAATAATTACCGCAAATGTATTGTTGCCCCATCGGCTGATAAAGGACTTCGTCGATACATTTCAAGACTTCGTCGATTATCTTCCAGGAATCCCATTTACGGCATTTTTAATCCCTATTTCGATAACAATATCACTCTGCTCCGTTTTACATTTGCCACAATTTAAAACGAGTCTAAATAAACTTTATGAAGTTTTTCTTTACTACGGTCATCATTTTCTGCCTTTGCCCTGCCATCACATTTGCACAAAAATCAGGCACTCTACAGGGCAGGGTTTCTGATGTCAACGGTAATCCATTGTCCGGCTTGACATTACAGATCAGTAACACAAATCACAAAACACAATCAGACACAGGTGGTCGGTACAGGTTCGAGATACAAGCCGGAAAGTACCAGCTTATCTGTAGCGGCATAGGGTATGAAATATCAGTCAGGGAAATCGAAATCCATCCGGCACAAAGGATGACCCATGATTTCAGGATGAAAAGCTTGGATCAGGAACTTCAGACCGTACAGATAAACGGCAAAACCGCAATCCAGGAAGTAAGGGAAACGCCTTTTAATGTGGTGGCGTTGGATGCCAGGGCTTCCTATAACACCACCCTGGACCTTGCCCATTTACTCAATAAATCATCAGGCGTGAGGATCAGGGAAACTGGCGGCGTAGGCTCTGATGTGGCTATCTCCTTAAATGGATTTACCGGTCGGCATGTGAAAGTATTTATCGACGGTCTGCCGATGCAGGGATTTGGTTCGGCGTTCCAGCTCAACAACATCCCGGCCACCATGGCCGAACGCATAGAGGTCTATAAAGGAGTGGTTCCTATAGAATTCGGTGCTGATGCCTTAGGTGGTGTCATCAACATAGTGACCAACCAGAGTGCCAATACCTATGTGGATGCGTCCTATTCATATGGATCCTTTAACAGCCACCGAACGAACATCAATTTGAACCACACGACCAAAAGCGGATTGTCTGTTCAGCTCAGTGGGATCTATAATTTTTCAGACAACAATTACCCTGTTTATGGCAGAATCTTCGATCTGGACAGAAATTTACTCCCCCTGGAGACCCAAAAGGTAAGGCGATTTAATGACAAATACGAAAATATCAGTTTCGTAGGTAAAATTGGATTTGTGGGCAAGGCGTGGGCCGACAGGTTCTTCATTGGGTTGACCGCAGGCAAGGTCGACAAGGGCATTCAGAATGCAAACAATCTTTTTACCGTGTTTGGCGAACGTTCCAGCCATAGTAACATGCTTGCGCCCACCCTCTCATATGACAAAAGAAACCTTTTCACAAAAAGATTGAGCGTGCGCCTTAATGCCAACTATAACTATAATTCCAATACAAACATTGATACGGCATCGCGCATCTACAACTGGCTGGGGCAGTCGCGTCCAAATCGTGGACGGGGAGAAGCAGTCGGAACGAGCTCAATGACCGAGTTTTCGAACCGAAATGGTTCAGCTAATGCCAACGTGAGCTATAGCCTTGATGAAAAACACTCGTTATCCATGAACGATGTATACACCCACTTTATAAGAATGCCGTCATCGTCCCTTACCGCCGAAGAACTTGACGAAACCGATCTGATGCGGCGTATGAACATTAAAAATGTACTGGGAATTTCGTATCGCTACCGTCATAGCAGGAACTGGAACGTTAATTTATTTGGAAAGCAATATCATACCAAAGCCATAGGGCCGGAGAATATTTCAACCAGTAACACAGGCACCAGCTATGTGGAGCGTACAGAAAGTTTCCCGGCATGGGGCTATGGTATGGCGACCACCTATTTTCTGAAGGACATGCAATTCAAATTTTCCGCTGAAAAAGCTGTGCGCCTGCCCACGGAACAGGAACTTTTTGGCGATGAGCTCTTTGAATTCGGCAACTTGTCGCTAAAGCCAGAAACATCCTACAATCTCAATTTAGGCTTTTTAATGAATAAGGCGCTTAGTGAAGATCATGCCCTATATCTGGATGTGAACACATATTACCGGCAAATTGAGGATTACATTATGCGGAACATCGAACAACGTTTCGGCACAGGGTTTAACACCAATCATGGCAGGGCCAGAAATATGGGTATTGATGGCGAACTGCGTTACTATTACAAAGATAAGATCATGCTTGGCGCAACTGCAACCTATATGGATTTGCGCGACAAAGAAAAATTCCGTTCAGCTACCGGAACGGCCATCAGTTATACCTATGATGGGAGGTTTCCCAATGTTCCTTATTGCTTTGGGAACATCGATGCCGCCTATTACCTACATAACCTTGGACACAAGGGAAACACCCTTAACCTCGGGTATGCCCTAAACTTCGTTGGCGAGTTTTTCCTGAAGCCCGAATCATTCGGCTCGTCCGAAAAGGCGACGCTTCCGCAACAGGTCTATCATGACCTGATCGCCACCTACATTATGGAGAATGGCCGGTACAACATTACCCTTGAAGCTAAGGACTTTACCAACGTTCGTCTGTTCGACAATTTCGGCATGGAAAAGCCCGCTAGAGTATTTAACGTAAAGGTCAGGTATTTCTTTATGAACAGAGCTAACAAAAAATAATCAACAATAATTATAAAAACATCATGAAAATTAAAAATGTACTTAGAATGACATCGTGGATGCTGGGAGCGGTTTTAATCGCTGCCACTGGCTGTAAAAAAGACAAGTCCGGAGAAAATGAGGAACCCACTCTTGGTGGCAAATTTTTTATAGCTGCATCGATCAGCAGTGCGGGCGGTAGCGGGGCCACAGGGCAGGGAACAACCTATGCGTTGTCTGTGGATAACATGGAGGAGGGCGAAACCTCTATAATTGGCAATGGAATTGAAATACCCAATACCTATACGCATTTCGCTTATAATGGTACCAACACCGTATTCGCTCTGCTCTACGGGCAGGGCAACAGCTATTTGGCAACAGGTTTTGAATTAGATGCCACAAGCAAGCTTAAACGCACCGGGGCTGATGTTGTCTTTCCCAATCAGTTTGCCACCGTAGGTGCAGTGGGCAATTATATTGTAACTTCAAGAAGCAGCCGAACATTGTCGAACGGCAAGCTGGGGGCGGTGTTCTATTTCATTGATTATAATAACAACAATGCAACTACCGAGAAATTCATGGAAACAGAAAACTTTCAGGGCACGGGTCTGGAGGCACAGTTCGTTGGTATTGAGGATGCTGGCAATAACGAGTTTTTGACTGGCGTGACATTGACAAACGGAGACCCAAACAAAGTTTATGTGGCAAAACTGGACGTCAACCTGAACGTGAAGGCATTCTATCAGGACGACCGTTTAAGCTACTCTGCGGGTCAGAGACAAGGTGCCCGTTATTCACAAATGGGAAATGCCGACAATGGCGACACTTATGTTTTCTCTGGCTCCTACAGTGCGGCAACCACGAAACATGCAGGTGCCCTAGTAATAAAAAAAGGAGCAAATGGGTTTGATCCCACTTACTACTTCGATATTGAAGCTGTTGCCGGTTATCGTTTCAAGAGAGTATTCCATTTGACCGAAGACTACTTTTTCCTTGAGTTTTATAATACTGCTGGAGCACCGGCAACCGCAGGTGCCGCATCTCAATATGCGATCGTACGCATGTCAACCAAAGAGTTTAAATGGATATCCGGTTTCCCTGCCAAGGAAGAGATCACAGCCACAAGCTGGCCTTATGCCAATCCGCTTACAGGAAAGTGCTATGTCGGCGTGACAACCGCAAATGCAGACCCTGTGGTTTATGTGGTTGATCCAAAGACATTCAGTGCAAAAAAAGGCATGGTCGTGAGAGGTGCTACGGGTATATCCGGGCTCGGTTATCTAAGCCCACAAAAGTAATCCGCACAAAAGAAAACCACTTGACAGTTTCAAAGAACTTGTCTTTAATTATGTAGCTGACAATATCAAAAATGAAAAAAATATTACTTGTTGCTTTTGCAATGGCTTCATTAAGCTTACATGCACAGCAAAACAAACCGCTTTTAGACAGGGCTTTCTGGGAAGGAAAACCAAATGTAGCTACTGTGAAAGCAGAGCTTGATAAAGGTTTTGATTTTAAGGAGATCAAGGGCGCTACCGATCCGCTTTTTATGGCGATCAATAATGACGCACCGGACGAGACCATTAAGTACCTGATCGATCAGCCTGGCGTGGATTTGGCAGGCTTAACCGTTGAGGGCCGAATATATCTGCATATCGCTGCTAATAAGGGCAATGCAGAGATCACTGATTATTTATTGAAAAAAGGCTCTGACATGTATTTTCTGGATGCCAATGGCCACACGGCGCTCACATTTGCTGCCGGACAGGGAACATTAAACGTTGCTGTTATTGATGCATTTTTGAAAAACGGTCTTGATATCAACAGAAAATACCAGGCCAAAGACGGAGCCAACATTCTATTACTTGCAGTTTCGACCGACAAGGATTTGACAATCACGGATTATCTTATCTCTAAGGGTCTGTCCATTAATTCAACAGATGATCAGGGCAATACTGCTTTTAACTACGCTGCAAGAATTGGTCATGTCGGCTTAATGAAATCACTGCTTCAAAAGGGTGCGAAATACAATGAAAATGCGCTGTTAATGGCATCTCAAGGAACTTATCGCAGCGCGAATAAAATTGATGTGTATCAATATTTGGTCGAGGATTTGAAAATGAACCCGAAAATCATGAACAAGGCCGGACAAAATGTTCTTCATTTCATTACCAAAAAACAAAATCAGGCCGATGTGGTAAAATACTTTGCCAGCAAAGGTGTGGATGTGAACAAAGCTGATCAGGATGGAAACACACCGTTCATCAATGCCGCATCAGGCAAAAGTTTTGAAGTGGTGGAAACATTGTTTCCTTTGGTAAAAAACATAAATGCCGTTAACAAGAAAGGAGAATCTGCACTGGTTGGGGCCGTAAAATCCGGCTTAGGCGCAACAGTTTCACTTTTATTGTCAAAAGGTGCAGATGTAAATGTTAAGGATGCAGATGGAAATGACCTCGCCTACCTGCTCATCCAATCTTATAGCGCCGGAGGTGGCCGGGGTGGACGTGGCGGCTTTGGTGGGGGCCGGCCTGGTGGCGGGAGCGGTTTCGGAACAGGCACATCCGATGCAAATGCATCTCCGCAGGACGATTTCGGAAATAAAATGAAAGCACTTCAGGCTAAGGGAGTAAATTTGACTGCTCCGCAAAAAGATGGCAGTACTTTGTATCATCTGGCCGCTGCCAAGAATGATGTTGTTCTGTTCAAAAAGTTGGCTGATCTTAAAATCGACATCAATGCAAAAAACAAACAAGGCGAAACGGCTTTGTTCAAGGCAGCTTTGGTCGCCAAAGATGATTCGGTGCTTAGATACCTTCTGTCCATCGGTGCCAAAAAAGAGATGGCCAATGAATTCGGGGAAACCGCTTATTCAATGGCAAAGGACAATGAATCCTTGTCAAGAAACAATGTATCAGTGGACTTTCTAAAATAGTTGACATGTCGTACATATCATCTTTCCTTACCTTTGCCTTATCCATGCTCGCTTTGTTTTCCTCAGCTCAGACAACCAGGTACAAATGCCTGATTCAAATGTCAAACTATATGGGGGAAGGTGCGTACATAGCCATTTCGCTGATCAATCCACAGGGCGATTATGAAAAAACCATGTATGTGCTCGGAGCCGATAAAAAATGGTACAGCAGTTTAAAAGAATGGCACAAGTTCAACACAAAAAAACCTGCCAACATCAACGCCATCACAGGAGCATCGGTTACAGGTGGCGAACGCACTAACCTGACCATAGAGTTAGAGGATGCCAAAATCAATAAAGGTTTTAAACTTCGCTTTGAATCGGCAGTTGAAGACCAGAAATATCAGCCAAAGGATGTCGAGGTACCTTTAACCACCGAGGCATTAAATGCCAAAACCGATGGTAAGGGTTTTATTCGATTTGTGAGATTTGCTAAAATGTAGGGTTTGACAGGTCAAGAGGCTTTGTAAAATAAACTGTGTCAATCTAAAATAATGCTTCTCAAAAAAATCAATTCAAATCTAATATCATTCTATCAGGAAACCAAATGGCAAGTTTCTGAGCAGTTGTAGCCCAATTGCTCAGC
>NZ_QPKV01000009.1 GCF_003339865.1 Pedobacter chinensis
TAAAATTGGTCATCTTTTTTTGTTATGTCTGTCAGACATTGACTTTAAAATCAAGCTTCGGAACTCTGTACTTGAATCCGTACTTCATTACCCCGCTTGCGCTACATTGACATCTCTTTTAAGAACTCATCGACTGTTGTTACCTCGCGGCCCGTCTGTGTATATATCTTCGAACTTCAGTTCGCTTAAGTCGTATTCGTCTTAGCGTGTTTTCGCTCGTTTTGATCTTTGTTTCTTGATCGTCGTGACATCCGCCACCTGATCTCTTGTTTTCCCTTCGTTTCCGTTGGGAGTGCAAAGGTAGGAATCTTTTTTTGACTTCCAAATAAAAAATGATTTATTTTTTCGTCGTCCATTTCCCCCTTTTGCCTTTCAATGCGCCGGCCTTCCGGCCAGCCCCCCGTTCCTTCCGGACCGGGCCGCAAAGGTAGCGATCTTTTTCTTCTCTCCAAATTTATTTTGAAAAAAAATCCAGGCCCTTTTCCTCTCTCACGTTCCCCATGCCCAACCTTTCAACCTTACCGTCTCCTCCGAAGCGGGATGCAAAGGTAGAAAAAACAAACCCATTTCCAAAGCCTTTGTCGCTTTTCTTCTGCTGTTCTCCGTAAGCCACTGTCCATCAAAGGGAAAAATTTAACGCGGCCACAGCCAAATCCCTCATGGGCCATCAAGTCATTAAGGGAATCAAGGCCTGGACGTGGGGCATATGACCTTGAACCCATCTCCATAAAAGGCCGTTTGGCAACCGGTAAACGTTCAAAAAGAAGGATCGGATGATGAATATTAGAATGGAACTGTATTTGTTTTTCTAATTGACTAGTATTGTCCGGTACTCAACATTACTAAAGTACATGCTCTGATGGGCTCAATATCATGTTGATCAAGCAACTTTTCTAGTTCATAGTTTTCAGTGCCAGGATTAAAAATCACACGTTTTGGTTTCGTATCTAAAATGTAATCGTGATATTGAGGTTGTAAAGCTGGTCCAATATATAACGTAATTGTATCAATATCCTGATGAATTTCGGTCGGATTTTCTATCTCTACCCCAGCAACCTCTCCTTTTTTAATACCAACGTTAACAATATCATGATTGAAATGCTTTAACATATGTGCAGCTTTGTATGAATATCTCGATGGATTTGGCGATGCGCCAATAATTAATGTCTTTTTCATTTTATAATTAAATTACACAGATTAAAACTTTGAAAGTAATGCAATCTGCCCAGAGTGATAAGCATGGTGCTGGGCTAAACCATTCAAAAGCTCTGCATTGGTAACACCTGATCCTAAAGCTGGATTTCTTTCATCCATAACTTCGTTATTCCACTCGTTATCTTTTATAGTTTCGCAGTGTCGGATTAATTCATCATTAGCGACTTTAAAATCAAAAATGATTTTTTCCCAAGCTTGTGGTGTCTTCTTTTCCGGAACCGGCCAATCGCCCATTGCTGGTTCGGCAGCTGGTTCACCCATTAACCGCGAAGTGACTTCTTCTGTCCATGCCGTTAAATGCAGGGCTATTTCTGCTATGGAATGTGCATTGGGGATAAAATGTTCAAATGCATTTTCTGGCTTAACGTTATTTAAAATCTGCATTGCATGATTTCCGTGCCAGGCATCGCCATTAAAGGCTTTCCTAATTTCGTTCGTAATATTAAGCATAATTAAATAACAACCCGATGATTATAAAGTTTTCTAAGATGCGTTTAAGATTGCATTGGCACAATTGATTCCATCAATCGCTGCTGAAACAATTCCGCCCGCATAACCAGCACCTTCCGCGCAAGGATACAGTCCTTTAATTTGTGGATGCTGAAAGGTTTCTTTATCTCGTGGGATACGAACCGGAGATGAAGTTCGACTCTCTACACCAACCAAAATCGCTTCATTGGTATAATAACCTCTAATCTTTTTTCCAAATAACGGCAAAGCAGATTTTAAGCTTTGAGAAACAAACTCAGGAAGGATATTATCAAGCATTACACTTTTTGTACCAGGAAGGTATGAGTTTTTAGGCAGATCAATTGATAGCTTATTATTCACAAAATCAATCATTCGTTGTGCAGGAGCCACTAAATTACCTCCACCGGCTTCAAATGCAAGTTTTTCAACTTCAGATTGGAAATTCAACATCCTTAGCGGATCATAGCCCTGAACATCATTTAATGTTACCTGCACAACCGTACCCGAGTTAGCAAAAGGGTTATTCCGTTTTGACGGCGACCATCCATTTACTACAATCTCATTTTCACCTGTGGCGCAAGGCGCAATAATTCCGCCCGGGCACATACAAAAAGAAAATACGCCACGAGTGCCCACTTGCTCTACTAAGCTATAATACGCAGGAGGTAAAAACTCTGAACGGATATCACAATGGTATTGCGCCGAGTCGATTATTTCTTGTGGGTGTTCGATTCTTACCCCTAAAGCAAAAGGTTTTGCTTCTATTAATATATTTTTGCTGTTCAACAATTCGTACACATCTCTTGCAGAGTGGCCTGTGGCGAGGATGATGTGATCAGCAAATAATTTATCTTCAAAATTTATTTCTATACCTTTTACCCTGCCAAACTCGGTGATGATATTTGTCATCTGGCTATCGAACATGACCGCTCCACCTGCATTTAAAATGGTATCTTTTATCGAAGTGATGATATGAGGCAATTTATTTGTACCGATGTGCGGACGAGCATCGATCATAATATCTGCTTCAGCACCATGATCAACAAATACCTGAAGTACTTTATTAATATCTCCACGTTTATTGGAACGGGTATATAATTTCCCATCAGAATAAGTTCCGGCCCCGCCTTCGCCATAGCAATAATTAGATTCGGTATTGACTAATCCTTGTTTATTTATAGCAGCGAGATCACGACGGCGTTGCTTTACATCCTTGCCCCGCTCAATAATAATCGGTTTTAACCCATTTTCGATACATTGCAATGCAGCAAATAATCCGGCGGGACCTGCACCAATAATTAACACTGGTTTTGCATCACTGACATTTTGATAGTTGACAACATGAATTTCAGTTATCGGCATTTCATCAATAAAAACCCTTACCTGAAGACGGAAAATAACTTTTCTGGAGCGCGCATCTATAGAGCGTTTTAGAATTTCGTAGCCTTTAACTTTAACACGCGTTTCCGGTATTTTCAGGCCTTCGGCCAATTTGGCCTTGATTACCTCCGTTTGCTCAACCTGATGGGGAAGCAACGTAATTTCAATGTCTTTTTGCATATAATTTGTCAGGTTTTTATCCCGATATGATACAAAAATACTGTTTTTTCCTTGATAGGAAATATTTATAGCTCAATCATCTGGCCTTGCTGAACTTAATTCACCATCTTTTACTTTGCGTTCATACTATTAAGGTCCTGAAATAAATTCAGGATGACGAGCGTTCATATACGGTGTTTGAAGCGCTTAGCCAAACCACCACGCCTTGCTGAACTTAATTCACTATCTTTTTTTGCTTTGCGTTCATACTATTAAGGTCCTGAAATAAATCCAGGATGACGAGCGTTCATATACGGTTTTGAAGCGCTTAGCCAAGCCACCACGCCTTGCTGAACTTAATTCACCATCTTTTTTACTTTGCGTTAATACTATTAAGGTCCTGAAATAAATTCAGGATGACGAGCGTTCATATACGGTTTTGAAGCGCTTAGCCTAACCACCACGCCTTGCTGAACTTGATTTACCATCTTTATTGCTTTGCGTTCATGCTGTTAAGTTTCTGAAATAAATTCATTATGACAACCGTGTTAACCAGAACAAATAACGTTGTAAATTGTAATCTTAACACGCCATGCTGACAGCAAATTTCAGAAAATGTAACAAAGGCATGCAATTTGATATCTAATTCGTAAATTGAATAAATTTCAGTTTGGAATAAAAAGACAAAAACCATAAAAATGAAAAGATTAGTATTTGGAATTTTAGCTGCTGTAATTGCAGTTAGCACTTTAAGTTCATGCGGATACAATAGCATGGTTAACCTTGATGAGAATGTAAAATCGAAATGGGGAACTGTACAAACCCAATATCAAAGAAGAGCGGATTTGATTCCGAATCTGGTAGCAACTGTTAAAGGGGCTGCTAAATTCGAGCAAAGTACCTTAACCGCTGTAACTGAAGCTCGTGCAAAAGCAACGCAAATGACAGTTAAGGCCGATGAATTAACTCCAGAAAACATCCAAAAATATCAGGCTGCTCAGGGACAGTTAAGCCAGGCTTTAGGTAAGTTATTATCCATCACTGAAAATTACCCTGAATTAAGAGCTACTCAACAGTTTAGCGACTTATCAGCACAATTAGAAAGTACAGAGAACAGAATTACTGTTGCGCGTAAAGATTTTAATGATGCTGTACAGCAATACAATGGCAAGATCAGATCATTTCCAACCAATTTAACCGCAGGGATGTTCGGCTTCAAGCCAAAAGGTTATTTTGAAGCCGATGCGACTGCTAAGGATGCACCAAAAGTAGAATTCTAATTATTTAGCCATAATATTTAAGGGTAGTGCATGTTTAATTAGTTGAACATTCATTACCCTTTTTACTTCTTTAAAAATAAAGACATGTCATTATTTTCAGATTTAGAACAAGATAAAATAGCAAAAGCGATAGCAGATGCCGAAAACACTACTTCGGGAGAGATTAGAATTGCTATTGATAAACATTGTGCAGGTGATCCTTTTGAAAGAGCCACAGAATATTTTGCACAATTGGATATGGATAAAACAGCACAACGAAATGGTGTTTTAATTTATTTAGCACATGCCGACCATAAATTTGCAATTATTGGTGATTCTGGAATAAATCGCGTAGTACCAGAAAATTTTTGGGAGACCACCAAAATTGCCATGAGTGCCCATTTTGCAAAGGGCGATTTAGCTGATGGAATTATTGCAGGGATTGCTTTAGCGGGCGAGAAATTAGCACTATTCTTTCCTCCACAAAAAGGAGATATTAACGAGTTGCCAAACAGTATTGTATTTATGGATAATCAAGAAAATAAATAAGCGATGAAAAAATTATTTCTTTTATCGTTATTCTCTTTAATATTTTTATTTGCATTTGCACAGGATTTCCCGGGGAAACCATCAACTTTGGTTAACGATTATTCTGGAGTTCTTTCTATTGAGCAAAGAGCCATGCTCGAAAAAAAGTTAGTTGCTTTTGACGATTCCTCCTCAACACAAATCGCCATTGCTATATTAAAATCGGTTGGCGATTACGATATTAATGAATATGCTGTAGAACTTGGCCGAAAATGGGGTGTTGGGCAGAGCGGCAAGAATAACGGGATTATGATTGTTGTGGCTGTTGGCGACAGAAAAATCTCTATCCAAACGGGTTACGGTGTTGAAGGCGCTTTGCCTGATGTATATGCCAAACGCATCATCGATGAGGATATTAAGCCAAATTTTAGAAACGGGGATTATTATGCCGGCCTGGATGAAGCCACTACGGCAATAATCAAATATACAAGAGGCGAATACAAAAATGACAAACCAAGGGTTTCTTCTTCTAAAAAAGGAACTGGCGGAAGTGTTGCCCTTATTGTGATCATTGTTATCGTAATCATTATCATTATGAGGAAAGGCGGTGGTGGTGGCAACAGCGAAGTAATAGGTGGTCGTGGTGCATCAAATGCACTGTTCTGGGCCATGCTTCTTGGTAGCAGTGGTGGCCGTCGTGGTGGAAATAGCGGTTGGGGCAGCGGCGGTTTTGGAGGTGGATCTTCAGGAGGTGGATTTGGTGGCTTCGGCGGTGGAAGTTTCGGAGGGGGCGGATCGAGCGGAAGTTGGTAGACCAGGATGAATGGGGTTTTGGGATGACAGGATTATAGTCCGTAGTCCGTAGTCCGTAGTCCGTAGTCCGTAGTTTGGAATGTTTACTGTAGCTATATGTTACAGTAAACATTGGCATTAATAAATATACTATCCAAAAAAATGTACAGAAGAGATTTACTTACGGCAGAAATCCAGAAACTTGCGCAGGTTTTAGCTCGTATTATGGGTTTAAAATTAGAGGGAAAACTTGAAGATGCCCAACAAGTTTTTGATGAAACCATGGAAAATAGCTTTGGTCTTCCTAAGGAAATTTTGGAAGGACAAGATATTATTGGTTTTGAAGATTGGCTTCATCGCGTTG
The DNA here is from genome assembly GCF_003339865.1 of Pedobacter chinensis. Lineage (GTDB taxonomy): Bacteria > Bacteroidota > Bacteroidia > Sphingobacteriales > Sphingobacteriaceae > Pedobacter > Pedobacter chinensis. The sequence goes on from NZ_QPKV01000009.1 coordinate 6,169, forward strand.
ATCTGGCTCCTGAGCAACTGGATTCGCTTAGTGAATTCCTATATTATGAATTAGGCATTAGTGAAAATAGAAATAGTCTTATCGCGCCAAAACTGAATCTGGTTTATCAATATCTTGCTGATCGGCATAAAATTGTACATTTAGTTAATTTGCATCGCCAGAAATCCATTCAACAGTATCTTTAATTTACAAATTTTCAATCACTGTTAAAACTGAACAACTCAAATAATAAAATTTATGATTATAGAAAAGTGGCAAAAACTTGCCTCTAAATATTTGGTAAATGAGAAATGGGCTACCCTACGGGTAGATGAAGTAAAACTTCCTGATGGTGTAGTCAAGGATGATTATTACGTTTTGGAATATCCAAATTGGGTTAACGCCATCGCTTTAACGGAGCAGGGAAAAATCATATTGGTACGTCAGTATCGTCACGCGGCCGACATCGTTTCGCTGGAAGTTCCCGGAGGGGTTATTGATGGGGATGAGGCACCAGAATTTGCAATTAAACGCGAACTTTTAGAGGAAACCGGGTATAGTTTTAAAAGCTGTAAGTTATTGGTTGAACTTTATCCAAATCCAGCAACCTCAAACAATAAAACCTTTACCTATTTTTTAACTGGTGGTGTTAAAACACATGAACAACACCTGGATGAACATGAGATTTTAAATGTAGAGGAATATACTGTTCAGGAGGTTATACAACTACTTAAAGAGAATAAGATCGCTCAGGCGTTGCATGTTGCGGCGCTGCATTATGGTTTAACAGCGCTCAAAAGCATATAATCTTACTTTAGGCGAAGAGAATTAAAACTTCAACAGGCAAAAAAGCATCAAATAAAAAAGTCCTGAAAAATCAGGACTTTTTTATTATGCCATAAGGTTTTGATTGAACGTTAGGTTTTTACATTAAACCTTCCATCTTTAACCTTCCACCTTTCTTTAGCTCATTTTCAATTTCTTTTGAATATCGTGAACATAGGCTTTGAATTTCTTATCAGTATCGATTAAATCTTCAACTGTTTGGCAAGCGTAGATTACAGTACTGTGATCACGACCACCAAAGAAAGCACCAATCGTTTTCAACGATGATTTGGTATGGCTTTTTGATAAGTACATTGAAATTTGACGGGCCTGCACAATTTCGCGTTTACGGGTTTGTGATTTAACCATATCAACAGGAACTTCGAAGTATTCACATACCAATTTCTGAATGTATTCCATCGAAATCTCTTTCGAAGTGTTCTTAATGAAGTTCTTCAACATCTGTTTAGCCAGTGCCAAATCAATTTCTTTCTTGTTCAAAGTAGCCTGCGCAAGTAAAGATACCATGGCACCTTCCAGCTCACGAACATTATTATCAATGTTGTGCGCAACATATTCTACAACTTCGCCTGGCAGTTCAATACCATCGGCATACATTTTCTTTCTTAATATGGCAATACGTGTTTCCAGGTCGGGAACCTGTAAATCTGCTGATAAGCCCCATTTGAAACGACTTAATAAACGTTCTTCTAAACCAGCTAAATCTTTTGGTGCTTTATCAGATGTTAAGATAACCTGTTTACCTGATTGATGTAAGTGGTTAAAGATGTGAAAGAAAATATCTTGTGTTTTTTCTTTACCCGCAAAGTTGTGTACATCATCCATGATGATCACATCCATCGCCTGATAAAAATTAACAAAATCGTTAATAGTGTTATTTTTTAATGAATCTACAAACTGTTGGCAGAATTTCTCGCAGCTCACATAAATAACCAGTTTATCTGGCATGCTCCGTTTAATTTCATTCCCAATTGCTTGTGCCAGGTGGGTTTTACCTAAACCTACCCCACCGTAAATCATTAACGGGTTAAATGATGTGCCACCTGGTTTAGCTGCTACAGCATAACCCGCAGAACGAGCTAAGCGGTTGCAATCTCCCTCAATATAATTTTCGAAAGTATAATTACCGTTTAATTGAGGATCAACATTTAATTTTTTTAATCCAGGGATAATGAATGGATTCTTAATATCCTTATTTATTGAAACCGGAATTGGCATTGATTGTACCTTTGCCTCTGCTCCGTTTCCGTTTGATGGCATATTGGTGGTATAAGGACTACCGCTGTTTGATGATTTATCAACAACGATGTTATATTCCAACCTGCCATCCTCTCCAAGTTGCTTCTTTACAGTCTTGCGAAGCAAGCCTACATAATGTTCTTCAAGCCATTCGTAAAAGAACAAACTTGGCACTTGTATGGTTAAAACCTTACCTTCCAATTTAAGGGCTGTTATAGGCTCGAACCAAGTTTTAAAACTTTGATTCGGGATGTTATCCTTAATAATTTGAAGACAGTTCTTCCACACTTCTGTACAAGTTTTTTCCATTGCGATTTCTATAATTTATTGGTTTACAGTGCCGATTCGAAATAAAGGGATGGTCCGTTTCGGGACTACGAATATTGAGAAAATTATCAACATTTTAAACAAAAATTTCAAATAAATCGTAACGCACTGATAAGGAATATAGTAGACTACTTAACCTCAATTTTTTATGTTGATAACTATTTATTAACACTGGTTTTCCACATTCTCATTATCTAACGCTAATATTCAAGCATCATTTCAAATCATTATTCTGGAAAGCAAATTCCAAGCCATTAAAAGTTTAACTGGGCGTTTTGCTGCAGTTTTAAGTGGTCAAAAACTCAAAAACCTGATTATCAAAGCAATTATTTCCAGGCAAAAGCAACAAACAGTTGCATTTATTTCGAACAGAATTTAAGAATCGTGGCATTATTTCCCCCTTCTTATGCGGTGCGCTTAAAAACTGTATTTCTTACTTCTTATGCATCAACATTTCTTACCTGTTAATGGAAAATAATGAGTAGCAACCATCTCTATTCAGCTTCAGTTTTTTCTAAACAGAACAGGAGAATCAATTTGCCCCAAAGAACTTCTGAAATTTGCGATCTAAAAAGATTTGAGATTCTGAAATGACCCGGAGGATAAGACAGGTAAACATATCAGCTTAATATTCTCCAAACACTCTACGCAGCACATCAGCAATTTCGCCAAGGGTTGCATATTTCTCTACAGCATCAATAATAAAAGGCATTAAGTTTTTATCTCCATTTGCCGCCTCCTCCAAAGCTTTCAGGGCATTGGCAACCGCTGCGTTATCCCGCTCGGCTTTTAAATGATCAATCTTTTCGGTTTGCAGCATACGAATGGAATCATCGATATTGAAAACCTCAGTCAAACCCTCTTCTTCCTGGGTAAATTTATTGACACCAACAGAAATTCTTTCGCCGGCTTCAATTTCCTTTTGATAATGATACGAAGCACTTGCAATTTCATTTTGCATATAATCGCTCTCTATGGCATTTACAGAACCGCCCATGGCATCAATCTTATCTATATATTTCCAAGCGGCAGCCTCAACCTCATCAGTTAAATTTTCTACAAAGAATGAGCCTGCCAGAGGATCAACAGTGTCGGTCACGCCGCTCTCAAAAGCAATGATTTGTTGAGTACGCAAGGCGATTTTTGCAGCCGCCTCGGTTGGTAACGACAGTGCTTCATCGTAACCATTGGTGTGTAAGGATTGCGTTCCTCCTAAAACCGCAGCCATGGCCTGATTGCTTACCCTGATCACATTATTTAATGGTTGTTGGGCCGTTAGTGTAGAACCACCAGTTTGAGTATGAAAACGAAGCATTTGTGCCTTTTCATCGGTAGCGCCTAAATCTTTGGTGATCTTTGCCCACATTCGTCTTGCTGCCCTGAATTTGGCAATTTCCTCGAAGAAATTATTATGGCAGTTAAAAAAGAATGACAGTCGTTTTGCAAAAACATTAATATCCAGATCTTTTTCAATGGCGGCTTTTAAATAAGTTTTACCATTTGCCAAAGTAAAGGCCAATTCCTGAACGGCAGAAGAACCAGCTTCGCGGATGTGATAACCAGAAATAGAAATGGTATTCCATTTTGGAACTTCTTTACTACAAAATTCAAAAATATCGGTAATTAACCGCATTGATTGTTTTGGCGGATAAATGTAAGTCCCTCTGGCAGCGTATTCTTTTAATATATCATTTTGTATTGTGCCAGAAATCTGCTTTAAATCGGCGCCTTGCTTTTTTGCCAGGGCAATGTACATCGCCAATAAAATAGAAGCAGTGGCATTAATGGTCATCGATGTGGTAATATTTTTTAATTCAATGCCATCAAACAGAATTTCAATATCTTTTAATGAATCAATAGCGACACCAACCTTCCCTACTTCGCCGTCTGCCATCTCGTGATCAGAATCGTAACCAATTTGCGTAGGTAAATCAAAAGCCACCGATAAGCCGGTTGTGCCTTGTTGTAGTAAATAATGATAGCGTTTATTAGATTCTTCGGCAGTTGAAAAACCAGCGTACTGCCTCATTGTCCAAAGCCTGCCTCGATACATATCTTTTTGGATGCCCCGGGTAAAAGGAAATTCCCCGGCTTTTTCTTCCATTGGTTTTGCCGAGGTGTAGATTTCTTTTATCTCAATGCCAGATGTAGTGGTATGTTTCATGGCGAATTTGTTAGGGGTTAGGAGTTGAGTGTTTAGGGGTTAGATGGTTAATTGATTAGATGGTTAGAGGTTAGGTGGCCAACGCATTATCTAGCCAACTAACCTTAGTTAAAATAGTTTCTGGATATCTTTTTTGATCAATTCGATGGTTAAATCATATGGATTTTCATCAATACCAGCCATGTGCTGCAAAATTGCCTTACTTAGTTCAATCCCGTTAGCATCGGTTGGCAAGCCCTGAACAGCATTGTTGATCATGGCAATGGTATCGTCTTTTAACTTACGTACCACATTCCAGGTGCCGCTGTTTACATATAATTGCTGGGTAATATTGTGTTGGTATTCTGAGCGAACCTCATTTAATATTCCTGCCTGCAAAGCTGCAATTCCAATTCCCTGCTGATGCAGGCGTACCAATAAATTTGCCGGGTTAATGCGATCGGTAAAAATGATCAATCGTTCGTGTGCCTGTAAACGTAATGGTAAAATATGGGCCCTGCTTTCCTTATTGAGTTCAATATTTTTCAGACTGAAAAAATGCTGTATATCGTTCTTCAATATATAATAAACTGCCATAAGGGCTAAAAAAACACCGGCAAACAGAACAACTACATCTGTTAAAACTTGTTGAATATTCATACTATTGTTTAATTACGGTAATATTAACGCACCGTTAAAAGCAAAAATGTGCATTATTATTTATATTTGTAACAGATAAAATTTAAATAACATGAGCACAACAGTTGAGACATCATTTGCACCGGTTACTTTTTCGGAGGGAGCAGCTAAAGAGCTAAATAAATTAAAAGATCAGCAGGAGATTGGCGAAGATTACGGATTACGTGTGGGCGTTGAAGGCGGCGGTTGTGCTGGCATGAATTATATTTTAGGTTTCGATCAGAGAAAAGAGGGCGACCAGGAATTTTTCATTGATGGCATTAAAGTTTTCATGAACAAAGCACACCAGATGTATTTAATGGGCATGATGATCGATTGGCAAGATGGTTTAAATTCACGTGGATTTACCTTCATCAACCCAAATGCGACCAGCACATGTGGCTGTGGCACGAGCTTCTCTGCATAAATAAAATATTATTGTAACATATAGTGCAGTCCCCTTGTCTAAACATCGGGACTTTTTTTATTTTTACAACCAGAGGTTTAAGGCAAAAGGTATAGGGCTTAAAGCTATTTTGATACTTAATACCCGATACTTACATAAATGAATTACAGAGAAAACATCAGACTGGCATTAGAATCTATAAAAGGCAATCGCTTGCGCACCATGCTTACGGCCTTAATTATTGCAATAGGTTTAATGGCGTTGGTTGGCATTTTAACTACGCTTGATGCAGTTAAGAAAAGCATGACTGATGCTTTTAGTAGCATGGGTGCAAATTCTTTTAACATCAGAAACCGTGGTAGCGGGATCAGAATAGGGAACGGAAAGCGTCCAAAACCTTTCAAAGCGATCCGTTATGAGGATGCACTTAAATTCAAAGATAGATTGAACGCACCAGCAACGGTTGCAGTAAGTGTTTTTGCAAGTGGTGGCTCAACAGTAAAATACGGCAACTTAAAAACCAATCCTAACATTAATGTACAAGGCATTGACGAAAATGGCTTAGCTTCTCAGGGACTGGGTTTATCTCAGGGAAGAAATTTTGGCGCATCTGAAGTGACCATGGGAAGCAATATTTGTATTGTTGGTGGTGAGGTTGTTGAAAGGCTTTTCAAAAATTCAGATCCTTTAGATAAATTAATCAGCGTTGGAAACAACCGGTTTAAAATCGTTGGTGTTTTAGCCAAAAAAGGTTCAAGCATGGGCTTTAGTGGAGATAGGGCAGTTTATGTGCCATTATTAAAAGCGAAACAGATCAATGCCAACGCCAACCCTTCATATACCATTACAGTAATGGTTCCTGATAATAACAATCAGGAAAATGTTATTGGCGAATCGACTGCACTATTTAGAAATATCCGTAAGGTCAAAATTGGCGAAGCCAATAATTTCGAGATTACCAAAAGTGATGCAATTGCACAAACGCTGTTTGAAAATCTTGCCTTTGTGGCTATTGGCGGTGTGGCTATAGGTATCATAACCTTAATGGGCGCATCCATTGGATTGATGAATATCATGCTGGTGAGCGTAACGGAGCGTACAAGAGAAATTGGCATCAGAAAAGCCATTGGCGCAAATCCTCAGGTGATTCGACGTCAATTCCTTATTGAAGCTGTGGTAATTTGTTTAATGGGGGGAATACTTGGAATATTTCTTGGAATTGTATTGGGTAATATTATTTCGCTGGCGATGGGAGGAGCTTTTCTTATTCCATGGCTCTTCATTATTGGCGGATTTATATTATGTGTGTTCGTAGGTGTTATATCCGGATATTACCCTGCAAAAAAAGCATCGAAGTTAGATCCGGTTGAAGCGTTGAGGTACGAGTAATCATCAGCTTTTAAAAAGGGGTGTAAAAGGCAAAACGGAAATCCAAAACACTGTTAATCAGCAACAAATTTCTTTACGATATTTATGGCGTTAGCATGAGAAAGTCTCCTTTAGGAGATTAGGTCAAAACATTGTTCAATTGATGTTGAGTGAGCAATTGCTGCATCAATGGAGTGCTTAAACTATTTTCCAGGGCTGCTGCGTGTTTGAGATGGTGCATGTCACTTCCGATAAAATCAACCAGGTGATTTTCGACCATTTCTTCCGCAACTTTTTTAGCGCCGGAGCCATAATATCCCGTAAGTGCGATGGAATTCATTTGTAATAAACAACCAGTTTCTCTGATTTCGTGGTAGCTTTCAAAAGCACCATAGTAGTATGGGTATCTTTCCGGATGAGCTAAAACGGGTTTAAATCCTGCATCCTGTGTGATTTTAATGATGTCAAACAGATTTTGCGGAGCATTGATATAAGAAAGTTCGAAAAGCAGGTAATTATTTCCAAAAGTTAATACCTCCTTCTGTCTTATTTTTTTTTCAAAAGTTTCATCCAGATAATATTCAGCTGCTGCTTCAACCTCTAAATCCAATTGTATTTCCTGAATACCTTTTCTTAAAATATCCAAACCTTTGTTGATGGTATCGGGCGTATTACGAAAGTAATCGGCCATGATATGTGGGGTGGCAATCAGCTTCCTAAAACCCAACGCCTTGAATTTTTTCGCTAATAAAATGGAATCGTTTATCGTTTGTGCGCCATCATCAATACCCGGAATAATATGCGAATGCATATCGGTTCCAATATTGGAGAAATTAAATTCGGGCACTATTTTCTTCTTTTTAAATAATCCGAACATAACGATGGGTCATAGCTTTAACTTATTTCTTTGGGCAGATTTGATGCCTCGGCTGAAGCAGCTAATTTAGAGGAATAGATTTTATTGAGCAAATAATTAAAATTTTCACTTAAATCAAATTGCAAATCCTCATGCAATTTCTTGTATTTATTGAGTGTTACAGATACTGTTTTTAAGTAAAATGAAAAAAACAGAATGATATAATCACGATAGCCGAACATAGATCTTCGATAATCGAGCGGAACGCTATTTAAAATAAAGAGTTTTAATTCAACCTCGCCAAAAGAATCTTTTGTAACCTTATAAAAGTGGTTAACCGATGTGACCATTTTCCGAACTTTAACCAACGCTTCTTTAGCATTTAGTTTTTTTAGTTCAGAAATCTGTTCGCTCACATCGGCTTTAATTTTCTCTTTTCTATCTTCCAGGTCGATCTCACTTTCCAGAAGTTTATAGTGAAGATGTTCTGTGAGCACTTTATCTTTAGCCACCAAACGTAACAATAGCTTATCCTTTTCCTTGACAGGCAAATCTGTAATGGCAGCTTTTAAATCTTTGTGCTCAGACAATTTCATTTAAAAAGGATTAGCCTTAATATATTTTTCCCACTCCCAGGCCGAACGCATCATTTCATTAATATCAAGGTTTGCTTTCCAGCCCAATTCTTTATTTGATTTTTGAACGTCGCCATAAACCTGAACAACATCACCCGCTCTTCTCGGGCCAATTTTATAATCAAGCTTTTCTCCCGTTACATTTTCGAAAGCAGAAATGATTTCCAAAACTGAAGACCCTTTTCCAGTTCCAATGTTAAACACTTCGTAATTGGTATTGGCCTTACCATCTTCTAACCTTTTAATGGCGGCAACATGTGCTTTTGCCAAATCAACCACATGAATATAATCGCGGATTGCTGAACCATCTGGTGTGTCATAATCATCTCCATATACAGTAATAGAGCCACGTTTACCTATCGCAGATTGCGTGATAAAAGGAACAAGATTAGCGGGAACACCATTAGGAAGTTCGCCAATCAAAGCGGTTTCATGTGCGCCAACAGGATTGAAATAACGCAAAGCGATTACTTTTAAATCTGGCGTTACTGCAGCCGTTTCCGCCAAAATTTCTTCAGCAATCTGTTTGGTATTTCCATAAGGAGATTCGGCCTTTTTAATGGGGGCGTCTTCTGTAACCGGCAAGCTATCTGGTTGACCATAAACCGTACAAGAAGATGAAAACACGAAATCGATCTTTTTATTAAATGAAGTTAACAGATTGATCAATCCATAGAAATTATTCTTATAATATTTCAATGGCTTTTCAACCGATTCTCCTACTGCTTTTGATGCTGCAAAATGAATGATACCAGTGATATCATTGTTATTTTCTGCAAATTCCTGAACTGCTTTATCGTCCTGAAGATCAATTTCATTAAAATTGAACCATTTGCCTGTAATGGCATGGAGCTGTGTTAAAATTTTAATGTTTGAGTTAGAAAGATTATCTACGATTACGACCTCGTAACCTGCATTGTGTAGTTCTACTACAGTATGTGAACCTATATATCCGGTTCCACCAGTAACTAATATTTTTGACATCTTAACGGTTAAATGTGGTAAAATCTTTATGCTCTACTTTTGCTAAAGCTTCGGCAGGCAGTGATTTAAAATATTCATAAGTTATTTTTAATCCTTCAGCACGGCCAACCTTTGGCTCCCATCCTAAAAGTGCTTGTGCTTTTGTGATATCAGGCCGGCGTTGTTTAGGATCATCCTGTGGCAGTTCCTTGTAAACAATTTTTTGCGAAGTTCCGGTAAGTTTGATAATCTCTTCACAAAATTGCCTGATCGTAATCTCATCCGGGTTGCCAATATTTACGGGTTGAACGTAATCACTCATCAAAAGGCGATAAATGCCTTCTATTAAATCATCAACATAACAAAAAGAGCGTGTTTGGCTTCCATCTCCAAAAATGGTCAGATCTTCTCCTCTCAAAGCCTGGCCAATGAATGCAGGTAATACACGTCCATCATTAAGCCGCATTCTTGGTCCGTAAGTATTAAAGATTCTCACAATTCGGGTTTCAACACCATGAAAAGTATGGTAAGCCATGGTAATGGCTTCTTGAAAACGCTTAGCCTCATCATAAACACCACGAGGGCCAACTGGGTTCACATTTCCCCAATATTCCTCAGGTTGGGGATTCACATTTGGATCGCCATAAACCTCTGATGTGGAAGCGATGAGCATTCTCGCCTTCTTATTTCTGGCCAGGCCCAATAAATTATGTGTTCCCAATGAACCAACTTTCAGTGTTTGAATAGGGATTTTAAGGTAATCTATAGGGCTGGCTGGTGAGGCAAAGTGTAATATATAGTGTAATTTACCCGGAATGTGCACAAACTTGGAAACATCGTGATTGTAGAATTCGAAATTCTCCAGTTTAAAAAGATGTTCAATATTAGCTAGATCACCAGTGATCAAATTATCCATTCCGATAACGTGATAATCTTCTTTTACAAAACGATCGCATAAATGTGAGCCTAAAAATCCAGCTGCACCCGTAATTAAAATTCTTTTTTTACTCATCTTAATCTGTCAGTTTTCTACCTGTGCCGTTATAATAATAGCCAAGATCGATCATTTTTTGCAAATCATATAAATTTTGGCCATCAAAAACTACTTTATTTTTTAATTTCCATCAATTTTATTGAAATCCGGATTCCTGAAATTCCAATCATTTCATTATAATCGTCAGTTAATCAGTAATTTAAAAATATATCTGGCGTTAATAATGGCTATCTTCATATATTATTAAGCTTTTTAAATATATTCGTTTTATCTTGGCACGAAGATATGAATTTACACCAATGCTTTTGCTTTACATATTAGGAATTAGGGCTTACAATTTACTTATTTTAATATTTTCGCCGTTCAATACTAAAGCGAAATTATTCATTAACGGGCGCAAAAATCTTTTTAAGCACATTAAAGAGAGGGTTGATGCGACAAAAAAACATGTGTGGTTTCATTTTGCTTCATTAGGTGAATTTGAACAGGGAAGACCTGTTTTAGAGAAACTAAAAGCACTTCATCCTTCAAAAAAAATAGTGGTTACCTTCTTTTCTCCTTCGGGATATGAAATCAGGAAAAACTATCCTCTGGCTGATGTTTTTTATTTGCCTATTGATACAGCAGATCATGCAAAGCGATTCCTTGATCTCATTAATCCGGAAATGGCCATTTTTACGAAGTACGAATTCTGGCATTTTTATTTTAAGGAATTAAAGGATAGGGGCATTCCGTTATACGTAATTTCAGGGATTTTCAGGCAAAACCAGGCTTTTTTTAAATGGTATGGAAATTTCTACCGAAACATCTTAAAGTCTGTCACATATTTTTTTGTACAGAATGAAGAGAGTAAGATGCTTTTAAATTCGATTGGATTGAATAATGTAACGATTAATGGCGATACACGTTTTGACAGGGTTTATGAAAATGCTCAATTACCCAGGCAGTTAGCAGAAATTGAAAAATTCATCGGCAACTCATCAACATTAATTTGTGGCAGTACCTGGCCCGAGGATGAAAAATTGCTGTCTTTTTTGCCCGAAAAATATCCTGAATGGAAATTCATCATCGCACCGCATGAAATCGGTTCATCACATATTCAAGATATCGAACGCCTATTTCCAGGCGCAATTAAGTTTTCGGATCTCCATTCTCCTTTTTCGGGAAGCGAATCAAAAGTTTTAATCATTAATAATATAGGAATGCTTTCATCGCTTTATCAATATGGTAAAGTAGCTTACATTGGTGGAGGTTTTGGAGCAGGCATCCACAATACTTTAGAAGCTGTAGCTTTTGGTTTGCCTGTTATTTTTGGGCCGAAATACGATAAATTTCAGGAAGCTAAGGATTTGATAGCCATTGGAGCAGCAAAAAGCATCATTTCAGCAGATGAATTGATTGGTGCTTTTGAACATTTCAAAACAAATAAGAAGGCATCAACTGAAGCAAAAAAATATGTGTTGAGTAAAAAAGGGGCGACAGAAATGATATTGAAAAAGATTAATTTTTAACCCTGTCATCAAACAAGAAAGGTTCTATCTCTGTAAGGATGATTTTTTCAAAATCAGGATGACCTGGATTAATGAGATAGTTAAATTCTTTAGCAATAATGGCCGAAGGAACCTGCAATACACAAGCTTTCATACTGAGCACCCAATTATTACCAATGGCTTGTGTTAAATGCATTTGTTCATAAGTATTCCAATTTTCTGGCAACTGATCCAATGTTATTTTTTCTATCGGCAGGTTGTTGGGTATTTCTATAGTTAAGACCCTAAAACTGGCCGAAAGCCCCAATTTGCTGCGATGCACAATATTTTCTAAACAAGCCAATGAACATGATGATGAAGTATAAATCAGCTTTACATCATTACCATTCCACCGGGCAGAACGCCCCGAAGCCAATAAGGCACTATTGTATTTTTCAAGAACGATCCTGTAAACCTGCATATTAGGCCAAATCACCAAATTCTATACGAACCAACTCTTCTTCAATTAAGCTGATGCCGGTAAAGGTATCCATTAAATTGTAAGGAATTTGGTTACCTAAACCATACGCTGGTGTATTAAGCCATTTATAAAATGATTTTGCATCCCCAAAAACCTCTATCCCCTTACTAAAAAGCTCGAAACATTTAAGTAGTTTTTCGCTTAAAGGCGCATCAAGTTTTAAATTTTGAACAGTATAGTTCTGTATGGTTTTTACGGTGGTGTTAAAAGTATGTTGAAATTCATCGTAAGTGAAGCCAGAAACAGTAATAAAATCTAAGGCTGCTTTAGCATTCAAACCCTTTTTGGCATTGGATAAAAGCATAACTGGATTAGTATACAAAGATTGGTACACTGCCACTCTTTCATTTACTGTAGAATACTGATTTAAATCTTCCAGAATAGGATATTTTTTAGGCTTTTGCTTTTTCATATCCTAATTTAGTAATTTTTCTTTATGTAAAAGAATTTTTTCTCAATTATTTTTTTTGGCTCAATCAGTGCTTTTATAAATTAGTGATCATCATTTAAGCTTTCTACCATCAACGTCATTAGCAGAGATTGAAAGATTCATCTATAAGGCTTTTATTTCTTGATCTTTCTCATTAAACAGCCTTAATAATTTCGTCGACAATCGCTGGGATTTCCTGATTAATGAGCACCACTAAAACATCGGTTTCATCAGCTTGAGGTTCTTCCAACGTATCGAACTGGCTTTGCAATAAACTCGCAGGCATATACTGATGTGATCTTTTAGAGATACGATCGTGTATTAAATCAAAACTTCCTTTTAAATAAATAAATCGTATAGATTCATTATTGTTCCGTAATAAATCGCGATAAGTTTTTTTGAGTGCTGAGCACGCTATAATACAAGTAGTGCCATGTTCAACATGATCATGACCAACTTTAGCAATCAGGTTTAACCAATCTAAACGATCTTCATCAGTAAGGGGAATACCAGCAGCCATTTTATCAACATTTCGTTGCGAATGCAGGTTATCTCCATCGATAAATTCAGCGTTAATTTTTTGAGCAAGCGATCTGCCTACAACAGTTTTACCACTTCCAGAAACGCCCATTAAAATGATAAATCTCGCCATATTGAAAATTATTTAACCATTCCGGCAAGTGCCTCAATAAATACTGGGCTATCATTCAAGCTTTCCACCAATTGAACATGTTCTCCACCCAAAGCCCGGAATTCTTCGTGGTATTCTACTGTAATTTCGTAAAGCGTTTCCAGGCAATCGGCCACAAAAGCCGGACTAAAAACCAATAAACGCTTTTTGCCTTCAGCTGCTAATTTCTTTAAAACATCTGTTGTATATGGCTGTACCCAAGGCTCCTTTCCTAAACGGGATTGAAAACAAACAGTATAGTTTTCTTTAGAAAGATTCAGTTCTTTAGCAATTAATCTGGCTGTATCATAACTCTGTGCCAAATAGCAAAACTTATTATCATCATTTAAAACCTCACGCTGTGAAATGTCTCTGAAGTTATAATTTTTACCAAAATAATCTCCTTTATCAATTTGCCGTTCTGGCAATCCGTGAAAACTAAATAAAACATGATCGTAAGATTCAGGATTATGTTTACGGGCATTTTCTGCAAAAATCTTTATCATCAATTCATTATCGTGAAATGAATTGACGAAAGATATGGGCGGTATGGTGTGCCATTTGCTCACCAGTTTCATTACTAATTGTAATACTGAACCTGTACTTGCTGAGGCATATTGAGGAAATAAAGGAATAACTTGAATACTATCTACCCTACCAGCTTTTAAATTAGCCAAAGCAGATTCAATTGATGGATTTTGGTAACGCATGGCCAGTTCTACGTGGTAGTCGTCGCCCAATCTCTCCTGAAGCATTTTTGCCTGCAAGCGGCTATAATACAAAAGTGGCGAACCGTTTTCATTCCAAATTTCTTTATATAATTTGGCAGTTTTAGGGCTACGGAAGGGAACAATTATTCCTTTAATCAATAATATTCTATTTAATTTAGGAATATCAATAACCCTTTCATCCATTAAAAACTGATCGAGATATTTTTTAACATCTGCTGTTTCCGGACTATCGGGTGTGCCTAAATTTACCAGTAAAATTCCCTTTTTGCTCATTTAATTAAAGAATATGTTTGTGGCGCTAATATCGTGTTTTTATTATTTTTTATCCATTTCAAAAAAGTGATGGTGAACATATTTCAGTCAAATTTCAATCAGATTTAAAACCTGAATAAAAATCATCCTGCTCTGATCGATCTTTTTAACGGTTTTGGTAAAACCTTAGCGCTTTGTTTTATACAGCTGCCACCACGGCATGCCAGGCTTTTGATGGTGCTCCAAATGGTAGCCAAAAAAGTAGCAGGTTATGAAGGCCACAAAATGATTTTTTTGTAAAGTTGATGAATGATATTCATTGTCGTGCTCGCCTTTGTGAGGAAGGTAAGTTCCAAAATAAAACAATTGAAAAGTACTTAACAGTGATGGTAAAATCCAGAAAAGCAAAAGGTTTGGCTCATCAATCCAAATTTTTAAAATATTGTATGCAACTGCCATAATAACCAATTGAATTATGGTCAGATAATTCATCATAAAGCGAAAATACCATTTCCAAAATCCGTGTGGGGCAAAATCAGGATCATCCGTTGTATGTACGTGGTTGTGGTGCTTATGATGTTTTGCATACAATTGATTATAGAAAAACCCGGCATAAAGGAATACTGAAAGATGGCCCATGGCATTGTTAATCTTTTTATTAGCGGAGATTGTGCCGTGCATGGCATCGTGTGCAGTAATAAACAAGCCTGTGTATAAGTGCATTTGCACAAAAACCATTAGGTACACCAAAGGATTATTCCATTCAAAATCCCAATTCAGCAGAAAATAAAGTGTAATAAACCAACAGGAGATTACGGTTAACGCAACTAAGATTCCGGTAATAGAGCTTGCGGTTTTCAATTCTGTTTTCGTTTATTAAAGTATATTTAAGATAAACAGCGACAACTGAAAAATGTTAACTGAAAACCGAAAATGGGTTAATATTGTTCTAATTCAGCTTTAACTTTTTCCATTAACCACATTGGTGTTGAAGTGGCTCCGCAAATTCCTACTTTATCATTTTCAGCAAACCAGGTTGTATCCAGTTCTTCAACATTTGAGATGAAATAAGAATGATCATTATACTTTTTGCAAACATCGTAAAGCACTTTTCCGTTTGATGATTTTTTCCCAGATACGAAAACAATTTTATCGTAATGACTTACAAAGTTTTCCAATTCCTCGTAGCGGTTAGATACCTGCCTGCAAATCGTGTCGTTTGCTTTTACATCGTAACCACGCCCTAACAATTCATCTTTGATGGTATAGAATTTATCGGTGCTTTTAGTGGTTTGACTGTATAAAGTAAACTTTGACGGTAATTCAATGTTGTCCAATTCTGCCAAATCCTGAAAAACAATTGCTTTTCCATCGGTTTGTCCCTGCAGTCCAATAACTTCCGCATGACCATGTTTACCAAAAATCAAAACCTGCTCATCATCATCATGAGAGTTTTTAATCCTGTTCTGCAATTTCAAAACCACTGGGCAAGAGGCATCAATAAGTGTAAGGTTGTTTTCTAAAGCCAGCTGATAAGTTGATGGGGCTTCACCATGTGCCCTGATTAAAACTTTTTCATTATGCAGGTTTTTCAAAACATCATGATCGATGATTTTTAATCCGCGGCTGGTTAGGCGTTCAACTTCTTCATCATTATGAACAATATCACCGAGGCAATATAAATAACCTTCGTTGTCTAAAATATCTTCGGCCATTTCAATGGCATAAACTACGCCAAAGCAAAAGCCTGATGATTTATCTATATTGACCTGTAAGTTTAAATTATTCATTTTTTGAGGATTATTTATCGTCATAATGTCCTTTAGCTGAAATTACAAATACTGTAATAACCTCATCATTAATCCTATAGATTAATCTATCTTTTTTATTTATTTGTCTTGACCAATAACCGGAATATTCATATTTCAGTTTTTCTGGTTTACCAACGCCAGTTTCAGGATGTAAATGTAAATCAATAAAAATCTGCTGAATTTTCTTGATGGAGGCTTGATCTCCAGATTTACTAATTAATGCTAAATGTTTTTTAGCTTGATCAGTAATATCTATAAAATACTTTCCCATATATTTTGAACGTCTTCAATCCTTGTCAACCGTCCCTTTTTTATATCTTCCTCACCTTTTGCCATTTCATCAATAAATTTTGCATTATAATGTTGTTCCTTTTTAAAAGTTACATTTAATGCATGCAACACAGCCTCAATTGCCAAAAGTTGTTTTTTATTTTTAGGCTGTACGATTAGTGTTTCCATAGTACAAAATTAAACAAAAATATTTGTTCCGGTTGTCATGTACAAGACAACAAAGAAGATTAGTTGCGAAACAAACATGGTGGTACCGATATATTTCTGTTGTTTTAAGCCTAAAGCATAGTAAAACTTTAACAAAATAACAGATACAATAAACCAGGCTACAAAATTCTGGCCTGGAATTTCGTGCCAATCCCATTGCCAGTAATTAAATTTCATGGCAACCGGTTCAAGGAAATAATCGAAAATTACCAACACAATGGCTCCAAATAACGATGCCAGAATGCTATTTCTGATCTTTAAGCCTTTCATCATTTGCCCAACACTAAAAATCAGGATTACCCAGTTAACTCCCATTAACAATGGAACTGCTGCGATTTTGTAACCTAAGGTGCTTCCATAATAGTAACTTCCAAAAATTTTTCCGGTATGGACACCCAACACTTCGACCAAAAAGCCACATAAAAAAACTCCTGATACAAAAAGCAATAATCGTTTCACATTTGCATTGTAAGAAAAAACAATTACAGCGAACATCAGCAATAAATGAAAAGGAACCAGTTTAATAAAATAAGGTTGGGTTGCCGGAATTAAAAAGCCAATTAAACCAACCAAATGAAAAATGATGATTACAGCAACCGCAATTTGTTTAATTTTTAAATCGCTTTGATCGTTCTGCCCTTCCATGTGCCAGTTTTAAAGATGTGTTTTTGTATTGAAATGATTGAAATAATTAAGAAGAACAACATCTGTAATGGATGTAAAATCAAATTTATTAAAACATTTTGCCCCGATAAATAAGAAATCATCATTCTGCTTAAAACTATTAAAGTTATTGGTAATACAAGTAAATCAACATTAAAGTTTAAGATTAAAATAACCGGACCTATAATTACCAAAAGCAGGTAAAATAGCAATATTAAAATGTTATTACCAAAACCTGCAAGTAAATTTTTACTAAAACCGTTAAGGCTTTCGCTTAAATTTTTATACATCCTGCAATAAATGAGATGGTTGCCCAGAAGTGCCTCTGCATTATATTTTGCTAGTTTAACTAATTTTATGATCTCTACATCTTCTACTACCTGTTGTTTTACCTGATAATGCCACTGGTTTTCCTGATAATTTTTAGCGTTGAAAAACATACACTGTCCGCTGGCTGCCGCAAATGCAGGATTTTTTGAAAGTTTAACCAAACGTAATGGAAGCAGATTTAAAAGGATAAAATGCATTAAGGGAATGGTTAATTTCTCTCCCATTGATTTCATTATTTGATTGGTAAAAACACTTAGCAAAGTTAAATTGCCAAGCTCCATCCTATCGATCAAACTATTGATCAATCCTTTTTTTATAGCTTCATCTGCATCAACAAATAAAAAATATTTTCCTGTTGCCAGTTCAGCCAATTGATGGCAGGCATAATTTTTTCCCAACCAATCTTTTGGTAATTCTTTTCCCTTAACAATTTTAAATTTCGCATTTAAAGTGCAAAATTCTTCAACCAGGGCATAAGTATGATCTGAACTATTATCATCTAAAACAATTACCTCGTAGGTTGTATAATCCTGTTCCTTTATCGATTCAAGTAAGTGGATAATATTCTCTGCTTCATCACGTACCGGAATTAAGATGGAAACCTGATCCTGATAATGCTTCATCACTCTTGGTAACTTTGGATTGGAAAGAAAATTAAAAAGAGTAACAGAAAATCTGATTACCAGAAAAATTAAAACCGCGTAAATAAAAATAGTCATTCAGTAATCTGTGTTTGTTTAACAACCGACTGATCGTAATGTTTATTGTATGCACTTTTTAATAACTGCAAACTCACGTATTCCTCATTTTCCCAGTTTTGAAGATAGGTATAAGCCGTTGGTTTTCTTTTGGCGAAATAATCGATAAATGTTGCAGCGAAAATGATATTGATTTTCTTTTGACTGGCATTAATCATCTGCATCACTCCTTTTTCGAAGCTGATGTTTTTTAAATGATTGGAATGCAATTTACCTTGCGGAAAAATCAACACCAGATTATGGGGATCATCCAACAATTTACCTGCGTAATTCAAGGTTTCCAGAACATCTTTTCCTTTATTTTCGGCGGCAAAAGCACCTAAATATTTTAAAAAACCAACTTTATTATAGTTTTCTGCATTAACCAAAACATGAAATTGTTTTTTGAATACTTTTTTATTGATGTAGAAAATGAAAAAGCCATCCCACCAACTGAAATGATTAGCCAGTACCAGTATCGAAGAGTCGCTTTTTATTTCAGCCTGATCATATTTGAAAGCTGCGAAATCTTTTTTGACGATCAACTGAATGTACCACGAGAAAAAGTTGTAGATGATTGTATTTTTTCGAGACTGATACATGAATGGAAGTTGCAAAAAATTGGGGTTAATTGCAAGTTTAAGTTATAATAGTTCAGTTTTTTAACTGTTGAATAAACAGATTAAAATATCTTACCAAATAAATTATATTTGAATATGGGAGGTAGCAGATATGTTATTGATGATCAACATCAAACTTATTTTATAACATGTACGACAGTGGGTTGGATTGATTTACTGACAAGACCAGAATATAAATCCATAATTATCGATTCTTTAAATCATTGCATCAAACCATAAAGGCCTGGTTCTAAAATGGCTGGGGTATTATGGCTCATCATATTCGTTTGTAACGAGGATTGACGAGAAGCGCATTTTCAATGCATAAAAAATTTAACTTAAATAGACCCGGTCTTCTTCTCCCTCAACATCCATTACCACATCAACATGCTCTTTTAAAATAGTGGCAAGTTCCAGTCCGACAAAATCTGTAGCGATTGGGAAAATTTTATGGCTTCTATCAATTAAAACAACAGTACGGATTTTTTTATGAGGTGTATTTAAAAAAACGCCCAAACCGTAGGCAAGTGTTTTGCCACTATTCAATACATCATCAACAATGATAATCACTTTATTTCTCCAATCACTTTCATCCAGGTCCGTTTTTGCGATTAGTTTGCTGCTCTCTCTTTCCAAATCAATCCGCAAAAGTGTCAATTTAAATCCAGAGATTTTTTTCAAAACCTCTTCCAATCGTACGGCCAGTTTATAACCGCGATCCCAAATTCCGGCAAGTACAATTTCTTTCTCATTTAGATTATCTTCCAAAATTTGATAAGCGATACGATCTATCTTCTGCTGAATTTGTTTCTTATTAAGAATAAGTAGTTGTGATGCCATTGTATAAAGGTTTGAATACAAAAAGAACGATTTTAAGGATGAAATTCAAACTATTTGAAAAATAATTTCGATTGCTTGCAACGTTTTGGCTTAAGATGCGTCTAATTGTTAACCAAAGATAAAAATCATGAAATTACTTGCCAAATCAACCACTCTCCTATTCATCATCGTTAGTAGCTACATGGCGAAAGCCCAGGAAACAAAGAATTTCCCCGTAAAAAATTTTACCAGTATTGGCGTAAGCAGTGGAATAGATTTGTATTTAACTCAAGGTAATAGTGAAGATGTGAGCATCAAATCGGATGCTGAAACATTGAAAAACATTCTTGTTGAACAAAATGGTGGTAACATCAATATAAAATTTAAAGATGGCATTAACTGGAGTGGTTTATTTAAAAACCGCACTATTAAGGCTTATGTAAATTATAAAACATTAAATGCACTAGCTGCATCTGGAGGTTCGGATGTATTTACCCAAAACCAAATGAAAACCGATAAGCTTGCCATTCGTTCATCGGGAGGAGCAGATTTAAAAATGAATGTTGTTTGTAACGACATTACCATCCAATCAAGCGGTGGTAGCGATATCGATTTAAAAGGAAAGGCTACGAATATGAGCATCCAATCGAGCGGAGGTAGTGATATCGATGCTTATGAGTTCATTACAGATTATGCAAAAGTACAGGCATCAGGCGGCTCTGATGTACACATATACGTGAATAAAGGTTTAGAGGCCGCAGCAAGTGGCGGTGGAGATGTAAGCTACAAAGGAAGTGCGTCACTGAAAAAAACATCAAATTCCAAAAGCGGAGATGTTCGTCATGTAAATTAAGAAATTTTAGTTTAGTTAATGATTAATTCGCTGCTTTGTGGATGCAAAGCAGCGTTTTCTTTTAGAAAAGATTGCACAGATAATGGATTACAACAATTTAAGGCTACTGTTAAAAACCTTAAACCTCTTACCTTCCTACCTTCTACCTTTCTTATAAGGGTAATAAATAAAGTTTGCACCTTCCGGAACGATCACGAAAACGCATATAAAATCTTCTGGCTTTTTATAAACTTTTAGAAAGGACTCTTTTTTGTCTTTCCTGATGATTCCTTTTTCTACAAATTCCTCTAAAGTTGAAGCCTGAATGGTCCAGTCTGTATTCAATTCCTCTTTATTTAAAATCAATTCGCCAATGTTCACCTCATGTTGGTGGGCAATAAAAATTGGATGGGCAGAAATTCCCTCAACCATAATTTCAATGGCAACCTCTTTAATTGCATCAGCATAAAATTCTAAATCCTTTTCTAAACTTACTAAAGGGCTTTCTTGTTTTTTTTGCGGTGCTCCGCTATCTTCCGGCGTTGCGCCTAATAATTCTTCTCTATCCATTTTAAGGTAAAAGGTTTAAGGTAAAAGGTTTAGGGTGTAGGGTTTAAGGGCATCATCCTTAAGCCTTCAACTTTACGCCTTCAACCTTAGTAAAACTACATTCTCTACATGCTGCGTATGCGGGAACATATCTACAGGTTTAATGCGCACCACATCATATTTCTCTTTCAACATTTCCAGATCTCTGGCCTGAGTTGCAGCATTACAGCTTACATAAACAATTTTTTCTGATTCCATTTCCAACAATCGTTGTACCACATCTGCATGCATACCTGCTCTTGGCGGATCAGTGATTACCACATCCGGTTTACCATGTGCAAGAATAAACTCAGCAGTCAGGATATCCTTCATATCTCCTGCATAGAAAATGGTGTTGTCTATTCCATTTAATGCAGAATTGAATTTCGCATCTTCAATTGCTGTTGGCACATACTCTATGCCAACAACTTGTTTCACATTTTTAGCCACAAAGTTTGCAATGGTTCCGGCGCCTGTATATAAATCGTAAACCAGTTCATTACCATTAAGTCCGGCAAAATCTCTGGTGATTTTATATAATTCAAAAGCTTGTTCTGAGTTGGTTTGATAGAAAGATTTCACTCCGATTTTAAACCGGATGCCGTCCATCTCTTCAAAAATATGATCACGACCAGCGAAAACATTTACCTCCTGATCAAAAATAGTATCGTTTTTCTTCTGATTAACAATATATAAAAGCGAAGTAATTTGTGGGAATTCAGTTTGCAGAAAACTCATCAAACCATCTATCTGACCTTGCTCCGGATAGGCAAACACCACTGCAACCATTACTTCCCCAGTGGTAGATGTACGAATGATCAGGTTCCGTAAAACGCCTTCGTGATTCCGTAAATCGTAAAATGACAAGCTGTTTTCCAGTGCAAATTTACGAACAGCATTTCTGATGGAGTTTGATGGCTCATCCTGTAGGTAGCAATGTTCGATATCCAGAATTTTATCAAAACGCAATGGAACGTGAAAACCCAAAGCATTCATATCAAAATCCTCATCGCGTTCTACATCGGTTTTTTCCAGCCAGCGTTTATTTGAAAAAGTAAATTCCAGTTTATTGCGGTAATATCTGTTTTTCGCTGAGCCTAAAATAGGTTCAGTACCAGAAGTATCTATTTTACCAAGGCGCTGCAATGCTGCCTCAACATTTTTTTGCTTAAATTTTAACTGAGAATCGTAACCCATGTGCTGCCATTTGCAACCACCACAGGTTCCAAAATGAGGACAAAAAGGATCGGTACGTAAAGCTGATTTTTCATGTAACTGATCAATAACGGCCTCTGCAAAATTCTTTTTCTTTTTGGTTAACCGAACATCCACAACATCGCCAGGAACAGCCTTGTCAACAAAAATCACTAACTCATCGGCTTTGCCAACGCCTTTCCCTTCTTCTGCGATATCAATTATATGTACGTTTGGAACTATGGTTACCGTACCTGGTTTTCTTCTACTCATTATTTTGCAAAGATAAGGGTAAAAGCTGAAAGACTAAAGCAGAAAGCCAAATAGTAAAAACCAGGAAGATTAAAGTGAAGGAGACATATGTTTACATCGAAAATTTGAGCAATAGTTTTCCTTTCAGTTATGAAACTGACCAGGATTTTTCGATTTTAAAAATTATTTTCCAAAAAATCTAAGTGCGGCTCCCCAAAAGCCATCTAACCAGTTAAATTTTAGGTCAAATTTTTCATCTACTTGTACAGAAAACTCTAATATTTCTTTGCTCATGATAAAAAACTTATCTATTTGAACAATAATACAAAATTTATACCGAAAACCGAAACAGTACAAATTAAGTTTAAGTTAATTTTACATGAATACGTTAAAACTTGTTTGGGTTGATTTTGTTTATGATTTACGATTGATTAACTGCTGATGATTTGATTTTACGATATAAATCTGTAACTTAATATATCATTCACATAAAAAATGGAGGTTCATTATGAACGTTATCCGTAAAATTGAACATTGGGGCGATGTTCATCATTCAAAATGGCTGGATTACCTGCGCATTATCCTGGGGTTAATCATTTTCGGCAAAGGTGTTTCATTTATCAGTGATACTTCTGTATTACAAAACATGATTACGCAAAACAATGTATTTGGTTTCTCTGGCATGATGATCAGCGTTGCCATTCATGTTGTTGCTTTTGCACATCTTGTTGGCGGCATTCTAATTACTTTAGGTTTGGTTACGCGTTTTGCAGTAGTCATTCAAATCCCGATTTTACTGTTTGCCGTGTTTTTTGTTAACCTTACTCCTGGGTTTTCAGCGCCAAATTCAGAACTGTGGTTATCTGTTTTAGTGCTCTTTTTACTGATTATGTTTTGGGTGGTTGGTTCCGGTCCGCTTTCTGTTGATGAAGGTTTAAAACACAAAACCGGTAAGCGATATGCTTAAACAAGATTGAATATTCTTAGTATATTTCGCTTTTATAATTAATGATGAAAACGAAAATACTTTTTGTTCTGCTTTTTGCGGGATTGGCAACTTACGCACAAAATCAAACAGCTGAATATTTTAAATTAACACGAAATGGTTTTAATGAAAAAAATGCCTATGAAACTAAAGCTTTCGTAGAAAAGTATTTTCGCGTTCCCGGCAACACGGGTTTCAATGCAAGTATTCATTATGTAGAAAATATCTTAAAAAAAGCTGGTTTTACAGAACAGAAACAAAATGAGTTTGAAGCTCCGCTAACCTATCGCATTGAAAAGCGACCAATGAAGAACAATACCTGGGAACCTGTAGATGCAAGTATTGATATTTTCAACGTGTATCATTAGGCCACATAGCCTCACATTTAGGAATTTCTCAGGAAACGTTGAGCAGAATTAGAAAACCAAAATGATTTTTTGACTTTTGTCAAAAGTTGGATGATTGCGTGTAACTAGTTTTGTTTAACTAAAACAAAAATCTATGCAATTAAAATCTAAACTTAACGATCATCCTTTATTAAAATTATTAATTGTTTTATTAATACTGATCAGCTCCTGTAAAAAGGAATTCTATGTGAACGAGAAGATAAATCCTGAAATGCTTCAGAGAAACCTCACATATAAGAATGGTCCTCAAATAGCAACGGTTAACCTTTCGCAGTTCAGGGCTAAAATCAATCAAGCTGCATTGGGAACCCTAAAAAAGCAATTTGACATAAGATTCCCCTCAAAGGTTAATGAGGATCGAGCTTCCCGAAACATATAAGGGATTTACCCTGATTACGGAGAATATACAAATGATTACCAATGGCAGAAACACAAGTTATGTTTTTCCGGTAAAACTCAATAGCGCCAGGGCCATTACATTTCAAAACCTTACTATTGTCGAGTCTGCAAATGGAATTTCGGCATTTGTTACCTCTTATACGCCAACAAGGGAATGGATCAAAAACTGGCGAGATGGAAAACCTAGAAAATTCGATGGGGATATAGCCGTTACTCCCTTATATCTGGAAAACGGAAGTATGCCTACTGTTCTGAGCCTCAACACCTCACTTAAAAACAAAAAGCTTAACTCCCTTGCCCCCGTTACAAAAACCTCGTTGGCAGCACCCGGATGTACCGAGTATACTTTTTATTACGCCGTAGCCTATCAATGCGGTTCGGGAAACCATTGGCCGGGAGATCCAAACTGCACACTTACCGGAGCCGGCGCTGCCGGTTACGCAAATCTTTCCAGCACAACCACAATCTGCACAGGCGAGGGCGGCGGCGGTGGCACCACCCCAACACCTGACCCGGATTACAATCCCTGCCCTGAGGCGCCATCCCCGATAGATTTCCGTGGCGTTAGAGGTGAGCGGCTTGCTGTTGCTGAAGGAACGACGCCATGTGATTTACAACCCTTGCCGCCAGCTCCTATCCTAATGCCGCCCCCACCCGATATCCCAATTGTAGATATGGAAAAATTTCTAAAATGTTTTGATAAAGTAAGTCTGCAAATCTTACCGTTTATGCAGAAAAAACCACTACATCATCATCAGGGCATGCATTTATTGAAATTACACAAGGCAATAACACTATGATTTTTGGATTTTATCCTAAAAACTCCTTTCCAAGTAATATTTCAGGCCCCGGCATAATGGGTGAAAATGGTGGTCATTATTATAATGGCAAATGGAATTTAGGAAACATTTCAGCAGATAAATTACAACAGATAATTAGTTTATCAATTAATTACTCATTAAGTGATTATGGTTTGGCTTACAACAATTGTGCTGATTTTACTTTGGGAATACTCAGTATAGTTGGTATAGCTAACAGTAGTAATGGAATTGACGGACCTAATACTATTCTTGATTTAATGCCTGCATCCGCAAAAACTAATAGTGGAAACGCCCCACAAAGCCATAGAACTTGTAATTAAATATTATGAAATACTTAAAAATAATTTCAATAATTTCTTTCCTGCTAATTAATGGATTAGGCGAACATGGCATTCCAAATTTTGCTGGGATATTTCTTTGCTTACATGAATTTTTAACAGATATTATAACATTACCGCATACTCACGAAATAGCTTGGGGACTCGGCCTATTTGCCATTTCAGCTATTGGTTGTATTTTAATAATACTTTTCTCAAAAAAATATAGAGATCGCTATTTATTGGTATTTTCTTTTATGGTCTTAATAGCAATAGAGATATACTCTTCTGGCATACTTCGCTATAACAAAATAACACTTTGGTTTATATTTCCTTTTTTAGTTTTTATAGTAAGCTCGGTCGTATTAATATTAAGAAGTTTTAAATCGCAGAGAAAATCAATTCCTGATGTTTAAACAAAATATCATCTAAATAACAGGTTAAAAGCTGATGGGTTCTTTCATCAACTTTTTTCTTTTTTGACTTTTATCAAAAGCCTGAAGATATAAATATGAATAGATTTGTTTAGCTAAAAGATAGGTTGGTATGATCTTTAAATTTAACTATTATCGGAGTATCCAATTTCTTTTAATATTACTTCTTATACCGACAACTTATATAGGCATTCCATTAAATGGTGGAAGAAAAGGCTGGATCTATGTAAATAGTTTGCTTAGAGATTTTTATTCTGATTGGTCTTCATTCTTTGTTAATGAAAACTCCATCCTATTTATATCCATTAATTTCTTCATCCTGTTAATAAATATCCTATTATATAGCAGCCCTATTCTGGTTTTCACCAAATATAATAAAATGGGATCAATGTATATTCCCACTATTTATTTAATACTTACGATTGCTTATTTTCCATTAATGGTCATCCTACTTATCCCATATATTTTTATATGGGCTACTTTATTCATTTATTCAAAGTATGCGCTAGAAAAGCAAGCTTTTTGATGCTTATTTTACACCAGCTACTAAAAACTAAATTTTATTTATCTTCGCCAAAAAATATCTAATGAACAAGCTCTTATTTTCAATACTGTTAATTGTAGCAGGTACTCAATCTGGTTTTTCACAAAGCAAAAGCATCAAAGATCTTTACTGGGATTATTCGCAAATAAGAATGACTGATACCCAAAAACCAAAGGCTATTGAGATGGCGGAGGCATTATTTAAAAGATCATCTGAACTTACAAAAACACAATTAGGCAATGTGAGCTACCACCTGGCAAGACTTTATGAAGAAACAGGCGAAACGGAGAAGGCAATCCCCTACTACGAAGAAGCAATAAAAATTACGCCAGGTTATTACGTTCCTTACCGTGCCTTAGGCTTTATTTTCTTAAAAAAATGTAATGCCATTGGCAGCAAAATGAATGAGGCGGGGAAATCGAAAGATTTAAAGCTATATGGAGAACTTTACGCACAATACAAATTACTTGCGTTTAAGGCTTTACCTAATTTAGAAAAATCGCAGGCTTGTGATCCTGATGATGAAACCAAAACCATCATTACTAATTTATACCGCAGCCTTAAAGACAATGCATCAATTGTTTCTCTTGATGAAAGGCTAAAGAAAAAAGCAACAGATTGTATTAGTTTGTTGGATGATGAATATTAAATGATTTTAATAGGATATTAAGGTTCTGAAAAAAGTTTCAGGATAACGGCCGTTCATGTGTGGCGTGTTAAGCGTAATGCCTAGCCATCTCGTCATGCTAAATTTATCTCAGCATCTTTCCTGCTATGTTTTCATGCCATTAAGGTTCTGAAACAAGTTCAGAATGACGGCCGTTTATGTATGGTGTGTTAAGCGCTTGGCCTGGCCACTACGTCATGCTGAACTTGTTTTACAAGTGTAAATATTAATTTTAAAAGGTCTTGTAGTTACTTCGTGGTCAGCATCTTTCCTGCTATGCGTTCATGCGATTAAGGTCCTGAAACAAGTTCAGGATGACGGCCGTTCATGTATGGCGTGTTAAGCGTAATGCCCTAGCCATCTCGTCATGCTGAACTGTTTCATCATCTTTCCTGCCGTACGTTCACGCCATTAAGTTCCTGAAACAAACGGCGCAGCCCTCTTGAATACCAATAAAAACTTAAAAACAAATGAAAAATTCAGGATGACGGCCGTTCATGTATGGTGTTTTAAACGCCTCGCCAAGCCACCACGTCATGCTGAATTTATTTCAGCATCTTTCCTGCTATGCGTTCATGCTATTAAGGTTCTGAAACAAACGGCGCAGCCCTCTTGAATACCAATAAAAACTTAAAAACAAATGAAAAATTCAGGATGACGACCGTTCGTATATGGTGTGTTAAGCATGATGGCTAACCGCCGCGTTCTGCTGAACTGTTTCATCATCTTCCCTGCCGTACGTTCACGCCATTAAAGCCCTGAAACAAACGGCGCAGCCCTCTTGAATACCAATAAAAACTTAAAAACAAATGAAAAATTCAGGATGACGACCGTTCGTATATGGTGTGTTAAGCATGATGGCTAACCGGTACGTTTCATATTTAGTGTCAAGCGCTAAAACTTACGAAGTTTCTCCGAATTAGCGGCTTTAAAACTTCGTAAGTCAGTTCAAATTATTTCTTTGATTCATCTATCGCTTTATTGATCACATCCTGAATTCTTCCCCTGATTTTCAAGTTTGAAAGCTTCTCGGTTACTGTCGGATTAACACGGTTTGACAGGAAAACATAAACCAATCCTCTTGATGGATCTACCCAAACACAGGTTCCGGTATAACCCGTATGTCCGTAGGTTTGTGGAGAAGCTAAATCTGATGGATAATGCTTGGTGGTATCCGGGTCCCAACGATCGAAACCAAGGCCACGTCTGCTCACATTCGATTGTTTTGAGGTAAACATATCAACTGTTTGTGGTTTGAAGTATTGCGTTCCTCCGTAAGTGCCACGATTTAAAAGCATCTGGTAAATAATGGCCAAATCGTTTGCACTGGAGAATAAACCTGCATGGCCAGAAACTCCACCGGCTAATGCCGCACCCTGATCGTGAACATAACCTACCAATAAAGTTTTTCTGAAATAAGTGTCCTGCTCCGTTGGAATGATCTGCTCTTTTTTAAAACGATTTCTTGGCAAGAAACCGGCTGTTTGCATGCCTAACGGCTTATAGAAGTTTTCATAAGCATACTGATTTAAAGGCTCTTCGCTGATATGCTCTACAATATCCTTCATTACATACATGCTGATATCGCTGTAAACATATTTTCCCCGGGTTTTTATTGGGGAATTTAACATTGTTGGCCACATAAAATCTTTAAAGAAATCCTTCTTGATATAATAACCATCGGCAACCTTAGTCGGAAACGCAGCTGAAGAGTCAGTGCTGTAATCCCCTGGTTTTATATAATTATGAAACGGAATGTATGGAATAAATCCAGCCTGGTGCAACATCACTTCCCGAATGGCAATATTGTTCATTGGTGTAGTGCGTGCTTTTGGAATATATGCTCCAATGTTTGTATCTAATTTCAATTTTCCTTCTTCAAACAAACGCATTACCGAAGGTGTGGTTGCAGTAACCTTCGTTACCGATGCCAAATCGAATATATCGGTTACTTTATCACGCACATTAGTATCATAAGTATGAGTGCCATATGCTTTATTAAAAATTACCTTCCCATCTTTAGCCACTAAAACCACCAGGCCTGGTGTGGCTTTCTGGCTAATCGCTTCTGCAGCAATGGCATCAATCTCTTTTAAGTTATTGGAATTCAAGCCTGCATCTTCAGGAACGGTATATTTCAAGCGTGTTTTTGTTGTATTAAAACCCGAACCAATGGTATATCTCGCCGAAAAAGCTTTGGTCAGTTTATTTTCTGCTGCAATTCCACCAAAAATATATTGAGGAACAATCGCTGCAGCATCAGCATTATTCTGAGCTGTCCAAATTATTGGCGATTGCAATAAATCATAAGATTTTAACGCTGTTCCATTTCCAAAAAGTGAAACAATTACCTTCTTTGTTTTAGAAATGCTATTAATAAAGTTCACATATTTTGCTTTATTCGAATTCTGATCATCAATGGAAACCAAAATTGTGTTAAAGTATTTCAGGTCATCTTCCAAATCATTAAGATTCACACTGTCTTTATAAGAATTGGCTGAAAACGAAGTGACTTTATCATACTTATTGGCCAAGCTATCGAAAATGGTACTATAAGAAAAATCCAAACTAACCGAGGCAATGCTCATCTTATCAAGCGATTTAAGTGGTATAATCGAATCTTGATTATTAAGCAAAATTGTTGCTCGTGTAATGCCATTGGCCACTGAAAGTTTTTTTTCGTTGGCGGCATGTTCCTGTGCACAAGCCGTTAAACATAAAATATTAAAGAAACTTGCTGCAGCCAGAATGAGTAATCTATTTCGCTTCATATACTTTTTCTCCGTTTAGGTAGGTTTTTAAAACTTTGGTTTTTAATATGTTTTGTGGGATCGATTTTAAAATGTCATTATCGAGAATTACAAAATCTGCAAATTTTCCTTTTTCCAGACTGCCTTTTTCATTTTCTTCAAAATTAGCTTTTGCTGCCCAAATCGTCATTCCACGCAATGCCTCTTCAGGTGTCAGCGCATTTTCCATCTGGAAACCTCCTTTCGGAAAACCCTTTGCATCTTCTCTTACTGTTGCAGCATAAAACGTTAGTATTGGATTAATGTTTTCTACGGGGAAATCAGTTCCCAACGGAATCCAACCATTTTGTTTTAATAATTGCTGATATGCATAAGCACCCTTAACCCGGCTGGCACCTAACCTTTGTCCTGCCCAATACATATCTGATGTTGCGTGTGTAGGCTGAACTGATGGAATTATGCTTGTTTTTCCGAATAAATCAAAGTCATTGGCGTTTACCACCTGAGCATGCTCAATTCTCCAGCGTTTATCGTTTTTTCCTTTCAAAACTTTATTATAAATATTAAGCATTACACGATTGGCAGAATCGCCGATGGCATGGGTGCACATTTGAAAATCATGGGCTGCGATTTTTTTGGCGACCTCTTCAAAATGTTTTTGATCACTCAATAAAAATCCTGTTTTGCCGGGCATATCGCTATATGGATGTAACAAACAAGCACCACGAGAACCTAAAGCACCATCAGCATAAACTTTAAATGATCTTACATTCAATCGATCTGTTTTGATTGCCCCACGCTTAAAAAGGTAGTCATAATTTGCGGGGGCATCAGAAAGCATCACATATAAACGCATTTTCAATTTGTTTTCTTTTTGCAGTTTTTCAATAAAATCTACTGCTTCAAAGCCTAAACCGCAATCATCAATGGTTGTTAACCCTGCAGCAAAGCAATTTGTTTGTGCATCAGTCAGAATTTTTTCTGCAAGTTTTGCATTTGGCGGTGGGATTTTGGTTTCCACTAGGCCTACGGCATTATCGATCAAAACACCTGTTAATTTTCCATTCACGGTAAGCATGTCGCCACCAACAAGTTTCTTTTCGCCTTTTATGGCAGCCTCATCAAAGGCTTTCTGGTTTACTATCGCCGCATGACCATCAATTCTATTTAAAAAAACAGGTCGATCAGGAAAAAGTTGTGTTAGTTTTTCATTAGTAGGGAAACTTTTATTATCCCAATCATTTTGATCCCAACCATTTCCGATTAGCCAACCATCTGGATGTGTTTTAGCAAAATCTGTTAACCTTTGCAAAACTTCATCCCATG
Source organism: Pedobacter chinensis (assembly GCF_003339865.1). Lineage (GTDB taxonomy): Bacteria > Bacteroidota > Bacteroidia > Sphingobacteriales > Sphingobacteriaceae > Pedobacter > Pedobacter chinensis. The sequence goes on from NZ_QPKV01000009.1 coordinate 37,690, forward strand.
AACTTGTTTCCCGTAAATCAGCCGTTTGCAAGCTTTGTCCATAGCCGAAGAAATGTGCATGTGCATCTATAAAACCCGGATAAACAGATTTGCCTTCAGCATTGATTTCTTCTTTAGCCGTGTATCCGGCCTGAATATCCTGACTGGAGCCCAGGGCTAAAATTTTTCCATCTTTTACTGCAAAAGCCTCAACAGTATCGAACTTATCATTAACGGTATAAACCTTGGCATTGTAAACAATTACATCAGCTTGTTCTTTCTTATTGCAGGAAGAGAGTAACACCGCCAAAAACAGCGTGCATAAATAGGATTTCATGCTGCTAAAGATAGAAAATTGAAATCATTTGGCTTTGTAAATTCAGCTTTACAGAGGAAGAGGAATTAGAGATTAAGGTTTTGAAAGGGAAAATCATTTGCTTTTATTTATGGAGTTGACAACTTTCTTTCGAAATGATGATTAAAGTTGTCAACTCTTAAAAACCAATTAAAATATTATGTTGCCTGTCTGTGATAAGAAAATGATCATGAGTGTAATCTATTTGCGGTATTAATCAAAGTTTGTGTTTATTGGTTCGAAATTATCATTAAATCAGAAAGGCTCTATTAAAACTAAGTTACTTTTCTTACTCTGCAGCTTTAGCCCCCTACAATTATTTAAACCGATTGCCTACAGTCATTTACATGTTGAGTTTTAAACAAATCCCTATCCTTACGCTTATTTTGCATAAATTTAGCGAATTCACTTTGCCCTGATACATGACTGATATTATTCACTTATTGCCTGATGCTGTTGCCAATCAAATTGCTGCCGGAGAAGTTGTTCAACGACCTGCTTCTGCGGTTAAAGAATTGCTCGAAAATTCGATTGATGCTGGCGCAGATAAAATTCAACTGGTAATAAAAGATGCTGGTAAAGCGCTGATTCAGATTATTGATAATGGTTGTGGAATGAGCGTTACTGATGCCAGAATGTGTTTTGAACGCCACGCCACTTCAAAAGTAAAAAAGGCCGAAGATTTGTTTGCCATTCGTACCATGGGTTTCCGTGGCGAGGCAATGGCTTCTATCGCGGCAATTGCTCAGGTTGAAATGAAAACCCGCAGGCATGAAGATGAAATCGGAACCTGCATTTCCATTGAAGGTGCTCAGGTCGTTTCACAAGAACCTGTAGCCACGCCTGCAGGCACACAAATTGCGATTAAAAATTTATTTTTCAATACACCTGCCCGTCGCAACTTTTTAAAAAGCAACCCTGTAGAAATGCGTCATATTATTGATGAATTTCAACGCGTGGCTTTGGCGCATCCAGGAGTATTTTTCAGTTTACATCACGATGGAACAGAAATTTTTAACCTTCCCAAAGGCAATTTAAAGCAACGCATCGTCCATCTTTTCGGCAATAATTATAACGAACGTTTGGTTCCTGTTGAAGAAGAAACGACCATCATCAATTTAAAAGGATATATTGGCAAACCTGCTTTTGCCAAGAAAACCCGTGGAGAGCAATTCTTTTTTGTAAACAACCGTTTCATTAAAGATCCTTATTTAAACCATGCCGTAAGTTCGGCTTTTGATGATCTTTTGCCCGATGACAGCTATCCGCTTTATGTGTTGTTCATAGAAATCGATCCATCGAAAATAGATGTGAATGTTCATCCAACAAAAACAGAAATTAAATATTTGGATGAAAAATCCATTTATGCAATTATGAAGTCGGCGGTTAAGCGTTCCATTGGTCGTTATAATATTGCTCCTACTCTGGATTTTGATCAGGAAACAGGTTTCAGTAATATGATTACCCATAAAGCGGTTGAAGATATTATTCCGCCGAGTATTAATTTCAACCCCGATTTTAATCCTTTTGCAAGCGAAAGCAGTTCAACTTCCGGCTATTCGTCATCACCAAGAAATTACGAAGCGAAACCGAGCGCCAAAAACTGGGGCTCACTTTACGAAATTACCGAACAGCCAATTGTTGAGCAAGCCTCTTTTTATACCGATGAACCCATTTTAGAAACAAAACAAAAGCAATATATGCAATTGCATAACCGCTACATTGTTTCACAAATTAAATCGGGTTTAATGGTTATAGATCAACAAATGGCACACGAGAGAATCCTTTATGAGCGATTTCTCGTACATTTAGATGACCGCAAAGGCGCTTCCCAGCAGAGTTTATTCCCACAAACGATTACGCTTAATGCAAACGATTTTGAGCTGGCCAAAAGTTTGCTGGATGATATAAAAAGTTTGGGGTTTGATGTACGCGAATTCGGAAAAAATACGTTGGTTGTTGAGGGAGTACCGGTAGATTTAGGCAGCAGCAACATAAATGAAACACAATTATTTGAGCAATTAATAGAAGGTTTTAAAAATTCCCAACAAGAATTGAAGTTAACCAAGCGTGATAGTTTAGCCAGAACACTTGCTAAAAACAGTGCCATCAAAGCCGGTACAGCTTTAGCACAAGAAGAAATGAATACATTGATTGATGAACTTTTCGCTTGTAAAACACCTAACTTTAGCGTGAGTGGCAAACCTGTGATCCAAACCATTACTTTAGCAGAGCTGGATAAAAAATTTGAAAAGTAAGCAGAAAGGTTAAAGCTTAAAGACCAAAGAAGAAAGCTAAAAGATTAAAGAAGAAAGAACAAAGGGGAGAAAACAAAACAACTCTAAATATCGATAATTTAAATCAGTGCAATCATCGCGAAGCAAAAGAACAATAAGAATCAAATGAACAACATATATATTCCACCAATAGTTAAAAATCTACTGATCATCAACATCTTGTTTTTTGTGGCAACCCTTGTATTTAATGCAAATGAGACTTACCCTTTTGTCGAATGGTTCGCTGTTTATTTTTATGCTTCTCCCGATTTCAAAATATGGCAGGTTTTTAGCTACATGTTTATGCATAGCCCGGTAAATTATTTACACATTATTTTTAACATGTTTGCGCTTTATAGCTTTGGCAGCATTTTGGAAAATAAATGGGGGGCCAAAAAATTCTTGTTTTTCTATTTTATTACAGGATTAGGCGCATTAGGTTTACAATGGACAGTTCAAACTTATGAAGTTTATCATAGTGTAGGGCATATCATTACAGACATAAGTAATTTCGTTCCAAAAAGTCAACAACAAGCAGATTTACTTAGAAGTATTTATTTTGGCCCCATGTTAGGTGCATCAGGCGCAGTATTTGGATTGTTAGTGGCTTTCGGCATGCTTTATCCAAATGCAGAGTTAATGATTCTTTTTATCCCGGCACCGGTAAAAGCAAAATACATTATACCTTTTTACATTTTAGTAGAGCTGTTTTTAGGGGTTAGTCAATTTGAAGGAGATTCTATTGCACACTATGCCCACCTGGGGGGAGCGTTAATTGGTTTTATATTAGTTAAAATCTGGAAGGATAAAAACACAAACTTTTATACTTACTATGAATAATACGGTTAAAGATTTAAAATTTAAGATATTTCAGTCAGGTAATCCACTGTTTTTCTATCTGGGATTAAATGTTATTATTTTTTTAGCAACAGCTATCATCGGCGTATTTTTATTTCTGGGGAAAAGTGATTTTATAATAAGTGAATGGATCAGAGAATATTTTGGCTTGCCCGCTCTCATCTCTGCATTGCCAATGCGTTTTTATACCATTTTAACTTACATGTTTTTTCATGACGGCTTTCTCCATTTGCTTTTCAACATGCTGGGTTTATATTGGTTTGGCAATATTTTTATGAACTTTTTAAAAAGCAAACAGTTTCATTTTGTTTATTTAACGGGAGGTATAGTTGGGGCATTAATTTATGTTGCCGGCTTAAACCTCATTCCTGTATTCGCAGGGGGCTTAATTGGCCAAACTGTTATCGGATCATCAGCGGCAGTAATGGCCATTATTGTGGCAACAGCCACCCTGGTTCCGAATTATACCATTATGATGTTATTCTTTGGGGAAGTTAAAATCAAATGGATTGCTATTGCTTATTTCCTTATATCATTCATTGGTTTATCATCTGCAAATGCTGGTGGTAATTTAGCACATATCGGTGGCGCAATTTTAGGTTTTATCTTCATTAAAAGCCTACAAAACGGTAAAGACTGGAGTAAAATTTTTGAACGCAAACCAAAATTAAAAGTAGTGAGAAACGAAAAACCAATTACTAAAAAAACCGCTTTTAAAGATGTATCTCAACAGGAAATTGATGCAATTTTAGATAAAATATCTTCATCAGGTTACGATAAATTAACAGCTACTGAAAAAGAAAAACTATTTAAAGCAAGTAAAGATTGATGGCAAAAAAGAAATACAATTTCTTGGATAAACTCTTATTGCCAATTGCAGTTGTATTTGCGATCGCATTAATACTTGGAACGGTGGCAGGCAGCATGGATCCGCGCCAGCATCCGATCATTGCTTTTTTCGGCCTGGCCTATCCTTACGTGCTTTTCATAAACATTATCTTTTTATTTTGGTGGTGCATAAACAAAAAATGGTTTTTTACACTTGTTACCTTTCTGGTTATGGCTTCAGGTTTTAAAACCTTAAAAGCAACCTTTGCTATAGGTGGCGATAAAGGTGGGGTAGAAAAAGCTGAAAACAGCATTCGGATGATGACTTATAATGTTCATAATTTTAAGCTTTATGGGGGAAAGAATGATGAATCTGTTAAAGAAAAAATGCTTAAAGTTGTCGGGGATGAAAATCCTGATATTATCTGCTTTCAGGAATTTTACACCCGTAATAAAGGAAATTTTGACACCATTGATAGTTTGAAGGCAATATTGAACACCAAATATTTCTATTTTGTGCCCACAAATAAAAACAATTACGAAGCTTATGGACTGGCTATTTTTACCAAATATCCTATTATCAACACAGGCAAGATCCCATTCGTTGATGGCTATAATGGCAATATGAGCATCTATGCAGACCTCAACATATCAGGCAAAACATTAAGGGTTTATAATGTTCATTTCCAATCTATCTCTTTTCAAAAACAGGATTACGAATATCTGGATAAAGTAAAAGGGATGAATACCGAGCTTAAACCCTCAAAACGCATTTTAAAAATGCTAAAAAGTGCATTTTTAAAGCGCAGCGGACAGGTTGATCTCATGAAAAACGAAATGGCAAGCTGTACAACACCATATTTAATTGCCGGCGACTTTAACGATACGCCTGCATCTTACGTGGTTACTCAGATCACAGCAGGTCTTAACAACGCATTTATAAAAAAGGGATCGGGTTTAGGCAAAACCTATAACGGTAAATTTCCTAATTTTCAAATCGATTATATTGCCACTTCAAAAGAACTCGAGGTACTTAATTATAATATAACCGAAGCCAAATTATCAGATCACTTTCCAGTGAGAAGCGATTTAAGATTTATTCCTTAACCGCTACTTTTAGAATTTTCTGGTTAAAGATCAGTTCCGGGCAAGAGAATCAATTTCCTGGGTTATGAATGATGATCCCCAGGCGATGAAACACAAACTTTACCAACAGTACAGCCCTTCTACAAAAAATAAAGTCAGCAGTAAACCTGGTACAATGCCTGTAGGCAGGGTTCTTCACTGCGTTCAGAATGACAATTATTTTTTGTTTTCTCCTTAACTTAATGACATTGATTCCCTCCCTGAAAGGGAATCTTAAAACGCTTGCCTGTTTGAGCCTTATCAGGATTCTGCTCACGTTAATTAATAGATTTTTACTATCCTTTATGATAGCAAACTACTTTCTTACCATACATCAACAATTCAAAAAAGAGGAATAGTGATATTTGGATCATAAAATTGAAAAAAAATCATGAGCTTAATAGATGCACTAAACTGGCGCTATGCCGTAAAAAAAATGAATGGTCAACCTGTAGAACAAGAAAAAGTTGATCAAATTATACAAGCAGCTTTATTGGCCCCAACTTCGTCGGGTTTGCAACCGTTTAAAGTTATTGTAGTCACCAATCAGGAATTAAAAGAGAAGATTGCACCAATCGCTTTTAATCAGTCACAAATTATCGATTCTTCTCATTTATTGATTTTTGCTGCACAAGAAAATTATACAGACGCTGGTATTGATGCTGTTTTTAACAGAATGAACGCAGAACGCGGTTTACCTTTAGAAGCTTCTGACGCATATAAGGCACAATTAAAAGGGATGCTTTTATCAAGATCCGCAGAAGAAAACTTTCATCATGCAGCAAAACAGGCTTATATTGGTTTTGGTATAGCCATTGCTCAGGCTGCTTCATTAAAAGTTGATGCCACACCTATGGAAGGTTTTAACGGACCTGCTTTAGATGAATTATTAGGTTTGAATGAAAAAGGATTAAAAAGCGTGACTTTATTACCATTAGGTAACAGAGATGAATCTGGCGACTGGTTGGTTAACCTTAAAAAGGTTCGTACTCCACTAAACGAATTCGTAATCGAATACAAATAAGAAATTCACATCCATAGTATAATGAAACAAGCTACCCAAAAGTAGCTTGTTTTTTTTGGGTGTTTTTTCGCTTAAAAAGTTGAAAACTTATGTAAAAAAATGTTAAACATGCCTACAATTTAGGTGCTCTATTTTTAATTGGATATATTTACAACCTTAGTATTTAATTTCCAATTCATGAAGATTTTTAGATTATCCTTTTTAATACTCTCCATCCTGTCATTACTAAATCTATCTTCGTCGGCACAAACCGATACTGTTAGCATCAATACCCTCATCGCTAAAACCAATAAAGTTTTAAACGATTACCCTACAGAAAAAATTTATTTACATTTTGATAAACCTTATTATGCGGTTGCTGACACGGTTTGGTTTAAAGCTTACGTAACCGAGAATCAAAACTTTTTATCCGGATTAAGCAAAATCATCTACGTTGATGTCATTAATCAAAAAGATTCTCTCATTCAAACCTTAAAATTGCCCATCACAGGTGGTGTGGCAAATGGAAATTTCCCATTGGATCAGGTTAATTATAAACAAGGAAATTACCACATACGTGCTTACACTATGTGGATGTTGAACTTTGAAGACCCAGGTTTTTTTAATAAAACTTTTTATGTTGGCGAAGCCATAGATAAAGAAGTAAAAACACATATTACTTATAAAAACACCTCCACTGATAAGCTGGAGAAAATTGATGCAAGGATACAATTCAAAGATGCAAACAATAAACCTTATGCTAACCGAAATGTAAACTGGCAAGTGGTAACGAGTTTTACTGTAATTGCCAAAGGCAGAGGCACAACAGATGCAAATGGTTATTTAACCATTGCCATGAGCGCCAATCAAAAGGCAGAGTATCAATTAAAAAAGGGTGAACTTATTACTTCATTAAATACAACTGAAAAGGATGTGGTAAACAATACTTTTCAGTTAGAAAACGCAATTGTCAATAAAGACTTTCAACTTTTTCCGGAAGGTGGGAACTTAGTGGCAGGAATAACCAATAAAGTGGCTTTCAAGGCCGTTAAAAGCGATGGTCTGGGCATAAATTCAAAAGGTACAGTAACCGATCAGGATGGTAAGCAGGTAGCTGCCTTTACAGCGCAACACTTAGGAATGGGTAGTTTTAATTTACTGGCAGAAAGTGGAAAAACCTATAAAGCCAATGTAACTTACGCTGATGGAACTATTCAGAGCTACAATCTACCTGCGGTTAATGAATCGGGCATTACAATTAGCATTGATAACAGCAACGCGGAAAATATTGCGGTAAAAATTCTGTCTAACGATCGCTTTTTTGAGCAGAATCAAGGTAAAAAGTTTTATCTGGTTGCCCAGAGCAAAGGTGTGATTTGTTATGGTGCTCAAACTGCACTTTCCACAAAAGAATACAGCACATCGATTTTAAAATCCAAGTTTCCAATGGGGATTGCGCAATTCACACTGTTTTCTGACCATGGTAATCCACTTAGTGAACGATTGGCTTTTGTACAAAATAAAAACACGCTAAACATTGCTTTATCAACCGCAGCGCCAAGTTATGGTGTAAAGAAAAAGGTAAAAGTGAATATTGCAGCTAAGAAAGATGGTGCTCCTGTTGAAGGCAGTTTTTCAGTAGCTGTAGTTGATGAAAGTAAAGTTCCATCAAGCGAGGATGGAGCAAGTACCATCTTAACGGGCTTACTTTTAAGTAGTGATGTTAAAGGTTATATTGAAAAACCCAACTACTATTTTAATGCTTCTGATGCTAAGAAAAATGCAGATTTAGATGTGCTTCTGTTAACACAGGGGTATCGCAGTTTCAAATACACCGATATCTTAACCGGGAAATTGCCGAAGATTAGCTTCTTGCCAGAACAAGGAATTGAAATATCAGGGGTTTTAAGGATGAATAATGGTATTCCGGTTAGAAAAGGCCAGTTGTTGTTAACTATCCCCGATAAACGCCTTAACCTGGAGGGCACTACAGACCCCGTTGGAAATTTTAAATTCCAAAACCTGGTTTTTAACGATTCTTCGAAAGTTACCATTACCGCAAAATATAATGTGAATTATAAAGCGATGGCGATAAGTTTGAATGGATCACCTGTACCAGGTTTAACCAGAAATTTTAGTGCTGCCGAAGAAGTTTTAAATATAGACAGTGCCTTGACAACATATTTGGATAACAGTAAAAAGCAATATGCTTACCTGCACACACTGAAAGATGTTACCATTAAAGGATCGGTTACGCCGAAAGTTAGTCATAAGGATTATCCTGCTTTGAGTGGATTGAGCCAAATGGCAGATCATGAAATCACTGGCGATCGTTTACAGGGATGTGCCTTATTGATCAATTGCTTACAAGGGATGTTAGCAGGTGTAACCTACCAGGATAATAACTTTTATGTGAGCAGAGATTATAATGCTGGCAAACGAATCCCGATGGGGATTTTCATTAATGGGATGAATGTAGATGTTAATCAAATTAATACCCTGAATCCAAATGAAATAGAATCAATAGAAGTTTTTTTAAGAGATGAATTGGGTCTTGTGAACAGAGCAAATAACGTAAACGGAGTAATTGTAATTAATCAGAAAAAGGCGCCAAAAGGAACAAAAATATCCAAAGCGCAATTGATGGATATGTTGCCAAAAACTTATGAAATTACCTTTTCTCCGCAAGGTTATAATAAAGAAAGGCAATTTTACTCACCAAGATATGATGTACCTGCAAGCATGAATAGAAATGATTTGCGCACTACCATTTATTGGGACCCGAAAATTGTAACAGATGCAACAGGAGCTTCATCTTTTGAGTTTTACAATGCTGATGGCAGAGGCCAATACAAGGTTATTATTGAAGGAATTGATGCCAATGGAAATCTTGGCCGATCGATTTTGAGATACACAGTAAAATAAAGATTGTTCAGACATTCAATAAGAGGAATTTTCTAAAAAGGTTCGTTTAATCGTCCTTCCCCTAGTACTATAATATAGATAAGAGATTCTTCGTGCCTCAGAATGATTGTTATGACATTTACAAATTTTATGCAACCATATTGTATTTATCATGATATGGTGTTTGATTTTTAATAACTGCAGCAATTCTTAGTGCTATTTTATTTCTGACGGCGTTGAGTATACTCATACTGTGCTTACCTTCATCTTTTTTCCTGTTATAGTATATTTTAAATTCCTGGTTATGTTGGATCAGGCTTAAGGCGCACATATGCAGCAATCGCTTTAGTTCCTTGTTCGCCATTTTATGTACCTTTGTTTTACCTTTGATGCTTATACCGCTGCTATGTTGAAATGGTGCGACACCTGCATAGCAGGCCAACTCTTTTCCGCTTGGACGTCCTGCAAAATTTGCGGTGCATCCAATTAGATATACGGCGGTGACATGCCCCAATCCCGGGATGCTGAGCAAAAACCCATGGTTCCTCTTGAAATCCTGATTCTCAGAAATAATCTTCTTGATCTGATCCTCAATGTTCTTAATGGATCTGGTCACGCCCTGGATCGCATCTTTGAGGGCTTTTTCCACCACTTTCTGATGCGACTTCTCATTCACGTTGCCCAGTTCTCTGATGGACACACCAAGACTGGATTTATGTTTGAGCAATTTCGTTCTGGTGGATATGAAATCTTTCAAATGTAAAAGCTGCGGATCTAAGGCAGCCGTTGCTTTCAGGCCATCTGATTCCTTAAACCCATACTTGCACAAACGGATACTGTCTATCTTATCGTTTTTTCCTCTGGCTATTCCAAAGCTCCACTTGATATGGGCAGCATTACCAATATGAAGGGGCAAATGTTTTTTACTGCAAAAGGCCCAGATCAAACGGTGGTAAATTCCCGTGTTTTCGATAACGACCAGGGAATCTTCGCCAAAGGTTACCTTATGTGCTTTAAGCCACTTCTCAAATTGTTTTATTCCAGAGGCTGTGTTGTCAAATCGGGCACTTTCCAATGGCTGTTTGACATAGCTGATGACAGACATCAAAGAAACGTCGAAACAGGGCTTTGAGACATCGATCCCAATGAAAAATTTTGTGTCAGCAATCATCTTGATCATCTTTATTATTCCTTAAATTTGTAGCGATCACCTAAGTTTTGCCCCATCGATCCAAGTCCTTGATAATGGGTAATGCCCTAATTGTTATCTGGTCACTAAGGGAAAAATCGGTAGCGGATTATATCATTCTATAGGTATTCAACCTTGACAATCCTTAATGAGCCGCTACCGATCTAGGTAATCTTTTAATCCTAAAATATAAATTCAAATCATATATTTTAGAGAAGCACAAATCTAAAGGACAAGCACATTCCAACGTTGTCATTCTGAGGTACGAAGAATCCACAGCCGATGAAATACAAACTTTAATACAGCACTGCCCCCTTAAAAAACAAAGTTAGCGATAAACCAAGGTACAATGCCGGTAGGTCAGGGATTTACTTCGTAGCTGCTTCGCGGTCTTCGTGCCTCAGAATGACAAGCACATTCCGGCACTGTCATTCTGAACGCAGTGAAGAATCCACAGGCGATGGAACACAAACTTTAATAACAGCACTGCCCCCTTAAAAAACAAAGTCAGCGGTAAACCAGGTACAGTGCCTGTAGGTTAGGGATTTACTTCGTAGCTGCTTCGCGGTCTTCGTGCCTCAGAATGACAAATCGTAAAAAATTTCTATTTTTAATAATGATCCATAACTATTTCGTATATATACTTACAAACAAGAACAAGACGGTAGTGTATACTGGAGTAACAAATGATTTATCAATCAGGCTTAAACAACATATCGAGAATACACAAAATAAATTTGCCTTTACAAAAAAGTATAATTGTTTTTATTTAGTTTTCTTTGAAAGACATCAATTCATAGAACACGCCATCGAAAGAGAAAAAGAAATAAAAGGGTGGACAAGAGTGAAGAAAAATTCCTTAATAGAAATTGAAAATCCAAATTGGAGATTTCTGAATGATGAAATTTTTGCCGAATAATCCTACACACTGTCATTCTGAACACAGTGAAGACCTGCGAAGCAAGTATGAATACAATTAAAAATAACGTTATTAATGAATAATCCGCAGCCGATGGAACACAAAACTTTAATGCAGCACTAACCGCCTTAAAAACAAAGTCAGCAGTAAATCAGGTACAATGCCTGTAGGTCAGGGATTTACTTCGTAGCTGCTTCGCGGTCTTCGTGCCTCAGAATGACAAGCACATTCCGGCACTGTCATTCTGAACGCAGTGAAGAATCCGCAGCTGATGGAACATAAAACTTTAATACAGCACTAACCGCCTTAAAACAAAGTCAGCAATAAACCAGGTACAATGCCTGTAGGTCAGGGATTCTTCGTGCCTCAGAATGACAAAACCAACCTGTCAATTTTGAACGTGGTAAAGACCTGCGAAGCAAGTATGAATACAATTAAAAATAACTTTATTATGAATAATCCACAAGCGATGGAACACAAAACTTGAATACAGCACTGACTTTTATAAAAACAAAGTCAACAACAAATCAAGTACAGTGCCGGTAGGCCAGGGATTTACTTCGTAGCTGCTTCGCGGTCTTCGTGCCTCAGAATGATAAACACATTCCAACGTTGTCATTCTGATCAGAAGGACAAAACCCAAGCAAAAGGTAGTTTGCTAAAAGAATGATTTAGCAATTAAACAATTGTAATCAATACAGAACATCCAAAACGTTAATTTTAATAAACAGGATAAGGGATTTTTTCTCCTTTCAACCCGGCTACGATATTTTCAACAATCAATTCTGCCATTGCGGCTCTGGTTTCTTCCGTTGCCGAGCCAATATGTGGCAAAACTGCTACATTTTCCATATATAATAATGGATTGTTTTTCTTCATCGGTTCCGGATTGGTTACATCTAAACCTGCGCCCCAAATTATCTTTTCTTCCAAAGCCCTAATCAAATCTTGTTCATTATGAATTCCACCTCTTGCGGTATTAATGAAAATCGAAGCAGGTTTCATTTTTTTAAAAACATCGATTGAAAATTTTCCCGTGGTTTCTGAAGTAAGGGCTGTATGAACTGTTAGCACATCACTTTGTGCCAGCAATTCGTTAAAAGAAACATATTCAGCCTGAATTTCCTGCTCAGCTTCCTCGTTTCGCGATCGATTATGATAAACAACTTTCATATTATAGGCAGCCATACACTTCTTCGCCATTTCCAGTCCAATTTTGCCCAGGCCAAATACGCCCAATGTTTTACCATTAAGTTCTATACCTAATTCTGGCGTTGGTTCATAGTTTTGCCATTTGCCATCAATGATCTTTTTATGGAGATAAAAAGCTTTTCTGGAAACAGCCAGCATTAAAAGAAACGCGGTATCTGCCGTTGCTCCACTCAAAACCCCAGGTGTGTTACCTATTGGAATTTTTAATTTCTTAGCTTCTCCAACGTCAACCTGATCAAAACCCACAGAATGAAGCGCAATAACTTTTAAATGTTTGCATGCGTTCAAAAATTCAGAATCAATTTTATTCGGACCAACGCTTACTAATCCAGCCTGATTTTTACAAGCTTCAATGAGTTCTTCCTGGGTAATTTGTCTGTCTTCTTTCCATTGTGTGATGGAAATATTATTTTCTTCCAATTGTTTTAAAGCAATTGGAGCAATGTTGCCGCTTATAAATACTTTCATGATTAATTAACAGCAAAAATTTAGAGGTGTTTTTATTAATAAAAAGATTATTCTTAATCTTATTTTACAGTAGCGCTTTTCCGTTGAAGGGTATGGGCACTAAAATAACCCAGCGCATTATTTGAAATATTTGAAGGCGGATTAGCGGGCGTAGTGCCTTGATTTGGTCCACGGCCAGAATGCTGGCTTAAGGCATACCAGTAATCAAATATGTTTGAATCAATCCCCTCCATTTCTATACTGATCTTGTCTCCTGTTTTCAATCCATCGTCATCCTCATCATCTGATTCATAAAATAGTTGAATACGCAACCTATTGCCATTGGTTAACCGATCATTATTTACATATATCCTCCTGGAAAAAAGGTTATTCACATATAAATTAAAATGATAGAAATTGGTTTCATTAGCGGGATCTACTAAATAGGCAGCAGCGGTTTTGCGTTCCTTACCAAAAAAGGAATTGATCACTACGCCAATTGAATCCAATTTAACCAGGTTCGGCATTTTAGAGCTTGCCGAAAAAGTTTTGCCTTCAGCCGAAACATTTAAACTATAAGTTACGCCAGAAATCCCTCTCATTCTACTGGTATAAATTCCTGGTTCTTTTTCAGTAAACACATAATTATTACCCCTGCTATCGCTTACCTTTACCGTTGCACCGGTAATTTTGGGGTATGAAGTTTTTTCGTCATAACCAACCGATTTACTAATGATAATTTGCTGATCGGTAAACTGGTCGGTAATTTTTCCTTCTATCACGATTTGTGGTTCTGCATTATTTGTATCTATTTCAATGATTTTCTTGCAGGCGGTAAAGCAAAAACTTAAAATGGCCAGGTATATAATTAGTCTTTTCATGATTTTAAAATTTAAAATTCCAGGTTATGGATGGAATTAATCCGAATAATGATGTTTGTTCGGCAACCGTTCTACTCGGGTCATTAGGGTCGTTTATAAATTCAATTGAGTAAGGATTTTTCCTTCCCAAAGCATTGTAAACCCCAAAATTCCAACTTGAATGGAATTTTCCGGTATTCTTTCCTTCTAATGTTGCGCTCAGATCCAGGCGCATGTTGTAAGGCATTCTACCTGCATTTCTTTGCGTATAATAATAAGCGGTTTGTCCGCTAATAATATATTTACCTGCCGGAAAAGTTACCGCATTTCCCGTGCTATAAATAAAGCTCGATGAGAAAGTCCACCGTTTATTCAAATTATAAATCACTACAAGTGATAAATCATGCGTTCGATCCTGCCTTGAGGGAAAGTAATTTCCATTGTTAAGTTCGGCAAATTTTCTTTCTGTTCTGGATAAGGTATAGCCCACCCAACCATTTAATTTGCCAAATTTCTTTTTGAAAAAAAGCTCTAATCCATAAGCTCTTCCCTTACCATACAATAATTCTGATTCAACATTTGTATTGGCCAAAAGCTCTGCAGCATTTTTATAATCAATTTGATTTTGCAGCCATTTATAATAAACCTCACCAGAAAATTCATACTTATTCTCATCAAAGTTTTTGAAATATCCAAGAGCAATCTGATCTGCAATTTCCGGTTTGATGTTGTTGCTGCTCAACACATACTGATCGGTTGGCGAACTTGATGTAGCATTGGTTAAAATATGAATATTCTGCGTGTTGCGGTTGTAAGATGCCTTTACAGAATTTTCATCGTTGAACAAATAACTTAACGAAAAACGTGGCTCAAGGTTGAAATAATTTTTGTAAAATTTACCGCTGGGCACATTATCCCTTGATATTGTATTTCCAGCTGCATCGTATCTGCTAAAGTTGCCCGGACCTAAAAGCGAAAATGCAGCCAGCCTGATACCGTAGAGCAAATTCAATTTTTCTGTTACGGCCCATTCATCAGAAATGTAAGCTGCACTTTCCAAACCATAACGTTTTTCTTGTGTTAAAGGATTTACCTGAGATTCCTGATCGGTTGTAATATCAATTGGAGAAATACGATGATGCGTGGCGTTTAAACCAAACCTTAATGTATGTTGATTGCTGAAGTATTGAAAATCTTCCTTAAAATTGAAATCACGAACCAAAGATGTTGCTTTGAAATTAGTAACGTCATTTAATAATCTTACCGTGTAATTGTAATTATTATAAATTAATGAAGTATTAGAAAATAAACGATCGCTAAAAATGTGATTTAAACGGATGGTTGTCGTTACATTGCCCCAGTTATTTTCGAAAAGATCTTTCACACCGATGTTGTCCTTACCAAAATAACCAGAAATATAGATAGTGTTTTTATCATTGATTTTATAGTTAGCCTTTGCATTGATATCGTAAAAATTAAGGGTGCTTCCATTGATCGATGAATCAGGCGATGCCCTTAAAAACAAATCGATATAAGTTCTTCTAAAGCTAACCATAAACGAACCTTTATCTTTCACAATTGGTCCCTCTGCTTTCAGGCGTGAGGCAATTAATCCAATCCCCCCTTGAAACTTAAACTCTTTGTTATTTCCATCATCCATTTTAACATCTAAAACGGATGATAAACGACCGCCATATTGCGCAGGCATTCCGCCTTTGTAAAGGCTTACATCTTTGATGGCATCAGCATTAAAGGTAGAAAAGAAACCCAATAAGTGCGATGAGTTATAAACCACCGCTTCATCCAAAATAATTAAATTTTGATCTGCAGCGCCTCCACGCACGTAAAAACCAGTGTTACCTTCACCTCCTGATTTTACACCAGGCAAAAGCTGAATGGTTTTTAAAACATCTTTTTCACCCAACAAAACCGGAATAGAATTTAAGGATTTCATATCGACCCTTTCTAAACCCATTTGTGCACTTTTTACGTTCTCGTTTTTACGATTATTTGCGCTAACTGTAACTTCAGCCAGTTCATTTGCTGTTTTGAGCTCTTCGTTAAGTTTGGTATCCTTATTTAAGTTGATTGTTTTTGAAATCGATAAATAACCGGTATAACTGATGGTAACGGTATAATTTCCTTCAGGTTGTGTTAAAGCAAAATAGCCATAGCTGTTGGTCAGAGTTCCTACAGCGGTTGTTCCTATGATTTTTATTGTTGCGCCAATTAAGGTTTCGCCTGAGCTTGCATCGCGAATGGTACCACTTAAAGTAAATTTGTTTTGAGCTAAAACGCCTGAGCTGGAAAAGAATAAAAAGAAAATGAACAAATACTGTTTTATCGACATATTGAACTGCTACCTATTTTGAAGATGGTTTTCCAAATGTACGAATCCAAGCTCTTTTATTTGAATGTGTTTTAATTGGAGTTTGCAGGGTAAACTGCAATTCTGTGCGACCTTAACATATATGGGCTTAATTGTTCTTTACCAGCCTGTTGAAACGAAATTAACTTTGATGATTCTTTTGGCATATGGCAATCAATGCAATTACTGGTTAACATTCCTTTCGCCAAAGTAGCTTTTGTGTGATTAGTGGTTTTATGGCAACTCATACACCGTTGCGAATAGATACTTAAATTGCCTTTAACGTTTTCATGGGTGTTGTGGCAAGATTGGCAAGTCATTGTTTCACTTTTGATATAGCAGCTACTGCTCATTAACATAGTGGTTTGATTGCCATGAATATCGGGGTTTCCTCCGCCAAAACCTACAAATTCCTGCGCATAATAATCACCCAGGCTATCGCCCGGTTGGAATTCAAAAACCGACTTTAGGGGTAAAACATTATTCCCGGAATGACAAACACCGCAGACATCCATTTTTTGCCTGCGGGTTAAACTTTTATAAACCGTTATAAATTTAGATTTCTTCTCTTCCGGATTCTCCATGTGGAAAACAACATGCTGTTTTCCTGGCCCATGGCAACGTTCACAATCTATTCCATAAATTAACGATCCCTTTTCCATTTCTTCATCAAGGGAAATACCCGATGTTTGCGTCAGTTTTTTCTCTGCATACGAGGCATGGCATTCCAAACACCTGCTTGTTATTCCCCTATCGTAATAAATGGTATTTTTAGGAAAGCCCGGACTGTTTGCCCAATTGTTAATGGCCGAAAAATACGACAAAGGTAATTCATACAGCTTCTTCCCCTTCCAGTAAGCATAGGTAAATGCCTTTTCCCCTGATCCGAAAGCAATATCAAAACGTTGTGCCCTTACTTCTTTTCCATCTGTATAAGCAACCTGGTAAATACCGCTATCTCTTTTTTCAACAACTACTTTTTCATGTTCACCGAAATTAAACGAGTTGGAATCGGGCGCAAATACTTTTAACAATTCCTGATCAATTACAGGCATAGAGGTTAATCCATGCGGACTATGGGCATAGGATCGGGATAAATCCTGATGGCATTTTACACACGTTTTGGCGCCGGTATATTGCTCTCCTCTAATATCCTTTGGTAATTGGTCAGCCGTATTCATGCATCGCGATAGCATGATGATTATCATCGAAATGGTACCCAAAATGAGCAAAATACGTTTTATGCCTTTCAAAATCCAGAAATTGGTTAGTTTATTTTATGAATTGAATATAACTAAAATTATATCCACCTTCATCTGCCAAAACCCTGATTTTTTGCACTCCTGATTGGAGTGGAATGTTTTTAATTTCAAACGGAATAAACGTTTTATTGTTACCGGTATTTGGAACCGCAACTGCTTTAACAATCGTTTTTCCATTTACCTGTATTGAAATTTTTCCATCGGTGGTATTGGCAGCAGTATTTATTTTTAAAGTGTAATTTCCTTTTTTAGCCACGTTTACAGTGTACTGCAACCACTCTCCTTTTTCAATATTATTGACGTAATATTTTTCATATTGAGTGGAATCCTTTGCAATATCCACACCATCATTACGGTAAATTCTTCCACGGTTTCCGGCAGATCTTTTTCCTGTTGAAACATGGTAATCAGCTGTATCCGTATCAAAATAGGCTCTGCTATTTTTACCCAAATCATAATCTACAGCATAAATTATCGCATTGTTTTCAATTATATTTGGTTTAAAAGGCTTAGTTTCCTCACTAAATGGCTGGCGGATCATGGCATCGATTACATCATGATGGATAATATTATTCTCTAATTTTAAATAAGTTGCCAGTTCCATCAATCCACTGTAAACATTGCTGTCTTTGGGTTTGTTTCCACCATTGTTCAGGTATTTTACCAAAGCATCATAATTAGGGTTCGATTTAATTTCTAACGGGTTGTTGAAACCAATTTTCTTTAATGGCCACCATGACCAACCAATATTATTTTCTTCAAAAAGCCGAATCGCATCGGTAAACCAAACGTTTGAATTTTCGCCGGTTTCGCCCAACCAAACCGGTACATTTTGCTCCGCTCTGGCTTTGATGATATGCGCAATTGATTCCTGGGTATTGTAATTCCAATATTTATGGTAGCTAAGCGCCATGTTTTTATCCCAAACGGGGAAAATGCCATTGTAATTGTTTCCCCATGCATTTCCCTCAATAATGATAAGATGCTTTTGATCGACCTCACGAATGGCCTTGGTAATTTCCACCATCAGCTTTCTTAAAGGTGCATTCAATTTTTCTTTCGTTCCATTTTTATCTTCTGTGGGATTTTGAAAACCATAATTCGGTTCATTTAAAATATCATAGGCCCCAATGTATGGTTCATCTTTATATCGCTCGGCTAATTTTTTCCAAAGGGCAATTGTTTTTTGCTGATTGGCCTCACTATCCCATAAATAAGGTTTTGATGGATCTCTATCTGCGATATTCAAATCATTTCCCTGTCCGCCAGGTGCGGCATGTAAATCTAAAATCAGATACATTTGATTGGCCTTACACCACGAAAGTAAACTATCTGTTAAAGCAAAACCTTTTTCAAGCCAGGTATTTTTTCCGGCAACAGGTTCTTTTTCAACAGGCAAAGTATAAAGGTTGTAATGCATGGGCAAACGAATGGAATTAAATCCCCAGCGTTTCATCGAGTCCACATCAATTTTTCTGGTGTGATTGGCCAGCCAGGCATTATAAAATTCTTCCGTTTGTTTTGGCCCGATTAATTCCTCAATTCTTTCACGAATTCTATATTGCTGTGCTTCTTTATTAATTTTCAGCATGTAGCCCTCTTGTAGCATCCATCCACCTAAACCAATACCCCGCAACAGAACGTTTTCGCCCTTTTCATTTACGATTTTTGTACCATTGGCTTTGAGGAAACCTTGAGCAAAACCGGCAAAACCTAAAAAGCACATAAAAACAGATAGGATAAAGGTTTTTAAAGGAATCATATTTTTAAATTTAAAAGAATGTGTGATTGATCGATTAATCATGTTGAATATATTATTAATTAAGGTTTTATGCTAAAAAGTGAAGATCGTGAAGTGATAAACAGTGTTTTTCCATCTTGCCCACCAAACATAATATTTACTGGTCGTTCGGGCACATTAATTTGATTGATTTGCTTACCAGACTGATCAAATACATAAATTTGTCCATCAGCCACATACAAATTTCCATCCTGATCCAGGCAAGAGTTAAATTCTCCTTTTTCTACAAAATATTTTAAGTCTGATAAATAGCCCTGATCATTTACCTGAAGCTGAACTGTTCGTTTATCATATTCGTCAGTTGCATATAGCGTTTTACCAGGAAAGCCTTCAACCAGTGAATTTGATCTTGCCAGATCGTAAACAACCGGGATAACGGTAACGCCATCGGGTGCCACAAACATTTCTGTGGGTTTATTTAAAACAACACGATTAAAATCATGGAAATCTCTCCACCGGTTGGCTGGATACAGTACTTTGTGCACTTTTTGTATTGATCCCATTGCCATTCTTTTCAGCAATTGAATCGATTTTTCGGGTTGATCCGGATCAATTGAATACACCCAAACACCATAACCAGAATTTCCATAGCCATTAAAAGATGTTCCGCTTGCATCAGCGGGACTCGGAAACTCTTCGGGTTTCCCATTAACTAAATAGCCGGGCGTTGGAAGATATTTGAATACAACAAGCAAGTTATCCTGTTTATCTACCGAAAGAGAAAGAGGCTCCCACGGAAAATCAGCAATCAGGCTTAGTTCATGCTGCGCGACAGACCATTTGTAAATTCTGCGCATTCTTGATTCACTAAAAAAAATATTCCCTTTACTATCTTTTGTAATGCCATCAGCAAATTCAAATCCCTTAACTAAAAGCTGAGGAACCTGGTTTGTTGCCGTTTTATTCCTGGTTTGTTCAGCACCGATGAATAATCGAGTAAATTCCCATGGTCTAACTTCTGTTGCAGTATTAATGTCGTAAATCGGAACCGTTGCCGAATATTTTGTTTGGGCGTAATTATGAACATTTAAAAATTCAATATTCTTCGAGCTCCAGGTTCTTATTCCATAAGCCGTTGGCGTATTTACCCTAATTACCCTGAACATATAAAAATTGGCAAAGATCAGGTTATCGCAATGATCTATTTCCATGGGCAGAACATCTAAACTTTCTCTGCTTTCTTCTTCTAACTGCATAGCATAAATTTTCCAGTTTGCCACACGGTTAAACCTCACTTCATTTCGAACATGATGTTCTATAGACATGGCGTAAATACTGGAAGGTGTAGAAGTATCGGAAACATAAAGCCCTGAAGTGGAAAAAGTATTTGCGGTCCAGATATTCTTGAAAATCCCGCCGCCGCCATCTGTAATCCATAAGCTCCAGTACTGCGAATCCCAGGCGCTATCTTTACCCTGTAAAATCCGGTTAGACTGCGATGGTCTGTTTCCGCCAGCATTTGGATTTCTGGCTTGCTGAACACCAGGATTCATAGTGCCATGCCCGCCAATAAACTTCACATCATTCATAAAAGAATTGCTTCCGGCCATCCATTTGCAGGCTACTGCCCTGGTATTGTAAACTCCTGTATTTAAACCAATACCGGTTAGGATATTCGATCCATCTTTTGGGGCCTCAATCAACGCTTTAGGTGCACCAAACCCGCCAAAAGCCTGCGTATTATCGGCCAGTATAAATTGAGTCGCTATCGGGCTTAAACCAATTAAAAAGGTGTTTTTCTTGAGTTTAATTGTTTCTGAAACTTTATACCAGCCTTGAGGTACATATATATTTTCGTACCGCTCAATTGCTTCCTGAATAACTTTAGTATCATCAGTTTCTCCATCGCCCTTTGCACCCAGTGTTTTTAGGTTTACCCAGGTTTGGATAGCAGGGAAGTCGGGAATATCTTTTACTACCGGTTTAGGAAAGGCAGAAAGAACCTGAAAATCCTGACTGGTTTTATAACCGGCTTCTTTTCCCAGATCATCTATTTGAAGGCCGTATACGAAATTTTTAACTTTGTATATATTGCTTACCCCTTTGGTTACCGTTTTGCTCATTCTATAAGAAACCAGTAGTGGAACATTTTTGCAATCTACGTTTCTTAGTACAACTCCGTTAAAAGCATTATTTTCGTTACTGGTGATAATTGCGGCCCCTTTAACATTCTCGAACTGGCTATTTTCTATAAAAATTTTCTCGTGATAATTAGAATCGACATCAATTACGCAGGGAACGTTTTTAACTTTCATACGCACAATGGTAAGCCCGGCCTCCTGGGTTTTAATTGCCGATTTTTTTTGACCTTCGAAATAAGTATCAATCATCATAAACTGCCAACCCGGAGATGGCTTAGTGGTATAAATCCCATAATCACCTCCAAAAAAACGAACATCTTCCATTTCATTTCCTACCTCAAACATTCCTGCTTTGGCATTGCCCGCATCAATATCTACATGCGCAATAAAGCTATGCTGGGCATAATGGGTTCTTAACGCCACAGCCTGAGGATTGCCATTTTCAATCTTAATATCAACATTAGATAAGGCACTATAAAAAGTACCTGCACTTGCATCTCTAAAGGGTTGGCCCTCCTGAATAATCCCTCCAGTAAACCAAAACATATATTTTGATTTTCCTTTGTCGGTTGCTACAGGTTCCTGAAAACCTGGTGCATTTTTAGCGAGGATAAACAAGGGACGGTTATTGCCATAACCAATTAACCGAATGGCGTTCGGGATATAAATTGTTTTACTGATCAGGTATTTCCCCTCAGGAATAAATAAAATTCCGAAATTATTTTTTGTTTTAAGCTGATTAATAGCGGTCTGCAGCTCATCCGAAATATCAGTTTTACCATCGGTGGTAATTTTGAAATTTTCGGGTGTAAAATAAGTGGCATTGGGGTCATTTAACTTTTGCTTGTAAAACGACTTACTTTTGGGATAGTCGGCACCAAAAACAAGAGTTTTTAATAAAAATAAAATGCTGAAGCTCAACCAGATTTTTAATTTCATTCCAGATTATTTTGGTTACCAGATATATGTTCCAACTGAACCTTTAGCTAAGGTTGCGGTTGCTGCTTTGCCATTAAATTGAATGTTGAAGGTTATACTTTCCTTAGCCGTGTTGGCAACGATCAAGACCGTTTTTTTATCTGTTGTTTTAAATGCTACATTCGATAAATCTCCAGGTTCATTTGAGGCTATACGAACAGCGCCCGGGCGAACAAATTTAGAGGCATGAGCAATTGAATAATAAGCCAGGTTTCTGCTGTAATTATCCTGATCAATGGTTACCGCACCCTGGCACATGGAACAACCGCCCCTATCGGTGTAAGGTTTATTCTCAGGATCGGCTGCCAGGTTCCACTCTAAAACATTTTTGCTCCAATTTCGGGTTGCACCAATAATCAAACGCCTTACCGGATTAATAATATTAATGGTTTTCGCATTTGGCTGTTCAACAACCATTTGCTCAGAGAAGTAGATATTTTTATTGGGATGGGCGTTATGCACATCAGTTAAGGCTTCAATTTTCCCACCGTAAAGATGAAAAGCAGATCCGTCTATATATTTATTTGCTTCAGGGTCATCAAAAATAGTGATCGGATAATCTGGCCGGTCTGCATTGTGATCATAAACAATTATTTTTGTTTTGATATTCGACTTTTCAAATGCCGGGCCAAGGTGGTTTTTAATAAAATCGGCCTGATCGGGAGCAGTCATTAACAAACTCGGATTATTACCGGGATGCAAAGGTTCATTTTGAATAGTGATTGCATCAATAATAATCCCTTCTTTTTTCATCTCTTCTATATAACGAACAAAATATTTTGCATAAGCATCATAATATTCGGGCTTTAACATGCCACCACGGGCATCGTAACTTGTTTTCATCCATAATGGAGGAGACCACGGCGAACCCATAATTTTAATTTTAGGGTTAATGGCAAGAATTTCCTTCATTACCGGGATCACATCAACTTTATCAGGACCCAGATCAAACTTTGCCTGTGTTAAATCTGTTTCTCCCTCTGGAAGATCATTATAAGAAAATACTTTTTCGTTTAGATCAGATGCACCAATGCTCAACCGGATATAACTCACACCAATATTATTACCATCGGTGGCAAATAGTTCTTTCAACAAGTTAGCTCTTGCTGGTGCCGACATTTTGATGATGTGCTGTGCGCTTCCACCTGTTAACGCATAACCGAAGCCATCAATAGATTGAAATGTTTTTTTATCATCAATAAGAATTACAGGAAGATCAGTTGCGGCTATTTTGCTAAAAGAGATGGTTGATGCTTGTTTAGCGAATAGCGCTGAACGATCATTATTTGTTAACCACCACTCGGCTTTTTGAGCAAATGAGTAATGTGTACAACATACAAAGACGAAAATAAGATGGAAGAGTCTTGTAGACATAAAAATTAATAAATGGAACTTTGAAATGCGAATGTAAAAAGGAGGTAGTATAAAACTACCTCCTTTTTATGATTAGAGCGTACCGCCCCATTCTTTGCTTTGTTTAATTTTTGTATTTGATAAATCTTGCTGAGGAATGGGTAAAATTTCGTTTTTATTGGCTATAAAACCTTTTGAGGCCAAAACAGTCGGTGCCAAGCCCCATCTTACCAAATCGAACCAACGGTGGCCTTCGGCCGCCAGTTCCAGTCTGCGCTCCTTCATGATGTTTTCCATGGTTACCGGAAGCGGATTCAATCCAACTCTGGCTCTCACGGCGTTAAACATCACATAAGCTTTAGATCCGGCGCCAACTCCGGCACCACTTTTTAATAAAGCTTCAGCTTCCAGCATATAGGTGTCTGCCAATCGAATCTCGTACATATCTTGTCCGAAGTTTAATTCCAACTGACCGATTGATGCTTTAGTAGAAACCCGGCCGGCATATTTTTCGATGAAATAACCCGTATTGGCATTGGCATGTTTATAAGTTACAATACCTGCTTTCTCCAAACTATCCAGGTTGGCCACAGTTGGCTTATTCCTGGGATCATAATGGATGAGATCGAAAAATTCCTGAGTAAAAGGTAGAAAACTCCATCCAGATATATAATCTGGTGCTTGTGCTGCAATTACCGGAACATAATTACGTGGACCAACCAAAATAGACATTACGTTCCCTTCGCCGCTACCCACATTGCCCCAACCCATGTTGGAAGTTGTATTGTAAACAATCTCTAATATAGACTCTGAATTAAATTTATTCTTCCAGTTCCATAGGTCTGCATAATTTGTCAACAACCTGTAACCGTATTGGCTATTACCTGGTGATGGTCCGTTTACCAAAGCAAATTCGGCTGCAGCCTCAGTCCATTTTTGTTGCCACATATATACTTTTCCCAATATTGCGTGTGCGGCGCCTTGTGTCAATCTACCGCCTTCACTGGCAGCAGGCACTGTTACCGGCAGATTAGGCATTGCTTCTGTCAGATCTTTGATTACCTGTGCGTAAATTTGATCAGCGGGCACTTGTTCTACATCAAACAATTTATCGGGCTCAACAGGTAACAGCAATAATGGACAGTTCTTAAATAATTTTACCAAATCAAAATAAAAGAAGGCCCGGAGCGCTTTTACCTCGGCAACATATCTGGACTTTGTGGTTGCGTTCAAACCTGTAATTCCCTCTATCTTGCTTAAGAAAACATTGGCCCTGTAAACACCAGTAAAGCCTTTGTTCCATAAATGACTTGCCGCACCGGAGGTGGAGGTTAATGTATAATTGTTGATGGTTTGCAGATCAGCAATGTCCGATGGAGAATCTCCTCCGGCATAGTGATCATCACAAGCTGCGCTTAAAATATTAACCTTGGTTAAATAGCCTCCAGATTGGTTACCAACCACATCATAAACCGATATCAGTGCCTCTAATGCATCAGAGGGTTTGGAATAATAATTAGCTTCCGTTATCCTACCTCTTGGATTTACATCCAATTGCTTTCTGCAAGAACTGAACATATTCACTGCAAGCAAAGCAATTAACACTTTTAAAAAATTCTTTTTCATTTTAAATAATTTAAAATCCAACATTTAATCCTACCATAAATGATCTTGCCTGAGGATAAACACCACGGTCTACCCCAAGTACAGTACCGCCGATTTCGGGATCATAACCCGTGTAACCAGTAACAGTCCATAAATTTTCACTCATTACATAAACTCGTACTTTTTGAGCCCCGATTTTTTTGGAAATATTTTGTGGAAAATTATAACCTACCTGAAGAGTTTTCAACCTGAAATAATCACCTTTTTCCAGATACAGGTCAGAAAAATTAGAGTAATTTCTATTTGGATCATTCTGCACCACACGAGGAACATTGGTACTGGTATTAGATGGCGTCCATCTGTCCAGAATTTTGGTTTGCCAGTTGGCAAAGGTAACATCCAAACGTCTAAGCCCCTGAAAAATCATATTCCCGCCAACGCCATTACCAAATGCCACCAAATCAAAGTTTTTATAGCCCAGGTTTAACGTTAAACCATAGGTAAATGTGGGTATTGGGCTTCCAAGATAAGTTCTGTCAGATGCATTGATGATATCATCCCCATTCAGGTTGGCAAATTTGATATCTCCAGGGCGGGCACTCGGCTGCAGTCTTCCACCACCAGGTCCCACATAACTATCAACCTCTGCCTGGGTTTGGAAAATACCCAAACGTTGATAGCCGAAATATTCATTAAATGATCTGTCTAAAGCTGTTCTGGTAAAATTGCCCATATTTTGAAAGCTCTGGGCATTATCTTCTATGAACTCCCTTCCAGGAAGCAGCTTGGTGACCTTATTTTTAAGTGTGGCCAAGTTTCCATTGAGGCCAAAGTTAACCTGTCCGATTTGCTTTCTGTACCCTAACTCAAACTCAAAACCCGTGTTTTGCATATCACCCACATTTTGAACCGGCCCGCCAGCTGCACCTATATACAAAGGTATACCAGGTGTTTGCAAAATGCCAACCGTTTTCTTTTTATAATATTCTGCAACAAGGGTTAAGTTATTGAATAAAGTCGCTTCGAAACCAATATTCGTTTGCCTGGTCTCTTCCCATTTCAAATTAGGATTTGATAATGCTGCGGGGCTCCAGCCAATCACACTTTGGTCGGTAGTGCCGAAAGTATAATTTCTACCACTACTTACCAAAGAAACATACCTGAAATCTCCAATGGCATCGTTACCAGTTACTCCATACCCTCCGCGGAATTTTAGGAAATTGACAATCTCATTCTCTTTCCAAAACCCTTCTTTTGAGGTTACCCATCCCAATGAAAATGAAGGGAAGTAACCAAACGGGAAATTTTGACCAAAGCGACTAGAGCCGTCTCGTCTAATCACACCAGTAAACAGATACTTTTCATCGTAATCATAAGTGGCCCTTAAAAATACAGAATTAACCACGTGTGTTGTACTCTCGCCACCGCCAACAGTTTTGTTGGCCGTACCTGGATCATAATTTAAACCTGCTTCATAAAAATTATTCGCAATAATGTTTTGATAGGTTGTGTTTAAACTTCTGGTATTATTATCCATATAATAGCCATGACCAAGTATCAGAAATGGATGGTGTTTGCCCGCATTAAAAGAATAACTCAGCGTATTTTCCCACAGATAATTTAAAACTGTGTTCATTTCTCTATAAAACCTCTTACTCGTATTTTGTGAAGAGGAATTCAGATAGAATAAGGGGGTATAACTATCCTGGCCATAAAAAGCCACCTTTGTTCCTAGGTTAGACCTGAATTTTAGGTTTTTGATTGGCTCTATTTCTCCATAAACATTACCCACAATATTGTGATCCCAGCCAAAATTGCCCAACCTGGTTTGGATATAGGCCAAAGGATTGGTCATTTCCTGTCCAACAATTGGCGAAATGCCATACGGAAAACCATCTGCATTTCGCAACGTATTAGCGATAGTATAAGGTGACCTAGCAATATTTGCAGGATCAGTTTCAATTATCGGTGTGATAGGATCTAAGTTTATGGCAGAGCTTAGCGGTCCACCGAACTCGCTGTTGGTATTGCCCAAGCCGCTGTTAACGGAATGGCTATAGCCTAGATTTTCACCAATAGTTATCCACTTTGCCGGCTTGTAAGTTGAGTTGATCCTTACATTTGCACGATTCCACTTTGAAATCGGACTGGCCACAATACCATCTTGTTTGATGTAGCCAAATGAGCTGTAGATATTGAATTTTTCGTTACCGCCACTCACACTGAATTCATGTGTCTGTCTTCTTGAATCGTTATCAAAAATAACCGACTGCCAATCTGTACCCTGTCCGAAGGAAGCCGGGTTGGCATAAGGAGCAGGCAATCCTGCATTGACTGCAGATTCATTTCGAATAATGGCGTAATCGGTTGCGTTTAACAAATTTAGCTTTTTAGCCGGTGCTGAAGTACCATAGAAAACATTGTAATTTATCCTAATCGAACCAATTGCACCTTTTTTTGTGGTAATCAAGATTACACCGTTAGCTGCCCGGGCGCCATAAATAGCTTGCGAAGCTGCATCCTTTAAAACCTCAATAGATTCGATATCTGATTGGTTTAAGTAGCCTATGCCGCCATTATCCACAATTACTCCATCCACCACCCAAAGTGGATCATTGTTACCACCGGAAGCAAAAGAGGTATAACCCCTTACCCTTACGGTAGAACCCGTTCCAGGTTGTCCGTTGCTTGATGCAATGGTTAAACCAGAAGTTCTTCCCTGCAGAGCCTGCTCCACCCTGTTGATCGGCATCGACTCCAAGTCTTTAGCCTTAACACTGGAGATCGAACCTGTTACCAGGGCTTTCTTTTGTGTACCATACCCCACAACAACAACTTCGGATAAATCTTTTGTGTCAGCCAGTAAGGAGACATTAATTCTTCCTCCAGCCGGGATGGTTACCGTTTGAGTTGTCATACCAAGTAAGCTAACGGTAAGTTTTCCACCAACAGGTGCCTGGATAGAAAAAATACCATTTGGATCTGTAGCTGCCGCTCGGGTAGTACCATCGAGTTTAACTGTAACACCAGGTAATGGAGTACCATCTTTCTGGTCTGTTACCTTTCCTGTAACGGTGATATCCTGCGCCAATAAAGCTAAGGGAAATGCCAAGATACAGTAAACGAAGAATACGAATGTAAATCTTCCTCTCATAGAAATTAGTTTTAAGTTAATATTTGGTTAGTTTAATGATTTGGTTTTGGTGGCCAAATCTTAAAATCAAATCTATAGAGGTAGAAAATAATTGCACAATTTGCTGCTACTACACAAACCATACAAAAGCCCTCAATCAAGAAAAAAATGATGAATATATACCTACATAAGCCCTACAGAAGGCACAAAAAACACCTGTAAATCAGAATGTTAAATATTAATCAATAAAAAAAATCAGATTGTAACAAAAATGTCGATTTAAGGTTTTTTTTGCCTCGAAATTTCGATTAAAAACTCGTATAAATTGGTTTCAGGTTTTAGATTGAGTTTCTTTCTAAGGCGATACCTTCCTACTTCAATGGCTTTGATGGTTACATTCATTAATTGTGCCATTTCTTTTGATGAGAGATTCATGGATAGGTAGGCGCAAAACTTTAGATCATTCTGGCTCAAATCCGGATAAAGATCTTTCAGCTTATTAAAAAATTCAGTATTTACATGGTTAAAATGTACACTTAAATGATCCAATTCCTGATCTTTCTTTTCTACATCTTTTATCAGGCGGATGAGATGCCTGAAACTTGGCGAGCTCTCGCTGATATCATGATTTTTAACAACGGCAGAAATAACCTCTTTAATTTTAGCTAAAACTTTTCCACGTTGAACCAAATGCATGGTCATGGTAGAAAGTTCCTTGTTTTTATAATTCACGTCAGCTTCCAGCTTTTCATTCTGAAGCCTAACAATTTCCTTCTCATTCCTATCCAATTCCAACTGGTGCAGATAGGTGATCCGCTCTTGTTCTTTCCGGTGTTTTCGCTTTTGCCATTTGATAATCAATCTGACCAGGAGAATAGCAATAATCAGATAAAATAGCTTCATCCAAATTGTGTTATACCATGCTGGCAGAATCCTAAAACTGTAACTTAATATTTTCGACTCATTATCAACATTGGTTCTGGCCTTTATATTAAATGTATAATTTCCGGCAGGCAGATTCGTGTAGTCCTTTTCGCTTTTATTATTCCAGGCCGACCATTCATCATCAAAGCCAACCAATTGATAGCTGAATTTTAAATTCTTGTCGTGCTCAAAAAGTGTAGATGAAAACTCAAAATGAATAGAATTGAGGTCATAGGTATATGCTGGTTTTTTAGTAAGATCCTGTTTACCGGTAATTAATCCATTTTTTACAAAGTAGCCTCCAAAAACCAGGCTATCAGTTTTACCCTGCAGCTTTACCATTCCCAAAACAACCGTTGGTTTAGTAATATTTTGAATATACTTGCTGTAGTTGATATGATAAGCACCTTTGTTTGCTCCAATAAATATGTTTTTGTTATCCAACGTGTAAATCGACTCGAAGCCACCAACCACTTTCCCATCTAATTCAGGCAAATAAAATATGCTGAAAGCGTTTCCTCCGGAAGGTTTGCTGAAATCAATAACACCAACTTTTTTATTACTCACAAACCATACATTTCCATCGCTATCTTCCTTTAAATACTGGATGGGAATATCGTTCAAAGCGTTGCCAAACATTTTTAGCCGAACAAATTTCCTGGTTGTTGTATCAAATTCAAACACACCCTTAACTGTTGCTATAACTACCCGGTTTTTGATTCGGTAAACATAGTTGTAAAGTTTAAGCGGCAGTCCATCACGATCAGTATACATTGTACTGCTTAAAACACTTTTGTGATCAGGTTTTAACACAATTTTATATACACCATGATAAGGATGAGACGCCCATATCAAATCAGGATTGTTATTATCTGTTACAATAAAACGGAGTGTTTCATTTATGCCGTCAATTTTACCAACATTAGAGAAAGAACCATTTTTGAAAGCTAATTTCTGCAAACCGGAATAAGTTCCCGCAACCAAATCTGTAATAGGATATACATTTTCCAAAGGTTGAAACATCCAGGTTCCGGGCAATGTATATAAAGGTGTGGCTACATCGTTTTTAATAACAGATGTACCTTCTTCATGTGCCATTAACAATTGGTTATTAAACTCATTTAATCCCCAAACCTGCCCTTTTGTATTTTTAACTTCGGTAAAATTTGATGTTGAATAACTTAAATCATCATTGTTTCCGGTAAGTTTTGAGGCGTAAAGCCCATTTGATGTACCGATATAAAGCGATTGATCATATTTCCTGAAAGCATAGCTGGTGATTTGCTTGTTTCGGTCGGGAAAAATATTTTTTATAGCACTGTTAATCGCTATATAGGCGATTCCATCATCTAAAGCCAGCCACATGTTTTTATCGCTATCGAGCAAAATACCCCGAACGTTATTATTTTGTAAGCCTTCCCGATAATTATACTTTTGAACCAGTTCACCATTTTTAGTCATCACATAAACCCCACCAGAAGTTGTTCCAAGTGCATATTGAGAAGGATTGATCTGACCCGCAAAAAATATACGATCATTGAAGAGTATATGATCAAGTTTGGTTTTAAAAGAGATTAACTTGCCTTTTGAAACCAAATACAACCCCCGTTTTAAGGTCGAAATTAGTAATGTATCTCCCTGGTAAGGCAAAACCGCAGTTACTGATGCTTGCTTTAAAATAGTATCAGTACAGTAAGGTTTCCAGGCCTCCTGGCTGTAAACCATTAATCCTATTTTTTTATCCTGAGCAAAGATTTTATGATCTGCCAAAGCCAAACATAGCCAGGAAGTAGATGGTTTATAAAACTTAACTGCATCGTTTTTATAATGTAGGATGGCATTATTAGACCGGAAAAATACTTCGTCCTGAAAAATGGAAATATCCCATATATCGGCTAGTTTTCTTAAATTTTCTGGCAGTAAGTGAAGAAGAGATGTGTATTTTAAGATTCCCTGGGCATTTGGGTAAAAATATCCAAATTCATCTTGTCCGCCAACATAGATCCGGTTTTTTGTATCGATTCCTAATGACCTTACAGCGGTAAAATTGGGCAGACGATGAAGACTCCAATATCGCCCGTTAAAGGTTAGTAAACCCTCATTATTCCCAAAATAAAGAATCCCGCCATGATCTTGTTTAACGTCCCAGTTTTGAATACCTCCTTTATAGTCTTCATTATTATAATTAACAATTTGTGGAATGCCCATTAAGTCCTGGGCATATGAAGACTTACTAATCAGAATGATAGTTAAAGCAAAAAGAAATTTATTCATTTAGTTAGGGAGATTACGCAATTATAAAGATATAATTTCAATTTTAGCTAACGAGAAACAAAATGAAACTGTTTCTAAATCATTTCCCAAACTCAGTGGTAGGTAAGGATATGCACGGCAACTGAACAGGCTTATCGTGAATACATCTTTAAAACCATAACGTGATAATTAGCTAATGCGTTTTTCAATAGCGAAAGCCTTAAGATTATCCTCGATGAGCAATAGTGATTCTCATTCAATGTCGTTAAGTTAAGGGAAACTTGCTCGTCATTGCGAGGTTTTTTTCAAAACCGTGGCAATCTGCCCGTGCTGTGGACTTGTCAGTTCGCCTTATCTTCCACTGCTTATATCCTCTCACACCAGAAGATTGCTTCATTCCACTGCACAGGCCCTTTTTCGATTCGCAATGACGGCCGCTCTAAAAAGCTAAATAATGACATTGGATTCTCATCTGCGTGGGAATGACGACACAGCTTAGCCTGGAAATATGGTGTCACACACCCAACTCAGCAAAATACTTGAGGGCACGTACCATAGCTCCATACCCACGAACCAAAAAAAATTAAAATAGTTCTAAACTCAAAAATTTCTTTCTTCTGATGAGGTTATTTGATGAGGTGTTTCTGTACCGCCTTTTTCCAGATCGCATAGCCCGCTGCATTCATGTGCAACATATCATCAACAAATAATTCAGGGCGCATTTTTCCATCTTTTGTGAGCATCAGACTATAAACATCTACAAATTTTGTATAAGGTTCCTTTGATAAAAACTCTTTAATGAGCGCATTAGCCGCTACACCTTTTTCCTTAAATTTTTCTCTGCTCGGACTCGGTTTTATCGAAATATAAACAATAGGCACACTGGGCAATTTCGCCCTGATGGATTGATACAAATTAATGGTTCTGTTTAAAACACTATCAGGAGTGGTTTTTTCATTCGGCAGGTCATTTTCGCCTACATAAATTACGATTTGACGTGGATCATAAGGGAATACAATATCATTTAAATAAAACGTGATGTCGTTTGTTACCGCGCCACCTATTCCCCGGTTTAGGGCGTTATATTTAGCAAATACCTGTGTTAAATCGTCCCATTTTCTAATCGATGAACTTCCTATAAACAACACCGGATGAACTGGTGGTTTATACATCTGATCATACTTTTTGATGGTTTGTACATCATTCCAAAAATTGGGTTTCGATTGACCAAAGGCGGTTATCAGTAAAAATTGAAGAAGAAATAAGGTTAAGAATAATTTTTTCATGGCTTGTAAACATATTTTGAAAGCACACAAGATAAGAATCATTACCTGAACGCTATATAAAAAGTCTGTGACTGATAGAATATGTTTTAATCCAATATGTACATGCGAAGCAGAAGACTATTTCTCTGTTAGTTTCTGCTGAATGCCTTCGGTTATTTTCTTCAACTTCACATAACCATCCAACGAGCTGTTCTTTTTGTCAAAATTAATCTCCAACCAACCTTTTTTAGCCTTTAAGTTAAATTTATCCTTGCCATTTAAATTCACAAATAAATCGATATTTTGATCAAGCGGAAGTTCATTGTTTAATGCGCTGTCTAAATATTTTTCAAGTTTGCTTATTTTATCTTCTGTAAAACTTGCCTCAAACTTAAAAGATGAATTGGTATCACTTGTTTTAAGTGATAAATGGCCCCCGCTGTTATGGCAAGCGTAGCACAATGATGCGAAGAGAATGGCAATGCCATATATTATTGTTTTCATATTTTTTGTTTAATTATTTAAACTGATTAACTGTTGGTAATTGGTTATTGCCATGCAACTTTGAATTTAAGACTCCGAACCGGCGATCATAAGGCTAACTCCCACCTCCAGCTCTGTTTTTAATATCATCTGTTGCGGTATTTCTTGATCTTGCCGATTTCACATTTTGATTTCCAAAATT
Organism: Pedobacter chinensis; assembly: GCF_003339865.1. GTDB lineage: Bacteria > Bacteroidota > Bacteroidia > Sphingobacteriales > Sphingobacteriaceae > Pedobacter > Pedobacter chinensis. The sequence goes on from NZ_QPKV01000009.1 coordinate 71,353, forward strand.
GTAACTGATGTTAAAATTTGCTCTTCTGCTCGTGTAGCGATTTACCACGTTCATGTTAACGTTCTGGTAAACCAAACTTCCGGCCCAATAATTCGTCAGAAAGATATCATCCATATTTAATCTCAATTTAAGCTTTTTATTCAGCATACTTTTCTGAATTCCGGCATTTATAGCATATTGAGTAACTGTGGTTCTTTCCACACCAGAAACCCGGGGCGTATTTAACCAGAAATTAATTTCGAGGCTAAAATTTTGCGGTAGTGTGAAAGAGCTGGAACTATATAAATTCGCTGCTACTTTTCCAGCATCATATGCAGCACCTTCTAAATTTGGATCCTGAAATTTGCTATAATAAAGACTTGCATTATTTTGCAGATTCCACCATTTGGTTATTTTTATGGGAATGTAAATGCCTGCAGAAAAATTCTGGAAACGGCCTAAATTCTGACGAATCACATTAATCACTCTTGTAACATCATTTTGCTGACTGATTTGTGTAATCATATCTCTGGTATCAGAATAACCCAGTGTTAAAGACGCCTGTTTGTAACTATAGTTGATCTCAAAATTATCAGTAAACTGCGGCTTTAAATAAGGATTTCCCTGATCTACAGCTAAAGGATCCATGTAAAACACAAATGGATTTAACTGCTGATAATTCGGTCGATCAACTCTCCTGCTATAAGAATAGCGGATATTGTGGTTTTCACTAATCTTTTGATTCACGAAAGCAGTGGGAAACAGGGAAACATAATTTCGGTCAACTTCTTTATTATCAGTAACCGAATTACCATTGGAGTGCGTATGCTCGGCTCTTAATCCTAACTGAATTTGCCAGACTTTCCATTCTTTTGCAAAATTTGCGTAAGCCGCATTAATGTTTTCCTTATAAACGAAGTAATTCGATTTCCCTACATCATTTTGCCATGCGCCTGATATAAATTGTTCTGAAAGAAAATCATTATTGGTTACAACATAACTGCTTTTTAATCCCGTTTCAATTTTCATTGTTTTGGAAAGTGGTAAAGTTAAATCGGTTTTGGCAGCATAAACATTAATTTTCGCATCAGTGCTGTTTCTTAAACTGGTTTGGTTAGTAGAACTTCCACCACCATTTAAATAATCAGCCAAAAAACTTTCATCCTTTTCATTACTGAAACCCGAATAATCCATATCAAAAGTTAAACTTTTGCCATTCTTATCGAAATCATGTTTAATGTTAAAGTTAGCCGTTAAATTTCCAATGGGTGATGTGGAGTAAGCATCTTGTAAAATAGAACTGAGCGTATTTGTTCCGCTTTGAACTGCATTGATATTTGTATTACTAAAGTTAGTAAGCTTAGTTTTCACTGTATTGGCATCCAGCATTAAACCAAAAACTGTTTTTTCTGATGCATAATAATCTGTACCAAGTTTACCCTGAAAACCAACTCCTTTATTTTGTCGTTTAAAATTTTGGGTTAAAAAACTCGATAAGCCATTTGATGACGTTGTACGGTTCAGAGACAAATTATTAAAATTCGATTTCCTTGCTACTGCACCATTCCCAAAAATATTCCATTTTCCCTCCCTATGGTTTAAATTAAGATTTACGCCGGCGCGATACAAATCACTGGGAGAATCAGGCATAATTGCCTGTCCGCCATTAAAAGAAACGGTTCCATTTGTGCCGTATGCTTTGTTTCTTTTTAATTTGATGTTGATGATTCCTGCATTTCCAGCAGCATCATATTTAGATGATGGATTAGTGATTATCTCAATTGTGGAGATTTGTTCGGCACTCATATTGCTCAGCAAAGCAGTCACATCGGCGCCAGATAAAAAATTGGTTTTGCCATCAACCATGACCAGTACCCCGGATTTATTATTGAGTTTGATCTGGTCGCTTTGCCGATCGATTTGAACACCAGGTGCCTTCTCTAAAACCTCCAAAGCTGTTCCTCCTGTTGCTGTAATGCTGTTTTCAACGTTTAAAACAGTTTTATCAATCTGATGTTCGATAAATGGTTTTTTACCTGATATGCTAATTTCCTTTAGCTGTTTGGTTAAGCTTTCAATGCTAATGACTGGCATTTTTAAATCATCATTCAAAGAAAATTTTTCAGTCTTTTTACTTTTAAAACCTACCATTGAAATTGATAATATATAATTACCGTTTTTTAACTGAGTGATTTCAAATCCACCATCAGAATTTGTCGCCACACTTTTAACAACAGTTGTATCAGGGAAATTTAACACTCTTACAATCGCAAATGGCACGGCTACAGCTTTTTCATCAACAATTTTCCCTGAAATTTTATTTAATTTTTGGGCAAAGGAAACCCCACACACCATTAGGCATGCCATTAGCACCAATAACTTTCTCATGTTTTTTTCTTTTAAGTTATCTCATAAATCATCAGTTCAACCGAAGCGCAGTAAAACGGAGAGATATTCTAAATTGACTTTATTACGTCAGTTAAACCTTTGCTTTACCGCGCCTTTAGTTTTTTCCACTTCTTTCAAATGATGATTTATCTAAATTCCTATTGATTTTCTGTATTCTCCTGTGGATGATCTAAATCGTATTTGCATTTCAAACCTTCTTCGGTCATTACCCAAACACTATAGTTATTATGATCATTTTCATGATCATTACAACTCCAGGCCCAATAATTATTGATGTAACGGTAAGAATCTTCTTTCAAAATCAATTTAGTTCCAACAGGCACTTCAAGGTTTAACCAAACCTCCTGATTTCTCCAGATGGTTCCTTTTCTTAGTTGAAAGCGTGGACTAAAAACTATAGCTGAATCCTTCAATACATAATTGTAACTGATGTTTTGGGCATTTTGCAAAGCACCTGGGAATGTTTTACCCTGCGATTCATTTTTCTGCGTTAAACGTGTTGCGCCGGTTTCACTTTTATTAATGTTAATCCGAATGTTGTTTGGCGAAACAAAGGGTCCGTTTTCATAATCGTCAATCACAATTTGATTTTTCTGACTGGCATCGATATGGTATGCTATACTATCCTCTTTACTGAAATATTTACTTCTGTCAATATCAATAATATAAGTGGAGTAAGATTTTAAATCGACAGTTTGCGAAAGCTCTGCGTGTTGCTTAAACTCGGAAGATATTTTTGCTGCCTGATAACCAGTAGTGGCAACGCCTGCTAACCAGATAATTAACAAAGCGAAAGAAAGCGTTTTATTAATGGCTTGTTTATTAAAAGCAACCCTGATTGAAAATAGAACAAGAGCTAAAATAGGGATAAACAATACAATAAATGCACTGAACAAAATTACCCCTCTATTACCATCATTTATAATGGAAAATGGAAAATATTCATAGATGCTTGAATCCCAAAAGCCTTGAAAGGCAGCCGTGGTAATGATTAGCATCAACAATAAAAATGCTCCAAAAACCACTATAAAGCCAGCAATAACTTTAAAAATTATTTTCCCTGTTCCAGAGATAAATCTTCCTAACCATTCGAAAAACTCGCCTATAAATATCCCAAAACGGGCAAATAAAGGTTGGGCTTGTTTGTTCACTTCCCCTAAACGCTCTTTAACTGCTTGTAATTCTTCATCTAAATTCTTTTGGAAACCCTGTAAGTTTGCAGGCTCTCCTTTCATTTCCATTTTTTCGATGCGAGATTTTGCTTTAGGCATGATGATCCAAAGGATAGCATAAACCAGGAAGCCGGCGCCGCCCATAAATATGGTTAGTAAAGCTGCCAAACGGATCCATTTTGCTTCGGTGTTAATGTAATGTGCAATACCGGCGCAAACACCTGCAATTATACGCTCATCCATATCGCGGTACAGTTTTTTCTCTGCATGAAACGGATAGCTACCGTTTATTACAGGTTCGTCTTCGTTTTCTTCAACAGCATCAAAATCCTGAACGCGTCCCATTTGAGCAATTACTGCATTTACATCATTTGAGTCAACCACTTGTTTCTTCTGTTCCTCCAATTGCTCTGTTAACAATTCAGCAATTCGATTTTCGATATCGGTTACGATTTCCAAATCATCTGCATGGTTGGCAAAATGTTGTTTTACTTCGTTTAAATAAACCTTTAAGAGTTCGTAGGCACTTTCTTCAATGTGAATAATTGTGTTCCCTATATTTATGATGATGGTCTTTTCCATTTCCTTTTTTAATAATTATGAATTGGCTCCTTTTTGCGAAACACCTACAGCATAAGCCAGCTCCTGCCAGGTTTGATCTAATTGTGATAAAATATCTTTACCAATTTCGGTTAAGGTATAGTATTTACGGGGCGGGCCTGAGGTAGATTCTACCCAGTTATAGCTTAACAAACCATTGTTTTTAAGCCTGGTTAATAATGGATATAGTGTACCCTCAACCACCAGCAGTTTTGCCGATCTTAATTCAGCAATAATATCCGAGGCATAAATTTCACCTCGTGAGATGATTGATAAAACACAGTACTCCAGAATTCCCTTCCGCATTTGTGTTTGCGTATTTTCTGCTATCATAATACAAAGATATATGTTTTATATTGTACTATGCAATACATAGTACTAAAATAAATTAAAGTAAAGCTATAAACTGCTAATTATCAAGTATTTAATTTTTAAATAAAATTTTGAACACGCAGCAGGAAAGATGTTGAAATAAATTCAGTATGACGTGATGGTTAAATATGATGCTAATAAAACACCATACACGAACAATCGTCATTCTGAATTTTTCATTTGTTTTTAAGTTTTTATTGGTATTCAAGAGGGCTGCGCCGTTTGTTTCAGGGCCTTAATGGCGTGAACGTAGGCAGGAAAGATGCTGACCACGAAGTAGCTACAAGACCATTGAAAACACTAACTCCATTTGTAAAATAAATTCAGCATGACGAAATGGCTAGGCATTACGCTTAACACACCACACACGAACGGTCGTCATCCTGAACTTGTTTCAGTACCTTAATCGCATGAACGCATCGCAGGAAAGATGCTGAAATAAATTCAGCATGACGTGATGGTTAAATATGATGCTAATAAAACACCATACACGAACAATCGTCATCCTGAATTTATTTCAGGAACTTAATGGCATGAATACATGGCAAGAAAGATGCTGAAATAAATTCAGCATGACGAGATGGTTAAATATGATGCTAATAAAACACCATACACGAACGGTCGTCATCCTGAATTTTTCATTTGTTTTTAAGTTTTTATGGTATTCAAGAGGGCTGCGCCGTTTGTTTCAGGAACTTAATGGCATGAACGCATAACCGGAAAGATGCTGACCACGAAGTAGCTACAAGACCTTTTAAAATTAATATTTACACTTGTAAAATAAATTTACTCCGCAGTTTCCCACTTCGCTACAGGTCAGCAAGCCAAGGCGATCAGGCATTTAACAAACTTTATAAATCAATTATCTATAAACACCATAGATTTAATATATTTTAATAATTTTGCGACATCTTAATTTATTTTCGTGAAAAACCACTCTGTGTTGCAATATAAAGCAAATTGCGTAGTGTTGCTTTCGTACGGAGAAAAGAAACCATAATATCTCATGAAAAAATCTATTGCCAGCATTGTTGCTGAGGCAAACGAAAGTGGCGAAGGAACGCTCAAAAGAACCTTAGGTCCTATCAATTTAATTTTGATTGGCGTTGGCTTAACGCTCGGCGCTGGTTTATTCTCTATTACAGGTCTGGCTGCAGCAAACCATTCTGGTCCGGCGGTAACCCTATCTTTTGTAATTGCTGCTCTGGGCTGTGGTTTTGCAGCACTTTGTTATGCGGAATTTGCCTCGATGATTCCCGTAGCTGGTAGCGCATACACATACTCTTACGCCACAATGGGCGAACTTTTTGCCTGGATAATTGGCTGGGATTTGGTTTTAGAATATTCTGTGGGCTGTGCAACCGTAGCCATAAGCTGGTCGCAATATTTAACCAGGTTTTTAGCAAGCCTGGGTATCTATCTTCCCGCACAACTTACGCTCTCCCCTTTTGAAACCGCTAAGTTGGCAGATGGATCAACTGTTCATGGCATCATCAACATCCCTGCTGCATTAGTTGTTGTTTTAATGACAGCTATTTTAATCCGTGGTACAAAAGGATCAGCAATTGTAAATGCGATCATCGTTTTTCTGAAAGTTGGTGTTGTTCTGGTTTTCATTGCTTTGGGCTGGCAATATATCGATCCAACAAATTATCATCCATATATTCCGGAAAATACAGGCACTTTTGGCCAGTTTGGATGGAGTGGTATTTTACGGGGTGCAGGACTGGTTTTCTTTGTATTTATTGGCTTTGATGCAGTTGCTGCTTCAGCTCAGGAAACTAAAAATCCTGGCCGCGATTTACCAATCGGAATTATTGGTTCTTTACTGGTTTGTACCATTTTGTTTGGATTATTCGGACATGTAATGACGGGTTTGGCTAATTATAAAGAATTTGCCAATAGTGGGGCGCCGGTAGCCATTGCTATTGAAAAAACGCCATACGCCTGGTTAAGTCAGGCCATAATACTTGCCATTTTGATTGGTTACACTTCTGTGATTCTGATTGATTTGATGGCGCAATCTCGTATGTTCTATTCCATTAGTAAAGATGGGCTATTACCTAAAATGTTCTCAGAAGTACATACGAAATTTAAAACTCCATGGAAATCAAACATCATTCTTTGTGCGTTTATTGCATTGTTTGCAGCCTTTGTACCTATGAATGTTGTGGGCGAAATGACAAGTATCGGAACATTACTGGCATTTTTAATGGTATGTATTGGTATTTTAATCTTAAGAAAAACTGATCCAGATGCGAAACGGCCGTTTAAAGTTCCATTAGTTCCTCTAATTCCAATTTTGGGTATTTTAACCTGTATTGCAATGATGGTATTTTTGCCTTGGGAAACCTGGTTGCGCCTTGCAGTTTGGCTGGGAATTGGTTTAGCCATTTACTTCTGGTACGGCCGCAAAAACAGTAAACTTAATGTTGAAGAAAAAAAACTTAACGGTTAGAAGTATACCATTAAATACGCCTAATTATTGTATTGTTCATTTTTTTGTACATCGCTAACGATCAACTATATAGCAACAAGTTGTAATATAATTTCATAACATCAAATATTTAACAAAAAAATACAAGTTATCCACAATTCAACATTTTTTGCAGATTTTGGCTTAGGATTTGAAATAAGGAAATTAACCTATTAAAAACATTTCCTTATGATTATTAAATTAGACACTTCCGTTTTCAGGCTTAGCAGACAAAAAGCTGAAACTGTAAAAAAAGTTGCCGCACCAATTACCAGAGAACAATGGATTAATGCCGACAGAATTGTAATGGCGACCATGTTCATCGCTACTATAGTTGGTGCCATCTTATTTTAAGGATTGATGATTTCTCAAAAATTTTCTGAAATTATTCATTGTTACAGCTACAACTGCTCCAGTGCTTTAATTATTAATAACGACCTCCCTAAGGTTATATAATCGTTTGCTGCATAAATGCAGGCGCAACATGATCGCAATAAAAAATATTATTTTATTTCTTGTAAATTGATGCAGCTATAAAATTTTTATAGTAAAATCGCTTTTCAATGGTTTGATATTTTATCGCTTCAAAATAAGGGTGCATGTCAATGAGTTGCCGGGCCTCCACTATTCCGATCAATTTAAAAAACCAATACATCAATTTTAGCATAATGGATTTCCACCACTTTCCATGAATGTTATTCAGCGAAAAATCAACTAAAAACCAAAGTCCTTTTTCCTTTAAATAATGATTTAACTTTCTAAAAACATGCCCTGCTCTTTCCTCAGAAAAATTATCAAATAAAAAAGGAGTTAATATAATATCGAACGACTGAGTTGTTTGATAATCTTCAATGCTAAGATTTACAAATTCTACATTATTCTCCTGAAAATCTCTATTCTTCGAAAGCGCTACCATTTTTTCAGAAAGTTCTACATAAACAATATTCAATCCTGAAGAATGAACCTTCGCTATTTCCTCCAAAATCCAACCGGTACCGCCACCAACAATTAGTACAGAACTATTACTTGGAATATATTTCAATTGATTGATTTGTGCATTAACCTGTGATTTAAAAAATACCAGACGACTTAAAAAGTCGTAATGCTTTGCTATTTTATCGTAGTTGTTATCCATTGGTTAACTATTTAATTGTTGAAATTGGTTAATTGAACCTGTCACCGATTATCCAGTTCACCGATTCAAACAATTAACCCTTATCGTATAAATTGCATCCCAACTATTCCACAAATAGCTTTAAACAAAATTAATCCATCAATTACCATTAAATAATACAATATGTTTTTTCGCTGATGCATGGAATAAGCTACATAAATAGTCAGTATAAAAGGTAAAATATTGCATATAACCTGTGGTATACCAAATCCTTTATAACTGGCAAAAATTCCCAAGGAAATTAATCCGATAATTAACAAGGGAATCAAAATACTGAAAATTGTTTTTCGAAGTCCATATCTTACCACAAAAGTCCTGAGTTGTTTGTTGGAATCAGTTGGGTAATCTTTAATATCAAAAATAATGGCGTTCACTGTACAAAACATCCAGTTCTTGATGAAGAGCCAGGCCCACAAAATGGAATCATGGTAAGTAATTCCTGTTTCCACTTTAAGCATGATTAAAGGAAGAACATTTGCACAACAAGCCCATACAAAACCGATTACAAAAGCTTTTAACCAACCCGTGCTGCGGAGGTTGAATGGGAGAAAGGATTTAGGCAGTAACCCATAATACATTGTTCCGGCCATTATCATAACCATTATTGCCAACCAGTAAATTGCCGGTAAATTTAAAATATTGCTGAAATTACGATAAAGCAGGTTAACCGCCAGGAGCAGGCAAAATACAAAAAGGACAACCTGGCTACGACCGATAAATTCCTTATGCTCAAAGTACCATTGTGTTCTTGGATTTGTGACTGATGGCTGAGTGGAAACCTTATTGTAAGCATAAGTATAATAGATTGTAGGCGCTAAGAACAGCAGTACATAATAATTCAAAGAGTTGAAAGGCAAACGTAATTGAAATGTGGCCTCTAGAGTTAATGCTACGGCTAAAATCCCAACAAAGTAGTTTCCAAAGAAAACAAAACGGATGATCTTGTTCATTTATTAAAACAATTACTTTACCATTGGTTTCCAATTTCGGAATAAAATTGAATAACTGATATAAACAGAGGCATTAAAAAGCCCCTTCATTTAGAAGAGGCTCTGATATTTTAGTGATCAAATTCATTGACATTTCTTGCTGATTCTTCATCAGAAACTAATTTTCTGACTTTCTTTTTATCCAGGAACAAAACCAAAGCCGGTAATAAAGTTAAGTTGAAAATTAAGGCGACAAATAATGTGATGGAAAGCAGCAAACCTAAAATAACTGTTCCACCAAATGTAGATGCCGTAAAGATTCCGAAACCAAAAAACAAGATTAATGCAATATGTGTCATACTTACACCAGTTTCTGTTATCGTATCGGTAATTACCTTTGGAACGCTGAAATTGGTAAGGTTTAATTCTTGCTGATACCGGGTTAGGAAATATATGGTTTGATCTGATGCCAAACCAAATGCAATGGTAAAAATCAAGATTGTTGATGGCTTTAATGAAATTCCAAAATACCCCATAATTCCCGCTGTAATAATGAGCGGAACAATATTAGGCAATAAAGAAATAAACATGATTCCTAAACTTTTAAACTGTGCAAGTCTTAATAACGAAATCAATATAATGGCTAAGCCAATACTTTCAAACAAATGTTCTAGCATATAATCTGTTCCTTTTGAAAAGATTACACTTGAACCTGTTAGTTCTACATCAAATTTATCAGGTGGCAATATACTGTCAATACGGGGTTTTAATTCAGCCATAATCGCATCCAGGCGCTTTGAACCAACATCGGCCATTTGGAAACTGATTCTTGTGCTCTGATTTCCCTTGCTCACAAAATTTGTCAGCAAATTTGCGTTTCCTTTTCCACCGCTGGCAATATAGGCCAATATGAAGTTTTTCTCCATATTATCTGGCAAACGAAAGAATGTGGAATCGTTATTGTAAAATGCTTGTGTGGCATATTTCAAACCCATATTAACCGAAATGGAACGGGAAAATTCAGGATAAGCGGAGATCATATTCTCCATTTTTTCCATTCGTTTCAGATTGGTCAGATTAAAAACACCATTCTTTTTCCTGGTATCAACACTCACTTCCAAAGGCAAAATACCTTCAAAATTTTTCTCAAAGAACTTTAAGTCGGTTAAAATCTCAGAGTTTTTAGGTAAATCATCAACCACATAGCCGTTAACATTAATCTTCATTACTCCTATAAAAGCAACAATTGAAATCACAATTGTACCAATATAGATCAAACTGCTTTTTTGCTGAACAAGATGATCAGTTTTAACCAGTAATTTATGCAAAAACCCTTCTTCTACATGAGTTTGTGCTTTTAATTTTGGCGTTGGCAAATAGCTGAAAATAATCGGGATTAAACATAAGCACATCAACCAGGTTACCATTACATTTATTGAAGCCACACTACCAAATTGCATCAATAATTCACTTCCTGTGAAGTACAAAACGCCAAAACCAATGGCTGCAGTAATGTTTGCAATTAACGTGGTAACAGCAATCCGCTCTATGGTTACACTTAATGCCTGCGCTTTGGTATTTCCTTTTCTTAATTCATTTTGATATTTATTTAACAACAAAATACTGTTGGGTATGCCAATAATTACAATAAGCGGCGGAATTAAGCCCGTTAAAATAGTCAGTTCAAATCCAAATAAAACTAAAGTTCCTATGCTCCAGATTACACCCATCACCACAACAAGAATAGGAAAGAAAACGGCATAAAATCTTCTGAAGAAAATGAGCAAAATGATGGCCGAAACGAGAATGGATAAACCTAAAAATAATACAAACTCATTGCTAACCAATTTACTAACCGCTGTACGGATATAAGGCAAACCCGAAATATGAACCTGTATTTTGGTTGCTGCCTGAAAAGCTTTTGCTTTTTCTTCAATCTGCCTCAAAATCGGATTACGTTCTGCTGTATTTAAGATTTTAGTATCAAAAGTAATCGCCATTAATGTTGCATTCTGCCTGTTGTAAACCAGGCCCTCAAAAAATGGCGTATTGTATAATGTATTCTTAATCGAATCCATTTCCGCATCTGTTTTTACGGGTCCTCCCGGAATTGCTTTTAGTGTGAATTTTTGCTCAACGGTATCCTTTTCCAATTGAAAAATCCTGCCTGAAGATAATACCTGTTTAATACCCTTCAGCTTTTGAATGTCATTAGAAAGTTGCACCCATTGATTATAGGTCTCTTTCTTAAAAATATCCGGCGATTGAATACCAACAACCATCACACTTCCATCCTCACCAAAGGTTTTTTTGAAATTATTATACTTTACAAAAGCACTGTCAGTAACAGGCAAAATTTTACTTCCGGTATAAGAAAGCTTAACATTTTTGGCTTGATAAGCCATAAAAACAGTGCCCAGTAAGAAAAAAACGATGATTGCGATACGGTTCTGAAGAATAAATCTCGATAGCTTAACCCACATTTGTAGCTTTGTTTAATGATGTATTTAAGGGCAAAACTAATCTTATTTATAAATTGAGATGATTTTTTGCGCAATTAAATTTGCACAAATAACATACTTTTGAAAAAATTGTTTTAACTGGCATGTTGCACAAAGTAAGAGGCATTGTTTTAAAAACCACTAATTACAGCGAAAGCAGCGTAATTGCCCAGGTATTAACCGATAAATTCGGAATGCAATCGTACCTGATCAATGGAGTTAGAAAACCCAAAGCAAAGATTAAAATGAACATGTTGCAATCACTACATCTGTTGGATATGGTGGTTTATCATAAAGTGAACACCAATATTCAACGGGTATCAGAAATCAGGCAAACACCTGTCTTTAAAACCATTCCTTACGATATGGTTAAAACGAGTATTGTCATTTTTTTGAATGAGGTGTTATATAAAAGTATCCGGCAGCAATCTGCTGATGAGAGCATATTTGATTACATCTTTAATTCAATTGCGTGGTTCGATGAGAGTGAGCAAATCAATCCAAATTTCCACTTGTCGTTTCTCTTAAAACTCACTCGTTTTTTAGGGTTTTCGCCGAATGAAAAAAGAAGAACAGACCAAATTTATTTCGATTTACAGGAAGGTGAATTTGTTTCCAGAATCCCTGTTCATGCGCATTATCTTCAGCTGGAAGATGCAATTGGCTTTATTTCTTTATTTAACACCCCTTTAGAAAAAATTTCTGAAATAAAAATGAGCAATACGCAAAGGAGGTTTCTTTTAGATAAAATACTGGTTTTCTATACCTTACACACAGCCTCATTTGGCGAAGTGCAATCGCATAAAATTCTGGAAACTTTGCTTAGTTGAAAAAAAATAAAAAAGATTTGCAAAGCAAGATTATAGCACTATATTTGCATTCCCAAAAGGAAAGGGAAATTAGCTCAGCTGGTTCAGAGCACCTCGTTTACACCGAGGGGGTCGGGGGTTCGAACCCCTCATTTCCCACCAAAGCCTTTTAGTCAAACTAAGAGGCTTTTTTACAAACATAATCCTTAAAAAAAGGGAAATTAGCTCAGCTGGTTCAGAGCACCTCGTTTACACCGAGGGGGTCGGGGGTTCGAACCCCTCATTTCCCACCAAAGCCTTTCAGGAAACTGAGAGGCTTTTTTTTATAGGTTCGATTTCCATATCAGCCACCAAAAATTTAATGGATTTTTAAAAAGTTGTGTTTTCTGCGAATGCTCATTATTCCGTACCAGCGTTTTTTTCTTCCTCATCAACAGGAACTTTAACAGTTGGGTCAGTAATGATCTCTGCTTTCCCCTCTCCGTCGCTTTTAGAAAATAAAATCGGATATAATAGCCATAGCGCACCAATCATTACAAGTACACCCGCCAACATTTGAAAATAGATACTGCCTTTTACATCGTAAGCATCCAAAATTTTATATGCGATGAACGAAAGCAGACCAGCAATGAGTACGAAAACCGCCTTTTGTAATTTTAAGAGCTTGATCATGGGTTCTTTCTTTTAAGTGTTATAATATGAACTAAAACAAAGATGAGTCCAATTAGTTCGAGCAAGCCGCAGAAATAAAATGCATAAAGCACAAAATCGCGGTTAGCGGGATTAATAACAGCAATGATCGGCAGTGCAACCACAGCTACAATCATTAGCGTAAGCCCGATATTAAATAATTTCACATTAAAAGTATTTACATCAAAACTACCAAATTTGAACGAAAAACTTTAACTTTGCAACCTTAATTTTTTGAGGTACTTAATTGATGTATAGCGAATTTAAACAATTGGAGCTTGCCAAAATAGGGCAGGAAATACTGGATTTTTGGAAAAAGGAGAACATCTTTGAAAAGAGCATTTCTTCCCGCCCAAAATCTAATCCGTTTACTTTTTACGAGGGTCCGCCATCGGCTAACGGTATGCCAGGGATTCACCACGTAATGGCTCGTGCAATTAAGGACATTTTTTGTCGTTACAAAACTTTAAAAGGTTATCAGGTTAAACGTAAAGGCGGTTGGGACACTCACGGTTTACCCATCGAACTAGCAGTTGAGAAAAAATTAGGCATTACCAAAGAAGATATCGGCAAAAAAATCAGCGTTGATGAATACAATGAGGCCTGCCGTACCGAAGTAATGCGTTATACTGATGTTTGGAACGACCTGACCGAGAAAATGGGTTATTGGGTTGATCTAGAAAATCCATACATTACCTATGAAAATGAATATATTGAAACCCTTTGGTGGATTTTAAAACAACTTTACAATAAAGGATTTTTGTATAAAGGTTATACGGTTCAACCGTATTCACCTGCTGCTGGTACTGGCTTAAGCTCGCACGAGCTGAATCAACCAGGCACATATAAAATGCTTAAAGATACTTCAATCACGGCGCAGTTCAGATTGAAAAAAGACCAGAATCATCCTTTAATTGCTCAGCTATTTGAGGAAGATGGAGAAGATACGGTTATAATCGCCTGGACCACCACCCCATGGACTTTACCAAGCAACGGTGCTTTAGCCGTTGGCGAGAAAATCTCTTATGTTAAGGTAAAAACTTTTAATCAATACACCTTCGAACCCGTTAGCGTGGTTTTAGCGAAAGATCTGGTTGCTAAACACTTTAAAAAGGATGCCGAAAATTTATCATTTACCGATTATAAAGGTGGTAATAAATTAATCCCATGGAGAATCGTTACTGAATTTACAGGTAAAGATTTAGTCGGATTAAAATACCACCAGTTGTTGCCATATGTAACAAGCACTGATTTAGAAGAAAACGCTTTCCGTGTGATTCCTGCAGATTATGTTACCACCGAAGATGGTACAGGTATTGTTCACATTGCATCGGTTTTTGGTGGAGACGACTTTCGTGTAGCCAAAGAAAATGGTGTTCCTGCAGTTATGGTTTGGGATGAAAAAGGAAACGAATTGCCATTGGTTGATAAGCAAGGAAAGTTTGTTACTGAGGTTACCGATTTCGCGGGCCGTTATGTAAAAGAAGAATATTATAGTGATGAGGAACGTTCATCAGCAGATTTTAAACCTACGGATGTACTGATCGCCATTAAATTAAAAGAAGACAATAAGGCGTTCGATGTTAAAAAATACGAGCACAGTTACCCGCACTGCTGGCGAACTGATAAACCAATTTTATATTATCCTTTAGATAGCTGGTTCATCAAAACCACTGCTGTTAAAGATAAAATGGTAGAGTTGAATAAAACCATCAACTGGAAACCGGAATCTACCGGAACCGGCCGTTTCGGCAACTGGTTAGAAAATCTGGTTGACTGGAATTTATCCCGTTCACGCTATTGGGGAACGCCATTGCCAATCTGGCGTACCGCCGATGGTTTGGAAGAAAAATGTATTGGTTCTATCGAAGAACTGAATGCAGAAATCGCAAAATCTATCGAAGCTGGTTTTATGCCTGCTGGTTTCGAGCTGAAAGATATGCACCGCCCTTATGTTGATGATGTGATTTTAACTTCATCTAAAGGCGAAAAAATGATCCGTGAAACCGACCTGATTGATGTTTGGTTTGATAGCGGCGCCATGCCGTATGCACAATGGCACTTCCCTTTTGAAAATAAAGATTCTTTTGAAAACGCCTACCCTGCCGATTTTATTGCAGAAGGTGTTGATCAAACCCGCGGCTGGTTCTTTACTTTGCACGCCATAGCAGTAATGCTGAGTGAGGCAAGTGATGAAATTAAAGCGGTAAATGAGAAAGTTGGAAATCCTGGTGTGGCATTTAAAAATGTGGTTTCGAATGGATTGGTACTGGATAAAAACGGCAACAAAATGTCTAAACGTTTAGGCAATGCGGTTGATCCTTTCAGCACCATCGAAACGTACAGTGCCGATGCTACGCGCTGGTACATGATTAGCAATGCATCACCCTGGGATAACCTTAAGTTTAGCTTGGAAGGCCTGGATGAAGTGCGGCGTAAATTCTTCGGAACACTTTACAATACTTATGCATTCTTTGCTTTATATGCCAATATCGATAAATTCGAAATCGACAAAAATAATTTAAGCAAGGTTGAAGATAGGACAGAATTAGACCGTTGGATTTTATCGTTATTGCAAAACTTAATCAATGAAGTTGATGAAAGCTACAACACTTATGAACCAACAAAAGCTACGCGTGCCATCCAGATTTTTGTTGATGAGCATTTAAGTAACTGGTACATCAGGTTAAGCCGCCGCCGTTTCTGGAAAGGCGAAATGACTGAAGATAAACGTGCGGCTTATGAAACACTTTATACTTGCCTGGAAACTTTAGCACAGTTGATGAGCCCTGTAGCGCCTTTCTTTGCTGATTGGTTGTACAAAAACTTAACGGTTACAGATAAAACTGCTGCACAATCCGTTCATTTAACGTTATGGAATGAAGCCAACGAAAGCTTAATTGATTATGCCTTGAACGAAAGAATGCTTTACGCTCAGGATATTTCATCAATGGTTTTATCTTTGCGTAAAAAATCGGGCATTAATGTACGCCAGCCTTTGGAGAAAATCTTAATTCCATCTTTAAATGGCGATTTTGAACAAAAAATTTCTAAAGTTGCCGATTATATTCTTTCTGAAACGAATGTTAAGCATATTGAGTTTATTACCGATACGCATGGCATTGTAAAGAAAAAACTGAAACCGAACTTTAAATCTTTAGGGAAAAAAGTGGGTAAGGACATGAGCATTGTGAAAGAGGCTTTGGAGAATATGAACCAGGATGATATCCAGCGTTTAGAAATAGATGGTTATATCAACGTCTTCGGCAGCAACAACGTGCAGCACGCCATTGATTTAAATGATGATGTAGAAGTTTTTGCTGAGGATATTCCCGGATGGCAGGTTACCAATCTGGGCAGTTTAACTGTTGCTTTGGATGTAACAATCTCTGAAGAATTGAAACAAGAAGGAATTTCACGTGAACTGGTTAACCGTATTCAAAATTTACGTAAAGAATTAAACTTTGAAGTAACCGATAGGATTAAAGTTTCATTACAAAATGATAACTTGGTGGCAAATGCAGTTGCCAGAAACAAGACTTACATTTGTGACGAAATCTTAGCCGATGAATTAGAATTAACAGATACTGTAAATAGTGCAAACAAAATCATCATTGATGATGTTCAGTTAAGCATTTCAGTAACTAAAATATAAATCCATATATTAGAAAACTAAATTAAAAACATGGAAAACAGCAATAAAACACGCTACTCAGACAGTGAACTTCAGGAATTTAAAGAATTAATTCAAGATAAATTACGCGTGGCGAAAGAAGAACTTAATGCGCTTACAGCATCATTAAGTAATCCAAACGCTAACGGTACAGAAGATACTTCAGGTGCTTACAAAACATTAGAAGATGGTTCTGCAACCATGGAAAAAGAGCAAATCAATCAATTGGCTGCGCGTCAGAAAAAATTTATCGATAACCTGGAAAATGCTTTGGTTCGCATTGAAAACAAAACTTACGGCATTTGCCGCGAAACTGGCAAATTAATCCAAAAAGAACGTTTACGTGCTGTTCCTCATGCTACATTAAGCATGGAAGCTAAATTAAAGCAAGGTTAATGAAAGGCTATACAAAACCTTTAATTGTTATCTTTTTGGTTTTACTGGCCGATCAGCTGATTAAAACCTGGGTTAAAACTCATATGTACCTTGGCCAGGAGTTTAACATTATTGGCAAATGGTTCATTATCCATTTCACGGAAAATAATGGAATGGCCTTTGGAATGGAATTTGGCGGTGAATTTGGGAAATTAGCGCTATCACTTTTCCGCATTGTGGCAGTGGCTGGAATTGGTTATGGCTTACATTATCTGATCAGGCATAAATACCATCGTGGATTAACCCTAAATGTAGCCTTAATTTTTGCTGGCGCATTAGGAAACATTATCGATTCTGTATTTTATGGGAAAATTTATGGCTACGAAAGCTGGTTTCACGGTCGTGTGGTAGATATGTTTTATTTCCCGATTGCAGAAGGCCGCTTTCCGGGCTGGATACCCATTTGGGGTGGCGACGAGTTTGTATTCTTCAGACCCGTTTTCAACCTTGCTGATGCAGCAATTTCAGTTGGTGTGATCCTTATCCTGATCTTTCAGAAAAACTATTTTAAAGAAGATGTAAAGGATGATGTAAGTATTAATAGTGAGATTGTAGAAGATTAAATAGGTAATTACTCGTTATGCTGAACTTGATTCAGTATCTCTTTTAAATGTTCGGGACGCTAAAATAAAGTTTGGGTAACGACAATTAATATAGCCCATTTCTTAACTGAAATGGGCTTTTTTGATAGACCCCAAAGTTGTCAACTTTTATAGCGTTGTAATTAGAAAGTTGACAACTTTAATCATGCCCTTTCTTAATTGAATGATTTTTTTCGATCAATCCCAAAGTTGTCAACTTTTATAGCGCTGCAGTTAGAAAGTTGACAACTTTAATCATGTACTTTCTTAATTGAATGATTTTTTCGATCAATCCCAAAGTTGTCAACTTTTATAGCACTGTCCTTAGAAAGTTGACAACTTTAATCATGCCCTTTCTTAATTGAATGATTTTTTTCGATCAATCCCAAAGTTGTCAACTTTTATAGCGTTGTAGTTAGAAAGTTGACAACTTTAATCATGCCCTTTCTTAATTGAATGATTTTTTCGATCAACCAAAGTTGTCAACTTTTATAGCGCTGTAATTAGAAAGTTGACAAATTAATCAATAACCTTTTTTAATTGAATGATTTTTTCGATCAACCAAAGTTGTCAACTTTTATAGCACTGTCCTTAGAAAGTTGACAACTTTAATCATGCCCTCTCTTATTTGAATGATTTTTTTTCGATCAACCCAAAAGTTGTCAACTTTTATAGCGCTGTAATTAGAAAGTTGACAAATTAATCAATAACCTTTTTTAATTGAATGATTTTTTCGATCAACCAAAGTTGTCAACTTTTATAGCGCTGTAGTTAAAAAGTTGACAAATTAATCAATAACCTTTTTTAATTGAATGATTTTTTTGATCAATCCCAAAGTTGTCAACTTTTATAGCGCTGTAATTAGAAAGTTGACAAATTAATCAATAACCTTTTTTAATTGAATGATTTTTTCGATCAACCAAAGCTGTCAACTTTTATAGCGCTGTAATTAGAAAGTTGACAACTTTAATCATGCCCTTTCTTAATTGAATGATTTTTTTTCGATCAACCCAAAAGTTGTCAACTTTTATAGCGCTGTCTTTAGAAAGTTGACAACTTTAATCATGTACTTTCTTAATTGAATGATTTTTTCGATCAATCCCAAAGTTGTCAACTTTTATAGCACTGTCCTTAGAAAGTTGACAACTTTAATCATGCCCTTTCTTAATTGAATGATTTTTTTCGATCAATCCCAAAGTTGTCAACTTTTATAGCACTGTCCTTAGAAAGTTGACAACTTTAATCATGCCCTTTCTTAATTGAATGATTTTTTTTCGATCAATCCCAAAGTTGTCAACTTTTATAGCGTTGTAGTTAGAAAGTTGACAAATTAATTAATAACCTTTCTTAACTTAAAATGGGCTTATTGTTTTAAAGCAGTTTGTATATACCTTGTTTTACCTCTCTTTCAAAATCACTGACTCCAGCCAATAACGGAATGTTATAGTCATTCAACAGAAAACAAAAAAAGCCTCAACCAAAGGCTGAAGCTTTATACTTTAAGCTAATTTATCAGACTAAACACCCAATAACAATCTAGCAGGATCTTCCAATAATTGTTTTACCCGTACCAGGAAACCAACAGACTCACGTCCATCGATAATTCTGTGGTCATAAGATAAAGCTACATACATCATCGGACGAATAACCACCTCACCTTTTTCAGCAACAGGACGCTCAACAATGTTGTGCATACCTAAAATAGCTGACTGAGGTGCATTGATGATTGGAGTTGACATCATTGAACCAAACACTCCACCATTAGTGATGGTAAATGTTCCGCCAGTCATTTCTTCTATGGTTAATTTACTATCGCGAGCTTTTAAAGCCAATTCCAAAACCGATTTCTCAATTTGAGCTAAGGTCATGCTCTCTGCATTACGTATAACAGGAACCACTAAACCTTTTGGCGCAGAAACAGCGATGGAAATATCAACGAAATCATTGTAAACCAATTCTTCACCCTCTATGCGACCGTTAACCGCAGGGAAATCTTTTAAAGCTTCAGTTACAGCTTTAGTGAAAAAGCTCATAAAACCTAAACCAACACCAAATTTTTCTTTGAATTGATCTTTATATTTTCCGCGTAAGTCCATAATCGGTTTCATGTTAACTTCATTGAAAGTAGTTAACATTGCGGTTTCATTTTTAACGGCAACTAAACGTTTCGCAACTGTTCTACGTAGTGGAGACATTTTCTCACGACGTTCGCCACGGCTACCGACAGGGGCCGCAGCAGCAACAGGAGCACTCGCTTTTGGACTTTCGGCTTTAGCTTTTCCGCTTTCAGCTTTTACCGCATCATCTTTAGTAATACGGCCATCAACACCTGTTCCTTTTACAGCAGATGCTTCAATACCTTTTTCTGCAAGAATTTTTCCAGCAGCAGGAGATGGAGTTCCGGTAGCATAAGACTCTTGAGTCGATAGTCCTGAGTCTTGAGTCTTAGGTGTTTCAGCAACAACATCTGGTGTTTTCACATCCGACTTCGGACTAACAACTTCAGACTTAGGACTTGTTGTTGCACCACCATCTTCAATTTTACAAACTACTGCGCCAATAGCTAAAGTATCGCCTTCAGCAGCTATGGTTTTTAAAGTTCCAGCTTGTTCTGCGGTTAATTCGAATGTAGCCTTGTCTGATTCTAACTCTGCAATAACTTCATCCATTTCAACAACATCACCATCGTTTTTTATCCAACGTGATAAAACAACTTCGGTTATCGACTCACCAACTGGTGGAACTTTTATCTCTAAACTCATATTTTTAAAATTGTAATTTCTTTGATTTTTTGTCTTTAAATCTTGTATAAGCTGTTGAAAGAAAACCTTCAACCTTATGCCTTTTTATCTTCAACCTTAATCGGCTTCAGCCATTTTTTTACTTGCTTTTTTTGCAATATCTTTTACTTCTTCTTTTTTAACAGGTGCTTCAAGCGCCTTTGCTAAAATATAAGCTTGTTGATTGGCGTGTTGTTTTGCAAAACCAGTAGCTGTACTGCTGCTTTCTTTTCGTGAAATTACATTAATGCCTTTCAATTCAGTTTTGTATAACTTACGGAATAAATATGGCCATGCACCCATATTCTCTGGCTCCTCCTGTACCCAGAAAATTTCTTTGGCATTTTTATATTTTTTCTTAACCGCTTCCATTTGGTCAACAGGAGTTGGATATAATTGCTCAACGCGAACCAACGCCACATGTTTTACCTGATCAGCCTGCTGTTTTTCAAGCAATTCGTAGTAAATTTTACCACTACAGAAAATAATACGCGTAATATCTGCAACCTTTGCGTTTACATCATCAATTACCTCTTTAAAACCACCTTCTGTAAATTCTTCTAATTTAGAAACGCAGGCAGGGTGGCGTAATAAACTTTTTGGCGTAAATACAACCAACGGTTTACGGAAATCGCGTTTAAACTGACGGCGTAAAACGTGGAAGAAGTTTGCTGGAGTAGTACAATTTGTAACCTGCATGTTGTAATCAGCACAAAGTTCCATAAAACGCTCAATACGTGCTGAAGAGTGCTCAGGGCCTTGACCTTCATAACCATGAGGCAATAACATTACCAGGCCATTTTCACGTTGCCATTTTGTTTCAGCACTTGCAATGTATTGATCAACAACAATTTGTGCGCCGTTAAAGAAATCACCAAATTGTGCTTCCCAAATGGTTAAAGCATTTGGGTTAGCCATTGCATAACCATATTCGAAACCTAAAACACCATATTCTGATAAGTGCGAATTGTAAATATCAAATGGCGCCTGTTGATCTGAAATATTTGCCAATGGTACATATTCTTCCTCACTATCTTCTAAAGTTAATACCGCATGGCGGTGCGAGAACGTACCACGCTCCACATCCTGACCACTTAAACGAACACGTTTACCTTCTGATAACAAAGTTCCATAAGCCAGTTGTTCACCCATTGCCCAGTCGAAGACATGCGTATCGTTGACCATTTTGGTGCGTTCAGCAAATAATTTTTCAATTTTTTTGAAGAACTTTTTATTAGATGGTAGAGTAGTGATGCGTTTACCAATTTCTAATAATGTAGATTTTTTAACTGCAGTTACCGGAGAAGATTCGAAATCTTTTGGTGTAGCCATCCGTAAATCTGCCCAGGCACC
Source organism: Pedobacter chinensis (assembly GCF_003339865.1). Classification (GTDB taxonomy): domain Bacteria; phylum Bacteroidota; class Bacteroidia; order Sphingobacteriales; family Sphingobacteriaceae; genus Pedobacter; species Pedobacter chinensis. The sequence continues at coordinate 93,286 of NZ_QPKV01000009.1, forward strand.
ACCGAATTTAACTTCACTGCTACCTGCTACAAATTCTTTAGCTTCATTTAAGCGTTCTTGTAAAATTCCACGGAAATCTTTTTCCATTTCTTTTGCCAAGCCAGCTTCCAGCTTACCCTCTTTAGTTAATTGGTCAATATAAATTTCCCTTGGATTTGGATGTTTTTCAATTGTTTTGTACAATAAAGGCTGTGTGAATTTAGGTTCATCAGACTCATTGTGCCCGAAACGACGGTAGCATAAAATATCAATGAAAACATCATTTTTATATTTCTGACGATATTCCATCGCTAAATTAATGGCATAAACCAAAGCCTCAGGATCATCACCGTTTACGTGGAAAACAGGAGATAAAGTTACTTTAGCAATATCTGTACAGTAAGTACTGGTGCGGGCATCTTTATAGTTTGTGGTAAAACCGATTTGATTATTAATCACCAGGTGAATTGTTCCACCAGTTTTATAACCTTCCAGTCCTGCCATTTGAATCACTTCATAAACAATACCCTGACCAGCAACTGAAGCATCACCATGAATCAAAATTGGTGCTAAACGGCTGTTATCACCTCCATATTTGAAATCAATTTTTGAACGGCTCATTCCTTCAACAACACCATCAACCGTTTCCAGGTGTGATGGATTCGGGCAAAGACTTAAGTGAACACTTTTACCTGTAACAGTGGTAACATCGGTAGAATAACCTAAGTGATATTTTACGTCACCACCAAAGGGAGTATCTGGATTGTAACTTTTACCTTCAAACTCAGCAAAAATATCTTTATAAGTTTTTTGCATAATGTTAGCCAACACATTCAAACGACCGCGATGGGCCATACCAATTACAAATTCTTCAATACCTAAATCAGCACCTTTCTCTATAACTGAATCCAATGCTGGAATTAAAGCTTCCGCCCCTTCTAAAGAAAAACGTTTTTGACCTAAGAATTTTGTACCCAGGAAATTCTCGAAACTTACAGCCTCATTTAATTTTCTAAGGATACGTTTTTTCTCATCGATTGAGAAGTTAGGTGTGTTACGTGCACTTTCCATTTTCTGTTGAATCCAGTTCAACACCTCAGGAGTACGTAAAAATTTATATTCAGCCCCGATAGAGCTTGTATAAGTCTGTTTTAAGAAAGCAACAATATCTTTCAATTTTGCTGCACCAATACCAATTTCAACACCAGAGTTGAAAACAGTATCCAAATCTGAATCAGACAAGCCGAAATTAGAAAGATCTAAACTTGGCTGGTGTTTACGTCTTTCGCGAACCGGATTGGTGTGTGTAAATAAGTGCCCACGACTTCTATAACCATCGATCAGGTTTAAAACACTAACTTCTTTTAAAAATTGTTCAGGGGTTTCTGCGGTTGTTGCTGGAGCCTCTGAACCTCTTCCAAAATCAAATCCTTCAAAAAATTTCTGCCAACCAAATTCAACCGACTCAGGATCTTGTTGATACGACTGATATAATGACTCTATATATTCGGCGTTTGCGCCGTTAAGATAAGATAATTTATCCATTATTAACTGTTTACTATAAGCATTACAAAATTAGAATTTTACCTTATATAAATGGCAAAAAACTCGATTAAAATAAATGATTGAATTTTAAATGAGTGATTTATTTAATTATTCAATGAGAGAATGGCTGGATGAGTGAATGTATTTTACAACGGAACAAAATTCCATATTTAAAAATCTCTCGTGCTATCATTTCATCACGATGCCCAGGTTAAAGCATAGTTTCCTTTTGGATCCAAATTTTTGATGTTCTTATCTAAATCGAAAACACTTTTCGTTTTTTGATCATTGCCAACACCTGCCATATTTGCCCAATTGCCCCAGTTACTGGCCGGGTTATAATCAATCAGTTTTTCTTCGAAATATGCCGCTCCGAAAATCCAGCTTACTTCTAAATTATTGATGAGGTACAAGGCCGCGGTTTGACGGGCAATATTTGATATAAAACCAGTTTGATTCAGTTCCGTCATCACTGCATCAACAACAGCGAAACCAGTCTGTGCACTCTTCCATTTATTAAAGTTTTCCTGTTCATTTTCAATATCAACTAATCCCTGGCTACCAAAGCCATTCGGATTAAAAAATGTATTTCCATATTTTTTGAACATGAAACGGAAATAGTCTCTCCAAAGCAATCCCAGTAAAACATGATTAAACATGGCTTTGGTATTTTGCATCCCTTCCATTTTCTTAATTTCCCAGTAAACTTTACGGGGAGATAAGCAACCAATGGCTAACCAGGCAGAGAGTTTTGAGGCAAGAATTAGGTTTTTTGAGGTTGCGGCTTGTTGCATGGCGACGATAACTTTTTGCAAATGCGCTAAACCTTCCGCCTCACCTCCCGTAAATTCAAAATCAGATCGCTGATCTTTTTGTTGCGGAGAGAGATTTAATTCTTCTAAAGAGGATAATATTCCCCAATCGATGACTTCGGCAACATTAATTCGATCTGGTGCCAAAAAACATGGTTTAATGATCGAGTCGCGTTCTATTTTCTTTTTGAATTGATTAAAGGCATCAGGAATATCTTTAATCGGAAAAGGCAAATCCTCTTTATTATATAAAGTATGACCGATGAAATGCTTAAGATTTATCCGCAATTTCCAAAGCGCATTCTCTACCAAGGTAGAAACATGAGTTTCTTCTCTTGCTACTTCGCGGTGATGGTAAACTTCGGTAATTTCGTATTCCTGAACAAGTTGGGGAATAATCTCTTCCGGATTTCCTTCCGCAATGAGTAGATTTCCACCAATCTGCTTTAATGAATTTCTTAAACCTAAAACACTTTCGAGAATGAATTGCGCTCTAATATTGCCAGTTTTAAGCGTTCCGTATTTCGTTTCCCCAAAAAGACGGGAATCTAAAATATAAACAGGCAAAATCGAATCAGATTTAGCAATAGCCTCTACCAGCATTTCATTATCATGCAAACGAAGATCATTTCTAAACCAGACTAAAATTTTTTTGGACATCTTTTCTTAAAAAAGGGTGTTAAGAACGCAATTACAAATTTATCTTATTTTTTGTCTGCATCAAAAGCCTGTATGATTCTTTACAAATAGGCAACAAAAAACATTCAATTATAGAATACCTGGAAATAACACATCCTTAATCCAAATATTGATTCAACACATACATAATAAGAAAAAATAATGAAACAAATGCTCATCAGTTTGCTGTTTCCGCTCAGCGTATTTGCACAGCAACAAATTAAAACTAAAGCTACCTTAGAAAAAGTTACCGTTTACAACAATGGTGCTCAGCTTACACATATCGGAAAAGTAAATCTCCCTTCCTGAACATCAGAAATAAAGATTTTTTAAATAAACCAGGTACAACATCTGTGGGTCAGGGATTTTTTGTGCCTATCAATGATGTGCTTTTGTAATTTACCGTTAATCATAATTTTAACTTAGAATTCTTAAAGAAATAATGTCCCGCAGATTTAAGAAATTACGCAGACTTTATTTTATCTGCGTGATCAGTGGCATCTGCGGGAAAATACCTGAATAACCTCCAAACGCTGGAACACAAAAATTAATAAACAGCACTACTCCGTTTCAAAAACAAAATTCAGCAGTAAAACAGGCACAATGCCCTGTGGGATAGGGATTTACTTCATAGCTGCTTCACGGTCTTCACTGCGTTCAGAATGACAATTATTTTTGTTTTTTCCTTAACTTAATGACATCGGATTCTACCTGCTCGGGAAGGACGGCAAAACAAACTGAAAGCAAGAAGTTTGAATGATGGAAGAGACGAGAAATGAATCCAAAAACTAAAACCCTTTTGCATCTTTAGTGTTTTAAAAACATGGTAAAAAAGATTCTGATTACGGGAGCGACCGGACTTGTGGGCACTGCACTCAAAAAGCATTTACTAAACAAAGGCTATGAGGTAAATACGCTTTCCCGAAAAAAGAGTAGTGATCCAAACAATTTTGTATGGGATATTTACAAAGGAACCATTGATGCTAAATGTATTGATGATGTGGATTCGATCATCCATTTAGCCGGAGAACCAGTGGCAGATAAAAAATGGACAGATGAGCACAAAAAGCAAATTATTGATAGTCGCGTAAAATCAACAGAATTACTTTTTAAAACAATCCGATCAAAGCCTGATCATCAAATCAAATCCTTTATTTCTGCTTCTGCTGTGGGTTATTATGGAGATTGTGGAGATGAAATTCTTACAGAGGAGAGTCCGAATGGATATGGCTTTTTAGCAGAATGCTGCAAGCTTTGGGAAGATGCGGTTGATCAGGGGAAAAAGTTAAGCCTGAGAATTGTAAAACTACGTACCGGTATAGTTTTTAGCAATGATGGCGGTGCGCTACCACAATTGGACAAATCCGTTAGATTATTTGTTGGTTCAGCATTAGGTACAGGAAAACAATGGATTCCCTGGCTGCATATAGATGATATGGTAGAGATGTATATTTATGCAGTTGAAAATGTGAAAATGGAAAATTGTTACAATGCCTGTGCACCTTTTCCAGTTACCAATAAGGGGCTGACCAAAGCAATTGCCAAACATTTACACCGACCATTCTGGCCGGTTAAAGTTCCAAAAAAGGCAATTGAATTATTGATGGGCGAAAGAGCTGAAGCAATTTTAATGAGTAATAATACTTCTGCACAAAAGATTTTAGACACAGATTTCAAATTTAAGTTTACAGATTTGGATGAGGCTTTGAGAGATCTCTATGGCCAAGCTCCCTTAAAGAGGAAACATTAAATGGAGAAGCATGGCTGCAAGATAAAACCTTCAGGAGCTGTGGGGATTTTCTGGTTCCGTCGCGATTTACGTTTAGAAGATAATGCAGGCTTGTATCATGCACTTACTAGTAAACATCCGATTCTTCCTCTTTTCATTTTCGACAGAAACATTCTTGATAAATTACCCAAAGATGATGCCCGGGTCACTTTCATTTATCAAACCGTTGAAAATTTAAAAAAGGAACTTCAAAATCACGGATCAGATTTACTGGTCAAATATGGTATGCCGGAAGAAGTTTGGCCCGAAATATTAAAAGACTATGAGATCAAAGAAGTTTACACCAATCATGATTATGAGCCTTACGCCCGCGAACGTGATCATAACGCAGCTGAATTTTTAATCAGTGAAAAAATTGCCTTTAAAACTTTTAAGGATCAGGTCATTTTTGAGAAAGGTGAAATCTTAAAAGCTGATCGAACACCTTATACTGTATTTACACCATTTTACAAACAGTGGCTTGCTAAGTTGAATGATTTTTATATCAAACCCTACCCTACAAAAAAATATTTTAATAATCTTTTTAAAACGAAACAGTTGCCATTACCCGGCTTAAAAGAAATGGGATTTAAAGAAAGTAATTTGGATTTCCCAAAAATCAGTTACCAAAACAAGTTGGATGATTATGCAAAAGAAAGAGATTTCCCTGCTTTAGATGGAACAACGCATATTGGTTTACATTTACGGTTTGGAACATTAAGTATTCGAAAAGCGGTAAAAGATGCACTCGAAGCAAAGGCAAATGTTTGGCTTTCTGAATTGGCCTGGAGAGAGTTTTACATGATGATACTCTGGCATTTTCCGTATGCCGCTTTTGACTCCTTCAAAAAGCAATATGATAAAATTAAATGGCGCAATGATGAAAAAGAATTTAAGGCCTGGTGCGAAGGAAACACTGGTTACCCGATTGTTGATGCAGGCATGAGGCAGCTTAACAAAACGGGTTGGATGCATAACCGGGTACGCATGATTGTTGCCAGTTTTCTATCCAAACATTTATTAATCGATTGGCGCTGGGGAGAAACCTATTTTTCCGAAAAATTACTGGATTATGAAATGGCCAGCAATGTTGGTGGCTGGCAATGGGCTGCAGGATCAGGAAATGATGCCGCTCCTTACTTTAGGGTATTCAATCCGGAACTTCAAACTAAAAAATTCGATCCCAGGCAAGAGTATATCAAAAAATGGGTGCCGGAATTTGGGACCAAAAAATATGCCCAACCTATAGTTGAGCATACATTTGCACGAGAAAGAGTGCTTAAAGTTTTTAAGGAAGCTTTATCTAGTTAGTTACACTAACAATTTCGATATCGAAATCCAATGGTGCATTTTGAGGAATTGTTCCACCATTACCTCCACTTCCGTAAGCATATGCTGATGGAATAAGCATTCTAAATTTAGTTCCTACTTTGAATTTTGGAACCATTATTTGCCAGGCTTGAATAAGGCCGGATAATGTTGTTGAAAAAGTTCCATCGGTGGAAGAATCAAATACAGATCCATCTAACAAACGGCCGGTATATTTAATTACAACAGTACTTGTTTCTGAATTAACATCGTCACCAGTTCCTAATGTATTTACAATATAATAAATTCCACTTGGATCTTTTGTTGCAGTCAATCCTTTAGAAGTTAAATAAGTTGTAATTCTATTATCATCAAGCAGTGCTTGTTTTTTATAGGAATATGTAGTAATTAATAAATCAATTATCTCATTTGAAGGGATATTGCCAGCACCATTTCTTCCAAACGCCAAATAAGAAGGTAATAATATTCTTGCTGTACCTCCAGGCTTCAATGCTTGAATCGCTGTACGTATTGCGGGAATATTATATGAACCAGAGTTTGTAGAGCTTGAAAGTGAGGAATTGTAAAACTGATTCGTATATCCCACAAATGTACCCAGATTGCCCAATAAAGGAGACTGAAGATATGTGGTTCCGCTTGATAAAGACTTTACCGTTAAATTGTAAAGAACAGAATCTGTATTTTTAAAACTATCTCCGGTACCAGGAGAGGTTATCTGATAATAAAATCCGCTTTTATCCGGATCTTGTACCATAACTGATGTGAGATTATTTTTAGAGATAAAAGACTGAATAGCACTGTCATCAATTGATTGGATGCTTTCATACTCTTTTTTACACGCAGAAAAGAGTACAGTAGCCAAAATGAATAACAGGCTAAGTTTGGTAAATTTGTTCATTTAGTTTGTAACGTCTGTAAGTGTTATGTTAAAATCAAGGATAGAATTTGCAGGCAAGATATTGCCTTGAGCCACATTTCCATAACCATAGAACGATGGAATGATTAACCGGATTTTTCCACCTTTTTGTATTTTCGGAATACCAAGTTGCCAGCCGCCAATTACTCTGCCAAGCGCAAATGTTATTGGTGTTCCTTTAGAGCTATCGAAAATAGTTCCGTCTAATAATCTACCCTCATAATCGGCTGAGATTTGTGTAGCTGAATTGTAAACAACGTTACCATTACCAGGTTCAATAATCTGATAGAAAATCCCATATTGATCTTTAAGAGCGGGAATATTATTAGCTTTTATAAACGCCCTGATTGCGGTTGTATCGGCTCTAAACTGAGGTTCAGGGTCATAAACATCCACGCTTTTCTTACTACAGGCAGCAAAGCATCCGGCAATGCAAACCAATAATATCATATATCTAAACTTAACCATCATCCGCAAAAATAAGCTTTTAATATGGATGCTACAATTTTTAACCTATTTTAACAAATGTATAAAGCGAAAAGACCAAAGCTGAAAGACTAGAGCAACATAGCTACAAATTATACAGGACTTTGTCATCTGTTATTTGAGCCCAGTCGGGTTTTTCAGCTTTGGTCTTTAAGCTTTTGGCTTTTATAACCTTAAAAAATATATTTGTTCGCTTCAATTAATTGCTGTGCAACTCTTTGGCGGGCATCTTTAACATTAAACGGCTCTACTTTAGTAAAACGGCGTAAACCGACTAACATCATACGCTGCTCATCACCCTCTGCGAAAGCCCAAAGCGCTTCTTTACCTGCTTTTGCAATTCCATCAACAGCCTCAACCATGTAAATCTTCAATAAATCTAACTGACCAGCCGCTGCTTCTTCGCCACGCATAGCAACCAATTTCTCTGTTCTGAGTAAAGCTGATTCAAGCACATAAACATAACCAGCCATATCAGCAATGTTCATTAAAATTTCCTGCTCTTTGCTTAATGTCATCATTAATTTTTGAACCGCAGCACCGGCAACCATTAAAGTTGCTTTCTTTAAATTCGCTAAAACTTTTTTCTCCGCGGCAAACAAAGTAGTGTCTTCTTCACCGAAATCAGGAATACTCATTAATTCTGCCGCAACTGCTGTTGCCGGGGTCATTAAATCCAACTCCCCTTTCATGGCACGTTTCAGCATCATATCAACTGTTAATAAACGATTAATTTCATTTGTTCCTTCAAAAATTCTATTGATACGGGCATCGCGATAAGCCCTGTCCATTGGTGCATCGGCACTAAAACCCATACCGCCATAAATCTGAACGCCCTCATCAACGGTATAATCCAATGCCTCTGAACCCCAAACTTTAAGTATGGCACATTCAACCGCAAATTGCTCAACAGATTTTAATCTGGCTTTGCCAGATTCCATTCCACCTGCCACCAACTGATCGTATGTATCATCAATATTTTGTCCTGCACGGTAATTTGCTGCATCAACTGCATAAAGTTTAGATGCCATTTCAGCAATCTTAAAACGGATAGCACCATATTTAGAAATCGGACGACCAAACTGGCTACGTTCATTGGCGTAGTTAATGGCTGTGCTCAACGTAACCTTCGAGGCACCAATTGCAGCTGCAGATAATTTAATACGGCCAATGTTTAAAATGTTTACCGCGATTTTGAAACCATTTTCTCTTTCGCTTAACATATTCTCAACCGGAACCGGGCAATCATTAAAGAAAACCTGACGGGTTGACGAACCTTTGATGCCCATTTTATGCTCTTCCGGATTCATTGTGATACCGCCAAAATCTTTCTCTACAATAAATGCAGTTAAGTTTTTATCGTCATCAATTTTGGCAAAAACAATAAAGATATCTGCGAAACCGCCATTGGTGATCCACATTTTCTGTCCGTTGATGATGTAGTGTTTACCATCCTCGCTTAATTTTGCCTTGGTTTTGCCTGAGTTTGCATCTGAACCTGAATTTGGCTCAGTTAGGCAATAAGCTGCTTTCCATTCGCCTGAACCTAATTTGGGAATATATTTGGACTTTTGCTCTTCATTACCATAATATAAAATTGGCAAAGTACCAATTCCGGTATGTGCTGAAAGCGCAACCGCAAATGAGTGACCTGCACCAACCACATCAGCAACCAGCATTGAAGTGTTGAAGTTTTTACCAAAACCACCATATTCTTCAGGAACAGAAACTCCAAGAATACCCAATTCGCCCGCTTTAGTTAAAAGCGTTGGCATCAATTCAGGATCTTCCTGTTTATCAATTTTATCTAAATTTGGATAAACTTCAGCTTCTAAAAAATCGCGGCAAGTTTGCGCAATCATTTGTTGCTCTTCATCAAATTCTTCAGGAATAAATACATCCTGGTAAGTCGTTTCCTTAATTAAGAATTCACCGCCTTTAATTGTTTTTTTTTCAGTTGTTTCCATTTTAATAGTATCTAGTAGCGAGTATCAAGTATCAAGACAAAGTCCGGAAACGAGAATCACTAAGTTAATTAGTATTTAGTAGTGAGTATTGAGACAAAATCCAGAGCCACTACGTTTATAAGTATTTAGTAGCGAATATCAACACAAGTCTAAAAACTTTAAATCGCCAATATTTTATATTTTTTAAATTTGCCTGGAATCTTGATACTTGATAATCATATCTTGATTCTTAAGACTACTTAAATTAATTTTCTTTCTAACGAGTAAACCATTTTCTGAATTTCAGTTGTTTTTTCAATTAAGTTAGCGGCCAAACCATCATCTAAAAGTTCAAGCATATTGGAAATAATTATCTGGGTTTCCAACTCAAAAGCCGAACCTTGGCTTATTGTTAAAAAATGTTTGAACTGAGCACCACTTCCTCTACCAGAACCCTCAGCAATATTTGAGGGAATTGAAACTGAACATCTTTTCATTTGTGAAATTAATCCAAATTTTTCATCACTAGGCAAAAGCAATGTCGCTTTATAAACCTCAACAGCTAATTCAATAGATTTTTGCCAAACTTTTAATTCTTTAAAATTGTGCATGTGCTTTTAGTTTTAAATTATGAATACAAATATGTTCGGGATGAATTTGTTATGATGCCACTAAAGCGTTCGCTATTCAATCTTGATACTTGATACTCATATCTCGATACTAATTACAGCAACTCAAAAATCCCCGCTGCACCCTGCCCTGTACCTACGCACATGGTTACCATTCCGTATTTCTTGTTTTGTCTTTTCAGCTCATTCATCATTTGAACAGTTAATTTAGCACCCGTACAACCCAGCGGATGCCCTAATGCAATGGCGCCACCGTTTACATTAATGATATCCGGATTCAAATCCAATGTTCTGATAATGGCTAAGGATTGAGATGCAAATGCCTCGTTCAATTCAATTAAATCAATATCATCTTGTTTCAAACCTGCTTGCTTCAATGCTTTTGGAATAGCTTCAATCGGACCAATTCCCATAATTCTTGGCGGAACACCTGCTACACCGTAACTTACCAATCTTGCAATCGGCTCTGCATTCAGCTCCTTCATTTTCTTTTCAGAAACCACTAAAACAAATGCTGCACCATCAGATGTTTGCGAAGAATTACCAGCGGTTACGCTTCCAACAGCATCAAAAACAGGCTTTAATTTTGCCAATTTTTCCAGAGTGGTATCGGCACGCGGACCTTCATCTGTATCCACCACATAAGAACGGGTTTTCTTTTTAAGGTGCTCATCCAGATAATTTTCATTTACCGTGATGGGCAACACGCCATCTTTTAAATGACCATTTTTGATGGCATGGATTGCTTTTTCATGAGATTTCAGAGAAAATGCATCCTGATCCTCGCGGCTCACGTTGTACTCTTTGGCAACGGCCTCTGCCGTTAAGCCCATTCCCCAATACCAATCCGGATTATTTTTCGCAACCTCAGCATTTGGCACTAATTTCCAACCACCAAAAGGCATTCCACTCATTACCTCAACACCACCGGCGATAATACAATCAGCCATTCCAGCCTTAATTTTGGCAACTGCAGTAGCAATCGTATCCAAACCTGATGCGCAATAACGGTTTACTGTAACTCCTGGAACTTTGTCGGTATCCAAACCCATCAGCGAAATCATTCGGGCAATATTCAACCCCTGTTCTGCTTCTGGCGTGGCATTGCCTACAATTACATCATCAATTTGTTCTTTATCCAAATTCGGAACCGACGCGACTAAAGCTCTAATCACTTCTGCGGCCAGATCATCAGCTCTCGTAAAACGGAATACCCCGCGTGGCGCTTTGCCAACTGCTGTACGATATCCGGCTATAATATATGCTTCCATTCTATTTTAGTATTTCTTATGGCGCTAGCCAATATTATCTTTTTAATTGCTTTGTCATTCTATTGCTCCTTGCCGTGGCTAAGCAAGTTCACATCTAATTCCTCAACGGCTTTCCTTTAGTTATTATACTTTGAATACGTTCTAAACTCTTGCGTTCTCCCGCCAGCGATAAAAATGCTTCTCTTTCCAAATCCAATAAATATTGTTCGCTTACTTCGGTTGGATATGACAAGTCACCGCCGCACATCACGTAGCCTAACTTCTCTGAGATTTTTTTATCATGTTCGGAAATGAAATGACCGGCATACATGCTGTTTGCGCCTGCGTAAACAATTCCCAAGCCTTGTTTTCCTAAAACCTTAATGTCAGTTCTTTGAACAGGTTTAGTATAACCCGCATCGGCCAATTCAATCGCTTTAGCTTTAGCGTCGGCCAATAAACGGTTACGGTTCATCGAAATGGAGAATTTATCTTTTTGCAAATAACCCAACTCATAGGCTTCGTATCCGGAAGTGGAAACCTTAGCCATTCCGATGGTTAAGAAACGATCTTTCAAGGCATTTTGAACAATTTGATCATCTTTAAATTCATCAGATGCACGTAAAGCGAACTCTTTTGTTCCGCCCCCGCCAGGAATAACGCCAACACCAAATTCGACCAATCCCATATAAGTTTCAGCAGAAAGCTGAACATGATCGGCATGTAAACTGAATTCGCAGCCACCACCCAAGGTTAAATTATGAGGCGCAACCACAACAGGAATTGAAGAATAACGAATGCGCATTGAAGTATTCTGGAACATACGGATGGCGATGTTCAATTCATCCCACTCCTGCTCAACCGCCATCATGAAAATCATACCGACGTTAGCACCAGCAGAGAAATTTGCGCCGTCATTACCGATAACCAGGCCGCGGTATTCTTTTTCGGCCATATCAATTGCTTTGTTAATTCCTGCAATTACATCGCCGCCAATGGTATTCATTTTGGTATGGAATTCGACATTTAAAATGCCATCGCCTAAATCAATGATCGAAACACCAGAGTTTTTCCAAAGCGTTTTGTTATCCCTGATGTTATCCAGAATAATAAATTCATCAGTTCCGGGAAGTGTTTTGTAAGATTTAGATGGAATGTCATAATATTTTTTCACACCACCTTCAACTTTGTAGAATGAAGTATTTCCGGCATCGAGCATTTCATGTACCCAGGCCGCAGCCTTATTTCCATATTGCTCCATTCCTTCGATTGCTTCTTTCACGCCAACGGCATCCCAAAGCTCAAACGGACCCAATTCCCACCCGAAACCTGCACGCATGGCATCGTCAATTCGATACAGCTCATCAGAAATTTCGGGAATTCTATCCGATACATATTCAAATAATCCGAAAGAAGAATGGCGGAACAACTCGCCTGCTTTATCTTTTCCCTTTGCAAAAATCTTCATGCGTTCGCGAAGATTTTCAACCGGCTTCGTCATTTCCAAAGTGGCCGATTTTACTTTTTGCTGAGGTTTATATTCTAAAGTTTTTAAATCCAACGCAAGGATTTCAGTTTTACCTTCGGCTGTTTTAGTTTTTTTATAGAAGCCTTGTTTGGTTTTATCGCCAAGCCATTTATGCTCTTCCATTTTTTGCACGTATGCAGGAAGTTTAAACAGTTCATGCGCTTTATCATCCAGACAATTATCATAAAGTCCTTTTGCCACCTTAATCATGGTATCCAAGCCTACCACATCTGAAGTACGGAAGGTGGCCGATTTTGGCCTGCCTAAAGCAGGTCCAGTGAATTTATCGACCTCTTCAACCGTTAAATCCAGTTTCTCAACCAAATGCAACAGTGCCATGATTGAATACACACCAACGCGGTTTGCAATAAATGCAGGCGTATCTTTACATAAAACAGTTGTTTTACCTAAGAACTTATCGCCATAATGCATTAAAAAATCTACAATTTCTGGTTTGGTATATGGCGTTGGAATAATCTCCAACAATTTTAAATAGCGTGGTGGATTGAAAAAGTGAGTTCCGCAAAAATGGGCTTTAAAATCTTCACTTCTGCCTTCTGCCATTAAATGAATGGGAATACCCGATGTATTGGAAGTAATCAGCGTTCCGGGCTTACGGAATTGTTCTACCTGCTCAAAAACCTTCTTTTTGATGTCAAGATTTTCTACAACAACCTCAATCACCCAATCGTAACCGGCAATTTTTGGCATATCATCGTCGAAGTTTCCGGTTTTGATTTTATTCAATACCTTTTTAGAATAAACCGGAGATGGATTTGTTTTTACAGCGGTTTGCAGCGCTGTATTTACAATACGGTTTTTTACCGCTGGTTTATCTAATGTCAATCCTTTTGCCTGCTCTTCGGGGGTCAGGTCTTTAGGGGCAATATCCAAAAGCAAAACCTCTACGCCAATATTGGCGAAGTGGCACGCAATACGCGATCCCATAATACCTGAGCCTAAAACAGCAACCTTATTAATGCTTCGTTTCATTATAAATTATATTTAATCTACAGTATATGCTACTGTTATATCATTTAATTTTATCAATAAATTAATGAATGTTTCTTTTTCTTTTTTAGTGAAATGTTCATCCAGATATTCATTGAATTTGCGCACAACGCCTTTTGCCAGTTGTTTCTTTTCTTTTCCAAAATCGGTCAGGAAAACTTTCACAGAACGTTTATCACCAATAGAAGTTTCACGATAAATAAGATTTGCTTCTTCCATGTTATTCAACATGCGCGACAAACTTGTAGCTTTAACACCAAGCAATGCAGCTAAATTTGAAACAGCAGTACCTTCTTCGTCATTAATATTAATAAGCATATACCCGATGGCCTGCGTAATTCCAAAGCCAGCTGCCATTTGGTTGTACTTATTAAACATATTTTGCCAGGCAAACTTGATATGGTAATCTAATGTTTGTTGTTGTTTCATTCTGGTGTTTTTATTATGCTTGCATAACAAAGCTAATGAATGTATTTTGTTAATGCAACACCAATTTGAATATTTTTTGTTACAAAAAAAGCCTCCAATTTCCATCAGAGGCTTTAGTATTATTATTTTACCAGTAAGTTCCCGGTTTATCGTATTTGTTTATCACTATACATTTACGCACTATTCAACCGCACTAATAACCAATCGCAATATCATCACCACGCGGGTCAGCACCGCCTTGATAACTGCCCCATTTGGTTTTTAAAATAGCGTCGACCCTTCCAATCGGTCCGCGGTTAATGATTTTATAACCTTTTGCTTTTAACTTTTCCGTTGATAAGCTATCAATAGCATCCTTTTCAGCATAAACTTCATCGGGTAACCATTGATGATGGAATTTCTTTGCGGCCACTGCCGATTGCATATTCATATCGAAATCGATCACATTTATGATGGTTTGAAAAACTGAAGTAATAATTGTCGATCCACCAGGTGTACCCACTACCATGAAAAGCTTACCGTCTTTTTCCACTATGCTTGGGGTCATTGAACTGAGCATTCTTTTATTCGGGGCAATTGCATTTGCCTCTCCCCCAACTAATCCATACATATTTGGTGCACCGGGTTTAACAGAAAAATCATCCATTTCATTATTCAACAGGAAACCTGCTCCCTTTACCGCAACTAACGAGCCGTACGAGCCATTTAAAGTAGTGGTAATTGAAACCGCATTACCGCTGCGATCTACAATAGAAAAATGTGTGGTTTCTTCGTGCTCTTTGCCATTAACCTGTCCCGCTAAAATAGCGCTGCTTGGCGTGGCTGTTGCCCAGTTGAAATTTGCCATCCTATTTTTATTATAACTGGTGCTTAGCAGCGTGGCTTGAGGAACTGCATAAAAATCAGGATCACCTAAATGCGTTGCCCGGTCTGCATAAACGCGTCTTTCAGCCTCAACAATAACTTGTACAGTAGAATCTGCATTATGCCCCCATCTTTTTAAAGGATAGGGTTCTACAGATTGCAGCAATTGAATCAATGCAATACCTCCGCTTGAAGTTGGTGGCATAGTTATAATTTTATAACCCCGATAATTACCCGTGATTGGTTTACGCCAAACAGAATGATAATTCTTTAAATCATCTTTTGTCATTAAGCCTTTACCACGCTGCATTTCGGCAACTATTGAATCGGCAACGGCACCCTCATAAAATCCTGCCCTGCCTTTCTCCTGAATTAATTTTAATGTGTTGGCTAATTCCTTTTGAACTAACACATCATTTTCTTTCCAGGTGCTCTCTAAACTTACAAAGGCAATTCCATTGGGATTAAATTCCATAAACTTACCGTGCAAACCATTTAATTCTCCTGCTTGTCGTTTTGTAATTTTAAAACCGTTCTGAGCTAAATCAATAGCGGGCTGTAAAATCTGTTTCCAGGAAAGTTTTCCGTATTTCTGATGTGCTTGAACCATTCCATCTACTGATCCGGGAACGCCAGCGGCCAGATGCCCATATAAACTTTTATCAACTATTGGATTTCCGGCGGCATCTAAATACATATCTCTGCTGGCAGATGCTGAAGCTTTTTCACGAAAATCAAGTGCGTTAACTTCTCCGCTTGCCGACCGGTAAACCATGAAGCCGCCACCGCCAATATTTCCGGCATTTGGATAAACTACGGCCAATGCAAATTGAACTGCAACTGCTGCATCAACTGCATTACCACCCTTTTTCAAAATTTCAATTCCTACCTGCGATGCTTCCGGATGCGCAGTAACAACCATCCCGTTTTTAAATTCATTGCTATTGTTTTTACCCAATTGACCGCTTACGCAGCTGGCTAAAACAATTATGGCTACTAATAAGATTGAAGTAATTTTGAAATTAGTTAGGCGACTTATAGTTTTCTGCATCTTTATATATTTTTTCAATGATGTTGTTATTTTTCTCTGTGATTACTTTTCTCTTTAAACTGAGTTTAGGCGTTAATTCCCCTCCATCAATACTCCATTCTTTTGGTAAAAGTGCAAATCTTTTAACCTGTTCCCATTTACCAAAACCACTATTTGATGCTTCTATTACCTCATTATATTTAGTTAAAACCTGTTCATTTTTGATGATTTCTTCATTGGTTGTAAAAGTAATTCCCTTTCTGCCTGCCCAGGTTTTTAAGGTTTCGAAATTCGGAACAATCAAAGCTGAAGGGAATTTTCTGTTCTCCCCTAAAACCATAATCTGTTCAATAAAAATAGATTCTTTATACTTATTTTCGAGCATCTGTGGCGCTACATACTTGCCTCCTGCTGTTTTAAACATTTCTTTCTTACGGTCGGTAATTTTTAAAAACCGGCCATCTACCAATTCTCCAATATCTCCTGTATGAAACCAACCGTCGTTATCAATAGCCTCGTTTGTTAGATCTGGGCGATTATAATAACCTTTCATTACCTGATGTCCGCGTGTTAATACTTCCCCATCCTGTGCAATTTTCACCTCTACTCCTTTAATTACTTCCCCCACCGTTCCGAACATTGTTCCTCCAAAATGATTAACTGTAATTACGGGAGAAGTTTCCGTTAATCCATAACCTTCAAAAACAGGCATTCCTGCAGCCCAAAAAATGCGGGCCAAACGTGGATTCAGGGCTGCTCCTCCAGATACAATCACTACAATCTCCCCGCCAAGGGCCTCCTGCCATTTTTTAAAAACCAGTTTCCTGGCAATACCCAGTTTAAAGTTATACCAGCCACCCGCATTAGTGGTATATTTTTCAGCCAAAGCCACCGACCAGAAGAAAATGCCTTTTTTAATTCCGGTTAGCGCCTTCCCTTTTTCCATTATTTTATCATAAACTTTTTCCAGGAGCCGGGGGACAGTTGAAAATGCATTTGGTTTTACATGTTGAATGTCGGCAACAATTGTTTCCATACTTTCTGCATAATAAACCGCTGTTCTGTTAAACAAATACAGGTAAATAATCATGCGTTCGAATATGTGTGAGAGCGGTAAAAAACTTAAACCTTTATTTACCCCCTCAGGCATTACCACTGCGGAGTTAACAAAATTTGCCACCAGGTTATGATGGGTTAACATTACACCCTTTGGTGTTCCGGTAGTTCCTGAAGTATAAATTAAAGTCAGAATATCCTCCGGTTCAACTTTCGCCCGGTAGTCATCTAGATTGATTTCCTGATCATTCCTGCCTTCCTCAATAAGTGTTTTCCAGCATGTTACTCCTTCAATATCATTAAAACTGAAAATTTTAATGTCTGGATTTATAGCGTCGGCGCAAGGCTTTATTTTTTTATATAAATCTGCATCTGCAACAAATACAATTGATATTTCGGCATCTTTTAGAATAAACTGAATGTCATGTTCTGCTAAGGTTGGGTATAACGGGATCTGGTAAGCTCCAATTTGATTGGCTGCAAAATCGGCAATGTTCCATTCCGGTCTGTTATGCGACATTACCGCAACACGCCCTCCTTTAACAATTCCTTGTTTTATTAATCCACGGCTTAAATTATCTACAGTGTCACAAAATTCTTCTGTACTGTAGTTAATCCATTTGCCATTAATTTTTCCGTTGATGAATTCTTGCTTAGGATTTTCCAGGCTATACCTTAATAGATCAAAAACCCTTGTAATTTCTGCAGCCATATATTTTTTATTATTTGGTTAAGTTAAAAAAATCAAACATAAAGATGTTGTTAAGCCTTATGTTTTTTTATCGAATATTTTGCACGGACAGAGAATGCCAAAACTTCTTCAGGTATAAAATATTGGAATAAACTTAACAAATCCATTATTACTATGCAAGCATTGTTTTTTATCGCCATAAGATTTTTACCGAAAAAACATAAACGGCATCAAAGTTGTTAAGCTGTTTAAATACTTAAGAAAACATTATTTACTAAAAAATTTATTATGAAAAAGCTATTTACAATTTTAGGATGCATTGCTTTATTTGCACTTACCACAACGAATGTTAAAGCTCAGAATTACAAAACAGGGTTAGGTTTAGGTATTGACTTTGGTGACGGGGCTACTTTGGTGGGTCCTTCAGTTAGACATCATTTTAGCAGAAGTGCAGCCTTACAGGGCGAGGTTTTGTTTGGGGGAAACTCAACAGTACTTCAGGCATTTTTACAATATAATGCTTCATTACCCGGAGCAAAAGGTTTAGACTGGTATTTGGGTGGTGGTCCATCAGTGCAATTGTATGATGGCGGTTCTAGTTTTTATTTGGTACCAATGGTAGGTTTAGATTATAAAATTAGTGGTGCACCTTTAGCAATCGCTTTAGACTGGAGACCAAGACTTTATATTGGAAGCAATGATAGCGACTTCAATGCAGGAAGATTTGGTTTAGGCTTTAGATATACTTTTTAAGGCCGAAAGCAGAAAGACCAAAGCTGAAGGCTAAAAGACTAAAGCTGAAAGATTAAGCTTAAAATATAAAAACCCGTTAGAAAATTTTCTAACGGGTTTTTTTTTGACTCAAGACTAGTGACTCATGACTCCAAACTTACTTCCCTGTCCATTTTTTAAACACTGTTTTTTGAGCTGGTGTTGCATTTTCATTTATTGTTGCTTTTAAACGTACACTTGGATTTTCTTTTAAGGTTAAAGAAATCTCACGTTCCAAACCATCACGTTTAACTTTAAGTTTTAATACATCACCAATGTTTTTCTTTGAAACCAAAGGCAAAGTTTCCAATGAAAGCATCGGGCTTCTTAATTTCACGGTTGATAAAGCTTCACTTACCGTTACATCATCCAATGAAATAATTTCATCATTAACATTTAAACCCGCAATCCATGCTGCTGAGTTTCTGCTGATCGAAGTAACCGAAATTGTACCATTATTGGTTAACTGCCCACTTGCCCCGCTTACCGGTTTATCAGGCGTTGCATTTTCGGTGGTTATGTTAATACCTGCATAGCCGAAATATTTCACATATTCTGCGTCATCTACACCATTAACATACTTGGCCCAGAAATTAGTGAAACTGATTCCTGAAATCTTTTCTACCATTGCTTTAAATTCTGCATCCGTATAACCCCGTTTTAAAGTTTTGCATTGTAAATACATGGCCTTCATCACATCATCTAAACTTTTTGCTCCTTTTGTAGCATTTATGATTTCTAAATCCATCAAAATTCCAATAACCTCACCTTTGTTGTAGTAAGAAATTGAATTGTTTTTAGAGTTTTCATTTGGGCGGTAGCCGATGATCCAGGCATCATAACTTGACGATGCTGCAGACTGATATTTAGAACCTGGTGTATTTAATACAGTACCAATTGCACCCGCAAGATCATTAACAAAAGTATTGTCATCATTAAAACCTGCTCTGTGCATGTATTTATTTTCATAGTATGAAGTAAATCCTTCCGCAATCCAAAGGTTGGTGGTGTAATTTTCGTTATCGTAATCAAACGGACCTAATGCTACCGGACGTAAACGTTTTACATTCCACAAGTGATGATATTCATGAGCAACTAAACCTAAGAACCCTTTGTAACCTGCTTCGGTATTATAAGCATTTCTGGTTGCGCCCAAAGTAGTAGAGTTTAAGTGCTCTAAACCGCCACCGCCTCTCAAGAAATTATGAACAATAAAAACATAATGCTTATTTGGATTTTCGCCATAAACTGCTGTGATTTCTTCTACAATTTTAGCCATATCCACTTTAAGTTTTTCCTTATCATAGTTGCCTCCGCCATACATGGCTACTTCATGACGAACACCTGCCGCCATAAATT
The DNA here is from genome assembly GCF_003339865.1 of Pedobacter chinensis. Taxonomy (GTDB): domain Bacteria; phylum Bacteroidota; class Bacteroidia; order Sphingobacteriales; family Sphingobacteriaceae; genus Pedobacter; species Pedobacter chinensis. The sequence goes on from NZ_QPKV01000009.1 coordinate 113,363, forward strand.
CAAAAACATCCTGATTACCTACTTCAATAGGGCTATCATATAAAATATCAAAATCAGTTGCTTTATAGGTAAACTTTTCTCCTGCTACCGGCTCTAAGCCTGTTGAAACTTTGCTCCAGGTATTAAAAGGAATAATTTTAACTGTACTAGGTGATTTAATCATACCATCGGGATGCATAAAAATTCCTGTAGATGATAAGAAAGCATGAGATTCATCAATAAAGGGAGTACGTACTGAAATTTCAAATGCGTAAACACGGTAATTGATTTTGATATTTGCCGCTTTCGCTGAAAATATTCTCCAGGTATTTTTTCTTACTTTTTCTACTTTTACGGCTTTACCTCCGGCAGATGCTTTAAATTCCTCTACACTTTTTTCAAATTCGCGTATAAGGTAAGATCCTGGAGTCCAAACTGGCATTTTTACATCAACGTAATCTTTTACCAAGCCAGAAATATTCATCTGAATTTCGGCATAATGTGCTTGCGGTTCTTTAAAAGAAACTTCAAAAGCAATTTTTACCTGCGCCTTCGTTGCCATAATACACGTTAGTAATAAAACTAAACTTAAAATTGATTTTTTAATAAACATATTGAGGGTATTTTGTCCACAAAATTATATTTATTGATGAGGTTTCCGAATTAAAAACAAAAAAGGGGTGTAAAATAGTTGTTTCGCTAGACTGGTTGGACCTCTGGAGTCTGAAGTCGGAGGTCCAAAGCCTAAAGAACAAAGCTGTCATTAGAACTTTGGCATTTATTCAGTACTTCTTTCAACTTTACCGCTATAATTTCGAACTAAGAAACTTCATGCCAATTATCTTCTTTGCCTCCCACAACTTTTGAGTCCGGACTCCCGACTTCGGACCCCTGACTAAGTAAACTTCAGACTAATTTGGTAACATCCTTAATACAACAAATTTAGGACTAAACTATTTGAATATTTTTACGCTCTAATATTGAACGTTAATTTCATTTTAATGTTCAGATAAGCACGACACCAATATAACCATGAAGAAAAGGTATATCATTTATGCTGTTTTGGCTTTAGGCCTGGCCTATTTAGTTTATTACAGAATTAACGCGAATAAAAAATTAGAGGGAGGTGGTGCTGCTGCTGCAACCGGACAAGGAAAGGGTGCCGCCGGAGGAAAAGGTGGTGGTGCAGGTGCTCCGTTAGTAGTTGATGGAATTATAGTTAAACCAACATCATTTAACACTGATCTGGAAGTGACAGGAGCAATTGATGCAAATGAATCTGTGGTTTTGAAAAGTGAGGTTTCTGGTTTGGTCACCGGAATTTATTTTACAGAAGGAACAAATGTTACCAAAGGGGCAGTTTTGGTAAAAGTTAATGACAGCGACATCCAGGCACAACTGCAAGAGGCATTAACCAGGCAAAAACTTTCGGGCACTAATGAAAACAGGGCAAAACAATTATTGGAAAAAGGCGCAATCAGCCAGGAAGAATATGATACTTCTCTGGCTGATTTAAAATCATTACAGGCACAATCACAATTAATCAGAGCCCAGCTTGCCAGAACAACTATCCGGGCTCCTTTTTCGGGAAGAATCGGATTGCGCAACATCTCGGCAGGAACGTATTTAACACCTGCAACCGTAATTGCAAATCTGGTTAGCACTAATCCAGTGAAGGTAACTTTTTCGGTTCCGGAGAAATATGCTGGCCAAATAAATCTGGGGTCATCCATTACTTTTACAACTGATGGATCTTCAAAGCAGAACACCGGAAAAGTGTATGCGATTGAGCCAGGCATCAATGCCGCAACACGAACATTACAAATCAGGGCACTGGCACCTAATGCAGATAATGCTTTGTTACCAGGTTCATTTGCAAAAATAAAACTGGCATTAAATACTTTACAAAATGCAATCCTTATTCCAAACCAGGCAATAATCCCAGTTTTGAAAGGAAAAATAGTTTACATCCAAAAGAACGGGAAAGCACAGGAGGTTAAGGTTGAAGCAGGAACGCGTACTGATGAAAACATTGTAATCACTTCAGGATTGAAAGCTGGCGATACTGTACTAACCACAGGCTCCATGGCTTTGAAAAAAGATGCTCCGGTAAAAGTTAATTTGGTTAAAGAATCATTATGAGTATCTCTACTACGAGTATAAAACGACCTGTTCTTGCCATTGTAATGAACCTGATGATTGTTCTTTTTGGAATAATCGGATATACATTTTTGGGCATCAGGGAATATCCATCCATTGACCCTACCGTGGTTTCGGTAAGAACATCGTACCCTGGAGCGAATTCTGACATCATTGAATCGCAAATTACAGAGCCTTTAGAAAAATCAATCAACTCGATTGACGGGATCCGGAATATTTCTTCATCAAGTAATCAGGGAACCAGTAATATTACGGTTGAGTTTAATCTGGATAAAAACATAGAAGAAGCTACCAATGATGTTCGGGATAAAGTTTCGCAGGCTGCGAGAAATTTACCACGGGATATTGATGGTTTACCAATTGTGAGTAAAGCTGATGCGAATTCAGATCCGATCTTATCAATGACCATTCAAAGCGATAAAAGAAATACTTTACAGCTGAGTGATTTTGCTGAAAATGTGATTGCCGACCGTATTCAAACCATCCCGGGCGTGAGTAGTGTGCAAATTCAGGGACAACGAAAGTATTCCATGCGTATTTGGATGGACCCCAATAAGCTCAGTGCTTACGGATTGACTTCTCAGGATATTGTTACCGCCCTGGATAACGAAAACGTAGAATTACCATCAGGAAAAATAACCGGAGAAACGACAGAGTTAACGGTAAAAACCTTAGGTAAGCTGACCAATGAAGATCAGTTTAATAATTTGATATTAAAATCAGACAGTAATCAGGTAGTAAAACTGAAAGATGTTGGTTACGCCGTACTGGGATCGGAAAATGAGGAAACGATTTTAAGAGAATCAGGTAAGCCGATGGTTGCCGTTGCAATCATCCCTCAACCTGGAGCCAATTATTTAGACATCAGCAAGGAATTCTATAAACGCTTCGATAAATTAAAGGCAGACATGCCCAATGACATTAAGCTTAAAGTTGCACTGGATAATACTTTGTTCATTAAACGATCGGTAACTGAAGTTGCCGAAACCATTGGTTTATCATTGGTTTTGGTAATTCTGATCATCTATCTTTTCTTTAGAGATTGGGCCATCGCATTCAGACCGCTAATTGATATTCCGGTATCATTGGTATTTACATTCTTCATCATGTACATTTTTGGGTTTTCCATTAACGTATTAAGCTTGTTAGCCATCGTTTTGGCTACAGGTTTGGTGGTAGATGATGGTATTGTGGTAACAGAGAACATCTTTAAAAAAGTAGAAGAGGGCATGTCACCATTTGAGGCAGCTATTAAAGGTTCAAATGAGATCTTTTTTGCCGTTATTTCTATTTCCATTACCCTTGCCGCAGTATTCCTGCCTGTAATTTTCCTGCAAGGATTTGTTGGCAGGTTATTCAGAGAATTTGGGGTAGTAATTGGTGCTGCGGTATTAATTTCGGCTTTTGTATCACTTACCTTAACCCCAATGCTAAATGCCTATTTAATGAAAAAAGGCGGGCATACCCCCTCAAGATTTTACAATTGGACCGAGCCTTATTTTGTTAAGTTAAATGATTCTTATGCATCAAACTTGAATAAATTTTTAGATAGAAGATGGCTTTCTATCCCAATCATAATGGTTTGCATGGGATTGATTTTTCTTTTCTGGCAGCTTTTACCAAAAGAAACAGCGCCTTACGATGATAGAAGTGCGATTAATATGACAGCAACCTTGCCAGAGGGTGCTTCTTTCACTTCTACTGATAAATTTATTATGAAACTGAATCAACTGGTAATGGATTCAGTGCCTGAAAAAAATGTTAATATTACCATTACTTCTCCTGGTTTTGGAGGATCCGGGGCCACAAACTCTGGTTTTGTGAGAATGGGATTAATTGATGCCGGAGATCGCGAACGTTCGCAAAAAGAAATTGCAGACATGCTGACCAAGGTAACTAAAAAATATACCGAAGGAAAAGTGATTGTTAATCAACAACCAACTATTTCTGTTGGTCGTAGAGGAGGATTGCCCATTAGTTATATTATCCAGGCGCAAAATTTCGAAAAACTAAGAGAAAAAGTGCCTTTATTTATGGATGCAGTTTCCAAAGATCCGACTTTCACAGTTTCTGATGTTAACTTAAAATTCAACAAACCGGAAATCAATTTAACCATTGATCGGGATAAGGCTAAAAACTTAGGAGTTTCCATTTCTGCTATTGCACAAACGTTAAATTTAGGTTTAAGCGGGCAACGCTTTTCATATTTCTTCATGAATGGTAAACAATATCAGGTAATTGGTCAGTTTGATCGTGGAGACAGAAAAGATCCTTTAGATTTAAGCTCAGTTTATGTACGTAGTGATAAAGGAGAATTAATTCAACTGGACAACCTCGTAACCGCGAAAGAAGAAAGTAGTCCGCCACAGCTATATCGCAATAACCGTTTCATTTCAGCAACTGTTTCGGCAGGCTTATCACCTGGAAAAAGTATTGGCGATGGAATTAACGCTATGGATAAGATTGCCGAAAAAGTATTGGATGAAACATTTTCTACCGATTTAAGTGGCGAATCAAGAGATTTTAAAGAGAGTTCATCAAATACTTTCTTTGCATTTGGTTTAGCATTATTATTGGTATATCTGATTCTTTCTGCTCAGTTTGAAAGTTTTAAAGATCCGATCATTATTATTTTAACCGTTCCAATGGCTGTTGCAGGAGCATTTTTATCGCTATGGCTTTGTGGACAAAGCTGGAATATTTTTAGCCAGATTGGTACCATTATGTTAATCGGTTTGGTAACCAAAAACGGTATTTTAATTGTAGAATTCGCTAATCAATTGAAAGAAAAAGGGGTAGCTATTCCAGAGGCCATCCGCGAAGCTTCAGTATCACGTTTGCGACCAATATTAATGACGAGTTTAGCTATCGCAATAGGTGCTTTGCCAATTGCCATGGCTTTAGGAGCTGCAGCAAAAAGCCGCATGAGCATGGGAACAGTTATCGTAGGCGGAACTTTGTTTTCTTTAGTTTTAACCTTGTTCGTAATCCCCGCTATTTACTCATATTGGGCAAAACCATACAAACCAAATAAAGAATTAAAAGACGCCCATCGTTTTGAACTAGAGGCTTTACATACAGAAGAATAAGATGAGCAAAAGATTAAAAATATTTATATTCCTGGCAAGCTTATCGGCTTCGGGTTTCGCACAAGAAAGGCTCAGCTTGCGGGAAGCAATTACCATTGCCCTGCAAAATAATTATGATATAAAAATTAGTAAAAACGAAGTTAATATTGCCAGGAACAATGCCAATATAGGTAATGCTGGCATGTTACCAAGCATTGCAGGCGTTTATAACAATGGCGGGAGTATTCAAAACACCCGACAAACACCTGTAACCGGTGAAGATCGGGTAATTCGTGGTGCCCAAAGTACAAACAACAGTTATGGAGCCGATTTAAACTGGACCATATTTGATGGTTTTACCATGTTTGCCAATTATGATCGCCTTAAAGAATTACAAAAACAGGGAGAAGTAAATTCCAGACTAGCCATATTAACAACTGTTTCTGATGTGATATCTGCTTATTATGACGTAGTAAGGCAACAGCAGCTGCTGGTTGCCGCTGATAGCGCAATGGATGTATCGGTGCTGCGAACCAATATCGCCAAAACCAAACTGCAACTGGGTCGCGGTTCGAAATTGGATGTATTAACTGCACAGGTTGATTATAATACGGATACATCAAACTATCTGCAGGTTAAGAATTTCCTGCAGGTTGCAAAAGTTCGCTTAAATCAATTAATTGTTAGAGATATCGGTACAGATTTTTCGGTAGCTGACAGTATCGATGTTGATAAGGGAATATTGTTTAGCAAGCAGGCAGAAATTGCAGCGCAGCAAAACCCAAATGTTCAGAATGCTTTTATCAATCAAAAAATTGCCTCGCTAAATTTAAAATCCATTCGCGGAGCAAGGTATCCTTCCATAAGTTTAAATTCAGGATATAGCAGAGCCAGAAGTACCAGTCCCACAGGGTTTAACCAAAGGTTTGCGGCCAATGGTTTTACTTATGGTGTAACAGCAAGTTTAAATTTATTCAATGGCTTTTTGCAAAGGCAACAGGAAAGAAATGCTAAAATTGATATCGAAAATTCTACCTTGAATTTAAATAAAACCAAACTCGATGTAAATTCACAATTGCTTACGGCTTATCAAAACTATGCCACTTATCTGGATTTGATTAAACTTGAGCAACGTAACGTAGATATTGCGAAAGAAAATCTTGATATTACTTTAGCCAAATATAAGTTGGGAAGTATTGCTCCTTTAGAGCTCAGAGAAGCACAACGCAATGCTATTGATGCACAAAACCGATTTATAGAAATGCAGTATCAAGCTAAAATTGCTGAAATCACGCTGAAAGAAATTGGTGGGAATATAGATTTATCTAATTAATTTTTATATTTAATCCATGATACTTGTTGCAGATAGTGGCTCATCAAAAACAGATTGGATGGGCTATCATAATGGCGAAACCATTAAGTTTAATACTCCTGGAATAAATCCTTATTTTTTAAATGAACAGGATATAAGCAAGCTGATTTCTAAAAATGAAACGGTCATGCAATGTGCCGATCAGGTAAAGGAAATTTACTTTTTCGGTGCCGGTTGTTCCTCTCCGGATAAACATGAAGTGGTTTCTAATGGATTATCCGAAATTTTCACTCAGGCTTTTATTTCTGTAGATCACGATCTTTTGGGTTCTGTATACGCAACCTGTGGAGATGCAGAGGGTTTAAATTGCATTTTAGGAACGGGCTCGAACATCTGTTATTTTGATGGTAAAAAAATTCACGACGGACATCATGGCTTGGGTTATGTTTTAGGTGATGAAGGTTCAGGAACATTTTTCGGCAAGAAAGTATTACTCGCTTACCTTTACAATAAAATGCCCGCCAGCCTGGCTGCAGAATTTAAGAAATCGTTTCCGGCAGAAAAAGAGCAGATTATTACCAATGTTTACCAAAAACCATTTCCAAATATCTACTTAGCGGGTTTCAGCCGCTTTATGGCTCAGCATAAAGATCATCCATTTATCCAGAATATTTTAAAAACAGGCTTTCAGGAGTTTGTAGATACCAATGTAAAGGATTATCCGAAACATAAATCCGTACCTTGCCATTTTGTAGGCTCTATTGCTTATTATTATCAGGATGCCCTGATAGAAGTTTTGGAAGCAAATGGCATTGAGCCTGGAAAAATATTACAGAAACCCATTGACGATTTGTTCAATTTCATCCTTCAAAAGGAAGGCATTGCGACGCAAACGAGTTAATTCTGATCATATTTTTTCGCCTTATGAATTTATTGTTAAAATATTTTTAAGATTGTAAACATAACAACATACATTTTGTTATAATTTTGGAGGCACACACAATTGCGTAGCACATTATGAAGAGAATATTAGTAGTAGATGATGATATTGAGGTTTTAGAAACCATACAATTAATACTCGAAATTGGCGGTTTTAAAGTTTCAGCACTAAATGACGGTGAAGAAGTTTTTAATAGAATTGAAAGCTTTAACCCCGATTTGATTTTACTTGATATCTCTCTTGGCCACATTGATGGACGCGTGTTATGCGAACAATTGAAATCAATAGAAAGCACTTCTAAAATTCCAATTTTACTGATTTCTGGTTTGTACGACCCTAAAGATTTTACGACCTTAAATTATGGGCAGGATGATTTCCTTTCTAAACCTTTCCAAATGGATGTGCTGCTTAAAAAGATTACCAAAACACTTTCTTTGGAAGAGGATAAACCCAGCTTTCTTTTAAATTAAAAGGTCTTTATTTTAAAAATACTTAGCCAGGAACCTTTAAGGTTTTCCTGGCTTTTTTTATTGTGGTATTAACCATCAATATTAACGCAATCATCAATGCGAAGAAGGAATCTGTTTTATGGCAACCTCAATGCTGTGATTCCATTCTTTAAAACATTCTAAATGTCATCTCCCGAAGGAGATTGCCACAGCCAATGAAGGATTGGCTTCGCAATGACGGAACAGGGGATACATTAATATGATCGTCATTGCGAGGAGGAACGACGAAGCAATCTGTTTTATGGCAGCCTCATGCTGTGATTCCATTCTTTAAAACATTCTAAATGTCATCTCCCGAAGGAGATTGCCACAGCCAATGAAGGATTGGCTTCGCAATGACGAAACAGGGTATGTATTAACCCAATCGTCATTGCGAGGAGGAACGACGAAGCAATCTGTTTATGGCAACCTCAATGCTGTAATTCCTTTTCTTTAAAACATTCTAAATGTCATCTCCCGAAGGAGATTGCCACAGCCAATGAAGGATTGGCTTCGCAATGACGGAACAGGGGATACATTAATATGATCGTCATTGCGAGGAGGAACGACGAAGCAATCTGTTTTATGGCAGCCTCATGCTGTGATTCCTTTCTTTAAAACAGCACTCAAACAGTGACCTTCCGTAGGAGATTGCCGTAGCCAATGAAGGATTGGCTTCGCAATGACGGAACAGGGGATACATTAATATGATCGTCATTGCGAGGAGGAACGACGAAGCAATCTGTTTATGGCAACCTCAATACTGTGATTCCTTTCTTTAAAACAGCACTCAAACAGTGACCTTCCGTAGGAGATTGCCACAGCCAATGAAGGATTGGCTGCGCAATGACGAAACAGGGATACATTAATATGATCGTCATTGCGAGGAGGAACGACGAAGCAATCTGTTTTATGGAAACCTCAATGCTGTGATTCCATTCTTTAAAACAGCACTTAAACACTGATCTCCCCGAAGGAGATTGCCACAGCCAATGAAGGATTGGCTGCGCAATGACGGAACAGGGGATACATTAATATGATCGTCATTGCGAGGGAGGAAAGACGGAGCAATCTGTTTATGGCAACCTTAATGCTGTGATTCCATTCTTTAAAACAGCACTTAAACAGTGATCTTCCGTAGGAGATTGCCGCAGCCAATGAAGGATTGGCTGCGCAATGACGATAAACCAACTCTGTCATTTTGGCAAACAATCCTCTTTGGAACAAGCCTTGTTATGCACGATGTAGATTAAACAATTTATTTACATATGAGCATACAGGAAAAAGGAAATATCTCGATACATACCGAGAACATTTTCCCGATAATTAAGAAGTTTTTATACTCAGATAACGAGATTTTTCTTCGTGAGTTGGTTTCTAACGCGGTAGATGCAGTTCAGAAAATTAAAAGACTAGGTTCATTGGGCCAGTTTAATGGCGAAGTTGGCCAGCCTTTGGTAGAAGTTGCGGTTGATGCAGCAGCAAAAACCATTACCATCAGCGACAATGGTTTGGGGATGACCGCCGAAGAAATTAAAAAATACATTAATCAGGTTGCATTTTCTGGCGCAAGCGAGTTTGTAGAAAAATTTAAAGATGCAAAAGATGCCAATGAAATCATTGGTAAGTTCGGTTTAGGTTTTTACTCTGCTTTCATGGTTGCAGATTTAGTTGAAATTCAAACTTTATCATACCAGGATGGTGCTGAACCTGCCCGTTGGGTTTGTGATGGCAGTACAGAATTTGAAATTACTGAAGGCAACAGAACCACCCGCGGTACCGATATCATTCTTCACATCAATAAAGATTCTGAAGAGTTTTTAGAAAAATCTAAGCTGCAGGAAATTCTTGATAAATACGCCAAATTTTTACCTGTACCAATTAAGTTTGGCACTAAGACCGAATCAGAAGAAGATGGCGAAGATGAAGAGGGCAAGAAAAAGTATAAAGACATAGAAGTTGATAATATCATCAACACCACCAATCCAATCTGGACCAAAGCACCTGCAGATTTGTCAGATGAGGATTATTTAAGTTTTTACCGTGAGTTATATCCATTTAGTGAAGAGCCGTTATTTTGGATTCACTTAAATGTAGATTATCCATTCAACTTAACTGGTGTATTGTATTTCCCTAAATTGAAAAACGATTTTGAAATGCAACGCAACAAGATCAAGTTATTCTCTCGCCAGGTATTCATTACTGATGAGGTTAAAGATATTGTTCCCGAATTCCTGATGTTATTGCATGGTGTGATTGATTCTCCTGATATTCCGTTAAATGTATCACGCAGTTTCTTACAGGCAGATAGCAATGTTAAGAAAATCAATAATTACATCACTAAAAAAGTTGCTGATAAATTAGCTGAGCTATTTAATAAAGACCGTAAATCTTTCGAAGAGAAATGGAAAGATATTGGCTTGTTCGTGAAATACGGAATGATTAGTGAAGAGAAATTTTATGATAAAGCAAAAGATTTTGCTTTAGTTGGAAACACTAAAAATGAGCTTTTCACTTTAAATGAATACAAAGAAAAAGTTGCTCCTTTACAAACTGATAAAAACGGAACAGTAGTTTATTTATATGCCAATGATGCGGCCAAACAGGATGCTTTTATTCAATCAGCAAATAAAAAAGACTACGATGTTTTAGTTTTAGACTCCCCTATTGATAATCACTTCATTAATCAGTTAGAGCAAAAATTAGAAAAAACATCAATTAAACGTGTTGATTCTAGCGTAGCTGATAAATTGATTGAAAAAGATGAGAAAAACGAGCATGTTTTAACTGAAGATCAGGTTAAGGAAGTGACAACGATCTTTGAAAAAGCAATCACTAAACCAGGAATGCATGTTGAAGTTGTGGCTTTACATCCGGAAGAGTTACCAGTAACCATTACAATGGATGAATTTATGCGCCGTATGAAAGATATGGCTGCAATGGGTGGCGGAATGGGTTTTTATGGCCAAATGCCCGACAATTACAAAGTGGCCATCAATGGAAATCATAAGCTGGTTAGCAAAATCTTAAAAGCAGAAGGCGAAGAACAAAGCAACTTAGCCAAACAGGCTGTAGATTTGGCGTTATTGGCTCAAGGCATGTTAACAGGATCAGATTTAACTGCGTTTGTAAGCAGAAGTGTGGAATTGATCTAAATATTCAACATCATATTTGATGGGGAGAAATCGTTAGGTTTCTCCCTTTTTTATTTTTAATAACTTTGATTATCTGCAAAACATATATTAAGATTGCTTCTTACCTCGCAATAATCTGGCAGTTGCCTAAAGCTTTAATATATTGGATATTGGGCTTTACTTGGCAGGTGGTCGTCATACTGAATTTATTTCAGCATCTATTTTTCTATCAAGGCCGATCAAGCTTTATGGAATCTGAGTTACCAATTACACATTCAATAGCGCTCAACAGTGATTTTCCTAAGGAGATTGTTATAGCCAATGAAGGGTTGGCCTCGCAATGACGAAAACCGGGAAAAACTAGTTTGCTACCCCGCCAACAATCATTGCGAAAAATGATCCTTCATTGTTTTATGGCAACATCACTGCTATAATTCCATAAAGCATAAAAAAAGCCTCAATAAATTGAGACTTTAATTTCTGTAGAATTTTCGGGAACTCTTAGATTAAAATAAAATATATTTAGCTTGCCACAGCTTTTTGATCTACATTAAAATAGTCTTTATGCTCTTCAATCATTTTTGCAATGGTAGCAGCTTTAGTATCAGTAATTTTAAATTCGAACAATGGTTCCTGATTTTTCTTTGATCTGACCATTTTCTCGGTATAAAAACGATAAACTAATCCGTTGGTTAATAAACCATACTTAGCTTTCGTTTTACGAAAGTATTTAGATAAACGGGAGTCATGAATATCCAGACTATCTTCATGGTGTTTGCATTCAACTAAAATAGTTGGCTCACCATCTTTCATAATGGTATAATCAACTTTTTTACTTTTTTTAACGCCAAAATCTAAAACAGCTTCCGATTGGACTTCAGATGGATCGAATCCTAAAATCTGAATAAAAGGCATAACTAGTGCATTTCTGGTTAAATCTTCAGATTGAACCTGAGGAAGCATTTTCTTAATTCTTACGGCAAATTGCCCGATTTCGTCTTTAAGTTCCATAGTAAGGTGTTTATAATTAGATGTTAATTTTTTAAATTGTACTGATTGAATACTGAACTTGCCGTAGAAATAATTTTATCTAAACTTTTCTTATCAAAGAAGTTACGGTTTAACATAGCGATCATGTATGATAATTTATCAATATCAGTCGCTTGCATGCTAAACTGAAAACTTTTTAATCCATCTTTAATCGCTTGTTGAACATAATTACGAACAATGAGAAATGACTTTCTAAATGCGTAATCACCATCAAAAGCACCGTTTTCTGTTTCCAGAACTTTCAAATTGTTGTACTCTTGTTGCATTTTTAAATACAGATCAGCATTTAATCCAGCTTTGGAAAGCACTCCGTTATGATATATTTTGCTGAGCAAGTATTCGTAGTCATTAGTTTTCATTGGGGCGATTTCAGGTAGATGCAGGGATGTTTTTCTTTTTTCTTCTTTTAACTTTTAATCTTATTTAAACCCAGTATTGTATGGCCTGTTTTTAATTATCTTATCTACAGGCAACACAAGCTTGGGCAGGCAGATGTTTAAGGGTTAATTAAATTCTTTACTTTTTTTGGAAGTAAATCAGATAATTATTTGTTTTTGGCAAACAGTTTAAAGATTACAAAACAAGGGGGGATTGGGAATTTTTTTACACCAACCCCGGGAATTATTACATGAAACCCCAGACTTCTTTAGATGAAAAATGTCCGTATTTTTTTAATAATAGGAAGCGAAATCAATTCTTTTTTTATTTAACTTGCATTAAAATCATTCCAACATCATATTTAATAATATCATGAATTTAAAATGCGTCGTTATTGATGACGAACAACATGCGATTGAGGTACTTACTGACCATATAGCAGAAATGCCCGGTTTAACAGTTTTTAAAACCTTTACCAGTCCGGTTCAAGCCTTAACTGAAATTAGTATTGATGATGAAATAGATTTACTCTTTATGGATATTGACATGCCCGGCATTAATGGCCTGGAATTAGCAAAAAATATCAGAGAAAAAGCGAAATATTTAATCTTTACAACGGCTCATCCAGACTATGCTTTACAAGCTTTCGATGTACAATCTGATCAATATTTACTAAAGCCAATTTCATTTGCAAAATTCGCTTTAGGCATTGACAGAATCTTAAAAAAGGAGGCTATTAACGCTAAAGCAGCTTCAAAAGACGCCGAACAAGTGGCTGCACTCTATATTAAAGGTGACCATAAATATGCTTTTTCTAACATCGCTATTGATGAAATACTTTACATAAAGGCGCTGCAAAACTATATACAGATCATTACAAGGGCCGAGACTCATACCACCTACCTTACCCTTAAAGAGATAGAAAAAGCTTTAGAAAACCATGCATTTATTCGGGTTAACAAATCGAATATTGTTGCTAAAGCTGCTATCAAAAAGGTAGATGGAAATATTATCCGCTTAATAAACAATGAAATGATCCAAATTGGCGAAGGCTATAAAGAAGCTTTCTTCGCCTATGTACAAAGTAGTTTACTAAAATCTAACAGAAGTCAGTAATTACTTTTTGAAAATATCCCAAGTTAGAACAACAGTCTTAGCAGTTACTGTAGATGGGTCAGTGTTAAAACCATTTGAATCTTTAACATTTTTATAAACGAAAACAGTTTTTTTAGCTAATTTATTTGTGTGTTGAGCTTTCATGATTTTGTAATTTAATTTTTGTTATTATTAATTTCTGTAAAGGTGCAACACTAATTCAATTACCTATATTTTTTTACACAAAATACCCGTTTCAGCAGATAAAAGCCCTATTTTAATAGAATTGAACCCAAAATAATGAATTTTTTAATCATAAATAATTTCTATAAAAAGTACAAAGTCCATCTGATTGCATGGGGTGCTTACATCATTTACGAGGTTTTTATCACTGGACTAATAAGTAAAACCTTTAGTCAACCTGGCAGTTACTTCATTGTATATTTGTTAAATATCTCGTTGTTCTATGCCCATGCATTTTTCTATGGTAAGGCAGTTAACGCTAAGGTTCAAACGCTAAAATTTATAAATGTTATTATAATAATTGTTTTAGAGATTTCCCTTTATTCTATAATCGCATTTTCTCTTCGATATTTATTCAATATACTTCACTTAGTAAATTACAACAGGCCAATTATTTTGGACCAAGAATTTATCCTAAGTTGCATTTGGCGCTCATTATATTTTATTGGTTTTTCTACTGGTTATGTATATATCTTAAAATCATTTGAAGATAGGAAAAGAGTTGAAGCATTAGAACGTCAAAGTCTTGTTACACAAATAGAAAAACAAGCCTTGGAGAATGATCTTGTCCAATCTCAAAACAACTTTCTTCGTAGTCAGATTAATCCCCATTTCTTATTCAACACTTTAAACTTCATTTATAATGATGCCCGCAAAAAGGCACCAATGGCTGCCGATGCCATTATGAATTTGGCTGAAATGATGCGATATGCATTAAAACGGCCGGAAGCATCAGAATTAGTTCCGTTAAGCGAAGAAGTTGAACAAATAGAGCATCTTATTAATCTTCACAAATTACGAACAGCAAATACAATAAACTTAGAATTGGAGGTTAATGGTGATCTGTTTGGATTACGATTTCCACCGCTTATTTTGTTAACTCTGGTAGAAAACATCTTTAAACACGGAAATGTTTCTCATTCCTCTCAACCGGCAATTATAAAAATAGATTATAATAATAATAACCTTAACATCACCACCATAAATATGGTTAATGATGTAAAAGGCAAGCAGCATGAAAGCCATCATGTCGGAATTGACAATATCAATAAGCGTTTAGCCAACTTTTATAAGGATGATTATATTTTCAGGTATTATAAAGATCCTTTAAACCGATATATCACTGAAATTGATGTTAATATTGTAAATCCAATGGCTAAGCTTAATATTAACCAATAGCATTTTTACGCTGAATATCTTTTAGCAGGAAATAATACATTACCATCTCGTTGGTTCGTTGATCTCTGCTGAACAAACGATTAACATGCATATGCATTAAATCGGTAAACAACTTAACTCTTTTATCGCCACTGCTTTGGTTGAGAATATTAATAAACGATTTCTTAAATTCATCGAAAGCATTTTTTTGGTTTTGATGTGGGGTGAACTCGGGCAGGTTTTTATATAATTGATATTGCTGATTAAGTTTTTTGAAATCTGAAGCATCCAGGTGATGTTCTTCATTAAATGAATCAGATACCAGCTTAATTATTTTTGTTAGAACGGCACCGTCAAAAACACCTGCCAATCTTAACTCATTAACCATTGTTGAGCAACTTTTATATTTTGTGAACGCATCAGCATGATTCTGCAAAAGTGATAATACGAACTCACTATCAACAGAAAAATGCTGCTCAACCTGGGAAATTAAATTTGCACCATAACGTTCGGTTTCTCTTTTATATGTTTTTAATTGTAAATCGGATACCAAGCCTTTATCCAGGTAATGATGAAGTGCATCGCTAAAGGCAGAAGTAAGCTTTTGGCCATCTTCTTGTTTATTTAATAAAACACGAAACCGCAGATGATTTCCGTTTTCATTATATCTGATAAAGAACCAGGATTTTATTTCTTCAGAAAACTGCCCTAAGAAAGCTGGTATTATGCCGGCAAGAATCTCATCCGATCGTTGTTGATGACAATATATTTCAAAATATAACCACTCCTTACCTGGTAAATAAACCTGCTGTATCGATGTATCCGCATTTTCTTCTTCATTCAACTTGCCATAAACTGTATTATTGTGGTGGAGATTCAGGATAAACTGGGCTAAATAAGGTTTACCATTTTGATCTTCAACCACACTATCTCTCGTAATGATCACTTCTTCGAGATACACTTTTTTCTGTTTTTGCATAAATTGAAGAAATGCACTCACATCATCATCGTTATCCAGATTAAAACATAAAGTTTGATCAGACAGGCCTGCTTTGAAGAATTTTGATAAGCCTGTTTTTTTCAGGTAACTTCTGGCTTCTTCAATGGATAAAGAAACCTTATCAGGGAAAAACATTTCTTTATTAACACGCCACTTTGCCGTGCTTAAAACAACATTATGATATTGAAAACGTGGATAATAATCTAAATCAGGAAAAATGTTTTCCAGTGTAAAAGAGAGGCTAGTTTGAATGCCCTGATGTTGAAGATCGCATAGTAATCTAAAAACTGAAAGATCAGATCGGGTATAGTTATAAGCAGAAGCTAATCGGGGAACAAGACGTTTGTTCAATTTATACGACCGCAAAAACACCTGGTTATCTTTAACCGAAATCTGGATATCATGGAGTGCGAGCGGAGATGCCGAGGTATCAAAATTCAATATGGATAATTGATGACCGTAAACTAATTTTCGCCGGTTGATATTATCAACATTTGTTTCTACCATGTAAGCAACATCAAAAAAAAGCACATCGGGATTTGCTTTTTGCTCGATATTAGAAGTGTTCTTGCAATATTCTTCTACCGCAGCATCAGCGATGGAAAACCGCCCGGTTAATGCATTGGCAGTGGCACCACCTATTTGATCAATACACACCAAATCATCAGCTAAAGACATTAAAAGGCTAAATGAATTCGGCAAAACACCTGGTTTTTCGTTTAGCCCGAAAGATAATTTATTTAGGAATATAGGTTCTCGTTTATTAAAGGTTTCTTTAGAAAGGTGGTTTTTTAACACATATTTCAGATCTTTTTCATCTTTATCGACATTTTTCTTATGATTAAATTGTGCAACAAAGTCGTCATTCTCTCCAGCCTGTTCCAACTCGTCATAACCAACCCCCATTTCAGGGTCTAATGCAGTTAATAATGGTACTTCCTGCTGATCAAATTTACGCTTGAACCTGGTTATAAAATTCTTTAAGGCGTCCCTTTCGTCAGATTGCAAAATTTTACTTAATGATTCTATTAAATTGGGTATTTGCCTCAACAATTTTTCATTAAGTACACCATTTATGGCTTTACGCTCGGCAATTAAATACTGAGGTTTATCAACAACAGTTGTAATACCAACTCTTTCAAAATAATCTTGTCCGATAATATTTGGGTCACGATCAGTAAAAACAAGTTGTAGCGAATGCATATCATTCAGAAGCGATAAAAGATTAATCCTGCTTTCTTCATCAAGGGCTAGTTTTTCAACTAAATCATTCACATGGATTGGTTCAATACATGTATCTAAAATTTGCTTTACAAAATCATCCTGTTCGATCTCCGCAAGTTCGAAAACACCGTTTGTACAAGCAATATACCGGATACTATCAGTGGTAAGATAATAACTGCTATTGCTAAACAAAAGGCCGTTTTGAAGAATAATTTCAGCAAAATCAAAATGGAGTTCATTTCGATACGGCCAATCAATAAAACGATGTACAATTTGTCCTTCATCAATAACAATTCTGCTTTCATCTGGCCTTATCGCATTTTCTAAAAAACTAAAGCTGGCAAATGTTCCGTAAGGAGTTGAGCGGTATTTTGCCCGGTTAAAGTACTTCCAAATGGTAAAATATACTTTTTGCGGAAGATTTTTTAAATCATCGGCTTCAACGTCTTTTATGGTTTCGTAAAAAGCACCTGATGAAATGGCAATTGCTTGTTTTAATTCATCCCAACAGGCCGAAAGATCAGACTGATAAGAAAATTTAGGGGTTCTAAAAATTACTGAGGGATGAATATTAGGTTTCATCTGTTTGTTTTTATTGTTTTTATTTGTCTGATGGAGCATACCATCATCAAATAATCATTCACTGTATGTTTAATGATTATTTAATTATGAATGGTTCATTGGAATAATTATTGGCGAAAATTACAAAGATTAATCTTAAAACCGATTATTACTTAAACAAAAAAGCCATCTCCAATAATTGAAGATGGCCGTTCATCGGGACGTAGATAGATTTCTGTTTTTTAGTGCTTGCGTTATAGAGTTTGCATTAAAATTTTTGCACATACGATTGCAAGCAAAAGAGCGTTAGCAGAACGATGATTGCAATACTATTGACGAATTTACAGTTAGGAGGAGTAATCTGTTTTATCCATTTCTATTCATTGTTTATGCAATCTATTTCATTCATTTTATTCATACCATGATTTGTTACTCAAATCATTTCTGCTATTGTGAAATTTTCATGACATTAGCCAAGTCATCCATATATATTAATGAACGCTAACGAACTCCTTAATGAGCTCAGGAAGTTTGTACTGATCAAGTCAGGATTGCGAAATATCGACCCTGCTCATTGTAAAGTAATTTCTGAGTATGTATTTCAAGAAACAAAGAACTACGTTAGTGAAACCACTATTAAAAGGTTTTTCGGCTTTGCCAATACTTTACACAAATTTTCCTTATTTACGCTCAATAGCCTGTCTCAATATATAGGTTATGCGGATTGGAGCGCTTTCTGTAAAGAGAGAGAAAACCACATCCCCCCATCTCAAAGCATTTGGCAAACGCTTAAATTAAAAGGCCATGTTATTACTGATGTTTCATTGATTGCGACAAAAAATAATTCGGGGGTGCCTTTTAACCACACCGCAAACAGAAATTTCTTCTATCCTGATTTTGATTATTTCTTAAGGAATGATTATCAGTTCACTACCGTCAGTGCACAACCCGGCCAAGGTAAATCGATCTTATTGGCACATATGGTGGAGCATTTCTTTTATTCAGATCATGCACTTTATAAAAACGATATTGTTTTACTTATAAACCCTACCAGTATAAACACCGTAATACAACACGGACTTACATTGAAAGAGTGGTTTGCCCAAGAATTTAAATTTGAAAGTATTAACGAATTAATTAGCTTTTTTAAAAAAAATCCTGATAAAAGAGAGGGCAGATTTGTACTCATTGTAGATGGTGTGGATGAGTTCCTGTCTAAAACAAGTTTCTTTAAGATCTTCATTAATTTCTTATATAGCATAGAAGAAAATAATTTTTTCAAAATTGTATTCGGTCTGAGGACAAATATTTGGATAAATCTCCAGCCTATTATAAGCAGTTCGGCATTTTTAACGAAGAACTGGTATAACGGCTTATTTTATGATATTGATATTTTAAGCAATGTTCCACCGCTAAACACAGAGGAGATTTTACATACTTTAAGTCGCATTGAGGAAAAATCAATTACGCAGAATGATGTTATCCCTCCTTTATTGAAGCAATTTAAAACGCCATTCTGGCTTCAAATTTATGCTAAATTAAAGGACGATAATTTCTCACTGGAACTGAGCGATCCTTTATTATGCTATGAGCTCATTAACTATTTTTTAGAGAAAAAAATATTTTTGGCGAAAAAGAGTACCGAAAAAATATTCTTGCTTAAAAAGATAAGCGAAAGCATTTCTGAAGGCAATAAAGGACCCCGGGTGGCTAAAGAAAGTATTTTGAGTTTTATTAATTACTATCCTGATGCCTACGAAGAACTTTTGTATGATGGTATTCTTGTTGAAGAGAAACGCCTTAGTACAGCAATTCCAACTGAAATTGTGCGTTTTCTAAACGATGATATTTATACTTATTTCCTGTTCATTCAAATTACTGAATGCTTTGATTACAAGCCAGGTAAGGAGTTTTTTGAATATATTTTAAAAAATTTTTCTTCGAAAACGCTGTTAAGACACCACATTCTAAACTGGTCAATCAGGTTTTGTATTAACAGGAACGAAATTGCTGAGTTAAAAAATATTCTGAAACTTCCATTCACGAATGAAGAAAAAAACAATTCCTTTGATTTCATTTGTACTGTAGCCAAATACGAGTTAAGCAAGTCAAATTCGAAATTCAATAAGCAAAGTATCGACCTCGATTTTATCGATATTTTAGCCATGGGGAGAACCATGAGCACCTTATATAAAGAGACAATCAAAAATATTTCCAACAACGTGCTTAATGAAGATGCGCAGATTATGCTGCTGGTCATTGAATGCAACATCGCACTGATCGATATTGATAAAGCATCTTTAATTAATGCGATGCAGTTGCTCAAAAGATATTATAAAAGGCTGAATGAGCTATTCCCCATCAATCCTTACGATTTAATCTTATATTTCCATAACAGCCTTATTAATAAACCATATGATGGCAAAACCCTGGAAGATAAAATCATTAAACTTTGTCAGCAAATAGATCAAAGTCCCTCTTTAAAGAATGCAGAGCTCACTACAGCAGAAATATTATCGTATAGAATGGTTTTGATTCTGCTTTTTGCCAGGAAAAACTATGCAGAATGCCACCGCTTTATTATGGCAATTTTAAACCGGTACCCTAATATATTTTATATCCGCTACTCTGTTTTTTCCCCTTTCCTATTGCTTCATTTAGGCCAAACCTATCTTAAACTGAATTATTATAAAAAAGCACAACGTATCATTGAATTTGTAGAAAAAATTACTGAGAGCGACTACACCTATTATACTAAATTTGTCTCTGTTGGGTTTAGTATGCTTAAAGCAAACTTCTATAATTGTACACATAACTACGAACAAGCCGTAGTTGAAACTGACAATGGGTTGAAAATGGCCCTTCAAAATGACTTCAAAATCTATGAAATTGCTTTACTTCTACTTAAAATAGATTCATTAAAACATTGTGATAACCATGAAGGGGTATCGAATGTGATTAAAGAGTTATTGAACTTTTTATCAACCAACAAAATTTCAATGCCAGATTATGCTAATCTGAACGGAGGAGAATTTGAACAAACTTTTAAGGTATTAAAATCTTACAAAACATAATTTTTTCTGACGACAATGTAGTTACTTCGTGGTCAGATCTTTCTGCCATGTGTTCATGCCATTAAGGTTCTGAAACAAGTTCAGAATGACGGCCGTTCATATATGGTGTTTAAGCATTATACCTAGCCGCCGCATCCTGCTTACCTGTAGCGAAGCAGAAAGCTACGAAGTAAATTGATTTTACAAGTAGAGTTAATGTTTTCAATAGTTTTGTAGCTACTTCGTGGTCAGCAATCTTTTATGCTAGGCGTTCATGCCATTAAGGTTCTGAAACAAGTTCAGAATGACGGCCGTTCATATATCGTTTTTTAAGCGTGAAGCCTAAATATCACATCTTATTTGATTAAATTGTAAAGCTCATCCAATTTAGGAGACAGCACAATTTCAATCCTTCTGTTTTTACTTCTTTCATCGGCGCTGGCATTTGATCCAAGAGGTTGAAACTCTCCCTTACCTGTAGCTGTCATTCTTACGCTTTCTACCTTTTCATTTTCAGTTAAATAACGAACAACAGATGTGGCTCTCAAAACGCTTAAGTCCCAATTATCTTTTATTTGACCAAGATTATTTATTTTCTGATTATCGGTATGGCCCTCTACAGCAATATTAATTTCAGGTTGTTGCTTTAAAACATTAGCCAGTTGCGTTAGTGCTTGTTTACCTTTTTCATCAATAACTATACTTCCTGATGGAAACAACAATTTATCGGTTAATGAAACGTAAACCTTGCCATTTTTGATTTCTACGGTTAAGCCACTTTTGGTAAAGCCAAGTAATGCTTGTTGTAATTTTTCTTTTAATGAATTTGTTGCTTCATCCCGCTTGCGCAAAACCTCTTCTACTTCTTTTAAACGTTTCTCGCGGGCAGCTAAATCTCCTGATAACTTGGTAATTTCACTGGATGTGTTGCTTTTGAGCTTTTTGTAGTTGCCTTCCATTTCGTTATAGCTGATTTGCAAATCTCTCAGCTCTTCGGCCATCATTGAGGTATCTTTCTTAAGTTTTGCAACTTCTTTTTCAAGGTTTTCAATTTTAATTAATCCCTCGTTGAATGCTGTGTATAAAGAATCTTTACTGCCCAATAAAGCTTTATACTTTTTTGGAGACAAAACAACACATGAAGTTAGGGATGAGATCAACAAGAGAATCGTAAAAGCGAAGAAAGTGTTTTTCATTTTTATTTTTTGGGTTAATCGGTTAATTGCTTAACTGGTTAAGTTTTTTTCAAGTACGGTTAACTATTTATACAGTTAAACATCTATAGCATTTCGTAAAAATGCAACTAATGGTTGTACCGTTTTAAAAGAACTTATTAACTTATTAACGAGTGTAGGTTTAAAAAACTCCTCATCCTTTAATTGCATTGTGGCCTCAAAGCTTTTTAGCTTGAGGAATTCAATGTTAGGATCGGCCGGATCGTAACCTTTAGGTGCATTTTTTAAAACGTTTGCTGTTCCCAGCTTAAAGTTTTCTTTAAAATCTTTACTGTTGATAATTTCTTTAAAATCGCCGATATTATAATCAATCTCTTGTCTGATCAATTTAACATGTGGAGCATCGGGCATCCAATAGCCACCGGCAACAAAACTTTTCTCTGGTTGGATATGTAAATAATAGCCTGGCTCATTTCCGCCTTTACTTTTTGAAGAGAACCAAATGCCATAATTATTCTTGTATGGGTCTTTGTTCTTACTAAATCTGACATCACGATAAATGCGCAGTAAACTTTTTTTAGGATCGGTATCTGCAGAGATTAAAGGGTCTACTTTTGCAAGCTCAGGAATAATTGCAGTTACCAGATTTAAAACATCTTGTTTGGCTTCTTCATATTTAGGTTTATGTTCGGCAAACCATTCACGGTTATTATTTGCTGCAACATCTTTTATGAACTTTAAAGTTTCTTTTTTTAACATATTTATTTTCCGGTTAATTGGTTAATTGTTTAAACCGGTTAACTGTTGCGTATCGTCAAATACACATGATTACCTCTAATTTCGGTTAATCGACTGATTGTTTAAACCGGTTAACTGCTGCGTATTGTCAAATACACATGATTACCTCTGATTTCAATTAACCATCTGGCTAATCGACTGATTGTTTAAACTGGTTAACTCCTGCGCATCGTCAAATACACATGATTACCTCTAATTTCAATTAACCAGTTAAACAATTTAAACGGTTAAACAATTAATCCATCATCAACTCATTTATCATAATATGGCTTATATTTTATATTTGGCGATAAAACATGTAGCAATATTATTCGTGAATATCGGTAGTTAAATGGATACAGAATGAAACAACCTGCAAAAATTACGATCAGGTAATGCCAGAAGGTACTTTCTGTTAGCGGCCCAAAAATAAGGTAAGTAATAAAACTCGCAATAAGCATTTCAATCACATTCATGGCGTAGCTTACATACATGGCGGCATAGAAATAACCTGGTTCAATTTCTATCCGTTGGCCACAATGACTACAAACCTCTTTGGTATGCTGAATATTCCATCCGTACATGCTTCCCGTGAAAATATCACCCCTACGGCAATGTGGGCATTTACAATGAACGATGGCGTAAAGTTTTGATGTTTTATCAGACATTTTCTAATTTAAATGGAACGGCTCTTTTTTCATATCTAAATGCACATTTTTTTTACGGTACTTTTTATACCAGATCACGCCCACAACAATAGCCATTACATATGGGATAGCCAAAAGATATAAAACACCCGTATTTAAACCCGCCGATACAGTGTTTCCATTTTTAACACCTTGCTCAGCATTAATGCTACACATGGCACATTGGGCATTGGCTCGTAACACCATTGTAAACGACAATGTTACCAAAAACAGAACAAAAGCAATTTTCTTCTTCATCATTGCAAATATACTGATTAACGATTGGAGCGGCTTAAAAATTATGTCATAAAAAAACCCTCGTTCAAGACGAGGGCTTTTTTGTGACAATTCTACATTATGCCAATAATAAATTATTTCTACACACTATCTACTGTAATACAAATGTCATTACAATTGATGGGTCTTCAACACTCGTCATTTTTGCATAAACAGTAGAACCATTAACATAGTAATCAAACGTAATTGAGTTAGCCAACATAAACGCATTAAGTTGCGATAGTGGATTTGCAACATAACCACCAGATGCAGCAGCATATGTTGTAAACTTATATACGCCATTTGCATCTACATTATATGAATAAACGATGCTTGTTGTCCAACCGGAAGTACCTCCGTTCTGGCTACTGAAACCATTCAGGGTTAATCGTTTATTTACCAAATTCCAAACATAATTTATACGACCATAATTGAAGTTATACCCACCTGTAATAGATGATATCAATCCGTTATGGAAATAATTCAGAATCGTAGTGCCTGTGGTGGATGTTCCGGGATAAATAGTTTTATATTCAGAAAGCATTCCAGTGTATTTACTTCCCCAAAGTTGGAATAACGGAACCAATGGTGTTGCCGAGGTTTTAATTATATATTCCTTGCCTGTTGAATCATATACGGCTAAGGTTGTTGGATCTTTCCACTTAAAGCTTACAAAAGTTACTCCCTGCCAAATTAATCCACTATTTAAAATAGATACACCATCAAGAGTAAAAGCATATTTTTGGCCACTCGAACTTACTGTTTGACCATCTGCCAGCACACCGGTAAAATCTAATCTTTTACCAGTGGAAAGATTATTGGAGGCATTAATTGTAATACCAACTTTAAGTGTAGCATTTCCAGATACCACTTCGATATAAGGGTTCGCAGTATTAATAAAGAAACTTTTTAACTTATCCATAGCCGCTTTTAGACCTTCACTTTCATAAGCATTTTTTTGAGCAGCAGTTGCCTTTATCATGGTTAGGGTTTGTTTATACTTCTTTCCTCTAAAGATCAAACTATCGGTAGTAAAGTGATCGAATATAAATTCTACATCACTTTTAAAACCAGAACCAGTTGCCCCTCCAAAAGAACTTGGGTTGGGATCTTCTAAAAGAGAAATGTAATTGTAAGTATCGAATATTAACTCTGCTCCCATATTTGCACGCATACGGTAGGTAGATGTGCCTATTTTGGTGGCACTTTCATCGGTTAAATCGCCGTACATTTTTACAGTTTCATTTGCTGCATCAAAACTCATATAGAAAGAGTATCCTCCTCCTGCCTGGGTGGGTAGGGTTGCTATCCAACCATTGGCAGCCGATGATAAACTGTTGTTAACTGTTGCTAACGCTTCTCCCATGCGTTCTTCTGGTCTTGCATCAAATACAAGTTCCTTTTCCTTTTTACAGCCTGCAAAGGTTAACAGTGCCATAAATAGAACATATAATATTTTTTTCATTTCTTTATAATGTTTGGCCTAAAACTCCATAAAAATAGTTTGTTGGTGTACCGCTCACAGAAAAACCTGCAGTACTATTAAAATTATCAGCATTAATATTTGCTGGCATCCAGTTAGCAATAAATGTTCGACCTGTAAGATACGCTTGAATAGTATTGGTAAATGAAGTTGCAAAAATCGCAGCATTATTGTAGGTAGTTCCAGTGCCTTGAGTAGCTTTGGTAAAGGTTACTACCCCTGTAGTTGGATTTATGGTATAAGTAAAAGTATAATCACCAAAATATTGCGTTGTTGCATTTGAAAATGCTGCTCTAACGGTTAATGCTGTAGTCGATTCAAATCTAAACTGAATATAATCCAGGTGATATTTTTGAGTAGAACTATAAGCTAATATAGCAGCTTTATAGGTGTCATAGGCAGTAGCAAAATCATTAGAAACCGGATAATTAGTATAAAGAACATCCTCAAGGTTTACAGTCATTGTTTTATACAAATTTTGTCCTACCCAGTAAGGAAATAATGTAGTAGAATATTTGTAGTTATTTCTCACAATTTTTTGAACCTCTTGCTGAAGTGCTCTGAAATTAATCCCTAAGTTAACCGTGAAATAATTCACAACACTTGCTTCCTTAGCCTTTAGAGCAGCTTTACCTTCTGTTGTAGAGCCGTTTGCCCAAGCATCAAACCATGCCTGGCCTTCAACTAATAAATGCGCAGTGGTTTCAGCAAAATCTTCACCAGGCTGACTGGTTGAATACGGTGTTACATATCCCATTGAGCGTGCAGTTGCGTCAGAAACGGTTGTCCATGTTGCATTATAAGTTGATTTAGTGATCAACTGAAAATCAACTGGCATAGGTACTAGCTGATTAAGAATATGCGTAAATTCATGATGTATGGTTCGCAATTTTCTACTTATTGTTGTACCATTAGTAAGGTCAAAGTTATTTAAATCATAAAGCGTAATATTACGACCGCCAGATGCTGTACCTAATGTATAAGAATTATCGGTGTTATAAGCTCCAGAGCCAAATAACACAAACTGTTTAGGAACTGTTTTTTTAATAAAAGTTGCACCGGCAACTGTACGGTATGGTAAAATAAAACCCTCCAAAACTGTTTGCATTTGAGGTTGGACTTTATCAACTTTTACAGCAGCAACATCTTTATCATCTCCATGTAGGAATCGATTATATCTATAAACAACATCGATATTATATTCATCCAAAAAAGTTGCTTTCAACCACGCATCAAGTTCGGTATTTGCTACAGGATCATCTACATTATACTTACTAAAATCTACATTTAGTGGATCTTCCTTTTTACAGGAAGTGGCTAAGCTTAATAAAAATAAGACGAAGCATATTTTATATAAATTTCTTTTCATGATATCTCTATTTTATTATCTCGGATTAAGTGGAACGCCTGATAGTGAGGCTTCTTCTGGGATTTGGAACATTCGGCGATTATCGTCAGGGCCAAGCTCAATAAAAGTTTCTGCACCATCGGTATCATAAACATTGTGTTTTACGGTTAAACGATGTCTTAAAATATCAAACCAACGTATCCCTTCTTGTAAGAATTCAAACTTTTTACTCTCTAATATTAACTTAATCACGGCTTCTTTATCATCCATAATTGAATAATATGTTTTGGCTTTCGCTATTGTTGGGGCGTCGGCTGAAGCACTATAATTATTAATTCTAACACTCATGAAGTCTGTTACATCCTTAATCGCTTTATCTAATTGGTTTAGCTGAGCATAAGCTTCTGCTCTGTTCATTAATGCTTCATCAACACTCAATAATGGCGACATGATATATGGATATCCTGTACTCGCATTCGGGCTTACCCTATAGAAGTACTCCTTATATTTATAGGTTGTATAATTTGGTACAGAGTAATAGATAATTTTATGAGCCAGTGCCTTTCCGCTATAATTACGGCTGGCTTCAAACATTCTAACTAAAGTTTGTCCATATCCATAACGTGGAGATGTTAGTCTTTGATATCCTGAATATTGATTTGCAAGAAGCAAGATTGATTTCTGATCAGATCTTGTAAACGCTGCATTAAATTCAGCAAGGGTCATATTCTTAAGGGTAGAATTGATGGGTCTTAAATAACTTAAAAAATCACCACTTGGAACAATTGCACTAACATGATCTATTACCTTTTGCCATTCGCCTTTAAAAAGATAAAAACGAGATGCAAAAGCATGAGCAGCAGCTGGCGTAAAGTGATACTTAGGCACTTCATATGCAGATGCGGATAATAATGCGATTCCTTCTGTTAAATCCTTTTCAATTTTCTCATATGTTTTCTGTACAGTTTCTCTTTCGTATTGCTTTATTACGACAGTTTCGGGTTCTGTAACATACGGAATACCGGGTGAATCATTGGTACCACCAATTTGATACGCCTTTGAGAATAAGGTAACCAGCATAAAATGAGCATAAGCCCGTGCTACTAAAGCTTCTCCTTTA
Organism: Pedobacter chinensis; assembly: GCF_003339865.1. Classification (GTDB taxonomy): domain Bacteria; phylum Bacteroidota; class Bacteroidia; order Sphingobacteriales; family Sphingobacteriaceae; genus Pedobacter; species Pedobacter chinensis. Next base: position 141,071 of record NZ_QPKV01000009.1, read on the forward strand.
TATGGATTTACTGCACTTCCAAAATCATTTTGATCAATGGACTCCAGAGCTTGATTAGCGGCGGCGATTCCCGCATAACAACCATTCCAATAGTTAGTTGAAGTCCCTGTCCCAGAGCCAACGACATCCTGCCAAAAATATGGCCTTGTAGATACATCTGCTACAGTACCCACCCCACTTCCTTTATCTTCGGCATTGTCTGAGGCCGCCTCTGTAAACGTTAGGTAATCGTATTGAGGATAAGCGGTGGCAACCAATTGAGCAACTTTTTCAACAGTATTAATCTCTGTTCTATTATCTGGCTCTTTGTCCAGATATTTATTACACGACTGTGACATAAAAGCAACCACAACACATGTAGCTATAAATTTATTTTTTTTCAATTTCATAATACCTAAGATTTTAAAAACCAACTTTTAACGATAATGTATATTGCTTAGGAATTGGTATTGCAACTCCTCCAGTCCCAAAAAATTCCGGATCCTGACCATTTAATTTTTTATCAGAGTAAAGAAGTGCGATGTTATTTCCTACTAATGATACTGATACATTAGACATATGTAGTCTAGAAACCAGTTTTTTAGGGAATTGGTAGGTAAAGGCAATTTGTTTAAAACGAATAAAGTCTCCTTTTGCTACTCTTTCGGTAGAGTAATTATATAAATTATATGGATAAATACCCGATACGACTGAACCATCAGCATTTGTAATTGTTTGAGATGCGACAAATGGATCTACTAATGCGGGAACATTAGTATATTGCTCATCGCCGGGCATTACCCATCTGTTTAATAAATCTTTTGACATCGCATACAAATCCGGATATGATACTGAATATGTAGGGATCAAGCGAATTACGTTACCCGCTGAGAAAGTAAATAAAGTTGTTAAACTAAAGTTTTTATAGCTGAAATTATTATAGAAACCACCATTGTAGGGTGCATCTACAGGTCCTTCATATTTAAGTGTTCCTACTGTTGTACTTTGTAAATTCACATAAGTGTTAACCTTTCCATTTTGATCAATAAAATATGGGTGACCGGTATAATGGTCTAAGCCCGCAAATTGTATAGAATAAAGTCCTCTTTGTGAATGCCCTTCAAGTGGACCTCCATCGGCGCTCACTAAACGCCAAATGTTTGGATTTACCTGAAGTTCAGTGATTTTATTTGTATTATAACCGAAGTTTAGATTGGTACGCCATTTAAAATCAGCTTCATTTAATACATTACCAGTCAAAGTAAATTCAAATCCACTCGATTTCATTTTACCATAGTTCGCTGTTTTGGTAAACTGTCCGCCAATTCCTGAAGTATTAATTGAACCGATTAAGTCAAAGATGTTTCTTGTATAATAGTCAACTGTTAACTGAAGTCGATTATTGGATAAGAGACCAATATCAGCACCAACATTAAATTCATATAATTTCTCCCAGGTTAATTCCGAATTCGCCAGGCTTGAAATATAAGTAACTGTCTCTTTTTCATTATCGTACGGGCGGCGTGCAACCTGATTGTAAAATACAGCCGCAGAGTTATTGGCATTCCCAATATTAGCTACCAAACCATAGGTAGCCCTTAAAGTAGCTGAATTTACGATATTGTTTTCCCACCAAAATTTTTCCTGATCAATATTCCACTTACCAGAAACGTTCCAGGTAGGAAGCCATCTGGCGGTTTTGCTGCTACCCATTTTATTTGAACCATCCAATCTTGCAGATCCATTAAAAACATATCGGTCTTTGAAATTGTATGCTGCTGTTCCCAGAAATCCTACAAAACGGTCGTAAGTATTACTCATCGAAAAATATGGATAGCCAGACTCTTGCGCCCATTTAAAATAACGGTAATTAGAATTTACAATTCCACCATTATCATATTGATAACCAACCCCATCAAAAGCTTCGGTTTGTCTGTCAGTATACCTTGTTTCCATAGACGTAAATAAATTTAGGTGGTGATCAGTGCCGAACATTTTATCGAAGACTAAATCTTGTCTGAAATAATAGTTCTTCAAGTTATCCCCCTTGATATTATAAAATCCGCCTTCCGGAAGAACAACATATGGCAATCCATTTGGATTGTCTGGATCGCTGTATAAATATTTATTGTCTCCAATAACAGTAGCATCTTTTGCTGCCCTATAAGCCAATGCCATATTAGAATTTTCTAACACATAAGTTTGTCTTTCAGTTTTAGCATAGCGGTAAGCACCATTAACAGTGTAGGATAGGCTTGGAAGGATTTTGTATGTTAACCCACCTTGAACTTTAAAATCAATTTGAGTTAATTTTAAATAATTGTTTTCTAACTCAGTCAAAATATTAAACGGAGCATAATTACGTGTGAAATATTCTCTATTTCCATTTTCGTCGTAAGCAGTTATGGCCCTGCTTGTATTCAATGCATAAGAATATGGATTGATATCGAAGTCTCTTGAATAAGAGCCATACACTGGATCAGAAGTACGATCTAAGGTTCCGGGCGCCATTTGATCACGGATAGAACCGTTAGCTAAAAGCTCCCCACTGATTTTAGGACTTAATTTAAAATTTGACCTAAAGTTTCCTGTAAACCGATCAACGCTATTACCTAAAGTTTGACCTGTATCATGCAAATAAGAGGTAGAAGCATAAGTTTGAAAATTCTCTGTTCCGGAGTTTAAGCTTACAGAGTGTTCTTGCAACAATGAGTTTTTGAAAAGAATATCGAACCAATCTGTATTTGCATTGGCATAACGTTCTAAAAATTTGTTACGACTAGCTACATCATTTTTCAAGGCATAAGTGTTGGTTGTCTCATCGTAGTCATATAATGAATTATACATTTTATAGAAAACACCTCCTGTTGCCCCACGAGATGCAGAAGCATGGTTATAGTAACCCTTGTTTTCGAGCTCCATCATTACCGACATTTGATCTGCAGAATTCATAATATCAAAATCAGAATAAGAAGGTTTCAAATAGGTTGTATAATTCCCTGTATAGCTGATATTTGGCTTGCCTTGTGTTACTTTCCCTTTCTTGGTATTTACCACAATTACGCCATTCATGGCACGAGCTCCATATTTTGCAGTAGCTGCAGCATCCTTCAATATTGTGAAACTTTCAATATCATCTGGATTTAATCCCGCAACTGATGAGCCAATCAGAGTATTGGCATCCCCGGTTGAAAGTGCTTCATTTGAAATATTAACCACATCTTCCAGGATAATACCATCAACAACCCAAAGCGGTTTATTATCACCAGAAATTGAAGTAGCACCACGAACGCGGATTTTAGGTGCAGCGCCAAAAGTACCGGAAACATTTTGAACTGACACCCCCGCTACCTGTCCTTCAAGCATACGACTAATATCAGGAACACCATTTCGTTGTGCGTCAGAAGCTTTTACCAATGTTGCAGAACCTGTAAATAACTTTTTATTTAAATCCTGATAACCAGTTGAAACAACGTTTACCTCTTGTAGTTGAGCAGCATCTTCTTCCAGTGTTATATTAATTACAGTTTTGTTGCCAATCGCGATTTCAACAGGTTTGTAGCCGATATAACTAAATACCAACGTAGCGCCTTCGTTAACCGAAATTTGATAATTACCATTTGCTGCTGTTGAAACTGCATTTGCCGCACCTTTCTCTCTTACACTTACGCCCGGCATCGGAGTTCCATTTTTATCAATTACCTTTCCGGTAATTTTAACAACAGCAAAGTAATCCAATACCTTATCAAAAATTGATTTCTCTTTAGGTTTAATAAGAATAGTTTTGTCTTCAATAGCATAAGTCAAGTCATTACCAGATGTGATTTTGTTCATTACCTCTTCTATTGTGGCGTTTTTAAAATCAGCGTTAAAAGTGGTATTGCTTTTGATTTTGTTTGTTGATAGTAGCACATCATAACCTGATTGCAACCTAATTTCTCTAATAATTTTTTCAAGGGTTACATTTTTTTCTTTCAACGTAACTAACTGACCAAATGAAGCTGCACTTACCTGCATTAAAGAGGTAAGCAATATGATGGTTACTAACTTCATAATTAATAGGAATTTAGATATGTAGCGGCGATGCGTACATAAAATTCTAATATAAATTTTGTACATTTAATTGTCTGTTTGTTTATGGAAATGCTGGCTTTTCAGTTTCAATAAAAAGCATTCCACGGTTAATCTAAGAAATAATTGGATTTGTTCGATTCTGGCTTACCAGAATAGTTAAACAGATATAAAGGGGTGTTGCGAGCACTCCTTTTTTTATTTGTTTAACTTGAAAGATCAGTCTTGTTGTCGAAGTGTATTCATATCGGTTTGTTTTAGGTTAAGTTGGTTGTATTTTTTTATATTTTTTATAGATAAAGATTAGTTAGTTCTTCATCTTTTATTTTTAATCTTTGTATACTAAAACTTTATTGTCTTTAATATCGTAACGCACTTCTCCGGTTTGTTCGAATTTCCTTAATACCTTCGAAATCTTTTCAAACCGGCTTACAGTTCCATAGTACATTACATCTTTTGCCTCAGGATCCATATATTCTATCTGAACATTATACCATCTGGCTATTTTTTTCAAAATAGTCTCTTGTCTTTCATTGTTAAACATGAAATATCCATTTTTCCAGGCAATGGCTTCATCAACATCAACCGTTTTCACATCAATACCTTTTGATGATAAAATTGATTGTTCGCCCGGGGCTAACAGTTCAAAACGAGATGGATCATTAATTGCCGATATGCGGACACGACCTTCAAATAAAGTAGTTTTGGTTACCAATTCATCAGCATAACTGTTGATATTGAAATGTGTACCTAAAACCTCTAATTTTTGCTTATCTGTTTTAACTATAAAGGGATGTTCTTTATCTTTTTTAACTTCGAAATATGCTTCACCGGTTAACTCAACCAATCTTACTTTTGATTTCGAAATATTTAAAGGATACTTCAACGAGCTTGCAGCATTTAACCAAACACTCGAACCATCGGGCAAACGAATTTCCCATTCGCCACCATTTGGGGTGGTAATGGTATTTAATTTTGAATCATCAGTATTGCCATTTGTTGTTTGCTCAATGTTATAAACCAATTGGCCATCTGCAGTTTTCGAAATAGATATTCCGCTCTCTTTTATTAAATCACCATTTTTAATATCATTTAATGCGATTTTTCTGCCATCTGCCAAAGTTAAAATCGCTTTATTTCCACCGGGCATTACATCAGAATAATATACTCTTTCCTTCTTCTTATTTAAGTAAAACAGCGAAGTTAAAGAGAATGTGAGAACAACTATTGCTGCCGCAACCCATTTCAATTTTGAGAATAAAGAAACTTTGCGGGTAGGTACTTTATCAATGGATAAAATCTCATCTACAGTTGTATTCCATTTTTCATCAACCGGAGCCGAAGATATTGGTTGATCTTCTTCCTTTAACATCATTTTCACGATTTCATCAATAACAAAATCAGGGTTATCATCTACAAAACTCAAAAGTTGTTCCCTTTCAGCTTTGCTGAGCAAACCTAATTCAAACTGCTGTAATAAATGATTTATTTGTCGGTTCATAAAGATTCTAAGACTAAGAAGCGGTAAACAGAAATTAGGACTATTGGGAAATATATTTTTTTTACTTTTTTTATAAAGTATATAGGATCAACCCTAGAAGCAAAGTAATTCCATGTCGGGAAAGCTCAATTCTGATATATTTCAGTGCAGAAACCAATGAATTTTTTACTGTGTTTATAGAAATACCTAATTGATCGGCAATTTCAGGAATAGTTTTACCCTCATTTCTACTTAGCTGATAAATTTTTCTGCGTTGATTAGGCAATTTATCTACAGCAAAGGAAACAATTCTTTTTATTTCATTTAAATGAATGGATTCAGCGGTGTTATTGCTAATATGCTGCTGTGTTATTTTTAGGTTATCGATTATCTTATCATCTTTTAATTTCTTGCGAAGATAACCCAGACATTCATTTGAAACGTACTTATATAAATAGGCCTTTATGTTTTCAACTTGCTCCAGTTTATCGCGATTTAACCATACTCTAACAAAGGCATCTTGTATAATCTCCTGAGCTGCATCGGTTGATTTGGTAAATTTTACAGCAAAGCTATTTAAAACAGGTAAATATCTGAAAAACAGAATAGAAAATGCCTGTTCATCACCATCAACAATTTTTTTAATAAGTTCTTTTTCCCCCTCAGTATTATTAAATGCCATATCGTTAGTTAAATCCTTATTAACAATGGATTACGATTTGCCAAATCGAAAATAAATTTATTAAAAAAATCAGGCTATAGCCTGATACCTATCTACTAAATATAGAAATCAATAATACAACTTTATACGCAGAAAAATGACAGGTTGGTATGCTTTTTTAGCAGCAGAAATAAATTACCTAACTTAATAGTTATAGTAAGGTGCTATCATTAAGTAAACAATTACGCCAGTAACCGCAACATAAAGCCACATTGGGAAGGTAATTTTCGCAATTTTTCTATGTCTGTCAAAACGTTGAGCCAGCGCCCTGACATAGGTTACCAATACAAAAGGAATGATGATAACAGATAAACAAATATGGGTAATTAAGATAAAATAGTAAATATATTTTATAGCGCCTTCGCCACCAAATCTGGTTGAATCAGAAGTCATATGATAGGCAACGTACATAGCCAAAAAAGCAACTGATAATCCTATCGCAAACTTCATCAGGTTTTCGTGCAACTTTTGCTTGCCATTTTTAATGGCCCAAACTGCTGCAACCAACACTACTGCTGTTACGCCGTTAATTGCCGCATATATAGGAGGTAAGAAAGACAATGGCTTTACATCATAGCCAAGTTTTCTTAAATTAACACCAAATAAAAGTGCTACAACCAAAGGAATAGCAATGGATAAAACAATAATCCATTTATTATATTTCTTTTCTAACAAATTATTCTCCATGAACAGACTACTAATTGTTATATAATTTATAAATGGCATTATCTGCCATCTTTTAAGGTTCTTAAATATTCTGCAATCAGAACCTTAATTTCATCTTCTAATCTACCAATGGCATCTGGATTTTCGATTTCGTAAATCCCCCTTATGCGATGTTGAACGTCAACCAATAGAATTTTATTTCCGAAAATGAAATTTGATTTATGATCAGCATCATCCCTGATTACATCCAGCAATAAGCCATTTCTGATTAAAGGGTAAGTTGATGCGGTATCGCCAGCCAACAAATCCCATTTACCTGGTTTAGCGTTGAATTGCGCAGCAAAATCAGAAATTTTAGTTTTATCATCTGGATTTACGGATAAACTTAAAAAGCGGACCAAAGGCTTTTTCTCATACCCTTCTGATAACTGCTTAATGTATTGAATTACATCATTGTTTTTTGCATCAGTATAAAATAAGTTTAACACTACTATTTTATCTTTTAATGATGCCCAGGTAACTGAATCTCCCTTTTGGTTAATTAAGCTAAAATCTGGTATCTGATGATAAATGGTATCAGGTATTTTCTTTCCCTTTACTGAATGAAAAGTTGAAGCAACAGTTTTTTCGCCAAAAACCGGAAGACTTTTATATCTGTTTTTTGCGAATTGTGGCAATAAATAAAAAAACAAAAATCCTGGTATAGCTAAAATGCTTACCAGGATTAATACCTTTTTTACAGGACTTCTTTTCATTAATGATTAATCATATGCAGGTTTAAAAAACCGCCTTCTATTAACATTAAAACTATAAAGTAAATAATGAAGATAAATGATACTGTTAATGAAAGCTGGAGACCCAATTTCTCGTATTTTAAGTGCATAAAATAAGCAACAATATAAAATGCTTTTAATAATGTTAAAGCGATATATATAAAGTTACCTATGCCATGAGAAATATATCCTTTTGGCAAAATAACCAGTGCAATGATAAATTCAATTACTGTAATGAGTAGTAAGATACCAAATACTTGCCAAATTTTACCTTTTGATAAACCAGCGTGTTCTTCGTGTCCTTCTGTTGAATGCGAGTGTTCTGACATGATAATTTTTTTATAATATGATAAATTAAACCAAATAGAAGAATGTAAATACAAACACCCATACTAAATCTACGAAGTGCCAGTATAAACCAACTTTTTCTACCATTAAATAGTGTCCTCTTCTTTCGAAAGTACCATTGATGGTCATGATTAATATGATGATATTGATCATGACACCACTAAATACGTGGAAACCGTGAAAACCTGTAATGGTAAAGAATAAGTTTGCAAATTGTTGAGCAGCTATTTCAGAAACATCTCCGCTGAATAAGTGTTTTAATTTTTCAGCAGACGGGATTTCTCCCCACCAGAAACCTTCATGATGCAGGTGAGTCCACTCCAAAGCCTGACAGCCTAAGAACATAAAACCACCAATAATGGTAGCTACCATCCACCAGATCACTTCTTTTTTCGAACGTCTGTGACCTGCTTCTACAGCTAGAACCATAGTTACAGAACTCATGATTAAGATAAAAGTCATAATACCCACGAAAACCAAAGGGGCACCTGTATCTGTAATACCAGGGATTGATTGGAAAACCAAATCAGGGTCTGGCCATGTTAATTTAGAAAAACGCTGAGCGCCATAATAGATCAATAGAGATGAAAAAGTAAAAGCATCTGACAAAAGGAAAAACCACATCATGATTTTACCATATTCTACCGACCACGGAGAACGACCACCATTCCATGGTCCGGTTTTAACTTGATCTAATTGTGATACTGAATTCATTTGGAAATAGTATAATAGTTTGTTAACAAATTTAACGGTTCAAAAGTAAAAAAACATACAGATATATCCATAATATATCTATAAAATGCCAAAAAATAGATGTGATTTCCATGCGATATTTGCTTTTCGCTAATGGAATATTTCTGTAACTGCCCACTAAGGCATTGATTATTAAGAAGGCCCCTGCAATAATGTGCAATAAGTGAATAAAACTAACCACATAAATAAATGATATTGCAGCATTGTTTCCAACCAGTGTTGCACCGGTTCTAACCATGCTTCCCCATGCATTAAATTGCATTACACCAAAAGCAACGGCTAAAAGTACAGTAACCCAAAGCAAATTACGCTGTAAACTAAAATTTAACTTTCTTAAAGCCTTTGAGGCTAAGAAAAGTGTTACACTACTGGCAATAATAACCAGGCTTGAATAAATAAAAGCATCAGGCAGCACTAAACCATGCCCTTTACCTTTAGAAGCGGAGAAAACCAGATAATAACTGGTAAAGCCACCAAACATAATTGTTGATGATACTACGAACAACCAAACAATAAATTTTCTTGGTTTGGGATCAAATGTATCTTGGATATTTTCCATTGTTAGAACCATAAATTATTTTGCTATAAAATTTAATAATAAACCCAACTGCACAGCGGGTATGTAAAAAAATGAGCAGAACATCACTTTTTTGGCATCGGCCAATTCCCTGCTCAACAGAAGCTTTAAGGCCAGCCAGCTAAAAATAATTCCGGCTATCAACGATAATCCTGCAATATAATAGCCTCCAAAGCCATAAATTGTTGGCAGTAAACTTACTGGAATTAAGATCAAGGTACTAACAAAAGTTAGCATTGCTGATGCCTTATCTCGTTTCTTGGTAGGTAACAATCTGAAACCTGCTTTTTTATAATCGTCATCCAAAACCCATGCAATGGACCAAAAGTGAGGAAATTGCCAAACAAACTGAATCAGGAACAATATGGCGGCAATATAATAATCTATTTCATGAAACTGCTCGGCTTTTAAACTGCCAAATGCAGCAAGATACCCGATCAGCGGAGGCAGTGCGCCGGGAATTGCACCAACAAATACCGCAATTGGTGATTTTCTTTTTAATGGCGTATAAGCAAAGGCATAGAGTAAAATGGAAAATACGGATAATAAACCCGTTTCCAGGTTAAGTTTCCCAAGCAACCAGGTACCTAAAAATGCCATAAACACGCCAAGAATTAACCCTTGTCCGGTGGTCATTCTGCCAGCCGGCATAGGCCGATCTTTAGTTCTTGACATTAATTTATCTAAATCCTTTTCGATAATCTCATTAAAACAATTAGCCGCTGCAGTAACCAAAAATCCGCCAATAATAAGTACTAACCAATTACCCCAATCAATTGAAGGAATATACCCCCTGCCTACCTGCATTTTTTGTCCGATCAAAAAAGAAATCGATGCAGAAAATACGACTGTGAATGACAGTCTGAATTTTATGAGCTTAGAAAAATCTGAAATAACTTGTTTCAATTCCCTTTTTATTATTGCCTATAAGTACTTGTTCTATACACCAACAAATACAGATAAAACTGTAAACTAAATAACAGCGTAGAAAACAAAATATGCAATGCCTGCGCTGCTGGTGGAAAAGCTATATATGCTAAAGCGAAACCACTTAATAATTGAATGAGAAGCGTAATTAAAATAAATCTGGCAGTTAATAAGGGTGCTGCTTTACCACTAAAACGGTCAATAACCATTTTATAAACTATTGCATTGGCAATAACCACCAATATTGCCAGATCGCGGTGGTAAGAGAATACTGATCCAACTTTTGATATCCATGTATCTCTTAAACCATATGAAAGTGATTTTGCAATCACATCAACCGATTCTCTCACTTCTGTACCCAAAACAATTTGAATAATGCTTAACACTACGGTAAAAAGTAAAAATCCTTTCAGCCACAGTATCCGGTACATAATTACCGAAGGTGCCTTACTTAACTGTTTTGCATAATTATAGGTATATATTGAAATGGCTAAAATCACTATGGCCAAAAGCATATGTACAGTAACTACCCACTGTGCTAAGTTTGTTGATACCACGATAGAACCCAACCAAGCCTGATAACCTACAACAAAGATATTCAGAATACTCAGAAATATGATTCTCTTGGCTGTTTTCCTGTACGTAAATGAATATATAGCCGTTAATAGCAAAAATATACCGGCAAGCACACCTGTTAGGCGGTTTACATATTCAACCCAGGTTTTGGCCGCATTAAACTCCTCTGGCAAAGTAATGCTCTTATCATGTCTGATGCTGTCTGCCAATTCCACTTTGCCCATACTTTCTAAGTATTTGGCAAACTTTTCATTTTTCTTAATTCTTCCCGCTACATACTTCTCCTTATAATTTGCCGGAAGCTGAGAAACATCAGTTGGTGGAATATAACGATCGAAACACTTTGGCCAGTCAGGACAGCCCATACCAGATCCTGTACTGCGAACAATACCTCCGGCAAGTATAACCAGTAGCGTAACTACGATAGTTATAAAATTTATCCTGATAAAACGTTGTGCTGATCTGCTGACCATATATCTTTTAAGATGAAAAGGGTATCCGGATAAGCAGAAACTTAATCAGATACCCCTTTTATATTGTATAAAGCTTAAAACCTAGTTGCTTTCTTTAACAGGATTGGCTAATTCCCAATCTTGTTGTATTCTTTCTGCTTCCGCATTTCCTTCAAAATCGTGAGGCAGGTTAGAACTCATTGTTTGAGAGAAAGGAACGGTTTGAGGAATAAAGTCTGCGTCATGACCTGGTTTGCTATAATCATATGGCCATCTGTAAACTGTCGGAATTTCTCCTGGCCAGTTTCCATGTAAGTGCTCCACTGGTGCAGTCCATTCTAATGTATTTGCTTCCCAAGGATTTTGAGGAGATTTTTTGCCTCTGAAAATAGAATAGAAAAAATTGAAAAGGAACGCTACCTGAGCCAAAGCAGCAATGATAGCTGCCCAGGTTACAAACACGTTTACTGTTAACCATTTCTTCATAAATTCAAATTCTGTAAATGCGTAATAACGACGAGGTACACCATCTAAACCTAAAAAGTGAAGTGGGAAAAACACCAGATAAGCAGCTATAAAGGTTAACCAGAAGTGTAAGTAACCCAATTTCGCATTCATCATTTTACCAAACATTTTTGGGAACCAGTGGTACACACCTGCAAGCATACCGAAAATCGCTGCAGATCCCATTACCAGGTGGAAGTGGGCAACCACGAAATAGGTATCATGTAAGTTAATATCCAATGATGCGTTACCTAAGAAAATACCGGTTAAACCACCAGAAATGAAGAATGAAACCAAACCAATGGCAAACAACATTGCCGGAGTGAAACGGATGTTACCACGCCATAATGTTGCTAAATAATTGAATGTTTTTACCGCTGATGGTACCGCAATGATCAATGTTGTGATCATGAATACCCCGCCCAACAATGGATTCATACCAGTTACAAACATGTGGTGTCCCCACACGATGAACGAAAGTACAGTAATACCAATTAATGAATAAACCATTGCATGGTAACCGAAAATCGGTTTACGGGAGTTCACTGAAATAACTTCTGATGAAATACCTAAAGCCGGCATAATTACAATGTAAACCTCAGGGTGTCCTAAGAACCAGAACAAGTGTTGCCATAAGATTGGCGAACCACCTTCGTTTGGTAAAATATTGGTACCCATTACAATATCAGAAAGATAAAAACTTGTTCCGAAACTACGGTCAAATACCATCAATACCACCCCAGCCACAAGAACGGGGAAAGATAGGATACCTAAAATAGCAGTTAAGAAGAAAGCCCAGATTGGTAATGGCATTTTCCAAAGGTCCATACCTTTAGTACGCATATTCAAAATGGTACTCACGTAGTTGATGCCACCCATTAAAGATGAAGCTACGAACATGACCATACTGATTAGCCATAATGTCATTCCCAGTCCTGAACCAGGCATTGCTGTTTCTACCACTGATAAAGGAGGATAAACGGTCCAACCGCCAGAAGCAGGCCCGGTTTGAATGAAGAATGAAGACATCATTACCACACATGCCATGAAGAAGAACCAATATGACAGCATGTTCAGGAACGGTGATGCCATATCTCTTGCTCCAATTTGCAATGGAATTAATAAGTTACTAAATGTGCCGCTCAACCCTGCCGTTAACACAAAGAATACCATAATGGTACCGTGAATGGTAACTAAAGCTAAATAAAAGTCTGGTTTGATACGACCACCTTCAGCCCATTTTCCTAAAAATGTTTCTAAGAAAGGGAAGTTTTGATCTGGCCAGGCCAATTGAATACGGAATAAAATTGATAAGCCCATCGCAATTACTGCCATGATAATACCAGTAATTAGGAATTGCTTAGCAATCATTTTGTGATCCATGCTGAAGATATACTTTGAAATCAAAGTTTCCTTATGATGTCCATGATCAGCGTGATCGTGATTGTGTTCGTCGTGTAATGCTATTGTTGACATAATTCTTTCGCTCCTGCTTAATATTATTTATTTAAAGCCATTTGGTTACTTTTCACAGCAGCCGAATCGGTTGTTGCTGAATCTGCTACTGATTTTACAGCTGCAGGTGCCACTGGCAAATTAAATTGTTTTCTTAAATCATCATTTAAGTAAGTTTTTTGTTCTGCAATCCAGGTTTTGTATTCAGCTTCTGAAACTACGCGAACATCTTTCTGCATATTCCAGTGACCAGAACCACAAATTTTTGCGCAGAAGAAAAGATATTTGAAGTTAGGATCATTGGTTTCCTCCTGCATTTGACGGGTAGTCTTTGTTGGAGTGAATTCAAATACCGTTTGCATACCTGGTACAGTATTTAACTGAACTCTGAAATGAGGCATATAAAAACTATGGATAACATCTTTACTTGTCAAAATAAGCTTAACTGGTTTTCCAACTGGAATAACCATTTCATCAGCCATTTCGTCATCGCGTGAGTTTAAGTCTTTAAAGTCAATACCTAATGCATTGGATGATGTGGTTAACTTGTAGTTTTTCTTACCTACAATGCCATCAGCTCCAGGGTAACGGATAGACCATTTAAACTGCTCAGAGGTAACTTCAATTTGAAGTGGTTTGTTATTAGGGTCTTCTACTTTGAAGAAAATTGATCTCCAGGTTAAGAAACCCATCAATACCAAAACAGTTAACACCAATGCAGGAACAATTGTCCAGATTTTTTCAATTGTATTATTGTGTGGATAGTAGTAAGCTTTTCTTTTTGCAGAATACTTGTAGATGTAGGCAAATCCAAATAATAAGATGTGGGTTACAATGAATACGATTGTGGTAATGATCAGTGTCAAGTTAAACATGTCATCAATCTTTTTTCCATGTTCTGATGCAGCATCAGGTAACAACATAGAACCATGAACGGTATATTCCCAATACACACCATACAAACCTAAAACCAGGAACAATGCAAATAAACTTGCATGTACCCTGTTCCAGTTAATACCTACAGGTTTTCCTTGGGCTTCGCGGCTTAATTCATATACTTTTATTGATTTGCCAATAATAGCTACGAATAAACATACGGCAAGAAAAATCAGCACATAAAAAATTACTGATTTGTAAACCTCACCCATATCAACTTTCGGTGCCGCTGCAGCACCTGCTGCTGCCTCTTGCGCAAATGCGCTGGTGTTTGCAAAAACAGTAAGTAATACTGCTAAAGCCGCGGTCGTTTTATTTGTGATAAACTTTCTTAAACTCATTTTCTTAAAAGTAGTACGCTGTACTGCTAATTATAATAATAATTAAATATTTGCCCTATAAATATCATCTGCTAAAGCTGATGATGCAAACTTTCTTGTAATAATGGGTGATTCTTTGCAATTAATGGTTTTTTGCTTAATGCTGATAGAACTGTAAATGTAAACAATCCTACAAAACCTACTGCTGTACCAATTTCAACAATTCCAAAACCATTGTGTCCATCTTCAACGGCACCTGGCATAATCATCTGGTAATAATCAACCCAGTGGCCCAATAATACCACTATAGCAACGAATAACAATTTGGCATCCGTTCTTTTGTTATCTCTATCCATTAATAATAATACCGGCGCTAAGAAATTCATGGCAAGGTTTAAGAAAAACCAGAATTTGTAGTACTCAAAGCGTTTGTAGAAATAAACCGTTTCCTCAGGCATGTTTGCATAGTAAATTAATAAGAACTGTGCAAACCATACATAAGTCCAGAAGATAGAGAAACCAAAAATAAACTGACCTAAATTATGCAAGTGGCTGTTGTTAACCCATTGCATATAACCAGCTCTTCTTAATAAGATGATGATGATTGCAATTGTAGCTAATGCGCTTACCCACATTGCAGCAAAGTTATACCAACCGAACATGGTTGAGAACCAGTGTGCTTCTAATGACATAATCGTATCAAAAGCAAATACCGGAGTGGTAAAACCATAAATCACTAAGAAAATACAAGCATTTTTAAAGCTCTTTCTGTATGAATTTAAACCACCAGCTAAGTCTTCATTGTAAGAAAACTTAACAAACATGATGGAGAAGATGCTATAAACACCTAAAAACAATACCTGGCGACCTAAAAAGAAAGGTACGTTTAAGAATACTGCTTTACCTGCAATGATCGCATCATAGTTAGGACTACCTTCTACCGTTAATCCATCTGCATGCCAGTGATGATACAAATTGTGTGTGTACAAACCAGCAGAAATAATAACAAAAAGTATTACAGCAGCAATTGGCAATGTTTTAGCCATAGCTTGTGGTACACGTAGAATTGATGCAGACCAACCCGCTTGAGCTACATATTGAACAGCGAGGAAGAAAGTACCCGACATACATACGCATGCAAAGTAATAACCCATAAGCAACAGGTTAGCAAAAGTACGCTCGTGCATTACTTTATCACCAGCCAAGAAACCAAACAACACAGCTGCAATACCGATAACGATACCAACAATGCTTAAGGTTTTTACTTTACCTGTAAACTCAAACTGTTCACTAAAATTAATATTGTGAGTTCCCATTTATATTCTGCTTTACTATTGTCCTTTTTGTAATTGTTGAACATACATCACCACTTTCCAACGATCTGTTGGCGAGATTTGTGAAGCATGCGAGCCCATGTTATTTACACCATAAGTGATGGTATGGTAAATTTTACCTGCAGTAAGATCTGCCATGTTACCGCCACGAGATGAAGCGCCTGTTTGATAAGCAGGTACACCGCTAAATTTCTCAATTTTAACCAGGTGTCCCTGACCATCTCCTTTTTCACCATGGCAAGGGCTGCAGAAAACATCAAATAAATGTTTTCCTTCTGCTAAGTTCAAGGTATCAACAGGTAATGGATTAACCATGCTTACCCCTGCTGCTTCATATCCTTCTTTTGTGTTTGGATATTCATCATATTCTGTAAAACCAACCGGTTTTGTATTAGCTGGTGGAACCTGTGCGGCCTGACCTTTAAAACTTGCCAGTAACTTATTAGCAGTATCCACTGGTTGATCCGGATTTAATGCAATCGCATCATACATATTTCTGGCATATTCTAAACCAGTACTGCGTTTATCTCTACAAGCGGATAAAGTAGCTGCGAAAGCGATAGCTAAAAACGCCGTATAAACAAATTTATTCTTATTCATAGCTAATGTACTTCCTTTCATTATACTTTACTTCTAAAGCACCTGCATCTTTTAATAAACCATCAATTACAGTGTGCGCTGTGTTATCTTTTGCATCAACTGCGATCACAAAACGATCATCAGTTGCACGAAGATCCATTACTCTTGGAGCTCTTCCCGGAAACAAATGCGTAGAAGCATAATAAGTTAAAACCATACCGAAAGCACAAAACAGTACAGTAAGCTCGAACATTATCGGAATAAAATCCGGCAATGCAAATGATGGCTTACCACCGATGTTAACTTTCCAATCGATTACTGCGCAAAAATAAATCAAAGCAAAAGCTGCGCAAGTTCCGGTAATACCAAAGCAAAATGCTGCGATATCGATTCTCGATCTTTTAATTCCTAATTTGGCTTCTATTCCGTGTATAGGCATTGGCGTATAAACATCGTAAATGCTTACACCATTTTCCTGTAGTTTTTCGATGCCATGCATCATTTCATCAGGATCACCAAAGCTGCCTAAAATATATTTGATATCACTCATTGTTATATTTTTGCGTAATCTTCTTGTTTAACACTATCAAATTTCTGTAAAGACTCTACGTATTCAGCAACGTATTCTTTATTCTCATGTCCTTCTTTAATCTGTTTCATTTTTGCTTGCTCACTGGCAGATTTCAATAATAATTTAACCTCTGCAATAGCGATTGATGGCAATACTCTTAAGAATAATAAGAATAATGTAAAGAATAGTCCGATTGAACCTACGAATACACTCACATCAACCCAGGTTGGATAGAACATCGCCCAACTCGACGGAATATAATCACGGTGTAATGAGGTAACGATGATTACAAAACGCTCAAACCACATACCTACGTTTACTACAATTGATAAAATCCAGGTAGCTTTAATGCTTAAACGGATTTTTTTGAACCATAACAGCTGTGGTGAGATTACGTTACATGTCATCATCATCCAGTACGACCACCAGTAAGGACCAGTAGAACGGTTAATGAAAGCATATTGCTCATATTCAGAACCTGAATACCATGCAATGAAAAACTCTGTTAAATAAGCCACACCAACGATTGATCCTGTTAAGATGATGATTTTATTCATCGACTCAATGTGGAACATGGTGATGTAATTTTCAAGGCCCAATACTTTACGGGCAACCAATAATAAGGTTAACACCATCGCAAAACCCGAGAAAATCGCACCAGCAACGAAGTAAGGAGGGAAAATAGTTGTGTGCCATCCTGGAATTACTGATGTTGCAAAGTCCATTGATACAATGGTGTGCACTGAAAGTACCAGCGGCGTAGAAATACCCGCCAAGATTAATGATACTGCTTCAAAACGTTGCCAGGTTTTAACGCTTCCAGTCCATCCAAAAGAGAAAATGGAATAGATTTTTCTGCGTGTACCCACTGCACGGTCACGAATAGTAGCGATATCTGGTAATAAACCTGTGTACCAAAATAATAATGATACAGAGAAATAAGTGGAGATGGCAAACATATCCCATACCAATGGCGAGTTAAAGTTTACCCAAAGTGATCCAAATTGATTTGGTAGAGGTAATACCCAATAAGCTAACCAGGGGCGCCCCATGTGAGAAACAACATAGGTTGCCGCACAAATAACGGCGAAGATAGTCATTGCCTCTGCCGAACGGTTAATGGAGTTACGCCAGTTTTGACGGAAAAGTAATAGTACTGCTGAAATTAATGTTCCGGCGTGACCGATACCTACCCACCATACGAAACCGGTAATATCCCATGCCCATCCAACTGTTTTATTTAAGCCCCAGGATCCGATACCATTCCAAAAGGTGTAACTAACAGCTACTACCCAAAGTAATGCACCTAATGCTGAAACGATGAAACCAATCCACCAAGCCTTATTCGGCTTGTTTTCTACCGGCATTAAAATATCATCCGTAATTTTTGCATACGTGATATTATCGCCGGTAATTAATGGTTCTCTAAGTATTGATTCGTTATGTCCTGACATAATTTGTATTTTCTTTATACTAAAGCTTACGCTTGTACTGTTGTATCTGTGTTTCTAATTTTTGTCATGTATCCGATACCCGGTTTCACATTGATTTCTTCCAATACGTAGTAGATACGCTCAGAACGTAATGCTTTTGAAACCTCTGAATCAGGATCGTTTGAATCACCAAATATGATCGCATTTGCTGAACAAGCTTCCTGACAAGCCATTTTGATATCGCCATCTTTTAATGGACGTTTCTCTAATTTAGCTTGCAACTTACCACCTTGAATACGTTGAATACACATTGAGCATTTCTCCATCACACCACGTGAACGGGTAGTTACATCAGGATTTAAAACCAATTGAGTAAACTCGTTATTTAAGTAGTTATCGAAACGGGAATCATTCCAGTAGTTGAACCAGTTGAAACGACGAACTTTGTATGGACAGTTGTTTGCACAGTAACGTGTACCTACGCAACGGTTGTAAGCCATGTGGTTTAAACCATCTGATGAGTGTACAGTTGCTAAAACCGGACAAACTGTTTCGCAAGGCGCATGATCACAGTGTTGGCATAACATAGGTTGATGAACAACAGAAACATGATCTAAATCTTCTAATTTCGCAATCTCTTTCTCTCTGGTTACATCACCGTCTTTAGTTTCATAACTATAATAACGATCAATACGAATCCAGTGCATTTCACGACGACGGCGAACCTCATCACGACCTACAACAGGAATGTTGTTTTCTACGTTACAAGCAACGATACAAGAACCACATCCGGTACAGGCATTTAAATCAATTGCCATTACCCAGTTGTTACCTGGTTTCTCATATTGATCCCAAAGATCGTAATCTTTATGCTCGCCTTTGTGGTTACCAGCAGATGCATCTTTTAAGTATTCCTTAAATGTAGCTTCTTTGATTACCGCACGGCCTTCAAAAGAATGGTGTGTTTGTGTTTGAGCCAATTCATAATAACCTCCCGTTGGGGTAATGGTTACTGAAGTAGCATATTGCATTGTTCCGTTTACAAAAGAAACAAACGGGAAAGCATTTTTACCTACATCGTTACCGGCTTTACCCACTTTGGTACGGCCGTAACCTAATGCGATAGAAGCAGTTCCTTGTGCTTGTCCTGGTTGGATCAATACCGGAAGATCTACAGCATATCCGTTGCTGCCTTTAACTGTTACAACATCAAATTCTTTAACCTTTAATTTTTCTGCAAATTTCGGAGCTAAAGCAACATAGTTATCCCAGGTTACTTTTGAAACCGGATCAGGCAACTCCTGTAAGAATGCATTGTTTGCATTTTTACCATCACGCATCGGAATATTCTCATAAATTTGTAATTCAACTTCTTTTGCCAGCGCTTTGCTGCTGTTCACAATTGAAGTGGCCACTTGCGCTAGAGATTGTGTGAATGAATATGCAGCAGCAGGTTTTGGAGTTACCGTTACCACACCTTTTTCTAAAACATCATTCCATTTAATACCAAGTGCAGGCAACATTTTGGTTTCCCAGTTATTACGAACAAATTGATAGTAATCTTTAACCGGAGCATCAGCCCAAACCAATAAACTCTCTTCAGCCTGACGACTGTTGAAAACCGGGTTAATGGTTGGCTGAACGATTGAATAATATCCTTCGTAAGCATTTGCATCACCCCACGACTCTAAATAGTTATGATTAATGGCAATGGCATCACAAAGTGAAGCTGTTTCATCAGCACGATCAGCAAATGAAATTTTAGCAGGAACTTTAGCTAATGCATCAGTAAATGCTTTTGCATTCATGAAATCGTAAGCAGGATTGCTGTTTAAGAAAAATACAGCACCAACTTCCCCACGACTCATTTCAGCAACTAAACCATTAAATTCGGCATCGTTACCTGCATATAAATAACAAGGATTATCTAAATCAATAGTGGTACCGTAGCTGCCGATGGCTGCATTGATCGCATTTACCAAAATTTGAGTAGAAACATCATTAGAACCACATACAACAAGGCCTTTACCTTTATTTTGAAGTAATTCTTTAGCTGCTAATTTAATTACCTTATCAGCAGTGGTATTGTTTCCTAACGTTCCGCCAGGTAAAGATTGACCGGTAATGGCATTATATAAAGCAATTAATGCCGGACCTTCTTCTGATAATTTTACAGGAACACGGGTATCTGCATTAGTACCGGTTAAGCTCATTCCACTTTCAAATTGAATGTGGCGGCTCATCTTTTTATTTTCTAACGATTTGTAGTTACGGTTAGCGGTATATTGAGAAGTAAACTCCTCACCGCTAATCCAGGTACCTAAGAAATCAGCGCTGAAACTAACAATTAAGTCTGCTTTATCGAAGTTATATTTAGGTAAAACCGCTTTACCGAAGCTATTTTGATTAGCCTGGATAATACCTGTATAAGAAACAGCATCATACTGAACCAATTTAGCTGCCGGATATTTTGCAATAAATTGTGCCAAAACAGCATTAGTTGACGGACTGTTAACTGTTGAAGCTACGATACGGATTTTTTTGCCGCCTGCTTGTGCTTTAGCCAATTCATCTTTTACAAAAGAATCGATCTTAGCCCAGGTGGTTTCTTCATTTTTAAGAACAGGTGCTTTTAATTTAGATACATCATAAAGATCTAAAACAGAAGCCTGAGCTCTCGCATCAGTACCGCAATTAAATTCGCCCGCATTTGGGTTTGGTTCAATTTTAATCGGACGACCTTCTCTTGTTTTAACTAAAATACTCTGGCCATTAAAGCTCGAAGTATAATAGTTAGGAATACCTGGAGTAACCTCTTCAGGTTTTACCAGATAAGGAATAGATTTATGAACCGGGGCACTTTGACATGCAGCTAAAGTAACTGCACCCAAACCAAAACCTAACGCCTTTAAAAAGTCGCGGCGTGGGGTAACGGTACTTAACCCTGCTTCATTTAAAACATCTTCTATTGGAAGTGGCTCGGCAAATTCGTTTTTGTTATTCTTAACAAAATCGGGTGTATTATTATACTCCTCTAAGCCTTTCCAGTATTTTTTGTTGCTTTCCATTTAAGCTATATTACTGTTTATTCGAACGTTCTTACTAAACTCTATCTATTAATAGTGGCACTTACCACACTCTAAACCACCCAATAACGCTGGTGTAACTTTCTCGCCTTTTTTAATTTTTTCATGCGCTTCGATAACCTTAGCGTAGAAAGCATTATTTTTCTGACCAGAAATATCTGTTTCCTTGTGGCAGTTGATACACCATTTCATGGTTAATGGAGAATATTGATAAATTTCTTCCATTGTGTTAACCGGACCGTGACACGCGAAACATACAGGTTCAGTTGGCTGTAAACCTTTTGCTTTACGAATAGCATCTTCTGCAACAACTACGTGCTGAGAGTGATTGAAGTAAGCAAAATCCGGAAGGTTGTGAACACGAACCCACTCCATTGGTTTTTCTTTACTTTTATCGTATTGTTGAGTTTCAGGATCGTAACCCAAAGCATTATAGATTTTTTTGATCTCCGGAGAAATCTCACCATCATAATTATCTCTCGCCTGAACAGCTTTGTGACAGTTCATACAAACATTTAATGATGGAATAGTAGCATTTTTAGATTTAAATGCTCCATTGTGACAGTACTGACAATCTATTTGATTGATACCAGCATGTAACTCGTGTGAGAATTTAATAGGCTGAACCGGTTGATAACCAGTTTGAACACCTGTATTCCACATACCCATCCAACCGAATGAACCCAGGCAGATGATTAAACACAAGATGAAGAACATTACGAACTTCTTGTTTTTGAACATTTTACGAACACCCACCGCTAACGGCACATCTTCTTCAATTTCAATACCTTGTTTCTGTAAAATTAATCGCTCTAATAACTTAGAAGCACGGCCTAAGATCACTAAAATTACAATACCTACTAATACAATAGCAACGATACCTGCGATTGATAAACCTGATGTGGTTTCATCTTTAGGAGCAACAGCACCTCCAGCCCCGGCAGCTGGTTTTGGCTCACCTTCTTGAATATATGCTAAGATGCTTTTTACTTTCTCATCATCTAACTCAGGGAAAGAAGTCATCGCCACTTTATTGTTTTCATTGAAAACTTTAACAGCAGCTGGATCACCAGAAGCGATCAAAGCAGCACTATTCGGGATCCATTTCAATAACCATTCCTCAGAATGACGATCAGATACTCCGGTTAAGGCCGGACCAATCAGTTTAGCATCTAAGGCATGGCATGAAGAACATTTAGCTCTGAAAAGCGCTCTCCCCTCTTTAGCATCCTGCGCATTTACGGTAGAAACCGCCATTACAGAAATTGCTGAAAATACGAATAACGACTTCCAAACGCTTTTTAAAATCATCGAGATATCTCTCATAATGAACACTTTATACTTATTTAATTTACTTTTTGTTGTGAAATTGATGCCTGAACTGATATAGCCCCATCAAAACTTGAACAAAAGTATAACTTATTAATAAATCCCATGACATAATAGTGACTGGAAATACAATTTATAATCATTCTAAACAAATGCCGATTCAAGCGTTTCAGGCAATAAAAATGCCCATTTTTTGATCGTTATCGTAAATGGGCATAACCAAACCGGTTTGGTTTATCAATTTATATTTGTTATTGTTTTAATATCCAGGCAAACATTAAGGGGGCTACAATTGTTGCGTCGCTTTCTACAATAAATTTAGGTGTGTGAATATCTAATTTACCCCAGGTGATTTTTTCATTTGGCACTGCTCCTGAATATGAGCCATAAGAAGTGGTTGAATCAGAGATCTGGCAGAAATAACTCCAAAATGGGATATTCTCCATTTCCATATCCTGATATAACATAGGTACCACACAAATCGGAAAATCGCCTGCAATACCGCCACCAATTTGAAAGAACCCAATTCCTTTGCCAGCACTATTTGCAATATACCAGTCGGCCAACCAACCCATATATTCAATGCCACTCTTCATGGTCGATGCTTTTAACTCTTGTTTCATTACATAAGATGCAAAGATGTTACCCATGGTAGAATCTTCCCATCCAGGAACCACGATTGGCAAATTCTTTTCAGCGGCGGCCAGCATCCATGAATTTTTAGGATCGATTTCGTAATACTGTTCTAAATCGCCACTTAAAAGCATTTTATACATATACTCATGCGGGAAATACCTTTCGCCTGCATCATCAGCATCTTTCCAGATTTTGTGAATGTGCTTTTGTAAACGGCGGAAAGCTTCTTCTTCAGGAATACAGGTATCAGTAACACGGTTGTAATGGTTTTCTAAAAGATCCCATTCATCCTGCGGACTTAAATCACGGTAGTTTGGCACACGTTTATAATGTGAATGTGCAACCAGGTTCATAATATCTTCTTCAAGGTTAGCACCGGTACAAGAAATAATCGCCACTTTATCCTGGCGAATCATCTCTGCAAGTGAAATTCCCAATTCTGCAGTACTCATTGCACCAGCAAGCGTGATCATCATTTTACCACCCTCATCTAAATGCGTTTCATATCCTTTAGCTGCATCCATCATTGCCGCCGCATTAAAATGGAGATAATTATGCTCCATAAACTGAGATATTGGTCCTCTTGTATTGCTCATTTTGTTTTGTATTGTTTGCCGCAAAAATAGCAGTTTTTTGTTTAACTGTACAAATATACAGGTGGCAGTTTTCAGTTAACAGTTTGCAATACGAATGAACAATTAACAAATGACCATTGACTAATGACTAATGAACCAATTAACAAATGAACTCATCAACTTATAATTTAATTCCTTTTCTTTGCTCCATGAAAAGAATGCCTGTTTTATTGATTTGTTTTCTAACGTTTTCGTTACCTGGAGTGGCACAAATGAAACTGATTAAAAAGTTGCTTTCTAACGAGAAAGACACCTTGCGTAAAGCTAGTTTTTTACCTATTCCATCTTTTGGTTATGCGCAAGAAACCGGTTTTCAGTTTGGTGTTGGTGCCATTGTGGGCTTTTATGCTGATCGATTGGACACTACAAATCGCCCATCATCTTTAACACTGAACTTAAATTATTCTACATTGAAGGCTTACAACATGAGCTCTCTTATTGATATTTGGGGCAAAGGGAATAAACTTCATTATTTAGGCGAATTACGCTTTAAGAGAATGCCATTTAATTTTTACGGAATAGGCAATAACACACGGGCAATAAATGAAGACAAGCTTATTCAGCAGCAAATTAAAGTATTATTACAGGCAGAGAAACAATTGCTGCCAAAAGCTTATACAGGTGTTTCTTTAGGTTTTGAAAATTACGAATACATTGACCGGGTTCCTGATGGCATTTTCAGCAGTAACCCTTACTACAGTAATAGAACCGGCAGCGTTTTATATTTAGGCGTTACACAAAGTTACGATGCTAGAAATAACAATAATTACACTACAAAAGGATTTTTCATCAGAGGAACCTACCAGTATGCTCCTTCAGTTTTTTCAGCCGGCAACTTTACTGGGAGCCAGATAAAAATTGATGCCCGGAATTTCTGGCGACTGAACCAAAGTTTTGCGGTTGGTGTACAGGGATTGTATAATACCGTTTTCGGCAAAAACACACCTATTTATTTGCTTCCGCAAATGGGCAACGATGAAATGATGCGTGGTTATTATGGCGGTCGATACAGGGATAAAAACTTATTGGCTTTTCAGGGAGAATTGCGTTATCGTTATAGTAGCCGTTTTGGTGCAACGGTTTTTGGCGGAACAGGAACGGTTTGGGGCATCGATGATTTTTCAGCTCATGCATTTAAACCAAATTATGGCGCTGGCTTAAGATATTTCTTTGATCCTGAAAAAGGAATAAGTGTTCGCCTGGATTACGGAGTTGGCGAAAAACAGGCAAATGAAAAACGCCAAAGCGGATTTTACATCAGTATAGCTGAAGCATTTTAAAGATGAAATAAGTACGGTTTGTTTATTCTATAAGGCGATCGCCACACTGACCTGTAGCGAAGCGGAAAGCTACGAAGTAAATTTGTTTCAGCATCTTATTTTATTCCGAAACAAGTTCAGGACGACCGTCTAATTAATTACTTCTCTTTCGCTCCTCTTCGTTTCCGGTTTTTCTTTTCAGCTGCTTTATTTTTTCATTTCCAAAACTGAACGGGGCAGTAACCCGCAGCAACCTTAAATCCCAATAATTATTACATCCCACCCCTGTTGATGGATAATATTAACGATCTAAATTGGCCCCAAATAATTTTACTTTAGAAGTTTTCAAATCGTAAAAAATACTATCTGCTTTAATCCCTTTTTTATGATTTAAAAAAATTTCAGCATCATTTGCTTTTACAGATTGAGTTAACGCATCGTAAACAATATTTGTACCTGAAAGTGTGGTTTGGCTATATGACATTTCGGCGTTTCCAAACATATATACCATTGTTTTATTTTTATTAAATTTAACAGAATCTGCTCTATAGTTAACTTTTGGATCTAATTCCATCTTATTCTTTATTTCTAATTCTATTGGCTTAAATGTTACGTGCGTATTTTTATTCAAATCAAATATCATTTTGTCACCGGTTTCAATCTTTCCATTAGTTTCAAAGGATGCTCCTTTTGCCGTAATGGTATTATTAATTTGATTAAATTCAACATCCTGAGCCTTTAAAATATCGCCGCCAATTTCCATAATTGCACCTTGCATATAAGAGATTTTGTTTTTTATATCACCGGTTATTTTTTGAAAGGATAAAATTTTTGGCACTAAGGCTTTAGCTTGGTTTGAAGGATCTGCCTTAATCAGCATTTTATTCTTCGTTGATTTTTTAATGGCTTTTTTAGTTCTTTCTTTTCTGACATCACTAACTTGAGGATACATTGCTTTTAACTCAATCTGCACATTACTTTTCTTTTGCGCATAAACCACCTCAACAGCAAACAACCAAACTAACCCAAAAGCCACTGGTAAGGCTAACAAATACATTAACTTTTTCATGTTTTTTGATTTTGGGTTGAACAGCATTTTAATTCTATCTTTTATTGGACTTTTAACAAAATGATGAATGAGCGGCATATCGCTTTTGCTTACCGCCAGCCTCAGCAGCAAACTGGCATAATACTGATTACCGATATTTATTGATGTAATTTCATCAGCCTCATATTCATGGGTTTGTTCCAAAGCTTTATCAAATAAATACACAATAGGGTTAAACCAAAGCATGGCTTTGAATATCATTAACAAAATCTTATCTACTGAATGATATTGTTGCGCATGAACCTTTTCATGAGCGAGTAAAACCTGCAATTCAGAATTGCTCATTTTTTTTTCATCAATAAATACATAATTAAAAAAAGAGCAATTGGTAAAGCCTTCTGTTTTCGTGATGAGTTTTAATCCATCACTGGTTTTAACGTAATGACGAGTATGTTTCAACAAGTCAAACAATCGCCATGAACAAACCAGAAATAGCATTGAAGTAATACCCCCATAAATGTAAAAGCCCAATTTATCCCAATCTGGTTCAGGTCGATTCTGTAGTTGGTGTTCAACCACCATTGGCCGGATAAGTTGAAATGCTTGATTACTGCCAGGTCGTATTTTAGGTACATTGGTCAGTATATTAGTTTCTGTAACGATGATTTCGCGTTTAATCTCAAACTGCAAATCAGGGATAACAAAACTCAAAAATAACGATCCGAGCAAATAAAACCTGTTAAACTTAAAGAATGTAAGTTTTCTAAAAATCAATAGGTAAAAAGCGAAGAACAACACCGTACAGGCGCTTACCTTCAACAAATACATTAACCATTCCATAAAAACAATATTTTAACTAACAGCCGCGTTTTGAAAACGGTACAAACCCATCCAAAATCAAGTTGCTGATTTTGCGAAGATTATTTTCCTCATTGATAAAATCGAGACTTTTCTGGTCGGTAATATTTCCCAACTCGATTAAAACCGAAGGTGTTTTAGATTCTCTCAACAGCAACAGATTTGCATTTTTCAGCGAATCCCTTACTTCAATCCCACTTAGCTGTTTTAGTTTGCTCAAAATACCTATACCCAAATTTTCAGCGGTTTTAATATTGCTATTCAATTTGGAAACATAAACTTCAATTCCACCAAAAGCAGGCTTAATGTTTTGAGGCGTAGCATTATGATGGATCGAAATAAATGCTGTTGCGGGTTGAATTGGCAATCGGTCACGAAGTGAAACAAACTCATCATCGCTTCTGGTTAGCCTTACTTTTATGCCTCTTTTTGCGGCTTCCTCTTTCAGAATTTTAACCGCCCGCAGGTTCATGTCTTTTTCCTTCTGACCATCCAGAGCAGTTGATGCCCCATCCTTTCCACCATGTCCGGCATCAAGTACCAAAACCACTTCAGCCTCCTTGAATACGGGTTTTGCATTTGGATCTAAGACCAGACTGGTTTTAAAATATTCCTGCGGAAAAATATTGGTATTGGTGGATACCGATTGAGTTTCACTTGTTGCAACATTCTTTTTCACAACCACTTCTTTACGATTGATAAAAGCCACTGAGCAGATCAAAACCACTGGAATGATGGAAAAATACACAAGCTTTTGCAACTTGGCGTTTGGTTCTTTATATAACATCATAATTCTTTTCTTTAGGGGGATTTTACTGAAATTATTTGTCGCAAAGTTTGTTGCCGGCATAGCAAGATTTAACAACAATGATGCATAAACCTTTTTATCAACAGTTTTTAAAGCTTCGTGATCAGCCAAAAACTCATGATTATGATCTATCGCATTGCGCCAGAAATAAATAATGGGGTTAAACCACAAAACACAGGCAATAAAATTGACCAACAACTTATCAAAAACATGCGCCTGAACAACATGTGCTGATTCATGTTTGATCACTAATTCCTTTTCTTCTGCTGATAAAGATTCATCGACAATGATTTGATTTAGAAAAGAGCAGTTTTTTATTTTTGAATGAGATTGAACGAAAATGAGCGCCCCATCCCGAGATGAGATATGTTTTTTAATCGAAAGCTTAATGTAACCAATCATTGCCAGAGTTCGGATTATGAACACGAAAAGAATAGCGAAGTAGAAATATTCCAGTACCAGGTTCCAATCAATTGAATCAGCAACATTTGAATCAGTACCCTCAAAGTCTTTTTCGAAAATCCCCTCTTCAGTATAAGCAACTCTGGTTATCCTTTCCTGTTGATTTACCAAAACCTCATGCTTGTTTTCAATAGTTAAAGTTGGAATAATAAAACTAAATACCAGCGTTGATAACAGATACAAACGATTAAGCTTAAAAAAAGTAAGCTTCGACAACAGAAACTGATAAGCTGCAAAGAAGATGACTGTACATGCAGAAACCTTCAATAAATAAATTAAAATCATGGCTTTTGGTTTTGATTGATAATTTTTTTGATTTCTTCTATATCCTTTTCACTTAGTTTTTCTTCTTTTACCATAAATGATAAAAGGCTTGTTGGGGAATTATCGAAATAACCCGAAAACAATTTTGAGAATGTTGTTTTAGTATACTCATCTTTCGTAATGGCTGGAAAATATTCATATGTTTTACCATAGGCCTTATAATTAACATAACCTTTCTTTTCCAAAAGCCTTACGATTGAAGAAATGGTATTATAGGGTGGCTTGGGTTCTTCGTCCAGTTCATCGATAATATCTTTTACAAAAGCCTTTTTAAGCTTCCATAAAATCTGCATAATACGCTCTTCTGTTTTGGTTAATTCTTCCATATTCAAACTTATAACTTATTTTTCAGTTTTACAACTAAAAAATAAGTTATATTACTGAAAAATCAGTTATCAAGCGTAAAATGCTGATTTATAGCAACTAATATTTATATGAATAGAATATTATTATTGAAATTCCTTCGTGCCTTTTAAGGAATAAGAACAACTTTATTTACATTGTTTACCTGTTGTGGTGACCAGGTTAACCCCTGCTTAACCCTTTGTTAACCCTTTCTGTACCCATTCTTAACCTTTTCTTTACCTTTTCTTTACCCTTTGCTTACCCTGGGGGTTAACAAACAGTTTGGAACAGGTAATGATAAGGGTACTTAATTGTATACCTATCCCATGTTCGGTGGCTTACCCGGGCAAACAACAATTGGCTGGTAAACCACCCCTAAGAGATACAAACTGACGATAGGCTTGTGAAGCGGAGCGAAACAGATTGCTTCATCGTTTCTCCTCGCAATTGACGATTCGGGAGATGAACCACCTAAGACATTTAAGAGCAGCTTAGCCAGCTGCTGTATATTTTTACTCTACCTGATGCTCGGTACCGAACATACAAAACAATTGGCGACAAGCTTTTAAATGTCAAATTGATAGCGAAACACATTGCTTAGTCGTTTCTCCTTGCAATTGACGATTCGGGAGATGAACCACCTAAGACATTTAAGAGCAGCTTAGCCAGCTGCTGTATATTTTTACTCTACTTAATGTTCGGTGCCGCACCGAACATACAAAACAATTGGTTGGAGAGATAACAACCCATTACTTACTTAGCCCGGCAAGCGCATTAATGGTTAACGCTACAATAACCGTATTGAAAATGAAAGCGATTAAGCTATGTAAAAGTGAAAGCCGGCGGATTTGCCTGGAAGAAATCTCCACATCTGAGACCTGAAAAGTCATTCCCAACACAAATGAAAAGTAAGCAAAATCGATAAAATCAGGCTCATCATCTCCCGGAAATTCCAAACCCGAACCTTTTCCGGTTTCACTATCGCCATAATAAAGATGCGCATAACGCATGCTGAAGGTGGTATGAACCAAAAACCACGATAAAAACATTCCAGCCAGGGCAATCATAAGGTCAATTGGCCCGATATCTCTGTTAATTAATAATAACACTACCGCCAATAAACCCGCAAAAGTGGATACCAACACAATTGCAAAAATTTCTATCCGTGTTTCATCCTGCATTTTGGCTTTTAAATGTGTTTCTGGCGCAGAAGTATTAAAAAACATGTACACATGCAGGCTTATTAGTGCCAAACAAAAAACATCCCAGCCCAGCATCACATGGGTTAAGGCATTCACATGGATTAAAAGAGACCCCATATAACCTAAAACACCGGCAAAAAAACTGATCAACAAGATATACAATGCCGATAGTTTTTGGATTCCTGCTAATTTAGGCTTAATTTTCATCTATTAATTTATTGTTTTTTGTGGTGATGAAGCTATCATGATTTAATCATTCCCCTGTGAGTTTCAGAAAATCATGATGGTTTCATCTTTGTTCAGCTCGAAGGTATTACTGATTAAACTTTAGCTTGAAATGTTCTTTTGCCTGGCCTCTCTTGAAATACACTAATCCAATCCAAAATAAATCGACAGTCACGGTAACATCGGGATGGTTTTTAATTTCTTCCCAGGCTTGTTTCATTCCTTCGCTCCAGTAAATATCATCAAAAATAAGCAATGAATTTTCAGTAACTTTTGGCAAACACCATTTAAAATAATTCAAGGTAGCATCTTTACGATGGTTTCCATCTATATAAACAAAATCCAATGTGGGTTGCTTTGCAATGATATCCGGCAAAATCAGGTCGAAATTTCCAACATGAAGTTCGATGTTGTTGAGATCAAGTTGTTCGAAGTTTTTCCTGGCCACAGCTGCCGTTTCCGGACAACCTTCTATGGTGATAATTTCTGCTTTAGGGCAAGCTTTTGCCAGGTAGGATGAGGTTATCCCTAAACAAGTACCCAGTTCGATGATCGTTTTTGGATTTGTATTTTTAGCCAAACGATAAATCAATTTAGCCAAACGAGGGCTTTTTAATGCATTTTTTGCTATTTGGCTTACCTTTTTTGTACGGTTTTTATTAAGATGCGAACCCGCACCGAGGTCGGTAACCGTGATAATCGAATCGTCATTAAAAAGTTTTTTTCGTTGTTCTTCTATATTTTTGTATTCAGATTTATCGTTAAAATCGTAAATTACCTCATCAGCGAGCTTGTACACAAATGGTGAGTGCGTTCCATGACGGGTTTTCGCTGTTAAACGGTGTTTAATATAATCGGTAATAAATTGAAATAGCATAATATTGCAAAAGTAATTAAACGTCGCAAACGTATGTATGTTTTATGGAAAATATCGCAGAGATAAGTGCATTAGTTAAATTGCTGGATGATCCCGATGAGGAGGTTTACCACCATGTGGAGAAAAAACTGCTTGAATACGGCGGAGAAGTCATCCATTATCTGGAAAATGCCTGGGAACAATCTTTCGATGGCCTTTTGCAAGAGCGGATTGAAAATATTGTACACCAGATTCAGTTCAACACAGTTAAAGAGGATTTAAATTTATGGTATTTAAGCGGTGCCTTTGATTTGTTGCAAGGCGCAATGATTATCAACAGATACCAATATCCCGATTTGGATGAACAAAAAGTCATAAACCAAATTGAAGAAATCAAACGCGATATCTGGCTTGGCTTACAATATGAGATGAGTTCAGTCGAAAAAGTTAAGCTCATTAATCATGTGCTGTATCAGCAATACGGATTTGGAGGCAATACCAAAAACCATCACGATCCTCAAAATTCTTATTTAAATCAAGTTTTAGAAAGTAAAAAAGGCAATCAAATTTCGTTGGCGATTATATATTCAACACTTGCCCAAAAGCTGGATTTGCCAATTTATGGAATTAATTTACCGCAGCATTTCATTTTAGGCTATATAGACGAAAGCAAGCAGGAAGGTACCGAGTACGGGGTACTTTTTTACATCAATGCTTTTAACCGGGGCAATATTTTCGGCAAGCACGATGTTGATCAGTTTTTACGTCAATTGAATTTAGAATCACTGCCAGAATATTACAGGCCATGCAGCAATACAGATATTATTCGCAGGGTAATTAGAAATTTAATTTCTGCCTATGAAAATGCCGGCGCAACAGAAAAAGTTGCCGAGTTAACTGAATTACAAAGTATTATCGCCGAACAATAAATCTCAATTTAACCTTGAACAAAAAAACAATCTCCCTACCCACTATTTCTTTGCGAGTTTTAACCTTAATGGTTTTTCTTTTTTCTTGTAGCATTAGTCTTAAGGCGCAGAAAATCACTAAACCAAATGTGATTGCCTATTACACTGGCGGAGGAGGAACTCTTATTGATAGCTTCCCTGTTGAAAAGCTAAGTCATTTGATTTATAGTTTTGGGCATTTGAAAGGCGATAGCCTGAATATTCACAGCGCAAAAGATTCTGCTTTGATTTCGAAAATGGTTGCGTTGAAAAAACGCAATAAAGATTTAAAAGTGATGATTGCCATGGGTGGATGGAGCGCTTGTGCATCTTGCTCTGAAGTATTCAGCAGAAAAAATGGTCGGGAAACTTTTGCACAAACCACAAAAGAATTACTTGATTATTTCCAGGCCGATGGTATAGATATCGATTGGGAATACCCCGCAGTTGTCGGTTATCCCGGACATCGGTATACTGAAGATGATAAACATAACTTCACCTTGCTGATCCAGGAGCTTCGTAAAAAACTTGGCAAAAAAGCTGAGATCAGTTTTGCGGCCGGAGGAACAAAGAACTGTATCGATTCGTGTTTTGAGTGGAAAAAAGTAATGCCGCTTGTTGATCGCGTAAACTTAATGAGTTATGATCTGGTAAGTGGTTATGCCACTCAAAGCGGACATCACACCCCATTACATTCCACTAATGAGCAACAACTATCAGCCGATTATGCTATAAAAGAAATGATCAAATTGGGGGTTCCTGCTCAAAAAATCGCTTTAGGCGCTGCCTTTTATGCCCGCATTTTCCAAAACTCAACTGAGGCGAATCGAGGCTTGTATCAACCAACAAAATTCTTGAGTGGCCTTTCTTATAAACACTTTGCCAACCAACTCACTGAAGAAAAAGGCTTTAAATATTATTGGGATGAGGTGGCCAAAGCGCCATATTATTACAATGCAGAAACCCGGCAATTGGCCACTTTCGATGATCCAAAATCTATAGCCTTAAAAACCAGATATGTTATTGACCATAAGTTAAATGGCATTATGTTTTGGGAGTTAACTGATGATACTTACTCAAATGGTTTATTGGAGGCGATTGATCGCTCAATAAAATAGTGCAACAATTATTTTTATGTTTTAGGCTTACAGCCCTTTCTCCCAAGAGTTTTAAGTTTCAAACCTGCGAAGTTCTGCCCTGCCATTGGCCTTTTGAAATTTCGCAAGTTAAGGTTAATACTGACTTACGAAGTTTTGTTGGGTTGGAGGTTAGGGAAACTTCGTCAGTCTGGGTATAATTTAAAAAACCGTCATTGCGAGGAGAAACGACGAAGCAATCTGTTTTACTATCAATTACTGCATTGGAAGATTGCCTCATTCCACCTCACAATTCCTTTCTTCGATTCGCTATGACGAGCGCTTTGATGCTCTAAAAGTCGCCGTTTACTTTAAATTTTTGAACCTTTAACCATCCTGCCATTAAATTAAACCAATCTGTAGTACTGGTTTTATTTATTAAGCCAAATCCATGTCCGCCCTGATCGTAATACAATAAATTAGTTGGAACTTTGAGCTCGAGCAAAGCTTTATTCATCAATTCACTATTCGCCACCGGAACGGTCTGATCATCTTTGGCATGAACAAAATATGTTGGCGGTGTATCTTTAGTCACGTTTTTATTAGCAGAAAAATAATGTTTCAAACTGTCTGGCGGATTGGTGCCCAGTAAGTTTTTCATTGTACCTGTATGCACTGATTCTTCAAAACTGATTACAGGATAAATTAAAACAGCAAAATTCGGCCGAAGATCAATTTTCTCCAGATTAGGAATTTTAATATCGTTATAATGGGTTATTAATGTTGATGCAAAATGTCCACCTGCAGAAAAGCCCAGAATCCCAACCTTATTGCTTTTTATATGGTACTTTTTTGCATTTTTTCTAACCAGATAAATTGCTTTTTGCGCATCTTGTAAAAGTGCGTATGTTTTATCAACCATTATTTGATCGCTTGGCAAACGATATTTTAGTACAAAAGCAGTTACCCCTATTGCATTAAATCGCTTCGCAACATCAATTCCTTCATGGCTAAAAGCCAATGCACCATATCCACCACCCGGGCAAATAATCACAGCAGTACCCGTTGCAATATCTTTTGGGGCTTCAAAAACAGTTAACGTTGGAATGGAAACCCTGGTAATGCTCCATGTTCCATTTGCCCTGATTTCTGTATTTTCAACATAAGTTGCAGGTGTTGGTTTTGCGCCCGGAATGCTATCAGCGTAAAGCGGAATAACTTCCTGAGCTTTAGAAAATTGAACTGCCATGAAAAAAAAGATGAAAAAAAGTGATGATTTTGCCATTTCTATTCTTTTAAAACTCCATTAAATATGCTTTCAAAAAATCATTTATATCGCCATTTAAAACCGCATCGGGATTTGAAGTCTGATAATTTGTGCGATGATCTTTCACACGTCTATCATCTAAAACATAACTTCTGATTTGCGATCCCCATTCTATTTTCTTTTTAGAACCCTCAACCGCAGCAATAGCCTCATTTCGTTTACGTTCCTCAATTTCATATAACTGAGATTTTAATAAACGGATTGCATTCTCTTTATTTTGAAGTTG
This sequence comes from Pedobacter chinensis, assembly GCF_003339865.1. Classification (GTDB taxonomy): domain Bacteria; phylum Bacteroidota; class Bacteroidia; order Sphingobacteriales; family Sphingobacteriaceae; genus Pedobacter; species Pedobacter chinensis. The sequence goes on from NZ_QPKV01000009.1 coordinate 176,175, forward strand.
AGATCTTGATTCCTGGTTTTTGATGATGATACCCGATGGTTTATGGTATAAACGAACAGCAGTTTCCACCTTGTTTACATTTTGTCCACCAGCACCGCCAGCTCTAAAGGTTTCAAATTCAATATCTGCAGGATTAACGTCAATCTGAATCGTATCATCAACCAATGGATAAACATAAACAGAAGCAAATGAAGTATGACGACGGGCATTTGAATCGAATGGAGAAATACGAACCAATCTGTGTACACCGTTTTCACCTTTCAAATATCCGTAAGCAAAATCTCCATCAAATTGAAGCGTTACCGATTTAATTCCTGCAATCTCTCCTTCCTGACTGTCTTGTTCTGTGATTTTATAGCCGTTTTTTTCGCCCCACATCAAATACATCCGCATCAGCATGTAAGCCCAATCACAACTTTCAGTTCCTCCGGCTCCAGCTGTGATTTGCACCACTGCAGAGAGCTGATCTTCCTTATTGCGAAGCATATTTTTCAGTTCCAATTCTTCAACAGCTTTTTTACTGACATCGAATTGCTCCTGAAGTTCACTTTCAGATGCATCGCCAGATTGAAAAAATTCAAACATGACAGCAGCATCTTCCACTGCATTATTGGTCTGGTTAAAGCCGTCAGTCCATTTTTTCTTTGAACTTATTTCGGCAAGTATTTTTTCTGCTTTTTTTGGATCGTCCCAGAAATCGGGCGCCATTGTTAATTTTTCCTCTTCACGGATGGCATAGAGTAGCTCATCAACGTCAAAGATGCCTCCTCAGGGACGTTACTCTGTCCCTTAAATCCTGAATCTGTTCTTTGGTCATAGTGGCAAATATATAAAATCGTTTTGAGCATAGCGCATATTGGGAGGCGATTAATATTACTGTTTCTGATTTAATTATTCTTCAAACCATTAATTCAACCTCAAGAATAAGTTGATGAACTATTTTTTCATGCCCATATAATCCAGGGTAAGGTTAGCCAATAACTTAACGCCCAAAACAAATCCACTTTCATCTAAAAAGAAGTCGGGTGTATGGTGTGATGCGGTTTTTAAAGGGTCTTTTCCTTTTGGCATCCCTCCAAGAAACACAAACAATCCCGGAACTTTTTCCTGAAAAAAAGAAAAATCTTCAGCACCAGTAACAGGTGGTTTAAGCATCACATGATCTGCACCTGCAGTAGTCCGCATACTCGGAAGCATTTTTTCAGTTAAAGCAATATCATTGAATGTTACCGGATAATGATTACTGTAAGGGATTTTAACTTCAGCTTTTGCTCCGCCAGCTTCTGCTGTTTTAGTTACAATTGTTTTTATTCTTTCAATGAACATGGCTTCATCTTCCTTGCTAAAATTTCTGACCGTTCCTAACATTTCCACTTTCTCAGGAATGATATTTGAACGAACACCACCATTAATAGCACCAATGGTAACCACACCCGGATTTTCGGTCACATTGAGATTTCTACTCACAATAGTTTGAAGATTATTCACTATCTGAGCCGAAATCACAACCGGATCAACACTGCTCCAGGGATAAGCACCATGTGCCTGCCGGCCGGTTACAGTGATCTTCATATCGTTTACTGCTGCCATTGTACCTCCAGGGCGGTAAGTTACATTGCCAACTTCAGTTTGAGCATTGATGTGTAAGCCAAAGATAGCTTCCACTTTAGGGTTTTCTAAAACTCCCTCCTTGATCATTAATGCCGCACCACCTTCTTCGCCCTCCGGAACGCCTTCTTCTGCTGGTTGAAAAATAAACTTTACTGTTCCCGGAATATCTTTTTGCATGGAAGCCAGCACTTCTGCAACGCCCATTAAAATAGCAACATGGCTATCATGACCGCAGGCATGCATTACGCCAACCTCCTGACCATTATATTGTGTTTTAACTTTTGAAGCGAAGGGTATATCAACTCTTTCTGTTACGGGCAATCCATCCATATCCGCTCGTAAAGCAACTACGGGTCCTGGTTTTCCGCCTTTTAAAACTCCCACCACACCTGTTTTAGCAACACCAGTTTTAACAGCTATCCCTAAAGATTCTAAATGTTTAGCAATAATTCCTGCGGTTCTTACCTCAGTGTTTCCCAATTCAGGGTGTTCATGAAAATCTCTTCGCCATGCAATAATCTTGCTCTCAATGGCGTCAGATTTTTTGGCTACCACCGAACGTAATTCTGATTTTTGCGCAAAAGCGCTAATTGAAATTAATAAGAATGCAACCAGGTATACTTTTTTCATGAAAGAAGAGTGTTTAGGTTTATCGAAGTTCTAATCTAATGAAATTTAAGGAGATTGCAATTGTACGGTAAGAAAAAGAGATTGTTCCAAAAAGTCAGCGGGTTATTCCACCATGCCCTATCATATGATCACGAATCTATAGGGTGCATCATTCCAGTGAACGGGGATCGTAATGCGATAGATATGACTAATTAACCCCTTTACTACATTATTTTTCAATAGCGAAAGTTTTAAGATTCCTATCCTGCGTGGAAATGAGGGGAAAGCATGATTTAAATTTTCTACCCTAATTAACGTTTTGGATGTTTGTATTGTTATAACTAGCGATAGTTGTAGGATTTTTCATTGTTAGTTTATATTTCCAAAGGTGTTCAAGCTTGCTTCGCAGGTGCTTCGTGCCCGCAATTGATGGATTAAGCCCCAAAACGTTAATCAATAGATTTTGGTAAGTGTTATAAATAATGAACCAGCAACGGATGTTGATCAATTTATATTCTTTAATCCATTTTAAAAAATCTTATTGATTTTGAACATTAAAAAGACAGTTTTAAATTTTTGCTTTATTACTTTTACAAAAAACAAAGAATATGTTACCAAAAATAAATTTCACTGAAACCGCTGCTTACAAATATCTGGCTGATCATTTTATAGATATTAATCAGAAAAGCATTAAAGATCTTTTTGCTGAAGATCCCGATCGTTTTAATAAGTTTTCTGTTTTTTTTGAAGATATTTTGCTGGATTACAGCAAAAACAGAATCAGCGATGAAACCCTGGCGCTGTTGATGCAGTTGGCCCGTGAATGTAAATTGGATGAGGCCATTAAAGCTATGTATGCTGGCGATAAAATCAATGAAACTGAAGATCGTTCAGTACTTCATATCGCATTGCGTAATTTAAGCAACACTCCAATTCTGGTTGATGGCAAAGATGTAATGCCTGAAGTAAATGCTGTTTTAGCTAAGATGGAAAAATTCAGCAACAGCATTATCAGTGGCGAGTGGAAAGGCTATACCGGGAAAGCCATTACCGATGTGGTTAATATTGGTATTGGAGGTTCTGATTTAGGTCCGGTAATGGTTACTGAGGCGCTTAAGCATTATAAAAACCACCTCAATATACATTTCGTTTCAAATATTGATGGAACACATATCGCCGAGACCTTGGCAGAGCTCAATCCGGAAACCACACTGTTTCTCGTAGCATCCAAAACTTTTACCACCCAGGAAACCATGACTAATGCTCATTCTGCACGTTCCTGGTTTTTAGATAAGGGTGGTAAAGAAGATGACATTGCTAAGCATTTTGCAGCACTATCAACCAATGCAAAAGATGTTTCTGCTTTTGGCATTGATACCGAAAACATGTTTGAGTTTTGGGATTGGGTTGGTGGGCGTTACTCATTATGGAGTGCAATTGGTTTATCAATTTCTCTGAGCATTGGTTTTGATAATTTCAAACAACTTTTAGCTGGTGCACATGCCACCGATAATCATTTTAAAACAACTGAATTTGAAAGCAATATTCCGGTTATTTTAGGTTTGTTAGGTATTTGGTATATCAATTACTATAATGCAGAAACCCAGGTTATTTTACCTTACGACCAATACATGCATCGTTTCGCAGCTTATTTCCAACAGGGAGACATGGAAAGCAACGGGAAACATGTGGATAGAAATGGTAACGAAGTTGATTATGAAACTGGTCCGATTATCTGGGGTGAGCCAGGAACCAATGGTCAACACGCTTTTTACCAGTTAATACACCAGGGAACCCGAATTATTCCTGCTGACTTTATTGCGCCGGCACAAAGCCTAAATCCACTGGGCGATCATCATCCGATTTTATTATCGAACTTCTTTGCACAAACTGAAGCTTTAATGAATGGTAAAACGGAGGAAGAAGTTATTGCTGAATTGGAAAAAGAGGGTAAATCTGAAAACGAGATTTCCAAAATAGCTCCTTTCAAAGTATTTGAGGGGAACAGGCCAACCAATTCCATTTTATTGAAAAAAGTTACGCCTTACACACTTGGCAGTTTAGTGGCGATGTATGAACATAAAATCTTCGTTCAGGGTGTGATCTGGAATATCTTCAGTTTCGACCAATGGGGTGTTGAGCTAGGCAAACAACTGGCAAAAAAGATTCTTCCAGAGCTGGAGGGAGATCAAAAAGTGGAGAGCCACGACAGTTCTACCAATGGATTGATTAATCAATACAAAACCTGGAGATAATCAATAGAAAGGACATCAAAAAACCATTTTTTCAAGCGTAACGCAGTGCAAGCAGGAAATTTTTCAAAATAGAATTATCTATTGTCAGATTTCTTCATTGCGCTGCGTTGCTATTAAAATGATAAAATAAACTTTTTCGGGCCACTCTTTTTCTATTATATTATGTAATAATTCCAGCTAATTTCATTGTCAGTTTATGGAATCTTTGAAACCTGCACATCTTTAAATTGTTATATCATTAAATCACACGTTATGAAACAGTTAAAATTAATATTGAGCATGGTTTTAGTAGCCTCATCGCTACAGTTGCTTGCCCAAACCAATAAAGAGACCACGGCCAGAATTATCAAGGAAAAAAATTACACTTTTGTTGCGAATACGGCCATTCCCATGTCAAATATGGATGTATCCAGGGTTTTAGAAAGAATGCCGGGAAATACCGGTGGTGGCTCCATCAATTTAAATGGTTCGCAATATGATTTCAGGGTAACGAAAGATAGTGTTGTTGCTTTTCTTCCATATTTCGGCAGGGCATTTAATGCACCACTTAATCCTAATGAAGGCGGAATAAAATTCACTTCGAAAGATTTTACTTACAATGAATCTGTCAATAAAAAAGGTGCTTACACTGTCCAAATCAACACCAAAGACATTAAGCGGGAAAATTACAGGTTAACCTTAAATGTATCAGTTAATGGGTATGCAACCCTTGTAGCAAGCGGCAATAACAAACAACCCATTACTTTTAACGGTTATTTGGACGAACCGAAGAAAAAGGATAAATAATTGTATCTGGTTTTACCGCCGACTTTGTTTTGTAAAAGGCAATGCTTTATTAAAGTTTGTGTTCCATCGGCTACGGATTCTTCATTGCGTTCAGAATGATAATACCTGAAATGTGCCTGTCATTCTGAGGAACGAAGACCGCGAAGCAGCTACGAAGTAAATCCCTGACCTACAAGCGCTGTACCTGATTTACCACTGAATTTGTATTGTAAAGGCAATGCTTTATTAAAGTTTGTATTCCATCGGCGACGGATTCTTCACTGCGCTCAGAATGACAATACCTGAAATGTGCCTGTCATTCTGAGGGACGAAGACCGCGAAGCAGCTACGTAGTAAATCCCTGATCTACAAGCGCTGTACCTGATTTACCGCTGAATTTGTATTGTAAAGGCAATGCTTTATTAAAGTTCCATCGGCTAAGGGTTCTTTGCTGCGCTCAGAAGGACAATACCCGAAATGTGCCTGTCCATTCTGAGGAACGAAGACCGCGAAGCAGCTACGAAGTAAATCCCTGACCTACAAGCGCTGTACCTGATTTACCACTGAATTGTTTTTGTAAAAGATACTGTTATTGTTAGCGTTTGGTATTCCATCGCCTAGGGATTACTCATTAATTGTACTCATGCCTGCTTCGCAGGTCTTTACTGCGTTCAGAATTACAGGTTGAATTTTAAGCCTCTCCTATTTCTTTATTATTTTGATCTCAAATATGTGCGGCCATTTTTTACCCGTTACAAAAAGCCTTTTAGTTGCTTTATCATAGGCAATCCCATTTAACACATTATTTGCCCGTTCATCTTCAGTTTTAAAGTATTCTGCCGAAAAAATCCCCGATAGATCAATTCTTCCTTCAACAGCGCCATTTTCCGGGTTGATGATCAAAATATCATTAGTGGTATAAACATTTGCATAGATTTTACCATCAATAAATTCCAATTCATTTAAGTTTTGAATCGGGCCTTTATTATCATATACATCAATAGATCCGATCCTGTTATATTTATCCTTATCCAAAAAGAAAATTGTATTTGAACCATCAGTATTTAATACTTTTTGTCCATCAAATGCCAAGCCCCAGCCTTCTCTTCCTGTTGTATATGAAAATTCAGAAAGTTTTTTTAATGTTGCTTTATCATAAACAAACCCAATTTTTTCGCGATAAGTAAGTTGGATGATTTTATTTCCTATAACTGTTATTCCTTCGGCAAAATATTGTTGATCGACAGGAGTAGATTGTACAATTTTTCCTGTTGAAGGTTCAACCTTCCGTAAGCTTGAATGCCCGTAATCTCCGGCACTTTCATAGAAAAAGCCATCATGATATTCTAAACCTTCTACATAAGATGAAGTATCGTGAGGCAATGATTTAATTACTTTATAAGTATACTCAACAGGAGCCTGTGCAGCCAAAATATTAATGTTCGTGGTTAACTCTTCAGGTTCTCCTCCACCATAAATTTTTGCTGTTAAAATATGGCTTCCTAATTTTAATCCTTCAGTTTTAAGTTTGATGGACATCGTATCTACCTTTGAACTAACTTTTACCGTATCAATTAAATAAATAACTGAATCTACTTTTTTCTCTGTACCAAATTGAATTTTCACTTCAAATTCTTTTCCATACGAAACATTCAATCCTATCATCGGAGAAAGAAAGCTGCGATAGGTATTGGTTAAACGATCTTTACAGGCGCTTGAAAAAGCAATAACGATTCCGATAAACAGTGTTTTTTTGATTTGATTAGTCTTCAGGCCAAAAAGCATCTTCAATGTGATTTAAGTTATAATTTTTGTTTTTTGTAAAGGTAATGGCAATAATATCAAAACGAATATCATTTTTATGGTTCATTATTTCAATATATTCGCTTGAAGCGAGCTCCATTTGTTTTTGTTTGGATTTATGTACAAATTCTTCAGGTTGACCAAAAGCAATTGATGTTCGGGTTTTCACTTCCACAAAAACCATTATGCCATCTTTGTAAACAATTAAGTCAACTTCAGCTTTGCCATGCGTCCAATTCTCATCCAGCACTTCATAACCATTATTTACCAGATATTGTTTGGCAATACTTTCGCCTTCTTTTCCTAAGTTGTTATGAAGCGCCATTTTAATTTCTGAATGAGTGAATGTAAAAAACTTAATCTTAAAATCCTTAAATCCAATAAATCTTATTCCTATTTAACGATAACCGAGCCTAAAAATTTAGAGATTTCTCTTTCAACGCCTTTTATCACACCATAACGCTGCATTAAAATCATTTGATTATCGGTGTCTTTTTCCTCTTTAATCTCTTTTAAAAGATTGGTTAAAATTTTATCGACCTTACGTTTTTTCAAATGAAAGATACCACCTAAAACCGTTGCTTTAAGATTCATGCTTTCATCTTTTACATAAATTAAATGTTTGTTCAGCCAGTTCTCACTCAGCGCATATTCTGAAGTGGAAAGGGTAATGGCCAAATCTGCAATATCTCTTTCTTCATGTTTGATAAAGTGATTAGCGGTCGGCAATCTGCCCTTATCTATTTCTGTTTTATAATGATCAATGATCTTTTTGCAAAGGGCATTTTCAAACTCAACATCAGCTAAGTTTTGCATGATAAAGGGACCAATGTACATATCATCAATATTATCCCAGTTCACAAACTCGTGACCATAAGCCAATAGCAAGCGAACAATTTCTTTTTCTTGATTTTCGTCATTCTCTGCTGCACTCTGCTGACCAGAAGGGCCTGCCGTGTCATCCCATAAATCATCAGGCGGACCAAGTGGTTCGGGCGCACCTGATGAAAACGTATTTTGATTTGAGGTATTATTATTGGCCCGCTGATTGCTTTCAAAGTTTTTCTTAACCTTATTAGAGCGCATTTTGTTCAATTCGCTCATTAAGATTCGTTCTTCAATTTCAAGCAAACTGCTGGATTCCCGAACAAATACTGATGCTTTGATTGGATCAGGAATTTTTGCGATACTTTCTACAATATCACGGATGATACCTGCTCTTTTTATCGGATCATTCCCTGCATCTTTTAGTAATACATTGGCTTTGTATAAGATAAAGTCTTTTCTGTTTTGCTCTAAATAGGTTTTAAAGGCTCCAGCACCTACATGATGCATATATGAATCGGGGTCATGCCCGTCAGGAAAGGAAACAATTTTAACATTGAGTCCTTCTTCCAGAATCATATCCAAACCCCGGAGTGAAGCTTTTATACCTGCAGCATCACCATCAAACAAAATGGTAATGTTTTGAGTGAAACGGCCTATCAGCTTAATCTGTTCAACCGTTAGCGAGGTTCCGGATGAGGCAACCACATTTTCAATTCCTGCCTGATGAACGGAAAGCACATCGGCATAACCTTCTGCTAAATAGCAATTATCTGAATCGCGAATGGCTTTTTTTGCGTGGAACAAGCCATACAGCACATTTGATTTATGATAGATTTCACTCTCGGGAGAATTAACATACTTCGGAACATTTTTATCGGTTTTAAGTGTTCTTCCCCCAAAACCAATAATCCTGCCTGTAAAATTGTGGATTGGAAACATCACGCGTCCTCGAAAACGATCGTAGATTTTTCCATTATCATTTTTAATAGACAATCCTGTGGATTCTAAAAATTCGAGTTTATGCCCTGCACTGACAGCGCTTTGTGTCATGGCATCCCAAACATCGGGCGAGTAACCAACTTCAAATTTTTTCAGAATATCTTCTCTGAAACCACGTTCCTTAAAATAACTTAGGCCAATGCTCTTTCCTTCATCGGTTTCCCAAAGTTGTTTCACAAAAAATGCTGCTGCAAATTGAGAAACGATATATAAACTTTCCTTCGCACTTTGGGCTTCGGCATCTTGCGGGGTAAGTTCTGTTTCCTGAACTTCGATATTGTATTTATTGGCTAAGAACTTAAGCGCCTCTGGATAGGAATATTTTTCATGATCCATGATAAAACGCACCGAATCTCCACCTTTACCACAACCAAAGCACTTGTAAATCCCTTTGGTTACCGATACGTGAAACGACGGTGTTTTTTCTCCATGGAAAGGACAATTACCAATCAAACTGGTTCCGCGTTTTTTTAAGTGCACAAAATCCCCTACTACCTCCTCAATCCGGGCGGTATCCATTATCTTATCTATCGTTTCGCGGTTTATCATATACCCCAAACCCCTAAAGGGGCTTTTACCTTTTTATCTTAATTTATGATGTAAATGCTTCAGACGAAGCAATCTGTTTTACCGGTGTTAATTTCCTCGGTGCAAAATTAAAAAGATTGCTTCACTCCCCTCACAACCCTTCCGCTTCAGTTCGCAATGACGGAACCTTTAACGTCATTGCAGGGAGGAACTACGAAGCAATCTGTTCCACCGGTGTTAATTTCCTCGGTGCAAAATTAAAAAGATTGCTTCACTCCTCCTCACAACCCCTCCGCTTCAGTTCGCAATGACGACAGCCTTTACCGTCATTGCGGGGAGGAACGACAAAGCAATCTGTTCTACTATTTTTAATCCGCTTATCACAAAATCAAAAAGATTGCTTCACTCCTCCTCACAATCCCCTTCCTTCAGTTCGCAATGACGACAACCTTTAACGTCATTGCGAGGAGGAACGACGAAGCAATCTGTTCTGCTATTTTTAATTTCCTTATCAAAAAATCAAAAAGATTGCTTCACTCCTCTCACAACCCTTCCGCTTCAGTTCGCAATGACGACAGTCTTTAACGTCATTGCGAGGAGGAACGACGAAGCAATCTGTTCCACCGGTGTTAATTTCCTCTTATCACAAAATCAAAAAGATTGCTTCACTCCTCCTCACAATCCCCTCCGCTTCAGTTCGCAATGACGATGGCCTTACCTTACCAAGGGTAATAACTGGTCAGCAACAAGTTTATTCCCTGCATCATTTAAATGCACCCTATCAGTGGTTAAAACCCCTTTTTCATTATCCTCAGGATTATGTTTTACCTCGTAATCAGTAAAAACTTTTCTCAGGTCGCAAAGTGGAAGATTGTTCTTCAATGCCAATGCTCTGATACCATCTGCATATTTATTCAAGTCGGCATCGAGTTCATTTGTACCGTCTTTCTTCTCTCCAACAACCGATGGTGTACAAAGCACCACCTTGCTCCCAACGCCCTGAATTTTATTAATCAAAGCCTGATAAAACTTCAAATATTTATCATAATCAGTTCCAGTATGCGAAGATTGCTTATGCCATACATCGTTAATACCAACATAAATTACTACCAAATCTGGCTTTTTATTGAGCACATCATCTTCTAATCTTAAGTATAAGTCATAAACTTTATTGCCCCCAATACCAGCACCAATAATGTCGTATTTAGTTGAATCCAATGCTTTCCTGATTAGTGTAACATAACCATTTTTGGAAACACCTTGTTGTGTAATCGAGTCGCCGAAGAAAATAATTCGTTTTGGTTTCAATGTCATTGATGTAAATGCGATTAAGCAAAAGCCAAGTAAAATACTTGTTTTAAATAGATTTTTCATGTTCTTATTAATTGGTTAGATTATTTTTTATCACTCTTTTTGAAATCCAGATCCTGGAAATCGAAGCTGAAATCAGTTAACGGAGAAATCGCCTCCATTTTAAAGCCATCGGCTATGGCATTATTGTCAAGACTAAAGTTAACAAAAGCATCAGCATCCAAACTTCGATCATACCATTTTACTATAAACGTATTTCCTTTGTAATATGTCATATCGCCTTTTAATTTTGGCGAGTTTTTAGCCTGGAAATGCATTTTACCATTTTGTTCGTTAATCGTAACATCTCCAAACCAGGCATCGTGAAATATTCCCGAATAATTTTTAATCTCAGGTTTTATTGAATTTACTTTTTGTTGCGACTCGATATCTGCCCAAACTTTAGCAACCAATTCATTCGCCTGCTTCTCATTTCTAAGTCTGTTATCGTTATAGGTTTTTATTCTGTCTTGACCTTTAATTCCTAAATAACCATCTTTTATTGAATTGGTAATCGCATTAAATGCTGCACCAGATTGTTGATTAGTTAATACAATAATCCCCAGTTTCAGATCAGGAAGGATGGTAACCTGGGTAACGATACCAGATAAACCGCCAGTATGAGTAGCCTGAAAATTACCATTAACATTACTCAAAAACCAACCTAAGCCATAACTGCTAAAACTAGCAGGATTACCACCTGCAATGATAGTTTGCGGTGTCCAGAGTTCTTTAGCTACCGAAGGACTAAATAATTTTTTATCCAGGTTTTCGCCATATTTACCACCATTAATCATCGCCATTACCCACTTACTCATATCTGTAACATTCGAATAAATACCTCCTGCGGCGTTTGCTATTTCTCCAAAGCTTAAACCCACCGGAAGCAATTTTCCTTCGTATGGCGCATGCCCGTCAATTATATTGGATTTATCTTTTAATCGATACCAGGAAGCAGCAGTTTTTGTCATGCCCAAAGGTTTAATGATTCTGCTTTCGATAAAATCTTCGTAGGTAATTCCAGAAACCCTGGCTACTATATCTCCGGCTACGATATACATTAAGTTATCGTAGTCATATTTGGTACGAAAGGAGGAAACCGGCTTTAAATAACGGAGATTGTGAATAAGCTGTTTTTTATCAACTGTTGATGAATCAGGCCAGATCATTAAATCACCTGCCCCTAAGCCCAATCCACTGCGATGCGTTAATAAATCGCGGATGGTAAACTCACTGGTCACATAAGCATCATACATCTTAAATTCCGGAATAACATCGGTAACCTTTGTATCCCAGGTAATTTTCTTTTCATCAACCAGCATGCCCAAAGCTGCTGCCGTAAAAGCCTTTGTATTTGAGGCTACGCCAAAAAGCGTATTTTCATCAACTTTTCTATTGGTTTTAATGGAGCGTACGCCATAACCTTTCAAATGGATTATTTTGTTGTCTTTTATCACAGATACTGCAATACCAGGAACATTAAAAGTGGTTAAGGTTTTTTCCACTAAACTATCAATTTGTTTTGAGGAAAGTACCTGCGCCTGCAAATTAACATAGCAAAACAACAATAAAATAGCAGCTATTTTAAATTTAAAGGGAGAGAGGAATTGCATTTTAATTGGTTTAATTAATCGTTTAAAGATAATAAATCTTTCATGCGATTTTAACCTTATTTATCCTTTTCAAGCTTGTAATCCTTATGAACAATCAGGAAACTTGCCCGTTCCTCCTTTTTGAAAGGATAATCCCAATTGCCCTGATAAGTGATTTTTGTAGGTAATTTATCATCGCCAAAATAGCCCATTTCAATGTTCATTTGCACATCAAAATCAAAAAGCATATTGCTGTATTTCATATCCACATAACGGCCGAGAATATTGAAATTTCGTTTATCAAAAATAGTTACCAATTCTTTGATCATGAGGCCATCTTTTGTCCACTTGCTTAAATCGGGTTTAACCGAAACCTTAAAGCGATAAACCGGAATAGAATCCAGATAGGTTCCGCTGGTAAAGCCATAATCATAATACTGGCGCATATTGGCTGAGAATATTTCAGTCTTGCTCCCAATAAATGGAACCTTAACCGGACGACCAGGATTAAATATGAGTGTTTTCAGTTTATTCTTATAACTTTCATTTGTCCCTCCTTTTCCATCGCCCGTAGGCGCATTTGGCACAAAATCGGTGTTATAAGCGTTCATAAAAATGTAATCGAACATTTCTATTGTGTAAAGCTGGTATTTTCCATTTTTCTTGTAAAGATTACCACTTTCTTCTTTTACAAGATACTCCATTTTATATTGCCCGGCATTGTTATGCCTTATTTTCCGATAAATCTTACCATCAACTTTGTTCTTTTTATCGTAGCTAAAAATTCGATTCTCGGCGATAAAGCTATAGCGTTTCATGTCTCTGAAGGATTGATAAAACGAAGTATCGTTAACAACCCGATTAATAAAGGTTTCGATGTTTAACCGCTCTGCTTTGATGTTCACGGCCGAATCAAGTGTAATCGTCTTGATCGTATCGGGGTTAAAACGTGGGATTTCCTGAGCAAAACCGCTGTAAAAAAACGAGGTAAAAAGTAAAAACAAAAATATTTTCTTCATGCTATGTTTTATAGGCAAAAACGATGCCCTTTATAAATGGATGATTCCAGATGAACTTTTTACTTCTAATTTCCCAGTTGTTTAACAGCAATGTAGGCCATTAATCCTGTTGATATTTTCAAAGCATCTTCATCAATATCAAACTTTGGTGTATGCACCGAATACTGGGTATCTTTTGCTGCATTACCAGTACCTAAACGATAAAAACAGGCATCTGTTACTTGTGAGTAAAAAGAAAAATCTTCTGCAGCCATCCAAATATCTAAATCAATAACATTTTCTTTTCCTAAAAAATCTTCAGCGAACGATCTTGCATTTGCAGTAAGCTTTTCTTCATTAATTAAAAACGGATAACCTTTATGGATATCGAAATCACAACTACCGCCCATGCTTTCAGCAATGCCTTCGGCCATTTTCTTCATCCGTTTATGTGCCTCCGCTCTCCAGTCTTCATCCAGAGTTCTGAAGGTACCCTCTAATTTCACTTCATTGGGAATAATGTTCGTTGCTCCATTTGCTGTTACCTTACCGAAGGATAGAACTGATGGCAAACGTGGGTCGGCATTACGCGAAACGATTTGCTGCAATGCGATAATGATGTGCGATGCAATCAATACCGGATCGATATTTTGATGAGGTTGTGCGCCATGGCCACCTTTTCCGGTTACGGTAACATATAATTCATCGGTTGATGCCATATAAATACCCGAGCGAAAACCCACTTTACCTGATTCGATGAGCGGCATAACATGCTGACCTACGATATAATTTGGCTTTGGATTTTCCAGGACTCCTTCCTTGATCATGATACTTGCTCCCCCTGGAAGCAATTCTTCTGCAGGTTGAAAAATCAATTTTATCGTACCACCAAATTCATCTTTTAGCTGGTTCAAAATATAAGCAGATCCTAAAAGCGAAGATGTATGCACATCATGACCGCAAGCATGCATAACACCATTGTTTTTGGAGCGGTAAGGTTTATCATTTGCTTCCTGAATTGGCAATGCATCCATGTCAGCACGCAAGGCAATAACCTGATCTGATGGCTTATTTCCTTTAATTAAGCCAACTACACCAGTATTTGCACAATCAGTAAATTCAATGCCCCAGTTTGTTAGTTTTTCCTTAACAAATTTAGAAGTTTCAAATTCTTTAAATGATAATTCAGGATTGGCATGAATATGTTGACGAAAGCCTACTACCTCATTAAAAATATTGGCGGCTAGTTCTTGAATTTTATTTTTGATCATCAGTTGTGGTCGGGTCTAATTGTGGAGCATTTATTTTCTCCCTAAAAATGAATAAAGTTGGAAAAGCGGGTCGGATCTCGTTCATTAAACGCTGAGCTTCTAACCGTGTTCTGAAATCGCCAACACGGATATAATAATTTGGTTCCTTATAAATGAGATATGTATTAAATTTTGGATACAGTGTTTTAAAACGAGCTTGCTGGTTAAATACTTCCCGCCTATCAGATCCATAGAAAATCTGAACCCTATAACCATACGATGAAACGATTGGCTTGCCAACTTTTGCCTCACCAGCTGTTTTATACACTTCAGAACGTTTTGCAATCAAGCTGTCAATCAGTGGATCTTTTATAACGATTACTTCTCCTTTTTGAGCAAAAGATGCCGTGAACAGAAATAAGCAGAATATAAAAGTTAATGTTATTTTCATGTGTAATAAACCTTGATCTTTCAGAAATTGTTTAGAAAACAAGAATGCCGAATTCATTGCAAAATTCGGCATTCTTTATGGGTTGTGCAAATCAGTTATTGCCTGGCTTAGTTAAAAGGGGTTAATAATCAAAAGATTGGGTATTTTATCGAAATCTTTAATGTTTCTGTTGATGAGAGTTAGTTTTATTCTGATTTATTACCGATATCATTTGACATTTTTACCAAGTTCTAATTTTGACAGTTAAAGAATTAATTTATCAGGATTTTGATTCGTAGGCCAAATGGTATGGATTGTGATCTGCAAATTATCACTTTCATAAAAAATGATATAATCCAGTACGATTAATCCTCTAATATTCTTATTTGAGGATTGAATTCCTAACTGTGGATTTCTTATAAGCTGTTTAATTTCTTTATTGAATCTCTTATAAAGTTTTGCTGAATATTTTTTATTTCCATTCCTTTTAGCATAAAAATCAAGTATGGCATAAAGTTTAATTCTCGCTTTGTGCGACCAGATTATTTTTTTAGCCATTCGTTTATTTCATCATCAAGCGTAGATTGTTCTACGAATAAATTATTTTTTATTTGCTCTTGGGATGAAATAATTTCTTCTCGCTGTTCAGGAGACAGATCTAAGATTTTGTTTTGTGAGTTTGCATCAATAATTGTAACTCCAAATTCCTTAAGAATTTGTTTTACAATTGTACTTTTCTCATCTGGAACTTCAATGGTTAATGTTTCCATATTCAAAAATACTAAATTTAAATTAGAAATTTCATCAAAAGAAAAAGCCAGAATTTCATAAGAAATTCCAGCTTTGTATATTGATCTACTTCTTACAAATTAGCTCCGTGGCAGTTTTTAAATTTCTTACCGCTACCACATGGACAAGGTTCGTTACGTCCAACTGTTGCTTCCTTACGAATGGGTTGTTGTGGAACTGCTTCGCGGGTATCGCCAAATTCCACTCCTGGTTGCTCGCTTCCAAACTCTTGCTTGGTTGTTTGCAACTTCGGCTGTTTTACCGGAGCTGGTGCTTCTCTAACCTCGTCAGCTTCTTGCTGAACAGGAATGCCACCTTTGTATAAGAAACTTACTACTTCTTTATTTACAGCATTAAGCATGTTTTTAAATAAGTTGAAAGCTTCCATTTTATAAATTACCAATGGATCTTTTTGCTCATAAACAGCATTCTGAACGGATTGCTTCAAATCGTCCATTTCGCGTAAATGCTCTTTCCAGCTATCATCAATTAAAGCAAGTACAATTGTTTTTTCGAATGAGCGAACAACTTCTTTTCCTTTATTATCAATTGCTTTTTTCAAATCAACTGCAACCTGTATACCGCGAATACCATCGGTAAAAGGAACAACAATTTGCTCAATGTGCTGACCACGTTCCTGGTAAACCTGTGTTAATACCGGCAACGATTGTTGAATAATCGCTTCTGATTTGCGGGCGTAAAATGCTTCAGCTTCCTCAAACAATCTTTCTGTTAACTGTGTGATATTGGTTGATGAGAATTCCTTTTCAGTGATGGCTGTATCTAACGAGAAGTTTTTAATTACTTCCAGTTTGAAACCTTCATAATTTGCTTCCTCTTTGTATTCAGTTACGATATCTTCGGCAACATCGAAAACCATATTGTTCATATCCACATCTAAACGTTCGCCAAATAGAGCGTTTTTACGTTTAGCATAAATAACTGTACGTTGAGAGTTCATCACGTCATCGTACTCCAATAAACGTTTACGGATACCGAAGTTGTTCTCTTCTACTTTCTTTTGAGCACGTTCAATAGATTTAGTGATCATAGAATGCTGGATTACCTCGCCATCTTCAATTCCCATACGAACCATAATGCTGGAGATTCTTTCTGAACCAAATAAACGCATTAAGTTATCTTCCAGTGAAACAAAGAATTGAGATGAACCTGGATCACCCTGACGACCTGCACGGCCACGCAACTGCCTGTCAACACGACGAGACTCGTGACGTTCCGTACCAACGATTGCCAAACCACCAGCATCTTTAACGCCTGGACCTAATTTAATATCGGTACCACGGCCAGCCATATTGGTTGCAATGGTAACGGTACCTGCCTGACCAGCTTCAGCAACGATATCTGCTTCTTTCTGGTGCATTTTAGCATTTAACACATTGTGTTTAATTCCACGAAGTTTAAGCATACGGCTTAATAATTCTGAAATCTCAACTGAAGTTGTACCTACTAATACCGGGCGACCAGCTTCAGTGAGTTTTACAATTTCATCAGCAACGGCATTATATTTTTCGCGAACGGTGCGGTAAACGTAATCTTGTTCGTCTTTTCTTGAAATTTGCCTGTTGGTTGGAATTTCAACCACATCTAATTTATAAATTGACCAGAATTCGCCTGCTTCCGTAGTTGCAGTACCCGTCATACCGCAAAGTTTGTGGTACATACGGAAATAGTTTTGCAAGGTTACTGTAGCATAAGTTTGAGTAGCATCTTCAACTTTTACATTTTCCTTAGCCTCAATCGCCTGGTGCAATCCGTCAGAGTAACGGCGGCCATCCATGATACGGCCGGTTTGCTCATCTACAATTTTAATCTTTCCTTCATCGATAATGTATTCTACATCAATTTCGAATAAAGTGTATGCTTTTAGTAATTGGTTAACTGAGTGAATACGTTCTGCCTTAACAGAATAATCACGCATAAGGGCATCTTTGGTAATTACTTTTTCTTCCAAAGGCAGATCAGATTTTTCTAATTCTGCTATTTCAGTACCTACATCAGGCAATACGAAGAAATGTGGATCTTCACCTGATTGGGTAATCAATTCAATCCCTTTTTCAGTAAGTTCAACCTGATTGTTTTTCTCATCAATATAAAAATACAATTCAGAATCTACCTTAGGCATATTTTTAGATTGATCTGCCATGTAATGGTTCTCAGTTTTTAACAACAAACCACGAACACCACTTTCACTCAAAAACTTGATTAAGGCTTTGTTTTTTGGCAAGCCACGATAAGCACGCAATAACGCCAATCCGCCTTCGCCTTCTTCAGTTCCGGTGTTACCGGCATTAATTAATTTTTTTGCTTCATTTAAAGCCTGAGTAACATATGCTTTCTGCGCATTAACCAAACGCTCGATACGTGGTTTCAACTCATAAAATTCGTGCTGATCTCCGTGAGGAATCGGACCAGAAATAATCAACGGTGTACGGGCATCATCAATTAAAACTGAATCGACCTCATCCACCATTGCAAAGTGTAGTTTGCGCTGCACCAATTGGTCAGGTGTTTGCGACATATTGTCACGCAGGTAATCAAATCCGAACTCATTATTGGTTCCGTAAGTGATATCTGCAGCATAAGCTTTTCTTCTTTCTTCTGAATTTGGTTCGTGTTTATCTATACAATCAACACTTAAACCATGAAATTCAAATAATGGGCCATTCCATTCACTATCACGACGAGCAAGGTAATCATTCACGGTAACGATATGAACACCTTGTCCGGCAAGTGCATTTAAATAAGCCGGCAATGTACTCACTAAGGTTTTACCCTCACCTGTAGCCATCTCTGCAATTTTACCACTGTGTAAAACGATACCACCAATTAACTGAACATCGTAGTGAACCATGTTCCAAACTACTTCGGTTCCTGCGGCATCCCAACGGTTTGCCCATTGTGCCTTATCACCAATAATTTTAACATTGCTTTTACGAGCAGCGTAGTCTCTGTCGAACTGTGTAGCAGTAACTTCTAAATAATCGTTTTCACTCAAACGACGGGAAGTTTCTTTAACCACCGCAAAAGCCTCGGGAAGAATTTCAAGAAGTACTTTTTCTAATTCTGCATCACGGTCTTTGCCTAATGCATCAACCTGATCATAAATAGCTGTTTTTTGATGAAGATCTAATTCATCACTTTCAGCCTCAGCTTTTAAAGCCGAGATCTTACCATCGATATCAGTTAAAAAAGCAGAAATTCTACCCTTAAATTCTATCGTTTTAGCACGTAGCTCATCATTGCTTATTGAAGACAACTTAGCATATTCTTCATTTATTTTAACAACCAATGGCTGAATAGCCTTTATATCTCTTTCTGATTTGCTTCCGAAAATCTTCGCTAAAAATCCTAACATTATATTTTAAATCGTATTTATATTAAAAAAACTGGTGTGTTACAACAACCAAGCCATTGTCTTCCCTAAGTCAGTTTGGCAGTTATAAGGGGCTAAAATTAAGGATATATTCTAAAATATCAGGCATATTGATTGATGATAAATGAAATCATCTATACAAAAGCATAAATTATCGATACTTGAAAGATAAATTATAAGGTTATGCGTTAATTTGTTTTATGCTAAAAAAATTAAATTTTAGAATAATCATTCAAATCATTGCTGCGATATTTTTGCTAAGCCTGCCGCTTTTAATGGTTTCAGATCAAAATATAAAATATTTCATTTCAGGCCCGGGATTAATAAAATACTCACTATTCTGTTTGGTTTTTATTTCGGTTTACTTTCTACATGCCCTTTACTTGTTTCCAAAACTATATGGAAAATCAAATACCTTATATCTATTGAGTATCATTGCCATTCTGGCTTTTATATTATGGCTAAGGCCTTTTGATCAATTTGTTTTCCAACACAAAAACTTTACAAATTCATTCTCCAAATTCGACCGCCCGCCAACCCCTGCCGAACGTGAACACGCTCCCCGATTTGAAGGCAAAAGTTTTCCTCCGGCTCCGAGTGGGAGACCAAATAATGGCCCCAGAATTGATATTGCGAGTGTTTTCCTGTTTTTTCTTGCCATCATTATTAGCTTCACAAAAGAAACCAATAAACAATTGAGTTTAACTACGCAGCGGGCACTTATTGCCGAAGCCGAAAAAGTACAGGCTGAACTCTCTTTTTTAAAAGCCCAGGTAAACCCACACTTTTTGTTCAATACACTAAACAACATCTATACGCTTGCCGTGATTAAAGATGAAAACACAGCGCCTTCCATCATGAAGTTATCAAATTTAATGCGATATATAACTGATGAGGCCGGACACGATTTTGTAGACCTGCAACAAGAATTAGATTGCATTACCGATTTTATTGATTTGCAAAAATTAAGGCTTACCAAAAAAACTGAACTCATATTCGAAGTTGAAGGAGATTTTGAAAACAAAAAAATTGCACCCTTACTATTATTAGCTTTTGTTGAAAATGTTTTCAAGTACGGAATCAGCAATCATAAAACCAACAAACTCATCATTAGAATATTTTGCAAACAGAGTTCACTAATTTTATTTTGCCAGAATACAACATATCCTGATAAGATCAATACCGAGCGAAGTGGGATTGGCCTGGAAAACACCAAACGACGCTTGAATTACCTTTACAAAGGCATGCACATCTTGAATATAGAAAATAAGAACAGCTTGTTTACCGTGAATTTAAATATCCAATTATAATGGTTAAAACCTTAAAATGTGTGATTGTTGATGATGAACCACTGGCTGCAGCATTGATAAAAAGTTATGCAGAGGCTACTGAGCATCTAGAAATTTCAGGTGTATTTGAAGATGCCATTGTGGCATCAGAATTTTTGAATATTAATAAAATTGATCTTCTTTTTTTAGATATAAACATGCCGGATATTACCGGCATAGATTTATTCAAATCATTAAAAAATAAGCCCATGTTAATTTTTACCACGGCTTATAAAAATTTCGCATTTGAAGGGTTTGAACTCGAAGCGATTGATTATTTACTAAAGCCAATAGATTACTTTAGGTTTAAAAAAGCAGTAAACAAGGCAAAGGAATTTTATCGTTATCAACACGAAAAACAAACAACCGGTGCTGAAGAAAGCATATTTGTTCATTCAGAATACAAACTCATCAAAATTAATTTAGCTGATATTTTATACATCGAAAGCCTGGAAGATTATGTTAAAATTCATTTACAGGGGAGTAAAATGGTTTTAACATTAATGTCTTTAAAAAAAATGATGGATAAATTACCGGCAGATAATTTCAAACGGATCCACAGAAGCTTCATGGTATCTGTACAGAAAATCAAAGCCATCCATAACAGGAAAATAGAGTTGGTTACAGGAGATATATTACCCGTTAGTGATACTTATGCGGAGGTTATAAATGAATGGAAAAACAGTTAATCAGGCACTTAACACTTTTTAACTAAATATTAGTTTGTCGACACAAAACTTCCCTCTACCGATACATCCTTGCCTGGCCTTTAAAATCTTTAGACTTTTAGACTTTAGCTAAGTCAACTAACAAAAATTTAAGGGTATGGAAAGAAAAAATTTCATCAAAAGCTTAATGATTGGGGCAATTTCAACCCCTGTGATTATCGAAGCTTGCAAAAAAACCGGCATTACAGACGGCAATACATCAGGCTCTGGAACACCCGGAACCATTGCCAGCACAAATGGTACCTGTACAGTTGCACCAACAGAAACAGAAGGACCATTCCCTACAAAAGTACCTGCATCATATGTTCGCAGCGATATAACCGATGGCAGGACTGGTTATAAACTGACAGCAAAAATTACCATTGGCAACATCAATAATAATTGCGCCGCATTGGCCGGCGCTATTGTAGATATCTGGCATTGCGATGCAGAAGGAAATTATTCTGAATATGGTGGTACCGGAATGCAATCTACAAACTATCAATCTGTACATTTCCTGCGTGGTCGTCAAACTACAGATGCGAATGGATTGGTAACTTTTACTTCCATTTTTCCCGGCTGGTACAGTGGGCGTGCCACGCATATCCATGTACATGTTTACAATGCCGCCGGAAATTCATTAAACGTAACTCAAATTGCGTTCCCTGAAGGATCCGGAAGTTCTGTTGCCCTGGTTAACGGATATAGCAAAGGCATGAGCGGCTATACCTACAATAATGCTGACAATGTTTTCAGTGATGATAAAACAGGTGTTCAGATTGCGGCAGTAACCGGAACATTGGCCACTGGTTTCGACCTTACTTTTAAATTAAACGTAAAAGCATAATTTCATCGTTATTGTTTATTTTTATCTAGACGTTAGGAATTCTTAACGTCTTTTTTTAATTTATGCCATGCCGAAAAAAGTGATCATCCTTTGTTATAGAAAAATAATTGATTCAACAACTACTAATCCCTGGGATAAGTTTATTTATGAAGATAGTTTTGCCGAATTTAAAATGCAATCGCAGTTTTATAATCAGGAAGAACAATACAATACTTTTGCTGAGTTGATTTTAAATGTTCCAGGCTCAGAAAAGCTTCATTTCTTGGTAAGTGCGGCAATTACAGGATATCTGCGCCAATTGAATGGCATTATACCCGATATTTTAGATAACCTGGGCAGGCGTTTTCTTGCTTTTGAAAACTTTAAGTTTGAAATTATCAATTCAGATATCAATAACATTGAAAAACATAAGGTGGCCATAAACTTTTTTTCAAAGCCTTTGGTTTGGCACGATACCGTAGATAACCATCTACTGGTTTCACAATTTACCGAAACAGCGCAGGATGAGGTTTTTACTAATCTATTCCAGATCCAACCCTTTGTGAGTATTCATTCCATTAAAACATTAGGCTAATATGGAATTAACACCCGGCAAAATATTCCTGGCCGATCAGCGTGGTTTAGCAGAAACCGCTGTTTTAAGGCGATTCAGTACTTTTAATTTCGAAAAGTATGATGATGAACATAAACAACCTTCAGGAGATTTATTTATTTGCAACGATGAATTGATCGTTGGCGGAAAACTTATTTTTTTCCTTTCGAAGGAAGACTCTTATCAAATATTTTTTCCAATTACCGGTGGTTTGGATATTGTACAGGGCGGAAAAGAATTTGCTGTTGATACCGGGCAAGTGCAAGTGCTGAATTTAGGTAAAGGCGAAGTTTTAGAAATCAGCAATCCCTATCCAAACGACATGATCAATTACCTCCAGATTGGCATAAAAACCGACATGTTTCTGTTAAGGGCAAGTGAAATGTTGTTTAGTTTTGATTTCGAAAAAAATCAAAATCAACTTATCGAGATTATTTCCAGTCCTAAATTACCTTTCAAATTGAGCGCAGGTATTTTTGCTGGTCGTGAAGAAGAAATTTACAAAATGCAAAGTTCTCAAAATAAATTCTTCTGTTTTATTATTGATGGAGCATTTGAAGTTGAAGGGAGATTGCTGCATGTGCGGGATGGTTTGGCACTTTGGGATTTGGAACAGGTTGAATTGGAAGCGTTGAGTAATAATGCTATCGTTTTGGTATTGGAGCATGGTTAGCTAAGGGATTAAGCATCTTTCTTGTCTGGCGTTCATATTGTTAAGGTCCTGAAACAAGTTCAGGGCTTTGTAAAATAAACTGTGTCAATCTAAAATAATGCTTCTCAAAAAAATCAATTCAAATCTAATATCATTCTATCAGGAAACCAAATGGCAAGTTTTTGAGCAGTTGTAGCCCAATTGCTCAGCGGCATTGTCCATTTCTGACTGATGTTCTTTTGCGCCAGATAGATCAGTTTCAGCAAAGCCATATCTGATGTGAATGCACCCTTGGTTTTGGTGACTTTCC
>NZ_QPKV01000010.1 GCF_003339865.1 Pedobacter chinensis
AATATTCAGGTGCCTATATCGGTGGTGTCCACCTCTTCCCATTCCGAACAGAGAAGTTAAGCCCACCAGAGCCGATGGTACTGCGGTAACACGTGGGAGAGTAGGTCGGTGCCAAATCTTAAAGCCCTAAAAGGGCATTGACAAGGACCCTTGCAGCAAAACTGCAGGGGTTTCTTCGTTCATAAAGGTTTTTGAGCAAGGGAACGGAAAGCCCAAGGCGCGGGGACCGCATGTTGGGGACAACATGTTTGTCAGCGACAGGAGCTGGACCTTTCAAACCGCCTCAACGGAGATGATGGTCTTAAACATTTTCTTAATTATTCACTAGGTTTTATTTAATTGAGCCTATCTTCGCTATAAATTAACACCAATAAATTTGCAAAGCATATCACAGCTACTAAAGGGAGAATTGAAGGGTGCCATTTCGGTAAAAATTTCAGAAGACCTTGAGCATTTTCCCGAACAGCTTTTTGATCTGGCAGATACTCTTGAATACCTGGATTTATCTTCCAATAAACTTAATCGTTTACCTCATGATTTTGGTCGATTAAAGAAGCTCAAAATCTTTTTTGCCTCTGATAATTTATTTACTGTTCTACCAGAAGTTTTAGGTAATTGTCCTGATTTAGATATTGTAGGATTTAAATCCAATAGAATTGAAGTCATATCTCCTAAAGCTTTAAACCCGAATCTGAGGTGGCTTATTCTTACCAATAATAAAATTGACAGCTTACCGCCAGGGATTGGGAATTGTGTAAAACTGCAGAAACTCATGTTAGCGGGAAACAGATTAACCAGTCTACCGAAAGAACTTATGCGCTGCAAGAACTTAGCTTTGCTTAGAATATCGGCTAATTACTTAAAGCAGCTTCCACAATGGCTCATCTCCATGCCGAGTTTATCCTGGTTGGCTTTTTCGGGAAATCAAATAAGAGGAAACTTTGCATTTAATAATATTCCAACTGTAGATTTTGAACGGATCAATATTAAAGAGTTATTGGGAGAAGGTGCATCGGGAAGTATTTACCGGGCGTCAAAATTGAATAATCATGAAGTATTGAACGTTGCGGTAAAGATATTTAAGGGGAATGTAACAAGCGATGGTTATCCTGAAGATGAAATGAATGCTTACATAGCCGCTGGATACCATCCCGCCATTGTTAAGTTGATTGGGAAAATAGATTTATCGCATGAGAATCAAAAAGGCTTGGTCATGGATTTAATTCCATCAAACTTTTATAATCTGGGTCGGCCTCCCAGCTTGCAGACTTGTACAAGAGATGTTTTTAATGTTGATATTGAATTGTCATTGGAGCAAATATTAGAAATTGCAATCAGCATTGCTTCAGTAGGTTTCCATTTACATTCACGAGGCATCATTCATGGTGACTTATACGCCCATAATATCCTCATTAATAATGCGGGTAAGGCCTTATTTGGAGACTTTGGTGCTGCATCATTTTATGACCGGGAAAATGCCACTCAATCATTCTATATCGAAAGAATTGAGGTTAAAGCTTACGGGTATCTCCTGGATGATTTACTTTCGCTTTGTGGGCAAAATACACTTACTTTCTTCGTTGATGAAATGTGCAAATTGAGAGATAACTGCTTATCGCCAAATCATCATCTCCGTCCAGATTTTAAGGCTATTGTAGAAAAATTAGAAACCTTGAAAAACAATTAATTTTTAGCTTCTTCTTTTACCGCTAACTGACCACAAGCGGCATCAATATCTTTTCCACGGCTACGGCGAATATTTGTAGTAATGCCCTGACTTTTTAAGTAGTTAGCAAATGCATCGATTTTATCGCCTTCGGCATTTGTGAAATCAGCAAAGGAAATGGGGTTGTATTCAATCAGGTTTACCTTGCAGGGGATATGCTTACAGAATTTAGCCAAATCCATTGCATCTGATAATTCATCGTTGAAATGATTAAAAACAATGTATTCGTAAGTAACCGGATTTTTGGTTTTAGCAAAGTAATATTTGAGTGCTTCAGACAACGATTTTAAAGAATTAGCCTCATTAATCGGCATAATCTCATTGCGTTTTTTATCATCAGCAGCATGTAGTGAAAGTGCCAGATTGAATTTTGCGCCATCATCTCCAAGTTTTTTAATCATTTTGGCAATTCCAGCGGTTGAAACTGTGATGCGTTTATAACTCATGTTTAAACCATCTGGTGCTGTAATACGCTCAATGGATTTAAGCACATTGGCATAATTCAAAAGCGGTTCACCCATTCCCATGTACACGATATTGGTTAATGGGTTATTGTAATTCTGCTTCGCTTGCTTATCGATTAAAACAACCTGATCATAAATTTCATCAGCATTTAAATTACGTTTGCGATCCATATAACCTGTAGCACAAAACTTACAGGTTAAACTACAACCCACCTGCGAACTCACGCAAGCAGTCATGCGATCTTCTAAAGGGATTAAAACGCCTTCAACAATATTTCCATCGGCCAAACGGAAAGTGTTCTTGATGGTATGATCGTTACTGAACTGAGAATTGTTCACTTGAACAGCATTTATCGAGAAACTTTCGTCCAACGCTTTACGCAGATCTTTAGAAAGATTGCTCATGTCATCAAAGTTAGTTGCCGATTTTTCCCATAACCACTGGTAAATTTGTTTTGCCCTGAAAGAAGGTTGCTGCATAGCAATTAAATGCTGTTGCAACTGAGACAAATCCAGTGAGCGGATATCGATTTTTTTTGCTGTTACCATTTGCTGCAAAGGTACTTAAAAAGCTTTTAAGCTGAAAGGCTAAAGCAGAAAGCAAAGGTTTGATATATAGAATTTTACAATCTGTTGGCTTATCTTCCTCTGTGTTTTCCGTTTGATTTACTTTTCACAGGTCTGGCATTTCTATTTGAAGAATTGCCCTTGCTTGCAGGTTTAGCAGATGAATGGTTATTTGACTTTTTGCCGGCAGATTTATGTACAGGTTTTGAAGGCTTGAAAGATTTCTTAGGCTGTTCCTGTTTTAATTCCGGAATCTCTTCCCAGGAGTTGGTTTTCTTTTTGGTGTTTTTTGGTTTCGGAGAGGCTTCTGAAGATGATTTTTCGACACTTTTCATAATGCCATTCATTTCTTCTTCTGTAAGTTCTCTAAACTCTCCTGTTGGAATGCCTTTTAAATTGACATTCATAATCCTTGTGCGTTCCAGCCTGGTTACTTCATAACCAAAATGTTCACACATTCTTCTGATTTGCCTGTTCAGGCCTTGAATTAAAATGATATTGAATACAAAAGTACTGATTTGACGGACCTTACATTTCCGGGTATTTACTCCCAGAATCGGAACCCCGTTGCTCATCTCAAAAATGAAATCTTCAGTAATTGGTTTGTTTACTGTAACCACATATTCTTTCTCGTGTTTATTACCTGCTCTAAGGATTTTATTCACGATATCGCCGTTATTGGTTAGAAAAATTAAACCGGATGAATCTTTATCTAACCTGCCGATTGGGAAAATACGCTCACTGTGGTTTACATAATCAACAATATTGTTTTTCACGTTCGATTCTGTTGTACTTGTAATGCCAACAGGTTTATTAAAAGCCAACAAGATGAAATTTGATTCTTCTTTGGGCTCAATGTTATGACCATTAACCATTACCCTATCTCCGGCAAAAACCTGATCGCCAATTTTGGCTCTTTTTCCATTGATGAAAACATTCCCTCTTTCGATAAATCTATCAGCCTCGCGACGAGAACACAATCCGCTTTCGCTGATGAATTTATTTAAACGGGTTGCAGCGTTATTGTTCATTCTGCAATTTTACGGAAATAATTTGTTTAATTAGCTACAGGGACTGTGGAGAAATTATACCGCAAAGCTCACAGCGCAACACCAAGAAATACACCAGGTTTAGTGTTTGCCGATACCTTTCTCTGTGTGCACTGCGATTAAATATTAAAAGTTTTGATCGTCGGCACTTGGGCCATAACTACCTGGAATTGGAATATCTAATAACCTTAAATATACACCCAACTGAGCTCTATGGTGCGTGGTTTGACTAAATGCAACGCGGATCATTTCATATTTGGTTAAATCGCTTAAAATTTGATCGCCATTACGCAATATCCATTGTTTATTCAGGTTTTGTTGATCCATGTTTTCTAACTCCGATTTGCCACTTTGATAGCTTTCTTCTAAAAGTTTGAGCAAATCATCATTACTTTCCACTTTTTTCTCTTCGTATGGCGCTGTAGCGAAATCCAATTCATCAGTTGTGATTGCAAAGCTAACCCACCCGGGCAGCTCAGCAATATGACTGGCTAAGGATTTCATTTTCATGCTTTTTTCGTGTGGTGCCCAATCAAACTTGTCTGTTGGAACCAGCGCCAGGAATTTTTTTGTTGTGTTAAATTCGGCTTCAAATTCTTTTAATAATAATTTAATAATATCCATATTCTGTTGTTTTGTTTTTTCAATTGTGTTTAGTTCCATTAATAACATGTCGGCTATACTCATGGTTTTTTGGGGTTTTGTTTACACAAAGAAAGAGCAGCGGAGTGACAACCCTATGGCAGTGTAAAATTTTATGATAAAATATTTTTATCATCATTAATGGTTCAAAATTTTAGAAACTTAATTGATTGATTATCCTTAAAAAAAATTATGTTTGAAATATGGATAGTATCAAAATTAACACCGCTCAGAATATAGACATTGAATATGAAATTGCAGGTTTAGGAGAGCGAATAGCTGCCCGATGTATTGATTTAGCAGGCTTTGTAATTCTTTACTTTGTTGCTGTGATTTTGATGGTTGTGGCCTCATTCAGCATGTCGAGCACAGCTGGAATCATTGTGCTTATTATTTATGTTGTAATTTTTGCTTTTTACGATTTAGTTTGTGAGTTAACCATGAATGGGCAAACTTTTGGTAAAAAAATTTTGAAGATAAAAGTGGTGAGTCTGGAAGGTACACAACCTACATTAGGTCAATATATCATCAGGTGGTTGTTCAGGATGATTGATTTTGGTTTTCCTTTGGGATGGGGTGTAATCGCCTTAGTTTCGGTAGCAGTTACTAAAAACCATCAGCGCTTAGGTGATTTACTTGCTAAAACAACTTTGATCAAAACAACTCCCCGCACACAAATTAATAATGTTGCCTTTAATTTTACATTGCCAGAAGAATACCAGCCTCAGTTTAAAGAAGTTTTGCATTTAACTGATCGGGATATTGAATTGATTCATGAAGTACTTACCGGATATTATCAAACTGGCCATGCCGATTTGATTTATGCCATGGCTGCAAAAACCAAAGATCATATTTTCGTAACTATTCCGGCAGGCATGAATGAATTACAGTTTTTAGAAACAGTGTTGAAGGACTATAATTATATTACAAGTACGAGCCAATAATTCAAGCTGCCAAATATTTGAATAGTTGATAGGGCAGATTTCTGGCAATCCAAAACAGTATTACTATTGTGAATATTATTTTAGGCGTCACTGGACTGTACCATATCTTTAGATCGTGATCTTCCTTGGTTAAGTAGGATGCTACTTTGAAGAAAAAGTGAATGATAAGAACAGGTAAACTCATAACCAGCAATAAGTTGTAATTAGCAGCTTGAATAATATCTCCGTGAAGCAATGAGTGAATAGCTCTCTGTGAGCCACATCCCGGACAATCCAGATTAAATAATTTATGGAAAGGACACTCGGGAAAGAAATTGTACACCTCAGGATTAAATTTATAGTACACCATCGAAAGCGCAATAAAAATAATTAATCCTAAGGTGTACTTAAATTTCATTTATCTGTAATTACTCATCATTGCACCACCCAATCCAAGAACAAAGAAGAAAATGAAATAGAGAACATATACACCGATTCCTATAAAAAAACCAATCTTCGTCCATTTTGCTGCTGCCGCAGATGCCGCTTGTGCGCCTGCATAGTCGCCAATTGCATATTTACTGTTCACATTTGCAGCATTTACAATTCCAGCTATACCTAATGGTAAACAACAAAAAATTGTGACCAAAATTGATTCTACCAACCAGTTTTTTGGAGCAGGTCCGGGATGGTTTCCAAACCGCGATTGGCCAAATGGTTGTTGACCGAAAGGTGGTTGACCTTGAGGTTGTTGATCTTCCATAATTAATACTTAAGTTTTTAGGGTGATTTAAATAGTTAAACTAAAGTAAAATTTTTAATTTAAAAAACGGAAGAAAATAGGCGCTGAATTATTTTAATATAGCGGTAATCTTTGGCTTTAAAGCATTTGCCCACTCGCTATACATTTTTGCACTCGGATGAAGCCCGTCACTTGCGATTAAAGCGGGGTCGGTTATTGCATGTCTTGAGGCTGGAGTGATATCAGTATAGCTCACACCTGCTGCAAGTGTAACTTCCTGATTTATGGTATTAAAATTATCGATTTCTTCAGCAATGATTTGTGGACTTTTTCCAGCGTTTTTCCCGAATGGAGTTACACCCCAGTCGGGGATGGAAACCACAAAAACCTTTGTTTTATCGCCATTGGCAAATGAGATTGCAGTTTGCAGCAATTCTGAAAACTCTTTTTTATAAGTTGCAATGGAGTAACCCCGATATTGATTATTTACACCGATTAATAGCGTAACAAAATCGAATTTTTGAGTGAGTTTTTCATGATTAATAGCACGTTGCAGTTCATCTGTAGTCCATCCGGTAGTTGCAATAATTTTTGGCTGAACCACATTAATACCTTGTTCTTTGAGTAGGTTTTGCAATTGATATGGAAAGGACTCTGCTGGTTTAACCGATTCGCCAATGGTATACGAATCGCCTAAGGCTAAATAGGTATAAGCTTTGCCCGAAACAGAGATTTTTTGATTTTCTAGCTGGTTAGCCGTGGTCATATTTTCTTCTTTTGTACAGCTCGAAGTTAAGAAAGAAAACAAAACGGCACTCAATAAAACTTTCATGTTCCAATTTACGTAAAAGGTAGATTAAAAGTTTTAAAGAGAGAATTAGGCTAAACCAGGTTCATTTTGAAAAGATCAGCAATATGATTTTTCAGCTTCTCTTTTACTTCTTCCATGTTTAGCTTATATCCAAGTTCCTTTTCAAGCGAGGTAACAGCTTTATCGTCTATTCCGCAGGGAACAATGTTTTTAAAATAATCCAGATCTACATTCACGTTAAAAGCAAATCCATGCATGGTAACCCAACGGCTGCAGCGAACGCCCATCGCACAGATTTTCCGTGCTTTATC
Organism: Pedobacter chinensis; assembly: GCF_003339865.1. GTDB lineage: Bacteria > Bacteroidota > Bacteroidia > Sphingobacteriales > Sphingobacteriaceae > Pedobacter > Pedobacter chinensis. The sequence goes on from NZ_QPKV01000010.1 coordinate 7,236, forward strand.
ATTGTCTGCATCCAACCAAACCCCAGTATATCCGGGGTAACGGCCAGCTACAATGCCGTAGTCCTGAAGTGTTAAAATAACAGCTTCTTCCAAAGTGCGGAGATACAAATGAATATCAGTAAAGAAATTATCTAAGTCCAAAATTGGATACCCTACAATTTGGCCAGGTCCATGATAGGTAATATCGCCACCACGATTAATTTTATAATAAGTGGCCTGTTTATCTTTAAGGCCTTGTTCATCTAACAATAAATTTTCTGGATGTCCGCTTTTTCCTAAGGTATAAACGTGGGGATGTTCATTAAAAATGAGATAATTTGGAGTGGGTAAATGCGTACCGTTAACTCTATTTTCAGTTTTTAAAGCAACAGTTTGGTTGAGCAAATCTTCCTGCCGATCCCAGGCTTCCTGATAATCTGTTAATCCCCAATCTATAAATTGTGTTGGAACTAAATCGATCACTAATTGTTTTTCATCCATCTCCATATCTCATTAAAATTATGCATTATTGGCAACGTAGCCTAACATGTACCCATCATTGGTTTTGAAATAGCTCACTGTCAGTTCTTTTGTTCCCGAAGGTAGTTCAACTATGGCATTTAAATTTCCTTCATTTTTTAATTTAAAAGGTTTAATGTGGATGTCACGCTTAAATTCCAAACCTTTTTTTCCATGCCATTTATAAATCGCCTCTTTAGCACACCAGGCAACATAAAGTCCATCCATATTATCACCAATTTGTTTCTGAGCAAGTTCTATATCGCTCAGAAATTTATGTTTTATGCTTTTTATTTTATGCTTGATTAATTCAATATCAACTCCAACAGCATATTTTTTACTGATCATCACAGCGGCATAATCGTAAGAGTGACTTAAAGAGATCTGATAATCTAAATTTGTTAAATAAGGCTTACCATCCTCATCAAACTGGCAATCGATATACTCTTTCGTATTCAACATGGTTCTGAGCAGAAGCCTCGTACTTAGCCAATGTAGCAGCCTTTTGCCATTATTTAGTGATGAGATAATATCAAGTTCATGTTGCTTAAGCTGAAGGCCAGCCAACATTTCAGCTTCAGTTTCTTCAATTTTCCAGATTGCAAGAACCGAATGCTCATCAACATTTTTATTATAAACTATTGGCATTTATAAAATTGAGATTAGCATGCAAAATTATCTTAATTAATTGATAATTTAGGCCAAAAATACGCATAAAAATGATATTATCGGATAAAAGGATATTAGAAGAGATTGATAAGGGCACAATAATAATTGAACCTTTTAAAAGAGAATGTTTAGGTACTAATTCTTACGATGTACATTTAGGTAAATATCTGGCTACGTACAAAAATCGCGTGTTAGATGCCAGGCAACACAATGAAATAGAACATTTTGAAATTCCTAAGGATGGTTATGTTTTACATCCTGGCACTTTGTATTTGGGCGTTACTTTAGAGTATACAGAAACGCATGGTCATGTTCCTTTTTTAGAGGGTAAAAGCAGCACCGGGCGCTTAGGAATCGACATTCACGCCACAGCAGGTAAAGGCGATGTTGGCTTTTGTAACACCTGGACACTTGAAATTTCTGTTGCCCAGCCGGTAAAAGTTTATGCAGGAATGCCAATAGGACAATTAATTTATTTTGTAGTTGAAGGAAACATCGAAACCATGTATAATACCAAGGGCAATGCAAAGTATAATAATAAAACCACCAAACCGGTAGAAAGCATGATGTGGAAAAACAAATTTTAGAACTAAAATTCACGTTACCTTCATAAAAATATGCCTCGGGTTTTGTACCTTGAGGCATATTTTATTTTTTACCTAACCACAAATGAAACTCAAAATTACACTCGCAATCAGCTTTTTATTCATCCTTATTGGTTTTTCAGCTTTTAAGATGGATGATGATCCGTTCACTTTACTTTTAAAAAAACTAGATGAGTACACCAGCAAATATCCTCAGGAAAAAGTATACTTACATTTAGATAAACCTTATTATGCCATTGGAGATGATATATGGTTTAAAGCTTATGTTGTAGATGCTAAATCAACAGCTCCATCTCAATTGAGCAAAGTACTATATGTAGAACTGATTAACGAGAAAGATTCTATTAAAAAGCAGCTTAAATTACCTTTGATAGGTGGTATAAGCTGGGGCGATTTTAAGTTGACTGATTCTTTAGGCGAAGGTAATTATAGAATAAGAGCCTACACTAATTATATGCGTAATTTCGGAACTGAATTCTTTTTCGATAAAACCATTAAAATTGGCAATAGCTGGGCCAATAAAGTTTTTACCAAAACAGATTATACATTCAGTAAAGAAAATAATACGGATAAAGTTGCAGCAACGATCCATTTTGAAGATAAAAACGGAGTAGCTTACAAGGAAAATGAAGTGAGTTATGATGTACAACTGGATTACAGATCTGTTTCAAAGGGAAAAACCAAAACCGATTTGTCAGGAAATGCAGTGATTAACTTTAACAGCAGTCAGGCGCTTTCGAATAAATCAGGCAAAATTGTAGCCACCTTAACGTTAGATAACAAACAGAAGGTTATAAAAATCATTCCCATAACCTCAACTTCAAATGATGTGGATGTTCAATTCTTACCGGAGGGAGGAGCTTTAGTTGAGAATTTGCCACAAAAAATTGCAATAAAGGCTATAAATGCCAGTGGACACGGAGAAGATGTGAAAGGAGTAATTGTTGATGAGACAGGAAATGAGATTACATCATTTGAAACCAATTATCTGGGTATGGGTAATTTCGTATTCAACGTTCAGCCGGGCAAAACTTATCTGGCTAAAGTGAAGTTCAAAGATGGTTCCGGTAAAGATTTAAAACTTCCAATAGCTCAGAAAAGTGGTTATGCAATTACTGTAAATGGCTTGGATACAGGAAAAGTAACGGTTAAAATCATGGCCAGTGAAGACCTGATCAATGGAAGTGAGCTAAAAGTTGTGGCTCAACAAGCTGGAAATGTTTATTATGTTTCTAAAGCGAAAATGGATAAACAGGTTTTAATGGCCAGCATTCCTAAGAAAAATTTGCCTGTTGGAGTTGTTCAATTTACCTTATTTTCAAACACAAATCAACCTATTGCTGAACGATTGATTTTTGTAAACAACAAAGTCGATTTGATCGATGTTAATTTGAATACTTCAGGTGCATCAACTACAAGAAAAGGTAAATCTACTTTTAGCTTTGATGCCACAAACCAGAATAAACCGGTTTTAAGTAGTTTTTCAGTGTCTGTAACCAATTCTTCTAAAGTCACTCCCGATGAAGATAATGAAAGCAATATTTTAACTTCACTTCTTTTAACTTCCGATTTAACGGGTTACATCGAGAAACCCAACCATTATTTTTTAAATGATGATATTAAAACAATGAGGGAATTGGACAATTTGATGTTAACCCAGGGTTGGAGCCGTTTTTTATGGCGAAATGTTATTGCCGGAACCGGACCAACCATAACTTATAAACCGGAAAATTCCATTTCGATTAGCGGAACAGTGATGAGAGGTAATAAACCTGTTCCTGGTGGAAAAGTAATGTTAATGGCTTCAAAAGGCACATTCTTTATCATTGATACCGTTACCAATGCAGATGGAAGGTTTGTTTTTGATGACTTGAATTTCCCGGATAGCACAAAATTTGTGGTACAGGCCAGAACAAAAACTGATCGGAAATTTGTGGATATTACACTTGATGTTGTACCCAATCAAATCGTGACGAAGAATAAAAACGGAGCAGATGTAGAGGTAAATGTCAATAACTCTTTAATGAAATATATTAAAGAAAGCGATAATTACTTCAATGAAATGACACGTTTAGGGTTACTGGAGAGAACCATTAAACTCGAAGAGGTTACCATTACCGAAAAACGGAATCCAGCTAAAAATTCAGCTAATTTGAATGGAGCAGGAAGGGCAGATTTTATCATGACTGATAAAGATTTACTCACTTGTATCACGCTTTCTCAATGTTTGCAAGGGCGATTGCCTGGAGTTATTTTCAGGGGGAATGTTCCATACCTCATGCGGAGTCAAAATACTCCAATGTCTATTATTTTAGATGGGATGAGGGTTGAACCAGAATTTTTAGATAATATCGTACCATCTGATGTGGAGTCAATTGAACTATTAAAAAGTATTGGTAATACCGCAATTTATGGTTTTCAAGGCGGTGGTGGTGTAATTGTGATCACCACCAAGCGTGGAGGCGGAACCGAAAGTTACAACCGTTATGCGCCTGGGGTATTAACACTCAGTCCGAAAGGTTTCTCCGTTTCCCGAGAATTTTATGCTCCAAAATATGATGCTGCAACAAATAGCAGCAGAGCAGATTTAAGAACAACAATATATTGGAATCCTCAGGTTGTTGCAGAAAACGATGGCAAAGGCAAATTTGAATTTTACAATGCCGATGAACCAGGGCAGTACAGGCTTGTGATGGAAGGAATCGATGCATTGGGGCATTTGGCCAGAAAAATTTACACTTATGATGTGAAATAGAGAAAAATAAATAAATTTGAATATTATGCAGGCATAGTTTATTTTGCTGGTATTTAAATTTTAATATTGATTAGATGAATACGATAAAAGTTAGTGTAAAAGATAGATTATCTACCATCACATTAGATAGAGGAAAATCGAATGCATTAAACCGCGAGCTGATTACAGAACTTGATGATATACTCAAAAACATATCTGCTGATGATAACATAGGTGGTGTGATTTTGACAGGTACAGCACCATTTTTTTCTGCCGGACTGGATTTGGTTGAGCTTTATGATTATAATGAAGAAGAGGCCAAATCTTTCTGGAAGCTATTTTTAAATTTTACAGCAAATATGGTGGCTTTTAAAAAGCCAATTATAGCTGCCATAAGCGGACATAGCCCTGCAGGCGGATGCGTAATGGCACTAGCCTGCGATTATCGTGTAATGGCGGAGGGTCAGTATATTATTGGATTGAATGAGGTTCCCGTTGGTATTATTGTTCCAAACAGTATTTTCCAAATGTATTCCTTCTGGATTGGTAAGGCCGAAGCTTCGCGTAGTTTACTTTCGGGAAAACTTTATAGCCCCGAAGAAGCCCTGAAGGTTGGTTTGGTTGATGAACTGGTAAAGAATGAAAGTTTGTTAACAGCTGCAGAACGGAAGATTAAGAAATACATGGAATTGGAAAGTAATACCTGGTCGCAAAGTAAGCTCAATATTCGCGAGGAGCTGATCAAGGCTGTTACTGCAGATCAATCTGCTGCATTAGAGAAAATGCTGGCCCAGTGGTGGTCACCGGCAACCCGCCATATTTTAAAAACCATCCTGGCTAATTTGCAAAGAAAGTAATATTTTTTAGTTGGCAATTTCAATTTACAGTTTAAACGATTAACCAAATTATTATGTTTAATTATAACTCACCCATGCTCAAAGATGATGCTTTAAAAGGGAAAACAATTGTAATTACGGGCGGAGGAACTGGTTTGGGTAAAGCGATGGGAATTTACTTCCTGAAGTTAGGTGCAAACCTGGTCATTACCAGTCGTAAGCAGGATGTTTTACAGAAAACTGCCGATGAGATGGAAGAGAAGACTGGTGGGAAAGTTTTGGCTGTGGCTTGCGATGTTCGTGAAATAGAACAAGTAGAAAACATTCTGGCCAAAACACTCGAAAAATTTGGATCTGTTGATGTGTTATTGAATAATGCAGCGGGTAATTTTATTTCTCCAACTGAAAGATTATCTGCAAATGCTTTTTCATCCATTATCGATATCGTTTTAAAAGGAACGGTAAATTGTACGTTAACTTTTGGCAAACATTGGATCAAAGAAAAACAAACTGCAACTGTTTTAAATATTATTACCACTTACGCATTTACGGGTTCAGCCTACGTTGTTCCGTCTGCATGTGCTAAAGGCGGTGTTTTGGCATTAACCAGGTCATTGGCTGTGGAATGGGGCAAATACGGAATCCGTACCAATGCCGTTGCTCCGGGGCCATTTCCAACAAGAGGAGCATGGGAAAGATTATTGCCGGGCGACCTTGCCAAAAAGTTTGATTTCAAAAACCGTGTTCCGCTTAAAAGAGTAGGCGACCATCAGGAATTGGCCAATCTGGCCGCATTTTTAGTGAGTGATTTTTCAGGATATATTAATGGAGAGGTTATTACCATTGATGGTGGAGAATGGTTACAGGGTGCCGGACAAATGAATGGCCTCGAAGCCATTCCGGGCGAAATGTGGGATATGCTTGAGCAAATGACCAGAAGCGCAAAATAAAGGTAAAAGGCTGACGGTTGAGGATAAGAAGGTATTCCCGTCGGTACCTTCAACAATACAGCAATTCAATCTTATAACATTCCAACTTTCCAACAAAATCCTATCTTTGCCGATATGAATATCTTACTTTTAGGTTCAGGCGGCAGAGAAAGTGCATTCGCCTGGAAAATGAGCCAGTCTTCGCACTGCGATAAATTAATTATTGCACCAGGAAACGGTGGTACAGGTGTTTATGGCACCAATATCAACATCAATGTAAATGATTTTGATTCCATTAAAAAAGTAGTTCTTGCTGAAAATATTGAATTAGTTGTGGTTGGCCCTGAAGAACCGCTGGTAAATGGTATTCATGATTTTTTTCTGGCTGATCAGGCCATTGCTCATATTCCGGTAATTGGTCCTAAGAAAGAGGGTGCAATTTTAGAAGGAAGTAAAGATTTTTCCAAACAATTTATGGAGCGCCACGGCATTCCCACTGCCACGTCAAAATCTTTCACACCAGAAACACTGGAAGATGGGTTGGTTTATTTGCAGGATCATGCTTTACCTGTAGTTTTAAAGGCTGATGGATTAGCCGCTGGTAAAGGAGTTTTGATTTGTACAGAAACTATTGAAGCGCAGGAAGAATTAAAGCTAATGCTAGGCGGTAAATTTGGTGCAGCCGGAGCAACTGTGGTTATTGAGGAATTTTTAAGTGGAATTGAACTTTCCGTTTTCATCCTCACTGATGGAGAGAATTATATCACGCTCCCCTCTGCTAAAGATTATAAAAGAATTGGTCAGGGTGATACAGGTTTAAATACTGGTGGTATGGGTTCGGTTTCTCCTGTTCCTTTTGCGACACCTGAATTCTTGCAAAAGGTTGAAGAGCGTATCATTAAGCCAACTGTTGAAGGTTTAAAGAAAGATCGTATTGATTACACCGGTTTCATTTTCTTTGGTTTGATCAAAGTTGGAGATGATCCTTATGTTATTGAGTACAATGCCCGTATGGGCGATCCGGAAACGGAAAGTGTTATCCCTCGTATTGAAAATGACTTGGTGGAATTGTTTCTGGCAACGGCGAACAAACAATTAAATCAGGTTAATTTAGTTGTTTCTGAGCAAACTGCTGCAACGGTAATGATTGTTGCAGGTGGTTATCCGGGTGAATATTTAAAAGGTAAAGCCATTTCGGGTATCGAAAACTTACGCCATTCAAACGCTTTTCACGCAGGAACACTTTTAGAAAATGATGTTGTGAAAACCAATGGAGGAAGAGTGATTGCCATTACGAGTTTGCAGAAAGATTTATTTACCGCCTTACAATCAGCAACTGCTGATGCCGGAAGGATTTATTTCGATGGTAAATATTTCAGAGAAGATATCGGATTCGATTTAGTGTAACTCATTATACCAAAGCCGCAGATTCGCAGATTATATTCAATTAATCTGCGAATCTGCGGCTTTATCTTAATATTTCTTCACGCCGAATCTATTTCAGCACCCATAATTCATTTAATTTATAAACCAAAAAGCCACAGAATCCTGGATTGTTGTAATCTGCAAATCTGCGGCTTTATCTTAATATTTCTTCACGCCGAATCTATTTCAGCACCCATAATTCATTTAATTTATAAACCAAAAAGCCACAGAATCATGGATTTTGTAATCTGCGAACTGCGGCTTTATCTTAATATTTCTTCAAGCCGAATCTATTTCAGCACCCATATTCATTTAATTTATAAACCAAAAAGCCACAGAATCATGGATTTTGTAATCTGCAAATCTGCGGCTTTTCCTTATAAATCCTTATTTCGATTTATTTCCCAATAACTCCTGAAGTTTTGCCTGCAATGCTTCTTCCCTTAATCCTTTGGCAATAATTTTTCCATTTGGGTCAATTAAAAAGTTTGCAGGAATTGAGCGGATACCATACATTTTTGCAACTTCATTATCCCAGAATTTTAAATCGGAAACGTGTGTCCAGGTTAAATTATCATCGGCAATAGCTTTAGTCCAGGCATCTTTTTTACCCGGCTGATCTAAAGAAACGCCTAAAACAGTAAAACCTTTATCTTTAAACTTGTTGTAAGCTGCAACCACATTAGGATTTTCCTGGCGGCAAGGTCCACACCACGATGCCCAGAAATCTACCAATACATATTTTCCTTTGAAATCAGAAAGTTTAACAGGTTTTCCATCTGGATCATTTTGAGTAAAATCCATTGCCGTTACACCAATTGCTGTTTTTCTACCTGCATCAAATAGTTGAGTAAGTTGCTTACCTGACGAAGTTGCCTTTAATTCCGGAGTTAGCGCGACAAATGCTTTCTCTGCAGCAGCAGCCTGATCAGGATCGCCAGCTAATTGTCCTACTGCATTTAAACTGATATAAGATTTCGGATTGTTTGTAGCAAACTGTAGTAAAAGAGGCGCTAATCCCTCAGCAGCTTTTTCATAACGTGCCCTTAAAGCGCCCATTGTTTCCTTATCTTGTTTTTGCTCAGCAGTATAACCTGCATATTCAGCATTAATTGCTGCAAGCTGATCGTTTACAGGTTTAGTTAAAGCCTTTAATTTTTTTGCATCATCATTAATAACCGAACCTGTTATTGCTGCGTGTTTTAATGAATCTGCAGCAGTTAAATTTATTGCCCCGGGTTCTAAATAAAGTGATAATCCATCAAGTTTCTCTCCTTCTGCTGGGCGGTTAACGTATGGATTCTTGTTCAGGAATATACTGCCTTGAGCTGGATCTGTCAGCGATCCTTTAAAAGCAAATGCACCGTTGGTTACGGTTGCAGAATCTGTAATATTTTGGCCATTGCCCTTGTAAACAAGGTAAACTTTGTCTCCTGTTTTTAAACCTTTTATATTGCCATTAAGGGTAAATGACTTTTGAGCCAATGCTGCAAGAGGTAAAAGCGCAATTGCAGATAATAATATTTTTTTCATCCTGGATTTTTATCGTTTCTCAAATATAAATATATGTAGGTGTAAAACGTAATTAGCTGTGTAAAATTATGCTAATTTAAATAGGTTAGCGTTAGTAACTTATATCTCCTATCAATTTCCAGCTCAACACCTTGTACTTACTACGTTTCTGATTTTCCAAACCTCCGTAAACCAAAGTCTTTTTTGTGGCTGTTAGTTTTTCCTGATTGTCGGGGACCCGTAACTACTATAATTGGAAATTTGCTTTTTTGAAGTTCGATATATTTTGAAATATTTCTTTTTAATCTCTTGTTGCATAGTAACTTAATTTAGTGTGAATATACTTAAATTTTGAAATTACACAGCATAAACTTTGAAATTGCACGATATTTATTTTGAAATTGTACAACTTAAGTTTTGAAATTGTACAGGTTAATTTAACTTAACTTAGCTTTTGAAAGGTTCTCCACCAAAGATCAGGCATTTCGCCATTAACAGCAGTTTGGTAGTCTTCATAACGACATGGAACTAAATGATAACGCTCATTTTTCGATTGACCAGATGGATAAGGAACCTGCATCCACCAACGATCTGATTTTTTACTTTTCACAAAAACCATTTCACCTGAACCATCTTTCAAACTGGTTCTGTAAATCATGAACTGTGATTTTGGAGTAAGGGGGAAATCCTTTTTACGGGCATAAAAGCCGTCGATAAAATACCAAACCATTTGTGCCAGTAAAAAAGCAGTTTGGCCATTGTTATCGTATGCCGGGTTAAATTCGTAAAAACCTATTGAGGTTAATTTGTCATTCATTCCTGCGTAACGTGAAATTCTGCAGGCTTCTTCTCCATCAAAGCCGTTTGGGGTAGTATTGGCATTTGCAGCAGCATCTGCCGAACGAATAGCGCCCAAATCGAAGCTAATCATGTTAGCATTACGAATGATCGGCTCGGTTAAAGTAATATCTTGCGCAAACTCACCTAAACGATGGACATCAAAATAGAGTTTATCCATCACACTTAAACTTTCCTGATTAACGAAATAAGTTTGATAACCAATATTGCTGTAATTAAACAGATAGTTGGGTTGATGAAGGAAAATTTTGTTCAGGTAACAGTCCGATCTGGTTTCTATTCCTTCATTATCATCATCGCCAATATCGAACTGATTATCAATAATCACGAGATCAACCTTCTGCTCTAAATCCTCATAGCCCAGGTATTGGGCGTAAGTTAAATCTTGTCCACCACCAATAATAACCGGAATAATATCTTTTTTGATCAATTCGGAAACAACCATTTTAATTGCGATGTAAGTATCGGCCATGGTTGCGCCATGTTTTATATTTCCTAAATCAACAATTCTGCTGGTAAAAGCACCTTCATTTAATTTGTAAAATTTCTCTCTGAAATAATCGGGAGCTAAAGCACAACCCTCATTATTTATTGCACCTCTTCCATCAAGCACCCCAAAAATGGCCAAATCGTAAGTGTTTTCTTCAAAATCAGGAAACGACTCGGTGTAAATGTGCGCTTTTAAACCCAGCTGGCTTGTGAAAAATCCTTGCTTTGGTGTAAAACGATCGGGGTTTATAGGGGAAAAGAAATCCGTTAATGACATATATTTAAAACTCTCGGCTCAAATATCTATTTTTGAATGCGTATTTCCACATATAGCTCGAAAAAAATAAAATGATACTGGTAACCGGCGGCACGGGATTTTTAGGGTCTGAATTAATCAAACAGTTAACCGATAAAGGTTTAGTTGTTCGGGCGTTGAAACGGGAAAAATCCAAAATCCCATTTTTAATTCAGGATAATCCATTAATTGAATGGTTTGAAGCCGATATTAATGAGCCATCAACTTTAGAAGAAGCATTTGCGGGCATTACAAAAGTTTATCATTGTGCAGCTTTCGTTTCCTTTAACCCGAAGGATAAAAAACAGCTTTTTCATGTGAATATTGATGGAACTTCAAATATGGTAAACCTGTGCCTCGAAAATAACTGCAGGCTTTTGCATGTTAGCTCTGTTGCTGCTTTGGGAAATGCAAAGAAAGGAAACAAAATCAATGAGAAAGATTTTTGGGAATACGATGCTAAGGCACATTCATACGGCTTATCCAAATATGAAGGAGAGATGGAAGTGTGGCGTGGAATTACCGAAGGGCTGGATGCTGTGATTGTAAACCCATCAGTAATTATTGGTAAAAACGCTGGCTTTGAAGGCAGTGGTGCTATTTTCAAATTGATTAAAGACGGCTTTTCTTTTTATACAAACGGTGCATCGGGTTTTGTTGATGTGAAAGATGTTGCCAAAGCCATGATTCTGTTAATGGATGCAGAAGTATCTGCCGAACGATACATCATTTCATCTGATGATTACCACTATAAAGATTTGTTTGGCAAAATAGCTGAAGGATTTCAGATTAAAGCGCCAACTAATGAAGCAAAACCGTGGATGCTTGGTATTGTGTGGAGAGTGCTGAAATTTGCATCCTGGTTTACCGGAAAACAGCCGTCAATAACTAAAGATGCAGCAAAAAGCAGCTTAATTTTAAGTTATTACGATAATAATAAAGTAGTGAATGCAACTGGAATTAAATTTAAGCCCGTTGCTGATAGCATAAAAGAAATTACCCAACATTTAAAATAATGCCCAAGCAAAAAGCCTATTACATTATCGATTTTGATAGCACCTTTACTCAGGTAGAGGCACTTGATGAACTAGCCAGAATCTCTTTAAAGAACCATCCTGACAAAGAGGCCATTTTTCAAAAAATTGAAGATTATACCAATTTTGCTATGGAAGGAAAGCTCTCTTTTTCAGAAAGCCTGGCCCAGCGTGTAAGACTTTTAGAAGCAAATGAAGATCATTTAAAACAATTAATTAAACATTTAAAGAAAAAAGTTTCGACTTCTTTTTCAAGAAATGCTGAATTTTTTAAAAAACATGCTGATGATGTATTAATTGTTTCTGGCGGATTTAAGGAATTTATCACACCCGTTGTTAGCCAATATCACATTAAAAAAGAAAATATTTATGCCAACACTTTTGTAACCACCGGCGATGGAAAAATTATTGATTATGATCATGCCAATCCATTAAGTGAAGAAGGAGGCAAAGTAAAATTGCTTCAGCATTTGAAACTGGAAGGCCAATTATTTGGCATTGGTGACGGATATTCTGATTTCCAGCTGCGTGAAAGTGGGTTGATAAACAAATTTTTTGCCTTCACTGAGAATATTGCCCGCGAAAGTATTGTTGCAAAAGCTGATCATATTACACCTAGTTTTGATGAGTTTTTGTATGTGAATGATCTTCCCCGTGCAATCTCTTATCCCAAAAACAGAATCCTTTGCCTTGTAATTGGTAATGTAGATCCATTGACCATTTCAATATTGAAAAATGATGGATTATCAATCAGACATAAAACTTCATTTGAAGAAAAATATGTTAAGGATGTGGGAATTATCGTTTTAGCTAACGGAGAAAAGTTGGATAGCAATCAGTTAAAAAATGCTGTTAAGCTGAAAACGATTGGCTATTTAGGTAGTGCCAGGAATAAATTCGATTTTGATTTGTGTACCAGGCAAGGTATTGTTGTTTTCGATGATCCGAAAAACAATCCCCGAAACATTGATTTTATTCCTAAGCGGGTTGCAGATTTTATGAATACCGGTGCGACATATTTAAGTAGTAATTTCCCAAATTTACAATTGCCTAAAATTGATAAATCGCATCGATTGATTCATATCCATAAAAATGTGCCAGGGATTATGGCAAAAATCAATACTGTTTTTGCTAAACATGATATTAATATTGTGGGCCAGTTTTTAATGACTAATTCTGAAATTGGTTATGCCATTACGGATATCAATGCCGAATATGATAAACAGTTGTTCAAATCACTTAAAAAAATTGAGCATACGATAAAATTTAGGGTATTGTACTAAAATGGTTCTGTTATGCTGAGTGATATTACTTGCATAAAGCAATATAATGACGTTCAGATTCTTCAGCTGTTTCCCTCAGATGCCGCTTGATTACGCAGATAAATAAAGTCTGCGTAATTTTTTTAAATCTGCTGGATATTCTTTCTTTAAAGCTTAAACTAAAATTTTTCATAAAAACAAGCCAATGGTCGTATAACGAAGAACCTCTGTATGCCTTGCGCAAACTTCTGTAAGCATGGATTGTTCAATGCATTATAAACGCAGATTCTTCACAGCATTCAGCATGAGAACTTACTTTAAAAACTGATGTCTTTTTAATAACAAATGTTTCGGGCTGCCAATGGCTTGTGAACGATAAATTCCCGTGTGTCCGGAAAATAAATAGGCAGTAACACAAGCCAATGCGATGTAAATTCCAGATTGAGTTCCGAATAACTCTACTCCCATAAAAATACAGGCTAGTGGCGTGTTCGCGGCACCAGAAAAAACGGCTACAAAGCCCATTCCAGCCAGCAATGCAGTTGGGAGTGGGAAGAAAATGCTTAAAAAACTCCCTAATGTAGCTCCAATAAAAAAGAGCGGTGTTACTTCGCCACCTTTAAAACCTGCACTCAGTGTTAATGCAGTCAAAAAAAGCTTGATTGCAAAGGTATAATAAGGTTCTTGTTGAGCAAAAGATTCAGAAATAACGGGAATCCCCAAACCAATATATCTGGTTGTTCCTGAGAAATAAATAATCACGACTAAAATCAGCCCACCAATTACAGGCCTTAATGGTGGATATTTAATTTTGCCAAAAATCCTCGTAAGTTCATGGTTTAGTGCAGAAAAGAATCTGGCAATTAATCCAAAAACAATCCCGCTGGCTAGTGAGAGCAAAAGATTTACAGCATCCATTTGAGGAACAAACGCAATGGAATAATGTGTATGCTCAACTCCCCAGGTTTTACAAATATGATCTGCAACAATTGCTGTAATAAACGATGGAAGAATAGCGCTGTAAACCAAGGTGCCCACAATAAAAACTTCGAGTCCGAAAACTGCTCCTGCCAGTGGTGTTCCAAATACCGATGAAAAACCTGCACTAATGCCACAAATCAGGATGATTTTCCTATCTCTAGGTTTTAGCTTAAATATTTTAGTAAACTGATCTGCAAATGCGCCTCCAATTTGTACGGCCGTTCCTTCTCTGCCTGCAGAACCTCCGAATAAATGTGTAATGATGGTTCCTGCAAAAATTAATGGCGCCATAATCAACGGAATAACTTTTTTGGGTGACTGAAGCTCTTCGATTAATAAATTATTTCCTTTAACTACATCTTTACCCCAATAATGGTATGCTAAACCGATTATTAAACCAGCACCAGGTAATAACGAAATCATCCAAAGATTTTGCTCTCTAAAGTTGGTGGCCCAATTTAAAGTCACTAAAAACAATGCTGATGCAGAGCCAACCACGGCGCCGATTAGTATCGCGATTAATAGCCACTTGAGCGTGCTTAATAAAATTAAGCCGAAATCTAATTTAATCAGGCGAGTGAAGGGCAGAAGAAATTCTTCTGCTATTTTTTTAACAGGCATTTGAATTCAATTTTAATAAAATTGTAGGAGTCATCAGCCTGTTTGGGCGGTTTTGGCGATACCCCATCGCCATTGTTTCAAATGTATAAATTTTAGTTATTTGTTCCAAAATGTTTAACACCTTTGTACAGCTAACTTTAAACAATGGATTTTACACCAGAAATAAAAGATAAACTTCATCAACTACAAGAAAAATATGCCGCAATGGGGCAGGATATGGCTTCCTATCTTGATGGGTTGTTGTATGCCGATTTCTTAACCTATTGGGATTATATTCATTTGGATACTTTGCTGAGTTTACAAAGTCCTAAAACGCCATTTCCTGATGAGGAGATTTTCATCATGTACCATCAGATTACGGAGCTTTATTTTAAGCTTACCCTGCATGAGTGCAAACAAATTGCTGAACATGAAAATTTAACGGTTGATTTTTTTACTGCCCGTATAAAAAGAATTAATGCTTATTTTAATGCTTTAACCACATCTTTTGAGGTTATGGTAGATGGAATGGAAAAAGAACAGTTTTTAAAGTTCCGTATGTCATTGCTGCCAGCGAGCGGATTTCAATCCGGTCAATATAGAATGATTGAGATTTGTGCGACAGATTTTATTCGTTTAGTGGATAAAAGCAAGCGTGAGGAATTGAGTACAGCAACCATTGAAGAACAGTTCGAATATATTTACTGGAAATTTGGAGCAACTGAACTGGCTTCTGGAAAACAAACCTTAACCTTAAAGCAGTTTATCAAAAAATATGCTGCTCAATTTTTGCAACTGGCAAAAGATAGATCATTAACCAATTTTTCAGCACTTTATCATCAATTGCAGGCAAATGGAGCAGACGTATCAGTATTGGCGGAAGAATTACGAAAGTTAGACCTGTACGTTAATGTAGAGTGGCCTTTATCGCACTATAAATCAGCCGTTCGTTACCTGGAAAAAGATCCGGTTGATGTTGCTGCAACCGGAGGAACAAACTGGCAGAAATACTTGCCTCCACGTTTTCAAAAAAGAATTTTTTATCCATTCCTCTGGACTGATGAACAGATGGAAGAGTGGGGCAAAGGTTGGGTGCTTAGTGTACTCAAAACACTTAAAAGCAAAGATTAATATCAGAAAAAGCTATTAAAAAAGCACGTTTTTTCTTAATTTGCGAAAAATAATTAATGATAGAATAAGTGGATTATGGAATAAGGGAATGCGGCATTGCACTTTCATCCTTCTAATTAATCACTCATTCAAAATTCCTATACAATGACCGAGACATTAGATATAAAAATCGCTAAAGCTGATGAAACACGTTTATCAGTTACCGATTTTTCAGAATTACCTTTCGGTAAGGTTTTTACCGATCACATGTTTACCGCCGATTATGAAGATGGTGAGTGGAAAAACTTGCAAATTTTGCCTTATGGGCCAATTCCTATGAGTCCGGCAATTTCTGCACTTCACTATGGCCAGGCAATTTTCGAAGGTTTAAAAGCTTATCGTCAACCTGATGGAAAAATTAGTGTATTCCGTGCTGATAAAAACTTTGAACGTTTTAATAAATCGGCAGCCAGAATGTCTATGCCAACTATTCCAGAAGAGATATTCATGCAAGGTTTAGCCGCCCTAATTAATATTGATGAAAAGTGGGTTCCAAACCAGGAAGATTATGCATTGTATATTCGTCCGGTAATGTTCGCAACCGATCCTTACTTAGGCGTTAAAGCCTCTGATACTTATAAATTTGCTTTATTAACCACGCCAACCGGACCTTACTATAGTAAAGCTTTGAAGGTTAAAATAGAAACAGAATTTACCCGCGCCGATGAGGGTGGTGTAGGTTTTGCCAAAACCGCTGGTAATTATGCACGTTCATTATATCCTTTTGAACAAGCCAAAATTGAGGGTTATGACCAATTGATCTGGACAGATTCTGTAACTCACGAGTTTATTGAAGAGGCTGGGACTGCAAATTTACTTTTTGTAATTAACGGAAAATTGGTTACTCCATCTGTTCGTAGTACGGTATTGGATGGCGTAACCCGTGATACGATTATTAAACTCGCTAACGAGGCAGGAATTGAAGTGGAAGAGCGTAGGGTTTCAGTTAAAGAAGTGATAGAAGGCATTGAAAATGGCAGCTTAACTGAGGCTTTTGCGGCAGGTACTGCAGCCACTGTAACTCATGTTGGCGAAATTGGCTATAAGGGGGAAACTTATCAGTTAACTGATCCATCAACCAGAAATATTTCGAATGGCATTGCCAAAAAATTAAATGACATCCGTTATGGTTTAGCGCCAGATGAATTTGGATGGAACTGGGTTTTATAATTATAAAACCGATATAAAAAATAAACCCCGATGCACTCCATATCTGCATCGGGGTTTATTTTTACTTTTAGCTTTAGTCTTTAAACTTTTAGCTTATTTATCAAGAATCACAACACCTTTAGCTTCGAAAGCCAGTTCCTTTTTAGGATCAGTGATTTTTGCTAATTCTTCAGGAGTTTTTTTTGCATCCTCAGCATAGTGGCGTAATGTTTCTACAGAAATCGTTTGTTTTTTTGCGATTCCATCCAAAACAACTTTTTTACCTACAATATCCATTGGCATAAAGAAAGCATAGTCTTTAAAGGTTACACGCATTGGATCGCCATTTGGCATTTCCAAAGTCATCCAACATCCTTTTTTCTTGCAAACATCAACAACTTTGCCTTCAATTTTCATGTCGACAGTTTTTTGGTCGCCCATTGCAGCTTCCATTTTAGCCGCAGGTTTAACATTGCCAGGTGTAATCTCCTCGCCAAATTTTTGGCCTGTATAAGTGGTTTGTGCAAATGCAAAAGCTGTTATGATGCAGAAGCTGATACTTAAAATGATTTTTTTCATCACTGTTGCTTAATTATTTATTCTGTTATTGATCTGACTCCAAAGTTATTTAAAATTTTTCTAAATAGTAAGATAAAAAAAATCCTCGCTAGCCTGGCTAACGAGGAAAATCATCCCTATTGTAAAAATCACATCCCATGACGTACAACTATATTTGCTTAGGCAAAGGTTAAACCAAAATATCAAAATTGTTTTGATAAGAGCTTATATTGTTGATTAATAGGTATTTATGGTTTTTTGAGTATTTTATCAAAAGAATCATAACTGAGGAAACTGGGTAAACATGGTAACTAACCGTAGAATTGTGTAGAACAATTTCCACAAGTAAATGATCTAACCGAAAATTAATCCAAAAACCTCTTCAATCTTACTTACTGCTTTAATTTCCAGATTATATTTGGATTGATCAATTCCTTTTAGGTTGTATTTTGAAATGTAGATTGCTTCGAAACCTAATTTATCTGCTTCTGCAATCCTTTGTTCAATTCTATTCACTGCTCTAATCTCACCTGACAAGCCGACTTCAGCAGCGAAACAGTTTTTTGAAGAAATTGGTAAATCTTGTTGTGAAGAGATTATTGCTATTAAAACGGCCAGATCAATTGCCGGATCTTCAACCCTGATACCTCCGGCGATGTTTAAAAAAACATCTTGAGTGCTCAGCCTAAAACCACAACGCTTTTCGAGCACCGCTAGCAGCATGTTCAAACGTTTGGTATCAAAACCTGTTGCCGATCGTTGTGGGGTGCCATAAGCGGCTGAACTAACTAAAGCCTGTGTTTCGATGAGCATTGGTCTGGCGCCCTCCAGCATTGCCGATATAGCGATGCCGCTTAATTCCTCATCACGTTGTGATAATAAAATTTCTGATGGGTTTGAAACCTCTCTCAATCCGCTGCCTGCGATTCAAAACCTCTTTTTAATCGGTATGAGGCAAATAATCGATAGGCAATAGGTCGCCAAGGCGCAGATTAGCCCAGTGCCGCTCTAATTTTAAATTCATAGGATTAACTATTGCCCCATTCCAGTCAAAGAAAACATTGCCATCCAAAATGGAAATCAAACTGGCCATCTTATCCATGTCGGGTGGGGGGACAAAAGATTCCTCGATATTGGAATTACCTGATTTATAAGTTTTTGTTAGCTTTTTTGGGATATATTTAATATAAGTAACATACAACGAGTTTTTAAATTGGCATGTATCGCATCTGAAGTTTGTTCTACCTTTTAAACCTGGAACTTTTATATATCCCCACTTATTAATATAGTTAATATCGTTGTTTATTTGAAGTGCATACAAGCCGTTCTGATCAGTTAACCGCACGATTTGTTTTGCTCTCAATTTTGTAGTATCTATTACTTCAATATATCGAGGTTGCTGAAACATATTAGTCCAGAAAAAAAGTGAATCTTTGTCTGTTTGACTATATTTACCACTATACATACGAATTTTTTTTCTGATCAGAGTATCTGGCAGGCGATACTTATTTGGTAATCGTGTGTCTGTAGTTACTAAAAAACCAAGTTCTTCTTCCCTGTTAATATTGTTTCCGAGTACAGAGCGGAGAAAGTGTTGCAATGAACCAGTATATGCCTCAAGGCGTTTTTCATTCCAGTCCCGGCGTTGCTGATCATCCCCCTCCATCGTTTCAAATAAGATGTATCCTACATACGATATAAGTTCCGTTTTTTCATTCCGTTCAAAGTTTTCAACCAAATATTTTAAGCGGTATCCAAGGGCATTATTATCGATTACCATAAAATCCGATGTGTAGGCTGTGAGTTTGTTTTCTCTTTGATCGAAGTTAAGCTGGATTACTTTCGGGTTAACAATGCGGCATTGTTTGCCAAATTTTGAAGTGCCTAATATCTCTCGCTTAAACATATCCATGTATTTACTGTCTAGTTTTTTAGTATTCGTAATTTTGACTTCACTTAAAGAAATAGTCTTTTCTTCTATCGCAATCGCGGGTAATTTTGTATCAGACTGCACTGATATTGAAACTTTATAGGTTTTAAAACTTATCATTGAAACAATAAGCTCATAATGACCAGGACGCACATTGTGAATTGTGAAATTACCATGCCCATCTGTTTTTGTTCCATAACTTGTTTTATTTACAAATACTGTCACACTTTCTAAAGGTTTATTATCTATAAGGTTTAATATTTTGCCAGTTATTGTAAACTGAGCAAAGGTTAGATTTGAAACCAATAAAAAGAATAAGATTAAAAAGGTGCTATTTACAGTTTTCGATACCATCGTTCTATTTATATATAGTTTTAAAGTTTTCACGGAAACATTAACCAAAGATCATCTCAAAAACCTCTTCAATCTTACTTACTGCTTTAATTTCCAGATTATATTTGGATTGATCAATTCCTTTTAGGTTGTATTTTGAAATGTAGATTGCTTCGAAACCTAATTTATCTGCTTCTGCAATCCTTTGTTCAATTCTATTCACTGCTCTAATCTCACCTGACAAGCCGACTTCAGCAGCGAAACAGTTTTTTGAAGAAATTGGTATATCTTGTTGTGAAGAGATTATTGCTATTAAAACGGCCAGATCAATTGCCGGATCTTCAACCCTGATACCTCCGGCGATGTTTAAAAAAACATCTTGAGTGCTCAGCCTAAAACCGCAACGCTTTTCGAGCACCGCTAGCAGCATGTTCAAACGTTTGGTATCAAAACCTGTTGCCGATCGTTGTGGGGTGCCATAAGCGGCTGAACTAACTAAAGCCTGCGTTTCGATGAGCATTGGTCTGGCGCCCTCCAGCATTGCCGATATAGCGATGCCACTTAATTCCTCATCACGTTGTGATAATAAAATTTCTGATGGGTTTGAAACCTCTCTCAATCCGCTGCCCTGCATTTCATAAATACCTAACTCTGATGCGGCACCAAAACGATTTTTAATTGATCTTAAAATGCGGTAAATATGATGTCTGTCTCCTTCAAACTGAAGAACAGTGTCTACCATGTGCTCCAATATTTTTGGCCCTGCAATGGCGCCGTCTTTAGTAATGTGTCCGATTAAGAAAACCGGTACTCCGGTTTCCTTGGCGAATCTCAGAAGCTCAGCTGTACATTCTCTAACTTGTGATACACTTCCCGGAGTGGAATCTATATGAGCCGAGTGTAAGGTTTGGATAGAATCAACAACCAAAATCTCAGGCTCTAAAATTTCTATCTGCTTGAAGATGTTTTGCGTTGATGTTTCCGTTAAGATGTAGCAATCTGATGATGGACTTTCTTTAATCCTTTCCGCACGCATTTTTATCTGCTGTTCACTTTCCTCACCAGAAATGTAAAGTAGTTTTTTGCCTTTTATATTCAAAGCAAGCTGCAGCATTAAGGTCGATTTACCAATGCCCGGTTCACCTCCTATAAGCACCAGCGAGCCTTCAACCAAACCACCGCCCAGCACCCGGTCCAATTCTTTATCACCAGTTAAAATTCTTCTTTCTACTGATGATTGTATTTCATCAACCTTACTCGGTTTGCTTAATTTTCTTGAGCTGGTTTCTGTTTTCCATGTTGGAACTGATGGAGGAATTTTTTCTATGATTTCTTCAACAAAGGTGTTCCATTGGTTACATGATGGGCATTTACCTAACCATTTTGCCGATTCATAGCCGCAGCTTTGACAGAAATATGCAGTTTTTGATTTTGCCAATTAATTGAAATTTTAGATTACGAATTTAACCTTTCATGTTTGAAAGTATTTTTATTTTTTTACACATCTTAGTTTAATTATCAAGAAGCAGATTGCCATAATCGTTCTTTTAACGCCACAAATGCGAAATATGCCATCAGGATGACGGAAATTGATTTAAGATTGTAATCTGTTGCGAAACCGTATTAGCCTAGAATAATAACTGAACTTTGTTTTCAGATCATTTAAAAAACAGAAAGCCTGGGTTTTTAAATCCAGGCTTTCTGTTAATACATTTGAGTTATAATTTTATCTCTTCATCTTTTGAAGAAATGAAGTGAAACTCGGTTAAATGATATGATGATTGTGCCTTAACTTTAATCCATTGACCGTATTTAAAAAACCAACGGCGTTGAAGGTTGAAAATTCCTTTGGTAATGTAAGCTTCAATGTAAGGGTGAACGCAAAGTGTTACCCCTTTTTCATTTTGCTCACGTAAAATATAATTTAGGTTGTTTTCAATATCATCCATTAAAACGATGCTCGCTTTAATTTCTCCGGTCCCATCGCAGGCCGGACATTTTTCTACCGTAACAATATTCATTTCCGGACGAACACGTTGTCTGGTAATTTGTACCAAACCAAATTTGCTCGGTGGCAAAATGGTATGCTTTGCTCTATCCAATAACATCAGCTCACGCAAATAATCGAATAGCATTTTACGGTTTACCGGTTTGTGCATATCGATAAAATCGATAACCACAATTCCGCCCATATCGCGCAAGCGCAATTGACGGGCAATTTCTTTCGCCGCCTCTTTGTTTACCTGTAAAGCATTTTCCTCCTGGTTTTCTTTACTGGCAGTACGGTTTCCACTGTTCACGTCAATTACGTGAAGTGCTTCGGTATGCTCTACAACTAAGTAAGCGCCACCTGGTAAGTTTACTGTTTTTCCGAAAGCATTTTTAATTTGCTTTTCTATCCCAAAGTGATCGAAGATGGGTTCTTTTTGCTTATAAAGCTTAACGATTTTTTCCATTTCCGGAGAAATATCGTGCACATAAGAACGGATATCATCGTACAATTCAGGTGTACTCACGTAAACGTTTGTAAAATCAGGATTCAGAATATCACGAATTAACGTAGATGATCTGTCCATTTCTCCCCAAACCCTTTTCGATGGTTCGGTGGAAGGCACTTTCTTAATGAAATTTTCCCATTTTGCAATTAGATCCAATAAATCCTTTTGCATTTCGGCAACTCCTCTGCCTTCAGAAACAGTTCTGATAATTACCCCAAAATTTTGAGGTTTAATACTTTCAATAATCTTTTTTAAGCGATTACGTTCTGTATTACTTTTTATTTTTTTTGATATGGATATGGTATTGGAGAATGGCACCAGTACCACATACCTGCCGGCAATCGAAATGTCGGAACTTAAACGTGGTCCCTTTGTAGAAATTGGTTCTTTTGCAATTTGTACAGGCAGGAGCATGTTTTTTGTCAGCACATCAGAAATTTTGCCTGCCTTATTAATATCGGCTTCGAGCTTTAAATTATCTAATAATGTGCCTGTAACCGAGCCATTACGCTTGATCTTAGTTAGCTTAATTAAAGATTGCACCTGAGGGCCCAAATCAAAATAATGCAAAAATGCATCTTTTTCATAACCAACATCTACGAAAGCAGCATTCAGGCCGGGCATAATTTTTTTAATGCGACCCAAATAAATATCGCCTACGGCGTAGTTATTATTGATTTGTTCTTTGTGAAGCTCAACAAGTTGTTTGTCTTCAATCAATGCTATGGTAACTCCGGCAGGAGTCGAATTGATAATTAATTCTTTTACCAACAGCTACAGATTTAAGGCTTTCGCCTATTAACAAATGGATAGTAAATAGGAAAACAATGATATTGCCACATGTTTATACAATAAAAATCATATAAATACTTTAAACCTCACAGTATTCACTATGAGGTTTAAAGGGGCTTTATCAAAATAAGAAACTATTTTTTCTTATGTCTGTTTTTTCTTAAACGTTTTTTACGTTTGTGCGTAGCCATTTTATGTCTTTTTCTTTTTTTACCGCTCGGCATAGTTTTAAGTTTTAAATGTTTTTATTAATCTGTTAATTAATTTTTATTCTTTAGTTCGGCCACTTTCTTATCAATGAAAGAAGATAAGGTTGGGTTAGCCGCTAATTTTTTGCTTGTTAAATAAGCATCAACTGCTTCTTTGTTTCTGCCTAAATTTTCTAAAGCTGTTCCTAAATAAAAATAGGCTTCAGGAGTTGGAGCAGTAGCAATTACTGTGTTGAAACGAGGAATTGCTTTGTCAAACTGGCCTGACTTTATCGAGAATATCCCTAAATTCATATTTGCTTTTACATTCTTAGGATCTTTAGCAACAACTTCCAGCAACATTGCAATACCTTGCATTGGTGCGCCCAAGCCATTCACTATTGTTACACCTAAGCCAGTTTTAGCTTCAATGTTTGCAGAGTCTTTCTCTAATGCATTTTTGTAAGATGTATTAGCTTTCTGCAATAATGCAGGTTGAGCTAAGCTATCTTGCGTACTCTCAAACGCTTTCATAAATCGATTGCCTGCAGCCAACCACGATTTTGACGATGGTTCGCCTTGTGCAACAACTTCTAAATAAAGTGCTGATGGAGTAATTTGCTCCACATCATCCCATTTCTGAGCCAATTGTTTCGCTAATTCAATTTTTTCTGTACCTGAAGCTGTTTTGTAACCATTTTCTAAAGCTGTAATATCTGTAGCTAAATTTTTGTTAATTACATTTTTTGCAGCCGTTGATGAAGTTTCAATACTCAGTACAGCAGAAGATGATGAGGATTCTGCTCCGGCCATTTGGCCACTTGCAGGCATCTTGCCATTTTCTTCTGTTGGTTTAACTAAACCCTTAATGTCTCTTGTAAACAGAAAAGCAACAAGCAGTAAAACCGCCCCAATAATAATGATTTGTTTTGACCTGGTGTTGCTGTTCATGAAATAAGACTTAGGCTTCTACGCTAATTTTTTTTGAGTTGCTTTTAACTTTGTCAACAAAAACTTTTGCTGGTTTAAAACTAGGTACGAAGTGTTCTGGGATAATTATTGCAGTGTTTTTAGAGATGTTTCTTGCAGTTTTCTGTGCTCTCTTTTTAACAACAAAGCTTCCGAAGCCTCTTACGTATACATTTTCACCGCCAATCATACTCGTTTTGATAACTTTGAAAAATGCCTCAACTGTTTCCTGTACATCAACCTTCTCAATTCCGGTTTTTGTTGATATTTCTGAAATAATATCTGCCTTAGTCATATTTACTTATTTATATATATTGTGTTTTAATATTATAACTGTTTTGGGGTTGCAAAAGTATTGCTTTTTAATGAGATAGGGAAATAAAAGATGATTTTTTTATCAGTTAAGTTATCACTCTATTGCAAGTTTTTTTTAAAACCAATAAATACACCGTAATTTGCACTAATGACATTTCAAAATGAACTGATTAATTGGTATCAAATAAACAAAAGAGACTTGCCGTGGCGACACACCAAAGATGCTTATATCATCTGGTTATCAGAGATTATTCTTCAACAAACCAGGGTTGAACAAGGGCTTCCTTATTTTAATAAATTTCTGGAAAATTTCCCTACTGTTACCGACTTTGCTTCGGCAAGCGAAACCCAGGTTTTGAAACTTTGGCAGGGTTTGGGATATTATTCGAGGGGTAGAAACATGCATGCAACTGCTCAAATTGTTGTTAATCATTACGATGGAATATTCCCGAATCTGCATGATGATCTTCTTAAGTTAAAAGGAATCGGCGAATACACTGCTGCCGCTATTTCGTCATTTTCATCTGGCGAAGCACGAGCAGTGGTTGATGGAAATGTATTCAGGGTTTTGGCCAGATATTTTGGTATAAATACTCCGATCAATTCTCCAGCGGGTAAAAAGGAATTTTTTGCGCTTGCAAATGAATTGCTTTATGTAGAAGATCCGGCACTGTACAATCAGGCCATTATGGAATTTGGAGCAATACAATGTAAACCTAAATCTCCCAATTGTATTATCTGTCCGTTAAATCAAAGTTGTTTCGCATTTAACAATGCTCTGGTTAATGAGCTGCCGGTAAAAATACGGAAGGCAGAACAAAAACACCGGTTTCTGAATTATTTCGTTTGCTTAAATGGAGATGATATTTTAGTCAGACAACGCCAGGCAGGAGATATATGGCAGCATTTATATGATTTCCCAAGCATAGAAACTGAAGCGGAAGTTGATTGGAACAGTTTAGCTTTTGTATCAAATGTGAAAACTGCTTTTGGAGAAAAAGCAAATTTTACACATTTACTTAGTAAAAAACATATATTAACACACCAAATTATCCATTTACGTTTTTTTGTATTAAAAAATTATATATTTAACTTTAGTAAACAAAAGGAACTAAATTGGGTTTCTTTAGGTAAGTTAGATGAGTTACCGCAGCCAAAAGTTATTCATGATTTCATAACTGAATGCCTTTTAAATAATATGGAGTAACTAACCATCTTAGTGGAAAATCATTTACAAAACGAAAAAACTAACCAAAAATATTTATGTCGGGCATTAACAAAGTTATTTTAGTAGGCCATTTAGGCAAAGACCCTGAGGTACGTCATTTAGATGGTGGCGTAACAGTAGCAAGTTTTCCTCTTGCCACTTCAGAAACCTATAATAAGGATGGAAAAAGAGTAGAACAAACGGAATGGCACAACATTGTATTGTGGCGGGGGCTGGCTGAGGTCGCTTCCAAATATCTCCAAAAGGGAAAGCTTGTTTACATAGAGGGCAAACTAAGAACAAGATCATTTGAAGACAAAGAGAAAGTGAAAAAGTATGTGACGGAGATTGTTGCAGAGAACTTCACTATGCTGGGCAGAAAAAGTGATTTCGAGCAAAGTCCCGTTTCATCAGTTCCTCAAAATACAGAATCTAAAATTCAAGATGAATTTACAATTGGTCCATCAGATGAGAATGGTGATTTGCCTTTTTAACGGATGATACTCCATAAAAAAAACTACCTTTTGGTAGTTTTTTTTATGGAGCTATTTTTTTATTCAACCGTAACAGATTTGGCTAAGTTTCTTGGCTGATCTACATTACAGCCTCTCATAACCGCAATATGGTATGATAATAACTGGAGTGGAATAGTTGCTAAAAGAGGCAAAAACGCTTCGTTGGCATCAGGAATTTCGATGCAGTAATCTGCCATTTTCTTAACTTCGGTATCACCCTGGGTTACAATTGCAATGACCTTTCCTTTTCTTGCTTTAACCTCCTGAATATTGCTAATTACTTTTTCGTAAGATGAGTTTTGCGTAGCAATAAAAACAACCGGCATTTCTTCGTCAATTAAAGCGATTGGACCGTGTTTCATTTCTGCGGCAGGATAACCTTCGGCATGGATATAAGAGATCTCTTTAAGCTTCAGTGCGCCTTCCAGGGCTACAGGAAATCCACTTCCTCTACCTAAGAATAAGCAGTTGGTAGAATCCTTGATTTTATCGGCTACTTCCTTAATGATATTGTTTGATTCTAAAGTTTGCTGAATTTTCTCTGGAATATTGTCAAGCTCCGTTAATAACTCAATCAAT
Source organism: Pedobacter chinensis (assembly GCF_003339865.1). GTDB lineage: Bacteria > Bacteroidota > Bacteroidia > Sphingobacteriales > Sphingobacteriaceae > Pedobacter > Pedobacter chinensis. The sequence goes on from NZ_QPKV01000010.1 coordinate 34,166, forward strand.
TTCGAAGTGGTAATGGTACCTTTTTGCTGCGCCATATAAAACGCCATCAAAGTTAACACTGTTACCTGTGCTGTAAATGCCTTAGTGGATGCAACACCAATTTCAGGACCAGCGTGCGTATAAACACCAGCATGAGACAGACGGGGGATGGAAGCCCCTGCTACGTTACAGATGCCGAAAATAGTAGCTCCACGTTCTTTTGCCATTTCAATCGCAGCCATGGTGTCTGCTGTTTCGCCTGACTGAGATATGGCAATAACCACATCTTTTTCTGTAATAATCGGATTACGGTATCTGAATTCAGAGGCATACTCTACTTCTACAGGGATTCGGGCATATTCTTCTATTAAATACTCGCCAACTAAACCGGCATGCCATGATGTTCCACATGCTACGATAATGATTCTGTCGATATTTTTTAGTTTCTCTGCAAACTCCTTTATTCCACCCAGTTGTACCTTTCCTTCTTCAGGATAAATACGACCACGCATACAATCTTTGATCGATCGGGGTTGTTCATATATTTCCTTAAGCATGAAATGATCAAAACCGCCTTTTTCCAACATTTCAAGTTTAAGTTCAAGCTCCTGAATTAGTGGAGTTTGCACAACATTATCCAATTGTTTAACCAATAGATCGTTTTTAGTGATCAAAGCAATTTCATTATCCTTAAGATAAATCACGTTTTTGGTGTATTCAATAATTGGAGTAGCATCAGAAGCGATGAAATATTCGCCCTTTCCAACACCAATCACCATCGGACTTCCTTTTCTTGCAGCGATTAAACGATCTGGATTCTCTCTGTCCATGATCACAATGGCATAAGCCCCGCTTACTTCTTGTAACGCTAAACGAACAGCTTCTAACAAATCAATTTGCTCGATCTTTTGAATCTCTTCAATTAAATGAATAAGAACCTCTGTATCTGTGTCGCTATTAAATTCGTGGCCACGGCCAATTAATTCTTCTTTTAATGTGGCATAATTTTCAATTATTCCGTTGTGAATGATTGATAGTTTCTGATCTTGAGAGGTGTGTGGATGCGAATTGCGATCTGATGGAACGCCATGTGTTGCCCATCTGGTGTGACCCATACCAATTGTGCCTGAACGATCCTGGTTCTCAGCGAATTCTTCCAACACGGCTACCTTGCCTGCTTTTTTATAAATATGTTGACCGCTATCATTCATTAATGCTATACCAGCACTATCATAACCACGATATTCCAGTCTTTTTAAACCTTTTAATACAATTGGCCAGGCTTCTCTGTAGCCTATGTACCCTACTATTCCACACATATATTTAGAGATATAATTAAATCGAACGAATATACTAAACAAACGTTTGTTTTAAATCATTATCAAATATTTAATGCAAAAAAAAGGCCTTCACAACTTTTGATGTGAAGGCCTTTTTTCAAAAATTACTTGCCTAATTTATTTTTGTATAATAAATATTCAATTTCAATTTGTTTGTGGTATTTCCGGCAGAACCAATTACAGCTCTTCCGGCTGAGGTAACTGAAGGTGTTACTTGAAACTCAGTAAGTGATGTTGGTGCCAGGAATGTTCCAAAATCTGTAAGTTTTTTATCAATAAGATCCTGCACATAAGCCGTAACAACAAATACGTATCTGTTTTTTAGTGAATCATAATAACCTCCAAAAACACCATCAGAGAGGGCTCTTGGATCGCCACTTACAACTTGTGAGCCTTGATTGTGATCCGGAACATTTGTTGGCTGTTCCGCAATGTCCCAACGGTAAAGTGAAAGCCTTTGTGCCGGAACAAATGGATAGCCAAAAGTGTTGCTGCTTAAATCGACAACAAGTTCAGCTTTGTTAACAACAACTTTTCCGTACTTGTTAGTGAAGTCTGCAAGTGTAGGAAATGAAATTTTGGTTTTTACGCCAGCTAAAGCTTGCAGGTAGGTTACATTGTATTGAGTAGAGGCATTAGCAGGTAGCAACTGCGTGGCTATTTCCGTTCCGGTATAGTCGTGTTTAATGTTGGCTGTTACCGTGCCGGCTGAATTGTTGATCGGGAAATTTACTGATACCGTATCAATACCGCTTGACGTATTTGTTTTTTTATAAACCAATTGCAAATATGAATTAGTGCCTGCAAAGTCTATGAAAGCAATCCCACCAGTTCCAGTGGTAGATGTTTTATTTACCTCAGCATATAAACCTTTAAAGTAATCTATAAATTTAGCATTAGTTGATGTTCCTGTAGTTGGCAAGCTTAAAATGGTACTTTGAATAAACGCTGTGTTAAGCGGAATTCTGATTTGAGCAGGAACAATCTTTAAGGTATCTGCTTTCCCCTCGACAATATCGAAGATTTTAATTGGAGTTTTAGGGAATATTTTACTGTTAAAATTGCCCAACAAAGTGCTGTTATGTACTTGTATATCAGAACTTTTGTAGGTAGTGATCTTGTTTGTAAGCTGGTACACATCAATGCTATATTTAGTACTGGCCGTGTCGCCATAGAATTGAGTTCCAAGGTTTAATACCAATACAGCAGAATCCAGCACGGGAGATGTTCCGAAATCATAACTTGTACTTGATGGGGTAACCGTCATAGCAAGGCTCGATTCTGTTTTGCCAAAAATTGGATCTACTATATAGCCCAGCGGATGTCGGGCTAAACCAGCAGTAATGACATCGTTTTCCTTAACTGTTTGCGAGCTAATTGGCTCATTGCTAACTAAAGTTCCAACAATAGCCGAGTTCGGATCAACATCTAAACCAACGCCATCGGGATTTTTACACGATGCAAAAAGAAAAAGACCTATCAACAGGGTTAATAAGTCTTGTTTTGTAAATTTCATATTTAAAATAATAATACCTAATTAAGCAACTGAAACCAATTCATCATTTGAAATCTCCTCATAAAAAGAATAGAAGTTTTCAAAATTCTCGGTTAAGTTAAAGGCTAATGTTGGCTTATTGGAATCTTTAACAAATTTTAACACATCTTTGTTAAGGTTTTCGTCTGCCAAAACCACTGCATCAGCATGAGTTACAGCTCCAATATGCAAGCTATTACAATCTGAAGATAAGAAAGCTTTAGTGTCATCTTCAGTCATATTTGCCATTACTGCTTTTTTAGCGAAATTATCATTTAATTTTTCTTCAAAGCAATCTTCATAAATAGAATACACTACTTTAGAATTTTTGAAAGTAGGATCGTTTTTATAAGTGGTTTTAATGTACGCCGGAACCAAAGCACTCATCCAGCCATGGCAATGAACGATATCTGGTGCCCAACCTAATTTTTTTACAGTTTCTAAAGCGCCTTTGCAGAAGAAAATAGTGCGTTCATCGTTATCATCAAAGAATTTTCCACTGGCATCTCTAAATACCTGTTTGCGCTGGAAATACTCTTCGTTGTCTAAGAAATAAACTTGCATGCGTGCAGCGGGGATGGATGCTACTTTAATAATTAAGGGATTATCGTTGTCATCGATTATGATGTTCATTCCCGACAAGCGAATTACTTCGTGTAAACGATTTCTTCTTTCATTAATGTTGCCAAACTTAGGCATCAAGATGCGGATTTCGAATCCTTTTTCTTGCATCGCCTGTGGTAATTGACGTGTGATTTCAGAAATTTTAGTAAGCTCGAGGAAAGGCGACATCTCGTGTGTAACAATCAGCAGCTTCGTTTTTGCCATCTCCATATTCTAAGAAAATATTAAGTTAAATAAAAGATAATGAGCGGCAAAGATAAGCATAATAATACTATTTATCAAGATTGACAAGTATTGTTTGGTTTCATTTAGATTAATTTACACCTTTACGGCTTTAATTTAGATTGCCCACTTTGGAAATATTTAAAACCAAATCAGCGCTTAAGGCTTTTTTAAAACCTTTAAAAGCATCAGGAAAGAAAGTTGCCCTTGTACCAACAATGGGCGCATTGCACAATGGTCATATTTCACTGATCAGATTAGCGCAGGAAAATGCAGACATCATTATTTGCAGCATTTTTGTAAATCCAACACAATTTACAGACCCTAAAGATTTAGAAAAGTATCCACGCCCTATTGAACACGATTTAGCCATGCTGGAAGATGCAGGCTGTCATGGTGTTTTTATGCCAGGCGTAAAGGAGATGTACCCTTATGGTGCCGATGAAAATTGGTACGTTAATTTAGGAAATGCCGAATTTTTATTAGAAGGAGAATTTAGAAAAGGTCATTATCAAGGCGTAACCCAGATTGTTAAAAAGCTTTTTGACGCGGTTGAGCCTGATATAGCCATGTTCGGGCAAAAAGATTTTCAACAGGTATTGATGATTAAAAAGATGCTGACTCAATTTAATCTGTCCATCTCAATTATTACCTGCCCAATCATACGTGAGGCTGATGGTTTGGCAATGAGCAGTCGCAATATTCATTTATCTGCAACTGATCGTCAACACGCTTTGGTTTTGAGTAAATCGCTCCAGTTTGTTGTTGATCATTTTGACGAATACTCATTGCGGGAACTGGAAGAAAAAGCCATGTCATTTTACAAAAATATTGATGGCGTTGAGTTGGATTACCTGACCATTGCTAATGGCGATACGTTAAAACCAGCACAATCTAAAGAAGAAAATAACCTGGTTGTTTTAGTTGCTGCTAAAGTTGGTTCTACACGATTGATTGATAATATGATTATTAAATAGAGTCAAGATGAGTATCAGGTATCAAGAATTACCTGCTGTTGGATAAGATAGATACGAAAATATAGTTGAAGGTATTTCCTGGTTGTTATTTCTTTTTAGTTTCTGCTTTGGTATTTCCGCTTTAGCCTTTTTAGAAACTCCAAACTGATGACTGAAAACTCCAAACTGATTACTAACTTTGCCGGATGGTTATCACAATATTAAAATCGAAAATACACCGTGTTAGAGTAACGCAAGCCGAATTGAATTACGTTGGTAGTATTACGATTGATGAAGATTTGATGGATGCAGCTAACATTATCGCTAATGAAAAGGTGCAGATTGTAAATAATAATAATGGGGCTCGTTTTGAAACTTATGTGATCAAGGGTGAACGCGGAACAGGTACCATTTGCCTGAATGGTGCAACAGCTCGTTTAGCACAATTAGGCGATATTTTAATTATCATGTCATATGGCTCGCTTCCCATTGATGAAGCTAAAAAATATAATCCTATACTTGTTTTTCCTGATGATAATAATCACTTGTTAAAATAACATTTTGACATTCAATCTCAAAACGGCGATTAAATACATAACCCTCTTTTCTGTTGGAATAGGGGTTTTATACCTCGCCTTTCGAGGTCAGGATTTAGAAAGTATATGGCTGGAAATAACATCTGCCAACTATTTCTGGGTTGCTGTTTCTGCAATTGCTGTATGGGTTGCTCATATATTGCGGGCGTTGAGATGGCAATTGCTTTATAAATCCATTCATTATAAAGTTAGTTTTGCCAATGCTTATCATGCTGTAATTATTGGTTATCTGGCCAATCTGGCCTTGCCTCGCTTTGGAGAAATAGGGCGCTGCTCCATCATTAATAGAGTAGAAAAAGTGCCTATGTTCGCTTCCATCGGAACGGTAATTACCGAACGGTTATTTGATGTACTGGTGCTTTTTATAACCACAATAGCAATGTTGGTTTTCCAATACGACATTGTTTCCGATTTTCTGTACGATACCATTTATATCAACCTTGTCAGAAAGCTGGCAACCATCAATTACACCTGGCTTGTTGGAATTGCAATCTTGTTTATTATGCTTATTGGAGTAACCATATATTTTCTCAGGCAAAAGTTCAGCAAGAAATTGCTAAGAATATTTGTGAATCTGAGGCAGGGGGCAGGCTCGTATGGCAAGTTGAAACAAAAGGGTATATTTTTAATATATACCGCCGGAATCTGGTTATTGTACCTCTTTTCCATGTACTCAGCTTTTTCTTGCATCAAAGCCACTTCAGAGTTGCATTTAAACACCGCGTTTACAGCACTTGTATTTTCAGGTTTTGCAATGGCGGCACCTGTGCAGGGTGGCATCGGTGTTTTTCATTGGGTGGTTGCTCAGGCATTAGTGCTCTATTCCATCTCTTTCAAAGATGGATTGGCTTATACCACTATTATACATTCTTCGCAAGTGTTGCTGATATTAGTGCTGGGTAGTTTAAGTTTGATCCGGATTTTGATCAAAAAATAAATCCGGTGAACAATTCCGTTAATTCGCTCTGTTTTCTTCGTCACTTTTCTTGTTTTCTTTTGCTTTGTAAGTAGATCGGCCGAAATTATAAGTTAAGCTAAAAACCAATCGCTGGCTGGCGAAGTAATGATAAAAATCATTATTGATAATGCTTTTCTCTCTGAAAATAAATCTTCTTTTAATATTATCGAATGCATCATAAAGTGTGATTTTAGTATTAAGCTGATTTTTTAACCATCCTTTTTGCAATCCAAAATCGATACCATAAACTGGAGCAAAAATATAAAGTCCACTGCCACTTTTCGATTCGTAAATATAACTCAAATCAAATAACCAGTTTTTTAAAGTGAAAACCTGACTGCCATTAATTTTATAATCGTAAATGGGTATTTGATAGGTTTGCCCAAAGTAAGGTGTTAATTCCTTATTATAATAAAAGCCAATGTTGTGGTTCATTCGCCACCACTTATTTACAGTAATGGGCGAACTTATCTGCAAGTTAGCGAAATTTCGATAGGGAATGTTCCGGCCTAAAAAAATTAATTCGTTTGTTTCGGGGTTATATTCAGGATAACGCGATATAACGTCTGTTTCACGTCCGGCATTTAATGAAATATTAAGCGCCTTTCTGCTGTAAGACAGTGCTAAAAGGCTAGTTGTTGAAGCTTGCAAATAAGGATTGCCAATCCAATAATGACGTGGACTGTAATAAAAGCGGAAAGGATTTAAAGCAGCAAAAGTTGGCCTTGTCAATCGTCTGCTGTAACTAAAACTCAGTTGTTCTTTATCATTAATTGCGTAGGTTAGATTAAAGCTTGGCAACCACTTTAAATATTTTCTTCCGGTAAATGTACCAGTGGTAATAGAATTGGCCATAGTACGGGTGTATTCTGTTCTTAAACTTAAGCTGTAACTAATTTTATCCCATTGGCCGCTGTAAGATAAGTAACCAGCAGTAATGTATTCGTGATAACTGAACTGATTGCTGCGTCTGGAATCCAAATAAAAAATAGAATTGGCCAGCGTATCGTAACGCAGGTTGTTTTCGGTGCTGGTGTAGGCAAATTTTCCGCCAAATTCGAGTTTACCTTTTCCTATGTTTTGGGTGTAATCTGCCTGTGCAGTACGAATCAATATATTGTTTCTTGAATTGGTTTTCCAATAATTCAGGAGTTCGCCGTTAAGTGCATTATGATTTTGAATATCTTCAGTTTGTTTGTTATCTATTTGTACCAGTGAGGTAATGAGATGAAGTTCACCGTCTTTAAACCGGGCATCGTAATTAATGCCACCCGCATAATTATATTGTTTAGGCAAAGCATTGTTATCGCTTTTAACAAGAGCCATTGTTTGGTTTAAGCCAGCCGTTTGAGTAATCAGTTGATTGCCCGAAACCGCATTTCTGTTTATTTGGTAGCTGCGTAAAAAAGCCTCTAAGTTTTGCCCGTTTTTCAGTTCATATGTTACTTTTGCCTGCACATTAAAGTTCTGATTAGAAGTAACAGTCCGCGTATCGGTAATCATGGCATTGGTATTAGCCAGATATTGCAAGGCATAATATTTATAAAAGGTGCTTCCCGTGGTATGTCCAAGCTTAACATCATAAATAAACCGGGTTGTTTTAAAAATCAGTGATAAATTGTTATCCAATAAACTGTAATTGTTTTGTTGAAACCGGGCATTATAAATTCCTTTTAATCCTAAAGATAGATTTCTTTTCAGTTTTACATCAATAATACCCTGGTATTCTCCGTCATACTTTGAAGAAGGCTGATTAATCATCTCAATGGATTCGACCATATCTGGTGATAGACTACTTAAATAGATCAAGATCTCATCATTGCTCATGTTTACTGGTTTACCATCAACAAATAAAGTTGGAGTTGCCCGGCTTGCCATTTGCATTGTCCCATCCTGATTAACCTGTAAGCTCGGAAGCTTCCTGAACACATCTAGTAAATTAGAAGCAGACTTAAAGAATGCGTTGTTGGCAACACCTATTGTTATTTGTCCATTTTGCGTACTAAAAGCGGGTATTCCGCCTGTAATTGTTACTTCGTTGAGCAGGTTAATGTCCTCAGGTATTAAAATATTACCTAGCTCTACATTATTATCATTTATCGATAATTCTTTTTGTACTCTTTGATAACCCATTAAGCTAACCGATAAGATATATTTCCCTTTCGGCATTTGGATAAATTGAAAGAAGCCGGAAGTATCGCTGCTGGCATATTTAATTACTGTTGGCCGCTCCTGATCGGTCAATATTAAATTAGCTAAAGGCAAACCCTGTCTGGTTTTGCTGTCGAGCACTTTTCCTTTTATAATCTGTGCACTTAATGATGCATGTATAAGTACAGAAAGGCACAATAATAATGTCGGTTTCATCTTCTGGTGTTTGGTTTTTATGGAATGAACCAAAACTAAAAAAGAAGTGAAGGGAACCGGTTTTGATTCTCAGATTTGGGAGTTCGGAATTATAAAACGAGACAAAACTTAGTTTGACGAAACAACGAATAATTGTTCCTTGTAAAGTGTGGGGGTTGTTTGTTTATGCTTTTTAAAAGCGGTATAAAAAGTAGATTTAGAGTTAAAGCCCACCTCATATCCAATGGCTTCGAGCTTAATGCCTCTGTTGTTAATAATCAGTTCGCAGGCTTCGTTTATTCTAAATTCATTGATGTAGGCAGCAAAACTTTTACCTAAGTTATCATTCAGTAATTGTGAAAGCTGATGACCTGAAATATTGATCTTTTTAGCCAGATCGTTTAATTTAAGATCAGGGTTTTTATAAAGTTTTTCTTCCAAAATAACTTTTACGAGTTTCTCTGTTAAGGCCAGTGCCTGCTCTTCTGCAATTTTTTTATTGGCGTAACGTCTCAAATTCTGATTACCCGAAAGTAAATTGCTGGTTTTCCGTCTGCTAATAAATAAGAAAGTATTTAGATAAAGGATAAGCGAGAAAAATAAAGCTCCACTAATGCAGGAGCCATTAAAAAACGAAAAGATGGAGAATTTAAATGCAGCAGGAACAACGACATTGCCAATAAGCACCGATAGCAATAACATCTCTGTTGTAGAAATATTTTGGTCTCGCGAAAAAAACCTGGCAAAAACAGTTCTAAGCAACCATGCAGATAGTATAATATAAATGGTAAATTGAATTGAAATTATTTTTCCGATATAATTTTCCCATATATCAGGTTGATTATCGTAAGGAGCAATGATACTGGCTATTACAATTGCCAGGCTCCAAAACAGGTAAGTTCCTTTTTGTACAGCTTTAGTTTTTGAATCTTGCCCAAACGCCGATTTAATAAAATAAAAAAGAGATGGACCAACCAATGAGCTTCCTAAAATGCCAATCTGGATATAAATGCCGGGCAAGGTCGGGTAGAAATAAAAAATAAAAGATTTGCCGATTTTTAAGCAGAGCGATAAGAGCAGCAGCCCGAGAAAATAAGTATTGGCAGATTTAGGTTTTTTGAAGAATAATAAATATGCACTAATGATAAAGCCATTAAATACGCCTAAGGCACTAAAGAAAAATAGAATTTGCTGACTCAGGTTCATTTAACAAAAATAATAATCTTAGGTTAACAACAAGATATTAGCCAAAATAACCTTTACAAATATGACAAAATGGAACAGATGCGATTCTTACGTTTTGGTTATGGAAACTTTCCAAAATAGATACCTCAGCATTTGTTGTAGTGTGGTTAATAATAATCCTGGCTATTCCTGTGCCATTGTAAATGGTTGTATATCTACTTCTTATCTGTAAAATTTAAATTCACAATGTTGTGTTAAGTTGAGCATTTTTACCTGCAAATTTTATATCTTTAATTTAATGACGCTAAATCGACTTCATTCGCTCAACCCAATCGTTAAAAAAACATTCCTTACCTGTAATTATTGCACGGTTTATTGCAGGCTCGTTAAAGTTTTTGGCTAATCATTTAAAATCGTCTGACTGATGAACATGATATTATAGCAAATCTGTTATGGCCCAAACAATCAAAATATTTATTTCTTCATCAATAAAGTTTGCTGGTTTACGGGATTATATCAGGTTGTTCTTTGATTCCAAAAACAAGATTTACAAAGACAGAATATTTTTCGAAACAGTTGTTTGTGAAGATTTTGATAATCATAAAGAAGGTGGTTCTCAAAATAAGTATAACGATTCTATAGCAGAATGCAACTACATGTTGCTTTTTTATTCAAACCGGGTGGGTATTTATACGCGGGAAGAATTCATTGTATCAAAAAACGGAAATATTAAAACCTATGTTTATAAACTGCCTGATAATATATCTGCCGAATCAATTGCCGATCAGGAGAGTGTAACCCAATTTAATGAACTGCTCACCAATGTGAATTATTTTGAAGAAGTGGCTGATAATGTAGATCAGCTATTGAACAAATTTTACAACAATATTGAGCGAAGAGATATTTTGGATTTAATTGCCAACCCTGTTTTAAAGGAACAGTTCTTTCTCTCCAAAAAGCTATATAAAATTAACAGGGAAAACTCAATCGCCTATTTCAAGGCCAATCTTAAGAATTATGCGCAAAATAGCTGCACGCTATTCTTTTATAAAGCAAAAAAAAGAGATCAACCCAATTACTATAATTTCAGGTTAGATGAAACCCTTAACCGCGATGATTTGAAACTTTCAACCTCTTTTAGGTATATCGATCTGAATAATGTTTTTCATCCAGAAGAGGATAAGGATAAATGGTTGATTAGATTTTTGAGTGAATTCAATACTGTTTTTGATGCTAAACTGACTTTAGAAAGCAATTATCCATCGGTGGCCGATTTCATGGATGCATTTTACGATTTGCTGAGGTGTAATCATACCTGCAACCTGATTTTGCCTTTTAGGCTGGTGGGACAGCTGGAGTTGGATGATCAGTTTTTTGTGTCAAATATTATTGAGTTTTTAAGGTTGTTCGATTTTAACAAGAACAATGAAAAAGGTATTTTTTTACATTTTGTTTTTAATCTGGATATAGATGATGAAAAAGATACCTTATTCTATAACGAAATAAAGAAAGCGTTTAACATACAGGATTATACAGCTTTAAAAAGCATCAACAGAAGTGATTTTGAAAAATGGGCCGAACTCTATAGTGAAAATGTTGAGGTACAGGAAGACCTGGTTGATAAAATGATCGATTCCTTAAATAAGCTTAATTACAGTTTGCCGACCCAAATGTCGAGAGTGGAGCATGCAGTGCAAAAAATGATAGAAGAATTAGATAATTCAGAACCTAGAAATTAATTCTCATACAATGAAAGTAATAAAACTAACCAAAGCCCAGGATATTGGCAGTTATCAGCCTTCAGAATCTTTAGTATCGGTGCTGGAAATGGCAATTTCTCTTGGGAGACCGTTGCTGCTGGCAGGTAAACCTGGTGTTGGAAAAACCCAGTTTGCCCATTGGGTTGCCAATCAAACCATTGAAGATTTTAATAAAAACGTTTTTCAATTTAACACGAAATCCACATCTGTTTTTGCCGATCTGTTTTATGAATATGATGCCGTTTCTCATTTCAGAGATGCGAATATCAATACTTCATTAATTGATCGGGAAGTAAAAACTGCAGCAGATTACATCACTTTGACTGCCTTAGGTTTTGCGGTTTTTTGTGCAAAGGGAAACAATCATGCAGATGATGAAGAATTGAGTAAAATCATTCAACAATCTAAATTAAAGCTGAAAATCGGGGCCGATGATTTAAAATCAAAATCGGTTGTGCTAATTGATGAAATTGATAAGGCGCCGAGAGATTTCCCTAATGATTTGCTTTATGAAATTGAAAACCTGTCTTTTTCAATCAAAGAAATTAACAAAACCATCAAACTAAACGATGCTGAAAAAGAAAATGTGGTGATCATTTTAACCAGTAATGATGAGAAAAACCTGCCTGATGCATTTTTAAGACGATGCCTGTTTTACTACATCGATTTCCCTTCAGAAGCTGAATTGAAAGCCATTGTTGCTAAAAAACTGACTATTGATGGATCTAAATTTTCTCAAAGTGAGCTTGATGGATTAAATGAAAAAATATCATGGTTTTTTAAAATATACAGCGCAAAAAATATCGATAAGAAACCTTCAACATCTGAATGTATTGATTGGATTAATTATCTGAAAGAGCACCACCTGCTTGATAAAAACGCAAAAGAATGCAAAGACTCTTTTTCTTGTTTGATTAAGAAAAAAGAGGATTTGGATGAGTTAAACAAACTATTCCCTGATTTAAGAGCTGATATTTAGCCTCATTATCCAAATGCCGCAACCTGAATCATATTTAACTGCTGATCTTATTGATGAGTTCCTTTACACGGCATTAAAGGGGAAAGGATTTTCCATTGATATTGACGACTATGTAGTGGCGGCACAAATAGTTGAGGAAATTAAAGATAAAGCTGTTGATGCCGATCGTGTGAAATTTGCATTAGCAGCTATTATTTGCAGAAATGCAGATGAACAAAAGCATTTTTATCATTTATTTGATGCCTTTATTCAGGAAAAAGAAGGTCAGCAAAAGCAAAAATTACTTGAAAAAGAAAAAATAACCAAAGCCATAGCCAAACAAAAATGGCTAAAAATTAAGCGATTCATCATCATTGCCTTTCCTCTTGCTTTAATTTTGTTAGTGGCTTTATTCTTCTTTGTCCCCGTATCAAAAACCAAGTATCTTCCCAATGAAAACATTAAAGTGGAGCGGCTTTTTAATGATCAACATTTCACTATAGCAGATACTCTTGACTTCTCGTTACGAGATGTCTTTTCATCTGAGAAGAAATTTAGCATTAAGCAAACTTTATTTCAAAAATACTTTGATTCACATGTAGACTCTGCCAATATTAAAGCAACCTGGAATTTACAAGATACACTGATTAAAAATAAGCCGGTTATTAATTATGCTTTCAGAGAGCCCGGAAAGAAAAAAATCAATGTCACCATTTCAAATCCAAACGGAACCTCTCGAGTATTTCAAGATTCTATTCTTGTTTGCGATCAATTGCCTGTTATAAAAAATGATGATCCGGTTTATAAAGGAGAAAACACTGAATTTAAAGTAGAAAACCCTCAAAACAGATCTCTTGTATGGAAAGTTGATGGAAAAGAAGTGATGGGTAAAAATGATGGCCTTCAATACAGATTTGACTCTGCAAAAGTTTATCAGGTAAGTTGCAGATATCAGGGTCAGTTTTGCCCTCACGATAGCTACGGGCAACTTGAAGTTAATGTAAATGAAAGAAACCAATTCTCCGTTTTAAATAGCCAAACCGGAAATATTACACCGGAAGTAACTCAACAACTCAGGAAATTGTTTTACTGGTTATTTGGTGTGATAGGTTTTTTCTTAATCTGCTTGGTGTTAACCTATTTTATTCCCTCTTTGTATAAAGTTTATGAAAACACTCAGTTTGGTGTTTTCAAGAAAATTTACGAAGGAAAAGAAACCCATTACCTGAAAAATATTGAACTACCAGATTTTGGAGGCCAGCAACCACCTCTTGATATCAGTTTTTATAACAAAAATAAATTGATTGGAGGCAAAGAACCAATAGTTAAACTGGCTTTTGATTTAAGAAGGAAAATAGAATCTGATCAATATTATTTAAACCTGAAGAAAACGAGTCTGGCAACGATTCGAAATCTGGGCATGTTCACGCCGGTACTCCAAAATAAAAGCTCGAAACGCAATTACCTTATTTTGATTGATAAAACCAATGAAAAAAGTGTCGAAGTTAAACTCTTTCAATATCTGGTCAGTCAGCTATCATCTAACCTGGTTGATTTAGATGTTTATTATTATCATAAAAACCCACTTCAGGTATTTAAAAAACATATAGATGATGCGATAAACATCAATTATTTGAAAAATCAATATCATCAGTCTATTTTAATTGTATTTGGCAACGGACATAATTTTCTCGATCCTAATTTCCCTGAAATGGATGCTGCGGTCGAAAATGGCTTTTCACTTTGGCCATCACGTTTATTGATTACACCAAAACCTGCCAATGATTGGTCTTTGGAAGAAAAAACATTAGCTACATTTTTTCATGTGTTGCCGGCAGATCATGTCGGTTTGTTAAATGCGGTTGGAGTTTTACTGAAAAGAGCATATCAACCAGTTAAAGGTTTAAACGCACTAAAAAAATACAGTTCAAAGTTTGTAGAATTTGAAGATCTGGAGGAAGTTGAGGAATACCTTGGTGATGAAGAAATACTTCAATGGTTGGCCGCAACAGCTTTATATCCAAAAATTACCTGGGAAATTATTTTATCCATCGGTGATGTTATGGGCGATAATCTGGTTACTTATGAAAATCTACTTAAAATTTGCAGAATAGATTGGGTACAAAAGGGTGTTTTTCCTTCCAGAATTAGATTGGAATTGCTTAAGCGTTTAAAAATTGAACATGAAATAACAGCCAGAGAAGCTATAATTCAACTATTAGAAGACGATGCTGAAGTTGAAATTGGCTCTTTCTCCAGTAACGAAAAAAATCTGCAGTTGATCATTAACAAATTCGTTTTATACAGCCACAATCCAAAACGATATGCGACTTATGAAACGGCCGAAAAAGAGTTTTTAAAACTATATAACCAGGAAAAACTTAGAGATATTCCTTTAAATGTTTATCTGAAAGGCATTGATCCTGATAAAAAGGCTGATGCCTGGGAAAACACACTCCAAACCAAAAATAATAAAGTTGATAATCTTAAATTATATAGTAATCAAAAGCTGGGTATAGTATCTGATGAAACGATTAAGAATAAAATAAAAAGGAACTTGTTTCAGACGCTCATTTTGTTCAGTGTGCTTTTTATCTCACTCACTATTGTTGGGTTTGTGAAACCAAATTTTTCAATGCTTGTTGATACGAAATCACAAGTTATTAAGGATTGGAGTATTGTTTTTGAGAAAGATAGTTGCTATAGAGTGTTTAATCCATCAAGACTGGTCGTTGGTATGGGAGACGATAAAATCATCGATATGGTAATTGACGATAAAGATTCCATACCACTCAATAACCTGGAGAAAGTGAAAGGACAGGAACTGAATTTTACATTCGTTTCAGCAAAAGGCACCGAAGCATCTTCTTTATTAAAAATTACAGGCAGGCGAATCAAGTTGAGGGTTTTAGGGGCTTGCAGCAAACCTCAACCTATAAACAGTGCGATATATCTTCGTTATTACCCCGAAGAAATGAAGGATAGTATGGCATTATTTCAGAAAAAACTAATGAATGCCAAATATTTGGTCAATGAAACACTGGATCGGGAATTAACAACAAAAAGTGAAATACGATATACGCTGGATGCCGATAAAGATCGGGCGATGAGTGTTTCGATCGAAGCATCATTGTTTTTCGGGCAGGATATTAAGGTTGCCAAAACAAAATCGACATTAGAAAACCAAATTGAAGTTTGGGTGGTAAAAAAATCGTTGCCAACAATAGTTAATATTCAATACAACGACTTAACACAGAAAACCATTGCAAATACTTTACAAAGAAATTTACAGAAATCAGGCTACAAAGTAGAACAAAACATTCAAGGCGAGTTTGATTGGGGCAATGAAGTAAGGTATTACGATGACAGTAAAAAGGATGAGGCAATCGCTTTACTTAAAATTGTACGTAACTCAACCTTAGGAACAATGACCACTAAAAAACTGCAACTGAGTTTACCAGAAAAAGATAAAAACATCATTAAAATTTGGCTGAAGAACTTACAGGATCCAACTACATGCAAATCTTCAATAACAGATAATGGTGCCACTATATATTTTAATGATGGACAAAAAGTGGTGTCATCCGAATCGCAAAGGATATTAGATCAATTAACCAAAAAATTGATGGATAGCCCGAATTCCAATATTTCACTCCGTGGTTTTAGCAATACTGAAAAAACAGATATGCAGAACTTGATACAGGCCAAAGATTTTGCAAATGCAGTTAAAGCCTATTTGGTCAATAACGGAATACCTGCATCTTCAATTAGTACGGTATCAAATAGTGAGGAAAAAAGAGATGTTGATAAAAATGCTTGTTACGATAAGGTTATGATCAGTATTTCTACGTCATCACCTGTAAAAGAACAAAGCAATAAAATGCCAAATACAAAGTATTAAAGAAATAAATTACTATGCAACCATAGTAATTTCAATTTGAAATGCTACATTTGGTTTACTAACCTTTTATACATAAATGTTATGCATTTTGAATTAAGTGAAGAACAATTAATGATACAGCAGGCTGCCCGCGATTTTGCACAGCAAGAATTAAAGCCTGGCGTAATTGAACGAGATGAGCACCAGAAATTTCCAGCCGAACAGGTTAAAAAACTTGGAGAACTTGGTTTTCTGGGAATGATGGTAAACGAAAAATACAATGGAAGCGGACTAGATGCAATTTCTTACGTTTTGGTAATGGAAGAGCTTTCCAAAATAGATGCTTCGGCATCTGTTGTCGTATCTGTTAACAATTCTTTGGTTTGCTATGGATTAGAGGCCTACGGAACCGAAGAGCAAAAAGAAAAATATTTAAAGCCGCTTGCTTCAGGAGAAAAAATAGGGGCATTCTGTCTATCAGAGCCAGAAGCTGGCTCTGATGCCACTTCTCAACGTACAACAGCAGAAGATAAAGGCGATTATTATCTGCTGAATGGAACCAAAAACTGGATTACCAACGGGAGCACAGCATCAACATATTTAGTTATTGCACAAACTCATCCCGAATTAAGGCATAAAGGAATCAATGCCTTTATTGTAGAAAAAGGAATGGAAGGTTTTACTGTTGGCCCGAAAGAAAATAAATTGGGTATTCGTGGTTCTGATACCCATTCTTTAATGTTTAATGATGTTAAAGTTCCAAAAGAAAATAGAATTGGAGAGGATGGTTTTGGATTTAAATTCGCTATGAAAACTTTAGAAGGTGGTAGAATCGGTATTGCAGCACAGGCTTTGGGGATTGCTCAGGGGGCTTTCGAGCTCGCCACGCAATATGCTAAAGAGCGCAAATCATTCGGAAAACCAATTTCTGAACACCAGGCAATTGCTTTTAAATTGGCCGATATGGCTACTCAAATCGAAGCCGCGAGGTTGTTGGTTTATAAAGCCGCCTGGTTGAAAGATCAGGGCTTGCCCTATACACAGGCTGGCTCGATGGCGAAACTATATGCATCAAAAGTGGCAATGGATGTGACTATAGAGGCCGTTCAGGTACATGGTGGATATGGTTTTGTGAAAGAGTATCATGTAGAGCGGTTGATGCGTGATGCAAAAATCACTCAAATTTACGAGGGAACCTCAGAAATACAAAAGATGGTTATTTCGAGAGAAATTATTAGGTAGTTTTCAGTTGGCAATTTACAATTTTCAGTTGGCAGTTTATAGTTGGCAGTCTGGCAACTGAAAACTGCCAACTGTTAACTGAATTATTCCTTCTCCCCTGCAATGGCACCAAAAATAGCTTTGATCAATGCAACAATAATGGCTAAGAAGGCAGCAGCTAAAAAGCCTGAAGTGTTGAAAGAAGTCATCATACTGTCTACCAGTAAGATCATCAAAACAGTGATAATAAAAGATACCAGACCCAAGGTTAAAAAATTGATCGGGAAAGTGAGTAGTCTTAAAATAAAGCCAATGGTTGCGTTTGCAAGTGCAATCAGAATAGCTGCAATAAGTGCACTGGTGTAGCCTGAAACTTCAACTCCAGGTACCAGTTTTGCCCCGATAAAAAAGGCCAGTCCCATTAAAAGGATCTCAATAATTAATCTCATAATGTTTATTTTTGTAAAATGTTTAAATGCTTTTTTAAATATTCGGCTTTGTTTGCAATTGCAACTTTTGCGTTAGCATGTTCAAATACAAACAACAAACCAATCATTAAGTTTTCAAGGGATAGTTCATCAATTATAATTAAAAATTTTGATGAGACAAGCTTGCTGCAGGTTAGAAATTCATATCTGGCCAATCCCGATTCCAATAGCCTGGTCAGTGTGCTGGTTCAGCCTGGCGAATTAGATAGTTTGCAGGATGAAATTCTGGTTCCCGGAAAAATTAAAATTTCAGGAGATTCACTGGTTTTTAATCCTGATCAGCCGTTTAGAAAAGATAATACCTATGTGGTAGAAAGTTTTATCAATGTTCAATTTGCGACAGCTGGTAAATTAATAACCGGTAAAGTAAAATATAACTTACAACCACAACGACAAATACTTAAACGGTAATAATCAGCATAATAATTAATACAGGTGTTTGATTTTTCATAAAAAATTCCTACATTTGCATCGTAATCGAAGAAAAGAGAAGGGGACAATGTCCCCTTTTTCTATGAAATCAGGTTAAAATATGCAGGTAGAAAAGAGAGTTGCAGACCTCGTTGAGGAGAAAATCGCAGATCGGCCAGAACTGTTTTTGGTTGAAGTGAAAATGTTGCCAAACAATAAATTAATTATTCATGTTGATGGCGACGAAGGGATTAGCATACAGGATTGTGTAGCCATAAGCAGGCATGTTGGTTTTCATTTAGAAGAAGAAAACGTAATTGAGCAAGCTTATAATTTAGAAGTTTCTTCGCCAGGTGTTGGTGTACCTTTAAAATTAATCCGCCAATACAATAAAAACATTGGCAGAACCGTAAGTATTAAGTTAAACGACGGGCAAAAAAAAGAAGGTAAACTTTTATCGGTTACAGAAAATAACCTGCTGATTGAAGAATCGGTTAAAGAAAAAGGGAAAAAAGCGGTTACTGTACAAACAGAAGTGCCGTTTAATAATATATTAGAAACAAGTGTATTAATAAGTTTTAAGTAATACGATTAATGAGCAAAAACGAGATTATCTTGTAATCTTACTAATCTATTTAATCATGGTAAAAAATGAGTACTACAACAATTAATTTGATCGACTCTTTCCAGGAGTTTAAGGATTTTAAAAATATAGATCGCCCAACAGTGATCAGTGTGTTGGAAGAAGTTTTCCGTAGTATGTTGCGTAAAAAGTACGGAACAGACGAAAACTGTGACGTAATTGTGAATCCTGATAACGGGGATTTAGAGATCTGGAGAACGAGAAGAGTAATGGAGGATGGGTTTTCTGAGGATGATGATTTAGAGATCGAACTTGCTGATGTACATAAAATTGACCCAAGCTTAGAAGTTGGCGATGATTATATTGAGCAAATCACTTTAGAAAGTTTCGGTCGCAGAGCGATTTTAGCAGCCCGCCAAACTTTGGTTTCTAAAGTGTTGGAATTAGAGAAAGACGAAATCTTCAAAAAATATAAAGATCGCGTTGGTGAAATTATCACTGGCGAGGTTTACCAGGTTTGGAAAAAAGAAACTTTGGTTTTAGATGATGAAGGTAACGAGCTTTTAATGCCTAAAACAGAGCAAATTCCTGCTGATTATTTCAAAAAAGGCGATTCTGTGAGAGCAGTGATTTCTAAAGTGGAAATGATCAATGCGAATCCAAAAATTATCATCTCAAGAACAGCGCCTGAGTTTTTACAACGCTTGTTTGAGCTGGAGGTTCCAGAGATTTTTGATGGTTTAATTACGGTTAAGAAAATCGTTCGTGAGCCAGGAGAACGTGCTAAAGTGGCTGTAGAATCTTACGATGATCGTATTGATCCGGTTGGTGCTTGCGTTGGGATGAAAGGATCTCGTATCCATGGTATCGTTCGCGAATTGAAAAACGAAAATATTGATGTGATTAACTTCACAAACAACATTTCATTATACATTACCCGTGCTTTAAGCCCGGCAAAAATCACATCTATTAAATTGGATGATGAAACTAAACATGCATCGGTTTACTTAAAACCAGATCAGGTTTCATTGGCCATTGGACGTGGCGGACACAACATTAAATTAGCTGGTAAATTAACCGGTTATGAAATTGATGTGTATCGCGAAGCTGGAGAAGAAAGTGACGAGGATGTGGATCTGGAAGAATTCTCAGATGAGATTGATAGCTGGATCATTGATGAATTAAAGGCTATCGGTTGCGATACTGCTAAGAGTGTATTAGCACTTTCAGTAGAGGATTTGGTAAAACGCACCGACTTAGAAGAAGAAACCATTAAAGAAGTGGTTCAGATTTTACAGTCAGAATTTGAATAAGTGGTGTAATTGCCAAATAAACACTACTTTTGTATTAATAAAGAAAAAATAACAGGAGCTAAATGTCAGACGACAAACCAATCATTTTAATTAAAGCTATTAAAGAACTTAATATAGGCATGGGTACGGCCGTTGAGTTTTTAAACAAAAAGGGATTCTCTGCCGAGAAGAGCCCTATGTTTAAACTTACGGGAGACATGTATAATGCCTTATTGAAAGAGTATCAGGGAGATAAGATCGTAAGAGAAGAAGCCAAACAAATAGTGATTGGTAAAATACGTCGTGACGAGCCTGAGACTGAAAAGCCAGTAGAAGCGCCGAAGAAAAACACCGACTTTGAGAAAAACGATGAGATTCTGATTAAGAATGCTCAAACGTTTACTCCACCGGTAGAGAAACCAAAGGTTGTTGAAACACCTAAGGTAGAAACTCCGGCCCCTGCGGCAGCAGAATCGGTTGCAGCAACTAAGGCAGAAGATAAAGCTGAAGAAAGCAGCTTGCCAGGTGTTAAAATTGTAGGAAAGATCGATCTGAATGATCTTAACTCAAAAACACGTCCGGTTAAAAAAGAAGAAGAGCCAGCTACGCCTGCACCAGCAGCGAAAGTAGAAGAGCCTGCTAAACCAGTTGAACAACCAAAGGTTGAAGTTAAGCCTGTTGAGGTTAAAAAAGAGGAAACGCCTGCGCCGGCAGCACCTGTTGTAACAAAAGCACCAGAGCCTGTTAAGCCAGTTGAACAACCTAAAGCAGAAGAAAAACCTGCAGAAACGAAACCAACAAGCACTGAGCCTGAGGTTATAAAAGCACGTACAGTAAAATTAACTGGTCCGAATATTATTGGTAAAATTGTTTTACCAACAACTCCGGATAGAAGAAACGGTCCTGTAGCATCATCTAGTGATAGTGAAGCTGCTAAACGTAAGCGTAAACGTAAAAAAACTCCTGGAGCTCCGGGGCAACCAGGTCAACACGGTGGTGGTCAGAGTCAGCAAGGACAAAATCCTGCAGGTCAGGGTCAGGGTGGTGCACCAGGACAACCTCGTCAGCCTTACCAAGGTAACCGACCAGGTGGAGGTACCCCTTATCAGGGTAATCGCCCGGCCGGACAAGGCGGAACTCCTTACCAGGGAAATAGAAATAACAACAGACCAGGTTTCCAAAATAGAAATGCTACACCAAGCGGACCTAAAGAAGAACCTACTGAGAAAGAAATTCAAGATCAGATCAAGGCAACACTTGCCCGTTTAAGCGGAGCTGGTAAGTCTGGTAAATTTGCTCAACGTGCTAAGTTACGTCGTCAAAAACGTGATGATGTTGCATTCAATGCTGAAGAAGCAGCAAATGAGCTTGAATCTCAATCGAAAATATTAAAAGTAACAGAATTCGTTACGGCTAATGAATTAGCGAACATGATGGATGTACCAGTTACCAAAATTATTGGTACTTGTATGAGCTTAGGTATGTTCGTTTCCATTAACCAGCGTTTAGATGCTGAAACCTTAACCATTGTTGCTGATGAGTTTGGATACGAAATTCAATTCGTAAAACCAGATGAAGAAGAGGATAATGTAATTGAGGAAGAAGATGCAGCAGAAGATTTAATCGAAAGAGCTCCGGTTGTTACGATTATGGGTCACGTCGATCACGGTAAAACTTCATTGCTGGATTATATCCGTAAAGCCAATGTGGTTGCTGGCGAGGCGGGTGGTATCACACAGCACATTGGTGCCTACATGGTAACTACTTCTTCGGGCAAAAAAGTAACATTCTTAGATACACCAGGTCACGAAGCCTTTACAGCGATGCGTGCCCGTGGTGCTAAGGCGGCCGATATTGCCATTATTGTTATTGCTGCGGATGATGCAGTGATGCCTCAAACAAAAGAAGCAATTAATCACGCACAAGCTGCAGGTGTACCATTGGTATTTGCTTTCACTAAAGTAGATAAGCCAGGAGCAAACGCAGATAAAGTTCGTGAGCAATTATCAACGATGAACATCTTGGTTGAAGACTGGGGTGGTAAATATCAATCTCAGGAAATTTCAAGCAAAAGCGGCTTAAATGTAGATTTACTTTTAGATAAAGTATTATTAGAGGCTGAATTATTAGAACTGAAAGCTAATCCGAATAAAAGAGCTACAGGTACGGTAATTGAAGCTGCATTAGATAAAGGCCGGGGTATTGTAACTACAGTACTGGTTCAGGCGGGTACATTAAAAGTTGGAGATCCAATTTTAGCAGGTAGTTATAGCGGGCGTGTAAAAGCGTTAACAAACGAACGTGGTGCTAAGGTTGATTCTGCAGGTCCATCACAACCAGTTCAGGTTTTGGGTATGCAGGGTGCGCCTACAGCGGGTGACCGTTTCAACGCTTTAGAAAGTGAAACTGAAGCCCGTGATATTGCAAACAAACGTATGCAATTACAGCGTGAGCAAGGTTTGCGTACACAGAAACATATCACATTGGATGAGATTGGTCGTCGTTTGGCCATTGGTAACTTTAAAGAGCTTAACATTATTGTTAAAGGTGATGTGGATGGTTCAATCGAGGCATTATCAGATTCATTATTGAAACTATCTACCGAGCAGATCCAAATCAATGTGATTAGCAAAGGTGTGGGTCAGATTTCAGAATCTGATGTGTTGCTGGCTTCTGCTTCTGATGCGATCATTATTGGTTTCCAGGTTCGTCCATCAACAGGTGCACGTAAATTGGCTGAAGCTGAACAAATTGATATCCGTTTATATTCTATCATTTACGATGCAATCAATGAGATTAAATCGGCTATGGAGGGTATGCTAGATCCGGAATTTGAAGAGAAAATCGTGGCTAACGTAGAGATTCGTGAAACTTTCAAAATCACTAAAGTTGGTACCATTGCAGGTTGTATGGTATTGGATGGTAAGATTACCCGTAACAGCAAAATCCGTATCGTTAGAGATGGAGTGGTGGTTTACACAGGTGAACTTGCCTCCCTTAAACGCTTTAAAGATGATGTAAAAGAAGTATCGAAAGGTTATGAGTGTGGTTTGAACATTCAAAACTTCAACAACATCGAAGTTGGCGATATCGTGGAAGCTTACGAGCAAGTAGAAGTTGCAAGGAAACTGTAATATTTCTACCTGATTATAAAATTTAAAGTGGCCCCTAAAACAGGCCACTTTTTTTGTGGGCTTAAATATTAAACTTAAAAATATCCGATATTTTTAATGTGTAATATTAAAAATATCGGATAATATTGTGTTCGTATCTTAAAAATATCGATATTAGTGTTTAATACTTATTGATATGGAAAGATCAGCGGCATTACAATCCTTAACGGATCATTTAAAAAAAACACAGCACACCATAGTTATAGGGCCAAGGCAAATCGGAAAAACCACACTTGTTAAGCAATTGGCAGAGCAGTTAAGCCGGGATAATGAATTAGTTTATTTTCTAACTTTTGAAGATCCTGCTATTTTGGAGACTGTAAATAATCATCCGGAAAATATTTTTAATTATACCTTATTACCTACCGATATTCCTGCAGATAAAAGGCTGTATCTTATTATAGATGAAGTTCAGTATGCAAAAGATCCCAGTAACTTTTTAAAGCTTTTATACGATAAGTATTCGCCAAAATTAAAAGTTATTGCAACGGGCAGCAGCGCGTTTTATATTGATAAAAGTTTTAAAGATAGTTTGGCTGGAAGAAAAAAAGTATTTGAATTTTTCCCTCTGGCTTTTGATGAATTCCTGCATTTTAAAGGTGAAGATGATTTAATTGCAGAATGGAGGCAAATGATAAAGAGAGCCACTTATCAAGGGACCCAACGTAACCGTATAAATACTTTGTTTGATGAATATTTAGTTTATGGTGGTTATCCGGCCGTTGTTTTAGCAGATACTGAACAAGAAAAACAAGAAATGCTTAGGGAGCTCGTAAATAGCTATATGAAAAAAGATGCTTTAGAAGCAGGCATTAAAGAAGAGTTGAAATTTTTTCAATTAGCAAGGTTATTAGCTGATCAAACAGGCAATCTGGTTAATCACCATGAGCTGGCAAATACCCTGCAGATGGCCAGCTCTACAATAGAGAACTATATTTATTTAATGCAAAAAACTTTCATTGTACAATTGCTTTCTCCTTTTTATGGAAATGTGCGGAAAGAATTAACCAAAATGTCGAAGGTTTATTTTAATGATAATGGTTTACGTAACACATTGTTAAATAACTTTTCTAAACTAAACGATAGGGCAGACAAAGGTGCATTATTAGAAAACTATACGTATTGTAGGTTAAGGCAGCTGTATGGTACGGATCATTTGCATTTTTGGCGCACTGCTGATGGTAATGAGGTGGATTTTGTTGTAGAAGAAAGTTTAGGCAGTGGAAAGGCCTATGAAGTAAAATATAGCGATGTACAGTTTAAGCCAAGTAAATACAAGAAATTTGTGGCGGCATATCCAGATTTTTCATTAAGCTGTGTTGGTAAGGAAATCAGTAAAGACGAAAGTGTAGCGGTTATTCGGTTATAATTCATAAATATCGAAGTAGGCGATATCGTAAGCAAACAAGTAGAAACTGCCTGAAACTGTAAACGACAATTATCTTATTATGGTGTCTATTTATCTTCCGGTTACCAAAGTTAAAACTATTGTCCAACAGTCCATTTCCATTTTTCTGATTTACCTATAAAGTACACAATTGCATATGTTGTGGCATAAATCAATATAAAAATGGCAAACTGTAAGAAAAACAAACTCCAGGCACTTTGATGAGCATATACAATTTTCATTGGTCTTAAGAGCATGGGCAGAAAGATAATAATCAAAATATGATGAAGTAAATGAATACCAAAGGTCATTGATCTTGGTTTTAATTTTTCAATTACAGAGAAGTTACAATATTTATAAAGGAAAAGAAATGATACAAGAGAGAAGATTATATTAGAAAATCTCAATGTATTGCCTGAATCGTTAGATCCTAGCTGAATTAAATTAATTGTTT
Source organism: Pedobacter chinensis (assembly GCF_003339865.1). Lineage (GTDB taxonomy): Bacteria > Bacteroidota > Bacteroidia > Sphingobacteriales > Sphingobacteriaceae > Pedobacter > Pedobacter chinensis. Next base: position 59,513 of record NZ_QPKV01000010.1, read on the forward strand.
CTGCACAGGAGATAACGAAGGTAATTAATACCGCTCCAGCAATTAATAGAAAAGATTGCTTATTAATCCAGGATATAAATTCATTAAAGTATTTGTGCAAAATAACGCCCAGCCACAAATAAAAGACAAAACCCAATAATGCGGTTGTATGCCCAGTCGGAATCCAATCGTAATAAAGATTTACTGAATAAAATAGTGACAATATCCCTAATATCACTCCAAAAGTTATTTTATACATGTATTTTCTAAATACCAATAGAATGGTTATACATAACATAAAATTGATAATAAACCAAAAACTTGTTTGTACCACAATAAAATGGATTCTATCCAGTAGATATGCAATAGGATCTGTAAAACCAAGCGAATCTGAACCTTTGAAATACCTAACACATTCATCAATATAAAAGAGTATAATAAAAATAGTAACCCAAAAAATCCATGGTTTGAAAGTAGTGCGCAGCCTTCTGCCAAGATATTGTTTAGTGGTGTATTCATTAAATTTATCACCGATTAGAAATCCGGCCAGAATGAAGAAAACAATAGTACCAAACTTAATAAATTGGAGTGCTACTGTTTGTATAATTTGATCATGTAGTGTATTTAACTTGAGGCCTAAGAAAGGAGAGCTGTGTTCCATTACAATTCCAATCATGGCTATGAATCTCATTGTATCGATAAAGTCGTAATTTTTAGTTATGTTTTTAGTAGTCATTTGCTGCAATTTTACGAAATTTGGCATATTTATTTATATATCTTTCTTGTTTCAATTTTGTTAAGCGATGTTAATTTATGATTAGTGTGATAATTTGTTCGATAGATCAAAATGCCCTGGAACTTGTAAAACAAAACATCAGCTCAACAATTGGTGTGGAACATGAAGTTATCGCAATTGATAATTTAAATTCGGACAAAGGTATTTGTTCCGTTTATAATAAAGGTGCAACATTAGCTAAATATTCCTTATTATGCTTTTTACATGAAGATATTATAATAAAAACCAATGACTGGGGCAAAACGGTTTTAAAAGTTTTTTTTGACGAGAACGTAGGTTTATTGGGGATTGCCGGAAGTACCTATAGATCTTCTGTACCATCAGGTTGGTTTCCTCCGTATGAATTTGGAACCACCACATGGAGACTAAATATCATCCAGGGTTCTAGATATAAGAATAAGGAAGAAAAACATGAATATTTCAATCCTAGAAAAGAAAGATTAAGTAAGGTAACATGCATTGATGGAGTTTGGTTTTGTACAACAAGGCAAATTGCTCAAACCATTAAATTTGATGATCACTTATTGTCCGGTTTTCATGGTTATGACATTGACTATTCACTAGCAGTTGGGCAACATTATGAGGTATTAGTCAGTTATGATATTCTTATCTCGCATGCTTCTGATGGCAACTTTGACGATGAGTGGTTAAGGCAAATAATCAAAGTGCAGAATAAACATCATAAAATCCTCCCTTTAAACTATGAGGGTTACGAAGCAGAGGAAATGGCCAGGATAGAATCGTTATCTCTTAAACGTTTTTTAAAAGAGATGATTAATAATAAAAAATTCACATCACAAGAGCGAAAAGATATTTTGAAGACTTTTTATAACCAAAATAAAATAGGAATTGTTGGGTATTTTAAATTTTTGTATAAATTGATTAAGACAAGATAGAATTTATTACAGGTTTAATGCGATCTGGATGATAACTTTTGATAAGTTCTTTAGAAGCATTTGATATGTCGTTCCAAAGTGTTTTATCTTCATAAAGTCTTAAAATATGCGAAGCAAATTCATCTGCAGTAGCTGCAAGTAAGTAATCTCGCCCCTGAACCAAACCAATGCCTTCAGCACCTATTTCGGATGTAACTATAGGTAAAGCGAAGCTGAGACTTTGACCAATTTTACCTTTCATGCCTGCACCAAATCTTAGTGGAGCTACAAATACCCGACTATTATTGAAATAACCTGATACATCCTCAACATATCCAGTAACCTCAATTTTTTCTGAAGCTAAGTCCATCACTTCTTTACTGGGATTACTTCCCAATAACGTTAATTTAATGGTGGGATTTTTCAACCAAACTAGTGGCATTATTTCATTTGAAAGATAAATAACAGCATCGATGTTCGGTTTATGAGCATAACCGCCAATAAAAATTAAACCAGATCTTTCTTCAAAAGGCACAAAATGCTTATTCTCCTGTGCAATGTGAATATTAGGAATCACTACTGTTTTTTTTATCCCATAGTGCTGCAGTATTTCTTTTTCATCGGTTGTAATTGCAATTGTTATATCTGCAGCTTTTGCAAATGCCAGTTCTTGTTCTTTGGTTTCACTGGCACTTTGTTTTATTTTTGCATCATTTAGTAAAGCTGCCTCCCGCTCTTCACGTACAAAGTGCAAATCTATAGTGTCGTATATCCATTTCATCTTTGAGTTGTAACTAAACAAGAATTCAAATTCTTTGTTGTTTTGAGGTTTACAGATCCAAGCTACATCTATCAGATCTAACTTATTCAGCAGCAGATTGATCATGCTGTTCCGGTTGGGGAAACGATATAAAACTTCTACCCCAATATTTGTCAGCTTTTCGAAATAACCATTTTTTTTGAGTCCATCATTCGGCACAAAAATTACATGGTAATTTAGGGATATAAGTATTTCGATAATATGTACCAGCCTTACAGAACCAGAATCTTTATCTGCTTCTGGTATGGTGTCGTCAATTATCAGAATGGTTTTATTTTTTTGATTTATAGCGAGGGCTGATGATATATCATTTAACTGAGGATAGTTAACCAAATGATTACGCCACTTTTGAGCAAACTTATCTTTGTTTATTGCTTGAAACCTTTTTACTGGATGTTTCTCAATGTCTCTACCTGAACTTATTCCTTCAAAATGAATCAATTCCGATAAAGGCTGATATATTACTTTCTTATTAAGCACATGTTTAACGGATAGACAGAGATCAGTATCTTCATAGTATGCCGGAATGTATCGCCTATCAAAATAATTTAGTTTTTGTAAATCTGTATTTTTAATTAAAATGCTTGCACCTGAACAATAATCTACTTCTCTGATAAAATTGTAAAGAGGATGCTCTGGATCATGGTTGTTGCCATAATTTGCAGCATTTGCATCCGAAAAAACAAAACCTCCTGCCTCTTGTAGAAAGCCGTTTGCATAAATAAGTTTACTTCCAACTAAACCAACATGTTCATCGGTAAATGGCAGCAATAAATTTTGAAGCCAATTAATACTTACTTGAGTATCGTTGTTTAAAAAACATACATATTTACCTAGTGCTTTATCAGCGCCAATATTTGAAGAGATTAAAAAACCACTGTTAATATCATTTCTGATGTAATTTATTCCACGCGAGTTTGATCTGAAGAAAGTTTCTGTAGCATCGGATGAGCAATCATCAACAATAATGACCTCATAAGAAAGGGAGGGTGGAACATTATTCGATAATGCCAATAAGCAATTATAGGTGTATGCCAAGTTATTAAAAACAGGTATCACGATGCTAACAAGAGGATTATTGTTAGCAATAAAGCTTATCTGTTTTATTAAAATCTTATCTTCAGGTAAAAGAGGCAAGATGGCTTCAGAAATAAAATATCTATAGCCAAAAAGTGTGCTTAGTATATCAAAGAATTTATTTTGTACAAAATTAAAGCCTTTAGCCAGATAAAAAGGGGAGTATTTTTCTGATACAAGTTTATAAAATGTCTGGTAGGATTTTTTATGGAATGTAATGGCTGATAATAAGACCAGTAATAACCTTAATAAATATTTTAAATAAAATTTTGGATTTAAATAAAAATACGCAGACTTATGACCAGAAGAAATTCCCAGATTATATTTGGTAATAATTTTCCTGTTGTTCTTCGTATTAAATTTATCAATCCACTTATAAACTTTCATTTAATAATTAATAGGTTTTTCTTACTAGTTTCAATGCATAATTCAATCTGCTAAGGCCATTTCTGGGCTTTAGATCAGGAAACAGTACTGGATAATTATTGAAAAATATTCTAATTAAAAATATTTTATCCAAAAAATTTAATCGACTGTATGCTTTAAATAACTTGTAAATTAGAATCTCATCGTTTTTGCAAAGATTCTTATAATTTTTTGTTATGGCCAAATTATCTATTATTTCTTTATACCGCTCATCTCTTCCTTGTGTTGTTTTAGCAGTTTCATCCCTATACATTACTGAGCTGGAATGAATTCGATGGAATGTTAATACTTGATTCAGATATGTTATTTTTTTATGATAAATGGCTACAAAACCCATCCACCAATCATAAAAACCTTGATGTGGAATAGGTAATAGAAATGGTATGAATTCTTTTGAAAATAATGCTGTATGGCCAGTTACAAAATTTGAAAACAATAAACTTTTAAAATCTTTGCCATCTAGAGAAAAGTTTTTGTCCAGTATCTGTCCATTAATAATTTTCCCAGTCTCATCAATAAATGAAGAGTTTGAAAAAATCAACCAGTTATCTGTTATATTCTCATGTAACAATTCAAGCTTATTTTTTTTCCAGATATCATCCTGATCACTGATAGCGATAAATTTTCCTGAACAAAGTGAAATGGCTCTTTCGAAATTAGAATTGAAACCAATATTCCTTTCATTAAAATACAATTTGATTTCTTTGTACTGATTAGCATACTCCTCTAAAATTTCTTTGGTTCCATCGGTAGAACCATCATCAACTACGATCAGTTCTATGTTTTTATACGTCTGATTTAAAATACTATCAAGTTGTTGCGGTAAATAATTAGCGCCATTATAGGTGCATAGTGCTATAGAAATAAGTGGCTCCATGATTAATTACTTTAACAATAGTTTGATAACTTGTTTTAGATTTAAATTTCTAATGCGAAATAACGTTGATGATAGGAACTTGCCAAGTGTAAATTTATTATTTGACTTTAATAGATAATTATACCAATCTTTTTGAAGCTGTTTGTCTAATATCTTTTGATCGAATATCTGTTTTTCTTTATTGGCTGTTGAGATATTAATAAGGTGGCTTTCTACTTCTTGTAGAGAAAAAGTTGTATGCTGAGGCCTTAAAATCGAATGGTGTATAAGCAGGTTTTTTTGATCAACCTCATTAAATAAAAAAGATAATAAATAAGCCATTGTTTTCATTTCGCTTTGCATCATTTCCTCTTTCTTTTTGGAGGTTATGCTTTCATCATGTATTCGATAAAGTAATAAACGTTCATTTAGGTTAGCCACCTGGTAGTTCATTGTTATTTGAGAGAACAATAAATAATCTTCTGCGTATTTATAATCTTCATTATAACCAAATTTTTTAATTGCTTCAGCATCGGCCATAATGGTTGGATGAATAAAAGCATTACGGAATAAATTAAATACTTTTAATTGATCTGTATGCAGTGGTCGGTTTAACTTACTGATCTCTTTTCCATTAACATCAATGGCAATGGCCCTACTGCCGCATAATTTATATTTGGGATTTGCCATCAGAAAATCAAGTTGTTTTGCTAATCTATCAGGTAAGGCAATATCATCAGCATCCATTCTTGCGATGTATTTACCTGTGGACAGTTTTAGGCCTTCGTTTAAGGTGCTAACTATACCCTTGTTTGTTTTATTGTTTATATATTTTATGCGGTTATCAGAAAAAGAACTGATTATAATGTCAGAGTTGTCCGTGCTGCCATCATTGATAATTAAAAAATCAAAGTCTTGATAAGATTGTTTTAAAATACTTTGGATGGCTTCCGCTACAAAAAGTTCACTATTAAAAACAGGCATTAATACAGTAACAAGGATTTTTTTACGGTCACTCATGTGCTAAATTTATCGCTTGTAAAAATAAGATAATTTAAGAGTTAATATGCTTATAAAAGATGGGATAGATTTTTGCATCTTTAACCTGTCAAAAAAAGGAATGAAATGAGTAAAGATTTTTCAAAAAAAGAAGGGGCGATAGCGCCAAAAAAAATATTGTTTATTACCCCTTTTTTTGGTAGGACCGGATCGGAAATGCAATTGCTCTACATCCTGGAAAATTTAAATACCAAGAAATTCCAACCCTACTTATTTACCCGGAATGATGGTTCCCTACTAAATGATCTTCCAAAATATATTAAATACTTTATAGGTTACAAGAAGCATAAAAATTATCTTTTCCGACTGTTTAGATTATTGTTGTATGCTGTAAATATAAATCCTGTAGAATTTCAACTGCGTAAAATACAGAATAAAGTTAGAGCCGATTATTGGTATATCAATACGATTGTTAATAGAGATGCCTATGCAGTTGCAGTAAAACTTGGTATAAAAATTATTTCGCATGTACACGAAATGCCGTTGTATTATGATATGGTTAAAGAAAAAACCATAGAAAATTTACTGAAATCGGATCTATGTATCGGATGTTCTAAAGTAGTTTGCCAAAATTTGGAAGATATGGGGCATACTAATGTTAAGTTATTAAACAGCTTTGTAGATGACCGGGTTATTTCTCTTAGCAACGATAAAATCAGTAACGAATTTAATTTTTCTGCTAACGACTTTATTTGGGTAATGGCAGGTAGTGTTAATGCCATTAAGGGAGTTGACTTTGTAATACCTTTATTAAAAGTACTAAAGTCCAACCACAAAATTATTTGGATCGGTGGTATTGAAGATTCTGGCACAACTGCTTATGCAAAAATAGCGGGCAAGATTGCATTTAAAGATAGATTATTTTTTGTAGGCAGGAAATCAACCAATTATTACGATTATTTTAATTTAGGTAAAGCTTTCCTATTACTGTCACGACAAGATTCTTTTCCTTTGGTAATGCAAGAAGCAGCACATCTTGGTAAACCAATAGCTGGCTTTAATTCAGGAGGAATTGAAGAATATGTAAATGAGAAAATTGGTATCGTGGTAAACCAGCTCTCGTTTATTGAATTGGCAAAAGCGATGGAAAAAATAGAAAAAAATTATGAATCATACGATCAAGGTTATATTAAGCAGTATGCAAAGAGTTTTAATGCCAGTGAACAAACTCTAAAACTCGAATCGATTTTGGAACAAAATCTTTAATCTGTAAAAGCCTGCATATCGATCAACCGCTTGTATAAACCATTCTTATACATTAATTCGCTATGACTGCCAGTTTCTACCACTTCGCCTTTATCAATTACAATAATTTTATCGGCATGTTGAATGGTGCTTAAACGATGGGCGATCACAATTGAAGTGCGGTTTTTCATCAGGTTATTTAAAGCTTCCTGAACCAATTTCTCTGATTCCGTATCAAGCGCAGAAGTAGCTTCATCTAATAACATGATCGGTGGATTGGCCAATACTGCTCTTGCAATGCAAACACGTTGCTTTTGTCCGCCAGATAATTTATTTCCTCGATCTCCAACTGATGACTGGTAGCCGTATTCAGTATTTAGGATGAACTCATGTGCATTGGCAATTTTAGCTGCGGCAATCACTTCTTCCTCTGTGGCATTGGGTTTGGCAAAAGCAATGTTATTAAAAATGGTGTCGTTAAATAGAAAAGATTCCTGATTAACGATTCCCATTTGGGCCCTGATACTTTCAACTTTTAAATCTTTATAATCAACGCCATCAATTTTAATTGAACCCGATTTAGGGTCATGAAAACGTGGAATTAAATCCATCAATGTACTTTTTCCGCCACCTGAAGGGCCAACTAATGCGATGGTTTTTCCTTTTTCAATATCGATATTGATATTGTTCAATATTTGTTTTTCGCCGTAGCTAAATGATACATTGTTAATGCTTAAACCCTTTCCAAATCCTGTTGCTGTGCTTGCGCCAGGTTTATCCAGCAATTCGGGCTTAGTATCGATTAAATCTAAAACTCTTTCTCCGGCAGCAATTCCAGAATGAATTCCACTAAATGAATCAGTCAATGCTTTAGCCGGGCGCATTACCTGTGAGAAAATTGCAATGTAGGCGATAAACTGACTGGTTGAAAGTGCGTCTGGGCTATCACTTATTATTAAATTACCACCGTACCAAACAATCAATGAAACCATCAAAACGCCCAGAAACTCTGAAACCGGAGATCCTAATTGCTGTCTTCTAACCATCTTTCTATTCAAATTTGAGTAGAAGACGTTCTCATCCTGAAATTTTTCCTTTACCCGTTCGGTTGAGTTAAATGCTTTAATAATTTTTATTCCGCTTAAGGCTTCATCCAAAAAACCAATCATCTTGGCAAAAGATTCATGCGCTTCCTTAGCCTGTTGTTTAATTCTTTTAACAATTTTACTGATAATGAAAGCTGAAACTGGAATTACCAATAAAGAAAATAAAGTAAGCTTAACCGAAATAGATAATAGTACAAGAACATAAAATATCAAGGTTAATGGTTCTTTAAAAACAACCTGCAGTGTATTGGTTACCGTGAATTGAACCACTTGAACATCTGAAGCCACTTTTGAAATAATATCACCTTTCCGTTCATTATTAAAATAGCCAACATGCAAATTCATTACATTGTTGAATACTGTTTTACGAAGATTTAACAACGTATGTACACGAAGATCTTCCATGTATCTTTGAGAAAAATACCGGAAAAAATTTGATAATAAAACCGAAATGACAATAACAATGCATACATAGTTCAAGGTTTCTGAACGGCCGTTTGTTATGATTGAATTGTTAACAAAATCTTTGAATTGTGCTGTTATATCGAATGCAGAAGTTGCTTTGTCTGTAACGTCTGACAGTGTAGTACCCCCTTTTGAAATCAAAGTTTCGAATAGAGGCACTAGCAAGGTAAGGTTTAATGTTCCGAATAAAATAGAAAGTAAAGTAGCAATAACATAAGGAATTGCGAATTTTTCTATTGGTTTTGCAAAGGATAATAAACGGAAATAAGTCTTCATTTATAAAAAATGGAATATATGTGAAGGATGATGTATTAAGAACACCTCCAAAAAAACTAATTAAAAACTCAACAAAGGTAAGCTTTTCAAATAAACCTAGCGGCTTTTCAAAATCCGTGAGGTTTAAAATTACAATCGTTTAATTTTCTTGTGGGTAAGCGATTGATTAATAACCGTTATTACATCACCTATGTTGCGATTGGAATTGTACTTTGTCTTTAACAGATCCAGCCTTTTCTTGCTTTCGTTAATCCGGTCTTTATGATTTAAATAATCTTTATAGCTATCCCAAACCCAGGTTTTTCCGGTTAGTAGCTTTGGGATCAGTTCTGTGAATATCTGCTGCAAGGGATATAATACTCTTCTGGTTCCATTCAGATGAATGCCCTGTAGGATGTACCTGTTTCTATAATATATTTTCTTGATGAAATTGGATTTGATTTGCGTTTTTGTACTTCCGCTTACATGGTGGAAACAAAAAGATTGATGTTCATAGTAACATTTCCAACCGAGTTGCCAGGCACGTAGGCTTAGATCGAAATCCTCTGATGAGAAAGGAGAATAAATTTCATCAAATCCGCCCAATTCTTTGAGTTTTTTAGCGTCTACCAAAGCATTTGCCCCGGAAAGGTAAGCCGTATAAACATTTTCATCTGTAGGGTTTTCGCTGTAGTAAAACTTGTTCGCTTTGATTCGGCAACCAGAATAATATAGCAAGCGGGCTGCGTCTTCAATTCGGCTTTCATCAAAACTCATAATCCTGGCCATTACACCAAAGGTATCTTCGCGTTCAAAATACTTCCATTGAGATGCAAAATAATCAGGATCTAATTTAACATCAGAGTTCAATAATAAAATCAATTCGTATTTTGATTCTTTAATACCATAATTGCAGGTATAAGAAAACCCTCTGTTTTTATCATTAATGAGTAATTTAACATTAGGATAGTGTTGCTTTATAAAATCAATACTATCATCTTTTGATCCATCGTCAATGACGATTATCTCAAATTCCGTATTGGCATTTTGAGCTGCTATAAAAACAGAAGGCAAATATTTTTCCAATAGATGCTTGCCATTATAGTTAGGAATAACAATAGAAAGGCTCTTTTGCATCTATTTTACAATTTTATAGTTTCGATACTCAAATAAACGCAGGCCTGTTAAGTCTTCAATTTTTTGAAGCACTCTTCTACGGAAATTCATTTTTGGTGTTTCTTTGGTTAAATCCTTTTCGAATTTCCAATTTGCCGCAGCAATTCTTGGAGCCATTACCTTCGGATGAGTGCCCTTAAAATGAACCAGCCGATCTGCATTATGCATATCGAAAGTTTCCTGAACCGGATAATTTTCTTCTATCCACTCTTCGGTTTGATAAAACTGATTGAAGTTTCGCACTTTTCCCTGTAAACCTTGTGGCGGTTTAACCCAACCATAGTGATATATATAGGCGTCGATTAATTTCACTTTAAGCTTCCGGTCATTGATTCTGAATCCTTGTGCATCACGATAGGAGTGTATTCCAGGCAAGTTTTTTAAAATTCTAACCTCTCTTCTGTACCATCTTCTCGATTCTGCCAAGTAATCATAAGAAGCATAAAAGTGTTTATATTTTAACAGGAGTGCTTCAACATCATCGTTTTTAAGCTCCGTTTCCATTTCTATCTTGATCAAAGGAAGATAATCTTCATGAATGGCCTCATCGCCTTGAATATAAATCATCCAATCGGTATCGCTTGAAATGGCCGCAAGTGCTTTATTGGTTTCATCGGCAAAAACTTGCCCGCCTTCGCGGATGGATTCATCCCAAATGGTATCTATTATTCTGATTTTTTCTGGGTTAATGCTTTTCACTAACTCAGCTGTTTCATCAGAAGAATTGCCGAGTGCCACTACAAAATCATCACATAACGGAAGAACAGAAAGAATGGCCTCTTTAGCTGGGTAATCGTTTACAACTGCGTTTCTTAAAAAGGTAAACCCGGTAACTTTCATATATCTGTATAGATTGCCTCGGCTCGCTTCATTCCTGCCCTGCAACGACGATTAAAAAATAAATCTGTTTATTTGTACAAAGATAGTTTTATTGATGAATACCCATCTATCCATTTTAAGTGAAGTTAAACAAGGCAATTACAGAGTTTTGGCCAGAGCGCTTACGCTTGTGGAGAACGATATTGCACCTGCAGATTTAATTTTGAAAAATCTGGATAGTGACTTTACGAAACTAGTTGTTGGAATTACCGGACCTCCCGGTGCAGGGAAAAGCACATTGGTAAATGCAATTACGAAACATTTTACTGCCGATAATAAGCGGGTTGCCATACTGGCTGTTGATCCCACTTCTCCTTTTAATTTCGGCTCCTTACTTGGCGATCGAATCAGAATGTCCGGACATTTCAATAATCCAAATGTTTTCATTCGTTCACTGGCTACAAGAGGTGCTTTGGGTGGTATTTCTGCTAAAACCATTGAAATGGTTGATGTTTTAAAAGCCTCGAACTTTGATGTGATTTTAATTGAAACCGTCGGTGTGGGTCAATCAGAAGTGGAAATTGCCGGCCTTGCTGATAAAACAATTGTTGTGTTGGTTCCTGAATCTGGTGATGAAGTTCAGAACATCAAATCAGGACTTATGGAAATTGCCGACTGTTTTGTAGTCAATAAAGCGGATCGGGAAGGAGCAGATACTTTTGTTAATAACCTTAAAAAGATTGTTCATCAAGGAATTAAACCCATCCCAATTTTAAAAACCGTAGCCGATAAAGATATTGGGATAGATGAATTGTGTAAATGGATTTCGAAACCACTTGAAATTACAAATCAACGTAAAGAATTTCTTTTTGCAGAAAAGGCCTGGAGAATTATCCAGAATCATAAAATGATGGATATAGATAAAAAAAGGCTGCGAGAAAATATTCAGGCAGCCTTGTTAAAAGATGATTTTAATGTTTATCGATTTGCTGAAGAATTTGTTGACAAAGGTTAACTGGTTAATGGTTTAAATTGGTTAACTGTTAATTGCTGATCAATAGCTGATTGTTCATGGCTAGGTTAACTCCCTGCAAATCGGGTAACCATATCAATCATTATCTAGAAAAGACCCAAGCTTCCGACTCCGGTCTCCCGGCCCCTGACTTATTTAGCTGTTCATAATATTCTCAATTTCGTCGGCTTCCACAGGAATATCAGCCATTAAATCGATATTTCCATTTGCTGTAATTAAGATGTTGTTCTCTAAGCGAATTCCCAACCCTTCTTCCGGAATATAAATGCCTGGCTCAACAGTTAGGATGTTGCCTTCAGCAAATGGGGTATATCTTCCCGCAAAATCGTGGACATCAATCCCCAAATGGTGGGATGTGCCATGCATAAAGTATTTTTTGTAAGCAGGCCAGTTTTTATTTTGGTTTTTAACGTCGTTTGAAGATAATAGCCCAAGCTTAATTAATTGTTCCGTCATAATTTCTCCCACCTCTTCGTGGTAAGTATTCCACACTGTTCCTGCCACAATTAATTTTGTTGCTTCTCTCATTACATGCAAAACAGCATTATATACCTCTTTTTGCCGTGGAGTAAAACGGCCGTTTACAGGAATAGAGCGACTCATGTCTGCATTGTAATTTGCATATTCTGCACCAAAATCGAAGAGTATTACATCGCCATCCTTACATTCCTGGTTATTATCATTGTAATGAAGAATATTCGCATTATATCCTGAAGCGATGATAGGCGTGTAAGCATGACCAGTACCCCCTTGTTTAATAAACTCATGAATAATCTCAGCTTCAATTTCGTATTCTTTAATACCTGGTTTGGTAAATTTTAGTACTCTTAAGAAGGCATCACGAGTAATCGCACAAGCTTTTTTGGTTAAATCAATTTCAACATCTGATTTTACAGCTCTTAAGCCACGCATAATCGGTGCAGAACGTTCATAATGATGTAACGGGTATTTTGAACGCATTTGTTCTATAAAGCGAACATCGCGATACGGAACAGTATGAGCATATCTGTCGTTTTCATTTGTGTTTAAATAAATATTATCTGCATAATGAACAATACTGTGCAAAATGTTGTCAAAATCTTCTAACCAATAAATATTTTCTATGCCTGAAGCAGCTTTTGCTTGTTCTTTGGTGTATTTATATCCTTCCCAAACCTTAATGTAATCATTCGTCTGTCTTAAAAACAGGACTTCTCTGTATAATGGATTAGGACAATCGGGATATAATAATAATATTGTTTGTTCCTGATCAATTCCTGATAAATAAAATAAGTCTGGATTTTGCTTGAAGATAAAATTTTGGTCACCACTTCTAGGGAACTCATCACTGGCATTAAATATAGCTAATGAGTTGTTTTTTAGTTGTTTATTAAAGTTTTTTCTGTTTAAGATGAAAAGATTTTGATCAATTTGTGGATATTTCATGATTATTATATTTTTAACGGGCTAATGGCCAAATGTAAGAAAATGATTAATTAGAGTGAAGTTTGGAACGGAGTTTGTATAAAAGTTTGAAAATTTAAAATTTTGTTTAATTTTGCCTTTACTAAAAAATTAATCAATTAAATTGTTTAACCCTTAAAAAAGAAAAAAGATTATGAATTATTCTACTTTAAAGAAAAGTGTTGCACTTTCTTTAGTGGCATTAACAGGAGTTGCTACTCTTGCTGTCGCTCAAGATGAGCCTGCAACTACTTCTTCTACCAAGGTATTTGGTGGAAGAGGACAGTACAGAACTTGGTCAATTGGTGTCAATGGTGGTGTTTTAGCTCCAGTTGTTGCTATTGGCGGTTCTAACGACTTCAACAAATGGGATGTTAACTTAGGTTACGGTTTGAATATCCGTAAACAATTAGGCCATTCTTTCGCATTAGAATTAGCTGGTGTACGTGGTAAAGTTTCAGGATCTAACGATCAGGCTTTATCAGGTGCTGGTTCAACTGTAAGAGATTTTGAAACTCAATTACAATATGCTGTAGATTTACGTGGTGTTGTTAATGTTGGTTCTATTGATTTCTTACGTCGTGAGAATTCTGTAGGTTTCTTCTTAACAGCAGGTGCTGGTTATTTAGCTTATGCTCCAAAAACCACTCAGGCTAACGGTACTGTAATTGATTGGAAAGGTAACGCTACTGGTCCAATTGGCGACAAACATGAAGCTAAAGATTACGTAAAAGGTTTTTACATTCCAGTTGGTGCTGGTATTAAATTCAAAGTTTCTGAGCGTGTTAACTTTAACTTAGGTTATACCATGAACTTTGTTGATGCTGATAACTTTGATGGAGTTTATGCTAAAGGCACTACTAAAGATAAATTCTCTTACGGTTATGCTGGTTTAGAGTTCTCTTTAGGTTCTTCTGCAAAACCAAGCTTAGAGTGGTCTAATCCATTAGCTACTATGTACGATGAGTTAAAAGATCCAACTTTACGTGCTGAAGTTGAAGCATTGAAAAATCGTGTATCTAACGTAGAAAAATCTGTTGAAGATTTGAAAAAAGATACTGATGGTGACGGTGTTGCTGATCAATTCGATAAATGCCCAGGTACTCCTGCTGGTACAGCTGTTGATGGTTCAGGTTGTCCTCTTCCTAAATTTGAAACTCCTGCTGCAAGTGGTGATGTAACTGGTTTCGAAAGAATCGGGTTCGATTTCAACTCTTCTGTATTAAAAACTGAGTCTTACCCAACTTTAGATAAATTATCTTCAGTGTTACGTGAAAACGGTGGTAAAGTAACTGTAAACGGTTATGCTTCTAGCGAAGGTACTGCTGCATATAACTTAAGATTATCTAAAGACAGAGCTAACTCTGTTAAAACTTACTTAGTAAACTCAGGCGTTAACGCTAGTCAAGTTGCTACTAAAGGTTTTGGTGAAGCTAATCCAATCGCTTCTAACGATACTGAAGAAGGTCGTATCCAAAATCGTCGTGTTGAAACTACTAGAAACTAGTATTTCAATATAAAATTTTAAAAAAGGTTCCGATGCAAATCGGAACCTTTTTTTATGCATTTAATTTTCGGTCTAAAGCTTTTTAGCTAAGTTTGTATAATGTACTTCTTCAGAAAAAAAGACCAAAACCGGCCAAATAATATTAATATAAAAATTATGCATTTCATCAATGCATTGGCGATAACCATTTTTCTGGCAGGTATCATCTACAAGCTTATTCAATGGCTTACTCGATAAAATCTTAATTATTATGAAACAAATCATTACCACTACAAATGCTCCGGCGCCAATCGGTCCATACAGCCAGGCTGTGCAGGCAGGAAACTTTTTATTTGTGTCAGGACAAGTAGCCATTAATCCTGAAAATGGCGAATTAAATATTGGAAACATTGAAGAGGAAACCCATCAGGTTATGCGTAATCTTAAAGCTGTATTACTGGAGGCAGGTTTAAGTTTCGATAATGTTGTTAAATCAACTATCTTTTTAAGTGACATGGGTACATTTAGTCAGGTAAACGAAATATATGGCCAATACTTTACCGCTGATTTTCCTGCCCGCGAAACCGTTCAGGTGTCAGTATTACCTAAAAATGTTAATGTAGAAATTTCTGTAATCGCCGTTGTAAGTTAATTTTGACAGGCAGCAAAAGCAAATATTTCATAGCAGGGATTATTCCTTATATCATTTGGGGAACAATGTCTATCCCTTTGCGTAATATAAAAGGCTTTCCTCCTCAGGAGATTTTATATTATAGGATATTTGTTTCCATTTTGATGGTTTGGGCAATCATACTTTTTTTCAGAAAAGATGCACTTAAGAATGACCTGCTTTTTCTTCAATCATTGAGTGCCAATAAGAAGATCAGATTATTATTACTTACAATCCTTTCCGCATTTCTAATTACCGGAAATTGGTTCACTTATATTTATGCCGTAAATAGTGTAAGCTTAAAAGCAGCGGCATTCGCTTATATGGTTTGCCCTTTAATTACGGCGTTATGTGGTTTCATCATTTTAAGAGAGCAATTAACCAAAGCTAAAGTAGTTGCTATAATTTTAGCTTTTATTAGTATTCTTTTACTGGCAACCGGCTCTTTGCATGAAGTGCTCTGGGCAATTTTAATTGCCTCTTTTTATGCTATTTATGTTATTGTGTTGAAAGTAATTAAGGATCTTGACAAATTCAATTTCTTAGGCGTTCAGCTTATTTTATCTGGATTAATGATGTTGCCAATGTATTTATTCAGTTCCAATCCCTTTCCTACTGAAACTTTTTTCTGGTCGCATATATTTTTAATTGCTGTTGTTTTTACCATCATTCCTTTGTTTTTAAACTCTTATGCTTTACTTGGAATGCCATCCTCAGCTTTAGGGATTTTAATTTATCTCAATCCAATAGTTGCTTTTACAGTTGCATTTTTCTACTTTAAAGAAGAAATAGATTTACATCAGTTATTTGCTTATTTGCTTTTGCTGTTATCGATTTTTATTTTTAATGCGCAATTGATCAGAAGTGTTATTTACAAGAAAGCGTAGATATTTTGTTAAATCAGGTATTAGATACACCTATTGAGTTTTTGAAAGGCGTTGGTCCGAGCCGTGCCGATGTTTTGAAAAAAGACCTTGGGCTTTTTACGTATCAGGATTTACTTGCACACTATCCTTTTCGCTACATTGATCGTACAAAGTATTTTAAGATCAATCAGATCAATCCCGATTCACAATATATTCAAATCATAGGCCGGGTAATAAATAAGAAGGTTATTGGTGATAAAAGAACTAAACGAATCATTGCGGTTTTTAAAGATGAAACCGGAATCATGGAGTTGGTGTGGTTCCAAAGTTTAAAATGGGTTGATGATCACATTACAGTTGGCACAGCCTATGTAGCATTCGGAAAACCAACACTTTTTAACGGAACATTTAGCATCTCACACCCAGAGATGGAATTGTATCAAAACAGACCTGTTGGCAGAGGGAATCTGACCCTGCAGCCCGTTTATAATTCAACAGAGAAACTGAAGAAATTCAATTTAGATTCTAAAGGATTGCAACGCTTAATCGCTGGACTACTGGATTTGGTTGTTCAGCAGGTTGCTGAAAACTTGCCGCAATACATTATCGATAAATATCAGCTGCCAGATAAAAGAATGGCCTTGTTGAATATTCATTTTCCTAAAAATCAAAAAGATTTAAATGCCGCAGAAAGACGGTTAAAGTTTGAAGAACTTTTTTTTATTCAACTTCAGTTGCTGCATAATAAGCAATTAAGGCAATTAAAATTTAAAGGAGTAACCTTTGAAAAAGTAGGGGATAAGGTTAACAGGTTTTACAAAGAATTTTTACCATTCGAACTAACCAATGCACAAAAGCGGGTCATTAAAGAAATAAGAATTGATACTCAACGAGGAGTTCAAATGAACAGGCTTGTTCAGGGCGACGTAGGGAGCGGCAAAACGGCGGTAGCACTCATGAGTATGCTTTTGGCAAATGACAACGGCTATCAGGCTTGTATGATGGCTCCGACTGAAATTTTGGCCCGACAACATTGTGCTTCGATCAAAGAATTAGTAACTGATGATTTGGTTAAAGTTGCCATCCTTACAGGAAATACTAAAAAGAAGGATAGAACCACTTTACATGCGCAATTGGAGAATGGCGAAATTGATATTCTGATCGGTACACATGCTTTAATTGAAGATAAAGTCCAGTTCAAGAATTTAGGCTTGGTTGTAATTGACGAACAACACCGTTTTGGCGTTGAACAAAGAGCTAAGCTTTGGAGAAAAAACATTATTCCCCCACATATTTTGGTAATGACTGCCACACCAATTCCGCGTACTTTAGCCATGACTTTATATGGTGATCTTGATGTTTCGATCATTGATGAACTTCCTGCCGGAAGAAAACCAATTGAAACAAGGCATCTTTTTGAAGGACAGCGCTTGCGTATGTTCGGTTTTATGAAGCAAGAAATTGCCAAAGGCCGGCAGGTTTACATTGTTTATCCACTGATAAAAGAAAGTGAAAAATTAGATCTTTTACATCTGGAAGCTGGCATAGAGCAATTAAGTTATCAGTTTCCCCGTCCTGATTATCAAATTAGTATTGTGCATGGTCAAATGGCCAATACCGATAAACAATTTGAGATGCAACAATTTATTGATGGCAAAAGCCAAATCATGGTAGCAACAACGGTAATTGAGGTAGGGGTAAATGTGCCTAATGCATCGGTAATGGTCATCGAAAACGCTGAACGATTTGGACTTTCACAACTGCATCAGTTACGCGGAAGAGTTGGGCGTGGTGCAGAACAATCTTTCTGTATCTTAATGAGTGGAAATAAACTCAGTAAGGAAGGTAAGGTTCGTCTGGAAACCATGGTAAGAACCAATAATGGCTTCGAAATTTCAGAGATTGATTTGCAACTTCGCGGTCCGGGAGATATTACCGGAACACAGCAGAGTGGTGTTTTAGATTTAAAACTTGCTGATTTGGCTAAAGATCAAATCATCTTATCAGAAGCCAGGAATACGGTAATTGAACTTTTTGAGAATGATCCTCAGCTAAGTAAGCCTGAAAATGTAATGTTAAAAGCTCATCTTCAAAAATTAGAACGTGGAATATCTTTTGATAAAATTTCTTAATATCATTTCTTGGTAACGTTTCTAATGCGAATCTAATTCCATGGCGATATTAATTTTTCAAATCTTAGTTTTGCAAAAATATTTTTCCTGTGGCAGATTCAGACCCCAATTCCATAATCATTAAACAAGATCCATTCGCAGCCTTGCGGTACAAAGAGTTCAGATCTTTTTTAGGCATGCGCTTCTTTTTTACACTGGCCTATCAAATGCAGGCCGTCGTGATCGGCTATCATATTTATGATTTAACCCATGATCCACTAAAATTAGGATTAGTGGGTTTATGTGAAGCCATTCCAGCAATTGGAATTGCACTTTATGGTGGTTATATTGCGGATAAGAGCGAAAAACGTGGATTGTTGATCAAGATTTTTTCAGGTGTTTGGTTAGCATCGGTCTTAATGCTGATCATTACAAGTAAATACCTGCACCTAAAAGAAGATCTGATTGTACTGATCATGTATGGTCTGGTTTTTTGTATTGGCCTGGCGAGGGGATTTTTTGGGCCGGCAACTTTTTCTTTAATGGCCAAAATTGTACCGAAAGAACTCTATCCAAATTCAAGTACCTGGAATAGCAGCAGCTGGCAATTGGCCACTATTATTGGTCCGTTATTAGGTGGCCTGGTTAACTGGCTTTGGGGAATCACTGCCGCTTACAGTGTAATTGTGTTTTTGGTTTCCATATCGCTCATTTGCATTTTTACGTTCAAAAAACACCACGCAACTTATGCACCTACCCAAAATATTTTCCATAGTTTAAAAGAAGGAATCCAGTTTGTTTTTAAAACCAAAATGATGGTTTGGGCTATGAGCCTGGATTTGTTCTCTGTGTTCTTTGGAGGCGCAGTTGCCTTATTGCCCATTTTTGCGAAAGATGTGTTTCATCTCGGGTCTTTTGGTTTGGGAATGATGCGTGGAGCGGCATCATCAGGTGCGGTAATTACCATGTTAGCCATGACCCGCTTTTCGCCTATGGGAAAACCCTGGAGAAATTTATTGATTGCCGTTACCGGTTTTGGTTTAAGCATCATTTGTTATGGGTTGTCTAAAAACTTTTATCTAACGCTATTCTTTTTATTTCTGGAAGGCTCTTTCGACAGTGTAAGTGTAATTATCCGTCAAACCATTATGCAGTTATTAACTCCTGATGAGATGCGTGGACGGGTATCAGCAGTAAATAGTATGTTTATTGGCTCTTCAAATGAAATCGGCGAGTTTGAATCCGGTTTAACAGCAAAATACATGCGATTGGTTCCTGCTGTTGTATTTGGAGGAAGCATGACGATTGGAATCGCATTTATTACCTGGATTAAAACAAAATCATTAACCAAACTGAGTTTGCAGGATATTAATGAACAAACTACAAAAGCGGCCTAATTATTAGCTTTTATAAAAATTTTCGTATGGCTGCCTCGTTGTATCGAATTTATTTTACAAGAAGAGTTAGTGTTTTGTGGTCTTGTAGCTACTTAGTGGTCAGCATCTTTCTTGCTAAGTGCCTATGCCATTAAAGTTTTGATAACCACAATAAACATCCATTAAAATTTACGGTTTTTACCCCACACCAGATAAATGATGGAGCCCAGAAATGGTGCAAAAAGTATAATAATAAACCAAAGCACCTTTACCGAGAAACTCATTGACCGGTTTCTCGATATGTGGTACAAAGCAGTTAAAATAAGTGCCAGCCAAAGTATGGCGGCGAGAATGATAATAATTCCGATTTGATTGCTTTCAATTTGTGCTACTAACATGACGAAGTTTTTTTAGTTTTCTTAAACTTCAACAATTGTTTCGCCAATTTGTTGGCGCCACATGGCCTGATACAAACCATTTTGTGCAATTAATTCTTCATGTTTACCGTGTTCAATGATATGGCCTTTTTCTAAAACGTAAATCACATCTGCATGTTTTATGGTTGATAAGCGATGGGCAATTAATATGGTAATGTGATCTGTTAAGTTAGAAACCGAACGAATGGTTTTGGTAATTTCTTCTTCGGTAATTGAATCCAAAGATGATGTCGCTTCATCAAAAACTAAAATATCTGGTTGACGAAGTAATGCTCTTGCAATTGACAAGCGTTGTTTTTCTCCACCAGAAACCTTAACACCCCCTTCTCCAATTAATGAATCTAAACCTTTATCTGCCCGTGCTAACAAAGTTTGACAAGCCGCTTGATTTAAGACTTTATAGCATTCTTCATCGGTTGCAGTTGGGTTTACAAAGAGCAGATTCTCTCTGATTGTTCCCGAAAAAAGTTGAGTATCCTGCGTAACGAAACCAATTTTTTCGCGTAAGGCATCCAAATCAATGTTGTTACTTGGCGTTCCATTATATAAAATCTCTCCCTCTTTTGGTTGATATAAACCAACCAGCAACTTAACTAAGGTTGTTTTTCCTGATCCTGAAGGACCAACAAAAGCAATGGTTTGTCCATTATGAGTTTTGAAGGATATGTTTTCTAAGGCATTTCTGTTAGCAGTTTGATGCTTAAAACCAACATTACTGAAAGCTAAATCTTTAATTTTTTGAATCGAAATCGGATTTTCCGGTTTTTTATCAATTGGCGTGTTCAAAATCTTTTTGAAGTTGCCTAAAGAAACCTCTGCCTCACGCCAGGTTAAAATTACATTGCCCAATTCCTGTAAAGGGCCAAAAAGGAAAAACGAGTAGAAAAGGAATGAAAAATACTGCCCGGCAGAAATGGTATTGTCAAAAATAAGCAGCAGCAAAACGAGTACCATGGTACTACGAACCAAATTTACGGTTGTACCCTGAACAAAGCTCATGCTCCGAACGTATTTCACTTTTTTAAGTTCCAGGCCAAGAATCTTGTAAGTTGTTTTGTTTAACCGGTCGATTTCCTGATCGGCCAGGCCTAAACTTTTTACCAACTCAATATTTCTTAAAGATTCAGTTGTAGAGCCTGCCAGCGCTGTAGTTTCTCCAACAATAGAACGTTGAATGGTTTTAATTTTACGGCTCAAAAACCAGCTCACAAAGCTAATGATTGGAATAGCAGAAAAGTAAACCAAAGTTACCTTGTAGCTTACCGAAACTGAATAAACGATAACGAAAATCATTCCGATCAGGCTTACAAAAAGAATACTGATAAATGCAGTGATGAACTTTTCAGAATCTAACCGTACTTTCTGTAAAATTCCTAAAGTTTCTCCACTACGCTGATCTTCGAAAACCTGGTAGGGCAATTTCAAAGAATGTTGCAATCCATCAGCGTACATTTTCGCTCCAACTTTTTGTACAATCACACTTGTAAAATAATCCTGAAAGTTTTTGGCAATTCTTGAAACCATTGCGGCGCCAATGGCTAAACCAATCAATCCCAGCGAGCCCCAAAGATATTGGCTATAGGTTAAAGTATCTTTTTTGTTGATGAAACGATCTAAAATTCTGCCAGTTATATATGGATCTAAAAGTGAAAAACCAATATTTACACCTGCAAGCAATAATGCCAGTGCCACAATCCATTTGTGGCTTTTCAGGTAATTTAATAATAATCCCATGAAAGTTTTGTTGTTTGTTCATGCAAACATAAAAAAAGGGAACGGATAAAAATCCATTCCCTCTTTTTATGACTTTTTGGAAAGATACAGCGTATCTTCTGATGACTAAAAACCGTATCTCAAACCAATTTGGAATTGATAAGGATTACCTGAAGGGTTAACAACCCCGGTGTTATTAACACGATATGAGTATGCTTTTGCAGCATTGTCAAATCCTGTAACCGCATATAAAGCTTGTGTTCCTAATGTTTCGTTTACGCCCCATTTCTTGTTTAACAAATTAGCGAAGTTGAAAATATCTCCTGAAATTTCGATATTATGGGTTTTGTAAAGTTTAAATTTCTTAGCTATCCTTAAATCGACAATGCCAAAGAAGCTGTTTATACCGCCATTACGTTCTGCAATTTGACCAGAATATTTGTTAATGTAATCTTTTAAACTCTGGCTGGCTTCCGAATTATCTAATAAAGCTTGTAATCCGGTGCGTACATTTGCTGGTACATTTGAATTATTCCTGTCAAAAATAAAAGCCAGATCATTTGTGGCAACAAAATCTCCATTGATATTTCCGCCTGCTAATAAACTGTAGCGTGTACCACCGATTCCTGAATAACGCACACCAATACTTACGCCATAAAAGGTTGGTAATGTACCATAAATAACCACTTTATTACGAAACTGACCATCTGAATAAGACATTTTGCTTAAATCTCTCGGATCATCTTTTACTGGTAAAGATAGTGTTGCTGTATTCGCCACGTTACCATTATATGAGGTATTATCTTTTGCATCATTGTAAGTATAACTTGCTGAAATCTCTCCATCTTTGAAATAATTCCAGGTAGCATCCAATACAACGGCAAACTGATTTACTTTACCTTTGCTGTTCATCTCCAATACACGCCCAAACTGATCAGTTAAACGGCCTAATTTCCAATCTGCAGATCCGTTACTAGCCGCTACAGTAGGTACAAACACTCCACGATTGTCTTCGTTGGCTAAAGTAAAAAATGGATTAGCAACCATGTTTCTGTCGATATACATGTAGTTGTTGCGACCTAGCGTAGCATAACCCGTAATGCCCACTTTAAATTTATCGGTAATTAATTTACTGTAGGATAAGTTGGCCTTATAAACCACAGGAACTTTAGCATCCTCGGCATAGGTGTTTATGGTTGGTACTTGTTGTGACGCAATTGAAGGGGCCATTACGCTGCCATTTCTATAGCCAATAAAATCGGGAATAGGCACGTTGGGAGCAACCACATCAACCGTTGCGAAATGTTTACCATCAAAAGTAAGGTTATTGATGGTCATGTAGTTGTTGATGTCAGATCCGAAAATACCTGCTCCAAAACGTACAAAATCAGTTCTGTTTTCATTGATGTCCCAATTGAATTGAATTCTTGGTTGAACCAAAAATTGTTTTAATTCATGGTCGGTCCTTACACCAATAGCATCAAATAGTTGTTGGTTTAGCGGCGATTTAGGATATGCACTATAATCAACTCGTAAACCTCCAACAAATTCTAAACCTTTTGCTAAGTTGGTTTGCATCTGACCATAAATTGCTGTATTCCAGATGCCGGCTTTTACCGTTGGATCGGCAACCAAAGGTACTTCACGATAATATTTATCTGCGATTAGATTACTAAAGTTTTGCAGAGAGCTAATTGTGCCTGTATTTCGAAACTCAAAACGACCATTTACTTCACTACCATAAAGTGATTTTGCATGGGTATACATTACATCTATCCCAAAAGTGTATTTTATCTTATCGGTATTGTAGTAAAAATTATCTACCAGTTGGAATACGTTATTGGTAAATCCTTCCTGCCCAAAACGGTGTCCGCCGATTTGGACGTTTGTTCCTATCCTGGTTCCTGTTGAAAGTGTAGAAGGCACATCGAAAACAATCGCTCTCGGAATGGGACCATTCAATTCACTGTTTTGTGTACTTGCCTGGTAAGTGTATAAATGTTGAACTTTTAATTCATTTGTCATTTTACTATTAATGGTTGAACGTAATGTTGCCAATAAACTGTTGTCAACATTTTTATCTGTACCATAACTTTCAAAAAAGTTAATTGCAGTATTGTCAGCTAAACCAAGTGGATTTCTATCGTTTGTGTAATTATCGCGAATGGTTAGTAAGTTTTTTTCATCAATTTGCCAATCTAAACGAGCAAATGCGGCATCCGATCCACGTTTTTTATCGAATGTGCCGTATTGGTCGGTATTAGCAACACCGTATTTTGTACGGGCTATATCTAAAAACTCTTGTAAGGTGCTGTTTGTAATTCTAAATCGTGCTTCATCTTCAGGGCCATTAACATCTGCAATAATTAACGGACGGGCATCTCTTTGATGATCCCATCCCACAAAATAGTGTAATTTATCTTTAATGATCGGCCCACCTAAAGTGAAGCCATATTGGTAAGTAGAGAAATCATTATCGCGTTTCACGCCTCTGATGTCGTAAGGAGACGATAACCAATCTGCCCGGCCGTATGTGAAGGCACTACCGCTTACTGTGTTTGTTCCTGATTTTGTTACCGCAGTTACCGTACCACCACCTGCTCTGCCTAACGTAACATCGTACTGGTTGGTTACCACTTTAAATTCACGAACGGCCTCGATGGAAATAGAATAGGGCGCACCGCTGCGGCTGGTTGTGCTTCCGGCAGAGGTTGGATTTTTAGCATTCATACCATCAATAGTATAGTTGGTGGATGAACCTAACTGACCCGAAATATTTCCGCCACGACTTAAAGGAGATAAATCCATTAAATTGGAGAAATTACGCCCGTTTACAGGTAATTGATTCATGGTTTTGGCTGAAATCTCGGTTGAAGCGCCAAAATTTTGAACCTTATTTCTTAGTCCTGATGCCACAACCTGTACCGCTTCTAAGTTTTGTGAAGCCTCTTGCATAGAAATATTAACCTTTACCACATCTCCAAGATTTAGCATGTAACCATTTCTATTTTGGTCGCCAAAACCAACATAAACCGCTTTAACGGTATAAGGCCCACCTAATGGAAGTTCTTTAAAAGTATATTCTCCCTGGGCATTGGTTGATGTTCTGGTGGTAAAACCAGTAGAATTGTTTCTAATTTGAATAGAAACGCCAGGAATGGGTTTCTTTTGGTCATCCGTTACGATACCGGAGATGGAGGCCTGGGTTGTTTGTGCAATTGCCAAATTGTTAGCAAAACACAATAACAGCATCACTGCAACTAGTAAATTTTTCATCATTTGTTTTCTTTTAATAGGCTATGAAGCTTGTATGAGCATTTGCACTTTAGGCAGTTGTTGATACAAGTTTCATTATGATTAGTCTCTGATTTTTAATGATGCAAAATTGTAATTGCAGTGTTAAGCTGATTTCTATTTTATATTATGAAATGGTTTATAAATAGTTCGATTTTATGGTTGATGTTAAAATAAAAAACGGCCGATAAATTAATATTGGAACTGAATTGGCAAAATTTTGTACATGAACAATATAGAGGTGAGCGGATAGAAAACAAAAAGCCCCACCGATATTAATCGATGGAGCTTTAAAAATACCCCTGACCACTTTACAAGCTCTATGTTCTCAAAGGTTCTGCCGTTAACTTTCAAATAATTGTCGAGCGCGATTTGTTGATCAACATGAAGCATCAAATAATCTTCTATGATCCCTGTAAAACCCAATTTGGTCACTATGTAATCATTAATATCTTAAATTGGCAGAGGGCGATTTGGTCCTCCCTTTTGTATCTTGTACTCGGTCCACACAATGGAAGAAACATCTGTGCTTGCGCCGCCACCTGAAACAGGGTCGTAATTGTATCCAGATAGGTCACATAAATTGGTGCGCCTGCACTGAGATAACCGCCTCCGGTTCCACACTCGGAGCCGCCCATACCACGGACCAACTGCTGATATCACTGCTTATCCGACCCCATTCCACTCAGCCCATCAATAATGGTGTTTCGGGTGGGCAAGCTCTTTTCAGGCATCCTTTCTTGCTAAATCGGAAGGGAAGGTATTAACCTATTCCTTAAAATATTCTTCGTTGGATTTTTCCATCGCTGCCCATCTAAGCCAATAATCTACACCTGTTCTGCCTGCTCCCTCCGGGTCGATACTTAAAAATTCAGGAATTATTTCGTAGCTTTTTCTTGTTTCGATCTCCTTAAAGAAATATGTGATGCATTCCAGTAATTTAAAGAAAGAGGAAAAGATAATTTCACTGATCCCTTCTGTATTACCATCATAATCATAAAATCTTATCGGGAATTCATTTCCCATCACTTCTACTCTCCCATCAAAAATTAAGAGTCCTGCATCATTGCCTTCCTGCCCAAATGGATAAAGTCCAAGTTTGATGAGATCTTTAGCAATATCATTATCTATAATATCTATAATTTCTTGAAGCGGTTCGTTTGGTGAAGAATGGGGCAACCTCAATAGGGTGCAATCGCCATCAAGAAAAAAGTGAGCTTTATGCCATTCTATAAAACTCTTGGGAAATATAATATTGAATTTTTGCTCAATGACTTTATAGTCATCGAGTTTTAAGGTGCCTATTAGAGGTTTCCACTCATACCAGCCCTCACTATCAACTGTTGAGGCCATTATTTCTGCTGGGGTATTTTCCGCCTTAAAGACGGTACGGAGATCTCGTCTAAAAAGCTGCCTGAAAAAATTCTCAATTATTTCTTTTCTATTTTCCATAATGGATGTTTCATGTTAAATTTTCCTGTATGTATTATAGAGGTTTGAAAAACCTAAATTATCAAAATCTTCTTTATAAGTTTTGTTTTTCAAATTTCGATGCAAATTGTGTGAGACTTATCTGATAATTACAACCAAAGCCGCATTACTTGTTTGGAGGTTTTATTAATCAGATCGAGTTCCTCAGTAAATTCATTCAATTTAATAACTCCCATGTATCGATTCTCATCGCTATCCCAAATATAATCAGCATAAACATTATAATGAACAATGGCCTTTGTAGGTACACCAGCGGCATTCTTAGATACCCGCTGATCCATAATTTCCCAATATTTGTTATTTTGGGGATCAGCATAAATTTTTCCCACTTCGTTTTGAGCCCCAAACCAGTTAATCCATGCATCTGGGTTGGATGTGTTAAGATCTATTATTGTGGTAAAAATTTGCATTATACTTATTAAAGAATTTAATGTTCCGCCTAAACGGGGTATTTTTCCATTTAATTTATAGTCATGCAAAATTTTAGACCATTTCTGATGTACCTTTTCAGGAATGGCGAAAGCCAGATGGCCTTGCTCATCGTGATGGTGGATTAATCTTCCCCCCATATAAGACTTATGAGTTGGATTGTATTTTATCCACTGTTCGTCAATTATTGGGGCTACTGGTCTAGTCTGTGTTAACCTTGATCGGTTTGTCCGGCTGAACATTTCAGGACGTTTAGAAGCTAGTTCTTTCCAAAAGTAATCTTTATTGCGGGGAGAGTTCTTTATGGTAAAACCATTCTTTGCTGAAGCAGGACGCATATCTACTGGCGTACCATTTTTGTAATACATTTCGGGGATGGGATCTGAATCGATTAAGCCTTGCTGCGATAATAGTAATCCCGTTGATCCAAATTCATCCTCTTTATCATACCAATCTTGTTCGTAAACAATATCAAAACCATTTAAAAGAAAAATAGGAGAATTTTCATTGTAAACCCCATTTAATAAATCTCGAAAAGCCTGATTGAATAAATTCGGATTCTCCGTTAAATACCTCGCGGCCCACTTTACAAACTCTATGTTCTCAAAGGTTTCGCCATTAACTTTCAAATAATTGTCGAGCGCGATTTGTTGGTCAACATGCAACATCAAATAATCTGCTATAGCCCCCGTGAAACCCAATTTGGTCACTATGTAATCATCAACATCTAAAATTGGTAGAGGGCGATTTGGTCCTCCCTTTTGTATCTTGTACTCTGTCCATACAATGGAAGAAACATCTGTGCTTGCGCCACCACCTGAAACAGGGTTGTAATTGCCATCCAGATAGGTCACATAAATTGGGGCGCCCGCGCTGAGATAGCCGCCTCCGGTTCCACCGCCTCCACCACTGGAGTTGCCCATGCCATCGAACCAACTGCTGATATCACTGCTTATCCGATCCCAGTCTACCCTCAGCCCATCAATGATCGTGTCTCGGGTGGGCAAGCCTAAAAAATTAGCGATCGCCCCCAAAACCCTGCCCAGAAAAGACCAAAAGCCCCCATTGCCGTTAGAGGAGGCAGCGGCCAGTTTATTGTTTTTTATCACGGAATTTACGGAGCCCCCGATTGCATCGCTCTTTGGCACGATCAGCTTGTTTTCAATTTCTTTGTTGTTCGCTATTTCAATGATGTGCAGGGTGTCTCCTTTAACGTTCCACTCGATCAGTTGGCCTGTCCAAACCCCGTCCTCCCCATTGCCATGGCCAACATTTTTGGGGATGAAGTTCAACAGGTGGCCAGCCAGTTGCCCCTTGGCGTTTTGTATGAAAAACAGCTCTGGCGGATGTTTGGGGTCATAACCTGAATTGACAAGAGCGCTTTCTTTGCCCGATTTGTCAATGTTCAGTATCGGCACCCGAACAATTTTCTTCCCCTGATGGGTTGATTGCCTTGCCTTTGCCCAGTTGGGGGCCAAAACCTGCGACAACGGGTTTTCCTTGAACCAATTGCCGATGAGATCCTCATCGATGAGCTGGTTTTGCAAGCTGAGATTTTCAGCGGGGTATTGATCGTTCTTCTTACAGCCTTGCACCAGGAACAGGCACAATAAAATCAGGCAGGCAACGGTCTTGCCTTTGTTGAGCATTAATTTATTCATCATTTTAATAATTAGGTTTCCTATTATTTTTAGGGATGATGATACCCACAAGATGAACATTTTAAAATGTAAAACCAAATTATTTAAACGAAATAGTGATAAGTAAGTAGTTTATAAACTACAAGGCTAATCTGATAATTTTGCTTGGATCTCTTTATCTACTCTCTCATTCGTAGAACACCTATCAACATAAATGAATATCCTGAAAAGAAAAAAGCTGAATTCAATTCAGGTTGACAAATTCTGCTTACTCCTTCTCAGCAGTATATTTATCGCTAAATTTTTTATCCAATTGTTTATGTAAGTTATCCAGATTGATATCTCTTTCCTAAATAAAGACCTGTTCCACTAATTGCTTGAAAAATATTTTTTAACATTTAAAATATTTATAGAATATCTGGAGCAATAAACTAACAAATACTCCTATTCAGCAGTATTAGATACATAATTGTATGGTAATTGCTCGGAAAGCCTTCTATTACCCATATAACCAATTATGTATAATACATTTTGAGTGCTAAACCCTGCTGGATCAATGGTCATACCTTCATTGTTCGTTAAAAATATAAGTGTTTTAAATTCGGTAAATGACATTTGTTTATTCGGCATTGTATTTTTTCTAATCAGATTATCAACCTGCGAATTATTTTTCTTATAAACCGACATTAATGTATCCTGAATTGAGTAGTATTTTTTTCTTAAGACTAATCATATTTTACAAATTCTTTGTAATCTACTCTAACGGTATCCCATTTTAAAACATCTTGTTCCTGCATTACTTTTCAAGTGTCCCCAATGGATCAATAAATCTCTTTTGAAAAACTCAGACCTTAGATCAAAATATGACACAGCTTAAGCAATCATTAAACTTGCCATTGTATCATTCTTATTTGAGGTTTAAGTGGCCGCTGAAACAGCGAACACTTAAACCAGAAAGGTAGTATTTTCACCTAAACCCTTATTGTAAAACAAAGCCTAATCATAAGTATAGCTCTTTTCTTCTATGTAAGAAAATAAGATTAACATCATATTTTCTGCTATATATCCTGTTATCCCACTCATCATAAAAAAAGTATTGTAATTATCTATATCATTAAAAAAACTGGTAGTAGAATAATCTGTTTTAATGGGTTCATCATTAACAACTTTACGTAAAAACTCCTTATATCTAATGCCGTCTTCTGTCTCAAATGCCTTATTCAATTGTATCAATTGGGTTTCTGTTAAGCTATCGGCATATATGGCAAGTAAATGTTCTGCAAATTCTTGCTTACTCAAAGAATTAATTATATCAATGGGTACGCCAACAACTTTGCTTTTGGTAGAATCTGCTCGCATATTTGGTATTTTATAGTAACCTGCCTTTGTTTTTGTTTGGAGGCTATCAAACGCCAGTTTAAACAATCTCAAGGTTCGTCCAGCTAAAAGGTCAACAGATGTATTTTCGCCGATCTTCATTAGCTGTCCTTTCTTGCTCTTTGGAATAGAATCAAGTGGACTTATGTATTGTGCTTTAGAAATTACGCCAAACAGCAAGAGTACAAGGAACAATAGGTATTTCATATGTTATTTCTATCCTAAATCCAGATTAAAATACTCACCTATATTGCAGGAATTACTATCCCAATCTTCCCCATTTATGATATCTGGGGCTATAGCATCATAATTAAATTTAATTTGCTTAATGCAGATATGTGCTCCACCCAATGAAATCATTTTTTGATATGCCTTGTTCCATTGTGGCTGTTTATTACCCAATATTTCTGTAAGTGTGATGTTTTGCTGGGCAGATGTAGATATCAGCTTTTCCAACCTGTCATCCTTTTTCAGATTTGCGTCAAAATACTGTTTCGCCTCTGCAATGGAGAGCGAGCTTTGCAAAATGCTGGAGTTTGGCTGCAGAATATCTTTCTTGCAGGCTTGTGCCATACAAAGGCACAATAAAATCAGGCAGGCAACGATCCTATCCTTGTTGAGCACTAATTTATTCATCATTTTAATAATTAGGTTTCCTATTATTTTTAGGGATGATGATACCCACAAGATGAACATTTTAATATATAAAACCAAATCCTTTAAACAAAATACTGATAAGTAAGTAGTTTATAAACTACAAGACTAATCTGATAATTTTGCTTGAATCTCTTTATTTACTCTCTCATTCATAGAACACCTATCAACCTAAATGACTATCATGGAAAAACAAAAAGCCCCACCGATATTAATCAATGGGGCTTTAACAACCTGAATCCAATTCAGGTTAATGAATTCTGCTTACTCCTTCTCAGCAGTATATTTGTCGCTGAATTTTTTATCCAATTGTTTATGTAGGTTATCCAGATTGATGTCTCTTCCCTGAATAAAAGCCTGCTCCACTTTATTGGTTCTCATATCTAAAGCATCGCCGGCAGAGATAAAGAAAGTAGCATCTTTACCCACTTCTATACTTCCGGTGGTTTGATCAACGCCCATTACTTTTGCTGCATTAAGTGTAATGGTTGATAAAGCTTTCTCTTTATCCAATCCCCAGGCAGTGGCAGTGCCCGCCATAAATGGCAGGTTGCGTTGTTGCCAGTAACCATCAATGCTTAAAACCACATTCAACCCCGCATTAGCCAAAATTGCGGCATTTTTGTACGGCATATTTACGTCATCATCATTATTACTTGGCAAGGCATGAGGTTGTTTTACAACTAAACTGATATTGTTTTCTTTTAGAAAATCGATAACTAAATAAGCCTCATCAGCACCAGTGATTACAGGAGTGATTCCGAATTTTTTAGCGAATTTCACAGCAGCGACAATATCTTTCTGACTATCTGCTGCTATAAATAATTTCTCATCGCCAGTAAAAACCCTTTTCATGGCTTCAAAACGCGTATTAATTACTTCAGGTTTACCCATTTCTGAGTAAGCTTTAGCTTCTGCAAAGAAAGAGTTCAATTGGTTAATGGCAGTTTGTGTTCTTTCGGCTAAAGCCTCTGGAGAAGTCTGAAACCTTCCGAAACCACCAAAACCACCTCTGAAACGTGGTGTAACGGGCCAGGTCATGTGCATGGCATCATCCTTTTTTAGGACAGCATCTTCCCAGTTCCAGGCATCGAGCTGAACAACAGATGAACTTCCGGATACAGTTCCGCCTTGCGGAGTAGGCTGTGCCATCAAAACCCCATTACTGCGCAATGTTGCAGGAACTTTAGAATCTGTATTATAAGCTACAATGGAACGAATGTGTGCGTTAAAATCGCCTATTTCCTGAAAATCCAATGTTGCTTTTACGGCTTCAATTTCTGTTAAACCTAAATTGGTTGTAGCCGCAATAAAACCCGGATAAATATGTTTCCCGGTAGCCACAATTCGGGTTACATCATCTTGCGGCACCTGGCCGTTAGCTGTTACTGAAATGATTTTACCGTTTCCAAAAAGAATTGTTCCATTTTCGATAACCGTTCCATTGCCTACGTGAACTGTTGCACCTGTAATGGCAATGGTTTTGCTTTGTTTTTTAGCTGGCGAAA
Source organism: Pedobacter chinensis (assembly GCF_003339865.1). Classification (GTDB taxonomy): domain Bacteria; phylum Bacteroidota; class Bacteroidia; order Sphingobacteriales; family Sphingobacteriaceae; genus Pedobacter; species Pedobacter chinensis. Next base: position 91,935 of record NZ_QPKV01000010.1, read on the forward strand.
TGTTTGCTTGTGCAAAACACATCAGGCTTGTTGCCGAAAAAGCCAGACTTAATAAATATGTTTTCATGTTAGTGTGCATGTTCATTTTCGGTTAATTCTGCTGAATAGTTTTCTAAAGTTTCGCAATTGTATAAACGTGGCGCTTCTCCTACCGGACGTTGCACTCTTCCACCTTTATTTTTGCTATCTAACATTTTTTGAACCAAACGAGCTTTTTCTGTTTGTTGGTTTTTGATTACCTGTGCATCTTTTTCAATGTCCCAATAGGCAATTCCATCTACAAAGGTTTTTTCTGCTTTAGCATAAATGGAAAGTGGATTAGCTGTCCAGATAACCACATCGGCATCTTTTCCGGCTTTTAAGCTTCCAACTTTATCATCAATGTGCAGCATCCTGGCCGGATTTAAAGTCACGAATTTTAAAGCTTCCTCTTCCGGAACGTTGCCATATAAAACTGACTTGCCAGCCTCTTGATTTAAGTGACGAGCCATTTCTGCATCATCAGAATTAAAAGCGGTTGTTACACCAACATTATGCATGATTTTTCCATTGTATGGAATCGCTTCTGCAACCTCATTCTTATAAGCCCACCAATCTGAGAAAGTTGAGCCGGCAATGCCATGTGCTTTCATTTTATCAGCCACTTTATAACCTTCTAAAATATGCGTAAATGTGTTGATTTTAAATCCTAAGCTATCGGCAACATGAATTAACATATTGATTTCGCTTTGTACATAAGAGTGGCAGGTAATGAAACGTTTATTGTTCAGGATTTCTACAATTGCATCTAATTCCAGATCTCTGCGAACGTTGTTGCCTTTAACCGAGATTGCTTTAGCATATTCTTTTGCACGCGTAAACTCATCAACAAAAGTTTGTTCAACACCCATACGCGTAACCGGGAAACGGGCACCTGTACCAAAGTTACTTTGCTTAACATTTTCACCCAATGCGAATTTGATGAATCCATCCGCGCCGGCAAATTTTAGTTCCTCCGGTGCCTTACCCCAACGCAATTTAATTAATTGAGATTGACCGCCAACCGGATTTGCCGAGCCGTGCAATATGTGTGATGTGGTTACTCCGCCAGCCAATTGACGATAAATATTCACATCTTCAGAATTGATGATATCGGCGATGCGAACTTCAGCAGAAACGGATTGAGCGCCTTCATTAATACCACCGCTACCGGCAATATGGGAGTGTTCATCAATAATGCCTGCGGTAACATGCTTACCCGTTGCATCAATTACTTTTGCGCCACTTGCCGAAAGGTTTTTACCTACGGCTTTGATTTTTCCGTTTTCTAAAAGAACATCAGCATTTTGTAGAATTCCATCTTTTTCGTTGGTCCACACCGTACCATTTTTAATGAGTACTGTTTCTTGTTTTGGCAGTTCAGTTGCACCAAAAGCCGTAAAAGGATAAATAACCGGCCCAACAGCTAATGATGGTTTGGGTTCATCTTTCTTAGGCATTTCTTTAGCCGCTTCTTTGTAAGTTGCAGTAAATCTACCCGTCGAGCCATCTGCCAATGCAGATTCACCCTTAATCGTAATTGGATTGGTTGAAGTGATATAGCCACTTAAACGAACATCGCCTGCAGGGTTTTTCTTTACATTAAAATTAATGCTAACCCAATCTCCATTTCTGGTAAAAGTTGCTGTGGTTTTAACGCTGTCAGGGCCGGTTCTTTCAATTGCAGCGGTTGATCCGCCACCAGTACCGGTAATTTTTAAAGTTAGCGATCCTGCACCATCAATATTCAGGTTATAAGTTCCGCGAATATCGCTTACATCCATTTTATTTACGATGAAACGTTTACCCTGAACCCAGTTTTCGAAAATGATATTTCCGTTTTTGAATAAGTTATCGGATGAAATTAAGAAATTGGCAACTTTGCCTTTTTCAAGTGAACCAACTTTGTCGCTAATGCCCAAAAGTGATGCGGGTATTTCGGTTACAGATTGTAGTGCCTGCTTTTCGGTTAAACCGTTTTCAATTGCAGTACGAATATTTGTCCAAAAATCGCGGCTGTTCTCTAAACCAAAGGCAGTTAAGGCAAATTTAATTCCTGCTTTTTCTAAAACTGCAGGATTGGTTGGTGCTAATTCCCAGCCCTTCATTTGCGATAAACTTACATTTCTGGCTTCGGCCGGATCTTCAACATCATAAGCTTTAGGAAAAGAAAGCGGAATGATCAAACTGGCTCCGGTTGCTTTTACTTCATTAATGCGCTGATATTCATCGCCTGTTGATTTGATAATGTAATTTTTGCCAAATTCTTTCCCGATTTTATCGGCACGAAGAATATTTGCCCAACCATCAACCTCAAAAATCTGAGGCATGGTTTGTTGTTTTCCAAATTCATCCAATGAGATATTATACTCATCTTTTTGTTTGTTGTACCATTGTGAATCGTAGTAGGTTTGACGCAACAAGGCTATTGACCCCATTAAAGAAGTTGGATAATCGTTTGATGATGTTCCTTTGTTGAAAGAATAATTGGATGCTGTTTGGTCTTTTAAGATCACATTGTTATCGGCACCATCATTTAAGGTTACGGCTGCAGAAACACCACGGGCAATACCATCACGATTGATTACGTTCACACTCCCGAAACCAACTTTGCGAAGTTCATCAGCTTTTTTACTGTCGGTTGAAAAAATATTTTTCACGTAAGTTTCGGGTCTGATGGCCTCATTCCATCCGTAGGCTCCCTTTTTAGTAGAAACAAAAATAGATTGACGTTGGCCGCCAGGCATGCGAGGTTGGGCAGAGGGAGCTTCTGGTAGTCCATATCCTGTAAAAGCATCAACTAAAGATGGGTAAATAAATTTTCCTTTAAGATCGATAATCACATATCCTTTCGGTACTGATAAGCCTGCACCAACCGCCTGGATGGTTTGACCTTTAATTAACAGTGTAGCATTGGTTAAGGTTTGGTTGGCATTAACTACAATAGTTGCATTCGTAAATGCGAACATCCCTGGCCGGGTATCGAAAGAACCATTCACAGGAAACGTGGTTTGCTGTGCAAACAACATCGTAGTAGAAAATACCAGCGCAATGGCGAGTAAAATTTTCTTCATAATAAGTATAGGGGTTTATTTTGTTTAAAACTAATATAAATTAGCGTTGATTATGCTGAATATCCTATTTTTTACAATTAATGTCTATTTTTGATGAAACATATTTTATAAAAATGTACAGTATCTTAAAATCTGCGCACTCCGGATGGCGCTACATCGTATTAATTTTATTAGTTGTTGCTGTGATTAATGCTTTATCGGGCTGGTTTGGCAAAAAAACTTATACAGAAGGTAATCGCAAATTGAATGTATTTACCTTGATCAGTGCGCACATTCAGTTTTTAATTGGCCTGGTGCTTTTCTTTTTAAGTCCGCTAACTAAATTACCAATGAGTGAAGCCATTGGCAGGTATTTTAAAGTTGAGCATACCTCCATGATGTTAATTGCAATTATCTTGATTACTGTAGGTAATGCAAGATCAAAAAAAGTTGCTGATGCCGTTGCAAAACACCGTACCATTGCTATTTTCTTTGGTTTGGCGTTGGTTATTATCATTGCTTCTATTTTGATGATGACGAAAAGTGTGCCAGGAAGAACGTTTTTTGGAGTATCGTAATTGTTTAACCGCAAAGTTAAAGCGCAAAGAAAGCAAAGTTAAGGTGTAATAAATAACCACGGGAGGCGCCAAGTTTTTATGGTTTTCTTGGTGTGCTTTGTGAAAATCTCAGTGTGCTCTGTGGTAGAAAAATAAAAGCTCACTTCTTCTATTTGCGTTTTTCTCAGCGACCTTTGTGGTTAATCTTATTTAATTAACTTATTTTCATAAAAATTTCCGTTTTTCAAAATTCTTTATATTTTTGTCGCTCATGATCAACAATATACATACATGGCTTTGGCAAGGTAATTCAAAACAGAATTGCGCCGGCTGCGTATGAGGAAAATATTTTTATCAACCTAAACCTTAAAGAACCATTAAAGCCCGGCGTAGAACCACACGCCGGGCTTTAATTTTTTTAATAAATTCTGTCATTGCGAGGTACGAAGCAATGACGATAAAAGATAATATGATGTTTAAGATTAATACCACATATAAAAAATTACTCGCCGATACCACAACGCCTGTAAGCATCTATTTACGCTTACGCGACATATACCCAAACAGCATTCTGTTGGAAAGTTCCGATTACCACAGCAGAGAGAATTCAATGAGTTTCGTTTGTGCTGATCCTGTTGCAGGAATCATACTAAAAGGAACCCGGTTGGAAACTTACTTTCCTGATGGAACAGTGGAAATAACCGAAAGTAAAAACCTGATTGACGAAATAGCCGATTTCAAGGATAAGTTTAAAGAAACAGAATTGCCTGAAATTAAATTTATCTCCAGTGGCTTGTTTGGCTACTTCACATGGAATGCCGTTCAGCATTTTGAAGACATCAAATTCGTTTCTGAAACACCCGAAGGAGAAGAAATTCCTGAGATGCAGTATCATTTGTATCGCTATATTATTGCAATAGACCACTTCAAAAACGAGATTACCTTGTTTAAAAATACTTTCGAGGGAGAGGAAGAAGGCGGACTAGATAAAATGGAATACCTGATTCAGAATAAAAACTATCCGGAATATAAATTTCAACTTCGCGGTGAGGAAACATCAAACCTAACCGATCAGGGTTTTATGGATTTAGTAGAGAAGCTCCAAAAGCACATTTATCGTGGCGATGTTTTTCAGATCGTTCCTTCACGTGCTTTTAAACAAGCTTTTTCTGGCGATGAATTTAATGTTTACCGTTGCCTGAGATCAATCAATCCATCGCCATATCTGTTCTATTTTGATTATGGTAACTTTAAGCTTTTTGGTTCATCACCAGAGGCACAAATTACCATTAAAAACAACACGGCAAATATTTTTCCTATTGCTGGTACATTCAAACGCAGTGGAAATGATATAGAGGATGCAGAACAAGCCCGTAAGTTAGAGCAAGATCCAAAGGAAAGTGCTGAACATGTGATGCTGGTGGATTTGGCCCGAAACGATTTAAGCAGGCATTGCAACCGGGTTGAAGTGAAATCATTTAAAGAAGTTCAGTATTACTCACACTTAATTCATTTAGTTAGCAAAGTAAGCGGACATTTACAGGAAGATGTAAGTGCATTCAAAGTGGTTGCAGATACTTATCCGGCCGGAACATTAAGCGGTGCGCCAAAATATAAAGCCATGCAGTTAATTGATGAGAATGAAAAACTGGGTAGAAATTTCTATGCAGGTGCCATTGGTTTTATGGGGTTTAACGAAGATTTTAATCATGCCATCATGATCAGAACTTTTATGAGCAAAAATAATGAATTGCATTATCGTGCCGGTGCGGGGATTGTAGCAGATTCTGTTCCTGAAACTGAAATGCAGGAAGTGAATAACAAAATTGCAGCCTTACGTAAGGCTTTGCAAATGGCAGAAGAAATCTAGCTTGGAGCTAAGAGTTTTGAGTTTAAAAAGAAGAAATTACAATGGAAAATAAGGATAAAAAGACAGTTTTGGTTATCGATAATTACGATAGCTTCACTTATAATCTGGTTCATTTGATTAATGAGGTTGGTTATGAAGCTGTAGTTTGGAGAAATGATAAGTTTGATTTGGCCGATGTAGCCCAATATGACAAAATTTTGCTTTCTCCGGGGCCTGGCATTCCTGAAGAAGCAGGATTATTACTTGATGTGATTAAAACTTACGCACCAACAAAAAGCATTTTTGGCGTATGCTTAGGTCAGCAGGCCATTGCCGAAGCCTTCGGTGGAACTTTGCTGAACTTAGGAAGGCCAATGCATGGAATTGCTACACCAGTTACCGTTGTAGATGGCGATGAACCTTTATTTTGGGAATGCCCGCAAACGATAAATGTTGGCAGGTACCACAGTTGGGTGGTTAGCAAAGATAATTTTCCATCATGCCTGAAAATTACGGCCAGAGATCATACCAGTGAAATCATGGCTTTAAGGCATGAAACCTTGGATGTTAGAGGGGTACAGTTTCATCCGGAGAGTGTGCTGACTGAACACGGCAAACAGATGATGGAGAACTGGTTGACAACCCCCTAGCCCCCTAAAGGGGGAATTGAAAGGCAAGTTGAAAAATAGCGACAACAAGAATCAAAATTAAGAAGGTTATTATAAAAAGAAATATGAACGATAGAAATTCAAAATCCCCTTTGGGGGATTTAGGGGTTGGATCTATTTTAGATAAAATCGTATTACGAAAAAAAGAAGAAGTTGCTCATGCAAAGCGATTGATCTCTATCCAGGATTTAGAAAAATCTGATTATTTTAAGCGAACGCCTTATTCTTTTAAAGAATTTCTATTGGCTGAAAACCGGACGGGGATCATAGCCGAATTTAAACGTCGCTCGCCATCCAAAGGTCTGATCAATGGCGTTGCTGATGTGGCAAATGTAACAAAAGCCTATAATAATGCAGGTGCTTCTGCACTTTCAGTGCTAACAGATGTTGATTTTTTTGGTGGTAAAACAGATGATTTACTGGCAGCGAGAGCTGCAAATGAAATTCCAATCTTAAGAAAAGATTTCATGATTGATGAATACCAGATTTTAGAAGCAAAGGCCTGGGGAGCAGATATCATTTTATTAATTGCGGCTATTCTTACTCCAAAACAAATTAACGATTTCGGTAAGTTTGCGCATGATTTAGGTTTGAATGTTTTACTGGAAGTTCATAACCTGGAAGAATTAGAAAGAAGCATTTGCCCGAATCTGGATGCCATTGGTGTTAACAATAGAAATTTAGCCGATTTTACAGTTAATATTCAAACTTCATTTGATTTAGTGAATAGAATTCCTGATGAATTTTTGAAAATTTCTGAAAGTGCAATCAGCAATCCTCAAACCATAAAAGATTTACGCACCGCGGGTTTTAACGGTTTCTTAATCGGAGAGAATTTTATGAAAACGGATGATCCTGGTGCTTCAATAAAGGAATTTGTAACGCAGATATAAAAATTAAAAATCCATACTGTAGATTGTTTGGTTTTTCACCAAATCAAACAATCACAACAAGCTGTTGTTAAATAAGGAGTAACATCCTCTTAAGTATTTAACCAACAAATTTGTTTATGCAGTACCTTGACCATATTTTCGGTTATCCAATTCCCGTTTTTTTTAAGAACTTAATCATTGGTATTGCTGCGGTATTGTTAGGCATACTGATTAAGTTTATCATTCATAAAATCTTTATTTTACTTTCCAGATGGTGGGATTTTATCATTATAAAATCCACTATCAAACATCTTCGAAGGCCGGTTGCGGTTTTCATTCCACTGCTCCTGCTTAACCTTTCGTTAGATTTAATGGTAATGCCGCTAACTTATCGGATACACATTGAAAAGGCCTTAGAAATTGCCTTAACAGTTACTTTCGCCTTGATACTGGTCAGGCTGATCAATGTTTTGGAAGATTATTTCTATTTCAAATACGACCTGAACAAAGAGAATAATTTAAAAGAGCGAAAGATCAGAACGCAGCTTCAGTTTGTCAGAAAGTTTATCGTTACATTAATTATTCTCATTACAGCAGCTATTATTTTATTGAGTTTTGAGAGTATGCGTAAAATAGGGGCAGGCTTATTAACCGGCGTTGGTATAGGTGGAATCATTATCGGTTTTGCCGCACAAAAATCGCTTGGTAACTTATTGGCTGGTTTTCAAATTGCATTTACGCAACCAATACGCATTGATGATGTTTTAATTGTGGAGGGAGAATGGGGAAGAGTAGAAGAAATTACGCTAACCTATGTGGTGGTTAGTATTTGGGATCAACGAAGATTAATTCTTCCGATTACTTATTTCATCGAGAAACCGTTTCAAAACTGGACGAGGGTTTCAGCAGATTTACTTGGAACAGTTTTTCTATATATGGACTATACCATCCCAATTGAGCCGCTACGTGGGGAATTAACCAGGCTTTTGACAAATAACCCGCTTTGGGATAAAAGAGTGAACGTTGTTCAGGTTACGGATACGAATAAGGATGGATCGATTGAGATTCGCTTTTTGATGAGTGCTTCAAATTCTTCAAGGGCATTCGATTTACGTTGCCATGTAAGAGAAGCCATGATTACTTTTATCCAGAATAATTATCCTGAAAGCTTGCCGAAAATGAGGTTGGAGCATAAAGATAAGTTCGGGAATTTGTAAACCACTTAGGCACCTTATCAATTAAGATACCTAAGGTGGTAAATATTTAACGTGAGTTTTTGGTCTTAATACTAAACCATATAAAACTGTCGTCATTGCGAGGCACGAAGCAATCTTAAGCGATGGTTGTAGGATTGCTTCGTGCTTCGCAATGACAGATGTTGCAAGTACGTTTTAAGCGTAAATCTTCAGACTTCGGATTCCCAACCAATGTCATTAAGTTAAGACAACCGCTGTCCTTCTGAATGCCACGAAGACCTGTAAAGCAAGCATGAGTACAATTGAAAATAACGTTATTAATGAATAATCTCCAGGCGATGGAACACAAAAATTAATAAACAGCACTATTCCCTTACAAAAACAATTCAGCAGTACACCAGGTACAATGCCGATAGGTCAGGGATTTACTTCGTAGCTGCTTCGCGGTCTTCACTGCGTTCAGAATGACAATTATTTTTTGTTATTTCCTTCTTCTGACTCCCGACCTCGGACTTTATTTATTTAAACATGCTTTTTAGCTTTGCCAACTTCTCCTGCAAATCTCCGTCTGCATCTTTCTTTTCTTGCTTAGGCCTAAAGTTTGGTTTGCCCGTTTGAGGTTTAAAATCCTGTTTTTGCTCCTTAGACTTCGGACTCCTGACTCCAGACTTCGGACTATCTTCAGTTTTCATAGATAACGAAATTCTCTTGCGTGCTACATCAACCTCCATTACCGTTACCTCCACCTTTTGATGAACTTTAACCACATCATTCGGGTTGGCTACAAAGCGATTGGCCAGCTGACTGGTATGAACCAAGCCATCCTGATGCACACCGATATCAACAAAAGCACCGAAATTGGTAATATTAGTGACTATTCCCGGCAGCTTCATCCCAACTCTTAAGTCGGCAATTTCGTTTACGCCATCGGTAAAGCTAAAAGCCTCAAATTGTTCCCGTGGATCGCGGCCGGGCTTTGCAAGTTCTTTCATGATATCAGTTAATGTTGGTAAACCAATTTCATCAGTAACATATTGTTGCAATTTAATTTGCTTTTGCAATTGAGTATCCTTCATCAAAGCCGAAACAGTTGTGCCTAAATCTTTTGCCATTTTATCTACTACCACATAACGTTCAGGGTGTACACCGCTGGTATCTAACACGTTTTCAGCATTGCGAATGCGCAGGAAACCTGCTGCCTGTTCATAAGCCTTATCGCCTAAACGTGGTACCTTTTTTAAACTTTCACGATTTTTAAAAGCGCCATGCGTATTTCTGTAATCAACAATGTTTTGAGCCAAAGTTGGTCCGAGGCCGGAAACGTACGCTAAAATTTGTTTTGAAGCGGTATTTAATTCTACACCAACAGCATTTACCGCACTGATCACGGTATCATCTAAGCTGGCTTGCAATTTATTCTGATCAACATCATGTTGATACTGCCCAACACCAATTGATTTTGGATCAATTTTTACCAATTCTGCCAAAGGGTCCATTAAACGGCGACCGATGGAAACAGCGCCACGAACGGTAATATCCTGCGTTGGAAACTCTTCCCGAGCCACTTCTGAAGCTGAATAAATAGAAGCGCCACTTTCATTTACCATCACAACGGTAATGTGTGGCAAATTCAGGTTACGTACAAAAGCTTCTGTTTCTCTGCCAGCGGTTCCATTGCCAATGGCGATGGCTTCAATGTCATATTTTTCACAAAGCTGTTGAATGGTAAATTCTGCATTTTTAACATTTCCTTGTCCTGTGTGCGGGTAAATAGCTGTGTTTTCCAATAGCTGTCCTTGTTTGTCTAAACAAACTACTTTGCATCCTGTGCGAAAACCAGGGTCGATTGCCAGCACATTTTTCTGCCCCATTGGTGCTGCCAGTAATAATTGACGGGCATTTTCAGCAAAGACACGAATGGCCTCTTCATCTGCTTTTTGTTTAGTCAACACGCGAAGTTCGGTTTCCATTGCTGGTTCTAATAAGCGTTTATAACCATCCTCCAGTGCTTGCTGAACTTGTTTAGATGCTGCATTATTCGACAGAATAAATTGGTTTTCAAGAAGTTCAATTGCTCCTTCTGCAGGAGGTAAAGCATCTAATCTTAAAATTAATTCTTTTTCGCCGCGTCGCATGGCTAAAACCCGGTGAGATGCAGCAGTTTTTACAGGTTCATTCCATTCGAAATAGTCTTTATATTTAATTCCTTCTTCTTCTTTTCCTTTAATCACTTCTGATTTGAAAGCTGCATTTTCCTGAAAATAAGAACGCATTTTGGTTCGTGCTTCTGCATTTTCAGAAATCATCTCCGCAATAATATCTCTTGCTCCGGCCAAGGCTTCATCTAAAGAATTTACCCCTTTTTCTGCATCTATAAACTGGTCTGCCAATGCATCCAAATCGAAGTTCTTCTGATCAAAAATTTGCAGTGCCAAAGGTTCCAGCCCTTTCTCTTTCGCAACTGATGCCCTGGTTTTACGTTTGGGTTTATATGGCAGGTAAATATCTTCTAAAAGCGAAATGGTTTCTGCTTCATTGATTTGTTTCTCCAGTTCCGCTGTCAATTTTCCAAGTTCCGTCATTGATTTTAAAATCGCTTCACGGCGCTTGTCCAGATCTCGTAATTGCAACACCCGATCACGAATTGCCGCAACCTCAACCTCATCTAAACTTCCGGTTAATTCTTTACGATAACGAGAAATAAAAGGTACTGTTGCGCCCTCGTCCAATAGGTTTACAGTCGCTGTAACTTGTTTTTCTGCAACTTTTAACTCGGTTGCAATTATTTTATGGTGAGCTAGCATATACTATAAGTCAAATTTAACGGGAGCAAAGCTAATCAGGATTTGCGGGATTTAAGGATTTTTAAGGGCAAGTTTTCCACCGAAATTTGTGAGTAAAATTTTAGAGATCAACTTGAGAGGTTTCAAACATTAAGCTTTTGAAGGCAGCATTATAAACAAAAAGGCCCGTGAAAACACGGGCCAAAGAATATATCACTAAAATTGAAGATTTTAATACATCAAAAATATAGTTGGCTTTTTATGTAGATCAATTTCTTCTTTACGCCAATTGTAAACACTCTGGGTTTTGATAAATTCATCTTCGCCAGTTAAATTACAGGCTATACAAATCTGAGTATTGGGCTTGCAGCTTTTTAAAACTTCTTCAAAAAGCTGGTTATTGCGGAAAGGTGTTTCAATAAAAATCTGCGTTTGTTTATAACGACTGGCAGAAAGATCTAAATCTTTGATCCGTTTGGTACGTTGTTCTTTATCAATGGGTAAATAACCCCAAAAAGCAAAACTCTGGCCGTTAAAGCCAGATGCCATTAAAGCCAGTAAAATAGAACTCGGGCCTACTAATGGAACAACTTTAATACTGCGCTTATGTGCTTCTGCAACAATCTCTGCACCAGGATCTGCAATGCCGGGGCAGCCAGCTTCACTCATTAATCCAACATCCTTACCCACTTTTAATTCATTGAAGAACTGTCCTAAATCGGTGCGATTGTGCTTACCATAATCATGAACAATTAAATCTTTTTGGGGAGTTTTTAACCCTGCTTCTTTTAAAAAGCGCCGGGCAGTTTTGCTGTTTTCTACTATGTAGGTGTCAATTTGATTAATGGTATCAACCAGATATGGTGTAAAGGTTTTATGTGCCGCCTCCTCAGCAAGAGGGACAGGAATGAGGTATAAAGTGCCGTTCTGCATATTGCAAAAATACTTACAATAAATAGAATTTAAGTTTTAAAGTTTTGCAGTGTAGCAATATAATCTCTTTTGTAAACAGTAGTGTAGCAAATTTTATTTCTGAATGACTTATTTTCTGCACAATTATACAAGGCTTAAAACGTTAAATAAGAGTTAAATATGCCTTAAATGGCAATATTTCATAGAAAATCAAAAAACTATGCAAGCATATTAAACCTTCAATGTTTTTGGTTCTCTAATTGATACACACAAAATAGGTTATTAAATAAACACACAAATGAAAACACTGAAAAAATCGGCAATTGTGCTGGGGCTTTTTGCGCTCCTTGCCGGAACCACAACCTTAGTCAGGGCACAAGACTATCGAAACGACTACCAGGATGATGGTTACAGCACTGGAAATATTTCTTTGCAAACCTTTTACGATGAACTTTCTCCATATGGAACCTGGATTCAGGATCCTCAATATGGTTACGTTTGGCGCCCTGATGTAGATCAGAACGAATTTCGCCCTTATTATACCAATGGTCGCTGGGCGATGACTGAATATGGGAATACCTGGGTTTCTAATTACGACTGGGGTTGGGCGCCATTTCACTATGGTCGTTGGGTAATTAACAGTTACCGCCAATGGATTTGGTTGCCAGATACTGTATGGGGACCAGCCTGGGTGGATTGGAGAAGCGGAGATGGTTATTATGGTTGGGCGCCAATGGCACCAACAATCAGCATTAACTTAAGTTTTGGCCGCCGTTATGTAGTGCCGGCATTTTGCTGGAATTTTATTCCTCAACGCAATATTTACATTACCAGTTTCCCAAGGTATGATTACGGGCGTAACAATGTCTACATCCGTAATACCACGATCATAAACAACACTTATGTTTATAATAGAAGAACATATTATGGCGGTCCGAGGATTGAGGATATCAGAAGAGCAACTAATCGTGAGGTAACCGTTTATAGATATGCCCAAAGCAACAGGCCGGGTGCAAGCAGAGTTGGTGGAAAAGAGGTTTCAATTTACAGACCAAGACCAGAACGTAATGCTGATAATCGTAATGCTGCGCCAAGAAAATATGAACAGGGTAATGTAGGAATTAGTAGAGGTAATAGAAGCGAAGGCTATGCAAATCGTGATCAAAGAGGAGGAAACAATAATGATCGAAGTGCAAATAATGACAACCGCCTTGGATCAAGAAATGATAACCGCGATGGTCAGCCAAACAGAGGAAACGATGCGAATGTAGGTAGAGATAATAATCAACCTAACAACAGAGGCGAAGCTTATAATAGAAATTCAAACGGCCGGATTGAACGCGGAAATGCAAGTGAAACTGATCAGCGAAATAGAGAAGAGAATGCGAACAGAGGTCAGAATCAGCAACGTAGTCAGCAAGATCGCATGAACCAGAATCAACAACGTGCTCAACGTGACGTGAGGGGCAATGAAGAGCGTTCGCAGGAAATGCAAAGACAACGTTCTCAGGAAGCGGAGCAACAACGTGCTCAACGTAACGAACAAATGCAACAGCAGCGTAGTCAGCAAATGGAACAGCAACGTGCACAACAAGCACAAGCTCAACAGCAAGAAAGAGCACAACGCGATGCTCGGATGCAGCAACAACGTTCACAACAGATGGAGCAGCAAAGGGCACAACGTGATGCACAAATGCAACAACAACGTAATCAGCAAGCTGAACAGCAACGTGCTCAACGCGAGGCTCAGGTTCAACAACAAAGAGCGCAGCAGCAACAACAAATGCAACAGCGCCAGGAACAAAGAAGAACAGAAGCGCCTCAGCAACAAAGAGGGGGTGGCGAAAGAAGTGGCTCTGAAGGAGGAAGACCATCAAGAGGTGGTAGAGGATAGATTGATTGAAGTCCCGATGAAAATCGGGACTTTTTTAATTTTAATCAAATTATTTATTTTAGAGAAGTCAAGTTTTTAAAACTTGACTTCTCTTTTATTGCCCCGCTGCTTAAAGCGATTAGGTCAAGCTCTTTTCAGAGAAAGGATATTTAACGTTTGGATAAAATGATCTGCATCCAAAAAGAACAGTTTTTTTAAAAACTTGACTTCTCTTTTATTGCCCCGCTGCTTAAAGCGATTAGGTCAAGCTCTTTTCAGAGAAAGGATATTTAACGTTTGGATAAAATGATCTACATCCCAAAAGAACAGTTTTTTTAAAACTTGATTTCTCTTTTTATTGTCCTGCTGCTTAAAGCGATTAGGTTAAGCTCTTTTCAGAGAAAGGATATTTAACGTTTAGATAAAATGATCTGCATCCAAAAAGAACAGTTTTTTAAAAACTTGACTTCTCTTTTATTGCCCAGCTGCTTAAAGCGATTAGGTCAAGCTCTTTTCAGAGAAAGGATATTTAACGTTTGGATAAAATGATCTGCATCCCAAAAGAACAGTTTTTTTAAAACTTGATTTCTCTTTTATTGCCCCGCTGCTTAAAGCGATTAGGTCAAGCTCTTTTCAGAGAAAGGATATTTAACGTTTAGATAAAATGATCTGCATCCAAAAAGAACAGTTTTTTAAAAACTTGACTTCTCCTTTTATTGTCCTGCTGCCTGATGCAATTGAGTTAAATCTTTTCCTATGTAAGTGCTTTTAGCATTTGGATAAAGATTATCGGGATCTAAAAGAAATGTTTCCAGTCCGAGTTCCAATCCAAATTTTATTTCTGATTCGGCATCATCGCCAATTACTAAAATATCCTCTTTATTCAGATCATATTTCTGAATGAGCTCGATGAAAGCTTCTTTCTTATTCGTTTTTGATACATCAACCACATAAACTTCTTCAAAATCATCAGCTATGCCTAACATTTTAACTTTTGAGTTTTGTTGCTTTGGAAACCCGGCGGTTACGATAAATTTTCTGCCTTTTAAGCTTTTAATATAATGATAGTCATTTCCCGGAATTAAAGGTTTTGTTACTTCCCGATTGGTTAAGAATTCCACAGCTTGATCAATGACATCTTTTTTAAAACCATATTTCTGAGCAACTTTCAAAAACGGAATTCTTAACATTTCTTGTTTTGCTGATTGATATTTCTCATCAGAAATGCCTAAATCCTGTTGATCTAAAAGGTCGTATAATCCACGCATTAAAACTTCCTGGTTCGGTTTTGTAAAATAAATAGTGTTATCAAGATTTATAAAAAATATACACTTCATTATGGATTGGTTTTTGTATGATAAAAAAAATAAAACACCAACGGGTTAAATATGTTTATTAACTAAAGAATTAAAGATTATGACAAAGGAAACAAAAATTATAGTAGGCGTATTAGCCGGAGCAGCATTAGGAGCAACAATAGCTTTAGCATTATCTTCAGATTCTACCAGCGATCTGAAAGGTAAAGTATCTGATTTTTTTGCTGATTTATTAGAATCATCAAAAGATAAATTAGCTGGTTTAGCTGATAAAGCTGTTGGTGTTGCAGATAAGGTAAAAGATAAAATAGCAGAAGTAAATGCTTAAGAATTGGAAATGCCGGTAATATCCGGCATTTTAATTCTATATTCTAACCGTATCTAAATGAAAATTGCTTTTCATGGCGCTGCCCGTACAGTTACGGGGAGCAAGCACCTTATTGCCCTAAAAAATAATACTCAAATATTATTGGATTGTGGCTTATTTCAGGGAATGGGAGAAGTTACCGATAAGTTGAACGATTATTTCGGGTTTGATCCTAAAAAGATAACGTATCTCATTTTATCACACGCACATATTGATCATTGCGGTTTATTGCCAAAATTAGTTGCTGATGGTTTCAGTGGAAAGATTTTTTGTACGCCCGCAACAATGGATTTAGCTCGGATATTAATGATGGATTCGGCTAAGATTCAAATGCAGGATGCTGAATTTTCTAACCGGCATTTACGTGAAGGCGAAGAAATGGAGGAGGCGCTTTATACTGAAGAAGATGTAATGAAAACATTAAGTCAGATGAAAATTGTGGAATATGAAGAAGATTTTCAGATTGATGAAAGCATACATTTGAAATTAACTGATGCCGGCCATATTTTAGGAAGTGCTGCAGTTCACTTGACAATTAATGAAGATGGAAAATCGACAAAAATTACCTTTTCTGGCGATGTTGGTCGCTATGGCGATTTATTGTTAAAAAGTCCGCAACAATTCAACCAGGCAGATTATATCTTAATGGAATCTACTTATGGCGATTCTCTCCATAAAGATCTGGAACCAATTGAAAATATGCTGTTAGAAATCATCAACCATACCTGCAATGTTAAAAAGGGTAAAGTGATTATTCCGGCTTTCGCTGTTGGACGAACCCAGGAATTGCTGTATGCTTTAAATGGTTTGGAGCTGAAAGGTAAATTGCCTGATGTTTCTTATTATGTAGATAGTCCGCTATCTTCAAAAGCAACTGAGATTTTAAAAAACCATCCTGAGGTTTATAACAATGGAGTGAAGAACACACTAAAGATAGATCACGATGTTTTTGCTTTTAAAGGTTTGCGTTTTATTGAAAGCGTAGAAGAATCAAAAAACCTGAATCAGGATCCACGACCTTGTGTAATTATTTCGGCATCTGGAATGGCCGAGGCTGGGAGAGTAAAACATCATATCCGAAACAACATTGGCAATCAGAAAAACACCATTTTAATGGTTGGCTATTGCGAACCGAAATCACTTGGCGGAAGATTAATTGCTGGTCAAAAAGTAGTTGAAATTTTTAGAGATGAATATGAAGTTAGGGCCGAAGTGCGATCAATAAAATCAATGAGTGCCCATGGCGATTACGAAGATTTATTAAAGTTTTTATCCTGTCAGGATCCTGCTAAAGTGAAGCAACTGTTTCTGGTTCATGGAGAATACGATGTTCAGCAAAATTTCGCAACCAAGTTAAAAGAGCAAGGGTTTAAACATGTGGCCATTCCTGAATATCATCAGGAGTTTGAGCTGGAATAAGTTTAAATTCAGTCATTGCTGAAGCAAGAAGTATTTCTTTTACTAGAAAAATTGTCTCTTGCTTCAGCAATAACGGATCGCTTAATAAAAGCACTATCCTCCATGCCATTTCCTTTAGTCTTTCAGCTTTCCTCACTATCTTTGCCTCCTATGGATGTTTTTGGTAAAGCACTTACTGATATTTATAAAACCGGCGAAGCCGATACACTCTGGCTGCATAATTCGTATGGCGAACCGGAAGAAATGCCTCTGGAATTTTTCTTTCGTGATGATGAAGATATGCCCGGTTTAGAATTACAGGCACTGCACATGTGCAAAGGAAAGGTGTTAGACATTGGTGCAGGTGTGGGGAGTCATGCTTTACTTTTGCAGGCCTTTAATGTTGATGTTACTGCAATTGATGTTTCAGAAGCAGCGGTTAATATCATGAAAGATCGCGGTGTGAAAAAAGCATTGCTTCAGGATATTTTTACCTATCAGGAAAAATTCGATACCATTTTAATGTTAATGAATGGCATTGGCTTAACAGGAACCTTACCTGGTTTCAAAGATTTTCTGATCAGATTAAAAAGCCTCTTAAATCCGGGCGGGCAAGTCATTTTTGACTCATCAGACATTTCATATTTGTATGAAGACATGCCGAAACCCTTAAATCAATACTACGGAGAAGTTTCATATCAATATGAATATAAAGGCGAAAAAGGTAATTGGTTTAACTGGATTTATGTAGATGAAGAAACCATAAAAACCATTGCAAAAGAAACGGGCTGGGATTGCGAGATCATTTTTGATGATGGCGAAGATCAATATTTGGTTAAGCTAAGTCCAAATTCCTAACAAGCATCTTTGAGCAAATAATTTAAAAGAAGAAAACTGTGAACCCCGAATTTAGTGTGTAAGGGCTTTGTTTTTATGGAAAAATATCCCGCAGATTTAAAAAGATGTATGCAGAGTTATTTTTTTCTGCATTAATCAGCGGCATCTGCGGGAAATACCTAAAGAATTTCAACATCATTTATCCGTATCGCCCTCCGTTGCAGACGAGGATGATTTCGAATCGCAAAGATTTCTTAAGCCTTTAAAAATTAAAAAACGTTTGCCTGCCACCTACTTTTTGGCCGAAATTTTGAATGTTATACGTAAGTGTTAACATTCCGTATCTTCCCAAATTATTGCTTTGTGTATCGATAATGCTATTTCCGGTAATCTGAACATTTCTGCGTACATTACTTTGCAAAATATCATTTACAGAAAATTTTAGCTGTGCTCTATCATTTTTCATAAACAAATAAGTTACAGCTGCATTCCAAAATTTAATATTGTTATTATAGCCCGCAATTTGCTGTGTATTTATAGTCATGGAGTAATTGGTTTCGAAAACCACTTTTTTAGGATACCTGATGATCAATTCGGAAGAGCTTTGGTGTGTATTGTAACTTAGATTAGTGTAATAACTATCATCATAATGGCTGCGATTTAAATTTACCGAGTAGGATTGATTAATTTCTACAAAATCGTTTAAATTAAGCCGTATGCCTCCGTTTGGTCCAATGTAATACACATCAGCATCGCTACGAATGTTGTTGATGATTACCGGAGTATGATTAAAGTTCATCCAAAAACCTGCACCGACTTTCAGGGTCGTTTTATTAAACTTAAAATCTTTTGAGGCATTGGCACCACCATTGAAACTATAAATACCGCTCGCATTAATAGGTGTTATTGTTTGAACGCCATTGCTTATGGTTGTTGTATTGATAACGCCATTTTTGGTAAAATTGCCATAACCATATAAGTTATAATTAATGAGGTTTTTAGGATCATACTTGTACATATTTAAGTTCAAGCTCTGTGTTCTGGCCGGAACAAGTGCGGGGTTCCCGTTTCTGATGTAAAATGCATTGGTGTTATCAGCAACAGGTTGAAGATAATTTACATCAGGTTCGGTAAATCTTGCATTGTAAGTAAGTGTAAAAATTTTATACTTAAGCATAAAAGTTGGCCATATAAAATTGAAACGTTGATTGATATCGCTACCCGTAGTAAAGCGATTATTTAAAGAAATATAGTTGTGTACAAAACCGGGCTGCACAAACAGATCCTTGGTGATTTTATAACGCAGGCTGAAATTTGCATTGGTTTTAAAGCCCTTTTGCTCAACGGTTTGAGTGAGGTCTGGAATTGCAATGTCGTATAATTGATTAGCGGGGTTTCTATAAAAAGTATTTAATGCATTCTCATTGCTGATGATATTCCCGCTCAAATCTACCTTGAAATTTAAACTCTTACTAATGGGCTCGGTATAATTGGTATAAATATAGGTCCTGAAATTTTCTATTGAATTATTTCTAAGCTGATCAACTTCAGAAGTGGATGGAGTGAGATAAAAAACACTGTTACTTCTGTTATAGGTTAATACCGGATTTGGCGTTGTCGATGCATCAAGGCCAATGTTAAAAGATCGTCCTGCTTTTTTAAAATCCCTGCTATAATCGGCAATAATTTGATATCTGTTGCTAGATGAGTTTCTATCATTCAGATTTTGCAGGGTATTAATTAATTCTCCGTTTGCATTGTTATTATTAGAAGAGATCGTACTGACCGAATTGTTCGAGTTTAATATTATTGCCGGTTCAATAGTAAGTTGGGTCAGTGAGTCGATTTTCCAATCTATTTTTCCGCGGACATTATGTTTTAAGGTAAGTGCGTTTGTCTGCTCATCGGAGTTGGTAATTAAACGATCGTTACCCAATGTCTGATTGGTGTTCGTTAGCTTTTCCAACAAGTTATCCGATCGGCCAAAGAAATATTGCATGTTAATTTTAAGGCCTTTTTTGGTAATGGTATTGAAGTTAAAGCCCCCACCCGATGAGGTTTGAACGCCATTGTAAGAACCGCCAAAACTAATACCATTGAATTCGAAATAGCCGCCTGAGGTCATCATCATGGAGTTTACGCCGCTGCGGTTAAAACCACCAATGCGTTGCACATCACTGGGATTGAAACCAGGCTGATTAATATTGTTGCCATACGCAAGTACACTTACCTGGGTGGTATCCCTGAAAAAATTCATCAGTCCACCAGCCTGGTAAAGATCTTTTATTCCGCCACCGGCATACAACTTTCCGAAAGCTCCCTGTTTAATGGCTTTCTTCAGTTTTAAATTAATGATTTGAGGAATTTCAGCTTCAGTTAAATCCGGATCACGTCTTTTTGCCTGCTTATCATCTACTACCTGCACTTTATCGATGATGTTTGCAGGCAGGTTTTTAGTTGCGATTTGCTGATCTCCACCGAAAAATTCCTTTCCATCTACGAGGATTTTGCTAACCGTTTTCCCATTTACCTGTATCGAACCGTCCTGGGCGATTGAAACTCCAGGCAGTTTTTTCAATAAATCTTCTACCACCGCCGATGGTAAGGTTTTAAAAGATTCTGCATTAAATTCGATGGTATCTTTACGAACAATTACCGGAGGCCTTTCTGCTGTAATCACAATTTCGTTAAGGTCATTTGCCTTTGTAGACAAATAAAGTGTTCCAAGATTTATTGCCGGATTTTGTGCCGTCAATTCTACTTCTTTTCGGTAGGTTCCATACTGCCAGGCTGTAATTACCAATCTGTATTTTATTCCTGTTGATAGATTATTGATTTTGAAAACACCTTTGTCATCCGATAATTTGTAGGTGGTTAATATACTATCTCCAACTTTATAAACTGAAACCGTAGAATAGTTCAGAGTTGTTTTATGGTTGGTGCTGTCAGCTAAAATGCCGGTAATACTTCCATTTTTCTGGGCGAAAAGAGTATAGAAAATCAGGCAAAAGGCAATTGAAAGTAAGAGTTTCTTCATAGGTGCTTCTTAATAAGGGAAATCTAAAAATAAAGGCTTTTTTTACCTGGTTTTTAAAAATGTGATGAATGGTTACCAAAATGTGATGAATACATTTGGTTTGGTTAATTACTTTACAGACGCCCAAAAACAAAAAGTGTTGCATCTTTAAAACAAATAACTAAGTTTTTAGGTAAAAGTAGTGTTGCGTATGATTAGTTGCAAACAGCATCAAAAAAATTACAAATAATTAGGAAACTGAACTTATTCAGTAAGAGGAGTGTACAGGTCGAGTCCAATGTATAAAAATAATCGATGCTGAATCGACAGGGCCTTAAGCGCCTTTAAAAGATTCGATAGCTAAATGTTTTTTGAATCGAAATCCATAAAATATAAATCCTCCAGAGAGAAGGCCGCGGAGGATTTATATTTGAGTGTTTTTTAGTGTAAATCATTGTAGTTTATAATCTTTACATCTGGATTTTTAGCTAAAATTTCTTCCATCCATATTCGGTGTGATGCGCCAACACCAACTACCACTCTTTTTGCTTTTTTTGCCTTTGCCTGATCGAGGATGTTTTTACACATGCCCTCATTTCTTAGCATCCATTGTTTCATCATCGCTTTGACTGATTCGGTAGGGAACCCCGGGTATCCATAGAAGTGACTGCCACCATAAAAATTCCAGGCTTCATCTAAAATTCCATATTTTTCGGTATTCATTCCGGCATATGGATCTGTATTAAATGCTTTTAATTCTTCCGGAGTGTAACTTGTATAAGCTTCCATCTCCTTTATCGTTGTTGCCTCTACCGAAGTCGAATCTGCTTTAGCTTTTGCGATCATCATTTTATATAAAGAATCTGTTTTTCTCCATGCCTCATTCCAGGGTTTATCATATGTTTGGCAGTCCATATTGTAAATTTGATCTTGCTTTAATTGATAAATTAAAGGGAAGTAAATCTTCGAGTACTCACTACCAGTTCTATATAAGCCTGCTTTTTGTAATGAGTCGGTATTTCCGAGTACTTTTGAATAAGCTGCCCGTTCCTCTTTACCAAACTTATCTTTCATGTAGTTTTCCAATACGAAGATCTGATACTCGGTATTTCCTCTATCCCAATTTTTGGCATAATGAACAGCTAAATTCATTCTGGTTTTGTGGAAATAGGCAAACGATGCCAAAGCTTTCTTATCTTTTTTAATTTTAGAGGGAAGATCTTTCACTGTTTTAGGATTTAGCCTTTCCAGATAATCATGGCCTTTTCTGAATGCTTTTTTTGCCCAGTGATCATCCTCCAGTTTTGCATAATCTTCCGCTGGAAGATATTCTCCGAAGACCATATCCGGATTAAAGTTTTTCAGTTTATCGATAATCGCCTGGAAATTTTGAGTCGATTTCGAATTGTCATGGCTGGAACCTACAATTACAATTTCGAGTTGATTTTGAGCATTGGTTTTAATCGATAAGCCAATTAAAAATAATAATGCAAGGCAGCAGTTTAGTACAGTTCTCATAATAAATCATTTTTCGTTTTTTATTGATTCAAAGATGAAAAACTACGTTTGGCCTGTATATTTAATTATCCCAAAGGGTTGGAATATTATCCCAAAAAGATAAAACGAAAATTGCCGGTTAATCTCTTAAAACCAGCAGTTGAGATCAGCTCCCAGTACTTTCGTCCTAAAAAAGGAGATATTATTCCATTATTTTCTTATTAAAATTAACAATCAGTTTAAAAAGATCATTGTATTCTGTAAGTGGCAAAGTTTCAGGTTTATCAAATACATCATGATAAGCCGTTGGCCCGCCCTGTGTATAAATAAAGAAAGCCAGAACGCCTTTTTCACTAAAGAAATAGTGATCGCTGTTCGCAGCTTTACCTCTTGGATTTATTTTGGAAATGTATTTGTGTTCATCATTAATTTCATTTAAAAGTGAAAAAGCTTTGGGATAAACTGTTGCATTAACAACTGTCATTCCAGCCTCGCCGGTTCCAACTAAATCTAAATTAATAAGAAATTTTATGTTGCTTAATGGCGACAAAGGATTTTGGGTGTAATATCGGGAACCCAGCAAACCAGCTTCTTCTGCAGCAAAACAAATAAAACCGACAGAGAAGGGTGGTGGATTTGTAGCATAATATTTGGCAAGGCTTAATAAAGTGGCGATGCCAGCTGCATTATCGTTAGCTCCGGGAAAATAGGTATCTTTCCCCATTCCGCCCAAATGATCATAATGTGCGGTAATGATCAAGATAGAATCGGGATATTTTGTGCCTTTTAACAAACCACAAACATTCGAAGCTTTAAAATTTTCAATGAATTTATTCTCAATCTCAACATTGATTTCTTTGGGCGTTTCTGTAAAGTTCTTTTTATTAATCTGGATTTGTGTGTTATTGCCAACTTCAGTACCTACTGACCAGGTAAGTTTATCTTTTAAGGAAACTTTCAAAAATGGAGATGCCTGATAATTTAAACTATCAATTGGAATTAAGGTTGCCTTTTGCTTAATGCCCGGGCTTTCATTGCTTACGATAAAATCTTTGCCCGGGATCAGTTTTTTGCCGTTAATCTGAACCATCATTTTTCCAGGAAAAGTATTAACCGGGAAATTAAAATCTTGCTTATAACTATCTGAAAATGGAATTAATCCTAATTTTTTGTATTCTGCTGCTAAAAAATCTGCTGCTTTTTTCATTCCATCTTTAGTATAACCTCTGCCCCAAAATTCTTTCGAGCTAAGTGTATTGACCATTTTGCGGGTATAAACGGAATCCTGAGCGTAACAAAAAGAAGTAGATAACAGCACAAATAAAATCAAAAAGTTTTTCATGGCTGTAATTTAAGGATATTGAAATTTAATCCAATAAAAAATGGTTGACGATCAATAAACCATTGTTATTAATCGTCAACCATTAGTGGCTGTAAAACAAGTTCTTTATTTAACCAAATAAGGTTGTAAAGCCGTTTTAATTTTCTCTTTATTTTGAGTCGCAGTCCATTTTTCTTTGATTGATTGATCTCCTAAGCTGAATAAAGTTTCGTAAAGTAATTTTCCGTTAGCTCTGGTTTGTACTTTGAAATCAGTTTTAGATGTTTTAGCTAAATCAGCCCAAACATCACGAACATCTGCCCAATAGGTTTTTTGGCTATTCCACCATTTTTGAGCATAAGCAAAAACTTTAGGATCGATTTTAGTAAATTCCTCGTAGCCTTTTTCAACAGCAATTAATTTATCGCCTTGTGGTGTACGAACAATTTTTTTGTTGTCTTGCTCAAACATCCAACCATCTTTAGTAATGGTAATTCTGCTGCCACGATTTAAAACATTGTAGTCTTTACGAACTGTAGATTCTCTTCTTGGTAGTGGAGAATCGGTTTCGCTTTGCCACGAATCATGACCACCAACATGGCTCCAGGTTCCGTAACCCTGGTAACGCGGACTATCATCCACCTGATAAACCTTTTGAGTCCACTTGCCTTTTACATCGGCAGGGTTTAAGGTTACTTTTTTCCAGGCATTATCTTGCGTGTAAAGCATTATTTCAGGGTCCTCATAAGTCCAGTCCTGACGCCAGTGTTTAATTACTGTGGTATCATTAATGGCCAGCATGTGTTGAATAACAATTCTTTTTGGTTCATCAACAATAATTTCTGCCCATTCGTTGCCATGGCTTTCGTAAGGTTTGCTGAACTTGTAATTTGGATCAGGAGAGGTTACTTCTCCATAATTAAAATTCACTTCGTAGAAACCAGCTAATGATTTAATCGCTTTTCTATCTTGCTCCAGTTTATCTTGAGCATTAGCGCTAAGAGCTGTAAGCCCTGTAAGTACTAAGATTAAGTTTAAAATTTTCATTTTATAATAATTATATGGTTTATTTAATTTTCTGCAACTGCAGGATTTTTCTTTTTTTTCTTTTTGCCCCACCAAATAATAAAGCCTGTAATTGGTAAACTGGCGGCAATAAAGCTCGCGAAGAAAGCCAAAATCTTTCCAGGCAAACCTAAAATTGCACCGACATGAATATCGTAATTCATACCGATTACCACTTCCCCGGCATTTTTGTCAGATTGATTTTTGCGATTAAGTAATTTACCTGAATATTGATCAAATTGGATGAGATCATAATTCCAGTACGTTTCATCGCCACGGTAACCGGTAGCATAAATAGTGGCTGTTCCGCCTTCAGCAGGCGACATGCCTATTCTGTCGGCATCGGTAAATTTTTGTTTTGCCTGTTCAAAAGCTACATCAAAAGGTATTGCAGAAATGGTTTTGGTCGAATCAGATTTTACATCAACCTGGGTTGGTGGGGTTGTGCTTCTGGCGGCAACAACATATACTGTAGCCTGGAACCATTGAAATGCCCAAACCATTCCTGTTAATGCAAGCATCAAGCAGATTGTCATTACATAAAAGCCCAAAACATTATGTAAATCGTAGTTAACACGCTTAAATTTGGCTGACCACTTGATTTTAAAACTCTTATCGAAATTAGATTTTTTAAGGTTTTTGGGCCACCACATGATTATCCCTGAAATAAGCAGGAAAACAAAAATAAAAGTTGCCCAGCCTACTATTTGCTGGCCAATTGGGTGGTTAATCAAAAAGCTCCAATGAAGCATTTTAATAATACCGAAAAATTCATATTTATAATCGGCTACCAATGTTGCTTTTCCGGTATATGGATTCATGAAAACCAGGTCGTAGTAGTCGATTGAATCAAAATACCAAAATGCATCCGGATTGCCTCCTTTGTAAACACCAAATTCCCAGGCCCGATCAGGAGTTTTATAAGCAGTAATAAAAGTGATTTTTTTCTTTCCTCCCAAAGCCTTTTCAGCTGAAGCTTTTAATGTACTTAATGGTAAGGTTTGGGCTTTGGCAGGTACATCTACATAGAACTCTTTTTTGTGGATAAATTCAGTAATCTCTTTTTGAAAGGCAAAAATACAGCCCGTTACTCCCAAATGGAAAACCACAAGGCCTGATGCTATGCCCAGCCATAAATGTAGCCAATCACTTATTCTTCTTAATCGTGATTTTTTTGGTTTTTTCTGAGCTTGTTTTGTTAATGCCATTAAAGCTGTATTTAATAAAGAACCAATTGGCAGTTTTATTTGCCAATTGGTTATAAAAATCGATAATAGTTTATACTAATTAACTTGAGTAGTATAAGTTACTAAATGCCACACTTTTTCGTAGTCTTTTCCATTTAATTTTCCAGGAACTTTTTCTTCAGTGAAAGCTTCGAGGAAATAGTTGCCCTTTTGCTCAGGTTTGAATGTGAATTTCCCGTTTTCATCTGTTTCTGTTGGTATTGTTTTTCTTTCAGGATTTACCAACGTTATTTTTTGGTTGGCAAAAGGAGCTTTATTGTAAATTACCTGATGTATTGATGATTCGCCAACTTTTAAAACATGTTTATCTGGTCTGATGGTTAAAGCTGCTTCAACAGGAAAAGCAGTATTTATTTTTGAATTTCCAACATTTACATCAGCAAATGCATAATATTCTATTTTGGCGTGCTCATAAACTGTTGCAACTTCATGTACAACAGATAATTTGTAGGTTCCATTTTGATCTGGAGTGAAACTGGCTTTGTAGAAATATACATCTGGCGAAGCCGTTAAAACCTTGGTAGTGCCGTTTGGAGCTGTTAAAACTAATTTAAACTCTTTTAAATTGCTGAACCATTTTGCTGCCGAATCTGGTTCATTTGCTTCATATTCTCCAAAGAATATTTTTATTTCCTGCGCCTGGCCTTTTTTTCCATTTGCTGGTGTTTCAATCCATAATGCATGTGCGAAGGCACTTGACACACTAAATGCCACAAGAAAAAATAATAGGGATAATTTCGTTTTCATCATATTTCGGTTTAAGTGTTTAAGCCAGTAAAACTATCTGACAAATTTTACTGGCTTTTGATTAAAATTTATAAGCTACGCTTACTCTGTAATTTCTTGGTGCTTCAGCTTGATAGTAATAAGCGCTTAACCACTCATAATACGAGCCACTAAACAAGTATTTATTTAAGATGTTAAATGCATTAGCAGTAACTTTAAACTTAGTATGTTCATAAAATAAACCACCATCAAGTTTAAAATAGTTTGGTAATTTTTGTAATCCAACACTCCAGGTATCAGTTGCTCGATCAGCCAGGTATGTAAAGCCTCCGGAAATACCCGAACCTTTTAATGCGCCGTTTTGCAAAGTGTAAGTTAACCAGGCATTGGCAACATGTTTAGAGAAACCAGGGATAACATCGCCTACATTTATTCCGGTAACACCAGGAGTAACCTCTGTTACTTTTGCATCAGTGTAGGCATAGTTTGCAATTAAAGTTAATCCGTCTGTGATCTTACCCCTTAAATCAAACTCAATTCCTTGCGCTCTCTTTTCTCCTAAAACCACGCTGAAGTTTTGGCCGGGTGTATTGGTTGGATCAGCAGTTAACTCATTTTGTTTGAAGATTCTATAAGCAGATAATGTAGTATTCCATTTGC
Source organism: Pedobacter chinensis (assembly GCF_003339865.1). Classification (GTDB taxonomy): domain Bacteria; phylum Bacteroidota; class Bacteroidia; order Sphingobacteriales; family Sphingobacteriaceae; genus Pedobacter; species Pedobacter chinensis. The sequence goes on from NZ_QPKV01000010.1 coordinate 119,166, forward strand.
CATCAAACCAATCTTTCTTAACTCCGATTTCATAATTGGTACCTGTGATTGGTTCAACTTTTCCTCCATCACGTAAAAATCCGCTTTGTGGAATAAATGATTGATCGTATACCGCATAAACAGAGGTGCTTTTATCAACCGAGACACTTAAGCCAACACGAGGAGTAACGTGCTTGGCTTTGTCGGGAGAACCACCCCAAGCCGATTGACTTACATAAGTATAGCGACCAGCCAATGTTAAGCGGATTCTGTTTTCCCAAAATCCTAATTCATCCTGAACGTAACCACTTAAATATTTGGAATCCATTAAACCACCAGCATTAATAGCCCTTTGTGTTAATGGTGTGAAACGGTCGAAGTTTGGATATCCGTTACCTGGGAAACCGTAATCCGGATTATTAAGATCAAATGGAGATGTAGGTAAATCCAAATCGTGAGATTGACCCCAATCTGCCATATAATTTTTCTTTCCCCCATCAAATCCAGCTAAAATACGATGGTTAATGCCACCGGTTTTAACCTGGCCATTGATAAATAATTGTGCCAATTTCATAGTGCTTTCTGCATCCCAGATGCCAACATTCCTGATCACAGTATTATCAGCATTAACTGCTGATGGCCATGAGCTATATCCATTCTGCAAATATTTGAAATAAGCAGCTTGTGCCGTTAATTTCCAGGTATTACTAAAGTTGTGCTGTAAGTTTAAAAATAAGCTATGGTCGTTAATACGGGTTGGAGGTAATCCTGGTTGAGTCATGGTCAACTCTTGCGGGAAAGTTGCATAACCATTTGGAGAGAAAATATAGTAAGAACCAACTTCGGTCATTTTTGCATTTTGCAAAGTATATTCAGCGGTCAATTTAGTTTTATCAGTGATCTGGTAGCTCAAAACGGGAGCGATACTATAACGGTCATTTTGTTCATATGGTCTGAATGATCCTTTGCTTTGAACTGCAGCATTTAATCTAAATAATAATTTTCCATCATTGGTTAGTTTTCGGTCGAAATCTACAGCAGTTCTATATAAATCATAACTTCCCAATGTGAAAGAAACCTCTCCCTTGTTAAAACCTGTAGGTTTTTTAGTTACTACATTGTACATGCCGCTTGGGTCGCCATTGCCTAACATAAAACCGGCCGGCCCCTTAACAAATTCAATATGATCTACAAAACTCATATCTTCTGTTAACGGACCCCAGAAAGAAGATACCACATTAAAACCGTTACGCATGGCCTGAATTTGAGATCCACGCATGGTAATGTTCGTGTACATATCTCCCCAATGTTCTAAGCGAACCGCACCACTCACATTTCTGATCAAACCATCACTCATGCTGATGATTTGCTGATCTTTGATTACCTGATCACTTACAATTTGAATGTTCTGAGGTGCTTCTAATAAGGGTTCATTCAATCTTAATGATGCAGAAGGAAGACTGATTTTATAACGGTTGTTTTTTCCTGCAATAGTGATTTCCTCTAAAGCCTGATCATTTTCTACCAAAACAAAATTCACAATTTTGGTTTCTCCGGCTGAAACTGTGATTGTTTGTTCTGATGGATTTATGCCAACAGCCGAAGCTTTAATGGTATAAGTTCCTGGCTTAACCCGATTAATGTTGTACTTACCTTCATCATCTGTGGTAGCGCCCTGGCCCTGGCCTTTTAGTCCAACAGATATATAAGATACTGGTTTACCATTTGATGTGGTAACAACGCCTTTTATTGTTGCTAATTGCTGAGCAAATGAAAATAAACAGAGTAATGAGAGTAAAGATGTTAAACTAAAGAGTCTGATTTTATGCATGTTAAATTTTATTTGGATTAATTCTAAACAGCCGCAAAATAACGGTAGAAAAATTTATAATCCAAATTATTTTGAACAATTCTAAATAAGGTAGTATGATTTTAACAATATGGTTGTTGTTATATGCTGATAATCAGCTTTTACAATTAGATGTTAAATTTGGGATGGGCTTTATATTTCAAAAAAAGGCCGCAAAATAGCGGCCCTTTAACGATATGATTTTTGGGTTAAATTCTATTTGATGGTCACTGCAATTAAATTAAGCGGTCTTTCAATATCGCTCGAAGGATTTAGCAGGCCTCCGCAAATTATATCATAATGATATCCTGCTGCTAATGTAATGCTGTTAGAAACTGCTTTCACTGTTCCTGATGAGGTTTCTTTTACATCGAAAGTGTAAGTTCCTGGAGCGATGGCAATAAAAGCACTTGCTGATTTGTAAGTTTTGTTTCCAATAAGTGCAGTTGCTTCTCCTGTTTTTGCTAAATCCAGCGCTGGCGCATCTGGAGATAAATTAATATAACGGATATAAGCCTTGTCGGTTGATGGTAAACTCAAATCATCAGTAATGGTTAAGCCATCTAATGCTTCGGGTTTATTAATGAGATAAAAACTGTGGTAAGAGTTAGGGTTTAAAGTAATATTTTTAGTAAGCAAGCTTTCTGCATTGTTTTCTGAGGTGAACTTTATGGCATATGAACCTGAGGAATAATTTCCGTAAGCGGTAGTGCCACCGTAGGGCAAGGCAGCAGAACTAATTGAACTGCCATTTACAAAAGCGTAATAAGTGGCTAGTGTTGGTGCGGTATTGATCACTCGCAGCTGACTTAAAGTAGTGTCGCTTTCCTCTTTTTTACAAGCAAAGAATGTTACTGAAATGAATAGAAGGATAACTGGAAAAAATTTTGAATTTTTAAAAAGAATTGGGGTAAAGTTCTTCATTACTTTTTAGGGTTTGATTTAAATAAACAAGTATTGATAAAACGGTAGCAACATTGAATTCGCTACAGATATGCAAATGTTGTGTTTATTCAGTATTGAACGATGTTAAATGATGTTAAGTGGATGTTAAAGTTTGCGGGCGTTTTTTAACATTGTTAAAATTGCAGAAGATGAGGCAAGTTGATTTATCATGAATTAATTAGAATATTAGATTAATTTCCGGAAATCTCATGAATTTCAATTAATATAAAAATGTAAAAAAGTTAAAAAATATTGTGTAACTCAATTATTATTTAAACCTTTGCATCTCAATAGAGTTAAAGCCGTTTTAATACGCAAGAAATGATTAAACAATTTTTACATAAACTTTCTGTTTTCACAGCGCAGTTAATGCCTGGAAAAAGTCTGTTTATTAATCGTTTCCAACCTGTGTTTTATTATCCCACAAGCCGGCAAAATTTTACTCCACGCATTTAGTACTCTATACTAAACGTACGAGGAATTGATCCTCTCTAAAAACCCAATTAACAAAAATACTTTTATTTTTTCGTTAGAAAATTAATGGATATTAACGAATTTATTGTACAGGTTGCACTCCCTGAACATCGTGTATTTGCTGAACAGATCGTAACCGAGATGGCCGAATCTGCAAAAGCACGCGGCACCGGTATCGCTAAACGTTCTCCGGATTATGTTGCCAATAAAATGCAAGAGGGCAAAGCCGTTATCGCATTTCATAAAGATGGGCGATGGGCAGGTTTTTGCTATATCGAAACGTGGAGCCATGGGCAATTTGTGGCCAATTCGGGCTTAATCGTATCACCTGAGTTTAGAAAAGCAGGCTTGGCGCATGCCATCAAAGAAAAGGTTTTCGAACTTTCCAGAGCTTTATATCCTAAAGCAAAGATTTTTGGTTTAACCACTGGTTTGGCTGTAATGAAAATCAATTCTGATTTAGGTTACGAGCCTGTAACTTATTCTGAGTTAACGCAGGATGAGGAATTTTGGAAAGGTTGCCAAAGCTGTGTAAACTTCGAGATTTTAAAAATGAAGGAACGTAAAAACTGTATGTGTACAGCAATGCTTTACGATCCTGCTACTCAAAAGCACGATGCAGCAAAAAAATTCGCAGAAGAATTACAAAAGAAACCCAAATTATACGAGCGTTTTATGCGCATCAAACAACGTTTGGTTGTTAAACCTAAGCCAAAACCAGGCTTAAAAGTATTGATGTTTTTATTTACCCTGTTATTTAATAAGTAATGAAGAAAAAAGTTGTTTTAGCTTTTAGCGGAGGTCTTGATACCTCATTTTGTTGTATTTATCTGGCTCAGGATCGTGGCCTGGAAGTTCACTCTGTAATTGTAAATACAGGTGGTTTTTCTGATGAAGAATTGCAGGAAATTGAGAAAAGAGCTTACGCTTTGGGTGTGGCATCACATGCTGTGGTAGATGAAACAGAAAGTTATTATAATGATTGCATTAAATACTTAATCTTCGGAAACGTATTAAAAAATGCCACTTACCCTTTGTCTGTTAGTGCAGAACGTGTTAGTCAGGCCACTGCAATTGCCAATTATGTTAAAAAAATCGGCGCTGATTATGTAGCTCATGGAAGTACAGGTGCGGGTAACGATCAGGTTCGTTTCGATATGATTTTCAATATTCTTATTCCTGAAGTTGAAATCATCACGCCCATCAGAGATTTAAAATTATCCCGCGAAGCGGAAATAGAATATTTAGCAGAACACGGTGTGGAGTATAGCGCTGCAAAAGCACAATATTCAATTAATAAAGGTTTATGGGGAACATCGGTAGGTGGAAAAGAAACGTTAACTTCTCACGAAACTCTACCGGAAAGTGCCTGGCCAACCCAGGTTTCAGAAGCAGAATCCCGTAAAATTGAATTAACCTTTGAAAAAGGCGAGCTGGTTGCCATTGATGGCGAAAGTTTAGAACCTGTTAGGGCGATTCAAAAATTGCAGACCATTGCTCAACCTTTTGGAATCGGTCGCGATATTCATGTTGGCGATACGATTATTGGTATTAAAGGGCGTGTCGGTTTTGAGGCCGCAGGTCCGGTAATCATTATTAAAGCACACCACACTTTAGAAAAACACACTTTAACAAAATGGCAGTTAAGCTGGAAAGAACAATTATCTTCTTTCTATGGAAACTGGTTGCACGAAGGTCAGTTTCACGATCCGATCATGAGGAATATTGAAGCTTTTTTAGCCGATACGCAAAAGGTAGTGAGCGGTAAAGTATTTGTCGAACTACTACCATATCGTTTCCAGATTATCGGTATTGAATCGAACCACGATTTAATGAGCAATAAATTTGGCAGCTACGGCGAAATGAATAATGCCTGGAGCGGAGAAGATGTAAAAGGTTTCTCTAAAATATTTGGTAACCAGGTAATGATTTGGCATAAAGTGAATGGAGAGGTAGAACGCTAAAAGGTTTGAAGGCTGAAGGTTTCTAAACGCATCGTCATTGCGAGGAGGAACGACGAAGCAATCTTTTTAGCGTGTCATCCTGAGCTTGTCGAAGGAAATATTAGAATTTATACTTTTTACATATCCCTATAGTGATATAACAGATTATGGGTAATAAAATTAAAGCAGGAATAATTGGTGGTGCCGGATACACAGGTGGCGAAATGCTCCGTATCCTGATTAACCATCCAAATGTTGAAATTGCTTTCGTCAATAGCACCAGTAATGCAGGGAATTTGATTTCTGATGTGCATACGGATTTAATCGGCGATACAGATTTAAAATTTGTAAGCGATATTCCTCAGGATATCGATGTGCTTTTCCTGTGCGTTGGACACGGCGATGCCAGAAAATTTCTAGCCGCCAATCTGGTAAATGATAGCATCAAAATCATTGATTTATCTCAGGATTTCAGATTGGCTGCAAACGCTTCATTTGAAAATCGAGACTTCATTTACGGACTACCTGAATTAAACCGCGATAAAATTAAATCGGCTAAAAATATTGCTAACCCAGGTTGTTTTGCAACCTGTATTCAATTGGGCTTATTGCCGTTGGCTAAAAAAGGCTTAATTAGTAGTGAAGTTCACATCAATGCTACAACTGGTTCAACCGGCGCCGGACAAAGTTTATCTTCAACTTCTCACTTTAGCTGGAGGAACAATAATCTTTCGATTTATAAGGCTTTCGAGCATCAACATTTGAATGAGATTGGCGAAAGTTTGTTGCAATTGCAGCCTTCACTATCTGAGGCCTTGAGTTTCATCCCACAACGTGGCGCATTTACCAGAGGTATTTTGGCCGCAATGTATTTGGAAAGTGATTTGACTTTAGAAGAAGCACAAACTATTTACGAAGAATATTACAGTGCTCATCCTTTTACACATGTAAGCCGGAAAAACATCGATTTAAAACAGGTTGTCAATACAAACAAAGCACTGGTGCATGTAGAGAAACATAATGGCAAGTTATTCATCATCAGCATTATTGATAATCTGCTTAAAGGCGCCAGTGGACAAGCCGTTCAGAATATGAACTTAATGTTTGGTTTGGAAGAAACAGGAGGGCTGAAGTTGAAATCGGCCTATTTTTAGGTTGAGGGCAAGAAGGTTGAGGGCAGGAAGGTTTGGATGCAGACCTGCAAAATTTTAAAGTATGAGAGATTATCAAAAATTAGATATTTGGAAAAAAGCCCACTTATTTACTTTACAAGTATATAAGGAAATTCTGCCTGCAATGCCTATTGAGGAAAAGTTTGCCTTAACCCAGCAAATTCGGCGGGCCGCCTATTCAATTCCTTTAAATATTGTAGAAGGAAGTGACAAACATACAGATAAGGATTTTGTGAGTTATCTTGATAATGCACTTGGCTCTACAAAAGAAGTAGAATATGCTTTTATTCTTATTCGCGATTTAGCTTATATCAGTTTAGAAGTTTATGAACTTGTAAATAAAAGCATTAATGAAAATTAAGGCGATGTTAATCGCATTTATTAAATTTTTGAGGGGCAGGGGAAAAGGTTAGCCTTTATGGGCCTTCTACCTTTCAACCCTCAACCTTTAACCTTAAAAAATATGAACCTATTCGACGTTTATCCTCTTAATGATATAGAAATAACAAAAGCAACGGGCAGCAATGTTTGGGATGCTAATGAACAAAAATATTTAGATTTATACGGCGGCCATGCTGTGATTTCGATTGGTCACACCAATCCGCATTATGTGAGTCGCTTAACTGACCAATTGAACAAAGTAGGTTTCTACTCAAATTCAGTTAAAATTCCCTTACAAGTTCAGCTTGCCGAGAAACTGGGCGAAGTTTCCGGTAAAAAAGATTTTCAATTATTCTTGTGTAACTCTGGTGCCGAAGCAAATGAAAATGCTTTAAAACTGGCATCGTTTTATAATGGAAGAAAAAAAGTAATTGCTTTTACCGGTGCTTTCCACGGACGAACATCTTTAGCAGTTGCTGTAACCGATAATCCTAAAATTGTGGCACCGGTTAATCAAACAGAAAATGTAATTTTCCTGCCACATAATAACGAGGTAGCCCTAGAAGAGACCTTCAAAGCACAAGGCGATGAAATCTGTGCGGTAATTATCGAAGGTATTCAAGGAGTAGGCGGCATTAAAGAAGCTTCAAAAAGTTTCTTACAAAAAATCCGTTCACTTTGTGATGAATATAATGCAGTTTATATTGCTGATTCTGTTCAATGTGGATATGGTAGAACAGGATTGTTTTATTCACATGATTATTCTGGTGTTGAAGCCGATGTTTACACCATGGCAAAAGGAATGGGCAATGGATTTCCGGTAGCAGGTATTTCGATTGCACCTAAATTTAAACCTTGGCATGGCGAATTGGGCACAACTTTCGGCGGAAACCATTTGGCCTGTGCCGCAGCATTGGCTGTTCTTGAAGTGATGGAAAAAGATAAATTAATGAAAAACGCTGAAGAAATTGGGAACTATTTAATCACTGAATTAAAGAAATTTGAACAAGTGGTTGAAGTTCGTGGCCGTGGATTAATGATTGGTATTGAGTTGCCCGCAACGTTGGCTCATGTTAAAAAAGATTTACTGTTTACACACCATATTTTTACCGGCGAAGCAAAACCAAATGTAATCCGTTTGCTGCCAGCCTTGAATTTAACTAAAGCACATGCTGATGAGTTTTTAAGTGCTTTTGAGAAAGCGGTTAAAGGTGTAGGGTATAAGGTGTAAGGTTATGGGAGACTATAAAAGACTTGACGTATGGAAAAAAGCTTACGAACTTAATATGTTCATTAAGAAAGAAATTGCAACAAAATTCCAAAAGAAGAAAGATTTGAACTAACGTCGCAATTAACCAGAGCATCATTGTCAATTCCCCTAAATATTGTTGAAGGATGTGGTAGATTTACAGAAAGATTTTGCACATTTTCTAGATGCTGCTTAGGTTCGACAAATGAAATAGATTATTGTTACTTATGTGCTTCAGAATTGAAGTATATAAGCGAAGAATATAAGAAGTAAACCAATCAATTAACGAAGTTAGCGCAATGCTGATTTCTTTTTTGAAATTTTTAAGAACAGGTGGAGGGGGAAAACCTTAAACCCTACACCTTAAACCCTACACCTTAAAAAAAATGAAACTTTTCACTTCCGTACACGATGTTCCAAGCATCAAACAATTTGTAAAAGATGCCCTTGAATTAAAGGCGAATCCATACGCGCACCAAAGTTTGGGTAAAAACAAAACCTTAGGGTTGGTTTTTATGAACCCGAGTTTGCGTACCCGTTTAAGTACGCAAAAGGCGGCTTTAAACTTAGGTATGAATGTGATGGTTATGAACCTTGATAAAGAAGGCTGGGCTTTAGAAACGCAGGATGGTGTAGTCATGAACGGCTCAACAGTAGAGCATATTCGTGAAGCAGCTGCGGTTATGGGGCAATACTGCGATATTCTTGGTTTACGTTCATTCCCAAAATTGAATAACCGAGAGGAAGATTACAGTGAAGATTTTTTTAACAAATTTGTAAAATATTGCGCTGTTCCGGTGGTAAGCTTAGAAAGCGCAACACGCCATCCTTTACAGAGTTTTGCTGATATTATTACCATTCACGAAACCTGGAATCCACTAAAGGTTGGTGCGAATGTTAAACCAAAGGTTGTTTTGGCCTGGGCACCGCATGTTAAGGCATTGCCGCAAGCCGTACCAAACTCTTTTGCAGAATGGATGTGTAAAGCACAAGCGGAAGGAATGATTGATTTTACAATCGCTCAACCTGAGGGGTACGAACTTGCTGAAGAATTTACACCTGGTGCAGATATTCAATATAATATAGAAGAAGCATTGGCTGGCGCTGATTACGTTTATGTAAAAAACTGGAGTAGCTATAAGGAATACGGAAAGGTTTTAACTTATCCGGATGGTTGGATGATGAATAACGAAAAGCTGAAATTCACAAATGATGCAAAGGTAATGCACTGTTTGCCTGTGCGTCGCGATTTGGAATTGTCTTCTGAGATTCTGGATGGACCGAATTCGTTAGTGATCCATGAAGCGGGCAATCGCTTGTGGGCTGCGCAAGCCGTGATTAAAGCAATGTTGGAAGAATTAAAATAAAGAATCCGTCGTTGCGAGGCACGAAGCAATCTTACAACTATGGATTGTAATCTTTTGCTTTAGGATTGCTTCGTGCCTCGCAATGACGAACTAACTTACTTAGATATGAAGCAACTTACCATCATAAAAATCGGCGGAAATGTAATTGACAACTCTGAAAACTTACATCAGTTTTTGCTGGATTTTACAGCATTACCTGGCGATAAAATTCTGGTTCATGGCGGTGGTAAAATTGCAACCGAACTTGGAGAAAGCTTAGGAATTGAAGCAAAAATGGTTGAAGGACGTCGCATTACGGATATTGAAACTTTGCGCATTGTGACCATGGTTTATGCGGGTTTGATTAATAAAAACATGGTAGCGCAATTACAGGCTAAAGGTAGCAATGCGATTGGTTTAACAGGAGCCGATGGCAATATTATTAAAGCTAAAAAACGCCCTGTAAAGGAAATTGATTATGGCTTTGTTGGCGATTTAGATGAAAATTCTGTTTCTGCAGAAACTTTGGATCGGTTGCTAAAAGCAGGATTGGTTCCGGTTTTATGTGCAATTACACATGATGGCGAAACTCAGCTTTTAAATACCAATGCCGATACAATTGCATCATCAGTTGCAGTGGCAATGTCATCATTATACGAAACGCGTTTAGTATATTGCTTTGAGAAAAAAGGTGTATTGAAGGATGTAAACGACGATAATTCTGTGGTTAGAGAAATCAAAGCAAATGAATTTGAAAGCTTAAAGGCTGATGGGACCGTACAGGGCGGAATGATTCCTAAATTGCATAATGCTTTTGAGGCAATTAAAAAAGGGGTTTCTGCAGTTTATATTGGCAAGGCCGATGAGTTGGCAGAACTTGCTGAAGAAACTTTTGGAACAAAAATGTTGAAGTAGGGATAAAAAGCGAAGGAGAAAGGTTGACGATGTATCGGCAATTGCGAGACACGAAGCAATCTTACAACTATCGCTACTCAAACCTAGCAGCAACCCTGACTGAATAAGCTGTCATTCTGTGGCACGAAGAATCTGCAAGCGATGAAACAGACACTTCGTTCTTCAATATGGCAGAGATTAAAAAGATTGAAGTGAATAGCAGAACTGAAACATAAATAGATTTGCTGAAACTGTTTTCTAATAATATTAAACTAATATCGGTGTAATCTTTTTCATCGGTGCAATCATTTAAAAATGAAAAAAATAGCCATAATAGGAAGTGGAAATATCGGTTTATCATTGGCAAAAGGGTTAGTAAAAGCCGATTTTGCTAAAGCTGGCGACATTACGCTTACTCGTAGAAATATCGACCACCTAAAATCTTTCGCTGAAGCCGGATTTTTAATAAGCAACAATAACAAGCAGGCGGTTGCCAATGCTGACGTTGTAATTTTGGCGGTGCTCCCTCAGCAGCTAAATATGGTTTTAGACGAAATTAATTCATCAGTTAATCCGGCTAAACATTTGGTTATTTCAGTAATTTCTGGTGTAAGTTGCGCTGCGGTTCGCGAGAAATTAGGTAATGAGGTAGAGGTTATTCGTGTGATGCCAAATACTGCAATTGCAATCGGTCAGTCGATGACTTGTATGGCGAGCGATAATGCATCAGCAGAAAATATTGCAGAGGTAACCAAAATGTTTGAAACTGTTGGTTCGGTGGTTAAAATAAACGAAGATTTAATGACTTCGGCAACTGCGCTTTGTGCTTGTGGCATTGCCTTCTTTTTAAGGGCCATCAGGGCGGCATCGCAAGGTGGTGTGGAAATTGGTTTCCATGCTGATGAAGCGTTGAAAATGGCGGTTCAAACGGCAAAAGGGGCAGCTGATTTACTTTTATTACACGGCACACACCCTGAATCAGAAATAGATAAAGTAACTTCGCCGAAAGGTTGTACAATTGCTGGTTTAAACGAAATGGAACACAATGGTTTTAGCTCATCGTTAATAAAAGGCATTAAACTTTCTGCCTTAAAAGCGGGAAATTTATACACTAAAGAAGGTTAAAGGTATAAGGTTAAAGGTGTAGGGTTAGGGCTCCACATCTTGATACTTGATACTAAATACTTGCTACTATGTTATTAGAAAATATACAAAAAGAAAGTCTGGATTTATTGCGGCAATTAATTCGTATTCAGTCTTTTAGTAAAGAAGAAGACAGAACGGCGAATTTAATCGCTCAGTTTTTGGAGGAGAGGGGAATTAAAACCCAGCGTAAAATGAATAATGTTTGGGCATACAACAAGCATTTCGATGCGGGTAAGCCAACCGTTTTATTGAACTCGCATCACGATACGGTTAAACCAAATTCAGGTTATACCCGCGACCCGTACGATGCCGCAATTGAAGGCGATAAATTATTTGGCTTGGGCAGTAATGATGCAGGCGGTTGCCTGGTTTCGTTAATCGGAACGTTTTTATATTATTACGAACAAGAGCATTTAAAATATAATATCTGCCTGGCAGCTACAGCTGAAGAAGAAATTTCTGGAAACAATGGACTGGAACTGGTTCTTCCGGATTTAGGCGAACTGGAATTCGGAATTGTTGGCGAGCCAACCGAAATGAATTTGGCTATTGCAGAGCGTGGTTTATTGGTGCTGGATTGTGTATCTCACGGAAAAGCGGGTCATGCGGCCAGGGAAGAAGGAGAAAATGCGATTTACAAGGCTTTGAAAGACATTGAATGGTTCAGAAATTATCAGTTTCCAAAAGTATCAGAAGTTTTTGGATCGCTGAAAATGACGGTTACGATTATCAATGCGGGTTCTCAGCATAATGTAGTGCCGGCAAATTGCACTTTTACAGTTGATGTTCGCGTTACAGATGCTTACACTAACGAAGAGGTTTTAGAGATTATCCGTGCGAATGTGGATTGTGATGTTACCCCACGTTCTATCCGGTTAAAACCTTCGTCAATTGATAAAAATCATCCGGTAGTTCAGGCTGGTGTTGCACTTGGAAAAACAACTTATGGTTCGCCAACAACATCAGATCAGGCATTATTAGATATCCCATCGGTAAAATGTGGCCCTGGTTTTTCTGGCCGTTCACACATGGCCGATGAGTTTTTATACGTTCGGGAAGTGGCCGAAGGTGTAGAGGGATATGTGAACATGCTGAAACCGGTTATTCAAGGTTAAGGGTTTTGAAGCCGAGGACATAAGGTTTGGATGCCTAACTTAAATGCCCTTGTACTTCTTAAATGGTTTAAAAAAACTTGGTGTTCTCTGTGAAAACTCGCTGCACTCTGTGGTAAAAATGATTGATTAGCTTTGGGAGCTTTGCGAAAAACTTAGTGCGCTTTGCGGTTAAATAAATTTAAAATGAAGATTTGGCAAAAAAATATAGATGTAAATAAATTCGTAGAAAGCTTTACTGTTGGTAAAGACCGGGAACTGGATTTACAAATGGCAAAATTTGATGTTTTGGGCTCTTTGGCGCATACACAAATGTTAGAAACCATTAATTTGCTCACTGCTGATGAGTTAAAAACCATTCAGCAGGAACTTAAAAATATTTATGCTGAGATTGAAGCCGGAAACTTCATCATAGAAGATACGGTGGAAGATGTACACTCGCAGGTAGAGTGGTTGCTTACTCAACGTATAGGTGAGGCGGGTAAAAAAATCCACAGTGGCCGTTCACGTAACGATCAGGTTCTGGTTGATTTAAAACTATTCTTTCGTGCTTGTATTGAAGATATGGTTCATCAAACTTCAACGTTGTTTAACCAACTGATTGAATTGAGCAATACCCATGCAGATAAATTGATGCCAGGCTATACGCATTTGCAGATTGCAATGCCATCATCTTTTGGTTTATGGTTTGGTGCTTATGCCGAAAGCCTTGCCGATGATATGGAACTGATGCTCGCCGCCTGGAAAATCACGAATAAAAATCCATTGGGCTCTGCAGCAGGTTATGGTTCATCGTTCCCCTTAAACAGAACTTTAACTACAGAATTATTAGGGTTTGAAAGCTTAAACTATAACGTGGTTTATGCGCAAATGGGCCGTGGCAAAACGGAAAGAATTTTAGCGCAGGCCATGAGTGCAGTTGCAGCAACCCTGGCTAAAATGGCGATGGATGTTTGTTTGTTCATCAATCAGAATTTCGGTTTTATCAGCTTTCCAGCCGAATTAACCACAGGTTCGAGCATTATGCCGCACAAGAAAAACCCTGATGTTTTTGAGTTAATTCGTTCGCGCTGCAACAAAATTCAGGCCTTGCCAAATGAAATTGCGATGATGATTACTAATCTTCCATCCGGATACCACCGCGATTTGCAATTGTTAAAGGAAAATCTTTTCCCGGCAATTACTTCGCTTAATGAATGCCTTGAAATCGCGACTTTTATGTTCCGGAACATTACCATTAAGGATGATATTTTAAAAGATAGGAAGTACGATTACTTATTTAGTGTAGAAGTGGTTAACGATTTGGCCCTGCAAGGTATCCCTTTTAGAGAGGCTTATAAAATAGTTGGCGAACAGATTGAAAATGGTACTTTTGCACCATCGAGCCAAATACATCATACACACGAGGGCAGCATTGGCAACCTTTGTAATGAGCAGATTTCGGTGGCAATGCAGAGTGTTTTGTCGCAGTTTGGTTTCGGTAAAGTGAATAAAGCCATAGAAGATTTGATTAAATAATTTTGCTAATTTTGTAATTATGATAACTTTAACAATAGAAATTAAGGATAAAGATGCTGGATTCGTAAAGGAATTTCTTAGCAAGATTGGTGCTAAAGTTAAAGTAGAGCCAACAAGTCAAATTACTTCAGAAATTGCACAAGCTTTAAAGGAAATTAAAGAGATGCAGCAAGGCAAGCGCAAGCCGTTGAGCTTAAAGGATATTTAATGGGCAATAGTGTTATTTATTCTGCTGTCTTTATCAAAAAAGCAAAAATCTATAAAAAGAAATACCTTTCTTTAATGAACGACCTTTACGAACTGGAAGAAAAGCTTCTGGAAAATCCCGAGCAAGGGATTGATTTAGGCGCAGGTCTTTATAAAATTAGATTAGCTGTAAAAAGCAAAGGAAAAGGTAAAAGCGGTGGATTTAGAATAATAACTTATTTAATTTCAGATACTCCTAGTGGGACAATCGTCAATATGTTAACCCTTTATGACAAATCTGAAGAGCGTAATATCGATAAAAAAGAACTTCAAAAGATAATTAAAGCATTATAAATTTGCTGACATCAGCATTCAATATACAAGTATGAAAGTTTCAGTACTAGCCAGTTCATTAATTGGTTCAGAAATTATAAAAATTGGTAACGAGGTTAACGAAATGAAACGCAAAGGCGCATCAATCGCTAACTTAACCATCGGTGATTTCGACGCGAACATCTATCCAATCCCAACAGAATTAAAAGCAGGAATTGTAGATGCTTACAACGCTAATCAAACCAATTATCCGCCTGCAGATGGTGTTTTACCACTTAGGGAAACCGTTTCTGAATTATTGAAAGATAGATTCGGTTTGGAATACAGCACCAATAGCATCTTGGTTTCTGGCGGTTCCCGCCCATTAATTTATGCTACCTATTTAGCGTTAATTGATCCGGGCGATACCGTTGTTTTTCCTGCACCATCCTGGAATAACAATCACTATTGCCATTTAACTTCTGCAAAAGCTATCGCTGTTGAAACCGATGCAGCGCATAATTTCATGCCAACAGCTGCTCAGTTAAAGCCACATTTAAAAGGTGCAACTTTACTGGCCTTGTGCTCGCCATTGAATCCAACAGGAACCATGTTCGATGCTGACTCTTTAACGGAAATCTGCGATGTGATTTTGGAGGAAAATGCTTCGCGCAGTGCGGATGAAAAACCACTGTATTTAATGTATGACCAGATTTATTCACTTCTAACTTTCGGTAAGGAACACGTAAATCCGGTTTCATTACGTCCGGCGATGCGTGAGTTTACCGTTTTTGTAGATGGCAGCTCGAAGTGCCTGGCTGCAACTGGAGTGCGTGTAGGCTGGGGTTTTGGTCCTGAAGATATTATAACCAGAATGAAAGCTTTGGTTGGCCACATGGGTGCATGGGCACCGAAAGCCGAGCAGGTTGCCATGTCTAATTACTTTAATGATAAAGCTCAGGTTGATGCTTTCTTAACCCGTTTTAAAGGTCAAATCCAGGATAGTTTAAATGCTTTGTACAACGGCTTCAACGAGTTGAAAAGCGAAGGTTTTAATGTTGATGCGGTTGAGCCAATGGGCGCCATTTACTTAACCATTAAAATCGATTACATCGGTAAAACTACCGAAGATGGTCAGCTTTTAAAAGATAGTGCAGATGTGAATTTCTATTTAATTAAAGAAGCTGGAGCAGCATTAGTGCCATTCTCCGCTTTCGGAAACGAACATAGCATGCCTTGGTTCAGGGCATCGGTTGGTGCTTGCACGTTGCAGGATATAAAAGCTCTTTTGCCGAGAATTAAAACTGCTTTGAGCAAGTTGAAATAATTAATATTTTTTTGATTAATATTTTTCTTGGAAAGCAATTGCATTGATAATCGGTTATTTCAGTCCTGCTTTCACTACAATCTTTTTGTTAATGTCATCCTAAACCTGTTGAAAAAATAGAACAAAAAGTATTTACGTTTAATCAGGTTTATTTAACTTAAGGTTGTGCAGCTAGGTCACTGCAAAACGCATAAAACCCTCTTCAAAAATTAATTTGAAGAGGGTTTTATTTTTAATTTAATTATTCTAAACCCTTACAATATTTTAGACATTATTATTTAATAATCCATAAATTTGTATATTAGTTTAAAATCAAATCAATATGGAAACTTACCTTGTACATCCCGATAAAATGCAAGAAAAAGCATTAAGGGCATTTCTTGAGGCTTTAGAAGTTCCTTATGAAATAAAAAAAAATAGTTCTTTACCAGCACACGTTGTATCAGGAATAAAAAAAGGGCAAGATGACATCAAAGCAGGCAGAAGCTATTCTTTAGAAGAATTTAAAGAAAAAATTTCAACTATTTGATGAGCTTGCCTGTAATAATATCAGAAACAGCATATACAACTTTTGAATTGATTTGTACCCAAATACAAGAGCGACTGGGAGATAAAGCGCTAAATGATTTTAAAAAGAATACAATCAAAACTTTAGAGCTAATTAGTAATTCGCCTTTTCTTTATAAAGAAACCGAATTTGACCCTAATATCCGACAAGGATTAATAAAAAAACTATCTTCTGTCTTTTATGAGGTTAAAGCTGATAAAATAGAAGTTCTTTTCTTTTGGGATAACAGACAAGAACCAATGTTTTTCTAGCTAATTATAGTTTACATATAAAATCCCCTCTACAAAATTAATTCTGAAAGGATAATAAATTTATGCATTCTAATCCTCCCGACTTCCATCATCGGCCATTCGAACCATTTTCGGTTCAAACTTAGCTATAACATCAACCAATTCAGTTTGAGCAGCCATTACTTTATTAATATCTTTATAAGCCATTGGCGCTTCATCTAAACCAGCGCCGATCAGGGTCACGTTGTGGTCTTTCAAAATGGCTTTCATTTCTGAACGTGTAATGCTTTGAATGGCTTTAGTACGGCTCATTTGTCGGCCTGCACCATGTGATGCCGAATTGATTGCACTTGTTTCTCCTTTTCCTCTGACCAAGAATCCTGGAGCAGTCATACTTCCTGGTATAATCCCCATCACACCTTTTCCTGCAGGTGTTGCACCTTTACGATGAACAATTACCTCTTCGCCATTAAGCATTTCTTTCCAGGCAAAGTTATGATGGTTTTCTACTTTGGCTAAAACCTTTGCACCAATCGCTTTGGTTAATCGTTTATGAATAACCTCATGGCAAGCAGAAGCATAATCGCCAGCTAAATTCATGGCAATCCAGTATTCCTGTCCTTCAGCAGAGTTTAAATCCAGATAGGCCAAATTCAAAGCCTCTTTCGGGAGCTTACAAATCTCTTTCGCCAGTTTGGTATAATGCCCTGCAATGGTAGCGCCAAATCCGCGTGAACCTGAATGTGTTAACAAAGCCACGTAACGGCCTTTATCAATATTTAAAATTTCATCCCGCGTTGCGAAATCTATAATTCCCCACTCTACAAAATGATTTCCACCGCCTGAAGTACCCAATTGCGCCCAGGCTTTTCCATGTAAGCTTTTAAGGAAAGGTGTTGAATTGAAAGCGTCGTTTTCTAAAACCTCATGATCTGCCTTTTCACTCCCTTTAAAATTTTGACCAGCACCAAACTTGGTAAAAGCAATTAATTCGCGTTTGTACATTGCATCTTTTCCAAAGTAGTGTTTCTCCGGAATGTCGAAAATACTTAAGGCCATTCGACAACCAATATCAACACCAACACCATAAGGAATAATCGCATTTCTAGTCGCTAAAACACCACCAATAGGTAACCCATAACCCTGATGCGCGTCTGGCATTAAAGCTCCTGCCACCGAAACCGGCAATTTCATGGCAATATCCATTTGGTTTCTGGCACCCTCTTCAATATAATCGGCTCCAAAAGTGATGTAAGCTTTAGCGTTTTCCTTCAACTTGATTGTGCCGTCAGATTTTGGATTGGCGTCATTTATTAAAGCTGCTGCCAATGTGCTTAACACTTCATCGTCCAAAAAACTTTCTGGATAATCTTTTACCTTCTTAAATAAAGCCAATAGCTCTTTTTCTTCAATATCTGCGAAATGATCTTTCAGGATATCCAATGCCAGGCCTAATATCTTTCCTTCCGAATAACCTATTTCTATCAGATCTTTTCCTGTAATGTTGTTTTTCATTTTACTTTAACTTATCCTCGGCAGGCATCATGCACCTAGCCGAGGGGTTTCTAAATTTAATTTATTTTACGAAGATTTGTTTCAATTGATCTACAATTTGTCCGCTGCCCGATAAGCTGATGTTATTGATTTTTTCTGCAATTTTCTCAACATATTCCATCTCTTTTAATTTATACAACATGCTGTTGTCTTCCATTAATTTGGCAGTGTTCAACAAACTTCTGGTCGATGCTGTTTCCTCTCTCCGTGTAATAATATTGGCTTGAGCTCTTTTTTCGGCAACCAAAACCTGATTCATAATTTCCTTAACATCTCCTGGTAAAACAATATCTTTAACACCACAGTTCATTAATTTTACACCCAGGTTTTCAACTTTATCCAAGGTTAAACTCATTACCATTTCAGTAATTTTTTCTTTGCTTTCCATCAACTCATCAAAAGTCATTAAACCAATACTCTCTCTTAATGCCAATTGCATGGTGATGTACAATTGTTTCTCAAATTCCTTATTCTCCAATAATGCTTTGATAATATCGTTAACTTTGTATTGAATACTAAAGTTTACCCGCAATTGTGCTTTATCTTTTGTTAAAATTTCTTGTCCGATAATCTCCATGTTTAATTGTCTTATATCGGTTTTTAAAACTTGAATTGTCGTACTGTTTTTCCAATAAACATAGGTTCCGGCATCTAATAAATTTTCAAACCTACCGTTGGTAAATAATAAAGCTTTTTCGAAAGATTCTACTTTGTAAGCTCGGATGAAGTTTAATAATGGTGCTTTCTCCAACAAGTTTTTATCAATCGTTTCATCAATGAAGATGTTGCTGGTATCAACCTTAATGAAGTTATATTCCGACAAACCTTTCCAGATGGCATGTCTGCCAGCAGTTAAAACGTTCTTGAAGTTGTTGTTTTGATAAACCAAAACCAACTCATTATCCGCAACATTTACTAAGTGAATTAAATTCACAAAATCTTCGTTTTCCAACAAAATATCCAGTTCGGCAACGGTATAAAAATACTCCTTGCTCATGTCGTATAAAGCCACATTATCGCCAAAACCTAACCAATAAGTTCCTGCTGTTAAAACTCTTTTTAATTTTCCTTTTTTAAACACCAATCCAACATAATTGGTGTTAATGGTTACTCTTTTCATGTTTTTTGATGTTAAAATTTATTTCTGTTATTTTTCTTTTTAAAAACGTTGTGGAAGAACATTTATCCGTTCTTTGCGGAAGTAAAAGCTTATTAAGCCATGTTTAAAAATGAAATCAGATTTGTCTAATCAGGTTTAAACACTTTAAAGTATTTGCCCTTTCGAGTTCACTCATTTGATTTTTAATTTTCTCTTTGTTTACTAATACTTGCTGAGCAAAGCACAAATTCGCTTTTTGGGTTTCGAAAAATCCTTAAGCCAAATGCTGTTTCACAACGCTGGTTTTTGAGAAATTTGAAGTATCTCTTCTTTTTAGATGGAAACTAAATCCATTGCATTACCATTTTGCTATTCCAAGTGATGGTTGGAAGCAGGATTCGAACCTGCATGATTTGGTTGTTATTCTACCCCTGAATTATTCCGGTCTTGATCGGAAGTGGGATTCGAACCCACGACACACAACTTGTTTAGACACTCTATCATAATTTCTATCAGAATATTCAATGCAACTGCATGAATACTTTGGGGCTATTCTGAAACCCACAACTTTGGATAGTCATTATTTTAGTACTGCCATCCCTTTCGGGATTTCTTTATAATGATTTTTTGATAATTCCAGAATTATACTGTCGTTTAGGGTTATCGTTACCCTGAAGTTATTTAAGGGTCTTTAAGGCTATTAAGATGCTGAAACAAGTTCAACACGACAATGAGCTTAAATGAACAACGAATAGGTTATTCCAAAATAATCTTGTTATTGTTTCTCAAAGAACTTTATCGACTGGCGACATTACAAAGATGCCACCCGTACTACGCGACAGATTTGCGTAGCAAAAATTAATTATCTAGGTAATGGCTAATTAGTTGATTTTTAATTCAATAAAATTTGTTTTGCTTAGGCTTTAATCAGTTTTGGTTTCAATTGTGCAATTGTATTGCGTAGATGTAAAAGACTTTTATATCTTTAAACTAAGCTAAATCAACAGAATTTTAGCAGAAAACTAAACTCACTGAGAATGGCTGTAAATAAATTGGCACTTATCCGATACAAAACCATTGATGATTGCCTGAAAAATCGATTTCGCAAATGGACGCTGGAAGATATTATCGAAAAGGTTTCAGCAACACTTTATGAGCTGGAGGGAATTACTTCTGGCGTAAGTAAAAGAACCATCCAGGCCGATATTCAATTGATGCGAAGCGATAAGCTAGGCTACAATGCACCAATTGTAGTAAAAGATAAACGCTTTTATGCTTATGATGATCCAAATTTTAGTATTACAAGAGTACCAATCAATAATGCTGATGTAGATAAAATGAAAGAAATTGTGGGTGTACTTAAACAGTTTAATGCCTTTAATTATTTTGATGAGATGAGCGATATGATTGCTCGTTTAGAGAATAACCTTTACAAATCGACTAAGCAAAGCGGTAATAAGATTCAGTTGGAAAGCAATAAATTAGTTAAGGGTTTAGAATGTATTCCATCGTTATATCAGGCGGTCTTAAATAAACGGTCACTGTTAATTGAATATAAATCTTTCAAAGCACAGCAAGCTCAGCAGGGGATTTACTATCCATATTTATTAAAGGAATACAGAAACCGATGGTTTTTAATTTGCAAGGCAAAAAAACGCCCCGGGATTTTAAACCTGGCTTTAGATCGGATTGTAGAATTTCAAGAACTGCCAAATGAAGCGTTTGTGGGCTATCAGGGCATAGATTTTGAGCGGTATTATGATGATTTAATTGGTGTAACAAAAAATGAAAGAGACCGGGCACAAAAAGTGATTCTGGAATTTACTAACGACCATGCTCCTTACATAGTGACCAAGCCTTTACATCAATCGCAGATAATATTGAACAAAAACGAGAAAACAACAACCTTTAGAATAGATGTGGTTTTAAACTATGAACTGGAACGTGAAATTTTGGGTTTTGGAGAATGCGTTAAAGTGCTTTCACCAAGATTATTGATCTCAAAGATTAAAAAGCGATTAGAACAAACCTTCAGTCAGTATGAAGTGAAGGAAGTGTAGAATCATCCTTAAACTAAGCAGGAGAAACGCTTACATCAACGAACTAACATGTTGCGTAAGTGCTACAAAATCTTCAACGGTTAACTGCTCTGCTCTTTTCTCAAAATAAATATGGTTGTCCATTTTATCTTTTGGCATAACGGCAGATAAGGCGTTTCTCAATGTTTTTCTTCGCTGGTTAAAGCCTGCTTTAACCACACGCCAGAATAATTTTTCATCACAATCCAATGCCTCTACTTCGTTTCTGGTCAATCGAATAACTGCAGAATGCACCTTTGGCGGCGGATTAAATGTTCCGGGTTTAACAGTAAAAAGGTATTCAATTTTATAATAGGCCTGAAGAAAAACGCTCAAGATTCCGTATTCCTTATTTCCTGATGGAGCAGCGCACCGTTGAGCCACTTCTTTTTGAAACATTCCCACCATTTCTACAACTTTATTGCGGTTATCTAAAATCTTAAATAAAATTTGAGATGAAATGTTGTAAGGAAAATTACCAATAATCGCGAATTGATGAGGGAAAATCGAATCAAAATCAAGCTTCAAAAAGTCGCCGTTAATTAAACGATCACCTAATTGCGGGTATTTTTCATTAAGAAAATGAAACGACTCCGTGTCAATATCAATCAGATAAGTTTGTAAATCGTCCCTTTGCAGTAAAAAATCAGAAAGAATTCCCATTCCAGGCCCAACTTCCAATACCTGATTGTATTTATCGGTGTTAACCAAACTTTCTACAATACGATTGGCAATGCCTTTATCAGTTAAAAAATGTTGACCTAAATGTTTTTTCGCTTTTACTAAACTCATACCCCAACCCCTAAAGGGGCTTTTAAAAAATAAAATTATTAGCAAAGATAGGCTTATTATTCCTTTGCATATAACTTAGTGTTCTTTGCGGTTTCATTTTTTTTAAAGTGTTTAAACGAAAATCAGTAATTTGCACAAAAATTTTCCGGTAATTATGAGCAATAAACTTAAAATTGGCATTAGTATAGGCGACGTGAATGGAATAGGTTTAGAGGTAATCATCAAAACATTATCCAATCCTGCTATTTTAAATTATTGCACTCCAATTGTTTATGGCCATACAAAAGTTTCATCTTTCCACAGAAAAGCTAATAATCTTGGCGATTTTAGCTTTAATGTAATTAGCCATGCCAATCAGGCACAGTTAAAAAGAGCAAATATGATCAATTGCTGGGAGGAAGATGTGAAAATCGAACTTGGTCAAATAACTGCAACCGGCGGGAAATATGCGCTTTTATCGTTAGAAAGAGCAACAGCCGATTTAGTGAGCGGCGATATTGATGCTTTGGTCACTGCTCCAATCAATAAGCACAATATCCAATCAGAAACTTTTGCTTTCCCGGGGCATACTGAATATTTGCAGGAAAAAAGTGGAAGCAAAGATGTATTGATGTTCTTGATCAGCGAGAATTTACGCGTTGGAGTAGTTACTGGCCATATTCCGGTTAAAGATGTTCCTGGCGCCATCACTAAAGATAAAATTGTAAATAAATTAAAACTGATCAACGATAGCCTAAAAAAAGATTTTTGGATCGAGAAACCAAAAATTGCCGTTTTGGGCTTAAATCCTCACGCCAGCGATAATGGTTTACTGGGTACAGAAGAGGCAGAAATTATTACACCTGCCATTCAGGAAGCCTATGATAAAGGCATTATATGTTTTGGCCCTTATCCTGCTGATGGTTTCTTTGGGAATGGTAGCTACAAACAGTTCGATGCTGTTTTAGCCATGTACCACGATCAGGGTTTAATTCCTTTCAAAACCCTGGCCTTCCATAATGGGGTAAATTATACTGCAGGCTTGAATTTTGTTCGTACCTCTCCCGATCATGGCACAGGTTACGATATTGCAGGTAAGGATCTGGCCGATTCCACTTCATTCACAGAAGCATTGTTCTCGGCTATTCACATTGTGAAAAACCGTAGAGAACAAGAGGAAATGCTGAGCAACCAATTGCGTACTGGTGGAAAAGTTGTGGAAACACAGTTCGATATTAAGGATGACGCTTCATAAGGTAAAAGGTTGAGGGAATTAAGGCTGAAAGTAAAAGCTTGAGTGCCCAAAGATTTTTTAGGTGATTAATTATTTGTAAAGCAGGTTCTGCATTTCATCGGTTCTGAAAGCCCTGCTATTCGTTGCAATATTTTTTAATTTCTACTATTCCACCCATTTATCGTACTTGCGTTAAGGAAAGATGTGGCAATCTTTCTGCTTTGGTGCAACAAAAAATATTTCCACTTCTATCAGGTTTATTTTAGTTAAAATTGTACTATCAACTTAATTTTAAATTAAGACTTTAGTGTATTAAAAATGATAAATCCCATGTCAAAATTACGCCCAATTATAAAACCAGAAGATTTAACCTGGTTAAACCAGGATGATGAAATTGTTATTGTAGATGCCAGTGCTGGCTCAAAAGCCCGGTACGATGAACAACATTTAGCGGGAGCGCTTTTCGTTGATGTAAACGAAGATTTAGCGAATGTTGGAGATTTTGCTGCAGGTGGACGACATCCATTGCCAACTTTCAATCAATTTGCTGATGTTTTACAGAAACTGGGCATTACAAAAAATAGCCATGTTATTGTTTACGATGATAAAAATGGCAGCAATGCTGCGGCCAGGCTTTGGTGGATGCTGAGAGCAATTGAGCATGACAAAGTTCAGGTTATTGATGGTGGATTTCAAGCGGCCATAAAAGCGGGCTTCCCAACAACGAACAAAGTTGAAATTCCAAAATCTGTTGATAAATATGAAATCAAAGCCTGGAATTTACCTTTATCAAATATTGATGAAGTAGAAAAAATAGCAAAAACAGATGATCACATTGTGGTTGATGTTCGCGATGCAAATCGTTTTGCAGGTTTAACGGAGCCAATAGATACGATTGCCGGTCATATACCCGGCGCTATCAATATACCTTTTACCGAAAACCTGGATGAAAATGGTTCATTTTTAGCACCTGAAATTTTAAAAGAAAAATATACTCAGGCCTTCGCTTCCATTGAACCGGATAATATTATTATTCATTGCGGTTCAGGCATTACAGCTTGTCATACACTTTTAGCTATGGATTATGCAGGATTACCGGTTCCTAAACTTTATGTTGGCTCCTGGAGCGAGTGGAGCAGAAATAACAAGGAAATGGTTTTGGCAATTAATTAACGAAATCGTTCTCGATTGTAATGAGGATGCAAGAGAAACATTTTATTGTGAAAATTCATTATCATTTAAGTAATACCGTATAACGATATAAAAGCAGAACTTTAGAACCGAAAAGCAATGGAAACTGGTTTTCAAAAAAATAGGATTCAGACTAACATTCTGAAAACCTGCTCCCCTAACAGCAACAATTTTTAAAAAACATTTTTTATCTAATTATTTTATCCCTACATTTGCAGGCTAAAATTTTACAGTACTTTGAAGCCATTAAAACAATTTTCTATACCGTTTACCGGATTAAAATTGGGAGTTCATCACTTTGATTATGAGCTTGATGATCGTTTTTTTAACGCATTTGAGTATTCATTAATTAAAAGCGGTAAATTAAAAGTAGACCTGGAACTTGAGAAACAAGAGACCATGTTGCTTTTAAGATTTAAAGTTATTGGAACAGTAAATTTAGATTGCGATAAATGTTTATCGGAATTTGCTTATCCGGTAAATCTGTACGAAAGGCAGATTGTAAAATTTGCAGAAGATGAGCTGGAAAGCGATGATGAGGAAATCATTACATTAAGCCGTAAAGATACTGAGATTGATATATCGGCATCTTTATATGAAATAATTAATGTGGCAGTACCTTACATTAAAAACTGCGGGCAAGCAGATAAAGATTGCGATCAGGAAATGATTGATCGTTTAGAACAACTCTCTATCGATAAGCAAGCAGAAGAAAACGAACAAACAAGCGACCCGCGTTGGGAAGCACTAAATAAGTTAAAAAAATAATTAGATTATACACCAATGGCACATCCAAAACGGAAGATCTCGAAACAGAGAAAAAATAAAAGAAGAACGCACTATAAAGCTGTGACTCCTTCTTTGGCAACATGCTCGGCAACAGGTGCTATCCACGTACCTCACCGTGCTTACAACGTTGATGGTAACTTATACTACAACGGCAAACTGGTTATCGAAAATACTCAGATTGGGTAATTTTCTTAAAAAATTGTTTGTGTTTTCAGCGGCTTTAGTCATACCTTAGTCAACTGAAAATTTTAGGATTAAACCTATCTAACACAAACAGATTTTTTCTATGAAAATAGGCCTCGACATAATGGGCGGAGACTATGCTCCCAAAGCAATTGTTTTGGGAGCAATAGCAGCTCATCAATCGCTAAACGCTGGAGAACATTTAGTTCTTATCGGCGATACCGAACAGATTAAACCAATTCTCGCAGAAGAAGGTTTCAATCCGGATCATTTTGAATACGTTCATACTGATGAAGTTATTGGTATGGGCGAACATCCTACCAAAGCAATAGTTCAGAAACCCAATTCGAGCATCGCAGTAGGTTTCAACCTTTTAAAAGAAGGTAAAATCGATTCTTTCGCAAGTGCCGGTAACTCTGGCGCAATGTTGGTTGGCGCTGTCTTTAGCGTTAAAACCATTCCCGGCATTATCCGCCCATGTTTATGTACAATTCTTCCAAAAATTAAGGGCGGCACCGGCTTGCTGTTAGATGTTGGTGCAAATGCAGATTGTAAACCTGATATCTTACTTCAATTTGGCGTTTTAGGGAGTTTATATGCAGAAAACTTATTGCAAATAAATAATCCGAAAGTTGCGTTAATTAATATTGGTGAAGAGGATGAAAAAGGAAATATGCTTAGCATGGCCACTTTCCCTTTGATGAAAGAAACAAACCTATTCAACTTTGTTGGTAATGTTGAGGGGAGAGATTTATTTAACGAAAAAGCTGATGTAATTGTTTGTGATGGTTTTACCGGGAATGTAATGCTTAAATTAGCAGAATCATTTTATGTGCTGACCATTAAAAAGGGATTGAAAGACGAGTTTTTTGATCGCTTTAACTATGAGCAGTACGGAGGTAGTCCGGTTTTAGGCGTTAACGCTCCTGTTGTTATCGGACATGGGATCTCTAGTCCGCTGGCTGTTGAAAATATGATTCTACAATCCAGGGAAATGATTACCACAGGATTGGTAGAAAAAATTAGAATGGCATTTAAATAATTTATTAAAATTTTTAAAATGAGTAAAATTCACGCTGCTATCACAGCAGTAAATGGTTACGTTCCCGACTATGTGTTAACCAATGCAGAGTTAGAAACCATTGTTGACACTTCGGATGAATGGATTACCAGCAGAACGGGGATTAAAGAACGTAGAATTTTAAAAGGAGAAGGTTTAGGCACATCAGACATGGCTGTTCATGCTGTAAATGGTTTGCTTAAAAAAAGAGGTATTGATGCAAAGGAAATCGAATTGATTATTTTTTGCACCACTACACCTGATTTTACCTTTCCTGCCACAGCAAACGTTCTGGCCGATAAAATTGGCGCAACAA
The DNA here is from genome assembly GCF_003339865.1 of Pedobacter chinensis. Lineage (GTDB taxonomy): Bacteria > Bacteroidota > Bacteroidia > Sphingobacteriales > Sphingobacteriaceae > Pedobacter > Pedobacter chinensis. The sequence continues at coordinate 146,072 of NZ_QPKV01000010.1, forward strand.
ATGCCTGGGGTTACGATTTGCAGGCAGCCTGTTCCGGATTTATCTTCGGGCTATCTACAGGAGCATCTTTTGTAGAATCGGGAAGACACAAAAAAGTATTGGTTGTTGGTGGAGATAAAATGTCATCAATCATTAATTACGAAGATCGTACCACTTGCATCATTTTTGGTGATGGCTGTGGTTGTGCTTTATTAGAACCGAACGAAGAAGGCTTAGGCGTTCAGGACTCCATTTTAAGAACTGATGGTTCAGGAAGAGATTTCCTGGGAATGAAAGCCGGAGGTTCTGTTAAACCTGCATCACATGAAACGGTTGATGCAAGAGAACATTTCGCCCATCAGGAAGGTCCAACGGTTTTCAAATTTGCTGTTACCAATATGGCTGATGTTGCTGCCGAAATTATGGAACGCAATAGTTTAACAGCTGATGACGTTGCATGGTTAGTGCCTCATCAGGCAAACAAACGCATTATTGATGCTACCGCTAATCGTATGGGTGTTACTACTGATAAGGTAATGATCAACATTGAGCGTTATGGTAATACAACAAACGGAACCATTCCACTGTGTTTATGGGAATGGGAAAGTAAGTTGAAAAAAGGAGACAATATTGTATTGGCCGCTTTTGGTGGTGGTTTTACATGGGGTTCTGTTTACCTTAAATGGGCTTACGATACAAAATAGTCAGAAGTCTCTAGTCTGGAGTTGGAAGTAAAGCCACTCCCGGATAAAAAAATAAAACAAAAAAAGTATAACTTAGTTAAATCATTACACACTATTTTTTACATAACAAGGATTAAAAAATGGATATCAAACAAATACAGGAACTGATTAAATTTGTTTCTCGTTCTGGAGTAAACGAAGTTGCTATTGAGCAAGAAAACTTCAAGATTACGATTAAAACAAACCAGGCACCAACAGTTGTGCATGCTACCGTGCCGCAAGCGCCGCTTGTGCAGGCTGCTGCACCAGTTGCTACAGCTCCTACTGCTCCGGTTGCGGCAACGCCTGCTGTTCCAGCTGCAGAAGATACATCAAAATATATTACCATTAAATCGCCAATGATTGGTACATTCTACCGTTCAGCTAGTCCTGATAAGCCAGTTTTCGTTAACGTGGGTGATGAAATCAGCACAGGTAAAGTGGTATGCATTATTGAAGCAATGAAACTTTTCAATGAAATTGAAAGCGAAGTTTCTGGCCGTATTGTTAAAATATTGGTTGATAATGCATCACCAGTTGAATATGATCAACCATTATTTTTAGTAGAACCTATTTAAAGAATTAACGTCACCTTGAATTTATTTCAGGGTCTTCTTTTTTAAATGGATGCTGAAATGAATTCAGCATGACGATTATTTTAAAACAGAGACGAAACGTAAAAAATTATGTTTAAAAAAATACTGATTGCCAACAGGGGTGAAATCGCTTTGCGCATTATTCGTACCTGTAAGGAAATGGGCATCAAAACGGTTGCTGTTTACTCTACCGCAGATCGCGAAAGTTTACACGTACGTTTTGCTGATGAGGCTGTTTGTATTGGTCCTCCTCCAAGTAAAGATTCTTATTTAAATATTCCAAATATTATATCAGCTGCAGAATTGACTAATGCTGATGCCATACACCCAGGTTATGGTTTCTTATCAGAAAACGCTAAGTTTTCAAACATTTGTCGTGAATACGGCATCAAATTTATTGGTGCAACTCCTGAACAAATCAACGGAATGGGTGATAAAGCCTCTGCAAAAGAAACCATGAAAATTGCTGGTGTGCCCACTATTCCAGGTTCAGAAGGCTTGCTTACCAGCGTTAAGGAGGGTATTGCAATTGCAAATGAAATGGGCTATCCGGTTATCCTGAAAGCAACTGCCGGTGGTGGTGGCCGTGGTATGCGTGTAGTTTGGAAAGATGAAGATTTTGAAAATGCATGGGACAGTGCACGTCAGGAGTCTGGTGCAGCATTTGGTAACGATGGTTTATATTTAGAGAAATATATTGAAGATCCCCGTCACATTGAAATTCAGATTATTGGAGATCAATTTGGCAAGGCGTGCCACTTATCAGAGCGTGATTGTTCAATCCAGCGTCGCCACCAAAAATTAGTGGAAGAATCTCCATCTCCATTTATGACAGATGAACTTCGTGTTAGAATGGGAGAGGCTGCAATTAAAGGCGCAGTTGCGGTAAATTACGAAGGTGCCGGTACAATTGAGTTTTTGGTTGATAAACACCGCAATTTCTACTTTATGGAAATGAACACACGTATCCAGGTAGAGCATCCGGTTACTGAAGAAGTAATCAACTTCGATTTAATTAAGGAGCAAATCAAAGTTGCTGCAGGAATTCCGATTTCCGGTAAAAATTATTTTCCAGATATGCATGCCATCGAATGCCGTATTAATGCAGAAGATCCGGCTAATAATTTCCGCCCGTCTCCAGGAAGAATCACTAATTTCCACTCTCCAGGTGGACATGGCGTTCGTGTAGATACACATGTTTACGCCGGTTATTCAATTCCTTCAAATTACGATTCAATGATTGCAAAGTTAATTTGCGTGGCACAAACCCGCGAAGAAGCTATTTGTACCATGGAACGAGCTTTAGGCGAATTTGTTATTGAAGGTGTTAAAACAACAATTCCTTTCCACTTACAGTTGATGAAAGATCCTAACTTCAGAGCGGGTAATTTCACAACCAAGTTTATGGAAACATTTGAGTTTACGGAATCATAGTAGAAGAATTCTATTTTTTAAAAGAAGCCAAGTCCTCAAAACTTGGCTTCTTTTGTTTTCTGAGTATTTTATAATGATAGCAGGTTAAAGTAATTGAGTGGAAATTAATATCTTAAAACTTGTAGCGTTTCAGCGATTCACTGCGTTTTTATATAAAAACCACCAAAACATGAAAAAAAATCTATTTAACGGATTGCTTATGGTGTTCGCTATAGCAATATTAACTCAATGCAAAAAAAATAACAGTGAAGAATTTGAGCTTATACAAATAGCTAAAACAATTTCTGTACAAGAAATGAGAGCATTACCAGTTGGGCTTACCAAACCTGTAAAAGCAAAAAAGACTGGGAAAATATACATCTACAACGATCTCCTTTTTATCAACGAGCCCAATAAAGGCATCCATATTTACAATAATGTTAACCCAAATGCACCTGTGAATATTTCGTTCTTGCAGATACCAGGAAATGTAGATCTCGCCGTTCATAACAACATCCTCTATGCAGATAGTTACGTTGATTTACTGGCTTTCGATATTTCAACCATTGCCAATATCAAACAAGTAAAAAGAGTAAATGATGTTTTCAAACAGTTCTATATTGGATCTGGCATTCAACAATACGTACTTACCTATAAGGATACCGTAGTTAAGAAAAATACATATTATAATAAAGATGTAATGTATTATTCCAATGCAAGTACAAGTAGTTCAGGTAGTTCTTCAGGACAAGGCGGTTCAATGGCTAGATTTACTTTATTACACGATTATTTATATACTGTTGGTACCTCTGAACTAAGTTTATTCGATGTGAAAACAGCATCAAATCCAAATTTTGTGAAAGCCATAAACTTAGGCTGGGGTGTTGAAACCATCTTTCCTTACGAAAATAAATTGTTTATCGGTACCAACACAGGCATGCATATTTTTAGCGCTGCAGATGCCGAAAATCCTGTAAAACTATCCACCTACAGCCATATTTTTGCTTGCGATCCTGTAGTTGTACAGGGCAAATATGCTTATGTTACCTTACGCACTGGCAATATGTGCATGCAAGCAAGTAATCAATTAGAAGTTGTAGATATCGAAGACCCAGCAAAGCCGAAACAGATTGCAGTTTTCTCCATGCAAAACCCACATGGTTTAAGCGTAAGCGGCAATAATTTATTCCTCTGCGAAGGTAATTATGGTATAAAAACTTTTAATATTGCCGATAAGAATAAAATAGGAAACAACATGCTGCAGCATTTAAAGAATGTTAAAAGCTTTGATGTTATTGCTGGTCCTAAATCTTTAATTGTAACAGGAGAAGATGGCGTGTATCAGTTCAATTACAGTAATGTTGCGAATTTAAAGCAGGTAAGCGTAATTAAAGTGCAGATTTAACAGGATATAAGTCTGAATGGTAATCTTTTGGTCTTGTATTAAAAACACCTGATAATTTTATGTTTTGCTTTTTATTATAGTTATATTCTATTTTTGCAGCAATTCTCACAATAATATAAACTATTTCTATATTTAACACGTAAATACCATTCTATTCATTTAGAATGGTATTTTTGTTTTCAACATGAGCGACACTAAAAAATCATCACTTAAAAAAGCTATAGGACAGAAGAGTACAACGCTGGAGGCAGAAATGTCTTTCTTTGATCATCTTGATGTTCTCCGTAAACATTTAATCAGAGCTGTAATTGCCATTGCCGTTTTCACAGGTATTGCATTCTACTTTAACGAAGAAATCTTAGATAAGATCATATTTGGGCCCAAAAAACCTGATTTCTGGACTTATAGAATGATGTGTAAGCTTGTGGAACAGTTTCCATCTCTAGGTAAAGACATGTGCATTACCAAAATCAATGGAGAGATTATCAATACCGAAATGGCGGGTCAGTTTAACTTGCAGTTAAATGTTTGTGTAATGTGCGGTATAGTTGCAGGCTTCCCCTATTTGCTTTGGGAAATCTGGCGTTTTATCAAACCTGCATTACATGAAAACGAGCGCAAATCAGCAAGTGGTTTCGTGTTTTTTGCATCGGTGCTTTTTTTGATTGGTATCTTATTTGGATATTTTATAGTTTGTCCACTTTCGGTAAACTTTTTAACGGGTTACACCGTTAGTGAAGAAATCAAAAATACTTTTACTGTTGATTCATACTTATCTTCAGTAGCAACTTTAACATTAGGTACAGGTATTATCTTTGAACTTCCAATTATCATCTTCATTTTATCAAAACTGGGTTTAATGACTCCAAAACTAATGAGGTCGAGCCGAAGATATGCAGTGGTGATTATCTTAATCATTGCAGCAATAGTAACACCAACACCAGATATTATGACCATGCTGATTGTTGCAACACCGTTATTCCTGCTTTATGAATTGAGTATATTTGTTTCGGCCTATATCGAAAAAAAGAAGAAAAAGGCTGAAGCTGCATTCTATGCTAACTAACAAAAACATTACGAATAGATTTTAGAATTCTGTATAAATTTGGACATGCCTGAAACTAGAATAAAAATAGCCATTGGTGGTGATCACGCTGGCTTTGAATATAAAGAAGTACTGAAAAATTTTCTTAAAGACTACGAGGTTAAAGATTTTGGAACTTATTCTTTAGATTCAGTTGATTATCCTGATTTTGCGCATCCAGTAGCATCTGCTGTAGAAAATGGAGAATTTACTTACGGTATTTTACTTTGTGGATCAGCAAATGGCGTAGCGATTACTGCAAACAAACACGGAGGCATTAGAGCGGGTTTGTGCTGGGAAAGTGAAGTTGCATCACTGGTAAGGAAACATAATGATGCAAATGTTTTATGTATCCCAGCCAGATTTGTTTCAGAAGAACTTGCAAAAGAAATAACCACAGTTTTTTTAAATACTGAATTTGAAGGTGGTCGCCATCAAACCAGGGTTGAAAAGATTTCGTGTTAACATATCAAACTAACTAACTAACTTTTATCAATAATGAATAAAAAATTTTTAACTCTTGGTCTGGCTTCCATACTCGGTATTGGTTGCTTTGCCCAAGTTAAGCCTCTTGTTCCGAATAAGGATGCAATACGGTTTAGCAAGGCGATAAATCCTGAGAATGCTTTCAAACATCTTTCCATTTTGGCATCCGATGAATTTGAAGGACGTGAAACCGGTAAAAAAGGAGCCTGGATGGCTGCTGATTACATCCGTGATTATTTTAAATCAATCGGATTAAAAGGACCTGTTAACGGAGGGTATTTCCAAAAAGTTGACCTGGCAAATTATGCTGTTAGCGAAAGCATGTTAACCATAAATGGCCAGCCAAAACAAGCTTATAAAGATTATTTAATCACCAGTAATTCGGTAGGTTTAAATGGTTTTACCTTTAGTGCAGATGAAGTGATTTTTGCAGGTTACGGAATCTCTAAAGATGATTTCAATGAATACGATGGTATAAATGTTGAGGGTAAGGTGGTCATCATTTTTGCAGCAGGAGATCCAACGGCTAAAGCAACTGATCCAACAGATAGGCGTGCTGCCATGATGGCAAGATCTAAAAAAATGGGTTATTTAGCTCAAAACAAAGCTAAAGCGGTTATTTTAATTGATCCTTCTCTTGATAATTTATCTGAAGAGCGTAAGGCAGCTTATGCCAGCGGACAAATTGTGATGAAAAGTGAGGAAGTGGTTGAGCGCATGAAAAAGCAGAATCCCTTCACAGTAATCAGCATCTCAACAGCAACGGCAAATGAAATTTTAAAGGTTGCAAATACTTCTGTAGAAGCTTTTCAAAAGAAGGTTACCGAAACAGCAAAACCAGCATCGCAAACCATAAATGTTGCCGTTTCTGCTAGTGCCATGAAAAAAGAAACAGCAACCCGTGGAGAAAATGTTTTAGGTTTCCTTGAAGGAACTGATCCGGTGTTGAAGAAAGAAGTTTTGGTTTTAACAGGCCACTATGATCATATCGGCATTACCCCTGAGGTTGAAGGCCCGGATAAAATTAACAATGGAGCCGATGATGATGGCTCGGGAACAACAGGTGTTCTGTTGATGGCTAAAGCATTTACTGATGCAAAAAAAGCAGGAAAAGGTTCAAAACGAAGTATTCTGTTTATGACGGTGGTTGGCGAAGAAAAAGGTTTATGGGGTTCAGACTGGTACTCGCAACACCCTGTTTTCCCAGTTGAGAAAACAATTGCAAACTTAAACACAGATATGATTGGCCGAATTGGCGAAAAATATTTAGGAACGCCTGATTCTGCAAATTATATTTATTCAGTTGGTTCGAATATGTTAAGTAGCGATTTGGGTAAATTAAGTGAACAGGTAAATGCCACTTATACCAAAATGAAGCTGGATTATAAATATGATGATCCAAATGATACAGACCGTATTTACTATCGTTCAGATCACTATAACTTTGCGAAGTTAGGTATTCCAATCATTTTCTATTACGATGGAATGTTGGAACAAGATTATCACAGGCCAGGAGATGAAGTTAGTAAAATCAACTTCCCGTTATTAACAAAGAGAGCAAAACTAACCTATTATACCGCCTGGGAGTTGGCAAACAGAGCAAAACGCCCGGTTGTTGATAGAGATGGAAAAGGCAATCCAAAGAAATAACAAAGTCAAAATATTATGCCCCGGTATTTCATCGGGGCTTTTTTATGCACATTACTTTTAGCGGCAATAGAAATTCCTATATTTGAAATATGATGAAAACTGCCGAGGAATTTTTAGAGAAATCTGATGAGAAAGCGTTCGATTTACCGCATCGTAAAACCATAAATTATAATATTGGTAAATATAATGCAGCTGTTGAACGTGGTTTGTCAAAGTTCGAAAATCTCGAAGCATCGAAAAAGAAAGCGCATGTTGTTAAATGGCGGGTAATGGAAAATCTCGATAAATTCTTGCCAGAATTTGAATCGAATTTTCAGCGTCGGGGTGGTAAAGTGATTTGGGCAAATGATGCTGCAGAAGCACAACAGGAAATCCTGAACATCATCAAACGGAATAATGGTAAAACGGTTATCAAATCCAAATCAATGACCACCGAAGAGATTCACTTAAATGAATTTCTGGAAAGTAACCAAATCGAATCTTTGGAAAGTGATTTAGGAGAGTATATCGTTCAGTTACTTGGGCAAGCACCGTATCATATTGTTACTCCAGCCATGCACCTGAGCGCAACAGATATTGCTCAGTTATTTCATGATAAATTCGGAACACCAATTGATGCAACGCCGCCACAACTGGTTCAAAAGGCAAGAGAATTGCTTCGTGATAAATACCTGAATGCTGATATTGGAATTAGTGGAGGAAATTTTTTAATTGCAGATACCGGAAGCATAGCTTTGACTGAAAATGAAGGAAATGCCCGTTTGAGCACTACTTTTCCAAAAATTCATATTGCAATTGTTGGCATTGAAAAGATCATTCCTTCAATAGCCGATCTGGACCTGTTCTGGCCTTTGCTGGCCTCTCATGGAACAGGACAGAACTTAACGGTTTATAACACCATTCTAAGTGGCCCACGCCAACCAAATGAAACCGATGGACCGGAAGAAATGTATGTGATTCTTTTAGATAACGGACGTACTAATCTATTGGCTCAGAAAGATCAGAGACAAGGCTTGTATTGTATTCGTTGCGGTGCATGTTTAAATGCTTGCCCGGTTTATAAAAATATTGGCGGCCATACTTACAATACCACTTATAGCGGACCAATTGGTTCGGTAATTACGCCACATTTAAAGGGTATGGAAGAGTTTAAGCATTTAAGTTACGCTTCAAGCCTTTGCGGGAAATGTTCAGAAGTTTGTCCAGTTAAAATCGATATCCATAAAATGTTGCTGCTTAACCGCAGAGATGCAGCAGCTACACATGAAAATGGTAGAGTAGAGGAAATTGGCTGGGGCATGTTCAACAGGATGATGCAAAAACGTAAATGGATGGACTTTTTTGGAGGGAAATTCAAAAACTTTATGCTCAAAACATTCTTCAAAAAAAGCTGGGGAAAATACCGGGAAATGCCAAAAGTTGCAGACAAATCATTTGCAAAGCAGTGGGAAGAAATGAAGAAGGGTAAGGATTCCTAAGGCCAGAGTCTTTAGTCTTTAATAGACTATAAACTGAAATGTTATTTTAATCAGCCTTTGTATTTTTGTATATTTGATATACTGACTAATAAACATAGAAATATGGATACGATTTTGCTGGAGATCACAAATGAAAAAGCCTATAAACTTATACAAGATTTAGAAGCTTTGGATATTGTTAAAATTTTAGAGAAAAGTATAAAGCCAAAAGAAAGCCTTTCGAAGAGATTTGCAGGTTCTTTAAATCTTACTGATCAACAATATGAGGAATTCCAGCAACATGTTATAGATAGTAGGAACGAATGGGAACGGGATATTTAATCGACACCAACGTTATTATCGGTTACTTAGATGGTAAAATTGAGAATAACGGAATGGTATTTATGCATCCAATTATTGATAATATCCCAAATATATCAGTAATAAACAAGATCGAAATTTTAAGGTTCAATCCAACTAATAGTGATTATAAAACATTACTCGATTTTGTAAAATCAAGCAATGTTTTTAGCTTAACCGAAGATATTGTCGAAATGACAATTTCGATATGTAGGACCAATAAGATAAAACTCCCTGATGCTATAATTGCAGCCACAGCAATAACCAACAACCTTACGTTAATTACAAGAAATACTTCCGATTTAAAAAAAATTGCAAGCCTTGAAGTTCTCAATCCCTGGAATATTTCCTAATTTTCAATCAAAAGTTTACGATGCATTTTAACCGCGGTAATAAAGACGACAAATTCTTATTGAATTTATATCAAAGACTGCTTTATCCTCGTATGGTTGAGGAGAAAATGCTTAAACTGCTTAGGCAGGGCAGAATTGGTAAATGGTTTTCAGGCATTGGGCAAGAAGCAATTGCGGTTGGCAGTACTTTGGCGATGCAAAGCGATGAATATATTTTGCCTATGCATCGCAATCTGGGGGTTTTTACTTCACGTGGTATTCCGTTAAAAAAGCTGATGGCACAATGGCAGGGAAAGGCAACAGGCTTTACCAAAGGCCGCGACCGCTCTTTTCATTTTGGCACACAGGATTATAAAATTGTTGGGATGATTTCTCATCTTGGTCCGCAGATGGCCCTGGCTGATGGAATTGCACTAGCCGATGTTTTGGCTGACAAACAAAAAGCCACTTTAGTTTATACAGGAGAGGGTGCTACCAGTGAAGGTGACTTTCATGAAGCAGTAAATGTTGCCGCGGTTTGGAATTTACCTGTTATTTTCCTGATCGAGAATAATGGCTATGGTTTATCAACACCTAAAAGCGAACAATTTAAATGCAAAAACTTAGTTGATAAAGCGATTGGTTATGGAATAGAAGGGGTTCAGATTGATGGAAATAACATTCTTGAGGTTTATGATACCATTGATAAAATCGCTAAAGATATTCGTCAAAATCCCCGTCCGGTTTTGCTGGAATGCTTAACTTTTAGAATGCGTGGACATGAGGAAGCATCGGGTACAAAGTATGTTCCGCAAGAATTATTTGATGAATGGGAGAAGAAAGATCCGTTGAATAATTATGAATCTTATCTGATAGAACAAGGCGTATTAACATCTGAATTGGCTATTGATATCAAAATTAAAATCAAAAGAGATATTGAACTGGAAGTTGAAGAAGCCTTTGATGAACCTGAACCAGAAGCAGATGCCATGCAAGAAGAACTGGATATGTATTTCCCTTACGAACAGAAAGTAATCGAGTCTCATCAATCTTCTGCCGAAAAAAGATATTTAGATGCGATCACTGATGGGTTGGACTTAGCTATGCAGAAATATCCAAATCTTGTTTTAATGGGACAAGATATAGCTGATTATGGCGGTGCTTTTAAAATTACCGATGGTTTTACTGCTAAATACGGTAAGCAAAGGGTTCGGAATACCCCTATCTGCGAATCGGCAATTGTTGGTGCAGGCCTGGGTTTATCCATTAATGGTTATAAGGCTGTTGTAGAAATGCAGTTTGCAGATTTTGTAACTGTTGGATTTAACCAGATTGTAAATAATTTGGCTAAAACACATTATCGCTGGGGCGAAAAAGCCGATGTTGTTGTGCGTATGCCAACAGGTGCAGGAACAGGAGCAGGGCCTTTCCATTCGCAAAGTAACGAAGCTTGGTTTACCAAAACCCCGGGATTGAAAATTGTTTATCCTGCATTTCCGGAAGATGCCAAAGGGTTATTATTGGCTGCAATTGAAGATCCGAACCCGGTTTTATATTTTGAACATAAATATTTATATAGAAGTTTAACTGCTCCGGTTCCAGATGGATATTACACAACTGAAATAGGCAAGGCAGTTACCGTTGCAAAGGGAAATAAATTCTCCATTATTACTTATGGCCTGGGCGTTCATTGGGCACTGGATTATTTAAAAAACAACCCTGAAAATAAAGCAACAATAATTGATTTAAGAACGCTTCAGCCTTGGGATAAAGAAACAGTAAAATCAGCAGTTAAATCAACAGGAAGGGTTTTGGTTTTACATGAAGATACGCTTACCAATGGCTTTGGCGCCGAAATTTCTGCCTGGATTGGCGAACACTGTTTTCAATATTTAGATGCTCCCGTAATGCGTTGTGCCAGTTTGGATACTGCTATTCCGATGAGCCAAGTGTTGGAAGAAGATTTTTTAGCCAAAGCAAGATTAGCAGAAACGATTGATAAACTATTGAAGTATTAAGTCTGGTTAATTGTTAAAATTGTAATAACTGGTTAATTGTATGTGTTAGCCATCAAATCAATTAACCGATTAAACGTTTTATACAATTAACCATTTTATACAATTAAAAAACAAATGAGCAATTTTAAAGTCGAAGGAAACATTGTAGATGTCACAAAGCGAAATATTTTCTTTGGCGAAGTTGAGGTAGAAAATGGCAAAATAAAGTCCATTAACAAAATTTCCGAGCAAAAGCCGAACAACCATTTTATCTTACCAGGGTTTATTGACAGTCATGTTCACATTGAAAGCAGTATGCTGGTTCCCAGTGAATTTGCAAGATTGGCAGTTGTTCACGGAACTGTTTCTACAGTGAGCGATCCACATGAGATTGCCAATGTTTGTGGAATGAAAGGTGTGGAATTCATGATTGAAAACGGCAATACTGTTCCGTTTAAATTTAATTTTGGTGCACCAAGTTGCGTGCCTGCAACGATTTTTGAAACGGCTGGTGCTGAACTGAATTATCATGATGTTAAAGCACTCTTACAGCGTTCCGAAATAAAATATTTGAGTGAGATGATGAATTTTCCGGGCGTGCTTAATAATGATGAAGAGGTTTTAAAAAAGATTGCTGCTGCCCATGAATTGAACAAGCCTGTTGATGGACATGCGCCTGGATTGCGAAACAATGCCATTCAACAATACATTGATGCTGGAATTTCTACTGATCACGAATGCTTTACAGCTGAAGAAGCTTTAGATAAGCTACAGCGTGGAATGAAAATTCTTATTCGCGAAGGAAGCGCTGCAAAAAACTTTGAAGCTTTAATAGATTTGTTAAACGATTGGCCGGAATTGATCATGTTTTGCAGCGATGATAAACATCCGGATAGTTTGGTTGAAAGTCACATTAACGAGCTTTGTGAGAGAGCAGTAGTTAAAGAAATAGATATTTTTAATGTTTTGCAGGCAGCCTGCATCAATCCTATCCTTCATTATAAATTAGATGTTGGTCAGTTGCAGGTTGGCGATTATGCAGATTTTATCATTGTAGAAGATTTAATAAAATTTAAGGTTAAGCAAACCTATATTGATGGAATGCTGCTTTCTGAAAATGGGAAAACAGTTGGTAACTGGGTACAGCATGTGGAGGATCAGGAATCGGTAAATCATTTCGATTGCAGCTTTAAAAAGGAGGAAGATTTTATTTATCCTTTCTCAGGTCAGGAAGAAATTCCGGTTATTGAAGCTTTGGATGGACAACTAATTACAAACAGATTAACCGAAAAGCCAAAAGTTTCAAACGGAAATATTGTTAGTGATCTGGAACATGATGTACTGAAAATGGTTGTGGTAAACCGATATCATGATGCACCTGTTGCTGTTTCATTTGTGAAAAATTTTGGATTAAAAAGGGGGGCAATTGCATCAAGCGTTGCACATGATAGCCATAACATTATTGCAGTTGGGGTTGATGATAAAAGCATTTGCGATGCAGTGAATCTGGTAATTAAAGAAACTGGCGGTGTTGTCGCTTTAGGCAATGATAGAGAGGAAGTTCTGCCTTTGCCTGTTGCGGGATTGATGAGTAATCAAAATGGTTATAGCGTTGCTGAAAGTTATACTTCAATTGACAGGTTTGCTAAAGAGCTGGGCTCTACTTTAGCCGCTCCGTTCATGACACTTTCTTTTATGGCGTTACTGGTTATTCCGCGTTTAAAGTTAAGCGATAAAGGTTTGTTTGATGGAGATGAGTTTAGGTTTGTGTAATTTATTTCACTCCCTCAATCCGGTCGGCAAAGACATTAATTAATTTAAAATCTTTGTTAAGCTCAACTACTTGAGGCCATAATCTGTTAAGAACTTCATGAAATTGATTCATTTTCATATTTCCTAGCTTGATATGAATCACTTTTGGAGGCGGATTATGAAGTAAAACACGTGCAGAGAAATCACTATCTTTAGTAATTGATAGTCAGGTTTTCCAATTTGGCATATTTCCAAATTTCAGTGTCTGACAATTCATCGTCCAAATCATATTGGTGGATATACTCATCAGTATTCCATAGGGAAAAGAATCGGGGTAAATTTACATCAATGAGGAACCTCTTTTTCATTAAGCCACTGCCTGCTTAATCACAAAACTATGGTTCATTAGTTCAGTTGCATAAAGCATACAAGCAGTAATGTCTTCTGCCTCTAAAGATGGGTATTGTTTTAAAATTTCATTTGGGGTTTCACCAGCAGCTAGAAATTCCATTATAGTTTGTACTGTAATTCTTTTACCTCTTATAATGGGTTTACCTCCGCAAATATTTGCATCAATGTATATCCGATCAAAAATCTTTTCCATAACATAAAGTTAATCAATTAGTTTAATTTCCGATAATCTTAATCTATCAAGAAAACCTCAGCCAACGGATTAAAAAGATAAATCCGCTTATCATCCTGGCAAACACAACGGTAGCGCTTTCTGATGCGTTCGCCTTTGGTAAAACGGCGGCCATCTTTAATTTTAAAGGTAGTGTTCAAAGGCAATTGCTCTAAATGTAAAGTCTCCGTTTTTTTGGCATCATACTTTTTTAAAGCACGTGATAAATGCAAATCCGAACAACTGGATGCAGCAGGATTAGACATGTAATTATCGATAGCATGGTGAACATCATCAGGGAAAATATTCATTTCAAAAAACGGAACCATCATTCTTTGAAAGTTTTTCTTCCATTCTGAACCATGAGGTTTAACCTTGTTTTTGAAATCGTTCCAGGTTAATAAGTGCGCAAACTCATGTACCGTTGTAACCAGAAAAGCATAATTATTAAGGTTAAAATTAACTGATATCCGGTGGCCTTTATCACGGTAAGGATGGCGATAATCGCCGAGTTTAGTAGAACGGGTTTTAGCGATTTTAAATTCGCATTGAAAATAATCTATCCACTTTGCAATTAACGGTGCTGCCTGTTCCGGCATGTATTGCGCTAAAACTTTAACCTTTTCCATTTAACCGCAAAGTTCGCAAAGTTTTTCGCAAAGAAACAAAGAAAAGCTACAGGCCATAAGCAATTCGTTTTAATCCATCTTTTAAAAGCGTAACATTGAAATTCATGAGTAAGCCCAATTTATAATTTCCTAATTTCATGTAGGTTAAAGTTTGAGCCAAATGAACATCATTTAGAACCTCAACACTTTTTAACTCTAATACTAGTTTGTTTTCGACTAAGATATCAATTCTATACCCACATTCTAATTTTATACCTTCAAAAATAAGCGGCATAATTTTTTCTTTTTCAACAAATAGCCCGGCTTTAGCAATTTTATAAAATAAACATTCTTTATAGGCGCTTTCCAACAAACCAGGACCTAAAGCACTATGAACCTCGATTGCCAATCCGATTACAATTCTTGATAATTCATTCTCATCCATATAATTTATTAGCGCTATATTCAAATATTTGCTTTGCGTTCTCTGCGTTTCTTTCCTTTGCGTTCTTTGCGGTTAAACCTGCTTTATTCCTCCGATGGAAACAACGAAGCCAACACCAGTTTAATCTCGCCAAAAGAATAATCCTTGCCTAAAAAATCTCTAATCGTAGCCATCGATTTGGTTTTCTGGCTTTCAACAGCATCTGCAATGTTTTTGATTTTATTCGGTTTAACTAATTTGGCCACATCCAATTGCTGGGCAGCAACGTAATAGGCCAAATGTCCCTCTATTGTACCAACTGAAAAACCACGTTCTCTGGCGATTTCTTCGAGGGTTTTGCCGTGATTATAAAGCTCAAAACTGATTAGTTTCGTGTCAATTTTTGGTTCCTTTTTTTTCTTGTCGGCTGCAGATTTAACCTTGAGTGTAATGCCTTTCAGTTGTATTGCTTTTTGTAGTTGCTCATTGCGCTCTGAAGTATTCAGCAGCGCATCAGTATCTGCTTTGCTAAATTCTTTCCCATCAATTATGGCCAGCAATAAAGCTTTACTTTTGTGCATTTTTTTAAGCTGTTCATAAACCAAAATCTCGAGCTCAAGCAATTCAGTTAAATAAGTTTTAATTTGTTTTTCCTCTTTTATAGATTCAATATGAGCCAGAAACCGGTCTGAAATGCCTTTAATCAAAGGATTGAAATATTTTAAAGCTGCTTCCACCCGTTTTGAAACATTGAAAAGTGTATGATCAGTTTGTTGGGCAAAAAGACCTTTCAATTGATTAATAAAAGTATCGGCGGTTGCAGTGATCTTTTGAAAATCTGCATATAATTCCATCGTCCAATGATCATATTTCTGCTTCACAGATTTTTCGCCTTTATCAAAAGTTTGAAGATGCTCTTTAATGTAATATCTGATGAGATTTAAATCAAAAGCAGCCAGTAAATATGTTCTGATAAAATCGAAACGCTCAGTGCTCATCTGCTCAGATAATACTGCTGCAGGTTGCTTGGTTTTAGAAAAATAATGAATATTCTGATCCTGCTGTAAGCCGCTATCACGAAGATGCGAAGTTAATACCAGGCCTTTTAACGAACGCAGGCGTGATAATGCCACATACGCTTGTCCGGGAGCAAATGCATCTCCAACATCAATAATGGCTTTATCAAAAGTTAGGCCCTGGCTTTTGTGAACGGTAATTGCCCAGGCCAGTTTAATTGGATACTGAACAAACGAGCCGGCAACATTTTCATCAATCTCATTGGTTGCCTCATTTAATTTATACTTTACGTTTTCCCAGGTGTAAGGCGTAATCTCTATTACAGTTCTGTCTTCAGGCAATTCAATTTCAATGGTGTCTTTTTCTATATGATGCACAATGCCGATTTTTCCGTTGTAGTAACGTTTTTCAGCTGTCATATCATTTTTAATGAACATGATTTGAGCACCAACTTTAAGCTCTAAACTTTTATCATTCGGATAGGCATATTCATTAAACTCACCTTTAATTTTGGCATCGAAAAAATAAGATTTTGTGGTTAGCTGGCTTAACCTTTCTCTGTTAATGCTGTCTGCTTTATTGTTGTGCGTTGTTAACGTGATATAGTTTTCGTCATGCGAAGGTTTAAAATCCTGTTTAAAGTGCTGACGCAATAACGCTGTATCTTCAGGGGTAATTTTATTATTCCGGAGATTATTTAGTAGGTCAATAAAAACGGCATCATCCTGCCGGTAAATTTTATCCAGTTCAATATAAACAGGCGGATTATTTTGCAAGGCCAAAGCATCAAAAAAGTAAATACTTTTATAAAAGCCGGCCATTACTCTCCATTCATCATTTTTTACTACGGGGGGTAACTGATGTAAATCGCCTATGAATAATAGCTGTACACCACCAAAAGGAATGTTTCTGTTTCTTCTGATATAACGTAAAGAGAAATCAATCGCATCAAGCATATCTGCACGCAACATACTCACTTCATCAATTACCAAAAGTTCCAGCTCTTGTAACATGCGGCGTTTATTGCCTTGCATGTTTAAATGTTTAACAATCGTTCTTGGGGTGTTAAAATTAAAACTGATGTTTTCGTTGATTAAACTTCCGGCAGCATCAGGAAAAAAAGCACCAAAAGGCAACTGAAAAAGAGAGTGTATGGTTACTCCTGCGGCATTAATGGCGGCTATACCCGTAGGCGCACAAATCATAGCTTTTTTATGCGTGAGTTTAATCAGTTTTCGTAGAAAAGTAGTTTTTCCTGTCCCCGCTTTTCCAGTTAAAAAAACGTGTTTCGATGTATAATTGATGAACTTTGCCGCAATTTCTGCTGGCATAGAAGTTTCTTCTAATATTGGCATTGGCAATAAAATTTAGTTTGTTTAATTTTGGAGGGATAATTAAAGCTAAACATTTTAGTACAAAAATAGGCATGATTTATAAGATAATTCAGTTATCGGTTAGAAATTGATTTCATTTTTTGGAAATGAGCGTTTGGTTTCCATGGGGAAAGCAGCCCTGCCTTTCGCTAAATCTTTTTATTTTCAAGTTTAACAACTCTCTTTCTATATTGCTGCCAGAGTTTTCAAACTTAAAAATGGAAAAAGGATATTGCTCCATTCAGGTTTATAAACAATGTTTGGAGTTTTTTGTGGTGCTTATTCAAAATTTGTATGAATACTTATGTTGCTGGGTTTAACCCAAAAGCCAATACTAAACGTAGTAGATTTGCAATAGAAGGCACTACTCCCCACCTAATTTAGGAGGGGTTGGGGGTGTTAAAATGTTGAGTAAGAATCACTGAAGAAGTTTTATAAACCTGACAGTAATGAAAATCCTTTTTGAAGGTGTTGCGCAAAAGATTGCTTTGTGGTTCCTCCCCGCACGGACGGAAACGGAGCAAAGAAGAAACCGCAAAAAGATTGGAATGTATGGCGGGACTGCTCGCTCCGAAGAACTACTGTTATTGCTTTTCCTAACATGATTTTCAAGATTAATATGGTTATGCCACAATAAACAATTAACCAGTTCAAACAGTTAACCAAAATTCTTATCTTTGCAGCCCGATGAAACAATTATATTCAAATCTTATTGCAGTTAAATTCCTTTAACCAGGTTTCATCATCTTTTTTATCCAAATTTATTATGCTTAACCCCGAAATAGAAAAACGCAAAACCTTTGCCATTATTAGTCACCCTGATGCTGGTAAAACCACTTTGACTGAAAAATTCCTGCTCTTTGGTGGTGCCATCAATACCGCAGGAGCAGTAAAGAGGAACAAGGCGAATCAAAGTAATACTTCTGATTTTATGGAGATTGAGAAACAACGTGGAATTTCAGTTGCAACCTCGGTAATGGGTTTTGAGTACAGTGGAAAACGCATTAATATTCTGGACACACCTGGCCACAAAGACTTCGCGGAAGATACTTACCGAACCTTATCGGCGGTGGATAGTGTAATCCTGGTTGTTGACTGCGTGAAAGGTGTTGAGGAACAGACTGAAAAATTAATGTCAGTTTGCCGTATGCGTAACACGCCAGTGATCATTTTCATTAATAAAATGGATAGAGAAGGTAAAGAAGCTTACGATTTGTTAGATGAAATTGAGGAAAAACTGAACATCAGTTTATGCCCGCTTTCCTGGCCAATTGGGCAAGGACATACTTTTAAAGGCGTTTACAGCATCTACAATAAACATTTAAATCTATTTAATTCTGATAAAACCAAAGTAACCGATTCAGTTGTGGCGGCGAATGATTTGGATGACTCCTCATTATCGGATTACCTTAAAGAAACTGAAATTAGCACATTGAAAGATGATGTTGAACTTGTTGACGGGATTTATGGTCAGCTGGATAAAAGTTTATATACTGAGGGTTTATTAGCGCCTGTTTTTTTCGGGAGTGCCATTAACAACTTCGGAATCAAAGAGCTTTTGGATACTTTTATCGATATCGCTCCGAGCCCGAGACATAGAGAGGCAGAAGAACGGGATGTAAAAGTTGAAGAGAAAAACTTCAGTGGCTTTGTGTTTAAAATCCATGCCAACTTAGACCCAAAACACCGCGATAGAATTGCTTTTCTGCGTATTTGTTCAGGGAAATTTGAGCGTAATAAATTTTATTATCATACCCGGCAGGATAAGAAGCTGAAATTTGCCAACCCCATGGATTTTATGGCAAATGAAAAAAGTATTGTTGATGAGGCCTGGCCGGGTGATGTAGTTGGCTTATATGATAGCGGAAACTTCAAAATTGGAGATACATTAACCGAAGGTGAAAAGTTACAGTTTAAAGGAATTCCGAGTTTTTCTCCATCAATTTTTAAAGAGGTAGAAAACATGGACCCAATGCGTACCAAACAATTGGAAAAAGGTATTGAACAATTAACGGATGAAGGGGTTGCGCAATTGTTCGTGATGCAACCTGGTAACAGAAAGGTAATTGGTGCTGTTGGTGAACTTCAATTTGAAGTTATTAACTTTCGTTTAGAACATGAATATGGCGCTAAATGTCGTTTCCGAACATTGAGTTATACACGTTCAAGCTGGGTAACTTCTGCCGACCGGAAGAAATTGGATGAATTTGTAAAACGCAAGCAACAACATATCGGGTTTGATAAAGAGGCGAATCCGGTTTATTTGGCCGATAGTGAGTACATGATCAATTTAACCAAACAGGATTACCCGGATATTGATTTCCATAAAACAAGCGAGTTTAAAAGTTAATCTGCAACCAAAATCTTTAAATCTTCGTCTGATTAATAATAAACTAAAAAATTATGAAAAATAAAGTTTTTGCCGTTGCTTCAGTGTTGGTATTTACCTTAATAATCTCTTCTTGCGCAGTTTTACCAACCAATCCGAAGTCATTGAATATTTTGATTCCTTTGGCGCCGAATAAAAAACTAACTGTAAATCTGTTAGATAAATCAGCGTTTAATGTAGATATTGAGAATCCTACTAATGATACGCTAATCATTAAAGGCGCCAATAATGATCAGGCTGTTGTAAATAATAAGATAACCCTATCTGTTTTACCCGGAAATAATGTTGAGATTCTAAATG
This sequence comes from Pedobacter chinensis, assembly GCF_003339865.1. Lineage (GTDB taxonomy): Bacteria > Bacteroidota > Bacteroidia > Sphingobacteriales > Sphingobacteriaceae > Pedobacter > Pedobacter chinensis. The sequence goes on from NZ_QPKV01000010.1 coordinate 166,038, forward strand.
TTTCTAAAAGTAATATCAAACCAGTGATTAGGGTATATAACCACAAAGCAAAAGTAATTACGAAGGTTTCTGAAATTAAATAGAAATCGCAGGTTGATTTTAGGGGATGAATCAAATTGCAAATCAATGATTAATTTAATGGATTTTCTACTTTCCTTTGCGCTGTAATTTTTAAAAAATATTATGGTTAATTATAGCGAAATTTTCAGTGAGCAAGGGATTGATTATTTAACTTATCGTGCATTGGTTGATCAACTTTTGCTGGAAGGTAAAACTACTGGTCCGGATGATTCAGAGGCGATGCTTCATTACAGTAAAATGAATGTACAACGCATGAATAGGGTTGATAAAACCGCTAGCCTGACGGATGAATTAACCACAACCATTAATAATTTAAAAGAAAATTATAAGTTTTTAGTAATTACTGAAGGTTGGTGTGGCGATGCTGCTCAAATTGTTCCGGTATTCAATAAAATTGCTACTGAATCATTAGGTAAAATTGATTTGAAATTTGTGCTACGCGATAAAAACCTGCCATTAATTGACGCACATTTAACCAATGGAGGAAGAGCAATACCTGTTTTAATCATTTTAAATGAAGCCGTAGATCAAGTTTTTGCAGCCTGGGCACCAAGACCGCAGATTTTACAGGCGCTTTTAAAAGAGTGGAAAAAAGAAATCACAGAAATGCCGGTTATTGCTGAAAAACTTCACGGTTGGTATGCAAAAGATAAAACGCAAAGTACACAGGCTGAGTTAAACGAGCTTTTGAAAGGCTTAGAGGGATAATACAAGCCTATCTTTTTCTACCAAGATTCTTACCTGATCCGATTTCAGGGTTTGATAAGTAGAATAGATGCTGAAATGAATTTACTTCTTGGCTTTCCGCTTCGCTATAGGTCAGCATGACAGATGCACTATAGAATAGTGCTTAATCAACAGAAACGGTCAAACCTTCTTGTTGTAAAATTTTGCGGTATACTTCCATTTCAGTGAAAGAACCTTCTAAAACGGGGCATTTCCCTTCATTATGGACTTTCCAGGCAATTTTTTCTGACTGAGATTCGTTATAATCCAGGTATTTCATCATGCAATAAATAACATGATCGAAAGTATTTACATCATCATTCCACAAAATTAGGCGATGTACAGTTTTTAAGGAAGTTAAAATTTCTTCGAGTGTAAAGGTTTCTTCTTTTGTTTCTGTAGACATGGATGCAAAAATAACTATTTTTATGGAAGATGTAATATGTTAAATGGAAGATATACTTTACAACTCGCTTAAATGGCTTATCTTACGTTTTCCATTTGATATTAATACATTTGCTAACCAAATACTAATAATAATATGCATCAATCTAAAATTGCCGGAATAGGTTATTACGTCCCAAAAAATATATATACCAATAATGATTTAAGTCGGTTCATGGAAACCAGCGATGAATGGATTCAGGAACGTACAGGCATTAAGGAGCGTCGTTTTGCCGATCGCAATGAAGAAACGACCACTACAATGGGCATTGAGGCGGCAAAAATCGCCATTGAAAGGGCCGGAATAACAGCAAAGGATATTGATTTTATTGTTTTCGCCACTTTAAGTCCCGATTATTATTTTCCGGGTTGCGGCGTTTTACTACAGCGCGAAATGGGTATGGGCGAAATCGGGGCTTTGGATGTTCGAAACCAATGCTCAGGGTTTGTGTATGCACTTTCAGTAGCCGATCAGTTTGTAAAAACGGGGATGTATAAAAATGTTTTGGTGGTTGGTAGTGAGAAACATTCATTTGCGATGGATTTCGAAACCCGTAGCCGCAATGTATCTGTAATTTTTGGAGATGGGGCAGGAGCTGTTGTATTACAACCTACCAACGAAAAAGGGAAAGGAATTTTAAGCACACATTTACATAGTGATGGTGCCGATGCAGAAATTTTAGCCATGTATTATCCGGGTTCTCATGCCAATAAATGGATGAAAGATAAACCTGCTTTTCCAGATCAGGAATTGGGCGGTTTATTTATGACTCCTGAGATTTTAGAAAGTGGAGCCGCTTTGCCTTATATGGATGGTCCATCTGTTTTTAAAAAAGCAGTGGTAAAGTTTCCTGAGGTAATTAAAGAGGCTCTTGCCGCTAATCATCTTACCGAAAAAGATATTGATATGCTGGTGCCGCATCAGGCGAATCTGCGTATCAGTCAATACGTTCAAAACTTATTAGGTTTAAGCGATGATCAGGTTTTTAATAACATTCAAAAATACGGAAATACCACTGCAGCATCTGTTCCCATTGCTTTGTGTGAAGCCTGGGAGGCTGGAAAAATTAAAGATGGCGATTTAGTTTGCCTTGCCGCCTTCGGCTCAGGTTTTACCTGGGCGAGTGCGCTGATTAGGTGGTAAGATTTTAGTGGGCAGGTATCGGGATTTTAGTATCAAGTATCAAGATTGGGTGCATAATCGCATCTTAATTGCTTAGCTTTATTCTCTGGTTTCTCCGCTTTATTCTTTCTGCTTTTATCCTTTTACTCCTATATTCGCTTTAGTCTTTTAGCTTTAAAAAATGCGGGCAGTTTTACAAAGAGTTACACAAGCAAGTTGCACTGTTGATGGAAATATTACTGGACAGATAGAAACAGGATTTGTAGTACTTTTAGGCATTGAAGATACCGATTCAACTGAAGATTTAGAATGGCTTGCACAAAAAATTGTAGGCATGCGGGTTTTTGGCGATGAAAATGGAATGATGAATAAAGCACTTGCCGATGTTGACGGAAACATTCTTTTAATTAGCCAGTTTACTTTGTTTGCCGCTACAAAAAAAGGAAATCGGCCTGGTTTTACCCGGGCTGCAAAACCAGATATTGCGATTCCACTTTATGAGAAAATGATTGAGAAATTATCTATCTTAACAGGAAGAAAAGTACAGACTGGAATTTTTGGTGCAGATATGAAGATCGCTTTATTAAATGATGGCCCGGTTACGATTTTAATTGACACAAAGAATAAGGAATAATTAAAATTTAAACTATGCGATTGTAACTAATTAAGCAGTGAGCTGTCAAAAATCATAATTAATCTATTCAAGAAACTGTTTAAATTTTGAGGAATTAAATTGTTTGGTTCGTGAAGACACGAACCAAGGCATCGAGCCGCGATACGTTCCTCACGCACCGTTGAGTTGTAAAATCGATAAGCCATTTTTAAACAGTTTCAAATACTTTTTGAACTTAAACGAATATGAAGGATAAAAACCCGAACCAGCTTACAGAATATAGTTGTCTTGCGTTTTTCCTAATTTTAAAATTAATTTTATCTTTTGTATTGGTTAATTCAGTTTACGAATTGCACAGAGATGAATTTTTACACCTCGATCAGGCCAATCATTTAGCAGCGGGTTTTACTTCGGTTCCACCGCTTACCTCATTATTTTCGTTGATTATTAAAGCCTTAGGAAATGGTTATTATGTTGTTAAATTTTTTCCTGCTGCTTTTGGTGCGCTAACTATTCTGTTTAGCTGGCAAATTGTCGATCACCTGAAAGGGAATTTACTGGCAAAATGTTTAGTTGCCATTGCCTGTATTTGTTCTGCATATTTAAGACTGAACACGCTTTATCAACCCAACTCTTTTGATGTTTTAGCCTGGACGGCCGTATTTTATTATCTGATCAGATTTTTTGATAAACAGGAACCAAAATACCTTTACTACTTCGCAATTTCGGTAGCACTTGGTTTCTTAAATAAATATAATATTATTTTCCTGTTGATGGGATTATTGCCTGCAATCATTATTAGTCCTACCAGAAAGATATTTACTAATAAACATCTCTATTTTGCAATTATTTTAGGTTTAATCATTGTTTCTCCAAATATTGTCTGGCAAATTAATCATGATTTCCCGGTGCTTAAGCACATGAAGTTGCTTGCGAGAACGCAACTGGTGTATGTTAATCGTAATGATTTCTTTATTAATCAATTTCTGTTTTTTGCTACAGGTATTTTCGTTTTGCTTGCTGGAATTGGCACTTTACTTTTCTATAAGCCTTTTGCTAAATATCGGTGGGTAATTTTAACCTATATCTTCACTATATTGATTTTCAGTTATTTCAAGGCCAAAGATTATTATGCGTTAGGATTATATCCTGTTTTATTGGCTTTTGGCGCTACATACTTTGGGATTATTTTTTATAAACGCTATGTATGGATTGTTTTGCTTTTAGCTTTTACCATCGGATCATTTATTTATGTTTTGCCTTTAATAATGCCGCTTTATTCTCCCGAAAAAATTATTGCAAATCAAAAGCGATTTGAAAGAGTGGGTATGTTGCGGTGGGAAGATGGCAAAAACCATCAGCTGCCTCAGGATTATGCCGATATGCAAGGCTGGAAAGAATTGGCAGCACTTGTTGATATCGCTTACGGAAAGGTTAAAGATAAATCGGTCCTGCTCGTACGTGCCGATAATTACGGACAAGCAGGTGCAATTAATTATTATTCGAAATTTAAAAATATAAATGCGGTTTCTTACAATGCTGACTACTTGTATTGGTTTAAGATGGATAAGCCGGTTAAAGATTTAATTATGATCAGTGGATCGTACGACGAAGATCCAAAGCGTAAGAGAGAACAGCCTTTTTTTGCTAAGATTACCAAAATTGGAGAAATAAAAACGCCCTATGCGAGGGAAAAAGGAGCAGGTGTTTTCTTGCTCGAAGATGCCAGCATTGATGTGGACAGCATCATAAAATCAGAAATAGAAGAAGAAAAAAATGACCATTAACGAAGCACAGGAAACAGTAGATCAATGGATCAAAACCACCGGTATCAGGTATTTCAATGAATTAACCAATACTGCAATTTTAATGGAAGAGGTTGGCGAAGTTGCCCGGATAATGGCTCGCAAATATGGGGAGCAATCTTTTAAAAAGAGTGATGAAGAGGTAAATCTGGCTGATGAAATGGCCGATGTGATGTTTGTGCTGATTTGTCTGGCCAATCAAACCGGTATTAATTTAACCGATGCTTTGGCAAAAAACCTAGAAAAGAAAACTATTCGTGACGCCAATAGGCATAAGAATAATGAGAAGTTAAAATAAGTCTGGCGCCGCTGGTCAAAAGTTCGGAGTCTAGCCGATAAACTCCATTAAAGTTCTGTAAGCCACAAAACGATTTTTAAATTTGGTGTTTAATTTTTCTTGTAATGCAGGTGCATAAACACTTTGATACTCATTATAATGATCCAAAGTTTCAGCAACATATTGCGCACAATAGGTTACACCCTCATTTGGAGAATCTACAACTTTTAGCAATCTGTTAGATACAAACATCCCGGTCGCCATTACTTCCGGAATATGAATTTCCTGCATCCATTGCAACCATTCTTCGGCTGCATGATCATCTAAAATTAGGGTAACGTTGTACAAAAACATATCGCAAAGATAAATAAATATGTGTTGATGTTTCATGAATAGTGACGATTCATGTTGATCTAAACCCCATCGCCTCTTAAACTCCTGAATCTTTTTCGGGCTTCTGCACTAAACATGCTTCCAGGATAATCGGTTATCAGTTTCTGAAAGTAAAGCTGTGCCTGAGCGATATCATTAAGTTTTTTCTCATATAAATCGCCAAGAGTAAATAGTGCATCATCAGTCCAAATGCCATCTTTAAATTCTTCCGTTACTTTTTTAAGAATATCTGCTGCTTTTTGGAAATCATTTGATTTAATCAGGATTCTCGCTTTAGTCATCAAAACCGCGTCAGCCAATCCATGATTAGGAAAAGCAATCGCAATGCTATCTAATTTTTTTATCGCTTGTGCAGGAAGATTTCGAAAAATCAACATCTCTGCATCTGCATACATTTTCAATGCATTGCTATCCGTTGGTGTTTGAATGTTATCCGTAATTAATAAACTTAAATTTAAAGCATCATTCGCAATCAATTGTGATGTTGCAGCTTTTAAAACCTGGCATTGGCCATTACTATAATCAAAATTTCCCTGATAAAAAGAAAGTTTTGCGCTACGGAAACGGGCTTCGTTTCCAATCGGCTGACCTTCAAATTGCTTGCTTACCTGCTCATAAGCTAAAAAGGCTTCCCAGGGCTGATTGGTTAAAATGTAAATATCGCCCAAATCTAATTTTAACTGCCCAACATCCTGAACAGTTAATCCAGGTATTTGCAAGGCCTCTTCTAAGCCCTTTTCGGCCTGATCAGCCTGCCTTAAGTAATAAGCCCGAAGGTTTGCTAATTTCTTAATTGCAAATAGGGTATTTTTATTTTTACCATTTTCGTCAATTAAAGACTGATAATCTTTTGCCAGTAAATCAAGATCAGATACAGCGTATTTTCCTGAAGTTTGCATGTTGTATTTAGTATTCAACATTTCAATCTTCGATGGTAAGTAATACTGATTATCTTTTCCCTTGGTTAATAAATAATCATAAGCCTTAATTGCGGTTTCATAAGCTCCGTTATCAACAAACGTAGAAATGGAATTGAATAATGTTCCTCCATCTGCTTTTGTGCGTTTATCAAAAGCAATTAACTGGCGTAGCGCCATATCATATTCCTGCTGTTGAATATAATTCCAGGTTAATAGTTGAATATAGATTTCAACATCTGGTTCCTTCTGAATTTTCCTGAGTATTGCTGTCTGAAAAGCCTGATAATCTGTTTTATCCTCAAAAATCATTGGAAGCACTGCCTCAGCCTGAGTTAAAATTTGAGGAATACTGGGTAATGCATCCAGATACTCCTGCATAAGCATTGGTTTATCCTTTTTAAAACGATAAATATTTAACAACTCAAAAGTAAACAACTGATCGTTTCCTAAAAGTTTTCTTCCTTGTTTAAAAGTTTGAACTGCAAATTCATAATTTTCGAAGCGATAAAAACTATTGGCTAAATTTCTAATCCTGAATTCATCCTTTGGGAGTTTGTTAATGACCTCATTAAATATTTTGCCGGCATTTTGAGTATCGCCCTTTTCCTGATATAACTTGCCCAAAGCAATGGGATAAGCATCATTAGAAGGGTTTTGCTTAAGCAATTTTTTAACAAGCTTTTCAGCCTGATCATACTGTTTAAGTTTTAATAACGAGTTAAAGTATAAATCAAAATAGCCTTCACTATTAGGCTTAAGGAATAACTTTTCTAATAAAACAGCGGCTTTTTCATAATCACCTTCCTGATAATATTGGATGGCTAAAGCACTTTCATCCTGACCAACCTGCAGATTCGGCCGAAATATTTGTGCACTGGCTCCAGTACTAAAAATTAAGAATATGATGAGCAGTATGCGATTCATTTTATTGCGGTATGTGCTTAAAAGTAATTAAAAATGGCGAAAGCTGAAAACCCAAAGAAAAAACGGCAACTAAAAGGGTTTAGTTTACACAAGCCTCAGGGTAGCCTTAATTCTAATAATAATGTTACCTGTATTTTATTTTGTCTCTATCTTACTAAATACTAAATTGAGCCCCCAGGCTATGTTTCTATAAGTAACATTGTTAGTGTAAAGTGTGGTTAACTAGCTGAGATATTTATTTTTGTTATCCCCTCAGGAAATTATTTATGTTAAAGAGAATTATTCTATTGGTTTTGGTTGTTTCGATTTGGGCTTGTAAAAATCCAAAAAAGGAGCAGACTATACCCGTTGATGATTTTTTTAAAGCATTTGATAAGGCTTACTACCACATTTCGCCAGATGGCAAAAGCCTCTCTTATTTAAAACTTCAGGATAAAAAACTCGATCTTTTTGTAGATGATCTGGCAACTGGAAACAGCGTACAGTTAACTCATTTAAGTGAAAAAACGATAAGTTTTCATTTCTGGACGAGCAATAATGAGTTGATTTATTATACCGAAGATGACTCGAAAGAAAGGCGATCGGATATTTTTGTGATCAATAAAGATGGAAGTAAACAAATCCAGTTAAGTTCCAATGAAAAAACGAGGTTAAGGGTAATTGAAGATCAGTTAATTGATGATAAATACATTATTGTTGCTTCCAACAAAAGAGATTCAACTGTTTTTGATGTTTATCGTTTAAATGTCCGCAATGGACAAATGGATATTGCTGCTAAAAATCCAGGGAATATTACAGAGTGGATGACCGATAATAAGGGTGTTTTAAAAATCGCTGTTGCCAGTGATGGCGTAAACGAAACGCTGATGTACAGGGAAAATGAAAACCAGTCTTTTCAACCTGTAATCAGTAATAATTTTGAAACAACCTTACAGCCAATTGCTTTTTCAGAACAGGAGCCAAATGTGCTTTACGCAATTTCAAATGTTAACCGGGATAAAAATGCGTTGGTTGCTCTGGATTTAAAAACAGGCAAAGAAAAACAGGTTCTCTTTGCAAACGATACCTTAAATGTTGTTGATGCCAGGTATTCGCGAACACAAAAGAAGATGATATTTGTGACTTGTGAAACCTGGAAAAAGGAAAAATTTTATCTGGATGATGATTCAAGGCGTACTTACGGAAAAATAGATCAGCTTTTACCGGGGTCTGAGTGGAGAATAATGGACAAAGACAAAATGGACAAGGTTTTTGTGATCAGAACCTTTACCGATAAAAACCCAGGTTCATATTATTTGTACACAGCAAGCGATAATAAGCTTAAAAAGCTTACTGATATTAACTCATCAATAAAAGAAGAAATGATGAGCGATATGAAGCCAATAAGCTTTAAAAGCAGTGATAGTTTAACCATAAACGGCTATTTAACCTTGCCTAAAAATAAGAAAGCAACTAATTTACCAGTTGTTGTAGTACCGCATAATGGTCCTGGTGGGCGAAACAGTTGGGGTTACAACGCCGATGTACAGTTTTTAGCCAATCGTGGTTATGCAGTGCTTCAGGTGAATTACCGGGGATCAACAGGCTATGGAAAATCTTTTTATGCAGCAGGCTTTAAACAATGGAGTGATAAAATTCAGGAAGATGTAAATGATGGCGTGCGTTGGTTAATCGATCGCAAGATTGCCAATCCTAAAAAAATAGCGATTTATGGAAACGGATTTGGTGGTTATATCGCATTAAATTGTTTGTATAAAAATCCCGATCTTTATAGCTGCGGTGGATCAAACTCTGGTGTAATTAATTTATTTAGTTATCTGAAAACAATTCCGCCATTTTTAAAATCAAACCTTCAAATGTATTACGAAATAATTGGCAATCCGATAACGGATACAGACTATATGCGTTTTGCCTCGCCTGTTTTTCATGCCGATCGATTTAAAACACCGCTTTTTATTGCTCAAAATCCCAAAGATCCGCGGGTAAATGTTGCTGAAGGAGTCCAGTTTATTAAGGAGTTGAAAAAAAGGAATGTTCCGGTAACTTATATCGAAAAAGAAGAGGGGCCAAACCCGGTATTACGCCAGCAAGGCAGAACCGCTTTATATAAAGCCTTAGAAGAATTTTTAAAAACAAACCTGAGTAAGAAATAGGTTATGGCCCTGGATAAGAAAAATGGTTACCGGAAAAATTTCTCACTAGGTGTTACCTTTATCATACTCATCTCCATTCTTTTTGTTCTCTCTTTATTTCTGGCATTCAACTTCAGTAAAAAATCCATTGAGAATGAATTCGTATCAGAAAAAGTAAACGTTTTAGAACAAAGTATTAAGGCATATAATGATTTCTTTCAAAACAAAATGCCCGAGATTTCATACTATAACGGCTTTTTAGATTCGGCAACAGCTGCGAAATTTGTAGATACCATAACTATAAAATACCCATTCGTTTCTAAAGTTACTTTTTACGATACTGAAGTAAAAAACGTACCGGTAAGAGATGGAATGAATGTGGGGAATTTATCAATCGGTCCAAAGTCTATTTTTCAATTTGGTAAAAATGTATCGCCTGATTCTGTAAAATTATTTTCTGAATACGATACAAGATCTTTTAAAGTCGGAGATGATTTCAATGCCATGGCTTATAAACTGGTAACATTTGTCGATCAACTGGATACTGCAGTTGTACCTACACAAGAAGAACTGTTTACCAATTTTTCTGTGGTTAAATCAAATAAAATCACTTATTTGAATATACCAAGGCGGGAAGATTTAAAAATTTATAAAAACATGATGCGGCATAAGCTTAATCCGCTACCCATCTACCAGCAAGATATGCTGGTTTTTCAGCTTGATCCCAATAAAATAAAAGTCATTAATACCAGGCCATTGCTTTACCAGAAAATTGAAGTTGAACCTTTAACTTACGATCCGATTGATACTTCTGATGAAAATATGACCACAGAAATAGCGCTACCAGGCGCATTCTCAGATTTTAAGCTTTATTTTACCTCTTCAAAATCATATATTAAAAAGGAGATCTTTATCTATTTCATGCCAATTGCATTAGTGTTGTTATTGGTTTACGGCGTTTTGTTATTGGTCGCCTTTCTAATTTACCGGAACCTGAACATCAACAGTAAAATGTTTAAACTGCAATATGATTTTGTGAACAACCTTACACACGAGTTTAAAACTCCGGTAAGTGTAATTAAAATTGCTGGTAATAACATTAAAAGCGCAACCGCCCTCAGCCAAAAGGAACAACAGCTTTACGGTAAAATTTTAGATGAAGAAGCTGATAAATTAAACGGTTTGATGAATAAGCTGCTTGCTTTTACTCAAATTGAAAACAAGGCGATCAAGCTGAATCAGGAGGAGGTTAATATTGAAGATTTTATAGCCAGTACAGTAGAATCGCACACGCTGAAACATCCTGATTTTAAAATAACTTACGAGGTGGTTGGTTTTAGAACCTTTATCACAGATCCGGTTTTATTGGGTAGTTTATTTGATAACTTAGCCGAAAATGCCTATAAATATTCTAAGCCTGCCAATAAGAAATTACATATTAGTGCAAAATTAATAAAGGGAGTATTGGTTTTTCGTTTTACCGACAAGGGAATAGGAATACCATCATCAGAATTAAATAATATCTTTAAAAAGTTTTTCAGAATACAGAATGAGTATAACCAAATGGGAAGTGTAGGACTAGGTTTGGCTTTCTGCAAAGAACTGGTTAACTTTATGCAGGGAGAAATCTCGGTAAAAAGTAAAGTAGGGCGTGGCACAGAGTTTAAAATTGTGCTGCCTTATAATAATTGAAATGTTGTGAAGTTCGAATGTTGTAATGTTACCTGACAAACTTTCAAATAAAGTAGTTGAAACTTAGCAGTGATTAAACAATTGTAATTTTGAATGAAGTAATGTTACCAAGTAATCATAAATATAATAATAATTAAAATTGAAATGTTGTAAAGTTCGAATGTTACCTTGACAGACTTTCAAATAAATAGTTGAAACTTAAAAATGTTAAATATTGTAAAATTAAATGTGGTGATGTTGCCTTTAACCTTACATTACAACCTTTTAACTTTATAACTCATAATAAACACACATATAAATGTCTAAAGAAGTAAAAATATTAATTGTTGAGGATGATGAAAATCTTCGCTTTTTGGTAGCACATCGATTAAAAACTGAAGGCTATAATGTACTGGAAGCTAACGATGGCGAATCGGGCGAGCGAATGATCATTGCTGACCAACCTGATATTGTTTTGTTAGATTGGATGATGCCTGGAAAACAAGGCGCTGAGGTTTGCGAAAATGTACGTAAGCAGGGCTTCGAGAATCTGATCATTATGATGACTGCAAAAGCGCAGGATGTAGATAAAATTGATGCTTATAACTTTGGCGCATCAGACTATATTACCAAACCGTTTAACATGGATGTATTGGTGGCGATGCTGGAAAGTAAAGTGAAATTTATTGTGAACAAGGATACCGCCGAAATTCATCGTTTCGGTAATATGGAGCATCACCCTAACATTCATACCTTATTTAGAGATGGGAAGAAAATTGAGTTAACCATATTGGAAAATCGTATTCTGCTGTATTTCTTGCGCAATCCGGGTAAAGTAATCAACCGTGATGAGTTGATGCTGGTGGTTTGGGGTTATAATTCTGATGTGAACACCAGAACGCTGGATATGCACATTGTTCGCTTGCGTAAAAAAATAGAATTGAACCCTGATAATCCTCAGCTATTGCAAACTGTACGTGGTGTAGGATATCGCTTTAACGCGGGATAGAAATAGTGATTGAATTAGCGATTGAGTGAATTTTACGACATGTAAATTCATTCAATCATTCATTATTCTCTACCTCAAAAATTCAATTGTTTCTGATTAAGCTCTTTTTAAAGTGAAAATTGTTATTTCAGGTAAAATTCCTACCCTGCCTGGGTAACCTAAGAAACCATAGCCAACATTAACATAAAGCTGTTGTTTTTGCTCCTGGTATAAACCTGCCCATTCTTTATAAATATATTGAACCGGGCTCCATTGGTATTCTTTCAGGCGAACACCGAACTGCATTCCGTGGGTATGGCCGCTAAACATAGCATCTATTTGCGGGTATTTCTCTAAAACTTCGCCCCGCCAGTGTGATGGATCATGACTTAATAAAAGTTTAACTGGTAAATCATCGGTATTTTTAACGGCCAGTTCCATTTTACCATATTTAGGAAAACGACCCATTCCCCAGTTTTCGATGCCCAGAATCCCAATTTCTTCACCATCAACCTTTAGTCTGCGGTTTTCATTCATTAATAAATCATAACCCATGATTTTATGCACATCAACCATATCTTTAAGGTTTTTTACCTTGGCAGGAGATGATTCTCTTCCAAAGAAATAATCGCCATAATCATGGTTTCCTAATGATGAATAAACGCCAAGTGGTGCTTTCACTTTTGAAAAAATATCCTGATAATCCCTTACTTCATTCGTTAGATTATTTACCAAATCTCCGGTAAAGAACACAAAATCCGGTTTTTCGGCCAACAACATTTCTACACCACCTTTAACTGCGGTTTTGTTATAAAAACTACCAGAATGGATATCAGAAATTTGTGCCATCGTTATTCCATCAAAAGCTTTTGGAAGGTTAGGCAGAATCAGGTTTACTTTTCTAATTTGATAATCATAAGCACCGGAAATGATGCCCCAGCTTAATGATGTTAATGGCACAGCCGCTGCTACTAAACCTGCTTTAACCAAAAATTCTGAACGCGAAATGGTTTCAATATCTGCCGGAACATTTTTTTCTGTTTTTTGGGCTGGCTTAATTCCCCTGTTTTTTTTAAACAACCAGATGAACAATCTTCGCAGATCATCAATGAGCAAGAATGGTAACATGGCTAGTTTACAGGCTACCGTTAAAAAGAAAGCAACTAAAATAATGGCTCTTAAAGTGAGAAATAAGTTTAAATAAATGCCGCAGAAAACACCAAGAATTAAAAGTAGGCTATAACCCCAATATAAAATTCCGAATACTTTTTTTGTTTTGTGCCCCCAGTTTTTGAAAACAGAGATAATGGCTTTGTAACAGTATATATCAAAAGCAATAATAAATATGCTTGCAGTTACTAATATTGGTAATCTTCCCATGTTATAGGACTAATATTTTAAATAAAAAGCTTTGCCACTTTCTTTGCGGGGAAAGTTGTCAAAGCTAATAAATTAAAGAAATTAAAATATTTAATTGTTATCTGAAATCATCTTCATCTTCTTCATCAAATTCAGCATTAAATAAACTGCCGAACATATCAGAGAAACCAAAGCCGCCATTTAAGTAGTTTTTGCTTAACTGAGAATACTCTGCTAATCCATGCAACACAAATTCCATTAAAAGCAAGGTTTGATTTTCGCTTAATTTAGGATGGAATTTCTTCACTAAATCATATAAGCTTGGTACAAGCATTAATGCTTTTTTGTATTGAGCATTGGTTAAAGTATCGGTCACGTCGAGATTATTTCCTTCGGTAAACCACTCGGTAATTTCGGTATATGGATTTGCCGTTTTGCTTTTTTTGGCCCTTTCCGGATCTGGAAAATAACGGGCAAATAAGGTTTTAACTGCTTTCCCAATTAAAGTAGTGGCCACATGCGCCGGACCTTCCAGTTCGCCTTCATAAACCAATTCTATTTTACCCGTAATTGCAGGAATAATTCCAGCTAAATCTGATAAACGGACAAATGTGTTCTTCTCGCCTGAAATTAGCATTCTACGTTCGGCAGTACTGATTAAATTCTCGTAAGCAGAAATGGTTAACCTTGCCGAAACACCCGATTTTTGATCGATGTATTCACTTTTACGGGCTTCGAAAGCAATCTGTTCAACCAGATCTTTTACCAATCCATCGGCTTCAATATTTGCTTTTTGTTCTTCTGTTATTCTGGCTTCCTGAAAAGTGATTTTACGGGAAATCTCGATGCTTTTAGGGTAGTGTGTTAAAATCTGGCTTTCAATCCTGTCTTTCAATGGTGTAACAATACTTCCACGGTTGGTGTAATCTTCAGGGTTTGCCGTAAACACAAATTGAATATCCAGTGGTAAACGTAATTTGAAACCACGAATCTGAATGTCTTTTTCCTGTAGCATGTTAAATAATGCCACCTGAATCCTTGCCTGTAAATCGGGGAGCTCGTTAATGACGAAAATGCTGCGGTGCGCACGGGGAATTAAACCAAAATGAATTACACGTTCATCGTTATAGGTCAATTTTAATGTTGCGGCCTTAATTGGGTCGACATCACCGATTAAATCTGCAACGGTAACATCTGGCGTAGCTAATTTTTCAGTATAGCGTTCACTGCGGTGTAACCAGGCAATTTCAGTTTCATCGCCTTTGGTTGCAATTTCGTTTTTTGCATACCAGGAAATCGGATTTAATGGGTCATCGAAAATTTCACTTCCTGCAACATAAGGAACAAATTCATCTAAAAGATTAACCATTAAACGGGCAATCCTGGTTTTTGCTTGTCCGCGTAAACCCAAAAGTAATATGTTGTGGCGAGATAAAATTGCAGTTTGCAGCTCTGGAATAACTGTTTCATCATAACCAATAATGCCTTCAAACTCTGTTTTTTTATCTCTAAGCACCTTGATCAGATTGTCTCTAAGTTCTTCTTTAACAGATCTTGATCGATATCCCGTAGTTTTTAATTCGCCTAATGTGGTGTTTTGCATCTTTTAGTTTAAATGTTGTAAGTTAATAAGGTTAAAAGTTTCCGTCTAAATAAGTGTAAACTCACTCCAATCTTTCTTGTTACTTTGTAAGTGTCTGTTAAAGCCTTTAATCTTCCGACTTCGGACTAAAGACTTCGGACTATTTAACTGTCTTACGTCTATTTTTAATGTAATCTTCAAAAATATATTCACCCAATCCGTTTAAAGAACTGTAAAATGCTCTTCCGCCATTAATTTCTGTAAACTGGCGTACAAATTGTTGCAAATAAGGATCTTTTGCGATCATGAATGTGGTAATAGGAATTTTCAGGCGTTTGCATTGCGCTGCCATGTTTAAAGTTTTATTAATTACCTTTCTATCCAGCCCCATACTGTTTTTGTAATATTTGCCATTTTCTTTCAAACAAGTCGGTTTCCCGTCTGTAATCATGAAGATTTGTTTGTTATGCGTTTTTCTTCTGCGAAGCAAATCTGCAGCTAATTCCAATCCTGCATAAGTATTGGTGTGGTAAGGGCCAACCTGCAAATAAGGCAAATCTTTAACGGTAATCGGCCAGGCATCATTACCAAAAACCACTATATCCAAGGTGTCTTTCGGATATTTTGTTTTAATCAGTTCAGCCAGGGCCATTGCAACTTTTTTAGCTGGTGTAATTCTATCTTCACCATATAAAATCATTGAATGGGAGATATCAATCATCAAAACAGTGGAAGTTAAGGTTTTAAAATCTTTTTCTTCAACCTCAAGATCTCTGTCGGTTAAAGTAAAATCGCTGATTCCATGATTAATCTGAGCATTTTGGATAGATGCAGTCATATCAATCTGATCTAAACTATCTCCAAAATTATATTCACGTCTATCGGCATTTTTCTCTTCTCCAATACCAGACTGGTTGCTGTTGTGGTTTCCCCTGCCTGATTTTTTTAGCTTTCCAAAAATTTCATCGAGGGCTGATTTGCGTATGGTTTGCTCTGTTTTGGCTGTGATTTTAAATTCACCTGTTTGATTATTTTCAGTTAAGTAGCCTTTATCTTTAAGGTCATCAATAAAATTCCCGATGCCATAATCATCGTTGGTTAAATTGTATTGCTTATCGAGTTCGTTCAGCCAGCTTAAAGCTTCTCCCGCATCACCTGCAGTATAATTAAGCAATTCGCTAAATAATTTTAACAAATCTTTAAATCCACCCGCTGGCGTATTGCCTGGATTATAATCAGAAAAACGAAAACCTCTCATGTGCTTGTATTAACGAATTATCGAAGATAAAAGTTTCGATTTGTATTAATTTAAGCGGGGTGTCATATTTGGGAGGAGCAGAGGATAAAATTGTGATGGCAATGGTTGTCCTGTACTTGTTTCGGAACTAAGTAGCATAGTTGCCAGGCAAGAAAGATCAAGTTCAGCATGACGTGGTGGTTAGGCATGATGCATAAAACACCAAGCAAGACGTGATGGGCACAATGCCTAAAACACCAACCATGAACGATCGTCATCCTGAACGTGTTTCAGGACCTTAATAGCATGAACGAATAGCAGGAAAGATGCTGAAACACGTTAAGCATGACGTGGTGGCTAGGCATGATGCCATAAAACACCAAGCAAGACGTAATGGGGCAGAATGCATAAGCACCAACCATGAACGATCGTCATCCTGAACTTGTTTCAGGACCTTAATAGCATGAACGAATAGCAGGAAAGATGCTGAAACACGTTCAGCATGACGTGGTGGCTAGGCATGATGCATAAAACACCAAGCAAGGCGTAATGGGCACAATGCATAAGCACCAACCATGAACGATCGTCATCCTGAACTTGTTTCAGGACCTTAATAGCATGAACGAATAGCAGGAAAGATGCTGAAACACGTTCAGCATGACGTGGTGGCTAGGCATGATGCATAAAACACCAAGCAAGGCGTAATGGGCACAATGCATAAGCACCAACCATGAACGATCGTCAT
>NZ_QPKV01000011.1 GCF_003339865.1 Pedobacter chinensis
CCTTAATAGCATGAACGAATAGCAGGAAAGATGCTGAAACACGTTCAGCATGACGTGGTGGCTAGGCATGATGCATAAAACACCAAGCAAGGCGTAATGGGCACAATGCATAAGCACCAACCATGAACGATCGTCATGCTGAACTTGTTTCAGGACCTTAACAATATGAACGCCAAGCAAGAAAGATGCTGAAACATGTTCAGCATGACGTGATGGTTAGGCATGATGCATAAAACACCAAACATGACGTAATGGGCAGAATGCATAAACACCAACCATGAACGATCGTCATGCTGAACTTGTTTCAGGACCTTAACAATATGAACGCCAAGCAAGAAAGATGCTGAAACACGTTCAGCATGACGTGGTGGCTAGGCATGATGCATAAAACACCAAGCAAGGCGTAATGGCTAAGCAAAGTGCCTAAAACACTAAACATGAACGATCGTCATGCTGAACTTGAGATTGTAAAATAAACTGTGTCAAAAGTCAAAATCACTAACTTTAGATACAGTTTATTATGATGAGAGAAGAACAGCTCGATTATGAGCTAATGAAACAAAAGGCCCTCGAGCAATTGCGCTCA
>NZ_QPKV01000012.1 GCF_003339865.1 Pedobacter chinensis
GGTATAACAGAAAGAGAAGGCATTCAGCATTGGACTATAACACTCCCGAACAAGCCGGGCAGACCATCGCTGGGGAAAAAACAGAAGCTGCATAAAAAGGTCTCTACTTTTCTATTGCAATTCCATGGCTTTTCTCTTTCCAGTTTGGGCATGCCCTCGATCTGCGCGGCATTAAACACGTAAGCATTGCGAACAATGGCATGGGGAAGTTCCCTTGTTTCCTTTATGGGCTTTCCGAGCTCATCATGCATAACCTTTCCTGAAGCGTCGCGCCTGGTTCGCTCATCACTTGTTTTAACGAACTGGATGAGCATGGATTTCTCTCCCTTTCTCACCTGCATTCCGCTTTCCTCTGCCTGCCTGTAGGTCATCCATCTTGGATCTTCCCTACCTGCCATCAAAAGTGATAGGGCATTGATTCCCTTATATCTATTGCCGCTCTGAAAATTGTAAGGCATTAGAAGAGGCATGCCCGCTGAATCCCATGGAATCTGCCAGGGTGCGGTTCCGGCGCGGAGTGCCTCAATTACTTTCTCGGCAACCTGAACGTGCAGGGGTTTATGAACATCTTTTTTATCCATCTTGCTCTTCCTCCGTATCCGCAAAACCAATTCCGTAAACCCAGGCCTCGTCCTGATTCAGTTCCACTTCCTCTTCCATGGCGAGTAGTTCCAGTTTTTGCCTTAGGGTCAAATAGGCTGAATTTTCCATAAAATTTATTTGATTAATTTTGGCTACTTTATAGTAGCGAAGAATAAAGTTTACAGGATCGATGTAGACTCCCCCGATGCGCAAACTAAAGTGCAGGTGTTCGCCAGTCACCCTACCGGTAGATCCCGTAACCGCTATAACTTCCCCAGAACGGACTTCCTCGCCCTTTCGAACCAGAATAATGGAGAGGTGGCCATATATGCTTTCAAGGCCTGAATGATCAATCCTTATAAATTTTCCCAGAATTGGATTAAAGCCTACGCCGGATACCTTTCCGGTAAGAAAAGAAAATACAGGCTCATTTCTTGCGTGAAGATCAATGCCACGATGGAAATCCGCAAAATGGGTAATAGGATGTATCCTTTTACCAAAAGCGCTATTTACCTTTATTGAATTCAAAGGCAAGGAGATTTGGGAGTAGCAGGATAGAGAAGAGCAAACAAAAATGAGAAGTACGCCTGCCAAAAGCCTAACGCTCAAAAGAAACCGCTTCGCTGACATTTATATTGTGATTTCGTGAAATATAGTCCTCCAGGGAAATCATGCTCCTTTTCATCACCTCTGGATTTTCGACAGCAATCTTCATCGCAGCAGAGATGTGACCATAATCTGAATACTCCTGTTTCATATTAATATCGAGCAAGTCTTTAAAAGTACCGGCATCCATATCCTTTACCCCAGTCATAATATCCTGATAAAGCTCCCTTTTATCCTTTAGCACAAGGAGGGCATCTGAGGAATACCTGCCAAGTGGGCCACCACCAAAGCCGACGCTAATGTTATCTTTTTGAAGATCCGCTATTGCAATTACACCTATCTGACCCTGTCTGGAAACAGGATCTGTTGTCAGCTGGGGATGTACCACCACAAGCCGGCCGGTTAATTCTTCCATAAAAATTGATTTTAAGATTGAAAAAAAATAGTTTGTTTATCTCTTCATTCCGCCTGCCATGGAGGCTTTGGGACTTTCCCCATTTTTTGGGACGGCAGCCTCGGTTCTGAATTTTTTAACCAATACCTGTATTTCATCATTTATGCGCATGAAGTTTTTACGGAGAATCTCATCCTTTTTTCCTGCGAAATCATAATACAACGGCATATCAGGGTAAGCTTTTTCCTCTGTAGCTAATGCCTCCATATCAAGATTCACCCTGCAGTTGATCGCCGAGGTATCAAATTTTCCGGTATATTCTTCTACCGCATCCGCTGCAAGCATACCAACGAGCTCTCCGGCCTTCAATGATGCGATCTTACCTGCAGGAATCAGCGATTCTAGTTTTTCCGAGAGCGACACCGATGTCTTGGTTCTATCAATGGACAAGCTCTCTGACTGTTGCTTAACTTTCCCAAAAAGCCGCTCCAGCCATTCGAGCGTTTCCTTGTTCCTTACCGAGCCAGAAAGTACATTCCCTACTACCGAGGTAATGGTGGTTGCGGTATCCTTTCCATATTGCTGCTGAAACTGTGGAAGCTCCTGGAGTCCCATGAGAACCGCTACCTTATTTGATCTGGCAGTGGCAATTAGATTTTCAATGCGGTGCACAAATAAGGTTGGCAGCTCATCGATAATCAAGGCCGAGGGCCGGTTTCCTTTAGAGTTGATAAGCCTGGTCAGCCTGTTGAGCACCACAGAATAGCAGGCGGAATTGATATTCTGTGTATTGGGGTCATTGGCAAGGACTAATATAGAGGGCTCCGCCCGGGATGAAATCTTTAAGTTGAAATCATCCGCGGAAAAAACCCAGAACGTCTCTTTAGTAGCTAAGCGGGAGATGAATACCTTTAGCGTTCCTATCTGCCCCTCTAGCTGGTTGAAAGCTTTAGCCTGCCATGCAGTGGCAAATGGAGAAAGTAAGCTCCCAAGCTCAGGATTGGAAAATAGCACCGAAAAAATCTGCTCATAACTGCAGTTCAAAAATGAAAGTACGTGCGGAAAAGTAGAATACTTCCCTCCCTGGTACTGAGAAAAGAAATAAATGCAGGAAGAAAGAAAATTTACCGCACTCTGGGTAAAGAACTGATCGCTACCACCGGATTTATCCCCTTTTTTCAAGGCTTCAACCAGGGCTTCCGCTGTTTCGCCAGCATCGGCGAGCGTTACTATGTAATCTGGTCTTAATACATTTATCCTCCTGCTTCGCTCTACCTGGGTTAAGTTGATGACATGAAAATCAAAGCCTGAGAGCCTGCCCTGCTTTTTACCCAGCAGATAATGGTAATAGGCGATCTGACCCAGGTCGGGAAACTTAAAGTCATAACAGCAGATACAGAATTCCTTAAAGATAAGCTGCCGGATAAAGGGCATAACAATGCCAAAACTCTTGCCCGAGCCCGGGGTCCCGATCAAAAGCGTTCCGCGAAAGATGTTCTCTATGTTAATGAAGCCCGAATGTACTTTCTTGCGGTAATAAAAAAGTGAGGGGATGGTAACTGCAAATGGTCCGTTTACAGGCTTTCTTGCCTGCATAAAGGATTCTTCTTCGGTATTCCACTTATCCTTACCTAAAGAAGAGCTGATAATCTTGGAAACATTATCCATCGCTAGGTGCACCAGGATCGTACCTATCAACAATAAAAAGATATACCCGATATCCTGCCAGCTGGTCAGATAAAAAACCGCAGTCCCCTTTTCACCAAAAAAAAAGATACTGGCCGCCATTAAGACTAATCCCAACACGAGCGGATAAATGATCGCTGTTTTAGCATCAAGATCTTTTTCTTTTTTGCTCAGTGTCCCGATTGAAACCAGCGAGATAAGCAACAACGAGAAAAACCGGCTATAGAGAGGGTGCTGGTAAATAATAATCCGTGACATGCGCACTAGAAACCTGGCGAGCCCGATTTTCTCTGCACCTAAATCAGTTAACAGCTTAGTTGCATAGACAAACATGAGCACATCTAGCAAAAGGGCTAGATAAATGGCAAACTGAAGGAAGCGGTGCAGGCTCTGTTGTTCCTTGCTTTCTTCCATAATGAAACATTAAAAGGTGTCGGCGTTTAGGATATCGGAGTAACTTAATGAAGCGCGAAGATTTCTTCCGGAAATCTGCTTTTCCGATAATTCAATACTGAATTCCTTGTCACCGGGAAAGGTGGTTTTTTTAATGAAATAAATATTACGATAGGATTTCGAAAATCTTTCAAAGGGATAAAGCTGAAAAACCGGCTTTAATTCTATGGACTGGACATTGGTAGATTTATTGATCTTTCTGTCCGCTATCTTAAACCTGAGCTCGTCGACATCAAAGGTGAGATTTGTCGAGTTATGGAAGCTCAGGTCAAGAAGGATGCAATCGCCAAGGGTATAAACCCGGTTTACCACCAGTGATATCCCGAAAGCTGATTCTTTTTTAATTCGGGAATCCCCTCTGCGCTTTAGCAGGGAAAGCGCATTGCTCTTCATTTCGTTCTGTGATAATCCTATCCCCGAAATATCAATGGATCTCATATAGGTTGGCAGGATATCGATTTGTGTGGAAACCAGCTCGGGACTAGCAGGCGATAAAAAGGAGAGTCTGTATTGTGCAATAAAGGTTTCTCCGACAATGGTAACCAGGCCAGCATCGCCGCTGGAGAAAAGAGCGGCAACAGAGTCTGGAATCGCCTTGATCCTGAGAATGTTCTTTTCCGGAAGGTCACCAATCAGCGAACTGCTGGATAGGTCTACATAGGAAATTTTCTCTGGCGAGATGAAGTGGATAGAAACTGAACCCGATATTCCGATTACCGGAATATCGGCAACGGTAACTGAGTGTGGCACTTGCGCATAAAGGGCCAGTGAGCTCAGGAAAATTTGAGCTAGGAACAATATTTTTTTCATGAAATTCTAATAAGATTGTTGTTTTCTTTTAAGCTCATTGGGATCAATGAGATAAACCTGGGTATTGTATCTGACCTTGACCTTATTGGACCGGATCAACTTGTTTACCGCTGTTGTTGTAGACTGGAACATCTTGGAAAGCACCCCCATAACGAGTTGATTGTTGTTTTCTGCCATCTGCTGTATGGTAATCCCTTGCGTGCTTGAACTGCTCATGTCCCTGGTAAATTCGCGAAAGGCGGAAGATGGAACATAAATACCGGCCATTCCGTCGTTGTCATAAACCTGAAGATTTACCGGCAGAATTTCCCCGCCATGGAATACCGATGAGATCACCAAGGAAACCCTTTGGGCAGAGAAGCCTGAAATAGTTGCATAGAGGTAGGTGCCTTTAGGGATCATAAACTTGCCGGCCATGATATCATCAGTCAGCCTTATACGCAGGCGCGATCCGGAAAAGCCTGTAACATCCTGATCAATGATCGCAGAAATAGGGCGTTCGACATCTCCGGAAAGTATGGTATTGAAGCCAGCCGAAAATCCATGCGATCTTTTGACCGGAATGATCTTCTTGCTTTTGGCTTCTGC
The DNA here is from genome assembly GCF_003339865.1 of Pedobacter chinensis. Classification (GTDB taxonomy): domain Bacteria; phylum Bacteroidota; class Bacteroidia; order Sphingobacteriales; family Sphingobacteriaceae; genus Pedobacter; species Pedobacter chinensis. The sequence continues at coordinate 5,120 of NZ_QPKV01000012.1, forward strand.
TTCGGCCAGTTTCAGAGCCCGTTCTTTTTCAATATTCTCCTTTACAGCGGGATCATTAGCTTTCCCCATACTGTCGACAAGAGCCATCTGTGCCCGAAAAAGCTGCATGGGATCGGATGGGTTTTTAGAGTTATCAACCTCCTTAGTTACCCTGTTCTCCTGCATTTTTATCTTCGACAGTGCCGAGGCGAGTGCGATGTCCTGCTCAGTTCTGGAAGGGTTCCGCGACTTTACAAAGCTCTGTCCTGCCGCAGAATATCCATGGTTTACATTTTCCGGTCTGCCTGGCAGACCATATTTTGCCTTCATTACCTGGTCAATGGAATCTAGCATATGCTTTTCCCTCAAATTGTAGGATGAGCTTATCTCTGCCAGCTGTTGGTTTTCTTCACCAATACTACCAACAGCAGTGTATCCATCGGCCTGCTTGAATTTATTTCTAAAGGCATCCAGCTTTCCCGAAAGCTCCTGGTTCCTCACCTGCTCGGAAACATTTGCCACGTTGGTCTGTAGCGAATCTCTTCCCAGGACTATTTTACCTTCTTTTCCAAAACTGCTTTTATAGACATAAAAGAAGAGAAAAAGAAAAGGCAGACAGATTATGGGAAGAGCGTACCTGGGCTTTTTTAAATCTATTTTTTTCATATAATTTAATTAATTCTTCGTGTGGCCGGCACGCTCAAGCTCGGCTACCATACTGACCATGAGCAGGCTGTCCTGGCTATTTAGCGTTTCCTTGGCCAATAAAACTTTCAGCGCTTCCCTAATTTCCAGAGTTCTTTTAAGCTTACTTACAGTTGTTCCTATTTCGCTAAGCCCACTCTCAACTTTTAGCAGTGCTTTTTTTTCTAAAGGGGCTTTTTTTGAATCCATTCTCAGCAGCGTAAAGCACAAGAGAAAGGAACTGCCTAGTAGCAGCACCATAGATGAGAAGATAACCTTCGGATATTTTTTGAAAAAACCTGATATGGAGGCCAGGAGGCGTTCGATCAGATCAGAGAACTCATTTCTGAGTTCTGAAAACACAGTTGTCTTTTTCATTGGAATGCATTTTTATCTATAGTTGAAATATCCCTGTTCTCTAATGTCTTCCATCTGGTAATTAACACCGCGTGGGGATTATTATCAGATCTTGTTTCAAGATCGACCAGGCTTCCCTCCGTGATAAGCGAGCGGGTGACGCTTGAACTTCTCCTGTCTATTTTCTGTGTACCATAATACCGGAAATACATTCTTTTTTCATCTAAAAAAATAGAATCGGTTCGGAGCGTGAGTACAGCAGAGGAGGAGAGAATAGAGGTGAAAAAACCTTTTTCCTTCAGATTATTATACTGAAGGGCACCACTTTCATCAATAAGGTACATGGCCTGTTTCATCTGATATTCTATGAACTTATCATCTGGTACCAGCGAAAAGAAAAGAGAATGGAATTTTGCAATATGTGCGCGATATTCTGCTGCTCTGTTTAGCTGCACATCGGTCTGTTTTGCCAGGATTGGTGTTCCCGAGGGGTCAAGAATATAAATACTTTTACGAGAATCCCTAACATATCCATAGGCAAAAAAAGAAACAACAGCGACTACCGATAGACAGAGCAAAAAACTTCCCAGCGAAAGGAATGTGGCTAGACGGATTTTGGATTCGATACTTTTTATCATCATCTCTCTATCCTCCCATTATCTGTCCAGCAACCCTGGTCATGCTTGATGCACCTCTTCCCATAGAACTTGCGGCAGAAGATACACCCGATGTGGATACTATCCATGTTGAAATGCTCGGCACGGTAAGCATGGTTAGTGCACCGATGATAAAGGTTACGATTACCATTCCAAAGGAGAGAACTCCATTGCTGGCAAACCAGCCGAGCTTTTCAAGGCTTGCCCCGCCAGTCCCAACAAGCTCCTGATAACGGGTAATTTCCGCCTCAAGTGCATAATGCTGGAAAAGGGACGCTACATACATCACCAGATATGCAATCCCTGAATAAAGGTTTACCGAGATGAACCTGGCGACCCATGTCGAAAAGGAATCCCTGAAAGCTGGCAGAATAGAGACGGCTACTGAAAAGGGGCCTAAAATAATCAGTATCGTGGAAAAGATGATCTGAATGATAAAAATAATGTAGGTGCAGACCCTGAGTATCCATATAGCGAGTGTTTCCAAAAGAGAGGTAGCCAAAAGTTGCAGACCAACCTCCAGCCGGTTTCTCATTTCCACTATCGGGTTCCAGACTTCGGAAAACCCTTCCTTTACCGAAGACTTAACAGATTCCCATGCATTTTCATACCAGGTATCCGCTTCTGTTTTTGCTGTCTGCGTCTCGGCCTGAATTTTATAGAGCTGATCAGAAACCTCTACCATGAGCTTCGCCCGCTGTAGCCTGAGATCATTGATCTCTGCCTGGCTGCCATCGAACATTGCTGAGGTCTTCTGTTCTACAACATCGGTTGGATACGCAAGGACCCGGGTAAAGATGCTCCACCATAGAATCACCATGGTCAGACCGAAAGGACGGAGCAGCGGCATAATTTCAAGCTGTTTATCCCCGGAGATCATTTCATAGCTTTTGATAGCAAAAAAGATGAGCATAAAAATTGCCGCCAGTGCCTGCGCATCTGCAATAAAGGCATCATAATGAGTCCAGATCGTACTTTTCATCTCATGCAGAAAATGCATCATCCCCTCTTCATACACGCCGTTGCCCTGAAGAAAATTAAAAGTGTCCTTGAACGAATCGGGCACTGCCTGCACAAAAAAACCGGCTGTGCCGGTTATAACATTTAAAATATCCATTGCTTATAGTTTTGATTTTTTAAGAATATCATTGGCAATCTGGATATCGCTCTTTGGGGATGCTGGTCTTTGAACTTCACCGGCCCGTAACTTCTGGACAGACGAGCGGATAGAGAGATAGGTTTTTGCCCTGGATTTCTTGGTTTCCCAGCTTGCCGAGAGTTTTCTGAATTCAGATAGCATCCTGTGGTAGGCCATTATCCTTGATCCCCGGTCTAAGGTAGTCGACCTCGCGATTTCCAGCCTTTCAAGAAGTGCACTGCTTTCCTCCCTGTACCAGTCAAACAGACCCACAGATATTATGTATTTCTGTTCTGCAAGCGAAAGGCCTGCAAGCATATCGGCATCTGCCTGATTTAATAATCCTTCAAACTCGTTGCGATAGTACATTAGCCAAAGGGGATCGGCAAAAGAAAGTGCCGAAGAATAATTGGAGGCCTCGCTCAGCGCAGTATTGCGAAGGGTATCCGCATGCAGTTTGTAGAGATTATCTGTGTTCTGCATGGCTGCTGCCAACATCAGCCGTTGCGTTTGTGGACCGAGCGGGCCAAGGGGTCTTAGATCCGTTTTGGGATAATTGGGGTGAAGCGCCCAAGTAATCCAGTAATCAGGGTTGAGCCCTAAAAATCCTGGTTTGGGCGTAAACTTATCCGCATCCCATTGCTTGAAGACCATTCGTTCCTGCTGGTAGGTAATGTGTTTGTCGGTAATTTTCTTCTGTGACCAGAGGAGCGTTGAGAGCAAACAGAGGAAAAGAAGCAAAAAAGGTTTTTTCATGGTTTTAAAAGTTTTGATTTGAATAAAATATCACTCCCGAGACGCAGATCCTGATTGATAAAGCCCTGATAGGGATTAAGCGAACGGAAGACTCCATTCATTTTTGTCCAGTACATGGATTTTTTCATGCTGAATACCAGGGCACGGATGACGCGGAGCTCTAGGGCAATTTTCTTAAGCAGCGCATCGCGCTTTTCGAAATCCATGAGGACGTTTTCGCCTTCCTTCAATACAAAAGCAGAGACTTCTGAAAATAGGTTTATCCCCCTATCTTTTACCTGGCGGGAAACGTCTTCTGCAAAAAGCAGCAGATGGGGATCTGATTTGGCGATATCAATCATCCCGGCACTTTCCGATGAAATCTCGGCAACCAGTGAGCCGATCTGTCTGACCGCGATTGCTGTTTTGAGCCCCTGATCAACTTCTCTTAAGGAAGACAGGATTAATGACTGAACCATAACGACCGCGCCCAGATTGAGATTAATATCCGAAAGGCGGTTGTTGATCGTATTTAAATAACTGTTATACGTATTTTCAGCTGCCAGACGTACTGCTCCATTTTCATTTACGATATTAAAATGCCCGCGGTCAAAAACTAGCCTTTGAGCTTTACTACAATAATGACCAATCAGCATTAAAAAAATTAAAATAAGCAATTTCATAACATCAGTTTTTTAGGATATCTTTTTTTCGCAGGATTTCATCTACCAATTTTTTATCGGTATTGATAAATTCTGAGAAAGGGTTTAGCTGATTGAAGACCTTTTTTCTTGAAGAATATTGAAGGGTTACCGCCAGTCCTCTGGATGCCCCGGCTATCAGGCGGAGTTCAGTGAGCACATGGGAAAAAAGCATTTTGCGGTCGCTCTGCTTCATCTGGTTGATGTCCTGCATAGAAAGAGCAAGTCCGTACAAAAAATTCAGCAGTGCATGTGCCCGATCCCCCATATCCAGCTCTGCCTGTATGGCCAGAACGGAAAGTATAGAATCGTCCTTGCATAAATCAAAAATCATCCCCTGGCTTTCGGTAATATCAGCAATCAATGGATAGGCTTCGATTCCGATCTGCACCGCATCAATGGCAAGTCCCAAAGTCTTGAACCGGGACTGGATATCCCTGTATTTATTCTTTAATCTTACCATCAGGGTTTTGTTTGCCTCCTCATTTGCAGTGGATCCCGCCTGCCTGTCCCTCGCATCAGACTGTTTTCCGTGTTCTGTTTTGCTATTACCCACAAGCTGGTGCAAAAGCCCGACATTCAACTGCGCATGAGCAGCTATTGATATGAAAATCATAGCCGTGAAAAATGCTGCGCTTTTCATTGCTTGAGCATCTTGGCATTCCTGATAATATCGTCCGCTATGCGTTTATCAATATTGATATATCCTGCATAAGGGTTTAGGGAATTTAAGATTCCGCGCTGCTTTGCCCAGTACATCGTACGGTACATGCCATAGGCCACTCCGCGGAGGATGGTAAGTTCTGTGACGATCCTATTGAGAAGCTTTGCCCGTTCACCGGAATCCATCAGCGCGTCCCTCCCGTCTTTTAATACAAAAGAGCTAACCTCGGTAGCAAGGTTGATCGAACGGGTTTTGAACTCCCTAGCACCTCCTTCGGCAAACAGCAATAATACCGGGTCACCAGAGGCTAGATTAATCGCCTTATTCACATCAATGACAATATCCTGAGAAATCGCATAAATATCCTTAACAGAAAGCAGAGACCTCATTACTCCTGAAACCTCAGATAAGCCTCTGTAAATAGTGGATTGAAGGTCATTTACAATTCCAAGCTGACCAGTTACCGCGAGCTGTGCCCTTTGCACAAGAGTAAGGTTGTCGCTGGTTCGGGACAGACCGCTGTTCATCACCCCTGCATGGGCAGCCGTGGCCGCAGCGGTTGTTGGGTCAACGTATATTTGTGCGGAGGCCGATTGCACGAAGATTCCAAATAAAAAATAGATGAATATTTTTCGCATAAAAATAGAATTTAACTTGTGATGGATGAATTGACTTTCTTGACAAATTCGGGAAGAGAGATTGCGCTCATTTTCATATCGGCAACGAAATGTTCCAGTCCCAGAGGATAAGAACCGTAACGCTTGACATAAGATTCGACAGCAGTCTTTTCGGGTTTTTCGGTTGTGAAGGTTAAATACTGAAAAAGCGACACTTCAACGCCATAGACCTCCCCTATACTTCCGCGCTTAATGTAAACCTCCTTGAATTTCCCGCGTCCGGCCTTATTTTCAAGCGCATTGATGGTAAATATCTTTCGCTGCTCTACCTCACTGAGCGCCAGGAGCTTTGCTACCTCTGCATAATTCCCCCTGAACTTGGATTGATCGAGCAGGCAGATGGTGTCGGAACTGGCCAGAATGGAATCCTTTATTACAGCATTTCCGATAATATCGCCCAGTTCCTGCGTCACCACAATTGGCTCTCCCCAGAATTTCCTCATCGTTTTATAGAGGTAAAGAATGTAGTTAGCCATTAGCGGAGATGCGATTGCCTTCCACGCTTCTTCCAAAATCATCGCTTTTCGCTGGCCTGTACGGTGCCTCATTTTCTGCAGTACCAAATCCATAATCACCAGCGTCACGATTGGAAAAAGAACCCTATTTTCCTTGATTGAATCAATTTCGTAGACAATAAAACGCTCTGTAAAATCTGAGAGATCAGCGCTTTCGTTGAGCAGCCTACCGTACTCTCCGCCAAGACAGAATTTTTTAAGTACATAACGGTACTCATCAAGATCGAAACTGATCTTCTCATTTTCCTTGATCTCCGAAATCTTAACGATCGAATAATGGTAGAAAGAATCAAAACACAGCGCATAATCAGCCTCTCCTAAAAAGAAGTCTGAATAGTAGGCCGAGAGTACATTTGAGAAAACCGTATCCTCAATCTGCGATACGCTTCCCTCTGCACCCTTTAAAAGAAGTCCGATAAGTGTTTTGAGGAAATCCTTCTTTTCGATGTTATATTCTGCTTCAGAAATAAGAAAGGGATTCATCGTGATCGGATTCTCCTCGGTATAGGTGTAATACTTTCCTCCAAAATAATTGCATAGCCCGGAATAGGAATGTCCTACATCAACGATCACGATGTCGTAATTATAAAGCATATACTGTTCAAGCAGGCTGTTCATAAAAAAGGATTTACCAGTACCAGAGCTGCCCAGAACAAATTTTGAACGGTTGGTAATCCTGCCAGATTCCATAGGAAGATCTGCTGGATCTATGCCTACAGGGATTCCTCTCCTATCGGTAAAGCGCATGAGAAACTTGGAGGGCTCATCCCGCATCAGCCGTTCCTTGTAGAACAGGCAAAGGGCCGCATCCGAAGTGGTGAGGAACCAGTCGTATTTTTTCAGTTCCACTGCATTTCCAGGCAAGGCACTCCTAAAGAGTTCCATCTGGTTATAGGCATTCTTGGAGGGGATAATCCCCTGCTGAAATAGGGAAGCTTCAATAAAGTTACAGCTGGTATCCAGAAGTGGAAGTTCGCAGCAGACCAATAAAGAATAGTGCGCATTGACGAGCAACTGGTTTTCCCTTGCCACATCTATGAGCAACTTATCAATATCCTCCACACACATCTGATTGGCTGGATCAGGAACTCCGGAATGCCGCTTGCGTTTCAGCTGCAGTTTGTTCAGGGTAATGCCCTGGGAAGGAATTTCAATTAATTGGTTATAAACAAGACTTTCAATACCCGGAACTGATGACAGGAAAGAAAGGTTGTCCATCGGAAATTCCTGTAGTCCTTTCCCGTCGTTCGCCATTAAATATGGCCCAATGGATTCAGGCATGTCAATGGAATCGATATTGACCAGGCTCATGCAGCGGATCACCTTTTTCCCAATACCTATTTCAGTATCCCCGGCCCTTAAGTTATTGAGCGAAAAATGGTCTGAGGAGAAATCCATGGCAAGCATCCGCGAAATATAGCGTTCTATCTCACCCTGGGGCAGTACTTTTGGTGATACCGATGCTCCTTTCAATAGTTCACAGACCTTGGCAATATTGGATACAAAATCCAAAAGGGCTTTCCTGTCATAAACGTACATTGCCCTTCGTTTGACCTGACGGGTTATAACCAGATAACTAGAGTGCTCAATATATTCCCTCCCTGAAAAATGCTCATCGTATTTTTGCTGAAGGGGTTCACTTTGCACTTTCGCCTGATAAGTTCTTTTAGAGAACACATCCTGTTTCTGAATGATATACCCTTCACTCAATATCTTGATCACATTGAGAAGCAGAAGATGAAAGGCCTGGTAGCCTGCCGGATCAGCGGAATAAATAAGCACCGGATTTTCGATAGAAAGAATTACTGAAAAATCGCCTGACTCACCATAAAGAACGGAAAGTCCGCCTATCTCTTCTATTCCGGCATATGGCAGTTTAAATTCCTGTTTTCCCATAACCTCGCCTTAAATAAATACGATGAATGAATATCTCCCTGGATCTGGTCTTATCATGAAGACCGAATGCCTGCTTGGAATATGTGTAGAGGAGCCCACCGGCTATTGAAAGAATGGTTAAGAGGCCACCGATATACATATTGAGGAGCGCACCGGCTAGGCCTCCTGTGACCAGCCCAAGACCTAAGGAAGAAATTCCATAAGCAATAAACTTCCCTTTGAAACCGCGATAAACAAGGGGCTTTTGAAGCCCCTTGTAAACTGGATACATCCTCATGCTATACGCCAAAGAAAGCCTTGATCACTACCGATACCAGAACCAGAAAAAGGCAGGAACCTCCCCAGCCCATAATTTCTTTGTTGATGTCCTGATCTCCGGAATTCCATTTGATGTAGACACGTACCCCGCCGATAATACCTACCACGGCACCAATCGCAAGGGTGAGTGTAGAAACCGGATCTACATAAGAGGTCAGCGAGGAAGTCGCCGCATTGATTCCTGTTGTTCCTCCCCCAGTCTGGGCGGAAACTGCCTGCACTAAACCCAATAGCGCGGCCAATGACAAAAGTCTTTTGCTTTTTCTTGTCATAAAAAAATTGATTTAAATTGAATAAAATTGTATTTACAGTCCGAAAAGACCGCGGAGGAATACACCGATGAGAGATAAAAAGAGGCATGAAAAGAACCATCCCATAACCTGCGCATCAATGTGGTGCTTGCCCATCTGCCAATTGGCATAAACCCTAAGTCCACCTAGGATTCCTGCGATTGCGCCAATAACCAGTACCAGATCCGAGAGCGAAAAATACCAGCCTTTCACCTCTGCCGAGGCGGAATAAAACTCTGAGATTCCTGGTTGAGCATTAGCGGAAAAAGTAGAGAGCAAAAAAAAAGAAGCTGACGCTGCCCTTAAAAAGAATAAAGAAAACCTCATGGAGTTTAGTAAGGTATTGCCCGCGTATGTTCGATGAGGTTGTCTTTCGCAAGGGAAAAAAGCTGTTTTAGTCCAATGCCTCCACTTGAGCTAATTGGACCTGTTGGCAAATAAGGGGCTGGTTTCTCCTTTTTTTCTGAATCCGTAGGCACAGCCTCCTCAGCTTTCTCTTCCAGGGTAATCAGCTCAGGGGTAAATGTTTGTGCAAAGAAAAGCTCGTCTTCCGGAGTTTCATTCACACCAACTCTTTGAGATAGAAAAAGATCAAAAAATAAGTTCAGTAAATAATAAACCATATATACAATAAAGATTATGGTCAAGAAATTAGTCCAGCTCATGGGTCATATTTTTTAAAGTTTGAGAAATATATTCGTTTAACCAGGGATGGCCTTTTAAAAACTGGTGGAGGGAAAAAACGATTACCCTGGTCATATCAATATTCGAAGTAATCTTTAGTTGCCTAAGCTTATTCATTGTGCGCTTATCAATGCGGATAAGGATTTTCTCCTGCCCATCCATATTAAAGTCCCGCAGGGATGAGAGAAAGCTAGCTAGCCGCTTGGTATTCACGACCGTTTCTTTGGATTCAGTTTTTTTTACACCAATCTTTTCAGCCCCATGACTGGCCTGGGATTTTTCCGGCAATCCCTTTTCCTCTTGGATCCTTGATTTCAATTGATCGGCAAGGGACTTGATTTCGCTCATGATGATATACCTCTCTTCATAAAGCTGCCATAGATAAAGTCCATTGCCGGCATAAAAACTTGAATTAAAGAGGCCGGGACATGGATGGTTCCTACCCGCTGAAAATCGATGCGGTCAGAAATACCGGGAGAAATCTTTCCAAATCTGGATAGTACCTTGTCTACCTCTTCCCTGGTTTCATACTTTACGGTTGTTTTAATCCTATTTGGCACATACACCATGGGTGATAAATTATTGATCTCCCGACATACAAGCGAAAAGAGCACTGTACTGTCTACAGAAAATTCATCATAATTAAACGGGCAGATAATGAGTTCCGCGGAACTGATAATGGGAATCAATAGATCATCGTCCATTTTACCCGGAAGATCAATGAGCACAAACTCATCCCTATTTTGGTTAAGCAGTTCCAGCAGAGCCGGGAAGTACTTAAGATCAGAGGGAATAACCTCGTAGAGGGGATCGTTCTCAAGAATTTTTGCCTTTTCAAACTTGCCTGAAATCGAAGCCTGGTAGTCCATATCCAGAACGGTAACCTTCTTTTTTTTAAGCATTGAGAGGAAATAGGCCAGTAACAGGCAGAGTGTACTTTTACCTGCTCCCCCTTTCTGATTTCCAATTAATATAACCATAAGCATAAAAATTTAACGTGTATTGGTTCTTGCTTTTTTTTGCCTGCGCCTATTCCGTCCGAGGATCTGCTCATCATCAATATCATCAGAGATATCTATATCCAAAGAGAATTCGCCAATGGATATACAATCATGCATTTCAACCTCGTCAGCAGGAAATATTGACTCTGATGGATTTTCAAGGAGCATCTCTTCCTTTGGAGAAAACTGATTTTCATAAATACCCTCCGAAATGGGTATTGACGTTTTTACTTCTTCGGTTTGGCGTAAAGTCTCCATAAATTTAGTTATGGACATAATATCGCCACCTTTAAAAACTTCCTTGGTGGAATGGTCTAAAATGGTATAGCCATATGGCGGCTTGTCACCTTTAAAATGAAATACAAACTGAAGGCCGAATGAAGAAGATAATTTTTCGCTTAACTCAGAGTTATAGAATATTACTTTTCCTTTCTCGCCACCTGGAAGATCTTCCCTGATCGCTTGAATTCTGGAATCGGTAATTGGCCTATACTTTGCAAAAATCTGTTTTAACTGTTCCTTTCTTTTCTGATCAGGTGAAAACCGGGCAATTTTTTGTTCTATTCTGGTTAAGTTTATACTGCCTACTTTTTCACCATACTTTGACAGATCAAGCGTATCCTCCAGAACTTTTAATGCATATCCCTGTCTTTCAAGCAACATCATAAACTGCGCCTTATTGGAGAAGCTGTATTGAAGTGCCCTCGTCAAAGCTTTTTCAGCAGCATGTTTCTCATCATTACCGATAAGTTTATTCAGTACCTTATAAGCCCTGATCTTCTCAAAGCTGTCGGAAATCTTTTTCCCTTCCAGGTCTATTCTTGAAGATACCATATGGATGTGATTATTCTGCGTGTCCTTGTGGAAAATGAGAAGATACGGCTGATTTCCATAACCCATGCCCTCTAGCCAGCCTTCGGCCAGTGTAACTAGTTCCCCCTTGTCCAAGCTTCTGCCCTTTGAAGATATCATTGCATGAAATTGCGGATATACAACCCTGCGGTTTCTGCTCGCTAGGGATGAGAGGTAGTTTATATAATCTCCAGGCCTGATCTCAGATAGCCCTTGCAGCGCCCCAAAACCGGATACCTTTACCAGTTCTCCCTTATTTTTTTCAACTTTATTGGTATTGTACCTAACTGCCCTAAAAGTCTTTGATTTCCAAAGAATTTTCACAATCATAAACTAAGCCTTTAATAATCTGAGTAATTCCCTGGTTGCTCTCTCCATTCCTCTAAATATTGAAATGTAATCAGTAAAAATCGTGTTGAACTGAAGTACAATTTCAGCAGAGAGCATTCCTCGTTTATTTAAAAAGTTCGCATGCCGGGCAAGCTGGTTAATGTTGTTTCCTGACCTACCGATCTCTGCACCGATCTGGTTCAGGTGTTTTAAAACTTCGACAGCATTGATTTTATTTGAAACCGCAGAGGAGATTAAAAGCCTTTGCCGCAAGAAATCACTTTCTTTCAATCCAAGGGAAAGCCAAAGGTTTCGGAGTAAAGCATATTCTTCCTCGGTAAATCTGGCCTTAATGAACCTGGTTCTTTTACCATCTAATTTTAAAGGCCTCCCATTCTTTTTCTTGGTCATATTCAACAATTAAGGGACATCCTCCGAAGAAGAAAAAACTAGTTGCGACGTTTTTTCCATCCCGCTACGCCCCCAAGGCGAAAAAAAGCGGGCAAGTTATAGGGTTTTTGAGCAACAAAAACACAACTTGCAGGCTAAAAAACCAAAATACACCAACTATAACGAAAGGATAAAAACCAAAAAACTTAAGCTTGGTTTATTAGGATTTTGTTAAAAAGTATTCCGGCAAAACAGAAAGCCTAAAGCTATCTTTGCCAGATGGAGCTGCAGGAATTAGAAGAGTTTTTCAAGAATTGCCGGAGACCGGAAATGCCGGTGTTTTTAAATGAGGCAACAAAAGTAACTGACTTTGATTTATTTCTAGAGAGCCATTTCGGGCCACTTAGAGCTAATCCGGAAAGTAAAATCAATAAGCCACTATTAGTAAGACTAAAAATGATGAAACTTATCATTGAGTTTAACTAGCTAAACATATATCCACATATTTCTATATAAGAATATCCACATATACCGATAGAGACATATTGATATTTAAGCATATATAGATAATTATATCTATATAGCTCAATATTTACATAGTTATATATTCATATATCAACGTGTTATACCAAAACCATTCTCTACACTAAAAGGCATAGGCTTAACAATAGATTTTTCAATTTGCCTTAGATCAGCCACAAGCTTTTCATTATAATCCTTAAACCCTGCATATTTGAACGAACAGTCTATACTTCCATGTACATCTCGGATAAATTCCTGCGCAGCAGATTTTCCTGCTTTATCATGGTCAAAATAAAGTTCAATAGAACCAAACTGGTTTGACCTACCCTTGGCAGCCTGTAGAAACGAAAGGGAATTTAACACCAATATGGATGCAGGATCCTGTGGATGTTCGACTTTCCAGCTCAGAAAATCAAAGTAACCTTCAAAGACACCTAGCCTGTCAACAGCCCCCTGCAAAAAACTCATTCCCTTGTGCCCCAGGCAACCCTTAAAATATTTGTTGCGTACCTCCCAGCCACCATTCTCATTTGGCCATGCAGAAGCAAAGTAATTCCTGCGCTTATTGCTGCTGTCCATGACCGAATAATAAAGTTCATATAAATAACCACCTGCAACGCTTTGCACTCCCCTGCCTTTAAGATATGAGCTGATGACATCGTTGCCGATTGATTCATTTACTACTTCTACTTCATATCTTGGAACTTTGAAGGGCAAGGGCCTTCGGGAATTATCAACAGGCACATCCGCGGTTCTCTCAAGGTTTATTTTTGCATACTCTACGATTTTTTTAAGAACCTCAGGAAAGCTTGAGGGATACCAATATGCAAGGCCAAAATCGATTATGCTTCCGCTTTTTATTCCCGATACTCCTGCACCGCCATGGTCAAACCAGACCCCCAGATTATCATTTACACAAAGTGAGGCCGTATATTCTTCACGCAACATACTTAGAAAAAAATACTCTCCCCCCGATACTTTCTGGGGACTAAACCCCAAGTTCTTCAAAAGATCGAGGAGCGACACTTTCTCCTTGATCTCATTAACGTTTAAAAAAGCTGACATACCGATTTAGTTTTAGAATTTTCAGAAACAAAAAAGGGGCTTATCGCCCCTATAAAATAGAACCCAAAAAGAAGGGCCTCTATATATTGTAATTTCGGAACTACTCGCGTCGATTTCTACAAACCGGACTTATCGTCTGCCAATGCGCTTTCACCTTTTTGACGTCATCTCAAAGCTTCGCAAAATTCCCTTCAATTTAAAGGGTAATGTTTCATTCCTGAATGTCAAAGACCAACTCTTTTGTTGGCTCAAAATTCAGTATGTGCAAGACGTGTTATTGACACTATGAAAATAGTGTGAACGATTTTTATAAGGCTATTTTTGCCTTGATCTGAAAGTTATTTATTGGAGATCAGATTTGTTATAAATTTTACATTCATCAGTTTAGTTGATTACTGATCCATTTTTATTAAACAGAAGAGAATTTCATTAAATCACTAGCATTTTATTTACAAAAACTATAACACTTTTATTTAGGTGTGTAATTTTTTTAATCTGGATTATTTTGAGGATATCCTGCGATATGAGAAAAATTATACAAAGTGAAATTGGCAATTTGGTTGATTATCAATTAAACTTAAGTTTTCTGGCAATGTGATCGTTTATGGCATTTCTCATACTGTCTAAATAAACAGTATATCCCTTGCTTTTCCTTCTAGAGATATCAATGAACTTGCGATAAGCGACACCCAGATCTACATTTAAGCTCTTTTCAAGAATATCAACGACCTGAGAAATATCTGCTTTTCCATTATTCAATGACCCCATAAAATATATGCCATAGGCAAGTTCTACAAGCTTCACTTTATCGTCTGTCCATCTCAGGTTTGAGTTTTTTGACAACAATTGAAATATTGAGGATTCTGGGTCGCTGTATAAAAGTCTGATGCGTGTCAATAAAAACTCCCGCAAATGTTCATACGCACGGAATTTAGCAAAGGTATAATCTCCCTTTGTCTCGAATTCACTAAAATTCACTGCGGGAAGTATGTTCTGCCTATTACGCCTTAAAAAGTATTCTTCATCTAGTGCGCTCTGGTCATTGAGATAATATTGGTAAAGAAATTGATTTTGTTCGAAATATCTTCTTAAGAAATCTATTTCCCTTATGTAATAATTTCGGATTGCCTCGTCTGTATCTACTGGAATATTCGAGACAATATTGAACTGTTCTACAATAAAAATTTTCCAACTGTAAAACTTGGGCTTGATCTGTTTAAAGAAAAATATCTCTTCTGCTTCCGAGGAAAAACCTAATCGGTTTGCTAGGGAATTTAAACGGATTGTGCCGCTTTCTATCATTTCAAGGGAGGAGGATAACCTAAGCAGATCACTTATAAGTTCATTTTTTCCAGCATGAAGCTTAGAGGTCATTTCCAGGTACAGCTGTTCAGATTGGGGGATTAACATACACAAAGGATTTAGATGAAAAATAGGTTTATTTTAGGCAGCTAAAATTCAGCCTGCGTTGCTGCAAATTGAATTATTGCAGGCATAGAATCAAGTTAACTATCAGTTGCATAATTGATCAACCCCCTTTGAATTCATTATTTGCAGATAAATTCTAAAGACAATATACGTCGGTTTTTACTTTTGAGAATATGTTTGTCAGCCTAATCAAACTATTCGTGTAACCACCCAAGGCCTCGGTGTAAAAATCTTTTTGACAGGTAAATTCAGTCATAAATTGTGCTAAAAATCAGCTATGAATTACCAATTTATTTTTTTTGAGGAACATCTCACAAGCCTGCAAACGAAAAAAAGTTTTGCAAAAAATTTTGCAGTGGAGTCAAAAAAAAATCTTGAACGAGAACATTCCAGACTGACCAGAGCCTTCAGGGATATGGCCGTTGAACTAAATAATCATAAAAAGTCAAAAGCATATTTAAATTTTCACCAACAGAACTTAACCCTTTTAATGGATAAGACCAGTAGAGAAAAAACGCAAAGGGAAAAAGATCCGGACCACACGATTATCATAAGCACTCTGAAAGCACTGCTGGACATAATGGAAGAATTACTAATCTGGATGAAACAAATCTTTCCGGAAATATTCAATTATAAAGGCAGGATACCTATAAAAATGATTGAGTCAGAAATTTCCGAAATTGAGAATGATTTGAACTTAATCGTTGGAGAATTTGAAAAGAAGAAATTGGATCCTAAACTGATGCAGGTCACAAGATCGGTTTTGGATATAAGTCAGATAGTCAGTTTTAAAGATCTTAATTTTTGGAAAGAATCCTGCGATAAAATCCATCAAGATCTTATGTTGCTTGATTTGATTGATGAGTTTAGCATTATAAAAATTTTCATGGGGCTTGGAATAAATCATCCTGACTTATTTTTTTATGCCAAATGGCATATTTCAAAAGAGATTGAGCATAAGACAACTTTAGGGGAAAAAATTTCTGCAGTCTGTTCCTATCGGAAAGAGATAAGAGTGTTATACAGAGAAACCCAAATGCTCCAGTTTACAAGGAAACCCGATATTCAGCGCACTATAAAAAAATTCCTTCGAGAAGAACTCCTTTTACTCCGGGCTATGGAATTCGTGAATCATGAAGTTGAGGAAGCGGGAATCATGAACGCCAACTATAAAGTTTCCTTTTCCGTTAAACAGCTGGCCTTTTTTGTCCATCTTCAGATGGAGACCGGGATAATAATATGGCAAAGGGCAAAATTCGCGCACCAGTATATTGCAAGGCACTTTAGCACGGTGGAACGCGATTCAATATCTGAAAAAAGTGCTAGAAATGCCCACTATAATCATGCTAGTGAAGATATTAAGAAAGTGATCGCAAAGCTCAGTGAAATGCTAGCATTAGCTCAGGAAAGATATTGAAATTGTGAGAATACTGCGAATCTTGCAATTTGATGAGGGGTTGCAAGACCATAAAATTTCTGCAACTTGACAAAGTTTTCAAATAGCCGTTCTTTATCCCTAAAAAGATATGGACGTAGAAAACTATTCACAGAAACTAAACGCATTTCACTCACTCTCGCCTGGACTCAAAGCATACATCTCAACCATAGCAAAAAAAACTGCATACAAGGCTGGCCAGACAGTGTTCTTGACTAGAGAAGATTATAATTTTTATCCCTTGATTGAAAGCGGGTCATTACGGCTAATGGCAATCGATAAGGATAATGACGAAGAAATTGTTATCCGAACCTACAATGCTGAGGAATTCCTTTATCATTTCCCAAACGTTATGCCAAGGTCGAGATTTGAACTTTATGTAGAGTTTTTAGAGGATTCTTATTTGATAGCGTTTAGCGAAAAGCATTATTCGAACCTTCTGAAATTATTCCCTGATGCGTACCTCTTGAATCTATCCTATACAGCCTGGCATTTAAACATACAGTTGGAACTTCTATTCGGCAACAATAAAATTCCTGATAGGCAAGAACATATATGACACACCTTAAAGTTTACCCTAAATCATATTTAAATGAAACGACTCATCGAAAAACTGCAAAGTCTTCAAAATGCAAGCGAACCTTTTGTAAGCCAACTGGCGGAAATCTCTGTTCAGAAAACTTTCAACAAGGGCTTACTTATTAGCACACCAGATCATTCATACCCAGAACTGTATTTTATCGAAGAGGGCCTTGCAAGAGGGTATTTTATTTTCGAGGGGCAGGAAAATACTTCCTGGATATTACAGAGTGGGTTTATTTTTCCGACTACGTCGTTTTTTTCCTTCACTCACACAAATGAGTACGTAAATTTTTTAAAAGACAGTTCCGGCTATTCAATAAGTCTATCCCAATGGAGTGAACTTGCCAAAGCAAATCCCCAATTTCTAATGATTCTTCTGGAAATCTATGAGGAACATTACCGTGAAATTACGCAAAGAGAACAAATGCTGAGGATCAGACATGCGGAAACAAGATTTCTCTATTTTCAAGACAGGTATCCAGAATTAATTAATCTTCCCATTCATAAGATTCTGGCTTCCCTTCTCGCAATTGAATCAAAATACCTCTTCAAAATAAAAAGGAAATACCGCAGATGACACGGTAGGGAATCGCATTATTACACAAATAGGTGTACGATTATTTCTTTTCCCAAGGGGTGCAAAAAGAGTAAAAATTGCCGAATTCGGGTAGTTAATATTATTTCTGTTGTTTCGAACTTTAATCCACAATCAGATGGGTTTTTAATAAACAAAACATGGAAAATATTTATTCACATAAACGGACGCATATAAGCTATAAAAGCTTGGTATCAAATCTAAATACCGTTGGAATATTCCTGCTGACATTGCTATGGTGTTATGCAGTTTTTGCAAAGCTCGCAGATCTAAAACTTTATCAGCTCCAGATGAAGGATCAACCCTTTTCTGAAGAAATACAACGCGTACTGACATATCTGGTCCCGGTTCTTGAGCTGACCGCTGCTACGCTGCTGATTTTTAATAAACACAAATGGGGACTGTGGCTTTCCTTGTCCCTGATATTGGGATTTACCATATATATCACATTGATCCTAACCCATGTTTTTCCTAATGCCCCATGCAGCTGCGGTGGCTTCATTTCTAAGATGAGCTGGAAAAGCCATCTCTACTTCAACATGCTTTTGTTTTTTATAAATATGGGTTGTCTTATTAGAGTTACCAAAAAGGAAAGGAGGTTAAGCGGCAAAGAGTGAAAAATATAATTCCAAAATTTAATGCATTCAACAGGGCATGGTGCCCAAATCTTAAACTAACTTTTTCGCTTGTTTTTTCGAAGTAAAAAGCATCCTTAAATTATGTATACAGCAATAAAAAATGTAAGCAAAGGCCTAATGGCCGCCGCTTTAGGATTAGTATTAGTATTTGGTGGTTCTGCATTCAAGGCAGATAGCAAAAGGGTACAATATACGTTTCAGTATACCGGTAGCGATAAGTCCCGAACTGAGGTTGAAAAAGAATCTAACTGGACTTATAGTCCTAACGCAGCGGGCTGTGATGAAATTCAACAAGAAGCCTGTCTTATACGAGTAGATGCAAGCTTTGTGAATACAAGTGGCACCCCTACGCTAGACCCTTCACTTAACTTAATCGCAAGTCCCCACACATCAACACGTGCTTATGTAGTATCCAGTGATGATGGAGACATGGACATCGAAAACAAAACTGCCCAATAACCTAAGGGTAAAATATGAGGGGGAAATGAACTCCCCCTTATAGTTTAGTTTTGTGGCATGCCTGAAGATTCAATAATATCAGTGGGCAACGGCAAAGCATAATATCGTGAATCTGGCGCAAGGGTGAAGACTTGACTTCCGAGAACCCGTCTTAGAATTATATTTGCTCCTTCTTTGTTGTACCTTTTAAGGTCAGCAAAACGAAGACCTCTCATCAACAACTCCTTCCTTCTTTCTTCACGGATTTTTCTAATAGCATCAGACTTATCGGTTGCAGTTACAGGCGAAAAGGGCACTGTATTTCTCCAACGGGACTTTAATAAAATATTCAATGTTTCCATAGCCCCAGACAGGTCATTGAGCCAGGCTTTACATTCGGCGCTGTTAAGATAAAGTTCATCTGTTGCAAGGCCTGAAAAGTAAATCGTTCCACTTGCGGTGTAATTCCCCTTGAACTGCTGGTATGGCGCAGAAGCCCGGAAAAATGCAGTTCTTCTTAAATCGTTAATGTTATAACTGGCATACAAGGCAGTATCGACTCTAGAATTTGTAGTATTATTGACTCCAAAATTACTGGAAAGTTCTGCATACCAAATCGTCTCCTTATTAAACTTTTTGATTGGTACTGTGCTACTTAGCGCCAGGAGATCACTATCGCCATTGTAATCCATTAGCTTGCTGTTGAATTTGAGTGCTTCCAGTGTATATTTCAATGACGTTTCATATTCATGACGGTACAGAAAACATCTTGACAACAGCGCTGCTGCGGCTCCTTTTGAGGGTCGCATCACATGCTGAGGGTAGTCGGGCAGTAAGGTTAATGCTAAAGTTGCATCTTCAATTATTTTTTGGTAACAATCGCTTACCGAAGAACGTACCGAGGGGACATTAAAGTTAGATGATGTTCTAAGTGCAATACCTAAATCATTGCCAGAATTTTTTTCATCAAAGGCAAGTCCATGTTGATTGGTCAACATCAAAAAATAAAAGGACCTGTAGAATAAGGCGCTTCCCTTGGCATTGTCCCATTGAGAACTGTTCGCTGGCGTTCTGTCTATGCTTTCTAATAACTCCAGGCAAAGATTACTATTAAAAACAGACGTATACGCCAGACTCCAATCATTGGCATGTCGATAAGGAGTAGGCTTCCAGGTATAAGCTTCTTGAGCCCTTACACTTAGCGCATTGTAACTGTTGACTGTCAGGAAAAAATCATCACTTGATGCTTCGCCAAATGACGGAGTTAACCTCAGGTTCATAAGATTGGCATCGTCCAAAAGTCCTTGTACGTCAGATAAAGTATGTGGAATTACCAATTTGGCATTTGATTTAACCTCAAGGTACTTTTTACAACTCAAGGTAAGTAGCATTGCAGTACAAAGTACAATACTTATTGCAATATTATTTTTCTTCATAATTACTATTTCTATCATGGTTTTAGAATGCCCCCTTTATACCAAATGATAACTGGCGGGAAGGAGGTAATATGTTTGAATAATCCGGATCATAACCGAAATGATTCGCTTTCCAGAGTAATCCGACATTTTGTAAACCTGCGTATACTTCAAGATTCCGAAATGGAAATTTCCACTGAACTGTATTTAATGTGTAACCAAATCGAATATAATCAAGGCGAATGTGGTCTCCCGACATCACATTAATTTCAGATTTACTGTAAAATGCATCCCGAACACTTGGTGCAGGGTAGATGAACGAGGGAACATTAGTTACGTTTTCATCACCAGGCTTCTGCCAGCGAGACTCATATTCATAATTTCCCTGCCCAGTTTCTATTAGCGTTGAATATGCCAGTGCCGGTTTTCTGACCTTATAACCTAATTTGTAATTGATATTAACCGACAAACTGAAACCCCTAAATGACAAAGTATTGATCAAAGAACCGAAATACGTCGGACTGGCAGAACCCAGAAAGGTGACATTATTCCCCGTATTAAAAGATTCATCTGCGATAGACTCGTAATCAGTACTGAGTTTACCATTCAAATATCCCTGTGGATTCCCCTTGCTGTCCAGCCCTCCCCATTTATAAGCTGCAACCGCATATAGTGGATAGCCTTCGATTGGAGTAATAGCATTCCCTGCGGTAAGTAAATTGTAAAAAGCTGATGAATTGTCTCTGCTTTTATATTTTGTGGTTTTACTGGTGTTATAACTAAAATACAGGTCAGTTCCCCAACTAAAATTGCCAGTTTTAAGATTTTTGCTGTGAAGATCGAGATCAATACCCTCTCCCCTCATATTAGCAACATTCTTTGTGATTACATCACGTGCACCCCAACTGGTATAGTCATAGCCCGTTATACCATACAAATCCGTTCCTGTTTTGACGTAATAAGAAAATGATCCGGTCAGAATTTGCTTGGGAAGTTCAAAATCCAGTTTCATATCAACCTGCGAAAGCTGTTCCCATTTCAAATCGGGGTTATTTATTGCATTTATCCTCGTGATTGGAAATCCCGTCAAAGCATTCGTGCCATAAGTGGCAATTGGGGACGCAGTTTTCGTTAGGTCTACATTACCACTGTAGCCAAATGTAGTGGTTAACCGCAGAACGGGCAGCCATCTTAAATTATAAAAGGATTCATCTGAAATCTTCCATCCAATACCTGACGACCATAAGGGCTTCCATTTATCATTTATATCAGCGCCAAAAATATTTGATCCGTCACGTCGTATGCTTCCTGACAACAGGTAACGTCCTTTGAAGGAATATGCGAAATTGGCATACATGCTTATAAAACGGTATGCAGTCTGAGTTAAAGTATTGACACTTCCGATCTGGCTGCTAAATCCAGTTAAGTATTGGCGGTAAAGCCCTACCTCGTCAACTGGAGTAAAATATAGTGGGTCGGATTGATAGCCTAATCTTCTGCTTCCACGAGAAGAAGTATTCGCACTCCTTGCCTCAGCACCGAAAATTGCATTGATGCTATGCAAGCCAAAAACGTTGTTGTAGTTGAATTGCGCTCTTCCTGTTTGTGAGTTGACTACCGAAGAAGAAGAATTCAGTATCCCTCCTCTTGGAACCGGATAAGTAACTATTCCCGTAGAGGCATTTACCTGACTAAACGAATTGATCAGATTTCTGGCCGCATAACTTTGTTCATCGGATGTTCGTTCAATATCTGAGCTCTGCCGTTGATATTGGTAATTTACCTGCAGGTTTAACCCTTTGACGATTTGATACCTAAATCCGACGTTAGCAAATAAGTCCTGAGAACGGGAATCGGTATAGTCATGTTTATAATCTTCTGTGGGATAAAATTTCCAGTCTAAAAGTCTACCTTTTGCCAGTGTATCAGTATATGCTGACCGAAATTCTGTAGCAAGTCCTCCAGCCTGTGCAAAATCCAGGTATGGCGGATACCTTCCCCCAGCGCTCAGATAACCATTCGCAGGACGGCCGGTCTTTCCAGTAAAATTTGTATAATAAACATTAGTACTTAGATTTAATTTTTCAAGCACCTTAAAATCATTGGCAAAATGCAGGTTTAATTTACCTGAGGTATTGTAAACTTCCCCTCTATTCTGATCGTATGCTGCAGAAAGTAAATAGGTATTCCGCTCACTCCCCCCTTTAAGATTTAAACTATACTGTTGGAGAATCCCACGAGTGTAGAAATTGTCCAGATAGGATTGTTGTGTATTATTTCCCGCTAATAAATTTATTCTAGCATCAGCCGTTGACTGAGAGATCTGCCCGTTTCTTCTTGCTAGAAGAACTTCTACAACAGGGGTTAATGCCAACCATGGTGTGGTAGATATCCGATCATTAAAGTAGCCCGATTCGAAAAGTTGTTTTTCAAAAGCGATATAATCGCTACTATTCATCTGCCTGATAGAATTAAATCTTGGTAAATCCTGTACCAATACATTTGCACCAAAGGCAATTTGCATAGGTTGGTTTTGTCTGCCTCTCTTGGTTGTAATCACAATTACGCCATTACCAGCCATTGCACCCCAAATCGATGCAGCTGCTGCATCTTTTAATACAGATACATTTTCTACATCATTGGGATTAATGTTAGATATATCTCCCTCATATATAAAACCATCTAACACGATTAGCGGATCTAACGGACCATTGATTGTTCCAAGACCACGTATAGAAATGTTGGTCTTATTTTGCGGATTGTTATTACTCTTTCCTACCTGGAGCATTAATCCGCTACTTTGACCAATTATCCTTTCTAAAATATTCGACCCTGTACGTTCTCCTAGAGCTTTCTCACTAATAGAGGATATTGTTCCATTAACTTCATTGGGTTTCAATGTTTGGTAACCTGTCTGAACGGTGACCTCCTCTAACTGCTGGGAATCATCGGTCATTTTAACTGAAATGAATTTTTCATTTATTGAATAAATCCTGAAAATTGTTTTATATCCAGTTGCAGTAATACGAATTGTATCTCCAGGGTTTACTTTTCCTAAAGTAAAATTTCCAGCCTCATCAACTATTGTCATATTCTTTCTGGAGCGAACGCTGGCCGGGATTACATTTCCATCAAAGTCAGTAACCTTCCCTTTTAACACATTTGCTTCCTGAGCAAAAGCTGTTATTGCAGAGAGGATAATGATTATCAGAGCCATACAAAACAGTAGAAAATTCCACTTCATTTTTCTAGTGTTGAAATGATTTGCCATCATATTAATCTTTTTTAGTTTTAAGGTTAAGACTTAAGCCTGCGATAAGCCGCGAGACGTTTTCTTCTGTAAGTTGATCCGCGCGCGTAATCGCTTTAATACGTCCATCGGCACCAATCCAGATATAGTGCGGCATTGTATTGACTGGAAAAACGTTCTTTATTTCAGCGCTATTGAGAATTATGGGTAATGCGAAATCTTTAATTTTTGCCTTTTGCGCTGCCAAAAATTTTTCTAGAACTTCTACAGTATCACTTGCATAAGTATTCATCAGTAAAAACTGGATATTTTTACCATATTTTTTTTGCATAGCATCCATTTTCGGAAATTCGGCTATGCACGGCGAGCAGTATGTCGCCCAAAAATCGAGGACGAGTGCTTTATTTCTAAAGCTCGAAAATTCAGCGCTTTTTTGGTTAAAATTTAGGATTTGCGAAAGGGTAAGATTAGGTACTTTATCGTTGATTGCGAGTTGGCGGCTCGTTGCCTTTGCCTGTGCGAATAGAGTAGTTGAGAAGAAAAATAAAACCGTAGTTAACCGAATGATTTTCTTTCTAAGTAGTCTTTCTAGATTTATCTCTCTATTAGCCAATTTAGCAACATTCCTTGTTGTCTGGCCATCCAATTGAAAACAGCTTAAGCTTAAATTCCCATAAGAAGGTGGAACACATCTCTTGGGTTTCTTTATAAGGTCGATTCCAAAAAAAAGGCATGGCAGTGCCCTAGCGATAGAGAATATCGTTTTTTTCATTGTTTGTTGGTTTAAGTTAGTTGATCGGAAAATTAAATGAGGAATCTCAAATATTGAAGAGAACTAAGGCAGGCGCATTATTAAAGAACCTATTTTCTATCATTAACCGTAGGGTTGACCTGCCTTAGCCTGGCATCTTATTCAGGAGAACAGATAACCAGGCTAATTAGGATGATAAATGTCCATCCGAGAGTATAAAAAACAGAGATTTGAGGACCTAAAAAGTAGGCCAGAAAATAGCATGTTCTGCTGAAATTTGAAGAAATGATGATTTCAAATGCTTTCATGGCTAATCTGTGTTAACCGAAAGTCAAACGGAAAAGGGCCGCCTTTACGCTTTATTTGAAGTGAAGGTGTAGGACCACCACCGCCTCGCAGCGGCCGAACTCAAATAAAGCAGGCGACCCAAATCCGTATGCTATACAAAGATAGCATAGGAATTGAGTTTTACCTACCTCTCGTGTTCGAACGTCCTACTTTTCACCACAAGTTCTTTCAGTAATTACTCAATCCAAATTAATGGAAGTTATATTCTATCGTTTTTCTATATCGTTAATTTTATTAAAGCTAAGATACAAAATATTAACCAAATCCACAAGTGGAGTTGACTTAAATCATCAAAATCAGTCACTTGCACATGTAAATGGTAGCACCTGAAGACGAGTTAATTTTTGTTGAAATCTCTCAATTAGATTTTATGTTGATTGAAAGAGTTAAGGCCTTGAGAATTGCCAGTAAAATGACTCAACTTCAGTTAACTCAGAAGATGAAATTAGCTGATGGGTTTATTTCAAAAGTAGAAACTTTTACAGAACGTGCCAAATATAGCATTAGACATATAAACTTGTTAGCAAGCGCTCTCAATTGCACTATACAAGATATCCTCCCCTTGGAGCAGCCAAAATATGACATGGTCATAGTAACTTTAAGGAGAACAAACAAAATTAACAAAGATGGTTCTTTGTCTCAAAAGAAAACCACTGAGGTGATTAAAATCGAACCAAAAGAAAAAAGTTAATTTGGATATGCAAAGTAATTGAGGGATCATTTTTGAGATTACCCTAAACTTTGACATATGGAACAACTTCGTTGCGTCGTAATCGACGATGAAAAACATTCAATCTCGATTCTCTCAGATTACATTGAGACGAATCCCAACCTAAAATTAGTCAAGACTTTTTTTGATCCTCTTATTGCACTATCAGGAATCAGTATCAGAGACAAAATAGACTTTATTTTTTTGGATATAGACATGCCAGAAATTACCGGCATTGAGCTCGCAAAAAAATTAGTCAATCGAGCTCGATTTATTGTATTTACCACTGCATTTACAAAATATGCCATAGAAGCTTTCGAAGTAAATGCATCTCGGTATCTGGTTAAGCCGATCTCAAAACCGAAATTCATTAAAACCGTTTGGGACATTTTAGATGCAGAAAGAAAAAGAATTGAAGGGATACGGATTGCCCAAAAAAAATATTTCTATGTCAGCATCGGCGAAAGGGGACAGAAATTGAAGATAAGGAAATCCAAAATATTATTTTTCGAAAGCTTGAAAAACTACATGAAAATTGTCACTGAAGATGAAGATTATACAGTCTATTTGACAATGAAGGAAGTTGAAAAGGAGTTTTGGGGCACATTGTTCTACAGAGTCCACCGCAGTTACTTCGTAAATGAAGAAAGGGTTGAAAAAATAGCTGGGAACACATTAAAGCTTGGAGCACACATCATTCCGATGGGCAACAACTACAAGCAAGGTTTTATTGAATTTTCTGAAAATAAAACATTAAGATCCGGCCGGAAGTCTTAAGGATTCAAATGTTGAACCAACATTCAACGATGGCTAATCAACGTTTCATTGGAAATAATGATGATACTGGAAGTAGTCGGATCAGTTTCGGACTTTCGAATTGTTTGCTGCGATCTAAAAACAAATACTGTTTTTTTGACCAGTTTTTTAGGGTTCTGTTTCATGTTTTTATTTTGAAACTAGAGCCATTATTTAGCGTAAAAAAAGTTTTTACACCGCGATAAAATGAGGTTACACCAAGAGCAATTATAGCATGACTAAGAAAATTTTCGAATGGGGAAAAGTGCAGCGCTTGCACCTAATTGGATGGGCAATATTCATAACATTAGAGATCGGACTAATCGGACTTTCAATGGGCTTTTTTGGAAAAGCTTTTAATTATGCCCTCCATTATATTCTTAATATTATTCTATTTTATACGAATGCGCATTTTGTGCTTAAGAAGAGTTTTACGAAGCCTAAACCCTGGACAAGGGTAATTATCTTCATGATAATTCAAATCGGCTTATATATTTTTTTCAGGTCTTATCTTAATTACGTACTGGAAGGAACCCATAAAGGATTTAACATCCCAACAATTATTACTAACCATAAAAGTTTTTTTCAATCGCTCTGGAGAGGTTTGTTTTTTATCGTTCTTTCCTGCTTTTACTTTTTATTTTTGCGTTTCAAAGAGGAACGTTTAAAAAGAGAACATTCAGAAAGAATGGAATATTTAAACGATTTGAAAAATAAAGAGATGCAAAATGAATTGCATGTTGCGAAGTATGAATATTTGCGAGCCCAAATCAATCCACATCTGTTATTCAACACATTGAGCTTTTTGTATGATAGCGTTCGAAAATTTAACGAGGACGCCGGAGAAGCAGTTCTTAATCTGGCTGAATTGATGCGGTTTAGTCTTGAGACGAAGGAATCCCCCGAAGAATTTCCCAAGCTGGAGGAGGAACTGCATCAGATTGATAACCTCATATCCCTTAATAAAATAAGGAAAGACAAAGAACAGTATATCAATCTTTCTTTTCCTGAAGAGGTTAAAAATTTTCGCTTTATACCATTGGTCGTAATCACATTGTTAGAAAACATGCTTAAGCATGGAAATTTACAAAAGCCAAACCAACCTGGATTATTAGATATTAAATTGAGTAAAAACGAATTGTCAATAAGTACTTCTAATTTGATCAACACCAGGATCCACCATTCAGGCTTCAATAAAGGAATGGAGAATATTGAAAAGCGATTAGGTTTGGCTTATGGCGATAAATTTTCATTGTCTTACGGAAAAAGGGATAGTAACTATTTTGATGTCAATTTAATTTTAAAAATTTATCCAGCTCTGTAAGTCATTGATATAATGTATTATTTTGTTGGTTGAATTTCGATCCAAACAGGGCAATGGTCACTGGCTCCCTGCCAGCCCCGCACATGTTTGTCGACTCCACCGTCAATCAGCTTGTCTGACAAATCCGGAGACAGCAGGAAATGGTCCAATCTCAAACCGGCATTCCTTCCAAATGCATTCCGAAGATAATCATAAAAGGTATATATAATTTCATCGGGATACAGGGTTCTTATTGCATCTGTCCAGCCCAGAGCCAAAAGCTTCTTGTATGCTTTTTTGGATTCGGGAAAGAAAAGCGCATTATCCCTAAATCTATCGGGATTATAAAGGTCAAGGTCAGTCGGTATAACATTATAGTCACCGATCAAAATTGTTGGGATGCCAAACGAAAGCAGCTTTTTCGAATGGGCGGTAAGCCTTTTGAGCCATTTAAGTTTATATTCAAATTTTGGACCTGGTGCCGGATTTCCGTTTGGAAGATAAATGCAGCCTATGATCAGTCCACCAATAAATGCTTCGATGTATCTGCTATGGTCGTCGGCAGGATCGCCAGGAAGTCCGCGTTTCGTTTCTTTGATTTCCGTCTTAGATAAGATTGCAACACCGTTCCAGCTTTTCTGACCTTGCCAGATGGCGAAATAACCTGCTTCCTTTAATTTCTTCGCCGGAAAATCTTTGTCCTGACATTTTATTTCCTGCAGACATACAACGTCCGGTGACCGCTCTTTCAACCATTTAAGCAAAATTTCGATCCTTCCATTGACCCCGTTAATGTTGTAGGTTGATAGAATCATTCAAAAAGTTCCTGAGATTGCGTAAAGTAAGCTTTGCGCCCACCGATTTTCTCAGACAAAATCTCCTCGCCCTTTGGTGTCTTTTTTAATTCGGCACCATGTACCATCATAAAATCGCGCAGCTCACCTTTGAGTTCGTCACCGTTTGCTTCTGCGATTTTTAAAATCGCCTCAGCTAACACAGATTTTATGCTTTTGTATAATCTCTTTGCCGCTTTATCCGGGATAGCTTTGGCGACTGAAAAGGGAGAAATCCCGGCATGATAAAGTATCTCATCCGAATAGGAATTGCCAATACCGCGAACAAGATGCTGATCCATGAGCAAAGTTTTTATCGATGTTCTCTTTTTAGCCAGCAAATCAAAAAAATATTCCTCCTCCATTTCCAGCGCATCCGGGACGTCGATAGGTTCAGGATTCAATGTGGGCGTTGCTTGCTTTTGAAGATCGATCAATGCAAATGCATCGCCCCCTTCAAAATGAAACCCTAAAATCTGGAAGCGTGGCGGCTCATCCTGATCAATAGAGATCAGTTCTCCCCTGAGCATTAAGTGAAGACCAAGAACCTGGCAACCCGAAAAAATAAGTTGAAGCGTCTTTCCGGAACGCCGGACATCCAAAAGTTCTCTTCCTTCCAAAGCTTTTTTCATTTCCTTGGCCGAGACATTAATTTTTTTGGATTCCGTAATTTCCAGCGTTTCCAAAATCTGCCCTTTGAACTTTCGGGTTAGTATCTGAGCAAATACGGTTAAATCTGGTAATTCTGCCATAGATTTAAGCGGATATGTATTTTTTTATTTCGAGGATAGAATTTCCCCGCAACAGTGCTGCGGATTTTAGCTCACCCGTACTAATCTGAAACTGTTCAGCCCAATAGCGGAGTTCCCTAGGATCATCTACATTTAGCTCGCCGTCATTTGTCCCAAACTCCTGTGGTTCCAGGGAATCAAGATCGCTTTCAGTTTCATGTCTGTCGAGGCAATCATCAGAAGTGACGAATTGTTGGGAATTGATGTCCTTTTCCACTTCATTTCCAAACTTTGGCTGACTGTTTTGCTGATTATCCATAACTATATTTAGATTACTGTTTTTTTCTAACCGGGTAAAATTGATCATAAAAGGACTGAACATGATCAGGCGTTGTACTGCTCAGAATTTTTTGAACATAATCCACTACAGGATCCCCGGTGGTACTGTTGCGGAGATGAGCCTTGAGTTTTTCATCCCAGTTGTTTACAGCTTCAGCAACAGAATTCCCTCTTCCAAGTATCGATTCATGGATATCCTGAGGGAGCACACAGAGAAAACCCGGAGATTCACTAAAAATCACTGCTCCAAGTTTTCCGGCAAGCCCATCAAGTGAGACATCTACCGACTTACGCCTTGGCATTTGACTTAATATATTCGGCAATTTTCGCCCTGGAAGAACTTCCCGACGCTTTAGCCAGTTCCTTGTATTGAGCAGAAGTTACCCCAGCCTGTTTTGCTGCATAAGCAACTTCGCTTGCATCGTTCAGATCAACTTTTGAATCTTCTCTGCCATCCTGTTTCTGTTTGTTATCGCTCATAATATTAGTTTTTATGATATAACTGATCTCAACTGAAAATGGTTTTAAAATCTAAACAATCACCCCTAAAAAGTGCTTTATGGAAGCATCCAGCCGTGTTAAATCGAGTACTCGATAGCGGGCAGGTCTTCATAAATAAAGGGCGTTGATGGTTCAAGTGTCGACAAGAACTCTTTCGCAATCGTGCAGGCATCCATTTGTTTGGCAGGAAACTGACTGGATGCAATCTCGGTGATTCGCTCATCGCTTAAATCCCCGAACATCCATTCATAGGCCAGCTCATCATTTAAAATTGTAGGCATACGTTTTTTGGAATTATGGACCTGTTCCATAAGCGGATTGGCCGGCGCGGTAGTGACAGCGACTGTCTCAACAATTTCCCCGGTTTCCTGATCGGTCCACTCCTGATAAATTGCCGCCATGTAGAAGTATTCCTCGTCCTTAACAGAAATGTAGTAAGGATACTTAACGGCAGTTTTCAAAGGCTCTCCTGTTTTTTTGTTCTTCGGAAATACATGGCGCCACTCGTAAAATCCCGTTGACAGCACCAGGCATCTTCGCTCGCGGGCTGCCTTTGCATAAATCGAGGGACCGCCCTTTTCATTTGAAAAAAGATTTTCGGCCTTTGCATTGAGTGTTGTATATCCGATATGCCATTTACCGGCAGCATCTTTATATCCGTTGCGAAAATTCTTTGCAGCCTCGCGGTTTTTAAGGTAGGGAGGCAAGAAACCCCATTCCATCTGCACGATATCAAAGTTTGTCTGCTCTGCATCTCTTTTTAATACCGCAACGGGTGAATAGGCAAAACCGTTATGAACAGCCCTGTCGAGAAACTGATAATTTTTTACCGCCTTTTCAAGTTGAAGGAGTGAAATAAACTCTGCTCTTGAAACGCGTTGACCATTGTAGTAACACATAATTATTTATTTTTCAAATGTTCAGCAATCTTTTTACCAAAAAATTCTGCCTCTATCTGTCTTCCCTGCGGAACAGATGTCCAGAATGGCCTGTAACCATTCGCTTCGGTTACGTTTAGTGGTGGTCTTCCATCCGAGAACTCGATCCTATATATTTCACTGCCTCCGATCAGATGTGAGGTAACGATCATCTTAATATCGGGCAGGACAATCTCAAAAGCCTCTTCTATTTTCATCATCTTAAAAATACAAAATCTTGAACCAAATAGGAAATAGTTAGTTGATGCCTATAATTACAAAATACGGATCATCTGCTTTCTTGACAATCAAGTCCAGGTGCTCCTCGAAATCAACCAGGTTTAAGACCTCATCTTTTAAGAACGTAGTGAAGACTTCCATATCTGTTTCCTTTGAAATAACCACCTCAAGGGTTTCACTGCTCTTCCACTGGGTAGACTCAATTTCGGGATAGGCTCCCTTTAATAGTGAGGGATATCCTTGTCTGGAAAAAGCCTCTGAGAGCTTGGATGCGATATCCCAGATATGAGGCGCTAGTTCTTCATCAAGTGTGTCCCATTGAAGACCAAGGTTTTCATCACGCCACATGCTTCCGATGTATTTGCCATCAAGCGTCACCCCGTAGCATTCGCCTGAAGTTTCTACGACAGCCTCTTTTATCCCGCTGTCGGTGGGGATTTCAAAAATATATCTTTCCATATTCAGTCCGGGCTCCAATGGTTTTAACGGCTTAGCCAATTTAAAATGTTTTTTTGAGAAAATTAGATAAGCCGTAGTTAAGGAAAATCCGAAAATACCGCCAATGATCAGTTCACTGCGGTGTGCTTTTGCCCAGCTAATGACACTTTTTTCTACCTCGCTAAATAGGCTGGTTACTTCTTTTCTTTCCATTTTGTAACAACAGTTATTTGAGCAGATAGGTTTTGAAAATCAGGAAGATGGGATAAAATCGATTAAGAATTATTATCCATAAATAAGATTTTAAGATCTATTTTATCAAGGATAGTCATCACAGTAAGGAATGCAAACTTTCCACCAAAACGGGAATGTTTTCCACAATTCATTTTTTACTAACATTTTTAGCTTTATGTTTGTTGTATAATTTTATAATACTAAATATAATAGTATTTAATTCAGTAAGTCATGAATGCCAAAAAAGAATTACTTCAGAAATTGCAACAGGATATCCTGTTATGGCAGGGGTTTAAACCCCATTGCACAGGCAATGCCGAACGCATCGGACTGGGAGAGATTGAAAATTCATTTCCTGGTGGTGTTTTTCCCAAAAAGGCAATTCATGAATTTATCACAATTCAGCCGGAGCATTCGGCGGCCAGTGACGGCTTTATCGCCGGGCTACTTTCCGTCCTTATGGAAAATGGTGCGGCCTGTGTGTGGGTAAGCACGACCCGGAATCTCTTCCCCGCTTCTTTGAGCTTATTTAACGTAGAGCCTGAGCGCATTATTTTTATGGATGTTCAGAGCGAAAAGGATGTGCTATGGATTACAGAGGAGGCCATCAAATGTGAGGGGCTTGCGGCGGTTGTGGCAGAACTTAACAATGTGAGTCTTATAGAATCCCGCAGGCTGCAGCTGGCGGTTGAGACCAGTGGTGTTACGGGATTTATCCTGCGCAAGGACGGAAATAAAAAGGCGAGCACCGTGGCAACAGCAAGATGGAAAGTCAGCCCACTTCCTTCAGTTACGCAGGACGGCTTGCCCGGGATCGGATTCCCGCGCTGGCAGGTTGAGCTGCTAAAAGTCCGTAATGGAAATCCGGGAAGCTTTATACTGGAATGGGCAGGCGAAAAATTTGAAGAAATTAAGAAAACAGGTAATCAACCGATTTGGTCTGATCTGGAGGGCAGACAAATTGGATAGCTATTATGCAAAGGCGTTTTGTTTCGATATGGTTCCGCCAATTACTGGCTGACTGGCAGCTTATCCGCCGCCCTGAACTAGCCGAGGTGCCTTTTGTTTTCGCTGCGCCCGACCATGGGCGGATGATGATAACCGCAGTAAATCCATTGGCATTTAGCTTTGGAGTTGAGGTCGGCATGCGTGCAGCGGATGCGAAGGCCATATGTCCCGGGCTCGAGGTTCTGGACGACAAGCCAGGCCGCCCGAAAAACCTGCTAAGGGGACTAGGCGAATGGTGTGTGCGCTATTCGCCCTCTGTATCCATTGACGAATTCGGAATGGACGGACTGTTACTTGACGTTTCAGGCTGTCCGCATCTTTGGGGTGGAGAGCGAGAATACCTGAAAGAAATTGTAAACAGGCTTAAAAGTAAGGGATATACCGTACGCTTAGCGATTGCCGATACACCCGGCGCTGCATGGGCGGTGTCCCGGTTTGGTAAAGTTACGCCATTGATTCCTTCCGGCGAACATGTAGATGCTCTGCTCAGTCTGTCTCCTGAGGCGTTAAGACTGGAAGATACAGTTCTTGCGAAACTTCGTAAACTGGGATTCTATCAGATAAAAAGCTTTATAGGGATGCCCAGATCGGTGCTCCGAAGGCGATTCGGGGAAGATTTTTTATTGCGGCTGGCTCAGGCTATTGGAACTGAAGCAGAAGCGCTTATTCCATTAAAGGTTCCCGTAGCATTTAGCGAAAGGCTAGCCTGCATGGAACCGATCAAAACCAAAACTGCAATTGAGATCGCGATTCAAAAGATGCTTGAAAATCTGTGTAACAGGATGCAATCTGAAGGTAAGGGATTGCGAACAGGAATGTTGACAGGATACCGTATCGATGGAAAAATTGTGCAGGTTTCCATTGGAACCAGTGGCGCTTCGCATAGTGTGAGTCATTTATTCAAACTTTTTCAGTTAAAGATCGATCAGATCCGACCAGCCCTGGGAATTGAACTATTTGTTCTTGATGCGCCAAAGGTGGAGGATGTCGATGTGCCCCAGGAAGAAATGTGGTCATCCAAGCCCGGCCTGAATGATAATAGTGTGATCAGGTTTCTGGACCGTGTTGCCGGAAAGGTTGGTGCGCAAGCAATCCATCGTTTTTTGCCTGCAACCAGATACTGGCCGGAACGTGCAATATCAAAGGCAGCTTCGGTAACAGAAAAGGCCTCAAATCCATGGCGAACGGATAAGCCCCGGCCGACCGAAATGCTTAAGGTTCCCGCCCCTATTGAGGTAATGGCGCTTATTCCGGATCATCCGCCAAAGTTTTTTATTTATAAAGGCGTCCGCCACCTGGTTTCAAAGGCAGACGGTCCCGAGCGGATTGAGCGCGAATGGTGGATGGATAAGGGAGAGCATAGGGATTATTATCAGGTGGAAGATGAAGAAGGATGCCGCTACTGGCTTTTCCGTTCCGGACACTATGGTGGGGAACAACAACACAAGTGGTTTATTCATGGATTTTTTGCTTAAAGGAGATGGGTTATGGCTTACAGTGAATTACAGATTACCTCAAACTTCAGCTTTTTGCGTGGCGCTTCGCATGCGCACGAACTGGTTGAACAGGCCGAAATCTTCGGTTATAAAAAAATAGCCATAACCGACAGGAATACCCTTGCCGGAATTGTACGTGCGCATGCTGCCTGCCGTGAGAAAAACATAAAACTAATTCCCGCCTGCAGGCTGGATCTGCTGGATGGAGGGAGCCTGCTCGCCTATCCGACGGATAGGGAAGCTTATGGCAGGTTGTCCGCACTATTGACATTGGGCAATATGAGAGCAGAAAAGGGCAGCTGCCATATTTCCCGTGCCGATGTTTACGCCCATAGCAAAGGGATTCTTTTTGCCCTTGTAATGCCTGGCGCTTTGAACCGTCGCTTTGAATATGAGGCTAGCTTTATCGCCTCAGTTGCAGAATATCGCGACGCTCTAGGTGGTCAGCTTTACCTTGCTGCAACAAGATCTTATTTGGGAAACGACGATAAGCTGATATTTAGAACTTCACAGCTTTCCAAATTTTACGAAATACCGGTCGTTGCAACAGGCGACATCCATTATCACAATCCTTCACGAAGAGAACTTCAGGATGTACTGACCTGTGTAAGAGAGAAATGCACCATTCAGGAAGCAGGGTTTCGTTTGCATCAAAATGCTGAGCGGTACATGAAAGAGGTGGCTGAGATGGACAGACTTTTCAGAAAATATCCAAGCGCAATTCAAAACACGATGGTCATTTCCGAAGCCTGCAATTTTTCTCTTGATGAGCTCAAATATGTCTACCCCGAAGAAATCAATCCAAGCGGACGCAGTCCGATGGAGGAGCTCGAATTTTTAACCTGGAAAGGTGCTCATGAATTTTATGGCGAGAAGATCCCGGAAAAGGTTGTTAACATGATCCATCATGAGATGGCTTTTGTGAGGCAGATGGATTATGCCAATTACTTCCTTTTTGTTGAGGATATTGTTCGTGAGGCCAGATCCCGCGGGATTCTCTGCCAGGGTCGGGGCTCGGCAGCTAATTCTGCAATTTGCTTCGTGCTGGGTATTACCTCTGTTAATCCGATGAAGTTTGATTTGCTATTTGAGCGCTTCATCTCACCCGCCAGAAACGAGCCTCCCGATATTGATGTCGACTTCGAGCATGAGCGCAGGGAAGAAATCATCCAGTATATCTATACCAAGTATGGACGTGACCGTGCGGCAATCGTTGCAACCGTCACACAGCAACACCAGAAAGGAGCCATCCGGGATGTAGGCAAGGCAATGGGGCTATCTGTTGATACAATCAATCGCCTGTCAACTTCAATATGGGAGTTTACAGATGAATGGTTCGAGGGCAAGCGCGTTACCGAGCAAGGTCTAAATCCAAATGATCCGCACCTTAAGAAAACACTTGAGCTTACT
Source organism: Pedobacter chinensis (assembly GCF_003339865.1). Taxonomy (GTDB): domain Bacteria; phylum Bacteroidota; class Bacteroidia; order Sphingobacteriales; family Sphingobacteriaceae; genus Pedobacter; species Pedobacter chinensis. Next base: position 40,408 of record NZ_QPKV01000012.1, read on the forward strand.
TCCCAAATGATGGGCTTTCCGCGGCAGCTCGGTCAGCATACAGGAGGATTTGTAGTTACGCAAGGGAAGCTTACAGACCTCTGCCCTATCCTAAATGCCCGGATGGAAGACCGCACCAATATCGAATGGAATAAAGATGATATCGATGCGCTGGGTTTTTTAAAGGTGGATGTGCTGGCGCTTGGGATGCTTACCTGCATCAGAAAGGCTTTTGATCTCTGCCGGGATCATTACGGCGTGCAATATACACTGGCCAACATTCCCCAAGATGATCCAGAGGTTTATGATATGATCTGCCTCGCCGATACCCTGGGCGTATTCCAGATCGAAAGCCGGGCGCAGATGTCCATGCTCCCTAGGCTTAAGCCAAGAGAATTTTATGATCTGGTGATAGAGGTCGCGATCGTTCGCCCGGGACCCATTCAGGGAGATATGGTTCATCCATATTTGCGCAGGCGCAGCGGCGAAGAACCTGTTGTCTACCCCTCGCCGGAACTGAAAAAAATTCTTGGACGCACGTTAGGCGTTCCGCTGTTTCAGGAACAGGCGATGAAAATTGCTATAGTAGCGGCAGGCTTTACCCCTGCTGAAGCTGATGGCCTTCGTCGCAGCATGGCAACATTCAAGTTTAAAGGAATGGTGAACCAGTATGAGCAAAAACTCATCGACGGAATGATGAACAAGGGATATACAGAGGAATTTGCAAAAAGGATATTCAGGCAGCTGGAAGGGTTTGGGAGCTATGGATTTCCCGAAAGCCATGCTGCCAGTTTTGCCCTCCTCGTTTATGTATCCTGTTGGCTTAAACACTACTATCCTGACGTTTTCGCTGCCGCATTGCTAAATAGTATGCCGATGGGCTTTTACCAGCCGGCACAAATTGTTATTGATGCGCGGAAGCATTCGGTTCAAGTTCGCGAAGTTGACGTCAACCATTCCTTTTGGGACAATAAACTTGAGGAAAAATCAGGTAAGTATTTTACGCTTCGGTTAGGGTTCAGGCAGATCAATGGCATTAGAGGAGATGACATGGACATTTTGGTCAATGGTCGCGGAAGTGGTTATCAAAGTATTACCGCAATCAGGGATTCGGGAATATCGATTGCCACCTTGGAGCGATTGGCCGATGCAGATGCATTTCATTCGATGGGAATAGATAGGCGAAAAGCACTTTGGGAAGTTTCTGCCCTAAAAGATATGCCGGAGGAACTATTCAAGGGGCAACCGTCTGAAAGCATATTGGAAACACAGGTTGAACTTCCGTTAATGGGCAAGGGAGAGCATGTCGTTCAAGATTATGCCACTACAGGACTTTCTCTAAAAGCACATCCGGTGAGTTTTGTGCGGACTCAGCTCGAAATGCTCAACATCAGAACATGCCATCGCATTAATAATGGTTCGACAGATGGTCAGCTGGTGAAAGTAGCAGGACTGGTATTGGTACGCCAGCGTCCCGGAACGGCAGGCGGGGTATGTTTTATTACTATTGAAGATGAAACAGGCTATTCCAATCTGGTTGTTTTTGAAAAGCTTTTTGAAACCTATAGAAAAGAAATTCTGCATTCGAGGCTTCTCATGGTGGAAGGCAGGTTGCAGCGCGAGGGACAGGTGGTGCACGTGATCGTGAGTAAATGTTTTGATTTTACAAAGATGCTCGGCAAGTTGGTGCAACGGGAGGTTGATGAGCTTCCAGTGTTGACCTTAGCCGGTGGAGATGAAAAAAAATCGTCCTATCCTTCACAGAATAAACGTGCTCAGGTTCGCGAGGATGCCACGAAAAAAGTGTTCCATGAGGGCAGGAATTTTAAATAATTGTTTATTGTCAAAAGAAAACAGTAGGTAAAAGCAGGGTTAAAATGCAATCTGTAAGTTTTAATGAGATAATTTGTTAATATTGAGAATTCTAAGGAAAGGAACTTTTGCTTGGACACGCAACTTAATTAACGACTAACTCAAAAAAATGCCAATTACTGGTGAAGATTTCGAAAAACTTGTGGCGCCTTTCTTCAAAAAGTTGTTTCAAGATATGGGCTTTTTAGTCATTCAGGTAAGAAAACAGACAGCCGGCACTCAAAATGGTTTTGATATCAGTGTTTTGTTTTTAGATGAGAATGAATTGGAGCGAGAATTTTTTATCGAATGTAAATACTATGCTTCCGCCAAGCTGGAATGGTCAGAGATTTTCAGTAAACAGGTACAGCTTGACTCTTCAAACCACGATGCAACAGCATTTATTGCACTTTCTCCGTTGAAAAACCTAAGCAATATTGATCATAACATACAAGCAAAACAAACAAAAGCATTTAAATTCCCTGTTGACTTTTGGACACCCGATAAGGATGTTGAAAAGATGTTTGCATTGGATAAAAAACTATATCAAAAAATATACGACGAGCCCTGTTTACTTGTTTTGGACGAGGAAAAGGAGCTTCAGCGGCTCAAAGTACTTGTCAATTTGTTGATTAGCAAAAAAGATCTGCTTAGACATGCAAATCTAATAAAGATCCCTGATGCCACTTCACCCATTAACGGTGATGAAGAAATGGTGACATCACTTGATATCAAATTAAACGCAATATGCAAGTCAGATGATCAGTATCGGATTATCTATCACAAAGCAAGAGCTGACTATAAAGTATATCTCGAAAGTTTAGTTGATGTACATTCGGAGCTTAGAACCAATATTTTAAATTGGGAGGAAAATATGAGACTAAAGGCATCGCGACTTACGCATAACTTTAAGATGGACGATTCCTACACTCCCCAAAAGTTCTTCAGTGACTTTTTTAATGAAGCGGAAAAGGAAATATTAACCTTTTATGGAGAAAATGAACTAAAGGGAGATAAAGAAAAATTATTATGCGGAATTGTATTTGAGTTAGCAGCACAATGCCCATTAGATTGGAGGAAAAATGGAACTGATTAATCACTTAATACAAAATATTACCGAGAAAGGCTTAACACCAAGCATCAACCTGGATAGACCGCTCTTTGTCCAACCAGAAGACCGTATGGAGTTCCGGGCCGCAAGAATTGCGGTAATTCTTGGTATACTTAACACGAAAAATGGATTAAGTAAAAACGTTATTGCATGTGTTGATTTTCTTCTAAGAAATGAAGCCTTCCAGTCTAAATTCATTTTGGAATACTTCAACGGCAAAAAAAATATTGTTGATAAGATTAAGAAATTCGAGACAACACAACAAGTGGAAATTGACTTCAATATTGTCCAATATAAAAGTGTGCCATGGGACATCAGGTTCAATGATATGTTTATGTATTTATATACCAGAAATCTTTTGGCCTATAAATCTGATAAGGATCAAAAAAATATCAGATTATTTCTAACCGATACTGGTAAAACATATTTTGAAAAAATAAAGGATGCATTTCCTCGTGAACATAATTTTCTTGATCTTTTTGGTACAAGCATAGTTGAAGAAAAACTAATTAAAATAATAACTGAAGTAATACCTAATTCCTATTGGAAACAGAATGCCACGTTTGATAATAAATAAACTAATCTACCATATCCAAACTGATGATGGTAAAAAATATGGTGCTGAAATTCCTTTTCGGGATGGTCTAAATATTATTTTTGGACCTAACTCAGTCGGGAAGACAAGTATTGTAACAGGTATAGTCTATGGGTTGGGAGCCGAAAAAGGTTTAGGTGTTTTTAAATCGATACAAAACCCTTTCAAACCGGAATTCTATAAAGAAATAGATAATAAAAGGGTTGCGAGATCTTATTTGTTATTGGAAATCTCCAATGGTGAGGATGTAGTAACGATTTTTCGATACATAGCTGGCGGAGATAATACAATAGCTGCAATAAAATCTTGTCCTGCTGACCAATTCTATACCAACCCAGAATCGGAAAGGCTAATAGTTGTCGGTGAAGGTGTTTTTTCTGAGAACGGCTTTCAAACATTTCTTTTTAGTTTTTTGGGTCTGCGCCAAGTTGAATTACCAACCTATGATCGTAAACTATCCAAATTATATTTCGAGAATATCTTGCCTTTATTTTTTGTTGAACAAAGGGCGGGATGGTCTCAGATTCAAGCCCGTCAGGTCTTAAGGTATAATATCAAAGACATCAAAAAGGTAGCATTTGAATTTCTTTTTGGAATGGATCGTTTTAAAATTCACATCAGTGAGATACGTTTGAAGGAACTTGATTTAGAGCTTAAAAAAATAATTGAAGAGTTATCTGGAAAAGAGGAAAACCTGTTTGTTATATCTGATGGTGAGAAGTCGGAAGATGTACTTATAGTCAATACCGACTCTATTGGTAAAGCCAGTATAAGCGACTACATTAACTACCTTGACGAGCGTTATAAAGTCGAGGCAAATTTGGTAGAAAGTGCGGCAAATCCAGTTACAGACTTTGAAGATTCCAAAATAAATCTTCGCGAGAAAATAAAGGTTGCGAACTATCAGTTGAGGAAAGCTAACGAGAGGCTAGAAAAAATAAGTCTAGAAATAAATGAATATGAGAAATATTTGGAGCGGATACAGCTGAATAAATATAAAAATAAACAGCTTAAAAAGATTAAGGAGGCTGAAACGGAAATAAATATAACCACATGTCCGGTTTGCGAAGCTAAATTGTTGTCTACTGAGGATGACGAATGCAAATTATGTCATAGTGATTTGAGAAAGAAATTGTCAACCCCTGATCAAAATCTGAAGTTTTTGGAAGATGAGGAAGCTACGTTTAAAAAAGTCATTGAAAAGCGATTGTTGGATAGACGCAAGGTTTTTGAACAAAGGAATAATCTAAAAGATGAAATTTCTGGTTTGGAGAAAGAATTAGATCATCAAATTACGACTTTTGCTGGTAGTGACTTTGCGATTTTAAGGCAAAGAATATTGAATGCCGATTCATTATATAAAGACCTCGAACGTTTCAAACGCGTAAGTGAGCGATGGAATGGACTTACATCATTGCGACAGAAAATCAAAACCGATCAGGCTGCTTTAGATAAACTAAAAGCGGAAGTGGACGCTTATAAGCAAACCGCGGATGACCAGAAAACCATCGATACAATAAAAACATTTCTGCAGGAAAACGTAAAAAGCTTAGGCCTTTTTAAGAAGAATCGTGAACTAATAGCTGCGATTAGACTTGATGCATCGGATAACTATACACCATATCTAGACAATTACGACATTTATAACATCAGTAGTTCAAGTGATAACATTAGAATCATCCTAAGTTATTACTTAGCACTATTACAAACATCTATTGAATTGAAAACTAAAGGGAAGATTATTTTTCCAGACATATTAGTACTTGATGAGCCCAAACAGCAAAACTTAGATAACGATTCCCTGATAGATTGTATAAAAGTTATGGCCGATCTGCCGGTTAATTCTGGTCAGATAATTTTAACGACATATAGTGAATTACCTGAAGATAAACTGAAATTGAGTGAATACATAGTGTACGAGATGCATTCTAAAACAGATTACCTATTAAAACCGATTTAAAAATACCTTGAATTTTTATGGAAGTAAACTTTTAAGTAGCTTAATTTCACCAACGATGACAAATTGATGATTTCGCTTAGTCTGATTAGGTTGTTACGAAAATTTGAGTCAATAAGTTCCGCTCAAATTGACCACCAAAACATATTCATTGATGAGAGATTAAGGCCCCAAATTCTTGGATGTTTAATTCGCTGCGGAATCGCCTGGTTAGTGGCTGATTTCGAATCAATGATACCGAAGTTTCCATCCTCTTCACAAATTATAAGAAGCGTTATCAAATTTCGGAGATTTTTAATATCCACATCGAAAATGGAAATTTGAGACACCAGTAAAAAAACCAACTGTATGCAATTTCTCCATGTAACAGGTTACACCGAGGTGTATCTTGAGCCAATCCCAAAAGACACACTTACTTTTGTATCGGGCTATCCTACGGATACGTTGTTGATAAGGCTCTCGAAGATTAATGCCATGCTATTTCAGCAAATGGACAACCAGATGATCGATCCAGAGATACTCAGAGAAGCAGTCTTTTGCGACGTCCCTGGTTTTGAGCGAGTGACGGAATTCCGCCCCCTATTTACCGATGAAAAAAGATGGTTTGCCGAAGGTCCGATTGGTTTGCTGATTATGGACCTACTCAAGAATTTTAAGATGATCGAGACACTGACTCCTATCGAACCTTTGGAGTTTGCTCGAAACCTTTTCAAGACTATGTTAATCTATAATGATCTTTATTATGGCAGGCCGAAGGGAATTGTTTTTGAATCGCTTGAAGGTTTATTCACCATGGAAACAATGCAGCAGGGGTATCTGAGGGCAAAAGGGGTGATGAAAATTGATACCTTTACCAAGTTTCTCTTCATGAGCAAATTTCTTGATAGCGATGAACTGCTTAAAGAAGAAGCGGACATGTATTGCGAGAAGATGAAGATTGAAAACCCCGGGACTTTTGCTAAGTTTTTCCTTGCCGTACTTGGCTCGGCTATCCATCCTCAAAACTGGGGCAACCACATGTTAGACCTTTCTCATTTTTGGCCGGAAAAATTGATGAGGGAATTTGGGGCAGAACCTATGGAATTAGCTGGTAAGGAAAAGGTTTCACTTAATATGGATGTAGTCACCAAGCCATTTTTATTCCTAAGTCCGAAAAAAATTCTCGTCCTCGACTACAATTTTTTCCAGTATGCACTAGAAAATGGTTTCCTGTACTCTTTGTATCACCATAGCTCTGAGAAACTGAAGAGCAAGTTTAAAACCTACGCAAATTTTAAAGCCTATATCGCGCTGGAATTCTTTGAAAAATACCTTGTCGGTAGTCTGCTCGGTGAAATATTTCATAAAAGGAGTCAACAGCTTATCTCCACTGAGAAGTATCAAGATTTTATCGTCCGTGCTTCGAGCTGTGATGTTTTCGTGTTTGAGGTGAAGATGAACGATCTACATCCCAACACCTTCGAAAATTTGGACTATAAGGAATTTACCAAAGAATTTTTGGACAAGCGTTTCCTTTCAGATAAGATAAATGGCAATAAGGATAAAGGGGTAGGTCAGATTATTAGACAGCTTGGACATCTTTCAGAACCGAATAGCGACCTTCGGAACAAGCTTGGCATCACGCGTTCGGAAAAAATGAACATATATCCTGTAATCATCTGCTCAGAGCACCATATGAATATCGCGGGGGTGAATCACTATCTTAATGAAGGTTTTCAACAAAAGAGCAAGAATCTGAAGGGTAATTTCCAGACCATCAAGCCGCTAACAGTCGTCCATATTGATTTTCTGATCAAGTACTTTGGGCCGCTCAGGCGTAAACCTGCGCTTTTTGCCGAATGGTTGAGCGGTTATCATCGCAGCAGAAAGGGGCTTGAAAAACTCTATGATGAGAAAGGAGGCCCAATAACCTATCTTCTATCCAAAAGGTCACTGTTTGGCTACATGGAAATGAAAAAGAATTTCCCAAGCCCATATAAGGCGACTGTAGACGAGATAGAAAAGTGCTTTGATTTGGAGACACAGGGTGTTTAAAATGCACTGGGCATTCGAGGTCAAACGGTATAAAAACGTTAGCTGCCAATGGTTATGCTCAAATCTATACTTTGCAAATAACGCTTATAGCCGCCATTAACTTAATGAAGCGGTTTGGCATAGGCTTAATCTTGGTTGATGGCATCTTCTCTTCTAACTGGCGGCTCATACTTTTTGCCATCCCTGATTGCGCTGCAGATTGAAGGGTTCGAGAATAGGATGTTTTCGATATCGGAGCTTTGAAGGATAAGGCCCTTGATCTTTGTGGTCATAAATGTTAACATATCCTTTCCCCTTTTACTAATAGTTTCCCTATCCCAGCCTTCACTTATGGCTACATCGATTTCATTATATGATCCGGTTTTGAAACGTTCCCTTTTATCTGACCAGCTCCTGTTACCAAGAGATGAGTTTTTCCCGTTTTTAAGAATAGTAAGATTACCTAGGGTATGCAGCAATACCTTTGTTCCATGATAGGCATGCTCTTCGGTCAGGTTTTCAAAAACCGAACTTACCTGCTGTTGCCAGTTGGCTTCATATTCCTGGGGAATAATATGTTCAATGGTTGTTGAATCAAAATCCGAAAGATCTACCTTGTCATTAGTCTCTTTATAATGATATTTAAGGTGTTCCTCATATTCGAACAGAAAATATTTAAGTGCACCCCAGCGGTGGAAACCCTTCGGTCCGCGCTCGTAGCCATATAACCCATTAAAGTAGTTCACCATATTCGCCGTTAAAACTGGAATGTCCAATTGCTCATTCAAACGGGCCATGACAAGCACTGCTGATAGGTTGCCATTATAGATATCCCTTGCCCAGGTAGCAAAGGAACGCTCATCAATTACCCCAAGCCCCTGAATCCGATTACGGAACATGATGCGCTCGAGCTTGTCCAATGCCTGATCCAGTTTCCCTGGTTCCCATTCAAATGATTTTAGTTGAGTGAGAAAAATCTTCATTTCCTTTCCACCATTTAAAAGTAGTACCTTATTTATCATCGGATGACTAGAGTTATGGATTTCGTACCATTTTGGGGCAAATGCAGAAAGCTTCAAGATATAGTCTTGAATTTTTTCATAACTGACTGGACTTTCCTTGGTATTTTCCTCTCCCGAGTCATATTGTTCGGCACGGTTGGAGAATATTTCAAAGACTTTTTCCTCGGCAAGTTTTTCAGAAAAAACAGCATCCTTAGGTGTCCGGACCAATGATAGATGTGCAGATAGAAAGATGTCCTCATCGAGAATCTGTTCTGGATTTTTAGCCAGCCAGTTGTATATGATGCCCCAGGATCTGTTCACGTCATTCCTTAGCGACTTGCGGTCTTCATCCGCCAATCCCAGTTTTTCGGTCAGGTGCATTAGGCGGTTCTTTAGTTTTTCGAGCGTGGATAAAGGCTTCCCCCTGTTGTTCATCGTTTCGAAAACGGCCTGAACGTCAAGATCCTGCTCAATTTCACGAAAATCAAATTTTAAGGCTGTAGTTACCTTCAAAAAGATAATTTCCCGATCTTGACTGGTAAGCGGTTTGATTCTTTGCTCAAAAAAATCCTTGGCCTGGGATAGATTTTTGCTGTACAAGTTAAATTGACTTTCATCAAACACAGTACCGGAATGCTCGAATATTTTATTCAGAAGATAGGCATAGTTCTTGTCTGATTGGAAATAACAGAAACGGTAAATCCTACTGGCACCACTTCTGTTTGATCTGAATATGTATGCTTTTTCTAGGTCTTCCCTTGTTTCATTACAATATCCTTCCCCTGCATATTTTAAAAGTACTTGAAGCAAAATGCTAATGGTGGTCAACCGTTGCTGTCCATCTACTACGTTATAGAAAGTGAAGCCCGTAAGCCATCTTTCGATTTCCTCTGGTTGAGCAGCCTCTACGTAAATGGTTCCAGTATAATGCGGTCGCAAGCATCCATTAATTTCAGAAATCTCCAGTATATCCTCCCAAAGCTCCCGAAGCTGTTTATGTCCCCAGGCATAACCGCGCTGGTAGTCGGGAATCCTATAAATTTTTTGACCGAATAGATCTGAGAGGTTAATAGCTTTCATCGTGCTTTTAAATTGAAATTTAGAGGCCACAAGGTAACCTTTTCTAGTCTTGCAGTCAATGGCAAACAAGCGTTTTTTGCACAAAAAATGAGACTGATAGCCATTGAATATTTTAGTTTCCATGGCCGTAAATCATTTGGTGTTTTTTTCTCTCGGTGCTTTGGAAGGGTGTAAAACGGCAAAGCTTCGGCTAAAGTACAGATGATATCACACCTATTTTTGCATAGAGGAAAAGTCGAAAATCACTTGTCGTTTATCGATTGGAATGGGTGTTTTACCTTTAACAATTGGCACTGCAATAGTCGCTGGCCCAATTTGTTTTTTATGAATATCAGAATAGAAATTTTAATCAGAAAAGGCATGATGTGCAAAACTTGCGAAGCAGAAACTCAACCGCTTCAAAAGTTTGGTGTATGCAGATATGGCGATTTCAAAGCCCAGATTTGCCTGTCCTTTGGAATATCAAAGATTATTTGTATAATAGGGCGGTCCAACGCCCCTAAAAGGGGGCGCAATAAAAAATTGCGATAGCTATGGACTATAACCAAATCATCAAATTAGTTGCCGTCATCGGCGGGTCTGCAAATGTCGGTATTGCGCTCACACTTATCTATAAGTTTATATTAAGGAAGAGGCCTTTGGAGGAAACAGAAGAATTTGACAGCAAGGGAAGGGTATTGAAACGCCATAAAAAATTCAGGTAACAGGATGCAATCTAATGGACGAAAATTTATTCGTGTCACTTTGCTATGCTAGATTTGGCCTTCGGGGTATTGGTTACCTTCCAAAGCTTGTAATTTATATTGTACATAATCTTGAAGGCCGCGCTTGCTTTTCAATCAATTCCTCCCAGTCGATGCTATGGGCATCCCACTTCAGGCAGAACTGTCCAAGATCTAATGATGGAGGCAGCTGATAATTACTTCCGTTCCATCTTTTCGGTCTTATACTAAAATTTATAAAAAAGCGGGGATGTCTAAAGCAGATAAATATTTGGCGCAATCGTATTTGGATGGCATCAAATATAAATATTACTGAGAATGCAATACCCTTAAATAGTGTCAAGCAAGTTTAAGTTTGATAAAAGTCTCAGCAAAACCTGCTGCAAATTCGTGACTATGGTTCACAGTGACCGTTTCTTTGTTATACTGGGCCTTTACAGTCCAATTGTAAGAGCCATGAACAACAGTCTTCAAATCAATGATACAGAATTTATGATGCATCAGGTTTTTGTATGTGCCTTGAGGTAATTTGTAATAAGCTTCAAAGTGCTGTAGAACTTTTGACTTTAGCTTTGCATTAATATCATCGTCCATTGCTACAATCTGGATATTGACACCAGCAATTTTCTTTGCGTGTAATTCCCTTAATAAATCCAAATCTGTTAGCCACGCGACGGCTACCCAGATCAAAAACTTGGCTTTCCTGATCTCATCTATAATAATTCCTCTGTTTTCCTCAAAATATGCTTCAATTTTTATAGGATCTTGTATAAGCGCACCGCTTATCTTATAGCCACCATTTCCAGCATCTACAAACTCATATCCATCTTCTTTGATAACAACATTTATTGTCTTTACTGCCGCATTAAGGTCTAGACCAGATTCAAGAAAATGGACTTTAGACACAACTGTTTCGAGCAAGGCTTGCATTTCCTTAGTGCCATTAATCTCTTTAAGCTTTTCTACAACATACGCATTTCTGGAAAGAGCATTTGGCATCCCCCCGTTCCCCCATTCATAAACATCCTTAAAGCCAACACTATGGAAAAGCGTGAGTATTTCCGGCCCTGACAATTTAGGGAACGATTCTTTATCGCCAGAAATATAGGTCTTAAGTCTGTCTAGTGTCAGGGGTGATAATTTCATTGTGGAGTTGTCCAATTGATTACGGCTAATCTAGAAATTATTATCATTATTATTCCATCCAGCTTATGGGTATTTATGCTAACTTATTAATTTTAACCAATTACAATATTTGTGGTTAGATTATATCCCGATTTAAAAAAAATCTAGCCATTTTTCCACTTTTATATAGAAAAACAAATAGCTCCAATAAATCGACAGAACAATACGGAATTAGACTACGTGCATCTGGCGGAATAAATAAAAGACTAATCTAATTAAAGATTTCGCTTGGGGTGACCAAGGTCATTATAGGATTTTTGAGTCAATTTGTATCGTTCAAAATTGACCACCTAAATATATCAATTGCTAAGGCATTTAAGAAGTGAAGGTCATTACTTGGGCTGGTCAACTCACTATGGAATCGCTTTATCAATCTTGCCGAAATCTCTGGTAACGGTGATAACGCTCATACGATTATCTCATTCATTGTCTAAGTGTTATTGTGACTATAAATAACCAAAAAAGGGTATATTCATTGTTTTTAAGTATTAGTATGACGGCGGGACAATTAAAAGGAACATTACTAGAATACATCGTAAGAAATTTGATGATAAACTGCGGTTTTGCATCCGTTATACCAGATGGACATTACATCTACCGGCAAGATGGATCAGGGCTGTTTTTCATAAATGGCAAGGGTGCGGCGCATGACGCTGACGTTTTAATGGAACCTCCCATACAGATGCCATTTTCTTACCCATCTAGGCTCTTGTTTGAATGCAAGAGTTACGATAGGAGGATTGGGCTTGATGTAGTTAGAAACGGCCTTGGTCTTCGGTACGACATAAACGAATTTGAAATCGTAACCGATGAGACGATTCAGCGAAGAAAAAACAACAGGCGTGACACCTATGCCATTTCAAGCAGAAAAAGATACCATTACCAGGTCGGCATTGCTTCAGTGGAGGAGTTTAGCCGGCCAGCTTTTGAATTTGCCGCAAACAATAAAATTCCGCTTTTATCGATGCGTTGGTTTTTAAAAAACTCCACTTGTGACCTATTCCATAGGATAAACGACACCTACCTTCACGACATGTCCGTAGAAACCAGGGGGCTTTTATATAAATTTCTGAAAGATAAAACCCCCGATTCAAAAACTTCCAGTTTATACGATGATTTGTTTGAATATCTTCTTACTGATAATATATCGGGTCAGATTTTAAGGGATTTTGAGGAGGTAATCAATAATTGCGTTGTTGGGCTATTGGAGACCGGGGACCTGCTTTTTTTGTTTGCTAATGAAAGAGGTGTTGGCAATCTCTTTCGGGAGCAAGGCCAGGGGGGTAATATGGAAGCGAGGTTACATTATTATGCTGATGACGTGACCAAATGGACATTGGCAATTAACAATTACCGCAGTCAGGTATCGCGTCCAATCGAACTTGAATTCAATGTCCCGATAGGCTTGCTATACCAATGGCGTGATTTTAACTATGATAAATATGCTGGATATACAATGAAAGGTGCGTTTTTTTCCAGGATCTTTATTTTCTCGCAACGAGCCAGCAGCTATGGCTTGCCTTTTACAGTTGTTAATTTAGATAGCGAATGGCTTGAAGAATTAAGGTCCAGAGGAGAACAATAACTATTCACACTAAAACACTTTATACAAATCTCAATGACAAGCAAAATCGAAAGCCTTGAAGAATATATAAGCTTAATTTCAGGCACCTATTCTTGTGGGCACCACGTTTTTAGAGGGGTAAGCAATGCGCAGCATAAACTTATTCCATCTGTCGGCCGTAATCCGCATTATTCAGACAGAGACGAAATAGAACTTTTTGAGCAGTTTAAGCGTAGGGCACATTCAACGGTTGTAAGTCAGCTCAAAAATGACTGGGACTGGCTGGCGGTTGCACAACACCATGGCTTGCCTACCCGCCTTTTGGATTGGACTTCCAGTCCTCTGGTCGCCTTATATTTTGCAACAAAGCCAAGGATAGTCAATTACGCTATTGAACCCTGTTCTCCGAATGGTGGCTGTGTAAGCGTACTGCATTTTTGCAATTACATTGATACCAAAGGGCATGAAAACCCTTTTCAATATCCAACAGTTGGTGTCTTCCAACCACCACACATTGCCACAAGAATTACAGGACAGGCGGGTTTATTTACTATTCAGCCAAGCCCGAATGAAGAGCTGACTTTTGTGAAAGACAAAACCCTGCCAGATGAAATAGAACGGATAGAATTTGACCAATCTGCGGCAGCGCATATCCAAGGACAACTATTTAAAATGGGCATCAGGGAAGATATGCTGTTCCCTGACCTCGACGGTTACGCCAACGGTATAAGGATTAACGAGATACTTGGTGCACACCATTACAAACAGTGTTAGATTTAAAATTTTAGTACCTTTAGAAACGCTGATGACCTTTTATATTATTAGACCTTTACCCTAAAATGAGCGAGACAACCCCAACCGTCAATATTTATTTTGATAGCCCTAAAACTTTTGACGCGGGTAATATCCTTTCATTGAACGGCATTACAGGCCTGTACTTTATTTTTAGTTCTTCTATTCAGATTCAATATCCCTTTGATCCTTCCAGGCTGCTTTACATTGGCATGAGCGAAAAGAAAACCAACAGTATAGGAAGCAGGCTGAATGGTCACTTTGGCGGTAAATCAAAAAACGTCGGTTTGGTGAGTTACAGAAAAGTTGAACCGCTTTGGTTTACCTACATCAATTTCGAAATGCTTAAAAGTATCTGGGCTTTTCGCGTTGAGGATTTGGAAAGCTATTTCATTTTAAATTTTGTGGAGCATTTTGGCATATATCCGATTTGCAATAATAAGACAGGTCTGGATGTGATGAGTAACAATATCGCAACCCATTTCAAGATCGACTGGAACTATTTTAAATAACAGCTATGAGTAACGACGTAAAATCCGGCAAAGAAATTTTGGACGACTTTTTCAAAGAGATCGAGAACATTCCAAACGTGGACAAAGTGCTTGCACGGTCCCTGGCAACCCTATATGACCAGGGCAAGCTTACCGACACAAACGTGAAAAATGAATTACACACTTTAAGAGAGCAAGATGCCAATCAAAATTAAGCAACTTCATATTTCCGGGTTAAGGGGTGTCCAGGAACAGTTCGCCTTAAATCTTGGTGAAAAATCCATCCTTTTATACGGGGATAATGGCACTGGTAAAAGCAGTATATCGGATGCACTGGAATGGTATTACACTGATGCGGTATCGCACCTGGGTAGCCAGGAAATAGATTTGAAAGATGCGCTTAGAAACGCTTACCTGTCTGGGGAAAAAGAATCGTCGATCAAGATCAACTATAGTAAACCGGTCATTAATGCGGAAAGAAAGCTCTATTATAAAAAAGGAAAATTAGTTACTGAATTTTCAAATGATACAACCGATTTTGCAGAATACCTTGAACGGTCACGAAAGGAAAACTTGTTACTGCGCTACCAGTTCCTGCGCGATTTTGTTGACCAAACAAAGAGCGACAAGCTAAAAAACCTGTCGGATATTATCGGTTTTTCCGAAGTGACAAAAGCAAAAGAAGTACTAAAGAAGTCTTTCAACTTTATCAAAGCTGAAATCAAAAACCAAAACTTTGAGAACCAAATCAATACTCAAAAAACTACCTTAATTGAGAAAATAGGGGCGGCTTTTAGCCAAGAGGCTAATCTTTTTGAGAAAATCAATGAAACCATTGCTCCATTATGTTTGGGCTTCACCGTTGGGTCAATGGCCGATATAGATAATGTCTTGGCTAAATTGAAAACACCTGCATCCTCCAAATTCGTAAACGAGCTGAGGTTTCTGGAAACTTGTCAGGCCTCACTAACAGACCTCGAAAAGGAAGTTGATTTCATCGATACGGAATACACTAAATACCATGTAGAATTTAATAAAATTGCCGATGATGTAGGATCTATCATGCAGACCTATCTTGCCGAACTCTTAAAGGTTGGGAATGATGTCATCGTCAAAAAATTCCATAAGGACGAAAGCTGTCCGCTTTGCTTACAACCAAAAAATCTGACCGACTTACAGGCAGAAATAAATGTGCGTCTTCAGGAAATAGGAGAAGCCGCTAAAAAGAAAGCGGTTTTCGACAGTTCAAAAACAAGCATGGTGGCCATTGCTGCGGAACGTATAAAAAGGCTCGATGCTTTGGCAACCGACCTGTTGTATAAAGATCTGGCCAATTCAAAAATCAGTAAGGCTGTTGCTGGATTGAAAGTCAAGATTGGACTGTATCAGAAAGCTGCATTGGAAAAGGTTACCTCTGGTAATAGGTTAAGTGATGCATCTTCCCTGAAACTTCACGCTGCGGATTTTCTTGAAAACGTCGACATAGCTGCCCGGATCTCAAAGATAAAAACAGCCATTGCAAGTGATAACACGACGGTGCTATATGCTAATATATCAGCTGCCAAAGATGCTTTTATGAAAATCAAAAATTTCGAAGAAGACCGGGAGAAACTTGAAAAACAAAAAAACTCGCTTGAGATCATCTTTAACGAGTTTGTAAAAAAACAAAAAGAAGGTCTACAGAATTTTATTGATACCTTTTCGGGTACCATCAATGATTATTACCAGTACATGAACCCTGGTGAACTTTTTGAGAAAATCCGTATCGTCACCATTGGCGAGGATGACGAGCTTAACGGCATAACCATTGAATATAAATACAAGGGTGAATGGGTATCACCACCTCAAAAATATTTTAGTGAATCTCACCTGAACTGTTTTGGCATTTCATTCTTTTTGGCTTCGGTAGTCGCGTTTAACAAGGAAAACAAGTTTTTGATACTGGATGATATAATTTCCAGCTTTGATACCAATCACCGGAAAAAATTTGCTGACCTTTTATTCGATAAATTTTCGGAATATCAGATTGTCCTGCTTACCCATGAAGAACAATGGTTCCAATATGTCCGTCAGATTGCTAAGAAAAAAGGCTGGCTGATTAACGAAATCAAATGGACAGAGATCAAAGGAACACATTTGAGTGAATCGCCAGATGATCTGAAAGAGATAATTGAATATAACTTAGCTAATGGCAATGTCACATTATTAGGCAATCCTATAAGGAAATATTTAGAGCATATTCTGAAGAAGATCTGTTTGAACTTGGAAGTAAAGCTGAGTTTCAAGTATAACGAGGTGAATGAAAAACGGATGCCGGATGAAATGATCAACGAGCTTAAATCAAAGATTAATAAAGCTAGTGCGGAATTAAAAGTTAACCTTCCGATTATAGATAAGTTGTCCAGTTCTTCTGTGTTCGGTAATCTGCTTTCTCACGATAATCCTTTCGATCCGAAACTCGGGGACCTAAAGGCTTTTTGGGCCGACATCATCGCCTTTGAAAAGCTTTTTCATTGCCAAAACAAAGAATGTAAAAAACCGGATGTGTCGCTACGAAATTACGACACAGTTGCCAAAAACATTCGCTGCGGTTGTGATACCACCAAATATGATTGGAAGAATTAATTCAATTAAATCATTATTTAAATCAATAATATAAAATTAGATAAGACAATCCTACGGTTAAATGCTCATTTTAAATATAATATCCATTGTATCGACACTTGTTGAACAAACTTTTTTTAGTAAAGTTATTACCTCAGTTTTATAAGAGGAAAACTCATACAAATTAAATTTAGCTGTAAGGCTTTCATCTTTAGGACTCTTTGTTTTGTATTGATCTAAGACCCATTCCAGCGCACTACGATTACCAATTTTGTATTCCCAAGCACTATTGGGTATACCACGGA
This sequence comes from Pedobacter chinensis, assembly GCF_003339865.1. Classification (GTDB taxonomy): domain Bacteria; phylum Bacteroidota; class Bacteroidia; order Sphingobacteriales; family Sphingobacteriaceae; genus Pedobacter; species Pedobacter chinensis. Next base: position 57,661 of record NZ_QPKV01000012.1, read on the forward strand.
GCTCGGTGTTCTCATCGATTGTTATTATTCCCGATATCTTATCTGCCTTAAGTTTTGTTCTGGGATTAGTTTTATTACCAGTTTGAACCTCCGCTAGCGGATATAATTTGGCATTTTCATAATTTAATTGGATGGATATTAATGTTTTACCCCATGATTGCCACTTATAAAAATCCTCATATAATGGAATCTTAGGAAAGTCACGTTGAAGGTTTAGTTCATATTTAGAGAGATAAATAGGAAAGTGAAGTATCCCATAGATGTATTCAAAGATTTCTTCTTTTGAAATAGATTTCAACTTATAATGAGTAATAAATTTAGTTAATGCCCAATCTGAAATATTATCAATGCGGCCTTTTTCATCATAACGATAAAGCGGAAAACATTTTGTATCTCCAGTGTAGTGAAGATCGGGATAAGTATCAACTATAAGAAATCGAAAGTCAGATCCGTTCCCGTTAATACAAATTGCGATATTATTGTTACTACTAAAGAAATTTTGATTATGGCTTATCACATCATTCAAAACCGAATTTAAAGCCAATATTTTTTTGGTGTAAGGTCTATAGTTACATTTAACAAAAGAAACGGATTTCTCGACAGCAAATATTTTTCGCGTTAATTTATTTTTTAAATCACGACTCCACTTGATTTCTTTTGCATATTTTTCAAAATTGCCTGCGTTAACACAATTGTTATAGATCTTAATAAAATACTTGATTTTAGATTTTAGATTTTTCTCATTGAAATCATAAACCCACTCATCTCTATTAGTAGAAATTCCATTGGAAGCCAAATTAAAAATCGACTTACTACCACCTTTAATGTACATCGGAAGCAATTTATCAAAGTCATTATCTGTGTTGTTCAGCCAGTTGCTATTTTTATCTGGATGAATATGAGTGAATGAGGCCGAGGAAATGGAATTTTCTGTAAACCATTGAAGTTTTTGCTCTTTTTTCCAGTTATCATCGAGTGCGGTATAAAAAATACTGCATTGTGCACCCTTAACTCGGTTTTGTTTTTTGATCAAAAACATAACTGCAACACCAGTCTGAATTCCAAAAACGTTGTGAGTTGTACCAGCGATTTTAGGATTGGCTCTGACATCACTTATGGTATCTATAATATAAGCCTGGTCAAATTCTGTTTGAATAACTTTACGAAAACCATCAAAGGTTTTACTATCAATAAAACTCCGATTTGTAACAAATGCAATAATTCCCTTATCTTGAATTCTATCGAAAGCCCATCTATAAAAGCGGGAATACATATCATAAACTTTTGTTTTTTGAGCTTTACTATATTTTATGAAAGTATCTTTTATCCTTTTATCGATTTCTGGGTATTCCCTATTCTTATTGTTCTCATTCTCATTAACTTGATTTGCATTATATGGAGGATTACCAATTATCACCGAAATCTTTCTAGTATTTTGTTTGATGATACGAAGGCTATTTTCTTGGGAAAATGGAGCAAATAGATTTGTTTGCTTCCCCATAAAAGTAAATCCCAAATTATCAAGAGTATCTACAAAGCATAGATTAGTAAATTCTTCATATTTACCCATTTTTTGGTTATAGGTAAACTCAATATTTAAATTACTAATGTAATAAGGCAATATTGCGACTTCATTTGCGTGTAGCTCATTTTTATATTTAAACTCTAATTTATCTTTAGGAATATAATCTATTATATCGGTAATAAATGTTCCTGTTCCAGTAGCGGGGTCCAGAATTTCAACACCTTGGTCGGATAAAAATTTATTAAAATGCTGATGTAATAAAAAATCTGAACCCTTAATCATAAAATTAACGATTTCGTTTGGAGTATATACTACCCCTAAGCGATCAGCAGCTTTTGGATTATAGCTTTTATAAAAGGTTTCGTAAATTACCTTTAAAAATTTTTGCTTCTCATGATGATCAGCGATTCCAGCCGCGGCAGCATTAATCGCTTGATAATAATGTTGAACGCTTGATAGTGCCGTTTTTCTGACGGTACCGATAAAAAAGGTATGAATTACCTTTTCTAATTCACGGGCAATATTATTTTCTCGATGAAATTGATTCTCATCAAATATTGTATTAAAGACATCCTCAGTTAAAATATGCTGGATAATCATCTCTCGCACATCGTCGGACGTCACATTGGGATTTATACTATCGTGACATATTTTTAAGAATTTTTTGCTGTATTTTTTAAACTCTTTATTAGATTTTTCTGCTTTCTCAATAATTTCTCTAATTGTCGCGGTAACTTTAGGAATATCCAATTTAAAAAGTTCAATTGCTTGACGAAAATGCTTAACCTCTGGCCTTTCATAATTTATAAAATCAGTTAAAAGGTTGTGAAGAGCATTTGCATCTTTCATTGATACGCGACTTGTTTCTAGCCCGTTATGAAAAAGAATTGCCGTCTTGCTATCTTCGAAAAGTATATTTTGAGTAGGGTATCCTTTACTGAACTTTTTCTGTACTTCTTCGTTTATATCGTCACTTTCATCTTTACTTTCCCAATACCCCCAGTCTTGTCGCAACGAGTCTTTTAAAGTACCATCTGGCGTAACCTTTTTATTGCTATTATTCGCCTGAATACTCACTTCCGTTACTACCTTTAGACCCTTTCCTTGTGCGTATTCATTTAATAGATTATGGAAAGCACTCCTTATAGCAGTCTCTTTTTTTGTCCCACCAAAGTGAATGATATCTTCTACTTCTTTTTGATAATTGTGAATAGCGAACAGGCTCATTGAGATTATAAATATGAGTGAAAGATACTTGTTGTCGCTAGCATTTGCAATTTATGTATGTATATTAATTCATTTGCCAGCCCTAAGTTTCACTTTGTATTAAATTAAACTTAAATTGTAATGCGCTATTTTGTTATAGCTTCAAAGCTGATGATAGAATATTTCAATATCCCTATAACATCATCAACATAAACCGTTTTTAATAGACCCTTTCGTGAAAATAGGAATTTCTCTCGAACCCCTTGTAATTAAAACGCTTAAAACTAAGTAAAATTCGTGCAACGGTATCAAATATTAGTTGTGCACATTGGGAACCGAAAAACAACTTGTGCAATTTCTGTGCAAATGTCACCGCAAATTAACCGAATTAGAGTGCATAACTTATTTAGAAAGCCTTCATCCTTAAAACCCTCTGCTTACAGGAAATCGGGCCAGGTATTACAAATTCAGTTTCCCGAAGGTCGTCGCTCCAGTTTGGTGAACCTCCAAGAGGGCGTGTTTGATATTCTTGTAGTCGATAATTTTATGTAAAAAGCATACAGCGCCAGCTTTCTTTGCCTCCTCTATGTAAAAGTTTTCTATCTCTGAAGTTAGGACAATCACTTTCGCGTGGGGCCATTTCTTCAAAATTTCTTTTGTCAACTCAAGACCATTCAATTTGGGCATGCGCAGGTCCGTTAAAAACAAATCAGGCAAAGTCGAGCAATTTTCTGAGAAAGTAAGAAGCTCTCTGCCATCACTAAAAGCGCCAATGACATCAAAGCCACTTTCGACCAACATTTCTACCATTGGTTCCCGAAACCAGCGCTCATCTTCCGCATAGGCGAGAGTTATTTTATTTGCACTCATAACATTATTTTCCTACCACTATATTTCCTCGGAAAGCTTTTCTCAATATACAAAAATAAAATTATAGGGTTGAAAAGAAAGCTTTTATTGGCTCAAGAATATATTTTGGCTAGCGCAAAGCTTCTCTCAGAATATTTTCGTCAAAAGTATTGGTGTTCTCTGCAGTTAAGGAAATACAATTATCGCCTGCGGTCTCTGCGTCTAACCTTTTTACTAAAATCAGGATAAATTATTACCACTTCTGATAAAAATAGCTATTCCAATACCCCCACCTGCCAAGAAAATATTGATGTTACACGCCAATCTTCAACCAGAAGTCTTTAGTTAAGGAAACTTTTAAGAAGCCTGCTTCTAAAGTTTGTAAGTCTCACCTTTTTGATAAGGTTTCGAAGTCGACCAATTAAAAAGTGAGATAACATTGGTGATGAGGATTTTGATTCCATATAATGGAATGCTATCTTAGCCTTGAGAGCGTTAATTTAGATATCGGGGATATGGACACCGTTCAGTCCCCGTGTCTATTTCTAAACTCATTGCACATCTTGCCTTAGTGAACGCTAGTTTCATTTAGTTCAATTACTATTTTTCTGAAAAATGCTAATCCCACGGTATGGCGGCTATCGTGAATTGTTCACAAGAAAATGACTGGAACTTTTTTCCGTTTTGCACCAGTTACCTTTCTCCCAGATTAAATAAAAAGCCCTCGTTTTCGCTTTCAATTACAAATACTATTTTATCTTTTAGAAATGCCTTTCTCGTATAGCGCTTTCACCCAACACGGTCAGATGGAAATCGGTTTCTAATTTCCAAAACGAAACGATTCGAAGCATTCTGCACCAGGCGTAAAAGTACTGCGAAAATATAATGTTCTTTAATCCGGTTCGGTTGAAATGATCATCGCTTAAACACTTAAGCGTGGGACAGTTACAGAACGAAACAAAAAAAAACGGCAGCCCTAAAATATATTTTAGATAAACCTAAATTTATTTTTAGTCTTTTCTGTTTTTATTATTAGATTTACAAAAAATCAGATAACATGCAGAAAAGATTACCCATTGTCCTGCTTTCACTTATGAGCCTAGTTGCTATAATGGTGTCCTGTGAGAAGATAATCCCTTCTTCTCCAAAAGAGGATGAAATTCTTGATGGCCCGGTGGAAGGACTCAGCTATGACCAGCTCAGACGTTTCGCTTTGGGAGATGCGGCCTTTAACAATGAGATATTTACTCCTGCGAATGGCCTTGGTCCTGGCTTTGTTGCAACCAGCTGCGGAAGCTGCCATGCTGGAGACGGCAAAGGCCATCCCTTTACTACGCTGGTCCGTTTCGGGCAGACCGATGAGACAGGCAATAAATTTTTGGACCAGGGAGGCCCACAACTGCAGAACAGGGCTATTCCCGGGTACAAACCTGAGCAAATCCCAGCAGACGCCAGCTTTTCAAAATTTACACCGCCTGCCAATACCGGCCTTGGCTTTCTCGAACTGGTAGCTGATGCAGATATACTAGCTATGGCTGACCCCCAGGATCTGGATAATGACGGCATTTCTGGTGTCCCAAATTACGCAGTGCTTCCGTCATATGTTCAGGCCTTTAACAACGCTATTGCACTGAAGGGAAAATATATCCATCGTTTTGGAAAAAAGGCGGCAGCATATAACCTGCTCCACCAGACTGTTAATGCCTACAACCAGGATATCGGGATAACTTCAAGCTTTGATCCTGTGGATGCCTATACGCGGATGGTGATTGATCCTGAAATTTCCACACTTACAGTGAATAACGTGGTGTTTTATCTACAGACGCTAAAAGCGCCCATACAGCGCGATGCCGGAAATGCCGAAGTTGAAACCGGCAGGAAACTGTTCGAAAAGATCAACTGTTCAGGCTGTCACAAGCCTACCCTAAAAACAGTTTTTTCCCCAGTGGTTGCTCTATCCAACAAAGAATTCCATCCCTATACCGACCTGCTGCTTCACGATATGGGACCTGGGCTGGACGATGGTTATACGGAAGGATCGGCTAAGACCTTCGAATGGAGGACCCCGCCCCTATGGGGACTGGGACTTTCGATGAATTCACAGGGTGGATCTTATCATCTGCTGCATGACGGAAGGGCAAAAAGCATCGAAGAGGCGGTAACCCTTCATGGAGGAGAGGCATCTGCAAGCCGCAACAGGTTCAACCAGCTGTCTGGGGCAGAAAGAAATGCCATGCTGAGATTTTTAGAATCACTATAGAAATGAAAAGAAAAGATTTTATAAAAGGCTGTGGAATGGCCTGCCTTGGAGGCCTTGGGATCACCACGTTGATCAGTGGATGCAGCAGCCTGGTGCCGGCGACGGGCGAGATTGCAGGGGATAACCTGGTCGTAGAAATGAAGGACTTTGAAATCAGACAGGAAAAAAATGTCCAGTTCAAAAGATACATTGTAGTCAGCAATGACCTGCTCCGATATCCCATCTGTATCTACCGGCATGATGAACTGAATTATTCTGCACTATGGATGCAGTGCACCCACCAGGGAACCGAGCTCCAGGCTTTCGGAGACAGGCTTCAATGTCCGGCCCATGGAAGTGAATTTGACAATAAGGGCAGAATGACAAATGGTCCGGCAGAAGCAAACTTAAGAACTTTCCCCATTACCATAGAAAAAACCAGGATCAAAATTTCACTGAAGGCAGTATGAAAAAACTCTTTACGCTTATCATATCTATTGGTATCGGTCAGATGGCTTTTGCCCAGATCGACCCGAAACTTTTAAGGGCCAAACCCAGTGATACAGCAAAAAACTCACTCAACATGGATGCAGTTTATGAACGGCCTTTTATTGCCGTGGGAAAACTTCCGGTATCAGTGGGCGGGTATATGGAAGCCAACTGGCAGTATCAGGGTACAGACGGGATCTCTGAAGGACAGCAGTTCCAGTTCAGAAGGATGACGCTATTTGTAGCCTCAACCATTTCCAAGCGCATCAAGTTCCTTTCCGAGATCGAATTTGAACCTGCTGAAAAAGAAATAGCGGTTGAATTTGCTGCGCTGGATCTGGAACTGCACCCCTTGCTTAATTTAAGGGGTGGAATGATATTAAATCCCATTGGTGCATTCAACCAGAACCATGACGGTCCTAAATGGGAATTCACCGACCGTCCGATCGCCATGACACAGATGCTGCCTGCAACCTGGAGCAGTGCAGGATTCGGGATTTATGGCAAGAACTATAGCGGTGACTGGATGCTGGGCTACGAGTTATATGCCACAAGCAGCTTTGACGATTCCATTATTGCAAACCCTGAAAACAGAACCTCTCTGGCTGCCTCAAAAAGGAATCCGGAAAGGTTTGAAGAAATTGCAAGCGGGCAGCCGCTTCTAACGGGAAAGGTTGCGGTACGCAGGAACAATATAGGCGAACTCGGCGTATCCTATATGGGAGGTGTTTACAATAAATGGCAGTCGGACGGAATTGTTATCGATGACAAACGCAGGTTAAATGTTTTCGCCATAGACTTTAACACTACACTTCCCAAACTTAAGACCTTCATCACCGCTGAGTGGGCATGGATCAGGGTAGATGTTCCCGACACCTATTCCCAGCAGTTCGGGAGCCGTCAGATGGGCGGATATATAGATATTGTTCAACCTGTGATCAAAAAAACGATTCTGGGCTGGCAGCATTCTGTTGTAAGTTTAGCCTGCAGGGTAGAGTATGTGGACTGGAATGTAGGGAAGTTCAGGGAGACCGGCGGGAATATTGGTGATGAACTTTTCAGCGTAATGCCCGGCATCAGTTTCAGGCCAAGGCAACAAACCGTGCTGAGGTTTTCCTACCGAAAACAGTGGCAGAAGGATATCCTTGGAAACCCGCCTGCCAGAACCGGAGCGGTGCAGTTCGGGGTGTCAACCTATTTTTAATGATACCAGCCAGGATAAAAGCGACAAGAAGCCTAAGAGTATATCCCATTCATTGTCCAAATCCATTTAGGGTGTTTGGCCTGATTTATTTTTTATGCGTTCCCGCACCAAATGGATATTATTTTGCTTTCCCTGCGAGAGCATAGACTTGCAATAAGGCGTAAAAAAACGGTGGGCTGATAGAAATGCAAGTGTTTCTTTATCCCAATGGCTTAGGTCCACATCTGCCCTTTTCTGCATTTCGCGCGCAACCTTTGCATCGGTGATGAGAAATTCCTCATTGCCCAGGTTATAGGTATCCGCATCACAGATAATTTCTTCAAGGATATTGCTAGGGCTATGTGGAATGGAGGTGGAGAGTATGCAGCGGCCGATGGCGGAAATGATATCCGGTGCAATCCCTTTATCTGAAAGAAACTCTTCCATCAGCCGCACGCTTCGATGCTCATGGCCGGCAGGAGGCCCAGTTAGCTGCCCGGTGTCATGAAACCATGCGGCAGAGAAAAGTATGAATTCCTGAAGGTCATCCAGGCGAAAATTGGAAGCGATTTCCTGGGTCCTTTTGACCACAAGTCTGGTATGATCCAGATCGTGGTATGCCAGGTCAGCCTGCCAGTGCTCCTCAAAAAGATAGCTTACATAAGCTTGAACATCTCCTATAAGCATACTGAAGATGTTTCTGCGCCTGCGCTTAAAAAAGTATTTACCTGTTAGCAGGATCACAGACCCCGCTAGCACACAGATCAATAATAACTGATAATCATTCATAATATTCTTATTTTTTTAATCCGCCTGTCCTAAAGAGATAATAGGCACTCTGATAATAAGAAATGGCTTCCCTTCCAAGTGTTTCAGAAGATTTCGCCGAGGTCTGTGTATTGGTTTTGAAATCATAATGATAGCTCTGCGGAGGCTTCCTTGGACTGAGTACCACAAGGGTGTCGCTACGGAGATAACCGAGCTTTTGATAGGTTCCTAGCAAGATCCTTGGGCGGTACCCGGCTGATCTAACATCCATACCGAAGTTATTGCTCTCAAAGTCCCATTTCAACAGGCCGAACAAGGTTGGATAGAGATCTATCTGTGAGCAAAGGCTGGGAATTATTGAAGGGGGCTGTCCATTGAGGTTGTATATCATCGCCGGGATATGGTAACGGGAGATATCAATCTCGTTCTTTCCTGCGCTTTCCGCGCAGTGATCGGCAACGAATATAAACACGGTATTGCTGAACCATGGCTTTTTCCGGACCTGTCTTAAAAATTCCCCAATGGCATAATCGGTATATTTTACTGCGCCCTCTCTTCCCGTGCCTGGTGGGATATCTATCTTTCCTTTGGGATAGGTAAAGGGCCGATGGTTGGAAGTGGTCATGACAAAATCGTAGAAAGGTTTCTTTAACGAGTGCCTTTTATCCGCATCACGGATTACCGCAGCGAAAAGATCCCCGTCCGAAACGCCCCAGGCATTTTCAAAGCTCACTTCGCTATCGCTCAGGATGGTCCGCTTTCCCAGATAGGCATCACCCATTGTAAGCTTCCTCCCCCTATCTGTTATGTCATAGCCATTGCTTCCGAAGAACTGGTTCATATTGTCAAAGTAACCGTCCCCGCCATAAAAAAAGCCTGTGGAATACCCACGTTTGGAAAAAATACTGCCTATTGTGCTCAGGTTTGCATTATTGCTCCTCCTTACAATACTATTCCCCGGTGTTGGCGGAACGGCGAGGGAAAGCGCCTCCATCCCTCGCACGGTACGGGTGCCTGTTGCATACATGCGCTCAAATAGGATGCTCTCTTTGGCCAGCGAATCCAGAACAGGTGTCAGTTTTTGTGTATTGCCAAAAGTGCCCATATAATCAGCGCTGAAACTCTCCATGACCACCATGATGACATTGGGTTCCGTCTGGCCATTACCGGCCAGAACCGATCTACGTACCGAAGGACCTTTGAAAATAAACCTGCTAGAGGAAGAGGAGAGTTCTTTTCTTACCAAATTGAAGGCAAGCTGATTTGTGAGCATCGGATAAAACTGATCGTAGCTAAGTTCATTCGCCTTGAAGGCCGCTACGAAAGAATATATCCCTGCTTTGGAAATTTCTGCCGCATAACGGTTACCGCTTTTATCCCCCCAGGAGTTATCTATCTCGATCGTATAGAATATTGCTGTCAGAATGATCAGGGCTGTATTTACCGATCGACGGGCAAAAGGTGTAGCAGACTCGAAGCTCTTCCTGAACGCCCCCTTCATAAGATAGTTCCATAAAAAGGAGATTATGACAACAGCTGAAATCAAAAGCGGCAGCGGATAGGACTCGTTGATGTTGTGCACAACCTCATAAGTATAGACCAGATAATCTACTGCTATAAAGTTAAAACGGCTCTCAAATTCCCGCCAAAAAGTAAATTCTGCGAAAAAAGAAAATACCGAAATCAAGACCATCAGAAAAAGAAGGATATGGGTAAACACCTTGTTAAATCCAGTCCTGTTCCATTTTTGGGGAAGGATGAGCAGATAAAAGGCATAAATTACACTGAAATATGTGGCCACCCCAAGATCGAAGACGAATCCTTTAGCAAAGGCGGTGAGGATTTCTCCAAATCCCAGCCCCGCCTTTCCGAGCGAAATCGCAGTAAAACTGATCCTCAGCATGGTCGAGACACAGATGAAGAAAAAGATAAAGAAATATAGTACACTATATCGGCTTTTCATAAAAATCTGCTTCATGGTTTATTTTTTAGATCCGGGGGTGTTGATAACAGAATCGTTGTTTTTTTCGTTGGTATCCTTGTCCCAATGTGAATTATAGAAATGTTTGGCTTTAAAATAAATGGCGAGTGCCAGCAGCAGCGCCAGTATCCAATAAAATACCATCAGGAAAACCGATTTCTTTGGCCCCTTGGCCTTTTTCTTTTTTGGAGCTGTTCCCCCACCCCTGGCAGCAGCAGGCCTGGGCCTGTTGTTTCTTTTGATCTGCATTTTATTCAATGTTTTAAGATCGGTCAGGAGCCTTGTGGATACCTTTCCGCGGTTTGGATTATATTTTGTGTGATCAGGGGATAGTCTTTGCACTGCCATTATCCCTCCAGGCTGATAAACCATTGCTGGGCCCTGTTGATGGCGACCTCAACAATATTGAGCTCGCTTACCTCTTTGGTAATTCTAAGCTCGTTGGCGATCTCGATCGCTTTTTCCCTTACCCTTGGGTCAAGGTCCTTCATCTCAAGTGGAAAATTTTCTGGTGTCCAGTCCATAGGTTTTTAGTTTTAAATTAAATTATTTTTGGATCATGCCCGAGAGCACATTGATTGTCAGGGCAACTATTACTGTATTAAAGGCAAATGAAAGAACACCGTGCATCCATGCAAGCCTTCGGATCCGTTTGGAGGAGATTTCTACGTCAGATACCTGAAAAGTCATTCCAACCACGAAAGCGAAATAGACAAAATCCATATAATCGGGATCTTCTCCTCCCGGAAAGATCAGTCCTCCGGGTTTTTCTATTTTTCCTTTCTTCTCATGCTCGATGTCACAGTAATAGAAATGTGCATATCGCATGGTAAAGACCGTATGAACCAACCACCATGAGCTAACCACGCAGAGCAACGGAATAACGATAGTCATAAAAAGGCCCTGATCGGTCTTTTCCGAATTTTCACGCAAAAGGATAATAATGGAAAAAAGACTGGCGAATGCAGCAGCTATGGCAAAAAGAAAAATGAGCGTCCTGCTTGAATCCTGCGCATGGGCATCGTGTTTTATCTGACTGGGATGCGAGGAGCTAATGGTTGTCCATGCAAGCGCTATGCTGGTTGTTGCATAGCTTAGCCATACAACCATCAACCTGACAGAGGCTTCCAGTTCCGTAGCATAGCAAATACCAAGGACGGCAAGAGCAACACCCAGGGAGAGGTAAAGTTTATGGTGCGCATCGAACTGACTGATTTTAGCGATAATATTCATCGGTTTAGATTAAATAATGAGCCCCAGAACCATAAACAGAAGAAATCCTAAGAAAAAAGCCGCGGTAAAAAATGGAGAATCCTTTTCTTCATGGGCTTCGACAAGAAGTTCCTCGGTAACTAAAAACAGTAATGCTGCGCTACCAAATGAGAGCACAAGTTCCAGTACTTTTTCTCCTGTAAAATGCAGCATAAAAAAACCTCCCCCTGTTCCCAATAGAAAAACCAGGCCAAATAGCGAGAGCACCCTGATCAGCCTCCTTTTGGAACTTCCAAGCTTGGTCAGCCTGGTACCTACTGCAAGTCCCAGCGAAAGGCATTCCATCGCAAGTGCCAGTGCAAGCAGGGTTCCTTCTTTTGATCCCGCTGCAAATCCTATCCCTAAAAGAAGACCGTCCAAGAGCAGGTCAATGCCTACCGCGATAAGCATTCCCCAAGGCAACAGCTTGCTGTCGTTTGTTCCGCCCATTTTGAGCTCAAGCCTGGCGGTATACCATTTGATCAGAAGCATGGCCGAAATACCCAAGGTAAAACCTATAATTATCGCGGTTGTATCATGGATCCTGATCATATCTGGCAAAAGCTCGACTGCCACGACTGAAAAAACTACCCCTGCAGCAAAGTGGAGGATCGTACTCTGCACAGCAGCCGTGGGCTTTTTCCAGGTTACGATCATTCCACCGACTATAAGTAAGACGACCGGAAACGCTGCAAACAGCAGTATGTTTAATGAAATAAGTTGTTTAGCCTGCATAATTCTTTCTTAAATAAAATCTATAGGCACCAAAGGAAAGGTACCCTAGATTGAGGTCGAGGCATGTGCCGATAAGAATCTCCATGGGGGTCAGGAACAGATATTTCAGCACTGAGCCAAGTGTCGAGTAAGGCAGATAGATGATGAAGAATAGAGGTACTCCGGTAAAGAGCACACTAAAAACAATTGCATGAACGGCAGGAAATATGAGATGCTCCACAGCGTCCATATCAGCGATATCGGCACCAATGTTCAGGACGATTGCCGGCACGCTGAATATGATCAACAGGTACAATACCCATTTTGGATAGTGTTTCCTAAGCGTTTTGGTCAGCCTGATACGGTCGCAATCCTGGATTGCAGCCATCAGGGGGAATGTATTGATCATTGCCCAAAGCGTTGCCAGACCATATTTTGCACCGCCCCGTGAATAGGTGGAAATACCTGATGGGTCATCGTCACTCGCACCGGTAACGATGCCCGGCCCCAGGGCTTTCAGGAATTTTTTAACCTTTTTGAACATGCCTTATTTTTTCCTCTTTTTCGGTGCTTTTTTATTATGTCCGTTGTCGTAAGCAAGTAAGCGCAGCGCATTAAACACTACGACCAACGTCGATCCCTCGTGGGCGATTACTGCCGGTCCGATCGAAGCGACACCCAGTATGGTCAGTGGAATAAGTGCGGCGACAACACCAAGGGAAATCCAGAGGTTCTGTTTAATGATGCCCCGGGCTTTACGGCTAAGCCCGATGGCAAAGGGAAGACTTTCCAGCTTATCGCCCATCAGGGCAATATCTGCTGTTTCCAAAGCAACATCAGATCCCGCAGCGCCCATAGCGATACCTACGGTACTTTTGGCCATGGCCGGGGCATCATTCACGCCGTCTCCCACCATCGCAACCATTTTTTCTGATTTGGCGAGTTTCTGTACTGCCTTGACTTTGTCTTCCGGCATAAGGTTGCCCCATGCCTCGGTTACACCGATCTGTTTAGCTACCGCTTCTGCAACCTGTTGGTTGTCCCCGGTTAGCATAATCATTTTTTTGATCCCCAGCTCTTCGAGTTCTTTAAGCACATGTTTTGCCTCTTCACGGGGAACATCCATAAGGGAAAGAATGCCGATGAAATCTTTATCGACCCTGACAAGCATTGAAGTATGTCCGCCCTTTTCCAGCTCTTCAACCTGTTTGAGAATATCTTCGGGTATTCCATCCTTTTCAAAAAGGGCCTTGTTTCCAATGAATACTTTTTTACCGTTGACCTCAGCCTGAACACCTCTTCCGGTAATGCCTTTCACGTTATGTGCCTCAGGAACGGATTTTTTCTTCATCTTTTCGAGTGCGCCTTTTACAATTGCTTCGGCCAGCGGGTGGTCGCTGAGTTTTTCAACTGCAACAGCAATACCCATTAGTTCCTCTTCTGACATGTCGTTCAGTGGAATCACGTTTGTGAGCTGGGGCTTGCCTTCGGTAAGTGTTCCGGTCTTGTCGAACGCGATGGCGTTGAGTTCGCCCAGATCTTCCAGTGGCCGCCCTCCCTTTATAAGGACTCCGCCACGTGCAGCCCTTGCAATACCGCTAAGTACTGCGCTTGGGGTAGAAATCGCCAAAGCGCACGGGCTGGCAGCAACCAGTACGGACATCGCGCGGTAGAAACTTTTGCTAAAAGGCTCATCGATAACCAGGAATGCAAAACATAGTGCGGTCACAAGAACCAGTACAACTGGAACGAAATACTTTTCGAACCTGTCGGTAAATAGCTGCGTTGGGGATTTTTGTTTTTCCGCCTCATTTACCATTTTGATCAGGCGTGAGATGGTAGAATCCTTGGCTTCCCTGATTACCTTAACCTCCAGAACCGATGCTCCGTTGATTGTTCCGGCAAATACACGGAACTGGGGCTTGATGGTTTTTTCGGCAGAATAGTCCTTTGATGCGTCCGGTACGGGTGATTTGTCCACTGGCACACTCTCTCCTGTTATAGGGGCCTGATTGACACTGCCCTCACCCTTTACAACCACTCCGTCTGCCGGAATCTTGCTGTTGGGCTTGATGATAATGACATCTCCAAGCTGAAGCTCTTCGATGCGCACTTCAGATTCCTTGCCATCCCGGACAACCAGGGCTGTCGGGGGAGCCAGACTGGTAAGGGCAGCTATGGATTTTCTTGCCTTGCCCATCGCATAGTGTTCCATCGCATGTCCCAGACTGAACAGGAAGAGCAATAATGCGCCTTCGGCCCAGGAGCCCAGGATCGCTGCGCCGATTGCGGCGACCAGCATCAGAAAGTCGATCTCAAAGCCACCTTTCAATATAGTTTCAACTGCTTCCTTGGCCGTAAAGAAACCGCCAAAGAAATAGGCTGTTATGTAGAGTGCAAGGCTTGCCCATTCGGGAACACCGTCTATGAAAGAAATTCCAAATCCTATCCCCAGCGCCGCGCCACAGATAAAGGCGAAGATCATTTCCGTGTTCTTCCCGAAAATCCCGCCATGTTCATGATCATGGCCTTCCTCTTCAGCATGGTCAAGATGAGCCTCTTTCTCCTTTTCAGCTTCTTTTCCCTTCCTGGATGGTTTTTCAGAAATAGGCTGTGAAGAAGTTTTGGTTTCTTCCTTTACCGGCTTCGCTTTTGTTTCTTTGGAATCTGAGCCTTCCTTCCGGACTACAGGCTTTTTGGCAGATGATTTGGTGTCGGATTTTTTCTTCTTGTTTTCCATATCGGGGTAAATTGATTTTTGTTGAATATTCAGGGCAACCGCTTTATCTGTATTCTCTGCCCGTGTGGGTTCACTTTTTTTAAAAAGATGCCTCCCTAACGAGGCACCTTTTATTCAATGTGTGTACTAAAAATTCTTTGTGGGGACTTTACTCTTCTTCGCTGTTCTTCATTTTTGACAGCAGATCATATGTACCTTTAAGTACAACCTTGCCTGTAAAATCCCGTCCCGAAGGCATAGTTACCTCTATATAACCGCCATCGGATATACCCGTTGTAACCTCTACCATTTCGAAATGATGGCCGGCCTCAGTGGCGCTTTCTTTGTTTCCCGACTCGTTTTTTGCTGGTTCCTTTGCCTTTTTTTCCGCCGAGTTCTGGACGAAAATGTATTTTTTGCCCTCAAAGTCTACAACCGCTGCAGAAGGCAAAGCCATTACCTGCACGGCACCTGTTTCGATGAAAGCCTTAAGGTAAGTACCAGGGATAAACCCGGCGCTTCCCTGGGCAATAGCATGAACGGTCACGGTCTTATCGGCATTGATCTCACCGCCTACCAGCTGTACGACAGCAGTACGCTGGGTTGAATCATTGGTGAGTGAAAAAAGCACCTTCTGTCCTTTTTTTACCTTTTGTGCATCTTTCTCGAAAACGTTGAGCTCAACGTGGAGATTCGAACTGTTTACGATTTCGAACATTGCATCATTGGGGGCCACAAATTTGCCCGTATTTACGTTAACCTTGGTTACATAGCCATTGATCGGCGAGTAGATATTTATCTGGCTACGGATATTGCCGGCGTTTAGCGAGGACGGATTGATATTGATCAGTTGAAGACGTTGCTTTAATGCATTTTCCCTTGCAAGATTTCCCAGATAAGCTGCTTTGGCCTGTTGGAGTGTTTTTTGAGCATTAACGTTTTGCTGGGCAAGGGTCTGTTGTCTTTTGTATTCAGAATCCGAAAGTTCAAGCTGGCTTTTGCTCTCCAGGTAATCCTGTTGCATCTGCACATATTCCTGATTCTGGAGTATGGCAATAACCTGACCTTTGCTCACCTTTGTCCCCTGTAAAAGCGGAGTGGATTTTACAATACCGCCCATCTGAGTGGTAATGCTCACCAGGTTCTGTGGTGGCACGTCAATAAAGCCATTTACTTTCAGCATACCGCTGAGTGCACGGAGCTCGGGACTTCCCAGCTCTATCCCTACAGACTTGAACTGTGACTGGCTGAGCTCTACTGAGTTGCTTTCCTCGGTGGCCGTGCTGTCTGCAGAGGCTTCTGTTCCAGCGCCATCTTTTTCCTTGCTGCCGCAGGAAGAAAGCACTACTGCCAGTGCCCCAATGTAAGATAATCGGCTGAGGGCTTTTAATATTTTTTTCATTTTTATATTGTTATTGACCTTTTAGGTACTGTAATGTGTATACTGATTGATTGTATTGGTTGATGGCCTCCAGATAGCTGAAGCGGATATCAGAGTAGGTACGCAGGGCCTGCAGATACTCTACATAGCCGATCTCCCCTGCCTGAAATGCAATCTGGGACTGCTTTAGGATCAGGTTGGCATTCGGCAGGGCACTGTTCTTATAATAGGCGATACTTCTGGAATTTTTCTGAAGGTCCTGGAAGGCCTGCTCATACCTTCCACGAAGATCTGTCTGGGAAAGGATAAAATCGCTTTCGGCTACCTGCTTATCTATCTTTGCGGCTTTTATCCTTGAGGAGAAAGGCTTAAAGAAAAGCGGTATGGAGATCCCGGCGGAAACTCCCTGAAAACGTTTGCCTCCATTAAAATAAAGATCCTGACCGCCAACATTCTGTGCTCCGATAATGGACTGGTTGAAATAGCCGATACTGAAATCGGGGCCGGAGCGTGAGCGCTCGAGCCTTACCGTCTTGTCGGCAATATCTATCTGCTGGGCCTGCAGCGCAAGAATTGGATTTTCTGATGTAATGGTATCAGCCTGGCTAACATTCCAGACTACCTGGCCAAAGTCCGCGTTCATGATACTGATCTGTTCCCTGGTATTGAGCAAACGCTTAAGTTCGGCGGTATAGGCAAGGATATCAGCTTCGTTCTTGCTCATCTGGTTGCGAACCTCATTATACTGAGTTTCGGCGGTAGTTTTTTCAAGCAGATTGGTCTCTCCTGCCTGGTACCTCAATGAGGCGGCCTTCAGAAAGTTACTGTAAACACTGTCCTGGCTTTTGTAAAGCTTTTGAAGGGCAATGAAATAGCCCAACTGGGCGTAAACGCTTTTCACCTGATAGGAAAGTTCTCTTTGTGTTACCTGAAGGCCGATTTCGGCTCCCCTGATCTGCGCATCATACAAGTTGCGCTGACTTTTGAACAGCCCCGGATAGGGTATGTTCTGAGAGGCCGAAAAGTTATTGTCGCGTTTGATGGTATTCATCTGTCCGTACTGCACCTCAAAGCTGGTCTTTCCAAGATCTGTTGAGGATCCCCTTAGCGCCTGTTGCCTGCCAATCTGCAGGGTTGAGGATTTCAAAGCCTGGTTATTACTCAATGCTGTGCTCAAAGCCTGCTCAAGGCTCATACCCTTGGTGGGAACCGTCTGCGCCTGCGCCTGTCCCGATAAAATGAAAAGTCCAAAAAACACCGCTAGGGTAACTACAGTTGTTGGAAGGGCAGTTTTTTTGCTTTTCCAACCTTCAAAATAAGTATATAGCACTGGAAGTACGATTAAGGTTAATATGGTGGAAGTAATCAGTCCCCCGATTACTACGGTTGCTAACGGTTTCTGCACCTCAGCGCCTGCTGCACTGGATATTGCCATTGGAAGGAACCCAAGAGAGGCTACAGTTGCGGTCATCAGTACAGGTCTCAGACGGATAGCAGTTCCCTTGAGGACAATGTCCCTTATACTATATTTATCCATTTTTTTCAATCTGTTGAATTCGGTAATCAGTACGATTCCGTTGAGCACGGCTACCCCGAATAATGCAATAAATCCAACACCGGCGGAAATGCTGAAAGGCATTCCCCTCAGGATTAATGCAAATATTCCCCCGATTGCGGCCATCGGAATAGCAGAAAAAATCAGTATCGACTGTTTTACAGATCCAAATGAGAAATACAGTAATAGCAATATCAGTAAAAGTGCAACCGGAACGGCAATAGAAAGCCTTTGTGTCGCCTCTTTTAAGTTTTCGAACTGCCCTCCATAGGTAATGTAATATCCTGCGGGCATTTTGATCTGTTCGTTTATTTTCTGCTCAATCTCTGTTACCACACTCTGGATATCACGGCCACGGACATTCAGCCCCACTATGATGCGCCGTTTGGTATCCTCACGTTGAATCTGGTTAGGGCCGATCTTAAACTCTATGTCAGCAAGTTGGTCAAGGGGAACCTGATTGCCGTTCGGGGCAGTCACATAGACATTTTTAACATCATCAATACCCTGGCGGTTCTGTTGGGAAAGGCGAACAATGATATCGTAACGCTGCTCTCCCTCGTATACCAGCCCCGCAGACTGTCCTGCAAAAGCAGTATTGAGTGCCTGGTTAACCGTTCCTATGCTCAATCCATATTGTGCAATCCTATCACGGTTGATCTTTACCACTATCTGCGGCAGACCGGTTGCCTGTTCCAGATAGAGATCTTTTGCGCCCTCTACACCCGAAACAATTTTCCCGATCTTTTGGGATATACTGGTGAGGGATTCGAGGTCATCTCCGAAAACTTTGATCCCAATATCCTGTCTAACTCCCGAGATAAGTTCATTTGAGCGTAATTGGATTGGTTGTGAAAAACCGAAGCTCACGCCGGGAACTTCTTCAAGTGCCTTACTCATCATCTCTGCCAGTTCTTCCCTGTCATGGGTAGTGGTCCAGTCTTTTTTATCTTTGAGTATTATGGTCAGATCACATGCTTCCATTGGCATGGGATCGGTAGGAATCTCGGCAGCACCAACCTTACCAATTACTTCTTTCACCTCTGGAAATTTTTCTACAAGGATTTTTGAAGCCTGATTTACTTTATCAATAGTCTGGGAAAGGGAACTGCCGGTAAGTAGCCTGGTTTCTACCGCAAAATCACCTTCCTCCAACGTGGGAATGAATTCTCCCCCCATCCGGGTAAAGATAAAAATACTGATGACCAGAAGAACAACCGATGATGCCACAACAATTATTCTTTTATTGAGTGCAGCCTTGATCATTGGAGTGTAACGGCGCTGAAAAAAATCCATCATCCGATCTGAAAAATTCTTTTTGTGGGCAACTTTTTTGCTTAAGAACAGCGAGGAAACCATAGGAACATAGGTAAGGGACAAAATAAAGGCTCCCAATATGGCAAAGGAAACGGTTTGTGCCATAGGACCGAACATCTTGCCTTCAATACCTACAAGGGCAAGGATGGGAAGATAAACGATCAGAATAATGATCTGTCCAAATGCCGCAGCGCTCATCATCCGCACGGCAGATTTTTCAACCTGCTCATCCATTTCGGCCTGTGTATAAGCGCGGCCAAGCTTATTCCCAGAGAGGATGTGCATTGTGGCTTCCACAATAATTACGGCCCCATCGACGATAAGTCCGAAATCTATCGCGCCAAGACTCATCAGGTTTCCCGATACGCCAAAAAGGTTCATCAGGGAAATCGCAAATAGCATGGCAAGCGGAATCACTGAGGCAACAACCAGCCCGGCCCTAAAATTTCCAAGAAAAAGAACCAGGACAAAAATAACAATCAGGGCGCCCTCGATGAGGTTTTTGGCTACTGTGCCCATGGCACGATCAACAAGCGCACTTCTATCTAAGAACGGCTCAATGGTTACCCCCTTCGGTAGAGTTTTACTGATTCTGTCTATCTTAGCCTTCACCTGTTTTACCACGTTATTGGCATTTGCGCCTTTCAGCATCATTACTATACCGCCAACAGCCTCACCTTCACCATCCTTTGTTGCACGGGTAAGTGCGCCATAACGGATGGAACTACCGATCTGTACGGTGGCGATATCGTGGATAAGCACCGGGATTCCGTTCGCATTGTTTTTGACAACGATCTTATTGATGTCATCAAGATTGCCGACCAGGCCTTCGCTCCTAATAAAATAGGCATTTGGCTTTTTGTCTATATAGGCGCCCCCCGTGTTCTGGTTGTTCTGTTCAAGGGCTGCGAAAACATCGCTGATGCTCAGGTTAAGGCTCCGCAGCTTATCGGGATCAAGCGCAATCTCATACTGTTTCAAAAGGCCACCGAAACTGTTGACCTCTGCAATGCCCGGCGTACCAAGGAGCTGTCTCCTTACAATCCAGTCCTGGATGGTGCGCAGCTCGCGCGCGTTGAATTTCTTTTCGAATCCAGGCTTTGCATGGATCACGTATTGGTATATCTCCCCAAGACCTGTTGATATGGGTGATATTTCTGGATTACCAAGTCCTGATGGGATGTTATTCTTGGCCTCGGCAAGCTTTTCGTTTACCTGTTGCCGGGCCCAGTAGATGTCAACATCATCATGGAATACGATAGTTACAACCGAAAGTCCGAACCTTGAAATGGAGCGTACCTGCTCTATTTCAGGTATGGTGGACATGGTCTGTTCTACGGGATAGGAAATAAGCCTTTCTACCTCCTGGGTAGCAAGGGATGGGCTAAGGGTTATGACCTGAACCTGATTATTGGTGATATCAGGAACGGCATCAATGGGAAGTTGTCTCAGGGAATATACGCCCCATGCGATCAGCCCCAAAGTGAACAGGGCTATTACAAGCTTATTCGCTATTGAAAACTGAATAATTTTTTTCAGCATTATTTGTTTAATTAAGTAAAAAATAAAAAAACCAGATCAATGCACAGCGTAGCCTCGTATGGATTATACGGGCAAAAACATAGCATCGAAAT
This sequence comes from Pedobacter chinensis, assembly GCF_003339865.1. Taxonomy (GTDB): domain Bacteria; phylum Bacteroidota; class Bacteroidia; order Sphingobacteriales; family Sphingobacteriaceae; genus Pedobacter; species Pedobacter chinensis. The sequence continues at coordinate 78,472 of NZ_QPKV01000012.1, forward strand.
GAAGATCGATTTTTAACTTAATTTAGGCGGCTGCCAAACAGATAATGGTAAAGAGATAACCTCACCCATGTAAGCTTCATTATATTCTGAGCTTATTGGTTTTGAGATTACCACAAGAGGTGTTGAAGAAATAACTTCAGAAGTGGTATTACAGCAGGAACAAACGCAGAACGGTGAACAGAAATCACTGCGTTCTTTTTCTGTAGAATGGGTTGTTATGCTTTTTTCAGTTAATGGTCCACCATGCAACTTACCCATAGCCAATACGTCAGCGCATGGAATGCAGCTGAGTATTACGATAATGAAGCAGAGAAACAAACTGGATATTTTCACTTTCAAAATTTTACCAAATATATAAATTTATTTAGGAACATTTTTTTTTAGTCCTGGTTTGAAAAAATTTAATACTTTTTTATTAAAATAATCATAGCCTATAGGTTTTCACCCATCATTCAAAAGTTCCACCACTTGAACAACCAAACGGAAACCTTCTTTGCCCAAATCAAAAAACTTCATATAATCTGGGTAAAAAGGGAAGGAAGTTTTCATTTATTGATGAGATAAGTCCAGAGGTAAGCCTGAATCTTCCACTAACAGACCTTATCGGCCAGCATAGACTCTTCTGATGGGAAATGTCTTTTAACCGCACCGAAAGCTTCAATTATTCAGCCAGCCAGGGATTTTTTGGCCATCAAATCCCTGGCCCGGCTAAAATGTGAATCCACTACCCAGAAAAGTCGATTACTACAGGTTTAAAGTTTGAATTTTATCCCTCCGTTTACTACAAACCCATCTACAGGCGCATAGATGTCCCTGAAAACAGGGCTAGTAATGCTACCTGTATAGATCGAATCAAAGCTGGTCTGCCTGGTGTCCGTTAAATTCTCAAAATTCACAAAAATTGAAAACCGTTCCCAAAGCTTTTCTGCCATCAGACCAGCTGTCCAATAGCTTTTACCAGTGGCACCATCGTTTAACTTCTGTTTGCTGAAATAGTATGCTTCGGCACCGATCTTCCATTTATCTTCAAGCTCATACATCAATACATTATTTACCCTGTGCTTTGAAACCAGCGGATAATTTGTGCTGGTGCCTCCTGTATGCTGGTTCACATCCGCTAATGTATAACCGATGAAAAGTTTAAAATCACCGTAGGTTACTTTGGCATTTGTTTCCATTCCCCTGGTATCTAAATTACCTTTAGGCTGAACATAGGTCAGGTTGGCTCCATTAGCAGCAGTCAGCAATATCGGGTTATTGATACGGGTATAAAAAAACATCTGATTGATGCTGAATCCAACCGCTCCGTCAAACAATGAGGTGCGATAGTTAACATCATAGTTGGCGCCATAAGAGCGTTCCGCCTTTGTATTGGCCACATCTAAAGGCGCTACATTTCTGAACTGGATCCGCTCAGCATCTTCGGTAAATACAGTTGGTGCCTTATAACCCAGACCACCGCCTAATCGGGTAGAAAAATGTTCATTGATCTTCCACAATCCGGAAATTCTTGGTAAGAAGAAAAATCCGTATTCATTGTGGTAATCTCCCCTTACTCCTGATTCAAGACTAATTTTTTTAGATATGTTCCAGGTGTTCTGTGCAAATGCCCCAATGGTATTATAATTGTAACTTCTGAGTGCATTGTCACTGTTCTGGTCTTCCTTAAAATTGTCGGTCAAAAAGTTCACCCCCAACACCCAGTCTGCTTTTTCTCCGTTACGGCTATAATTGGCCTCACTGTAGGTTGACACTTGAACGCCTGAAAAAAGGTAATTTGGCAACCCAATACTCCGGTCGTAATAGCTCACCGAATTGCGGATAACAAGCTTTTCCTTTTCGCTCAGTCTATGATCCAACTCAACCTGAGAGCTGTAACGCCCGGTTTTATTCTCCTCAAAATAAGAATGGGCAGCACTGCCATTTCCCTTCACATATTCCAGGTCGCCGCCAATCCGTTTTTCAGTTGTGGCGTTGATTCCGGCCAAAAGCGTAGTCGCATCATTGAAATAAAAATATAGTTTGGGGTTCAGGGTGAAACGGTCAAACTTGGGGATAGCGGTTAAGCCAATATCAGAAGGATCATAGGCAGTCCCTTTGTTGTATGCACCATAAACCGTGATACCTATTTTATCAAATTTCTGTCCATAAAAACCACTGGCATCCAGTCCCAAAGCAGAAGTACCGTTTAAAAGGAAATTAAGCTGACGCGCTTCAGTCGGTTTTTTAGAAACCAGGTTCACCAGTCCAGCAATTGCTCCACCTCCGTAAAGGGTGGACGATGAACCTTTGATCACCTCTACCTGCTGCAAATCCAATGGGGCAATCTGAAGCAGGCCCAATCCACCCGAGAAACCAGAGTATAATGGAAAACCGTCCCTAATGATCTGGGTATATTTTCCGTCCAGTCCCTGTATGCGGATACTGGAATTTCCGCTGGTCGCAGAAGTCTGCTGGGTCTGGATGCCTGTGCTTTCTGCCAGCATCATGCGGATGTCGCCAGGTTTCATATTACCTTTTTCGTCCAGTTCTTCCCCGGCGATGACCTCAACCCGTGTAGGAATATTATCAATGGTACGGCTGCTCCTTGTAGCTGAGATCACTACATCCTCTAGTTCCTGGTCTTCTTCAGCTGCAGTAAGTAAAATAGTCAAAACGTTAGTTTCAGCAAGGGGAAAGGTCAGCGTATCAGTTTTGGTCTGATAGCCTACATAACTAAACTGAATGATCTGTTTACCTGAGGGTATACCATTAATACTTGCATTACCTGCACTATCTGATTTAGCGCCAATGGTCGTTCCAAGAACTTTTAACGTAGCTCCTGGAAGTACTTGGTTTGTCTTTGCGTCTTTGATGACGGCTTTATATCTATTTTGGGCAAAGGCGGTAACTGTAAACAACAGTATAGCCAAAACCACAATCGTTCTTTTCATAATGATCTTTAAATAATGATTTCGATAAATATGTCCGGTTAGGACGAGGGAAAAATAAACTACGAAAGTTTGGGCGGCTGCCAGATAGAAATTGAAATGGCCTGTAGCTGAAGTGGGATGTAAGCCGTATTATGCTGTACAGGTAAAAGCTGGGCCGCAAAAACGATCGTTGTCCGTGTAGTGATGGTAAAGCCGATACAGGTACCACAGACATAAAACGGTGAACAGCCTTTGCAACAATTATCGTTATGTTCACTGCAAGCATGTTTTTCCGCTTTATCGGTTTTCAGTACATGGCTATCTTCTCGCGCTAAAGCGCAGCATGGTACCGCGGTTAGCGTATATACGATGAGAGATAAAACCAGGGCAATGAATTTCACGGTGTAAAAGTATAAAATTTACTAATACTCTGTGTTGTTGTTATGTGATATAATAGATTGCAAGATCTGTAAATGAAGAATAAGAGCCTGGCACCCTCAAATTTGACTGTCCAATTGATTGGGGTTATTTCGCAAGCTTCAAGGCATCAGCAAACTCACCGGACAGGGGGACTGTTTATGATAGCTGTGGGGGATGCTTCCACGTCGTGCTCGACACGCTTGAATTCAATTTCAATACTATTTGCATCGGTTGTAGAACAGCCTGCATTTAAGTGAACATAAGGTAACAACCCCTTGGGTCACCGTCGTTAGGCTTTCCGAGGGATCCCAGGTTGATCACATGTTTGAACTTTCAATATGGGGTTTCCAAATTCTGTGATACGGCTTGTGGAAGTGCACCACAAAAAGCAGATCTGCATCAGCTTCTTTAAGCATTTCCAAAACATAGTCTGCATCTGTGTCTATCAGTATGTATTCATCTATACTACTGGTACTGCCGTGCGCGAAAACAAGATTTAGTTTTTCACCGCTCAGTTTATATTCTAACCTGATATGCGCCGGAAGCGTTTTCAAATATCCCCTGTTATCCTCACGCAACGGCCATCGGTAACAGCATCTGCCTTTTTCCTCTACTAAAAAAATATCAGTCGATTTTGGCATTTCTCAATCTCAGGGAATTCAAAATAACGGAAACCGAGCTAAAACTCATCGCGAGTGCAGCTATCATGGGAGAAAGTAAAACTCCAAAAAACGGATATAAAATACCAGCCGCTATCGGAATCCCCAATACATTGTATCCCAGGGCAAAAAACAGGTTTCCTTTGATATTGCCCATTACTTTATGGCTCAACAACCTTGCTTTTGCGATCCCGTTTAAATCCCCCTTCACCAATGTAATCGAGGCACTCTGGATAGCAACGTCTGTTCCCGTGCCCATGGCAATCCCGATATCAGCCTGGGAAAGTGCAGGGGCATCATTGATGCCGTCACCTGCCATGGCTACCTTTTTGCCTTCGGCCTGTAGTTTTTTTATTTCATTCAGCTTATCTTCAGGCAACATCTGAGCTTTGAACCCATCCAGATTTAAAGTTGCGCTTACTGCCCTCGCTGTATCCTCATTGTCTCCGGTAAACATGATTACCTTGATGCCTTCCTGCTGGAGCTTTAGAATAGCAGCTGTGCTGGAATGCTTGATCTTATCCGAAATCACAACAAACCCCACTGCTTTATTTCCAACGGCCAAATAAGAAACCGTCTTGCCCTGCCTTTGAGCGGCACTAACCTGCTCGGACAGACTAGGATCAATCGCCGCTTTAACATGCTCCATCAGTTTTTGGTTCCCCAAAGCCAGTCTTTCCCCATTCAGACTGCCTGTTACGCCCTTCCCGGTAACGGCCTCAAAGTCGGATATAGCCTTAACGGATATTTCGTTTTCCTCCCCATAACGCAAAGTTGCCTGTGCCAATGGATGTTCGCTGCTGCTGTTCAAAGCCACAATTTTCTCCAGGATCTGTTTTTCGGTAAAGCCCTTATCTACGCTAACCACACTTTCAACCGAGGGCTTTCCCTCTGTAACCGTACCAGTTTTATCGATGACCACTACATCAATAGCATTCATTTTCTCAAGAGATTCCGCATTTTTGATCAGTATACCAGACTGAGCGCCCTTCCCTACTCCCACCATTACCGACATTGGGGTAGCCAGGCCTAGCGCACATGGGCATGCAATAATCAATACCGCGATTGCATTTACAAAAGCATAAACATAGGCCGGATCGGGGCCGTATACTGCCCATACCACGAACGTTACAATAGAAATCAATACCACAACAGGCACGAAATAACCTGAAATTTTATCGGCCATCTTTTGGATGGGCGCTTTTGAGCGGCTGGCGGAATTGACCATTTCGATGATCTGGGAAAGCAGTGTTTCTGAGCCTACCTTTTCGGCAAGCATGACAAAGGTCTTTTTACCATTGATGGTTCCTGAACTGATTTTATCCCCTATCTTTTTCTCAACAGGAAGGGGTTCTCCTGTGATCATGGATTCATCAATTACAGCTTCCCCGTTCTTAATACTACCATCCACCGGAATTTTTTCACCAGGCTTTACCCTCAGCAGATCTCCTTTCTGAATATCATCAATAGATACTGATATTTCCTTATCCCCGACCACTTTTGTTGCTGAATTAGGTGCCAGCTTCAACAGCTCCTTAATGGCGCTGTTGGTTTTGCCATGCGCCCGGGCTTCCAAAAGCTGACCGAGCAGTACCAGCGTAAGAATCACGGTTGCCGCCTCAAAATAAACGAAAACGGTGCCGTGATGTGTTTTAAACTGATCAGGAAAAACTCCGGGGAATAGAAGGGCGACAATACTGAAGCCCCAGGATACCCCGGCACCAATCCCAATCAGTGTAAACATGTTCAGTTTCCAGGTAATGATGGATTGCCATGCACGCTGAAAGAACATCCAGGTTGCATAAAAGACCACCGGAATAGAAAGAAAAAACTGAACCCAGTTCCAGTATTTAAGTTCCATTAGATCAAACAAAGGATTGCTGGGAATCATTTCCGTCATGGCAATAACAAAAATGGGTATGGTAAAACCTGCTGCAATCTTGAACTTTTTGAGCAGGGTTTCATAAGTTTTATCTTCTTCTTCAAGGTTTGTCCCTGTAGGTACCAGGTCCATTCCGCAGAGCGGACATGATCCTGGTTTGTCCCTGATAATCTCGGGATGCATGGGGCAGGTAAATTGAGATGCCTGTTTCTTGGCAGGCTGTTTTACCAGGTCCATCCCGCATACAGGGCAATGACTTGGCTTATCATAAGTCTTCTGACCTTGACAGTGCATAGGACAATAAAACAGGCCTCCCGCTTCATTTTTATCATCATTTTCAACCTTGGGACTTTGCTCATGGGTTGAATGATCATGATTAGGATGTTCTGAAGATTTTAGAACATGTTTTCCCTGAACTGCCATTTCAATACCGTAATGTCCGGCGGCAGAAAGAGCCTCCTGCAGCTTTTCCGTCGGGATATGTTCTTGCATAGTTATGACGGCTTCAGCAGGTTCAAGGGTCACCTGTGCAGAAACGCCATCAATCGCATTCAGCACATTTTCGACTTTGCTCCGGCAGCCCTGACAGCTCATTCCGGTTATTTTATAGGTGTGTTCCATGTTTTTGATTTGTTAATAGCTTAATGTCAATCCGGCGCCATAGCCCATATCACTGTCATAATGTGTTGAAAGCCCAAAATACTTAGTAACGATGTACCTGAATCCGGCCATATATTCCTTATCGGTATTGACCATAAACTGGAAGCGCAGTCTTTTGGAAACGGGGATATCTTCCCTCATCAGCTGAAACCTGACATTCCCCTTGTGATCGAGGGAAGCATCTGCAACGATCAGCAGTGGTAGGGTATATTGAACTCCCAAATGAAATACCTGCCTGAAATTTTTGGTATTTCCCTGCCCGAAAAGGTTGTTTCCCGGCGAAAGTGATTGCCCGAAAACATTCTTGTCCAAGGGATCAACCGTTCTTTTTCTAAAATCCCATCCGATATAGGGCAATAGCCATTGGTTTCTCCCGATATATCTTCCAAAATGACTTTCACTTTCATAGCCCATTTCCTTGTCAAACCCAATCCGCCATTCAGTGGTAAAGCGGTAACGGGTATTGGCGAGCATAATCTCTCCGTCGCTGCCATTGGTTTCGATTCCGATGCGTGCCATTGGATGAAATGCCCTGTCATCACTGAAAAGTTTTCGCTGTGCCAGCTTGGGGTCCGGGATTTCGGGATTAGGCGGAGAATTCTCATAACTGAATACCCTTCCCATACCGCTCATCATGTGATAGAGAATATGGCAGTGGAAGAACCAGTCGCCTCCTGGCTCTGTTGCTGCAAATTCAAGGGTATCCCGCTCCATGGGCATGATGTCGATAATGTTCTTCATCGGGGCATATTCTCCCTGCCGGTTAATTACCCTGAAGTCATGGCCATGAAGGTGCATAGGATGGCGCATCATACTGTTGTTGTAAAGGATTATCCTAACATTTTCGCCCTTTTTTATCAGTATCTTATCGCTTTCAGAAACGGTTTTGTTATCCAGCGTCCAGACGTAACGGTTCATATTTCCTGTAAGGTCAAACTTAAGTTCCTTCCATGGGCCTTTTGGCAGGGTTGTTTTCTTTGGATCTCGAAGCATATTATAGTTCAGAGTAACGATATCGGCGGTTTCTGCCTCCATATTCATCCCTGCCATGCTCTTGTCACCAGACATCTGCATACCAGGCATCCCCTTCATTTTTTTCTCTGTTTTTGAATTTTCTTCACCGGTTACCTCCGGGTACATCACCGTATTCATATCCATGATCTGGTTCTGCATCTTCATGCCTTCCATCTGTACCATATTGCCGCTCATATCCATCATATCGTTCATCATTTTCATTCCGGCAAAATACTTCAGTTTGGGCATTTTCTCTGCATGGACCTTTTCTCCCTTGCCCAGCCATAGTGATGCTGATCCCGTACGGTCTTCAGGAGTGACCAAAAATTCATAGCTCTTATTTTCCGGAATCGTGACCACTACATCATAGGTTTCGGAAACCGCTATAATCAGCCTGTCGACCTCTACAGGCTCCACATCATTTCCATCGGTAGCGACAACGGTAATCTTGCCCCCTGCATATTTAAGCCAGAAATAATCTGAGGCTCCACCGTTTGCAATACGCAGCCTTACCTTGTCCCCAGCCTTGAACTGCGGCTGTTCGTTCTGATTTTTCCCATTGATGAGAAAGGCTTCATAATAAACATCGCTCACATCCATGGCATTCATGCGCTTCCATTCATTGGCTACCTTTGTTTTAAAATGTCCGGTCCTGATCGCTTCTGCATAACTCTGGGTAGTCCCTTTTTTGATGGCAAACCAGTCGTTGGCATTTTTCAGGCTTCTATGAACCTCCTCGGGCTTCATATCTGTCCATTCGCTAATGACTACTGGAAGGGTTGGAATATCCCACTCCGTACGTTTGTTCATGATAAATGCCCCATACATACCTATCTGTTCCTGAAGGCCGCTGTGGCTGTGGTACCAGTGCGTTCCATGTTGGACGATGGGAAACTTATAGATGTAGGTAGTGTGCGGTTTGATCGGCATTTGGGTCAGAAAAGGAACACCATCCATCTTGTTCGGAAGAAAAAGTCCGTGCCAGTGCAGCGCGGTTTCCTCGTCGAGATTATTGTGCACGTAGATCAGGGCGGTATCGCCCTGCGTAAAGGTCAGTGTGGGCATGGGGATCTGACCGTTTACCGCAATTGCCCGCTTTGATTTTCTCCCATAATTTACCGTTGTATCGGCTATGTAAAGATCATAACGCACGGTACGTGGTGGAAATTTATTCGCAACGGTCTTAATCGGGCCCAAATTGGCCTTTGCAGTTTTGATATTTTCCATGTCAGAACTGTTATCATCCATTGCCATGCCCGCCATATCCCCCATATCCTCACTCTTTTTGGAACTTTCCTTTGTTCCCCCATTCTGTTCAGGCGCTGACCTGGGCTTTTCCCTGATTAGCTTCATCCCGCATTTGGGACAGTTGCCAGGTTTGGAGTCATGGATCTCAGGGTGCATTGGGCAGGTATAGGTTACTGATTCCTCTTTTGGCTTACTTTCCAATTTTTCTGCCAGCATTTTCATGCCTTCCATAGCTCCCTTTTTTGTACCTTGCTTCTTTTTGCCCGGATCAGCTGTCTTTGCCTTATCCACTTTACCTTTCTGCAGGATAAGCTTCATTCCGCACTTTGGACAGTTACCGGGTTTTTCCGATTGTATTTCCGGGTGCATCACACAGGTATAGATTACCCTGGACTGACCAGCACTGCCGTTCTTGTCCGTTTTCATTCCCTTCATATCCTGGGCGGAAACCACAGAATAAATTATCAATAAAAAGACTGTTAATATATTTTTCATTTCTTTGTTAATTTAAAGAGCAGTGAGATTCTTTCTGTTCAAACTATCCCTTGAATTCTGTACCCACTTTATGAGTATCGACTTTTCCCTTGGATCTAATATTGCATTTCTGTGGATCAGGCTATAAGAGGAAAGCGGCATTGTACCATCTTTTAAGCTATTTTCTATGGCCCGCAGTTTGTTCTGACGCCTCCGCAAGGTATAGCCGGCAAATTCATTAAAGTTCAGCTCCTCTTTTCCCGATCGTATGTGACTGTTAAGGTACCAGTGAAGCGGCTGAACATAGGCATACCATGGATATTCCGTGTTGTTGCTGTGACAGTCATAACATGATTTTTTAAGTATCCCCTGCACATCATCAGGCATAGGAACAAGTGTGGATATATCCTGAGGCATAGCCTGCGCGCTTTTATTGCGTGCAGGCTGTAAGATCTGCATAAGCATGAAGATAACTAATAGCCCAAGAAAGGTTTTTTTTATGCCCGTCATTTTTGTGCTATTTCAGTTCTTCTTTGACAGTGCCACAGGTGGGCATCGTTTTTCCAAGGTAAGGGTTTTTGATCTCCTTTATCTCACTCACCCAGATTGCACCCTTGTTATTGTTGTACATGGGACAACGGTCCACATACAGGGGCTTGTCAGTGCCAAGGAGCTTGATCATATCGTACATGTCTTTGCTCAGCATATCGAAATGCTCACGTTGATGGGCAATATTGCCTGCATTGGAACCGATATGCTCTGCGTGCTCTTTGGCATCATCCCGAATATCGCTATATGCCCTGGCCTGCTCCGAAGTCAATGATTTTTCATCAAAACTGGCGAACGCTGCGACCATTTCACTGCCTGCGGCGGCAGCTTGTTTATCATCGTCCGTGGTCAGGGCATTTTTCAGTTTCAGATAGCCGGATAAAAGCGCAGCCGTTTGGGATTTTTTTACATTATTGGTTTCCCTAGAAACATTTTTGGTCGTGGAATCCGCAACAGCGGAATCTTGCTTTTCATTTTTGCCATTTGTACAGGCGGCAAGGAAAAATAGTGGGCCCAGAAGGCTATATATTAATGTTTTCATTGTTTTTGATATATCTTGAATAAATTATTTCGAGCTGTATGTAGAATATATGCATACAGCTATATTGAACGGACCAAAACATCACAATGCTAAATGTCCGCTCAATAACAATATGAATTATTTGATAGTCTCCTTTACTGCACCACAGGTCAGCATCTGCTTACCGAAATAAGGGTTTTTGATACCAGCGTTATCAGAAAGCCAATAGCTCTTTTTCAATGGACAATAGGTATAATAAACAGGCGCTTTGGTGAGTTTAACGGCTTTTGCCAGTTTAAAAAGATTGGCAGAAAAAGTTGCGAAATATTCTCTCTGATGGGCAATATCCTTACTCTCCGATATGTGCTTGGCATCAAAGGCAAGCTTATCCTGTAAACCTATAAATATATTCATATCGGCTTCTGGCATTGACTTCATGTCCATGCTGCCCAGCGCTCTGGAAAACTCAGTGGCTTTTGAGGCGGCGACTGTCGCATCTGCATTTATCAATGCATTTTTGATATCGTAATAAGAAGTTAAAAGTGACTGTGTCTGGCTATTTTGCGCAAGGACGCGGCCAGTGAAAACGATTGCCAATAGGGCAACCAGAAAAAATATTTTTTTCATGATTTTAAGATTAAATGTTTACACTCTTTCCGCAGGAGTTTTGGCCGCGCGAAAGCCAGGCACCATGTCAATGTAACACGGGCTCTATTGGTAATTCTTGGTGAAATCTTATATCTGAAAGCTATTGATGGAAATCCGGATGTCCCTGTTGGGTGGCCGCTCCCGCTGTCCGGCGTAAACGCTCTTTTTGAGAGCCAGTTTGACAGAAGGAATTAAAAAGTTGTAATTATAATCTGGAAGCAATAGAACAGGTAGGATAACCTGGTTTTTAACGCTTTGGGGAACAAGCTTCCCCTGAACCACAAGGTCGTTGACCAGAGTCTTGCAACAGGGATCTTCTTTTGAAAGATTCGGTCCATTTGAAGCACTGTGTTTATGCACATGTGCACCTTTATGCTGATGATCATGTTTGTGATTATTCTTTTTAGAGGAAACATGTACATCACTTTCTCCATGATTATCTCTTTCCATTCCAACTGCACAGGCAAGGCCAACAACAGTGTTGAGCAGAAAAATCACTAAAAGAAAGATGGCTTTGGTTTTCATCAGACTACAAATCTATATAAAGATGCAAAATTAAATTTATATAATTTCCCATATCTTTTATATAATTATATTAGAAAATCACCTCAAATTTCTGACATTGAACTTGTTTCAATATTTTTCGGCCCCTCGAAAAGTAATTTCGTTTCGCAGACTCCGACCTGTCAAATGCTGGATTTGCTTTTCACCAAGGTCCAGACAGTATTAGCGCAATCAAGCTACATACTATGCCAAATTTTACTTACCATGGGTATTTATCCATAAGATATGACGCACCAAATCATAACCTTACCCTCCATTTTTGAATATCGATTCACTCTCCAAGAGGTAGGCTCTACTGGTGACCACTATTTCACCTAGTGAAATGCCAGACAATACCTGCACATAGCCCCCGTTCCCTGCTCCGGTATTGACCTTTCTTCCAGAAAAACTTCCATCACGATTTTTGATCCATACCTTATTGCCTTTACCTCCTGCTAGTATTGAAGATGTGGGCACAGCAACAGCATTCTGTTTTCCATTACCAATGGAAATGTATGCCAACATCCCCGGCCTGATCAGCCCCTGCGTATTTGGAACTGCGATCCGGATGAGCACAACCTTAGATTCATCTGATAGTTCAGGATTTACAAATTCCACCTTGCCTTTAACAACCTGTCCGTTCAGATCTGGAAAAGAGACATTCACCATGTCATTTTCCTTATAGTTTCCGCTTTCGCCGGCATATAACTGCGCCTCTATCCATAGATTGGCTAACCCTTGCGTTTTTAATATAGCCATCCCTTCAGTTACGTAATCACCCTCGTGGATGGCTATGTCGCTTACCGTTCCGTTAACCTTGCTGTATATGGTAACAGTGGCCGAAGTTTTGGACAAAGAAGAAAGATTTATGATCTGGGCGGAGTTCAGGCCCCATAACAATAACTTGTGCTCTACTGTCTTGATCATGGCCTCATAATCGACGTCAGGATTATTTAATACCTTCTGCTGCTGCCTGGCCAAAAGGTATTCTTTTTCGGCTGATAACAGGTCTTCGCTATAAATGGAATACACTGCCTGACCTATTGTTATTTTTTCTCCAACGGACCTAACAAATAAACGCTGTATGCGTCCGGCCACTCTTGCACTGATCTCTTCCGCCTTACTTTCGTCCGTGGCAACTGTTCCGGTCAGAAGTTTTTCGCCCCCTGTATTTTCTTCCCTTACCGTATCAACTGTTATGCCTGCCAACTGAATCTGGCTTGCTGTCAATGTTATTTTTTCCGTGGCAGAATTTCCTGATCCAGTAAGTTCGACCTTGATCAGTTTCATGCCACAGATCGGACAGTTGCCGGGATGGTCTTCATGTATCTGTGGATGCATGGAACAGGTATAGTAAAATTTGCTTTTTGCTTTTGCCGCCGGCTCTGCTTTTTGTTTGCAGCTGTTAAATATACTTACTGAAAGCACAATAATCAGTAAGGCACAGATCCTTTTCAGGTTAATTCTTTTTATGTTATTCATGACCCTTTGTTTTGATGAAACTCTCACTGTCTGTTAAATACCCTGCATCTACTGCCAGGGTATCGGTTGCGGAAAGGCCTCTTGTTATCTGTATTTCGTTCCCTTTGAAAGTCCCAATATTTACACTATGTGCATAGTATAAGCTGCCTTTTTTTAGCCAGATTATTTTTGTCTGCCCAAGATCCTGCAGAGCAGACCTCGGTATCCAAAGCCCTTTGGATTTTCCCGTCTCTATTGAGGCATTGATTAGACTGTTTACCTTCAGCTGATGTTCCATATTGTCCAGATAAACCCTTGCGCTAACCGTTTTGTCACCTTGCTGAAGGGTAGGTTCAATAAAATCTACTTTCCCATATAACGTTTTACCTGGCAGATCCGGCAGGGTAATCTTAACCGGTTGATTTAACTCTAAGCTGGCCAGTGAATTTCTGTCGATCTTGATAATGGCCTGGAACAGGGCAGCCCAGGTGATCAGCTCAGGCATAATCTGGTAAGGGTGCCTTAAAATATGAACCGGCCTATGGTCCGACAGAGAAAGCCTGCGTTTTTTAAGGTAGACGGTAAAAAGAAGAATTGCGCAAAGCAGCAACCCTCCCGGTAAGCTTCCCCTTGGAGAGAGGATGATTTGTCCGGGTTCAGCAGCAAAAGCAGCATAGTTCCCTGCAGCATAAACCAGTTTATACCCGATAAGAAAACCTAAAAATCCATTGGTTATCCATTCCCATAACAAAATCTCCTTCTTAGGCTGTATAATAATCTCAACAGGTGCTATATGTCCTGCAGCCTCCTTTCTTTTAAGCTCAGCAGAAAACAGCAGGTAACCAGAAATAAATGCCAGGGCCACAAAGAAACCGAAAGTCTGAACGGGAAGCGGAATATATATTCCAAATAGGTATTCAATAAGATGGGTCAGGGTTGGGAACATAGGCAGAAACTGAAAAACCGCAACGTAAAAAAATATATTAGCCGCCATCAGGAAATTGCCCCAAGTAGTCCATAAAGTGGGGACCCTTTAAAAAGCAGATCCCCACTGATCCTATTTGGATAACAATAAGTCTTAAGCCAGCAAGCGTTTGAGCCACTTTAATTCAATATATAAAATTAAATGCCCAAAGACTAGTAAGCCACGCCTCAGAAGCTAATTATGACCTCATTGTTACGATTCATAGTTATGGTGGTACCTTTAAAAAGTCGCACTGATCGGGCTATTTCTTTCCGGGTCGATCAAAAAACATAAAGATTAACAAGGGATAAAAAATAAAAAACAATATGTGATTTTTGTCAGCTTTATCCCTGGACGAAGTGTTAGGTTTACTTTGGAAAAAACGCGCTGCATGTTTTAATTAGGGAACCATAGAGAGTTTCTTTGTAAATTTATTATACCCTTTATTCTATATCCAAAAAATGTATTCCAATATTTTAAAGAATTTTGGCGCAGGCCTGCAGTATAGTTATCTTTAAAATCCAAAACAGCTAAAATGAAAGATATGACCATTGCGGAATACATCGAAAGACTTTTTCCCCAGTTTGAACCTGCCCTTAAGACCATCCTTATCGAGAATGCGACGCTTAGGGATTTTCAGGGAGGTGATATGCTCATGCAAACTGGGCAGAATATGCGCTCCACGGTGCTTATCGTAGAAGGCATGGTAAAGCTCTACAGGGAGGGAGAAGATGGACAGGAATTCTTTATGTATTATCTCCAGCCAGGAAATGCGTGTGCACTTTCCATGATATGCGCAACCAAACAGGAAACCAGTCAGGTAATGGCAAAGGCCATTGAACAGACCAAGGTACTCATGATTCCGATTGCCCTGATGGATAAGCTGATGCGGGATTACAGAACATGGTATTACTTTGTCATTGAAACATACCGTATGCGCTTTGAAGAACTCCTCTTTGTCATCGATAATATCGCCTTTAAGGCAATGGATGAGCGGCTGGCCTTTTACCTGAAAAAGCAAGCTGGAGATTTAAACACAAAAGAACTGCACCTTACCCACAGTGAAATTGCATCTGATTTGAACACCTCCCGGGAAGTAATTTCAAGGCTGCTTAAGAAAATGGAGCAGGCAGGAGAAATTAAGATGTACCGTAATTACATCGAATATTTAGCCTAAGCCCATAAAAAGAATAAAGTTATTTTTACTGCGAAAGGCATCACTTCTTGAAAATATAATGAGTGTGACAAAAGTCACCAACATTGGTAGATGATAACTCGATTTTTGTTAAAAAATAACAGAAATGGAAATCATTGCATACGTTGCATCTGCCTTAATTGGAATTTCGCTTGGATTGATCGGCGGTGGCGGTTCTATCCTCACCATGCCGGTACTGGTTTACCTATTTGGGGTTAATCCGCTATTGGCTACTTCTTATTCATTGTTCATCGTTGGCTCTACAAGTTTAGCAGGTACAGTCGGGAATTTTAAGCGTGGGCTGGTGAATATTAAAACAGCTTTGCTGTTTGGTAGTGCATCCATCTCAACTGTATTCTTAACCCGCAAATTCATTATCCCCCTTATACCCAAGATAATAATAAAAATCGGCGATTTTGAGTTAACAGAAAACATGCTCATGATGGTACTCTTTGCAGTTTTGATGGTAGCGGCTGCAACAGCGATGATTAAAGGTGCAAGAGCAGAAAGCAGCACCCGAATAGAAAAACCCCCACTTCACATCGGTAAACTGTTTTTATACGGCATTGCCATCGGCCTCGCTACTGGTTTTTTGGGTGCTGGTGGTGGCTTTCTACTTATTCCTACACTTGTTATTTTAGTGGGCTTACCCATGAAAGAGGCCGTAGGTACTTCACTTTTCATCATAGCGCTTAATTCGCTCATCGGTTTCACCGGCGATCTTGGACATTTCCATATCGACTGGATCTTTCTCGCCAAAATTACTACCGTTGCCATTGCCGGTATCGTGGTAGGTGGAATGATAAACAAAAAAATAGATGGAGGAAAACTGAAGAAAGGTTTCGGGTGGTTTGTACTGGTTATGGGTTGCTACATCATTCTAAAAGAGGTAATATTTAAGTAACCTTCAGAAACAAACTCCTTGTGTGACAAAAGTCACCAACGACCATATCGTTAAGGATTAATTTTGACATACTAATTTAATCATCATGATTATAGAACAAATTTACACCGGATGTCTGGCACAAGGTGCCTATTATATAGAAAGCAACGGAGAGGCGGCCATTATCGATCCGCTTCGAGAGGTTAGTCCGTATATGGAACGTGCACGGAAGAACAACGCAAAAATAAAATACGTGCTCGAAACACATTTCCATGCCGATTTTGTATCCGGACACATTGATCTGGCTAAAGAAAGCGGCGCAGAAATCGTTTACGGGCCGAATGCAAAACCCGACTTTGATTTTTACGGTGCGAAAGACGGAGAAGTGTTGCGACTTGGTGGGGCAAAGATTAAAGTGTTGCACACCCCAGGACATACCATGGAAAGCACCTGTTTCCTGGTTAGCGATGAGCAAGGAAAGGAAATAGCACTGTTCTCCGGCGATACGCTTTTTATAGGCGATGTGGGAAGACCCGATCTGGCACAGAAACCGGTCAGTGAGCTTACAAGTGAGATGCTAGCAGGTTATCTCTTTGATTCTTTACGCAATAAGATCATGCCTTTAAGCGATGATATTATGGTTTATCCTGCACATGGTGCGGGTAGCGCATGCGGAAAAAATATGAGCAAAGAGACCACCGATCTTTTGGGAAATCAAAAGAAGACCAATTATGCGCTAAGGGCAGGCATGTCCAAAGACGAATTCATTAAAGAGGTTACTGATGGTCTTTTACCGCCTCCTGCATATTTTCCTGAAAACGTCATGATGAACATCCATGGATATGATAGTTTTAACAAAGTGATAGAACGAGGCATGCAAGCCCTTAACCCCGATGCTTTTGAGCGGGTTGCAAATGAAACAGGAGCGGTAATTCTCGACACAAGAGCTCCAGAGGATTTTATAAAAGGCTTTCTCCCAAACTCGGTAAATATTGGCATCGATGGAAATTTCGCCCCCTGGGTAGGAACTTTAATCCCGGACATTAAACATCCTATTTTACTTATTACAGATGAGGGTAGAATTGAAGAAGTGCTCACCCGTTTATCAAGAGTAGGATTTGATGGTGCAGTAGGTTACCTAGATGGCGGCGTCGTTGCCTGGAAAAAAGCTGGTCAGGAAACCGACGAGATAAAATCGGTTTGTGTAGCCCGGCTGGCCGAAATCGGCAAAAAAGCGGAGGTAAATATTCTGGACGTCAGAAAAACAAAGGAATACTTAAGCGAGCATGTCGAGGGTGCTGTCAACCTTCCACTGGATTATATCAACGAAAACCTCGGCACCGTCGATAAAACCAAGACCTACTTTGTTCACTGTGCAGGTGGTTACCGTTCTGTTATTTTCAATTCCATCATGCGCTCACGCGGGTACCACAACCTCATCGATGTGGCTGGTGGTTTTAAGGCCATACAGGAAAACGGATGTATTCCGACTACAGCATTTGTATGTCCAAGTACCTTAATATAAAAGGGATATGAAAAATGAGAAAAAATCGCACTGGGAAAAGGTGTATTTAGAAAAAAGTCCTGACCAGGTCAGCTGGACGCAGGTCTACCCCACAGTTTCAATGGAGATGATAACGGGGTTCAATCTGGATAAATCTGCTCCGATAATCGATATTGGCGGGGGAGACAGTCTGCTTGTGGATTTTTTGCTTCAGGAAGGCTACAGCGATATTACCGTAGTGGATATATCTTCCCGGGCATTGGAAAAGGCAAAGGCAAGGCTTGGAGAACTGTCTGGCAGGATACACTGGATCGAGACAGACATCAGGGATTTTGTGCCGCAAAGAAGTTATGCAGTCTGGCATGACCGGGCCACTTTTCATTTCCTTCATTCATCAGAGGAAATCCATAGTTATGCAAACACGGCAGGTCAGTTTACCGGAGAATACTTGGTCATGGCGACTTTTTCGCTCACCGGACCAGAAAAATGCAGTGGCCTGCCCGTTTCAAGATACAGTGAAAGAACGCTGCGCGAGATATTTAGAGAAGGGTTTACCGAAATAGAGTGCAGGCCGCAAGAGCACACTACCCCAATGCAAAGCACGCAGGATTTTCTGTTCTGCAGCTTTAAAAAAAATACAGAGCAATAAGAAACGAATAAATACAATGAATAAACTACTTCAAATGATCAGCAGTTTTTTTTCAAAAGGTGCGTACAACCTCGATGGCTACCACTTCAAAAACGAATTTACAAAAAGCAGTGACGCAGTCCTCTTAGATGTAAGGACAAAGCCTGAATATGCCCCAGGCGCGCTTCCTTCAGCCATATATATCGATTTCCTGGGTTCTGCCTTTTCTTTAGAACTTGCAAAGCTGGATAAGTCCAAGCGGTATTTCCTCTATTGCAGAAGTGGAAAGCGTTCCTCCTCAGCGGTATCGGAGATGAGAAAACTTGGGGTGGAAGCATTCAACCTGGTTGGAGGTATCGGTACCTGGCCAAAATGAAGAAATATATTCAAGAAATATTGATCTATTCAACGCTGCCGGCCGGATTTCTTCGGGATGGCAGTTTGCTAAAATGATTCAGCACTTACTTGCTCAAACCGCCACAGGCATTACCTTTTAACAACAACAAAAACACCCATATTAACATTTCATTTAAAAAAACATGATTGATTTTATTAAACAACCCTGGCCTTGGTATTTCTCGGGCAGCATGATCGTACTCATTATGCTCATCCTACTTTTTTTCGGAAAGTCCTTTGGCTTTTCATCAAACCTGCGAACGATGTGCAGCATAGCCGGAGCAGGCAGGAAAGTAAAATTTTTTGATTTTAAATGGAAAGACCAGACCTGGAACCTCATGTTCCTTATCGGCTCGGTAATAGGTGGATTTGTTGCTACAAATTACCTTAGCAGTCCATCTCCCGTAAAATTATCATCCGCCACAATCTCCGATTTAAATCAATTGGG
This sequence comes from Pedobacter chinensis, assembly GCF_003339865.1. GTDB lineage: Bacteria > Bacteroidota > Bacteroidia > Sphingobacteriales > Sphingobacteriaceae > Pedobacter > Pedobacter chinensis. The sequence continues at coordinate 97,480 of NZ_QPKV01000012.1, forward strand.
CATTAAGTTCGATGGTGGGTTAAATCCAACCGGCCTGTTTTCACTGGAAGCAATGAAAGATTTAAAAACGCTGGCTATTTTACTCATCGGTGGTTTATTAGTCGGTTTTGGATCTCGTTATGCAGGCGGTTGTACTTCTGGTCACGCCATATCCGGGCTTTCGAATCTGCAAGTACCATCACTAGTAGCCGTAATCGGTTTCTTTGTTGGTGGCCTGATCATGACTTTCCTCATCATGCCTTTTATCTTTTAAATCTAAAAAAAATGAAATTCATAAAATATATTCTTGCAGGAACACTTTTCGGAATCATCATGACCAAGTCTGAGGCTGTTTCCTGGTACAGGATCCAGGAAATGTTCCGTTTCCAGTCTTTCCATATGTATGGAATTATTGGTACGGCCGTTGTACTTGGCGTAATTGCAGTATGGCTGATCAAAAAATTCAAAGCCAAGGATCTGGCCGGAAATCCGATTGTCTTCCACGATAAGGACAAGGCCTATATAAAATACCTACTAGGCGGCACCATTTTCGGCCTGGGCTGGGCACTCACCGGCGCCTGTCCCGGCCCCATGTTCGTCAACCTTGGGAGCGGATATGCCGGTATGGCGGTGGTCATCCTTGGTGCGCTCCTGGGCACCTATCTATACGGAGCGATGAAAAGCAAGCTCCCTCATTAATAAAATAGAATCTGATGAGCAAACTAAGGGCTATAATAGACCATAGATGTCCCAGGTGCCGAAAGGGAAAATTATATACCCATTCCATGTTCCATTGGAAATATGATCAGATGAATAAAAAATTTGCCTGCTGCAACCTGAACTATGAGATAGAGCCGGGCTTCTTTATCGGAGCGATGTATGTGAGCTATGTTTTCATTGTCGCAGAACTTGTCAATGCGGGCATTCCGGCATTCATGATCTTTGGCGAAGAAGAGCAGTGGGCAATCATCGCAACCACTATTTCGCCGGTCATCCTACTGTTCACCTTCAACTACCGCTATGCCAGAACCCTTTTGCTCCATGTCCTCTCTCCGATCAAATATGATGAAAGTGCAGGCAGAAACTGCTGAGAAGATTTTGGGGCGCTGTGACAAAAGTTACAGTGCGAAGAACCGCTAAAGGGTAAATTTGATGTAAACCTGGCAAAGGCAGGAATCATACCGTTAAACACATTAATCAAAAATAAAAACACATGAAAATAGAACAATTTGAAGACAAGCACCTCTCCCATTACAGCTATGCGGTACTGAGCGAATGCCGGAATGAAATCATATTGATCGATCCCTCCAGGGATCCGTCTGCATATTACCATTTTGCCGAAAAACACCAGGCCAAAATAGTTGGTGTTATCGAGACGCACCCGCATGCGGATTTTGTGAGTGCTCATCTTGAAATCCATCATAAGACCGGCGCAACAATATATTGCAGCAAACTCAATACGCCGTCCTACCTGTTTTCCCCATTTGATGAAGACCAGACGATAACCCTGGGAAAGATCACCTTAAGGGCAATCAACACCCCGGGGCACTCTCCGGATAGTATCAGTATTTTGCTCGAACACGATGGGAAACAAAAAGCGCTATTTTCCGGAGATACCCTTTTTATCGGTGACTGCGGAAGGCCGGATTTAAGGGAAAGCGGAGGTGATTCAATGGCGGAACGCAATTTCCTTGCCGCCCAAATGTACCATTCATTAAGGGACAAACTGATGAAACTCTCAGATGAAGTGATTCTGTATCCGGCACACGGGGCAGGTACGCTCTGCGGAAAAGCGTTGAGCGAGGCCAATAGCAGTACCATTGGTGCTGAAAAAAGAAGTAACTGGTCACTGCAGGAAATGACTGAGGCCGATTTTGTGAGCGCATTAAATGAAAACCAGCCATTCATTCCATTTTACTTCCCTTTTGATGTGGCCTTGAACAAGAAAGGCGCAGCACCGTTTGAAGATTCGGTAAGTGCGGTTCAGATCATGGAATCCGGTGAAAACTTAAAACCAAATGCCCTAATTATCGATACGCGAAGGGAAGATGTTTTTAAGAAGGGACATATAGAAGGCGCTGTAAATATCATGGATGGAAACAAATTTGAAACCTGGCTGGGCAGCATTGTGAAGCCTGAAGAGCCTTATTATCTTATGGCAGAAAATCTTGCTACATTGCATAGTCTTATCGCGAGGACCGCATCCATCGGGTATGAAACGCAGCTTGCCGGCGGTTTTATAAACGCAGTAGAAACTGTCCCGGATGAGATTATCGATATCCAAAATTTTAAAGAGAACCAAAATGGATATACCATTGTGGATGTGAGGAACAAGACAGAGCGTATGGAAAACAGTATTTTTGAGAACAGCATAAATATTCCACTGGGAAATTTAAGGGAAAGGGTAAACGAAATTCCGCTGGAGCAACCCGTAGCAGTACACTGCGCCGGTGGATACAGAAGTGCGGCTGCAAGCTCACTGATTGCATCCGTTATTGATGGCAAGCAAAAGGTGCTTGATATTGGTGAGGCCATTAAGGATTTTCAGAATTAATATTTTAAAAGTGTGAAAACAGAAAGAAACAACGAGGATAAACTGCAGGTATTTGCCCGGTTTGGAAAATATCTCGTATGGACGTCATTTCTATTCGTTGTGATCATGTTTTCTCTTGTTTTAGCACTCAGCGGATTTCATCTTCCAAAAAGTTTCTATGCGGATAAGCCTAATCCATCCATTCAAAAGAATCAAATAAAACCTTTAGAGCGCCGTGTTGCTAAACCCGAATATTGGAAGGCGCCTGATACGATGCAGCTTCAGGGCAAAGCTGATGCGGATCTGATCAGGTATGGCCGGGATTTGATTGTCCGTACGGCATACTATTTAGGGCCGCAGGGTATCGTAGGAAAGCTGACTAATGGTATGAATTGTCAGAACTGCCACTTGGATGCAGGAACCAGGCCCTTTGCGAATAATTTCTCCATCTTTTATGCAGGTTTTCCAAAAATGAGCGCAAGAAGCGGTAGAAAGGAAGAAGCCTTTGAACGGATTAATGAGTGCTTCGAGCGAAGCATGAACGGCAAAGCTCCGGGAAGAAATTCCAGGGAAATGGTCGCCATGTTGGCCTATTTAAAATGGGTTGGAAAAAAACAGGATGCCGCACATTCCATTGCGGATAATTCGGTAAAAAAAATCCCATATCTGGATGTGCCTGCAGATCCCCTGAAGGGGAAAATGGTATATGCCTCCAAATGCAGCAGCTGTCATGGAGAAACGGGCAAAGGCGTTGCCTCACCTGATGGAAAAGGATATATGTACCCTCCCCTTTGGGGCAGGGACAGCTATAACGATGGTGCAGGAATGTTCAGGCTTGGAAATTTTGCAGGATTTGTCAAAAACAACATGCCTTATGGCGCCACCTACAAAGATCCGAACTTAACGGATGCGGAAGCCTGGGACGTAGCTGCATTTGTGAATGCGCAGCCCAGACCGCACCTGGATTCCAAAAACGACTATAAAAACCTGTACACAAAGCCAATAGATTATCCCTTCGGGCCATATGCAGATCACTTTAGCGAAAAGCAGCATAAATATGGTCCCTTTATTGACATGGCTGAACAGCACGCACCTATAAAACAGAAAAAATAGAAACATGAAAAAATTACTGATCTTACTCCAGCTTGTCATCATGATGGTCATCACCACCAATGTATCTGCACAGGAGACAAAAAAACCGTTTACGGGTGCTGTTGCAAAAAAGAAATCATATAAAGCGCTATATGTACTTAACAGTGCCGAGGAAAAACATATTTCGGGAACACTCAGGAACATCAACAATGCTTTGGAGGATCCAAGATTGAAGGGAAAACTGGAGGTTGAGCTTATCGCCTTCGGGGATGGCGTGGCGGTTTATCGCAAGGATGGAAAGTTCCTTGAGCAGCTTAATTTGCTAAAGTCAAAGGGCGTAATTCTTGCGCAGTGCGAGAATACCGTTCGCGAGCGGAAAATCGATAAGTCAGATCTCTTCGATTTCATCAGCTATGTGCCAAGCGGCAACGGAGAGATCATCATCCGTTCGGCGGAAGGATGGGTAATCGTTCATCCCTAATGTAAAAACCAAAACGGCAGTGAATCTTTAAAAGGTGCAAATTGGTATTTCGATACGATGCAAAGATTAGGATCAGTTGTGCCGGATCCATTTCACCCGGGGCCGCAAACGCCGAAAATTATTGTCATGTTTAAATATCAATGGCTTATGCCGGCAACACTAAAATTCAAAAGGTTCGACAAAATTGTCTATCATCGTATGTGCTGTGCGGAGTAACGCATTTAAAAATGCTAGGGAATTTATCGAAAAGCTACATAATTAAAACAGTACTCGCCCAAACAGCATTGATAAAATTTTGTTAATCAGGCATGCGGTGATCCGTCAACCAATATTATCAATAATGGAAAAAGAAGAACAAGCCATTCCTAAATCAAACACTGGTGACCATCTGGCCAACGAACGGACTTTTCTTGCCTGGATAAGAACTAGCATAGGAATTATGGGCTTTGGTTTTGTGGTGGTAAAGTTTTCACTTTTTATCAAGCAGATCACTCTCGCTCTTGGGGCCAAAGCCGTCGTACACCAAACCGGCAACTCACAGAGGATAGGAATACTTCTTGTCGGGGTAGGCGCACTGACCATCATCCTGGCATTTATGCGCTATCAAAAAACTCATACACTTATTAATCAAGGCAGTTATTACCATTCCTCTACACTCATCAAAGTCCTTACCGTGGTTATTTTCATTTCAAGCATGCTTTTGTTGATATATCTTGTAAGAACGACTTAGCGGATCTCTGACATGGAAACACTGATTGTGAGCACGAATACCAAACTTGAGAGAACCCGTACTTTATCACCGGTCAAATATGTTTCGCTACCAAACGCAGCAGGTCGTGAATATCGAAAGGCTTTTTAATAAAATTCTCTGCAGCGCAGCCCCTTCTAATGTCATAACGGTCCGCATGAGCACTCATCATGATAATCGGAACATTCCGGGTTTTCTCTAAGGACTTCAGGTAACTGCAGACTTCAATGCCGTTTCCATCGGGGAGCATAACATCCAGCAGAAAAAGATCTGCAACATGATCACTTAGCCCTGCCATAAACGAGCTTACCGAAGAAAACGCGGAAACCCCGTACCCCTCACTGTTAAAAAGAAGCTGTAATACTTCGGTTATACCCTCATCATTTTCCAAAAGATATATCATCTTTTCCATTTGTCATGCATATTGTGGGTTGCCCCTGGTTATAATAAATCTGATTTGCCATTCCTACGAATGTTTTTTAAAGGTCTAAAAAGGCCCCTACTTCCTCAATTTTCGCTTCTCATTGAGATGGCCGGTTTCCAGGTTCAACCGCTCCAGCAGGTAACGCAATAAAACCTCTCTATCTTGGTTTGCGGGGTGATATGCGTTATCTCCACCCTTTGCTGAGGATTTATTATGGTCAAAAGTTTCAAATGGTTGTGAAATATTTTTCTCTGTCATAATTTAAATTTTAGGTTAAATATTTTGCCTATTATTTTTTAGTTCCTGAAATTGCCAGAGCCAAACGAAGTCCAAAAAAGGAAACCTGCCCTCCGCTGCTTTTCCAACCCTCATAACGAAGGCCGAGATCTGCACTATAATGCTTCGAAATTGGAATGCTGGCACCCAAAGTCGGTCCGTAGGCAAAAGAGGTATTCAGCCGGTCTCCAAGAGTATTTGCTGCACCAAGCTCAAGGGCAGCGTAATAGATACCTTCAAAGTAATATTTTGCTCCGACTTTAATTGGAACAACACCATTCATGCTTGTTGGCTCTCCTAAATAATCGAGACGTTTTTTTACCTCATCCCTGTAGCGGAAAGTCATATAGCCCGCAGATCCGGTTAGGTTGAGGTGCTCCGAAACCTTGAATTCCACCTTTGTTGATGCCCCATATCCGTTGACATAAGTTTTAGCCGTCTTACCGGTCGGAAAGCCCATGACAAAGCCTACCGATATCTTGGGGACGGCAGTTTGATCTTGCGCCTTTACCTTTACAGTCATTAATAACAGGAAACAGATCAGAAAAGGTTGAAATGTCCATCCGGCATAGGCACTCATAGGGAGGTCCTGTAAAAAATGTTTAACTCGGCCGCAATGCTTTCCAGGTAAGGGGCAAGCTTAAAATCTCTTGATACAAAGGATATTACCCCTTGTTTTTTACATTCCCAAACCGTCCCAACCAGCTCTCCCTCGATGTAGACCTGGTTGCATCTTTTCTTTGGGACATCTATGCAAATGTGTTTTCCCCCGATTTCAAACTCATGGTTAAATTCTAAATCTTTCATATTTTCCTTTTTTCTTATCTGACTAATAAAAAGATTTGCCGGGCGGCTAATATCCGCCCGGCAATGTTTTATAGCGTCTGACCGCTTTTGATCTCATCGTTCGCGGGCGAAATAATCTCTGTCCCGGCTTTGATGGAACCAAAAATCTCGGTCATCTCTGTTCCCTTCATCCCTTCCTTAATGTCAACGAGCTTGGCTTTACCATTTGCAATTTCCACTACGTACTTCCGTTCTGTAGAACGCACGATAGCAGAATTAGGCACAAGAAGCGAAGTCGCACCGGATTTAAGCGGGATTTCAACCTCGGCATACATGCCGGCCTTCAACCTGTTATCTTTATTGGCCACGTCAACCTCGACGATTTCCTGGCGCATGTTGCCCAGTGAATTTGCAGACCGGCTGATCTTGGCCTGGCGCTGTTCCCCCGGCAGCGCATTGAAGCGGAACTTGACCATCTGGCTTAGGTCCACTTTGTCTACATAATCCTCAGGTATAGAAACTTCAAGCCTCATGTGGGTCAGGTCCTGCAATACCAGCATGGGTAGGTCCGAAGATTTGCCCGCCGACACCAGTGCTCCCGGTGATACATTCCTGTCAACGATCACCCCGTCAAAAGGCGCATATACTTTCAAGTAGTCCTGCATGGTACGTACGGAGGATACATTTGACCGCTCAGCCTCAGCTATGGCCTTATCTCCTTTCATCCTGGAAAGCGCATTATCAAGTTCTAGCGGAGATACCGAACCTTCCTCTTTTGCTGCTTCTTTCAGACGTCTGTATTTCTCACTGCTCGCCGATGCGGTCTCCCGTGCCTGCAGGTAACGGGAATTTGCCGATTGCAATTGTGATTCGAGTTCCGGTGCTTCCAGGGTCATCAGCAGCTGGCCTTTGGTCACCTTAGAACCCAAATCGACCAGTATTGCTTTCACAAAACCATTGGCCTTGGGAAAAATGTTCACCTGGTTGAAAGGCTTGAGCACCCCGGGAATGCGGGTAAAACTGGAAAGGGCCTCTTCTTCGACCTTTGTGGTTTCATATTTGGCTTCCTTGCCGTTTTTTTCGGGACTGATGTTCACGGGCTTCTGGTTTCCGCCACACGCGGCCAGAGTACTTATAATTATTATGATGGGAATGAATCTGGTTTTCATGTTGTTTATCTTTTAAATTCTTGTTTTTCTAGGCATTAGGTTTGGTTCTTTTAAGCTGCTTTTTTTCTGTACCCAAGCGAAAACCTGCGGAAGGATGAAGAGCGCGGCAAGGGTTGAAAAGAATAGCCCACCAATAACAGCCCTGCCGAGCGGCGCGGTCTGTTCACCGGATTCGCCCAACCCAGAGGCCATCGGGATCATCCCGGCTATCATCGCAAAACTGGTCATCAGGATCGGCCTTAAACGAATCCCGGCACTCACCACTGCCGCCCGGGTAGAATCCTTGTAATCCAGCCTGAGTTTTTCGGCGTTGGTCACGATAAGTATCGCATTGGCCACTGACACCCCGGTGGACATGATCATCCCCATGTAGCTCTGCAGGTTAAGCGTAGAACCTGTAAGCAATAATGCGGTAAGCGACCCAAGGATTACAGCAGGAACGGTCGAAAGAACCGTCAGCGAAAGCTTGAAAGACTGGTAATTGGCCGCAAGCAGCAGGAAGATCACCAATATCGCAAAAGCAAGTCCGCCCTGAAGAGAAGATAGTGTTTCAGTCAACAGGCTCGACATACCTTTCACTTCAGCAGTTAGTCCCTTAGGAGGCGTGCCTACGGACTTTAGTGCCTTTTCTACATCAGCAGTTGCCGTTCCAAGATCCTTTTTATAAATGTTTGCGCTCACGGTCAGAAAGCGTCTTGGCCCGGAGCGGTCATATTCTCCTGGAAGGTAACTGGTATTGAAAGTAGCGATGTCGCCCAGTACCGGACTGCTCTGCCCTTTAACCAAAGGAATTTCTTTGAGCTCATCCATTGTATTCATGACATACTCTGGAACCTGTACCTGTACCTGGTAGGTATAGGCGGTTTTTTCATCGAGCCATTGGTTCTTCTCAGTAAATCGGCTGGATGAGGTACTTGCAGTAACTGACCTTGCGATATCAACCACGTTCAGCCCAAACTGCGCCGCCTTTAATCTATCAAGGGTAATAGAAACCACGGGAATGTGCAGGGGTTGAGCAATCTGGATATCACGGAGGTAATCTATTTTTTTAAGTTTAGAGAGCACCTTATTAGCGTAAGACTCGATCTGGTCCATATCTTTTCCTGCTACTCTGATCTCAATAGGAGTTGCAGCGCCTTGGCTCATAATCTTTTCGGTCATGTCAATCGGCTCAAAGGTGATACGTAGGTCAGGAAGTTTATAAGCGATGTTCTTTCTCAGCGCATCTTTCAGCTCATCCATATTTACCTTATAATCTTCATCAAGGTTCACCTGAAGCACAGCCTCATGGGTACCGGTATTGAAGATATATAAGTTACTTGTTCCGTAACTACTCGGAATAAGCCCAACGTATCCCGAACTAACTGCGATATGGTTATCTACTGTCTGATTGATAATGGAAAGTACCTGCTTAAATTTCTCCTCGGTGCGCTCTAATCTGGTACCGTCCGGCGCTTTGATGCGTATCTGGAACTGTCCGTTGTTGAGCTTTGGCATCATATCCTTTCCAATAAAAACAAATCCCAGTCCTGCAAGAGAAATGACCAGAACTAAATAAATCCCGACAATACCTTTTTTCATCGGCATCCACCGCTGGATGATTGCCATAAACCGCACCTTCACCCTTTCAAAGAAATCATTTTTTTCCGGTTCATCCTTTTCATTTTGCAGATGCTTTTCTACCTGCTCTCCTTGCCTCTCGTCCAGGGCCTCTCCTGCATGAGCATGGATCTTACCATGGTCATAGTGCTGGTAACGTTCTTCGTTTATCATCCAGTTGGATAGAATGGGAACTAAGGTCTGGGCCACGATGAAAGAGACAACCATGGTGAAGCCAATCGAAAGGGATAGTGGCAAAAACATCGCCTTTGGTATACCGTTCATCATAAAAGATGGTGCAAATACGGCCAGAATACACAGCAGGATGAGCAGCAGCGGGAATGCGATTTCTTCACAGGCATCGTAAATGGCTTCGCGTTTGGGCTTGCCCATTTCCAGGTGCTGATGGATATTTTCGATCGTCACCGTTGCCTGATCGACCAGGATCCCTATTGCAAGTGCCAGACCGCTCAAGGTCATGATATTTATGGTCTGACCGAACATGCCTAGTAAAAGCACCCCAATTAAAATCGATACCGGAATGGTGATCACCACGATAAGACTGCTTCGCAGATCACGCAGGAATAGCAACACCATTAGGCCCGTTAATAGTGCACCAAGACCACCTTCAGTGATCAGGCTTTTTACCGAGTTGATAACGGCAACAGACTGGTCAAATTCATAAGAGATGTGGACATCGTCCGGCAAGAGGCTCTGCATTTCGGGGATTTTGGCCTTTAAGGACTTTACCACTGACCAAGTCGAGGCGTCTGCTGTTTTGACCACAGGAATATACACAGACCGTTTCCCGTTGATCAATGCATAATCCACGGTAACATCCGCTGCATCGGCAACCCTTGCCACATCCCTTACCAATATTGAAACGCCGTTTTTTGTAGCTATTGGAATGTTGTTGAATTCATCGACCGTTTTAACCAGGGAGTTCATAGAGGTCACCATCATGGTATTGTCCAACCTTAGATTTCCCGAAGGAGACATGACATTGAACTTGGATAAAGCCCCTACCACCTCGTCCGGAGTCAGATTATAACTCCTTAATTTGCTCGGATCTACACTAATGGTAATCGAGCGGGAATTGGCACCGAATGGCGGTGGCGCTGAAAGCCCTGCGACAGAGGAAAACATGGGCCTGATACGCGTTGCCGCCATATCATAGATTTCTTTCAGACTGCGGGATTTGGCCGAGAGTACAAGCTGGCCTACTGGCAGTGAAGAGGCATCAAAGCGGACCACCTGCGGAGGCAAAGCGCCTGGAGGGAAGAACTTCATGGCCCGGTTAACCTGCAAGGCAACTTGGGCAGAAGCCTCTGCCATATTGGTGCTTTCATAAAAACTCAGCTTTAGCATCGTCAAACCCTGAATGTTTTTGGCGGTAATATTCTTAACGCCATTAACATAAAGAAACTGATCCTGTAGACGAGTGGAGAAGAAGCCCTCCATCTGTTGTGGAGACATACCTCCGTAGGATTCAATAACATATATTGTCGGCGAATTAAGCTGGGGGAAAATATCTATTGGGATCTTCAGCGCACTGAGAACTGCAAAGAGCAGTAAACTCGCGGTGATCACCACTGTTGTAATCGGCTTTTTCAGGGCCGAGGTAACCATTGACATATCTTTATTATTTTAATGTGTTTAACAGTGAATCTACTTGGTTGGTGGCGATAGCCTTTTGAAAAAGCGCCCGGATGTACAGATATTTTGCGTTGACAAAATCGGTTTCTGCACGGTAAAGGATGGTCAGGGCTGCATTGAGCTCAATGATGTCGGTCAGCCCGTTCTTATAAAGCGAGAGCTTCTGGCGATACCCTGCGGCCGCTGCCTTTAGCTGGTTTGGTATTTCATCGAGTCTTTTATGCGCGGTACTGATCTCAAGTCCTGCTTGAAGGGCGGCATTTGATAACATTAACCTTTCCTGCTGTAGTTCCTTTAAGTAAAAATTGCTACTGGCCTTTTGGGTCCTAAGCTTCAACTGACGCCTGCGCAGATCAAATAAGTTATAACTGATCCCTACGCCCACGAGGTAATTTTCCCGTTGCCATTCCAAGCCATTCGAGAGACTGTTGAAATTATCATTGGCATCAATGCTTGATCCCCTTGACCAGGCAGCAGCTTGCAGGCTTACCTTTGGATTATAGGCTTTTTTGACCAGGTTTTCCTTCTCAACGCTGCTTAGATAATTGCTTTTGTAGAAATCAAGCAGCGGATGGCTTGAACTGTCGGTCAACTTTACCGATAGGTTTACCTCAAGCGATTTTAGCCGATCCAGGATCGTACTGTCAGCGACAATACTTTCCGGATTTAGCCCGCTGATTGCTGCAATGTCGAGCTGAACCTGTCTGTAGGTATTGTCCATTTCAATATAGTTCAATCTTGATTTGGAGAGTTCGGCCCCTGCGATACTGGTATCCACACCCGGACGCACACCGCTTCTGGCAAGGGATAAAATCGAACGGTTGATCTGCTCATTGCGACTGATATTGCTTGCTTGAATGGATAGCATGTCCTGAAGCTTTAGTAGACTCAGGTAATCATCAATAGCGATGGCCCTTGTCTGGTATCGGCGCTGGGCAAACTTGGATCGTTCAACGACAAGTTCTGATTTGGCGACTGCATTCTGAGCTTTATAGGCACCAAAATTATAGACCTCCCAATCAAGGGAGACAATACCAAGATTAGTAAGTGTAGCCTTGGTAGTGCTTTCAGTCCTAACACCTCTGGAATTGGAGGGAACTATACCAAAGGCCATATAAGGTCCTGCCACGTTATTGTTTGAGCCCAGATCTGCCTGATAATTAAGCTTCAGATTTGGAAGGGCATTCGCCGCGGTCTCTCTTAACTGGGCGGCACGTATATCAACTGTTGCTGAATCAGCGGCCAGTGAAGGTGAAAAAGCGGTCACGTGATCGATCAGATCAACGATCCCGATGGGCTTTGGGGAGGTTTGGGCATGGCTTTCCAGCCCCATATATAAAAGTGGGAACAAACAGAAAATCTGTTTAATACGGATCATGTCTTTAAATTAAAATTTAAGGAAAAAGATTTGACGGACGTCTTGGACAGGAAACACGGTGATTAACCGGCCGTCGTCACTTCATCATTTGAAGGACCTGTCAATAAAAGAAAATTGAGATAAATCTCAGATCCGAAAGACCTGGTTGGAAATATAAATTGGGACTGATCCGGCAATCCTGTATCTGATCTCAAGAAAATACCTGTTTAGGTTAGAGGCTAAAAGCGAAAGCCCCAAAAATAAGATGACGCCGATAAGAAAAGCTTCCAAAACAGGAAGCACGGTTTTCTTGCGTTCATCAAGGATACACTTAAATTGTCTGGTAATTTTTGAATCCTTTCCAAGCGGAGAAAAGCTACCTTTGTACTGCGCAGCTGATTTTATTCCCCGGGCGGACTCTAAAAGGGAGAGGTTGGATAAAAAAAAGATATTGCCCAAAGAGATAATCAGGTACAGCAAGACGACTCCAATTATAGAGCAATTTGGTACCTGCTTAACTTTCAAACCCTTCAAATTTAACAACCTAAATATATAGGCGCTAAAATCTGCATTAATCTAAAAAGATGAGAGGATAAACCGCAACAAAACCGTTACAAAATATCAACAAATATTAGGTTACGATATTTCTCACCCTACTTTCGATTGTCATCGAATAATTTCTTTTTCCTATACTGTCCCTCCATCTTGTTGTTCAAAACTTTATCAAAATTAACCACAGCTTCACAATGCTCAAAAAGGGTCGAACTTCCGCGGGTTGACCCTACTAAGTGGCAATATGAGGCATCTAAAAAGTATGCCTCTTATTTTTTAAACATTAAGAACTTGAAAATAAGTCACTTACAATAGATTAAATTGAATTTTTCGGTTCGAACTTTTTAGAATTTTCCCTAAAATTAAGATATACCGCAACTATTTATAAAACACCAATTGTCTAGACATCAGTGTTGAACTCCATAAACTGCTATCTAATTAGCCAAATAAGCATGTGGATTAGTTTCAATTGCGAACATCGATCAGCTTGAATATTATTCAATTATAGGATAAACGGGGGGAAATCCGTTTGGTCTAAATTTTTTTACAATTATGCGCAATTGCCATGTAGCTTGCATTTAATTTAGAAGGTACATACCCTCGGTTTAACAACGTGATTGATTTAACACCGCCATTGAAATGAAATTTGTATTTTTTGTTTTTTGAAATAATTTGATGAAGCGGGAATTGAAAGTTCATGCATTATTTAATGCATTCCTCAACTCGCATCTAGCCTTCATTTTCATAGAATTCGAATTATCAAGTACTCATCATCAAAAACTGAAATTCTTATTTGAATAATGGAATGAGTTTATGAGAATCATATCCTAAAAAACCCATTTTTTTAAGGCTAGAGAAAGGACATACCAAGAACAACCTCAAACCTTGGTAAATATCAAATAATGAGGGAATAATGAAAATAAAATGAATGGAATAAATTTGCCTATTTATAAAAATGAAAGGGCAACTAGAATGCTGCCCTTAATCAATTAATGCTCACGGTGATTGGCATCTTAAGCAGCTACTCCTGTCATTCTTCTGCATTCTTCCGCACAAGCCTTACAAGCATCTGCACATTCCTGACAATGCTGGGTATGATGATTACTACACTCATCTCCGCATTGCTGGCAAATATCTGCGCAAATACGGCAAATGTCTTGAGCAAAAGAGCTACCCATACTCATCAATTGAGCGGCAGAGTAGCAGATGGCTGCACATTGCATATCAAGCTCAATACACCGCGCCATCATTTTCACGTCTTCTTCCTGAGTGCATGAACTTGCACAATGATTGCAAATTGAAGCACACTTTAAGCATGCATCAATACAGTTTTTCCATTCATGGTATCCCATAACTTTAATTTTTTAGGGTTATAAAAAAAATTCCTATATAGATAACATGGTTATTTCCAGGCGGTTTCATTTTGTTTAAGAAAAGCTTTAATCCCGTGATATGATGCTTGTTTAAACGGTAGAAGAATAAGAAACTGGTTCTCGTATTCAAATAAGGAGGAATAGTGATAAATTAAATTCTCAACACCTACTTTAAGATTTTGCACATCATTTTATTAGTATTATATTTGCAATACGGAAATGGTGTCCTTCCGATTCAACCGCTTTTTTCAAAAGCTGATGGCGCCTACAATAGAAATTCCAGCAGGTAATAAAATCTGCCGGTCAAAGTATTGTAGGTGAAAAAATTAAAAATAAATTCTCAACTCTTATTGCTGGCAGCTATCTTAATTGCGCTTGTCTTACTTTGTCTGTCTGCCAAAGTGAGATCAGTGTTAGCAATGGTCCTGCCGGTTGAAACTGAATGGTTCTTGTGGATAAATCAGCACCATAATGCATTCTGGGATACGATCATGTACTGGGCCAGTGATAAGCGTTTTTGGCTTCCTTTTTATGCCTTCATTATTTATTGCCTCTTCCAGAATTTCTGCAAAAAAATTTGGCAGGTTCTTATTACCATTGCGCTACTAGTTGCTAGTGCAGATCAGATTGCTTCAGGACTGATTAAAAACACCGTTAAGCGTCTACGCCCTTCCCATGAACCGAATCTAACTACGATCATTCATTTAAGTAAAGCAGGTGCGGGTGGGATGTATGGATGGCCATCCGCTCTTTCATCACCTATCTTCAAAAGCATTCTTTCCGCTGGTTCGGCATTTACCGGATCATTGCCGGAGCAACGGTTCTTGTACTCATTTACTTTGGAATTATTCAATAACGGAAAATTAACATAAAACTATGTGGTGGATCTACGCGCTATTATCAGCTTTCTTTGCTTCCCTTACGGCCATCTTTGCAAAAGTCGGCGTAACCAATGTCAATTCTGATTTGGCTACTGCCATACGAACGGTGGTAATACTGATTGTAGCCTGGGGGATCGTAATGGCCAGAGGCGAACTTAAAGGAATTACGGAACTGTCAAAGCATAACCTGCTATTTCTTTTTTTATCTGGCCTTGCCACCGGCTTGTCCTGGATATTCTACTACAAGGCTTTGCAGATCGGGAAAGTGTCCCAGGTCGCCCCTGTTGATAAGTTGAGTGTTGCCCTAACTATTATACTTGCAATGGTGTTCCTGAAAGAAGCTCTTACCCTGAAAGTATTCTTTGGTGCCCTGCTGATCATTGGGGGAACACTGGTTTTGATCTTTTGAGAAACTCAATTATTTGTAAGCAACCGAAATACTAAAAATCAATATAAAACAAAAAACTATGAAATTAACTAAAATTCATGCCCGTGAAATTTTGGATTCCAGGGGCAATCCGACAGTAGAAGTAGAAGTCACTCTTAACGGAACAACAGCAAGGGGTATTTCTCCATCCGGGGCAAGTACGGGTGAAAAAGAAGCCGTAGAGCTTAGAGATGGTGATCCAGAGCGCTATAATGGTAAAGGCGTGGAAAAAGCAGTAAAAGGGATTAACGTCGAAGTCGGCAAATCAGTCACCGGCTTATCCTTTGAGGGTCAGCAGGCCTTCGATGATCATATAATTGGTCTGGATGGAACCGAGAATAAATCAAGGCTCGGCGCAAATGCGATGCTTGCGGCCTCAATCGCCTTCGCCCGGGCTTCGGCCGTTGCAAAAGGGATTCCCTTGTATAGGCAGCTAGTGGAAAGGGAAGGTTACGTAATGCCCGTACCGTGCATGAATGTCATTAATGGGGGAAGGCATTCTGATAACAACATCGATTTTCAGGAATTTATGATTGCCCCTCATAACGCCCCCTCGTTTAAGGAAAGTATCCGTATGGGCGAAGCTGTTTTTCATTCCCTGAGAAGTCTGCTAAAAGCGAAAGGCTATTATACCGGAGTTGGTGACGAAGGTGGGTTTGCGCCAAATCTGAGTTCTAATGAGGAAGCCGTCCAAATCATCATGGAAGCGATACATATTGCCGGTTTTGCTCCAGGCAAGGATATTTCCCTTTGTCTTGACCCAGCGACCAGCGAAATGTGGAATAATGGAAAATATGAATTTTATAAAAGTTCTAAAGAACGGATCACAACAGATGAAATGATTGGCTTTTGGGAAGGATGGTTAAAAGAGTACCCAATTATCCTGTTGGAAGACGGGTTGGGCGAAAACGATTGGGAGGGATGGAAAAAGCTGACCAGCCTTTTGGGAGACAAAGTGGAATTGGTTGGAGATGATATATTCTGCACCAACCCGAGTATTATCCAGCAGGGAATCGACCAGGGCATTGCAAACAGCGTACTGATTAAATTGAACCAGATCGGTACAGTTTCCGAAACGCTAAAGGCCGTAGAACTAGCCCAAAAAAACGGTTACAATTGCTTTATTTCTCACCGCAGTGGTGAAACTGAAGACACGACAATTGCGGATCTGGTTGTCGCTACCGGTGCGGGGCACATCAAAACAGGAAGTGGCTGCCGCTCTGAAAGGGTATCTAAATTTAACCAGTTGCTTCGGATAGAAGAAGAACTTGGTGATAGGGCATCATTTGCAGGAATCAATACTTTTTATAAAAAATTATAAATCAGCCGCTAACCTACAATGAAACATAATAAATTTTTATTTGAACACCTTTCGGTTTTTAAATATGCGGTTCGATGGACGCTGCTTATACTTCCTGTTGCCATTGCAATAGGAAGTATGGTTGCCTTGTTCCTTTGGCTGCTAGGCTGGGCCATTCACTTTCGCTTTCAGCATACCTGTCTCATTTTTCTGCTACCTTTAGCAGGTATTGTGATCCACCTGATTTATCAGTCAGTTGGTAGGTCCTCAGAAAAAGGAAATAACCTGATCATGGATGAAATCCATAGGCCGGGTGGTGGAGTGCCCAGGCAGATGGCGCCAGTAATCTTAATAACTACAGTGATTACCCATTTGTTTGGCGGATCGGCTGGAAGAGAGGGAACCGCGGTACAAATCGGAGGAAGCATCGCAGGAATGTTTAGCCGCTGGTTTAAGCTAAATGAGGTAGACACCAAGATGCTCCTTACCGCGGGAATTGCAGCCGGGTTTGGGGCGGTGTTCGGAACACCGCTCACCGGTGCCATATTTGCAATGGAAGTTCTGGCCATTGGAAGAATAGAGTACAAGGCTTTACTTCCCGCATTAATTGCCAGCGTGCTTGGTGATCTTACTGTCTCTGCCTGGGGCATCCATCATACCGCTTATCACATCGATCTCATAGAGAAAAGTGCCTACTTTCTATCTGAATACCTGCCGGTAAACCTACTCCTGCTTAGTAAGGTTATTCTAGCATCCACATTGTTTGGTCTGGCCAGCTACCTGTTTGCTGTAATGGTGCATGAGATCAAGGCCTTTTTTTCTAAAGTATGTAAGATCCAGTGGCTTATTCCTGTTATCGGTGGTCTGATTATTATAGGCTTGACTTACGCCATCGGGAAACCGGATTACTTAAGTTTGGGCGTGGATAGCGAATACCAAGGAGCCGTTACAATTCCCTCTGCTTTTCAGCCTGGTGGAGCAGATACTTGGAGCTGGTTATGGAAGACCATTTACACAACTTTAACATTAGGAACTGGATTTAAAGGTGGTGAGGTAACGCCTTTGTTTTATATTGGCGCAACATTAGGCAATGCACTTTCGACCTTATTAAATGCTCCAGTTAGTTTGTTTGCTGCCCTTGGATTTATTGCTGTTTTTGCTGGTGCAACGAATACACCCCTTGCCTGTACGATTATGGGTATAGAACTTTTTGGTAGTGAATACACCATGTTTTTTGCGGTAGCCTGTTTTACAGCCTATTTTTTCAGTGGCCATTCAGGTATATATTCTTCACAGCGTATTGCGGTACCCAAAATATTTACGGGAACATAAAATATTGACTTATCCTGTTCCTGTGGATTATCATAAAGAGGTGAAATTTTTATAAGATCCTTGACCAATGCAATCAGCAATTTATATCAAAAAACAACGCTATATCGACCGCTTTCCTTCCTCTCTTTTCTAAAGCATCAAGTACAGATGATTTAACTGCCTATGTTGTTTTAATAAGGTAGAGCAGTAAAAGTATACTGGCTATGAAAACTAAAGCGGTTAAAACTTTAACAAAAAGTGTTGAATGGTAATACACCCCCTGATTCAGTTGTTCTTTCGTTGAATTATATCTTAAGTAAGAACAAATGATAGTAATTGCTCCCAGGGCAACTAGAAAAATCCCGATAATGCGGGAATCTCCGGTTTGGTGCAGGGGCACTTTACTCCCCAGTGCGGCACTGATCTGCTTGATAAATAGCGAGAATTTCATCACCACGAAGCCAAATCCCATGATACCAATACTGGTTCTGATCCAGGCCAAAAATGTTCTTTCATTAGCCAAATGGTCTCCTGCATGCTGTTTGGTGTTTTCCTGATCTTGAATTTTCATCTTGTTCTGTATCGGTATATTACAGCAATATATTTGCATGTTATGTCAATATCGATGCCAGTTTGGAGATGATAACCCTGGTATCCCGGATGCAAGTAAGCCTGTTTGATTCAGTGCCGGCAGGATAGCAGGTAACTGCAATTTCTTCGATAAACGATAAGCCTGATAGGTCAATAGATTCTTTAACCTCTTGTTCAATGCTTTTCATTAGGATCATGATTAATCGGGGTTGATATGTTCTGATTTTATGAGCTAATTGCTCTATTCCCCCCTGCCTCTGGTTTTTTCTGATTTTAACTGACGATTTATCAATAGGTGTACAAGTTAGATGTTCCAAAAAGCATCCCGTGCCTTTAAAGAACTGCAAAAAATCTTCTACAGATTTAAAATCGCCAAATACCTCACTAAATGCAAGATAAATTGTTCGAAACAGATTAGTATTTCCCAGGTAAAAATGTTTATCGTCACCTCCAGGAGCTTCAGAAACAAAGAGCAGCAGCACTTTAGCTGGCTGATATTGCCTCGAAATTTCGGTAACACTATACATTATAGTTGTAGCTTTTAGCGAAGCGCATAAATAGTTCCGCCAGAGCGTCCTGCTGACCATGAAGCTGAATGAAATGAAACGGCCTTTCGATAACCATATCCTTGATATCTATGATGCGGCATTCATTATTCTTGAGCTCTTTCAATATGGAGTGGATAGATAAAAAAGCCAGGCATTTGCTGTGAATCAAATAGGATTTAATGCTTTCGGTACTACCTAACTGCATTTCTATATTTAAGTCCCCCACCTTTATCTGGTGTGCTTTTAAAGCATATGCAATAACATCTAGTGTACCAGAACCAGGTTCACGAAGTAATAAATCATAATCCTTCAACTCATTCGGTTTGATCATTTCCTTTTTCATGGCATAATTGTGACCAGAACACACCAGCACCAGCTCGTCTTTTAGATATTGTTCGTATTTAATCTGTGGGTTCCGGGAGATGCCTTCAATGATTCCAAAATCTATTTCCTTAGCAATCAAACGCTGCTCTACATCTTCTGTGTTTCCGGTAACCAGTTGAATTTGTATATCCTTAAACTTATTGTGAAACTGTGCCAATACAGGTGGAATGATATATTGTGCCACAGTACTGCTGGCACCAATCCTCAATATTCCTTTATGCTGTTTAGTAAGTAGATTCATATCATATTCCAGTTCCCGGTAAGTTCCAAAAATCTGTTCTGCGTAATGCAACAATAATTCGCCGGCTGGGGTGAGGCTGATTTTTTTGTTTCCACTGCGTTCAAATAATGACATTTTGAACTCCTGCTCTAATTCTTTAATGTGTTTGGTTACAGCAGGCTGACTGATAAATAACTCTGCCGAGGCCTTTGTAAAATTCAGCCTTTTAGCGACAGCATAAAATACTTGCAAACGGAAATCTATCATACACGGTTTTAGTAGATAACCTAAGATACAAACAATTTGTTTCAACGGGTACTGACATCATAACCTTACGTTATCATCAATAACTTTTTATGCTTTTTCTGATGAGTAGAATAAATGCACATTTGTAACAGAAAAATATTGGTTATGAATAAGGAATCAACAGAAAAAGAAATCAGACAAGCACTTATATATACAGCCAGGACAACGGCTATCATTGCGTTTCTATTTGTTGCT
The DNA here is from genome assembly GCF_003339865.1 of Pedobacter chinensis. Lineage (GTDB taxonomy): Bacteria > Bacteroidota > Bacteroidia > Sphingobacteriales > Sphingobacteriaceae > Pedobacter > Pedobacter chinensis. The sequence continues at coordinate 117,668 of NZ_QPKV01000012.1, forward strand.
TGTGGAACCATTTTCATCTGCACTTTATTTTTTAATGGGCAGCCAGATGTAGTGACAGCAAAAACCAAACAGGATGTGGAAACCGGTATAGCTGCTGTTAACGTCAAAAGCCAGGTTGTACCTGCTGATGCCTGGAAAGCGCCTGATGAAAATACGATTCCGGCGGACACCAAGTACGGCCAGATGATCAGGTATGGCAAAGAATTAATAGCACATACGAGCAAATATTTTGGGCCAAATGGATCCATAGCCCGTATTACAAATGGTATGAATTGTCAGAATTGTCACCTCGAGGGTGGAACCAAACTGTTCGGAAATAATTATGCTGGTTTTATTTCCAGTTTTCCTAAAATGAGTGGCAGATCAGGAAAGGTTGAACCTGCATCGGCACGTATTGCAGAGTGCTTCAATCGAAGTCTTGCAGGCAAAGTACCAGACGAATCTAGTAAAGAGATACAGGCAATGCTGGCTTATATGAAATGGCTTGGAACAGGTGTAAAAAAAGGGGAGAAAGTGTTTGGAACGGGAACCGAAAAATTAAAATTCCTGGATAGGGCAGCGAATGTCAAACATGGAGCGATTTTATATACCAGTAAATGTCAAAGTTGTCATGGTGCAAATGGTGAGGGAATACTCGATGAAGACAAACTAACTTATGTTTATCCGCCATTATGGGGCAAACACAGCTACAATGATGGCGCAGGGATGTATAGACTCAGTAACTTTGCGGGGTTCGTAAAGAACAATATGCCATATGGTGCCAGATATGGAGATGCGCAGTTAAGTGATGAGGAGGCCTGGGATCTCGCTGCTTTTGTGAACTCACAGCCAAGACCACATAAAGATCAGGGAAAAGATTACCCTGATTTGTTAAAAAAACCTTTTGATGCGCCATACGGACCATATGCCGACAAATTTTCTGAAAATCAACATAAGTATGGTCCATTTGCACCAATTGTAACCTCCGAAAAACAAGTAAAACTAACAACTAAATAAATCATCAAAATCTAAAATCATGAAAAAAATAACCTTAATCTGTACATTATTTTTGCTGATCGCAGCAACCTCGGCCACTTTTGCCCAAGCTACACCTGCTAATTTTACAGGGGCAAAAGCCACCCTGAAAAATTATAAGGCACTGTATGTAATCAATAACGGTGATGAGAAAAAGATTGCAGGAACACTTCGAAACCTAAAAAATGCACTCGACGATCCCAGGTTAAAAGGGAAAATCAATGCAGAACTTATTGCCTTTGGAGATGGCGTAGCTGTTTACCAGAAGAACGGATCTTTTGAAAAAACATTGTTAGAACTGCAATCCAGAGGAGTAATTCTTGCACAATGTGAAAATACCGTCAGAGAAAGGAAAATCGAAAAAAATACCTTATTTGATTTTATCAGTTATGTACCCAGCGGCAATGGTGAAATCATCATCCGTCAATATCAGGGATGGGCAGTTGTACATCCTTAAACCAAATAATTAGAAAATCATGAAATATATAAATCACACCTTTTTAGCCACAGTTGCATTTTTATTGCTTTGTGGAAATGTTAAGGCCCAGGATCATCGCTTTGATCCGCCCTGGAATACTCCACCTGAAAGTAAAGTTCAGTTCACAGTACCTGGAGTAGACAATGTGCCTGATCTTTTTGGAGACATTAATGATCCCCAACTGGTGGTTTTCTTTGCCGGTAACCAGTTTATGTGCATTGACGAATTAATTGCAGCCTTTAAAAAGTCATATCCACATTATCAGCGGGTATTTGCCGAAACGCTTCCCCCAGGCATTTTAGCCCAACAAATAAAAACCGGTAGCATTGTGGTGGGCAACATGAGAATTACCTTAAAGCCGGATGTTTATACAGCTGGTAAGAACCGGATAGACATGACCCCTGAATGGTTTAGCAAAACGACTTTATATGCTAGAAACAGGTTGGCAATCATGGTCCAAAAGGGAAATCCGAAGGCATTGAAGTCACTCAAAGATTTAGCAAATAAAGAGCTGAGGATCAGTATGCCCAATCCAGAGAATGAAGGGATCGGTAAACGTATTGAAGAAGCCTATGTGAAAGCTGGAGGGGAAACATTAAAATCTACCATCATGGAAGATAAAGTTAAAGATAAGACTACTTATCTTACCATGATCCATCATCGCCAATCACCAATGAGGATCCTATACAACGAAAGTGACGCCGCTCCAGTATGGTATACTGAGGCCTACTATCAGAAAATGATTGGCCATCCTGTTGAGCTCATTGAAATTCCTGAAAAAGAGAATATCCATGCGCAATATATAGCGGGACAGTTAAAAGATGCGCCACATCCGGCCGCTGCAAAAGATTTTATGGATTTTTTGATCAGTCCGCAGGCTGCTGCCATCTACAAAAAGTTTGGTTTTGATTTACCTTAAACATAAACACAATGAAAAATATATTTTTAACCATATTGTCAGTCGTTGCTGTAGTGACCATTGGGAATGCACAAATCCCAAACGATACTTTATATGTCTATGGTCCCGGTGGGCCGCTCGGACCGATCAATGAATGTGCGAAGGTTTTTGGAAAGCAGCATGATATCGTAATTAAAGTCACTGCCGGGCCAGATAATGAATGGATGCCGGATGCAATGAAACATGCAGATCTGTTCTTTGGAGGAGCAGAATACATGCTTTCAAAATTCATGTCTGACCACCCAAACATGATAGTGGCGAACTCTCGGACAGAGTTATATAAACGTGCGGCAGCGATCCTGGTACGGCCCGGCAATCCTAAAAACATCAAAAATCTGGGCGATCTCTGTAAACCAGGTGTGAAAATTCTTGATGTGAATGGGGCTGGGCAAATGGGGCTTTGGGAAGATTTGGCAGGTCGACAAGATCTGATTGCAAACATACAGCAGCGTATAGCAGGTACATTTGCAAATTCGGCATTGGGTATTGCTGCATGGAAAAATGATCCTCAATATGATGCCTGGATAACATTTGGCTCCTGGCATAACCGTTTACCAGACCTCACCTCAATGGTTAGGATTCCTGTTACACAAACAGTCTATAGAGGTACACCTGTAGTGAGGGGTAGCACTGGTACGCATAAGTCGGAAACTGAGGATTTTATCAAGTTTATGCAATCCGATAAAGGACATCTCATTTTCAAAAAATGGGGTTGGGAATAAATAATGTCTAAAAACTTATCTTCTATAACATGAAGTTATGGAAGATAAGTTTTAATGATTTGATCGGGGTTTATTAGTTATGGATCTTTGAATTAGAAAATAAAGACAATCAAAATTATGACACAAATCAAAGACAATTCAAATTCTTCTAAAATAAAGGCGGGTAACCTGCTAAACTTAAATTTAAACACCCGTAAAATTATCTTCATCCTGGCAGTTTTGCTGTGCCTCTTTCCATTTATGTCGCCTCCTTTAGCCTTATTGCTAGGATTAGTATTGGCGCAACTAATGGAACATCCCTATCTGCATTTAAATCACAAGGCCACAAACCTGCTGCTAAAAATTTCTGTTGTCGGGCTAGGATTTGGAATGAATGTATTCAGTGCAATGAAAGCAGGAAAAGAAGGCGTACTGTTTACCGTAGTTTCTATTTTCGGAGTGCTTATCATTGGTTTTATCCTGGGAAAAGTATTTAAAATAGAACGTAAAACATCTTTTTTGATATCAGCTGGAACGGCGATCTGTGGTGGAAGTGCTATTGCTGCATTGTCGCCTGTAATGAACGCAGAAGAAAAACAGATCTCCGTTGCAATGGGTACTGTTTTTATACTCAACTCGGTGGCCTTATTTCTTTTCCCCGCTATCGGACATGCGCTTAACTTGTCACAGTCACAATTTGGTATGTGGTGTGCCATTGCTATTCACGATACCAGTTCTGTTGTTGGGGCAGCCAGTAAATATGGTGAACAAGCACTACAGATAGCCACAACTGTTAAGTTAGCCAGAGCACTATGGATTGTTCCCGTAGCGTTTGGTACATCTTTCCTGTTCAAAAGCAACAATAGCAAAGTTAGTATACCCTATTTTATAGGGCTATTTATCCTGGCAATGATCGCCAACACCTACTTACCTTTTATTAAGCCTTTTGCGCCCTACTTTGTAGCATTAGCAAAAGCAGGCTTAACTTTAACCTTGTTCCTGATAGGAAGCGGACTCTCATTTACTATCTTGAAAGCAGTGGGGATAATGCCACTGTTACAAGGCGTAATTTTATGGATAGTAATTTCAAGTGCTGCATTATGGGCAGTTATATCTTTGGTTTAAAATACATTAGTTACTGATCATCACCAGCTTTTTTGAAAGATCATCAATAAGAACCACATGTTTATAATCGGCGCCACCTGTTCCTACACTCTTAATTATCCCCGAGGATTGACCGCTAAAAGCTCCTTTTTCATCGGTCTTAAAAGAATTGATGACATAATCTGCGTTAAACGTATCATTTGAGGAGTTGGTTAACGCTAAAGTATACGAAGTATTTGGCTCGAGTTTTTTAAAGTCCTGTTGGACAAGATCAGTCAAGCCTACGCTTCTTACGTTTAGCATGCCTGATGACATTGAATTATCCTTATTCATCAATTTAATCACCTGACTTTTGTCTGCAAGATTAAGCGGGGTTAAATTTTCTTTTGAGGCATTTGCAGGGCTGGCATTAGCGGCGTACAACAATGCTTGCGGACATTGTCCAATAGCAATGGTTTTTACAACGGCCATTTTTACCAGATCAACCACTTGTACCTGGTCATCATTTTCTAATCCGACATATGCAAATTTACCATCTGCCGAAGTCCAGACGCCATGTGGCAATGATCCTGTCGCGACGCTATCAGTAAGCTTGAAATCTTGTGAAACACTAAATACTTTTAAGCTGTTTTCTCCGCCAATGGTTGCCAGCATCACAGGTGAATCATTAACTAAAGTAAAAGTGACATGGTTGGTAATTGGACCTGTATTTAGTACTGTATGTATCGTATTTGTCTCCGTGCTGATGACAGTGATCTTCCCTACATCCTTATGTGTCAATGCAATCCATTTCCCATCAGGACTACAGAATATATTTGGAGAAAATGGACTAACTACTGGAATACGCTTTACAATAGCATAAGAAGTTGCATTCACTACATCCACTTCTGCAGTAAAGCTGGAACAAATATAAGCCCATTTTCCATCTGGAGTAAAAGCAACCATTCCCGGGCCGTCGGCTACTGGAATTTGCTTGATTTCAATCAGTTTATTTGCATCAATTACGCTGATATACGATTCTCCTCTTACCGATATCCATGCCTGTGATCCTGAAGGGTTAAAGGTTGCCTCATGCGGTGAACGTCCGATATAAACAGTTTTTAAAACTTTATTTTTTGCTGTTGAAATAAAGGTTACTGAATTTGATCCAATGGAAACCGCTGCTAGTAATTGCCTTTTAGGGGAATAACCCAGGCCATGAACCAGGGCCTGTCCCTTATATAGAGGACTTAAGATATCAGGTTGGGGTTTACCAAGAACAATATTTCCTAATAGCGTTTGTGTTGAGGGATCTAAGACAGAAACCGTATTAGATATCTGATTGCCTGTATAAACCCTGTCTTGGGCATAGATTGATTGTGCTTTTGATTGTAGGGCAAAACTGAATATTAATAGCGTAAACAAGGATATCTTTTTCATATGTTAATGGGAGTTTGTAAATGTCTTCATTTGTTGGATTTCTATCTGTTCATCTGAGATAATATTCTCGGCCAGTCTTTTTACATTTTTATTTTTTCCATACCGCAACTCAACTTTAGCCATGTCGATGGCAGCCTGATGGTGAGGAAGCATTATCCTTGCAAAGGACAGATCAGTATCAGACAATTGTTTTTCTTCAGGCATTTGTTCCATCATCACTTTCATCATCTTCTGGTTGGCGTTTTGATGTTGGTTGCCTGTAGCGATAAATCCTTCAGGATGGCTGAGCAGGAGTCGCATTTGCTGAATCTGGGTTTGTTGCTCAGCTTTGATACTTTTAGCTAGCTGAATCATTTCTTTATTTTTTCCGGTCTTAATCTCTTCTTCTGCCATATCAATAGCACCCTGGTGATGTGGGATCATCATTTGTATGAAATCTCTGTCTGCAGATGTGGTAGCTGATATTTCATCCATCTTCATCATCATATGAGCCATTTGCCCAAGGAAGACATTTTTTTTAGTTGCCATTTGCATGTGTTCATGTTGTGCTCGTGCAGAGAAACTAGCAAATAGTAGAAGTATAGACGTGAATCTGATCATGGTTTGATGTAGAATATTAATTGTGATAAACTGTTTATGCCAAACAAGCCTTATGCGATAACCGCAAGATCCTGAAATTTGTTCTTATTGAGCTATATTACATCTACATCAATTGGCGAGATAAAATTAACCATGTAAGTTCTTCTGTCTAAATCATGCTCCATGGGTTGCGTTTTGCCATTTTGATCTGTCGCTCTAGCCATTAAACTATATCTTCCAGTCTTAGCAGGAACCACCCATTCAAATTCAAATAGCTGCCAGGCGAAAGGGATAGCAGGACCAATTAATTTTGCTGGTTGCCATGAATTTCCTTTATCCGTGCTTATTTCTACTTTCGATAGGTTACTATCACCTGACCATCCTGCACCCCTTACTTGATAAGGTTTTCCAGCCGGCACCGCTTCAAACAATACCGGCCTTGATATTTCAGACTTAACCAATGTAGTGGTTACGGGCGTCAAGGTAGGTAGTCCTTCAACACGCTTCCAGTAAGCATATTCAATCGTCTGCCAATAGCCATCAAACGGCTTTTCAGATGCAGTAATTTTCATCAGCCATTTCACAGATGCCATACCATACCATCCTGGAATAATTGCCCTTGCCGGGAAACCATGTTCAGCACTCAATGGTTTTCCATTCATTTCATAGGCGATGATGATGTGATCCTGCATTGCTATATTTAACGGAATGCTTCGGGCGAATTTGATTTTTCCTGGTGATTTCGGCTCTTCTGTAATCATCCCCTCATCATTCCCTTCCAAAATAATGTCTACCGTACCCACCTTTATGCCAGCCTTCTTTAACAATACGGATAAAGGTACTCCTGTCCATTCAGCATTGCTGATCCCACCTTGTTCCCATCCTAAACCCTTCACTTTTGGGGCGAGGTTAGCACGTCCGTTTCCGGCACATTCTATAGTAGCCATTACCTTTTTTGCAGGAAGCTTTTTAAGTTCGCTCAGATTGATCTTTATGACATGATTGGTGTTGCCGCCAATCTCTAATTCCCAATTTGTAGCATCAATATTGGGAATATTAAAATGACTCCTGATGAAGAACTGGTTATTTGGAGTAATCCTGTTTTTTAACGTAGGAAATGGAAACTCCATATTTAATGGCTTTTTCTCTCGCGTAATAAGTCCTGGAAAGTCATTGTCTTCTCTGGTTTGTTGAATCTCCTTCGCCGAAGCCCAGGATGGTATTGTTGCGCCAGCTATCACCGGGATAATTCCAGTAACAAAATTACGTCTGTTTAACGTGTAGTTTTGTGATGTTTTGTCGTTTTTCATTTCAATAAATGTAGGTGATTACAATATAGCCAAAAATCTCTCATAGGATAACTTGTATTCTTCCTTTTTCTTGATGGTTGAAAGGAAACAACTGTAGACTTTACTTCATCGCTGGCCTGCTAGAAAAGACACAATAGTTCTATAACTGTTTATCAAATACTCATCTCAATTTCTATCAAAAAACGGTCGTTTCTTGATAATACAAAAATGGGCGAAACAATTCATTGAAGAAGCTATTGGAATAGATTTCAAAATGATAAATTCCTTGGTAAAACTTATAGTAATTTCTTTTTACGATACTGCCCTTCCACCTTATTGTTTAACAAATTCTCAAAATCAACTATCGCTTCGCAATGCTCATAAAAGTTCGAACTTCCGCGGATTGACTACCATAAGGAAACAGCATATATTTGTTGTTTCCTTTTTTTATACCCCTAAAAATCTAGCTTACAATTAGTTGCACCTCCCCCAATACCGGTTCGACATTTTCCAACTAGTTAACCTATACCAAAACAAATTTGGGCCTAAAAAAACCTATCAAGGCTATGCTAGGTAACTATTTGACTTGTTCGACTTTTCCTTACGGATCTCGACATCCTCCCGTACTATTTTTCTGTTATGGATCTTGGCAACGAGGTATAAAAAACTCATTATTACCATAGCCTCTTCATCATCAACCTCTAATCCATTTTTGGCAAGCAATGCAATAGCCTTACTACCAGAAACCTTTCTGTCTATAAAATCCATCTAATTTTCCCATTATGTTATTTACGAACTATTACCTTTGAAAGCGTAACATTATAGCCAATAGACACCTCGCTGTTATTTAAGTCTATGTCTACTGGAGGAAAAAAGCTGACCAAATGCTTTTTATCGGCAGTATCTAGACTATCAAAACCCTTAAATACATCTATTGAAGCCCGGAAGTCAAGCTTTCTCTGTTCTTCGATTATCTTCAGTTTTGTCGCAACATCACAAAGCTCCTTCTTTATAACCCCAGTAATCCTACGAAATTCATTTTTCATTTCGCTATAGTCGTCGTATTTAAATATGTTCTCCACAAACAGTTTCCTCGCTCTGGATAGCATTGTCTCCTGCTCGACTAACTGACGCCGAAGTGCTTGTCTTTCGTAAAGTAATCCCGTCTTCTGCGTATCCACGTTCCAATCTGCAAGAATGGCAACGAACAATTCACCTACCATTTCCGATAACTGCAATTTCTGGAGCTGATCCCTATAACTGTCATTTAGCTTATCCGCCCTGACCCGTGCCTTACACCCCTTACGACAATGATAATAGGCATACTTTCTCGTATTGCCCTGAGAAAAACTTCCGGTAAGTCTCTTGCCGCATAGCGGACAGGCCAGAAAACCTGTAAGAAAAAAAGTGGATCTGAAATTGGTTCTTATCGTACTGACCTTTCTTTTGGTATTGATGACATCCTGCACTTCATAAAAAAGTGCTTCTGGTATCAGTGGTTCGTGTATTCCTTTTATCATAACAATATCCCCATTCCCGAGCTTCAGCGGTATCAAGCCACAGTAAACTGGATTACGGATAAGTTTGGAAAAATTTGAACGTGTACTTCTCAGGCCTTTGTTCACCGCCATCTCACTTAAGTGCCCAATCTTATAGATATTCTTCGCAAGCTGACGGAACACCCATCTTATAATCCCGCTTTCTGGCTGTTTTGGCAATATGATCTTGCGGCCATCCAATGATGCCGTGTTCACATATCCCACAGGAGCTTTATTGGGATACCGACCCATCTCCTTGGCCTTTCTAATTCCATTTAAGGTATTCATCGCACGTCTCGTGTTTTCCGCCTCTGGGACTGAGAGATAGATGGCCAACATCACCGAGCTCTCGGGAACGGAAAGGTCTATCTGCTGATCGATGGCCATTGCAGACACATTGAGCTTTCTGAGGATGCCCAACATTTCATACGCATATTGGATATTACGGCTGAACCTGTCCCACTTGATGAAAAGGATATTGTTTTCTTCCTTTCCCCTGCCCTTTCTCAATTCGGAAACTAGCTTCTTCCATTCTGGTCGGTTGAAGTCTTTGGCGGAGAAGTCCTCCCGGTAGACACCCTTTACGCAGATATTGTTCGATTCACAGTATTTGATCAATCGATCTTCCTGTTCGGGCAGAGAATAGCCCCTTCTTTTTTGTTCATCAGTGCTTACACGGACGTATAGATAAGCTGATTTCATAATGTTGGAACATTTGTTTCAACTATATAACGGCTAAAAGATCGCTATGAAATAAAAAAAAACTAGATTATTGGAATTTACAAGGTTCGTTTACGTGCTCTTAGCAATATCAAATTTCGGACATTTGGAATGTTCACATCGAAAAAATAAATTTGGGACACCAGCAAAAAAGCAAACTTTATGCAATTTCTCCATGTAACAGGTTATGCAGAGGCATATTGTGAGCCTATCCCCAAAGACACCCTTTCTTTTGTATCGGGCTATTCAACGGATACATTACTAATGAGGCTTTCTAAAATCAATGCCATGCTATTCCAGCAAATGGATAACCGGATGATCGATCCAGAGATACTCAGGGAGGCAGTTTTTTGCGACGTCCTAGGTTTCGAGCAGGTCACGGAATTTCGCCCACTATTTACGGATGAGAGAAGATGGTTTGCCGAAGGTCCGATTGGTTTGCTGATTATGGATCTGCTCCAGAACTTTAAGATGATTGAAACGCCGGCTTCTAGCGACCCCTTGGAGTTTGCCCATAACCTGTTCAAGACCATATTAGTCTATAACGATCTTTATTACGGAAGGCCAAGGGGAATCGCACTGGAATCACTGGAAGGCATCTTCATGATGGAAACGATGCAGCAGGGATATCTGAGGGCAAAGGGGGTAATGAAAGTTGATACCTTTGGAAGATTCCTCTTCCTGAGCAAATTTCTTGATAGTGACGAACTGCTACGGGAAGAAGCGGATATGTACTGCGAGAAGATGAAGATTCAAAACCCTTGGACATTTGCCAAGTTCTTCCTCGCTATACTGGCATCGGCCATACATCCCCAAAACTGGGGCAACCATATGTTGGATCTTTCACATCTTTGGCCGGAAAAGCTGATGAGGGAATTTGGGACAGACCCTACGGAATTGGCTGGTAAGGAAAAGGTTTCGCTAAATATGGATGTGGTCACCAAGCCTTTTCTGTTCCTGACACCCGAAAAGATCCTCGTTCTGGACTACAACTTTTTCCAGTATGCGCTTGAAAACGGTTTCCTGTACTCTTTCTATCGCCACAGCTCTATAAAATTGCAGTCCAAGTTTAAAACCTACGAAAATTTTAAGGCCTATATTGCACTGGAATTCTTTGAAAAATACCTTGTTGGAAGCCTTCTCGGTGAAATTTTCCACAAAAAGAGTCAGCGGCTAATCTCCACAGAAAAGTATCAGGATTTTATCATCCGCGCTTCTAGCTGTGATGTTTTCGTATTTGAGGTGAAGATGAACGATCTACATCCAAATACCTTCGAAAATTTGGATTACAAGGCATTTACCGAAGAATTTTTGGACAAGCGGTTCCTTTCGGATAAGGGAAATGGGGCAAAGGATAAAGGGGTAGGTCAGATCGTCAGACAGCTCGGCCATCTTTCAGAACCCAATATTGAACTTAGGGAAAAGCTCGGTATCAAGCACTCAGAAAAAATGAACATCTATCCCGTGATCATCTGTTCGGAGCACCATATGAATATCGCGGGGGTGAACCACTATCTAAATGATGGTTTTGAACAAAGGAGCAAGAATCTGAAGGGCAGCTTCCAATCTATTAAGCCGCTTACTATTATCCATATCGATTTTCTGATCAAATATTTTGGACCGCTCAAGCGTAACCCTGCACTTTTTGCTGAATGGTTGAGCGGTTATCATCGCAGCAAAAAGGGGCTTGAAAAACTGTATGATGAGAAGGGAGGGCCGATAACCTACCTTCTATCCAAAAGGTCGCTTTTTGGCTATATGGAAATGAAAAAGGACTTCCCGAACCCATACCAAGCAACTGTGGACGAGATAGAAAAGTGCTTTGATTTGGAGACAAATGGGGTTTGGAATGCACTGGGCATTCGAGTTTGAAGTGCGTAAACACTTGGCTTGGTATAATTTATCCATAACTGGACAAACCAATTTATCTAACCCCTTCCACCAAATGCTATTACAAAAAGAACCAATGATTTAGGACAAGTTTATTTCGGGTGAACTGGGGTTAAACCTCATCATATATACACTTGGAAAAGTAAAAACTCGAATTCACAATGCGAGATAGCCATTGGAAAAAATACTTAAAACTGTATGCGCGGTTGCTGATTGCATCCTACGTTTTCTGATTTTTCTTTACGACGTCTCTACTCTTAAATAAAAATGAATAGGAACTCACCCCTATTTCCTTTTATAATCCTTTTTTTTCCGATAATATCCTTCAACCTTATTCTTCAATACTTTTTCAAAATTAACCACTGCTTCACAGTCATCATAAAAGTTAGACCTACTGAAGCTTAACTTTACTGATTAAAAGCTCATCGAAAGATGGGTTTTTTTTGTTTAAGGTATTTTGATCATAATTTTGTTTTTAGACTTAGCGAGACGCTAAGACTAGATGAAGCCTTTTCTTAGTTCGCCATTCTCAAGATGGGCAAATCCTTAGGTGCACAGTTTGGAACTGTCTCGTGTTTACTATTGCCGAAATCACCAGCATATGGCTTAAAGGTTTTCACCATTTTGAAAATTCTCCATCTCTTTGCTAACCTCATCAAGTAATTGCTTTTCTGTTGGCAAATAAAGTTTGTACTGGCTCGCAATAATTTGTTTTTGTTCGTCAGGCAGGGTAAATTTTACAACTGCATCATTTTTATCGGCACAGAGCAAAATCCCAATAGTTGGGTTTTCATGAGATAGTTTTTCAATGCGGTCATAGTAATTGACATACATTTGCAACTGACCGATATCTTGATGGGTTAATTTATGTGTTTTGATTTCAATGATTACAAAACATTGTAGCAAACGGTTATAAAATACCAGATCTACAAAAAATTCATCGCCCTCGATATGGATTCTCTTTTGCCTTGATACGAAAGAGAATCCATTGCCCAGTTCGAGTAAAAAGTCCTGTAAATGTGTGATAATGGCACTTTCTAAATCCTTTTCATAATAAGAGGACTCCCTTTTTAATCCGAGAAATTCCAGAAGCATCGGATCCTTAATTATTTCTTTGGCATCAGCAGGCTGTTTTTCGTTTTTGGCAACAGCTAAAACACTTTCTTTATCATTGCTTAATAAAAGTCTCTCATAAAGATTACTATAAACCTGCCTTTCCAGTTGCCGCGACGTCCAGTTGTTCTTTTTTGTTTCAGCAACATAAAACTCTCTTTTTTCCTCATTGTCAACACTAAGGAGTAATTTATACTGTGTCCAACTCAATTGTGCATGCAGTGCATGCACAATCGGAAAAGTACGATAAAATTGGCGATAGAGATTCATCTGACGAACAGAAAAGCCACTTCCAAATTCAGGTTGCAACTTTTCTGAAAGGTATTTGATCAAAAAACTTCCATAATCTGCTCGGTCTTTACTCTGCTGTTCTTCTTCAAAAATCCGTTTGCCGATATGCCAGTACATTAGCGTCCTTTGGTGATCGACAGCTCGCACCGCCCTATCATTGGATTGAGCTATGATCGCTTTCAGGTCTGATATTATAGATTGGTTTACAAGCATTTTAGGCTATAAATAAATTTACCTTCTAATCAGTAAAGTTACGAAAAACAGGCAATTTAGTTGGTATCAGACAGACTTTTGATTCCGAATAAAATGTGAATTATCACGCTAATTGAGGGAAACACTTACAACTTTTTCTTTTTCCTATACTGCCCCTCAATCTTGTTATTGACCACTTTATCAAAATTTACTACTGCTTCACAATGCTCATAAAAGTTCGAACTTCCGCGGATTGACTCTACGGAAAAATAAATGGCCCTGAAATATTGAATTTCAGGGCCTTATTTTTTACGACAAAACTTAACAAGCACAATTTTCTGATTGCAAACGTTTGATAAGTTCAATTCCAATTCTATTCATTGAGCATGTAAGAAAATAATTATTAGGATTCTACATAATTGACTTTCAATTTTGATATTCTATCTACTTTAAGCACCTGACATTTGTTAAACTGCTGCAACATTCTCCAATTTGGCTAATTTCATATTCATGTTACGGAAGTTTGTACTATCAATTAATAGTGGCTCTTCATCAAAGCAATAAGCTATTAATTACATTTTCTGGTGATATGCTTTGCTATTTATGATAATGTGAAAATACCCTAAAAGTGTATAATCATACACCTATACTATTTTTGAATTGCCTACATTCAATCGAGATTCTGAAAAGAAAAACCGTTAATTTTTAATCGTTCCATTAAATGAAAGTACGAACTAAATATATTGATTTAAAGCTAATTCCGCATCATCTTGCATTAAACTTTCAAATTGAGCAAAGAGAAAATATTGCACTTTTGAAGAAAGAAAACCTTGATACATCCCAATCTAACGTACTTGTGTTATGCGAACACAATCCTATCCTTACTTTTGGCAGTTCTGCAAAAGAATCAGAGTTATTTATCGCCAAAGACAAACTTAAATCTGTGGGGTTGGATATATCCTATATCAGGCGTGGAGGCGCAATAACATTTCATGGACCTGGTCAAATTGTTGGTTATCCAATTCTCGATTTAGAAAATTTTAAAACAGATATTAGGTGGTATACCGAAACAATGGCAAAAGTTATTATTGACACATTAAAAAATTATGATGTAGAAGGCTATTATGACAAGGAATTTCCTGGTGTTTGGATTAATGACAAATTATCTGGTAAGAAAAAGAAAATATGCGCTGTGGGGGTTCATCTATCCAGGTGGATTACTAATCATGGTTTTGCATTTAATATTTCTAATGACATGAAATATTATCAATATTTTATCCCTTGTGCAATTAATGAACCTGATAGAGCGGTAACAACCCTAAGCAAAGAACTAGGAAGGGAAATTAATATTGATGAAGTTAAAAATATAATTTTACAAAATTTCGAACATCATTTCCTAACCGAATTAGTCCGCCAGGGATCAATTGAGGTTGTTCTTTCTATAATCTGATGGTGAAACCTGATGAAACTTTTTGAAGAAACGGTTTAAATGGCTTTTATCCGTAAAACCAAATTGGTCAACGATTTCATTTATCCTAAGATCACTTTGAATCAGGCGATATTCAATCAATTTTAATTTGTAGGTTTCAATATATTGCTGTAAGGTTTCATTGGTTTGCTTCTTGAAAAACCTCCCAAGATAGGTTTCAGATACATTAAATTCCTTGCTTATAACAGCTACCCTCAACTTTTCAGGACTATAAATATTTGCTTGTACATATTGCAAAATACCCGTTATCCTGTGATCGGTCATGGCATCAATTTTACCAGGTACTGCAATCATTAAATTCCTGGCTACTATAACCAAAATTGTCCCAATATAACTGTTTATCAATTCCTGACTATAGCGGGTTTTGTTTTGATGTTCATAGATGATAGCTTTCATAATGGCATTCACCGCTATTTTGTCTTCCTTCTTTTTTAAAACACAGCCCGGGATTTTATTTACATTATTTAAAATCAATTCAATTTTTTGCAGAAGACTTTTAGAATTGTCTTTTAAATAAATATGATCAATCCTGATAAAAAATAATTGTGTTGTAGTTTCAAAAACAAAATCATGCCCATCTTCGGGTGCTAACAAAAATAACTGACCTGTGCTATAATCTATTTTTGTTTCATTAATGAGTTGCTTCCCTTTTCCTTTTACAATATATACAAATTCAAAAAAACTCACTTGATGCATTCCTCTCGGACATACATCCATTGGTTCTTTAAGAATTAATTCAAATGGCTGATGTAACACGTCCTTTATCATAGAAAAAAAATACTCTTTAATGGTGTAAAATTACAACATTCTAAATTATGAGGCAAGTTAACTTTGTATCGATAATTTAAAAAAATAAACAATGAAAGCATTAATTCTTAAACAATACAACAAGCCTTATATAATGGAAGAAATCCCAATTCCCATTGCAAATGAAAGGCAGGTACTGGTAAAAATATCACACAGTGGGGTAAATCCTCTTGATTTAAAAATCAAATCCGGTCAGGCAGCGCATGCACAAACAAAGATGCCAGATGCTATACTAGGTACAGACATGTCTGGTGTCATTGTTTCAGTTGGTAATGAAGTAAAAAATTTTAAAGTTGGTGATGCAGTTTACGGAATGGTTGGAGGTATTGGAGGTGCACAGGGAACTCTTGCAGAATATGCGGCTGTTGATCCGGATCTATTGGCATTAAAGGCTACAAACATCAGCTTTAAGGAAGCAGCTGCACTACCATTGATTACAATTACCGCATGGGAAGCAATGATCGACAGGGCCGATATACAAAAAGGAAGCACAGTTTTAGTTCATGGTGGCGCCGGAGGAGTTGGTCATATAGCGATACAAATTGCCAGAGCAAAAGGAGCAATTGTTTATACAACAGTAAGTTCAGATCAAATAGAAACTGTTCGAAATTTAGGGGCTATACCCATTGATTATACAAAGTACAGCGTGAAAGAATATATTACAGAATTTACCAACGATGAGGGGTTTGATGTTGTTTTAGATACCATTGGCGGCACCGTTCTTGACGCTTCTTTTACTGCTGTAAAAAGATATACCGGACACGTAATTAGTATTCTCGGTTGGGGTTCGCACAGTTTAGCACCACTTTCTTTTCGTGGGGCATCTTATTCCGGAGTTTTTACGCTTTATCCATTAATATCTGGCAAACATCGCAAACATCATGGTAAGATATTAACTGAAGTATCAAAATTAATTGATACCGGAGATTTAAAACCTTTGGTTGATGGTAATGATTACACCATGGACAGTATTGATGATGCATACAAAAAAATGGAAGATGGTT
Source organism: Pedobacter chinensis (assembly GCF_003339865.1). Classification (GTDB taxonomy): domain Bacteria; phylum Bacteroidota; class Bacteroidia; order Sphingobacteriales; family Sphingobacteriaceae; genus Pedobacter; species Pedobacter chinensis. Next base: position 134,254 of record NZ_QPKV01000012.1, read on the forward strand.
CCGCTCAAGGCAAAATTATCATTTCAATAGCAAATAATCAGGATGAAAACTTATCATGAAAACGGTTTTAAATAAAATCATTGAAGCCCATGGTGGCGAAAGTCGCTGGCGTAAACTAAGCAAAGTACAATTTGATATTGTAAGCAGCGGCAAACTTTTCGACATGCAGGGTTTCCCACAGGATCTTTCCCCAAGAAAAATGGTTGAACTCCACAAACAGCATGCATCAATGCGGCCTTTCGGAGCCCCCAACCAAAAGACAAACTTTAATGCGAAAAGGATAGCAATCGAAACACTCGAGGGGGAAGTATTGTTCGAAAGAACTGGAAATGCAAGTGAGATCCATCAACATATGACAAATGGTAATTGGGACGCTCTTGATAGGGCCTATTTTAATGGTTACGCGCTTTGGACTTATCTTACCTCACCTTTCCTATTATTGATGGATGGTTTTGAAGTTACAGAAATAAATCCTTTAGAAATTAATGGCGAAATTTGCAGGGGTATAACCGTGCAATTTCCTCAATACATAGCATCTCATAGTTCTACTCAGCAATTTTATTTTGGCAGTGACTTTCTCCTAAAAAGGCATGACTACTTTATTGATGTTGCCGGAAATTTCCATGCGGCCCAATTACTGTTAAATTATGTTGAAACAGATGGAATTAAACTGCCTGCTAAAAGAAGGGCTTATAAAAAAACAGCTGATAATCAACCAGCAAAAGAGGATCTGATGGTTGCTATAGATATTTCAAATATTAAATTCTCCTAGATTGAGATGTTTTTGATTTGGAGGAACAATCATTAAATTTTAAAGCTCTTAAATTTGTGTATTTCGCCAAATAAAGCCACCAGATTCCATCCCAAAGTATACACCGGGCTTTAATTCTTAGGTTGGGGAAGATTAGAGTCAATCTGTACCAAAAATAAAAAGTCAGTCCAGTTTTCTTACATCAAAATCCTAAATCACTTTTCGCTGGTGTGTCGTCAATGTGCTTAGAATCCAATTTAAGAGTGTTAATGGTGCTTACTATCCATCCGGTTTAATTATATAAAAGAAAAAAGATGAGCAGATGAAAAATCATCTGCTCATCGTATTGGAAATAAACATACTATTGATATCCAGGATTTTGGCCAAACTCAGCTGCATTTTGTAAAGCATTGAGCTCTGTTAATGGTATTGGCCTCAATCTATGATAGGCCTGAACCGCCGTAATATCAGGATTGGCAGCTTTAATCCGTGCAACAAACTGTTCGCCGCTTAAAGTTCTTTTCAGGTCAAACCACCTGATTTGTTCTCCACAGAGTTCCCTGGCTCGCTCATCCAGAATAAAATCTATTCCTCCGCTTTGAACGGCAGCAGCAGTTGTTTGCATTGCCGCTGTTTGGTTCACAGGGGTTTTGATTGCTGCCCGCGTGCGCAACACATTAAGTTGTGTCGCTGCCGCATCGTAATTTCCGAGTTGAAACTCTGCTTCTGCTGCGATCAGATACATCTCCGCCAGGCGGATTACCATAATGTCGTTAAACCCGGGCTGTGAGTTTGGTACGGTTCGGGTATTGTCTAGAAATTTTCTTAAAGCAACAAAATCAGTCAGGGATTTTATCGTGCCATTGGTATTATACAAGTCATTGCGGTCAACCACCACATAAGGCCTGGTGGCTTTATCAGCAACAATATTTTTAGTGATCTGTAGAGAGAGTCCCGTTCCGCTTACGACTGCTGTTCCCACAACGCTCGCCTCCTTGCCATAGGTGGTTGCCTGAGCAGCTGTCCAGGTAAATGCAGTACTTCCATTTGTAGTGGAGTTTGCAATCCAGGTTTCCTGAAAACTTGCTGCATAACGGGCATCAATCTGCTCATTGAAAAGATCGAGCAAATAACGGGTTGGTTGCAGGCGGCGCTGACCATCAAATCCATAGGGAATACTTTGAACCAATCCAGGCTTGTTGCTGTATTGGGTAAGAAACCAGGCATGTAAGCGGTTAGCATTTGCATCGTAATCAATAGCTGTATTTGTTGAATTACTAATAATGTAAAGTGCTTCTTTATTATTTTTGTTATTGGCAGGATTCCACAAATCGGCCGGCGAAGTCCATAAATCTGTACCAATTTCAGCTTTACGGGTAATGACCTCATTTGCTGTATTACGTGCCAATGTAAAATATTCATTTCGTGCGGTTCCGGTGGCGTAGTAAGCCCTGGAAAGGTATGCTCTGGCTAATAAACCGAGCGCCGATTTTTTCGACGCACGACTATATTCTGCACCCCAGAAAGAGGCAACAGGAAGGTTTTCTGCGGCAAATTTTAAGTCGTCGATAATGAGATCATAAAAAGCACTTACCGGACTACGGTAAGCGGTTAATTCAACAGATGTGGTTTCATTGGTACGCAAACTGACCCCACCAAACTGTTCCACAATATGCCAGTAATAAAAAGCACGCAAAAATCTCAGTTCTCCTAAACGACGGTTTTTTTCTGCACCATCAGTAAATCCCGCGCCATCAATCCGGTTTATACCTGCATTGCAAAGATTAATAGCCCGGTAAAACAATCTGAACACTGCCAGCGTTGAACTCGGGGTTGCGCCCGACAAGCCTTCATAACGGGTAACCTGATTGGCGTAATTAGCTTTGTTGGCATTAAACCACAGGTCTGTACCTCCTTCTGAAACCAATAAACCATCTTCTTTACCATACCATGCCCTTTGTTCCTGATAGGCACCGTTAACTGCAGTAACAAATCCCTGAGGAGTGGTCCAGGTCGCATCTGCAGTTGCGCCCCCTGGATTTACTTCATTCAGACGTTTCTCACAAGAAATAAAACATGTTGAGAAAAATGCCGCGAATAAAAATATATTCTTTTTCATAATAATAAATTCTTAAAAGTTATAAATCTAGGTTGAAACCAAATACAAACTGGCGGCTCAATGGTGAAGATTCTGCGCCACCCCGTTCCGGATCGTAATCCCTTAGTAACTTGTTTTTTGAATAGGTATAGATATTTGAGCCAGTTGCGTACGCCCTTAGCGAACCTATTTTTAATTTATCGGTTATGCTTTTAGGAAGCGTATAACCTAACTGTATGTTTTTTACCTTGAAAAATGAACCATCGATATATAACAGAGATTGGTACTGATTAGGATATACATTGGCTATGCCATTGCCCTGACGGGGGCGCGGGAAATCGTTGGAAGGATTATTAAATGTCCAGTAATCAAAATTATCTGGTCCGTTCGCCACTCCACCTGGATTATATCGTCCTACAAATTCTGCTTTAACAGTTTGGCCATATCGTGCAATCAAAAAGATGCTTAAATCGAAATTCTTGTATCTGAAATTGTTCTGCAATCCACCAAACCATTTAGGTTGAACGTTTCCAATAATCTGACGATCGTTAGCTGCATCAATGATATTATCTCCATTTACATCCTGCAATTTTATATCTCCGAATCTGAAGGCCTGGCCTGCCTGACTTACTAACCCAGGATTTTCATCAAGTTGCCAGATACCCAGTTTCCGATAAGTGTAGAATACTTTTACCTGAGAGCCGATAAAAAGCGAATTCTCTTCAGGATTACTTGATGCAATAATGTCCCGGCCATCAATCAAAGCGGTAATTTTTTCTCTATTGCGTGAAAATGTTGCTGTTGTACTCCAGGTAAAATCCTTGGTCTGGAAGTTAATGGTTGTTAAGCTCGCATTAATACCCGTATTCAATGTAGCGCCAATATTCTGCGTAATGGTAGTTTGCCCTGTAGAAAGTGGCAGACTTCTGCTCAATATAATGTCGGTTGTTTTAGTCCGGTAAACTTCAATATTACCGGAAACCCGGTTGTTGAATAACCCGAAATCAAGACCTGTGTTTAGCGTGGTTGATCGCTCCCAGCCTAAATCCGGATTGGCAACCACACCACTGAAACCATAGGCAGGTGCCGGCACTTCTCCAAACCCCATCGGTACAGTGCTGATCAAACTTTGTGAGCCATAAGGCGAAACACTTCCTGAATTACCTGCAGAACCATAACTTACCCTTAATTTCAAATTATTGATTTGTTTGATGCTTTTCATGAATTCCTCTTCACTGATTAACCAGCCTACTGAGGCAGACGCAAAATCATCCCACTTTCTTCCGGGTGCCAGTACAGAAGCACCATCCCAGCGTTGAGTAGCCTGTAAAAGGTATTTTCCAGCATAGCTATAGTTTAAACGCCCGGCAAAAGCAAGTAAATCGTAACGTGTAAAACCTGAGGTCGTAACGCGGCTCGATGCTTCGGTACCAAAAAGGTTATTGAAACCTTGTGAGGCTAACACCTGCCTGATGCCGGTAGAGGTATTTACATCGGCATCGCTATGAATATAACTCGATAAAACAGTAGCGGTCACATTATGCTTGGCAACCGTTTTAGTATAAGTGATCACATTATCCCAGTTGTAATACCGGCCGTTATTATTTGTGATGGAGGCCGATGCATACCTGACATTGTTTTGTGCAGTTGAAAACTGATCGTTAAAAATTCCTCTTCGGCTGTTGCTCAATACTGTACCAAAATTCATCCGGTAAGTAAGGCCCTTTATGGGCGTTAATTCGGCATAACCAGTTGCATTTACTTCGGTGGCCAGCGTTTCATCAATTGCTGCACCTGGTCTCTCATCGGTAAGCGGGCTTAGCGTGGTGTTACCTGCTGCAAAACCCAGCATCGGGAAAATATTAATACTTCCATCTTCTGCATAGGGCGTACCCAAGGGTATCGCGGTTAAGGCTGTGGAGAGTGGATCGCGGCGTGTATTGGTTTTACTGTAAGCCAGTTGCCCCGTTATTCCTGCTTTAAACCAGTCATTTACCTTGTGATCAATATTATACCTAAAATTATAACGATTATAGTCATTATTTTTCAGGGCACCTTCTTCATTGAAATAGCCTAGTGAGAACAAAGCTTTGGTGGTTTCTGAGCCACCCCTTACTGATACGGTATGGCTTTGCTGCCGGCCATTCCGGATGGCTAAATCTACCCAGTTTACAAAAGCGCCGGCCTGAATAGCTGCAAGTTCACCCGCACCATTGAAAATTTGTGCATCAGTTTGAGTGATCACTCCTGCATCATTCCGAAATGATTCCCTTCTTAAGGTAAGGTAATCTTCACCTTGGCGTGGATTTGGAAAAGCTGTTTCCCCATTAATTCCATAATAGCCATTATAGGAAACTCTTGCTTTTCCTGAACTTCCTTTTTTAGTGGTAATGATTACAACACCGTTTGCACCTTGTGAGCCGTAAATAGCCGTTGAAGAAGCATCCTGTAAAACATCAATCGTTTCAATGTCATTTGGATTGATATTATTGATACTGCCTCCGTTCTGAACGCCATCAATGACGTAGAGGGGAGACGGATTATTGGAAATAGAACGTGTCCCCCGTATCTGAATATTTATGCCTGCGCCGGCATTTCCACTGCTCCGGGTAATGTCAACCCCGGCTGCGCGTCCTTGTATAGCCTCTATGGCATTGTGAGTAGGTGCTCTAACAATGTCAGCTGCTTTAACCGAAGCAACAGCACCAGTTAAATCCCGTCTCTTTATGGTTCCAAAACCCACTACTACCACCTCATCCAAAACATTTGATTGCGCCGTCAGTTTAACGCTGATGTTCTGTTCATTGGGTTGGACAATTATTGATTGATCAGCATAACCAACATACCTGATAACCAGGGTTATAGGCCTTTCATTACTGACCTCAATAGTAAATTTACCATTGGCATCAGTCACTGTAGTCAAATTTGTTCCCTGAACGGAAATGCTTGCGCCAGGAATTGAGGTATTGGTACCCGACTCCACGATTGTTCCGCTAAGTTTACGGGTCTGTGCCTGGACAGTTAACACCGCCAACAGTAACATGCAGGTGAGATAAAGTCTGTTCATAATTTATATTTGGTTTTAAATTAGTACCGTCAAAAAAACAATAAACGTTAATCAAACGGTTATCAAATATAAATATAATATTTATTAGTACACGAATTATAAAGACTTTAGATATTCCTATATAGAATACAACAAAAGCTATTTACCTGACAGGCTTAGACTTAAACAATAGCAGATAATTAAAGAATTATACGATAAGCATCATTTAAGGGCATTTTTTTGGTTAGTAGAAACTTCGGTGTTCATCATTGAATTATCATCAATAAGTTACATTTATTTTTCCTTAATCAATAGATTTAACGTTTTCTTACCTTTAAGGCATGAATAAACTTTACCTTTCTGGATTATACATTTATCCCATTAAATCTTTAGGAGGAATTAGTTTAGCAACCTCACATATTGAAGAAAGAGGATTGCAACATGATCGAAGATGGATGCTTACTGATGAAGAAGGGATGTTCATTACTCAAAGAAAGCATCACGAACTGGCCTTATTACAAGTGAGCATCGAGAATGATGAGCTGATCGTTTTTCATAAAGCAGACCCTCATAAAAAAATATCTTTTCCTTTAGAGCAAACTATTGGCGAAGGCATTTCAGTAAAAATCTGGGATGATCTTTCTGAAGGTTTAGAAGTAAGCGAAAGTGTAAGTAAGTGGTTTTCTGATTTTATGCAAATGAAAGTCAGATTGGTAAAAATGCCTGCGAAAGAAAAAAGAAAGGTCGATCCAAGATATGCGCCAAATGATGAGATTGTGAGCTTTGCCGATGGTTACCCTTGCTTAATTATTGGAGAGGCCTCATTAAACCACCTGAATCAAAAGCTTTCTGTCTCTGTTCCAATGGATAGATTCCGTCCTAATCTTGTTTTTTCTGGTGGCGAAGCTCATGTGGAAGATCGTTTTAATACTTTTTGTTTGAATGATATTCTATTTTCTGCAGTAAAACCATGTGCAAGATGCGTGCTCATCACCATCGATCAACAAACAGGCATTAAAGGACAGGAACCTTTAAAAACCCTTGCTAATTATCGCCGCGTAAATAACAAAATTATGTTCGGACAGAATTTAATTCATCAGGGCAAAGGAATGATCAGTGTTGGGGATGAGCTTAATGTACTGGATTGGAAATAGAAGAATTAACACTTTACATTTGACTAAATAAATCCGGTTTAAATTATTATTTATTGCCAGGCTTAGGAAAAACCTGATTGGCCATCGCCCATTGTTTCCACAAAGTTTCCAGCTCTTTAACTTTGTCTGGATTTGAGGCCGCCAAATCGTTGGTTTCAGCATTATCCATTGCCAAATTATAAAGATGCCAGGTGGGGTCATTACTTAAAGAAACCAATTTCCAATTTCCCGAACGGGCATACCTGGCTCCAAAATGTTCATTAAACAAAGTTGAATGCCCTGAATTCTCCTTACCATTAAATGAAGGAGTTAAACTTACTCCAGGCGTAGGTTTAATCTTTTTACCATTATAATGAATTGGATAGGTTGTTTTTGCTAATTCAACAAAAGTTTTCATAAAATCCATCACATGACCAATCTGGTTGCTATATTTACCTCGCTGTTTTATTCCTTTTGGCCAATATGCAATCATTGGTGTATGAATGCCTCCTTCAAAAGATTCTGCTTTTGCATATTGATAAGGGGTATTTGAAACATTGGCCCAAATTCTTCCTATTGAGCTATATGTGGTTTGAGCACCAGGAAGGACTTGTTTCTTCGTTGCATATATTATTGGCGTTCCTGCTCTTGTTTCGCTTGGCCGGTCAAAGCCTGGGCCGTAAGCCGCGGCATTCTCCGGACTTGCACCATTATCTGATAAGAATATAATAAGCGTATTATCGAGCTTACCCGTTTTTTTAAGCGCACCGATAATTCTTCCAATACCCTGATCCATTCTGTCGATCATTGCTGCATGCACAGCCATGGCTTCTGCATCCCAAATTTTATCGGGATTATCATTCCATGAAACACGATCAGTAACTGGTTTCGATAATTTTGTAATGTTTGAATCGATAAGGCCAAGTTTGATCATTTTTCGGTAACGGGCTTCACGAATAACATCCCAACCCAATTTATAGGTATCCTTATATTTTGCTATATCTTCAGGTTTTGCCTGAAGTGGCCAATGTGGCGCATTTTGAGCAACATACAGAAAGAAAGGTTTTTCAGTCTTCGCCCATGAATTAATATAGGCCACTGCTGTATCACTAATTGCATCTGTATGATAATAATCTTTTGGAACCGATTTAACTGGTGTTTTGCCACTTACTAAGCTAAACGGATCGAAAAAGTCAACAACTCCCCAAATCGTTCCAAAAAATTTATCAAACCCACGACTTGTTGGATATTGTTCAAGAGGCGAAAAATCACCAAAATCTTTTTGATGGTTTAACCAATCCAGTTGATCTTTTGGATTTTTCTGTACCAAAGTGTTTGATACATGCCATTTACCCGACATGGCAGTATGATAGCCTGCAGCTTTTAATACTTCGGCAATAGTTACTGTATTCTCAGCAAGATGGCCTAAATATCCTAGCTCATTTTCGGCATCAGTCATTTTACCAATCCCGGCTTGTTGGTTATATAGTCCGGTCAATAACGATGCCCGGGTAGGGCAACATCTTGAAGTATTATAAAACTGCCTGTATCGTATACCATTATTGGCTAAATAATCAATGTTTGGTGTATTAATTTCTCCTCCATAACAACCAGCATCAGAAAAACCCATGTCATCTGCAAGAATAACTACAATATTAGGTCGCTCAGGTTTTGATTTTTGGATAGTAAAAGAAGCATCTCTTTTAAAACTGCTTAAACCAAGCATCAGCAAGACAATTATTCCAACTGATGAATAAAAAATTGTTCTGGAATTCATATTAACCACATAAAATGTATTCTATTTTTTAATGAAACTACTAAAACGTTTTAATAAATTGAAATATCAGATGATAAAACTCTGGTTACACAATGGGTAAGTATGAGCGATCAAAAGCATAATTTGGGATTTAAGTTGCATGGGTGCAAATATTTTTCAGGTTTTTCTCATCCTTCTCACACAATGTCATTAAGTTAAGTGCAATTTTTTGCCATTCTAAGGGATCATTCATTTGACTTCGTGGTCATATAAATGAGGTTGAGATTCTTCAGGTGTTTCCCGCTGATGCCGCTGATCACGCAGATAAAAATAAAATCCACGTGATTTTCTTAGATCTGCGGGACATTATTTCTTTAAGAATTTAAGTTAAAATCATGATTAACGGTAATCACAAAACACGTCAATGGCAAGGATCATTCATTTTGGCCTCGCAGCTACTTCGTGGTCATGAAATCAATAAATGATATTGAGATTCTTCAGGCATTTCCCGCTGATCACGCAGATAAAAATAAATTCGCGTGATTTTCTTCGATCTGCGGGATATTATTTCTTTAAAATCTTGGTTAACAATATATTGTACGAACACATCAATGTAGGGATCATTCATTTTGCTTCGCAGCTACTTCTTGGTCATGAAAATCAATATAAATGAGGTTGAGATTCTTCAGGTATTTCCCGCTGATGCCGCTGATCACGCAGATAAAAATAAAGTCTGCATAAATCAGCTTGGTGCGCAGGAAATTGATTTCCTTATATCGATTAGGTTAAATGACCGGTCTTTATGATTAAAATTTGTGGTAATTAGCTATTATCAAAAATGCTTATATTGCAGCAGTAATCGTAATGGCTATCTTAAAAAATTTCAATCTCCAAAAAATTTTTAATTTTCTACTCAAAAAGAACTGTGTAATTGTTATTTATATCGCATTGGCAATTATTGCGGGATTAAAACAATACCAGCATCATTCCTATAATAATTACCTGATTTTCAAGTATGTTTACTGGCATACTGTAGATCTTGAAAATCTTTATGATAATTATCATGAGTATGCAGACAGCAACCATTATGGCCCAGTGTTTTCGGCAATCATTGCCCCCTTTGCTTTGCTACCTGATGGCTTAGGCATGATTTTATGGAATATTACAAATGTTTCTGTTTTACTCTGGGGAATTTATAGCCTACCTATATCTAAAACCAAGCGAACCATAATTGCCTGGATTTGTGCACATGAGGCATTAACGGCTTTGTTTAGTTTTCAATTCAATATTGGCTTAACTGGCCTGATCATACTCAGCTTTTCTTATCTGATCAGGAAAAAAGAAGTTCAATCTGCTTTTTTCATTGCCATTGGAACCCTGATCAAATTGTACGGCATTGTGGGACTGGCTTTTTTCTTTTTTGGTAAAAATAAAATTAAGTTTATTATCGCTGGTTTGGTAGCCATCTGCTTGTTGTTTGCTCTACCGATGATTTTTTCATCTCCGGAATTCATCATTCAGTCTTATTCTGATTGGTATCATTCTTTGGTTCATAAAAACTCTACCAATGCTTCGTTAACCTCTTTTCAGGATATTTCGGTTATGGGAATGGCCAGAAGAATGACTGGTGATGTAAATATTTCAAATACACCATTTTTACTTGGCGGCATTATTCTTTTTGGGTTGCCATATTTGCGAATTAAACAATACAAACATCTGGGCTTTCGATTGATGTTATTGGCCTCCACTTTAATATTTACAGTCATTTTTAGCAGTGGTTCTGAATCACCAACCTATATTATTGCTTTTGCAGGTGTGGCCATTTGGTTTATGGTTCAACAAAATCCGAAAAGTAAATGGGTAATCGCTCTATTTATTTTTGCGTTTATCTTAACGAGTTTATCCCCGACAGATATTTTTCCGAAATCTGTAAAAGAATTTATTCGTCTATATTCACTCAAAGCCCTACCTTGCGTTGTTATTTGGTTAACCATTATTTATCAGATGATGAAAGAAGATTTTGAATCTTATTTGATTGCCGACAAATGAAGAAATTAGTTTCCATCGTGATACCAGCTTACAATGAGGCTGATAATATTTTCGTTATTTCTGAAAGTATTAAAAAGGTTTTCTCTACAATCGATTACAACTATGAGATCATCCTTGTGGATGATGGAAGCGCAGATCATACCCTTGAGAAGATCAAAGAATATTCTTCTATTTCTGAAAATATCTTTTTCCTTGAGTTTTCGAAAAACTTTGGTCATCAACTGGCTGTAAAAGCAGGTATGGATCATGCCTATGGCGATTGTGTCATCTCCATGGATTGTGATATGCAGCATCCGCCAGAACTAATTCCCGAAATGCTAAAAAAATGGGAAGAAGGTTTTGAAGTGGTTTATACCATCAGAGAAGAAGACAGAAACTTATCAAAAGGCAAACGAAGCTCATCCAATTTATTTTACAAGATATTGAATTGGTTATCTGATATAGATCTTGAACCTGGAGCAGCAGATTTTCGTTTATTGGATCAGAAAGTAGTAAATGTATTCAGAAACTTTCAGGAGAACGAGCCATTTCTGCGTGGTTTGGTAAAGTGGTTGGGTTTTAAGCAATTTGCCATTAAATACAATCCTGCTGCACGTTTCTCCGGAAAAAGCAAATATACCCTTAAGAAGATGTTTAGGTTGGCACTTCATGGCGTTACCTCATTTAGTATTAAGCCGCTTTATTCAGCTGTCTATTTAGGCTTTATTTTATCGCTGGCCTCTGTTTTATATATTCCGTATGTTATTTATGCCTTTGTAAATAACGTTGAGGTTTCTGGTTGGGCATCTATGATTATGACCATTGTGTTCTTTGGCGGATTACAACTGATCATTTTAGGCATTATCGGCATTTACGTTGGGAAAATGTTTATGCAAACTAAAAACCGCCCCAATTATATTATTCGTTCAACCAATATTCCTGTTAAATAATGGTGCTTTTAAGTTTTGACATTGAAGAATTTGATATGCCATTTGAATACGGAAAAGATATTTCCTTTACCGATCAAATTGCCATTTCCCGTACAGGTACCATAGCTATTTTAGATCTTTTAGATAAACATCAGGTTATAGCGACTTTTTTCTGTACGGTTACTTTTGCCGAGAACATTCCTGATTTAATTGAAAGGATTACCAGAAGTGGACATGAACTCGCATCTCATGGTTACTATCATTCAGATTTCAAACCAGAACATTTGCTTCAATCTAAATTGAAATTAGAAGAACTTTCGGGCAAGGAAATCACAGGATACCGAATGGCCAGAATGATGCCTGTAGATGAGCAGGAAATTGAAAAAGCAGGATATACGTATAATACCTCCATTAATCCCACTTATCTTCCCGGGCGCTATAATAACTTTAACATCTCCCGAACTTACTTTACTAAAGATAACGTATTACAAATTCCGGCATCAGTAAGCCCGATGATTAGATTTCCACTTTTTTGGCTCTCTTTTCATAACCTGCCATTGGGTATTTATAAATCATTGGCCAGCTGGACTTACAAAAAAGATAAATACCTTAATATTTATTTTCATCCCTGGGAATTCACTTATTTAGATGATTTCGAACGGTTTGGATTTCCTGGTTATGTGCGCAAAAACACGGGCAATAAAATGATTCAAAGGATGAATAATCTAATTGAATGGATGAAATCTAAAAATTATCCTTTCGGAACCTTTCAGGAATTTATTAAAGCAATTAAAAAATAAAGCAATTTCAATTAGCAACTGCTAACTGCCAATTGAAACCGAAAACTATTTATATGTTTCTGCAAGCTTAAGTGCTTGGTATGCATTTACAATTCCACCACTAACACAAAGTTCATTGAAAGATACGCGAATGTTTTCGCCCTTTTCATTCTTGTATTTTACTTTATGCGTTACTTTTGAAACAGATTTTATAATAATTTCTCTGACTTGTTTTGGAGTTAAATGAGGATAATAACTTAATATTAGTGCAGCTAAACCAGAAACCACCGGCGATGCCATACTTGTTCCCTCGGCTTCCTCATATTTACCATCTGGAACGGTTGAATTGATTAAAAAACCTGGTGCAAAAACATCCACATTATATTTTCCGTAATTAGAAAAACCAGCCTTTAAATTATCATCATCTTTATAAGAACTCGCTCCTACTTCAATCCAGTTACTGGCATGTGGAAGTTTAAATTTTGCTGAATCTAACGGAATAGGTTTAGCAAAAGTAGATCTGTCCATAGTTGGTCTCATACCCGTCCCATTGTTTGGAGCATTTGGTTTTGGTGGTATAAAATCTGGCCTTGTTGGTTTTTTATGAGCTTCCTTGTAATCTTCTGCCTCTTTACTATCAAAATATTTGTTAGGATAATTTTCTTCGATATCGTTATTCTGGTTGTCATTTCCAGCAGCATGAACCAGAAGCACACCTTTTTCTTCTGCATATTTTACTGCTTCATCTACAACTTTTTTATCCCATTTATAGCCTTTACCAAAACTCATATTAATAACCTTGGCTCCATTATCAACTGCATAACGGATACCATTAGCCACGTCTTTATCACGTTCATCGCCTGTTGGTACCACTCTGATAGCCATGATACTTACATTATTGGCTACGCCCATTATGCCAAGAGCGTTTGTTCTGTCAGCGCCAATAATTCCCGAAACATGTGTACCGTGAAATGCGTCAGGGCCTTTCACATCATTATTTCCATAGTTGCGCTCATTTGAATTTGAATAATCATCACCAACCAATTCGGCACGCATATCATACTTAGGATTCAAATTATATTTAAGCATGGCATCATATTGCTTATAACCATCCTTTATACTCTTATAGAATTTCTCAAAACCACCTTCTTCTTTTGAACCTTTTCTGATAATTGTTTTAATTTGCTCTTCTACTTCATCATCTGCTTTATATCTTTCGATATCCTCATAAGATGGAACCTGCTTATTAGCAGTTCTAGCTACAGAATCCAATACTTTATTTATTGCGAGCAAAACAGAAAAAGTATTACTGGCATCTTCATATTTTTTTCCAAAATCGCCAACCATTTTTTTATAAAGCCTGAATTCCTCTTTCTGAGCACTATCCAATGGAGTAAGGTTTGTGGTCGACTGATATTTTGGGGTATAAATTCTTAACAGCCTAACCAATTCAAGATTATCAAATTCAAGATTTCCTTTTTTTGAACCTATAAAATTCCATCCGTGAATATCATCAACATATCCATTTCCATCATCATCTATGCCATTGCCCGGAATTTCTTTTTTATTAGTCCATAACACTGATTTCAAATCAGGATGATTAGTATCTACTCCTCCATCAATTACGGCTACTATTACATTTTGCTTAGGCTTTTTATCTTTTAGTAACTCACGATAAGCTTTTTCAGTGCTAATACCAAAATAACCATTTTCAATTAAATCGAGGTTATACCAGTTTGCTGGAAGTTGTACATTTTTATTTTGCCCAAAAACCGTTATGTTAATTAAGCATAACAGGGTAAGGAGAATTAATTTGATCTGATTCTTATTCATAATGATATGTACGTAATACTGCAATAATACGGTTTTATTGTGTTGAGCTTGAAAGATTTTACATTTTTTAACAAGAAGATATTTTAGAAGTGATCTCTGCATTTTTGATGGCAAATGACATGATCTTAGAGATAGAGAACAAAAGATTCTTTATTACTTCTATCAGTAATAAGGTAGCAAAGTTTCCTTTATACAGGAAAACCCCTATAAAACAAGAAAACCCTGTAACAAATTGTTACAAGGTTTCTTTTAAGATTTGGCATCGACCTACTCTCCCACGTGTTACCGCAGTACCATCGGCTCTGGTGGGCTTAACTTCTCTGTTCGGAATGGGAAGAGGTGGACACCACCGATATAGACACCTGAATATTTTATTGAGGTAGAAAGGTTGAAGGTACGAAGGTGGAGGGCAAACCCTGAACCTTAAGCCTTTTCGCCTTGAACCTTAAATGTATACTGGTTTCAATATTTCAAACTATATGACCTTAAACATAAGGTCCTCTATTTAACGAAGAAAACCCTTTGACCGAAAAGTCAAAGGGTTTCTTTTAAGATTTGGCACCGACCTACTCTCCCACGTGTTACCGCAGTACCATCGGCTCTGGTGGGCTTAACTTCTCTGTTCGGAATGGGAAGAGGTGGACACCACCGATATAGGCACCTGAATATTTTAT